>CAVWJX010000001.1:0-14516 GCA_963755435.1 uncultured Alphaproteobacteria bacterium
TGAACTGACCCGGCCTGCCGCCTGTGCAGAAATTAAGACTTTCGGGAAATCTCCTTGCCGCTCCCCGATCAATGGCTTACGCGTCCTGTAAGATATGACCGGAACGCATCCGCAAAACCGTCACCTCGGCAATGCTCGCGTCACCAGCTACGGGCAGACGCTCGACGCCCAACTTGAGCAGTCAAATGTGGCGGTTGTATCAGAGTTGCGCTCGGGCGATTGTGGGGCGGGGTGTTAAGGCTTCAGGAGGTCGGCGGTTTTTTTGTTCAGGCCGGTGATCAGACCTTCGATGCCGCCGGTGCGCAGGATCTCGGCGAAATCCGCGCGTTGCGTCGCCAGCTCGCTGATCGTCCCCGTCTCGTAGACGTCGCGAATTTGCCAGCCGATTTCGTTGTCGTGAACCCGATAGTCGAGCGTCACCGGCTAGCCATCCGATTTGATGATGCGCGATCTGACCAGCATACCGTGCCTGATCTTGTATTCGCCGAGAACTTCGAGGCGTTCGCCGGCGTAGCCGTCGAACCGGTTGGCATAGATCGCGGTGATGTAGTGGCCGTAGGCTTGCGCCGCCCGATACTTCTGCTCCGGGACCAGCCCAGCCCATCGCGGACCGATCGTCAGCCGTGCCATGAAAGGCACGTCGAATATCCCGAAAATCACCGGCTCCAGCTTCTGATAGCGGCCCTTCACTCCCAGGGCCGCGGCGTGCTGCATCGTATCGAGCAACTCGCCGTAGAGATTTTGAATGACCGCGCGCGGGCCTAGTCCCGGCGTTGCCGTCGCCGACGTCTGAGACGCGAAAATCATTAAGCCGGCCGAGAACAGACAAAGCCTTGTGAGCCTCTGCAATCGAGACGGTCGACACCACCGCATGGCCACCCCCGTTGCCGCAAATGACACCATCGATCGCACGGACGCTTCTGGCAACCGCATCCCCGAGCGCTGGGGCCTTTCCACGTAATCATCGGGTTTATCGCGACACGGGCGCGGCTGCGAAATTGGCCGTCGCGGCGCCGCGGCGATGTGGGATCGGGATTGGCCTCGGCGGCCGCGTGTCGCTAGGATGTCGCCCGCGACAAGGAGGCGTTGATGCGGTTTGGCATATTCGACCATTTGGACGACAGCGGGCAGCCGCTGACCCGGCATTATGAGGAGCGGCTCGAGCTGGTCGAGGCCTACGACCGCGCCGGGTTCTACGGCTATCACCTGGCCGAGCATCACAACACGCCATTGGGCTACGCGCCGTCGCCCGGCATCTTCTTGGCTGCGGTGGCGCAGCGCACCCGGCAGTTGCGCTTTGGCCCGATGGTCTATCTCTTACCGCTCTACCACCCGTTGCGGCTGATCGACGAGATCTGCATGCTCGACCAGTTGAGCGGTGGCCGCTTCATGTACGGGGTCGGACGCGGCATCTCGCCGGTCGAGGTCGGGTTCTATGGCGTCGATTTCGCCACCGGGGCGGCGCAGTTCCGCGAGGCGTTCGAGGCGATCCGCATCGGCCTGACCGAGGACGAATTGACCTATCACGGCAAATTCTACGATTTCGACCACGTGCCAATGGCGATGAAGCCGTTCCAGCGGCCGTATCCCGAACTGTGGTACGGGCTCGGCAACCCGGCGAGCGTTTCCTGGGCGGCGGCGAACGCCGCCAACACGGTGACGCGGCGGCCGCCGGAGCAGGTGCGCGCGATCACCGACAGCTACCGCGCCGAGTGGCGGAAACTAGGCCGATCAGATGCCGATCTGCCGCTCCTCGGCGTCAACCGGCACATCATCATCGCCGATACCGAAGCGGACGCGCTCGACACCGCGCGGCGCGGCTACCCGGCGTGGCGGCATCACATGGGGCAGCTGTGGCACAAATACAACGTGCCGTTCCCGCTCGAAGCGGCGCTCCCCGAGGATTGGGCCGAGCTGCAGCGACATGGCGACGCGATCGCCGGCACCCCCGCCCAGGTGCGCGACTATATCGCGCGCGAGATCGCCGTGACCGGGGTCAATTATTATGTCTGCGACTTCGCCTTCGGCACGATCAGCCATGACGAGGCCATGCGCTCGATCGCGCTGTTTACCGACGAGGTGATGCCGGCCTTCGCCGACGCCTGACCCGCCCTAACCCGCCCCCGCGGGCGGAGGAGAGAGCGGGGCGGTTAACCGGCGTGTATTAGGAGGACGAATCTGATGGGTATCATGACCGATTTTGCCCGCCCCGACGGGGTCGCGGCCAAGGGCTATCTGGCGATGGCCGGACATGGGCGGCCGGGGATCATCGTCATTCAGGAATGGTGGGGCCTCAACGACCAGATCTGCGGGGTCGCCGACCGTTTTGCCCGTGCCGGCTACAACGCGCTGGCGCCCGATCTTTATGGCGGCAAGCTCACGACCACCGCCGACGAGGCCAACCACCTGATGACCGGCCTCGATTTTCCCGATGCCACGCACGAGAATCTGCGCGGCGCGGCGCTCGAATTGAAAAAGCAGAGCGACAAGGTTGCGGTCATGGGCTTTTGCATGGGCGGTGCGCTGACCATCGCTGCCGCCGTGCATGTCCACGATGTCGATGCGGCGGTGTGCTTCTATGGCATCCCGCCCAAGGAATTCGCCGACCCGGCCAAGATCCGGGTGCCGTTTCAGGGCCATTTCGCCAACCGGGACGATTGGTGCACGCCGGCCGCGGTCGACGATCTTGAAAAGACGATGAACGCCGCCGGAATCCGCCACGAGATCTACCGCTACGACGCCGCCCACGCCTTTGCCAACGAGCGCAGCCCGGCCTACGACGTCGCCTGCGCCAACCAGGCCTGGGAGCGGATGACCGCGTTCCTCGAGAAGCAGCTCAAGGATTAGTCGGGCGCGCCGGCGCGGGCCTGCAGCGCCGCAACCCAGCGGCGAAGCACCCCGGCATGGGCCGCCAGACGCTGCGCGATCTCGGCGCCAATTTCCCCGCGATACATGTGGAGCACGAGATTGCGGTCGCGGCCGACCCCGATCGCAGCCTGCGCGTCCTCGTCCGTCAGCCAGCCGATCCGTCGGGCCGCGCGAATAGTCGCGTTCGGGGAAGCGACATCGATACCCTCGCGCTCGGCCAGCAATTGCTGACAGGCCATCCACACCGCCTCGAAACTGTAGATCAGCCGCAGGATCGCACCGTCACGCTCGACCAGCGACCGGCCGGCCGCACCGACGACTTCGTCCAGGGTGGCGAGCGCCGCTTCGGCCTCGGCAAGCCGTCTTTCTAATCCCGCCACTTCACACCTTCGCGGCGTACCTCGGCAGCCAATGCCGGATCGGCGTACCGCAGATCGACCACATCGACATCGTAGGGGATCGTGCTGTCCTCGATATCCGCCTGGAGCTCTCCGAAGAAGCCGACGGGAAGCTCATCTCGCGGAAGAATTGCGATATCGATATCGCTATGCTGCCGCGCCCCGCCGCGCGCGCACGACCCGAACAGCCACACCGCCGCGTCGTGCTCGCCGAGTGCGGCCAGCACCATCCGCCGTGATTTCTCGATCGCCTGTCTGCGGACTGGGTTCATGCGGAATCGGCCAAGCCTTCATCCGCCTCGCTGCTCTCGGCACCCTCTCCAGCACAGCGAAAGAGGGTAGGGGCCCATCGCCGGGGCGATCGGGAGGGTGAGGGTCCGCACCTCGCTCACCCCGCCTTGCGGCGCCGCTGCGGCGGGCGGCGGGCGAGGTAGGGGCGTAGGTAGTCGCCGGTGTAGCTGTTGGCGCTGGCGGCGATGTCTTCGGGGGTGCCAGTGGCGACGATATGGCCGCCGGCATCGCCGCCCTCGGGGCCGAGATCGATGACCCAATCGGCAGTCTTGACCACTTCGAGGTTGTGCTCGATTACCAGGACCGTGTTGCCGGTCTCGACCAGCGCGTGCAGCACTTCGAGCAATTTGCGCACGTCGTCGAAATGCAGCCCGGTGGTCGGCTCGTCGAGAATGTAGAGGGTGCGGCCGGTGGCCCGCCTGGACAATTCCTTCGCCAGTTTGACCCGCTGCGCCTCGCCGCCCGAGAGCGTCGTCGCCGGCTGGCCGACATGTATGTAGCCCAGCCCGACCTGTTGCAGGGTCAGCAATTTGTCGCGGATCGCTGGCACCGCGCGGAAGAACTCGACGCCCTCGTCGACGGTCATGTCGAGCACGTCGGCGATGCTCTTGGCCCGGAACAATACCTCCAAAGTCTCGCGGTTGTAGCGCCGCCCCTTGCACACGTCGCACTGGACATAGACGTCGGGCAGAAAGTGCATCTCGATCTTGATGACACCGTCGCCCTGGCACGCCTCGCAGCGCCCGCCCTTGACGTTGAACGAGAAGCGGCCCGGCAGATAGCCGCGCGACTTGGCCTCGGGCAGTCCGGCAAACCAGTCGCGGATCGGGGTGAAGCAGCCGGTATAGGTCGCCGGGTTCGAGCGCGGGGTCCGGCCGATCGGCGACTGGTCGATATCGACGATCTTGTCGAGGAATTCCACGCCTTCGAGCCCGGCATGCGGCGCCGGCTGCTGGCGCGCATTGTTGAGCCGCTTGGCCAATGCCTTGTACAGGGTCTCGATGATCAGGGTCGACTTGCCGCCGCCCGAGACGCCGGTCACGACGCAAAAGGTGCCGAGCGGGATTTCGGCGGTGATGCCCTTCAGATTGTTGCCGGTCGCCTCGACGATGCGCAGGATCTGCCCCGGATGCCCACTGCGCCGCACCGCCGGCAACGCGATCTGGCGCGTGCCGACGAGGTATTGACCGGTGATGCTGTCGGGGTTGGCCATGATCGCTTCGGGGGTGCCCTCGGCGACAACATGCCCGCCATGGACCCCGGCGCCCGGTCCCATATCGACGACCCAATCGGCGGTGCGGATCGCCTCCTCGTCATGCTCTACGACGATGACCGTGTTGCCGAGGTCGCGCAACCGCTTCAGGCTCACGAGCAGCCGCCCGTTGTCGCGCTGGTGCAGACCGATCGAGGGCTCGTCGAGCACATAGAGCACGCCCGTGAGCCCCGAGCCGATCTGGGAGGCGAGACGGATGCGCTGGCTCTCGCCGCCCGACAACGTGCCCGACGCCCGCGACAAGGTCAGGTATTCGAGCCCGACATTCTGCAGAAAGCCGAGGCGCTCGTTAATCTCCTTCAGGATGCGCTCGGCGATTTCGCGCTGGCTCGGGCTCAGCGCGGCGTCGATGCCGGAGAACCATCGCAAGGCCTCGGAAATCGACAGGCGCGCGACTTCGCTGATGTTGCGGTCGCCGATCTTGACGGCCAGCGCCTCGGGCTTGAGCCGGTCGCCGTGGCACACCTCGCAGGTGCGCGCACTCTGGTAGCGGCCGAGTTCCTCCTTGACCCAGGCGCTGTCGGTTTCGCGAAAGCGCCGCTCCATATTCGGCAGTACGCCCTCGAACGGGCGCTCGGTCGTGTATTTCCTGAGCCCATCATCATAGGTCATCTGGACCGGCGCACCGTCGGACCCGTTGAGGATAGTTAGGCGCATCTTTTCGGGCAGTTCGGCCCAGGGCGTGTGCATGCTCTGCCTGAAATGCCGGGCGATGCTTTCGAGCGTCTGCGTGTAGTACTGCGACGACGAGTGCGACCACGGGCTGACCGCTCCCTCGGCGAGGCTGCGGCCCTCGTCGTGAACGACCAAGCCAGCGTCGAAATAGAGCTTGGTGCCAAGCCCGTCGCAGGAAGGGCAGGCGCCAAAGGGGTTGTTAAACGAGAACAGCCTGGGCTCGATCTCGGGGATCGTAAAGCCCGAAACCGGGCAGGCGAATTTCGCCGAAAAGATCGTCTCCTCGCCCAAATCGGCATTCTCGGTAATGGCGATGCCATCGGCGAGGTCGAGTGCGGTCTCGAACAAATCGGCGAGCCGGTTGCCGAGATCAGGCGACACGACAATGCGGTCGACCACCACCGCGACGTCGTGCTTCAGCTTCTTGTTAAGCGGCCGGACCTCGTCGAGTTCGACCATCTTGCCGTCGATCTTGACCCGCTGAAAGCCGCGCTTTCTGAGGTCGATCAATTCCTTCCGGTACTCGCCCTTGCGCCCGCGGGCGATCGGCGCCAGCAGATAGAGCCGCGTCCCCTCGGGCATGCCCATGACCCGGTCGACCATCTGCGAGATGGTCTGGCTGACGATCGGCAGCCCGGTCGCCGGCGAATAGGGCACGCCGACCCGCGCCCACAGGAGGCGCATGTAATCGTAGATCTCGGTCACCGTGGCGACCGTCGAGCGCGGGTTGCGCGAGGTCGTCTTCTGCTCGATCGAGATCGCCGGCGACAGCCCCTCGATCAATTCGACCTCGGGCTTTTGCATCAGTTCGAGAAACTGCCGGGCATAGGCCGACAGGCTTTCGACATAGCGGCGCTGGCCCTCGGCATACACCGTGTCGAAGGCCAAGGACGACTTGCCCGAGCCCGACAGCCCGGTCAGCACCACCAAGCTGTCGCGCGGCAGATCGACATCAACATTCTTCAGATTGTGCTCGCGCGCGCCGCGGATCCGGATCTGCTGCATGGCCGCGAACTTAGCGCGGGACCGCCGCCGGCGCTACCACCGGGCGGATCGCCGGCGCCCGAGCGCGAGGCTCGATCAGCGCTGCTGCTGGGCGGCGAAGGCCGCCTTCTGGTCGGCGCTGGCTTCCTTCTGATGCTTCTTGCGCCATTCGTCATAGGGCATGCCGTAGACGATTTCGCGCGCCTGCGGATCAGTGAGCGGGATGTGGCGCTGCTCGGCCTCCTCGCGGTACCAGCGCGACAGGCAGTTGCGGCAGAAACCGGCCAGATTCATCATGTCGATATTCTGCACGTCGGTGCGCTCGCGCAGATGCTCGACGAGGCGGCGAAAGGCCGCGGCTTCGAGTTCGGTGCGGGTCGTGTCGTCCATCGGGGACCTCCTCGTTGGTGGCGATTCCTTATGTAGCGCCGCATCGCCGCAATCGCACCCCCGATGATAATTCGATAATCCGCAAAAAATCGTTGACAGCGCCGTGTTCGAATCGCTAATTCGATTGTCGTTGGAATATGAGGGGACGATGGAGGCGAAACAGGCGATCGCGGCACTCGGCGCGCTGGCCCACGAAACCCGGCTCGCGGCCTTTCGCCTGCTGGTGCAGCGCGGCCCCGACGGCTTGCCGGCCGGGACCATCGCGCAGGCCCTCGAACTGTCGCCGTCGTCGCTGACCTTTCACCTGCAGCAGCTGACCCATGCCGGGCTGATCACCCAGCGCCGGATGAGCCGGCAGCTGATCTATGCCACCGATTTCGCGGTGATGAACGCACTGATGGGCTACCTGACCGAGAATTGCTGCGGCGGCGCTGCCGTCTGCGCTCCGGTCTGCTGCCCGGGTGCGACCGGTTCGGCGACGCCGCCCGAGAAAAAATCGGCATAAGGAGCTAAAATCATGGACAATTCGCAGATCAAGGAGATGGTGCGCGCCCGCTACGGCAGCATTGCCGCCGCGACCGACCCCGCGGATTGCTGCGGGCCGGCGCCGTCATCCTGCTGCGGCCCGACGGCCGCCGCGTCGGCCAAGGCGCTGCAGATGGGCTATTCGGCAGCCGATCTTGCGGCAATTCCCGACGGCGCCAATCTCGGGCTCGGCTGCGGCAACCCTTTGGCGATTGCGGCGATGCGGCCGGGCGAGACCGTCATCGATCTCGGCAGCGGCGCCGGCTTCGACTGCTTCCTCGCGGCGCAGCAGGTGGGTCCCGCCGGCCAGGTCATCGGCATCGACATGACCCATGAGATGCTGGCCAAGGCGCGCACCAACGCCGCTAACATCGGTGCCGCGAATGTCGAGTTTCGCCTCGGCGAGCTCGAGCACCTGCCGGTCGCCGACAACACCGCCGACATCGTGATCTCGAATTGCGTGATCAACCTCGTTCCGGACAAGCGCCAAGTGTTGCGCGAGGCGTTTCGCGTGCTGAAGCGGGGCGGCCGGCTCGCGGTCTCAGATATCGTCAGCACCGCGCCGCTGCCGGCCGCGCTCGCGACCGACCCGGCCTTGCTCTGCGGCTGCGTCGCCGGCGCCGTCTCACCGGCACTGATCGAGGAGTGGCTCAGCCAGGCCGGCTTCTCCGCTGTCCGTGTTGAAATAAAGCCTCATACCCGAGAGCTGATCAAGACCTGGGGCCCGGAGCAAGGGATCGAGAACTACGTCGCTTCGGCCACGATCGAAGCCCGCAAACTCGGCCAGTGATCGCCCCGCAGATGAGCTCTGCTTCCGATATGGTCGAGCGCCGCGCGGCGCCCGGCCTGGGCGCCTTCGAACGCTGGCTGACCCTCTGGGTGGCGCTGTGCATCATCGCCGGCATCGGGCTCGGCCGGCTGCTACCGGGGCCGTTCCAGAGCTTGGGGCGGTTGACCGTTGCCCAAGTCAACATTCCGGTCGCGGTGCTGATCTGGCTGATGATCGTGCCGATGCTGCTCAAGGTCGATTTCGCCGCCCTGCACCGGGTCACCGAGCAATGGCGCGGCATCGCCGTGACCGTTGGCATCAATTGGTTGGTCAAGCCGTTCAGCATGGCGTTGCTGGGCTGGCTGTTCATCGGCTGGCTGTTCCGCCCCTGGCTGCCGGCGGGGCAGATCGACAGTTACATCGCCGGGTTGATTCTGTTGGCCGCCGCCCCGTGCACGGCGATGGTTTTCGTGTGGTCGAACCTGACCGATGGGGAGCCCAATTTCACCCTGACCCAGGTCGCGCTCAACGACACGATCATGGTCTTCGCCTTTGCCCCGATCGTCGGGCTTTTGCTCGGCCTGTCCTCGATCACGGTGCCGTGGGCGACCCTGTTCCTGTCAGTCGTGCTCTACATCGTCGTGCCGGTGGTGGCGGCGCAGCTGTGGCGGCGGGGGGTGCTGGCGCGCGGCGGCGAAGCAGGGCTGGCGCGGATCTTGGGCGCATTACAGCCGATTTCGCTATTGGCTCTGCTCGCCACCCTGGTGCTGCTGTTCGGCTTTCAGGGCGAGGAGATCATCCGCCAGCCGCTGGTGATCCTGCTGCTGGCGGTGCCGATCGTGATCCAGGTGTATCTGAATGCCGGCATCGCTTATGGGCTCAATCGGGCGCTGGGCGTGCCGCACAATGTCGCCTGTCCGTCGGCGTTGATCGGCGCCTCGAACTTTTTCGAGCTGGCCGTCGCCGCGGCAATCGCTTTGTTCGGCTTCCAGTCGGGCGCCGCGCTCGCCACCGTCGTCGGCGTCTTGGTCGAGGTCCCGGTCATGCTGTCGGTCGTGCGCATCGTGCTGTGCAGCCGCGCCTGGTACCAGCGCGGCGAGAGCCGGATCGTCTGAGGCTGCACTGTTGAGGCTATTTCGGGCTTATACGCACCTCCCGTACGCGGTTTCTTACCTTCGAGAAAAAATAAAACTCTTTATTTATTGTAGAAGCACATTTTTCGATATTTCTCTTTATTACCTCATTCGCCATTCCTCCGGGGTTAGCCTTAAACATAAGGTGGTAAAAGGACGACCAAAAGATCGCGGCGTCATCGAAATTGATTTTACCAATGGGCGCGGCAATCGACAGACACTTACTTTTGTTCAAAAATTCATCAGCAAATTCGTTATCCCCAGCTAAACAAGTAGATAGAAAGAGCCTTCTACCCGAAAGATGAGGAGATAATATTTTCGAAAATTCTGGTGTGGGGATTACGTCTAATGTAAGCGCAAATATACCTTTATTTCCATGGCATGAGAGATGTAGATATCTATGGCGTTACTTTCCAAATGACACGGCTAGGCTTTCGAGTTCTTTTTCAGTCCGCATATAAACATATTGGGTGTCTATCTCAGAAAGCCGTAGCGTGCGAGATATTATCTCTCCTTCCTTGTGACTGAGCTCTTCATCGAACTTAAGCAACTCAAGAATGCAGACGGTCGGCCTCGTCAGCGGTGCTACGGGTTTCATGGGTTTATGGACGTCTCCAAAGAGCGAAACCGGATTTCCCGGCCTAGCCACGGTTAGGCCAATGTCGGAATTATTCCCCCAACAATGAAAAGGAAAGTTAATGTATGCCCAACCTGGCACGAAGATGCTTTGTGGCGATCGTCAGGCCGACTTCATCTACGTATCTGCTTCGCTAGACGGGGTAGACGAGCGAGGTCGGGACGATTGTCGAATCGTAGACGCAGATTCGCTCGGCAAAACGCAGGCTGCCGGCGTCTTCGACCACCCGGTCATGATATCTGCCGCACAGGAACAGCGCCGAAGGTTGGTCGGCCATGGTCTGGCATAGCACGAAGTTCGCGGTCAGCCGCATTCCGTCCGGCCCAATCGCGCGCAGGCGGATGTTGCTGACGAAGTGGCGCACCAGCCGGGGCACATAGAGCGCCGTCTCGCGGATCGCCACGACCCGGTCGGCGAGCATGGCGCGGCTTTCGCAATAGATCAGCGCGACCGGCAGCCGGCGCTCGAAATTCTCGCGCGGAGTGACCCGGTAGAGGCAATCCTCGGTAAAGAAATCGGGCCAGCGCTCGAGCTCGCCCTCGTCGAGCGCGTCGCCATAGGCGCAATAGAGATCGGCGAGGCGCGTCCGCAGGGTCGCCGGCGGATCGAGGCCGGGCGCCGCAATCACCGGCCCCTCACAAATCCATGACCCGGCGGTAGTGCTGATAGAAGCCGCGGATCGCGGTCTCGGTCACCATGTGCGGCTCGTCATGGACCGCGCGGCCGCCCATCTCGGCGACGCATAAGGCTTCCGGGTCGGCCTCGATTCCAGCCTGCGACAGCAGCATCGCCTCGCTGTCATCGAGCGAAACCAGACCCGCGGGACCCATCAGATTGGCCTGGCGCAGACGGCGCTGCCGCATCTCTGGTGTGTCGTCGGCATAGCCGAAAAAGGTCCAGGCCAGGTCGAAATGCCCGGCGTCGAGCGGCACGATCTGCCGCACCGCCAAGGTATTCGATTGCTGCTGGACGATGAGGTTCGGCCACAGCGTCTGCATGACGACGGTGGCTTCGCCGGGAAACTCGCGCACCGGCTCCAACAGGCGCGGATCGCGCAAGGTGAAGTTCGATTTGAATGCGCGCATCTGCCGGGTCGCCTCGTTCTGCCGCTGCTCACCCTTGCGGCTGACCAGCACGGCGTGGCGCCCGGTCGGGTCCATCTCGATCGCCGATTGCTGATCGAGGCGGAACAGCCCGAAAGTCACCAGAAACACATGCAGCAGGCTCGCGTGGTAGGGGTCCTTGATGTTTTCAAACATCAATTTCCAATTGCTCGGGATGCGCTGGCGCAGATGGCCGAGCACGACCAGTTCGCGGCCGTCGAAGACACGGTCGAAATAGCCCAGCATGTTGGCGCCGAGATACGCGTCGAACGGCTCGGTCTCGGCCGAGAAGCTGGCGAACACCAGCCCGTGCCGGCGGGTCACGCGGAGGCGCTGCAGCCCGTTCTGCCGCGGCTCGAAATCGGCCGGCATGCCGCCCTGGCCGCGATAGCCGCGGCGAAACGGCACGCCCATGAGAGCGCCGCCGAGATCGTAGGTCCATTGGTGATAGGGGCAGACGAACTCCTTGGTGGCGCCGCGCGCGGCCGCGCAGAACTGGGCGCTCCTATGAGCGCAGCGGTTGACCAGCACGTTGACCGCGCCGGACGGGTCGCGGACCGCGACGACCTCCTTGGCGCCGAGCCGGCTGCGCACGAAATCGCCGGGTTCCGGGATTTCTGCTTCGAGACATACATAAAGCCAGCCCGCGCCTTCGAACACGCGCTGTTGCTCGCGAGCGAATATTTCGGGGTCGGTATAGACCCAGTTCGGGATGCGCGAGGTGCCGTCCTCGGGCCAGCGCCGTCCGGACGATCTTTCAGCCGGCAATTTTGCGGTGCCAGCGTGGATCGGGGGTCCGGCGGCTCCATCGGCTGGCGGCATGGCGAAACTCCGGGGCCAATTTCGATCGTCGCCGATCCTACACCCCGCGCACGGTTTCGGCGATCAACCAGTCAACGACCGATGCGAGGGCTTGCGTGTGGCTGGCGCCTTTGATCAGCGCCTGGTCAAAGACCGTGACCTGACGATGGGCGCTGGTGCCGCGAGCGAGGATTCGGCGGGCGTGCGAAACCTCGTCGAGGCAACCAAAATGGCGGGCGTCCTGGTCGATCAAGGCCACGATCTCTTCGAGGAGTTCGGCGTAAGGGACGATGGCGCCGCGGCCGAAATCGACCAGCCCCCGGTCGGTGCCGTAGCGCTGCGCCCGCCAGCGGTTCTCGTCGAGCAGCATCCGGGCATAGATCCGCCAGCGCTGGTTCTGCCGCTTCAGCCGCCACAGCATGCGCAGCAGGCAGCGGAACAGCGCGGCGATCGTCAGCGAATCCTCAATCGTCGTGCAGCTGTCGGCGATGCGCATCTCGAGGGTGGGAAAGCGCTCGCTCGGGCGCAGGTCCCACCACAATTTGGTCGCGTCCTCGATCAGCCCGGCGCCGGTCAGCACTGCGACATGGCGGCGGTACTCGCCCCAGCTGTCGAAGCGCTCGGGCATGCCGGTGCGCGGCAACTCGTCGAACACCGCCAGCCGATAGGATTTGAGCCCGGTATTCTCGCCGCGCCAGAACGGCGAGGAGGTCGACAGCGCCAACAGATGCGGCAGGAAATACGAGGCCTGGTTTAGAAGGTCGATGCGCAGTTCGTTGTCGGGAATGCCGATATGGACGTGCAATCCGCAGATCGCCAGCCGCCGTCCGACCCCTTGCAGATCGTCTTTCAGATCGGCATAGCGGCGGCGCTCGGTGGTTTTCTGCGCGTCCCAGCGGGCGAACGGGTGGGTCGCCGCGGCGATCGGCGCCATCCCGTGCCGGGCCGCCACCTCGGCCACGGTGCGGCGCAGCCGGCCGAGATCGGCGCGCGCCTCGGCGAGGCTTGCGCACACCCGTGTGCCGACCTCGATCTGCGAGCGCAGAAACTCCGGCCCGACCTGCCCCGCCAGCAACGCCTCGCACTCGGCCAGCAGCGCCGGCGGCGGGTCATCGACCACGTCGCGCGTCGCCCGGTCGACGAGGAAACACTCCTCCTCGATGCCGAGAGTGAACGACGGCTCGGCCACGGCCATCAGCGAGGCGCCCGCGCCGCGCTGTGCGATACCAGGAGCCATTGACCGCCGCGCTTTTCGAACACCGAATTCTCCATGGTGCGCGCGGTCATCGCCTTGCCGGCCTTGGTGGTGCCGGCGGCGTCGACGAAATCCGAGGCCCACGCCACCCCGCCCTTGATTTGAATGTGGGGCCCGTCCGATTGGGTCAGCTTCAATTCCGACCAGAATTTTTGCGGGCCGTTTGCAAGAAAGTCCTGCCTGACCGCGTCCCAGCCGACCGAAACGGTTTTGTCCCCCGGATTGATGTTGGTGACGCTCGGATCGTGCGCCCATAGCGGGTCCATCTTCGTCATGTCGAGCCCTCCGATCACCGCATGAAAGGCCGCAATCGCGGCCTTGATGCTGTCGGTATCGGATTGCTGCGCATGGCTCCTTCCAGCGCCGGCCAGCAGCACGACCACCCCAAACACCAGCGCGCGGGCGACAACCGCGCCCGAACCCCGTCGATCCATCGCGCTTCCCCTTTATTGTCCGCAGCCAATGTCGTAGCACGCCGCACCCGCGGGGAGCGCATCCTTATGCGCACACGGGGCAAAGCCGCGCGGGCAGCAGGCGTAGGGCGGAAAAGCGCGAGCGCATTCCGCCGGCCGCGACGCGCGCTCTTGGTTCGAGGTCTCGCATCGGCTCGCGGGTCGTGGTCCCCAAGCATGACCGGTGGAGGGCCGCTTTGCCGCGACGAAATGCGGCGAGGCAGCATCGGCTGAGCGGCGGAATGCGCTCCGCTGTTCCGCCCTACGCTTGCTGCTGCTGGATCACTTGGTAGGAGGCGTCGACGCATCGCTCCCAATCTTTCTGAAATTGCTGGCTGATAGCCATTTTGCGATCACTCATCGCGCTTGTATCGGGGCTTGTAGCCGGGGGCGCGCAGCCTGCTAGGGTGATGATGCAGAGTAGAAGCGCCCGACGCAGGTTCTGGCGGAACATCACGTAACCTCGACCTATTAGGCGGCTTACCCCAGCAAGTTGTCGATGTATTTTTTGGCGTTGACGATCATCTCCTCGCGAGTGCGACCTTCTATGACCTTTGCCCCGTGGCGGCGCATCAAGCCATTCAGGTGGCGGTCTTCGGATGCTACATTCGCCGTCCAATTGGCACTGGTTAGCGGCGGTTCCTGCCACGATATTGTAAAGTCTCTATAGACTTCGGTTTTAGTCATTGCTTTGCCCTTCTCCGGTTTATGCCCTCAGCCTCGAAATTGTGCTCTTGCCGACGCTGTAGCTGCGCGCGAGTTCGGCAAGGGTGGCTCCTTCGGCCCGCCGCCGTGCTTCGGCCCTCTGGGCGTCGGTCAGTTTCGAAGGCCGGCCCATATCCTGCCCGCGCCTTTGCGACCGGCTGCGGCCCTTCGCAGTGCGGGTGCAGATCAGATCGCTCCACATCGGCCAATCCACCTAATACCGCCAGCATCAGGCGTCCGGCGCTGGTGCCGGTGTT
>CAVWJX010000002.1:0-486167 GCA_963755435.1 uncultured Alphaproteobacteria bacterium
GGGCCGAGGCTGGCGCCGCGGCAAAGGAATTGCCAGCGGTCAGTTGCAACCGTGAAGCCCTACTCGCGCTCCCGCTCGGCGCTTACAGGGCCTATGCGGATGCCGTTGAGACCGGTGACGTGAGCCCCTTGTTTCATCCAGGCCCGAGTAGCATCCGTTCCTCATTTGAGCCTTGCAAGCTCGGTGGAGCAACGGGGCGGGGCGCGAAGCCCGCAAATGAGCGCAGCGACCCGCCGCGTTGATTGCGGGGGCGCCGAGCATGGCAAAGTCAGCAGGTGGCACGTTGCCGATCGAGCTGTGCGGTCTCACGGTGTTGTAGGCGAGCATCCAGGCTGCGAGCAGAGCGCGGGCAGGAGCGAGTGAGACGAACAGCGTCTCGTTCAGCAGCTCGTCCGTGAGGCGGCCATTGAAGCTCTCGATGAGGGCGTTCGGCGTTGGCTTGCCGGGAGCGATGTAGTGCCATTCGACGCCGCGCTGCTGGCACCAGCGCAGGATCGCCATGCTGGTGAGCTCCGTGCTGTTGTCGGAAACGCACAGCAGAGGCCGGCCGCGTTCGGCGATGATGGCGTCGAGCTCGCGCGCGACCCTGGCGCCTGAGAGCGTTGTGTCTGAAACCAGGCCGAGGCACTCGCGCGTGAAGTCGTCCACCACGGCGAGGATGCAGAAGCGGCGCCCGTCGATCAGCGTGTCGCTCAGAAAATCCAGCGACCAGCGCTGGTTCGGTCCCTGCGGCAGGGTCATCGGAGCGCGCGTGCCAAGGGCTTTCTTGCGGCCGCCGCGGCGGCCGACCTGAAGGCGTTCCTCGGCGTAAAGGCGTCGCGGCTTCTTGTGGTTCAAGTGCGTGCCTTCCCGGCGCAGCAAAATCTGGAGCCGCCGATAACCGAAGCGCCGACGGATCGCTGCCAGCTCGCGCAGCCGAACACGGATCGACCCGTCATCCGGTCGTCGGTTGAGATAGCGCACCGTGCTGCGATCGGCGCTGATCACCTGGCACGCCCGCCGCTGGCTCACCTCGTAATGCTGGCTGAGGTGAGCCGCGGGCTCCCGTCTGGCAGCGGGCGTCACCATTTTTTTGAAGCGATGTCCTTCAGCATGAGGTTGTCGAGCGCGAGGTCAGCGACCAGCTTCTTCAGTCGGGTGTTCTCGTCCTTCAGCCGCCGCGCATCGGAGACCTCGAGCCCGCCGTGCTTCGCTTTCCACTTGTAAAACGTCGCGCTGCTGATGCCGTGCTTGCGGCACACATCCGCCGTCGCCACACCCGCTTCCTGCTCCCGCAGGATCGCAATGATCTGCTCTTCCTTGAAGCGACTATCCCTCATCGTCCGGTCCTCCGTTCGTGGCCGGACTCTACTCAAATCTGGAGGAGATGCAGCGGCTCACGTCACGACGTTTCCCGCGGCGCGACCGCTTGTCGTCAGACATTATGGCGGAGCACGGCGCCGCTATCGCGCCATCGGCGCTGGCGCGCGATCTGTGGCAGGCACTGACGTCCCCACCACGAATGAACCTTGCCGCCTTCCAGGTCCGGGCAGCGTGCGATTATCCATACCAACTGATGACGCGGGCACAATTGTTAGCGCCGCTGTAATTCTGACCCGGGTCGCCGACTGAAAGCTGACCCGCTGGATAGGCTGGTTCCCTTCGATGTGGAGGGGGCCGGATGGTGGGAGCGGAGGCGGCTTTGGAGATCCGGGTATTGCATCGGCACGGCAAGAGCATTCGCGAGATTGCGCGGGAAACGGGCGTCGCGCGCAACACGGTGCGGCGCTATCTGCGGGACGAGGGAGCGGCGCGTTACAAGCCGCGCCCGCCTCGGTCGACCAAGCTCGATCCGTTCCGGCCTACATCACCGAGCGGTTGGGCTCGGCGGCGCCGGAGTAGTAGCGGCGAGCGTGCTGCTGATGGAGCTGCGCGAGCGCGGCTATGGCGGCGGCTACACCATGCTGAAGTTGTTCGTGGCATCGCTGCGGCCGAAGCAGGCCGTCGAGCCGGTGATCCGGTTTGAGACCGAGCCCGGCGAACAGATGCAGGTGGATTGGGCGGTGATCCGGCGCGGCGACAACCGGCTCTCGGGATTCGTGGCAACGCTGGGCTGGAGCCGGTCGGCCTATGTCGAGTTTGTCGCGGACGAGCGGGTCGAGACGCTGATCGCGGCGCACGAGAACGCATTCTTCGCCTTTGGCGGCGTGCCGCGCGAGGTGCTGTACGACAACATGCGCACGGTCGTGTTGCAGCGGCACGGCTACGGCCGGGGTCGACATCGCTTTCACCCCGGCTTTCTCGATTTCGCCCGCCACTGCGGTTTTCAGCCCCGGTCGTGTGCGCCATATCGGGCGCAAACCAAAGGCAAGAGCCTGCCCCGGCGCAGGCCGGGGTGGAGCGCTTCATCCGCTATCTGCGGCACAGTTTCTACGTTCCGCTGGCCAGCCGGCTGGCCCAGGAAGGGCTGACCGTCCCGGTGGGGGCGGCGGCCCGTTCGCCGGCGGCAGCGGCGGCGCCGGTCAGTCGATAACATTCGCCGCTAGGACGCCACCGCTCGGTCATCCGCTGGCGCCGATCCTTGCCCCCTGGCTCGACAACCACATGTTCGTCGCCGCGACCTTGATCGGCTTCACGGTCATGGAGCGCTACCCGGCGATGAAGGTGGTCGTCGCCCACGGCAAGGCCTCGTGGATGCAGGAGGTGCTTGAAAAGATGGAGGTCCTCGACCCGCGTGATACCGCTCCTGCACCACTACCCGGTCTCGACCGAACCGGAAGAGACGTGGGAGCACGGCAATGTCATGCTCGGTTTCGACGCCGAGGAGCGGCGGATCCAGAAATTGCCGCAGGATTTTGCGCACAAGATCGTCTGGGGGTCGCGCTACCCGCACCATGACACAACGAGCGCCTGGGATGCGCTGGCCCGCTTGCGCGCCGCCAACATACCGGAGCCGCTGATCGCCCGCATGATGGGTGGGAACGCGGCCCGGCAGTTCGCCATCGAGCCGCTCGGCGAACCTGCTGCGTGAATTTCCGTGCGGCTGCCGAGGGGCCAAAATTCGTGGCGCTCAAGCCGATCCGGGTCGCTTGCGCGCTGATCGACCATAGGCTGAATACATCGCCAGGTTCGGTCTGGCGCCAAAGTCTGCGGCTACATTCGGAACAACTCAATCGGTTCCCGCATTGCCCAGATCCCAGATCGATGGAGATTTCGGTACTCATGGTGTGGTCTCCGACGCCGGTCTCCGCCAGCTTGGCGCTGGTCGGCGTCGGGGAAATTGACTGCTGAGGCGCAACAGCAGCCGATTGCTGTAAACGTTCGCGCGCTGGGTCGGCGATCGGGTTTATTCTTGATAACCTTAAGGTTTCTGTGAGTTCGCGCGGCTCAGGCGGCGGATGACGGACGCGTAGCGCGACCTCATTGAAACCGGGTTGAGCTAAATCGCGGGCAGCCGCTCGGACTATGGGGAATAGGACCCACACGTCGGCAGCGAGAAGGTTGTTCGGAGACCGGGAGAAAGCGGCGCCGTCACCGGAATCGCCTCGCCGGAGGGTCCTTGACGAATGCACCGCCGAGACCGCGCGCCGGGTGCCGGCGAATGTGGTGGAGCGGGGACAGCATGACGCACGATCCCTCGTCCCTCGTCGGCGCCGACGGCGAAAATGGCGAGCGTGTCGATCGAGATCGCGGCGTTCATGAGCTGTCGTGCCATGCCGAGGAATTGACCGGCCGCGATCGCGGAAGCGGGCCGACCACCACCATGCACCCACCGCAACAGGGACAGAGATCGAAGGTGCGGTCTCGAAGCTGCTCAGCCTCGTCATCATTCCCGTGCGGCGCGACGAGCGCGACCGCCAGCAGCTCCCGGCAAAGGGCGAGTTTCTGGGCCCGATGACGATTGCCGAGAAAGCCGTAATGGCGAATGTGATGAAACCCGTCCGGCAGGGTGTGCAGCAGGAAGCGCCGGATGAATTCGTCGGCCGCCAGGGTCATCACCTTGCTCTTGTCGTGATGACGATAATCGCGCCAGCGGAAGCGGACGCGGTCATCCGTCATCTCGATCAGCCGGCTGTTCGAGATCGCGATGCGGTACGTGTAGCGCCCGAGATAGGCCAGGACCGCGGCGGGGCCGGCGAAGGGGCGCTTGCTGTAGACGACCCACTCAGCGCGCCGCAGGTCGCTCAGGCGGCGGGCGAAGAAGGGCGCGGCGGCGAGCCCGGCGAGCGTGCCGAAGAAGGCCAACCTGCCAGCGTCGAACGCCGCCTTCAGCTTTTCCAGAAACAGCCGGCGGAACAGCCACGAGAGGACGCGCACCGGCAAGAAGAACCCCGGTCGGCAGGCAACCCAGCGCCTACCGTCCGGCGATACGCCTCCACCGGGAACGAGGCAATGAACATGCGGATGGTGCTGCAGGTTCTGACCCCAGGTGTGGAGCACGCCGATGAAGCCGATCTCGGCGCCGAGATGGCGAGGATAGGCGGCGATCGTGCTCAGCGTTTCGGCCACGGCCCTGAACAGGATGGCATAGACCTCAGCCTTGTTCTGGAAAGCGATTTCGGCGGCCGGCGCCGGCAGGGTGAAGACAACGTGGAAATACGGCACCGGCAGCAGCTCGGTCTGCCGGGCGGCCACCCAGGCGGCACGCACCGATCCCTGACATTTCGGACAATGCCGGTCACGGCACGAGTTGTAGGAAATGCGAACAAGGCCGCACTCCGCACAGCGCTCGACATGACCGCCGAGCGCCGCCGTGCGGCACGCCTCGATCGCTCCCATGACGCGCCGTTCGGTGCGGCTGAGATGACCGGCATGGGCCCGGCGGTAGCTCTCGCCGTGGCGGCGGAAGATGTCCGCCACCTCGAGCGCGGGCATGATCGGCGAGCTTCAGTCCGGCGTCGCTTTCGCCAAATTCAGCCGGTCGAACGGGCTGGTCGTGGTGCCGATCGTGGTCGTCGCGACCTGGGTATAGCGCGCCGTGGTCGACAGATGTTGATGACCGAGCAGCACCTGGATCGTGCGGATATCGGTGCCGGCTTCGAGGAGATGAGTCGCAAAGCTGTGGCGCAGGGTATGGACGCTCACGGCCTTGCCGAGTTTTGCCGTTTTGCAGGCATGCCGGCACACCACATGGAGCGTGGCCGCGGCGAGCGGCCGGTTCCCGCCCCGGCCTGGAAACAGCCAGTGTTTCGGCCGGACTTCCTGCCAATAGGCGCGCAGCACGACGAGCAGCTGCGCCGACAGCATGACGTACCGGTCCCGGTGTCCCTTGCCCTGTTCGACCCGGATCAGCATGCGGTCGCTGTCGATATCGGTGACTTGCAGGCCTATGACTTCGGAGACTCGCAGGCCGGCGGCATAGGCGGTCATCAGCGCTGTCCGGAGCTTCAGGCTCGGCACCGCCGCGAAAAACCGCACCACTTCTTCGGCGCTCAGGATCACGGGGAGTTGCTGCTGCTTGCGCGCGTGGGGGATGCGCTCGACCATCGCGGGCCGTCCCAGAGTGACGCCGTAGAAGAAGCGCAGCGCCGAAACCGCGACATTGAAGCCGGCCCACGACGCACCCGTTTCGACGAGGTGGATCTGGTAGGCCCGCACCTCCGCCAGCTCCGGCCGGTCGGGCGACTGCTTGAAGTATTGAGCGAATTTAGCGACCGCGTGTACGTAGCAGCGTTGTGTCACCGGCGACAGGTTGCGGACCTTCATGTCCTCGATCATGCGGCGACGTAGCGCCGTCATCGGAGCCATCAGCGGCCCTCCTCCAAGATTGAAGCTTCGACAGCTGCAATCCTGTCAGGCCATCCGGCTGCTTGGCTAAGCGCTTGATTTTTCTCCGGCTACTGCGGAGCGGTTTAGTTCAACAGATTCTATCGATAGTGCCGCTGCGACGGACGACCCGAATGGGCCGGTCAGGGGCGCAAACCGCGGAATTCGCCGTGGCAGCGCAGCACCCGGGTCTAGGCCGATGAAGCGCCGTCGATGGCGATCTCCGCCCCGGTGATATAGCTGCTCTCGTCGGAGAGCAGGAATGCCACCAGCTGTGCGACCTCCTCCGGCGTTCCGTAGCGGTGCATCGGCACCTGCTTCATCCGCTCCTCGCGCTGCTCGGGCGTGCGGAACGCGATCATGTCCGTGTCGATTGGACCGGGATGAACCGAGTTCACCCGGATTTTGCGGCTGCCGAGGTCGATCGCTGCCGACTTGGTCATACCCCGCAGCGCCCATTTGGTCGCGGCATAGGCGAAGGACCCGGGCGAGCCCTTGAGGCCGGCGACTGACGAGATATTCACGATGGACCCTCCGCCGGAGCGCTCCATCGCCGGCACGACCGCCTTCATGCCGAGGAAGCAGCCATACTGGTTTATCTGGATGTGCCGCTGCCAGAGCGCGTCGTCGGTCTCCATCAGCGCGGCCGGCTGGTAGATTCCGGCGTTGTTGACCAAGCCGTGCAAGCCGCCGAGCTTCTGGGCGGCTTCGACGGCGCGGGCCCAATCGGCTTCCGAGGTCACATCGTGCCGGACAAAGGACGCAGCCGGCCCGAGCTCGACAGCCAGCGACTGGCCCTGATTGTCCAGCACGTCGCCGATCACCACCGTTGCACCCTGCGCTACCAGCAGGCGGGCCTCCGCGGCGCCCTGGCCGCGCGCCCCGCCGCTCACGAGCACCACCTTGTTGTCGAAGCGCGCCATGTCCGCTCCTCCCGATTATCAACAAGGAAGTTTGGCAGGTCGGGCGGCCTAGTTCAAAATCTGTTGATGTTGGCCAACGCGCCCGTCACCGTCGGTCGGTTGTCAACCGGCGCTAAAGCTACTGTGGGAGGCATCGACGCCAGATGAACGCCATCAAAGACTCCATCAAGTCAGGTAGGACCGTCGTCGGGACGACCGCGGGACCGAACGTCGACGTGTCGATCCTGGCCGACGCCGGGTACGACTTCGTGCTGTTCGATACCCAGCACTCCGCCTGGGAGATCAAGCAGCTGCAACCGTCGATCCAGGCGATGCGCGGCAAGCAGGCGGCACCGCTGGTGCGCGTCGCCGCGAACCAGGCCTATCAGATCTGCTTCGCGCTTGACGCCGGGGCACAAGGCATCGTGGTGCCGATGGTCAACAGCAGCGCGGAGGCGGAGGCCGCCGTGCGCGCCTGCCGCTATCATCCGCTGGGCAACCGCAGCAACGCCGGGGTGCGCGGCGAGTGGGGAGAGTTCAAGAATTACCGCGATTACCTCGATGCCGTGAACAACGGGCTCGTTATCGTGCCAATGATCGAGACCAACCAGTCGCTTGAGAATCTCGATGCCATCGCCTCAGTCCCGGGTGTCGACGTCCTGCTGATCGGCCCGTCCGACCTTTCGATCGAGCTGGGAGTGCCGCTCGACTACCAGTGCGACATCTATCAGCGAGCACTCGATAAAATCGCGGCAGCCGCCGCAAAGCGCGGCATCACCGCTGGCATGTATTTCATCCCACCCGGGATGGACCCGAACTTCTTCGTCCAGAAGGGGTTCAAGTTCTTCACCATGCCGTGGGGTCCCTGGGCGAACGCAGGGATCCAGAACGGCCTGGCCGGAATCAAGCGCTAGCTGTAGAGGCGCGCAATGATGAACGGCCTGACGCGCAATCAAGGGCGATTTCCGACGCAGATTAGCTGAGACTGAGGGGTGCATCCGACGCACGCTATTTGAGAGTGAGCGCAGGCTCGGTGAGACGGACGCGAGATCAGGCGGGCTCGACGCACGCTGTGTGAGACGCAGCGGCAGCGCCGGCGTGGCCGGAAAACGGGCGGTTTCCTGGTGACCGCGCCCGACCGGCCGATCGCCGCTGCAATCAGCCAGAAAACCCGTTGCGGAATTGCAGGGTGGGCTTCTTCTTTCCTGAGGCTCTCCTGGGGCCGCGATGCTGATTGGCTATGTCCGTGTCTCCAAGTCGGACGGCACCCAAACGCTGGCGCCGCAGCGGGACGCGATGCTGGCGGCCGGCGTTGATTCCACCCGCATTTACGAGGACCTCGCGTCGGGCCGTCACGATGCCCGTCCGGGGCTGATTGCGTGCCTGAAGGCGATCCAGCCCGGCAACACGCTGGTGCTCTGGAAGCACGACCACGACGTGTCGGCACCGCGTTTAGGGCCGCCGTCACCTTCCACAACGCACTCGCCTCACCCTCCGTCCCTGAGGGACACCGCTCCGCCGGACAGGCGGATCTCGTTCCGCGCCTCGCGCGCGCTCGATTACGCTGCAGTCGGAACCTCTTTGCCCCAGCGGAATTCCGTGCCGTCCAGCCACATCCGGTGCAGGATCACCGCGAGCTTGCGGGCGACTGCGACGATCGCACGCTTCACCCCGCGCCGCCGGGCGATGGCCATGCCCCAGGCCTTCAGACTGGACCATTTCCTTGTGCAAACGAGTAGCGCCTGGGCTCCCTCGAACAGCGCCGTGCGCATCATCGCGTCGCCGCACTTTGACACGCGCCCGCTATGATCGGTCTCACCCGACGCGTATCGCTTCGGCGTCAGGCCAAAATGCGCGCCCACCAACCGCGATTTTGGAAAGCGGGTGGGCACGTCTACCGTGGCCTGGAACGTCAACGCGATTACTGGTCCGATGCCGGGTGCCGTCATCAGGCGCCGGCAGAGCGGATCCTTGCGCACCAGGTCCAGCAGCCGCTTGTGCAGGATGTTGTATTGGGTTTGCAGCGCCGCGTGCGCCTCTAGCAACGCCGACATCACTCCGGTCAATGCCTCGCGTCCTTCGATCAGTTCGCGGACGCGCTGACGGAAACCGCCTTTGCCGACGACGCCGCCCCGAAGACCGAAGTTCTTAAGTGTGCCGCGCAGATCGGCCTCGAGGTCGAGCAACTTCGCTTGCAGCAGCTTGCGGGCGGTCAATAGCAGCCGGCGCTCCTGGCTCCGTAGCGTCTTGACGTGCACCGGACGGTAGAGGCCTACACGCATCATCTGCGCGATGCCGCGCGCGCCGTTTCGATCCGTCTTGTTGCGTTGCGCGGCCAGCGCGCTCCGCATGTGCTGCGCTTCAACGCAGATCACCGGCAAGCCTACCGCAGCCAGCTCGGCATAGAGCCACTGCGACATCGGTCCGGCCTCCAGGCCGACCCGCTTGCAGACATAGCCGCCCTTGGCGAGCAGCGAGGCAATCGATCCTGGCTCGGTCGGGACCTTCGCCTCCTTCAACAGCTTCCCCGTCTCGTCGACGACGCACACGCTCGTCTCGCGCACCGACACGTCCAGCCCGACGTAGTGATCCATCCTCAGTCCCCAAGGTTGCACCGTTGCACCGCAAGCGGGGGTGCAACAACCGCAACGCTGACGGATATCGATCCGCTTGATTGCCTGGCACCGCCCTCCGGATGCCCGAATACCCCATCTCGATCGCCTTCGGGCGATCGCTGCCCCATCTGCTGGCAACAGTAAACGAACTGAAGGATCGCGGCGTCGCATTCCGCTCGTTGACCGAGCAGATGGACACCACCACCCCGCAGGGCGAATTCCTGTTCCATGTCTTCGGCGCACTGGCGCAATTCGAGCGCTTGTTGACCCGGGAACGGGTGAAAGCCGGCCTCGCGGCCGCCCGGCGCCGCGGCAGGCGGGGCGGCCGCCCGGTTGCGATCGACGCCGAAAAGATGGCGGCCGTCGTCGCGGCGCTCGACGGCGGTGCGGCGAAAGCCGCGGTCTGCCGCACCTTCGGGATAAAGCGCAGCACGCTCATCAACTCATTGGCCCGGATCGGCTGGTCTGCCGGCGCCAAGCCTCAGGGGATGAGCGATGCGCCGACAACAATTGAGCGGGACCCAGATCGCCGCGCTATTCTATCCGCCCACGGATCGGCGTGAGCTGGTTCGGCATTGCACGCTGACGGGGACGGATCTGGCGATGATCCGGCGCGGCCGCGGCGATCACAGCCGCCTCGGCGATGCGCTGATGCTGTCCTATCTGCGTTATCCGGGGCGGCCGCTGCGGACCAATGAGCGGCCGCCAGCGGCACTGGTCTCGTTTGTCGCCGAACAGGTCGAGGTGCGTCCGGAGGCCATCGATAACTATCTCGCCTCCGAGCAGAATCGGCGCCGGCATGCTGCCGAATTGCAAGATCGGCTTCGGTTACGTCCCTTTGGGAAACACGCCGCGGCCGAACTCGCCGACGCCCTTAATCCGCAAGCCCTCGAGAACGATTGCCTTTTCCATCTGGCCGAGCTGGTAATGGAGGAATGCCGCCGGCGGCGGATCGTCGTTTTGGCGCCGCGGCAGCTCGAACGCTTTTGTCGTGATCTCCGCTTTCGGGCGCGGCGGGAGATCGAGCGGCGGCTGACCATCGGCTTGTCCCACGATCAGCGTCGCCAACTGGATGCGTTGACGCAGCGCCGGGCGGAAAGCGGGCAGAGCTGGCTCGTTTGGCTTCGCCAGATGCCGCAAGCGACCAAGCCCGCGGCGATGCTCGGCCTGATCGAGCGCCTGAACCATGTTCGGGCGATCGGCATCGATACCGGGCACGGGCATCGCGTGCATCAGACCCGCCTCGCGCAGCTTGCCCCGTGAGGCCGGCCGGACGACGGCCCAGCATATCGCCGGCTACGAGCGGCAGCGCCGCGTTGCCGCCATGGTCGCGATCACTCTTGAACTCGGCGCCACGTTGACCGACCAGGCGATCGAACTGTTCGAGCGGCTCGTCGGAACGATGTTCTCCAAGACCGAGACGCGCCATGCCCGCGCATTTCAGGCCGACGGACGCGCCATTAACGAGAAGGTTCGTCTTTATGCGCGCGTCGGCACCGCTCTGATTGCGGCGCGTGAGGCCGGGCAGGACCCATTTGACGCGATCACGGCAGTCATCCCTTGGGAGCGCCTTCGCGTCAGTGTCGCCGAAGTGGAAGTGCTGGCGCGCCCGGTGGATTTCGATTCCTATATGCTCGAAAGCGACTTCGATATGGGCGTTTGTGCGCCCTAGCGCGAGCGCATCATGGTTCACTATTGGATCGAATCTAACACTTGGTACCCGCGGCTGGCGGCGGCGATGATGCGATGGGGGTCGGCGGTCCAGGGGAAGGGTTTTGGGCTGTGGTTGTGTTCGGCCAGGTATCGGTTGATTGCCGCCTGCAGGTCGACGAGCGAATGAAAGACGCCGCGTTTGAGCCGGCGGCGGGTGAGTTTGGCAAAGAACCCCTCGACCGCGTTGAGCCAGGACGCCGAAGTCGCAGTGAAGTGAAAGGTCCAGCGCGGATGGCGGGCCAGCCACGCTCTGACTTTGGGGTGCTTGTGGCTGCCGTAATTATCCAGGATCACATGGATCAGCCGGCTGGCCGGGATGTCGCGCTCGAGGCGGTTCAAAAAACGCAGGAATTCCTGGTGCCGGTGGCGCTGCATGCCCTGGCCGACGATGGTCCCGTCGAGCAAGTTGAGGGCGGCAAACCAGATGGTCGTACCGTTGCGGATATCGTCGTGGGTTATCGTTCCGGCGCGGCCGCGCTTGATCGGCAGACCCGGCTGGGTGCGATCGAGCGCCTGGATCTGGCTCTTCTCGTCGACCGAGAGCACCAGGCTATGCGCCGGCGGGTCGACGTAAAGTCCGACCACGTCGTGCACCTTGGCGGCAAATTGCGGGTCGCGGCTGAGTTTGAAGGTCCGCAACCGGTGTGGGGCGAGACCATGGGCGCGCCAGATCTTTTGCACCGTGCTGATCGCCAGACCCATGACATCGGCCATCGCCCGGCTGGTCCAGTGCGTGGTTTCACCCGGCGGCGCACCCAGCGTGCGCTCGACCAGTTGCGCGACGATCGGCTCGGGCACCGGCGCTTTGCCGGGCTTGCGCGTCTTGTCGTGCAACAGCGCGTCGACCCCGGCCTCCATAAAGCGGCGCTGCCAGCGCCACACGCAGGGTTTGGAGACGCCGGCCCGGCGCATGATCTCCGCCGTGCCGCAGCCCGCGGCCGTCGCCAGGACAATCTGCGCCCGCCACACATGCTTTTGCGCACGGTTGCGATCGGCCACGACCGCCTCCAGCCGTTCGCGATCCCCCGGCCCGAGCCGGACTTCGACGTCTCGTTGCATGCCCAGACGGTAACACAAAGCCCAGATCCTGGGAACCTTCTGTATCGTTCATACCACTAGCCGCCGGCAGCACGTCTTCGATTAGCTCTGACCCGAACTCCCGCTTCATGAAACTGTTCGCCGCGATCAGCCCGGCGAAACCTGCCGACTGCTCAGCCGTTTCGGGCAGCGCCATATCAAAGAATCGCTCGGTAAACGGTGCGCCGAGGCCGTATTTCATGTGGCAGCTGGCATAAATCTCACGGTACGCATCCCGCATCGCCGCGTCCTTCGGCGTGATGTAGGGCGGGTTGCCGACCACGGCGTGGTACTGCCGCCCTAAGATGCGATCGAGCTCCGCGGTGTCCTCGGCGACGTAGTGATGCGCAGAACTCGGCGGAACCCTTCGGCGGCCCCACCGAGTTCGTTGCGAAAGAAATGGCGCCCATGCAGCAGACTGTCTCCGGCAGCCAGATGCAGCACCAAGCCTGGCGCCGCCGCCAGACGATGCACATCGGCTGTCCGCAGGGCAGCAACCAGCAGCCGAAACCGCGCGATTTCCACGGCGAACGGATTAAGGTCCACGCCCGCGATGGCATCCAACGCACGCTGCGCCTGTTCCGCCGGCGGAAGCGCCGGTGCGAAGCGCTGCCATTCCCGCAACAGTCGCGCGAATCCACCGAGCAGAAAATGACCGGACCCGCAGGCCGGATCGATCATCGTCACGCGTTCGTGGCCAAACTTGCGAATTGCTGGCTCCAATGTCCGGTCCAGGATCCATGATTCGACAAAATCCGGTGTCTGCAACAGCGCATAGCGCTTGCGCGCCTCTTCCGAGAGGTCCTGATACAGATCGCCGAGGAACCGCGTGTTCCAGTCGGGATCAGTAAAATCATGCGCCAGCTCGCCAGTCTCTGGCAGCACTTCGCGAAAAAAGCGGATCAATGCCATCGCGCCGTCGCCGGAGAGCGGCAGGCGAAACAGCCGATTGTGAGCCGGCTCGAACAGTCCGGCCATGCCGGGAAGCCTTGCCGCTTCACCGAAGGTGGCGAGCAAATATTCCGTATCCGAGTCATGCGGCCGCGCCCGAAAATGCGCCTCTTGCCGCTCCCTTGCCAAATCCAGGCGCTCCCCCGGACCAGACAGGAAGGGCCGATCGACCAGCAGATTGTCTTCCAGAAAGCGGAGGAAAACGCAGCCCAGCACCCAGTGAACCACGGCCTGATCGAATGCGCCGTCGAGGAAAGCCTCAAACGTGTCTCGCATCCGTCCGAGATCGAATGCTTCTCGCCACTCGGCCTGTACAGCATCCTGCTGCGCCCCGGTGGCGTGGGTTGCTCGCAGGTCCGCGTCGATCCCCCTTCGAAGGCGCTTCAGGTCAGCGAGGAGTTTGCCGGCGTTGATCATGAAGAAGGGAGTCCGAACTTAAAGATCAAAAAAGTCAGGCTGCGCTTCGCGTGCCACCGGCCCGGTGGGCGTTGGCAAGCCATGGGTCGGTCAGTCGCGCCCAGTTGGCGGCAGACATGACCGGCAGGGACGCGCCGTCAATCATCGGCATACCCCCATCCGCCTGGGGCACAAGCACCCATAGGCTGGGAGGGCCGCCCCTGGTGCCAGATGCTTGCGCGAGATCAGTCAGCATCGGCATCAGATCGTACCGCGCGAGTAGCCCTGGGTTCACCAGCAGCGCCGGTCTGTCGAGGGCCAATAACGTCGCGAGCACGCGTTCAGCCGCCTTGGTGGCGAGGCGAAGAAGATTTCCGAAAACCCTTCCCGTCGTGTCCTTCTGCATCCGCGGCCAGAACCACGGGCCATTTCACCTTCCGTGCCTCCGCTTCGGCACGCATCTCGCGCAGCAACAGCCATTCGAGGCTGACCCGTTCCCGCGGCGCGAACCGGCGCAGCAGTTCGGCCTCGGCGCGTTGGGCACGGCGCGGATCGACCGTCAGCGCCAGGAAGGCCCTTGAGCGGCCAGCGCCGACGATTTTTTCTTCCAGCGACCTTGCGTCCAGCACCTCTGGCGTTGCTTGAGGCGCGGCCGCCAACGTGCCATAGCGCAACACACCGGAGGGGCTGCCCCTGTCGGACGGGGTCACGATGCGGCTGACATAACCATGCCCGTCTGGATCGTCGTCGCGCCAGATCCGCTCCGCGCCCACCTCGTCAAGAAGGCGATCGAGATCCGGCCGCGGCGGCAACTGGGCCGCATCCGGGAACCGTCCTCTGACCCTCTCCCGAACGGCTTCCTCGGACAGCAATCGGGGGCCGGCCAGCGAGCCCAGGGAGAGCCGCAGGGCCGTCGCCGGCGACATTCCCCTCGGATACAGCTCGGCACGGGCCGAGAGGGACGCCGATTTGGAGGCGGCGGCCGCGAGTCGCAGCGTGCGACCGGGGGTAGCGCCGTGCCGCCTGGCGGCGCGACCAGATTCAATTCTTCCTCGACCCGCCCAGGCGACGGCAGGGGGGCCTCGAGCACCATCCGATCGGCGATGGCACCGAGTGCGACGGCGTGCGCGCCAGTTCAGGGCTTAGCGCCACCAGGATAGGAGCCTGGTCGGCGTACGAGGAAAAACGCGCGGTGTCGCTGGCCGAGGCTTCCAGTTCGATGGAAGCGCGGAGAACAGCGCTCGCAAGTCTGCGGCGGTCAATCTCGGAGTCCTCGACTGAACCGCGGGCGGCGAGCAGCAGCGCCGCCAGCTCATCCGCTGTGGCGACACCGCCGACACTCGACAGCAGCGACACCAATTCGGTACGAAGTTCGTTGAGCTCCCGGCTCTTGTGCCAACGCTCGCGTGCCTTGCCCAAGACAGCGGCGACCGCACTGCGGGCGACACCTGCTTCGCGTGCCACGTCTCCGGCAGCTGGCCAGGACACCGGCCCGTCGGCAGGCTCAAGACCAAGGAAAAGCTCCAGCAACCGGTCTTCCGCCGTCTCATCGCCCGCTGGACGGCGCGGGATCAGGAGTTCGGCAAGCCGATCAACACTGGCCCAGACCTGGGCATCCTCCGACCCACCGCCCGGCTTCAGTTCAGGTCTGATCTCGGCAAGTCGCTTGGCGCGTTCGCGAATCTCACGGCGAACCTTGTCGCTGACGCTGCGAAGATAGCGGAACCGAATGCGATCCACGGCAAGCAGCTGCTGGACGGTATGCACACCCATGCGATCGAGTACGTCACGCGCTTCGACGCTGTAGCCGAGCTCGGCGATCGTGCTGCGCCGGTCGAGGCGGCGCGCAATGGTCTCGATGCTGTCTTCGGCGATCGCGTCATGATCCAACGGCTCGAGGGCCCGCCTCCAGTCGCGCAGCATCTCCTCGGCGTTGTCGAAGCGCTCCTCCGCGTTGCTACGCAGGGCCTTCGTAAAGAAATCCCGCAACCCCTCCCGCAACGTGGGATCAAACCGATCCGTTGCGATTGTGGCTTCGTCCCCGTGACGAGGGGCTCAGTCGCATCATCACCCCACGTGGGCGGGACACCCGCGACGAGTTCATGCAGGGTGACCGCAGCGGCATATCGTTCCGCATGCAGGTCCCAGCGGCGCTGGGGCCGCAATGCGAGGAAAGGATCAAGGTAGGGCCGCGTTCCGGCCTGGATGTTTTCGGGCGGCGTACGGGTGAGCGAGAAATCGAACAGGACAAGACGCAAACGGCCGCTTCCGCCGGCAGGTGCGATGCCGATGTTGTCGGGCTTGATATGGCGATGGGCGACGCCTTGCTCTTCAAGGTGATTCAGCGCCTGGAGAAGATCTTCGCCGAATCGGCGCATCAGATCGAGTGATAACAGGTCGTCCGCATCGTCACCCCGCAGGCGCTCGGCCAGCGTTCGATCGCCGGCCCTCTCCATAAAGATGGCGGAGCGACCAGAGACCGTCAGTGTGTCGATGATGCGGACGATGTTTGGATGCCGCAGAGACCTCAGGACAGCCGCTTCGGCCTGTAGGCGGTCATCGTGCGCGGCATCAACCGCGACCTTCAAAACCAACTCGTCTTTTTCGCCATCGTGTCGGACAAGCAATGCATCGGCCGTACCGCCGCGCCCGAGCTTGCTTAGAACGACGAAGCCGCCCTCTAGCTTGTCGTCGCGCTTCGCTATACTGGGATCGACGGTCGTAGTGGATTCTTGCGCACGTGCATCCGTTTCGGCCAGGGCGAGATATTCGAGGAACTCACCGGCGGAAGCGATCCGGTCACGCACAATAGGGGCGGTTGACGCGCGCGGACGAGGTCCTCGAGGAAGGTGCCGATGCCATCGACTGCTTCGGCAAGCCGTAGCCCGCCCCCCTCGCGCAACTTTGCCGGCAACTCAAGCGGGCTGTCTGCCGGCGGGCGACCTGTGAAGAGATGGTACGCGATGGCGCCGAGCGAGAAGACATCCGCTTGCGCGCCAGCTTCGCCGCCGCTGAGTGCTTCGGGTGCGAGATAGACCTTTGCCGGATCGCCGAAATGATGGTCGATATTGGGGGTGCCCGACGTGACCGGAATGGCGGTTTGGCTCCCCTCGGCACGGGACGCGACCTGCCAGTTCATGATTTAAAGTCGGGGTTGTCCCTCGGCTACGCCGTGCACCAGCACATTCTGCGGCGCCAGGCCGCGATGGTACAGGCGCTTTCCGTGAGCATGGCCAAGCGCCTCGGCCAACTGGCGGAGAAGCCCAAGACACGATTCCGCCGTCAGGTCCGATAGCTTTTCTCGCAGGAAGGGGTCGAGCCTGATCAAATTAGGGTCATGCTCGAATACAAGCGCAGGGCCAAGTTCCGTTTCACGAAAGTCGAGCACCCTGAGGATCCCGGGATGACCGATCCCCCCAAGAACGCGGAACTCGCGCATGGCCATCCGGCCCAGGCGTTCGCGCTCGTCAGGGGAGGCGGCGCGCGCGTACGGATAGACCCTGACGCGCCGCGCCACTCCAAGACTGGCGTGTTTCGCCACAAAATCCTGCCAGCCATCGCCCTCGCCGAGTAAAGCGCCGAGGAGGTAATCGCCAACCCGCCGGTCGCGGCCGGCCGGTCGAATGCCGGCTTTCTCGATGAATCGCGCAGTTGCGCGCGCATATTCGGGTCCACTGACCCGGGTCGACCTAGCTCGGTATCCAGCGTACCCGTCAGCGCGGCGATGATGCCGATGTCTGTGGCTCCACGCGGGTTACCTCGTAGAAGCACTCTCCGTGCTGTCCCAGGATCGATACGGGGCGGCTGTAGAATCTTTGAGAGGAATATGACCCCCGTAACCCAAGGCACTCGGTTGGCGCCGCGGCCAAACGCATCCTGTCGCTTCAGCAAAGACGCAAGACGCTTGGCCTTCCGATTGGCCAGCAAAAGGGGGTTATCGACGGTGTGCCTGCGGCCATCCGTCGTCCAAACCCAGCTATGGGCGTCGCCATCGATCGTGCCCGGCCGGCTCTTGATTTCGACCAGCAGGAGGCCGGCGGGTGTCAGGGCAAGCAAATCGACCTCGTTGACGCGCCCCTCGTCGTCCACGAACTCGAAGTTCGAAGATGCCCGCCACGGGTCGTGGTCGGGCAAATGCTCGCGAAGGAACTCCAGAGCCTCGCGTTCCCACTCGTATGCAGAGGGGCTAACAACTGTCCAACGAGGTGGCTTCATGGGCTTCTGGTCCTCATGAGACCGAGCCGCCCGAGCGGTATTAACCGTGAGACGTCCGTCGTAAATGAGTTAGTGCTTGTCATGGCTCTGCCGCGGGATGGATCGCCAGGAACCCGAACCACCACGTGCGTGGCTCTTTTCAAGTGATTCGATTTTCGTCTGCCTCGCCAATTCAGGGCGTCGGTGCCTTCGGCAAAAGCCAGTAGCGAAAATGCAAGCGACACCTCGCCAACACCGTTCCTCGGCGTTAGAAGTTTGCGTGTCTGGTCAACGCGCCGACCTGTTGTGCTGTTTGGGTGAACACTCTTCGATCATCTTCCGCATGGCTACTTGGCGGCAGCGCCGGTGAATCGATTGGCTTCAGCGATGCGTCGATAAACTGTCGGATGGCCTGGCGGATGACCCACGAGACGGAGGCGTCTCGCGCCAACGCGATCTCATTCCAGCCCGGGCCTTCTAAGCGAAAACGGCCCCGAAGGACCGTCTATATCGTGTTGATATTCCTGGAACAAACCTGGAGCGGGCGAAGGGATTCGAACCCTCGACCCCAACCTTGGCAACGTCCCTAGGTGGTTTACGCCACAGCATCTTTTTCTATCCGAGAACCCGCTAAGTCCTTTTATCATAAGGGTTTTTCTTGCGGGCGATCGTCCCGCGCCTATCCTCCTCCTACCCAGCGATTTTCGTTCCCGTGCTTCCCCCGTGCTTCCCCGGCCGCCGCCGACAAATCCGGGGAAGCAGATTTGGGAACAAGCAAGGAACGCGTGAGCAGGAGTGGATCATGGCGAAGATTACCAAGAGAGCAGTGGATGCGTTGCAGGCCGATAAAGATCGGGACGTGTTTGCCTGGGACAACGAGCTGAGGGGTTTCGGCGTCCGGGCGAAGCCATCAGGCGTGAAGACCTTCCTCATCCAGTATCGAAATGTCGAAGGACGGACCCGGCGGCTTGTGTTGGGCCAGTACGGCGCCCTGACGCCGGAGGCCGCGCGTGACCTTGCCCGGGAGAAGTTGGCTGGCGTCGCAAGGGGCGAAGATCCCTCCGCCGAGCGACATGCGATTCGCGCCGGCATGTCGGTTAGCGAGGTGTGTGACTGGTATCTTGCGGAGGCGCAGACTGGCCGGATCCTCGGCCGCAATCGCCGACCGATCAAGGCGTCGACGCTGAAGATGGATCGGAGTCGCATTGAAACCCACATCAAGCCTTTGCTGGGCGCGCGACTCGTCAGCGGGCTCACCCTGCGGGACGTCGAGGGGATGCAAGCCGATATCGCCGCGGGCAAATCGGCACGAACCCGGAAGGCAGGACGAGGCGGCAAGTCGACTGGCGGCTGCGGGGTTGCGAGCCGCACAGTCGGAACGCTGCGAGGCCTTCTTGGTCACGCGGCGCGACTGAACATTGTCGGCAAGAACCCAGCGGAGGGCGTTCGACAGCTTGCGGTCGAGCGTCGCCAACGACGGCTGAGCGACGACGAAATTCGACACCTCGGGCAGGTTATGCGGAACCTGGCGGCTGAGGGCGAACACCCGACCGGCCTCGCCGCCATCCGATTGATGTTGCTGTCTGGGTTTCGTCGTATGGAGGTGTTGGGGTTGGAGCGCAGTTGGGTCGGCCGACGAGACCATTGTGTCCGTCTCCCTGACACGAAGAGCGGCGCTCAGATCAGGGTCATCGGCGAGGCTGCAATGACGTGCGTCGAAGCCGTGCCGGGGCGGGAGGGATCGCCCTTCGTGTTCCCGGCAGACTGGGGCAACGGACATTTCGTGGGTGTCGTGCGGGTTCTCGACCGAGTCTGTGCGAAGGCGAACCTCGACGACGTGACACCGCACGTTTTGCGCCACACCTTTGCGAGCGTGGCGGGTGATCTTGGATTTTCGGAGCTCACGATCGCGGGCTTGCTTGGTCATTCAGCTCGAGGGGTGACGCAACGTTATATTCATCTAGATACAGCCCTTGTCGTGGCGGCGGATCGCGTGTCTGCTCACCTAGCGAACCTGCTCGATGGCGCCGCGACAGCAAAAACCCCGAGGAAATCGCCTCGGAAGGTCACAGCGAATGTCGTGGCAGCGTAAGTGGGTGTAGGAAACGGCTGGTTGGGGACGACACCTACCCACTTTCTATAGGAGAGCGCTTCACTTGGGGCCTGCAATAGAGCTGCATTGCAGGCTCTAGCGCGATGGTTACGCTTCGTCCGCCGCGTCCATATTGAGTCGCCTTGATGCGCGGCACACCACCGTATTCTTTTGGTCCCAGGCATCAAGCTCGGCAATTGGGTAGAGGACGGCCTTGCCGATTTTGACAAAGGTTGGGCCAATTCTCATCGCACGCCAATTTCGGAGAGTGCCGACCGAGATACAGCCGCGGTATCGCTCGGAAACTTCTTCGGGCGTGAGAAACTTGCCATCAGCCATCGACCTCTCCCTGCGCGTCGCCCCGAAGCTAGCGGTGGCGAAGTGATATTGGCCCAGTTGCGGGGCGACGGGAGGCAACACAGGTCGCCTAAGCCGTCACTCTAGCCCTTCCGATGCGGGCTGGAGGCAGGTATTCTCGACCCTCGCCCGAAGGGCGACGCCGGAAAGGCCAGGCGAGCCCATAAAGAGCCATCTGAGACAGCGGCCAATCCGGGCCAGGATATCACCGGCCGCGTGACAGGCCGGCCGCCGGCCCAACTAGCCGGCCCGCGAGGCACGCAACGATGTGCCGCGCACTCGACCGCCGTGGCCACAAGCTTCATCGAAGCCCGGCACCGACAGACCAGAAGGGTTCACGTAAAACTGCCGTAACCGCATGCATCGTGTATTCCAAGCGTTTATCGACGAACTCGCCGCCAGCGGCGACGCCGGAAGTCTCCGATCAGTTCTCGCCGAAGCGGGCGGCGCGCTGGATCTGAGCTGCTTCGCCTACCTCTCTTTGCCGTCGCGCAGAGGCGACGCGCCAGAGCTCATCTCGACTTACCCCGTAGAGTGGACAGACCACTATTTGCGGCAAAGCTACGAGCGGCTCGACCCGGTCGTCGTGAAGGCCCTGGCAACGCCGGAGCCGTTCGAGTGGGGGCAGGAATTTCGCTCGACGCGCCTATCGAAGCCACAGTGCGCTTTCCTCGACGAGGCGGCGCAATTCGGGATCCGCTGCGGCTTCACCGTGCCGGTTCACGATCCCCGCGGTCCGATTGCCGCCACACCTTCGCTGCCGACGAGCGTCGTGAGAAATTCAGGCGCTGTGTCGAGCAGAATCGCCACGTACTTCAGCTCATGGCGATGTACTTTCATGCGCATGCGCGACGACGTCTTAGGCCCAATCGCATCGTCGATGGCGTCGCGCTATCGCCGCGCGAATTGGAGTGCCTCGAATGGGCAGCGCAGGGGAAGTCCGCCTGGGAGATCGGACACCTCCTGAATATCTCGCGCCGCACGGCAGCGTTTCATCTCGACAACGCAAAGGCCAAGTTCGGCGTCCGCACCATCTGCCAGGCCGTCGCGAAATTGGCGGCTGCTAAATCGACGACCAAATAGGTTCCAACTCCCGACCCCCTGTGCAACTACACAGGATGAGGAGACCCCGGGTGATCGCCTTCTATCGCGCAGGTCCAATCCTGCCAGGAGGCGAACATGCTCCACGTGCGCAAACGAATTGATTGTTCGTTCGATCCTGTCGCCGATCGACCGTAATTCGGCTGCCGACACAGATGCGGGAGGCGCAGAGTAAAACTTGCAAAGCCTGTCCGACATGGAGATCCGTGATCTGACGTATCTGGAGGCTTCGGCGGCGGCAGGAAACTTCACCCGTGCCGCCAAGTCTCTCGGGATAAACACCTCCACGATCAGCCGTCGCGTCGGTCGATTTGAGGACGAGCTCGGCCTTGCATTGTTCGAGCGCGGGCATGGCGGGGTTCGCCTGACCAGCGGCGGCAAGGCGGTATTGCCCCACATCCAGCGCGCTTTGGCCGAGCTCGACGCTATCAGGCACGCCGGCGATCAGAACGGCAACGGCATCGTGGGCGAAGTCTGCCTCGGAGTGCGCATGCCGCCGATCGGCGAACCGCTGCGCGGCCTGCTGGCCGGCTGGCGCGTAAAGCATCCCAAGGTGGGGCTCACGATTACGGAAATGAACGAATGGGAGACCCAGGCGGCTATCCAGGAGCGTCGTGTCGACGTCGCACTGATGACGCGCCACACGCTCTGGCCTGACGCGGTGACAGCGCCGCTCTATCGTGAACGGATCGTCGCGGCGATTCCGCGCGAACATCCGCTCGCGGAGCAAAAGGTTCTCGATTGGGAGCGCTTGCGGAAGGAAACCTTCCTCGTTCAGGGTTGGGACAACAGTCAGTCGGCCCTGGCCTTCTACGCTTCGTTCATGGGCTGCGGCGTCAAATTCCAATGCCATGCCGCCAGCAAACAGAGCGTGTTCGCATTGATAGCCGCAGGATTCGGGATCACGCTCGCCACTGCAAGCCAGGCTGAGGTGGTGTTCCCCGGCGTTGTCTACCGACCGATCCGCGAGGACAACGCTTGGGTGCAGGTCGAACTGGTGTGGTGTCCGGAGGCGGAAGATCCGGCTATCGGCCGGTTCGTCGCCTTTATGCGCGATGAGGCCCTCTCACGCCGGCTTTTCTGAGCTGGGTCTTTCTGGAAGGGCACGGCGTGGCGTGACGTCGGCGCGCCGCAGTTTGGCAAAGGCGCGATCCGTCGCCATGAAGCGCACCAGCATGGGACCGATCAGCTTCGCGGGCTCGACAGTGCCCTGGCCGGTTTCTCGGCCAAGCGCATTTCCGTAAGCGACCAGATCACGGTGAATGGCGGCCGGAAGTTCGACGGTCAGTTTGACTGGCTTGTCGTCCGGGATCGTGCCGAGCTTCAGCTTTGCCATGATCGTTGCCTCATGCGCGGTAGGGTTCGAGAACGAGGTCGTGCGTGACCATCACGCGCACCGGAAAACCTGGCCGGATGGTGATCGTCGGCTGGACGTTGAGTGAGCGGCTGACCACTTGCTGGCCGGTCTGGTTGACGCTCTGCGACATGCCTTGCTGAATGGCCTCGGCGAGGGAGCCGTTGTTGTTGCCGCTCATGCCGGCCTCCGATCCGACACTGAGCAGCGTGGAGAGGATCGCCGCCTTGAACAGCGTGCCCCAATGGTTGTCGACCTCGTCCTCGAGGCCAGCATAGCCTTGCGTGTCGGCGCCCGGCTGACGCTCCAGAACGATCGAGCGGCCGTTCGGCATGATCAGGCAATTCCAGACGAGGAGCGCACGTGTTTGCCCAAAGGCGATCTGCGCATCGTACTGGCCGACGAGGCGCGCGCCCTGGGGGATCAGAAGGACCTTGCCCGTTGGGCTGTCATAGACGTCTTCCGTCACTTGTGCGGTCACCTGACCGGGCAAGTCGGAGCGCAAGCCGGTGATCAATGCGGCGGGGATCACCGCACCCGCCTGCAGAATGTATTTGCTCGCCGGCGCCTGAACGCGATCTGGGCTTGTGGTGCGTCGGTCCACAGCGCCATTGAGAAAGGCGAGCTTGTGATCCTGCGACGTGAGATCGGCCGATCCGCCGTTTGGCCCGGCGGGCGACTGAGCGGCGGCTGGTGTCGGCGCGGCTGCTGTGGTTTTGACATTGGTCGGCGCGAAGAGATGGCTGACCCGTGCTGCCTCCTGCTCCTGCGCAATGCGCTGCTGCTCGGGATCGGTTCCTGTCGGCATTCCCGGCGCCGCAACCCCCGCATTGGCCATCGGCCGGCCGAGATCGCCTGGCAGCGGCGGCCCGAGCTGGGGCACCGGCATGGGGAGCCCGGTATAGTCTCGGGGAAGGCTCGCGAGGCCATCGGGCGTGTTGCGATTGTTGGTGTTGTAGAGTTCGGAGCCTCCGGTCTGATGCTGCGGCTTCAGGGCGAAAAACAGAGCGCCGCCAATACCGATCGCCGCCGCCGTGCCCAAGCCGAGTAGCACTTTGCGGGATAGGCGTGTGACGGGCGGACGGCTCGATCGCAGCCGCATCTCCTCGGGTGGACGACTGCCTTCATTCGATCCGCCGTCTTCGCGGGGAGCATCCGTCACCGCGGCCTCCCGTCGGTACGGACGATGCGCACGACCTGCTGGTGCTCGCCACCGAGTTTCAGTTCGGCCGCGGCGAACAGCCGATCGACGATCATGTGGTTGCCTTTGACGCGGTAATTGACGAGCTGGCCGTCGCCTTCGGCGCCAATGATCCAAAGCGGCGGCAACTCGCCCTGGCTGATGCCGCTCGGGAATTCGATGAACACCTGCCGGCCATCGTCGAAGGCGCGCAGCGGCCGCCAAGCGGGATTGTCGCCCTCGATGCGATAGCGGAAGTTCAGGGCGTTGAGATCGACGCCAGTAGCGATCGGAGATGCGGCGTCGGCCGCGGCGTTCTGCTGGCGCAGCGCGATGAGCTGGTCCTGTGCGTAGGCCCAGGAGACCGACGCCATGTACGTCTTCGTGTCGGAATGCAGCTCGAGGTGATAGGTGCGCCGGTCTGTGTTGATGACGAGATTGGTGACGAGATCAGGACGTGTGGGCTTCACCAGAATGTGGACGCGTTTCGCCGCCCCGGCGCCGCTCTCAGTGTCGCCGATGATCCACCGTACGGTGTCGCCTGCCGCAACCGGGCCGGAGCCGACGAGCTGCTCGCCCGGTTCGAGCGCGATGTCCGTGATTTCGCCGGGCGCGGCATAGACCTGATAAAGCGCCCCGTCCGAGAAGGGATAGACCTGGATAGCGTTGAGATAACCAGCCCGCGTCGGCTGAACGCGCGCGGCCCCATTCGCGCGGTCGACGCGCACATGCGGATCGGCCGCTTCCGGCGTTACCGATCGCCGTGACGGAAGCGGTTTGAGCTGACCCGGCAAGGGAAGCGGCTTCGGCAGTTCGACGATCTGCACAGGCTTTGGCGGGCCGGGCTGAAGCACCGCCGGCTTCGGCGTGTCGTCGTAGGTGATCTCGGGCGGTTTATAGGCGGTAGCGCAGGCCCCGAGCGAAACAGAGGCGAGCAACATGGTTGCAAGCGAGGCAATGCGCATCAGCCGAGCTCCTTTGACCAGTTGAGGGCATGCACGTAGACGCCGAGCGGATTTTTCTTGAGCCGATCGGCGTCGGTCGGCGTCTGCACGACGATGGTGAGGATGGCGCTCCAGCGTTCGGTGGCGGCGAGCGCGTCGTCGACATAGCGGCGCTCCACCCACTCCACGCGGAAGCTGTTGTCCGAGGCGCGGATCACGCTCGCCACCTCGACCGACACTTGCATCTTCCCGATCTTCGAGAAGGGATCGTTGGTCCGCGCGTAATCGTTCAGCGCGAGCGCGCCCTTGTCGGTGACGTAGTTGTAGGCGTCGAGCCAGTCCTGCCGCAGCACCACGGGGTCGGTTGGAATGCTGCGTACCTCTTCGATGAAGCGGGCGAGATGCCAGGCGATCTGCGGATCGGTCGGCTGATAGTCGGCGACCGCCGGTGCGACCGCTTGCGCCTGGCCGAGCTTGTCGACCTGCACCACCCACGGCGTGATCGTCCCGCGTGCCGACTGCCAGACGAGACCGCCCGCCAGGCCGCCGCTCAGCGCCAGCGCACCGAAGAAAGCAAGACGCCAGTTCTTCGCCTGGACGCGCGCGGACCCGATGCGCTCATCCCAGATCTGGCCAGCCCTTTGGTACGGCGTCTCCGGCTCAGGCGTCTTCCCGTAACGGACGGTCGATCGTCGGAACATGCATCATTCCCCTTCGGAAAGATCGACCTGGCTGCCGCCGCTCGGCCGGTCGCCGGAGCGGATGGCGTGGTCGGCGGCCGTTACGCCGCGGTTGATGGTCTGGCTGCGCTTCATGCGCTGGGCCCAAGCCGGCGGGCTGTTCGAAGCGGTGGAGGATCCCGCCCCGCCCGCGCCAGCCGGCGCGGACCCGCGCATCACCGCTCGTTCGCCGGCTGCGAAACTCGCTTTCAGACTGGCTGCCGCGCGGCGAAGCGGGCTGATTGCCGCGGATCCTGCTGCCTGCGCGACGCCGGCGGCGCCGCCCGCGCGATAGGCGGCCGTCGCACCGCCCGCGACCGACGCGCCCGCACGCGCGGTGCCGGCGATCGCGCCGCCCGCGGCGGCGAGGCCACCGGCTGTGGCAGCAAAGCCGGCCGCGCCGATCCCGGCAGCCGCGAGACCGGTGCCGACGGCGGCGCCAGCGCCGAGCTGCGGTCCACCGGCGATCAAACCGTTGGCGATGCCAGGGCCGAAGATCGTGAGACCGAGCAAGGACAGCGCCGCGAGGATGAGAGTCAGCGCGTCGGAAATCGTCGGCGGGTTGTTAAAGCCGCCGGTGAATTGATTGAAGATTGTCGAACCGATCCCGATGATGACCGCGAGCACCAGGATCTTGATGCCGGAAGAGACGACGTTGCCGAGCACGCGCTCGGCGAGAAAGGCCGTGCGACCGAAGAGTCCGAACGGCACGAGGACGAAGCCCGCGAGTGTCGTCAGCTTGAACTCGATCAAGCTGACGAAGAGCTGGATCGCCATCACGAAGAAGCTGATGACGACGATCAGCCAGGCGGCGAGCAGGATGATGATCTGCACGAGGTTCGCGAAGACGCTCGTGAAGCCCATCATGCCGGAGATGGCGGTGAGGATCGGCTTGCCGGCGTCGATGCCGACCTCGGCGATCTTGCCCGGCTGAAGAAGCTGCGCGGCGCTCAGCGTCCCGCCGCCGGCCTCGATGCCGAGGCCGGCGAAGCTGTTGTAGATGATCTGCGCGAGGTTGTTGTAGTTGCCGATGATGAAGGCGAAGACGCCGATATAGAGTGTCTTCTTGATCAGGCGCGCGAGCACATCCTCGTCGGGTGCCATCGCCCAGAAGAGACCCGCGAGGGTGATGTCGATGGCGATGAGCACGCCGGCGAGCCAGCGCACATCGCCCTGAACCAAGCCGAAGCCGGAATCGATGTATCGGGTGAATGTCCCCAGGAAATTGTCGATGACGCCGGTGCCGCCCATTGCTTTTACCTGTCGGGAGATTTGGTTGCTGCCGGGGACGGAGGCGTCACCTCGGACGGCGGCTGATAGATGAAGAAGCGGCGGCGGCTTTCGGCCCAGGCGGCTTCGCAAGCCGCGTCATCCTTCGCCTGCGCGGCAAGCACTTGGCATCGCTTCAGTTCGTCAGAGAGTGGATCGGTTGCTGCTGCAGGACTTTGCGTGTGGACCGGCAGGCGCGATGGAGCTTCGCGGAAGTGCAGCGTCGCGGCGACGATGGCGACGGCGACGAGGACGAAACCCGTGGAGCGTGCGATGGCGGGCAGATTGAGGAGACGGCCGCGCATCAGTGGAACATCTGCGCATTGCCGGGTTGATAGCCCGCGCCATAGTTGAGGAAGTTCTGCATTTGCGCTTGCGCCTGAGCTTGGGTTTCGAGTGTGCGCGCCGCGTCGAGGCTCTGGGCGCGTGCGATCGAAGCCATCACCGCGGTGAGGTCGGCGAGCTGTTTGGTCTGGATGGCGACGAGCTGATTGCCGGATTGAGCGGCTTGGAGCGCGCCGGTCGCGCCTTGGCTGGCTGTCACCAGTGCGTCGATCTGGGTGCGCGTCGAATCGAGGTTCTGCACGACGCCGGCCTGCACACGCATCGTGTCTTGGAAGCCGGCGCGGGCATTCTCCCACCGCGATTGCGCGTCGGCGAGAAGCTGCTGCGAGGATGTTCCGCCCGAATAGGCCAGCGGGTATTGCTGCGTGAACGCCTGGTCGATCGTGCTGACGCTGTAGGCGATGCGCTGTGCCTGCGCGAGAAGCTGCTGTGTTTGAGTAATCGACTGCTCGAGCTGCGCCAGAGAGGAATACGGCAGGCTTGCCAGGTTGCGTGCCTGGTTGATCAGCGATGTCGCCTGGTTCTCCAGCATCTGGATTTCATTGTTGACCTGCTGGAGCTCGCGGGCGGCGGTCAGCACGTTTTGCCCGAAGTTGGTCGGATCGAACACGATCCATTGCGCCTGTGCGGGGACTGTCGCGCTGTCGATGCAGAGAGCTGCGGCGCCTGCCAGAAGCAGGGCGCGCAGGCCGCGGGCAATCATGACGAAACCTCCTCGTTCCGAGTGAGCATGTCGGCCGCCCATTCGAGGTCCTTGAGGCGCAGCCAGGCGGCGGCGAAGCCGGCGCGGCCATGAGCGGCGAGAACCTCTTCGATCGTCGTCTGATCGGTCTTCGACGATGCGGCGGTGAAGGCGAGCGCGACTTCAGACAGGCCGAGCTCGAACAGGCGATTGCCACGCCGCGATTGGCAGTAATATTCGCGCTTCGGCGTCGCCCGACTCAGGATCTCGATCTGCCGATCGTTGAGGCCGAAGCGGCGATAGATCGCCGCGATCTGCGGCTCGAGCGCGCGCTCATTCGGCAGAAGGATCCGTGTCGGGCAGCTCTCGATGATCGCCGGCGCGATGGCGCTGTTATCGATGTCGGCGAGCGATTGCGTGGCAAAGATGACAGACGCGTTCTTCTTCCGCAGCGTCTTCAGCCATTCCCGAAGCTGAGCTGCGAAGCCGGGATCGTCCAGCGCGAGCCAGCCTTCGTCCACGATGAGCAGCGTGGGGCGTCCGTCGAAGCGATCCTCGATGCGATGAAACAGATAGGACAGCACCGCAGGCGCCGCGCCAGCGCCGATCAGGCCCTCCGTCTCGAAGGCTTGGACGTCCGCTTCGCCGAGGCGCTCGGTCTCCGCATCGAGCAATCGCCCCCACGGTCCCGAGAGTGTGTAGGGCTGGAGCGCCTGCTTCAGCGCATTGGACTGCAACAGGACCGACAGCCCGGTCATGGTCCGCTCGGCGAGCGGAGCAGAGGCGAGCGAGGTGAGCGCCGACCACAGATGCTCCTTGAGCTCGGGCGTCACGGTGGCGGACTCCCGGGCGAGCAAGGCCGCGACCCATTCCGCCGCCCAGGCGCGCTCTCCGGCGTCGTCGACGCGCGCCAGCGGTTGAAGGGCGACGGGCTCGTTCAGGTCGTTCGCCAGCGCGCCGCCAAGGTCGTGCCAATCGCCGCCCATCGCAAGCGCCGCGGCGCGGATCGATCCCCCGAAATCGAAGGCGAAAACCTGCGCGCCCGCATAGCGCCGGAACTGCAGCGCCATCAACGCCAACAGCACGCTCTTGCCGGCGCCGGTCGGTCCGACGATCAGCGTGTGACCGACATCGCCGACATGGAGCGAAAAGCGGAGCGTGGATCCTTCGGTCCGCGCGAAGAAGAGCGGCGGCGCCTGGAAATGCTCATCCCGTTCCGGCCCGGCCCACACCGCCGAGAACGGCATCATGTGCGCGAGGTTGAGCGTCGAAATCGGCGGCTGGCGGACGTTTGCGTAAACGTGCCCCGGCAGCGAACCCAGCCACGCCTCGATGGCGTTGACCCCCTCGCGCATGCAGGTGAAATCGCGGCCCTGAATGGTCTTCTCGACCAGGCGCAGGCGCTCTTCGGCGACGCGTGAGTCCTCGCTCCAGACCGTGACGGTGGCGGTGACGTAGGCCTCGCCGACGAGATCGGTGCCGAGCTCTTGCAACGCGGCGTCGGCGTCGAGCGCCTTGTTGGCGGCGTCGGAATCCATCAGCACCGACTGCTCGTTGGTCATCACCTCCTTGAGGATCGCCATGATGCTCTTGCGCTTGGCGAACCATTGGCGGCGGATCTTCGCGAGCAGCCTCGTCGCGTCGGTCTTGTCGAGACAGACGGCGCGTGTCGCCCAGCGATAGGGAAAAGCAAGCCGGTTCAGGTCGTCGAGCAGCCCCGGCCAGGTCTGCGACGGGAAGCCCATGACCGTCAGCGTCCGGAGATGCGCTCGCCCGAGGCGCGGCTCGAGGCCGCCCGTGAGGTCCTCATCAACCAGGATGGCGTCGAGATACATCGGTGTCTCGGGCAGGCGCACGCGCTGGCGACGCGTCGAGACGCAGGAATGCAGGTAAGTCAGTGTCTCGCCGTCATCGAGCCATTCGGCCTCGGGCATGAAGCCTTCGATCAGCGCGAGCACGCGGTCCGTGCGGTCGATGAAGCCGTCGAGCGCGGCGCGCCAATCGGCGGCGCCTTGCGCGCGGTTTTCGTAGAGCCAAGCCTCGGCGCGCGCGGCATCGTCCGCCGGCGGCAGCCACAACAACGTCAGGAAATAGCCGCTCTCGAAATGCGCGCCTTCCTCCTCGAACTGCGCGCGCCGCTCGGCGTCGACCAACGCTGAGACCGGATCGGGGAATTCGCCGACGGGATAATGGTGGGCAGGAACGCGCTGCGCCTCGATGAAGACGGCCCAGCCTGAACCCAAGCGCCGAAGCGCGTTGTTGAGCCGCGACGTGATGGCGACGAGCTCGGCGGGCGTCGCGGAATCGAGATCCGGGCCGCGAAAGCGCGCGGTGCGCTGGAAGGATCCGTCCTTGTTGAGAATGACGCCTCGCTCGACGAGCGCCGCCCATGGCAGGAAGTCGGCGAGGCTTTGCGATCGGCGGCGATATTCGGCGAGGTTCATCATCGAGCGAACCTCACGCGACCAGATGTTGCGGATAGCGAAGGTGCCGCCGCACCACGTCGACGAAGGCAGGATCGCGCTTGGCGGCCCAGACGGCGGCGAGATGGCCGAGCAGCCAGATCGCGCCGCCGACCATCCAGAGGCGCAGGCCAAGACCGATCGCGGCGGCGAGCGTGCCGTTGACGATCGCGACCGCGCGCGGCGCGCCGCCGAGCAGGATCGGTTCGGTCAGCGCGCGGTGGACGGGCGCATAGAAGCCGGCGATGGGCGCATCGTGTTCCATCACACCAGCGCTCCGCCGCCGAACTGGAAGAAGGTCAGGAAGAAGCTCGATGCGGCGAAAGCGATCGAGAGACCGAAAACGATCTGGATCAGCCGGCGGAAGCCGCCGGAGGTCTCGCCGAACGCCAGTGTGAGACCGGTGACGATGATGATGATCACCGAGATGACCTTGGCGACCGGCCCTTGGATCGAATCCAGGATCTGCGTGAGGGGCTGCTCCCACGGCATGTTGGAGCCGGCGGCATAGGCCGGTGCGGTGGCGAGCGCGACGAAGGCGAAGGTCGAAGCCGTAGCGAGCGCACGGCGAGCACGGTTGAGCAGCATCACGGTTCTCCTGCGGGGGTGAGGACGTAATCGCCGGTGGGCGAAAGGCCCTTCACCGCCGCGAGCTCGGTGAGCCGACGGGCGGAGCCGCGGCCGGCGAGGACCGCAATGAGGTCAATGGTCTCCGCGATCAGCGCGCGCGGGACCGTGATTACGGCTTCCTGAATGAGCTGCTCGAGGCGGCGCAGCGCGCCGATGGCCGAGCCCGCGTGAAGAGTCCCGACGCCGCCGGGATGGCCAGTTCCCCATGCCTTCAACAAGTCGAGCGCCTCGGCGCCGCGCACCTCGCCGATGGGAATGCGATCGGGCCGAAGCCGCAGCGACGAACGGACGAGATCGGAAAGCGAAGCGGCGCCGTCCTTTGTGCGAAGCGCGACTAGATTCGGCGCCGCGCATTGCAGCTCGCGCGTATCCTCGATCAGCACGACGCGGTCGCCGGTCTTGGCGACCTCGGCGAGGAGAGCGTTGACCAGCGTGGTCTTGCCGGTCGACGTGCCGCCGGCGACGAGCACGTTCTTTCGCTCGCGCACCGCGATGCGCAGCAGTTCGGCCTGCGTCGCCGACATGATGCCGGAGCCGACATAGTCGTCGAGCGTGAAGACGGCGACGGCAGGACGGCGAATGGCGAAGCACGGCGCGGCCACCACTGGCGGCACCAGGCCCTCGAACCGCTCCCCGCTTTCCGGCAGCTCGGCCGAGACCCGCGGACTGTTCGCATGGATCTCGACGCCGACGTGATGCGCGACGAGGCGCACGATGCGCTCGGCGTCAGCGGGAGTAACGCGGCAGCCGGTATCCTCAAGCCCGCCCGACAAACGGTCGATCCACAGACGACCGTCCGGATTGAGCATCACTTCGACGATGCCGGGATCTTCGAGGTAGGCGGAGATCGCGGGGCCGAGCGCGGTGCGCAGCATGCGCGCACCGCGGGCGAAGACTTCAGAACGGAGAGAGAGCGTCGTCACATGAGCCCCGCATGACGCCTCAACTCAGAGGCGGATATCAGCGGGGTTGATTAGAAAGAGCCGGAAATGGGTCTCCGCAACAACGAAGATGAGGCGGGAGGGCTCTGGGATAGAAAGACAGACGAGAGGGACTGCGGGCTACCGCGCGGGCCGGCTTGAGAGCAGACCAGCATCTGCCACTAACGGTGTGAGACAGGCTATCGCGCCGTAAACGACGCGATAGCTTTGTCTCTGATCGATCACCTAGTCGGCCACCGCTTTGACCGGTCGGGTCTTGCGCTGGTGAACATCCGGGCCACGCGCGATCTTCGCTCGTCCTTCGAGGCAGGTTTGACGGCGTTGCTGCAGCCACGCCTCGACCTCTTCCAGATCCCACACGACGCATCGTGGCGTAAGATTGAAGCGGCGCGGGAATTCGCCACGCTTCTCCATCTCGTAAATGGTGCTGTCGGCCAGCGGCACGATGAGCCGAAGTTCATGCCGCCTGATCGTCCGAGGAAGGCCGGTCAGAACAGTCGCTGGGCCAGAATATCCGACTGGATCGCTGTCATCGTCATCCTGATATGGCATCATCAAAACGCGTACGCGGCTTGGTTTCTTTGACATCTCTATTCACCTCTGTAGGTGGGAGGAGGGCAGCTACAATGCCGTGTCTACGACATCGGCCGCCACATCCACGCTCACCTCGTCGGCTAGCCTGCGACCCCTTGTGAGGCGTCGGCCGAGCGCTTCGACAAACCCCTCATAACGCTCGCGACCTTTGGTTTGAGCTGCTGCGAGAGCTGTGTCCGGTAGGGCCGGCGTACTGGTCAACCAGAAGCGCACGAACACCGCCAGCGCCTCATTCGAGATCGTGACGTGTCGCTCGAGGAGCTCCATCTGCCGCGTCATGCGATCGAGCCGGCGCGCCAGTGCCGCTTCCAGGCGGTCGGCGCCGTCGGGCGACAGATGTGAGGCAAGCGCCGCCTCGACGATCAGGGCCTGCGGCACACGTTTGCGGGCGGCATAGTCCGCGAGCTTCCTCGCGAGATCGGGCGGCAGGCGAAATGTATGTTTCGTCCTCATTGGCGTTACATCTGCATGTCATCGCCCGGGTCGAGCGACACTTGACGCGCGACCGTTCCGAACGTGCGCTGCATGATGCGCTGGCGCTGAACCTCGTCGTCTGGTTCGTCATCCATGGCATCGAACTCGTGAACCGGCTTCTTCGGCTCTGGCACGATTTCCTCGTGTTCCGGCAACTCGGGTTCACGCCGAATGCCGGCATTGGCGGGGTCCTCAGTGGAGGAGTCGGATGGCGTCTCGACGACCTGCCCGGTCCAATCACCTTCGTGCGGGATCGGATAATCCTGTTCGGTCGGCGGCGATTTGTGTCTGGCCACCGCCGGCGGCGGAAGAATACGCGCCTGCATCTCGGGGTCCTCGAAATAGCGCGCCTTCTTCGCCCGGATCGGGGCGCAACCGGACACCAGAACCAGCTCGTCATCGGGCGGAAGCTGCATCACTTCGCCCGCGGTCAGGAGCGGCCGCGCCGTCTCCTGTCGGGAAATCATCAAATGACCGAGCCATGGGCTCAACCGGCTGCCGGCATAGTTCTTCATCGCCCGCAGCTCGGTCGCGGTGCCGAGCGCATCGGACACGCGCTTGGCGGTTCGTTCGTCATTGGTCGCGAAGCTCACCCGCACATGACAATTGTCGAGGATCGAATTGTTCTGCCCGTAGGCCTTCTCGATCTGGTTCAGGCTTTGGGCGATGAGAAAGCTCTTCAGCCCGTAGCCAGCCATGAAAGCCAAAGCCGACTCGAAGAAATCGAGGCGGCCGAGCGCCGGGAACTCGTCGAGCATGAGCAGCAGCCGATGCCGGCGGCGCTTCGAGTCCAGCTCTTCCGTCAGGCGCCGCCCGATCTGGTTGAGGATCAGCCTCACGAGCGGTTTGGTCCGGCTGATGTCGGACGGCGGAACGACGAGATAGAGCGTCGTCGGGCTTTCGGCCTCGACGAGGTCGCGGATCCGCCAATCGCAGCGCCGCGTGACGGCGGCAACGACCGGATCGCGATAGAGCCCGAGAAACGACATGGCCGTCGACAGGACGCCCGATCGTTCGTTCTCACTCTTGTTCAACAGCTCGCGTGCTGCGCTGGCGACGACGGGATGCACGCCCTTCTGACCCAGATGCGGCGTCGTCATCATGGCGCGCAACGTCGTCTCGATCGGGCGCTTCGGGTCGGAGAGGAAGTTGGCAACGCCGGCGAGCGTCTTGTCGGTCTCGGCATAGAGGACGTGCAGGATCGTGCCGACGAGCAGCGCGTGGCTGGTCTTCTCCCAGTGGTTCCGCTTTTCCAGAGCGCCTTCGGGATCGACGAGCACGTCCGCGATGTTCTGGACGTCGCGGACTTCCCATTCGCCGCGACGCACCTCGAGCAACGGATTGTAGGCGGCGCTCTGAATGTTTGTCGGATCGAACAGCAGCGCGCGACCAAACCGTGCGCGCCAGCCGGCCGTCAAACCCCAATTCTCGCCTTTGATGTCGTGGACGATCGCTGAACCGGGCCAAGTGAGCAGCGTCGGCACCACCAGACCGACGCCTTTGCCCGAACGCGTCGGGGCGAAGCACAGCACATGCTCCGGACCATGATGGCGGAGATAGGCGCCGCGCCAGCGGCCAAGCAGTACACCGTCGGGATGAAGAAGTCCGGCCTTGCGAATTTCCCGCGCCTCGGCCCAGCGCGCGGAGCCATAGGTCGTGACCTTCTTCACTTCACGGGCACGCCAAACCGACATCGCGATCGCGACGACGAAGGCCGCTACGCCACCGGTCCCCGCGATGAAGCCTCCGGTGACGAAGATGTCGTGGGCATAGGCGTCATAAGCGAACCACCACCAGAAGAAGGCTGGCGGCTGGTAGATCGGCCAGCCGAACAAGGTGAACCAAGGCTGACCGAGCCGCGGCTGGAAGGCGAGCTGCCAGGCGGTCCACTCCGTCGCCGTCCAGAGGAAGAGGACGACGACAGCGCAGACAAGAAGGATCTGACCCCAGAGAATTTTGGTCGCGTTCATGGCGAAACCAGTTGAGCCGTGACGCGAAAGAGAGACGCAAGCGCGAACTGCGAGGCGTCGTGAATGGGGATACGTCGGCGCATCAATCGGACAGCCGTCTCGACGTTCATAGTCCGAGCCCCCGCTTCTGGCCGAGGCTCCACTCCACATTCCCGCCGAGCGCCATGACCCCGCGAACCTCGCGGCCGAGCTCTTTCTCAAGCGCTGGCCGCCATGGCACGAGCTGGAACCCGAGTCCGTCATCGATCATCGCGAAGCGGCCGGAGGCGAGCGTCACCCGCTGCCGATAAACGCCGGAAACGTGCTCGCCTTCGGCTGCAGGCTGATAGGCGAGACCCGTCTCGGCCGATAGCTTCGCCGCAGCGTCTTCCAGCTCCCGCCGTCGGAGTGTGGCGAGCAGATCGCGCGCGAAGACAACACGCTGTCCTTGCCGCCGTGCCAGCCCTTCCTCGGCAAGATGATCGATACGGGCCTCCATGGCGTCGCGCACCTCGGCGCCGAAGCCGCCACCGCTCAGCGGCGGGTCCTTGGCGAGGAGCTGGCGGTCGAGCCAGGTCGCGCCGGACGCCGATACCTGCGCCTCGATCGACAGATCGGAGCGCGTCGCGAGCGACAGGCGACGTCGTCCGTTCGCATCGTCGTAGACACGTGCCTCGACGATCGCACCGGTGGGCGCATCGCCGGTCATCTCGAGGTCGGAGAACTTCAGGTGATGGGTGCGGCCATCTATGCCGGCGATGATCGCGTAGGCGGTGCCCTTGAGCTCGTCGTCGAGACCGCGCTTGACCAGTTTGCCCAGCACCGGCTCGGACGGCTCGTCGCCGTGCAGCGCGAAGGTGCTGACGTCCGGTTCGTGTCCACCGGCGCTCATGGCCTGGTGCATGGTCTTGATGATGTCGCCCCGGATGCCGAGCTGACGCAGCGTCGGCTCGAGCCCGGGCTTCAGCGTCCAGCACGCAGGACCTACCGGATCGGCCAAGCCAAGGCGTTCCAGCTTGGCCGCGCGGCCGAGCAACAGCCGGCGGAGCTCCGGATCTTGGGCGTCCGCTCCGGGCCTCAAGTCCGCGACGCCGCCATAGGCGTCCGCGATGTCGCGCAATGCACGGTCGAGGCTCGTCCAGCGCTCCGACTCCACCTCGCGCTCGAGGCCGCTGCGGATCTCTTGTTCGCTGCGGGGACCGAGCTCAAGCGTAACGCGTTCCGCGGCGCGATCACGGAAGCCACGGCTGATGTAATCGCGGCTGATAACGAGGTCAGCACCGTCGTCTGAGCGGCCTCGCACCAGAACATGAATATGCGGATTGTCCGTGTTCCAGTGATCGACGGCGACCCAATCGAGTTTCGTGCCAAGATCGCGCTCGGCGTCGGCCATCAGCTCCCGAGTGAAGGCGCGAAGATCGGCCATGCTTGTCGCGTCTTCGGGCGATATCGTGAACCGGAAATGGTGCCGATCTTCTTCGCACCGCTCCGCGAACGCTCGGGTGTCTGCGTCATCCGATCGGACGTCGAACATCCTCGCGTCGGCGCCGTCACGGGTGACGCCTTCGCGCTTCAGATAGGTGACGTGCTTCGAGAGCGGCGCCGAGCGGAATTTCGATCCCTTGTGCCGGACGATCCTTGTCATGACGACGACGCGGCGGCCGCGGGTCCGCGTCGACAGAGACATGGCTGCCCGCCTCCCACGCCCGAATGTCGAGCGCCCCGCGGAGTTTGCGCTCCGTCCGAAACCTTTGCCGCGATGACCTGCCTTCTTCGCGGCGCGCATGACCTCGCCGACAAAGGTCTTGAGACGCCTGGCGTCCTGGTTGCCGTGGCGGATGCGGCCGGGCCGGATATGAAGGTCGTCGTCGCGCGTCGTCATGACCAAACGGACCTTGGCAGGTCACTGCGATGGCGCTCAGATTGTTGAAATCGTTGATCTTTGAGGCAAAGGCGCCAGCAAGCCCGGTGCACCTGTGTGCCGAAATATCCAATGCAACCAACCACATGCGCCCGACAACGGTCGGCGCTTTTATCTTGCCGTCGTAATCGGGCGTCTCTCAGCCCTCTTCCCGGCCATGATTTTCTCCTGATGCTAGACCTATCCGAACCTGCGAGGGAATGCGACCGCGTCCGCCAGGCTGCGAGGATCGGGGGCTGATGGTCCCTGCAGTCGTTCGTGCTCGATCCCGCGTGCCTTGCGGGGGCACATGTCTGCGTCGGGATAGCGGGGCCACACCGGCAGTCAGGCGCGCTCTCGGCCTTCGTGAAGGCGTCGTCGCCGGCAAGAGATCGTGCTCTCCGCTTCCGCATCGATCCATCAGTTCCCTTCCGCCGCAGGGCGGAACTCATGTCGGTCCTCCGTCATCGGTCCGTCGTTCGAGCTGCTCTCCGCGCGCTGCCGCTATGCCGCGTTCGTCTCCATCACTTCGCCAGTAACCGGATCAAACGGCTGCTGACCGGCTGCCGAAAACCGGAACTCGGTCCCGTCGCGCCACATGCGATGCATGATCACGGCGAGCTTGCGTGCGACCGCGACGACGGCGCGCTTGTGGCCGCGCTTGGCTGCCACGCGGACGCCCCAGGATTTGAGCGTCGACCACTTGCGGGAGCGCGTCAGCATCGCGCTCGATGCCTCGTAGAGCGCGGTCCTCACGTCACCGTCGCCGCACCGCGAGATGTGGCCGTCGCGATCGACCGACGTGCCGGACTGCTCGCGTCTCGGCGTCAGGCCGAAATGCGCGCCGACGGTCTTCGATTTGCGGAACCGGCTCGGATCATCGATGCCGGCCTTGACCGTCAGCGCCGTCACCGGACCGACGCCGGGAATGCCCATATATCGCCGGCAGAGCTCGTCACGGCCGGCGACCTGGACCAGCAGCGTGTGCAGCCGCTTGTACTCGGTCCATAGCGCCAGCCAGGCCCGCAGCATGCATTCGGTGACGCCGGCGATCAGCGGATCGCCCGCCACCACGTCGCGCACCCGCTGCATGAACGAGGCGCGCTGCACCCGCCGGCCGAGCATGAAGCCGAACGCCTTCATCGAATGCCGGACCTCGTTTTCGATGTCGAGCAGCTTGCGTTTCAAGGTCCGCCGGTGCGCCAGCAACAGCTTTACCCGGTGGCTTTCTTCGCTCTTCACATGCACGGTCTTGAACCAGCCCGAGCGTACCAGCTGCGCCAGCCCGCGGGCGTCGTTCTTGTCGGTCTTGTTGCGCTGCGCCTTCAGCGCCGCGGCGGCGTGGCGGGTCTCCAGCAGCACCATCGGCACGCCGCGCGCGACCAGTTCGCGATAGAGCCACGGCGACCAGGCGCCGGCTTCGAGGCCGACCCGCTGCAGCCGCGGCAGGTACGGTTCCAGCACGCGATAGAGGTCGTCCGGATCGGTCGGCACGCTGGTCTCGAGCACGACGGCGCCGTCGCGGCTGTTGACGATGCAGATCGCGGTCGTTGCGGCGGCGGTATCGAAAGCGGCGTCGAGCTTCATCGGAGGACGTCCTCTGCGGCGTGGTGGAGGGCCATCACTCTGCCGCACCGCGGGCCTCGACGATGCTCGCTCATGCGCAAGCCCGATTACGCCGCCAGTCCGTGGGTTGGTCGCCTCCGCTCCCCTGCGCGCCCACCCAAACCTATCCCATAGCCCGCCAGACACCGATGAGACCGAAAGCAGCTCATAGCCTGGGCTCATGCGCCGACAAGGGCGCAAACAGCCCTACGGATTGTGGCGCAAGGCCCGTCCAATCCGTCGCCGGCATTGGCATGGACCGACGTTTGCCGATGTCACCGGACGACACTGCGCTTGCGCTTGAGCCGTCGTTCGCGCGCATCGGAAACAACGGCGAACTGGTCCAGGACCGGATGATGGCGGTGATGACGTTGGCCGGCGCCGACCCATCGTCGCGCAGCAACGGTGCGAGCGCGGCGACGTAGGCTTGCGTCTCCACCGGCAGTGGACGGCCGCTCGCAAGGTAGTCCTCGTAGCGTCCAGGGCCGGCATTATAGGCAGCGAGGAAGCCGGCCGCGCCGTAGCGATCGTGCAGCTCGCGAAGATACCCCGCGCCCGCGAGAATGTTGTCGTGCGGATCAAAGGGGTCGGCGCCAAGGCCGTAGCGCGACTGCAGATCGGCCCACGTCTGCGGCATGATCTGCATCAGCCCCATCGCCCCCTTTGGTGACACGGCGCGCACGTCACCGCGACTTTCGGCCTGCAGGATGGCGTTGATCCAGGACGCTGGAATGCCGAAACGCAGCGCGGCTTCCGCGACGAAACGCTCGATCCGATCACTCTTCGATGGCACGGTCGATTGCGCGGCCGCTACGGGCTGCGCGTTGGCGATTCCGCACGCGGCGAACAGCACCACCATGACCACCACATGCCGACGGCCGCGAAAGCGGCGTGCGTGATGTGAGCCGGAACGGCGCGCGGGATGCGCAGCGATCGCCGGGAAGGAGGAAGGGACGCAAGCCCCGAAGGACTGGATGTCCGCCGATTGTGAGGATGGTCGAGGCATGGTCAGTTCTCCTCGCGCGTCCAGATCGGAACGGCCCGGCCGACGATGGTGGTGAGTGGCAGTGGCCCGAAATACCGACCGTCGAGGGAGTCGGCCGGCACGGTGTTCATGACGAAGACTTCGCCAGACGTGAGCGCGCGGCAGCCCTGCCAGTCGGGCAGAGCGCGGCCGAAGCGATCGCGTTCGAGTGCCTCGCCCACGGTGATGCCATCCACGGTGATGGCTCGCCCGGTGCGGCAGACGGTTTGGCCGGGAAGCGCGAGGACGTGTTTCACCAGTGGCACGCCGAGCGGCAAGTAATGGCGCGACGCGAAGAATTGCGCGAGTGATTGGGGCGGCGTGACTACGACGAGTTCGCCGACATGGAGCGGAAGCGCGCGCCGCAAGGCGTAGAGCCCGATCGGCACGCTGGCGCTGGCGTTCCACAGCAGCTTCGGCGCGGGATGGAACACGCTCGTCAGTGCGACGAACAGCACCGTGGCATAGGTGGTGATGACGAAGCCGAAGCGGGTCACGGCGCAAGCCTCCGGCGCAGCAACCAGGCTTGGTGCTGCTCGCGGCCGTAGGGCCGCGGCGGCTCGCCGGCGATAAGGCGGTTGTGGAGATGCCGCCAATGATCGGGGGCGGCGTCGGCAGCATCGATGCCAAGTGCCTCGACGGCATCGATCGCCTGCAGCACGCGCTCGACCTTGGGCCAGCCGCTGATCCGCAGCAGAATCTCGCCGCCCGGACGGACGAAGGGCAGCGTCTGATAGGATTCGCCGCGGTCGATCGCGCGCACGATGTCGATGCGCGAGACGATCGTGCCGAAGTCGTTGGACGCCCATCGGACGAATGCGAAGACGCTGTCCGATGCGAAGTGCAGGATGCGGCGGCGGCGATCGAGGATCGTCTCGCCGCAGTCATGGCCGAAGCGGATCCAGTGCTCGATGCGCCCCTCGAGCCAGGTCAGTTCTACGTCGGTGTGCAGCGGTCCGGCGTCAGGGCGCAGCGCGCGCCCCGTGTTGGGATCGGCTCTCACGGGCGATCTCCATTGGTGTCGGGATATTCGCGCGCGAGCAGGTCACGCAGCATGTCGGCGACGGTGATGCCGCGCTGGAAGGCGGCGATCTTGATGCGTCCGCGGAGCGCCGGCGTGATGTCGACAGTGAGCCGGGCGGTGTAGAGGTCTGCGGCGACGCTGGCCGACGAGGATGGATCGGGGCTCCTGATCCAGCTCTCGGCATCGCGCGGCCGCGCTGCGAAGCCGCTGTTGCGGTCGCGCGTGGTCATGGCGCCAGCCTTTCGATTTCCGACGCCAGTGTTGCGATCTCGCGTGTGGCGAGGCTGCCGTCGTCGCGTTCGAACACGAGCTGACCGGTCTGCGCCGCCTCGGCGAAGATGATGCGCTGGCCGATCCGCGCCGCGAGCGCCGGCGGATCGTGTTCGGCCAGGCTCTCAGCCGTTTCGCGGGCGATGACAGTACGCGCCGGACAGCGGTTGAGGACAAAGCGCGCGCGGAGTGCCGGGCGGAAGACGCGTGCTTCGGCGATCAGCGCCAGCATCTCGGCGGACGCCCAGCCGTCGAATGGTGACGGCTGCGCCGGAATCAGCGCGAGGTCGGCGGCGAGGAGCGCCGAGCGCAGCAACGCGGCGACGCGCGGTGGGCCGTCGATGACGACGTGATCGGAATGTCGGGCGAGCTCGGGCGCCTCGCGATGCAGCGTGTCGCGCGCCAGGCCGATGACGCCGAACAGGCGGTCGAAACAGCGGCGCGCACGCTGCTCGGACCAATCGAGGGCCGAGCCTTGCGGATCGGCGTCGATGAGCGTGATCCGCTTTCCTTGCCGGGCCCATTGGCCGGCGAGATGCAGCGCGAGCGTCGTCTTGCCGACGCCGCCTTTCTGGTTGAGCAGCGCGACGATCATCGCCTGCTCCTGTCGGCGGTTTTCCACCGATCGGCGTCGCGTCCAACATCAGAAGGGTTAGATTCTTCTTGGTTAGATTCTAAGTTAGGCGGCTCGCAAGTGTCGGAATTTCCATCGGAAAATGCCGCTTCGGGTTCCTGATGGCACGCGATGCCGGTTCCCGATGGCACGCGCTCCGGGATTCCTGAAGGCACGACGCCATCAACAGGCTGTCCACAAGCGCCTGTGGATAAGCTGCCCCGGGTGAAGGCCAACAACTCGCGTCCGACGCGGTCGCGCTCGACGACGACGCGATAGCCTGGGAGCGGCTGTCGGCGTGCGATATCGCGCAGTTCGAAGGCGAAGCGCTTGAACGGCGAAAGGCTCGCCGATTTGGCATACAGGTGCCGGAAGTCGAACCGCCAACCTGCTCGCTGTCTGCCCGCGTGCTTGCGGACGATGCGATAAAGCCAGCGCTCGAGGCCGCCGGTCAGCGCGAAGTATTCGCGATCGATGGTGAGGACGAGCGCATCGTCGAGGACGGCGCGATAGAACCAGTCCGGCACGATGAGATCGATGCCGTCGGCACGTCCATGCGCGTCAGCGCGCTCGGTCCATTCGTTGATCCAGGAGAAGCGGTGCATGCGCCGCTCGCTGGTCTGGCGCAGCGAGGTCGCGACGGTGGTGGATTGCAGGCGATCGAGCGCCGCCTTCAGCCGATGGTAGTCGCGCGCGCTGACGCCGCGGCCGATGAAGGTGAGTATCTCGTAGGGCGTGGCGGCCATGAGGCGCGAAGTGCGCAGGCCGGCGTCACGGGCCTCGACGATCTGGCTGGCGGCCCAGATCAGAACATCCGCATCCCAGATGGTGGCCATGCCGTGCTCGGGCACCGCTTCGACGCGGATGGCGATGTCGTTCATCCGGTAGTCGATCGGCGTGATGCGATGCGTTTTGGCGAGGCTGAAGAACGGGTACGCCATCAAATCCTGCGCATCGCGCGGCGCGAGATCGCCGGGCAGCGCGCGGAACAGTTCGAGCTGCTCGCGTTCGGATCGTGTGCGGTGGCGCGCCGACATCGGAGAGGTTCAGCGGCGCGGCTGGCGGGCTTGCTCAAGCTCGGCCGGCGTGTGGCGCCGAGCGGGTAGAACGACGGCCTTACCTGGGTCCGATGTCGACGCCTTGACGGCCGAATCGACCCACGCTTGAAGATCTTCGAGGCGGTAGACGACGCGGCCGCCCAGCTTCGCGTAGCGCGGGCCGGTGCCGTAGATGCGGTGCTTTTCGAGCGTGCGGATGGAGAGGCCCACGAAGCGAGCGGCTTCAGGCGTGCGCAGGTAGCGCGGCGGCAAGCCTGCGATGTTGGTTGACATGGGATAGCTCCGTGATCGTGTCGGCGGCCGTCGAATGACGGCGGCTGTTACGGATCACGGTGGCGGAGATGGAGGGCCGCGGGGGATGGCGATCTCGCGGGGTGGCGAGATCGCCACCCCTCGATCATGACTAGACTGTGGTGTGATCGAACCTGTGGCCGGAAACTAAATGGCCGATGTGAGTGGCTTTCGGCTGGCCCGGTTTGCGGCGATTGGAAAGACAAGCGAGCGTTCGCCCGGCGACCGCGATTGGGCCGAAAGCGGAATGGCGGCTTCTCACAATAAAGCGAATATAGCCGCTGTTCTCCGTTTGTGGACACTTAAGCGGCGTGTGCCGGTCAGCTACCCCGACGCATCGCGATGAATTCAACACCGCAGCCAAAAAGCCCATCGACCTGGAAGCGAAATTTGACCGTGCCGCCGGATCGGGGGGACTGGAACGAGGTGTCGGGCGATGCAGCGCAGGACCCGGCGCCCGAGGCGGAGATCAAAGTCCAGCGTCGCAAAAGGATGCGCGAGCGCGAGGAGAAACCGGACCGCGACGCCGGGGCTCGCCGATCCGATCGCGATCACGCGGGCGACGACCCGCCGCCGTACCGCTCACCGCGACGGCGCCGGGACAGAGATTTCGACCGCGACCGCTAATGCCGGTTTTCCGGAATTCCCATAAATAGCGCAGTTGTGGGATTTACCCCCTAGCTGTGGTAGCGTTCCCGACGCCGGAATGCGGACATGATGTTGGGGTTCCCCAGCCGGGCACACCGTACAAAAGCAGGCGATTAATGTGGCGCGACAGCGAAAGCGAATACGATTTCTTGAATTTCACCGAAGTGGCGGACCAGATTGCGGCGCTCGCCACCAACGCCGCGCTCCTGCCGATCTCGGTCGGTGTTTTCGGAAGCTGGGGCACGGGAAAATCGACCGTGCTTCAGCTCGTTGAGCGCCAACTGCCCAAAGACGGCGAGAATGCGCCGATTGTCGTGCGGTTTGACGCGTGGATGTACCAAGGCTTCGATGACGCCCGTGCCGCGTTGATGGAGGTCGTCTCCCGCAAGCTTCTCGCCCTCGCGGAAGACAAGCAGACATTCATCGACAAGGCGAAGGACTTCGCGAGCCGGGTCAATTATTTCCGCGGCCTCGGCCTTATCGCCGATTTCGGCATCGGCATGGCGCTCGGCATCCCGCCGGGGCTGCTCACCCGCGCGGGTGGCGCGTTGTCGTCGATGCTGTCCGGCACCGGAACGGGCGAGGATTACGGCGAACTCAAGAAAGATGTCACCGACGCCAAGAAAGAATTGTCGGGCCTCATCAAGCCGGCGGAGAAGAAAACCCCACCGCAGGAGATCGAAGCGTTCCGACGCGAGTTCGGCGAACTGCTTGTCGGCCTCAATACCTCGCTCGTCCTGTTCATCGACAATCTGGACCGCTGCCTGCCGGACGTAGCCATCGGCACGCTGGAGGCGATCCGTCTTTTCCTCTTCATGCCGCGGACCGCATTCATCATCGCCGCCGACGAGGACATGATCCGGCACTCCGTCGCCAAGCATTTCAACGATCCCAACGCCGCGCACGTCCGCGATTATCTGGACAAGGTTATTCAAGTGCCCCTGCGCGTACCGCAGGTCGGAACCGAGGATTTGCGCGCCTATATGTATTCCCTTTTCGTCGGCTTGGCGGCGCCCGATAAGCTCGCCGCGGTCCAGGCGCACCTGCTGGCTGCGCTGCAATTCGGATGGCAGGGCAAGACCTTCGACAAGGATGCCGTCGCCAAGCTCGCGTGCGAGCCGGCGGAGCTGCTCGACAATCTAGCCATCGCCGATGTGCTCGCGCCGATTCTGGCGTGGGCACCCGAAGTCCAGGGCAATCCGCGCATCGTCAAACGGCTGCTGAATGCTGTGTTTCTCCGCCGCATGCTCGCCGCCAAGCGGCAAATGAACATCGACCTGGCGACACTGGCGAAGCTGGCTGTCTTCGAGCGCTGCACCGACGGCCCGGCGGCGCTCGCCCTGTACCGCATGGTGATGGAGGGCGAAGACGCCGAGAAACACCTGGCGCCCGCAAAGAAAGGCGCAAAGGCGCCCGATCTGCCGCCCGAATGGACGGCCCACGCGGACTTCATCGAAAAATGGCGTGCGATGGAGCCCGTCTTTGACGATGCCGCCAAACTGCGTCCCGCCGTTTTCCTCAGCCGCGACGTGATGGCTCCGGCGCGTTCACGCTCGGAACTCAGCGAGTCCGCGCGCATCGCCGTGGAAGCGTTGCTGAAAGTGGACAGCATCAATTCTCCGGTCGGGAAAAAGGTCGTTGAAGATTTGTCAGCGTCCGACCGGCGTGCCTCCATGTCTCATCTCATCGAGGCCATGCGGCCCGCCGACTGGTCAACGGCTGTGCCGGGCGTGCATGGCGCCGTGATTTTGGCGAAGGCTTCTCCCGACGCGGCCACTGAGCTGAAGGCGTTTCTCGGCGGGCTTCAGACCGGCCAGATGGATAAAGGGATTGCCTATCTCCTGAAACAGGCCGGACTCATTGCGGGCAAAAACTGATGGGCACCTCGAAATCCAAACCCGACGCGCCGCCGCAACGTCCGTTCGTTCCGCCATGGGCCGATCAGGACCCGGCTCCCCCGCCACCAGCGCCTGACGCGAATCCGGACCCGGCGCAGCAACCGCCGGACGGGCAGGCCCCTCCGCCCGCGCCACCGGCTCCGCAACCGGCGCCACCGCAACCGCAGCCGGCAGACCTTGCCCCCCGCGCGCGGTATTCAGGTTTTCGCACGCGCCTTGGCCGCTTCGCCGCTTCCGGAGATCGGGGTGAAGCGCGAACGGCGCTTGGACACTGGGCGCGCACCTCTATGGGAGGCTCCCGCGCCGGTACGGCGCGCGTCGCGCGCGCCGCCCGCACAGGCGGCGCGGCCCTCGCCGGTGTCGCCCGCGCCGGTGCCGGTCTTGCTCCCGTTGCCGGTGCGTTCGATGTCCGCACGCTGGCCGGTCTCAGCATCAATGTCGCCATCGACCGTATCGTTGATGCCTTCTGCCCTCCCGGCATTCTCGATGAAGATGTCGCAAGGCTCGCCATCGGTGAGGCGCTGGCAACCGCGCTATCTGGCGTCGATACTTTCGCTCCGGCGGCGCTGGATGGAAATTCGGTACGTATCGCAACACTCACTTTTGTCGGCGAGCTGGTCTTCGTGCAGGTCGCGGGCGATGGCGGCAAGTCGCTGGCCGCGGCGCCGTCGCCCGTCGCTGCCGCGCAACGCGAAGCTGATCTGCGCTCGCTAATCCGCGAAGTTACGGATGTTGTCGGCACCCCGATACTGCAAGCAGCCGGCAACGTCCTGACTCCCGATGCCATGACCAATCTCGTTTCGCGGCTTGTGCAGGCCGTCGAAGCGGAGATGTCTGCTTGGTAACGCCCCGGATACTGGCTACGCCGAGCGTCGCGCGCGCTACGGCGGCGCAAGCGCGCGGCGATCTCGGCGTGGCACTGTACAACATGGGCGGGCCGCAGCTTCCCGGCTTGGGCCATGCGCTTCCCCATATCGCGACGAAGCTGGCGCAACCGCCGTCCGTTCGCGCGTGGGATTTTCTCTCGGTTGCTCTCGCGGTATTCGCAGCCGACAGGTTCGTCCTGCGCTCCGAGTCCTCGGACGCTTGGACGAGGACCATCGCCCTTGACGTTGAACTGGTTGATCCCAACCCTTGGACGGCTCAGGCGCAGCCGCTTGCGCAAACGCTCCGCTTCCTATCGGGTGATATCTGGTATTTGCGGTTTCACACCGGCGGTCACACGCCGCCTGTCTTCGCGCCAAAGCTGAACGACCGCGACTGCGTCTGTCTCTTCTCGGGCGGTCTCGATAGCCTTATCGGCGCGATGAATCTCGTCGCGGCCAAAAGGCACCCCTTCATCATCAGTCAGGCTTCGCCGAAAGAAGGCCCGGTGCAGGCGTATCTTGCCGGCAGGCTCGGTCTGGACAATCACCGGTTCGAGGGCCGCGTCATCGAGAGGGGCCGCGAGCCTTACGAGCCTTCGTCGCGGGCGCGCTCTCTGCTTTTCTTCGCTTACGGCGCGCTTGCCGCCTCAAGCCTCGGCGGCGAGCTGATTGTACCGGAGAACGGTCTGATCTCGATCAATCCGCCCCTGACGCGCCGCCGCGTGGGCTCGCTCAGCACCCGCACGACGCATCCGCATTTTGTCAGCTCCCTCCAGAAGGTTCTTAATGCCGTCGGCCTCGGTGTCACACTGGTAAATCCCTATGCGGCAAAGACGAAAGGCGAAATGCTGGCGCAATGCCAGCACCCGGACATCGCGAAGCTGGCGCATCTCTCCTACTCTTGCGGAAAGGGAAAGCGATTAAATCAGCAATGCGGTGTCTGCGTCCCGTGTCTGATCCGGCGCGCCGCATTCCATGCAGCGGGATTGAAGGACGAAACACCTTATCATGCGCAGGACCTCAAAAAGGCCGCGGATAACGATGACGTGCAGGCGGCAAGGCTCGCGGTCGCACAGCTCAAAACCCGCAATGTCGCGCGTTGGGCGGCAGAGGCAGGGCCGTTGCCGAATGATCCCGCGCAGCACACGGCGCTCGTCGATACGGTCCGCCGCGGCGTTGAAGAATTGCGCGCCTACTTAGACACCGTGACTTGGCCGTGATTGATTTTCACTGCCATCTCGATCTGTATCCGGAGCCGCATGACATAGTGGCTCAATGCGTCCAGCGCCGGATTTATGTGCTCTCGGTCACAACGGTGCCAAGCGCGTTCGAGGGCACGGCGGCGCTCGTGCCCGATGGCGGGCGGATAAGAACGGCGCTCGGGCTGCACCCGGAGATCGCTGTCGCGCGCGAGCATGAGCTGCCGCTATTTAAAAAGCTGCTTCCCCGCACCCCCTATGTCGGCGAGGTCGGTCTCGATGCCTCGTCGGATCACCGCGCTACCATCGACCGTCAAGCCGCCATTCTCTCAGATATATTAAAGCTCTGCGCTCAGACGGGAGGCAAAATCATCACGCTTCATAGCCGCGGCGCGACTGGCCGGATTCTTGATCGACTTTCCGATGAGCCCGGCGCGGGTGCTTTCATCCTTCACTGGTATCTTGGCAGCGCCAGACAGATTGCGCGGGCCGCGGAGATGAAATGCTGGTTCTCGGTTGGACCCGCGATGCTGACCAGTAAGCGCGGCGTGTCGGCGGTCGAGGCTATGCCCCGAGAGTACATTCTTCCTGAATCTGACGGTCCCTTCGGTCGAGTCGCAGGTCGTCCCGCGTTACCTTGGGAGGCATGGACCATTGCTCCCATGCTCGCGGAGATTTGGCGGGACTCGCAGGCCGAAGTCGAAGCCCAGCTTCTGGATAATTTGCGCAGGCTGGTCGTGGAGAATCACGCCGTGCTTAACCGAATCGTTCCTCGCCATGCGAGCGTCATAGGCACTTAGGCGCGATGTCCGGTATGGGCGGATGCGTTCTTGGGCCGCTATGACCGATATGGTCGCGCAGCCGCCGTCAACCTGCGCCGATGAATGTCAGTTTTCAGGATTACACGTTCGCTGGCCCGGCGACCGGCGTGGGTCGGAGACGTTCGATCAGGTCCGCCCTGCTCAGCGACGCAATGCCGGTTTGGCTCACAACGCCCTCTAGGTTCTCCCCCGATAGGGATAGAGCAGCAGGCGGCGATAGCCCCCCTGCATCAACAAGAAGCCGAGGCGCGCGAGGCGCACGGTCCGATCACGAATGTCATGGGTCTTCCAGCCGCGGTCCGGCATCCGACTGCTGCCAAAGAGCGCCTCGGCGATGTCGCGATAGCTCGCCCTTTCGAGCCGGCCGTCGAGCGCGCGCAGCGCCAGGATGAGGCGCTCGCGGCGCGCAGGCGGCAATTCTGCTGGATTTCGGCCCGGAGAGCGTCCGGTCAGGCCGCGCCACAGGCGGATCGCCGCCACGGCACGGACGTCGAAAAGCTCATCGAGCGGCAGAACAACGCAGGGGGTGTGCTCGCTGGGCGCTTCAATGAAGTGCAGGCGGAACACCGCGCCGCACCGCTGGATCAACCGCGCGGGTCCGTCCTCGGTAAGCGCCGGGCCGAGTGAGACGGCGTTATGTTTGCGGTCTGAACCTGCGAGACCAAGCGGGAGAGAACTTATCGGGATCACGCTTGGCAGGCTCGCCGCCGTCCAGAGGGGCTGAAGAACCTGGCTGGGTTCGCCCGCCCTGAAATCGTACCCCCCAGCGCTCGGCGAAGCGATCGAGCTCGATAGCGGCAAGGGGGCGGTGTTCGCTCACACTCTCGAGCCTCTTCCAGTCGCGCTCGAAGTCGAGGTTTCGGTTTAGGAACTGCCAGGCGAAACCGGGCGCGTCCAGGGACCGCAGGTCGTCATAAGCTGCCTTTGAACGCCATTCGGCACGAGGCATAAGCGATCACTCCTCCGATCGACACGCTCCCCGGCGTCTCTGGGAAGATTCGGCTGAGAGAAGCGGAATCGCTACCGCTTGGACCTGCAACGGGCGTTGCCGCCGCGGCAAGGAACCAAATTCAGTGGGGAGCGCCACCGCGCAGGAGATGGCGGTAGCCGTGCTCCGTCATCCAGCGGGCGCGCGCCAGATGAGTTTCCCAGGCGCGCCGCGCCCTGGCCGGCTCGGATGCTGGATCGATGTGCAACACCAGCTTCGCGACTTCCTGCCAGTCGGCGCCATCCTCGGCGGCGTCCAACAGGCGTAGATAGGTGACGAGGTGCTGCTCGTCATAGCCCGTGAGGATGCCGTCAGTTGGCGCCGCGTCCGCGACAAGGGGATCGAGCGGTGGCGTATGCATCAAGCGCGAATCCATCAAGGTCGGTCGGTGTTCATGCTCCGCGAGCGTAGCAGCGTTCAGGTTCGAACGCGTGATGCTCGCCGCGCAGGAGCGGCGGGCGGCTCGTTGAGGAGCATGACACCGCGACCCCGGTCGGATTCGACGAACAGGACGCCTGCGCCTTCCAGCGCGCGGCGGACCTGATCGCGCGTACCCTCGTGCACCGGGAGGCCGCGTTCGGACTCCAGGCGTTTAAGCGCGGTCAGCGCCACGAGGGCTTTCTCGGCGAGCATTTCCTGCTTCCAATTCAGCAAGGCTCGCGCCGCCCGAACTTGTCGGCCGGTGATCATCCATGATCACCTCCGACAGACGATCTGCGCAAACCAGGAAAACGACTATAATAGTCGCCTTTGAGCGCTTCAACGCCGTCTTTGGCCCGAATCGGGCGGCAAGTAGGGTCGTTTGTGCGCCGCCGGGCGGCTGCCGATTCGCGCCACCGGGGAGCGAAGCGCTAAGGCGCACCGAGGTGGCGTTAGCGCTCGCGGATATGCGCCGCAATCGCGCGGATGACGGCCTCATAGGGCGACGGCTTGAGAATGACGGCGATGTCCGGGTGCGACCTTTGGAGATCCGAGGGGAGGCCCAGTCCGGCGAATATCACCAGCGGGACTGACTTGTCGCAGAGCGCGCGGGCGACCGGAGTGATCGGTCCGTCCAGGAGGTTGGCGTCGAGAATGGCGCCGTCGGGAAGCTCAAGGATAAGCGCGAGGGCCGCCGTGGTGGTCTGTGCTGGGCCGAGTGCAATGCCGTCGCAACCGATGATTGCGTCGACGAGTCCGGCGGCAATCCATTCATTGTCCTCGGCGACGAGGATTCGCTTTCCGCTCAGCATGGCTGTCATCTCGTGAAAGGCGGACGCTGAAATTATTTGGCTACGCGAAAGCCCCGCCCGGCGAAGCCGGACGGGGCATTGGCGGAACGTCTCAGTCGTTGTTCTTGCGCGGGCGGGACCAGATGAGGGTGTAGCCGTCGCCGTCCTCGTCGTTGAACAGGTTCGCGTAGATCGGCGCGTTGAACGACGGATCGTCGAGCTTGAGCGAGAGGTAGTCGCGGCCCTCTTCGGAGCGCTTCGACCAGGCGGCCCCGATCTCGGCCCGACCCACGTAGACGCGGTGGCTCGGAGCGTTGTCGTTGGAGCGGTTGGTCTCGGCGACGATGCGGACGCCCTTGGCCTGCACGCTCAGGGTGACGATCTCGCCCTGGAAGTCGCTGCCGACCTTCTTGAAGGAACCGATATTGGCCATGTCACTTCTCCTTGCTGTTTTCGAGCCCGCGACCACCGCGGCCTCGATGGCGATCGACAGGCCGAGGACGATCGACGACGCACCCGCTCGCGGGCCGGAGCGCAGCGGAGGATGTCGGCGGTGAGACTTTCTTGTTTCGCGAGGAATGGGCTTCAGCCCAGGGGAAGAAAGTCGATCCGCCGGCATTGCGGTTCAGGCGATCGAGGCGCAGCCGGTCTTCGGCCAGATCAGGCCATCAAGAGGCCAGGTGCGTCCGTGCGCTGAACAGCATCCTCAGGAGAAGACGTGGCGGATGTCGGTTATCCCGCACAAGATGTCGGACGGTTCAGGCGTAGAGAAAGAAACCGTGGCGCAGGAAAAGGCGGGATTGCTTATCGCGGAATAGCCGCTCAGTAACGCTCCGGACGGCGATTCATCGGTGGCCGATCGATCGCGACTGCATCGACGAAGCGTTTCTCCGAAGCGAGCTACTGCTCCGCGATCTCAGCACGTGATCCGTCAGCGCCCGATCGCCAGAGCACCGGTTGGAGAGGCGGCGAAGGCCTAACTCTGTCGTGTCGCGGCAGTGAGGACAGGCTGAGAGTTGTTCTGCGGTGCTCCGCCCGGCCGTAACGGGAGGGGCTCCGCGAACACCGTCATCCGCGCCCAAGCCGTGCCGCCGATGAAGAGCGCGCCAATCCAGGCGAACACCTCGCGCCAGACTAGAGAGGGCACGCCGATCTGCGACAGGCCGAGGACAGCATGGTAGCCGGCAATCGCGGCGGGAATGGCGAAAGCGGCGGCGATGACGGCACGAAGCACCGGCGGGCGAACGATGGCGAACGCGATCTGTCCGATTGCCAGTGTGACAGCGCCGGTTACGATGCCAACAAGCAGCGCGCCCAGGACGCCCGCGCCGCTGTGAAACGCGGCCATGCCGGCGCTAAGCCCGATGAAGAAAGGTAGTGCATAGACGGCGAGCGTGAAGATCAGCCCGCAAAACAGGCCGATGCCGAACATGCTGAGGATGAGTCCGATGACAAGCATGGTGGAAGCCTCCGTGACAAAAGATGTGACGGTCGCGCCTTCCACCACCACCACGGCGCAGTCCAAATTATAGCCGAGGGCAGCCCATCTTGCGAGAGCGATGCAGCAGAGCGATGCAGCGGGATCAGGTTGCCGTGGTGGGGCGCTCACGCGCCGCCCTCGCCGAATTTCCAGACCGGAATGCCGAGCTTCTTCGCCTTGTCGGCGAGATTGTCCTGGATGCCCGTGCCCGGGAAGTGCATGACGCCGATCGGCAGGACCACGAGCATCGCGTCGTTGCGTTTGAACGGAGCCGCCTTCGCGTGCTTCGTCCAGTCGGGCTTGAAGGCGATCTGCGGCACCTTGCGGTTGCTCGCCCATTTGGCCGCGATGAGTTCGGCGCCCTTTGGCGAGCCGCCATGCAACAGCACCATGTCGGGGTGCTTGGCGTGGACCTTGTCGAGTCGGTCCCAGATCAGGCGATGGTCGTTGAAATCGAGCCCGCCGGTGAGCGCGATCTTCGGCCCAGGCGGCAGCATCACTTCGGTTTCGGCGCGGCGCTTGGCAGCCAGGAAATCGCGACTGTCGATCATCGCGGCGGTGAGCGTGCGATGGTTGACCAGCGATCCCGAGCGCGGACGCCAGGGTGTGCCGGTGTGGACCTCGAAGCGCTCGGCGGCCTGGTCGCGGAAGAGCTCCATGCAGTTACGGCGCTCGGTCAGTGTGAGACCCTCGGCCGTCAATCGCTCGAGCTCGACCGATCGCACCTCGGAGCCGTTCTGCTCGCGTTGGCTGCGGTGCTGTGCCTGCTCGTTGTCGTCGAGCTCGCGTTCGATGCGGCCTGTGGCGCGGTGGAAGAGGTTGACGGTCGACCAGAGCAAGTCCTCGAGGTCCGGTTCGAGACGCGTGTCGTTCAGGGTCGAGACCAGGGCGTCGAAGATGTCTGCGACGGCGCCGGCCACGGCATTGCCTTCGGGAAGCGGCCTCGGATCGGGCTCGTCCTGGAAGGGGCGGTAGCCATAAAGCTGAAGCTCGTTGAGGACGTGATCGGTCGGGGATGAGCTGTGCGGCGGTTCGAATTCGGTGTCGTCGTGGTCGGTCGTCATGGTGAGGCCCTTTGCCGGATCGGCCGCGCCCATCGCGGCCTTCGTGGCGATCACCAGACGGCGGGCGGCGCGGCCCAGAACCCGGAGCGCAGCGCAGGGCCGCAGCGTCAGCGGAGGATGGCGGAGCCCGGCTATTTTGCTTCGCGATGCAAAGGCGGCTTTGCCGCCGGCGGAAAATAGCCGGGCGCAGCCATTGCCGGGCCGGGCCGGTTGCCGTCCGATCGCCCTCTAGAAGGCCAGGGCGCGGACTCTGTCCGGCACTTCGGCCTCGCCCGACCGGCCCATGACGACACTCGAACTGCTGCTCGTTACCCCGTTTCGGCTGTCGCCAGGAGCATGAAGCGGGCGACGTCCTGCGGGACGAGTTGAACCCGCAAAGCGGCTCGGAGTGCATCGAGGCCAAGGGCGCGCAGATCCTCGTTGAAATCGCCACGCCTGGGCATCCATACGATCGTCTCGACGCCGGTTGCTTCGGCGCGTTCGGTCAGAGCTGTCGCGGCCACCTCGCCGGCCGCATCATTGTCGCGCGCGACATAGAGCCGGCGCAGCGTCGGCGGGAGCAGAAGAGCGGCGAGGTGATTGGCCGAGAGCGCGGCAGCCATCGGCAGGGTTGGCAGCACGCAGCGCAACGACAGCATGGTCTCGATGCCTTCGCCGGCGGCGAGCACGTCGCTCGCTACGCCGAAGCGCACGGCGTTGCCAAGCAGGTCCCCCATCGCGCGTCGCGGCGTGTCGATCGGCGCCTTGCCGAGACGAACAAGATCGAAGCCGTCGGGATCGAGCCAGGTCCGGTGCGCGCCGGTGATCCGTCCGTCGAGATCGGTCACGCGGGCGATCATCGCCGGCCAGGTCTCGGTCGGCGAATGCTCGTCGGGCCGATAGTAGCAGCGCGGATGGAAACGCAGCGCGCCGTCGTCGTGCAAAGGCGTAATGCCGCGATTCCGGAGATACGTCTCTGCGAGTGTACGCATCATCGGCTGCGACATAGCGAAGAGTCGCTGTGCTGCTTGTGGCGAGCCGCTTTGCGCGGGAACTCGCGGACGTTTCGGCGGAGGCTCCGGTTCGATGCGTGGCAGGCTAAGGAAGCGGCGGGCTTCACCGGCGACATCGTGAAACTCGATGAAGTCCACAGCTCTCGCGAATGACGTCGAGAAGATCGCCATGCTCACCGGTGGCGGCGTCGGTCCATTTGCCGGCCGGCCCTTTCGGCGACTCCTTCAATCGAACGAACATGGAGCGTCCAGGTGTGTTGCGTGCATCGCCCACCAGCCAGTAGCGGCCTTCTCGCCGGCCATTGGAGAGATAGTGACGGCACACCGCCTCGGCCTCACGCGCGAGGCGGTGCGCCAGTTCGGAGGCATCGCGCGGCATCACGCGGCCTCCCGTTCGCCGATGCGCTCGACGGGATAACGGTCGAGCACCCGCGCCAGGACCGCGACGCCGGTAGCGTCGGTCGGCACGAACATGCGCAGCTTCCACGAGATGATCTCGTGGAAGAGCCCGTAGGTCTTGAGCCGATCGCGCGTCGTGTCGTTGAAACCCGACAGCTCGATGCGCTCGGCGCCCATGACACGGACGCGGCGGAGCTGAAGGCCTTCGGTGAGGTCGAGGATCGTGCGACCGTCCATCAGCGCGGCGAATGCGGCGTCCGGTGTCAGTGTGGGCGCGTCCGCGGCGAGCGCGGTCGCCACCCAGGCAGGCGAAACCTTGCGGCCGATGATCCGCTCGCCGGCATCGGTCTGAAGCCGGTAGACGCGCGTCGACTCGTTCGGCAGCCGCTTCCAGATCGGCAGGAGCAACCCCGCTACAACATGGATGGTGCTGTCGGTGAACTCGGCCACTTCGCCGAGCTCTGCGGCCCACGTCGCGGCGAAGCGCTCGCGATCGGCCTCTGTCCAGTGGCTTTCCGCCATCGCCTTCAGCGGCAGGCTGTGGTTCTCCATCGGCCGGATCAGCCGCACGCGCCGTTCGATCTCGCCGTCGTCGAGCATGAGGCTCGGCGCCGGCACCTGAATGGCGGCACGGCCGGAGCGCTCGTTGACGAGGAGCAGGGCGCGCGGATCGGAGAGCCGATCGAGCGCGTCGTCGAGCGTGACGGGGCGGTTGCGCCGGCGCTCCGTGATGGTGAGAAGCCGCGTCTCGGCGCCGGTGCCGGGATGGGTGTAGATGACGCGCCGGTCGGTGATGATAAAGCTCTCGGCGCGCAGCGTCTCCAAACCGACATCGTATGTGCCGGACGCAATCGCCCCTTCGATACGAGCCGTAAGCAACTGCTCGAACGCGGTGAACAGCACGTTCTGCAGGTCGATGGTCAGCGCCAGCAATCTGTTCAAGAAGGTGGTGATCGGCGGCAACTCGTCCTTGATGCCGTTCGCGTCCATGAGCTTCAGCCCGGTTGCGTCCTCGAAGGTCTGAAGCGAGCAGCCTTCGACCTTGCCGCGCACCAGCAGCATGTAGAGCTGGCGCAGTGCATCGCGTCCGTAATGGCTTTCGAGATTGTCCTCGGGTCTGAACAAGCCCTGGCCGCCGGTCTGGCGCTGGCCGCGCGTGATCGCACCCAGCGTGTCGAGCCGGCGCGCGATCGTGCTGAGAAAGCGCTTCTCCGCCTTCACGTCCGTCGCGATCGGCCGAAACAGCGGCGGCTGCGCCTGGTTGGTGCGGTTCGTGCGGCCTAAGCCCTGGATGGCGGCATCCGCCTTCCAGCCGGGTTCGAGCAGGTAATGGACGCGCAACCTGCAATTCCGCGCCGACAGCTCGGCGTGATAGCTACGGCCGGTGCCGCCGGCGTCGCTGAAGACGAGGATGCGCTTGGCGTCATCCATGAAGGCGGCGGTCTCGGCGAGGTTCGCCGAGGCGGCGCGGTTCTCGACCAACAGCCGGTCGCCCTTGCGGATGACACGGCGCGAGCGGCCGGTGACCTCGGCGACCATGTCGGTGCCGAAGCGCTGAACGATCTGGTCGAGCGCGCCGGGTACGGGCGGGAGGGAAGCGAGCTTCTCGATCAGCCGATCGCGGCGAGCGACTGCCTCGCGGCTCTCGACCGGCTGGCCGTCGCGATAGACGGGCCGGGACGAGAGGTTGCCTTCGGAGTCAGTAAAAGGCTCGTAGAGCTGGACCGGGAAAGAGTGGGCGAGATAGTCGAGCACGTACTCGCGCGGCGTGATGTCGACCTGGACGTCGCCCCAATCCTCGGTCGGGATGTCCGCGAGCCGGCGCTCCATCAGCGCCTCGCCGGTCGATACGAGTTGGATGACGGCGGCGTGGCCAGCCTCGAGATCGCGCTCGATTGAGCGGACCAGCGACGGCGTCTTCATGCTGGTCAGGAGATGCCCGAAGAAGCGCTGCTTGGCGGATTCGAAAGCAGAGCGCGCGGCCGACTTCGCTTGCGCATTCAGCGTGCCGGTTTCGCCGGTGATATTCGCGGCGCGCATCGCCGCGTCGAGATTGTTGTGAATGATCGCGAAGGCGCCGGCATAGGCGTCGTAGATGCGGATCTGCTCCGGCGTGAGCTGGTGCTCGACAAGCTCGTACTCGACGCCTTCGTAGGAGAGCGAGCGGGCGGCATAGAGACCGAGCGCCTTCAAGTCGCGCGCCAGCACCTCCATCGCGGCGACGCCGCCGTCCTCGATCGCCTCGACGAACTCGGCGCGCGTGGCGAACGGGAAATCCTCGCCGCCCCAAAGCCCAAGCCGCTGCGCATAAGCGAGGTTGTGAACCGTGGTGGCGCCGGTCGCGGATACGTAGACGATGCGGGCGTTCGGTAGGGCGTGCTGGAGTCTTAGGCCCGCGCGTCCTTGCTGCGACGGAGCCTGGTCGCCGCGCTCGCTCTTGCCCCCGACGGCGTTCTGCATGGCGTGGGACTCGTCGAAAATGATCACTCCGTCGAAATCGGAGCCCAACCATTCGACGATCTGCCGGACGCGCGAAAGCTTCTCGCCGCGCTCGTCGGTGCGTAGCGTGGCATAGGTTGCAAATAGGATGCCTTCCGCGAGCCGGATCGGCGTGCCCTGGCGGAAGCGGGAGAGCGGCGTCACCAGTAGCCGCTCCACGCCGAGCGCCGACCAATCGCGCTGCGCATCCTCGATCAGCTTGTCGGACTTGCTGATCCAGACGGCGCGCCGCCGGCCTTTCAGCCAATTGTCGAGCAGGATGCCGGCGACCTGGCGGCCTTTGCCGGCGCCGGTGCCATCGCCGAGAAACCAACCACGGCGGAAGCGCACGGCGCTCTCGGCGTCGTCGCGCGCGGCGGTGACGAGATCGAAGGTCTCATCGACCGTCCACGACCCCGCGAGGAAATCCGCATGGGCCTCGCCGGCGTAGATGACGCTTTCGAGCTGGGCGTCGGACAGCAGGCCATCGGTGACGAGAGTTGCCGGCAGATGCGGCCGATAGGAGGGCTTGGGCGGCGCGACCGAGGCCATCGCCGCGGACTGCACCAGCTTCGTTGGATGCGCCCGAGAGCCTGGAATACGGATCGACTGAAGGACGTATTCTTCATAAAGCGCATCCGTGAGACGGCTGCCCTCGGGCGGCGTCCATTCGACTGTGTCGTAGGCGAGCTCGACGCCTTCCGGCTCTGCGAACGCAGCAGCCGGCTGCCGCGAGGTAGCGCGCGCGATATAGCCGCGAACGGTTCGCGGCACCGCGAAACCGCCGGCCGTCGGCGGCGCGGCGACCGGGTGGCGTGGCGGGACGCGCTCACCGATCCAACCGAGCAGCGTTGCGACATCAGGCGCGACACCGGCGGAAGGCGGAAACTGCGCCGCGTCAGACGCGGGCATCTTGTCGATGACGGTGAGGCGCGTCTCGATGGTCGTGCCATGCTTGGCGTAGACCGCGCCGTCGATAATCGCGGTGAACGCTACGCGGCCGCGCTCCTGCAGGCGGGTGAAGGCGTCGCGCCAGGCCGGCATCTCCGGGCCGAAATTGGCGCCGGTGATCGCGACCAGCCGCCCGCCGTCGGCGAGACGCGCCAGCGCCGAGGCGACATGGCGATAGGCGGCATCGGCCATGCGGCCGCTGACATTGACCATCGCCGAGAACGGCGGGTTCATCAGCACGACGCTGGGCGTGACCGCAGCGTCGAGATGATCGTCGATCTGCGCCGCATCAAAGCGACTGACGGTGATGTTGGGAAAGAGGTGGTCGAGGAGCGCGGCGCGCGCGTCGGCCAGCTCGTTCAGCACGAGCGCGCCGCCGGCGATTTCCGCCAGAATGGCGAGAAGCCCGGTGCCGGCAGAGGGCTCCAGCACGCGGTCGCCGGGTACGACGGCGGCGGCGCAGAGCGCGGCGAGGCCGAGCGAGATCGGCGTCGAGAACTGCTGGAAGGTCTGGCTCTCCTCGGAGCGTCGAGTGTGGGTGGGCAGAAGGGTCGCGACCTTCGCGAACTGCGGCAGCGCCGCGGCCGGGGAACCGGATTTGCGGAAAAGTCGCTTGCCGTATCTGCGCAGGAACAGGACGGTCGCCGCCTCGCAGGCGTCATAGGCCGTCTTCCAGTCCCAGGCGCCGGAAGAATCGGACGCGCCGAAGACTTGCTCCATCTCTGCGCGCAGGATAGCGGCGTCGACGCGGCGGCCTTGCTCAAGATGGGGAAGAAGGAGGCGTGCGGCCTCGGCGAGGCGTGACGCGGGAGCATCCGTGCGGCCGCATGGGATCGGAGCGACCGTTGGTGCGGCCGCCGTGACGGAAGGATGTGACATGAGAAGTGACCTCGGGAGAGCGGGTGCGGGCCGAGCCGGCCGGCGCTCTCTCTGGACCGCGTCGGCTCAAACCCGTCCCGGCCGAACTCTCCCTCTCGTCACGCCGCCGCCTTCACGCCGCGCCACCACGCGATGCGGGCCTCGCGGGTCGCGTTCGCGAGCCGAAGCAGCAGATCGCCATGACATGGGAGCGGCGCGCAGAAGCAGACGAGATCGCGGCCGCGCAGCTCGTCGAGCGCGCGCAAGAGCTGGTGCTGGTCGGCGATCCAGCGCTCGAATTTCGCGATGACGGCGGCGCGATCGCCGTCGGGGCCGATCCGGAACGGATTGCCCCATTTCGAGCCGCGCCCGATATAGACCGTGCCTGCGGGCACGCCTGTGTGATGCTTGTTGAGAACCCTGCACATTTCCGATTGCCTCCTGATGCCGTTGCGGCGGACTGGCGACCGGATGCGGCCGAGGCCCGGCGGTCACGCATCGCAAGCGATGCGGAAACGGCTTGTCCGTTGACCGGCGGGCCGCCGCGTCCAGACAGATCCCGGTGCGGAGGGTCAGGAGGCTGAATCGTCGCGCAGGGTTGGAGACGGCGGCAGATAGGCGTCGTAGGGATTGCCGTCGGCGAGATGGCCGAAGGGGGTGAACACGAAATCCACGCCGTCACGGCCGACCGCGCAGATGACATAGCGGGTCTCGCCCGTCGCGGCGTCCGCGCATTCCATGAGCGCGAGATTGCCGTCGGCCGCGGCGCGGAGCAGCGTTTGGAAGTTGGCGCGTGCGTGATCGGGAATGCTCATCGTGCACCTCGCTGTCTGCGCGCCGACGCGAGTGTCCGTGCCAGCCAGCCATTGGTGTCGATCCAGGCGATTGTCTCGCGGGTCACGAGATCGAGCACATGCGCGCCGCCGCCGAAGGCGTTTACACGCGACCGCGAGCAGGTGTTCGCCCACTGGAAGCCCCAGCGGCCTGTGAGGTTGAAGGCCAGGGCGCAACGCAGCACGAACAGGATCACCTGCTGCGGATCGCCGGTGACCTCATCGCGAATCCACAGCGCGCTGCCGCCATGCTCCGGCTGGACGGAGAGAAGAAAGCCGTCTGGCGGGATGTCCTCCCGCGCAGCTTCCTGCATGAAGGCCTGGTAGAGGTCGAGCGCGCGTGCGGCATTGTCGGGCGTGCCGACGTCGAGCACGCATGAGAAGTGAGTGAAGAAGTCAGCCATGATGGCCTCCTGAAACGACGAAGCCCGGCGCGAGGGCCGGGCTCTCGGGAATTGCGTTGATGCGAAGATCAGACGGTCCGGCTGTCGTGGATGCGGTCGTCGTCGAATTCGACGTCCTCGGCGACGGCGCGGCGGCCGTCCGGTACGACGCGGTCGATGAAGGCGATCAGGCCTTCGCGCCGCTCCTCGATGTCGATGTGCTCGGGATGGGCGCCGGACTCCATCGCGCTTTTTGCGGCGGTTTTGGCTTTCTCGATCGCTTGCGCATCGGAATCGGCTTCGACCGTGAAGCCGTCATAGGCGCGCAGCCAGAAGCCGATCTTGACGATGTATTCGCTCATACCTGGGACTCCGAGAGCCGGACGATGGGCAAGCCCGGCGGCGCGCTCTCTTTCCGCTTCCGGGCTCGCCCGTGTCCCGGCCCGCCTCTCACTCTGACGCGGGCGGGACTCTCGTATTCGAGGCTTCCGCTTCCGGCGCCCCGCCGTCGTCAAATCCGGCTTCGGCGAGAAAGTCCGCCAGCAGGTCGTTGGTGGATTTGCCGACGATAGCGTCCCGCGTGATGAGGATGGCCATGCCGCCGAATCCATCGGGCCGCATCTTGCTGCAGGTGAAGGCGACAACGACGCTGACATAAGTCAGCGTCGTCGAGCGTTTCACGATGTTCTGAAAGAAGAACTCCCAGGATGTGCCGCTGAGATCGAGATTAATCTCCGTCACCTCCTCATCGGCGGCGGCGAGTTGCTCGGTGATGTAGAGATGTGCCGCGCTTGCGACGTCTGGCGACGATAGGAGGACGGCCTCGAGCTCCTCGCGGGTGGCGAAGATCATGGTGGATGGGCTCTGTTCGGCGAAGAAGTACCAGCCGTCGCCGTCGGGCTCGCATTCGAAGATGCGCGACAGGAGCAACCGCTCCAGCGACGTCATGTCTGCGGTCGGGATGGTCTGCTGAACAACGGTCTGTTCGAAGTAGTCGGCCATAGTGGGTCTCCAGAAATGAAAAGACCCGGCGCGATGGCCGAGCGTGGCGGGCGGAAACGTGGTGACGCGACGGGCGCGCCGAACGGTCAGTCCGGATCGCGCGCGCCGGCGAGGATGGCCTCGGCCTTGGCGATCGCCGCGTCGGCGCGCTGGCGCCAGAACGGCGGATCGGACGCCGTGTCATCCGGCGCGTGTGCGAGGACCTTCAGAATGCCGAGCAAGGTCTCGAAATGATCGGCCTTGCGTTGCGTGGTCTCGCCGAACTGCGATGGGACGGGAAGCGCGGTCACGCGATAGGCGCTATCCGGCCCGGGCCAGGCGCCGGTGACGTAGGTTTCGCTGGAAGAGTCGAAATCCTCTTTCTGATCGGACCAGTCGTCGTCCTCGATCGCGAGGCGGCAGGCCTGCTTGACCGTGTCGGCTTCGTAGGCGCGCTGCCGATAGACCGGAAGGCGGTAGGTGGCTTCGATGGTGAAGAACGGCATGGTGACCTCCTCAAAACGCGAAAGCCCGGCGTGATGGCCGGGCTTCGGGATGGACGCATTGGGTGCGCGGGCGGCGTCAGAGCCGCCAGGTGCGGACGAGCTGCTGTGCTTCGTGGTGATGCGCGAGCATCTGCCGAAAGAATCGATGACGCGCTTCGCGATGCGCCGGATCGCGGCGCGCCTGCGGCGTGAGCTTGCTGGCGGCCGCGCGGATAACGGCACGCCATCCGTCGTGGACGGTGATGTGGAGGCGCAGATAGGTGCCATACATGATCAGGCACCTCCCGCTGCTTCGGCCGCAAAGGGATCGACGAGCTTGTGAATTGGCTGAGCCCGACCCATCCACGGCTCGGGCCGGATGCAGCGGACCCAGTCGGCGAAGCTCGGGATGAAACCGAGGTCCTCCATCACGTGCTGTTCGCCGATCAGCCGTACCGGAACGACGCGCCCGGTCGAGACGGTGATGGTCGCGCTGAAGAAGCGCTCCAGCATGAAGATGCCCTCCGCGTGATGACGCAGGGCGCGATGACGAAAGTCGGCGGTGATCGCCTTCGATTCGTCGAACCATTGATGCAGCGGCAGATAGTCTTCGGCGACGCCGCCCCACTTCTTCACCGAAGAGAGCGCGTGATGATAACAATGTCCCATCGCCGCCTCCTCAGAAGACGTGCTGCGAATAGTCGGACGCGGTGTAGCACTCGTTGTAGTCGAGCGTGATCGTCCGCTCTGCGATATCGAAGGTGAAATCGCCATAAGCGCCATCGTTGTTTTCCCAACCGCCATGCGTGTCGTTGAGAAGGTCGTAAACGAGGCGTTCGATGGCGTCGGCGATGCTGAGGCTCATGTGGTTGGGCTCCGGCTGGTCCCACATGGCTTCAGCGATCTCGATCGTACCTTCGGGCATTGGGACGACGGTGTCGCCGGCCTTCACCTCGACATTCTCGATTTGGCCGCTGTCGCCGTAGCCGTCGAAGCTGACGACGACGAGCGTGATGCCGGCGGCCGCGAGCGCCTCGAACAGCGCGGCCTTGTTGAGCGGTTGCAGCTCGGCGTGCAGCCGATCCTGGGCGGCGCGCTTGGCCTCCCAATCGGACGGCGCGCTGTCGTCGGTAGAGAGGATGTCGGAAGCATTCGTCATGATGGTCTCCTGAAACGAAAGCGCCCGGCGCGATATCCGGGCGGAGTGGGTTGGATGGAAAGGATGAGCGGGACGGCCGGTGCCGCCCCGCTCCAGGTCGTCACTCGGCGGCGATCACTGCCGGCTCGTCGGCCTCGTCTTCGCCGGCGCTGTCCTCGTCGCCGGCAAGGAAGGCGGGCAGCGCTCCTTCATCCCCGCCGTCGTCGGCCTCCGTGGTGTCGGCGCCGGTCGCCTCTGAGATCCGGAGCGGTTCGGGGAGCCAGCCGGTGCCCTCCAACAGGCGCTCGGCCTCCTTTGCCATGTCGGCCTTCTTCAGGTGGTCGATGAGCTGCGCGGACTGTTCGCCCTTTGCCTCGCGCACCGCCTCGAGGATGCGAGGCTTGGTGACGCGGCCGAGATAGTTGTCGACGGTCGGCCGCCAGCCGGCTTCCACCATGTCGAGCCCGACCGCGCGCGCGAGACGATCAGCCTGGACGAGACGGCGCTGGACACCGTGAACCGATACACCTGCGCCGCCGTAGCGGTCGCCCTTCTCATAGAGCGCATTGACACCGAAGGAGACGCAATGGGCCAGCAGCGCCGCGCGGCTGGCGTCGTCGAGAACGGCGAGCCAGTCCCAGAGGGTGGCCTCATCCTTCGGCAGGTCGGCCTTCCAGGCTTGGTGCCGGTCCACGACCGCCTTCGCGGGCGGGGTCTCCTTGAGGTCGGCTGGCTGGGTCGTGAAAAACACCTCCCGCACGGACGCTTCGAGACAAGCGCCTGATGCCGCATGCTGGAAGGTGTCGAGGCAGAACTTGTGCAGCAACGCTGTCATCGCGACACGAGGATTGTTCGCCACCGCATCCCGCAGCGCCAGCGTTCGATAGGCGGTGAGCTCACTCACCAGCCGATCCGGCAGCGGCTTGATGGTGTCCTCCTCGTCCTCCTCGACCTCGGGCTGGCCCCCGATCGTGATCACGGCGCGCTGGATCGTGGGCGCGGAAGGCTCGCCACCTTCGCTCGCATGGCCGTCGCTGCCGGTTTCGCCGTCCGTATTCATGCTGGCAGGCGCCTCATCCTCCGGACGGATGTAGCCGCGATCGACTGAGAGGCTGCCATCTGAGTCGATGCTGACGAAGACGCCGGCGCGAGCGATCTCAGCGGGATCGTAGCTCACCGGCCGATCCTCGAAGCCGGCAAGCGCCGTTTCGATTTCGCCGAGACGGGCATCGACGTCGTCGGGAAGCTCGTCGGCATTCTCGTACTCCGCCTCGAGCTTGGCGTACTCGGCTTTCAAGGCTTCGATCATTGCCTGTTCCTCGGCCGTGAGGTCTGTCTGCGTCCCTTCGAGCTCGCGCAGATGATGCGTATGGCCGAACGGGAAATCGGCATTCACTTCGATCCATTTCCAGCCTTCGGCCGCGATCTTCTCCGCTTCGACCTTCAGCTTCTCGGCCACCAGCGCATCGAGCAGGGTGACACTCTCCAGCCATCCGCCGTCGTCCTGCTGAAAGAGATCGTGCATGACGATGCCGCCTGCCTGCTTGTAGGCCTCGATGCCGACGAACAGGGCTCGCCTGTCCGATGCGCGTACCGTCCGCTCGGTCAACATGCGGCGGATCTGATAGGGCTCCTGGCTGTAGGAGCGCTGCAGCGCCTCCCAGACCTGCTCCTGGCGCGCGTGATCGTTGGTCACCGTGAACGCCATGAGCTGTTCGAGCGACATGCTGTCTTCGGCATAGATGTCGAGCAGCTTCTCCGACACCGCCGCGAGGCGCAGCCGCTGCTTCACGACGTTCACGCCGACGAAGAAGGCGGCGGCGATCTCTTCCTCGGATTGGCCCTTCTGGCGCAATGCCTGAAAGGCGCGGAACTGGTCGAGGGGATGGAGCGGCGCGCGGTGAACGTTCTCCGCCAACGAGTCTTCTTCGGCGGAGATGTCGACGCTCGGATCGCGCACGACGCAAGGCACCGGCGCCGTTTTGGCGAGGCGCTTCTGCTTGATGAGAAGCTGGAGCGCGCGATAGCGCCGGCCACCGGCCGGAACCTCGAACATGCCGGTCTCGACACCCTCGGCGTCGAGGATCGGCCGGACATTGAGGCTTTGCAGGAGCGTGCGCCGCGCGATGTCCTCCGCCAGCTCCTCGATCGAGACGCCGGCCTTCACGCGCCGGACATTCGATTGGGAGAGAACGAGCTTGTTGAAGGGGATGTCGCGCGACGACGACAGGGTGATCTTCTGAACGGCAGTAGCCATCGGGATTGTCTCCGCGACGGGCGCCGAAAGACTCTCTCTCGGCTTCCAACCCGTCACGAAGACCGGCGCAGCCCTCTTCCTCTGGAGCGCCGGATATCCGGCCAGCCGGAAATGCGCATCCGCACAAATCCGGTTTTGCGTGACGGCCGGCTCATTGTCGCAACAGAAGGTGGGTCACGCGGCCTCCTGCTCGTTCGCCATGGCGCCCGATGCGTCATCGCTGGGAAGAAAGCCGAGGAGGAAGTCCGCGGCCTTGCTCGCCTGCGATGCGGCGCGAACGATGGCCCGGTTGTCCTCGCGTAGCACCTCGAGCCAGGAGCCGATGTAATCGGCATGGCGCACGGTCGGCACGATGCCGAGCGAGGCACAACAGAACGCGGCGTTCATCTCGGCGACCAACTCTTCGAATGCGTACTTCTTGGAGCCGAACGAGCCGGAGAGATCGCGATTGAGCCGGTGCGGTGCGCCGCTGGCGTGACCGAGCTCGTGGAGTGCCGTGCGGTGCCAATTGATCGGCTCGAAATAGGCTTGCGGCGGTGGGACCTGCACATAGTCCTGTGCGGGCATGTAGAAGGCCCGGCTGCCGCCGATGCGAAAATCGATGCCGCTGGCTTTGATCAACGCTTCCACTTTGGGCTCGATGAGGCCCGGCTCGGGCGGCGGTGCGGCGACCACCAGATTTTCCGGCAGGCCTTCGCATTGCGCGAGGTTGAAGACGGTGAAGCGCTTGAGGAACGGGACCGCTTGCGCTTCCTCGCCGGTCTCTTGCGCCCGTTTCTTCTCGTCGTCGGGAATGAAGCGGTCGGCATAGACGACGGTGGTGCCGTGCTCACCTTTGCGGACATTGCCGCCGAGACCGAGGGCCTGGCGAAACGTTAGCCAGCCCTGGACCGGAAAGCCGTGCTCGATCACCGAACCCCAAAGGATCAGCACGTTGATCCCGGAATAGAACCGGCCGGTGCTGGCGTTCTTCGGCATGGCGAGCGGCGCTTTGGCCGCCGCCGTGCCCCAAGGCTGCACCCAAGGCACGCGACCCGCCTCCAGTTCGGCAATGATCTTGGTGGTGATTTCATCGTATAGGCCGGTCCGGCTGTTACCGGACCGAGCGCGAGCGGCGTCTCTGGACATCGCGGATCTCCGCGACGGGCGCCGGGAGCCTCTCTCCCAGCCCTCAACCCGTCACGGAAGACCCGTCCGCACTCTCACTCTCGGGGCGTTGCGGGGTGTCCCCGCAGAAGGGGTCGGCCGAGACGACAGGCTCGGCCGCAGGGGAAGGCTTTCCCCATTTGGGAAAGGATGAATTACCGTAGTTGAGCTACGACAATGGCAACAAAATCAAACAACCACGCCTCCCGTCTGAGGCCGTCATCGCCGCTGCCTCTACGCGCGTCCGATGATGCGACGATTCTCTCGGCACGCATCCACGGTTTCACGATCTACCGCCGCTCCAGGAACCCGCGTCCTTCGAAGATCGCAGGCATCGCCTTCTCGATCCGCGCGGTCCGCGTCGCAGGCTGCTTCGCGCCGGCGAAGTGATAGAGGTATCCTCTTTGCCGGCCCGGCGTCAGTGCCTCGAAGGCGCGCTTGAACCGCGGATCCTTGCGGAACTTCTCCTTCAATTCGTCGGGCACGGGAAACGTGCGGGGCTTCGTCTCGACCTTCATTCCGGCCTTTGCCGCCGCCACGGCCTCGCGCATATAGGCCTTGATGGTGGCCGCCTTCGTCGCAATCTCCTCGGCGCTGGTAAATTTCATCACCCGCGCGGCCTGGACCTGGCCGAGCTGTACCAGTAGCTTTTTCGGGTCCTTCAGCAGCGCACCCTGAAAGAAGCCCAACGCGCAATAGTCTTTGAAACCCTGAATGATGACGACGTTTTTTCCATCCATCGTGTAGCAGGGCTTTCCCCACTTGCACTCTTCGCTTAGGTCAAACCCAGACAGGATCCGTTGCAGCTCGGCAATCTCAGCCTGCCACCGCTCTCGATATGCCATCTCCATGCCGCACCTCCGTTGTCGCAAGTTGCCGCGAGGCTGATTCTTGCGCGAGTGTTGCGTATCTCGAAAATCGGCCGGCCGATGTCGAAGTCGTTGAAGCCGCTCGGATCGCGCACCGTGGAAATTCGTGTGATCGCGGTTCTACCTGGCGAACGGATATTCACAACGCCAACGCCCGCTTGAGATCGTCGTGCTCGAAGGCGCTGGCCATGCGGGTGATCTCGGCGGGCCGGGCGCCGGCTTCCTTCGCGGTCTCCCGCCAAGTCGCCGTCACGGCCGCGACTTCCTTGATAATGGCGCGCGCCGCCGCGAGGCCGAGACCGAAATATTCCGACGCGGCCTCGAGGAGGTCGACCGAACAGGTGCCTTCGTCGAGATCGATGTTTGTGGTCAGTACGCGCGCTTTGACGTCGGTCGGCACGGGGTTCAGATCATAGACGGGGGAGAGCGACCAGCCCGTCTTGCCGAGCCACAGGAAGCCGTGGTTGCGCAGGTGATCGTCGACATTCGAGATCAGCACGCTGAAGGCGACCCGCCGGTAAAGCGCCTGGGCATCGGTCTTTGCCTGCGCTCCGTGCCGCGTGAGCGCATCGACGATCTCGGGATAGCTGCCGCGCTCGCCGTCCCTCGATCCCGTCATCGCCATGGCGGAGAGGAACGGAATGCGGATTGCGCCATCGCGCTCGAAGCGCCGCGACAGCAGCACCGCCTTTCCGCCGATCCGCAGCAATTCGTGGGAGGGTGTGGCGATGCCGGCGCGCCCCGCAAGGCGTAAAGCGACCTCCTCCCAGGTCTCCAAACTGTAGTCGTCGGTTTCCTTGGGGAACTTCGCGATGGAAAGGTGGCCGTGCTGATCGATGACCGACGCCTTGGGGCGTGAACCTCCGAGTGACGATCCGGGTGCGAAGATGAGCTGGAGGTCCTCGTCCGTCTCCTCGTCGCGAAGAACGCGCTCGGTCACGGCGAGGAGACGCCCGAGTTCGATCAGGGCGGGCACGCCCGCCCGAAGCGGCGCTTGAAACATGTCATCGCCTGCCCAGCGGAAGCGAAGCGCGCCAAGACGGGTCTCATCGGCAACGCCGAGAAGATAGTCGCTCTCGGTGAGGGTTCGAACCGCGCGGCCTTCGCGCTCGGCGAGGCGCCGCTCGGCGCGCTGCATGAGGCGGCGTCCCCAGGTGTCAGGCGCCGAGTTGCCGATGGACCCGAAGATCGCTTGTCCGGCCGGCGGCGCAAAGCCACCGCGTGTTAGCGCGAGCGCAGGCTCGATCGAGAAGCGATCCGGATCGGCGAGCCATTCCGGCGCGTACTCGAACACCACGGTCTCATTGCCCCGCACCTTGTTGCTGCGGGCGAGACCGACCGGGCGTGTGCGTCCTTCGAGGTCGATATGGACTTCGATGTCAGCCATGATCGGTCGGCCCCGATGGGCGCTTGAGGCGGACACGCTTCGGCAGCTCCGCGCTGGCCAAGGCCTGGCCGACGCTGTCGTGGCCGATGGCGGCGATCTCGCCCAGGCCATCGAGCAAGCCAAGCGCCTGCAGGACGGCGGCGTAGATGCCGATGCTGACATTGGCGTCGCCCGCTTCGACCCTCTGCAGGGTCGAGCGGGACGTGAACGCGCGCTCGGCCACGATCGCCATGGGCAGCCGGCGCCGGCGACGGGCGTCGTGGATGTCCGCGCCCAGCTTGCGCAGGACGCGCCGCACGGCGGCGGGGGGATGGTGTGGCGTAGGCATTTGCCATCTTCGTGCTACTAAGGAGGTCTTTATGTAGCATGAAGATCACAATTTCTCCAATCCACGGGAGAGCTCCTTCACTCCGCACTCACCCCCTGCGTCGATGATGGGTTCTGACGATACAGTTCCTCGGGTTCCTCGGCTCGAAATCCGAGGAAAAGTATCATCGCGTCCTCGCTCCGTGGATCGCTCGTTCTAAAAGATGTGTTGAGAGGGGTAATTTATAGCCTATCTGGCGCGCTTTTCAGGACCAAGAGAGCGGACGACATGGCGCGCTTCCGCCAGGAAAGTTGACAAATTCGCGGCAAAATGGCTATTTAATGCCCCTTATGACGCAGGATTTCAACCGCTTCATGCGACCTCGCCGGCACAAAACCGCTGGATTTCTATCGGCGCACCCGGTCTTCACGCGGGCCGAGTTTGCCGCGGCCCTCGGCCATCCGGCGAGCGCGGCCAATGTCACCAGCCTACTTCGGCATCACCTGCGCGCCGGCAACATCAAGCGCGTCAGCCGCGAGGTTTTCGCCGCCGTCCCGGCCCATCTGGCGGCGGACCGGATGGTGATCAACCGCTTCGCCGCGGCGAGCAAATTGCGCACCGATGGCGTTCTCGGATTTCACTCCGCGCTTGAGCTGCACGGCATAGCCTATTCCGAGTTCAACGAGGTCCAGCTCATCAGTGCCGGTCGGACCGAACTTGTGGAGCTGCCTTTCGGCGCCTGCCGCTTCGTCACCCCACCGAAGGCGTTGGTGACCGCCGGAAAGGCGGACTACCTGATCACGACAATGGATCGGCAGGGTGTGACGGCGCGTGTGACCGCGGTCGAACGGACGCTCGTCGATGTCCTGCACCGGCCGGAGCTCGCCGGCGGTGTTGAGGAAGTCCTAAAGTCGCTGGACCTCGTGCGCTATCTCGACCCGGCGAAGGTCGCCGACTACGTCGAGCTGCTGGACAATCGCTCGGTCGCCTCCGTTTCCGGTTGGTGGCTTGAGAAACGGCGCGGCGCGCTCGGTGTCCCTGACGAGGTGCTGGCACGTCTGCGCGCGCGGCTGCCACGATCGAAGCACTACGCACTGGGTGCTGAACCTGGCCGTGCCATACTCGTCGAACCGTGGCGGGTGCTTATCCCGCCGCAGGCCGTCGACGCTGCCTTTCAAGGCGTCTGATGGTCGCTTCGCGAGAAACCCTTCTAGACCTTGCGGCCGAGCGGCGGACCGCTCCCAAATCGCGGCCATCCAATCTCCAATTGGCGGCGTGTTGACTTCCAGTTGGCCGACCGTGGGGGCCGGGCAAAAGTGATGAGACTGATCGAGCGGGGGCGCCAATGAACAATGGCTCGGGACACACGAATATTGTGCCCGGCACCTTCGTCGGAATGCGGGGCAAGCCCGGGCAAGCCATGGTTCGTGGAAGCGTTGGCCGATGATGGCGGTCTGCCCACACTAGGTCTGTCCTGATGATGCTCAAGGCGGAACGGCTCGACGTTCTGTGAGACGCCGAGATAGCCAGGAGGGTCCTCGACGAGGATCGATGGGCAAATGTCGGTGTCGGCAGTCTCGACAGCGCCGAAGTGTTGCCGGCACATATCAGCGCAATCCGCTGGCGATCGCGACAGCCGCTGACCGGGATTGCTGCAGGCGCAGTGGCCGCACCGAGCGCGGTCAGGCAGTCGTTGGTGTCGGAGCACCTCGGCGGGGGGACACGTTTGGACTGTCTTACCCGATCGATCCCTGGTATGCCTTCCAGGCCAACTGAGGACAGCCGATGCCAGGCTCACGAGATCAAGCCATGACCGTCCGCGATGTGGCCGATTATCTGAACGTCGACGAAAAGACCGTCTACCGCTTGGCAAAACGGGCTGATCTGCCGGGCTTCAAGGTCGCCGGGGCGTGGCGCTTTAGAAGAGCCGATCTGGACGCTTGGATCGATCAAAAGAAGAAGGTGGCGCAGGATAGCGGGGAAAAGGCGGAACAATGAGCGATTTGAACATTAGCAATTTCATTTGGAATATTGCTGACGATGTTCTGCGTGACGTCTATGTCCGCGGCAAATATCGAGACGTCATCCTGCCGATGACTGTCGTTCGTCGGCTCGACGCCGTGCTTGAGCCGACCAAGGATGCGGTTCTGGCCATGAAGGCGCAGCTCGATAAAGCTGGAATCGCCAATCAGCACGCGGCTCTTTGCCAAGCGTCGGGCGAAGCCTTCTACAACACATCGCAGTTCCGACTTCGCGATCTCGCATCTCGCGCACGCCGCCAGCAACTGAAGTCGGACTTCGAAGCCTATCTCGACGGCTTTTCCCCGAACGTTCAGGAGGTGCTCGACAAATTCAAGTTCCGCAATCAGATCCCGACGCTTGTCGAAGCGGACGCGCTCGGTTTTCTGATCGAAAAGTTCCTCGACCCATCCGTCAATCTCAGCCCCAAACCTGTGTTGCACCAAGATGGTAGTGTGCGCCTGCCGGGTCTCGATAATCATTCCATGGGTACAATCTTCGAGGAGCTGATCAGGCGCTTCAACGAAGACAATAACGAGGAGGCCGGAGAGCACTTCACCCCGCGCGATGTGGTGGAGCTGATGGCGCACCTGATTTTCATGCCGATCGCAGATGAAATTCAGTCCGGGACGTATCTCGTCTACGACGGCGCCTGCGGCACGGGCGGCATGCTCACGGTGGCGGAAGAGACGCTGGTCAAGCTGGCGGCCGACCATGGCAAGGAAGTTTCCGTCCACCTCTATGGACAGGAGGTTAACCCTGAGACCTTCGCAATCAGCAAGGCGGATCTCATCCTCAAGGGTGAAGGCGCCGAGGCTGAGAATATGAAGTACGGCTCGACACTATCCAGCGATGCATTTCCGTCGCGCGAGTTCGACTTCATGCTTTCGAATCCGCCCTATGGCAAGAGTTGGAAGTCCGACCTCGATCGCCTCGGCGGCAAGAAGGAAATCGCCGACCCACGTTTTCTGATCGAGCACGGTGGCGATCCCGAGTACAGCCTGATCACGCGTTCCAGCGACGGTCAGATGGTGTTTCTGGCCAATATGCTGAGCAAGATGAAGAAGGCCACCAAGGTCGGTAGCCGCGTCGCGGAGGTCCACAACGGTTCATCGCTCTTCACCGGCGACGCAGGATCAGGTGAGAGCAATGTGCGGCGCTGGGTCATCGAAAACGATTGGCTAGAAGCCATCATCGCGCTGCCGCTGAACATCTTCTACAACACCGGCATTGCGACCTACATATGGGTGCTGAGCAATCGCAAGGCAGAGTCCCGCAAGGGCAAGGTCCAGCTGATCGACGCGACGGTGTGGTTCAAACCGCTGCGGAAGAATCTTGGCAAGAAGAACTGCGTTCTCGGGCGGGATGACATCAAGCGCATCTGCGACGGTTTCTTCAACATCGAGGAAAGCGAGCAGTCAAAAATCTTCCCCAACGCGGCGTTTGGCTATTGGAAGGTTACGGTCGAGCGGCCCTTGCGCTTGAAGGTCGATCTGTCGGCGAGCGCGCAGCGCCGCTTCGCGAAGACCTGCGCGGAGGCCGCGGAAGACCCCCTCATTGCTGTTACGGCCGCGGTGGCGGAGCGGCTTGGCGAAGGCCCCCATCTCGATTTCAACCGCTTCCTTGAAGAATTCGAAGCTGTGGCGGACAAACGCGGCGCCCGCATGACGGCAAAACGCCAGAAGCTCCTCATGGCGGAGCTAGGCACCAAGGATCCTGCAGCCGAACCGGTCATCAAGAAAGTCTCGAAGATCAAGCCGGGGGCGGACGCTGAGGCCGACGCCCTCTACGGCAACTACCACCGGCCCGCTGGCGGTAAGCCGGCCATCGTTGAGTACGAGGCGGACACGGAATTGCGGGATACCGAGCAGGTGCCGTTTCTGGAAGATGGGGGCATCGAGGCTTTCTTCCGCCGCGAAGTCCTGCCCCATGCGGCAGACGCCTGGATCGACCCGTCGAAGACCGTGATCGGCTACGAAATCTCGTTCACGCGGCACTTCTACAAGCCTCAACCGCTGCGGACACTCCAGGAGATCGAAGCCGACATCCGTGCGCTGGAACAGGAAACCGAAGGCCTGCTTGAAGATGTGTTGACCGGAGGTCACTGAGCATGGCCACCCAACGCTATTCAGTCACCCCCCATCCGATCGAGACGCTGCTCACCTGGGTGAAGTCCGGTGAGATCGCCATTCCGGAAATCCAGCGCCCTTTCGTGTGGGATGCGACCAAAGTCCGGAACCTGCTGGACTCGCTCTATCAAGGCTACCCGGTAGGGTATCTGATCGCTTGGCGGAATCCATCAGTCCGGTTGAAGGATGGGTCCACTTCATCGGGTAAGCGCATTCTGATCGACGGTCAGCAACGCGTCACCGCGCTGTTGGCCGCATTGCTCGGTCAGGAGGTGCTGACCAAGGACTACGAGACCGTACGTGTCCGGATCGCGTTCCATCCAATCGAGGAGCGCTTTGAAGTCTCGAACCCGGCCATCCAGAAAGATGCGTCGTGGATTCCCGACTTGGCGACGGTCTTCGCGCCTGACGTTAGTCTGACCAAACTCACGCGCGAATACACAGCGCGCAATCCCGGCGCTGATCAGGACCAGATATCGCTGGTGCTGGAAAAGGTTCGAAAAATCATCAACAACCAAGTCGGCATCATCGAGCTCGCTGAAGACCTGGATATCGAGACGGTGACCGAAATCTTCATCCGGGTGAATTCGGCCGGTGCATCGCTCAGCCAAGCTGATTTTGCCATGTCCAAAATCGCGGCGAACGATACCTATGGCGGCAACATTCTGCGCAAAGCGATCGACTATTTCTGCCATTTATCGGTAGCGCCTGAGTTCCTGGCCCGCATCGAAAAGGGGGACAAGGGCTTCGCTGCGTCCGAGTTCCTGCCGAAGATGCGCTGGCTGAAGGACGTCAATGACGACCTTTACGACCCTTCCTACACTGACATGCTGCGTGTGGCGTTCACGTCGGAGTTCCGACGGGGCAAATTGCAAGACCTCGTTGCCCTGTTGTCGGGCCGGAACTTTGAGACCAAGCAATACGAGGAGACGGTTGCCGAAGAAGCCTTCGCCCGCCTCAAAGTCGGCGTCCTGAACTTCATCAACAAGACGCATTTCGACCGGCTGACAATGATCCTGCGCTCGGCCGGCTTCGTCACCTCGGGCCTGATCCGGAGCCAGAACGCTATCAACTTCGCCTACATCCTTTACCTCCGCGGTCGCGCCGAAGGGATGCCGGCCGCCGATATCGAGCGTCTTGTCCGCCGCTGGTATGTGATGTCGATTCTTCGTGGGCGTTATTCGGGCAGTCCGGAGACGGCGTTCGATTTCGATATCCGCCAGATCGAGTCTCGCGGCCTTTCTGCCTATACCGATGCGGTGATCGGCGCCGAACTGCCTGAAAGCTTCTGGACGACGCTGTTGCCGCAGGAGATGGACACCTCGTCCGCCTCGAGCCCGTACTTCCTTGTCTATCAAGCGGCGCAGGTGAAGCTTGGGGACCTCGGGTTCCTATCTAGGGACATCACAGTTCGCGACCTGCTGCTGAACCGCAGCGACGTGCACCATGTCTATCCACGCAATCACTTGAAGGGCCAAGGCCTGGCGCGCGGCCGCTATAATCAGATCGCCAACTTCGTCCTAGCGCAAAGCGAGATCAACATCAGCATCGGTGACCGCGATCCGAAGATCTACTTCGGTGAGCTTGCAGACCAGTGCAATGGCGGCGCCAAGAGTTATGGCGGCATCACGACGGTCGAGGAGATGCGCTCGAATCTTCGGATGAGCTGCCTGCCGGAGTGCCTGCTCAACGGCGAGATCCCATCCTTCGACGACTTCCTGGCGCATCGGCGCAAGCTGATGGCCCAGAAGATCAAGACTTATTTCGAGGGGCTTTGAGATGTCGCCGGAGCATACAAAAACGCGAGGGGATTGGAAATGGCTGAACAGGACGACCTTCTCGCGTCGATAGCCGCGACAATTGCCGACTATCGTGAGGGCGACCTGGCTGCCCCGACCCCGGAGCATGTCGAGCGATGGATCAACCAGTTCGACGCCGCGGTACGGCTACCTATCCTGCGGGAGATGGATCACGTCCTCAAGCGTACGTACTTCTCACGTGCGCGGACTGTCAAATTTCTGGCCGATCTGTTTCAGACCAAGAAATTGGTTGGCGATGACCCGTGTGCATTTTGGAAGGGCGTGAAGTTCCTCGACATTCAGGGTGGCGGCGCAAGCCAAACGCAGATGCTCGCCCCTGTTCAGCAAGTTGATTAAGGCGAATTGCGGTTTCGAGGTCTCCGAGTGCGGCAAGGACGCAGAAGTCTTTGTTTATATTGATGACGCGACATTCACCGGAAACAGAGTAAAGCAAGACATCGAGAAATGGATCGCCCAGGGAGCGCCTGCGAAATCCACAGTGCACATAGTCATGATCGCAATGCACACTGGTGCCAGATATTATGCGGAACAGCACAACAAGGGAAATATACTGAAGGCGGCGAAGGACGCTGGGAAGGATATCACCTTTCATTGGTGGTGCGCGCTAGACCTCGAAAATCAGAGAGCTCACACAGATTCGTCAGACGTGTTGCGGCCTGTTCGTATCCCGGATGATGCGGCAGTTGCGGAATACGTCGCAGCGATGACCTACAAACCGCACCTGCGAACGCCGGGCCAGGTTGGTGGAAAGGGAATTTTTTCAAGCGACCAAGCGCGTCAGCTTCTGGAAGAAGAGTTTCTGAAGGCTGGCGTGCGCATTCGGCAGATGTGTCCAAACCTGAATAAGTATCAGCGCCCATTGGGAAACATGCTCCTCGAGACGCTCGGCTTCGGCTCGCTGATCGTCACCTTCAGGAACTGTCCAAACAACGCCCCTCTCGTGCTCTGGGCGGGCGATCCCTGGTATCCCTTGTTCCCACGGACGACCAACAGCGAGACGTCCATGAAGCGCTTCATGGCGATGCTGGCGAAGGACGTGTTCTGATGTCGCAGGCCAGCCAGGTTCGCACATATGACCCCGCCGCCAGCGTCGTCTTCCTGAAGACGAACGAGCGGTTCGGTGGCCTGTCGAACATGGCGCCAGGATTTCCACTGCGGGTGAACAATGTTCGCATCCGCACGTCGGAGGCTCTCTATCAAGCGTGTCGGTTTCCGCACATGCCGGATGTGCAGCGCAAGATCATCGACGAACACAGCCCGATGACGGCCAAGATGCGGAGCAAGCCGTTCCGCAACGCCTCGCGTCAGGACTGGGACGCCGTGCGCGTGAAGATCATGCGCTGGTGCCTGCGCGTGAAGCTGGCGCAGAACTGGCGCGAGTTCGGGCGGCTACTGCTGGCGACCGGAGACAGCTCCATCGTCGAGCAGTCCCGCAAAGACGATTTCTGGGGTGCGAAGGTCGCGGAGGACGGCTCGCTCGTCGGCATGAATGTGCTGGGGCGGTTGCTGATGGAGCTGCGCGAGCAGTTGAAGGGCGGCGAGCCGGAAAGCCTGCGGTTCATCGAGCCGTTGGCAATCCCCGATTTCCTGCTGTTGGGTCAGCCCGTCGAGGCGGTCCAAGCCTCACCCAATGCGCACGTTCCCGGCTGGGCCGCGCGCAAGCCGCCTGAGGCCGTCGCCGCTCCGGCGCCGCCCAGTGATCCCCAGCCATCTCTTTTTGAGCAACCGATGATTGCCGACATCAAGCCCCAGCCAGGGATTGGCCGATCAGAACCAGCGTCCAGTAACCAAGATCCGGAAAGTTACGGCGATCGGCGGTCCAGCGGACTGCCATGGCTTCCCGAGATCCCGTCGCATTGGGACGTTCTGCGCAGCAAATACGTCTTGCGTGAGGTCGACAAACGATCCGAGACCGGCGAGGAAACACAACTATCGATGAGCCAAATCCATGGCCTCGTCGACAGCTCGAAAATCGACACCTGGCGGTTGCGCTCGGAAAGTTACGCGGGCGGAAAGCTTTGCGAGGCTGGCGATCTCGTACTGAACCGGCTCAAGGCGCACCTCGGGGTTTTCGCCCGCGCGTCGATTCCAGGCGTGATCAGCCCGGATTACACGGTCTTTCGGCCGGTCAGTGACATTGACGTTCAATTCTTCGAGCACCTGTATAAGACGCCGGCATACAAGGCCGAGCTCCGCAAACGAACGAAAGGCATCGTTGAGGGGTTCTGGCGGCTCTACTCGGACGACTTCTACGACCTCAGGGTCGTTGTTCCCCCAAGGGCCGAGCAGTCGAAGATCGTTGATTTTATCAACTCCTACGACGGAAAGGTTCGCCGTCTGATCCGCAACAAGCGCCGGTTAGTCGGGCTGTTGAACGAGCAGAAGCAGGCGATCATCAACCGGGCCGTCACGCGCGGCCTTAAGTCGGACGCCCCGGTGAAGTCCACCGGCATCGACTGGATGCCCGAGGTTCCGGCGCACTGGGAGGTCAAGCCACTCAAGCATTGGCTACGCGAACGGGCCAAAGCGCTCAGCGATAAGACCTCGCCGGAGTATGAGTTCGATTATCTTGACATCAGTTGTGTCGGAACCGGCTTTCTTACGGCCAAGCCGGAGCGAATGAAGTTCGAGGGTGCTCCTTCGCGCGCACGTCAGATCGTGCAGAAGGGCGATACGATCATCTCGACAGTCCGCACTTATTTGAAGGCGGTCTATTTCATCGAGGACGAGTGGCCCGACTTGATCGCGTCGACTGGCTTTGCCGTGCTACGGCCAGTCGAAGCCTTAGAGCCCCGGTTGCTCGGCTACGTCCTTCAGAGCAGCACGTTCATCGAGCGCGTCATTAGGGCGTCAATCGGGGTGGCCTATCCGGCAATTTCGGAGGGGCGCCTAGGCACCATTCATGTGGCATTTCCGCCCGGGTTCGACGAACAGAGAGCCATCCTCGACCACATCGCTTCCGAGACGGCGGCCTTCGACAAGGCCATTGAGAAAGCTCAGAACGAGATTGTGCTCATCCGCGAATACCGCGAACGACTGATCGCCGAAGTCGTCACCGGCAAGCTGGACGTGCGCCACATCGAGATCGCCGCCCCTGCGGACGAGCCGGTTGTCGACCAGGACGACACACTGGAGGAAGAACTGGAAGGCGATGACGCCGACGTGATGGCGGGGGCCGATGTCGATGAGTAGGCCTGCGATCCCCATCGAAATCAAGCGCGACGTCCTTTTTGAGGCTCGCCACCATTGTGCAGTCTGCTGCACAGCTCTGCCACTCGAATACGCCCACGTTATCCCGTGGAGCAAATCTCAAGACCACTCGCTGGAAAACTTGATCGCTCTTTGTGCGAACTGCCACGAGAGGGCTGATAACGAAAATTGGGGCGTCGGCTATCTGCAAAAATATAAGAAAGATCCCTGCATCCTGGCGCGTGGCCAGCTACCACCACTGTCCGCAGAGCAGAAAGTGCTGGTCGATCTGATAGTGGCGCGCGATCCCGACAGCATGAATGCGAAGGAGCGGCTGCGACTTGTTTCAATGGTGGCCGCCTATGTGGATGTGCCTCTTTCCCACGTTTCGGTTGCGGCGGTATCGCCTGCCAATAGTTCCAGGATCCGGTTGGAACTGCCAGCCGACGCCGCTTCGCGGCTGATCGAAGGGTTCGAAAAGCGGGATGAACGGCTGCATGCCTTCTTGAACGAAGCAGGGCTCATTCGCGTGGAACGGGTCGCCCTGGAAGGGGGAAGGGTCGGAATGAGCCATCACACTGATACCAGTGAAAAAGGCCTCGAAACCCTCATCGTCCGCTCGTTGGTCGACGAGGCTGGTTATGTCGCTGGGGACTCCAAAGACTTCGACCGTGACCATGCTGTCGATGTGCGCAACCTGTTCGACTTCCTCAACGCCACACAGTCCAAGGCTATCGGGGCGCTCGGCATCGGCGAGGATGGGCCCAAGCGGCTCCAGTTTCTGCACCGGCTCCAAGGTGAGATCGCCAAGCGCGGGGTCATCGACGTGCTGCGCAACGGCGTGAAGCATGGTCCCGGCTCGATCGAACTGTTCTTCGGCACCCCGACGCCCGGTAATGTGAAGGCCGAGGAGCTGTTCGCCGCCAACATCTTCAGCGTCATCCGTCAGCTGCACTATTCGAAGGACGCGACCAAGCTGTCGCTGGACGTGGCCATCTTTATCAACGGCCTGCCCGTCGCCACCTTCGAACTGAAGAACAGCCTGACCAAGCAGACGGTCGAGGACGCGATCGAGCAATACAAGCGGGATCGCGACCCCAAGGAGCTGCTGTTCCAGTTCGGCCGTTGCGTGGTTCATTTCGCCGTGGACGACCACGAGGTGCGCATGTGCACGCACCTGAAGGGCAAGGCGTCCTGGTTCTTGCCGTTCAACAAGGGCTGGAACGATGGCGCGGGCAACCCGCCGAACCCCCTTGGGTTGAAAACCGATTACCTCTGGAAGGAGTATCTGACAAAGCGGAATCTCACCGACATCCTGGAGAACTATGCCCAGGTGGTCGAAGAGGTCGACGAGCGCGGCAAGAAGAAGCCGCCGAAACAGGTCTTTCCCCGTTTCCACCAACTCGACGTGGTGCGCAAGCTGCTGGCTGACGCCAGAGCCAAAGGAGCTGGGAAGCGCTACCTGATTCAGCATTCGGCAGGTTCGGGCAAGAGCAACTCGATCGCCTGGCTCGCCCACCAGCTGATCGGGCTTGAGACGGCGGGAAAGACGACCTTCGATTCCGTAATCGTGGTCACCGACCGACGTGTCCTCGACAAGCAGATCCGGGACACGATCAAGCAGTTCGCACAGGTCTCGTCGGTCGTGGGTCACGCCGAGAAGTCGGGCGATCTACGGGGCTTCCTGAAGGCCGGCAAAAAGATCATCATCACGACAGTGCAGAAATTCCCCTTCATCCTTGACGAAATCGGGGACGAGCACCGCGGGCGAACCTTTGCCATCATTATCGACGAGGCCCATTCCAGCCAGGGTGGCCGCACCGCGGCGAAGATGAACATCGCGCTTGCCGCGAATGGCGCCGAGGAGGAAGAGGAGACGGTCGAGGACGCCATCAATCGGCTAATGGAAGCACGCAAGGTGCTGCCGAACGCCAGCTATTTCGCCTTCACTGCGACGCCTAAGAACAAGACGCTGGAGGTCTTCGGCACGCCGGTGCCCGAGGGCAATAAGGTCAGGCACGTCCCCTTCCACAGCTACACGATGAAACAGGCGATCCAGGAAGGCTTCATCCTTGACGTGCTGAAGTACTACACGCCAGTAGACAGCTACTACCGGCTTATGAAGACCGTCGAGGACGACCCGACGTTCGACACAGAGAAGGCGCAGAAGAAGCTGCGGAAATACGTCGAGTCACACGAGTACGCGATCCGCCAGAAGGCGGAGATCATGATTGACCACTTCCACGAGCAGGTCATAGCGCACCGAAAGATCGGCGGTTCTGCCCGTGCGATGGTGATCACCAACGGCATTCAGCGAGCCATCCAGTATTTCCACGCGTTTCAGACCTACTTGAAGGAGCGAAAGAGCCCGTACCAAGCAATCGTCGCCTTCTCCGGTGAGCCTGAATATGGCGGTGAAAAGGTCACCGAGGCGACGCTCAACGGCTTTCCAAGCAGCCAGATCGAGGAGCTGATCCAAAAGGATCCATATCGGTTCCTGATCGTCGCGGATAAGTTTCAGACTGGGTATGACGAACCTCTGCTCCACACGATGTACGTGGACAAGACGCTCGCGGGAGTGAAGGCAGTGCAAACGCTGTCGCGCCTGAACCGTGCCCACCCGCAGAAGCACGACACCTTCGTTCTCGATTTTATGAACAATGCGGATGTGATCAGGGACTCGTTCGAGCCGTATTATCGGACGACGATCCTCAGCGAGGAGACCGATCCCAACAAGCTCCATGATCTGAAGTCTGCGCTCGACGGCTATCAGGTGTACACTTGGGAGCAGGTTGAAGAGCTTTTGGCGCTCTATCTTGGTGGAGCGGACAGGGACAAACTGGACCCGATTCTCGACGCCTGCGTTGCCGTCTATAAGGCGGATCTCGACGAGGATGGTCAGGTCGCGTTTAAGGGCAAGGCCAAAGCATTCTCTCGAACTTATGGATTTCTCGCCGCGATCCTCCCTTACAGCAACGCCGAGTGGGAGAAGCTTTCGATCTTTCTGAACTTTCTGACGCCGAAGCTTCCGGCGCCGGAAGAGCAAGATCTGTCGAAAGGCATCCTCGAAGCGATTGATATGGACAGCTATCGCGTTGAAGCGCAGGCAACGATGGCCATTGCGCTGCCTGATGCGGACGCGGAAATCGGACCTGTCCCAACCGCCGGCGGTGGCGGCAAGCCAGAGCCCGAAATCGACCTGTTGAGCAACATTCTGAAAACCTTCAATGAGATGTTTGGCAACATTGACTGGAAGGACAGGGACAAGATCGGGAAGGTCATCGCCGAAGAACTCCCGGCAAAGGTGTCGGCGGATAAGGCCTATCAGAACGCCATCAAGAATTCGGACAAACAAAATGCGCGCATCGAGCACGACAAAGCACTGGAGCGCGCCGTCATCGAGCTGCTTTCGGATCACACGGAACTGTTCAAGCAGTTCAGCGACAATCCTTCGTTTAAGAAATGGCTGTCTGAAACAATATTTTCTGCGACATATTCATCTACATGAATAGGCGAACCGGATAGGATTGGGGCTGGAGCTTGGGCATCCGCTTGACGATAGTGGCGAGCGTTCCGGCGAAGTTGAGGGTTACGGGCAAACGGTCGTAGGGACCGTCATTATTCCAATCCATCTTTGTGAGCGCGAGGGTTTCGCGGCAGAGATCGTCAATTCCACCGAGGCCCGCATGGCGGACGAGGAGCAACGGTTCGGGTGTGCCTTTGCCTTCCTTGTAATAGTCCTTGCCATTGGCGACGGCGGGCAGATTGCCCTGGGTCCACAACAGAGCCTCGTGCGATCCGAGCTGGAACGTCGTGCCCCGTCGACATGGGTAGCCATGAGGGCGCTGCGGTCCCGCGATGAGCACACCGCGCCAGCCGCAGCTCTGCTGCACATGGACCAACTCGATAGAATCAGCGTTCGGGAGGGCGTCGAAAACGCCCTCGACCTCATCCGGCCGAAACTCCGTATTCTTGTGGACTACGACGCGTCGGGGCGGGTCACCCGAATGCTTTCGCTGATAGATGGCGAGGCTGCGCGCCATCACCTTCAGCATCTGGTCGCGGCGGAGAAACGGATTTTTGCCGAGCATATGGACACCGTCTGCCTCATAAGCCACGAATTCGAGGCCCGAACCCTCGGCATCGAAAACCTGGCTGCAGCAGATAGCGAAGCGCTGGGCTGCCTCGTCGCCGGCGCGCAGCGCATAGTCGATACCGATGAAAGCCGTGCCGGGTTCGACTTCAGCAAGAACCCACGGTGTACCTCCTGCCTTCGTGTAAAGAGCGATGCCGAGACGCCAAGCGACGCTGCATCTGCAATGATAGTTCAGAGCGCTGTCCTCACGCAGGAACTGCACGCATATACCCTCGGAGGCGGCGTAAGCCTTCACATAGTCATGGAGGTCGAAATCGTCCCCGGCAGGCCCGCGAAAGGCCGGCGACCAGCTCTCCTTGAGCAGGATGACGACGATGTCGAAGCTGTCGCGCGCATTGCGCAGCGCGAAGAGAGCGCGCGTCAGCGCGTCAGCTAGCACGATATGGGGCGCAGCGGCGGCTTCGATCTGACGGTCGAGGTCCGACGATAGGACAATTCGGCTCGCTGGGCCGCCGCGCGTGAACCTCACTCCGAAAACCTTTTCGAAGCCGGGGAAAGCCGGAAGATACTGTCTGCGTTCGCGGGGCTTGTGCTCTTGGTCCAATTCACGCATTTGGCGGACCAGCGACTCTTCGAGGCTGATCGGCACGACCATTCCGACCCGGATGGGATTGGCGACCGGCGACAGCTTGCCCTGGCTGTACGGTCCGAAGCGAATGAGCCCCTCCATGGGATGAATGTCGACGTCCCGCGCATCATTCGACCCGAAGCGCAGTTGCGGCTCTGGCAGCACGATGTGGCCGGGAAGGCGGAACGGCTGGGCGGCGCTCACGGCTTGCCAATCCCGCTGAACGCCGAAGTGCGAAGGATCTCGAATTCTGCGTCGATCCCGTCGGCAATGCCGAACGCTTTGAGACGTACCCTCTGCTCGCATCCGACAATGAGGCTTATCCAGCCATCGAGTAGAGCATTGGCGAATCGGTTATGGCGGCGCGCACGTCGTTCCCGCACGAACTCGCGGGTCAACTCGACGATCTCGTCCGGAGCGTCGGTCGGGAGCTCGGTGGTGATTGTGGGCTCGATCAGAAGCCATAACTGCTCAAGCCGGTAATCGACCCGGAGACCGCACGCCTCGCTCCAGGGAATGTCGGTCTTTGGCACCACACCCGCTACCCGGTCCACGGGCTTGACAGTGTCGGTGTTGAAGATCGAGGCCTGCACTTGATCCCCCTCCGGCCGCAATCTGGCGCGGCTATACCGGCGCTCTAGCGTCAAGCCGGGCCGACCGGCAAGCGCTCGGAACAGCGCATCGCGGATGAGCGCGCGCTCGCCTCCCTCCTTGACGAGCTTTCTCGAGGAGAGCGGGTGCTGGTCGAAAGCCTTGATGCCGAAAGGCTCGAAAGCGGCACGGATGTCGCCGTCGCGGCCGAAGGCCAGGACGCCGTCCCGGACGCGGTGTGCGATGACGTCGACACCGGCCTTGGCGAGTGCCTCGTCAATCTCTTTGTCGCCGCCGATCGCGCAATCGACGATCCGGCAGAGCGAGGGACGCGAGGTGACCGCAAGCGCGTTCATTCGAATGGCCGGCACCGGCCCCGTGCTCGTCCGCGGCGTAGCCGTGGCGAGCCGCGGACGAGAGGCCCCGGAAAGGCTGGCGAGCTTGTCGGCTGTCTGTGGGAGGTATCGGAGAAGATCAGAGAAGAGTTCGTCGAAGGATTCTGCCTCCACGAGATGGGCATCGATACGGAGAGCGCGGGCACGGGCGATCAGCGAAGTGATCGCTGAATAGGGCTCGTCCTGGCCGCGCTTGAACCAAAACAAGCCCCCCGGGAAGCCGCGCCCCTCGTCCAGCGCTTCCTCCAGCGCTGCCATGATCGAGGCGTCACGCCCACTGTAGCCGATGACGGCCAAGCCTTGCCGGCGGCAGCAGTCAACCAGGTGTCAACCGACATGCGGAACTGGACCCTTTTCGACATTAAGAACGGGACCCCCGGTTGTCGCTTTGTTGCCCCAAGCTCGATGCCGGGTGGCTTGTCCAGGTAGTGCATAGGAGGGACCCGCGCGCCCGCGACGCGACCGCCACGAGTCCGGCGGCGCGGCGCGTGGGAGGTCCCTGTGCACCCACCTGGGCAAGCCGTGCTCACGCCGGTGCTGCCGCGTTCTCGACCGCGGGGGCTTTCAGCAGCCCGGAGCGGCGCTTTTCGCGCAGCCGGTAGCTGTCGCCGCGAATGGTGAGGACGTGACTGTGGTGCAGCAACCGGTCGAGGATCGCGGTCGCCACCACGGCGTCGCCGAACACCGTGCCCCACTCGCTGACTGCGCGGTTGGAGGTGATCAGCATGCTGCCGCGCTCATAGCGGCGCGACACCAGCTGGAAGAACAGATGTGCGGCATTGGGCTCGAACGGCAGATAACCGAGTTCGTCGATGATCAAGAGCTTCGGCTTGCCGAAGTGGGTGAGCCGGTCCTCGAGCCTGCCTTCGCTATGCGCCTTGGCGAGCTGCGCCACCAGGGTCGGTGCCGGCACGAACAGCACCGAATAGCCGGTCAGGATCGCCTGGCGGCCGATCGCCACCGCGAGATGCGTCTTGCCGACGCCGGGCGGCCCCATCAGCATCACCACCTCGGCATTGGCGATAAAGCGGCCGCCGGCGATCTCACGGATCTGCTTCTTGTCGATCGATGGCTGGGCGGCGAAGTCGAAGCCGTCGAGATCGCGCACAAACGGGAAGTGCGCCAGCCCGATGCTCATCTCGATGCGGCGCTCGTCCTTGCGGGCGATCTCGCGCTCGCAGAACAACGACAGCGCCTCGCGAATGGTCAGCTCGCGCCGTGCCGCTTCGTCAACCAGGCTGTCGATCTGATCGCGGATCGCGGTCAGCTTGAGCCGGTTCAGCATGTCGACCAGGTGATCGTGCTCCATCACCAGCGCCCTCCGACCAGCCGCTCGTATTCGAGCAGCGGACGCAGCAGCTCGGAGTCGGCGATATCGCCGGCAGGCTCAGGAAGCACCGCCGCCGGCGCGCGGAAGCCGACGACGCCTTCAAAGTGGAGCGGGTCGATCAGCCGCTCGAACCGGCCGGTGCAGCGCCGATGCACGGCCACCTCGCGGCCGGCATGGCTGACGCGCAATTGGCCGCCGGCGAGGATGACGCACACCGTTTCGCCGATCAGCCGCCACGGCACCGAATAGGCGTTGCCGTCGACCTCGATGGCGCAATCGGCCTGCACCTTGCGCACCAGCTCGCGGCTGACCGCGAAGGGCGGGACGCCGGTAATCGGCCGCAACGCATCAGCCTCGGCCCGCCGGAAGCGCTCGATCGGCACTTCGCCGGTGGTGCCGTGCACTCGCTGATCGGCGATGTCGCGCGTCCACCCGTCAAGATGCGCCTCAAACGCCGACCAGCTGTCAAAGCACCGGCCGGCAACCGCATTCTTCTTGACGTAGCCGACGCCGCGCTCGTCCTTGCCCTTGGTGCGCGCCCGGTATGGCGCGCACGCCCGCGGCCGAAACCGCCAATGCCGGGCGAAGGCATGCAGCCGAGCGTTGAACTCGACCTCGCGGGTCGCGCGGTCGTGCCGCACGACCAGACCGCGGTCGTTGTCGAACAGCACCTCCTCGGTGACCCCGCCGAAGTGACGGAACGCGCCCTCCAGCCCGGCAAACCAGCTCTCCTGGCGCTCGTTGCGAAAGGCCCGAACGTACAGCCGCCGCGAATAGCCGAGCGTGGCGACGAACAGGTACACCTTGACGCTCTCACCGCCGATCAGCGCCCGGCGCTCACCGAAATCGATCTGCAACTGCTTGCCCGGCGGCGTCTCGAAGCGAACCGTCGCCCGCGCTTCCGCCGCCAGCTCCCGCCGCAGCGGCATCACCTCGCGCTCGACCGTGCGCAGGCTGAGCTTGATGCTCTTCTCGGCAAGAAGCTCCTGGCGAACCACGTCGGCATTCCCGGCATGGCGGCGAAAACGCTCCGCCACCCAATCCTCAAGCCCGGCCAATGCGCGCGGCCGGTGGCCGCCGCGATACGGCACCCAGCCGCCCTGCGCCACATAATGCCGAACCGTCATGTGGCTGCAGCCCAGCTCTTTCGCGATCCGCTTGATGCCCCACCCCAGCCCCTTCAACCGCAGCATCGCCGCCACCTCCTCCGGCGTCTGCATCACCTCCCTCCGCGGCAAATCCCCCCGCGAATGAGGCTGCACCAATTCTTCCATCCGACCCCCCTCCTCAGTAAGGGGGTCCAGTTCCGATTGTCGTCAGGGGTCCAGTTTCATCTGTCGCCTGACACCAGGCTGCGCCGCATCTCCGCATCCTGCTGGCGAAGCTCCGCGTCGGTATTCTTAAGCGCGTCGGAATGATAGTCGCCGTGAAGCTTGCTGTAGACGGGCCACCGATTTTCATCAACAGCGCGCCGGATCTTCTCGGGTTCCTTCAAGTCAGCAACGACCAGCCGACCCGTCCCGCCCAGGCGTTCGGCGGAAGCGTCCTCAACGGTGCGATCGAAATTCGTGGTCCAGATGATTCGGCAGAGATCTTCCAGCATGAGGAGTGCGAGGGCGTGATGGCCGAAGGACGGTTTGCCGCGCGCAATCAGTTCGTCGAGATAGGCGCGGCGGTCGCGCGGCGCATGGTAGGTTGCCTCGAAATAGGCGGAATATTCTGTCTCGGAACCGGCGGGTGGGAATCCGCCTAACCCATCGAAATGGGCCTGGAGCTTCCGCTGCACGGCGGGCTCGCCGATGTCGGTAATTGCCGAAGGCGGCAATTTCTTCTGCGAGCGGTAGAGCCTCTGCTTGAAGTCCCAGATCATGTCGCCGGCGGTCTTGATCCCCGCGGAACGTGACGCGCCGGCGCCGAGAAACCACATGATCTGCGCCGCACGAAGCTGAAAGAGACGAAGGAAGGCCGGCGTGTCGAGAGGCGGCAGTGGCCGAATGTCCGCCGCCGCCTCGAGGCCGAGGTGCGCGGATGATTCAGTCCGTGCGCCATTAGGCACGTCTATGGGACGGGCCAGGCTAATGGCGATATCCTCGGGCGGAATACGGACGAAATACTGTGGTGTTTGGAGATAATCTCAGAGACGCTGCAACCATGGCTTGAGGGTTTATCGTTCGCGGCAAGTGACGGAAAATCCGACGACTGAGCCGGCGGGAGCAGACGGGGGCGACTTGAACGAGGGAGCGCAACGGCAAGCGACCGCGAGCTTCGACACGGCCGACGATCTCCTGTGGCAGGCGGTCGCTGGCCGACTGCCGAAGCTTGGACCGATCACGCTCGCTCGGTCGGGACGTATCGGGCCGCTGGTTGAACTCGCGATGGCGACCACTGCTCTCCCGGAGGCTTACCGCGGCGTCGTGGTCGAAGCACCGGTCTTCCACCAGGTCGAACGCGCGCTCAGGGATGGATCGATCAGTGGCGCTGGCGCACGTGAGCGCGCCGGGGTGTTTCCCCTGTCCCGGGTGAACCCTGGCGGAGGGGATGCGGAACGGCTTGCTTGGGAGCAATGGTCGAAGCACGCTGAGAACGCCGCGGTTGCAGCCGGGCTGACGAGAGGGCTCGTCGGAGGATTGATGGGTGCGCTCGGCGAGCTGCAGGACAATGTGTTTGAGCACAGCGGCCGACCGGAAAGCGGCGTTGTCGTATATGCCGCGAACAACGGCGCCTTCGAGTTCGTCGTTGCTGACGCTGGGCGAGGTGTGCTTGCGAGCCTGCGCGAGAATCCTGAATTTTCGCTTCTTCCAGATTCCGGAGCGGCATTGCGTGTTGCCGTGTCTGATGGGGCGTCGCGGCACGCGCGCAGCACAGGCCACGGCTATGGTATCGGACAGCTTTTTCGGGCACTCGCTCATGACGCCGCCGAGCTAAGGTTTCGCAGTGGTGATCATGCCATGCGGCTCTGGGGCGACGCCCCGAGCCTCATCGGACAGGTGGAGTTGGCGCAGAAGGCTTGGCTGGACGGGCTCACCATCACGGTACGCTGTGCGCCAGGTGCGCCGCGTCGGCAGCCATAGTCGCTGGGCCGACTTCGTCGACGTCTCGTAGGAGGCGCGCACCAGCGCAATGTTGTGTGCCAGGAGATCATCGAGCGGCGCGCCCTTCGGGGTTGGGAACTTGGCCCACTTCAATCGGCCAGATTCGGTGAGATAGGCGCGCCGGCGACGGATGGTGCGCGAGAAGGCTTCAGTCTCGATCAGCGAAACATGCACAAAGTGGCGCCGGAGCTCGCTGAGCTTTCGACCGCCGCCGCGGATGACAAGCGCGAGCGGACGGCCGACCCGAGCGGCGAGTGCGCAGAGCTGGGCCACGTGCCAATCGATTCGTTCGGCACGCCCGCAGCCGGTCGCGAACTCGAAGGCGAGAATTTCGATCTCGGGGCGCTCGGCGACGAGGTCGCCCCAGCGAACGAAGTCGTGCATGGTGCGGCCGTTGACATGTAGGGCGGTTGGCAGGCCCGCCTGCGCCATTTCCGTCCACGCCAACAGGATGCGTTTCATCGCGTGCAGGTTGTCGGTACGTGGCACGTCGGTCAGCACGCTGTAGTTGGGTGTGGTGACGAGGGCGACCCCGAGCGCCTTGAGTGTCTTGAGGATTACCGGGCGCTCTTTCAGCTCCCACCAGCGTTCGATCGGGCCGTCCTTGTCGACGCCGCTGACAATGATGGTCGCGCCCTCCGGGATGCGAAACCGGCCAGCTAACTCGGCTCGCGAGGTGACGTGTGACGAACCGGTCGCGAGATTGACCAGCTCATAGAGTGAGAGCGCGACCACCGGCTCATTGAGCGTTGCAGAGCGGCCGTAGCGGTGATCGACGAAGGGCACGATCATCGGAACGGTCGGTATTCCGTTTGCCGAGGCGCGCAGCGTATTCGCGAAGCCGAGTCCGCGCACCTCGCGCATGCGGGCGACAAAGAGGCCCGGATTGAATCGGCAGACCATGTCGCACCAACTCTTGTCCTTGCAGGAGCAAAGGTCGCGGCAATCGAGCACCCCGGCGTCGGTGTGAACGCCGCCGCAGTGGTCGCGCTCGAGGCACGTCGGGCACCCCAACGATTTCGCTTGACGTGTCGCGTCATCCCACAGCCGCTGCGGGTCTGGGAACTGACGCGAGGGCTCGTGGGGCGGCCGGCGGTTCATTTCACGCTGAGTTCCGCGGTGTCGCCGAACAGCCCGACGCGCTGGAGCACGCCCTCGGCATATCCGCCCCCATCGCGGATGGCGGTGCTCAGCTCGGTCGAGGGGTTGGTAATCCGACCGATGGCGCGGAGACCGTCGCTTACGGTGAGGCCGTCGGAGGCGCTCTGGACGATCAGCTTGTCGCCCGCCTTTACGCGGGCGCCGGCGTTGAGCTCAGCGGTGACGGTGCGCGCAGCCTCCGTCACGGCGAGGTCGAGCAACGTCGGTGTCTTCAACCGGTCGAGGCCGCCGTTCCAGCGTTTGCGCCAGGGCTTGCCGGTTTGCGCGCGGATGTAGTCGAGACCCATCAGGTCATCTCCAGGAGCGGGCTGAACGACTTGGTCTTGCCCTGCTTGCGTTCGACCAGCAGACCCTTGGTGGCCAGCGCAGACAGTCGGTTGTTCCAGGCAGTCGGACCGATCTGCTGGTCGGCGAAGCGGGCGGCGAGTTCGGGAGCGGTGATAGCGCCGAGTTCGATCGCCGCCTCGAATGTCGAGCGCTGAGCAGGGTCAAGTTCGCCAATCAGCCGGGCGTTGATCACGTTCTCGCCCGTACCGAGCTCGCAGTTCCACAGCACGTCGCCGCGGGAGCGGACGAAGAATTCGAGTTCTTCGGCGATGCTGGGCGCGAGATTGGCGACGACCGGGTAGATGTTCCCGAGTGATTGCCGGGCGAAGTCTCGGAAGCCGATCACCGCCTCACGCAGGAACGACGCGGTTGCCACGTGGATGCCCGTGAAGTCGAGGAAGGCGGGTGTCGGAACCGCGACGGAGGGTGTGGCCGCGATCAGGGCGCTCAGCAGGGTCCGGCCCGAGATAGCGCCCGAGAGGACCGTCTGACCGCCAGTCAGTTTGATTAGGCTGTGCCGCATTCACCATCCTCACTCACGGAAAGTGAAGATGGTGAATGAGTCGATCTCCGTCAAGGGTATCCGGGAGCACGAGGGCGTTTCCCCAAGCTTACCAGAGGGGTCAGGGCGCCGGACGCGACGCGCCCGCAGATTAGATTTCCAAACGAGGCTTGAAAAGTTAGTCCGTTCGACGTACATTTGCTAGGAGGTGAATGATCATGGCCGCTACGAGGCAAGACCGGCGTCTGAGGGAAGAGCGGCTCGGCTTTCGAGTCGATGAGCCAACGAAGGCGCTCATCGAGCGTGCCGCCCAGCTTGAGCGGCGCAAGCTCACCGACTTCTGCATGACCGCGCTGACGGAAGCCGCACGCCGGACGATCGCGGAGCACGAGACCATCGCGCTGTCAGATCGCGACCGCGCGGTGTTCTTCGATACGCTCGTCAACCCGCCAGCCCCGAATGAACGGCTTCAGCGGGCCTTCGCGGAGCATCGGCGCCGGGTCGTGCGGTGAATGCCGAGCCCCGCATCCCCCGATCTTCGGATCGCCGTCCTGAACGACGCGCACGATCGGAACGGCTTCACGTGCGGTGTGGAGAGTCTCGATCGCTATCTCAAGACCCAGGCTGGGCAGGACGTGCGCCGGAAGGCGAACGCCGTCTTCGTGCTGAGTCGGGAGGCCGAGCCAGATCGCGTCCTCGGCTACTACACGCTCTGCGCGATGGCGATCTCGCACGGCGAGGTTCCGGAGGCGGCCCGAAAGCACGTTCCCCGCTATCCGCTCGTCAGTTGCACTCTGATCGGTCGGTTGGCGGTCGCCAAACATCAGCAGGGCCAGCGCCTCGGCTCGGTCCTGCTTGCCGACGCACTGCAACGCGCGTTCGAGAGCGCCGACACGGTTGGCTCGTCCATGGTGATCGTGGACGCCTTGGACGAAGCGACAGCCGGGTTCTACGCGGCGCACGGCTTCGTTCGCCTGCCGGACTCGCTGCGCCTAGTTATGCCAATGCGTCAAGCTAGCCGGGGATCTGAACGATGACGCCTTTGCCCTCACCACAACCGTCGGGGAAGCACCTGGGGAAGCAATTCCGAGGAGACCACGCGCGCTGGGGAAGCAAACGCTCTCGCTCCATAGAGACGACTTCCAGCGCGCTCACACGTCCGTCGGAAGCGGTCGACTACGACAGCTTCGGGGCCATACCCATGCCGGAAGCAGCCGCAGACCAGCTACAACATGCGTCCTGCTGCTTCCCCCATGCTTCCCCGGTTTCATGGGCCGGGGCGGGGAAGCAAAAAACGGTCCCGAAGGACCGTTCTGAGCCACTGGTTTCCTTGAGGAAATCTGGAGCGGGCGAAGGGATTCGAACCCTCGACCCCAACCTTGGCAAGGTTGTGCTCTACCCCTGAGCTACGCCCGCGCTCCATGGCCGCCGGTTTCGGCGATCACCCTCATCATGATAGCCCGGGCCGGCGGCTTTGCAAGGCTTGCCTCGCATGGTGGCCTCGAAGGCGCTGGGCTGCCGCAGCAGACGGGCTCGGACCGGCGAGGGCGGCATTGTGGGCCAAATTCGCGGCGCTGGCTCTCCCAGAACAGCGATTTCGGCCGCATTGCCTCACTCTTTAACCAGGTCAACGATGGTGCGCGGTTCGTCCCGGCACCCGGTCGGTCGGCGCCAAGCGGGTCAGGCCTGGCGGTTGCCGATCCGTCCGAAGAAGCCGAGGCGCCCACCACAAGCCGATTCTGGCGCGTCTGACCTCGGGTGCCGCATCTTGGGTGAGGCCCCGGCCGCGCCATTGGCGGCGAGATAGGTTGCCCTGTTGGTTTCGACATTGAAGGATAAGAGGCGCTGGCTTGCGTCGAATTGCGGACGCGCCAGAATGCGCGCGGCCAGTTCGAGGTGATTGCCGATATCGAAGAATTCGATGGCGTTGCGGTGGTAGCGATCGAGCTGCAAAAAGGTGTGGGTGCGCGAGGCGATCACACGGCAGCCGAGTTCGAGCGCCTGCGAGATCGGTCCGGAGGAGGATTGCCCGACCTCGAGGTAAGGAAAGACCACGGTGTCGCAAATCGCCATGCCCGCGAGAAAATCGCTGTCGCCGGTGGCCCCGAGGAAATGGATGCGCTGGGACAAGTCCTTGGGATGCTCGACCAGCAGGTCGCGCATCGAGCCGTCGACCGCGACCGACACCGCCGGAGCCCCGGCGCCGCTGACGACTCGGCTGCGCTCGGCGATGCTGGTGTCGACATAGCCGGCATCGAACAGCGACGAGACGACCGGATCGATCGACTGGTGCGGCCTGATTTCGTTGGGGTGGACGCCGCCGAAAATCAGCAGGTGATAATCTGCCGGCAGATGATGCAGGGCTCGGATGACGGTGTCGAACCCCTTATACCGGCCGAGAAAGCCGAACACGCCGATCAGCCTGCCGGTCTTCGGCACCTGGTCGAGGATGGTGAACCTGTTGCGCGAGGCGCATCGGCGAATATCGCTGGCGTCTTGGTTGCCGAGAAATGACAGCGGATGATCGTAGATGTCGCGCAGACCATGCACGAATTTCATCTGGGCTAGATCGCGCCGGGTGTGAACGATGACCGAAACCGGCTTGAAGCGCTGCGCCCGGCGCAGCCGGCCGGCGATCCCGGCCGACAGCAGATGGGTGCGCAGATAGCTCGAACGCAGCGCCGCCGCCTTGGCGAAATTGCACCGTACCAGCGCCCTTAAATACCCGTTAAAATCAAAGGCTTCCGGCTGGAACATGGTGTGGAACGTTACCGAGATCCGCGGCGCGGCCCGCAGCAGCCAGTTGAACCGGCGATAGATGTCGTGAGCGGAGATCCCCAAAGTCCCGTGCTCAAGCTGGAGGTTGATCGAGTCAAAATCCCGGATCTCCCGGCAAATCTCTTGAATGTGCCGATCGCCGAATTTGCGCACACGGCGGTGATTGCTGCGCAGCAGATACTGGTTGAGGTCGAATACCGTCACCTCAAAGCCGTCGGCCAGCTGTTTTTCCAGGCTGCGGGTGTAGGCGGCGATGCCGCATAATTCATTGTAGGTCGACACCAGGGCGAGCCGCGGGCGGGAGCCGCGGGCCACCGAGCGAGGCCGGGGCCGGTCGAGGGCGGCGGCGGGAAGCAATGCCGGGCGGGATGCTTCGAACTCTACCGTCGCCATGATTTGCCTTTCCGACCGGTGGCCCGAGCGGAGTCGCCGGGCCGGTTGCGACGGCGATCGATGTCGCCGGCCATGTTAGAGGTGGTCCCGTACCGATCGGACCGTCAGGCAGCCGATCGCCCAGGCGGCGAAGGCGACCAGAAAGACGATGCCGACGGAACGCAGGCGGCGCGGATAGAGCGCCTCCTCGGGCAGTTGCGGCTGGACGAAATCGGCGATGTAGAGATGTTGGCGGTCGGCATTCATGCGCGCGCGGTCGAGCGCTTCGAGGGCGTGCCGATAGGCGTTTTCGGCAAAGCTGCGCTCGCTCTCGAGTTCTTCGTAGGAGCCCATGATCTGCGACAGGGCCTTGGAGCGGCTGGCCGCGGTGTCGGTGACCTCACTCTCGATCGTCTGCCGCTGCGCGTGCAGCGCTTGGATGCGCGCCCGGAGCAGCTTGAGCGCCGGTGCGTCGGCTTGCATGTATTGCTGGAGCACCGACAATTCGGTGTCGGCGCGAACCAGATCGTCGCGAACGCGCCCGTCGAGCGCGGCGCTCGCATCGGCCTGTTTGCGCGGATCGATGACCCCTTCCTTGTCGCGAAAATCGCGTAGCTTGCCGAGTGCTTCGGCGAGGCGCTGCTCGGTCTGTCGCACGTCATGCTCTGAATCACGCAACGCGTCGCGGCGCGCCCGGGCCGACAGATCGTTGACCAGGCGCTCGGAGGAGGCGAGGATTCCCTGCGCCAGGCTGAGCGCGTCTTCGGGGGTGAAGGCGCGGGCCTTGACCACGATGGTGCCGTTGGTCGGGTCGAAGAACGCATCCACCTGGCTGCGCCAATAGAGGACGAGGTCCTCGATCGGTACCGGCAGATGCAACCGTGCCACCCAATCCGCCTCGGCCGATGAAAACATCCGCCGCACGTCGATGGTTTTATCGAGGTCGTCGATGATCGCGCGGCTCGCGATGTATTGGACGACGACATAGGAATCGAGCCCGATGCGGGTTGGCGCGGCGCTGACCTGAAACAGCGACCCGGCGGCGGCGCGCACCGGTTCGGCGGAACGCAGGCCAAAGCGGAACTCGGCGACGTACTGATCGGCCGCAATGAAGAAGTAATAAATCGCAGCAAGGGTTACAGGCAGCACCACGATCAGCACGAACGCGACCAGGCCGAAAGACAGATGCCGGCGTGGCGCGGCGGCGCCGGCCCACGCTGCCGCGGGGCGGCCGCGCCAGACCGCGAGCCCGCCATTGCCACTCGCCCGGACCGGCAGCGGAGCCTCGTTCGGCAGGGCGACGATAGCGGTGGGCGGCGGCGACGCGGTGGCCTCACCCTGGCGGGCTGCGGCGGGCTCGGCCATGGCTTGCGGCGCGCCCATCAGTTGTGCTGATGAAGGATGCTGTGGTAGCGGCTGAGCGCCGTGCCGATGTCGTCGTACAAGAACAGCGCGCCGTCGGCGAGCACCGCGCCGCGGTCGCAGTATTGCCGCAAGGTCTGCGGGTTGTGGGTCGCCAGGATGATGTCGGAGCGGGCCATGCGCTCGCGGAACGCCGCGGCGCATTTGCGGCGAAACCGCTGATCGCCGATCTCGGTCACCTCGTCTATCAGATAGACGTCGAAGTCGATGGCCAGACAGGCGGCAAAAGCGAGCCTGGCGCGCATCCCGGCCGAATAGGTATTGACCGGCATGTCGAAATATTCGTCGAGCTCGGAAAAATCGGCGACGTAGTCGATCATGCGGCGCCGCCGCGCGCCATAGATGCGCGCCAGGAACGCGGCGTTCTCGCGGCCGCTGAGGGCGCCATGAAATGTGCCGCCGAAGCCGAGCGGGAATGACACCCGGGCAGCGCGGCGCACGACCCCCCGATTGGGCTGCTCGGAGCCGGCGAGCAGCCGGATCAAGGTTGATTTGCCGGCGCCATTAACCCCAAGGATGCCGAAATTGTGGCCAGCGCTGAACACCGCATTGGCATTATCGAGCACGGTTCTGCGCCCGGACCGGGTACGATATGCCTTGGTGACGCCTTCGAGCGCGATCATTGCGGTTCATAGAGAAGGTGGCGCGCCGCGCGCTCCAGCGCCAATCCCGCCAGCAAGGTGGCGACCGCCGCGGCTACCAGAAAGGTGCGGTCGAGCCAATGCGGGTCGTAGTCAACGAAAAAGCTCGAACGGAACCAATCGATGCCGTGCAGTACCGGGTTCCAGGCGAGAATGTTGCGCAGCCAATCGGGCATCATCCCAGGCACGTAAAAAATGCCGGAACAGAAATACAGGATCCGGCTTACCTGGTTCCAAATCTTGTCCCAGGACTTGAAAAAGCCGGTGATCACGGCGTTGATGAAGCCGCAGCCGCAGGCGAAGACCCAAATTGCCGTAATCGAGGCGACAACGCCGGCGAGATTATCCGGCATGGTGCCGAGCCCGAGCGCGCCAAAGCCGGCGAGCAGAACGATCGCCACCAATAGGTCGGTCACCAGCTCGAGCAGGCCGCGCGCGATGATCACGTCGAAGGTGCTGACCAGTGGCAATTGCAGCAAGGAGCCGTTGCTGGTGACGGCGAAATTCATGCTGCTGCTGGTGTGGACGAACACGTGATAGGGAATCAGGCCGGTATAGTAGAAGATGAAGAACTGGGTGCCGATCGGCGGCCGACCATGCATCAGCACCGCGAAAAACAGCGATAGCGTCAATATGTGCAGGATCGGTTCAAGCAATGCCCAGCCGTAGCCGAGGGTCGAATCGCCAAACCGAGTGCGGGTCTCGCGGATGATCAAGGCGTGGACGACGCGCCCCTGGGTTGCCAGCGCCGCCCACCAGCCGGGCTGCGCATCTCGCGGCCGGCTCAGCCGCGCCGGACGCTCGCCGAGTACGACATAATCGCCGTCGAAGGTTTCGAACCGGCGATTGAGCACCTGGAGCATCGCCTGGGCGTATTCTTCGTTATCGGGGGCCGCGCGGATCAGTTCGCCACCGACCGTGAGCGCGTCGCGAACCCGGCCGCTGTCGAAATAGACGGTCAGCTGTGAGCGCCGGGCGGCAAGGTTGTCCGGGTCGAGGGCGAGGGCCCGATCGAATGCCGCCGCGGCCTCGTCGAACCGGCCGAGCCGGTAGAGTAGGTCGCCGCGATGCAGATGGTATTCGGCGATGGTCGGGGTCGCCGCCAGGGCCCGATCGATCGCTTCGAGCGCCTGGTGCGGCCGGCCGCGCTGCAGGTGCGCCGCCGACAGCATGCGTGAGGCGGCACCATCCTCGCCGTCGACGACGAGCCTCGCGGCGATAATCTCGGCCGCCTCGTCGAATTGCTGCGTGCGCAGCAGCAGCTCCGCCGCATCGAGCGCATTGGCCCGGTCGCCCGGCGCTAGCGCATAGGCCCGGCGCGCCAATGCGATCGCCGCTTCGGGCTGGCCCATGGCCAATACCCCAGCGGCCAAACGCCGCAAGATGCCGGGTTCGCCTGGTGCAATACCGGCGGCGCGGGTCAAATGGACGACAGCTTCCTGGTGCCGGCCGGCGAGGCCGAGAAGGCCGGCGGCATGCACCGCAAACTCGCACGAGCCGGGTTCGAGCTCGCAGGCGCGAACAGCGTGGCCAATCGCGCGGTCGAGTTCGCCGGCGATCGCGAACGAGCCGCTCGCGTGCCGGTACCCCTCGGCCCATAGGGGACGGCCTTCGATCAGCCGCTCATAGGCCGCCGCCGCCTCCTGATGGCGCCCGCAATTGCTGAATAGCCAGGCGCAAAAATCGGCGATCGCGTGTTGCTGCGGCACCAGCTCGAAGGCGATCCGGGCGCAATCGATCGCGTCCTCGCGCCGATCGCGGTAATAGAAGGCTTCGCTCAAGCGGCAATTGAGCGCCGCCAGCTCGCCGGTAGCCAGCTCGCAGCGGCCGAGCGCGTCACGGCAGGCCTCGAGCTCGCCCGCGCGCAGCGCCCGATGAAAAGCGGCGATGGCGGCCGCGCCGGCCGCCAATTCGCCCGGTATTTCGAGGGTGTCGCTCAATACTGCGGTACTCTCGCTGCGCCGAACCAAATAAAGCCGTGCGGTCCCTGGCGAGGGTGGCGAATGAGGTGCGCCATCGCTGCGGTGCCGCCGAATCGCGTACGCTGGTCAAAGGATCGCGGTCCGTAAGTATTGTCGGGATTCGTCAAAGATCTGTCGCTGAAGCCGTCACTGCTGCGTCAAAAGTATCTCTTTTGGCGACAGCGACCCGGTCGGTCGACGCGGCCTCGACAATCGACGACGCGCGGGCGGTAAGCGCAGCCGCTGCCCGGGCGCCGCAATATCGCATAACCCATCGCCGGCAGCCGGCTGCTTCTTACTCTGGCATCGCTGCCCGGACAATTCTAAGCTGGTCGATCGACGGTCATCGAACGGCACGCCGAATTGCGAGTACCGTCTGCGTCAGCACATCAGGGTCGGTCCCGCCGGGCGGCGGGGCGGGCCATCGCCAGGCAACAGGACCAGGCCCATAGGAGAAGTCGGAATGCCGTTTGAATTCGGGATGTTTCACGAGTTTCAATGCCCGGCCGGCACCAGCCAAAGGGCTGCCTTCGCCGAGTCGTTCGCCCAGGTCGACGCTGCCGAACGCTGGGGGCTCGATGCGATGTGGCTGGCCGAAATCCACGTCGCGCCGGAGCGCTCGGTATGCTCGGCGCCGTTGACCATTGCCAGCGCCATCGCCGCGCGCACCAAGCGGATGCGGATCGGCACCGGGGTCCAGGTGCTGCCGCTATGCCACCCGCTGCGCATCGCCGAGGAGGCCGCCACGGTCGACCAGATCAGCGAAGGCAGGCTGATCTTCGGCGTCGGCCGCAGCGGCTTTCCGCGTACCTACGAAGCCTATGGGGTGCCCTATGGCGAGAGCCGCGAGCGCTTTGCCGAGACCTTGGAGATCCTCAAGCGGGCTTGGACCGAGGACAGTTTTTCCTATTCCGGCAAATTCTACAAATACGACAATGTCCGGTTGACGCCCAAGCCTTATCAGCAGCCGTGGCCGGAGATCCGCATCGCCGCCAACAGCGCCGACACCTTTCCGGCGATCGGCAAGCTGGGCCATGGGGTGTTCGTCGCCGTGCGTCTCGGCACCCTCGAGGAATTGGCCCCGAACATTCGCGCCTATCGCGAAGCCTACAAGGCCGCTGGCCATCCGGGAGAAGGCCAGGTGTTTCTGCGGGCCCCGGTCTATGTCGCCGAGACGGCGCAGCAGGCTCGCGAGGAGCCGGAAGACAGCATCATGTATTTCTATCGCTATCTCGGCGAGCGGCTCGAAAACTCGGCGAGCCGGGCCGGAGTGCGCGCGGTCGAGGACCGGGCGGCGCGCGGCCGGCGGCTGCAGACGATCAGCTATGACGAGGCGTTGCGCGACAAGATCATCGTCGGCACCCCGGAGCAGGTGACCGATCGGCTGATCGGTCTGAAGCAGGAGATCGGTCTCGACGGCATCCTCGCCGAGATGAATTGCGGGACAAAGATCCCAAACGAGCGAGTGCTGAAATCGCTGCGGCTCTTGTGCGAAAAGGTCAAGCCGGCCTTTCATTGAGCTGATTGGCGGTGGGGCCAGTGCAGCGCCGCGAGAGGTGCGGCGGGCGGGTTCGGTCGTATCTTCCGCGCCCGGGCAACCGTTCCGGCGGCACGCCCGGGCCCACCATCGCCGGTTCTCGATGATATACGGCCGACCGGCCGGGAGGTTGCGCGGCGCCGCCATCTGGCTGGTGGCGGCGGTTCTGCTCGCCGCCGCGCCGAGCCGCGCGGCGGTGCCTGCCGCAGCGGCAGCAGGGCGCCTCCTGGTGATCACGGATATTCATTTCGATCCGATGGCCGAGCCGGGGCTGGTCGATCGGCTGGCTGCGGCCGCGCCGGCGCAATGGCAGGCGATCCTCGATAGCGCCACTGGCCAGAAGCCGAGCCGTTACGGCAGCGACACCAACTGGCCGCTGCTGCGCTCGGCTCTCCGGCGAATGAAGCAAACGCTGCCGCGGCCGGCCCTGGTGCTATTGCCGGGCGATTTCCTCGCGCACCAATTCCGCAACAAATTCAACGCGGCGGCAAGCGATCACTCGGACGCCGCCTATCGCCGCTTTGTCGATCGGACGATGCAGTTCCTGGCGTTGCAGTTCGAGCACCATTTTCCGGCGACCCCGATCCTGCCGGTGCTCGGCAACAACGACGCCGATTGCGGCGATTACCGGCTGCAGCCGAATGGGCCGTTCCTCGCCGACACCTTGCCGATCGTGCACGCGCTCCTTGGAAATGCCGGAACCGAGCCGGGGCTCGCCCATGCCTGGACCGGTTATGGCAACGCCGAGGCCACGGTGGACGGGCTGCGGATATTGCTGACGAATACGAATTTCTTCTCGCGCAACTATCAGAACAAATGTAGGCCGCGACCCGGCGCCGACCCCGGCTTTGCGACCATCGCCTGGCTCAAAGCCGAGCTCACTGCGGCGCGCCGGGCGCATCAGCCGGTGTGGCTCGTCTACCACATCCCCCCCGGCATTAACGGCTATGCCAGCTGGCGCCACGGCGCGTGCCCGGACCACATCATCGCGATGTGGCAGGACCGCTACGCCCAGCCCTTTGCCGATTTGTTGCGCGGTTTTGCCGGCACGATCGCGGCGAGCTTCGCCGGCCACACTCATATGGACGATTTCCGGCTAATCGGCTACCAGGGCCGATATTTCGGGTTCACCCTGATCACCCCGGCGCTGAGCCCGATCTTCGGACAGAACCCGGCGTTCCGGATCGTCGATTTCGACCGGGCGGGAACCATCCTCGACGAGACCACCTATGGGGTTACCAATCTCGGAGAGGCCGACGCCGCGATCCCGCTTCACTGGCAGAAGGAATATACCTTCAGCCATGAATGGCAGCTCCCGCGGGTCGATCTGCCGAACCTCGAGCGGCTTTACGCGATGATCACGACCGTGCCCGCTGATCGCACCCAATGGCACACGCTCTTTGCGGTGTCGAGCCCGGTCTACTGGACCGAGAATGGTGGCGGTGCCGACGAGGTCCGAGCCAACGACTGCGCCACCGGCCATGCCCTACCCACGGATTTTCGCCAATGCTGGTGCGGCCGGTAGCCGCGACTTTGTTGCGATCGGCTGTGGATATCCGCTAATTCGTCCCGACAGCCGCTACTTGGTCCCGAACAGCCGGTCGCCGGCGTCGCCGAGGCCGGGCAGGATATAGCCGTGGCTGTCGAGGCAGCGGTCGAGCGCGGCGGCGACGATCGGCACCTGCGGGAAAAATCCCAAAACCTTTTCGACCCCTTCTGGCGCGGCGACCAGACAGACGAACTTGATTGAGCGCGCCCTCAGTTCGACGAGCCGCGAGATCGCCGCCACCGCCGAATTGCCGGTGGCCAGCATCGGATCGACCAGGATCGCGTCGCGCTCGGCCAGATCGTCCGGCAGCTTCAGATAGTATTCGATCGCCTGCAAGGTGTGCGGTTCGCGGTAAATGCCGATATGGCCGACCCGCGCCGAGGGCAAGAGGTCGAGCATGCCATCGAGAATGCCGTTGCCGGCACGCAGGATCGACACCAGGCAGAGCTTTTTGCCGGCCAGCCGCGGAAAGTTGCCGCGTTCCAGCGGAGTGTCGATCTCGCCCGGTTCGAGCGGCAATTCGCGGGTCGCCTCATAGGCCAGCAACAGGCTGATCTCGCGCAGCAGCCGGCGAAACTCGGCAGTTGAGGTGTCGCGGTCGCGCATTAACGAGAGCTTGTGCTGGACCAGCGGATGGTCGACGACGGTCAACCTTCGATCCTCTTTCATGGGCGCTCCTCAAAGCTGAACCTGCGAAATTCAGCGGCACGAGCCTTTGCTGGGGTGTTGATGAGCCCCCGGGCGGCATCGCGGAACACTCGCTGTGGCGCGGCCGTTTGCCGAACGCTGTTGGCCATCCGCTCAAGGTCCTTGATCATTCGCTTGCCAAAACCGCCGAGGTTCCATGCCCCGCCGCATAGCGTCCGCGTGGTGACGGCATGATCGATTCGGTCGTCCACCATATTCTCGCGACCTGGGGATATTACGCGGTTTTCGCGTTCACCGCGCTCGAAGGGTTCGGGCTTTTCTTTATTCCCGGCGAGACCATGCTGATTACCGCGTCGATCGCGGCGGCCGGCGTCTTTGCCAAGGGCGCCGCTCACCTCGAAATCGCCTGGGTGCTGGTCTGCGCCGTCTGCGGCGGAATCCTCGGCGACAATTTTGCGTTCTTGGTCGGCCAAAAACTCGGGTTTCCGTTTCTTAACCATTACGGACACTACGTCAAAATAAATTTGAAGAGATTAAAATTTGTTCAATACGTCTACCTGCGATACGGGCGTCGGATTGTCTTCGTCGGCCGCTTTGTCATGTTGTTTCGGTCCTGGGAATCGTTTCTCGCCGGCGCCAATGCGATGCCGTGGACCCAGTTCGCGCCGACCAACGCCGCCGCCACCCTGGTCTGGGCCTGCGTATGGGGTCTTGGCGCCTATGGTCTGGGTCAAGCGTCCGAACGCGTGCTTTGGCCGGCCACCATCGCGATCGGCGTCGTCATCGGCATCCTGATTATCGCCGGCTGGATCTATTTTCGCCGGCACGAGGACGAGCTCGAGGCCATCGCCGATAAAGCCCTCCCCGGCCCGTTGCGGGCCCGCCGCCCCGGCAGCAGGGGGGCGGTTGCCGCGAAGACCATTGGCGCGACGACCAAGGCCGATTGATTGGGCGCCGTCGGCCCCCGGCCTTACCCTTCGCCGCATCAGGGGAGGGGCGGAGCGGCGCGCTCGCCTGGACATCAGGCGTCCAATCTCGATCCTTAAAACAAGGTGCCGTCGGTGATGATGTTCAGCGGCGCACGGCCGTCCGGCCGGCGCTCGAACGCGATTTCGCGCCCGGCAGCCCAACTGCCGCCCTCGAGTACACATGCGAGCGGGAAATCCTGAGCCGCCTTGCCGAGCCGCTCCCGCACCCGCGGAGCCAATCGATCGAGCAATGCTACCGTCAACGCGCGCCATTCGACGATCGGCTCGCTCGAGGCGTCAAGCGGTCGGGTCATCAGCCCCGGATCGCACGGCGTGATGACGCCGCAATCGATGAACAATCCACCATTGCGGTACTCGGCAAGGCCGGTCAGCCCGTCCAGCTGTTCGACCCGCACACCGGCGGCTCGCAGCGGCTCGACCAGCGAATAGGCAAGCCACTGCGACAGCTTGTGAAACGGCACCAAGCCATGCCCCGGAACCGTGCGGTGCCGGCCGCAATCGCCGAGCGGCACGGCCCCAAGGCTGATCCGGCGCGGCCAGATCACGCCCAGCGCCCCGAGCAGGGTGCGCAGGATTTCGGCGGCGGGAAGCGGCCGGCCGAGCCGCAGCCAATGGTCGTAGAGATGCCCCGGCCGCGCCGGCGAGCCGAACATCGCCGGATTGGCGATGCACGCGTCGCCCAGGCAGCGCAGCACGGCCGCGCGCCCCTCGAGTCCGAGCAGCGGGTTGCGGCAGCTATCCTGGAAGGCTCGGCCGAGCGTTTCCGGGCTGATCGCTCGCAGCGCCGAGGCGTCGGTTCGCCACGGGTCGCCCGGATCGGCGGAAAACACCCCCCGCTGCATCGCCCGCAGGCTCGCCACCGCCAGCCCCTCAGAGCGTTGCAGCAGGCACCCGGTTTCGGCCTCGCGGTATTGCCACCCCGGCCCGGCGCCGGCGTCCAGCAAGACCGAAACAAAGGTGAGATCGATGCGGGCGCGGGCGGTCTCGGCAATATCGGCGCCGGGCGCGACCAGCGCCGCGCGATCGATGCCGGCCGCCGAAAAATGGCGCCATCGGCTGTGAGCGGGGACGACGAGGTCGGGATAGCGGCGCCGAGTGATCGCCGCAACCCGGTCGGCGGCCTCGTCAAGGCGGGCGCACTCCAGCCGAAAATTCTGGGTCTCGCCCCGCTCGGCCGCGGCAAACACAATTCCGCAGCGCTCGCGCACCGCCGCGGCGCTGAGCAGCGCCTTCGCCTCGGCGATCTCGTCACTCGCCGAGCGCACGACCCTTGACGCTGTGCAATTCCGATGCCTCCGGGATACCCGTCGGGCTGAAATACCCGGCCGCCTTCTTGGCCTCGATTTCGACCGAGGCGTCGGGCGGCACCAGCCGGTCCGGGATCGCCACCTGCTCGACCACCTCGATCCCCTGCGCCTCGAGCGCCGCCCGCTTGAGGTTCGACATCGACACCCAGCGGTCGATCCGGCGGATGCCGAGCCACTGGATTACGTCCGGCATCAATTCCTGAAAGCGCAAATCCTGCACCCCGGCGACGCATTCGGTGCGGTGGAAATAGGTGTCGGCGCGGTCGCCGCCGGGCTGGCGCTTGCGGGCATTGTAGACGAGAAACTTGGTGACCTCGCCGAGGGCGCGCCCCTCTTTGCGATTGTAGACGATGACCCCGACCCCGCCCTGCTGCGCAGTGGCAACGCAGACCTCGACGCCGTGCACCAGATAGGGTCGGCAGGTGCAGATGTCCGAGCCGAACACGTCCGAGCCGTTGCACTCGTCATGAACACGGCAGGCGATGACCGTCTGCGGCGCCGCGATCCGCTCCACCTCGCCAAACAGGTACACCGTCGTCCCGCCGATAGGCGGCAGCAGCACTTCGAGGTCGGGCCGGGTGACGAGTTCGGGGAACATGCCGCCGGTTTCCTCGAACAAGCTGCGGCGCAGATCGCTCTCGGCGACGCCGAAGCGCGCGGCCATACCCGGCAGATGCCATACCGGATCGATCGCCGCCTTGGTGACGCGGATCTCGCCATTGTCGAGCAGCACCCTCCCATCGGGCTTGAGCCCGCCCGCAGCGATCAACTCGCGGATCTCCGGCATGGCGATATGCGCGGTAGTGATCGCGATCGTCGGGCGCACGTCGATCCCGGCGCGGATCGCCGGGGCGAACGCCTCACCGACGAGATGGCCCCAGGGATCAAGCGAAACGATTTTGGCCGGATCGGCCCATTGTGGGACCGGCGGAATCAAGGCCGCCGGCGCGGTGTCGGTCAGATCGGGGCGGTGGTCTCGGGCCAAAGCCTTGGTCGCCACCGCCAGCGCGCGATAAAGACCGTAGGCGCCGGAGTACGAGCCGATCGCGTTGCGCCGGGCCGGTTCGGCTGGGCTGGCCACCACCGGTCCGCGATCGTCCGGATCGGCAGCGCCCCAATGCAGCGGAACCGCACCCTTTCCGGCACTCCCCGGATGGGAGGTGAGCCGGATGTGGCGCGGGATCAGGTGCTCCATAAAGTATTTCCGCGTGCGGCAACGCAAGCCGAATTACATGGTGACGAGCCGCCTCGACCGCAACGCGGCCCTCTTGCCGCCCCGATTGCGAAAAAACTTGGAATTGAACCTGCTCCGTTGTCGCGTGTTCTCTCAAAGGCGCAATCATCTAAAATCGAGGAAGTTCAGATGAAGATTATGATGCTGTCGGCCGGGTTTGCCGTCCTGCTCGCAGTCAGCTCCAGCCTGGCCCCGCCGGCCCAGGCCAAAGGCTGCATCAAGGGTGCCGTGGTCGGTGGCGTCGCTGGTCATTATGCCGGCCATCACGCGGTGCTCGGGGCATTGGGTGGATGCGCTGTCGGGCACCACTTGGCAACCAAGCACGAGCACGAGCGCGAGATGCAGCAGCACCAGGATGGCGGCTCGAGTGGCGGCGGGGGGTCCGGCTCCGATTACGGCCATTGACGGCGACGGCCACTGACGGCGACCGGGGGTTCGATCGCGTCGCGTTGGTCTGCGGAAGGAACCGGCGGGCCTGGCGTCGGTACCACGCGAGGTGAGCTGCCGGCTGTCCGGCGAATCGGAAGCGGAGATTCGCACCGGCTTTGCACGCTGTTCGCCGAACGGGGGGTCGCGACCGACGCTGACGACCGGGTGCGGCTGATCGTCTTCCCTAGGTCGCAGCTGTGGCTGACAAGGTTCCGTCGGCAAGGTTGACAGCGTCAACAAATAACGGGTGAAATCCAGCTGTCTGACCTTTGATCGGGCGGCCGGAAATGGAACCCCTCGCGACTGATTTCGATCGGCGCATCGCCGATTTGCGGCGCTTCAACCGCTTTTACACCCAGAAGATCGGGGTGCTCGACGAAGGGCTGCTGAGCAGCCCGTTCTCGTTGACCGAGGCGCGGGTGCTGTACGAACTCGCCTCCGCCGATCAGCCGACCGCTACTCGCCTCGCGGCGCAATTGGCGTTGGACCCCGGATACCTCAGCCGCATTTTGCGCAGCTTCGAACGACGCGGGCTAATTCGTCGCATTACATCGCCAACCGACCGGCGGGTTGGCTTGCTGTCGTTGACAGCACAGGGCCGGGCCGCCTTCGCTCCGCTGGATGCGCGGTCGCACGATCAGATCGGCGCCATGCTGCGTGATCTGCCGGAACACCAGCAGATTCAGCTAGCCGAGGCGGCGCGCTCCCTCGAACGGCTGCTCGGCCCCGATGCCGGGGAGCGGGCGCGCTACCAGCTGCGACCGCACCAGCCGGGTGACATGGGTTGGGTGGTGCAGCGGCACGGCGCCCTCTACGCGCAAGAATACGGCTGGGACATTCGCTTCGAGGCACTGGTCGCCGAGATCGTGGCGCAATTCGTCAAATCGTTCGACCCGCGGCGGGAATGCTGCTGGATCGCCGAGCAGGACGGCGAGAATGTCGGTTCGGTGTTTGTTGTCGCCGAGGACGAGGCCACGGCAAAATTGCGCCTGCTGCTGGTAGAGCCCAAAGCGCGCGGCAGCGGGATCGGGGCGCAGCTGGTCGCAGAGTGCGTGCGTTTTGCCCGGAAGGCGGGCTATGCGAGAGTGCGGTTGTGGACCAATAGCGTGCTGGTCGCGGCCCGCCACCTTTATGTGCGTGCCGAATTTAACCTGATCGAGGCGCAGCCGCACTGCAGCTTTGGCCACCAGCTGGTCGGGGAGACCTGGGAATTGGCGCTGTGACCGGCGCGCGGCCTTGTCGCCGCCACCGCGAGCAGCGAGGCCTTGCTCACAGCAGGACGCCCAGCCCCGGCAAGCCGACCGCCGAGCTCTGCTGGACGACTTCGGTCGAGCCTTCCCAGATCATCCGCAGCGCGACAAAGGTGATGATGCCGAGGCCGATCCACGAAATCCAGAAGTGGCGTTCGAGCAGGCGCGCGATGTAGTTCGAGGCGACGCCGGTCAGCGCCACCGAGAGGACGAGGCCGAAGGCCAGCACCCAGAAATGGTCGCGTGCGGTACCGGCTACCGCGAGCACGTTGTCGAGCGACATCGATACGTCGGCCAACACGATGCGCACCAATGCCTGGGCAGCGGTCTTCGGCCGGTTCTGGCCCCGGCACGGTTGCCCGGGCGCGGCCTGCTGCGCCGCGGTCTGCTGACCTGCGGCCTGCGTTTGGCGCAGCTCGCGGTACATCTTCCACGACACCCACAGCAGCAACACCCCGCCGGCCAGGGTCAGCCCGATAATGACGAGAAGCCGGGCGGCAAAATAGGCGAAGAGTATGCGCAGCACGGTGGCGGCGGCGATGCCGAGCATGATCGCCCGCCGGCGCTGCTCGGCCGGCAGGCCGGACGCCGCCATCCCGACGACGATCGCGTTGTCGCCGGCGAGCACCACGTCGATGATAACCACCGACAACAGCGCGCCGAGTTGATTAACCTCGATCAGCACCTTCGCCACATAAGCATTGCTGGTTCCAAGGTCGAGATGCACCGTCGCCGCCGGTTGATGGCAATCCCCGTGTTTGCGCGCCCGGCGGCGCGCCTTTCGGCGTTCTACGCGGCGGCGTTTTTGGTGACCGGCGCCCAGCTGCCGTTCTGGCCGGTGTGGCTTGCCGCCCGCGGCCTCGACGCCAAAGAGATCGGCGCCGTGTTCGCTGCGGCGATCTGGGCAAAACTGGTAGTGATGCCGGCGATCGGCGCGCTCGCCGACCGCTTCGGGCGGCGGCGGGTGATGTGCGTGCTCGCCGCCACCGCGTTCGCCGCCTACATCGGATTGTCGCCGGCCGCCGGGTTCTGGCCGCTGTTAGCGCTCAACCTCGTGGCGCTGACCGCACAATCGGCGCTGATGCCGCTCGGAGACACAATCAGCCTGGCGCTGTCGCGCAGCGAGGGGCTCGATTACGGTCGGGTGCGGGTCTGGGGCTCGGTCAGCTTTATCGTCGCTTCGCTCGGTGCCGGCCTGGTCCTCGCCCATAGTTCGGACGAGCCGGTCCTGCCGTTGGTGCTTGGTGCTTCGGCGCTATTGATGCTGGCCTGCCGCGGGCTGCCGTCGTCCGATGCGCCGCCGCCGGGTGCTGTGCTGTTCCGGGTGCGCGGCGCCGCAATGCGCCAGCCCGGAATGCATCAGGTTATCGGCGATCGCCGATTCTGGATGTTTGTTGCCACCGCCTCGGCATTGCAGGCGAGCCACCAGGTCTATTATGGGTTTGGCTCGCTCAACTGGCGCTCGCTCGGCTTTTCGCCGACGACGATCGGCTGGCTGTGGGCCGAGGGCGTCGTCGCCGAGATTCTGCTGTTCTGGCAGGGTAGGCGCCTCCTGCCGATATTGGGGCCGCTCGGGCTGATGGCGCTTGGCGGTCTCGCTGGGATCGTCCGCTGGAGCCTTGCCGGGCTGGTGGTATCGCTCTGGGCGGTATCCGCGCTGCAACTGCTGCACGCCCTGACTTTTGGGGCGAGCTATCTCGGCGCCATGCATGTCCTGTCGCGCACGGTTCCGCCCGCGGCTGCGGCCAGCGCGCAAACCCTCTACACCGCAGTATCCTCTGGCGCTGGCGGCGGCCTCGCCATGGTCGCTGCGGGCGCGCTCTTTGCAGCCTTTGCCGGGCAGGCCTATCTGTTCATGGCGGCGCTATCGGCCGCCGGCCTGCTCGGCACCTTGTGGTTGCAGCGAAGCCCGGCCCGATAGGGCGCAGCCGGTGGCGGCGCTACCGGGCGCACCTCTGGATCGGATCGGTGGCGTTTGCCGCCTGGGCGACGGCGTATTCGTGCAATCCTCTCGGGTCGAGGGTGCTGGCCAACTTTTCGAGGCTGGCGGCCTTCTGGCAAACCTCGACGGTCGGCTCCGCGCCTTGTTTCAGTGCGATCTCGTTGGCGAGACTGGTGTTCCAGGAATCGAATTCGTTCTGCGCGTTGCGCGCGCCCTCACGGCGGAAATGGGCAATCATGATCCGCTGATAGCGGATGATCGCGCTGCTGTTGCGCGCCCGGAACTCGCCGTAGACCTCGTCGCGGCAGGCCGAGCTGATCACCATCAGATTGGTTTGGAAGACGATTGCCTGCTCGGCTTCCATATCGATCGGCGAATAGCAGCGTCGGTCGGCGGCCGACGCACCCTGAATCGACGCCACGGCCAGAATCGCGGCCAGGACGGCTTTTCTCATCGCATTCCCCCAAATTTTCCCCTGCGGCCGCTGCAGCATACGCACCCTGCCCGCGGGTTCAAGAGAAACCATTAGACCTGCCATTTTGCCAATAAACAATCGGCAGCAAGCCACGCTCGCTCTCAAGGCGTGATAATTGGTGCCTGTTCAACGGCTGATTGATCTTCCTTGGCGTTGCCCGGTGTCGGGAGGTCGGCTGCAGAGCCACCGGAAAATCCGGAGCAACTTCGGTTTGCGACGCGTTTTCCCGGTACAGATGGACCGGGCTATCGGGATGACGGAGCGGCGACTTTGGCGCCTGACGGCACGCGAAGCTGACGCCGCCGCTGCAGCCAATGCACCAGCTTGACGCCACAGGCGATGGCGACAAACGCGCCCAGCATCACCAGGCTGAATGAGCGGGCGAGGTCGCCGAGCACCGCGCGAAATGCGTGGCCGAGAAAATAGCCGACCGCGGTAAAGCCAGCCGCCCACAGAGCCGCGGCGAAAAAATTTAGGGCCAGGAACCGCCTCGCGCGAACCGCACTCATTCCCATCGCGAAGGACGAGAAATTACGCACCCCATAGATGAAGCGGAACGACAGGATGAACCCGGTATTATAGCGTTCGAGCCAGCGCAGCGCCGCCTCGACGCCAGCCCGCCAGCGGGGGAATCGGGCGAGCAGCCTAGTCCCGAAACGACGACCGATCCAGAAGCAGCTCTGGTCTCCGGCAAAGCTGCCGAGGCCGGTCGCAACCAGCAGCAGAAAAGGATCGAGCAATCCCTGCGCCGCTGCGAAACCGGCGAACAGCACGATCGTCTCGCCTTCGAGAAATGTCCATATGAAAGCGATCAGGTAAAACCAAGCGCCGTGCTCAACAATCAGTCGATCAATCTCCATTCCCCTACCGGTTCTGTTGTCGCAAGCGCAGCGGTAGCCGTTCGGTGCGGCGTCATGCTAGGTATTTCGCGGTCGCCGGTCGAGCAAAATTGCCGCTGCCGCAATATCTTAACAAAGCGGCGGTGACATCGGTTGCGGCAAAGCCGGAAGGATCGCGTTGACTGACCGGTACGTGGCGGTCAGCCTGCGCTCGCGAATGCCGCTCGACCGGATGCCCGGCCGGCGCGAGGAGGAGCCATGGCGGGGTTGTATTTCGAGGAGTTCGAGGCCGGGCAGGTGTTCGAGCACCCGATCACCCGCACCGTCACCGAAATTGACAACGTGCTGTTCAGCAGCTTGACGATGAACCCGCAACCGCTTCATCTCGACGCCGAATTCGCCGCCAAGACCGAATTTGGCCGACGTATCGTCAACAGCCTGTTCACCCTCGGCCTGGTGATCGGGATCAGCGTCGGCGAGACCACCCTCGGCACCACGATCGCCAATCTCGGCATGACCGAGGTGCGCTTTCCCAAGCCGGTGTTCCACGGCGACACCTTGCGGGTGCGCACCATCGTGCAATCCAAGCGCCGCAGCCGCTCGAGGCCCGACGCCGGCATCGTCGAGTTCGAGCATCAGGGCATCAACCAGCGCGGTGAGACGGTGGCGATCTGCCGCCGCGCCGGTCTGATGAGGTGCCGGCCCGCGGCCAACGCCGAGGCCTGACAAAACGGAGGTGTCAGATGCGCTCCTTTCTGTTTGTTCCGGCCGACAGCGAGCGCAAGCTCGCCCGCGCCGCCGAATCGGACGCCGACGCGCTGATCCTCGACCTCGAGGATTCGGTGGTTCCGGCACACCGGCCGATTGCCCGAACCCAGGCGCGCAATTTCCTCGAGGCGACAGCATCGGCCGGGTTTCGCCGCTGGGTGCGGATAAATCCGCTGGCGAGCGGGGCGGCGCTCGACGATCTCGCCATGACCGTGCCCGGCAAGCCCGACGGCATCCTGCTGCCGAAATGCGTACCCGACGATCTGCGCACGCTCGATCATTACCTGTTAGCGTTCGAGACCGCCTTTGCCTTGCCGCCACAGCAGATCCGGGTGATCGCGATCGCCACCGAAACGCCGGCGGCGATGTTCGCGCTCGGCAATTTCGCCGGGGTCTCGCCGCGGCTTGCCGGGATCACCTGGGGCGCCGAGGATCTGGCGTCCTGCATCGGCGGCGACAACCGCCGCGCCGACGGCAGCTATGACGATGTTTACCGGCTCGCCCGCTCGCTGTGCCTGCTGGCGGCGTCTGCCGCCGGGGTCATGCCGATCGACACGATCTACACCGATTTCAAGGACGAGGCTGGGCTCGCCGCCGAGTGCGGGGCGGCGCGGCGTTCGGGTTTCGCGGCCAAGATGGCGATCCACCCAGCGCAGATCCGGGCGATCAACGACGCCTTCTCGATCAGCCACGCAGGGCTCGCCTGGGCGCGCCAAGTGGTGGCCCTGTTCGCCGAACACCCGGACGCCGGCACGATCGCGCTCGACGGCAAGATGATTGATCGGCCGCACCTGATCCTGGCGCGCCGTCTGCTCGGCCTCGAACCCGACTGAACTTCAACCAGTGGCTTTCTGCAGAAACCGCTCGGCGAGGCGGGCGAGGAAACTGACACCGACCGGCAGGGCCGCGTCGTTGAAATCGTAGCGCGCATTGTGCAGAAAGCAGTCGCCTTCGCCCGGGCCGTTGCCGAGCCAAAGCATGGCGCCCGGCCGCGCGTTCAGCATAAATGAGAAATCCTCGCCGCCCATCGAGGGGGCCACGTCGTGCAACACCATATCCGGGCCGCAGATCTCGGCCGCGACCTCGGCGGCAAACTCGGTCTCGGCTCTGTGGTTGATCGTCGGCGGGTAGGAGCGACGGTACTCCGCCTTGGCCGTGGCGCCGTGCGCGGCGGCGATGCCGCGGGCGATCTCGCCGATGCGGCGCTCGATCAAATCCTGCACCTGCGGGCGAAAGCTGCGCGCGGTGCCGCCCAGATGCACCGTGTCGGGGATTGCGTTATAGGCCGACCCGCCCTTCATAAAGCCGACGCTGACCACCGCCGCATCGAGCGGATCGGTGCTACGGCTGACGATCGTCTGCAGCGCCAGCACGATTTCGGCGCCGACGACGAACGGGTCGATTCCGAAATGCGGGTGCGCGGCGTGAGTCCCGTGTCCGGTGATGCGGATGTCCCAGCGGTCGGACGCGGCGAGCAGCGGCCCGGCCTTCGCCGCGATCTGCCCGAGCGCAATGCCGGGCTTGTTGTGAAGGGCAAAGACCGCATCGCACGGGAACTTCTCGAACAGCCCTTCCTCGACCATGACCCGGCCGCCGCCGCCGCCCTCTTCGGCCGGCTGGAAGATCAGGTGCACGGTGCCCTCGAAGTTGCGGGTGGCGGCGAGGTATCGGGCGGCGCCGAGCAGCATTGTCGTGTGCCCGTCATGGCCGCAGGCGTGCATCGTGCCGTCATTTGCCGAGCGGTGGGCGAATTCGTTCATCTCCTGGATCGGCAGCGCGTCCATATCGGCGCGCAGACCGATCGCCACCGGCGAATTGCCGCGCCGCAACGTGCCGACGACGCCAGTGCCGGCGAGCCCGCGATGGATCTCGCAGCCGAATTCGGCGAGCTTCTTGGCGACCAGCTCGGCGGTGCGCCGCTCGGCGAAGGCGAGCTCGGGATGGGCATGGATGTCGCGGCGGATCGCGGTCAATTCGTCCTGATAGGCGCGCACCTCGGCAATGACCGGCATCGATTTCTCCCTGATCGGCGAGTCGCTTAGCTTTTTTATTATCACTGATTGCCGAGAACCGGCAAAGCCGGGAAATTCTGGCGGCAGGCGCCGGATATGGCTAAATCTACCCTGTGGGCGGCAGCGTGAACGGTCATCGCGGGATTGGCGATATGCGAGCGATAGCGGGATTTGCGATCACCGGTATTTTGGCCGTCCTGACGGCATGCGTGCCGCCATTACCGGCGCCGATCAACTCCCCGGTTTTTGCCAGGCGGGCGCCGCTCCCCGGCCAGCCCGGATACCTCGCAACCATCAAATATGTCGATGACGGCCTCAGATACATAATGCCCAACGCCGGATTCCTGATCTCGGCCGATGGCGAGTTGTGCTTTCTCGGGTCGATCGTCCCCGGCATCCCGCTCGAACTGTTGCCGCAGCATTACTGGTGCATGAGCCCGTTCGACGTCAGCACCGTCGATGCGCTCGAAAACGACACCAGCTACGTCAATCGGGTGCGGCTGTGGTGCCGGCATTCGAGCCCGCAATGCGCCCGCAAGATTGCCTATCCGAACCAGTTCGACGACATGACGGTCGCCAATAGCATCACCGCGGAGACCATTCCGTTCCGGCGCGAGCGCGACGCGATCGAGTACCTGGTCTACCTGATGGGCGGCAATATCGGCCCCGACGAGGCGGCCTCGGGCGGCCCGATCCCGCTTGACAGCGAGCGGTGAGGGGCTAGCGTCGATCGGCCCACCCCCCGCAACGGAGGACCCGCGATGATCATCGAGATGCGCACCTACACCTTGCAGCCGGGCACGGTTGCCAGTTTCGAAGAGCGCTTTGGCGAGGCCTTGGCGGCGCGGCAGAAGGTTTCGCCGCTCGCCGCCTTCTGGCACACCGAGGTCGGCCCGCTGAACCGGGTGATCCATGTATGGCCCTACGAGGACATGGCTGCGCGCACCCGGCTGCGCGAGCAGGCGGCCAAGACGCAGGGCTGGCCGCCCAATGTGCGCGAGTTCGTGGTCGAGCAGCAGAGCGACATCTACCTGCCGGCGCCGTTCTCGCCGGCGCTCGAGCCGCGCCAGCTGGGCGGCCTTTATGAGATCCGCATCTACACTTTCAAGCCCGGCGGCATCCCCGGGGTGATCGAGCGCTGGAGCGGCCATATCGCCCGACGGATGGAGCTCTCGCCGCTGGTCGGCGCCTGGCATACCGAAGTCGGCGGGCTCAACAAATGGTGCCATATTTGGGCCTACAAGGACGCCGCCGACCGCTTCCGCATCCGCGAGGAGGCGCGCGCCAAGGGGATCTGGCCGCCGCCGTCGGGGGGCGGGCCGAACATGATGATCCGCCAGGAGAACATGCTGGTGGTCCCGGCCGCGTTTTCGCCGTTGCGCTGACCACCCGAGCCGCCTCTGCCCGCCCCGTCGGCCGGGGTGGGTGGACGGGAGTCGCAACCGAAGGCGGCCAAAGCCGCTCCTCAAGCGGCCGCCGGCGCCGCGCTCGACCAGAGGACGTCAGGCAAAGTTGGTAATATTACGGTCGTTAACGGAGGAGTCGTCATGGCGGACAAGGTTCGGCTCGGCCTGATCGGGGCCAGTGTCAGCGGGACTTGGTCGGCGCGGGCCCACCTGCCGGCGCTCAAAGCGAGCGCCGAGGTGGAGCTGACCGCAGTCTGCACCACCCGGTCGGCCAGCGCCGAGGCGGCGCGGCAGGCGTGGGGCGCACGCCTGGCCTTTGACGATTATCGCCGAATGGTGGCCTCGCCCGAGATCGACGCAGTCGCCATCGTTGTGCGGGTGCCGTCGCATTACGCGCCGACCAAGGCGGCGCTGGAGGCCGGCAAGCACGTCTATTGCGAATGGCCGCTCGGGCGAACGACGGCGGAGGCGATCGAGCTGGCGGCGCTGGCGAAGGCGAACCGGCTCGTCGCCGCCGTCGGGCTGCAGGCCCGCGTCAATCCGGCAATCATGTACATGAAGGAGCTCGTCGAAGCCGGTTTCGTCGGCGAGGTCTTGGCCGTCCATGTCAGCCTGATGCGCGCGGGAGTGCTGTCGCGCCCGTCAAACCGCACCTGGCAGCGCGACGCCGAGCTCGGCGCCAATACGCTGACTATCGCCAACGGCCACACGGTCGACGCGATGCGCTTTGTCGCCGGCGACTTCGCCCGGCTCTCGGCGGTGGTGGCGACCCGGGCAAAGCAGTGGCTCGACACCGGAACGAACACCCTGCTCGACGTGACCTCGCCCGACAACGTGCTGGCGAGCGGGCGCCTGGCGAAGGGTGCGGTGGTATCGGTCCATATCGCCGCCATTCCGTTCGCCGGCAGCGGCTATCGCATGGAGATTTACGGCAGCGAGGGGACCCTGGTCGCCTCGGGCGCGGATTCACCGCAATTGAGCGCGGTTTCCCTGCACGGAGGACAACGCGGCAACGCCCTGGCGCCAATGGCGGCGCCGGAGCGCTTCGCCTTCGCCGCGCCTGGCACGCCCTCGGGTGAAGCTCACAATGTCGGCCAGATGTACACGCTGTTCGCTCAGGCGATCCGTGCGGGGGCCATCCGCGAGGGCGAAAGCCGTCTGCCGAATTTCGCCACCGCGGTCGAGCTGCACCATCTGGTCGACGCCATGAAGCGGGCATCGGATACCGGTCGCGAGGCGACGGTCGGATAACACTCGTGTGGCGCACCGTCAGCCGTTGCGTGCCCCGAAGACATGGCCAGCCTTGACCGGCGCCGGTAGAACTCGACGACGCAACCGAGAATTTCGCTAACCTCCACAGCGGCCAATCCTTCGTTAGCTCAAATAATCAATAATTTCCGTGCAGCACCCGGAAGGATGATGGATGCTTGCACCGTTGCGCCGGATCGGGATCGATGTCGGGGGGACTAATACCGACGCGGTATTGCTCGAAGGCGGCGAGGTCGTGCATGCGGTCAAGACGACGACGACCGCGGATGTCACGACCGGCATCGTGACTGCGCTCGCCGAGCTTTCGGGCCATCCCGCGGTCGCGAGGGGCGCGATCGACGCGGTGGTTATCGGGACCACGCATTTCGTCAACGCGGTGGTGCAGCGGGAAGGGCTGGCGCGGGTCGCGGCGGTGCGCATCGGGCTGCCGGTCGCGGCCTCGCTGCCGCCGTTCTGCGACTGGCCCAAGGACTTGGCCGACCTCGTCCGCGGCGACGTCGTCATGCTCGAAGGCGGGCATGATTACGACGGGCGCCCGATCGTGCCGTTTGACGAAGCCGGCATGCGCCGCGCCGCGCGACAGATCCGCGACAGCGGCATCGGCTCAGTCGCGATTGCCGCGATCTTCTCGCCGCTCGACGCAAGCCACGAGGAGCGGGCCGCGGCAATCCTGCGCGAGGAGTGCCCGCAAGCGGCGATCACCTTGTCGCGCGATCTCGGGCGCATCGGTCTGCTCGAACGCGAGAACGCGGCGCTGCTGAACGCGGCGCTGATCCCGTTGGCGCGCACCACGATCGTGGGCTTTGCCGCGGCGATCGCGGCGAGCGGGATCGAGGCTCCGCTCTACCTGACCCAGAACGATGGCACGGTGATGGCAGCCGCGGCCGCGGCGACGCTGCCGGTCACGAGCTTTGCCTCGGGCGCCACCAATTCGATGCGGGGTGCGGCCTATCTGTCCGGTCTGGCCGAGGCGATCGTGGTCGATGTCGGCGGCACCTCGACCGATGTCGGGCAGTTGCGCCGCGGCTTTCCGCGCGAGGCGAATTCGGTGGTCGAGGTGGGCGGCGTGCGCACCCTGTTCCGCATGCCGGATCTGCTGTCGATCGGGCTCGGCGGCGGCAGCCTCGTCGGGCGCGATCCGCTTAGCGTCGGGCCGCACAGCCTCGGCTACCGCCTGACCCGCGAGGCGCTGGTGTTTGGCGGCGACGTGTTGACCGCGACCGACGCCGCGGTTGCCGCTGGGCTTGCCGACATCGGCGACGCCGGCGCCGTGGCCAACCTGCCCGCCGACCTGGTACGCGCCGTTCTCGGCCGCGCGCGCGACCGGATCGAGGATGCGATCGATCGGATCAAGATCGAGGCCGGCGAGGTGCCGTTGGTCGCGGTCGGCGGCGGCGCCTTCCTGATCCCGGACCGTCTCTCCGGGATCTCGCAGGTGGTGCGGGTCGCCCATGGCGAGTGCGCCAACGCGGTCGGTGCGGCGATTGCGCAAATCAGCGGCGAGACCGACCAGATCTACCGCGATCTCGACCGCAACGCGGCAATCGCTGCGGCCGAGGCGCAGGCACGAGACCGCGCGGTCGCCGCAGGCGCCGACAGCGCCAGCCTCGCGGTGGTCGAAATCGACGACATGCCGCTCGCCTACCTGCCAGGCAATGCGCTGCGGGTGCGGGTTAGGGTGGCCGGCGCGATGCGCGCCAAGCCGGCGGCCTGAAGCTATCGCGGCTGGCCGATCGGCGGCATGCTGAGGACGCCTGGAGGCTCGATCAGGGCATCGATGCGCAGCAGCAGCGGCCGGGCCGCGTCGATCGCGCGGCTGAGAGCGCCGGCGCCGAGCCCGCTGGCCCGGCGCTTTCTGCCGGTCAGCCGGTCGTACAACAGCTCGATCGGCGACTTTTCGCGCGGGAAAAGGGTGAGCTCGACCGGCGCCTTGGGCGCGATCCCGGCCGCTTGCTTGGCCAGGCGTAGGGCCGTGCCATAGCCGCCGAGCGCATCGACGAGGCCGTGCGCCTTGGCGTCCTCGCCGGTCCACACCCGGCCCTTGGCGACCGCCTCGACCGCGTCGGGGCTTAGGTGTCGGCCGGCGGCAACGTGGTCCTTGAAACCCTTATAGGTGGCGTCGAGCAGCGCCCGGACACGAGCCTCGGCCAACGGCGAGAATGGAGAAGTGACGCTGGCCATCGCAGCATTAGCGCCGAACTGCGCCGAATCAGTCGTCACCCCGATCTTCTTGAGCAGTCCGCTGACCACCAGCTTGCCGGCGAGCACGCCGATCGAGCCGGTCAGGGTCGCCGGCTCGGCGACGATCTTGGCCGCCGGTGCGGCGATGTAATAGCCGCCCGAGCCGGCGACATCGCCCATCGAGACGATGACCGGCTTGCCCGCTTTGCCAGCGAGTTCGACTGCGCGCCAGATCGTCTCCGAGGCTGTGACCGAACCGCCCGGGCTGTTGATGCGAAACAGGATCGCGCGCACCTTGGGGTCGTGCACCGCGGCGCGAAAGGCGCGCACCACATCGTCGGCGCCCATCTCTGTGGAGCTCGACAGCGGCCCGTCCGAGCTGCTGCCGCTGACGATCAACCCCGAACCGTAGATCAGCGCGATCCGGGCACCCGCGCTATAGGGGCGCTTGGCACCTTCGAGGTAGGTCGAAATGCCGACCAGCTTGGCATTTTCCCCGGCGCGTCGGCGGGCGGCGGCAACCGCCTGGTCGCGATAGCCGATGTCATCGACGAGCTTTGCCTGCAGCGCTTCGTGGGGGAGCAGCGGCCCGCTGTCGATCGCGGCCCGCACCGCACTCGGCGACAGCTGGCGGCCTTGGGCGATGCCGGCGACGACCTGGGCCGAGGCCGAGGCGAGCAGCGCCTCGACCTGCTCGCGGTCGGGTCCCGTCATTCGGGTGTTGGTCAGCACGTTGGCGGCGGTCTTGTAGCGGCCGATATGATCGAATTCGGCGACGATCCCAAACATGTCGAGGGTCCCCTTGAAATACGGGGTCTCGGCGTAGAGCCCGGTCAGGCCGACCGTGCCCATCGGCTGCAGCCAGATCCGGTCGAACGCGGTCGCCAGGTAATAGGGGCGGGTACCGCCGCCAAACTCGCCAAAGCTGTCGGAAAAGGCGATCGCAAACTTACCTTTGGCGCGGAAGTGGGCGATCGCGTCGCGGATCTGCTGCGCCTCGGCGAGCGCGAACTGGTCGCTGCCGATGCGGGCGACAAGGCCCTTCACCCGCGGATCGTTGCCGGCCGCCTCGATCGCGTCGAGGAAATCGCGCAAAGTCGGCTTGGCGCCGACGATAAGTTCGAGCCAGCCGCCCTCGCCGGGGCGGTCGGCGAGCCCCTGGTTCAGGTCGACAGAGAGGATCATGTTGCCGGGGAGCGCCGGCGTGACGGGCTCGAGCCGGATGATGACGACAATGACGGCGACGATCAGCAGGACCGTAAGAAGGCCGACGCCGGCAAAGAAACCGATGACCAGACGGCGCATCGGCTCACAATGCCATGCCGAGGGCACGATGGCGCAACAGGTGATCGGCGAGCACGCAGGCGACCATCGCCTCGCCGACCGGCACCGCGCGGATGCCGACGCAAGGGTCGTGGCGGCCGTGGGTGGCGATCTCGACGTCGTTGCCCTCGATATCGACGGTGCGCATCGGGGTCAGGATCGAACTCGTCGGCTTGACCGCGAAGCGGGCGACGATGTCCTGCCCGGTCGAGATGCCGCCGAGGATGCCGCCGGCGTAGTTCGACAGGAAGGTGACCCGGCCATCGGCCATCCGCATCTCGTCGGCGTTGTCCTCGCCCCTGAGTGCGGCGGCGCCGAACCCGGCGCCGATCTCGACGCCCTTGACCGCGTTGATCGTCATCAGCGCGCGGGCGAGGTCACCGTCGAGCTTGTCATAGACCGGCTCGCCGAGACCGGCGGGGACGCCGCTGGCGACGATCTCGATAACCGCACCGCAGGACGAGCCGGCCTTGCGCACCTGGTCGAGATGATCGGCCCAGCGCCGCGCCATTGCCGCGTCGGGACACCAGAACGGGTTCTGTTCGATCGCCCCCCAATCCCAGGCTTCGCGGTCGATCTTGTGCGGGCCGATCTGCACGAGGGCGCCGCGGATCTGGATGCCGGGGCCGAGAATCTTGCGCGCAATGGCGCCGGCGGCAACCCGCGAGGCGGTCTCGCGCGCCGAGGCGCGGCCGCCGCCGCGATAGTCGCGCACCCCGTATTTCTTCCAATAGGTGTAGTCGGCGTGGCCGGGGCGGAAACGATCGGCGATGTTGCGGTAGTCCCTGGAGCGCTGGTCGGTGTTTTCGATCAAGAGCTGGATCGGGGTTCCGGTCGTGACCCCGTCGAACACGCCGCTGATGATCTTGACGAGGTCTTCCTCGCGTCGCTGGGTGGTGAAGCGCGACTGGCCGGGCTTGCGCTTGTCGAGCCAGCGCTGGATGTCGGGCTCGGCGAGCGGCAGACGCGAGGGCACGCCATCGACGACGACGCCGATCGCCGGCCCATGGCTTTCGCCCCAGGTGGTTAAGCGGAACAAGGTTCCGAACGAATTGCCGGCCATCTCCTGGGCTCCCGATGCCGGTCACACCACCGAGATGTCGGGGGCGTCGACGGCTTTCATGCCGACGACGTGGTAGCCGCAATCGACATGGTGGACCTCGCCTGAGACCCCGGCCGACAGGTCGCTCAGCAGGTAGAGGCCGGCGCCGCCGACGTCTTCGATCGTGACGTTGCGCTTCAGCGGCGAATTCAGCTGGTTCCACTTGAGGATATAGCGGAAATCGCCGATCCCGGAGGCGGCGAGTGTCTTGATCGGGCCGGCCGAGATCGCATTGACCCGGATGTTGTCGCCGCCGAGATCGACCGCCAGATAGCGCACGCTCGCCTCGAGTGCGGCTTTCGCCACCCCCATCACATTGTAATGCGGCATGACCCGCTCGGCCCCGGCATAGGTCAGGGTTAGGAGGCTGCCGCCCGCCTTCATCAGCGGGGCTGCGCGTCGGCAGATATCGGTGAACGAGTAGCAGGAAATTTCGAGGGTGCGCAGAAAGTTCGCCCGGCTCGTATGCAGATATTTGCCCTTGAGCTCGTCCTTATCCGAAAAAGCGATGGCGTGGACCACAAAATCGAGCTGCCGCCAGCGCTCGGCCAACGCCGCGAACACCGCATCGAGGCTTGGCTCCGAGCCGACATCGGCCTCCAGCACGAAATCGCTGTCGAGGCTCAGCGCCAGAGGCTGCACCCGCTTGCGCAAAGCGTCGCCCTGATAGGTGAAGGCGAGCTCGGCGCCCTCGCCGTGCAAGGCCTTGGCGATGCCCCAGGCGATCGAGCGTTCATTGGCAACGCCCATGATCAGGCCCTGCTTCCCCGCCATCAGCGGCATGGTCATCCCCATATCTCGCAGCTAGGCCATCCTACACGAACCCCCCGCGCCGGGCCAATCGGCGAGCCCGCGGCCCGAGGCGCTGGTGCTGTGCCGGCAGGCGGCGGATAATCGCCGGCCGCGGCGGTGTTAGCAGATGCGAGGCAATAAGGCTTTCCGGATGAAACCCGAGGCGGAGCAGGGGCGATCGAGCCGACACGGCGGCACGCTGCGGCGCATGGCGGCACCGGCGGCCGCCTTTATCGCCTATGCACTGCGCCGCTTCAACGCCGATGGCTGCTTTGCCGCCTCGGGCGCGCTCGGCTACACCGCTCTCGTCTCGCTGGTGCCGCTCGCCGCGATCGCGCTTGGTTCACTGTCGGTTTTCCCGATCTTCGGGCACGTACACGACGAGATACTGGCGCTGATGTTCAAGAATTTTGTGCCCTCGATCGGCGATCAGGCGGCTTGGTGGTTTCGCGCCTTCGCCAATTCCGCGGCGCAGACCACTGCGGTCGGCGTCATCGGCATCGCCGCGACCGGGGTTCTGCTGCTGGTCACGGTCGAAGACCAGCTCAACGTGATCTGGCGGGTGACGGCGCCGCGGCCGTGGGGCCAGCGGGTGCTGGCCTATTGGACCTTGATCACGCTCGGACCGCTGCTGATCGGCCTCAGTCTGTCGCTGTCGACCTATTTCGAGATCGCCGCTCACCATGTCGGGTTTGGCCAGCAAGCCTTCCAATGGGTCGAAAGCGGCTGGCTGCACGGGCTCGCCCGGGCGGTGCCGGCGGTGCTCGAATTCGTCGCCTTGACCCTGCTCTACTGCCTGATCCCGAACTGTGCCGTGCGCTGGCGCGACGGCGCGCTCGGCGCACTGGTCGCGACCGTGGCGATCGAGACCCTGAAGATCGGGTTTACCATCTATATCGGCGCCATGTCGTATTATCAGACCGTCTACGGCACCCTTGCGGCGATCCCGATCTTTCTGTTGTGGATGTATATTTCGTGGATGGGGGTGCTGCTCGGCGCGGAGGTTGCCGCCAGCTTGCCGTACTGGCGCATCGACCATCGGCTCGGCGCGGCGGGGTCGAGCGGTGTCGAGCTGGCCCTCAGTCTGGCGCTGATCGCGACGCTGGCGCGGGCCCAGCGGCGCGGGTCAAAGCCGACCACCCAGGCGCTGGCCGCCGAGCTCGGGGTGTCGACGACGGTGGTCGACGAGCATCTGCGCCCGCTCACCGCGGCCGGCTTTGCCGCGCACACCCAGGAGGGCAAGTGGGTGCTGGCCTGGAGCCCGGAAACCGCCACGCTGCATGAGCTCTACGCGGCGCTGCAGTTGCCCTTGGCCGACGCTTGGCTCAATCCGGGGGCGGCGTCATGGCAGCGGCAGGTGGCCCCGGCGATGGAGCGGATCGTCAGAGCCGAAGCCGCCGCGATGCAGATGACGATCGCCTCGTTGATCGCCGAAACCGTCGAGATCGCACCGGCGCGGCGCGGCCGCTGGCGTGCGGCCGAAACGGTCACCTCGGAATAACGCGGGAAAGGCGTGCGGGTGCTGATGATGGACGAGATCGTCGAGAGCGAACCCTTGGCGGCGTTCGCGCGCTGGTTCGCCGACGCCGCGGCAAGTGAGGAGCAGCCGGAGGCGATGACCCTGGCGACGGCGACCGGGGAGGGCTGGCCATCGGCGCGCGCCGTGCTGCTGAAGGGCTTCGATGCGCGAGGCTTTGTCTTTTACACCAACCTGGAGAGCCGAAAATCGTCGGAACTGGCGCTGAACGCGCGGGCCGCGCTATGCTTTCTATGGAAATCGCTGCACCGGCAGGTGCGCGTCGAAGGCATGGTCGAGCCGGTCGAGGACAATGAGGCCGACGCCTATTTCGCGACGCGGGGGCGCGACAGCAAGATCGGCGCTTGGGCCTCGGATCAGTCGCGCCGGCTGGCGAGCCGCGCCGAGCTCGAACGCCGGGTCGAGGAATTCGGGCGTCGCTTCGGCGCCGGCGAGGTGCCGCGTCCGCCCTATTGGTCGGGGTTTCGGGTGATGCCGCAGCGGATCGAGTTCTGGCAGGAGCGCCCCTCCCGCCTGCACGACCGCTGGTTATTTGTTCGCGAGGGCGATGGATGGCGGCGCGAGCGGCTTTTCCCCTGAGCCACGGACCGGCGGCGGATCGGCTGCGTCGGTCGGCAACCTATGCCTCGGTCGCCGTCGCAATATTGCTGATCGCGGCCAAGTTCTTGGCTTGGCTCGACACCGGTTCGGTGGCGCTGCTGTCGAGCCTGATCAACTCGCTGCTCGACCTCGTCGCCGCGACCATCAATCTGGTCGCGGTGCGGCATGCGCTGACCCCGGCCGATCGCGAGCATCGCTTTGGCCACGGCAAGGCCGAGCCGCTTGCGGTCCTCGGCCAATCGGCGTTCATCATCGGCAGCGCGCTGTTGCTTCTGGCCGAGGCGGTGCGTCGGCTGCTCTACCCGACCGCAGTGGAGAATTCGTCGGCCGGGATCGCGGTCATGGTCCTGTCGATCGCGGTGACGATCGCGCTGGTGCTCTATCAGCGGCATGTGGTGCGCCGCACCGGGTCGATCGCGATCACCGCCGACGAACTGCACTACCGCAGCGATTTGATTTTGAACGCGAGCGTCATCGCGGCGCTGGTGCTCAGCGGAATTTTCGGGCTGCGCATCCTCGATCCGCTGTTCGGCGCCGTCATCGGCATCTGGATCATCTATTCCGCGGCGAAGTTAGCGCGCCTGTCGCTGGTTCAGCTGATGGATCGCGAGCTGCCCGACGATGAACGCGATAAGATCCGCGAGATCGCGCTGTCGCATCCCGAGGTCGCCGCCGCCCACGATCTGCGCACCCGGGTCGCCGGGCCGACCGCCTTCATCCAGATCCATATCGAAATGGATGGCAGCATGAGCTTGACCCGGGCGCACGAGGTCTCCGACGCCGTCGAAGTGCGACTGCGCGCCGCTTATCCGCATGCCGAGATCATCATCCACCAGGACCCGGAGGGGATCGAGGAGCCGCGTTCCAGGTTTCCGCGGCGAGTTGAGGCGCGATGAGCGGCGAACGCAAGGTCCTGCTGTTGACCGGCGCCAGCCGCGGCATCGGCCACGCGACGGTCAAGCGCTTCAGCGACGCCGGCTGGAGGATCGTCACCTGCTCGCGCGAGGGGGTCCCGGCGGAATGCCGGCGCGACCCGAACTGGACTCACCACATCACCGCCGATCTTGGCGACCCGGCCGATCTCGCGCGTTTCGTCGCTGAGGCCGGGGATTATCTCGATGGGCCGCTGCACGCGCTCGTCAACAATGCCGGGGTATCGCCCAAAGCGCCGGGTCGGGAGCGGCTCGGCTGTCTCAACGGCGAGATCGACGACTGGCGCCGGGTGTTCCAGCTGAATTTCTTCGTGCCGCTGACCCTGTCGCGCGCTTTTGCCCCGGCCTTGGCGCTGGGCTCGGGGGCGATCGTCAACATCACCTCGATCGCCGGCCATCATGTGCATCCGTTTGCCGGCTCCGCCTATGCGACCTCGAAGGCGGCATTGTCGGCCTTGACCCGCGAGATGGCCGCCGACTTCGCCCGGCTCGGGGTGCGCGTCAACGCGGTGGCGCCGGGCGAGATCGAGACCGCCATGCTGTCGCCCGAAACGGCCGCACTGCTACCGCGCATCCCATTGAACCGCCTTGGCGTTCCGGCCGACGTCGCCGGCACGATCTTCTTCCTGTGCAGCGACGACGCCGCCTATGTCACCGGCACCGAAATCTCCGTTAATGGCGGCCAGCATGTCTACTGAGGCTTTGCCAGGAACGACGCGGCTTTGCCGATGGACTGTGCGGTCAGGCGTGGCCTGATGGCGTCGATGATCCGAAGCACCGTTGCCAGTGCTGGGCCGCGCTCCAGCGTCGCCCGCTTTGCATTACTGGTAATTATCGGGCGGATAGCCGTACCCGGCCGAACCGTAATAGGGTTGGGGCGCGTTATAGTAGGTGGGCGCGGGGATGTTGTCATAATAGCCCTGCTGCTGGTAGTAATAGTAGGACGGAGGTGCGGCGTAGACCGGCGGCGTGGTAGCGGCGATCGCGGCGCCAGCGATGACCCCGCCGAGGATGCCGAGGCCGATCGCGGCACCGACCCCTGGACCGTTGGCGCGCGCTACGGCTGGCATCGCGGTCGTCGAAGGGCGGCGAGGGCGCGGCCATTGCGGTTGCGCGGCCGAGCTTTCCGAGGCGGGCGATCAGCCCGGACGCGATCAGAGACGATTGCGGGCTCAAATCGGGGTGCGGCCGGGTCTCTGTCTGCTCGTTCGACATGGGCGTTCTCCAGCTAGGCCGACCAACCCGCTTTGCGGCGTTGGCGATCGGAATTCCGACCGTCCTGATGTCGGCTGGCCGAGGCCCAACTGCCATGCCAGAGATCCCACCGCCGCAATCGTTCAGCGCGAGGTCTCGAGGCCGGTCCAGCTGTCCGCAGTAAGGCGCGCGCAAATTGCCGATATGTTCGGGTGTGAAGGTGCGCCTTCGGTCTCAGCTGGGGGCCGCCGCCGCGTCCTCGATGATCAGCTGCACCCAGTCGCCGCCGCGCCAGGCGTCGCGGCGTAAATGGCCGACGAAGTGAACGGCCGCCCCGCGGGTCTCGGCGAGAAAACGGCCGAGCGGGGTCCCGGCGACCCGGAAAGCGACCGCCGCCAGCCGGGCGTCGCCCAGCGGGTCGGCCAAGGTGCAGCGCAGATGCGCCTCGCCCACCGCCTCGGCATGGGCGATGCGCAGTGTCGGCAGGACAAAGCGCGGCTCGGGATTGGCCGCACCATAAGGCGCCAGCCGGTTGAGATGGCCGACGAACTCGCCATGCGCTGCCGCGGCGGAGAGCGCGCCGTCGATCGCGAGCTCGGGAACCAGGGTCTGATGGCCGAGCCCGTCGCCGAGCCGCCGGGCCAGAAATTCGCGCAGCGCATCGAGCTGGTCCGCCTGGACCGTGAACCCGGCCGCCATCGCATGGCCGCCGCCGTTGATCAAGAGCCCGGCCTGGCGTGCAGCGATCACCGCCGGGCCGAGCGGCAGCCCGGCGATCGAGCGGCCCGAGCCGCGGCCGATGCCGTCGGCGAGTGCGATGACCAGCGCCGGACGCTGATAGCGCTCCTTGAGCCGGGCGGCGACGATGCCGATCACCCCGGGGTGCCAGCCCTCGGCGGCGACGCAGGTCAGGACCGGGGCTTGCGGCGTTGCCTCGACCTGGGCGATCGCCGCTGCCAGGGTGCGCGCTTCGATGTCGCGGCGCTCGCGGTTGTGCCCGTCGAGGCGTTGCGCGAGCAGGGCGGCCAGCACCGGGTCGTCGGTCGCCAGGAGCCGCGCCCCCAGATCGGCGGCACCGACCCGGCCGCCGGCATTGACCCGGGGCCCGAGCACAAAGCCCAGATGGTAGGCATCGAGCGGCTCCTTGACGCCGGCGATGGCGGCGAGCGCGGCGATCCCGGGATTGGCGCCGCGCCGCGCGATCTTGATTCCCTGCGCGACCAGAGCCCGGTTCAGCCCATCGAGCGGGACCACGTCGCACACCGTGCCGAGGGCGACGAGATCGAGCCAGCCTTTGAGGTCGGGCTCGGCCCGGCCGCGCGCATACCAGCCGGCCCGACGCAGGGCGCGGTTGACCGCGACGACCAGCAGGAAGGCGAGCCCAACCGCGGCCAGGCCGCGATGCGGGCTCGCCTCGTCGAGCCGGTTCGGGTTGATCAGCGCCGCCGCCACCGGCAGCAGCGGCTCGGCCACGTGATGGTCGACGACGATCACCTCGAGGCCCGCCTCGGCGGCTTGGGCAAGCGGCTGATGCGCACCGGTGCCGCAATCAACGGTGATGACGAGCCGCACCCCTTCGGCGTGCAGCCGCAACAGGGCGGCGGTGTTGGGGCCGTAACCTTCGCGCAGGCGATCCGGGACATAGATCCGGACCGGAGTTCCGACCGCAGCGAAGAAGCGCGACAGCAGCGCGGCCGAGGTCGCCCCGTCGACATCATAATCGCCGAAAACGGCGATCGCCTCGCCATCATGCACCGCGCGGGCGAGCCGCTCGGCGGCAATGTCCATGTCGCGCAGATGCGAGGGGTCGGGCAATTGGTCGCGCAGCCGCGGCTCGAGGAAACCCGGCGCATGATCGAGATCGACGCCGCGCTTCGCCAGCAGGCGGCCGATGATTTCGGGCAGCGCCAGCCGCTCGGCGATTTCGATGCCGGTCTGCGCGTCGCCGCCGCGCCAGCGCCAGCGCCGGCCGCACGCCGACCGCTCGACTCCCAATACGCTGTCCGAAAAGGCGGCGCCCCCCGCGCCGGCCATCACCGGGCCTCAGCGGGCGAACGGGGCAAAGCTTTGCTTGCGGGTAAAGTCGTGATGGGCCTCGACATAGCGCACCGTGCCGGTCTTCGAGCGCATCACCACCGAGTGGGTGAAGGCACCGCCTGCAAATCGGCGCACGCCCTTGAGCATGGTGCCGCTGGTGACCCCGGTCGCGGCAAACATCACGTCGCCGGCCGCCAGATCCAAGAGCTTGTATTTGCGGTCGAGATCGGTGATGCCGATGTTGCGGGCGCGGCCGCGCTCGTCGTCGTTGCGGAACAGGAGCCGCCCCTGCATCTGCCCGCCGATGCAGCGTAATGCCGCGGCCGCCAGCACCCCCTCGGGCGCGCCGCCGGAGCCCACATACATATCGATCCCGGTCTCCGGGCTCGAAGTGGCGATGACCCCGCTGACATCGCCATCCGAGATCAGCGCGATACGGGCGCCGGCCTCGCGCACCTTGGCGATCAGCTCGGCGTGGCGCGGCCGGTCGAGGATGCACACGACCAGATCGGCGACCTCGCATTTTTTCGCCCGCGCCAGGTTCTTGAGATTGACTGCCGGCGGCTCATCGAGGTCGACCAGATCCTCGGGCAGGCCGCCGCCGACCGCGATCTTGTCCATGTAGACATCGGGCGCGTTGAGGAAATTGCCGGCGTCGGCCATCGCGATCACGGCGAGCGCATTGGCGCCGCCCTTGGCAGTGATCGTGGTGCCTTCGAGCGGGTCGAGTGCGATGTCGATCGGCGGGCCGTTGCCGGTGCCGACCTTTTCGCCGATATAGAGCATCGGCGCCTCGTCGCGCTCGCCCTCGCCGATCACCACGGTGCCATCGATCGCCAGGCTGTTCAGCGCCTCGCGCATCGCATCGACCGCGGCCTGGTCGGCGGCCTTCTCGTCGCCGCGGCCCATCAGGCGCGAGGCCGAGAGGGCGGCTGCTTCGGTGACGCGCACCACCTCCAGTGCGAGGTTGCGATCCATCTTCGAGGTCTCGGGCATGGCGTTCCTCCTCGGTGCTGTTGACCGGCGTTTGCTGTTCAGAAATCCTCGATGCGGATCATCCGCGGCGGCTCGAGCACGGTGTCGAGCGCTTCGATTCGCGCCAAGGCCCGGCGCATCGCCGCCTCGATCGTGACATGGGTGGTCAGCACAACCGGCACCGCCTCGCCCGGCGCCCGGCCGCGCTGGATCATCGATTCCAGCGACACTTCTTCGTCGCGCAAGGCGGCGGCGACATCGGCGATAACCCCCGGCCGGTCGAGCACCATCAGCCGGATGTAATAAGCGCTCTGGTGCCGCTCGATCGGCACGCCTGGCACGGCGCGTAGCTCGGCGGCGGGCATGCCGAGCGGATAGACCCGGCGCCCGGCGGCGATGTCGACCAGATCGGCGGCCACCGCCGAAGCAGTGGGAAACGCGCCGGCGCCGCGTCCTTGCAGCACCACCCGGCCGACGAAATCGCCCTCGGCGACGACCGCGTTGTAGACGCCCTCGACCGCCGCGATCGGGGTCGCCCGCGGCACCATGCAGGGGTGGACGCGCTGCTCGAGACCCTCTTCGGTCAGTCGGGCGATGCCGAGCAGCTTGATGCGGTAGCCGAGCTCTTCGGCAAAGTCGATGTCGAGCCGCGAGACGTGGCGGATGCCCTCGGCATAGACCCCGCCAAAATCGAGCGGCCGGCCAAAGCCGACGCTGGCCAGGATCGCCAGCTTATGCGCGGCGTCGACGCCGTCGATGTCGAAACTCGGATCGGCCTCGGCGTAGCCGAGCTTCTGCGCCTCGACCAAAACCTCGGCGAATTCGCGCCCGCTCTCGCGCATCGTCGTCAGGATGTAGTTCGAGGTGCCGTTCAAGATGCCGTAGACGCGTTCGAGCCGGTTGCCGGAAAGCCCCTCGCGCAACGCCTTGATCACCGGGATGCCGCCGGCGACCGAAGCCTCGAACGACAGCGCTAGGCCCAGCCCCTCGGCGCGCGCTGCGAGCCTGGTGCCCTCATGCGCCATCAGCGCCTTGTTGGCGGTGACGACATGCTTGCCGTGATCGAGTGCGGCATCGACGACCTGGCGGGCCATCCCGTCGGCGCCGCCGATCAGTTCGACGACAACGTCGATTTCGGGATCGGCGGCCATCGCTGCGGCGTCCTCGTACCAGCGCACCGCCGACAAGTCGACCCCGCGGTCGCGGCGCCGGTCGCGCGCCGACACCGCGGCGACGACGATCGGTCGGCCGCTGCGTTCGGCTAGGCTCTCGGCCTGGTCCTGCAGCAATTTGAGGATACCGGCCCCGACCGTGCCGAGACCCGCGACGGCAATCTTTAACGGCGGCTTCACGATCCCGGCAACCCGATGAGACTGCCGCAACAATGCCCGGGCAGATCTGGCCGGCGCCGGCGTGGGCGCCCGACCCGTGTTCTAGCGCGCGCGGCCCCGAGTTTCGATGATTTTCGGCCGGTCCGGCATTAGCCGCTGCGCGGCAGCGCCTCCGGCCATACCCGCGCTCAGTGCTCGAACAGCACTTCGGCGCGGCTCTGCCCCGAATCGTTGCCGGTCGGCGCTGCTTCGACCAGAATCTTGTCGGCCGGGATGCCCGCCTTAGCGAGTGCGTCGGCCACCGCCTGAGCACGGTCGAGCGCGGCCTGGAACCCGTTCAGCTGCTGGTCGGCGCTGCTGCCGACCCCGGAATAGCCGATCACCCGCACCTTGCCCGAATGGCTGCGGTAGAGCTTCACGATGCCGCCGAGGCTCTGTCGGTCGGCGTTGCTGAGGCTGGTCGAGTTGGCGGCGAAATTAATTTGCGCTACCGGCGTGTCCACCGGCGGCGCCGGCGGGGCTTTGCCTTTGCCGCTGCCGAGGCCGGCCGAGGCCGGCGGCAGAACCGGTGGCGGCGGGGGCGGCTCGAACTGCGCCGAGGCGAGCGCCGCCGGAGCCGGCGACCCGGGCGAATGGGGGGCGGTGGCGGACGCGGCCGGCGGAGCGTGCCGCAATGGCGATGGCGGAGGCGGCGCCGGCTCGTTTTGCTGCGGCTGCGGCAGGGACGGGATCTGCGGCGATTGCAGGCTCAATTCCATCGGCCCGGGTGCGGGCGGCTCGCCGGGCTTGCGCGGCCCCGGTCCTGCCGGTGCTGCACTCGCGATCTTGCCCGGCGTCGGCGTCGGCGCGGAGGGCGTTGCGGGCGGCGGCGGGGCGGCAGGCGATGTGGCAGCGGAGGGGGTTGCGCCGGGCGGCGTTGGCTTTGCCGTGCCCTTGGCAGCCGCGGGCGGAGGCGGCGGTGGTGGTGGCGAGGCCTTGCCGGCATCGAACCCGGCTTGCAGCTGCGCGGCGGTGTATTTGGCGTTTCTGCGGTCGGCGACCAGGCTTTGCGTCAGCTTGTCGACCTCGGCCATGGTCATCTCGCGGGTCGGCGGTGGCGGCACGGTCGCGAGATTCGGATACGGCGTTTGCTCGCCCGCCGCCAGGTTTTCGGTGTTTGGAGTGGTTGCCGGATTGGGGTCGTTCTTGCTGGCGCCCGTCAGGTTGCGATAGGTCTCGATCGGATTGCAGGCGCCGAGGCCGAGTACCATCGCCGCAACCGCCGCCCGCGATCCCCACCGCTGTATCGCTGCCTTGCCAATGCGGCCGTTACAACGCGGTTTGCCCAGCACCATTACTACATACCTGCCGAACGGGCCGCGGTGCCGCGCCGGCGGCATATCCCCGGCCGCTGCCGATTCGATGCGCGCTGGTCTATTAGATCCGCGCCGCTGCGTCACCACATTTGATCGCGCCTAGGAGCGTGCATCGACGAAAATCCGGCGGTTGCCAGGCGGTGCCGGGCTTTCCGGGGTCGCACCGATCGGGAATTGGCGAGGTGGCGGGGATGAACGAGGGCGAAACGGCGATCTCGGCAGAGGGGACCGCCACATCTGGCGGCGGGCCGGCGAACGGGGATTTCGCCGACCCCGAGCAGTTCGCCCGGCAGATCCGCGCGGTGGCCGAGAAAAGCCAGCGCCTCGTCGCCGATTTCCTCACGCGGCAATCGCCGGAGGAGGGGCTCGGGATGGCGAGCCCGCTGGCCATCGGCGCCGCGTTTTTCGAGATGACGTCGCGGATGATGGCCGACCCGTCGCGGCTGGTTCAGGCGCAGCTGTCGTTGTGGAACGACTACATGACTTTGTGGCAGCGCACCGCGCAGCGCTTTCTCGGCGGCAGTGCCGAGCCAATGATCGAGCCGACGCCGGGCGATCGTCGTTTTCGCGACGCCGCCTGGCGCGACAATACCCTCTTTGATTTCATCAAGCAGAGCTATCTGTTGGCGGCGCGTTGGCTGCAAGGGACCGTGCGCGACGTCGAAGGCATTGACGAGCGCACCGCGCGCAAGGTCGATTTCTATACCCGCCAATTCGTCGACGCGCTGGCGCCGTCGAACTTTTTATTGACCAACCCCGAGGCGTTGCGCGCGACGATCGAGAGCCGCGGCGAGAATCTGCTCAACGGGCTCAAAAATCTGCTCGACGACCTCGAGCGCGGCAAGGGGCGGCTGGCGATCAGGATGACCGATTTGGCGGCGTTCCGGATCGGCGAGAATATCGCGGTGACCCCGGGCAAGGTCGTCTACCAGAACGATCTCATTCAGCTGATCCAGTACGCGCCGACCACCGAAATGGTCAGTCGCCGACCATTGCTGATCATGCCGCCTTGGATCAACAAATACTACGTCCTGGACTTGCGGCCGGAGAACTCGTTCATCCGCTGGGCGGTGGCGCAGGGCCACACCGTGTTCGTGATTTCCTGGGTCAACCCGGATGCGCGGCTGGCTGCCAAGAGCTTTACCGATTACATGATCGAGGGGCCGCTTGCGGCACTCGATGCGATCCATCGGGCGACCGGCGAGCGCGAGGCCAATGTCATCGGCTATTGTCTCGGCGGGACGCTGCTCGCGGCGACGCTCGCCTATATGGCGGCCAAGCGCGACAAGCGGATCAAGAGCGCCACTTTTCTGGTGACGATGGTCGATTTTGCCGAGGCGGGCGAGCTTTCGGTGTTCATCGACGAGGAGCAGCTGGCCTCGCTCGAAGCCCGGATGAACACCAAGGGCTACCTCAAAGCCCACGATATGGCGCAGTCCTTCAACATGCTGCGCGCCAATGACCTGATCTGGTCGTTCGTCGTCAACAACTACCTGCTCGGCAAGTCGCCGTTCCCATTCGACCTGCTTTATTGGAATGCCGATTCGACGCGGATGCCGGCGGCGATGCACAGCTTTTACCTGCGCAACATGTATCAGGAGAACCTGCTGGTCAAACCGGGCGGCATCAGCCTCGACGGGGTGCCGATCGACCTGGCCAAGGTCAGGACCCCGGCGTTCCTGCTGTCGACCCGCGAGGATCACATCGCGCCCTGGCGGTCGACCTATTCCGCGACCCGGATCTACAAGGGGCCGGTCAAATTCGTGTTGTCCGCCTCGGGGCACATCGCCGGCGTCGTCAGCCCGCCGGGCGGCAAATACGGGCATTGGCAGAATGACAACAACCCGCCGACGCCCGAGGAATGGTTCGCGAGCGCTACCGAGCGGCCCGGTTCGTGGTGGCCCTCTTGGCAGCACTGGATCGCCAAATATGCCGGCGGCGCGGTACCGGCGCGGCAGCCCGGCGACGGCGGGCTCGAGCCGATCGAGGATGCCCCCGGCTCCTATGTCAGGGTGCGGGCGGAAGATTGACCGCGCTCGGCCGATCGTCGAGCCGCGGCGTTATGGGCCGGCGGCGCAATCGCCAGTAAAAAAGGCGACGTCGTTAATCAATCGGAAAGGCGCTGCGAACAACGATCGGCGGGCAAGCCAATCGGGGATTCATCCGCATGCCTGCCGACAGACTGGGCCGCGCGCCGTGCCCATGCCCGCCATCTTTGCGAGCTCTGCTTCGCTGTCTTCTATTGGCGGCCTCGCTGTGGGCGAGCCTGAGCGGCGCGCGGGCGCAGCCGGCCGAAGATAGGCCAGGGTCTTGGCCCGATATGGCCGGGGCGGCGCAGTCAAACCGGTCGCCCGACCCCGATGTCGGGGACCCGCTCGGGATTGGCCGGTTTCGCTTCAACAGCCTGATGACCACGCGGTTTGGTCCGGCCGATGCCGACATCTGGTTGCGCCAATCGAACTTTCTGGCGTGCAAGCCACCGCTCGGCCGGGTGTTCACCTACGCGCTCTGCCTCTATTCCGGCCCGGCGGTCGGGACCCCGGTGCCGGGCAAAGGGGCGAGGGCGGTCAACCCGCCCTTGCCGTGCACATTGTCGGCCGATGGCAAGTCGGCCGATTGCACGTGCTACGCGCTGACCACCCAAGACTATCCACCCTACATCCCCTATTTTGTCGATATCAATGCGATCCTCAACCTCGACCTCTATCTGCGGACCGCCTATGCCTGCGGCCATGACGGCGAGAACTGCAGCCCGCGCCAGCTGCTGCGCAGCTACAGCCGGTGGAACGACGCGCCGGTCTGTCGCGCCGCCAATATCGGCCGGGTGATCCCGGGGACCGACCTGATCTCGGTGTTCTCGACGGTCAAGAGCAGCGATTATGCGACCGGGGCGTCGCCCAACTCGACCTCCTGCCCGACCGGCAAATACGCCGCTTGCATGACCGCACCCTGCCATTACACCGGCAAGCGCGACCGCGCCGGCAATCAGCTGGTGCAATGCCAGTGTCCGGTCCATGACGGCCCGTTTGAGATTTCGCAGGCCGGCGTCTCCTGCGACGCCAACAAGCTGACCCCGCCGACACTGCGGGCGAAATCGGGTCGCGCGCAGCCGGTCTATGTTTGGTCGGCGGCGCACAATCCGGCGCTCAACCACCCCGCGATCGATCCGCCGGCGAGCGGCTGCCTGCCGGACGCGCCGGCCGGCAAAGGTTGCCCGCTCTATGCGGCGCAGACGGACTATCCGGTGACCAAGGGGAGCGCGCTGTGCCGCCGGGTGTGCGAGGCCTATCGCACCGGCATGCGCCAGAGCCGGCGACAAGGCCGGCGCGGGGTGCAGATCGCCTATACCTGCGACGCCGCCTTGTGCACCACGATCGGCATCGGTCAGACCGGTAGGCAGCCGCGCGATCCGGTACGCGAGGCCGCTCTCTTGCAAAACGCCTGCGGCGGCCTTTCCGGGCTGAGTGGGCTGCGCGACATTCTCGCGCTCGAACAGATCGACCGGGTTAGCTGCGGTGCCAGCCAGGTGTGCGGCTGCGACCAGGCGGGGCGGGACATCGATGCTGCGACCCAGGCCGAAATCACCGGCCTCGACAAGAGCCAGCAGGCGATCGGCATCAAGCCGCAATGTCAGATCAACGGCACCCTGTGCGGAGTGAAGAAGTAAGCTTGCCGCGACTAATGGCCAACCGTCCGAACCTCGCCGGAAACGCGCGCTGAGCGGGCGTTGATTGCCATGCGGCGGCTGGTGCGCGCCGCGCCCGGGCTGCTGTTGTCGGAGCCGCTCGACGGCGCCGCCGTTCGCCGCCGTTCGCCACCCGGACCGGCTGTTCCTCATCGCCCGCTCGGCGCCTGCGTCAGCGATCCTCCGCACCCAACTCACATCGCCGCATAAACATGTCGCCGATTCTCCGGGCGATACACCCGTGCCGCCGGCGCATTGCCGCATTCCGTTCTCGGGACTGGTTGGGCTGTTGAAACCGGCTAGGATTGCCCCTCGGGTCTCGGCGGAGCCTGTCGGACTGGCGACGAAAAACCGATTAGGGAGAAACGCAATGCTCGCCTGGTTCGGCGAATTGAACACCACGGAACGCCGCACGATGGGCGCCTGCTTTGGCGGCTGGGCACTCGATGCGTTCGACGTGCAAATGTACAGCTTCATCATCCCGACGGTCATCGCGGTGTGGGGGCTATCGCGCGGCGAGGCTGGGCTGATTGGCACCGTCACCCTGCTGATCTCGTCGTTGGGAGGGTGGTTCTCCGGCACTTTGGCCGACCGGTTCGGCCGGGTGCGGATGCTCCAAATCACCGTGTTGTGGTACTCCGGATTCACCTTCCTGTGCGCGTTCGCCCAGAATTTCGAGCAGCTATTCATCCTGCGTGCGCTGCACGGGTTCGGGTTTGGCGGGGAATGGGCGGCCGGCGCCGTGCTGATGGGCGAGGTGATCCGCGACAAGTACCGCGGCCGCGCCGTCGGCCTGGTGCAGACCGGGTGGGCCGTCGGCTGGGGCGTTTCGGCCCTCGTCTACACGGCGCTCTATGCGTTTCTGCCTGAGGCGATCGCCTGGCGTGCGCTCTTCGCCGTCGGCCTCGTTCCGGCGGCCTTCGTCATCTGGATCCGGCGGCATATCGACAAATCGGAGGCTTTCCGCCAGCGGCGCCGGGATCACGCGCCGGTCGGCGCCGGGCATTTGTTCGCCGCTTTTCGCCGGCCCTATCTGTGGACCACGGTCAAAGTCACCTTGATGGTCGCCGGCGCGCATGGCGGCGGCTACGCCCTCGGCATCTGGATGCCGACCTATCTGCGCACGGTGCGGCATTTATCGGCGACCAGCACCGGCGGGTTTTTGCTGACCCAGATTTTCGGCGCACTGATCGGCTTCTTGCTCGGCTCCTACCTGTCCGACGCCATCGGTCGCAAATGGACCTTTATCTGGTCGTCGATCGGCTCCTTGATCATGGTCCCGATCTTCATGCTGGTGCCGATGAACAACGAGTCGCTGTTCTTTCTCGGCATTCCATTGAATATCCTTTTATTGATGAAGTTCCCGCCGATGGGACCGTTCATGACCGAACTGTTTCCGACCGCCGTGCGCGGCACCGCGCAAGGCTTCTGTTACAACGCCAGTCGGGCGATCGGCTCGTTCCTGCCGACCTTGGTCGGATTTCTGAGCCAGACCCTGTCCCTCGGCGTATCGATCGCGGTGTTTTGCACCTTCGCCTTCGGCTTCATGATCGTGATGCTGATGCTGCTGCCGGAGACCCGCGGCCGCAGCCTGGCCAGCCTCGAACCCGAGCCGGTCCGATTGCCGGGGGCGGCGCAATAAAACTTCGCGACACCGGCCAGCCGGCGGCCTCCCGGACCATCGCCGGTGCACGGCACACTCTGGTGATGGGGGAACCCATGATGCTCGCCTGGCTGCGTGATTTGAACCCGCGAGAACGCCGAACCATGGCCGCCTGCTGGGGCGGGTGGACCTTGGACGGGTTCGACCAAGGGCTGTACAGCTATGTCGTGCCGACGGTTATCGCCGTCTGGGGCATTTCGACCGGTGCCGCCGGCACGATCGGCACCGTTACTGTCGTGACCTCGTCGTTCGGCGGCTGGTTTGCCGGGGCGCTCGCCGACCGTTTCGGCCGAGTACGCATGCTGCAATTCGCGATCCTGTGGTACTCGGTCTTCACTTTCCTTTGCGGCTTCGCGCAGAATTTCGAGCAGCTGTTCATCCTGCGCGGCTTGCACGGGCTCGGGTTCGGCGGCGAGTGGGCCACCGGCGCCGTCCTGATGGGCGAGGTCATCCGCGACAAGTATCGCGGCCGCGGCGTTGGCTTCGTGCAGACCGGCGCCGCCTTTGGGCCGGGGCTCGCGGCACTCGTCTATGCCGGTCTCTTTGCGGTTCTGCCGGCCGCGATCGCCTGGCGGGCGCTGTTCTGGGTCGGCATCCTGCCGGGTCTTTTCGTGCTTTGGATCCGCCGCAGCATTCCTGAATCGGAAGCGTTCGAAGGTCAGCGCGACAGCGGCCCGCAACCGGGGATCGCGCATCTCCTCTCGGCGTTTCGCGGGCCCTATCTGTGGCTGACCATCAAGGTTTCCTTGATGGTCATGGGCGCGCAAGGCGGGGTCTGGGCCGTCGGGTTCTGGATGCCGACCTATCTGCGCACCGTGCGCCATCTGACCAACTCCCATACCGGGCTCTATGTCGCGGTGCTGGCGGTGGGATCGCTGATCGGTTTCCTATGCGGGGCCTATCTCGCCGACGCGATCGGCCGGAAAGCGACATTCATGATCTCGGCGGTCGCGTCGATCGTGATGGTTCTGGTCTACCTCTATGTGCCGGTCGGCAACACCGGTCTCCTCTTCCTCGGCATCCCGCTCAACACCGCGATCCTGATGAAGTTCGCGCCGATGGGCCCGTTCATGACCGAGCTCTACCCGACCGACATCCGCGGCACCGGCCAGGGTTTTTGCTACAACGCCGGCCGGGCGATCGGCTCGGTGTTCATGACTGCGATCGGCTTCGCGACGGCGATCATGCCGCTCGGCACCGCGATCGCGCTGTTCTCGTCGATCGCCCATCTGCTGATGATTGTCATGCTGCTGCTGCTGCCCGAGACGCGCGGCCGCGCCATCGCCAGCCTGGAGCCGGCTGCGTCGGCGCCGAACCGGCGCGGACCCGCGCCGTGACCAGCGCCGAAACGTTGCGACCTTGCGAGGGCAAAGCCGTGCATCTAATCGGGCGTCCAATTTTTTCCCGATGTCGATGTGGGTCTTGGCCCGGGAGATGATGCCGCGCTTTACCAATTCGGCCTGATCTGCCACCATTCTCGGGACAAAAACGGAGGAGGCGATGCGCAAATTCATCATCGAGCGCGAATTGCCGGCGATCGGCAGCGCCGAGCGGCAGGCGCTGCGCGAGGCGGCGCAGAAGTCGAACGCGACCCTGAAGGAGCTCGGCCCCGACATCCAGTGGGTTGAGAGCTATGTCGCCGGTGACAAGACCTTTTGCGTCTACCTCGCCCGCGACGAGGCGATCATCCACGAGCACGCCAGGCGGAGCGGCTTCCCGGCCAACAAGGTCACCGAAATCCGGCGCATGATCGACCCGACCACCGCGACCGAGGCGTAGGCTCGCCGCCGCCGGCTCACACCCCGCGATACTCGGCCGAGATATCCTTGTTGGTGTAGTCGGTCAGCAACGCCGTCGAGACGATGCCGATCACTGTGCAGCCGGCGATATAGAAGGCGATCGGCACGCTCGGATGCGCGCCAGTTCCGGAGCATGTTCTTATATTGCGAGGCCAGCCGCCGCCGCAGGCTTGCCAAGCACACCGCGCGTCGGTCGCAAAGAGGCCTCCAATGTCCCGGTCGGCGGGTTGGAGTGCGGTAAATAGAGTTTGCCGAAGACGAGCCCGGTGCAGTGCCGCAGGTCAAGAAATCGCACCACTCGATCGTTGCGGCGATCGTGCCGGCGAAGCACCGCGCGCCGCAATTGCCGGCGGCGTTCGCGTTTGGCCAGCGGCGGCGGCGCTGCAATTTCGCTCGCTGTCGTCGCTTTCCACCCATGCCTGCGGGTCTTGGCGAGAGCCGCCCGTTATCCTCCAATTATGCTCTTTCCGGCGGTGGCGGCGCGAGCTGCCCCGACCGCGACAATAGCTAGGATGTTTGCGTTAACAAATGCTGAGCGTCCAACCGGCAGCGACCGTCCTGGCCTCAGCTCGCGGCCGCCAGCAGGGCGATGCTGCCGGCGATCGCCACCCCGCCAGCGATAATGCCGAGCGAGCGGGCGCCGATATGCGTGACGGCAACGTCGCGTGCATTGGCCGCGGTGACGTGCACGGTCGCCGCGATCACCCACAGCAGCACGCCGAAAACGGCGAGCGCGCCCGCCGCCGTCTTGACCCAGGTTCGGGTTTGGGGACGGATGATCATCGGGCTCTTCCTTTGCTTGAAGCCACCGGAACGATGACGATCGACGCCGCTGCCCGCAGGATGGGCATCGGGGCATCGGCGCTTCGGCCAGCTCGCGCGCGGCCCGGCGAAGATCGATCGACGCCAGGATGACGGCGCCGGCGCCATTTGCTAGAGTGCCCTTGGCCGGGCAGCTTTTGGAGGCGCAGAGATGGCGTGGCGGCGCATGGTGCTCGAGATCGGGGTGGGCACCGACATCCGCGGGGCGGATTACACCAAGGCCGCGGTGCGCGCGCTGCGCGACGCGTTGTGGCACAATTCGCTGGGTGTTGCCGACGCCGTGGGTCTGCCGGTCGATGCGATGCGGGTCGATGTCACGATCGGTGTGCCCCATCCCGAAGAGGTGGATAAGGACGCGATTTTGGCGGCGCTGCCGCATGGCACGGGCACGGTCGAGGTGGTCGAGGGCGGGCTGGAAATAGCCAATGATTCGGGCACCAATAAGACGGTGATCGCCAATGCGGCGGCACTGGTGCGACTCGATATCGGCTGAGGACGGCGATGAATGCAAAACGCGTGATCCTTGAGATCGGCGCCGGCAACGATCTGCATGGCGGCGATTATACCAAGGCCGCAGTGCGCGCGGTCGCGGACGCGCTCCACCATAGCTCCTTGCCGCTGATCCGCAGCCTTGGGCTCGACGCTGGCAAGATGCAGGTCGAGGTCACGATCGGCGTGCAGCAGCCGGAGAAGGTCGACGCCGCCACGGTCAAGGCGGCATTGCCGCATGGCGAGGTCACGGTCAAGGTGGTCAAAGGCGGCCTCGACGTGCCCGACGCCGAAACCGGTGACACCGCGGTCATCGCCAGCGCCGCGGTGGCGGTGCGGATGGACCTGCCGCAGCAAAAGCGCTGAACAGATTTTCGGCTGTTCTCGAAGCGCGACCGCGTCTGCCGGCGGATCGGTCGGGCGGGATTTTTTGGTGGTCGAGGCTGGTTTTGATGGTCGAGGCTGGCCGTGCTCGAATGCGCCCGCTCTTTTGAGGCACCAATCGGTAGGGGAAGCGCCCGCCGCCGGGCTCGCGGCCGCCCGCATGAGCGCGAACTGGCGCGGATCTGCGGGCTCGCGGCGGTGCGGGCGGTGTTCGAGCGCGACCCCGACCGGGTCGAGCGGCTGTTTTTCGCGCCTCGGCTGCGCGCCGAAGCGAGCGCGTTCTGCGCGCTTCTCGCCGGCGCCCGCAAGCCCTATCGCGAGATCGAGGCGGCGGAGCTCGCCCGCGTCGCCGGGACCCAGCTTCATGGCGGCATCGCCGCGATCGCCCGGCTGCGGCCGCCGGCCCCGTTCGATCCGGCAGCGGTGCCGGGCTGGGCGCGTGCCGGAACGCCGCTCTTGATCCTCGACGGCGTCAGCAATCCGCACAATCTCGGCGCCATCGCCCGAACCGCCGCGTTTTTCGGGATCGAGCGGATGCTGCTCGCCGACCGCCCCGACCAGGCGCGGCCCTCGGACGCCAGCTATCGGGTGGCCGAAGGCGGGCTCGAATGCGTGGCCCTTTACACCACGCCGCTGGCGCCGGCGCTGGCGGCGCTGCGGCCGCTGTTCCGCATCGTCGGCACCGGTCCCGATGGCACCGATCGGGATTTGGCGGCGAGGTCGGGCGAGCGGCGCCGCGATCTGCCGCCGGCGCTTATCCTCGGCAATGAGGAACGCGGTCTCGATCGGGCCACCCGCGCCGCCTGCGACGAAGTTGCCACCATCCCCGGCAGCGGCCGGGTTCAGTCGCTCAACGTGGCGGCGGCGGCGGCGATCCTGATCTACGGCTTGACCTGCGGAGGCATCGCCCGCGGGCGGAGCTGACCGACGGCGCGCGGCGCGGCGGCGATGGCTCCGCCCGGCCGTCGAGCGATTGCTCGGATGGCGCGTGCGGTAATCGCGGTCTATCGTGCCGCCCGGCGGTGACGGGGGCCCCTGTCGCTGGCTCCGGTCTCGGCGATCAGATGGTCGAGCGCTTCATTGAGCGCGGTCTCGATCTGCGGGCGTCCCTCGATGCGCTTCAAGAGCAGGGCCGCGGCTTCGATCGTCGACAGCGCCTCGCGGCGGGGCTCGCGGCGCACCCGGTTGTAGTGCGAGGGGCGCTGCGGATCGAGCACCAGGCGGCGCAGCTTGAGCAGCCATGGGTTGCGCCACCACAGCGCCTTGGCTTCGCTCCAGCTGCCGTCGAGCAGCACCGCGCCGTCGAGGTCGCGCAGCATGGCTGCCTGGTCCGCCGCCGGCTCGCCGTGACTGTCGAGGGCGACGACATCACCATGTGGTCCAAACCCGCGTGGACGGGCCGAGCCGAGGTAGAGCACTGCCCAGCGCCGCGGGTCGGCCGAGCGGCCGAGCGCGCGGCTCAAATTTGGCCAGGACAAGCCGACCGCCAATTCGGCCCGGCGCAGCATCGCCACGGTCAGCGCCGCCGTCGCCAGAGCTTCCCGCCGTTCCCGCGGATGCTGCAGGATCAACAGAAAGAGCCGATTGTCGATCGCTTCGGCCGCTGCCATCTCGTTTGCCTTTTCAGCTGCCGCGGGCCTTCTTGCGGCGTCCCCGGGGACGACCGGGGTGCGGCGATGTTAGCACGTCTGCCGGCTCGATTTGCCGGGCGCGGCGCGATGGCGTAATTCTTGCCGCCAGCCTGCCAGAGCTCATGATCGAGGGGTTTATGCACAAGCGCGTCCGCAAAGCCGTCTTCCCGGTTGCCGGGCTCGGCACCCGTTTTCTGCCGGCGACCAAGGCGATGCCGAAGGAGATGCTGCCGATCGTCGACAAGCCGCTCATCCACTACGCGGTCGAGGAGGCGAAGGCGGCCGGCATCGAGCAGTTCTTTTTTGTCACCAGCCGAGCCAAGGGCGCGATCGACGACCATTTCGATCGGGCCTTCGAGCTCGAGGCGACATTGCGCGAGCGCGGCCAGAATGCGCTCGTCGAGGAGCTCGAGGCCCGGCTGCCCGAGCCCGGCCAGATCGCCTATACCCGCCAGCAGACGCCGCTCGGCCTCGGCCACGCAGTCTGGTGCGCGCGCGCGCTGGTCGGCGACGAACCGTTCGCGGTGCTGCTGGCCGACGATCTGATGGTTTGCGAGACGCCGTGCCTGACCCAGATGGTCGAGGCCTATGACGAGATCGGCGGCAATCTGGCGGCGGTGATCGAGGTGCCGCGCGAGCAGACCCGGCGCTATGGCGTGCTCGACATCGTCGCCGATGACGGCCGGCTGGTGCGCGCCCGCGGGGTCGTCGAAAAGCCCGATCCAGCAGATGCGCCATCGACCTCGACGATCATCGGCCGCTATATCATCCAGCCTGAGGTATTCGGGCATCTCGGCCGGGCCGAGGCTGGCAGCGGCGGCGAGATCCAGCTGACCGACGCGCTGGCCCGGCTGATCGACGACGGCCAGGCCTTTCACGGGCTGCGCTTTTCGGGTCGGCGATTCGATTGCGGCGACAAGCTCGGCTTTCTCGAAGCGACGATTGCGCTCGGGCTGCAGGACCCCGGGCTCGGACCCGATTTGCGCCGGGTCCTGGCCACCTACCTTTGAACGGCGCACGACCCTTCAAACAGGAAACCGCCATGTCGCATCGATTCGACCCGACAATTCTGCGCGAATACGACATTCGCGGCATTGTCGGCCAGACCTTGTCGGTCGACGACGCACGGGCGGTCGGGCGCGCCTTTGCGTTGACCCTCGCTGCCGCGGGCGGTAGCCGCGCCGCGACCGGCTTTGACGGCCGACTGACCTCGCCCGAGCTCGAAGCAGCGCTGGTCGACGGTCTGGCGATGGAGGGCATCGATGTCGTGCGCGTCGGTCGCGGGCCGACCCCGATGCTCTACTACGCGGCGGCGACGCTCGGCGTCAATGGCGGGATCATGGTGACGGGGTCGCACAACCCGCCCGACTACAACGGCTTCAAATTCGTGCTCGACGGCAAGGCATTTTATGGCGCGGCGATCCGCGCGCTCGGCGAGACTGCCCTTGGGCTCGGCCCGCCGGCAGCCGAACGCGGGCAAGTCGCGGACCACGCGATCCGCGACGACTATGTTGCCAGGGTCGCGCGCGATTATGACGGGACGCATCCGCTAGCCGTCGCCTGGGACCCCGGCAACGGCGCCACCGGCGAGGTTGTGCAGCAGCTGACAGCATTGCTGCCGGGCCGGCACGTCCTGTTGAACGCGGCGATCGACGGCAATTTCCCGGCCCATCATCCTGACCCGACCCTGCCGGAGAACCTGGTTCAGCTGCGCGAGGCGGTGACGCGCGAACGTTGCGATCTCGGCATCGCTTTCGACGGCGACGGCGACCGCATCGGGGTGGTCGACGCCAGCGGCGAGATCTGGTGGGGCGACCAGCTGATGATCGTCTTGGCCGGCGATGTGCTGGCGCGCCATCCGGGTGCCCCGATCCTGGCCGACGTCAAGGCGAGCCAGGTGCTGTTCGACGAGATCGCGCGGATGGGCGGCCGTCCGGTGATGACCGCGACCGGGCACTCGCCGATCAAGGCAAAGCTCGCCGAATTGGGCGCGCCGCTGGCCGGCGAGATGAGCGGGCACATCTTTTTCGCCGATGGCTATTACGGGTTCGACGACGCGGTTTATGTTGCGGTTCGGCTGCTTGGGGTGCTCGGCCGTTCGGCGCAGAGCTTGACCGAAATGCGGGCCCGCCTACCGCGCGTCGTCAACACCCCGGAGCTGCGCTTTCCCTGCACCGAAGCGCGTAAATTCGCGGTTGTGCACGAGGTCGGCGAGCGCTTGCGCCGAGCCGGCGCCGAGATGAACGAGATCGACGGCGTGCGCGTGCGCACCGCCGACGGCTGGTGGCTGCTGCGCGCCTCGAACACGCAGGATGTGCTGGTCGCCAGAGCCGAATCGACGACCGGCGAAGGCTTGGCACGACTGACCGCAGCCCTGTCGGCGCAGCTCTCGGCCAGCGACGTCGCGCTGCCGAAGCTCTGATCCGCGCGACCGCGACCCCGGTGGGTAGCCCAAGCGGCAGCGGCGCTGCGCTCAGGCCCGACGGCTCAGCGCGCCGCGACCCGGAGGGTGGTCGGCGAGATCACCGAGCATTCGAGCCGCTTTTTGTGCAGCGCGGCGCACGCAACCTCGGCCTCGCGCGGGGTGAAGTTCAAGAGCCGAGCGCGATAAACGCGGATCTTGGCCGCTCTGGTCGGCGCCATGATCTGCACCGGCTTGCCGTGGGCGACAGCGAGCGTCGCCGCGATCCGCGCCGCCTTCTCGGCGGCGAGCGGTGCATGGAAGGCACCGAGCTGGATCGCCCAGCGGTCGAGCGCCGGCGGTGCTGCACGCAGTTCGCGCGGCAGGGTCGCGGCGTCGGCCCTGCTGACCGGCAACAGGTGGGCGGCCAGACGCGCCGCCGCTTTGCCTAAAAGGCCGGGCTTTGGCGGCGCCGATTTGGCCCGTTCGGCCGCTTGCGCCGGCTGCTCGGCCGCGGCCAGCAGCAGGTGCGGCGGCGGCAATACCAGCGGTGCCGGCGCGGCGCGGCGGGCGACCATCGTCGCCGGCGGAACGCCCAGCGACTCGAAACCCTGATCGAGCAGCGCCGCCATCTCGCGGTCGCGCGCGCTGGCTGAATGGCCGCCGAGCACGACGCCGATCAGCCGATGACCGTCGCGCAGTGCGGAGGTCGCGAGATTAAAGCCCGACGCATTGATATAGCCGGTCTTGATCCCGTCTGCGCCCGGATACCAGTCGAGCAGATGATCGTGGCCATAGATCGTGGTGCCACGAAAATCAAACTCGCGGGTCGAAAAGTACCGGTATTCGCGCGGAAAGTCGTGATAGAGGGCGAGCGCCAGCTGGGCCGTGTCGCGCGCGGTGGTGTGCTGCTCGGGATCGGGCAGCCCTGAGGCATTGTGATAAAACGTATTCTGCATGCCGAGTTGGCGGGCTTTGCGGTTCATCAAATCGGCAAAAGCCGGCTCGCTGCCGCCGATCCCTTCGGCCAGCACCGCCGCGGCGTCGTTCGCCGAACGGGTGACGATGCCGAGGATCAGCGACTGCACGCTGACCGTATCGCCTGGCCGCAAGCCGAGCTTGGTCGGCTGCTTGCTCGCCGCGTTGAAGCTGACCGGGAGCCGCTGGTCGAGCCGCAGCCGGCCGGTATTCAGCGCCTCGAAGGTCAGGTACAAGGTCATCATCTTGGTCAGCGAGGCCGGATAGGTCACACCGTCGGCATTGTTTTCGCTCAGCACCCGGCCGGTGTCGGCGTCAAGCACGATCGAGCCGGTAACCCGAGCCGGGGCAAACCCGACCGCTGCAAGACGAAGATGATGGTGCCGGTGCGCATGCCGGGCAGCCTCGGCCCGCCCCGCGCCAAACCCGCTGAGCGCAGCGGCGGCAAACGCAATTGCCAGGATCCCCGATGCCAAAAACCCGCCCCCGCGGGACCTGGCGTCCTGCTGCTTCAAGACTTTCACTTTGACCCCCCAACTTCCCCCGACTGCGCAATCGGCAGCGAAAGCACAGTGACGTCAACGAGAATAAAAAAAACCTTTACCTGTGTCTAGGTTTCACTGATCCGATCGGCGGATTTGAGATCGCATCGGCCGAGTAGTCGGTCGGGGCATCCGAGCCGGTGGCTACCATCCGCTTTTTCCGGGCGGCCGCCGTTTGGGCCGGTTTATTCGCGCGCGGCGATGATGGCGATTTCGACTTTCCAATGGGGCGCGGCGAGGCGGGCTTCGACGCAGGCGCGGCCGGGGGTGTTGCCAGGCGAGACCCAGGCATCCCACACCGCGTTCATGTCGCTGAAATGGCGCATGTCGGCGAGCCAGATCGTCGCCGACAGCAATTTCGAGTTGTCGGTGCCGGCGGCGGCCAGCAACTCATCGATCTTGCGTAATACCTCCTCGGTCTGCTGGCGGATATCGGCCGCAGGTGTGTCAGCCACCTGGCCGGCGAGATAAACCGTCGGACCATAGGCGACCGCCTGGCTCATTCGCGCTCCGACCTTGTGCCGCTCGATCGTCATGCAGGCTCTCCTCTTCGAAGGTGACGCAACCTAGCTAATCCGCGCCGGGGATCGTGCCCTTGGGCAGGCCGGCACAATGCCTGGCAATGTCGCCGGGGGTGGTGATCCACAACTCGTCGCGATGCTCGAGAATGTGGCGGACCGCGCCGCGGTAGGCGCGCAGCCGGAACGGCTGGCCGATGATGAACGGGTGCACCGAGACCGCGAAGACCAGAGGATATTTGCGTGACTGGAGCAGCATCTCGTCGAACTGGTCGACGATCATCTCAGCGAACTGGCGCCCGGTGTGGCGGCGGTAGACGAGCGAGGGCGAATCGTTGATCTCGAGCGGGTAGGGGACCGACAGGATCGGCCCCGAGCGGGTGCGCATCCATACCGGTTGGTCGTCCATCGCCCAATCCATCACGTAGCGATAGCCGGCTTCCTTCAGCAGATCGAGGGTGACCCCGCTCTGCGCGATGTAGGGGCCGAGCCAGCCCTCGGGGCGGCGGCCGGACAGCCGTGTCACAATTTCGGTGGATTCGGCGATCAGGCGCGCCTCGTCCTCCTCCCACAGCACATCCTGGCGCTCGGAGTTGGTGCGGCCGTGGCCGACATATTCGTCGCCGCGCGCGTTCAGCCGCTCGACAATCTCGGGGCAGGCTTCGAGCACCGCCGAGTTGACGTTGTGCGCGCCAGGCAGGCCGAATTCGTCGAGCAGGTCGAGATAGGACCATAGCCCGACCCGGTTGCCATAGTCGCGCCAGGCATAGTTGCGATGGCTCTGCGCCGCCGCCGCCCCGGTCGAATCGCTGCCGAGCCCGGCGCTGAAGGCAAAATATTCGATGTTGTTGTTGAACGCGACCGCAAGCCGCTTGCCCTCGGGCCATTCGTATTGCGGCCGCTTGTGGATCGGGACGTAATCGTAGCGGCGATGCGCCGGAAGTTTCATTGCGGTCCACTCGAAGCTGGGACAAATGGCCGGTGCCGAGCCTTACCCGTGCGGCTGCGGGCCGGCCCGCCCCCTCTCTGCACAACGGTGCAGGAGAGGGTGAGACCGCAGCCGACTGGGCCCCCGGGCGAGCCGCCTAGAGGTACTTGGTCGGGCGGATCAGGGTGCGCCACATATGTGCCACCGGGCTGTTGTCGAAGCCGAGTCCTTCCTTCGGCTGCTTGAAGTTACGGCCGATCACGTCGGTGAAGTCTTCCAGATCGACCACCACGTCGGGCTCGAACGAATAGATGTCGTGGACGGTGATCAGCCGGGCCGTCATGTACCATTTGTGATCGCGGGCGCGCTTGTACTCGTCCTCGATATAGGCGTCGGGCCGGTAGTCGGCGCCGAAATTCTTGACGTAGGATTCGGGATAGGAATAGCCGACCGATTCGTCGGCATAAAAGCGCAGCGCCTGGTGGGCGCGGATCGCCCAGGCCACCTCGGGCTCGACATAGGGCTCGACCAGCTGGGCGCCCCAATAGCCGTGATCGGCCCGGATAAACCCGATGACCCCGATATCGTGCAGCAGGCAGGCGAGCACGATCTTCTCGTCCATCCCGGCGCGGACCGCGTGCCGCGCGCTCTGCAGCAGATGGTTAGCTGGCCCGAATCGGTATTTGAAGAAATCGACCAGGGTTGGCTTATCCGGCATTTTCGGCAGGCGCGGGTCGTCGCCCATCACGAACTTCTTGCCTGGATTCTGCGCGAGGAGCGCCGCGCCGTTGGGCGTGCTCACGTCGCCATCGGCGAGGTTGAACAGGCGCGACTTCACATAGATCGCTTGGTCGAGCTCCTGCATCATCTTGTGCTCGAGCGCATCGGCGCGCTCGGCCAAGCTCATCGCGTCGTTCATTTGCCGGTTCCTTTCTCAGCGGGCAAGGCGATTGGCCATTCTAGCAAAGCGCGAACGGCGGCTCTAGCCCTGCGTATCGGGGCGCCGACAGCTGTAGCGGTTGCGGATGCGATCAAGCCGATCCTCCGTTGATCGAGCCCCCGCGCCCACTCCGGCGGTGCCACAAGGGTCGACAGGGCTGTCGGCTCGCCGCTAGGATCGCGCCATATTCTGCATGTGCTCCGAAAGGGCCTTCGCTATGATCCGGCATTTTGGCGTTCTGATCCCTTCGACCAACACTACGGTGGAGATGGAATGCCGGCTCTTGCCGCCGACATACCAGGCGCATGTCGGGCGGTTGATGACGAGCCGACCGGGCGAGACCTTTTCGTCGCCGCGGGATGACGATCTTGATTACCAGTCGCGGCTCCTCGGCACCGCCAAGGTCGAGCTCGTAATCCTGGCTCAGACTTCGGCCAGCGTCTTTGTCGATGATTATGACGAGATCGTCACCCGGCGGATGAGCGCGGGGGCGGGGGTGCCGGCGGTCACCTCGGCGCAGGCCATCGGCCGTGCGGTCAAGGCCTTGGGCGCGCGGCGGATCGGGCTGGTCTCGCCCTATTCGGAAACCGTCAACCGGCGCGCCGCCGACTTGTTCGCCCGCAAGCACGGGCTCGAGACCGTGGCGCTCGAAGGCTTTGGCGCGACCAATTCCTACGCGATCGGCAATCTCGGCCCGGAAAACGCGCGCGCCGCGTTTAGCCGCATCGACCGGCCGGAGATCGAGGTGCTGGTCGTCCCCGGCGGCAATTTCCCGACCATGGCCTCGATCGCCGGGTGGGAGCGCGAGTTCAACAAACCGGTGGTAACGACCAACCAGGCCTCGTTCTGGGCGATGCTGGTCATGCTGAAAACCGGCGACACGGTGCCGGGCTACGGCTGCCTGCTGGCCGAGGCGCCGGCGGGCTAGATCGGCGGGGGAGCTAGGGCTGGTAATAGGCGAACACGACCGGGGAAACGAAGGCCCAGGTTTCGATGAAGGTCGAACGGTCGGGCTTGCGGCCGAGTTCTTCCATCGCACCCAGGAGGCAGAACCAGTTCAGCACCTCGTGCTGGCCGCCGTCCTCGATCTTGTTGGTGGTATAGCCGTGCCAAGTCGCGTAGTCGCCCGTTGCCAGCGCTTCGTAGAGCCGGCGGTCGGCCGGCACATCGGGCCATAATTGCCAGTTCTTTTCGGTCAGGAACGAGTGCGACCAGCTTGAGGAGGCGACGATCGCGGTGCGCCATGGGCTCTGCGCCATGACCCGCGCCACAGCCGCGCCGACAGCCATACAGCGCGCCGGGTTCGGCGAGGGCGGGTCGAGGTCGCGGATTTGGCCGCGCAGCGCCAAGGGCAGGCGCAGCCCGCGCGCGGCGTTGACGCGCCGGCCGTAACAGTTCACCGCGATTGGCAACAGCGGATAGTCGAAGCCCTGCCGCGCGTCGTCGAGCAACAGGATCGTGTTCTCGAAGGCGTGGCCCAACGAATGGTGCAGCGGCTTATAGGCATAGGCCGCGTCGATGCCGCTCTCGATCAAGCCGGTGGTCAGATATTTGCCGGCGTCGCGATGACCCTTCAGCCGAAACGTCTTGTCGGCCGGTTCACCCCACGGGTTGTCGGGCGTGCGCCGGTGTTGCCACGGCTGGATGTCGCGGTCCTCATAGGCCAGCACGGCAAAGGGCGGGATGATGTCCTCCTTGAAATTCTCGTACTGGTCGTCGCCGAACATGACGACGACGTCCGGCCGGAATTCGTCGAGCGCGCGCCGCGCCTCGGCAAAATGCCGGCGATAAACCTCGCGCGCCCGGCCGGCCGCCGCGGCACCCCAATCATTGCCGAGCTCTCGGCGCAGCTCGGCCGGCCAATTGGCCGGGTCCTTCTGCGCCGCCGGCATGTCGGGGTCGTCGAGGGCGGTGCGCATCATAAAGGTCCAGTCCTCGTCCCGACGCAACATCAGCGGCCGGTGAGTGCACCCCAACCCCAGGATCTCGGCCATCGATTTCCTCCCTGTGACGACCAATCGTTGCTTTGGCTTCCCGCTAGACTTCCGCCGACCCTACGCAAGCGGGGTCCGGAGGCCTCGGAGCCCCGGGTCCCTGCTTTAGGGCAGGACCGCCCGGGGAAATTTCGGTCTGCACAGAACGCATGCGGCCGTCTCCCATAAACCAACTCAATAGCGTCATGCGCGGGCTTGTCCCGCGTATCCACGTCTTGCTGCAGGCGTCCGAAGACGTGGATGGCCGGGTCAAGCCCGGCCAAGACGGGGTGTGATGAGCCATTCTCGATATTGGCGTGCGGTCAGCCGCGTTCGGCGACCGGCTGGTAGTGACGCAGATCGGAGCCGGTGAACAATTGGCGCGGGCGCATCAGCTTGGCGTCGGTGTCCTCGATCATCTCGGTCCACTGCGCGACCCAGCCGGTGGTGCGGGCAATCGCGAACAGCACGGTGAACATCGACACCGGGAAGCCCATCGCCTTCAGGATAATGCCGGAATAGAAATCGACGTTCGGATATAGCCGCCGCTTGATGAAGTATTCGTCGCTGAGCGCAATCTTTTCGAGCTCTTTTGCCAGCTCGAGCAGCGGATCGTCCTTGATGCCGAGCTCGGCCAGCACCTCGTGAAAGCTGTCGCGCAACACGTGCGCGCGGGGGTCGTAGTTTTTGTAGACGCGATGGCCAAAGCCAAACAACAGCTCGTTGTCTTCCTTGGATTTGACGTGGTCGAGGAATTCCTTGATATGCGACTTGTCGCCGATGCGGCCGAGCATCTTCAGGACCGCCTCGTTGGCCCCGCCATGTGCCGGGCCCCATAAAGAGGCGATGCCGGCGGCAATACAGGCGAACGGGTTGGCGCCGCTCGACCCGGCATTGCGTACCGTCGCGGTCGAGGCATTCTGTTCGTGATCGGCGTGCAGAATGAAGATCCGGTCCATCGCCCGCGCCAGGATCGGGTTGACCTTGTATTCCTCGCACGGCACCGCGAATGTCATGTGGAGGAAATTCTCGGCGTAGCCGAGCGAATTCTGTGGATAGATAAAGGGCTGGCCCAACGTGTACTTATAGGCCATGGCGGCAATCGTCGGCATCTTGGCGATCAGGCGGTAGGATGCGACCATCCGCTGGTACGGGTCGTGGATGTCGGTCGAATCGTGATAAAACGCCGACAGCGCGCCGACCACGCCGCACATCACCGCCATCGGGTGCGCGTCGCGCCGGAACCCGCGGAAAAAGCTCGACAGTTGCTCGTGCACCATCGTGTGGTGGGTGATGTCGTGGACGAACTGCGCCTTTTCCTTGGCGTTCGGCAGTTCACCATTGAGCAAGAGATAGGCGACCTCGAGAAAATCGCTCTTCTCCGCCAGCTCCTGGATCGGATAGCCGCGATACATCAACACCCCTTCGTCGCCGTCGATATAGGTGATGCTCGACCGGCACGCGGCGGTGGCCATGAAACCTGGGTCGTAGGTGAAGTGCCCGGTTTGCGCGTAGAGCTTGCGGATATCGATCACCTTGGGTCCGACCGTCCCGCCCAGCACCGGAAGATCGACCGATTTGCCGGTCTCATTGTCGGTCAGGGTCATGGTTCCGGTGGTCATGTTGTTTCCGTCCATCGATGCACCTCTCATCGCCATGCCCGCGGGTCAATCCCGGCTTCAATCAGAAAATAGTCACCTCGGCGGCGATTGGCAAACCGTTCGCAGGTGCGAGATGAGCGCTGTCAAGACCGCTCGACGAGGTCGGCGATGCGGCCCAAAGTCTCCTCGCGGCCGAGCACCAGCATGACCTCAAAGATGCCGGGCGAGGCGGTCGACCCGGTCAGCGCCGCCCGCAGCGGCTGGGCGATCGCGCCGAGCTTGGCGCCGTTCGCCTCGGCGAAGTCGCGCACGCCCTGTTCGAGAGCATCGGCGCGCCACTCCGCGCGTTGGAGGACCAGTGCGAGGCCGGCCAACAGCGCTTGCGCTTGCGAGCTCAACAGCTTTGCCGCCTTGTCGTCGACAGGGATCGGGCGCGGTGCCACGAGAAAGCGGGCGTTGGCGGCAAGCTCGGCGAGCGTCTTCGGCCGCAGCTTCAATTCGGGCATCGCGTGCCGGAGGCGATCACGGTGAATTTCGGTCAGCTGCCGGCCGAGGCCCGGCTCCAGCCGCTCGACCACGAGCGCCACGAGGCGTTCATCCTCGGCGCTGCGGATGTAGTGGCCGTTCAGGTTGTCGAGCTTGGCGAAGTCGAAGCGGGCCGGGGCGCGGCCGACCGCGTCGAGGTCGAACCACCGGATCGCCTGTTCGGTCGAGATGATCTCGTCGTCGCCATGGCTCCAGCCGAGCCGTAGCAGATAATTCCGCAACGCTTCGGGCAGGTAACCCATCTCGCGGTAGGCATCGACCCCGAGGGCGCCGTGGCGCTTCGACAATTTGGCGCCGTCGGGCCCATGGATCAGCGGCAGATGGGCGAATTCCGGGACCGGCCAATCGAGCGCCCGGTAGATCTGGGTCTGGCGGAAGGCGTTGTTCAGATGGTCGTCGCCGCGGATCACATGGCTGATCGCCATGTCGTGGTCATCGACCACCACCGAGAAATTGTAGGTCGGGGTGCCGTCGGCGCGCAGGATGATCAAATCGTCGAGCTCGGCATTGGCGACCGTGACCTCGCCTTGGACGCGGTCGTGGATCGTCGTCGCGCCTTCCTGCGGCGCTTTCAGGCGGATCACCGGCGGCACGCCCGACGGGGCCTCGGCCGGGTCACGGTCGCGCCAAGTGCCCTCATAGCGCACCGAGCGCTTCTCGGAACGCGCCTTTTCGCGCATCGCCTCGAGCTCGGCCGGCGTGCAATAGCAATAATAGGCGCGACGGGCGGCGAGCAGTTGCCGCGCCACCTCGGCATGGCGTTTTGCCCGGGCGAATTGGTGGACGATGTCGCCGTCCCAGTCGAGGCCGAGCCATTTGAGACCGTCGATGATCGCCTGCGTCGCCTCGGGCGTCGAGCGCAGCCGGTCGGTGTCCTCGATCCGTAACCGGAAGCTGCCGCCGTGATGGCGCGCATAGAGCCAATTGAACAACGCGGTGCGCGCCCCGCCAATATGCAGAAAGCCGGTCGGCGACGGCGCAAAACGGACGATCGGGATCATCCCCGAAGGATGGGGCACGCGAAGGCCGATATCAACGCACGAACGCGAGCAAACGCTCGGCCCGCGTGTTTCGTGGGTATCGCCGGTTCACTTCCTGTGCGCGGGAGGGCGCGGCCACCTTCGGCGTCGCCCGCGGTTACGATGCTATCCAGCGACTGGGCGCCAACGACCGCAGCTCGCGGCGCAATGCCCTTTTCGCATAATACTGTCGCTGTCGAAGATTGGACTTATATTATTCATGATTTACTTGTTAACACTTAGGAATTCCTTTCCTTATTGGGCCTTATGCGACGGCGCACGCCTCGCAAGACCGTGCCGTGCCACGAACACGCGCCCGGCCTATCGCTGCCTCGACCGGGTCCATGAAGGCGGCAGGCTCATTCTGCCGCTGACCACCCAGGGTTTCCGGGAGGCGATAGCGAGTGGAACCGCCGCGGCACGCACTTTCTGGCGCGCCGCATTTCCGGCGGTCGACCTGCCGGCCGAGCAATGCTGGCTGCAGGCGCCGGGCTAGTGTCTCGCTTACCGGTAAAAGCGGGGACGAAGCGTTGTGCAAATGTCGCATAATGTATATTATGGAAACTACTCCGCGTGTTCGCTCCTGGAATCGAACGGTGGCCTCGATTGCCGCTTGGTCGGCCGGCTGCGCCAGCCAGATCACGGGTCAGGCAGCTCGATCAAGAGGCCGTCCCGGCCGGGCTCGACGCCAGCCGGTAGTTCAGCGCTGAGCTCGCGATAGTCGAGGCTCTGCTCCATGTGGGTCAGAACCGCACGCCGCGGCCCTACCCGAGCGATCCAGCCGAGGGTTTTGTCGAGGTGGCTGTGGGTCGGGTGCGGCGCACGGCGAAAACAATCGACGATCCACAGCTCGATGCCGGCGATCGTCTCGAAGGCGGCGGCGTCGAGCTCGGTCACATCGGTTGAGTATGCCATCGGCCCGATACGAAAGCCCAAGGTTGTGCCAAACCCGTGATCCTGCGCGAACGGCGTTATTGCGACACCGCCGATGCTAAATGGCCCGCCAATTTCATGAGCCGCCAGGCACGGCTTGTAATAGCGCCCAGGCTCGCTCGGCGGGTCGAAAACATAGCCGAAGCGACGGCGGATTTCAGTGAGGGTCTTAGCGTCCGCCCAGAGCGGGATCTCCCGGCCCATTAGACGGTTCAGCGCCCGCAAATCGTCGATGCCGTGCAGATGGTCGGCATGCGCATGAGTCATGATCACCGCGTCGAGCCGCGCCACCCGCGCGTCAATCAGCTGTTCGCGCAGATCGGGCGACGTGTCGATCAAGATGGATAGCGCTCCGATTTCGACCAGCACCGAGGCCCGGCGGCGGCGGTTGCGCGAGTCGCGGGGATCGCAGCGTCCCCAATCCGGTCCGATCGCCGGCACCCCGGTTGAGGCACCGCAGCCCAGGATCGTTACCTTCATCAAGCAGTAAGGCATTCGAGCGGCGCAGTCGCCTTGGCGAACAGCCGAAAGAAATTGGCGCTCGTCGCGCGAGCAAGCGCTTCGGGCGCGAGGCCCTTCAAGGTTGCCACTGCCGCCGCGGTAGTTGCCACATAAGAGGGCTCGTTGCGCTTGCCGCGGTAGGGCACCGGAGCGAGATAAGGGCTGTCGGTCTCGACCAGCAGCCGGTCGAGCGGCAGATCGCGTACGATGGCGCGCAGATCCTCGGCGTTCTTGAAGGTCACGATCCCGGAAATCGAGATATAGAAGCCGAGCGCCAGCGCCGCTTCGGCCAATCCCCGGCCGCTCGAAAAGCAATGCAGCACCCCCGGCGGCGGCCGCTCGTCCTCGAGAATCCGGGCGATTTCACTATCTGCCTCCCGGGCGTGAATGACCAGCGGCAGACCGGTCGCGCGGGAGGCCGCGATGTGGGCGCGAAACACCCGCTCCTGGATGTCGCGCCGGCTCAAATCATAGTGGAAATCAAGCCCTGTCTCGCCGATCCCGACGACTTTGGGATGATCCGCCAGCCGCGTCAGCTGCTCGGGCAAGAGTTCGGCATGGTCCGCGGCCTCGTGCGGATGAGCGCCGACCGAGCACCAGATCGCCGCGTCACTGTCGGCGACCGCGCGCACCGCGGCGAACTGGTCGAGCCTGGTGCCGATCGTCAGCATGGTGGCAACCCCCGCCGCCTTGGCACGGGCAATAACCGCCTGCCGCTCGGCCGCGAAATCCGGGAAATCGAGGTGACAATGGCTGTCCACCAGCATCGCCGCCCTGCCCTTATCATCATTCATATCGCCATCGTTCATATTGCCGGGGCCTCGACAAACCGCGGAAAGATCCCCTCGGGCCGCGGCAATCGCGTTCCCGGAACCAAGGGCGCGCTGGCAAGCGCAGCGAAGTCGCGGGCATCCGGCATCACGCCCAGCTGATCGAGCAATCGAATTGCCGCACTTGGCACAAAGGGTTGCACTAAAATCCCCAGATGCCGGATCGTCTCGGCGAGGGTATAAAGTACGGTCCGCATCCGAACCGCGTCGGTGCGCCGCAACGCCCATGGCGCCTGCTCGTCGATGTAGCGGTTGGCTTCTGCCACAAGCTTCCAAATGGCTTCAAGAGCGAGATGAAAGGCCTGTTCGGCCATATGGTTGCGCACCGTCTCCAAGAGGCCGGCAGCAAGGCCTAGAAGCGCCCGGTCAGGCGCTTCGAGCGCGCCCGCCTCGGGCATAACCGCACCACAATCGCGGTGGATCATGACCAGCACGCGCTGTGCCAGATTGCCCAAATCATTGGCAAGATCGCTGTTGAGTCGGCCGACCATTGCCCGATGTGAAAAATCACCATCATGGCCGAAGGGCAATTCCCGCAACAAAAAATAGCGCACCGGATCAACCCCATACGTGTCGACCAGCTGGCTTGGCGGGATCACGTTGCCGAGCGACTTCGACATCTTCTGACCCTCTACCGTCCACCAGCCATTGGCAAAGACCCGGCGCGGCGGAGCCAGCCCGGCGGCCATCAAAAAGGCCGGCCAATAAACTGAATGGAATCGTAGGATATCCTTACCTACGACATGAAGGACGGTCGGCCAGTACGTTGAAAATTCGGGATTCGCGACGTCCGGATAGCCAAGCGCGGTGATGTAGTTGGTCAGCGCGTCGAGCCACACATAGATGACGTGTCGGGAATCGCCTGGGACCGGGATACCCCAGCTGAAGCTGGTGCGTGAAATCGACAAATCGTTGAGGCCGCCTTTGACAAAGCTGATCACCTCGTTGCGCCGGCTGCGCGGGGCCACCGCCTCCGGGTTCTCCTCGTAATAGGCCAACAACCTGTCCTGCCAGGCAGATAGCCGGAAAAAGTAATTCTCTTCCTCGAACCATTCGACCGCGGCGCCGGTCGGCGCGCATCGGCCATCCGGGCCGTCGACCAACTCGGTCTCGTCATAAAAAGCCTCGTCGCGCACCGAATACCAGCCGGCAAAGCGGCCGAGATAGATTTCGTCGCGGCGCTGTAGCTCCTGCCAGATCGCCTGGACCGCGCGGGTATGGCGCGGCTCGGTGGTCCTGATAAAGTCGTCGTTGCTGATATTGAGCAGCCGGGTGACGTCGCGGAACGCCCCAGAAATGCGGTCGGTGAAGGCTTGCGGCGAGACCCCAGCGGCGCGCGCCGACTGCTCGACCTTCTGGCCATGCTCGTCGGTGCCCGTCAGGAATTTGACCCGATACCCGTCGAGCCGCATGAACCGCGCCAGCGCGTCGCAGGCGACCGTCGTATAGGCGTGCCCGAGATGCGGCAGACCGTTGACGTAATAGATCGGCGTGGTGACGAAAAAGGGCCGGTCCGCGCTCATCATCCTCTCCAAAGCCCAGATATGGGCCGGCACCGCGTGCGATCCAGCCGGCGAGCAGCGGCTCTGTTCTAGCGCGCCGTCTCGGCGATGGCAAAGAAGGCGCCGAGCATCGTTTGCTTACGGTCGAGGTTGAGATCGCGCGCAGCGGTAAAATCACGTTCAATTTTCCCGCATAACTTGGCCCAACGCGCGGGATCGGCGCGGGCAGCCAAGCGCTCGACCGCCGTCGTCTCAGCCGCCACGACTTCGCCGACCGGGGTTTGTTCCGGACCGAGCGGGCCCCGCACCGCGCCCGTCGCCACGCGGGCGAGCAGGTGCGTCAGCAATTCTTCGACGGCGCGATAACCGTCTTCCGCATCGGCGCGAGCGAGCCGATCGGCGAAGCCGTGGAGCTTTGCGCTATCGATCGCCGGGACCTGTGCCAGCAATTCGAGCAGGGAGCGATGGAGGGCGAGCCCGCCGGCGTCAACCAATTCGAGCGCGCGCCCGACGCTGCCGCCGCATAGCCGGGCCAGCATTTCGGCCTCGGCTCGGTCGAGCTGCGGTCGATATCGGGCGATCAGCCGACCGGCGACTGCCTGCGGCAACGCCCGAAGCATCAGCCGCCGGCAACGCGACCGAATGGTCGGCAATAGACGGCCCGGGCTGTGGCTGACCAGCAGCAGCAGCGCTCGCGACGGCGGCTCTTCAAGGATCTTCAGCACCGCGTTCGCGGCGTTGCGGTTCATCTCCTCGGCGCCGTCGACGATGACGATGCGCCATCCCTCCTCGGCCGCGGTCAACCGCAAAAACTCACCGATCTCGCGGGTATCATCGACCACGATATCGCCGCGCAAGCGCCTGCGGCGCGGGTCCCAGGCACGTTCGACGGTCAGCAGATCGGCGTGACCGCCGGCCGCGACCCGGCGAAAGGTACCACTGTCCGGGTCGATAGCGAGCCCGGTTTCGCCAAGGCCGCCCAAGAACCCGGCCGTGGCGCCGCCGCTCCCCTGGGCCAAAAGGAAGCGGGCAAAACGAAAGGCCAGTGTCGCCTTGCCGATGCCACGCGGGCCGCCCAACAAAATCGCGTGCGGCAGCATCCCGACCCGGAAAAGCCGTTCGAGCTCGCGCTCGGCGCTGTCGTGGCCGAGGAAATCGGGGTTGGCCCGCGGCGGCGCGGGCTCCACCGCAGCCGGCGGCTCTATGGCGCGGGCCATCCCGGCCGCAAACCGCGCGTCGTTGGGCAAAGACGCCGTCGTCTGATTTGCCGCGGCATGCGCTGCTCAGGGGCCCAGCACCACGCGCAGCCGTCGCGCCACCGCGCCGAGCACGGCACCATGCACCGCATCCGGCTCGCCCGAAGCGTCGATCAGCATACAGCGGCCCGGATCGTCGGCCGCGATCTGGCGGAAGCCCTCGCGCAATCTGTCGTGAAAGCTCGGATCGAGGCGCTCAAAGCGATCGGCCTCAGCCGAGCGGGCGGCGGCGCGGGCGAGTCCGGCGGTGGCGGGCAGATCGAGAATCAACGTCAGATCCGGCGCGAAATCGCCGAGCGCAAAGCGGTGCAGCGCGGCGATGTCGGCCGCCGCCAGCCCCCTTCCATAGCCTTGATAGGCAATTGTCGAATCGGCAAACCGGTCGGATACGACCCACACCCCGCGGGCCAACGCCGGCATGATCAGCCGGTTGACATGGTCGCGCCGGGCAGCAACCAGCAACAGCGCCTCCTGTTCAGCATCCCAGCGGGTACCCTCGCCTTCGAGAAGCAGCCGCCGGATCGCCTCGGCACCGGGCGACCCGCCTGGCTCGCGCGTCGCCAGCGCTGCGATCCCGGCGCGTTCAAGTGCTGTTGCGAGCAAGGCGACCTGGGTCGACTTGCCCGTACCCTCGCCGCCCTCGATGGTGATGAAGCGGCCGCGCGCCATCGGCTCAGTGCCGCCCGCCCCAGACGAGATATCCCGCCAGGGTCGCAATCCGGCCGATCGCGTTCATCCGCGGCACATTGGCCGCGGCGATCAGCGGCGTCTCGATCGGCGCCATGCCGGGGGCGGTGACGACAAGCTCGCCGAGCGTCTCTCCCTTGGCGACCGGGGCCGGGATCGGACTGGTATAATCGGCGGTTACCTTCATCGCGGTGCGCGCCTGGCGCGACAGGGTGACGACCAGATTGTCAGCGACTGTGAGCGGCACGCGAGCCGCGGCCCCAAGCCATAGCGGGGCATCCTCGACCGTTTCGCCGGCGCTGAACAGCCGATAATCCTTGAAATCGCGAAACGCCCAGTCGACCAGACGCTCGCTCTCCTGCGCGCGCGCCCGCATCGAGGGCAACCCACCCAGCACAATGATGATGCGACGGTCGCCGCGCTTGACCGAGCCAGCGACGCTGAAGCCCGATTCCTCGGTGTGGCCGGTCTTCAAGCCGTCGGCGCCGTCACTCTCATAGAGCAGCGGATTGCGGTTACCCTGCTTGATGTTGTTGAAGGTGAATTCCTTCTCGCCGTAGATCTTATAGTATTCGGGAAAGTCCTTGATCGTGCGCATCGCCAGGGTGGCCAGATCGCGCGCGGTGACCCAGCCATTCGGGTTGGGGAGACCGGTGACATTGGCGAAATGGCTGTTGTTGAGCCCGATCTCTTTGGCGGTTTTATTCATCTGATCGACAAAAGCCTGCTCGCTTCCAGCCAGCCCTTCAGCCAGCACCAGGCAGGCATCGTTGCCCGACTGGATGATCATGCCGTGCACCAGATCGTCAATCGAGACCTTGCCGCCCAGCGGCACGAACATCTTCGAGCCGCCCATCCGCCACGCCTCCTCGCTGACCGGCAATTCGTCGGTGAGCTTCGCGGCTCCCTTTTTCAGCATGTCAAAGACGACATAGGCGGTCATCAGCTTGTTCAACGACGCCGGCGGGAACGGCTGGTCGGCGGCCTTATCGAGCAATACCGTACCGGTCTCGACCTCGACGATGATCGCGTGCACGGCCTCGGTGTCGATGCCGATCGCGGGTGCGGCCGCGGCGCCGGAAGCGCTCGCCGCCGGGACGGGTGCTCTGGGCGCGGGTCTGGCTTTGACCTTTGCCGCGGTCGGCTGACCAGCGAGCGCGGTCGCGAGTAATGCCGCAACGAACAACCCAAAGAAACGCCGCCCCATCGCTATGCTCATTTCCGTGCGCCCGATGCCATGCGCATCCTCAGTCGGTGACGATCCGCGCCCCGGGATAGCCGCTGCTGACGACCCGCTGCAGCAAGCGATCCGCCTGTTGGACATTATTTACCGGGCCGAGCCGCACCCGATAAACCTGCACCCCGTTGATGGCAACGCCCATCACCCGGACCAGCCCCAGCTGGGCGATGCGGGCTTGCACCCGCCGCGCATTGTCGCGCCGCGAAAACGCGCCGGCCTGGACATAGAGTCGACCCGAAGGCCGGCTCGCAGCCGCGACACTCCAAGGCCCGGAACGTGCCGTTGTTCGGGCAGGGGTCGGCGGCGCGAGGGTGTTGCGCTCGGGTGCGGGCGCTGGCGGCCTGGGCAACGGTGCCGCTTCGGCGGGCGCGATCAGGTGAAATCCGGACAGCGCCGCATAGGCCCTGCCGGATCGTCGCGGCTCATCGCCGGCCCGCGGCGGGAGCGCGGCAGGCCCCATCGCCACCTGCGTCATCGACGGCAATGGCGACGGGCGGCGGCTGGCTCGCGGCGGCAGCGGGCGGGCCACGGTTCGAAGCGCGGTTTCGCGCCGCGTCCTCGCCGGCGCTGCGGCGGTTGCAGATGAAGCGGGCGGCAGCCCGACGGCAGCGGTCGCGGCAGCCGGGGCGGCATCGCCGAGCAGTACCCGGCCGCCGTTCCCCATGGCCTCCTCGGCGACCCTGATGCTCGCGTCCTTGACGATCTTGACTTCAACCGGCGCGGTGCCCCGGGCCTCGAAGCCGAGCAGCTGCGCCGCCCGGCGCGACACGTCGATCAGACGGCCGTCGACAAATGGCCCGCGGTCGTTGACCCGCAGCCGCAACGAGCGGCCGTTTTGCAGGTTGGTCACCTGGACGATGCTCGGCATCGGCAGGGTGGTATTGGCCGCGGTCAGCCGGTTGAGATCGAAGATCTCGCCATTGGCGGTCAGCCGCCCGACAAACTCGCCGCCGTACCACGAGGCGATTCCGGTTTTATCGTAGTCGTAATCGACCGTCGGATAATACCATACCCCCTTGATTTCGTAGGGCCGGCCTACCCGGTAGCTGCCCAGTCCATCGCCGGCGGCGAGGCTGCCGTAGGATGTGCCAAAGCGGCTCGAGGCGCAGCCGGCGAGCAGCAGGCCGATCAATACAATCGATGCGCCAAGCCGGGTGCGGCCGGCAGTATTGGTCGGCATTGTTCCCCCCGTCCGACGATCAGCTGTGCTCGATCCGCTCCTGTCCCAGCATGCTGTCGGCGAGATACCCGACGGCACTGGCAAAATAGGTGGATTTGTTCCACCGCATGATCGCGCGGAAATTGTCGTAGACCAGCAGCGCCGGCCCGCCGGCGCCGTCCGGCATGACCAGCGAAGCTTCGATCTGTGGAGCGGCGAGCGGCGTCGAATCGAGATTGCGGACCCCGAGCCGGCCCCATTCCCCGGTCAGCCTTCTGACATCGAGCCCGGTAAAGCGCACATCGAAATCGCGCGGCAGCAGCACCGCACGCCCCCAGGTCTCGCCGTTGCGCCAACCCAGATGCGCAATGAAATTGGCGATCGAGGCAAGAACATCGGCCCGGTTGGTCCAAATGTCGCGGCGTCCGTTGCCGTCGAAATCGACGGCGTAGCCGAGAAACGTCGACGGCATGAACTGGCATTGGCCCATGGCCCCGGCCCACGACCCGGTCATGTTCGCGGCCGCGATGTTGCCCTGGTCGATGATGCGCAAGGCCGAAATCAGCTCGCCGCGGAAATAGGGACCGCGCCGGCCGTCGAACGCGAGCGTGGCCAAGGACGAGACCACCATGTAATTGCCGGTGATCGCGCCAAAATCGCTTTCAAGGCCCCACAGCGCCACGATAAAGCGGGGCTCGACATCGTAGCGCCGCCAAACTTGGTCGAGCACGATCCGGTTGTCGAACAGCTGCCGGCGCGCATTCTCCTCCCGCTGCGGGGTGACCGTCTTCTGCAGGTATTGGGCAAAGGTCAGCACCTGCTCCGGCTGACGGCGATCGAGCTCGATGACATGAGGCAGGTATTCGGCATAGCGCAGCGACCCGTCGATCGTTGCGAGCCGAATGCCGCGGGCGGCGGCGTCACGCCGGACAGCATAAAGAAATGCCAGAAAGTCGTCCTCGCCCGCATGCGCCAACGGGCCGGCCAGCAGCGCTGACGCCGCCATCGGCGCCGCGAACATCGTCCGCCGGCTGAAGCGACGAGCCGCCATCGGAGCCCCCTCGAATCCCGTGTTCCCCACCGGGTTCTTGCCACAACCGGGCTGCATCATGCAATCCTCGGACGATCGCGAGAAGGATTCGTGGGTTTGGTCTTTCCCGGGAGTAAATTTCGGCCTGGTGCCCGGCGAATCGCCGGCCGAACGCGTCACCTTGACAAAACGCCGCAGCAGACGTACCCCAAAACTGTGCTCCGCGTGCCTTGGGAGGAAATAAAGACATGGGCGAGATTCTCGGACTCGGCGTCACCCATTTTCCGCCGCTCTCGGGGACCGACGAGAGCATGGGCCGCATCCTCAAGCGGGTGCTCGACGACCCCGCCCTGCCCGAGCGCTATCGCCACCCCGACGGTTGGCCGGCGGCGATGCGCGAAGAATACGGCGCGGACCAGGGCTTATCGGCGGCGCGGCGGCACCGCGAAGCACTGCTTGCCGGGTTTCGAAATGCGCGCCGTGCGCTCGACGAGTTCACCCCCGACCTCGTCGTGATCTGGGGCGACGACCAGTACGAAAACTTCCGCGAAGACATCATCCCGCCGTTCTGCCTGCTCGCCTATGACGCGATGACGCCCAAGCCGTGGCAGTTCTACCGCGCGCCGAATGCCTGGGGTGAGCCCAACGACAAAGTGTTCGAATACAAGGGCAACCGCGAAGCCGCCAAGCATTTCGCCGGCAAGATGATCGAGACTGGGTTTGATTTGTCCTACGCCTATAAGCCGCTGCACCATCCGCTCGGCCACGCGTTTCTGAACACGCTGCTGTTTTTGGATTACGACCGGCAGGGGTTCCCTTATCCGGTCCTGCCGTTCCAGGTCAATTGCTACGGCCGCCGGGTGATTGCCCAGCATGCCGGCGTGCGCAGCCTCAGCGAGCAGCCGGCCGAGGCCGATTTCGACCCGCCCTCCCCCGCTCCATCGCGCTGCTTCGACCTCGGCACCGCGTTTGCGCGGATCGTCGAGGACAGCCCCTACCGGGTGGCGCTGATCGCCTCGTCGAGCTGGTCGCATGCGTTTCTGACGCCGAAAAACTGGCTACTCTATCCCGATGTCGTCGCCGACCGCGGGCTCTACGACGCGCTGGTCAAGAGCGATTACGCCACCTGGCGCGAGCGCCCGCTGAGTGCGGTCGAGGACAGCGGCCAGCAGGAAATCCTCAATTGGATGTGCCTGATGGGGGCGATGAGCGCGCTCGGCCGGCGGCCTTCCGAAACCTCGTTTATCGAGACCTGGATCTTCAACTCGAGCAAATGCTTCGCGGTTTACGAGCCGTGAGCCGGTAGAGGTCGGGCCGTGCCCGGCCTGCCTGGGCGCGAATTGGCGCAGGAGCTGATCGGCCGCAGCCGGGCCGAATGCCGCGCCAGCCCGTTCGAACCGGTAATCGCAGCGGCCGCGCATCAAGGGCTCGACGACGGCGCCGCCACCCGGCTGATCGGCCGGCTGTGGACGCTCGAGCGGATGTTTTATTACATCTACGGCGGCTGGGGCCAGGGACTGGAGATGAACGATTTTCCAGCCTCGGCCAAATACCTGTTCGCCAAGCAGATCGTCGACGAATCGACGCACGAGATGCTGTATCTCGATGCGCTGCTGCGGCGCGGCGCCGTCGCCACCCAGAATGAGGCGTTTCATCAGCCCTATGGCCGGTTCGCGCTCAATTCGGCGCTGGCCTATTATGTTTTTTCGCTGCGCAACCTTGCGACCTACCCGCATCCGATCCGCATTGCGGCGCTCAATCTCGGCCCCAAGATTATCGAGTTCGGCTGGATGGAGGGCTTGGCCGAGGCGACCGCCGACCCTGATCTCAAGGCCGTGTTCGAAAGCCAGGCGGTCGAGAACCGAAGCCATATCAACATGGGCCGGCGCATCGTCGAGGAGTTGATCCGAAAGCCAGTCGAGGCCGAATTGTGCCGCTGGGCCTGCGCTGTCGCCCGGCGCGACTATGGCCGGTTTCTGCACGAGCTCGGCGATTTCGTGCTCGACCGCTCCACACCGGAGCCGCCGATGCCGCGGGTCCAGGTGATGGATTGAAGGGCCCGGCATGGCGACGCTCAAGATCGATCACCAGCGCTGCACCGAATGCCGGATGTGCTACATCGTCTGCCGCGAGATCGACCTGAACGCGGTCTATGTGGCGCTGGAGCCGTTGCACCGGATCGAGATCGACATCGACAAATGCACCTATCCGGGGTGCACCGCGTGCCTGATGTATTGCCCGGCGGAAGGCTCGATCATCGAGGCCGAGACCGGCCGCTCGCTGGTCCCGCCGCCGGTCGAAGCCTGGCGCGAGCGGTGACGTGGTGAGCGAACGACCTCTCCAACGTCATTCCGGGGCGCCGCGCGGCGGCGAACCCGGAACCCATTTTCCAGAGGCCTGTGTTCATGGGTTCCGGGCTCGACCCTTTGGGGCGCCCCGGAATGACGAGTAAGGGCGAGGCGCTAATGCATCCGATCCTCGAAAAATTCTGCGATAAATGGGTGTGGCCGACGATGCCGGGGGCGCCGGGCGCGGAGTTCCGGCTGCGTCTGACCCGCGAGCAATGCCTGAAGGGCTGGGAGATTTCGCTCGACCGCACCTTGGCCGAGATCGAGCGCGAACTGGCCAGCAACGACGACGACTGGAAGAAGGAGCGTGCCCTGCGCGGTTATGCCGCCGAGGGCGTGCACATGTCGATCAAGCAGATGTCGGGCCAGCTGTTGTCGGTCGATATCGCCGACCAGGAGCGCTATATCGACCTGCAGCGGATGCGCGCGCGCCAGGTCTGGGACGAGTGCAAGCATTCGAAACTGCACGCCGACGTGTTGCTCGGCAAAGGCTGGATCAAGCACGAGCGCGAGCTCGAAGACATCGCCGCCGCCAATGCTCAGCCCTTGCCGGCCTATTTCGGCATGTCGATGATGTTCCCGCACATCCACCCATTGGCCCGTGCGGCGCAGAATTACTACCAGGAGGCCAATGCCTGCATCGGCATCATGGCCTATCTCGACCGGGTCGCCGACCCCTTGGTGCGGCACGAGCACCTCTCGCAGCGCGACGAGGAGCTGATGCACTTCATGGAAGGCAAGTTCCAGATCGACTTCCTGTGCGCGACGCCAGAGACCCAGCAGCCAGTCGAGGAGGCGCTCGGATATCTGCTGCACCAGATCGGCGGAATTCGATGACGGTTTGGCGAAAATCTCTTCTTGTCACCTCGGAGAAAGCGGGGGGCCGGGGCAAGCTACGGACGCGTGGCTATGGATTCCCGCTTTCGCGGGAATGACAAAAGGGGCTACGCGAATGAAGGTCCGCATCGACGACGCGATCTGCAATTCCTGCGGCTTGTGTCGCGAGGTATGCCCGGAATCGGCAATCCGCCCGAGCCTGCTCGAGCCGCGCCACCTCTATGAGGTCCGGCCGCCCAAATGCACTGGCTGCGGCGATTGCCTCGACTATTGCCCCGCGCCCGGCGCTCTGGTGCAATACGCCGCCCCATCGTAGCAGCAGGCCCGAACTGTGTGGTTTGGCCTTCTTATCGTGTTACCAATTACAGCTATCGTTTGGCTCATCGTTCGCTTATTTGGCACACGCCTCGATTTTGAAGGGCTGCACCAAAGCATTTATGCACTAATAATTGGGGCTTGGCTTCTTGCTATTTTTGCCTTCGTTGCTCACGCCGTGCTGTTGGAGATATGGTGGCATCTGTGGGTGTTGCTGATCCTTGTACCAGTTAGCGTCTCTTTATCGAGTATGGATGCTAGAGAAATACGAGCCCGTCTAAGGCTACGTAATGCCGCGAGAGATGGTGCAGCGCCGGAATGATAATCGACAAACAGCCGGCGGCGATCCGGCCGAAGCTCTTGGACCCGTTCAGCCGGCAAAATGCACTGGCTTCGGCGAGCGGCTGGGCTATTGCCCCGCGCCCGGCGCTCTGGTGGAATACGCGGCTTCGAAGCGCTCACCCAGCCCACGGGCAGAGGAAGGGACCCGCGACAGCGGGAAGATGAGGAAGCGGCGGTCGGCGCGGCCGGATGCTGGGACTTCTCGGACGGAGACGGAAATGGCGCGGAAATACAAACTGATGTCGAGCGACGGGCACCTCGAAGTGCCGCCCGAGCGCTGGGTGCACCGGGTGCCGCAGAAATACCGCGATCGCGCGCCGCATACTGTGCATCTGCCCGACGGCGGCGACGCGTTGATGATCGAGGGCCAGCCGCTGTTGGAGGCGAATTTCCTCGACCTGCGTGCCGGCCGGGCCGAGGGCACCTGGCAGCCCTTTGGCCTCAAGGTCGCCGACGCCGCCGGCACCGGCTCGCCCGAGCAGCGCGTCAAGGAGCAGGACAAGGACGGTATGGACGCCGAGGTCTTGTTCGCCGCGATGGTGGCGGGGCCGGTGTTCTGGCGCAATATCAGCCATGATGAGGTCTACAAAGCGGTGATCCGCGGCTACAATGACTGGCTCGCCGAGGAATATTGCGCGGTTGCCCCCGACCGGCTGATCGGCATGGGCGTCATCCCGATCACCAATGTCGACGACGCGATCGCCGAGATGGCGCACTGCAAAAAGCTTGGCCTCAAGGGCATTCTGATGGGCGCCCTGCCCAGCGCCAAGGGTTACCCAACACCAGAGGACGACAAATTCTGGGCCGCCGCCGTTGACATGGACATGCCGGTCACCGTGCACGTCCAGTTCTATCGCACCGGCGCGCGCGCCACCCAGCCGACCTTCAAGTATCCGAAAGAAGATCCGGTGATCATGAAGCGGCTGCGCCGGCCGTTTCTCGAATGGCTGTGCAATTTCGGGCTGGCGCCGTCGATCAGCATCGCGCAATTGGTTTTGGCCGGCGTCTTCGAGCGGCATCCCAAATTGAAGGTGTTTTTCGCCGAGACCCGGCTCGGCTGGGTCCCGTTCTGGCTCGAGCACATGGATCTGTGGTACCAGCGCCATCTCGGCTGGGCCCAGGAATATCTCGGCTTCCGGCCGCTGAAGGAGCTGCCCAGCCACTATGTGCGCAACCACGTTTATTTCAGCGTGCAATACGAGCGCGTCGCGGTCGAGGAACGCCAGCATGTCGGCGTCGACCGGATCATGTTCGCCACCGATTTCCCGCATATCGAATGCGAGTGGCCGAACTCGCGTCCGCTGATCGACAAGATCTATGCCGACATCCCGGAAGCCGACAAGCGCCGGATCTGGGCCGACAATTGCGTCGAATTCTTCCACCTCGACCACGCGGCTTAAGCGGCTCACCCCTCGACGCCTTGGCCGGGCTTGTCCCGGCCATCCACGCCTTGCTGGGGTTCGTCTGCGGCGCTAAAGACGTGGATGCCCGGATCAAGTCCGGGCAAGGAGAAAGCGGTGCGGCCGTCGCCTCGTAGAGCCCGCCAAGTACCTCAGAAGGCGCCGCCCGGCTCGCCGGCGTCGGTTCCATTTTCGCCGAGCACGGGCGGGGTGAGGTCGAGGAGACCGGCGGCGCGTAATTCGTCGATGGCGGGGAGGTCGCGCAGGCTGTCGAGGCCGAAATGGGCGAGGAACTCCGGCGTCGTGACCCAGAGGAGCGGGCGGCCGGGGGTCGGGCGGCGGCCCTTGGGGCGGACCCAGCCGGCTTCCATCAAGGTGTCGATGATGCCCTTGCCGAGGCCGACCCCGCGGATCTCCTCGATCTCGGCTCGGGTCACCGGCTGGTGATAGGCGATGACGGCCAAGGTCTCGACCGCGGCGCGCGACAATTTGCGGGCGACCGGCCGCTCGATGCGCAGCGCCGGGGCGAGGTCGGGCGCGGTGCAAAACACCCAGCCGCCGGCGAGCCGCACCAGGTTGACGCCCCGCCCGGCGTAGTGCTCGGCAAGCTCGCCCAACAATCCGCCGAGATCAGCCGCCGCGCCGAGCCGCCGCGCCAGCATCTCCTCGCTCAACGGCTCGCCGGCGGCGAACAGCAATGCCTCGGCCAGCCGCAAATGCTGGGCGCGATTGCTCAAACGACGACCTGCCGTCCGTTCTGATGCATTGCCTCGCCGCGCCGAGGCCGGGTCGCCAGCGCCGCACTGCGCAAAAAGATCGGCCCGAAGGCGCGGTCCTGGCGCAGCTCGACCCGGCCGTCGCGAGCGAGTTCGAGCACGGCGGCAAAGGTCGCGGCCAGCGCCGAACGGCGCAGCTGTTCGCTACCGCGCGCGTCCGGCAGAAACCGGCTCAACTCACTCCAATCAGGGACCCGGCCGAGATAGCGGGCGAACCGCTGCAGCGCCTCGCCCATCGAATGGAACTTCGAGGGCTCGATCGCCAGCACCGCAACGCTGCCGCGTTGACGGCCATCGCCATAGGCGCGCAGCAATTCGTAGAGATCCAGCTGCCAGACCGGGACCGTCACCGTCGCCAGCCCCTCAGCTGCGCCGCGCAGGAAGATATCGCGGCCGAGCAGCGGTTGGGCCATCAGTCGGCGCCCGGCTATCTGCATCGCCTCGAGCAGCTTCAGGCGGTGTCCCAAGGCGGCGGCGAATTCCGCGGCATCCGGCTCGTCCGGCTGCTGCGGCTGCGGCAGCAGCAGACACGATTTCAGATAGGCGAGCCACGCCGCAACCACCAGGTAGTCGGCGGCGATCTCCAGGCGCAGCTCGCGCTGGCGTTCGATAAAGCCGAGATATTGGCCGGCCAGTTCGAGAATCGAGATTTTCGCCAGATCGACCTTCTGCTCGCGGGCCAAGGACAGCAAGAGGTCGATCGGCCCCTCATAACCGTCGAGATCGAGCACCAGCTGCTCGGGCTCGGCGCGGTGCCCGTCCCGCTCCCACGCTGACCCTCCCGCGCTCGCGGGAAAGGGAATGCGACGGGGGGCGTCGCTCATCCGGCCTGCCCGGTAATCGACAGCACAAAGTCGATGAGGGCCTGGGTCGGCACCCCGATCACATAGGCGAGGATGTTGAGGTTGAGGCCGGTCCGCGCGCCGATCCACGGCAGCACGAACAGCATCAGGAGCAGGATCGGGATGCCGTAGGGTTCGATCCGGGCGAGCCGATAGGCGAGCGCGCGCGGCAACAGTCCGACCGCGACCCGGCCGCCATCCAAAGGCGGCAACGGCAGCAGGTTGAATACGCAGAGCACGGCGTTGATCTGCAGGGAGTGAACGAGGTTGGCCGCGATCCACTCAGCCGGGCCCGGCGGAAACCAGCCGACACCGTAGAACAGCACCGACGAGGCGATCGCCAGCAGCACGTTGGTGCCGGGACCGGCCAGCGCCACCCATACCATGTCGCGGCGCGGGTTGTGCAGCCGGCCGAAATTGACCGGCACCGGCTTGGCATAGCCGAACAGGAAGCCGGAGGTCACGAACAGCAGCGCTGGCAATACGATCGTGCCGAATGGATCGATGTGGTTCAACGGGTTGAAGGTGACGCGCCGCATCCGCATGGCGGTGTCGTCGCCAAAACGCCAGGCGATAAAGCCGTGCGCCGCCTCGTGGAAGGTGACGGCGATGATGACCGGCAAGATCCAGGTGCTGGCCTGGTAGATCGCCGCCGCCCACGACGCCGGCAACGGCATCATCGCCCCTCCTCGAGCAGCGCGTCGAAACGGCGCTCGGCTTCCTCGCGGTCGAAAGCGGGGGGCCGGCCGCGCGTCCCCGCGCTGCGCATTGCCTCGCTGCGGGCCAGCCGCGCCGCCGCCTCGGGAGAAACCGGGGTTGCCGCCGCGGCAATCTCCTCCATTTCGGCCGGGTCGCCATTGCAGTGCAGCACCAGGTCGCAGCCGGCATCGAGCGCCCGCCCTGCGCGCTCGCCGAGGCTCCCGCCCAGAGCGCGCATCGCCAGATCGTCCGAGATCAGCACGCCGCCGAAGCCGATCTCGCCGCGCACGATTTCGTCGATCACCCGCCGCGACAACGTCGCCGGCGCGAGGGGGTCGATCGCCCGATATATGATATGCGCGGTCATCGCCCACGGCATCGCCGCCAGCATGCGGAACGGCGCGAAATCGGTGCGCGACAGCTCCTGGTGCCCGCTCTCGACCAGAGGGCAAGCGTAATGGCTGTCGACCCGGGCGCGCCCGTGGCCGGGGATATGCTTCAGGACCGGCAACACGCCGCCCGCGAGGAGCCCCTCGCACACGGCCCGGCCGAGGCGGGCGACGCGGTCGGGTTCGGTGCCGTAGGCGCGATCGCCGATTACCGGATCAGCGGCGGCGCTCGGCAGATCGAGCACCGGCAGGCAGGCGACGGTGAGCCCGAGCCGGGCCAGATCGTCGGCGATCAGTCGGGCGCCGAGCCGGGCCGCCTCGGCGGCGATCGGATCGGGCAGCGCGGCGATGCGCGCCGCCGCCGGGTAGCTGCGCCAGTAGGGTGGTCGCAGTCGGGCCACCCGTCCGCCCTCCTGGTCGATCAGCACCGGCGCCGACGGGCGCCCGATCGAGTCGCGCAATGCCTCGACCAGTGCGCGAACCTGAGCGGGGGACCGACAATTGCGCCGAAACAGGATGAACCCCGCCGGATCGGCCGCGGCAAAAAATCGGCGCTCGCCTGCGCTTAGCTCTTCGCCGGCGCAACCGAAGATCGCCGCGAGGGGGGTTTGTTCGGATGGCGGGTCTAGCAAGGCGATCTTTTCTCGGTCACGGGTCGGCACCTCGAGATTGCGTCATCCCCGGCTGGCGCCGGGCGGAATGCGGCGGCGCCGACGGCACGGCTAAACATGGATTGCCGCGGCAGTCCCGGCAATGACGCCCGTCAGGTCGACGGCCGGGCGGCTGGAGGAGAGGAGGTGCCGCGCTGTGAGCTGCAAGGACCGCCGGCTCAGCGGACGATGATGCAGCCCAGATGCCGCTGCCGCAGTTCGCCGCAAAGCCGCTCGGCGATTGCCGCATCCGCGACCGGCCCGGTTTCGATCCGATAATAGACACCCTTCTCACCGAGATCGGCCCGAACCGCCACCGCAGTCAAATGGCCGAGCAGATCGGGGTTGGTCCGCTTGAGGCGATCCCACTCGGCGCGCGCCACGCCGGCGCTGCGCACCGCGCCGAGTTGGAGCCGCAGCCCGCCGGCCGCTTGCAACTCCGGTCTGACCGATTGCGGCCGGGCTTGCTGCGCCGGTGGACCCGGCCGCAGATTTGCCCTCGAATGGACGGCCGACAATTCGGGCCGCGCGGCGTCGGCCGGCTGCGCCGGGCCGGACCCGGTTGCTGCCGTGGGCGGGGCCGCCGCAGCCGGGGTTTGCGGTACCGGCGCCGCGGGCGGCGCGAGCGGGAGCGCCATCGGCTGCTCCGGCGGCGGCAGCAAATGCTCGACTTCCGGCCGGCCCTGGCCCTCGCTGTAGATCAGCATGTTGCGGTCCGGAACGTGCATCCCGCCGGGTTCGGCAGGCCTGACCTTGATCGGCTGCGCATCGGCGCGGATCAGCGGGATGGCGCCATTGTCGCCGCTCCCGCCCGCGTGCCGCGCGCCCTCGAAATAGGCAAACCACAGCCCACCGGCAAATACGACCATGACGATGAGCGCGCCGAGGACCCGTAGCACCGGCCGCGCCGCCGGCGCAGGTTGCTCGTCATGCGGTTCGACATAGAGCCCGGTCCGCTCGTCGGGATCGATCTGCCCAAGATTGTAGGACATCGCTACATCTCCTCGACCGGCGTCACGCCGATCAGGGCGAGGCCGGAGGCGATGACCAGGGCGACGCCGCGGATCAGAGCGAGACGAGCGCTGGTCAGCGCCGGGTCGGAGGCCAGAATAAACCGCAACGTGGCCTCGTCCCGGCCCTTGTTCCACAGCATGTGGAATTGCGCCGCAACCTCTTGCAGATAAAACGCAACCCGGTGCGGCTCGTGGGCCTCGGCGGCGCTCTCGATGAGCCGCGGCCAGGCCGCAAGCTGGCGAATCAGCGCGAGCTCGGCCGGATCGGCGAGCCGGTCGAGCGGCGCCCGGGTCAGCGCGAGATCGGACAGATCGGCATCCGGAAACTCGGCGATCGCGTGGCGCATCACCGAGGCGGCGCGGGCATGGGCGTATTGCACGTAGAAGACCGGGTTGTCCTTCGACTGCTCGGTCACCTTGGCGAAGTCGAAATCGAGCGCCTGGTCGTTGCGGCGGGTCAACATCATGAAACGGAACACGTCCTTGCCGACCTCGTCGATCACCTCGCGCAAGGTGACGAAGGTCCCGGCCCGCTTCGACATCCGCACCGGAGCGCCTTTGTCAAACAGGCTGACAAGCTGGCACAGCTTGACGTCGAGGGTGGCGGCCCCGTCGGTCGTCGCCGCGACCGCGGCCTGCATGCGTTTGACATAGCCGCCGTGATCGGCGCCCCAGACATCGATCATGGAGGCGAAGCCGCGGCGAAACTTGTCGCGGTGGTAGGCGATGTCGGCCGCGAAATAGGTCCACGACCCATCCGATTTCCTCAGCGGCCGGTCGACATCGTCGCCGAACCGGGTGGCGCGGAACAGGGTTTGCGGCCGCGGCTCCCAGTCCTCCGGCAGCTTGCCCTTGGGTGGTTCCAAAATGCCGGTGTAGATCAGATCGCGTTGTTCCAGCGCGCGCAGGCAATCGTCGATCGCGCCGGCTTCAACCAGCGCCCGCTCCGAGACGAAGCGGTCATGGTGCAGGCCGAGTGCCGCCAGATCTTCGCGGATCAGCGCCATCATCCGTGCCACGGCAAAGTCGCGCACCGGCCCCAGCCACTCGTGTTCGGGTCGGTCGAGCCATTGCTTCCCGTCTCGCGCGGCCAACTCCCGGCCGGTCTCGATCAGATACTCGCCCGGATAGAACCCGTCCGGGATCAACTCGACCGTCTCGCCCAACGCCTCGCGGTAGCGCAGATGGGTCGAGCGGGCCAGCACGTCGACCTGCGCACCAGCGTCGTTGACGTAGTACTCGCGCTCGACCCGAAACCCGGCCTTGGCGAGAAGCGAGGCCAACGCGTCGCCGACGACGGCGCCGCGGCCGTGGCCGACATGCAACGGCCCAGTTGGGTTGGCCGAAACATACTCGACATTGATCCGGGCGCGGCCGCCCATAGCCGAACCGCCGAAGGCGATGCCCGCGCGCAGGATTGCACGAAGCTGCGCGTGCCAAACCTCCGGGGTCAGCCGCATATTCAGAAAGCCCGGCCGCGCCGCGATCGCGGTGATGCCAGTGCCACGATAGTCTCCGGTGGCCAGCTCGCGGCCGCCGATCGCAGTGCCGATACGCTCGGCCAAGACCATCGGGTTTTCCCGGACCGCGCCGGCCAGCACCATCGCCGCGTTGGTTGCAAGGTCGCCATGGGCCCGATCACGCGGCGGCTCGACCGCTAACCCGCGACAGATCGAGCCCCGGCGGCAGCGCCCCCTGCCCGGCAAGATCATCGATCGCGGCCAGCACCAGGCGGCGAACGTCATCGAAGATGTTTGTCATCGGCCGATGGCTCACGTCGGGGCATAGGTGTCGAACAGCCGGTGATGCTCGTCGAGGGCGAAGCGGTCGGTCATCCCGGCGAGGTAATCGGCGGCGACGCGCGCGGTCTGCGGATCGTCCGGGGCGGAAGCCAGGGCCCGCCATTCGCCCGGCAGACATTCCGGCTCGGCGAGGTAGTGCGCGAACAGGTCGCGGACGACGCGGCGCGCCTTGGAGCTCATCCGGTTGACCCGGTAGTGGCGGTACATCCGCTCGAACAGAAATTCCTTGAGCGCCCGGTCGTGCCGGCGCATCTCGGCGGAGAAGGCGGCAACTGGTGTTTTTAGCGCGCGCACCGCGGCAGCCGACCCGACCCGGTTCGCAGCCAGCCGCCGGCGCGTCTCGCCGATCAGATCGCCGACCATCCGGTCGATCACCCGGCGGATCGATTCGTGGATCAGGCGCGGCTCCTCGATCCCCGGATACCGCGCGGCGACCTCGCCAAACACCGGGCCGACCAGCGGCACCTCGGCCAAGTCGGCGACCGCGAACAGTCCGGCGCGCAGCCCGTCATCGATGTCGTGGTTGTTGTAGGCGATATCGTCGGCCAGCGCGGCAACCTGGGCCTCGGCGCCGGCGAAGGTGTCGAGCGCCAGCGGGTGGCGGCGGTCGTATTCGGCGATCGACGGCGGCACCGGACGGTCAATGCCGGGCCCGCACAGCGGGCCATTGTGCTTGACGATGCCTTCCAGCGTCTCCCAGGTCAGGTTCAGCCCGTCGAATTCGGCGTAGCGGCGTTCGAGCCGGGTCAGGATGCGCAGGGTCTGCTCGTTGTGGGAAAACCCGCCAAACCGCGCCATCTCGGCGTTGAGCGCCTCTTCGCCGGCATGGCCGAAGGGGGTGTGGCCGAGATCGTGGGCGAGTGCCAGCGTTTCGGCCAGGTCCTCGTCGAGGCCGAGGGCGCGGCTGATGGTGCGCGCGATCTGCGCCACTTCGAGGCTGTGGGTCAGCCGGGTGCGATAGTGATCGCCCTCGTGATAGACGAAGACCTGGGTCTTGTGGGTCAGCCGGCGGAACGCGGTCGAATGGATGATCCGGTCGCGGTCGCGCTGATAAGGAGAGCGCATCCCATGCTCGGGCTCCGGATGGAGCCGCCCGCGGGATTCCTGTGGCTTCGAGGCATAGGCTGCGACACCGACCGAGGGAACCATGCTTCTCTCTTACGCCGCGGCCAGGCCCGCCGTCCATTCCGTCGGGCAAATGGCGCACAGCGTTGCCAAATGGCGCGCGCGGCCGCCATACTCGGCAGCAATGCTCAATTGAAGAGCGGCGTCCAGGCGGAGGAGCCAGCCGATGGAATACACGATCACGCCCTTGACCCGGCACACCGGGGCTGAGGTTCGCGGCCTCGACCTCAATCGCGGCGTCGATGCCGAAACCCGCGGCGCGCTGAACCGGGCCTTTGCCGACCACCACGTGCTGGTGATCCGCGACCAGGAATTCGCTCCACCGCAATTCATCGCCGCCGCCCAGGTGTTCGGCGAACTGTTTCAGCACGACAAGCGCGAAATGCATGTGCCGGGCTATCCGCAGATCTACTACGTCTCGAACGAGCAGACCGTGCCCGGCAAGCGCTACATCTCGGGCGAGACCTTTCACACCGACCATTCCAATCATCCGACCCCGCCCAAGGCGACGATGCTGTTTCCGGTATCGTTGCCGAAGAGCGGCGGCGACACCCAGTACATCAACATGCACGCGGCCTATGATGATCTGCCCGATGCGACCAGGGAACGGATCGACGGGCTCAAGGCGGTGCATGTCTATCTGAGCAAATACAGCCCGCGCGAATTGCGGCCATTGAGCGAGGACAGCGCCCGCCAGGTGCCGCCGCCGGGGGTGCACCCGCTGGTCCGCACCCACCCCGAAAACGGCCGCAAGGCGCTCTACCTGAACCCGGTGCGGATCGAAGCGATCGAGGGCATGGAAGACCGCGAGGCGCTCGATTTGGTCGCCGGACTGATGGCGCATGCGACCCAGCCGAAATACGAATACCGTCACCAGTGGCGCTACGGCGACTTCGTGATCTGGGACAACCGCAGCGTCATCCACAAGGCCAATCCCGATTACGACATGAACGAGCGGCGGTATCTCTATCGCCTGATGCTGAAAGGCGAGACGCCGGTCTGAACTCAACCGGGCGGGAGGAGACGAGATCATGCGGTGGATACGCTTCGAGACCAACGGTCGCGCGGCCTACGGCATCGTCGACGGCGATACGGTGACCGAAGTCAAAGGCGACCCGTTTGGCGGCTACGAAAAGACCCAGACCCGCCACAAATATTCGTCGCTCAAATTGCTGGTGCCGGTCGAGCCGCGCACCTTCTATTGCGCCGGGCTCAATTATGCCGAGCACGTGATCGAGGCGGCGAGGAAGCGCGGCCAGGAGCCGAATTTGCCGAAAGCCGCCGATATCGGCTATCGCGCCAACAACGCGCTGGTGGCGCATGGCGAGAACATTGTCATCCCCAAGGACGCGACCGAGCGCTGCCAATACGAAGGCGAACTGGTCGCGGTGATCGGCAAGAAGGCGAGGCATCTGTCCGAGCAGGATGCGCTTTCCTGCGTCCTCGGCTGGACCATCGGCAACGATTTCAGCGAGCGCACCTGGCAGGCCGGCGACCGCACCCTGTGGCGGGCCAAGAACGCCGACACCTTCAAGCCGATGGGGCCGTGGATCGAAACCGATTTCGACCTCGCCGCGGCGCACACGATCATCCGCGTCAACGGCGACGAGAAGATCCGCTTCAAGACCGACCATATGCTGTTCGGCCCGGCGACATTTATCAGCCGCATGTCGCAATACATGACGCTCTACCCGGGTGACGTCGTCTGGATGGGCACCGAGGGCGCGCCCGAAAACGTCAAGCACGGCGACACGATCGATATCGAAATCACCGGCATCGGCACTTTGAGCAACCCGGTGGTGCGCGAAGGGATGTAGCGCCGGCGCCGGCAGCAATGCCGAGGGGGTCAGAGTTCGACCATTTGGCGTTTGAGCCCCTTGGCGACGGCTTCGGCGCGGCAGCTGGCGCCAAGCTTGCGGAACAGTTGCTCGAGGTGGAACTTGACGGTGTGCGGCGAGATGCCGAGCCGCCGGGCGATCGCCTTGTTGCTCATCCCTTGGGCGAGTGCCGTCAATACCTCGATCTCGCGCGCAGTCGGCGCCGGCAGTCCCTCGTCCGGCAGCGGCGCAAACCGGGGTTCGGGAAATAGCGCGAGCGGCCGGACCGCAAGCCCGGCGATGACGGCGCGCAACGCCGCGTCGAGCTGGGCCGGCCCGGCCGCCGCCGGCAGCAGCCCGGCGAAATCGCCCTCGGCGCAGCCAAGGCCGACAATCGGCGCGCCGGGCAGCGGTTCGGCCGAGCCGTCGGTCAAGACCGCGTCGCCGGCCTCGGTCGCGTCCACGACCTGATGCCCAGCCGCGGTCGCGAGCGCCGCCAGCCGTGCCGCAATTGCCGGCTCCGCGGCCACGATGGCGATGCGCAGTGGCCGCGGCGAGGGGACGGCCGCGGCGAGCGCGCTCATCGCGCCGGCCGCGCCCCGATAGTCACCGCGATCGCCTGCACCACCCCGCCACGGATCAGCCGCAACTGAACCTCTCGCCCGACCGATTCGGGGACCAGCATCTCGGCGAGTTGCGAGGGGCTGCCAAGGCCGGCGCCATCGACCCCGATCAGAATGTCGCCGATCATGGTGCCGGCCTGAGCCGCCGGTCCGTCGCGGTTGAGGCCGATCACGATCATTCCCAAGGGCTGGCCGGCCTCGGCCCGCAGCGCCTCCGGCACCATGACCGGTTGTACCGCGGCCCCGAGCCAGCCGCGCGCGACGCGGCCAGTGGTCAACAGCGGGTCGAGCACGCGCTCGACCGTCGCCGCCGGGATCACCAGCACCCGGTGCCGCGGACCCAGGGTCGAGATGCCGACGAGGCCGCCCGCGGCGTCGAGCACCGGGCCACCCTCCTCGGCCTGGTCGAGCCGCAGGTCGAGCGCGATGCGCCGGTCGATCCGGCCGCCGGCGCGGCTGTGCCAGGCGGCCCCGACCGAATGCACCGCGCCAAGGCGCACGGCAACCCCGCCATCACGGTCGGCGGCGAGCGCGAGAACCAGCGCGCCCGGCAGGGGCTCCCCCGCCACCGCATGCGACGCCGGCTGCGGGCCGCCGTCGAGCCGCAGCACGGCGATGTTGGTGCCGGGGTCGCGCCCGGCGAGCCGCGCGGCAAAGCTCTGGCCGCCGTCGAGGATCACCTCGGCCTCGGCCACATCGGGCAGCGCCTGTTCGGAGGCGACGACGGCGTCCTGGCGCCACAGGGTCCCGGAGCGCAGCGACCGCCCGCCACAGCGAATTCCGGCGACCAGCCGGCGCGACGCCGCGACGCGCGCGCCCAGTGCCACGGAAAGTTGAACGAGGCTATCCTGCATATTCTCGGACATCGCGATCTCCTCGGTGCTATGCCGATAAGGATGGGACCGCCGGCCGGCCGCCGCCACCGGACGAATAGGCAGGTCGCAGGTCGATGCGAATGGCCGGATGCGATCTCTGGCGCTGGCGGCGTCGCGCCGACCTCTCGGTTTTCCACGTCGAAGTCCTGGAGCGGCGAATAACGGCTGGGCGGCGACCCGCGATTCCCGCCGGTACCCCCGCTGGCCATATGCGATCATTGGCACGAAGCGTCCGGCCGGTCGTTTGCATCGCACTCTTGCTGCGCGCGGACTGAGCCGACATTACTTGAGAGGCAGCCCGGCATGATCGCCCCGTGGTACCGAACCCTGCCCCGGGTTGCCTCTTTTGGGCGGCCGATCGGCGGCATTTACGCGCTGCTGATCCTCGCCAATCTGGCGGCGTGGGCGTGGGCGCTGCTGATGTTCCGGGACCGGCCCGTGCTGCTCGGCACCGCACTCCTGGCCTATGGGTTCGGCCTGCGCCACGCCGTCGACGCCGACCACATCGCGGCGATCGACAACGCGACGCGCAAGCTGATGCAGGAAGGACAGCGGCCGGTCGGGGTCGGGCTGTTCTTTGCCTTGGGCCATTCGAGCGTCGTGGCCCTGGCGGCGATCGGCGTGGTCGGCGCGGCGGCGACCTTGGCCGGGTCTCTCGGGCGCTTCAAGGCGGTCGGCAGCGTCGTCGGCACCGGAGTGTCGGCGCTGTTCCTGTTCGCCATCGCGATCGCCAATCTGATCATCCTGCGCGGGGTGTGGCGGACCTTCCGGCACGTCCGCAACGGCGGGTGCTACGCGGCGGAGGATTTCGATCTGCTGCTCAACAGCCGAGGCCTGCTCGCGCGCTTGTTCCGCCCGCTCTTGGCGATGATCGGCGAGAGCTGGCACATGTACCCGATCGGCTTTCTGTTCGGGCTCGGCTTCGATACGGCGAGCGAGGTCGCACTGCTCGCCATGTCGGCAACTGCGGCCGCCAACGGCATGTCGCTGTGGGCCATTATGGTGTTCCCGGCGCTGTTCGCCGCCGGGATGTCGCTGATCGACACCACCGACGGCATCTTGATGCTGGGCGCCTATGGCTGGGCGTTCGAGAAACCGCTGCGCAAGCTTTATTACAACCTGATGATCACCTCCGTTTCGGTCATGGTCGCGATGCTGATCGGCGGCATTGAGACGCTGGGGTTGGTCAGCGATCAATTTGCGCTGAAAGGTTCATTCTGGAATGCGGTCGACCGGCTGAACGGCAATTTCACGGCACTGGGCGCAGTCGTCATCGGCCTGTTGATCGCCGCCTGGTTCGGGTCGGTCATTGTCTACCGGTACAACAGGTTGGACGAGGTTCGGATCAGATTGGCTGGGAGATGACCGGCCGGGGCCGACGATCAGCACATCCTGTTTTGCGAATCGCGGCTTGGTGTCGAATAATCTTACCGAGGACTAAGGCTTTGTTGCGGGCTCTGTTCGAGAATTATTCAGGCGGGGTGTAGGCGCGTCCCGGCGGATAGGTCTGGTGCTTGGGCAGATCGGGGTTCATGTGGTCCCAGGGCTGGGCGCTCTTGACAAAGATATCGGCCTCGGGGCGGAACTCGCCGGGCTCGTCGAGGCTGCCGACCCGCAAGCCGACGATGTCCGGCCGCGCCGACACCCGGATGAAGAGCGGGCAGCCGCACTGCGGACAGAACGCCCGGGTGACCTCGTTGCCGGCGTCACTGGCGCTGACGTAGAGCCGCGGCTCGCCCTGGGTCACGCGGAACCCGGCCGCCGACACCCGCATCGCCGCGACATAGGCGCTGCCGCTCTGATGCTGGCAATCGCGGCAATGGCATAGGAGCGAATAAAGCGGTTCCCCCGCCGATTCGTAGCGCACCGCCCCGCATAAGCACCCGCCGCTCCTGAAATCGGCCATCGCTCCCTTCTCCTCCATCGCCAGGCGGCTTGGGCCTGGTGGTCTGAACCCGATCGATGGCTCCGCTCGCTTTCCTCGCAGCCGCGAAAGCGCTTTCGCGGGCATGACGAAAAAGAGCGATGGATGCCAAGCGTCAACGTCGTGCCACGACGCTGCGCCGGCTTTTGCCATCACCTGTTCCACCTGTTTTTTGCAGGATGATAACAGGTGGCAGCGCCGGCCCGCGCCCGTCGCCCAGTCCGGACAGCAGCAGTGACTGTAGGCTGCGAATGCGGCAATTTGGCAGCCGTCGAGGCGTCCGAATTGCGATCCCGAGCCGCTCTTCCCGCCGGCACGCGGCGCCGGGCGACGCAAGCCGGCTGCGTTCGGCACAAATGGGCGCGCGCGCCGGGTTTGCAATTTTCGATAAAGCCGCGATAGGCTCTCTACTCTCCACCCTCGATCCGGCGCAGGCCGCGAGGTCATATGAACGAGCGATTGAGCGGCCCGCCCTGGGCAATTCGGGTGCGTTCGGCGCTCCTCGGCGGCTGGGAGCCGGCGCCGGCCGAATTCATTGTCCGCCGGTCGTACTATCCCTGGCTCGTCGTCGGCACGACCTGCATCGCCGCGTTCATCGGCCAGCTCGATGCGAGCATCGTGCAGCTGACCTTGCCGACGCTCGAGCACGACTTTCTGGCGCGGCTGAGCGTAGTCAGCTGGGTGGCCATCGCCTACCAGCTGGCATTTGCCTCGATCCTGCCGGTGTTCGCGCGCCTCGCCGAGATCGCCGGCCGCAAGGTGATGTATTTAACTGGATTTGCGCTGTTCACTGTCGCCTCCGTCTGGTGCGGGCTGGCCTCGGATCTGACCGAGTTGATTGCGTTCCGTGCCCTCCAGGGCATCGGCGGGGCGATGCTCGGCGCCAACAGCATCGTCATTCTGGTCAAGGCGGCGGGTCCCGGCCGGCAGGGCCGCGCCATGGGCATTTTCGCCGCGGCCCAGGCGGTCGGGATCAGCGTGGGACCGGTTGTCGGCGGCGTGCTGCTGGCGGCGCTCGGCTGGCGCTGGGTGTTCTGGGTCAATCTCCCGTTCGGGCTGGCCGCGGCGATGATCGGCTGGCTGGTCATCCCGCGAACCATCGATCTCGAGCTCCGATCGGCGATTCGACTGGCCGGGCGCAATCCTGCTGATCCCGACATTGACAGTCGTGCTGCTGATGATCAGCGAAAGCTATGTCTGGGGTCCGACCTCGCCAATCATCCTCGGGGCCGCCGTCGCCGCCGTGGTTTTGCTGTCGATGTTCATGCGGCGGGAGCGCCGGGCGCCGGCGCCGCTGATCGACCTCGATCTGTTCCGCATTACCGCTTTTTCCGGCGGTATCGTCGCGATCGTTTTGTCTTACGCGATGCTCTACGGCATGTTCTTTTTGATGTCGTTCGCCTTGGTGCGCGGCTATCACGATGCGCCGCTGATGGCCGGGCTCCGGCTGGCGATCATCCCGGTGGCGCTCGGCGTCGTGGCGCCGTTCAGCAGCACGCTGCAGGAGCGGCTGGGCCTGCGCACCGTGCTGCTCGGCGGCATGGTTGTGTGCGTGGCCGGCCTCGCGCTGCTGGGCGTGGGGCTGACCGGCAGCACGGCGAGCCTGCCGGCAGTGATGGCCGCGCTCGGCATGTTCGGCGCCGGGTTGGGCCTGTTCATCGCGCCCAACAACAGCTCGACGATCAGCGCCGCCCCCGGCAATCGCAGCGGCGAGGCCGGCGGCCTGCTCAACCTGATGCGCACGCTTGGCACCAGCCTCGGCGTGGCCGGCGCGTCCGCGGTGCTGTCATGGGGGCTCGCGGCGATGAGCGGGATCGGCGACCAGACGCTCGGCGCACCGGAACAGGCGCTGCTCGGCGGCGTGCATGGCGGGCTGGCGCTGCTGGCCGCCTTCGCCGTCGTCGCCGGCGTCACCTCGGTGCTGCGCGCCCCGCCCCGCGCCCCGGCGCGGAAAGCCGCTGCCTGACCGAGCGGCCGCTTCACTCTGTCAGGCGCCGGGCGACTGGTTCACCGACCACAAGCTGATGGTCGCGGAGCAAATCGCCGAGCCTCCCACCAGAGGTTACGGCGCCTCATTCGTCATGATGATGGTGCCCGACGCGGCGAACATGCCGCCGACGCCGTGGCAGACCGAGATTTTGGCGCCGGGGATCTGGGCCGGGGCGATGCCGCGCATCTGGCGCACGCTCTCCTGCAGGGCGTACATGCCGTACATGCCGGAATGCATGTAGGAGAGGCCGCCGCCGTTGGTGTTCGTCGGGAGCTTGCCGCCGGGGGCGGTGTTGCGGGCGGCGATGAACGGGCCGCCCTCGCCGCGCCCGACAAAGCCCAGATCCTCGAGGCCGTAGATCGGCAGATGGGCAAAGGCGTCATAGATCATCAGGTGGTCGACATCGTCGTGGGTGATGCCGGCCTCTGCGAAGGCCTTGGCGCCCGAAACGCGGAACGCGCGCGACGAGGTGAAATCCGCCATCTGGCTGACCATCGGGGTCTCGACCAACTCGCCGGTGCCGAGGATGTAGACGGGTTTGGTCGGGAAATCCTTGGCGCGCTCGGCCGCGGTCAGAGATCAGCGCGCCGCCGCCGTCGGTGACCAGGCAGCATTGCAGCAGGCGGAACGGGTAGGCGATCATCCGCGAGTTCAAGACGTCGGCGACGGTGATCGGGTCCTTGAAGGTGGCGCGCGGGTTTTTGCCGGCCCATTCGCGCTGCACCACCGAAACCATCGCCAAGGTTTCGTCGCTGAGGCCGTAGGTCTTCATATAGCGCAGCACCGGGATCGTGAACAAAGTTGGCGGCCCCATCGGCCCGTAGGGCTGCTCGAACTGGCCGGCGAGGCTGGTGGGGGCGACGATGTTGCGGGTGCGCCCGACGCCGGAGCGGCCGCTCTCGCCGTGGGTGATCAGCACCGTCTCGCACAGCCCCGAGGCGATCGCCGCGGCGGCGTGGCGGGTGTGGATCATGAACGAGCAGCCGCCGACCGCGGTGCCGTCGACCCATTTGGGGGTGAGGCCGAGATAGTGGGCGATCGTCGTCGGGGTCTCGCCGGCGGTGGCGATGCCGTCGATGTCGCTGGGCTTGAGGCCGGCGTCGGCCATCGCGTTCAGCGCCGCGTCGGCATGGAGCTGGATCTGCGAGATGTCGGGGATGACGCCGAGCCGGGTGGTTTCGGCGGCGCCGACGATGGCAATCGATTTGGGCTGCATCACCCGATCCTCCCTAGCTCGTCTCCCGTCACCATAAGTTCAGAAATGTCATGCCCGGACTTGTTCCGGGCAGCCACGGCCTTTCCCTTGAGAGCCTGCAACTCGTGGATGGCCGGGCCAAACCCGGCCATGACGAAGGAAGGAGAGGCCGAGCCCATAATTGTATGGCCCATCGCGGGCTACCTCGCGGCCGGACGGAAGAGCGGCAGGGTGATCTGGTCGTCGAGCTTCTCGAAGGCGACTTCGACGGCCATGTCGAGCGGCAACGCCTCGGGCGTCTGCGGGCACCCCGTGATGTTGGTCATCAGCCGCGGCCCCTCGTCCAATTCGACGACGGCGATCGCATAGGGCGGGGTGAAGCCCGGCACCGGGCGATGGTGGATCACATAGCTGTAGAGCCGGCCCCGGCCTGAAGCGCGGAACACCGCGACATCGCGCGAGGCGCAGGCGGGGCAGAACGGGCGCGGCGGGAAATACACCTTGGCGCAGGCGTTGCAGCGCTGCAGGCGCAATTCGCCGGCGCGAGTGCCGTCCCAGAAATGCTGTGTCTCCGGTGTCGGCACCGGCCGCGCGCGTCGTCCCTCGGACATCCCTGTCTCCTTCGTGCGATCCCGATTGCGACTTTGACGCCTGCCACGAATTGGGGCAAATGGAATGGCAAGACTATGAGGAGGACGAGATGGCGGCAGCAGCAGGCAGGATCACGCCGGCAGAATTGCGCGGGCGGCTGCATGATGGCGGTGAGATTGCGATCGTCGATGCGCGCGAGGAGGGCAGCTTTTACGAGCGGCATTTGCTGATGGCGTCGTGCCTGCCGCTCTCCCGGCTCGAACTCGTGGCGCCTGCCCTGCTGCCGCGGCGATCGGCGCCGATCGTCGTCGGCGATGATGACGGTGGCGGCGGCGGGCTTGCCGAGCGCGCGGCGGCACGGCTGCTCGCCGGCGGCTGGAGCGATGTCTCAATCCTGGCCGGCGGGGTCTCGGCCTGGGAAGCGGCGGGCTTTCCGGTCTATAGCGGGGTGCACGTGCCGAGCAAGGCCTTCGCCGAGGTGGTCGAGCACGAATACGGCACGCCGTGGATCAGCGCCGAGGAATTGGCGAAGCGCCAGAGCGAGGGCGAGAACCTGGCGATTTTCGACAGCCGGTCCTGGGAGGAATATCACTCGAACAGCATCCCCGGTGCGATCAGCGTGCCCGGCGCCGAGCTGGTCTATCGCTTTCACGAATTGGTGCGGTCGCCCGACACTTTTGTCGTGGTCAATTGCGGCGGCCGCACGCGCAGCATCATCGGCGCCCAGGCGCTGATCGACGCCGGCGTGCCAAACCGGGTGGTCTCGCTGAAGGACGGCACGATGGCCTGGCACCTGGCCGGGCTCGGGGTGGCGAGCGGGGCCACCGGGCGGGCGCCCGAGGTCTCGGCCGAGGGGGTGGCGGCAGGGCGCGAGCGGGCCGCGGCGGTGGCCCGGCGCTATGGCGTGCCGGCGATCGACCGCGCCACCCTCGGCCAATGGCAGAGCGAGGCCGACCGGCGCACGCTCTATGTGCTCGATGTCCGCGACCCGGCCGAATACCGCGCCGGACACCTGCCGGGCTCGCTGATGGCGCCGGGCGGCCAACTGGTGCAGGAGACCGACAGCTGGCTCGGCGTCTGGGGTGCGCGGGTGGTGCTGGTCGACGACACCGGCGTCAGGGCGCGGATGACCGCCTCGTGGCTGCGGCGGATGGGGTGGGACGCGGTGGTTCTGGACCGCGCTCTCGACGGCGCCGCGCTGGAAACCGGAACGCCTGCCGTCGACACCGGCATGTTCCCGCTCGCCGGCCCCGAGCCGGCGACGATCTCGCCGGTCGAGCTGCAAGCCAACCGGTCCGCGGTGGTGGTCGACCTGGCGTTGAGCCGGCGCTACCGCGAGGGCCACATTCCTGGCGCCTGGTTTGCGATCCGCGCCCGGCTCGGTCAGGCGCTCGGTAAGCTGCCGAGTTCGGGCGACCTGGTGCTGACCAGCGAGGATGGCGCCCTCGCCCGCTTTGCCGCCGCCGAGATCAATGCCCGCCGCCCGGTCAAAGTGCTGGCCGGCGGGAATCGGGCGTGGAGCGCCCAGGGGTTGCCGCTGGAGACCGGCACAGGCGAACCTCGCCGACGAGCCTGACGACGTAGCCTTGTCGGCGCGCGACCGGCCGGCCGAGCGCGAGCGCTTTATGCGCGAATACCTCGCCTGGGAGATCGACCTGGTCAACCAGATCGCCCGCGACGGCGATTGCCGCTTCCGCCTGGCGCCGGTGGCGGGGTAGGCGTCAGCGGACGACGCGGACAACAGTTCGGGCGCGCTCCGCCGGCGATGCCGCGGCCGAAGCGCGTCCGAACCAGTGCCGGTTTAGTGGTAGACGGCGCAGCTGGCAGGACTTACCGGAGTGGCGACCCCGGTGAAGGTGTCGCCGACCAACCGGGCCACGACACAATGCGGGTCATAAACGCCGGTCGCCGGATTGGATCCGATGTTCTTGAACTCATTGTCCGATGCGAGGATGCTGTTGCTGCTGTAGATCATTCCTTCTTCGCCGTAATCGACCATTTTATAGTTTGGTGAAGCGACGCCTTGGATGATCGCATTGCTCGAGATGGTTGCAATTCCGCCATTGGCAATGTCGATCGCCAGGCTACTCGATCCGGTGCGGCAGCCGACGGCGGGATCGGCTTGTCCGTCATAAAGCTGGTTGTCGGCGATGCTCGTTACCATGGCCCGGCTTTTGATGTCATGGCCGATCAGCTGACCGCAGAACACGCTGCTGGTGACGCTCAAACTCCCGGCGTAATTAACGTAAAGCCCGTGCTGGAAATAGTTGATATTCGGGTTCCCATTATTTTTGAAGGTTGAGTGGGTAATCGTTATTGACTGTGATCTGTTATAGCCAGTCAAAATGCCTTCCTGATTGTTGATGAACGAGCTGTTCTCGACGATCAGGGTCGCCGGGATTCCGGTATTCTGATCGCGGATACCGGCGCCGTTGCCGCCGAGCGCATTGGAGATTTCCGCCCCCTGAAAGGTCAGCCCATTGACGATCAGGTTCGAGAAGCTAAGGATGATGCCCTTCTCGTTGGGCAGCGGAACCGTTGCATTGAGGATGACCGCTTGGCCGACTGCATTGCTCTGGATGGTCATTGGCCGGGTCACCAGCGGAAAATCATTGGTGTAGGTTCCGGGCGCGACATTGATCACGTAGTAATTGGCGAGATTGGTATCGGCGTCGGCGGCCGCGGCCGCGGCGCTGATCGTGCGGTAAAGCCCGCCCGAACCCACGCTCAAAGTGACAGTGCCGGCGAATGCAGTGTGCGCACCGAGCATGATGATCGCTGCGCCACAGAGCGCCGAATAAGAACGCATGTGCATGCCTCCCTTTGGACAAGCGGGGACCCTCGCCGAACGCCGGCGTTCTCGGATGCGGTTTGGTGCACCGAACCCGGTGGCTCCGCCGACACAGCTTCACGGCTGTCCGGCGCATTGGGATCGGCGGCGTAGACGGGGTCGGGGTGTTGCTGAACGCGGCCGGATTGGGCTCGCCCGCGCGATTCGCCAGCTGCTCGCTCAAGCGGTGACGAACTAGCCGGTAACGTGGGTCGATAAGCGCACCCTGGTCAATGGCGCAAAGGGATCATGACCAAAAGAGCGATTGGTCGGGTTTTGGCGCGATACCGTCATACCATTGAAACTGCCGGAAATAATCACGCCCTCGGCGCACTGTAATGCAATCTGCACCCAATAAATGACACAGCTCCACGTCCATCTGAGACGGGCAAATTGGACGGACTGGAAACCGATTCCGACAGCAACGGGGTCGGCGTCACTTACAAACTCCAATAATGAACATTTCGTGGCACTCGGTCGCGGGCGACCGCTGATTTGACATCGACGAAGACGCCGCCCGGGGCCAGTCTGGCGAACAGCCGGTCCCATCCAGCCGCGGCCAGCAGCGCATGCGGCACGGCGAGGATCAGCCCGTCGAGCCCATTGAACTCGTCGACGGCGACCAGATCGATGCCATATTCGCGCTTGGCTTCGGCCGCATCGGCGAGCGGGTCGGTGACCAATGCGGCAATGCCGTAGTCGCGCAGTTCGGCCAATATGTCCGGGACCCGGCTGTTGCGCAGATCGGGCACGTCCTCCTTGAAGGTGAGGCCGATGATGCCGATGCGCGCGCCTTTGACCTGCCGCCCGGCGGCGATCAGCAATTTGACCAGGCGCTGGGCGATGAAGCCGCCCATGCCGTCATTGATGCGGCGGCCCGACAGGATCACCTGCGGGTAATAGCCGGCCGCCTCGGCCCGCGCGGTCAGATAGTAAGGGTCGACGCCAATGCAGTGGCCGCCGACCAGCCCCGGCGTGAACGGCAGGAAATTCCATTTGGTGCCGGCCGCGGCCAACACCTCGCGGGTCGGAATGCCGAGCCGGTCGAAGATGATTGCCAATTCGTTCATCAGCGCGATGTTGAGGTCGCGCTGGGTATTCTCGATGACCTTGGCCGCCTCGGCGACTTCGAGCGAGGAAGCGCGGTGGAGGCCCGCCTCGACGATCCGGTCATAGACCGCGGCGACCCGCTCCAGGGTCTCCTCGTCTTCGCCGGCGACGATCTTGACGATGGTTTCGAGCCGGTGCTGCCGGTCGCCCGGATTGATCCGCTCGGGCGAGTAGCCGAGCTTGAAGTCGACGCCCTGGGCCAGCCCCGAGGCCTCGGCCAACAGCCGGCCGCAAAAGTCGCGGGTCAGGCCTGGGTAGACGGTCAATTCGAAGACGATTACGGCGCCCGGTTTCAGCCGCGGCCCGATCAGCGCGCAGGCCTCCCCGAGTGGGCGCAGATCGGGGCGGCGTTCGCCGTCGATCGGCGTCGGCACGGTGACGACCAGAAAGCTCGCCTCGGTCAGCGCCTCGGGATCATCGGTCAGCCGCAGCCGGGTCGCGCGCAACGCAGCCGCCGGCACCTCGCCGGTCGCGTCGTGCCCCCGGCGCAGTGCCGCAATCCGCCGCTGCGAAATGTCGAAGCCGATGACCGGCTCGAACGTCTTGGCCAGCGCCAGCGCCACCGGCAAGCCGACATAGCCGAGGCCGATGACTGCAAACCCGCGTTCCATGTCAGCCTTTGCCCGTCAGCCCCCACTCGGCGCCGACCATCGAATCCCGCCAGGCTAAGCCAATGCGGTTTACAAATCCCTTCGCGCAGCAGGATCGGCGAGGCAGGCCCATCAGTTGATCCGGTGATAGTGCTTGTACCATTGGACAAAGCGGCCGATCCCCTCCTCGATCGTGGTCTTCGGCTCGAAGCCGAGATCGCGGCGCGCGGTCTCGATATCGGCAAAGCTTTCCGGCACGTCGCCGGGCTGCAACGGCAGCAATTCCTTGATTGCAGTGCGCCCCAGCGCGCGTTCGAGGATGGCGATAAAATCGAGCAGCTGTTCCGGCCGGTGATTGCCGAGATTGTAGATCCGGTGCGGAACCTCGTCGCTCCCGGCCCCGGCGGCCGGGGCGCGGTCGTGCGCCGCGATCGTGCCGGCGACGATGTCGTCGATATAGGTGAAGTCACGGGCCATATGGCCGTGATTGAACACCTTGATCGGCTCGCCGGCGAGGATCGCCTTGGTGAACAGCCAGGCCGCCATATCGGGCCGGCCCCACGGTCCATAAGCGGTGAAAAACCGCAGCCCGGTCGCCGGCAGCCGGTAGAGGTGGCTGTAGCTGCGCGCGATCAATTCGCAGCTGCGCTTGGTCGCGGCATAGAGCGAGACCGGCTGCTCGACCGGGTCGTCGACGCTGAACGGCTGCTTCTTGTTGGCGCCGTAGACCGAGGAGGACGACGCGTAAGTGAACGCATCGAGCCGGTCGAGGCGGCGCGCCGCCTCGAGCATGACGACGGTGCCCATCACATTCGCGTCGATATAGGCGTAGGGGTTTTCGAGCGAATAGCGCACCCCGGCCTGGGCGGCGAGATGGATGATGCCGGTGAGGTCGCGGTGGGCGCGAATGACGGCGGCGACGCCGTCGCGATCGGCGAGGTCGAGCTTGATAAAGGTGAAGTGCTCGAACTCGGCCAATTCGTCGAGGCGCGTTTCCTTCAGCCGCACATCGTAATAATCGTTGAGGTTGTCGATGCCGACAACCCGGTCGCCGCGCTGGAGCAATGCCCTGGCGACGTGAAAGCCGATAAACCCGGCGGCGCCGGTGACAAGGGTCGACATGAGGCTCCTAGCGAGCAGCGGCGGCACCCTGCCCTATCGTTTCGCCCGGCCAGCGGCAAGCGATTTCATTGTGAACGAGTGGCGGCCTGAAAGCTCAGGCGACGGGCGAACGGCCGACCCGCTGCTTCAGTCGGCGGCCGAGGCGCTCGAGGCGAAACCTGAGGCGCGGCTGCTGCACCACCTGCCACAGCATCGGCTCGCAGCGTGTGGCGAAGCTCTCTTTCAAGCGGTTGCGGCCGGCCATGAAGTCGTAGACGCGCAGGCCCGCGCGCCAGTTGTGACCGATCGCCAGCGCATGGGCGACGACCCCGGGGCGCTCGCGCGGATCGGCATCGGCAAACCCGCTCTGATAGGCGTAGAGGCGGCCGTCGTGACGGAAATTGTAGAGATAAGCGATGACCCGCTCGCCGGCGCAGATTTCGAGCAGCTGGATGGCCCCCGCGGCGAAATTGCGCTCGATCAGCCGGCGGTGGAACAGCTCGAAAAACTGATGGGTGAAGGCATGCGGTTTGCCGCGCCGGCCCCACGAGATGCAATGCAGCGCCTTCATTGCGCTAAACCAGCGCTGCGCCTCGGCCTCGGTCGAGGCTTCATTCAGGACGAGCGGACCCTGGGCCTCGAAACGGCGGAAGGCGCGACGCAGCTGCTGGCGGGCGTTGGCGCTGAGCACCGGGTCGAGCGCGCCGTCGGCGGCGGCAAGCAGACCGAGATCGACCGAGTAGGACGGCACGGCGACGACGCGCGACAGCAGCCGATGGGCCGCCAGCGCCGGCTCGGGCAGGGGCTGCAACGCGCCGGCGAGATGCAATTCGTCGGCCTCGCCGCGCAGCCCGGCGAACCAGGCGAGGAGGGCGTCGGGAATGGCGGCCTCGCTGCCAGACGCAGTCAAGACGGCGTTGTGCTCGATCGTCATCGCATCGAAGCGCGGGTCGCCGGTCTCGTTGAGATAGAGGCCGCGGGCGCGGATCAGCCCGTGACGGCGGCGGGTCTGCGCTGTGCCGAGCAGAGCCAGCGCCACGGTGCGGCTTTGCGCCCGGCCGCGCAGCAGGTCCGGGCGGCGCGCCGCCGGGATCGCCGCGAGCAGAGTGCCGAGCCACGCCCACGAGGTAAAAAAGGACGGATGGGCTTCGGCTTCGAGCGCCCGCCACTGGCGCTCGAGCTCGGGGAGTGCGGGCAATGGCTCGCGGGCAACGGCGACCCCGCCAGCCGGGCCGGCTGCTCCCGGCGCTGGAGTTAACTCCGCTTCAGCCACTGCGCGCTAAGCTCGGGAAACCCGCCGGTCCTGGGCCGGTCCTGGTATAAGGGCGGGCGGGCGGCCAACCAACTCGATCCGGGCGATGCGGGTTCTGCATATCCTCGACCATTCGCTGCCGTTGCAGAGCGGCTATGTGTTTCGCACGCTTGGCATCGTCGACCAGCAGCGGGCGATGGGCTGGGACCCGGTGCTGCTGACCAGCGGCAAGCATTATGCGCCAGGGCCGGCGCGCGAGCGGATCGGCGCGTGGGAATTTTGGCGCACGCCGCCGCCGCGGGGCTTGGGCGCGCGGCTCCCTTGGGCGCGCGAGATCAAGATCATGGCCGATCTCGGACGCCGCCTCGACCGGGTGATCGAGGAGACGCGGCCGCAGATCCTGCACGCCCACTCGCCGGTGCTGAACGGATTGCCGGCGATCGGCGCCGGCCGGCGCCACGGCTTGCCGGTGGTCTACGAGGTCCGCGCCTTGTGGGAAGACGCCGCCGGCGGCGGCACAAGGGGGGTGGCCGCGCTGCGCTATCGCGCGACCCGGCTTCTTGAAACCCGCGCCTTGCGGCGGGCCGATGCAGTGACGACGATCTGCGAGGGTTTGCGCGGCGAGATCGCCGCCCGCGGGATTGCCGCCGAGAAGGTCACGGTGATCCCCAACGCGGTCGACCGCAAGGCGTTTGGCGGCGCCGCCCGGCCCGATCCGGCGCTGGCCGCCCGGCTCGGCCTCGGCGGCAAGCGGGTGCTCGGCTTTTTCGGCTCGTTCTATGCCTATGAAGGGCTGCACCTGCTGCTGCGCGCATTGCCGGCGATGCGACGGCGGCGCCCGGAGATCGCGGTCCTCCTGGTCGGCGGCGGCCCCGAGGAGGCGGCGTTGCGGGGGCTCGCCGGCGAACTCGGGCTCGGCGACAGCGCGGTCTTCACCGGGCGGGTTCCGCATGACGAGATCGGCCGCTATTACGACCTCGCCGACATTCTGGTCTTTCCGCGGCTGTCGTTGCGGCTGACCGAGCTGGTGACGCCGCTGAAGCCGCTCGAGGCGATGGCCCAGGAGCGGATCGTCGCCGCGTCGGACGTCGGCGGCCATCGCGAGCTGATCGGCGACCGTGAAACCGGTTATCTGTTTCCGCCGGGCGATCCCGAACGGCTCGCCGCGGGCGTGCTCGCCGCGTTCGACGACGAAGCGTCGTGGCCGCGCATCCGGGCCTCCGCCACCCAATTTATCGACGGCGAGCGGTGCTGGGCGCACTCGGTCGCGCGCTACGCCCCGATTTATCAGCGGCTGCTGCGGCGATGAACCGGCGACGCCGGGCGCGCCGGTTTGGCATGGTGCGCACAAATTTCCTCGAACAGGGCGATCTGCCCCTCGGTCGTGTCCTGCCAGTCGAAACCTTCGGCATAGGCGCGGGTCAGGGCGCGGTCGGGCGGGGCGGCGAGCAGCGCGCCGATCGCGTCGGCAAGGCGCTGCGGGGTCGGCGCGGCGACGATCCGGCCGGCCGCGGCGGCGGCGACAATATCGCCGATGCCGGCAAGATCCGAGACCACGACCGGAGTGCCGCAGGCCATGCTTTCGAGCAGCACATTGGGCCAACCCTCATTGGTCGAGACCAGCAGCAACAGGTCGGCCGCGGCGTAGATCTCGGGCAGCTCGCTTTGCGGCACACGGCCGAGGAGGCGCACCCGGCCAGCGATGCCGCGGGCGGCGGCCAAGGCTTTGATCGCATCGCGCTCGGGCCCGTCGCCGACGATGACCAGATCGGCCTCGGGCACCAGCGCCAAAGCCTCGACCATCAGGCGGTGCCGCTTCAACGCCACCAGATTGCCGACGGCGATCAGGGTCGGCCGGGTGAAGCCCTGACGGCGGCGCGCCGCCGCCCGGTCGCCGGGGTGGAATTGCCGCAGATCGACGCCGTTGCGCAACACCCGCACCCGCTCGCCAGCGACGCCGAGCGCGACCAGTCGATCCTTGAGCCCGCTCGACACCGCGACGAGCCCCTGCGCATGCGCGGCGGCCCAGCGGATCCAGCGCCGCGGCACGGCGCGGCGGGCGATCAGGTTGAGGTCGCTGCCGCGCGCGGTCACCACCACCGGCCGGCCGAGGGCGCGGCCGAGCAGCACCGCGGCGACCCCGTCGGGATAGAAATAATGCGCGTCGATCAGGTCGAAATCGTCGCCGGCGGCGATCTGCCGGCGCAGCCGCGGCAGGCAGGCGGCGAACAGCGCCAAGGGCGCGCTCGACATGCCGATCTTGGGGACGAGCGGATAGCGCGGATGCTCGACCTGGAGCCCGTGACGGGTTTCCGCGCGCGGCACCCGGGCCATCACCGCATAAGCGCCGAAGCGCTCGGAGGCGAACGGAAACCAAGGGGCTGGGGCGACGACGCGCGCCTCGACCCGGCCGCTTTCGACGAGCTGGCGCAGGCGCGTTTCGACAAAGATGCCGTGCTGCGGGCGCTCGGCACTTGGATAGAGCGTGGTAAAGGTCAGGATCCACACCGGATGGCACCGGAGAAAATACGGCAGCGGGGCCGGCGCCGGGTAATGCCGGGCTGCTGATGCCAGTCTACCCCAACCCCGATTTCCGGCGACTGCCGCAGGGGCCGGCCGCGCTGTTCGAGGCGGCGGCGCGCCACTCGTTCTTTGCACTACCCGGCTGGTACGATCTGATGGCGCGGCACGGGGTTGCGGCGGCGACCGAAACCCGCCTCTACACCGACGAGCGGCCCGGTTCGGCGCTGGCGCTGGCGCTGCAAGTTGCCACCGGGCAAGTTGCCACCGGACCGGTGGTCGTCAGACCGAGGGAGCGGCGCCTCGCCAGCCTCGCCAACGCCTACAGCGTCGAGCACGGCATCGTCGCGGCCCCGGCGGCCGACATCGCCGAGGGGCTTGGCGCGGTCCTCGGCGAAATTCTCGGCGAGAGGCCGCGCTGGGATGTGATCGCTCTCGACGAGCTCGACGCGCGCGATCCGGCCTATCGCGCCACGGTGAGCGCCCTGCGCCGTGCCGGGCTCCTCGTCGAATGCCGATTTCATTCGGGGACTTGGTTCGAGGAAACCGCGGGCATGAGCTTTGCCGACTATCTCGCAGCACGGCCTTCGGAGCTGCGCAACACCTGGCGGCGCAAGCGCCGGCGGCTGATGGCGGGCGACCGGCTGAAGACAATGTTCTACGCCGGACCGGCCGGCATCGAGCGGGCGATCGCCGATTACCAGGCGATCTATGCCCGCAGCTGGAAGCCGGCCGAAGCGTTTGCGGACTTCGTCCCGGCGCTGATCCGGCTGGCGGCCGAGGAGGGGGCACTGCGTCTCGGCATCGCCTCGGTCGACGGCATCCCGGCTGCCGCGCAGTTCTGGATCGTTTGGCACGGCCGCGCCGTCATCTATAAGCTCGCGCACGACCGGCGGTTCGACGATTTGTCGCTCGGGACCCTGCTCACCATGGAGCTGATCGAGCGCGTGCTCGCCGAGGACCATCCATACGAGATCAATTTCGGCCGCGGCGACGACCCCTATAAGAAATTATGGCTGCCCAGGCGGCGGGAGCGCTGGGGGATTATCGCCGCCAACCCACGCACCCGACGGGGCCTCGGCCTCGGGCTGAAGCGCGAGGCGGCCAAGCTCTATCACCGCCTGCGCGGCGAGCCCATCGTCCCGCTCGGGCTGAGCGGCTGACAAAATGGGTATGCTTCAGTGGATTTCGTATTCGTCGCTGATCCCGCCCAACCTGTTCATCCTGCTGGCGATGATCGGGGTGCTGCTGGCCTGGCGATGGCGGCGCGTCGGTCTGGTGCTGGCGACCGCGGCGATCGCCTGCCTCTATCTCGCGGCGACCCCGGCGGTGGCCTATTTCCTGTTGGAATCGGCTGATCGGATGGCCGGGTTCGTCCCGGTATTGCCGGCGCCGAAGCCGCCCGCGGCGATCATCGTCCTCGCCGGCGATTATCGCCCGAGCCGGGTGCCCGGCGGCAAGGTTGGGGTCGGGCCGCTGACGCTCGAGCGGCTGACCGAAGCGGCGAGCGAGCAGCGCCGGCTCGGGCTGCCGATCCTGGTCAGCGGCGGCTGGGTCCCGGGCGCTGACGATTCCTTGGCCGATATGATGGCCGAGGCGCTCGAACACGATTTCCGGGTGGCGGTGCGCTGGCGCGAGGCGCGGTCGCAAACGACTTATCAGAATGCGCTCTACTCGGCGGCGATATTGCGCCGCGCCGGGGTGCCGGCGGCGCTGGTCGTGACCAATCCGTGGCACATGGCGCGGGCGCTGTGGTCGTTTCGCGCGGTGGGCTACCCGGTGGTCGCCGATCCGACCCCGAACGGGCGCCGGCTGCGGTTGTCGCCCGCGGTTCTGCTGCCGCAGGTGCCCGCATTGCTCGACAGCTATTACGCGCTGCACGAGCTGATCGGGCTGGCGTGGTATGTCTGCCGCTATGGCCGATGGTAGGCCGACCCTGGTGCGGGCGAGAGGACTTGAACCTCCACGTCCTTACGGACAACAGATTTTGAGTTTGCCGCGTCTGCCATTCCGCCACGCCCGCACGCCGGGCGCGACTATAGTCGGGGTGGACGGGCGGTCAACGGCCGCAGCGCGGCGGCAGCGTGCGAGGAGGTGGCGATGGCCAAGCGGATCAACCGGGCGATCGAGCTGTTGGCGCTCGACCAGGCGATCTATTATGCCGGCGGCCATAGCGGGCATGTGCTGACCGGCGCGCAGGGCCGCGAGGACGCGCATACCTGGGCCGATTACATCAATGTCGGAATGGAGCACGGCGCGTTCGACATGGCCGGGCTCGCCCTGTACATGGCCGGGCTGGCCGAGGCCGGGCCGACCCGCTCCGGGCACCCGACGCCGGCGATCATCGTCGAAGCCCCGGTCAACGGCACCGACGCCGCCAATGTCCGCTTCAACGCCTGGCAATTTCGCCAGATCCTCGGCCGCGGCGTGCATGGGATTCTGCTGTGCCAGGCCGAGGCGGCGGACGCGGTGCGCGCCTTTGTCGAATCCTGCCGCTATCCGCACCACTCGGCCGGGGTCGACCCGGCCCTGCCCTCGCCGGTCGAGCGCATGCAGGGCGCCACCCGCGAGGCCCGCAGCGGGCTCGGTATCGGCACCCGGGGGCGCGGCTCGGAGGCGACCGCGGCGCCGATCTGGGGCCTTCCGGCCGAGGACTACATCGCCCGCTGCGAGCCGTGGCCGCTCGATCCCAACGGCGAATTGCTGCTCGGGGTCAAGCTCGAATCGCCCGAGGGCATCGCCCATTGCGAGGAAATCCTGGCGGTGCCGGGGCTCGGCTTTGCCGAGTTGGGGCCGGGCGATCTTGGGCTTTCGCTCGGCTACACCGCGGTGCCGCGCGACCCCTACCCGCCGCCGATGGCCGCGGCGCGCCGCCGGGTCTTTGCCGCCTGCCGGAAAAACCGGGTGGCGTTTCTCGAAACCTGCTCGCCGGAAACCATCGCCGCCAAGCTCGACGAAGGGGTGCGGGTCATCGCCGGCCACCGCGAAGATACCGCGAAAATCGGCCGCGCCCACCAGCGCCGCACGATGAGGGTTTAGCCCGCAGAGCCGAGCGACCCTGCCGACTGCTTGCGGCGGCGTCGGGCGCCCAGAATGACCGGCGAAGGCGGGCGCTGTATTGTTGCTGAAGCGGCCGCCGCCGACGATCAGTGAAGCTTGAGGACGGCGCCGAGCAGCGTCAGCCCCGCCGCGAACATGACGCTCATGCGCACCGTGAGGCGCAGCGACTGGTTCTCGATCTTGGTTTCGAGATCGCGGCAAAGCTCATCGGCCAGTCTCGCGCCCGTCCCTGCTCCGGGCTAGACTGCGCCGCAGAACCAGCAGCCGGGAGGATCACGATGGAATACGGCCTGTTCACGATGCCCTCGCATCCGCCGGAGCGCGGCCTCTATGACGGCCATCGCTGGGACCTCGACACGCTGCGGCTGGCCGACGAATTGGGCTTTGTCGAAGCCTGGGTCGGCGAGCACCACACCGCCCCCTGGGAGCCGCACCCCGCACCCGACCTGTTGATCGCCCAGGCGCTGATGCAGACGAAGAAGATCCGCCTCGCCCCGGGCGGGTTCCTGTTGCCCTATCATCACCCGGCCGAACTCGCCAACCGGGTGGCGATGCTCGACCACCTGGCCCAGGGCCGGCTCAATTTCGGGGTCGCGGCCAGCGGGCTGCCGAGCGACTGGGCGATGTTCAACGTCGACGGCAACGCCGGCCAGCACCGCGAGATGACCCGCGAGGCGCTCGACATCATCCTGAAGCTGTGGACCGCCGACGAGCCGTTCGACTATCCGGGCAAATACTGGCAAGTCAGCAAGACCGATCTGATGCTGCGCACCTTGCGGCCGCACATCAAGCCATTGCAAAAACCCTATCCGCCGATCGGCGTCGCCGGGGTTAGCAAGGGCTCGGACACCTTGAAGCTCGCCGGCGAGCACGGCTTTCTGCCGATGAGCCTGAACCTCAACCCGACCTATGTGGCGAGCCACTGGGAATCGGTCGAGGAAGGGGCGCGCCGCACCGGACGCACGCCGCAGCGCCGGCAATGGCGGCTGGTGCGCGAGATCTTTGTCGCCGACACCGACGCCGAGGCCTGGCGGCTCTCGGTCGAGGGCATGATGGGCCGGATGATGCGCGAGTATTTCCTGCCGCTCTTGACCGATGTCGGGGTGATCCAGTTCCTCAAGCACGATCCCGAGGTCGCCGACAGCGACGTGACCCCGGAATATTGCGCCCGCCACAACTGGCTGATCGGTTCGCCGGCGACCGTCGTCGAGAAGATCGAGCGGATGTACGACGAGGTCGGCGGCTTCGGCTCGCTCTTGCTGTTCTGCTTCGACTACAGCGGCAACCCCAAGGCGTGGCGCGAATCGATGCGGCTTTTGGCGCAGGAGGTGATGCCGAAAGTGGCGCACCTGTCGCCCGGCTGAGCAGCGCCAAGGGCAAACCGCGATGCAGCTGCCGTCGTGCGATTGCGGTTCGCGATGCCGGCGCCGAAGACGGGCCGGCGACCGGCCGGCTCGGCCGTTAGGACTAGCGGCTCGGCTCAGGCGGCGCGGCGGCGTTGCGGCTGCGGCCTTGGCTGCGGTTGTGGCGCTGGGGCGGCGGCGCGGAACGGATGGTCGGCGGCGATCGGGACCCGGCGGCCGATCAGCCGCTCGATGTCTTTCAGATAGGCGCGCTCCTCGGTGTCGCACAACGAGATCGCGGCACCGCTGGCGCCGGCGCGGGCGGTGCGGCCGATGCGGTGGACATAGGTTTCCGGGAGGTTCGGCAATTCGTAATTCACGACATGGGTGATCGCGTCGATGTCGATGCCGCGGGCGGCGATGTCGGTCGCGACCAATACCCGAACCGCCCCGGCACGGAACGCTTCGAGCGCCCGCTGACGGGCACCCTGCGACTTGTTGCCGTGGATCGCCTCGGCGCCGAACCCGGCGCGAACGAGCTGCTCGGCGAGCCGGTTGGCGGCGTGCTTGGTGCGGGTGAAAACCAGCACGCGGGCGAGCGCCGGGTCGCGCAGCAGCGCGCACAGCAGCGCCCGCTTGTCGGCGCGCTCGACAAACATGACGGCCTGCTCGGTCAGTTCGACGGTCGAGGCCGGCGGCGTCACCTCGACCCGCACCGGGGCGTCGAGGATGGCGGCGGCGAGGCGCGCGATGTCGGGCGGCATCGTCGCCGAGAACAGCAGGGTCTGGCGGGCCTTCGGCAGCAGCGGGACGATCTTTCGCACGTCGCGGATAAAGCCCATGTCGAGCATCCGGTCGGCCTCGTCGAGGACGAAGGTTTCGACCCGGTCGAGCCGGACATGCCCCTGCCCGATCAGGTCGAGGAGCCGCCCCGGGGTCGCCACCAGGATATCGACGCCGCGAGCCATCGCCGCGACCTGCGGCGCCTGGCCGACGCCGCCGAAAATCACGGTCGCGCGCAGGCCGAGATGGCGGCCGTAGGCGCGAAAGCTGTCGCCGATCTGCAAGGCGAGCTCACGCGTCGGGGTCAGCACCAGCGAGCGCGCGGTCTTGCGGACGAGCGCCGGAGACGCCGGCGGGCGGCGTTCGGCGGCGAGACGCTGCAGCATCGGCAGCGCGAAAGCGGCGGTCTTGCCGGTGCCGGTCTGGGCGATTCCCAAAAGGTCGCGGCCGGCCAAGAGATGCGGGATCGCCTGAACCTGGATCGGGGTTGGCGCGGCATAGCCTTCTTCGGCGAGCGCGCGGCGAATCGGTTCGACGAGCGCGAGGTCTTGAAACTTGGTCACGTATTTAAATTCTTTCTGGTTCGACGGCCGGACGAGCTGGCGTGCGCCCAGAGTTGCGGATGCGGCATACCGGCGATGTCGGGGGTGATGGAATGTTGGAGAATGATTTGGAGTTGGCGGATTGATGATGACGTTTGGCGGGGCGCTTTCTCTGGTTTTGCCGCGGCTCGACGCTGCTGCCCCGAATGGCCGCCGACCTTTACCCCGGCGAGCACGATGCTCTCTGAGGCAAATGCGCCGTCGCCATTTCAAAGTCAAGCCGCGCAGCCCGGCTGGCCGGTGCGCTGCCGTTGTTGCGCGCCTCGCGGGGATGAGGCAAGCTGTCGCATGCCCGGGGATGAGGGGCAGGCAAGACCACCCCGCCAGATCACCCCATATGTGCATCGGCACCGAGCGAGAAGGAAGATGACGAGCGGGCTGGGGCCGATTATAAGGCGCCGCCGACGCGTGGCCCGATCTGCACCGGCACCGGGCGGACCGCCGCGACTGCGACAACGCCGGATCGGGGTATTGCCCCGCCCGCGAGGAGGAGCCTAGTGCAGCCGACCGACATCACGGTTCCCGACTATTTTCACAAGGTCGTCGATTGCCAATGGGCGTGCCCGGCGCACACGCCGGTGCCGGAATATATCCGCATGATCGCCGACCAGCGCTATACCGACGCGTTCATGGTCAACTGGTACTCCAACGTGTTCCCCGGCATTCTCGGGCGCACCTGCGATCGCCCGTGCGAGCCGGCGTGCCGGCGCGGCCGGGTCGAGGAGCAGCCGGTGGCGATCTGCCGGCTGAAGCGCGTCGCCGCCGACAACAAGGGCGACATCACCCCCTACCTGCCGGCGATGGCGGCCGAGAAGAACGGCAAGCGGGTCGCCCTTGTCGGCGCCGGGCCGGCCTCGCTGACGGTCGCCCGCGACCTGTTGCCGCTCGGCTATCAGTGCGTGATGTTCGATGGCGACGCCAAGGGCGGCGGCATGATGCGCACCCAGATCCCGCGCTTCCGCCTGCCCGAACGGGTCACCGACGAGGAGGTCGACCTGATCCTCGACATGGGGGTCGAGGGGCACTTCGGCCAGCCGGTCGGCAGCCTGAAGGCACTGCTCGCCGAGGATTGGGATGCGGTATTTGTCGGCTGCGGCGCGCCGCGCGGGCGGGATTTGGAAATCCCGGGCCGGGCTGAGGCCGCGGCCAACATTCACATCGGCATCGACTGGCTCTCCAGCGTGTCGTTCGGCCATATCGACCGGATCGGCCGCCGCGTCGTCGTCCTCGGCGGCGGCAACACGGCGATGGATTGCTGCCGCTCGTCGCGCCGGCTCGGTGGCGAAGAGGTCACCGTCGTGGTGCGCAGCGGCTTTGACGAAATGAAAGCCTCGCCGTGGGAAAAAGAGGACGCGATGCATGAAAGCATCCCGATCCTCAACTGGCTGGTGCCCAAGGAATTCACCCACGAACACGGCCAACTGACCGGGGTGCTGTTTGAAAAGGTCAAGGCCGAATACGCCACCAATGGCCGACGCAACCTGGTGCCAACCGGCGAGCCCGACACCTTGATCGCGTGTGACGACGTGCTGATCGCGGTCGGCCAGGAGAATGCCTTTCCGTGGATCGAGCGCGACATCGGCATCGAATTCGACCGCTGGGGCATGCCCAAGGTCGACCCGAAGACGATGCAATCGACCCTGCCGCGGGTATTTTTCGGCGGCGACGCGGCGTTTGGCCCAAAAAACATCATCTGGGCCGTGGCGCACGGCCATGACGCGGCGATCTCGATCGATAAATTGTGCCATGGCGAGGATGTCAGCGAGCGGCCGCCGCCGGGCGTCACCCTGGTCAGCCAGAAGATGGGCATCCACGAGTGGAGCTACGACAACGACATTTCGAACGATCTGCGTTACCGGGTGCCGCTCAGGGACACCGCGGTGGCGCTGGCCGATATCCGGGTCGAGGTCGAGCTTGGCTTTGACGAAAAGCTCGGCTATCTCGAGGCCGAGCGCTGCCTCAATTGCGACGTGCAGACCGTGTTCACGGGCCAGCTATGCATCGAATGCGATGCCTGCGTCGATATCTGCCCGATGGATTGCATCACCTTCACCGACGACGGCAGCGAAGCGGAGCTGCGCGGGCGGCTGATGGCGCCGGCCCTCAATCTCGAGCAGGACCTCTATATCGGCGACCGGCTGAAGACCGGGCGGATCATGGTCAAGGACGAGGATGTCTGCCTGCATTGCGGGCTGTGCGCCGAGCGCTGCCCGACCGGCGCCTGGGACATGCGCAAGTTCCTGCTCGACATCGCCCAGGCCGGCCCCGCATGCCGCGGCCGATGAGCCGAGCGATGAACTTTATCTCAAGCCTAATTGCGCGTTGCCCGGATTTGATCCGGGCATTCACGTCCTTGCCTCGGCTTCGAGGGCAGGCGTGGATGGTCGGGTCGAGTCGGCCATGACGCTGTAGGGGAATGAACGTGGACGGATCGAGCCTGCCAAACATCCAACGCGTCAACGACTTCGTCGTCAAATTCGCCAATGTCAATGGCTCCGGCTCGGCCAGCGCCAACGCGCTGTTCGCCAAGTCGATCCTGCGGATGGGGATACCGGCGAGCTCGCGCAACATCTTCCCGTCGAACATCCAAGGCCTGCCGACCTGGTTCGAGGTCAGGATCAGCGACAAGGGCCATCTCGGTCGCCGCGGCGGGGTCGATATGATGGTGGCGATGAACCCGCAGACCTGGGACGAGGATGTCGCCGAGATCGAGCCCGGCGGTTATCTGTTCTACGACGCGACGAAGCCCATGCCGCCATCCAAGTTCCGTGACGACATCACGATCATCGGCGCGCCGCTGACCGCGATTTCCAACCGCGAATACAACGACGCGCGGCAGCGCCAGCTGTTCAAGAACATCATCTATCTGGGCGCGTTGTCGGCGCTGCTCGACATGGACGCGGTGGCGATCGAGGAGCTGATCGCCGAGCAGTTCCGCGGCAAGGACACGCTGATCCGGCCCAATCTGCGCGCGCTCAATCTCGGTCGTGACTGGGCCTTGGCCGAGCAGGAATGCCCGATTGGGCTGCGCCTCGAGCGCGCCGACCAGGTCGGCCAGCGCATCTCGATCAACGGCAACGACGCCGCCGCACTCGGCTGCGTCTATGGCGGGGCGACGGTCGCGGCGTGGTATCCGATCACCCCCTCCTCCTCGCTCGCCGAGGCCTTCGCCAACCATTGCCGGCGCTACCGGATCGACCCCGAGACCAAGAAAAAGCGCTATGCGATCGTCCAGGCCGAGGACGAGCTCGCCTCGATCGGCATGGTCGTCGGCGCTGCCTGGAACGGCGCCCGGGCGTTCACCGCGACCTCGGGCCCCGGCATCTCCTTGATGCAGGAATTTATCGGGCTCGCCTATTTCGCCGAGATCCCGGCAGTGATTTTCGACGTGCAGCGCGGCAGCCCGTCGACCGGCATGCCGACCCGCACCCAGCAGGCCGACATCCTCAGCTGCGCCCACGCCTCGCACGGCGATACCAAGCACGTGCTGCTGTTCCCCGAAGACCCGCACGAGGCCTTTGCCTTTGCCGCCGAGGCGTTCGATCTGGCCGACCGGTTGCAGACACCGGTGTTTGTCATGCTCGACCTCGACATCGGCATGAACGACTGGCTGGTAGAGCCGTTGGCCTGGGACGAGGGCCGGCAGTTCGACCGCGGCAAGGTGATGACCGCCGAAGAACTCGAAGCCGGGGTCGAATTCGGCCGCTATCTCGACGTCGACGGCGACGGCATTCCCTATCGCACCCTGCCCGGGACCCACCCAACGCGGGGCGCCTTTTTCACCCGCGGCACCACCAAGGACCGCTACGCGCGGTACTCCGAGGAGGGCTCGGATTACATCGACAACATGCAGCGGCTGCTGCACAAATTCGCGACCGCCAAGCGCCTGGTGCCGGCCCCGGTCAAGCGCATGGCAGCCGAGCCGACACGGATTGGCGCGATCTATTTCGGCTCGACCGCGCCAGCCATGACCGAGGCGCTCGAAGCGCTCGAGGAGCGCGGCGTCCACCTCGACACGATGCGGGTGCGCGCCTACCCGTTTCACGACGACGTTTTCGACTTTGTGGCCGCCCACGACCGCGTTTTCCTGGTCGAGCAGAACCGCGACGCGCAGCTGCGCAGCCTGCTGGTCAACGACGGCGATATCGACCCGGCCAGGCTCGTCCCGATCCTGCATTACGACGGCACGCCGATCACCGCGCGCTTTATCGTCAAGGCGATCGGCGACATGCTCGACGTTGTCACCCTGGCACCGCTCAGGCGGGCGCTGCCGTGACCCCGTTCTTCTCCGTCATTCCCGCGCGAGCGGGAACCCAGGGCGTCAGCACCTTACGCTCCCTCTGGGCCCCCGCTTTCACGGGGGCGACGAATATCTTTATCGCCCATCTGAGGTCCGCATGACCTATATCACCAAGCCGCGACTGCATCATCCCAAGCTGCCGACCAACGCGCTGGGCTTCACCCGTCGCGATTACGAAGGTTCCGTCTCGACTTTGTGCGCCGGCTGCGGCCATGATTCGATCAGCGCCGCGATCATCCAGGCCTGCTTTGAATTGAGCCTGGCGCCGCACCGCATCGCCAAGCTCTCCGGCATCGGCTGCTCGTCGAAGACGCCGACCTATTTTCTCGGCAAGTCGCACGGCTTCAACAGCGTGCACGGACGCATGCCCTCGGTGCTGACCGGGGCCAATCTCGCCAACCGCGACCTCGTCTATCTGGGGATCTCGGGCGATGGCGATTCGGCGTCGATCGGGCTCGGCCAGTTCGCGCATTGCCTGCGCCGCGCTGTCAACATGGTCTATATCGTCGAAAACAATGGCGTCTACGGGCTGACCAAGGGCCAGTTCTCGGCCACCGCCGACAAGGGCTCGAAGGCGCGGCGCGGGGCGGTCAACACTGATTCGCCGATCGATCTGGTGGCGCTGGCCCTGCAGCTCGGCGCGTCCTTTGTCGGTCGCAGCTTTTCCGGCGACAAGACGCAGCTGGTGCCGCTGATCAAGGCGGCGATCGAGCACCAGGGGGCGGCGTTCATCGACGTGATCTCGCCCTGCGTCGCGTTCAACAACAACCCCGAATCGACCAAGAGCTTCGATTATGTCCGCGCCCATAACGAGGCGGTCAACCGCTTGGACGTGATCCTCGAACGCGACGAGATCACCGCCGATTACGCGCCGGGAACGGTCGAGACCGTGGTTCAGCACGACGGCTCGGTGCTGCGGCTGCGCAAGCTCGCGGCCGATTACGATCCCTACGACCGGATCTCGGCCTTGACCTATCTACAGCAGCGGCACGCCGCCGGCGAGGTGGTGACCGGGCTCCTCTTCGTCGAGCCCGATTCGGGCGATATGCACGAACTGCTCGACACCGTCGAGACGCCGCTCAACGGCCTCGGCGAAGCCGAGCTGTGCCCGGGTCCGGCCGCTCTCGCCCGGTTCAACGCCAGCCATCGCTAGCGCCCCGACGCCGAGTCGGGGCTCACCCGAGCCGTCCTGGCCGGGCTCGCCTCGGCCGTCCACAAATTGTGGCAAGGGCTTTGGCGGTTGCCAGGGAGACCCGGCAGAAGGCCGGGTATGGCGAGGCGGTATCGCCTGGATGCGCCTGACCCAGCGCAGTTTCCGCTTGGGCCGTTGATCCAACTCACGGGCGTTTTAGTCTAATCGCTGCTAGTGCGCCGGCTGAGATTGGCGCCGCAAGCGGCCAGCGTCTGTTTGCGTGACAGGCCGGCCGCCGACGCGGGCTGCATCGCGCCCTTGAGCCCCCCGCTCGCGGGCAACGGCCGGATCACCGACAATTCTCACAGGAGAGTTTCGCATGCGGAACAAATTCAAGCTGACCCTGTTCGCCAGCGCACTGCTCGCCGGCAGCTCGCTATTGGCCTACGCTCAAACCGGAACCGGCATGACCGGCGCCACCGGCTCCAATCCGGGCGTCGCCAGCCGCCTCGGCACCGGCAACAGCGTCTCTACGACGACCGGTGCGGCACCCGGAAACGCCAATGGCGCAAGCATGCCGGGCAGCATGCCGGGGAGCACGGGCTATAACAGCAACACCACCGGTGCGGCCGGCACCGGCAGCGCCGCCGTGGGCGCGCCCGGATACAGCAGCAACGCCACCCTCCCCGGCGGCGCCAACAGCACCACTCCAGGAGCCCGCGGCAATGCGGCCGGCACCACCGGCTATGGCAGCAGCACACCCGGAGCGGCAACCCCCGGCACTGGCAGCGGCGCTCTGAGCGGCACCGGCTCCGGCGTCAATACCGGCCCGGGCGCGTCGGGTGCGCTCGGCACCGGCGGCGGCGCGAATGGCATCAGCGGCGGGGCCGCGGGCGGTACGCCCGGAGCAGCCGGGGCTGGGGCTGGCGCGGGTGCTGCGGGTGCGGGTGCTGCTGGCGGCGGCGGCGGCCGCTAGACCGCGATTCGGTTGGCTGGCGGGGCGGCAAAGGGCAAGGGGCGCCGCCGCGCCGGTCCGGAGCCCGACCGTCTCGGCTGGTGGCGGCCGCCCCATCCGGCGGGCGAACGGCGCCCGGCTATTCGGCGGCGGTGCGGGTCAGGGTCAGTGCCTGCTGGGCCACCGCGGCGGCCGAGGCGTCGCCCTCGCCGGCGAGCTGAACCGTCGGGTAGGCGAATTTGATGCCATTGGCGTCGAACGCCTTTTTGATCATGGCCAGAGCCTGGCGCCGGATCACGAAGTTCTCGCCCGGCAGGGTCATCATCTTCATGCGGATCTGCACCGCATAATCGCCGAAAGCGTCGACCCCCTGCATCTTCAGCGGTTCGAGAATCAGCGGCTTGAACTCGGGGTTCTCGGCCAAGTCCAGCCCGATCTGCTTGATCAGCTTTCTCGCCTTGTCGATATCGCTGTCATAGGTGATGCCGACCGTCAGTTTGTCGATGACCCAGTCGCGGCTCATGTTCTGAACGGCGCCCAACAGCGCAAATGGCACGGTATAGAGCGGGCCGCGTTGATGGCGCAGCCTGACCGAGCGGAAGCTGAAGGATTCGACGGTACCCTTGTAATTGCCGCTTTGAATGTATTCGCCAACCCTGAAGGCGTCGTCGAGCAGATAGAACACCCCGGCGATAACGTCGCGGACCAGAGACTGGGCGCCGAAGCCGATCGCCACCCCGAGGACGCCCAGGCCGGCGATCAGCGGGCCGATCTGAACGCCCATCGCCGACAGCGCCATCATCACCGCGACGACCAGCACGACGACGAACAATACGTTGCGGAAGATCGGCAACAGCGTGCGCAGCCGTGCTCGCCGCCGCGCTTCCTCGGTGTTCGGCAGGCCGAGCTCGGCGGCGCCGGCGAGCTTGCGATCAATCGCCGTTTTCACCGCCTGCCACAGAACGTCGGCAACCAAGAGGATGATGACCGCGCTCAACACGCCGTGGACGATGCGGCTGAGTGCGGTGTCCCGGCCCATCATCATGCTGCCGACGGGCATGCCCCAGCCCCAGGACAGCACCGCCGCCGCACCGATGATCAAGAATGCCCGGATGCCGCGCTCGAGGCAGACCGTGGTCACCGTGGGCGGACCCTCGGCCGTCTGGTGCGAGCCCGGGGGGCGAAGCAGGTGCTCGACCGCCCGCCGGGTAACCGCGATCGCGAGCGGCAGGGTGATGACGACCAGCACCAGCCAGAAGCCCGGCATCGCGCGCAGCACCCAGAGCACCCACAGCACCACGATGCCGAGCGACAGCAGCGCGTCACCCGCGCCCCGACCGAGGTGGTGTTTTAAGGGGGACGGTTTTTCCGGCGAGCCGAGCGGTGCAATCGGTCGGCGCCAGACCGTCTCCAGCGCAATGGCCATCAGACCAAGGCCGAGCACGTAGGCGACAATCTGAAGCCCCGCCAGCGAGAGGCCGAGTGTCCGCAGGAAACCGATCTCGACCCAGCCGAAGGCAAACCAGCCGACGAATGCGACCAGCCGCCGGTACCAGAACCGCGCCGCCGCCCGATCCGCGGGACAAATGCGGAAACGTTCGTGATCCGGCGCCAATAAAAGATGGCCGACGATGATCGCGATACGGATCGCGAGAAAGACGATCAGATAGCTGAGGAGCATCTCGCGAGTAAGCGGCGGCCAATCGAACGCCAGGAAGGCGCCGATGCTGCCGACCGCGAAAGCCACCACCAAGCCCACGGCAAAGGCGAAACGGACGGCAACCACGCGCAGGCGGTCGTTGACGGTCTCCAACGGCAGCACGTCGAGGCGGCGGCGAATCCTCGCCGTTGCCCGACGAAACAGCCATTCGACGCCAAAGCCGAGGGCCACGAAAACGACCAAGAGCAGAAGTATCTTAAGTCGCCCGCCTTGGCCGAGTTCGGCGGTGACGAGGCCGGCGGAGCGCCTAAACTGGTTTGGCAGATCGGGGAGCACGGCGGCGAGTGCCACGATGTGCTCGCGGATCGCACCGATACGAGAGGAGAAATAGTCCGAGGGCGAAATCTTCGACGTGGCAAGCGCCTTCGGCGCCGCGGTTTTGGGCAGACCCTGCTTCTCCAGCCATTTCTGGGTGGTCGGATCGGCAAGCAGGTTCAGCAGCGCGCGAACCTGGGCCGGCGGGTCCTGTTGGACGGCATCCTGGCTTTGGGCCGCAGCCTGTCCGGAGCCGGGCTTGGGCGCGGCACAAGCTCCCGCCAGCGCCGCCGCGGTAATCAGCACCGCGGCAAGGCCGATCCGGACGGCTCGTATCGCAGTCCCGATGGCAGTTCTCCCGTCAGTCGGCCGGCGCGCCGCGCGCGACCTTGCGGCCGACGATCCAGTCCTTGTAGGTGTTGCCCGGCATCGGCCCCTTGGCGTGCGCGTCGAGCGCCGCCTGGTCGCGCCATTTCTCGATCAACAGGACGTGCCGCTCGTCGTCCTTCGGCAGCATCAGGTCGAATTGCAGGCAGCCATCATCGCGACGCGAGCGCTGCGCGTGGCTTTTCATCAGATCAAGAAACTGGCCGCGGAACTCCGGCTTCACCTCGAAATCGACGACGATCATGACCTGGCTCATCGGCGTTCCCTTCGCACACAGTTTAGAGGCATCATCTTCCATCGCCCGGCGCCAACGCAAGCGCCGGCTTTCCATGGGGAGATCCGAGGATGGCCTATGACGCCCTGCGCACGCTGTTGCCGATCGCCGGCTGGCCCGAGGAACGGGCCCGTGCGGTCGAGATCACCGGGGGCGACGACCCGGTACTGCCGACCCCGTTTCGCATCGGCGCCGCCGGGGCTGCGGCCTTGGCCGCGACCGGGCTCGCCGCCGCCGATCTGTGGGAATTGCGCAGCGGGCGCCGGCAGGAGGTCGCGGTCGACCTGCGCCAGGCGGTGGCCTCGTTGCGCAGCGGCCATTACATGCAGATCAACGGGGCGGCGATTTCGACCGAGCGCAACCCGGTGATGGGCGTCTATCCGGCAAAGGACGGCCGCTGGAGCTATATCCACGCCAATTTCCCGAACCATCGCGCCGCCGCGATGAGTGTGCTGGATGTGCCCGAAGAGCGCGAAGCGGTGCGCCAGGCGGTCGCCAAATGGGACGCGCTCGAGCTGGAAGAGGCGATCCTGGCCGCCAAGGGCGCCGGCGGCATGGTGCGCAGCATGGCGGAATGGGCAAAGCATCCGCAGGCGGCGGCGATCGCCTCCCTGCCGCTGATGGAAATCATCAAGATCGGCGACAGCGCGCCCGAGCCCCTGCCCGAGGCCGAGCGGCCATTGTCGGGGATCCGGGTCCTCGACCTGACCCGGGTGCTGGCCGGCCCGACCTCGGCCCGCACCTTGGCCGAGCACGGCGCCGAGGTGATGAAGATCACCGCACCCCATCTGCCCAATATCGGCTACCAGGAATACGACACCGGCCACGGCAAATTGCAGGCGCATCTCGATCTGCGCGAGCGGCGAGACCTCGACACCTTGCGCGGGCTGGTGCGTGAGGCCGACGTATTCACCCAGGGCTACCGCCCGGGCACGCTCGGCAATCGCGGGCTGTCGCCGGAGGAATTGTCACGGCTGCGGCCGGGCCTCGTCTATGTGTCGATGTGCGCGTTCAGCCATGTCGGCCCCTGGGCGTCGCGCCGCGGCTTCGATACCGTGGTGCAGACGGTGAGCGGGATCACGACGCGCCAGGGCGAGCTGTTCCCCGGCGCCAATCCCGGCCCGCAGTTCTACCCGGTTTCGGCTATCGATTACTTAACCGGCTATTTCATGGCGTTCGGCGCGATGGTGGCGTTGGCCCGGCGGGCGCGCGAAGGCGGCAGCTGGCTGGTGCGCATCTCGCTGGCCCAGACCGGGCGCTGGCTGGTCGAGCGCGGCCAGGTTCCGCAAACGGCGCTCAGGGAGGTCGACAAGGAGCTCTATCCGGCCGAGATCGCGCGCTGGTCGATCGAGAGCGACACGCCGGTTGGCCGGCTGCGCCATCTGGGGCCGACCGTGCGGCTGTCCGAGACGCCGCCTTTTTGGGCGCGGCCCTCGGCCCCGCTCGGCCATCACCAGCCGGTCTGGCCAGCCCGCGCCGCCTGACGAGCGAAGCTTCTTCGGCCAAGCCGGATGTCGGGGATCGGGCCAAAACGGGTCGCGGTGATCGGCGCCGGCATGGTTGGGGTGTGCGCGGCGAGCTACTTGCGGCGCGACGGCCACGCGGTGTTCCTGATCGAGCCCGGCGAGCCGGGGCGCGGCGCCTCCTTTGGCAATGCCGGCGCGTTCAACGCCTCCTCGGTCACGCCGGCGTCGATGCCGGGGGTGATGTGGAACGTGCCGCGCTGGCTATCCGACCCGCTCGGGCCGTTGTCGCTGCGCTGGTCCTATCTGCCGATCGTGGCGCCGTGGCTCGTGCGCTTTATTCGCGCCGGCAGCGTCGACAAGGTGCATGCCCAGGCGCGGGCGTTGCGGCCCCTGGTCGGCGGCGCCCTCGAGGCGCTGATGCCGCTGGTGCGCGACGCCGGCGCCGGGGATCTGGTGCATCGCCGCGGCCACCTTTATGTCTACCGCTCGGCGGAGAGCCTGGCGAAGGACCGGCTCGCCTGGGAATTGCGGCGCGAGAACGGGGTCGAGGTCGACGCGTTCGATCAGGACGAATTACGCCAGCTAGAACCGGCGCTGTCGCGCGATTATGTGCGCGGCCTGCTGGTGCGCGAGAACGGGCACACCTCGAACCCGCTGGCGCTGGTCGAGCGCCTCGTCGACAATTTCCGGCGCCTGGGCGGCCAGATTGAGCGCGCCCGGGCGGTGGGCTTTCGGCTCGATGGCGGCCGGCTCGCGGCGGTGCGCACCGAGGCGGGCGAGCTTGCCGCCGATGCCGCGATCGTCTGCGCCGGGGCCTGGTCGAAGCCGCTCGCCGCCTCGCTCGGCGACCGCATCCCGCTCGAAACCGAGCGCGGCTATCACCTGATGATCCGCGACCCGGAAATCATGCCGCGCATCCCGACCGCCGACGCCGACGGCAAATTCGTCGCCACCCCGATGGAAACCGGGCTGCGCCTGGCCGGCACGGTCGAACTGGCCGGGCTCGCCGCACCCCCTGATTGGCGGCGCGCGCGCATCCTGCTCGAGCAGGGCCGCCGCATGCTGCCGGGCCTTGCCGCCGATCATGCCGAGGAGCGCCTCTCGGTGTGGATGGGCCACCGCCCGAGCCTGCCCGATTCATTGCCTGCGCTGGGGCCGTCGCGGACGAGCCCGGATGTGATCTATGCCTTCGGCCATGGCCATGTCGGCATGACAGCGGCGCCGATGACCGGCCGGCTCGTCGCCGATCTGGTCGCCGGCCGGCCGCCCTCGATCGACATCGCGCCGTTCGCCCCGGCAAGGTTTGGTTGAGGCTGCGGCGGCGGCCGGGGCCGATCGGCTCAATATGGCCGGCCGTCATCATGGACAAAACGCCGGCTGCCGTCGGGGGCGAGAGCGCGGCCGATATCGTCGTCGGGGTAGATTACCGTATCGCCGGGGTCGCGGTTGCCGATCTCGAGATAGACGACGTCGTCGATCGTGCGATTGAGCAGATGGTGCGCGTCGCCCGAGCCGGCCTTGAAGCCGGCGCACATGCCGGGGCGCAGCGCGGTCTCGCCGGCGTTGGTGACGAGGATCGGCTCGCCTGCGACGATATAGATGAACTCGTCCTCGCGGCTGTGGGTGTGGCGCAGGGCGGAGGCGCCGCCCGGCGGCAGACGGGTCAGATTGACCCCGAAACCGGTCAGCCCGAACAGCTCGCCGAGCTGCCGGCGCTGCCGCCCCGCGACCCGCGCGGCAAACGGCTCCGGATAGCCGCGGCCGGGCGCTGCCGGCGCCACTGCGGCCGCCTCGATCGCGATCGGTTTTGCCTGGTCGGACATCGCCTCTCCTCCCGCCTATGCCTCGGTTGCCGTCGGCGGCTAAGCTACCCTGCCGAGCCGAGCCGGGGAATTGCCGATGCGCGAGATCACCCTTCGTTTTGCCAGCGCCGAGGACGCAGCGCTGGTGTTGCGGCTGATCCGCGAGCTTGCCGTCTATGAACAAGCGCCCGAGGCGGTGGTCGCGACCGAGGCCGATCTGGAGCGCCACGGCTTTGCCCCGGACCGGCAGTTCGAGGCGATCCTCGCCTTCCTCGACGGCGAGCCGGCCGGGATGGCGCTGTTTCATACGCGGTTCTCGACCTGGCTCGGCCGGCCGTGCATGTATCTCGAAGACCTTTTCGTGACCCCGGCGGCGCGCGGGCAGGGCGTCGGCCGCCGGCTGATGGCCAGGCTTGCCGCGATCGCGGTCGAGCGCGGCTGGGGCCGGATCGACTTTCAGGTGCTCGACTGGAACCCGGCGCGCAGCTTTTATCACCGGCTGGGGATGGCGCATCTCGGCGAATGGCTGCGCTATGGCGCCGACGGCCAAGCGCTGCGCCGCCTCGCCGCCCTGGACCGGGACGATTTCGGCTAAGAGATTTAACGATATTTTCTTGTGCGATGGGCACGGCACCCCATGTATGAATTTGGCTTGTGTTGATTGATCGGGGGATTCATGAACGTTTGAGCGTTGCGAGGCAGTAGGCGACTTGGGCGATGTTTTGATCCGAGGTTTCACCAAGTCTGGGCTTGTCATTGCATCAATTTCTGGCTTTGAATTAAACGCTCTTCGGGTCGAAAGGTCGGTGGACATCGCAGACCCATGCCGGTTCGTCGAGCACAACCTTGTCATCTTTCGGGATATATTTTGGAAAAAATATCAAGTCGGAAGCACAAGAGATTTAGAGAATTTTGGATCATTATATAAATGTGTCGGTATCGAATTGGATGATCTTTTGGAGGTTGCATCGGAAGCATCGCCAGCATGCTCCCAGAGAGCATGTCGACATTCCAGCCCGCGCGAGCGCTTCCGAGAACGGCAATGCCGATGCAAACGCCGCCAGCAAGAATGAATGCGACGGCTACCATCGTTTCAAACCCATGGCCGAACAAGGCACGCGACAACTGATCCCGCCTCCGACGGCGTTGCAGACCGGCTCGCTTCTTTGCTTCGGAGCGAGGGTCGCCTTCAATGAAGATCGGCATCGGGCAGACTTTCAGTCGCCAGCAACCAGATGGGCCGATCCGACACGTATAATCTCCGTTATTTCACGTCTCTACCCAACCCCGATAATATCGCTGGACCCGGAATACCGGAGTGCGCAGTAGGCAGGAGAAGCTGTGATGTTGGAAGTGTGGAGCTGGCCGACGCCCAACGGCCACAAGGTGCATATCGCGCTCGAAGAGCTGGGTCTCGCCTACAAGGTGATCCCGGTCGATATCGGCGCCGGCGACCAGTTCAAGCCCGAGTTTCTCAAGATCACGCCCAACCACCGCATCCCGGCGATCGTCGATTCCGACGGGCCGGGCGGCAAGCCTTTCACCCTGTTCGAATCGGCGGCGATCCTGATCTACCTGTCGGACAAGACCGGCGGCCGGCTGATCCCCAAGGACCCGGTCGGCCATTACAAATGCCTCGAATGGATAATGTTCCAGATGGGCGGGGTCGGCCCGATGTTCGGCCAATGGAACCACTTTGCCGGCTACGCGGTGGAAAAGATCCCGTACGCGATCGGGCGCTACACCAACGAGGTCAAGCGGCTGACCCGGGTGCTGAACCACCGGCTCGAGGAGTCGCCCTGGCTCGCTGGTGACGAATACAGCATGGCCGACATCATCACCTTCCCGTGGATCCGCATCGCCACCGAGCCATCTTCCCGCTTCGCGGAGCGGGGCTATATCGACCTCGGCGAATATCCGGCGGTGCGGCGCTGGCATGACGACATCGCATTGCGGCCGGCGGTGCGGCGCGGTTTGGCGGTGCTGGCCGACGCCCAGCGCGCGGGCGCGATCACCGATACCGAGCGCGAAAACACGTTCGGCGCGACCCAGTTCGCGGTGCGCTGAGCCGCATCGCGAGCAGCGCCGGCCCAGCCTGGCCGGCGGCGTTGTCGTTAGTCGAACAGCGCGAGGTCGATCGCGTCGCCCATCTTGTTGTAGCCCTGGTCGCTCGGGTGCAGGCCGTCGCCGCAATCATCGGCCGACCGCATCTGGGTCGGGCGCTCCGGGTCGCGCAATGCCTGGTCGAAATCGGCGACCGCGTCAAAGGCGCCGCCGTCGCGGATCCAGCGGTTGACCGCGAGCCGGACCTCCTCGCGCTGTGGGTTCCAGGCGTCGGCCATGTAGGTTTCGTTGCCGAACGGCGTCAAGGTGGCGCCGATGATCTTGATGCCGGCGCCATGGGCACGCACCGCCATCTGCTGCAGCCCGGCGATCATCTGCGTCGCGGTGGGCTCCTCTTCCGGCTTCTTCCAGCGGTTGCGCAGATCGTTGGTGCCGAGCATGACGATGACATGGCTGACCCCCGGCTGGGCCAGGACGTCGCGGTCGAAGCGACGCAGTCCGCTGTCGCCGCGGATGTCGAAGAGAATGCGGTTGCCGCCGAGCCCCTGGTTCATCACCGCCATCGGCCGGCCGCGACGGCGCCCCGCCAGGCGGCGGGCGAGCTGGTCGGGCCAGCGGCAAAACGCGTCGATGGTCGAGATGTTGCCATCGGTCAACGAGTCGCCGAGAGTGACGATGCCGCCGGTATCGGCGCTGGCCAGCACATCGATGCCGCAGACGAAGAACCAGTCGCTGGTCAGGCTGCCGATCGGCATCACCGGGACGGCAGTGAAATCGCCCGGCGGCGAGATGTAGTTGGTCTGCCGCGCATAGCGGCCGGTGATCTGAAAGGCGTTCGGGATCTCACCCGGCAAATAGAGGCTGACCGCGAGATCGGCAAGCGGCGGCAGGTCGAGCTCGACCGGGTCGCTGAACAGAACCGCGCCGGCCGCGATCGTCGCCGTCGGCAGCCCGCCAAAGACGAGCTTGCGGTCGGCGCCGGGGATAATCGCCGCCCCCACCTCGCGCCGAGCAACATGCGCGCTGGCGATCTCCAGCGGACGCCCGCCATAGGCGTTCGAGATCCGCACCCGCACGGTGTTGCCGCCGAGGCTGGCGCGCATGGTCATGCGCAAAGTCTGGTTGTTGAACGCGCCGGTTTCCGCCGGCGCCGGCGCCATCGTCCAGGTGCCGACCCAATGCTGCTTGTCTGGCATCGCCTGATCCTCCCGAGCGCAATGATCCTCCGGCGCCGGGCTGGCTGGGGCGGGAGGATTCGAACCTCCGTATGGCGGAATCAAAATCCGCTGCCTTGCCACTTGGCTACGCCCCACCGGCCCGAGCGGCCTCGAACTTATCGGGAAAGGGGTTCCGCGGCAACAAAGCCGCCGGCGGCGCACCACCAGCCGGGTTCGGCGGCGGCGAGCCGGGCGCAAGCCCGTTCGGCGGCGGCGCGCTCGGCAAAGAGCGCGAAACAGGTGGCGCCGCTGCCGCTCATCCGCGCCAGCAGTGCGGCGGGCAAGCGGGCGAGCGCGCCCAGCACCGCGGCGATTTCGGGGACGCACCCGATCGCCGCCTCGGTCAACTCGTTGCGGCGCAGGCCGAGCGCCCGGGCGAGGCCAACGGCGTCGCGCGGCATCGGCGCGAACCGGTCGGAAGCGCCGAATTCATCGCCGGGCCGGGCGCGGCGAGCGGCGAATACCGTGGCGGTCGGCAGCGCAATGCGCGGGTTGGCGAGCACGATCCCGGCCGCGGGCAGCGGCGGCGCCGGCTCGATCTCGTCGCCGATGCCGCCGACCCAGCAGGGCGCGGCATGGAGGCAGGCCGGGACATCGGCGCCGAGCCGGGTCCCGAGGCGGCGCAGGCCGTCCTCGCCGGGGGATAGCCGCCACAACGCACAAAGCGCGCGCAGCGCCGCCGCCGCGTCGCTCGACCCGCCGCCGATGCCGGAAGCGACCGGCAGATGCTTGTGCAAGCTGAGGGCGGCGCCGGCGTCGACCCCGGTGTGCTCGGCCAACAAGCGCGCGGCGCGCAGCACCAGATTGTCCTCGCCGAGACCGGCGAGGCTCGGCGCCTCCGGCCCGTCGACCGCGAGCGACAGCGAGGCCGCCGCGTGCGCCGCGACCTGGTCGCCGATATCGGCGAACGCCACCAGGCTGTCGATCAGGTGATAGCCGTCCGGCCGCCGCCCGACGACATGCAGATAGAGGTTGAGCTTGGCCGGGGCGAACGCCGCGGCCGCAGCGCCCCCGGCCACCGTCGGCGCGGTCCCGCCCGCTCGGACGCCGGCGCTTCAGCCGCCGCCGGAGCGGCGGGCGACCGCCCCCGGCAGCCCGCTTTCGAGCTTGGCCTCGATCGGCTTGACGTCTTGCTTGTCGGGCTTGAACGCCAACGCCTGACGCCATTGATAGCGGGCTTCGAGAGTGCGCCCGCTCTTCCAGTAGGCGTCGCCCAGATGGTCGTTGATCGTCGGATCGTCGGGAACCAGCTCGAGCGCCTTTTCGAGGTAGTTGATGGCGCCGGCGTAATCACCGAGCTTGTAGTGCGCCCAGCCAAGGCTGTCGACGATGTAGCCGTCCTCCGGGCGCAGCGCCACCGCCTTCTCGATCATCTTCAAGCCGCTCTTGAGCTTTTCGCCGCGGTCGATCCACGAATAGCCGAGATAATTGAGCACCAGCGGCTGATCCGGCTTGAGCTCCAGCGCATGCTCGAGGTCGGCCTCGGCCAGGGTCCATTGGCCCGAGCGCTCATAGGCGATGCCGCGGCTGTAGTACAGCGCCCAATGCGGCGCCGAGCCGGCCGCCTTGAGCCGCCGGATCGCCTCGGTATAGGCATCGGCCGCTTCGGCAAAGCGCTTCTGGCCGCGCAGCAGATCGCCGAGCTGGATCTCGGCGCTGGCCCGATCCGGGTGCTGCGCCGCCATCGCCTGCAGCTGGGCGACCGCTTCGTCGATGCGCCCGAGGCTCTCCAGATTTGCCGCGACCCGCAGCTGCGCCGACCAGGCATAGCGCGAGTTTGCCGGGATCTGGGTCAGGATGGCGAGGCTCTGCTGGGGCTTGCCGTCGGCGCTCAACAAATCGGCGAGCAGCAGCTGGGCCACCGCCAGATGCGGCCGCAGCGCGAGCGCGCACCGGTCGTAGAGCAGCGCCAGATCGCTGGTGTCGGGGCGGTTGACGATGCTGGCCAGATCGAACAGGGCTTCGGCCAGACCTTCCTTGGCCGAGCCGATCATCGGCGCCGGCACGCCTGTCGGCTTGTAGGTCATCACCGATTCGGCGAGCTCGCTGCCCGAATTCTCGGCGACGAAGCGCTTGTAGATCGCCGCGGCCTGATCGGGGCGGCCGTGACGCAGATAAAAGTTCGCCATTGCGTCGGTCAGCCGCCAATTGAGCTGGCCGGTAACGGCGAGAGTTTTCAGATAATACTGCTCGGCCTTGTCCGGTTGTCCGGCGAAATCGTAGAGCAGCCCCAGCTGGAAGTATTTGAGCGGGGCAAAGCCGTCGAACTTGTCGAGCCCTTGCAGCGCCGCGTCGGCGCCGGCAAGGTTGCCGACCGCCATCTGGGTCCAGGCGAGCACCAGCGGGGCGGCATAGCGATGCAGCCCGTCATCCGGCAGCGCTTCGGCGCGGGCGAGAGCGCCGGCATTGTCGCCGGCCTCGACCCGGTCGAGCAGCAGAACCAGATCAGCGACGGCGTCGGAGCCATCGAGATCGAGCACCTTCTTGGCAAGCGGCAGGGCCTTGTCGAAACGGCCGCTCTGCGCCTCCATGTCAAAGGTGCGGCTGATCAGTTCCGGCGAGTGCGGATCGGCTTTGAGCGCTTCCTCGTACCACAAGGCGGCGGCGCGATAGCTGCCCTCCTCCTGCGCGTGCCGCCCGGCCAAATAGGCGCCGAACGGCGTATCCGCCGCGATCGCCGGCAGCTTGCCCGGCCCCGCCGGCACGACCGCCTCCGGCGCCGCCCGGCAGGCGCCCCCAGCCAACAGCACCATCAGCAGGCCCGCGATAAATCCGCTCCGCGCCGCCCCGATCCCGGTGATCCGCATCTGTCTCCACCCGTCCGCATTCGTCACATATTCGGGTAATTTGGCCCGCCGCCGCCCTCTGGCACGACCCAATCGATATTCTGCTCCGGATCCTTAATGTCGCAGGTCTTGCAGTGCACACAATTCTGCGCATTGATCTGCAGGTATGGCTCCGCCGGGCCGGAGGGCTGCACGATCTCGTAGACGCCGGCCGGACAATAGCGCTGCTCGGGCAAATCGTAGAGCCGATAGTTGACCGCGATCGCCTTGGCCGGGTCGCGCAGCCGCAGATGCGGCGGCTGGTCCTCCTCGTGATTGGTGTTCGAGATGAACACCGAAGACAGCCGATCGAAGCTGACCGCACCGTCGGGCCGCGGATAGTCGATCCGCCGCGCCCGGCTCGCCGGCAACAGCTGCGTGTGGTCGGCATGGTTGTGAAAGGTCCACGGCGCGGCGCCACGCAGGATGTAGGTGTCGAACGCCGAATAGGCGAGCCCGGCATAGAGCCCGCGGCGAAAGCTCGGCCGGATGTTGCGCACCCGGCGCAGTTCGTCCCACACCCAGCTCGCCCGCAGCGCCTGGCTGAATTCGGCGCCGGGCTCGCCGGCAAGCCGCCGGAAGATGGTTTCGGCCGCGACCATCCCCGATTTCATCGCGGTGTGGCTGCCCTTGATCTTGGGCACGTTGACAAAGCCGGCGGCGCAGCCGATCAGCGCCCCGCCCGGAAAATCGAGCCGCGGGATCGACTGAAACCCGCCCTCGTTCAGGGCGCGCGCGCCATAGGCGATGCGCCGGCCGCCCGCGAAATAGGGCCGGATCGCCGGGTGGGTCTTGAACCGCTGGAATTCCTCGAACGGGTTCAAATACGGATTCTTGTAGTCGAGCCCGATCACCAGGCCGACTGCGGCCTGACCGGCTTCGAGATGATAAAGGAACGAGCCGCCATAGGTCGTGCTGTCGAGCGGCCAGCCGATGGTGTGGATGACGAGCCCCGGCTGATGCTGGGATGGGGCGAGTTCCCACAATTCCTTGATGCCGATCGCATAGGTCTGCGGGTCGAGGCCGTCGCGCAAATGGAACCGTTCGACCAGGGTCTTGGTCAGCGAGCCGCGACAGCCTTCGGCCAGCAGCGTCTCCTTGGCGACCAGCTCGACCCCGGGCTGGTAGCGCTCTGTCGGCCTGCCGTCGCGGCCGATCCCCAGATCGCCGGTCGCCACCCCACGCACCCGGCCGGCGTCATCGTAGAGCATTTCGGCGGCGGCGAAGCCCGGGTAGATCTCGACCCCCAGCGCCTCGGCCTCGGTCGCCAGCCAGCGGCACAGATTGCCCAGGCTGATGATGTAATTACCGCGATTGTGCATCTGCGGCGGGGTCGGCAGGCGCCAGGCGCGGCTGCGGGTCAGCAGCAGAAAGCGGTCCTCGACCGCCGGGGTTATCAGTGGTGCGCCGCGCTCGCGCCAATCCGGGAAAAGCTCGCCCAGCGCCCGCGGCTCGAAGACCGCACCCGAAAGGATATGGGCGCCGACTTCCGAGCCCTTCTCGACAACACAGACCGCAACCTCGCGCCCGGCCGCGGCGGCGAGCTGCTTCAGGCGGATCGCGGCGGCGAGACCGGCAGGCCCGGCGCCGACCACGACCACGTCGTATTCCATCTGCTCGCGCGCCACCCGCTCCTCGCCCATTCCGCCTCCATGAATCGTTCGGGCCGAACGCTCGGGCCAACCGTTCGGGGAGGAATATAGAGGATTGCGGCAAAAACGGGGGCTCTAGACGATCGGGATCAGGGTTTCGCGCGGCGCCGATCGCCGGGCACCCGCGCGAGCCGCTATCCAGCGGCGGCGGGCCGGGCTATTTTCGCGGCAACTGGCTAGTGATGAAGCTGCGCCATACCCCTGCTGCCGTGATCCGCGTCATCCGACACCCCGGCCCCCGATCGCACCACCCGCGCGGCGCGGTCCTGGCGATGGGCAATTTCGACGGCCTGCATCGCGGCCATGCGCTGCTGATCGGCCGTGCGCGCGAAGTGGCGCGCGAGCATGGGCGGCGGACCGCGGTGCTGACCTTCGAGCCGCATCCGCGCAGCGTGTTCGTGCCCAATGCCGAGCCGTTCCGGCTGACCCCGTTCCGGGTCAAGGAGCGCGAACTGGCCCGCCTTGGCGTCGATCTCCTGTTCGTGCAGCACTTCGATCTCGGCTTTGCCGCCAAGAGCGCCGAGGATTTTCTCGGCGAGATCATCGTCGAGGCGATCGGCGCCTCGCACGTCGTCGTCGGCTGGGACTGCACCTTTGGCAAGAGTCGGCGCGGCACCCCGGATTTTCTGCGCGCCGCCGGGCCGCAGCGCGGCTTTGGCGTGACCATCGTCGAACCGATCCGCGGCGCCGACCAGACCGTCTATTCCTCGACCCAGATCCGCGAGCTTCTAAGCGCCGGCAAGCCGCGCGAGGCGGCGGCGCTGCTCGGCCGGTTCTGGGAGATTGACGGCCGGGTCGAGGCCGGCAACCGGCGCGGCCGGACCATCGGCTTCCCGACCGCCAATCTCGATTTCGACGACTATCTGCGCCCGGCGTTCGGGGTCTACGCGGTGCGGGTCAGCGGCGACGGCCCGGACGACCCGCTCGCCGGCCGCACCGTCGACGGCGTCGCCAATCTCGGCCTGCGCCCGACCATCGGCGGCTCCGCGCCGCTGCTCGAAGCCCACCTGTTCGACACCGACATCGACCTCTACGGCCGTCATCTGCGGGTGGCGCTGGTCGAGTTCATCCGCCCCGAGCAGAAATTTGCCGGCCTCGACGCGCTCAAAGCCCAGATCGCCGCCGACGCCGTCCGCGCCCGCGACATCCTCGCCGCCATCCCGCCGCTCGGTTAGGTGGTCCCGATGACCGAGATCGATGATGCCGCCGGCGCCTGTCGCGACGACCGCCGCGTGAGCTTGGACTGGCGCCAAGATCGAGAATGCCCAAATTGCTGATTTTTGTGCGCAAGGAGCCGAGATGAGCCGGATCGCATCAGTCAAGTCGCACATGGTCTCGGTGCCGCGGCCGCAGGCGACCTGGACCGCCCACGAGCCGATGAAGGCGTGGAGCGTGATTCTGACCGAGGTGCGCACCGATGATGGGGTGGTTGGCTATGGCCTGATCCACGGCGCGCCGATGGCCAAGATCTGCGAGTGGGTCGCGCGGCTTGGCGAGATCATCGGCGGCATGGATGCGCTCGCGCATGTGGCGGTGTGGGAGAAATTGTTCGCGCTGACCTCGCCGGGACCCGGCCGGGTCGAGGGCCGCAACGGCTTGCCGCCGCCGGCGCCACGCGGTGAGCGCGCCCAGTTCATGGCGGCGCTGGGCGGCATCGACATAGCACTCTGGGACCTCAAGGGGAAGGCTGCCGGCCTGCCGGTCTACCGCCTGATCGGCGGCGAGCACCGGCCGATCTTCACCTATGCGACCGGCGGTTATTACCGGGTGGGCGCCACGAACCGCGACTATGGCGCCGAGATGGCCGAGTTCGTGAAGCTCGGCTATCGCGGGGTCAAGCTCAAGACCGGGGCCGGCACGGTCGCCGAGGAGGCCGCGCGGATCGGCACGGTGCGGCAGATGATCGGCGCCGAGCCCTCCCTGATGCTCGACATGAACGCGGCCTATGACCTGCCGAACTGCATCGAATTCGCTCATCGGATCGAGCCGCATCGGATTTTCTGGCTCGAGGAGCCGCTGCACTGGTACCTGCAACCGGCGGATTTCGCGCGTCTGGCCGCGGCGACCTCGATCCCGCTGGCCCATGGCGAGCGCGAGCTGACCCGGTTCACGGTGCGCGACTTTGTCGTCGACGGCCGCATCCGCTATGTCCAGTTCGACGCGACGCGCTCGGGCGGCTTTACCGAGGCGCTGCGGGTGGCGCAATTGGCCGAGCAGCACGGGGTCATGGTGGCGCCGCATACCGCGCCCGAAATCCACGCCCATATCGTGCTGGCCCAGCCGCGCTGCGCCTTTGGCGTCGAATCGCATGGCGGCCCCGAGCACGATCCGTTGGCTTACGGCCTGTTTCATCGGCACCCGCAGCTGCGCGACGGCTATCTGCACATCGAGGATCAGCCCGGCTTTGGCTTCGAGGTCGATTGGGCTTTTGTCGACAAATATCGTGTCGCCGGGTGACCGGCTGGCACCGGTCGGAGGGTGCGGTTGAAGCTGGCGCGGACCATCGCCGAGCTGCGGCGCGAGCTCGCCCCGTGGCGCAAATCGGGCGAGCCCATCGGACTGGTGCCGACGATGGGCGCCTTGCACGCCGGGCATATGGCACTGGTCGGCGCGGCGCGGCGGGAATGCGACCGGGTGGTCGCGACGATCTTCGTCAACCCCAAGCAGTTTGCCGCCAACGAGGATCTGGTCTCGTATCCGCGCCGCGAGGAAGCTGACCTCGACCTGCTGCGCCAAGCCCAGGTCGATCTGGTATTTGCCCCGGCGGCCGCGGAGATCTATCCGCCTCAATTCTCGACCCTGGTTCGGGTCGGCGGGTTGAGCGAGGGGCTGTGCGGCGCGCACCGTGCCGGCCATTTCGACGGTGTGGCGACGGTGGTGGCGAAGCTGTTGATTCAGTCCCTGCCCGAGGCCGCCTATTTCGGCGAAAAGGATTACCAGCAGCTGATGGTGGTGCGCCGACTGGCGCGCGACCTCGACATTCCGGTGCGGATCGAGGGGGTGGCGACGGTGCGCGAGCCGGATGGGCTGGCCTTGTCGTCGCGCAACGTCTATCTCTCGGCCGAGGAGCGCCAGCGCGCGCCCGAGCTCGCCCGCGTGCTGCGCGGCATCGCCGCTCGGTTGGCGGGCGAACCGGGCGCGGTCGCCGCGGCGCTCGGCGATGGCCGGGCGGCGCTCGAAGATGCCGGGCTCGCGGTCGAATACCTCGAGGTCCGCGACGCCGAAACCCTGGCGCCGGTCACCGCCGCGATCGGCGCGCCGGCGCGCGTGCTCGCCGCGATCCATCTCGGACGGACCCGCCTCATCGACAATGTCGCGATCGCCGCCGCGCGCTGATTCCTGCGTCCGAGCACTACGACGCGTAGATCTGCACCAGCTGGCCATGCGCCCATTTGACGGCGTCTTCGGGGGCCATGCCCTGGACCGCCTTCGTATACATGTCGACGATGATGAATTTGGAGATGGTCTCGGCCGCGGCCCGGCCCGACGGGCCGGCATAGCCGGCAAAGCGGCCGCTTTCCGCCGCGGTGCGGAACGGGGCCACCACCGGGTCGATCTTCCATAAGGGGTCCTGTTCCCAGATCTTGGTGGCGCCGACCGAAAAGCCCTGCTGCGAAGTGAACCACTGCTCGTAGATCGGCTTCGACTGGAACCAGCGCAGGAAATCCTTGGCCGCCTTCTGGTTCGACGTATAGGTCGGCACCAGATTCGAAAACGGCACGTGATAGCTGAACTGGCCGGCCGGGCCCTTGGGCAGCGGGGCGTGGAAGATGTCCTTTGAAATCGGGGTGCCGGTCTCGGTCAGGTAGGTGTCGGGCTTGCTTCGGGCCAAGAGATAGATCGAAGCGGCGTTGCTGGTCGAACTGATCGTGTTGGCGAGAAACGCGCGGTTGTTGCCGGCGTCGTCCCAGGACAGGCCGCCCTCGTCGAAGCATTCCTTCCAGAGCGGCACCGCGAACTTGACCAATTCGACGGTTTCCTTGCTGTTCAGCACCACGGTCTTGCCGTCGGCCTCGACTTCCTTACCGCCCCAGGACCACAGATAGGGGTACCAGAACGCCGGGCCGTCGCCAAAGGCGTGGGCGAGGGTCTGGCCATAGGGCTGCTGCTTGGGTTTAAGCAGTTTGCCGACAGCGCGGTATTCGTCCCAGGTCTGCGGGAACTTGTCGGGGCCGGAGCCGGCGGCTTTGAACCAGGACGTGCGGTTGGCCATCAGCACGCCGAGGATCGTGTACGGCACGGCGATCCATTTCTTGCCGTCATTGGCCACCGCGTGCGCGGTTTCGTAATAGCCGCCTTGCGCCTTGCCGATTTCCTCGGCGACGTCGCTGACGTCGACCACGCTGTCGGCGTAGAGCTGCGACCAGTTGTTGACCGCCATCATGATGTCGGGGCCGGTCTTGGATTGGATCGCCGAGCTGATCCGCGCCTGGACGCCATCGCCGTTGATGGTTTCGATCCGCAGGTCAATGCCGAGCGCCTTCTTGCACTGGTCGGTGATCTTGCCGCGCAGCAGCTGATCGGAGACCGGCACGAAATCGACGAATTTGAGCCAGTGCAGGGTGGTTCCCTGGGCGTAGGCCGGGGCCCGGCCGGAGGCGAGGATGGTGGCGAGCCCGCCGCTGCCGGCGGCAACGGCGCCTGCCCCGGACAGCCGCAAGAACCGGCGCCGACCAATGGTGCGCATGAGCATTTCTCCGTTTGCGATTTTTATTAAGGTTGCTTTTGCCAGACGAAATCATAGCTGCAAGAGTTGCTGATTTGGCGGGCGCGCGCCGTGCCGCGATTGTCGATGCTGCCGTTGACGATGATGTCGAGCGGCTGATAGCCGTTGCTGCCCGGCGGGGTCAGCGACCGCATCGCCAGCTGGCCTTGCGGCCCGATCGGACCTTGGAGCACAAAGCCGGTCTCGGTCTGGTACCGCGCCTGGCCCTGGGCGACAGTGAGCGGCCCCGCTGTCCGGTCCGCGCACTGACCCATTTGTCCGCCCCTGGTCCGGTAGGTTGGCGTGACTATGGTCGAGGAAACGAGCGGGTAGGAGCCGTCAAACTGCGCCCCGGCGCCCGCAGGCGCCGGCGCCTGCGCATTGGCGGCGACGGCCAAGCCGAAGAAGCCGACGATCCACAACCATCCGACGCTCCTGTGCATTTGCCTGCCTCCCATGTTCAGTTCACGCGGCCGCTTTCCCGATCCGCGGGGCGAGCGGCGATCGACCCGATGATCGGTCGTATCGATCGCCCGTATCAGATCACCGCATCGGACGCGGCGTCGAAGAAGTGCAGGCGCTCGGGGTTCAATGCCAGGCGCAGGCGGTCGCGGACATTGACGCGGATGCTGGGCTCGACCGAAGCCACCATCGTGTTGTTGCCGACCGCGACGTCGAGCAGGATTTCCGAGCCGAGCTTTTCGATGACTTCGACCGCGGCCTCGAAACCAAGTTCGGCCGGGTCGGCCTCGGTGGCGACGTGCAGGTCTTCGGGACGGATCCCGATCGTCACCTGTTCGCCCTCATAGCGCGCCAGCCGGCCGGCGATCTGGCCCGGGCACCTTGATGCGGATGCCGGCGTCCTCGGCCCACAGCGCACCGTCGCTCTGACGCACGCCGACCGTGGCGAAATTCATCGCCGGCGAACCGAGGAAACCGGCGACAAAGCGGTTGGCCGGCTCGTTGTAGAGCTCGAGCGGCTCGCCGACCTGCTGCACCAGCCCGTCCTTCATCACGACGACCCGGTCGCCCAGGGTCATGGCCTCGACCTGGTCGTGGGTCACGTAGATCGCGGTGGTGCCGAGCCGGTCGTGCAGCTTTTTCAACTCGACCCGCATCTGCACCCGCAATTTGGCGTCGAGGTTGGACAGCGGCTCGTCGAACAGGAACACCTGCGGATGGCGCACGATCGCGCGGCCGAGCGCGACGCGCTGGCGCTGACCGCCGGACAGCTGGCGCGGCTTGCGCTTCAGCAAGTCGTGGATGCCGAGGATCTCGGCAGCGTCGCGCACCCGCTGGGCGATGTCGGCGCGGTCGAATTTGCGCATTTTGAGGCCGAAGGCCATGTTGTCGTAGACGCTCATATGCGGATAGAGCGCGTAATTCTGGAACACCATCGCGATGTCGCGGTCCATCGGCGACAATTCGTTGATGATCTTGTCGTCGATCAGGATGCGGCCGGACGAAATCGATTCGAGCCCGGCCACCATGCGCAACGTCGTGGTCTTGCCGCAGCCGGAGGGGCCGACCAGGACCATGAATTCCTTGTCGTGGATCGACAGGTTGACATTCTTGACGGCATAAACGTCGTCGAAATTCTTGTTGATGTTCTGGAGGACTACTTCAGCCATCGCTCTCTCGCTTGGTGATGCTATCCCTTGACCGAGCCGGTGACGCTGGCGACGTAGTGCTCGACGAAGAAGGAGTAGACAAAGGCCACCGGGATCGAGCCGAGCAGCGCGCCGGCCATCAGCTCGCCCCAATAAAACACGTCGCCGCGGATCAGTTCGGAGGTGACGCCAACCGGGACCGTCTTTTCGCCGGGCGAGGACAGGAACACCAGGGCATACAAGAACTCGTTCCACGACAGGGTGAAGGCGAAGATGCCGGCCGACAGGATGCCGGGCACCGCGATCGGGAAGATGATGTAGAGCATCGCCTTCCAGCGGGTGGCGCCATCGATGCGGGCGCACTCCTCGAGCTCCTTGGGGATGGATTTAAAATAGCCCATCATCAGCCAGGTGCAGAACGGGATCAGGAAGGTCGGATAGGTCAGGATCAACGACCAGCGCGTGTCGCCGAGGCGAAAGTCGCGGATGATATCGGCGAGCGGAATGAACAGCAGGGTCTGCGGCACCAGGTAGGTGATGAAGATCCCGGTGCCGAGCGCGCCGGCGAACGGAAACTTCAAGCGCGACAGCGCGTAACCGGCCAAGAGCCCGCAGAACAGCGAGATCGCCGTCGCCGACAAGGCGATGATCATCGTGTTCATCAGCCAGGTCGTGAACAAGGTTTGGGTCAGCAGGTCGACGATGTGCGACAGGGTCGGATGCCAGGTCCAGAACGGGTCGTAATTGGGCGCGTTCCAGGGGTGGTAGAGCTCGCCGTCCGGCCGGATCGTGGTGATCACCATCCAGTAGAACGGAAACAGCAGGCCGACGATGAACCCGGTCAGCGGGATGTAAAAAAAGGCCCAGCGTCGCCAGAGAGCGCCCTCGATCATGGTTCAGTGGGTCTCCGCCTTACGGATGTAAAAGAGCTGGACGATGACGACCAGCAGCAGCACCGGGAAGACGGCGAGCGAGATTGTCGCCCCTTGACTGAGAAGGCCGGTGCCGATGCCGATCTGGTAGGCGTAGGTGGCGAACAGCTGGGTAGCGTTGGCCGGTCCGCCGCCGGTCAGGATATAGACGAGCTGGAAATCGGCGAAGGTCTGGATCACCGAGAACAGCATGACCACCAGGGTCACCGGCAGCAGCAGCGGCCAGGTCACGTGGATGAAACGCTGCCACGGCCGGGCGCCGTCGATCGCCGCGGCTTCGTGCAACTCCGGGCTGATCGTCTGCAGGCCGGCGAGCAGGCTGATCGCGAAGAACGGCACGCCGCGCCAGATGTTGACGATGATGACCGAGATCAGCGCCAGATCCGGGTCGCCCAGCCAATTGATCCGGCTGCGGATGACGCCGATGTGGAACAGCATCCAGTTGATGACGCTGAAGGTCGGGTCGAACATCCATTTCCAGGCGAGGGTGGACAGCACCGTCGGAATGATGAACGGCAGCAGAATGAACGCCCGGGTAAAGGCCTTGCCCTTGAAATGATGGTTCAGCAGCACCGCCAGCCACAGGCCGAGGGCCAGCTTGAAGACCGTGGCGACCAGCGTGTAGAGGCAGGTGTTCCACACCGCGACGCGGAAGATGCTGTCGTTCCACACGTCGCGGAAATTCTGCAGGCCGACGAAATGGCCCGGTACGCCGACCCTGGCGTCGGTCACCGACAGCATGATGCCCTTGACGAACGGGTAGGCAATAAAGAGGCCGAGCAGCACCACGGTCGGCAGCAGCAGCACCAATGCCAGCCAGCGCTCGTCTTCGAGCAGGCGACTGATCGGGCCGCGCCGGGGCGAACCGGCATAGGCGGTCGGAGCGGCGGCGGTGGTGAAGGTCATATCGAGGTCTCCAGCCGGGCCGAGCGCGCGATCATACGTAGATCTTGACCAGTTCGCCCTGGGCCCATTTGACGGCGTCCGCGGGAGCCATGCCCTGGACCGCCTTGGCGTACATGTCGACGATGATGTACTTGGTCTGGGCTTCGGCCGAGGCCCGGTTGGGCGGCCCGGCATAGCCCATCAGCCGACCCTCGTTCGGTAGGTCGCGGAACGGCAGCAGGACCGGGTCCTTGGTCCACACCGGGTCGTTTCTCCAGTATTTGGTGGCCCCGTCGGTATAGCCCTGCTGCGAGGTGAACCACTGCTCGAAAATCGGCTTCGAGTTGACCCAACGGATCAGGTCCTTCGCCGCCTTCTGGTTTTTCGAATAGCCCATCAGCATGTTGGTGAACGGGCCGGGGAGGTTGAACTGGCCGCCCGGGCCTTTGGGCAGCGGGGCGTGCAGGATGTCCTGCCACATCGGCGTGCCCTTTTCGGTCAGATAGACGTCGGGCTTGCGCTTGGCTTCGAGATAAATCGAAGCGCCATTGTTGGTCGCGCTGATGCTGCCCGAAAGAAATGCGCGGTTGTTGCTTGAATCGTCCCAGGCGAGCCCCCCGGTGTCGCAGGCATCGTTCCAGAACGGCACCGCGGCCTTGACCGATTCGAGGGTTGCCGGGCTGTCGAGCGCCACGGTTTTGCCGTCGGTGTCGACCTCCTTGCCGCCCCATGACCACAGCCACGGATACCAGAACCCGGGCGGGTCGCCAAACGAATGGCCAAGCGCCTGGCCGATCGGCCGACCCTTGGCCTTGAGCTGTTTGCCGGCCGCCTGCAAGGTCGGCCAAGTATCTGGAAACGTGTCGTGGCCGATCTCGTGAAACCAGGATTTGCGATAGGCGACAAGGCCGCCGCCAATGCACCACGGCACGCCGATCCACTTGTCGCCGACGGTGGCGACGGCTTTTGACAATGGGTAATAGCCGCCCTGGTCCTTGCCCAGTTCCTCGGCCACGTCGCTGACATCGGCGAGGCTGTTGGTATAGAGCTGCGGCCAGTTGTTGAGGGCGAGGATGATGTCCGGCCCGGATCCCGACTGGACCGCCGAGGTGACCCGCGCCTGGATGTCGTTGGCGTTGACCATTTCGAGGTTGAGCTTGATGCCGAGCGCCTTCTGGCATTCGGGCACGATCTGGTCGCGCAGCAGCTGGTCGGAAGCCGGCACGAAATCGGACCAGCGCAGCCAGTGGACCGTCGCAGCCTGGGCATAGGCGGGCGCCGATCTGGTGGCTAGAATGCCGGCAAGCCCGCTGCCGGCGGCGAGCGCACCGGCGCCGGAAAGTTGCAGAAGCCTGCGCCGGTCGATGCGCGTCTTCATCGTTCCCCCCAAGGATTGTGCGCCGCATTGGCTGGCGAGCAGGATTTTTAGAGCCAACCGCACGGCGGCACAAGCCGGATCGGGGCAAGCGGCTTGCCCGCGGCCCAGCCTTGAACTAAGGGACGGCACCGGGTGTTTGGATCGCGTCGGACGGGAGAGGCGTATGAGCGAGGCGAAGGCAATCTCGGTCCTCGGCATTTGCGGCAGCCTGCGCGCGGGGTCGTACAATCGCGCGACATTGCGCACCGCGATCGAATTGAAGCCGGTGGGGATGAGCGTGGAGGTCGCCGAGATCGGCGCCATTCCGCCCTATAATGAGGATGTTCGTGACCACGGCTTTCCGCAGCCGGTCGAAGCCTTGCGGCGCCGGATCGCCGCCGCCGACGCGCTATTGTTCGTCACCCCCGAATACAATTACTCGATCCCGGGCGTGCTGAAAAACGCGATCGACTGGGCCTCGCGGCCGCCCGATCAGCCCTTTTTCGGAAAGCCGGTGGCGATCATGGGCGCCGGCGCCGGAATGGCCGGCACGGCCCGCGCGCAATACGATCTGCGCCGCTGCTGCGTCTTTCTCAACATGCACCCTCTGAACAAGCCCGAAGTGCTGATCGGCCAGGCCCATACCAAGTTCGACGCCGCCGGCCGGCTCACCGACGAGGCGGCTCGCGGCTTCATTCGCGACCTGATGGCGGCGCTCGAAGGCTGGGCCCGGTTGATCGGACGCAAGGACTGAGGCGGCCTAAACCAAGGCTGCCTTCCGACTTAAAATAACGTCGCCGCCGCCGCGTAGCGTGTGCGGAAACTGATTGCGTCGAGTTGCGCGTTTTTCCGGAGCGGCCCGAAGCGCCGCGCGCGGAATTTGGGCATAGCTGCCTTGCCATATGTTCGCCCTCCGGTGTTGATGGGTTGCGGGTTCGTCAGCTGCGCCCGCGCCCCGGAATCTTCTGATCTTCACACAGGCTCGAAAACGGGGGTCCAGGGATGCTAGGCTTGCCGGTGGCCCCCCTGGTTCAAGCCAGAGGGGCAAGGCGCTGGGTTCTCGCCTGCGCGGGAACGACGAGGGAAACGCGGGAGGAACGTCATGGAGCTCGATTTTACCGGCAAGGTGGCGCTGATCACCGGCGCCGGCAACGGCATCGGCCGCGCCGCGGCGCAGGGTTTCGCCAGGGGCGGCGCCAAAATCGTGCTGGTCGACCGCGACGCCGAAGGCGGCGAGGCGAGCGCCGGCATCATCCGCCAGCAGGGCGGCGAGGCGCGCTTCGTCAAGGCCGACGTCACCAGATCGGCCGAGGTGCGCGACTACGTCAAGGCTGCACTCGATGCCTATGGTGCGATCGACTGCTTTTTCAACAATGCCGGCATCGAGGGCAAATGGGCGCACACCGCCGAACATGACGAGGATGCGTTCGACCAGGTCATCGCGGTCAACGTCAAGGGCGTGTTTCTTGGCCTGCGTCACGTCTTGCCCGTCATGCTGCAGCAACAGCGAGGCGCCATCGTCAACACCGCCTCGGTCGCCGGGCTGGTGGCGACGCCGGGGATGCCGGCCTATGTCGCCTCCAAGCACGCGGTGATCGGGCTGACCAAGACCGCCGCCGGCGAGGTCGCGCGGCAGGGGATTCGGGTCAACGCGGTCTGCCCCGGCCCGGTCGACACCCGGATGATCCACTCGCTCGAAGCTCAATTGAACCCGTCCGACCCGGCCAGTGTCAGCCGCCGTTATCAGGCGGCAATCCCGCTCGGGCGCTATGTGACGCCGGAGGAGATCGCCAACACCGTGCTGTTCCTGTGCTCGGATCTCGCCGCTTCGATCACCGGCGCGCAATACGTCGTCGATGGCGGGCGCACCGCCGTGGGCGGCGCGGTGACCCAGGCAATGCAGAGCTGATCGGGTCTCGCCCCTGAGGTTGCCCGTTCAGACCATTGGTAGAGCGACCAGAGGACGCCTGGCCGCGGCGGCGCGCACGACCCTTGCATGTTGCCGCCGCCGACGTCGGCGATCGCCTGGGCCGATTCGACCGGGCAGGTGCACTCGGCCTCCGGAAATCGCGCGGTGCCGCCGCCGGCGACGTGAACGGTCATGGTGGTTCTGGTCGGCTTGCAGGTCGAGGCCGCGCAGAGTGTAATAGCCGCTGCAGATCTTGAACGAGTGCTCGTCCGCCGCTGAGGCGGATTGCCCAATCGACGCCAAGGCAAGGATCGCCGCCGGCAAGCCAAGAGACACTTTGAGCCACACGGCGTGTCGGGGGCCCTTCTTTGCAGCGATCGGCTTTCGCTACGCCGATCGGTCGGCGCACGGAGGCAGTCGAGAGACCGGGGGAGCTGCCGCCGCATCGCCCTTTGCCGCTCGGCGCCTGGCCGCCCGCGTCGGCTCGCCGAATGCGCCAGGTTGCGGCGCGGGTTCGGATTTCGAGGCTGGCGGCTGGCTTGGCGCTAGGTTCTGGCTTGGTGCTAGGTTATCGTCACATCTCGGCCGTCAGAAGGTCGGAAGGGAAGAGATGAGCGAACCCCGCACCTTGGCCATCGATATCGGCGGCACCGGCATCAAGGCCGCGCTGCTCGACGAGGCCGGACGGATGATCACCGAGCGAAAGCGCGTGCCGACCCCACCGAAACCGCTGGCCCCGGCGGCGCTGATCCACGCGATCGACGAGGTGACGGCGCCGCTCGGCAGTTTTGAGCGGGTGTCGGTCGGCTTCCCCGGCTATGTGCGCGACGGCGTGGTGTTAACGGCACCCAATCTCGGAACCGCGGCCCTGGCCGGCTTCGATCTGCAATCGGCGCTGGCCGAACGCTGGGGCAAGCCGGTTCGGGTGCTCAACGATGCCGACGTCCAGGGTTTCGGCGCGATCAAGGGCGAGGGGATCGAGATGGTGCTGACCCTGGGGACCGGCGCCGGCACCGCGATCTTTCGCGACGGCGAGGTCATGCCGCACCTTGAACTCGCCCATCACCCGATCAGCGGCAAGAAGACCTATGACGAATACATCGGCAACGCCGCCCGCCGCAGGAAGGGCCGCAAAGCCTGGAACAGCCGCGTCGCCAAGGTCATCGGCATCCTGCGCGTGGTGGTGCGGTTCGATCATCTTTATCTCGGCGGCGGCAATGCCAAGGACGTCGGCATTGCATTGCCCGAGGACGTGACGGTCGTCGCCAATACCGATGGCCTGACCGGCGGGATCGGCTTGTGGCGGTCGGACCCGCCGCGGCATACCGTGACCGGAACCGCCCCCAAGGACGATTTGCCAGATGCCGGCCGCGAGGCTTCGGCTACGCCCGAGCCGGAGAGCGACGCCACCGCCTGACCGACCGGCTCCCCTCGCGCAAGCACCTTTGCAGGATCGCGATCCGATGCGGCACCCGGTTGCCCTAGCGGCGATACTGGTTCTGGCCGGCTGCGCCGCCAGGCCGCCCGCCGCACCGGGGCTGCTGCCGACGGCGACGCCGATGACCGCGCTCAACGCCCATATCCCGCCTTTCGCGCGCTGGCCCTATGAACCCTTTTCGCGCGAAGCGGCGGTTCAGATAGCGCTCGGCGAGTGGCGCGCCTTTCGCCAGCCGGTGGTCTACCCGAACATTCCGCTGCCGGAAGACGAGGAGCGCGAAAACGGGCTGTGGCAGCGGGTCGGGCTTTACTGGTGGCTCGGCCTCGATCCGAGCTGGCGTCAATCGGGCTGGACTGGCAAGCACGACGAAAACGGCCGGGTCTTCTCGGCCGATGTCGACGGCGATTACGCGTGGTCGGCGGCGTTCATCTCGTACGTGATGCGGCTGGCCGGCGCCGGCAGCAGCTTTCCCTATTCGGAGACCCATTCCGACTACATCGACGCCGCCGCCCGTCACGATCCCGGAGTGGCGCTGGTCGCCGAACCGGTCACGACCTATGCGCCGCAATTGGGCGATCTGATCTGCCTGTGGCGAGGCCGGCCGGTGACCTTCAGCGAATTGCCGGCGGGCCGCTTTCCCGGCCACTGCGACATCGTCGTCGCGATCAAGCCCGGGCAGCTCGATGTGATCGGCGGCAATGTCGAGAATGCGGTGGCGATGAAATACATCCCGGCAACCGCCGACGCCCATCTGGCAACACCCGACGGCACCGTCATCGACCCCTACCACAACTGGTTCGTCGTGCTGAAAGTCTTGTATCAGCGCGATGGAAGCGCGCCGCCGGGGGCGGTGTCGCAGGCGCCCGACCCGGGACGCGGCCCGGCTTAGCGTCTGTCGGCTGGCGTTGCTGGCTAGCGGTGCCTGGCGGCGGCGACTTCCCGCCCGCGCCCGCCCTTGATCATCGCCGCGGCGAGGCCCGGCTCGCGACCGAGCACCAGCCGGTAGAGCCCGAGCACCGCGGCAACGATTTCGCCGTCGCGCCCGAGCGCTGCGTCACCGAACTCGATCATCCGCAAATTGGGCCACGCGCGCGGCCGCACGCGCAGCACTTGATCGACCACCTGGCGCGCCGGCCGGGCCGGATCGCGCTGCGCCAGGATCAGGATCGCCGCCGCGGTCGAACGCGACACCCCGGCATGGCAATGCACCAGCAGATGAGGGTGTCTCCGCTCGTCACCATCGCCATCGCCGTCGCCGTCAATGCCGGCGTCGCCGCCGATCATGCCGAGATCGCGGCCAAAAGCCAGCAACAGCTCGACATCCCAGCGCTCCGGCGCGGTCCAGCCCGGCAGCGGCTCGATCACATCGTGAAAATGCAGCCTCAACCGGCGGTCGATGGCAAAGCCGCGCAGGGCCTCGGGCTCGGGCCAGCCCGGATCGAGAATCGAGACCACATGGGTGATCGCGCGCCGGTCGTGGCCGCCGAGCTCGTCGAGCCCGCAAATGCTGATCCGGAAGGACATCGGTTCGGATTTGCTCAACCCCGCTTCTCCCTCGCCCCGCCTTTCCCCGGTCCATCTGATGCGTCCGATGGTCTCTGATGGTTGTGGCAAATCTGTGCTCGATCTTCGCTTCGGGACCACCCTCGCGGCCGAGCGCGGCCGAGCGCGTCCGTGCTCGCCGACTAAAAACGCCGTTGCGGGCTAGGCCGGGCGGCGGTCGGCGCGCTCGGCCAGCCGCGCCTCGATCGCGTCCCAGATCTTGGCGGCGACGTCGATCCCGTCGAAACGGGCGATTTCCTGGATTCCGGTCGGCGAGGTCACGTTGATCTCGGTCATCCAGTCGCCGATCACATCGATGCCGACAAAGACCAGGCCCTGGGCGCGAAGGGTCGGTCCGATCGCGGCGCAGATCTCGCGTTCGCGCGGGGTCAGGTCGGTCTTCTGCGGACGCCCGCCGACATGCAGATTGGCCCGCGCCTCACCCGCGGCCGGCACCCGCAGGACCCCGCCCACGGCCTCGCCTTCAATGAGGATGATACGTTTGTCGCCGGCCCGGATTTCCGGCAGATAGCGCTGCACCATGACCGGCTCGCGCTGGATCTGCTCGTATATCTCCAGCAGCGCGGTCAGGTTTTCGTCGCCGGCGCGCAAGCGGAACACGCCGGCCCCGCCATTACCGAACAGCGGCTTCAGGATGATGTCGCCGTGCTCGTTCCAGAAGGCGCGGATCTCGTCGCGGTCGCGGGTTAGGAGGGTCGGCGGCATCAGCTCACGGAAGCGCAGCACAAAGAGTTTCTCCGGCGCATTGCGCACCGCCGCCGGATCGTTGACGACGAGCGGCCCATCCGCGGGCAACAGTTCGAGCAGGTGGGTCGCGGTGATGTAGGCCATGTCAAACGGCGGGTCCTGGCGCATCAGGATCACGTCGACGCCGGCGAGGTCGATCTCCTCAGCGGCGCCGAAGCGGTGGTGATGGCCGGGGCGGCGGACCACCTGGAGCGGGCGCCCGCGAGCATAGAGCCGCCCGTCGCGCAGGGTCAGCGCATCGGGCAAATAATGGAACAGCGCGTGACCGCGGGCCTGCGCCTCGAGCGCGAGGGCAAAGGTCGAATCGGCATCGATGTTGATCGTGTCGATCGGGTCCATCTGGATCGCGACGGCGAGACCCATGGCTCGTCTCCTGGTTTGCGGCCCTGATATACCGGGCCCAGCGATGCGCCGCCACCGGCTCCGCAGCGGCGACCAGGGCGTCGATCGGCGCAGAGCAGCCCGATCGCAACGAAGGCTGATGCCGGATCTGCGCCCGTTGTCGCATTTTCTTAATGATGCCCTACCTATCCTGACGGCGCGTGTCGCCCGCGGCGCGGGGACGGCACCGATTTGACCGCCGATACGGGAGCGGGAATGACCGGCTCGCAATTCGACCAGCCCTATTACGACGCTCTCCACTCACGGCCGGACAGCAATTTGGCGCAGCCGCGCAGAAGCCCGTATTACCCGCTCTATCGCAAAGTGCGCGAGCTGCTGCGCCAACAGGGCGTGCATAAGGTCCTCGAGGTCGGCTGCGGCAGCGGGGCGCTGGCCGAGATGCTGATCGCCGACGGGCTCTCCTATGACGGTTTCGATTTCAGTCCGGTCGGGGTCGAAAACGCCCGCTCCCGCAGCCCGCAAGGGGGGTTTTTTGTCGCCGACGCGACCGAGCCGTCGGCCTACGAGCGGCCTTATGATTGCATCGTCTGCTGCGAGGTGTTGGAGCATATCGACGGCGATTTGACCGCGGTCGAGCGTTGGAAATCCGGTACTTGCTGCGTAATTTCGCTGCCGAACTTCGATTACGAGAGCCACGTCCGATTTTTTCGGTCCGAAGACCAGATCCGGCAGCGCTATGGCGGATTGCTCGAGATCGGGCGCATCGTGCGGGTGCCGACCCCGGCCGCCGCAAATCTGAGCTGGGCCGCCTATTGGCGGCGGATCAGGTGGGCGCGCAACGAGCCGACCCGGCTGCTCGGCATTCTCGGGATCAACCGCTTCGCGTGGTATGGCGGCTGGTTCGTGCTGGTGGCACGGCGCCGCTGAGGCGGGGGCGAACACTTTCACATTCCCGCTTTGGGCTTTGGGCGCTTACCGGCACGATCGCAAGGCCGGCGCGGCCAGGCTCGGCCGCGCTAATGCCGGAACAGGTTGACCACTTCGGCCAGGACCGGGCGCAGGAATAACGCGGCGTAACCCAGATAAACGCTGACGCCGATCGCGACCAGCCACAATAGGCTGCCCCAGTTTCCGAGGCTCGGCGGCAACACGCCGGCAACCAGCCGCACCGCGAGATACATGACGAGCGACCCGGCGAGCGGTGGCAACAGCGGCAAGATTAGCCCGGCCGTCGACGATTTGGTCGCCAAGGCGACGCGATGCAGCAGGGTGAGGATTTGCAGCGGAGAAGCCACCAGCCAGGCGCCGCATACGCCCAGGAGCCCCCAATGGCTGCCGGCGATAAAGGCCGCCGGAAACAGGATTGTCGCGTAAAGCGTGTTCTTGAAGCTCGCCACGTACTCGCCGAGGCCGATCAGGAATGATGGGAGCAGCGCCGCGATCGGCCGCAGGGCCATGCCGAACGCCACGATCGCCAGCGGCGTTGCCGCCTGCGACCATCTCGGCCCGAGCGCGACCGTGACGAGTTCGGGCGAAGTCGCGGCCATGCCGAAGAACACCGGAAGCGACAACAGGGCGAGGATCCGCATCGCCTTTCGCAGGTATTGCAAGGCCTCGGTGCGGTCGTCCTGCACTCGCGAGAAAGCGGGGAGGACCACCGGGCCGATCACCAGCGCCAATTTTTCCGACGGCAGTCCCGCAAGATAACGGCTGACCGAATAGACGCCGAGAATTTGCGGGCCGAGCAGCTTGCCGATGATGAACACGTCGGAGCTCGAATAGCTTGTCCACAGCAGGCTTTCGACGGTGCGCAAGCCGCCGAAACGCAAGATTTCGGAGAGGCCGCGCAGGCTGAAGCGCGGTCGCCGGAAATAGGGTGCGGCCCAGCACAGCCCGATGGTCCGCGTCATCGCGGCGAACAATGCGCCGGCGATCAGCGACCACACGCCGGCGCCGTGCCAGGCCAGGGACAGAACGACGGCGCCGCCGGTGATGTTCGAGGCCAGATCGATCCGCGATATGGTCTTCAGGTCGAGCCGCTTTTCCAGGGTCGCGCGCGGGATCGCCTGGAACGCGGTCGCAGCAAACAATAGGCTCGCGGCCTGCAGCAGGCCGACGAGGCGGGGCTCGCCGTAGAACCACGCGGCGGCGGGGGCCAGCCCGCAGATCAGCGCGATGCTGGCCGCGCTGATCATCAAGACGAGCCCGAACACGCTGCGCAGCGCGTCCTCGCTGATCCGCCGGTTCTGAACGATCACATTGGCGAAGCCGACCGAACTCACCGACCCCAAAAAGTTGGTGACGGCCATGGCGATCGCCATCAGCCCGTAATCGCTCGGGTCGAGGATGCGGACGGTGACCAGGGTCATCGTCCAGTTGGCCAGCTGACCGATTAGGCGGGTGGCGCCGGCCCAGCCGACCGCGCGCAGCACACTCCGTCTCAGCGCGCCGGCATCGTCCATGTCCCTCTCCCGCCGAAGCAGTCCCGCAACGGATCGTCCGGGCAGGGTTCGGTTGCTGCCGAAGCGGATGCGTTAGGGGGGGCGCGGGACAGCCCCGCGCGTGCAGGCCGGGCGGCGTCGCGCAGCAACTGCGCTGGCGCCGAGCAGCTGCGCCGACATTCAACGAGAAAGTTTAAGAAAGGCTATCAATAAGGCAGATGGAGCCGAGCAGCCCAACCATTGAAGGTTTAGCCGTTGCACGGGGCGGCCTGTTCTGCGCACACCCCTGGCCATCGGGGTGCCGCGGCGAGCCCCTGCCCCCGGTAGCGCGGCTGCAGCCTGAGCGGTGGGGCGGGCTCCGGCGGGGACCGCCGGTCAGCGCGCCGCCGAGCCGGCGATTTCGGGCCAGCGCATGGCCAGCAATTCGAGCTTCTCAATGGCCCGGATCGCATCGGAAATTTCCGATTCCAGCGCCGCCTCGATCGCGCCGGCGCCGGCATAGCCGACGATCGTAAAAAAGCGCGCGCCGACCACCAGCCGCAGGATGCTGAGCTCGCCCCGATCGGCGCCGATGGCGAGCGTCACCGGCTGGCCGATATGAGCGCACTGCGCGGCGACGATCCGCTCGGCCGGGCGCAGCGGGCCGAGATCGCCGCTGAGATCGAGATTGAGCAGCTCGAACAGGCGCTGGCATTCCTGTGCGCCGAGCGGGCGGCGGCCGGCGGGCCCATCGGCCACGGCAACGCCGAAGCAGACGATGGAGCGGGTGGCGAGATCGGCGGGCACATCGTCACCGGCCGCCCGCGGCGGGTCGGGCGGGTCGATCGAGGTCAGCCATTGGCTGCGCCCCAGCCGCTCGACCAGCCGCGCGCGAAAGCGATCGAAAGCCCAGCGGCACAGCGGCACCGGCAGCGCGCCGGCCAGATCAGCCTCGGCCAGCGCCGGAACCCAGCGCAGCAACAGCCCGAAGCTCGCCGGATCGCAGCCGGTGGGCGACGCCAGGCAGGCGCGCCACCACGGCTTCCAGTCGTCCGGCCGGCCGACCCCCGGCGCTGCCGCCAATAGATCGCGCACCCGGCCGGCACGGGCGCGGAAATGCGGCGGCACGCTCAGCGCGCCCGAGAATGGCGGCCCGGTGAAAAACTTCGAGCCCGACATCTGCACCATCCAGCCGCGCCGTATCCAATGGGCGATCTCCGAGAACGGGGTGCGCATCTGGCAGGCGTCGACGACGACATCGATGCGCTCGGGCGCGAGTGCCGCGAGATCGGCGATGCAGGCCGCCGCGGGCGCGCTGATGCCGGTCTTCGAGCAGGCGAGCATGTGCAGCAATACCCGGCGGCCGCGGGCCAGTTCGGCGGCAACGAGGGTGCGTAATTCGGCCTCGATCGCCTCGTTTGGGCGCGGCCGGCCGTCGGCGGCGCGGATCGCCACCTGCATCACCTCGATGGCACGGCCGGGCCATGCCGCCTCGCCCTTGCGCACCGGCGCGCCCGAGCCGGCGATGTCGTCGAAATAGCGGCCGGCACCGGCCAGCGCGACGGCCCGGCCGGTCTCCTCGGGCGCGATCAGGATATTGGTCAACGGCTCGTCTGCCGCCGCCAGCGCCAGCATCACCGCCAACAGCTCGGTATCCGATCCCGACGGGGTCAGCACCAAATCGGCTTCGGTCGGGCCGATGCCGATCAGCGCCGCGAGTTGGCCGCTCACCGCGTCGGTTGTCCGCCGGCGCAATTCATCGACGGCGACCCGATCATGGACCGCCGCCCGCACCAGCTCGCGCCGCAGCAGATCGGCGAGCATGAACCCGTAATCGCTGACGCTCGAGGCGGTCGACGAGGAAAAATGCACCGCCTCCGGCCGCGGCCGCGCCACCGTGCCGTATCGGTTGAGCCCGGTGCGGCGATCGAGGACGAGCCGGCTGTCGCCGCCGGCCACCAGGATGTGTTCGAGCGGCAGCGCCAATTCGCCGCCGGTGTCGGGCTCGTTCGGGGTCGGCGGCGCCGGCCGCGGCACGGCCAGGCCTTCGACGCGCGAGGCCTGCCAGGCCAGCAGCTCCGCGGTCAACGCCAAGCCGGCGCCATCGGCGACCGCCGCGGCGACCGGCGGCGGCAGCAGGTCGCCGAGCAATGCCCGCTCGACCTCGCCCAGCTGACCGACCAATGCGGCACCATGGCGCAAGGCCGCGGCGAGCGCCGCCGTCAGCCGATCGGGCGGCAGCGGCGGCCCCGAGAGCAGAATTGCCGCCTCGAACCCCCAGCGCGCGGCGGCGCCGAGCGCCCCGCTGGCGCCGAGCAAGGCCGGCGGCAGCAGCAGCAGACCGGCGCGGCTCAGAAAAAACGGCGCATGCTCGGCGAGGCCGAGCGCGATCGGCACCGGCGCCACCGGCAGCAGTGCGGCGGCCGAGGGGTCGGCCTCCAAGGTGCGCAGCAGCAGCGGATGGGCGACTTTGGCCGGGGCCGGGCCGATGCCGCAATCCGCCCGGCCGGAGATCGGAATGCCCAACGATCGGCTGAGGCCCCGATAGGTCCGGGCCAACACCTCGGCACGGCCCGGCGCGACGTCGGCGGCGGCGAGGCGATCGGGCTGGATTTCAAGCATCGCAGGCTCCGCAACATTCGAGGCGGAAACGGGCTCAGCGGGGCGCCGTTCCGGCGCGGCCGGCGGCGCTCAGAACGACCGTTCGCCCTTGATCTGCGAACGGTGCATCAGCCGCCGGCTCGCCGGGTCGAACTCGTCGCGGCGGTGCATGACGCAGCGATTGTCCCACAGGATCAGGTCGCCGACCCGCCATTGCTGATACCCGGTCAGCTCCGGCCGGGTGGCATGCGCCTCTCTGCTCGCGTCAGTCTCTCAATTCGGCATCTCTCAGTCATCGGCCGTCGGCCGGGCATCCACGCCTTGACCGTTGCGCTCGGGAGACGTGGATGGCCGGGACAAGCCCGGCCAAGACGAGACTACGGGCGGTTTCTAGCCGCGCGCGAGGGCCAGATCTGGCTGCCAAGCCGGGCGGTAGATGGAGGCGGGGTCTACGAGCTCTCCGACGGCTCCAATTGTTTCAGATCACGGCCAAGATGAACGCTGGTTCCATTGTTCGGCCACATGTGCGCCGGCTGCCGCTCGTCGAAGGCCAGCGCGAACATCGTGTGCGGCGGCGCGACGCCGATATCAACGCGCGACCAGCTTTCGCCGCCATCGGGGCTGTGCAGCAGCACGCCCTTGTCGCTCTGAAACCCGCCGCCGGCGGCAACCCATAATTTGCGCGGATTGCCCGGCACCTCGCGGATGTCGCGGCAATAGATCTGGCCCTTGGCGTTGAGCGGCTCCAATGGCACATGCCGCCAGTGATCGCCGCGATCGCTGCTCGAAAACATGCCGGCGCGGCCGATGCCGAAGACAGTGCCGGGCCGCCAGCGGCTCGCCAGCACGCCGTGCATGTCGACCGCGTCGTCGTTCAGATATTGGCCGTGGCTCAGATTTTCCCAGTGTTCGCCGCCATCGGTCGAGCGCAAGGTGCCGCCGACCTCGATCGCGGCGTAGATCTGGTCGGGCTCGCCGGTACTGGCGTCCATCATCAGAACGCGCTTCGCCGGGTTGGCGCCGGGTGCGGTGGTGATCTCCGGAAAGCGCACGCTCGACCGGCAGCCGGGTCCAGCGCTCGCCGGCGTCGTCGCTGCGGTAGATCTCGCAATTCTCGTAGCCAACGAGGATCACATCGGGATCGTGCGGATGGAACAGCACCGACCACACCGGCAGCCCGTGATCGGGCACATTGACCTTTTCCCAATGGTCGCCGCGGTCGGCGCTGCGATAGGGGCCGGATTGGGTCCCGGCATAGACGATCTCGGGCTTCTGCGGATGCACCGCGAGCGCGCGCACCGCCGGCGCTTCGGGCAGGCCGCGCTGCAGCGCCTCCCATTCGCCGCCATCGGTCATGCGCAAGAGGCCCGAATCGACGACCCGGCCATGCCCGGTTTCGCCGGCCAGCCCCAGATAGATGTACGACGCCCGGCGGTTCGCCCCATTGCTCTGCATCGGATGTTCCTCCTCGTCTGTCTGATTTCGCCAAATGTTCGAGTAAGGTCTGTTGGATCGTGGCTTCGTCGCCGGCCGACGAAGCCGTCGCTGGTCGCGATTTCGGTCTGGCATCAGCTCACAGCCCAATCTCGATCAGATAGGGGCCGGGTGCGGCGATCCCCTCGGCGAGGCGGCCGGTTGAACTCCTCCATCGTCGCGACCCGTGCGCCGGGCACGCCCATGCCCCGGGCAAGGCTAACAAAATCGAGGTCCGGCTGGCCGAGGTCGAGCATGTCGAGCGCCTTGCGGCCGGGGTTGCCGGCGCCGACATTGGCCAGTTCGCCCTTGAGGATCGCGTAGCTGCGGTTGGCGAATAGCAGGGTGGTGACGTCGAGCCCCTCGCGCGCCTGGGTCCACAATGATTGCAGCGTGTACATCGCGCTGCCGTCGCCTTCGAGGGTGATGACCTTGCGGTCCGGGCAGGCGATCGCGGCTCCGGTCGCCAGCGGCATGCCCATGCCGATCGAGCCGCCCATGTTGGAGAGCCAGTCATGCGGCCGGGCCGAGCGGGTCGGCGCGAAAAAGCCGCGCCCGGTGGTCACCGCCTCGTCGACGACGATCGCGTTCTCCGGCAGCAGCGCGCCGAGCGAGGCGCCGAGCGCTTCCGGGGTGATCTTGCCGCTGGCCATCGCCGGCGGCGGGTCGTTGACCACCGGCGCTGGGGCGGCGCGGGCGCCCAGCTCCTCGGCCAGCGCCTCGAGCGCGCCGATCAGATCTTCCTCGGGCCGGGCCAGCACATGGCCCTGCGCCTCGCGCGGGGCCAGCAGGCTCGGCTTGTCGGGATAGGCGAAGAATGCCACCGGCATCTTCGCCCCGACCAGGATGATGTGCTTGGTCCCGGCCAGCACCTTGACCGCCTGATCGACGACATACGGCACCCGCTCGACAAAGACCCGGCCCCGCCCGCGCTGGGTGCGCGCGTTCGAGCCCTGGGCGATCAGCCGGGCTCCGGTCCTGGCGGCGATGCGGCCGGCGAGATCGAGCCCCTCTTGCCGCAGCGCGCGGCCGGTCACCAGCAGCAGGCACGGCTCGCCCGAGCGCAACGCTTGCGCCGCTTCGGCCACCGCCTCCGGCGCCACCGGGTTGAGGGCGGTCGGCGGCGGCACCTCGGCCGGGCCGGAGCCCTCGTTCCAGGCGGTATCGGCCGGCAGGATCAGGGTGGCGATCCGGCCCGGCGGTAGCCGCGCGGCGGCGATCGCGGCGGCACCGTCGGCGGCGATCGATTTGGCGCTGGGCGACGTCTTGACCCAGTGCGAGGAAGGCCGCGCCAGCCCTTCGATGTCCGAGGTCAAGGGCGCATCGTATTTGCGATGATAGGTCGCGTGGTCGCCGACGATGTTGACCATCGGCGAGGACGCCTTGTTGGCGTTGTGAATGTTGGCGAGCCCGTTGGCGAGGCCGGGGCCGAGATGGAGGAGGGTCGCGGCCGGCTTTTCGCTCATCCGGGCGTAGCCGTCGGCGGCACCGGTGACCACCCCCTCGAACAGCCCCAGGACGCAGCGCATGCCGTCGACCCGGTCGAGGGCGGCGACAAAATGCATTTCTGAGGTGCCGGGGTTGGCGAAGCACACATCGACCCCGCCGCCGACCAGGGTGCGCACCAGGCTTTCCGCGCCGTTCATCGATCCCTCTCCCGTTGCTCTCCGCTCGGCAGCGCGTGCTCGCTGACGCCGCCGCCCAGCATGCCCGGTGATCGGCGTCGCCTCAAGGACGTCATGGCAGCCGGGCCGCTACGGGCTGTTTACGCCCGCCGGACATTCTCGCGGGGAGGTTGCGCCGCCTCGGCGGGCGGCTCTGGATCGGGGTGCGGCGCAGACGTTATCCCGCTGTCGGCTTCTTTGCGTAGAGCTGGCACCAGCCGGACGGGCTGATCACGCCGGCGACGACCTTGCACGAAGAGGGCGGCTCGAAATAGGTGCAATTATCGCAGCGCTGCGGTCCCTTTGGCGTGTCTTGGTAGGCAACGGCCTTCTGCGCCACCTTGGTGTCAGCCGCGTTCGCGCGGGTGACGATCGCCGCCGAACCGAGGACGGTAGCCCCACCCGCGGCGAATGTTGCATTGCGCAAGAGGGAACGGCGAGAAAGCCGCACTGATCGGAATTTCGGATGTTCCTGCATGATTTCTCCATCGAGAAGTTGGCCGCGACCGCGCTGCCGCCGCGCCGTCCGGCATGCGACCGCCGGGGTGGGAAGACCTCCAGTATCGTCGGTTCTCCATAACCTGCGATTGATGTATATCAAAGACCCTGAGATGTTTTCGCGGGTACGCTCGCTCCGGTCTGCGGGCCGTTACGGCAGTGTTGCAAGGGCAGGCGGCCGTCCGGGCCGCCGGCCGCCGCAGCGGCTGATTGCGTGCCACGGGGCGGGGAGGCAGGATTGTTCAGAACCAAGCGCGCACCGAAAGCAAGGTCGCAGGGCCGCTACGTCGCCGCCATCGCACTCGCCGTGCTGCTGGCGCCGGGGATCGCCGCAATATGCATTATCGCCGCCAAGCCGGTCGAGGCCCTTCCGAGCTACGCCCGCCAAACCGGGCAGCAATGCGCGGCCTGCCACGACGGCTTTCCGGAGCTTACGCCTTACGGTCGGCTGTTCAAACTCAACGGCTACACCTTTACCGGCGGCACCTCGAACCTGCCACCCTTCGCCGCGATGGCGATCCCCTCCTTCACCCACACCGCTACCGGTCAGCCGGGCGGCGCGGCACAGTATTTCGGCCCGAACAACAATATCGGCTTCACGGGAAGCCTTTTCTTCGGCGGCAAGATCGCCGAGAACCTCGGCGCCTTCATCCAAGGGACCTACGACCAGGTCACGCGCAACTTCAACTGGGACAATACCGACATCCGGCTCGCCAAGGTGGCCGAGTTGCTGGGTCACGAGACGCTGTTCGGGGCCAGTCTCAACAACAATCCGACGGTCAATGATGTCTGGAATTCGACGCCGGCCTGGAGCTTTCCCTATGTCTCGTCCGAACTGGCGCCGACGCCGGTTGCGCATCCGTTGATCGAAGGCGGCCTCGCCCAACAGGTTGCCGGGCTCAACCCCTATGTCTACTGGAACCGGCTGGTCTACGCCGAAATCGGCGCCTACCAAACTCTGGGGCCGTCGACTTTAAGCGCGCTCGGCATCAACCCCGACGGGACCAGTGCGATCAGCGGTCTGGCGCCGTCGTGGCGGCTCGCCATCGAGCCGGCCTGGGGACAGAACACATGGGAATTCGGCACCTTTGGGATGGCGGCTTCGCTGATCCCCAACCGTATCGGCGGCAGCGGCACCGACCATTTGACCGATGTCGGCATCGACACCCAGTACCAATTCCTCGGCGCGCGCGACAGCATTTCGCTGCAAGCCCGCTATATCAGGGAATACCAGGACATGGCCGGCAGCCAGGCGCTCGGACTTTCGACCAATTCCTACAATCATCTGGATAGCGCGACGATAAAGGCCACCTATTTCTATGACCAGACAGTCGGCTTTACGATCGGTTATTTTCATATCAATGGCACTAGCGACTCGCTACTCTATAGCAGCGTCTCGGCAAATAATAGCCCAAACTCCAGCGGTTTTACCGCCGAGCTCGATTACATTCCATTCAATTACGACGGCCCGTCCTTCTGGCCGTGGCTCAATATGAAACTCGGATTGCAATTCGTGCATTACAACCAGTTTGACGGCGCCAGCAGCAATTACGACGGCGCCGGGCGCAATGCCAGCGACAACGACACACTGTTTGCTTTCACCTGGTTTGCGTTCTGATCTGGGCAAGCAGACCACGGAAAACGGGGGCTCGCGTGGAGGCAGAGATGGTTCGCGCCGAGGCTCGGGATCGAGGCCCGAGCGCCAATCGCCGGCGTTATCGCAGCCGGCGCTATCGCAGAAGGATGCCGATTGCCGTCCTCTTGCTCGCGGCGCTTGCGCTTGGCGCGTGTAACGCCACGGCCACCAGAAGCGAAAGTACCAACTCGGTGGTAGCCGGCACGGTGCATGTTTGCTCGTCGTGCCACGGCCCCGAGGGGCGCAGCATCTCATCGACCTTTCCGCGGCTGGCCGGGCAGCAAAAGGACTATCTGATCGCCCAGCTCGAGGCGTTTCGCGATCACACCCGGGCCGATCCGCACGCCAAGACCTACATGTGGGGCATGGCCGCGCGGCTCAGCGATCCGACCATCATGGCGATCGCCGCCTATTATTCGGCCCAGACGCCGGTCGCCGGCGTACCCGGCGCTTCGCCGGAAATCGCGGCGGGCAGAAAGATATTCACCGAGGGCATACCGTCCCAGAGCGTGCCCGCATGCAGGGCCTGTCACGGCGACAAGGCGCAGGGCAACGGTCCGATCCCGCGGCTGGCGGGACAGCATCGGGCCTATCTCGCCCGGCAGCTGGAAGCGTTCGCGTCGAATGCGCGGGCTAATGTGATCATGCATCAGAACTCGAAAAATCTTACCGCACCGCAGATCAACGAAGTCACCGCCTACCTAGCGACCCAGTGAGTGTTTCGCAGGCGCTTTGTGGAATTGGGCGGAGCCCTGGCGTGAGCACTTTCGGCTCGGCGTGCGCAAAGGGATACCGGCGGACCGCGTGCTGTCATATTGGGGCGCCCGCGGACGCTTCCGCGCAGCAAGGAAACCCCGTCCATGCCAGCAGCCCCGCGCCTCCTCGCCGTCGCCACCGCGGTACCGCCCTATCCGCTCGACCAGGACGCGGTGATCGAGCGGGTCCGGCGGCTGTTCGGCGCGGCCGACGCGCTCGATCGGCTGTTGCCGGTGTTCACCAATACCGGCATCAAGACCCGCTATTCCTGCGTGCCGATCGAGTGGTACGACCGGCCGCACGGCTGGACCGAGCGCAACCGGATCTATCTCGAGAGCGCGCTCGACCTGCTCGAAACCACGACGATCCAATTGCTCGACCGCGCCGGCCTCGCCCGCGACCAGATTGACGCGGTCGTCGTGGTGTCGACCACCGGCATCGCCACGCCGAGCCTCGACGCGCTGTTGATCGAGCGGATGGGGCTGCGCGCCGATGTCCGGCGGCTGCCGATCTTCGGGCTCGGCTGCGCCGGCGGGGTTGTCGGCCTCAGCCGCGCCGCCGCCCAGGCGACGGCCGCCCCGGGCGAGACCGTGCTGTTTCTGGTCGTGGAATTGTGCGCCCTGTCGTTTCGCCGCGACGATTTCGCCAAGAGCAACATCGTCGCCACCGCCTTGTTCGGCGACGGCGCCGCCGGCGCGCTACTGTCGACCCGGGCGGACGGCCCGGCGATCGTCGCCATGGGCGAGCACACCTGGCCCGGCACGCTCGGGGTGATGGGCTGGGAAGTCGCCGATGACGGGCTCAGCGCCATCTTCTCCCGCGACATCCCGCAGCTGGTGGCGACCCGCTTTCGCCTGGCCCTCGACGAGTTTCTCGGCCGGTACGGGCTCGCGCTCGGCGATATCGACCGGTTTGTCTGCCACCCCGGCGGCGCCAAGGTGATCGCGGCACTCGAAGCCGCCTTCGGCATCGGTGCGGGAGCGCTCTCGTTAGCCCGCGCGGTGCTGCGCGACTATGGCAACATGTCGGCCGTCACCGTGATGTTCGTGCTCGAGCGCATGTTGGCCACGGCCCAGCCGTGGCGGCTGGCGCTTATGAACGCGCTCGGGCCCGGCTTCACCGCTGGCTTCCTGGTGCTCGATAACCGGTGACGGCGCTTTACTGGACCATCTGCCTCGTCGTCGCGCAGCGTCTCCTCGAGCTCGCCTGGGCGGCCGCCAACACCGCGCGGCTGCGCCGGCTCGGCGCGGTCGAGGCCGATGCGGCCGGCTATAAGCTGTTCGTGTTGTTGCACGCGCTTTGGCTCGTCAGCCTGGCCCTGGCGGTGCCGGCCGCGACCCGCCCCAATTGGCCGTTGCTCGGATTGTTCGCGCTGCTTCAGCTTGGCCGGGTGTGGATTGTCCTCAGCCTCGGGCGATGGTGGACGACGCGCATCCTCACCCTGCCCGGCGCGCCGCTGGTCAGGACCGGCCCCTATCGCTGGCTGCGCCATCCGAATTATCTGGTGGTCGCCGCCGAGCTAGCGGTGCTGCCGCTGGCTTTCGGCGCGGTCGCGGTCGCCATCCTGTTTTCGGTGCTGAACCTCGTGCTGGTCGTCCGCCGCATCGCCATCGAGGAGCGGGTGCTGGCCCCGCGCCGCAAATTATGACGCCCGAGGCGGACATCGCCGCCGCCCGCCGTCCCGCTGGTGCCGCCAAGACCTGGGTCGGCTTTGTCGCGATGGCCGTCGGCATGTTCATGGCGATCCTCGACATTCAGATCGTCGCCAGCTCGTTGCCCGAGATCCAGTCCGGGCTCGGCATCCCGCTCGACCAGTTGAGCTGGGTGCAGACCGCCTATCTGATGGCCGAGATCGTGGCGATCCCGCTGAGCGGCTGGCTGACCCGGCTGCTGTCGACCCGCGGCGCCTTTGTCCTGTGCGTCGGCGGCTTTACCGCGGCGAGCCTCGCCTGCGCCGGCGCTACCGGCTTCTGGGAGCTGATCCCGGCGCGGGTGGTCCAGGGGTTTTGCGGCGGCGCGCTGATCCCGCTGGTGTTTTCCGCGATCTTCCTGATGTTCGAACGGGCGGCGCGCAACCGCGCGACCCTGGTCGCGGGTTTGCTGGCGATGCTGGCGCCGGCGCTCGGGCCGGCCATCGGCGGCTTTATCACCGACCGGTTCTCCTGGCACTGGCTGTTTCTGATCAACGTGCCGCCCGGCATCGTCGTGGCTTTCGTGGTTGCCTGGGCCGTCGATCGCGATCGCGCCGACCATCGCCTCGGCGGCCCGGTCGATCTCTGGGCGCTGCCGCTGCTGGCGATCTTTCTGGCCGGCCTCGAGCTCCTCCTGAAGGAGGCGCCGCGGCGCGGCTGGGACAGCGTCCTGATGCTGCTGCTGGCGGCACTTTGCCTGGCCAGCGGCGCCGGCCTGATCCGGCGCTCGCTCAGCCATCCGACCCCGCTGATCGACCTCGCCGCCTTTCGCGACCGCAATTTCGCGATCGCCTGCTGGTTCAGCTTTGTCCTCGGCATCGGGCTCTATGGCGCGACCTACCTGCTCCCCGTGTTCCTCGGCCTGGTGGGCAATTACGACGCCTTGCCGATCGGCGAGATCATGATGGTGACCGGTGCGGCCCAGCTGGCGATGGCGCCGGTGGCGACGATGCTCGAACGCCGCCTCGACCCGCGGCTCCTGATCGTCGCCGGATATGCGCTGCTGGCGCTCGGCTGGCTCGGCAACGGCTTCATGACCTACGCGACCGACTTCTGGGGGCTGTTCTGGCAGCAGCTGGCGCGCGGTGCCGCGGTCATGCTGTGCCTGCTGCCGACTACCGCACTGGCCTTGGGCGGCTTCGAGCCCGGAAAGGTGGCCAACGCCAGCGGCCTCTTCAACCTGATGCGCAACCTCGGCGGCGCGATCGGGCTTGCCGCGATCGACACGATCCTCGAACAGCGCGCCCCCGCCCATGTCGCGGCCTTGGTCAAGCGCCTGCAGGCCGGCGATCCGGCGGCGGCCCGCCTCGTCGGCCTGCCGACAGCGCGCTTTATCGGGGTGCCGCTCGGCCCCGTCGACCAGGCCACCCGCGACTTTGCCGCCCCGCTGGTCGAGCGCGCCGGGCTGGTCGCCGCCTTCGACGACGCCTGGCGCTGGCTCGGCCTGTTGATCCTCCTATCGTTGCTGTTGCTGCCGCTGCTGCGCGCCCGCCGCCGCGGCATCACGCCCGCTGTGGTCGAAAGAGTTGGAACGAGCCGGCGCGATGCCGATTTCTAGACCCGAGCGATCGCTGGAATCAGGGTGGTGATGTGAGCGAAACCAAGCCTCTCGCCGCGGCGCCGTCGCCCGTTCCAGCTGACGCCTCCTCGTCGCGCGGCTTTACCCGCTCCTTGCGCGACAACGCGATCGGCATTTTTCCGCCGCAGGCTTTCGAGGAGGAAGTCGTCTTCCGCAAAGTCTTCGGCCGCCGCCAGATCATCGTCAGCCGGCCGGCCGCGATCCAGCACATCCTGGTCGACAATCCCGAGAATTACCGGCGCACCGCCGCCGGCATCCGCATCCTGCGTCCGCTGTTGGGCCGCGGCCTGCTGCTCTCCCGGGGCGAGGATTGGCGGCATCAGCGCCGCACCTTGGCACCGGCCTTTGCCCCGCGCACGATGCCGATCCTGGCCGGGCACGTTGCCCGCGCCGCCGCCGCCGCCACGGCATCGCTCAAGGCGGCCTCGGCCGCCCCGGTCGATCTCCTGGCGGCGATGCAGTTTCTGGCGCTGGAGATCGCCGGCGCCTCGATGTTTTCGCTCGAGATGGAGCGCTACGGCCCGGAGCTGCGCGGGCTGATCAAGGCCTACGCCGCGCGGCTCGGCCGGCCGAGTTTGCTCGACTTCATGCTGCCGCCGTCGATCCCGAGCCCGCGCGACGCGTTGCGCTGGCGCTTTCGCCGCCATTGGATGCGGCTGATCCGGCGGATCATCGCCGCCCGCCGCGACCAGGTTTCGGCCGAGGGGATGCGGCCGGCGCCCCGCGCGACCTGTTCGATCTGATGTCGAGCGCGCGCGACCCGGAGACCGGCGCGCTCTTCCCGCCCGACCGGCTCGCCGATCAGGTCGCGACGATGATCGTCGCCGGCCACGAGACGACCGCGGTCGCCTTGTTCTGGTCTCTCTATCTGTTGGCCGGGGCACCTGAAATCCAGGGGCGGCTTGCCGCCGAGGCCGCCCCGCTCGATCTCGGCCCCGGCCATGCCGCCCAATCATTGCCGAGGCTCACCTACACCCGCGCCGTCGTGCACGAGGCATTGCGGCTCTATCCGCCGGCCTTCACCCTGGCGCGCCAGGCGCTCGCCGCCGAAACCGCCGGCGGCATCCCGATCGCGGCGCGTACCGTGGTCTTGATCGCCCCATGGGTGCTGCACCGCCATCGCCTGTTATGGAGCGAGCCCGACCGCTTCGACCCCGAGCGATTCCTGCCCGACGCGGCGCCGCCCAGCCGTTACGCCTATCTGCCGTTCGGCATCGGCCCGCGGGTGTGCATCGGCGCCCAGTTCGCGCTGACCGAGGCCACCCTGGTCCTCGCCACCCTGATCCAATCGTTCCGCATCGAGCGCGCCGACGACCTCCCGGTCACTCCGCGAGCCATCGTCACCACCCAGCCCGACCACCCCCCGCCATTCCTGCTCCGCCCACGCCGCCCGGCATTGTAACGATGATGTCCTTGTGAACCGAACCGGACCACTAACTCGGCACGATTTCGCTGGTTGACTTTAACCGCTGCGAACGACGCACCCGCCGCGCACCGATTCCAGCCAAGCCGGCGAGAGCAGTGCCGAGCAGCAGCAGGGTGGCCGGTTCTGGCGTCGATGAAATTTCGACTACCGGAGATAGTGTTTCGGTAAAGTATCCGTGCGGCAAGACCAAACCAGACATCAATCCCGACGTGTCAGCAAAATCGGCGCCGGCTAAAGAATTTTCAACTGTTACTCCTAGGAATGTAGGGGATAAACCGTTAGCCACAGTCTGCAAATCGACGAAATAGTTTCCGTCTTCCGCTTGAGAGAAGCCAGAATTATATAAAAAATTGAATACGCTATCTATCTTAAATACTGCTCTCCCTGCCTTGTAGATCGTGAAATCGACAGATGTCGGAATTGGATAGTTTGAGCTGCGTAAATACGGAATAATCCCTGCGTTGAGCGAGGGAACCGTACAATTCTCCGGACAAGGCAAGCAGAGGGCGCCGGCAAAGCCGTCCGTCATGGTGATGCCCGGGATCAGAAACGTGGTCCCCGCCTGGGCTGCAGGGTCGAAGACCGTTGTGACGGCGATCACAAGCCCGGCGATCATTCCGGCGAGACGAAAGCATTGAAAGTTCATGAAACCGAACCGTTGAATGGGTGCCCGAGCTGCCAGATCCCACCCCGGTGGGCGTGACCACGCGATCGATACGCGTAATTTCAGCATATTCAAGTAGATTCAACATTGGTCGATTGGAGACGTTAACCTTTTCTAGGCGGGCAACCGCCGACTACCTGGGAATTAGGTCGACCGACAGTGTTACAGTTGTAACGCCGTAATGCGCGGCGACTCCGGCTTCTGCGCAGGTCAAGGCGGCCCCGCCGCCCTTCGAGGCGGGCCAGCCGCTCGCGGGCCGCTGCGCCCGCTCGCGCAATTCAATGCGTGATCTTCGAGTACGGCAATATCGGGTCGCCGGTTTTGTATTGTTCGGGCCACAGCACGGTCTCGCCCTTGCCGCCGCGGAAATCCTCGACATTGGTGCTGGTGATGTTCTGGAACTGCACGGTCATGATCCTGGGCTTCGCCCATTCGCCGTTCTTGCCGAAGGTCACGTCGCCGACCACGGTCTTGAAGGTGTGGCTGCGCATCCATTGGGCGATCTTGTCCTGGTCGAGGCCGCCGCTGCCCGCGACCGCGTCGCCCAGCACCTGCAGGTCGGCATAGGCCCAGGGTGCCAGATAATAGCCGAGCGGGTCGACGCCCTTGCCCTGCGCGCGCTTCTGGTATTCGGCGAGGAACTCCATGACCCCGGGGAAGCGCAGCGCCGGCGACGGCAGCCACCAGTCGAAGGTGATGATGCCGTTCAGCATCGGCCCGAGCGAGGTCTTGATCGAGGTGCTCTGCGGCCCGGTGAAATTGCCGCCGAAGATCTTGGTGTCGAGGCCCAGTTCGTGGACGCTCCGGATGATGCCGACGCTGTCCGACGGGTAGGACGAGATGTAGACGATGTCCGGGCTCGCCGCCTGGATGGCGCGGATGATCGGGCTGAAATCGGTGGTGTCGGGCGGGTAGGTGCGGTCGTAGACCACCTTGAGCCCGAGCTTTTTGAGGTTGACCCGGGTGCCGTCGGCGGCGTTGCGGGTGGCCTCGCCGTCATCGACCGCGAGCGCGATCGTCTTCAGCCCGAGCTTCTGCTGCTCGGCCTTGACGATGGCGAAAAAGCCCTCCGAGATCGCCGGCCGCGGGTCGGGGCCGACCGGCAGCATCGAGAAGTATTTCGGGTATTGGAACTCCTTGTTGATGTCGAGCGCGAACAGCCCGATAAAGGTCATGTTGTGGGCAATCACTACCGGCATCGCCGGTGCGGCGATATTGGTAGCATAGCCGGAAACTACCAAATCTGCCTTGTCGACATCGAGGATCTTCGTATAGATGCCGGGAACCAGCGCCGGATTGCTTTGGTCGTCGTAGTAGTCGAGCTTGACCGGCCGGCCCAAGAGGCCGCCCTTTTTGTTGATGTCGTCGGCCCAGATCTGCATGGCCAGCAGCGCCGAGGTGCCGTTGACCGCGAGCCCGCCGGTCAAGGCCATGCTGAAGCCGATCGTGATCGGCTTGCCGGAGGGCGCCGCCGAGGCGGCCAGCGCCGCCGCCGAACTCAACAGCAATCCTGCCAGCGCCGCCAGGGCCGCGCCGAGCGATCCGCGCCGGTTTCTTCGCACCCGATGCCGCGACATTCGCGTCCTCCGCCAATTTTCTGCCTTGCCGACCGGCTCGGCCCGCCTGCCCCGAGATCGGCCGGCAGGGCCAAGACGCCGCAGATCGCCTTCTAGCCCGAATAGGCGAAGCACGCCAAGGCTGTTCTATTCCGGCGCAAACGACGCAATCCCGGCGCCCGGCGCGTCCCAGCTCGGCGCGTCCCCGCCCGGCACCGCGACCGCGAAGCCTCGGCACCGCTAGTGTCGCATCGCCGGGAGAACAGCAGTCTCCCGGGGTCGGTGCGGCGGGTGCCCCAAGCCCGCGGCATCGTGTAGGATGGACCGGTTGCGGATATCTCCGCATGCACCCTTCAGCTATCTGGAGCCTCTGGAATGACCGACACGACCGATTATACGCCCCCCAAGGTCTGGGTCGCCAAGCCGGCGCTTGGCCGGTTTGCCAACATCAATCGCCCGACGGCGGGCGCCCAATATGAGAAGGAGCTGCCGGTCGGCCGCCACCCGTTGCAGCTCTACTCGCTCGGCACGCCGAACGGCGTCAAGGTCACGATCATGCTCGAAGAGCTGCTGGCCCGGGGCCACAAGGGCGCGGAGTACGACGCCTGGCTGATCAAGATCGGCGACGGCGATCAGTTCGGCAGCGGCTTTGTCGCGATCAACCCGAACTCGAAGATCCCGGCGCTCTTAGATCGCAGCGGCCCGAAGCCGATCCGGGTCTTTGAGACCGGTGCGATCCTGATGCACCTGGCCGAGAAGTTCGGTGAGTTTCTGCCGACCGAAGCCGGCGCGCGCGCGGAATGCCTGTCGTGGCTGTTCTGGCAGATGGGTAGCACGCCCTATGTCGGCGGCGGCTTCGGCCATTTTTATGCCTATGCGCCGGTCAAGATCGAGTACGCGATCGACCGGTTCGCGATGGAGACGAAGCGGCTGCTCGACGTGCTCGACCGCCGGCTCGGCGAAAGCAAGTACGTCGCCGGCCCCGACTACACGATCGCCGATATCGCCATCTTCCCGTGGTATGGCGGGCTGGTGAAGTTCGACCAATATGGGGGAGCCGAGTTCCTCGCGGCGCACGAATACAAGAACGTGCGTGCGCTGGGCCGACATGATGCTGGAGCGGCCGGCGGTCAGGCGTGGGCGCATGGTCAACCGTCTCTCCGGCGAGCCCTCGCAGCAGCTGCACGAGCGCCACGACACCAGCGACTTCGAGACGAAGACACAGGACAAGCTTGCCGCCGCGAGCTGAGAAAGGTCTGAGGTGGTGTTGCCAGCGTTCGCGCGCTGGCCCATCATCACCAGCTCCGACCGCCGACCGTCCGACCGCCCGAAAGGGATCGCGCCCATGAGCCTTTCGACGCAAAGCCCGTCGCCGAACCTGCCGCCCGACGCGCAGCGGGAGATGCTGCGGCGGATGCTGACAATCCGGCGCTTTGAGGAGCGCGCCTCGGCCGATTATCTGGCCGGCAAGATTTACGGGGTGGTGCACTCGTACATCGGCGAGGAGGCCGTTGCGGTCGGCGTGTGCACCGCGCTCGGTCAGCGCGACCGGATCATCTCGACGCATCGCGGCCACGGACACTGCATCGCCAAGGGCGCCGATTTGAACCGGATGATGGCCGAGCTCTACGGCCGGCAGACCGGCTATTGCAAGGGCAAGGGCGGCTCAATGCACATCGCCGATTTCGCCATCGGCATGCTCGGCGCCAACGGCATCGTCGCCGGCGGCATCGCGATCGTGACCGGTGCGGGCCTCGCCGCGAAGCTGGAGGGCAAGGGCGGGGTCGCGGTCTCGTTTTTCGGCGACGGCGCCTCGAATGCCGGGCCGTTCCACGAATGCCTCAACATCGCCGCGACCTGGAAATTGCCGATGCTCTATGTGTGCGAGAACAACATGTATGCGGCGAATACGGCGGCCGCCGCGACCCATGCGCTCTCCGATGTGGCGGCGCGCGCGTCCGGCTACGGCATCCCCGGGGTGGTGGTTGACGGCAACGATGCCTTGGCGGTTTACCAGGCGGCAAACCGCGCCATCGAGCGCGCGCGCTCGAGCGAGGGCCCGACCCTGATCGAATGCAAGACCTACCGCTGGCGCGCCCATACCGAGCGCCGCGGGCAGCCCGACCACCGCGACCGGGCGGAGCTCGAGGCGTGGCAGCGACGAGACCCGATCGCGCGGCTCGAGCGCCAACTGCGCGACCAGGGCGATTTCGACGAGGCCGGCAAGGCTGCCATGGAGCGCGAGGTCGCCGCCGCGATCGAGGCGGCGGTCGCCTTTGCCGAAGCGAGCCCGTTCCCGTTGCCCGAGCAGGCGAGCGACGACGTGTTTGCGGCGTGATGCGAATGCCGTTGCGACCCGGGATGGCCGATGCGCCTGCTCGAAACGACGCAACCGCCGCGGAGGCGTGCAAAATTTTGTCGGGGAAGCGTGCCGCATGGCACAGCGCCCCGGCAATTTTGCATCTTACGAGGACTGGACGATGCGGGAGCTGAGCTATAACGAGGCGGCGATCGAGGCGATCGCCGAGGAGATGCGGCGCGATCCGAAAATCTTCTATATGTCGACCGACGCGCTGCCGCCGCTGTTGAGCGAGTTTGGGCCCGAGCGGATACGGGCGACGCCGATCACCGAGGCGGCGCTGACCGGGATGGCGATTGGTGCTGCCGGCTGCGGCTTCCGCCCGATCGTCGATTGGCGTCAGGTCACGTTCTCGTTTGTCGCGATGGACCAGATCGTCAATCAGGCGGCGAAGATCCACTACATGTTCGGCGGCCAGGTACCCGTTTCCGATCCTGTTTCGTGCATCGGTCGGCGGCGGCGGCCAGGTGGCCGCGCAGCACTCGCAATCGCCCTATGCGATGTTCATGAATGTCGCCGGGTTGAAGATGTTTCTGCCGTCGACGCCGCACGACATCAAGGGGCTGATCAAAACCGCGATCCGCGACAACAACCCGGTCGTCTCGTTCGAATCGAGCCGGCTGATGGCGCGCCGCGGGCCGGTGCCGGAGGAGGATTACACAATCCCGCTGGGCCAGGCCGACATCAAGCGCGAGGGCAGCGACGTAACTGTCGTCGCGCTCGCCTGGCTGGTGCACGAGGCGCTGGCCGCGGCCGAGACGCTGGCGAGCGAGGGGATCTCGGTCGAGATTGTCGATCCGCGCACCCTGGTGCCGCTCGACGCCGAAGCGATCCGCCGCTCGGTGCGCAAGACCGGCCGGCTGGTGATCGCCGACGAGGCCGGGCCAACCGCCGGCTTTTCGGCCGAAATCGCCGCAATCGCTACCGAGGATGCCGCGACCTTCGCGCGGCTCCGGGCCCCGGTACGGCGGGTATGCGCGTTGCAGGTGCCGATTCCCTACAGTCCGGTCCTCGAAAACCACGTCTTTCCGGACCGCAACCGGATCATCGCCGCGATCCGCGAGGTGCTGCAAACACAGGGGCCGGCCGCGGCCGCGTGAGGCAGACGCACCGATGGCCGCTGCGCTCGTCATCGCCGACAGCATCACCCGCATCGGGCCGGAAGCCGCCGGCGCGGTCGTCGTCAACGCCTCGCATGGCGGCGTCTACGCCGCCTATCTCGCGGCCAAGCTCGGGGCCGCCGCGGCGATCTTCAACGACGCCGGGATCGGCCGCGACCGCGCCGGGATCGGCGGGCTCGATTATCTGGAGGAACTGGGCGTCGCCGCTGCGACCGTCGGTCATAACACCGCGCGGATCGGCGATGGCGCCGACATGATGACGGCGGGCATCGTCACCTATGCGAACCGGCTGGCCGTATCGCTTGGCGTCGAGCCCGGCCAATCGTGCCGCGACGCTGCCGCCGGGCTGCAACAGGCAGCAGCCGACGCATCGCCCGCCGCCGGCAGCGCTCGAAGCGGCGTTCCTGCTGATCTCCGAAGCCGCCGCAGGTCTGGGCGCTCAACTCCGCGTCACTGGTCTTGCCCGAGCACCGGCAGGCGATCGTCGTCACCGGCTCGCATGGCGGGTTGCTCGGCGGCAGGCCCGAGACCGCGCTCAAATACGACGTGCAGGGCGCCCTCTATAACGACGCCGGGATCGGCAAGGACGAAGCCGGCGTCTCGCGGTTGCCGGCGCTCGATGTGCGCGGCATCGCCGCCGCGACCGTGTCGGCGGCGAGCGCCCGGATCGGCGACGCGCGCTCGACCTACGAGGACGGGATCGTCAGCCGGGTCAATGCCCGCGCCGCGGCGCTCGGTCTTGAGCGCGGCGCGAGCGCCCGCGAATTTCGTCGCCGGGCTGCGCCGCGCCCTCGCGCGATAAGGAGCGAAATGAGCCTCAGTTCGCAAACTCGCCAGTCTGGGCAAAACCGCCAATCTGGGCAAAACCGCCAGTCTGGGCAAAACCGCCCGTCGGGCACGATGAATGGCGGGCGCGCGCTGGCCGAGATGCTGCGCCTGTCGGGCGCCGGGCCGATGTTCGGCATGGGCGGGTTCCAGTTGCTGCCATTCTACGACGCGGTCGGCCTGGTCGGCCTGAACCACCATCTGATCAACGACGAGCGCTGCGGCGCGTTTGCCGCGGATGCCTACGCGCGGGTCACCAACCGACCGGGCATTTGCGACGGCACGCTCGGCCCCGGCGCCACCAACCTGGTGACCGGCCTCGTCGAGTCGCTGAATGGCGGCATCCCGATCGTCGCGATCGCCGGCGACACCAACCGCGCCCATTCCTGGAAGAACATGACCCAGGAATGCCGCCAGGCCGAAATCCTCAAGCCCGCGGTCAAGGAGCTGATCCGCGTCGAGATGACGAGCCGCATCCCCGAACTGGTGCGGCGCGCGTTCGCGGTGGCGACCTCGGGGCGGCCGGGGCCGGTGCTGCTCGACGTGCCCGAGGACGTGTGTCACGGCGTCCACGATTTTGCCCCCGAGGATTTCGTCGTCGACGAGACGACGCTGAGGGCGCCGGCCCGGCGCGCGCGCCCAGATCGTACCGACATCGAGCGCGCCGCCAAGCTGATCGCCAAGGCAAAGCGGCCGCTGCTGCTGACCGGCGGCGGGATCCACCTATCCGAAGCCTGGAGCGCACTGACCGGTTTCGCCGAGGCGCAATCGATCCCGGTCGCACACACGATGAGCGGCAAGGGCGGGATTGCCTGTACGAGCCCGCTCAACGTCGGTCTGTTCGGCCGCTATTCGCGCATCGCCAACGAGCTGATCGAGGCGTCGGATTGCCTGATTGTCGTCGGCTGCAAACTGGGCGAGATCGCCACCAAGCGCTTCGCGCTGCCGCCGCCCCAGATCCCGGTCATTCACCTCGACATCGTCGCCGAGGAGATCGGCCGCTGCATTCCCGCCGAAATCGCGCTGTGGGGCGATGCCCGCGCCGGGCTCGAAGACTTGGCCGAGGCGCTGTCGGACAGCGGTGCGGCCGCCCGTGCGGCGCGGGCCGACTATGTCGGCGAAATCGCCCCGCGCATGAAAGCGTGGGAAGAGGATGCGGCACCACGGCTCAATTCGCGCGACCGGCCGGTGCACATGGCGCGGCTGTGTCGCGAGCTGAACAAGACCTTGCCGGAGGACGCGATCCTGGTTGCCGATGGCGGGTTCGCCGGGCATTGGACCGGGCTGCTCTACGACACCAAGCGGGCGGGCCGGCATTTCATCCCGGATCGCGGCTTTGCCTCGATCGGCTATGGGTTGCCGGGCGGCATCGGTGCGGCCCTCGCGGCACCCGACCGGCCGGTCGTCGCGATCAGCGGCGATGGCGGGTTCAATATGATGCTCGGCGAACTCGAAACCGCGCGCCGCACCGGCTGCGGCCTGACCGTGATCGTCGTCGACAATGCCGCCTCCGGCTACGTCAAGGCGCTGCAGTACGCGATGATGGGCGGGCGCTACCAGTCGGCCGACCTCAACGAGATGGATTACGCGGCGATCGCCCGCGCGATGGGCTGCGGCGGCATCCGCGTCGAGGACCCGGAGGCGTTGTCCGGGGCGCTGCGGCACGGCATGGAGGAAAGCGACCGCCCGACGGTCGTCGATGTCGTCGTCACCCGCGACCCCGCCCAAATGCTCCCCGCGGTCGACAACCGTACGGTCGAGATCAAGCAAGGCGATCGCGTGGCCTGAGATTCCGGGTACGATAGCGGCGAGCGAACCAGCCGAAAGACCGCGCGAATGGACATCTCCGGCAAGACCGCCATCGTCACCGGCGCCGCCTCCGGCATCGGCCTCGGCATCGCGACGGCACTCGCCGAAGCCGGCGCCAACGTGGTCATGGCCGACATTCAGAAGGACGCGGTCGAAGCTGCGGCGCACAGCCTTTCGGGCACCAACAAGCGGGTCATGGCGGTCAGGATCGATGTGACCCTGGAGCAATCCGTGGTCGATGCGCTGGCCGAAGCCGAACGCAACTTCGGCAGGCTGCACATCGCCTGCAACAATGCCGGGGTGCCGATGCACGGCACCAGGATGACCGATGTGGCGCCCGCCGACTGGGAATTCGTGATCGGGGTCAATGTGTGGGGGATCATCCACGGCATCCGCCATTTCGTCCCGGCGATCCTGAAGCACGGCGAGGCGGGGCATATCGTCAACACCGCCTCGGTCGCCGGCTTCCAGAACCGCCGCGGCACCAATCAGGCGCCGTATTCGATGAGCAAATACGCCGCCCTGTCGCTGTCCGAAGCATTGGAGCACGAGCTCGAAGGCACCAATGTCGGCGTCTCGGTGCTGTGCCCGGGCCCGATCAACACCAACATCGCGCGCGGCGCCGGCAACCGCCCGGACCACATGGGCGGCCCGCAGATCCGCGCCCCCGACGAAGCGGTGCTGGCCGAGCGCCTGGCCGCCACCGGTCTCGACCCGAATAATGTCGGCGAGCGCGTGGTCGACGCGATCCGCACCCGGACCTTCTATGCGTTTGTCGGCGCCGTACCCGCCGATGTCATCAAGGCCCGCCACCGCCGCATCGAGGATGCCTTGAACAGCAAGTGGGTCACCCATTACTGAGCCCGCCGAGGAGGCGCCATATGGCGGCCAATCAAGCCGATAAGGCCCGGCAGTTTCGGGCGCTGCACGAGGCGCCCGACGCATTCGTCGTCGCCAATGTGTGGGATGGCGGCTCGGCCCGGATCATGGCCGGGCTCGGGTTTGCCGCGCTGGCGACTTCGAGCGGGGCCTCGGCGGGCTCGCTCGGCCGGCGCGACGGCATGGTGACGCGCGACGAGGCGCTGGCCCAGGCGCGGGTGATCTGCGAGGCCGTCGAGCTGCCGGTCTCCGCCGACCTCGAAAAGGGCTTTGGCGACGCGCCGGAGATTGTTGCCGAGACGATCAGGCTCGCGGCCGAGGCCGGGCTGGTCGGCTGCTCGATCGAGGATGCGAGCGGCAACCCGCAGGCGCCGATCTACGAGCTGGGCCTTGCGACCGAGCGGATCGCGGCGGCGGTGGCCGCGGCGCGGGCGCTGCCGTTCCCGTTCACCTTGACCGGACGGACCGAGAATTTCCTGCGCGGACGGCCCGACCTCGACGACACGATCAAGCGACTCAAAGCCTATGAGGCCGCGGGCGTGGACGCGCTGATGGCGCCGGGGCTGCCGGATTTGGCGGCGGTGCGCGCGGTGTGCGCAGCGACCGGAAAGCCGTTTAACTTCATGGCTGGGATCCCGGGCAAATCATTCACCGTCGCGGCGCTGGCGGCGGCCGGGGTCAAGCGCATTAGCCTGGCGACCTCGCTCTATCGCGCGGCGATGACCGGATTATGGAACGCGGCGAAGGAAGTGCGTGAACAGGGCACCTTTGGCTACCTCGACAGCTCGCTCGCCACCGCCGAGATCAATGCCTTCCTGCGGGGTTGAGGCGCTTTTCGCTCGGTTGAACGAATATTCGCGGCGAAAGCGGCAACCCGGCGGCTGCCGCCCCTTTAGCGCTCCATTTGCCGGATCGCCGTCCGCTTGCTTTCGGCGAAACGCGAGCCGGTCCATCGCCGACCCGCTTGTGGCTCGCATGGCGAGCAGCGACAATCGGTATCCGACCCGGCCTGACCACGGCCAGTCAACCTCGCGAGGCGATCATGCCGCTCTCCAATGCTCCCGATCCGGCGCTGCGCGAAGCGGTCGTGCGGCAGGATCTCGGCAACGTGCTGCATCCGATGGTTCAGCACCGGGCGTTGGAAACCAAGCAGATGGTCGTCACCGGCGGTGAGGGCTCGACGGTCGTCGACGCCGACGGCACCGCCTATCTCGACGCCATGGCCGGGCTGTGGTGCGTCAATATCGGCTATGGCCGCACCGAGTTGGCCGAGGTCGCCGCCGAGCAGATGCGGCAACTCTCCTATTTCCCGCACACGGCGATGAACCTGCCAGCCGCGGCGCTGGCCGAGAAGATCAACGGGCTGATGGGCGGCGGCTATCACACCTATTTCGTCAATTCCGGTTCCGAGGCGAACGAGGCCGGCTTCAAGATCGCCCGGCAATACATGAAGCACGAATACAAGGGGGAATACCGCTTCAAGACGATCGGCCGCTACTTCGCCTATCACGGCACCACGCTCGCGACCTTGGATGCCGGCGGCATGGGCGAGCGCAAGGCGAAGTTCGAGCCGTTTTCCGGCGACTTCGTGCATGTCGCCCACCCCTATTGCTATCGCTGCCCGTTTGGCCTGAGCTACCCGAGCTGCGGGCTCGCCTGCGTTAAGAACATCGAGACTACGATCCTCGGCGAGGGGCCGGAGACGGTCGCCGAAATCATCATCGAGCCGGTCATGAGCGGCGTCGGCGTCGCCGTGCCACCCGACGAATATCTGCCCGAGGTCGAAAGCCTGTGCCGCAAATACGGCATCCTCTTGCATGTCGACGAGGTCATCAACGGCTTCGGCCGCACCGGCAAGATGTTCGCGCATCAGCATTACGGGGTGTCGCCCGACATCGTCGCGATCGCCAAGGGGATCTCGAGCGCCTACCTGCCGATCGCCGCGACCGTGGTGAAGAACAGCGTGTTCGACAGCTTCTATGGCGATCCGGCGGAAAACCGGCAGGTGGCCCAGGTCAATACCTATGGCGGCCACCCGGTGGCGACGGCGGTAGCACTGCGCAACATCGAGATCATCGAGGCCGAACAGCTCGTCGACCGCGCGGCGGCGACTGGAGCCTATCTGCTCGACGGGTTGCGCGGTCTGATGAGCCACAAGACCGTCGGCGATGTGCGCGGCAAGGGATTGCTGATCGGCGTCGAGCTGGTCAAGGACCGCACCACCAAAGAGCCGGTCGAAGCGGCGCAGATCAGCCGTATTGTCGATTTCTGCCGGGATCGCGGGGTGATCGTCGGTCGCTCCGGCGGCGGCCGGCTGTATGGCAACACGATCACGCTGTGCCCGCCGCTCGTGATCACCCGCGCCGAATGCGACCGCATTGTCGACACCCTGAGCCGGGCGCTGGGGGCACTCGATCCGGCATAGGGTCGCTCGATCATTCGTCGCGCAGGCGCAGCACCGCGCGGCCGGCGATGCGACGGTCGCGCACGGCCGCCAGCGCGTGGCCAGCCTGCTCCAACGGAAACTCCGTCGTCATTGCCGGCTTGACCACGCCCAGCCCATAAAAGCCGAAGATTTCCGAATAGGCGGTCGCCAGCTCGCCCGGGCGACGCTTGCGGTAGTCGCTGATCTGCAACCCGCTGACTTCAATGTTCTTCAACAGCAGATAATTGGTCTTCAAGATCGGGATGCCGCCGGCGGCAAAGCCGATCACCACCAGCCGGCCGCACCAAGCGAGCGCGCGGATCGCGGCCGCGAACACCACGCCGCCGAGCGGGTCGATGATAATATCGGCGCCGCGCCCTTCGGTCAGGGCATAGACCTGCTCACGCAGGCTGTCGGGCAAATTCGGCCGCGACAGGTCGACAATCGCGTCGGCCCCGGCGGCGTGGACCATCGCCTCGCGCTGCGGCCGGGAAACGCCGCCCAGCACGCGCGCGCCCATCGCGCGGGCGAGTTGCACCGCCGCATGGCCGACCCCGCCCGAAGCGCCGAGCACCAACACCGTCTCTCCCGGCACGAGCCGCCCGCGGCGGCGCAACGCCATCCACGCGGTGTCGTAGACGATCGCGGCCGAGGCGGCTTCGGCGAACGACATGCGGGCTGGCAGCCGGTGGCACTGGTCGGCGGCGACCGCGACCGCCTCGGCATAGCCGCCATTCTCGGCGGTGGCGAGCACCCGGTCGCCGAGCCGCAATGTGGTAACGCCGGGGCCGAGCGCGCTGACCACGCCGGCCGGGCTCTTGCCGGGAATGAACGGGAATCGCGGCAAAAACTGGTAGGTGCCGCCAACCACCAAGAGATCGACATAATTGATCGGCGCCGTGTGGATCGTGACCATGACCTCGCCCGGACCGGCAAGCGGCACCGTCGTCCGGCGCACACGCAATGCCTCGGGCGGGCCGAATTGATCGACGACGACAGCGCGCATCAGGCCTGCTCCGCCGCTTCTGGCGGTTGGTAGCGTACCGGCTGCGGCCGCACCCGGCCTTCGGCCACCCAGCGGACCAGCTCCCGCTTGATGATCTTGCCGCTGGCGGTCAACGGCATCTCGGCCATGAACAGCATGAACTCGGGCATGTCGTATCGCGACAGGCCGGCCAGAGCCAGATGCTCGAGGATCCGGTTCGGGTCGGGCCGCGCATTCGCCCGCGGCACGATCGCAAGACACACGCGCTCGCCGAGCCGCGGATCGGCGAGGCCAAAGGCGGCGGCCTGCTCGACCTCGCGACAACCCGAGGCCAGCACCTCGATCGGCGCCGGATGGATATTGCGCCCGGCGCGGATGATCAAATCCTTCTTGCGCCCCGTGATGCGCAGATAGCCGGCCTCGTCGATGGTCCCGAGATCGCCGGTCATGAACCAGCCATGCGCGTTGAACGCGGCCTCGGTCGCGGCCTGGTCGTCGAAATAGCCGAGCATCAGGCTGGCCCCGCGGCCGCCGATCTCGCCGATCTCGCCCGGTGCCGCCTCGATGTCGGGGTTCTCCTGACGCCAGATGTGCACCTCATAGCCGTCGCAGGCGCGCCCGCTGGTGAGCGCGATGCGCTCCGGCGGATCATCGGGCCTTGTGTACTGGTGCGAGCAGGTCTCGGTCATGCCGTAGCCGCTTTGCGGCACGACGCCGTAGCGCATCAGATCCGCGACAAGCGACGCCGGCGCCGCGGCACCGGAGATGCGAAAGCCGCGCACCGCGCCCGGCCGCTCCAGGCCGCGCGAGCGCATCTCCGCCACCATGTCGATCGCATGCGTCGGCACGCCGAACACAAAGGCCGCGCCGGTCTCTTCCAGCCGATCGACCAGGCTGTGGCCGCGCGGCAAATCGTGCACGACGAGTTCACCGCCGCCGGCGAGCGCGGTCACCAGCGCGCCGAGCCCAAGATTGTGCGATAGCGGGCTCAACGTGTAGAGCACGGCACCCTCCAGCCGCCAATCGCGCGCCATCATCCGTGCCGACGCGAGGAGCGTGTTGTCGCTGTGCAGCACACCCTTGGGTGCCCCGGTCGTGCCGGAGGTGAACGGCAAATACATGATCTGGTTGGGGTCGCCGCTCGCTTGTGTCGCCACCCCAGCCCCCGCCAGATCGGCGAACGGCGCGGCCTCGGCCGGGCCGACCCGATAGGTCCAGCGCAGAAAATCGCGGCCGGCGAGCGCGGCGAAGATGTCGCCCCGGCCGGCATCGGCGCCATAACCGGGTTGCGCGATCAGTGCCGCGGCGCGCACCCGGTCCACCAGCTCCGCCACCTGAAGGCTCGTGTGGTCGCGATGCAAGGACGGGCAGCAGACGTAGCCGTTGCGCGAGCAGGCGAGCAGGACGATGGCGGTCTCGACCCGGCTCGGCAGCCAAGCCGCGACGCGCTCGCCCGCACGCAGCCCAAGCGCCGCCAGGGTGGCGGCAAGCCGGTCGGCGGCCTCGACCAGCGCCCGATAAGTCAGCCGACGGTGACGGTCGCGCACCGCAAAGCTGTTCGGCATTGTCCGCGCATGCCGGGCGGCGAGCGCGTACAGCGTCTCGTCGCCCCAGTATCCAGCGGCGATATGGGCGGCCAGCGCCGGCGCGTTAAGCAAGGTCAGCAGCGGGCTGCTCATCACACCAATTCTGCCGGGTGGAGTTGCGGAACCGGCGCAAGCCCCTCACCCGGCCCTCTCCCGAAGTTAACGCGCCGCAGGAAATGGCCGTGATGACGTTCCGAGCCCAATCCGCCGCGCCTCTAATCAGGCCTTCGGCGCTGGCGCGTCTCCATCGTCGGGCCGGGTCAGCAGGTGAGCGACGCCGGCTTTGTTGGCCCAGTATTCCCAGCTGCGCCAGGTTTCGGTCGAATAAGGGCTGTAGCCGCGGTTGCGGGCCTCGATCTCGCCGGGCGACAGGTATTTGATCTCGCCGCCCAGCTGCCTCGCGCGGGTCAGCGCGCGGGCATTGCGCGGCAGGTAGACCGAGAGCCGCACCACCTCGATCAGCGAGCGCGCGGCGGCAGCGAAGCCATGGCCGCGCATCAGCGCCACGCTGTTGCCGGCGAGGCAGCGCGCGAGATCCTCCGCCTGCGCCATGTTGGTGACGAGCAGGTTGGTGTCGCCGAACCTGTCGGCGATATCCCAGACCGGCACCACGCCGCCGATAAAGCTGCCGGAATGAATGACCGGCCGCAATTGTGTGGCCGAGGCGATGCCGAACGGCAGGGTGTCCTCGGCATGGGCATGGACGACGGCAATGATTTCCGGACGCGCCGCGAAAATCGCCGCATGAATAAAGCGCTCAAGGTAAAGGCTGCGGTCCCCGCCGCGCACCGGCCGACCATCGAGCTCGAGCTCGACGATGTCCGCCGGGCCCACCAGCTCTGGCGCCAGCGAGCGCGCGATCAGAAAACGGTCGGGGCGGTCGGGGTGACGGACACTGACATGGCCATAGGCATCGACCACCTCTTCCCGAGCGAGGATCCGGTTGGCGATCACAAGGTCCTGGATCAAGGTGTCGAGAGTGCTCATGGCTGGTCCGTCGAGAAAGACGCCGCTGGCGACGCGGCCCGCCCACGATACCACATAGCCCGCTTGCCCGCCGACTGACCCTGACCGCCAATCGCACCGTTCGGGGTCTCAGCGCCACAGTGCCTGGCTCGCCAGGCGCGCACCTTCGGCCAGGGCGGCGAGCTTGGCCCACACCACCGAGGGCGCCACCGCGTTGTCGACAAAGGCGAAGGTGGCAAAGCCGCAATCGGTCCCGGCGATGACCCGCTCGCGGCCGACGACATTGGCAAAATTGGCGATGCGCTGGGCGATGAGCCGCGGATGCTCGACAAAGTTGGTCGTCGAATCGATCACCCCCGGGATCAGCACCTTGTCGGCCGGGATCTTGGCGTCGCGCAGGTCCTCCCACTCATGGGCGTGGCGCGGATTGGCCGCCTCGAACGACAGCCCGGACGGGCGCGCCCGCAGCGCCACCTCGATGATCTTGCCGAGCGGGATATCGTGGGTGTGCGGCCCCTCGTAATTGCCCCAGCACAGATGCATGCGCATCGCCTCGGCCGGGATGTTGGCGGTCGCGTGATTAAGGGCGGCGATGTTGCGCTCGGCGACGCGCAGGAATTCGTCGTCGGAGAGGTGCTGGTATTGGTTGTGGCGAGCCGAGCCGAGGTCGGGCGCGTCGATCTGCAGGACGAAGCCGGCCTGGTGGATCGCCTCGTATTCCTCTTTCAGCGCATTGGCCAACGCTTCGACGTAGGCGTCCTCATCGCGGTAATAGCGATCGGGGACGAATTTGGTCAGCACCCCCGGCGAAGCGGCGTTCATGAACGCCTCGTTGGGCTTGGCGGAGGCGCAGGCTTCGGCGAGGTTGGCCAGATCGACGGCGAGCGGGCGGCGGTCCTGGTAGGCGACCGGGCCCACGCAGCACGGCACCGCCGCGCGGCTGAACCACGAGGTCCCGCCGCGCTTCTGATTGAGCCGCGCCTGAAAGTCGGGGTGGTCGGTGAGGTCGCGGTGGGCGGCGGTCTGCGGCGGCCGGTCGTTGTCGCCGCCGCGGAAGGCGCCAATGCCGGAGAGCCGGTGGCGGACGTAGAAGGTGTAGGAAATCTTGCCGAGCTCGCCGTCGCAGACGCTGTCGATGCCGGCCGCCACCTGCTTCTTGACGATCTCATGGACCGAGGCGGCGAGACAGGCGTCGAACGCCGACTGCTCGCTCGGCCGGCCGGCTTCGCGCGCTTCGAGGAATTCGAGCAGGTCGGGCGGGCGCGGCAGGCTGCCGACATGGGTCGTCAAGACGCGTTCGATGCTGCGTTTCATATCGCCGCTGCTCCTGTTCCCCAATTCGCTCGGTAGCGAGGCAGCCGACCGAACCGGCTCTTTGCGACAATGCCCGAGTTAGCCGCGGGCCCTGCCTTCAAAGGAAGGCAACACGCCAGCCGGCTCCTTCCAAATCGGCCGGTTGTACTTGAGCGGGAAGATCAGCAATCCCGCGACGATCGCCATCGCCCCGGCGACGCCCATCGCAAACGGGAAGCCGTGCTGCGTTATCAGCACCGCAGAGAGCACCCCGCCATAGATTCCGCCAGATCCCTTGGCAATCGCATAAAGAATTCCATAGTTTGACCCCGCTGCGATCTCCCCGAAATAGTCGCCAATGATCGCCGGAAACAGCGAAAACAGCGGACCCCAAAAGAAGATCGCGAGAACCGCGGTCAGTACAAACATCAATTCGCTGTGCTGCGCGCCGGCGACAATGGTTAGGAACAGGAATATTCCGGTCAGAATATAGCTCCAGATCATCGCGTTCTCGCGGCCGATGCGCTCGGATAGGCTGCCGAGGACGACCCGGCCGAGGCCGTTGGCGATGGTGATGCCGCCGGCCGCCGCGGTCGCGGCTGCCGCGGCGAACTTGAAGCTGTCGGAATATCGGACAATCTTGCTGACGCCGGCGAGACCGGCGCTAGAAATCAAGATGAAGGATACGATCAGCACCCACATCTGCCAAGTTCCCAGGGCCTCGCCAAAGGTAAACTGATGCGAGGACGGTCTCACGACGGCGTTGGCCTTTGGCGTCCAGCCGGGCGGCCGCCAGCCCGCCGGCGGATCTTTCATGAATAAGGACGTGACGATGGCCACCCCGCCGATAATCGCCGCCATGATGTAAATCACATGGAAGAACACGGCATCCGGCGCGGTCTTAGGGATCGCCCGGATCGGAAAGATGAACGGCAGCGAACCCCACGAAAACGCACCGGCGATCAGGCCGGCGATGACGCCCCGCATGTCGGGGAACCACTTGTTCGCCGTCGTGACTGCGGTGTTGTAGATGAATCCTGCAAAAAAGCTGCCGATGCACCACACCACGAGGACCAAAGGATAGGATGGCCCGAGCGAAGTGGCGTAGATGCCGATACCGGCCACCACGCCGCCGATAACCGTTACCCAGCGCGGCCCGAACTTGTCGCGCAAGATGCCGCCCGGCAGAGTGCCGACAGATTCAAAGATCACAAACAGCGTAAACATCCAACCAATCTGCGCGTGAGACCAGTGATATAGACCGCCGATATGTCCGGCCATCGAACTCCACGCGTATTCGTATGGGCTGATGACGGCCATCGCCAGAAAGGCGGCGGCAAAAACGACAAAGCGGCTGTACCCGAGGATTTGTCGGTCGGTCTGAAAAGAGCCCGATGATCCGCCCTGCATGATCGTTCCTCCCTCGAACGGCTGCGCTTCTCCGCGGGAAGCGCGTACCTCGGCATGCGCCGATTAAGCGTGCTTAACTAAACGTGAATTAAAGTCTTGGCCTGCGCCGGTCAACAGAGATCCGGGAGTGAACACAGCGGTAGCGGTCCCTTGTCGGACGGGTCCGAGAGGCGCATGCTGACCGCCAGATAAAAGCCGCAGCCGGGGGATCCGATGAAGACCAGCCGAGAGCGCATTCTGACAACCCATGTCGGCAGCCTGCCGCGCCCGCCCGAGCTGCGGCAGCTGCTGGTCAAGAAGGATCGGGGCGAAGCCTACGACAAGGCCGAGCTCGACGCGGCTGGTGCGCCAGGCGGTCATCGACATCGTTCGCCGCCAAGCGAGCGGTCGGGGTCGACATCGTCAATGACGGCGAGATGTCGAAGCCCGGCTATTCGACCTATATCGCCGACCGGCTCACCGGGTTTGGCGGCCACCAGCCGGCAAAGCCCCGGCTCGACACCAAGCGACCATCCGAACTTCACTGCCGCCTACGAGCGGATGACCGGCGCCAACACCGCGCGCCGCGCCCAATGCGTCGGTCCGATCGCCTGGCGCGACCGCGAGCCGTTGCGCCAGGATCTCGCCAATCTGCGCGCCGCGCTCGACCAGGCCGCGGTGGTCGAAGGGTTCATGACCGCGGCCTCGCCGGGCCTGGTGCCGGTGTTCCAGAGCAACGCCTATTATCCGACGCACGAAGCCTATGTCGAAGCCGTCGCCGCGGCGATGCAGGAGGAGTACGAGGCGATCGCCGAGGCCGGGTTCGTTCTGCAGCTCGACTGCCCCGACCTGGCGATGGCGCGCCACACCAGCTTCCAGGACCTTGACGAGAGCGATTTCCTGAAGCGCGCGCGAATTCCATGTCGAGGTGCTGAACCACGCGCTGCGCAACGTCCCGGCCGACCGGGCGCGCATCCATATCTGCTGGGGCAATTACGAGGGGCCGCACGACCACGACATCGCCTTTGCCAAGGTGGCGCCGATCCTGGTCAAGGCAAAGCCGCAGGCGCTGGTCGTCGAGGCCGCCAACCCGCGCCACGCGCATGAATGGAAGGTGTGGCAGGAGACGAGGCTGCCCGACGACAAGATCCTGATCCCCGGCGTCATCGACACCTCGACCAATTATGTCGAGCATCCGGAGCTGGTCGCCGAGCGCCTCCTCCGCTTCGCCGACATCGTCGGCCGCGAGCGGGTCATCGCCGGCAGCGATTGCGGGTTTGGCACCTTTGCCGGCTATGGCAAGCTCGACCCCGACATTTCGTTCAAAAAGCTGGCGGCCATGGCCGAAGGGCGCCGAGATCGCGTCGAAAGCGGCTGTGGGGTGGTGGAAGCCCGCCCCGAGAGAGTCTCTCATCGAAGATGAGCCGGTGCTCGGATGAGCAAAGCCTTTGTCAGGGAAGCCGAGGACGCGGCCGATCCGCCCGACATCGATCCGCCGGATGAGGCGCCGGCGATCCCGCGCGGGCTCAAGAACTACATGACACCACAACGGCCGGCAGCAGCTGCAGGACGAGCTGCGAACCTTGCTGCGGGTCGAGCGCCCGAAAGTGGTCGAGACCGTCGCCTGGGCGGCCGGCAACGGCGACCGCTCGGAAAATGGCGACTATATCTATGGCAAGCGCCGGCTGCGCGAGATCGACCGCCGCATCCGTTTTCTGTCGAAGCGGCTCGAAACCGCCGAGGTGGTCGACCCGGCGCAGCAGAAAAATCGCGACCAGGTGTTCTTCGGCGCGACCGTCACCTATGTCGGGCGCGCGCGGCGGCGAAACCACGATCACGATCGTCGGCATCGACGAGGCCGACCTTTCGCGCGGCCAGGTCAGCTGGATCTCGCCGATCGCCCGCGCGCTGCTGAAGGCGCGCGAAGGCGAAATCGTCGAATTGCGCGCGCCCTCGGGCCGCGAGGAGATCGAGGTGCTGGCGATCCGCTACGGTGACGGCGAGCTGAGCGCCGCCGCGCTACAGTGCGCCGGATCGCAGCAATCGCTCGATCGTCGCTTCATCGTGTTCGCTGGCGAAATATTTGCTCAGCGCGGCTTCGAACAGCCTGATTGTCCGGGGTCGCATGGGCGAACAGCGTCATGCACGAGCGGAATTTCAGATCGTCGGGACGACCCAGGATCTCGTCGATGCTGCGGCCCTCGATGCGGTTGGCCAGCCGGGTGCAGGCGGGTGCGGCAGGAAGCAAGCGCCGCGGCGAGTTGCGGTCGATCGGCCCGCTTGCCGCTTTCCACCTCCCGGAACTCCGCCACCACCTCGCCGCCTGCTTGGGTGAGGTATGCCGCGACGGCCTGGCGCTGCGCCTCAGGGCCAAGCCCGGATCGCCCTTGGCCATCGGTCGAGACCCGGAGATAGCTGACAAAACGGGGGTGGGGAGGGGCCACGGGAGGAGTTTAGGACCCACAGTTGCAACCGCCGCCCACAGGCATAAATTCAGAATGTTGATTTCGAGGGCAGGACGAAGCGGTTCTTTTCGCTATTCTAGGTGGGGCGCAAGCACATCTTCGATCCATTTCATGAATGCGCGGACTCGGCGCGACAGATTGCTCCGATGTGCTACGACGAGGGACACGGCGATCGCTCGGCGACGAAAATCGGGCATGATCTCGACAAGCGCTCCACTCTCTAAGTATTGGCCAATCCCCAAGAGTGGCGCCTGAATCAGGCCAAGGCCGGCGAGGGCAGCGGCTTCGTAGGTCTGCGCGCTGTTGACGTGCAGCGCACCTGGCAATCGAAGCGTCGCCCAGCTGTCGCCGTCCGGATATTCCCATCCAATGGGCCTCGCGCCCAGCATCGTCGAAAAACGAATTGTCCGATGTTCCTGATGCCGGAGATCTTCTAGCGATCGAGGGACGCCATAGCGCGCCAGGTAGGCAGGACTGGCGGCGTTGGCCATGCGCAACTTGCCCAGCGGGCGGGCAATCAGCGTCTCGTCCCGTATGGGTCCAAGCCGCAATACACAGTCGAACCCCTCTTGAACCAGATCGACTTGCCGATCCGTGCTCGACACCTCCAGCTCCAGCTCTGGGTGAGTTGCCATGAAATCCGGCAAGGCTGGCACGAAAGTCGTGCGCGCCAGCTCGCTCGGCAGATCGACCCGTAAACGCCCGCGGAGCGCCACGCGATCGCCTGCGAACATCGAGTGCAGGTCATCGACTTCAGCAAGCAGATCGCGGGCACGGGCATGAAATGCGCGTCCGTCTTCCGTCAACTGCACGCTACGCGTCGTCCGGTGCAGAAGCCTGACACCGACATCTTCTTCGAGCTTCCGGACCGCCGTTGAGGCCCTTCCCTTCTGAATGCCCAGGCTATCGGCCGCGTGGGTGAAGCTCCCCATTTCCGCGACAGTTAGGAAAATCCGGATGGGTTCGAGATTTTGCATTTTCGCCTCGGCATTGTTCACCGAAAGGATAACAGTGAGTTCACCTTATCGGTATTTATCATGCCCAGGAGACACAGTAAGCTCCGAATATGGGATCCCCCCATCGGAGAATGACAAATGTCCGAAACTTTGAACCTGCATCAGATGCCTGAAGCTATGAGCTTGAATCGCGCCGCGTGGGCCGGCCGGATGATGAGCGCGTTTGTGGTTATCGCTCTGATGGCAGACGGCGCCATTCAGCTTTTCGCGCCGGCACAAATCGCGAGCACGTTGCAGGAAACCGGATTTGCGATGGACCTGACCCGTGTCGTGGGCCCGATCATACTCGCCTGCGCCATCCTATACGCCGTCCCGGCCACCGCCGTCCTCGGCGCGATCCTGGTGACGGGCTTTCTGGGAGGCGCCATCTGCGCCCATGTCCGCATTGGTGAGTTGGGGTCGCCGCCGGAAATCATTTCCCTGCTTCTGGGCGCGATGACATGGGGCGGCCTCTACGCGCGCGACCCCCGTATCCGGGCCATTCTGCCGCTCATCCGTTGAACCAACCGGGGCAGTGCTCTGTCCCTCAAGATCAGGAGAAAACACATGTTTTTAGTAACGGGAATCACGGGAAAAGTGGGCGGCGCGACGGCAAGGCATTTGCTGGCGCAAGGCAAGAAGGTCCGCGCGCTGGTCCGCGATCGCGCGAAGGCGGCAAGCTGGACGGACCAGGGCGTCGAACTGGTCGACGGCGACTGGAACGATGCGGCCGCCATCGAGCGGGCGCTCAAGGGCGTCGAAGGCGCGTTTGTCATGTTGCCGGCTGTCTGGGCGCCCTCACCCGATTTCAAAGAAGCCAAGGGTGTGATTGCGAACTATGTCGAGGCGCTCACCAAGGCAGCGCCGCCGCGGGTGGTTGCGCTCTCGTCGATGGGGGCGAACAGGACCAGCGGACTCGGGATGATCACGGCCTTGTCGCTGCTGGAGCAAGGTTTTCGCGACCTGACATCGCCAATCGCGTTCGTGCGCGCCGGCGGGTTCTTCGAAAACTTCCTTTACGGCCTGCACGTCGCCCAGGGCGGCACGCTGCCGGTCTACTACAATCCGACCAACCGGAAATCGACCATGGTCGCGACGAACGACATCGGCACGGAGGTCGCAACCCTTTTGACCGGGCCAGCGTGGTCAGGGCAGCGCGTCGTCGAGCTTGGTTCGATGGTCAGCGCGGATGAAGTCGCGGAGCAATTGGGTGACGTCCTGAGGCTCCACGTGAAAGCCTTTGCAGTCCCGCGCGCAGGGTGGGCGGAAGCGTTCGAGCAATTCGGCATCCCGAAGGGCCACACCGGACCTGCCGAAGAAATGTTTGAGGCCGTGAATGCAGGATGGATGGACCTCGGAGCCCAGGATACGGAGCACGTAGCGGGTACGACGTCCGCACGCGACGTCTTCGCGGCTGCACAGAAGGCCGTGACGGCATGAACCGCGACGTTCACACCAAAGAAGATCGAGATCGAACATGAAGGGCAGGGCCAGGGTATGATCGCCTGATCCGAGGTCGGTGCAGACATATCACAAGAGGCGCCATGCGCAACCTTCAGGTCAACGGCGAGCGGCTGTGGGCAAGCCTGACGGAATTGGCGCAGATCGGCGCCACGCCCAAGGGCGGGGTGTGCCGGCTCGCCGCCAGCGACCTCGACGGCGAGGCGCGGCGCCTCTTCATCCGCTGGTGCGAGGCAGCCGGCTGCCGGGTCGCGGTCGACCGGATCGGCAATATCTTTGCCCGCCGCCCCGGCCGCAGCCCGGATCTGCCGCCGGTCATGACCGGCAGCCATCTCGATACCCAGCCGACCGGCGGCCGGTTCGACGGCGCCTATGGGGTGATGGCCGGGCTCGAAATCGTCCGCACCTTGAACGATCTTGGATACGAGACCGAGGCGCCCATAGAGATCGTCGCCTGGACCAACGAGGAAGGTTCGCGGTTTTCGCCGGCGATGGTCGGCTCGGGGGTGTTCGCCGGCGTGTTCGCGCTGGATGAGGCGCTGGCGACGCGCGACAATAACAACTCCGAGATATCGCTCGGCGCCGAGCTCGAACGGATCGGCTTTGCCGGGCCCGATCCGATCGGCGGGCGTCACGGTCGCCGCCTATTTCGAGGCGCATATCGAGCAAGGGCCAATCCTCGAAGCGGCTGGGCTGACACGATCGGCGTCGTCACCGGCGCGCAGGGCCAGCGCTGGTACGAGATCACCGTCATCGGCCAGGAGGCGCATGCCGGGCCGACGCCGATGCCGCGCCGCCGCGATGCGCTGGTCGGTGCCGCGCGGATGATCGACGCGGTCAATCGCATCGGCCATGCCCACGCACCCTACGCCTGCGCCACGGTCGGGTTTGTCGAGGTCCGCCCGAACTCGCGCAACACGATCCCCGGTCACGTTTTCTTCACCGTCGATTTCCGCCATCCCGACGACGCGGTTTTGACCGCGATGGACGCCGAATTGCGCCGGGCCTGCGCCTATGCCGCGGCAGCGAGCGGCGGGCTCGAAGTCGCGGTCAAGGAATTCTGGCATTTCCCGCCGACCCCGTTCGACCCGGCGCTGGTCGCCGCGGTGCGCGACGCCGCCGCAGCACAAGATTACCGGCACCTGGACATCGTCAGCGGCGCCGGCCACGACGCGGTGCATATGGCCCGGGTGGCGCCGAGCGCCATGATCTTCGTGCCGTGCAAGGACGGCATCAGCCACAATGAAATCGAGGACGCGAAGCCCGCCGACCTCGCCGCCGGCTGCAACGTGCTGTTGAACGCGCTCCTTGAGTACGCCGACGCCAGCCCTTGAGCCAGAGCCGCGAGGGTGGCGCAACCCTGTCGCGGCGAATTGCCGGCTGGTTTCCCGGCGCCGGTTCCCCTAACTAACCGGTATGACCGATCTCGCCCTCGAATACGGGCTTGCTTTCGCCGATCTGTACGACCGCGAGGGGCTCACGCGCCTCGACCGGGCTTTCGTGGCGCATCTCGCCGAAGGCGATGCGGCGCTCCACGACCGGCTAATGGCGGCGCGGCGCGATCCGGACAGGCTCGGGCGAGCGGGGGAATCCGATCTGCTGGTCGATCTGGCGCCGCATGCGGAGGATTTTCTCGGGCATCTGTTCGGGATCGCGGCGGAGGTGCGGGCGATGCAGGCCCGCCACCACGAATTGTCGCCGATCTATTCGGTCAAGCGACTGTTCGTGCAGCGGCGCGCGGCCAAGGGGATCAAGGAGGCCGACGCCGCGGCGCTCGACGGGGCGGAACTGGCCCAAGAGCTCGACCGGTTGACGGGCGCTCGGCCGGGCGAGGCAATTCCCGCCTGGGAGCGGCGCTACGCCGAGCATGTCGCGGGCTGGCTCGAGGACGAGGCCGGTAATGCCGCCGCACTCGATGTGGCGCAGCGCTACGCCGCTTGGGCCAGTTTGTCGCCGCAGGGGCGCGAAAAGCATCGCCGCGGCGTCTTGTTCAAGGTGCCGCAGCGGCTGGACCCGCACCATCTGGTCCCGGTCGAGACCATCGAACGCGACGGGGTCACGATGCTGCGGCTGCCCGAGGATGAATGGCGGCATCGCGACGGCTTCGCCCTGACCGACCGCGGCACCGACCTCACCGGCGCGCTCGACCAGGCGAATTACTGCATCTGGTGCCACAACCAGGGGAAGGACAGCTGCTCCAAGGGCCTCAAGGAGAAGGACGGGGGCCTCAAGGAGAAGGACGGCGGGTTCAAGAAGAGCGTGTTCGGGGTCACCCTCGCCGGCTGTCCGCTCGAAGAGAAGATTTCGGAGATGAATCTGGTCAAGGCGCGAGGGTTAAGCCTCGGCGCGCTGGCCATCATCGCCGTTGACAACCCGATCTGTGCGGCGACCGGGCACCGCATCTGCAACGACTGCATGAAGGCCTGCATCTATCAGCGCCAGGAGCCGGTCGATATTCCGCAGATCGAGACCCGCACCCTGAAAGACGTGCTGGGCCTTCCCTGGGGCTTCGAGATTTATTCGCTGTTGACCCGGTGGAACCCGCTCGACCTGCGCCGCCCGCTGCCGCGGCCGCGGACTGGGAAAAAGGTGCTGGTGGTCGGGCTTGGGCCGGCTGGCTTTACCCTCGCCCATCATCTGATCAACGACGGCCATTTCGTCGCCGCGATCGACGGGCTCAAGATCGAGCCATTGCCGGCCGAGATTTCCGGCGTCGCAGTCAACGGCCGGCGCCAGCCATTTCAGCCGATCCGCGATGTGGCGAGCCTCGTCGACGGGCTCGACGACCGGGTCATGGCCGGGTTTGGCGGGGTCGCCGAATACGGCATCACCGTGCGCTGGGACAAGAATTTCCTGAAGATCGTGCGCCTGCTGCTCGAGCGCCGCAGCCAATTCGCGATGTATGGCGGGGTGCGCTTTGGCGGCACGCTCACGATCGACGGCGCAGTTGCACTGGGCTTCGACCATGTCGCCCTGTGCGCCGGGGCCGGGCGGCCGACGGTGATCCCGATCGAGAACAATCTGGCGCCCGGGGTGCGCCAGGCGTCGGATTTCTTGATGGCCTTGCAGCTGACCGGGGCGGCCAAGACAGACAGCATCGCCAATCTGACGGTGCGCCTGCCGGTGGTCGTGATCGGCGGCGGGCTGACCGCGATCGACACCGCCACCGAATCGCTCGCCTATTACCCGGTGCAGGTCGAGAAATTCCTGTCGCGGTATGAGATTTTGGCGGCCGAGCGGGGCGAGGCCGCGGTGGACGGCCAGTGGAACGTGGCCGAGCGCGAGGCCGCCCTCGAATTCATCGCCCATGGCCGGGCGATCCGCGCCGAGCGCGAGGCCGCCCGCCGCGACGGCCGTGCGCCGCATCTGGCGGCGCTGCTCGACGGCTGGGGCGGGGTGACGATCGCCTATCGCCGGCGGCTGATCGACGCGCCGAGCTACACCCTCAACCATGAGGAGGTGGCGAAGGCGATGGAGGAGGGTATCCGCTTTGCCGAATTGCTGACCCCGGCCGCGGTCGAAGTCGATCGCTTCGGCCAGGCGGCGGCGTTGCGGCTGACCCGGCATCGCCCGCAGGAGGTCGGCGGCCATCGTCCCGAACCCGATCAGGGGCCGGGCGATGAGATCATCCTGCCGGCGCGCACGATCCTGGTCGCCGCCGGGACCCAGCCCAACACCGTGCTCGGCCGCGAGGATCCCGACCATGTGACGCTCGACGGCCGCTATTTCCAGGCGCTCGACGAAGACGGCAATTCGGTCACGCCGGAACGGGTGGCGAAGCCCGCGGCGGTGCGGGTGCTGACCCATCTGCGGGCGGACGGCCGCGCCGTCAGCTTTTTCGGCGATTTGCACCCGAGCTTTTCGGGCAATGTGGTCAAGGCGATGGGGGGGGCCACTCTGGGCTATCCGGTGGTCAGCCGGATGCTGGCCCGGCTCGAGCCTGGCTCACCCTCGCCCGAAGCATTGCGGGTGCGGCTCGACGACGAATTGCGCGCGCGAGTGCACGAGGTCGTCCGCCTCACTCCGAACATCGTCGAGATCGTGATCAAGGCGCCGATGGCGGCGCGCGCCTTCCGACCCGGCCAGTTCTATCGCTTGCAGAATTACGAGACCCTGGCGGCGCGGGTCGACGGCACCACACTCGCCATGGAGGGGTTAGCGCTGACCGGCGCCGGGGTCGACCGCACCGCCGGCCTCCTATCGACGATCGTCTTGGAGATGGGCGGATCGTCCGATCTGTGCGCGCTGCTGAAGCCGAGCGAGCCGGTCATTTTGATGGGGCCGACCGGTACGCCGACCGAGACCCCGGCGGGCGAGACCGTGCTCTTGGTCGGCGGCGGGCTCGGCAACGCCGTCTTATTTTCGATCGCCGCGGCGTTGCGCGCGCAGGGCTCGCGCGTGCTCTATTTCGCCGGCTACAAGACCATCGCCGACCGCTACAAGGTCGAGGACATCGAGCGCTCCGCCGACAGCGTCGTGTGGTGCTGCGACGAGGCGCCGGGTTTTGCCGCCGGCCGAGAACAGGACCGGGCCTTTGTCGGCAACATCGTCGAGGCGATCGCGGCCTACGGCGCGGGCGCGCTGGGGCCGGTAGCAATCCCGCTCGACGAGGTCGACCGCATCGTCGCGATCGGCTCCGACGGCATGATGAACGCGGTCGCCGAGGCGCGTCGGGCGCGGCTCAAGGGGTATTTCCGGCCTGGCCATCGGGCGATTGCTTCGATCAACTCGCCGATGCAGTGCATGATGAAGGAGATCTGCGCGCAATGCCTGCAGCGCCACCGCGACCCGGTGACCGGGGCCGAGACCGTGGTGTTTTCGTGCTTTAACCAGGACCAGGAGATGGATCAGGTCGATTTCCCGGCATTGCGCCGCCGCCTGTCGCAGAACGGCGCCCAGGAAAAGCTGACCAAGGCATGGGTCGATCGCTGCCTGCGCCATCTCGGCGAGCGCCCGGCGATGGCCGCGGAGTAAAACCGAACCGGGACCGTCGAACAGAGGAGGAAACGATCATGGCAAGGCTTCCGCTGATCACCAAGAAGGACCAGGTGGCCGAAAAGGACCAGGCGATCGTCGACCGGATCGTCGCCAGCCGCGGCGCCTTGCAAGGCCCGTTTACGATGTTCCTGCACTGCCCGGAGCTGGCCGGGCGGCTCGCCCATCTCGGCGCCTTCGTGCGTTTCGAGGGCGCGCTCGACATGCGGGTACGGGTGCTGGCGGCGATGACCGTCGCGCGCGAATTTGAGGCGGTCTACGTCTGGGGCGCGCAGACCGGCGGCGCTCGGCGGCAGGGCGTGCCCGAGGCGACAATCGCCGCGATCCGCGACAACCATTCGCGCGGCCTCCCGCCGGAAGACGCCCAGATCGTCGACGCGACCCGGCAGCTGTTGCGCCGGCACCGCATCGACGACGCCACGGCCGCGGCGCTGCGGGCGCGCTTTGGCGACGAGGGGTTCATCGAGCTGACCGGGGCGATCGGCTATTACAGCATGCTGGCGATGACCGTGAACGCCTGCGAGCTGGAGGCGGCACCCGGCGCCGAAGTGCTGAAGGTCTGACCCGACCCGGAACCCCTAACAGCCTCTATTCGAACAGCGGGGCGCGGGTCAGGGCGAAGTCCTCGACGGCGTCGGCGAGCCGGTCGGCGTCGCGATCGTCGAGCGCGATCGACAGCGCGAACATGCCGCGCTTGGCGAACCAGATGCCGCGGGCGACGAGGTCGAACCAGAACAGATCGGCCAGTGCGCGATTGCCGAGCGCGGCATCGGCCTCCGAGCGGATCGGCCGGTCGGTCATGTGCGCCGACATCATCGAGCCGATGCCAGTGAACTGCATGCGCAAGCCGTGCCGACGTACCAGCGCGTTCAGCCGTTGGCGCAGAGCGTCGCCCCATTCATTCAGCGCGCTGGCACGCTCGGGCGTGTAGATCCGGGTCAGCCCAACGAGCCCGGCGTTCATCGTCAGCACGTTGTTGTTGAAGGTGCCAGCGTGCTGGAAGGCGTCCGGCCGGCGTGGGTCGAAGCGCTCCATGATGTCGCGGCGCCCGCCAAAGGCGCCAAAGCTCATGCCGCCGCCGAGATATTTGCCGAGGGTGGTGAGGTCAGGGAGGATGCCGTGGACCTTCTGCAGCCCGCCCGGCGCCAGGCGCGAGGTCATCACCTCGTCGAAGATCAGCAGGGCGCCGGTGTCGTCCGCCAAGGTGCGCAGGCCGGCGAGAAAGCCCGGCTCGGCCGGGATGCAGCCGGTGGTGCCCTGCATCGGCTCGACCAGAATCGCGGCGAGTTCGGCGCGGTGCGGGCGGACCAGCTGCTCGACCGCCTCCAGGTCATTGTAGCGCCCGAGCAAAAACTCGAACGGCGCGTTCAAGGGGCTGCCATGGCCGCGAAAATAGAAGACGCCGCCATGATAGCCGCCGGCGAACACCAGGATTTTGGGGTGGCCGGTGATCGCGCGGGCGGCGCTGACCGCCATCAGATTGGCCTCGGTGCCGGAATTGGTGAAGCGCACCAGCTCGATCGACGGGAAGCGGGCGCACACGGCGGCGGCAAACCGCGTCTCGGCCTCGTTCTGGGCGCCGAAATTGAGCCCGCCCGCCAGCGCCTCGTCGATTGCCCGGCGGATCAGCGGGTGCGAATGGCCGTAGATTCCGGCGGTGAACTCGCTGAGGAAATCGGCGTATTCGTGGCCGTCGAGGTCCCACAGCCGCGCCCCCTCGCCCTTCGCCATGGTCAGCGGGAACGGGTCGACATGGATCGAGGCGCGGGTGTTGCCGCCAGGCATCGCCTCACACGCGGCGCGGTGCTGGGCGAGGCTTTTCGGGTTGTCGGCACGATAGCGCTCCTCGGCCTCGGCGAGCGCGGCGAAGAGGTCGATGTTGGCGGCATGCATCTGGGTCATCGGCGCTCCGGCGGGCATGGTATGCGTGGTGCCCGTGCAGCCTACACCCGATGGCGGACCGGCGCGCTGGTTTGCGTGACAGGCTCGACCGTGAACGACGGCCGCTCCATCGCCACGCCGTCGGCGTGCAGGGCGCTAAATTTTACCTGCACTTGAGCATACTGCGATACATATTTCTCATTACTGATTTTATCCCGGATGCACTTCATATATATAAATATAAGTCCCACCCAAGCAACATTTCTTTAAGGAATACGTCGGCATCCTCGGGTGACACAACATTTCCCAGGAGCAATCCAATGGCCACGCCGACCTCCACTGATCTCTACCTGCAATTCCTGGCGGCGCTGCAAGGCGCGATCCAGCTTCCGGGCGAGCCGCAGGTCATCAGCCCATTCCAGATCTGGGATTGGGGCGGAACCCAAGGCGGTCTCGCCGGGATGACCTATCCGCAGTATATGGCGCTGAACCAGGTGCCGCGCAGCCCGACTGCGAGCGCGAATTCATGGGGCTCATCGCCCGGCTTCGACAGCATCTACAATCTGTATCTGAGCGCGGCGCTGAACCCATTCCCATCGGTCAATGATCCGCAGTATGTCGGCCTGCAGAACACGGTCAACCGTGCCAATGGCATGGTCGGCGACGCCACCGCCACAGCGGTGACCAATTTCCGCAACTTCGTGCAGTCGACCCGCTCCACCGAAACCTTCACCCTATGGCTCGCCAATGAGGGCGCGGTATACCAGACCAGCATCGCCACTGCGCAAGGGGCGCTGACCAATGCCCAAAACGCCCTCAACAGTTATGTCGCGAGCAAGAGCACGGCAGTAACCAACGCGCTCAATGCCTATACCAGCAACCTGACTTACGTCACCAACCCGATCAACAATCAGCAGGTTCAGGCTGCCGGTTGGGCGATGAGCGAGGCCGCCTTCGATTATGTCAACAAAATCACCCAGAACAATCCCGGCGGCAAAGCCGTCGCCGGCAACGCGCAATCCTTTGACGTCAATCAATCGACATCGCAGTACAACTATCAAAAACAATGGGGTGAAGGTGGGCTCGCCGGCATTTTCGACTTTTTCGGTGGCTGGGGCGACAGCGAATGGAGCTCGGTCAGCACCTCGCAATTCGCCAGCAGCTACGATCTCAAATTCAGCTTTGGCGACCTGGCGGTGATCGGCGTCGCTCCCGGGCAATGGTGGAGTCAGGGGATCGTCTCGGTGCTCGGCAAGAACGGCCCTTACAACCAGGGCTTTTCCGGGTTTCAGTCTGGCAACAACACGTTCTTTTTCGGACCCAACGGCCAATTGCAGCGGATGATCACCGGCATGGTGGTCGGTTATCAGCCGAGCGTGGCGGTCACCGCCGGCGGCTCGTTTGCCCAGCAGCTGAAGTCGCAATGGCAGAGCAGCGGCGGCATCCTGATCGGCCCGTTCGGTTTCGGCCATTCGGCCGGGGGCAATTCCGAAAATGACACCTTCGACGCGCAGGGAGCCACGGCCACGGTCACCAACAACGGCGCATGGCCCTACATCCTTGCGTTCGTGACCAACTGGGTGCTGGCGCCATCCAGCTGAGATTATCGGGCGGCGGAGGGCGCGATGCGTCCTCCGTCACCACCCCGGCCCAATGCTCTGACCCAAGGAGACGACTGGTGCGACCTGTAATCCTGGCAATCCTAGCGATTTCAGCCCTGATCGCCTCTCGGCAAGCCCGTGCGCTGACGCCATGCACTTCGGTCCCGACTGCGGCATTGTCGCACTTTGTCCCCAACAATGCCCAATATGGCGGTCATCTCGCCGCACACGTCGCGGGAGCGACCCCGCCAGCGGGGTATTCCCAGAACGGGCGCACGCTGTTCAGCAGCAACGCCGATTACGACGAGGCGTGGAGCGAGCTCGCCGCTCAGCAGCAGCCGCTCTACTGCGCCGACAACCCGCAACTGGGCGCCGATGCGGCCCGAGATTTGCTGCTTCAATTCTTTTCGGAGTCCTGCACCGCAGCCGGGTTAAACGGGGCCTGCACCACATCGAACACGATCCAGACCCACCGGGTGACGTTTGATTTTCGCGCGGTCTCCTACAACCATCATACCGCCTGGGTTCTACTGACCGCCTATCCGCGAAATTGACGCGGCCGATCGGGATCAGCCGGGATAGGCGCGCCGGCCGCCGTCGCGCAGCCACAGGCGCACCAGGTGGCGCCGGGCCTCGGGCTCGGGATGATCGACAAAGGCGGTACGGCTGTGGCCGAGCGCGCGGTTGTCGACAAATTGCAACTGCCCCGGCTCGAGGTCGAAATCGATCGACAGCGGGGCGTCCTCGAAGATCTCGAGCATGGTCGCGAGCGCCGCCGCACCGGCCTCGTCGACCGGATCGCCACGCAGCGCATAGCCGCTGTTGATCTGGTGCGCGCTGAACCGGGCCTTGAGCTCGGCGCCACCCTCGAACACCGGGGTGGCGAAGATCGGGCTTTCGCCCTATGGAATTCGCGCTGGCGGTCGAACCAGAACGGCTGGTAGAGCCGCGCCAGGTGCTCCGGAGCGCGCGCGAGGAGCGCATTGTGCACGCTGTGAAAGCTCAGCACCCGGCTGTGGCCGCCGCTCATCGCCCGGCGCACGCAGAGGAGGCCGACATAGTCGGGTGGGGCATCGTTATAGGCGTTGTCGTTGTGAAAGCGGATTTCGATGTTGGTCTTATCAGGGCGCACTCCCGATCCCGGCAGTGCCTGCTGCCCGGTGTCGAGCACATCATAGACGAGGGTGCCGTCGAGCTTCTGAGCGACCGGTCGGGCGATCATGGCAGACAGCAGCCAGTAGATCGCGGTGGCTTCGGCCGCATCCATCTCGTCGACCGGCAGCCGGTCGACGATGGCAAAGCGCACCCCGCGGGCGAGAATGTCGCGCACCCGGGCCATCGCCGCCCGGCAGGCCGGCATCGCGAAATCATCCGGCACAAGGACGATCGTCGGCAGCGGATAGGCGCGCAACTCGTCGACGGCGCGGCGGATCTCGTCAATCGCCGCGACGTCGAGCGCAACCCGCCAATCCTCGGTGCGAACATCGGCCCGCACCCAGGCGCTCGGGCCAGCGATCGGCCGGGCGGCAACGGAAGTTAGCGGCATGGGATTCTCCCGACGCGGCGGTCTGCCCTCAACTCGAGCGTAACCAAATAGCGCGAGACCTCCCAATCGATCAATGCCCGGATCGCCGACCGAGCAATGCGGTTACGATTTCGCCGTACCATCCGGCACGATTCAGCCTAACTTCGGCTCTGATCAACCGGACGGCAGCGATCCCGTAAGTGCGAAATGACCGAGACGGGAGCTTCGAGGTCTAGCGCCGCGCGGCGGCGACCGCGGCGGACCGGCGCGCGCATCTATGTCGAGCGGCTGAGACAGGCGGCGCGGGCCGCGGGTCCAGCGCTGCTGTTTGGCCTGCGATTATGGGCGTCGGTGTGCCTGGCCCTCTATGTCGCGTTCTGGCTCGAGCTCGACACCCCGTCCTGGGCCGGAACAACAGCGGCGATTGTCTGTCAGCCCCATCTCGGAGCCTCGCTGCGCAAGGGCTGGTTTCGCATGATCGGCACCGTGGTGGGCGCCGTGGCGACCGTGGCGATGACCGCCTGCTTCCCGCAGAATCGTGTCGCCTTTCTGGTGAGCCTCGCGCTGTGGGGCGCCGCCTGTGCGCTTATCGCCACAATCTTGCGCAACTTTGCCGCTTATGCAGCGGCGCTAGCCGGGTATACCGCCGCAATCATTGCCAGCGACCAGCTCGGCGCCGTCGGCGGCCTGAACGGTCAGGTCTTCATCTTGGCGGTGACCCGCGCTAGCGAGATCGGCATCGGCATCGTCTGCGCCGGTCTTGTCCTGGCGCTGACCGATCTAGGGGGCGCCCGGCGCCGACTGGCCGCTCTGGTGGCCGCCATTTCGGCTGAGATCAGCACCCGGTTCGCTGACACATTAGCCACCGCGGGAGCCGAATTCGAGCGCATCCAGACGGTCCGCCGCGAGCTTGTCCGCCGTGTCATCGCGCTCGACCCGGCGATCGACGAGGCGCTCGGTGAATCCTCGGAGCTCCGCTACCACTCCCCGGTCTTGCAGAATGCTTTGGACGGTCTGGTCACGGCTGTCGCCGGCTGGCGCACGGCGGCGGTGGTGCTGGCGCGATCACCACGGGAAAGAGCCCGGCGAGAGGCGGCTGCTGTGCTGGTCGAAGTACCGGAACCGCTTCGCGGCATGCCCGGGGAGGATGGGACGGCACGCTGGATTGCCGGTCCCGCGCGCTTGCGCCAGGCCGGCAATGCAGCGATAGAAAGGCTGCTCGCCTTGCCCGCGGCCACGCCGTCGCTGCGGTTGCTCGCCGACCAGGCGGCCGAAGCGCTGGGCGGCCTCTCGCTCGCGCTCGACGCGCTGGCTCTGCTCGTTGCCGATCCCGCCCGGCGGGTTGCGCCTGCTCCCGGCAGCCGTCATCTGCGCATTCCCGATTGGCTGCCGCCGCTGGCCAATGCCGGGCGCGCCTTCGTCGTGATCGGCGCCGCCGCGCTTTTTTGGATTGTCACTGCATGGCCCGGCGGCGCCAACGCGATCACTTTCGCCGCGATCATCGTGATCCTGTTCGCGCCGCGCGCCGAGCAAGCCTACGCCATCGCGATCGGCTTTATGATCGGTTGCGTTGTGACAGTGGCGGTTGCTGCAGCCCTCAAATTCGCGGTGCTGCCGAATGTGGAGACCTTTGCCGTTTTCAGCTTGGTAATCGGTCTGGTGCTGGTGCCGGTCGGTACGGTTCTCGCCTTGCAATGGCAGCCAGCTATTTTCAGCGGGATGGTGACGGTCCTAATTCCGCTGCTGGCCCCCACCAATCCGATGAGCTACGACACGCAGCAATTCTACAATACGGCTTTGGCCATCATTGTCGGGGTGGGCGCCGGGGCATTCTCGTTTCTGTTGTTGCCGCCGCTGTCGCCGGCCTATCGCACGCGTCGGCTGTTGGTGGCGACCTTGCGCGACCTGCGCCGGCTCGCGACGGGTCCGCTCCTAAACACCCCCAAAAAGTGGGAGCAGCGCATGTATGCCAGGTTCGCGCTGCTACCGGATCAGGCACAGCCGCTGGCGCGTTCGCAGCTGGTCGCGGCGTTTTCGGCCGGTACCAAAATCATCCAGCTTCGCCACCTCGACCGCCGGCTCGATCTCAGCCACAGCCTCGACGCGGCGCTCGACGCCGTGGCCCGCGGCGAGTGCGCCAGCGCCACCGCAAAGCTTGCCGATCTCGAGAGGGCGTTGATCGCGCATCCGGACGAAGCAGCGCTTCGAGCGCGCGGCCTCATCCTTGCCATTTCGGACGCGCTCACCCAACATGGCGCCTATTTCGACGCGGGAGCGCCCGGGTGAGGTTCACCGAGGTCGACCTGTTTGGCGTTTATGTCGCCCCGATCTCGGTGATGATGGTCGGCGCCTGGGTGCTGACGATCGGGCTGCGGCGGTTTGCGGCTCGGTTCGGCCTGCTGCGCTACGTCTGGCACCCGGCACTGTTCGTATTCGCGATATACCTGATCGTGCTGTCTTCGATCGTCCTCGTCCTGGCCCGCTGAGGCAGGCCGATGAACGATGTCGGGCTCAGGCCGCAGCAGACCCCAGCGAGGGGCGATGAACTCGCAGATGTTTCGCGCCAGCGCGGCACCGGCAATGCTTTGCCTGCGCGTCGCCGCCGGGCTCTGCCGCTGCTGATCACGCTGGCCGCGGTGGCGCTCGCCGTCTGGCTGGGATGGGCGATGTGGGAGGCCTACGTAGCGGCGCCGTGGACCCGCGACGGCACGGTGCGGGCTTATGTCGTGACCATAGCGCCGCAGATCGCCGGCGAGATCGTCGCATTGCCGGTCACCGACAATCAGTTCGTGCACAAGGGCGACCTCCTGATGGTCATCGACCCAACCAACTACAGGATCGCGGTCAGCCTGGCGCAGGCGGCGGTCCAGCAGGCCCAGGCCAATGCCGAGAACACCGCGCGTGAAGCCCGGCGCCGGGAGGCCCTGACCACCCTCTCGACCACTATTGAGGAAAAGCAGACTTTTGAAAGCAATGCCGTCGCGACGCAAGCGAGCTACCAGCAGGCGGTGGCGAATCTAAACCAGGCGCGGGTCAATCTGGCGCGCACCGAGAGCCGCTCCCCGGTCAATGGCTATGTCACCAACCTTCTAGCGCAGCAAGGCGATTACGCGACCGTCGGACAAAACCTGATTTCGCTGGTCGACGCTGATTCCTTCTGGGTCGACGGCTATTTCGAAGAGACCAATCTCGATGCGATCCAGGTCGGCGATCCGGCGACGGTCAAGCTGATGGGATACCGCCGCATCGTCCGCGGCCATGTCAGCAGCGTTTCGCGCGCGATCAGCGTGGCGAATGCGCAGCCGAGCGGCGAGGGTCTCGCCGCGGTCAACCCGATCTTCACCTGGGTGCGCCTCGCGCAGCGCATCCCGGTGCGCATCCACATCGACCATGTGCCGCCGGGCGTGGTCCTCGTCGCCGGCATGACCGCCACCGTGGAGATCGAGCGCCGACATTGAGCGCGGGCGCAACGAGCGGCGATTACGGGTTTGATTGGGTACGCGCGAGCCGGGCTTCGTAGGCTTTGAGGTGGGTGTAGGCCAGCCGCAGCATCCCGCCGGCCGGCAACGCGCCGCTGCTTTCGCCGCGCCGGATCAGATCGCCGATGATGTGGTCGGCCTCGATCGGGCTGTGGTTTTCGATGTCGCGCAGCATCGAGGCAGTCAATGGCGAGCCCGGCGCGATCAGCATTCCGCGCGAGCGCTCGAGGAATTCCGGGCGCGGCGCAAAGCCGTTGGCGCTCGCGATCGCCCGGCATTCGTCGACGAGGCCGAGCACGATCTCGGTGCCGCCAGGCGCCGCGGCGATGTCGCCGACTGCCGCGCGCAGCAGACAGGTGCTGCCGGCGAAGGCCGCGAGGAACACCCATTTCTCCCACATTTCCAGTAGGATCTGACGGCTGGCGCGGGGCTCGAACCGGGCGCCGTTCATGGTCGCGGCGATCGCCGAAACCCGTTCCGACAGAGCGCCGTCGCGCTCGCCGAATACTAGCTCGTGGTTCTGGTTCAGATGAACGACTTGGCGTTCACGGTCGAGGGTGGCGGCGATCAGGCATTGGCCGCCGAGCACATGGGCAGGACCGAAGCGCTGGTCCAGCACATCGAGATGGCGCATGCCGTTGAGCAGCGGCAGGATCGCTGTGTCGGGCCCGACCGCCGGCGCGAACGAGTTGATCGCTTCATCGAGCGAATAGGCCTTGCAGCTCAATAAGACCAGGTCGAACGGCGCGGCGAGGTCGTTGGCCAGCACGGTCGGCGGCGCCGACAAGGCGAAATCGCCGTTGACGCTTTTGATGACCAGGCCGGCGGCGGCGAGTTCGGCGGCCCGGCGCGGCCGGACCAGAAAGGTCACGTCGCGGCCGGCCTCGACCAGCCTGCCACCAAAATAGCCGCCGATGGCGCCGGCGCCGACAACGAGGATGCGCATCGGGTGAACTCCCGCGGTCGTGGATCAGGCTCTTGGTGCGAATGGGTCAATGCGCGTCCGCCGGCGGGGCCTTGGGTGCCGCCACCCGGCGCAGCAGCGGCACCAGGAGGGTGGCGATCGCGAACGCGACCATAATGGTACGGAACGCGTCGGCAAAGGCCAAGGTCTGGGCCTCGCGATAGGCCAGATGCCACAGCTGCGACAGTGCCGCAGCGTGGCCGGCGGTGGGGCTGCCGAGCGCGGCGGCATAGCGCGCGCTCATGCCGTGCAGCAACCGCTCCATCGCGCCGTTTGCCGGGGTCAGGTTCGCGGCGATATGGACGAAATGCAGATTGGTGCGGTCGTTGAGGATGGCGCCGCAGACCGCGATGCCGACGGCGCCGCCAAGGTTGCGCATCATGTTGAACAGGCCGCTGGCGTATTTCAATCGATCCGGAGGCAGGCTGCCGAGACCGAGGTTGACCGAGGGCGCCACCGCAAAGACCTGCGGAAACCCGCGCAGGATCTGCGGGATCAGCAATTGGGCCCCACCCCAATCATGGGTGATGAAGCTGAACGACCACATTCCGGCGCCAAAGCTCGCCAGCCCGAACATCATCAGCCAGCGCAGGTCGATCTTGCGGGCGAGCATCACATAAACCGGGACGCCGGCGAGCGAGGCCGCCCCGGTCGAGAACACCGCGACCCCAGTCTGCCAGGCGCTGAAGCCGCGCACATAGCCCAGAAACAGCGGGGTCAGATAGATCGTCGAAAAGATGCCGATGCCGGTGACAAAGGACAGGAGGCACCCGAGCGAGAAATTACGGTTGCCAAGGGCGCGCAGATCGACCACCGGCTGGCCGTAGGTCAGGCTGCGGGCGACAAAGAGGACGCCGGAAATCCCGGCGATCCAGGCGCAGGCGGTGATCGTCCGGTCGCTGAACCAGTTCCAGCGCGCGCCCTCTTCGAGTACGTATTCGAGGGTGCCGAGGGCGATCGCCAACAGGATCATCCCGGGATAATCGGCGCCTTTGAGCAAGGACAGGTCGGGTCGGTCGATCTTGACCAAGAGCGGCACCGCGACCGCAACCAAGAGGCCCGGCGCCAGATTGATGTAGAACAGCCAGCGCCAGTCGAGGGTGTCGGTAATCCAGCCGCCGATCACCGGCCCCAGGGTGGGCGCGACCGAGGCGATGGCGCCGACCACGGCCGCCGAATAAACCCGGCGTCGGCCGGGAAAATAGTGGAACGACGAGGTAAACACGGTCGGGATCATCGAGGCGCCGAGCAGCCCCTGCAATGCCCGGAAGAGGACCATGCTGTTGATGCTCCAGGCGATCCCGCAGAGCAGGCTGGCGAGGGTGAACCCGGCTGCCGAGGCGGCGAACAGCCAGCGGGTCGAGAATACCCGGGTCAGCCACCCGGACAACGGGATCACGATGATCTCGGCGATCAGATAGGCGGTCTGCACCCAGCCGATCTGGTCCTGCGCCGCCGACAAGCCGCCGCCGATGTCCTGCAACGAGGAGGCGACGATCTGGATGTCGAGCAGGGCCACGAACATGCCGAGGCACATGACCGCGAACGGAATCACACTCGGCGCGGCAGCCGGCGTTGGCGCGGTCATCGGCCGTGCCCCGTGGCCGAGCGGGTATCGGCGCGGGTGTCGACGCTGACCGTGGTCGACAGGCCCGGGCGCAGCAGCCCGAGGGTTGCCTCGCCGTCGGCGACGGCGATCCGCACCGGCACGCGCTGCACGATCTTGGTGAAATTGCCAGTGGCGTTTTGCGGCGGGATCACGCTGAAGACCGCACCCGTGGCCGGCGCGAGGCTCAATACCCGGCCGCTAAAGCTGCGGCCCGGCAACACGTCGGCGACGATCGTCGCCGGCTCTCCCGGCCGCATTCGGGCGAGCTCGTCCTCCTTGAAATTGGCGTCGACCCAAAGCCCGTGCGCCGGCACGATCGAGAGCAAGGCGTCGCCGACAGTTGCATATGCACCTATCTGGGCGGCGCGGTCGCCGATATAGCCGTCGATCGGCGAGCGGATCCGGGTATAGGCAAGATCGAGCTGGGCGCTGCGCCGGTCGGCCTCAGCCTGCGCCAGGCTCGCCTCGGTTGCGGTGATCTCGGTGTCGAGCACCGCGAGCTGTTGCCGGGCCGCGTCGATCGCGGCCACGCCGGCGCGCACCGCCGCCGCCGCCTTCTGGTCGGAGGCAAATGCCTTCTGGTAATTTTGCAGCGAGCCGAAGCTCGACACCGCCAGCGTGTGATAGCGAACCGCGTCCTGGTGGGCGAACCCAGCCTCGGCCTGCTTGGCCACAAGATCGGCCTCGGCCTCGCGAATGGTCGATTGCTGAAGCGCGTATTTGGCATGCAGATTGGCGAGCGCCGCCGACTGATGCCAGACCACGGCCTCGGCATGGGCGAGGCGCGCCTGATAATCGCGATCATCAAGCTCGATCAGCAGCTGGCCGGCACGCACGAACTGATTGTCGCCGACCAGGATCTTGGCGACGAACCCGGCGACATGCGGCGAGAGCGTGGTGACGTTGCCGCCAACATAGGCGTCGTCGGTGGTTTCGACAAACCGTCCGACCCGCCACCAATCCCACCCATACCAGGCGGCCCCGCCGACTGCGATCAGCCCAAGCAAGGCGAGCGCCAGACGGCGACCGACACGGCTCCGGCGGCGGCTGGCCAAAATGCCCGGCAGCCCGTCCGGCACGGTCTCGCGCGCCGCCGCGCGATCAAGAACTTGCGCGCTCATGCGAGGCTCCGCGGCGCAAACGGCCGGTGCCCGCGCTCGGCCAGCCGCTCGCGCACGCCGTCATCGGCCCCGGGTCCGGCGGTCAACCTGAAATCGGGGCCGGCGATCTTCTCGCCGGTGGCGCCATCGACGACCACCGGATCGACATCGGCGCCGGTACGCAGGTTGCGCAACTGCACCGCGGCCCCTTCCGGGGCGAAGTGACGATTGCCCCAGGCCAGCAGAGCCAGCAATACCGGCTGGAAGTCACGCCCGCGTTCGGTCAGCACATATTCGTCGCGCCGCGGGTGCTCCTGGTAGCGCCGCCGCTCCAGGAGGCCGGCCGCGACCAGCCCGTTCAGCCGCCGGGTCAACATGTTGGGGGCGACACCGAGATTTTTTTGGAACTCGTCGAAGCGCCGCAACCCATAAAAGGCATCGCGCAAGATCAGGATCGACCACCACTCGCCGACCCGGTCGAGGCTGCGGGCGATCGGACAATGCATGTTGCCATAGCTTTTGCGCTGCATGACGCCAGCTCCGTGTCACTTTCATCATGAAAGTAACGAGGCGGCGGCGCGCTTTCAAGCGCGAATTTGCGCGGCCCGGTTCCAGCGCCGCCGGCGGAGCGATCGCGGTTCGCGACGCGACAACTCCACCGCAGCGCCTACTAATGCGTGGACCCGGGGAGCAAAACCACTCAGGTCGTCATCGCCGGGCATCTCCCGCCATCTACCGGTTGCGGCCCAGGCCGTACCGGTTTCCGTGGATACCCAGCACCAGGCCGGGCATGACGAGTGCACGGTGAACCTGCACCCCTTTGCTTGAGCGCTAGGTGCGGGACGGAGTGTGTTCGTCGAGGAACCGCTTGACGCGTGCCTTGGCCGCAGTCAGGGCGGCGCCGGTCTTCCACTCGGCGATGAACTCGCTATTCGGCAGCAGCTTCGCCAGTTCCTCGGCGATCGCGTAGGGGTGCGCCTCGTCGTTGCCGGCCAGCACCAGGCAGGGCGTCCGGACGGTTTTCACGAACTCGCGGTCGCAGCAATAGGTGAAGCCGGCCGCATAGAGGTTGCGGCAGAACGCGTCGAGCACCGCCGGGGTCGCCTCCGGGTGGTCTTCGAGGGTTTCCGCCCAGCCGTTGAACCGGGCTGGGCGACCAGGCGCCATCGCGCCGACCCGGCCGATCGGCTGCGCCAGGACCGCACCAGCAACCCGCTCAGGCTGGGTCTTGAGCAGGTTCAGGATGAACGACCCGCCGATACACTGGCCATAGAGATGGCACTTGTCGATACGCAGATGATCGAGCAAAGCGAGGTGATCGGCAGTGTAACTGTCCCAGCCATCGGTTGCGGTGATCGGTGCCCGCGACCGGCCGCCGGCGTTGCGCTGGTCCATCGCGATGACGCGGTAGTCCGCCGCCCATTCGGTGGTCGGGTTGATCGGCGCCGAAGACTGGCCCCACACGGCGATCACCGATTGCAGGCCGGCCGGCGCAAAGGTCAGGATCGGAAAGCCACGGCCGTACTCCTCATAATGGATGTGCGCGCCGTGATGGTCAATGCTCGGCATTTCGACGTCCTTTCACGGGGAAAGCAGTTCTCGCCGCCGCCGCGGCGCCGCGACGGAAAGAGAAGTCCCAGCCGCGACGTCGGATAAACGGTCGGATGGGACGACCCCTCTCGGCTTCAAACCGAGCGTTTGATATTAGTCGACCCCGCCAGAAGAACAAAGGGCTTGGGCCCGGCGGCAACGCCCGGCATCATCGGGCTTTCGCCGGCTTGATCGGCGATCGATACTGTGCTCGCCTGTGCTGCGCGTTGGCCTCTACCGCCGCATTCGCCAGTGCCGCCAGAGACCAGATAACGTCCACCGGAGGAAACGTTCGCGATGCCGCCTCCAGCCGACGACCCGCCGAGCGATTGGGTCAGCCCGGATCAGCCATCGTCTGCGGCGCCGGCCGAAACCGCGCCGGCCGAAACCGCACCCGGCGAGCCGGCCGAGCCCGCCCGGAACAGCGAGATGGCACCTGGCGCGCCGCCGGATAATGCGGTGCCGCCAGCCGAGCCGCGCCGCAGACGGCGGCGGCGGCGCCGCCGGCCGCCGCGCGAGATCGGCCCGGGCGGCGATGCCCAGGGCGATTACCGCGGCAATGCCGCGCCCGCCGGCGAGAGCGCCGCGGAGAACGCGGTGGTCGGCGATGCGCCCTCCGCCGCCCCGCCGCAGTTCGCGGCATCCGAGGGGGCGCCTGCTGGCGGCGAGGTGCGCGAGCGGCCGCGCCGTCGGCGACGCCGGCGACGCCCCTCCCCTGCCCCCGGGTCCGGCGCTGCCGCGACAGTTGTCGGCGGCGAGGCTGCGACGCCGACCAGCACGGACGAGGGCGAGACGGCGGCAGGCGAGCCCGAGGCCGGCGCTACGGTTCCGGGTCCCGGCACCTTGCGCCTGAGGACGCGCTTTTCACGGCGCGAGATGCCGCGGCGGCGAGCCATTGCCAGACCGGGTTTGGCGTACTCCGCGGTCGAAAGTGGTGATCGGCCGAGCGCCGACGGTCCGGCGAATGCCCCGCGCCGCGAGAACGATCGTCCGCGCCGCCGTCGGCCGTCGCCGCCGGCTTCGGGCGAGACGGCGGCATCGGAAGCTCAGAGTGCCGATGGTGTGCCGGCCCAACCGGACCAGAGGCAGCGCAACCGGGGGCCGCGCTATCGCCGGCCGGCCGATCAGCGAGCACGCCCGGGTGAACCGCCGCAGTTACCTGGGGCGTCTGAACGGCCCGCGTCGGGGCGGAGCAACCGCGACGCGCACCGGAGCGGACCAGCCGGCCCCAGGGACGGCCAGGGCCGGGATCGGCAGCGCCCGAATGGCCAACGCGGACGCGCCGCGCCGGTGCGTCGGATCGAACAGAAGCTCTATGCCCTCGAATCGACGGTCGATCGCGGGTTCGAGGATGTCGCCGACGAGGCCGAGGAGAGCGGCACCCGCCGAGTTCACTGGGTGATCGTCAAGCGCACCGTCGCCGACCAGAAAAGCGGCAAGCCGATGTCGGCCACCTATGTGCTGCAGCGCGACGGGGCGGAGACCGATTTTCCCAATCTCGGTGCCGCCCGCGCCGCCGCCAACAAGACCATCATCCACCCGGAAAAGCTGACCTTGTCCAAGGCGGAGCACGTTGCCGCCAAGAGCAAGTGAGCGCCGTCGCCAATCGGCGCGAGCCTATTGTTTGCTGCTCGCATACGGGACGATGACCGTGCCGGTCCGGAATTCGGACGGCTCGAGTATCGCCTCGGTCTTGAGGTCCTTGAACTGGGCGAGGCCGTGGCCCTTGATCCCCTGGAACTGCACCTCGAGCACCCGGGGCTTGGCCCATTCGCCGTCCCGGCCGTAGCTGACGTCGCCGACGATCGTCTTGAACGTATGGCTGCGGATATAGTCGGCGAGCTTGGCTTGGTCGAGGCTCCGGGTTCCCTCGATCGCGTTGCCCAGGACCTGCAGATTGGCGTAGGCGAACGGCGGTAGATACCAACCGAGCGGGTCGATCCCCTCGGCCGGGGCCTTGGCCTGGTATTTCTTCAGGAACGCCATGATCCCGGAGAACTGCATTTTCGGCGCCGGGATCCACCAATCATAATCGAGGATGTTGTTGAGCGCCGGCCCTAGCTGCTCCTTGACAGTGGTGTATTGCAGACCGACCATGCCGCCGCCGAAATACCGGGTGGCGAGGCCGATTTCGCTCGCCGCACGAACCATGCCGACCGAATCGGGCGGGTAGGAGGCGACGAAGACGATGTCGGGGTGGGTCGCCTGGATCGCGTTGACGATCGGCGTGTAATCGACCGTTGAGGGCGGGTAGGTCTTGTCGTAGACGATGTCGAGCCCGAGAGACTTGGCGATGGCACGCGCGCCCTCGGAGGCGTTCTTCGGGTATTCGGCATCGGCGGCGACGATCGCCAGGGTCTTGGGCTTGGGGTTGCCCTGCATGGCCACCTTGAAGAACGGATCGCAGAAGGCGCGCTTAGGGTCAGGGCCCGTCGGCAACATCGAAAAGTATCTCGGATAGTGGAACTCGCTGTTGACCGCGAGCCCGAACAGGCTAAGGAACAGCGCGTGGTGCTGGATGACGATCGGCATCGCCGGCGCGATCATGTTGGTGCCGTAGCCGGAAACGATCAGGTCGACCTTGTCGACGTCGAGGAGCTTGGTATAGATCGCCGGCACCGTCGGCGGGTTGCTCTGGTCGTCATAATAGACGAGCTTGACCGGGCGGCCCAACAGCCCGCCCTTGGCGTTGACATCGTCGCGCCAGATCTGCATCGCCAGCAGCGCCGTCTTGCCGGCTGCGGCAAGCCCGCCGGTCAAGGCCATGCCGAAGCCGATCGTGATCGGCTGGGCCGCGCGCGCCCCGCCCGCGGCGAGGATGCCGGCGAAGACGATCGCCGCCGCCATCGCCCGGCCGTGGCGTCGAATGCCTGGTCCAACCACTCTTCCCTCCCTGGATTTTGATTGCTGGGGACTTTGATTGCTGCGGATTTCGAGTGCCGGCTGCCTGCCGTCACCGATCAAGCCATGGACCCCTTAGCGAGCGGACGTCCGCGCAACCCGATAATGCAGATCGGCGACCGTCGCGCCAAGCGCGAATGCCGTCCGCCGCCGGTCGCGCGGCCTGCGGAGCCATGGCCCATGCCGCCAGCGATTGCCGGACCCGCGTCATCGCGCGGCGAACCGGGCGCACCAAGCGCGATATCGGCGACGGCGAGCGTTGAAAGGAGTATGATGCCGATCGTATTTTGCGCCAACGGGCATGGATCTCGACGCTGAAGCATTGAGGGCGAAACTCGCCATGCTGAAAAGCGAGCACCGCGACCTCGACGACGTGATCGCGCGCCTGTCCGAGCAGGCGCCGTTCGACCAGCTTCGGCTGCAGCGGCTCAAAAAGCGCAAGCTGCTGCTGAAGGACCAAATCCTGAAAATCGAAAGCGAGCTCCTGCCCGACATCATCGCCTGAGGGGGCTGATTGGCAAGGAGGGGAGACGCGTCGGGCACGGCATTTAGAAGCGCTTCGTCGGCGAATCTTACAGTCACCGCCTTCGGCATTTTTTTGTCATCAGCCTTATTTGATGAATCGCCCGAAGCGTACCACCCGGCTAGAAACAGAATAGATCAACGCGACCGCGATTAAACAAGAACTATTCTGAATGGGGGGACAGGAATACAATGGTCGTAATCGGGTCTGCGATCTTGCAGATGCGGAATTTGATGTGTAGAATCGGAGTTTTTGTGCCGAATTTCTGAAAAAAGTCTTCTGTCAGGTTTGCCAGTTCCTAGTGGAGGACAGGCGCTGATTGAGCCCATCCGGTCTGCCACTGTCGAGATTTTTTACAGATTCGCGGTATCCAGGATTGGAGTTGATTATAAGTGATTAAATTACATGGTGAATTGGGCCTGGCACGTCATTTGCTTAACCTTAACGAGGAGTGGATGACCCACCCGGAATGGAGGAAAAGCACATGGACGGTAGGACAACGGCTTCTTGGAAGGTGGGCGGGCTCGCTCTGCTAATAGCCTCGGCAACGGCGCTGGTTGGGACCACCGGCGCGGCCAAGGCCGACCTATTGGGCATCGCCAACCAGGCGGCGGCCGGAAACGGCTTGATCGAAACTGTTGACTTGACGACAGGGCTTTTCGTCAACAGCTTTGTTCCTACTCAGGCAAGCATCTGCACCGGCGGCGGCCAGTGCAACGGCCGCGGCGTCGAAGTCCTCGGCAACTTCGTCTATTATAGCGAGCTGACCAATCTCTTCGGCCCAAGTAACGCCCTCTACGTAGCCCCTTTTAACGGTGGCGCCGGCGGGGCGGACATCAAGAGTTTTGTGAACCCGGTCCCGGGCACGGGCATTGTCGATCTGGCCTCGGACAATCTGGGCCACGTTTTTGCCATGACCGGCTATCCGAACGGTCCCGAAGTGGTCCAAGAGACCGATGGCAATGGCGGCAATATCGGCGGCTTGGTAACCCTGCATATGACGGGTGGCGGTAACCTGACAAATAGCGACGGCTTTACCATCCTGGCAAACGGGAACTGGCTGATCAACGACGGCGACGCCACCAACAGCTACAATCAATATGATCCCATCACTGGACAAGAGATCGCCGGCACCACCGTTCAAGCTTCAAATGGCTCCGGTGTTTGTGGCAGCTCAACCGGCGTTGAGAACAACGGCACCAACTTGTTCTTCGACTGCAATTTGAATTCGATTGTCGAAAACACCTTGACTGGCGGATTCGTGTCGTCGACGCCGCTGCCTGGCGGCAACTTCGAAGACATTTCACTGGTCGAAGCGTCGCCGGTCGTTCCACCCGTGCCGGAACCCGCGTCGCTCAGCATTCTGGGCGCGGCGCTTGTCGGCTTCGGCATGGCACGGCGGCGCAACCGGTCGGCCTAGACCGCCAGTTTGGACGGGTTCGGCCTCTACCGGACCCGATCTTCAGATGAGTCGGCAGCCGAGCGGGCTGCCGACTTTTCTGTTGGATCAGCCCCGTCCAGTTGTGCGCCGCGGTTCGGCTTCTATAATGAGCGCCGTCGCGTTTTGATCGCGGAAGAAGCCGAATGAGCGAGGCCCGACCGGCAGTTGGCATTATCATGGGCAGCCAATCCGATTGGCGCACGATGCTGCGCGCAGCCGAGACGCTCGAGCCGGCTGGGGGTGGGCTTTGAAGCCCGGGTGATCTCAGCGCACCGCACTCCCGATCGGCTCTTCGATTATGCGCGCAGCGCACGAGCGCGCGGCCTGCGGGTGATCATCGCCGGCGCCGGGGGAGCCGCCCACCTTCCTGGCATGGCCGCCGCATTGACGCCACTCCCGGTGCTCGGCGTGCCGATCGAAAGCCGGGTTCTCAAGGGCGTCGACAGCCTCTTGTCGATCGTGCAGATGCCGGCCGGGATCCCGGTCGCGACGTTTGCGATCGGCGAGGCGGGTGCAGTCAACGCGGCGCTTTTCGCCGCGGCGGTGCTCGCGCCGACCGATCCCGAAATTGAGCAGGCGCTGGATCGCTGGCGGCTGACGCAGACGCAAGCTGTGGCCGAACAGCCCGGATTCTGCCTGATGGCGTCGTCGCCGTCGATGCTGGCGCCGGGCGCCACGATCGGGATTTTGGGCGGCGGCCAACTCGGGCGGATGACGGCGCTCGCCGCAGCTCGGCTCGGCTATCGCTGCCATGTCTTCGCCAGCAGGCCGGACAGCCCGGGGGCGCAGGTGTGCGGCGCTGCGACCGTCGCCGAATTTTCGGATCTGGCGGCGCTCGGCCGCTTTGCTGCGGCGATCGATGTCGCGACCTTCGAGTTCGAAAACATCCCGGCCGAAGCGGTGCGGGCGGTGGCGGCCGCAAAGCTCGTCCTGCCGCGGGCCGAAATTCTGGAGATCGCGCAGGACCGTTTGCGGGAGAAGGATTTTCTGCATTCGATCGATGTCGCGACCACCGCCTATCGCGAGGTGTCCGACGTCGTGGCACTCGGCCGGGCGATGCGCGATTTCGGCTATCCGGCGGTGCTGAAGAGCGTGCGCATGGGCTATGACGGCAAGGGCCAGGTGACGCTCAACCCCGAGACCAAGCCCGAGGAGGCATGGCGCCGGATGGGTTGCGAGATCGGCATTCTCGAAAGCTTTGTCGATTTCGCCTGCGAGATCTCGGTCATCGTCGCGCGCGGCCGCAACGGCGCCTGGGCCACCTACCCGCCGGTCGAAAACCAGCATACCGCCCATATCCTCGACACCACCATCGCCCCGGCCCGGATCAAGGCCGAGACGGCGATGCGCGCCGAGGCGATCGCACGCCATATCGCCGAGAAGCTCGATCTCGTCGGCGTGCTGGCGGTCGAGATGTTCGTCACCCAATCGGGCGAGATCCTGGTCAACGAACTCGCGCCGCGGCCGCACAATTCGGGACACTGGACGATCGACGCCTGCGTCACCAGCCAGTTCGAGCAATTGGTGCGCGCGCTGTGCGGCCTGCCGCTGGGCTCGGTCGCGCACCATTCCGACGCGGTCATGAAAAATCTGATCGGCGCCGAAATCGACAAATGGCGCGACGCCCTCGCCGACCCGCTGGCCAAGCTGCACCTCTACGGCAAGACCGAAGTGCGGCCCGGCCGCAAGATGGGTCACGTGACCCGTCTCATGCCCCACCGCTGAAACACCTTTCAGCGCAGCGGGCGCAGCAAGCGAAACGGGTTCGGCAGGTGCCCGGCCAAGGTATCGAAATCGCGCCGCGCGCGGCCCAATCGGGCGACGCCGGCCAGTCTGCGCTCGATGAAAGCGCGCGTATCGACAAAGCCCTCGGAGCGATCGTCGAGCCAGTACAGCAGGGCGGCGCCATAGATCGCGGCCAGGCTCGCGCGCTTCGTATAGAAGCTGAAATCAGTGGCGGTGTCGCCGGCGGCGTACCAGATCGCATCGACCGTCTCGTAAGTCAGGCGGAGCGCGAGCGGCGCATGCTGCGGCAGCGCCAGGACGGCGAGCGCGCGTCGCACCGCCTCGCGCCATGGCTCGACAATTTCGAGCCGAATGCCGATCGCCAGCGCAATCCGCTCGGACGCCCGCAGGTCATCGAGCGGCAGGGCTTCGAGCCGGTCGAGCATGCGCCGGGTGACCCAGCGGCTGAACCCGGCGACGAGATCGGCCGCCCCGCCCGGAAACAGCGCCAGCGCTTCGGCCGCAGGCATCCCGAGCCGCCGCGCCGCGCCGCGCAGGGCCGCGCGCGACCAGCCATCGAAGGCGACATCGGGCAGCATCGCTTCGAGCAATGCCTCGCGCCCACTCTCGGCGAGCGGGCTTTTCATGCCGGCCTCGTCTCGGCGAGAAGGGCAGCGAGATCGACCGGGTGACGCTGCAGCTCCTCGGCGAAGAACAGGTGCCGCTGATCAACCATTCGCTGCGGGTAGAGGACGCCGTCGAGGTGGTCGCATTCGTGCTGCACGACGCGCGCGTGAAACCCTTCGGCCTCGCGCTCGATCGGCTCGCCATCGAGCCCCAAGGCGCGATAGCGGATGCGCAGATGGCGCGGCACGACGCCGCGCAGCCCCGGCACCGACAGGCAGCCCTCCCAGCCGAAGGCGCGCTCGCGCCCGACCGGCTCGACCACCGGGTTGACCAACACGGTCAGCTCCTGGGCGGTGTCGCCCGGCAGCTCGGTCAACCGCTCGCCGGCGACGAAGAAGACGACGATCCGCCACGGCTGGTGCACCTGCGGCGCGGCCAGGCCGGTGCCGCCGGCATCGGCCATCGTTTCGATCATGTCCTCGGCCAGATGGCGCACCCACGGGGCTTGCGGGTCTTCGACCAGGGCCGCCGGCGCGCGCAGGATCGGGTTGCCCATATGGGCGATCTTGAGCAGAGACATGCCGCCAAATATGTGGCCGTTGGCGACCCGGGTAAAGCGGGGAGCAAGCCCGACTCGGCTTCACAGCGGCGGCCCGAGGTGCTACATAAGCGTCGGATTGCCGCAGCGAGGCTGCGGCGCATGACGTTTTGAATGGAGCAGAGCCCCCGTGCAAGTCCTCGTCCGCGACAACAACGTCGATCAGGCTCTCCGGGCCTTGAAGAAGAAAATGCAGCGCGAGGGCGTGTTTCGGGAAATGAAGTTGCGGCGCAGCTATGAAAAGCCCTCGGAGCGCCGCGCCCGCGAACGCGCCGAAGCCGTCCGCCGCTACCGCAAGCTGTTGCGCAAGCGCATGGAGCGCGAAGGCTACTGAGCCTCCGGGGCTTATCGTGGCGCGGCGGGGCGTTTACCGAGCACCGCCGGGTCTCTCCAAAGTCAATCTCGCCGATTGGCGCGGGTGCCGGTTTCCCTCAAAAATCCGCCTGTTCCACCTGATAAATGCAGGTGAAAAACAGGTGCGCGCTTCCCGCTCGCCGCTGCTCCCCTCCCTTCTCACGGCAGCCCGCTCGCCCACGGCGAAGCCTGCCGTTTCAGCAAAGTCTTAACCGCTGCCTGAATAACATGACTTTGCGGCCGATTTTAGACGCGCCTACTCCATCGCTTTGACGATTTCTTCGGACATTTTTTTGGCGTCGCCGAACAGCATCATTGTGTTGTCGCGATAGAAGAGTTCGTTTTCGACGCCGGCGTAGCCCGAGGCCATCGAGCGCTTGACGAACAGCACGGTCTTGGCGCGTTCGACATCGAGGATCGGCATGCCGTAAATCGGCGAGGATGGGTCGGTTTTGGCCGCCGGGTTGGTCACGTCGTTGGCGCCGATCACAAAGGCGACATCGGTCGAGGGGAACTCGCGGTTGATCTCGTCGAGCTCGAACACCTCGTCGTAGGGGACGTTGGCCTCGGCCAGCAGCACGTTCATGTGCCCCGGCATGCGCCCGGCGACCGGATGGATCGCATAGCGCACCTTGACCCCGTCCTTTTTGAGCAGATCGGCCATTTCGCGCAGCGCGTGCTGCGACTGCGCCACGGCCATGCCGTAGCCCGGCACGATGATCACCGAGCCGGCGTTTTTCAGGATGAAGGCGGCGTCCTCGGCGCTGCCCGCTTTGACCGCGCGGTCCCCGGCGCCGGGGCCGGCCGCAACAACCGCGCCCTCGCCGCCAAACCCGCCGAGGATGACCGCGACGATCGAGCGGTTCATCCCCTTGCACATGATGTAGCTGAGGATCGCACCCGACGAGCCGACCAACCCGCCGGTGATGATCAAAAGGCTGTTCGACAGCGTAAAGCCGATGCCGCACGCCGCCCACCCCGAATAGGAGTTCAGCATCGAGATCACCACCGGCATGTCGGCGCCGCCGATCGGCACGATCAAGAGAAGGCCCAGCGCCAGGGACAGCAGCAGAATGAACGCGAACGCCGCCGCCGATTGGGTGATCACAAAGGCGACGATCAGGAGGACCAGCGCCACGCCGAGGGCCGCGTTCAGCGGGTGCTGGCCGCGAAACACCAGCGGCCGGCCGGTGACCAGCCCTTGCAATTTGGCAAAGGCGACGACGGCGCCGGTAAAGGTGACCGCGCCGATCGCCATGCCGATCGACATCTCGACCAGGCTGGCGCGGTCGATCGCCCCCGGGAACCCGATCCCATACTCGGTCGGGGCGTCGAAGGCGGCGATCGCAACGCACACCGCGGAAAGCCCGACCAGACTGTGAAACGCCGCGACCAATTGCGGCAGCGCGGTCATATGGATGCGCAGCGCGATATAGGTGCCGACGGCGCCGCCGATCAGGATGCCGATCACGATCAGCCAAAAGCTGACCACATGCGGGGTTAGGAGGGTGACGATCACCGCCAGCACCATGCCGGCGATGCCGTAAAGGTTGCCGCTCCGCGCGGTTTGCGGCGAGGACAGGCCGCGCAGCGCCAGGATGAAGAAGATTGAGGCGATCAGATAGAAAAACGCCGCCAGATTGTCGCTCACCGCCGCCCCGCTATTTCTTGCGCTGGAACATCTGGAGCATGCGCTGGGTCACGATAAAGCCGCCGAAGATGTTGACCGCGGCGAGGGTCACCGCGACAAACCCCATGACCTTGGCAAAGCTGAGCCCGTAGGGGCCGGCGGCGATCAGCGCGCCGACGACGATCACGCTCGAGATCGCGTTGGTGACGCTCATCAGCGGCGAATGCAAGGCCGGCGTCACCCGCCACACGACGTGGTAGCCGACAAACACCGCCAGCACGAAGATCGTCAGCTCGAAGACAAAGGGCGTCCCGACAGCCGCCGACGACGGCGCTTGCGCCACCGATTGCCGCGCCAGGGCTTCGAGATGTTGGGCCAGCGCGCCGGCATCGCCGGCAAGCTCCCTGGCGCGCTCGGCCAGAGAGGCGGGGTCTGCCATTCTCGTTCTCCGTCAGTTGTCCGGGAGCGAAGCCGGGGTCACCGCGGCCGGAGCCGTCGTCGGGGGCGGGGTCGGAACCGCCGCGAACGCCGGGTTGACCACCGCGCCGTCGCGGGTCAACAGCGTCGCCTTGATGATCTCGTCGCCCTCGTCGATCGCCAGCCCGCCGTCTTTGTCGATCAGCAAGCTGAGGAAGGCCAGCAGGTTGCGGGCGTAGAGCTGGCTCGCGTCGGCGGCGATCCGGGATGGCATGTTGACATGCCCGACGATCCTGACCCCGTTCTCGGTGGTGACGATCTCGCCGGGGCGGCTGCCCTCGACATTGCCGCCGGCCTCGACCGCCAGATCGACGACGATCGATCCGGGCGCCAGCTCCGCCAGCATCGCCCGGGTCAGCAGCACCGGCGCCGGGCGGCCGGGAATGAGGGCGGTGCAGATCACCACATCGATGCGCCGCAGCGCCTCGGTGATCCTTTCGCGCTGCCGCCGCTGGTAGTCCTCGCCCATCTCGCGGGCATAGCCCTGGGCGGTTTCCGCCGATGCGCCGGCGGCGCTCTCGACGCTCAGAAAGGTGGCGCCGAGGCTTTCGACCTGTTCCTTGACGGCGGCGCGCACGTCGGTCGCCTGGACGATGGCGCCGAGCCGGCGCGCGGTGGCGATCGCCTGCAAGCCGGCGACCCCGGCGCCCATCACCAGCACCCGCGCCGCCTTGACCGTCCCGGCCGCGGTCATCATCAGCGGAAAGGCGCGGCCGAACTCCTCGGCAGCATCGATCACCGCCTTATAGCCGGCGAGGTTCGCCTGCGAGGACAGCACATCCATCGCCTGCGCGCGGGTGATGCGCGGCAGGAGCTCCATGGCAAAAGCGGTGATCCGGGCGCGGGCGTAGCCCTCGATCTCTGCGGCATTCCGATGGGGCTGCAGCAGCCCGATCAGCACCGCGCCCGGTTTCAGGCATTTGAACTCGTCGACCGCCGCCTCGCCGGAGTTCACCGGGGGCTGTACCTTGAGCACGATATCGGCGTCCGCGAGTGCCGTCGCCGGATCCGCCGCGATCGTCGCCCCGGCCGCGGCATAGGCCGCGTCGATGAAGCCGGCGGCTTCTCCGGCGCCGCGCTCGGTCGAGACTGCGAGCCCCATGGCCGTCATCCGCTTGACCGTGTCAGGCGATGCCGCGACGCGACGCTCGTGCGCCCGTCTTTCCTTGATGACGGCAACCTTCATCGAGCAGCTGTTCCTGAATGGCCCCGGCGGCGGACCGGCACAATGCCGCGAAGACCCGGATTTGTGAAGAGCCAACCCCGGCCGCCGCAGCCATTTGGCGCAGGAGGCGGCCGTGCGCCGCGACCATGGCTACCCCCAAGGGGGCAAGCCGTGATCCTTTCGCCCGCTTTCGCCGCCTGCTAGGCTGTCGCGGTCGACCGCTCTGATGGCAGCGGGCGCTTGATGGCGCGGCGGCCGCGGCAAGCAACCCGACAAGCCCCGCGCCGAGGTTGGATGTCGCCGGGAATAACCTTTCGGGAGACGCGTTCTCATTGGAGCACAGATCGGTCGAGCACAAATCGGCAGGGTCGCCGGCCCGCCTGGCCGCGGACGAGGACTTGGCCCGGCGTCGGTTCGGCGACCAGCTGATTGCGGTCATGGCGCGACTACGGCGCTTTGCACGCGGGCTGACGGGCTCTGCCGTCGAGGCTGACGATCTGGTTCAGGCGGCCTGCGAGCGCGCGCTCGCCCGCCGCCATCAGTTTCAGGAGGGCACCCGGTTCGACAGCTGGATGTTCCGCATCGTACAGACGATATGGATCGATCAAATTCGCGCGCGCGAGGTGCGCAAGGAAGATGGCGACATCGGCGAGGACCGGCTCGGCTCGGACGAGCCGGTCCGCCGCGTCGAGGCGCGGCTGGCCCTCGGCGAGGTGCGCCGCGCGGTCGATCGTCTGCCACTCGATCAGCGCACGGCGCTGCTGTTGGTGACGGTCGACGGGCTCAGCTACAAGGAAGCTGCCGAGGTGGCCCAGGTGCCGGTCGGAACGATCATGAGCCGCCTCGCCCGCGCGCGGATCGCGCTGCAGCTCCAGCTGGAAACCGCTGGCGGGATGCGCAGGAGTAGGAAGGATGCAGAAGCGCAGTGACGACCGTCTCGTCGCCTATCTCGATGGCGAGCTCGAGCCGGCCGAGCAGCGCGAAATCGACGCCCTGCTCGACAGCGACCCGGCGATGCGCGATCGGTTGGCGGCGCTGGCGCTTTCGGCAAAGCTGGTGCGCCTCGCCTATGACGACGTGCTGCACGAACCTTTGCCCGACCGACTGATTGCCGCGGCGCGCGGACAACAGGATGGCGGCGCGGGCGTACACGAGGTTCCACCGAGAGGGCGGCGCACGGCAGTCGCGCGATCGGTCGGTTGGCGCGTCGGCCTGCCGATCGCCGCCTCGCTGGCCGGCCTGCTGGCCGGCGGCGGCGCCGTCTATCTTGGCGTCGGCAACTTGATCCCGGGGAGCGGCAACGCTGCGCTCGGGCGGCCGGCAATCGAGGCGGCGGTGGCCGACAATTTATGGCTCGATAACGCCGCCGGCTATTTCAAGCTGTTCGTCAGCGGCGGCGACAATTCGCTGATCGACGTTCCGGCCACCGGCGACCCCCGGCAGGCGCTGCAAAAGATCAGTCAGAGCTTGCCGCAACAGGTCCGCCTGCCCGATCTCAAACCGTGGGGCCTCAATTTTCGCGGCGCGCGGCTGATCGTCGTCGACGGCCGGCCGGCTGCCCAACTGGTCTATACCACCGATAATAAGGCGATTGGCCCGTTGGCTCTGATCATCGGGTCCCTCAAGCAGCCGGACATTCCACCGACGTTTGAGCGCCGCCACGACGTCAACCTGATCTACTGGCGCCATCAAGGTCGCGCCTACGCCCTCGTCGGCCAGGCGAATATCGGCTATCTTTGGGGCATCGGCAACGACGTCGCCTGGCAGCTCGACGCGATCTGAGACGATCCACCTCGCTCGCAGCCGACCTCGAGAGCTTTCGCGGCAAGCGGTTCGAGCAGGCGCGCCGCGCGTCGCGCCGCCGGTTTCCATGCCAGAAGATTTTCTGGACGCTTCGTACCGCATCGGGCATCATCCGGCGGCGTTCGCTCGATCGGGACTTTGACATCGAGACTCTGCTACTTGGCTAGGATCGATCCTGTCGAGTTCCCGCTGATGACGCGCAAGCATAATTCAAATATTGCCAAGAGGCTGAGCAATGGTTTCGATCGAATTGACCCCGGAAATGGCCGCCGCAGTTTATGCAGCCATGGCGCGCAAGCTTGCCGTCGTCCGCCGCCGGCTCGATAAACCATTGACCCTGGCCGACAAGGTATTACTCGGCCATCTCGACGACCCGGAACACCAGGAGCTCAAGCCCGGCGACAGCTATTTGCAGCTGCGTCCCGACCGAGTCGTCTTCCAGGATGTTCTGGGACAGACCGGCTTGCTGCAATTCATGCAGACCCGGCGCGACAAGGTCGCCGTTCCGGCGACGATCCATTGCGACCACCTGATCCAAGCGCGCGTCGAGGGCGGCGAGGATTTGCGAGAATCATTGGCCGAAAACAAGGAAGTCTACGATTTTCTGCGATCGGCGGCGGCCAAATACGGGCTCGGGTTTTGGGGGCCTGGAGCCGGCATTATTCATCAAGTAGTGCTGGAGAATTATGCGTTCCCGGGCGAACTGATCATCGGCACCGACTCGCATACGCCCAATGCCGGCGGGCTCGGCGCCTGCTCGGTCGGGGTTGGCGGCGCCGATGCGGTCGAAGTCATCGCCGGGTTGCCTTGGGAGGTGCTGTATCCGCGCCACATCGCGGTCTACTTGACCGGCGAGCTCAACGGTTGGACCGCGCCAAAGGATGTGATCCTCTACGTCGCCGGGCAGTTGACAGTCTCCGGGGCGACCAACGCGATCGTCGAATATATCGGCCCCGGCGCGCGCACGATCAGCGCCACCGGCAAGGCCACGATTACCAACATGGGCGCCGAACTCGGCGCCACCACCTCGATGTTCCCGGCCGACGAACGCATGGCCCGCTATCTGCGCGCCACTGGCAAAGCCGCGCTGGTGCCGCTGATCGAGCAGCATCGGGCGCTGTTGGAGCCGGACAAAGAAGTCGAGGCCGATCCCGCAAAATACTACGACCGGGTGGTCGAGCTCGATCTGTCGAAGCTCGAGCCCTATATCGTCGGCCCGCACTCGCCGGACCGCGCGCGCCCGATCTCACGGCTCGCCGCCGAAGTCAAGGACCCGAAAAACGGGTTTATCGACCGGATCTCCACCGCGCTGATCGGCAGCTGCACCAATTCATCGTACGAGGATATGAGCCGGGCAGCCGATGTCGCCGAGCAGGCCAAAGCGCACGGCCTGAAGACCGGCGTGCCGTTTCTGGTGACGCCCGGCTCCGAGCAGGTGCGCGCGACGATCGAGCGTGACGGGCAGATGCAGTCGCTCAAGGACATCGACGGCACCGTGCTGGCCAACGCCTGCGGCCCGTGCATTGGCCAATGGCGCCGCTCGGCGGCGGAGGGCGCGGTGCCGAACACGATCGTCACTTCGTACAACCGCAACTTCCCGCGCCGCAACGATGGGCAGCCGACGACGATGAACTTCATCGGCAGCCCGGAGATCGTGACCGCGATGGCCTTGGCCGGGCGGCTGTCGTTCAATCCGCTGACCGATCAGGTGACCGACAGCGCCGGTAAACCGTTCCGGCTCGATCCGCCGAAACCCGCTCCCGACGTGCCGTCCAGGAATTTCGACCGTGGCCATGCGACCTATATCGCGCCGCCCGAAGACGGCAGCAGCATCACCCTCGCGGTCGATCCGAAGAGCGAACGGCTGCAATTGATGGAGCCGTGGTCGGCGTGGGACCATAAGGACTTCGTCGATTGCCCGGTGCTGATCAAGACCGAGGGCAAAACCACGACCGATCACATCTCGCCGGCCGGCCCGTGGCTGCGCTATCGCGGCCATTTGGACAAGTTCTCCGACAATATGTTCATGGGCGCCACCAACGCTTTTACCGGCGAGGCCGGCACCGGCATCGATGTGCTGACCGGCGAAAAAGGTGCTGCGGTCGCCAAGATTGCCCGCGACTACAAGGCGCACGGGATCAAATGGGTCGCGATTGGCGACCACAATTACGGCGAGGGTTCGAGCCGCGAGCACGCGGCGCTTGTCGCCGCGCCTGTTGGGCGGCTGCGCGGTCATCGCGCGCAGCTTTGCCCGCATTCACGAGTCGAATTTGAAAAAGCAGGGTCTGCTGGCGCTGACGTTTCGGGAACCGGCGGATTATGACCGCATCCGCGCCGATGATCGCCTGAGCCTCGTCGGTTTGGAGGAGATGGCGCCGGGCCAGCCGGTCGAGTGCCGGATCAAGCATGCCGATGGGTCGAGCGAAACCTTGCGCCTCAACCATACCTTCAGCGCGTCGCAGCTCGAATGGTTCCGCAAAGGTTCGGCGCTGAACCTTTTCCACCATTGAGCCCTCGGCCGGCGGCGGGCCGATCTCTCTCGTCTGAACGGGCGACGGCGCCTGCAGTGCGGGTGCGCTGAGGCGAATCCCATCCGACGGCAGGCGGGGAGTCGCGCCCGCTCGCGGGTTCCAAGCGCGGCTCAATCGTTAGGTTTTGCAGAGCGCCGCTGAATTCCGCCGCGGCGCGTGCAATATTGCCGGCATGCCTCTCGCAGATTTTGTTCATTTGCACGTTCACACGGCCTATTCGCTATCAGCCGGCGCGATCCCGGTTGGAGCAGTGGCGAAGTTGTGCGGCGACCAACGCATGCCGGCGGTCGCGATCACCGATACCGGCAATCTGTTTGGCGCGCTTGAATTTGCCACCGCCTGCGCCGCGGCCGGGATCCAGCCGATCGTCGGCTGTGAACTGGCGCTGGTCTTCGGCGACGAGAGGTCCGGCCGTAACGGGTCGCCGGGGCGCCTGCCCGAACCGGAGCGGATCGTGCTCCTGGTACAGAGCAAGACCGGATATCGCAACCTGTTGGGGCTGGTCAGCCGCTCCTATCTCACCGGCGACGGGACGGCGGAGCCGGCAGTCGGCATTGCCGATCTCGCCGCGGCAAGCGCCGGGCTGATCTGCCTGACGGGCGGCCCCGAGGGACCGCTCGGACGGCTGCTCGCGGAGGGCCGGGCCGAGGCCGCCGAGACGCTGCTGCTCGAGTTGATCGCGGCCTTTCCCGGCCGCCTTTATATCGAGCTGATGCGTCATGACGTTGTGGAAGAGGCGCGCAGCGAGCCAAGTCTCGTCGACCTTGCCTATCGCCATGCGCTGCCGCTGGTCGCCACCAACGACGCCTACTTCCCGGACCGCGACTTTTACCAGGCGCATGACGCGCTGTTGTGCATCGCGCAGGGTACGGTGATCGCCGACAACAACCGCAGGCGGCTGACCCCGCATCATCATTTTCGGTCGGCAGCGGAGATGCGCGCACTGTTCGCCGATCTGCCGGAGGCCTGCGACAACACGCTCGTCATCGCCCGGCGCTGCGCCTTCATCCCGCAGCCGCGCCAGCCGATCCTGCCGACTTTTCCGACCGCCGACGGCGAGAGCGAGGAGACGGCGTTGCGTCGCGCGGCACTCGCCGGCCTCGATGCGCGCCTGGCGCGGCTCGGGCTCGGCGAAGAGCAGGCCCGGCCCTATCGCCAGCGGCTCGAATTCGAGCTGGGCACGATTATCGCGATGGGCTTCGCCGGTTATTTCCTGATTGTCGCCGACTTTATTCAGTGGGCCAAGCGCGAGGGCATCCCGGTCGGGCCGGGGCGCGGCTCGGGGGCCGGTTCGGTCGTGGCCTGGGCGTTGACGATTACCGACCTCGACCCGCTCCGCTTCGGCTTGTTGTTTGAGCGGTTTCTCAATCCCGAGCGGGTGTCGATGCCGGATTTCGACGTCGATTTCTGCCAGGATCGGCGCGACGAGGTGATCCGCTACGTCCAGCAGAAATATGGCGCCGACCGGGTCGCGCAAATTATCACCTTTGGCAAATTGCAGGCGCGCGCGGTGTTGCGCGATGTCGGGCGGGTGCTGGCCATGCCCTATGGGCAGATCGACCGGCTGTGCAAGCTGGTGCCGAACAACCCGGCGCACCCGGTCACTCTGGAAAAGGCGATCGCCGGAGAGCCGGCGCTGCAGCAGGCGCGCGACGCCGACGAGGCGGTGGCCCGGCTAATCGAAATTGCGCTGAAGCTCGAAGGACTCTACCGGCACGCCTCGACCCACGCCGCCGGCGTGGTGATCGGCGATCGACCGCTGGGCGAATTGGTACCCTTGTATCGCGACCCGCGCTCGGACATGCCGGTAACCCAGTTCAGCATGAAATGGGTCGAGTTGGCAGGGCTCGTCAAATTCGATTTTCTCGGGCTCAAGACGCTCGATGTGTTGCAGCATGCGGTTGCGCTGCTCAACGCGCGCGGTGTCGAGATCGATCTTACGAACTTGCCGCTGGACGATGCCAAAACCTATGCGCTGATCGCCGGCGGCGATACGACCGGCGTGTTCCAGCTCGAAAGTGCGGGGATGCGCGACAGTCTGCGCAAGCTAAAGCCCAACCGCTTCGAAGACATTATTGCGATGAATGCGCTCTACCGGCCGGGGCCGATGGACAGCATTCCAAAGTATATAAAGTGCAAAAACGGCGAGGAACAAATTTATTACCCGCATTCGCTGCTGGAGCCGATTTTGAAGGATACCTTCGGCGTTTTTACCTATCAGGAGCAGGTGATGCAGGCCGCCCAGATCATGGCCGGCTACAGTCTCGGCAGCGCCGATCTGCTGCGCCGCGCGATGGGCAAAAAGAATGCGTCGGAAATGGCGGCTCAGCGCGGGAATTTCGTCGCCGGCGCGGCGAAAAATGGCGTCGACGACCAGCAGGCGAATTTGGTGTTCGATCTGATGGAGAAATTTTCGGGCTATGGATTCAACAAATCCCATTCGGCGCCGTATGCGCTGATCGCCTACCAGACGGCCTACCTGAAGGCCAATCACCCGGTCGAGTTCCTCGCCGCATCGATGACCCTCGACATGGGCAACACCGACAAGCTCAACCAGTTTCGCCAGGAGGCGGATCGGCTGGCGATCGCCCTCCTACCACCGGACATCAATCGCTCCGGCGTCGGCTTTACGGTCGAGACCGATCCGACAACCAGCAGGCCGGCTATCCGCTATGCGCTGGCGGCGGTCAAAGGAGTCGGCGCGCACGCGATGGCCGAACTGGTGCTTGAGCGCGATCGGAGTGGCCGGTTCAAGGATCTGTTCGAACTCACCCGCCGGCTCGACGCCAAAAGCTTCAACCGCGGTCAATTCGAGAGCCTGGCCAAGGCCGGGGCGTTCGACAGCCTGAACCCGAACCGCGCCCAGACCTTTGCCGCGGCGGATTTACTGTTGCGACAGGCGAATCGCAGCGCGGCCGAGCGCCAGGATGGTCAAGGTAATCTGTTCGGCCTCGGCCTCGGCGACCGGCCGTCCCTGCCGCTGATCGAAGATTGGCCGGCGGCCGAACGGTTGCAGCACGAATTCGCGGCGATCGGCTTTTACCTCTCGAGCCATCCGCTCGACGCCTACGGCAAGAGCCTCGAACGGGCGGGCATTCTCCGCTCGGCCGATCTGCCGGCGGCCCTGGCGGCGAACTCGACGACCCAATTCCGTCTGGCCGGCATCGTTGTCGGCCGCAAGGAGCGCACCTCGGCGCGTGGCAACCGCTTTGCCTTTATCCAGATGTCGGATCCGAGCGGCATCTTCGAGGTCACTCTATTCGCCGAAATGCTGCGCGAGGCGCGGGCGTTGCTCGATGCCGGCCAGCCGCTCGCGGTCACCGTCGATGTGCGCAGCGAGGAAGACAGCTTGCGGCTCACCGCACAAAAGCTCGAACCGCTCGACGATGTCGTCGCTCATGCGGCGGCCGGATTGCGGGTGTTCCTCGGCGAAGCCCGCGCGCTTGCCACCTTGAAAAACGTGATCTCCGGCGAGGCGGGTGGCCGCGGCCGCGTCTCGGTCGTACTCGACCTGCCCGACCGCGAGGTAGAGATCGCGATCCCCGGCGGCTTCCGCGTCGATCCCAAAGTCCGTGCCGCAGTCAAATCCTTGCCCGGGATCGTCGACGTTTACGATATCTGAGATGCGAATGCCGGGTTTGGGAACCCTCGGATGACCCTGTTCGCGGTCCGCGACCGTCCCTCGCCCAACCACGCCGACCGCGGACCTAGGCCGCGTGTCGACATGCTGGTGCTGCATTACACAGGTATGCCGAGCGCCGCACTGGCGCTCGACCGGCTGTGCGAGCCGACAGCGCGGGTCAGCGCCCATTACCTGGTCGAGGAAGATGGGGCGGTCTGGCGGCTGGTGTCCGAGATGCGGCGGGCGTTTCACGCTGGCTTGTCGTGCTGGCAGGACGAGCGCGACCTCAATTTCGTGTCGATCGGGATTGAGATCGTCAACCCCGGCCACGAATGGGGATACCGCTCATTTCCCGACACGCAGATGGCGGCGGTCGAATGGCTGTGCCGCAATGTGTTGTCTCGACACCCCATTCCGCCGGATCGCGTGGTCGGTCATTCCGACATCGCGCCCGAGCGCAAGACCGACCCCGGAGAACTTTTCGATTGGCCGCGCCTTGCCCGCGGCGGCATCGGGATCTGGCCGGCACCGGGCCGGCGCGAAGCGGATGCCGCGGTAGACCGGGCGCAGGCCGCGGCTGATCTGGCCGCGATCGGATATTGTGCGGGGTTGGACAACGAGGGGGCGGCCGTCAGCGCCTTCCAGCGGCGCTTTCGCCCACACCGCGTCGACGGGATTATCGACCCAGAGACCGCGTGGCGACTTGCCGAAGTCCAGGCGGCCTTTGCCCGCTCGCGCGCGGAAAAGCCGGTTCGAGGGCGACTAATTCAGTCGTGATGGCCGGCGCCGTTCGGCCTGGCGGCGGACGATCTGGCCGGCATGGTGATGGGCGATGCGCCACGTCCCGTCTTCGCGGACGAACAGGTTGCTGGCCGCGAGAGTGCCGCCGTCGAGCTCCTCCTCGCACAGCACCAGCGCGGTGTCACCATAAAGCAGCACGCGCTCGTCGAAGCAGGCAATGCGCGGCGCGTCGGGGTTTGAGAGGATCCCGCTCCAGCTCGAGATAATCGCCACGCGGTCGGTCAACGCCGTCCATCCCGGATGCAGGCAGGCGACTGCCGAACGCTGTGCCCAGAGCGCGTCCATGGCGGCGGCATCGCGCGCAGCGAACGCACGGTAGAATTCGAGATTGGCGGCCAGTACCGCATCGTGGTCGGTCATCGCAGATCCCTGTGAGCAGATGGAAAGGCTCCCGCCACGATAGCGCCGCAACGCCCCTCATGCCACGCGCTCGCCGCCGGCCATTCGGCAGTTGGCGCTGGATGCGGCATGCGAACGCCTAAAATAGAGGCACAAATAAATGCGGCATGCTGGCGCCGAGGCGGGGCGCGGGTTTCATCGGGCCGCCGCTACCAGCATACCGGCCGCGTTTGCCGGCAATCTCGGTCCCATTCGTCATCGGCCATCGAGACCGGCAATCCGGCGACGAAGCCTCGCGGCCGGAGCGCGCCCAAAGCTGGTTTTCGCTTGGCTTGGCCTCGATCTTGCTCTGCTGCGCCGGAGGCAGCGTGAGCCTCCACGCAGACAGGGAAGCGCCTTATGTCATCCAAAGGGATCACCATCGATCGTCGTCAACTCGGGGTGCTCGGCGCCGGCTTGGCGGTCGCCGCCTCCGGCCTCGGCGCCATCCCCGATTTCGTGCCACAAGCGAAAGCGGCACCGGCCGCGCCCGAGACCGGGCCGATCAAGGTCGGCATCCTGCACTCGCTATCCGGCACCATGGCGATTAGCGAGGCGCCGCTCAAAGACGTGATGATGATGCTGATCGCCGAGCAGAACAAAAAGGGCGGCGTCATGGGACGGACGATCCAGCCGGTGGTGGTCGATCCTGCTTCCAACTGGCCGCTTTTCGCCGAGAAGGCCCGGCAATTGCTTGCCTCCGATAAGGTGGCAGCGGTGTTCGGCTGCTGGACCTCGGTGTCCCGCAAATCGGTACTGCCGGTCTTTGAACAATTGAACGGCATCCTGTTGTATCCCGTCCAATACGAAGGTCAGGAGTGCAGCCGCAACGTATTCTATACCGGGGCCGCACCGAACCAGCAGGCGATCCCGGCGGTCGATTACCTGATGAACCAAGTCGGCGTAAAGCGCTGGGTGCTGGCCGGCACCGACTATGTCTATCCGCGCACCACCAACAAGATCCTCGAAGCGTATCTCAAGGCGAAGGGCGTCGGGGAACCCGACATCATGATCAACTACACGCCGTTCGGCTATTCCGACTGGCAGGCGATTGTCGCCAAAATCAAGGGGTTCGGATCCGCCGGCAAGAAGACCGCGGTGGTCTCGACGATCAACGGCGACGCCAACGTGCCGTTCTATAAGGAACTCGGCAACCAGGGCATCAAGGCGACCGACATCCCGGTAGTGGCTTTTAGCGTCGGCGAACAAGAGCTTGCCGGCATCGACACCAAGCCGCTGGTCGGCCATCTGGCGGCGTGGAACTATTTCGAAAGCGTCGACACCCCGGCGAACAAGGAGGTCGTTGCCGCCTTTAAAAAGTTCGTGAACAACGACAAACGCGTGTTCAACGATCCGATGGAGGCGCATTACATCGGCTTCAACATGTGGGTCAAAGCCGTCGAAAAGGCCGGCACCACTGACCACGACGCGGTGATCGAAGCGATGATTGGCGTCGCTCACCCCAACCTTACCGGCGATTACGCCACGATGATGCCCAACCATCATTTGACCAAGCCGGTGTTGATTGGCGAGGTGCAGGGCGACGGCATGTTCAACGTGGTGTGGCAGACGCCTGGCTTGGTGGTGGCGCAGCCTTGGTCGCCCTATCTGCCCGAGAGCAAAAACCTGATCGGCGATTGGTTGCCGCCGATGTCTTGTGGCAGCTATGACGTCGTCGCCGGTAAATGCCTGGGGAAGGGCAAGGCCTGATCAGCATGCCGGTCGGCCGCGAAGGTCGGGGTCGCTGGCGGCTGCTGCCCCGCACCCTGATCGCCGGCGCATTGCTGACGCTGATGCTGGCGCTACCGCTGCCCGCTTGGGCCCGAGGTGACCCGTTTGCGGATCTCGCCAGCACAAATTTCGATACGGTGGCGCGCGGCGTGTCCGCACTGGCGGTCTCCGGCAGCCCTCGCGCCATCCCGGTCATCGACGCGCTGCGCGATAGCCGATTTTATGCCTGGCGCTGGCCGCGGCCCGACTCGCCGCTTTACATCCGCACCGCTCAGGGGTTTGTCGACGCGCGCACCGGCGCGCCCGTTACCGCCCCGGCGCCGGTAAATTTGCGCCTGGTGATCGTCAACAATTCGGTGCGTGCTGCGATCGCGACTGCGGAGGGAGCGCTCGATCTTTCCTCGCCGAAGCAGGCGGTGCGGCTGAAGGCGGCCGAGGAGCTCTATCAATCGGCCGAGGCCGGTGCGTTGCCGTTGCTCGACCGAGCGCTGGTTCACGAACGCGACCCTGCGGTCGCCGACATGCTGCGCGAGGCGCATGCCGCCGCACTGCTCAAATCCGGCACCGGCGACATCGCGGCGCGGCTGGCTGCGGTTCGAGAACTGGCCGCTCGGGCGGACCTTGCGACCCGCAATTTGTTGCAATCGCTGCAAGGCCAGCCCGCTCCGGTCGCGACGGCGATCCAAGCGGCAATCCGCGAAATCGACCACCGCCTGCAGCTTTGGGGCGTCCTCGAAAATGTCTATTACGGCATCAGCCTCGGCGCCGTGCTGCTGCTGGCCGCCGCCGGATTGGCCATCACCTTCGGAGTGATGGGCGTCATCAATATGGCGCATGGCGAGATGGTGATGATCGGCGCCTACACCACCTTCGTCGTGCAGCAACTGATCGCCGCCTCGACCCCGGCACTTACGGATTTCGGACTGCTATTTGCGGTGCCGGCGGCATTTCTGGTGGCTGGCGCGCTGGGCGTGGTGATCGAGCGAACCCTGATCCGTTTTCTGTACGGCCGACCGCTGGAGACCCTGCTCGCCACCTGGGGCCTTAGCCTGATCCTGCAACAGGCGGTGCGCAGCATCTTCGGACCGACCAACCAGGACGTATCGTCGCCGCCATGGATGAGCGGCGCGGTGCGCTTGGGCGGCCTCACCCTGACCATCAACCGGCTGTGGATCATCCTGTTCGCCGCGCTGGTGCTCGGTGCGTTGATGGGGGTGCTGCGCTGGGGCGGGCTCGGGCGCAGCATCCGGGCGGTGATGCAGAACCGCCGCATGGCGGCGGTAATGGGCATTCGCACCCCGCTAATCGACGCGCTGACCTTCGGTCTCGGCTCCGGTATTGCCGGCATCGCCGGGGTGGCGCTGAGCCAGATCGACAATGTCAGCCCCAACCTTGGCCAAAGCTATATCATCGACAGCTTCATGGTGGTGGTGCTCGGCGGCGTCGGCAATTTGTGGGGCACGGTGCTCGGAGCCATGACCTTAGGGGTGGTCGATAAGCTGGTGGAGCCCTTTGCCGGCGCGGTGCTCGGCAAGATCCTGGTGCTGGTGCTGCTGATCCTGTTCATCCAGCGCCGGCCGCGTGGGCTCTTCCCGCTCAAGGGGCGGGTCGTCGAAGCGTGAGCTACCTCGACCGTACCGCCACCGTGACACTCGGCTGCGTCCTCGGCGGCGCCGCGATGCTGGCGGCCTTGAACCAGCTGACCCCGGCGGCCAGCGCCGCGCACGTCCCGGCTTTCGCCATCTCGCTGGTCGGCAAATATCTCTGTTACGCCATCCTGGCTCTCGCGATCGACCTGGTCTGGGGCTATGCCGGTATCCTGACGCTCGGCCACGCTGCCTTTTTCGCTCTCGGCGGTTATGCCATGGGTATGTACCTGATGCGCGAAATCGGGGCGCGCAGCGTCTATGGAAATCCCAACCTGCCCGACTTCATGGTGTTTCTAGGCTGGAAGCATCTGCCCTGGTATTGGCACGGATTCAGCCACTTCGGCTTTGCCCTGACGATGGTCGTCCTGGTGCCCGGCGTTTTGGCCGCGGTGTTCGGCTGGTTTGCCTTCCGCTCTCGGGTTACCGGCGTTTACTTGTCGATCATTACTCAGGCGCTGACCTACGCGCTGATGCTGGCGTTCTTCCGCAACGAGATGGGGTTCGGCGGCAATAATGGAATGACCGACTTCAAGGACGTCCTGGGCGTGCCGCTCGGCCGGGACAGCACGTCGGTCGGGCTGATGCTGATCACCGCAGCGGTTCTCTCGGCTGCGTTCCTGCTCGCGCGCGCCATCACCGGTTCGCGCTTTGGCAAGGTGCTGGTGGCGGTTCGCGACACGGAGGCGCGCACCCGCTTTCTCGGCTATCGACCCGAATCCTACAAGCTGACGGTCTGGGTGGTCTCGGCGATGCTCGCCGGGCTCGGCGGCGCGCTCTACGTGCCGCAGGTCGGTATCATCAACCCGTCGGAGTTTGCCCCTGGGAATTCGATCGAGGCGGTGATCTGGGTGGCGGTCGGCGGGCGCGGCACGCTCGCCGGCCCAATCCTGGGCGCGGTTCTGGTCAACCTGGGCAAGACCTGGCTGACCAGTGCGCTACCGCAAATTTGGCTGTTTGCGATGGGCGGGCTGTTCATCCTGGTCACTGTCTTCCTGCCGCACGGGATTCTCGGGCTATTCGCTGCCCGACGCCCGAGCGCCACACCCGAGCGCGAGTCCGCGGCTGCAGAATCGGCTGCCGCCGAGGCGGCGCGGGAGGTCATCGGATGAGCCAGCCGACGCTCCTCTATCTCGACGGCGTCACCGTTTCGTTTGATGGCTTCAAGGCGCTCAACGGGCTTTCCCTGGTGCTGGAAGAAGGCGAGATGCGGGCGGTGATCGGCCCCAATGGAGCCGGCAAGACGACAATGATGGACGTGATCACTGGCAAGACCAAACCTGATTCCGGACGCGCCGTATTTGGCGCCGACACCGACCTCACCCGGCTCGACGAGCCGGCGATCGCCCGGCTTGGCATCGGACGCAAGTTCCAGCAGCCTACCGTGTTCGAGCCGCTGTCGGTGCGAGACAATCTGCTGTTGTCGCTGGCCGGCAATCGAAGCCCCCGCTCCGCGCTGGCGGCGCGCGAGACGCCGGCCGAGCGCGACCGTATCGAGGAGATCTTGCTGACAATTCGTCTGGCTGCCGAGCGCTATCGTCGCGCCGGCGAACTCTCGCATGGCCAGAAACAATGGCTAGAGATTGGCATGTTGCTGGCCCAGGAGCCCAAATTGCTGCTGGTGGACGAGCCGGCGGCCGGCATGACCGACGCGGAGACCGCGGACACGGCCGACCTATTGCGTGAGATCAACCGAAGCCGCAGCCTTGTTGTGGTCGAGCACGACATGGCGTTTGTGCGCAACCTCGGAGCGCGGGTGACGGTGCTGCACGAGGGTGCCGTGCTGGCCGAAGGCTCGATCGACCATGTCCAGAACGACCCGCGCGTCATCGAAGTCTATCTCGGCCGCTGAGCCATGCTGACGGTAGAGGCGGTCGATCTCTATTACGGTGCGAGCCAAGCGCTCCGCCGGGTCAGCCTCGCCGCGAAAAAGGGCGAAGTCACCTGCATCCTCGGCCGCAATGGGGTCGGCAAGAGCAGCTTGTTGCGGGCGATCTTCGGGCTTCATCCGATCCGCGCCGGCCATATCGCCTGGGAGGATCGGGAATTGAACGGCCTGGCGCCGTATCAGCGGGCGCGCGCCGGGCTGGCGCTGGTGCCGCAGGGCCGCGAAATCTTTGCCAGGCTGACCGTCGCCGAGAACCTGGCCACCGGCTTCGCCCCGCTGCCGCGCGCGCTACGTCAGATCCCGGACGAGATCTTCAGCCTGTTTCCGGTTCTGAAAGAGATGCTAGGGCGTCGCGGCGGCGACCTTTCGGGCGGGCAGCAGCAGCAGCTGGCGATCGCCCGAGCGCTGGTCACCCGTCCCCGACTGCTGGTGCTCGACGAGCCGACCGAAGGCATCCAGCCGTCGATCATCAAGGATATCGAACGGGTCATTCGCGGTCTCGCAGCCCGTGGCGACATGGCGATCTTGCTGGTCGAGCAGTATTTCGAATTCGCCCGCGACCTTGCCGCCTCATACCTCGTCATGCAGCGCGGCGAAGTCGTCGCCTCTGGCCGGCGCGAGGAGATGGACGAGGCGGCTGTCCGCAGTTTCCTGGTGGTATGAACGGTCGGTGTTCAGTTGGTTTCGACCGTCGGGGTAAAGATATAGCCGCTGCCGCGCACGGTTTTGATCATCGTCGGCTTTTGCGGATCGCCTTCGAGCTTGCGGCGAAGCCGTCCGACCTGGACGTCGATGGTTCGATCGAACGGCCCGGCCTCCCGATTGCGCGCCAAATCCAGCAGCCGATCGCGGGTCAGCACCTGATTGGCATTGTTGACGAACGCCGCTAGCAGGTCGAATTCTCCGGTGGTCAGGCGCACCTCCCGGCCCGCCGGCGAATGCAGCTCTCGGCTTGAAAGGTCGAGATTCCAGCCGGCAAACCGTGCTTTCGAGCGCTGAACCGGCGTCCGCTCGGCGGTTCGGCTCGAGACGCGCCGCAATACGCTCTTGACCCGCGCCAATAGCTCGCGCAGATGGAATGGCTTGGGCAGATAGTCATCGGCGCCCATTTCGAGGCCGATGATCCGATCGACGGTTTCGCCGCGCCCGGTCAGGATGATGATTCCAACTTCGGATTCCTCGCGCAACGAGCGGGCCAAGGTCAGCCCGTCCTCGCCAGGCAGCATCAGGTCCAAGACGACCAGATCCACGCGAGACTGCGTCAGGGCGCGGCGCATCCCGGCGCCGTCATGCGCGGTTGAAACCCGATAGCCCTCGCCGGACAGATAGTCCTGGATCAGGTCGCAGATCTCTCGTTGATCGTCGACGACGAGGATATGTCCATTATCGCTCATGTGGTCCGCTTTGCCTGCCTGTCAGCGGGGCGGCTCCTGCGACCGCTCAAGGGCGCGGGAGACGACCCAGAGAAGCATCATACATATGGTTACAAATTCTTACCGAAAACCGGTTGGGCTGACATTATCGGATTACACCAGGGCGGTAGCTTCCCGGCTATCCGGATGACGGTCCGGCCCACTCGCTTCAATCGGGAGGCTTTCGTGGCCGATATTTATCGGGAGATCGAAGCCGAGTTGCCACGCCTTCGACGCTATGCGCGCGCTCTGACCCGGGATGTTACTCTCGCCGACGACCTCGTCCAAGACTGCTTGGCCCGCGCCATCGGCAAGCTCCATCTCTGGCAAATCGGGACGGACCTGCGCGCATGGCTGTTCACAATTTTACACAATCAATACGTTAATCATGTGCGCCGTTCGGTTCGTGAAGGCGCCACCATCGGCCTGAACGACAGCGAGCCGTTGCTGACCCGCGCTCCACCACAAGGACATCGGCTCGAATTGCGGGACCTTGAACGGGCTATCGCCAAGCTGCCCGAGGAGCAGCGCTCCGCAATTCTGCTCGTCGGCTTGGAAGGCATGCGTTACGACGAGGTCGCGAGGATCCTCGGAGTGCCGGTCGGAACCATCCGCTCGCGGCTGTCGCGCGGTCGCGAGGCCTTGCGCAAATTGCTGGATTTTCTCCCGGAGGAAAGCCATTCGATCGGCAAGGTGGCCAACGCCGTCGCGGCCATCGAGCACAGCGCGGGCGCGGCCAAGTGCCCGCAGACTACCGCGATCCGCGCGCATCGGGCGGCGCGCCTGCAGGCTTCACCTATAACGCGGATAGTCCATCGGACCGGGGGGACGACCACTGGCTGAGGTCGGCTTTAGTTCGCAAATCGAGTTTGCCTCCGTCAGGCTCGGCGGAGGAGTCGTCGCGCCCTAAACACTCAATGACCGATGCTGCCGACCATTCGCGCCGGCCGCTTCGCGCCGGCGATCACAGACGCGGGTTTCGTTCCTCCCGCACGGGTCTGAGGCTACTCGAGGCGCTTGCCCTCGATCTCCTTCTTTCGGCGCGCGCTCTCGCGTAAATCGTTGTTGCGAGCCTGACTGCTGCGGCCAAAGCGGGCCCGGTTCTCCGCGGTGCGCTGCTCGGCCTCGACCCGCGCACGCTTCTTGCGTTCCTTGTTGAGGTTCACGATCGCCACCGCCGCCTCCACTTCAGCCGTATGTGCCTTGCCCTATGTAGCTCCATCAGGCCGGTGTTGGCAGCGGGCGCGCAAAAAATTCGATGTTCGACCGACGACCGTCCTCGCCGCGAGGGCGCCGCGCCGGCGATAAGCAGCTGAGCAATCGGAACCCAGAACGCGTCGCGCGAGCCGGCTTGCAATGGAGACCTCGATCCGCAAGGATCATCCTCCCGCTCGGGGGGAGAGGCGCGGCGGACATCTGAGCAGATGCCGAGGCGAAACAGGATCGGGCGGCTAATCCATATTCGACGGCTCGCCGACGGCGGCTCGGCCAGCTGATCCTCGGCAAATTCGGGTTCGCGCCACATGCTTGGAAGAATGTTGGGCCTGCTGTCCGCCGATATGGCGATAGATCTCGGCACGGCGAACACCCTCGTTTATGTCAAGGGGCGCGGCATCGTCCTCAACGAGCCGTCGGTCGTGGCGATCGCCAGCGTCAAGGGCAAGAAGCAGGTCCTCGCCGTCGGTGAGGAGGCGAAGCTGATGCTTGGCCGCACCCCGGGCTACATTCAGGCAATTCGCCCGTTGCGCGACGGGGTCATCGCCGACTTTGAAGTGACCGAGGAGATGATCAAGCACTTCATTCGCAAGGTGCACCACCGCCGCAGCTTTGCCACCCCGCAAATCGTCGTCTGCGTGCCGTCGGGCTCGACCGCGGTCGAGCGGCGCGCGATCCAGGAATTTGCCGAAAGCGCCGGCGCGAGACGGGTTTTTTTGATCGAGGAGCCGATGGCCGCGGCGATCGGCGCCGGGCTTCCGGTAACCGAGCCGACCGGGTCGATGGTCGTCGACGTCGGCGGCGGTACGACCGAGGTCGCGGTGCTCTCGCTGGGCGGTATCGTTTATTGCCGATCGGTTCGGGTCGGCGGCGACAAGATGGACGAGTCGATCATCGCCTACATTCGGCGCAACCATAATCTTCTGGTGGGCGAGGGAAGCGCCGAGCGGATCAAAAAGGAAATCGGTTCGGCGTGCATGCCGGAAGATGGCGAAGGGCGGGTTATGGAGATCAGGGGGCGAGACCTGATGAACGGCGTACCGAAAGAAATCGTGATCAGCGAACGGCAGGTGTCGGAGAGCCTTGCCGAACCGGTCGGCGCGATCGTCGAGGCGGTCAAGGTGGCGCTCGAGCACACCGCACCCGAACTCGCCGCCGACATCGTCGACAAGGGGATCGTATTGACCGGCGGCGGGGCGTTGCTGGGCAATCTGGACCTGGTGCTGCGTCACGCCACGGGGCTTCCGGTGTCGATCGCCGACGATCCCCTCAGCTGCGTGGCGCTCGGCACCGGCCGCACCTTGGAAGAAATGAAGACGTTGAAATCGGTGTTGATCAACACGTGGTGATCATTGTTATTTGACCGGCGACCATCAGCAGGGGACCATGCACGACGGGGGTGCCGCGCGACCGGGAGCAGCTAGCGGTGCCGCGAGGTGCGCGGGCATTTCTGCGTGCCGCCGGCGCGCGAGGGCGTCGTGATCAGGATCTCGCCGGCAAGGCGTGCCGCTTTGCAGCGCATCGTTTTTCCGGTTTTGGTGATCCTCTCTGTGGTTGCGATTCTTCTCGGCAAATTGGACCAACGCGTGTTCGAGCCATTACGAATTTCGCTGACCGACGCCGCCGCGCCGGCGCTCGAAGCGCTGTCGCGCCCGATCGCGACTGCCGGCAATCTGATTGATCGCGCCGATATGCTGGCCAATCTTTATAAAGAGAACGTCCACCTGCAGGACGACAACGACCGGCTGCTGCGCTGGCAGCAGGTCGCTTTGCGCCTTGCCTCCGAGAACGCCGAGCTGCGCCGCCTGTTGAAGCTGGTGCCGCAACCGATGGCCTCTTATGTCACCGCGCGGGTGATCGCCAATTCCGGCGGGGCGTTTGCGCGAAACCTATTGGTCGATGCCGGCAGCGACAGCGGCGTCGCTCGCGGCCAGGCCGTGATCACCGGCGACGGGCTCGTCGGCCGCATCGCGGAGGTCGGGACCCGAGCAGCGCGGATACTTCTCCTCACCGACCTCAACTCGCACATCCCGGTCATCATCGAGCGAACCCGACAGCGGGCGATCCTGTCCGGCGACAATTCCGAGCGCCCGTTGCTCGAGTACCGCGACCCAGCCGCCGCGGTGGACATTAGCGACCGGATCGTCACCTCGGGCGAAGGGGGCGTGTTTCCCCCCGGGTTGCCGGTTGGGGTGGTGAGCGCGGTCAATGGCGGCGCGCCCCGGGTAGCGCTCTATGTCGAGCTGTCTCGGGTCGAGTATGTTCGCATCGTCGATTATGGGCTCACCAGCGGCCTGCCAGAGCCGGTGCCCGCCGTTACAAAAGCCGAACCGGCGGCACGCCCGAAAAAGTCGCAAACAGCCTTGGGAAAACCGATCATTGAGAACCGGCCGTTGAGCGCAAGATGACGTTTAGGATCGGCGAGGCGCTCGCGTTGGCGCAGATCGACACCGTAATCGCCCGGCTGCTTCCGGTAGGGACGACGATTGCGGCGGCGGCTTTCTCAATCGAGCCGCTGCGTTTTCCCGGATCTGCGGGCCTCACTCCGGCCTTTTTGCTGATGACGGTCTTTCACTGGGCGCTTTATCGGCCGGATCTTTTGTCTGCACCCTCGGTTTTCGTGATCGGCGCGGTTTACGATCTTGTGGCCGGCGGCCCGCCGGGGGTGACCGCAATGCTCCTTCTGCTCGCCCGCGCGGCTGTGCTGCGATATCGGCGCTGGTTTTTGGACCGGGCTTTTCCGTTCATTTGGGGCGGATTTGCGCTGCTCACAGCCGTTGCGATGCTCGGATTGTGGTTGATGCATCTCTTGCTCGATGCCCAGATCGCCGGGTTCAAGGCCATGATGTTCCGGGCCGTATTGACGATCGTGTTCTTCCCCATCGCCAGTTTTATTCTGGGCCGAGCCCAGCGCGCGCTGTTCGGCGCGGGCTGATCGTCGCGTTCGAACCTCGCAGCGCGAAGAGCGGGCAATGGGACGCGAGGCGCAACGCCATAAGCGCTTCAGCCGGCGCGCGGCGATCCTCGCGTGCGGCCAAGGGCTGCTCGTCGCCTTGCTCTGCGGCCGCCTCTACCGGCTCCAGATCGTCGATTCGAGCCGATATCGGCTGCTGGCCGACGAGAACCGGATAAGCATTCGGCTGTTGGCGCCGCCACGCGGACGAATTCTCGACCGCTTTGGGGTTCCGCTTGCCGATAATCGCCAAGATTTCCACCTCGTGATCGTCGCCGAACAGGCGGGCGACATTAGGGCGACGCTCGACGCGCTCGCCACGTTGATCGAGCTCAGCGATGCCGACCGCAGCCGGGTGTTACGCGAGGTGCATCGCAAGCGTCGGTTCATCCCGGTCGTGATCCGCGGGAATCTGAGCTGGGACGAAATGGCGCGAGTCGAAGTGGCGGTGCCCGAGTTGCCTGGCGTTTCAATCGAGCAGGGCCTCACCCGGCATTACCCATTTGGCCCGACCACAGCGCACGCGGTCGGCTATGTCGCTGCGGTCGCCGAGAGCGAACTGAACGGAGATCCGCTGCTCGAGCTGTCGGATTTCCGCATCGGCAAGAGCGGCATCGAGAAGTCTCAAGACCTTGAGCTGCGCGGCACCGCGGGTACTCGGCAGGTCGAGGTAAACGCCTTTGGTCGGGTGGTCCGCAAACTTGCCCAAGCCGATCCACAGCCAGGGCGTGAGGTGGTGATCGCGCTCGACGCCGAAATCCAGGATTTCGTGACCGATCGCTGCCGCGGCCAGCCAAGCGTCGCGTGCGTGGTTCTCGATGCGGCAACCGGCGAGGTGCTGGCGCTGATGTCGAGTCCGAGCTTTGATCCGATGGTGTTCTCCGGTCGGCTCAGTCCGGCGGCATGGCGCCAACTCACGGCCGATCCGCGGCACCCGCTGATCGACAAGGCCGTTGCCGGCGTCTACCCGCCCGGGTCGACGTTCAAGCCGGTTGTTGCACTGGGCGCGCTGGCGGCCGGTGTAATAACCCCGCAGACTAGCTTTTTCTGCCCCGGATATTTGACGCTCGGCAATGCCACGTTTCACTGCTGGAAGCATGGCGGACATGGTTCGCTGCAGCTGCGTAATGCGATAAAGGAATCTTGCGATGTATTTTTCTATCATACGGCGCATCGTCTGGGGATAGATCGATTGGCGGCAATGGCTCGTCGCTTCGGTTACGGCGCGCCGCTCGGCCTTGATATTCCCGGCGAGCGGCCGGGGCTGATCCCGACGCGCGCCTGGAAACTCGCGACCACTGGAGCCGCCTGGCAAGAGGGCGAGACTTTGATCGCCGGTATCGGGCAAGGATCGGTGCTTGCGACACCGCTGCAGATCGCCACCATGGTGGCGCGGCTGACCACCGGGCGAGCCGTCGTGCCGCGCCTGGTCCGAGAAACCGGGGTGATGCGGACGAACGGCGACCCGGTCGTTTCCGACTTTGCGACCCTCGGCATCGATCCGGCGGCGCTCCGTATCGTCCTTGACGGAATGATCGCCGTGGTCAACGAACCCGGCGGCACGGCGTATGCCGAGCGGATCACCGAACCTGGCTTTGCGATGGGCGGGAAGTCAGGAACCTCGCAGGTCCGCCGGATCAGCCCATACGAGCGCGAGCACGGACTGCGCAGGAGCGAAGAAATCCCCTGGCAGGACCGCGATCACGCGCTTTTTGTGGGTTTCGCACCGGTCGGCGCGCCACGCTATGTGTGTGCGACCGTTGTTGAGCATGGCGGCGGCGGCTCGGCGGTGGCCGGACCGATCTGCCGAGACGTGCTGCGCAAGGTGCAGCAACGCGACCCGGCGCGGCAGGTTCCAGCCGCTGCTCCGGTCGCCGCATCCGGCGTCTCCGCCATGCTGCCGCGCCGGACACCGACCCAGTCGACGGTTGCGCTTTGACCGATTCGTCTCCCGACCTTGGTCAGTCAAAGCCGAGCTCCGCTACCAGATTTTTGCGGATCAGCTGGGGGCTCGTAATACTGGTCACAGTCGTCGCGCTATGCGGTATCGCTATGTTATATTCTGCCGCCGACGGCAATATACAACCATGGGCAGCCAAACAGACAATCCGTTTCGCAATTGCCCTGATCACAATGCTTGCTGCAGCACTTCTCACCATTCGTTATTGGTTTCGGCTTTCGTATTGGATATATTTGGCTATTATACTTATGTTATCTATGGTGACGTTGCGTGGTTTTGTGGGAATGGGTGCACAGCGTTGGGTGAACCTTGGCTTCATCCAGTTACAGCCTTCTCAACTTATGACAGTGGCACTTACTCTGGCGCTTGCACGCTATTTTCATTATCTGGACCACGATGACGATTACAGTTTTTTTTATCTGATCCCCCCCACACTGATGATCCTCGCTCCGGCCGCCATGGTTCTCAAGGAACCGGACCTTGGCACTGCGATAATGCTGTTGCTGGATGGCGGAGCGATGTTTTTTCTCGCCGGAGTCCGTTTTCGCTTCTTCGTGTTCGTAATGGCAGGAACTATAGCATCCATGCCGATCGCCTGGCGATTCCTGCGCGATTACCAGAAGACCCGGATCTATACTTTTCTCAACCCAACCAGTGACCCACTTGGCGCCGGTTATCACATTCTTCAATCGAAAATTGCACTAGGTTCCGGTGGTCTCCTCGGAAAAGGCTTTCTGTTAGGTACTCAAAGTTATCTTAACTTTCTGCCGGAGAAGCAGACGGATTTCATTTTTACGACATTGGCCGAAGAATTCGGCTTGATTGGGGCGCTATTTTTGCTTTCGCTTTACTGTGGGATTATCGCGTACAGCTTTGCTGTTGCACTGCGCAGCCGAAGCCAATTTGGAAGGCTTCTGAGCCTGGGGATCGGCACCAACATTTTTTTATACGTATTTATCAATATTGCGATGGTGACGGGGCTCATTCCGGTTGTCGGGGTGCCGCTGCCACTGATCTCCTATGGCGGGACCGCGATGCTGACTGCGATGTTTGGCTTCGGTCTGCTGATGAGCGTTTCGATCGATCGCGATGTCCGGCTGAACAGGGTCGGCGAGCCGCAGCCCGACTAGCTTGGACAATCGGGTTTATTTTGGTCGCGCCCTCGATCGACGCCACCTAGGATTACGCCGGCCGGCTGATCGGGCCGATGCGGAGGGAGATAATGGCAGAGAAGGATGCGGCGGAGAGCGGGCGACGGCTTCATGTAACCACACTTTTGGTCGCTTCGCGCCGCGCGCTCGACAACGCGCTCGCCGAGCTCGGCTTTGCCGAAGATGACGACCGGGTCGTCGAGCATGATGGCCGACTGGCCTTTCTGACGTGCTCGCACGAGGAGGATAGCGACGATTTGTTTGCCCTCGTCACCGAGCTCTCCGCCCGTGGCGAAAGCTGGGAATTGCAATCACGAGTGGATACCGAGCCAGGGCGGGCGATCTATCTGTCGTTGGCGCGATACCGGCCGGTCGAGGCGCTTGATGCTGCGGTTGAAGAAGAACAGCCGCCGGAAAGCCCCGAAACACCGATCTACGATGTCGAGACCGCCGAGGGGCTGCAGGCCCTTAAGCGCATCTTGAAGCGGATCCAGCCAGCCGACGCCTTCGCGACGATCCGACCTGGCCGGGATGGGCGGGCCACGGCCCGCATTTTGCGCCGCGGCTCTCGCCGATTGCTGGCGGCCGCAATGGCCGCGGACGAGGCTACGCTGCGCGGGGTGATTCGCGAGATCTTGCCAAATGTCATGCTCGATGTGGCAATGAAGCCGCCCGGTTGAGATCCGATCGGCAGCAGCCATCCTCACCCCAACTCGCTTTTCTTCGGAACCGACACGCTGCCGAGCCTGACCGGATTTTTTCGCGATCGGACGGTGAGATTGGCCGTGACCGGTCTCAGCGGCTCCGGTAAGACCGCGTTCATCGCCAGCCTCGTCGAGAATTTGCTCAGCGCCGTCCGCCGGCCAGCCCGACTTCCGTTTCTGCAGGCGGCCCGGGACCGGCGCCTCGTAAACTTAAAGCTGCAGCCGCCGACTGGCGGCGTTGATCGCTTCCCGCTAGACGCTACGATTGCCGCACTCGCCGCCGACCCGCCACATTGGCCGCCGAGCACGACCGGGTTGCGCGGGCAAGATTTATCGGTGCGCTTCTTCCCGGCCGGGGTGCTCGGTCCCGACAATCCGATCGGTCGCATAGCCGGCGGCGTCGCCGAGCTCAACCTCGGAATCCTCGACTATCCCGGCGAATGGCTGCTCGACCTGCCCTTGCTGGGTCAAAGCTTCGAAGAGTGGTCACGAGCGACCCTGCAACTGACGGGACGCGGGGTGCGCGCACCCCTGGCACGCGAGTGGCTGGAGTTTCTCGCGCGATACAGCATCGACGCACGCAGCGACGCGCAAATAACGCAGCGGGCGCACACCCTTTACCGCACGTTCCTGGTGGCTTGCCGAACGCGGGAACAGCTGAGTTTGCTGCAGCCGGGAAGGTTCCTGAACCCTGGAGAACTGGCCGATCCCTCGGCGCTCGGATTTTGCCCGCTGCCGATTGAAGCGGGCAGGCGGGTGCGTCCGGGAAGTCTGGCCGCGGTCATGGCGTCGCGGTTCGAGGCCTACAAGCGGAATGTTGTGCAGCCGTTTTTTTCGCAGCTCGCCCGCGGCGTCGATCGGCAGATTGTCCTCGTTGATGTGCTGCGCGCGCTCAATGCCGGCGAAGAGGCCTTCACCGACCAGCGCCAAGCCTTGGAAACGATCCTCCAGGCATTCCGTTACGGTCGGCGCGGCCGTTTTCAATGGCTGTTTGGCGCGCGCATCGATCGCGTCCTGTTCGCCGCCACCAAAGCTGATCACGTCCCGGCTCTGCAGCGCGACCATCTCGCGGCGCTGATGGCCAATCTGGTGGCCGCCCCCACCTTGCGCGCCGAGCGGGCGCATGCGCGGGTCGCGGCGACCGCACTGGCCTCGATCCGCTGCACCGAGGACGGCACCGAGGTAATCGACGGCCGCAAAGTGGATATTGTGACCGGATTGCCCCAAGGTAGCGAGCGACGAATCCGATTTTTCCCCGGCGTCGTCCCGGTGACGCCGCCCCCCGCGGGCTTTTGGGGCGAGCGCTTCACGGCGTTTCCGGTATTCCAGCCGCCGCGCCTTCTCGACGCCGCCGCCGACGGCATCCCTCATATCGATATCGACAAGGTGCTCGATTTCCTCCTCGCCGACGCTTTAGCATGAGGAAAGCAGGACAGGTGTCGCGGCTGCGCAATTGTCGTTAACCCACGACACGCAAATCGGCGCTATCTTGCCGGAAATCTGTGGAGAGCATCATGGGCGATGCGGCCACCATTGGCGCGGAGGTGCGACGCCGCCTCGGCACAACATCTGCCGCAGCGGTTTCGCTCGGGCTCGCGCTGGCAGCAGCCGGTTGCGCTTCGGTGGACGGCGACTCTGCGGCTGTCCCCTGGAACGCGGGCCCCGTTACGATGACGAGTTTTGCACCCCTCGTTCGCCAGGTGATACCTGCCGTGGTCAACGTCTCGGCGCTCGAGAGACCCAGCAAGGCAGCGGCCGATGACGGGCCGGGCGCGGCTCGTCCGGTCAAGGAGCGGGGGACGGCCTCAGGACTGCCGCGCTCGAGCTTGGACGAACTGCTGCGCCGCTTTTTCGACGATCGGCAAGGCCAAGCGGCGCCGAGACTTCCCGGGCTGGCACTGGGTTCGGGCTTTATCATCGACCCGACCGGCTACATCGTAACCGACGAACACGTTCTGGAAAATTCCGACGACGTCACAGTAACCTTTCACGATGGTACGCAGAATCGCGCCCGGATCATCGGCCGCGACCCTCTGACCGATCTGGCGCTGCTGAAGGTCGATGCGCCGCGGCCGCTATCTTACGTTCGATGGGGCGACAGCGACGCTGCGCGCGTTGGCGATTGGGTCGTGGCCATCGGCAACCCGTTCGGTCTCGACGATACGGTCAGCAGCGGCATCATCTCGGCCCGCGGCCGCGACATCCATTCCGGTCCTTACGACGATTTTCTCCAGATCGACGCATCGATCAATCGGGGGAATTCCGGGGGTCCAACATTCGATCTTCACGGCAACGTCATCGGCATCAACAGCGCGATCTATTCACCGAACGGGGGGTCGGTCGGGATCGGCTTCGCCATACCGGCCAATTTGGCGAAGCCGGTGGTCGAGGCGTTGAAGGAATATGGCAGGGTTGAGCGTGGTTGGCTCGGCGTGCAAATTCAGGAAGTAACCCCAGCTCTCGCCCAAGGGTTTGGGCTGACCAAGCCCGCGGGGGCACTTGTCGCGGGGCTCAGCGCTGAGGGCCCTGCAGCACGCGCCGGGTTTGCGCAGGGCGATGTTATTCTCGCGATTAACGGGCGCCCCATCGACCGGATGCGAGATCTGCCGCTGGTTGTTGCCGGTCTACCGATCGGCAGGCCAGCTGAAGTTTCGGTGTGGCGCCGGGCGCGCACGCTCAGCTTGCGGCCGATCGTCGAGGAAATGCCGCGACGACAAGAAAGCCCTGTGCACGGCCACGACATGGCGCCCGACAAGAGCCCGATGGATGTGTTCGCCGGTCTCAAGCTGGCGCCGCTGACCGTCCAGCAGCGTCAAAAGCTGCGCATCCCGGCAAATGTCGGCGGCGTTGTCGTGACCGCAATCGCCGACGGCAATCCATTCGCTGAACTCGATCTGGCGCCAGGCGATGTGATCCAGACGATCGACCAGCAGCCGGTAGCGTCCCCCCAGGACGCTCTCGCCAAGATCGAGTCCGCCGCGGCCGGCCGCACCAGGATCGTGCTGATGCTGATAAACCGGCATGGCACCAGCCGCTATCTGGCCTTGCCGGTACCCGATGCCGCGACCGGGCGCGGTTGACCAATCCCCTGGGCGATCCGGACGCCCGGCACCGGACCAAAAAACCGATGCTGCGGCGGCCGAATTACTCAGCCGCGGCGCGCTGCGGCTGCTGCCCACGCAACTCGGCGACGCGCGCGCGGGTATACAGGTCGGTCCAATTGGAGAGGGCAAAATCAGTGACTTGGCGCGGATCGTAATCGCGATCGCCGGCGCGGATCTGGTTGCCAGCGATGTGCACCGCGCGAAGCCGGCGACGATCCTGCAACACCGCGATATCGGCGAGCGGCGAGGCGTCCAGAGCAATGAAGTCGGCGCAGCGGCCGGGCTCCAGCCTGCCGATGCGATCGCCCCCGGTCATGAAGCGCGCATTGACCTCGGTCGCCGCGCGCAAAGCTGCTGCGGGTGAGAACCCAAGGTCATCGACGAACAACTCAAGCTCGCGCGCATGCCATTCGCCGTAGGGCGTGACGGCAAAGCCGGTATCGGTTCCGGTCATCATCGGCACTCCCGCGGCGCGCGCCTTTTTCCAATTGACGCAGCCGATCACGTACTCGCGCTGCGCATGACCAGGGCGCCCCTTATGATAGGCAGGCTCGTGCGCTTGGGTAAAATCGGCCGTATTGCGGGGATGGGTCATCGTCGGGCAGACAGCACTGCCGGTTTCCAGCATCGCCGCAATGCACGCGTCATCGAGATGGTTAGCGTGAAAGATCAGGTCGATGCCGCTGCGCGCGGCGTACAGCGTTGCCTCGCGGCCGCGGGCATGCGCCACGGCCTTTTTGCCGAGCCGATGGACCTCGCGGACCATGATCTCGGTCTCTTCCTGGGTGAAGGCGGCGACGAGTTCGCCATTGTCGCGCCGCTGAATGCCATCAAGGGCGATCTTGATGCAATCGACCCCGTCCTTGACCTGGCGGCGAATCTCTTCAACTGCTTCGGCGGCGGTGGTGACGAGCTTGCCGATCGAGGTTTCGGGCGCGCCGATCCAGGTCGGGTACCAGTCGGTCAGGCCCTGATGCGTCGTCAGGTACCGGCCGGCGGCCATGACCCGCGGCCCATCGAACAGGCCGGCCCGGATGGCATTGCGGATCGACAGGCTGATCTGCCCGGCATCCCCCGGCGAGCAGATCGCGGTAAACCCGGCCGCGGCCACCTGTTGAGCAAAGAAGAGACCGCGCAGCGCGCGAAATTCAAGCGGGCTGTAGAGGTCGATATCCTCCTCGCTCTTGGCGTTGCCGTAGGCGAGATGCGTGTGCACATCGATGAGCCCAGGCATCACGAACGAGCCTGAATAGTCGAGCATCCGGTCGTCGGCCCCGCGCCGAGGTGCCGCCTCTTCGTCCCCGACATAGTCGAGCACGCCCTCCTGGTCGAAAACGAGCAGCTGGCCGACCTGGGCTTCGTCTTCGCATCCGGCGAACAGCTGACCGCAGCGCACGAAGGTTTTCATCGCTTTGGACTCCTGCCGAGAAAAGCGGGCTCGCGGACCGCCAAGTCGGCGGCGCCCCATCGCGCAGCTTGTAGCACAGCCGGCCGGCCCGGAGGCGATCGGTATTTCTCGATTTCGCAACAGTAGTTCCCCGAGCGGCGGCTCCGCCGGGATTGGGCGCTGGCCGTCGGTCCGCGCTTCGCCGCTTGCGCTTTAGAGCTGATCGATCGAACTAAAATCCCACTTCTGATTGGGCGGGTTTTCGCCGATGCGCACCGTCGTCTTGTCCGGAAAATGGTACGGCGGGACCGGCAGATTATACGGCGCTGGGACAAATTTGAACACGTGGCCGGCAAGATCGTATTTGGAGCCGTGACACGGACAGAAATATCCGCCGAGCCAATCAGGCACGGGATTGGTCGGATCGGGCTTGGGGAAGAAGCTCGGAATACAGCCGAGATGTGTACAGATCCCAACCAGCACCGAATATTGGGGGAGAATCGAGCGATGCCAGTTTTTGGCATAGGGAGGTTGCTGGTTCGCTTCGGAATGCGGATCGCTCAGCCGATCGACGAGCTTGGGATCCTGCAGAACTTTGATCAACGGCGGGGTCCGATCGACGACAAAAATCGGCTTGCCGCGCCATAGCACGATAATTTGCTGGCCGGGCTGTACCTTGCTCAAATCGACATCGACAGGCTCGCCGGCGGCGAGAACATCAGCAGCGGGGTTCATCGAATCGACCAGCACATAGGCGGCCGCACCCGCGCCCAAAACCCCCATTGCCCCGGCGACCAAGGTCAGGAAATCCCGGCGGCTGGCCGCCGGACCGCCGCCATGTCCAGCATTGATGGCCGAAACAGAGTAAGCGTCATCCGTCATCGCGTTTGCGTGCTCCGGGCGAAACGATCCTCGCCACACTATGACGGGAGATCTGCTTCGGGCAACCAACGCGGGCCGCGCTGGTGCCTGGATCTCGGCCGGTGCTACGATCGGTCACAGCTGCGTGCGGGCCAGCGCCCAGATCATCGAGAGATCACGATATGAAGATCGCACGGATCGAAAGCTTCATCCTTGGCACTGGCAGCTCGAAAGATCTGCTGTTCTGTCGCGTCGAGACCGAGGACGGCCTGCACGGCTGGGGCGAGGCTTATGTCACGCATGGCAAGGAGACAGTTGTCGCCGAGTGCATCCGCGCAATGGCACCCCAGGTGATTGGCCGCAGCGTTTTCAATATTCGCCACACCGGCCAGATCCTGTTCGACGATTTCGCCATCAAGCGCAGTTCGGTGGAGCTGCTGGCGGCGTGGAGCGCGGTGGAGATCGCCTCCTGGGATATATTGGGTAAGCATACCGGATTGCCGGTCTACAACCTGATCGGTGGTGCCTCGCGCGAGCGGGTTCGGGTCTACGCCAATGGCTGGGCGCGGGGATCGACGATCGAAGAAGGCGTCGAGCGCGCTCTGCAGGTCAAGGCGATGGGCTTCACCGCCGCCAAATTCGATCCGTTCCCCGGACCGTGGCGCACGTTTGTCGATCGCCGAGACGAGGATTTTGCGATCGAATATGTCCGGGCGATGCGCCAGGCGCTGGGCCCGGATTTCGAAATCCTGATCGAAGCGCACCGGCGTTTCGCCCCCGCGCACGCGATCCGCATCGGTCATCGCCTCGCCGAGTTTGGCATCGATTGGTACGAGGAGCCGTGCCTATCCGAGAATATCGACCTCGTCGCCGAGGTACGGCGTGCGGTTCCGATCCCGATCGTCACCGGCGAGGCAATCTACACCAAAGAAGCGTTTTTCGAATGCCTGGCCAAACGGGCCGCCGACATTCTGAACCCTGACATCTGCGTTGTCGGCGGGATCACCGCGATGCTCGACATCGCCGCGATGGCTCAGCCGCAAGCCGTGGCGCTGGCGCCGCACAATTACAATAGCACCCTGGTCGGCCTGGCCGCGACGGTTCATCTCTCGGCAGTGATCCCAAATTTTCGCATCGCCGAGTATTTCGTGAATTTCGCGGATCTTTGCCAAGAAATCGCCAGCTCGGCCCTGACCATGAAGGACGGCTGGATCGACCTGCCGACGAGCCCAGGACTGGGCATCGATATCGACCTCGACAAGTTGCGCGCCCATCCGCATCAGGAGACCACGCATAGAGGATCCCGTCAGTATTGGGAGGAGTATCCTCGCAAAGGCTATGCGCCGAGCCTGCGCAGATGAGCAGATGAATTGGCAGATATTTATAAGTGCCGCGCTGCTGCTGGTCGCCACCTACGCCGGGTGCGATGCCGCCACCCCGGCGCGGGTGCGCACGCGGGCCCCGGGTGTCTTACGCATCGGCACGTATTTCGTCAATCCGCCTTTCGAGTACATTTCAAACGGTGACGAGATCGGTTTCGAGGTTGATCTGATGACCGAGGTCGCGCGCCGCTTGGGGCTGCGGCCGTCATTTGTGAACACTCATTGGGAGCGCATCTTGCGGCAGATGCGCGAAGGCCGCTACGACTGCATCGTCGGTGGCATTACCATAACGCCGGCGCGGCAGCGGGTGCTGGCGTGGTCGACACCTTATATGATCACCACCCTGAGCCTGATCGTCGATCCGGCAAGAACCCCGTGGCTGCGCGACATCGCTGAATTGAAGGCTGCTATTGTCGGCGTTCAAGCCGCCACGACGGATTACGAAGCCGCGGTCGCGATGAAGCAGCGGGGGCAGATTCGCAAGATCCAAGTCTACCCGTTCGACCGCATCGGAAGCGCCATGTCCGATCTCGTTGCCGGGCGCATAACAGCGGTTATGAAGGTCGCGCCGGTGGCGCGGTGGTTGGCGCATCACACGCCCGGCCTGCGCGTCATCGGACAAGTTCCAGACGATCCGCAGCCGCTGGGGATCGGATTCCAAAAGAGCAATCCCGAACTCGCCGCCGCGGTCGACGCCATCCTGATGACGATAGAGAGTGACGGAACCTTTGGACGGCTGACCCGAAAGTGGGACCTGCTCGATGCCCGCTGAGCAGATTGAGAGGCTCCGCCTGGTCGATCAGAGCCCGCTGCGGCCGCCCATCCCTCGGCGGCGGATCCGCGGCGGGCCGGGGCAATGAGCATCCCGGCACCGTTCGACCGCTACCAGGGCGAGGTGTTGCCTGAATGGATCGATTTGAATGGGCACATGAACCTCGCCTACTACACCGTGCTGTTCGACTGTGCCACCGATCTGCTGTTTGAGACGATCGGGATCGGCCGGGACTACAAGGCCACGACGAACCATGGAACTTTCGTCGCCGAGACCCACAATCTCTATGAGCGAGAAGTGCTGGTTGGCGAGAGGCTCCGCGTGGCGAGCCAGATCGTCGCAGCGGATAGCAAGCGCATGCACCTCGCGCACGAGATGTTCCGCATCGCCGGCGCAGATCGCGTGGCGACGCAGGAATTGATGTTTCTTTCGATCGATCTCGGCAAGCGCCGCGTCGTACCATTTCTAGCCGCGGCGCGACAGCGGGTTGCGGCCGCGGCCGCTTCCCATGCCCAACTGCCGCGACCTCATTGGCTCGGCCGACACATCGCCATTCGACCCTAGCCAATTGCAGCCGAGACTCGCGCGAAAAGGGCGGAGGCCGATCGTCTCGCCAATTACCGTAATGCGTTATGGATCAGGTAATCGGCGAAATCGGCGGGCTTCAGCCTGATTTCCGCACGGCTGCCGTCGCCGGCCAACGCCCGCGAGACCAGCAGATGATTTTCTACCCGGGGCGCGGCAAGACGAAAGACACCCAAGGCGCCTTTTAGCTTTGGATAAAGCTGCGGATCGACCACCTTTTCTGTTTGAGCCAGCCGCGCCAAAACGGTCTTCTCATCCAAATTACCGACGTCGCGTTTGCGCACGATTGTCCAGTCGGTTTCATTGGCCCAGCCCGCCGCGACAAATGCCCGCGGATCGCCGTCGGCCAGACCCACTTTATAGATGTGCTTGCCGAGTCCGACGTCAGAGGCCCAGCGCCCGAGCTTCGCACTGCGTGCGACGTATAAAAATCCCATGGCCGTATCTCCGGTCGAGGCAGGAATAAGTCGGTCCCACTACTCGTTTTAGCGAAGTGTTCAGCTCAAGGCCAACAACCCCGGAAATGTCCCTATGCCATTTATGATTGGCGCTGCGACCGCGGCAACCACGTTGGTGAGCATGGCATTCGGCCAGATCGATGCCGGCCTCGCCGCGCTCGGTGTTCTGATGGCTGCGATTGTCTTGATGACGATGAAGGAGGAGTGATCGGGGAAGGAGGAGCGATCGGGGAAGGAGGAGCGATCGGACCGCCGAGCGGGTTGCGCCAGTTCGTCGCACCTCGTCAAGCTCCGCCAGTCGTGGAGGAGCGCCATTCCGCCGCGCCGAGAATGCAGTTTACGAAGTGACACAAAGGGAAACATTTCGTTAAACTCTCTTTCCTGAGCCTCGGCCGAGGCGAGGATGGGGGGTCTCGAAGGATGCGGCGATATAGTCTGGCCGGGACATGCGCCCTGGCCTTGATCCTGGCCGTCGTGACGCTGATCAGCCCGCCCGCGGCGGCGCTTGGCCTCGATGCGGCCTTTCATCAGGCCTTGCTCGGCCCGCACCGGGCGAAGGGCGTTATCGTTTGGAGTCACGGCCGTTCAGTCGACTCCGAAGATTGGAAATCGCCCACCCCGCCTTATCTTCGCGTTTTGCGCGACTCAGGCTGGGATGTGCTCCGCTACGACCGGCTACGCGCAGACGACACGTTGAGCGCCAGCAGCCGTGTCCTCGCCGGGCTTGCAACGCAGCTCAAGCACCATGGCTATCAGCGGATCGTCCTGGCCGGCCAATCGTTTGGCGCGTTTCTCGCCCTGATGGCCGCGGACGATACCAACGATGTCGACGCTGTCGTGGCGACCGCGCCCGCCGCGTTCGGCGACTTCGAGGACTATTACAATTCCTGGCGCCTGAATGCGACCCGCCTTTTTCCATTGCTGGCGCAGGTCAAGCGGGCTCGCGTGATGTTGTTCTTTTTTCACGGCGACGATTTCGATCCGGGCGGGCGCGGCAGCAAGTCGCGCGCGATCCTTTCCCACCGTGGTCTCGGCTTTGCCGTCGTCGATCAACCAGCCTATCTCGTTGGCCATTGGATCTCTTCGAGCGGGCTGTTTCTGCGCCGGTTTGGCGATTGCGTGCGCGATTTCGCCGATGACGACAGACTGAAAGGCGAGTTTGTTTGCCAACCGGTGTGGGGCGAAGAACCCAGCGCCGAGTTGCGCTTGCCCCCGGAACTCCTCCGCTCGAAGGTGGTTAGCGAAGGACCGACTCGGCTAGCGGCCGTTGGCGCCTCGGCGCCGGCAACTGCACCCGGCCTCGAAGTGGCCGACGACGCCGCGGCGCGGGGTATGTGGTACGGATTCTACCCGAACGGGCGGGAGGTCGTGATTGCGGTCGAGACGGTGCATGGGCGCGATCTGAAGGCAGTCTATGCGATCGGGCCCGGCATCGACAAAAATGAGCCCGCCGAATGGAGCCGGCGCAGTGGGCGGATCATCGGCCATGAGCTGGTGTTTGCGCAAAAGGGCGACAGCACCCTGCGCTTTCGCGCACGCTACGATGGCGGGCTCGACGCTACCTGGATCTCGCCCGACGGAAAAACCAAAATGGATGCCCAGATGCGGCGCATCGACCCGTCTTCGTTGCCGGTGAGCGATGCCCGCAATGAACCTCAGGGCCAGTAGCGGCCGCTCCCGCCGATCGCGACGACGATCAGACCGAGAACCAGATTGACGGTCACGATGGTCCGGATCTGCGCGAGCTGCCGGCCGCCCTCTGCCCAGTCCTTGCGTGCCATCGCCATCCGGAAGCGCCGCCACGGGGCAAAATAAAGGTGAAGAAAAAGCAGCACCATGATGATGCCCAGCCCTTGCATGATCTGAATATAGACCCCGATCGAGCCAAAGCCTCCATAAACCCCGAACACCAGCGCATAGCCGCTCGCCAGCAGCAATATTATCGCCGCGATGACCCAGGCAAAAAACCGGCCCAGCACATTCGACCAAAGCTCCAGCCGCGGCCCGGGTTCGAGCATTGCGGCGGCGGGCCGCAGAGCTTGATGGGCAAAGAACATGCCACCGACCCAGACGGTGGCGGCGAGGATGTGAACAATCAATGCGCCGGTCGCAAGAGCCGCCGTTTCGGCCATCGGTTCAGCTGCCGTAAGCGCGGGTCGTGCGCGCGAATCCGTCGAACGCGTCGAGCAGGCGCCCGCGCCACGCGGCGACTGGATCGTCGGCCGCTAGAAGCTCGAAATCGCTGATAGCGCGCGCCCATTGAAAGGCGCCGAAGACCACGTAATCGGCATAAGCCGGGTCCGCTCCGCCGAGAAACTGCTGACGCTCGACGGTGCGGCGCAGCGGCGCGAGACTCTCACGAAAGGCGGGCAGCCGCGCGTCGCGGTCCTTGACTACCGCCTCGAGGGGACGGCCAAACCGTTCCTCGCGCGATCGCCGAAAATAATCGCGATCCTCGGGAGCGACGTGGCGCCAGATGTCGAGCACGACAAACCCGACGAGTGCCGGCTGAACGATCGTCTCGGTCCAGTTCTGCACAAAGGTGGTCAGCGCCCGTTCGGTCTCGCCGCCGAACAGCGATGGCCGGTCGGCATAATTTGCTTCGAGATAGGCGGCGATCGCCGATAAATCGTGCACCACTTTACCGTCATCGACGATGACCGGGACCCGCCCGGCGTTGGGCTGCGGCAGCTTATCCTTCTCGGTGAAGCGCCACGGTATGGTCTCGACGTCGAGCCCCTTATGAGCGAGCGCCATCTTGATGCGCCAGCAGAACGGGCTGAAACGGCGATCCTCCTCGGCGCCGGCAAGATCGTAAAGAATAATGGCCATTGGTTCTCCTCCGTCTGCGGCCGCCCCGGCACACCACCAGCCAATATGGCCGCCTGCCGCTCCGGCGCAAAGTCTGATCCGATCGCGAGTTGGGGCCGCGTTGTTGCCGTTGCCGACGAAAATGATATAACCCGCCATCCTTCGGGGAGGAGCGGGTGTCCATTGTCTTCGTGCTCAACGGCCCCAATCTGAACCTGCTCGGGGTCCGCGAGCCGTCGGTGTACGGTCATGATACATTGGCAGATATCGAGGCGCGCTGTCTGGTTCGGGCGGCCGCGCTCGATTTGCAGATCGATTTTCGCCAGACCAATCATGAGGGCCAGCTCGTGGACTGGATCCAGGAGGCGCGCGAATCGGCCGACGGGATCGTGTTGAACGCCGGCGCGCTGACCCACACCTCGGTCGCGCTGCTCGACGCTTTGTCCGCCTCCGGTTTGCCGGTGATCGAGGTGCATCTATCAAACATTTTCCGGCGTGAACGCTTTCGCCACCATTCCTATGTGAGCCTCGCGGCGCGCGGCGTGATCTGCGGCTTGGGCGCGCAGGGATACGAGTTGGCGCTCGAGGCCTTGGCGAGCCTCGTCGAGGACGAGCCGGGCGGGGACGCAGGGTGAGGTTCGGCGGGCGTCGTCCGCCTGCCGCGCCCGACCCCGACCTGATCCGCTCCCTCGCTCGGCTGCTGGCCGAAAACGACTTGACCGAGATCGAGTACGCGGTCGGCGATCAGCGGGTTCGCGTGAGCCGTGCTTCCGCCACGACAAGCGCGGCCGCAGGCTCGCCGGCACCCGCCGCGAATGCGGTAGCGCGCGACGAGCCGGGCGGCAGAGCGGGCCATCCGGGAGCGGTCACGGCGCCAATGGTCGGGACCGCGTATCTGGCGCTGCAGCCCGGAGCCCCGGCCCTTGTTCGCCTTGGTGAGACGGTCGCCGCAGGTCAGCCGTTGCTGATCATCGAGGCGATGAAGGTCATGAACGAGATTCGCGCGCCCCGAGGGGGCCGGATCGTTGAAATCCTGGTCGCCGACGCGCAGCCGGTCGAATATGGCGCAACGCTGATGGTGATCGAATAGGTTGCGCATCTAATGTTTGAAAAGGTGCTGATCGCCAATCGCGGCGAAATTGCGCTGAGGATCCACCGCGCCTGCCGCGAGATGGGGATCAAGACAGTTGCCGTTCATTCTACGGCCGATGCGCGTGCAATGCATGTGCGGCTGGCCGATGAGAGTGTGTGCATCGGGCCGCCGGCCGCACGCGATAGCTACATGAACGTGTCGGCGATCCTGACCGCGGCGGAGATCACCGCTGCCGATGCAATCCATCCGGGGCTCGGCTTCCTTGCCGAGGACGCCGACTTTGCCGCGGCGGTCGAGGAGCATGGATTCACTTTTATCGGCCCGGCGCCCGAGCACATTCGGCTGATGGGCGACAAGGTTGCGGCCAAGGCGGCGGCGGTGCGGCTCGGCATTCCGACAGTGCCGGGCTCCAAGGGCGCGGTGGCCGATCCGGCCGCGGCCGCAACCGCAGCCGCGGCGATCGGCTATCCGGTGCTGATCAAGGCGGCGGCGGGCGGCGGCGGGCGCGGCATGAAGATTGCCCGCGACCAGGCCGAGCTGGCGCGGATGCTGCCGGCGGCGCAGCACGAGGCAAACACATTTTTTGGGCGCGGCGACGTCTATCTGGAACGGTGGCTCGAGCGGCCGCGGCACATCGAAATTCAAGTTCTCGGCGATGGCCAAGGCGGGGTCGTTCACCTTGGCGAGCGCGATTGCTCACTGCAGCGTGCGCATCAGAAGGTGCTCGAAGAAACTCCGTCGCCAATACTCAAGCCCGACGAACGCGACCGGCTCGGCGTGCTCGCCGTCGGGGCGTTGCGCGACATCGGTTATCGCAGTCTCGGCACCCTCGAATTCCTCTACCAGGATGGAGAATTCTTCTTCATCGAGATGAACACACGTCTGCAGGTCGAGCACCCGATCACCGAAATGATCAGCGGCATCGATATCGTGCGCGAACAGCTGCGCATCGCCGACGGCGCCCCACTCGGCTACCGCCAGGCTGAGATCCGGCTCGCCGGGCACGCTATCGAATGCCGAATCAACGCCGAAAACCCCGAAACCTTTCAGCCCTCGCCGGGCCGGGTCACCGATTATCACGCGCCGGGCGGCCTGGGCGTTCGCGTCGACAGCGCGCTCTACCAGGGATACGAGGTGCCCCCCTTTTACGACAGCCTGATCTCCAAGCTGGTAATCTACGGGAGAACCCGCGGCGAATGCCTGATGCGCCTGCGCCGGGCGCTCGACGAATATGTGATCGGCGGCATCGAGACCACCATTCCGCTGCATCAGCGCCTGGTCAACGCCGCCGATTTTATCGATGGCGACTATGACATCCACTGGCTTGAGCGCTTCATGGGCCGCTCCGGATGAGCGCGGACCGGGTTCGAATTACCCCCGAACTCCTGCTCGGCGCCTACGCCGCCGGCGTCTTTCCAATGGCCGAATCGGCCGACAATCCCGAGCTCTTTTGGGTCGACCCGCACCGCCGCGGGATCCTTCCGCTCGAGGCCTTTCACCTGTCGCGTCGGCTACGCCGCGTGCTGCGCCAGGGCCGGTTCGAGATCCGCTGCGACAACGCTTTCGACGCGGTCATCCGCGGCTGCGCCGAAGCCGCCGATAAACGCCCGAATACCTGGATCAACGACGAAATCGTGCGGCTTTATGGGGCGCTCTTCGCCGGCGGCTCGGCTCATACTGTCGAGTGCCGCCGAGGCGGCATGCTGGTTGGCGGCTTGTACGGCGTGTCGATCGGCGCCGCCTTTTTTGGCGAGAGCATGTTCAGCCATGAGACCGATGCGAGCAAGGTGGCCCTGGTTCATCTGGTCGCCCGGCTGCGGCTCGGCGGCTATCGGCTGCTCGACATCCAGTTCCTGACCCCGCATCTGGCACGCTTCGGAGCGATCGAAATTTCGCGCGGGCGCTACCGTCGGATGCTGGCTTCCGCCCTCACCTATCGCGCGTCGTTTCCGCTGGCACTGCCGGAGGATTCGGGCGGCGACCCGCTCGCCCCTTTACAGTCGAGCAGGATCACGTCGTAGACCGGGTTCTCTAGCGACGACAGCGCCGGGCTCTGGGCAAACATCCAGCCGCTGAACCGGCGCACGCTGTCCTCGCCTGGGCGCAGCTCGTCGATCTGCAGGAACGCGGCGCTCTCCGGCCGGTCCTCGGGCGGGTTCCGCTCGCAGTCGCGCACTGTGATCGACAGGCTGCCAAAGCGCACGGTCTTGCCGACCGGCGCCTCGATCTCGGAGACACGAGCGGTGATCTTATCGAGCCCCTGCAGCACCGCCACCGGCTCCGAAATCATGTCCGAATCCGCGGTGCCGACCGATGCCAAGACGATCAGTATGCCGAGGCTGAGAAAGAACGCGAGAATGCAGCGAACCCGTCTGCGGCCTCTCATTCGGCGCAGGAGCTCAATCAACTTTTTGCGTCCGTGCTTCGCGCTCGACGATTGCCGCTTCTCGCTCGACCATATGGCGCGCGCGCTCGACCACCGGCACATCGATCATCTTGCCGTCGACGGTGACCGCGCCGACACCCTCGGCCAGCGCCTTGTCGTAGGCAGCAAGCACGCGGCGGGCATGATCGATCTCACCGGCGCCGGGCCGGAATTCCTGGTTCAGGATCGCCACCTGGCTTGGATGGATGACCGATGCTCCGATAAAGCCGAACCGTCGCGAGCGGCGGATGGTCTGACGAAAACCATCGAGATCGTGAAATTCGGCGATCGAACCGATAAACCCTAACGGCATGATGCCGGCGGCGCGGGCGGCGAACACCGCCATCTGCTTCGGCATCGAGAGCGCTTCGGCCTCGGGCAGGATGCCGGCGGACGTGGCGAAATCCTCGGCGCCGAGGTTGAGCGCGCACAGCCGCGGATGGGCGCGGGCGATCTCGGCGATGTGGAAGAATGCTGCCGCGGTCTCGACCATCGCGATGAGGCGCGTCGCCCCGACGGTCATGCCGCGCTCGATCTCGACCTCGTCGACAATTTCGGCGAGGAGGCGAACATGCGCGGCGTTCTCGGTCTTTGGCAGAGCCAGCGCCATCACCCGCGGCCCGATCGCCGCCTCGATGTCGCGCACCGCCATGCGCAGCGGTCTGTTGATCCGGACGACGACGTCGGCCCCGCCGCGCGAAACGATCTCTGCCGCTTCCGGTACCAGGCCCCTCGCCCGCTCCTTTTCCGAGGCAGCGACACTGTCCTCGAGATCGAGGATGATCGCGTCGGCGCCGCGCCTGGCGGCGCCGTCGACAAAGCGCCTGGCGGTCACCGGAACGAACAGCATCGAGCGCCACACCGGCAGCTTGTCGGTCAGCTTGGCGGTCATGGCGCGCCTCCCAGAAAGACCACGCCCTGCTCCGCCAGCCGGTCGACGGCGGCGCGGTCGAGACCGAGTTCGGCCAGGATCGCCGCGGTGTGCTCGCCGAGTGACGGGGCCGCTCGACGCAGCCGGCCAGGGGTGCCGGACAGACGCGGGATTACATTGTGCATCGGCAGATGTCCCAAGTCGTCGTCGGGAACGTCGACCAGGATCTCGCGCGCGATCACCTGCGGATCGGCGATGAACTGATCGATGTCGTAGACCGGCGCCGCGGTCACCTCGGCCCGCTCGAAGGCGGCCATGTTCTCGGCCACGGTGCGCGCTTCGATAAAAGCGGCGATCGGCGCCTCGCACGCCGCGGCGTTCTTGACCCGCTCGGTGTTTGTGGCAAAGCGCGGATCGGCGATCATGTCGGCGCGGCCGATCGCGCGGAACAGGCGCTCGGCCATCGCCTGGATCGACGCGGAAATCCCGATATAGCGCCGATCCTTGGTCCGGAACACATTGCGCGGCGATGTCGTCTCCGAGCGGCTGCCGGTGCGCTCGCGCACTTGCCCGGTCAAGCCGTAGATCGCCGCCTCGGTGGCGATGAACGAAAACAGCGGATCGAGCAGCGGCAGGTCGATCACCTGGCCTTGGCCGCCCTTGACCTCGATTTCGCGCAGCGCCACCAGCACGGCGCTCGCGCCGTAGAGGCCAGCAACCATGTCGGCGAGCGCGGTGGGCGGCAAGACCGGCTCACGATCGGCAAAGCCGGTGCGTGCGGCATAGCCCGAGATACTCTCGACCAAGGTGCCAAAGCCGGGGCGGTCGCGATACGGGCCGTCCTGCCCCCAGCCAGAGACCCGCAGGATGATCAGACCGGGGTTGCGACGATGCAGGCTTTCGGGACCAAGGCCCATCGTTTCGAGCGTCCCCGGCCGGAAATTCTCGATCAGCACCCGGGCGCTGGCGAGCAGATCGCACAGCAATTGACGACCGCGCGCGTCGCGAAGGTTCAACGCCACGCTCTTCTTGTTTCGCGAGTAGACCTTCCAATGGACGCTGACCCCGTTGGTCTGCCAGGCGCGCAGCGGGTCGCCTCGCTTCGGATCCTCGATCTTGATGACCTCGGCGCCAAAATCGGCGAGCTGAAGGCTGACCATGTTGCCGGAGACGAGCCGCGACAGGTCGATGACCCGCACCCCGTCGAGGGGGCACCCCGACTGCGGTTGAAACGCCTCCTTGAGCACGCCCGCTATCCTCACTGTTTCCGGTCTCCGCTCCGGGAGCTTATTCCTGAGGAGGGCGGAAACAAAGCGCCGGCCGGCCGGCCGAGATCGTGGCGCGATCGCGGATCAACCTTGCGTCGCGAGCGTTAATATTCCTGATCTGCTGTGAGGCAGTTCACACTCCGGAGCCGCAAGCTACCAGTAACCATGGAGGCATCACGACCGGTCCAGCCATCGATAGACAGCCGGCCACCGACACACAAAAGGTCCGCCATGGTCCGCAGTGAGCCAGCCCAATTCGGCGAACTGAACAATTCGGGAAGGTGCGCGACGATGGTCGGCGGGCATCGCCGCATTGCTCCTGCCCCGCAGCAATGGTCGCAGGTGGGGGGATGCAGGCCCAATTTGCGACATCATAATCCGGCAAAGCACCATGGCAATTCTCGCCATCGGCAGGTTTGCGACGGAGGACCAATTCAAGGGCAATGGCCGAGAGCCGGCGGTAGAGGGCAGCAGCCAAGTGGTTGCACCGTCTCAGCGCCGCGCGGACACCCAGAATCGGGAAATGAATTGACATAGCTCTCGGTATACGGTCTGTTAACTATCTATGGTTAGGATTAACTACGACACCGCCGGCTTTGGTTGCCGGCATGATCCCGGAGGCTCTTATGCGCGTGCTTCTCGTCGAGGATGACACAGCCACATCCGCCGCCATCAAACTGATGCTGAGAAAGGAAAATTTTATTTGCGATACGACCGATCTCGGCGAGGACGGGCTGGAGATCGGCAAGCTGTACGATTACGACATCATCCTCCTCGATCTAATGCTTCCCGACATCGACGGGTATGAAGTGCTGCGACGGTTGCGCGCAGCGCGGATCCACACCCCGATCCTGATCCTCTCCGGGCTCAGCGAACTCGATCATAAGCTCAAAGGCTTAGGCTTCGGCGCCGATGACTTCCTGACCAAGCCGTTCGATCGGCGCGAATTGGTGGCACGCATTCACGCCATTGTTCGGCGCTCGAAGGGTCATTCCGAATCCGTCATTCGCACCGGCAAGCTGATCATCAATCTCGATGCCCGCGTCGTCGAAGTCGACGATCGTCCGTTGCATCTGACTGGCAAAGAATATGGCATTCTGGAACTGCTGAGCTTGCGCAAAGGGACCACATTGACCAAGGAAATGTTCCTCAATCATCTTTACGGCGGGATGGATGAGCCAGAGCTGAAGATCATCGACGTCTTCGTGTGCAAGTTGCGCAAAAAGCTGGCGCAGGCCACCGGCGGGAAGCATTACATCGAGACCGTTTGGGGACGCGGCTATGTGCTGCGAGATCCGCCTGAACCGACCGGCGCCTCAATCGGGAGCAATCCGGCAGCCCCGGCCAGCCGCGAACCGCACCTGGGTACGGCGGCCGCTTAGGCGGGCGCCCCGATCAAAACCAACCGGACCCGTTCGGGCCCGTTCTCGCTGTCGACTAGGCTGAAACCCTGCGCTCGGGCTGTCAGAGCGGTAAAGTAGGCATGTACGGTGCGGGCGGTGATTTCCTCGGCGGCGGCTTCGAGCCGCAATGCCGATATTTGTTCGGGAGCCAGTGAGGCGATCTGGCCAGACGCCTCGACGCAAAGCTCGGCACCTGCGACGTCCAGCGCCACGCGGCCGCCGCGGCCCAATGCCGCGGCGCCGATAATGAGCAGGTTGCAGCCGAGCTTCTGCCGATCGGGCGGCAGCACGCGAACGCCCTCCGGGTAATCACAAGCGATCAGCGTCCCCTCGAAGACTCTGGTCGCCAACTCAAAGGGTAGCGGTCCGGTCGGGACGCCATCGCCGCCAAAGCCATAGGCAAAACGATAGAATTGCAGCCGGTTGCTGGCACGCCGCGCGCTGTCGGCGATAAGCGAAATGGCTTGGCAGACGAACTCAGGGGAACTCCCGTCGAGCAACTCGGCACCGTTGCCGACAGCCGCCAGCGGGCCGCTCAACTCATGACACAGCCGAGCCATGAGCAACGCCGATATCCGCATGTCTATGTTTGCGGGCATTGCGCATGTTCGCATGCCCCCGTTGTCGCTGCAATGTCCGGGCGCCGACGCTCGGCGGCGCATTGAAGAGGACCCGCCGGAACGGCCGTCGCTCCGGCGGCAAATGAGCCAGCGACCTTTCTGATGAATCGGGAGCCCTTTTGCGGTGACCCGCAAAGCCGCGCCGAGCCGTGCTGCGTTGGTGGCAGAACGCCGATTTCTGGGCCTGCCAATCGGCCGGCGGGTGATATGATTATCGCGCTGACGATCACAACCGACGCGCGAAGCATTGCGCGGGCGGCTCAGCCGAGCTGTTGCAGCGGCAGAAACGGGTAAGCAGGAAAAGCTGTGTCTATTTCCTCTTTGCTCGGCAAAGCGCGCATCGTTGCGTCGCCAGGATACAATTGATCGCTGATTCCGCCAGGCGGGGCTCTGTATTCATCTTTGCATCGGACAAGCCCATGCATTCATTCTGGGCACGTCCGCGGCGTTGCTCGGGCGGACGAAGAGGGCGGCCCGCGCAAGACGGATCGTCCGAATCCCGGCGCCAGGCTGGGCGCCCGCCGGGTACGCAGGACCGGCGCAAGCGCCTAGTACAATGCAGCATGTCTATGTCTACGATGCGTTGAGAACACCGCGCTTCTGGCTGATCTGGTGAATCCTGTGTCTCAACGTCACCGCCGGGATCGGCGTGCTCGGCCAGGCCTCGGTGATGAGCCAGGAGATGTTCCGAGGATCACGGCGGTCGCCGCCTCTGGTCTATTCGGGCTGTTAAGCCTGTTCAACATGGGCGACCGGTTCGCGTGGTCATCGATCTCCGACTATCTCGGGCGCAGGAACACCTACTTTGATATTTTTCGCGCTCGGAACCTTGCTCTACGCTCTGGTGCCCTACGCAGGCTCGATCGGCAGTGTCAGCCTGTTCGTGCTGTGTTACGCGATCATCTTCAGCATATATGGCGGCGGCTTTGCCACCCTGCCGGCCTATCTGCGCGACATGTTTCGGCACCCGATATGTCGGGGCCGTCCATGGGCTGCCGCTCACTGCCTGGTCGATGGCCGGCCTTCTTAGCCCTGCCCTCGTCAACTATTGCGCGAATATAAGATCGCCCCTGGCGTCGCTAAGGCGTAGACCTACAATGTCAAGATGTCCATGATGGACGGGCTGCTGATCATCGGCTTAATATACAATAATTAGGTGCACAATCGCTTCCGCATGCGCGCGATCGAGGCAAACGCGGAGGTCGGGGGCGCACCGGTATTCGGGAGGCAATGATGGCATCAGCTCAGAAATCTGGCGGCGGCGACGCTCTCAAACTTGTCCTCCCTTGGGGTTATGTCGGAATTCCGCTCGTATGGGGCATCGTGATGCTGGTCAATGCGCCAAAGGCGTTTCACTAAGGACAAGCAATGACGCTGCGGCTTCAAGATCCTCCGGCCGATTGGCGTTGAAGAACGGGTCGAGGGGCTGGTCCGGAAACGCAACTTGGGCAAGCCGATGGCGCTGGGTCCACTGATCGACTTTGCGCACGCGATCGGCGTCTACCGCACGGCGCAGATCTTCGCGCAACCGCACCGGCCATAGCCCGATCACCGGGTGCGCTTGCCCACCCGAGGCGACGCAGGCGAGATCGGCGTCGGCCTCTTCGAGCCCCTGCGCAAGCCGCGCGACAAGATCCCTCGGCAGAAACGGTGCGTCGGTCGGAACGCTGACGATGAGCGGGCAATCCGGCCGGTGCGCCGCCGCCCAATCGAGCCCGGCCAATATTCCCGCTAGCGGCCCGGCGAAACCGGCGATGCTGTCGGCTACCACCGGCAGGCCGAACCGGGCAAAGCGCGCCGGGTCGCCATTGGCATTAAGGACCATGGCCGCGACCTGCGGCCGCAACCGCTCGATGACCCGGTCGAGCAGGGACACCCCGCCGAGCAGCCGCAGCGCTTTGTCGCCGCCCCCCATCCGCCGGGACAGCCCGCCGGCAAGCAACAGCCCGACGATGTTCATGCCGCGTCTTCGTCGGAGAGGCTCGCCTTCCGCGCGAGCCGGGGCGCCTCCTCTTCGATATGGCGAGGATCGCCATCGAAGACGATGCGTTCGCTGCCGGCCAACGCGACGAACCGCTTGCCCTTGGCGCGGCCGATCAAGGTGAGCCCGGCCTGGCGGGCCAGATCGACGCCCCACGCGGTAAAGCCCGAGCGCGAAATCAGGATCGGGATCCGCATCTGAACTGCCTTGATTACCATCTCCGAGGTCAAGCGACCGGTCGTATAAAAGATCTTGCCGGCCGCCGAGACCTGGTGCAGGTGCATGTAGCCGGCAATCTTGTCGATCGCGTTATGACGCCCGACATCCTCGACATAGAGCAATGGCCGGTCTTCCTCGCATAAGACGCAGCCATGGATCGCCCCGGCGGCGAGGTAGAGGCTCGGCGCGGTGTTGATCTTGCGCGACAGTGCATAGAGCCACGAGGTGCGCAACACGGCATCACGATCGAGCCGGACCTCGTCGAATTTTTCCATCAGATCGCCGAACACCGTGCCCTGGGCGCAGCCGGAGGTCAGCGTCTTCTTGCGCAGCTTGTCCTCGAAATCGGTCTCGCGGTCGGTGCGCACAACGATGGTTTCGAGCTCTTCGTCGTAATCGATGGCGGTGACCCGATCGTCGGCGAGCAGCATGTTCTGATTGAGCAGGTAGCCGACCGCCAGGTAGTCAGGATGGTCGCCCAAGGTCATCATCGTGACAATCTCGCGGCCGTTCAGGAACAGGGTCAGCGGCCGTTCGATGACGACGGCGGTCTCGATCGGCCGGCCCTGGTGGTCGATGCCGGTGACGGTGCGGGTCAGGCGCGGATCATCGGGCTGCGGGCGGAGGGTGAATTCCTGCATCCGCTGATCATGGGCAGCCGCTGCTGCCGCTGCAAGCCGGTGGGGCAAACTATGGGGCAGCGTTCCCCGGGACGGTAACCCCGGGGATGACCACGCCGAGATCGGGGGCGACAACCGCCGATCGCATCCCTATCTTTCAATCAGGCAAGAGAGGCGTCACGAGCGAGCACCGCATGATCGATCCATTCGGACGCACCATCACCTATCTGCGCGTGTCGGTCACCGACCGCTGCGACTTCCGCTGCGTGTACTGCATGGCGGAGGAGATGAGCTTCCTGCCAAAGGCCGAGTTGCTTACCCTCGAGGAGCTCGATCGGGTATGCAGCGCCTTTGTCGGTCTCGGGGTCAAAAAGCTGCGCCTCACGGGTGGCGAGCCGCTGGTCCGCCGCAACATCATGACCCTGTTCGGTTCGCTCGGCCGCCACCTCGGCACCGGTGCGCTCGACGAATTAACCCTGACCACCAACGGCAGCCAGCTCGCCCGCTATGCCGGCGAGTTGCGCGACTGCGGCGTGCGCCGGGTCAACGTTTCGCTCGATACGCTCGACCCGGCGAAATTCACCGAAATCACCCGCCGCGGCCGGCTCGAAGTGGTGCTCGACGGGCTCGCCGCCGCCAAGGCCGCGGGTCTCGCGATCAAGATCAACACGGTGGCGCTGCGCGGCGTCAACGACGACGAGTTCGACGACCTCGTGGCCTGGTGCGGCGAGCAAGGGTTCGACCTGGTTTTTATCGAAGTCATGCCGATGGGCGATATCGGCGGCGAGAACCGGCTCGATCAATATCTGCCCTTGTCCATGGTGCGGGCCCGGCTGCAGCGGCGGTGGACCTTGGATGACAGCGACTATCGAACCGGGGGCCCGGCGCGCTATGCGACGGTGCGCGAGACCGGGGCGCGGCTCGGCTTCATCACCCCGCTCACGCATAATTTCTGCGAAAGCTGCAACCGGGTGCGGCTGACCTGCACCGGCACGCTCTACATGTGCCTTGGCCAGGAGGATGCGGCCGATCTGCGCACACCGCTGCGTCATTCCGAGGGCGACGAGGCGCTGGTCGCGGCGATCGGCGAGGCGATCGCGCGCAAACCCAAGGGCCACGACTTCATTATCGACCGCCGCCATAACCGGCCCGCCGTGGCCCGCCATATGAGCGTCACCGGCGGGTGAGCGCGGTCGCACCGCCGCGGACCGCGCCCCGCATCACCATTGTCGCGGCCGAGACCGAAGCGGCGCAACAGGCTCTGGCCGAACTGAGCCGCACCTATCCCCACGTCGAACCCGAGCAGGCTGAGCTGGTTATTACCCTCGGCGGTGACGGTTTCATGCTAGAGACGTTGCACCGCTTTCTGCCTCAAGGGGTGCCGATCTACGGCATGCACCGCGGCAGCGTCGGTTTTCTGATGAACGCCTATCGACCGGACGGGCTGTTCGAGCGCCTGGCTACCGCCCAGCCAGTCGTTCTGCATCCGCTTGAGATGATCGCACGCGAATATGACGGCGGCCGCCACCGCGCGCTCGCCTTCAACGAGGTGTCGCTGTTGCGCGAGACCCGCCAGGCCGCCAAGCTGCGGATCACGGTCGACGGCGTGGTGCGCCTCGACGAACTGATGGCCGATGGCGTACTGGTCGCCACCCCGGTCGGCAGCACCGCCTATAACCTGTCGGCGCACGGCCCGATCATCCCGCTCGATGCCGGTGTCCTGGCGCTGACCCCGATCAGCGCCTTCCGCCCGCGACGCTGGCGCGGGGCATTGCTGCGCCATCAGGCGCAGGTCAGGATCGACGCGCTCGAAACCGACAAGCGTCCGGTCAGCGCGGTCGCTGATTTCACCGAGGCGCGCGACATCGTCAGCGTCGAGATCCACGAAAATCGCGACATCGCGATGACCCTGCTGTTCGACGACGAGGCCAACCTTGAAGAGCGCGTCTTCAAGGAGCAATTCGCCACCTGAGGCGGCGTGATAATGGCTTGGGTCGGCGCGGGCCTAGTCGTAATTTATCGTGACAATCGCCGGCGGCAAGCCGGCCTGACCGGGACCGGGCTGGCGGTCAGGCCGATGGCAGCGGTTGCTCAGTCGCGCAGTTCAGGGACGATCCAGAACGGCTTTTGGCCGCGCTCGACCCGCTCGAAATTGTCGAAAGCGTTGCGCCAGCGCTTCCAGTGATTGTCCCAGGTCGGCCCGGCGCCGTGCGGGCTGAAGGTGATGTTCTTCAAGGTGAACAGCTCGTGGTCGGGCTTGGGCGGCTCCTCGACCATCACGTCGAGCCCGGCGCCCAGGATCTTCTCGTCGCGCAGCGCATTGTAGAGCGCCTTTTCGTCGACCACCGGTCCGCGGCAGGTGTTGATCAGGATTGCCGTCGGCTTCATCCATCCCAGCTCGCGCTCGCCGATCAGATTGTGCGTCGACAAGTCCAACGGCACATGCAGGGTGACGATGTCGGAGGTCTTGATAAGCTCGGGGAACAGCGCAAAGCGCACGCCTAGCGCATCCTCATGGTCGGTGGTCAGACGGTTAATATCGTAATATTTGATGTGCATGTCGAAGGCCTTGGCCCGGCGTGCCACTTTCTTGCCGATGTTGCCGAGGCCGATGATGCCCAGGGTCTTGTCTTCGAGCTCGTAAAGCTTGGTGGCGTTGAAGTCATTGCCGCGCCAGCGCCCCGAAGACACGCCCTCGTGCTGCCAGATCAATTTGCGGGCGACCGCCAGCATCAGCATCATCGCGTGCTCGGCAACCGCTGTCGAATTGGCGCCGCCATTGTTGCAGATCGGCACGCCGGCCGACCGCGCCGCCTCGAGATCGTAAGTGTTGTAGCCGGCGCTTAAGGTCTGCACGATCCGCAGTTTCGGCGCCTTCTGGTAGAAATCCGCACCGTGGGGAAATTGGCCGGCGCCGATGTAGTACTCGGTGTCCTTCAACAGATTGAAGAATTCCGGCCGGCCATGCGGCGCCATAACCAGGTCATAGCCCGGCGGCAACAGCTCGCGGGCGATCTCCAATGTTTCTTCGGAATGGGTGGCGGGGGTCAGGATGCGAGGCATCAGGCGTCTCCTCTTTGGCGGGATTGTCGCGTCCGGGCGAGCAAAAGAGCCGGCATCGTAACGGCACCGCACGAGCACCCCCAAGCGCAAAAGCAGCTTCCGACCGGATTGCCCCGGCACGAGGCCTCGGCTAGGGTGCAGCGCTCTCGTCTCCGAGCTTAAAGCCTCGGCCTTGCCACAGAAAACGAAACCAGCGGGGTAGCCGAACGATGCCCGAATCGATCGAGGACCGCTTTCAGAACCTGCACGAGTTTGTCACGCAGGCGCGAACCAATCTCAACCGCAACAACTGGGACTATCTGATCGGCGGCTCCGAGACCGAATCGACCCTGGCGCGCAACCGGCTGGCGCTCGATGCGATCGGTTTTCGGCCGCGGGTGTTGCGCGATGTGTCGAACATCGATTGCAGCCGCACCTTGTTCGGCAAAAAGCTGCGCATCCCGGTGCTGTGCGCGCCGGTCGGCTCGTTGGAAGTGTTCGAGCCCGGCGGCGGCGCTACCGTCGCCGCGGCGACGCGCGAATTCGGTAATGGCATGATCTTGAGTTCGGTATCGCACCCGGGGCTCGACAAGACCGCCGAAGCTTCCGGCAGCGGCTTCAAGATTTTCCAGCTTTACGTGCGCGGCGATGCCGCCTGGGTCGACGACCATGTCGGCCGCGCCATTGCGAAGGGTTACGATGCCTTTTGCCTGACAGTCGACACCGACAGCTATAGCCGGCGCGAGCGCGACATCGCCAAGCGTCACCAGCGCCGCCGGGTCCGTGTCGATGACGCCCGCATCTACCAGGCCCAGTTCAATTGGCGGGACATCGAGCGGATCAAGAAGAACTTCGATATCCCGCTGATCTTGAAGGGCATCGCCACCGCCGAGGACGCCAAGTTGGCGCTCGATCATGGGGTCGATTGCGTTTACGTATCGAATCATGGCGGCCGCCAGCTCGATCAGGGCGTCGGCTCGATCGAGGTGCTGCCGGAGGTCGTCGAAGCGGTTGGCGGGCGCGCCCGCATCCTGGTCGATGGCGGCATCAGCCGCGGCACCGACGTCGTCAAGGCCCTGATCCTCGGCGCTGACGCCGTCGCCTGCGGCCGGCTCTATGTCTATGGTCTCGCCGCCGGCGGCGCCGAGGGGGTGGTGCGCCTCTTCGAGATCCTCGAAGACGAGATCCGCATCTGCCTGTCACTGCTCGGGGTCACCGGCTACGACCAGCTCGACAAGACTTACATCCGGCCGGCGCGTCAGGTGGTGCCGGCACACGTGCACAGCGCCTTTCCCCACCTCAATTTACCGCGCGAGACCTATTAGCCGGATCACCCCGGGTCAGGAGCAGCACGTCGGCCGCACGCGGCTGCCGCCACGGCCGGTCGCAGCGGTGCCGAGGCGGCGGGCCCCTCTGACGCGTTGCAGCCGGGCGCCGCCCGGCCTATCTTGCGTGCGATTCCGCCCTCACAATCGGCGATAAAGCGAGTGATCCCGTGACCGCGTTTCTGCCGCCGCTCGCCCCCTACCCTCGCCTCAGGCTGCGGCGCAACCGCCGCGACCCTTGGTCGCGCAAGCTGGTCGCCGAAAATGTACTGAGCAGCGGCGACCTGATCTGGCCGCTTTTTGTCCATGACGAGCGCCATAAAGCGCCGGTCGCCTCGATGCCCGGCGTCTTTCGCCTGCCGATCCCGGCGTTGGTCGACGCCGCCGGCGAAGCGGCTGCGCTCGGCATCCCGACGATCGCGGTCTTTCCGGCGGTGCCGGCTGCGTTGAAGGATGCTGAAGGCAGCGAGGCGCTCAACCCCGACAATCTCGTCTGCCAGGCGGTCGCGGCGCTGAAGCGGGCGCTCCCTGATCTCGGCGTCCTGTGCGACGTGGCGCTCGACCCGTTCACCTCGCATGGCCACGACGGCGTCATTCGCGCCGGCTACGTCGAGAACGACGAGACCGTAGCGATCCTCTGCCGCCAGGCAGTGGTGCAGGCGCAAGCCGGCTGCGACATCATCGCCCCCTCCGACATGATGGATGGGCGGGTCGGCGCGGTCCGCGACACACTCGACGAGGCCGGGTTTGCCCATGTCCGCATCATGTCCTATGCGGCGAAATACGCCTCGGCCTTTTACGGCCCGTTCCGCGACGCGATCGGCTCGAAGGCCGCACTTGGCAGCGCTGACAAGCGCACCTACCAGATGGACCCGGCCAACGGCGACGAGGCCCTGCGTGAGGTGGCGCTCGACCTGCAGGAGGGCGCCGACATGGTCATGGTCAAGCCCGGCCTGCCCTACCTCGACATCGTCCGCCGGGTCAAGGAGACGTTCCGGGTGCCAACCTATGCCTATCAGGTCTCGGGCGAATACGCGATGCTGCACGCCGCTGCGCAAAACGGCTGGCTCGACGGCGACCGCGCGATCATGGAGAGCCTGCTCGCCTTCAAGCGGGCCGGCGCCGACGGCATCCTGACCTACGCCGCGGTCGACGCCGCGCGGATGCTCAAGGCCAGGTGAGTGAGCTACGACGGCAACGCCCATCAGGGGCAACAAAGTTTTCAAGTCTGCGCCTGAAGATGCCCGCCTCACAACCTAGCGTCATAACGCGCTCCTTCGGCTGGAGCCGCCGCCGTCGATGGTGACGATCGAACCTGTGGTGTAGGCGGAGCGGTCGGAGGCGAGGAAGGCGGCCATCCACGCGATCTCCTCGGGCTTGGCAGCGCGGCCGAAGGCGTGGCCCTGCATCAACTCGGTCCAGCGCTCGGCGTCACCAAAGCGGTCCTGGGCGCGGGTTCGCATCAACGTCACCAGCCGCTCGGTCATGACCGGGCCGGGGTTGATCCCGATGACGCGCAGCCCGTCGCGCGGCGCAGTCCCGCCCATCGCCCGGGTGAACGCCATCAGCGAGGCGTTGCCCGAGGAGCCGGCGATATAATCGAAATCGGGGTTCTCGCCGGCGGCGCCGAGGATGTTGACGATGACGCCCTCGCCGCGCTCGCGCATCAGCGCATAGAAGCGCCGGGTCATGTTGATGTAGCCGAAGACCTTCAGATCCCAGGACTGGCGCCAGCGCGCCTCGTCGATCGCGTCGAGATTGCCGCCGGGGATGGCGCCGGCGTTGTTGACCAGGATATCGGTGTCGGCGCATTCGGCGGCGAGCCTGTCGACATTGCGGCTATCGGACAAATCGAGCGCAAACACCCGGACTGCGACATTGTGCTTGGCGACGATTGCCGCCCGTGCGGCTTCGAGATCGGCCGCGGTGCGTGACACCAACACCACGTCGCAACCCTCCTCGGCCAGCGCCTCGGCGCAGGCCCGCCCGATCCCCTTCGACGCGCCCGTGACCAGCGCCTTCTTTCCGCGCAAACCCAGTTCCATATTCCCCTCCCTCCCAATTGCCTCGTTCGCGCCGTCATCACCGGGCTCGTCCGGTCATCCACGAGCGCTGGTGAATAGAGGGCGTGGATGGCCGGATCAAGTCCACGGTTGTCCGGTTCCGCAGTGGGGCCGGCTGGCGGTGAACCATGGCCCGCAGGCAGATGTCCGGATGCTATTCGATCTTGGTCCAGGTCAATTCGTGCTTGTTGTGAAACAGGTGACGCAGGTCGGAGCCTGGAATGGCGGCGAACCGGCTGGCGATTTCGTGATCGGTTTCGCCCTGAAACTTGATCGTGCAGACAAATTTGGGGCAGGTGCCGGCGGCGAGCCAGCGCTCGATCATCGCCAATAGCCGCGCCGGATAACAGACGACATCGGAAAACAGCCAGTCGACCGAGCCGATCGCCCGCGGGTCCACGGCAAAGGCGCTGTCGAGGCGGTGCTCGATGCCGGGCAGGCGCGAGATTTTGGCGGCCAGTGGAGCCTTGTCGACACTGATCACTTGCGCGCCCATCTGCTGCAACGCCCAACTCCAGCTGCCGGGGCTCGAGCCGAAGTCGAGGCACCGCTCGCCGGGGCCAGGCCGGCAATCGATCAAGGTCAGCGCCTCCCACAATTTCAGATAGGCGCGGCTCGGCGGCCCATAATGGTCCTCGACAAAACGAATTTCGCCGTTCGGAAACGAGCTCGAGCACTGCGGCGAGGCCAGCACCGTCACGGCGTCGAGCAAGGTCCACGAGCCGAGCGGCGCTGCCGGCGCTCGCGCTCCGAACACCAGCGGCTTGGCCGAAACCGTTGGCAATTGCGCCTGGATCAGCGCCGCGCGGCGATGCAACACCGGCGTATAGACCGCCCAGTTGCGCTGGATCGCGCGCAACTTCGCCGCTGCGTCCGAAATCGAGGCAACCGGGATCTCTCGCGGCTCGTGCCAGATGTTGGCCGCCCATGCGACCCGGCGCGGTGGCCCCGAGGCAAGCAGCAGGCGCCCATGGATCCGCTCGACCCCGCCCAATTCACGGGCAAGCTCGTCGACATAGCCCTCGGCGGCGAGGTAGGCGGTGCGCCCGGTCATTACTCGCAATATCGCACGTCGCACTTGGCGCGCGGGCGCGGTTTTGCGACGATCCGCACCATGCTGAACGATGCCGACATCGCCGCGCTCGCCAAACTAATCGCCAACGCGCGCCGCGCGGTGGTCTTTACCGGCGCCGGCATCAGCACCGAATCCGGTATTCCGGATTTCCGCAGCCCCGGCGGCATCTGGACCAAGATGGCGCCGATCGACTTCGCCGATTTTCTCGCCTCGGAGGAAGCGCGGCGCGAAACCTGGCGCCGCCGCTTTGCCATGGAGGAGACTTTTCGCATGGCCGCGCCCAATCGCGGTCATCGCGCGGTTGCCGAGCTTGTCCGCCGCGGCAAGGCGGGCGCGGTGATCACCCAGAATATCGACGGGCTGCACCAGGCCTCGGGCATCCCCGAAGACCGCGTCGTCGAATTGCACGGCAACACGACCTACGCCCATTGCCTCGATTGCGCGCGTCGCTACGAGCTCGACGCGCTGCGCCAGACCTTCGCGCGCGAGGAAACGGCCCCGCTTTGCGACGCTTGCGGCGGCTTTATCAAAACCGCGACGATCTCGTTCGGCCAGGCGATGCCGGCGGCCGCGATGCGTCGCGCCGAGACCGAGGCCATCGCCGCCGATCTGTTCATCGTCGCCGGCTCTTCGCTCGTCGTCTATCCGGCTGCCGGCTTTCCCGAGCTGGCCAAGCATTACGGTGCCGCCCTCGTCATCATCAATCGCGAGCCGACGGGTCTCGACCGGATCGCCGATCTGGTCCTGCACCGCGCGATCGGCGAAACCCTCGGCGCCGCAGTCGGGATCGAATGAAGTTCAAGCCGCAACAAGCCATCCACGACAGCCGGCAGCGTTTGTGCCGCGGGTCGTGGACGGTCGGGGCGAGCCGGGCCATGACGGCTTGGGTCGATCTTGTGTCTGCGTCTAGGCACTATAGCATCTTGTTTGGCGGGGAACCGCGCCGGCCGATCGCGGTCGTATGGTCAGGGAGGATTGCCGATGAGGCTTGCAAGCAAGGTTGCGCTGATCACCGGTGCGGCGTCCGGCATGGGCGCCAGCATGGCCCGGATCTTTGCCGGCGAAGGCGCCAAGATCGTCGTTGCCGACATGCTCGAAGCCGAGGGGAAAGCCGTCGTTGCCGACATCACTCGGGCAAATGGCGCGGCAATCTTCCGCCGGCTCGACGTCAGCAGCGAACAGGAATGGAAGTCGGTGGTCGATGCCACCCTCGCCGAATACGGCAGGTTCGATATCCTGGTCAACGACGCCGGTTTGAGTGGCAGCGCCGTCGAGGATCTGTTCGACACCGCGGCCTGGGACCAGCTGATGGCGGTCAATGCGCGCGGCGCCTTTCTCGGCATGAAATTCGCCATCCCAATCATGAAAGCGGCGGGCGGCGGCTCGATCGTCAACATCTCGTCGATTTCGGGCATTACCGGCCAGCAGCAGATCCACGTCGCCTACAATGCCTCGAAGGGCGCGGTCCGCACCCTGACCAAGGCTGCGGCGGTGCAACATGGCGCCGACAATATCCGGGTCAACTCGATCCATCCGGGGCTGATGCCGCCGATGCGCTCGTCGAAGCGCACCGCCGACCCGCAGGTGCGCGCCCGGATGCTGCGCCAGGTGCCAATGGGACGCGCCGGCCGCCCCGAGGAGGTCGCGTATGCGGCGCTCTTTCTAGCTTCGGACGAGGCCTCCTACATTACCGGCGCCGAGCTTTATGTCGACGGCGGCTATCTGGCCACCTAGCGTGGCACCGCCCCACCAAGGTCCGTGGCGCTGCCGACCGGCAGTGGATCGGCTCCGCGCGAGCCGAGCGGGCGCTCCGGCGACGGCTCGCCCGCAAGCTCCGGCGCCGGGGCGGCAGGGTGATCGCCGGCTGTTTCTTCCTGCACGATGAGGTTGTGCTTGACACTGCCGAGTGCCGCGATCATTGCGTCGCGGGTTCCCGGTTCTAAACCGGCAAAGGCCTCTTCGCGGATCGCTTGATTGATGTCGAGAATGCGCTCGACCACCAGTTCGGCCCCATCCGTCAGCCACAAGGTCCGCACCCGGCGGTCGGTCGGATGGGCACGCCGCTCGACCAGCCCCTCCTCGTGCAGCTTATCAAGCATGCGCACCAGCGCGATCGGCTCGATATCGAGCCAGGCGGCAACTTCGGCCTGACTCACCCCCTGGTTGCGCGCGATATAGAGCACCACCGCCGCCTGACGCCGGGTGATCGGCAGTCCGATCTGCCGGGCCTGCCGTTCAAAGCGCCGCTTCACCAGTCGCGAGACGTCATGCACCAGAAAGCCGAAGGTGCGATCGGCGGCCTGGGCCCGGCCGGACGCGGCCGACGCGATGCGGGTCATCGTCGTCACTCCGCGCTCTGTCGTTCTTGCGCCAACACCGGACTGCCCTCCCCCGAAAGCGCCTCCGCGACCCTCGATGGTCGGTAGGGCCGGCCGATCCAGCGGGCAAAGCGGTCGAGATAGAGATAAATGACCGGCGTCGTGTAGAGCGTCAGCCATTGTGACACCAGCAGTCCGCCGATGATGGCGACGCCGAGCGGCTGGCGCAATTCCGCGCCGCCACCCTGGCCAAAGGCGATCGGCATCGCGCCAAACAGCGCGGCGAACGTCGTCATCATGATCGGCCGGAAGCGCAGCAGGCAGGCCTGGTGGATCGCTTCCTGCGGGCTTTTGCCTTCGAGCCGCTCGGCCTGCAGCGCGAAGTCGATCATCATGATCGCATTTTTCTTGACGATGCCGATCAGCAGGATGATGCCGACGATCGCGATGACCGACAGGTCATAATGCAAAAGCCACAGCAGCAGCAATGCCCCGACACCGGCCGAGGGTAGCGCAGACAGAATCGTGATCGGATGGATGTAGCTCTCGTAGAGGATCCCCAGCACAATATAGACGACGAGAATCGCCGCGGCGACCAATAGCGGCATCGACGCCAGCGAGGCCTGGAAGGCCTGTGCGGTTCCCTGGAACGACGCGTTCAGCGTCGGTGGCACGAGCAGGCGCTGGGTCATCGCCTGAATCGCGTCGACCGCCTGTCCAAGCGCCACGCCTGGAGCCAGATTGAACGACAATGTGACCGCCGGGAAAATGCCCTGGTGACTGATCAGCAGCGGTTCGGCCTTCCGCGTGAAGTGCGCAAAACTGCCAAGCGGTACCTGAACGCCACCGGGACCAGAGACATAAATCTCGGACAGCAGGTTCGGGTCGCGTTGGTACTTCGGCTGGACTTCGAGGATGACCTTGTACTGGTTAGTCGCAGTATAAATTGTCGCGACCTGCCGCTGGCCGAATGCATCGTAGAGCGTCTGGTCGATCTGGTTCATCGACAACCCAAACCGATAGGCGGCATTGCGGTCGATCTCGATAGCCAAATGCGCGGCGGCAATTTGCTGATCGGACGCGACTTGCTGCAGTTCGGTAAGTTTCCTCATTTCGGCTTCGATGATCGGCGCCCAATGGTTGAGCTCGTCGATGTTGGTGTCGGTTAGTGTGTACTGGTATTGCGTGCGGCTCAGGCGGCCGCCAACCGTGATGTTCTGCGGCACCTGCATATAGAATTTGGCACCCTCGATGCCGGCGACCTTCTTGCGCAACCGTTGGATGATCTGTTCCGCAGTGGCATCGCGTTCGTCGTAGGGCTTCAGCCCCCAAAAGATGCGGGCCGTATTCTCGGCAGGGTTGTAAGGCGTGGCGCCGTCATACGAAAAGACGCCCTGCACGCCGGGGTCGTGCCTGACGATTTCGACAACCTTGTGCCGGATCTTGTCGGTCTGGATCATCGAAGCGTCTTGGCGTATATCAAGTTCGCCGAAGACGAACCCGGTATCCTGCTGCGGGAAAAAACCCTTTGGCATCTTTACGTATAGAAACCCGGTTGCGACCATCAGCAGCAGCGTCGCCAGCAGCGCGGCGAACTGATGGCGAAAGATGAAAACGAGCCCGCGGTCATAGCGGCGCAGCACCGCCTGGAATACGCGCTCGGCGCCGCGGTTGAAGCGGCCCTTGGGATGCAGCCCTTCCTGCTTCAGAAACAGCGAACATAGGACCGGGGTCAGGGTCAGCGACACGATCGCCGACGCGATCACTGCCACCGCTACGGTGACGGCGAACTCGCGGAACAACCGGCCGATAATCCCACCCATGAAGAATAGCGGGATGAACACGGCGATCAGCGAACAGGTGATCGAGATGATCGTAAAGCCGATCTGCCCGGCGCCCTTCAGCGCCGCGTCGAGCGGTCGCATTCCCTGCTCGATGTAGCGCACGATGTTCTCGATCATCACGATCGCATCGTCGACGATGAAACCGACCGAAATGGTCAGTCCCATCAGCGAGATGTTGTCGAGGCTGTAGCCGCCGACATACATGACGCCGAAAGTAGCGAGCAGCGACAATGGCACCGCCAGGCTCGGGATCACCGTTGCCCACAATGTTCGCAGGAACAGGAAAATCACGGCGACAACGAGGGTAATCGTCAGCAGCATTGTCAATTGCACGTCGCTGATCGCCGCTCGCGTCGTCTGCGAGCGGTCGGACATCAGGTCGACATGGACCGCAGGCGGCAGCGACTGCTCGAGCTTCGGCATCAACGCTCTAATGCGGTCCACCACGGCGACCGTGTTGGCGCCGGGCTCCTTTTGAATGGCGATTCCCTCTGCCCGCTGGTCGCCGAACCAGGAGCGGAGCCGCTCGTTCTGCACCGAGTTGATGACGTCGCCGACATCCTTGATGTGCACCGGCGCGCCGTGTTTGTAGGCGATGATGATGTTGCCGTATTGCTCGGCGTCGAACAGCTGGTCGTTGGTATCGAGGGCGATCGCCTGTTGTTCGCCCTCGATTTCGCCCTTCGGCCGGTTGACCGTCGCTGCGATAAGCGCGTTGCGGACGTCCTCCAGCCCGAGGCCCTTGGCGGCGAGGGACGCCGGATTGATCTGGACACGGGCGGCATAAGGCATCGAGCCGAAGACAAAGACTTGCCCGACGCCGGGCTCGGTCGACAGCCGGTCCGCGATGACGTTGGTGGCGTATTGGTCGACCTTGTAGGGCGGCAGGTCGTCGGAGTGGATCGCATAGATCAGGATGGCAAAATTCGCCGGGTTCACCTTGCGGTAGGTCGGCGGCGTCGGCATGTCCTGGGGCAACAGGCCGCTGGCCGCATTGATCGCCTGCTGCACATCGCCCGCCGCGGCATCGATATTGCGGTTCAGATCGAATTGCAGCGTGATCGAGCTGACACCGACACCGCTCCAGGAGGTCATCTCGGCCAGCGACGGGATCGAGATGAATTGCTGTTCGAGCGGGGTCGCGACCGCCGATGCCATCGTGCTGGGATTGGCGCCGGGGTACTGTGCCGTCACGGTGATCGTCGGGAAGTCGACATTGGGCACCGCGGCAACCGGCAGCAGGTTGTAGGCGCCGATGCCGAAGACCAGGACCCCCAACATTAGTAGCGAGGTGGCGATCGGCCGCCGGATAAAGGGTTCCGAAATGCTCATTCAGCGGTTCCTTGCGATCAATCAACCCGATCGGGCCACCTGGCGATGGCGCCGATCAGTCGGCGGCGCCCGGCCCGGATCCGCTCGGCGTCCGGATGCTGGCGCCGTGGGCGAGGCACTGCCGGTTCTCGAGCGCCGCCCGCTGGCGGCTGACCGGCCAACCGCCAACGCCGGCATCTGGAACCCGGCCCCAAGGTGCTACCTGCCGCCGTGCGGGTCGCCACGCGCTGACCCCAAAGGGGTCCGGTAATTGCCGTCACTCTGCGCCTTGGCGATGCGGCGCCAGTGCCGGTCGCGGCTCTCCCGACAGGATGTCCGCCGCGCGCGACGGCCGGTAGGGACGCCCGATCCAGCGGGCGAAGCGCTCAAGATAGAGGTAAACGATCGGGGTCGTGTAAAGCGTCAGCCATTGCGATACCAAAAGCCCGCCGACGATAGCGATGCCGAGCGGCCGGCGCAGTTCCGACCCGGCGCCGCGGCCGAGCGCGATCGGCAAACTGCCGAACAACGCGGCGAACGTCGTCATCATGATCGGCCGGAAGCGCAGCAGGCAGGCCTGGTGGATCGCCTCGCGCGGGCTCTTGCCTTCGATCCGTTCGGCCTGCAAGGCGAAATCGATCATCATGATCGCGTTCTTCTTGACGATGCCGATCAGCAGGATGACGCCGATCATTGCGATCACGGTCAGATCGTAATGCAGCAGCATCAGGGCCAAGAGTGCGCCGACACCGGCCGAGGGCAAGGCCGAGAGGATGGTCAGCGGATGAATGTAGCTCTCATAGAGCACGCCAAGAACGATATAGACAACCAGGATTGCGGCGGCGACCAAGAGTGGCATCGACGACAGCGAGGCCTGGAACGCCTGCGCCGAGCCCTGGAACGAGCCTTCGACGGTCGCGGGGATGCGCAGATCGGCCTTGGTCGCCAAGATCCTATCGACTGCGGGACCGAGCGCCGCGCCCGGCGCCAAGTTGAACGACAAGGTCACCGCCGGGAATTGGCCTTGGTGGTTGATCGATAGCGGCTCGAGCTTCGGGGCGAAATGTGCGAACGCGCTCAACGGGATCTCCGCGCCGTTCGGTCCGGCCACATAGATCTTGGACAGCGCGGTCGGGTCATCTTGAAATTTCGGATCGACCTCGAGGATCACCTTGTATTGATTGGTCGAGGTGTACATCGTCGCGACTTGGCGCTGGCCGAATGCGTCGTAGAGGGTCGCGTCGATCAGCGACGGCGAGATGCCGAGCCGGGAAGCGGCATCGCGGTCGATCTCGATCGCAATATGCGGGGCCGCGACCTGCTGGTCGGAAGCGACATCCTGGACCTGCGGCAGTTTTTGCATCGCATGTTCAAGGATCGGCGCCCAATGCGTAAGCTCATCGAGATTGGTGTCGGTCAGCGTATATTGGTATTGGGTTCGGCTGAGCCGGCCACCGATCGAGATGTCCTGGCCCGATTGCATGAAGAATTTGACGCCTTCGATCTTGGCGACCTGGGGACGCAGGCGCTGAATAATCTGGTCGGAACTCAAATTACGCTCGTCATGCGGCTTTAACTGGATGAACATTCGCGCGGTGTTCTCGGTCGGATTGTAGGAATAGGCTCCGGCGAACCAGATCACGCCGGCCACGCCGGGCTGCGTGCGGACGATATCGGCGATCCGGTGAGCCGCCGCCGCGGTGTTTTGGAAAGACGAATCTTGCCGGGCGTCCACTTCGCCGAAAATAAATCCGGTATCCTGCTGCGGGAAGAACCCTTTTGGAATAGTCATGTAAAGATAGCCGGTAACGCCGATCAGCAACACCGTCGACAGCAACGTCATCAGCTGGTGCCGGAAAACAAATCCGAGGCCACGATCATAGGTGCGCAGCATCCAATCGAATACTCCCTCAGCAGCCCGATTGAAGCGGTTCGCTGGATGCAGCCCCTGCTCCTTCAAGAACAGCGAGCACAAAACCGGCGTCAAGGTCAGGGAAATCGCCGCCGAGGCCACGACCGCGACCGACACGGTGACGGCGAACTCGCGAAACAGCCGGCCGACGATCCCGCCCATAAAAAACAGCGGAATGAACACCGCAATCAACGAGCAGGTGATCGAAATAATCGTAAAACCGATCTGTCCGGCGCCTTTCAGCGCGGCGTCCAGCGGGCGCATCCCCTGCTCAATGTAGCGGGTGATGTTTTCGATCATGACGATCGCGTCATCGACGATAAAGCCGACTGAGATCGTCAGCGCCATCAACGAGATGTTATCAAGGCTATAGCCCGCGCCATACATCACCGCAAAGGTCGCCAGCAGCGACAGCGGCACGGCCATGCTGGGGATGATGGTCGCCCACAAGGTGCGCAAGAACAGAAAAATGACGAGGATCACCAGGGCGACCGTCACCATCATCGTGAACTGCACGTCGCGCACCGCGGCGCGGATCGTCAGCGACCGGTCCGACAGCAAGCTGACCTTGACCGAAGGCGGAATAAATTCCTCGAGCCGGGGCATCATCGCCTTGATCGTATCGACCAGTTGGATCGTGTTAGCCCCCGCTTGGCGCTGGATTGCCAAGCCCTCCGCTGGCGTACCACCGTACCAGGCGCCGGTGCGGTCGTTCTGCACCGAGTTCGATTGCCTTCCCGACGTCTTTGACGCGCACCGGCGCGCCATTCTTAAAGGCAACGATCACGTTGTTGTAGGCGGCGGCATTGAACAACTGGTCGTTGGTGTCGAGAGTATAGACTTGGTGAGCTCCTTCGAGATCGCCCTTGGGCTGATCAACCGTTGTCGCCGCCAGCGCATTGCGGACCTCTTCAAAGCCGAGCCCGCGTGAGGCCAATTCCCCAGGATTGATCTGGACGTGCACTGCATACGGCTTCTGTCCGAAGATGCGAGCTTCCGAGACGCCGGGTACTGTCGACAGCTTCTGCGCCAGCACGGTGTACGCATAGTTATCGATGCGATAGACCGGTATGCTATCGGAATGAACCGCGAAGATCAGCACCGGACGATCGGCGGGGTTTGTCTTGCGGTAGGTCGGCGGGGTCGGCAAATCCTTTGGTAGGAGGCCACTGGCGGCGTTGATCGCTTGCTGCACATCCTCCGCCGCGGCGTCGATATTGCGCGACAGATCGAATTGCATCGTGATCGTCGTCGTGCCGACGCCGCTCGTCGAGGTCATCTGGTCGAGATCGGGGATCGCCGCGAATTGCTGCTCGAGCGGCGTCGCCACCGCCGACGCCATCGTGTCCGGGCTCGCCCCGGGATAGGTTGCATTGACCGTAATCGTCGGAAAATCGACGTTGGGGAGAGCAGCCACCGGCAGCAGGCCATAGGCGGCGACGCCGAACACCAGCACGCCGAGCATTAACAGCGAGGTCGCGATCGGCCGCCGGATAAAGGGCTCCGAAACATTCATCGGCGATTACCTTTTCGTACGGTCGAAAATTGTCGTACGGCGAAAATCGAGGTCGGCGAGGTTCCGGCCGGCGGCGGTACGTTCAGCTCGCCACCTTCGTCCCGCGCGCCGCCAGGATCTTGACGCGCGCCCCCTCGGTCAGCCGGTACTGCCCGTCCACCACCACCCGCTCGCCGGGAGCGAGCCCTTTGCTAACAACGGCAATCCCGTCCTGGATCGAGGCGACCGTGACGGCGCGCCGCTCGACCGTATCATCGGATTTGATGACATAGGCGTACTGGCCGTTCGGCCCCTCCTCGACCGTCTGCGACGGCACCGTCGCGACGTTGGGGAGCACCTTGAGGATCACTCGCAGGCTGACGAATTCGCCCGGCCACAAGCGTTCGTCCTGATTGTCGAAGCGCGCCTTCAGGTGGATCGTGCCGGTCGCTTGGTCGATCGAATTGTCGATCAACGTCAGCTGGCCTTGCGACAACAGGGTGGTGCCGTCGCCGCTATAAGCGCGTACCGCGAGCGGCGCCTTCTGCTGCGATTGGCGGATCGCGTCGAGGTTTTCCTGCGGCAAGGTAAAGCTGACGAAGATCGGCTTCAGCTCGGTGATCGTGACCAGCGTCGTGTTGTCGTTCGAATGCACGAGGTTGCCCTTGTCGACCAGCCGCGCACCGAGGCGGCCGTCGATAGGCGAGCGAATATCGGCATAGCCGAGATTGAGCTCGGCAGTGTCGATCTGCGCCTCGTCACCTTTGATCGCAGCCTGCAGCTGGGCAACCAGCGCGGTTTGCTGGTCGTAGCTCTGCCGGGTCTGGTAGCCGCTGCCGAGCAGCTTCGCATAGCGGTTGAGATCGAGCTTGGCGCCGGCGAGCTGGGCCTCGTCTTTTTGCTTGGCCGCCTGGGCCTGCTCGAGTGCCGCCTGGTAGGGTCGAGGATCGATCTGGAACAGCGGCTCGCCCTGCTTGACCTCCTGGCCCTCCTTGAACTCGACCTTCATGATTTGGCCGTCGACCCGGGTCTTGACCGCGACGGTGTTGTACGCCTGAACCGTGCCGATGCCGTGCAGGAAAACCGGGACGTTTTCGGCTCGGACGATTCCAGCAGTGACCGGGACGGCAGGCGCCGGAGCCTGAGCGCGGGCCGTGGTCGTCTCGCCGCTGGCAAAGCCGAGCCACCAGATCGCCGCCGTCGCGGCCAGCCCCAGCAGCGCAGCAACGCTGATCGCCCGCCTTACCATCCTGAGCCACTCCGGTTGGTTATTAAAGTTAACGAATGTCTATCATAGTGAAACTCTATAGCTTCGGGTCGCCGCTGTCCATGCAATCGGTGCAAGCCTTGGCCGAATCGGCTCGGGCGAAACGTCGCGGGGGTGGCGCGAGCGCTACCGGGGCAACGGCAATTCGATCGGCGCACAGTTGGTACGTCCGGACATCAAGCAATCCTCGATTGTGGATTCTTTGATCAGGTCTCGGACCAGTACGACGCCGGCAATCGCCAGGCTCAGCACGATGATCAACCCCATCAGCGCCGCCGTCCGTCTCGCCTCGGTATCGGGGTCGCGATCCTCGAAGCGGTTGTTCATCGGCCTGCCGAAGGGACGAAGGGATTGGCTGTTCGACCCGGGTCGAACAGCCGCCTGCGACACGGGTCATAGAGATAGTGTCGAATTGCGGCCGCCGGCAATACCGGCGGGAGGACCAACTCAGCGCGACGCGGTAGTGTGCGAGCCGGCGCGATCGAGCGCGCCCTCCACCGCGGCCGAAGTCAGCAGCTCGGGGAGCAGCTGACCGTTGGGGCGATTTGGGCCGTAGACCGCGTTGAACGGAACGCCGTAGCGGCCAAAACTTTGCAGATAGCGGGTCAACGCCGGGTCTGGCCGGGTCCAATCGCCGCGCATCGCCACCACCCGCGACCCGAACAGCCGGTCGCTGACCGGCTCGCGGTCGAGCACCACCGCCGCGTTGACCTTGCAGGTCAAGCACCAGGCCGCGGTCACATCGACAAACACGGTCTTGCCCTCGCCAACGAGCACAGGGATGGCGCGCGCATCGAACCGCCTCCACCCGCCGGCCCCGCTTGCGTCCCCGGTAGCGCCGCCTCGGACGACCCCCGCAAAGGCCGGCCACAATATGGCGGCGACCACCAGCGCAGCCGTAGCACCCGAGGCCAGCCGCGCCTCGGCCGCCGGCATCCGGCGCCAATGCTTGAGTGCCAAGAGCCCGAGCACGATCGCCAGCGCCGCCGCACCGGCAAGCGCCACCGGCGCGCCCGACAGCGCCGCCAGCACGAAGAGGAGCCAGATCGCGGTTCCGACCAGCACCAGCCCGAGCGCCGCGCGCAGCCGGTTCATCCAGCGTCCCGGCCGCGGCAGCAGACGGACCAGCTGGGGAAAGCCGGCTACCGCCAGATAGGGCGCGGCAAAGCCCAGCCCCAGCGCCGTGAACACAGCTGCGATCTGGCGCGGCCCCTGCGCCAGCGCGAAGCCGACCGCAGTGCCGACAAACGGCGCCGAGCACGGGGTGGCGAGCAAGGTGGCAAAGCCGCCGGTCAGAAACGCATCGGCATATCGCGGGCGAACCCGGCCCGCCGCGGCGGCGTCATAGGCGATCCGCGGCAAGCCGATCGGCAGCCAACCCCACAGGCTCGCCGCGAACAAAGTGGTCAAGGCCGCCATCGCGGCGATGAACCATGGCCACTGGAACTGGATGCCCCAGCCGATCACGCCGCCCGCCGCCTTGAGGCCGATCAGCGCCGCCGCAATCAGCGCGAACGAGGCGAGCACGCCCAGCGCTGTCATCAGCAGCCCGATGCGCACCCGAATTCGATCGGCCCCGGCCTGGCTCGCGACCGACAGCAGCTTTAGCGACAGCACCGGCAGCACGCACGGCATCGCATTCAGAATGAGCCCGCCCAAGAGCGCGATAGCCAGGATCGGCAGCAACGGCGCGGCACCGTCGCGCAACGGCGCGGCGAGCGGGGTGGCAGCGAACTCCGCCGCACGCGAGCCGTCGACCAGGGTCAAGCTCAGTTTGCTGCCGGCGATTCCGGCGGCGGGTGCGTCGCGGATCGGCACCGTCAGTCGCGCCTCATGTCCCGATTGGGAAAGGTCCGCCGCCGGGCGGCCGGGCGAGCCCTTGGCCAAGCCCTCGACAAACAGGTCGGGCGCCCGAAACGCAGCGCCGGGACTGTCCAGCCGAACCACCAGGCGAGCTTCACGCCCGCTGCCGGCGGCGTTGGCCGAAACCAGCTCGATCCCGGTGGCGGCAAGGCTACGCGGAACCCGCGCGCGCGCCGCGGCGATTAGTCCCGCCTGCGCCGCCGGCGACGCCGGGCCGGCGGGCAAGGCGAGATCGAACTTGACCGAATAAGGGACGCAGATCTGGGCACAAGCCGCGTAATCGACCGTGGCACGCAGCTCGAGCGGCCGGCCCGGATGGGCCAAGCTCAGCGCAATTGGCAGAACGACATGGTTCTCGTAGGCCGCCGTCTCGAACCCTTGCAGCGAATAGCGGGCCGGCGCCGGCCAAGAGATATCGGCATGCGTGAGATTGACCGACCCCGCGAAATCGATGCTCGGCGGGATGCCGGCGTCTCCAGGTGAGCGCCAATAGGTGTGCCATCCGGGCGCCAGCCTGATTTCGAGCCCGGCATCAAGGCTCGCCGCCGACCCGGTCGAGCCGACCGCGGTAATCAGCCGCGCGGCGGCATGAGCATCGCCGACCCAGCCGGTCGCGGCGGCCAAACCCGAGGCGGGCGACGCCAGCATCAGCAGCGCAGCCAGCAGAGGGCTGATCAACCCGAAAAACCCCAACCGTGCGATCTCCAATCCGTTGCGCAGAGTAATGGCAGCCAATCTTGGCACCAGCAAGACTGTCGACGGTCTCGACCGGCGACACTCTCGAATAACGTGGCAAAGAAGCCGTTACTCATGCGCGCCACCCGGTCCGCCGATCGTAGAGGCGCGCCTTCATATCGGCCATTCCGGCAGAGATTTCCCGCCCCCGGTTGCGGGGCTACCGCGCGGTGCGCTATTGGAGCGCAGCCTCGTGGCGAAAGGATCATCTGGCATGGCGCAAGCGGGCCCGCTTTCCGGCATCACCATCGTCGACCTGTCCCGCATCCTGGCCGGACCCTATTGCACCTTGCTGATGGCCGAACTGGGTGCGCGGGTGATCAAGGTCGAGCCGCCACGCCAGGGCGACGACGCGCGCCATTATGGCCCGTTCAAAAACGGCAAATCGGCTTATTTCGCCTCGGTCAATCGCGGCAAGGAATCGATCGCCCTCGACCTCAAATCCCCGGACGGCCGCGACATCTTCGAGCGCCTGCTCGACAAGGCCGATGCGCTGGTCGAGAATTTCCGCCCCGGCACGATGGAAAAGCTCGGCTACGGCTGGGACACCCTGCACCCGCGCTATCCGCGCCTGGTCTACGCCGCGGCCTCGGGCTTCGGCCATAGCGGCCCTTATTCGCATTATCCGGCCTACGACATGGTGGTGCAGGGGCTGGGCGGGGTCATGAGCATAACCGGGCACCCGGGCATGCCGTTGACCCGGATCGGCACCTCGATCGGCGATCTCGGCGGCGGCTTGTTCACCGCCATCGCGCTCAATGCGGCGCTCCTCCATCGCGAGCGCACCGGCGCGGCGCAAAAGGTCGACGTGTCCTTGTTCGACTGCCAGCTGGCGCTATTGGAAAACGCGATCGTGCGCTACACCGCGACCGGCGAAATCCCCGGTCCGATGGGGGCGCGCCATCCCTCGATCACCCCGTTCGAGGCGTTCGCCACCGGTGACGGCAACATCATAATCGCCGCCGGCAATGACGGGCTCTTCGTCAAGCTCGCGCATGCGCTCGGCCGCTCCGATCTCGCCGACAATCCGCTGTTCAAAACCAACGCGCTGCGCAACCAGCATCAGGAAGCACTGAAAGCCGAGATCGAAGGGGTGCTGCGCGAAGGCGGCACCGAAGATTGGATCGGGGTGCTGGAGGCGGCCGGGGTGCCGTGCGGCCCGGTCAACAACATCGCCCAAGCCTTGGCTCACCCGCAGGCCGCGGCGCGCAACATGCTGATCGATGTCGACGACCCGACGATCGGCCCGCTCAAGCTCGCCGGCAACCCGATGAAGCTATCGGCCTTCGCCGACCCGCCGACCCGCACCCCGGCCCCAGATCTCGACGCCGACCACGACCGGATCCTGCGCGAACTCGGCCTCTAAAGACGCCTCGCGCCGGTGCCGGCCCCCTCTCATTCCCTCCCTACTGTCGGCGGAGAGGATAGGGCGGGGTCATGATCCGCTATCTGCTCGCCGGCTTTACCGTCCTGCTGCTGGTGCTCGTTGGCGGGATCTATCTGTACCTGCGCTCGTCTCTGCCGCAGACCGATGGCCGGATCGAGGTGCACGGGCCGCAAGCCGCGATCCGCATCACCCGCGATGCCGACGGGGTTCCCACGGTCACCGCCGAGGACGGTGACGATGCCGCCTTCGGCCTCGGTTTTGTCCACGCTCAGGACCGGCTGTTCCAGATGGAGCTGATGCGCCGCTACGCCGCCGGCCGGCTCGCCGAGATCTTCGGCGCGAAAGCCGTGCCGGTCGACAAGGAGATGCGCGTTCTCGGCCTCTATCGCGCTGCCGAGGCCGAGATCCCGTATCTGTCGCCGGCGGTCAACCAGGTGTTCCGGGCCTATGCCGCCGGGGTCAACGCCTTTCTCGCCTCGCGCCATGGCGCGTTGCCGCCCGAGTTCCTGATGCTGCATTTCACGCCCGAGCCATGGCGCGAGGCCGACAGCCTGGCCTGGGGCAAGCTGATGGCGCTGCAAATCGAGGGCAATTATCGCGGCGAATTGCTGCGCGCCCGCATGGCCCGAACGATTTCGCCGGAGGATATGGCCTTTCTCTACCCGGCATATCCAAAGGCTGCGCCGACAACCCTCTCGGCGATGCTGCCGATCTATCGCCGGCTCCGGCTGGGGCGGCTCTACGACGCGCTGCCGGGTGCGGTCGGGCCGGTCTACGCATCGAACAACTGGGTGGTTGACGGCCATCACAGCAAGAGTGGCAAGCCGCTGCTGGCCAACGACCCGCACCTCGATTTCGGCGCGCCCGGACCGTGGTATCTGGCTCGCCTGAAGACGCCGCGCCGCGAGATCGCCGGAGCGACCGCGCCCGGGATGCCGCTGGTCGTGATCGGCCACAACGACCATATCGCCTGGGGCTTCACCACGACCACCGCCGATGTCGAGGACCTCTTTGTCGAAAAGCTCGATCCCAAGGATCCCGGCCGCTATCTGACCCCCGACGGCAGCGTGCCGTTCAGGACGCGGCGGGAAAAGATCGTGGTGCACGGCGGCGCCCCGGTCGCGTTCACCGTGCGCACGACCCGGCACGGGCCGGTGCTGTCGGACGTGTTGCCGCCGGGTGCGGCCGATTCCGGTAATGTCCTGGCGTTGTCGGCGACCTTTCTCGAGCCGCAGGATCGCAGCGCCGAGGCGCTGTGGGAGGCCGACCGGGCCACCGACTGGCAGAGCTTTCGCGCCGCATGGCGGGGCTTTGTCGGGCCGATGCAGAACACCGTCTATGCCGACGACAGCGGCACCATCGGCTTTATCGCGCCGGGCCTGGTGCCGATCCGCGGCAAGGGCGATGGCTGGATGCCGGCGCCGGGCTGGACCGGTGAATATGACTGGAAAGGGTTCATCCCATTCGATGCGTTGCCCCAGGCGACCAATCCCGCCTCGGGCCATTTCGTCAGCGCCAACAACAAGATCGTGCCCGATTCCTACCCCTATTTCCTGAGCCGCGACTGGGATCTTCCGAACCGCGCCGAGCGGATCGAGGCATTGCTCGTCCGGACCCCGGTGCAGACCCCGAGCTCGAGCGCGGCGATCGAGGCCGACACCTTCTCGCTCGCCGCCAAGGAGCTGGTGCCGCGGATGACCGCAATCGCACCCGGCGATGCGGCCTCGCGCGCGGCCATCGGCCGTCTGAAGCGATGGAACTTTCACATGGACCGCGACCGGGTGGCGCCGCTGCTGTTCACCGCCTGGCTGCGCCAGTTCAGCCATGCGGTCCTGTTCGGCCGCTTTGGCCAGGCGGTTGCCGGCTATTGGGGGCTGAAGCCGCAGGTCATGGAGGCGGTGTTGACCCGACGCCCGGACTGGTGCGCCGACCAGAAGCGGCGGGCGGCGCCGCAACCCGAGGCCGAGACCTGCGCCACTCGGCTCGCCCAGTCCCTTAAATCGGCACTGGCCCAGCTGCGCCGCGCCTATGGCGACGATATGGCGACCTGGGGGTGGGGTCGGGCGCATGTTGCGGTGTTCGACAGCCCGGTCTTCAGCCGGATCCCGGTGCTGCGCGACTGGTTCGACCCCTCGATCCCGATTGGCGGCGCCAGCGACACGGTCAACCACGCGCCGAGCCTGCTGCGCGACGGCCGCGACCCGTTCGAGCAGGTGTTCGGGGCGAGCCTGCGGATCATCACCGATCTCGCCGCCCCCGCCGACGCGCGGATGATCGTCACCCCGGGCCAGTCCGGCAACCCGCTATCATCTCATTTCGCCGATCTGGTCCGCCGCTGGCGCAATTTCGCCTGGCTCTTCCCCAGCCGTGCCGCTCCGGTGTCCACCCTCATGCTGGTGCCCGAAAAATGAATGATCTGCCGGTGACGATCGCCGACATTCGCCGCGCCGCAGCGGCGATCGAGGGGGCGGTAGCGCGAACGCCGGCGATCATGGCGCCGGCGCTCTGCGTGCTGACCGGCGCCGAGATTTATCTGAAGCTCGAAACCCTGCAGGCCACCGGCTCGTTCAAGGAGCGCGGGGCGCTCAATAAATTGCTGACCTTGAGCCCGGCGCAGCGCCGCGCCGGCGTCGTCGCGATGTCGGCCGGCAACCATGCCCAGGGCGTGGCCTATCATGCCCGGCGGCTCGAAATCCCGGCGACTATCGTGATGCCGGAGGGCTCGCCCTTCACCAAGATCGAGCGCACCGAGGCCCTCGGCGCCACCGTTGTGCTAACGGGCGACAGCTTGGCCGCGTCGCGCGAAGCCGCCCAGCGGCTCGCCCAAAAAAGCGGGCTCGTCTTTGTTCACCCCTATGACGATCCGGCGGTCATCGCCGGCCAGGGGACGATCGCGCTCGAATTCCTTGCCGATTTTCCCGATCTCGACGTGCTCATGGTGCCGATCGGCGGCGGCGGGCTGATTTCCGGCATCGCCATCGCCGCCAGGGTGCTCAACCCCGCGATCGAGATCATCGGCGTCCAGTCGACCCTTTACCCGTCGATGCGCCGCGTGATGCGCGGTGAGGACCCTGGGCCCCCCGCCCAGGCGGCGACCTTGGCCGAGGGCATCGCGGTCAAGGAGCCGGGCCGGCTGACCCGCCAAATCGTCGCGGCGCTGGTTGCCGACATCCTGCTGGTCGACGAGGCGATGCTCGAAAACGCGGTCGAGATCCTGCTGCATCAGCAAAAGCTGGTCGTCGAGGGGGCCGGGGCCGCCGGCCTCGCCGCGATCCTCGCCGCGCGCGAGCGTTTCGCCGGAGCGCGGGTTGGCATCGTCCTGTCCGGCGGCAATATCGATGTGCGCCTCCTGGCCTCGATCCTGATGCGCGGCTTGGTGCATGAGGGCCGCCTGGTGCGGCTGCGCGCCGAATTGCCGGATATGCCGGGGGCGCTGTCGCGCGTCTCCGGGATCATCGGCGAGCACGCCGGCAACATCGTCGAGGTGCATCATCAGCGCCTGTTTCACGACACCTCGGTCAAACGGGCCGAGCTCGACGTCGTCGTCGAAACCCAGAACCGGCGGCACGTCGAAATCCTGGTCGCCGCGCTCAACGCCGCCGGCTTCCCGACCCGGCTGCTGTTGGGCGCCGCCGACGAATCCGGCTAACCCGCTACACCGTCGACCAGGATCAGCCGGCCCCGCGAGGCGGCCTGGCGGATCTTCAGCGCCGCCTGATATTCGGCCGAAGCGTACCAGCGCCGCGCGGTCTCGGCGTCGGGAAATTCGATGACGACGATGCGCTGCGGCTCCGGCGTACCCTCCAGCAGCTGAGCCTCGCCGCCGCGGACCACAAACCGTCCGCCGAAGCGCGCGATGCTGGCCGCGGCGAGCGGCCGGTAGGGCTCGTAGCCGGCGGGATCGGTCACGTTGACCTCGGCGACGATAAAAGCGGGCATCGGTTGCTCCTTTCGGTAAGCGCGCGGATCGGTCACCGAGCCTAGCACATCCCGGGTAAGCCTGCGGCTTGCCGCGGCCCGGACAATCCCCACATGCCGGGCATCGATCCAAGATTTGGGGAAGAGCCCGTGACCGCCGGTTTCGATTTTTCGCCCGAGGCCTATCGCCAAGCGCGCATGCCCGACCCGGCGGCATTTCCGGAAATCTATGAGGGCGTGCTGTGGCGCCGGGTGATGGCCTACGTCGTCGACCTTTTTTGCATCGGCGCGATCGCCATCGTCCTGTGGTGCGGATTTGCTGTGTTGTGGCTATTGAGCTTTGGCCTGCTCGGGCCGTTGCTGTGGTTTTTGTCCGGGCTGATCCCGCTCGCCTACCACACTTTGCTGCTGAGCGGCCGGCGGTCGGCGACTTTCGGCATGCGCGTCTTCGACCTCGAGCTGCGCTCGACTTCCGGCGAGCGCCCGGGCTTTTTGCAGGCGCTCGTTCAGACCCTCCTGTTCTACATCACCGTGGCGATGACCTGCTCGCTGGTCCTGCTGTTCGCGTTGTTCAACCGGCGGCGGCGCACCCTGCATGATGTGCTGTCCGGCACCGTAATGGTGCGCACCCTGCCGGCGCCATGAGGACGGGCGGGCGCCGTCATACCGTGTGCGGCAGCGGCCGGCCGCGGGTCTCCGGCAGGAACGGTGCCACGACGACGCCCAAAATGAAAAACATCCCGACGATCGTCGCCGCCGGGCCGTAACCGCCGAGCGCCACAATCAGGGTCCCGGCGATCAGCGGGCCGACGCATGAAATCCAGCGCGGCGCGTTGAAGCAGAAGGCGACCGCGGTCCCGCGCATCCGCGTCGGGAACAATTCGGGCAGCCAAATCGGCGCCCACGACCAGATGCCGCCGGTGAAAAAGCCGAACACAGTCACCGCAACCAACAGCGAGGTCATGCCCTTGGCCCACATGTAGACAACCGGGGTCAGAACCAGGCACATCGCGTACCACAACATCGTCGTCGGCTTGCGGCCGATTGCATCGGCCAAGAAACCGAGCCCGACAAACCCGAAGATAGCCACCCCGGTGCCGAGCAGCCCGGCGATCGCCGAATAATGCGCCGCCGAAAGCCCGGCCTTGGCCGCGACCGTGCCGACATAGGTCGGGACAAACGTCGCCACCCCCCAGAAGCCGAAAGTCACCGACAGCATCATCAGAAACGCCGCGATCAGCCGACCGCGGACGCTGCGGTCGAGAAACATGTCGGTGACCGTGAAACGCGTCAGGGCCGCGGCTTCGCCGTCGAGCGCCACTCCGCTGCGCTGCTGGGCCTGGGCCGCGCGCCGCCGCTCGTTGGCATCTTCCCAGCGCGCCGATTCCGGCATGCCGCGCCAGATCCACAACACGAGCAAGGCCGGCAAGATTCCGACCAGGTACATCAGGCGCCACGAATACGGGCCGAGCCCACCGATCGCGAGCCACACGCCCGACGCGATAAAGCTGCCGATGCCGGCGCCGCTCTGCAACAGCCCGCCGCCCTTGCCGCGGGCATGGTCGGGCCACAATTCGGAGACGATCGAGGCGCCGGTCGCCCATTCCGAGCCGATCCCGACGCCGACCAGAAAGCGCAGAATCGCGAACAATTCCCAATTCCAGGCGATCGCGGACAGCCCGGTGGTCAACGAGTAGGCCAGGATCGCCAGCATCATCGTCCGCTTGCGCCCGATATAGTCGGCGATGATCCCACCGATCACCCCACCGGTGGCCCAGCCGAACACCGTCGTTGCCAGCACATAGCCGGCATAGCGCGGCAGTGCCCCAAATTGTGCCGGCGCCAGCAATTGATGCAGCGCGAAGCCGACGGTCAGAAACAGTGCGTAGATCTCGAACCCGTCGAATAGCCAAGCGAGGTTCGAGGCGACCAGCACTCGCCATTGCTGGCGGTTAAGGGTGCGATACCAGGGTACGGAACCGATCAGAGCGTCTTCGTGCACGAGCGCCTCCCGTTGCGGGATCGGGCACGACCCCGCTTGCGCCGGACGGCGACCGCCACCGCCCGATAGCCCCGAGGCCCCGGCCGCGACGCCGCTAGAGGCCTCTCTGTTCATCCTTTCCCGCCTCGTGCGCCATGGTGCCGGGCAGGTTGTTGGTTCGGTTGGCAATATACACCGAGCACGCGACGAAGGCAAAAGCGGCGGACCGGCAAACAACGAAATCGGCAGCGGCGAAATCGGCGCAGGCGGCGGCGCGTGACTGAAGTGCCGGCCATTTCTCCGGCGCGCCGATCCGGCAGATTGGCCACCGGAACGGCGAACTGCGCGCCGCCTGGGCAGTTGCATGTCGCTTGGGCAGAGGGGAGAGCTGGTCCGGGAATGAGGTCTCGACGCGATCCGGCGATCCCGGCCCGGATCGGCCTGTGCGCATGCGGCAAAGGCCCGGACCTGACAGCACTCTCACAAGAACCGTGCCAATCACCGGAACTGTGTTAATCACCTAACCGATGGTTGCGTTCGCCCGGCTTGCCGGGAGCATCGCGACGCCCCTAGGATGGCCGCCGCCAGCGCGTAGAGGGGGGAGCCCATGCCACACCTTTCGACCGATGACGGCGTCGGCCTTTATTACGAGGAGACCGGGACGGGGACGCCGATCGTCTTCGTCCACGAATTCGCCGACGACTATCGCGGCTACGAAGGCCAGCTGCGCTATTTCGGGCGGCGCTATCGCTGCGTCGCCTATAACGCCCGCGGCTACCCGCCCTCGGACGTGCCCGAAGATCCCGAGCGATATTCGCAGGACCGCGCCAGGGACGACATCCGCGCCGTGCTCGACGCGCTCAAGATCGACCAGGCGCACATCGTCGGCATCTCGATGGGCGGGTTCGCCACCCTGCATTTCGGCCTCGCCTATCCGGGCCGCGCCTTGTCCTTGGCGGTGGCCGGCTGCGGCTATGGCGCCGAACCCGGCAAGCGCCAGCAATTCCACGACGAGACGGCAAAGACCATCGCCCTGATCGAGGGCAAAGGCATGGGCGAAGCGAGCAAGACCTATTCGCAGGGTCCGAGCCGGGTCCAGTTCCAGAACAAGGACCCGCGCGGGTGGGGCGAATTCGCCGCGAACCTGGCCCAGCATTCGACCCGGGGCTCGGCCTTGACGATGCGCGGGGTGCAGGCGCAACGCCCGTCCTTGTGGGATCTCGTCGAGCCGATGCGCCGGCTCGAGGTGCCAACCCTCGTCATGACCGGCGACGAGGACGACCCGTGCCTCGAACCGGGCCTCCTGATGAAGCGCACGATCCCGTCGGCGGCGCTCGTCGTGTTTCCGAACACCGGCCACGCGCTCAACCTCGAAGAGCCCGACCTGTTCAACCGCAGCCTCGACGAATTCTTCCACCAGGTCGAACGCGGCCGCTGGCCGCGCCGCGACCCGCGCGCCGTCACCGGCTCGATCCTCGGCATGCGCTAGGCGCCGCTCCGGCCGGGGCGCCTCGAACGGCGGGAGGTCACGGTTCCAGGTCGCGCGCCTCTTCCAGCTCACGCAGGCGCCGCTCGAAATCGCTGGTCTCGACGGCGCGGACAAAGATCTCGACCACCCGCGCCAATTCGGCGGCCTCGCCGGGGGTGATCGCACCCTGCGCCGCGGCGTTGGTGATCGCGGCCATGGTGGCGCCGAGATCGGCGGCGCTGGCCACCCGCGGCAGGTCGAGCCGCACCGCGCGCTGCCGCCGCGCCGGGATGATCCGGTCGAGGCACAGCCGCAACGCCGCCGCGTCGCCTTCGAGGGCCAGGTCGAGCGCCTTTCGGGTCAGCGCCTCGGCTTCGCCGTCGAGCAGCAACTCGGCCATTTCGGTCGCCTTGTTGCGCGCTCCCGGCGGCCGGCCGGCGGGGTTGCCCGACTGCCCCTTGCGAAAGCGGCCCCCGGGGTTGCCGGACCGGCCCTTCTGAAACCGCCCGCGAGCATCCCGCCCCTGCTGTTTTTGCAATGAATCAACAAGCACGCCATTTCCCTCCACAATCCCGGCGCCGGCTCGCCCAACGCCGCTTCGGGCCGCACAGTAGGATGCGATTATGGCAATTCTGCCGTTGCTGTTTTGTTTAACACATGCCCCCGCCGAAGCGTCTCTTCCTCGTCGCCCCCGCGGCAGCGGGGGTCCAGGGCCGCAAGCGTGGTGCCGGACGCCCTGGGTGCCCGCTTTCGCGGGCATGACGAAAAAAGGGAATGATGAGCCGCGCACCCGCCCGAATAGCCCCGGCCCCGCCGCACCCGGGCGCGTTCATCCGCGAGGAAATTCTCGACGAGCCTGGCTTGTCGGTGAGCGAGGCGGCGAAGGCGCTGGACGTGCGCCGCGCCACCCTCTCCGACCTGATCAACGGCAACGCGGCGCTGTCGGCGGAAATGGCGCTGCGGATCGAGAAGGCGTTCGGCGTCAAGATGGAGACCCTGTTGAACATGCAGGCATGGCACGACGCCTAGGCGATGCGGCAGCGCGAGGACGAGATCGCCGTCAAGCCCTACCGCCGCCCCGCCGCGCCCGAGCCGGGCTGACCGCCAGCGCCGGAATGTGAGAGTGTTTATGATCCGTGCACAGAGCGAGCCCGGGCGCCGAAGCAACGGCACCCCGGAAAAATCGACGAGCCGAAATGCAGCGAAGCGGCGGAATGCGCTGCGCTTTTCCGCCCTGCGCAGGGCCGCAGCCGGTCTGAAAGGCGCGGGCAGGATATGGGCCGGCCTCGAAACGGACCGATGCCCAGCGTCGGCGAAGCACGGCGTGCGGGCCGAAGCGACGGCACCCTTGCCGAAAATCGACGCGCCTTAATGCGGCAAAGCGGCGGCAACGCGCTGCGATTTGCCGCCCTCGGCTCTTGCTCACAAGCCGGACAACGAGGCGCGATGAACCCTCCAAAGTGACAACATTTGCAACCCCTAGAGAATTCCGGAGGGCTTACCGCCTACGGCTCATTAGTCGCCATTGGACTGGTAGTCTTCTGGGCTGTCTTCTTGATGATTCCTTTGTCACGGGAACGACTAAGGGCGGCGCCTTTCCTTGCTGCGTCCAGCGTTCTCGCGTTCCTAGTCGTGTTCTTTTGGCTATGGCCGACCATCACCGAGATTTCGTTTGGGAAACTCGGCAGTATTAAAACGAACGTCGAGCAAGCACGCGTCTATCTGAGCCAGATAAAGGCTATTGAGGGCGAGGTGGGTGAGGTTAAAGCCCAGATAGAAGCCGATGCAACACGAGCAAAGAAGCTGCAAAAGGCAATCCAGCCGCTTCTAATAACTGAACCACAACGTTTACAGCTTGTCGCCGCACTTTCTCGAATTACGCCGAAAGGTAAATTAACTGTAACATGGAAGTTATTTGATAACGAAGCCGAGCAATTTGGAAGGCAGATTTTGGCGGCGCTGAATCAAGCGGGATTTCATGCGGAAGAAATTCGCGGCCCGTTTGGCATGAGCATTCCAGGCCAGTGGATTGCATTACGTGACATTAAAAAATATCAAAATAAACCCTCGTGGATCGGTAGTGTGCAAGCAGCGTTAAAACGTGATACTGGCATCGATTTTCCCGGAGAGCCAATGGACTCGACGTACAAACCTGAATATGGTGAAGTATCGATTGTAATTAGCGCTAAGCAATAGCAAAGGCGTAAGCCAGCAAACGTAGGGCGGAACAGCGGAGCGCATTCCGCCGCTCAGCCGATGTGCCTCGCCGCATTTCGTCGGGGCAAAGCGGCCCTCCACCGGTCATGCTTGGGGACCACGGCCCGCGCGCCGATGCGAGACCTCGAACCAAGAGCGCGCGTCGCGGCTGGCGGAATGCGCTTGCGCTTTTCCGCCCTACGCTTGCTGCCCGCGCGGCTTTGCCCCGTGTGCGCATAAGGATGCGCTCCCCGCGGGTGCGGCGTGCTACGACATTGGCTGCGGACAATAAAGGGGAAGCGCCATGGATCGACGGGGTTCGGGCGCGGTTGTCGCCCGCGCGCTGGTGTTTTGGGTGGTCGTGCTGCTGGCCGGCGCTGGAAGGAGCTATGCGCAGCAATCCGATACCGACAGCATCAAGGCCGCGATTGCGGCCTTTCATGCGGTGATCGGAGGGCTCGACATGACGAAGATGGACCCGCTATGGGCGCACGATCCGAGCGTCACCAACATCAATCCGGGGGACAAAACCGTTTCGGTCGGCTGGGACGCGGTCAGGCAGGACTTTCTTGCAAACGGCCCGCAAAAATTCTGGTCGGAATTGAAGCTGACCCAATCGGACGGGCCCTACATTCAAATCAAGGGCGGGGTGGCGTGGGCCTCGGATTTCGTCGACGCCGCCGGCACCACGAAGGCCGGCAAGGCGATGACCGCGCGCACCATGGAGAATTCGGTGTTCGAAAAGCGCGGCGGCCAATGGCTCCTGGTGTCGCACAGCGCGGCGCGGGCGCCTCGCTGATGGCCGTGGCCGAGCCGTCGTTCACTCTCGGCATCGAGGAGGAGTATTTCCTCGTCGACCGGGCGACGCGCGACGTGGTCGATGACCCGCCGCCGGCGCTGCTGGCCGAGTGCGAGGCGTTGCTCGCGGGGCAGGTCGGGCCGGAGTTTCTGCGCTCGCAGATCGAGGTCGGCACACGGGTGTGCGCAAGCCTCGCCGAGGCGCGCGCCGATCTCGGCCGGCTGCGCCGCACCGTGGCCGAGGTGGCGGCCCGGCACGGGATGGCGCCGATCGCCGCGGCGACCCACCCGTTCGCCCGCTGGGACGCGCAGAAAACCACCGAGCGCCGCCGCTATGCCGATCTGAAAGACGATCTGCAAGGGGTCGGACGGCGGCTGGCGATCTGCGGATTGCACGTCCATATCGGCATTCCCGACAACGAACTGCGCATCGACCTTCTAAACCAGGCCTCGTATTTCCTGCCGCATCTGTTGGCGCTGTCGACCTCCTCGCCGTTCTGGCGCGGCGAGAATACCGGGCTCAAATCCTATCGGCTGGCGGTGTTCGACGAGTTGCCGCGCACCGGCATGCCCGAGCGCTTCGACAGCTGGGGCGAGTACCGCCGCCATGTCGCAGTGCTGACCGGCGCCGGGCTGATCGAGGACGCGACCAAATTGTGGTGGGACCTGCGCCCGAGCGAGCGCTTTCCCACCCTCGAGATGCGCATCGCCGACAGCTGCACGACGATTGAGGATTCGCTGACGATCGCCGCGCTGTTCCGCTGCCTGCTGCGCATGCTGTGGCGGCTGAAGCGGCAGAACCAGCGCTGGCGGATCTATGCCCGCATGCTGATCGACGAGAACCGCTGGCGGGCGCAGCGCTACGGCACCGACCGGGGACTGGTCGATTTCGGCCGCGGCGCCATCGTCCCTTACGCCGAACTCCTCGAAGAGATCGTGGCCTTGATCGACCAGGACGCCCGCCATTTTGGTTGCCTCGACGAGGTTTCGCACGCCCGCCGAATCCTCGCTCGCGGCACCAGCGCCCATCGTCAGGTCACGGTCTTTGACCAGGCGCTGATCAAAGGCGCCAGCCACACGCAAGCCCTCGCATCGGTCGTTGACTGGTTGATCGCCGAAACCGTGCGCGGGGTGTAGGATCGGCGACGATCGAAATTGGCCCCGGAGTTTCGCCATGCCGCCAGCCGATGGAGCCGCCGGACCCCCGATCCACGCTGGCACCGAAAAATTGCCGGCTGAAAGATCGTCCGGACGGCGCTGGCCCGAGGACGGCACCTCGCGCATCCCGAACTGGGTCTATACCGACCCCGAAATATTCGCTCGCGAGCAACAGCGCGTGTTCGAAGGCGCGGGCTGGCTTTATGTATGTCTCGAAGCAGAAATCCCGGAACCCGGCGATTTCGTGCGCAGCCGGCTCGGCGCCAAGGAGGTCGTCGCGGTCCGCGACCCGTCCGGCGCGGTCAACGTGCTGGTCAACCGCTGCGCTCATAGGAGCGCCCAGTTCTGCGCGGCCGCGCGCGGCGCCACGAAGGAGTTCGTCTGCCCCTATCACCAATGGACCTACGATCTCGGCGGCGCTCTCATGGGCGTGCCGTTTCGCCGCGGCTATCGCGGCCAGGGCGGCATGCCGGCCGATTTCGAGCCGCGGCAGAACGGGCTGCAGCGCCTCCGCGTGACCCGCCGGCACGGCGCTGGTGTTCGCCAGCTTCTCGGCCGAGACCGAGCCGTTCGACGCGTATCTCGGCGCCAACATGCTGGGCTATTTCGACCGTGTCTTCGACGGCCGCGAACTGGTCGTGCTCGGCCATCTGCGCCAGCGCATCCCGAGCAATTGGAAATTGATGTTTGAAAACATCAAGGACCCCTACCACGCGAGCCTGCTGCATGTGTTTCTGGTGACTTTCGGGCTGTTCCGCCTCGATCAGCAATCGGCGATCGAGATGGACCCGACCGGGCGCCACGCCGTGCTGGTCAGCCGCAAGGGTGAGCAGCGGCAGAACGAGGCGACCCGGCAGATGCGCGCATTCAAATCGAACTTCACCTTGCGCGATCCGCGCCTGTTGGAGCCGGTGCGCGAGTTTCCCGGCGAAGCCACCGTCGTCATGCAGACGCTGTGGCCGAACCTCATCGTCCAGCAGCAATCGAATACCTTGGCGGTGCGGCAGATCGTGCCGCTCGACGCCGGGCATTTCGACCTGGCCTGGACCTTTTTCGGCTATGCCGACGACACACCAGAGATGCGGCAGCGCCGTCTGCGCCAGGCCAATCTGATGGGTCCCGCGGGTCTGGTTTCGCTCGATGACAGCGAGGCGATGCTGCTGTCGCAGGCTGGAATCGAGGCCGACCCGAAAGCCTTATGCGTCGCCGAGATGGGCGGCCGCGCGGTCCATGACGAGCCGCACATGGTGACCGAGACCGCGATCCGCGGCTTCTATCAGCACTACCGCCGGGTCATGGATTTGTGAGGGGCCGGTGATTGCGGCGCCCGGCCTCGATCCGCCGGCGACCCTGCGGACGCGCCTCGCCGATCTCTATTGCGCCTATGGCGACGCGCTCGACGAGGGCGAGCTCGAGCGCTGGCCCGATTTCTTTACCGAGGATTGCCTCTACCGGGTCACTCCGCGCGAGAATTTCGAGCGCCGGCTGCCGGTCGCGCTGATCTATTGCGAAAGCCGCGCCATGCTCGCCGACCGGGTCGTGGCGATCCGCGAGACGGCGCTCTATGTGCCCCGGCTGGTGCGCCACTTCGTCAGCAACATCCGCCTGCGCGCGATTGGGCCGGACGGAATGCGGCTGACCGCGAACTTCGTGCTATGCCAGACCATGGCCGACCAACCTTCGGCGCTGTTCCTGTGCGGCAGATATCATGACCGGGTGGTCGAAGACGCCGGCAGCCTGCGTTTTGCCGAGCGAATCTGCGTCTACGATTCGACGATCGTCCCGACCTCGCTCGTCTATCCCGTCTAGCCGAGGCTCGGCGGCGCGGCCCGGCGCTCGTACCAGGCGCGGCTGCGCAGCACGATGCGCACGACCGACAGCATGACCGGGACCTCGACCAAGACGCCGACGACGGTGGCGAGCGCGGCGCCCGACTGGAAGCCGAACAAAGCGATTGCCGCGGCGACGGCCAGCTCGAAAAAGTTCGAGGCGCCGATCAACGCCGACGGACAGGCGACATTGTGCGGCACGCCCAGCGCCCGATTGAGCCCATAAGCGATGCCGGCATTCAGATACACCTGGATCACGATCGGCACCGCCAGCAGCAGGATCACCAGCGGCTGGCGGATGATCTCCTCGCCCTGAAAGCCGAACAGCAGCACCAGGGTGGCGAGCAGAGCCAATAGCGAAATCGGCTGTAATGCGCCCAAGGCCCGCGCCAGCCCTGCTTCGCCGCCGCGCGCCAGCACCCCCCGCCGCCACAGCTGCGCCGCCACCACCGGCACGACGATGTAGAGCACGACTGACAGGAACAGGGTCGCCCACGGCACCGTGATCGAGGACAGGCCGAGCAAAAGCCCGACGATCGGGGCAAAGGCGAAGACCATGATCGTGTCGTTGAGCGCGACCTGGGTCAGGGTGAAATTGGGCTCCCCATCGGTCAGGTTCGACCACACGAAAACCATCGCCGTGCACGGGGCGGCGGCCAACAGAATCAACCCGGCGATGTAACTGTCGATCTGCCCCGCCGGCAGCCAGGGGCGGAACAGCCAGCCGATGAACAGCCAGCCCAGCAACGCCATGCTGAACGGCTTGACCAACCAATTGATGCCAACGGTCACGGCGATGCCGCGCCATTGCTCGGTGACCCGGTGCAGGGCGGCGAAATCGACCTTGAGCAGCATCGGCACGATCATCAGCCAGATCAGCACCGCGACCGGAATGTTGACTTGGGCAACGGTCAACCGCCCCAAGCTCTGGAACGGCCCCGGTAGCAGCCGGCCGAGCCCGATGCCGGCGATGATGCACAGCGCCACCCATAGGGTTAGCTAGCGATCGAAGGTGCCCAGGCCGGGCGCCGCGCGGCGCTCGACCACATCGGAAGCAGAGCTCATCTGCGGGGCGATCACTGGCCGAGTTTGCGGGCTTCGATCGTGGCCGAAGCGACGTAGTTCTCGATCCCTTGCTCCGGGCCCCAGGTCTTGATCAGCTCTCGGGTATGAGGCTTTATTTCAACACGGACAGCGGAGAAGCCGGCCTGGCTGAGCCACTCCTCGATCAGTGCCGGTGAGACGGCGCCGGCGACGCAGCCGCAGAGCAAGGCCGGGTCGGTCGCGAGCGCGGCCGGCAGCGGCGCGGTGCTGACGATATCTGAGACCGCGAGCCGGCCGCCCCGCTTCAGCACGCGAAACGCCTCGCGCAACACTTGGCGCTTGTCCGGAACGAGGTTGATCACGCAATTCGAGATCACGATGTCGGCGGTGTTGTCGGCGACCGGCAGGTGCTCGAGCTCGCCGAGGCGAAACTCGACATTCGCGGCACCGATGTTAGCGGCGTTGGTGCGCGCCTTGGCCAGCATCTCATGGGTCATGTCGATGCCGATGACCTGGCCGGCGGGACCCACCTGCTGCGCCGCGAGGAAGCAGTCGAAGCCGGCGCCGCTGCCGAGATCGATGACGGTCTCGCCCGGCCGCATCGCCGCAATCGCCAAAGGGTTGCCGCAGCCGAGCCCGAGATTGGCGCCGTCGGGAATTGCCGCAAGATCGGCTGCCGAATAGCCCATCTGCAGCGCCTTGGCCGACGCGGCGGCCGTCGGGCCGCAGCAGGATGACGGCGCCGGCCCGCAGCAATCCGCGGGGTCGGTCGCGGCGGCAATGCTGCCGTAGCGGGCGCGCACCATCTCCTTGATCTGCGAATCGTCCATGATTTTATCTCCTTAGGCCGATTTTTTCTCGGGCGGCGTCGCCGAAGCGGTCGCACCCGGGCAGCAGACCGGAGCGCAGACGGCAGCGCCGCCGCAGCAATTCTCGGTCAGGTAGCCCATCAGCGCGTTCATCACCGCGAAATCGGTGGCATAGATCAGCTGCCGGCTCATCCGGCGCTGGGTGATCAGCCCGGCATGGGTCAGCTGTTGCAGGTGAAAGGTCAGCGACGACGGCGACAGTTCGAGGGCTGCGCGATGGTCCCGGCCGGCAAGCCGTCGGGGCCGCGCTGCACCAGCAGGCGAAAGGCCGCGAGCCGGGTTTCGTGGGCCAGCGCGCCGAGTGCCGCGATCGCCTGTTTCGCCTCCATCGTCCCCTCATATTCCAACGACAATCGAAATTAGCGATTCGAACACGTGCGCCGTCAACGATTTTTTGCGGATTATCGAATTATCATCGGGGGTGCGATTGCGGCGATGCGGCGCTACATAAGAAATCGGCACCAACGAGGAGGTCCCCGATGGACGACACGACCCGCACCGAACTCGAAGCCGCGGCCTTTCGCCGCCTCGTCGAGCATCTGCGCGAGCGCACCGACGTGCAGAATATCGACATGATGAATTTGGCCGGTTTCTGCCGCAACTGCCTGTCGCGCTGGTACCGCGAGGAGGCCGAGCAGCGCCACATCCCGCTCACCGACCCGCAGGCGCGCGAAATCGTCTACGGCATGCCCTATGACGAATGGCGCAAGAAGCATCAGAAGGAAGCCAGCGCCGACCAGAAGGCGGCCTTCGCCGCCCAGCAGCAGCGCTGATCGAGCCTCGCGCTCGGGCGCCGGCGATCCGCCCGGTGGTAGCGCCGGCGGCGGTCCCGCGCTAAGTTCGCTGCCATGCAGCAGATCCGGATCCGCGGCGCGCGCGAGCACAATCTGAAGAATGTCGATGTCGATCTGCCGCGCGACAGCCTGGTGGTGCTGACCGGGCTGTCGGGCTCGGGCAAGTCGTCCTTGGCCTTCGACACGGTCTATGCCGAGGGCCAGCGCCGCTATGTCGAAAGCCTGTCGGCCTATGCCCGGCAGTTTCTCGAACTGATGCAAAAGCCCGAGGTCGAATTGATCGAGGGGCTGTCGCCGGCGATCTCGATCGAGCAGAAGACGACCTCGCGCAACCCGCGCTCGACGGTCGCCACGGTGACCGAGATCTACGATTACATGCGCCTCCTGTGGGCGCGGGTCGGCGTCCCTTATTCGCCGGCGACCGGGCTGCCGATCGTCAGCCAGACCATCTCGCAGATGGTCGACCGGGTCATGGGCATGCCCGAGGGGACGCGGCTCTATCTGCTGGCGCCGATCGCCCGCGGGCGCAAGGGCGAGTACCGGAAGGAATTGATCGACCTCAGAAAGCGCGGCTTTCAGCGGGTCAAGATCGACGGCAAGATGGTCGAACTCGACGAGGTCCGGCCGCTTAACAAGAAGCTGAAGCACGACGTCGCGGTGGTGGTCGACCGCATCGTCGTGTCGCCCGACCTCGGCAACCGGCTCGCCGATTCGTTCGAGACGGCACTCGATCTGGCCGACGGCATCGCGATCACCGAAAACGCCGATTCGGGCGAGGAGACGATCTTTTCGGCGAAATTCGCCTGCCCGGTCTCCGGTTTCACAATCCCGGAGATCGAGCCGCGGCTGTTCTCGTTCAACAACCCGTTCGGCGCCTGCCCGGCCTGCGACGGGCTCGGCACCAAGCTCTATTTCGATGCCGGGCTCGTCGTCCATGACGAGCGCAAGAGCCTCGCCGAGGGGGCGGTCAGCCCGTGGTCGCACTCGTCGTCGCAGTACTACACGCAGACGCTCGAAAGCATCGCCCGGCATTTCAGGCAGAGCATGCACACCCCTTGGGCCGAACTGCCGCAGAGGATGCGGCAAACCATCCTCGACGGCTCGACTGGCGAGCCGGTGCAGATGACCTATGATGACGGGCTGCGCAAATATACCACCGAGCGCCCGTTCGAGGGCGTGCTGCCGAACATGGAGCGGCGCTTTCGCGAGACCGACAGCGCCTGGGTCAAGGAGGAACTGGGCCGCTACCAGAGTGCGCGGACCTGCGAGGTGTGCCACGGCGACCGCCTCAAGCCCGAGGCGCTGGCGGTCAAGATCGGCGGCCGCAACATCAGCGAGGTGGCGCGGCTGTCGATTTCCGAGGCGCTGGCCTGGTTCTCCAGCATCGACGCGGAGCTGACCCCGAGCCAGCGCGAGATCGCCGAGCGCATCCTGAAGGAGATCAACGAGCGGCTCGGCTTTCTGCAGAATGTCGGGCTCGAATACCTGACCCTGTCGCGCGCGTCGGGCACCTTGTCGGGCGGCGAGAGCCAGCGCATCCGATCTCGCCTCGCAGATCGGCTCGGGGCTGACGGGCGTGCTCTATGTGCTCGACGAGCCGTCGATCGGTCTGCACCAGCGCGACAACGGGCGGCTGCTGGTGACGCTGAAGCGGCTGCGCGACCTCGGCAACACGGTCATCGTCGTCGAGCACGACGAGGAGGCGATCCGCACCGCCGATTGGGTCGTCGATATGGGGCCGGGCGCCGGGGTGCATGGCGGGCACGTCGTCGCCGAGGGCACACCCGCCGAAGGATCATGGCCAACCCCGACAGCATCACCGGGCAGTACCTGACCGGCACGCGCCAGATCGCATTGCCGGCGGTGCGGCGCAGCGGCCATCCGGGGCAGATCCTGCGCATCGTCGAGGCGACCGGCAACAATCTGAAGGGCATCACCGCCGAGATCCCGCTCGGCACGTTCTGCGTCGTGACCGGGGTCTCGGGCGGCGGCAAATCGACCCTGATCATCGAGACGCTGTACAAGGCCTTGGCCAAGCGGCTCAACAATGCGCGCCAGCAGCCGGCGCCCCATGCCCGGCTCGAAGGTGTCGAATTCCTCGACAAGATCGTCGACATCGACCAGTCGCCGATCGGCCGCACGCCGCGCTCGAACCCGGCGACCTATACCGGCTGCTTCACCCCGATCCGCGACTGGTTTGCCGGACTGCCCGAGGCCAAGTCGCGCGGCTATCTGCCGGGCCGCTTCTCGTTCAACGTCAAGGGCGGGCGCTGCGAGGCGTGCCAGGGCGACGGTGTCATCAAGATCGAGATGCACTTTCTGCCCGACGTCTATGTCCAGTGCGACGTGTGCAAGGGGCGGCGCTACAACCGCGAGACTTTGGAGGTATTGTTCCGGGCCAAGAGCATCGCCGACGTGCTCGACATGACCGTCGACGAGGGCGTCGAGTTCTTCCGCGCGGTGCCAGCGATCCGCGACAAATTGCTGACCCTGCAACAGGTCGGGCTGGGCTACATACATGTCGGCCAGCCGGCGACGACGCTTATCGGGCGGCGAGGCGCAGCGGGTCAAATTGGCGAAGGAATTGTCGCGGCGGGCCACCGGCCGCACCCTCTACATTCTCGACGAGCCGACCACCGGGCCTGCATTTCGACGACGTTCGCAAGCTCTTGGAGGTGCTGCACGCGCTGGTCGAGACCGGCAACACGGTCCTGGTAATCGAGCACAACCTCGAAGTGGTCAAGACTGCCGATTGGGTCATCGATCTCGGCCCCGAGGGCGGCGATGCCGGCGGCCATATCGTCGCCACTGGCACCCCCGAAGACATCGCCGCCAGCGCCAACAGCTACACCGGCGACTACCTACGCCCCTACCTCGCCCGCCGCCCGCCGCAGCGGCGCCGCAAGGCGGGGTGAGCGAGGTGCGGACCCTCACCCTCCCGATCGCCCCGGCGATGGGCCCCTACCCTCTTTCGCTGTGCTGGAGAGGGTGCCGAGAGCAGCGAGGCGGATGAAGGCTTGGCCGATTCCGCATGAACCCAGTCCCCAGACAGGCGATCGAGAAATTGCGGCGGATGGTGGTGGCCGCACTCGGCGAGCACGACGCGGCGGTGTGGCTGTTCGGGTCGTGCGCGCGCGGCGGGGCGCGGCAGCATAGCGATATCGATATCGCAATTCTTCCGCGGGATGAGCTGCCCGTCGGCTTCTTCGGTGAGCTCCAGGCGGATATCGAGGACAGCACGATTCCTTACGATATCGATCTGGTCGATCTGCGGCACGCCGATCCGGCGCTGGTCGACGAGGTTCGCCGCGAAGGCTTGAAGTGGCGGGATTAGAGCGGCGGCTCGCCGAGGCCGCAGCGGCGCTCGCCACCCTGGACGAAGTCGTCGGTGCGGCCGACCGGTCGCTGCTCGAGCGCGACGGTGCGATCCTGCGGCTGATCTACACGTTCGAGGCCGTGTGGAAGGCCGGCCGGCAGCTGCTTGCCGAGCGCGAGGGTGTCGAGGTTGCTTCCCCGAACGCGACTATTCGCGCGGCGTGGCGGCTCGGCTGGCTGTCGGACGAGGACGCGCAGGCTGCTATCAATGTCGGCCGCGACTGCAATCTCGCGGTCCACATGTATCGCGGCGAGATCGGCGCGGAAATCGGGCAGCGCCTCGCCGCGCATGCCGGGGTGCTGCGCCGCTGGCTCGCGGCGCTGCAGGCCCGCGCCGGCGCGCCGGATTAGTCCTTGAGCTGCTTTTCCAGGAACACGGTCATCCGCTCCCAGGCCTGGTTGGCGCAGGCCACGACGTAGGCCGGGCTGCGCTCGTTGGCGAAGGCGTGGGCGGCGTCGTAGCGGTAGATCTCGTGGCTGATGCCGGCGGCCTTCAGGGTCCTTTCGAGATCGTCGACCGCGGCGGGCGTGCACCAATCGTCCTTATTGGCGAAGTGGCCCTGGAACGGCACCCGGATCCTGGCCGGGTCGGCGAATTCCTTGGGCGGGATGCCGTAGAAGCACACCGCGGCGTCGATGTCGTGGACATGGACCGCGGCGGCGATGGTCAAGGCCCCGCCCATGCAGAAGCCCATGACCGCGACCTTGTCGCTCTGCTTTTTCAATTCGAGCGCGGCGCCGCGCAGATCCTCGTGCGTGGCGTCGGGAAAATCGAGCCCGGTCATCAGGTGATTGGCCTCGTCGGCGACGGTGGTGACTTTGCCCTTGTAGAGATCGGGCGCCAGCGCGTTGTAGCCGGCGCGGGCGAAACGGTCGGCCACCCCGCAGATCTGGTCGTTCAAGCCCCACCATTCCTGGATGACGATGATCCCCGGCCGTCCATGGCCGGCCATCGCCAGATAGCCCTTGGCGGCGACCCCATCGGGCCGGGCGAAATCGGTCATGATACCCATCAGAATCATCCTCCTAAAGCACACCGGATCAGCCGCTCGCACCCGTTCCTTCCCCGGCGCGCCGGGGGCGGGCAGGGAGGGTCAGGCGTCGGCAAAGGCCGGCATCACCTCGTCGGTAAACAGCGCGATCGAGCGCATGGCCTCGTCATGGCTGATCGTCCCGAAGGCGAAATCGCAAACATAGTAATTGACCCCGGTCGCGGCGATCTCGCGCGCGATATAGTCGCGCACCTGGGCCGGCGTGCCGGCGATCGCGTCGCCGTGCCGCTGCAGTTCGCTCCAATCCTCGGGCAGCGCCGCTTCGAGCGGGAACGGCACGTTGTATTTGTGCCACAGCTGGCCCATGTGATGCCGCCAGGCCGGGTAGCCGCGCCGCGCGGTGTCGAGCGCCTCGGCCTCGGTGTCGGCGATGATGATGTGCCGGTTGACGCCCAAGAGCGGCAATTCGGCCGCGGGCCGGCCGAGCTTTGCCCATTCGGCGCGGTAGGCGTCGGTGATCGCGCGCACCTGCTCGGGCGGCCGGCGCGTCACCGTGTTGGCGGCATTGGCCGCGGCCCAGGCGACGCTCGCCGGGTTGCCGAGCCCGTACCACACCGGCAGCGGCTGCTGGAACGGCTTCATCGCCATCGGCACATGGTCGAAATCGTAGAATTCGCCGTGAAAGGTCAATTCGTCTTCGGTCAGGCCGAGCCGGATCACCTCGAACGCCTCGCGGAACTGTGCGGTCCCCTTGGCGAAGTCGATGCCGTAGAACCCGACTTCGACCGGCGAGATGCCGCGCCCGACCCCGTACAGAAAACGGCCGCCGCTCATCTGGTCGAGCATGCAGATCTCGTCGATCAGCCGCAGCGGATGGTAGAGCGGCAGCAGGTAGACCATCGGGCCGAAGCGCAATTGCCGGGTGCGCTGCGCCAGCGCCGCCAGAAAGATGCCGGGCGACGGCGCGTAGCCCAACGGCGTGTTGTGATGCTCGGCCAGATGGTAGCCGTAGAAGCCAGCGCGGTCGTAGGCCTCGGCGAGCTTGAGCCGGTCCTCGAAATGCCGCGCGAGCGGCTGACCGCTGTCGTCGAGATGGTCGAAAACCCCAAACTGCATCGCTCGGTCCCTTTAGTTGAAATGATCAACACTGTTATTTTCCGTTTGCCGAGAGTTTTGTTATTTTCAGAGCAAATTGGTTTTTCGACGTGCTTCTTTCTCGGCATCACGCTTGTCCAGCTCTGCGCGGAGAGCTCGCACTTTAGCTCGTTTTTTCGCTTCTTTTTTCTCCCGCTCCTGCATAGACAACCCAGGCTTGCCTCCCGGCCGCATTAGGAAGCTCGGTGCTCCAGGTTTCGTATTTAATTTTCGACGTCGCCCTTTTCCAAACCCTCGCACCCTAGGTTCGGAGTAATTCTCGATCGTATAACGAGATCTTGTCGCACGCTGAGAGAATTGAGACGCTGTCTTATACATCAAGCGCTCCTATCATTTTCATAGTGTACCACCATCGCGTCGGCGATTTTTTCGGCGGTCATCAGGGTCGGGAAGTTGGTGTTGGCGCACGGCACGACCGGGAACAGCGAGGCATCGACGACGCGCAAGCCGCCGACGCCGCGCACCCGGCCTTGGTTGTCGGTGACCGCCATCGGATCATCCTCGGCGCCCATGCGGCAGGTGCAGGTGGCGTGCCATACCCCGATCGCGGCCTTGCGGATGAAATCCTCGAGCGCTTCGTCGTCGCGCATCAGCTGGTCGAAGCGATAGCCCTCGACGATGACCTTCTCGATCACCATAGCGTCGCAGCCAGGCGGGGCCGTCGAGCAGCTTGGCGATCACGTCGGTGATGCGCTTGTTCTTGGCATTGACGACGCCGATCTTGCGCACTCGCTCGGTGTAGCTCGCCGGAAACGGATTGCTGGTCGCCTGCTGCAATGCCGCGCTGACTTGCATCGCGCCCAGCCGGCGGAACGCGTCCATCAGCCGTTCGAGGTCACGCCGGTCGGAGAGCAGGTTGAATTCGACGATCGGCTCAGCCCGCCAGTCGCGCGAGGCGAGCTTGACCTGGCCGGTCTCAGAAAAGGTCTTGTAGACCGCCGCCAGCAACGAGCCGATCTGCTCGCCAACCGCGTGCCAGGCGGATTTGCTGACCCCGGCGACGAACATGTCGCCCGCCGGCGCCCCGCCGATCCCCGACGAATAGCGCAGCGCCAGGAGGATATGCCGCCGGGTCAGATCGTTCAGCCGCGCTTCGGGCTTGATGAACGAGGACACCGAGATCGACGGATGGTCCATCAGCCGCTGGCCGACCCCCGGCACGTTGGCGACCACCTCGATGCCGAGTTCGCGCAGATCGCCGGCCGGGCCAATGCCAGCGCGCAGCAGGTGCGCCGGCGAGTGGATCGCCCCCGACGAGACCACGACCTCGCCCCGCGCCTCGCCGACGCGGAACTCGGTCTCCCTGCCCTGGACCCGCGCCTTGACCCCGACGCAGCGCGCGCCCTCGAACAGCAACCCCATGACCTCGGTCTCGGCCGAGATCGTCAGATTGTCGCGCAGCCGCGTGCCCGGATCGAGATAGCCGATCGCCGCCGACACCCGCCGGTCGTACACATTGGAGATCGTGATCGGGAAATAGCCGTCCTGGAACTCGCCGTTCTGGTCCTGGATATAGGGGAACCCGGCTTCCTCGAAGGCTTTGGCGATCGCCTTGGCGTGGCCGTTCCACATGTCGGGAAAGATCCGGCGCACCGGGATGCGGCCATCCTTGCCGTGCCACGGCCCGTCGAAATCCATGTCGCGCTCGACCTTTTTGAAATAGGGCAAGCACCGCGTCCCAGTTCCACCCCGCGGCCCCGCGCGCCTGCCACTCGTCGTAGTCGGAGGGGGCGCCGCGATTGGCGAGCTGGCCGTTGATCGACGAGCCGCCGCCCAACACCCGCGCCTGCTCGTATTTGCGCAGCGGCGGGCGGTCCACCTCGGGCCGGTTGTGCGATACGATCTCGGTGTGGACCTTCAATTCGGTCCAGTGAAAGCGCGGGTCGAAATAGGCGGTGCCGGGATAGCTGTCGAGGATCTCGGGCGGCACCTTGCCGTGCGGGGTGTCCTGGCCGGCCTCGCACAGCAGCACCTGGTTGGCGCTCCTGGCCGACAGCCGGTTGGCCATGACCGAGCCGGCCGAGCCGCCGCCGACGATGATGTAGTCGTAAGTCATTTCCCCCCTCTCGGATGCATCCGTCGCGGCGCGGGCTCGGCCCGCGTAGCCACGACTTTTTTCCGGCAATGATGTAATGCAGTCGCGGACGGCCGGGTCAAGCCCGGCCATGGCTTAACCGCAACGGGACTGCGATGAGTGCATCGGATTTTGCCGTGCCGATCGGCGAGCGGTATTTCGAGGATTTCCCGCCCGGCGCGGTCTACGAGTTCGGCCACAGCGAATCAGCGAAGCCGACATCATCGACTTCGCCCGCCGCTTCGACCCGCAGCCGATGCATCTCGACCGAGGCAAGCCGCGGCACGGGGCCAATTCGGCGGGCTGATCGCCAGCGGCTGGCACACCGCCGCATGATGATGCGGCTCTTCGTCGACCATTTTCTGCCGGGACAGGCGAGCCTGGCCTCGCCCGGCATCGACGAATTGCGCTGGACCCGGCCAGTGCGCCCCGGCGACGTGCTGCATCTGCGGGTGACGGTGCTCGAAGCAACCCGCTCGCGCTCCAAGCCCGACCGCGGCATGGTGCGCACCCTGATCGAGGTGCTGAACCAGAACGGCGAGACCGTGATGAGCCTGAAGCCGATGAACCTGTTGCGCTGCCGTCCCCCTGATCGAGAGACGCCGGCGTGAGGATCGGCATCGTCTCCGACCTGCACTGCAACCATCGCGGGCTGCTGCGGGCGCTGGACATCATCGGCGATGTCGACGAGCTGATCTGCCTCGGCGACAGCATCTACGAGTACCGCTTTTCAAACGAGGTCGTGGCCACCCTCAAGGACCGCGGCGCGCGGGTGATCCTCGGCAACCACGAAGAGGGGTTTCTCGGGCCGCAAGGGGTGCGTGCCCGCCAGCCCGAATGGATCGACCGGCATTTGCTCGAGTGGCTCGCCGCCCGGCCGCAGCGGCTCGCGCTCGAACTAGGCGGCAAGAAGCTGCTGCTTGTGCACTCGACCCCCTGGGAGCCACGCGGCACTTACGTTTATCCGCACAGCTCGCTGCTGGAGCGGTTTGCCGATGCTGAGGCGGATTTCGTGCTCTACGGCCACACCCATCACCAGCTGGTGCGCCGGGTCGGCCGCGTCCTGGTGATCAATCCAGGATCGGCCGGCGAGGCCCGCGACAGCCGCAACGGAAGGCAGCTCTCCTGCGCCGTCCTCGACACCGCGAGCGAGGAGGTGGTCGTGACCGATTACCCGGATGCTTGAGCCGGGGGGTCGCGACGGCCAGCCTTGCTCCGGTATGCGTCGCGCTGGTCTGGCCGGCGGAGTGCCAGTATGGTACGGATCTCTCGTCCGCGGCAACGCCGAGGGAGCTTGGCACGCACCAACCTAGATCCGGAGGGGCGGCAGACTGCATCGGGCGAGCACCGCCCGAGCCGGGCGCGGCGCCGGCTAAGCGCAGCCGAGATCGGCTGTCCTAGGCTGGCTGTGCCGCAGCAATCACTCAAATCTCTAGCGTTATCCTGCATTCCCTGCGCCTTGCACGGCGCCCGGACGCCAGCGGCAGAGGCGAGGTTCGGTCAACCGGATAAGCATGAAATCCCCGCGGCTCTTATTCGGATCGGCCGGGAAATTCGCGGCTGGGTATCTGATCCTGCTCGCCCTGGCGGTCGCCGGCCAGTCTCTGACCCATGTCTATCGCAGCGATCTCAACTGGGCCGACGAAGGCAGCCATTATGTCAGCGGATTAATGGTTCACGACTACATCGCCGACGGAGTTCCGGGTAATCCAATCGGTTATGCCGCTCGATATTATACGCACTTTCCGAAGGTCGGGATCGGTCACTGGCCACCATTGTATTATGTGATCGAAGCCGCCTGGTTTTTTTTGACGGGCCCGGGCATCCGCACCGCGCTGTTTCTCGAAGCCGTCTTTGCCGCAGGTGTGGCGGCGATTGTCGGCGCGGTCGTCGGCCGGCTCGGCGGCCGGTCCTTCGGGTGGATCGCGGCCGTGGCGGCGAGCCTGGCGACCCTGGCCGCACCCGAGATGTTCCTCGGCATGCAAGGCAACATGCTCGATGTCCCGCTCGCCTTTGTCGCATTGCTGGCGATGCTCGCCTGGGCGCGGTTTCTGTTCGACGAGGATTGGCGGTGGCCCGTCGGCTTCGGCCTGGCGGCGTCGGCGGCAATCATGATCAAGGGCAACGGCATAGCCCTCGCCCTGGTGCCGCCGCTTTCAATCGCTCTATCAAACCGATTCCGGTTGCTGCGGGATTGGCGGTTCTGGCTGCCCGCACCGATCGTCGCAGTGCTGACGGTGCCTTGGTATCTGCTGACCTACAAGATTACAGCCGAAGGATTTAACTACCACTGGGGCTTCCACTACGTCGCACTGGCCGCCCCGGCCTATGGCTGGTCGGTCGTTGACGAGATCGGCATCGTCGGCCTGCTGCTGGCGATGCTCGGCGCGCTTGTCGCCTTGCGATTACGCGAATGGTGCTGGCGGCGGGCATTGGCCGGGTCGGCCCTCGGCTTTGTCATCGCCGGCTTTCTGTTCCACTCGGTGGTGCCGGCCGACATCGACGGCAGATATTTGACGCCGCTCGCCCCGGCGCTGGTCATTCTCGCCTATTTGGGCGTCGAGCGCCTGGTCGCCTCGCGAACGCCGCCGGCGCGGGCATTGCTGATGGCGGCCTGCTTTCTTGCCGTAATCGCTGTCGAGAGCCGGTTTCACGATAAGGCGACACGGGCGATGAACGACGCCGCCGAGCTGATCTTCGCCGCGCCGCACCCGGGCCAGTTCATGCTGGTCGGCTCGACGCCGGGCGGCGAGGGCGCCTTTACCGCCGAGGCCGCGACATTGGACCGAAAGCGCGCGAGTTATGTCGTGCGCGGCTTTGAAGTGCTCGGGTCGGGCAATTTCAACGGCACCAACTATGCCCCGCGTTTTGGGAGTCCCGAGCAGCTGGCGCAGTGGATCGAAGGACACGGCATCGGCTGGGTGGTCATCGACGTCTCGCCGCAGAGCCTCTCCTGGGCGCACAATGGGCAGCTGCAGAAAATTGCCGAGAGCGGCCGCCAGGGCTGGGCTCTGGCCGGAAGCTTCCCGAGCTCGTTCGGCCACACCCTGGTCTATCGTGTGTCGCCGTCGGCCGGACAAAAAATCGACCACGCCGGCCTGCTGTCGGAACTCGCCCCGAGAAACGTGATCGGACAGCATGTCGATCCGTAGTGGGGTTGCCAGTCGAGGCTGCGAGCCCTCGGCATTGACCACCCTCCAACTGCGCCGGACGCGCCGGCCGAGATGGGAACGCGGGAGGCGGACCTTTCGGCAAATTCGCACTTTGCCGGAGCGAGTTCGCTGATGCCGCCCGATGCCACCGCGCCGCGATCGGCCGCCGCTCTGTCCGTTGTCATTCCCGTGTACAACGAGGCGCGCACGATCGCGCGGGTGCTGATCGAAGTCGTCAACGCGCTGCCCGGTGTAACCAAGCAAATCATCGTCGTCGATGATTGCTCCAACGACGGCACGTCCGAATGGCTGAGACGAAACTTAGGAAATCCGGAGGCGGTCTGGGGCGAGGTGTCGCTCTCCGTCGCCGGCGATCTCTACCTGGCCGAGGAGAGCCAGCAGAATGACGGCGGCTTCTCCTTTGCGGTTCTGTTTCATGAACGCAACCGCGGCAAGGGCGCCGCTGTCAGGACCGGGCTGGCCAGCGCGACCGGCAAGGTCGTCGTGATCCAGGACGCCGATCTGGAATACGATCCGAGGGACTGGACCCGAATGCTGCCGCTGATCGCCGAGCGAAAGGTCGCCGACGTCGTCTATGGATCCAGATTCTACGGTCAGCCGCATCGCGCGTTATATTTCCACCACTACATGGGAAACCGGTTAATCTCATTTTTATATAATCTTCTCTATGATCAGATGCTGTCCGATATCGAAGTGTGCTACAAGATGTTCAGCCAGGAGGTGTTGCAGGATTTGCGGCTGACGGCCGACGATTTCGGCATCGAAATCGAGATCAGCGCGCAAATCGCGCGGGCCAGACGGTGGCGGATCTATGAGGTCGGAATCAGCTATTACGGCCGGACCTACCTCGAGGGCAAAAAAATCACCTGGCGCGACGGGATCAAGGCGCTGCTCTATTTGTTGAAGTTCAGATTTCGTCGGTTGTGACACGGCGCATGTCCCGCCTGCTCCTCAAGACGTATCTGAAAGGCGCGCTCGGGCTGATCCTGGGCGCGGCGTTTTCGTTTCTGGCCATCCGTCAGACGAATTTTGCCGAAGTCAAAACTGTTCTCGAGGGGATTAGCCCGCGATGGCTCCTCGTCGGGCTCGGGTGCTATGTGCTGGATCTCGGATTGCGAAGCTTGCGCTGGGGAATCCTGGTGCGGCGCGTGCTCCGGGTCGGCTATGCGTTGGTCGGCGAAGTTCTGCTCGTCGGCTACGCCGTCAATAACATTTTGCCGGCTCGGCTCGGCGAGCTGTTTCGCGCCGACTATATGAGCCGCCAAACCGGTGCGTCGCGATCGGCGGTGCTCGGCACAATCGTGATCGAGCGTCTGTTCGACGCCGCGATGGTGGTGCTGGGATTGGCCATCGGCTTGCTCGCCTTGAACATCGGGGCCGGCAGAACCGCACCGGGCTTGCGGCATCCGCGGTTGATGCTGGGGATTGGCGCGGGCGTGCTCGCCGCGGCCGGCATTGCTCTCGCCATACTTGGCCGCCTCCGGCGCGCGCCGGCAGGACGGCGAAACTGGCTCGCGCGTGCCGCCGGCAACTTCACCACCGGGCTCCGGTCACTCGACGGATCCAATCTAGCGGTGGCGATCATACTGTCGATCGGCATCTGGATCGCCGAGGGTGCCGCGATCTGGTGCATGGTTCGATCCATCAGCGCGGTGCTCAGTCCCGGCGACACGATGGTGCTGTTGGGCATAGCCAGCCTCAGCACTCTGCTGCCGACGGCGCCAGGCTATGTTGGCAGCTATCAGCTGGCGTTTGCCATCAGCTTTTCTCTGTTCGGCGCGTCGCAAGCGCAAGGGGTCGCTGCCGCGACCGTCACCCAGGCTGTTCTGTTCGGTTCGGTGACCGTGGCTGGATTGTCGGCGTATATGTGCCGCGCGGCGCAGCGGATGATTGCGAGGCAGCATGGATGAGACGGCGCAGGATTTCTGGCTCGAAAGCTTGGGGCGGGCCGAGCGCTTCAACTCATGGGTCGCCGGCCTCGTTGCGCCGGCAGTGAGCGGGCGCGTCTTGGAAATCGGCTGCGGCACCGGCAATTTCACCGGGCTGCTCGCCGGCCGCGCGGCCTCGGTGACCGCGGTCGATCTGAACCCCGAATATGTCGAGACGGCGCGCCGGCGCTGGGGCGACGACCCGCGCCTCAGCTTTCGCTGCTGCGACGCGACCACGGCCGATTGGCGTTCGGAGTTCGACACCATCGTTCTATTGGACGTGCTCGAGCATATCGAGGACGACAGCGGATTTCTCGCCGCCCTGCACCGCGCGCTGCGCCCAGGCGGGAGATTGATCCTGAAAGTTCCGTCGGGCAAATGGCTTTACGGCTCGCTCGACCGGGCGATCGGCCACTATCGACGCTATACCAAGTCGAGCTTGGGCCGCGCATTGCACAGCGCCGGCTACCTCGATCCCGATTGCCTTTATTTCAACCGGGTCGGCGTCTTGGGATGGTGGCTCAACGGCCGGCTGCTCGGCCGAACCACGCCGCCTCCCGCGCAAGTCGGAATGATCGAGTTGCTGGTTCCGCTATTGCGGCGATTGGAGCGGGCGGTTCCGCTGCCGCTCGGTCTGTCCTTGATCGCGGTCAGCCGCCGGCCTGCGGCCGCGGCCGCATAGGACGCGAGCCTCGACATCGGACTTGTCCGTCCCCGGACTGCACCGAAAAATCTGCCGAACAAGTCGCGCGGGATGCGCTGGCGCGGGGCAGGAGATCTGATCCTGCTCGCTCCGGCGGCGGCCGGGCGGTCTCTGACCCATATCATCGCGGCGATCTCAACCGGGACGACGAGGGCAGCCCCGGCATTTTTCGGAAAGCGTGAACCAGATCACAGATCGCCGCGATCAATACGCTACCCTGAATTGGCGAGCTGCCGCTTGGAGCGGAGCCAATGGCCATTTCGACCAGCGCTTCGGGGATCGGTCATGGGAAACATTGTCCTTTTATTTGCCTGTTTGGTCATCGGCGTGGCCCTGCGCAAATCCGGGCGGGCGCCGGACAATGCGCACACATCACTTAATGCATTCATTATTCACGTATCGCTCCCAGCGGTGACCCTGCTGCAAATTCACAAAATCGCGCTGGCACCCAATCTGGTCTATTCCGTTGCCATGCCTTGGCTGCTGTTCACCCTCGGCGCCGGGTTCTTCTGGCTTTTATCGCGGGCGCTGAAGCTGTCGGCGGTCACGACAGGTGCGCTGATCCTGTCCGGCGGGCTCGCCAACACCTCGTTTGTTGGCCTGCCGATGATCGAAAGCTTTTACGGCCGCAGCCAGATGGGGATCGGTATCCTGATCGACCAGCTGGGCACCTACCTGGTGCTGAGCACCTTAGGTATCGCCGTTGCCGCGATCTATTCGGAAGGGGCGAGTTCGGGCAGAGACATAGTCAAGCGGGTGTTCACCTTCCCGCCCTTTCTGGCACTCCTGCTGGCGCTGGCGCTGATGGGCGTTCATTACCCGCGATGGATCGACGAGGTATTGCGTCGGCTGGGTGATACCCTGTCGCCGCTGGCGCTGGTTTCTGTGGGTCTGCAATTGCGGCTCAATCAGCTGCGCGGCAACAGCTCACCGTTGGCCCTGGGGTTGAGCTTCAAACTGCTGCTCGCGCCACTTCTGCTGGCAATCCTCTACATCGGGGTGTTGCGAGCGACCGGCGAGGTGGTCCGGGTCACCTTGTTCGAAGCCGCTATGGGACCGCAGATCGGTGGCGCGATCGTCGCAATCCAGCACGGCCTCAACCCGCCTTTGATCACTTTAATGGTCGGGATCGGGATCACTCTATCCTTTCTGACCCTGCCGGTATGGTGGTACGCGCTGCAGTTTTTCTGACCGTGCGCTGATCGGCGCCATGACCATCGGCGGCCTCGACGACGGGAGATCCCGCGCTTGCCTGCTCAGGCCGGCCCCTTGCGGCTCAGGAAATCTTTGAAGCCGTCGCGCGGATGGCCGGCCTCGAGCCAGGAGGCGCGCGCATCCTCTTCGCTCGCATAGCGGTCGCGCCAGCCGGCGCCGATCTGCTCATGCAGCAGCCGCTTGATGCCCTGGACCATGCGCGCATCGTTTTTGGCGATCATCCGGCCGATTTCGACCGCACTCTCCACCAGCCGGTCGGCCGGCACGATCTGGTTCAACAGCCCGATGCGCAAGGCCTCGTCGGCCGCCACGACCCGCCCGGTGTACAGGAGTTCCTTGGCTTTCGGCAGGCCGACCAAGAGCGGCAAGGACCAGGTCGAATTGACCCGCCCATAGCTCGCCGCCAAAAAGCGGAACTGGGTGCGCTCGCAGCCGATCCGCAGATCGAGGGTCGAGGACAGGAGGGCCGCGCCGCCATAGGCGAGCCCATTGATGGCCCCGATCAACGGCTTCTCAAAACTCGCGACATGCCAGGTCGCCTCGCTGCGAAACGCCTGGCGCAGGGCCAGTTCCTCGCTGGTGAGGCCCGCCATCTCGTGAATGTCGGCGCCGGCCGAAAACGCCCGCTCGCCGGCCCCGGTCAGGACCACGGCCTTGATCGCGTCGTCCTTCTCGTATTCGCTCAGCGCCTCCTCGAGCTCGCGCGCCAGGCCAAAGCTCAGCGCATTGAGCTTTTCGGGGCGGTTCAAGGTGATCACGGCGACGCCGTCGAGGCGTTCGGTCAGAATGAATTCGTAGGGCATGGCTCGCTTCTCCTGCGCGGCTTCGCTTTGACACTATGCGCAAGCGGGTGTTAGCTCAACCACCAGCCCGGATCGGGGCGACCTAATGGGATGGAGGCGGCGATGGGCGGGGCTCTCGACGGGATCCGGGTGCTCGAACTGGCGCGCTACCAGGCCGGGCCGCGCGGTGGCATGATCCTCTCCGACCTCGGCGCCGAGGTCATCAAGATCGAGAAGCTGGGCGGCGAGGAAACCCGCCAGTCGCCGCCGCTGGTGCGCGGCCAGAGCGTCTATTTCTCGGTCTACAATCGCGGCAAGAAGAGCCTCTGTCTCGATCTGCGCACCGAGCGCGGCAAGGAGGTCTTCGCCGCATTGGTCAAGACCGCCGACATCGTCTTGCAGAATTTCCGCCCCGGGGTCATGGACAAGATGGGCTTTGGCTATGACCGGCTGCGTGAATTAAAGCCGGACATCATCCTGGGCTCGGTCTCGGGTTTCGGCCAGTACGGCCCCTATCGCGACCGCCCGGCCTTCGACCCCTTGGGCCAGGCGATGAGCGGGCTGATGCACCTGACCGGAACCCCGATCGGCCAGCCGCTCGGCACCGCCTCCTCGATCGTCGATCGCTACACCTCGCTGCACGCGACGATCGGCATGCTGGCGGCCTTGCATCACCGCGACCGCACCGGCGAGGGCCAAGTGGTCGATGTCTGCCTGATGGATTCGGCGCTGACCATGGTCGAGATCCCGACCTCGTACTATCTCGCCACTGGCGAGGAGGGCGGCGAGGGCGGCCGCCCGCCTTACCAAGCCAAGGACGGCCATGTCGTGATCTCGGCCTCAGGCCGCGCGATGGGCTCCAAACTGCTGCAGATCGCCACCGGCAATGCCGGAAGCGGTCGCCAATACCGGTGCCTTTACCGGGCGGATGAGCCTCGGCGACTCGCCGCGCCAGGCGGTGGCGGCCTGGTGCCTCGCCCACACCGTCGACGAGATCGTGACAGCCTTGGTCGAGGCCGACATCCCGGTGGCCCCGGTCAAGACCATCCCGCAGGTCGCCCAGGACCCGCATCTGTGGGAGCGCGAAATGCTGGTCAAGATGGAGGACCCGGTGGCCGGCGAGATGTATCTGCCGGGCGCGACGATCAAGATGTCGAAGACCCCCGGCCGGATCGGCCCGGTGCCGACCCCGGGCCAGCACACCGACGAGGTGCTCGCCGGCATCCTCGGCTACGACCAGCGCCACCCTCGACCGAATTGCGGCAGGCGAAGGTCATCGCGTGAACGCTGCCGTCGCGAGTTGCTAACCGAGGCAGGCCACCGATCTACCGTTGCTCGAGGAGACGAGGCTCTAACAATGGCCGTGATGCTCTCGAAAACCTACGACGCCCTCGTTTCAGCCGGTGCTCCGGAAGAAAAGCGGCCCGTGCCGCAGCCGAAGGATTGGCGAGCCTACGAAACTCGGTTCGCCAAGATGGAGACGGATCTTGCGATTATAAAAACTGGATGCTGGGGGTCAAGTGGATGATCGCCGAGGTCGCGCCTCGCTGTCCATCTGTCAAGGCGTTTGCCCGAGGTCGCTCACGCGGGCAGCGGCCAGCCGAGCCACTCGCAGATGCCACGGCCCATTACCCATTCCTGATCGGCCGGCGTGAGCCAGGGCAATTCCTCGGTGAACAGGGTGATCGCCTGGCGATAGGTGCAGGCCAGCCGGGTCAGGTCGGTGCCCCAGAACATCCGGTGTCGGGCCGAACGCATCGAACACCCGGCGCAAATACGGGTGCAAATTGCAATAGGGATAATCCTGGCTCGAATAGGCCGGCAGGGCAGAGGCCTTGACCGCAATGTTGGGCAGCCTGGCCAGACGCAGCAGGTACGGCAGGTCGTCGAACGCGGCGTTGTCCTTTTCCCGCCGCAGCGCGAGATGGTCGACCACTAGCCTGAGCCCCGGATGCGCTGCGGCGATGCGGTCGACCTGCGCCAGCAGGCCCGACGGCGAGACCATGACCGGTAGCCCGGCGCGCTCGGCCTCGTTCCACACCCAGCCGGCCGGATCGTCGAACATGGCGCGCGCCTCGGCGGTGTTCGAAGTCACCCTGAGCCCGAGCATGCCCGGCTGACGACGCCAATCGCCGAGCGGACGCGGCGCCGCCGGCGGCCGCCCCATCACTGCAAAGCGGTCGGGATGCAGCTGCGCCGCCGCCAAGGCCAGATCGTTGCGATCGCCCTCCCAGGATGGCGGCACGATCACCACCCGCGCCACCCCGGCCGCATCCATTTGCGCTAACAGATCGTCCTTGGAAAAAGGCTGCGCCCGGTGCGGTGCGCTGCGGCCAGTGGGCCACGGCCGCTGCGGTGTGTCGGCCGCCCAGATGTGCACCTGAGCATCGACGATCAGCATCAGCGCTCTCCTTTATCCGAATTCGGCTTTGGCCGAATGCTGCTACGGCTCGATGGTCTGGATCACCTCGAAGCCCTCGAACTCCGGGTGGCCAAGATAGAGCGGGCGGTTCGCTCCGGCGCTGCTGTGCGCCCGGCGAAATGCCTCGGAGCGGGTCCAGGCCTCGAAATCCGCTCGGTTGCGCCACAGCGTATGCGATGCGTAGAGCACGTGATCGTCGCGTTCGGGACCGCGCAGCAGGTGGAAGGCAATAAAGCCCGAAACCTCACCGAGCTGCGTGTCGCGGCTGGTCCAGACTTGCTCGAAATCATCCTGCGACCCGGGAACGACCTTGAAGCGGTTCATCGCAATGAACACGGACCAACCTCCTCGCACGGCGCCAACCTCTTGTGACACTGTCCACAACAGGGCCGCCCGAGGCAAGCATGGATCCAGCCGCGCTTTCGACGCTGCCGCTTCCCGTCCTCGCTCCGCTGCTCTACGATCGGGGGGACCGGCCACTGAGAAGCGGGTATCGGGATGAGTGATAATGGCGACAATATTATCGTCGATACCGCGACCCGGATATTCCAGGATCTGTGCCTGCCGGCCACGATCAACGACGCCGAGAACGGGGTTTGGCCACAAGCACTATGGGAGGCGCTCGAGCAGTCGGGGCTGACCGTCGCCTGGGTCGCGGAGGATCTCGGCGGCGCCGGCGCCACGATCGCCGACGGCTTCGCGGTGCTGCGCGCGGCCGGGCGGTTCGCCGTCCCGGTGCCACTCGCCGAGACCCTGATGGCTGGCTGGCTGTTGGCCCGCGCCGGCATTTCGGTGCCGGGTGGCGCGCTGACGCTCGCCCCGGTGCATGCCGATGGCCGGATCACATTGGGCAGCGACGGCCGGCTCGCCGGGCGCGCCCGCCGGATCCCATTCGCCCGCAATGCCGGGCACATCGCCGTCTTGGTCCAGCGGCCAATCGGGCGAGGTGGTGACGAGCCCGCGGTGGCACTGGTCGCGGCTGCGGGGCTGCCGATCAGCCATGACCAGAGCCTTGCCGGCGAGCCGCGCGACACGGTCGAGTTCGACGGCGCGGTTCCCGAGAGCCGTCAATGCGGCCGACATCAACCAGGACATGCTCCAACGTCTCGGTGCGGCGGTGCGATCGCAACAGATGGCGGGCGCGCTCGAAAAGATCCTGGAGCAGTCGGTGCAATACGCGCTCGACCGCTCGCAGTTCGGCCGGCCGATCGCCAAGTTCCAGGCGGTCCAGCACAATCTGGCGACCTTGGCCGGCGAAGTCGCCGCCGCCGGTGCCGCCGCCGACCTGGCCGCCGAGGCCTGCGCCCGCCCCGAGCCCGGCATCGCCGAGATCGCGATCGCCAAGGTGCGCGCCGGCGAAGCCGCCGGCAATGGTGCCGCGATCGCCCATCAGGTGCATGGCGCGATGGGCTTCACCTACGAGCACACACTACACCATGCGACGCGCCGGCTGTGGTCGTGGCGCGAGGAGTTCGGCAACGAGGCGGTATGGGCAACGCGGCTCGGCCAGATGGTCGCCGCCGAAGGGGCCGACCAGTTGTGGCCGTTCATCACCGAAAAATCGTGAGGCGTCGATGACCGCGAGCTTTCGCTTCGATCCGATTGAGCTGCCGTCCGAGGCCGAGGAGCTGCGCCGCGAGGTCCGCGCCTTTTTGGTCGCGGAGGCCGAGGCCGGGACCTTTTCCCCGCATCGCGGCAAGGGCGGGTTTTCGCGCGAGTTCAGCCGCAAACTCGGCGCCCGGGGCTGGATCGGCATGACCTGGCCCAAGAAATACGGCGGCCACGAGCGCTCGCAGCTCGAACGCTACGTGGTGACCGAGGAGTTGCTCGCCGCGCACGCCCCGACCCGCGCCCACTCGACCGCCGACCGCCAATCGGGCCCGGTGATTTTGCGCTACGGCCAGGAGGAGATCCGCCAACAGATCCTGCCGCGCATCGCCGCCGGCGAATTGTGCTTCTGCATCGGCCTTTCCGAGCCCAATTCGGGGTCTGACGTGTTCGCCGCCTCGACCCGGGCGACCAAGACCGATGGCGGCTGGCTGGTCAACGGGCGCAAGATCTGGACCTCGAACGCCCACGAAGCCGATTACATGATCGCCCTGTTGCGCACCTCGCCCTCGACCAAGGAAAACCGCCGGCACGGGCTGACCCAGTTCCTGGTCGAGATGAAGACTCCAGGCATCACCACCCGCCCGATCATCAATTTGACCGGCGGCCACGATTTTAACGAGGTCGAGTTCGACGACGCCTTCCTGCCCGACTCGCACCTGATCGGCGAGGTCGACATGGCCTGGAAACAGGCGACCGACGAACTCGCCTATGAGCGCAGCGGCCCCGACCGCTGGATCGAAACCCTTGCCGCACTGGTCGAATTGGTCCGGGTCGCCGGCGACGCGCCGAGCGAGCACATGGCCGAAGGCATCGGCCGCCAGATCGCGCACCTCGCCACCTTGCGCCGCATGTCGTTGTCGGTCGCCGGCATGCTTCAGGCCGGCAAGACCCCGGCGGTCGAATCGGCCGTGGTCAAGGACCTCGGCACCAATTTCGAGCAGGCCTTACCCGACAAGGTACGCCTCTTGGCCCCGCCGCCCGGCGATGCGCAGCCCGACGCCAACGACGACCGCTTCGAGGAGGCGTTGCGCTACACCACCTTGATCGCGCCCAAGCTGACGATCCAAGGCGGCACCCGCGAGGTCTTACGCGGCATCATCGCCCGCGGCCTCGGCCTGCGCTGAGATGTACACTAAAGCCAAGTCATACGCCGCCCACCCCCTCTCCGTCCACTCGCGGGGGGAAAGGGTTGGGCCGAGGGTAGAGAAGCCATACTCGGGAGCCGCCCGCCTCACCCTCCCCATCGCTGCGCGTCGGGTCTCCTCCCTCTCCCCCCTTAAGGGCGGAGAGTGCAATCGGGGCATGGCGAATGCCTGACCTTCGCCCGCTGATCGCGCCGGCCAGCATCGCCGTGGTCGGCGCCTCGGCCGACACCGCGACGTTGCGCGGCCGGCTGACCCATGCGCTGATCGGCCACGGCTATGCCGGGCATATTTATCCGGTGAGCCGCAGAGAGGGCGAGGTTTTGGGCCTGCGCGCTTATCCCTCGGTCGCCGATCTGCCCGAGGCCGCCGATCTCGCGGTCATCATCGTGCCGGCGGCGGTGGTGCCGCGCACCTTGGACGAATGCGGCCGGCGCGGCATCCGCGCCGCAATCGTGATCAGCTCGGGCTTTGCCGAGGAGAGCGGCGAGGCCGCCCAGCTGCGCGACCGCGAATTGCGCCGCATCGCCAGTGAGCACGGCATGCTGATCTGCGGCCCCAATTCGGAGGGCTTGGTCAATCCGTTGCAGCGCCTTGTCGCCACCTTCAGCCCGGTGTTTCACGATCCGGGGCGCAGCCTCGCGCCGGCAACCCCGCACGGCCGCCCGATCGCGGTCAGCTGCCAGAGCGGTGCGTTGACCTTCGCCTTTCTGAACCGCGGCCGCGACCGGCAACTGCGCTTTACCTATCAGGTCAGCGCCGGCAATCAGACAATCCTCGAAGCGCATGACTATGTCGACTGGGCGCTCGACCATGGCGGCGCCGACATCTTTCTGCTCTACCTCGAAGCGATCGGCCGCCCCGACCGCTTCCGCGCCGTTGCCGACAAGGCGGCCGCCGCCGGCAAACCCTTGATCGTCGCCAAGGTCGGCCGCTCCGACGCGGGCCGCCGCGCCGCCGCCTCGCATACCGGCTCGCTTGCCCACGCCGGGGTCGTCGACGACGCGATCTTCCGCCATCACGGGATCATTCGCGGCGAAGACCTCGACCACATGCTCGATGTCGCCGCCGCCTTTTCGTTTTGCCCGCTGCCGCGCGGCAACCGGGTGGCGGTGATCACCGGCTCGGGCGGCAGTGCCGTATGGATGGCCGATATCCTATCGGCGCACGGCCTCGAGCTGCCGGTTCTGGAGGAGGACATCCAGCGGCGCATCCGCGAATTGCTGCCCTCTTATGCCTCGGCGCAGAACCCGGTCGACGCGACCGCCCAGGCGATCCACGAGGTCGGCTATGCGCGGCTGATCGAAATCATCCGGCAATCGCAGCGGATCGACACGATCCTGTTGATTGGGTCTCTGGCCAATGAGGCGACCGCCGCCGGACACGCCGAGCAATTGGCGGCGTTGTCGGGGCCGCGCGACAAGCCGATCCTGCTGTGCGCCTATACCAGCGCCTCGCCGGCCGCGATGGCCGCCTTCGCCGAGGCCGGCATCCCCTGCTATACTTCGATGCCGAGCTGTGCGCGCGCGATCCGGGCGCTGGTCGATTACGGCCGGTTCCAGGCGCGCCGTCGTCGTGCGCCGCTCTCGGTGACCGCTGCCAATTTGCGCGCCGAAACTGCCCGCGCACTCGCCGAAGCCGGCCCGGTCTTGACCGAGAACGAAGCCAAGGCGTTGCTCGCCGGCTATGGCATTCCGCGCCCGCCCGAGGCGCTGGCGATCTCGGCGGACGATGCCGTGGCGGCAGCCGCTCGCATCGGCGGTGCGGTGGCGCTCAAAGTGCAGTCGCCAGACATTACCCATAAGACCGAAGCCGGCGGCGTAGCACTCGGCCTCGATGGCGAGGCGGCAGTGCGCGCGGCCTATGCGAGGATCGTCGCCAACGCGGCAGCGGCCCATCCGGGCGCCGCGATCCAAGGCGTGCTGGTGCAGCAGATGGCCCGGCCGGGGATCGAGATCATTCTCGGCGTCAGCCGCGATCCCGATTTCGGCCCGATGCTGATGGTCGGGCTTGGCGGCATTCATGTTGAAGTGATGCGCGACGTCGCGTTCGCGCCGGTGCCGCTCGGGACCGACGAGGCGCTGTCGTTGCTCGGCGAATTGAAGGGTGCGGCGCTGCTCGACGGCGTGCGCGGCGCCCCGCCGGCCGACCGCGCGGCGCTGGCCGAATTGATCGCGTCCTTGTCGCGTTTTGCCGCCGACCACGCCGAGCAAATCGAAGAAATCGACCTGAACCCAGTCATCGTCCACCGCCAAGGCGAAGGCCTCAGCGTGGTCGACGCGCTGATCGTCAAGCGTCGGGAGCAATGAACCTCGCCGGCCCCGCTCAAAGAGGTGCCCAGCGAAGGCAGGCGTAGCCCGCCCTGGGTTGCCGCTTGTGCGGGAACGACGACTACGGAGGCAAGAGCCAATGAGTGAAACCCGCTCCTACCGCGAGATCGGCGTCAGCCGCGACGGCCATGTCGCTACCGTCGAGATGCGCCGCCCGCCGCACAATTTTTTCGACAGCGCACTGGTGGCCGAGCTCGGCGAAGCGTTCGAGCAGCTCGATGCCGATCCCGATTGCCGCGCGATCGTCTTCGCCGCCGAGGGGCGCTCGTTCTGCGCCGGCGCCGATTTTTCGAAGCGCATGGATACCGGCACGGTGTCCGAGGGCACCCGCAGCGGCGCCGGCAAGCATCTCTACAAGGAGGCGATCCGCCTGTTCCGCACCAAAAAGCCGATTGTCGGCGCGGTACACGGAGCCGCAGTCGGCGGCGGGCTCGGCCTCGCCCTGGTCGCCGATTTTCGCGTGACCTGCCCCGAGGCGCGGTTCAGCGCCAATTTCAACCGCCTCGGCTTTCACCCGGGCTTTGGCCTGACCGTGACCTTGCCGCGGCTGGTCGGCGCGCAAGAGGCGGCGCTGCTGTTCTATACCGGGCGGCGCATCCCCGGCGACGAGGCGGTGCGCATCGGGCTCGCCGATCTCCTCGTGCCGCAGTCCGAGGTTCGCGCCGCGGCGGAAAAGCTCGCCATCGAAATCGCCCAATCGGCGCCGCTCGCCGTCGTCTCGACCCGCGATACCCTGCGCCGCGGGCTGGTCGATGCGATCGAGGCCGCCACCGAACGCGAGCTGGTCGAGCAGGACTGGCTGCGCCGCACCGAGGATTTCGTCGAGGGGGTGAAGGCGATGGCCGATCGCCGCCTCCCTGATTTCCGCGGCCGCTAACCAATCTTCAATCCCGGCGCAACCGCAACGTTTGATACGGTCGCCTGTTGTGAGCCACACATGATGGACAGGATTCCGTCACGAGATCACTATGCTGTTTAATTCGTATCAGTTTATATTTTTATTCTTTCCGATCACTGTCGCCCTATATTACGTGATCAGCAGTTTTGGGCCGCGGCTGCAGAATGTGGCGCTGGTCGCGGCTTCGCTCGCCTTCTACGCGTCGTGGGATGTACGCTTCGTGCCGCTGCTGCTCGGTTCGGTCTTCGTCAATTTTGCCGCGGGCCGGGCGATCTCGGAATGCACCGCGCGGCGCCGAGAGGCCGCGGCCGGCATCATCCTCGCCGGCGCCATCGCCGCCGACCTGCTCAGCATCGCGATCTTCAAATATGCGCATTTCTTTGTCGACAACTTTAATTTCGTCACTGGCACCGACTACACGCTCGAGGCCATCATCCTGCCTCTCGGCATTTCCTTTTTCACCTTTGAGCAGATTGGTTTTCTGGTCGATGTGCGTCGGGGCGAAGCCGTGGCTCCAGACTTGCTGGAATATTCCGTTTTCGTGACGTTCTTTCCGCGGCTTGTCGCCGGCCCGATTCTTCGGTTTCACGAAATCAGGCCGCAGCTGACCCGCGTCCGCGGGGGGCCATCGACCGCCGAGGACCTCGCGGTCGGGCTGACCATCTTCATCATCGGGCTGGTCAAGAAGACCATCCTCGCCGACGGCATCGCGCCCTATGCGACCGCCGCTTTCGCCGACGCCGCGCACGGCCGCCCGGTCGATTTGTTGCTGGCCTGGGGCGGCGCTGCGGCCTATGCCTGCCAGCTCTATTTCGACTTCTCCGGTTATTCCGACATGGCGATCGGCGCGGCGCGCTGCTTTGGCATCCGCTTTCCGATGAATTTCTTCTCCCCGTACAAATCGACCAGCATCATCGAGTTCTGGCGCCGCTGGCATATGACCTTGTCGCGGTTTCTGCGCGACTATCTCTATATCGGGCTCGGCGGCAACCGGCGCGGCAAGGCGCGGCGCTATGCCAATCTGATGATCACGATGCTGCTCGGCGGGCTGTGGCACGGCGCCAACTGGACCTTCGTGCTATGGGGCGGGCTGCACGGCCTCTATTTGATAATCAATCATGGCTGGATCGCGCTCAGCGCACGAAGCTCCACCCTCGGCAGCTTTCGCCGCTCGCGGGCCGGTGCTGCGTTCGGCTTCGTCTTGACCTTTCTCGCGGTGCTGGTCGGCTGGGTTCTGTTTCGCGCGCCGAATATGGCCGTCGCCGGCGATATATTGGGCGGAATGATCGGCCGGCACGGCGCCGTGATCCCAGCCGGGCTCGCCTTCGCGCTGGAGCCGTTCCGAGGGCTCATTGCCGCCCTTGGCATCACTTACGGGCAATCCTCCGGATCGGCGCTCGTCGAAACTTACCTGTGGGTCGCCGCCCTGCTCGGCATCGCCTTTTTCGCGCCGACCACGCAGGAACTGCTGGCCAGCTACCAGCCGGTGCTCGAAGCGGTCGACGGGCGCGGTGCGGCAGTGCCGGGCCCCGCCGGCCCGCGGCTGCTGCGCCTGCGCTGGGCGCCGGGTCCCGGCTGGGCGATGATGGTCGGCACGCTCGCCTTTTTCGGCATCACCGCGATCACCCGGGTCAGCGAATTCCTTTACTGGCAGTTCTGAGGGATGCGGCCAGTCGGTTTTCTCGCCGGGGTCGGTGCTACCGCCTTGGCCCTCGCGCTGGCGACCGTCGCGCTCACCGTCTGGGTCGACCCCTACCGGATGTACGGCACGCCGGTCATGTCCGGCTGGACCGCGTTGAAGCCGCGGATCGATCAGCAAACCGGGATCGCCAAGACCTATCAACTCGAACGGGTGGAGCCGCGCACCCTGCTGCTCGGTAATTCGCGGGTCGAGATCGGGATCGATCCCGAGAGCCGTGAATGGCCGCACGATGCCGAGCCGGTGTTCGACGCCGCGGAGGATGGAAGGGGCCTGCCGACCGTGCTCGCGATGCTGCGCGAAGCGATCGCGGTACGCATCCCCGACACTGTCCTCCTTGGCGTGGACATCCTCGATTTCCTGCAAAATCCGACGCCGCCCGGAACCCACCGGCCGCCGCCCGGCGCCGATGCCCGCCGTCTGCTCGTCGATCGCGAGGGCCGGCCCAACCCGCAGCGGGCAATGCAGATCTGGCGCGACCGTCTCGCCACCACCCTGACCATCAGCGCCGTATATGACAGCATCGCAACTCTGCTCGACCAGAACCCGTCGACCAGCGGAACCATGACGCCCCAGGGCTTCAACCCGCTCCACCCATACCGCACCTTTGTCGCGCGCTCGGGCTATCACGAGCTGTTTGCCCAGAAGGCGGCCCTCTATCAAGCCGAATACAGCCGGCTCCCGCACCCTAGCTTCGCCGATCCGTACCAGTATTCGAGCTTTCGGTATTTGCGGCGGATCATGGTGCTGGCGGCGCGACACAAGATCCGGCTGATCCTCTACATCCACCCCTATCATGCCGACTATCTGGAAATGTTGCATCGGGTCGGGCTGTGGCCGAGCTTCGACGCATGGAAGCGCGCCCTGGTGCGGGTCGTCGACAGCGAAAATCGGCTGCTGTCGGCCGACATGCCACTTTATGATTTCGCCGAGTACGACCGGTTCACCACCGAGCCCGTGCCGCCGCCAGGCGACCGCCACACCAAAATGCAATGGTATTGGGAATCGGCTCATTACAAGAGTGCGCTCGGCGATCGCATCCTGGCTCGGATTTTCGGCGGCGCCAAAGGCTTCGGGAGCCAGTTGACCGCGCAGAACATCGACGCCAGGCTCGCCGGTATCAACGCGGCGCGGGTCGACTATCTGAACCGCCGCTGGCGCAGCTCCGGCGGCCTCGAGGCGGCATCGGCGCGGGCCCCGGCGCGATGAGCCACGCGGACGCAGGCGCTGTTCGGTTCCGCCCGGCCCCGCCGGCCCCGCCCCTGGATGCCCGCTAGATCGCGCGGCGGCGCAGCCGGTGGCGCAGCGCCGCAGTCGCCAGCCGCCAGCTCTGCAACGGATCAGGCCGGGCCAGCGCCGGGTCGAAAGGGTCGTAAGCAGCGCGCTTCAGCCGGCCCAACGAACGCGCGGCGATAACCGCCGGCAGCAGCGCTGGAAGTGCGGCAGAGCTAACGCGTCGCTGGCCGTGCGCCGCCCGCAGATGTTCCGATGCGGCGGCGGCGATCTCGGCAACGGCGGCGCGCAGCGCGCGGCTGCCCGGGCCCGCCGGACGATCGCGCGGATCGAGGCTGAGGCGCGCGGCGATGTCGAGCGGGATCACTGACCGCCCCACTGCACAGAGGTGCGGCAAGGCGCGCAACAGCCCACCGAACGCATAAGCGATGCCAATGTGACGCCCGGCCTCCGCCGCGGCAGCATCGCGCACCCCCAGCACTTCCAGTGCGAGCGCGATCAGGGTGGATGAGGTAGCCTCGGCATAATCTTCGAGAGCGGCCAGACTGGCCGGCGGTTCGTCGGCGAAATCGGCCGCCTCGCGCGCGTCGATCAGCCGCTCGAAATGGCCGCGGGTCAACCCCCTCTCGCGGATCGCCGCGGTCAGCGTCTCCGCGATCGGGTGATGGCGGGCCGCCCCGTCTCGATAAGCGGCGGCGATGTTCTCGCGCCACCATTGAAGCCGGATTTGGCCTATAACCGGCTCGGTGACCGCCTCGCGCACCCTTGCAATCTCGTAATTGAAGGCGTAAAGCGCGAGCAGCGCCCCGCGGTGCGCGGCCGGCGCAAATAGCGCGGTCTGAAACCGGTCACGGTCGTAGCGGCGAACCACCGCCGCCGCCCCTGACAGATGCCGCGGGCCGCTGGAACGGTGATTGCGAACGGACGTTTCTCGACCAGGCTCTTGTCTCAACAGAAGCCCCTATCTCAGCAGAACCCCTGTTTCCACATAACCCGGGATGGTCGCCATGGCTTTTGAACTGCCGCCCCTGCCCTACCCGAAAAACGCGCTCGAGCCGCATATGTCGGCGCAGACTTTGGATTTCCATCACGGCAAGCATCATCAGGCCTATGTCACAAACCTCAACAATTTGATCAAGGGCTCGCCGATGGAGCGCCAGTCCCTAGAGGAGCTGATCAAGGGGAGCTACAAGGACACGGCCAAGACCGGCGTATTCAACAATGCCGCTCAGGTATGGAATCACACGTTTTTCTGGAACTCGATGAAGCCGCATGGCGGCGGCACGCCCGCCGGCAACCTCGCCGCGGCGATTACCCGCGATTGCGGCGGGCTCGACAAATTCAAGGAACAGTTCAAGGCAACCGCCGCCGGCCAGTTCGGCAGCGGCTGGGCCTGGCTTGTCGCCGACAAGGGGCAATTGAAGATCATCGGCACCCCGAACGCGGTCGACCCGCTGGCCGAAGGCCAGACCGCGCTATTGACCTGCGACGTGTGGGAACACGCCTACTACCTCGACTACCAGAACCGCCGGCCCGATTTCGTCCAGGCCTTTCTCGACCATCTGGTGAATTGGGATTTCGCCGCCCAGAACCTGGCCAAGGCCGGCTAACCTCAGTACTCTGCATCTTCCGAATAGCCGCTCCCCTCCCCGGCACGCGCGGAGGGGAGACGGCCAGTAGCCTAGCCCCATGTGCCAGGCGCGATCTGCGCTCCCCTCCCACGCGCGCGCGGAGGGGAGACGGGTCTAGCAGCATCCGAGATAATGCGCCGGCGTCAGACGGGCGAGCTCGATCTCCTACCACGGCATCCTCCACGCCGCGCATGCGCCTTCCCCCAGCTAAAAGGGCGACCGATGCCGGCCGTTGCAGCCGAATTCGCCGTCAGCGCCCGCGCCGGAAGCCCCACTCCGGCGGGCCCCGGTCGGTCGATCTATCTATCGGCTGCTGCCGGTTTGCATCCGCTTTTGCGCATGCTGTTCGGCGTTGGCGCGGAATAGCTGGTCGGCGAGTTGCTTCTGGGCCGGCGGCATTACATTGTAAAGGTTCTGGAAAGCCGGCACGAGCTTTTGCAGATGGTCGGTATGGGCCTCGGCAATCTGCTCGTAGGACTGCATGTTCTGCACCGCGGTCATCGTCGGATACTGTTCGGCGCGCTGCGTGAACGCCCGATCCATGTCGCGGGCGTTATCGCGCATGACCGTAGCAAATTGGTCCCATTGGGGCGTCTCGGCTGGGGTGATACGCAACTGGGCGTGCAATTCCCGGATATGGGCTTCGACCCGCTGCGCCATGGTCTGGCCCGGAACCGGATGCGAGCTCATCGGCGAAGCGGCCGCGGGGGCCGGCGGAACGGCGGGGGCGGCGGACTGGGCGTTCTGCGCCAGGGCCGCAGCTGGAAGCGCCAACAAGCCCACGATCGCCACGGAAGCGAAATAGGTCGACCGAATGGTTCTCATCAAATCATTCCCTAAGGTTGGACATGTGTCTGCGGCGCGACGGCCGCGCAGCGCTCAATAGCCATAGTAAACGGGTGGCGGCGCCGAGTAGTAATAGGGCGACGGCGCGCCGTAATAGACCGGCGGCGGAGCGGCGTAATAGCCGTTGTAGGGGTAGTAGCCGTTCGAAGAGGCGATTGCCGCACCGAGGCCGAGGCCGATGATGCCGCCGGCGATGGCGGCACCAGCAGCCCCACCGCGGTTATACCCGCCATGCCAATCGCCGCCCCCGCCGTGGTGCCAGTCTTCGGCATTGGCGGCCGTGGCAATCGCGAGGCTCCCGATCAAGGCCGCGGTCAGAACGCGCGGATATCTAGCCATGTCACTCAGTCCGGTTGTGACGGTTGCTGAGATAACGGCAGGCCGTTTGAATTGTTCCGCTCGGCGGGAGGCGGGGACCGGTCTGAGCCGGCCAGGCCCGAATTTCAGAGCGGAATCAGTGCTGCCGCGACGCGGCGGTCCTCGCCGGCCAGCACGTTATAGGTGCGGCAGGCCGCGCCGGTATCCATCGGCTCGGGGGTGATCCCGACCGCGCGCAGCCGGGCGCGCAACTCGCCGGCCACGGTTCCACCCTCTTTGCCGAGGCCGAGCAACAGGATCTGCACGCCGCCGTGCTCGACCACCGGCGCCAGGCTTTGCCAATCGACCGCGGCGGCCTCGGCGGCGCTCCATGGCAGGGTCAGATCCGGGAACACCAGCACCGGCCCGAGCCAGATCGCACCACTGACGCGAAATCCGCTCGCCGCATAGCGCTCGATGATTTGCCGCCCGGCGGGGACGATCTGGGTCAGATCCATTGTCGCTGCTCAGATCGTCATCGCCCTAAGGCTATCGCGTGCGCGAGACCGGCGCCTTGGCGGCCTCGCCCGAGCGGGCGACGGCGGCGCGGTTCGGCCGCACATAGGCCAGGATCGGGGCGGCGATGAACAGCGAGGAATAGGTGCCGATCACCACCCCCCACAACATCGCGATGCTGAACCCGCGCAAGACCTCGCCGCCGAGGAAAAGCAAGGACAGCACCGCCAGCGCCACGGTGCTGACCGTCAGGATCGTGCGCGACAGGGTCTCGTTCAAGGCGAGGTTGATCAGGTCGCGAAACGGCATGGTGCGGTATTTGCGCATCGATTCTCGGATGCGGTCGTAAATCACCACGGTATCGTTGACCGAGTAGCCGGCGACGGTGAGGATCGCCGCCAGGGTCGTCAGATTGAATTCGAGATGGAACAGCGCGAATAGGCCGACCGTGGTGATCACGTCGTGCAGGGTCGAGATCATCCCGCCGACGCCGAACTGCCACTCGAAGCGAAAGCCGATATAAAGTGCGATCGCCAGCAAGGCGAGGATCGTCGCGGTGACCCCGGCCCGGATCAGCTCGCCGCCGACTGTCGGCCCGACCACCTCGATCCCGCGATAGTCGATGCCGGGCCCCAGCGCCTTGCGGGCAAGTTTGACCGCCTGCTCCTGGGCGGCGTCGCCGCCGGGCTGGCGCGGCAAGCGGATCAGCACGTCGGTCGGCGGGCCGAAGCCCTGCAACGAGACATCGCCGATATGCAGCGCGTCGAGCTTTTGCCGCATCAGGGCGAGATTGGCCGGGCCCGTCGTCGAGCGTACCTGCATCTGCGTGCCGCCGACGAAATCGATGCCGTAATTCAGCCCGACGGTCACGAACAGCACGATCGAGGCAAGCATCAGCACCGCCGAAAAGGCAAAGCCGAATTTGTGCCATTTCATAAAGTCGATTTTCGGCGTGTGCCGGATGACGATCAGCGGTCTGAACAAGATCTAGCGGCCTATCCAAAAACGCGGTTGACGATGGGCGAGACGCTCGGTTGGCGACCGGCAACGCCGCTGGGGTCAAAGTGCTCCCGGCTCAGATCGGAATCACCTTTGGCTTCCATCGCCGCACCCAGGTCACGATCAGCAGCCGGGTCACCAGGATCGCGGAGAACAGCGAGGTCAGGACGCCAATGCTGAGGGTCACGGCAAAGCCCTTGACCGGCCCCGAGCCGAGCCAGAACATCAAGGCGCCGGCGACCAGCGTCGTCACATGGCTATCGACGATCGTGCCAAAAGCGCGCTTGAAGCCGGCGTCGAGCGATGAAATCAAGGTTCGCCCGGCCCGGACCTCCTCGCGGATGCGCTCGTAGATCAATACGTTCGCGTCGACGGCCATGCCCATGGTCAAGGCAATGCCGGCGATCCCGGGCAGGGTCAGCGTGGCGCCGAGCAGAGATAGGCTGCCGAGCATCAGGCACAGATTGAAAAACAGCGCAATATCCGCGAACACGCCGAACAGGCCGTAGAACAGAACCATGAAGACGACGACCAGCGCCACCCCGACGATGCAGGCAAGCGCGCCGGCGTGGATCGAATCGGCGCCGAGGCTCGGGCCGACGGTGCGCTCCTCGAGGATCGTGATCGGCGCCGGCAACGCCCCGGCGCGCAGCAGCAGCGCGAGATCGCTCGCCAACTCCACGGTAAAGCTGCCGGAGATCACCCCGCTGCCGCCGAGGATCGGCTCGCGGATCACCGGCGCGCTGATCACCTTGTTGTCGAGCACGATCGCGAACGGCTTGCCCACATTATCGCGGGTGGCGTCGGCAAAGCGCCGCGCGCCTTCAGCGTCGAAGCGGAAGCTGACGACCGGCTCGTTGCCTTGGAAGGTAGGCTGAGCATCGACCAAGGTGTCGCCGCCGACCATCACCCGCTTCTTGACGACGTAGGCATCCGGTCCGACGCGCGCGGCCTTGCCCTCCTCGGCCGGCAAAATTTCATCGCCGATCGGCAGCCGGCCATTGCGCGCCTCGTCGAGCGAGACCCCGGTGTCGACCAGCTGAAAGGTCAGCTTGGCGGTGCGCCCTAGCAACTCCTTGACATGCTCGGGGTCGGAGATGCCGGGCAATTGAACCAGGATCCGGTCCTGGCCTTCCCGCTCGATGGTCGGCTCCTTGATCCCGGTCTCGTCGATGCGGCGGCGAATGATCTCGATCGACTGATCGACGGCGAGCTGGCGTTTTTGATCGGTCGCAGCGGTGCTGAAAGCGACCCGGCCCGCCCCGGCCGGGGTGATTACCACGGTCAGGTCCGGGTCGATCTTGGCCAATGCCTGGCGCGCATCGTCGATCCGGCCGGGGTCGCGGACCGTGAACTCGATCGCATCGTTTTTTACCGCGAGGCCGGTATAGCCGATATTGGCGTCGAGCAGCGCGTTCCTGACGTTGTCGATGATCGAATTCAACCGCTCGCGCTGCGCCGCTGCGACATCGACCCGGAGCAGCAGATAAGACCCGCCGCGCAGGTCGAGCCCGAGCGCCACCTGCTTGTGCGGCACCACGTCCGGCACCTGCGCCAGCAAGGACGGACTGAACAGGTTCGGCGCCGACAACAGCACGCCGAGGGCGCAGATCGCGCAGATCAGCAGGATCTTCCAATTCGCGAAATACAGCATTCCGGCGGTTCCAGGGTTACCGGGGGTCCGGGGTTAGCGGCCGAGCGCGCGTCCAGGCCGATGCCGCCGGCTGCGGGTCAATGCCGCCATCTGCCCGGCACCCACTCCCAGCGATGGCCGGTCCACCGCCAATGCCCCGGCAGCCAATGCCAGTGGTAGTGCCCGTGCGGGTGCGGCGGCCGGACCTCATGGCGCGGCGGCGGCTCCGCGGGGCGATGGTGTGGCGGGCGGTGATGCGGCGACGGGCCGGATGAGGGCTGGCCGGATGGCGACGGACCGGATGGTGTCGGACCGGATGGTGACGGGCCACCGGACGGGGGGGCGCCAGACGGGGGCGAAGTCGGTCCCGCCGAAGGCGGCGGGCCGGTCGGTGGCGACACCGGTGGAGCTCCCGAGGGCGCCGGCTGACCCAGAGCCCGGCCAATCGGGTAGGCCAGCGCGGCCAGCGCGGCGGCCAATATTGCTCTTCGTTGCTGCACTGCAATACTCCATTTGCGGCGATTTTTTGGCCCGTTTATCGGCCGGCGGCCCGCGGCGAAACCAAGGCGGAGGCGAAGATCATTTTTCCGGTCGACAACCCCCGGGCTCCGGCGTGCCGCCGCTTACTCCTTGGTGTCGACCTTGGCCCGCGCCTGCTCCTTTTGCCTCGCCGCCTCGCGCGCGGCAGCCGGATCGGGCTTGGCCAGAACGCTGGTGATCGTGCTGCGCACGGCGCGCACCCGCACCCCCTCGGCGATGTCGACAACCACCTCGTCGGGGCTGTCGGCGCGCACCACGGTGCCAATGATCCCGCCGCCGGTCACCACCCGGTCGCCGCGCCGCAGCGCGTTGAGCGTCGCCCGATGCTCCTTGGCCTTGCGCTGTTGCGGGCGGATCAGCAAAAAATAGAACACGACAAAGATCAGCACCAGCGGCAGAAACTGGATCAGGGTGCTCTGATTGCCCAACAGGCCCGACAAGCCGGTTCCCTGGGCATAGGCGGTGGAGATCAGCATCGGCATCGAGCCTCGAGATCATGCGCCCTGTCGTCGCGAGGAGGCGCGCCCGCCGGCGCTGGCAAACTCGTCGGCCGCGCGGCAGCGGGAGTGGTACGCGATGCCTGGTTAAAGAGCAATGGCCGGGATTGCGCGCATTCCCCGAGACCGGCGCGCCGTGATAGCGTCCGCGGCCGTTTCCTCCCCTCCGCCCGGATGGTTGCCGAGCCCGATGACCGATCCCGATTTGCTGCCGATGCTGCGCCGCATCGCCGACGCGCTCGAGCGCCTGGCCCCAGCGCCGGCCCCGCCGGTCGATCTCGACCTCGCCGATGCGTTTGTGTGGCATGCCGACCCGGGGTGGCTCGAACCGGTCGGCGTGGTCAGCCGCATCGAGATCGGGCTGCTGCGCGGGATCGACCGGGTTCGCGACATCCTGCTCGACAACACGCGGCGTTTCGCCGCCGGGCTGCCGGCCAACAACGTTTTGCTGTGGGGCGCGCGCGGCACCGGCAAGAGCTCGCTCGTCAAAGCGGCGCATGCCGCGGTCAACAGCGAATGCCCGCACGCCCTAGCACTCGTCGAAATCCATCGCGAGGACATCCCAAGCCTGCCGCATCTTCTATCCTTGGTGCGGCCCTGCGCGCGCCGCTGTCTGCTGTTCTGCGACGATCTCTCCTTCGACCGAAACGACACCAGCTTCAAATCCCTGAAGGCGGTGCTCGAGGGCGGCATTGAGGGGAGGCCCGCCAATGTCGTCCTTTACGCTACCTCCAACCGTCGCCATCTGATGCCGCGCGAGATGATCGACAACGAGCGCTCGACCGCGGTCAACCCCGCCGAGGCGGTCGAGGAGCAGGTCTCCCTGTCGGACCGCTTCGGCCTGTGGCTCGGCTTTCACAATGTCGACCAGGACACCTATCAGGCGATCGTGCGCGGCTACGCCGAGCGCTACGGGCTGGAACTGCCGGACGAGCAACTCGCGGCCGAAGCCAATGAATGGTCGATCACTCGCGGCGCACGCTCGGGCCGGGTCGCCTGGCAGTTCATCCAGGACCTCGCCGGTCGCCTCGGCAAGCCGCTCGCCTGATCGGCGCCCCGGCGAGGACTGCAGCCCTGGCGGGAACCCTAGCCTCAGCCCGCATGCGCCGGCCCGGACGCCGCACTCGGCAATGGCGTCAGATAGTCGCGCGGATCGACTGGATGCTTGCCGCGGCGTAGCTCGAAATGCAATTGCGGCGCGCTGACGTTGCCGGTCGAGCCGACCCGGGCGATGACCTGGCCGCGGACCACCTTCTGCCCGGTCCTGACCAGGATCAGATCCAAATGGGCATAGGCCGAGATCCACCCGTTCGGGTGCTTGATCAGGATCAGGTTGCCATAGCCGCGCAGTTCGTTTCCGGCATAGGCGACGACCCCGGCGTTGGTCGCCTGTACCGGCGCTCCCCGGGGCGCGGCGATGTTGATCCCGTCATTGTGGGTACCGTCCGGCCCGGCGCCGAAATTCTCCAGCACGTGGCCGCGAACCGGCCATAGAAACGTGCCGCCGCGCGGCGCTGCGGATTTCGGGACCGGAGGCAAGGCGGGCGGCGGCTCGGCCGCAGCCATCGCGCCGGGAGCGGAGTGCGGTTCGGGCGGCGGTGCGTTCGCCGTGCTGCCTGCTGGTCCGGCGGGCGGCGGCGTCAGGGTCGCCGCAGGGGCGGTCGGCGCCGAATGATCGAGTGGGATCGGCCGACCGGCGGCACGGTCCGGGGTCGGCGAGGGGTTGGCTGCTGGCGGCGGCAGCGGCGCCGATCGGGGCGGCGAATATGGCGGGGGCGAAACTGGCGACGGCGAATATGGCGGCGGCGAAATTGGCGGCATCGTCACCGGAGCCGCGGGCGCCATGGCGACGTGCCCCGCGGACGCCCCGGCCAACCCGCCGCCCGCGCCCGGAATGAGCAGGGTGGAGCCGGCGAGAATGCGATAGGGCGGCGACAGATGATTTGCCTCGGCGATCGCCTGCATCGGCACGTGATAATGGCGTGCGATCCCCGACAGGGTCTGGCCCGGCTCGATGACCATCTCCCCGGCAATCGGCGCTGCGGGCGGTCCGCCGTTGACCACCGGCGCCGGGCCGCCGAAGCGGGAACCGCACCCGGCGAGCAGCAGTACCAGCAAAACAATCGAGAGCGCGCCCCCCGCACGGCACCCTGCGATATTGCCTTTTGCCATCTTTCCCCCCTTGCGCGCCGCCGACGCACAAGCCATGCCGATCCTTGGTCCCGATCGCCGGAACCTGTCAACCCTGTGGGGCCATGCGCTGCCGCGGCAGCCCGCTGACCAGCGGCACGAACCGCACCAGGGCCAATTCCTCGGTGGCAAACCCGTAATCGTTGCGGCGGATGCGCACCAGCTGCTGGTCGCGATGATCTGCCCCGATTGGCGCTACCAGCAACCCGCCCGGGGCCAGCCCATCGACCAGGGCGGCCGGAATTTGCGGCGCCGCGGCGGTGACGATGACCCGCTCATAGGGCAGCTGCTCGGGCCAGCCCTTCGTGCCGTCGCCGAATCGGCAGACGATGTTGCGCAGCCGCAATTCGTCGAGGCGGCGCTCGGCCGCGCGCAGCAACCCGCGATGGCGCTCGATCGAAAACACCCGGCGGGCGAGGCGCGCCAGGATCGCGGTCTGATAGCCCGAGCCGGTGCCGATCTCGACGACGTTGTGTCGATCACCAACCAGCAGCGCCTCGGTCATCAGCGCCACCACATAGGGCTGGCTGATGGTCTGCCCGTCATCGATCGGCAGGGCGACGTTCTCATAGGCGCGGTCGGCAAAGGCCGCCGGCACGAATTTTTCTCGCGGGGTCTTTTCGATCGCCCCCAACACCCGCGTGTCACCGATCCCGGCTCGCCGCAGCTCTATCAGGAGCCGCAGCTTTCTCTGCAGCAGGCCGACGCCAAGCCCGGGGTCGGCGATCCAGGGCTCAGCCATGCCGCTCGATCAAGCTCTGCCCGCCCATATAGGGCTGCAAGCCGGCCGGGATCGACACTGTGCCGTCCTCGTGCTGGTAGTTTTCGAGGACCGCAATCAGGGTGCGGCCGACCGCCAGGCCCGAGCCGTTCAGGGTGTGCACCGGCCGGGTCCCCTTGGCTTCGGCCGGGCGATAGCGCGCCCTCATCCGTTGCGCCTGGAACGCGCCGCAATTCGAGCAGCTTGAAATCTCGCGATAAGCCCCCTGCCCCGGCAGCCACACTTCGAGGTCGTAGGTCTTCCGCGCGGAAAACCCCATGTCGCCGGCCGACAGCAGCATGACTCGATAGGCGAGACCGAGCCGTTTCAGCACCTCCTCGGCGCATCGGGTCATGCGCTCGTGCTCGGCCGCCGACTGCTCCGGCGTTGTCACCGAAACCAGCTCGACCTTGGTAAACTGGTGCTGGCGGATCATGCCGCGGGTATCCTTGCCGGCCGCCCCGGCCTCCGAGCGAAACGACGGCGTGCTGGCAGTGAACCGCAGCGGCAGCGCGCTTTCGTCGAGAATTTCGTCGGCAACGAGGTTGGTCAGCGGCACCTCGGCGGTCGGGATCAACCAGTAGCTGTCGGTGGTGCGGAACATGTCTTCGGCAGCTTTCGGCAATTGCCCGGTGCCAAACACGGCGGCGTCGCGCACCAGAAGCGGCGGCGAGATTTCCTCGTAGTCGAATTCCCGCGTGTGCAGGTCAAGCATGAATTGTGCGAGGGCCCGCTCCAGCCGCGCCAGGTCCCCCCGCAACACGACGAACCGCGAACCCGAAAGTCTGCCGGCGCGGGCGAAATCCATCAGGCCGAGCCGCTCGCCGATGGCCTCGTGCGGCAGCGGCGCGAAATTGAACCGTGGCGGCTCGCCCTCGCGCCGCACCAGCAGGTTCGCGGTCTCGTCGGCGCCGTCCGGGACATCCTCAGCCGGCAGGTTCGGCAGCCCGGCCAGGATCTCGTCGATCTCGCCGCGCAGCCGCGCCGCCTCGGCGGCGGAGGTGCTCTCGGCCTCCTTGTCGGCGGCGACTTGGCGCAGCAGCGGCGCCACATCGTCGCCGCGCTTTTTGGCAGCGCCGATGTCGCGGGCGATGCGGTTGCGCCGGGCCTGCGCTTCCTGCGCGCGGGTCTCGGCGGCGCGCCAGGCGCGATCAAGCGCCAGCACCTCTTCGCCGCGCGGCGGCAGGCCGCGACGGGCGAGGCCACGATCGAATTGCGTCGGATGCTCGCGGACCCATCTGATGTCGTGCATGGCCGAAACTAAAACACAAACGGAACGGAGCCGATATAGCCAGCCAGGCTCGACCCGTCCATGGCGCTCCCGGCACGGCTTTCTGGGGCCGCCGAAAAGATCTGGCAGTTTACCGCGGGGCGAGTTTGCCATACCAAGTCGCACAAACGCCGAATCGCCTTGCAAGCCCGGGAGGAAGCGATGCTGGGATTGATGTCGGACCGGCCGCTGTTGATTTCGTCGATCATCACCCATGCGGCGGCCTATCACGGTGCCGTCGAGATCGCCTCGCGCAGCGTCGAAGGGCCGATCCATCGCTACACCTACGCCGCGGCCGAGCGCCGTGCGAAGCAGCTCGCCCGCGCCCTCGTCCGTCTCGGCATCGCGCCCGGCGACCGGGTCGGCACGCTGGCCTGGAACACCTATCGCCATGTCGAGCTTTACTACGCGATCTCCGGCATCGGCGCGGTCTGCCACACGATCAACCCGCGGCTGTTCGACGAGCAGATTGTCTACATCGTCAATCACGCCGCCGACCGGCTGCTGTTTGTCGACACGAGCTTTCTGCCGCTGGTCGAGCGGCTCGCGCCCTACTTCCCGGCTGGTTGCCGCATCGTGCCGATGATCAATGCTGAGACGCCGCCGCCGACCGGATTGCCTCAGACCGTTTCCTATGAAGAGCTGGTGGCGGCCGAGAGCGCCGATTTCGCCTGGCCCGAGTTCGACGAGCGCACCGCCGCCGCGCTCTGCTACACCTCGGGCACCACCGGGAATCCGAAGGGGGTGCTCTACAGCCACCGCTCAACCGTGCTGCACGCGTTCGGCATTTCGCTCCCCGACGCGATCTCGATCTCGGCCGAGGACGTGGTCTGCCCGGTGGTGCCGCTGTTCCACGCCTGCGGCTGGGGCATTCCCTATGCCGCGCCGATGAACGGGGCGAAGCTGGTGTTGCCGGGGCCGCGCGTCGACGGCGAGAGCCTCTACGAGCTGTTCGAGGCCGAGGGGGTCACCTACGCCCTTGGCGTGCCCACGGTGTGGCTCGGCTTCGAAGCCCATCTTTCGGCGTCGGATGCGCGCTGCTCGACCCTGCACCGGGTTCTCTCAGGCGGCTCGGCGGTGCCGCCCTCGATGGTCGAGGCCTTTGCCCGCCACGGCATCGACGTGCGCCAGGGCTGGGGGATGACCGAGATGAGCCCGCTCGGCACGACCGCGGCGCTGAAAGCAAAACACCGCGCGCTCGACCCGCAGGCGCAGACCGCGGTCAAGACCAAGCAGGGACGGCCGGTTTTTGGCGTCGAGATGAAGATTGTCGACGACGAGGGGCGCGCGCTGCCGCATGACGGCAAGTCGATGGGCGAGCTCTTGGTGCGCGGCGCGTGGATCGTCAGCGGCTATTACGCCGACGAGGCCGCAAGCGCCACGGCGGTCGAGCCCGACGGCTGGTTCCACACCGGCGACATGGCGACGATCGACACTGACGGCTACATGCAGATCACCGACCGCAAGAAGGACGTGATCAAGTCAGGCGGCGAATGGATCAGCTCCATCGATCTCGAAAACGCCGCGATCGCGCACGAGCACGTCGCCGAGGCCGCGGTCATCGCCATCCCCGACCCGCGCTGGGGCGAGCGCCCGCTCCTGATCGTGATGCCGCGGCCCGGCTGCCGCCTCGAACCGGAAGCGCTGATCGCACTTCTCGCCGATCAATTCCCCAAATGGATGCTGCCCGGCGAGATTGTCACGATCGACGAGATGCCGCACACCGCCACCGGCAAGATCATGAAGACCCGCCTGCGCGAGCTGTTCTGCCAGCCCAAGGTGCCGCAGCGGTGAGCGGACCCGGCCGCTGAAGTCTCCACTGCGGGTGAGGAGCCCGTCCTTCGATGATCGGGGGGTACAGCGGGCGCAGAACCCACCGCCTACGCCCCGGTCGGTGGGGTTCCTTGGGCTCCACCCGCAGCCGCGCCACTTTCGGCCATATCTTCTGCAAACTCTAAACCCCTGACGCTGTTAGCCCAACAGGACTTCCCGAAAGTCTTGAATTCTGCAACGCCGGGGCAGGGTCGAATGACGCAGAACCGCTTTTCTGGAAAATCATGCTTTTGACGGAGGCTTACCAGTCGCCGCAAGCTTTGCGTCAACCCATTCAGGGAGGAAGTTCGTATGTTTGGCTTGTCAAAACGGGAGCGGCTTCGGCGGGCCGCTGAACGAGGACATGCAGAAAGTCAAATGTTGCTCGGCTACACGTACCAGGTTGGGCAAGGCGTCCAGCAGAACTACGCCGAGGCGATAAAGTAGTATCGGCTGGCCGCAGCGCAGGGTCACGCGGGAAGCCAATGTAATCTTGGCGTTATGTATCAGAGTGGTGAGGGAGTTCCGCAAGATTATTGGGAAGCCGCAAGCTGGTTTTACCGTTCTGCTGTACAAGGTTATGCCGCCCGCTCAATTTAATTTGGCGGGCCTATACTGAACGGGTCGACGTGTGCCACTGGATGACGCCGAAGCGGTGAAATGGTATCGACTGGCCGCCGAGCAGAGGGTCGCAGCAGCACGAGATATTCTTGAGTCCTTCAAGCACGAGGGCAGAGGCTTCGCCTAAAGGGGGACGCCGTTTCGAGGTTGACCTACCGCATTTCACACCATATATTATGTGGAATGGTTTAGCGCTGCGGATGGATACGAAAGTGCTGAAAGACGGTGGATTTGCAGAAGGTGTACCAGCACCGCGTTTCACCGTAGCCATCAACGGCGTGACGCAAGAGCGCGGCTTTGATATCTTCGAAGAAGCGCACGCCTCCGTCACGCGCGCTGATCTCAATGTCGAGATTTTCGACCACCGGAAGCGAGTGTTTGGTAAGCCCCTCCCGGAACCACCTCCACCAGAACGCCAACGACGGCGGAAACGCTAAAAATCTACATGTTGTGTTTCTTGCGCGTCCGGGGTGGGGTGTCAAAGCCGCATAAGGCCCATTACGTAAAGTTTTTTCAAATATTCCTGAAATCTGAGTTTTAACCTTTGAGTAATTCTGCCACCCCGCTTGGCTATTCGCGGTCGAGTGCGGCGCCGTGGGCGAGTTCGGCGTAGAACTCGAACGAATCTTTGGGGCGGCGTTCCTGGGTTTCGTAATCGACGTGGACCAAGCCAAAGCGTTTGCTGTAGCCGAGGGTCCATTCGAAATTGTCGAGCAATGACCAGACGAAATAGCCTTTGACCGGGACCCCGGCGGCGATCGCGTCCTGCACCGCGCCGAGATAGCCGCGCAGGTAGCCGATGCGCTGCTCGTCGCGGATATGCCCGTCGGGCTCGACCCGGTCGGGAAAGGCGGCGCCGTTTTCGAGGATGTAGACCGGGAGGTCGCCGCTGTAGCGCTCTTTCACTTCGATCATGACCGCGCGAAAGGCGTCGGGCGCGATCTCCCAGCCCATGTCGGTGACCGGCGCGCCGGGCTCGGGGGGCAAGGTTCCCACCTCGAACGGATGGTCCGGGTCGCGGCGCACCCGCGAGCGGGTGTAGTGGTTGAAGGCGAAGTAATCGAGCGGCTGCTTGATGATCTCGAGATCGCCCTGCTGCACCAGCGGTTCGATCATCAGGGCGGCGAGCGGCTCGGGGTAATGGCCGAGCATCTGCGGGTCGGGGAATGCGCGGTTCCACAGCGCGTCGAGCATCTGGCAGGCGAGTTCGTCCTCCTCGCGCTCGCTCGCCGGCTCATAGGGATGGAAATTGTAGATGTTGCCGAGCAGCAGGTCGGGGCGGGCCGAGCGCATCGCCTCGACGCCGCGCCCGTGCGCGAGGTTCATCACATGGATCGCAGCGAGCGCGCTCGCCCGGCCGCGGATGCCGGGGGCGTGCTCGCCGTCGCCATAGCCTTTGATCGAGGCGCAGTTGGGCTCGTTGAAGCTCGCCCAATGCTTGACCCGGTCGCCGAGGCGGCGCACCGCCAGATGCGCGTATTCGGCAAACCAGTGCGCGGTGTCGCGATTCTGCCAGCCGCCGCGATCTTCGAGCGCCTGCGGCAGATCCCAATGGTAGAGGCAGACCCAGGGCTCGACGCCGGCTTCCAGGATGCCGTCGATCAGCCGGTCGTAGAATTCGAGCCCCTTGGCGTTGGCCGCCCCCCGGCCCTCGGGCAGGATGCGCGGCCACGAGATCGACAGCCGGTAGGCGCCGAGGCCGAGTTCGCGGATCAGCGCCACATCCTGCGGCCAGCGATGGTAATGGTCGCAGGCAACATCGCCGGTGTCGCCGCCATGGATCCGGGCCGGCTGGTGGCAGAAGGTGTCCCAGATCGACGGGCCGCGGCCGTCCTCGCGCACCGCACCCTCGATCTGGTAGGCGGCGGTCGATGCGCCCCACAGGAAGCCGTCGGGAAAATTTGTCGCCATTTATCGCCTCGCCATAGGATTGCGCACCGGGGGAATGATGCAGCCAGGCGGCTGAATTTCCGCCGTCAATCGGGTGCGCGGGCCAGGATCGGCCCGCTCTCGATGGTCTGCCGGCTGTTGCCGAGGCGCATCGGCCGCCACAAGGCGGGATCGCCCATCGCCGTTGCCGGAGCGCGGCCGGAGAGCGACATCCAGCGATCCCGGTCCCAGGCGGTGACGGCGATTTCGACCCGCAGTGCGCTGCCCGCGGCCGGCTCGCCGATCCCGAGTGCGGCCCACGGGATGCGCATCTCGGCGGTGATGCGCGGCTGGTCGGCGCCGAAATAGACGGCGTCGCCGCCGGCGACCGGGGTGCAGCCCTGAGCGATCGCCCGCGACGCGGCCCCGGCGCAAAGCTCGGCCGCCATTTCCGGATAATCGTGGATCTTGGTGCGCGGCGGGATGAAAAACAGCGTGAAACGGCGCGGGCCGGCGCCGAAATCGACCCCGAGCTCGAGCCGGTAGGCTTCGCCCAACGGAAACGGGCCGCTGTAGGACAACAAATCCATGTCATAATAATCCTGGCCGATCGTCGCCAGCTGCAGCCCGCGCCGGCTCCAGCTCAGATAGGCCTCGCCGAAATCGACCGCCCCCGGCGACGGGGTCAGAGCCGGCAGCAGGCTCGCCGGCTTCGGCCAGTCGGACAGGGAGCGCGCGCGCAACGCCACAGCGGCGTGCGGCACCACAAAATCCGCCGCCGCCGGCGCCAACGCCGTCGCTGCGGAGACCTGGTGGATCGAGAAGGCGCGCCGGTTGGCGACCGCCAGCGCCGCGGTCAGGCGGCGGTAGGGAAGATCGTTAATGTCAACCAGCCCGAAATCATAATCCTCGCCGTCGGCGCGCCCGCCCTTGGGATGATCGTAATATTGGAACCAGTGGCTGCCGACGATTTCCGGGATCGCGGCAAAGTTCAGGGTCGCCGCCGCCGCACCGGTAGCGCGCTCGGTCTGGGTTTCGACCGTCATCAAATGACCGTTGTTGCGGTTGCCGGTGCGGTTGTGGTCGGCGGCAAAGAACCATTCGGAGACCAGCACCGGCTTGCCGCCCGACAATTTCTCCAAGCCCGCGAAATAATAGGGGGCGATCCAGCCGTCGCTGCTGTCGACATTGTAGTTGGTGGCGATCGCGTCGACATAGGGGGCCATCGCCCGCACCGCCGCCGGGTCGTAGTAGATCGGCAGCCGGTCGCCGAAATACAGCGCATCGGGGTCGGCGGCGTGGATCGCCTTGGCGGCGAGCGCGTAATAATGGCGCGCGACGATCCCGGTCCATTCGCGCACCGCATGAATCCCCTCGCCGCCCGGCCGCATCCGGGTCATTTGGGTGGCGGCGAGCAGCCGATCCCATGAGCCGACGCCGGCCGGCGGCACAAAATCGGCGATAAAGGCCTGCCAGCTGCCGGCGTAATGCCGGCGCAGCGCCGCGACCCAGCGCTGTTTCGTCGCCGAGCCGGCCGGCTGCATCGAATAATAAACAAACAACGCGCCGGCCCACCAGCCGACTTCATTGTCGGAGAAATAGCCGATCCGGTAGGGATCGTGGCGATAAGGAGCGACGAGCTTGCGGGCGAGCGCCATCATCCGGGTTGCGGTCGCCGGCGCGAACGGATCGAACCAGTGAAAGCGCGCCTGGCGTCCGAGCTCGAGGTCGATGATCGTCGGCAAACGCAAGATCTGCGGTGAGAGCGACCAGCCGCCGGCGCTGTTGAACCCCCAGGCCGCGAGCCGCCTTCGGGCGGTGTCAACCCATTGCGCCCGGCTCGGGTCGAACGCGGTCCAGCTGTACCAGACCTTGCCGTCCTTGCGGCGATAGGGGTAGCCGCCGTCGAGTGCGTTGACGCCGAGGCTGTAGAAGCGCTGGCCGCACGGCGTCACCAGCCAGGAAACGCCGTGCTCGGTGGTCAACGACCAGTGCGAGGACGGCGCGCGGGCGAGATCGGTGCAGGCCGCGGCGCGGCCGGCCGGCAGGGCGGCCACGATTGCGGCCAACGCCAGCCTCCGCCAGCCGCGGCAACACCGCATATTCCCCCCAGAGGCTGCCAAGGATGCCGGTCGCGTCGTCGAGGCCCCGCTCCAAACGGCCAGCGGCGGCGACCGGCGGTTAGGCGCTGGTGCCGCCGACGGTCAACCCATCCATGCGCAAGGTCGGCTGGCCGACCCCGACCGGCACGCTCTGACCGTCCTTGCCGCAGGTGCCGATGCCATGGTCGAGGCCGAGATCGTTGCCGATCATCGTGACCTTGGTCAAAGCGTCAGGGCCGTTGCCGATCAGGGTGGCGCCCTTGACCGCCGGGCCCACCTTGCCGTCCTCGATCAGATAGGCTTCCGAGGCCGAGAACACGAACTTGCCCGAAGTGATGTCGACCTGGCCGCCGCCGAAATTGACCGCGTAGAGGCCGCGCGGCACCGAGGCGATGATCTCCTGCGGGTCGCGGTCGCCGGCCAGCATATAGGTGTTGGTCATGCGCGGCATCGGCGCGTGGGCAAAGCTCTGCCGCCGGCCATTGCCGGTCGGGGTAGCGCCGATCAGGCGGGCGTTCATCCGATCCTGCATATAGCCCTTGAGGATGCCGTCCTCGATCAGGGTGGTGCAGTTGGTCGGCGTGCCTTCGTCGTCAACGGTCAGCGAGCCGCGCCGGTCCGGCAGGGTCCCGTCATCGACCACCGTCACCCCCTTGGTGGCGACGCGCTGGCCGATCATGCCGGAAAAGGCCGAGGTCTTCTTGCGGTTGAAATCGCCTTCGAGCCCGTGCCCGATGGCCTCGTGCAACATCACCCCGGGCCAGCCCGGCCCGAGCACGACGGTCATCTCGCCGGCCGGCGCCGGCACCGCGCCGAGATTGACGAGCGCCTGGCGCAACGCCTCGTCGACCTGCTCCTTCCAGTGCACCGGATCGAGGTAGCGCTCGTAGGCGAGCCGGCCGCCGGCGCCCGAGGAGCCGGTTTCCATCCGGTCGCCATCGCCGACCACGACCGCGACGCCAAAGCGCACCAGCGGCCGGATATCGGCGACCCGCCTGCCGTCGGCGCGGATGATCTGCACCGCCTGCCACACCCCGGAGAGCGAGGCCATGACCTGGCGCACCCGCGGATCGCGGCTGCGCGCATAGGCGTCGACCTCGGCCAGAAGCCGCGTCTTGGCGCCGAGATCGACCAGCCCGAGCGGGTTTTGATCGGTGTAGAGGCTGCGGTTGGTGCCCGAGGGCGGCCTCGCCATCACCCCGGAATAGCCGGCCGCCACTGCCCGCACCGTCGCCGCCGCCCGGCTGATCGCCGCCTCGGACAAATCGGACGCGTGCGCATAGCCCGCCGCCTCGCCGGCGACCGCGCGCAGCCCGAACCCTTGGGTCGTATCGAAACTCGCGCTCTTGATGCGGCCGTCGTCGAGCGCCAGGCTTTCCGACTGGCTGTATTCGAGATAGAGCTCGCCATCATCCATCCCGGCGAGCGCCCGGGCGACGATCGCCTCGACCCGGCCCGGGTCCATGCCGGTGCGCTCGAAAAACAATTGGTCGGTGACAGCGAGATCGGCCATTCGCTACTCCTCTGGTGCCGACCCCAATATGGGGCCCACCGGCCGCGAGCGAAAGTCGCGATCGGCGCCGGTTGCTTCGGCCGCATCTCTGAAGTCGTTCGATTGCCGTTGCGGCAAGCCGGGCCCATCGGCTCGCCGCCAGCGGCTCGCCGAGGGTGAGCCCGATTCTATGTCGGGTTCATCCGGTTGGGCCGCGCTGGGGCAAGTGCAAGGTGAAGACGGCTCCGCCGCCGGGCGCATCGGTTACCGAGACCGAGCCGTCGAGAAGGCGCATGATTCGCCGCACGATGGCCAGGCCCAGTCCGGCCCCGGCCTTTTCCCGGTCGCCGCTCCAAAAGCGCTCGAAGATTTTCTCGCGCATGTTTGGCGGCACGCCGGGACCGGCGTCGATCACCGCGATTGCCGGTTCGTCGCTGACCTGGACCCGCACGGCCTGGCCGCGCCGTGTTTGCAAGAGTGCATTCTCGATAAGGTTGTTCAGAGCGTTGACCAGCATCCACGCATTGGCGCGCACCACCACCGGCCGGAACTGCTCGTCGACCTCGATGCTTTTGCCGGCGGCGATTGCCAGCGGCCCCAGCGCGGCCGCCGCCTCGACCGCGACCGCGCGCAAATCCACCCGCTCGTCAAAATCGATCGTCGCCGCCTCGAGCCGCGCCGCGAGGAGCAGCTGGGTGACGATCCGGGTCATCGTATCGAGGTCCCGTTGCAGCCGGGGCGCGATCGTCTGGTCCGGCAGCGTGTCGATGTTGGCCTGGAGCACGGCGAGCGGTGTTCGCAGCTGATGCGCCGCGTTTGCGGTGAACTCGCGCTGTCGGAGAAAGCCTCGGTCCAAGCGGTCGAGGGCGAAATTCATCGCGCGCACCAGCGGCATGATTTCCCGCGGCACGCCATCCTCCGGCAGCCGGTTGCTCGTTCTGCCGGGCTCGATCTCCGACGCCAGCCGCGACAGCCGGCTGAGCGGCGCGAGGGTTTGCCGCACGGTCAGCACGCTGACCGCGAGCAGCGCGATCAGAAGCGGCACGCCGAGCCATCCGCCGTCGGTGAAAAACTCGTCGGTGACCGAAGCCGTCAAGTATTGGTCGCGAGAACCGATCTCCTCGACCTGCGTCTCGAAGGTGCGGGCGGCAATCGTCGTCTTGACGGCGGCGCCGAACAAGCGGAGGGACGGGCCATCCCAGCGATAATCGTCGAGGCGCGATTGAGCATTACCCGGCAGCCGCGTCGCCCCCGCGAAGTGCCCGGAGGTCAGAATGAGGTTTCCCCGCTCGTCGCGGACAGTGTAGTGGTATTGGCTGTCGGACTCCTCGTAATCCTCAGCAAGCGCCGCGGGCAGGTTCACGCTGACGCTGCCGTCGGGGTGGACCACGATATGGCGCCCGATTTCCTGCGCCTGCTCGACCAACGTCTGGTGGCGCAGGGCGGTGGCCGTCAGGCTTGCTTTGCGATACAGCCAGCCAAATGCGACAAGCCCGGCTGCCATCGTGGCAACCGCCAAACGGACGGTGATCCGCCGCAACAGCGAAGGCTCTCTGTTCATCGGCGCAAATCTAGTCCTGAACAAATCTAGTGCCAGGAATTTGGCGCTTAATAATAGCCATTCCTACTTTCGCGGGGTGACGCGAAAAGGGAATGGGTTTCATCTGTATGGTTCAGACCGCTAGTCCTTAAGCAGATAGCCCACGCCCCGCATGGTGTGGATCGACAAGGGCACGCCGAAATGTTCCAGACGCTTGCGCAGCCGCGAGATCAGCGCCTCGACCGCGTTGGGCTGGACCTCCACGGCGAGACCGTAAATGCTGTCCTCGATTGCGCGCTTGGCGACGACTTGCCCGGCCCGCCTCATCAGCAGTTCGAGCGTGGCGAATTCGCGGCGGGAAATGCCGACGACGCGCCCGTTGACCGTGACTTGGCGATGAATCGTGTCGAGCGCAATGTTGCCGATGCTCAGGATGTTGCCCAGCACCGCGCCCGGGCGTCGCAGCAAGGCGCGCAGCCGCGCCGATAGTTCCTTCATCGCGAACGGCTTTACCAGGTAGTCATCGGCGCCGCCATCGAGCCCGGCGACCCGGTCGTCGACCCCATCCCGCGCGGTCAGAATGAGGATCGGCACCTGCTGCCGACGACGGCGCAAGTCGCGAAGCAGCGCGATCCCGTCGCGGTCCGGCAGGCCGAGATCGAGAATGATGGCATCGTATTCGATCGCGTCGACGGCCGCTGCGCCGTCTTCGGCGGTGCCGAAGGCATCGATGCCGAACCCGTCCTGGCGCAGGCCTTTGACGATTAGTTCGGCCAGGGGCTGGTGATCTTCTATCAACAGGATGCGCATCGCAGCGACCTTCGGGTGGCGGACAGAGCCGTCGAGGCATCATCGAGCGCCGCGCGGTGTCGACCTCAAGCCCTTCACCGCAAACCGTTGCCCGCAAACACTCTTGGTGCTGGTGGTGCGGTAATGCGGCCAAGACTGTCTCGGCTCGACCTACTGTAAACCCGAAACCTGACAAGAACCTCACGGTTTAGGCACGCAGCCGGAGTTGGTACATTTGCATGCCTTCTCCGACAGGCCGCCTATTTTTTTCATCTTGGCAGCATCTCGTCAGCAAGGGCGCCTATTGATGTGCCGCCTGCTCGACAATGACAGGTTCTCGTCCTGGGTCCAAGGTTGTCGGTCATCCGCACTGCTGAGATCTGCTTGCAGCTTTACATATAACCATTGAAGGAGTCCATAGATGTCTGCGCTCTCTACTCCTTTTGCTTTATCTTTACCCGATGAGCTGCGTGAGTTCGCGATCTCCAGCGACCGTATCGCCCGCGCCAAGAATGCCTACACCACCCGTAACGTGCCGCAGAATCGGATGCGCGCCCTGCTGAAAGGCACCTGCCCGAAAGCCGGGGATCTGGTCCTGGCGCGCGTTGCCCGAACTCGGGCAGCACGAGCACATCGAGCGGCCGGACGGGCGGCGCGCCAAGCTGTGGGACGGCGACGAGATTATCGTCGCTTACGGCAACCGCTACGCCCCCGACCAGTTCGAGGCCTATGTCCCCGACGATCTCGCCCCATGCCATCTGGTCGCCGGCGGCGGCGTCGCCGCGCGGGTGGCCGCGCAGCACCGCGCGATGAAAGGGGCGACCGAGATCGTGCCGCTGGGTCTGTTGGCCGATGCCGAAGGCGAGCGGCTGAACCTGATCAGATGGGGGCTCGCCGGGGTCAGCCATGTGCGCGCCAAGCCCTATGTTTTCGCTGTGCTGGGCTCGTCGATGAATGCCGGCAAGACCACCACCGCGGCGGCGATGATCCAGGGCCTCTCGCATGCCGGCTACATGGTCGGCGCGGCCAAGGTGACCGGCACCGGCTCGGGCGGCGACCGCTGGGCGATGGTCGACGCCGGGGCCAAGATCGTCCTCGACTTCACCGATGCCGGCCATCCCTCGACCTTCGGTCTGGCGCCGCGGCGGATCGAGCAGCTGCTGGGCCTGTTGATCGGCCATGTCGCCGCCGCGGAGGTGGAGGTGATCGTCGTCGAGCTGGCCGACGGGCTGTTCCAGGACGACACCGCCAGCCTGGTCGAGTCGGAAACCTTCGGGCGGCTGGTGGATGGCGTCGTGTTCGCCTCCAACAGTGCCATGGGGGCGCAAGGCGGGGCGGATTGGCTGCGCGCGCGCGCCTGCCCGTTGCTCGCGATCAGCGGCCTGCTGACGACCTCGCCATTGGCCACGCGCGAGGCTGCCAAGGCCACCGGCCTGCCGGTGCTGTCCCGGCACGCTCTGTCGCACGGAACCTGGTGGACCGAGCTTGCCGCCGGCCCGTCGGGCCCGCCGCGGCGATGACCCCGGCCGCGGGCCGTCGGCTCGGGCAGGGGACCCCGGCCGTCGGGGCGGTCGTCGAGTGCCGGCTCGCCGGCGATTCGAGGCGGAGCTATTATTTGGGCGTGCCGCGCGGCTTGCGGGCGGATGCACCGCTGCTCGTCTGCGTGCACGGCATCTCGCGCAACGCCGAGGAGCATATGCGGCATTTTGCGCCACTGGCGCAGCGGCACGGCGTCGTGGTGGTGGCACCGCTGTTTCCCCAGCCTGAGTTCGGGGATTATCAGCGGCTGGGGCGAGCCGGGCACGGAATGCGGGCCGATGTGGCGCTGCACGAGATATTGGCCGACGCGCAGCGGCGCACCGGGGTCGCTGCCGACAGGGTTCACCTCTTCGGGCATTCCGGCGGCGGACAATTCGTGCACCGCTACGTGATGGCCAACCCGGCCGGGGTCGCCCGCTTTGTGATCAGCGCGGCCGGCTGGTACACCCATCCCGACCCGGATCGCCCGTTCCCCTTGGGCATTGGCCCGACCCCGCTGCTGCCGGATCTCGATTTCGACCCCGATGCATTCCTGCGCGTCGCCGGATGCGTGCTGGTCGGCGAACGGGATACGAGACGCGGCCGCGCGCTGCGGACCACCCCGCTGGTCGATGCCATGCAGGGCACGACGCGGCTCGAGCGGGCGCGGCGTTGGGCCGAGGCGATGAACCGCGAGGCGGCCCGGCGTGGCCTGCCCTCGCCGGTCGATCTGCAGGTGTTGCCGCGGGCCGGGCACCGGTTCGCCGACGTGGCGACGCGAGGCGGCGCGCCGGAGCGCGTCTTCGCCTGCCTGTTCGGCGCAATGGCCGCGACGGGGGCGGCGTGATCCGCGGCGCGGCCGCGCGGCTGATCGCGATCGCGCGTTGCCGCGACAGCCGACTTCTGGTGGTGGTGCGCGGCGTGCGCAGCATCGGCCAGGGCGCGCTGGTGGTAGATTTCGCGCTCTATCTGCGCGCCCTCCACTGGTCTGGCGGGCAGATTGGGGCGCTGCTCACCGCCTCGATGGTTTCGGGCATCCTCTTGACCATGCTGGTCGGTCCGCTCAGCGACCGGATCGGCAGGAAATCCCTGCTGCTCGGTTTCGAGGGCACGCGGGTGTTGGCGGCGCTGACCGTGCTCGTCAGCAGCGATCCGCGCCTGCTGGCGGCGGCGGCGGTGCTGGGCCAGTACGGACGCGGCGGCAACGGCTCGGCCGGGCCGTTTGGGCCGGTGGAGCAAGCCTGGCTCGCCCATTCGGTGCCGGCGGAGCAGCGCGTCTCGATCTATAGCCTCAATTCGGCGATGGGCTTTCTCGGCAATGCCGCCGGGGCGCTGCTGGCGGCGGCCCCGGCGCTGCTCGCGGCGTGGATGATCGGGCCGCTCGCCTACCGACCGCTATTCGGCCTGGTTCTGATCACCTCCTCGACCTCGCTTTGGCTGATCACCCGGGTCGCGGAAGGTCCGATGCCGGTCCGGCCGGCGCCGGTCCCGAGCCAGGCCGCACTCGGGCGGCGCGAGAACGCTCTGCTGCTGCGGCTGGCGCTCGCCAACCTGCTGCAAGGGGCGGGCCTCGGGTTGTCCGGCCCGCTGATCGCCTATTGGTTCGCGGTGCGTTTCGGGCAGGGTCCGGCATTGATCGGACCGCTGATCGCAGCGAGCCTCGTCCTCGCCGCGCTGGCCTCGCTCGGCGCCGGCCGGCTGGCCCGCCGCTGTGGCATCGTGCCGGTGGTGATCGGCATGCGGCTGGTCGGGATCGGATTGCTGACGGCGATGCCGTTGGCGCCGAGCCTGCCATTCGCGGCCGGCCTCTTTGCCGCCCGCTCGCTGTTCGACCGCGGCACCAATGGGGTCCGGCAGGCGCTCAGCATCGGGTTGGTGCGGGCCGAGCGGCGCGGGCTCGCCGCCAGCCTCAACTCGGTGTCGCTCTCAGTGCCGCGCGCGGTCGGGCCGCTCGCTGCCGGGCTGTTGTTCGATACCGGCTTTCTGGCGCTGCCATTCTTGCTCGCGGCCGGCTTTCAGGCCGGCTATCTGTGCCTCTATGGCTGGAGCTTCGCCGAGCACGATCGAAAAACCCTCCGCTTGGCGACGCCGCATCCGGCCAAGGGATAAATTCGCCGGATCCCCGACCCAGGCGGCTGCGGCGGCTTGACGCAATAGGTTCGACCGGTTGTTGCGCTTGCCGGGGATGGTGTAGGCTCGCCCGATGTCGCTGCGCATGCGGCATGAGGCTCGATCGCGCCCGCTCGGATATGTCCTCGCGGAAAACCGCTGAGGGCCGCCGATCGGCCGGGTGGGACAGATCACAGGCGGCAGGGGATGGCGCGGTTGACGGGATTGCTGACGAAGAGGCGGGCGGCGCGGGTGCTGATCGTGCTGGCGCTCGCGGTGGCCGCCACCGGCGCGCTCGCGGCGGTGGCCTGGGCGGCGCAACCGCGGCCCTGGGAAATGGGCATGCAGCCCCCGGCGACGCCGGTCAAGGACCGGCTGAATGCATTCCACGACGAACTCCTGGTGATCATCTTCCTGATCTCCGGCTTCGTCATGGCGCTGTTGCTCTATGTGATCGTGCGTTTCAACCACAAGCGCAATCCGGTCCCGTCCCTGACCTCGCACAACACCGTGATCGAGCTCTTATGGACCGTGATCCCGGTGCTGATCCTGGTGCTGATCGCGATCCCGTCGTTCAAGCTGATGTACTACATGGACCGGGTGCCGCCGCATGCGATGACGATCCGGGTGACCGGGCACCAGTGGTACTGGACCTATACCTATCCCGACGAGAAGAACCTCTCGTTCGACAGCAACATCATCCCGACCGCCGATCTGAAGCCGGGGCAGAAGCGGCTGCTCGATGTCAACAACCCGCTGGTGGTGCCGGTCCACACCAACATCCGGGTGCTGGTGACCAGCACCGATGTGATCCACAGCTGGTTCATCCCCTCCTTCGGCGTCCAGGAATACGCGGTGATTGGCCGGCTAAACCACAGCTGGTTCAACGTCGAGCGGCCAGGCGCCTATTACGGCGAGTGCAACCAGATCTGTGGCCTCAACCATTCCTTTATGCCGATCAAGGTCGTGGCCATGACCAAGGCCGATTTCCAGCGCTGGCTGGTCGAGGCGCAGAAGAAGTTTGCCCATGACGGGCAGGACGGCAATGCGGTGCGCGTCGCCGCCAACCCCGCGGCCGCCCCCAACTAAGAGCGAGAGGGTCCGATGACCTACGAGCGCGAGGCGAACGGCGCTGAAATCCACGGCTACGGTGCGCATGGCGGCCATGACAGCCATTATCCAGGGTTCATCACCCGCTGGCTGTTTTCGACCAACCATAAGGATATCGGCACCCTCTATCTGATCTTTGCCGTCTGCGCCGGGCTGATCGGCGGAGCGTTCTCGATCCTGATGCGCATCCAGTTGATGCATCCGGACAATCACTTCATCGCCGACGACCAGATCTACAACGTGCTGATCACCGCGCATGGGCTGATCATGATCTTCTTCACGGTCATGCCGGCGATGATCGGCGGCTTTGGCAACTGGTTCGTGCCGCTGATGATCGGCGCACCGGACATGGCCTTTCCGCGCATGAACAACATCAGCTTCTGGCTGCTGGTGCCGTCGTTCGCGTTGCTGTTGGGCTCGACCATGGTCGATGGCGGCGCCGGCACCGGCTGGACCCTCTACCCGCCGCTGTCGAGCGTCGGCCAGCCCGGACCGGCGGTCGACATGGTGATCTTTGCGTTGCACCTGGCCGGCGCTTCGTCGATCATGGGGGCGATCAACTTCATCACCACGATCTTCAACATGCGCGCGCCAGGCATGACCCTGCACCGCATGCCGCTATTTGTCTGGTCGATCCTGGTGACCGCGTTCCTGTTGCTGCTGTCGCTGCCGGTCTTGGCCGGGGCGATCACGATGCTGTTGACCGACCGCAATTTCGGCACCAGCTTCTTCAACCCGGCGGGCGGCGGCGACCCGCTCTTATTCCTGAACCTGTTCTGGTTTTTCGGTCATCCCGAGGTCTACATCCTGATCCTGCCCGGCTTCGGCATGATCAGCCAAGTGGTCTCGACCTTTTCGAAAAAGCCGATCTTCGGCTATCTCGGCATGGTCTATGCCATGGTCGCGATCGGCGTCGTCGGCTTTGTCGTGTGGGCGCACCACATGTTCACGACCGGGATCTCGGTTGACACCCGCGCCTATTTCACCGCGGCGACGATGGTTATCGCGGTGCCCACCGGGGTCAAGATCTTCTCGTGGATCGCCACGATGTGGGGCGGGTCGATCGAGTTCAAAACCCCGATGCTGTTTGCGATGGGGTTCATCTTCCTGTTCACGATCGGCGGCGTGACAGGCGTCGTGCTGGCCAATGCCGGCGTCGATTTCGCTTTGCACAACACCTATTACGTGGTCGCCCATTTTCATTACGTGTTGTCCCTGGGCGCGGTATTTTCGATCTTCGCCGGGTTCTATTACTGGATCGGCAAGATGTCCGGGCGCCAGTACAACGAGACATTTGGCAAGATCCATTTCTGGGCCACGTTCATCGGCGTCAACCTGACCTTCTTCCCGATGCATTTCCTCGGGCTTGCCGGGATGCCGCGGCGCATCGCCGAATATCCCGATGCGTTCGCCGGCTGGAACTTCGTCGCCTCGATCGGCGCCTACATTTCGTACGCGGCGACCTTGTTCTTTGTCTTCGTCGTGTTTCACACCTTGTTCTTCGGCCGCCGGGTCGGCGCCAATTACTGGGGTGCGGGCGCCACCACGCTCGAATGGAAGGTGTCCTCGCCGCCGCCGTTCCACAGCTATGACGAGTTGCCGGTAATTACCTAGGAAAGTCAGCTTGGTGAGCGAATTGTCCGAGACCGGGCCGGCCGAGGCGCTGCGGCTGGCGGGGTCACCCGCCGCTTGGGCCGGAGCCGCGGTCGGCGACTACATCGCGATCCTGAAGCCGCGAGTCATGTCGCTGGTGGTGTTTACCGGGCTCGTGGGCCTGGTCATGGCGCCTGGGCATCTCCATCCGGTGCTGGCCGGCGTGGCGGTGCTGTGCATCGCGGTCGGGGCCGGCGCGGCCGGCGCCATCAACATGTGGTATGAGCGCGACATCGACGCGGTCATGCGCCGCACCGCGGGACGGCCGTTGCCGGCGGGCCGGATGCTGCCCGGCGAGGCGCTCGGCTTCGGCGTCGTGCTGGCCGCCGGCTCGGTCATGGTCATGGCCTTGGCGACCAACTGGGTGGCGGCCGGGTTATTGGCGCTGACCATCGGCTTTTATGTTTTCATCTATACCATCTGGCTCAAGCGGCGCACCCCGCAGAACATCGTGATCGGCGGCGCGGCCGGGGCGTTTCCGCCGCTGATCGGCTGGGCGGCGGTCGGCGGCAACCTCGGCTGGGGCGCGATCGCGCTGTTCGCGATCATCTTCTTCTGGACCCCACCGCATTTCTGGGCGCTGTCGCTCTATCGCGCCGACGATTATGCCAAGGCCGGCGTGCCGATGCTGCCGGTGGTGGCCGGCGCCAGCGAAACCAAGCGGCAGATGCTGCTCTACACCCTGGTGCTGTGGCCGGTCAGTGTCGCGCCCTGGCTGCTCGGCATCGCCGGTGCCCTTTACGGGATCTCGGCGCTGGGGTTGAGCGCGCTCTTCACCGCCGCGTCGATCCGCGTGCTGCGCGATCCGGGCGAGCGCGCCGCCCGGCAGATGTTCGCCTTCTCGCTCCTCTACCTCTTGCTGATCTTCAGCCTGCTGCTGGTCGACCGCAGCGCCGCCGGCTGGCCCGCGGGGGCTGGGCAATGACCGCTATCGAGACCGCGGAGCGGGCGCGCGAGCGGACGATCCGGGCGCGCAATCGTGCGCTCCTCGCCGTGCTCGCGGCGCTGGCGGCGCTGTTCTACGCCATCACCATCGTGCGCATCGGCGGCTAGTGGCATGCGCGAGGCAAGTGGAACGCCGCCTCGCCAGCCGGCGCCGGCCCGGCAAGCGCCCCGTTTTTCGTGAATTGATCGATCGAGGCCTCCACCTATGAGCGAGACGCATGCGGCCCACGCCGCACCCAAGCACCCCTATCATCTGGTCGACCCGAGCCCGTGGCCGATCCTCGGCGCCATTGCCGCCGGCATCCTGTTCGGCGGCGGCGTCCTCTACATGCACGGGCATGGCTGGACTTTCCTGATCATCGGCGTCTTGTGCGTGCTGGCGATCATGGCGGTGTGGTGGCGCGACGTGATCCGCGAAGCGACGTTTCAGGGCTATCACACCCCGATCGTGCAGCTCGGCATGCGCTATGGCATGGCGCTGTTCATCGCCTCGGAGGTGATGTTTTTCGTCGCCTTCTTCTGGGCGTTCTTTTCGTCGAGCCTGTTCCCGGTCGGCGGGGTGTGGCCGCCCAAGGGGATCCACCCGTTCGATCCGTTCGAGTTTCCGTTCCTCAACACCCTGATCCTGCTGCTGTCGGGCACGACGGTTACCTGGGCACACCATTCGCTTTTGGAGAACGACCGCAGCGGCATGCTGCGCGGCCTGGCGGTGACCGTGGTCCTCGGCCTGTGCTTCACTTCGGTCCAGGCCTATGAGTACGACCACGCCGCCTTCCATTTTACCGGCGGCATCTTTCCGTCGACCTTCTTCATGGCGACCGGCTTTCACGGCTTCCACGTCATCATCGGCACCACCTTCCTGATCGTCTGCCTGGTGCGCGCCTGGCTCGGGCATTTCCGGCCAGACCATCATTTCGGCTTCGAGGCGGCGGCGTGGTACTGGCACTTTGTCGACGTCGTCTGGCTGTTTTTGTTCGTCTGCATCTATTGGTGGGGCGGCGGCGGCGCCGTCTATGAAGGAGCGGCCGGCTGAGCGCGGCGGCGGAGCGCGGCATCGGCGCGCCGGGCGAGACCGGGACCGGCGGTGATACCGGGCCGGAGGGCGAGATTGCCGCGCCGGACGATACCGGCGCCGAAAGCTATGCCGCGGTCTCGATAGCGCGCGCCGCCCTCGGCTGCCGCTGCCCGCGCTGCGGCAAGGGACCGCTTTATCAGGGACTGCTGCAGGTGCGGGCGCGCTGCATCGTCTGCGGCCTCGATCTGTCGGCCGAGGATGCCGGCGACGGCCCGGCAGTGTTTGTGATCCTGTTTCTCGGGCTGATCGTGGTCGGCTTGGCCGCCTTGGTCGAGATCCGGTTTTCGCCGCCGCTCTGGGTGCACCTGGTGCTGTGGACGCCGCTCATCCTGGGTGGTGCGGTGGTGATGCTGCGCGGGTTCAAGGCCGGGCTGATCGCGCTCCAGTACCGACATCGCCTGCTCGGCGCCCACCGTGAGCTTGGCTCGACACCGCCCGGCTGAACGCCGGCCCCGAATGACCGGGTTCCGCCCGCAATTCTGGCCGACCGTGATCACCGTACCGATCGTGCTGCTGTGCCTGGGGCTCGGCGCCTGGCAGATCAAGCGGCTCTATTGGAAGGAAGGGCTGATCGCCGAGCGCGCCGCGGCGGTGGCGGCACCGCCCATTCCCGCCCCGCGCAGCGCCACCGTCATCCCCGACATGGAATTCCGCCATGTCAGCGACGAGGGCGTCTTTCTGAACGACAAGGAAATCTTTCTCGGCGCCACCTCGCCCAGCCTGCAAAGCGGCTTTCAGGTGCTGACCCCGCTCGAGGAGCCCGGCGGGCGCATTGTCTTCGTCAATCGCGGTTTTATCCCGGGTGCCCTTAAAGACCGCAACAAGCGGCTGGCCGGCGAACCCACCGGCCCGGTGCGGGTCGTCGGGCTGCTGCGGCTGCCGCCCGATGGACGGCCGAACTGGTTTCTGCCCGACAACCGGCCCGACCTCAACTATTGGTTCTGGGTCGATCTGCCGGCGATGGCCAAGGCCGACCGGCTCGGCCACGTCGCCTCGTTCTACATCGACGCCGACGCCACCCCCAACCCCGGCGGCTGGCCCAAAGGCGGGGTCACCCGGCTCGGCTTACCCAACCACCATCTGCAATACGTGATCACGTGGTTTTCCCTGGCAGTTGCGATGATCGTCATCTATGTCCTGTTTCATCGCCGCAGCGCGGAGCCCCGATGAGCGCCTATCAGCAGCTGGAAGCGCGATTTCGCCGACTAGGCGCGATCGAGGAGGCGATTGGCGTTCTCAATTGGGATTGCGCCACGACGATGCCGCCGGGGGGCGCGGCCACCCGAGCCGAGCAATTGGCCTGCTTGAGCCTGCTCGCCCATGAGCAGCTGACCGGCGCCGGAATTGGCGAGTTGCTGGAGGAAGCGCATGGCGAGCGCCAAGCGCTCGGGCCCTGGCAATCCGCCAATCTGCGCGAGATGACCCGGCGCCACGGCCATGCCGCGGCACTGCCGGGCGGCTTGGTCGAGGCCCTCTCGCGCATCTCCTCGCAATGCGAGACGGTGTGGCGGGAAGCCCGTCCGGCCAATGATTTTGCCGCGGTGCTGCCGTTCCTCGACGAGATGCTGCGGCTGCAGCGCGAAGCCGCCGCGGCCAAGGCCGAGCGTCTCGGCGTGAGCCCCTATGAGGCGCTTCTCGACCGCTACGAGCCGGGCGGCTCGGTCGCCGCGATCGATCGGCTGTTCGACGAGATCGCCGATTTCCTGCCCGATCTGATCGAGGCGGCGCTGACCCGCCAAGCGGCCATGCCGCCGCCGGCCGAGCCCCCGGGGCCATTTTCGATCGCGGTCCAGCGGCGGGCGGCGGCACGCCTGATGGAAGCGGTCGGCTTCGACTTCGCACATGGCCGGCTCGACGTCAGCGCCCACCCGTTCTGCAGCGGCGCCCCCGACGACGTGCGGATCACCACCCGCTACGACGAGGGCGACTTCACCAAGGCGCTGATGGGCGTTCTGCACGAGACCGGGCATGCGCTCTACAAGCGCAACCTGCCGGCGGATTGGCGCCTGCAGCCGGTCGGCGCCGCCCGCGGCATGGCGATCCATGAGAGCCAGTCGCTGCTGCTCGAAATGCAGGTATGCCGCAGCCCGGCCTTCACCCGCTTCGCCGCGCCGATTCTGCGCGAGACCTTCGCCGGCGACGGTCCGGGCTGGCATGTCGAGGCGCTGCACCGCCGGCAGATCCGGGTTGCCCGCAGCCTGATCCGGGTCGAAGCCGACGAGGTCACCTACCCCGCTCACGTGATCCTGCGCCACCGCCTCGAACAGGCGATGATCGGCGGCGATCTCCTGCCGCGCGAGCTTCCCGGCGCCTGGGCCGAGGGGCTGCGCGGGCTGCTCGGCGTCGCCCCCGACGACGATCGCGACGGCTGTCTGCAGGATATCCACTGGTATGACGGCTCGTGGGGGTATTTCCCGACCTATACGCTGGGCGCGCTGATCGCGGCGCAGCTGTTCGAGGCGGCGCGCGGCGCGATCCCGCAGCTGATGGCGCAGATCGCCGCCGGCGAGTTCGGCCCGCTTTTCGCCTGGCTGCGGCAGCGGGTGCACAGCCAGGGATCCTTGCTGTCGACAGCGGAGCTGGTCGAGAACGCGACCGGCAGCCCGCTCGGCACCGCGGCCTTCGCGCGCCACCTGCGCCGCCGCTATCTCGGCGATGGCAACGAAGCCCGGACCGCAACGTTGATTGGGACAACGACCTAGCGCCGACCAACGAAATAGCGCCGACCAACGAAATAGCCCGGGGGATGCTCGTGTTCGACAGCGCTGCGCAACCGCAGACCGACAACGCCGATCGGCAAATCGCGCTCGAGCGGTTTGAGGCGGTACGGCAGGACACCGAGGCGCTGGCCGCCAACCTCGCGCCCGAGGACCAGGCGATCCAGTCGATGCCCGACGCCAGCCCGACGAAATGGCATCTGGCGCACACGACGTGGTTCTTCGAGACCTTTATCCTCACCCGGCTCGACCCGGATTACCGGGTGTTCGACCCGGCCTTCGCCTATCTGTTCAACTCCTATTACGAGGCGGTCGGCCCGCGCCACCCGCGGCCCGAGCGCGGCATGCTGTCGCGCCCGACGGTCGATATCGTCGGCGCCTATCGCGACCATGTCGGCGCCGCGGTGGCGCGCTTTATCGCCGGCGCCGGCGAGGCTGCGTGGCAGGAAGCCGCACCGCTCCTCGAGCTTGGCCGGCACCACGAGCAGCAGCATCAGGAATTGATCCTGATGGACATCAAGCACGTCTTTTCGATCAATCCGCTATTGCCCGCATATCAGGCCCCACAGCCGCAGATCGCACCGCCGGCGGCGGCGCTCGACTGGCTCGACTTTGCCGGCGGGCTGGTTGAGATCGGGCATCGCGGCTTCGGCTTTGCCTTCGACAACGAAACTCCGCGGCACAAGGTCTGGCTCGAACCGTTCCGGCTCGCGGCCCGGCCGGCGACCTGCGGCGAATACCTCGAATTCATCGAAGCCGACGGCTATCGGCGGCCCGAATTCTGGCTGTCCGACGGCTGGGCGGCGATGCACGCGCAAGGCTCGGAGGCGCCGCTCTATTGGCTGCGCGACGGTGACGCCTGGTCGATCTTTACCTTGAGCGGCCGGCGCCGGCTGAATCCGGCCGAGCCGGTCTGCCATCTCAGCTATTTCGAGGCCGACGCCTTCGCCAAATGGTCCGGCAAGCGGCTGCCGAGCGAGGCCGAGTGGGAGATTGCCGCGGAAGGCGTCCCGCTATCGGGCAACTTTGCCGATCGCCGGCATTTCCATGCGCTGGCCGATCGGGCCCCGGCTGCAGCCGCCGCGGCAAATGGCCGGGCTCACCCGCGCCAAATGTTCGGCGATGTTTGGGAATGGACGGCGAGCCCCTATATCCCCTATCCGCGGTTTCGCGCCGCCGCCGGCGCCGTCGGCGAGTACAACGGCAAGTTCATGTGCAATCAGATGGTTCTGCGCGGCGGTGCCGCGGTCACCCCGGCCGGGCATGTGCGGGCGAGCTATCGCAATTTTTTTCCGCCCTCGGCGCGCTGGGCTTTTGCCGGGTTGCGGCTCGCGGAGGACGGTTAACGATGGATGGTTCGCATTTTGCCTTTCTCGATCTGGCGCCCGGCGAGGAGAGCTTTCGCGACGCGGTGCTGAAGGGCCTTGCGCGGCCGCGCAAGGCGATCCCGTGCAAGTTCTTCTACGACGCGCGCGGCTCGGCCTTGTTCGAGGAAATCTGCCTGCTGCCCGAATATTACCCGACCCGCACCGAGATCGCGATCCTCGACGAGAATGCCGGCGAGATCGCGGCGCAGATGGGCGCGCATTGCCGCATCATCGAATTCGGCAGCGGCGCCAGCCAAAAGGCGCGCATTCTGCTGCAGGCGCTCGACCGCCCAGCCGCCTACGTGCCGGTCGACATCTCGCGCGATCATCTGCGCGAGGCCGCGACTTCACTCGCTGAGGATTTTCCCAAATTGCCGGTGATCGCGGTCTGCGCCGATTACACCCGCCCATTTGACCTCGCGCCGCTGCCCGGGCCGCGCGGCAAGCGGGTCGGATTTTTTCCGGGTTCGACGATCGGCAATTTCGAGCCCGGCGCGGCCGAGGATTTTCTGGCCAATTGCGCGGCCATTCTCGGGCCTGGCGGCGAGATGCTGATCGGCGTCGATCTGAAAAAGGACACCGCCATCCTCGAGGCCGCCTACAATGACCGAGCCGGGGTCACCGCCGCCTTCAATCTTAATGTGCTCGAGCGCATCAACCGCGAGCTCGACGGCGAGCTTGATCTCGACCTGTTCGAGCACGTCGCCTTTTACAATGCCGCCGAAGGCCGGGTTGAGATTTACGTCCGCAGCCTGGTCGACCAGCAAGCGACGATCGCCGAGCGCCAGATCGCCTTTGCCGCCGGCGAGTTGATCCATACCGAGTATTCCTACAAATACTCGGTGCCCGAGTTTCGCGCGCTTGCCGGCCGCGCCGGCTTTCGCCCGGTCGACACCTGGACCGATCCGGCCGAACTGTTCAGCGTTCACTATTTCCGGCTGCGCTGAGCCGCTTTCCTCAAGGCTCGGGCTCGCGGCCCTCGTTCGCGACCGCGGCAAGAAATCCCGGCAGGTCGCGCCAGCCATAGGCGATCGCCTCGACCACCTTGCCGCCGACCGCGATCGGCTTGCGGCTCACCTGCCGACCGCCGATGCGTTCATAAAAAAACCGGCTCGGATTGTCGCGCAGCACCCAGACGATCGCCGCATCGAGGCCGGAGGCGACCAGGCGGCGGAACAGCGCGATAACCAGCCGCCGGCCGATCCCCTCGTTCTGTCGGTCGGGGGCGACGTAAAGGGTAAAGACTTCGCCCGGAAAGTGCCGCTCACCGCAACTCGGCCCGCAGCTGCCAAAGCCGACGATCGCTCCCGCGGCATCGACCGCAACGCGCACGTCGCGCGGCTCGCGCTCGATCACCAGGCGCCAGCCGAGTTCGCGCCGCCGCTGCGACAGCCCAACCAGATAGCGGGTCGACAAGAGCCCCGCATAGGTCGCCCGCCAGGTCTCGATATCGAGCCCGGCGATGCCAGCCGCGTCTCCCGGCCGCGCGGGGCGGATCGTGATCTGGTTCATCCTCGGCATTTTGCCCGGATTCGCCGGCCGAGGGGAGGCCCATGCGCGGCGGCGCCGGATCTGCTACGATCAAGAAATCGCCGTTGCGCGCCGGAGCAATTTGATGCCCAGCGATTATTTCGCGACCCTCGCCGGCTATAATGCCTGGGCCAACCAGCGGCTCTATCAGGCCTGCGAGCGGTTGAGCGTGGACGAGTATCTGCGCGAGCGGCGCTCGGCATTCGGCTCGCTGCATGCGACCCTGAACCATCTGCTGGTCGCCGACCGGATCTGGCTCGCGCGCCTCGACGGGCGCAACCCGCCGCATCTCGCCGCCAACCAGATCCTCTACGCCGATCTTGTCGGCCTCAAGGTCGCGCGCCAGGCCGAGGATGAACATCTGCGCAATCTCGTTGCCGGTCTGTCGCGGGCGAGCCTCGACCGGCCGCTGGTCTACCGCAACGGGCGGGGCGATCGCTGCGAGATGCGGCTATCGCTGGCGCTCGGCCATATGTTCAACCAGCAGGCGCATTATCGCGGCGAGGCCAGTGCCATGCTGGCGCAGACCGAAATCCCGCCGCCGCCGCTCGATCTGATCCGGTTCGTCGGCAACGAAGAGAGTGCCCGCGCCAGCTAGTGGGGTTTTCGACTGAGATGGGATCTGATTGCGAGGAACGCATCGCGCGACGCGGCAATCCCGGCTAAAAGACTGCCGCGGCCCGAGATTGCTCCGCTTCGCTCGCCATGACAGTTTGGCGTCGCTGTTCAATTCGGTCGGCAGCAGCCTGCGCCAACGCGTGGCGCGCCCATGAATCGACGTCTACGGTAGGGATCATGACCGGATCTTGGCTAACCCGGCTCGGCTGGTCGGCGCTGATGCTTCTCTGCCTGGCGACGCCCGGTCATACCGAAGCCGCAAAGAAGCACCTGGCGCCAAAACACCCGGCCGAGGCTGTCGCCGGGCGCCGGCTCGGCGGCGCCGGTCCGTGGAGTGCCTATATCCACCAGGGGAAATCCGGACCGGTGTGCTATCTGGCGGGCGCGCCGCAGAAAACCGAGCCGCTGCGGTTTAAGCGCCGGCCGCCCTCGGCGACGGTTACGCACCGGCCGAAAGAAAGCGTGTTTAACGTGGTGAACTTTGATGAAGGCTTTCTGTTGAAGCCGGGCAGCGATGCCATGCTCGATATCGACGGCCAGAACTTCGATCTGTTCACCAAGGACGACGGTGCCTGGTCGCGTACCTCCGATCTCGACCGGACCATCGTCGAGGCCATGGCCAAGGGCCGGCGGGCGATCCTCAAGGCCAGCCCGGCGAACGGGCCGCAGACCACCGACACCTATTCGCTCGCCGGATTTACCCAGACCTTGGCGCTGATCGACAAGGCCTGCGGGGTCAAGCGCTAGCAGCCGGTATGGCGATGCGGTGCCATTGCTGCCATATCTGCCGTTGATGTCGAACCAAACCGCAAACGGCGAAGTCGCGCCGCAACCTCGTCGGCCTCGGCCGCGCGGCGCTCGATGCCGAGATGACCGGGTTCGGCGCCGAGCCGTTTCGCGCGCGTCAGCTATGGCACTGGATCTACCATCGCGGCGCCACCGAGTTTGGCCAGATGACGTCATTGTCAAAGGCGTTCCGCGACCGCCTCGCCCGGCATTATCAGCTCTCCCGGCCGGATGTGTCGCGCGCCCTCGCCTCGGTCGACGGCACCCGCAAATGGCTGTTGCGATTTGCCGATGGGCAGGAAGTCGAAACCGTGCACATCCCGGAGGAAGACCGCGGGACCCTCTGCATCTCCGCCCAGGTCGGCTGCACCCTCAACTGTACGTTCTGCCATACCGGGACCCAGGCTCTGGTGCGCAATCTCGAACCGGCCGAGATCGTCGGGCAGATCATGGTCGCCCGCGATGCGCTCGGCGAATGGCCGTCCCCGTCGGGCGCCGGGGCAAATAGCGCCGGGGCAAATGGCGCCGCGCCGAACCCAGCCGCAGACGACCGGCAGGTGACCAACATCGTGCTGATGGGCATGGGCGAGCCGCTCTACAATTACGACAATGTCGCCGCGGCGATGAAGATCGTCATGGACCCCGAGGGCCTGTCGATCTCGCGGCGCAAGATCACGCTCTCGACCGCCGGGATGGTGCCGCTGATCCGTCGCTGCGGCGCCGAGATCGCGGTCAACCTGGCGATCTCGCTGCATGCGGTGCGCGACGAGGTTCGCGACCGGCTGGTGCCGCTCAATCGCAAATATCCGATCGCCGAGCTGCTCGACGCCTGCCGCGGTTATCCCGGCAGCAGCAACGCACGGCGGATCACCTTTGAATACGTGATGCTGAAGGGCGTCAACGACAGCCCGGCCGAGGCCCGCGAACTGGTGCGGCTCCTGGCCGGGATCCCGGCCAAGGTCAATCTGATCCCGTTCAACCCGTGGCCCGGCGCCCCTTATGAATGCTCGAGCCAAGCGGCGATCGCGGCGTTTTCCGACATCGTCTTCGCCGCCGGCTATTCGGCGCCGGTGCGCACTCCGCGCGGCCGCGACATTCTCGCCGCCTGCGGCCAGCTCAAATCGGCCAGCGTCAAGTTGCGCCGCAGCGCGCGCGAGCCGGCGCCGGCGCCCGCTCCCTGACCGCCCGCCACCGCCCAGTTCCGCCACACGCACGTGCTGTACCCGCTTCTCGGCACCGCGCTCGCCGCTTATGGCGGCATGACCGGCGCGCTCTATCTGCTTCAGCGCCGGCTGCTCTATCACCCAGGCCTGACGCGGCCTGTTCTCGGCGATCTGGCCTTGCTCGGGGTGCACGAGGTGACCCTGACAACATCCGACGGGCTCTCGCTATTCTCGTGGTACCTGCCGCCCGGCGCCGGCCGGCCGCTGATCGTCCATTTTCACGGCAATGGCGGGCATATCGGCTATCGGACCGAGCGGCTGCGCCGCCTCGCCCGCGAAGGCTACGGCGTGATGCTGGCGGAATATCGCGGCTATGCCGGCAACCCGGGCACGCCCTCGGAATCGGGCTTGTATGCCGACGCGACCGCGGCCCTCGATTTCATCGCCGGCGAGGGGATCGCACCGGACCGGATCGTGCTGTGGGGCGAATCCTTGGGGTCGGGCGTTGCCGTCGAGCTCGCCACCCGCCGCAGGGTCGCGGCGGTGGTCCTCGAGGCGCCGTTCACCAGCGTCGCCGCGGCGGCGCAATATCATTACCGCCTGATCCCGGCGGCGATGCTGGTTCGCGACCGCTTCGACTCGCTGTCGCGCATCGGCCGGGTCAACGCGCCGTTGCTGATCCTGCATGGCGAGCGCGACCGGATCGTGCCGGTCAGCCACGGCCGCACCCTCTTCGATGCCGCGGCGCCACCCAAGGAGGGCTGGTTCGCGGCCGAAGCCGGGCACCAGAATCTGGCGCAATTCGGCGCGCTCGACGCCGCCATCGCCTTCATCGACCGCGGGCTTTGCCGCAGTGCGGAAGAACCCGTTGCCGCGGGCTGAAATTTCGACGATTAGTGCAGCCCGGTCGATCGAGCGGAGGAAACAGGCGATGCCCGATACGGTGAAAAAAGTCGTGCTCGCCTATTCGGGCGGGCTCGACACCTCGGTCATCCTGCGCTGGCTGCAGCAGGCCTATCGCTGCGAGGTCGTGACCTTTACCGCCGACCTCGGCCAGGGCGAAGAATTGGAGCCGGCGCGGCGCAAGGCCGAGCTGCTGGGTGCAGCGCAAATCTTCGTCGACGATCTGCGCGAGGAGTTCGTCAACGATTTTGTGTTTCCGATGTTCCGCGCCAACGCGCTCTATGAGGGCGCCTACCTGCTCGGCACCTCGATCGCCCGGCCGCTGATCGCCAAGCGCCAGATCGAGATCGCCCGCCTGGTCGGGGCCGACGCGGTCGCCCACGGCGCCACCGGCAAGGGCAACGACCAGGTCCGCTTCGAGCTCGGCTATTACGCGCTCGCCCCGGACATCAAGGTCATCGCCCCGTGGCGCGAATGGGATTTGACCTCGCGCACGCGCCTCCTCGATTACGCCGACCAGCACCAGATCCCGATCGCCCGCGACAAGCGCGGCGAGTCGCCGTTTTCGGTCGACGCCAATCTGTTGCACGTCTCGGCCGAAGGGAAAGTGCTCGAAGACCCGTGGGCCGAGCCCGAAGAGTTCGTCTACAGCCGCACCGTCGCGCCGGAGGCCGCCCCCGACACGCCGCTATATGTCGAGATCGCGTTCGCGCGCGGCGACCCGGTCGCGGTCGATGGTGAGCGGCTGTCGCCGGCGGCATTGCTGACCCGGCTCAACGAGCTTGGCGGCAAGCATGGCATCGGCCGGCTCGACCTCGTCGAGAACCGGTTTGTCGGCATGAAATCGCGCGGCGTCTACGAAACCCCGGGCGGCACGATCCTGCTGGCGGCACATCGCGGCATCGAGAGCCTCACCCTCGACCGCGGCGCGGCACACCTCAAGGACGAGCTGATGCCGCGCTATGCCGAACTCATTTACAACGGCTTCTGGTTTTCGCCGGAGCGGGCGATGCTGCAGGCATTGATCGACCAAAGCCAGCAAAACGTCGAGGGCGTGGTGCGGCTCAAGCTCTACAAGGGCTCGGTCAACATCGTCGGCCGCAAATCGCCGAAGAGCCTCTACAGCCAGGCCCATGTCACCTTCGAGGAAGACGCCGTCTACGACCAGCGCGACGCCGAAGGCTTCATCAAGCTCAACGCCCTCCGCCTGCGCCTCGCCGCGAAGAGGGGCCGATAGGAGGCCGACATGGTTAGCTTAGCTGCGTGCGGCGGGGTCATTGAAAAATTCAAAACCGAGCATCCAGGCATCGTTCGAGCCGTTAGTGAGACCATCAATCTAAGGGAAAACTGGCCGTATCCTGAGGTCTGGAAGCCATATTATGGGCATGGAGTATACATCATAACTGATCAAGATCACTCTGTTCTGTACATTGGTGAGTCAGTAGCACCCGCGGCACGCATGCATGGTCATTTTCTCTACAACAACGTGGATAAGACTTTAAAGACGATCTATTCTTGGGGAGAATATAAGCCCGTATCCGTAGTTATTGCATCGGTAGGCAACAAGCAGGAAGCACGGTTTCTTGAGCGCTACCTGATTTTCAAACTCAATCCACCATGCAATTTGGACTGAGATGGTTTGCGAGCGCTCTCACCGCGCCTTACGCTGCGCCTCGAGCCAGCCTGAGCATGATCTGGTTGAAGGCGGCGGGGGCCTCGACGTTGGGGAAATGGCGCATGCCGGCGATTTCCTCATAGCGCGCGCCGGGGACGAGGCCGGCGAGGCGGCGGTTTTCGCGGCCGGGCGTGCCGGCGTCGTGCTCGCCGCAGACCACCAGCACCGGCAGCCGCAACGAGGGCAGCCGCGCCGTGAAATCGAAATCGAGGATCGCCGCCGAGCAGCCGAGATAGCCCGCCGGCGTGGTGCCGAGGACGGTGTCGCGCAATTGCTTCCAGCGGCCGGGGTTCCGGGCCTCGAAGGCCGGGCTCAGATAGCGGTCCATGCTGGCGTCGGCGATCGGCGCCAGCGAATCCGCCTCGCGCACCGCCTTGATGCGCGGCCCCCAGATGCCGGCCGCACCGGGCGGGCTCGCCGGCAGGGTGTCGCACCAGATGGCCGAGATCAGCCGGTCGCCGTGGTCGAGGGCGAAGGCCTGGCCGATCATGCCGCCGATCGAGAGGCCGAGGTAATGCACCCGCGCCAGGCCGAGCGCGTCGAGCACCGCGGCGACGTCGCCGGCGAGCCCGCTCATCGTGTAGTCGCCGGCGACCGGGTCGCTGCCGCCATGCCCGCGCATGTCAAGCCGCAGCACGCGGAACCCCGCCGCAAGCAATGCCGGCACCTGCTCCGCCCAGCTGCCGCCGTCGGACGCGAGCGAATGGGTGATGCACACGACCGGGCCATCCTCAGGGACCGGCGAGATCGTAATAGAGGCGGCGTCCGCCGAGCGGCAGCAGCATGGGCGTATCTCCTTGGCGTCGAGCGCAGGGGCGCAAACCGCGCCAGTCTAGCCGTGCGCCACCCACGGAGCCATCACCGGCACGCCGGCGAAGAGCGGATGCGCCAGATAGAGGACGGCGTAGAGCAGCAAGGCCGCGATCGGCCGCAACAGGCCGATATCGCGCCAGCGCAGCCGGGTGCGGCGGGTGATCAGCGCCGCGAACGGCAGGTTCGAGGTGACGCCGGCCAGCCGCTGCCAATGGCTGCCGAGGGCGAGCTGCTTCTTGCGGTCGATCAATACCGTGCCGCCGAGCGCCAGTGCTGCGAACAGGCCGAAAAACCACACCGAGGCCAGATCGCCGTTGGCCGCGAGATGGCTCAGCGCCCACAAGCCGATGGCCCACATCACCGGGTGCCGGGTGACCCGCAGGATGCCCGGCGCCGGATCGTCGGCGCGGGCCGAGCGCTCCATGCCGATCGCGGTCGGGTTGGGGGTGGTATAGCCGGCGACCAAGAACAGGCTCGCCCACGGCATGACCAGCACCGGGACCCACGCGATCCCCCGCGGCGGCGCCCATAATGGTACGAATGGCGCCCGCACATAGGCGAGGACGAACCAGGCGAAGGTGGCCAGCGCGGTCAGCGAATAGACCAGCAGAAACCCCTGCTCGCCGAGCTGGTCGCGCAACGACCCGCGCAGCCGCGTGCTCGACAGACAGCGTGTGCGACCCGCAGAATGCGACGCCGGCGATAATCAAGGTCAACAGCGCATGGGTCATCGCCCTCACCGGCTTGGCAGGGCGGCAATCAGCGCGCCTAGTTTCGCTGCCAGCCGCTGCGGATCGCCCGCAACGCGCACGATCTTGTGCCGGCTGGCGAGCCCGGCAACAATCGCTAGATCACGCCGCGGCACCCACCAAGCTTCCGCCAGGAGCACCAGCAGCGCTTCGTTGGCGCGCCCGGCTTCGGGCGGTGCGGTGACCGAAACCTTGACTACCCACTTGCCGTCGGCGGTCGCGGCGACGGCGCGCACGCGATCGGCCTTGGCCCGCGGCGTCAATCTGACCGCTATGCAGATGCCATTGCGCCCCGGAGTTAGCGGACTATCCGACAAGGTAGTACTGCATTTCGCTATCGAGGAAGACCAATAACAAGATCAGCACTACGGGTGAAATGTCGATCCCGCCGAGATCTGGCAGGATGCGGCGAATCGGACGCAGCAAAGGCTCCGTTATCCGCCAGAGAAAGTCCCCGACCATGGCGACGACGCGATTGTGACGATTGACAATGCTGAAGGCGACAAGCCAGCTCAGCACCGCTTGCCCGATCAAAAGATAAATGTAGATCCAGATCACAGTATGAATGAGGCCAATAAGCGGGAGCATTAGAAATTACCCGTGTCAGTATCCGGCGCGGCGACCGTAGCGTCCGCAGGGAGGGTCCGCAAGCGGAGCGGTGCGATCGCGCCGCTCGGGCCTGCCTTGACAGGGGGCGGTGCGCTTAGCATAGTCGCGGGCGCCCGGCGAGGCGTCGAATCGCGTGATGGGGCCGTAGCTCAGCTGGGAGAGCGTCGCGTTCGCAATGCGAAGGTCAGGGGTTCGATCCCCCTCGGCTCCACCAAAATCCTCAATGAATTAGGAGAGCGGCAGCGCCCTTTGCCGGGTCGGCTCGTGAGTGGCAGCGATGCCCGGCGAACTTTGCCGCCCTCGCTCGCTCAATATGGCTTGCGCACGACCGCGGCGCCGTGCGGCCCGACACATCCCGCGCGATAAACCCCGTTGGCGCAGGTAACCGAGTGCCCCCGGTAAGGCGCCCGGTACGGAGCTCGATAGGGTGTTGCGTAAGGGGCCTTATGCACCACGGCAGCCCCATGCGGGCCGGCGCAACCGGCGCGATAGACGCCGTTTACACAAGTCACGGCATGGGCTTGTTGACCGACAGCGAGCGCACCAAGCGCCAGCACGATAGCGAGCGCGATTAGTTTCATTTCGATCCCCCTCCAGGATTTGACCAGACAACAGATACGCGATCTGGCCGGCGCACAATATCTTTCGGCGCCCGATCGGCGCAGCGCGCGGCTCAGCGCGATGATTTCGCGGGGCCGGTTCGCGACCGGCGCCCGATCCGGACGCCGATCAGCAGGCCGACCAGCAGCACGACACCGAGCCGAGCCGGGTCGATAAACGGGATAAACCGCGTTCCACCGGCAGTGATCTCCAGCGCCCCGACCGGGCGCGCGCGCAACCCGGCGCCGCCACCACTGCCGTCATCCTCGGGGCTTGCTGTCTTGTCCGCCCCGGCCCTGCCGCCGGCGCCGAAGCCATAGCCGATGCGGGCCACCGGGATCACGGTCCGGCCGTGGGCTTCGACCGCCTCGCCGAACACCTGTCGCACGCTGGCGCTGGCGTGGAGACGCTCGCCGAGCAGCCCCAGGATCTTGATCACCGTCGCCATTGCCCGGAGCCTCCATGGACCCGCTTACGACCGATGCCCTTGGTGGGCCGGCACGAGAGCGATATCTTGCCGCACCCTGATGCCTGGCCGGGAGAATAGCGATGACAGATTCCATCGAAGGCGGCTGCGCTTGCGGCGTGGTGCGCTACCGGCTCGCATCGCCGCCGATGTTCGTGCATTGCTGCCATTGCCGCGATTGCCAACGGCAGACCGGCAGTGCCTTCGCCATCAACGCCCTGATCGAAACCGACCGGATCGCGGTTTTGTCCGGCGAGCCTGAGCCGGTCGCGGTCCCGACCGACAGCGGGCGCCCACATCGCATCTTTCGTTGCCCGTGCTGCCGGACCGCGGTGTGGAGCGAATATGGCGGCCGCTCGGCGCTTCGCTTCGTCCGGGTCGGCACCCTCGACGGCCCCGCCGATTTCGCCCCCGACGTGCATATCTACGTCCGCTCGAAATTGCCCTGGGTCAGCCTTCCCGAGAGCGTCCCGGCGTTCGACGCCTATTACGATGCGCGCCAGCTGTGGCCCGCCGCCAGCCTCGAACGCCGCCGCGCCGCTCTCGGCTGACGCACCCCGCTGCGGCGCCGCGCGTCGGATCGGCTAGCCTCAGCTCAGCGCCACCTCGAAACCGCGCTTTGTGCCGGGCCGGGCCATCATGGTTTCGTACCAGCGCTTGACGTTGGGGAAGTCGGCGAGGTCGACGAGATGGCGCTCGTGCCGCCAGGCCCAGCCGAGGATCGCGAAATCGGCGATCGAGACCTCGCTGCCGCCGGCGAACTCGGCCTCGCCGAGGCGCTTGTCGAGCACGCCGTAAAGCCGGCGGGTCTCTTTGGTGTAGCGCTCGAGCCCGTAACGCTTGTCGTTCTCGTCCCTGACCGTCAGGAAATGGTGCACCTGCCCCGGCATCGGACCAAAGCCGCCCATCTGCCACATCAGCCATTCGAGCACCGGCACCTGCCGGCGCAGGTCCTTGGGCCAGAACTTGCCGGTCTTCTCGCCGAGATAAACGAGGATCGCCCCCGATTCGAAAACGCTGATCGGCTGGCCGCCCGGCCCCTCGGGATCGACGATCGCCGGGATCCGGTTGTTCGGGCTGATCTTCAGAAACGCCGGGGCGAACTGCTCGCCCTTGGAGATGTTGATCGGGTGGACCGTGTAAGCGAGGCCCATCTCCTCGAGCGCCACACTGATCTTGCGGCCGTTCGGGGTGTTCCAGGTGTGCAGTTCGATCGCCATCGAGGCTCGCCTTTCCTAATGATTGATCGCAGTCCCGTGCCGGCGCTCTTTCGCCGTCAGCTGACCCGGCGGATCGCCTCGGCCCAGCGGTCGAGCGCCGGCAAGGTCTTGTCGGCCGGCTCGGCCGGCAGGCTCACGACCACGCGGGCAACGCCCATGTCGCGGTAGCGCCGGAGCAGGTCGCCATCCTCGGCGGCGCCGAACAAAGTGATCGGCAACGACGCCGGGTCGCGCCCGGCCTCCCTGGCCATCTCCTTGAACTTCGGCAGGAAGTCGTTGACGTCGCCATAGGGGGCGCGTCCGGCGATCGGGACCCAGCCCTGGCCGTAGCGGATCGCCCGGCGCGCCGCGTGCGGAAAGGCGCCGCCGACGATGATCGGCGGGTGCGGCTTCTGCACCGGCTTGGGCCAGGCCATCATCGGCCCGAAATCGACGAATTCGCCATGATATTCGGCCTTGGTCTCGGTCCAGATCGCCGTCATCGCCTCGATCCGCTCGCGCATCAGCTTGAAGCGGGTCTTGAAGGCGGCGCCGTGATCCTCGATCTCCTCGGCGTTCCAGCCGCCGCCAACCCCGAACAGGAACCGCCCGCGCGAGATCTGGTCGAGGGTGGCGACGAGCTTGGCGGTTTGGATCGGGTCGCGCTGCACGACGAGGCACACCCCGGTGCCGAGCTTGAGGGTCGTGGTGACCGCCGCCGCAGCACCCAGCACGACGAACGGGTCCATCGCATCGTAATAGGCCTTGGGCAATTCGCCGCCGCCCGGAAATGGCGTGCGCCGCGGCACCGGAATGTGCGAGTGCTCGGGCGCCCACAACGATTCGAAGCCGCGCTCTTCGAGCGCTGGCGCCAACTGCACCACCGGCATCGAATAGTCGGTGTGAAACATCGACAGGCCGAAATCCATCGCCCCGCTCCTTCGTTCGTCAGGGTGTCCGCTGGCGCAACCTTACCCCCTCCGGCGGGACACGGACCAGCGCCGCCGTCGAATTCCATCAGCCGTTGGCGACGAGGCGTGACTTCCCGATGGATCCGGTGCGGGCTTTTTCCGGCGACCCGCAGTATCCGAGATGTAGAACACAGCGGCGCGGGGGTCTTTAATTCCTGGACCGATGACCCGGCGCGATGTCCACTGGTCCCGAGCCGATAAGGGAATTGAGGGCGCCCGCAGCCTACCCGACGGCCGCGGCGCGGCGGACCGGCTTGGCGCGGCCGAGGGCGAACCGCTTGGCCAGGCGCAAGGCGACGCGCGGGCTGACGAAATGCGAGACGTCGCCGCCCAAGGCGCCGATCTCCTTGACAAAGCGCGACGAGATGAACTGGAAGCGGTCCGAGGCCATCAGAAACACGGTCTCGACCTGCGGGTCGAGCCGGGCGTTCATCCCGGCCATTTGAAACTCGTACTCGAAATCCGACACCGCGCGCAGGCCGCGGATGATGGTGCCGGCCCCGACCGACTGGGCGAAATGCATCAAGAGCGTGTCGAAGGCGCGCACCTCGATGCGCCCGGCGTCGCCATTTTCGAGATGGGCGACCTCGTCGCGCACGATCTCGACCCGCTCGTCGGTCGCGAACAGAGGCCCTTTGCCGTCGTTGCGGGCGACCCCTATGACCAGCCGGTCGACCAGCCGGGCCGCCCGGCGAATGATGTCCGAATGGCCGTTGGTGATCGGGTCGAAGGTGCCGGGATAGACCCCGACGCGCGGCTCACTCATATTTCCCCCGTATCGGTCGGCTGATCGCCGTCTGGTTGATCATCGTCTGGTTGATCGCCGTTTGGCTGATCGCCGTCTGCTTGATCGCCACCTGGTTGATCATCGGGCGGTTGATTATCCGCGGCGTCCTCGGCCGCATCACCGCTATCGTCGGCGACCTCGGGCAGGCGGGCGACCGAGACGACATGCTCGCCGTCGCCGACCTTGAAGATGACCACGCCCTGGCTGCGCCGGCGGGCGATGCGGATATCGTGGACCGGGCAGCGGATCACCATCCCGCCATCGGTGACCAGCATGATCTGATCGTTGCCGCCGACCGGAAACACGGCGACGACGGCATCGTCGCGGCGCCGCAAATCCATGTTGTCGATGCCCTGCCCGCCGCGGCCGGTGATGCGGTAATCGAATGCCGAGGTGCGGATGCCAAAGCCCTTCTCGGTGACGCTCAGCACGCATTCCTCGCGCTGCACCAGATCGGCGTAAACCTCTTCGGTGATCGCGCCCTCGTCGCCGCCGGGCTCGCCATCGGCGTCGTCCGGCTCCGGCGGCTCGGTCGGCTCCGGCGGCAAATCCCCGGCCGCCTCGCCTTCCTCGCCGAGCGGCCGCCGCCGCCGCGCGGCCAGGCTCAGATAGGCGTTGCGCAGATCGGGGGCCACCTCCTCGTGGCGCAGGATCGACATCGAGATGACCAGATCGTCGCCGAGCAGCCGGATGCCGCGCACCCCGACCGAGGAGCGGCCGGTAAACACCCGCACGTCGCCGGCCGGAAAACGGATCGCCTTGCCGTTGCGGGTGGCGAGCAACACGTCGTTGGCGTCGGTGCAGGTGGCGACCGCGATCAGCCGGTCGTCGGCGTCCTCGCCCTCGAACTTCATCGCGATCTTGCCGTTGGCACGCACGTCGCCGAAATCGCTCAAGGCGTTGCGCCGCACATAGCCGTTGGCGGTCGCGAACATGACGGTGAGCTCGGCCCAGCTCTCCTCGTCCTCGGGCAATGGCATGACCGTCGAGATGGTCTCGCCGGCCACGAGGTTGGGCAAGAGATTGACCATCGGCCGGCCGCGCGCCTGCGGCGTGCCGAGCGGCAGACGATGGACCTTGAGCTTGTAGACCCGGCCCGACGAGGTGAAGAACAGCACCGGCGCATGGGTTGAGGCGACGAACACCTCGTTCAGGAAATCTTCCTCGCGGATCGCCATGCCGGCGCGGCCCCGGCCGCCGCGGCGCTGCGCCCGGTAGGTCGACAGCGGCACCCGCTTGATGTAGCCGGCGTGGCTGACGGTCACCACCATCGGCTCGCGCTGGATCAAGGCCTCGATGTCGGCTTCGAACTCGACATCCTCGATCTCGGTGCGGCGCGGGTTGGCGAACCGCTCGCGGATCGCCAGCAATTCGCCGCGCAGGACTTCGACGAGCCGCGCGCGCGAGCCGAGGATTTCGAGATAGCCGGCGATCTCGGCGATCAGCCCCTGCAATTCCTCGGCGATCTTGTCGCGTTCGAGCCCGGTCAGGCGCTGCAATCGCAGATCGAGGATCGCGCGCGCCTGCTCCTCGGAGAGCCGATAGGTGCCGTCGGGGGCGACCTCGCGCCCAGGCTCGCCGACCAGCGCCACCAATGGGGCCACGTCGGCTGCCGGCCAAACCCGACCGACCAGGCCCTCGCGCGCCGTCGCCGGATCGGGAGCGGCGCGGATCAGGGCGATGATCTCGTCGAGATTGGCGACGGCGATCAACAGGCCAATCAGGGTATGCGCCCGCTCGCGCGCCTTGCCGAGCAGATGGCTGGTGCGCCGGGTGATGACCTCCTCGCGGAAGCCGACAAAGGCGACGATGATGTCGCGCAAGGTCAACAGCTCGGGCCGCCCGCCGTTCAAGGCCAGCATGTTGACGCCAAAGCTCGTTTGCAGCGCGGTATGGCGGTAGAGCTGGTTGAGGACGATGTCGGGCTCGGCGTCGCGCTTCAATTCGATCACGACGCGCAGGCCGTCGCGGTCGCTCTCGTCGCGCAATTCGGAAATGCCCTCGATCAGCTTCTCGCGCACGGTCTCGGCGATACGCTCGACCAGCTTCGACTTGTTGACCTGATACGGGATCTCGGTGACGACGATCGCCTCGCGGTCCTTGCGCACCTCCTCGACATGGCTTTTGGCGCGCAGGATCACCGCACCGCGGCCGGTCTTGAACCCGGCATGCGCGCCGGCCCGGCCGATGATCGTCCCGCCGGTCGGGAAATCGGGGGCCGGAACATATTGCATCAGCTCTTCGACGGTGATGGCACCATTGTCGAGATAGGCGCAGCAGGCGTCGATCACCTCGCCGAGATTATGCGGCGGGATGTTGGTTGCCATGCCGACCGCGATCCCCTGGGCGCCGTTGACCAGGAGGTTCGGGAAGCCGGCCGGCAGCACCTTGGGCTCACGCTCGGTGTCATCGTAATTGGGCTGGAAGTCGACGGTGTCATTGTCGAGGTCGTCGAGCAGCAAATCGGCGACCCGGGCGAGCCGCGCCTCGGTGTACCGATAGGCCGCCGGCGGGTCGCCGTCCATCGAGCCGAAATTGCCCTGGCCGTCGATCAGCGGCAGGCGCATCGCGAAATCCTGCGCCATCCGCACCATCGCGTCGTAGATCGCCAGTTCGCCATGCGGGTGGTACTTGCCGATCACATCGCCGACGATGCGCGCCGATTTGCGGTAGCCGCGGTTCCACTCGTTGCCGTTGACCTTCATCGAATAGAGGATGCGGCGATGGACCGGCTTCAGCCCGTCGCGGACATCGGGCAAGGCGCGCGCCACGATCACACTCATCGCGTAATCGAGGTACGAGCGCTTCATCTCGTCCTCGATCGTCACGTTGGTGATGTCGGGCGCGGAGGGGGGCGGTGCGGAGGAAACGGCCAAGGGTGCTTGCGATCTCTTCTTTTGAAGGTGATGACGGCGCCGGCTTGCGCCAGCCGCCGGCGGGCGGCTTCACCAGCTTGAATATAGGCATTTCTCTGCTGTTTTGCCGCATGATTTCGCGGCTGCGGCGGTCGCTATGCCGCCGCGGCTTGCGATCCCGCCGGCGGCCGGAACGGCGATGCGCCCGCCGAATTCAGCCCTGCCCGCCAATAATCGCCCGGTAGATCGCCAGGATCAGCACCGCGCCGACGATCGCGCCGATAAACCCGGCGCTCTGGCCTGGCGCATACCAGCCGATGCGCTGGCCGAGCCAGGAGGCAAAGATCGCGCCGACGATACCGAGCAGGGTGGTGACGATGAAGCCGCCCGGCCCGTGCACGAACAGCTTGGCGATCGCCCCCGCCAGAAACCCGATGATGATGACCCACAACCAGTGAAACATCCGCTCCCTCCGGTTATCTCTCCGGCCATCCGCGCCGGCGTCGCCGCCGGCCGGTCCGCCCGTCTTGGTTCCCCGCCGCAACCGGATCGGCTTTGCGGGGGTGCGACACCATGCGCCGAAATCGGCGGCCCGGCGCCGTTATAGTGCGCCCTTGCCGCCGCGGACCAGCCCGATGGCGGTATGGCCCGATGGCGGAATGGTTTATGGGAAGGCCGACACGCGCCGGTGTGCGAGGCGACAACGGTAAGCGCGCGATCCGACGATGGGCCGCGGCCGAACGGCGTTGAGCGGCCGAGCGGGGCGCCCCGCCAGCAGCGCCGGTTGCGGCGACAAAACCGGGTGCTCGGCCTGTTGCTGGCCGGGCTCGCCGCCCTGGTACTGATCACCGCGCTCGGCGCGGTCATGGTGTTGCACAATGTCGAAACTCATCATCTGTTTTCCGGCCGCTAGCAGCCCGCGACGCGTCCCGGGGTGCCGCCGATGACGCGGCGGCACATGGCCGGCCTTGCCGCCGCCGGGCTCTGGCTGGCGCTGCTCGCCGGGTGCGGCAACTCCGCGAAATGGCATTCGATCGACGTGTCGGGCAGCCTGCCGCCGCTATCCTTTACGATGGCCCGCGCCTCGGATGGCAAGGCGGCCACCCAGGCAGATTATCGCGGCAAGATCGTGCTGCTCTATTTCGGCTATACCAACTGCCCGGACCAGTGCCCGACCACCTTGTCCAACGTGGCCGACATCCTGCACCGCCTCGGGCCCGATGCCGGGCGGGTGCGGATGTTGTTCGTCACCGTCGATCCGAACCGCGACACCCCGGCGGTGCTCGCCGCCTACGTCAAGAACTTCGCGCCGCAGATCGAGGGGCTGCGCGGGACCCCGGACCAGCTCGCGGCCTTGGCCCGGCGCTATCGCGTCGTCTATTCGGTGACCCCGGCGACCAACGGCCACCCCTATGCGGTCACCCACAGCTCGGCCATCTATGTGTTCGACGGCTCGGGTGCGGCGCGCCTGATCATCGCCTCGCTCGCCTCGACCGCGCCCGACATCGCCGGCACCACCGCGGATCTGAAGCGGCTGGTCGGCGAGGAACAGCCGCAGGGCTTGCTGGCCCGGCTGCGGCGGCTGGTGTGAGCCCGTCGCTGCGAGCCCGACGGCCGATCCGTCACCGAGCTCTATTTGCCAGTCGCGTTGCGCACCGGGAAACGCGCGGTCAGGGAGCCGCCCCCGGCAAAGCGCAGGGTGACCGGGACCGATTGACCGGGCCGCAGCGCCGCACTCGGCGACGTGCACATCAAATGGTATCCGCCGGGGGCAAAGCTGACCTTGCCATGCGCCGGCACCGCGACGCTCTGCACCATTACCATCCGCTCCTGGCCACCCTGGTTGATGCTGCGATGCAGCATCAGCATACCGCAGCCGGGCGAGCTGGCGCCGACCAGGGATTGCGCCGCCGCACCCGAATTCGACAGGGTGAAATAGCCCGCGGCCGGCAATGACGGCATCACCAGGCGGAACCACGGATCGCTGAGTGCCAGGCCGCCCGCGCCAGCGCGCGCGCCCACCGCACCCGCCAGCATCCCGGCGACCAGGCCCAAAACCAATAGGGCGCGGCGCATCGGCTTAGCGCCCGGTCCAGCTTTTGGCGAGCTGCGCCAGCCTGGCACCGTCGGGGTTGTCTTCACCGGCCGCGTCCTCCTGCACTCTCAAATTATTCACCACCAGCAGCACGGCGATGGCGCTCATCATCGATGGCGGGATCCAGATCACGATGCCGCCGATCCGCTGGTCGGTCAGCGCGCCGATCGACTGGAACAGCCGGCCGCACAAATCGTAATACGGATAGAGGTCGCGCTGCGAAAAGGCGATCGCCGCACCGAGCACGATCTGCGGAAACATGACGCCGAACGCCAGCGCCGCCCGCATGCCGAAGGCGAGGCGAGCCGGCGGCTTCGGTCGCGGGTCCAGCACCAGACACCAGAACAGGAGGCCGTCGAGCACCATGCTCCAGTTCATCACCGCGTAGAGCCGCCAATCGAGCATCGCGCGGAAATGGATCGGCGGGACCAGCCAGAAATAAACCAGCCCGACAAACAGCACCGCCGCCAGCAGCGGCTGCTGCAACACCCCGATGACCCTGCCGACCGCCGGGCTCAGGATCGCCTGGCGGACCCATCGCGGCAGACCCCGCCTGATCGTGGCACCGGCGCCGCCGAGCGCCACCAGGAACGGCCCCAGATGGTGCATCACGACGTGCTGGATTCGGTTCAGAAAGAACATGTGCTGCGCCCAGTAATCGAACCGGGTTTGCAACACCGCATAGATCAGCGCAAGGCCGATCAGGAAGGTGACGCGGCGCCAGATCGCCGGCCGCTCGCCGGCCGGGGCCAACGCCAAGCCGCGGCAGAACCACAGCAGCATCAGTGCCGTCGTCAGATATTCGGTCGGGGAAAACTCCCACGGCGCCCAGAACGGCATCAGCGCCGGATGCTGCGACGACAGCCACCACAAGATGGCACCCAGCGCCAGGACCGCCGCATAGCCGGCGCCGCCAGCCCATTCGGCCGTCGGCCGCAGCGGCAGAAAGGTCTGCGTCCGCACCCATTCCATGCCCCCGGAGCTAAGCGCGCCGGCCCGGTTTGTCAAAGCGCGATTGGGCGCAGCCCGGCCGCAGGGGCGCGGGGATCGGGGCGCGGGGATCGGGCGCGCGCCGGTCAGCCCCACACCTCGCGCGCGGTCTCGACGACAAGCCGCAGCTTGGCGCGCTCTTCGTCGATCGAGAGCGCGTTGCCCTCGACGGTCGAGGAAAACCCGCATTGCGGGCTCAGGCACAGCTGGTCGAGCGGCACATATTTCGCGGCTTCGTCGATCCGGCGCTTCAATTCGTCCTTGCTTTCGAGGGCCGCGCGCTTGCTGGTGACCAGGCCCAGCACCACCCGTTTCGGCCCGCGCGGCACGAAGCGCAACGGCTCGAACCCGCCCGAGCGGGCGTCGTCGTATTCGAGAAAAAAGCCGTCGACCGCGAGTTCGCCGAACAACGCTTCGGCGACATGGTCGTAGCCGCCCTCGGCCATCCACGACGAGCGGAAATTGCCGCGGCACAGATGGGTGCAGACGGTCATGCCCTCGGGCCTGCCGGCGAGGGCGGCATTGATCACCTTGATATTGGTCAGGTGCTGGGTAGCGCCGGCGCCACCGATCGTATCGACATAGGCGCGCTGGGCCGGGTCGTTCAGATAGGCGAGGCTGGTGTCGTCGAGCTGCAGATAGGTGCAGCCGAGCTCGTGCAAACCCGCGATCTGCCGCGCGTAGACCGCGGCCAGGTCGTGCCAGAATTCCTCCATCTCGGGATAGACGCTGGCGTCGATCGCCGCCCGCCCGCCGCGGTAGTGCAGCATCGACGGCGACGGGATCGTCAGCTTGGGCGTGGTCCCGGCCGGCGCCACCGATTTCAAAAAGGCGAAATCGTCGCCGAAGATCGTCTCGTCGAGCTGCAATTTGCCGCCGACCCGATGCGCCGCCGGGCTAAACTCGACCGTGCCGCCCTCGTTCCTGAACCGGATATTCAGCGTCTGCTCCGATTTGCCGACGCCGCCGATCCGGTAGAGAAAATCCATATGCCACGAGCCGCGCCGGAACTCGCCGTCGGTGACGCCCTGAAGCCCGACCTCCCGCTGCATGCGCACGGCATCGCCGATCGCCCGATCCTCGACCCGGCGCAGTTCCGCGGCCGAAATCCGCCCGGCCTGCTGCTCCTCACGCGCCCGCAGCAACTCCGCCGGCCGCAGCAAGCTCCCGACATGATCGGCGCGGAATGGTGGTGCTGAAGGAATCATGATCTTCCTCAAGCTTCCCGATCAGGATGGGAGTGCGCCAGGACCGGCTGGGTCACCCAACTGGATCCCGACGCTGGCATTGCGCATTCTGGCTCCCCGAAATACATTTCCCCCGGGAAGAATACTTTCGTTCGGTCCAAGGCTTATCTGTTGGTTCCCGAGCCATATTTTGCCCTCTATAATTGCCTCGGCACCCCTAAAATCCATCCGCAGTGCAATGTCGCGGTGTGCATACCGCGCGACTGCGAGGTTATGAGCGTACTCAAAGTCCCACATATCATTTATCCGAAAGACCACGTTGTTTTCTAGGACAGCCAAGCGAAGCTTACCAGTATCATCGAAAAGGTTCAATGATACTTTCGTTTGCCCCTCTATTAGTGAGCAAGATATAATCGGAACATGAGAAAATTGAAGAATAATAGGGACATTTTCGTACCAACAACCACCAACTTTGAATACTAATTCCCTCTTGTCGTACTCTAACGCGCCCTGGAAAGTGCCTCGCTTCATGTTGTGTGGGTCATTCTTTATGGCGTACTGCATATCCCGCCCCAGATTGGAAACGGCTGGATGACAGTTGCCACACAACGCAACCATGTCTCCCGGTCTAAAATGTGGTTCCTCGGCAAATGGGATAATGTGGTGATATTCGATGTAGGGATGGCCGCACCTTGCGCACCCGAACCCAGATTCCTGGCGCAATTGGCGCTCAACGGCGAGCGGGGTAGGCGGTCGCTGGTATCCGTTTGCCAAAGGACTCTCCATGTGCGCTTTAAGAGTTATCCGTCAAAACGGGATGTCGTCGTCGAGGTCGTTGACGGGCTTGCGGGCCGGGGTGCGGCCGGCGGGGGCGGAAGCCGAGCGAGGGGCGGGGCCGGGGTCGCCATAGCCGTCGTCGAAATCGGGGTCCATCGCCGGCCCGCCGGAGGCGCCGCCGCCACGGCCGCCGGCGCTGTCGAGCATGGTCAATTCGCCGCGGAAATTCTGCAGCACCACCTCGGTCGAATAGCGCTCCTGGCCGCCCTGATCGGTCCATTTGCGGGTCTGCAGGGCGCCTTCGAGATAAACCTTGGCGCCCTTCTTCAGGTATTTCTCGGCGATCTCGGCGAGCCGCTCGTTGAAGATCACCACCCGGTGCCATTCGGTGCGCTCCTTGCGCTCGCCGGAGGCCCGGTCGCGCCAGCTCTCCGAGGTGGCGACGGTAAAGTTGGCGATGCGCTTGCCGTCCTGGGTCGAGCGCAGTTCCGGGTCGCGGCCGAGATTGCCGACCAGGATCACCTTGTTGACGCTGCCTGCCATGGGTTCACCCACTTCCAATGGTCGCCGAAAGCCCCATCTTACCAAACCCTACGAATGTTCCCACTTTATTCTTATCCACAGGGAACCCCGCACATGACGCTTCTATCCGAATTCAACGACGATTCCGGCGAAGTTCAGCCGGATCTGACCACCACCCTCGAGCGCCGCCGAGGATTTCGCCCTGCTCGACGCCTATTCGCGCGCGGTCACCGGCGCCGTCGACCGGGTTGGGCCGGCGGTGCTGCATCTGCAAGTGAGCGGCCTGAGGGACGGCGCCGGCAGCGCCGGCTCGGGCGTCGTCTTCACTCCCGACGCCTATGTCCTGACCAACAGCCACGTGGTCAGCGGCGCCAGCAAGATCGAGGCCGCCTTTCCCGACGGCCGCAGCCTGCGCGCCAATTTGGTCGGCGACGACCCCGACACCGATCTCGCGGTCCTGCGGCTCGACGGCGAGGCCCCGGCCTTTGCCCGGCTCGGTGATTCGCAGAGGCTGCGAGTCGGCCAGCTGGTGATCGCGATCGGCAACCCGTTCGGCTTTCAGTGCACGGTCACCGCCGGCGTGGTCAGCGCGCTCGGCCGTTCGCTGCGCACCCGCTCGGGGCGCCTCATCGACAGCGTGATCCAAACCGACGCGGCATTGAACCCGGGCAATTCGGGCGGGCCCTTGGTCACCGCCGCGGGCGAGGTCGTCGGCATCAACACCGCGATCATCGGCATGGCCCAGGGCATCTGCTTTTCGATTTCGGCCGCGACCGTCGAGTTCGTCGCCTCCAGGCTCATTCGCGATGGCCGGGTGCGGCGCTGCTATATCGGGGTCGCCGGGCAGAACGTGCCGCTGGCGCGCCGGGTGGTGCGCTTTCACCAGCTCGCGCGTGAGACCGGGGTGCGCGTCCAGTCGACCGCACCCGATGGAGCCGCGCGCGCGGCCGGCCTGCAGAGCGGCGACATCATCGTCGCCGCCGACGGCGTCCCGGTCGCCGACATCGACGAATTGCACCGGCTGATGACCGAGGACCGGGTCGGTCTGGCGGTGCCGTTTACCGTGCTGCGCCTGTCGCAGAAGCTCGAACTCGCCGTCACCCCGCGCGAAACCCCGCCGCGCCCGGCGGCCTGAGGATCGCCAACGATGCGCCAATGGCCGACAAGTCCAAGCTGATGGTCGACAGGCCCAAGCCGCGCCAATAAGATGCCGCGACGAGCAAAAGCATCGCCGGCGAACGCCCGAATGGAGGAGAGGCTAGGATGAGGAACGGTTATCGCGTCTATGATTCCGATACCCACGTCAACCCGGCCGCCGAGGTGCTGGAGCGCTATGTCGATCCGGGCTTTCGCGCGCGTCTGCCGGAACTGGCGCCCTATCGCCTGCCGGTCGGCCAGGCGGTCGAAGGCAAGAGCCAGCTGCACAATTACCGGGTCGGGACCAAGCTCTATCGCCGGGTGCTCGGCGAGAAGGCGCCGCGCGACACGTTCACCGGCCGCGACACCAGGTGGATGGGCACGAAGATGCCGCGCCCCGGCATCCAGGACGACCAGCCCGGCAACCGGGTCGCCGACATGGATGACGAGGGCACCGATGTCCATTTCCTGATCCCGACCTCGTGGCTCAGCGTTGTCGGCCTCGACGACCCGGCGCTCGAAGTCGGCATGATCCGCGCCTATCACCGCCATATGTCGGATTTCTGCGCCGACTATCCGGATCGGCTCAAGAGCATGATCGTCGCCTCCTCGCGCGATGTGCCCGAGGCGGTGCGCGAGATCCGCGAATGGGGCAAGTCGAAATGGGCGGTAGCGGTCATGCCGCTCTTGGCCAAGGACGTGCCGGCCGACCACCCCGACCTCTACCCGATCTGGCAGGCCGCCGCCGACCACGACCTGCCGATCGCCAACCACAGCTTCACCTGGAACCCGCCCTATTATCCGGGCTATCTCGATCTGTGGGAGAACATCTTTATTGGCCGGGCCGCGGCGCACCCGTGGGGGGCGATGCGGTTCGTCGCCTCGTTCATCGGCGGCGGCCTCTTTGACCGCTATCCGAGCCTGCGCATGGGGGTGCTCGAATGCGGCTTCGGCTGGCTGCCGTTCTGGGCCCGCCGGCTCGACGAGCAGGCGGTCTATGTCGGCGGCATCGCCCCCTTGAAGCTGAAGCCCAGCGAATACATGGCCGGCGGCCGGTTCTTCTGCAGCATCGAGCATCACGAGGGCGAGGACATGTTCCAGCATGTCACCGAGTTCCTCGGCGAGGATATGCTGATGTACGCCTCCGACTACCCGCATTCGGAGTGCCAGTTTCCCGATTCGGTCGACAACATCCTCGGCTGGCAGAGCCTCAAGCCCGCCACCAAGAAAAAGCTGCTGTGGGACAACGCCGCGCGCTTTTTCAAGCAGAACTGAGCGCCCGCGGCCGCTGCCGCCCGGCCCTGGAGGGAGCATGGCGATCCGCGACGGCTTTGTCGGCACGGTCGGCAACACCCCGCTGATTAAATTGCGGCGGGCGTCCGAGACCACCGGGTGCACGATCCTCGGCAAGGCCGAGTTTCTGAACCCGGGCGGCTCGGTCAAGGATCGCGCGGCGCTGGCGATCATTACCGACGCCGAAGAGCGCGGCTTGTTGCAGCCGGGCGGCGTCATCGTCGAGGGAACCGCCGGCAACACCGGGATCGGCCTGGCGCTGGTCGGCAACGCCCGCGGCTACCGCACCGTCATCGTCATGCCGCAGACGCAGAGCCAGGAAAAGAAGGACATGCTGCTGCTGTGCGGCGCCGATCTGCGGCTGGTGCCGGCGGTGCCGTATGCCGACCCGATGAACTATGTGCGCTATTCCGAGCGGCTGGCGGGCGAGATCGCGGCGCGGGAGCCGAAGGGTGCGATCTGGGCCAACCAGTTCGACAACCTCGCCAACCGCCGCGGCCATTACCAGACGACCGGTCCCGAGATCTGGGACCAGACCCTGGGCAAGGTCGATGGCTTCACCTGCTCGGTCGGCACCGGCGGCACCTTTTCGGGGGTCGGCATCGCGTTGAAGGAGCGCAACCCCGGCATTAAGCTCTATCTGTCCGACCCGATGGGGTCGGGCTTGTACCAATGGTTCGAGAATGGCGAATTGAAGCCCGAGGGCAATTCGATCACCGAGGGGATCGGCAACAACCGGGTGACGAAAAACCTCGACGGCACGCCGCTCGACGGCCAGTTCCAGATCCCCGACAGCGAAGCCTTGCCGGTACTGTTCGACCTGGTGCGCGAGGAGGGGCTGGTGCTCGGCGGCTCCAGCGGGATCAACATCTGCGGCGCCATCCGCCTGGCGAAGCTGATCGGTCCCGGCCACACGATCGTGACGATCCTCGCCGATTCCGGCACCCGCTATCAATCAAAGCTGTTCAACCCGGCCTTTCTGCGGGAGAAGAACCTTCCGACGCCGGAATGGCTCTGAATTTTGTGTCCGCCCCAACCCATCCCGGCGCAGGCCGGGACCTATATTCCGGCCGGCTCGATGTATTTCGTCTATTTGCTCGGAAGCAAACCCTACGGAACCCTGTATGTCGGGGTTACCTCGAATCTCGCGCAGCGGGTATTGGAGCACAAAGGCAAACTGGTGCGCGGTTTCACCGCGAAATATGGGGTCGATCGCTTGGTCTGGTTTGAAATGCACGACAACCATGCTTCGGCGCTGCAACGTGAAAAGCGAGTCAAGGGATGGAAGCGGGATTGGAAGATCAATCTGATCGAGAGAGACAACCCGTATTGGATCGACCTGTCGCATGATCCGCCAGCTTAACCGGCAGGTCCGCGTGTTGACCGGAATGGATCCCGGCCTGCGCCGGGATGGACGCACCAGGATGATGGGATGACCGAGCTGCTGTTTCGCGAAGACGCTTATTTGAGGAGCGCCGTGGCGCGGGTGGTGGGCTGCGACGGGCGCGGCATCCGGCTCGACCGCACCGTGTTCTATCCGGCCGGCGGTGGCCAGCCGGGTGACAAGGGCGTGCTGCGGCTCGCCTCGGGCGAGGCGATCGCGATTGTCGACACGCTCAAGGGCGAGGCTCCGGACGAGGTCGTGCATGTGCCGGCGCCGGGTGCGGCGTTGCCCGAGCCGGGCACCGAAGTGACGGCCGAGATCGACTGGGAGCGCCGCCACCGGCTGATGCGCATGCACACCTGCCTGCACCTGTTGTGCAGCATCGTTCCGGGGTCGGTCACCGGCGGCCAGGTCGGTGACGGCAGGGGCCGGCTCGATTTCGACGTGCCGGGATCGAGCCTGGACAAAGAAACGCTCGCCGCCCGGCTCAATGCGCTGATTGCCGCCGGTCATCCGGTCGGCCGGCGCTGGATCAGCGACGACGAGCTGGCCGCCGAGCCTGGCTTGGTGCGCACCATGTCGGTCAAGCCGCCGGTCGGGTCGGGTCGGGTGCGGCTGATCGAGATCGCCGGCATCGATCTGCAGCCCTGCGGCGGGACCCATATCGCCAACACCGCCGAGATCGGCCCGGTCCTGGTCGCCAAGATCGAAAACAAGGGCCGGCAGAACCGCCGCGTCATCGTCGCTTTCGCCGAGTGACTAAGGAGCAGGATCGCGCGATGCCCTATGCCCATCCCGAAGCGCTGGTCGGCACCGAGTGGCTGGCCGCCCATCTCGCCGATCCGCATGTCCGCGTCGTCGACTGCTCGTTCAAATTGCCGGGGATCGCGCCGACCGCACTGGCCGACTACCGGCGCGGCCACATTCCGGGCGCGGTGTTTTTCGACATCGACGACATTTGCGCCCCCGGCACCCTGCTGCCGCACATGGTACCGTCAGCCGATTTGTTTGCGCAAAAGTTGGGTGTGCTCGGCGTCGGCGACGATGACCGAGTCGTGGTTTATGACGCCAACGGGCTGTCCTCGGCCGGACGGGCCTGGTGGATGCTGCGGCTGTTCGGCCACCACGATGTCGCGCTGCTCGACGGCGGCTTGCCGAAATGGCGGGCCGAGGGACAGCCGCTCGACAGCGCGATCCCGAACCCGGCACCGCGCCATTTCAGCGCCCGGCTCGACCCGGCGCTGCTGCGCGACAAGGCCGCGTTGCTCGGCAATTTGGCGACCCGCCGCGAGCAGGTAATCGACGCCCGCGCCGCCGGCCGCTTCGACGGCAGCACCGCCGAGGCCAGGCCCGGCCTGCGCAGCGGCCACATTCCTGGGAGCCGCAGCCTCCCTTATGAAGAGCTGACCGACCCCGCGACGCGTCAGCTGCGCAGCGCCGACCAGCTGGCGCGGTTGTTCGATGACGCCGGGGTGGTCCTCGACCGGCCGATCGTGACCAGCTGCGGCTCGGGCGTCACTGCTTGCGCGCTGGCCTTTGCCTTGCACCTGATCGGCCATCCCGGCGCCGCGGTCTATGACGGGTCATGGTCGGAATGGGGGCAGCCCGGCGACACCCCGGTCGCGACCGGGCCGGCCGACGGTTGACCGCGGTGCTGCACGACACCATCACCTATCTCGAAATGCTGGCCCGACCGGCCGGCGCCCGCGCGCCGATCCCGGCCGGCAAGCTCGCCCTGATGCGGCTGGAGAACTGCACCGTCGGCTTCTATCGCTATATTTACGACGCGGTCGGCGAGCCGTGGCTGTGGTTCGAGCGCCGGCTGTTCGGCGATGCCGCCCTGGTTCGGCTGATCAACAAGCCCTCAATCGAGATCTTCGTCCTTTATGTCGGCGGGGTGCCGGCCGGCTTTTTCGAGCTCGACACCGCCGAGCCGCGCGAGACGAAATTATGCTATTTCGGGCTCGTCCCCGATTTCATCGGCCGCGGCTATGGCGCCTACATGCTGCAGGCGGCGATCGACCGGGCCTGGACCGCGCGGCCGATCGACCGCTTCTGGCTACACACCTCGACCTTTGACCATCCGCACGCCCTGCAGGTTTATCAGCGCGCCGGGTTTAGCGTCTATTCCCGCCGCCCGGTGTCGTTCGAGGACCCGCGGCTGCACGGCATCCTGCCGCGCACCCTCACCCACCGGCTGCTGCCGGTGTTGGGCGAGAGCTAGCGCCCAGCTGGGCGGACGGCAAAGGCGGCCAAAGGATAAAGAATACTGCTCCCTTGCCAAAAAAAGCGCATGGGAACCATTGATCAAGAGGTGACCGGGCATGCGGCCGACTTCATCGAACGCTGCCATAAGGAAACGGCGAAATTCCCTGTCGATTAGGCTTTACCGCGTCTGTAGCAAGGAATGCCAAACTAAGCGTAGATGACGACGCTGTGGGTGACCAGGATGCTCGACGGATTGCGTCTGGCGGTGCATCCGAAACCGGATTAGCTTCAAATTTCGCGCTCCAAAGGGGAGATTGGCGTGAGTAACCTTGCTGAGCCGCCGGTGCTCGTGCAGGCCGTGACCCGGCGCTCGCGGCGAATGTCGGTGATCTGGATCATCCCGCTGGTGGCCGTCGCGATCGGCGCTTGGCTGGTGTGGGATACCCTCTCCAAAGAGGGGCCGACGATCCGGGTCACCTTCGACACTGCCGAGGGGCTGCAGGCCGGGCAGTCGCAGCTCAAGTTCAAGGACATCGTGTTCGGCACGGTCAAGCGCCTCGACCTGTCGCCCGATCACAATCACGTGGTGGTGACGATCGCCACGACCCGGCAGGCGGAACCCTTGTTGACCAGCAAGACGGTGTTCTGGGTGGTCAAGCCGCGGCTTTTCGCCGGCGCCATCTCCGGGCTGCAAACCCTGTTTTCCGGAAGCTATGTCGGCATGCTGCCGGGCGCCAAGCCGGGCAAGACGCAGCATCATTTTACCGGGCGCGAGGACCCGCCGATCCTCGACACCCATGTGCCGGGGCGGATCTTTTACCTGAAGGCGGCGCGTCTGGGCTCGCTGTCGCTCGGCTCGCCGATCTTCTACCGCGGCCTCGACGTCGGCCAGGTGCTCGGCTGGGACATCGCCGACATGGCCAAATACGTGACGATTCACGCCTTTGTCCGCGCGCCTTATGACACCTATGTGCATGACAGCACGCGGTTCTGGAATGCCTCCGGCCTGTCGGTCAAGCTCGCCGGGACCGGGCTTAAGGTCGAGGTCGAATTGCTGCGCGCGCTGCTGCTCGGCGGCATCGCCTTCGCCACCCCGAGCACCGAGCCGCAAATCACGCCGGCCAGCCGCGAAGACCATGTGTTTCCGCTGTTCGCCGACCAGGAAACCGCGGACGCCGCCTCCTACACCACCAAGATCCCGGTCATTTCATATTTTCCCGGTTCAGTCAGTGGGCTCGGGCCGGGCTCCCCGGTCACGATCCACGGGCTGGTCGTCGGTCACGTGACCAATGTACGGCTTGTTTACGACAGGGCGACCGACGCGGTGCTGGCCCCGGTCCGCTTCGACGTCGAGCCCGAGCGGGTGCTCGGCGTCGGCGTCCGGGTGTTTAAGAACCAGGCTGAGGCGGTCTCGGCATTGCTGCAAAAGGGCCTGCGGGCAACGGTGCAGAGCTCGAGCCTGATCACCGGGCAGCAGCAGGTGGCGCTCGATTTCGTACCCGACGCGCCGCCCGCCAAGCTCGCCATGGAAGGCCCGGATTTCTTGTTGCCAACGGCGCCCGGCGGCGGCTTCGCCGGATTGCAGGCCTCGGCCAACGATCTGCTCGACAAGGTCAACACGATCCCATTCGACCAGATCGGCAAAAATCTCGACGCCATCCTGAAATCGGTCAACGAACTCGCCAACGGCCCGCAGATGCGCGAGGCGCTGACCAAGCTCGCGGCGACCCTGGCCACCGCCGACACCTTCACCCACAACCTCAACAGCGGCACCGCCCCGGCCTTCAAGCAATTTCCGCAGATGGCCGCGCAATTGCAAAAGACCGTGACCAGCGCCAACAAGCTCTTGGCATCGCTCGATAGCGGCTATGGCAACAATACCAGGTTCAATCGCGACATGGAGCGGCTCTTGGCGCAAGCCAACGACGCGGTCGCCTCGATCCGGGCGCTGGCCGACCTGCTGGCCCGCCATCCCGAGGCTCTGATCAAGGGCCGGCCCGGCGGGGGCACCGAATGAGCCGCACGGTGCCGCTGGCTCGGCTCGCCGTGTTGATGCTCGCGGCGTGGTCGCTTACCGCCTGCTCATCGCCCAACCCGATGCTCTACACGCTGGCGCCGGTCAACGGTCCGGTCTATCGCGGCAGCCCGCGGGTGGTGCTGCTGCACCAGATCGCGATCGCCCACTACCTTGAACGCTCGCAGATGGTCCGCTCATCGGAAAACTACCGGCTGGCGGTGCTCGAAAACGATTGGTGGGGCGAGCCGCTGCCGGCGATGCTGAGCCGGGTGTTGGTCGAGGAATTGGGCCAGCGCCTGCCGGACAGCGTGGTGATTGCCGACAACGGCGCGGTCTCGGCCGAGCCCGACGCGACGATTGAACTCAATATCCAGCGCCTCGACGAGGACGCCGCCGGCAACCTCGTCTTGCAGGCTCAGGTGTCGGTCCGCCGCCGCGGCAGCGAACGGCCGGCATTGCGGAGCTTCCGCTTCGTGGTGCCGCCGCCGGCGCCGGGCGTCCCCGGCGAGGTGGCCGCGATCAGCGCCGCGGTCGGCCGGCTCGCCGACGGCATCGCGCCGATGCTGACCCGGGTCAGGTTCGGCGCGGCAGGCCCCCGGTGAATGGTGCGCGGGTGAGCCGACGTTTATCCGCGGCCGAGCCGTCGCCGGCAACCCTGCCGCAATTGCGCGAATGCCCCGGCTGCGGGCTGCTGCAGATGGTGCCGCCGCTCAGCCCCGGCACCAGCGCCCAATGCGCGCGCTGCCCGACGATCCTGCGCCGCGCCAGCGCCCATCGGCTCGAGCACATCATCGCCTTGACCGCGACCGCCTTGGTGCTGCTGACGGTGATGTGCACCTCGGCGCTGATGAGTGTCGAGACCGCCGGCATTCGCCATGTCGCCGACCTGTTCTCCGGCCCCGAGGAATTGGTGCGGCAGGACATGGCGCCGCTCGCCCTCGTCGTGCTGTTCGTAACCGTGCTGGCGCCGCTCACGCGGCTCGTCGGCACGCTCTACGTGCTGATCCGGGCCCATGAGCGGCACCCACCGCACCACCTGCGCCGGGTGTTCGCGCTCGCCGAAAAGCTGCGTCCCTGGTCGATGATCGAGGTCTTCGTGCTCGGCGTCTTCGTCGCCTATGTCAAGCTCGGCGATCTGGTCACGATCGGGCTGCGCACCGGCGTCTACGCGCTGTTGGCGCTGACCGTCGTGCTGGTCTGGATCGATTCGGCACTCGACCGTGAAACGGTGTGGGAGCGGCTCGACCATGACGACCGGCTCGACCGGCTTGGCCCCGCTGTGCCGCGCGGTCGCCGTAGCGCCGAGGCGATCGGCTGTGAGACTTGCGGCCTGGTCAGCCCCGCCGGCCCTGCCCCCTCACCGGGGAGCATCGGCCATTGCCAGCGCTGCAACAGCGCGCTGCACCCGCGCCGGCGCAACAGCATTGAGCGGACCTGGGCGCTCGTCATTGCCGCGGCGATCCTCTACATCCCGGCGAATTATTATCCGGTGCTCTCGATCGTACAGCTCGGCGCCAAGCAGCCGAGCACGATCCTGGGCGGCGTCGAGGAGCTGGTGACCGCGCGGCAATACCCGCTCGCGGCGCTGGTCTTCTTTGCCAGCATTCTGGTGCCGGTGCTGAAGCTGGTCGGCCTCTCCTTTATGATGATCGCCACTCAGACCGGACACGCCGGCTGGCTGCGCGACCGCACCCGGCTCTACCACATCGTGCGCTTTATCGGCCGCTGGTCGATGATCGACATCTTCATGGAGTTGCTGCTCGGCGCGCTGGTCGTTTTCGGCTCGGTGATCACGATCGAGCCGGGGGTCGGGGCGCTAGCCTTCTGCGCCGTTGTGGTGCTGACCATGTTCGCCGCCGAAACCTTCGACCCCCGCCTGATGTGGGACGCCGCGGCTTCAAGGCAGGCGCGGCCGGCGCACTAGGCGCGGCGGCGCCGGATCGCCGCCAGCGCGATCAGCGCCCCGGCCAGCACCGCCAGCGAACCCGGCTCCGGCATAGGCACCGGCAGGTCGCACAGATTGTCGCTGCAATCGAACGGGAAATAATGGATCTCGGCCCCCAGGGGTGCGGTCGATGCGACGTTCATCACGACGACGTTGCCCTCGATGAAGGCGCTGCTGTGCAAAGTCGCGTCGGGCGCCAGGATCGATGCCTCAAAAGCATTATTTATATTTACACTGGTCGCGTTCTCGAAGTTGAAGATCAGACCCTGGAGCGCGGTTAATGGATTGAAGGTTTGGGTGCTGCTGAAGCTCGTGCCGGTGACGTTGACGACGCCGTCACAGGTAGGGGTGGGACCTTGCAGGCAGGTTGGGAAAACAAGCGCGCCGGTCGCGGACATCAGCTGAGCCGTGGTGATGTTCCACACCTCGGGGCCGGTGCAGCCGGTGCACGAGAACGTGTTGCCGGAGAAGGCGCCGTTGGCCATCAGCCCGGTAAGCGAATGCGACAGCCCGGTGATCCCGTTGAGCTGTGCCCAGATGTCGTTGGCGAAGGTTAGAGCATTGGACCCCTCGCCCGGCTGATTGTACCCCGGAAAGGTGTAATTCGTCGTGACCGAGGCGGCGGTGAGGAAACTGCCTCCGCTCACGTTGGTGCCGCCAAGGAAGACATGCTGGGTGCCGGTCTCGGCCCAGGTTCCCGAATTATTGCCGAAAACGTTGATCTCGCCGTAGCCGGTGAACGAGGTGCCCGCTACCGGGACCTGGGTGCCGGATGTGTCGAGGATGCCGCTGCCGTTGTTGCTGAGATTGCCGCCGATCAGCACGGGGCCGACGACCTCGCTGGTCGTCGCGAAGTTCTGGTCGACGATCAGGTTGAAGTTCGCGAGCAGCACATTGACTGGAAACACACCGGCCTCAGCGGCCGCCGTCCCTGCCAAAGTTGCGATCAGGATAAGCAGCGCTGAGGTCAACTTGCGCATGGCCAAACTCCCGACATTTGACGATAATTTGACGAAGCAATTATCGCGCCATATAGCTCGCTCGCGCTATTTTAAGAAAACAGATAGCTTGTCCAATGGGTTTCCGGATTGCCGGATCGATCGTGCTTTTGCAAAATAAGACACCGGAATCTTAATGAGACGACTGTCTCTTATCGTGCTGGGCGACGCGTCAGGGCTGGGAACGCTCGATCGCGATGCGCGGACTCGCTGCCGCCCGGTACCGGAAGGCACCGAGGGCGACTCGCTAAATCATCTTCCGATAGAGCCGCATCATCCGCGTAGCCGCCGCACAAGCAGGGGTCCAAGGGCAACCGTCAAGCCACTGGCCCTGGGTTCCCGCTTTCCGGAAATGACGATCCGTCTGCCGATTTCAAGCGCGGCGGCGCCGGATCGCCGCCAGCGCGACCAGCGCCCCGGTGAGCAGCGACAGCGAACCCGGCTCCGGCACCTGGTGCACCGCGCCGCAGACATTCGCCCCGCAACTGAAGCCGGATGAATGGGTTTCGGCCGACGCGGCATAGATATCGGCGATGACGGTGCCGGCGACGTCCACCGAGGTGGTGACCTTGGCGTTGGGCGCCAGAATCGAGGCGTCCCAAAAGCCGCCGCCGAGCGCCACGTTCTTTGCGTTGCCGAAATTGAAGATCACGTTCGGCAACTCGGTGGCATTGGCAAACAGCGCCGACGATGATTTCAGGTCGCCGTTGACATTGACGATCCCGACATCGTTTGCCACCAGCCCGGTGAAGCTCAGGCTTTTGCTCCCGAGATCGGCGGCGTTGATGTCCCACACCGCGACGCCATTGACCGGATCGGCAGCGAACACCCCGGTCGCCTTGGTGAAGATGCTGTTGGCCTGCTGTGCCGTCAGCGAAGCCGAGAACGCGGTCACCTCGGCCCAGATGTCGGTCGCAAAATTATAGGGAAAGAGGTTCCCCTGCAGCACCGAGGCGGCGGCATGATTGGGGAAGGTCGAGGCGGTCTTGGACGGCAATGTCGGGTTGCTGCCGCCGATCAGCACGACCGAATTCGCGCCGACCAAGGGATTGCTGCCGGACTGCCCCGCCGAGGTCGCGCCGACCACATTGCCGAACACGTTGACCTCGCCGAGCCCGGCGACCGGTATCGCCAACGCCGTGCCGCCGAGATTGAGCGGGCCCTGGCTCAGCATCAGCTTGCTCGGCCCGACCGGCGACGCGCTGCCGAGGGTGCCGCCGTCGAGCACCGCGCCGGCGATGTCGTTGGTGACGACGAGCGACTGGTCGACGATCACATTGAAGTCGCGGAACAGCGTCGTCAGCGGGATCGCGGCGGCCACAGCACCGGTCGTACCGGCGACCGTCGCGGCCAGCGCCAGCAGTCCCGTCACCGTCCAGCTACGCATTGGAATGCACCTTAACCTTGACGATCAATTGACGACGCAACTTCTATGCCACTATATCACGCGCTCGCTGGCTGAGCAAGGTTGATCACATTCAATATGTTGCCGCCGCCGACTTTTATACTTAACACGAACCGAGACACTTGTTGCGCTCAGGACGAGACAGGTCTCGTCTCGGCGTTGGCGGCGATGAAATCGAGGGTTGCCGCGGCGCAGGCTTCGGCATGGGTGGCGGCAACATGGTAGGAATTGCCCGGCAAGACCCGCAATGTCGAATGGGCGATCTGCTGCTGCCAGGCGCGGGTTTCCGCGACCGAGGCGAGGCCGCTGCCGTCGGTGGTCATAACAAGCGTCGGGCAGGCGATCTTCGGCAGATCGGCGCGGATGTCGGCGCAGGCGATCGTCTTCATAAAGCCGATCTGGGTCGAGACCGCGGTGCGGCCCATGAACCGGATCCACCACTCGACCCCCTCGGCCGGAAAGCCGCTGCCGAGCCGGCCGCCCATGGTCTGGCGCGCCCAGGCCTCGACCCCGTCACGCTCGAAGGCGGCATTCAATTCGGGCACGCGCTCGGCCGCACCGGCGCGCAATGGCGGCGGGGTGCCAACCAAGGTCAGGGTGTTGACGCGTTCGGGCCTGCGCGCGGCGAAGGCGCGGGCGATGGTGCCGCCGATCTTGGCGCCGACCAGGTGAAACCGGTCGATGCGGAGGATGGTCGATCAGCCGGACGAAATCATCGATGATGATGTCGAGGCTCCACGGGAAATCGCGCGGCATCGGCGTCGATGCGCCGAACCCGCGCATATCCGGGCGCACCACCCGATATCTGCGGGCGAGCGCCGGGACCCATGCGTACCACGCCGCCCCGCTCTCGGCGTTGCCGTGCAACATCAGGATCGGGTCCGGCCGGCGCCAGGGGTCGGTGAAGTCGTCGACCTCATAATGCATGTCGAGATCGGGTGTGGCCCGGAATGTCGGCATGACGATCCCTCCCTCAGTTTGCTGATGAGCGCGGCTGCCTCGCGCGGGTTTCGACGACGCTCCGGTCCGCGGCATGCTTTGGCGGGACCGCCGGGTTCCGGTCGCCTGCGAGGGATAAACACCATAGACCCGATGGAAGGCCTGGGCAAAGCGGCTGGGGCTGCTGAAGCCATGCTTCTCGGCGATCCTGGCGAGCGAGATGCGATCGTCTGCGCGCAGCAGCTCGGCTCGCGCCTGCTCCAGCCGGGCCCGGTGCAAGGCGCGCATCGGGGTCGTTTCGCGGAAGCAGCGGAATGCCATCTGCAAGGCGCGAACGCTGCATCCGGCGGCATTGGCGATTTCCGCAATCGTCAACGGCGCCTGGGCGTTGGCTCGCATGAACGCCTCCGCTCGGCGAACACTGCGCGGCGCGGCGGCCGTGCTGCGCCGTTCCAGACGCGCCGTGTAATTGTGCCGCAAACCCAGCAGCAGCGAATAGATCGCCCACTCTTCAAAGGCGCGGCCGGCGAGCGCGTTCGACAGCGGCGAATTGGCGCCCGACAACTCCTCTGTCAGGTGCTGGAAGATCCTCCGGACGCTGGCCGCTGAGCTCGCATCCCACGGAATTTGTGGGTCGAAGGCAATCTCGGCGTAGACCGGCGCGTCGATCAGCCGCTCCAGTGCGGGCCGCAGCAATTCGTCCGGGATCCAAAGATTGAGCCGCGCGTCGTTGTCGCTGGTCAGCACCCGGGTGCTGGGCCGGCCGCGATAGATCAGCCCGTTCGCCGCGTCGGCGATCAACTCTCCACGATGCTCCGGAGATACCAGTCCCATGCTGCCCTGGGTGACCAGGGTGAGGCAGGTCGCAGCGATCCCCGGCTGTCCGATCAGGATTTCGGTGCCGTGCGTATCGGTCAGATGCGCCACCCGCAGCCGGCCGACCCGGGTGTAGGACAGGGTGACCCGGTAACGATCGGCTTCAGCCTGCGCCGCGCGCAGACTGTGCGGCGCGTACCGGAACATCGGGACATATGCTTGGTATTGCGCTGGGAGGTCTTCGAAGATTGCCGTCGAGAGGGTGCGCGGATCGCGTACCTCGGCAACTTTAAAGCTCTCAAAAAAGTATTTGTTCGCGCTTTGCGCGCAGGGTTTTTCGCCTTGGCACTGCATTTGCCGCCGATGGTAACCCGCGGACCTGCCTCGATCCAGCCTCCCGCGCCGAAACGGCGCCGCCGGTGTTAAAGTCGAATTTATGCGCTTGGCGTGCGGTCCTTGCGCTTTTCGTCTCGATCGCCCGCCGTCAACACGCCTAAACCCAAAGCATCGGGAGGAGCGGGCTCCTTGACCTGTCCGATTGATACCGCCGCGCGGCGGTATCGGGCAGCCGCCGTCCGCCGGTATCGCTCAGCCAGAGCTATTTCCGAACAGGTGAGGAGCGGATCGGAAGCCTCGTCGCGGTCCGCGTCGTGTCGCACTTTGAGAAGGAGGACAGAGATGCAAACGGATAGAACCGACACCATCGGCGGCGCTGCCGCTGCCGGCGGCGGGTTGTGGCGGTGGATGGCGGCGGCGGCCGTGTTGGCGCTGGCCTGGCTTGCTGCCCCGACCCCGGCGCTCGCGGTCAGCGCCTACATCACGAACTCTAACTCCAACACCGTGTCGGTGATCGACACGGCGACCAACATGGTGACCGCCACGATCCCCGTCGGCAGCGGGGCTCAAGGCACCGCGGTCAGTTCGGACGGCAGTAAGGTCTATGTTGCCAACCTGTTTGACGGCACCGTCTCGGTGATCGACACGGCGACCAACATGGTGACCGCCACGATCCCGGTCGGCTCCGAACCCACCGGCGTGGCGGTGAGCCCGGACGGCAGCAAGGTCTATGTCGCCGATGAGGTCACCGGCGACGTGTCGGTGATCGCTACGGCGACCAACACGGTGACCGCGACGATCGCCGTCGGCTTCGAACCCGCGGGCGTGGCGGCGAGCCCGGACGGCAGCAAGGTCTATGTCGCCAACTTCGGATCCAACACTGTGTCGGTGATCGCCACCGCGAGCAACACGGTGACCGCCACGATCGCCGTCGCCGCCGGCCCTGAAGGCGTGGCGCTGACCCCGGACGGCAGCACAGTCTATGTCGCGAACTCTAACTCCAACACTGTGTCGGTGATCGACACCGCGAGCAACATGGTGACCGCCACGATCGCCGTCGGCAGCGTACCCATCGGCGTGGCGGCGAGTCCGGACGGCAGCACGGTCTATGTCACGAACGAGCTTTCCAACACCGTGTCGGTGATTGCCACCGCGACCGCCACGGTGACCGCCACGATCGCCGTCGGCTCCCAACCCACCGGCGTGGCGGCGACCCCGGACGGCAGCAGGGTCTTTGTCGTCAACTTCGGGGCCAACACTGTGTCGGTGATTGCCACGGCGACCGATACGGTAATCGGCGGCCCGATCCCCGTCGGCATCCGGCCCGCAGCGTTCGGCGTATTCATCCAGCCGCCCCCTCGGTTCGCCGGGACGCCCGGGTTCTCGAACTGTCACGGGCAGAGCGTCGCGGCGCTGGCCTGGCAGTTCGGCGGTCTCAACGCCGCCGCCGCGACTTTCGGATTCCCAAGCATTAAGGCGTTGCAGGCCGCCGTAACCGCGTTTTGCCACAGTTAAAAATCGCAAAACAACGTAGGGCGGGTCTCGATCCGCCAATCCGCCTTTGGCGCTGTTCCCCTCGCCCTCCTCCCCGGACCTGATCCGGGGATCCGCGGGTCCCTCCCTCCCGCTCACAAGGTCGGGGTGAGGGGCGGATCGGGAGGCTCGTCGCGGTCCGCGTCGTGTCGCACTTTGAGAAGGAGGACAGAGATGCAAACGGATAGAACCGACACCATCGGCGGCGTTGCCGCTGCCGGCGGCGGGTTGTGGCGGTGGATGGCGGCGGCGGCCGCGTTGACGCTGGCCTGGCTCGCGGCCCCCGCCCCGGCGCTCGCCATCAACGCCTACATCACGAATTTCGCCGACGGCACCGTGTCGGTGATCGACACGGCGACCAACATGGTGACCGCCACGATCCCTGTCGGCAGCTTCCCCGAGGGCGTCGCGGTGACCCCGGACGGCAGCAAGGTCTATGTCGCCAACCGGAACCAGGGCACCGTGTCGGTGATCGACACGGCGACGAATACGGTGTCGGCCACGATCACCTTCGGCGTCGACCCGGTCGGCGTGGCCGTCACCCCGGACGGCAGCAAGGTCTATGTCGCCGATGAGTTCACCGGCGACGTATCGGTGATCGCCACGGCGACGAACACGGTGATCGCCACCATCGGCACCTTTCCGGGCCCCTGGGGCGTGGCGGTCACCCCGGACGGCAGCAGGGTCTATGTCACCAACTTGGGGGGCGACAGCGTGTCGGTGATCGACACGGCGACCAACATGGTGGTCGGCTCTCCGATCGCCGTCGGCCACTTTCCCGTCGGCGTGGCGCTGACCCCGGACGGCAGCAAGGTCTATGTCGCCAACGCCGGGTCCAACAATGTATCCGTGATCGACACGGCGACGAATATGGTGATCGGCCCGCAGATCCCGGTCGGCAACGGCCCCGGGGGCGTGGCGGTCGGCCCTGACGGCAGCATGGTCTACGTCGGCGACTTCGATGGCGACGCCGTGTCGGTGATCGCCACGGCGACGAACACAGTGACCGCCACGATCCCCGCTGCCGGCCCCTACGGCGTGGCAGTGAGCCCCGACGGCGGCACGGTCTACGTCGCCGACAGCAAAGACAACAATATGTGGGTGATTGCTGCCGCGACGAATACGGTGACCGGCAAGATCACCGTCGGCAACGATCCCGCTGCGTTCGGCGTATTCATCCAGCCGCCGCCGAGGTTCGCCGGGACGCCCGGGTTCTCGAACTGTCACGGCCAGAGCGTCGCCGCGCTGGCCTGGCAGTTCGGCGGCCTCAACGCTGCCGCCGCGACTTTCCGATTCCCGAGCACTAAGGCGTTGCAGGCCGCCGTAACCGCGTTTTGCCACAGCTGAAAATCGCAAAACGCCGTAAGGCGGGTCTCGACCCGCCAAGCCGCGACGGCTGATCAAGATCCGCCCTACGAGAGGCACAAAGCACCTGCGAGGGGGTGGGAGCGGATGGGGGAGCTAGGCGCGGATGCCCTGATAGTAGGTGTTGCGCAGCACCCGGCCGGGCAACGCGCCGGTGTGCTTGCCGTCCTCGAGCAGCACCTCGCCCTTGACGATGGTCATGTGGATGCCCTCGGCCGGCTCCTTGATCCGCTTGGCGCCGGTCGGGAAGTCGTGCAGCACCTCGAGCGGCAGCGGCTTCACCGTATCGGGGTCGAAGATCACGATGTCGGCGACCAAGCCCGGCCGCAACAGGCCGCGATCGTAGAGCCCGAAGATCGAGGCGCTGTCGAAGGTCAGCCGGCGCACCGCCTGCTCCAGGCTCATCGCCTGCTTGTCGCGCACCCATTCCGACAACAGCCGGGTCGAGAAGCCGAAGCCGCTCTGGAACTGCACGTGCGCGCCGCCATCCGAAAGCCCGATGATCGCATTCGGATAATTGAGGATCTGGGCGACCGCGTCGTCATCGACATTGTTCTCGCCGTGCAGCCATTCGCTGTCGAGGTTCTCCTCGACAGCGAGGTCGAGGAAGGCGTCGATGATGCCCTTGCCCTGGATGCGGGCGATCTCGCCGACGGTCTTGCCTTCATACTGCTTGTTCTTCGGCAACACCGCGGTCTGCAGCACCATATAGTCCCACCAGGTGGTGCAGATGCCGGGCGGCGGGGTGTCGACCTTGAACTCGACCGCCTCGGCATGGAGCTTCTGGCGCACCGCCGGGTCGCGATAGGCGCGCAGCATCTCCTCGGGCGAGGACAGGCAGATCGGGTGCCACACCGGCAAGCCGCGGAAGGTCTGGGTGTTGCGCATCGTGAAGTAGTCGGTGATGCGGTTCGGCGTGCACATCGGGAAGGCGCGGATGCCCTTGGCCGTGGTCCGATCGACCTGGGCCATGTGTTGCTTCCACTGCTCGGGCCGGCGCATCGACTGGCCGAGATTGTTGTAGACGACCGGGCGCCCGGTCGCCTCGCTGAGCCGGCTCATCAGCCCGTCCTTCATCTCGGCGCCGTTGCCGCCGCCCGATTGGATGATGCCGGTGCCGAGTTCGCGCAACACGTCGCCGAGTGCGAAGATCTCCTTTTCGTCGGCCCACAAGGCCGGGATGTGCACCCCCTGCGGGTCGTAATGGCCCTGGTTGCGCGACACCGAGAGGCCGAGTGCGCCGGCCTTGATGCCGTCACGGACCAAATCCTGCATCTGCTTGATCTCGGCGTCGGTGGCGGTGCGCTGCTGGCACTCCTCGCCCATCACGTAATAGCGCACCGCGGTGTGGCCGATCAGGTTGCCGACATTGACGCCCAGGTGATGATCGAGCTGGTCGAGATATTGCGGCACCGTTTCCCAGCCGAATTCGAGCGTGCGCAAGACCTCCATCGGGATCGCTTCGACATAGGACAGGAACTCCGACAGCCGCTCCTCCTTGCCCTTGCGCACCGGCGCCAGGGACAGCGAGCAATTGCCGAAGATCACCGAGGTGGCGCCGTGGTCGCAGGAAAACGAGCACAGCGGGTCCCAGGTGACCTGCGCGTCGTAATGGCAATGATTGTCGATAAAGCCGGGGGCGACGACGCAGCCGGCGGCGTCGACCGTGCGCTGGGCCGGGCCGCTCAGCTTGCCGATCTCGGCGATCTTGCCGTCTTTGACGCCGAGGTCGCCCTTGAACGCCGGCATGCCCGAGCCGTCGACGATGCGCCCGTTCTTGATCAACAGATCATACGCCATCGCTATTCCTTTCTTTTGTCGGAAGCTGGTCGCGCGCTGTTTCGGCAAAAGTGTAGCACACCGCCCCGCAGCGCCGCGCTCCGCGAATTCGACGGCAT
>CAVWJX010000003.1:0-170000 GCA_963755435.1 uncultured Alphaproteobacteria bacterium
CAGCTCCGGGATCGGTGGAAACTCTTCATCGAGCGGCTCGGGTGTCGCCAGCACCGTGGCGATCGAACGTCAGGGCTTATCAAGCCTCGGGGTCAGTGACCAGTAAAGTCCCGGTGGTCACCGCCTCCGTTGACGTTGGTGCAGACGAAGCTCGCCGCGTCCGTGGTCGCGCCGATGCCGCTGTACTTTGCCACCTGGGGATATGGGCAGAGCGGGCGGGTGAAGGCGACGCCATCGGCCCGAACGTTGTTGTTGAAGTGGGTGGCGATGATTTGATCCGGGGCGGCGCCATTCTCAACCCAGTTATCGAGCGCCGTCAGCGTATCGAACGAATTCGCCCCCGGGCCGCCCGAGCAGTGATACATGCCGGGGACCATAAAGAGGCGGTACAATTCCTGGGTCTCACGGAGGGCGTCGCGCGCATTTGAGTGCGGATACAGCGCGTCGACGACACTCTGATAATATTGCGGGGTTTCCCCTGGAGCGATCGTGCCGTCGGCCCAGCCATGATACTGGATCAATTTTCCGTGGCTGAGAAACGGCCGCAGATTGGGATCGGTCGCCTCGGTCACCCCGTTGTCGAGACGCTTGGCCAAGGCGACGTCGCGGCCGAAATTGAGGCTGGTCTGCACGTTAAAGGTTGGATCGTCAAAGACCCAGTACTGCATGTAGCTGACCGCGATCGCAAACAGGCTGTTGGCCTCGCCGGCCCAGTCCGTTTCGCTGCCGCGGGCAAAGCCGGGGAACACCGGCCGCCAAGTCTGCGGGTTGTGGGCCCCGGCATAGATCTGATCGACCACCTCCACTTGCGCCGCTGTCAGGCAGGTCGTCGGGTCCTGACCGTGCTTGCACTGCAACACTCTCGGATTGAAATGGCAGGCCGGCGGGTCGCTGATGAAGGCGTCCGACGATACCCCGCCATCATGTCCGGCGCATTGTTTCAGTACCGCGTTATTGACCAGCGGGTAGAGGCTCGTCGGCAACACCGGCGTCGAACTCGACTGCGGATGGTTGACCAGATAGGGCCACAACTGACCGAAATTGAGCTCGACCCAGTAATTGGCCGGGTCACCGGCGATGATCCCGTCGAAATCGTCAGGAAACATTTGCGCTTCCTTGAGCGCCTGCCGGCCGCCGGTGGAGCACCCGCTGAAATAGTCGTATGTCGGTGCGCCGGCGTAGGCGGTGACGATTGCCTTGGCGTTGACCGTGGTCTCGTGAATCGCGCGATATCCGAAATCGACGACCTTTTCCGGGTGGTCGAGCGCCCAACTGCCGTCCGCACCGCTGCCTTGGTGCCCGGTATCGGTCGAGGCCGTGGCATAGCCGCGATTGAGGGCCGTCGCCATCGCCGAAAACGAGATGGAGCCGGCGAAGCCGCCGCCACCAACCACCTCCAGCTTGTTGTTCCACGTGCTATAGGGTATCCAAACCTCGAACTGGATGTCGGAATCGCTCGATGGGGTCGAATATCCGGCAACGCGGCAAAACTCCGGCAGGGTAAATGTTTGACCATTTGTCGCGGTAAACGATCCGGCCGGCACCAATTGGGCCGTGGTTATCGTCGTGTCCGTCAGCGCAAGGTTGGCCAAGCTACCGCAGGTCGCGGCCATTGCGTGGTTTGCGGCAATCGTCAGGGCCCCGAGCGATACCGCCGCCAGCGCTAAATTCGTGCTCCAGTTCCTCATTGCGCTTCCTCCGATGATTCGGTTTTTTGTGATTGCAGCACGTGCCAATGTCGCAAACGTCCTTCGTTCGCGAGAACCGTTGTTTTGCGCGAACATTAACCTTGCCTGAAAGGAGTTGGTGGCACAACCATTTCGTTCGTAACGCTCGAGAAATCAGGCGACTTTCGGAGAGTCTGCGGGTTAGCTGCTGGCGCGCTCGGCCTGTGGTTTCGACCGCCCCGGGCGGCTGAGTTCATGCACCGCCGGCGAGCGCGCGAGCACGGGGCTAAGGATCTCGGCCGGCGGTCGATCCAACACGACACCGCTCCGCTTCTGAAGCTTCACTCCAGCCTTGGCGCGAAATCCGAGCCCCGGAGCAGCACCCTCAATCCTCGTGGCGGAACGGCGAATACTCGCCGAGGGCGTCGATCTTGCGCTCGACCAGGTCGCGCTCGCGGGCGAGGAATTGTGCGACGGCGCGGCGGAAGGCCGGGTCGGGGATCCAGTGGGCGCTGTAGGTCGGCACCGGCAGATAGCCGCGCTGCAATTTGTGCGGCCCTTGCGCGCCGGCCTCGACCCGCTTCAACCCGCGGGCGATGGCAAATTCGATGGCGCGGTAATAGCAGCACTCGAAATGCAAGAATTTGTAATCGCCATAGCTGCCCCAGTTGCGGCCGTAGATCGTTTCCTTGCCCAACAGGTTGAGCGCGCCGGCGACATATTTGCCGTCGCGCCGGGCCATCACCAGCACCACCTTTTCCGGCATGCGCTCGCCGATCAGCGCGAAGAACTTACGATTGAGATAGGCTTGGCCCCATTTGCGGTCGGAGGTCGCCAGGTAAAACCGGTAGAACGCGTCCCAATGCCGGGTGCCGAGATCGGCGCCGTTCAGTACCTCGATCTCGAGGCCCTCGGCCAATGCCTCGCGCCGCTCCTTTTTGACCGCTTTGCGCTTGCGCGAATTGAGCGCGGCGAGAAAATCGTCGAAATCGCCATAGCCTTGATTGGTCCAGTGAAATTGCTGGCCGATCCGCTGCAGGAACCCGGCCTCGGTCAGGGTTTCGGCTTCGGCGCGCTCGGGGAAGGTCACGTGCACCGAGGAGATCCGCCGGCGGCTGGCGAGTTCGATCATCGCCGCGATCAGATGCTCCCGCGCCGCGGCCGGCGCCTGCGGGTGCAGCAACAGTCGCGGCCCCGGCACCGGGGTAAACGGCACGGCCGAGATCAGCTTTGGGTAATAGCGTCCGCCGGCCCGTTCATAGGCGTCGGCCCAGCCGTAATCAAAGACGTATTCGCCATAGGAATGGGTCTTGGCGTAGAGCGGCGCCACCGCGAGGATCGTGCCGTCCGGCCCGGCGAGCGAGAGATGCTGCGGGGTCCACCCGGTGCGCGGCGTGGTCGAGCCGCTGTCTTCGAGGGCGCTCAAAAAGGCGTAGCAGACGCTGGGATTGAGATCGCCGGCGCAGGCGTCCCATGCGGCTGCCGGGATCTCGGAGATCGCCGTATGGACCTGGACCGTGACTGCGCCGCCGCGTTCGCTCATCGTTGACTCACCGAGGGGTTCGCGAAAAAACGCCCGCGCCCTTTTTGGTACATTGCCGCTGCCCCGTCCTCATCCGCCACTGCCGCCGGGCTCAGGATAGGATTTGTGGGATGCATGTCCAGCGCCGCGAAACGGCCGCATTCGCCAACTAACAGCCGCTGCCGGTGACTTCAAGGCTCAACATGCGCGCGTTTGTTTTCGCCTTGATCGCGATCGCGATCCAGTTTGCGAGCGGCCCCGCGGGACAGGCTGCGACGTTGGCCGACCCGCGGGTCGGCTTCAGCGCCGAACGGGTCCTGGTGTTCGACGGGCAGCGCTATGTCGGCCGGATGTGGAGCATGCCGGGCGAGCAGCGGCACGAGCAGGAACTACCGTCGCTGAAGCCGGTCTTTATCCTGCGCGCCGACAGCACGCTCGCCGACGTTCTGCTGCCACAGCTGCATACCGCGGTCGAATTCGAGCTGCCGCCGGCCCTGACCGCGCTCGCCCAGCCCTCGCTGTTGGGCAAGCCGGTCGGGCATGAAATCGTCGACGGTATCGCCACGACCAAATACGCGGTGGACAAGGCCATCCCGGAGGGCCGCCTGTCCGGCTCATTGTGGCTCAGCGCCGACGGCATCCCGATGCGCTGCGACGGCAGCTTTACCAGCAAGAAGGGAAAGGTCTCGACGGTGCGCTGGGAACTGCGCCATCTGAGCATCGGGCCGCAGAACGCCGCACTCTTCGAGGTGCCGGCCGGATATTCGAAACTGCCGCCCGAGGCGGCGGCGACCCTGCTCGGGCTACGTCTCGCGCATCACGGCAAAAGGTTGCAATGATCAAGCCGCCGCGCGGGGCGGTGCCGGCGCCGCGCCGGACCGCGCCATTGTTCCCTTGAAGCGCTCGCATGAAGCGTTAGATACAGGCCTCCGGAAACCAAACGGTTGGCGCGGCGTTCGCCGGGGCGCGTGCACGCGGCAGCGCGAAGGCAGTGACGAATGAACCGGGCATTGACGGCGCTGATCGTGTCGGGTGGGATCTTGCTGGCGGCGGCGATGCCGCGCCCGGCGCTCGCCGGCGCCCCGATACCCGAGGCGAGCAACGGCGCGCCGGTCACCAGCGTCGCCGATGTGGTCAGCCGCATCACCCCCGGCGTTGTCGGCATCGCCGTGCGCGGCGAGGTGCGCGAGAATAATCCGTTGGCGCAAGACCCAGTATTCCGCCAGTTTTTCAACTTCCGCGATCAACCGATCGAGCGCGAAACCGAGGCGGTCGGCTCCGGGGTCATCGTCGATGCCGCGCAGGGCTATGTGCTGACCAACAACCACGTCGTCGAAAATGCGACCAACATCGAAGTCACCACCAAGGACAACCGCCGCTTCAAGGCGCGGCTGATCGGGCGCGATCCCGCCACCGACATCGCCGTGCTGCAGATTCCGGCGAAAAACCTGACCGCGGTGCCGTTTGGCGATTCGAGCCATCTGCGGGTCGGGGATTTCGTGCTGGCCATCGGCAACCCGTTCGGTCTCGGCCAGACCGTGACCTCGGGGATCGTCAGCGCGCTTGGCCGCACCGGGCTCGGCATCGAGGGCTACGAGGATTTCATCCAGACCGACGCCTCGATCAACCCCGGTAATTCGGGCGGCGCGCTGGTTGATCTGCACGGTCGGCTGATCGGCATCAACACCGCGATCCTGGCGCCCGAAGGCGGCAATGTCGGCATCGGCTTTGCCGTGCCGATCAATATGGCGCGCGACGTGATGGACCAGCTTATCCGCTACGGCAAGGTCAGGCGCGGCCAGATCGGCGTCGCGATCCAGGACCTGACGCCCGATCTCGCCCGGGCGCTCGGCACGACGCGCACCGAAGGGGCGCTGGTCGCCCGCGTGGTGCCGGGCTCGCCGGCCGAGCGCGCCGGGTTGCGCAGCAGCGATTTGGTGGTCGCCGCCAATGGCGCGCCGATTGATAACGCGGCCGATTTGCGCAACCGCATAGGTCTGGTGCCGATCGGCGACGAGGTCACGCTGACCGTTGAGCGCGGCGGCGCCGAGCGCCAGGTGGCGGTTCGCATCGGGCGCGCGGTGGCCGAGCGCCAGCGGCTCGGGGAGCGCTGAGCGCCGATGGCGACCTCGCAAACCCCCTATCAGGTGCTCGGGGTTAAGCCCGATGCAAGCGCCGACGACATTCGCAAGGCCTATCGCAAGCTCGCCAAGCAGTTGCACCCCGACCTGAACCCGGGCAAGCCCGAGGCCGAGGCCCGGTTCAAATCGGTGTCGGCGGCCTACGATCTCTTATCCGATGCAGAGAAGCGGGCGCGCTACGACCGCGGCGAGATCGACGAAAGCGGCGCCGAGCGGCCGCGCTATTCGTATCGGCCGCACGCCGAGGGCGCCGAAGGTTGGAAGTACCAGCCCGAGGGCGAGATGGATCTGGGTGACCTCGAGGATTTGTTCGCCGCCTTCGGATCGGCCGGGCGCGGGCGGCGGGGCCGGGGCGGCGAGGGCTTGCGCGCGCGCGGCGGCGACCGCCATTTCACCTTGACCGTCGATTTCGTCGAGGCGGCGACCGGCGCCAAGAAGCGGTTGGCGCTCGGTCCCGAGGAATGGCTCGACGTGACCATCCCGGCCGGTCTCGAAGACGGCCAGGTGCTGCGCTTGCGCGGCAAGGGCGGCCCCGGTTTTGGCGGCGGTGCGGCCGGCGACGCGCTGATCGAGGTGCATGTGGCCCCCCATCCGTTGTTCCGGCGCGACGGCACGACTATCCGCATCGAGCTGCCGGTCAGCCTCGCCGAGGCGGTGCTGGGCGCCCGGGTCGAGGTGCCGACCGTGACCGGCCCGGTGACGATGACGATCCCCAAAGGCTCGGACACCGGGACCCAGCTGCGCCTGCGCGGCAAGGGCGTGCAGAGCCCGCGCGGGCGCCGGCGACCAGTATGTGACCTTGAAGGTCGTGATCGGACACGGCGGCGATCCCGATCTGGCGAAATTCCTCGAAGACTGGGCGCGGCAGCATCCGTTCGACCCGCGGCGCGGGATGTCCTCGTCATGATCGCCTTCGACGAGCTATTGGGCCGCCTCGCCGGGCTCGACCGCGGCGAACTCGCCCGCTGGGTCGAAAACCGCTGGGTATTGCCCGAGCCGCATGGCGAGACCTGGCTGTTTCACGAGGTCGATGTCGCCCGCGTCGAATTGATCCTCGAAATCCGCCACGAATACGCGATCGACGACGAAGCGGTGCCGCTGGTGCTGGGCTTGCTCGACCAGGTCTACGGCCTGCGCCGCCAATTGCGCCGCCTCTGCGACGCCCTCGCCGCCCAACCCCCCGAAGTGCAGGACGCGGTGAAGCGAACCTTGCCGAGAAGGGACGACAATGGCCAGCCCAATTAATTCGTGGACGCCAAGGCGCAATTCCGTTCCCTCGTCGAGCCGTGGGCCGACACCGGCACCAGCGCCGGGCGCTTGATGCTGGCGGTATTCGGCTTGGACGATGTTGAGCACGACCTTATCCGCACCCGTACCGCTGAAGGCCGAAACCGCGCCAAGGCCCAAGGGAAGCAGATGGGACGGAACCCCGAAATTCACCGGAGCAGCAGAAGGAGGCCACCCGTCAGCGAGTACAGGGCGCTACGCTGCAGGAATTGGCGCGCAGCTAAAACGTCGGCATATCCACAATCCGCCGCACGACCCGCGCCGCATGACGAATATGCCCAGAAATCTGCTATCGCGTGATCCGTTTTTTCTGCGGTTCAGAGGTGTCCGGTCCGGGCGTGAATCTGGGCGCGTTGTGAAATAAATGTTCCAGAGGAAGTTTTCTTACAATCGGGAGAAGCCTCGTTTTTTCTTCTGTTAATTTCTTGTCGGTTCACGTAGTATACGCGATCATGTAGGATAGCCTCAGAGTTGAAAGGCAGTCCCGACATGGCCCGCGACAAAATCGATGTTCGCAACCGATTTTCAACAATGACAACCCGCGCGCGAGTATCTGGAAACCGTGTTGTGGCCGCATGGTCCGGTTTGCCCGCGTTGCGGCGTCATGGGTGATCGGATCACGAAGCTGGCGGGCAAGAGCACGCGGCCGGGCGTCTACAACTGCAAAGACTGCCGTAAGCCGTTTTCCGTCACGGTCGGCACCATTATGGAGCGCTCGCATATCCCAATGTCGAAATGGTTTCTTCAAACGCGCTTGATGGCCACGAGCAAGAATCGCATGTAAGCACATCAACTGACGGATGTTCAATACGAGCTACGAAGGCGTGTTCCTGTTCCATCGGCTTCGTGAGGCAGTTGGCGATCCCTCGCCCGCGCCGATCGGCGGTGAAGGCAAGGTGGTCGAAATTGACGAAACCTACATCGGCGGCAAGGAAGCCAACAAACACGCCAGCAAGCGACGGCATGCGGGGCGAGGGCCGGTCGGCAAGATGGCCGTTGTCGCGCTCGTCGAACGCGATGGCGAAACCCGTAGCTTTCACGTCGCAAACGTGACCGCGAAAACGCTCCGGACCGATAATAGTCAAGCACGCGAGCCAAAACCACAGGATGACGGACGAAGCTGCGGTTTACCAGAGAGCGGCGACGAGTTCGCCGGGCATGGCACGGTCAACCACGGCGCAGAGGAATACGTTCGCACGGGCGGCTTCCAAGATACGAACACGGTTGAAAGCCATTTCGTGCTGTTGAAGCGCGGCGTGTTCGGCACATTCCACAACATTAGCGTGGCCATTGTCGCGCTATCTCGCCGAGTTCGATTTCCGGGCGAACACCGAGACATGATAGACGGGGAACGGGCAGCCGCCTTCTCGCCGGGGCAAAGGGCAAGTGGCTTATATATCGACAGCCTAACCAAGCCGCGACGGCTAAGAGCGCTTCCGCGCTTTCCTGCGCTGGCGCGCTTGCCACGAGTTCGAGTAGCCTTCTGCCCCTTCGCGCGTCGCACCTGCTCCGCAAGCTCGGCGCGCGATTGGGGAGGCGTCTTCAGCAGCTTCAGCAGCAGCGCATCGAACCGCTGCGTCACCTGGTCGTCATCGCTTCCCTGATCGCTCATTCGAGGAGGATAGCATGGCGAGAACGAAGAAGGAAAAGGGAACCGCGCCGTCGTCAACCATACCAATGGTGCACTCGCCGTTAGAGTATTATCCAGAACACGTCAGATTAGTGGGAATGATTTCAATTGAAATGGCCAATATGGATTATACACTCGCCAGTCTACTAGGTTCTTTGCTGCATATTGACGAAGAAATCGGCCGCACATTGTACCTAACGCCTCGCGTTGCCATAGGCAAACTCGAAATGCTTGGAAAGACGATAACCGCCAGCTTTCGTGCTGGCTCAGAAAGAGACAAGCAACTCCGTGATCTCTAGCAAAGACGCTCATAATACAAAATCGTCATGAAATGATACACGATTTTTGGGGGGTTGACGAGGAAACTGGTCATCCATCAAGGATATGCCTTCCGACGAGGCCAGCTAAACCAAATCGTCATAGCGCCTATTAACGAGCTTGAAAATATGTCACGCAGATACGTACAATTATGACTACAGCTGACTTCCTAGCGCGGACTTTCTATGCCGAGTGGCCGCCGTATGCATCGCTCGATAAATCCGGACTACCGAAGCAGAGCGCCATTGCGGCAAAGACACGTCCTCGCAGAGTTCATCGGTCAAAGCAGAAACCCCCGCCTCGATCATCTCCGGCGTGATCTCTATCTCGGCGGTTGAATTGGCCTCGTGTTTCTCTTCCATCTTTCCCTCTCTCCCGAATTGAAAAGAGGGGAACCATCAAGATCGCGTTCGCAATGCGATTCCAAAGCTATACGGTGAATTGCAATACGTCAATGATAGTTCCGCAAAAAATAGGTAGAACTCCGACGGCTGATGGGCAGTGTATGAAGATTTCACATAAATATGGCGGATAATCGCTTGAGCACGTACCCGTATTTCTCAAGGGTTCCGAGCGAACCGAGTCCAGACAGAGAGATCAAAACCATCGCACATTTTCTGAAACGAAACACCAGAGAAATAGACCTGAAGGTAAAATTGATAACATATAGGGATCTAGATAGAATATTGCATAACTATGGTATTCGTCTCCAATCTCCAGAAGGTAATAGAATTGACGTAGTAAGATTTAGAGATAAGAGCGATCTTGAGAGAGTGCTAGAACGAGAACAGAGAATAGCCCACATTGGTTTCCATGGGTGGACGCGTGAAGTGAGTAGGAAGGACTTACATTTGGTACGCAGTGCGGCGGCACTGGATATCGAGAGCGGGTACGATTCGCAATCGTTTTTCAATGGTGTGTCTGATCCGCTTACGTTAATTGCGAAATATGAGAACCTCTCGACGCTAGCGTACCGATAAGCAAAAGGGAAATTTTCCAGCAAGCGTAGGGCGGAACAGCGGGGAGGTTGGGCAAGAATTGCGCGGGCCATCGGTTCTCGCATGTGTATGATTGTGGCATGACGACGCGCCCGTATAAGCAAGCGTAGGGCGGAACAGCGTAGCGCATTCCGCCTCGACTTGTGGGTCGGCACGCGCGGCTAATGGAGTGGCCGTGTCCCTGGGACTATTTCCGCCGCTTCGACTTTACTGCCGTTCGCCAGTCTGTTGCGGTTCGTTGCCGCCGCCCCTCCAGTCGGCGGGATACATTCCGCTGGCGACACACCGGCGAAATGACGAATGCGGCCAGTCCGCCGGGTGCGCCACGAGACCATGCTTGACCGGGTTGAAATGCGTATAGTCCATGTGAGCCGCAAAGTCGCGATCGTCGCGGATCGTGTGCTCCCAGTACCGCCGCTGCCAAATGCCGCGTTCACCGCGGCTTGTCATGACCGGTGATCGCGGCTCGCCGATCGGCGGCGATTTTGCGAACCCGGTCTTGATCGCTCGCCACCGACCCGGAAAATCGGCATCGTCTTGCGGCAAGGTCCACAGACAGTGCATGTGATCGGGGAGGACGACCCAGGCGTCGATGTGAAAAGGTGTGCGGGCGCGCACTCGACGAACCGCGTCGCGCAGCGCGTCGATATTCGCCACCAATAGGTTCGAGCGCCGATCAAGCAGGTTTACGGTAAAGAAGAAGGTCCCGCCTGGAACCCGATTGCGGCGATAATCCGGCATCTCGGGAGTATGCATGGCCGCGGAGAGCGGCGGAATGCGCTGCGCTGTTCCGCCCTACACTCTTGCTATACCCTCACCTCGTTACAGGAGGCACCTCTCCCGCGGTGCAGGAGAGGGAAATCTCCGGAAAGATTATTTACAGCGTCTGAAACCTCGCGCGGGCGCCGCGTTCGATGGCGGCGGCGGTCAGGCGCTCGAGGTTGAGGCGGTGGCGCAGCAATTCGAGGATGCGCAATTCCTCCTGGGTCGCCTCGCCGTCGGTGGCGACCAGGTCGCAGGCGATCGCATAGGCGGTCTCGCATCAATTTCGGCGGCAAGCCGGCCTTGATCGCGTTCAGGGTTTCGTCGAGCCCGTTGTCGCGGCCGATCAGCTCGGTGCAATCGTTGAACAGGCCGGGCAGTTCGTCCTGGTCGAAATCGCGAAAGATCGGCAAATGGCCGATGATCTCGGCAAAGGCGTGCAATTCGGAATCGGGCATGTTGCGGTCGGCCGCCGAGACGATGACCATCGTGTAGATCAGGGCGCGGTGGTGATCGAGCATGAAGTCCTCTCGGGCTGGCCGGGCTGACAGACCAAAACCGGGCGGCCCCTGTCAAGCCGTATCGGCCAAAGACGGATCGGCGGTGCCGAGAAACCGGCGGATCTCGTCCACCGCCTCGGCCAGCGGCAGTCGCGATATGGCGACGCCATCGGGAAACGCCGACATGAGCCGCGACGGCAGGGCGCGATCGAGCACCACGAAGACGCCGCGATCATCGGCCCGGCGAATCAGCCGGCCATAGGCCTGGCGCAGCCGCAGCCGGGCGATCCGGTCCGAATATTGCGGCGCCGCCAAACACCGGCCGGCGGGCCCGGTGTAGGATATCCGGGCGCGGCCATGGCACCCGGTCGAACACCAGGAGGCGCAGGGAGCGGCCCGGAACATCGACGCCGTCGCGGATCGCGTCGGTGCCGAGCAGGCACGAATCCTCCTCGGCACGAAAGATATCGACCAGCGTCGCGGTCGACATCGCCTCGACATGCTGGGCCAGCAGCAGCAAGCCGCGGGCTTCGAGCACCGGGGCGATGCGGTGGTGCACGGCGCGCAATCGGGCGACCGCGGTGAAGAGGCCGAGCGCGCCGCCGCCCGGCGGCGACGAACAGCGCGGCATAGGCCGCCGCCACCTGGCCGATATCGTCGCGCGGGATGTCGGTCACGACGAGGATGCGGGTCTGCGCCGGATAGTTGAAGGGCGAGGCGATCAGCGCGCCGGCCGGTCGCGCCGCCGAGGTGGCGCAAGCCGGTCGCCGCTTCGGCGCCGCGCCAGGCGAGGTCCGGGTCGGGGTCGCCATCGGTCAGGGTCGCCGAGGTCACGACGAGGCCATGCGCCGGGCGCGCCACCAGCCGGGCAAACGGGATGCCGGGGTCAATCCAGCTGCGGATCACCGCGACATCGGTCTCGAACCCGTCGATACGGTCGAGGGCCAGCCATTCGACGGTTTCGGGGCGCGGCGGCTCGGTGAGGTCGCGCAACAGTCTGGCCCAGGCCGCGAGTTGCTGGTCGGCGCGTCGGTCGAGCCCGCGCAGGGTGGCGTCGAGGCGCTGGCGCAGACCCGGCTCGGGCGGGTTCTCCGGGTCTTCGAGCCGCGCGCGCAAGATGGCGGCGAGCCGCTGCAAGGCCGCGGCCAGGCGAAGGAGCCCCTGCGCCAGCGGCAGCGCCACCTCGGCGAGCCCGGCGACCGGCGGCCGCGCCTCGGCCTGCAGCCCATAGCCGGCATCGGCCAGCGCCGCCCGTGCCAGCACCTGTTGGCGGACGAGCGCGAGGAAGCCCTCGAACCCCGGCCCGCCGCGGCCTTCGGCGGCGCGCTGCGCCCAGCCGTCGCCGGGCAGGATGCGGGCGGCGGCGAGCACCTCGATCAAGGCCCGCGTGCCGTCATCTTCGCCGTCGACGAGGTCGCCAATGCGCCGCCGGAGGCCGCGGGCGCGCGACCCCCCGGCACCCTCGGCGCCGACGATCCAGCGCCGCAGCTCGCGTCCCTCGCGGCCCGACAGCCGCACCGAAAAGGCGTTGTCTGCGGCTTCGAGCAGGTGATGGCCTTCGTCGAACACATAGCGGGTCGGCACCGTCGCGTCGTCGAGCCCGCCGAGTGCCGCCTGGGTCATGACCAGCGCATGATTGGCGACGACGATGCGCGCGCCACGCGCCTTGCGGATGTTCTTCTCGACAAAGCAGCGGCGGAAATGGTGGCAGGCCGAGTGCACGCATTCGCCGCGGCGATCGGCGAGCCCGCCGACCCGCGCGCGCCCGATCAGCTCGGTGAGCCAGCCGGGAAAGTCGCCGCCGACCAGGTCGCCGGCTTCGCTGGCGAGGATCCAGCGCGCGACCAGCCCGAGCTGCGCCGCTGCCCGCCCGGGCCGGGTCACCGCGCCGGCGGCGGCTTCCTCGTAGTTCAGCAGGCACAAAAAATTCTCCCGACCCTTGCGGACCACGACCCGGCGGCGCTTGTCGTCGAGGTCGGGATAGAGGCGGTCGAGCTCGCCGGCGATCTGGGTCTGCAGATTGCGGGTGAAGGTCGAGATCCACACCGCACCGCCATTCTTCTCGGCCCACAGGCTCGCCGGGGCGATGTAGCCGAGCGTCTTGCCGACCCCGGTGCCGGCTTCGGCGAGCACCGCATGCGGCCGGTCGGGGAGGTCGCGCGGGGCGAAGGCGGCGGCGAGCGCCGCTGCGTAATCGGCCTGCTGCGGGCGCGGCTCGGAATCGGCGCCGAGCAGACGGGCGAGCCGGGAGCGCGCCTCCGCGGCGGTGACCGGGCTATTGCCGGGCGGCGGTCCGGGTGCTGTCTCAGACCATTCAGCGAGCCGGGTCCAGACCCGCAAACCGGCCATATGGCGTCTGGCGCCGGGCTCGGCCGGGGGCAGTGCGGCGAGCACCGCCGGCGCCCACAGCCAGCCGCCGCGATCCATCGCCTCGGCCACTGCGCGGCATTCGGCGTCGACTTCCTGCCCGAGCGCCTGAAGCAAGGCCTGGGCCGCGCCCGCCAGGCTGACGCAGGCCTCGGCCGGGCGGCGCGGCGGCGGCAGCCCGAGCGCCTCGGCCAGCCCGCGCGGCGTCGGCACGCAAAACCGCGCCGGATAGACAAAGGCGAACAGCTCTAACAGGTCGAGGCCAGCGAACCCCGGCGAATCGAGCCGGCGCGCGGTGGCGATGGCGTGGCACAGCATCGGCGGATCGATCTCGACGCGGCCGCGCGCTTCGGCCGGCGCCAGGGCTTCGATATCGCCGTCCGGGCTCAGCCATAGGATTTCGCGAAAGCCGGCCACCAGGACGGGGGCCCGCGGCACCAGCACCCGCGGCGTCCCGGCCGAAAGGTTGCGCTCGCCGTCGGACATGACCGGCAGGTCTAGCACAGATGGCGCCGCCAGCACCGCGCTGGTATCGTCGAGGGCACTGCGGCTGACCCGAGCGATGCCAAATTTCTACCCGATGCCCGATTTCTTTGCGATGATTGGCCCCATGCTGCGCCGGCTGTCGTGCGAAGCGGCGCACGGGCTGAGCCTGCGCGGGCTCGAGACGGGATTGGGGCGGTTCTGCGTCGGCCGGGCGGCGACGCGGCCCGATCCGCCGATCCTGAAGCAGCGGCTGTGGGACCGCGACTTTGCCAATCCGATCGGGCTCGCCGCCGGCTTCGACAAGGATGCCCGTGTGCCCGACGCGATGCTGCGGCTGGGCTTCGGCTTTGTCGAGGTAGGCACGGTGACGCCGCGGCCACAGCCGGGCAATCCGCGGCCCCGGCTGTTCCGCCTTGACCAGGATCGCGCGGTCATCAACCGCATGGGCTTCAACAGCGGCGGGCTCGATCTTGCCGCCGATCGGCTATCACGGCGTACCGGCAGCGGCATCGTCGGGGTGAATTTGGGCAAAAACCGCGACAGCACCGATGCGGCCGCCGACTATGAAAAAGGCATCCGCCGGATGGCGCCGCTGGCCGATTATCTGGTGGTAAATATTTCATCGCCGAATACCCCCGGACTGCGCGACCTGCAAGCCCGGTCGGCGCTCGATGCGCTGCTGCGCCGGCTGACCGCGGCGCGCGATACGACCGGCCGCCGCGTGCCGCTGCTGGTCAAGGTCGCGCCCGATCTCAGCCCCGCCGAGTGCTCCGACATCGCCGAGGTGGCGCTCGACAGCGGTATCGACGGGTTGATCATCGCCAACACCACTGTCGAGCGACCGGCCGGGCTCGTCAGCCGCCACGCCGGCGAGAGCGGCGGGCTCAGCGGGCGCCCGCTATTTGCCCCTTCAACCGCCATTCTCGCCGATATCTACCGACTGACCCGCGGCCGTCTGCCGCTGATCGGGGTCGGCGGGGTGGCGAGTGCGGCCGACGCCTATGCCAAGATCCGCGCCGGCGCCAGCCTGGTGCAGCTCTATACCGCGCTGGTGTTCGACGGCCCGTCGATTGCCGGCCGGATCAAGCAGGAGCTTGCCGAGTTCGTCCGCCGCGACGGCTTCGCCTCGGTCGCCGAGGCTGTCGGCACCGCGCCGGGCCGCAACGCTGCGCAGGTCTGCAAGCGACGCTATTCGGGAGGTGTAAGTACCGTGGCCCCGCCAAACCATAGTGCTGCATGATTTGCGGCCTCGCGATTAGACTGTATATCGGCACAACAGGCAGCAAGACATCGCGTGACGACGATGCTCGGCGACAGGCAGGCGGACCTCGAACGCGAAAATGCCGAGCTGCGGCGCCAGCTGGAACAGCGTAGCGCCGAACTGCGCGAGGCGTTGGAGCAGCAGACCGCGACCGCCGAGGTGTTGCAAGTCATCAACAGCTCGCCCGGCGACCTCGCCCCGGTGTTCGACGCGATGATCGAGAAGGCGACGCGCCTGTGCGAGGCGCCCTTCGGCATCCTGCGAACCTGGGATGGTAAGCGCTTTCATTTTGGCGCCGTGCACGGCGACCCGCAGTTTTGCGATTGGGTCCGGCAGCGTGGTCCCATCCGGACGGACAGTGACGCTTCCCTGCTGGACGAATCCAAGCGGGCGAACGGGTTGTCCGCATAGCCGATGCGCAGGACGATGAGGCTTATCGAGCGTCTTCGGGTTTCAGGGAGATGGCAGCGGCCAGCGGCATCCGGAGCACCATTACGGTGGCGCTGCACAAAGACGACGCGCTCCTGGGTATAATCACCGTCTACCGTCAGGAGGTGCGGCCGTTTTCCGACAAGCAGATCGCGTTGTTGCAGAATTTCGCGGCGCAGGCAGTCATTGCAATGGAGAACGCGCGGCTGTTGACCGAGACGCGCGAGGCGTTGGAGCAGCAAACCGCGACCGCCGAGGTGCTGCAAGTCATCAATTCCTCGCCCGGCGACCTCGCCCCGGTGTTCGATGCGATATTGGAAAGGGCGCACAGCCTTTGCGGTGCGCCGTGTGGCAGCTTACAGATCTACGACGGTGAGCGGTTTCGCGCGGTGACGACGCGCGGTCTGGCCGAGCCGTTCGCGGCGATGCTGACTGAGGGATATCGCCCCGACGCCAATGAGACCCGGTCCGACTACGCTGGACCCGGATCGTGGCGTCACCCAGATCGCCGACTTCGAGGATATGCTTCGCTCTGCCCCTGACGATCCGGTGGTGCGCGCCGGTGTCGAAATCGCTGGCCTCCGCACCGTACTCTTTGTTCCGCTTCATAAAGACAATGTCTTCCTTGGCCGTATCGTGGCCGCGCGTCAGGAGGTGCAGCCGTTCACCGACAAGCAGATGGCGCTGTTGCAGAATTTCGCCGCGCAGGCGGTCGTCGCAATGGAGAACGCGCGGCTGTTGACCGAGACGCGCGAGGCCTTGGAGCAGCAGACCGCGACCGCCGAGGTCTTGCAGGTCATCAATTCCTCGCCCGGCGACCTCGCCCCGGTTTTCGACGCGATGCTCGACAAGGCGATGCATCTCTGCGAAGCAACCTACGGCCACCTCGTGACATTCGACGGTGAGTTCATTCACATAGACGCACTGACGGGCGATACGCGTCTTGTAGATCATTTCCGCAACCTGGGACCCGTTCGACCACCCATGGCTAGTGTCGTCGAGCGAATGCTGGGAGGCGAAGACGTCGTCCATATCCAGGATACCGCTGCCGACGCGGGTTCCCGGGTCGAAGGGTCGCTACTTGAGGCGCTCGCCGACATCGGCGGGACAAGGTCGTTGCTTGGGGTCGGGCTGCGCAAAGATCGCGCCTTCGTGGGGGCTATCGTCGTGTACCGACAGGAAGTGCGGCCATTCACCGACAAGCAGATCGCGCTGTTGCAGAATTTCGCGGCGCAGGCGGTGATCGCGATGGAGAACGCGCGGCTGTTGACCGAGACGCGCGAGGCCTTGGAGCAGCAGACTGCGACCGCCGAGGTGTTGGGGGTCATCAACAGCTCGCCCGGCGACCTCGCCCCAGTGTTCGACGCGATGCTCGACAAGGCGATGCATTTGTGCGACGCCGCGTTTGGCATCTTACTGGTTGCAGAGGCAGACATCGCACGTACTGTCGCGTCGCGAAACGTACCCCGGCCGTTCGTCGAGTTCTTGACTCAAGAGCCACTTCGGCTTGACCCACACACGTTCCTGGCACGCGCATTACAGGAGCAATCGGTAATACATGTAGCGGACGGTGCTGCGGGTGAGCCCTACAAAAAACGGGCGCCTTTAGCAGTCGCAGCAGTTGAGCTCGGCGGTATTCGCACAATGTTGATGGTCCCTATGACAAAGGATGGCAAGTCGTTGGGGCTCTTTACCATCTATCGTCAGGAAGTGCGGCCGTTCTCGGATAAGCAGATCGCTTTGCTGCAAAATTTCGCCGCGCAGGCGGTGATCGCGATCGAGAACGCACGGCTTCTCGGCGAACTGCGGACTGCGCGAGACTCGGCAGAGGCGGCGTTAGGCGAATTGAAGACGGCGCAGGCGAGCCTGATCCACGCCGAAAAGATGGCCTCGCTCGGACAACTGACCGCCGGGATCGCCCACGAGATCAAGAACCCGCTTAATTTCGTCAACAACTTTGCTGGGCTGTCGGTCGAGTTGCTCGACGAATTGAAAGAGACGGTGCAACCGGCGATCATGGCGCTCGGCGACGACAAACGGGTCGAGCTCGACGAGATCGTCGCGATGTTGACCGGCAATCTCGACAAAATCGCCGAGCACGGACGGCGCGCCGACGGGATCGTCAAGAGCATGCTGGCCCATTCGCGCGGTGGCAGCGGGGAACGCGAAGCCGTCGATATCAACCTTCTCGTCGACGAGGCGCTGAACCTCGCCTATCACGGTGCCCGCGCCCAGGACCAGAATTTCAATGTCACCCTGGAGCGCGACTTCGGCGGGAATGTTGCGCCGATCGAATTGGTGCCGCAGGACATCACCCGCGTGCTTCTCAACCTGGTCGGCAACGGGTTTTACGCGACGAGCAAGCGCCGCGACGAAGTGAACCAGGCGAAACTCGAGCCGCGGCTGAAGGTGACGACGCGCGACCTCGGCATCGATGTCGAGATCCGGGTGCGCGACAATGGGGTCGGCATCCCGCCTGAGGTGCGCGACAAGCTGTTTCAGCCGTTCTTCACCACCAAGCCGACCGGGGAAGGGACCGGGCTCGGCCTCTCGATCAGCTATGATATCGTCACCCAGTTGCATGGCGGCACGATTGAGGTCGACAGTGCCGTGGGTGAATACACCGAGTTCACGATCCGTCTGCCGCGACGTGCTGCGGCTGGGGCCCGTCTTCCGACCGGCGCCGACGGCGGCGTCTGAGGTGGGTGGCATGAACTCGTCGGACGTCCTAAATTTGGTAACCATGCTTCCATTGCTCGTTGCCGAACGCCCCGAGAGCGATGTCGGCCGTCCGTTCGCGCTTTCCTCCGAGTTCCGCCCGGCTGGCGACCAACCGCAGGCGATCGACGAATTGTGTGCCGGGATCGCCCAGGGCGAGCGCGACCAGGTGCTGTTGGGCGTCACCGGCTCGGGCAAGACCTTTACCATGGCGCAGGTCATCGCCCGTACCGGGCGGCCGGCGATCATCCTCGCGCCCAACAAGACCTTGGCCGCGCAGCTCTACGGCGAGATGAAGAGCTTCTTTCCGGACAACGCGGTCGAATACTTCGTCTCCTACTACGATTATTACCAGCCGGAGGCCTATGTCCCGCGCACCGACACCTATGTCGAAAAGGAATCGTCGCTAAACGAGGAGATCGACCGGATGCGCCATTCGGCGACTCGGGCGATCCTCGAACGCCGCGACGTGATCGTCGTCGCCAGCGTGTCGTGCATCTACGGCATCGGCTCGGTCGAGACCTATTCGCAGATGGTCCTCTCCCTGGCCCGTGGCGACCGGGTCAACCGCAGCCAATTGCTGGCCCGCTTTGTCGAATTGCAGTACCGGCGCAACGATTTGAATTTCGCCCGTGGCGCCTTTCGGGTGCGCGGCGACACGGTCGAGCTGTTCCCGGCGCATTACGAGGATCGCGCCTGGCGCCTGTCGCTGTTCGGCGACGAGCTCGAGGCGATCCATGAGATCGATCCGTTGACCGGCGAGAAGACCGCCTCGCTGCAATCGATTAAAGTCTACGCCAACAGCCATTACGTGACGCCGCGGCCGACCTTGTTGCAGGCGATCGACCAGATCCGGCGCGACCTCAAGCTCCGCCTCGAAGAATTGTATGCCGAGGGCAAGTTGCTGGAGGCGCAGCGGCTCGAGCAACGCACCACCTACGACCTCGAGATGATCGACGCGACCGGCAGCTGCGCCGGGATCGAGAACTATTCGCGCTATCTGACTGGGCGCAAGCCGGGCGAGCCGCCACCGACTTTCTTCGAATACATGCCGCGCGATGCGCTGGTCTTTGTCGACGAGAGCCATGTGACGGTGCCGCAACTCGGCGGCATGTTCCGCGGCGACTGGATGCGCAAGACCACTTTGGCCGAATACGGTTTCCGGCTGCCGTCCTGCACCGACAACCGGCCGCTCAAATTCGAGGAATGGGAGGCGATGCGCGGCCAGACCGTGTTCGTCTCGGCAACGCCGGGCCCGTGGGAGATGAACCGCGCCGGCGGCGTCTTTGTCGAGCAGATCGTGCGGCCGACCGGCCTCGTCGACCCGCCCTGCATCATCCGGCCGGTTGACACCCAGGTCGACGACCTGATGGCCGAATGCCGCGACGAGGCGCTGAAGGGTCATCGCGTGCTGGTCACCACCCTGACCAAGAAGATGGCCGAGGCCCTGACCGAATATCTGCACGAATCCGGGCTCAGGGTGCGCTACATGCATTCCGACGTGGATACCTTGGAGCGCATCGAGATCATCCGCGACCTGCGGCTTGGCGTGTTCGACGTCTTGATCGGCATCAACCTGTTGCGCGAGGGGCTCGACATCCCGGAATGTGCACTGATGGCGGTGCTCGACGCCGACAAGGAGGGCTATCTGCGCTCGCGCACCTCGCTGATCCAGACGATCGGCCGCGCGTCGCGGCATATCGACGGCCGAGCCATTCTTTATGCCGACCGGATGACTGACAGCCTCAAGGCCGCGATCGAGGAAACCAACCGCCGCCGCGAGAAGCAGCAGGCCTATAATCTCGCGCACGGGATCACCCCCGAAGGCATACGCCGCGGCATCGCCGACATCCTCGAAAGCGTCTATGAGCGCGATCACGTGACGATTGGCCTGTCGGAGGGCGAAGCCGCCCATTATCAGGGCGCCGATCTCAAAGCGGTGATCGCCGATTTGGAAAAACGGATGCGCGATGCGGCGGCCGATCTCGAATTCGAGGAGGCGGCACGCTTGCGCGACGAAATCCGCCGGCTGGAACAGGTCGCGCTTGGCCTGCCGATCGCCGCGTCGGGTGCGGGCGGCGCCGGGTCGAACCGGGCCGAAGGCGAGCGCGGGCGCTCGACCGCGGGCCGGGCCGGCGTCTCGGCGCGCGAGGTGACCCGCGCCAAGATGCGCGCGCGCAAGGAACGCCGTGCCCAGCGCCGCTGACGCCGAGGAGATTGCCGCCCAGCGCGCCGGCGCCGGTCTTGAAGCGGCGGACGAGGCCAACGGGGCATTGCCGACGGCGCCGGTGCCGAGGGTGGCGCTGGTTACCGGCGGCGCCCAGCGGATCGGTCGGGCTTTGGCCCTGGCGCTGGCCGAGGACGGCTTTGCCGTCGCGGTTCACTATCACCGCTCGCGCGCGGCGGCCGAAGCCGTGGTCGAGGCGATCCGAGGCCGGGGCGGCGCGGCCTTGGCGCTCGGCGCCGATCTTGCCGACGAAGACGCGGTGCGCCGCCTGCTGCCGCAAGCCGAGCAGGCATTCGGGTCCGTCGGGGTTCTCGTCAACAATGCCGCGGTGTTTGGCGACGACACGGTGGTGACCGCGACCCGCGGCAGCTGGGATCTGCATCTGGCGGTCAATCTGCGGGCGCCGTTCGTGCTGATCCAGAACCTGGCGGCGCGGCTGCCGGCCGAAGCGGGCGGGGTCGTGATCAACATGCTGGACGAGCGGGTCTGGTCGCTGACGCCGTACTTTGTCTCCTATACGCTGGCGAAGGCCGGGCTGTGGACCTTGACCCAGACCCTGGCCTTGGCGCTGGCCCCGCGCATCCGGGTCAACGGCATCGGTCCCGGCCCGACCCTGCCGAGCCCGCGCCAAACCCCGGAGCAATTCGTCCGGCAGCGGGCAATGACGCCACTCGGCCGCGGCACCAGCCCGCAGGAGATCGCGGCGGCGCTGCGCTATATTATCTCGGCGCCGGCGTTGACCGGGCAAATGATCGCCCTTGACGGCGGCCAGCATCTGGGATGGGGCCAGTCGCACCGGCCCGCGTTGCTCGAGTAGCGAGTTCGCCGGATCGGCGAGCCAGACCCTTGCAGCAGCGGCCGGCAAGCACCGGAAGCGGTCGCAAACCGGCTTCGCGCTCCAGTCGCGGCGGCAATTTGTTCACAGCGACAATGACGATTGTGCGACAATCGGTTAGGCGTTCCACCGGCCTTTGTGCAGCGGAAGGTTAACCATCCTGGGAAAAAATTTACGCTGAATCAATGATATACGGACATGCTTATTTATTAGGCAACCAGAGCAACTCTAGGCCGGGCTGGATTCCGGCGTTGGCGAGCCCGATTTTTCAACAAGGTTGTCCACAGATTTGGTGGATATCGTCGCAGCGGATTGATTCGGCATGGCAGCCCAACCGGTTGACGAAGCACTGACGAAAATTTCGCCGCCGCCGATGCCGCGCCGCCACTCGCGCCGCGCCAAGCCGCCGCCGATGGACCCGCGCCGGGCGCCCGCCGGGGTCGCGGCCGGCCCGCTGCCCGAACCGGTTTGCGGGCTGCCAACGCCTGGAGCAGAAACCGCCCCGGTGGGGCCCGCCGACCCCGCGCCGGAGACGCAGACCGCGCCGGAGATGCAGACCGCTGGCGGCATCGCCGCCGGGGTCGCGGTGATCCGCGGCGCGCTGCGGACCATGCCGGCGACGCCCGGCGTCTACCGCATGCTCGACCGCCACGGCGACGCGCTCTATGTCGGCAAGGCGCGCAGCCTGAGGAGCCGGGTACAGAATTATGCCCACCCGGCGGCGTTGTCGAACCGGCTGCGGCGCATGATCGCCGAAACCGCGGCGCTGGAGATCGTCTCGACCCATACCGAGGCGGAAGCGCTGCTGCTCGAATGCAACCTGATCAAGCGGCTGATGCCGCGCTTCAACGTGCTGCTGCGCGACGACAAATCGTTCCCGCTGATTCATCTGACCGCCGACCACGACTTTCCGCAGCTGACCAAACATCGCGGTGCAAAAAACCACGGCGGCAGCTATTTCGGCCCGTTCGCCTCGGCCGGCGCCGTTAACCGCACCCTGATCACCTTGCAAAAGGCGTTTCTGTTACGTTCGTGCAGCGACAGCATCTTCGCCAACCGCACCCGGCCGTGCCTGTTGCATCAGATCAAGCGATGCAGTGCGCCATGTGTCGGCCGTATCAGCCGTGAGGATTACGCCGGCCTGATCGAGCAGGCACATGCCTTTCTGTCAGGCGGCAGCGGTGCGGTGCAGCGACGGCTGGCGACCGAGATGCAGGCCGCGGCGGCGGCGCTCGACTTCGAGGCCGCGGGGCTGATCCGCGACCGCATCCGCGCCTTGTCCATGGTCCAGGGCCATCAGGACATCCACGTGCCGGGGGTCGTCGATGCCGATTTGATCGCGGCCTATCAGCAGGGTGGGCAGACCTGCATCCAGGTGTTTTTCTTTCGCGGTGGTCAGAACTGGGGCAATCGCGCCTACTTCCCCAGCCACGACCGCCAGCTATCGGTCGAGGAGGTGCTGACCGCGTTTGTCGGCCAGTTCTATGACAACCGGCCAAAGCCGCCGACGATCCTGCTCAGCCATCGCCTGGTCGAGCACGAACTTGTGGCCGAAGCGTTGTCGCTGGGTGGCGGACGGATCGTCCTGGCGGTCCCGCAGCGCGGCGACAAGAAGAAGCTGATCGAGCGCATCGCCGCGGCCGCCCGCGAGGCGCTCGGCCGGCGGCTCGCCGAAAGCGCCTCGCAGCGCCGGCTGCTCGATGGGGTCGCCGCCGCCCTTGGCCTCGACGCGGCCCCGAACCGTATCGAGGTCTACGACAACAGTCATATCCAGGGCACCAACGCAGTCGGCGCGATGATCGTCGCCGGCCCCGACGGGCTGATCAAGAACGCCTATCGCAAATTCACGATCCGCGGCGGCGCTGGGCAAATTGCCGCTCAGCGCCTCGAGGCCGATGCGGCGGAGCACCCCCGCCCTAACCCGCCGACGAATGCGGAGGAGGAAAGAGTGGCGGCGGCGTCGCGAGAGCGACCGACCCGAGAGGTCCGCGGCGCGGACCTCGCACCAGAAGCGGCCGGTGAAACGGAACCTATCGCCGGCGGCGACGATTACGCGATGATGCGCGAAGTGTTGCAGCGGCGATTTGGCCGTGCGCTGCGGGAAGATCCCGAGCGCGCGCGGGGAAGCTGGCCCGACCTCGTGCTGATCGATGGCGGGCTGGGGCAGCTCAACATCGCGCAGGGAGTGCTCGACGAACTCGGCATCAGCGACGTCGCGATCGTCGGCATTGCCAAGGGGCCCGAGCGCAACGCCGGCCGCGAGCGCTTTTTCTTGCCGGGTCGTCGGCCATTCTCGCTCGACCCGCGCGATCCGGTGCTTTACTTCCTGCAGCGGCTGCGCGACGAGGCGCACCGGTTTGCCATCGGCACCCACCGCGCCCGGCGAGCAAAGGCGATCGGGCATTCGCCGCTCGACGAGATCGCCGGGATCGGCGCCCGGCGCAAGCAGGCGTTGCTGCACCATTTCGGCTCGGCGCGCACGGTCGCCCGCGCCGGATTGGGAGAGCTCGAGCGCGTCGACGGCATCAGCAAAACCGTCGCAAAAAAGATTTATGATCATTTTCATGTCGATGAGTAAGATGCCGTCTGATCGCCCCGGCCGCCGGGAGGCCCGCGTGCCGCTGACCAGCCTGCCGAACCTGTTGACCCTGTCGCGCATCCTGGCGATCCCGGTGGTGATCGCGAGCTTCTACGTCCCTGGCGACTACGCGCGCTGGTTTGCTTGCGCGCTGTTTTCGGCCGCTGGGGTGACCGACTGGCTCGACGGCCACATGGCGCGACGCTGGCAGCAGCAATCGGAAATCGGCCGCTTTCTCGATCCGATCGCCGATAAATTGCTGGTCTCGGCGACCTTGTTCATGCTGACGACGTTCGGCAGGCTGTCGGCGGCGGCGGTGTTTCCGGCCTTGGTCATTCTGTGCCGCGAAATCCTGGTTTCGGGGCTGCGCGAATATCTTGCCGGGCTGCGCGTCGGCGTGCCGGTGTCGCGGCTGGCCAAGTGGAAAACCTTGATCCAGATGGTGGCGATCGGCTTTCTGATTGTTGGCAATGCCGGCCCGGCGGTTTTACCGGTCGCCGCGATCGGCGAGAGCTTGCTGTGGGTCGCGGCGGTCTTGACCCTGGTGACCGGGTACGACTATCTGCGCGCCGGGCTGCCGCACATCACCCGTTCGCCGCGCGCCGATGCGATCGGCCGCGGCAAATCCCGCAAGCCGGCCTAGGCGCGCATTGCGCCGCCCGGCTCCAGCCCCCAAGTGATCTCGCAGCGACCCGCGGCGATGCGCATCTTTGGCCTCGCCGGCTGGAGCGGCAGCGGCAAAACCACTCTGATGACGGCACTGATTCCCGAATTCGTCGCCCGCGGCATTACCGTATCGACCATCAAGCATGCCCATCACGCCTTTGACGTCGATCAGCCGGGCAAGGATTCCTGGCGCCATCGCCAGGCCGGTGCGAGCGAGGTCATGGTCGTCTCGGAACGCCGCTGGGCGCTGATGCACGAGTTGCGCGGCGACCCGGAGCCCGGGCTCGACGAGCTGGCGGCACGGATCACCCCGGTCGATCTGCTGCTGGTCGAGGGGTTCAAGCATCACCCGCATCCGAAGCTCGAGATCTACCGTGCGGCGCTGGGCAAACCGCCATTGCACCCCGACGACCCCTATGTAGTCGCGGTCGCCTGCGATGAGGAATTGCCCGGGCTGGTTCTGCCCTGCCTGCCGCTCGCCGATGCCGCGGCGATCGCCGAGTTCATCCTTGGCTGCGATGCGCAGAGCCGATGGCCCAGCTGAGCGACGATTGCTTCGCCTTTGGCGGTGCTCTGCTGAGCGTCGACGAGGCGCTCGCCCGGATCGAGGCGCGCGTGGTGCCAGTGGTCGAGACGCAGACGGTTCGGCTCGCCGACGCCCGCGGCCGGATCCTGGCGCACGATCTCGACGCCGGGATGGACCTGCCGCCGCATGCCAACAGCGCGGTCGACGGCTATGCCGTGGCCCATGCCGATTTGTTGCCTGATCGGGAAACCGAACTGCCGGTCGGCGGCCGGGCGGCGGCCGGCCACCCGCTCGACCGCGCGCTGCATCGTGGTGAGGCGATCCGCATCTTTACCGGCGCGCCGATGCCGGCGGGCGCCGATACCGTGCTGATGCAGGAAGACTGCGTCGCCGCCGCCGGCCGGGTTCGGCTGAAGCCTGGCATCGTCAAGGGCGCTAACTGCCGCGCCGCCGGCGAGGACATCGCCAAGGGTGCGCTGGCGCTGGCCGCCGGGCGGCGCCTTGGGCCGGCCGATCTCGGCCTCGCCGCGGCGCTCGGCAATGATCAACTGCCGGTTTTCCGCCGGTTGCGGGTGGCCCTGCTGTCGACCGGCGACGAGGTGCGCGAGCCGGGCACGGCCTTGTCGCCGGGCGCGATCTATGATGCCAACCGCTTCATGCTGCGGGCATTTCTCGAGGGCCTCGGCTGCGTCGTCAGCGATCTCGGCATTTTGCCCGACCGCGAGACGGCGCTTGTCAACGCGCTCACCGTCGCCGGCAGCGAGCACGATCTGATCGTGACCTCGGGCGGGGTGTCGACCGGCGATGAGGATCACGTCAAGGGCGCCATCGAGCGTCTCGGTGAGCTTCATTTCTGGCGGCTGACGATCAAGCCGGGTCGGCCGGTGGCGCTCGGCCGGGTCGGCGCGGTGCCGCTGATCGGGCTGCCCGGCAATCCGGTCGCGGCGGTCGTGACCTTTGCCGTCCTCGCCCGGCCGTTGATCCTCAAGCTCGCCGGCGCCGCGGCCTCGCCGCCGCGGATGTTTCCGGTGCAAGCCGGCTTTGGCTATCGCAAAAAGCCCGGCCGGCGCGAATATCTGCGGGCACGGCTCGAGCGCGACGGCGACCGGGTGGTGGCCCTTAAATATCCTCGCGACGGTGCCGGCATCCTGTCCTCGATCGTTCATTCGGAGGGGCTCGTCGTGATCGGCGAGGCAGTCAGCGACTTCGTTGCGGGGTCAGTCGTCGATTTCCTGCCCTTTGCCGAGGTGACCGGGTGAAGCTCCTCTATTTCGCCTGGCTGCGCGCGCGCATCGGCATCGCCGAGGAGGAGGTGGCCTTGCCGCCCGAGGTGCGCGACGTCGCCGGATTGCTCGACTGGCTGCGCGGGCGCGGCGGCGGTCATGCCGCGGCGTTGCAGAACACGGCGATCGTCCGCGTTGCCGTCAATCAAGACTATGTCGGCCTCGATCACCCGGTGCGCGATCGCGACGAAATTGCGATCTTTCCGCCGGTTACTGGAGGATGAAGCGATGATCCGGGTGCAGCGCGAGGATTTCGATATCGGCCTCGAGCTCGCCCGACTTGCCGGCGGCAATCACCGGATCGGGGGCATCGCCAGCTTCATCGGCCTGGTGCGCGACATGTCGCTGGACGGGGGCGAGACCGGTGGCGGCCGGGTCTCGGCGCTGACCCTCGAACACTATCCTGGCATGACCGAGAAAAAGCTCGCCGAGATCGAGCTCGAGGCGCACCGCCGCTGGCCGCTCGACGCCTCGCTAATCATCCACCGCTATGGCCGGCTCGAACCCGGCGACCGCATCGTGCTGGTCGCCACCGCCTCGCCGCACCGCGAAGCGGCACTCGCCGCCTGCAATTTCCTGATCGACTGGCTCAAGACCGACGCTCCGTTTTGGAAGAGCGAGGCGACACCGCAGGGCGAGCGCTGGGTCGAAGCCCGCGCCACCGACGATGCGGCCAAGGCACGCTGGTGCGCCAATCCCGAGCCGTCTAGACGCTAGACCCGACGGAACCGGCCTTTAAGACCCCGCGTTTGGCAGCCGAAGGAATATTCCTTCTCGCGCTGTCGAGCACTGCGGGTGCTCCGGGCGCCTTTCCGGAGAGGCAAATGAACCTCGGTGTTGGGCCAATGATCGGCGGTGTCGGTTTCACCAGCGGCCGGCATTTACTGCAGGCAACCCCGGCCTTGATTGCGCTGGCGACCGCGTCGCCTCCCGCTGCTGCGCAGCCGGCCGGCGCTGCGAATCAGCCGGCGGCGAACCACGCCGTGCCCACTCCGCAGCGCTGGGCTGATCTGCGACGGCAGAAGCTGATCGGCTACATGCTGGCGCATGAGCAATTCACCATCCCGCAGCTGCTCGAGATCGGCGCGGCGGCGGCGCAGGCCGGCTTTGGCGCGCTGGCGACGAGCGATCATTTCCAGCCCTGGCAGGCCAATGAGCGGCACGCCGGAGAGGCCTGGGTCACGCTCGCGGCACTCGGTGGCCGAGTGCAATCCTCGTGGATGGGCACGACCGTCACCTGCCCGATCCTGCGCTACAATCCCGCGGTGGTGGCCGAGGCATTCGCGTCGCTGAGTTAGCTTTATCCGGGCCGGATTTTTCTCGGCGTTGGCTCGGGCGAAGCGCTGAACGAGGAGGCCGCGACCGGCGTCTGGCCGAAATGGCCGGAGCGATGGGAGCGCCTGGTCGAGGCGATTGGCATCATTCGCGCGCTGTGGACCGGGCAGCCGGTCGCCCATCGGGGCAAATACTATAGGGTCAACGGCCGGCTCTACGACCCGCCGCCGCAGCCGATCCCGCTGCTGACCGCCGCCAACGGCAAGAAGTCGATGCGGCTCGCCGGACAGCACGGCGACGGGCTGGTCACCGATCCCTTGACCTGGAAGAAATTCAAATCGGAATGGGAGGGCGGCGCCACGGATGCCGGGAAAAACCCGGCCGACATGCCGGTTCTGGTCGAGCAATTCGTCGCTGTCGGCGACCGGCAGCAGGCGCAGCGCGCGGCCGAGCTATGGCGCTTTTTGCCCAAGGCGTTCAAGAAATATTATAACGATCCGGACCCCGCATCGATCGAGCGGCAGGCCGACGCCGAAATTCCGCTCCAGCAGATCGTCGCCGACTGGCCGGTCGGCACCGACCCGGAAATCCACATCGCCGCAATCAGAAGGCTGTTCGACAGCGGCGCGACAATCGTCAACATCCATTCGGGTCAGCAGGACCAGACCCAAGTGATCGAGTTCTACGGGAAATCGGTGTTGCCCAAATTCGCCCGCGCCTCGTCGAACAGCTATAAGTGATAATGGCGTGCGCAGATTTGGGCGGCGCCGCTGTGGCGCAGCGCCCGCATCTGCGGATCGCCCGGTCTCGCTGTTACGGAGTTACTGGGCCGCACTCGCCAGCGGCGCAGCGCGGGCCGGCGTGAAGCGATCGAGCACCTGGCCCGGACCTTGGCCGAGCCGAAGGTAATCCTTGCCGTCGAACACCGGCACACCGTTGACGAAGACGCCGTGCACGCCGAGCGGATCACGGATCGTGCGGGTGCCGCCGCCGGGCAGGTCGTTGACGCGGCGCGACGCCGAGATGCCGACTGTGGTGGGGTCGAACAGCAGCAGGTCGGCATGGGCGCCGAGCGCGATTTGGCCGCGGTCGGGGATGCCGTAAAGCCCGGCCTGATGGCTCGTCAACCGGCGCACGCCCTCGGGCAGGTCGAACGCGCCGCGCTCGCGCACCCAATGGCCAAGGAAATAAAGCCCGAAGCCGGCGTCGCACAGATAGACCAGATGGGCCCCGGCGTCGGATAGCGCGATGACCCCGGCCTTGTGCTTGACCAGCGGCTCGACGCCGTCGTCGACCGCGTTGAAGAAGCGGCCGATCAGCCCGGTATCGAGGTCCTCCTCGAGGCCGAGATCGAGCAGCACATCGAGCGGGTCGCGCCCCGCTGCGCGCGAAAGGTCGGCGATCGTGCGGTTGGCGAGGCCGGCATTCTCGGCCTTTACCGGCGCCGCGACGATGACCCGCTGCCAGTTGCCCTGGAACACGGTTCCCGGTTTCGGATTGCGCAGATCGGCGCGGAACGCTTCGCGGAAGCTCGGGTCGCGGAACACCGATTTGAGCTGCTCGCGGTCGTACGCCTTGATCGGGTCGAACGCCGGGTGGCTGTAGAACGGATAGGCGCTGGCCAAGGTGAAGTCGAACGACAGCGGCTGGCAGGTGATCTGGATGTAGAGTTCGCGGCCGCGCGCCTGGGCCGCGGCGCAGGCGTCGAACACGCCGAGCGCGCGCTCGGGATATTGCTCGTTATAGAGTGCGACAGCGGTGCTCATGAAGATGCGCCGGCCGTGGCGGGCAGCGATCTCCTCCATCGTGTCGGGCATGATCGGCCCCGACGAGATCTCGACGACGCCGCGGCCGGGACCGCCCATGGCCCCGACGAGCGCATCGAATTCCGACAGATCGCTGATTGTCGACGGCATCGGCACGCCGCCCCAGCCCGAATGGTTCAGGGAATAGGAGGCGCCGAGCCCGATCGCACCCTGGTCCATCGCCTCGCCGACGAGCCGCTTCATCTCGGCCAATTCGGCGGCGGTCGGCGCCTTGCGGACCGAGGCTTCGTCGCCCATCACGGCGGTGCGCACCGCCGAATGCCCGACCAGCACCCCGAGGTTCATGTAGGGGCCGCGGCCGCGCAGCATCGCCATGTATTCGGCGAAGGACTGGAATCGCCAATCGATGCCGGCGCGCAGCGCGTCGAGATCCATGCCCTCGACGACGGCGAGGTTGCGCATGATCATGTCGCGCAGCGGCGGTGGCGAAGGGACGATGCCGAAGCCGCAATTGCCCATCACCGCGGTCGTGACGCCGAGCGAGGGCGACGGCGACAGGGTCGGGTCCCAGGTGACCTGCGCGTCGTAATGCGTATGCAGGTCGATGATGCCCGGCATCAGCGCGAGCCCGCCAGCGTCGACCACCTCGTGCGCCGCGGCCGAGAGGTCGCCGATCGCGGCGATGCGGCCGTCCTTGACCGCGACATCGGCGCGGATCGGATCGCGGCCGAGCCCGTCGACCACAGTGGCGCCGCGGATTACGAGGTCGTGCATCGACGTCTCCTCTGCATCTTTAGGAACGTTTATTCGGTAACGGTGGCATGACACGTCAGATTAGCGCTGTTGCTTGCCTTCGTTGTCTTCAATAGAAGACGCATGATTTCTATTGCGATAATTAGCCGTTTGCGTATCATGCCGACCGGGATGCGTCAATCCACTCGATTAGACGAGACGATGGACCGACCGCGACTGGCGGATTCGCCGCGTGGCGCACTTCGGACAAAGGCAAGGCAGCCCTCGCCGAAGGGCGCGATCCGACAGCAGGCCGGCGCCGGCGAGCGTGGCCGGGCCAACCCGGGCAAGCCGGTGGGAGCCGTTGTCGCCGCAGCCAAGGTCCTGCGAAGCTTGCACGGTTCCGAGCGGCCGTTGAATGCGAGCGAGGTCGCGCGCGCCGCGGGTCTCTATCGCGGCACTGCCTACAATATCCTGCGCACCCTGCAAGCCGAGGGGTTTGTCGGCTATGACGACGCCACCCGCAGCTACTCGGTCAGTCTGCGTATTCTCGAGATCGCCTATGGCGTCTTGCGGCGCAGCGGGCTGATGGATTTGGCCCGTCCGCTGATGCACGCGATCTGCGATGCACACGGCATCTCGGTTTATCTGTCGAAGGTGCTGGGCCCCTCATCCTTGCTGTTGTTGGACTGGGTCGGCGTCGCGTTCCGCACCGATCTATACGTCACGGTCGGGCGCCCATCCCCAGTCCCGGCGGGCGCATCAGGGGTCATCATGGCCGCCTTTGGCGGTGGCAGCGAGCCGGAACTGGAAGCGCTGTTTTCGCAGGTCGCATGGTACCAGAAGCCGTCATTCGGCGAGTTCATGAGCCGGGTAAGGGAAGCCAGGTCATCCGGTTTCGCGGTCGATCGCGGCGCGATGTTTCAGGGGATTACGCTGGTCTCCGTGCCGGTTTTGTCGCCGTCTTGGCAGTTGCTGCTGATCCTGACCGCGGCGGGTAACGCGCATGAGCTCGAGGCGGGTGGGCTGGGGCCGCTCCGCCGGGCGATGCAGTCGGCGGCAGCGCGGCTCTCCGAGAGCGCGCGGCTGCTGCGTCTGGGATGAGGCAGCAGTCGGATCGAATTGCATCCAACACTTCGTTCGGGGAAATTGGCATGGATACGTTGCAAGCAGCTGGCCACGGAACTGCAGCGGATACCGAGCTCGATTTCGATGCCGTCGTCATCGGGGCCGGGGTTTCCGGGCTCTACCAGCTCTACCGCCTGCGCGAGCTCGGGCTCACAGTGCGGGTGTTCGAAACCGGGACCGGCGTCGGCGGCACCTGGTACTGGAACCGCTATCCCGGCGCCCGCTTCGATTCGGAGAGCTATACCTACGGCTATTCCTTTTCGCCGGAGCTGCTCGACGAATGGAGCTGGGCCGAGCGCTTCGCCCCGCAGCCGGAGACCGAGCGCTATCTGAACCATGTCGCCGACAAGTTCGACCTGCGTCGCGACATCCAGTTTGAGAGCCGGGTCGCGGCCGCGCATTACCGGGAGGAAACGCGCAGCTGGGACGTCGTGCTCGAGGATGGCCGGCGTTATTCGACGCGCCTCCTGATTACCGCGATCGGCGTGCTCTCGGCCCCGACCATGCCGCGCATCCCCGGCGTCGAGACGTTCGAGGGCCAGTCTTGCCACACCCATTACTGGCCGAAGGCGGGGGTGAGCTTCGCCGGCAAGCGCGTCGCGGTGATCGGCACCGGCGCCACCGCGGTGCAGACGATCCAGGAAGTGGCCAAGACCGTCGGCCACCTGAGCGTATTCCAGCGCACCCCGCAATGGTGTGCGCCATTGCACAACGACAAGATCGGCGCGGACGAGATGGCTCGCATCCGGGCCGCCTATCCCGAGATCTTCGCGCGCTGCAGCGACACCCCCGGCTGCTTTATCCACGCCCCCGACCCGCGCGCCACCCACGAGGTGACACGCGAGGAGCGCGAGGCCTTTTGGGAAAAGCTCTACGCCGAGCCCGGCTTTGGCATTTGGCAGGGCAATTTCCGCGATATCCTCACCGACCGCGAGGCCAACGCACTGATCTCGGATTTCATCGCACGCAAGATCCGCGAGCGCGTCAAGGACCCGGCGGTGGCCGATAAGCTGATCCCGAAGAACCACGGCTTCGGCACCAGGCGGGTCCCGCTCGAAACCCGCTACTACGAAGTCTACAACCAGCCCAACGTCGAGCTCGTCGACATCAACAAGACGCCGATCGAGCGCATCACGCCGGCCGGGATCCGGACCACCGATGCGGAATACCAGTTCGACCTGATCATCTACGCGACCGGCTTTGACGCGATTACTGGCAGCTTCGACCGGATCGACATCCGCGGGGTCGACGGCGTGCCGCTACAGGAGAAATGGAAGGACGGCCCCCAGACCTTTCTCGGCATCCTGGTCGAGGGTTTTCCGAACCTGCTGATGGTGATGGGACCGCATGCCGGGCTCGGCAACTTTCCGCGCGCCGCCGAATACAGCGTCGAGTGGGTGAGCGGTCTTGTCCGCCATGCGCGCGACCGCGGCCTCACGCGCATCGAGCCGACCTCCGCCGGGGTCGCCGAGTGGACCGGCCACGTCATGGCGATGGGCCAGGGGCTGCTGATGAACGAGATCAATTCGTGGATGACCGGCGTCAATCGCAATGTCGAGGGCAAAGAGACCCGCCGGATCATGCGCTACAGCGGCGGCCACCCCGCTTTTCGCGAGCACTGCGACCGGGTGGCGGCCGACGGCTACCGCAAGCTGTCGCTGGCTTAGAGGCGTCACAAGCTCCGGCCCTGCTCGCCGGCAGCCGAGGGCCAAGGGTTATTGGCATGCGCCAGGCTGGCCCTCACGGCACCACGGTTGCAGCCGCCGGTCGTCGCAGAGCGCCCGATCGTGCTCCAACTGGGTGGTGGCCTGGCGATTGCTCTCAATGCTCCAGCGGCACTTGATTTATACGGGCATAACCCGTACGGCCGCAAAGTGGGTGAGCGAGGCCGGCCTTTTCCGGAGAATTGTTGTCTTATCTGGGGCATGCGGGGGTTCCTCGGGATCGGCGTTATTTTGTCCCTCGCTTGGGCGTTGAGCGAGGACCGGGCGCGTGTGCCATGGCGGGTCGTTGCGCTGGGCGTGCTGCTGCAATTCGGCCTCGCCGCGCTGTTTCTAAGGTTTCCGCCGGCCAGGGCGGCATTTTTGTTGCTGAACCGAGCCGTTGTGGGTTTGCAGAACGCGACCGAGGCAGGGACCGGCTTCGTTTTCGGCTACCTCGGCGGCGGACAATTGCCATTTGCCGAGACGCGACCCGGCGCGAGCTTCATCTTCGCCTTCCGCGCGCTGCCGTTGGTGCTGGTGATCAGTGCGCTCGCCACCCTGTTGTTCTACTGGGGCATCCTGCAGCGCATCGTGCAGGCGTTTGCCTGGGTGCTGCGGCGTACGGTCGGAATCGGCGGTCCGCTCGGCCTCGGCGCTGCGGTGCATATCTTCGTCGGCCACATCGAGGCACCGCTGCTACTGCGTCCGTACCTGATGCGGCTCGCGCGCGGCGAGTTGTTTGCGCTGATGAGCTGCGGCATGGCCGGGATTGCGGGCACCGTCATGGTGCTCTACGCCACGCTCGTCGGGCCGGTCATTCCCAACGCGCTCGGCAACATCCTGATCGCTGCGGTGATCAGCACCCCAGCGGCCCTCGCCATCGCCGCGCTAATGGTGCCGTTCGGCCTCGACCCGTCAGCCTCGGCCCAGCTTGCGATCGATGACCCGCCGGTCAGCGCGATGGACGCGATCGCCAAGGGCACGCGCGACGGCATCGTCTTTCTGCTCAACATTACCGCCATGCTGATCGTGACGATCGCCCTGGTGAGCCTCGTCAACGCCGCACTCGGCTTGCTGCCGGACCTCGCTGGCGCGCCGCTGACATTGGAGCGCCTGTTTGCCTTTGCCTTCCGACCGATCATGTGGCTGATCGGCATTCCCGGCCCGCAGACGGCGACTGCGGCGGCGCTGATGGCCACCAAGACCGTGCTGAACGAATTTGTCGCCTATGTCGATCTCGCCCACTTGCCGCCGGCGGCGCTGGACCCGCGTTCGCGGCTCATTATGACTTACGCGCTGTGCGGCTTCGCCAATTTCGGCAGCCTCGGCATCCTGATCGGCGGAATGGGCGCGATGGTGCCCGAGCGCCGGGCCGAGATCGTGGCACTCGGCCTGCGCTCGATCGTCTCCGGCACATTGGCAACGTGCATGAGCGGCGCAGTCGTCGGCATCTTGTGACCGCACCCACGGCCTCGGATCGTCCTTGAAGGCCGTCAAAGCGACGCTGCAGGGCCGCCTCTGGAGAGGGCGACTGCGACCCTGATCCGATACCCGTCTCTGCCACCGGGATCGGGCCGATGGGACGTTACGGGCTGTAGGACAGCGCCGCGCCGGTGTGGTGGTGCCCCGAGTCGGATTTGAACCAACGGCCTACCGCTTACGAAGCGGTTGCTCTACCACTGAGCTACCGGGGCGCATCGGCTCACTGATAGCGTGTTTCGCTCGGTGCGCCAAGCCGTTTGGATCAAGCGCCGCCCGGCTCGGCGACCGGTGGGCGGGACGCGCGGGTCTCAGCGGGCGCGGCGTCGACTCCGGTCTGGGGCGGAGGCGGCACCTCGGCCGCAGGCGCCGGTGCGGTCTGCGCGGCCGCAACCGTGGTTCCCTGCGGCGCGGCCGCGGCGGCGGCGCGGAGCGGGGTGCGCCAGGCGAGAGCGTCAAAGCTGCCGCAATGCGGGCACAGCGGCTGCCATTCGAGGCTCTCGCCCCCACAACTCGCGCACACATAAGCGGGGTCGGGCAGCGCCCGCGCGGCGCGGTCGAGCCATTGGCGCATCCGTGCCGGATCGGCGTGCTCGCCGTCTTCGAGCCGCGCCATCATCAGGCAGAGCCGCACCGTCGGGCGCCCGCCGGTTGCGGCCGGCGCGTCGCCGGAGGCCGGCGGCGCCGGCCGGTCCAATCCGTTAGCGGCCGGCCCCGGCCCCGGCAATAGCAGCGCCGCGGCCGGCTGGGCCGGGGCCGTCGCCAGCGGCGGCGGATCGGCCGTCAGCGCCCGTTCGAGATGACGGCGTGCCTCGCCCCAGAGCTGCGCCGCCAAGGCCGCTTCGGCGAGTGCGAGGTGGCTTTCGCGCGCGCCTGGATTGCGCGCCGCCAGCCGCGCGAACCGGGCGACCCGGGCGAGCGGCGTCTCACTCGCGCGGATCGCGCCATAGGCCTCGGCCAGCTCCGGGTGCGGTGCGATCTGCCAGGCCCGCTCGACCGTCTTGGTCGCGCGGCGAGTGCGTTGGTCCGCGATCAGCAGGCGCGCATGATGGGCCGCTGCCGGCGCCAGTTCCGGAGCCAACGACTGAGCCTCCCCGGCCAGCGCCAATGCCCGCGCGTGGTCGCCCCCGGCCGCGGCCGCGAGGCTCAGCTCGTACAAGATCACGCCGCGATGATGCCGCGCCGCCGCGGGGGCGATCTGGCGCCGGACCGCCTGCGCGAGGGTGTCGCGCGCCGCCTCCCAGCGCCGGTCGCGCACTTCGAGATCGAACCGGCTCGCCATCGCCCAGCGGGCATCGGGACGCAGCGCCGCGGCGCGCTCGGCAAGACGCCGCGCGGTGTCGCGGTCGCCCTCGGACAAAGCCTGGTTGAGCAGTCCGCGCAGCCCGAGAAACTCGGTCTCGGCGCGATCGAGCATCGCGGTAAAGAATCTCTTTGCCGCATTCCGATCGCCGCCAAGCTGCGCCGCCTGTGCCGACAACAGCAGGGTCAAGGGCGGCTCGGCGAGCAGCGCTTCGGCCCGGCGGGCGTGGCGCCGCGCCTCCTGCGGGTCGCCGGCGGCGACCGCGACCATGCCGCGGGTCAAGGCCTGATACCCGGCGCGCCGCCGCCGCTCGCGCCGCCGGCGCATAAACGCGCGCGGGCTGCCGAGCAGCCGAGCCGTCAGCCACAGCAGCAGCGCCACCGCCAGCGCCGCCAGCACCGCAACGGCGACCAGCACGCCGATCGAAGTGTCGATCTGCCAGCCCTGCCAGACGATCTCGACCCGCCCCGGGTGGTTGGCAATGAACACCGCCGCCACCACCGCCGCGGCGATCGCGATCAAGGCGCCGATCGCGCGCATCAGGATGGCGCGCCTGCCGGCGACGCGGCAGGCGCCGGGTTGGGATTGCCGGGCGCCGACGACGCCGGGTTGGGATTGGCGGGCGCCGAGGGCGCCGGGTTGGGATTGCCGGGCCGCGGGGCGACAGCCGGGGTTGCCTGACCCTGACCCCGCCCGGCGGCTGGCGCTGCTGGCGTCGCCGGCGTCGCCGTCGCACCGAGCCGGACCGCCAGCAGGTTCTGCAGATGCGCCACCGCCGCCTCGGCTGCGAGCCGGCTGCGCGCCGTCCGCAACCACGGCTTCGCCGTTTCGGCATCGTCCCCGCCGAGCCGATCAATCGCAGCAATCGCGGCGCCCAGATCGCCATCGGCCAGCGCCGATCGGGCGGCCTCGATCGCCGCGCGCGGAGTGTTGTCGCCGGCCGTGCCGATACGCCGGATCGTGACCAGCCCGCGGGTCCGGTCGAGCGCCTGTTGCCACCACGACGAGGCCGCGACAGGGGCGCTCGCCGTGCGGTCGAGCTTGCCGGCGAGGGCGTCGAGCCTGCGGCTGAGCGCGGCTCGGCTTGGCACTCCGTCGCGGGCGGCTTCGGCCAATGGCGCGGCCCCGGCGGTTAGCGCCGGATCGCCGCGAGCAAGGCCGCTGAAGGTGTGGTACGCGATCTCGAAGGAACGGCCTTGCGCGACCGCTTGACGCATCTGCTCAACCGCCAGCAGCAATGCCGGGCCGGCGCGATCGGCCAGACCCTGAGCCCGAACCTGCCGCTCCAGCGCCGCCAGCCGGTTGCCAAGGTCGGTGGCGGCGGCCCCGAGCCGGTCGAGCTGCTGATGCTCCTTGCCGGTGTCGGCGGCGGTGCCGGCGGTTTGCGCGTCGATCGCCGCGACCCGCCGGATCAGCTGCTGCAGTGCCGTCGCGTTGGCGGCGAGCGCAGCCTTCTCCGGGTGATCCGCGGCGAGCGCCGCCGCCAGCCGATCGAGCTGCTGCGCCTGCGCCGCTTGCGCTGTCTTCAAGGCATCGACATCGGCAGAGGACGGCCCCCGCCGGTCCTCGAGCGCGGCCACTCGACTGGCCAAGGTGGGCACGCGATCGGCGAGTGCGGTCAGCCGCGCATCGAGCGCCCGGACCCGTTTATCGAGCGCAGCATAGTTCGCGGCCGGCAGCGAGGCCTTGGCGCCCCACGGCAGCAGCGGCGCCACCGCCGGCGCCCAGAACGGCGACAGCGCGACCCCGATGACGAGCAGCGCCAGCAGCAATGCCAGCCACACAACCGCCAAGGGGAATCGCGCGGCGCGTCGGGCGGGCGCTGCCGCGTCGGGCGGGAAGGATGGCTGGGCCTCGCCGATTGCGGCGGGCTCCGGCGCGGCCGCGCTCGGCTCGACTGGCCCCGGCTCGACTGGCCCCGGCTCGACTGGCCCCGGCTCGACTGGCGGCGGCTCGACTGGCGGTGGGTCGCGATCCTGCAGAGCGCGATTCTCCGGGCCGCTGGGGCTGTGTTCCTCGGACATCGGCCTGCGGCCTCCTCGCTCAGACCGGCGCTTCGGCGAGCAGGCGGCCGAATGCCTCGAGCAGCGCCGGCTGATCCGGCCGTGCCGCGATCCGCCGCTCGCGCCAGGGAAGGGCTGCGAGAGCCGTGTCGGCCGCGGCGCTGATCGACAGCGCGGCGATCCCGGCGCAGCACCGCCCGACCCCGGCGCGGTTTGCCAGCCGGACAAAGATCGCGGCGGTGCGCGGCGAGAAGAACAAGGCAAAATCGATCATGCCGGCGCCGATCGCTCCGACCGCATCGGGGCTCAGCGCCGCCACTGGCCGCGTCTCGTAGAGGATCGCGCGCTCGACCGTGAAGCCGCGGGCTTGCAGGTCACCCGCAAGGTCGCCGGCGGCGGCGCTGCCGCAGATGTGCAGTAGCCGCCCGTGACGCGGATCGAGCCGAGCCGCCGCCAGCCGCGCAAGATCGGCCGCATCGCCGCCAGCGCTGGCGACCGCGGCAAAACCGTCGGCCCGGGCGCGCGCCGCGGTGGCATCGCCGACCGCAAGGAGCGGCAGCCGACGTTCGCAGCTCGACCGCGCCAGCGCCCGCACCCCATTGGCGCTGGTGCACAATACCGCTTGCACGCCGCGGAGATCGGGCGCCGCCGCGTGGAAACAAACCTCCATCAGCGGCTCGATCAATGCGGCGACGCCAAACCGGGCAAGTGCGGCGGCCAATGTCTTCGCTTCCTCGCGTGGGCGTGTGACCAGCGCCTGAAACTCACGCCGCGGTGCCATCGAAACCATCGATCTTCATCGCCCAAACCCGGCAGCGCCGCAAGAGCCGTCCACCGGTAGCCGCGGCGCGCGGCCTCGTCCATAATCGGGCGAGCCCAGTTTCCGGGGGCTGAATACAGGGAGGATCGCTGGTGCCGCTGAACCGAGCCGGGTTCGGCAGGGTTCGATCCGGCGCTCTCGGCGCGGTCGCCTTGGCGGCATGCGTGCCGGCGGCGTTCTGCACCGCGGGCGCGGCGTCGGCGCGGCCAGCCGGTCAGCGGACGACCGTGCTGCATCTGAGCCAGACGGCCGAACGCAAGGTTGTGCGCGACCTCGTACGCATCGAGCTGCGGGCCGAGGAAACCGGCGCCGACCCGCTCGCGCTGCAATCGGCGATCAATGGGCGGATGGCGGCGGCACTCGACCGGGCGCGTCAGGTGCAGGGGGTCGCGGTCGAAACCGGTGCCTACGCGGTCAACCAGGAGCAGCCGCAAGGTGGCCCGGCGCACTGGCGCGGCAGTCAGTCGCTGATCTTGAGCGGTACCAACACCGGTGCGGCGCTCAAGCTCGCCGGGACCTTGCAATCGGATGGGCTGGTGATGTCCTCGCTGGACTTCGAGGTCTCGCCCAAGACGGTGCGCAGCGCCGAGCAAGACCTGACCGCCGAGGCGCTGGCCAGGCTTGATCGGCGCGCCGCGGCGATCGCCGATCGGCTGCATCTGAGAGTAGTGAGCTACCGCGACTTGCAGGTCGGCAACGCCGAGACCGGCGAGGGGCCGATGCCGCGCTTTGCGGCGATGGCAATGGCCGCACCGGTGGGCGCACCCGGCGAAGCAGTGATCCGGCTCACAGTCTCGGCCGAGCTGCTGCTGGGTCCAGAGCAACCCGCCGCTCCACAGCACCCGTAGGTTGGCGGCCATGGATTTGCCCGATCCGCCGCTGCTGGTGATCTCCGACCGCAGCCAGGCGCTAAGGCCGCTCCTCGATATTGCCGAAGCCGCCTTTGCCGGCGGTTGCCGCTGGTTCAGCCTGCGCGAGAAGGATCTGCCGCCGGCCGAACGCGCCGAGCTCTTGGCCGCGTTGGTGAGGCTCGGCCACAGATTTGGCGCCACGGTAATGGCGCACGAGGATGTCGCGGCGGTGGCGGCCACCGGCGCCGGCGGCGTGCATCTGCCGGCCGGCGGCGATCCGCGGGCGGCCCGCTTGCGGCTGCCCGGCGCGCTGGTCGGGGCCTCGGCTCATTCCGGACCGGAAGCCGCCTCGCTGCTACGCGCCGGGGCCGATTACGTGACCGCGAGCCCGGTCTTCATGACCGCGAGCAAGCCTGGCTACGGCCCGGCGCTGGGGCTCGTCGGTCTTGCTGCGATCATCGCCGAAGCGGCCGGGCCGGTCATGGCGCTGGGCGGCATCGCCCCGGACAAGGTTGCGCTATGCCGCGCCGCCGGCGCACGCGGCGTCGCGGTCATGGGTGAAGCCATGCGCGCTGCCGACCCGCGCGCCACGATCGAGCGGTTTGTTGAAGCGCTGTCGGCAGGGAGCGCGTCCTAGCCGGGGCCGTCGCTGCCACGCCCCTTCATCGAACGGGCGCATCGGTCTAATCTGCGGACAAAGCGAGGACAGGAGAGGTATGGGCAATATCAACGCCAGCATCGATCTGCGCCGCGACGGCCAGATCGCGATCGTCATCGCCGACAATCCGCCGGTCAATGCGCTGAAGCACGAGGTCCGCGCCGGGCTGTCGCGGGCGCTGCATCAGGCCCGCGCCGACGACGCCGTCGCGGCGGTGGTGATCGCCTGTGCCGGCCGCACCTTTTTTGCCGGGGCCGACATCACCGAGTTCGGCAAGCCGCCCGAGGCGCCGAGCCTCGCCGAGGTGATTGCCGCGATCGAGGCGATGACGAAACCGGTGGTCGCGGCGCTGCACGGCACCGCCTTGGGCGGGGGCTTCGAGCTGGCGCTCGCCTGCCATTTCCGGATCGCCGCCGCGGGAGCGCGGGTCGGCCTGCCCGAAGTCAAGCTCGGCCTGTTGCCCGGCGCCGGCGGGACCCAGCGCCTACCGCGCCTGGTCGGCCCGGAAAAGGCGTTGCGGATGATCGTCACCGGCGAGCCGATTGGGGCGGCGCAGGCGCTGGCCGACGGCATCGTCGACGAAATCGCGATCGGCGACCTGGTCGAAGCGGCAACCGCCTTTGCCCGCCGGGCCGTCGCCGAACGCCGGCCGTTGCGACTGGTCCGCGACAAGGATGACAAGCTGGTCGGCGAGGGCTTTGCCGACGCTGCGGCGGATCTGACCCGGCGGCTGCGCGGCCGCGAGGCGCCGGCCGCCTGTGTCGAGGCGGTGCGCAACGCCATCGTCCTGCCGTTCGACGAAGGGCTGCGGCGCGAAAGCGAACTGTTCCAAAAGCTGGTCGCCGGCGACCAGTCGAAGGCCCAGCGCCATGTCTTTTTCGCCGAGCGCGAGGCGGCGAAGGTGCCGGGCATCCCGCCCCAGACCAGGCCGCGCCCGGTGACGCGGGCGGCGGTGATCGGCGCCGGCACGATGGGCGGCGGCATCGCCATGTGCTTTGCCAATGCCGGGATCCCGGTCACCCTGATCGAGACCGGCGAGGATCTGCTGCGCCGCGGGCTCGACCGGATCGCCGCCAATTATCGCGCGACCGTCGCGCGCGGCGGGCTCGGCCCGGACGAGATGGAGCGCCGCATCGCGCTGATCGCCGGCGCCGTCGGGCTCGACGCGGCGGCCGAGGCCGACGTTGTGATCGAGGCGGTGTTCGAGGATATGGATCTCAAAAAGCGGGTGTTCGCCGAACTCGACCGGGTGGCAAAAAAAGGCGCGTTGCTGGCCACCAACACCTCGACATTGGATGTCGACGCGATCGCCCGCGCCACGGCCCGGCCGCAGGATGTGGTCGGCACGCATTTTTTCAGCCCGGCCAATGTCATGCGCCTGTTGGAGATCGTCCGCGGTGCTGAGAGCGCGCCGGATGCGGTCGCGACCGCGCTGGTGCTGGCCCGGCGGCTCGGCAAGGTCCCGGCCGTGGTCGGCGTGTGCTACGGCTTTGTCGGCAACCGGATGCTGGCGCGCCGGTCGGTCGAGGCCGAAAGGCTGTTGCTCGAGGGCGCGCTGCCGCAGGAGGTCGAGGCCGCGCTCGTCGAGTTCGGCTTGCCGATGGGGCCGTTCGCGATGATGGACCTGGCCGGGCTCGATGTCGGCTGGCTGATCCGCAAATCGCGCGGCGAGCATGCGGTCATCGAGGACGCACTGTGCGAGGCCGGGCATTTCGGCCAGAAGACCGGCAAGGGCTATTTCCGCTACGAGCCCGGCTCGCGCGCGCCGATCGCCGATGCCGAGGTTGAGCAGATCATCCTCGCCGCCTCGGCCCAGCGCGGCATCACGCGCCGCAAGATCGAGCCGGCGGAGATCGTCGAGCGCACGATTTTTCCGATGGTCAACGAGGGGGCGCGCATCCTCGAAGAGGGCATTGCCGCGCGGCCCGGCGACATCGACGTGATCTGGGTCTATGGCTATGGCTGGCCGGTGTGGCGCGGCGGCCCGATGTATTATGCCGATCAGATCGGGCTCGGGCAGGTCCGCGACCGGCTGAGCTTTTATGCCGATGGTTCGGGCGACGACAGCTTGCGGCCGGCGGCGCTGATCAGACGGCTCGCGAACGAGGGTAGAGGGTTCGCTGTGTAATATAGTCCGTATTCGCGTCTATCCCGTCATTCCCGCGAAAGCGGGAACCCAGAGCCGAGGCCGCGTCGCTCGCCCTGGACCCCTGCTTCCGCGGGGGCGACGAATTGGCGGAAGAGGGAGCCGGAATGCCATGGATCTGCGTTTCACCGCCGAAGAGACCGCGTTTCGTGACGAGGTGCGAACGTTCTTCCGCGCCAATCTGCCCGAGGGCATCCGGGCCAAGCTGGTCGAGGGCAAGCATCTCGGCAAAAATGACATCATCACCTGGCAGCGCATCCTCAATCAAAAGGGCTGGGCGGTTGCGAACTGGCCGGTGATCTGGGGCGGCACTGGCTGGACCCCGGTTCAGCAATACATCTTTCAGGATGAGTTGCAGCAGACCCCGGCACCGCAGCCCTTGGGCTTTGGCGTGACGATGGTCGGGCCGGTGATGATCGCGTTCGGGTCCGAGGCGCAGAAAAAGCGCTTTCTGCCGCGCATCGCCAATCTCGACGATTGGTGGTGCCAAGGCTTTTCCGAGCCCGGCGCCGGCTCCGACCTCGCCTCGCTGCGGACCGCGGCCAAGCGCGACGGCGACCACTACGTCGTCAATGGCCAGAAGACCTGGACCACCCTGGCGCAGCACGCCGACTGGATCTTCTGCCTGGTGCGCACCGACGCACAGGCCAAAAAGCAGGAAGGCATCTCGTTCCTGTTGATCGACATGAAGACGCCCGGGATCACGGTGCGCCCAATCGTCACGATCGAGGGCGGCCACGAGGTTAACGAGGTGTTCTTCGACGATGTAAAGGTCCCGGCCGAAAACCTGGTCGGCGAGGAGAACAAGGGCTGGGACTATGCCAAGTATCTGCTCGGCCGCGAGCGCACCGGGATCGCCCGGGTCGGCCTCTCCAAGGAGCGCATCCGCCGGATCAAGGAATTGGCGGCGCTGGAGCGCGACGGCGACACGCCGCTGATCGAGGACGAGCGCTTTCGCGAAAAGCTTGCCGCGGTCGAGGTCGAGCTGAAGGCGCTCGAAATGACCCAGCTGCGCGTCGTCGCCGCCGAGCGCCACCGCACCGACAACAAGCCCGACCCGGCTTCCTCGATCCTGAAGATCAAGGGCTCGGAGATCCAGCAGGCGACGACCGAATTGTTGCTCGAAGTGGTCGGGCCCTATGCGCTGCCCTACCAGCCCGAGCATGAGGACGACGCGCGCTGGAACGAGCCGCCGATCGGCCCCGACTGGGCCGGGCCGGTGGCGCCCACCTATTTCAACTGGCGCAAGACCTCGATCTATGGCGGCACCAACGAGATCCAGAAGAACATCATCGCCAAGGCAATCCTGGGGTTGTAATGGCCAGACACAAGTGCCGGCTCCACCGTTTTGCCATGGCCGGGCTCGTCCCGGCCATCCACGAACTTGCACATATTTCGCCTGTTTCCGTGGATGCCCGGCACAAGGCCGGGCATGACGATGTGGTCAAGGCTGGGCGGGGATTTTAAAAGATGGATTTCGACCTGAGCGAGGAGCAGCGGCTCCTCAAGGAGAGCCTCGACCGGCTGATCGGCGATCGCTACGCCTTTGAGCAGCGCAAGGCTTACGCGCAGAGCCCCGAGGGCTGGAGCCGCGAGCTGTGGGCGCAATATGCCGAACTCGGGCTGCTCGGGCTGCCTTTTGCCGAACGCTATGGCGGCTCGGGCGGTGGACCCGTCGAGACCATGATCGCGATGGAGGCGTTCGGGCGCGCCTTGGCGCTCGAGCCGTTCCTGGCGACGGTCGTGCTGGGCGGCGGGTTTCTGCGCCATGGCGGCAACGCCGAGCAATGCGCGGCCCTCATTCCCAAGATTGCCGACGGCAGCTTGACCATCGCCTTCGCCCATACCGAGCGGCAGTCGCGCTACAATCTTGCCGACATCGCGACGCGGGCGGCGCGCGACGGCGCCGGCTGGGTGCTCGATGGCGAAAAAGGCGTGGTGCTGCACGGCGACAGCGCCGACCGGCTGATCGTCACGGCCCGAACCAGCGGCGGGCGGCGCGACCGCGAGGAGGTTGGGCTCTTTCTCGTCGACGCCAAGGCGGCAGGCGTCTCGCGGCGAGGCTATCCGACCCAGGATGGCTTGCGCGCCGCCGAAATCACCCTCGTCGGGGTGCGCGTCGGTCCGGAGGGGGTGCTGGGCGAGGCGGGTGCGGCACTGCCGCTGGTCGAGCGCGTCGTCGACGAGGCGATCGCGGCGCTCTGCGCCGAGGCGGTGGGTGCCATGGCGGTCATGCACGAGCTGACCGTCGAATACCTCAAGACGCGCCGCCAGTTCGGCCGCGAGATCGGCAGCTTTCAGGTGCTGCAGCATCGCGCCGTCGACATGCTGGTGGCGTTGGAGCAGGCGCGCAGCATGGCGATGTTCGCGACGATGATGACCGCCGAGGACAACGCCGCCGAGCGTCGCAGCGCGCTATCGGCGGCGAAGGTGCAGATCGGGCGCTCCGGGCGCCTTGTCGGCCAGCAGGCGATCCAGCTGCATGGCGGCATCGGTATGACAATGGAGTACAAGGTCGGCCATTATTTCAAGCGCGTGACGATGATCGACACGTTGTTTGGCGATGCCGGGCATCATCTGCGCGCGCTGGCCCGCGCCGGTGCGTCCACCGCCGCGGCATGATTGGGGCGGCGCGCCGCTGCCGCCGTTAGCCGGCCCTGCCGCGCCTGCCCGATGACCTTGACCTGCCCCGTCTGCGGCACTCGCTATCGCGTCGCAGAAGAAGTACTCGGCGGCCCGGTCGGACGCACCGTCCGCTGCGCCAATTGCGGCCACACCTGGCATCATGGGCCGCCGGACGAGAGGCCGCAGCGGGGCCAAGCGGCCGGCTTGGCCGCGCCGCCAGATGGCGAGCCGAGGCTCGGACAGCCGCCCGAGCCGCTGTGGGGGGCCGGTTTCGAGGGTGTGCACGGCCAGCGAGCGAGGCCGGCGCCCGGCACCGGCCGGCGCCCGCCGGCGGTGATTTGGATCGTGCCGATTGTTCTCGTCGTGACGCTCGGGCTTGCCGTTCTTCTCGGGATCGTCGCGCGCGGTTCGATTGCCGCGATCTGGCCGTCGGCGGCGCGCCTTTATGCCTGGATCGGCCGTCCGGTCGAAACCTCCGGGCCCGGCCTGGTGATTGGCAAGGTGGTGCCGACGCGCACCGCCAACGGGCTCGCCGTCGCCGGCGAAATCGTCAACCTCGGCAGCATCGCGCGGAGGGTGCCGCGGTTGCGGTTGGCGCTGCAGGATGCGGGCGGCAAGGAGCTCCAGTTCGAGATCGTCGACCCGCCCAAGGCGCTGCTCCAGCCGGGCGAAGCCGAGCATTTCAATACCGCTTTTCCGGCACCGGTCGACGCTGCGACCGGCGTCGTCGTGACGTTTGCTCCCCCTTGATATTGCCGAAAGGGACAGGCTGATGGCCGAGCAGCACGAGTCACGGCAGCGCTACACCGCCAATCTTCAGGGCGAGGTCGACAGCGCCGCACTCTATGAGACCTTGTCCAAGGCCGAGAAAAACCCGCAGCTGGCTCAGGTCTATGCCCGGCTCGCGGCAATCGAGGCGGCCCATGCCCAATTCTGGCAGCGCCAGATCGCCGCGCTCGGCCAGCGCGTGCCGCAGCTGCGGCCCGGCTTCCGGACCCGCGCGCTCGAGTGGCTGGCGCGGCGCTTTGGCCCGGCCTTTGTGCTGCCGACGGTCAACACCCTCGAGCAGATGGACAGCGGCGCCTACGCAGCGCAGCCCGAGGCGGTGGCCGGCGGGCTGCCCGCGGCCGAGCGCTCGCATGCGCGGATCATCGAGGCGCTGGCCTCGCCGGCGCCGGCCGGGTTCAGCGGCCCGACCCTGGCGCGGCTCGAAGGCCGGCACCGCGGCATGGGCGGCAACGCCTTGCGCGCCGCCGTGCTGGGGGCAAATGACGGGCTCGTCTCCAATTTGAGCCTGGTCATGGGCGTGGCCGGTGCCGATATGGCGGCGCGCACGATCCTCGTCACCGGCTTGGCAGGCCTGTTGGCCGGGTCGTGTTCGATGGCGCTCGGCGAATGGCTGTCGGTCAATACCGCGCGCGAATCCGCGCAGCGCCAGATCGACACCGAAGCGGCCGAATTGGAACAGGTCCCCGACGAGGAGCAAGAGGAACTCGCGCTGATCTATCAGGCAAAGGGCGTGCCTGAAGAGCTGGCCAAAACCCTTTCCCGCCAGCTGATCGCCAACAAGAAGACTGCGCTCGACACCCTGGTACGCGAAGAGTTGGGGATCGACCCTAATGACCTTGGTGGCTCGGCCTGGGTCGCCGCGGGCACCTCGTTCATGCTGTTCGCGCTTGGCGCGATCTTTCCGGTCGCGCCCTATTTCGTCCTGTCCGGGCTGCCGGCGGTGATCGCGAGCCTGGCCGCGAGCAGCCTTGCCCTGCTGGCGATCGGCGGCGGCACCGCACTCTTTACCGGGCGCGGAGTGGCGTTTTCGGCAGCCCGCCAACTGGCGGTCGGGCTTGCCGCAGCCGGCGTTACCTTTGGCATCGGTAAACTGATCGGCATCGCCGTCGTCGGCTGACGCTGCACCAAGCTAAACCGAGCGCGGTCAGTGCTCCGGCGCATTCAGATGGCGCCGCCGGCCCTGTGCCGGGCATTGAGCCGCAACTGGTGGATGGTCGGGACAAGCCCGGCCGTAACCGCTACACGTCTTTGCCTTAATGACGCCGCGCGATGAATTCGGCCCGCGCGAGCTGCCGCCGTAGCGACAGCCGTTGGGCAACTGACAGCGGGCGCCGCGCACCGTCGAACGGCACCGCGCCGCCGTCGAACAGCAACAGATTTTCGAGCCCGCCCGCGTCGAGCGACCAGTTGCGCACCGGCCCAGTGTCGATGTGGATAAAGCCCGAATGCGGATACCAGCCGACCCCGCCACGGCGCATCGCGCGCGCCGCCGCCATCGCGTCGGCGAGCCTTGAACCGATCGAGATGTCGAGCGCGCGGCCATACATGTGCTGGCTGTTCTCGGCTACCCCGAACATCGTGCGCGCCAGCATCGCGTTGGTCGCCGGCGTGCGATAGGCGGAGAGGATCGTCGCCTTGCCCTCTCCGACCGCGTCGAGAATGTCGGCCAGGAAATCGATGACCCCGACATCCATCCGCGCCTCCGCGCCGCAATGGAAATCGCGCAGAAAGACGCACAGCTCCTGCATTACCCGCGGGATCGGGCCCTTATCGTCGCGATAGGCGCCGTCAAACGTCTCGCCGGTATGGGGATTGGTGAGCTGCAGCCGGCGCAGTGCCAGCGGACGCGGCACCGCTCGCGCCACCCTGGGCCACGCCGCCCACCCGGCGGCCATTGCAAGAAGCAGACGCCGATCCATCCCGGCGCGGAGGATACCGCGAATCGCCGAGCGAGTTCACCCGCCAAATTGCGACCGGCCAAATGGCGACATGGTCATAGCCAATTCGCGATTGGGATCGCGCAGGCTTCTGGCTCGAGGCTGGAGAACGACGATCAACTCTCGAAGCGCAGAATTTCGACGCAAGGCGGCTGGGTCAGAATCTCGCTGAAGGCATGCATCCAGTTCCCGGTTTCCTCGGTTGAGCCGACGCCGTGGCTGCGGAATTGATCGAGCTGATCGAGCCCTTTCAATTCGACCTCGAACTGCAATGCCGGGCCGGCGCCGGGACCGCGCGTCAGCGGCACCAGCAGTCGGGCGTTAAGCCCGTTGGCGCGCGCGGCGTCGACCTCGCGCTGAATGAAATCGACCGCGCGCTGGCGGTTCGTCGGCAGCACGTCATAGGAAAAGCGAGCGAGATACATCGCATAACTCCCAAAGCCGGGCGGCGTATCGGCGCTTGCGCAAGCGTCCCAATATCGGCCGTCCTCTTCGTCAACACGCGGGCTTGCCGCCCGATGCACGGGAGCCGTCGATTTATCGCGATTTCCAGCGGGCGCGCGGGGCTTGGGGCGACCGCGGCCGCCGCATGGGGATGCCCCGAATGCTGCGAACGGGAAGCCGCCGCGCAGTACCTAGGCGCGCCGCGCGATCTTCGGCTTGCCCGATGGCGCCGGGGCCGGCGCCGCTTGCGGGGGTGCCCTGTCGGGCTCGGGCTTGGTGGCGCGGGCGAGCTTGACCAATGCCTGGAGCAGGCGGGCGACGCCCTTGAGGCGTTCTTTTTCGTCGTCCCAGTTGCGCAGATAGACGATCTTCTGGTCGCTGCGCAGCTTCAAGGCGTCGGCGTTGCGCTGGATCAGCTCGACCAGGCCGGCAGGATTGGCGAAGCGGTTGTGGCGCAACGTGACGACCGCGCCCTTTGGCCCGGCCTCGACCCGTTCGACCCCAGCCTCGCGGCACCAGCGCTTGATCGCGATGATTTGCAGCAGATTTTCGACCTCGGCCGGCAGCGGACCGAAGCGATCGATCAGTTCGGCGGCGAAAGCGTCGATCTCGCGCCGGTCGGTCAGCGCCGCAACACGCCGATAGAGCCCGAGGCGAACCCCCAGATCGGCGACATAGGCTTCGGGGATCAACACCGGGGTGCCAATCGTGATCTGCGGGCTCCACTCCTCGGCTGACGTCGCATCGCTGCCCTGGGTGCGGGCGGCGGCCACCGCCTCTTCGAGCATGTGCTGATAGAGCTCGATGCCGACCTCGCGGATGTGGCCCGACTGCTCGTCGCCCAACAGATTGCCGGCGCCGCGGATGTCGAGGTCATGGCTCGCCAGCTGAAAACCGGCGCCGAGGGTGTCCAGGGTCTGCATAACTTCGAGCCGGCGCTGCGCCGTCGCCGACAGCTGCTTTCTCTCAGGCAGAGTCAGGTAGGCGTAGGCGCGCACCTTGGCCCGGCCGATGCGCCCGCGCAGCTGATAGAGCTGGGCCAGCCCGAACATGTCGGCGCGATGCACGATCAAGGTGTTGGCTGACGGGATGTCGAGTCCGGATTCGATGATGTTGGTCGACACCAGGAGATCGAAGCTGCGCTCGTCGAACGCGGTCATCACCGCTTCGAGCTCGGCCGCACCCATCCGGCCATGCGCCATCGCGAACTTGATTTCAGGCACGATCTCGCGCAGGCGCTGGGCGACCTCGTCGAGATCGGCGATGCGCGGCACGACGTAAAACACCTGACCGCCGCGATCGCGCTCGCGCATGATCGCCTCGCGGATCGTCACCGGATCGTAGGGCATCACAAAGGTGCGCACCGCCAACCGGTCGATCGGCGGCGAGGCGATCAGGCTCATCTCGCGCACGCCCGACAGCGCCAATTGCAGGGTGCGCGGGATCGGCGTCGCAGTCAGGGTCAGCACATGCACATCGGCCTTGAGTTGCTTCAGCTTTTCCTTTTGCGAGACGCCGAAATGCTGCTCCTCATCGATGATCAGGAGCCCCAGATGGGCGAAGCGCACATCCTTGGCGAGCAGCGCGTGCGTGCCGATGACGATGTCGAGGCGGCCCTCGGCCAGCTCTTCCTTGAGCGCGCGCGCCTCCTTCGGCGCGACCAGACGCGACAACTGGCCGATGCGCAACGGCAGCCCGGCAAAGCGCTCGCTAAAGCTGCGGAAGTGCTGGCGCGCCAGGAGGGTGGTCGGCACCACGACCGCGACCTGGCCGCCGGCCATCGCCGCGATAAAGGCGGCGCGCAACGCCACCTCGGTCTTACCGAAGCCGACATCGCCGCAGATCAGCCGGTCCATCGGCTTGCCCGCGGCCAAATCGGCCAAGGTATCGGCGATCGCGCCGAGCTGGTCCTCGGTCTCGGCATAGGGAAAGCGGGCGGCGAACTCTTCGTAGATCCCTTCCGGCGGGGTCAGGGTCTCGCCCGGGCGCAGCTGGCGCTCGGCGGCAACCCGGATCAACTCGCCGGCGATGTCGCGGATGCGCTGCTTGACCCTGGCCTTGCGCGACTGCCAGGCGACCCCGCCAAGCCGGTCGAGCTGTGCCCCGGCGTCCTCGGAGCCGAACCGGGACAACACCTCGATGTTTTCGACCGGGACATAGAGCTTGTCGTCGCCGGCATAGAGCAGACGCACGCAATCATGCGGCGCGCCGCCGACGTCGATCGTCTCCAGCGCCTCGTACCGGCCAATTCCGTGATCGGCATGGACCACGAGGTCGCCCGGCGCGAGATTGCTCGCCTCGGCGATGAACTGGTCGAGGTTGCGCCGCCGCCGCGGGGTGCGCGCCAGCCGGTCGCCGAGGATGTCCTGCTCGCCGAGCAGCGCCACCGTGTCGTTGGTAAATCCCTGCTCGAGCGGCAATACCGCGAGCCCGACCGACGACCCCGGCAGTGCCGCTAGCGCCTCGCCGTCGGCGATACGGCGCAGATCGGAGACCCCATGCTCGCGCAACACGCCCATAAGCCGCTCGGCCGAGCCCTCGCTGAAGGCGGCGACCGCGGCCTTGTGTCCCGATTTGCGCTCGGCTTCGAGGTAGTCGCGCACCGCATCGAACAGTGCGACCCTGGGGTCGGCGCGCTCGAGGGCGAAACTGCGCGCCGGTCGGCCGCCGGCGTCGAACTGGCCGCGACCCTCTGCCGGCGCGGCAAAGGGCGAGAGCTGAACAATCGGCCGCCCGCCCAGCGCCTGACGCCATTCGGTTTCGTCGAGATAAAGCTGGTCCGGCCGCACCGGGCGGTAGACCGGCGAACCGGCACGCGCGGCCGTGGTGACATTGCGCCGCGCCCCATAGAAATCGGCGATCGCGTCGAGCCGATGGCCGCGCACCTCGTCGGCCTGATGATCGAGCGAGATCGCGGCTGCCGGCAAATAGTCGAATAGGCTTTCGAGCCGCTCGTAATAGAGCGGCAGCCAGTGCTCCATGCCGACATAGCGCCGCCCGGCGCTGACCAATTCATAGAGCGGGTCGTCGGTGCCGGTGGCGCCGAACTCTTCGCGATAGCGCTGGCGGAACCGGTGCATCGCGGCATCGTCGAGCAGCACTTCGCTAACCGGGCGCAGCACCGCCTCGTTCTCGGTCCCGGTCGAGCGCTGGCTCAACGGGTCGAAGCTGCGCACGCTTTCGATCGTGTCGCCGAAAAAATCGAGCCGCAGCGGCTGGGCCGCGCCGGCCGGGTAGAGGTCGATGATCCCGCCGCGCACCGCGAACTCGCCGGGCTCGCGCACTGTGTCGGTGCGGACATAGCCGTTGTTGCGGAAAAAGCTCTGCAGCCGGTCGAGGCCGATCCGTCCACCCGGCCGCAGGGTCAGCACCCGTCCGTCGAACAGACGGCGCGGCGGCACCCGCTGCACCAGCGCATTGACCGTGGTCAGCACGACGAGCGGCGCCTCGGCACCGGCTGTCTCTTCTGTTCCGTCCGTTGCCGCCCTCTCCCTTCCCTCCCCCGATCGCGGGCGCGGTTTCGGGTGGGGGCCGTCCCCTGCGGGCCGAATGGGGCTGCCATGGGGGCCTGCCGCCTCGGCGAGGCGGGTCAGGGTGGCGATGCGCCGGCTGAGGATCTCGCTGTTCGGCGACACCCGATCATAAGGCAGGCAATCCCAAGCCGGAAAGGTCAGCGCCTCGAGCCGCGGGTGGAAGAAGGCAAGGCCGGCGGCAAAGCGGGCCATCCGGCCATCGTCGCGGCACACATGCAGCCAGCGCCGAACCCCGCTCGCCGCGACGAGGCGCCCCACCACCGCCGCGTCATAACCTTCGGGCGCGCCGAACACGGTCACCTGGCGCGGCTGCTTGGCCAGCGCGCGGGCGAGTTGGTCGATCGCGGTGCTGGCTGTCGTCCCGACGGGCCTGGCGCCCTCTCCACCCTTCAGCGGCAGCGGGCGGGGCGGGAGTGCTGGACCGCTCATATCCCCGGCATGTCGCAGCGGAACGCGAGCAGCAGGCGCATTACGTCGTGGTCGAGCGCGCGCGGCGGTGACGCCTGGCCGGTCACCCAGTCGAACAAATCAGCGTCGGCGCATTCGAGCAGCGCCTCGTAGCGGTCGAGCTGGGCCCGGTCGAAGCCGGCGAGATGAGCTTCGGCAAAGCGGCCGAGAATGAGGTCGCTCTCACGGGTGCCGCGATGCCAAGACCGGAACATCAGGCGTTTGCGGCGGATTTCGCAGGGGAATGTCACTCGGGCGCTCTTGGCGGTGTGCGTGGAGGGATATAGAGATCCCTGGGCGCGGTGTCAGCCTGAACCTCTTTCGCTCAAACCCGATATGCGTCCGGCCATCCTCGACCGACTGTTCGCTCAAGTGACCGCACTGCCCGGCATCGGGCCGCAGCTCGCCCGGCTGTTCGGGCGGCTGGCCGGGCCGCTCGTCGTCGACCTCTTATGGCATCTGCCCTGCGGCATCGTCGACCGCCGTGCTTCGCCGCCGGTCCGCGATCTGGCGCCGGACCAGATCGCGACCGTCCGGGTCCGGGTGGAAGCGCACGAGCCCGGCACCGGGCGCAGGCCATACCGGGTGTTTTGCGCCGACGACAGCGGCACCCTGGTGCTGGTGTATTTCAACGTCAAAAGCGACTATCTGGCCCGCCTCTTCCCCATCGGCGCCGAGCGGATCGTCAGCGGCCGGATTGAGTTCTACAATGGCATGGCGCAGATGCCGCACCCCGACCTGGCGCTGCGCCCCGATGAGCTCGACCGGCTGAAGCCGATCGAGCCGGTCTATCCGCTAACCGCCGGGCTGGCACCGCGCCTGGTGCAGCGCTCGATCGCGGCGGCGCTCGACCGGCTTCCTGATTTGCCCGAATGGATCGACCCCGCGCTGGGCCAGGCTCGTGGCTGGCCCGGCTGGGCCGACGCCCTGCGCCGGGTTCATTCGCCGGCGAGCGAGGCCGAGCTGTTCCCGGGGGAGCCGGCGCGCGAGCGGCTCGCCTATGACGAGGTGTTCGCCAGCCAGCTCGCGGTGGCCCTGGTGCGCGCCCGCCGCCAGCGCCGGCCGGGCCGGGCGACGGTCGGCTCGGGGGCGCTCGCCGCCAGAGTCGAAGCCGGGCTCGGCTTTGCCATGACCGGCGCGCAGAGGCTGGCAATCGCCGAGATCAGCGCCGAGATGGCGCGGCCCTGTCGGATGATGCGGCTCTTGCAAGGCGATGTCGGCAGCGGCAAGACCGTGGTCGCGCTGATGGCGATGCTGAGCGCGGTCGAGAGCGGTGCCCAGGCCGCGCTGATGGCGCCGACCGAGATCCTGGCCCGGCAGCATCAGGCGACCCTGCGCCGGCTGGCGGGTCCGGCCGGAGTTGAAATCGGCCTCCTGACCGGGCGCGAAAAGGGCCGCGGGCGCGGCGCGATCCTGGCCAGCCTCGCCTCGGGCTTCACCCCGATCGTGGTCGGGACCCATGCCCTCCTGCAGCCGGACGTCGCTTTTCGCGACCTCGCCCTCGTCGTGATCGATGAGCAGCATCGCTTTGGCGTCGGGCAGCGGCTGGCGCTCGCCGAGAAGGGTAGCAACGCCGACACCTTGCTGATGAGCGCCACCCCGATCCCGCGCACCCTGATGATGACCGCCTATGGCGATCTCGACGTCTCGCGCCTCGATCAAAAGCCGCCGGGGCGGCAGGCGATCGACACCCGCACAGTGGCGCTCGAACGCCTCGATGAGGTGGCGGCGGCAGTCGGCCGGGCGCTTGCGCAGGGCGCCAAGGCCTATTGGATCTGCCCGCTGGTCGACGAATCCGAGGAATCCGATCTGGCCGCCGCGCGCGAGCGCCATAAGTCGCTGGAAAGATTGGCACCGGGGCGGGTCGGTCTGGTCCACGGCCGGATGAAGACGATCGAGAAGGACCGGGTCATGGCCGGGTTCGCCGGCGAGGCGATCGACCTCTTGGTCGCGACCACGGTGATCGAGGTCGGGGTCGACGTCCCGGCGGCGACGGTCATGGTCATCGAGCACGCCGAGCGCTTTGGCCTCGCCCAGCTGCATCAACTGCGCGGCCGCATCGGGCGCGGCGACAAGCCCTCGACCTGCCTGTTGCTGTACCAGTCGCCGCTCGGCGAGGTGGCGCGGCAGCGGCTCTCGACCCTGCGCGAGACCGATGATGGGTTTCGCATCGCCGAGGAGGATCTCAAGCTGCGCGGCGCCGGCGAGGTCCTGGGCACCCGGCAGAGCGGCTTGCCGACCCTGCGGCTCGCCGATCCCGCCGCCCACGCCGAACTGGTCGCCATCGCCCATGACGACGCCCGCCTCGTCCTCGACCGCGACCCGAACCTCGAGAGCGCCCGCGGCCGGGCCTTGCGCATCCTGCTCTACCTGTTCCGCCGCGACGAGGCCGCGCAATACCTGCGCGCCGGATGATGGTGCCCGGTCCGCGGCGCCAGCGGCGAACGAGCCAGGGCCTATTCGGCCGCGAGCTTCGGCCGGACGGTCTTCTCGCGCATCGTCACGAATTCCTCGGCGGCACTCGGATGAATGCCGACTGTCTGGTCGAACTGCCGCTTGGTGGCGCCGCATTTGATTGCGATCGCCACCCCTTGGACGATCTCGGGCGCGTCGGGGCCGAGCATGTGGCAGCCGAGCACCCGGTCGTTTTTGGCGTCGACGACAAGTTTCATCAGGGTGCGCTCGTCGCGCCCGGACAGGGTGTTCTTCATCGGCTTGAAGCGGGCGCTGTAGATGTCGATCTCACCGACTTCCCGCCGCGCTTCCTCCTCGGTCAGCCCGACCGTGCCAATCGGCGGCTGGCTGAACACCGCGGTTGGCACATCCTTGTGGTCCATCCTGATCGGGTTGTTGTTGTAGAGGGTTTCGGCGATGGCGCGGCCCTCGCCGATCGCCACCGGGGTCAGGTTGAGCCGGTCGGTCACGTCGCCGACTGCGTAGATGTTGGGCACCGTCGAACGCTGCCACTCGTCGACGATGACCGCGCCCTCATGGTTCATCTCGACGCCGATCTCGGCGAGGCCGAGTCGGCGCGTATTCGGCTTGCGCCCGGTCGCGTACATGACCAAGTCGGCCGAGATCTCCTGGCCATGCGTCGTAAAGATCGAGTAGCCCTCGTGCGCTGCCTTGTCGATGCGGGCAACCTGGGTGCGGGTATGGATCTCGATGCCGCGGCCGCGCATCTCCTGGGCAAGGGCCACGCGCAAATCGTCATCAAAACCGTAGAGCAATTCTTCGCGGCGGATGATCTCGACGACCTCCGAGCCGAAGCCGTTGAAGATGCCGGCGAACTCGACCGCGATATAGCCGCCGCCGACAATCGCGATGCGGCGCGGCAGACGGGGCAGGTCGAGCGCCTCATTCGACGAGATCACATGCTCGATGCCGGGGATGTCGGGCACGGTCGGATGGCCGCCGACCGCGATCATGATCTTGTCGGCGGTGTAGGTCTTGCCGGCGACTTCGACCGTGTGCGGATCGCAAACGATGCCGCGGCCGTCGACGATCTCGACGCCGCTGTTGTTCAACATATTGATGTAGATCTGCGACAGACGCCCGATCTCGTTGTCCTTGGCGGCGATCAGGCTCGGCCAGTCGAACCGCGCCGGTGGCACGGTCCAGCCGAAGCCGGCGGCGTCGGCGAACGCCTCGGCGAATTGGGCGCCATAAACCAACAGCTTTTTCGGCACGCAGCCGCGCAGCACGCAGGTGCCGCCGACACGCAGTTCCTCGCAGATTCCGACGCGCGCGCCATAAGCGGCGGCACGGCGCGAACCGGCGACGCCGCCCGAGCCGGCGCCGATCGTGAACAGGTCGAAATCATAGCGCGGCATGGGCAGGTCACTCCGTCATCGCGAGCTTGTCGATGTTCTGGTTGTCACAACCGGGTCGACGTCGCAAGCTCCGGCCGAAAGGGATTCGGAAAAAATGCTGGGAGGAGGTCGACGATGGCGTCGTCAACAGAGGGTCCTGCGGTCGACCGGCACGATTGGCATTCGTCCGGCTATGTCGACGAATGGATCGCACGTGACCGGCAGCGCGACGACGAACGGCGCGCGCGCCTGCGGGATATGTTGTCCTATGCGCCCCATGCGGCGAATGCCGAAATCGCGGTGCTCGATGTCGGCGGCGGCTATGGCGTCGTAACCGAGGAAGTGCTGCGCGCCTTTCCCCGCGCCACGGTCACGTTGCAGGACTATTCGCAGCCAATGCTCGACCGCGCGCGCGAGCGGCTGGCCTCGCATGGGGGCCAGATTCACTACGCGGCCGGCGATTTGCGCGAACCGGAGTGGGTTCGGCAGGTCGGCGGCCCGTTCGACCTTGTCGTCTCGGCGATCGCCATCCACAATTTGCGCGATCTCGGCGCCATTGCCGCATGCTATCGGGCGATCGCCGGGTTGATCAGAGCCGACGGCGTGTTTCTCGATTATGATCTGTTCGATCTGATCGGCGGCCTCGACCAGCAGCTGCGGACTGTCGAGGAGGCCGGCTTTGCCAAGGTCGGGTGCATCTGGCGGCAGCCGCCGCTCGCCATCATCCGGGCGCGCGAGCCGCGCGGGGTGTGCTGAAGCTGGCCTCGAAGCGGCCGCGATGGTGCATTGCACGGTTGCGCGCGGCAGCTGTTTATCGCATGGTCGCCACCGAGAAAAGGGCATTTTCGACCGGCGCGATCACGCCGCCCGCGGGGGATCGACCAATGACATCCAGCCGATGACTGCGCCCGGAGCGGCGGCGGGACCGCGCGCGCTGACCCAGCTACTGTCGATGGAGCTGACCCGCGCCGCGATTTTTCTGGTGGTCACCCTCGGTACCGGCCCTGAGCCGGAAGCGGCGCTGCGATCGTTGTGCGCGGATTTCGGGGCACTGCTGCGCACCGTGGGCTTTCGCGATCTCGAAGGCAGATTGTCCTGTGTCGTCGGCTTCGGATCGGCGGTTTGGGACCGCCTGTTCGGCGTACCACGTCCAGCCGAGCTGCACCCGTTCCGGGAATTCGGCGCACCGCCCCGCCGGGCCGTCGCCACGCCGGGCGACATCCTGTTTCACATCCGGGCCCAGCGTATGGATCTCTGCTTTGAATTCGCCACACAGATCATGACGCGTCTGGGCAGCGCGGTGGCGGTGGCGGACGAGGTGCACGGTTTCGGCTATTTCGATCAGCGCGATCTGCTGGGCTTTGTCGACGGCACTGAAAATCCGCAGGGCGAGGCGGCGTTCGATGCCGTGCTGGTCGGCGAGGAGGATGAAGGATTTACCGGCGGCAGTTACATCGTCGTGCAGAAGTACCTGCACGATCTTGCGGCCTGGAACGCATTGCCGACCGAGGCGCAGGAACGCATCATCGGCCGCCAGAAATTATCCAATGTCGAGCTCGATGCCGCGGTCAAGCCGAGCTTTGCCCATAACGAGCTGACCAAGATCGTCGAGAACGGCGAGGAGGTCAAAATCGTCCGCGACAACATGCCGTTTGGCGAGGCCGGCAAGGGCGAGTTCGGCACCTATTTCATCGGCTACAGCCGCTCGCCGCAAACCATCGAGCAGATGCTCGAAAACATGTTCGAAGGCCGCCCGCCCGGAAATTACGACCGCATTCTCGATTTCAGCCGCGCCGTGACCGGTAACCTGTTCTTTGCCCCGACCGCGGCGTTTCTGGAGAATGTGAGCCTCGATCCACCGGCCCCGGCCGCAGCCCCACCGGCCGATGCCCCGCCGCCCGCGCCGTCGGTGCGCGACGGTTCGCTCGGCATCGGCTCCCTCAAAGAGAGGCCCCGCCAATGAACAACCTGCACCGCGAGCTGGCGCCTGTTTCCGACATGGCCTGGGCGCAGATCGAGGAAGAGGCCTCGCGCACCTTGAAGCGTTATCTAGCCGGCCGGCGCGTCGTCGATGTCGAGGGGCCGGGCGGGACCATCCTTTCGGCGGTCGGCACCGGCCATCTGCGCAATATCGCGGCCCCCGCCGACGGGGTCCTGGCCCGCCAGCGCGAGGTGAAGCCGCTGGTCGAACTGCGCGTGCCGTTCGAACTCGACCGCCAGATGATCGACGACGTCGAGCGCGGCGCCAACGATTCCGACTGGCAGCCGGCCAAGGACGCCGCCAAGAAGATTGCCTTCGCCGAGGACGCTGCGATTTTCGACGGCTATGGCGCGGCCAACATCGAGGGCATCCGTCAGGGCACCAGCAACCCGGTTATGACGCTGCCAGGTGATGTGCGCAATTATCCCGACGCGATCGCCGAGGCCTTGACCCAGCTGCGTCTGGTCGGGGTCAACGGACCCTATCGGGTGGTGCTCGGCGCCGACGCCTACACCGCAGTCAACGAGGGCCGCGATTACGGCTACCCGGTGCTGCAGCACATCAAACGGATCGTCGAGACCGAGATCGTCTGGGCCCCGGCGATCGCCGGGGCGTTTGTTCTGACTACCCGCGGCGGCGATTTCGACCTGCATATCGGCCAGGATTTTTCGATCGGCTATCTCTCCCACACCGCCGCCGCCGTGCGCCTCTATCTGCAGGAGACCTTCACCTTTCTGTTGCTGACCGCCGAAGCCGCGGTCGGCCTGATGCCGGCAGCGGCGACATAAACCACCGCGGGTGCGTCCGGCCTCAGAACGCGATCGCGGTGCGCACGCCGATGATCGCTTCGTTGCCGACCAGCCGGGTGGGATCGTGCGGGTTCGGGATGCCACCGCCGGGGTTGAATACATATTGGAAATCGGGCTGAAGCAGCAGCCAGGGGGCCAGCTGGTAATCGTAGGTCAGCTCGACAAAGCTCTCGTTCGACCGCACCGGGAATGGCGTGCCGGTATAGAACCCAGTCGCCCGGTCGAGAGCGGCAGCGCCGGGGCTGACTTTGGCCAGGCCATAGCCGATGCCGAACATGTCTTTCGGGCGGCCGGGCAACGGGGCGGCGAGGCTGATCCCGGCATTTAAGCCGAAATCGATCAGGTTGCGGTCACCGGGCGCACCCATCGCGCGGGCGAAGATCGAGAGCGAGCGCGGCGCGCTCGGATCCAAGCGCCAGATCGTTTGATCGACGATGCCGTAGATGCTGAAATTGCCCGGATGCGTGCGCGCGATGCCGGTGCTGGCCGGCGCCGCGAGCGACAGCCCGGTAGTGTCGAATTGCTGATCCGGAAATGTCGCGGTATCGAACCAGCCCCCGAGCTTGTACATGCCCGGCAGGCGCGAATGCTGTCCGATCGCGAATTGCATCTCGGCGATGAACAGCGCGCCGGTGCCGAGATTGAACCGGGTCCCTGACGCTTCGCCGTCGCGCAGTTGCGAATCGTTAAAGAACGGGCCGCCCGGCGGATTATCGTCGAAGACTCCTGCGAGCACTGTCAAAAACCTGGCTGGCTTCGCCCGCAAGCGGACGCCGAGTGATGACAGCGGGTAGGCCGGTCCGCCGGCATAAAGATCGAGTGTAGGCACCACCGGCCAGCCCATCTCCGCGTTGATGAAGAGAGCGGCGTATTTGCTGACGATGAATTCCTGGTCGAGGCTCTGCTGACCGAGCCTTACGTCGGCGTGGCCATCGACGAAGGTCTGCTGGTACCACAGCTCCCACAAGCGGGTCGCGCGATCGGCTTCGATGCCACTTGCCGTCTGGATCGTATCGAGATGGTTCGACGGTCAGATTGCGGCCATGAATTTGCAGCGCGCTGGCGTCGAAGGTGCCGCCGGTCCAGCCGAAAGCCTTCGCAGTATCGAGTTCGAGCCGCATCGTGGTCAGACCGTTATATTCGGCGCCTTGACGGATGCCGCCGGTGGGATTTCCTAGCACTTCGCTGATTTCCTGCAGCGAGAACGAGAGGCCGGATCTGGCGAGCGCCGGGCGCAACCCGCCGATATCGCCGAGGAGATTGCTGCCCGATAATGCGGGAAAGCCGCTGGCTGGACCTGGCGGGGCCTTGCTCGGGGCCTGGGCCGCCGCGGGCTCGGTGCAGAGTCGCGCGGCGACGCTCAGGAGCAGGCACAAGCGGATCAGCCCCGCCACCGTCCAGGCCGCTGCCCGCTGCGGTCCCGCGTCACCGGCCGTGCATGGGCGAAGCTACCGGTCGATGCCGCCCATGCAGAGATACTTGATTTCGAGATAGTCCTCGATGCCGTATTTCGAGCCTTCGCGGCCGATACCGCTTTCCTTCATACCGCCGAACGGTGCGATCTCGGTCGAGATGATGCCCTCGTTGATCCCGACGATGCCGTATTCGAGCGCCTCGGCAACTCGCCAGATGCGGCCGATGTCGCGGCTGTAGAAATAGGCGGCGAGCCCGAATTCGGTGTCGTTGGCCATCTTGATGGCTTCGGCCTCGGTCTTGAAACGATAGAGCGGGGCCACCGGGCCAAACGTCTCCTCCTTGGTGATGACCATGTCGGTGGTGACATCGGTCAACACCGTCGGCTCATAAAAGCTGCCGCCCAGCGCGCTGCGCTTGCCGCCGGTCACGACCTTGGCGCCCTTTTTGAGCGCGTCGGCGACATGGGCCTCGACCTTTTCGACGGCCTTCATGTCAATCAGCGGACCGATCATCGCCCCCGGCTCGAACCCCGCGGCGACCTTCATCGCCCCGGCGGCCGCGGCGAGCTTTTGGGTAAAGGCGTCGTAGACCCCGTCCTGCACCAGAAGGCGGTTGGCGCACACGCAGGTCTGCCCGGCATTGCGATACTTGGAGGCGATCGCCCCCTTGACCGCCATCTCGATGTCGGCGTCGTCAAAGACGATAAAGGGCGCGTTGCCGCCCAATTCCATAGAGGTCTTCTTGACCGTCGCGGCGCACTGCTCCATCAGCAACTTGCCGATCTCGGTCGAGCCGGTGAACGAGAGCTTGCGCACGATCGGGTTCGAGGTCATCTCGCCGCCGATCTCCGTGGCGCCGCCGGTCACGCACGAAAATACCCCCTTCGGCACCCCGGCGCGCTCCGCCAATTCGCACAGCGCCAGCGCCGAATAGGGAGTGGCCGAGGCCGGCTTCAAGACCATCGTGCAGCCGGCGGCGAGTGCCGGCCCGCATTTCCTGGTGATCATCGCCGCCGGGAAATTCCACGGGGTGATCGCCGCGGTGACGCCGATCGGCTCCTTGGTGACGACGATGCGCTTGTCGGCCATGTGCGCCGGGATCGTGTCGCCGTAGATGCGCTTGCCTTCCTCGCCGAACCATTCGATGAACGAGGCGGCATAGGCGATCTCGCCCTTCGATTCGGCCAAAGGCTTGCCCTGCTCGGCGGTCATCAGGGTGGCCAGATCGTCCTGGTTGGCCATCATCAGATCGTACCAGCGGCGCAGAATGTGGGCGCGCTCCTTGGCGGTCTTGGCGCGCCAAGCGGGGAGTGCGCGATCGGCCGCCTCGATCGCCCCGCGCGTCTCCTCGACGCCCATGCGCGGCACGGTGCCGAGGGTTTCGCCGGTCGCCGGGTTGGTGATCGGGATCGTGCCGCGGTTCAAGGCGTCGACCCATTCGCCATCGACATAGCATTGTTGGCGGAACAGTTTTTGATCCTGGAGCTTCATCGCCGACCTCCCTGCTGACCTCTCTCGCGCGCCGACGCCGAGCCGAGCCTCTCGATAGGTACGGTCCGCCGGCCGCTTTCGCAAGCCGGCCGCGTTTGCGCGGCGACGCGGGCGGAGCCGGCGCGAGGGTGCGCATCACGCGCATGGTGGAGGCTTCTCACAACCGTCATCAAAGCGTGATATTCGCCGGGACGCGGTTGCGATGGTGCGGGCTATGACGGCCGCGGTCATCGGGGGACGACAATGACCATTCTGAGGCAAAGCCGCCGCCGCTTTCTGCAATCGGCCGCGGCGACCGGCGGCATCGCGCTGCTCGGCGCGCGCTTGCGGGCGCGAGTACAGGCGGCGGCGCCGGTCGGACCGGACCTCCAAGGGCTGCGCGACAAGATCGACCACATCATCGTGATCTACCAGGAGAACCGCAGCTTCGATCATTATTTCGGGGCCTATCAGCCGCCGGGCGGGGCGGCGCTGGCCAATCTGCTTGGCTCCGGAGGTCAGATCGACGCCCGCTTCACCGGGCTGCAAAAGAACTCGGCCGGGGTGCCTTACGGCTCTCTGCCGGTGCCCTATCAGCTTCCGGGCTTTGCCGAGGCGCAGCTCGACAACCGACCGTTTCGGCTCGCCCGATACATCCCGCCCGACGCCAACGCGCCCTGGGACCCCTCGCACCATTTCTTCCGCATGTTCGCGCAGATCAACCACGGCAAGATGGACCGCTTCGTGGCCCTTGCGCTCGGCGGCAAGCACGTGTTTTTCGACAAGGGCGCGGGCGGAAACCCGACCGCGATGATGTTGGCCCAGTCGACGCCGTCGGGCGCGGTGCTCGGCTACTATACGCGGGACGATCTGCCCCACTACCATCATCTCGCCGACGAATACGTACTGTTTGACCATTTCTTCCAGGCGATGTCGGGCGGCTCGACCGGGAACGCGCTCTATCTCGCGGCGGCGCGCTCGGCGCAGCGGTCAAAGCCGCCGGCGGCCAAGATCGGCAGCCTGAGCCCGCCGGTGTTCGATCGGCCCTATGACAAGGCTGGAATATTGATCAACGACGTGGCGCCGCTGAACGGCCCGACCGAGACCTATATGGGGCCGCTCGAGCTGGCGGCGCCGCCCGACGAGCAGACTTATCCGAATATCGGCGATCGGCTCGATGCCGCCTCGCTCGGCTGGGCCTGGTACAATGAGGGCTGGAACGCGGTCAAGCCATGGGCCTTGAAGACCGCCTTTGGCCCCGGCGACGGCTCGGTCGTCATCGACACGCCGGCGCTTTACGTGTCGCACCATAACCCGTTCCAATACTATCCGAGCTGGTTCGCCAATGTTAAAGCCGGCCATATCCGCGACAGCTCGGATTTCTTTGAAGATCTGAAGAGCGCCCGTCTGCCGCCGGTGTCGTTTATCAAGGCGACCGGGGCACATGACGAGCACCCGGCGGATTCGGCGCCACGCTGGGGCGAGGCGTGGGTCATGGGCGTGCTGAAGGCGCTCGGCGACAGCCCGCTTTGGGGCAAGAGCGCGGTCGTCATCACCTATGACGAAGGCGGCGGCTTCTGGGACCATGTGGCGCCGCCGACGCCCGACGCCTATGGCTGCGGCACCCGCATCCCGGCGCTGTTGATCAGCCCGTGGGCACGGCGCGGCCATATCGACCACCGCATCGCCGACACCACTTCGATCCTGGCGCTGATCGAAGCCCGGTTCGGCCTCGCGCCGCTGCAGCAGCGCGACGCGCGCGCCTATAATCTGCTCGACGGCCTCGATTTTAGTCAAAAGCCCCGCGCCCCCTCTTTCGGCTGAGGCCAGGTGCCCTCCGAGGCTGGCATCGCCGCGGGGCCTCCTCATGTTGCTCGCCCCGCGGCCGCGGGGGGCCTCGCCCAACGCCACCATGCTTTCGCTCATGTCGCAACCAGCGTCGGGCGGGTTGAGCGAAAGCATCACCCACCGCTTCGGGCCATGGTGGCGGGTGTCGCTGGGCTGCGCGCGGCTCTAAGAAACTGACGCCGGGCCGGTGCGGCCGTGGGGCCGACCCGCGTTCGTCCTCGCCCTCGTCGCCGCGCGGTAGCATACTCGCGCTGGCGAATGGCGGCGGAGGACCGGGGTTGCTGCACGATCGGCGCATCCTGTTGATCATCTCGGGCGGGATCGCGGCCTATAAGAGCCTCGACCTCATTCGCCGGCTGCGCGAGCGCGGGGCGGCGGTGCGCGCGATCATGACTGCCGCGGCGACGCATTTTGTGACCCCGCTGTCGGTCGCCTCGCTCAGCGAGGACAAGGTCTACACCGATCTGTGGTCGCTGACCGACGAGAGCGAGATGGGCCATATCCGCCTGTCGCGCGAGGCCGAGCTGATCGTCGTGGCCCCGGCCAGCGCCGATTTGATCGCGCGCATGGCCGCTGGCTTGGCGGACGATCTGGCGACGACAACGCTCCTCGCCTCGGATAAGCCTGTGCTGTTAGCTCCGACGATGAATTTGATGATGTGGGCGCACCCGGCGACCCAGGCCAACCTGGCGACTTTGGACGCGCGCGGAGTGGTGCGGGTCGGGCCGGGCTCGGGCGAATTGGCCTGCGGCGAGGTCGGCTCGGGCCGCATGGCCGAGCCGCTGGAAATCGTCGCGGCGATCGAGGGAATGCTGACCAAGGGCACGCAACTTGCCGGCCGGCGGGCGCTGGTAACGAGCGGGCCGACCCGCGAGCCGATCGACCCGGTGCGCTATCTCTCGAACCACTCCTCGGGCAAGCAGGGCCATGCGATCGCCGCGGCACTCGCCAGGTTCGGCGCCGAGACGGTGCTGGTCTCGGGTCCGACGCAGGAGCCGCCGCCGCCGGGCGTCCGGCTGGTCCCGGTCGAGACCGCGGTTGAGATGCTGGCCGCGTGCGAGGCGGCACTGCCGGTCGATGTCGCGGTGATGGCGGCGGCGGTCGCCGATTGGCGGGTCGAGCAGGTGGCCGGGCACAAGCTGAAAAAAGATGGCGGCGGCCCGCCATTGCTGCGTCTCGCCGAAAACCCCGACATCCTCGCCCGGATCGCCCAGCGCGCCAACGACCGGCCACGATTGGTCGTGGGCTTTGCCGCTGAGACTGACGACCTCGTCGCCAACGCCCGCGCCAAGCGCGTCAGGAAGTGCTGCGACTGGATCCTCGCCAACGACGTCTCGGTCGGCAGCGGCACCTTTGGCGGCGAGCGAAACACGATCCACCTGGTCGATGAGGCAGGCGTCGAGGACTGGCCGGCGATGACCAAGCGCGAGGTCGCCGTGCGCCTCGCCGACCGAATCGCCTCGGCCCTCGTTCGCGCGTTGCGATGAGGGCCGGCATTCCGCAGCATCGGCGACCGGTATCGAGGTCGCTTGTCGAGAGCGTCCGGCGCAACGAAACTCGGGCATCGAGATCTGATGAGCCTTTGGCCGCGATCCGCGTGACATGGTTCGGCTGACCAAGAAACTCTTATTCGCGATCGAGGCGGTGCTCGACATCGCCTATAATGGCGGGCTGGTCCCGGTGCGCTCGGCCGAGATTACCGAGCGCCAGGGCATTCCGCGCCGCTATCTCGAGCCGGTTTTGCAGGAACTGGTGCGGCACGGGATCCTACTGGGGATTCGCGGGCCCTCCGGCGGCTATCGCCTGGCGCGCGAGCGGCGCCTGGTCAGCCTCGGCGATATCGTGCGCACGGTGCGCGGGCTCGAGACCGCCGAGGACCCGATCAGCGACCCGGCCGGCAGCGCTCTCGGCCATCGGGTCGTGCGCCCATTATGGCTCGAACTGCAGGAGGAGATGATGCAGCGGCTCGACCGGCTCACCCTCGACGATCTGTGCAGCCGGGCGCACCAGGCCGGCATCCCCGGCCGCGCGACCGAGTTCAGCGATTTCGAGATTTGAGGCGAACCCCGGCTCGTTGCGCCCTTTCGTCGGCGCGCCTAAATGAACCACGCAGGCTTTATGGGAGAATGATCTAATGGACACCGCCAGCACGACAAATTCCCACAGTGCGGAGTTTCGCGGCCGGGTCTATGACAGCATCGTCGAGACGATCGGCGCGACCCCGCTAGTCCGTCTGCATCGGCTGGCGCGAGAGGCCGGAGCCAAGGCCGATATCCTGGCGAAATGCGAGTTCTTCAACCCGCTCGCCTCGGTCAAGGACCGCATCGGCGTAGCGATGGTCGCCGCCGCCGAAGCCGCCGGGAAAATCAAGCCCGGCACCGTGCTGGTCGAGCCAACCTCGGGCAATACCGGGATAGCACTCGCCTTTGTCTGCGCCGCCAAGGGCTATCGGCTGATACTGACCATGCCCGACAGCATGTCGATGGAGCGGCGCAAGATGCTGCTGCTGCTCGGCGCCGAGCTCGAGCTGACCCCGGCGGCGCAGGGCATGAAGGGCGCGATCGCCAAGGCCGAGGAGATCGCCCGGTCCCTGCCGGACGCGTTCATCCCACAGCAATTCCAGAACCCGGCAAACCCGGAAGTCCATCGCCGCACCACCGCCGAGGAGATTTGGAAGGATACCGGCGGGAAGGTCGATGTGGTGGTCAGCGGGGTCGGCACCGGTGGGACCCTGACCGGCGTCGGCTCGGTTTTGAAGCCGCGCAAGCCCGGGCTCAAAATGATCGCGGTCGAGCCGGAGGATAGCGCCGTCCTTTCGGGCGGCCCGCCGGGACCACACCGGATCCAGGGGCTCGGCGCCGGCTTCATTCCAGATATTCTCGACACCAAGCTGATCGACGAGGTCGTGCGCATCGGCAACGACACCGCGATGCGCACCGCGCGCGAGGCGGCCCGGCTCGACGCGCTGACCGTCGGGATCTCGTCGGGGGCGGCACTCGCCGCGGCTCTGGAGGTCGGCAAGCGCCCCGAGATGGCCGGCAAGACGATCGTCGTGGTGCTGCCGGACTTCGCCGAGCGCTATCTATCGACAGCACTGTTCGAGGGCCTCTGACAGGCTGCTGATCGATCGAGGTGGGTGTTCATTTCCGAGGAGCGGGCGCGCGGCGCGGCATCTCAGCAGGTTAGCGCCCTCCGAAAGGCCACCAACTCCGCCGGGGTGTTCCTCTATCGGCACCCCGGTAACCTGCCCCCCATTTCCGACCCTCGCGATACCCGTGCTCGAGCCAGTGGGCGTTCGGGTCCGTGCCAGCAGCGGCGACATCGGGGTTCAGCGCAAGATAGGCCGCGGGATCAAAGTCGACAGGCACTTCCAGCTTGGACGGTTGCACGAGCGACCAAATGCTGTCGCCATCTCGTACGTCGAAATGCCCAAACCCGGTCGCACAGAACACAGCCTCCAAATCTTCCGCGCTGTAAAAGTGGTGCCAGTGTCCAACATTTTGGTTTAATTGTTTTTGAACTTCGTCTCGCCAGGCGGCCCTGGTTTCTAGGTGGTTCCGCAAATGCTTTACGCCGAGAAGGTGAATGACGGCGTATCCATCCTCCTTCAATAGTCTAAGAATTTGGAAAAACAAGTTAAAGACAAAAGGTTTGGGAACATGTTGCAACGACGCCACACTATAAACAAGATCCAGTGAACGTTCTGGCAGCGGTACATAAATCCCATCGTAATGAAGAAACGAAAATATCGAATTCCCGATTAGGCGAGATTGCGCCCGCGCGATCATGTTTTCAGCAATGTCAAGGCCGATTATCTGAGCAGGCGCTATTTTGCGTTGGCGACACCCTCTTTCCATCGCCTCCATAATATAGCCCATCCCGCTGCCGATTTCCATAATCGACGCACCAGTCTTCGGGCGTGCTTAAGGAAACAAACCGAAAATCTGATCGACGTAGGACTGGCCTCGAGCCGCGAGCTTTTGAGGAGGGACGTCATCATGTATCCGAAGGTTGACATCTTCCGAGGTCTCTTCGGGATCGTTCCATATTCGAGCAGCCGCAGCTAGATCGCTTTCGGTTCGCATTTCCTTATCCACGTCGGTCATCGGCAAGCTGCCTGGGGATGCCGGCCTACCTGGCGTAATACCGAGCGATGCCGTCCCAGGCGGCGGTCTCGCTCCAGCCCGGAGCCTGCGCCTGCTCGGTGTTGATCCGCACCAGCGGCTCGGAGAAGTCGGTCTGCGGCGACAACGACACGCGGCAATCGAGGCTTGTCCGCCGCCCGATCTCGCGCGCGAACCGCTCGGCGAAGGCGCCCTGCGTCTCGACATAGCCGCTGGGATTGGCGCGCGCAAACCCAGGACCCGCAGCGGTCCGCTCGGCAAAAACCGCGTAAGCGCCGGCTAACAGATCGACATGGATGTTGTCCCGCACATAGGCCGGGGTCCGCACCTCGGCCATCTGCCCGGCCTGCCACTGGCGCATCAGATAGGCGCAGAAGCGCGGCTCCTCGAACGGGCCGAACGGGTTGGAGATGACGAATTTTCCCATCGCGAGGCCGATTTCCTCGCACCGGAACCGGACCAATTGGGCGGTCATGCCCTTCGACAGTCCGTAAGGAGAGAACGCGCGCAGCGGGGTCGTCCCGGCGCCCTCGTCGGCCTCGAAGACGCTGCCGGTCAAGACGACACCGCGCAGGCCGCGCATCGCCCGCAGCACCTCGGCAAGGCTGCGCGTGTTGGCGCCGAGCGCGCCGGCCACGTCGAACCCGGCCGAGCGATAATCACCGACCTGGGCCGAGTGGTGGCATAAGAGGTCCCAGCTGCCGGAGCGGCACAGGTCGAGAAATCGCTGATCGCCGAAACTCAGGCCGAACGCGCACGCGGCGACATCGCCAAGCGCGATCACCCGGGCCGCGCGCGGGCCGTCGCGATAATCCTCGCGCGACTGGCGTAGCGGGGTGGTCACCTGATGTCCCGCCCGATGCAACGCGCGGGCAAACCAGAGACCGGTGAACGAGCTCGCCCCGGTCAACAGGATATTCACGAGCAGCCCCGCAGCGCAGCCGCAATCGGGCCGGCCGGGTCAAAATCGGGCCATTCGCGATCCTTGGCCGACATCTCGACCGGGGCCAGCGGCCAATCGATGGCAAAACTCGGATCGTCGAAGCGGACTCCGCGTTCGCATTGCGGCGCGTAGAAGGCGCTGACCAGATAAAGCGCCTCGGTATCGTCGCCAAGGGTGATAAAGCCGTGGGCAAAGCCCCGCGGCACATACATCATCAGCCGATTGTCGGCGGTCAGGTCGGCGCCGAACCATTTGAGGTAGGTCGGGCTGTCGGGCCGCAGATCGACGATCACGTCGTGAAGCGCGCCGCGAATGCAGCGCACCAGTTTGACCTCGGCCGCCGGCGGCAGCTGGAGGTGCATGCCGCGCAGGGTACCGCGGCCGGCGGTCAGCGAGTTGTTGACCTGGACGAACCGGGTTTCGAGCCCGGCGGCCGCGAATTCCTGCTCGCAGAAAAACCGGGCAAAAAAACCGCGATGGTCGCCGCGCTTTTCGAGCTCGATCAGATAGGTGCCAGCGAGCGGGGTCGGGACGAACTTCACGCGGCCAGGCCTTTGGCCGGATCGGGCCGCCAGCGCAACGATGGCGACAGCAACCCATCGGCAATCAGCCGATCGAGCGTCTTCAGGCGGATTAGCGACGAATTGCGGAAATCGCCGTCGGCGAAATTCATGTTGGCCAGACCGCGCTGCAGGCGGCCGACGCTGTCGGCAAGGGTACTGAGCGGCTGATGCTTGGGAGCCAGCTCGCGAAACAGCGAAAAATCGACGCGGTACGAGCGCTTGTCGGGCGGCGCTTCGCGATTGATCGAAACCCGCGTTCCCGGGGCCGCCTGAGCCACTGCCTCGGCCAGGTCCTTGACCTGGTAGTTCCAGGCGTCCGAGCCGGCATTGACCGACAGCACGGTGCCGCCCGCGGCGGTCTGGCGGGCGATTGCCCATTCGATCGCACGGGCCATGTCGCTGACATCGATCAGCGGGCGCCAGGGTGTCCCATCCGAGAGCACCGTGATCTCACCGGTGGCGAGCGCGCAGGCGACAAAGTCGTTAAGGACGAGGTCGAGCCGCAGCCGGTCGCTCATGCCGCAGGCGGTGGCAAAGCGCAGGCAGGTGACGGCCATGCCATCGGCGTTCATGCCGGCGAGCGCCCGCTCGGTCGCCACCTTGGAGCGCGCATAGGCGGTCAGCGGGTTGACTTCGTCGTTCTCGCGTCGCGGACCGCCTTCGGCAAACCCGTAGATCGAGCACGACGAGGCGAAGACGAAGGCGCGAACCCCGGCGTCGCCGGCGAGGCGGGCCAGCCGGACGCTCGCCTGGGCATTGATCTCATCGGTGACAGCTTCGAACCGGTTGCCCATCGGGTCGTTCGACACCGCCGCCAGATGCACGACCGCGTCGATTCCGTCGAGCAGCGCCGGCGGGAAATCGCGCACGTCGCCGTAGTGCTGGCGGGTGATCAGGGTCTCGGGCAGAACCTTGGCGTCGGTCAGGCAATGCGCGAACCAGCCGGCGTCGTAGCCGATGATTTCGGCCGCCGGCATGACCCTGCGCAAGTGGCGGACCAGGGTCGAGCCGACATACCCGCAATTGCCGGTGATCAGGATGCGCATCGGACGGACGCTGCCGTTACCAGCTTTTCCAGGGCGCACGACCGCCGGTCCATAGCTCCTCCAGGTATCGCTTGTCGCGCAGGGTATCCATCGGCTGCCAGAAGCCGTGATGGAAATAGACCGAAAGCTGATTGTCGGCGGCCAGCCGCTCCATCGGCTCGCGCTCCCACACCGACGCGTCGCCGTCGATGTAGTCGCCGACTTTTGGCGACAGCACAAAGAAGCCGCCATTGATCCAGCCGCCGTCGCCGACCGGTTTTTCCTGGAACCCGACCACCCGGTCGCCGTCGAATCGCAGCGAGCCGAACCGCCCGGGCGGCTGGGTGGCGGTGACCGTGGCGAGCCGCCCCTCGCGGCGATGCAGCGCCACCGCCTTGGCAATGTCGACATCGCCGACCCCGTCGCCGTAGGTCAGGCAGAATTCCGGGTCGTTGTCGACATAACGCAGGATGCGCTTGATGCGGCCGCCGATCATCGTCCCGTCGCCGGTGTCGATCAGGGTCACCCGCCACGGCTCGACTGAGGCCTGGTGAATATTCATGGAATTGTCGCGCATATCGATCGTGACGTCAGAATTGTGTAAAAAGTAATTAGCAAACCACTCCTTGATGATATAGCCTTTATAACCGAGGCAGATAATAAAGTCTTCAACTCCATGGGTCGAATATATTTTCATTATATGCCATAAAATCGGCTTGCCGCCAATCTCGACCATCGGTTTCGGCCGATGCTCGGTCTCTTCCGACAACCGGGTGCCCAAGCCCCCGGCCAAAATGACAGCTTTCACGAAAACTCGCCCCCCGGAGCACCACGATCGACGGCGGCGCCGCCGCGCTCTTTATTCGATGGCAATCCGGTGTTGTCAACTCTGGCCGGCACCCACGGTCTGTCTTTGGCGCTCTTCCCCAACCTCGGCGGATTGCTGCGCGGCCGAGCCAAATTCTACACCGCCGTCGCGATCGAGGTCGCATCGGGCGGTGCGACAACGTCGATCAGCTGGCGGTAGGCGGCGACGACTTCCTTGACCGGGCCGATCGTCACCACCCGCCCGTGATGCAACAACAGCCCGCGGTTGCACCATTGCTCGACCAGCTCGAGCGAATGCGAGGCGAGCACCAGGATGCTCGAGCGGCGGACGAATTCTTCGATGCGCCGCTGCGCCTTGCCGAGGAACTGCGCGTCGCCGGCCGACAGCCACTCGTCCATGATCAGGATGTCGGGCGGCACGCAGGTCGAGATCGAGAAGGCGAGCCGGATCATCATGCCGGCCGAATAGGTCCGCACCGGCATGTCGAGGTAGTCGCCGAGTTCGGTGAATTCGGCGATCCCAGCGGCGAGCGCTCGCATCTCGGCCGGATGGATGCCCATATACATGCCGCGCAGGATGATGTTCTCCCACCCGGTGGCGTCGGGGTTTAGACCGACGCTGGTGTCAAGCAGCGATGAGACCCGCCCCGAGCAGAAAAAGCGCCCCTGGGTCGGTTCGTAGACCCCGGCCAGCACCTTCAAGAGGGTGGTCTTTCCGGCGCCATTGGCGCCGATCAGCGCCAGCCGGTCGCCATTGCCGATCTCGAAGCTGACCTCGCTCAAGGCGCGCACATTGATCCGCTCGGCCGCGTCCCGTCCCAGATTGCCGCGGGTCGAGGAGGCGAGCAGCGCCTTTTTCAAGGACCGGCTGCTGCCCTGGTAGATCGGAAAGTCGAGCGTGACGTCGCGCAGGCGCAGAAACGACACCGAACTCACACCCAAAAGGCGATGCGCGAGCGAAAGCGGGCAAAGAACAGAAACGCCGTCGCACTGGTAAGCAAGGTCAGGCCGATCAGGATGGTCCAGGAATGGGGCGAGGCGGGCGCCCCGAGGAGCGGGCTGCGCATCACGTCGATCGCGGCGTAAAGCGGGTTCAGCACCAACCATCGGCCATGGGAGCCGAGCGAGCTCGCCGGCCAAAAGATCGGGGTGACGAAGAACAGCACCTGGACGATGCTGCTGACGATCGGCGGCACGTCGCGAAAGCGCGCGCAAATCATGCCGAGCAGCGTGCTAACCGCCACCCCGTTGACCACGATCAGCAAAAGCGCTGGGATCAACACCAGCAACCGCAGCAAGTCGACCCGGTGCGGAAAAATCACCAGCACGACCGGAACGATGACGAAATTATGCGCCAAAACCAATAGGTTGCGATAGACTAGGCGATAGGCGTGCAACGAGAACGGCAGTTTCACCTGTTGGATGACGCCCTGCACCGCTTCGAAGGTGCCGCAGCCTTCGGTGATCATCCCCGAAGTAAACTGCCACAGGATCAACCCGACCGTTAGCATCGGCAGGTAGCTTTCGAGCTCCATATGGAACAGCTTGGCGTAAATGAAGCCCATTGCCGCGATCATGATGGCGGTGGTGATGGTCTGCCAGAACGGGCCGAGAATCGACCCGCGATAGCGCAGCCGCATATCCTGATGCGCCAGCCGGATCCACAGCCAGTAGCGGCCCAGACCGTCGACGATGTCGTCCGCGGCAGAGCCGAGCCGGGTCGGCAGTTCCGGGAAGTCTACGACGCTGCCGGTTTGGGGAACGGAAACCGATGAGAGATCCGTCAAGCCAGCCACCGATTATCCCGCGTGTCCCGCATAAACCGCCTTTTCGACCGTTCCCGCGCGTGCTCGCGTCGGCTGCCCATTTCTTTATGCGCCGTCGACGATCCAATGACCGGGCGCGCTATAACATAGTCGCCCCGCCTCGTCCATTGGCCGGGTGAGGCGGCGCATCGCCGGGAGTTCCGGTATCCAAGGCAGATCGGCACGCTGGCCGCCACCGGCGTCCGCGGCTATCGTTAGCCTTGGCTTGCGGCTTGAAGCGGCCGATTTCAGGCTCGAATGGCGATGCCGATCACCAGGAAGATTTGCGTTTGACCCGGGTCGAAGACCTCGTCTCCGCTGGCCTCGTGCCGCCGGAGCGGCTCGGTCGGATTCGGCGGGTGGCCGAAGAGTTCGCCGTCGCCGTGAGCCCGCAGATGGCGGCGCTGATCGAGCCCAGCGAACCGAACGACCCGATCGCCGCGCAATTCATCCCCGCCGAAGCCGAGCTGGCGGTTGGCGACGAGGAGCTGGCCGACCCGATCGGCGACCAGCGCTGGTCGCCGGTGACCGGCATCGTCCACCGCCATCCGGACCGGGTGCTGCTGAAGCCGACCCTCCTATGCCCGGTCTACTGCCGCTTCTGTTTTCGCCGCGAGGTAGTCGGCAAGGCACCGGCGATGCTGGGCCGCGCCGCACTCGACCTCGCCTTTGCCTATGTTCGCGAGCGCCCCCAAATCTGGGAGGTCATCGTCACCGGCGGCGACCCCTTCGTGCTGGCGAGCCGCCGCATCGCCCTGATCGTACGCGCGCTCGACGAAATCGCCCATCTGGGTGTGATCCGCTTTCACACGCGGGTTCCGGTGGTCGAGCCCGGGTGGGTCACCCCAGCGCTGGTCGAGGCGCTGGCGGCCGAGAAGGCGGTCTATGTCGTGGTTCATGCCAATCACCCGCGCGAGCTGACCGCGGCCGCGAAGGAGGCGGTGACGCGGCTGGTCCGCGCTGGCATACCGGTGCTGTCGCAAACGGTCCTGCTGCGCGGCGTCAACGACGACGCGGCGGTGCTCGAAGCCCTCTTCCGCGGTCTCGTCGCGATGCGGGTCAAGCCCTATTACCTGCACCACCCCGACCTCGCCCGCGGCACCGCCCATTTCCGCACCGGCATCGCCGAGGGCCAGAGGCTGGTGCGCCGCCTGCGCGCCGCCGCCTCCGGACTGTGCCAGCCGACCTACGTGCTCGATATCCCAGGCGGCTGGGGCAAGGTGCCGCTTGGATCATGCGCCGCCGCCCCCAACCCGTCCTCCGGCGGCTGGACCATCGAGGACGGCGCCGGCGGTCGCCACACCTATCCACCCGACCCCGAGCTTCCGGACCAATGAGGCTAGCGCACTAGACCGCCAGTTCGCACCAGATCGGGGTGTGGTCCGAGGCGCGCTCCTTGGCGCGCGGCCGCTTGTCGATCTCGCAGGCGGCGACCCGGTCGGCGGCGTGCGGCGACAGCAGCAGATGGTCGATGCGCAGCCCCTCGTCGCGGTGCCAGCGGCCGGCCTGATAATCCCAGAAGGTATAGCGGTGCGGCTCGCGGTGAAACACACGATAGGCGTCGGTCAGCCCGAGATGCATCAGCTCGCGGAAGCGTGCGCGCAATTCGAGGCGGCACAGCGCGTCGTCGCGCCAGGCCACCGGGTCGTACACATCGTCATCGGTCGGGCAGATGTTGTAATCGCCGGCCAAGACGAACGGGATTTCGAGCCGGAGCAGTTCGCTCGCCCGGCTGGCCAGCTGTTTCATCCAGGCGAGCTTGTAGGTGAATTTGTCGGTCCCGACGGGGTTGCCGTTGGGCAGGTAGATCGAGGCCACGCGGACCGCCGGCGCCGCCGGTCCAGAGCCGAAAGCCGCCTCGATATAGCGCGCCTGCTCGTCCCCTTCCATGCCGGGGAGCCCGCGGACGATCTCTGCGGCAGGCAGCTTCGACACCAGCGCCACGCCGTTATAGGAACGCTGGCCAAGGGTCTCGACGCGGTAACCGAGCGCCCGGATCTCCAGCGTTGGGAAGTCCGCTTCGGGGCATTTGGTTTCCTGCAAGCACAGTACGTCGGGCTGCGCCTCACCGAGAAAGGCGAGCAGATGCGGCAGCCGCGCCTTGACCGAATTGACATTCCAGGTGGCGATTTTCACCGGCGGCTAGACGGGAGGGGTTGATAGGCAGGCGACGCTCAGCCGATCGAGAACGAATTGCCGCAGCCGCAGGATGATGCCGCATTCGGGTTGCGCACTTGGAACGAGGCGCCCATCAGATCCTCGACGAAATCGACCTCGGCCCCGCTCAACAGATCGAGCGACACATCGTCGACCACCACGGCGACGCCGCCCTGCTCGAAGACGACATCGTCGTCATTGCGCTGATCGTCAAACGTAAAGCCGTACTGAAACCCGGAGCAGCCGCCGCCAGAGACCGCGATTCGCAGAAAGGCGTTTTCCGCCTGCTCCTGCTCGCGCAACAGCGCGATGCGACGGGCGGCGCTTTCGGTTACGATGACCCGCCTCTCTACGACTTCGTCTTCGCTCTCGGACATGTTCTCGCCGCTCCACGGCTCGTCGGATTGCAGAATCGCCGGCGCTCCCGGTACCGACGCTTCCTATGTAGGCACGCCGAAGGGCGCGGTCAAATCCGCAGCGAGGTCCGGACCTGCGGTTCAGCGATTATTGGCCGGAGCTGGGATCAGGCTGCTGCCGGGGTTGCGCGGGATCGGGGTCCGAGTGTTGGCGGCTTTCGCCGGGATCGGCGCCGGCAGCATCGTCGTCGTTACCGGCGCCTGATCGATCTGCGCCTTGGAGAGGGCGACCCGGATCGGGCCGTTGTCGCGGCCAAGTTGCGGTTTGGCGGCATCCCACGCCACCGCGTGATGGGTCGCACCGATGCTGATAAGGCCGCCGGTGTCGATGACCAGTGCCACCAGATGCCCGGTCCCGAAGGTCAGCACCAAATCCTCGACATGACCGACCGAGTTGCCGTTGGCGCCGACCACCTTCCTGCCCAGGACATCCGTCTTCACATCGTCATAGCCGCCGGTCTTCGCCGTTTCGGCCAGAGTGCTACCGGCGGCCAGTTGCCGATCGCCGAGCCGGGTCATGAAATGCGGCGTCGGTCGCGGCTCGAACCGCAGGCTGCTCCAGGCGACGGCGCTGGTGCCGTGATCGAACGATCGACCACCCAGCGGGGCGATGATCGCGAGGGCGACGACGGGGCTGCGCCGATCGATCAAAAGGTCGGTGATCTTGGCCACATCGGCGCCGCTGGCGTTTTGGATTATCGCGCCGATGGCCTCGGTCGCCTCGATCTGATGGGCGGTCGGGCTGACCGTCGCCCGCTTCGGCGCCCGGTTGGCGGTGAGGCCGGTATTCATCTGCGGAGCGGCGGTGCCTGGCGCCGCCTCGGCTGCTCCGCCCGCAAGGCCGGCCATGGCGACGACCAACAGGACAGCGAAGGCATTTTTGATCATTTCGATTCTCGCGATGCTCTGCCGTGCTAACCCCGCGACAGCTGAAAAATTCACCGCCATCGGTTATATCGGGTCAGCAGCATCGCCGAGCCCGGAGTTTTGCCAATGTCGCAGGTCTTGGACAGCGCGCCCGCCGGCCTGCAACCGGCAGATCGGGCGGACCGGCTCGCCTGCCTCAGGGCGCTAGAGCGCAAGGTGCTGTGGCTGTCGACCTGGATGATCCACAACGCCAACCATCTGCGGCCCAATCGCGACGGGCTCAAGGTCGGCGGGCATCAGGCTTCGAGCGCCTCGGTCGCGACCTTGATGACCGCACTCTATTTCGACGTGCTGCGGCCGCAGGACCGGGTGGCGGTCAAGCCGCACGCCTCGCCGGTGTTCCACGCGATCCAATATCTCCTCGGCCATCAGACCCGCGCCAAGCTGGAGCGGTTCCGCGCCTATGGCGGCGCCCAATCTTATCCCTCGCGCACCAAGGACGGCGGCGACATCGTCGATTTCTCGACCGGCTCGGTCGGGCTCGGGGTCGGCATGACTTTGTTCGGCTCGATCGCCCAGGATTATCTGCGGCTGCACGAGCTGGTCCCGACCAATGAGCCGCCGGGTCGGATGATCGCGCTCGCCGGCGATGCGGAACTCGACGAAGGCAACATCTTTGAGTCCTTGCTCGAAGGCTGGAAGCACGACGTGCGCAATCTGTGGTGGGTCATCGACTATAACCGCCAGAGCCTTGATGCAGTCGTATCCGACCGGCTGTTCGGACGCATCGACGCGATGTTCGAGATGATGGGCTGGCGTGTCGTCACCCTCAAATACGGCCGGCTCTTGGAGGCGGCCTTTACCCGGCCCGACGGGCATCATTTGCGCGAGTGGATCGACAACTGCCCGAACTCGCTTTATTCGGCGTTGGTCTACAAAGGCGGTGCGGGCTGGCGAGAACATTTGCAGCGCGATCTCAACCGCTATCCGGGAATTCGTGCGATCCTCGACGATCACGACGACCCGGCGCTGCAGCGGCTGATGACCAATCTCGGCGGCCACGACCTGGAAGCGATCCTCGACGCTTTCCACGCGATCGCCGATGACCGGCCGACCTGCTTCATCGCCTATACGATCAAGGGCTATGGGCTGCCCTTTGCCGGGCACAAGGACAACCATGCCGGGCTGATGAACCTCGACCAGATGGTCGCGTTCCAGCGCGCCATGGCAGTGGCCGAAGGGGCGGAATGGGATTTGTTCGCCGGGCTCGACCTGCCGCCCGAACGGCTCCAGGCTTTTCTGCAGGAGGTGCCGCTGGCCGGTCCTGTCCGGCGCTGGCACGAGGCGGCGCCGGTGGCGGTGCCGGCGAGCCTCTCGGTGCCGCGCGGCGGTCGCCAGTCGACCCAGGAAGCCTTCGGCCGGCTCCTGGGCGACATCGCCGCCGGCGACAGCGAGTTGGCGCGGCGGATCGTGACGACCTCGCCGGACGTCACCGTCTCGACCAATCTGGGGCCCTGGGTCAATCGGCGCGGGATCTTCGACCGGGCCGAGCGGGCCGACACCTTTCGCGAGGAAAAGGTGGTCTCGGCGCAGCGCTGGGCGATGTCGCCGCAAGGCCAGCACATCGAGCTCGGCATCGCCGAGAGCAACCTGTTTCTGCTACTGGCGGCGCTCGGCCTCGCGGCGCCGTTGTTCGGGACCCGCCTGTTGCCGATCGGTACCTTGTATGACCCGTTCATCAAGCGCGGGCTCGATGCGCTCAATTATGCCTGCTACCAGGATGCGCGCTTTATCGTGGTGGCGACCCCGTCGGGGATCACGCTGGCACCGGAAGGCGGCGCGCACCAGTCGATCGGCGAGCCGCTGATTGGCATGGCCCAGCCCGGTCTCGCCGGTTTCGAGCCGGCCTTTGCCGACGAGCTCGCGGTGCTGCTGCGCTGGGCTTTTGCCGAAATCCAGCGCGAGGGCGGCGAATCCGTCTATTTCCGGCTGTCGACCCGGCCGGTCGACCAGCCGAAACGCCAGATCGGTCCGGACTTGGCGGAGGCGATTGTCGCCGGCGCCTATTGGCTGCGCGAGCCCGAACCCGGTGCCGAGCTGGCCATCGCCTATAGCGGCGCCGTCGCCCCCGAGGCGCTCGCCGCCCACCGCGAACTGGCCGAAGATATCCCGGGCGCGGGCTTGCTCGCGATCACCTCGGCGGACCGCCTGCACCGCGACTGGCGGGCGGCGTGCGCGCGAGGCGGCCCGAGCGTGGCCGCCCGGCTATTGGCGCAGCTGCGGCCGGGCGCGGCGCTGGTCACGGTCGGCGATTTCCACCCGGCGACCCTGTCGTGGCTCGGCGCCGTCGCCCACAACCCGATCGTCCCGCTCGGGGTCGAGCGCTTTGGTCAATCGGGCGACATCCCCGACCTCTGCCACGCCTACGGCATCGACGCCGAGGCGATCCTCGACGCCGCCGCCCGCGCCTGCCTCCTGTCGCTCGGTTAGAAGCGGCTCACTGCGGGCCGGCGCGCATCGAGGCGGGGTGGCCCGGCAGCTTGAGGCGCTGGCCGGTGTCGGTCACGTCGGTGCCGTTGACCTTGAGCACCGAGATGTCGCCGTCGAGGAAATTGCCGACATAGATGTAGTTGCCGTCAGGACTGAAGGCGACGGCCTCGGGCAGCGCCCCGACGGTGACCGAGCCTACCTTTTTGACCTCGGTGCCGTCGATCGCCAACACCGCGACCGTGCCGCCGGCGTGGTGATAGAATACCGAGGGGGGCCGGTTCGACCCTTCCGCCTGGATTGAAACGGCGAGGTTTCCCTTCGGGCTCACCGCCAGCCCTTCCGGCGAATCGCCGACCACGACGTGGTTGATGACCCGCGGCGGGTTGGCCGAGAGGTCGATGACCCCGACCGTGTCGATGTTGCCGTCCGAGCTGCCGCCGCCGCCATTGTCGGCGGTCAGCGCCAATTTGCCGTCGGGGGTCACCGCGACGTTGTAGGGGAAGATCCCGGTTGGCAGGTCGCGCTTGGTATAGGTCACCTTGCCGCCATCGATGGTCAGCAGAGCGACCCTGTTCTCACCCGGCTTGGTCGCCAGCGCGTGCTTGCCGTCCGGGGTAATGGCGACGGCCGAAACCTGGTCGGCGGCGGTGCCGATCGGCACGGTGTCGGCGACCAGAACATTGTTGCCGTGGATCGAGAGCACCGAGATCGTGCCATCCGCCCGGTTCGCCACCAGGGCCAGATCGCCTTTGGGGCTGATAGCGATGCCGGAGGGCTGCTTGCCGACGGCAACGGTGCCGATGACTTTGGGGGGGCTCGCCTTCAAATCGACGACAAAAACCTTGTCGTCGGGTTCCAGCCGGTGACCCCAGCCTTGGGTGACCGGCTTTAGCGAGTTGGCGACGAGCGCGATGTTCCCGGGCGGAACGATCGCGAGATTGACCGGCGGCCCGACGACCGAGTTGATCAAGGGGATCGTCGCCGCGATCTTCGGCGCCCCCGGATTGGAAATGTCGATCACTGACAAGCTGTCATGGCCGGGCGCGCGGATGATCGGTTTGAAATTCTGGTCCACCCCGTTCTTGTCGTCGTTGCCGACGATCAAGGTCTGGGCCCGGGTCGGCATCCACGCGGAACAGACCACGCCTGCGGCCAATACGGCCGCCGTAACAATCGACGAACGCATCCTCCCCCTCCATTTTTGCCGCCGGTGCTTTAGGCGGCTCTTGATGCTGCGCCGATCGCGTGCCGCCGGCAAGCAAGGCGCGGGAGTTGGACGCGGCTGGTCGATCGCGAATGATGCTCTAGGCGACCGCGCAATTCTGGGTCATCAGCGCCGGATGTCCGGGATCGTGATCCTAATTGCTCCAGTGGGCGGGCTTTACCAAGCAGCAGGTCGAAGCCCTCGCCGAACACCACGAGGCAGGGGCGGCGACGAAAGGCAACATCGGCGATCTCGGCCACAAGCTCGATGCGACCCGGTCCGATCTCGAAATCAAGCTGGATACGGTGCGCTCCGATCTCGAGTTCGAGATCTCCGACCTGGACAACAAGCTCGACCGGACCCGCTCCGACCTCGAACTGGCGATCGAAAAGGTTCGCCACGATCTCGAGCTGAAGATCGCCGAGGGCAAGGCCGAGACGATCCGATGGGGTGGTCGGCGTCGGCTTTGCCCAGGTCGCGATGATCCTCGCGGTGCTGCGATTGTTCCCGAGCGCGCATCCCTGAATGTTGCGGCCGATCGGGCTCAGAACCGATCGCATTCCCTGGCGGCCTTGACATAGACGGCAGCATCGGCCGCCAACAGCAGGCGGTCGGCGACCAGCGCCGCTGCGGCGGCTTCGACCCGAGCGACATAGGCATCCCGGCTGCCGTAGCGCTCGTCGAGCGATGGGCGCGGGTCGCCGGCCGCTTCGCGCTCGGCTTTGGTGCGGGCGAACGGGATCAACGAGCCGTCGCGGTCGCATAATTCGCAAGGCTGCGCTCGGTATACGTTCCAGCCGGTATAGGTGCCGAGCGGTGCCGCGATCGGCGGCAGCCGGATGCCAGCGATCTCGTTGCCGTCGGCGTCGACCGCGCAAACCTGGGTCGGGTAGAAATTATCGAGCCGCGCCGGCGGGTCGACCCAATCGACCGGCGGCCCGATCGGGTTGGCGCCCGGTGGAACGGCGAAACCCGGCACCCTCGGCATCTTGACCCGGTCGGCGGCGACGGCGGTGCCCTGGGCGATCGACGGAACCCGGCTCGGCGGCGGCGCGGTGCCGGCTCTGACCCATTCCTCGAGGGCCACCAGCAGCGCCCGCAACGCCGGACTGGCGCTGTTTGGGTTGCGCGGATTGACGCAGGGGCCGGGGCTCGGATCGGTGCCCGGGCCGCCGCCATGCTGGGTCCCGGCGATCAGGTAGGCCCGCGCATTCGGCGGCAGCTCGGCATCGCGGCCTTCGGCCGGGTCGGTGTGCACCAGCGACGCGCCCTTTTGCCAATACTCGGTCGCGGTATTGACCTCGATCATCAGCGGGTCGGTCGGCCGGCCTTTCAGGATGGCGCTGCGCTCGCCGGAAAAGGGGTCGGTGGTCAGTGCATTGCCGAACGGAAACCAGTTTTCCGGGTAGAGCCGGTCCTCGTGTTGCGTCGCGGTACGGCCCGGCATCGCAAAGCTGTGATTGGCGAACACCTTGCCGGCGCCGGCGACATGGCTCAGCACGCCGTCGAAAACGCGCCTGCCGCGGCCGTCGTCGTTCATGCCGAGCTCGAGAAAGTGGCGCAGAAAACGGCCGGCCTGCGACACCCCGAAGGCCAGGGCATGCGCGACCCCGACCCTGTCGCCCCCGGACCCGTCGCCGCCCAGCTCAGCACCGCGCCGGCGGTCGGCGAGCATCGGATTGGCCATGCCATGCCGATCGGCGCGCTCATAGCGCAGAAACGAGACGAGGTCGCGGGTCGCGGCGAAGCCCGCGCCGATCACCGTCGCTCCAGTTGCCTCGTACCAGAAATCGTAAATCTTGTACGCGGCGAAATTGGTTCCGGCCGGGAGCAGCCGGATCGACCGATCGTCGACGAACTCCCATGCGCCGACCGGGATCTCGGTGCGGGCGTCGCTTTCGCGGTCGCGCACCGTCAGCCGCGCCCGGCGCGGGTCGGTCGAAACCGCCCGGTAGCTGAGCCGCACGATGTCGCCCTTACCCGGAGCGCGGGTCCTGACATGGAACTCGTCGCGGATGCGGCGGACCATCGGCGCGCCGTTCTCGAGCGCCGCCGGCAACCGCGCGGTCATGCCGCTATTGGCGCGCGGCGCCGATGGATCCCAGCCCGACCAGACCAGGCTATAGCCCTGTCTGAGAGTGAAGCCCAAGCCCACATCCCGCGCGGTCTTGGGATCATTGGTGTCGGCATTGCCCCCGGCTTCGTCGAGCCGGCCGAGGATCACCTTGCGGCCGCGATTGGTCACGTCGTAGACCAGCACGCCGCCGCCGGGCTGACTTTCGACCGGCCGCAGGATGAAGAAATCGGTTTCGTATTCGACCATGCCGCGCGGGTTCTTCGGCGCCTTGTCAAGATCGGCGATGTCCGCGTTTTCCGCCGCCGCTGGGTCGATTTCGCCCTTCGCCGTGCCCTTGATGCGCACATAGCCGCCAGCCTCGCCAAACGACTGCCCGCCGGCAAAAGGCTCGGCCGCATCGACTTTGATCTCGACAATGGCCATGATCGGGCTCCATCAGGTTGTTCGTCAGCGGCACAAATTTGCATGCCCGCCGCCGCCCGGCGGGGGATATAGAGGGCAGCGGCGATATTGCCTTCCCGCCGGGCTACATCAAGCGATTTCGCCGAACCCATGGCCGTGGACGATAGCAGCGGCGGCCTGATCAGGGCTGCGACGACGGCCCGGTCATGATCAGCGCCGCGCTGGTGGCGCTCGGCCATGCGGCGATGACCCGCGCGCATCAGCTGATCCTGCTCGGTGGGGTGCTGGGCCTCCTGAGCATCCTCGCCGGCCTGGTTTCGCGCCGGGTCGGCGCGCCGATGCTGCTCGTGTTCCTGGGGCTGGGGATGCTGGCCGGCGAAGACGGCTTGCTCGGCATCCCCTATGGCGATTTCTCTTCGGCCTACCTGATCGGCAGCGTCGCCCTCGCGGTGATCCTGTTCGAGGGCGGGCTCAAGACCCCGGTGGCGATGTTCCGGCTGGCGTTCTGGCCGGCGGCGGTGCTGGCAACGGTCGGAGTGGCGGCGACCGCGATCATTCTGGCCGGCTCGGTCTGGTTGCTGGGCGGCGTCACCTTTTACGGCGCGCTGCTCGCCGGGGCCGCTGCCTCGCCGACCGATGCCGCGGCGGTGGCGGTGCTGCTGCGGCGCGCCGGCGCGGCGTTGCCGGAGCGGCTATTGGCGCTGCTCGAAGTCGAGTCCGGGCTCAACGACCCGATGTCGGTGTTTCTGACCTTTCTGGTTCTGGAGATCATCACCGAGCCGCAGGCAGTCACCCTGGCCAGCGCCCTGGTGCTGTTCGTCCGGGAGATGGCCGGCGGTGCCGCACTCGGCCTCGTCGGCGGCTGGGCGCTCGGGCAATTGCTGCAGCGGCTGCCGCTCGAAGCCTCATTGGCGCCGGTGCTGGCCTTGACCGGCGGGCTCGCGGTATTCGGACTGGCCCAGCTCCTCGGCACCAGCGGGTTTCTGGCGATCTATCTCACCGCGGTGATCACCGGTGCCACCGGCCACCGCAGCCGCCGCGAGGTCGAGCATTTCTTCGAAGGGATCGCCTGGCTCGCCCAGATCGTGCTGTTTTTGATGCTGGGCCTCTTGGTGACGCCGCACCGGCTGGTGCTCTATCTGCCGCACGCGGTGATCGGCGCCGCCGTCCTGATTTTCCTCGCCCGCCCGGCTGCGGTGTTTGCCTGCCTGCTGCCATTCCGGTTCGACTGGCGCCAGTCCACCTTTGCCGCCTGGGTCGGCCTGCGCGGCGCGGTGCCGATCTACCTCAGCATCATCCCAGGGCTGGCCGACCCGCAGCGCAGCGATCCGCTGTTCGAAAGCATCTTTATCCTGGTCATCGCCTCGCTTGTCGTGCAGGGCTGGACCGTTGCCCCGGCCGCCCGGCTGCTCGGCTTCGCGCGGCAGCGATGATCACCCGGCGAAGGGCTGGCCGAAGCGCCACTCGCTTTCGTCGAGAAAGGCCTGCTCGGCCGCGGTCGATTGCCGGCCGAGGATCGGGTTGCGGTGTGGAAAGCGGCCGAAGCGCTCGATGACCTCGATGTAGGGGCGCCCGTAGCGACGCAGCGAACCGCCGCGATCGGGATTTCGCGGCAGGGCCCCGAACAAGGCGAGCGAGCGTCGCTGGTCGGCGAGATCTTCGCTGTGATGGAACGGCATATAAAAGAACATCCGCCAGGCCGGCGGCACCTTTTGGTCGAAGCCGCGTTCGAGCGCCCGGTCCGCCGCGGCGCGCGCAGCCGGGTCCGTCGCGTAGGCGCGTGGCGTCTCGCGAAAGATATTGCGCGGCACCTGGTCGAGCAGCAGCACCAGAGCGAGCGCCCCCTCGGCCTCGGCTTCCCATGCGAGCGATGCCCCGCCTGCGGCCGTTTCGTGATCGGCGAGAAACTCGCGCCGCAATGCCGCGTCGAAGTCCGCGGTGCTCCTGAACCAGATCTCGCGATGCTGCTCGCGCCCTGGATCGCCCGGCGGCCCAAACCAGAAATCGAGCAGCGCCGTCGCGCGAACCGGCAAGGTCATGGCGGAATCCTTTCATCATGGAGCAGAAGCTTAGCGCTGGACATCGACGGTCGGGCACTCGGGGTGAAGCTGCCGGTAGTGCCGGCCGTCGAAGCGCACTTCGCACGGTCTGTAGAGGCGATAGTACCCGTGGTCACGCCGCGGGAGTACGCTTATATTATCGAAGCCGGCATCATCATAAAGCAGCCGACAGGTGTTTTTCTTCCTCACTTCTCCGATTAGCAGAGGACAGCCGCCGGTACCGCACCAGCCTTCCCCTTCGATCACGTAGACATAGTCCTTTGAGCGTTGACGTTGAGATCAGCGTGACCAACTTTCGCGTTCTCCAACATGCCCTTCTCCTCAAACTGGGGGACGAACCTCCAATCGCTGACGTGGAAGAGCTGACTGAGACAGCGAGCCTCACTGGCGTCGAGTGTCTTCTTAAGTGGCAGCTTCTCGGCACTCGCGCCGGACGCCACAAATCCGGCGAGGACAACCCCCAAGAAGAATGTCCGCATGATCCAATCGGAGCGTCTATTCATAAACGGCGTCCGAAAATGTCCGAAGACGCGTTTCGATGGCACGCTGTTGGCGGGTCAGCCCCATAACGCGACTACCGTTGCTCTCAATTATCGCAAGGTATCGGCGGGTCGCCGTCGGCCCTTCTCGATGTCCCGCCGCGATCAACCCGGCACAGGTCACCGTAAACCGGGAAACAAGGCCACTGATGCTGGTGCCGGCAAAATCAAACGACCCGTTCGCCTTGAGTTGGCGTTCCGTGTCTTGCAGATAGTCGCCGACGGCGTTTTCCTGCGCTTCGGGATCGGCGAGGAAGTCGGCGCGGGAATGGACGCCGTATTTCCCGGTCCAATCCCCGCTGGCGTCGATCATGCCGATGGCCCGGAGCGCAACCGGGGTCATCTGATAGCGCCCGAGAGGCCCCGCCTTCTCGTTTACCTCGCCATAGCCGTAATTGGGCTTGTCGGCGCTGCCTTCAGGGACGGCAAGGGGTTGCGGAAATCGGCGTTCGGCTGGCTCTCCCAGGCGCGAGCACCCGGTAAATCCCGGCGCAAAACTCGATTAGCGGGCTCGGTCCGAGAAACAGCCCTTCCGGCCCGCAATAGAGGCCACGGTTCGAACCGCGGCGTTTGGCAAGCTTAAACATTTTCACCCCGATAGGAACAAACCATGAATTTGGGAGCGGATTGGTAGGAGTTCAAGCACCATCGCGGACCTCGGCCGCAGACGCGTCGTCGAGGAGGCGGACGATGTGACGGGCTTGGCGGCCGGTCGCATCGGCGATCTGGTGGCGGCAGCTGGTGCCGCAGGCGGCGAGCAGCGTCTGCGGGGGTGCGGCGCGCATCCGGGGCAACACGCCGAGTTCGCCGATCCGGAGCGACATCGCGTGATGCTCGGCCTCGTAGCCGAACGATCCGGCCATGCCGCAGCAGGTGGAATCGAAGGTCTCGACCTTGAGTTCGGGGATCAGCTGCAAGGCCCTGACCGCGGCGGCGACGGTGGCGAAGGCCTTCTGGTGGCAGTGGCCGTGCAGCAATGCGGTGCGGCCCGGCATCGGCGCCAAGGCTAGCTCGAACCGGCCGGTGGCGCGCTCGGCGTCGACGAATTCCTCGAAAAGCTGGGCGTGGGCGGCGAGCGCCTTGGCCGCGGCGCCCGGCAACAGCGCCGGATATTCGTCGCGCAGAGTTTAAGAGGCACGAGGGTTCGAGCCCGATGATCGGGGTGCCGGCCGCGACATGAGGGGCGAGAGCATCGACCATGCGCTGCGCCTCGACCCGGGCTTCGTCGACAAGACCGGCGGCGAGAAAGGTCCGGCCGCAGCACAATGGCCGGCCGCGTGCGGGGTCGGGCCTGACGATGCGATAGCCGGCCCGCGCCAAGACGCGCTCGGCGGCGCGGGCATTTTCGGGTTCGAACCAGCGGTTGAAGGTGTCGATGAGCAGGACGATTTCGCGCCGCTCGTGAGCCCCCTCCCTTCCCTCCCCCGCAAGCGGGGGAGGGTTCGGGTGGGGGCCGGCTCCGCCAAGCGGGGGAGCGCCAGGGTGGCGGCCAGCCGCGCTGCGATAGGGCCGCCGCGACCATTCGGGCAGCTGGCGCGCGGCGCTGAGCCCGAACCAGCGCTCGCCGAGCCGCGCCAGTGCCGGCATGCGGTTGCGCAGATTGAGCAACGGCGCCCACGGTGCCGCCCAAGGCGCATAGCGCGGCAGGTAGGCGATCAGCCGGTCCCGTGCCGAAAGCTGGTGGCCGCGCCGGTAATGGTGCAGGAATTCGATCTTCATGCGCGCCATGTCGACGCCGGTCGGGCATTCGCGCCGGCAGCCCTTGCACGAGATGCACAGATCCATGGTCTCGCGCATGTCTTCGCCGACCAGCGCGTCGGGGCCCAGCTGGCCCGACAAGGCCAGTCGCAACGTGTTGGCCCGGCCGCGGGTCAGGTGCTGCTCGTCGCCGGTGGCGCGGAACGACGGGCACATCACCGCGGCGTCGCGGGCGCGGCAGGCGCCGTTGTTGTTGCACATCTCGACGGCACCGGCGAACCCGCCCCATTCCGACCAGTCGAGCGCGGTGGCGAGCGGCAATGGCTGGTAGTCGGGGCGGTAGCGGAACAGGCTGCGGTCGTCCATCTTCGGGGGCCGGACGATCTTGCCGGGGTTGAACAGCCCCTCGGGGTCGAACGCGTCCTTGACCTCCTCGAAGGCGCGGACCAGGCGCCCGCCGAACATCGCCTCGTGGAACTCGGAGCGCACCAGCCCGTCGCCGTGCTCGCCCGAATGTGAGCCCTTGTATTCGCGGACCATGGCAAAGGCTTCCTCGGCGATCGCCCGCATTTTTTTGACTTCGAGCTCCTGCTTGACGTTCAGCACCGGGCGGACATGCAGGCAGCCGACCGAGGCGTGGGCGTACCAGGTGCCGTAGGTGCCGTGCTTTTCAAAGATCCGGGTCAGCCGTTCGGTGTAGTCGGCGAGGTCTTCGAGGCGCACTGCGCAGTCTTCGAGAAACGAGATCGGCTTACCGTCGCCTTTCATCGACATCATGATGTTGAGACCCTGCGCGCGCACTTCCATGATCGCCGCCTGAAAGGCCGGGTCGATCGCCTCGACGACGCCGCCGGGAAAGCCGAGATCGCCCATCAGTTCGCCCAGTGCCTTCAGCCGTCGCAGATTGTCGGCGGGGTCGTCGCCGGCAAATTCGGTCAGCAGCACCGCCGCCGGCTCGCCCTGCACGAACCGATCGACGATTGCGCGGAACATCGGGATGGCGCGCGACAATTCGATCATCGTGCGGTCGACCAGCTCGACGGCGCTCGGGTCCAACTCGACGATCCGCCGGGTCGCAGCCATCGCACTGTAAAAGCTCGGGAAATGGCAGATGCCGAGCACCCGGTGCGCCGGGATCGGCTGCAAATCGAGCTCGATCTCGTTGAAGAAGGCGAGGGTGCCCTCGGAGCCGACCAGGAGGCGCGCCATGTTGTGGCCGGCCTCGTCGATCGAGTCGATATTGTAGCCGCCGACCCGGCGCAGCACTTGCGGGAAGCGGCGCGCGATCTCGTCGGCCTCGCGCCGGTGCAGGGCGCGCATCCGGCGAATAAGGTCGCGGTAACGTTCGGGCAGGGCGGCGCCATCGGGATCGGCCGCGAAATTGCCCGGCACCTCGCCGAACCACGCCGTCGTGCCATCGGCGAGCAAGGCGTCGATGCCGCGCACGTTGTGCACCATGTTGCCATAGCGCAACGAGCGCGAGCCGCAGCTGTTATTGGCGGTCATGCCGCCGATCGTGGCCCGGCTCGCGGTCGACGGATCGACCGGAAAGAACAGCTTGTGCGGTCTGAGCGAGCGGTTGAGGCGGTCGAGGACGACCCCCGGCTCGACCCGGGCGCGCCGCGCTTCGACATCGACCGAGACAATCCGGTCCAGGTGCCGGCTGCAATCAAGGACCAGGGCGCGGGCCACGGTCTGCCCGCATTGCGAGGTGCCGGCGCCGCGCGGCAGGACCGGCACACCTTCCTCGCGGGCAATTGCGATCGCCGCCGCGGCATCCTCGCGCCCCTTCGGGACGACGACGCCTAGTGGCTCGATCTGATAGATCGACGCGTCGGTCGCATAGCGCCCGCGGCTGAACCGATCGAACAGGATCTCGCCGCGAAGTTCGCGCCGCAGCCGGGCCTCAAGTCCCGGCGAGGGATGGTTGTCGAGGGGCATCGGCAGCCTTGGTGGCGGGAGGGAAGCCTCACCGCCACCTTAGCGAGCCTGCAGATTGCTAAACAAGGCTCCCGACGGGAGCCGCCGACCAGTCTCTGTTAAGCCTTAATCCCGGCGGAACGGGTGGTTCAGGATCGCCTGTTGCTGCGGGGTCAGCGCCTGGTAGAGCGCCTGCACCGCCGGCTTCGCCTCTTTCAGCGCATCGAGCCTCGCCGTCAGGAACCCCTCGGCCCGGTCCATGCGATCGAGCAGGCTCGACTGCTCTCCGGGTTTCAGCTGCTGGCAAAGCTGGCGCTCTTTCTGCTGTTCGCTCTGGGCGATGTTCTGCAATTTATCCCAGAGCGGGCGCTGGTCCGCGGTCAAGTCGAGCTTGGTCTCGACATAGGCGGCGCGGGCGGCGCGCCAGGCGAGCCGGTCGATGCAGCGCTGCTGCGGGTCGCCGCGCATCATCATCATCCGGTGCATCATCATGTGGCGCATCATCGGGCCCTGCATTCCCCAATGGCCCTGCCCGTGCATCCAATGATCGGGCCGCCCCTGCTCCTCGCCGGCATTGGCCGGCTGGGTCGCCGGCGCGGCGGGCGCCGCTTGAGCCGGCGTCGCCTCGGTATTCGCAGCCGGTTGCGCAAAGACCGGTGGAGTGATCGCCGCGGTGGCAGCGAATGCCGCCGCAAGCAGCAACGTTTTCACGAAGACCTCCGTCGAATTCGGGCTCGAATGCCGAGCCGCTTTCGATCAGAGAATATGCAGCCGCGGGCGAATCGATCCCCGCGGGTGGCGGTTCAGCTCTCGAGCCGCTGCAAGTACTGCGCGACGAAATCGCAGCCGACCAATTCCTTATAGGCTTCGGTCAGCCTTTGGGTGACCGGCCCCGGCACCCGGGCCTCGGCGAGGCTGCGGCCGTTCACCGTTCGCACGCCGCAGATGCACAGGCTGGTCGAGGTCAGAAAGCATTCGTCGGCAGTGTAGGCGTCGTAAAGATCGAGATCCTGCTCGGCGCACGGGATGCCGAGCCGCAGCGCCAGGTCGAATACCGCCTGGCGGCTGACTCCCGGCAGCACATAGCGCTCCCTCGGGGTCGCAAGGCGGCCGTCGCGGACCAGAAAGATGTTGCTGCCCTGGCCCTCGGCAAGATTGCCGTTGACGTCGAGCAGCACCGCCCAGGCGTCCGGGTTCTGCGCCTTCACCTCGCGGTCGGCGAGGACGAGATTGAGATACTGGTGCATCTTGGCGCGTGGCGACAATGAATCGGGGGGCGTGCGGCGCAGCGAGGGCGTGATCACCTCGATGCCGTCGCGAAAATGTTTGGCGCGCTCGCGCAGCGGGAGCGGCACGCATTCGACAATCACATTGGGGCCGTAATGGTCCCAATTGTCGCCCTGCGACCGGATGGATGCCGCGGCTGACCCGCTGCGCCAGCCAATAATCCTCGCCGGGGGCCAGCAGATGCCGGTTGCGGGCGAGCACGTCGGCGCTGATCGCCACCATCTCCGAGGGCGCCACCCCCGAATCGAGATCGAGGTATTTGAGCGAGCGGTAGAGCCGCGCCACGTGCTCTTCGAGGCGAAAGGCCGTGCCGTTGAAGCTGCGGGTCATATCGAAAACCGCGTCGCCGCGCAGAAAGCCCTGGTCGCGGAACGGGATCAAAACCTCGCTCTCGCGCACGATCCGCCCGTTGAACCAGGCCACCCGCTCGTTGCCCAGCGTCATCGGTCAACCCTCCTCCGCAGCCGCGCCCCAGTCTTGCCCGGCACAGCCGAAAAAGGCAATCCGAGGCGGATCGAACCGGTTCACCACACCCTTGGCAGCAATCGCCAGCGGACCTGCCGGGCGTAATCCTCGTAGCCCGGCAAGCCCGTTTGCAGCATCCGATCCTCGACGACTGTCCGCCACACCAGCCAGAAGGCGCCGGCAGCGCCGAGACCGGCTGCGAGCCACGAGCACAGCACCAGCCCGCTCGCCACCATCGTCGGGATCGCGCTGGCATAGCCGGGATGGCGCACCCAGCGATAGGGGCCGCCGGTGATCACATGCTGCCCTCGTTCCGCCTGCAAGCGAACCGCGGACGAAAAGAAACGGTTGACGTGCATCGCCCACAGGCCGAAAGCCGACCCTGCGGCAAAGCCCGGGAGCGCCGCCAGGCGCAGCGCCAGCGGCACGGTATCTGACCAATGGAAGCGGCCGCGATCGAGACCGGCGATCGCCCAATACAAAAGAACGAGCAGGAAGGCGAGGCGGAGGCTCCACGGCGGCGGCTTGCCGCCGGGCTGCATGCGCTCGCGCGCCAAATCCTCGCCGATCACGAAAGGGCTGCCGACGGAAAGCGCCGCGATGATCACCACGTAGACCCAGTAAAGCGGCAGATCGATCCGCCCGGCCGCGGCAAAGAGGATGACCGCAATCAGGAGCGGGATAGCGAAGGCCTGGACCAGCATCCAGCCCGGCAGCATCGTCAGCCCCGCAACGCGCCGCCGGTGGCTTTTTCGATTTGTGCGACGAGGCGCCGAGAAAACGCCTCGATTTCGGCATCGGTCAGGGTGCGTTCCTGCGGCTGCAGCATGATGGTGATGGCGAGCGACTTTTTGCCGGGTGGCAGGCCGGCGCCTTCGTAGACGTCGAACAAGCGGATCTCGGCGACGAGCTTGCGGTCGACGCCGCGGGCCGCGCGCAGCAGAGCCTCGGCCGGCAGTTCGCGGTTGACGACAAAGGCGAAATCGCGCTCGATCGGCTGAAACACCGACAATCGCAGCGGCGGCTTCGCCCGCTGCGCGCGCGGCTCGGGAACGGCGTCGAGCCACACCTCGAACCCGGCGAGCGGCGGGCGCAGAGCGAACGCCTCGATCACCGCCGGGTGCAACTCGCCAAAGGCACCGAGCGGCTTCGGCCCGAGCCGCAAAGTGCCGGCCCGGCCGGGGTGATACCAGGCGGGCGGGTCGGCCGTGGTCTGGATGCTCTCGGCTGGGGCGCCGACCGCGGCGAGTGCCGCGAGCGCGTCTGCCTTGAGTTGATAAAGGTCGATTTCGCGCGGCTGATCGCGCCAGTGCTTGGGGCCGCTGCGCCCGGCGCGCAGCCCGGCGGCGGCCAGTACCTGGCCCTGCGGGGTGTCGTCGCGGTAGAGCGGGCCCAATTCGAACAGTGCCGTATCGGCAAAGCCGCGATCGGCGTTGCGCCGCGCCGCGGCGACGAGGCCCGGCAGCAACGACGGCCGCATCGTGTCAAGATCGGCGCTGATCGGGTTGACCACCCGCAATTCGGGCCTGGCGCCCCCGAACAGCTCGGCCTCGCGCGCCGAAATGAACGAGAACGCCACGGTCTCGACAAGGCCGCGGGAGGCCAGCGCGCGCCGGACCAGTTCGGAGCGCCGCCGCGCCGGGATCAGCGCCGGTCGCGGCAACGCTGTTTCGCGGGGCAGCGGCACCGCCGGGATATGATCGTAGCCCTTGATCCGCAACACCTCCTCGACGAGGTCGGCCTCGCCCTCGATGTCGCCGCGCCACGAGGGCGGCTCGACCGAGAGATCGCCCCCGGCCGTCGGCTCGACCACGCAGCCAAGGGCGTTGAGGATCGCGGCGCTCTCCTCGGGTGCGACATTGAGCCCGCCGAGGCTCGCCGGCCGGCCGGCACGCAGCACGTAATGGCGCCGCCAGCCCGGCGCGGCGCCGGCGGTCACGATCTCGGAGGCCTCGCCGCCGCAGGTTTCAAGCATCAGCCGAGTGGCGATTTCGAGTCCGTCGCCGACAAAGGCCGGGTCGAGCCCGCGCTCGAAGCGGTAGCGCGCGTCGCTCGCGATGCCGAGCTTACGGCCGGTGGCCGCGGTGCGCACCGGGTCGAACAAGGCTGCCTCGACAAACACCTCAGTCGTCGCCTCGGTGCAGCCGGTCGCCTCGCCGCCGATAACGCCGCCGAGGCTCTGCACCCCCCGCCGATCGGCGATCACCGTCATCTCCGGGTCGAGCGCGTAGTCCTGGCCGTTGAGCGCCAGCAGGGTCTCGCCCGCGCGCGCCCGGCGCACCAGAAGCCCGCCCTCCAGCCGGCCGGCGTCGAAAACGTGCAGTGGCCGGTTCACGTCGAAGGTGAGGAAATTGGTGATGTCGACTAGCGCCGAGATCGGCCGCAGCCCGATCGCTTCGAGCCGGCGGCGCAGCCAGTCCGGGCTCGAGCCGTTGCGCACGCCGCGAAAGTGGCGGCCGAGAAACAACGGGCAAGCCGCACGATCCTCGATCTCGATCGCAATCGGCGAGCGGAACCGGCCGGGAACCGGGGTGGTATCGAGCGGCTTCAAACGGCCGAGCCCGGATGCCGCAAGATCGCGGGCAATGCCGTACACGCCGAGGCAGTCGGCCCGGTTCGGCGTCACCTTGATGTCGATGACAGCGTCGCCGAGCCCGATCAGCTCGCCGTATTTCGCCCCGATCGGCGCGTCCGGCGCGGCTTCGATGATGCCGTCATGGTCGTCGCCGAGGCCGAGCTCATAGGCCGAGCATAGCATCCCTTGCGAGGCGACGCCGCGGATCACGCTCTCCTTGAGCAACGCGCCGGTGCGCGGGATGACCGTGCCGGCCGGGGCGAAGACGCCCTTGATGCCGGCGCGGGCGTTGGGCGCGCCGCAGACCACCTGCACCTGGTCCTTGCCGGTGTCGACCACGCACACCCGGAGCCGGTCCGCGTTCGGATGGCGCTCGGCCGAAACCACCGCGGCTATGGTAAAGGGCTCGAGCCCACCGGCGCGGTTTTCGACCGCGTCGACATCGTGGCCGAGCATGATCAGCCGCGCGACGATCTCCGCCAGCGGTGCCTCGGTGTCGAGGTGGCTTCCGAGCCAATCCAGTGTCGTTTTCACGCCGCTGCCCCGCCGCTGAGCGGGCCGCGCACCATCGAGGGGATGTCGAGCGGCAGAAACCCGTAATGGCGAAGCCAGCGCAAATCGGCGTCGTAGAACGCCCGCAGATCGGGGATGCCGTATTTCAGCATCGCCACCCGTTCGATCCCCATGCCGAAGGCAAACCCCTGATATTGCGCGGGATCGATGCCGCAATTCGCCAGCACCTTGGGGTGGACCATGCCGCTGCCGAGGATTTCGAGCCAGTCGCCGCCGGCGCCGATCTGCAGTTCGCCGCCCCGGCGCGAGCAACCGATATCGACCTCGGCCGAGGGCTCGGTAAACGGAAAATAGCTCGGCCGAAAACGCACCGGCAGGTCGTCGAGCCCGAAAAAGGCGCGGCAGAACTCGATCAGGCAGCCCTTCAGATGCCCCATATGGGTCCCACGGTCGATCACCAGCCCCTCGACCTGATGGAACATCGGCGAATGCGTCGCGTCATGGTCGGCGCGAAAGGTGCGCCCCGGCACGATGATCCGGATCGGCGGCTGCTGCGCCAGCATGGTTCGGATCTGTACCGGCGAGGTGTGGGTGCGCAAAACCAGCCGGCTGCCGTCGGCGCGCTCGGGCAGGTAGAAGGTGTCGTGCTCCTGTCGCGCCGGGTGCTCGGGCGGGATGTTGAGCGCGGTAAAATTGTAGAAATCTTCTTCGATATGCGGCCCCTCGGCGACAACAAAGCCCATCTCGCCAAAGATCGCGACGATCTCGTCGATCGTCTGGCTGATCGGATGAATGCGGCCCTCATTCGCGAATCCGACCGGCAAGGTCACGTCGGCCCGCTCGGCGGCGAGCCGCCGGTCGAGGGCGGCGCGGTTGAGCCGGCTGGCGGCCCCGACCAGCGCGGTGGCGATGCGATCCTTGGCGAGGTTCATTTCGGCTCCGGCGCGGCGCCGCGCCTCCGGCTCGAGGGCGCCCAGCCCGCGCATCGCCGTGGTCAGGCTGCCGCGGCGCCCAAGATATTTGACCCGCACCTCTTCAAGCGCGTCGGGCGAGGTCGCTGCTTCGATTTCAGCCGTCGCAACTTCGGTCAACTGTTCCAAGTCTTCCATCGGCGGCTTCTCCCGTTTGCACCGCGGGTCAAATAAAAAGGGCCGTCATGTGCGGCCCTTGCTGAAGATCGCCGGCATTCCGGCACGCAATTCACATGGGCCTCAGTTGTCGCGCTCCCGAGTAAATCGGCCAAGGAAGCGCGCGCGCGGCAACGGCCCGGAGCAGGATCCTTGCGTGCGCCTCTCCGCCGTCTCGCGCGGGAGAGGGCGGGGCCGGTCGCAAAGCGATGGAAGTGTGAGGTGGCCTGTTGGCAAGGCTGCGAGAGCGAGCGGTCCTTGCCAAGACGACTGCGGGTGCTGCACCAGTTCAGGCCGCTGCAGCCGTCGCCGCTCGAGGCGCCGCGTCAAGCGCCGCCCGCGCGGTTTCGACGATCGCGGCGAACGCCGCAGGCTCGCGGATCGCGATGTCGGACAGCACTTTGCGGTCGAGGTCGAGCCCGGCAAGCTTGAGGCCGTGCATGCATTGCGAATAGGTCAGACCGTGCTCGCGGGCACCGGCGTTGATCCGCTGGATCCACAGCGCGCGAAACTCGCGCTTGCGGTTGCGCCGGTCGCGATAAGCGTATTGCAGCCCCTTCTCGACCTTTTCGAGGGCGATGCGATAGGCGGTGCTGCCACGACCGCGATATCCCTTGGCGAGATCGAGGACTTTTTTGTGGCGGGCATGGGCGGTAACCCCGCGTTTGACGCGTGCCACGGTTCAGCCCCGCAGGTAAGGCATATAGGTCAGCACCAGCTTGCTGTCGCCCCGCTCCAAGGTCTGGGTACCGCGCGCCTTGCGCTTGGCCTGCTTGTCTTTGCTGATCAGGCGGTGACGCTTATAGGCGTGCGCGACCTTGATCTTGCCGGCGCCGGTGCGGCCGAACCGCTTCTTGGCGCCGCTCTTGGTCTTCAGCTTGGGCATTTCAAGATCCATGTCATTGCGGCGGCAAGGCACGCCATCAGGGCCGCCGCCGATCAAGGCCGGCCTATATAGCGGCGAGCCCAGGCGAAAGCAAGGAGGCATGCTCACGGGGTTGCGGCGTGTGGGATCAGGCGGCGGCGCACCATGGTCGCGATCGGCTATCTCGACACCAATTCAGCGGACGCCGGCAGCACCGCCCACAGGGAAACCCGTGGCGGCGTATCACTGGATCAAAGGGTCGATCGAAGCCGCGCTATTTGGGCGAGATGACCATGGTCATCTGCCGGCCTTCCATGCGCGGCATCTGCTCAACCTTGGCAAGTTCCTGGAGGTTGTCGCGAACCCGGATCAACACGTCCATGCCCAGCTCCTGGTGCGCCAATTCGCGCCCCCGGAACCGCATCGTCACCTTGACCTTATCGCCCTCCTCGAGGAACTTGATCATGCTGCGCATCTTCACGTCGTAATCGTGATCGTCGATGCTGGGACGCAGCTTGATTTCTTTGACTTCGATGATTTTTTGCTTCTTACGAGCTTCGTTCTTTTTCTTCTGCTCTTCGTATTTGTATTTGCCGAAGTCGAGCATTTTGCAGACCGGCGGATCGGCGTTGGGTGCAATCTCGACCAGATCGAGACCGGCGTTGGCCGCCATTGCGAGCGCCTCGTTGCGCCCGATCACCCCCACCATATTGCCGCGCTCGTCGACCAGGCGCACCCGCAGGACGCCGATCTCGGTGTTGATCCGTGGCCCTTCGCGGGTCGGGGTGAGGTTCATTGGTGGTCTGGGTATCTATGTTCTCCCTTTGCTGGTTGAGGCCATCCGTCTCGCCGGTTTCTCAAGGAAACGGCGGAACCGCCGCCTCTTCTTTCAATCTAGCAACCGCTTCGCCGAGCGCAAGAGCTTCCTGCGCATTGCCGCCGAGCCGACGCAGCGCGACCGCTCGGTTTTCTGCCTCGCGGCGGCCGACGACCAGCATGAGCGGCACCTTTTCCAGGCTGTGCTCGCGCACCTTGTAGGAGATCTTCTCGTTGCCGGCGTCGAGGACGACCCTGAGCCCGGCGGCGGCGCATTCGCGGGCGACCTCGACGGCGTAGTCGGCCGCTTCGGTGGTGATCGAGGCGACGACGATTTGCACCGGGGCCAGCCACAGTGGAAAGCGCCCGGCGTAGTGCTCGATCAAGATGCCGATAAAGCGCTCCATCGACCCGAAGATGGCGCGGTGCAGCATGACCGGGACATGGCGCGCGCCGTCTTCGCCGACATAGGAGGCGCCGAGCCGCTCCGGCATGTTGAAGTCGAGTTGCAAGGTCCCGCACTGCCAGTCACGGCCGAGCGCGTCGCGCAGATGGAATTCGAGCTTGGGGCCATAAAAGGCGCCCTCGCCGGGAGCCAGGATATAAGCGAGCCCGGCCGCCGCCACCGCGTCCCGGAGGCTCTCTTCGGCCCGGTCCCAGATCGCATCGCTGCCGGTGCGCGGGGTCGGCCGGTCGGCGAATTTGATCGCCACATCCGCAAAGCCGAAATCCTTGTACACAGACAGCAGCAGCCGGCAGAACGCCACCAACTCGGCGGTGATCTGGTCCTCGGTGCAAAAGATATGGGCGTCGTCCTGGGTGAAGGCGCGCACTCGCATGATCCCGTGCAGCGCGCCCGACGGCTCGTTGCGCGTGCAGCTGCCGAATTCGGCGAGCCGCATCGGCAGATCGCGGTAGCTGCGCAATCGATCGCGGAAGATCAGCACATGGCCGGGGCAGTTCATCGGCTTGACCGCGAGCACCCGGTTATCGCGGCTTTCGGCGATGAACATATTCTCGCGAAAATTCTCCCAGTGCCCGGTCTTCTCCCACAGGCTGCGGTCGAGCAGTTGCGGACCCTTGACTTCGAGGTAGCCCGCCGCATCCAGCCGGGCGCGCAGATAGCTCTCGATGACGCGGAACAGGGTCCAGCCCTTCGGGTGCCAGAAGACGCTGCCGACCGCTTCCTCGCCCAAATGAAACAGGTCAAGCTCGCGGCCGATCCGGCGGTGGTCGCGGCGCTCGGCCTCTTCGAGCCGGAAGAGATATTGGTCGAGGTCTTTCTGGTTGGCCCAAGCGGTGCCGTAGACGCGCTGCAATTGCGCGTTGCGGGAATCGCCGCGCCAGTAGGCGCCGGCCACGTTCATCAGCTTGAATGCCTGGCCAAGATGCCCGGTCGACGGCAGATGCGGCCCGGCGCACAGATCGGCAAAGCCGCCCTGACGATAGAGGCTGATCTCCTCGCCGGCGGGGATCTCGCCAATATATTCGGCCTTGTAGCGTTCGCCGATGCCGGCAAAGAAGGCGCGTGCCTCGTCGCGGTCCCAAACCTCGCGGGTGATCTTCTCGTCGCGGCGAACGATGTCGCGCATCCGCTCCTCGATCTCGGTGAGATCCTCGGGAGTGAACGGCTCGGCGCGGGCGAAATCGTAATAAAACCCGGTGTCGGTCGCGGGACCAAAGGTGACTTGCGTGTCGGGGTAGAGTTCCTTGACCGCCTCGGCCATGACATGAGCGGCGTCGTGGCGCAAGATTTCGAGCCCCTCGGGCGTGTCGCGGGTGACGATCGCGACCGCGGCGTCATGGTCGATGCGAGTGGCGAGGTCGCGCGTCCTGCCGTCTACCCGGATCGCGATCGCCGCCTTGGCCAACCCCGGCCCGATCGCGGCGGCAATCTCGGCGCCAGTGACCGGCCCGGCAAACTCGCGCTGTTTGCCGTCCGGCAAAGTCACGACGAGCGGCGGGCGGGGCGGGGCGGTAACTGGAGATTGAATATCGGCGCTCATCGGCAACTAATTCCAGGCAGAGGACATGATCCGCAATGGTGCGACCGCGGTGCGACGGCTTAACCTAAGCGGACGATCGCCGCAACCGTGCCGCCCGCAGACCCGTCGGGCGCCGTCGGCTGGTCGAAGCGTCTACCAGAATCATTGCCAAAGCCTTTGCGGCCCACCTAGGCCCGCAGCACCGCCGCCGCCTCCCCAGGCTCGGGGAACAGCAGCTCTTCATAGACCGCGATGGTGCGCGCGCACATCGCCTCGCGGGTGAAGTTCGCGGCGACATGGGCGATGGCGCGCGCCGCCAGCCGCGCGCGCTCGCCGGGCCCGAGCGCCAAGGCGACGCCGATCGCCGCGGCGAGAGCGGCAGGCTCGCGCGCCGGCACCAGCCAGCCCGTCTCACCCGGCACGATGGTTTCGCGGGCGCCGCCATGGTCGGTCGCGATTACCGGCCGCCCCATCGCCTGCGCCTCGACGATAACCCGGCCAAAGCCCTCGGGATCGGTCGAGGCCGAGACCACGACATCGGCCAGCATATAGGCGGCCGGCATGTCGGCGCAGTGCTCGACGATGCGAAACAAGCCCTCGAGGCCGCCGCCCTCGATCGCCGCTTCGAGCTCGCGGCGAAAGCCCGGCCGCTGCTCGGCGCCGACCAGGACGCAACAGATGTCGCGGCGGGCCAGCGCCGCGATCGCGGCGATCAGATCGAGCCCGCCCTTCCAGCGGGTGAGCCGGCCCGGCAGCATCACCGTCGGCATGCCGTCGGGCAGCCGCCATTGCCGGGCGAGGCTGGCGATCCGCTGGCCGCCGACCCGTTGCGGGTCGAACAGGTCGAGATCGACACCGCGCGGGATCGTGCGCAGCCGGTCGGCGCCGATGCCGTAGACGCCGGCCGCGTGATCGGCGACGAAATCCGAAATGGCGATGACCCGCTCGCCGCGCGCCATGACCGAATTGTAACGCCGCTTGAACCTGGAGCCACAGCCATAGGCGTTGTGAAAGGTGGTGACGAAATGGCGGCCGGTCGCCGCCGCGGCCGACCACGCGCTCCACGCCGGGGCGCGGCTCCTGGCATGGATGATGTCGATGCCGAGTTCGGCGGATTTCGCGCACCAGCGCCGTCCGGTTGCGGCGCATGACCAAGGGGTTCTTCGAGGCGAGCGGCAGGGAGAGGTGGGTGGCGCCGGCGCGGGCGACGTCATGTTCAAGCGGACCGCCCGATGAGGCGACATAGGCGTTCCATCCGGCCGCGGTCAAAGCCGCCGCCAATTCGACCGTGCCGCGCTCGGCCCCACCCGATACGAGGCTCGGCACGATCTGCAATACCGCTGGCGGGCGGCCTTGCGGGGCCCGGTCTTCTGCCGGCCGGTGTTCAGGCGGAATAGGCATGGTGATATCGTCGCCGCCCTTGAAACCTCCCGCAAGCCTCTGATGACCCCGCCGCAATCCCTACAGCGTGCCGACGGCCAGACGATCGCCTTCCACCGGGTGCCGGGCCGGTCGCCGGGGGTCGTCTTTCTCGCCGGGCTGCGCTCCGACATGACCGGACAGAAGGCGTGCTATCTCGAAAAATATTGCCGCAGTCGTGGACGCGCTTACCTGCGCTTCGACTATTTCGGCCATGGACGGTCGAGCGGCGAGTTTGCCCGCGGCACTGTCGGCCGCTGGGCCGAAGATGCGATCGCGGTTCTCGACGAACTGACCCAAGGGCCGCAAATCCTGGTCGGCTCCAGCATCGGCGGCTGGACCATGCTGCTGGCCGCACTCGCACGGCCCCTGCGCATCGATGCGCTGGTCGGCATCGCTGCAGCGCCTGACGCGACCGAAGACTTGCTATGGCCCCGCCTCGACGCGGCGCAGCGCACCGTGCTGTTGACCACCGGCTCGGTCACGGTGCCATCCGAATACGAACCAGCCGGGTATGCCTACAGCCTCGGCCTGATCGAGGACGGCAAGCACCATCTGGTGATGCGTGCGCCAATCGCCCTCGAGTGCCCGGTGCGGCTGCTGCACGGCCTGGCCGATACTTCGGTACCCTGGCAGACCAGCCTGCGGCTCGCTGAGCGGGTCGCCAGCCGCGATGTGACCGTCACCCTGGTCAAGGATGGCGACCACCGCCTCTCGACCGGCGCCGACCTCGCCCTTCTCGCCCGAACGCTCGATGCGCTGCTGAGCCGATCGGATGGGTCGACCGCGGCGGCCGGCTAACGAATTCCGTCACCTATTCGGCTGTGATCCCGGAAGGCCGACGGCCACCCAGCGAAGGCGCCCGTGCGACGAGCACGAGGGTTCGGCTCAAATCAGACAAATGTCTGTTACGTAACCCTAGCGTCACGCCTGGCCTTGCCGAGCCCCAAAGAGGCGCGCCGCTGTCAGCGTAGGCCGGCCATCATAACCAGCCATCATAGGCCGGCCCTCATAGACCGGCCATCATAGACCGGACCGACACAAAATCTCGTCGGGTGCTTGGAGCCGGCAGCGTCTGCGAGGCTGCCATGGCGGCTACTCAACCGTCACGCTCTTGGCCAGATTTCGGGGCTGGTCGACGTCGGTGCCTTTGAGGATTGCGGTGTGGTAGGCGAGGAGCTGGATCGGGATCGCGTAAAGGAGGGGTGCGACAAACGGATCGCAGCTCGGGACGGCGATGCCGAAGGCCAGGCGATCTTCGAGCCGGGCCACCCCGGCCGCGTCCGAAATCATCACCACCCGGCCGCCGCGGGCCATGACCTCCTCGACATTGCCCAAGGTCTTTTCAAAGAGGTCGTCATTGGGCGCCAGCACGATGACCGGCACCGTTTCGTCGATCAGCGCGATCGGCCCGTGCTTCATTTCGCCGGCGGCATAGCCCTCGGCATGGATGTAGGAGATTTCCTTGAGCTTTAAGGCGCCCTCGAGCGCCAACGGGAAGGCGCTGCCGCGGCCGAGATAGAGCACGTCCTTGGCTTCGGCGATGGTCGCCGCGATCTCGCGGATGCGCTCGTCGTGGTTCAACACTTCGGCGGCCCGCGAGGGGATTTCGCTCAAGAAACCGGCGAGCACTGCTTCGCGGTCGTGGGTGATCGCGCCACGCGCCCGGGCCACGGCGACGGCGAGCGCGGCCAGCACCGCGAGTTGGGTGGTGAACGCCTTGGTCGAGGCGACGCCGATCTCGGGGCCGGCCAGGGTCGGCAACACGACATCGGCCTCGCGCGCGATCGAGCTTTCCGGCTGATTGACAATGGCGATGATTTTTTGGCCCTGCGATCGGGCATACCGCAGCGCCGCCAAAGTGTCCGCGGTCTCGCCCGATTGCGAGACGAAGATCGCCGCACCGCCCCGCGGCATCGCCGGCGCGCGGTAGCGGAACTCCGAGGCGATGTCGACCTCGACCGCGATGCGGGCGATGCGTTCGAGCCAATATTTGGCGACGAGTGCCGCGTGCCACGAGGTGCCGCAGGCGATGATTGTGACCCGCTCGATCTCGGCCAGCGCAAACGGCAGCTGGGGCAGGTGCACGGTGCGGGTCGCCGGGTTGACCAGCGCGTTGATCGTGTCGCCGATCACCGCCGGCTGCTCGAAAATCTCCTTCTGCATGAAATGGCGGTAATTGCCCTTGCCGATCAGGGCGCCCGAGGCGGCGGATTCGCGTACCGGCCGTTGCACCTCGTTATTGGCGGCATCGAAGATCGTCACCGCGTCCGATGTCACGACGGCCCAATCGCCTTCTTCGAGATAGGTGATGCGGCGGGTCAGCGGCGCCAGCGCCAAGGCGTCCGAGCCCAGAAACATCTCGCCGTCGCCATAGCCGATCGCCAGCGGGCTGCCGCGGCGAGCGCCGATCAGCAGATCGTGCTGGCCGGCGAACAGGAAGGCGAGCGCGAATGCGCCATCGAGCCGGGCCAGGGTCTTGGCTACCGCGTCCTGCGGCGATAGCCCCTGCTTGAGGAAATGAGTCGCCAGGATCGCCACCGCCTCGGTGTCGGTCTGGGTTTGAAAGACGTGCCCCAGGGCTTCGAGCTCGCGCCGCAACGCCTGAAAATTCTCGATGATGCCATTGTGGACCACGGCGACCCGGTCGGTCGCGATCGGATGGGCGTTGGTCTCGGTCGGCAGGCCGTGGGTCGCCCAGCGGGTATGGCCGATGCCGATCGCGCCCTGCACCGGCTCGTGGTCGAGCCGCCGGGCGAGGTTGGCGAGCTTGCCCTCGGCGCGCCGGCGCTCGATGTGGCCGTCGACGAGGGTGGCGATCCCGGCCGAATCATAGCCGCGGTATTCGAGCCGGCGCAGCCCCTCGATCAGTGCGGGAGCCACCATGTCCTTGGCGATGATGCCGATAATGCCGCACATCAGAGCTTCCTTTGCAAGCGGGCGCGAATCTCGGCCGCGCGGCCCGGCTTATCGACCTGCTGCCCGCGCGCCACGGTCAGCGCATCGGGGGCAACGTCGCGGGTGACGACGCTGCCGGCGGCGATGATCGCCCCGCGGCCGACTGTCACCGGGGCGACCAGCGCGGTATTGGAGCCGATAAAGGCGTCCTCGCCGATTGTAGTGCGGTGTTTGTTAACGCCGTCATAATTGCAGGTGATGGTGCCGGCGCCGATGTTGCTGCGCGCGCCGATCTCGCTATCGCCGATGTAGGAGAGATGGCTGGCCTTGGCCCCGGCGCCGAGCCTGGAGGCTTTGATCTCGACGAAATTGCCGATATGGACCTCGGCTTCGAGCACCGCGCCGGGGCGCAGCCGCGCGAACGGGCCGACGATCGCGCCTGGCCCGACGACCGCACCTTCGAGATGGCTGAAGGAGCGGATGCGGACGCCCTCGCCGACTTCGACGCCGGGGCCAAAGACCACGTTCGGCTCGACGACCGCGTCGCGGCCGAGCCGCGTGTCGGCACTGAAGAACACGGTTTCCGGCGCCACCAATGTCACGCCTGCATCCATCGCCGTGCGGCGCAGCCTCGCTTGCATCACGGCTTCGGCCGCGGCCAGGTCGGCGCGGGTATTGACGCCGATCAGCTCCTCCGCCGGGAGCTCGACGACGTTGCAGGCGAGCCCGCGGCGGCGCGCGATCTCGACGATGTCGGTCAGGTAGTATTCGCCCTTGGCATTACCGCGGTCGAGCGCACCGAGCAGCTCCGCCGCTCGGCATGCCGCGAGCGCCATGATGCCGCCATTGACGAGGCCGATCGCGCGCTCGTCGGGGCTGGCCTCCGCGGCCTCGACGATGCGTTCCAGCCTGCCGCTGGCATCGAGAACGAGCCGACCGTACGCGCCGGGGTCGTCCGGCCGCATCCCCGCCACCAGCACCGCCGCCGCATTCCGCCGCCGCTCGGCCAGCAGGCGCGCCAGGGTCTCGGTGGTCAAGAGCGGCGTGTCGCCGAACAGCACCAAGAGATCGTCGACATCGCCCTGTGGCGCCAAACGGCCGGCGAGCGGGCCGAGCCCGGCGCGGACCGCGTCGCCGGTCCCGAGCGGCGGGTCCTGCACGACACTCTCGGCCGGTTCGACGAGGCGGGCGACTGCCTCCATCCGCGGCCCGATTACGACGACCGTCGTCGCCGGCGCCAGCGGCCGCAGCGCCTCGAGCAGATGCGCGATCATCGGCTGGCCGGCGACCGGGTGGATGACTTTGGGCAGCGCCGATTTCATTCGCGTGCCGCTGCCGGCAGCAAGGATGATGGCGGCAAAACCGGGTTGGCTCATCGATTGCTCGCAGCGGGACAATTGATCCGCGGGCGCACTGTCGCGCAGCCGCGCTCATTCCTACAACACAAAGATTGTTGCAAAGTATAACATGACGCGGCGGTTGCCGCGGCGGCGCGCGAATGCCAAGCCGGCCGCAAAGCTTGGCGCCGACGGTTGCGCCGCCCGGCGCGAAGCCGCACAGTTGCGGCCATGGACGGATTTCTGCTGGTCTTCGATCTCGACGGCACCCTGGTCGACAGCGCCCCCGATTTGCGCTCGGCGCTCAACCAGATGCTGCGCGAGCGCGGGCGCCCGCCGCTGTCCTCGGCCCAGGTCAAGCGCATGATCGGTGATGGCGTGCCGACGCTTGTCGCTCGTGCTCTCGAAGCGAGCGGTGCCGCCGCCGAGCTGACCGCCGCGTTGCCGCGCTTCATGGAGCTCTATGAGGCCGATCCGGTGCGGTTGAGCCGGCCTTATCCCGCGGTGCCCGACACCCTGGCGGCGCTGCGCCGGCGCGGCTACCGCACCGCGATCTGCACCAACAAGCCGCAGCGCGCGACGCTCGCGGTGCTGGAAGGGCTCGGGCTGCTGCCGCTGTTCGACGGCGTCGCCGGCGGTGATCGTTTTCGCGTCAGAAAGCCCGATCCCGGTCATCTCCTGGAGTTGATCGGCGCGCTCGGCGCGAGCGTCGAGGCGGCGGCGATGATCGGCGACAATGAAAACGACGCGGCGGCGGCGCATGGCGCCGGGGTTCCGCTGGTATTGATGCGCTACGGCTACGCGCGCGTCGATCCCGAAACCCTCGGCGCCGACGCGCTGCTTGCGCATTTCACCGATCTGCCGGCCACGCTCGACCGCCTCGGCCTCGGCCCCTGAGCCCTCAGAAAAACAGCTTCTGGTCCTGTAGCCCGTCGTAGAGATGGGCGACATATTGGCCGTAGCCGTTCCATTTCAGGGTTGGCACGCGCTCATCGCTGCCGAGCACCCGCTCGGTCGCCTGGCTCCAGCGCGGATGCGGCACCTCGGGGTTGACGTTCGCCCAAAAGCCGTATTCGTCGCCCTGCACGGTCTGCCAGAACGACACCGGCTGTTTGTCGGTGAACGAGACCTCGACGATCGACTTGGCCGATTTGAACCCGTATTTCCAGGGAAATACCAGGCGCAACGGCGCGCCGTCCTGTTTCGGCGCCGGCTTGCCGTACATGCCGGTGACGAAAAAGGCGAGTTCGTTCGTCGCTTCGGCCATGGTGACCCCTTCGACATAGGGCCATGGATACCAGAACTGCTTCTGCCCGGGAGCCTCGGCGGGGTCGAGGAAGGTCTTGGTCTGCACGTATTTGGCCGAGCCGAGCGGCTTTGCCAAAGCGACGAACGCGGCCATCGCAAAGCCGCTCCACGGCACCGCCATCGACCACGCCTCGACGCAGCGGTGGCGGTAGAGGCGCTCCTCGAGCGGCATCTTTTTCAACAGATCGTCGATGCCGATCTCGAACGGCTTTTCGACCATGCCGTCGATCTTGACCGTCCATGGCCGGACCTTCAGCTGCTGGGCCTCCTCGGCGATCGCCTTGTCCGAGCCGAATTCATAAAAATTGTTATAGTTTTCCGAATATTTGGGAGCGGTGATCGGTCGGTCGAGCGTATAGCGTGGGTTGCGCTTGAACGGATAGAGCGCGGCCGATGGATCTTCGTCCGCCGCCAGCGCCGGCGCCCCGGCGAGTGCTCCGGCGAGCCCGGCGGCGAGGGCAGGGGCCAGCATCGAGCCCAGGCCCATCGTTTTGAGCAGCGCCCGGCGGCCGAGATAGACCGTCTCCGGGATTGCCGCGGTCTCGGGCAGCTCCCATCCCTTGTTGCGCCGGATCAGCATTGCCGTACCCTTCGATCGTTGCGCCCCATATCTGGATTGCGGCGATCCGACACCAAGTCACGGTTTCGCGAGCAGTGCTGGCGGCAGCATTGCCCGGAATTATTGCGCGGCGTCGGCGGTGCGTGAGGCCAGCACCTTTTCCGCCGGCCGCCCGGTCAGCTCCTGCATGTGGTCGAAGTGGTGGGCGAAGCTGCCGACCCCCAGGGTCAACGAGCGCAGCTCGACAATCAGATCGTGCAGTTCGCTTTGCGGCATATGCGCGCTGACCACATCCCAGCCGGGCCAGTCGGGCTTGGCGTCGTAGCCGAGGATCTGGCCCCGGCGGCCCGAGACCAAGCGCTGCACCCGCGCGGTAAAGGCGTTCGGCACCGAGACCTCGACCGCGTCGATTGGTTCGAGCAGGATCGGCTCGCATTTCGGCAGCGCCTCGTGCACGCCTTGCCGCCCGGCCGTCTTGAACGCCTGGTCCGAGCTGTCGACAGCGTGAAACTGGCCGGTCAGCAAGGTGACCGAGACATCGACCACCGGGAAGCCGAGTGGGCCGCGCAGCAGCGCCTCGACCACCCCTTCCTCGACCGCCGGGATATAGTTGCGCGGGATGGCGCCGCCGACGACGCTGTCGGTGAAGGCGAATCCCGAACCGCGCGGCAGGGCCTTGACCTCGATGGTCACGTCGGCGAACTGCCCGTGGCCGCCGCTCTGCCGCTTGAACCGCGAATGCTGTTGGGTTCCGTGCCGGATCGTCTCCTTGTACGGGACCGCAGCGGGCCGGCCGTTGACCGCGAGGTTGTGCCGGTTGCGCAGCCGATCCATGGCGATCTGCAGATGGATGTCGCCTTGGCCCCACAGCACCATTTCCTGAGTATCGGCGTTCTGGTCGAGTTCGAGGGTCGGGTCCTCCTCGACCAGCTTGCCGATCGCGCCGGTCAGCTTGACGTCGTCGGCGCGCTTTTCCGAGGCGATCGCCAAACCGAAGACCGGCTGCGGCCGCTCGGGGCGCGGCAGCGGGTCGGCCTTGCCCGATGGGGTCAGCACGACCCCGGTCTGGATATCCTCCATGCGGGTCAGCCCGACGACCTCGCCGACATGAGCCGAGCCGAGCTTTTCGTGCTGTCCGCCGGTTATCCGCAACAAGCCGGCGACGCGGGTGCCGTTTAGCACCATGCCCTCGGTGATGGTGCCGCGCCAGACCCGCGCCAGCGACAGCTTGCCGGTATGTGGCAGGTGATAGGTCTTGATCACCTGGGCCAAGGGCTCGCCCTCGGCGGCGATGCCGAGCCGCGTCGCGGTGTCTTGCGGCAGCGGGGTCTCGTGCCGCAAGGCCTTCCACAGTCGGCGCACGCCGTAATCCGCGAGCCCCGAGCCGAGGAACACCGGCACGACCTGCGCCCCTTGGAGCGTTTGGGTCAAGTGCCGGTAGATTTCCTCCTTCGGCGGCTCGACCTCTTCGAGCAGCTGCTCGAGCAGGCTGTCATCGAAGTCGGCGAGCTTTTCCAGAAGGCCGGTGCGGGTCGCGCGCTCCTCGCTCCAGAAATCTTGCGGCAGCGGGATCAGGTCGGAAGCCTGGCCCGGCCGATAGCGATAGGCGCGCTCGCTGACCAGGTCGACATAGCCGGTGATCTCGGCTTCGGCGCCGCGCAGCGGCACCTGGCGCAGCACCAACGGCCGGCTCGACACCGATTGCAACGCCGCCAGCACGTCGCGCACCCGCGCATTCGCAGTGTCCATCTTGTTGATGAAAATCATGTGCGGGATCTGGTGCTGGTCGAGAAAACGCAGCAGCGCGCTGATCGTCAGCGCCCGTTCGACCTCGGGCTCGACCACGACCACGGCGACGTCGCTGGCCAGCAATGCCGCTTGCGCCTCATAGAGGAGCTCGACCGAGCCCGGGCAATCGAGGATCGTCCATGGGTCGCCGAGAAAGCTGGTGGCGGCGACATTGAGCTCGGTCGACATCTGCCGGGCGCGGGCCTCGGGCGCATGGTCGCCGACTGCGTTGCCGTCGCGCACGCTGCCGCGCCGGCCGCTCGTCCCGGCGGCAAACAGCAGGGCTTCGAGGAGCGTCGTCTTGCCCGACAGATAGGGGCCGATCAGAGCGGCGCAACGCGGCGCCGCAGGTCCGTTTGCAGACGTATTGGCCATGGGAGGCGCCTCCAGCCGATCTTGTCAGGCGCTGGGGCTGGTCAGCACCCCGCGGCGCCTACTATGTCGGCCAATCTGGCGCGGCTGCGTGCTGTAACGCAACCGAAATCTGGCGGATGCCGGTCCCGGCCGGGGCGGTCGCGATGCTTAGGCCTGGAGCGCGCGGCACGCCTGCTCGATGCGGGTGCAGGCGTCGCGTAACACCTCGAGCGAGGCGGCGTAGGAGATGCGGAAATGCGGCGACAGGCCGAATGCCTCGCCATGCACCACCGCGACCCCGGTTGCCTCCAGCAAGTAGCGCGCGAAATCCCCGTCACTGGCGATGATATTGCCGTCAGGGGAGCGCTTGCCGATCACCCCGGCGCAGGACGGGTAGACGTAAAACGCCCCCTCGGGCCGCGGGCAGAACAGGCCGGGGATGCGGTTCAGCATGTCGACCACGAGGTCGCGCCGCTCCTTGAAGCTCTGATTGTGCACCGGGATGAAATCCTGCGGCCCGTTCAGCGCCTCGATCGCCGCCGCCTGGCTGATCGAGCACGGGTTGGCGGTCGAGTTCGACTGGATCGCGCCCATCGCCTTGATCAAGGCCTTGGGTCCGCCGCCATAGCCGATGCGCCAGCCAGTCATGCAATAGGCCTTCGAAACGCCGTTGACGGTCAGGGTGCGCTCGTATAGGCGCGGCTCAACCTCGGCGATCGTGCGATAATCAAAATCGTCATATATGACATGCTCGTACATGTCGTCGGTCATGACCCAAACCTGCGGGTGGCGCAACAGCACCTCGGCGACGCCGCGCAACTCTGCCGCGGTATAGGCGCTGCCGGTCGGGTTCGACGGCGAGTTCAGGATCAGCCACTTTGTCCGGGGCGTGATCGCCGCTTCGAGATCCTCCGGGCGCAATTTGAAGCTGTTGTTCTGCGGGCACGGCACCGGCACCGGAGTGCCGTCGGACAGCAGCACCATTTCCGGGTAGGAGACCCAGAACGGCGCCGGGATCACAACTTCGTCACCCGGGTTGAGGGTGGCGACCATGGCGTTGTACAGCACCTGCTTGCCGCCCGCGCTGATCGTGATCTGCGAGGTCTCGTAATCGAGATTGTTTTCACGTTTGAACTTGGCGCAGACCGCGCGCTTCAGTTCGATCGAGCCGTCGAAGGTGGTGTACCGGGTTTCGCCGCGCCGCATTGCCGCGATCGCCGCTTCCTGGATGTTGGGCGGGGTATCGAAATCGGGCTCGCCCACTGACAGGCTGACGATGTCGCGCCCGGCCGCCTTCAACTCGGTGGCAAGCGCGGTGATCGCCATCGTCGGCGAGGGTTTGACGCGGGCAAGGCGATCGGCAAGGAAAGGCATAGCGTTCCCGGAGGTGTAGGAGACAAACGGGCAACCCTACACACGAAGCCGGCCGCTGTGAAGCCGGTTCCGGCTCTGCTCCCGTGCGACTTGGGCTGGCCCGGCGGCGCGCCGCCGGGCTCGGCGACCGGCCGACCGCGCTTGACCTGTCGCTCCCGATCGGTTGCTTTGCTGCCTCCGGCTGCGCGCCATGGAGGGTCGAAACATGAACCGGTTCAGCTGCACCAGGTCCTTGGGCGAAGACATATATTTTACCACGCTGATCGCCGAGAACGAACAGCAGGCAAGAGAATTGGCGGTTGCCGAGGTCAATCAGAAATATTCGAATAATGGCGGCCGAGTTAGAGAATGGAGCGTCAGGGTTCTGGAATCGGAGGTTGAGGGCCCGGCCCGCATCCTCGATTGCGGCCACCGCGAGGCGTGAGTCGCCGGTCGCGGCTGCAGTCCAAGCGATCCGGCTGCGATGCCGCCGCCCGCCCGCCTATTGCGCGGCGGTTTCCGGGGCGAGCCCGAGAGCCTCGCCGATGCGCTCGGCGGCTTTGAGGCCGTGGCCGGTCAGCACCGCCACCGTCGTCTGGCTGGGCAGGATCGTTCCGTCGCGCAGCAGCCGGGTCAGCGCCGCGCCGGCGGTGGCGGCGGTTGGCTCGACAAATAGCCCGAGGCGGCCGAAGGCGCTAAGCGCCGGCACGATGTCGTCTTCACCGATGGCGACGACGCCGCCCCGCGAGCGGCGCAACGCGCGCAGCACTTCGGCGGTGCGCACCGGCCGCATCGTGGCAATGCCGTCGGCCATCGTCGGGGTCGAGGCGAACGGCACGAACCCGTCGGCGCCTGCCGTCCAGGCGGCTGCCAAGGCCGCGCAATTCTGCGCCTGCACGGCATAGAGCCGCGGCCGCGCCGCGATTTCGCCAGCGCGTTCGAGCTCGTCGAAACCGCGATCGAGACCGAGGATATTGCTGCCGTAGCCAGTCGGCACCAGGATGTTGTCGGGGAGGCGAAAGCCCAACTGCTCCCACAGCTCGAAAGCGAGCGTCTTGGTGCCCTCGATGAAATAGGGATGCCAGTTGTGGCTGGCGTAGAAGCTTGTCGCGGCGGCGGTGCGCGCCGCCTCGCCGACCGCCTCGCGGGTGCCGGCAATCGCGCGGATCTCGGCCCCGGCGGCGGCGATCTGCACGAGTTTGGCGCGGGGTGCCGCGGCCGGGACGTAGACCCGGCAGGGAATGCCGGCGGCGGCCGCATAGGTCGCGATCGAGGCGCCGGCATTGCCCGAGGAATCCTCGTGGATCGGTCCGACCCCGACTTCCAGGAGATGGTTGATCATGACTGCGCTGCCGCGGTCCTTGAACGAGCCGGTCGGCATTTGCAATTCGAGCTTGAACCATACTGGTACGCCCTGCCAGTCGCGGCGCACCAGCGCGGTCCAGCCTTCGCCCAGGGTTACCCGCGGCGGCTCGCGCAGCGCCAGTGCCACTGCATAGCGCCACAACGAGGCGTCTGCCGTGGCGATCCGGCCGCGCCTCAGCCCGCTCCCGAGCGAGAGATCGAAATGGCTGCCGCAATCGCACCGCCAGCGCGGCCGGTCCGCAGCCCAGGCCCGCCCGCAAGCTGAGCATTCATAACGCGGGACGGCCGAAATCGAGGGCGCCATAACTGTGCCGCCGGGCAAGATTTCCGCCGCCAAGAGCCTACCCGATGGTCTAGCGCGGGCGCGCCGCGACGCACGCACGGCATCGATAGAGCGCGCCATCGTCTGCGAATGTCGTCACTTTATTCACCCGCGCCCTACTGGCATGGACCACAAGGGAATTTGCCAAGCTTGACCCCGATCCGCGATCTTGCCCAGCTCTTTTATCGAGCCCCGGCAGAGCGTGGCTGTTGCGGGCGCGGCCAGTGCCGCAGCCGATCGTTGCGATCGGCGGTCTCAGGGTTCGCCCCAGCGCCTGACCGTCCCGGTATCGAGGCCGAACAGGTCGAGAATACGGCCGAGAGTCTGATCGACCATCTCGGCGATGGTGGTCGGCTTGGCGTAAAAGGCGGGGACCGGCGGGGCGATAACCGCACCCATTTCCGAAAGTGCGGTCAGGGTGCGCAGATGGCCGGTATGGAGCGGGGTTTCCCGCACCATCAGAACCAGCCGCCGGCGCTCCTTCAACACCACGTCGGCCGCACGGGTCAGTAGGGTCGTGGTCGCACCGCTGGCGATCTCGGCCATACTGCGGATCGAGCATGGCGCGACGACCATCCCGAGCGTGCGAAACGAGCCTGACGAGATCGGCGCCGCCATGTCGCCGACCGCATGCACCACATCGGCGCGGGCGCGCACCGCGGCCGGCTTTAGTTCGGTTTCGAGCGCCAGGGTGACCTCGGCCGCCCGGCTGATGACGAGATGTGTCTCGACCGGCAAAGGCCGCAGCAGCTCCAGGAGTCGCGCGCCATAGATGACTCCGGATGCACCGCTGATCCCGACCACCAGTCGCGGAATCGCAGATATTTCTCCCATCGCGGCCTCTTTGAAATTTGCGGTCTTGACATATTTTGGTCATCGGGAAGCGTGTGGCTCTGGCCGGACCCTGGGCCCCGGCGTTACCATCGTGCGCGGTCATTGAGTGGGTGAGGAGGATTTAGCATGTCGCTGCAGGATCGCATCGAGGCGCTGAGAGAAAAGCACGCGGCACTCGAACGCGCCATCGATGAAGAGAACCGCCGTCCGCTTCCGAATGACGACGCGATCTCCGATCTGAAGCGACAAAAGCTCCGCATAAAGGACGAAATTTTCCAGCTCGAGACCCATTAACGCGGTTCGATCGGATGGGTGCCGCGTTCGGATCGGCGCGCGATCAGCGAGTTGGCGTCGCAGCAGTTGGAGCCGTGCCCCAAACGCTGCATTGCGTTAGGCTCGCGGCGATCGGCGGCCTGACTGCTGCCATCGTCCTGCTGACAGGCCTTTCCACGGGGAAGGCCGATGAACTGTCGAACCTTCGCGCCAATCAGCAGCTGCTTCAGCAGCGGATCGATCAGCTCGCGCAGCCGCAGCGGCTGGGGCCGCCGGTGCCGGGGGGCGTCGCCGAGCCCGACATTCACTCCACGGCGGCGCCGTACCCGCCATCTTCGGGCGGGAACTTTCCGCGCTCGTTCCTGATCCCGGGCACCAACACCTCGGTGCGGGTGGGCGGGTCGGCCGACGAGACCTTTCGCTACGGCACATCGAGATAGGCTGATTTACCCCGCCGCCGCCGTGGGTCGTCCGGCGGCCCTAACGGGCGTCAGGCGCCGGTCTTGGCGCGCTCGCGCAAGAGGAATTTCTGGATTTTGCCGGTCGAGGTCTTGGGTAGCGGGCCAAAGATCACGGTGCGCGGCGCTTTGAACCGGGCGAGGTGCTCGCGGCAGAAGGCGATGATGTCGTCGGCGCTGGCGGCGGCCTCGGGCTTCAAATCGACAAAGGCGCACGGGGTCTCGCCCCACATCGGGTCGGGGCGGGCGACGACCGCGGCTTCGAGCACCGCCGGATGGCGGTAGAGTGCGCTCTCGACCTCGACCGTCGAGATGTTCTCGCCGCCGGAGATGATGATGTCCTTCGAGCGATCCTTTAATTCGATGTAGCCGTCGGGATGAACGACACCCAGATCGCCGGTGTGAAACCAGCCGCCGGCAAAGGCCTCCTCGGTGGCTTGCGGGTTCTTCAGGTAGCCCTTCATGACGATGTTGCCGCGCATCAGGATTTCGCCCATCGCCGCACCATCGGCCGGGACGGGCGCCAGGCTCGCCGGGTCGGCGACCATCAACCCGTCGAGCACCGGGTAGTTGACCCCCTGCCGTGCCTTCAGCCGCGAGCGCTCCTCGGTCGGCAGTTCGTCCCACTCACCGTGCCAGGCGCATACGGTGGCCGGACCGTAAACTTCGGTCAGGCCATAGACATGGGTGATGTGAAAGCCGATCCGTTCCATGCCCTCGATCACCGCGGCTGGCGGCGATGCCCCAGCGGTCATCATTTCGACCCGCCGGTCGAGCGAGCCGGTCAACTCCGGCCCGGGGTTCAGCAGCATGTTCATCACCACCGGCGCGCCGCAGAGATGCGTAACCCCCTCGCGCGCGATCGTTTCATAGATCGCGCCGGCCTCGACCCGGCGCAGGCAGACATGGGTTCCGGCCAAGGCGGTGATCGTCCACGGAAAGCACCACCCGTTGCAGTGGAACATCGGCAGGGTCCACAGATAGACCGGGTGCTGGCGCAGTCCCCAGACCAGGATGTTGCCGAGCGCGTTCAAATAGGCGCCGCGATGGTGATAGACCACACCCTTGGGATTGCCGGTGGTGCCCGAGGTGTAGTTGAGCGCGATCGCGTCCCATTCGTCGGCCGGGGTGATTGCCGCGAACTGCGGGTCGCCATTGGCGAGAAAGGCTTCGTAATCGATCTTGCCGAGGCGCTCGCCGCCGGGTCCCGCCGGGTCGAGGATGTCGACCACCAGCGGTTTACGCTCCAGCCGGGCCAGCGCCTCCTTGACCACCGGGGCGAATTCGGCGTCGGTGATCAACACCTTTGCCTCGCCGTGGCGGAGGATAAAGGCGATCGTTTCCGGGTCGAGCCGGATGTTGAGCGCGTTCAGCACCGCGCCGGCCATCGGCACGCCGAAATGCGCTTCGAACATTTCGGGGATGTTGGGTGCGATCACCGCCACGGTGTCGCCGCGACCAACGCCAGCCGCCGCCAGCGCGCCGGCCAGCCGGCGGCAGCGTTCGAGCGTCTCGCGCCAGCCATGGCGGCGCGTCCCGTAGACGATTGCCGGATGGTCGGCATAGACGGCGGCGCTGCGCACCAGGAAGCCGATCGGGCTCAATGGCACGAAATTGGCCGGGTTCTTGTCCAGCGCCATTTCGTAGGGACTGGTTTTACCTGTGGTCATCGGCGTTTCTCCCCCGCGAGCGGCATTTTTGCGCTGCTGCTCGATGCTGTCGAGCGGCTTTGCCGGCAGCCGACCTCGATATGCGCCGCCGACCGTCTCGATTATTGACGCCGGGCGCCGAAGCATCGTAGAAGACCGGCCCGCGGGCGCAGGCGAGCGACCCCCTAAGTCCACCAGCTTTGTTTGGTCGAGGTACGGCATGGCGCGCAGATGCGCAATCACCGGCAAGGGTGTCCAGGTCGGGCACAATGTCAGTCACGCCAATAACAAGACCAAGCGCCGATTTCTGCCCAATCTGCAGCAGATTTCGCTGCTCTCGGACGTGCTGGGGCCGATCCGCATGCGGATTACCGCAGCGGCGATCCGTACAATCGAGCACAAGGGCGGGATCGACGCCTTTTTGCGCAACACGCCCAACCGCAAGCTGGCGCCGGAGATCCGCCGGCTGAAACGGAAGGTAGAGGCAGCGGCGGCACGCCACAGCGGGTAAGCCAGACCCGGTGCGGCCCCGTGGTGGGGCGTTCGCCCGGGGATCGACGCGGGTCAGGCGCAACCTGGCGATGCTGGCGTTGGCCGCAGCCCTCGTTCCGGCAACCCCCGGCCATGCAGACATCCGCTACCGGACGACTATCGTCGGCGCCAGCGGTGATCTCGCCGATCTGCTCGACAAGGTTTCCGACCTCAAGACTCTCGAAGATCGGAAGCCTGCCTCCGAGGAGGCGCTGAGGCGTCGCGCCGACCGCGATATCGCCCAACTCGCTGATGCCGCGCACAGCCTCGGCTACTGGGACGCGCGGTTCGACTATCGGATCGATGCCGCTACCAAGCCGCAGAAGGTTACCGTCAAGGTCGCTCCGGGGCCGCTCTACCGGGTCGCTTCCCTCGTCGTGCTCGGCCCCGACGATCGGCCTCTGGCGATCCCGCCCGCGGCGGCGCCGCTGCCGCTGAAGCCGGGCGACCCGGCGCGCACCGCCCCGGTGCTGGCGGCTCAGGCGTCGCTGTTGACCGCATTGGGTGACAGCGGCCATCCCTTTGCCAAGCTCGACAGCCGCCGGGTCGTGATCGATCGCCGCAGCCACACGATGGCGGTGACCTACAAATTCTCTCCCGGTCCCGCTATGCGCTTTGGCGGCGTCGCGATCAAGGGCCTGAAGACGCTTAATCCCGGATATGTCGAGCGCCGGCTGCTCTGGCGGCACGGCGCGGCTTACAATGCGGCGAAGGTCGACGCGACGCGACGCGGGCTCATTGAGAGCGGCCTCTTCAGCACGGTGCGGATCACGCCGCAGCCGGATCCCAAGCGGCCGGGAAGCGCGCTGATGGCGATCGACGCCACCGAACGCCCGCACCGCACGATCGGCGCCGGGCTCGGTTATAACACCAGCCAGGGGGCTGCCGCCCGCATCTTCTGGGAAAACCGCAACCTGTTCGGCAATGCCGAATACCTAAAGCTGTCGGCCACCGGCGGTCAGCAGGTCTACGGCATCAACGCTAATTTCCGCCGTCCGGATGCGCTCGCGACCGATCAGGATCTTCTGGCGACTGCCGAGATCGCCGACGAGACGCCATCGGCCTATCACAGCCGCCGCGCGCTCGCCACCGCCGGACTCGAACGCCGTTTCAGCCGCCGGGTGACCGGCGGGGTGCTGCTCGAGGGCGAGAAGGCCAATGTCGAAGAACTTGCCGATTTGTCGACGCTCACTTCGGCCCAGCACACCCAGCGCTACACGCTGGTTGGGGTGCCGGCCTATCTAAAGCTCGACACCACCGACAATCTGTTGAGCCCGAGCCGTGGCTGGCGGGCCCAGCTCTCGGTCACCCCGGCCCATACCTTTTCGAGCCCGAACCTGAACTTCGTGACCAATCTGCTATCGGCCAGCACCTATTGGCCAATCGGCGCCGAGAAGCGCACGATCCTCGCTGGCCGGGTGGCGCTCGGTTCGCTCGATGGCGCCTCGCTGTTGCAGCTCCCGGCCGACCAGCGCATCTACGTCGGCGGCGGCGGGACGATTCGCCCCTACGGCTATCAGCTGGCCGGGCCGCTCGCCCCTAACAACCAGCCGATCGGCGGGAAATCGAGCCTGGTGATGAATTTCGAGGCGCGCATCAAGGTCACCGATACGATCGGCGTGGTCCCGTTTGTCGATGCCGGCAGCTATTACGAAACGAGCCTGCCGCAATTCGGCCAGCGCCTGTTGTATGGGGTCGGGCTGGGGCTGCGCTACTACACCCCGTTCGGGCCTCTGCGGCTCGATCTGGCGACCCCGCTCTACAAACGCAGCGCCGATTCCTGGGTCCAGGTCTATGTCAGCCTCGGCGAGGCGTTCTGATGCGGGTTGCAGTCCGCTGGTTCGCCATCGCCTGCGCCGCCGTGATCCTGCTGGTACTCGGCGGGTTCGGGCTGCTGCAAACCCGAGCGGCGCAGGGCTGGCTGGCCGGCGTCATCGCGCGGTCGGCGAGCAAGCCCGATTTTGTCGTGTCGATCGCCGGGCTACGCGGATTCCTGCCTTTCCATGTCAAAATCAATCGCATCGCCATCGCCGACGCCAGCGGCGTCTACCTGACCCTGCACGGAGTAGCCCTCGATCTCGCCCCGGCTGATCTTTTCGCCGGTGAGATGCACATTCCGAGGCTGGCGATCGCCGAGGTCGACATGGCCCGACCGTCAACCGCGGCCTCGGCGCCGCTCTCCGAATACCTCCGCGTTCCGCACCTGCCGCTGGCCCTAGTTCTCGACCGGCTCACCATCGCCCGCTTGGCGCTGGCGCCAGCGGTTCTGGGCGAGAGCGTCGTCGCGACGATCGCCGGCGGCGGCGAGATCACCGGCGCGACTGCGCGGGCCAAGCTTGATCTGCACCGCACCGACGGCATCCCGGGAAAGCTCGCCTTGCGGATGTCGCTGGCCGGAACCCGTCCGCGACTAGGCTTGCGGCTTCACGCCAGCGAGCCGACCGGGATGCTGCTCGATCACTGGCTCGGCCGCACGGATCGGTTGCCGCTGACGTTGGCGCTCGACGGCCGCGGACTGGTCGCCGATTGGCATGGCCGGCTGACCGTTTCGGCCGACGGGCGCGCCAGGCTCGACGCCAACGTCGCGCTCGGAGTCGGCTCTGCGACCGTTCTCGGCCTGACCGGAACAGCGGCGGTGGCGTCGTTGCTGCCGCCGGACCTGGCCTCGCCAGTCGGCGGCAGAGCAGGCTTTTCGCTCAGCGCGAGGTTCGGCCGGCGGATCGTCGTAAACCATCTGTCGCTCGACCTCGCCGCCGGGACCCTGACGGGCGACGCTGCCTTTGGCGGAGCCAATCGGTCGATCGCGGGGCATCTGCGCGCGAAGCTGCCGAAGCTCGCGCTGCTGTCGGGGATCGCCGGTGCTCCGCTCCAGGGCGCGGCGAGCCTGAACATCGGGGTGACCGGTAATCAGGATCACCCTGTCGTCACCGCGGATTTGACGGCAACCGGGATCGGCAGCGCCAATACCGCGGCAAAGCGCGTCGTGGTCCGTGTCGCGGCGCACCCGACCGGCTCGCTCGCGGACCCCGCGAGCCGCATCGCGGTTTCGGCAAACGGCCGGATCGACGGGCTCGCTATCGCCCAGGCCGGCGCGCTGGCAGAGCGGCTCGGACGCCAGATCGATTGGTCGCTCGCCGCCACCGCCGACCGCACCGCGCACGCCGTCGATCTCCGCCAAATCAGCGCCCAGGGCGGCGGCCTTGCTGTAATCGGCTCGGGCCACCTGGCGATCGCGGGCCGCGCAACCTATGGCGAGGTCGATTTTACCGGCTCAGCGGCGGGAATTCACACCGGAATCGCGGCACTCGACGCTTTGATCGGCGGCAAAGCGAGGTTCGCCGGTGCTGTTCGGCGCACTCCCGCCGGCGCCATCGCGCTCGATCATGTCGCGCTGACAAGCGCCGCCGCCAAGCTCACCGGCCATGCGCAATTCGATCCGGCTGCCGATTTTTTGGCTGCGGCGTTGCGCCTCGACGTGCCGCAGCTGAAGCCGCTCGGCGCGGCGCTCGGCGCCAAACTCGCCGGCACGGTCTCGGCCCGGATCGAGGCGCGAGGGCCGCTCGATCGGCTGCGGCTGCACAGCGACGTCGAGGGTCGCGACATCGCCGCCGGCAGCGCGGCGATCGAACGCGTGCGGCTCTCCGGAGAGATCGCCGATCTGTCACAGCGCACGGCGGCGATCGATGGCAGCTTTCGCGCGCTCGGCCTCGACGGCACTCTGGCGCTGACGGCCGCGCTCGACGGGAATTCCGAGCTTGCGGTCTCGCATCTGCGGGTGCAGGCGGCGGACAGCACGATCGAGGGCAATCTGCGGGTGGCGCTCGCGAGCGGCTTGACGCAAGGCATGTTGGCCGCGCGCTTGCCCGATCTGTCGCGCTGGTCGGGGTTGGCTGGGCGGCCGCTCGCTGGCAGCCTCGATCTGCGCGCCAATTTTGATGCGCAACGGGGCGGACAGGGGCTCGATCTCTCGGTTGCTGCGACGCGGCTCGTCGCCGGCGCCGGGTCGTCGCGCATCGCCATCGGCCGGCTCGCTCTCGGCGCGCGTGTCGCCGATATCACGCGCCTGCCATCGGCCACGGGACGGCTGGCGCTGAGCGCGGCGCATCTCGGCCCCGCGAATTTTGCCGATGCCGCACTAAACTTTTCCAGCCCACGCCCTGGCCACCTGCTGTTTGCCGCAAATGCCGAGGGCCGGCCGCTGACGGTAAACCTCGCCGGCGAAGCTGGTCTGGCACCGGGCGGCGCCGAGCTGCGGCTGACCCGTCTCGCCGGATCGCTCGGCAATGATCGGATCCTGCTGGCCCGGCCGCTCGAGCTGTCGCGTCGCGGCGCTGATGTTGCCCTTTCCGGCCTCGATCTGCGGCTCGGTGCCGGCCGGGTCGTCGGCAGCGGCGCAATCAACGGGGCCGCCCTGTCGCTCTCACTGAATGCCGCCGATCTGCCGCTCGCGACTGCTGCGCGGCTCGCCGGCTATCCCGATGTGCACGGCGCCCTGTCGCTTGCCGCAAGGCTCAGCGGGACCCTCGACTCGCCGCGCGGGCATATCGTCGCCGATGCGTGGGGGCTGTCGCTCGCCCTGTCAAAGGCCGTGCAGGCGCCGCCGCTCGGGCTCAGTGTTGCCGGCGACTGGAACGGCCGGACCGTCGACCTGCAAGGCCGGGTGACCGGGCTCTCAGGCGACCGGATCTCGTTTGCCGGCGCCCTGCCGCTAATGCTGACCCGCGCGCCCATCGGCATTTCGATCCCACCGCAGGGTGCCCTTTCGCTGCGGCTCCAAGGCGGCGGCGAGATCAGCCATCTCGCCGATCTATTGCCGCTCGGCGAAGACCGTGTCAGCGGCCGTTTCGCGGCCGACGTCGCGGTCGGCGGCACAGTCGCCGCGCCGGCGGCGAGCGGCCAGGTGCAGCTGACCGGGGCACGCTATGAAAATTTTGCGACCGGTGCGGTGCTGACCAATCTGCGCGCCGATCTGGTCGGCGACCGCGACCGTTTCAGGCTGGCCTCGCTGACTGCCGGCGACGGCGCCGCGGGCTCGCTGAAGGCGCAAGGCAGCTTGGTGCTGGGCGGGGCGTCGGGGCCGCGCGCGGAGTTGTCGGCGAGCCTCGCCAATTTCCGGCTGGCGGCGCGCGACGAGGTGCTGGCGACGGCGAGCGGCACGGTCTCGGTCGCCGGTCCGCTGGCAGCGCCGAAGGTGACCGCCCTGCTGACCATCGACGGTGCCGACATCAATCTGCCGGACAGCCTGCCGCCGAGCGTCGTCGTCCTGCACGTCACCGAGATCGGCGGCAGAACCGGAACACTCTCGGCGCCGGCCGCGCCGTCGGCACCGGCGTTTTCGGCCGCGCTCGATATCGCGATTGCGATGCCGGGCCAGGTCTTCGTGCGCGGTCACGGCCTCAATAGCGACTGGCGCGGCCGGCTCGAGATCACCGGTACCAGCGCCGCCCCGCGCATCGCCGGAGTGCTGCTGGCCAGCCGCGGCAGCGTCGATCTCTTGGGCAAGAGCTTTCGCCTGACGCGCGGGGCGATCACCTTCGACGGCAGCGCCAAGCTCGATCCGGCTCTCGACATCGTCGCCGAGGCGAGCGCCTCCGACATCACCGCGCAGGTGATCATCACCGGCTACGCCTCGTCGCCAAAGATCACCCTGGCCTCGACCCCGCCGCTGCCGCAGGACGAAATCCTGTCGCGAATATTGTTCAACCAGGGTGTCGGGCAGATCACCGCCGGGCAGGGGCTGCAGCTGGCCGCGGCCGCCGCCACGCTGGCCGGCGGCGGTCCGGGCGTGCTCGATCGGCTGCGCGGCAAGCTCGGTCTCGACTGGCTTGGGATCGGCCAGGGTCCGGCCGGGGCGGCGAGCCCGATCCTCAACCCAAGCGTGGTCAACCCGTCGGCCTCGAGCGCCACCGCGCTCAGCGCCGGAAAGTATCTCGCGCCGGGGGTTTCGGTCGGGGTGACCCAGGGGGTGTCGCCGCCGACCAGCAAGGTCACTGTCGAGGTCGATGTCGGTCACCACCTGACGGTCGATACCGAGGCCGGCCAGAACGGCGGTACCGGCATCGGGCTCAACTACAGATACGATTATTGAGCGCAGGCCGGAGGGTTCCCACCGGTCGCGCGCGACCGCTGTATCGGCTCGATCCTGGTTGGAACCACGCGAACGGCAGGCTACAACCGGGCAATGCTCCGATTTCGCATTGATAGAGTGACCGCCGGGGGACGCCGTGCGGGCCACCCCGCGACCGGCACCGGCTCAACCGCGGCCCAAGTCAGGTGAAGGCTGGCCGGACCGTCGTCGTGGCCGCGATCGGCAGCACCCAGACCATCGCCTGGGCGTCGAGCTATTACATGCCGGCCATTCTCGGCGCGCCGATCGCCAAGACCCTGCACTTGTCGAGCGACCTGTTCTTCGGCTTTTTTTCGATGGCTTTGCTGCTGTCGGCGGTGGTCGGCCCCTCGGTCGGCCGGCTGATCGACCGCCATGGCGGGCGCCCGATGCTTGCCGCCTCGAACCTGATCATTGCCGCCGGCCTGACGATCCTCGCCGCCGCGCACGGGCCTGCCGGGCTTGCCATCGCCTGGGTGGTGCTCGGTCTCGGCATCGGCATGGGTCTCTACGACCCAGCCTTTGCCGCGTTGACTTGGCTCTATGGCCGCGACGCGCGCAGCGCGATCACCGGGATCACCCTGATCGCCGGATTCGCCAGCACGATCGGCTGGCCGGCGAGCGCTCTCTTTCTGCACGAATGGGGCTGGCGCGCCGCGTGCCTGATTTGGGCCGGGCTGAATATCCTGGTGGCCACGCCGGTCAACTGGCTGGCGATCCCGCGCCATGGCCTGCCGGCCGCCGCGCCGCAGCTTGGGGCCGAGTTGCCGCAGCTCGAGCCGCCGCGCGGGGCGATGCCGATTCTGGCCTTCTTCTTTGCCGCTACCTGGTTCGTTCAAGGGGCGATGGCGGCGCATCTGCCGGGCTTGCTGCGCCTGGCCGGAGCATCGACGACCGCGGCGATCGCGGCGGCGGCGTTGGTCGGCCCGGCCCAGGTTGGTGCACGCCTCGTCGAGTTCGGGCTGTTGCGCTCGTTCCATCCGGTCACCTCGGCGCGGATCGCCTCGGTGCTGCACCCGGTCGGCGCCGCGTTTCTGGTCATGTTTGGCGCTCCGGGCATCGTCGCGTTCGCGCTGTTGCACGGCGCCGGCAACGGCATGATCACGATCGCCAAGGGCACCTTGCCGCTGGCCCTGTTCGGCCCGCGCGGCTACGGGCTGCGCAGCGGGCTGCTGTCGGCGCCGGCCCGAGTGCTGCAGTCGGCCTCGCCGTTCCTGTTCGGGATCCTGCTCAACCGGTTCGGGGTCGAGGCGGTGTGGTGGTCGGCCGGGCTGTGCCTCGCCGCCTTCGCCTCGCTGTTCGCCTTGCGCCCGGTCCGTGGTGAGACCGTCAATCCGTCGCTGGCCCGCTGACCCGCGCTCGCCATCCAAGGGCGCCGCACCCATATAGCCGGGCATGCCTTATTCCAGCCTGCGCGAGTTTATCGACCGGCTCGAAGCGAGCGGGCGGCTCACGCGGGTCGGAGCGCCGATCTCGCCCGATCTCGAGATGACCGAGATCCAGACGCGCCTATTGGCCGAAGGCGGGCCGGCGGCATTGTTCGAGAATGTCGTCCGCGCCACCGGCGCGAGGTATCCGATGCCGGTCCTGGTCAATTTGTTCGGCACCGTCGAACGAGTTGCCTGGGGCATGGACCGCGAGCCTGGGGAATTGCGCGAGATTGGCCGGACCCTGGCCTTCCTGAAGCAGCCGGAGCCGCCCGGTGGCTGGCGCGAGGCGCTCGATCTGTTGCCGTTGTTGCGCACCGTCATGGCGATGCGGCCGCGCACCGTGGGCTCGGCGCCGTGCCAGGAAGTGATTTTGCGCGGCAGCGAGATCGATCTCGGCGCGTTGCCGGTGCAGACCTGCTGGCCTGGCGAGCCGGCGCCACTGATCACCTGGCCGCTGGTGGTGACCAAAGGGCCGGGCGCGCGACGCGAGGACGGCTTCAATCTCGGCATCTACCGGATGCAGGTGACCGGCCGCGACACCACCTTGATGCGCTGGCTTAAGCATCGCGGCGGGGCGCAGCACCATCAGCGCTGGACCGCCGAGCGGGCCGAGCCGCTGCCGGCCGCGGCGGTGATCGGCGCCGATCCCGGCACCATCCTCGCCGCCGTGACCCCGGTGCCCGACACCCTCTCGGAATATCAGTTCGCCGGGCTATTGCGCGGCCGCAAGGTGGAGTTGGTCGATTGCAAGACCATTCCCTTGAAGGTGCCGGCGCAGGCCGAGATCGTGCTCGAAGGCCATGTCGCACTCGACGAATACGGCGACGAAGGCCCCTATGGCGACCACACTGGCTATTACAATTCGGTCGAGCGCTTCCCGGTGTTTCGCCTGTCGGCGATCACGATGCGGGCGAGCCCGATTTATCTCTCGACCTTCACCGGCCGGCCGCCCGACGAACCATCGATTCTAGGCGAAGCGCTGAACGAGGTGTTCATCCCGCTATTGCAGCAGCAATTTCCCGAGATCGTCGATTTCTGGCTGCCGCCCGAGGGCTGCTCCTACCGCATCGCGGTGGTGGCGATCAGGAAGTCTTATCCCGGCCACGCCAAGCGGGTGATGATGGGGATCTGGTCGTTCCTGCGCCAGTTCATGTACACGAAGTTCGTCATTGTGGTCGACGACGACATTGACGCGCGTAATTGGAAGGACGTGATGTGGGCGGTCTCGACCCGCATGGACCCGGTGCGCGACGTGACCCTGGTCGACCACACGCCGATCGACTATCTCGACTTTGCCTCGCCGGAATCAGGTCTCGGGGGCAAGATCGGGCTCGACGCCACCGGCAAAATGCCGCCCGAGACGCGGCGCGAGTGGGGCCGCCCGATCCGCATGAGCGACGCCATCGTTGCCGAGGTGACCCGCAAATGGGCGAGCTATGGGCTGCCGGGCAGCGGCAAGCCCATCTGGAAATAAACGAAACGGACGAAAAAGGACATTGAAGATGACAGGGCAAAGGGTCTACGGGCGCGTTCTAAGTCGCAAATATAGTATCGGTGCGAAGCAGTCACGCTACCGTGAAACTGGAGATTTCTACGAATGCTTAACGAAATTTCCGGGAGCTTTGTGGGATCCTGACGGTTACGTTATGTTCGAGACGAAGGAGCACTACGATCGCTCTCCGTATCTCCAGTTCGGCGTTAAGCTTCACGTACCGGGAGGTATTGCAGCAATGCCCAGCTATGTACGTATTAAGGAGACGAAATGAAGCGATTATCTATCAATGAATGTCCCTCGGAGCTGCGATGACAGAAAACTGCGAAAATGCGATCGATCTGCTGCACGACCTGATCGGTCGGGCGCAGCGTGCCGGGGCCGACGCTGCCGATGCGGTGCTGTTCGAGGGCGTCTCGTTGTCGCACGGCCGCCGGCTCGGCAAGACCGAGAAGCTCGAACGCTCCGAGGGCCACGATCTCGGGCTGCGGGTCTTTATCGGCCGACAGCAGGCGATCGTGTCGTCGAGCGACCGGTCGTCAGCGGCGCTCGATGAACTCGTCGCGCGCGCGGTGGCGATGGCCAAAGCGGTGCCCGAAGACCCCTATTGCGGCCTTGCCGAGCCCAGCGAGATCGCCCGGCAATGGCCGGCGCTCGATACCTTCGACGCGCAGGAGCCGAGCGCCGAGATATTGATCGAGCGGGCGCGCGCCGCCGAGGAGGCGGCACTGGCGGTCAAAGGCGTGACCAATTCCGAGGGTGCCGAGGCCGGCTGGGGCCGCTCGGAGATCGCCCTCGTCGCCTCGAATGGCTTTGCCGGCACGTATCGCGGGTCGAGTTATGGGGTCAGCGCCTCGGTAATCGGCGGCGAGGGCACCGGCATGGAGCGCGACTACGATTATTCGAGCGCGGTTTATGCCGCCGATCTGCGCGACCCGGCTGAGATCGGCAGGAGCGCCGGCGAGCGCGCAGTGCGTCGTCTCGGCGCCAGGAAAATGCCGACCGCTCGCGTTCCGGTGGTATTCGACCCGCGCGTCGCCCGCAGCTTTATTTCATATCTGCTGGGCGCGATCTCGGGACCTTCGATCGCCCGCGGCACCAGCTTTCTGAAGGATCGGCTCGGCCAGCGCATTTTTCCCGAGGCGATCACCATCATCGACGACCCGCACCGTCGGCGCGGGCTGCGCTCGAAGCCGTTCGACGGCGAGGGCATCGCCAACCACCGCCGCGCGATCGTCGACAAGGGCGTGCTGACGACCTGGCTGTTGGATCTTCGCTCGGCCCGGCAATTGGGCCTCCACACCACCGGCCACGCCGCGCGCGGCACCGCCTCGCCGCCATCGCCTTCGGCCACCAATGTTTGGATCGAGCCCGGCGCGGTAACGCCGCAGGCGCTGATCGCCGATATCGAGAGCGGGTTCTACGTGACCGAGATGATGGGGTTCGGAGTGAACGGCGTCACTGGCGATTACAGCCGGGGTGCGGCCGGGTTTTGGATCGACAAGGGTGAGATCGTCTTTCCGGTCAGCGAGATGACCGTCGCCGGCAATTTGAAGGACATCTTCGCCCGCCTCGTCGCCGCCGACGACCTCGAATTCAGGGCCGGCACCGACGCGCCGACCTTGCGGGTCGATGATCTGACCGTGGCCGGGGCTTAGGTGCTGCAGGCAGAACGATTGAGAACATCCGAGGAAGCCCTCGGTACAGGCGCGATCTGTAGACCGGGTTCGGACTGGATCATTCTGTTATGATCGATCCGTCTCGCCCCGTTGATGCTCCAAGGAGAAGCCCGATGCCCCTCAAACGTCGCCAAATCGCCTGGCGGGCCGCGCAGGACCTGGTCGACGGCGCCTATGTGAACCTTGGGATCGGGCTGCCGACCCTGGTTTCGGACTTCATCCCGCAGGGTCGCGAAATCGTCCTGCACAGCGAGAACGGCATATTGGGCGTCGGCCCAGCACCTGGTGCCAACGAAGTGGATCCCGATCTGATCAACGCCGGAAAGCAGCCGATCACGCTAGTCACCGGCGGCAGCTACGTGCACCACACCGACTCGTTCCTGATGATCCGCGGCGGCCACCTCGATCTGGCTCTGCTCGGCGCCTTCGAGGTTGCCGAGAATGGTGATCTGGCGAATTGGACGACCGACGATCCGGGCTTTCCGCCCGGCGTCGGCGGCGCCATGGACCTGGCCGTCGGCGCCAAGGAGATCCGCGTGCTGGTCGAGCATACGACGAAGTCCGGCATGCCGCGCATCCGCCGGCGCTGCGAATATCCGTTGACCGCCGCCGCTGCGGTGCGCCGAATCTACACCGACCTCGCCGTCATTGACGTCACCGGCGAGGGGCTCGTCGTTCGCGAGATCGCCGAGGATCTCGATTTTGCGGCGCTGCAAGCCAAAACCGAGGCCGCCCTTCACCCCGCCCGCGACTTGAAGCCGCTACGCGCCCCACCAGTCTAGGAGGCGTGTCCCCCCGGCGCATGGTTTGGCGGCGAGGATACGATCTTCTCGGGGCCGACCTTTCTCACATCGTCCACCACTCCGGTTCCGGAGCCCGGGTCGATCGCGCTGCTCGGTGCCGGCCGGGCGAGCCCCGAGGCAATCCGTCGCCGCCGCTCTCGGCGTACCTAACGATCTGTGCCGCCGCGGGCCGTTTCCACCGCAGGCCAGGCGCAGGCCGACCCCCCGAGTGAAGCCTAGGCCAGCGCCTTCAGCATCGCCTCGGCGGCGGAGGCCTCGACCTGGCCGGGCTGGGCCTCGAGATTGAGCGATTTGACGACGCCATTGTCGACCAGCATCGAATAGCGCTTCGAGCGCACCCCGAGCCCACCCTTGCTGAGGTCGAGTTCGAGCCCGAGCGCGCGGGCGAAATCGCCGCTGCCGTCGGCCAGCATGGTCACCTTGCCCTCGGTCTTCTGGTTCTTGCCCCAGGCGCCCATGACCGCGGGATCATTGACTGCGACGCAGGCGACCTCGTCGATCCCCTTGCCCCTGATCTCGGTCGCCTTGTCGACATAGCCCGGCAAGTGGCGCTGCGAGCAGGCCGGGGTGAAGGCGCCGGGAACCGCGAACAGAACGACCTTGCGGCCGCGGAAAAACTCGTCCGTGGTTACCTCTTTCGGTCCCTCCGCGGTGACCTGCCGCAGCGTGACCGATGGCAGCTTGTCGCCAACCTTGATCGTCATGGGTATCCCTCCGATGCTGTTCGAGCTGCGCAGATCCTGATGCCGGAGCGATAGCACAGCGCCGGGCGGGGAGCAAACCACAGGCGCCGCATGCTCTGGCCAGCGCCGTTTTTCGGGCGCGAGCACGCAACTAATCCCCTATGATTGGCGTATAGGCTGCGGAATTGGAAAAGGCGGGCGTCATGCTCGGGGAGCCGCATTGGGGGGTCGGGTGAATTCGCTCGCGGGCCAGCTGCTGGTGGCGATGCCGCAGATGGGCGATCCGCGCTTTGCCCGCTCGGTCATCTATCTGTGCGCGCATAGCGGCGATGGCGGGGCGATGGGCCTGGTCATCAACAAGGTGGTGGGCGCGCTGACCTTGGCCGAGCTGTTCGCCCAGCTCGAGATCGAGCCCGGCGGCCTCGCCAAAACTCGCCCGGTACATTTCGGCGGCCCGGTCGAGCCGGAGCGCGGTTTCGTGCTGCATACCGACGATTATCGCGAGGAGGCGACTCTGCGGGTGGCCGACAATATTTCAGTGACCGCCACCTTGGAGATCCTGCGCGCCATCGGCAAGGGCCAGGGGCCGCAACGCAGCCTGTTCGCGCTCGGCTATGCCGGGTGGGCGCCGGGCCAGCTCGACGCCGAGATCCAGGCCAATGGCTGGCTCTGCGTCGCCGCCGATCCGGAAATCGTGTTCACCCCCGATCACGACGCCAAATGGCAGCGCGCCCTGGGCAAGCTCGGCATCAACCTGTCGACGCTGTCGAGCGACGCCGGCCACGCCTAGGTTGCGAGCGCGGCGAAGGTTACCGACCCCGGGGCGGGGTCGACCGGGTGCGGCCTACCGGGTCAGGCGGCGTTGCGGTCGAGCAACTCGATGTGGACGTTCTGCGGCCCGCGCAGAAAGGCGATGCGCACGCCGGGGCGAATCGTCTTTGGCTCGACGGTGAATTCGGCGCCCTTCTGCTTCAGCTCAGCGACCACCCGGTCGATGCCCTCGACCCGCAGGCCGATATGTTCGAGCCCGAGATAGGGTGGCTCCGGCGGCTCGGCGACCGCGTTCGGCTCCGGGACCTGGGCGATGAATACCGCGACACCGCCAAGATTGAGGTCGAGCCGCGGTTTGCCGTCTGACTGCACCGAGCGGATGATTTCGGCGCCGAACATCTGCTCGTACCAGCGCGCGGTCTGCTCGGCGTCGGGGCTGCGCAAATGGATGTGATCGTAGGTGAAGGCGGTCATCGGGTGGGCTCGCTCGGCTGTGGTTGCGTCAGCAACTCTAGGCCCCGCCTGCTCCCGCTTCCAGCCTGATCGCGCCTGAAGCGGTCGGGTGGCCGGACGGCGTCGCCGAGCCGCGTCGGTTTGCCGTAGCGATTTGCGCCCACAATCCGATCAGTGCTGCTAAATTGGGCAATGCGGCGGCTCGGAGAATGGCGAGGCGGCATGGTCGAGCGGCCGGAAGCAAGCGCCTCCCAGCGCGGTGCGGGCGCCGATGCCGGCCGCTATTCCGACAGCGTCGAAGGCCGCTCGTCCTGGATCGCGGCGGCGATCACGACCGCGATCCTGTCGATCTCCTACGGCGCGCCGCTGATTGTCGTGGTCGGGCTCAAACCGATCGGGGCCTCGCTCGGCGCCGACCGGGCGACGGTTGCTCTGGCCGCAAGCCTCGTTTGGCTTGGCACCGGGATGGGCGGCATCCCGATGGGCTGGATCGCCGACCGGATCGGGGTGCGGCCGGTCGTCGCGTTTGGCGCCTTGATGTCGGCGCTGGGCCTTGTGGTCTCGGCGACCGGCCGGACTTGGGCGCTGTTTCTGGGCCATGCCGCGCTGATCGGGTTCCTCGGCAATGCCGCACTCTTTGCCCCGCTGGTGGTCTATGTCAGCCGCTGGTTCGACCGGCGGCGCGGCATTGCGGTGGCCTTGATTTCGTCCGGGCAATATATCGCCGGCATCATCTGGCCAGCGCTGTTCGAGCGCGGGCTCGGGCAATTCGGCTGGCAGGCGACGATGCTCGGCTATGCCGCGGTGATTGTCGCGGCGATCCTGCCGCTGTCGCTGTTTTTGCCGCCGCCGCCGGCTCCGAGCAGGCTGGCTCCAGTTGCTGTGGGCTTACGCATCCGCGCGCGCAGCTTGGGGCTGCGGGCGAACCTGGTGCAAACCCTGATCTGCATCGCCGGCTTTTTATGCTGCGTGCCGATGGCGATGCCGGCGACGCATCTGGTTGCCTTCTGCAGCGGTATTGGCATCCCGGCGGCGCAGGGTGCCGCGATGCTATCGGTGCTGTTTGGCTGCGCCTTTTTAAGCCGCGTGTGGTGGGGATGGCTCGCCGATCGGATCGGCGGGCTCGGGACGGTGTTCGCCGGTTCGGCCTGTCAGGCGGTGGCGATGGTGCTCTACGCGACGATCAGAAACGAAGCTCTGCTGTTCGCCCTCTCCGCCGCCTATGGGCTCGGCTTCAGCGGGATCATTCCCGGCTACGTGGTGGCGATCCGCGAGCTGTTCCCATCGGCGCAAGCGTCGTGGCGGGTGCCGGCGCTGCTGTTCACCTCGACCGCCGGCATGGCGTTCGGCGGCTGGCTCGCGGGCGCGATGTACGACAGCTTCGGCTTTTATGCGCCGGCCTTCGCCGCCGGCGCGTTGTTCAACCTGGCGAACCTGATCGTGATCGGCTTTCTGGTCGTCCGCCGGACGCAACACGCCCGCCTCAGCGCGGCGTGATTGGCTCCCCCCGTCGGCGCGTCGGCGCGCCGGCGGAGCGAGGGGCCGGCTCAGGCGGCGATCTTCTCGAGCTTGTGCAGGACGCGGATGCGCTTTGGCTGTGGGTCCTTCGAGAACCGCGACCAGCTGCGCCCGGACAGCTCGCCGACAAAGATGTTGCCGTGCCGGTCAACGGCGATGCCGTGCGGCGAGGTGAACTGCCCCGGCGCGAGCCCCGCATGCATCCGGCCGAGCCGGGCCTGCACTTGGCCCTTCGACGAATGGATGCTGACCCGCGGTCCGATATTCGGCCAGTCGCGGTTGATCTCGCCCGACGGGCCGCCCTCGCCGATATAAATCAGCGGGTCGCGGCCGGCGGCCATGCACATGCCGTTCGGCCGGTGCAGATTGTTCCACTGCGTCTCGAATTTGCCGTCGCCGTCGAACACCTGGACCCGGTGATTCTCGCGGTCGGCGACATAGAGCCAGCCATCGGGGTCGCAGCAGATATTGTGCGGCACGTTGAACTGGCCGGGGTCGGTGCCGGGCTCGCCCCACGAATGCAGCAATCTGCCGTCCGGCGTGTATTTGTGGATGCGCGCGTTGCCGTAGCCGTCCGATACGTAGAGCTCGCCCTTGGGCGAGATCGCGGTGTGGGTGCAGCGATGAAACGGCTCGCCGCTCATATAGGGCTTGGGCTCGCCGGGGACGCCCAACGTCATCAAAATTTTACCGTCGAGGGTGCAGTGGCGCACCGTATGGTCGCCGTCGTCGGTCAGCCAGATCGTGTCGTCGGGCGCCATATGGACGCCATGCGCGCGGGTGAAGACGCCCTCGCCCCAGCTGCGCAAGAAATTCCCGTCGTGATCGAATACCGCGACCGGGTGGTCGCCGCGATTGAAGGCGTAGACCCGGTCCTGGGCGTCGACGCCGACGGCCGCGACATCGCCGAGCACGATCTCGTCCGGCACCTTCGCCCAATTGTCGCGCACCGCAAATCTGTACTGGCCGCCGCCGAGCTCCACCGCCATGCGTCCTCTCCCCAAACAACTGGATTTCGCGCGAGACATCATAGGCTTTGGCCGCGGCTTCGCGCGAGGCGGATCGTCTGCGATACGGAGAAAGTGCGCCTAGGCGGCTCGCTCCAAGCGTTCCATTTCCCGGGCGAACTCAAAACGCAGCTGCTCGGCCTCGTCCTGCGGCAGCCAATTGGCCATATTGGGGAACACGATCTGCCACATGCGGGCGTCCCGCTGCGACCATGGCATCTTTTCAGCGGAGCGCGCTTTTTCGATCAGCGCCCTCAGGCGATGCCGGACTTTTTCCGGATCTGGCAGGGTACGCTGTGCCGGCGGGTGAAGTCGATCGTCGCCGTCCCCGAAAAAGCTGCCTTGCGCCGGCGTATGCCCGAATAGGTCAGGTTGATCCGCCATTATCGCATTGTCCTCCGGTTCATGCGCAGCATTGGGAGGACGGTACCGGCAAGAGCGTGGTGGTCAAGTCATCTGGCAATTCGCATGCAAAGCTGCCGGAATTTGGCGGCTAGGCTCGGTTCGGCCGTCACCTAACTCGCGACTCGGTTCAAGCAACTTCGTGGAACGCGCCTTCGGTCAGGATCGGGCCGGCGCAGATCCGTTCGAGCAGATCCGCCTGGGCCGGTTCCAGCTCGATCAGACGCCCGAGCACGTTCAAAACGTTGAGCAATTCGGTCGTGTATTCGGCCGGCCACGCATCAGGCTGAATATCGCCGAGCGGCGAAGGCGTGCGACGCTCGCCGATTTGCGGACGTTCCCGGTTGCGCTTCCGATAGCTGAACCATTGCGTCAGGACGTGTTTGCCCGACACTTCGTAAGCCCAGACAGAGGGCGGGACGTTATCGATGTGACCGCTTCCGATCCACAGACGACGGTTGGCGGCGTCGTAAGAGATCGTGTCCGGCATATGCTCGGGATCGGACGGGATCGCGCCGTCGGCGGGAATGCGCGGCGCGCCTTGGGCGAGTCGCGGCGAGCGCGCCGGCCGCCCCGCGGCGGGATTAGCGAAGCGCTCGCCAAAGGTGTGCAGCCAAATCACCTCTCGACCGAGCCGGGCCGCCTCCTGGAACAAGACGGGGTCGCCAGTCAGCGGAATCCGCAAACCCGGCTGCACCAGATCGGGCTCGAAGCGGGCGGTGTAGGCGGGATTGGCGGCGACAGCGGCGAGATAGGCGATGACATCCTCTGCCGAGACCACCCGACCGTAAATCTCGCTGAGCCAGGTCAGAATCGCGGCCCGGATATTGGGTTCGGTCGCGGCGGCATTTCCCCAGAACGGGAATGCACGGCCACCGAAGGAGCCCTTGTAGTGGTCTAGGTCGGGAATTGACGCTGTAAACGTCAAAGCCGGTCCAGAACTAGGCGAAGTCCGGACGAGCGCAGTCAAATAGACCTGGTGTGTCGAATGCCTCGTCCATATAGTCGGATTCGGCTGATTTATTAAGCATACATCCGGAATAATCCACTGCCGGTCAAACGACCTGAAGCCGTATCGCTCAGGCTCAATTACCGGATCGCAATCGGTCGCCACTGCAATCGACCGAAGTGGATGGCTCCCTGCCTTTGTCGATCCCTGTCTCTGACTGTCTTATTTATGTGTTTATCGCCCGGCTCCCCGCGCCGCAAATGTGGGTGGAATAAGGTCGCCTTCTCGTCGGAGTTGGCTTCCCGGATCAGTCGCATCCCAACGCCGGGCCAGCGAAACCTTATCCGGCGCGATGACCCAGGTCCGGCCCGGCATAACGCCGGAGCCGTTATAGACAAAGAAATCTGCGAGGGCTGGGAAAGTGTCCCACTCGCCAGTCGCTCCCGGCAGAAAAGGGTCCCGCCAGTCGCTCGGGCAATCGGCCCAGCCGTCGCTGTCGAGCGTCACCGCGGAAATCGCCGCGAACTTGTCGTCGCGCGTACCCACGGGCAGCGATCGGAACCGCACGCGCGCCGGCGCGTCGGGGTCGCAACCCGCAAGCCGCACCGCGAGGACGATGCATACCGGCTGCTGTACGGCCTGAAACACTCGAGATGCTACCGGCGGCTGATGGCCTTCGGGCGAGCAGTCGATCACCCAGATTTCGTCTGCGTCGCGGCGCAGATCGGAGCGCATCTTCTCGAAGCCGGGGCCGTTCAGGAAACCCGCCACGGTGATGAAGCACACCACCCCCCGTTGCGGCGTCGCCGGCGGTGCGTTCGGGGTAACGATGCTGCCGCCAAAGACTTTCCAGGTAGCCCAGCGCCAGAAGTAGATGTACAGATTGCGCAGGTGCTTGACGTGCGCGCTGACGCCCCATTCGACCGGCGGTATCCAGGCGCGCAGCGGCGCCGGCATGATCGCGGTGCCGCTCTCGACCCAGCCGCCCCGGCCTCTCGCTCTTTCCCTATACGGAGGATTGCCGATTACCACTGTGATCGGCTCGGCCCTTTTTATCTGGTTCGCGGAGCGCCGTGATGCGGCCAAGGGCGACAGGACATGAGGGATGTACTCATGCTCCTCGTTGGGATTGCCGAGCGTGTCCGTGAGAAAAAGGCGCAGGTCGATATGCTCAGGCTCGGCCGTATTTGCGTTGAGCAAATCGAGCACTTCGGCCGTCAGCCGAAGCTGTGCAACCGCGAACGACCCGAACTGGATTTCGAACCCGATCAGGCGACCGAGCGCCGCTCGGATGATTGCGGGGACCGCGCCCTTGCCCTGATCCTCCTCAATTCTATTCGCTATGCGCCGGAGCACACCGAGCAGGAAGGTCCCGGTGCCCATCGCCGGGTCAGCCAGAGTGACGTATTGCGATGCCAAGCCTTCGGCGACTCCAAAGCGTCGCTCGTCGCGAAGTACCTCATCTACCAGCCGCACCATGGCGGTAACGATCTCCGGTGGCGTGTAATACGAGCCAGTCTTTTTCCTTAGCGCGTTGTCGTAGACGCTCAGGAATCCCTCGTAGAAATAAAGCCAGGCCTCAGGGCTGCCCTTGCTGATTGTCGGCCAATGCACGACGTCGAGCACGCGGGTCAGGGTATCGAGGGAGGTTTTCAGGGTTGCCTGGTTATCAACATCATCGGTCAGGACGCGAAGTGCTGTGCCGATCAGTACATTGGTTTGCCGCAACGCCCGCGAGACCTGGTCGAGGCCGGCTGTCAGAACGATGCCTTGGGCGCGAGCCATCAGCAGGCCGAAAGTAACGGCCTGCGCATAGCCATCGGCGAACGTCTCGTTCGAAGCGTCGGGGAACAATGTTCGCCGCCAATCGGCGGCTAAGCTGGTCAACGCGGCGCTCCCAAGCTCCATCTGTTCGATCACCTCGTCTCGCAACAGGCGGCAAAGGCGCGCGCTTATTTCCGCAAGCTGCGGCGCGGATCGCGGCGGAATCGGATCCCAGGTGAGAAAATCGGTGAACAGCCGGAGCAGCCCTGCGGGTGCGCGCAACGCAGCGCCGGCGCTTTCGACCGAGCCTTCCAGCCGGACGATCTCGCCGCGGAGTAGGCCATCCTGCCAAAGGCTGAAGGAATTACCGTCCGTATAGAGAAGGTTCGGTAGCAATTTGAGCTTTTGCCACTGCTCCCGGTCGTGCGGCTCGTCGAACCGGCGCGGATCGGCGCCCTTGCCCGGCGCCTTCAGCTCGATAAACCCGACCAGCAGATTTTGCTTGGTTACGGCGAAATCGGGCCGCGTCTTGAGTTCGCGCACCGAGGATTCGCCGATGAGAACGACAGTGGCGGCCCATCCGAGCGCGCTGACAATTTCCTGGACGAGGTGGTCCAACGGCCCGCGGAGCTGGTCCTCGGGCGAACCCGTCGCTGCGATACCCGAGAATTTCGGTTTCAGGGTGGCACCGAAGCGGGAGACCGCTTCTCGGAGGGGATCCGTTCTTTGCACGCTTCGGCCAAAATGTGCAGTGCTTGGGTGGCGCGCCTAATACCAGAACCGCCTTTTGCCCGCCATCCTCAGCGGGCCTTGCCGGACGAGGGCGATGTCTGGCCGCCCGACGCCTGGGTTCCGATACTCTGGCAGGACGATCAGCCCTTGCCGGGCCGGGAGGAGCGGAATTGGCCCTTCGAGCAGTTGCTGGAAGGCTGGGGCCAGCGCCGTCTCGGGCACATCCGGATTCGCGCGGCGGAGGTCCCTGATTCGTCGCGCGTAGGTTTGCAGGACAAAGGTGGCGCTCATTGCGTCTTGCTAACGCATGGGTTGTTACCTGTCATTATCGACGATCGTGGTTTCAGAGGGGTTGATCAGCGAAGCGGGTCGCGGCGCGGCGGAAATCGCTTCATTTCTGTAGCGCCGATCGCGCGCGGCTCGTACCATGCGCGCCTCAGAAGACTCGGTCCCGCACCCTGCGGACGAGCGAGAGGAGCCTGCCCATGCCCGCGACACAAGAAAAGCTGATCTCCGGCGACAACCACATCGACCTCACATATTGCCCGCCCGATCTGTGGTCGTCGGCGGCGCCGCAGAAGTGGAAGCAGACGGCGCCGCGCGTCGAGGAGCGGGAGGACGGCCTGCACTGGTTTGTCGACGGCCAGGACCGCGGCATGTGGAACGGGGTCGGCCCGGGCTTTCTCAAATACCAGCGCGGCATGTTCAACCACATCGACGAGATGAAGGATCTGGGTTTTGAATGGAGCAACGCCCGCTCCGCCAAGCCGCGGCCGACCACGCCAGAATTGCGCCTGGCCGATCTCGATCGCGACGGCCTCGCCGCCGAGGTGGTTTATGGCTGTCTGATGGTCAACGATCTGATCGAGGACGCCTCGCTGCGCGCCTGGACCGACAAGACCTACAACGACTGGGTCGCCGATTTCGCCCACCGCGCCGATTCGAACCGGGTCTACCCGCTGGCGATCATCCCCAACACCGACCCGCTCGAAGCCGCGGCCGAGGTGCGGCGCTGCGCCAAGATGGGGCTGCGCGGCGGCGATCTCGCCTTCAAGCGGATGACCCCGCCGCTCTATACCGATATGTGGTTCCCGCTGTGGGAGGCCGCGGCCGAATGCCGCTTTCCGATCTCGTTCCACTCGACCGGGTTCAAGGCGCTGCGCGCCCCCGACAGCCCGGAGCAGGAGCAGAAATACCTGACCCAGTGGCGGCTGGTGCGCTCGGCCCTGTTCCAGCTCGACACAATGGAAGTGCTGGTCTCGGTCCTCGCCTCGGGCGCCTGCGACAAATATCCTGATTTCAATTTCGTGCTTGGTGAATCCGGGGTGACCTGGCTGCCCTATGTGTTCGACCGGCTCGACACCGAATATGCCGACCGCGCCCGCAGCCTCAATTTCAAGCTGAAGCCGAGCGATTATTTCCGGCGGCAAGGCTATGTCACCTATCAGCAGGACCAGTTCCTCGAACCGATCATCCCGCTGATTGGCGAGGACAACATCATCTGGGGCGCCGACTACCCGCATCCCGATTGCATCTGGCCGGGCTCGCACGCCACCCTCGACAAGAACCTCGCCCAGATCTCGCCCACGGTGCGCCGCAAGATCACCAGCGAGAACGTGACCCGCCTCTACCATTTGCACCAATAGGCAGACGCAGCGCGCGAGACCCGAGCACTGTCGCTCACTCGCGTCTGCAAGAAGTCCACACTAGCAGTCTGAACCATACAGATGGATCCCATTGCCTTTCGGCGTCGCCCCCGCGAAAGCGGGGGTCCAGGAACCAACGGCACGGTGCTTCTGGCCCCCTGTGCACGCCAAAGATGGGCTCTGGGCGCCAGCTTCATGGATATGACGAAAAGTCGGGATGGGTACCAAGCGCCAAATTCGTACGACGAACCAGTAACAATAGGAACTCACTGGCCGACACCAAAAGGGCAGCGGAGTAGCCGAACTCTCCTAAGATGACGAAAGTCGGCGTCGGGCGAGCAATCCCCTTGCACGCATGCGGGCATAGATTTCGAGCACGCCACTCAAGTAGGCTTCGAACTCCGTGTCGGAAACCGACCGCCCGTCCAGAAATCGACGCAGCCGATAGGGGTTAGTACCCCTCGGATTGATTCTCTCTTCGCCAATAGTGGCGGATTTAATCCCGTTCTCCTTGAGAATTGGCACGGCAGAGGGGTGAGTGACCGCGCTCGGATAGCAGAAATGATTGAAGCTTTGCTCTGGCCTGGCTAGGGCCCTTGCCAAAGCAGCACGGTTGTCGGCGATCTCACGCTCGAGATCATCGGAGTCCCTGTCGGACGAAGTGTGACGATGCGTGTGCAACTGGATATCCAGCCCTCTTCTGCTGGCGTCGCGGATCTCCATGGGGCTCATTAAATGGAACTGTCGACCGTTCCACCACTCCTCAGTGCTCACGCCGAACCGGGCAGCACAATCCCGGAGCGCCAACTCGCGTTCCACAAGGGAAGATAATTTTTCAATCTCCGCGATTACGCCGGGTGCCTCATTCGGCGACCTCAAGGCTCGTTCCAGGATATACCTGACGACGACATTGACGATCGGCAGTTGATGTTCTGAGTACCAGGTCGTCATGTAAACTGTCGCCGGAAGGCCTAGCCTTTCGAGAATCGGTAGCATATGAGTATAGGTTGAGCTCCAACCGTCATCAATCGTAATGACGACTGCATGATCAGGCAAACTGCCGTCATTGAGCTGCTGCACTGCGTCGCCGAGTGACAACACGGGGTAGTCAGAGCTCCTCAACCAGATCATCCGCCGTTCGAATTGTTCGGGCGTCATGAACAGGCGATCGCCGTACTGATACCCCGGGGTCGTCCACAATCCATGATAGGCGAGAATGCGCAGGCTCTTCCGCGAAGCCAGCCGAGATAGCGCAAACAGCCTTCCCGCTCGCCCCGCTCGCAGCAATCCTTCTTTTATCATTCAACAACTCCGCGGCGCGCGAGGACTGTACATTCTTAATCTAATCTAAGCTAAGCCGTCATTCCACCGTACGTACTGATCACCCGACCAGTAGCGTAAGGAGAAAGATCCGATGACAGTGTCAAGGATGAAGCCCAATCCTTCGGCGCGGCCGTCGATCCCGCATTCCACCAATTCGGGGCCGATCGGCCGATAACCTTTCGGGACCGGCAAAGGCGCCGCCGATGCTGAACTCGGTGTCGATCGTGATGCAAACCTCGGTCGGTGCCCGGACCGGGCGGGGCTCGGCCGAATCTTCAAAGCCAGCGCTCGACCAAATGGCATTGCAGCCTCTCCTCAGCACTCGTCATGTAACATTCGTGGCAAGAAAATGGCAAGTGGTAGCGTAACGCAAATCCGCGTCCGATACAACCATGACGATGCAGCCCAAGTACGATTACCCGAAATGCGGGGTGGTCCCGCCGCAATCGCGCCCGCTAGCCACAGGCGTGGTCTGGCCATTGCGCCCGCCTGCACTGGGTCCGGATAGGGGCCGCTTTGATTTTTTCGGCGGTATCGATTATGAGGGTCGCGTTTTCTCGCATCGGGGGACCGGGTTCGGCGTGGCCGATCCGGGTTTCCACTTCGAACGAGGATTTGGGTGATACGGATAGCCTGCTGGCTCTGGGCCGCAGTGATCATGCTGATCATGTGGTTTCCTGAGCCGAACTTCGGCGGCGTCGATCTGAGCTCGCCGACGGTGCAAGGCGTCACCTTTGCCATCGGCGCCGTGCTGTTCGCGTTGGCCGACCGTAGCCGCCCCGATGTCTTTGGTCGGTCGCGAGGCTCTCAGAGCCGGATCGCCTATCTGGTCCTGCGCTTCAAAGGCCATCTGCTGCGCATCGCCGGGCTGCTTGCGCTGTACGCGGTGCTGCTCGAGATCGGCAAATTTTTCGTGATCGGGCGGGCGTTTCGGTTCGGCCAGTTGACCGACAACTTGGTCTCCATCCTGTTGGCCAGCGGCGCGATCTATATCGGCGCACGGCTGTTGCTCACCCATCGCTACCTCAACCGCATCATCCGGCGGCATCTTGCCCGCATGGCCGCGGCGCTGCGGGCGGAGGCAAACTATTCCGCCGATCTGCGCGCCGCGATCCAGGCCGGCTACGCGCTCTGCGTCGCGCCGATGCCGTCGCCGGCGGAGAAGATCGAGCGCGTGCGCCGGCTGCTCGACGACGCGCTCGGCGCCGAGCTGCCCAACCCCGCGGAAGATTTGCTCGATGCCGCATTGGGGGCGAGGACGGCGGTCCCGGCTCCGTACCGGCCGTCGGCCGAATTGGCCGCGCCGCCATCCGGTGAGCCGCCACTGCGATCACCGCCAGCGCTATAACCGACGGCTCGATCGAGGCCTTCGGCCGCCTCTGCCGGAGCATGGTCCTGTCGCCGGCCCGGTCGGGCGCCCGGCGCCGCGCGAATCGCGGATAAGGTACGGCATCACCAGTTCGGCCGGTGCTGGGCCCTGACCTGGTCGGCGGCGCCCGCACGCGACTGTCTTGCCGGCGCGACAGTTCCCGGGGCTGCCGGCCGCACGATGATGGGCGGCGATCGTAACTTTGACACCAGGATTGGGACGATGAGACGATACGCCACCTTTCTCGTTGCGCTGCTCGTGCTGCTCTCAGGAATGGCATCCCCGCCATGGAAGCTGACAGATCGGGCGGTCGCAGCCCCGCAGCGGTCCCGGGGTGTCGCCAATACGATCGTCATCCGAAATAAAAGTCGGACCGATGTTCGCGACTACCCTTTCCAGTTCGGCCGGCCGTTTCTCGACGGGGCGATCCCACATGCGCCGCAGGTGCTGCTCGACGGTCGCGCGATTCGCACTCAGGCCGACGTCAAAAATCGTTATCCGGACGGCTCGGTCGAATTCGCGGTAATCGCCATGATGATACCGGAGGTTCGGCCAGGCAAAGCCCAAGTGCTGTCATTCGCCAACTCGACGGCGAGCCGCAACGCGCCCTTGACCACGGCACAGATGCTCGGCGCGAACTACCATTTCGACGCGGCGATTCACCTCTCCTTTCCGGCGAGGATTGTCGGAGCGCCGATGAGGGCGACCCTGGCGCAATGGCGGGCGGTGACCAATGGCGGCCTGACGATCCCCGTCAACGGCACACCTTATGCGCTCGCCGGGCTCAATTTTCGCGGCATCACCGGGATTCCCGGCATCCTGCCGGTGCTCCAAGCCGGGCTCAAGACGGCCGGCGCCCCGGTTGTCGTCTCCGACCCGCTGGAGCCGTCTGGCACGCGCGCCTTCGGGGTGCAGACCACGGCTACCGGCGCGGCCGCGAGCCTCGGCTATGCGACGGCGCCGACGAGCGGCACCGATATTTCGGCGATGCTCGGCTGGACCTCCTCGACCAAGCTCTCGGCCAATCTCGCCGGCTCGGCCGTCTCCGCCTCGGCGCGCGCCATGCTGACCGCCGGCAACTGCCAGCCCTGGACCAGCGGACCGGTCGCGCAGACCATGATCTGCGCCGATGACAGCGCGGCCGCAGCCTATGACATCGGCAACGGCGACGGCTTCAAGCCGCTGCGCCCGCGCTTCGAGGCGACCTTCTGGCCGGCAACCAACCAGGTTTTCGTACGTGCCGCGGCCGGCAACGACAACACCACCCAGATCGAGGACTTGGCCTATCAGCTCTCGATCAGCGGCGGCAGCGCCAGCCCGGCGGTCGAATACACCGCCGACCTGACCGGCGACCAGGCGACCAACCCGAAGCTCAATTGGGCGCTTTCGCGCTGGTCGCAAACCTTCTGGCTCGGCGGCACGCCAAACCCCGAAGTTAACATCGACAACAACCTCGCGTACCTCGAAAGCACCCGCTTCATCCCGAATTACGATCCGTCGATCACGGTGCCGCAGAGTGCCATCGCCGCCGAGTATGGCGAATGGACCAACCCGCCGCATGATCTCTACGACGGCACCTGGGATGGTGGCCAGTGGGAAAGCGGCATGAACGCGCCGGGCGCCCGCCAGGACATCGGCCCGTACACCACCTATGACGTGCTCTGGCTCTATGGTGGCGACTGGCGTATGCGGCAGATGGCGCTCGGCATGGCGAACATCGCCGGTGCCGTCCCGGCCAATCTGCGCGAGGGCGATCCGACCAAGCGGTTGAGCCGCGCCGACGCAACCGGCCTCAGCCCGGAAACCGGCCTCGGCCATGTGTTCTCGATCACCGATCGGCAGACCATTACGACCTACACCGAGGCGCTCTTGGCCTATGGCGGCACCAAGCCCGCCGATGCGGTCAAGATCGTCGGCTCGCTCGATACCGCGCAGCCGTGGTCTTTCGGCTCCGCGCACGAGCCCGCGCCCTACTATGTGCCGTACCTCTTGACCGGCGATCCCTACTGGCTCGACGGCATGTATTTTTGGGCCGGCTTCGGCGCGGCGGGCAGCCTTGACGATCCGACGCACGCCGATGGGCGCGGGCCGGACGGCACCTATGGCGCGATCAACGGCGAGCTGCGCGGCTCGGCCTGGATCGGCCGCAGCCGGGCCGAGATTGCCTTCATCGCTCCCGACGGCGCGCCGGAAAAAACGTACTTCACCTATCTGATGAACGACGCCATCGCGCGCATGGAAGGGGCGTTCGCGATTTCCGGCACGCCCTATGACGGCACCGCGATGAAGGCGTGGGGCGCAACCACCGGCGACCCATGGACCGCCGGCAACCAGGGACCGTTCGCCGGCAAAGCCCCTGTCATGCAGAACTGGGAAAGCACCGGCTCGCCGGGGCCGAACTCGCAGCTCGAAGCGTCGGTCGCCGAAATGGTCAACCTCGGCGTCTACAACCAGAACGCGGTTGGCTCGTTCACCTCGCCCTGGATGCAGTGGTATGTGCAATACGCGATCGGTCGCGAAGCCGAATTGGGCTTTGCCGCCAAGCCGTTGCAAGTCTACTCCGGGGCTTACCCGATCGGCCTGGTCAACAATTCCGGCCAGCCCTGGATGGTCAACGTGTACCAGATGCCGGTCGAGCAGGCCGCGGGCGGTTTCCTCAACGGCTGGCCGACGGTGATCGCGACCCTGACGCCGCAATATCTCTCGCCGACCGGGGTGCTGGTCAACCCGAGCACCGGCGTTGCCACCGGCCGCGCCAACGGTCCCTCCGCCTTCGCCGCCGACCTCGGCGCCGAGGGCTACCCGCTCTACCTGTTGGGCGGCATGGCGATGCTCGACGATGCCGGCGCACCCGGCGCGGCCCAAGCCTGGTCCTGGATGAAGGCCAATGTCGAGGTGCCGTCCATGAACACCGTTATCACGGCGCCGAAATGGGCGATCGTGCCGCGCACCGACAACAACGTGTTGCCGGCGATCCCGACCGCAACACCGCCCGGCTGAATTAGAAGAAGGTTCGCCGACGGCTAGGAATTGTGTGCGATGCGATCGGCCGGGACGGTGCGAACGGCCGAATGACCGGCATCGACGCTGCCGACAAATCGATCCAATTGGCGAACGCTCGCCGCTGCCCATAAGGCTTCGCGCCAGCAATTGTCGCCATTCAGATAGCTCGTCAGTGCCGACCCCAAAGAGTGGGCGTCGAACAGCGGATTTCCTCGTAGCTCCTCGATCGCGGCACACAGCGCGTCGAGCGTCGATTGCTGGCGATAGGCGGCGTCCCAATCAACCCCAACGATGGTCGGCGCCGATGGTCTGGTCGGTCGTAGCCGGCGCATCGCGCCGACCACCTTTCGGGCCGCCGGAAACCACACCTGATTGCGCCACAATTCGCGCGGACCTTCGGGGACCGCCGCCACCGGTTTGCCGGTATTGGCATCGGGGATGTCGGCGAGCCCGCGGCCGATCGTGCGATAAAGAATGTGCACGGCATGGTCCCGGTGCCGGTCGGCAGGATGGGTCGAGGCATACCAGGCCCAGACCGCCGGGTGGAAAACCGGCGATTCCACATCGATCTCTTCGATCCATCCCAAGAAGCCCGCAAAAAACACCTGCCGGCTGATATCGGCCAGCACGCGGCGCTCGAAGGTAAGATCGAAGCCGTCGACAATCGCCAGATCGATGCTGTCGGCGAGGCGGCGAAGCTGGCGACTGAGCCGATCGCGGCCTTCAGCCGATAGAAACGACGACACCTGGACCATTGTCTGCGGCGAGACATTCCCAAACCCGTCAAAATAATGCGCTTTCGGTCCCAAATCAGTGGCCAGCGGCGAGTCGCGATCGGGATAACGCTGCCAGCGTTCGGCCAGCCAGCCGCGGAACACCGAGTTATGAAAATAGCCGTGGATGATCGCCGGTATCCCGGCGCGGCGCCAGCGCCGGGCAGTGCCAAGATGCGTGACATACCGCGATTGGAGCATCGCCCCGGTCACCAGATAGCCGTTCACCATCCGCTCGCCGCACTCGTCCGGGTCAAACGGGACCAGCAGAAAATCGGCATCGCAGGCGGCCGCGACTTGCCGCGCGATCGCGGTCTCATGCGGGTACCAGTCATTGGTGATGGTCTTGCGCCGGCCCGTAGCAAGGCCCAGGATCAGCCGCGAATCGAGGCCACCGCTGAGCAGCAGGCGTCCTTCGGGCTCGATCCAGGTCTGGCCGATCGCGGTGCGCAATGCCTGCTCCAGCCGGGCCGGAGCGGTCGGATCCGGCTTGGCCGCCCCGCCGGCGGGGTAGGGGACGCAGCGGCGGCGCACGATCGCCGCGCCCTCAATCTCGACAATCTCGCCGGCGCGCAAGCGCTCGACGCCGCGCACGCTGGTTCCCTCCGAATACAGAGAGCCCAGGACCGCAAATTCCAGTAATCCGTCCCAGGCGCATTCGAGGCCCGGGGTATTGGCTATGACGGTGGACAATTTGTCGGCAAGGCAGATCCGCTGCGGGCTGCTCAGCAGATAGATCGGGCGGGTCGCGAGCGGATCGACAAAGGCGCATATCGAAATCGGCCCGCCACCCTCGGCAGGTGTGATCTGAAAACCGCGAAAACTGCCGCCGCGTCCGTCGAGCCAGCGATGCAGCGCTTCGCCGGGATGAGGCAGGCGGTCGGGTTCACCTTCGATCAGCAACAAGCCGTTGCCGGGCTGATAGAGCGCCAGCTGTCGGCTGCCCTTCCACCGTGTCCACCCGGCGCGTGCGCTGCCAAAGGCTCGGCCCGACACTTCTTCACACTGCCCGAGATCCACTAGCTTGAGCGCACCAGCGAAATCGGCGCCCGTCCCGATCGCTTCAACAACAAAGCCAGCCATTACCTGCTTCCGGTGCTAAGCGTCGCTCGGATCGATGTCGCGGCTGTTGCCTTGGCTTCGGCCGGGGCTTTGGGCGGCGTGCCGCAAAACGATATCGAGGCGCCGGCAACCACGACGCTGGCGCCGATGCGGAGCCAAGACCGCGACAGGCGCGCGCGAACATCACGTGACGGGGTGCCGTTCATATCGTGCCTCTGATCAACTGAACGGACCTCAACACGGATCTACGATTGAAGATCAGGGTCATCGCGCCGTAGACCGAAGCGCCCAGCACGATCAAAGTCGGCAGCCGAACCGGCGCCGACATCGCGTTCAGCAGCATCACCCGAGCGGCCAGAACCGCCGCATACATCATTGCCGCGGCGAGCATCGGCGGGAAGATCACGGACCACAGTTCGCGACGGCCGATGCCGAGAAGAGCGAGGTTGCGCCGCAAAATAATTAGTATTGCCAACAGAATTCCCGAGAGGGCGCCGATACACAGGCCGATTAGCCCCCAATGGATCCCGGCGAGCGACGCAGCGGGAACGATCAGGCTGTTGGTCAGAGTATTCTTCAAACTGACGCCAGGTTCACCGACACCATCGATCAGGGGTCCCATCAGCATCGTCAGGGCCCTGAACGGGACGGCGAAAGCGACGATCGCCAGCACCAGCGCCACTTCGTGCCATCTGGAACCGAGAACGACCTCGACGAACTCGCCGGAAACCGCCGACATTCCCCAACTGGCCGGAAAGAATATCAATGAGGCCAGGCCGGCGCTTTCGAGAAAATATCGGCGGATCCTTGAGCGATCGTCCTGAATCCGGGAATAGGTGGCGAACGCGATCTGATTGGTCAGCCCCATGATCTTGGTGACCGGCATGAGGGCTAGCGTATTCGCCACGGAATAGTATCCAAGATCCTGTTTTCCTAGGATTTTACCGACCAGAAGTGCATCGATATTACGGTTTAAGTACCAGATGATCCCCGCCCCGCTGACCTTCGCGCCGAACGAGAACAATCGCCCGAGGCCAACAAAGTTGAAGTCCGGTGCGATGCTGAACCGAGTGACTAAGATCAGCCCGCCGGCGCTACAAGTCAGCGTCGTCAGATTGCCCAGTACCAGCGACCACACCCCCCGGCTGTCGAAGGCAAGCCCTAAGGTCATTGCCGCACCGGTGAGTCCCGCGCCGAATTCGATCAGTGAAATCGCTTTGAACTTCAGCTCCCGCTGCAACAAAACGCTGGGAACCGCCGCAAAGGCACCGATGATCAGCCCAAGAGCAAGGATGCGCAGGATCGCCGCGAGACGCGCATCGCCGAAGAAGGCGGCGAAATATGGGGCAAAGAAGAAGGCGATCCCGTAGAAGCCGGCATTCGACAGCAGCACCAGGCCGAACGTCTTGCGGATCAGAGCCTCATCAATGTCGCGATGGTGAATCAGCGCTGGGATCGTGCCCAGATGATTGACCAATACGCATAAGCCCATAAAAATCTCGGCAAGGTTCATCAGCCCGTAATCGGCTGGCCTGAGCAGGCGCATGGTAATGATCGTGATCAGCCAGCCGATCAGTTGCGCGGCGGCGCGTACCGCCGCATTCCAGCGGAGCGCGTGCAGGATTTGCGCCGAAGTTGTGGTCAAGGGCCGTTCCCGATGTCCATCCGGCAAACGCAAAGATTGTTTCGATTATTCCCGCAGCGCGAGGTCGCGGGGCGACCCCCGGCGGGCCAATAGCTCCGTCGCCCGCGGCTCCGCATCGGCAAAACTGCTGCCCGGCGAAATCGCTGCGACGACAGGTCCGGCGATTGTACGCATGCTGCTTTCGAGCTTCCTAAATCGGTCCCCCGTCCGCCGTTGCCCCCGGTACCGACCTCGCGCACGCCGCGCGCTTTCGGCCGGCGCTCAGGATGGCGCCGAGCAGCAGATCGAAATCGGCCCGCCGGCTACGGTGGTTGGTAATATTGACCCGGATTGCCAGGCGCCCGCGCAGCCGGGTGGTCGACGGGGCGGCGATCCCGGACTCGTGGAGGTCCTGAACCAGCTCTTCGTTGAGCACATCGAGGGTTGTGCCGTCGAGGGCCGCGCCGTCGTGCCCGGGCGGCCGATAGCGAAAGCAGACGATGTTCAGATTGACCGGGGCGAGCAGCTCGAGTTCGGATTTGCGGCCGATCTGCTCGCCCAGATAGCGCGCCTGTGCGCAGTTCTGCGCGATCAGCTCGCCAAAGCGGCGCATGCCGTGCCGCTTGATCGCAAACCATACCTTGAGCGCGCGGAATCCGCGCGACAGCTCGGGCCCCAGATCGCACGGCCACTCGGCGCCGCCCGCGAGCCCGCGGGGCATCGCCCCGAGATAGGGCGGCCGCATCGAGAACGCGGCGCGGTGCAAATCGCCGCGGCGCACCAGGATGCAGCCGGCATCGTACGGCACGTGCATCCATTTGTGGAAATCGAAGGCGATCGAATCGGCGCGCTCGATGCCCTTGACCTGGGCCTTCAATCGATCGCTCAACACGCAGAGCGCGCCAAATGCGCCATCGACATGAAACCACAGTTGCTCGGCGGCGCACAGCCCAGCCAAGCCCTCGAGGTCGTCGATCGCGCCGGTATTGACCGTGCCGGCCGTGCCGACGACGCAGAATGGCTCGAGGCCGCATTCACGGTCCGCGACGATCCGAGCTTCGAGCGCGTGCAGGTCGATGCGAAACCCGTCGTCGGTGGCGATCCGGCGCAACGACGCCGCACCGAGGCCCAGTATCTCCATCGCCTTGACGACGCATTGGTGAATTTCGCTCGACGCATATCCGACCAGCTGTCGCGGATGGTCGCGCAGGCCGTTCGCGCGCGATTGCGCTGCGCGCGCGTTGCGGGCGATCGTGAGCGCGATCAGATTGGCCATCGAGGTGCCGCTGACGAGCAGGCCGCTCGCCGAGTCCGGCATCGCGAACAGCTCCTTGCACCAGTCGACAACCGCGCGCTCGACATAGATCGCGCCATGGTCCCGGCCGCCGCAATTGGCGTTCATCGCTGCGGCCAGCATTTCGGCGACGACACCCTCGGCCGAGCCGGTTCCGTGCACCCAGCCAAAAAACCGGGGGTGGGTGTTGCCGGTGCCGTAGGGCAGGATCAGTTCCTTGAATTCGCGGTAGACTTCGTCGAGGCTGTGCTCCTGCTGCGGAACCGGCGTGTCGAGTGCGGCGCGTACCGAGTGCGGCACCGGCTGCCATACCGGGCGCTCCCGCGCCGTCCGCAGGAACCCGATCGCATCGTCGAGTGCGGCATGCGCGGATGTGGCAAAGCTGTCCCAGTCGTCGGGATCGAGCGATTGTTCCGGCTGCTCGAATTGTTCGCCCGCGGCGGGGTCCGGCGGCGAACGATGCAGCTCGTCGAACGCTTCAGGCGGTTTGCTCGGCATCGGCGATCCCAATAGCCCGACCGAATGTCCGGGCCGCGCCGCCGGCCTATACTACGAGAGGCCCTCGCTTGTCTCGCCGGACATTAATCGCGCCCGCTGCGCGCCGTGGACCGCATCGCCCGGCGGCGCTGCCGGGTTGCCCGGTTTGCCGGCGCCTGCGGCAAATCGCGTTGTGACAAGGCCCGCTTAGGAATATCTTCACCCGGTGCCGATGCATGCTCGATAGTGCCGCGCCGCCGGATCGGCTGTCTGCCCCGATCACGACGCGACAGGTTTGGTTAGCGCCTTTGCAATATGTCGAGCGCAAGATCGGCGACGTCCAGAACCTGCCGGCGAGCGATGTGACGATTTCCGATTTCCCGCTGGTCGAGACCGTACCCAGCTCATTGACGACGCGGTTGACCATCATCGTGCCGACGGTGAACGAGCGCGGCAATATCGAGCCGCTGCTGGCGCTGCTGGACGCGGCGCTGCCGGCGACCCCATGGGAAGCGATATTTGTCGACGACGATTCCCGGGACGGAACCGCCGAGCTGGTGCGCGCCATCGCCCGCCGCGATGCGCGGGTGCGCTGCCTGCAACGGATCGGCCGCCGCGGCCTGGCGACCGCCTGCATCGAGGGCGTACTTGCTTGCGCCTCGCCATACGTGGCGGTGATCGATGCCGACCTGCAGCATGACGAGCAGCTGCTGCCGCATATGCTGGCGATACTCGACGCCGACGCTGCCGAACTGGTGGTCGGCAGCCGCTACGTCCCCGGCGGCGGGGTCGGCGCGTGGAGCCGCGGGCGCGCCCGGATCAGCGGGTTCGCGACCCGCATCGCCCGTCTGGTCTGCAAAACCGACATCGCCGATCCGCTCAGCGGCTTTTTCATGTGCCGGCGGGAAGTGTTTGAACGTGCCTTGCGGCACATGAGCGGGCAGGGCTTCAAGGTGCTGCTCGATCTGCTCGCCTCCTCGCCGCAACCGGTGCGGGTAGCCGAGCTGCCCTACCGCTTCCGTCCCCGCCAGAGCGGCGAGAGCAAGCTCGATAGCCTGGTCGTCTGGGAATACGGCATGCTGCTGGCCGACAAACTGGTCGGTCGCGTCGTTCCGGTTCGCTTCGTGCTGTTCGCGGCAATCGGCGGGCTGGGCCTTGGCGTCCAGCTGGTCGCGCTGTGGACCGGCCTCGCCGTGCTGGGGTTCGGCTTTCGCCTGGCGCAGGCGGTCGCGACGGTCGTGGCAATGACCTCGAATTTTTTTCTCAACAACCAATTTACTTATCGTGACCAGCGGCTTGGTGGGGTCGACCTGCTGCGCGGGCTGGCCATGTTCTACCTGATCTGCGGGTTCGGCGCGTTCGCCAATGTCGGGGTCGCCTCCTTCCTGTTCGCCGAGCATCGCGCATGGTGGCTCGCCGGTGTGGCCGGGGCTGTGGTCGGCTCGGTATGGAATTTCGCGATGTCCGCCGCCTTCACCTGGAAGCGTCGCTGAGGCCGCCACCGTGCCGCTTGCGCGGCGCCCGGCGCGACAATCACTCACCAGCACCTTGACGAAACACCTGGTCGGCGATTTTCTGCTGGGCCGGCGACAGGCTCGCATAGAGCGCCTGCAGCGGCGGTAGCAAGCGCTGCAGAGCACCGAGCTCTTCCTGGCTGCCTTGGATAGCGATCCTCAGATCGTCGACGGCACTCGGTTTGCCCGGCAAAGCGGGCGGGGTCATCCGGGAATTCGCCCGCATGACATCGGCGAATGCGGCAAACCGGGATTGCTGCGCCGGCGTGATCTGCAATTGTTGGTGCAGCTGGGCCAATCTCGTCTCGACATTCGGCAGCTGCGCCCCCGACGCCGGCGCTTGGATCGGCAAGATATTAGCCTCCGCGGGCGCGGATACGGCGTGCCTGGAAGGCGCGGGGCCGCTGGGCCCGGCGGCTCGGGCCGAGGGCCCGGCGAGCCAAACCAGCGCGATCAGCAGGGCCGGGTAAAGTGCGGTCTTTGAAAGGATTTCCTGAGGCATCGTGCAAAATCCTCTACGAAGCGGTGCGACAGGCTTGCGCCGAGCCGCGCCTAGTTTCAAGCACCGGGGGCGCGGTCTAGGTCAGACGCTCGTGTGCGCTCCGCTGATCGACGATTGGAATAAGCCCCCCTGTATCTGTCACCCACCCTGTTTGTCCCGATATCCACCTACTCCCGCTACGGTCTGTTCGTCGCGCCGCTGCTCTACGCGATCCTCCATACCGATCCAGCCGCTCGCCGGCGACACCTCCTCCATAAACGCACTGACATCGACCGGGCGGGGTGAGAACAAATGGAAGAGCCGACACCTTAATCAACGGGCTGCGCGGTCGATCTTGGTTGCCCCGGCCGATACCGTCAGCGAATCGCGGCCGGCCTGGCGCCCCAGGCACCTCGACAAGCCGGCGCATGCGTTAAAGCTTGGCCCGTCGCTATGGCAAAAGCCGGCGCTACGGCCGATATGCCGGGATGGAGGGTTGAGTTTCATGAACCAATACGGCATCGGCCAGCCGGTCCGGCGCGTCGAGGATCGGCGGTTTTTGATCGGCCATGGCAGCTACGTCGACGATCTGATGCGGCCGCGCCAAGCCTTTGCCCACATGCTGCGCTCGCCGCATGCGCATGCCCGCATCCGCACCCTCGACACCAATACCGCCGCCGCGGCGCCGGGGGTGCACGCCGTGCTTACCGGGGCGGAAATAGCCGCGGACGGGCTCGGCCCGATCCCGTGCCTCGGCGATCTGACCAACCGCGACGGCTCGACCTCGCCGGTCCCGCCGCGCCCGGCGATGGTACGCGAGCGGGTGCGCCACGTCGGCGATACGGTGGCGATGGTGGTGGCCGACAGCTTGGCGCAAGCGCGCGACGCGGCCGAATTGATTGAGATCGATTACGAGCCGCTGCCGGCCGCGGCCGAGACCGGGTACGCCCTCGATCCGGGCCAGCCCGCGGTCTGGGACGAGATGCCGGGGAACCTCGCCTTTGACTGGGCGATCGGCGACGACGCCGCGGTCGAGCGGGCGATGCTGGCGGCGCGCCACAGAATCGGCCTCGAGCTGGTCAACAACCGCATCATCGTCAATTCGATGGAGCCGCGCGGTGCGATCGGCGAATACGATCCGGGCGAGGACGCCTACACCCTGTGGAGTTCCACCCAGGGCTCGCATTTTCTGCGCAACCTGCTGGCCGAAAGCATCTTCCGCATCCCGGAGAACCGCATCCGGGTCGTCACCGGCGATGTCGGCGGCGGTTTCGGGATGAAATTGTTCCTCTATCCCGAGCACATCCTGGTGCTGTGGGCCGCCAAGAAGATCGGCCGGCCAGTCAAATGGACGCCCGAGCGCGCCGACGCCTTCATGACCGACACCCAGGGCCGCGACAATGTGACCCGGCTCGAACTGGCACTCGACGAGGAGCTGCGGTTTCTCGGGCTGAAGGTCGCCACAATCGCCAATATGGGCGCCTACCTGTCGAATTTCGCGCCGGAGATCCCGACCGCCTCGGGCGGGGTCATGTTCAGCGGCGTCTACGCGATCCCGGCGATCCATGTCGGGGTCAAGGGGGTCTTCACCCACACTGTCCCGGTCGACGCCTACCGTGGCGCCGGGCGGCCGGAGGCGGCCTATGCGATCGAGCGGCTGATCGACGTCGCCGCGCGCCGGCTCGGGGTCGCCTCGGCGGAGCTGCGCCGGCGCAATTTGATCAGGCCCCAGGCGATGCCCTACGCCACCCCCCTCGGCCTCGTCTACGACAGCGGCGATTTTGCCCGCAACCTCGATCAGGCGTTGGCCGCGGCCGACATTGCCGGGCTGGCCGGCCGGCGCGCCGAGGCGCGGGCGCGCGGGCGTTATCGCGGGCTCGGTCACTGCGTCTATATCGAGCAGAGCGGCGGCGGGTTCGACGAATTCGCCGAATTGCGCTTCGACCCGAGCGGCGCCCTGACAATTCTGATCGGGACTCAAGCCTCGGGCCAGGGGCACCACACCGCCTACGCGCAGCTGGCTGCCGAGCGGTTGGGGGTGGCACCGGACCGGGTGCGGGTGCTGCAAGGCGATACCGCCGCGATCGGCTTTGGCCGCGGCACTGGCGGCTCGCGTTCATTGCCGGTCGGCGGTGCGGCACTCGCCAACGCCGCGGAGAAACTGATCGCCAAGGGCCGCCGGATTGCGGCGCATCTGTTGGAAGCGGCCGAGGCCGATCTCGATTTTGCCGATGGCGTCTTCCACATCGCCGGCACCGACCGAGAGATCGGCATTGAGGCGGTGGCGCGCGCCGCCTTCAACCCGCCGCAGCTGCCGCCCGATATCGAGCCCGGCTTTGCCGAGAGCGGCCATTTCACTCCGCCCGCCTCGACTTTTCCCAATGGCTGCCATGTCTGCGAGGTCGAGATCGACCCCCAGACCGGGCATGTCGATGTTCTCCGCTACGTCGTCGTCGACGATTTCGGCACCGTGATCAACCCGTTGCTGCTCAAGGGCCAGGTCCAGGGCGGCGTCGCGCAAGGAGTGGGGCAGGCGATGCTCGAACGCTGCGTCTACGATCCGCAAACCGGCCAGCTGGTGACCGGCTCCTTGACCGACTATGCAGTGCCGCGTGCCGACACCCTGCCGGCGATCGAGTTCGCCTATAACGTCGTGCCTTGCCGCACCAACCCGCTCGGGGTCAAGGGTGCCGGCGAAGCCGGGGCGATCGGCGCGCCGCCGGCGCTGATCAATGCGATCGTCGACGCGCTGGCCCCGCTCGGCATCGAGCACATCGACATGCCGGCGACGCCGGAGCGGCTGTGGCGGGCGATCCGCGTCACTGAGAGCCGCGCTGCCGGCCGGCAGGTGGCGGCATGAGCGGGCTTGGCGAGGCGTTGCTCGAAACCGCGCGGCGGGCGGCGCTGGCCGCCGGCGAGGCGATCATGCGCGTCTATGCGCAGGATTTCGACGTGCGCCAAAAGGCCGATAAGACCCCGGTGACCGAGGCCGACCTTGGCGCCGAGCGGATCATCATCGCGATGCTCGAACAAGCATTTCCCGAGATCCCGGTGTTCGCCGAGGAACTGGTCGAGGCCGAAGGGCTGCCGCCCTCGGCGGCCCGGTTTTGGGCGGTCGATCCGCTCGACGGCACCCGCGAGTTCGTCGCCAAGAATGACGAGTTTGCGGTGTGCATCGGTCTCGTCGAGGATGGCCGCCCGGTGCTCGGCGTGCTGCACGGGCCGGCGGTCGGGCTGACCTATGCGGCCAATGGGCCGGGGACCGCGACCCGGCAGCGCCGCGGTGGCGCGATCGAGCCGATCCGAGCGCGCCTGCCCGCGCCGGACGGGCTCGTCGTGGTCCACAGCCGCTCGCACGAAAACAGCCGCCGCCTCGGCGAATTTCTCGCCGATTTTCCGGTGCGCGCGCGCCGTAGCTGCGGTAGCGCGCTCAAATTCGGGCTGATCGCGGCCGGCGAGGCCGATCTCTATCCGCGTTTCGGTGCCACCATGGAATGGGATACCGCGGCCGGCCAGGCGATCCTCGAAGCCGCCGGCGGCCGGGTTGAAACCTTTGCCGGCGAACCCTTGCGCTACGGCAAGCCCGGCCTCAAGAACGACGGCTTCATCGCTTGGGGACGGGGCAGATAAAGCGCTAAGCCCGGCAAGACAGTCGGCGCTTGAGCGCGGTTCTGATCCCGTGTCTCTCCAGCGCCTTGCGCAAAATGCCTGTCCAGCGCCGCGGTGGTCGTGAAGCGGCCGCGAGGAGCACGTTGCGCGGGCAGCTTTTCAGCAGCAAAAGTGAGCAACGCGGCCAGTTTGAACTCGGCGCTGGAATTTACCGCGCCAAACGGTTGGCTGCGGGCGGTCGCTCACAACCTCGAAGAAGTGTGCAGGTCGGCGCGAGGCGCCTTTCCCCGGCGGCGGCGATATGGTGCACCAGCGCGAAGCTGTGCAACCAGCGCATCTCCCCCACCATCGCTGAGCCCCAGGCGCAGCCGAGCGCGGCGGCAAGCCCATTGCTTTAGCATCTATCAACCCATTCGGGTGAATTCTTCGGGAATTCTGGCGATCGCGAGGTGAGCGTCGGCGAGCGTTGCGTCGCAGCCTCGACGATCACGCGGTTTGATGATAGGTGACTGGCGCGAGGTAGAACCTTGTTTCCGCTATTGGCAACGGCGCCTGTGAGCTTTCTCGCCCTTTGTCGTGCCGCGCTCCCGGGGGGCGCGGATTTGCGCCGGCGGATGACGGAGGCGATACGGCTGGCCGCGGGCGGGGCAAGACTTGCCGATCGTCCACGAACATTGCCTCGCCGCAACCGTTGACCACGGCCATAGCCGGCAACCGCCCAAATCCGCTGTGAGCCCAGAGGAGCCAGCCTACCGATGCGCGGCCTAGTTCTGTTTATCGTTTTCTTCTCGGCGCTCCCATTCATATTTCTGAGCGGTCCGTTTTGGGGGATCCTGATGTGGTATTGGATCTCGCTGATGAACCCGCAACAAGCGGTGTGGGGCAGCGTTTTTGGCACCTTTCCCTATGCGCTGATCGTCGCCGTGGCGACCTTGCTCTCCTGGCTGATGTCCCGGGACGAGCCGAAATTCCCGCCGCTCAACAAAACGACCTGGCTGCTCGTCGTGCTCGGAATCTGGATCTCGGTGACCTCGGTATTCGGTACCGGGCCGGCCAACGAGATTTATGATCAATGGAACCTCGCCGAAAAAATGCTGCTGATGACGATCGTCGCGTTCACCTTGACGACGACCCGCGAACGGCTCGACCAGCTGATCGTCGTGTGCTCGCTGTCGATCGCCTTTTGGGGGATCAAGGGCGGCTTGGGTTCGCTCTTGATGAGCGGCGGCGCGAGCAAGGTCTACGGCCCGGCCGCGTCGATGATCGGCGACAACAACGACCTGGGGGTGGCGCTGACGATGGTCCTGCCGCTGCTATTCTACATTCGCGACAGATTTCAGCGCCCGTCGCTCAAATGGCCGCTCCTGGCCTTGATTGGGTTCACCTTTTTGGGCGATATCCTGACTTATTCGCGTGGCGCGCTGGTTGCTCTGCTGGCAATGGGCGGCATGCTGTGGTGGCGCTCGCGACGGAAGCTCGCAACGGCGGTGCTGATCGCTTTTGCCGCGCTCGCGGTGTGGAACTTCGCTCCAGCGCCATGGCTTAATCGAATGGGGACGATCGAAACCTATCAGCAGGACGCATCGGCGGAAAACCGCATCTATGTCTGGCATCTGGCCTGGGACATGGCGATGAAGCGGCCGGTTACCGGTGGCGGCGTCCACTGGTCGTTCGCGCCGCACACGGTCAACCGAATTCTCGGGTATACCGGCCTGCCGCCGTTGATGCGTCCGCGCGCACCGCACAGCAACTGGTTCCAAATGCTTGGAGATCACGGCTTTGTCGGGCTCGCGATCTTTATCGCCGTCCTGATCAGCCTCGCCACTGACGCCCGCTGGCTGGTGCGGCACTCGCGGGGAGATCCCGATCTGCTGTGGGCGAATAACCTCGGACGGATGATCCAGGCGTCGCTGATCGGATATTGTGCCGGCGGGTCGTTTGCGACGCAGGCATTGTATGACGGCTTTTACGCCTTGGTGATTATCGGAGCGGCGGCGCGCCGCATTGTCGCCGCCGAAATTGCGAGCCGCCGCGCGGTCCCGCTCGGCACGCTTGGCCCCATGGTGTCGCAGCCGCACTCTAGGCTCAAGCCGCAGCCGACCAGCTGACGAAATCGCCTGGCGGGGCGATGATGGAGTTCGCCGGAGCCCGCGCGTCCCCCGGGCCGCATCTTGGTCGTCACCCAGCGAGATCCTTCAATTAGGCCATACATCGGAACTCTTGGCGCCGCGGATTGCGACGGAGCGGTGATCAGGCTTCCGAAGATCGGTTGCGCGATCGGCGCCCCGAGGACGATGAACATTTCGCTGCAATTATTCTCCAGCTCAAAGCTACGATCCCTGCCGGTCGATTACCGCAAAATCGGCAGGGACAACAGAGCAATTAGATAGACTGGGTAGCACATGCCTTCCGGCCGAGCGCTGCTAAGTGCGTCCATAACTGTCTTCGAGGCGGATGATGTCGTCTTCCCCGAGATAGCTGCCCGATTGCACTTCGATCAAATGCAGCGGGATCTTGCCGGGGTTTTCCAGCCGGTGGGCGGTGCCGAGCGGGATGTAGGTCGACTGGTCCTCGGTCAGGATCATCTCCTCGTCGCCGCGGCGGATCTTGGCGGTGCCGTGCACGACAATCCAATGCTCGGCGCGGTGATGATGCATCTGCAGAGATAGCCGGCCGCCGGGCTTGACCATGATGTGCTTGACCTGCACCCGGTGGCCATTATGCAGAGATTGGTAGGTGCCCCACGGGCGATGGACGGTGGGCGGCGCCTCGGCCTCTTCGCGGCGTTCCCGGACCAGCCGCGCCACCAGCCGCCTGACCTCCTGGGTGCGATCGCGTGGGGCCAGCATAACTGCGTCCGCCGTGGCGACGACGACGAGATCCTCGACGCCGATCGCGGCGACCAGCCCGGCCTCGGAGCGCAGGTAGCAGTTGCGGGTATCTTCGGCGACGACGTTCCCGGCGATCGAGTTGCCCCGATCGTCCTTGGCGCTCATCTCCCACAAGGCGTCCCACGAGCCGACGTCGCTCCACCCCATGGCGGCCGGCACCACCGCCGCGCAGCGCGTATGCTCCATCACCGCATAATCGATCGAATCCGTGGCGCACGCCGCGAACGCCGCCTTGCCGAGGCGAATGAAATCGGCGTCGCGGCTGGCTTCAGCCAGCGCCTGCCGGCACGCGGCGACGATGTCGGGGCGCAGCGTTTCGAGCTCGTCGAGATAGAGTGCGGCCGGAAACAGAAAGATCCCGCCGTTCCAAAAATGCTCGCCCGAAGCGAGATAGGTCCGCGCCAGCTCGGGGCCGGGCTTTTCGACGAACTCGGCGACCCGGAAGGCGCCGGCGAACTCGCCGACGGGCTCGCCGCGCCGCATGTATCCATAACCCGTCTCGGGACGCTCGGGGGCGATGCCGAAACTGACCAGGCTGCCGGCGCGGGCCACACTCGCCGCCAAGTCGATCGCGGCGGCAAAGGCGGCAACATCGTCAATCATGTGGTCCGAGGGCATCAGCAGCATCAGCGCATCGGGGTCGCTCTCGGCCAGGACCAAGGCGGCGACGCAAGCCGCGGGCGCGGTATTGCGGCCGACCGGCTCGAGCAGCAGCGCGCTCGGCGCCACCTCGATCGCGCGCAACTGCTCGGCGATGATGAAGCGGTGTTCCTCATTGGCGACCAGCATCGGCTGGGCGAAGCGGTCGCGGTCGCCGACCCGGCGCACGGTCTGCTGCAGCAGAGTTTCGCCGCCGAGCAGGCTCAGCAGCTGTTTGGGATAAAGCGTGCGCGACATCGGCCACAGCCGGGTGCCCGAGCCGCCGGACAGAATGACTGGGTAGATCATGCCACATTTTCCCCAGTGCGAGCGTTGCCCGGCCGGAATACACGGTTTTGCCGCGCGCGCCAAATCCTCCCCGAGGTTACCCGGCCGCCGCCAAGGAAACGTCAAAGCCGCGGAGCAGGGAGGCGGCGCCGGCGTTGGTTGTTGTAAATCGGCACGGAGGTTGCGATGGCAAATGCACGACAGCAACGGCAAGGCGGCGAGCCCGAGAAATCCAACACCGCCGAAGCCGACGCGGCGAAAGCCGGTGGCGCGGTCGCGTCGGGTGGGGCGGAATCCGGTGCGGCGGCGGCTTCGGGCGCGGCCGCGGTGCTGGGCGGGAGCGAACGGCTCGCTCGGCAAATGCGCGAGGGCGGGCGCGACGCCGGTGCGGCGGCGGCTTCGGGTGCGGCGGTAGCGCTGCGCTCAGGCGCCGATGTTGCCCAAGGGGTGCAGGAGCTGACCACCGCCTGGGCGCGCTATGCCGAGGAGATCATGCGCCAGACCTCGGAGGCGAGCCGGGCCTTGCTGAATTGCCGCAGCTTTGGCGAGATGCTCGAAGTGCAGGCCCAGCTGCTGCGCGGCAATCTAGAGACCTTCCTCGACCAGAGCGGCAAGATCGCCGACATCGCCGGGCGCATGGCGGCGCGCCCGCTGGAGGCGCTGTCCCAGGCCCGTGGCCAGCATCGCGGCTGACCCCTGCTCGATGGCAGGCGCGGCGGCCTGATGCGGCGCCGGCTTCCCTCCCCCCGCGCCGCGCGCTAGGACGGTGCGATCGAGAGCGACGGCATGAGCGGGGCGAGGATGATCGATCTCTACACCTGGGCGACGCCGAACGGGCACAAGGCGTCGATCATGATCGAGGAATTGGCGCTCGACTATCGCGTTCATCTGGTCGACATCGGCAATGACGAGCAGTTTGCCCCCGACTATGTCGCGATCAATCCCAACGCCAAGATCCCGACCATCGTCGATCAGGAGGGGCCCGGCGGCGGGCCGTTCGCCGTGTTCGAGTCGGGGGCGATCCTGATCTATCTCGCCGACAAGACCGGGCGCCTCTTGTCGCCGGAGCCGCGCCGGCGCTCGCAGGCGATCCAGTGGCTGATGTTCCAAGTCGGCGGGGTCGGCCCGATGCTTGGCCAGGCGCAGCATTTTCGCCGCTTCGCCCCCCAACCGGTGCCCTATGCCATCGAGCGCTATTCGCGCGAGGCGGCGCGGCTTTATGGCGTGCTCGACCGGCGCCTCGGCGAGGCCGAGTTCCTGGCCGGTGACGGCTATTCGATCGCCGACATTGCGACCTACCCCTGGGTCGTGCGCCATGAATGGCAGGGGGTATCGTTCGCCGACCTGCCCAATCTGCGCCGCTGGTTCGCAGCGGTGGGCGCCCGGCCCGCGGTGCAGCGCGGCATGCAGGTGCCGCGCCTCTAACCGGCCCAGCCGGCCACTGCCGGCGCCAGCCAAATCACCCAGGTGGCCAGCGCCAGGAACGGGCCGAAGGGCAGCGCCGACTGGGCGCCGAGGCGGTTCCCGGCGAGCCGCAGGCAGAGCGCCGCAACGAGCCCCGCCAGTGCCGCCAGCAAGATCACCTGCGGCAGCGCGCGCGCGCCCACCCATGCGCCCGAGGCGGCCAAGAGCTTGGCGTCGCCGGCGCCGAGGCCCTCGCGGCCGCGCAGCGCCCGATATGCGAGAGCAACCGCGCGCAAGGCGAAATAGCCGAGAGCGGCGCCGAGCGCACGCCCGGTCAGCGCCTCGGGCTCGAACACCCAGGCCGCGGCGAGGCCGGCAACGATCAGCGGCAGGGTCAAGAGGTCCGGCAACAGCCAGCTGCGCGCGTCAATCCAGCCGAGCGCCAGCAGCCACCAGCCGAGCAGGCAATCGAGCCACACCCAAACACCGCTGTCGAGCGCCGCCGCGACCAAGGCGATGCCGAGGGCGGCGAGCTCGATCGCCGGATAGAACCAGCCGATCCGGCGGCCGCAGCTGCGGCAGCGCCCGGCGGCGGCGAGCCAGCTCAATAGCGGCACCAGGTCGCGGGGAGCGAGCACTGCGCCGCAGCCCTCGCAATGCGACCGGGCGCGCACGATCGGGCGACCCTCGGGCAGACGGTGGACCAGGACGCCGAGAAAGCTGCCGATCACTGGGGCGGCCAGCACCGCGCTCCAACCGGCGGCATCGAGGCCACCGCTATGATCGAGCAGCCACGCTCCGAACATCTCTTACCGCCCGCCTCGCCAATCGGCTATCTTCACGCCCCCGCATCATCTCTGCAGCGGCAACCATTTGTTGAGCAAGGCCGGCGAAGATAGGATGGGATCATGACATTCGCACCGGTCGCCGCGCCCACCGCCCAGGACGCCGCCGAGACGCTGGCCCGGCTGGGTCCGGCTCTGCTCGACGGCGGTGCCGTCGACCAGCGCACCCTGGAGCGCGCCCGCCGGGTCGCTTCCGAAACCGGCGGCCGGCTCGACCGGGTGTTGACCCAACTCGGCCTGATCAGCGAGCGCGGGCTCGCCGAAGCCTTGGCCGAGCTCGTCGTCGCCCCGATCGTGAAGCCAGCAGACTATCCCGACACGGCGCTGTTCGTCGACCGCCTCAAGCCCAAATTTCTGCGCAAGGCGCATGCGCTGCCGATCGGCGAGAGCGATGGCCGTGCGGTGCTGGCGATGGCCGACCCGCTCGACGTCTTTACCCGCAACGCGGTGGCCGCGGCAATCAGCCGGCCGGTCGCGGTGGCGGTGGCGGTGCCGATCGAGCTCGAAGCCGCCTTCGACCGGCTCTACTCCGAATCGGCCGATGGCGAGGGCGACGGTGAAACCACCCTGGATGGCGTCGTCGCCGACGCCGAGCCGGCCGAGGAGGATGCCGAGCGGCTCAAGGATCTGGCCAGCGAGGCGCCGGTCATTCGCCTGGTCAATCAGATGATTGCCCGAGCCGTCGAGACCCACGCCTCGGACATTCATCTCGAGCCGTTTCCGGATCGGCTGCGGGTGCGCTACCGCTATGACGGCGTGTTGCACGAGGTCGAGCCGCCGCCGCCGCGGCTTCAGGCGGCGATCATCTCGCGGATCAAGATCATGGCTCGGCTCGACATCGCCGAGCGGCGGCTGCCGCAGGACGGCCGCATCAAATTGACCGTGCGCGGCCATGAGATCGACTTTCGCGTGTCGACCATCCCGGCACTCTATGGCGAGACCGTGGTGCTGCGGGTGCTCGATCGCACCGCGGTCGAGTTCGACTATCTGAAGCTCGGCCTGCCCGCCGACATCCGCCAAGGGGTCGAGCGCGCGCTCGAATTGCCGAACGGCATGGTGCTGGTCACCGGGCCGACTGGCAGCGGCAAGACGACGACGCTCTATACGGGCCTCCTGCGCCTCAACACCGTGGCGCGCAAGATCGTCACCGTCGAGGACCCGATCGAATACCAGCTGAGCGGGATCAACCAGATCCAGGTCAAACCGCAGATCGGGCTAAACTTCGCCAGCCTGTTGCGCTCGATCCTGCGGCAGGACCCCGACGTCATCATGATCGGCGAGATCCGCGACCTCGAAACCGCGCAGATCGCGGTGCAGGCGGCGCTTACCGGGCATCTGGTGCTGTCGACCCTGCACACCAACTCGGCCGCCTCGACGATGACCCGGCTGCGCGACATGGGGCTCGAAGATTACCTGATGACTGCGACCCTGAAGGCGGTGCTGGCGCAGCGGCTGGTTCGCCGGCTGTGCCCAGCCTGCAAGACCGCCGAACCGGCGCCGGCCGGGATCGTAGAGCGCTTCGGCCTCGACCGGCTGGCGACCACGCCGCAGATCGTTCTGCACCACCCCAAGGGCTGCGCCGAATGCCGCGGCACCGGGTTTCGCGGCCGCCGGGCAATCGCCGAGCTGCTGGTCCCGAACCGGGCGATCGACAAGCTGATCTTCGACGGCGCCGACGATAGCGCGATCGAGCGCACCGCGGTCGAAGGCGGCATGCGCCCGATCTTTGACAGCGGCCTCCTCGCCGTCCTCGAAGGCGACACCACGATCGAGGAAGTCGTCCGCTGCATCCGCAGCGACGCCTGAGCGGACTGCAATTCGCTAAACTCTCGTCGGAATCGCCGCAGTCCCGTTCCTGCTGTTTGTGCAGCGACCCTACAGGTGGCCTCACCCCGTCCCTCGGAGCCGACCAAGGGTCCTTTTGTCGATCGCGATCGGGATCAAGCCACCCCAGGACGACAGGCTCAGCAAGCGGGGGTGCGGAAGCCGAGGCGCTCGCCGGAGAGGAAGGTGGCGTAGAAATAGAGCTCAGCGTCGAGCGCGCGCTTGATGTTGTCGGCCCGGCGAAAGCCGTGCTGCTCGCCGTCGAATAAGAGGTAGAGCGAGGGGATCTGACGCCGGCGCAAGGCTTCGACCATCGCCTCGGCCTGCTGCGGCGGTACCACACGGTCCTCGGCGCCCTGGAAGAAGGCGACCGGCGCAGACAGCCGCTGCGCGCTGTGCACCGGCGAGCGGGCGACATAGAGATCCCGGCGCTCGGGGTATGGGCCGATCAGGCCATCGAGATAGTGTGACTCGAATTTGTGGGTGTCCTTGGCCAGCGCCTCGAGGTCGCTGACCCCGTAATAGCTGGCCCCGGTCTTGAATTCGTCGCGAAATGTCAAGACCGCAAGCGTGGTGTAGCCGCCGGCGCTGCCGCCGCTGATCGCCCAGCGCCGCGGGTCGACCGCCCGTCGCGTGTGCGCCAAGTAGCGCGCGCCGTTGACACAGTCGGCAACGTCGACGATCCCCCAATTGCCTTGCAGCCGCAGCCGGTATTCGCGGCCATAGCCGGTGCTGCCGCCGTAATTGACGTCGAGTACCGCGAACCCCCGGCTGGTCCAGTACTGGGTGCCCCAGCTCAAGGTCGCCGAGGCGGCGGCGGTCGGGCCGCCGTGGCAGTGCACGATCAGCGGTGGCAGCGCGCCCGCGGGCGCGGCGAAGTCGAGGTTTCGCGGCGGATAGTAGATGCCGTGGGCCTCTTGGCCGCCGTCGGTATCGAAGGTCACCGGCTCTGGGGCGGACAGGTAACCGCGGTAGCGCTCCATGTCTTCGCTCGTCGACCGCTTCAATAGAGCGCTGCCGCCGGCCTCGAGGTCGAGTTCGACGATCGTGGGCGGGTCGGCCGGTGAGCCGCCGCGGAAATAAACGCGCCCGTCGGCAGCCCGGACCGATGAGATGTCTTGAAAAGGTGTCTCGATCGCGGTGGCTGCCAAAGACCCTAAATCGACTGAGCTCAGGCGGTGAATGCCGCTTTCCACATAGCTGCAGACGAGACGCTGCACGGTGTCGAAGGCGAAAGCCGACATTCGGAAATTCCATTGCGGCCGGCCGAATTCGGCGGCCAGCGGGTACACCGGCTCGATCCCGTCGCCGCGCGCGCGGAAGAGGTTCCACCACCGCCCGTCGAGTCCGTGCTGGGCGCGGTCGGAGATAAAATAGAGGGTCCCGTCGGGCGACCATTCCGGCTGGAAGACCGACTCGTCGGCGCCGCCGGCGACCTGCCATTGGCGCGCCACCCTGCCGTCCGCGCCGATGTCGCCGATCCACAATGCGCAGCCGATCCACGGCATGCTCGGATGGTCCCATTCGAGCCAGGCGAGCCGGCTTCCGTCGGGGCTGAGGCGTGGCGCGGCATAAAAATCCCGGCCGGACCGCAGAACCCGCTGCGGCCCGGATGGGTCGAGCGGGATCTCGGCCAAGCTGTTGACCGGCTCGCGCGCGCCGGTGGTGTGGTCCTCGCGCACCCAGATCATCCGCCCGCGCCCGCGATCCATCACCCCGTCGGCATAGCGCAGCCCGCGCGGCTGTTCGGGCTCCGGGGTGAGCGGCACCGGCGTCGAGCCACGCTCCTGGCGATAGAGCCGCTGGTCGGCATCGTTGCAGAAATAGACCGCGCCGGCGCTGACCAGATAGGCGCCGCCGCCATATTCGTGCACCCGCGTGCGCACACTGAACGCCGGGCTGCCGCCGCCCGGTGCCGGCGGGGTCACATCGGCGATCGCCCCGTCGGCGGCGCGGCGGACCAGGACCGATCGCCCACCCTCCTGCGGGCGCGATTCGAGCCAGTAGACATCGCCGCGGTCGCTCTCGTTGTCGCCGAGCTGGATCTCGCCGAGCCCGACCGAGGCGGTGACGATCAGGTCGGAGGTGATCGGAGACGACCACGAGCCGTAAGGTGCGCTGTGCGGTTCGGGCATCACCACCTCTGCCTGATCGGGCGCGGCAGTTGCTGTTTGCATTCCGCCGCGACGGAGCCATTCTATCGCATGGAATGAGCTCTCGGGACGAGACCAATGGTATTATTCCTGATTGACGACACCAGCGATGCGATCCCGATCGTAGCCCTGCCCAAGCCCCGGCTGGCTTCCTGGCTCGAAGCGGCCCCCGAGCGCGAGCGCAGCTGGCTGCGGGCAATCGGGTTTTCGGCCGAAGCCGGCAAGCTTGCCCTGGTGCCGGGGGCAACGGGCGGGCTCGGCCGGGTCGTGGTCGGGCAGGGCGACAGCAACGACGCGGCGGCGGCAATCTGGGCCTTGGCCGGGCTACCGCAGGCGTTGCCCGAGGGCAGCTATCGGCTCGAGGCGTTGCCGGAGGGCGCCAACCCGACCCATTTGGCGCTCGGCTGGGCGCTCGGCACCTATGGCTTCACTCGCTACCACGCCAAGCCGGCTATCGGCGCGGCGCTGGTGTGGCCCGAGGGCGCCGACCGCGGCCGAGTGGAACGCCTCGCCGGGGCCACCTTCCTCGCCCGCGACCTGGTCAACACGCCGGCCGGCGACATGGGGCCCGAGGAGCTGGCTGCGGCTGCAGTGCGGGTCGCCGAGCAGGCCGGCGCCTGCCACCGGGTGATCGTCGGCGACGACCTCCTCGCCGAGAATTATCCGACGATCCATGCCGTCGGCCGGGCCAGCACGCGGGCGCCGCGCCTCGTTGACATCGTCTGGGGCGAGCCGGCGGCGCCGAAGGTGACCTTGGTCGGCAAGGGCGTGTGCTTCGACAGCGGCGGCCTCGACCTCAAGCCCGCCGCGGGCATGCGGCTGATGAAAAAGGATATGGCCGGGGCGGCGATCATGCTCGGCCTCGCCCAGGCGATCATCGACGCAAGGCTGCCGGTGCGGCTGCGGGTGCTCTTGCCCTGCGTCGAAAATTCGGTGTCGGGCAATGCGATGCGGCCGATGGACATCATCCGCACCCGCAAGGGCCTGACCGTCGAAATCGGCAACACCGACGCCGAGGGCAGATTGATCCTGTGCGATGCGCTGGCCGAGGCGGCGACCGAGACAACCGGCGCTGTTAATCGACATGGCGACCCTGACCGGGGCGGCGCGGGTGGCGCTCGGCTCCGAGCTGGCCGCACTCTTCTCCAACGACGATGCGTTGGCCCACGGGTTGCTCGCCGCCGCCGAAGCCGAGGCCGACCCGATGTGGCGGATGCCGTTGTGGCCGCCCTATCGCAAGCTGCTCGACAGCAAGACGGCCGATCTCAACAACGTATCGGAAGGGCCGCATGCCGGCGCCATCACCGCGGCACTCTACCTGCAGGAATTCGTCGAGCCCGGCATCGCGTGGGCGCATCTCGACGTGATGGCGTGGAACCCGACGAGCCGCCCCGGCCGCCCCGAAGGCGCCGAAGCCACCGCCCTGCGCGCCCTCTACGCGCACATTGCCCAAAGCTTCGGGTGAGATGCGTCTCTTGGCAAAGACGGTGAAGGCTTCGCTTACCCGCCGTGCCCGAAGATAAGGCTGTTTTCCTGGTCAACATGGCGATGCGTCGAAGCCGACATCTTTTCCCTCTGCGGCGATTGTCGGACGAGCCGCTGACACTTATCCTGACCTCGCACGGGAAGGACCGTACTATGAGGGCAATGAAGGGCTTTGTCGTGTCCGCGGGTGGCGGGAAACATTTCCAATCACCGACGCCCGGTCGCTCCTTTGCCTTGAAGCTCCTTGGCCGGGAAACCGATCAAAGCATCATGTTGTTCGAGGAAACGCTGCCCGCAGGCGCCGCGAGCCTCTTCCATCTGCACCACGACAGCGACGAGGTCGCCTGGGTGCTCGCTGGCGAGTTCACCTTCAAGATCGGCAACGAGGTCGCCGCGGGCGGGCCTGGCACCTGCGCGTTCATGCCGCGCGAGGTCCCGCATGCCTGGAAGAACACCGGCGGCGAAACCGGCCGCGTTTTGTTTCTGTACACTCCGGCCGCCGCCGGTGGCCTCGTTGAGGAGCTCTCCGAGCACCGCCCGGACGACGCCGACGAACACGATAAGCTCTTCCAGCGCTACCGTTGGGAGGTCGTCGGCCCAAATCCCCTTTGAGTTCGCAGGCCGCGCTGAAGGTCGAGCTCGTCGCCGGGCAATGCCTCGAAGAAGCGGGTACTGGCCCTTCGGCCGGGAAGCCGTGGAGAGCGATCAAGACGAGGAGCGTCGGAGTTCCCGATCGTGGCGCGTTCCTAGTTCTCAATAACCTTGGGTTCGGTCGACCTCGTTGAGCAGCGGGCGGCCCTCTTCGAAACGGCGGATCGTGTCGAGCACGATCGCCGCGGCGGTTCCGGGGTTGGTGGTGCCGGCGATGTGCGGGGTGACGAGGATGCGCGGGTGGCGCCAGAACGGGTGTTCGGGCGGCAGCGGCTCTTGCTGGAAAACATCGAGTGCCGCGGCCGAGAGCCGGCCCTGATCGAGCGCCGGGATCAAATCCGCCTCGACCAGGTGGCCGCCGCGGCCGGCGTTGACCAATGCGGCACCCCGCGGTAGCAACGCCAAGGTGCGGGCGTTGAGAATACCTTGAGTTTCGCTCGTTAGCGGCAACAGACAGACCAGAATCTCGCTTCGCGCGAGCAGCCGGGCCAGACCCTCGACACCGGCAAAGGTCGCAAACCCCGCGACCGTTCGCTCGCGCCGCCCCCAGCCCGACACCCGGAACCCGAGATCGGCGAGCTTGCGCGCCGCATCCTGGCCGATCTCGCCAAAGCCGAGGATGCCCACCGGTCGCTCGTGGGCGTTCTTCTGCGGCAACTCGCGCCAGACCCCGGCCTGCTGCTGTGCCCGGTAGTCGAGATCCCGTCGGTGCAGCCGCAGCACCTGCAGCACCACATACTCGCTCATCGCCGCGGTCAGGTAGGGGTCGACCAGGCGCACGATCGGCACCGCGCCGGGCAATTGCGGGTCGACCAGGATGTGATCGACACCGGCGCCGAGCGACAGGATCAGCTTCAGGTTCGGCAGCCCCGCCAGCAGCCCCGGTTCGGGCCGCCACACAAGCGCATAGGCGATCGCCGCCGGGTCGCCGATCTGCGGCCAGACACGGACCTCGAGGCTGGGCATCAGCCGGGCGAGCTCTCCCTTCCAGCGCGCGGCGGAATCGACCGAGGAGCGGAATAAGAGAGCCATCGCCGGCGGTCATAACACCGCGACACGCCCCGCACAAAGGGGGCGCTGTCGAGGGCCCGCCGCCGCCATATTCCGGCCCGCTTCGGGGTCCATCACCGCCGCGCGATCACCAAGGGGGTAGGGTCGATGCGCTCGCTATGGCGAATGATTGCGTCGCGCTGGCTCGGCGGCCAGGGCTCGCCGGCGCTGACCGATGATTCGGGCCTGATCGACTTGTTGCTGACCGGTGAAACTGAGCGCGCCCCATCGGCCTTTCGCGTCAGCCGACAATCGGCGGTGTCGCATCGGGTGCTGATGGTAGGGCAGACCGACCCCGCCAGCCCGCAAGCTGTATCGGCACCCGGGATCGTCGAAAAATCTGACACCGGCGGCCGTAAATAGCCAGCGCCCCTGGAGCCGCGGCCGTGGGCTCGGGCAGTGTTGCAATCGGGCATGATCCGTGGTGTGTTGCCGCTAATGCCGTCTCGCGACCAACCATGGCGTCGGCTTTGGTGGTCACCAAGCGCCGGCGAACGGCGCCGAACAAAAAGGACGAGGGCGTGACGACGAAGCATCATGCGCCGCCGGGCGTCGCGCGGCCTGCAGCGCGGCTGAGCCTCGCTGAGCGGCTTCGCGATTATTTCGCGCCGCGCGAAATCGTCGACACCTCGCCCAAGGTGGCGGACGAGGTCAAGTGCACGACCTGCTATATGTGCGCCTGCCGCTGCGGCATCAAAGTCCATCTGAAGGATGGCGGCATCCGCTACATCGAGGGCAACCGCGATCACCCGGTCAATCGCGGGGTGATCTGTGGCAAGGGCGCCTCGGGCATCATGCAGCAGCAATCGCCGGCAAAACTGCGCAAACCGCTGAAGCGGGTCGGCGAGCGCGGCTCCGGCGTGTTCCGCGAGATCGAATGGGACGAGGCGCTGGCGACCGCGGTCGAGTGGCTGGCGCCGATCCGCGCGACCGACCCGAAAAAGCTCGCCTTTTTCACCGGCCGGGACCAGAGCCAGGCCTTGACCGGGTATTGGGCGGCGCAGTTCGGTACGCCGAATTTCGCCGCGCATGGCGGGTTCTGCTCGGTCAATATGGCGGCGGCCGGGATGTACACGCTCGGCGGCAGCTTTTGGGAGTTCGGCGAGCCCGATTGGGAGCATACCCGCTTCTTCATGATGTTCGGGGTCGCCGAAGACCATGATTCGAACCCGATCAAGATCGGCCTGTCGGGGCTGCGCCGGCGCGGCGCCAAATTCGTCTCGGTCAATCCGGTGCGCACCGGGTATTCGGCGATCGCCGACGAATGGGTCGGGATCCGGCCGGGGACCGACGGGCTCTTCGTGCTGTCGCTGATCCACGAGCTGCTCGAAGCCGATCGCATCGATCCCGACTATCTGGTGCGCTACACCAACGCCGCCTGGCTGGTGATCCAGGCGCCCGGTGCCGCCGATGACGGCCTCTTCGCCCGCAACGAGGAAGGCCAGCCGCTGGTGCTCGAAGGATCGGGCAAGCTGGCCAGCGCCGCTGCGGCAGGGGTCGAGGCGCGGCTCGTCGGCGAAGCGGCATTAGCCGACGGAAGGCGGGCGGTTCCAGTGTTTCAGCTGGTGGCCGAGCGTTATCTCGACCAGCGCTATGCGCCCGAGGCGGTGGCCGAGGCCTGCGGCGTCCCAGCGGCGACGATCCGGCGGCTCGCCGCCGAGATCGCCCGGACCGCGTTCGAAGAGGAGATCGAGCTGCCGGTCGCGTGGACCGATTGGGCCGGGCGACGACACCAATCGATGCGCGGCCGGCCGGTCTCGCTGCATGCGATGCGCGGCATCTCGGCGCATTCGAACGGCTTTCAGACCTGCCGCGCCTTGCACCTGCTGCAGATGCTGATCGGCACGATCGATGTGCCGGGCGGCTGGCGCTACAAGTCGCCGCATCCAAAACCGTGCCCGCCCGGGCCGAAGCCGACCGGCAAGCCGGAGCAGGTGATGCCCGGCCAGCCGCTGCCCGGCATCCCGCTCGGCTACCCGATGTCGCCCGAAGATCTGATCCTCGACGCCGAGGGTGGTCCCGCGCGCATCGACAAGGCGTTTTCCTGGGAGGCGCCGATCGCCGCCCACGGCATGATGCATATGGTCATCGCCAACGCGGCCAAGGGCGATCCCTACCCGGTCGACACGCTCTTTATGTACATGGCCAATGCGGCATGGAACTCGGCGATGAACACCGCCGAGACGATGCGCATGCTGACCGAGAAGGACCCGGCAACCGGCGGCTACCGCATCCCGCGCATCATCTATGCCGACGCCTATTATTCCGAGACCGTCGCCTACGCTGATTTGGTTTTGCCGGACACGACCTACCTCGAACGTTGGGACTGCATCTCGCTGCTCGACCGGCCGATCGGCGGGGTCGACGGGCCGGGCGATGCGATCCGCCAGCCGGTGCTGACCCCCGACCGCGACGTCCGGCCGTTTCAGGACGTGCTGATTGAATTGGGCGCACGGCTCGGGCTGCCGGGCTTTGCCACCGCCGAAGGGCAGGCGCGCTATCCGGGGGGTTACGCCGACTACATCGTCAACCACGAGCGCCGACCGGGGGTCGGCTCGCTCGGCGGCTGGCGGGGCGCCGACGGCGACCGGTCGGGCCGGGGCGCGCCAAACCCGCACCAGCTCGACCGCTACATCGCCAATGGCTGCTTCTGGAAGCACCTGCTGCCCGCCGACCAGCACTATTTCAAGCACGCCAATCAGGCCTATCTCGAATCCGCAGTGGCGATGGGGTTCATCGAAACCGCTGCCCCGATCGTGCTGCAGCTCTATGTCGAGCCGTTGCAGCGTTTCCGCCTGGCGGCGCAGGGGCACGGCGCGGTCGTGCCGCCCGCCACCCATCGCGAGCGCATCGCCACCTATTTCGACCCGTTGCCGTTCTGGTACATGCCGTTCGAGGAGGCGCTCGTCGACCGCGACAGCTTTCCGCTGCACGCGCTGACCCAGCGACCGATGCACATGTACCATTCCTGGCATTCGCAAAATGCCTGGCTGCGGCAGATCCTCGGCCGCAACCGACTGTTCGTGAACCGCGCAGTCGGCCGCGCGCTCGGCCTCGCCGAGGATGATTGGGCATGGGTCATCAGCCACCACGGCCGGATCCGCGTGCCGACCCGGCTAATGGACGGGGTCAACCCCGATACGGTGTGGACCTGGAACGCCATTGGCAAGCGAGCCGGCGCCTGGAACCTCGATCGTGATGCGCCCGAATTCCGCCAAGGCTTTCTGCTCAACCATCTGATCTCGGAGCTGTTGCCGGCGGGCGGCGGCCCCCGCCACGCCAATGCCGACCCGATCACCGGCCAGGCCGCATGGTACGATCTGCGGGTGCGGATCGAGCGTGCCGCGCCGGTCGAAGCCCGCACCAGCGCGCCGTCCTTTACGCCGCTCGCCCACCCGCAATTCCTGCCGCGATTGCCGCGGATTCTGCGTTATGGCGGCCGCGGCGGGAGCCGACCCAGCGGCAGAAATGGAGATGCGCCGTGACCTCGGTGCCGGCGCCGCAGCCCGGCCAGAAAAAGCTCGGCCTCGTCATCGACCTCGACATCTGTGTCGGCTGCCATGCCTGCGCCACCGCTTGCAAGGAGTGGAACAGCGGCGGACATATGGGGCCCCTGCCGGATTTTGATCCGTATGGCGCCGGCGCCTGGGGGGTATGGTTCAACCGGGTCCATGCTTTCGAGGAGGGCGAGGGCGACGGCGCACGGACCGTCTATTTCCCGCGATCGTGCCTGCATTGCGAGGAGCCGGCTTGCGTCACCGTGTGCCCGACCGGGGCCTCCTATAAGCGCGCCGAGGACGGGATCGTGCTGGTCAACGAAGCGATCTGCATCGGCTGCAAGCTGTGCTCGTGGGCGTGCCCGTACGGCGCGCGCGAATTCGACGCCGACGAGGGCGTCATGAAGAAATGCACCTTGTGCATCGATCGCATCTACAACGAGCATCTGCCCGAAGAGGACCGTCAGCCGGCCTGCGTCATGGTGTGCCCGGTCGACGCCCGGCATTTCGGCGATTTGGGCGATCCCGACTCGGCGGTTTCGCAAATAGTGGCGCAGCGGCGCGGCGCCGATCTGATGCCCGAGCTCGGCTACAAGCCCGTTAACAAATACCTGCCGCCGCGGCCGGGTCGGATGGGTCAATCGCCGCCCCCAGCCGTGGCGTTGCCATCGACCCCAGCCGGCTCCTCGACCGACAAGCTGCTGCGTTGGGTCGATCGTCTGCTGTCGCGCTGACCCGGCGCATTACCGCGACTGGGGCGCATTGCGGAGACTGGGATGCATCCGGCCCTCTCGATTGTCCTGTTCACGACCGCTTCCGGCGCCGGTTTCGCGCTGCTGGCGCTGCTCGGGCTCGGCGCGCCGTTGGGCTTGCTGCCGGCCGGCGCCGGTTTTGCCTTTGCCGCGCTCGCCGTCGGCGTGACGCTTGCCGCCACC
>CAVWJX010000003.1:175000-1247766 GCA_963755435.1 uncultured Alphaproteobacteria bacterium
GCGGGTGAGAACCCCGCACGCCGAAAGTCCAAGGGTTCCTGCGCAAGGTCATTCCGCGCAGGGTTAGCCGGGCCCCTAAGGCGAGGGCGACAGCCGCAGCCGATGGGAAGGGGGTTAATATTCCTCCGCCTGCCGGGCCGTGACGAAGACCGAAAGCCGTTTCTCCTGACTGGATTGGAGGGGCGGCCTGGGTCTTCCGGGAAACAGCGCCGGCGACATAGACCGTACCCCAAACCGACACTGGTGGACTGGTAGAGCATACCCAGGCGTGTGAGAGAACGGTGTTGAAGGAACTCGGCAAAATGCCCCCGTAACTTCGGGAGAAGGGGGCCCTGCTCCGGCGCAAGCCGGGGTGGGGGGCACAGAGGAGGGGGTGGCGACTGTTTACTAAAAACACAGGGCTCTGCGAAGTCGCAAGACGACGTATAGGGTCTGACGCCTGCCCGGTGCCGGAAGGTTAAGAGGAGGGGTGCAAGCTCTGAATCGAAGCCCCGGTAAACGGCGGCCGTAACTATAACGGTCCTAAGGTAGCGAAATTCCTTGTCGGGTAAGTTCCGACCTGCACGAATGGCGTAACGACTTCCCCGCTGTCTCCAACACCGGCTCAGCGAAATTGAATTCTCCGTGAAGATGCGGAGTTCCCGCGGTCAGACGGAAAGACCCCGTGCACCTTTACTACAGCTTTGCAGTGGTGTTAGGGATGGTGTGTGTAGGATAGGCGGGAGCCTTGGAAGCCCTGGCGCCAGTTGGGGTGGAGGCAACCTTGAAATACCGCTCTCACAATCTCTGGCATCTAACCGCGGCTCGGCGATCCCGGGTCCGGGACCCTGCATGGCGGGTAGTTTGACTGGGGCGGTCGCCTCCCAAAGAGTAACGGAGGCGCGCGATGGTGGGCTCAGGCTGGTCGGAAATCAGCTGTCGAGTGCAATGGCACAAGCCCGCCTGACTGCGAGAGCGACGGCTCGAGCAGAGACGAAAGTCGGCCATAGTGATCCGGTGGTCCCACGTGGACGGGCCATCGCTCAACGGATAAAAGGTACGCCGGGGATAACAGGCTGATGACGCCCAAGAGTCCATATCGACGGCGTCGTTTGGCACCTCGATGTCGGCTCATCGCATCCTGGGGCTGGAGCAGGTCCCAAGGGTATGGCTGTTCGCCATTTAAAGCGGTACGTGAGCTGGGTTTAGAACGTCGTGAGACAGTTCGGTCCCTATCTGCCGTGGGTGTTCGAGACTTGCGAGGCGCTCTCCCCAGTACGAGAGGACCGGGAGGGACGCACCTCTGGTGGACCGGTTGTGGCGCCCGCCGCAACGCCGGGTAGCTAAGTGCGGACGGGATAACCGCTGAACGCATCTAAGCGGGAAACCCTCCTCAAAACCAGGTCTCGTCGAGAGCCGTGGAAGACCACCACGTCGATAGGCCGGAGGTGGACGCGGAGTAATCCGTGGAGCCGACCGGTACTAATCGCTCGAACCCGCCCGATCCGAACGCCTTGTCCTCGGGGCCAGCCCCAGGGGCAAGCCCGGACAACCGTCTGCGTGCAGCGGCAAGCGCCAGCCCCCAAGGCCAAGCGGGGCGCGCCCGGCCGTGGTCCCGCACCGGCCCGCAACCCGAAGACACTTCCCCCCCCCGCCACATTCGCCAATCCCGCCTTCCCCGGCCCGCCTCCGGCTCGGAATTCAGCGCCGGCAGTGGCCCCGGATCATCCCCGGTCCTGATCCGGGGACCGGGGCTCCCTTCGGCCAAGATCGCGCGCTAATGCGCGCCCGGCCGAGATCACGCGCTGATGCGCGCCGGACCGCCGGGAGGTTTGGCCAGCCTGGTGGCCACAGCGAGGGGCAAAACACCCGATCCCATCCCGAACTCGGCCGTGAAAACCCTCAGCGCCGATGGTACTGCCGCTCAAGCGGCGGAAGAGCAGGTCGCCGCCAGGCTCGCCAAACCTCCCAACCCCCGGCAGACCCGGCGAACCAAACAAACCGTCGGCCGAACGCCGCCCTCGGCCCGGCCCGATGGTCGAACCCCACCACCCCGACCCGAGCCGAGGGCCCACACACCAAACCCACCACCGCGGGGTGGAGCAGCCCGGTAGCTCGTCAGGCTCATAACCTGAAGGTCACAGGTTCAAATCCTGTCCCCGCAACCAACCCCCCCTCCCGATAAACCCGCAGGTGATGGCGATCGCGATCGCCGATCCGCACTCGCCCGCCCACGCCTCACCAGCGCCCAATTCTCCCCCGACAATTCGACATCTCTGGCCGAACGTCGCGATTGCCGGCTGCGAGTTGCGGATCAACCTGCGTGTCAGCTTGACTCTGACGCGGCCGGCACGTCGGAGGCGTTGTCCCTGCCGATGCTTCGCATTCCCGCCCTGATCGGTGTCCTTGGGGTCCTCACGGCACTGGCCGGGTGCGCGCGCTATCGCCATCTGCCGCTGCCGCGCGGCGCCGATCTGGCACCGAGCCTCGCGGCCCTTGATGTCGCGTTTCCGACCGCGGCGGCCGACAAGGGATCGCGTAAGATCGATGTGGCGCGGCCGCTCGATCTCGACGAGATCGGGCTCTTGGTCATCCTGAACAATCCCGACCTGAAAGCCGCCCACGCCCAGACCGGCGTCGCCGAGGCCAAGCTGCTGCAGGCGAGCCTGCTGCCCAACCCATCGGCCAGCCTTGGATATGGGGCGCTGATCGCCGGGCCGGGAACCACCCCCTCCTATATCGTTTCGCTATCGGAGGACCTCGTCGTCCTCGTCACCCGTCATGCCCGGGTCGCCGCGGCGCGCGCCCAGCTGGCCCAAGTGCGCGCCGACTTGCTGTGGCAGGCCTGGCAGATGGCACAGAAGGCCCGGGTGCTGGCGCTCGACATCTACTTCGCCGATCGATCGATCCGCCTCGAGCGCAACGAGCTCGGCCTCGTTTCAAATGAGCTTCACCGGGTGCAACAAGCGACCGCGGCCGGTAATCTCACCCTCGCCGCGCTGTCCCCGCTGCTGGCGGCCAAAGCCGCGGCCGAACAATCGCTGGTAACGGGGCGCCTCGACCGGCTGAAGGCATGGCAGGCCCTCGACGCGCTGCTCGGCCTGGTTCCCGAGGTGCGCTTTGCCATTGCCGCCCCCGAATTGCGCACGCTGCCGCCGGGTCTCGGCCCGCTGATCCAAAGCCTGCCCGAGCGCCGTTCCGACCTGATAGCACTGCGGCTCGGCTATCGCGCCTCCGAGGCGGATGTGCGCGCCGCGATTTTGGCGCAATTTCCGGCGTTCGTGCTCGGCGGGTCGTGGGGCTCGGACACCACCGGCGTCGTCTCCGCCGGTCCGAATGCCACCTTCGACCTGCCGATCTTCAACCGCAACCAGGGCCAGATCGCCCAGACTCTGCGCCACCCGGATTTTGCTTCAGCAGCAGTATCAAGCCCGCCTCGACAGCGCGGTCTCGAGCATCCGCAGTCTTGCCGCGCAGGTGCAACAGCTCGCTGTGGATTTGGACCCCGCCCGTCAGGCCGCCGCCGCTGCCCGGTCGCTCGCCCAAACCGCACGCGCCGCCTACGCCCAGGGCAACCTCGATCAGCGCAGCTGGACCGATTACGAAACGACGGCACTGCAGCGAGAACTCGAAGTCGTCGCGCTCGAACGCAACCTCGGCGAGGATCGCATCCTGCTGACCGTCGAGCTCGGCCTCGGGCTGCCCGACACGGTAGCGAGCGCCGTCGATGGCGTGCAGCCGCGATGAAGCGGCGCTTGGTGCCGGCGCTCGCCTGCGGTGCGCTCGCTTTGCTGGCGGCGCATCGAACGGCAGCGGCCGCGAGCCCGCCCAGCGTTTTGGTGCAGTTGGCCAAGCTCGAGCCCGGCACTTTGCCGCAGACCGTGGTCGCCTATGGCTCGATCGAGCCGAGCGCCGCCGCCCGCCAGACAATCATGGCGCCAGTCTCAGCCGAGGTCGATGCGGTCTATGTGCGGCCCGGCGCGGCCGTCGCCAAGGGTGCAGCACTGCTGCGCCTGGTGCCGAGCCCGGCCACGGCCGCCGCCTACGCCCAGGCACAATCGGGACTGCGCGCCGCCAGTGAGCTGGTGGTCGGCACGAGCAAGCTGGTCGAGGCGCATCTGGCAACCCGGCAGCAGCTCGCCGATGCCGCGAAATCGCAAGCCGATGCGCGCGCGGCGCTGGTGGCGCTCCAGGCTCAGGGCGCCGACGGGCCGCACATCCTGCGCGCCCCCTATCGCGCGATTGTCACCGCGCTGTCGACCAGCCGCGGCGCGCTGGTTGCGCTCGGTTCGGCGCTGCTCGATCTTGCCCGTCCGGAGGGTCTGGTGCTGATGGCCGGGGTGGTTCCGGCGCAAGCGGCTGAGGTAAAGCCCGGCGACGCGGCGGCGATCACGCCGCTCGGCGGACGCAGCGGCTACGGCGGAACGGTCGTGTCGGCGGCCTCCGTGGTCGATCCGGCGAACGGCCTGGTGTCGATCGAGATCGCGTTGCCGGCGAACCGGTGGCTGCCGGGCGAGATGGCTGAAGCGACGATTACCACCGGCGAGCTGCGCGGCTACGTCGTGCCGCGCACCGCTATCCTGGTCGACGACACCGGCGCCACCTATGTGGTCCAGGCGGTGAACGGAGCGGCCCGCAAGACGGCGGTGCGGGTTCTCGGCGCGCAAGACGGCAAGGCGGTAATCGCCGGGCCGCTCGATGCCGGGGCGCCGCTGGTGCTGGCCGGCAACTACCAGCTCGAGAACGGCATGAAGGTGCGGGTCGCCGATCCGAGCGGAACACCGCCGAAATGACTGCGATCGCCTGGATCGAAAATCATCGCCGCTCGCTGCTCTTTGTCGCCTTCACTCTGGCGCTGGCCGGTGTGTTCGCGGCTGTGGCGCTGCCGGTCGGGCTGTTTCCGGTCACCAGCTTTCCGCGCATCCGGGTCGAGATCAGCAGCGGCAGCATGCCGGCAAAGCAGATGCTGATCGATGTCAGCGAGCCCCTGGAGGAGGTCGCTCGCGCGGTGCCGGGGGCAGTCGGCGTGACCTCGACCACGTCGCGCGGCTCGGCGGAAATCTTTATCGAGTTTCCGTGGGGCTCGGACATGAACCAGGCGCTGTTGAGCGTCGATGCGGCGTTTGCCCAAAGCCTGCCGGCTCTGCCGCGAGGAACGAGTTACGATGTGATCCAGATGAGCCCGAACGTGATCATGCCGTTCGTCTCCTATGCGCTGATCTCGAACAGGGTGCCCTCGGCCGAGCTGCGCCGGCTCGCCACCTACCAGATCGCGCCGCTGCTGACCGGGATCGCCGGCATCCGCCGGGTCGGCGTGCTCGGCGGCCAGACGCCGGAGGTTCAGGTCACCGTCAGCCCGCAAAAGCTGCAGGCCTACGGGCTGACCCTGGCGAGCGTCGCCCAGGCGATCGCGCAGACCAATTCGCTGACCGCGGTCGGCCGGCTCGAAGACAACGACCTGCTCTATCTGGCGATCAGCAACAACGCCTTCGCATCGGTGCGGTCGGTCCGCAATGTCGCCTTGCGCACCGGCAAGAGCGGCATCGTCCGGCTCGCCGATGTGGGCACGGTGAGGATGGGGGCGGTGCCGCAATGGCTGCTGGTCGACGACAACGGGCAGCCGGCCGTCACCTTTGACGTCTACCAGCAGGACAGCGCCGATTCCTTGAGCTTGGGCAAGGCGGTCGCTGCCCGGCTCGCGACGTTCATGCACTCCCAGCCGAAATCGATCCACCTCTACAAATGGTACGACCAGACCGAGCTGGTCCGTTCCTCGATCGGCGCGGTCGAGGAGGCGATCCTGATCGGCCTGGTCTTTGCCGCCCTGGTGATCCTGGCGTTTCTGCGCAGCTGGCGGGTGACCCTGGTCGCGATCATGGTGGTGCCGCTGTCGGTGATGATCACCGTGCTGCTGCTGTCGGTTCTCGGCATGACCTTCAACATCATGACCCTGGGCGGCCTGGCGGCGGCGATCGGGCTGTTGATCGACGATTCGGTGGTGATGATCGAGCACATCGTGCGCCGCGCCGGGGTTCCCGGGCTCGCCCAGTCGCGCACCACGGTGCTGGTGGCGGCGCGGGAATTTTTTGCCCCGCTGTTCGGCTCGAGCCTGGCGACGATCATCATCTTTGTCCCGCTGGCCTTTCTGTCGGGCGTGACCGGCGCGTTTTTCAAGTTTCTGTCGCTGACCATGGCCACGGCCCTGATCATCTCGTTCATGCTGACGGCACTCGTCGTGCCGTTGCTGGCGCATCGCATCGTCAATTTCAGCAAATTTCACGACCCGGCCCACGGCCGCGACACCTGGCTGCGGCGCAACCACGGCCGCGCGTTGCGCGCGCTGTTCGAACGCCCGGTATTGATCGCGCTGGGCCTGCTGATCCTCGGCGGCGGCGGCTATCTCGCCTATAGCCGGGTCGGCACCGGGTTTTTGCCGCGGATGGACGAGGGCGGCTTTGTCCTCGATTACCAGACCGCACCCGGCACCTCTTTGAGCGAGACCAATCGCGAACTCGAACAGGTCGAGGCGATCCTCAAAGCGGATCCCTATGTCGGGACCTACTCGCGCCGCACCGGGGCGGGTCTCGGCGGCGATCTGGTCGAGAGCTACCAGGGCGATTTCTTTGTTCGTCTGAAGAGCACCGGGCCGCGGCCGCCGATCTGGCAGGTGATGACCGAGATCAACCAGAAGATCACCCAACAGGTGCCAGGCATCGCCTTTGACACTCACCAGCTATTAAGCGACATGATCGGCGACATGGTCGGGCGGCGCCAGCCGGTGGTGATCGAGCTCAGCGCCAAGGACCCGGAAGTTCTGGGCGAGGTCGCGCCGAAGGTGGCGGCCGCGATCGCCAAGATCCCGGGCATCGAGCCGGCCTCGGTCAATGACGGCGTGGTGCCGGCCGGCGACGCGCTCGAAATCCACGTCGACCCGGCGCCCGCCGCATTGGAAGGGGTTACCCCGGCCGAGGTCGAGGGGCAGCTCTATCACTACCTGAACGGCGCCGTCGTCACCCGCTATCTAGGCGCGGTGCAGGCGGTGGGCGTGCGGCTATGGCTCGACCCGCCGCGAGAGAGGATCTATCGCGACCAGCTCGGCCAATTGCCGATCCGCTCGCCAGACGGCCATGTCTTCCCGCTGGAGACGGTCGCGCAAATCCGGTTTGTCGCCGGCCAGGCCCAGATCACCCGCGACAATCTGGCTCAGATCGTCGCGATCACCGCCCAGATCGGCGGCGGCAAGGATCTCGGCTCGACCATTGCCGCGGTGCAGCAGGCATTGCACCGGCCGGGCCTGTTGCCGCCGGATGTCTATTACACGATCGGCGGCGCCTATAAGCAGCAACAGATGGCGGCGCGCGGCATGATCAAGGTGTTCGTCGCGGCGGCCATCGCCGAATTCCTGCTGCTGCTGTTTCTGTACGAGCGGTTCTGGCTGCCGGTGATTATCATCGGGAGTTCTCTGGTGTCGAGCAGTGCTGTCTTTATCGGGCTGTGGCTGACCGGGGTCGAGCTCAACATCACCGCGATGATGGGCATGGTCATGATCATCGGCATCGCCACCGAAATGGCGATCTTTCTGGTTTCGGAATATCGCCTGCTCGAACGAACGATGCCGCCGCGCCAAGCGCTCTACGAAGCCGCACTCAACCGGCTGCGCCCGATCACGATGAGCACGCTCGCGATGATCCTGGCGCTGGTGCCGCTGGGGGCGGCGATCAGCGGCTCCGGCGACCAGATGCTGCAGCCCCTGGCGATCGCGATCATCGCCGGGATCATCGTCCAGCTGCCGTTGGTGCTGCTGGCGATGCCGGTGGTGATCGGCCTGACCGTGCGCGCCAACCCTCCGCCCGCGCCGGCGCCAGGAAACTAAAACGGCGCGACCGGCAGATCAGCGGCTTGCTATGGCTGTCGGCTCGATGGCCGTCTGCCCCGAACCGGGCGCCTCAGCCGAGCATCTTGCGCGCCTCCGCCGCCTGCTCGCGAAATGATTTCAGCAGACGCGCCTCCGGGGTCGGGGCGCAGTTGGTGTAGCCGGCGCCGAGCTCCTTCAATTGCGCGGCGTTGCGCGGGAAGGCGGCGTGGTTCAATGGCAGGGCGAGCCGGGCGCCGGCGCTCTTTTTTGCCGCCTCGCGCACCCGGTCGATCGCCGCCACCAGCCGCGGATGGTCGGGGGTGCCGCTGACCCCTAAAGAGCGCGACAGATCGGACGGGCCGACCGCCAGCAGGTCGACCCCCTCGACCGCGGCGATCTCGTCGATGCGTTCGACCGCCGCCATGTCCTCGATCATGCAGGCGAGCAGAATCTCGCGGTTCGACTGCGCCATGTGCTCGGTCAGCGGAATCCGCCCGAACTCGGCGGCGCGGCTGCCGGCGGCCATGCCGCGCTCGCCCAGCGGCGGATAGCGTACCGCGGCAACCGCGGCGCGCGCGGTCGCGGCGTCCGCGACATGCGGCACCTGAATGCCCTGCACTCCCATATCGAGGAGACGCAGGATAAAGGCCGGGTCGAACCCCGGAGTGCGCACCAAAGGCGTGATGCCGACCCGCTCGGCGGCCATCACCATCGCCTGCACATCGTGCAGGTCGAAGCTCGTATGCTCCATGTCGATAAAGGCCGCGTCGAACCCGGCGAGCCCGATGATCTCAACGATCTGCGGGTCGGGAATGCCGCCGACATGGGTCCCCAAGGCAAGGCCGCCCTCGCGCAGAATGCGCTTTACCCGGTTCTCTTTCATGGTGTCCTCCACTGGCGTTGACGGCGTTCGATGACAAAGCTTGGCATCCGCTTGGCCGAGCGATCCGTGCGATGCCCAGATTGTGCTTTAATCGGAATGGCAGCCACACCCCTTTCGCAGGAGTTCATATGGCCACCATCACCGCCAGGGACGGCACAGAAATCTTCTACAAGGACTGGGGCTCGGGCCAGCCGATCGTGTTCAGCCACGGCTGGCCGCTATCGGCCGATGATTGGGACGCGCAGCTGCTGTTCTTCCTTAATCATGGCTACCGCGTTATCGCCCACGATCGCCGTGGCCATGGCCGCTCGGCCCAGACCGCAGACGGCCACGACATGGACCATTATGCCGACGATCTGGCGGCGCTGACGACGTCTCTCGACCTGAAAGACGCGATCCATGTCGGCCATTCGACCGGCGGCGGCGAGGTGGCGCGCTATCTGGGGCGGCACGGCGAAAGCCGGGTGGCCAAGGCGGCGCTGATCAGCGCGGTGCCGCCGCTGATGCTGAAGACGGCAGCCAATCCTCAGGGTCTGCCCAAGGAGGTGTTCGACGGCTTCCAGGCGCAGCTCGCCGCCAATCGCTCGCAATTCTATCGCGACGTGGCGGCGGGGCCGTTCTACGGCTACAACCGGCCGGGCGCCAAAGCCTCGGAGGCGGTGATCCAAAATTGGTGGCGCCAAGGCATGATGGGCGGCGCCAAGGCGCATTACGACGGGATCGTCGCGTTTTCCCAGACTGATTTCACCGAAGACCTGAAGAAGATCACCGTCCCGGTATTGGTGATGCATAGCGAAGACGACCAGATCGTGCCCTATGTCGCCGCCGGGCCGCTGTCCCACAAGCTCTTAAAGAACGGAACCTTGAAGACCTACAAGGGTTTTCCGCACGGCATGCCGACGACCGAAGCGAACACGATCAACTCCGACCTGTTGGCGTTCATCAAGAATTAAGCCGCGCCCGGCGGCGGCCCATTTGATGTCGGGCGATGGGACCGCCGTGCCGATAATCTCCCGCCAGTGTCGCTGGGGAAAGGATGCCGTCGGGTGATCGTCGTCTTCGGCTCGATCAATGGCGATCTTATCGTTCCGGTCGCGCATTTGCCGCTTCCGGGCGAGACCGTGCTCGGCGGCGATTATGCGCTGCTTCCCGGCGGCAAGGGCGCCAATCAGGCTCTCGCTGCCCGCCGCGCCGGGGCCGAGGTGGCGATGGTCGGCGCCGTCGGCCGGGATGCCTTTGCCGAAATCGCGCTCGACCCGCTGCGCCGGGCCGGGATCGATATAAAATCCGTGGTCAGCACCATGGCGCCCACCGGCTGTGCCGCGATCATGGTTTCCAGTGCCGGCGAAAACATCATCGCGGTCGCTTCGGGCGCCAACGCGACCGTGCGCGCCGACCAAGTGCCCGACGCGCTGCTCGGGCCGGGTATGATCCTCGTCGCCCAGATGGAGGTGCCGGTCGAGGAGACCGCGGCGGTGGTGCGGCGGCTGCGGGCGCGCGGCGGAACCAGCCTGCTCAATCTCGCTCCAGCTTTGCCGATCGGTTTCGGCCTCCTGTCCGAAATCGACCTGGTCGTCGCCAATCAGCGAGAAGCGGCCGCACTCGGCGCCGATCCGGCTGCGATCGGGCGCGGCTTGCGGCGCGGCTTCGTCGTCACCCGCGGCGGTGCTGGTGCTGTCGCTCATCTCGCCGACGGATCGAGCCTGGCGGTGCCGGCGCTGCCGATCGTCCCGGTCGATACGACCGGCGCCGGCGATACGTTTGTCGGCGTGCTGGCGGCGGCCCTCGATCGCGGCGCCGCGCTCGAGGCCGCGCTGCGGCGGGCGAGTGCGGCCGCCGGCCTCGCCTGCCTCGGCCATGGCGCCCAGACGGCGATGCCCGATGCCGCGGCAATCGATGCGGCATTGGCGCGGCTGGTCTGAGGCAGCAGGAGGACTCGGCTATTTTGCGATTGGTTCTTGCGCGGCTTTCGCGTCGCTACCGCTGCGATCTGCGAGAACCGGTCAGTCGCCGCGGTCCAGACAACAGCAATGCGACCGGAACTCCGCCAGGATATCGATATAGAGCTGGCGCTTGAACGACACGATCAGCCGCGGCAGTTCTTCGGGCAGGGCCCAGCGCCAGGCGTCGAATTCCGGGTGTTCGGTCGCCAGATCGATATCCGCGTCGCTGCCGATAAAGCGCATGACGAACCATTTCTGGCGCTGGCCGCGATAGCGCCCGCCCCACACCTTGCCGGCGACCTCGGGCGGCAGGTCGTAGGTCAGCCACCCCCGGCTTTCGGCGACGAATTCGGCCTTGGCAGTGCCGATCTCCTCTTCGAGCTCGCGCATTGCCGCCGCTAACGGGGTTTCGCCCGGGTCGATCCCGCCCTGCGGCATCTGCCAGGCGGGCAGCGCCCGCATGTCGGTGCGCCGCGCGACAAAGACCTTTCTGGCGGGGTTGAGCAGCATGATGCCGACGGCAGGCCGGTAGGCCCTGATCGCGGTGCGCTGATCGCCCATTGCTGGCGCCGGCTCGCGGGGCTCAGTTGACCGCGCTGCGATCGATCAGCGACATGCCGCGCAGCATGGTGACGGCGCGCATCAGCTGATAGTCTTGAGGCGTCCCCATCAACGAGGGATTGACCGAGCTGTCGTCGTCATCCCCCGCAGCGTTGTTGCCATTGGCCGCGGAGGCGTCGGCGACCTTGGCCCCTTTCTTTGCCGGCGGCAGGTCGATCTTGGCGGCGGCAACGACAATGTCGGGCTCGATCCCCTCGTCCTGGATCGAGCGCCCCGAGGGGGTGTAATAGCGCGCCGTCGTCAGCCGCATCGCGCCATGGCCGGGCAGCGGGATGATGGTCTGCACCGACCCCTTGCCAAACGAGCGGGTTCCGATCAGCACCGCCCGATGGTGATCCTTCAACGCGCCGGAGACGATCTCGCTGGCCGAAGCCGATCCGCCGTTGATCAGCACCGCCATCGGCAGCCCGTCGGCGATGTCGCCCGGCTGCGCATTATAGCGCTGCGCGTCGTCGGCGCGCCGGCCGCGGGTCGAGACGATCTCGCCCCTTTCGAGAAACGCGTCGGAGACCGCTACCGCTTGATCGAGCAGCCCGCCCGGATTGTTGCGCAAATCGAGAACCACACCGCGCAGCTTGCCGCCAGCCTGTTGCTTAAGGTTTTTCACTGCGTTGTTGAGCCCGACATCGGTCTGCTCGGTGAACGAGGTGATCCGGATATAGCCGATATCCTTGTCGATCAGGTGCGAGCGGACCGACTGGACCCGGATCTCGGCCCGGGTCAGCTTGACGTCGAACGGCGGGCGCCCCTTGCGCCGGATCGTCAGCTTGATGTCGCTGTTGATCGGCCCGCGCATCTTTTCGACCGCCTGCGGCAGTGTCATCCCCTGGACCGGCTGGCCGTCGAGCGCGGTGATCACGTCGCCGGGCTTTAATCCGGCCCGTGCCGCGGGGGTGTCGTCGATCGGCGAGATCACCTTGACCAGGCCGTTTTCCATCGACACTTCGATCCCGAGCCCGCCGAACTCGCCACGGGTCTGTACCTTCATATCGTTGAAATCTCGGGTATTAAGATAATTTGAATGCGGATCGAGAGAGGTCAGCATGCCGTTGATCGCACCTTCGACCAGCTTCTCGTCGCTGACTTTGCCGGCATAGTCGGCGCGCACAACCTCAAACACTTCGCCAAATAAATTAAGCTCCTTATAGGTTTCCGAACTATTGGATGTCGCCGCATTGACCTCGTGGTGCAGCGAAAACACCAGAACCATGGCGGCAACTGCCGCGACCAACCCTGCCCGTCTCATTCATGCACCCAAATCATCGCACCCGTCGGCGAACCGCGATGATATCCGTGAGGGCATTCGATGATCAAGCGCGCCGCAGCCGCAGAGGAGTTCAGCCGGCGCGGCGCTGGACCTGCTGCGGCGCTATGATCAGCGAGCGGCCGGTCATCGCCGCCGGCTGGTCGAGGCCGAGCAGGTCGATCAAGGTCGGGGCCACATCGGCCAGCCGGCCGTCGGCGAGATTGGCGATTTCGCCCGGTGGATTGACGACCAGGAACGGCACCGGGTTCAAGGTGTGCGCGGTGTGCGGCGCGCCGGTTTGCGGGTCGCGCATCATCTCGGCATTGCCGTGATCGGCGGTGATGACGAGGGTCCCGCCGGCGTCGCCGACCGCCTTGGCCAGCTGCCCGAGGCAGCGGTCGATGGTCTCCACCGCCTTGACCGCGGCGTCGAGCTTTCCGGTATGCCCGACCATGTCGGCATTGGCGTAGTTGAGGACGACGACGTCGAAGCGGCCGGCGGCAATCGCCTCGACCACCTTCGCGGTGACCTCGGGTGCCGACATCTCCGGCTGCTGATCGTAAGTCGCAACCTTGGGCGAGGGCACCATGATCCGTTCTTCTCCGGGAAAGACGGTCTCGCGGCCGCCGTTGAAGAAGAACGTGACATGCGCGTATTTCTCGGTCTCGGCGATGCGCAGCTGGCGCAGCCCGGCTTTTGCCACCACCTCGCCAAAGGTGTCGTCGAGGTTTTCCGGTGGGAACAGCGTTGCCAGAAAACGATTAAGCTCGGTCGAATATTCAACTAACCCAAGCGCCGCGGCAAACGCCACGCGACGGCCGCGGGCGAACCCGGAAAAGCCCGGATCGAGCACGGCCGCGGCGATCTCGCGCACCCGATCGGCGCGGAAATTGGCGATCAGGACGCCGTCGCCGTCGCGCATCCCGCGATATCCGCCAATTGCGGCCGGTCGCACGAATTCGTCGGTTTCGCCCTGACCATAGGCAGCCTCGACCGCCTCGCGCGCATTCGCGGCGGCCTCGCCCTTGCCCTCGACAATCGCGCGATAGGCCTGTTCGACCCGGTCCCAGCGCTGGTCGCGATCCATCGCGTAATAGCGGCCGCCGACCGTCGCGATCCGCACTCCCGGCACCTTGCCGACCTCGCTCGCGAAATCTTCGAGATAGGAAAGTGCCGCCTGCGGCGGCGTGTCGCGGCCGTCGAGAATGGCGTGGACCGCAACCGGCACCCCGGCCTCGGCGACGATGCGGGCGAGTGCCGCGATCTGGCGCTGGTGCGAATGCACCCCGCCCGGCGACAACAGGCCGAGCAGGTGCGCGGTGCCGCCGCTCTTCTGCAGCGCGGCGATAAAATCGCGCAACGCCGGCATTTGGGCGAGTTCGCCCGCGGCGAGCGCCGCATCGATGCGCACCAGATCCTGCATGACCAGCCGGCCGGCGCCGAGATTGGTGTGGCCGACTTCGGAATTACCCATTTGGCCGTCGGGCAGCCCGACATAATGCTCGCTCGCCTCGAGCCGCGCATGCGGCCAGCGCGCCAGCAGCCGGTGCCAGTTGGGGGTCTGCGCGGTCTCGACCGCGTTGTCGCGGGTCTCGCGCCGTTCGCCCCAGCCGTCGAGGATACAAAGCACCAGCGGGCGCGGTCGGGGGTGGGGGTTCATGGCGAGCGACCTCTAATGGGAGGCAGGTGCTATACGCCAAACCCGCCGATCGAGATACCGTTCCGCCAAACCAACGCGCGAATTTGGCAGCCGCGCCGCCTTCTTCCCCAAGCTCGGGAGAGAGCGGCGGCGCAGTGAGGGGCGCCTCGTTCTCACCCGAAGCGCGACACGTCGACCGCCTTTTCGGTGATGAATTCGAGCAGTGCCGGGGTGCCTTCGCGGGTCTTGGCGATGCCGCGGCGGATCGCCGCCTGGATCTGACCCGGCTCGGTGACCCGCTCGCCATAGCCGCCGAGCGCCTTGGCGAAGTCGGCGTAGTTGCCGCTGATGTCGGTCGAGCGGTATTTCTCGGTCGATACCGGCATCACTTTCAATTCGATCGCCATCGAGAAATTGTTCATCAGGATCGACAGGATCGGCAGCCGCTCGCGCACCGCGGTCTCGAAATCCATCCCGGTGAAGCCGATCGCGGCGTCACCCCAGACATTGATGCACAGCTTGTCCGGGGCGGCGAGCTTTGCGCCCATCGCCAGTCCGAGACCGTAGCCGAGCTGGGTTGTCTTGCCCCAGCCGAGATACGACAGCGGCGTCTCGCTGACCCAGAACGGCGACAGCTGGTCGCGCGGGCTGCCGGCGTCGTGGGTGATGATCGTGTTTCGCACGTCGACCGTGTGCAGCAATTCCCAGATCACCCGGTATGGCGATAAGGGCTTGGTGTCCTGGGTCAGCCGCGGCATCCATTTCGCCATCCACTCCTCGCGGTGGCCGCGGAGTTCGCGGGTGACCGAGGCGAGGCGGTCGCGCTGCTTGCCCTTGAGCCGGTCCTTGACCTCTTCGAGCACCGCGTCGAGGGTCAGCCCGGCATCGCCGACCGCGGCGAGCTCGACCGGCACGTCCTTGTTGATATCGGTCGGATCCAGGGTGGCGTGGGCGATTTTCTTGCCCTTTGGCATCGCTGTGGCAAAGCTCGACCGGGTGAAGCTGCAGCCGATGCCGAAGACCAGATCGGAATTCTGCAGGAAATGCCACAGATCGGCCGAGATGCCGATGCCGCCGGAGCCGAGCGACAGCGGGTGGTTTTCCGGAAACGCGCTCTTGCCGGGCAAGGTGGTCATGACCGGCGCTTCGAGCAGTTCGGCCAGCGCCTTTAGTTGCGGCCAGGCCTTGGCGTAGTGCACGCCCTGACCGGCACAGATGACCGGCCGCTGGGCTGCGACCAGCGCCTCGGCGATCCTCGCCACCGATTGCGGGTCGGGGCCGCTCTTGAGCCGTGGCGCCGGCCGGTAATCGATATTGTCGCCGATCTCTTCGCGCAGGATGTCGGTCGGGAACTCGACCAGCACCGGGCCGGGCCGGCCGTTTCTGACCTGGGTGAAGGCCCGCCGCAGCGCCTCGACGGTGGCGTCGGCGACGGTCACCTGCTCCGACCATTTGGTGACGTTGCGGAAATTCAGCGCGGCGTTGAAATTGGGCCGCACTTGATTGATGTTGCGCGCGTATCCGGCCGGCAACACGACCACCGGGCAGGAATCGCCGTAAGACTGGGCGACGCCGCCAAAGGCATTCTCGGTGCCCGGCCCGTGCTGCATCACGAAAACGCCGATCTTGTCGCCCGAACTGATCTTGGCGATCGCGTCGCACATATGCAGCCCGATCCGTTCCTGGCGCACCATGATCGTGCGGATGTCCGCCTCCGCCGCCAACTCGATGATCGGGTTGACCGGGTATCCGATCAGAAATTCGATCCCCTCGCGTTTCATGATTTCGGCGATGGCATTGACGACCTTCATGGGGAACCCTCCTCGGTCCGCGGCGGTGATCGCTCGATTGTGCCACAAGCCGTGCCCGGGCGCGACCGCATCGCAGCCTTGCTCCCCGTCCCGACCTGGGTCTCCTGTTCCACCTGTTATTTGCAGGAAAATAACAGGTGCCGCACACTCGCGCGATCCGACCGGGTTAGCGGGGTTGGCGTCTTTGGGACAGCTCTTGTAACCGATGATTGCGGCTATTGTGTCGTCGCCTCGGAGGGATCGGAATGGCGTCGGCGACAAATCGGCTGCGGCGCCGTCGTAGCCGATTTCAGAGGTGGACCGGGCCGGCTTGCCCGGTTCGCGGGCGCCGCCTATCATGCTCGACGAACGGAACCACGAGCCCGACCGGTATGCCGCACTGCACCCCTGCCCTGCGCCGATCTCGGCAGGTCTCGCGCGAGAACTGAGCGGCCGGCGGAATCGGGATCGGCGATGTCCGACGACACTCCATTGCGCGGCCCGGCCGTTCGCGGCATCCCCGAGGGCGACAACCGCGAGCGCATGATCTGCGCCGATTGCGGCTACATCCTTTACGACAACCCAAAGATCGTGGTCGGCTCGGTCGCCCGCTGGGGCGAGCGCATCCTCTTATGCCGGCGCTCGATCGAGCCGCGCCAAGGCTTCTGGACATTGCCGGCGGGCTATCTCGAGCTCAATGAATCGGCCAGCGCCGGGGCCGAGCGCGAGGCCTGGGAGGAGGCGCATGCGCGCATCGAGATCGAGGGGCTGCTCGCCATCTACGACATCCCGCGCATCAGCCAGGTACAGCTCATCTATCGCGCCCGGCTGTTGGACGAAGCAGTTGCCGCCGGGCCGGAGAGCCTCGAGGTGCGGCTCTTCGGCTGGGACGAAATCCCATGGGCCGATCTCGCCTTCCCGTCGAACCGCTGGGCCTTGCAGCATGATCGCGAGGCGCGCACGGCCCGCGACTACACCACCCGGATCAATCCGCCGGGCTTCTGACCGCTTTGTGCGCCGCCGCTAGCCTCAAGGTTCGAGGCCAACCAGGCTGCGGGCGTAGGCGCGAGCCTCGAACGGGCGCAGATCCTCGGCGCTTTCGCCGACCCCGATGGCGTGGATCGGGATGCCGTATTTCTCGGCGAGCGAGACCAGCACCCCGCCGCGCGCGGTGCCGTCGAGCTTGGTCATGATGATGCCGGTGACGCCGACCATGTCACGGAAGATTTCGGCCTGGGCGTGGGCGTTCTGCCCGGTCGTCGCGTCGAGCACCAGCAGCACCGAATGCGGCGCCGCGGCATCGACCTTTTTCAGAACCCGGAGGATCTTCTGCAATTCGCCCATCAGATCGGCTTTGTTGTGGAGCCGCCCGGCGGTGTCGATCAGCAGCACGTCGGCCCCCTCGGCCCGCGCCTCGACTAGCGCGTCATAGGCGAGCCCAGCGGCATCCGAGCCATTGGGACGGGTCACCACTGGCGCGCCGATGCGCTCGCCCCAGATCTGCAATTGCTCGACCGCGGCGGCGCGGAACGTGTCGCCGGCGGCAAGCACGACGCGCAGGCCCTGATCGCGGTATTGTTTGGCGAGCTTGGCGATCGTCGTCGTCTTGCCGCTGCCGTTGACACCGATCACAAGGATGACAAACGGCCGGCGCGCGCGGTCGATGCGCAACGGCTTTGTGACCGGCTCGACGAGGCGGATCACCTGCTCGGCAAGTGCCGCGCGGACCTCGTCGGGCGAACACTCCTGGTTGAACCGGGTGCTGCGCAAACTCTCGGTCACCTCGCCGGCGACGCCAACTCCCATGTCGCTGGCGATCAGCAATTCCTCGAGCTCGAGGAGCGCCTCGTCGTCGAGCCGGCGGCGCAGAAAGATCTGATTGATGCCCTCGTTCAGACGCGCCGAACTGCGTGACAGGCCGGCCCGCAGCCGGCCGAACCAGCCGCGCCGCTCGGCGCTGTCGGCGCTGTCGGCGGCTTCGTCGGGCGCCGCGGCGGTGTCGGGCGGCGTCGACTGCGGTTGCTCGCCGGGATCCTCTTCTGCCGGGGTCGGCTCGCGAAGCGCCGCCGCTTCCTCGACCGAAGGGGCCGGCGCCTCCTCGGCTTGCGGCGGGGTTTCGGCCGGAACATTGCGCCGCCAGAACCTCATTCGCCGGTCGCTCCGTCTCCCGGCGTCCCGTCCCCCGGCGCTCCGGCGTCCGGCGCTCCGGCGTCCGATACCCCGACGAGGCTGTGGCCGGTACTGTCGACGAGTCGCATCGGCTGCACCGACCCGGTTTCGGCCGCGCCGGCGAAGCTGATTTGGGCGTAGAACTCGGCGCGCCCACGGCCGGGGCCCTCGATCAGCACTGCGGTGCGGCTGCCGATGCGCGCGTTGAGCTCGGCGGCGAGAGCGGCTTGGCCCGCGCTCCGCAATCGCCTCGCCCGTTCCTTGATCTCGGCTCCGGCGACCGCCGGCATTCGCGCCGCCGGGGTGCCGGGCCGAGGGCTGTACGGAAACACGTGGACAAAGGCGAGAGCGCATTCGCCAATCAGATCGAGGCTGCGGCGAAACATCTCCTCGGTCTCGGTCGGGAACCCGGCGATCAGATCGGCGCCGAGCGCCAGCTCCGGGCGCAACGCCCGCGCCCGGCGCGCGACCGCGATCGCTTGCGTGCGCGAATGCCGCCGCTTCATGCGCTTCAGGATCAGGTCGTCGCCGGCCTGCAACGAGAGGTGCAGATGCGGCATCAACCGGGTCTCCTCGGCGATCAGCCGCCACAGCTCGGCATCGATCTCGACCGGGTCGAGCGAGGACAGCCGCAGCCGGCCGAGCTCGGGGACCGCGGCCAGCAGCCGGCGGACCATCTGCCCCAGGCTCGGCGCCCCCGGCAGATCGGCGCCGTAGGCGGTCAGATCGACCCCGGTCAGCACGATCTCGCCGACCCCCGCCGCAACCAGAAGGCGCGCCTCTTCGGCGATCCGGCCGATCGGCACCGAGCGGCTCGGACCGCGGGCGAAGGGGATGATGCAGAAGGTGCAGCGGTGGTCGCAGCCGTGCTGGACTTGCAAATAGGCGCGGGCGCGGTCCTCGAACCCGTCGACGAGGCGGGCTGCGCTCGCGTCCTCTGCCGGCGGCACCGCTGCAGCCGGGCGCGGCGCAAGATAGCTCTGCGGCCGCAGCTTGGCCCGGTTGCCCAGCACCTGATCGATTTCGGGCATCGCCGCGTACCGCTCGGGCGCGATCTCGGCGGCGCAGCCGGTGACGATGATCCGGGCCTCGGGGTGGTCGCGGCGAGCCCGGCGGATCGCCTGGCGCGCCTGCCGCTCGGCCTCGGCGGTGACGGCGCAAGTGTTGACGATGACCGCACCCGTGAGCCCGGCCTCAGCCGCGGCGCGGCGGATGATCTCGGATTCGAACGCGTTCAGCCGGCAGCCGAAGGAGACGATCTGGTTGGCCGGCATCGCTGGCTCAGCGGTCGGCGAGGAAGGCGGCATCAAAGCTCCCCTCGAAGCTCAGCGCCGCCGGGCCGGTCATGATCACGTGGCCATCCTCGCGCCAGCAAATCTCGAGGGCGCCGCCGTCGAGCGCCACCAGCGCACGCCGCTCGGCGAGGCCGCGGCGATGCGCGGCGACCACGGCGGCACAGGCGCCGCTGCCGCAAGCGCGGGTGATCCCGGCGCCGCGCTCCCAGACCCGCAGCCGAATGTTTCTGGGGTCGCGCACCGTCGCCACCCCGATATTGGCGCGCTGCGGAAACAGCGGGTGATGCTCGAGCGCAGGCCCCATCGCCGCGACATCGACCGCCTCGGCATCGTCGACGAAAAAGGTCGCGTGCGGGTTGCCGATATTGGTGCCGACCGGCGCCGCCAGCGGCCCCTGCGCCAGATCCAGGCGAAGGGTATCCATGGGCCTTGCCAGCGGGATCTCGCGCCAGCCAGTGCGCGCCGGCCCCATATCGACCGCGATCTGCCCGTCGGCCATGATTTCGGCTTCGAGCAGCCCGGCCGCCGTCTCGATCCGCACCCGCCGCTCGCCGGTCTCGCGGCCCAACAGCCAACTGACGCAGCGGCTGGCGTTGCCGCAGGCTTCGGCCTCGCTGCCGTCGGGGTTGGCGATGCGCATAAAAAGCTGCGCCGCCGGGTTGGCGGGCGGCTCGAGCACGATCAGCTGGTCGCAGCCGATGCCGGTGCGGCGGTCGGCCAAGGCCCGAGCCGCGCCGATCCCGACCGCGAGGTCGCCGCGCCGGGCGTCGAGCACGACAAAATCGTTGCCGAGGCCATGCATCTTCAGAAACGGCACCTTGCCCATTGCGCCCGGTTATATGGCGCCCCGACCGCGCCTGTCCAACGCCGGCCGCCGCGCCCGCCGAAGCGGCGGCAGCTCAGCCGCGCCGCGAAGCGGATTTCACCGCGACGTGGCGGCCGCTCGCCCGAGTGTGCCTGGCAGCACCGCTGCGCCGCGTCGCCGCGGTGTTGTGCTCGAACCGGGATCGCCGCGCGCCGCGGCCGACCGCCGCCGAACTCCGGTCGCTCACCGTCCTGGTTCGGAGTGTCCTGGTTGCGGCGGCGCGGACCGGGCGGCCCTTGATCCGAGCGGCGGAGCGGTGAGCCCCGATGCGATGCCCGGCGTGCCGGCCGTGACGGGCGGCCCTCGCCGGCGAGCGACGCTCGGCCGAGGCTGGTTCGGCGGCCGGGCCGGTCCGCTCATCATCCTCATTATAGGAGGTCCCGAGCGGCGACTGCCCGGCGCTGCCCGGCGCCACGGCGAGGTTCTCATTGACCAGGTAGCCCGGCGCGTCGCTGCCGGGGACGAAATTCTTGGTGCCGATATCCGGCATCCCGGCCGCCCGTGCCGGCGAGCCAGCACAGATCGGGAGGCCAGCGCATGCCAGTAAAGCGGCAAAGCAAATTCGCGTCAGCGTGCGCGGCATCGGTCCCCCCTTCTGCCGTTCGTCCCCAAAAAACTCATCCGAAGAATTTTTTCTGCGGTTCGTCCCCCAAAACCCATTCGAAGAATTTTGCCGCGGACAGCACCCCCATGGCGACCGCGATCATCGCCCCGCCGGTAACCTCAAGTCTCGCCTGAAAATCTCAATCCGGGCTCGGGACCGCGCGCGCCAGCTGCGCATGTGGCGGGCGAATTTGTCGAGGCTGCTCTCCCGCGAGCCGAGACTCGTCCGACCCGGTGGAGGGTCGCACCATTCGGGGCGCGCGCGCCCACCCCGATGCCCGCACCGAGGCTCAGCCCTGACCGGCCTCCCATTCCTCTTGCGTCATTCGGTCCATCAGAAACAGGTCGCTGGTGCGCGCGTACCAGCCGCGACCGTGCATGCGGCCGACCAAACGCATCTTCTCGGTGCTGACATACATCTTGACCGGATCGATGAGGTCGTCGCGGATGTGGATATGGATCACCCGGCCGACTTCCAAGGTCGAGCGCGGCCCGAGCGACAGCCCGGTGATCCGCCGGCATTCGAAGCTGACCGGGGATTGCGCGATGCGCGGCGCGCGCATTCCGGCGGAGGGCAGCGCGGTCAGCCGGGCCTTGCCGAGCTCGTCGACGCCGGCCGGGAAGTCGACGGCGCAGACATTCATGCGCTCGGCCAAGGCCTCGTCGACCAGGTTGACCACAAACTCGCCCAAATCGCGAATATTGCGCTCGGTGTCCTTGTAGCCATCGCCGGCCGGCTGGCCGGGGCTGATGCCCAGCACCACCACCGGCGGCACCGAGCTCACCGCATTGAAAAAGCTGAAGGGAGCGGCGTTGACCCGGCCCTCGCCGTCGACCGTCGTCACCAGCGCGATCGGCCGCGGCACCACCGTCGAAACCAGCAGCTTATAGGCGTCCGTCGCCGGAATCTGCGCCAGGTCGAAATGCATGTCCGGTCCCCCGAGCGTCGCGTGGCCTGCGGGGATAATGCGAACTCTGCGGCGGGCGCGCAACCTGGCGAAGCGCGGCCGCGGTCACGGAGATTTGCGGCGCGCGGCTAAACCCCGAGCATCTGCTGCGGTCTGGCCGCCGCCGCAGGCAGCCGCGCCGGCCTCCCGCGCCGGGGCCGCCGCGGCGCGATCGGGCGGGTTCTGACCGCCGCCGGGGCGTCGGCATCCGCCCGCGATCCGGCCCGGGCAGCGATCCAGGCCCGCCCCTCCGGCGCCTCGATCGTTGCGAATACCCGGATCTCGCCCGGGATCAGAAAGCGAATCGCTTTGACCGTCATCCGCACCCAGGCGATGTCGGTGACGATCGCGATCCGCTCGCAGCGTGTCGCATGCTCGATCCCCAGATCGAGATCATCCCATGCGGCGCCGGGAAAGCGCGAGTTGATTTCATAGTAGAGCCGCATCTTGTCGCGCCATTTGAGCGATTGCTCAACTGCCGGCGTCAAGACATCGTGGCATTCCTGCCTGGTCACCCGTCCCCTGACCGAAATTCCGACCACGTTCTTCGGCAGGCCTTCGATAAGCTCGATCATCGGCCGCTCCTCCGGATGATCTGCGGGTGACCAGGAACTCAGATGACTTTGCGTCTGACGCGCCGCGGCCTAGAACTTGACCCGGAACATGCCGATCAATGCCTGCTCGGTGCCCTTGATGTTGGCGACCACTTGGCGCTGACCCCACATGTATTCGATACCGGTGTCGATGAACGCGACCGGGCTCCAGATCAGGTTGACGTGCGCGGTCTCCACCTGCTTGTTGGCGAAGGTTGATTCAACCGGCCCGATCAGCTGCGAGTTGATTTGCTGGTGGGAAAGGCCAAAGCTCGCATTCGACCGCAGGGTGGGCAGCCACCAATGCTGGTATCCAACCTCGCCGCCGAATTCCTGGATCGGCTTGACCAGGACCAAGGCTGCGGCCGCGGCGCTCGTCGGGGTGACCAGATAGTTGGTTGCCAGACCGGCGTCGTCGCTCTGGTTCAGGTAGCGGCCGAGGCCGTTGCCGATCGTGAACTGCCAGACGAAGTCGTCCTTGTGCCAGCCGAACCACAGTGGCTTGACGTCGCCAGAAACGCCGCCGCCATAACCGAAGAAGCTGCGGTCGACGTATCTGCCGTCGTTGATCGTCAGATCGCGGCCGACCAGCTTGAAGTCGACGTGGCCCCAGGGCTGCGTCCAGTACGAGGCGAAAGTGATGTCAGGCGCCTTGGCGACGGTGGGGTTGCCGGAGAGGGTGCATTGCGGCGGCGCCGGTTAATACGGTGACGCCGTTGGCCACGCAGTTGGATTGCGCCGCCGGCGCATGTGGCTGGCGAAAACGAGCGCTGCTGGTACGGGGACACGACCTGGGCGCTGGCGTCAGAGGCGGTCTTGCCGGCCGGGGTAATCACGTCGGTTTGCGGCGTTTCGATCGAGGCCGAGAAGGCGCTGCCATAGGGGCCGGCATAGGTGTAGCGGACCTGCGGGATGCGGACCACGCCGGCTTCGCCGACGTTGCCGCCGAAATCAATGGTTTCGGGACCCGCGTCTGGATCGGCGAAGTTCGAGTTGGCCTGACCGGCGAGCAGCCCGCCCATGGTGCCGTAGGCATAGCGCAGGCGCGGAACCAGGTTATCGGCGACCGAGGTCTGGCCGGTGCCGCCCGAGCTGAAGCCGTTGGTGCCGGCGAAGTCGAACTCGATAAAGGTGCGCGCCTCGCCATAGGCGGTCGGCGTGCGGGTTTCGACATTGAGCCGCGACTGGCGCGGGCTCTGCGAAAAGATGCCGTTGCCGCGTGAATGGTTGGTCTGCACCGGCACCAGATTGCCTTTGCTCGGGTAGCCCGGCACCCTCTGTCCGGTAACGTCGAGCGCCTGGCCAATCGCTTGGCCGTTGTCGCCGACGGTGGTGGTCTGCACGCCATTTCCGGCTCCGTTCTGGATCCAGTAATCGAGGACTTCCTGAGCGAACCCACCGACCCGGATCGAGGTGTCGGTGCCGGGGATCAGGAACGAGCGCGGAAAGCTGCCGCCGAGCAACGCCGCGCCGGGGACCGCGTGGGTCCCGTAGACAGCCCCGCCGGCGGTGCCGGGCGCGCCGACCGGCGAGGCCATCTGCGCCTGCGCCTGGGCCAGCTGATCGATGCGCTGCTGCAGCAATTGCTGGTTGGCGCGCAGATCGGCCAATTCATCGGCGCGCGCGCCGGGCAGGCCCGCCAGCACCGCGACCATGGCGGTCATCCCGCCGATTGCCGCCAGAGAACCTTTACCGTGCGTTCTAATCATCGTTAGCCGCTCCCCCGATGACCTGCGTCCTAAATCACAGGTTGATGTTGATCGAGTGCGGCCTCTCGGTGCCATCCATCGTCGGATGGAAATTAGGTGTAGGAAGGGTTTAGACCGAGGCACTTTAAGATTTAGGTCGTTTGGCCGTAAGTACCGGATAAAATTTGCATAATTGACGGGATCGCGACCGTCGCGGGGGCGACCGTCCGAGCGTGGCGGTGGGTTGTGAAGGGTCGTATGCTGAGGGTTGTGCTAAATTTGCCACATCGCTGAAATCGGTCGGGCGGCGTCGGTCTCGCCGTCTCGCCGTGCAGGTCGGCGATCGGCCGGACTGGCGAACGAAGGCCCGAGCACCGGCCGGAATGCCGGCCAGACTCGGTCGCGCCCGTCGATCAGCTAGATCAGGGGCTTGCGGCGCTGCTTCGCGGCGCGCGATAGGACGGGCGCATCGGCGCCTCGGCCGCGCGGTGCTCGTGCTCGCGCAACCATTTGGCCACCTGGCTGCGGCGCTGCAGGCTGAGCTTGCCGAGCAGGTTGTGCACATGCGATTTCGTTGTCGCCAGGCTGATGTTCAGCTGGCGGGCGATTTCCTTGTCGCTGAGCCCGGTCATGATCAACTGGGCAGCCTGCCGCTCGCGCTTGGTCAACACCGGCGCCGGGTTCGCGCCATTGCGCCCGCTTGCCGGGATCGCGCCGAGCGCGATCCGGCGCAGCAAGCCGGCGGCGACGCGGCTGGAACAGACTTGGTTGCCGCTATGGATGTCGACGACGAGGCCCACCAGATCGCTCAGCGCGGCGGTGCTCGGCACGTAGCCGATCACGCCGGCCTCGGCCCAGGCGATGATGTCGTCCTCGGTCTCCCTGACGGCGATGACGACGACGCGCATGCCCGGGGCGGTCTCGATCGCGCGCCTGACTGCCGCGGCATTCTCGGCGATCCTCGCGTCGAGCAGCACGATGTCGGCGTCAAGCGTCGGGCCGAGTGCGGCCGCTTCGAACAGATCGGCGCAGAGCCTGACCACCGAGACGCGCGGATCGCGTTCAAAAATGTCGGCGAGGCCCTCGCGCAAAAAACGCACGCCAGACACGATGACAATTCGCAGATCTGCGGCGTCGGGTGAAAACGCAATCGCTTCGCGCGGCGTAGCGTTCGTCTCCACGGTAATCCCCTCCCACCACGGCGACCCGTGCGGGACCCACACACTGGGCCGAGCCCGGGGCACGCGTGAAACTCCTGCCCGTCTCAGGGATTGTCGTTCGCCGGGAAGGCGATCGACGGGCCCTGCCATCGCTGGCGGACCGGGCGCGCTGTTTAGCTTTTTAAGAGAGCTGCGCCCGGCTGCTTCGACTTGATCGAACGTTAAGATGCCCGAGCGCCCGCTGTCCAGCGCGATGTTCACAAAATCGTGATTTGCCTGTCGCCGCGATTTGCGCGTCTGAGATTGCCCGCCTCAGAGCTTGCCTCAGATTGACAGCAGGCCGGGTCGGGCCTAAACACGTACGGCCGCTCCCCGGAGCGAGCGAGCCACCCCCGGGTCGAAGCCGTGGGCCGCCAGTTCGCGAGTGTCGCGCACTGGCGCTTTGCGTCTCCGGCCCACTGTTTCAGGACCTCTGATGTTCGACAGCCTGACCGACCGCCTCGGCGACGTCTTCGACCGGCTGCGCCGCCACGGGGCGCTGAGCGAGGATGATGTCGGCGCCGCCCTGCGCGAGATTCGGCTGGCGCTGCTCGAAGCCGATGTGGCGCTGCCGGTGGTCCGCGATTTTGTCGCCGCGGTGCGCGAGAAGGCGCTGGGCCAGGAAGTGCTGCGCTCGGTCACCCCGGCGCAGATGGTGGTCAAGATCGTCCACGATCATTTGGTCGAGGTGCTGGGCGGGACCGGCGACGGCGCCGGCGAAAGCGGTGGCGCGGGCGGGCTCGATCTCAATGCGCCGGCGCCGGTCGGGATCATGCTGGTCGGCCTGCAAGGCTCGGGGAAAACCACCACCGCGGCCAAGATCGCCAACCGGCTCAAGGGGCGCGAGCGCAAAAAGGTGCTGCTCGCCTCGCTCGACGTGCAGCGCCCGGCGGCACAGGAGCAGCTGGCCGTGCTTGGCCGCCAGATTGGCGTCGCCAGCCTGCCGGTCGTGGCCGGCGAAAAGCCGGTCGCGATCACCAGGCGGGCGCTCGAGACCGGGCGCGCCCAGGGCTACGACGTCGTGATCTTCGATACCGCCGGCCGGCTCCACGTCAACGAGGAGCTGATGCTCGAAGTCGCCGCGGTGCGCGAGGCTGCCCAGCCGCACCAGACCTGCTCGTCGCCGATGCGATGACCGGGCAGGACGCGGTCAACCTCGCCAAGGCTTTTGGCGAGCGCGCCGGCGTCACCGGGATCGTGTTGACCCGGGTCGATGGCGATGCGCGCGGCGGTGCGGCCCTGGCGATGCGCGCGATCACCGGCAAGCCGATCGTGTTCATCGGCACCGGCGAGCGCATCGGCGCGATCGAGCCGTTTCACCCCGAACGCATCGCCGGACGCATCCTCGGCATGGGCGATGTCGTCAGCCTGGTTGAGAAGGCAGCCGAGACGGTCGATCGCGACGAGGCCGAAAAGCTCGCCGCCAAGATGGCCCGGGGTAGCTTCGACCTCGACGACCTTGCCGGGCAATTGCGCCAGATCCGGCGGATGGGCGGGATGGGCGGCATGCTGTCGATGCTGCCGGGCATCGGCAAATTCAAAAAGCAGCTCGGCGACGCGAACATCGACGAGACCGTCGTCAAGCGCCAGGAGGCGATCATCTCGTCGATGACCAAGAGCGAGCGGCGCAACCCGATGCTGCTGAACGGCTCGCGCCGGCGGCGCATCGCCGGCGGCTCGGGGGCCTCGGTGCAGGAGATCAATCGGCTCCTGAAGCAATACCGGGACATGGCCGATATGATGAAAAAGATGAAAAAGCTCGGCCCCAAGGGGGTCGCGCGCCACGGCCTTGCCGGGCTGATGCCCGGCGCCGGCCTGCGCCATTGACCCGCCAAGCCGACCGAGAAGACGTGGCCAACCAACCAGGATGTCAACCAGGATGACCTTATGTCGTTGAAGATCCGCCTTGCCCGCGGCGGGGCCAAAAAGCGGCCCTATTACAGCATCGTCATCGCCGATGCGCGCAGCCCCCGCGACGGGCGCTTCATCGAGCGGGTCGGGACCTACAACCCGATGGTCGATCGCTCGCATCCCGATCGGATCACCTTGAAATCGGAGCGGGTGCAGCATTGGCTCGGGGTCGGGGCGTTGCCGACCGACCGGGTCGCGCGGTTCCTGGGCGAGGCCGGGCTGATTGAAAAGCCGGCGATGCGCGAGACCCCGACGAAGTCGGCGCCCAAGGCTAAGGCGCAGGAACGCCAGAAGGCGGCGGCTGAGGCAGCCGCGGCGGCGGCCGGGCGCGGCTGACCAGGTCGGAGCGGATCTGTCGGGAATAGCCCATGGCGGCGCAAAAGCAGGTCTGCGTTGGCGTTGTCACCGGCCCGCAGGGGGTCGGCGGCGCGGTCCGGATCAAGAGCTTTACCGCGCGTCCCGAGGACGTCGCCGCCTATGGGCCACTTGCCGACGAGACCGGCCGGCGTCTGGAGCTGCGCCTCGTCGGCGCCGCCAAGGGTGTCCTGATCGCGCGTCTGTCGGGCGTCGACGACCGCACCGGCGCCGAGGCGTTGCGTGGGCTACGTCTCTATCTGGCGCGCTCGGCGCTGCCGCCACCGGAGCCCGAGGAATATTACCACGCCGATCTGATCGGCCTCGAAGTGGTGCTCGGCGACGGGACGCCGCTCGGGCAGGTACGCGCGGTCCACGATTTCGGCGCCGGCGACACGCTCGAAATCGCGCGCCCCGGAAGGGCCCCGGCGATGGTCCCGTTCACCCGGGCGATGGTGCCGGTGGTCGATCTCGAAGCCGGCCGCCTGGTCGTCGAACCGCCGCCGGGCCTGCTCGACGACGACAAAGTCGCCGTGACTCCGGCGGTCGGGGATCCGGTATGAGCTGGCGGGCGACGGTGCTGACGATCTTTCCGCAGATGCTGCCGGGGCCGCTGGCTTTCTCGCTGGCCGGCAAGGCGCTCGACGCGGGGCTGTGGAGGCTTGAAACCGTGGACATCCGCAATTTTGCGAGCGATAAGCACCGCTCGGTCGACGATGCGCCCTATGGCGGCGGGCCGGGCATGGTGATGCGGCCGGATGTGCTCGACGCGGCGGTGGCCGGGTCGGGCGGGGATGGGCCGCTCTTGCTGCTGTCGCCGCGCGGCCGCCGGCTCGACCAGGGCCGGGTCGCGGCACTGGCGACCGGCGCCGGGGTGACCCTGATCTGCGGCCGCTTCGAGGGCGTCGACGAGCGCGTGCTCGAGGCCCGCGCGATCGAGGAGGTTAGCCTCGGCGATTTCGTGCTGTCCGGCGGCGAGCCGGCGGCGATCGCTGTGATCGACGCCTGCGTGCGGCTGCTGCCGGGGGTGGTCGGCGACGCCGCGGCCTTGGCCGAGGAGAGCTTTGCCGAGGGGCTGCTCGAATACCCGCAATATACCCGGCCGCCACTATGGCAGGGGCGGGCGGTGCCGGCGGTGCTGGTCTCGGGCGATCATCGGCGGATCCGCGATTGGCGGCGGGCCGAAGCCGAGCGGCTGACCCGCGAGCGGCGCGGCGATTTGTGGCAACGCTATCTGGCCGCACCCGATCATGCGGGGCGCCCGGAGCAGAAAGATCGAGAGGTCGAGGGATGAACCTTCTTCAGCAATTGGAGCACGAGCAGGTCGAACGGCTCGTTGCCAGCCGGTCGGTGCCGCAATTCGAGCCGGGCGATACGGTGCGCGTATCCCTCAAGGTCGTCGAGGGCGAGCGTGAGCGCATCCAGGCTTTCGAAGGCGTGTGCATTGCCCGCAAGAACGCCGGCGTGAACTCGAACTTCACCCTGCGCAAAATCTCCTATGGCGAGGGCGTCGAGCGGGTCTTTCCGCTCTATTCGCCGCGGATAACCGCGATCGAGGTGGTGCGCCGCGGGGTGGTCCGCCGCGCCAAGCTCTATTATCTGCGCGGCCTGACCGGCCGGCGCGCCCGCATCGCTGAACGCGCCCGCGACAGCGTGCGCCAGGAACCCGCGCCGGCAAAGACCGGCGGAGCCGAGTGACCAAGACCGGCGGCGCCGAATGAGCAAGACCGGCGGAGCCGAATGATAGGAGGGATCGCCACCATGGCCGCACCGCGCACCCTGTTCGACAAGATCTGGGATAGCCATGTCATCGCCCCGCAGGGCGAGGGCACCTACCTGATCTATATCGACCTGCACCTGATCCACGAAGTCACCACCCCGCAGGCCTTTGAGGGGCTGAAGCTCGCCGGGCGCAAGGTTCGCCGGCCCGACAGGACGATGGCGGTCGCCGATCACAATATTCCGACGACCAATCGCAGCGCCGGCGCCAGCGGCATCGACGATTTCGATTCGAAACTCCAGGTCGATACCCTCGAGCGCAATGTGCGCGAATTCGGCGTCCCCTATTTCCCGATCGACAGTCTCGACCAAGGCATCGTCCACGTGATCGGGCCGGAGCAGGGGCTGAGCCAGCCCGGCATGACCATTGTCTGCGGCGACAGCCACACCGCGACGCATGGCGCGATGGGTGCGCTCGCCTTCGGCATCGGCACCTCCGAGGTCGAGCACGTGCTGGCGACCCAGACCCTGATCCAGGCGCCGGCCAAGAACATGCTGATCAAGGTCGACGGCGCGCTCGGCGCCGGGGTCAGCGCCAAGGACGTGATTCTGGCGATCATCGCCAAGATCGGCACCGCCGGCGGCACCGGCCATGTGTTCGAGTACGCCGGCAGCACCTTCCGCGACATGTCGATGGAAGGGCGCATGACCGTGTGCAACATGTCGATCGAGGCCGGGGCCCGGGCCGGGCTCGTCGCCCCCGACGACAAGACCATCGCCTATGTCATGGGACGGCGGTACGCACCCAAGGGTGCGGCGTGGGAACAGGCGTCGGCCTATTGGCGCACCCTGCCGTCCGATCCGGGCGCGAGCTACGACAAGGAGGCGCATCTCGATGCCGCCGACATCGCCCCGCACGTCACCTGGGGCACCAACCCGGAGCAGGCGGCGCCGGTCACCGGGCGTGTCCCCGACCCGGCGCAGATCGACGACCCGCTGAGACGGGCGGCGGTCGAGCGCGCGTTGCAATACATGCAGCTGAAGCCGAACACCTTACTGACCGACGTCGCGGTCCAGCGCGTCTTTATCGGCTCGTGCACCAACAGCCGGATCGAGGATCTGCGCGCCGCCGCGGCGATCGCCAAGGGCCGCAGGGTCGCCGACGGCGTGGTAGCGCTGGTCGTGCCGGGCTCGGGCCATGTGAAGCACCAGGCCGAGGAGGAAGGGCTCGACCGCGTCTTTCTCGAAGCCGGGTTCGAATGGCGAGACGCCGGCTGCTCGATGTGCATGTCGATGAACAACGACAAGGCTATGCATGGCGAGCGGGTGGCCACCACCTCGAACCGCAATTTCGAGGGCCGCCAGGGCAAGAACGCCAAATCGCACCTGATGGGCCCGGCCATGGCCGCCGCCGCCGCCATCACCGGCAAGCTCAGCGACGTGCGCCAGTTGGGCTAGGCCGAGCAGAACAATGGTCGTCATCCCCGGACTTGTTCCGGGGATCCACGTGGGGATGGCCGGGACCCGCCCGGCCATGACCGGAGAACGGATTCAGATGGAAAAATTCACGCAGCTGACCGGCGTCGCCGCACCGCTGCCAATTCACAATCTCGACACCGACAAGATCTTTCCCGCGATCTATCTGAAGACGATCAAGCGGACCGGGCTGTCGAAATGGCTGTTCCAGGAAATCCGCTTTCGGCCCGACGGATCGGAAAACCCGGATTTCGTCCTGAACCAGGCGCCGTACCGCAACGCCAAGATCCTGATCGGCGCGGAGAATTTCGGCTGCGGCTCGAGCCGCGAGCACGCACCCTGGGCCTTGCTCGATTTCGGCATCCGCTGCGTCATCGCGCCCAGCTTTGCCGACATCTTTTATAACAACTGCTTCAAGAACGGCATCTTGCCGATCGCGTTGCCCAAGGAAATCGTCGACGAACTGATGGAAGACGCCAGGAAAGGCGCCAACGCGGTGATGACGATCGACCTCGAAACCCAGACGATAACCCGCCCGGACGGGGAAAAGGTCGAGTTCGAGCTCGGCGCGTTTCGCAAGCATTGTCTCCTAAACGGGCTCGACGACATCGGCTTGACCGAGCAGCAGGGCGAGGAAATCGCCGGCTACGAGGAACGGGCAAAGCTGGCGCGTCCGTGGCAGTCGGGCATGACCCAGCGCGGGACCTAGGCTGCTGCCGGCCTGACGTTTCATTTTTCGTCATGGCCGGGCTCGTCCCGGCCATCCACGCGGCTCCCCGGGTCCAGGCTCGGGCGGGACGCTCGCACGGGATCTGAGCGATGAGCGAAACTCATTCCAATCGCAAGGTTCTGGTCCTGCCCGGCGACGGCATCGGCCCGGAGATCATGCGCGAGGTTTTGCGCGTCGCCGAATTTTTCGATCGCCGCCGTATCGCCAGCTTCGAAATCACCGAAGGGCTGGTCGGCGGTGCGGCTTACGACGCCGACGGCGTACCGCTGACCGACCGCACGCTCGAACAGGCGATGCTGAGCGACGCCGTGCTGTTCGGCTCGGTCGGCGGCCCGAAATGGGAGGCTTTGCCGTTCGAGCTGCGTCCCGAGCGCGGCCTGCTGCGGCTGCGCAAGGAAATGGACCTGTTCGCCAATCTGCGCCCGGCGGTGGTGTTCGAGGCGCTCGCCGACGCGTCGAGCCTGAAGCGCGAGCTGGTCGCTGGGCTCGATCTGATGATCGTGCGCGAATTGACCGGCGGCATCTATTTCGGCGACCCGCGCGGGGTCGAGCGGATGCCCGACGGCAGCCGCCGCGGCATCAATACCGAGGTCTACACCGAAGCCGAGATCGAGCGTGTGGTCCGCGTCGCCTGCGAGCTAGCGAAAAAACGCCAAGGCCGGGTGTGCGAAGTCGACAAGGCCAACGTCATGGAATCGGGCGGGCTGTGGCGCGAGGTGGCGCAGCGGGTGCGCGACGCCGATTACCCGGATGTCGAGCTCACCTTCATGTACGCCGACAATTGCGCGATGCAGCTGGTGCGCAACCCCAAGCAGTTCGACGTGATCGTCACCAGCAACCTGTTCGGCGACCTCTTATCGGATTGCGCAGCGATGCTGACCGGCTCGCTCGGCATGCTGCCCTCGGCCTCGCTCGGCGCCGCCGACCCGGCCGGCCGGCGCAAGGCGCTCTACGAGCCGGTGCACGGCAGCGCGCCGGACATCGCCGGCCGGGGCGTAGCCAATCCGCTGGCCTCGATCTTATCCTTCGCGATGATGCTGCGCTATTCGTTCGACCTCTCCGAGGCGGCCGACCTGGTCGAGAACGCGGTGCGCCGCGCGCTCGCCTCCGGGGCGCGCACCGGCGACATCGCCGGCCCCGGCATCGCCGGCCTTTCGACACGGGGCATGGGCGAGGCGGTCCTGCGCGAACTCGAAAAAGCCGTTTAGCCGCGCTCGACGCGCCGGCGGGCGCTCGGAACAAGGAGGATACCGATGCACAAACGCACCCTCGGACGCACCGGGATCGAGGTGTCGATCCTCGGCTTTGGCTGCGGCGCGGTCGGCGGGCTGATGGTCAAGGGCAGCGCCGCCGATCAGGAACGGGCGGTGGCGCGCGCGCTCGAGCTCGGCATCAACTATTTCGACACCGCGGCGATGTACGGCAACGGCGAATCCGAGCGCAACCTCGGGCATGTGCTGAGGAGCCTCAAGCCCGAGCTCACCCTCGGCACCAAGGTGCGGGTCCCGGCCGCGGAGCGCGGCAATATCGGCGCCGCGGTGACCGCCTCGTTGGAAGCGAGCCTGCAGCGGCTGCAGCGCGACCATGTCGACCTGTTCCAATTGCACAACCATGTCATGGCGGGTGGCAGCGGCGCCGATTTGACCCCGCAGATCGTGCTCGACGAGGTGGTCCCGGCGTTCGAGCGGCTGCGCCGGCAGGGCAAGACCCGCTTTTTCGGCATCACCGCGGTCGGTGACACGGCGGCCTTGCACCGGGTGGTCGACGCGCGCGCCTTCGACACCGCGCAGGTCAGCTACAACCTGCTCAACCCGAGCGCCGGCGCCGCCGTTGCCCCCGGCTATCCGGCGCATGATTTCGCCAATCTGTTGGCGCATACCAAAGCCGCCGATATGGGGGCCATCGCGATCCGGGTGCTCGCCGCCGGCGCGCTGAGCGGCAGCGAAGAGCGGCATCCGCTGGGCTCGCCCAGGGTCGAGCCGATCGGCTCGGGCCGCGACTACCGGATCGATGTCGAGCGCGCCCGCCGGCTCGAGCCGCTGGTGCGGGAAGGATTTGCCGGCAGTCTTGTCGAGGCGGCGATCCGGTTCGTCATCGCCAATGAGGCGGTGTCGACCGCCCTTGTCGGCTACTCGACCCTGGAGCAGCTCGAGACCGCCGCCGCCGCGGTGGAAAAGGGGCCGCTGCCACCGGCCGCACTCGAGCGCCTGAAAGCCTTGCACGAGAGCTTTGTCGGCGAGCCCCGTTGATCGGAGCTTCTGCGTCGCGCTCACCCGGATAGCACCTTCGTGGCAGATCGGCGGGCCGCGGACTGGATTGGGGGAACTCGATCGGTCCACCGGCGTTGTGCGCCATCAGACGGGTTACCGGGTGGCCTATGAACAGTTTCGAAAACCGGCTGGCGGCGACGGGTTTGCGCCCGGCCCGGCCCCCCGCAGAATGCTGGCGGGTCGAGCGAGTAGGAGCGCCGCGGCGCCTGCCGGGGAAATGGAACACCGATTTGGCGCAGCGCCGGATCTTGTCGATCTGGCTTGGTCGGCTGAGTGAGCGGAACGAGCCGGCGGCATACCGGATCCGGCGTGTCGGCGACAGCGACTAAGTCGGGGCGGCGCGCCACCGCCCGAGCGTCGATAATGGCGGCCGGTCGAGCGGCCCGCGCCGGCGCAGCACGGCCAGCACCCGGGTGAAATGGCCGGCGGCGCCCCGGTCGAGGCCTTCGAGCCAGTTCTGGTCGAGAAACGAGGCGAGCGCCGGCTGGCCGAGTGCGGTTTCCCAAAGGATGCCTAATAGCGAGGCCGCGGCTTCGTCCGCCTCGCGCGCCAGTGGCGGCAGCACCGCCGCACATTCGGCGGCTGCGCGGTCGATCGTGTCCGGTCCCGGACCCAGGCCGAAATCGATGAGGCCGCGGCGTTCGGGCGGGGCCAGCACGAAATGCGCGACTTCGTGCAGGATGACGTACGCCTCGGTCGCCCCGTCGAGTGCCGTTCCATCCCAATTGAACCGGCAGCCCGTGCCGACCCGGTGCACCGGTACGCCAAATTGCCGGGCAAGCGCCAATGCCTGCAAACGATGCCGCTCAGCCGGCGGCCCGGCGGCGCGGTCGGGCCCGGTCTTACGAATCTGCCCGAAGAATTGGCGCGTCTGCGCATCCCCGAGGCCCGCCTCGAAGCGGTCGAGGGCGGCGGTGAGTTCGTCGCGGGCAATCGGCGTCAGAATCATGGCAGGTGGCTGGTCAAGTCTCGTGCGGGGCTTATTAATGCGAGCCTAGCTGGGCTTGCCAGGTTTCGGCGGGATCTTCGCCTTGGCGCCCTCGCCCGAGGTCTGCCGATAGACCAATTCGGCGATCTTCAGCAGCGTCTTGCGGTCGGCTTTGGCGGCCAGCGCATAGCCAAAGCCTTGGTCGGACCAATAAAACGCACCGATGCCATTTTTTTCGCTGTAGCGGAAGGCGGTTTCGCCGCCGATGCCGGTGCGCAGATACAGGGTCAGGCGATCCTTGCCGTTCTGGTACATGAACTGCGCTGCCGCGCCAATTTCAGCGGGCAGCAGCCGTCCGCCCATCAGCTGGAAACCGGCCGCGGTCAGATCGGGCACGATCAGCTTCCGGCCGAGGCGCTTGGACAGCCAGGTGACCAGATGCGCTTCCTGGCTGACATCGACCTCGACCGGGTGACGAACCTCGACCGAGAAGACCCGGTACGCCGAGATCGCATCGGCGGTGATCGTCCGGGCGGCGGAGGGGGCGGTTTCGGTCGAGGGCAGCAGCGCCATGGTCATATCGCGGGCGGCCCAGCCGCCGACCCCGCCGGCGATGATCAAGGCCGCGGCGGCGGCAATCTGAGTGAAGCGCTGACGCCGCCGCCGGCGCTGCTCGGCCAGCAGGCGCGCCACCCGCAGGCGCGCCGGAATTGGGCCGGCGGTCTCGGTGGCAAGGGCCGCGCGCAGCGATTGCTGCTGCTCGGCATATTGCTGCAGCCGCGCTCGGGTCTCGGGGTGGGCGGCCAGATAGGCATCGATCTCAGCGACGCGCTCAGCCGGCAGGCGGCCATCGAGGCGCGCGTGCAGCTCGCTTTCATCGACCGCGCCGGCCTCGAACGTGCCAGGTGGTGTGCTCATGTCGCCGTCCGCGGTGGCTGGCCGCGCCGGGCGGCGGGGCTCCGCCCGGGGTCTGCGTCGAGCAATTGGCGCAGGCGTTCGCGGGCGCGTGACAGCCGCGACATCACCGTGCCGATCGGCACGCCCAGCACGCGCGCCGCCTCGTCATAGGACAGATCCTCGATCGCGACCAGCAACAGCACCGAGCGCTGCTCCTGCGGCAAGGCGGCAACGGCCCGCAACAAATCGCGATGCTCGAGCGCCTGGTCCTGTCCGCCCTTGACGCGCGGCAGCTCGGCTTCGACCGCCTCGGTCAGCTCGTCATGCGTCCCCCGTCGCTTGCGGCGCTGCTGGTCGCTGAGAAAGCGATGGTAGAGAATGGTGTAGAGCCAGCTGCGCAAATCTCCCTCAGCGCGGCGCAGATGCCATCGCGACAGCGCCCGCTCGAGACAGTCCTGGACCAGATCGTCGGCATGCTCGCGGTCGCCGCGCAGCAAGGCGCAGGCGAAACGGCGCAAGCCCGGTATCTGCGCTTCAATCAGGGCGGCCTCTACCGGCATCGCCTTCCCTGGCAACAAGCCGCTGACGTGGCGCCGCACCAGCGGGCGCGCTGCCGGCAACAGTCGCGGTTCGCGCGACAGGCCGGGTGCGGGTTCGAGCAACATTATCGGTGCACAGCAGGCAACCAGCAATACCAATCCTGTTACAGTCGGAGGCTCTTTTGGGTCAACACGCGCTCTGTCGCCACTCTGTAGGACTTCACCGAGGCCGGTTTATTCCATTTGAAAGCAGTCGGCGCCGAACTCTGTTTATCCCGCGCCGCGCCGCTTGTTTAGTCTTGCTCGTTCCCTTTGCCTTGCCGCCCGCCGCCGGTGTTGCGTCCCGGTCGCCGCGCGCATATCGCCGGCTTATGGCAATGCTTCCCGGCGCCCCGCTATCGGTATAGGGGCGGCCAGGCTGACGCGGGCGGCGGGTCGGCCGCTCAGTATCGCTGCCGGCTCACAGGCCGACAAGGCGCGCGCTCTCGTCCCACAAGCGGCGGGCGAGATCATCGTCGAGCGCTGCCGGGTCCGGTCGCTCGAGCGCCCGACCGACGACATAGCCGCCGTGGAACGGCGCCGGGTCCGGCACCGTCGCCAGAAACAGCGATGTCTCGGCGCCCTTTTCGGGGCTGACCATGAACGGCTTCATCAGCCGCCAGCCGAGTTCGACCAGGCCGCCGCGCTGCGCGAGCCCGGTCGCGACCACGCCCGGATGCAAAGAGATCGCGAACACCCCGGTGCCCCGGAGCCGCGCCGCCAGCTCGCGGGTGAACAGCATGTTGCACAGTTTGGAGCGGCCATAGGCTTTGAGCATGGTCCAGTCCCGCGGCCCGGCGATGGTGGTCGGATCGACGCGGTTGCCGCGATGGGCGCGCGAGGCGACGGTCACGATCCGCGCCGATCGGCCATTTGCGGCGGCCGTGGCCTTCAGCCGATCGAGCAGTAAATTGGTCAGCAGAAACGGGGCTAGATGATTGACCGCGAAGGTCAGCTCGTACCCGTCTGCCGACCGCTGGAATTTGGGCGAAAACAGTCCGGCATTGTTGACCAGCACATCGAGCCGGTCGTGCCCGGCCAGGATCTCGGCGGCGAGCCGGCGGATTTCGGCCAACGAGGCGAAATCGGCGAGTGCCGTCTCGAGCTGCGCCGACCTGACCCGGTCGCTGACGAAGCGGCGCGCCGCCTCGGTGCGGTCGCGGTCGCGGCCGACCATGACCACCCGCATGCCGGTCCGCGCGAGACCGAGCGCCGTATAGAGCCCGATCCCGGCGCTCGCGCCGGTAACGATCCCGATCCGCTCGGTTGCGCTGTTCGCCACCTTTGGGTCATCCCGCTCCGATGCGTCACGCTCATTTGCCCTCACCTCGTCCCTCTCCCTTGCATTGCATTGCGGGAGAGCGGAACCGTCGCGTCAGCGGCGGGTGGGGGCCTCGACGCAGGACGCTACACGCTGTCGAGGCCGAACGCCCAGCGCCGCGCCAATTGATGGCCGATCGCCAATGGCGGCGGCAGGGTCGCTAGCCCCGGGATCGGCTCGTCCGAGCGCGAGCGCTCGACCATCGCGCGCACCTCCGCGCGCTCGAACCAGCGCGCCTCGGCGATTTCCTCGGGGTCGATGCAGATCTCCTCGCTCAGCGCCTCGGCCAACAGGCCCATCATCAGGGTCGACGGGAACGGCCAGGGCTGCGAGGCGAGATAGCGCACCCGCCCGACCCTGATCCCCAATTCCTCCAGCACCTCGCGGCGCACCGCTTCCTCGATCGTTTCGCCCGGCTCCATGAACCCGGCGAGACACGAAAACCGCGCGCCGACGCGGCGCCGGCCGCGGCCCAACAGGCAGCGCTCGCCCCTGACCGCGAGCATGATCACCACTGGGTCAACCCGCGGATAGTGATGCGCCCGGCAGTTTGGGCAGCGCCGGCCCCAGCCCGCCGCGTCGATCGCGCTCGCGGTTCCGCATTGGGCGCAAAAGCCGTGCCGCGCATGCCAGTCGAGGAGTGAACGCGCTTCGGCCAGGATCGCCGCGTCGGGGCCGGGGATCGCGGCGGCCAGGCTGCGCACATCGACGCTTGCGCCATTGCTTGCTGCCGGTATTGCCGCGGCCGTCGCGTCGAGCGCGAAATGGGCGCGGTCATCGCCGATCCCGAGCAGGATCAGGGCTGCTCCGGCATCGATCGCCTCGCGCCAGGGTGCAACCTGCTGCCAGTCGAGGGCGGGGGCGGCGCCGTCGCGAACCAGGGGCTTCAGCTCGCGCAGCGGCAAGAGCCGGGTTTGCGGATCGTCGAGCAGCGAGGCGACCCAGCCGGCATCCTGCCGGCGCTGGCTGACCCGGTCGAGCGGGTTGCCCGCAAAGGTGTAGATTTCTTCCATCGCCGCGCCAACTCCTCGCTCGCCATCGCCGGGGCACCCGGCAGCGGGTCCTACCATAACTTCGCCCGCGGCCGAAGCGTTTGCCGGTCAACCGGCGCCGCCGCGTGCTATCCTCCGGTTATGACCAACGCACCCTACATTGCCGAGATCGCGGCCTTGGCCGGCGAGCCGGCGCGCGCCAACATGCTGGCGGCGCTGATGGATGGCGGGCGCCGCAGCGCCGGCGAGCTCGCTTATGCCGCGCATGTAAGCCCGCAGACCGCGAGCGCGCACCTGGCCAAGCTCACCGCCGCCGGGCTGCTCGCCGACGAGCGACAGGGCCGCAACCGGTATTTCCGGCTGGCCTCGCCCTCGGTCGCGCGCATGATCGAAGAGATCATGACTGTCGCGGTGGCGCGGGCATCACGCTATCGCCCGGCCTGGATGCGCGACGATGGGTTGCGTTCGGCGCGCACTTGCTACGATCACTTGGCTGGCCGGCTCGGCGTCGCCCTGGCCGACAGCCTCGAGCGGCGCGGTCATGTCATGCTTGACGCCGATGGCGGCGAAGTCACCGAAACCGGCGCCCGATTCTTCGACGAACTCGGCCTCGACCTGGCCGCAGCCGTCGGGAGTCGCCGGCGCTTCTGCCGCCCATGCCTCGACTGGAGCGAAAAGCGGCCGCATCTCGGCGGCGCGGTCGGCGCGGCACTGGCCCGGCGGGCATTTGCGCTCGGCTGGATCGAACGGGTCAGAGACAGCCGCGCGGTCGCGATCACCGCGCCCGGCCGCGACGGGTTCCGCGCCGCTTTCGGCATCGAAATCGCCTCCGCCACCAAGCTCTAGGGCAGCCGCGCGCGCCGCGGGCTCGGAGTTCGAGGAGGCGTTGAACCTGCTCGGTCAGCGAGCCCCCGATTCCGAACGGATCGGGTATGGTCACCCCGCCCAATTCGGTGCCGTCGCCCAGATCCTCGGCCAATATGCGCAGGCACCCGCCTCGCCGGCGGTGGCCACGGGCAGCGCACCCCAATTGGACGCGCAACCTCAAGTAATATTTCGTATGGCGGTTTTGCTGATGGCCGCACTGCCGGTCCGATTTCGTGCGCAAATGCATGTCGATCAAAATGTGCTACGCGCAAAGCCCGGCGCCGAGCGGAAAACCCCGATTGCCGCCGTCCGACCAGAGGTCGCGGACGACGACGCCTTCCGTGCCGATCGGCCATTTCGGGTTTCCGAACCGCGTATCGCACGAATCTTTACCTTATTATTATCGTTCCGGTGCTATTTTTGCGGGACGTCGCAACTCGGGCGAACTGCCAATGGCATGCTTCCGCGAAAGCCCCTCATCCTCGGCGCGCGCAGCAGGACCGGTATCCTCTCGTCTAGCCGGCGGGTGAGGATCCATCCGCCTCGCCCCGCCCCGCCGCGCTCCGACCCGACGTGTTAGCCTATGTCGTGCGGCGCCTTCTGGCGACCGTCCCGGTGATGGCGGTAGTGGCGCTCTTCGTGTTCGCGCTATTGCATCTGAGCCCCGGAGATCCGGCGGCGATCATCGCCGGCAACACCGCCACGGTCGCCGACATCGCCCGCGTCCATCGTGCACTCGGGCTCGACGAACCGCTTTACATCCAGTTCGGCAGCTGGGTGTGGCATTTGCTGCACGGTGATCTCGGCATCTCGATCTTTACCAACCTCCCGGTATCGACCCTGATCATGCAGCGGCTCGAGCCGACCGTAAGCCTGGCCGTCTCGACCATCCTTGTCTCGGTGCTGACGGCGATCCCAATGGGGGTGCTGGCGGCGGCGAAAGCTGGGTCGTGGATCGACCGCGCGGTGATGATCTTCTCGGTGCTCGGATTTTCGGTTCCGGTGTTCGTCATCGCCTATGTGCTGATCTACCTGTTCGCGGTGCGCACCAATCTGTTGCCGGTCCAGGGCTTTGTCGGCATCGGGGGCGGCTGGTGGCCGTTCCTGTCGCATCTGATCATGCCGACGATCGCCCTCTCGATGGTCTTTAGCGCGCTGATCGCGCGCGTTACCCGCGCCAGCATGCTCGAAGTCTTGGCCCAGGACTATATCCGCACCGCCCAGGCCAAGGGGCTCGCCAGCCACCAGGTGCTGATCGGTCACGCGCTGAAAAACGCCGCGGTGCCGATCGTCACCGTCATCGGCATCGGCATCGCATTGCTAATCACCGGGGTGGTCGTCACCGAGACGGTGTTCGCCATTCCCGGGCTGGGTCGGCTGACCGTCGACGCGATCCTGCGCCGCGATTATCCGCTGATCCAGGGGATCATTCTGGTGTTTTCGGCTGCCTATGTGCTGGTCAACCTATTGATCGACCTTAGCTACAGTGTTCTCGATCCGCGCATTCGGCATTGAGGACGGCTCGATTGAGGACGGCTCGATCGAGGACGGCTGGCCGGGTCAACCGCGTGCACGAGTCCGCGCCCGCGGCGGAGTGAAGGGGTAGCCCGCGGCGCCGGGTGGGTGAGGGGGCGATGGAACTGGGCCGGCTCGGCGACGCGATTGGCGCGCCCCTCAGGGCGGCGGGCAATCGCGCCTTGGCGGCCGCACCGGCGGTGCCGCGACACCGGGTGTGGGGCCACATCCGCCGCCATCCGACGATCGCCGCCGGTGCGCTGCTGCTCGGCCTGATGCTGCTGCTGGCGCTGCTGGCGCCCTATCTCGGGACTGTCGACCCGCAGGCCATCTCCCCGGTCGATCGGCTGGAGTGGCCATCGTGGCAGCACTGGTTCGGCACCGACATGCTCGGCCGCGACGTCTATAGCCGCACCGTCTACGGCGCGCGCGTCTCGCTGACCGTCGGTCTGACGGTGGCGCTGCTCAGCACCGGGTTGGGGCTGGCGATCGGCCTCGCGACCGGGTGCAGCCGGTGGGCGGATGCGATCCTGATGCGGGTCATGGACGGGCTGATGGCGATCCCGCCGGTGCTGATCGCGATCGCGCTGATGGCGCTGACCCGCGCCAGCCTGGAAAACGTGATCTGCGCGATCACCGTTGGCGAGGTCCCGCGGGTGACCCGGCTGGTCCGCAGCGTCGTGCTCGGCTTGCGCGAACTGCCCTTTATCGAAGCGGCGGTCGCCAGCGGCACCAGCCTGCCGCGCATCCTGTGGCGCCACATCGTGCCCAACACCGTGCCGCTGCTGCTGGTGCAGGGGACCTACACCGCGGCCTCGGCGATGATCGTCGAGGCGATCCTCTCGTTCCTCGGCGCGGGCACCCCGCCCACCATCCCCAGCTGGGGCAACATCATGGCCGAGGGCCGCGCGCTGTTCGAGATCGCCTGTTACATCGTGCTGTTCCCGGGCGCGTTTCTGTCGGTCACCGTTCTCGCCGTCAACCTGTTGGGCGACGGGCTGCGCGACGCGCTCGATCCGCGCCTCGCCCGGCGGATGTAAGCGCCATGGCCGGTCCCGCCGCCGCCAGCCTTGCCGCCGGCCCGCAATCGCCGTCGGCGCGCTCGTCGGCTGCAGCCGAACCCGCGGCGATCGAGCCGCTCCTCGACATCGCCGATCTGAAAACCTGGTTCTTCACCCGCGACGGCGTGGTCCGCGCCGTCGACGGGCTCTCGCTCCAGGTGGCGGCGGGCGAAACCTTGGCCCTTGTCGGCGAGAGCGGCTGCGGCAAGAGCGTCGCCGCGCTGTCGATCCTGCGGCTGATCCCGTCGCCGCCGGGCCGCATCGTCTCCGGCCGGGTTGGTTTTGCCGGCCGCGACCTGCTCGGCCTGAGCGAGGCGCAGATGCGCCAGGTCCGCGGCAACGAAATCTCGATGATTTTCCAGGAGCCGATGACCTCGCTCAACCCGGTACTCACGGTCGGCCATCAGATCGCCGAGACCCTGACCTTGCATCAGCGGCTGGGCCGTGGCGCCGCCCGTTCCCGGGCGCTCGACCTCCTGGCCCTGGTCCACATTCCCGAGGCCCGCCGGCGCGCCGGCGAATATCCGCACCAGCTCTCGGGCGGCATCGCGCCAACGGGTGATGATCGCGATGGCGCTCGCCTGCAATCCCAAGCTGTTGATCGCCGACGAGCCGACCACCGCGCTCGATGTGACGATCCAGGCGCAGATCCTCGACCTGATGCGCGAATTGAAGCAGCAGATCAACGCGGCAATCGTGCTGATCACCCATGATCTGGGCGTGGTCGCCGAAATGGCCCAGCGCGTCGTTGTGATGTATGCCGGCCGCATGGCCGAGCAGGCGACGGTCGGTGCGCTGTTCGGCCGTCCGCTGCACCCGTACACGCAGGGCTTGCTGCATTCGGTGCCGCAGCTCGGGGCCTCGCTCGATCCCGGCTCGCCGCGGCGGCTGGCCGAGATCCCCGGCACGGTGCCGGCGTTGCACGACGAGACCATCGCCGGCTGCGCTTTTGCGGCGCGCTGCGCCTTTGCCACCGATATCTGCCATCGCCGGCGGCCGGCCTTCGAGGAGAAGGAGCCGGGGCATTTCGCCGCCTGCTTTCATTCCGACCGGCTGGCTGGCGGATGACCCAACCGCCCTCATCGGACCCGCCGTTATCGGCACCGCTGTTGCCGGTCCCGCTGTTGCCGGTCCCGCTGTTGTCGGTAAGGGGGCTGGTCAAGCACTTTGCGGTCAGGAAGGGGCTGCTGCAGCGGGTCGCCGGCCAAGTCCATGCCGTCGACGGCATCTCCTTCGATATCGCCGCCGGCGAGACCCTGGGCCTGGTCGGCGAGAGCGGCTGCGGCAAATCGACCGCCGGCAAGGCGATCCTCAAACTGATCGAGCCGACCGAAGGCGAGATTCGCATCGACGGCAGGCGTATCGACCGGCTGTCGCGCCGCCGGATGCGGCCCTATCGACGTCAGCTCCAGGCGGTATTCCAGGACCCCTATTCGTCGTTGAGCCCGCGTCTCAAGATCCGCGACATCATCGCCGAGCCATTGGTCAATTTTGGTGTCGCGAGCGGTGGCGAGCTGGCCGACCGGGTCGCCGGCCTGGCGCTCAAGGTCGGCCTGCGCGTGGACGCGCTCGACCGCTTCCCGCACGAATTCTCCGGCGGCCAGCGCCAGCGCATCGGCATCGCCAGGGCGCTCGCCCTGAACCCGAGCCTGATCGTTTGCGACGAGCCGGTTTCGGCGCTCGATGTCTCGGTCCAGGCGCAGGTGATCAACCTGCTCGGCGATTTGCAGCAGGAACTCGGGCTCTCCTACCTGTTCGTCGCCCATGACCTCGCGGTGGTCGAGCACATCAGCCGGCGCATCGCGGTCATGTATCTGGGCAAGATCGTCGAGCTTGCGGACAAGGCCGCGCTGTTTACCCGGCCGCAGCACCCCTACACCGAGGCCCTCTTATCCGCGGTGCCGGTCGCCGACCCGGCGATCGCGCGCCGGCGCATCATCCTCAAAGGCGACGTGCCGAGCCCGATCGACCCGCCTCTCGGCTGCCGCTTCCACCCCCGCTGCCCATATGCCTTTGCGCGCTGCTCGCAGGAGGAGCCGCAGATGCGCGAAGTCCTCCCCGGCCACCACGTTGCCTGCCATCTGCACGCGTCGCCGGCATTTGGTGAGGCGGCGGCCGGGGCCTGAGGGCGGCTCTACCGGGCGTAAAGCTGCCCTCGGGCGGGGTCAATTTGCCGACGCCGAGAGATCCCCCGATAATCGGGCAATGCGCCTCGCTGCTTGGATTGATCGGCTCGGCACGGCCCCGGCGGGCGCGTTGCCGCGCACCGTCTTCGGCTATGTGCTGGCGACGAGCCCGATGCATCAGCTGCTGCTGGTCGCGCTGTCGGCCATCGTCGCCCTCATTGAAGTCGTCCCGCTGGAATTGCAGCGCCGGATCGTCGACGATCTGGTCAAGCATCGCCCGTATTCCTGGGTTGTCGACCTGTGCGCGGTCTATGCGGGCACCGTGCTGTTCCAGGGCGCGACCAAGCTCGTGCTCAACATCTATCGCGGCTGGGTCGGCGAACGGGCCAAGCGCGATCTGCGACGGCGGGTCCATGCATTTGTCGAGACCCCGGCCGCGGCCGCGCCGGCGGTCGAAGCGCAAGGGGTTGCAAGCTCGATGATCATCGCCGAAGTCGAGCCGATAGGCAACTTTGTGGGCGCCAGCATCTCCGAGCCGCTGTTGCAGCTCGGGATCATGCTTTCGGTGCTGGCTTACCTGATCCATGTCGACATCTGGATGGCGCTCTCGGCGTTCGCGTTCTTCATCCCCCAATTCGTCTTTGTTCCGCTGATGCAGGCTGCGGTCAACCGACGCACCGGGGCGCGCGTCCAGGTGCTGCGCCGGCTCGGCATCGCGATGATTTCCGGAAACCAGGGAACCGATCGCGCGAGCAGCCGCACCGACAATCGGCAAATCGATCAGGCGTTTGCCCTCGACATGGGGATCTTCAAGCTGAAGTTTACGATGAACTTCTTGATGAATATTTTAACGCACCTGCAGATTGTCGCCGCCCTGTTGGTCGGCGGCTGGGCGGTCCATACCGGTCGGCTGGTGATCGGCGGCGTTGTTGCCTTCATTTCCGGGATCGGACGGGTAAAGGATCCGTGGGGCGACCTGGTCCATTACTTCCGCGACGTTAACGTCACCCAGATCAAATACAGGCTGCTGGCCGATGCGGTCGATCAGTTGGCCCCGGCCAATTCTGCCCAGTCCCCGCCCCAGCCGCCGGCGGCCGGCAGCAACCCCTGAGTCGCGGCCGCATCGGACGGCGGCGGGTGGTTGACGGCCCGGCGGTGCTGCGCCTATTCGTTAACAAGCAAGACAACGAACCGGTCGCCGGGGACGGCGGCAAAGGGAGTGAAAAATGCCCGGCCAGACCTCCGAGGACCTGCTCGCGCTATACGACCGCGCGCCGCTCAACCGACGATATTGGGTGATTTTCGCGATCATCTCGGCGATCACGGTTCTCGAATTTTTTGACTTTTCGGTCGTCGCCTTTCTGCTCGCGGTGGTCGGACCGCGCTGGCACCTGACCTATGGCCAGTCGGCGCTGATCCTCTACAGCGGCGGCGTCGGCTCGATCGTCGGCGCCCTGGTGTTCGGCAGCCTGGCCGATGTTTGGGGGCGCAAGACGGTAACCGTCCTCGGCACCGTCATCTGCGGTTTCGGCGCCGCCCTCAACGGGCTTGTCCCGCACGGCAATTGGGAATTGTTCGGGCTGCTGCGATTCGTCGTCGGTGTCGGCCTGACCGCCGCGGTGACCCCGGCCCTGACCATTATCGTCGAGCTGACCCCGACCCGCCACCGCACGTCGGTCACCAGCTTTTTCGTGGTGTTCGCCACCGCCGGCGGGCTGCTCGCGACCGCGACCACCGCGGCATTGCTCGCCCATATCGGCTGGCGCGGCATGGCCATGCTCGGCCTGTCGGTCACCCTGTTCGGCCTTTTGGCGTTGGCGTTCGTCCCCGAATCGGTGCGCTGGCTCGCGGCCAAGGGCCGCTTTGCCGAAGCCCGCGCCGCGACCGCCACCCATCTTGGCCTGCCGCTGCAATCGGTGCCGCTGCCGACCACGCTGCCCGCGACCGTTCCGCGCGGCCGGCTCTCCGATCTGCTCGACCACCCGCGTCAGTTCTGCGAGACGCTGCTGATCTGGGGCGGTGCAGCGACCGCGGCCTATGGCGTCTATTTGTGGGGACCGACCGTTGTCGCCCTGCTGCTCAAGGTTCCGGTGCCGCAGGCCGCGAAATACTTCATCTTTGTCGCCGGCAGCGGGGTGATCGGCAAGATTATCGTCTCGTTGGTGGCGCCGCTGATCGGTCGCCGAGCCCTCGGCATCATCTGGGGCTTTGGCGGCGTCTTCGCGCTGGCCGGGGCCGGCTACTATCACAGCGTGTTTATCGACGGCTTCCCGCTGATGATCGTGTTGTTGGCCGCGTCGGCGTTCTGCATCGACGGCAGCTTCTCCAATCTCGCGCCCTATACGGTCGAGAGCTACGGGGTGCGGATGGGCGCGCGGTCCTCGGGTCTGGGCCAGGCGGCCAACGGCGTCGGCAAGATCCTCGGTCCGTTGAGCATCGCGATCATCGCCGGTACCAGCAATTTCATCTCGCCGCACGCGACCGAAGGTGCGCTGTTCCCGGCTTTTCTGTTCCTGGCCGGCGGCATGCTGCTGGTGGCCCTGTCATTCACCTTCCTCGGCCGGGAGACGCACGGTCGGCCGATGTCGATCGGCGACGATCAGCCGACCACCGCGCGCCGGGGGGTGGTGCTCGGCGCCGAGACGCGCTGACCCGTCCCGAGGCTGGCGTCGGCCAGCCGCGCCGCCTCGACCGCGGTTGACGATGCAATCAGGAGCGGCATAAACCCAAGCAACAACGGCGAGCCGACGCCCGGTCTCGCTGCCTCGAGGAGGAACCGATGCGCGGCCAGACGTCCGAAGAGCTTTTGGCGCAGTTCGACAGCGCCCCACTCAATGCCCGCTTCTGGGTCACGTTCGCGATCATGGCGGGCGTATTCCTGCTCGATTTCTTCGATTTCTTCTTGATTGCCTTCGTCATGGCGGTAATCGGGCCGCAGTGGCACCTGACCTACTTCCAGGGCGGCTTGATCCTTTATGGCGCCGGGGTAGGCGCGATCATCGGTGCGCTGGTTTGGGGCGCGCTGGGCGACCGGTTCGGGCGCAAGATGCTGATCGTCACCGGCACCTTCATCTGCGGCATCTCGGCCGGGTCGATCGGCTTGCTGCCGACCGGCGCCTGGGTGGCGTTGGCGATCCTGCGCTTTTTCGTCGGCTTCGGTCTGGCGGCCGGCGTCACCCCCGCGTTGACGATCGTCGTCGAGTTGACTCCGACCCGCTGGCGCACCGGCTTGACCAGTTTGTTTGTCGTGTTTGCCAGCGCCGGGACCTTGCTCGCGTCATTCACTTCGGCGATTCTGCTTCATGCATTCGGCTGGCGCGGGGTGGCGATGACCGGGTTTGTCGCACTGATCGTCGGCATTCTGGTATGGATGCTGGTGCCCGAATCGGTGCGCTGGTTGGCCGCCAAGGGCCGCTTTGCCGAGGCGCGCGCGGCGGTGGCAAAGCAGCTCGGCGTGCCGCTCGCAAGCGTGCCGTTGCCGACCACGCGTCCGGCGGTTGAGCCGCGAGCCAAACTCTCCGAGCTCTATTCGGTCAATCCGCGGCTGTTCTGGCAGACGGTGCTGATCTGGGGCGGCTCGGCCTCGGCAGGCTATGGCTATTATTTGTGGGGCCCGACCATCGTCTCGCTCGCGCTGCACGTAACGCCGTCGGTAGCCGCGAAGTATTTCATTTACGTCGCCGGTAGCGGGGTCATTGGTAAAATTCTCGTGTCGCTTATCGCCTCGAAGCTGGGCAGACGACCGCTCGGCATTCTGTTCGGGTTTATCTCGGTGGTTTTCCTTTGCCTGGCCGGATATTTCAACGCCCTGTTGCTCGGTGGCTTTCCGTTGTTCATCATTCTAATCGCCGGCGCCGCGTTCTTTGTCGAGGGCGGCTTCTCCAACCTGGCGCCCTATACGGTCGAGCAATATGGGGTGAGCCTCGGTTCGCGCTCCTCGGGCCTGGGGCAGGCGGCCAACGGGGTCGGCAAGATTGTCGGCCCGCTCGCTTTGGCGCTGCTCGCCGGCAGCAGCAACGTCATCGCGCCAAAGGCGACCGCGGCCGCTGTGTTCCCGGCCTTCGTGTTTCTCGGCGCGGTCATGGCGGCGGTGGCCCTGGCCTATGTCTTCCTCGGGGTCGAGACCCACGGCCGCGAAATCGCGCTCGGCCCCGACGCGTCGGCGCGGCGGCGTTCGGGGGCGGTCGGGACCCAAGCGCGTTGAACGAGGCCGCGGCGCCAGGGGCTTTGCGACGGCCGGCGCGGCCGGCTGAATAGCGACCATCCGAACCATGCCCGCGCCGACTTCGCCGGACCTGCTCGCGGTTTTCGATCGCGGCCCGCTCAATGCCCGCTACTGGACGAGCTTCATCCTGCTCGCCGGCGTCTATGTCCTCGATTTCTTCGACTTCTTCCTGATCGCCTTCATCCTGGCGGTGATCGGACCGCGCTGGCACCTGACCTATGGCCAGGCGGCGCTGATCCTCTACGGCAGCGGGATCGGCGCGATCCTCGGCTCGCTGATCTGGGGTTCGCTCAGCGATGTTTTCGGGCGCAAGCTGCAGACCGTCACCGGCACCTTGATCTGCGGGGTCGCCGCCGGGCTGATCGGAATATTGCCGACCGGGGCCTACATCCCGTTGGCGATTCTGCGCATCTTCGTCGGGTTTGGTCTCGCCGCCGCGATCACCCCGGCCTTGACCATCGTCGTCGAGATGACGCCGACCCGCTGGCGCAGCGGGCTGACCAGCCTGTTCGTAGTAACCGCGGCGGTCGGGCCCTGGCTCGCCTCGTTGGCCGCGCACGCGCTGTTGGGCGCGATCGGCTGGCGCGGCCTCGCCATGCTGGGCCTGCTGCCGATCCTGATCGGGGCGCTGGTGTGGATGTTCGTGCCGGAATTGGTGCGCTGGCTTGTCGTCAAGGGGCGCTTCGCGGCGGCGCGGGCGGCGGTCGCCCGGCATTTCGGCATGCCGCTCGACCGGGTTCCGTTGCCGGCCGCCCAGCCGCTCGTCGAGCCGCGGGCGAGCCTCGCCGAGCTTTATTCGGCCAATCCGCGGCTGTTCTGGCAGACCTTGCTGGTCTGGGGCGGCTCGACCACGGCCGCCTTCGGCTATCTGCTGTGGGGGCCGACCATCGTCGCCCTCGTGCTGCACGTCTCGGTGGCGCGGGCGGCCGCCTATTTCATCTATGTCTCGAGCTGCTCGATCGCCGGCAAGCTGTTGATCGCGGTGGTCGCGCAAAAGCTCGGCCGCCGCCGGGTCGGCATCGTCTTCGGGTTTGCTGCGGTCGGCTTTCTCGTCCCGGCCGGCTACTTCAACGCGGTGATGATCGGCGGCTTCCCGCTGTTCGTGATCCTGATCGCGGCGGCCGCGTTCTTTGTCGATGGCAGCCTCGGCAACCTTGCCCCCTATACGATCGAGCAATATGGGGTGCGGCTCGGCGGGCGGGGTTCGGGACTGGGCCACGCGGCGGCCGGCATCGGCAAGATCCTCGGGCCGCTGGCCCTCGCGGTGATCGCCGGCACCGGCAACATCATCTCGCCGCATGCGACGCAGCAGGCGGTGTTCCCGGCTTTTCTGTTCCTAGCCTTCTGCATGCTGCTGGTCGGACTGTCTTTCGTCTTCCTGGCGGTCGAGACCCATGGCCGCGCGATGGCCCTCGACCCCGAGCCGCGCGCGGTGCAATCGCAACCGGCGGCGGCCCGGCGCTGATCCCGGTTCAGGGCGCTGCCTCGCGGCAGACGCCGATGCGGCGCGCGTTGCCGCCCCAGTAGAACAGCGGCGGCGCGCCTTCGGCGATTCCGCTGCGCATCGCGATCGCGCGGACCAGCATGAACCGGGTCACGTCGCGCAGCCCGTCCTCGAGGTCGCCGGTGCCGAGCCGATGCCAGCGCACGTCTTCGAGTTCGGTGCTGGCGGTGGGCTCGCCGCACACGCTCTCGCCGTCGGCGAGAAAAAATCGGGTGTTGAAGCGGCGGCTCGAAAATGACGGGGTTATCGCCCGGCCGACATAGGCCAGCACATCGAGCGCAGCGGCGAGGCCACGGACGCGGTAGGCCTGATCGATCTCCGAAGGTGTCAGCGGGGGCGGCGCCTGGTCGGCCGGGCGGCCGACCAGCACGCCTACCTCTTCCCAAGTTTCGCGCAGGGCCGCCCGGGCGCAGCGCACGAGCCTTGGTGCCAGCGCCTCGGTCCCGGTCTCGACCGACCACGGCACCCGGTCCGGCGGGTCGATCGCGCCGCCGGGAAAGACATAGACGCCGGGCATGAACCGCGCGGTGAGCGGCCGCCGGCCGACCAGCACCTCTAGCCCCGCTCCGCTGCCGCGCAGCAGGATCAGGGAGGCAGCATCGCGCGGCCGAACCACTGCGCTACGGGTTGCCGCCGACGGCCGAGCGTCTTGGCTGAATGCGTCGTTCATCGCCCTACCAGGTGCGCAATGACATGAGCTGACGCGAGAAGCGCGTCTTGTGAGGCCTATGCCGCAGCGGCGGTGCGGGCTGGCATGTCACCGGCCGGCGAACACCTCCTTGGCCACCAGTGCGGCGGTCATCGCCGCCGGCCAGCCGGCATAAAACGCCAGATGTGTGATGACTTCACCCAGCTCCTCCTTGCTCAGGCCATTGTCGAGCGCGCGGCCGAGATGGCCGACCAACTGCTTTTCGCGCCCGAGCGCCACCAAGGTGGCGACGGTAATCAGGCTGCGGTCGCGTTTCGACAACTGCGGCCGCTCCCAGACGTCGCCGTAGACGACCTTGTCGGCGAGATCGATCAGCTTGGGTGCGATCGGCCGCACTTGTTCGCGGGCGGGCGAGGGGGGTGTTGTCGGCATCGCGGGGTCTCCTTTGGAATTGGCGCAGCCGCCGTCCGGTTGGTCGCATTCATCCGAAAGCCGCAGGGGGCAGGGGTCGGCCGGGCCGCCGGTCGCGCAGGTTTCCGTCACCGGCAATCCTAGGCTAGTCTTCGCTCGATCGCCACGATTGGGGCCGCGAAAAACATGCCGACTATCGATGGAGCGCGCGTCGTCGCCGATCTGAAGCGGCTCGCCGAATTCGGCCGCTACAAGACCGGCGTGCACCGCCCGACCTATTCGACCGACGATGTCGCCTCGCGCCATTGGTTGGCCGAGCGGCTGGGCGAGGCCGGGCTCGACCCGGTGATCGATGGCATCGGCAACGTGATTGGCCGCAACCCGCAGGCGCGCCGGCGCCTGCTGGTCGGCTCGCACAGCGAAACCCAGCCCTATGGCGGCTGGCTCGACGGGGCCTTGGGGGTGATCTACGGGCTCGAGCTCGCCCGCGCCTTTGCCGCCGACCCGGAACTCCGCGGGTTCGGCATCGAGGTTGCGGCCTGGGCCGACGAGGAAGGGCATTTCGGCGGCTATCTCGGCAGCCGCTCGTTCATCGGCGCGCTCGGCGAGGACGAGATCGACCGGGCGAAGGGCCGCGACGACGGCACCCCTCTGCGCCAGGCCCTGGCACGCGCCGGCTTTGCCGGCCGGCCGCGCGTAGAGTTCGAGCCCGGCCGCCATCTCGGTTATCTCGAAGCCCACATCGAGCAGGGCGACACGCTCGACACCGCCGGGCTGCGCGTCGGCATCGTCGAGGCGATCGTCGGCATCCGCAATTTCCGCGTCACCTTCAGCGGCGAACAGAACCACGCCGGCACCACCCGCATGGCGCGGCGCAAGGATGCGGGGGTGGCGATGGTGCGGCTGGCGGCGCGCATCCACGACCGTTTCCCGCAGATCGCCGGCCCGCGCACGGTATGGACCATCGGACGGATGTTGCTGGAGCCGAACGCGCCTTCGGTGGTTCCTGGCCGGGCTGAGATGCAGGTCCAGTTCCGCGACACCGAACCGCGGCTGCTCGATCTCGTCGAGCGGGATCTGCACGCGCTCGTCGCCGAAGCCGACCGGGCTGGCCCGTGCCGCTGCGCGATCGAGCCGATCGGGCGTACCGAACCGCGGCCGATGGATGCGGGCTTTCAGGCGCAGATCGAAGCCGCTGCCGAGCGCCGGGCGCCGGGTCTGCACATGCGCCTGCCCAGTGCCGCCGGCCACGACGCGGCGATCTTGTCCGAACGGATGCCAGCCGGGATGATGTTCATCCCGAGCCTCGGCGGCATCAGCCATCATTGGGCCGAGGACACCAAGGAGGACGACATCGTGCTCGGCGCCCAGGTCTTTGCCGACGCCGCGCTCGGCATCCTGCGCCAGGCAGGTTGATCCAAGACCCTTAACGGCCCGCTCGCCACGCCGCTGCCGGCGATCAGCCGGGGTGCGTCCCGCCGTCGCGGCGTACCGCCTGCTGCAGGTAGTCGATCGCGGCCTCGAGCTGCGCGTCTTTCGGGGTGCCGATGATCAGCGGCTTGATCGGATGCTCGGCCGTTTGCGGGCTGTTCGCCGCGCTGTCGGCCGGCGTCGGGGCCGTGCCGCCATTGAGCGGGCCGGCATTCTTGAACGCGCCGTAGAAATCGCTTTCGTGGGTCAGGACCGCGTTGGCTACCTGGTCGCTCTTGGGCAGGCTAACCACCACATCGGGGGTGATTCCCCGGTCCTGGATCGACCGGCCGGAGGGCGTGTAATAAAGCGCCGTTGTCAGCCGCAAGGCGCCGTGGCCCTGCTGCAGCGGGATGATCGTCTGCACCGATCCCTTGCCAAAGCTGCGGGTGCCCATGATCGTCGCCCGGTGATCGTCCTGCAATGCGCCGGCGACGATTTCCGCGGCCGAAGCGGTGGCGCTGTTGATCAGCACGACGATCGGCACCCCGGGGATCAGGTCGCCGGCCACCGGTGCGCGATAGACGCGGTCGTCGTCGCTGTGGCGGCCCTTGGTCGTGACCACCACGCCGCCATCGACAAACTCGCCGGTCACGTCGACCGAGGCATCGAGCAGGCCGCCCGGATCGTTGCGCAGGTCGAGGATAAAGCCGTTGAGGCGGCCCTGCGCCTGCTGCTTCAGCCGCGCGATCGCGCTGGCCAGCTCGGAGGCCGTGTTCTCGCTAAAGGTGGTGATGCGGGCATAGCCGATCCGGCCCCTCTCGAGCGCGGATTTGACCGACACGACTCGGATGATCTTGCGGGTCAGGTTGACCTCGAACGGCGCCCGGTTGCTGCGCGCGATTTCGAGCGTGACCTGCGAGCCGGCCGGGCCGCGCAGCCGCTTGACGATCGCCTCGACATCCATTCCGGTCGTCGGTTGCCCGTTGATCTCAACGATGCGGTCGCCCGGTTCGAGCCCGGCTCTGGCTGCTGGGGTGCCGTCGATCGGGGCAATGACCTCGGGCACCTTTCCTTCCAGGGTCAGCTCGATGCCGATCCCGCCGAACTCGCCGCGGGTGACCGCCGACATCTGCCGGTATTCCTCCTGATCCATATAGTCGGAATGCGGATCGAGCCGGGTCAGCATGCCCTTTAAGGCGTCGGTGGTCAGCTCGTCGCCGGTCACCGGCTTGACGTAATTGTCCTGGACCTCGCGGGCTACCTGCTGGAGCAGGCTGAAATCGGTGGGATCGCGCGATGCCGAGGCGGTGCCGGCGCCGGCGCCGGTGCTGTCGCAGCCGTAAAGCATCAATGCCACCAGGGCGGCGGCGGTGGCCCTGGCGGCCGAACGGTGCAGGTGTGAGATCGCAATCATCGGAGCCTTTACGGCAAGGGGGACCCGCCACCGACGGGTCAAAAGTCGGTTCCCGGATGATCCTGCGTCGCCACCGCCTGCGGGTCGTTGTCCCGCGCGTGCGCCGAACCGCTTTCCGGTTGCCGCAGAAATGTAGTCTTCCGCCTGCCGCCTTCCAGGGGGCGCGCGTTCAACTCTGATGCGGTGGCGACGCGGGCCCGGCGGCGATGGCGGGTTCGCCGCACCCGACATTGGTTTCGGGCGGGCGCGATCGAGGCTATATATCGGCGCATTGCGGCACAGGCGTGGCGGCCCGGGGCGGGCGGCTCGGCGAAAGGATGGCGATGACCAGCGGAAACAGCGGCGCGGATCGGCTGACGGTGCAGGGGATCGAGCTCGAAGTGCTGCGCCGCGGCACCGGGCCCAGGCTGCTGCTGCTGCACGGCTTCGACACGATCGCCGCCGAGGCGCCCTTTCTCGACCTGCTCGGCGGCCATGCCGAGCTGATCGTGCCGTCATCTCCGGGGTTTGGTCATTCGCTGCGGCCAAAGGATTTCGACACGGTCTACGATCTGGTGCATCTCTACCTCGCATTGCTCGACGCGCTGCCCGGCGGCAAGGTCAGCCTGCTCGGGTTTTCGTTCGGCGGGTGGCTCGCGGCGGAGATCGCGGCGGCGTGCAGCCATCGCCTCGACAAGCTCGTCCTCGTCGATCCGGTCGGGATCAAAATCAGCGATCGCGAAACCCCGGACATTCTCGATATCTTCAATCGCTCGCCCGCCGAGGTGCGCCGCGCCAGCTGGCAGGACCCCGACCGCTGCGCCCCCGATTTCAACGCTATGTCGGACGAGGCGCTGGTCGTGCACGCGCGCAATCGCGAGGCGCTGTGTCTCTACGCCTGGCACCCTTATATGTATAACCCGCAATTGAAGCGCTGGCTGGGCCGGATCACGGTGCCGACCCTGGTGCTGTGGGGCGGGAACGACCGGGTGGTCCGCCCGGAGTACGGCCGCGCCTATGCCGGGCTGATCCCGGGCGCGCGCTTCGAGCTGATCGAGAACGCCGGCCACCACCCGCAGATCGAGCAGCCGCAAGCCTTCGTCGAGCGCGTCGCCGGCTTCCTAGGTCGATGAGCTCGCCTTCCGGCAGTTGTGCGGTCCCGCGTCAGTCAGGGTTTGGCTTCATCGGCCGGTCGAAATACACCACGTGATCGCGACGCAAACGTAAGGGAGAAAGCCGATGAACGACGCGACACCCTGGATCGACCCGGAGCTGCTGGCGGCCGGGGCCTTGCTGCAGCGCAACGGCCTCGTTGCTCCCGACCGCACCCAGGCGCCGCTGTCCGAGGTGCGCGCCGCGCAGGACCGGATCGGCGCCTTTCTCGGCGAAGGCTCGGTGCCGCTCCAGCATGAGCGCGACCTGGCCCTGCCGGGTCCGCACGGGCAGGTGCCGTGTCGGCTCTATCTGCCCGACGAGGTCGAGCGGCCGCCGCTGCTCATCTATGCCCATGGCGGCGGCTTCATGCAGGGCAGCCTCCCCTCGTGGGACGCGATGCTGCGCGAACTGGTGCGCGGCTCTGGCGTGGCGGCGCTCTCGGTCGACTATAAGCTGTCGCCCGAGCATCGTTTCCCGAAAGCGTTCGAGGAAATGGTCGCGGTCGCGCGGCTGGCCGCGCGCGAGGGTGCCGGCCTCGGGATCGACCCATCCCGGCTCGCGCTTGGCGGCGATTCGGCCGGCGCCAATCTTGCGCTTGCCGCGGCCATCGCGCTGCGCGACGAGGGGGTGCGCGCGCTGCGCTTCATGCTGCTGCTCTACGGCGTCTATTCGACCGACACCGAGAGCCCGTCATGGCAGCGCTTCGGCCGGGGCGCCGGCCTGTCGCAGACCCAGATGCGCTGGATCTGGGAGACCTATCTCGAAACGCCGGAGCAGCAGGCCGACTGGCGCGCCGCCCCGATCCTCGGCAAGCTGGCCGGTCTGCCGGCGGCGCAGCTGATCGTCGGCAGCCTCGATCCGCTGCAAGACGACAGCCAGCGTCTGGCCGCGGCGCTGAACGAGGCCGGGGTGCCGTGCGCGCTGACCGTCTACGACGGCATCAATCACGGCTTCATCCGCTACGGCAGGCTGATCGCCAGCGCCCGCCGCGCGCTCGACGATTGCGCCGCGGCCCTGCGCCAAGGGCTCGTCACCAGCGCGGCGTAGTCGGCCGGCGGGGTGCGCGTCACCGCGACGGCGCCGGCGCCGCGCGTTCGCCGGTCTTGGCCGCTGTTTCACCGGGCCCGCCGTTGCGCGCGGCGCGCTGTGCCGCCGGGCCTTGGCTGCGGGTCAGGTTGAAGGCGGTGTTGACCAGCGCCACGTGGGAAAACGCCTGCGGGAAATTACCGACCTGGCGTTTGAGGCGCGGATCGTACTCCTCGGCCAGCAGCCCGACATCGTTGCTGAGCCCGACCAGGCGCTCGAACAGCGTGCGCGCCTCGGCGATGCGGCCCTGCAGGATGTAATTGTCGGCGAGCCAAAAGCTGCAGGCGAGAAACGCACCCTCGCCGGGCGGCAGTCCGTCGACCCGCTTTCCGGTATCGTAGCGCAAGACGAACCCGTCGCTGAGGAGGCGCTGCTCGATCGCCTTGACGGTGCCGATGATGCGTGGGTCGGTGGGCGGCAGAAAGCCCACCAGCGGCAGCAGCAAGAGGCTCGCGTCGAGCGCTTTCGAGCCATAGGCCTGGACAAAGCTGCCGAGTTCGGGATCGAAGGCCTTGCGGCAGACATCGGCATGGATCTTGTCGCGGATCTTGCGCCACGGCGCGGCAGGCGTACCGCGATCGAGCTTTTCGGCCATCTTGATCGCCCGGTCGAAGGCGACCCAGGCCATCGCCTTCGAGTGGGTGAAGTGCTGCGGCGGGCCGCGCACCTCCCAGATCCCCTCGTCGGGCCGGTCCCAGATTTTGGTCAAATGCCCGAGAACCACCTGGCCGATCGGCCGCGCCCGGTCGACCGGCGGCAGCCCATGCAGGAAGGTATGATAGAAGGCCTCGACGATCTCGCCATAGATGTCGAGCTGGATCTGCCGTGCCGCGTCATTGCCGATGCGCACCGGCAGCGAGCCTTCGTATCCAGGCAGCCACGGCACTTCCCATTCGGTCAGCCGCCGCTCGCCGCCTAGCCCGTACATGATCTGGATCTGGTCGGGGCTGCCGGCGACTGCACGGAACAGCCAATCGCGCCACGCCCGCGCCTCGTCGCGATAGCCGGCGTTCATCAGCGCCAACAGGGTGAACGTCGCGTCGCGCAGCCAGCAATAGCGGTAGTCCCAGTTGCGCCGGCCGCCCACCTGCTCGGGCAGCGAGGTCGTCGGCGCCGCGACGATGCCGCCGGTCGGGCTGAAGGTCAGACCCTTCAGCACCACCAGCGAGCGCCTGACGGTATCGGTCCACGGCCCAGCCGGGGCGCATTGGTCGGACCATTTGCGCCAGAACGACAGCGCGTTGCTCAGCGCGTGCTCGGCGTCGACCTGACGCGGCGGCGGTTGGTGTGAAACCCCGTAGGTCAGCACGAACGGGATCGTCTCGCCGGCCTCGATCTCGAACTCGCCGACGGTTTTGAGGTCCTCGCCACGCAGCGGCACCGGGGTGCGCAGCACCACCCGCTCCGGCCCGCCGATCGCCGAAATTCCGCCCTCGTCCAGTTGCTCGACCCACGGCACCAGCGAGCCGTAGTCGAACCGCAGCACGAACTCGACGCACATCGCGACCCGCCCGCGCAGACCCCGCACCAGCCGCACCAGATCCAACGGCCCATGCCGCGGTCGGAAAAAGTCGATTAGCTCGACCGCGCCGCTGGCGGTCTCAAAGGTCGTCGCCAGCACCAGCGAGCCGTCGAGATAGCGCCGCTCGACCCGGGCGGCAGGGTCTGCGGGGGCGATCAGCCATCGGCCGTGTTCGGGGGTGCCTAGGAGTGCCGCGAAACAGGCCGGCGAATCGAACCGCGGTAGGCACAGCCAGTCGATCGAGCCATTGCGCCCGACCAGCGCCGCAGTGCCGCAGTCGCCGATCAGCGCGTAATCCTCGATCCGCAAATTGAAGCTCATGCTCCATCCTTTGAATGGCCGCGCATGGTGCCGGCCGAACCTCGGTCTTCATCGGCCAATTCGGCTTCGGAAAGACTGGCTTAGTGCATCGGCGTCGTCGTCGTTGTGGCGGCACGCGCCGGGCGACGAAAGAAAAAGATCAGCGGCAGAGCGGCAATGGTCAAGATCAGCAGCAGCTTGAAGTCGTCGATATACGCGATGATCTGCGCCTGCGTCGTGACCGTGGCGTCGAGCGCCGCGCGCCCGGCCGCGGTAAACGGGCTCCACAGATGGGCAATGCTCGGGTTGGCGAAGTGACGGTTGACCGCGGTGACGTACTGCCCGATCTCGGCATGGTTTACCTGGGTATTGGAGACGAGCAGGGCCGACACGACCGAGGTCCCCATGCTCTGGCCGATATTGCGCGACAAGTTGTAAAAGCCGGCTCCTTCGGTTCGTCGCTCTGGCGTCAATGTCGCGAGCGCGGTCACGCTGAGCGGCACGAACAAAAAGCCCATCCCGGCACCCTGGATGACGCCGTTGATGCCGACGGTCCACTCCGAGACATCGGGGGTCCAACCGCTCATGTCCCACATCGCCCAGGCACACAACCCGATGCCGATCGCCAGCAACAGCCGGGTGTCGAGGCGCCCGACCAGCTGGCCTACCGCCATCATCGCGAACAGCATGCCGACGCCGCGCGGCGCCATGGCAAAGCCGGTGGTCAGGATCGGATAGCCCAGTAAATCTTGTAGATATAACGGCAACAAGGCCAAAGGCGCGAAAAAAATCACGCCAATGATGAATACAAAAACCATGCCGGCGGCAAAGTTGCGGTCACGAAACAGGCTCGGGCTCACAAACGGCCGCTGGGCGGTGAAGATATGCACCAGGAATATCCAGAGGGCAGCGCCGCAAACCACTGCCTCGATCAGGATTTCGCTGGAGCCGAGCCAATCGAGCTCCTCACCGCGGTCGAGCAGGATCTGTAAGGCGCCGATCGCCAAGCTCAACATGGCAAAGCCGAACCAGTCGAGCCTAGCCGCGGTTTTTTTGGTTTCGGTCAGAAAGAAGCACATTCCGACAAATGCCAGGATGCCGATCGGCACATTGATGTAGAAGTCCCAGCGCCAGCTGTAGTTTTCGGTCAGCCAGCCGCCGAGCACCGGCCCGATGATCGGCCCGATCATGATCGCCATGCCCCAATACGACATCGCCGTGCCCTGGCGCTCCGGCGGGTAGGTGTTCATCAGCACCGATTGCGACAGCGGCACCAAGGCTGCGCCAAAAGCGCCCTGGATCAGCCGGAAGACGACGATCTGGTCGATCGAGCCGGCCATGCCGCACAGCATCGAGCCGATCGTGAACCCGACGATCGAGACCATGAACAGGCGCTTCAAGCCAAAGCGCTGGACCAGATAGCCGGTCGGCGGCGTCATGATCGCGGCGGCGACGATATACGAGGTCAGCACCCACTCGACCTCGTCCTGGTTCGCCGCCAGGCTGCCTTGTATATAGGGTAGGGAAACGTTGGCGATCGTCGTGTCGAGCGCCTGCATCACCGTGGCCAGCCCGACCACGGCGGTGATCGCGACCCGGTTGACCGGGGCCGGCCCGACCGCCGCATGGTCGATGGCCGCCATCAGCTGTTCCGGGTTCCGCCGAAGAGCCAGGCCAAAGCGCGGGGCACCCCGTGAACGGTGCCGGTATCGACCTTGACCTCGGCGCTCATGCCCGACCGCAGCATCGGCTGGCCCGGCTTGACGTCGATTTCCGCCCGCAGCGGAATGCGCTGGACGACCTTGACCCAATTGCCGCTGGTGTTCTGCGCCGGAAGAAGCGAAAACTGGGATTGCGAGGCCGGCGCGAGGCTGGCGACGGTGCCGTGCCAGATGTGGCCCGGATAGGTGTCGACCGTGACCGCAACCGGCTGGCCCGGCCGCACATAGGTCAGCTCGGTCTCCTTGGGCTGCGCCTCGACCCAAACCCGCGGCGTACGCACCAGGTAGAAGCCCGGGGTCGAGGCCGGCAGGTACATTCCCGGCTCCAGCGAGGGGACGTTGGTGACGTAGCCGGCGTAAGGCGCCCTGACCACGGTGTCCCGCAACTCGCGAACGTCCTCGTCGCGCTGGGCCAGGGCTTGCCGATACTTCGAATACTGGCTGACCGGAAGATTGGGGTTGCCGTCGAGATTGGCGGCGGTCGCGGCCTGCTGCGCCTGCAGCGAGGCCAAGTTCTGCTGCGCCGTGCGCAAGTTCAGCCAAGCCTGGTCGAGCGCGGTCTGCGGCGCGAACTGCTCGCGCGCGAGGGTCGCTTGCCGGGCGTACTGGCGCTGGTCGAAGGCGATCTGGTCCTGGGCCTGCACGATCTGAGCTTGCAGGTTTTTATAATTGGCTTTGAGGGCATCGATATTGTCGCGGACCACGCCCAGTTGCGTGTTGGCCTGGTCGAGCTTGAGCCGGAACGGCAGCGGATCGAGGTTGAACAGGGGCTGACCGGCGGTGACGTGCTGGTTCTCGCGCACGTCGATCCGCTTGACCATGCCGGACACGTCGGTCGAGAGAGCGACTTGATCGGCTTGGATCAAGGCGTCATCAGTGGTCATGTAGCGGCTGCTGCGCACGTAGAAATAAGCGCCGACGAGCAGCACCAGCGGCAGCAGCAGGAACAATCCCCAGCGCAACAGCCGCCGACGCCGGCGTTTGCGGGCATCGTCGGGCGGCGCTTCCGGTGCTGTCTGGGGGGTCGGAGCCCGGACCCGCTCCTTGACTGCGGGCTCGTTGGTGCGCGCCTCGGGGTTTCGCGCGGCGGGCTCGGCAGCGCGCGTTGCGGGCTCCAGCCCGGTCAATCCGCCATCAGCCGCCATGGCTCGAAAAACTTTCGCTCGAACTCACCACCGCATCCTTTTTTCGTGCAAATTGCCCGAGCCGACCGCCGCGCCAGGGTTGATATATGAGGCAATCGTCACAAATGACCCATATGAGGATCGCCTCGCAAAATTCAACGGCCTCCACGCTCGTCGGCCGCGCACCTCAGCGCCAGCGTGGGCGGCTGCGGGTTGCTGCGCTGATGCAAGCTGCCGCGAGCGTGTTCGCCGAGAAAGGCTTCGACGCGGCGACGATGACCGAAATCGCCGGGTCTGCCGGGGCCTCGATCGGCTCCCTCTATCAGTTCTTTCCGAGCAAAGAGGTCCTGGCCGATGCCGTGCTCGCCCGCTATGGCGAACTCGTCGCCGCGGCGCTGGACGAGGTTGCAACCCGCGCTCCCGGACTCTCGGCCACCGCCCTCGCCGAAGCGCTCCTCGACCTCCTGGTCGGGCTGCGCCAGGAGACCAGCGCCGCGGCGGCGCTGCTCGATGCTCGATCGGAATGGTCGGCCCGCCGGGCCGAGCTTCGTCAACTGATCCGCCGCCATATTGCCCGGATCCTACTGGCCTGCAGCCCTGGGCTCGCGCCGGATCTGGTCGACAGCATGGCCGCTATCCTGCTCCAGAACATGCGGGCGATGGCCATGTTGCTAGCCCAGCAGGCGCATGACGAACCGCCTGGCGCGCTGGTCGAATTGCGCGATATGACGCGGTTATATCTGGCGAGCAGACTTGGCGAGCCCGGTGGGGAAATCGGAGCCTAGAGCGACTTTGCCCGGCTATCGCAACGCCCGCAGCGCGCCGGCGGCACCCCCCGATCGGGTCTCAGTCGCCGTGTCCGCTTGCCTTCGGGCCAGCATTGTCCGAATACGGACGCCACCCGACATAGGGGTCCCAGAAGGCCTTCGGCGCCGCATAGGGCCGACCCATATACGAGCCGGACGGCGGCAGACCGGTATCATAATATCCCCCGGGATTGTATGAGGGATAGCTGTAGCCGTAGACCGGCGGGGGTTGATATACGGCTGCCGGATAGCCGCTACTCTGGGCGTGCGCAGTGGCGGCGGCGGCAGTCAGCACGCCCGCGGCAAAAGCCGCTGTTCGGGCAAATCTCGGCATTACAGTTTCTCCGACTTCCAACCGATCTGTTTTTTCAAACAAGGGCAGGATTGGAATGGTTCACCCGTGCGGGCTGCCGATTCGGGCGCGCTGGCGATCGGCGATGCGTTCACCGCCTATTGCCCGATGGTGGGCGGCCAGCCGCCGGGCGCGAAAATCGATCGATGACAATTTTGTCGCAGGCGGCATCATGCGGCCATGCCCGATGGTCGCATGACCGGGCGTTGCCGGCGCTACCGCGGCGTCCTACGTCCTGATCAAAAGAGGCCCAGGGTTGCAAGTGAGCAAGGAGAAGGTGGCATGATTACCCGGGCGTCCCGAACCGGGTTCGGCAAAGCTCTAGCGCTATCGTTGGTGGTGGCCGGCGGCATCCTCGCGCGCCAGGCCGCGGCGTTGCCGATGAGTCCGCAGGCGAGCGTGCGCAGCTTTTACGACGTTCTGCTGAGCACGATGAAGAACGGGCCGGAGCTCGGCCAGAGCGGGCGCTACGCGGCGCTGGCCCCGGTGGTTCGTGACGTGTTCGACGTGCCGTTCATGACCCGGCTGGCGGTCGGCCCCTACTGGACCAACCTGACCCCGATCCAGCAGCAGCAGCTGGTCGACGCCTTCGGGCGCTATGTGTCGGCGACCTACGCCTATCGCTTCGACAGCTATTCGGGCCAGCAGCTTGAGATCACCGGCGATCAGCCTTACGGCGGCGAAGTCATCGTCAAGACCCGGATCGTCCAGTCCGGCACCGATCCCGTTACCCTGAACTATCTGATGCGGCATAACGGCGAGGCTTGGCAGATTTCCGACGTCTATCTCGACGGCACGATCAGCCAGCTGGCAACGCAGCGATCGGAGTTCCAGTCGATCCTGCGGCGCAAAGGGGTCGCTGGCTTGATCAGCGCGCTCAATCGTAAGGTCGATCTGCTGACGAGCGGCCCGGCCGAGTAGCCGCGGGCAGCAAAGGGTTGGCGGGTCTAGTTCGCGACCAGGGAGCGGTGCAGCGTGTCGGAAATTTCGATGCTCGCCTGCTCCTTCGCCGAGGGCGCGCCTGGGGCCGGTGCTCGCAGCAGCGGCTCGAGCTGCGGCTTGATCGCCTTTAAGAGGCGCACCGCGAGCGCGCTGGTGAAATCGTAGCGCGCCGCGATCGCCCCCGGCACATACGCAGTGACCGTGCCGAAAAACCGGCTGCCGAGAAAGAACACAAAGGTCGCGGTGCGATCGACTACCCGCTGCCCGATCATCCGGCCGCCGCTGCCGAAATGGTCGAACCGATTGTCGCCGGTTCCGGTCTTGCCGCCGACCGCGAGCGGACTGCCGTCCGCCGTCCGATAGACGCCGCGCACCGCGGTCCCGGTGCCGCGCGCCACCACCGACAGCAACGCCTGCCGCACCGTCCGGGCTACCGCCGGGTCGAGCACGCGCTGCGGCCTGGGGACGGCGACGAGGTCGGTCTCATAGGGTGTCCCGGTGGCGAAATCGAGCCGCTCGAGAGCGACGGTCGGCTGTCGCACGCCGTCGTTGACGATGATCCCGATCAGGGTGGCGAGCGCGTCGGGGCGATCGCCCGAGCTGCCAAGCACGGTTCCCAGGGACGGCACCAGGCGGTCGAACGGGTAGCCCTGGCGGCGCCAGTCTTGAAGGATGCCGTCAAACGCCTGCTGTTCGAGCAGGGTGCGGATGCGCTGGGTCTGCAGGCGCGCGCTGCGCCGTCTGAACAGCCAGGCATAGACCTCCTGGCGCGCCCGCTCGCTGGCCCGCAGCATGTTGGCGCGCGAGGCGTCGGGGTGGGTTCGCAGATAGGCGACGAGCCATAGTTCGAGCGGGTGAACCCCGGCGATAGTGCCGCGGTCGCGCAGCGAAACCGTGCGCGGGCTCGCCTCCCGGTAGAGATCCCACAGCTGGCCGTCGCTGATCGCGGCGCGCGGCAATTGCCGGGCCAGAAACGCCGCCAGCGCCTCCTTGCCGGCGTCCGGCTCGACACTGCGGAAGACCACGGCCAGCCGCCGCGGGTCCGGCCGGGTGCGGCTTGCCAACAGGTCCAGCGCCTGCTGCGGCGTGCGGCCGTGATAATCGGGCCAGAACCGGTCGAGGTACTCGCGGCCCTCCTGATCGGCAAAGCGCCACAGATAGATCATCCGCTCCGGATTGTTGGGGTCCCGCAGCAATTCGGTGCTTTGACCGTCGGCGGCGATGTAGTGGTCGACCACTTGGCGCATCAGCCGGACAAAGGCGAGATTAACTGAATTCGCGAACGCCTCGGCGACGGTCGGCCGTTCGTGATTCTCCCATTTCGCAAAATTTTCAAAGCTCTGCATACCGCCGCCGGTAAAAAAGGTGCCAGGGCTCGCCGAGTAGGTTCGCTGCATGGCCGCTTCGAGCATCGCTTCGAGGCCCCGATCCTTGGCAGCGGCGAGGTAGTTGGCCGCCCAGCGGGCGATCGGATCGGCGCTGGCTGCGGCGGCAGCGGCCAGCAGCTGGCCGCGCGGCAACGGTGCAAGGTTGCGGTGCAGGGCCGCGACGATGTCGAGATAGGTAATCAGGGTGCGCAGCTTCGCCGTCGAGCCCAGCATCAGCTTGGCTCCGGCGTTGATGTCGAACGGCTGGTTCAGGCTGTCGGCGCGAATCCGCACATAATTGGCCCCGGCGCCGCGCTCGTAGAGGACGACGCTCCAGGCGAGCCGTGCCGGGCTGGCGCTGCCGAGCAGCTGGCGCCCGTAGAGCCCCAAGGACCGGTCGTAGCCAGGATCGCCGAGCTGGGACAATACGCTGCTCACGCGTTCCTGGGCGCTCCCGTCGATGCTCGACCAGCCGCGCAGGTCGAGATGGTCGAGCGCATAATAATTCGTCAGATCGAGCCGCGACACGAGTTGATCGCGCAACTGGTCGCTCGCCTTGTCGGCGATATAGGAGCGCGCCGCAGGCGCTGCCGGTTCGGCGGTGAAACCAAGCGGGGCGGCGAGAGCGGCCTCGCGCAGCGCAGGATCGATGATCCCGGCGGTGCTGAGCCAGCCCAGGTACCGGTCGGTCAGCGCAGCGAGCGCCGCCGGATGATCGGCGTTCAGGTAATAGGCGGGGCGGCGGCCGGCTAGCAGCAGGCTCAAAACCTGCCGGTATATCTCTCCTTTTCGGGCGAGTTCGGCCGGGGTTGCCGCCGGCGCGGTCAGCACCCGCCGGGCCGTGCTCGGGTCGGTCCCATACCAGCGCCACAGCGCCTCGGGCACGCCGATGATCTCGCCATAGCCTTGGCGGGAGCCAAGCGGCTCGGCATCGAGATAGGTGGTGACGATATTTTGCCGTGCGGCCAACGTATCGGGCCCGTGCCGGTAGGCGTGGATCGCGGCGGTGACCATCTGCCGCAATTTCTCGCGGATATCCGGTGTGCGCCCTTGCGGGGAATGGCGGAACTTGACGGTCTGGGTCGCCAAGGTGCTGGCGCCGCCGTGGCGCCAGTGCGGGTCGATCAGCCCGGCGACGCGGCCGCCGACGGCTAGCGCAAAGCGCTGCCAATCGATCGCCGGATCGCGCTCCGGGTCATTCGCCGCCAACAGATCGCGGTCCTCGATATAGAGCAGGCTGTCGACCACCAGCGGCGGGATCGCGGCAAAATCGCGGTAGGTCAGCGCCGGGTATCGCGCCCGATAGAGGACGGCGCCGTCGCGGTCGAACAGCTCCAGCCCGGCCCGCGACTTTTCGTGATAGATTGCGTAGCCGCCGTTTTCGACAAAGCGTTCGAGTGGCGGCGACCAGCGCGCCTGGCGGCCGACTTGGTAACCGTCGCGGCCGAGTGCCCCGATAAACCGCGGCAGTTCGGCGTAGCCGAGGCGCTGATCGTAAGGACCGCCTCGGGGAAAGATGATGGTGCGGCTCGCGCCCGGCTCGACCGTGTAGGTCATCTGCCGGGCCAGGGCCGAAAAGACCCGGGATTGCAGATACGAGGTACGGATTTCTGCGGCGATGCTCCAGCCGATCAGCGCCAGCACTGCGAGTGCCGTCGCCCACCGCAGCGCGACGACAATGTGCGCGAACAGCTGGCCGCGATCTCGGCGGTGGCGCCGCCGCCGGCGCCGGCCGGTCAGCAAGCGTCCCCAGACAACCTCGACCATCGGCGCCCGCCCGACCTCCTGCCGCAGCCCCGAGCAAAGGCTCGCCATCAGCTAACGTTTAAGGAGGCGCGGGCGATCCTTCGCTTCCGTTAAAGGTGAGCCATGCCAGGACGCTCGCTCCGCGTGAGCGGGCTCGGAGAGATTTTTGCGGCCCGGCTCAGCCGCCGCCGATCTTCGGGATCAGGTAGATTTCGCTGTCGGCAGCCAGCGGGGCGAGATAGGCGTCCTGGTAGATCTCGCCATTGATCGCCACCGCCATCCCCTCCTCGACCTGATGGCCGAGGCCGGGGAAACGACGGTCAAGCTCGATGATCAGCCGGCGGAAATTGTTCGCCTCCACATCGAACTCGGAGAGTCCGCCGGTAAACCGGCGCGCGGCCGAGCCCGAGATTACGATGTGCGGCATGGTCGATCCTTCCGTCTCGTCAAGCCCGCGAAGACGAGCAGCGGGGAGAGGCTGCCGTCATTGCGAGCGCAGCGAAGCGATCCCGATCCGGCCGGTCTGATCGGTCGAGATTGCGTCGTCGCTCCGCTCCTCGCAATGACTTGCGTCAACTACTCGGCGGCCTTGCGCACTGGCTCCTGCGCGTCGAGTGCCGCGCGCAGCCGCGGCGGCGACATCGGCAGGTCGCGTAGTCGGGTCCCGGTGGCGGCGGCGATGGCGTTGGCGACGGCGGCCATCGGCGGCACGATCGGCACCTCGCCGACCCCGCGCGCGCCGAACGGATGGCGCGGGTTGGGCACCTCAACCATGACCGCTTCGATCATCGGCATGTCGGAGGCGACCGGGCAGCGATAGTCGAGAAAGCCCGGGTTTTCGAGCCGGCCATCCTTGTCGTAAATGTATTCTTCGTTCAGCGCCCAGCCGACACCCTGGGTGACGCCGCCCTGGATCTGGCCCTCGACATAGGAGGGATGGATCGCGCGGCCGACATCCTGAACCGCGGTGTAGCGCAGGATCTTGACGTGGCCGGTCTCCGGATCGACCTCGACGTCGCAGATATGGGTGGCGAAGCCGGGCCCTGCCCCTTGCGCGTTGAGCGACACCTCGGCGCTGATCGGCCCGCCGGTGCGCCCCGATTTGAGCGCGATCTCGGCCAAGGGCAACGGCTCGAAGCTGCCGGCGTTGGCCCCGGCCGGATGGGCCTTGCCGTCCCTCCACTCGACCGCGTCGGGGGCGATGTCCCAGATCATCGCGGCGCGCTGCTTCAGCTGCTCGACGACCTTTTCCGCGGCCTGGGTCGCGGCCATGCCGGTAGCGAAGGTGACGCGGCTGCCACCGGTCAGGAACGAAAACCCGATCGAGCTGGTGTCGCCGACGATCGGCCGGACCTTTTCGACCGGGATGCCCAGGATTTCGGCCGCCATCATCGCGATCGAGGCGCGCGAGCCGCCGATGTCCGGGTTGCCGGAAACCACGACCGCGGTGCCGTCCTCGTTGATGTGCACTGCCGCACTCAACTCGCCGCCGATGTTGAACCAGAACCCGGAAGCGACGCCGCGGCCCTGATTGGGGCCGAGCTCTTCCTTCAGATGCGGGTGGTTCTTGGCCGCGGCGACGGTCTCGGCATAGCCGATATTGACGTAGGTCGGCCCATGGGCGGCCTTGGTGCCGTCCTTGGCCGCGTTCTTCTCGCGCAAGGCCAAGGGGTCGATGCCGAGCTGGGCGGCCAGTTCGTCGAGGCAGCTTTCGACCCCGAACGACGAGATCGGCGCGCCCGGCGCCCGATAGGCCGCGACCTTCGGCCGGTTCGAGACCACGTCGTAGCCGACGATGTTGACATTCGGGATGTCGTACATGGCAAAGCCGCACATGCAGCCCGGGCCCACCGGCGAGCCCGGAAAGGCGCCGGCCTGATATTTGAGCGTGAGGTCGGCGGCGACAATGCGGCCGTCCTTCTTGGCCCCGATCTTGACCTCGATGACCCCGCCCGAGGTCGGCCCGGTGCCGCGGAACACCTCCTCGCGGCTCATCACCATCTTGACCGGCCGGCCCGATTTCCGGGCCATCGCCAGGGCCAGCGGCTCGAGATAGACGAGGGTCTTGCCGCCAAAGCCGCCGCCGATCTCGGCCGGGATCGCGCGGATGTCGGAAATGTCGAGCCCAAGCAGCTTGGCGCAATAGGCGCGGACCATGAATTGGCCCTGGCTCGAGCTCCAGATCGTGCACTGCCCGTCGCTGGCGTAGGAGACGACGCAGGCATGCGGCTCGATGTAGCCCTGGTGCACCGGCTTGGTCGTATAGCGCCGCTCGATCGTGACATCGGCCTCGCGGAAGCCGGCCTCGATATCGCCCTTGGCGAACGCCACCCGCTTGGCGATGTTCGACGGATGCGTCGGCTTGGGGTCGACGCCCTGGGTGAAGAGGTCGTCGTGCAGTAACGGGGCGTCGGGCTTCATCGCCTCTTCGACGTCGATCACGTGCGGCAATACGTGGTAATCGACCTCGATCAATTCGCAAGCCTGCTCGGCGATCGCCGGTGAGACCGCGGCAACCGCGGCCACCGCATGCCCGTCATAGAGGGCGCGCTCGCGGGCCATGCAGTTGCGCGACAGATCGCGGAAGTTCATCGGCCCCTCGCCGACAAACGCCTCCTCGGACGCGATCGCCGGGAAGTCCTCCCAGGTGATCACCGCCTTGACCCCGGGCAAGGCTTTGGCCTTTTCGGTGTTGATCGATAGGATGCGGGCGTGCGCGTGCGGGCTGCGCTTGACCTTGCCCCACAGCATGCCGGGCATCACCATGTCGGCGCCGAAATTGGCCCGGCCGGTGACCTTGTCGACGCCGTCGGGGCGGATCGGGCGGGTGCCGACGATCTTCTGGAATTCCTTGGCGATAAACGTCATAACGACCTCGTCTCCGCTCTAAACCGAAGGCCCGGCTGAAGCGAGCACCGGGCAGGATGTCGCAATGTCATCGCGAGCGCAACGAAGCAATCTCCCGCCCGAGCCTCGGTCGATCGGGATCGCTTCGTCGCTTCGCTCCTCGCAATGACAACGTCATTCGGCGCCGGCTACTCCGCCGCCTGGCCGCATCGGCGCCGCCTCGTCGAGTGCGGCCAGCAGCCGCGGCGGCGACATCGGCAGGTCGCGCAGCCGGATCCCGGTGGCGGCGGCGATGGCGTTGGCGACCGCGGCCATCGGCGGCACGATCGGCACCTCGCCGACCCCGCGCGCGCCGAACGGATGGCGCGGGTTGGGCACCTCGACCATGATCGTCTCGATCATCGGCATGTCGGAGGCGACCGGTACGCGATAGTCGAGGAAGCCGGCGTTTTCGAGCTTGCCGTCCTTGTCGTAGATGTATTCCTCGTTGAGGGCCCAGCCAACCCCCTGGGCGACGCCGCCCTGCATCTGGCCCTCGACATAGGAGGGGTGGATCGCCCGGCCGACGTCCTGGATCGCGGTGTAGCGCAGGATCTTGACGTGGCCGGTCTCGCGGTCGACCTCGACATCGCAGATATGGGTGGCGAAGCCCGGCCCCTGGCCCTGCGCGTTGATCTGCACCTCGGCGCTGATCGGCCCGCCGGTGCGCGCCGATTTGGCCGCCAGCTCTTCGAGCGGCAACGGCTCGAAGCCGCCGGCGTTGGGCCCGGCCGGATAGGCCTTGCCGTCCTTCCACTCGACCGCCTCGGGGCTGATGTCCCAGGTCACCGCGGCACGCTTCTTCAATTCCTCGACGACCTTCTGGGTCGCCTGGGTCACCGCCATGCCGCCGGCGAAGGTGACCCGGCTGCCGCCGGTCGAGGCGCTGAAGCCGATCGCCGTGGTATCGCCGACCACCGGGCGAACGCTGCCAAACGGCACCCCCAAGACCTCCGCCACCATCATCGCCATCGAGGCGCGCGAGCCGCCGATATCGGGATGGCCTTCGGTCACGGTGACCGTGCCGTCCTCGTTGACATGAACCGCGGCACTCAACTCGCCGCCGGCATTGTGCCAGAAGCCGCAGGCGACGCCGCGCCCCTGGTTGGGGCCGAGCTTGGCCTGCAGATGCTCGGTGGCGCGCGCCGCTTCGAGCGTCTTCAGATAGCCGATATTGACCCAGGTCGGGCCGTGCGCAGCCTTGGTGCCGTCCTTGGCGCCGTTCATTTCGCGCAGCGCCAACGGGTCGATGCCGAGTTCGCCGGCCAGTTCGTTGAGGCAGCTTTCGACCCCGAAAGCCGAGATCGGCGAGCCGGGCGCGCGGTAGGCGGCGACCTTGGGCCGGTTGCTCAGGACGTCGTAGCCGACGGTCTCGACGTTCGGCAGATCGTATGAAGCAAAGGCGCACATGCAGCCCTGGTTGACCGGCGAGCCGGGAAACGCGCCCGACTGGTATTTGAGCACGGCCTTGGCCGCGGTCAGCCGGCCGTCCTTCTTGGCGCCGAGCTTGACCTCGACGACGGCGCCCGAGGTCGGGCCGGTCGCCCGGAACACCTCCTCGCGGCTCATTACGATCTTGACCGGGCGCCCTGACTTCTTCGACAGCATGTAGGCGATCGGCTCGAGATAGACGATGGTCTTGCCGCCAAAGCCGCCACCGATCTCGGCCGGGATCGCCCGGATGTCGGCGATGTCGGCGCCGACGATGCGCGCGGTGTAGCCGCGGACCATGAACTGGCCCTGGCTCGAGCTCCAGATCGTGCACTGGCCGTCCGGCCCGACCGAAACCACGCAGGCATGCGGCTCGATATAGCCTTGGTGCACTGGCTGGGTCGTATAGCGCCGCTCGACCACGACATCGGCCTCGGCGAACCCGGCCTCGACGTCGCCCTTGGCAAAGCGGACCTGCTTGGCGACATTGGAGGGCTTGGTCGGCTTGGGCTCGACCCCCGAGGTGAAAATATCGTCGAGCAATAGCGGCGCGTCGGGCGCCATCGCCGCTTCGACATCCATCACATGCGGCAGCACCTCATATTCGACCTCGATCAGTTCGATCGCCTGCTCGGCAATCGCCGGCGAGATCGCGGCGACCGCAGCCACCGCATGGCCTTCATAGAGCGCCTTGCCCTTGGCCATGCAGTTTCGCGAGAGGTCCCACAGATTGGCGGGGGCAGCGCCGAGGACACGCTTGTTCGGCGGGATGTCCGGGAAGTCGGCGCGGGTGGTGACCGCCTTGACGCCGGGCAGCGCCATCGCCTTTTTGGTGTCGATCGACAGGATGCGGGCATGCGCATGCGGGCTGCGCTTGATCTTGCCCCACAGCATCCCCGGCATCGCCATGTCGGCGCCGAAATTCGCCCGGCCGGTGACCTTGTCGACGCCGTCGGGACGGATCGGGCGGGTGCCGACGACCTTCAGATCGGCCTTGTCGAGGAAACTCATCGCGCTGCCTCCCCGCGCATTTCGGCGGCGGCGTCGAGCACGGCGCGGATGATCTTGTCGTAGCCGGTGCAGCGGCACAGATTGCCGGCGAGCCAGTAGCGGGTTTCTTCCTCGGTCGGGTCCGGGTTCTCATCGAGCAGCGCCTTGGCGGCGACGATGAAGCCCGGGGTGCAGAATCCGCATTGCAGCGCCGCGTGTTCGAGGAATTTCTGCTGCACCGGGTGCAGGTGGTCGCCCTGGGCGATGCCCTCGACGGTCTGGATCTTGCGGCCCTCGGCCTCGGCCCCCAGCATCAGGCACGAGCAGGCGATCTTGCCGTCGACGATGACGGTGCAGGCGCCGCAATCGCCCGAGCTGCAGCCTTCCTTGCTGCCGGTCAGGTTGAGCTCGTCGCGCAACACGTCGAGCAGGGTCTGCTGCGGCTCGCACAGGAATTCGACCGGCTCGCCGTTGATGATGGTCGATACGTGGTGTTTGGCCATTAGCGTGCTCCAGCGCGTTCAAAGGCAATGGCGGCCGCGCGGCGCGCCAGGACGCCCGCGACCTTGATCCGGTATTCGATGGTGCCGCGCTTGTCGGTGATCGGGTTGCAGGCCTTGCCTGCCGCGGCGTCGAGCGCCGCCAGGGTCGCCTCGTCGAGCCGGTGCCCGACCAGCGCCTTGGCCGACGCCTCGCAAATGATCTGGGTCGGCGCCACCGCGCCCAAGACGACCCGCGCGTCAGTGCACACGCCGCTATTGTCGAGGGTGACGTTGACCGCGCAGCCGACCACGGCGATGTCCATCTCGGTGCGCGGGATAAAGCGCAGATAGGCGTCCGATTGGTGCGGCTTGGGTTTCGGCACGTGGAATTCGACGATGAACTCGCCCTTTTGGAGCGAGGTGCGGCCGGGTCCGGTGACGATCGCCTCGACCGGGGCTTCGCGCTTGCCGCCGGGGCCGGCGATCACGCAGGTCGCGCGCGCCGCGATCAGCGCCGGCACGCTGTCGGCCGCCGGCGAGGCGTTGCACAGATTGCCGGCGAGCGAGGCGCGGCCCTGGATCTGCTCCGAGCCGATCAAATCCATGCCCTCGACGATGCCGGGCCAGGCCTGGGTCAGCGCCTTGTTCTCGAAGATCATGGTTCCTGGGGTCGAGGCGCCGATGACAAACCGGCCGGCCTCCTCGCGGATGCCGATCATCTCGGGGATTCTTTTGGTGTCGACGATCATCTCGGGCCGGGTGCGGCCCGAGCGCAGCTGCACCAAGAGATCGGTGCCGCCGGCCAATACCTTAGCCATGCCGGAACTCCCGGCCAAAATCTTGACCGCCTCGTCCACGGTCGTCGGTGCGGCAAAGCTCAGATTGGGCATGTTCGCTCCTGAATGACGCGGGCATCGAAACGCGGCGATCGGGCCCGCCAAAACACGCTGACGCGGTACGGCTGCATGGCAGGGCAAGCGCCAGGCACCGCGTCGCCCTCGATTACACTACCATCCCATGCCGCGGAAAGCGCTATATGTTGCGAACTCCTCGCCCGAATTACCACCGCGCCGCACCATGATCCCGATCATAGGCGATATCGTGCTCGATGACAGCCGGATCGAGGAAAGCTTTATCCGCGCCTCCGGCCCCGGCGGACAAAACGTCAACAAGGTCGCCACCGCGGTGCAGCTGCGCCTCGACCTGGCCGGCGCGGTGACCTTGCCGCCGGCGGTGCGCGAGCGGGCCGCCTGCCTTGCCGGCCGGCGCCTCACCCAGGACGGCGTCCTGGTCATCACCGCGCGCCGCTTCCGCACCCAGGAGCGCAATCGCCAGGACGCGCTCGACCGCCTGGTTGCGCTGATCCGCCGCGCCGCCGCGCCGCCCACCCCGCGCCGCCCGACCAGGCCCACCGCCGCCGCGCGCCGCCGCCGCCTCGCCGCCAAATCGCACCGCGCCGCCCTGAAGCAGCAGCGCCGCCCCAATGCCGGCGACGACCCCGGCGCCTGAAGTTTACGCCCGCCCGCGCTCCTCCCACGCCCCGTTTGCGCGGAGAGGGCCGGGGTGCGGGGGCACTTTCTGTCGCTATCGCCCCGCCGCCGCGCGCTCGCGGTTCAGGTCGAGCAATCGCCCCAGCGCCTCGGCCTCGCCGATATCGGCGGGCCAGCCATAGGCGGCGGCGACCGCGGCATCGAGGTCGCGATGAACATTGTCGAGCCAGGCCGGCCGCTCGTTTTAAAGGTTGGTCAGGGTGCGTTTCTTCAGGATCGCCGCGGCCTTCTCGCTGACCGGCACGATGCGGTCGGGATAGCCCGCCACCACCTCCGGCACAAGCTCGACCAGATCCGGCGGGTTCAGCCAAGCCCGGCGCAACTCGTCGAGCCGCCGCGCCGCCGCGCTGCTGATCGGCGGCCGATGCAGCCAGCGGCCAAGCGATACCGCAACCAAAGGCGGCGGCCGTGCCGAACCTGCCCGGCGGCGACGCTGCAGGCCGCAATTTCGCGCCCCGCGCCGGAGCGAAGCTGCTATCGTCGGCGAGGCTTATCGCATCGACCGGAGGAAACGCTGATGAACTCGAACGGGAAGGTCGCCCTCGTCACCGGCGGCGGCAGCGGCATCGGCAAGGCGTCGGCCCTGGCGCTCGCCACCGAAGGTTTCGCGGTCGTCGTCGCCGGGCGCCGGGCCGAGCCGCTGCAGGCGGTGGTCGGCGAGATCGAAAGCCGGCAGGGCAGGGCGCTCGGGGTGCCGACCGATGTCGGCGATCCCGATTCGGTCAAGGCCCTCTTCGCCAAGGCCAAGGCGACCTATGGCCGGCTCGACGTCTTATTCAACAACGCCGGGTTCGGCGCGGCGGCGCCGCTCGAGGAACTGGCCTTCGAGCGCTGGCAGGCGGTGGTCAATTCGATCCTGACCGGATCGTTTCTGTGCACCCAGGAAGCCTTCAAGATCATGAAGGACCAGAAGCCGATGGGCGGCCGGATCATCAACAACGGCTCGATCTCGGCGCATGTCCCGCGGCCCAACTCGGTCGCCTATACCTCGTGCAAGCACGCGATCACCGGGCTCACCAAGTCGACCTCGCTCGACGGCCGCAAATACGACATCTCGTGCGGCCAGATCGACATCGGCAACGCCTTGACCGAGATGACCCAGCGCATGACCCGCGGCGTGCCGCAGGCTAATGGTGAGGTCATGGTCGAGCCGACTATGGACGTGGCCAATGTCGCCCGCTCGATCGTCTTCATGTCGACCGTGACGCCCGATGCCAACGTCCAATTCCTGACCGTGATGGCGACCAAGATGCCGTTCGTCGGCCGCGGCTAGGACGAAGCCGCACGGGTCGGCCAGACGCGCCCGGCATCGACGAACTCAGCGCGGACCGAGATCGGTCATGGTCGGCAGATACTGCGTCGCGGTCTGCGGCGACATCGCCAGGAGCGCGAAGCTGCCGCCACCCACCGAGGAGCCCAACTGCCAGTTCGGCACCCCCTCGACTTGCAGATAGGTCTGGGTGCCGGGTACCAGTTGATAGGTGTCGCCGAACCCGGCCGGGGTGCCGTAGGCCTGAACCGTGAAGCGGTAGCTGCCCGGCGGGAAATCGCGATAAAAGGCGGTGCCGGCGGCACTGCGCGCGACCGCCGCGCCGTTTGCATAGACCATCGGGTCGGCGGCCTCGACATTTCCTCCGGGCGCGTTCGCCTGACGCAGGATCCACACCCGCGCCATGCCCGGCGCAAGCGCTTGAATTGGCGCCGGCGAGCCCGGCCCGGCCGACGGCGCGGCGCAGCTGGCCAGCACCAGCAGGCAGCACAAGCCGAGCCATGATGATGACGCGAGACGGCGGCTGGGCATGATCATCCTCCCCGAAAGCGGCCGGCGGCCCATTATCGGAGTGCCGCGGCGATATTGCCGCCATCCACGGTGGTGACATCGGCGGTGGTCTTGAGCGCTAGCGCGTGGTGCAGAAAGGCCTGGGCGACGTCATCGGCGGTCACCTCGCGGCCCAAGAGGTTGCGCGACATGTACTGGCCCGCGGTCATGCCATAGGCGGCCGCGCGCTGGTCGATGAATTGCGGCGTCAATAGCCCGCCGCGGATGCCGTCGGCATTGACCGCGTTGGCGCGAATCCCCTGGGCGCCGTATTCGAGCGCGTATTGCCGCATCAGCGCCAAGGTCGCGGCCTTGGGCAGGCCGTAGGGGCCGAAATTCGGGCCGGGGTTGATCGCCTGCTTCGATACGTTGAATAACAGACAGCCGCCGGTCCCCTGCGCCAGCATGATCCGCACCGCGTTCTGGGCGACACTCTGGTGCGCGAAAAAATTCAGCTCGAAACTCTGACGTAATACCCGGTCCTCGACCTCGCCGATCCGGCCCTGCCAGGCAGCACCAGCATTCGAGACGACGATATCGACGCCGCCGAACCGGGTTGCGACCCGGTCGAACGCGGCCCGCACCGCAGCGGGGTCGGTCACATCGCAGCCAAGGCCGAGTGCCGCACCGCCGAGCTTTCCGGCCGCCGCCTCGGCCGCTGCGCCGTCGATGTCGAGGAGCACCAGCTCGGCTCCGGCCCGGCTCATCGCCCTGGCGGTCGCCCAGCCGATGGCGCCGGCGCCGCCAGTCACCACCGCGATCTGGCCGGCGAGCGGCGCTTCGGCCGCCTGACCGAGCTTCGCTTGTTCAAGCGACCAGTATTCCATATCGAACAAGTCGGCCTCGCTGATCGATTGGAACCGGCCCACTGCCTCGGCGTCGGTGACAGTCTCGATCGTCGACAGCGCGAGGTCGGCGGCGATCCGTGCGTCCTTGGCGTTGCCGCCAAGCCCGAACAGCCCCAGCCCCGGCATCAAGATCACCCGCGGCATCGGGTCGAGCTCCCGCTTTGGCGTCGTCTGGCGGGCGTTGTGGCGGGCGAAATAGGCGTGGTAGTCGGCGACGAACCGGGCGACCGCGCTGCTCACCGCTTGCTTGAACCGGTCGAGACTGCCCGCCTCCGGCGGCGGCACGATCAGTGGGTAGTTTTTGGTGCGGATCGTGTGGTCGGGAGTGGCCACCCCGGCCTGGCTATAGCGGCCGAGATCGGCGCCGTTGACATAGTTCAGCACCGTTGGGCCGGTGCGGAAATCGAGGACGAACCTTTTATAAGCGCCGGCCTCGGTCGCCGACGGGATCGCACAGGCGCCGCGCAGCATCGGCGCCGCCTCGGCCGCGGCGGCGATCGGCGCCGCTAGCGGCGCAGGGGCGAACACGGTTTTGCGGTTCGCGGCCACGCACTCCTCGGCCAGGGAGACCGCGGTGATCATCCGCTCGTAGGCTTCCCTGGCGGTCTCGCCAAAGGTGAAGATGCCGTGCTTCAGCAGCACCAATCCCTCGACCCCGGGATCGGCCTCGAAAATTTCGGCCGCCGCTTTGGCCAACCGAAAGCCCGGCATGATGTAGGGCACGAGCCCGAGCCGGCGTCTATAGAGATCGGCGCAGCGCTCGGCGGCGTCAGGCTGGTCGGCGAGGCTGAGGACCGCGCTCGAATGGGTATGATCGACAAATTTGTGCGGCAGAAAGGCGTGCAGCAGGGTCTCGACCGAAGGGTTGGGCGCATTCGGATCGATCAGATTGGCGCGCTGCACCCGCACCATCTCCTCGTCCGACAGGCTGTCGCGGGCGCGCAGCCGACGCAGTGGCGCCAGCCGCACCGCCGGGAGCCCGGCCGGCTCGATCGCTGCCATGTCCCAGCCGCTGCCTTTGACGCACAGCACCTCGGCCGGCTCGCCGAGCAGATCCTCAACCACGGTCTTGACCGAGGTATTGCCGCCGCCGTGCAGCACCAGCCTTGGTTCTTGACCCAACAGCCGCGAGGTATAGACGCGCAGGGCGAGATCGCGCCCGACCCCGCGATCGGCGTAGAAGCCGGTCAGCCGCTCGGCTGCCGCATCCGACCATTGGCTCAACATCGCCGCCCCTCGGCACCGCTGCAGGTTGGAAGATGATCAATGCAACGGCCGGGTCGCGGACACAAGACCGCGATCTCTACCCCCGCGCTGCGGAGGTAGAGACCGCCCCAACTTGGCTCAGCGCGTGAACACCTGCATCATCGCCCCGCTGAAGGTCGCGCTGACCAGCAGCAGCGCCGCCCCGACCGCGAGCAGGCCGACCAGCACCAGCGCCCATGCCCCGGTCAAAATCAGCGACAGGATGCCGAGCACGATCGCGGCGATCCCGATCAGGACCTCCATTCCGCCGGTCGCGGCCGAGCCGGCGACCGATATCATGCGCGGCTCGGAGCCGGCAGCGACCATCGGCACGGTCCTCGGGCGCATGCTAATCGCGCCGCCGAGAACCAGCGCGCCGCCGAAGACAATCAGCGCCGCAGGCAACAGGTGCGCGATGTTGACCCCGACCAGGGCCAGTACCCCGAGCACGATACCGGTGACGCCGCACAGGCAGTCAACCATGACCTCGCCACTGAGATCTCCGCCGGCGCTCGCGCCGGAGATCCTCAAGTTCTCGGCCGCGCTGTTGAACGCTTGCACGATCAGGCCGACGCCGATCACGATTGTTGCGATCGCGGCAAGGGGGCCGGCCGAGATGCCGGCAAGTCGCGATAACCGCGAGCGCGATTACGGCGATGCCGGCTGCTCCTTCGGTCATAAGACCGACCGGTTCGGCCTCGCTCGCCAGCCCTCTGCCTTCGACAAAGATAGCCATCTGACGACCTCCTGTGATGGTCGGGCCGGGTCCCGTGATGTTTCGCGGCGAACCTCGCCCCTCGACGCCGGTAAAACATCAAAATGACACGACCGGTTCCAACCGTCGCGTGCTGTAGACGTATTAGACTATACGTTTAGTAGCAAGCGGCCGCTGAAACCAGCGGGCTATCCCACCGGGGGGCAGAGCAGGCGACCGGGCCCAAGGACGACCGGGCCCCAAGCGGGCGACCGGGCCCCAGCAGGCAGCGGCGATCAGGCCCCAGGCGGCGATCAGGGCCAAAACCCGGTCTGATCGAGCCTCGGCCGGAGCGTAGCGGCGCCTTATTGAACAGGCCGCGCTGAACCGCGGGATCGGCGTCCTTGGTCGTCGTCGGCGCGACCTTCGCCAGGGTTGCCGGGCCGGCGCGGCATCGCCGCGCAGCAGGTCGATCGCGGTCATTGCCGGCAATTCGGCGGGGGTCGGGGAACCCGAGCCGGCTCAATGATAAGCCAATCCCGGCGAGGCGCGGCCCCTCGGTGGCAACGACATAGGGGTGGATCACCGGCGTTAGATGGGCCAGACCGCCCAACTCGGTCGAGGCGGTGCGGTGGTCGTTAATCGCGAACTTGCCGAGCGCGAAGCATCGCGTCGCCATTATCGCCGAAATCCGCCGCAGATGTCGGTTGTTCTTTGGCGGCAGACAGCTGGGGTGGTGTCGATCTCGACCGGGGCGCCGATCGCGATCGCTGCGCCGCGCCGGAGCGGTCGATTGCGGTTGGCGCCTGCGGTTGGCGCCTGCGCAAAACTGGGGGCGGCCGACTGCGCGGCGGCCCCGCCGATCCTGGATCACCCGCAGTGATCGGCCGCGCGACCGAAGGTGCAACAGGGCCGGTGCCATTCGGGGGCGCCGCAGGCCCCGAGCGCCGGGCCACGGTTCGGCGGGGTGCGCTTTGTGTGCGTCAAGATACCGTCCGTAGAATCAGGGTCTTTAACCAACCTTCACACGCGATGTCAGTATATCGTCAGAAAAACGTCAGATGGACCCCGGATGGGTATCCCGTTTACCATGGATCCGTGGGGTCTAGATTGGAAAGACGACCAACAAGTGAAATTTATATTGACAAAATACTAAAGATAGAATAATATTCAATTAATCTGATGTGGATCGCCGGTTAGTCGGCTGGTAAGCCGCAAAGCACGCCAGCAGCAGCGTTCGGAGCAGGAAGATGAGTTTGACCTATCCAAATATCGTTCCCGACAATAACTTGCGTCTGCCGGACGCGCTGACAATCAAGCACGGCCCCACCGAACTGCTCGCCCGCTTCGTCCTCGAAGGCGACAAGGCCGCGCGGCAAATGGGTATCCGCCTTCGCCTGCGCCACGATTTCGGCGAACTCCTTTATGTAAACAAGCAAGAAACCAGTCGCGGTAATTGGTTCCACCTCGTCAACTTGTTTAGTCCCCAATACTGCGATTTGAATCCAGAAAACTCGTATTGGCTGTCCGGCGAGAACGAGGACGGCGAAATTGTCGTGACTGTGGCTTGGCGCATTTTCTTCTGGCCAGACACGAACCTTTTGCAAGAAGGACGATTCCTGTTTTACGGTCGTGGCAAGGGCCGGCCGTGCGAATTCAGCCCCGAAGCGGCCAAGGTCGCGGCAATGTTGTCGGGCGTTGTGTCGTTCGCCGGCTCGCTGTGGATACGACCGGACTTTCGCGGGCATCAGCTATCGCGCCTAGTTCCCCGGCTCGGCCGAGCTTACGGGCTCGCTCGCTGGCCCGTCGATTGGTGCACGGCGTTTACCGCACCGATCCTGGTCGAGAAGGGCGTGCCCGCAGGGTACGGCTACAAGCACGCAGTGCGCAGCATCTTTTTTCCGGACGCACCGTCCGGCCATCCCGATAATGCGCTCCTCTACCTTTCGGCGAATGAGGCTTACGACGACTTCGCCAATTTTCTAACTACGGTACTGCTGGTCTCGGAGGGCGAGAACATGTCGGTTGCTTCGTCACCCAACCTTTTGGACCACACGGTCACGAACACCTCCTCCGAGGGGGTTTTCCACGGCAGCAGTAATCGTTCGTAGCGCGTCACGTACGACTGCGCGCGGTCGCGCGACGTCTGAATTGCGGCCGTGACGATATCGTAGCGCGGCTGGCCGGTGGTGGCGACCAATTTGTAGAACTGCGACACCCAGGCGCCATATTCCTTGTCGGGTTGGTTGGCGACCTTTTCTCCGATCGCGTTGATCTGGGAATCTCGGCCCAGCCAGATCCCATTGCTATTTCTGCCGCCGACAAATCGGAACACCGGCTCGAACTCGCGCGGCTTTAGACCAAAAATCAGCATCCTCGGCCATAGTCCGTGGGCGACCGCGAGCGAGATGACGGTCGGATCGAAATGACCGAACGAGACGCGCCATTTTTGCAATAAGGGCCGAAGAGGAGTTTGCAAGTCGGTGAACAGTTTCGTATAGTCGTCCGGCTCGATTAGAAATCTTTCCGCCGAAGGCAGCGAAAATTTGGGTGCGCACAGTTCTGACAGCCGGGAGCGAGCTTGGTCCCTAGAGGAGGAGATTTCCGAATGCCATGCTTGGTTGAAATACTTGATGCGAAACAACCTAACCTGCGACGACAATAGCTGTTGCTGTACCGCGAGCAGGGCGGGCAGCTCGACATTGTGCGGGTGCAGATCGATCTCGATGATCGAATGGTCCAGGATCTGGAATTTGATAAAGCCGAGATTTTTCACCGCGAACGATGCGGCGTCGTAATCGGGTTCGGGGTCGCCGAGGGCGGCGAGAAACTCGGGACTGTCCTCGAGCACCCAGCGCCCGTCGGGGGTGACCAACATGGTAAGGCGGTTCACGGCAGTCCTCGCAGCACTGACATCCGATCCTCGGACGCATCGTCGCCAGTTCCTTAAGCTATTCGGCGGAGGTTAAGGAAGGATGAAGCGGGTTACGGCAGCGATGCCGCGGGTGGCTCGACCGTTGGCAGCATCGCACAGAACTTGTTAATAATTTCATGCGCTACTGCTCGCCATGGTCGAAATCTCCGGTTCTGCGGTACCGAGGCCGGCGGGCATCCGCCTAATTGGCCTTGCAGCTGCGGCTATCGCCGTCGCCACCGTTACGAGCCTGGCGCTGCCGCCGGTCGGGGTACCGCTGGCGCTTGGCCTCGCCGGCTATTTCGCCATCATCCTGAGCAAGCCGAACCAGATCGTGCGCGGCCGCACCCTATCTGCGGCGCAGCGACAACGTGCGGCGCTGGTCGTCGCCGGCGCGGTTTTTGGGCTGGCGGCGCTGATCAGCGCTGCCATCGCCGCTCTCGATCTTGCCGGACGGCTGCAATCGCAGCTCTACGACCGCATCGATAGTACCGCCGGGGCTGGACGATTGCGGCTGGGCGAGAGCTTGCGGGAATGCGGAGAATTCGCCTGCGCCCGGGCGACCATCGTCAGGCTCGCCACCGACAATACGTTGGGGATCGCTGAATTGCACGGCTTCGCCCTTGATGATCTGCATGCCTATGCCCGCCATCAATTGCCCAACCGGGCGAACTGGGATCGCCCCGGCGAGCCGTCGCGGATCCGATGATCAGCCGGTGGACGAAAAGCAAGTCAAGCACGGCGCGGCATCGCAGGTTACATCGTTGCGATGCGCGAAACGCCCCCTCCTCAGCATGAAGCTGGTTCATTGCCAGGACCCGCCTCGTCGGGCAGGAGGCCTGAGGCGCGACCTCGAAGAGGCGTCCGCAGCCAAAGACAAAAGCTTGTTCAACACCTGCTGCAGCCGGAATTCGGCCGAATCCGCGTGCCCTAAAGTTTTTGATGACGCGGCGTGGGCGATTTTCTGACGCGCGGAAACTAGACCTTGTCTTCGGCGCCGAGCGGCGGCCACAAAAAAATCAGGGACACGGAGCAAGTTGAATGGCCGCAGTGCATCAGCCAGAGTGTCAAACGAGCGCGGCGGCGCCGACCGGACCGCGAACGCGGAATACCGCGAAACGGCGCGGCCTCGGCATAGCCGGCGGATGATCGCCTGGCCGCTTGCGCGGGCAACGCGTGGCGGCGCGGCGGCCAACGTCTCCGGCTCGATCGCGACCAATCGGCGACCCAGCCGGCGATGAGGGGTTCGCGCGCCTCGGCCCGGCCCCGCCCGGCGCTCGATGCGGCGGAAGCGCCAGCCCTGGTCGCGGTCGGGCCGGGCGGATTATCGCAGTCGGGCCGCCGCCAGGCCACCATCGCCCTGATGATCGCCACCGCATTGCAGGCCTTCGACGCCACGATCGCCAATGTCGCGCTGCCGCAGCTCGAGCGCAGCCTCGGCGGCGGCATCGATCTCGGCTCGTGGGTCATGACGAGCTATCTGTGCGCGTCCGCGGTGATGGCGATCCTGACTGGCTCTTTGCGCCGCCGCTGGGGGCCGCGGCCGGTATTCACCGCGGCGATCGCCTTGTTTGTGGTGGCGTCGTCGCTGTGCGCGATCGCGCCCTCGTCTGCCGCGCTGATCCTGTTCCGTCTGATCCAAGGTGCTGCGGCGGGCATCATCCAGCCATTGTCGCAGGCGATCCTCCTCGACCTCTATCCAAAGCAGCAACACGGCCGCATGTTGGCGCTGTGGGGGGCGACGATCATGGCCGGCCCGATGCTGGGCCCGCTGCTCGGCGGCGTCATCACCGATCTGGCTTCGTGGCGGTGGATTTTCGCTGTCAACGCGCCGATCGGCGGGATTGCTCTGTTCGGGCTGGGCGCGGTTTCGGCGCGCGCGGATGCGGATGGCGGCCGTCCGATCGATGGACCAGGCGTCGTGCTGCTGGTGGTCGCGGTGGCCGCGCTCCAGCTGGCATTGCAGCGCAGCATCGGGCGCCTCTGGCCGCCGGCCCCGGAGACCATCGCCGAGGCGGGCGCTGCCGTCCTCGGCTTTGCAGCGATCGTGGTGCAGAGCCGCCGATCACGGTTCCTGCTGGTCCGGTTCGATGTGCTCCGCGACCTCAATTTCGCGCTTGCCGCAGCCTTCAATTTCATGATCGGCGCGACGCTGTTCACGACTATCGTGTTTGTGCCGGCCTTGAGCGAAGGCCCGCTCGGCTGGGACGCGACGCGAGCCGGTCTGGTGATCGCCCCGCGCGGCGTCGGAACGATGGCGATGATGCTGGCGGTCCGCTACCTGATCGATCGGATCGATTACCGCGTCCTGCTCACGATTGGCCTGGTTACAACCGCCGGCGCGCTCGAACTGATGTCGCACGTCCCGCCGCAAGGGGCCGAACTCTGGCTGGCGGCGACCAGCGCGGCGCAAGGCATCGGCGTCGGACTACTATTCACGCCGCTCAGCACTCTTGCTTTTTCGACTGTCCGCCCAGAACTGCGGACCGACGCCGCCGGCGTATACAATCTGTCGCGGCAGCTCGGTTGTGCCGCCGGAGTGGCGGCGATGACGGCGCTGCTCCAAGTGAGAATCCGCAGCGGCCTCGATATTTTTCACCTCCACCCCGGTTTCGCCGGGGCCTTGGCAATGCGCGCTCTCCAGGCGGCGACCTTCGCAGCATACACCGGCTCGTTTCGGATCTTGGCGATCGTCACTGTGGCGATGATCCCCGGAATATTCCTGTTCCGGGCGGCGATGCAGCGCGAGTAGCCGATGGATATTGCCGGCCGAGCCAAGCCTCGGCGTGACGCATCGCGGGCCTGGCAAGGGGAACCCCGCCCGGGCGCCTCAATCGAGCACGGCATCAGCGCGCGCGCCCCGCGCCCCCGGCAGAAGCGGGCCTGGGAGTGGCGGAGCGGGCGGCACCGAACCGGGCGGGACCGGGCCGAGCGCCGGCGCCCGAAGCAGGCCCGACGGTTGGGTCGGCAGCACCAGCCGGACTGTCGTACCCTCGCCTGGACGGCTGAAAATCGCCAAGGTCCCGCCATGCGCCTCGACCAGCCCTTTGGTGATCGGCAGACCGAGCCCGGTGCCGCCATAGGTGCGGGTGGTCGCCGGCTTCGCCTGGCCAAACGGCTGCAACGCGCGCGCCTGCTCGCCGGCATCCATGCCGATGCCGTGATCCTCGACCTCGATCACGGCGGCATCGGCGGGTGCGGCGCCGAGCCGGATGTGAACCGTGCCGCCATCGGGCGAAAACTTGATCGCGTTCGACAGCAGGTTCAGGAAAATCTGCTTTATCGCGCGCTCGTCGGCCCAGATGGAGACCGACGCGTCGGTCAATTCCGACAGCAGCCTAATGCCGCGGCTGCCGGCGCGCTCGTGGACGACGCGGATCACGTCGTCGATCAGAGCTTGCAGAACAACCGCCTCCTTTTGCAGCTCGAGCTTGCCCGCCTCGATTTTCGACATGTCGAGGACGTCGTTGATGATCGACAGCAGATGCAGGCTGCTGGCATGCACGTCCTTGATGTATTCGAGATACTTGTCGTTGCCGATCGGCCCGAACAACTCCAGCGAGATGATCTCGGTGAAGCCGATCACGGCATTGAGCGGGGTGCGCAGCTCATGGCTCATATTGGCCAGGAACTCGCTCTTCGAATGGTTGGCGAGCTCGGCCTGGCTGCGAGCCTGGAGCAGCCTATTTTCACCCGCCTTGAGTTCGGTGATGTCGGAATAGACCGAGACGACCCCACGGTCGGGCATGGCGCTGCGCCGAATCTGCAGGGTTCGGCCCGATGCGGTCACCCGCTCCTTGGTCGCCGGCACGTCGCGGTAGAATTGCTCAAGGCGCCGCGCGACCTCGGCCTCGGGCTCGACCTCGCCGAAATCGCCGCGTAGCGCCTGGCACGTCAGAACTTCGCGCAGCGGCACCCCGACCGCCAGATCGGCCGGCAGATCGAGCATCTCGCAAAAGCGCCGATTGCGCGCGATTAGCCGGCCGCGGCCATCAAACACACTGAGCCCTTCGCCGATGCTTTCGAGGGTGCTTTGCAACAGCGAATTTCGTCGCCTTAGCCGCGCTTCGCTGCGGCGCAGATGGGCGCCGGCGATCCGGGCGGCGCGCAGGGCACGGTCGGCGAGCCAGGAAAGACCCCCGACGGCGGCCGCGAACAGCACGAAGCCGGCGAGCGCGACGTTGCGCTGGCGATACCATCGGGCGAGGATCCGCGCCCGGGCGCGCGTCGCGGCGACGATCAGCGGCCGCGCCCCGACCCGGCGAAAGGCGCTCAGCGCTTCGGCTGTACCGGGCCCGGTCGGGGTTTCGAGCAGACCTGTGCGCGCATGCGCCGCTGCCGCCAGCAGCACCGCGGACGCGGCGGGCGTACCGCCGAGCGTCCGCTGCCCGGCGGATCGGCCCGCGGCCAGAGTGCCGTTATCGAGCAGCAGCGCGATGCTGGCGCCGCCGGTTCCGGCGATCGCGTCGTAAAGATCCGTGAAGCAGCCGACCGGGACTCGCGCGGCGATGACGCCGAGCATGACCCCGTCGCGCATCAGCGGCCGGCTCAGCATGATCGACCAGGTGCGGCCAGCCGCACTCGGCGCCAGATCGCCGATGAAGAGATGCGGCTGCGCGCCCGGATGGTGGGCGGTGAAAAAGGCGCTCCGGCGATAGCTGCCCGCCCTGCCCGGAGTCGCCTCGGCTCGGTTCACTACCGTGCCCGTGCGGTCGAGGATCAGAATGTCGCTGACCGCGAGGCTCTGGGCGTTGAACTGGGCGAGCACGGTGCCGAGCGCCGGGCTGTCGAGCGCCGCCGTCGGCAACACCTGATCGACAATCCGCTCGATGCCGCTCAGCATCGCGTCGACCTCGAACAGCGATCGCGCGGTTCCAGTCTCGGCCGAACGCGCCATGCCGACGAGCACCGCGCCGGCATCCTGCATCGCCTGATCGTGGGCCCGCTGCAGTGAGGAGAAGGCACTTGCGCCATAGCCGCCGATCAGCAGCATTGCGCCGAGCACGGTCGCGGTGCTGCGCGGCCGATTGCGGCACGGTGCGACGGGTGGAAGAAGCATCGTTCGCGCTTACCCGCGGCCGGTGGCGCTCACCCGCGGCCGGTGGCGCTCACCCGCGGCCGCCGCTCCGGACCGCCGCAGCGGAACCGATGCGTTTGTCGCGGTCGCGCCGCGGTCACCGCCACAGCTTCTGCTTGCATCGCTGCGCCTCCTTGGAAATGGGCGATCGCTGGCGCGGACCCGGCAGCGACGCGGTGGTCGCGCCGATGGTTTGTGCCCGAGCCGCACGGAGCCGAGTTCGTCTCGACGTTAGCCGCATGCGGTTAATTTTTTCCGAGCAACACTGCCCCGATTAGCCTGCCGGTTGCAGCTGCCGACAGGGCGCTCGGGTCGGCGCCTCGGAGCAAGACCCGCACCGAGCACGGTACGGCGGTGCGAGGGATCTCTTGCGCGCGGGCGTCGGCAAGCGGGCTGCGATGACACGGCACGACCCTGATCGGCCTTGTCAAAAGGGCCGGTGCGCCGTAAGTAATTGCTGATCGATACCTCACGCAGGGTTGCGATAGCCCGCGCGGCATAGCCCGTGTGCGGTCCGCTCCGGTGTCGGCCCGGTTCCTTTCGGTGCCGATTTCTCCTGCGGCGGCTCAACCGGAAAAGGAATTGTCATGGCTTTGCCGACCTATACGTTGCGTCAACTGCTCGAAGCCGGTGTCCATTTCGGCCATCATACGCGCCGTTGGAACCCGAAGATGGCGCCTTACATCTTCGGCGTGCGCAACGGCGTCCATATCATCGATCTCGAGCAGACCGCGCCGATGCTGCACCAGGGGTTGCAGGCGATCCGCGACGTCGTCGCCGGCGGCGGGCGGGTGCTGCTGGTCGGCACCAAGCGGCAGGCGCAGGAGCCGGTGGCCGAGGCCGCCAAGCGCTGCGGCCAATACTACGTCAACTATCGGTGGCTCGGCGGCATGCTGACCAATTTCAAGACGATGTCGCAATCGATCCGTCGGCTGCGCGAGCTGGACGAACGGATCGCCAACGAGCAGGGCGGGCTGACCAAGCGCGAACTCCTGGAGCTGACCCGCCACCGCGACAAGCTCGAACGCGCGCTCGGCGGCATCAAGGAGATGGGCGGCCTGCCCGATATCCTATTCGTCATCGACACCAACAAGGAAGCGATTGCGGTTGCCGAGGCCAATACGCTCCATCTGCCGGTCGTCGCGATTCTCGATTCGAATTCGTCGCCCGAGGGGATCGCCTATCCGATCCCGGGGAACGACGACGCGATGCGCGCGATCCACCTCTATTGCGACCTGGTGTCCAATGCCGTCCTCGATGGGCTCCAGGCCGAACTTGCCGCCTCGGGCGTCGATATCGGAGCCCGCGCCGAACCGGCCGTCGATCGGCTGCCCCTGGAGACGGAGGAGGACCTCGGCGTTCCGGCCGACGCGGCCGATGCGGCCGTGCCGCCCGCGGCGGGCGAACCGGCGGAAATCGAAGCGGTTGCTGCCCAACCTTGAACTGCGGCCGGCGGGGCAGCCGAGACCGCGCAGATCTGAGCTGTCGCTCGGCGATTGGCGGGCGACGAGAGACGAAGGGGTGCGATGATGGCCGAGGTGACCGCGGCGCTGGTCAAGGAGCTGCGCGACAAGACCGGCGCCGGCATGATGGATTGCAAGAGGGCGCTCGGCGACAGCGGCGGGGATGTCGAAGCGGCGGTCGACTGGCTGCGCAAGAAGGGGTTGGCGGCCGCCGCCAAGAAAGCCGGACGGGTCGCTGCCGAAGGGCTGATCGGCGCTGCCGTGCGCGGCACCGCTGGCGCCCTGATCGAAGTCAATTCGGAGACCGATTTCGTCGCTCGCAACCAGGATTTTCAACGTTTCGTGCGGACTGTTGCCGAGCTCGCGGTGGGGGGCGACGGCGAGATCGGCGGGCTGGTCCGGACCTCGTATCCAGGCTCGGGACGCACGGTCGAAGCCGAGCTGACCTATTTGATTTCGACGATCGGGGAAAACCTGGTGCTGCGCCGGTCGACGCAGCTAGCGGTCGGGCAGGGCGGCGTATTTTCCTACATGCACAACACACTGGCTGCTGGGCTCGGCAAGATCGGCGTGATCGTCGCGCTCGAGTCGGGCGCGCCGCCGGATCGCCTGGCCGAACTCGGAAAGCAGCTGGCGATGCATGTCGCGGCGGCAAACCCGCTCTACCTCGACATCGGCTCGGTGCCGGCCTCGGCACTGGAGCGCGAGCGCGAGGTCCTGCGCGAGCAGGCTCGGGCCAGCGGCAAGCCCGAAGGAATCATCGAAAGGATGGTCGACGGTCGGCTCCGCAAATTTTATGAGGAGGCCGTGCTGCTCGAGCAGATCTTCGTGGTCGACCAGGAGACGCGGATCGCCAAAGTGGTCGAGAACGCCGCCAAAGCCGCAGGCGCGCCGGTCTCGATCAGCGGGTTCGCCCGTTTCGCGCTGGGCGAGGGGATTGAGCGCCCGCGCACCGATTTTGCAGCCGAGGTGGCCGCTCAGCTGGAGCATTGATCGGGGCGACGCGGAATCCGGCTCTGACGGTTCGCGTAAAGCCTGCGATGTTGCCGCGGGTCTGGTATATGTTCGCTGTGCCGGCCGTTCCGCTTTGCGGGCGGCGTGGGCCGCGGGCGGCACGGGACAGGCGAGCGGGTGAGCGTGGGCCGGATGGCAGCCGATCTGAGGTATCGCCGGGTTCTTCTGAAAATTTCCGGCGAGGCGCTGATGGGCGGAGGCGAAGGCGGCCTCGATCCCGAAGTCGTCGCCCGAATCGCCGATGAAATCCGCGCGGTGCACGCGCTCGGCGTCGAGTTGTGTATGGTGATCGGCGGCGGCAATATTTTTCGCGGCCTGTCGGGAGCCGCAGCCGGGATGGAGCGCGCCTCGGCCGATTACATGGGCATGCTGGCGACGGTGATCAATTCGCTCGCCGTGCAGAACGCGCTCGAGCAGCGCGAAGTGACGACGCGAGTGCAATCGGCGATTTCGATGCAGGCGGTGTGCGAGCCCTATATCCGCCGCCGGGCGTTGCGCCACCTGGAAAAAAAACGGGTGGTGATCTTCGCCGCCGGCACCGGCAACCCGTTTTTTACCACCGACACGGCCGCCGCGCTGCGCGCGTCGGAGATGGGCTGCGACGCGCTGTTGAAGGCCACCAAGGTGGATGGCGTCTACGACGCCGATCCGTTCCGCGTCCCGGGCGCGATCCGTTTTGAGCGGCTGAGCTACCGCGAAGTGCTGGCCCGTGATCTGCGGGTGATGGACGCCTCGGCGGTGGCGCTAGCGCGGGACAGCCATATCCCGATCCTGGTGTTCTCGATCTTCGAGGGCGGTGGGTTTGCGCGGGTGGTGCGCGGCGAGGGACGCTTCACGATCATCGACGCGGACGATTAGGCATCGACGCGGAAGATTAGGCATCGACGGCGGAAGACTAGGCATCGACGCGGAAGGTTCGTCATCGACCGGGAGCAAGGCCATGCCCGATGATTCATTGCTGAAGGATCTGAGCCGCCGCATGGACGGCGCCCTCGATGTGCTGCGCAAGGAGTTTGGCGGCTTGCGCACTGGGCGGGCTTCGGCGAGCCTGCTCGAGCCGGTCACCGTGGCGGCCTATGGCGGTACCATGCCGATCAATCAGCTGGCCAATGTCAGCGTGCCCGAGCCGCGGATGATTACGGTGCAGGTCTGGGATCGCGCGATGGTCAAGGCGGTCGACAAGGCGATCCGCGAATTGGGCCTTGGCCTCAATCCGCAGACCGAGGGGCAGGTGATCCGAGTCCCGATCCCCGATCTGAACGAGGAGCGGCGGCGCGAACTGACCCGGGTCACCGCCAAATACGCCGAACAGGCGCGCGTCTCCGTGCGCAACGTTCGCCGCGACGGCATCGAGGCATTGCGCCGTCAGGAGAAGGACAGCGTGATTTCGCAGGACCAGCAGCGCAAGCTGCAACAGGAGGTCCAGCACCTGACGGATGATGCGATCCGTCGCATCGACGAGACCTTGGCGCAAAAGGACAGAGAGATCTTGCAGGTGTGATGGCCGCTCCGAGCAGCGCCGAGGACGCGCCGCCGCGCCGGTTACCGCGGCATGTCGCAATCATCATGGACGGCAACGGGCGCTGGGCACAGGCCCGCGGTCTGCCGCGGATCGCCGGGCATCGCCGCGGCGCCGAGGCGGTGCGCCGCACCGTCTCCGGCGCCCGCGAGCTTGGCATCCCCTATCTAACCCTGTTCGGATTCTCGTCGGAGAACTGGCAGCGGCCATCGACTGAGATCCACGATTTGATGGGATTGCTGCGCCACTATCTGCGTGGAGAAATCGCCGAGTTGCGGCGCAACGGCATTCGCCTGAAGGTGATCGGGGACATCGGCCGTCTCGGCCCGGACATCATCTCGCTGATCGAAGAGGCGGAGGCGCAGACCCGCGGCAATTCCGCGATTATCCTGACGATGGCGCTGTCCTATGGCGGGCGCGCCGAAATCGTCGCCGCGGTACGGGCGATCGCGGCACAGGTGGCGCGCGGCGGCCTCACCGCCGATGCGGTCGACGAGGAATGCCTGGCCCGCCACCTGTTCACCCAGGGCCTGCCCGATCCGGACCTGTTGATCCGCACCAGCGGCGAGCAGCGGATCAGCAACTTTCTGCTCTGGCAGTGTGCGTATTCCGAACTCTTCTTTACCAAGACGTTGTGGCCCGATTTCGACAAGAGCGATCTCGATCAGGCAATCGACGAGTATTGCGCGCGCGAGCGCCGCTATGGGGCCGGGGTTGGCTCGCGCTGAGCCGGTCCGCCTCGAACTGGTCGGCGCCAAATCCGGCCAGCTGCGGCAGCGGGTGCTCTCGGCGCTGGCGCTGGCGCCGCTGCCGATCGCCGCGATCTGGTTCGACGGGCCGTGGCTGGCGCTGTTGACCGCACTCGCCGCTGCGGTGATGGCCTGGGAGTGGGCGCGGCTTTGCCATCGCGGGCGGGTTGCCCGATCCGCCCCGAGCGGGGCGGCCCGAGCGCTGCCGATCGAGGTTGTGCTCGTCGCCGTGGTGCTTGCCGCGGTGGTAATCGCCGCACTCGGCGGCGCCGGGCTTGCCGCGGCTGCGACACTCGCTGGCGCCGTATTCGTGTTCTGGGCGGCGCCTCGCACGGCCGGCGTCAAACCGGGCTGGGCCGCGCTGGGTGTGCTTTGGGTCGGCCTCCCGTGCGTCGCGCTGTTGTGGCTGGCGCACGAACCGGCCGACGGCCGGGTCACCCTGTTGTGGCTGTTCGCGGTGGTGTGGGCGACCGATATCGGCGCCTATGCGATCGGCCGTAGCCTCGGCGGCCCGCGCCTGGCGCCGCGCTGGAGCCCCGGCAAAACCTGGTCCGGTTTTGTGGGTGGCGTCGTCTGCGCAGCACTCGCCGGCGCGGGGATGGCGGTTGCGTTCGGGATCGCCTCGGCCGCGCCGCTGATGCTGGTCAGCGCCGGCCTTGCGATTGTCGCCCAGTTCGGCGATCTTGCTGAGTTGCTTGCCAAACGCAGGTTCGGCGTGAAGGATTCGAGTGGCCTCATCCCTGGGCATGGTGGGCTGCTCGATCGTCTCGACGGGCTGCTCGCGGCGATCCCGGCAGTGGTGCTGCTGACTTTAATCGGGGGTCACAGCGTTCTGGCGTGGCGATGAAATCATCGGCAGCGGCCAGGTCGACCGTCGCTGCCGCTCCTCTATGTCTGCGCTGCTCACGCCGCGAACCCTGCCGACGCCACGAACGCGGAGTAGACCGATGCGACGCGTGACGATCCTCGGTTCGACCGGTTCGGTCGGGCAAAGCACCGTCGATCTGCTGTTGCGCAACCCCGATGCGTTCGAGGTCGAGGCGTTGACCGCGAACCGCAACCCGGCCCGGCTTGCCGAGCAGGCCCGCAGCCTCGGCGCGCGCTTCGCCGCGATCGGCGATCCGGCCTGCTATCGGGCGCTGCAGGAGGCGCTCGCCGGGACCGGAATCGAGACCGCCAGCGGGCCAGCCGCGCTGGTCGAGGCGGCGCTGCGCCCGGCCGAGTGGGTCATGGCGGGGATCGTTGGCGCAGCGGGCTTGGCGCCCACGCTTGCGGCGATCCGGCGTGGCGTCATCGTAGCGCTCGCCAACAAGGAGGTCCTGGTCTGCGCCGGTTCGCTGTTCATGCAGGAGGTGGCTCGCTCGGGTGCCACGTTGCTGCCGGTCGACAGCGAACACAATGCGATTTGGCAATGCTTCGATTTCGACCGGGTCGATGGGATCGAGAAGGTTACCCTGACCTGCAGCGGCGGCCCGTTTCGCGAACGCAGCATCGAGGAGATGCGGCGGGCGACGCCGCAACAGGCCGTCGCTCATCCCAACTGGAGCATGGGCGCGAAAATTTCGGTCGACTCGGCCACCCTGATGAACAAGGGTCTCGAAGTGATCGAGGCCTATCATCTGTTCAGGATGCCGTCCGAGCGCATCGACATCGTCGTCCATCCGCAGTCGATCATCCACAGCATGGTCAACTATCGCGATGGTTCGGTGCTCGCCCATCTCGGCTCGCCGGACATGCGCACCCCGATCGCCTATGCTCTGGCATGGCCCGCGCGGATTGCCACCCCGACCAAGCGGCTCGACCTGGCGGCGATCGGGCAACTGACCTTCGAGCCGCCGGACGAGCGCCGGTTCCCGGCTCTGCGGGTCGCGCGCCAGGCGCTGCTGCATGGCGGCGGCGCGCCCACCGTGCTCAACGCCGCCAATGAAACCGCGGTTCACGCCTTTCTCGAAGGCCGGATCGGGTTCCTCGAGATCGTCGAGACGGTGGAGCGAACCTTGGCGGCAATTCCGGCCGATAATCTTGAATCGCTTGAAGATGTCTACAATTACGACCAAACGGCGCGGGAGGTGGCGGCTCGTCTGTCGGGCCACAATGCCGTGCGCGCCCACGCACCAGCAGGTTTGCGATGATCGCATTTGTGCATAGCGGGTTGACCTATATCGTCCCGTTTCTGTTCGTGCTGACCGTCCTCGTCTTCGTCCACGAGTTCGGCCACTATTTCATCGCCCGGCGCAACGGGGTGCGCATCGACGTCTTCTCGATCGGCTTCGGGCCCGAATTGTTCGGTTGGTATGATCGTGCCGGGACCCGCTGGAAATTCAGCGCGATCCCGCTCGGCGGCTACGTCAAAATGTTCGGTGACAGCGACGCGAGCTCCGGCCTGCCGAATGCGGGCCTCGCCCACATGACCCCGGTCGAGCGCGAGGTTTCGTTTCATTACAAGCGGCTCGGCCAGCGCGCGGCGATCGTTGTTGCCGGGCCGGCGGCCAATTTCGTTTTTGCGATCGCGGTGCTGGCGGTTCTTTTCATGACCTTCGGCCAACCGTTCACCCCGGCTAAGGTCGGCCAGGTGCAGCCGGGCAGCGCAGCCGAGCGCGGCGGGATCAAGCCCGGCGACGTGATCATCAAGATCGATGGCGGTCGCGTGCAAAGCTTTGAAGACGTTCAGCAGGACGTACGCCTCAATCCGGGCGTGCCGATGACCATCGAAGTCAGGCGGGGCGGCCATGACGTTGCCGTCCATGTCACTCCGGCCAAGACCGAGCTGACCGACCGGTTCGGCAACCATTATGAGATCGGGCTGCTCGGCATCTCTCGAAACGGCGTCGATTATGTCAGGCGCGGCCCGGCGACAGCACTGCTGCAGGCCGGAGCCGAGACCTGGAATTTATCGGCCTCGACGCTGCACGCGATGTGGCAGATCGTAATCGGGATGCGCGGTACTGACGAACTCGGCGGCCCTCTGCGGATCGCCCAGATGTCGGGTGAGGTGGTCCAGGGCGGGGTCGTGGCCGTGATGTGGTTCATGGCCGTTCTGTCGATCAATCTCGGCCTGATCAACCTGTTCCCGGTCCCGGTTCTTGACGGCGGCCACCTGCTGTTCTATGCCGCCGAAGCGCTGCGCGGGAAGCCGCTCGGTCAGCGCGCCCAGGAATACGGCTTTCGCATCGGGTTGGCGTTGGTGCTCACGTTGATGGTGTTCGCCACCTGGAATGATCTCGTTCACCTTCGGATCGTCGAATTCGTAAAGGGGCTTGTAAGCTGACGCGAGGCTGTCTGCGGAGATGGGGGTTCGAGCCGGGGGTGGGGGGTTTTGCGTTTCAACCAATGGATTTGCGTGCTGTGGGCGGTTGTCGGCGTTCTGGCTTCGATTGCCGTCGCAATGCCCCGGGCAGCGGTGGCACAGTCGGGCCGCAACGCGGCGCAACCGGGCGAGAGCCCCGGACCGGGCCATCAGTCTAGCGGCGCTGCGCCGGCGGCGTCCGGGTTCGAGAGCGGCATCGCGCCGCTTGCCCAGACCGCTGGCAATCCAGCCCCCGCCGAGGCCAAGCCCGTCCCGGCAAAGCCCCCCGCGCCCTCGGGGAAGCCAGCCTCGGCGACGCCCAGCCTCGAAAGCGGCATGACCCCGCCCGGCCAGACCGGCCCGGCGCCGCCGTCAGGACAGCCGGCGTCACCGGCAGCGCCCAATTTCGAGAGCGGCATGACCCCGCCCGGCCAGACCAGCCCGGCGCCGCCGTCAGGGCAGCCGGTGCCGCCGGCGCCCCCCAATCTCGAGAGTGGCATGCCCGCGCCCGGCCAGACCGGCCCGGTGCCGCCGTCGGGGCAACCGGTGTCGCCGGCACCGCCCAATCTCGAAACTGGCATGCCCCCGCCCGGCCAGCCGGCGCCGCCGGCCGCACCCGTTCCGGCGATGACGCGGCGTACACATCGGGCACCCCGCGCGGCCCCGCCGGCCAGGGCCGCCGTGCCGGCAGCCGCGCCGGCGCCCTCTGCCGGTCTCGGACCCGTGGTTCCGAGCATGGGCAGTGGAACCGTCGCCAGCATTCAGGTCGTGGGCACCGAGCGGATCGAGCCCGAAACCGTCCGCTCCTACCTTCGGATCCAACCCGGCGATCCGTGGGACGACGAGAAGATGAACGAGTCGCTGAAAGCCCTGTTCGCGACCGGGTTGTTTGCCGACGTCCGGCTGAGCCGGGTCGGCAACACGCTCGTCGTCAAGGTCGTCGAAAACCCGATCATCAACCGTATCGCCTTCGAAGGTAACCACAAGCTCGATGACAAGGCGCTCAGCGCTGAAATCCAGCTGCGGCCGCGCGTCGTCTATACCCGCACCCGGGTGCTGAGCGATGTGAGGCGCATCCTTGAACTCTATCGCCGGCACGGCAGGTTCGGCGCGACGGTCGAGCCTAAAATCATCCAGCTCTCGGAAAACCGGGTCGATCTGGTTTTTGAGATCAACGAAGGCGAGTTCACCGGCATCCGCAGCATCAATTTTGTCGGCAACAATGAATTCAGCGAGAGCAAGCTGCGCGGTGTGATCTCGACTAGGGAGAGCCGCTGGTATCGATTTCTTTCAACCAACGATAGCTACGACCCGGATCGGTTGACCTACGACCGGGATCTGCTGCGGAAATTTTATCTGACCGAAGGCTACGCCGATTTTCGCGTGCTCTCGGCGGTGGCCGAACTGACCCCGGAGCGCAACGGCTTCATCATCACCTTCACCATCGACGAGGGCCACCGTTACCGATTCGGCAAGATCGGGGTCAACATCAAGCTCAAGGATCTGCCGCCCTCGGCGGTGCTGCCGCTGCTGACGGTACATTCCGGCGACTGGTACAACGCCGAGCAGGTCGAAAAGTCGATTTCGGTGTTGACCAATACCCTCGGCGACCGGGGCTACGCGTTTGTCGAGGTCAAGCCTGAGATCACGCGCAACCAGAAAAACCATACCATCAACATCACCTTCGACGTTCAGGAGGGGCCTCGGGTCTATGTCGAGCGGATCGACATTGTCGGCAATGTTCGCACCCTCGACAAGGTGATCCGCCGCGAGTTCCAACTGGTTGAGGGCGACGCGTTCAATACCGAAAAGATGCAGCGCTCGCAGCAGCGGATCAAAAATCTGGGCTTTTTCAAAAAGGTTCAAGTGACCAACGCGCCGGGATCTGCGCCGGACAAGACAGTGGTGACGGTCGAGGTCGAAGAGCAATCGACGGGCTCGCTTTCCTTGGGGCTGGGCTTTTCGACCAGCGACGGACCGCTGGCCGACGTGAACATTCATGAGAGCAACTTTCTCGGCCGGGGCGAGGATCTGCGCCTTGGAGCGGTTGTTTCGCTGCGCTCGCAACAAATCGATCTCAGCTTTACCGAGCCCTATTTTCTCAACAAGAACATCGCCGCCGGCTTTGACGTTTTTGAAATCAAGACGAGTCCGACCGCCTCGTTTTTTTCGGGGGTAATTCCACCATATCAGCAATTCTCCTATGGCGGGGCATTGCGTGCCGGCTACCAGATCAGTGATAATTTGCGGCAGACGTTGACCTATACCGCTCGCTCCGACACCATCGAAAACATTCAGAGCAACGCCTCGCTGTTCATTGCGTTGCAGCAGGGCGAGCACCTGACCTCCCAAGTCGGCCAGGTCCTGCTCTATGATCGCCGCGACGATCGGCTCGATCCGACCAGCGGTTATTTCGCCTCAATCGGCAATGACTTTGCTGGGGTCGGGTTTGGTGTGGACTATGTCCGTTCCAAAGTAAATTTCGGTTATTATTATTCGGTGGCGCCCGAATGGGTGCTGAGTTTTACCGGTGAAGCCGGGGCGATCAATGGCTGGAACGGTCAGCAGGTGCTGCTGCAAGACCGGTTTTTTGTCGGCGGGGATAATCTGCGCGGCTTTCAAGATGCGGGGATCGGGCCACGCGATTCGGTAACCAACGACGCTCTCGGTGGCCAGGACTATTACGTCGGCTCGGTCAGCCTCGGCGTGCCGCTCGGTTTGCCCAAGGAGCTTGGCCTCAGCGGCCGGGTGTTCAGCGATTTCGGCTCGTTGTGGAACCTTTACCCGACCACGCTCAACCTGACCCCGCAGCAATTGGCGACGACCGGGGGGATCCAGCCGGTCGTCGAGCAGTCATCGACGATCCGGGTCAGCGCCGGGATCGGCGTGACGTGGAAGTCTCCGGTCGGACCGATCCGGCTCGACCTCGCTGTACCGATCAAGAAGGCATCCTTCGATCAGACCCAGTTCTTCCGGGTCAGCTTCGGGACAAAATTCTGATGTCGACGTTCCGTATCCGATTGATGGCGTCGCTCGCGGTCATGTGCTGCGGGTTGGCGGCGAGTGCGGTCGCCCAGGCGCCGCCGGCCCGGACCCCGGCGCCAGTCCCGACCCCGGCGCCAGCCCCGGTCCCGGCGGTCTTGCCCGCCGCGCAGAATTTGAGCGTGCTCGTGGTCGACGTCCAGTCGCTGCTGCAGAATTCGAAAGCCGCCAAAATGGTGCGCAGCCAGATCGAGCAGAAGCGCGATGAGTACAGCAAGGAAATTTCACATGAAGAGGAAGTGCTGCGCGCCGAACGTGACGCCCTACAACGCCAGCAGGCGTCGCTGTCGCCGGCGGCTCTGAACCAGCGTGGCCGTGAATTCCAGCAGAAGGTCAACGATCTCGACCTTGACGTTCAGAGCAAGCGCCAAGCGCTCGAAAAGTCGAATAACGAGGCGCTGTCCAAGATCCAGCAGGCAATGCTGAGGATAATCGCCGACATCGCCAAGCAGCGCAGAGCGAATTTGGTGTTTCAGCGGACCGATCTGGTGCTGTTCGACCGCTCGTTCGATGTGACCGACGAAGTGCTGCAAAAGCTCGATGAAGAAATGCCGGTGCTGAACGTCAATTTCGTGGCGCCGGTACCGGTTGCCGGCGCTCCGGCGCCGGCGGCACCGCCTGCCGCCACCGCTCGGGCCCCGGCCCGGGCAAAGCGGCGTTAGGACCGGCCGGGCCGCGAGCGCAGATGGCCGACCCGCGGTTTTTCGCACGCACCGGGCCGTTCACGCTCGCCGAACTGGCCCGGGTGAGCGGGGCCGAGCTGCAGCGCGCCGATCTGGCCGACCTGCTCCTGCACGATGTGGCGCCGCTCGAGATCGCTGGCCCTGACGAGGCGAGCTTTCTCGACAATCGCAAATATCTGGGCGCTTTTCGCCAATCGCGGGCCGGCGCGGCCTTTGTCGACGAATGGGCGATCGACCGGGCGCCGCCGGGCATGGCCTTGTTGCTGAGCCGCGAGCCCTATCGGGCTTATGGATTGGCGGCCCAGGCGTTTTACCCGGTTCCGGCGGTCGCGGGCGGGCGCAGCCCGTCGGCCATGATCAATCCCTCGGCGATCGTTCCCGAGGATTGCACGATCGGACCCTATAGCATCATTGAAGCGGGTGTTCGGCTCGGGCGGCGCTGCCGGATCGGCCCCCATACGGTCATTGGCGCCGGTGTCGAGATCGGCGAGGATTGCAGCTTCGGCGCCCATGTCACGGTCAGCCACGCGCTGATCGGCGCGCGCGTCGTGCTGCATCCGGGGGTGCGCATCGGCCAGCCGGGGTTCGGCTTTGCCCCCGATCCAGCCAGACCGGTCAAGGTCCCGCAACTCGGGCGCGTGGTGATCGGTGACGATGTCGATATCGGCGCCAATACCACGATCGATCGCGGCTCGGGTCACGATACCGTCATCGGCGCCGGTTCGATGATTGATAATCTCGTCCAGATCGCCCACAACGTCGTTCTCGGCCGGTGCTGCATCCTTGCCGGACAAGTCGGCATCTCCGGCAGCACGAAGCTCGATGATTTCGTCATGATCGGCGGACAAGGTGGGCTCGCCGGCCATTTGCATATTGGCCGCGGCGCTAAAATTGCTGCCAAGAGCGGGCTGATGCGCGACGTCCCCGACGGGGCCACGGTATCGGGCATTCCGGCGGTGCCGATGACCGAGTTCATGAGGCGGGCGGTGGCCTTGCAGCGGCTGGCGAAGAAGAAGGACGGGAGATGATCGATCCGGTCTGCGCCGACGGCGAAATCACCCAGATCGATATCCGGCGGATCATGGAGATGATCCCGCACCGCCATCCCTTTCTGATGATCGACAAAGTCGTCGACGTGGTGGCCAACGAGCGCGCCACCGGGATTAAAAACGTCTCGATCAACGAACAATATTTTCAGGGGCACTTTCCCGCCCGTCCGGTCATGCCCGGAGTGCTGATCATCGAGGCGATGGCGCAGACCGCGGCGGTTCTGGTGGTTCACACCCTGGGTCCTGGGTCTGAGGGCAAGCTTGTCTATTTCATGAGTGTCGACAATGCGCGCTTCCGCCGCCCGGTGTTCCCGGGCGACACCCTTTGCGTTCATGTCGTCAAGCAGCGCAATCGCGGCAATGTGTGGAAGTTCGAGGGCCGGGCCAAAGTCGGCGACAATCTGGTTGCCGAGGCCGTGTACGCGGCGATGATCCTCGACCACTAGAGATGGCAGACATCCATCCGACCGCCATCGTCGCGCCTGGAGCGGACCTCGCTCGCGACGTCGTAATCGGGCCCTATTGCGTCGTCGGCGGCCATGTGGCGCTCGGGCCGGGGGTGGTGCTGCGCGCCCATGTCGTGGTCGACGGGCATACGACGATCGCCGAGGGGACGCGGATCTTCCCGTTCGCCTCGATCGGGCTCGAGCCGCAGGACCTCAAATATCAGGGCGAGGAATCATTTCTCGCGGTCGGCCGCCGCAACACGATCCGCGAATATGTGACGATCAATCCCGGCACCGCCGGCGGCGGGCTGGTCACCCGCATCGGCGACGATTGCCTGTTTATGATTGGCGCCCATGTGGCGCATGACTGCCAGATCGGCGATCACGTGATCATGGCCAACAACGCGACTTTGGCCGGCCATGTCGTTGTCGACGCTTACGCGTTTCTCGGCGGCTTGTGCGCGGTGCATCAGTTTGTCCGCATCGGCCGGCACGCGATGATCGGCGGCATGTCGGGTGTCGAGCGCGACGTGATTCCCTATGGCCAGGTGATCGGCAACCGCGCCCGGCTCACCGGCCTCAACATCATCGGCATGCAGCGCCGCGGCTTCAGCCGCGAGGACATCCAGGCTCTGCGCAATGCCTACCAGTTTCTGTTCCATTCGCCCGGAACCTTGAGCGACCGGGTCAACGAGACCGCCGAGCGCTTTGCCGGGGTGGCCCCGGTCGACGACATCATCCGCTTTATCCGCGCCGATTTCGAGCCGCGCCATCTGCCAGCCGGCGGAGGCGAATGGCGGATAGTCCGCAGGCCGGCCGGCAGCCCGCGGACCGGTCGCAAATGCCGCGGCTCGGCATCGTCGCCGGCGGCGGTGGGCTGCCGCGTCGCCTGGTCGACGCCTGCCGCAGCGCCGGGCGCGAGGTGTTTGTCCTGGCGCTCGAAGGGGCGGCCCAGCCCGAGACGGTGGAAGGGGTCGCACATGCCTGGTGCCGGCTCGGCGCCGCCGCCCGCGGGCTTGCGCTGCTGCGCCAGAACAATGTGCGCGAGCTGGTGCTGGCCGGCGGGATAGCCCGGCCCTCGCTGGTCATGCTGCGACCCGACTGGCGCGCGGCCAAGCTGTTCGCCCGCATCGGCTACAAGGCCCTCGGCGATGATGGCCTCCTATCAGCAGTCGTCAGCGAGTTCGAGCGCGAAGGATTTCGCGTGATCGGCGCCGATCAACTGCTGGCGGGCGGCGACTCGCGCGGTGGGCTGGCGCCGGAGGGCCCGCTCGGCGAGCGGCGCCCCGATGCGCAGGCGCTGGCCGATATCGCGCATGGGCGGCGCATCGCGCGGGCATTGGGCGCGCTCGATATCGGCCAGGCGGTCGTGGTGCAGCAGGGTCTGGTGCTGGGCGTCGAGGCGATCGAGGGCACCGACGCGCTGATCCGCCGCTGCGCCGGGCTGCGCCGCGACGGGCCGGGCGGGGTGCTGGTCAAGGTCGAAAAGCCGGGTCAGGAGCAGCGCGCCGACCGGCCGACGATCGGACCGCAAACCGTGGCTCTTGCCGCCGAAGCGGGCTTGCGCGGGATCGCCGTCGAAGCCGGCGCGACGATCGTGCTCGACCGCGACGAGGTCGTCGATATCGCCGATCGCGCCGGGCTTTTTGTCGTCGGCATCCGTTCGGCCTGATCATGCCGAGCGTGAGCGGAGCCGCGCCGTTCATCTTTGTCGTCGCCGCCGAGCCCTCGGGCGACGCACTGGGCGCCGGGCTGATCGCCGCATTGCGAGAGCGCACCGGTGGCAATTTGCGGGTCGCCGGGGTCGGCGGCGAGCGCATGCGCGACGAGGGTCTCGCCAGCCTGGTGCCGCTTGACGAGCTCGCGGTAATCGGGGTGGCCGAGGTGTTGCCGCGGGCGTTTGCGATCCTGCGCCGGGTACGCGAAACGGTCGCGGCGATCCGCGCGCAACGGCCCGATGCGGTGGTGACGATTGACAGCTCGGGGTTCAGCTGGCGGATTGCCCAGCGGCTGCGTCGCCACGGCGAAACCCTGCCGCTCGTGCACTATGTGGCGCCGATGGTCTGGGCGTGGCGCGCCGGACGGGCGCGACGGGTGGCGCGCTGGTACGACCACATGATGGCCCTCTTTCCGTTCGAGCCGCCCTATTTCGCGCGGGTCGGGCTCGCCTGCAGCTATGTCGGCCACCCGGTGCTCGACAGCGGCGCCGATCGCGGCGACGGCACGCAGTTTCGCGCCGCGCACGGGCTCGGCCGCGATGAATTGCTGATCTCGGTCTTGCCGGGCAGCCGCGGCGGCGAGGTGCGCCGGCTGCTGCCGATCTTCGCCGCGGCGCTGCGCCGTCTGGAGCAGCGCATCGGGCCGTTCCGCGTCGCCGTGCCGACCGTGGCGACGGTCGCGTCGAGCGTTGCCGAGGCCGTACGCGGCTGGCCCGGCGCACCGATCCTGGTGCGACAAACGCAGGACAAATACGACGCCTTTGCCGCGAGCCGTGCCGCCCTCGCCGCCTCGGGCTCGGTCGCGCTCGAGCTGGCGATGGCGCGGCTGCCGATGGTCGTCGCCTATCGCTTGAACCCGCTGACCGAGGCGCTGCTCGACCGGGTGGTGAAGGTGCGGCAGGTCAACCTCGTCAACCTGCTGCTCGAACAGCCTCTGGTTTGCGAATTGCTGCGCGGCGAATGCACGCCCGAACGCCTCGCCGCCGAGCTGGCCCGGCTGGTGCGGGACGAACCGGTTCGCGCCGCCCACCAGGCGGGGTATGATACGGCGATGCGGCGCCTCGGGGCGGGTGACCGGTCGCCGAGCCTGCGGGCCGCCGATCAGGTTCTCGCCATTGTCGCGGCGCGCCGCTGCGGCGGCTCCGCATCCCCGGCACCCTGACGGAGAAATCCCATGGCCGTGACCAATGTTCCCGAAACCGCCGCCCAGCCGGCGGCCGAGACCGACAAGTACCGCTATCTGCACACGATGATCCGGGTCCGCGACCTCGACAAGTCGCTGAAATTCTACACCGAGCAGCTCGGCATGAAATTGCTGCGCAAGCGCGATTACCCGACCGGCAAGTTCACCCTCGCCTTTGTCGGCTACGGCGACGAGGCCGCCAACACGGTGCTCGAGCTGACCCATAACTGGGAGCAGGCCGAGCCCTATGCGTTGGGCAGTGCGTTCGGCCATTTGGCGCTCGGCGTGCCCGATGTCTACAAGGCCTGCGAGCAGCTCGGTGCCGCCGGCGTCAAGATCCCGCGCCCGGCCGGCCCGATGGCGCATGGCGGCTCGGTCATCGCCTTTATCGAAGACCCCGACGGCTACCGCATCGAGCTGGTGCAGCGCCCGTAACGTAAAGCCCCTCACCCCGATCCTCTCCCGCAATCAATGCGGGAGAGGGGCACCCGTCGCGGCAGCGACGGCCGGGTCAGGGCCGTGCCGCGCCGGTCAGCCGTGGTTGGCGTGGTAGTAGCTGTTGCGCAGCACCCGGCCCGGCAGTGCGCCGGTGTGCTTGCCTTCGCTATACAGCACCTGGCCATTGACGACCGTGGCGAAGATGCCCTCGGCCGGCTCCTTGATGCGCCACGCACCCTTCGGGAAGTCGCGCACTACCACCTCCTGGCCGCACTTGACGGTGGCGGGGTCGAAGATCACGACATCGGCGGCCATGCCGGGGCGCAGGAGTCCGCGGTCATAGAGCCCAAAGGTCGAGGCGCTGTCGAAGGTCAGCCGGCGCACCGCCTGCTCGAGGGTCATCACCTGCTTCTCGCGCACCCATTCGCCGAGCAGCTTGGTCAGATAGCCATAGCCGCCGTGGAACTGGACGTGCGCGCCGCCGTCGCCGAGCCCGATCACCGCGTTCGGGTGGGTCAGGATCTTGGTCAGTGCCTCGTCGTCGACATTGTTCTCAGCCTGCAGGAACCGGGTTTCGAGCTTTTCCTCGACGACCAGGTCGAGAAAGGCGTCGATGACCCGCTTGTTCTGCGCCTCGGCGATCTGGCCGATCGACTTGAACTGCATCCACTTGTTCTTTTCGAGCGCCGGCTCGTTGACCCACATATAGTTCCACCAGGTCTTTGAAAAGCCGACCGCGGTGTCGGGCTTGTTGACCACCGACTCTTCGTGGAGCTTGGCGCGGATCTCCGGGTCGGCATAGGCCTTCATCTTCGCCTCGTCCGACGATAACAGGATCGGGTGCCAGGTCGGCAGGCCGCGGAACACCTGGCAGTTCTTCATCGTGAAGTCCTGGGTGACCCGGTTCGGGCTGCACATCGGGTAGGCGCGGATGCCCAGTGCCGCGGTTTCCTCGACCCGCGCCATGTGCGTCTTCCATTCGTTGGGCTTGCGCATCGTCTGCGACAGGCTGTTGTAGACGACCGTCCGTCCGGTCGCCTCGGCCAGACGCCGGATCATGCCGTCCTTCAGCTCGACATACTGGCCGCCGCCGGCCTGGATCGTGCCGGTGCTCATCTCGCGCAGCACGTCGCCAAGCGCGAAGATCTCCTTTTCGTCGGCCCACAGCGCCGGGATGTGCACGCCCTGCGGATCGTAATGGCCCTGCTCGCGCGACACCGAGAGGCCGAGCGCCCCGGCCTTCATGCCGTCGCGAACCACATCCTGCATCGCCTTGATCTGATTATCGGATGCGCCCGGCTTCTGGCAATCGTCGCCCATCACATAATGGCGCACCGCGGTGTGGCCGATCAAATTGCCGACATTGATGCCGAGGCATTTGTCGAGATGGTCCATGTACTGGCCGGTCGTTTCCCAATCGAAATTGACCGTGCGCAGCACATCCATCGGGATCGCTTCGACATAGGACAGGAACTCGGCCAGCCGCTCCTCGGTGCCCTTCCTCACCGGGGCCAAGGACAGCGAGCAATTGCCGAAGATCACAGTGGTGGCGCCGTGCTCGGGCGAGAAGGTGCAGAGCGGGTCCCAGGTGACCTGGGCGTCGTAGTGGCAATGATTGTCGATGAAACCCGGGGCGACGGCGCGGCCCTCGGCATCGATGGTCTGCTCGGCCGGACCACTCAACTTGCCGATTTCGACGATCTTGCCGTTCTTGATGCCGATATCACCGCGGAACGCCGGCATCCCCGAGCCATCGACTACGAGCCCGTTTTTGATCAGCAGATCATAGGCCATCGATTGTTCCTTTCTGCAGCGAGGGCCGCATGCCGCGACCCGGAGAACTCGTGCGAAGTGTACGCGCTTGGGCTCCGGACACAACGCCGCAGCGGCGCCAAAGCAGCGGCCGAGCCATGTTCCCGGCGCGGGGGTGCCAATCGCAAATAGACGCGGGCGCCGGGCCGGGCAAATGGTCCACGAAGCCCGGCTTCGTGCTAAAGGCTGTCGCCCGCTCTGCTAAGCCGGCGCCGACTTTCGAGGGAGCCCTTAAGATCATGACCCTGTCCAGCGAGGAATATCGCGAGCACCTGAAATCGACCTCGGTCCGCGCCGGCTTCAGTTTTGCCGAGGTGGCCTTGCCGGCCGAGCACGACGTCGTGATCGGCGAGCTGCGCTTTCGCTACCTCGATTGGGGCCATCCGGGGCTGCGTCCGATCCTGTTTCTGCACGGCGGCGCCTTGACCGCGCATACCTGGGATTTGTGCTGCCTCGCACTGCGCGACGAATACCATTGCATGGCCCTCGACCAGCGCGGCCACGGCGACACCGACTGGGCGCCCGATGCCGATTATTCGCTCGCCGCCCAACGCGAGGATGTGAAGGGCATCGCCGATGCGCTCGGGCTCGAAGGCTTCGTGCTGGTCGGCATGTCGATGGGCGCGATCAACGCGCTCGCCTATGCGATCCAGTACCCCGAGACGCTATCGGCGCTGGTGATGATCGATGCCGGGCCGAATATGCGGCGCCCCGGCTCGACCCGGATCCGCGACTTCGTCAATGGCGGCGCCGAGCCGGCCTCGCTCGAAGCGATCATCGAGCGCGCCCTCGCCTTCAACCCGCGGCGCGATCCGGTAATCCTGCGGCGCAGCCTGATGCACAATCTGCGGCAGCAGCCCGATGGCAACTGGACCTGGAAATACGACCGGCGGCGCTTCCAGCAGATGGGCGGCGACCGGAACGCAACCGAGCGGCAGAAACTGGCTGACGGGCTCGCCCAGATCGCCTGCCCGACCCTGGTGGTGCGCGGCGCCGATAGCGACGTGTTCCACGACGAGGATGCCGAGCGGCTGGCGGCCGGTCTCCCCGACGGGCGCTGGATCAAAATCCCCAACGCGGGCCACACCGTGCAGGGCGACAACCCGAAGGCTCTGGCGGCGGCTTTGCGCGAATTCCTCGGCTGAGCCGAGGCCCCGGCTGCCGCCTCAGGCGAGGGTGAGCTTGCGGATGCGGTGGTTTTCGGTGTCGCCGATATAGAGCGCGCCGTCGGGACCCTGGGCGATGCCGTGCGGGCGGCCGAGCCCGGCTTGGCGCGCCGGGCCACCATCGCCCTCGCCGCCCTTATGGCCGCCGGCGATGGTTTCGACGATGCCGCTCGCGAGATCGATCCGGCGGATCGCGTGGTTCTCGGTGTCGACGATCAACACATCGCCATTGCTGTCGATCGCCATCTCTTTAGGCGCGTCGAACACCGCGGCGAGCGCCGCGCCGCCATCGCCGCTATAGCCGCGCGCACCGGTGCCGGCCACCCGCGTGATCGCGCTGGTCCGGGGATCGACCGCGCGCAGGCTGCTGCCCTGGCGCTCAAGGATATAGACGCGCCCGTCGGCGGCGACCTTGACCGCGCGCGCGCCCCACACCGCCGCCGCCGCGGCCGGGCCGCCGTCGCCGGTGTGCGCCGCCTCGCCGGTGCCGGCGAAGGTCGCGATCGTGCCCGCCGCGAGATCAACGGCGCGCACCCGATTGTCGGCGACATCGGCGATATAGAGATGCCGCTCCGCCGGGTCGAAGCCGAGCCCGTTGGGTTCGACCAGCCCGGCGCGCGCAGCCGGCCCGCCATCGCCCGAATACCCGCTGCTGCCGTTGCCGGCAAAGGTGGTGACGATGCCCGAGGCGGCGTCGATCCGGCGCACGCAGTGATTGTGTCGGTCGGCGACATAGATGTTGCCGGCGCGGTCGAGCGCGATGCCGTAGGGCTCGTTGAACGCCGCCAGCGGCGGCTGGTCCGCCATCGCCGCTATAGCCCGCCTCACCACTGCCGGCGAGCGTGGTGATGACCCCGGTGCGCGCGTCGACGCGGCGGATGCGGTGGTTGAAGGTATCGGAGAAATAAAGGTGGCCAGCCCGGTCGAAGCCGATATCGAACGGCCCGTTCAGCAGCGCTTGCGCCGCCGGTCCGCCGTCGCCGGCAAAGCCGCGCTCGCCGGTGCCGATCGCAGTGGTGATGATCCAGGACCGATCCGCCATAAGCCGCTACCCCCGCGCTGCCGGCCGCGATCTTAGCACCGCTTTCCCGCCCGGCGAGCGGCGATGTAAGCTCGGCGGATGACGTCCCGCCGCCTCTGCGCGCTGCGCTCGCTGCCGGTTGCCGCATTCCTGCTCGTGGCGGCGTTGCTGCTTGGCGCGGCCGCACCCTCGCCCGCCGATTCCGGGTCGCTCGCCGGGCAATTGCTGATCGCCGCGCCAACGATCGGCGACCCGCGCTTTCATCACGCGGTGATCCTGATGGTGCGGCAGGGCAAGGGCGGCGCGTTTGGCATCGTCATCAATCGACCGCTCGAACGGCGTTCGATCAAGAGCCTGCTCGAAGCGGCCGGCGATCACACGGCCAACGTCGAGGGCAGCCTCCTGGTCTTTGACGGCGGCCCGGTGCAGCCGGAGCTTGGCTTTGTACTCCACGGCGCCGATTACCATCGCCCGGATACTCTGGCCATCGCCCCCGATCTGGCGATGACCGCCGACAAGGAGATCCTGCGCGACATCGGCCATGATCGCGGACCGAAACAGCACCTTTTCGCCTTCGGCTATGCCGGCTGGGGGCCAGGACAGCTCGAAGGCGAGATCGCCCGCGGCGACTGGTTCACCACGCCGGGCGACCCGAAGCTGATCTTTGACGACGACCGCGGCAATTTATGGCACGACGCCATGGCGCGCCGCACCCGCGAGCTGTGAACCCGGCATGGCCGCCGGCAAGACCCTTTATTCGATCGGGTACGAGAAGACCCGGCAGCAGGATTTGATCGCCGTCCTGAGTGCAGCCGGGGTGGCGACCCTGATCGACGTGCGCGACCGGCCGATCTCGCGCCGGCCGGGCTTTTCCAAGCGCCAGCTGGCCGCCGCTATCGAGGAAGCCGGCATGCGCTATGTGCACATGCGGGCGCTCGGCACTCCGCCCGAAGGCCGGCTCGCCGGTCGTCGCCGCGAGTGGGATCGGTTCTGGGCGATTGTCGCCGACAAGCTTGCCCGCCCCGAAGCCGAGCTCGATCTGGCCGAGACCGCTGCGATCGCCGAGGCCGGGCCGAGTTGCCTCTTGTGCTATGAGGCGGATTGGCAGGTCTGTCATCGCCGCCGCATCGCCGAGACCCTGGCCGAGCGGCATGGCTTCATGCTGAGCCATCTCGCGGTGCCCGTCCTCTGAGATCAAGCTCCCGGTACCGCGCGCCGGAGGTCGCCGGCTCCGTGGTCAGCGATAGAATTCGACCCGGGCCTCGCGGAACCAGACGGTGTTGGGCGGTGCCACCGAGATCGGCCCGTTGATGCCGAACACCGCAATCTGGAATTTGTCGCCGGCGGCGACCGCGTCGCTGAGCACGAGCCGATTGGGCATGTTGAAGCCCTGGATCGTCGCCGGGCTCGGCCTGCCGGCGGCGCGCGGCAGCTCGCCGTTGACCCAGATCTCCGCGTAATCGTCGACATTCATCGTCAGCACTGCCTTGGCGCCCGACGGATCGAAGCCGGCAATTTCGGCCGGGATCGTCAGCGCCGCCCGAAACCAGATGAACGACACCCGCCCGCCGCCGCGCTTGGCGCCGAGTTCGGTGGCGGCGATCACCGGCCACGAGGCGTCGTCAAAGCCGCTCTCGCCGGCATGCGGCTCGATGTCGTAGGTGGTCTTGAACTCCGGCATCGCATCGGGGATCGCCGGCACCTCGACGATCTTCGCCTCCATCGTCTTCCAGCGGGCGCCGAACGCGGCCGACCCCGCCGCGGTCATCAGATCGACCCTGTAGAGCGGCGGCAGCAAAGGGGCAATGGCCGGCACCACCGGCGCCGCGACGATAGCGGAGGCAGCCGCTGCGGCACGCGCAACCGTTCGATTGGGCTCGTTCTCGGGCATCGCCGTCTCCTTTTCGGTTCGTCGTCGGCGAGCAGCATCAACCGGCGCTTGGCAACGATGCAAGGCGAAACCGCCAGAGAGGCAGATCTGCCGCTTCGGCCGGCTTCAGGCGAGCCGCCGCACCTCGTGGCGTACGCGAGTTAGCGCTCGACGCCGGGCGTAAGCTCGCGGCGCGGGGGCCGGGCGCCGCTGCGGCGCTGCCGTCGGGGCGGGAACACAACGGCGCGAAACACCGCCGCGCCGGTCACCCCGAGCCCGATCGCCAGCACGATCACCGCCGGGCGCACCCCGGTCGTCAGTGACAGGTCGGTCTCCAACACCCGCAGCATCGGGGCGTGGAAGGCGAGCCGGAAATAGACCGCTTCGCCGAGTGCCGTGGCGATTGCCGCGACGAGGCTGAGCCCGGCCACCCACGCCAGCGCCAGATGACCGCGCACGCCACAGCGCCACAGCAGCAGCCGGTAGCCGAAGAGCCAGAACAGCAGCCCGGCCATGACCGTCGGCTGCCACAAATCGAGCTTCGACTGAAAGCAGTAATGAATGACCGCCAGCACCCCGATCAGGTAGACCAGCCGGTGCAGCAACTGCCAGCGCCGGCCGCCGAGGCGGCGGACCATGCCGTCGGTCGAGGTCGCCGCCAGAGCCGCGAGGCCGAGGAGCGCGGCAAAGCCGATCGTCAGATAGACCCGGTGCACGATCTCGCTGGCGACCTTGCCGAGATCAAAGGCTTCGCTCGCCGTATAAAGCGAGAAGTGGATCAGCACATAGGCAAAGGCGGCGACGCCGATCATGCGTCGCACCAGAATGAGCCGAGGCCATTGCAGCACCTGGCGCAGTGGCGTCACCGCCAAGGCCAGAAAGATCAGCCGGATCGTCCACAGCCCGATTTCGCGCAGCGCCTCGTTGAGCGGCCGGGCGCCGAGCAGCCCGAAGCCATAGGCATAGGCAACCCATCCGGCCGGGACGAACAGCGCCACAAAAACCGTGAGCTTGAGCGGCGACAGCCGGCCGCCGTAATCGTTCCATGGAAACATCGCCAACGCTCCGGCGCCGGCGCATCCCCCCTACATCGGCGGCTTGATGCCATTCTTCTCGGCGTAAAGCCGGGTCGAGGTCAAGCTGCCATCGGGATGCTTCAGCGCGATGACGAAGACGGCGACCCCCGGCTTCAACAGGCTGATGTCGCCCGGCGCTGCAGCCAATATCGGCACCCCGGGACCAACCATGTATTCGGATTTTCCGCCCTTGAAGGTGACGTGCAGCATCTCGCCCTGCGGAGCCTTGGTGACCGTGCCGACCGTGGCGTTGGTCATCACGCTGTCCGGCGCCAGATCCCAGGCGAATTGCCGCCCGCCATTGGGCTGCGCCTTGGGAAAGATGCGCACTTCGATCGCGTGGATCTGGCCATTCTTGTCCTTGATCCCGGTCGAGGCGACGAAATCGCCGGGCTTGATATCGGCGAGGCTGCGCTTGACCAAGATGTTGACCGTGGCGCCCGGCGCCAACGTCACGGTCGCCGTCCCGCCATCGCGCTCGGCAACCGTCAGGATGCGGCCGTCGAGCTTCTCGACGGTGCCGCGGATGCGCGCAGGCGTGCCGGCTGGCGCGGCCTGGACCAAGGCGGGCAGCGCGACAAAGGCGGCGACGACAGCTGCGAGAAATGATGTCCGGCGCATGATTAGACAGCCTCCCTGAACTTTTGTTGCTGGTTTCAAGGAGCGAGAAATGGTCTCGCTCGATACGGCGTGCGTCTCACATTTCGGTGACCATGCATGACGATGGCCGGGTGGTGGCGCCCTCGAGATCGTACGGCTAAGCTCGGCGGGCGAAGCGTCGGAAAGGACACCGGATTGTGTATGCCGCCCCGCCCGTGATCGACAGCGAAATCTTTGCTCGGGTCCCCGACCGGCTGCGTGCGCGCGATAATCCGCGCCGCCAGAGCGGCGTCGCGCGCGACTGCTTCCTCGAAGGACCCTCCTTCGACCGCGCCGGCAATCTCTATGTCACCAACATTCCCTATGGCCAAATTTTCCGGGTCTCGCCAGCGGGCGAGTTTGCCCTCGTCGCCGAATATGACGGCGAGCCCAACGGGCTGAAGATCCACCGCGATGGCCGCATCTTCATCGCCGATCACAAGCAGGGCCTGGTGCTGCTCGATCCCGGCTCGGGCAAGGTCGAGCCTTACCTCGACCGGCCCTTTGGCGAGCGCTTCAAGGGGCTGAACGATCTCGTCTTTGCCAGCAACGGCGACCTTTATTTGACCGATCAGGGCGAGAGCGGGCTGCACGACCCGACTGGGCGGCTCTACCGGCTGCGCGCCGATGGCCGGCTCGAATTGCTGCTCGACAATGTGCCGAGCCCGAATGGGCTAGTGCTGACCCCAAATGAGGACATCCTCTATCTGGCGGTGACCCGCAACAACGCGGTGTGGCGGGTGCCATTGCTGGAAAACGGCAACCTCGGCCGGGTCGGCATCTTCATCCAGATGTCGGGTGGCATGGGGCCGGACGGGATGGCGATCGATGCCGCGGGCAATCTTGCCGTGTGCCATGTCGGGATGGGCTCGATCTGGCTGTTCAGCCGGCTCGGACGCCCGCTGGCCGAGATCCGGTCCGCCGCCGGGATCGGCACCACCAACGCCGCCTATGGCGGGCCCGACGGCAAGACCCTCTTTGTCACCGAAAGCGAAACCGGCACGCTCCTCCAGGCCCGGCTGGAAATTGCCGGCAAGCAGATGTACTCGCACAACTAACGGGCTCGGGCGCGGCACTCCGGTAATTCGATCAGGCGAGATCAGAGCCCGCAGGAATGCGCGTGGCGCGCGGCTGTCGCGCCGCGGCCGCGGTTGTCTTGGCATCGGCCGCCCGAAACAATACGGCAAAATCGGAGGAAAATGCCTTGGCCGATGAAACCGTCGCCCCGTATGCGGGGCGCCCCGCGACGACGATCGCCGCCCGGATGGATCGGCTGCCGCCGACCCGCTACGTCCTGCGTTTCATCGTATTGCTGGCGTTGGGCGCCTTCTTTGAAATCTATGACAACGGGTTGGTCGCCTATATCGCACCCGGTCTTTACAAAGCCGGGATCATGGCCCCGACGACGCAGGGCTTTTTCGACCTGCACGGTTTTGCCAGCCTGCTCGCCGCCACCTTTTCCGGCATGTTTATCGGCACCTTGCTGATCAGCCCGCTTTCCGACTATTTCGGCCGACGAACGATCTTTACCTTCGCCCTGGTGTGGTACTCGCTGGCCACCCTGGTCATGGCGTTTCAGAGCACGGCGGGCGGTCTGGTGTTCTGGCGCTTTATCGCCGGCATCGCGATCGGCGCCGAGTTCGTCACGATAGACACCTATCTATCCGAAACTGGTGCCAAAGGAACGCCGCGGCCAAGCCTTTGCGTTTAGCTCGACGATCGGCCTCAGCGCCTATCCGGCGGTGGCGTTTCTGGCCTGGGCCCTGGTGCCGCGCGTGGCATTTGGCCTCGACGGCTGGCGCTGGGTTACGATCATCGGCGCGACCGGGGCAATCGTCGCCTGGTTTTTGCGCCTCGGACTGCCCGAATCGCCGCGTTGGCTCGCCCAGCATGGCCGTCATGCCGAGGCGGACCGCGTTACCGGGATGATCGAGACCCGGATCGAGCGCGAAACCGGCCGCGGGCTGCCGCCGCCGCCGCTGGCGCTCGAAGGCGAGGTCGAGGAGCAAACCGGCTCCTATGCCGAGATCTTCCGTCCGCCTTATCGCAAGCGGACGATCATGCTGGTGATCTTCCAGCTGCTGCAGACGATCGGCTATTACGGCTTTGCCAGCTGGGTCCCGACCCTCCTGGTCTCGCAGGGGATCAACGTCACCAAATCGCTCTCCTACACCTTCATCATCGCGCTCGCGGCACCAGTCGGGCCGCTGATCGCGATGCTGATCGCCGACCGCATGCAGCGCAAATGGCAGGTCGCCTATTCGGCATTGGCGATCGCGGCTTTCGGGCTGATCTTCTCGCAGCAGAGGGCGGCGTTGGCGATCATGGTGATCGGCATCCTGATCCAGATCTTCAACACGATCTTCGCCTACTCGCTGCATGCCTATCAATCCGAGCTGTATCCGACGCGGATTCGCGCCCGCGCGGTTGGCTTCACCTATTCGTGGAGCCGGTTCAGCACGATTTTCATCGGCTTTATGGTGGCCTATTGCCTGCGCCACTACGGCACGATCGGCGTCTTCGTGTTCATCGCCAGCGCGATGATCCTGGTGTTCATCGTCATCGCCACCATGGGGCCGCGCACCACCCGTCTGCGCCTCGAGGAGATCTCGCGCTGAGAAATCGCTCCCGGACCTTCGCCCAAACCCGCCGGTAGAGGAACAGCACTGCAGTGGGCTGGCTGGATCAGACTTCGCGACGGCGTGCTGGCAGCCCTGACCTCGACCATCTGGGGCTTTGGCTTTGCGGTCCGCCCGGCTTTCGAGCTTTCCAGCGCCGCAGCTGACACCGCTGCGGTTCATCGTCGCCGCTCTGCCGGTGTTCCTTTCCATAGGTTACTGTTCTACTGGCGCGCGTACGAAATCGCCTATAATCCAAATATTGAACTTGCGCAAAGCGCGACAGATCGAGGGAGGATCAGCATGTTGTGGCGATTTCCAAAAGCAGAACGAAAAATTGGACGCGCTATGCGCGAGAAATGCGCGCTTTTTGCATGCCGAGCTCTGCTTCTTATCCCAATCGGCATTCTGTTGGTATCGCCGGCCGCACGCGCGCAATACACACATCACCGGTGGTATGTCAGCGCCGCCGCGCCTGTTGGGGGTAACGGCAGCGCCAGCGCACCCTTCAATAGTCTGGCGCTGGTGCAGCAGGCGTCCGGCCCCGGCGATACGATCGTCATCGAGCCCGCACCAGCGAGTACGCCTCCGCTTGACGGAGGCATCGCGTTGAAACCGGGGCAGCGCCTGATCGGCGACGGACCACCCGTCGTTCAGTTTGGCAAGCCGCTGATTTCCGGCGGACCGCGCGTGGCGGGCCCGTCCGGTAACTCATCGCTTCCGCGGATCACCAATACCACCAACGGCATGAACTCCGGGGATGCCGTCGAACTGGCCAGCGATACCGATGTTGAGAATTTGGTGATTGTCGGCGCCTACCGCGGAGCTATCTACGGGCAGGACGTCATTGGCGTAACCCTGCGGGACAACGATGTGTCGGGGTTCAACACTTCCGGCACCGCCGGGTTCGTCGTCCAGCCGTTCTATCTCGAATCATATACTGCTGGCGTTGCGAACAACGTTGCTAATGGCTTACCCGCCGGGTGGGCCGGGATTCTGATCGATACGGCCAACGTGAGTACGAGCCTATCGATTACCAACAACTACATCCACGATGGTCGGTGTGGGGACGGCATTGACATTCGAGGCATGAACACCGGGGACATTAGCGCAGAGATAGACCACAACTTCGTCACTCGACTTGTACAATGCAGTAGCGTTCGGACGATCGAAGGGTATCGGCACCCAAGTCACTGGCTCTTCGCGGCTTCGGGCGACGCTCCTGGGCAACACCGAAGCAAATAATGGAAGCCCCGGTGCGAACATGGATAGCCTGTTCGTCAACCCCGCTGAGGCTGGAACGCTGATTGAGACCATCGATCATAACGTTTACACGACCGGAATCGGTGGGCCCTCGACCAATGGGCTGGAGTTTATCCTGAGTAATGGCAGCGCCAACTCAACCGTGACAGTGTCGAACAGCTGGTTCCAGAATAATCCCGGTGACATGCTCGAGGAGTTCAATCGCGGCGGGAGCGGATCGCAAGCGACGCTGGTACTCGATCGCGTTGTTGTTGATCAGACTACTTATACAGGTGGGGTACCCTCATACGCCAATCCGCCGGGCACCGCTACGACGCCGGATAACACCGGCGAATGCTTGGGCATCGGATCGGTCGGAGCCAACGAACACGACCGTTCTGGAGATGAGGGATAGCTCATTCACCGGCTGTGACAACAATGGCATCGAAGTCACAAACAACCATCCAAGTGGCGATGGTGATGGAAATCCACATACAATAGTTCTTGACATCGATAATAGCACGATCAGCGGCAGCAGGTATTACAATTTGTGGCTTGATGATCTCACCCCACTGACCAACTTGAGAGTACGGGTGGAGGACAGCAATCTTCTCTTTCGTCGAGCGGTGTGGCCGTCGGTTTTGACATGCAGCCGACCGGAGCCACAACGAGCGCACTAATCGATTTGGGTGGCGGCGCGCTCGGCAGCAATGGAGGCAACTGTATCTATGGCGCTCCGATCTACGATTTGGAGGCTCAGGGATATAACGTCTTTGCCGAAAACAACTGGTGGGGACAAGCAGGTGGACCGCCGGCCGGCAAGGTAATCGAGACAGAAGCCGGATACACGATCAACCACGGTTCGCCACTGAGGCGCGCGCCGTCGGCCTGTCGATAATCGCCGACTGCGCGAAATCGGCATGCGCCGCCGAACCCGCGAGGCAGCGCCCGACTGAAGCTTCGTCATTTCGTGCCGAAGCAATGCTCCGGGCCGGGGAAGCGGCGGGCGCGGACGTCCTCGGCGTAGGCTTCGGCGGCGGCCGAGATCAGCGGCGCCAATTGGGCGTAGCGCTTGACGAAGCGCGGGGTGAACTCGGTGAACACCCCGAGCACGTCGTCGGTCACCAGGATCTGGCCGTCGCAGGCCGGAGACGCGCCGATGCCGATCGTCGGCACCGGCAGCGCGGCGGTGATGGCGCGCGCCACCCTCTCGATGGTGCCTTCGATGACGATCGAGAAGGCGCCGGCATCGGCGATCGCAGCGGCGTCGGCGGCGACCCGCTCGGCCTGCTCTTCGCCGCGCCCCTGCACCTTGAATCCGCCGGCGGCATTGACGCTTTGCGGCATCAGCCCGACGTGACCCATGACCGGAACCCCGCGCCGGGTGAGGAAGCGCACGGTCTCGGCCATCTCGGCGCCGCCTTCGAGCTTGACCGCGGCGCAGCCGGTCAGGGCCATGATCCGCGCGGCGCTGCGGAACGCTTGCTCCGGCGATTCCTGATAGTCGCCGAACGGCAGATCGACGACGACGAGCGCCCGCGCGGTGGCGCGCACGACCGCCGCACCGTGCGCGACCATCATCGCGACCGTCACCGGCAGGGTGCTGTCAAAACCGTAGACCACCATGCCGAGCGAATCCCCGACCAGCAGAAAATCGACGTGCGGGTCGAGGAGACGCGCGACCGGCGCGGTGTAGGCGGTCAGCCCGACGATCGGCGGGCCGCCCTTGACGAACTCGCCGATGCCCCGGCGCTTGGCCTTGGCTGGTGCTATTTGTTGTGCGCTCATGATGCCTTCCTGAGCCCGGATGTAAAACGCCTCGGCTACGGGTTACACTCGCGCGGCTTGGGCGCCAACGATGAATGATACGCCACCGATGAATGATACGGCTGAGATTGCAAATCTGAATCGGCTCGGGGCAAATCTGAGTAGCCTCGGCGCGATCGGCCAGCCGGTGCGGCGCAAGGAGGACGAGCGGCTCTTAACCGGACGCGGCCGGTTCAGCGACGATTTCACCCTGCCGGGGCAGGCTTACGCGGCGATCGTGCGCTCGCCCCACCCGCATGCGCGGATCATCGGGATCGACACCCGGGCGGCGCTGGCGTTGCCGGGGGTGCTCGGCGTCTTGACCGGCGAGGACTGCCTCGCCGACCGGCTCCGCCCGATCCCGCATACCCCGGTGCCGTCGACCCGCTACGACATGAAATTGACCGGCCCTGGTGGCGGCCCGGTCTTTATCGGCCCGCAGATGCTGCTGCCGGCCGACAAGGTGCGCCATGTCGGCGAGGCGGTGGCGATGACTGTGGCCGAAACCGCGGCGCAAGCGCAGGACGCCGCCGAGGCGGTCATCGTCGAATACCAGGAACTGCCGTGGATCGCGCAGGTGGCGGAGGGGCTGAAGCCCGGTGCGCCGCCGGTGTGGGGCGAGGTGCCGGACAATGTGCTGGTCGACACCGCGTTCGGTGACGCCGCGGCGACCGAGCGCGCCTTTGCCGAGGCCGATCATGTCATCGAGATGGAGTTTCACATCGGCCGAGTGACCGGCGTTCCGATCGAGCCGCGCGCCGCACTCGGCCATTGGGACCGCGAGACCGGCCGTTATACCTTGTGGGCCGGCAGCGGTGGTGCGGTGCGGCAAAAGACCGAACTCGCCACGGTGCTCGGCGTTCCGCTCGATCAGGTTCGGGTATTGTCGTTCGATGTCGGCGGCAATTTCGGCACGCGCAACCGGCTCTATGTCGAGTTGGCGCTGATGCCGTGGGCGTCGCGCCGGCTCGGCCGCCCGGTCAAATACACTTCAAGCCGCTCCGAAGTGTTCCTGACCGACTACCAGGGCCGCGACCTGGTAACCCGCGTCGCCTTGGCGGTGCGTGCCGACGGCCGGTTTCTCGGATTGCGCGCCGACAACATCAGCAATGTCGGCGCCCGTTGTGCTTCGCTGTCGCCACTCGGCAAGGGCTCGGCCCTGATCACCGGCTCTTACGACATTCCGGCGGCGAGCTTGCGCTCGCGCGCGGTCTTCACCAACACGATGCCGACCAACGCCTATCGCAGCTCGGGCCGGCCGGAGGTGACCTATGCGATCGAGCGGCTGGTCGACGCGGCGGCGCGCCGGCTCGGGATCGACCGGGTGGCGTTGCGCCGGATGAATTTGATCGGGCCGCAGGCGATGCCCTACGCCAACGCGGTCGGCGCGAAATACGACAGCGGCACCTACGAAGCCAACATGGATCTGGCGATGAAGATCGCCGATTGGGACGGGTTTCCGGCGCGGCGGCGTGGCGGCCGCAGGCGCGCGGCCGGCTGCTCGGGTTGGGGCTTGCGAATTATGTCGAATCCTCGATCGGGGCGCCGCGCGAGCGCAGCGAGATCACGGTGACCCCACAAGGCCGGGTCGAGATCGTGATCGGCACCGGCCCGAGCGGGCAGGGGCACGAGACCAGCTTTGCCCAGGTGGCCGGCGCCCTGCTCGGGGTCCCGGTCGGCAGCATCGACATCATCATGGGCGACACCGATGTGGTGAGCCTCGGCGGCGGTTCGCATTCCGGCCGCTCGATGCGCCACTCGGCGACCTTGTTCGCCAAGGCCGCACCCGAACTGGTCGCCAAGGGCAAGGCGCTGGCGGCCCGGCTGCTCGATGTCGGCACCGATCGGGTGAATTTTTCGGACGGCCGGTTTTCGGCGCCGCCGGACAACCGCAGCTTCGACTTTCCTCGAACTGGCCAGGGAAGGCGTACGGCTCGGCGCCGAGGGCGAACTGGCGGTGATGACCGACAATGAGATGCACGACCCGGTGTTTCCCAATGGCTGTGCGGTCTGCGAGGTCGAAATCGACCCCGAGACCGGCATGGTCGAGATCGCCCGCTATTCGGTGGTCGACGACGTCGGGCGTTGCATCAACCCGATGATCGTGCATGGGCAGAGCCATGGCGGCATCGCCCAAGGGGTCGGCGAGGCGATGTGGGAGGAATGTGCGCTCGATCCGGCTTCGGGCCAGCCGCTTGGCCGGCTCGTTCCTTGATTACGGGATGCCGCGCTCGGACAATCTGCCGTCCTTTGCGGTCGAAGATCGTCGAGGTTTTGTCGCCGACCAATCCGTTCGGCATCAAAGCCGGCGGCGAAGGCGGCTGCACCCCGGCCTTGGCGGTGGTGATCAGCGCCATCCTCGACGCGCTCGCCCCGCTCGGCGTGCGCGACCTCACCATGCCCGCCACCCCGCTCAAGGTCTGGAACGCGATCCAGGCGGCGCGGAAATAGCCCATCACCATCACCCCCTAAGCAAATCGGACACCCCCCAGCCAAATCGGAGTAACCGCACATGCCTGCTGATGCCGCTCACGCCGCAGCACCTGCCGAGCACACCAAGTGGCCGAATTATCGTGAGGGCGAATTCATCCTGCGGAACTATGTGTTCCGCAGCGGCGAGAGCTTGCCCGAATTGAAGCTCCACTACCGCACCCTCGGCACGGCAAGGCGCAATGCCGCGGGCAAGATCACCAATGGCGTGCTGTTGCTGCAGGGGAATACCGGGACCGGCGCCAACTGGCTGCGCCCGAGCCTTGCCGACGAGCTGTTTCAGCCCGGCCAGCCGCTCGATGCGGCCAAGTATTTCATCATCATGCCGGACGCGATCGGGCGCGGCCAATCGAGCAAGCCGTCGGACGGGCTTCGCGGCAAGTTTCCGCGCTACCGCTACCATGACATGGTCGAGAGCGGCTATCGGCTGATCACCGAGGGTCTCGAAATCGCCCATCTGCGCCTCGTGATCGGCAGCTCGATGGGCGGCATGCATGCCTGGATGTGGGCCGAGATGTACCCCGATCTGATGGACGGGGTGGTGCCGCTCTCCTGCCAGCCGATCGAGATCAGCGGGCGCAACTGGCTCGGCCGCCGCGCGCAGGCCGAGGCGATCCGCCACGACCCGGACTGGAACAACGGCTTCTACGAGCAGAACCCGCGTCATTATATCTATGCCGCTGCCGGGAATTTCGGCACCGAAAGCCCGACCCGGATCCAGGAAATGGCGCCGACCCTCGCCGCCGCCAACGCGCTCTACGAGCAGCGCCTCGCCCAAGCCGCCAAGGGCGACGCCAACGACGCGCTCTGGGCGATCGAGGCGATCATGGACTACAACCCCGAGCCCGACCTCGACAAGATCAAGGCCAAGGTTATGCTGATCAACGACGCCGAGGATCACGCCAACCCGCCCGAGCTCGGCACCGTCGAGCGGGCGATGAAGCGGGTCCGCAACGGCCGCTATGTGCTGATCCCGGCCGGCCCGAACACCCACGGCCACTTCAGCCATTACTACGCCGAGCTGTGGAAACCCTATCTGATCGAATTCATCAAAACCCTCGGCCCGGCCGAATAACTCCGGACCACGGAGCCCCGGACGATGGGTATGCTCGACGGCCGGGTGGCGCTGGTCACCGGCGGCAGCAAGGGCCTCGGCGCGGCAACCGCGCGTCTGTTCGCCGCGGCGGGGGCGCGAGTTGTTGTCACCTTCGGCAACGATGCCGAGGCCGCCCAACGGCTGATCGCGAGCCTGCCCGGCGCCGGCCACCGCGCCAGCCTCACCCCGGCGCAGGATAGCAAAGCGATCGAAAGCCTCGCCGAGGCGATCGGCGCCACCGAGGGGCGGCTCGACATCCTGGTCAACAATGCCGGCAGCACCCGGGTGATCCCGCATGCCGATCTCCGCGCGCTTGACGACGAATTCTTCGATTTCGTGTTGGCGGTCAACCTGCGCGGCCCCTTTGCCACGGTGCGCGCCTGCCACAAGCTGCTCGAGGCGAGTGGACAGGGCCTCGTCGTCAATGTCGGCTCGGTGTCGGGCGTGCGCGGCGGCGGCAGCAACATCGCCTATGCTGCGGCCAAGGCCGGGCTTCACGCGATGACGATGTCCTTGGCGCGGGCCTTGGCGCCGGCGATCCGGGTCGTCGCCGTGGCGCCGAGCCTGATGGAAACGCCGATGACCGGGATGTGGACCGCGCAGCAGCGCGCCCAGCGGATCGCCGGCAACCCATTGAAGCGCATCGCCGAGCCCGAGGAGGTGGCGGCGGTGATCCTCGGGCTGGCCACGACGATGACCTTCGTCAACGGCGCGGTGATCCCGGTCGATGGCGGCAGCCTATTGTGAACCGCCGATTGGGCGGCCTGCTACCTGCTGATCGAATCCGGACGATCGACCCTGTTAGCGCACCGGCGAGAACGCGGCCGGGATCAGCAATTTATTTTCCTGGCGCACCGGGCGCACCCCGCTCTGCGCCGGCCAACCGGTGCCGGGGCGGCGCGATTCGTCGCGCACCCGGGCCCGTTCGTTCAGGTCCTTGTAGACCCAGACATGGACGAATTTGTTGAGGCCGCCGAGCTCGCTGGTCCAGCATGCCGCCAATGGCGAGAACTTTTCGCGTGCCTCGATCGCCTTGGCCCAGCCGTCGAGCACTTTGGGAATGTCGCCCGGCGCGTAGGTGTAGGTGCGCATCTCGTAAACGTTGCCGCTGCCGTAATCGCGGCTGCCGAGCGCGCGCATAAACGGCGCCGGGTTCATGATCTCGGCTTCCTGCGCCACGATCAGCTCGCCGCCGCCGGGCATCGCATTGCGCGCCGCGTCCTGCGCCATCGCCGAGCGCACCCTGGTGCGGTGCTGCAGATCATCGTAGGGATAGACGTGCACGACCTGATTGAGCGGGCCGAACTCGGTATGCCAGAACGCCCCCAATTTGGAGTGCTTCTCGCGCAATGGCAGGCGCTTCTGATAGCGCTCTTCAAATTCGGCGACGCTGCCGGGGCGCAAGGTATAGGTACGGACTTCGTAGATCATCGGTGCTTCCTCCAAGTAACAGGCATCGGCGAGATCCGGCGAGCGGCAAAGGCCGCCCGCCCGGTTCCCTGCTTGGCCCCTTATTCCGCAGCTTGTTTTTCCTCGGCCGGGGCCAACTCATAGCGCTGCATGGCAAAGCTGATCGCCTCGTTCCAGCCTCGGCTGCGAATGTCGATCTGTACTTCGTCGGGACCAAGGTATTTCAGGTTGACCGCGTCGCCCATCGGGTTCGCTTCGGCGCCGCGAGATCTCTTCGGGATCGGCACCGGCGAAAAATTGGCGGCTTCGAGCTCCTTGGCCTTCGCTTGCTCGTCGTCCACATAAAATCCGATGTGGTGAATGCCGCGAAGGTCGGAGGTTTGGCCCGGCCCCAGCTTTGGCGCACCAGCATCGCCATACTTCAGAATAGCGAAATAAATGTAGCCGTCGCTAAGCCACACGCCATTTTCCCCGGTATCGCCAGGCCGGCGATAGAGCTCAGTCAGACCGAAATGTTCCTTGTAGAATTCGGCGGTCTTTGCCGGGTCGTCCGTTACCAGCGCGATATGCCTGATGCGAGCCATCTGCCATCTCCCTAGGTGCGGGTTGTTGACGAAAAGCGCTTATACTGCTGTGTAGGCTTTGCCCCCGCTCGCCGTCAAGAACCACACGCGGATTGGGGGAGCGGGGGGTGATCGAGGCCGTTGCAGCCATGCCGACCTCCGCCGACTGGCAAAGTCGTCCTGGCGTTTCCGCCGGCGATATCGTGCGGAAATCTGTCTTGTTCGTTTGTGCGGCGAGCATAGCAGCAGCGCCCTTGGGCAATAATTTTATAGAGGCAGGCTAGGCGGCACCGACCCCCAGCGATCGAACCGCCGGCCAGATCCTGCTCGGCCTGCCGGCCGATCTTTGGTGATTGGGAGGCGGCCGCCCCGGTGCCCTCCCGGCGTCAGTCGGGGAGCTTTGGCGCCGCGTCTGCCAGCGGTTTGCGGCCGATGAAGTGGGGGGAGCCGGCGATGATGTAGGCGGTCGGATAATGGCCAATCACGATGTCTAGATATTTGATCCAGAATAAAGTCCATTTGCCGCAATAGACCACGATCGCGTTTAGCGTATTGCTGTTGAACGATAATAGGATGCCCAGAAACTTGATGAAAAGATCGCAAAACGTCGAGGCCGGACCGCGCACCGAGCCGCTGCCGATCTTCTCGAAGCGCGCGCACAATGCCTCGAGGCCCGGCACGCTGAACCGGTTGTAGTCCTCGGGATCACAATGATATGCGAAGATGAACGGCACGTTGACATAGATGATGCCGCCCGGCCGCAAGATGCGAAACGCCTCCTCAACGACCCGGTGTGGCGACGGCACATGCTGCAGGACGCTGACGATCATGACGCAATCCGCCGATTGCGACGGGATCTGCGGCATGTTCTGCGCATCGGCAACAATATCGACGCCAGGCCCGGGGCTGACGTCGATGCAGGTCACCGTGGCACCCGGCGGCGGGCCGCCGAAATAGCCGGCGCGCGCGCTCTTGGAGCCGATGTCATAGATGACCGGGCTGGCCGGCAGCAGCTCGTATGGCGACGGCCGGACCGTGGCATATTCAAAGTTTGTCGAAGGAGGGTCCGGCAGACGGTGATAGATCCGGCGCAGCCAGCGCCCAACCGCGGTCGGTGGCGCAGCTTCGGCGGGTTTACCGGGCGATCGCGATCGCCCTCGCGTTTTCGCTAGCCGTGACATACATTGCTGCTCTCGCCGGTTTGGCGCGGCAACCATAACAGCCGCGGGCCTCGGTAGGAATCCTCCGCGGCCGATCGGGCGAGAACAGGAAGGCGGAGCAATGGCGAGCGGGGTCAACCCCAGCCGCGTCGAGGGAGGGTGCGATGAAGCGTGTCGCCCGCATGGGCGGTGTCGTTGCCGCGGCGGTTTGCGCGGCGTTGCTGCCGGCTTGTTCCGATGTCAGATCCGATCCGCCGGGGTCCCACGCGGCCGCCGCGGTGGCGCCTTATCCGCCGCCGCCAATGCGCGCCGAGATTCCGCCGCTCGCCCAATCGGCTAATGCGCTGTGGCTGGTCGGCCATTGGAGCTGGGATCGGACAAGATACGCTTGGACACCCGGCCGCTATGTGCGGCGCCCGACGCCGACCGCCAACTGGTTACAAGGCTACTGGCAGCAGCAGCCCGGCGGCTGGGTGTGGGTCGAGGGGCACTGGACCTGAGAACGCCCGCAATCCCGTCCTCGATCGGCGAACGGCAGCCCGGGCCGCCCCGCATTGCGCGCGAGAGTGGGGCGCGCTCGCGGGAATGATCATCCACCGCTTGTGTTCACGCCACAGAAGCAGCGATCGGCTATCGCCCGCTGTGCAGAACTGTGGAGGATTGGATGCAATATCTCGGTCGGGTCGTTGGCGTCGCCGCTCTCGCCTTGGGCACCACCGCGCTGGTCGGCTGCTACGCGCCGCCGCCACCACCGCCGCCGGTAGCCGCCGTCACCCCTGGTCAGGCGGTCGCACCCTATCCGCCGCCGGCCTATCCGCCGGTCGCGGAGGCGAGCCCCGTGACCCCGGGCTACACGTCGCCCAACTATCCAGCCGCGCGTTATCCGTCGGTCGCCGCGGCGACGCCGACTTCGCCCAGCTACCCGTCGCCGGCGTACACCTCGCATAGCTATCCGCCGGTCGCCGAGGCGGCGCCGACACCGCTGACCCCGCCTTCCCACACCTACGCCGGGCCGCAATACGGGTCGACCGGATCGGTCGCGATGGCGCCGAGCAGTGCCGGGACGACGAGCCTGGCGGCTCCCTACGCCCCGCCGCCACCGCGGGTCGAAGCTCCGCCGCCGGCGCCCTCGCCGCTGGCAATGTGGCAGGCCGGTCATTGGAGCTGGAATGGCGCACAATTTTCCTGGACGCCGGGCCATTATGTCGAACGCCCGTCGGCGAACGCCACTTGGATGCCGGGCCGCTGGCAGCAGGGGCCGGCCGGCTGGACCTGGATCAACGGGTACTGGGCGGGCTGAGCCACCGGGCGCGGTGTCGGCGCGGTCCCTTCAGCCGGTGCCGGCGAGCGCCAGGTCGATCAACGGCAATAGCGCCGGGGCGGTCAGGAGGCCGCCCTCGAGGGTCTCGGCGTGACTGAGCCAGGCGACCTCAGCGGCGTCGTCGCCGGCGATCCCTTCGCCGTTGCGCCAAATGCCGCGCACCGCGATCAGCGTGTAGTGGTAGCGCACCCGGCCCTCCGGGTCGCCAGGAAAATGCCGAATTTGAGACCGCGTGGAGCCATGTCCCTCGCCCTTCAAGCGGCGACGCCGTACAGCCGTCTCGCGGGTGGCCGGCATGGTACGACGATCGGCCCGGCGTCGATCGCGCGGTTGGCATCGCACGCCCGGTAGCCGAGCCCGCCGATCAGCTTCGTATTTTCGCCGGCGGTGTCGTGCCCTTATTCCAAGGTATCCGGTTGATTTAAATCAAAGTGCGTCAAAGGCGCGTCGGCTAATTTCCGCATGGTTCGAAAGGAGAGACGCAATGCGGATAATCGCGCTTGGGCTCAGCATTTGTTCGGCGCTTGCATTTACCAGCGCATACGCGCAATCAACCGCATGGCAGACGATCGTCAATAATGGCGACGTAATGCCCGGAACAACCGTCCCGTTCAACAGCTACAATCAGCCATCCGTCAATGCCAAAGGTTTGGTTGTGTTACGCGCTCGCAGCAAGGGTGCTGAAGGCGGAGGCGGTGAAGACACCCCCGCAGCAGGCGGCGGTGGCGGCGGTGGGTCGGGAGGCGGCCAGCCGATCCATGGCATCTATGAACGTGATATGTCGAAGAGTGGCAACCCGATCGTCCGCATTTTCGACAAGACAACCCTTGTGCCAGCACCGAATAATACTGGCGTCACCTTCACCGAATTCCCATCCTTTCCAAGGATGGACATTGCGACGAATATGATCGCAACGCGAGGCAACTCGCAGCCGGTGTGGGAGTACGCGCTGCCTGACGGCACCACGACAAAAGCTGGCACTGCGGGAATTTTCATGGACAATGGACGCGGATCGTTCACGTCGATGACCCTTCTCGGTGCGGTTCCTGGCTTCTCCTATTATCAAGTTCCTGATGCACCCGCCGTTGGTATAAAATTCGACGTGTTTCCCGGTGCGCCGGCAGCTACAGATCATTATACTGCATTCAAGGGCAACTGGACCGACCCGAGCGGCAACAGTCAAACCGGCGTCTACTACCGCATTGCAGGAGCGGGCAGCACCAGACCGGCGTATCGCATCGCCGATACGAGTGCGCTCATTCCCGGCACAGCGACGCCATTCGGTTCGACTGCACCGCCGAGCGCCGTTCGCGACGTTCTGGTATTCGTCGGGCTTGACAACGAGGACAAGCCAACTTTTGGCGGCATCTACAGTGCCCATTTTGAACCGAATCCGCCGCTGAAGACGCTAGTCACGATCGGCGAGGCGGTGCCCGGGATTTCCGGCGCGACCCTCAATAAGATCGGTGAAGGTCTATCCTTCGACGGGCGCTATGTCGCATTTTTGGGGCGCCTGGGGCACGGAGACGCGAAATATTACGCTTATTTGTCCGTCTTCGGGCAACAAGGCGCTCTTGCAGTATTGCAACACTACATACCCCAATGGCTTTGACACAACCGAACCTGTAAACCAAGGCATCTTCATCGTCGATACGGCGACCAAGAAGTTGAGCATGGTGGCACGGACTGGTGGACTGGCCGCGGATAACTTCTATAATTTCATCTACTGGACTTTCTCGGGAAAGCCCCCAGGACAAGGGGGTTCGCAGGAAGAAGGTAGTGAGCCGCCACGCTGGCGCTCGTCGGCGTTCACTGCGCTTAGCAGTGCAAACGGCAGCTACATGGTTGGCTTCAAAGCAACAAAAAACATCATCACCCAGGATGCCCCTGCGGTCCAAGGTATCTATGTTGCCTCGGGACGCAATCCTTCTCTCGCCTCGCATCTGACCGTCGTCGATACCACTACCCCTGCTGAACAGATCGATATGGATGCCAATGCGACACTGCTCGGTTCGACGACACCGCTGGTAGTCAGTTCAGTGGGGGTTGAACGGGATGGTTTCCGCAATGGTCATCTGGCCCTGGCGATCTCGATGACGAATGCCGATGCGTCTGTCAGTTGGGCAGGGCTTTACATGACTGATATCTCTCCCAAGACAAATAGGCGTTGGCGCCGGTAGCTGACTTTTAGAGGGGCGGTTGAACCGCCCCCGGTTTATTCGCTGGATGGGCAGGATTGTTCAGGATTCTCGTGCTGATCTGATCCTGCTCGACCGGCAACTTGCCGATGTGTTCGGCCGCCGCCTGACGGCGGTCCTTTGCTTTTGAAATGCTCATTGAAATGCTCAACAAGCGGCGAGCACGCATTTATACCAATCGCCGGCGCAGATCGGCTCAAAGATAACGACTGCCGCGCCCGGCTGGAATGACCGGCCGGCAGGCGAGAAGAGGAAAGCTAAGTGGAGGGTCAGCGGGATCAACCTGCGCCGGGTCGAGGGCGGTTTCGATGCTGCGTTTCGACCGCATCGCCGGGCTGCCTGTCGCCACCGGGCGCGGTGCCGGAGCGGTCAGCTCAGCCGGTGCCGGCGAGCGCCAGGTCGATCAACGGCAATAGCGCCGGGGCGGTCAGGAGGCCGCCCTCGACGATCTCGGCGTGACTGAGCCAGGCGACCTCAGCGGCGTCGTCGCCGGCGATGCCCTTCGCCGTTGCGCCAAGTGCCGCGCACCGCGATCAGCGCGTAGTGGTAGCGCACCCGGCCCTCCGGGTCCCGATCGATCGTGTCGATCACGGTCAGCACGCCGGCGGGCTCGGCGACGACGCTGGTTTCTTCGAGCAGCTCGCGCATCGCGCCCTCGGCGACGGTCTCGCCCAATTCGAGCACCCCGCCGGGAAAACCCCAGCGCCCGGCCAGAGGCGGGTGGGCGCGCCGCACCACCAGCGCGCGCGGGCCGCGCAACACCACCGCCAGTACCCCGACGATCGGCCGGTCGGGATAATGGCGGGCCCCTCTGCCGACACGTCGCGCCTGCGATGCCCTCCCCCGGCGCGCTGGGGAGGGGAAGGTTGCGAGGCTCAATCCGCCGCGGCCCGGGGCTGGCCGTGCTCGTCGGTGTAGATTTCGGCGCCCTGTTCGATAAACGCCTTCGACTTCTCTGCCATGCCGGCACGGGCGTAGTCGCGGATTTCCTGGGTGATCTGCATCGAGCAGAATTTCGGGCCGCACATCGAGCAGAAATGCGCGAGCTTGGCGCCGTCGGCCGGCAAGGTCTGGTCGTGGAACTTCTCGGCGGTCTCGGGATCGAGCGACAGGTTGAACTGGTCGCGCCAGCGGAACTCGAAGCGCGCCCGCGACAAGGCGTCGTCGCGCTCGCGGGCCGAGGGATGGCCCTTGGCCAGATCGGCCGCGTGTGCCGCGATCTTGTAGGTGATGACGCCGACCTTGACGTCGTCGCGGTCGGGCAGCCCCAGATGCTCCTTCGGGGTCACGTAGCACAACAGCGCCGTGCCGAACCAGCCGATCATCGCGGCGCCGATGCCGCTGGTGATATGGTCGTAGCCGGGTGCGATGTCGGTGACCAGCGGCCCCAAGGTGTAAAACGGGGCCTCGCCGCACTCCTCGAGCTGCTTTTCCATATTGATCTTGATCTTGTGCATCGGCACGTGGCCGGGGCCTTCGATCATGACCTGAACATCGTCCTCCCAGGCGAGCTTGGTCAATTCGCCCAGGGTTTCCAATTCGGCGAACTGGGCGCGGTCGTTGGCGTCGGCATTCGAGCCGGGGCGCAGCCCGTCGCCAAGCGAGTAGCTGACGTCATAGGCCCGCATGATCTCGTTGATCTCGCGGAAATGCGTGTAGAGAAAACTCTCCTGGTGATGAGCGAGGCACCATTTGGCCATGATCGAGCCGCCGCGCGAGACGATGCCGGTGACCCGCGACGCGGTCAGCGGGATGTAGGCGAGCCGCACCCCGGCATGGATCGTGAAGTAGTCGACGCCCTGCTCGGCCTGCTCGATCAAGGTGTCGCGAAACAATTCCCAGGTCAGCTCCTCGGCCTTGCCGCCGACCTTTTCCAGAGCCTGGTAGATCGGCACGGTGCCGATCGGCACCGGCGAGTTCCGGATGATCCATTCGCGGATCGTGTGAATGTTGCGGCCGGTCGACAGATCCATGACCGTGTCGGCGCCCCAGCGGGTCGCCCACACCATCTTTTCGACTTCCTCGGCGACCGAGGACGAAACGATCGAGTTGCCGATGTTGGCGTTGACCTTGACGAGGAAATTGCGGCCGATGATCATCGGCTCGGTTTCCGGATGGTTGATGTTGTTTGGGATGATCGCGCGGCCGCGGGCGATCTCGTCGCGCACGAATTCGGCGGTCACATGATCGGGGATCGAGGCGCCGAACGATTCACCGTCGACGGCGCCGTCGCGCCGCAGCTGGTCGCGGCCGAGGTTCTCGCGGATCGCGACGTATTCCATTTCCGGGGTGATGATCCCGCGCCTGGCATAGGCGATCTGGGTCGGCGCCGCCCCCGCCTTGGCGCGCAGCACCCGGCGCCCGCCGCGGTCGAACAGCGAGACCGCACTCGCCTCGCCGCTGCGCAGCCCATTGTCCTCGGGCCTGACGTCGCGGCCCTGATAGAATTCGACGTCGCCGCGGGCCACGACCCACGGCTTGCGCAGCTCGGGCAATCCTTTCTGGATGTCGGTCGCCGCCGCCGGGTCGGAGTAGGGGCCGGAGGTGTCGTAGGCGCGCACCGCCGGCTCGCCCGACGACGCTTCGAGGTCGATCTCACGCATTGCGACGGCGAGCTCGGGATAGAGCCGCCCCGGCAGGTGAACCTTGCGAGAGGCCGCGAACGGCCCGGTGGTGACCCGCAGCTCCTCGACCTTGGGCATCAGCTTCGCGGGTGAAAGTGGAGCGGAATCGGGCATCGTCGATCTCCGTGGCACCGGTTGAACGGAGATCCGGAGGTAACCCGCGAAAGAGGAGGTCGGCCGCGGCCGAATGGTTCCTGTCCCTACGCCGGCACGACCCGGATCAGGTTCGAAGGGTTTGCGCGCCCCGCTACCGGCTCCGGATCGGAGCGGTCGGGTCGGCGGCATCTCAGCCCCCTGACGGGGCACCCCTTGGACCGGGACGGATTATCCACAGAGTGACACGGCGTCGTCAAGTTCGGCGCGCGCCGAACCGGCCTGGTTTCGCATCGGCGGGATCTGCTCTAGGTTTCGCCGGTTGATTGTAGCGGGATCGGGTATGACCTTGCGGTTGCGTCGAGACGGCGGGCGGGCAGCGGCCGTGATCTTCAGCGCGATGCTGCTGGCCGGCGGCGGCGCCCGAAGTGCCTGCGCCCAGACCTTGTCGCCGGGTGGGGCAGCGGCGGCGGCGTTGCCCTAGACCGGGCCAGGGATCGGGATCGCGGCGCTGGGCGGCTGGAGCACTAACCCGACCACCGAGTTTGCCGCCGAAAGCGGTGCCGAGTTTCACCGCTTCGACACCTTGGGGAGCGGCGGCGGCGGTCTGGCGAGCTTCGGCTACGATTGGCGGCTGCAAGGGAACCGCCTGATCGCCGGCATCGTCGGCAACATCGGCTTTCTGCACGATTCGGGCGGCCAGGTGTTTCGGACGACAACGAATCTCACCGGATCGGGCCAGGCACGTCTGGGTTTTGCGGCCAGCCCGGCGCTGCTGCTTTTATGGGGAGAGCGGCGTCGCCTTTGCCAATGAGGCGGTCAGCTTCGAGCTGGGCCGCTGGCTGCCGCTCTGTCGTTACTGGATAGCGATCGTGCTGCCGGGGCCGAGCAGCGGCATCAGGCCGATCAGCACCTCGCGTTCGACCGCGATGCAGCCGGCGGTCGGCGAGAAATCCGGCCGTGCGATGTGCAGAAAGATGGCGCTGCCAGCGCCGGGGACGACCGGATCGAGGTTGTAGCCGATCACCACCAGGAGATCGTAGACCCCGTCCTTGAGCCACATCGGCTCGGCGTGGGCGGGGTAGGGCAGGGTCGTGAGGCGGTTGTAATGGGGGTCGGCCGGGTCGTCGACCCAGGCATCGTCCGGCGACAAGGCGCGCATTGGCAACCCCGAGCGGGGCGGCGACATCCGATCCGCCCGATAGAACCCCGAGACCAGCGGATAGATGCCGGCCGGGGTGGCGCCGTCGCCCTCGTTCTTGTTCTTGGCCAGGGTCACGCCGGCGCGCCCGACCGCGGCCCGAGCGCTGCCGCCTGGCCACAGTACCAGGCTGCCCCGGTATTCGAGGTTTTGACCGTCTGCCACAGCTGCCTTAGCCAAGCCCGCTGCCCAGAGTGCCGCCGGGAGCGTCAGCAAGCCCCGACGCGCGATCGGCATCATCGATCCGGGTCTCGGCTCAATACATGTGCTGCCCGCCATTGACCGAAAGGGTCGAGCCGGTGATGAAATCGGCATCGTCGGCGACCAGGAACAACACGGTGCGGGCGATGTCCTCGGCCTTGCCGAGCCGGCCGACCGGGATCCGTGCGATGATCTTTTCGAGGACCTCGGGCGGCACCGCGCGCACCATCTCGGTGTCGACATAGCCGGGCGCCACCGCGTTGACGGTGATCCCGCGCGCCGCCCCCTCCTGCGCCAAAGCCTTGGTAAAGCCGTGAATCCCCGATTTGGCGGCGGCGTAGTTGACTTGGCCATATTGCCCGGCCTGGCCGTTGACCGAGCCGATATTGACGATCCGGCCAAAGCCGCGCGCCCGCATCCCTTCGATGACCGCCCTCGACATGTTGAAGCATGAGGAAAGATTGGTCTGGATCACCGCGTCCCACTGCTCGAAGCTCATCCGGTGCATCGTCGCGTCGCGGGTGATGCCGGCATTGTTGATCAGGATCTCGACCGGCCCGAGCGCCGCCTCGATCGCCTTCACGCCTTCGGCACAGGCCTGGAAGTCGGCGACATCGAATTTGAACACCGGAATGCCGGTTTCGGCTTTGAGCTGCTGTGCCGCCGCGTCGTTACCGGCATAGCTCGCCGCCACCCGATGACCCGCGTTCGCCAGCGCTGTCGAGATCGCCCGGCCGATGCCGCGGGTTCCGCCGGTGACCACCGCCACCCTCGCCATGCGCTCCTCCCTATGGATTTTGCTCTCCCGCGCTAATCGCGCTCAAGGCACATAGCAATTCCCATGCCGCCGCCGATGCACAGGGTCGCCAGCCCTTTCCTTGCGTTGCGGCGCCGCATCTCGTAGAGGAGCGTAATCAGTACCCGCGCCCCCGATGCGCCGATCGGATGGCCGAGGGCGATGGCGCCGCCATTGACGTTGACCTTGTCGACACTCCAGCCCAAATCCTTGTTGACCGCGCAGGCTTGAGCGGCGAAGGCCTCGTTGGCCTCGACCAGATCGAGGTCATCGGCGCTCCAGCCGGCCTTTTTGAGCGCCATGCGGCTCGCCGGGATCGGGCCCGAGCCCATGATCGCCGGATCGACCCCGGCGGTCGCCCACGAGACGATGCGGGCCAAGGGGCGCACCCCGCGCTTGGCCGCGGCGTCGGCCGTCATCAGCACTACCGCGGCCGCCCCGTCATTGATGCCCGAGGCGTTGCCGGCGGTGACTGTGCCGTTCTTGTCGAAGGCCGGGCGCAATTTCGAGAGCACCTCGACGGTGGTGCCGTGCTTGGGATGCTCGTCAGCCTCGACCACGGTCTCGCCACGGCGGGTCGCGATCTTGACCGGGACGATCTCGTCGTTGAAGCGGCCGGCTTTCTGCGCCGCCTCGGCCTTTTTCTGCGAGGCCGCGGCAAAGGCATCCTGCTGCTCGCGGGTGATCTGCCAGCGCTGGGCGACGTTCTCGGCGGTGTTGCCCATGTGATAGCCGTTGAAGGCATCCCACAGCCCATCCTTGATCATCGTGTCGACGAGTTCGGCGTCGCCCATCTTGACGCCGTTCCTCAAATGAATGCAGTGCGGCGCCTGGCTCATGCTCTCCTGGCCGCCGGCGACGACGATCTCGCTATCGCCGTTGCGGATCGCCTGCCAGCCAAGCGCGACCGTGCGCAGCCCCGAGCCGCAAAGCTGGTTGACGCCGTAGGCGGTGACCTCGAACGGGATGCCGGCGGCGATCGCCGCCTGGCGCGCCGGGTTCTGGCCCTCGCCGGCGGCGAGGATCTGGCCCATGACAACTTCGGACACCTCCTTGGGGTCGACCTCGGCGCGGCGCAACGCCTCGACGATCGCGACCTCGCCGAGCTTGTGCGCCGGCAGGCTGGCGAGCCCGCCGTTGAAGGCGCCGACCGGGGTGCGCGCGGCGCCGGCAATGACGATGTCGGTCATCGGGGTCTCCTCATCAATGATCAGGCTTTATGTGGGCAGATCGCGGCAAATGTAGAAGTCCGTCCCGATCGAGTCCACCGCCGCCGGATCCGGGCGGGCACGCTCGGCGGCGTCGGCCATTGGGCGAGTATGGCCGCCGGCCTGCCGGCGAAAGCCGATGCGGTCCTGCCGTCGCCGGTTTGATCCGGTTTGATGAGGCGATTGCGGCCGAATCCTGTATTGTCGCGGCGGGCAAGAGTTCTCCATGGGAGACGGTGCGCGCATGAACACCCCGCACAGGGAAAAACCCGACGGCAGCAAGCCGGTCGTCGTCAAGAAGTACGCCAACCGGCGGCTCTACAACACGGCGACCAGCAGCTACGTCACCCTCGACGACCTTGCCAAGCTGATCAAAGAAGGCGGCGATTTTGTCGCGCACGACGCCAAGACCGGCGAGGACATCACCCGCTCGGTGCTGACCCAGATCATCGTCGAGCAGGAGCAGAAGGGGCAAAACCTGTTGCCGATCAGCTTTCTGCGCCAGCTGATCGGGTTTTACGGCGATAGCGTGCAGTTTCTGGTGCCGGGCTATCTCGAACAGGCGATGGTCGCGTTCGGCCGCAACCAGGAGCAGATGCGCAAGAGCCTGCAGGCGACCTTTGGCATATTTCCGTTCGGACAGTTCGAGGAGATGGGCAAGCAGAACATGGCGCTGTTTCAGCGCGCGCTCAAAATGCTGACCCCGTATGGCGCCGAAGAGAAGGCGCCGGCAGCCGATGCCGCGGCGGCGCCACCGATGGCGGCGCCCCCATCCGGCGAGGACCCGCGGCTGAAGCGGCTCGAGGCGCAGATCGACGCGCTGACCCGCCAGCTCGAGAGCTTGGGCCAGGATCGCCGCTCCGGCCAGCCGCCGCCCAAGCCCGAATAATGGTCGCCGCCAAGATTTGCGGGCTGTCGACCGAGGCGGCGGTGGCGAGCGCGGTCGAAGGCGGCGCCGCCTATCTCGGCTTTGTCTTCTACCCGCCGAGCCCGCGTTCGGTGACGCCGCGGCTGGCGGCGAGATTGTGCGGCGCGGTGCCGGCGGGAGTGGCGCGGGTCGGGCTCTTTGTCGACGCCGATGACCGGGCGCTCGCCGCGGCGCTCGAGGCGGTGCCGCTCGACCTCTTGCAATTTCACGGGCACGAGAGTGCCGAGCGGGTGGCGGAGGTCAAGGCGCGGCTCGGGCGTCCGGTCATGAAGGCGGTGGCGATCGCCGGGGCTGGCGACGTCATCGCCGCGGCGGCCTATGAGGACGTCGCCGATCTCTTGCTGTTCGACGCCAAGCCGCCGCTGCGCGCGGATGCGCTGCCCGGCGGCAACGGCCTCGCCTTCGATTGGGCGCTGGTCGCCGGCCGCAAGTGGCGCCTGCCGTGGCTGCTGTCGGGCGGGCTCAACGCCGCGCTGTTGCCCGCAGCGGTCCGCATTTCCGGCGCCGCCTGTGTCGACGTTTCCTCGGGCGTGGAAAGCCGGCCGGGCGAGAAAGACCCCGGCAAGATCCGCGAATTCCTCGCCGCCGCCCGCGCGCTTTAATCAGGAATCGACCGGCCATTGAGCCCGCGCCGGGTGGCGCGCCGACCGTCCACGGCTGCGCTTCTGATGGCACCTTCGCACCGATTGCGGTCGGTGCAACTGGGTTCGAAGCCAAGGAGCTCAAGGGTTCCTCAACACCTTAATCGGAGTGGCATCTAAGCCTTTCAGCTTAACTGTAGAAATCCCCTCTTCAATTGCAAAATCCATCGGACGACCGGCGCCTATGGCATCGTAAAATCCTCTTGTAAATTCTACCGCGGCACTGTCGCTGATACTCTTATCCATGCCGATCGTGATTTTTGCGATAGGTGTAATTAGCATTTTCACTGCCTCGCAAGCATTGAGAACTACACATGTAACTGATGGATATCGGTTGATCAGTTCCCGAATAGCCGGGAGCGGCACACGGTCCGACATACCGTTAGACGTCTCAAATATCAGACAGTTCTCGTCGGCATGGCCGGCGAAGTGAACGACATCGAAAACACCGGAGAGAAGCGCCCGGCGAAAATCGTCTATGGTTGTTGCAGTTAGCGCCTTTATAACTATGCGATGAGTATTGCTTGCTACCTCTGTTGCCGCTCGGAGTTCCATATCAACGCGCAGCCTTTGTTCATCAGCCGGGCTACAGGTTAGAAATAACACACGTGTCTTGTCTAGGATCTCGCCGAGCCCGCCCACAAGCTCATCGCTGGACTTAATCTTTGTTTTGGCTGACGCATCCAGCAGCTTCCACGTTTCCGATAAATCTCGGAATAGAGATACCATGTCGATATTGCGACTAGCCGTTCCAGCCAGAGCTTGTTCAGTCCCTAATTTGAGTGCTTCCGCGCGCAACCTATCGGCAAACGGAGCTCGATCTCCTTCAACGGCTTCAGCTACTTTTAGGCAGAGCATTACCAGGGCATGATTCGTGTCGCCCCGATCAAACGGGAGCCCGCTGGACGCTAAACCTTCATAACCTCCGACCGTCTCTAGGACGCGGTGAGCAATCTCCTGCCCTTCTTTCGCGAAGATTTCTGGATCGTCAAGAAATGGGCTCTCACCTGAGACGATCGCGAGTTCTTTGGCCATTCGTCCGACCGTGGCCTGTGGAATAGGCGGACAGACGCAGATACGGGACCCACACTGCACGCACAGTCCGGGGTAGCGTTTTAAGAACTCTGCTTCAAACGAAAATTGCTCCTCGTGATCTTGTGCGAGACGGAGCGAATGTTCGTTTGCAATACCCATCAGATATGAAAAAACATCTGCGGCCTCACCAAGAAAGTACATGGGGTGCTTATCGAATACGCGTATCGCTTCGGCCAGTTCGCCGAGTTCCTCGAAAAGGCCTATGGTACTTCGACCTCGGTCGTCCGCCTCACGAGGATAGATTTCTTGAAACATCAGCTGCCAATCGTCTAATCCTAGCGGTCGGCGCTCGCTGTTATCACGATAAAGCTGACGTAGGCGTACGTGATCAAACGTTCCGGACCCTCGTACGAGCTTACATTGGGAATCGCGGTGGGGCGCTAGGCCACAATAAGGGCACGCGTATGGGTATTTTCGGTAAATTAAAGCTTCCAGACTCCTTACTCTCAATTTCGTCATTAGCAGGCTGTTGAAGAAGTCGTTTCGCGGTTGGCGGTGAGAATGGCGTCGTCACCGTCGTCGAAGGACAGCTCGATTTCAAGAGAGCCATCGTCTTGTAATTCGGCCGATCCGTCGCCGGCGATGGCGTCGCCCTCGTCAAAGCCACTCCAGTGAAAAAAGATGATGCGCCGGCCGTATTCGAGTTCGGCGGTGGCGTCGACTGCGCCAAAGCTAAACTCGGCCCAGCCCGCAGCACCGAACTGCAAATAGGCGGGTCCGGCGAGATCGAGATAATCGCGATCCCACAGATCGGACGCGACGATGCGCCAGCGGCCGATGACTTCGCAACCGGCCGGGCCGCTCATGCCGCCCCGACCAGCTTTGGCAGACGCACGAGGTTGTAGGCAGCGGCGGCAAAGGTGAAGGCCCAGTCCACTTTTGCCAGCCCTCTGAGCTTGGTCTTGCGGAGACCGGCGACAGTCTTAATCCAGCCGAATGCCTCCTCGATGCGTTTGCGCACTCGCTGGCTTTTGCCATAGCCCGGATGTCGGGTTGTCCGCTTGTCGATCGCCGAGCGCCGCCCGCTGGTGTTCTGCGCGACGTGAGGGCGCACATTCAGCGTGCGCAATTCCTCGACAAAATCGGCGGCGTCGTAGCCTCGGTCGGCGCCAAGCGTGATCGCGCAAGGACGCTCGGCGACGTGCTCGACCATCTCGAGGGCGGCAAGCCGCTCGGCATGACCCGAGACCCGGGTCAGCCGGGCATCGACAATCAGACCGGAACGGTTCTCCATCAGCCCGTGGCCGATAAAGCAAAGCCTTGCCTCCATGCCAGGCCCTTTGCGATAGAGCCGGGCATCGGGATCGGTTGTACTGCGATGGGTCTCGTTCGAGCGCTTCTCGCCGCGGAAATCGGCTGGCCTGTTGCGCCCGCCGCTGCTCGGATCATCATCGCCTTCAGAAGGCTGGTCCTTTGGCTTGAAACTCTTCAGCGACGCCCATGCCTCAATCAGGGTGCCGTCGACCGAGAAGTGCTGGCTCGACAGCAACCGTTTGACCCGCGGCTGCGACAGTACTGCGGCGAGGAATTTGGCGGCGATCTCGCCATCCAACAGCCGGTCGCGGTTGGTTGAGAAGCTCGAATGGTCCCACACCGGGTCATCAATCCCCAGCCCGACAAACCACCGGAACAGCAGATCGAATTTGATCCGTTCCATCAATTGCCGCTCCGAGCGCACCGAATAGAAGGCCTGCAACAGCATTGCCCGCAGCAGCTTTTCCGGTGGGATCGATGGTCGCCCCAGACCCGAATACAAAGCCTCGAACCCGCGCGACAGCCCCGCCAGTGCGGTGTTCGCGATCTCCCGAATCGGCCGCAGCGGATGCTCCGTCTCGACCCGCGCTTCCAAATCTATGTAGCTGAAAAGACTACCGCAAATCTGATCGTCGCCGCGCATCGCCACCCCCATCCCCGGCTCCAAGGGATCAGAGGTCGCGAAATCCGCAAGCCCTTTTTCAACAACCTGCTAGCGGGAAATACCAGCCGAGAGCCTTACATAGCGCATCGGTGACGGTGAGGCCGCCTTCTCGTCGTTTTCGACGATCGTGCATTGTCAACATGCCGCAGACTTCGACAAAATGGCCGAAAGTCGCGGCAGGTGAACGCGTAATGTTTTGATCATTGTAGATCCAGGAGACCATCTTGTAGAGGTCGTCAAGCCGGGGCGATTGCGCTGCCGGTGCTAAAGACATGGCTTCTTCGCTCCGCACCAAATTACGCAGGATAATTGGGAATCTGCCACAGATAGTTCAACCATTTAGTTGCGTTAGCGACGTTTAGCATACCGGAGTCGTTGAAAAGTGGCGTTTTGAGCTGACAGGTAGAAGGCACGCCAATCGAAATAGCGCCTTCGGGGCAAATCCGGTCGCAGTGGTCGCGAGGATGGCTGCAAGCGAAAAACCCACTGGCAGAAACCGGCCGGCGCGGCGGCGCCGGCTCTTTCGCCGCGATCGGATTAGGCTGGGGCCTTTTCCTCGTGCGATGTGTGGCTCGCTCAGGCATGCTGCGGCGCCGAGAGGAAAGGTGATGCAGCGACCAAACAGTTTCCGCGCCGGCCCCGACGAGCGTGGCCATTTCGGCATCTATGGCGGCCGGTATGTGGCCGAAACCCTGATGCCGCTGGTGCTGGCGGTCGAGGCGGCCTATGCCGCGGCCCGCGCCGACCCGGCGTTTCAGGCCGAACTCGATTATTATCTCGAACACTATGTCGGGCGGCCGAGCCCACTCTATTTCGCCGAGCGGCTGACCCGGCATTTCGGCGGCGCCAAGCTCTATCTGAAGCGCGACGAGCTCAACCACACCGGCGCGCACAAGATCAACAACGTACTGGGCCAAGTGCTGCTGGCGCGACGGATGGGCAAGCGCCGGATCATCGCCGAGACCGGGGCCGGTCAGCATGGGGTCGCGACGGCGACCGCCTGCGCCCTCTTCGACCTGCCCTGCGTCGTCTACATGGGCGCGACCGACATCGAGCGGCAAAAGCCCAACGTCTTCCGCATGAAATTGCTCGGCGCCGAGGTCGTGCCGGTGCATTCGGGGACGGCGACCCTGAAGGACGCGATGAATGAGGCATTGCGCGACTGGGTCGCCCATGTCGACGACACCTTTTATGTGATCGGCACGGTGGCGGGGCCGCACCCCTACCCGGCGATCGTCCGCGACTTCCAATCGGTGATCGGCAACGAGACGCGCGCGCAACTGCAACGGGCCGAGGGAAGACTGCCCGACACCCTCGTCGCCTGCATCGGCGGCGGCTCGAATGCGATGGGGCTGTTTCACCCGTTCCTCGACGATCCGAGCGTCCAGATGATCGGCGTCGAAGCCGGCGGCCACGGCCTTGAGACCGGCCTGCACGCGGCCTCGCTGAATGGCGGCGAGCCCGGCGTATTGCACGGCAATCGCACCTACCTGCTGCAGAATGCGGACGGCCAGATCCGCGACGCGCATTCGATTTCGGCCGGTCTCGATTATCCCGGCATCGGCCCCGAGCACGCCTGGCTGCACGATCTCGGGCGCGTCCAATATGTCGCGATCACCGACCGCGAGGCGCTCGAGGCGTTTCAGCTGTCGAGCCGGCTCGAAGGCATCATCCCGGCGCTCGAACCGGCGCATGCGCTGGCCCACATCGCCAAGATCGCGCCGGGGCTGCCGCGCGACCATCTGATCGTGATGAACATGTGCGGCCGCGGCGACAAGGACATCTTCGCCGTCGCCGAGCACCTCGGGGTCAAGCTGTGAGCTCCGCCGAGGGACGCATCGCCAGGCGCTTCGCCGCCCTCAAAGCCGAGGGGCGCGGCGGTTTGGTCGCCTATCTCGTCGCCGGTGATCCGGATCTGGAGACGTCGGCGCGGCTGTTCGAGGGACTGGCGGCGGCGGGGGCCGATATGATCGAGATCGGCATGCCGTTTTCCGACCCGATGGCCGACGGCCCGGCGATCCAGGATGCCGGCCAGCGGGCGCTGAAGGCGGGGATGACATTGCGCAAGACCTTGGCGATGGCAAGGCGAATGCGCGAGCGCGACCCCGATACGCCCTATGTCGTGATGGGCTATTACAACCCGATCTACCGGTATGGCGCCGAAGCTTTCGTCAGAGACGCGATAGCGGCCGGGGTCGACGGGGTCATCGTCGTCGATCTACCGCCGGAGGAGGACGCCGAACTCTGCGATCCCGCGCGTCGGGTGGGCCTCGACGTAATTCGGCTGGCGACCCCGACCAGCGACGACGAGCGGCTGCCGGCCGTTGTCGTCGGCGCCAGCGGGTTCATCTATTACGTCGCGATCGCCGGGATCACCGGCACCCGTTCGGCTGACACCGCCATGGTCGCCGCGGCAGTTGCGCGATTGCGTCGCTTCACCGCGTTGCCGGTGGCGGTCGGCTTCGGCATCAAGAGCCCGCAGCAGGCCGCCCAGGTGGCTCGCGCCGCTGACGCCGCGGTTGTCGGCTCGTCCCTGGTGCAGCGGCTGGCGCTCAACCTCGATCCCGACGGCCGCGCCAAACCCGTGCTTGTCGATGCCGTGCACGGCGACATTCGGCTGTTGGCGGCAGCGGTCAGGCGGGCGCGAAAGGCCGGCGACGCGCTCTAGCCCAACCTAGCTTGGCCTAGCCGAGCGCCAGCAGCGCCCACAGCACGACGAGCCCGGCGATCGCGATGGCGGCGTGGGCGCCGACCAGGGCGCCGGCCGGGCGCCGTCCGCGCCATGAGGCCCAGGCGATCCCAAGCCCGAGCACCAGGGCCAGGGCGAAGAGCGCGGCGCTGGTGCGGCCGAACCCGGCGGTTCCCATGGTGCTGCGCGGCACTCCGCGGCCGAGCCCCGCGAGCAGCATGGCGAGCCCCGCCGCGCCGATGGCGCCATGGCCCGCCGGGAGCGATCGAGGCGGCGTCCTTGCCGCCGGCCGGCGCAGATAGCCGACCGCGAGGGCCGCCCCGATCAGGGCCGCGATGCACAAGATCGCCAGGGCCAGCTCGATCGTCGTCACCGCCGCCGCCTCCCGGGTCCGCACTGCCGATCGCATCATAGGGCCGGGCTTCGGCACCGGCGCGGCGGCCGACCGCGACCTGCGACGATTTTCGACCCCTGACGACCCCCGCCCCGCGGCATTACGTGGGCAGACAGCGATAGCAATCCACTGCGGTTCGCCAGACTGTCGCCGACAACTCTCCGTGCGTCAGACTAATCATTAAGTTAACCATGAATATTGGGAAATTAACTATCAATTCTGGGGAACATTTCGCCCTTTAGGGTGTAGAGCAACAGTGTGGCGCAACAACATATATGCCGACCACGCGGATCTCCTGAAGACGTGGTTTTTTGCAGGCAAAGTGTAGAGTTGATCTCGGGGCTGCGCCCGCGCCGCGATCCTAGGATTGGGCCGGAATCATGCAGCGAGACGGAGATGAGGCAGCGGTTGCCCGCCGCTTACACCGGGGATTGGGGTTCGGGGTCCAGCGGGGGATCGATGGATCGCCGGGCCGTGGCTGAGCGCCCGAGCCAGCGGGCGGAGCTACCGCCGCCCGATATCCAACGCTGGACGATCCGCCGCAAAGCGGCGGTCGTGACCGCGGTGGCCAACGGGCTGTTGACCCGCGAGGAAGCGTGTCGCCGCTACCAGTTGAGCGAGGAGGAGTTTGTCAGCTGGCAGCAGGCCTTCGCAGCGCACGGTCTGGCCGGGCTGCGCTCGACCCGGCTCCAGCAATACCGGGGTTCCACCCCGCGCGGAAACCGATCGGATCGCTAGTCGTGCGGAAAGTCTCCGAACCGCCGATCGCCGGCGGCCGCGGCATCGGCTGCCGGCCGACGGCCAGCGGTGTCACCGCGGACCTGCCGCGCAGCGCAATCGTCGCGACAAGCGCCGCGAGCGCGAGGGCGATAAATGGTCCGACCGGCAGGTGCCAGGCGGCGGACATGCCGCGCGGGTTGAGGCACAACACGTAAAGGCCGACCAGGCCCAGCTTGCCCCATTCGGGCAGACGGTATTGCCCAGCGCCGCGCAACAGCCAGGCGGCGGCGACCCCGGCCAGCACCAGATCATAAAACAGCGCTAGCGGCACCGCGACGAGGGTGGCCGACAGCAGGCTCGCGGCGCGGATCGGCAAGGGCAGATCGCGGCGCCAGACCCAGGCGACAAATCCGGCGACGGCGACGGTTACGGCTGCCTGCAGCGCATAGGAAACGGCCGGGCCGGCGCCGAGCAGGCGAGCGGCGCCGAACGGGGTCACAAAGCCGCCGAACGGTATCCGTCCGGAGACATAGACGGTGTGGGAAGCCGAGATCGCGATAACGAACGCGTGCCATGTGGGCCAGCCAAAAACCGCCAGCGACAGCAGCGCAAGGCCGGCAGCGCTGGCAAAGGCAGAGGCAAAGGCGCGCCAGCAGCCGCCGGCGGCGAGCGCCACCGGGACCAGCAGCGCGAAATGGGGTTTGACGCACAGGGCCCCGAACAAAAGGCCTGCAACCCACGGCCGACGGTCGACCAACAGCGTCGCCGCCGCAAACAACCCAGCCGTTAAAAACCCGTTCTGTCCGAGGCCGATGGTCCACAGCACCGGCGGAAAGGCAAGGATTGGCACCAGGGCTGTCCGGCCGTGCTCGCCCAGGACGCGGCGCAGAACGAACAGGTACAAACCGAGCGTCGTCGCCTCGAAGACAATAAAAGCAGTCAAATAGGGTAACCGGGCGAGCGCTGCGCAGAGCAGCAGGAAAACCGGCGGGTAATAGAAAAAATTATAGGTGATGCCGGGCTCAGTCGCGCGTTCCTCGGCGGCGTAATGCGCCGCTCTCTCGTAAGCGAGCGCGGGGGCTCCGGCGTCGGCCAATTTGCCGGCAGCATAAAAGCTGACGAAATCGGTGCTGGTCGGTGTCCGCAGCGGCACGATCAGTCCGTGAGTGCCGGCTGCCAGAAACAAGAAACATGCGATCTCGACAGCCAGCAGGATTTTGCAAAAAAACAAAACGCGGCGGCGCTCGATCAGACGAGCCGGGCGGCCAAGCCTTGATCGCGGCCATTCCGACGACAATTCCACCGTGTTCCTCAAGGCCGGCCCCGGAGAGTTCGGCCGGGCGCGACGATCCGCGGATGCCGGCCGGTATTCGGAACGCAAAAGACCGCGCGGCAAGCGCTGACCGAGGAACAGCCGCTGTTTTCAGACGCTGGCGGCAATGTTGCCGAAAGCGGTGCTGAGGTTGGTGCCGAGCAATTGCCATGCGGCAATGCAGACGACGGCCACGAGCGCGGCAATCAGTCCGTACTCGATCGCGGTAACTCCGGTATCGTCCAAAACCATCTGCCAGATCATCGAGCGCATCGTCCAGTCTCCTGAGGGTCGCTGACAGGCAGGTTCACCGGAAAACCTTGACGAAAACTTAATGTGCGGTCGGAAATCAGACCGGATTTATAACTGCTCGTGGCGAGCGGAATTCCGGGCCGGTGCTTGGAAATGCGTCGCCTCAAGGGACCGACGGCAGCACCTCCCATGCGCGGCACCTCCCATGCGCGGCACCTCCCATGCGCGGCACCTCCCATGCGCGGCACCTCCCATGCAATGCGGAGCCGGCGGTACGAATTCAGAAATTTCGATTGGTCTCTAAAATGCGCCGAAGGCAGCCGGCTCCGATTTCTACCGAGGCGCTTTTAAAAATGCCAAATGGTGAACAGCAGGTGGGGTCCGCTCGGCGACCGATGTCAAAATCCGCCGAGCACGGAGCTGAACAGGCCGCTGACCGAAGTGCTGAGGGTCGTCACCACGGCGACCACGGCCATCGCCACCAATCCTGCAATGCAGGCGTATTCGATGGCGGTGACGCCGGTCTCCGCGCCGGCGAGTTTTGCAATAACTGCGAGCACAGCATCGCGAAACCTGCTCCGGGTGGTTTCCGGGCGGCGATCAGGCGCACCGGCGGATGCCACGTTGGCTCTGAGCTCGGCGAGAGGTCGGGTCAGGGTTCGCGACAGCGTGCGCCGCCGTCGCGAAATTCCCTGAGAGGGATCGCCGGCCGCAGCGGTTGCCGATCAGACGCTGGCGGCGACTTGGCTAAAGGAGGTGCTCAGATCGGTACCGAGCAATTTCCAGGCGGCGATGCAGACGACGGCGACCAGCGCCGCGATCAGCCCGTACTCTATCGCCGTGACCCCGGCATTGTCCTTGATCAATCTCGTGTATAGCGTACGCATCGGGTTCTCCCAGGTTCCAAATCGCACGCAGGATCGGCGCAAATTGTTGACGACCGGTTAAGCAGCCGAAGAATTCTTCGATGCCTCGGCCGCGCCGACGACGGCGATCACCGCGGCGCCGTAGCGGTCGAGCTTGCTCGCGCCAATGCCGGGAATTTCGGCAAGAGTGGCGAGCGAGGCCGGCCGGCGGCGGGCGACTTCGATCAACGTCGTGTCGTGAAAGATCACATAAGGCGGCAGCTGCTGCTGGCGGGCCTGGTCGAGCCGCCAGGCGCGCAGTGCTTCCCATAAATGCTGTCCGACCGGATCGAGATCGGCCGTCACCGGCGCCGGCTTGGCGCCCCGCGAGCGCGCCCGCTCGCGTGCCTGTTGCTGCGGGTCGCGGCGGAAATGCACGCTCTTGGCGCCGCGCAGGATGTCCGTTGCCGCCGGCGCCAACGACAAACCGCCATGCCCGTCGGGATCGGGCCCGACCAGCCCTTGCGCGGTCAGCTGGCGAAAGACCGATAGCCAGCCGCGGCGGTCGAGCTCGGCGCCGACCCCGAAGGTCTTCAGCCCGTCGTGCCCCAGGCGCCTGATCCGCTCGTTGTTGACACCGAGCAGCAGGTCGACGAGGTAATGCGGGCCAAAGCGCTGCCCGGTGCGGTAGATCGCGGAGAGCGCCTTTTGCGCCGCGATCGTCCCGTCCCAGGTTGCCGGCGGCTCGCGGCAATTGTCGCAATTGCCGCAGGGCGGGTGATCGGGCTCGCCGAAATAGCCGAGCAGCACCTGGCGGCGGCACGCGACGCTCTCGCAGTAGCCGAGCAGCGCCTCGATTTTCTGCCGTTCGATGCGGCGCTGGCGTTCGCCGGCGTCGCCGCCGTCGACCAGCCGGAACAGGTTCATCGCATCGGCCAGGCCGTAGGTCATCCACGCATCGGCCGGCAGCCCATCGCGCCCGGCGCGGCCGGTTTCCTGGTAATAGGCTTCGAGATTTTTCGGCGCGTCGAGATGGGCGACAAAACGCACGTTGGGCTTGTCGATGCCCATGCCGAAGGCGATCGTTGCGGCGACGATCACGCTTTCCTCGCGGAGAAAGCGCTCCTGGTTGCGCTCGCGCACGGCACTGTCGAGACCGGCGTGATAAGGCAGAGCCGTGCGCCCGCGCGCGCCGAGCCAGGCGGCCGTCTCGTCGACCGCCCGCCGGGTGAAGCAATAGACGATGCCGGCGTCGTCCGGATGCTCGGCGGCGAGAAATTCCCACAGCTGGTCGAGCGGGCGGCGCTTGGCCAGGACGCGGTAGAAGAGGTTCGGACGGTCATAACCGGCGGCGAACACCGGGGCGTCGGCGAGCCCGAGCTGGGCAATGATGTCGCGCCGGGTCGGCTCGTCGGCGGTCGCGGTCAAGGCTACCAGCGGCACCGCCGGAAAGCGTTGCTTGAGGATCGACAATTGCTGGTATTCGGGGCGGAAATCGTGGCCCCACTGCGAAATGCAATGTGCCTCGTCAATGGCGAAGAGGGCGAGGCGCGTGCGCCCGAGGAGGTCGAGGCAGTGCTTCGTCACCAGCCGCTCGGGCGAGACATAGAGGAGATCGAGGCCGCCGGTGGTGACTTTGTGTTCGATGGCCGCCGCCTCGCTGGAGGTCAGGCGCGAATTCAGCGCAGCCGCACGCACCCCGGACTGGCCGAGCGAATCGACCTGGTCCTTCATCAGCGCGATCAGCGGCGAAATGACCACGCCGAGCCCCGGGCGCAGCAATGCCGGCACCTGATAGCACAGCGACTTGCCGCCGCCGGTCGGCATCAGCACGACCGCGTCGCCGCCGGCCGCAACCTGCTCGATCACCGCCCGCTGGGAACCGCGGAAGCCGGCAAAGCCAAAGATCTCGCGCAGAATGCCGTCGGCAGTGCGTTTTCCCTCGGCCCGATCCATCAGGGGGTTTTCAGCCTCTGTCTCCAGCATGCTCATTCTTGCCGCGCTGTTGCCCGCATAGGTTGGATGCAGAGCGGGATCTGGTGTGGTATTCTCGTCTCGATCGTCGCGCGACAAACTTGTATCGGCATCACGTTGTCGGCAATCGCGAACTCGATCGACGGCCGTCGTCCGGACGGTGCGATGGACCGGCCGAAGCCCGGCAAAGCGAGGTGAGGTGCTGATCTCGGCCACGGTTCGGCATCGCGCCGGCAGGCTAGCACTGGCTGGGGCGCTGGCGCTGGGAATCGCGCGGTTGGCACTTGCGCCGGCCCTTGCCGATCCGCCCGAGGCGGCGGCGGCAACCAGCGGGCAGGCCGGGTCGGCCAACCTCGGGCCGCCGACCCTGACCCCGTTCGCCGGCGACACCGAAATCGAAGACCGGCTCGACCCGGCGCGTCGGGTGGCGGTGGCCGGCGAGCCGGTGCGCGAGCACCTGCTGCGCCGCTTCTACAATGCTCACGGCTACCGGGTATTCTGGGGCGATCATGCAGCGGCAGCGGCGGCGCTGTGGGGTGAGGTGCTGCGCGCCCGCGACCAGGGGCTCGATCCCGCGGCCTATCATGCCGGGTTCCTGCCCGGGCATTGGGCGGGATTGTCGCCGATCGAGCGCGATCTGTTGCTATCCGACGCATTTCTCTCCTATGCCGACGCGCTGGCCGAGGGTGCGGTAAAGCCCGCCGATCGCAACGCGGACGAGGCTTTGCGGCCGGAGCCGGTCGATGTCGTCGCCTTCCTCGCGGCGGCGGCGGCCGCACCCGATCCGGCGCGCGCGGTGCTGGGGCTCGCGCCCTCCTCGGCTGAATACCGGACGATGCGCCGCGCCTATCTCGAATACCGGGCGATCGCCACGTCGGGCGGCCGCGCGTCGAGCGTCGGCAATTGGGACGAGCCGCGGGTAAGCGCCGCCGAGGCGCAGCGCCGCGAACGCCTGCTCGCGGTCAATCTCGAGCGGTTGCGCTGGCTGCCGCGCAACATGCCTGCCGACCGCGTCGTCGTTGATACCGCGGTCGCCCAGCTCCAGCTGTTCCGCGACCACCAGCCGGTGTTTACGACGCCGGTGGTGATCGGCGAGGTCGACAAGCAAACCCCGGAGCTGCAGTCGCTGATCACCGCGATCCTGTTCAATCCGCCGTGGAACGTGCCGCGCTCGATCCTGGTAAAGGAAATCCTGCCGGGCCTGGCCCGCGACCACCATTACCTGGCTGAACACCACATGCGCTATCGCGGGCCGATGCGGGTGGAGCAGATGGCCGGGCCCTACAGCTCGCTCGGACGGATCAAGTTCGAAATGTCCGACGGGTTCGATGTGTATTTGCACGACACGCCGGAGAAATGGCGCTTTGGCGCCGCCAGCCGGATGATGAGCCACGGCTGCGTGCGGGTCGAGAACCCGCAGCTGCTGGCCAGCCTGCTGCTCGGAACCAGCCCCGAGGTGATCGCCAAGGCAATCGCTGTCGGTCGCACGCATGGTCGAGCCCTGCCAAAGCCGATGCCGGTATTCATCGTCTATCGCACCGCGGTGGTCGAATCGGACGGCACGATTGCGTTTCGCCGCGATCCCTATCAGCGCGACGAGGCGATCTGGGAATATCTGAACCGGGCTGAAGAGCGCCCGATGGCGCAGGATGCGTCCCTTATCCATCGCAAAGGGTGATGCTTGGACGCATTGACCAAACCAATAGATAGAAAATCGTAACCGGCTCCGCGCAGCCGCCGGTTTTTATCCGATCGGGGTTGTTCGACGCGGTTTCGGATGCTATGGCCCCCCTGGGGAATTGGGGGGAGTAACCATTGCAGGCTTCTGAACTGTTGAGCCGGCGCCGGCTTATCGGCGCCGCGGCCGCCATTACTGCCGTTGGTCTGGTCAAGCCCGCCGACGCAGTATCTTTCGCCCCGCGATCGGTGTCGCTGTACAACGTCAACACCGGCGAGTGGCTGCGCACGGTTTATTGGGCCGACGGCCACTACATCCGCGAGGCGGTGCGCGACATCAATTGGATTTTGCGCGACCACGATTTGGGCGAGATCCGGCCGATGAACGCCGGCGTTCTCGATGTGCTCGGGATGTTGCGCGACCGCCTCGACACGTCCGATCCGTTCCTGGTGTTGTGCGGTTACCGGTCGCCCGCGACCAACGAAAGACTGTATCGGCGAGGCAACGGGGTCGCCAAGCACAGCTATCACATCAAGGGGATGGCGGTCGATTTGCGCAGCGAGGGACGCAGCCTGGAGCAGGTGCGCAATGCCGCGCTCAGCCTGCGGGCCGGCGGCGTCGGCTATTATCCGCGTGCGGATTTTGTCCACGTCGATAGCGGGCCGGTCCGCCACTGGTTGTGGCCGCGCCGCATCTAGGTAGCCGGCGCGCCGCCTCTCGGTGCATTTCAACCGACCAAGACCGGGGATTACGAGCGAACCCCGCGGTTTTTTTGAAACCGAACGGGGAACTCATCCACCGTTGCGCGGGTTTCCTCAGCGGTGATCAACGAAACGCGGGTTTGCGATGCTGGGCACAATCCTTTTGGTCATTCTGGTGCTGCTGCTGATCGGCGCCCTGCCGACTTGGGGCTATAGCGGCGGCTGGGGCTACTATCCGACCGGCGGTATCGGCATCCTGCTGATCATCGTCGTCGTGCTGCTGGTGGCCGGTCGAATATAGGATCGGCGGTCAACCAGTGGGGCTGGCGCGGCGCAGGGTTTCGAGCCGCAGCGGCAAGACCTGGCCGAGCCACATTGCATATCGAGTGTGGTCGGCCAGGCTGTCGCCGGAGAGCGGGTGCACCAGCACATCGAGCCCGCCGCGGTTCAGCATCAGCCACGGCACCAGCGTCGGAAACGTCTCGGCGGCAAAGGCCACCTGATACATCGAGACCGGATGCGGGCCGACTGGCTCGTCGTGCCAGTTGCCGAGCTTGGCGGCGAAGCGCTCGCCGATGCCTTGGCGCAGCCGCTCGGCCCGGGCCCGGGTGGCGGGGTCGTAATAGATGTGCGCGTGGTAGCCTTCGATCCGGTCGAGATCGGCAAACGGGTCAGCCATGTTCACCTCGATTTTCCTAAGCGCCGATTTCCGCAGGCGTGATGGCGCCCTCGCCGAGGGCCCGCTGCATTAAAACAGTGTCGATCCAGCCGCCGAATTTGAAGCCGACCGCCGGCAATAAGCCGACCCGGGCAAAGCCCAGCGCCGCATGGAGCCGGATCGACGGCCATTGGTCGCTGCCGCCGATAACCGCCACCATCTGCCGGTAGCCCTGCGCCGCGCAGCGCTCGATCAGCGCCGATAGCAATTCGCGCCCGATCCCGCGGCCGGTTTCGGCGGCATCGATATAGATCGAGTCCTCGATCGTGAAACGATAGGCCGACCGGGTCCGGTATAGGCTTGCGTAACAATAGCCGATGACGCGCTCGCCCCGCTCGGCCACAAAATAAGGCAGCCCGCGAGATACCATCTCGCCGCGCCGGCGCGCCATCTCGTCCGCGCCCGGCGGGGTCTCCTCGAACGAGGCCACCCCATGCAGCACATGATGACGATAGATCGCGGTGATCGCCGCGATATCGCGATCCTCGGAAGGCCGCAGCCGGAGGCCGTCGCCGGTCATTGCGCCCGACGCGAGGTTCAGATCACCCGGATCGGCGCGCCGTCAAGAAAGGCGGCGACGTTCTCGACGATCTGCGGGTAGGAGCTGCGGTAATTTTCGTCGGTCACATAGCCGATATGCGGGGTCAGGATCACGTTCGGCGCCGTCCGCAGCGGATGGTCGATCGGCAGCGGCTCCTTGTCGTAGACGTCGAACCCGGCATAGGCGAGGCGGCCCGCCTTAAGCGCCGCGATGACCGCCTCGGTGTCGACGATCGGGCCGCGCGAGGTGTTGACCAGAATGGCGCTCGGCTTCATCAGTCCGATCTCGCGGGCGCCGACCAGGCCGCGGCTGCGCGGGCTCAGCACCAGATGCACCGAGAGAATGTCGGCGCGGCGGAACAATTCATCCTTCTCGACCCGCTCGACGCCCTGCGCCGCCGCCTTCTCCGCGGAGAGGTTCTGGCTCCAGGCGACCGCCTTCATGCCAAAAGCGAGCCCGACGCGGGCAACCGCGCTGCCGAGACGCCCGAGGCCCAACAGGCCGAGCGTCTTGCCGGCGACGCGGTGGCCGATCCGGGTCTGCCAGCCGCCTAGCCGCATGAATTGATGATCCTCGGCGATGCGCCGCGCAGCACCAAGGATCAGCCCCCAGGCGAGTTCGGCAGTGTCCTCGTTGCCGCCGCCGGGACCGCCGGTGCCACAGACCGTGACGCCGCGGTCCTTCAGCGCCGCCATGTCGAAGGACGCGTTGCGCATGCCGGTCGTGATTAGGAGCTTCAGCTTGGGCAGCCGGTCGACCACCGATCTTGGAAACGGCGTGCGCTCGCGCATTGCCGCAACCAGCTCGGAATCGGCGAGTGCCCGCACCACCGCGTCCTCATCGGCAAAGGCGTGGCGTTCGACAGCGATTTCGACACCACGGCCCGCGACCGGCGACCAGTCCGCCATGTCGAGCGCGACCCCTTGGTAATCGTCGAGAATGCTGAGCCGCATCGTCGGTTCTCCTCTGATCCTCGGGCTGCCTGGGCCGCTCCACCTGACGCTGCGTCAGAGAGCGGCGAGCGCCGCGTTCAGCGTCGCACTCGGCCGCATCGCCGCCGACGTCTTAGCCGGGTCGGGCAGATAATAACCGCCGGTATCCACCGGCTTACCCTGCGCGGCGATCAGCTCGGCATTGATCTTGGCCTCGTTGGCCGCCAGCGCCTCCGCCAGCGGTTTGAAGCGGGCTGCCAGTGCCGGGCTGTTGTCCTGCCCGGCCAGCGCCTGTGCCCAATACAGCGCCAGGTAGAAATGGCTGCCACGATTATCCAGTTCGCCAATCTTCCGCGCCGGCGAACGGTTGTACTCGAGGATCTTGCCATTGGCCTGATCGAGTGTCTCGGCCAGAACCTGCACGTCCCTATTCCCACTTGTCTGCGCCAGATGTTCGAGCGAAGCGCCAAGCGCCAGGAACTCGCCCAGCGAATCCCAGCGCAGATAGCCTTCGCGCTGGAACTGCTCGACATGCCTGGGCGCCGAACCGCCGGCCCCGGTCTCGAACAACCCGCCGCCTGCCAGCAGTGGAACGATCGACAGCATCTTGGCCGACGTGCCCAGCTCCATGATCGGGAAAAGATCGGTCAAGTAGTCGCGCAGCACATTGCCAGTGACGGAGATGGTGTCGAGCCCCTTGCGGATGCGGTCGAGCGAGAGCTTCATCGCCTCGACCGGCGCCAGGATGCGGATGTCGAGACCCGATGTGTCCTCGTTCTTCAGGTATGTCTCGACCTTGGCGATCAGCTGCGCGTCATGCGCGCGTTTGGCGTCGAGCCAGAACACCGCCGGGGTGCTGGTCAGGCGCGCGCGGCGCACCCCAAGCTTGACCCAGTCCCGGATCGGCGCGTCCTTGACCTGGCACATCCGGAAGATGTCACCGGTCTCGACCGGCCGTGACAGCAGCACCGTGCCGTCATCGGCGACCACGCGCACCGTTCCGCCGGTGGCGACCTCAAACGTCTTGTCGTGCGAGCCATACTCCTCGGCTTGCTGGGCCATCAACCCGACGTTCGGCACAGAACCCATCGTCTTCGGGTCGAAGGCGCCATGCGCCTTGCAGTCCTCGATCACGGCCTCGAACAGCGTCGCGTAGCAACGATCGGGGATCGCGGCGATCACGTCGTGCAGCTTGCCGTCAGGCCCCCACATGTGCCCGCCTTCGCGGATCATCGCCGGCATCGATGCGTCGATGATCACGTCGCTCGGCACGTGCAAATTGGTGATTCCCCGGTCGGAATTGACCATGGCTAGGCCAGGCTGCTTCGCGTAGGTGGCCTGGATATCGGCCTTGATCGCCGCCTTTTCAGCCTCCGGCAGCGTTTCGATCCGGGTCAGCATGTCGCCCACGCCGTTGTCGGGATCAACGCCCAGGCGCGTCAGCGTGGCGCCATGCTTCTCGAACACATCGGCGAAGAACACGGAAACGCTATGACCGAAGATGATGGGATCAGAGATCTTCATCATGGTTGTCTTGACGTGCAGCGAGAACAGGACGCCGTCGTTCTTCGCGGCGTCGATCTGCGCGGCGAAGAAGGCGCGCAACGCCTTACGGTTCATCACCGCCGCGTCGATGATCTCGCCGGTCTGAAGCGGCGTCTTCGCCTTCAGCACCGTAACCGCGCCGTCGCTGCCGACCAACTCGATACGGGCATTGGTCGGCGCTGCAATCGTCGTCGCGACTTCCGAACCATAGAAATCGCCGCCCGACATATGCAGCCACGCGCGATTTCGAGTCTTTGGTCCAGGCGCCCATCTTATGCGGATTGTTGCGCGCGTACTGCTTCACGGCGCCGGCGGCGCGGCGGTCGGAATTGCCCTCGCGCAGCACCGGATTGACGGCGCTGCCGAGCACCTTGCCGTAGCGGGCGCGGATTTCCTTATCCGCTGGCGTCGCGTCGCTGTCCGGATAGTCCGGCACGTCGTAACCCTTGCTCTGCAACTCCTTGATCGCCGCCTTCAACTGCGGGATCGAGGCGGAGATGTTGGGAAGCTTGATGATGTTGGCCTCGGGGCGCATCGCCAGTTGGCCAAGTTCGGCGAGCTCGTCGTTAATCTTTTGCGCTGGGGTCAGTTTGTCGGGGAAGTTGGCGATGATGCGGCCAGTCAGCGAAATGTCCTTCAGCTTTATCTTCACGCCGGCCGGCCCGACGAAGGCTTCGACGATCGGCAGAAGGGAAAACGTGGCAAGTGCAGGCGCTTCATCAACCTTCGTCCAAACGATTTCGAGATCTGCCATGCTGCACCTCCGCGCGCCGTTTCGGCTGAGTTGATCAAGTGGGATTATGGGCTGTCTGGTCGCGCTGACGTGGGGCGTCGCGGCTCTCCATCCCGAAGTCGTACTATTTCAGGTCGATGTCGAGATAGGGCAGGATCAGCTTGCTGTCGATGAAGCTCCACATGATCCGGGTCATTTCGTCGCCGTCGAGCCTACGACCGGCCGAACCACCTTGAGTTTTGCCATGGTTGTCCATCCTCGCATGCCCCGGCGCGCCGGCCGGCGCCTCGGCCTGCGCGTCAGGATAAAGGCCGCGCTCTGGCGCGACAAGCCGGCAAAACCCGGCGAGGGGCGGGTCGTCGCGGCAGCCGACGTTCGCTCCGGGTTCGCTCCGCGGCAAATTGTGCACAGCGCCAGCGGCGAAGTCGGAACGAGGCCAAAATGCGGCGTTGTTTCAGACTGTTACCGAATCGTTACCAAAAGGTGCGGGGTTTTACAGTACCGTTGGAAAAATACCGAACTATTTCAATGAGTTGGTTATTTGATTATTTATTAGGCAGTTCGATCGAACGATTGGAATTGCTGGAGTGTCGCTGCTTCCTTCCTAGATTTTGCACCGACTTATCCACCATCGGCGGGGATATCGCACCAGCAGGACCGGCAACGTCCTGCGGCAATGGATAACCTCTGGCTCTGGGGCTCAGACTGCTCAGGATAATTCGGAGATGAGGCCGCCGGCCGGGCTGGCGGTTTCGCCGAGAGCGGCCATCAGCGCCGAGACGCTCGGAACGACCTCGATCATCTCGATGGTCTTTCGCGTCGCAAAGCCGCGCTCGACAATGTGCTCGAGAAGCGCGCGCAAGCCGGCCCAATAGCCTCCGATATCGAGCAGGAAAATCGGCTTGGCGTGCAGTCCCAGCTGCTTCCAGCTGAGGCTGTCGAACATCTCGTCGAGCGTGCCGATGCCGCCCGGCAGAACCGCGAACGCGTCCGCCCGCTCGGCCATCAGCTGCTTGCGCTCGTGCATGCTGCCGACGACCAGAAGTTCGCTGACGCCGTGATGGGCGAGTTCCTTGTCACGCAGGCGGGCCGGGATGATCCCGGTCACCCGGCCGCCTGCGGCCAGTGCCGCATCGGCGAGCAACCCCATCAGCCCGACCCGGCCGCCGCCGAAGACAAGTTCGATACCGGCCGCGCCGAGGTGCGTGCCAAGCTCGCTCGCCGCCGCACGGTAGGGGGCGGCGACCGCGCCGGACGAGCCGCAATAAACGCACAATGCCCGGATGGTTTGCATCTGTTGGGGTCGTGTCAATCGGGGTTCGCGGGGGTCAGGCGTAGAGTTCGGCGGCCAGCAGCGGCGGCACGCGCCCCCGCTCGTGCAGATAGGATTGCCACAAGAGACAGGCGGCGACCGAGCGCCACGGCCGCCAGGCCTCGCCGAGCCGCCGCAATTCGGGTTCGGCCGGCCGCGATGCGAGGCCGAGCCGCGCGCCGGCGGCAATTTGCAGGCCGAGATCGCCGGCGGGCCAGATGTCCGCCCGGCCCAAGGCGAAGATCAGGTAGATATCGGCGCTCCAGCCACCGATGCCCTTGAGCGCGATCAGCAATGTCCGCGCGGTTTCGTCATCGGCCTCAGCCAGCCGGTCAAAATCGAATTCGCCGCGGCTGACCCGAAGCGCGAGCCCGCGGGCATAGCCCATCTTCTGCCGGCTGAAGCCGCAGGCGCGCAGCGAAGCGTCGTCCAGGGTCAACAGGCCCTCGGGGGCGAGCGGCCGGCAGAGGCCGCTCAACCGCCGGTGCATTGCCGCCGCGGCATCGATCGAGACCTGCTGCTCGAGGATGATGTGCAGCAAGGTGGCGAACCCGTTGCGCCGGCGACGAAACTGCGGCGGGCCGGCGTGGTCGAGGATCGCGGCGAATATCGGCTCGGCGGCCAGGGCCGCGATCCCATCGGCGAGGCCGTCCGGCGCATAGCGCGAGGCATCCTGCGCCGGCGAGCTTCGCGTGCCGCAGGCAACCTCGCGCTCGGCAGCGGGACCCGCCGACTGCGGCCGCGGTTCTGCTCCGATGATTTCCGGGTCCGTCGGCTGGTCCATGCGTCCCGCCTCGTCGCTGGCCGCGATCTTATGGCATAGTCGCGGCCGGGTCTCTACTTGGGACGCAGCGGCGACGGTGCGGAATGCGGGCTCGCCGGATCGCGACCGGATTGCTCGGCGTTGGGCTCGCGGCAATCGCGCTCGGCGCGGCGGTGCGGGTGTTCATGAGCCGCCCGGCGCAAAATCATTTGGCGGGGCCGGAGCGCGTCGACATCGCCATGCTGCGCCCGCCGCTGCCGCAGCCGAGCTTTCTCGTCTGCCCGCCCGGCTATTGTGCGGCGCATCCGGCGCTCGCGACCCCGATCTTTGCCCTGCCATGGCGGCGGCTGCGCGACGACTGGACCCGCGTGATCGCCGCCGAGCCGCGGGTGGTGCGGGTGGCGGAGCAATCCCGGGGGCGCCGGCTCGTCTTCATCCAGCATTCGCCGGTGTTCGGCTTTCCCGACATCGTCACGGCCGAGTTCGTGGCACTCGGTCCCGACCGCTCCGGGATCGCCCTTTTCAGCCGGTCGCGCTACGGCCGCAATGATTTCGGCAAGAATCGCGAGCGGGTCGAACGCTGGCTCGGCTTGCTGGAGGAAGTGGCACCGGCGCAGGGCCGCCCCGAGCCGCGCGGCGCGTTGCAGCAGGGTGCAGAGTGAGGGCAGGCAGGAGGCTTGTTGCGGCCGGGCTTGTTGCCGTCGGGCTCGGGGCGGCGCTGGGCTGGACCGGCCCGGTGCTCGGCGCCGGAGACAGCGGGGAGGGGCCGATTGCGGCGCTCCAGGCGCGGCTCGCCGGGCTCGGCTATGATCCAGGTCCGCTCGACGGCGTGATGTCGGCGAAGACGGAGCAGGCGATGCTGGCTTATCAGCATGCGTCCTCCCGGCCGGCCGCACTCGGTCCGATAGCCGATCCGATCGCGGCGGCGCAGCAGGCATTGCAACGGCTGGGCTTTCAGGCGGCGCCGGCGGACGGGGCGATCGGGCCACAGACTCGCGACGCGATCATCCGCTTTGAGGCGGCCGAGCACCTGCCGATCGATCCCAGAGTCAGTGACCGCCTGCTCGCCGCGCTCGAACAGGCCGAGGCGCCGCCGGTCGCGGCGAGTGGTCGGCCCCCGGCGCCAATAACCCCGGCGCCTTCAGCCGGGGCGCCCGTGGTCACCGGCCGCCAGCCGTTGCCGGCCGGGGTGACGCCACCTCCAATCCGCTGACCTCGGCTCGATCAAGGTGCGCGGCTGCAACGATGGCGCAATCGGCAAACCTGGATGCCGGGTTCAGGAGCCGACGAGGCCGAGCTGCGGGCTCGACGGCTCGGCGAAGCTGCGCCTGGGAATGCGCCCGGCAAGGCGGGCGAGGCGGCCGCCCTCGACCCCGGCGCGCATTGCCGCCGCCATCCGCACCGGATTGTGCGATTTGGCGATCGCGGTGTTGGCCAGCACCGCGTCACAGCCAAGCTCCATCGCCAATGCCGCATCGGAGGCGGTGCCGATGCCGGCGTCGAGCACCACCGGGACCGGGCTGCGCCGGCAAATCAGCTCGATCGCCGCCGGGTTGGCGATGCCCATGCCCGAGCCGATCAACGAGCCCAGCGGCATCACCGCGGCGCAGCCGACATCGGCCAGCTTCTGGCAGGCGACCGGGTCCTCGTTGCAGTAGGGCAGCACGGTAAACCCCTTGCGCACCAATTCGTCGGCGGCATGCACCAGCTGCTCGACATCGGGATAGAGCAGCTCGCGGTCGCCGATCAATTCGAGCTTTACCCAGTCGGTTTCGAGCGCCTCGCGCGCCAGTTCGGCGGTCAGGATCGCATCGCGCGCGGTGACGCAGCCGGCGGTGTTGGGCAACAGGCGGAAACGGCCGCCGAGCAGGTCGACCAGGCTTTCGGCATAGCCTTCGAGGCTGATCCGCCGGATCGACACGGTGACGATCTCGGCGGCGCTGGCTTCAAGGCAGTCGAGCAGCACCTGCTGGTTCGGATAGCCGGCGGTGCCGACGAAGAGCCGCGAGGAAAGGGTGGCGCCGGCGATCGCAAGCGGGTCGGACATGGGCTTTTCCCTGGTCGGTAAACATTCAGCCGCCGGAGAGACGGGCGGACGATCTCGACATCATCGCCCGGCGCCAGCGATTTCTCCGGCCACTCGGCGCGGCGCACGACGGCGCCGTTGACCGCGACGGCGAGAAACCGCGCTTTGGCGTCGATGCCGCGGGCGACGAGCAACTCCGACAGGGTCGCCGCCACGACCTCTTCCTCGACGCCGTTGATCTTGAGCCGCATCATCGCGCCGCGGTCGCGAGGGCCGGGCGCGGCTCGCCGGCCGGACGGAGGTTGCGGCGGCGACGAAGCGCTCGGGGCTGAACGGCTGCAGGCTATCGGTCAGCCGCCCGGTCAGTACATAGGCGCTGATCGCCTCGACCGTTACCGGGGTCAGCAGGATGCCGTTCCGATGATGCCCGGTGGCGATCACCAGCCCGTCGATGCCGCTCGGTCCCAGCATCGGCGCGTCGTCGCGCGAGCCCGGGCGGAAGCCGACCCAGGTCTCGGCGATCGGCAATTCCTCGATCGCCGGCACCGCCCGCCAGGCGCCTTCGAGCAGCGCCAGCAAGCCGCCGGCGGTCACCGTGTCGTCGAAGCCGCGCTCCTCGACGGTGCCGCCGACCACCAGCCGCCCATCGAGCCGCGGCACGAGATAGCCGCGCGGCAGCCAGATCACATGGCGCAGCAGCGGCGCCGCCGGGTCCATGCGCAACGCCAGCATCTGGCCCTTGATCGGGCGCACCGGCGGCAGATAGGCCGGCGGAATGCCGCCGATCTCGCGCGACCAGGCGCCGGCGGCCAGCACGACGATGTCGGCGGCCTCGCGGCCGTGGTCGGTGACGACGGCGCTGGCGCGGCCTTGGCGAATCTCGACTTCACGCACCGGGCAGCGCTCATGCAGCACCGCACCGGCGCGCTGGGCGGCCAGCGGTCAGCGCCGCGGCGACCAGGCGATTGTCGACCTGATGGTCGCGCGGGCTCGACACCGCGCCGGCGATGCCGGGGCGCAGATGCGGCTCGCGGCGACGCGCCTCGGCGCCGGACAGCCATTCGAGATCGAGGCCGAGCCCGGTTTGGAACTGATAGGTAAAGCGCAGCTGCTCGGCGTCGTCGCGGCTGAGGGCGACGACCATCGTGCCCTCGTCGCGGTAGCCGATCGCGATCCCGGAGGCGGCTTCGAGCGCGCGGGCGAAATCCGGCCACCGGCGCTGGCTTTCCAGGGCCAATGCCAGCAGCGGCTCTTCGCCGGGTTCGGTCTCGACCGCCGCGGCGAGCATGCCGGCCGCGGCCCAGCTGGCGCCATGGCCGGCTTCGCCGCGGTCATAGACGGTAACGGCGCAGCCCGCCTCGGCCAAGCGCCAGGCGATCCCCAGCCCGATGACCCCGGCGCCGATGACGGCGGTTTTCGGGCGCTGCGGCAAAGCGACGGTGGGCGCGGTAATCACGGACTCCCTTCGCCGGGCATGCCCGGCCAGGTTCATTGGGTCTCATCTCAGCCGCTGCCGCCGCGCTCTCGAAGCCCGGCCGAGCGGCACCCCAGCCTCGCGCCAATGTCGGATGCGGGCGGGACCGATGCAAGAATTTTCTCGCTAATCGTTTGCGCACCGGAACGGGTCGGGAATGTCCCGGGCGATGTGCACTTATCCAATCTTAGTCGCGATTTTGCTGCGCTGTGTAACCGACTGCTTGGAATCCAGGCCGTATGGAGGTAACTTATGTATCTTTCAAATTCGAGCTGGAGCCGGGCATGCCCTGCATTCTGGTGGTGGACGACAATAGCGAGGTGCGCGAGATCGTCTGCGAGTTTCTGCGCGACGGCGGCCACCGGGTTCTCTCGGCCGCCTCGGCTCCGGAGGCGCGGCCGCTGCTCGCGCGACGAGACGATCGATCTGTTGATCATCGATTGCGTGTTGAGCGGCGAGCAGGGGAGATTCGTTGGCCGCGCACGCTTCGAGCCTCGGGGATCCCGGCGATCCTGACCTCGGGCGATCTGCGCTACGGCGAGAAGATGCGCCGCCGGCGGCGTTTCTGTCCAAGCCGTTCCGGTTGAGCCAGCTGGAGGAACTGGTCGCGCGCACGGCGCGACCGCCGCGAAACATGCAACGGGTGCCGGCCGCAGGGGGTAAGGCGGGTGAGGTCGCTACAGAATGGCTCTCTTGCCGACCGAGGGGCGCAGCGGGAGGTAGCCGACAATCTCGGCGAGCCGAGCCCGGTCGAACAGCACCAGGACACCATCCTGGATTTCGACCAGGCGGGCCTGGCGCAGCCGTTCGAGGGTGCGCGCGACATGGACCCGCGACAGCCCGGCGGCGTCGGCGAGATCGCGCCGCTGGAGCGGAAACGGGCAGGTCGAGCCGCCATTGACCATGCCGCGCTGACGCAGCCGGTCGAAGGTTTCGAGCATCAGGTAGCCGATCCGCTGCTCGGCGTTACCGCGCCCGAGCAGGGACAAGCGCAGATCGCTGCGCTGCTCCTCCTCGACCCGCGTCTGCAGCTGGTTCAGCGCCACCGCCGGGTGGCGCGCGAACAGCTCGTGCCAATTGTGGCCGGACAGCACGCAAAGCGTCGCCGGGGTGATCGCCTGAACCGAATGATTGATCGTGCCCAACAAGCGCCGAAGCGAGCCCGAGCGTGTCGCCCGGCAGCAATATATCGAGGATCTGGCGAGCGCCGGTCGCCAGCTGGCGGTAACGGATCGCCCAGCCTTCGAACAAGGTGTAGACCGGACCGCCGACTTCGCCTTGAGCGATGATATCGGCGCGTGGCGCAACTACGATATGGTCGGTCTTCATTTCCGCGACAAAGCTGAGCTCAGGTTCCGAGAATGGCCTGAACATCGGCCTGCGTCGTAGTGGGCATTGCTCGCATGAGCACGAACATAGTCGCGGTTCACCCTCCCCGGGGCTGGCTTCATAATCTGACGAACCCTCAAAGGACCAGCTAAATCCCACAAAAAAATCAATGTTTTCACGATCGTAACAAGTTGCTGGCAAAAGCCTGGCGAAGGGCCATCAAACCCGACCAGCCCGCCTCACATGTTCGATCATCCGTTGTGTGTCAGTTACATGGCGGCGGGTTCAGCGATGCGCCCGCCACGCGGCTGCGCGAATCCACCCGATCGGCGCCGGCCGCTTCCGCGCGATCCCGCGCTCGATCGCGCTTCGCCCGCGGTGAAGGCGGATGACATATCGGCGCCGTTGTAGAATATTCGCGCCGGTGCTCGGAACGGGCGCCCGACAAGTGAATAAAGCGGCCCAGCGGGCGGAGGAGCAGCCGATGAACAAGGTCTACCCCGATGCGGATGCCGCGCTCGAGCGGCGTGCTGCGCGACGGCATGACGATCATGGCCGGCGGGTTCGGCCTCTGCGGCATACCGGAAGCGCTGATCGCCGCGATCCGCGCTTCGGGCGTCGGCGGGCTGACCGTCATTTCCAATAATGCCGGGATCGACGGCGCCGGGCTCGGCCTGCTGCTCGAAAGCCGGCAGGTCCGCAAGATGATCTCGTCCTATGTCGGCGAGAACAAATTGTTCGCCGAACTCTATCTGAAGGGCGAGCTCGAGCTCGAATTCAACCCGCAAGGCACGCTGGCCGAGCGCATCCGGGCCGGTGGCGCCGGCATCCCGGCGTTCTTTACCCGAACCGGGGTCGGGACCCTGATCGCCGAGGGCAAGGAGGTGCGCGAGTTCGACGGCGAGAGCTATCTGATGGAGCGCGGCCTGGTCGCCGATCTGGCGATCGTCCACGCCTGGAAGGGCGACCGCGAGGGCAATCTCGTCTACCGCAAGACGGCACGCAACTTCAACCCGGTGATGGCGACCGCCGGGCGGGTCACCGTGGCGGAGGTCGAGCACCTGGTCGAGCCGGGCGAGATCGAGCCCGACCAGATCCAGACTCCCGGCATCTTCGTCAAGCGAATCGTGCACCCCAGATCGTTCGAAAAGCGCATTGAGCAGCGCACCGTCCGCCAGCGCGGCGGGTGAGGGAGGAGAACCCGGACATGGCCTGGTCACGCGACGAGATGGCGCGCCGCGCCGCGGCCGAGCTCGAAGACGGCTTTTACGTCAATCTCGGCATCGGCATCCCGACCCTAGTGTCGAATTTCATCCCGCCCGGGATCACGGTCCAGCTGCAGAGCGAGAACGGCATGCTCGGCATGGGGCCGTTTCCCTATGAGGGCGAAGAAGACCCGGACCTGATCAATGCCGGCAAGCAGACCATCACCGAACTGCCGACGACGAGCTATTTCGACAGCGCGCAATCCTTTGGCATGATCCGCGGCGGCCATATCGATTTGTCGATCCTGGGGGCGATGCAGGTGGCCGAAAACGGTGACCTCGCCAACTGGATGATCCCGGGGCGGGTGGTCAAGGGCATGGGCGGCGCGATGGACCTGGTCGCCGGGGTCAAGCGGGTGGTCGTGCTGATGGAGCACACCGCGCGCAACGAGCCCAAATTGTTGCACCGCTGCACCCTGCCGCTGACCGGTGCTGGCGTCGTCGACACGGTCATCACCGATCTCGGCGTGTTCACGATCGACGATACCGGGATGACGCTCGTCGAGCTGGCGCCTGGGGTCGGACTCGACGAGGTGCGTGACAAGACCGAAGCCTCGTTTTTGGTGCGCCCCGGCCTCGGCTGAAACGCGGGCCGCTCAGCGCCGGCGCGGGGCGGGTCGGCAGCTCGGCGCGGTTCGGGCCGGCGCCGGCCTTATCCATTCCGCTCGATTATCCCGCTCGATGCGGTCGGGTGCCGCCCGGCTCCCCGGTCGGGCCAGAGCGCGAAATCCCGCCAGCACATTCCTGGACTCCGCCAGGAATCGTCGCGAACGGTCATCAACGTCATTAGCGACAGTCGGCGCCCGCTTTGAGACGATTGTAGCAAACGCGACGGTTGCCGCAGCGGGCGGCAGCTGCCGGACTGCGACAGAACGCCGCAATTTCGGATGGCTGCCCTCGGCCTCGGCGGGGTGATTGCGGCGGGCGGGGATGACAATCGCCGATGTTAACCTACATTTTTATTGGGATTTCCCGAGACCCAATATATGCTGAGGGGGATTGGGAAGGTGGCCACAACATGTTGTCCGAATCCCGCAAAGTGGCGCATCAAACAGGGCTGGCCGGCCGGCTGATCCCTGGCCAACGCGGAGTACCGCCAAGCTCCGCACTCTCGCCACAAAAGCTTGGCATAGTGCTTGCGACGAAAAGGCGGGGAACGATGGACGATCGACGACGATCGTGGAGGGAAGGTTGTGTTCGCCTGCCCTGTCGGCGGGCGAAGGAGGGTCGCGGGTCGCCGAGCCGCGATTTGGGCCGGATGCGGATTTCGGCGAATTGTTTGCGCGGCGCGGCGTTCGCCTTGTGCGGTCGCTTGGAACGGGGCGTCGAGCGTGAGCGCTAGCTGAGGTGTGACATGAGATTCGACGATGACGGCATTTTCGGACTTTACTCAAGGTTGTACGACAACCGGCGGGAGGTTGAGCTTTCCCTCGAGGACTATCTGAGGAAATGCTCCGACGATCCGTCGTATTATGCCGGCGCTGCCGAGCGCATGCTGCGCGCGATCGGCGAGCCGGCGATGGTCGATACCAGCCAAGACGGGCGCCTCGGCCGCATCTTCAGCAATCGCACGATCAAAATCTATCCCGAATTCGCCGATTTCTTCGGGATGGAGGAGACCATCGAGCGCATCGTCGGGTTCTTCCGGCACGCGGCGCAAGGGCTCGAAGAGCGTAAGCAGATCCTCTATCTGTTAGGTCCGGTCGGCGGCGGCAAATCCTCCCTTGCCGAACGGCTGAAGCAGCTGATGGAAAAGGAGCCGGTCTATGTGCTCAAGGCCGGCAAGGAGGTCAGTCCGGTATTTGAGAGCCCGCTTGGCCTGTTCGACCCGGTGACGCTCGGCGAGGAGTTGGAGAAGCGCTACGGGGTGCCGCAGCGCCGGCTGACCGGCACGATCTCCCCTTGGGCGGTCAAGCGGCTCGAGGAATTCGGCGGAGACATCACCAAATTCACCGTGGTCCGCCTGCAGCCCTCGCGCCTCAAGCAGATCTGCATCGCCAAGACCGAGCCCGGCGACGAGAACAACCAGGATGTTTCGAGCCTGGTCGGCAAGGTCGATATCCGCAAGCTCGAGTTCTTCAGCCAGAACGATCCCGACGCTTATTCCTATTCGGGCGGGCTCAACCGCACCACCCAGGGCCTGCTCGAATTCGTCGAGATGTTCAAGGCCCCGATCAAGATGCTGCATCCGCTCTTAACCTCGACCCAGGAGGGCAACTACGTCGGTTCCGAGAATATCGGCGGCATCCCCTACCAGGGCATCGTCTTGGCGCATTCGAACGAGGCCGAATGGCAGACCTTCAAGAACAACAAAAACAACGAGGCCTTTATCGACCGGATTTCCGTGATCAAGGTGCCGTATTGCCTGCGCTGCACCGAGGAGCGCAAGATTTACGAGAAGCTGCTGCAGAACAGCGAGCTGTCTGCCGCGGCGTGCGCGCCGTCGACCCTGGACATCCTGTCGCGCTTCAGCGTGCTGTCGCGCTTGAAGCCGCACGAGAACTCGAACCTGCATTCAAAAATGCGGGTCTATGACGGCGAGAGTTTGAAGGACACCGATCCGCGGGCGAAGTCAGGCCAGGAATACCGCGACGCCGCCGGGGTCGACGAGGGCATGGACGGGATCTCGACCCGCTTCGCCTTCAAGGTGCTGTCGAGCACGTTCAATTTCGATACCCAAGAGGTGGCGGCCGACCCGGTCCACCTGATGTACGTGCTCGAGCAAGCGATCTGGCGCGAGCAGTTCCCGGACGACGTCGAAAAGAAGTATCTGAATTTCATCAAGGCCGAACTGGCCCCGCGCTATGCCGAGTTCATCGGCCACGAGATCCAGAAGGCCTATCTCGAATCGTATTCGGATTACGGGCAGAACCTGTTCGACCGCTATGTCGCCTATGCCGACGCGTGGATCGAGGATTCCGACTACAAGGACCCCGACACCGGCCAGTTGATGAACCGCGAGCTGTTGAACCAGGAGCTGTCGAAGATCGAAAAGCCGGCCGGGATCGCCAACCCCAAGGACTTCCGCAACGAGGTCGTCAAGTTCGCGCTGCGCGCGCGCGCCGCCAACGCCGGGCGCAACCCGTCCTGGACCTCGTACGAGAAGTTGCGCGAGGTGATCGAGCGGCGCATGTTCTCACAGGTCGAAGATCTGTTGCCGGTAATCAGCTTTGGCTCGAAGAAGGATAGCGACACCGAAAAGAAGCACGCCGACTTCCTCGAGCGGATGGTCTCGCGCGGGTACACCGAGCGCCAGGTGCGCCGCCTCGTGGAGTGGTACATGCGGGTCAACAAGGCCGGATAGGCAACGATAACGATGCCCGCTCTGGAGGGAAGACGATGAACATTGTCGACCGCCGGCCCAACCCCAAGGGCAAGAGCCTCAGCAACCGGCAGCGTTTCCTGTCGCGGGCGCGCGCCGAGGTCAAATCGGCCGTGCAGAACGCGCTCAGGAAGCGCAAGGTCGCCGATGTCGAGCATGGCGAGAAGGTGGCGATCCCGATGCGCGGGATCGTCGAGCCGGCCTTCAACCACAGCCGGCGCACCGGGCGCAACGAGCACGTCGTCCCCGGCAACAAGGAGTATGTCCGAGGCGACGAGATCCCGCGTCCGAGCGGCGGCGAGGGGCAGGGCGGCTCGCAGGGCAGCCCGGACGGATCGGGCGAGGACGCCTTCGAATTCACCCTCTCGAAGGACGAGTTCCTCGATATGTTTTTCGAGGATCTGGAACTCCCCGACCTGGTCAAGAAGAGCTTGCGTGAGACGTTTGCGGTCGACCTCCAGCGGGCCGGCTACACGGTCAGCGGCAGCCCGGCCAATTTGAGCATCCGGCGCACGATGCGTAACAGCATGGCCCGACGGATCTCGCTCAGGCGGCCGAAGCAGTGGGAGGTGGAGGCGTTGCGCGCCGAACTCGAGGAGGCGCGCGCCCGCGGCGACGAGGGCGAAGTCAAGCGGCTAGCGCTCGACCTCGAACGGGCCGAATTCCGCAGCAAGATCATTCCCTACATCGACCCGATCGATGTCCGCTACAATCGCTTCGAGCGGGTGCCGCGGCCCAATACCGAGGCGGTGATGTTCTGCCTGATGGATGTGTCGGGGTCGATGACCGAGGCGATGAAGGATCTCGCCAAACGGTTCTTCATGCTGCTGCACGTCTTTCTGGTTCGCCGCTACCGCCATGTCGATGTGGTCTTCATCCGCCACACCAGCACCGCCGAAGAGGTTGACGAAGAAACCTTTTTCTACAGCCGGGAAACCGGCGGCACGGTGGTGTCGACGGCGCTCGAAAAGATGCTGGAGATCGCCCGCGCGCGCTATCCGACCGACCGCTGGAACATCTATGCGGCCCAGGCCTCCGACGGCGACAATTATGGCGCGGACAGCGGCCGCTGTGTCTCGTTGCTGGGCGGCGAGGTGTTGCCGCTGTGCCAGTATTTCGCCTATGTCGAGGTCGGCGACGGGATGGGCGGCAGCTTGACCGGCCTCGCGCGCGACAGCGATCTGTGGCGCGCCTACAGCGAGGTAGCGCCGGCGCATCCGCATTTCGCGATGCGGCGGGTCGGCGATCCGTCGCAGATCTTCTCGGTCTTCCACGAATTGTTTTCGAAAGGGGGCGTCCGTGCCTGACACAGCTTCCCTGCCGATGCCGCGATCTCCGATAGGGCGTCGTTCGCTGCCGGGACCGCATTCGCTGCCGATGTCGCGGCTCGAAGCCACCGCGCCGCTGTTCAACGGCCCCAATTGGGATTACGGCTCGTTGCGCCAGGTCTATGACGCGATCGAGCGGATCGCCGTCGACGAAATCGGTCTCGACGTCTATCCGGTTCAGGTCGAGGTCATCACCTCGGAGCAGATGCTCGACGCCTACGCCTCGGTCGGCCTGCCGCTGATGTACCGGCATTGGAGCTTCGGCAAGCGCTTCGCGTTTCACGAGACGCTCTATCGCAAGGGGCTGCAGGGCCTCGCCTACGAAATCGTGATCAATTCGAACCCCTGCATCTGCTACATCATGGAAGAGAACTCCATGACGATGCAGACCTTGGTCATGGCGCATGCCGCTTTTGGCCATAATCATTTCTTCAAGAACAATTATCTGTTTCGGCAGTGGACCGACGCCAACGGGATCCTCGACTATCTCAGCTTTGCCCGCGACTACGTCGCCAAATGCGAGGAGCGGCACGGGGTCGAGGCGGTCGAGCGGGTGCTCGACGCCGCGCACGCGCTGAAGGATCACGGGGTCAATCGCTACGCCCACCGCACCAAGCCCAACCTCGCCGAGGAGCGGCGCCGAGCCGAGGAATGGCAGGCCCATGCCGAGGCGACCTACAACGATCTGTGGCGCACCGTTCCCGGCAGCGGGCGGGACAAGGAAGACCCGGATGAGGCCGAAGCGCGGCTGCAGGAGATCAAGCGCGATCTCGGCCTGCCCGAGGAAAATCTGCTCTACCTGATCGAAAAGCGGGCGCCCCGGCTCGAAGACTGGCAGCGCGAGTTGGTCCGCATCGTCCGCCTGATCGCGCAGTATTTCTATCCGCAAAAACAGACCCAGATGATGAACGAGGGCTGCGCCACCTTCGTCCATTACGAGATCATGCGGCGGCTGCACGACAAGGGGATGATCACCGAAGGCTCGATGCTCGAATTCCTGCATTCGCATTCGAGCGTGGTGTTTCAGCCGGATTTCGACGACCCGCGGTTCAGCGGCCTCAATCCTTATGCGCTCGGCTTTGCAATGATGTCGGACATCCGCCGGATCTGCGAGGAGCCGACCGAAGAGGACCGCGCCTGGTTCCCCGACATCGCCGGTAATGGCGACGGCTATGGCGTGCTGCGCCATGCCTGGGCCAACTACCGCGACGAGAGCTTCGTGCTGCAGCATCTGAGCCCGGCGATGATCCGCAAGTTCCGCCTGTTCCACGTGTCGGACGACAGCACCAAGCCGGCGCTGCGGGTCGAAGCGATCCATGACGACATCGGCTACCGCAAAATCCGCACGGCGCTGTCGCGGCAGTACGACCTGTCGCGGCGCGAACCCGACATCCAGGTCGTCGATGTCGATTTGCGCGGCGATCGTTGCCTAATTCTTGCGCATTATGTGCATAATGGTGTGCTGCTCGCCGAAAAAAGCTGCCGTGCGGTGTTGCGTCATGTCGCGGTGCTGTGGGGCTATTCGGTTAAGCTGCTCGAAATCGATGCGGCCACCGACAAGACCCTGAAGACCTACGAGGTGGCGCAGCCCGGCTGAGCGCGGCCGACAAATCCCGAAGCGGAGATCGACCCGCCGGCGCAGGTGCCGCCCCGATGATCGTCCTCGGCATCGAGACCAGCTGCGACGAGACGGCCGCCGCGGTCGTCGCCGAAGCGCCACTGGGGTCGCGAATTTGCTCGAATTTGGTGCATTCGCAGCTGGTCGAGCACGCGCCCTACGGCGGGGTCGTCCCCGAGATCGCGGCGCGCGCCCATCTCGGCCGTCTCGATCGCATGGTGCGCCACGCCCTCGCCGACGCCGCAATTCAGCTGAGCGAGATCGATGCGGTGGCGGCCACCGCCGGTCCGGGGCTGATCGGCGGCCTGATCGTCGGCACGATGCTGGCGAAGGGCATCGCCTGGGCCGCGGATAAGCCGTTTATCGCGGTCAATCACCTCGAGGCGCATGCGCTGAGCGTGCGACTGACCGACGATGTCGCGTTTCCCTATCTCCTGCTGCTGGTTTCGGGTGGCCACTGCCAGCTGCTCGCCTGCTGTGGCGTCGGCCGCTACACCCGTCTCGGCACCACCCTCGACGATGCCGCCGGCGAAGCCTTCGACAAGACCGCGAAGCTGATCGGGCTCGGCTATCCGGGCGGACCGGCGATCGAGCGCGCCGCCCGCGGCGGAGATGCGCGACGCTTTGGCCTGCCGCGTCCGCTCGCCGGCAGGCCCGGCTGCGATTTCTCGTTTTCCGGGCTGAAGACCGCGGTGCGCCGCATCGCCCTCGAGCGCGACCCGCTGGGTGCGCGCGATCGGGCCGATCTGGCGGCGTCGATCGAGCTGGCCATCTGCGAGGCGCTGGTCGACCGCACCGGCAATGCCATCGCCTGGTTCCGCCGGCAGCACCCGGCGGGCCGAAGCCTGGTCGTGGCCGGGGGCGTCGCCGCCAACGCCGGGCTGCGTGACCGCCTCGCCGGCCTCGCTCATTCATCCGGGCTTCGTTTCGTCGCCCCGCCCGCGGGCTTGTGCACCGACAACGCGGCGATGATCGCCTGGGCCGGGCTGGAGCGGCTGCGCCTCGGTCTCGTCGACGGTCTCGACGCCGCGCCGCGCCCGCGCTGGCCGCTCGATGCCACGGCGCCGCTGCGAAAGGGTGCGGGGGTCAAGGCATGATCGTCCGGTCGAAACTGAGGGGCACGCCCGCCGCCGGCCGAGCCGCCAAAGGCCCGCCCCGGTGAAGCGGCTGGCGATCATCGGCGCCGGCGCCTGGGGCACGGCGCTGGCGATCGTCGCCGGGCGCGCCGGGTCGAGCCCGATGCTGTGGGCGCGCGACCCCGAAATCGTCACCGCAATTGGCGAGCGGCACGAAAATCCGTTTTATCTTCCCGGCATCGCGCTCGATCCGGCGGTCGGCGCCAGCGGCGACCTCGAGGCGGTGGTGGCCGATGCCGACGCCGCGCTGCTGGTCGTGCCGGCACAGTTCCTGCGCGCGGTGCTCGAGCGCCTGCGCCGGGTGGCGCCGCCGGGGTTGCCGCTGCTGCACTGCGCCAAGGGGATCGAGGCGGGCTCGCTCGCGATGATGTCGCAGATCGGCGCCGAACTGTTGCCGGCGTCGCCGTTTGCGGTCATGTCCGGGCCGAGCTTCGCCGTCGAGGTCGCCCGCGGCCTGCCGACCGCGGTGACCATCGCCAGCGCCGACGCCACTCTCGCCGAGAGCTTTATCGCCGCCCTCGGCAGCAGCCGGTTCCGTCCCTATCTATCGCGGGACCCGGTCGGCGCGGAAATCGGCGGCGCGGTCAAGAACGTGCTGGCGATCGGCTGCGGCATCGTTGTCGGGCGCGGTCTCGGCGACAATGCGCGGGCCGCGCTGATCACCCGCGGGCTGGCCGAAATGGTGCGCCTCGGGCGCTCGCTCGGGGCCGAAGCGGAAACCTTTCGCGGGCTCTCCGGCCTCGGCGACCTGGTCCTGACCTGCAGCGCCGCGCAGTCGCGCAATTACGCTCTCGGTCTGGCGTTGGGCCATGGGCAGAGCCTCGAGGCGGTGCTCGCCGGTCGGCGCTCGGTGGTCGAGGGCGTGGCGACCGCGGCCGCCGTCGCCGGGCTGGCTGCCAGGCTCGGGATCGAGATGCCGCTGAGCCAGGCGGTCGACGCGGTGTTGCACCACCGCGCACCGATCGACGCGATGACCGATCGGTTGCTGCGTCGACCGTACCGCGCGGAGTAGGCGAACGCGGCGCGACCCTCGGCGATGCATGGTACCCGCTCACGGAAAATGCTTTTCCGGGCCGGTGGAAAGCCAATATCATCGGAAGACGAGCAAGGCGATCGGCCCGAATTGATATGAGAGATAACGGAAAGCGCGGCGAGGAAGGACCGGGTACCGGCGTCGTCGTCAAGGCCAAGCCGAAGACGAAGAAGCCCTCTATGTACAAGGTGTTGATGCTGAATGACGATTACACGCCGATGGAGTTCGTCGTCCACATTCTGGAGCGATTCTTCGCGAAAACCCGGCAGGAAGCGACCCGGATCATGCTGCACGTGCATCGCCGCGGGGTCGGATTGTGCGGGGTCTACACCTACGAGGTGGCTGAGACCAAGGTGACCCAGGTCATGGATTTCGCCCGGCAGCACCAGCATCCGCTGCAGTGTACGCTGGAAAAGGATTAGGCAAGGAAGGAAGGCGGGAGTGCTGTCACGCAATCTCGAAAAGTCCCTGCATCGCGCGCTGGCCCACGCCAACGATCGTCGCCACGAATACGCCACGCTCGAACACTTGCTGCTGGCCTTGACCGAGGACCAGGATGCGGTCGCGGTGCTGCGCGCCTGCAGTGTCGACCTCGACCGGCTGCGCCGCGAGGTGTTGACCTATGTCGACAACGAGCTCGGCAACCTCGTCGCCGCGCACAAGGACGACGCCAAGCCGACGGCGAGCTTCCAGCGGGTGCTGCAGCGCGCCGCCATCCATGTCCAATCTTCGGGCCGCGAGGAGGTCACCGGCGCCAACGTCTTGGTGGCGATGTTCGCCGAGCGCGAGAGCCACGCGGTCTATTTCCTGCAAGAACAGGACATGACCCGGTTCGACGCGGTCAACTATATCTCGCACGGCATCGCCAAGGCGCCCGGCCGTTCGGAAACCCGCCGCGTCCAGGGTGCCGAGGAGGACGAACGTGGCGACAAGTCGCAGAAGCGCAGCCATGACGCGCTCGACGCCTATTGCGTCAATCTGAACAAGAAGGCCAAGGGCGGCCGCATCGATCCGCTGATCGGGCGCGAGGCCGAGGTCGAGCGCACCATCCAGATCCTGTGCCGGCGGTCCAAGAACAACCCCCTCTATGTCGGCGATCCTGGGGTCGGCAAAACCGCAATCGCCGAGGGGCTGGCGCGCCGCATCGTCCAGCGCGAGGTGCCCGAGGTACTGGTCAATGCGACGATCTTTGCTCTCGACATGGGGGCGTTGCTCGCCGGCACCCGCTATCGCGGCGATTTCGAGGAGCGGCTGAAGGCGGTCCTGTCCGAACTCGAGGCCCACCCGGGCGCCATCCTGTTCATCGACGAAATCCATACCGTGATCGGCGCCGGGGCGACCAGCGGCGGGGCGATGGACGCCTCCAACCTGTTGAAGCCGGCCCTGGCCGGCGGCGTCATCCGCTGCATCGGCTCGACCACCTACAAGGAATACCGCAACTATTTCGAGAAGGACCGGGCGCTGGTCCGGCGCTTTCAAAAGATCGACGTCAACGAGCCCACGGTCGAGGATTCGGTCAAGATCCTGCGCGGCCTGAAGCCCTACTACGAGCGGCACCACAAGGTGCGCTACACGAACGATGCGCTGCGCGCCGCGGTCGAATTGTCGCACCGTTACATCGGCGACCGCAAATTGCCGGACAAGGCGATCGACGTGATCGACGAGTTCGGAGCCGCCCAGATGCTGGTCCCGGAAAACCGGCGCCGCAAAACCATCACCGCGCGCGAGGTCGAGGCGGTCATCGCCACGATGGCGCGGATCCCGCCGAAGAGCGTGTCGCGCGACGACCGCGAGGTGTTGCGCAATCTCGATCGCGATCTGAAGACCATGGTGTTCGGCCAGGACAGCGCGATCGAAGCCCTGGTGTCGGCGATCAAGCTCGCTCGCGCCGGCCTGCGCGACGCCGAAAAGCCGATCGGCAGCTATCTCTTTTCCGGCCCGACCGGGGTCGGCAAGACCGAGGTGGCGCGCCAGCTCGCCCGCACGCTGGGCATCGAGATCACCCGCTTCGACATGTCGGAATACATGGAGCGGCACACCGTCTCGCGGCTGATCGGGGCGCCCCCCGGCTATGTCGGCTTCGATCAGGGCGGGCTCTTGACCGACGCGATCGACCAGCACCCGCACAGCGTGCTGCTGTTGGACGAGATCGAAAAGGCCCATCCCGATCTGTTCAACATCCTGTTGCAGGTCATGGATTACGGCAAACTGACCGACCACAACGGCAAGAATGTCGATTTCCGCAACGTCATCCTGATCATGACGACCAATGCTGGCGCCTCCGATCTCGCCAAACCGGCGATCGGCTTTGGCAGCGGCATCCGGCAGGGCGACGACCACGAGGCGATCAACCGCATGTTTACGCCGGAATTCCGCAACCGGCTCGATGCGATGATCTCATTCGCGGCACTGTCGCCCGAGACGATCGGGCGGGTGGTCGACAAGTTCGTCTTGCAATTGGAAGAGCAGCTGGCCGACCGCAACGTCACGATCGAGCTCGACCCGGCCGCCCGCAAATGGCTCGCCGAAAAAGGCTACGATCCGTTGTTCGGCGCCCGCCCGCTGGCGCGCGTGATCCAGGAGCACATCAAAAAACCGCTCGCCGAGGAATTGCTGTTCGGGCGTCTGGCCAAGGGCGGAGTAGTGCGCGTCACCAAAAAGCCGGAAGACGACGCGCTCGCCTTCGCCTTCGAGGAAGGGCCCGCGGCCCCGGCTGAGCCCAAGGAGCCGGCTCTGGTCGAGTAACCGCGCCGCAGCATCGGGTCGGACGGGCAGGGCGCCTGCCGCTGACGCGAGCTTCATCAGCCTTCGGCCAACGCTGCCGCGGTATCGGGCGGCAGCGGCACGCGCTCGATATGATGGCGGTGCCACAGCGCATAAAACAACAGGTTCCAGGCGGCGCGTCCGGCGCGCTTTTGCCCGGCGGCGGCAAATAGGGTTTCGACCGCCTCGGGCCGGCACAGCTCGCGCACCGCCGGCGAGCGGGCGACGAGCGGGCCGATCGTCTCGGCCCGCCGGGCGATCCAGCGCGCCACCGGCACGGTAAAGCCGCGCTTGCGGGCGAGCGGCTGGGCTTGCGGCATTTGCTCGGCGAGCCAGCGGCGCAACAGCCACTTGCCGAGCCCGCGCCGGATCTTGAGCTCGTCCGGCAGACGAAACGCCAGCGCCGCCAGCTCGGAGTCGAGAAACGGCGTGCGGCCCTCAGTGCTATTCGCCATCAAGCAGCGGTCGAGCTTGGTCAGGAGATCGTTCGGCAGCCAGTCGGCGCAATCGACCGCCTGCGCCGCTTGCAGCGGGGTGCGGCCGCGGCTCTGGGCATGCACTTCGGCCGCCGCGATGCCGTCGCGCCAGCCGGCGACCTCGCCGCGCAGCACGCCCAGATCGTCGAGCACGCCGCGCGCGCGGGGCCGCCGCCCGCCCGCCCACCATGGCCGCAGCACGCTGCGATAGCGGCCATAGCCGCCGAACAGCTCGTCGCCGCCTTCGCCCGACAAAATGACCTTGAGCCCGGCCGCGCGCGCCGCCTGGGCCAGGGCAAAGGTCGGCAGCATCGCGTAATCGGCGGCCGGATCGTCGGCGGCACACACGATTGCCGGCAAGGTTCGCCAGAAATCGGCTTCGGAAAACTCGATTTCGACATGCTCGGCGCCCACCGCCTGCGCTGCGGCGCGTGCGGCCCCGCGCTCGTCGGCGACGTCGCTCTCGGCAAAGCCGATCGTGAACGCCTTGACCGGGCGCTCGCCGAGCCGGGCCATCATCGCCAGCACCGCGGTCGAATCGATGCCGCCCGACAAAAACATGCCGAACGGCACATCGGCGCGCTGGTGGATGCGCACGCTCGTGGCAAAAGCCGCGTCGAGCCGGGTCAGCGCTTCGTCCTCGCCGAGGGCGAGCGGGCCGTGATCGGGCAAGGCCGCGCGGCGCCGCCGTTCGACGACCCGGCCCTGGCGCACCACCACCGTTTCGCCCGGCAATACCCGGCTGATCCCGGCAAAGATCGTGTCCCGCCCGGTGGTGAACTGCATCTGCAACAGCTCGTTGCGGGCCCGGCGATCCAGCTCGGCAGCGACGATGCCAGCCGCGATCAGCGCCCCCGGCTCGGAGGCAAAGGCAAAGCCGTCACTGGTCTCGGCGTAATAGAGCGGCTTGATGCCGAACGCGTCGCGGCACAGGATCAAGCTGCCGGTTCCGGGATCGTGCAATGCCAACGCGTACATGCCGCGCAGATGTAGGGTGAAATCGAGCCCGTGACGGCGATAGAGATGCAGTGGCAGCTCGCAATCCGATTGGGTCGAGAACGCCATCGGGCGCGTGGCCTGCAAGGCTTCGCGCAGCTCGATGTAGTTGTAGATCTCGGCGTTGGCGATCAGTGCCGCCCCGCCCGGCTCGTAAAGCGGCTGGTCGCCGGTCGCCAGATCGATGATCGCGAGCCTCGTCTGCACCATGCCGACATCGCCGCTGCGGTATTGGCCGTCGCCGTCGGGGCCGCGATGGCGCAGGGCGGCGCCCATCGTCCGCAGCGGCGCCGCGGGTGGCGCCGCGCCGTCGCGGGTCATCAGCCCGGCGATGCCGCACATCGGGGCGCCAGTCGGTCGAAAAAGCGGCGATAGCAGGCGACCACCGCCGCCTCGGTAAACTCGGCCTCGTAGGCACGGCGGCCCGCCTCGCCGAGCCGCGAGCGCAGCCCGGGGTCGGCGACGACGCGCTCGATCGCCTCGGCCAATGCCGACGGCCCGCCGCCCGGCTGATCCGGAAGCGGCACCAGAAGCCCGCTGACCTGGTCCTCGATCAGTGCTGCCGGTCCGTCGCTGGCGGTGGCGACGACCGGCAACCCGGCCGACCACGCCTCGATCACGATATTGCCCAACGGCTCGTGCAAAGACGGGCAGACGAGAAGATCGGCGTCCGCCATCAGCTCCGGCACATCCTCGCGCCAGCCAAGAAAGCGGACCCGTTCGACGATCCCGAGATCCGCCGCCAGTTGCTCGAGCGGCCGGCGCAACGGCCCGTCGCCGGCGATCGTCAGGCGGACGTCGCGCGTCATGGCCAGTGCTGCGAGCAGCAGGGCAAACCCCTTATTCGGATGCAGGCGGCCGAGCGCCAGCGCCACCGGCGGCGTTCGCGCCAAGCCGGCAGCGCTGCCGCGGGAGCCGGCCTCGCGCCCATCGGGCACGAAATTCGGCAGGTAATCGATCCGTTCGCGCGGCCAGCCGGCGGCCACGGCATAGTCGACGATGGCGCGGGTGTTGCCGATCAGGTGATCGCAGCGCCGGTAATATTTCAAATCGTAATACCCCCCGAGCCGGGCAACATGCACGAAATCGCCGCGCGGGCATAGCCGGGTCGCCCGGCTCATCCAGGTCAGCACGATATCCGGTCGCCAATCCTCGATCTGCCGACGAAAGGCGAACCGGGCAGCGAGATCGAACGGTCCACCGAACCGCAGCTCGGCCAGCGCCACCCCAGCCTCGCGCAAGCTTTGCCGGCGCGCGCGATTGCGCCGGATCAGCACCCGCTGCGCCTCGCCGGCCCGTTGCAGCGCCGCCGCCAACCGCACGAAAAAAGTTTCCGCCCCGCCATGGCGCGCCCCGGCGATCGCCTGAAGCAGCCGGCGGGTCACCGGAGCAAGGCCTCGAAATCCCCGGCCACGGCGTCCCAGCTCAGCCCGCGCTGATGTTCGAGCGCGCCCAGATGCCAGCGCCGCCACAGCGCGTCATCACCGATCGCCGCCACCGCGGCCGCGGCAAATGCGTCGTCGTCCGGCGCCACCCGCCCGCTGACCCCGTCGCGAACCCGCTCGCCAACCGCGCCCAGGGGCTTTACGACCGCTGGCACGCCCATCGCCTGCGCCTCGGCTAGGGCCAGGCAAAACGTTTCGCCGGGATCGCCGCGATAGAGCATGGCGCGCGCGCCGGTCAATGCCGCCGCCAGCGCCTGGTGTCCGACCGGGGCAAAGCGGCGCACGCCGGCGGCGGCGAGCGCGTCGGCGCGGGCCAGGATCTGGGTCATCCGCCCCGCCTTCGGCAGTGCCGCCCGGCCATAGACCGAGGCGCCGGCATAGATGTGCAACTCGGCCCCGGGCACCGCCGGTCGGATCCGCGCGACCCACAAATCGAGCAGCCAGTCGAGCCCGCGCAACGGGTTCGAAGTGAAGATCGCCCGCGGCGGCGGCGGCTCGCGCGGCATGGCCCGGCGAAAGCCGTCGAGCACCCCGTAGGGAATAATCCGGCGTCCGGCGCAGGGCAGCCACGCCGGGATCGTCGCCGCGTGGTAGGCGCCGGTCGCGATCAGCAGCGGCCGATAGCGGGCGAGCCGCCACAGATTGCGCGGCTTGCGCAGATAGCCGGCCGGATTGTGCAGCCAGAACAGCCGTCGCCCGGCCCGGCGGACCAGGCCGATCACCCGATGCCCGCGATTGCCGATATAGAGATCGCAGGCTTCGGGGACCCCCTGCGATAGCGGCGCCCAGCGCACGCCCTTGTGGGTCAGCGCGGCAGCGCAGCGGTTGCGCACCTCCACCCGATGGCCGCGCCCGGCCAGCGCCTCGGCCAGCGCCACAAAGGCGGTCTCGGCGCCGCCGAGCGGTGCGCTCTCGGCCATCGCCCCGTCAAAGGCGATGCCGTCATCGGCCATCACCACGCTGGCCATCAGCAATGCTCGGATGGCGGCGCTTCGTGTCGGGATTCCGAGGCGTCGTCACCGGCCTTGTCCCGGTGACCCACATCTGATTCGGGAGCAGCGGCATGCGTGGATGGCCGGCACAAAGGCGGGTCATCGCAGAAATCCTTCGCCGGAACGCGGTTCTCTCCCGCGCCACTGCCGGCCGGGCTTTCGAGCCGCGCCTTCAGATAGGAGAGAATCGGGTAGAGCGCGGCGCACAAGGCGATGACAAAGCCCCACTGTCCCTCGCGATAGCCCTTGCGCCCGATATAGCATTTCCAGAAACGCGACGGGATGCGGCGCAAATTGCGGCCGTAGCTGCCGATGTCGCCGCTGTCGCGCAAATCCTGCGCCCGCGCGCTGGTATAGCGATCGAGCCGACGCAGCATGTCGGAGATGTCGCGGTCGACATAATGCCGGATCGGCGCCGATAGCGTGGCACCCGTTTCGCCCGACAGCGACACCGCGGGATGGACCCGCTGGTCGCCCCATCGCTTGGCGCCGCTACGATAGAGTGCCGCATGCGCCGACCGCCCGAAAGACGCCCCCCAGCCCCAGCGTACCAGCCGCGCACCAATGAAATTATCGACCGGGACCAGATGCCATGCCGCCGGCGAGGCGGCGACCACCCGCCCGATTTCCGCGGCCAGCTCCGGGGTCACGCGCTCATCGGCATCGACCTCGAAGATCCACTCGCCGCGGCAGGCGTCGATCCCGGCATGCCGGCGCGGCCCCTCGCGTTCCCACGCGCCCTCGACCAGGCGATCGGTAAAGCCCAGCGCAATGTCGCGCGAGCGGTCGCGGCAGCGGTCGAGCACGACGACGATCTCGTCGGCAAACCCGAGGCAGGCGAGACATTGGGCCAGCTGAGCCTCCTCGTCATGGGCGACGACGAGGGCCGAGAGGCGTATCGGGTTCACGCCGCGGCGCTCGCGACCCGGCTCCACAGCTGGCGCGCCGCAGCCTCGGCGGCAGCGACCGAGAGCCCGTCCATCAGGGTGTCGGTGGTGCGATGGTCAAAACCGAGGCCGAACATTTCTTCCGGCGGATCGATCGACGAAACGAAGGCGGTGTGCGGCCCCCAGGGTGCATATTGGCGGCTCGGGCTCGGCCCGAACAGGCCCAGGGTCGGCGTGCCGCAGGCGGCGGCGATGTGCATCAGCCCGGTGTCGTTGCCGATGAACAGGGCGCAGCGGCGCAGGACCGCGGCCGCGGTCAACAGATCGACCCGCCCGACCAGATCGATCCGGCGATCGGCAGCGAGCGCATCGAGCAGCGGCAGGGCCTGCCCGCGCTCATGGCCGGCGGCCAGCACCGCGACCGGTGCTCCCGGCAACGGCCCGTTGCTTCGGGTCAGCCGCAGCGCCAGTTCGGCAAAGCGTTCGGCGCGCCATTGCTTGCCGCGCCAGTTAGCGGCAGGGCCGATCGCCAGCACCGGGCCGCCGGATGGAAGCAGTGCCGCGGCGGCGCGCTCGTGATGCGGTGCGGTCCACAGCAACGGAGCCGGCGGCGGCTCGAGGTCAAAGAGGCGCCCGAGCTGGCGCACGCGGTGCTGGTTCGCGTCGCCCTTGGCCATCACCCGGCGCTCGCCGGCGCGCAGCAGCCAAGCGAGGGCCGAGCCGCGCAGATCGACGACGAGGTCCCAGCGCCGGGCGGCAACCGCACGGTAGAGCGGCAGCCAATGCAGCGACCAGCGCCGCTTTTCGACGATCAGCACCCGCTCGCATCCGGGCACCGCCTCGAACAACGGCGCCGCCACCGGCCCGGCGGCGATCGTTAGCCGCGCGCCGGGAAAGCGCTCGATCAGGTGGGCGACGAGACCGGTCGACAGCACGGCGTCGCCGATGCGTGTCGCGGTGACAAAGAGGATATCCATCCTGGTCGGTCCGGCCCACCTCATATCCCGCACCCCGAGCTTGCCAAGCCGGCGCGCCCCGCCTACCTCTAGCCCGCCGCAACCATTCTGGCGAGCCATGGCCGACGCCTGCTTTGCGCTGCTCGACGACCGCGGCATCCTCGCCGTCGGCGGCCCCGACCGCCGCGCCTTTCTGCAGGGCCTCGTCTCCAACGATGTCGACAAGGTCGGTCCCGAGCGGGCCCGCTACGCCGCGTTGCTGACGGCGCAGGGAAAATACCTGCACGACTTTATCATGGTCGAGGCCATCGGGGTCAGCAGCGGAGACGCGACGATCCTGCTCGACGCCGAGGCCCGGCGCCTCGCCGATCTGAAGCGGCGGCTGTCGGTCTATCGGCTGCGCGCCAAGGTGGCGCTGGAGGAGCGGCCCGAGCTTGCCGTGGCCGCGGTTTTCGGCGACGGCGCATTCGCCCTGCTGGGCCTCGATGGCGAACCCGGCTCGGCGCGGGCTTTTGCCGGGGGCGTTACCCTGGCCGACCCGCGGCTGGCGGCGCTCGGCGCACGCTGCATCCTGCCGGGCGAGAGCGCGCGATCGGTGCTCCTCGAAGCGGGGTTGATTGAAGCCAGCCCGGCGGCCTACGACGATCTGCGCCTCAGCCTCGGAGTTCCGGACGGCAGCCGCGACCTGGTGCTGGAAAAATCGATCCTGCTCGAAGCCGGCTTCGACGAGTTGAACGGCGTCGACTGGAACAAGGGCTGCTATATCGGCCAGGAATTGACCGCCCGCACCAAATACCGCGGCCTGGTCAAACGCCGGCTGGTGCCGGTCGCGATCGACGGCCCCATACCCGAACCGGGCACGGTCGTCACCGCCAATGGCCGCGAGGTCGGCGAAATGCGATCGAGCCGCACCGGGCGTGGGCTCGCGTTGCTGCGGATCGACGCGGTGCGCGCCGGCAAGTCACTCGCCGCAGGAAACGCGACGATCATCCCGCAGACGCCGGATTGGCTGCGTTTCCCCCAAGCCGGCGAGGAGGGATAGCCTCGCGTTCAACCCTATCCACGCAAGCCAGATTCTCGTACTCCGTTCGTCTTGGCCGGACTTGATCGACGACTGTCCGGTTTAACCAGTTCGGTTGCAGTAAGGCGCAACTTCTCTGCTTTTAATTGTTATCACCGGGCTCGTCCCGGTGATCCACGCCGCTCTGCGACCCCGACCAGGGCGCGTGGATGGCCGGAACAAGTCCGGCCATGACGGCTTCAGGGGGCGCGCCGCCTGTGCTCGGCGACGTCGTCACTGCGAATCGGGCAGCGTGCAGCTGCTGCTGGATCTCGCGGCTGCGTTCGCTGTCCGGGCTGACGCCCTGCCGCTGAAGCTGCCACTGCGAGCCATGGAGATAGTTGCGGTAGGCCTGCATCTTCTGCTGATCGATCGGCCCCGGCAGCTGCGGCGACGGGTAGGCGGGGCTCGCCGGCGCCGGCAATTGATAGACCGGCCCGGGCCGGGTAAGCACCGGTGACAGGCCGTTCGGCGGGGCTGCGGCATAGCCCGGATTGATCGGCGGGGCGAGCGGCGCCGGGGCGGTGAACGGCTGAACATTAGGCAGCGGCAGCAGCTGCACCGGACCCGATGGCGCCGGCGAGGCGGCGGCAGCGGCGGTGGCGAATACCGTCAGCAGCCCCGGCAGGGCCAACCGCAGGCCGCGCTCCCACCCGGTCAAGCCATCGTGTTCCGGCGCTCGCCGGCAAGCGCCGCCTGGGCCGCGGCGAGGCGGGCGATCGGCACCCGGTACGGCGAGCAGGACACATAATCGAGCCCGACCGCGTGGCAGAAGCGGACCGAGGCGGGATCGCCGCCATGCTCGCCGCAGATGCCGAGCTTCAGCCCGGGCCGGGTGCTGCGGCCGCGCTCGGCGGCAATGCGCACGAGTTCGCCGACGCCCTCGGTGTCGAGGGTGATGAACGGGTCGTGCTCGATGATGCCGAGCCGCTGATAGACGCCGAGAAAGCTCGCCGAATCGTCGCGCGACAGCCCGTACACGGTCTGCGTCAAATCGTTGGTGCCAAAGCTGAAAAATTCGGCGGTTTCGGCGATGTCGGCGGCGCGCAGGGCGGCGCGCGGCAGCTCGATCATGGTGCCGACCAGATAGGGCACCTCGACCCCGGCCCGCTCCATGACGGTTTTGCCGACCTCGTCGATCAGCGCCTTCAGGATATCGAACTCCTTCCGGGTCGAGATCAGCGGCACCATGATCTCAGGCTCGACGCCCTTGCCGATCTCTTTGATCACCATCGCGGCCGCTTCGAAAATCGCGGTCGCCTGCATCTCGTAGATTTCCGGATAGGTGATGCCGAGGCGGCAGCCGCGATGGCCCAGCATCGGGTTCGATTCGTGCAAGGCGAGCGCGCGATGCCGGATCTGGGCCACGTCGCGGCCGGTCAGCCGCGCCATCTCGTCGAATTCGGCGTCGGTCTTCGGCAGGAATTCGTGAAACGGCGGGTCGAGCAGCCGGATCGTCACCGGCAGCCCCTTCATGATGCGAAAAATCTCGGCGAAATCGGCGCGCTGCATCGGCAGCAATTCGGCGAGCCCGGCGCGCCGCCCTCTCTCGTCGTCGGCCATGATCACCCGGCGGATCGGGCCGATCCGGTCGGCCTCGAAGAACATGTGCTCGGTGCGCGACAGCCCGATCCCCTCGGCGCCGAAGCGGCGGGCGGTGCGGGCGTCGAGTGCGGTCTCGGCGTTGGCGCGCACCTTCATCGCGCGGATCGCGTCGGCCCAGCCCATCAGGGTAGCGAAATCGCCCGACAGCTCGGGCTGGATCGTCGGCACCTCGCCAATCATCACTTCGCCGGTCGAGCCGTCGATAGTGATGATCTCGCCGGCTTTGACCAGGGTGTTGCGCGCCGACAGGATGCGCCCGGCGTGATCGACGCGCAGATCGCCGGCGCCGGCGACGCAGGGCCGCCCCATGCCGCGCGCGACCACCGCGGCGTGGCTGGTCATGCCGCCGCGGGTCGTCAGAATCCCCTTGGCCGCGTGCATGCCGTGGATGTCCTCGGGGCTGGTCTCGACCCGCACCAGGATCGCCGCCTCGCCGCGGGCCGCTAAGGATTCGGCCTCCTCGGCCGAAAACACGACCTTGCCGCAAGCCGCACCCGGCGAGGCCGGCAGACCGCGCGTCAGGATCGTGGTCTTGGCCCGGGGGTCGAGGGTCGGGTGCAGGAGCTGGTCGAGCGAATTCGGCTCGATCCGCCGGATCGCCTCGTCGCGGTCGATGACCCCTTCCTCGACCAAGGACACCGCGATCTTCAGCGCCGCCTGGGCGGTGCGCTTGCCGGAGCGCGTCTGCAGCATCCACAATTTGCCGCGCTGCACGGTGAACTCGATGTCCTGCATGTCGCGGTAATGGTCTTCGAGCACCTGGCGCACCCGATAGAGTTCGGCCAGCATCTCGGGCATGACCTCTTCCATCGCCGGCAGTGCCGATTTGTTGGCGTTTTTGCCGGCCACCGTCAGGTGCTGCGGGGTGCGGATGCCGGCGACCACGTCCTCGCCCTGCGCATTGGCCAGAAACTCGCCATAAAACTCGTCCGCTCCGGTCGATGGATTGCGGGTGAAGGCGACCCCGGTGGCGCAATCGGCGCCCATATTGCCAAACACCATCGCCTGGACATTGACGGCGGTGCCCCACTCGGCCGGGATCTCGTGCAGCCGGCGATAGGTCACCGCGCGCGGGTTCATCCACGAGCCGAACACCGCACCGATGGCGCCCCACAGCTGGTCCTTGGGCTGCTGCGGAAAGGGATGGCCGGTTTCCTGCTCGACCACGTCCTTGAAGCCGGCGACCACGACCTTCCAATCCTCGGCGGAGAGGTCGGTGTCGAGCGTCTGCCCGGTTTCAAGCTTGTAGTTTTCGATGAGCTCCTCGAAATGGTGGTGCTCGATGCCGAGCACGACCTGGCCGTACATCTGGATGAAGCGGCGATAGCTGTCATAGGCAAAGCGCTCATCCTCGCTCTTGCCGGCCAAGCCCTCGACCGCCCGGTCGTTTAGCCCAAGGTTGAGAACGGTATCCATCATCCCCGGCATCGACACCCGCGCGCCGGAGCGGACCGAAACCAACAGCGGGTTGTCGGCGTCGCCAAAGCGCGCACCGAGCGCCCGCTCGACCACGGCGAGGCCATCGGCGACCTGCGCCTCGAGATCGGGCGGATAGGTTTTGCCGTTGGCATAAAACCAGGTGCACACCTCGGTCGTGATCGTAAAGCCGGGCGGCACCGGCAGCCCGAGATCGCTCATCTCGGCGAGACCCGCACCCTTACCGCCGAGCAGCTCGCGCATCTGGGCGCCGCCCTCGGCCGCGCCGCCGCCGAAGCCATAGACCCATTTCGTCATCTGCCCGCCTTCCCTCGACCGCCTTGCCCTGCTGATCCTAACGCATCGCGGCGGATAGAACTCCGCCCTTGTCGCTCATGCCGCACCGGTGGGCGCCATTACCCGCCCCGGATGGCGCATCGCCATCGCCGCTTCTATCCTCGCTCATCCTTCGATCAGCGAAAAATCGGCCACCTGGTTCATCGTTGCACGAATCCGCGACAGCAGCCGCAACCGGTTTTCTCTCAGTTCGGGCACATCGGTGTTGACCGTGACTTTGTCGAAAAACGCGTCCACCGGTTGCCGCAACCGCGCCAATTCAGCCATCGCCTCCTCAAACCGCTCTTCGGCAAGAAACCGGCGGGCACGCTCCCCGATATCGTCGAGATCAGCGGCGAGCACCATCTCTTCAGGCTGGCGCAACACGGATCGATCAACGTCGGTGCGGCGAACATGACCTCCTTCTCTCTGGTCCTCGATGCGGACGATGTTGGAGGCTCGGCGGTACGCAATGAGCAGATTGGCCCCATCCTCTGAAGCGACGAATGCGGCGAGGGCGCGAACGCGAGCCATAAGGCGTATGAGGTCGTCCTCGTATCCGCCGGTGTATGGAATATCCGCTGCGCCGAGCTGCGCAAAGCCGGCGGCGATCAGGTCATGGCGCACTCCGCGGTCGCGCAAATGCACTTTGAGCCGATCGGCGATGAATGCGAGCAATTCGATGATGATGGCCGCAACCTCACCCTGATCGGCGATCGGGGGGATGCCGGCGCCGCTCCGAGCGACGGCGAAAGCGTTCGCTAAAGGCAGACGCAGCCGGTTCTCGAGAATGATTCGGATCACGCCCTGAGCCGCCCGGCGCAACGCGAACGGGTCCCTGGATCCCGTCGGCTTTTCGCCAATCGCGAAAAAGGCGACGAGCGTGTCGATCTTGTCGGCGAGGGCGGTGATCACGCTGACCGGCTTGGTCGGGCAATCATCGCTGGGACCAAGCGGCCGGTAGTGGTCGGCAATTGCGTCGGCGACCGGCTCTTCCTCCCGATCATTGAGCGCGTAATAGCGCCCCATGATCCCTTGCAACTCGGGGAATTCGCCGACCATGCCGGTCGACAGATCCGCCTTGACGAGACGCGCCGCGCGCTGCGCCAGTCGGCTCAACTCTCCTTCGTCATTCCCGCGAAAGCGGGAACCCAGCGAAGGCGACGTGCAGTCGTTAACCCCTGTTTGGGCGGGGGGCAGGCCCTGGGCTGGGGCGACGGTGGTGTCGAGTTGTTCGGCAAAAAACACCGCCAGCTTCTCCACCCGCATAACCTTGTCGTACACGCTGCCGAGCTTGGCGTGGTAGACGCGGCCTTTCAGCGCCTCGACGCGGTCTTCGAGGCGGATCTTGCGGTCCTGATCCCAGAAGAAGCGGGCGTCGGCGAGGCGGGCACGCAACACGCGCTCGTTGCCGGCGACGATGGCCTTGCCGCCATCCTCGGCGAGATTGTTGGCGACGAACAGGAAATGCGCGGCAGATCCGCCGTCCGGATGCACACAGGAAAAGTATTTCTGGTGCACGCGCATCGCGGTCTGCAGGACTTCGGGCGGCAAACCCTCGGGCAACGGCCGCACGAAATCGGCGTCGATCGCGCCCGCCAGCACGACCGGAAATTCGGCGAGGCCGGCGACCTCGTCGAGCAGGCCCGGGTCGGGCTTGACCGCGACCCCGAGCGCTGCCGCCCGCCGGTCGAGGTCGGCGCGGATCATCTCCTTGCGCCGGTCCTGGTCGAGAATGACCGAGGCATGCGCCAGCCGCTCGACGTATTCCGCGGCGCCGGCGACGCGGATTTCGCCCGGCGCCAGAAAGCGGTGGCCGGCCGTGGTGCGGCCGACCGGCACGCCCTCGAGCGCCAGCGGCAAGGACTTCGCCGTCGTAGAGGCAGATGATCGAGGTCAGCGGCCGCACCCAGCGCAACGGCGAGCCCGGCCAGCGCATCGATTTCGGCCAGGGCAGCTCGACGATCGCCGCCTTGATCAGCTCGGGCAGCACGGCGGCCGAGGACCGGCCGTTGCGCCCGATCACCGCGAAATAGAATTCGCCGCGGCCGGTGTCGCGGATCTCGCATTCCTCGATCGAGCGGAGCCCGGCCGAGCGCAGAAAGCCGTCGAGCGCCGGTTGCGGTGCGCCGACCCGCGGGCCGCGGCGCTCCTCGCTGCGGTCGGGCTGGGTCGCCGGGATGCCCTCGGCGACTATCGCCAGCCGGCGTGGCGTCACATAGCCACGCAGACCCGAGGCCGGGATTTCGGCCGCGGCGAGCTTGTCGCGCACCAGCCCGGTTAGATCCTCGATCGCGCGGCGCTGCATCCGCGCCGGGATTTCCTCCGACAAGAGCTCGAGCAGCAGTTCGCCCATCTCAACCCGCCGTTCCGGCGAGCCAGGCCTCGCAGCAGCTCTTGGCCAATGCCCGCACGCGCAGGATATAGGCGGCGCGTTCGGTCACGCTGATCGCACCGCGCGCATCGAGCAGATTGAACAGATGGCTCGCCTTCAGGCACTGGTCATAGGCCGGCAGGGCCAGGCCGCGGCGATTTGCGCCGTTGGCGAGCACGGCGCCGCATTCCCGCTCGGCGTCGGCGAAATGTCGGACCAGCATCGCGGTGTCGGCGAACTCGAAATTGTAGGCCGAAAATTCCCGCTCGGCCCGCTTGAACACGTCGCCATAGGTGATCCGGCCGGCTCCGGCGACGCCGTTGTAATCGAGGTCGAAGACGCTCTCGACGCCTTCGACGTACATCGCGAGCCGTTCGAGGCCATAGGTCAATTCGGTCGAGACCGGATCGCATTCGATGCCGCCGACCTGCTGGAAATAGGTGAACTGGCTGACCTCCATGCCGTCGAGCCAGACTTCCCAGCCGAGCCCCCAGGCGCCCAAGGTCGGGCTTTCCCAATCATCCTCGACAAAGCGGATGTCGTGCTTATGGGCATCGATGCCGATCGCCGCGAGGCTGGCGAGATACAGCTGTTGGCTTTCGCGCGGCGCCGGCTTCAGGATCACCTGAAGCTGGTAGTGTTGCTGCAGTCGGTTCGGGTTCTCGCCATAGCGGCCGTCGGTCGGCCGGCGCGAGGGCTGGACATAGGCGGCCCGCCACGGTTCGGGGCCGAGGGCGCGCAATGCCGTCGCCGGATGAAAGGTGCCGGCGCCGACCTCGACATCATAGGGCTGCAGAATGACGCAGCCCTGGGCCGCCCAATAATTTTGCAGCGCGAAAATTACCGATTGAAAGCTCACCGGGGGGCCTCGGAAATGTCGCGATCAGCGCGGCCGCGGGCAGTCTGGCCGGCCGCACCCCGGCGCCCGCACCGCGACATAGGCGCCGCACGCGCCGCAGGCCACCAGATCCTCGGCCTCGATTGCCTGGCGCGGGCGCGGCTGCGGTCCGCGTCGTCGCGGCACCTGGCGGGCCGGGCCGTTCAGCCAGCGATAGCCGATCCACACCGCGGCAAACACCAGGATGATCACGACGAGCTTCGGCAACTCGAACATCGGCGAGGTTTACCGGGTGGCCCTGAGCCGGGTCAAGAAATGCTCTCGACCGAGGGCAACGGCCGTGCTCATAGTCCGTAGCGGCTCCACATGACTCGGGCTTCAATCCACTCGGCGACATCGGCGATCGCAGCCAACGGCTCGCCGGCGCCAAACGGCAGGCGGCCCCAGAACGGCCGGCGCCGCTCGGTGCCAACCGGGCGCAGCCGCACCTTGTCGCCGTAGCGCTGGCGCATCACCGCGCGCAATTCGCCGATGCCGTCGATCAGCCCGCGCTCGGCCGCCATATGGCCGGTCAAAACGTCGCCGTTAAAGAGGCTCTCGTCGTCTTGATTGATCCGGCCGCCACGGCGGCGGCGCACATGCTCCTTGAAGGCGCGGTGGATGTCCTGCTGCAAGCCGGTCAGGCGTTCGACATCGTCTGGGTCCACCGGCAGGAACGGGTCGAGCAGCGATTTGTGGGTGCCGGCAGTGTAGAGGCGTCGCTCGATGCCGAGCCGCTTGATCAGTTCGCCGAGGCCGAACCCGGCGCTGATAACCCCGATCGAACCGACCAGCGACGTCTCCTCGACAAAGATTTCGTCGCCGGCGAGAGCCAGCCAATAGCCACCCGAAGCCGCCACGTCCTCGGCAAAGGCGATGACCGGGAGCGCCTTTTCCTCGGCGAGCTGGCGGATGCGGCGGAACAGCAGCGCCGACTGCACCGGCGCGCCGCCGGGGGAATTGATGACGATGGCAATGGCCACGGCGCCGCGAAGGTTGAATGCCCGCTCGATCGCCCGGCCATGGCTGGCGAGCGAAATCCCGTTGCGCCGGGCGCGCGGCATGATGACGCCCTCGAAGCGCACGACCGGCACCACCGGCCCGCGCCGCCATAGCCGCTCGATGTCGAGATGGTCGCGAATGCTCATCGGAAGAGAAATGGGGAGCGGCGCCCGGCAAGACCACGGGACCGGGTGCGGCCGCGGCTCAGAGCTCGATCCCCCGACCCTCGCGCAACACGCCCTCGGCGCGATCGGTCGGCCGGCCATCGGGCCGATGCAGCACCAGCCCGGCGGCGAGCCGCGCCGGGCCGGCCACCTGCTTGCGCGCGCGCACCAGGACGCGGCTGGCCGGCCGGTCTTCGCCCGGCCACAGCGGAAAGATCACGACTTCGCCGGCCCGCCCGGCGATCTCGCCGAGGAGCGCATCGATGCGGTCGGCGCGATGGATGAAGGTAACCGTGCCTTTTGGCCGCACCATCGCCAGACAGAACCGCACCCAGGCGGCAAGATCGGCGTCGCCTTCGATCGTCGCACGGGTCTTGCCCAGGTTCGCCGATGGGCTGGCGCGGCCGGGTTCGTGATAGGGCGGATTGGTCATGACATGGTCGAAGGCGCCCGGCGACAGTCGCGGCGGCGGCCGCAACAGATCGCCGATCATCACCGAGACGCGGGCCTCCATGGCGTTGAGGATCGCGTTGTCGCCGGCCAGCCGAACCAGATCGCGCTGCATTTCGAGGCCGACGACGCGCAGATGCGGCACCCGGGCGGCCACGCACAGCATCGCCGCCCCGGCCCCGCAGCCGACATCGAGCACCAGCTGATGCGGCTCGGCCGGCACCGCGGCAGCCAGAAAGATCGGGTCGATCGCGACCCGGTAGCCCTCCTTCGGCTGGCGCAGCCGAACCCGGCCGCCGAGCAGGCGATCCTCGGTGAAGGCCGGCTGCACGGCGCTCAATTCGCTCACCCGGCGCCTTCGCCGGCCGCCGCCAAGAGGGCGCGGGCGCGGCCAAAATCCTGATCGGCCACCATCAGCCGGCGCGGGATCGCTCCGATGCTGCCCTCGACGAGGCTGGTGTGCTGGTCGAGCACCAGGCTCTCGATCCGCGAATCCTTGAGCAGCGACTGCACGAAGGACAGGCGCACGGCATCGTTGGTGCGCAACAACTCTTTCATCAGGAAAAATATCCGCAGCGCATCGGCTCGGCCCAGGTGGTGCGGCTCTTGACCGCTGTCGTTGTCATTCTATGCTCATTCGGGTTTACGCGCGTCAAGCTGATCGGGCTTCTGATCGGCCCCCAGCGTGGGCATTTGGGAATGGAGAGAGGCGCTGGTGGCGGGTGTCGATCGCGTGCAGGCAGGCCGCAAGCCCTCGCTCGACCCGCTCTTGCAGCTGTTGCACGGCGACCTCGAACGCGTCAACCGGCTGATCGTCGAGCGCATGCACAGCCCGGTCGCGCTGATCCCGCAGCTCGCCGGCCATATCGTCGCCGGTGGCGGCAAGCGGCTGCGGCCGATGCTGACCTTGGGCTGCGCGCGGCTGTGTGGCTATCGCGGCGACCGCCACGTGGCACTCGCCGCCGCGGTCGAGTTCATCCACACAGCGACCCTGCTGCACGACGACGTGGTCGATGCCAGCGAGCTGCGCCGCGGCCGCGACACCGCGAACGCGGTGTGGGGCAACAAGCCGGCCGTCCTGGTCGGCGACTTTCTGTTCAGCCGGGCGTTCGAGCTGATGGTCGCCGACGGCTCCCTGCGGATCCTCGATATCCTGTCGCGCGCCTCGGCGATCATCGCCGAGGGCGAGGTCATGCAGCTGATGACCACCAGTGACACGACGACGACCGAGGCCGACTATCTCGGCGTCATCCAGGCCAAGACCGCGGAATTGTTCGCGGCGGCGAGCCGCATCGGCGCGGTGCTGGCCGAGCGCCCGCAGCACGAAGAAACACTCGACCGCTTTGGCCGCAATCTCGGCACCGCGTTTCAGCTGGTCGACGACATGCTCGACTTCTCGGCGCATCAGGCCGAGCTCGGCAAGAGCGTCGGCGACGATTTCCGCGACGGCAAGGTCACCCTGCCGGTCCTCCTCGCCTTCGCCCGCGGCGATGAGGAAGAGCGCGCGTTCTGGCGGCGAACCATCGAGGAGATGGATCAGCAGCCGGAGGATCTGGAGCGCGCGATCGTGCTGGTCGAGCGCCGCGGCGCCCTGGCCGAGACGCTGTCGCGGGCGCGCACCTATGCCGACGCCGCGATCGAGGCGTTGGCGCCGTTCGGCGATGGGCCCGAGCGCCGTGCCCTGATCGATGCCGCCGCCTTCGCCGGCGACCGCAGCTTCTGACGGTCGGTGGGCGCTTGCGAGCGGCGGTGCTCCAGCCCCGCCTTGCGCGCCGAGGAGGTTGGCGCTATAGACCGCCTCCGGTCGGCGGAGTGTAGCTCAGCCTGGTAGAGCACTGCTTTCGGGAGGCAGGGGCCGGAGGTTCAAATCCTCTCACTCCGACCATTATTTCAATAACTTATGGTCACACTCTGGGTGCGGCATGATCTTCCTAGCAAGCGCATAGCTAGCGCCAAGTCGGCCGCAATCGCCGCTGTCGCGGCGCCGGTGTGGAGGAGTCAGCGGCGCGGCCGGTCGGCAAGTTGTAATGGGCCGGACGAGTTTCGCGAGCTTGCGCAGGTTCTGGACGGTGGCCGCGAGGTGGAATTCGTCGTGAGCGCCGCAAGATCGCGCAGCCGCAATCGATCGAGCTTATAGATTTGACCATCTGACCGAATGATCAGGGAGTTTGGTGATTCGGAGAGTGGTTTATATTTCCCCGTAACGCGGATCTTGACGGCATGGGTGAGCTTCCGAATTCGTTTGCTGATAACCTTAAGGTTTCTGTGAGTTCGCGCGGCTCAGGCGGCGGATGACGGACGCGTAGCGCGACCTCATTGAAACCGGGTTGAGCTAAATCGCGGGCAGCCGCTCGGACTATGGGGAATAGGACCCACACGTCGGCAGCGAGAAGGTTGTTCGGAGACCGGGAGAAAGCGGCGCCGTCACCGGAATCGCCTCGCCGGAGGGTCCTTGACGAATGCACCGCCGAGACCGCGCGCCGGGTGCCGGCGAATGTGGTGGAGCGGGGACAGCATGACGCACGATCCCTCGTCCCTCGTCGGCGCCGACGGCGAAAATGGCGAGCGTGTCGATCGAGATCGCGGCGTTCATGAGCTGTCGTGCCATGCCGAGGAATTGACCGGCCGCGATCGCGGAAGCGGGCCGACCACCACCATGCACCCACCGCAACAGGGACAGAGATCGAAGGTGCGGTCCCGAAGCTGCTCAGCCTCGTCATCATTCCCGTGCGGCGCGACGAGCGCGACCGCCAGCAGCTCCCGGCAAAGGGCGAGTTTCTGGGCCCGATGACGATTGCCGAGAAAGCCGTAATGGCGAATGTGATGAAACCCGTCCGGCAGGGTGTGCAGCAGGAAGCGCCGGATGAATTCGTCGGCCGCCAGGGTCATCACCTTGCTCTTGTCGTGATGACGATAATCGCGCCAGCGGAAGCGGACGCGGTCATCCGTCATCTCGATCAGCCGGCTGTTCGAGATCGCGATGCGGTACGTGTAGCGCCCGAGATAGGCCAGGACCGCGGCGGGGCCGGCGAAGGGGCGCTTGCTGTAGACGACCCACTCAGCGCGCCGCAGGTCGCTCAGGCGGCGGGCGAAGAAGGGCGCGGCGGCGAGCCCGGCGAGCGTGCCGAAGAAGGCCAACCTGCCAGCGTCGAACGCCGCCTTCAGCTTTTCCAGAAACAGCCGGCGGAACAGCCACGAGAGGACGCGCACCGGCAAGAAGAACCCCGGTCGGCAGGCAACCCAGCGCCTACCGTCCGGCGATACGCCTCCACCGGGAACGAGGCAATGAACATGCGGATGGTGCTGCAGGTTCTGACCCCAGGTGTGGAGCACGCCGATGAAGCCGATCTCGGCGCCGAGATGGCGAGGATAGGCGGCGATCGTGCTCAGCGTTTCGGCCACGGCCCTGAACAGGATGGCATAGACCTCAGCCTTGTTCTGGAAAGCGATTTCGGCGGCCGGCGCCGGCAGGGTGAAGACAACGTGGAAATACGGCACCGGCAGCAGCTCGGTCTGCCGGGCGGCCACCCAGGCGGCACGCACCGATCCCTGACATTTCGGACAATGGCGGTCACGGCACGAGTTGTAGGAAATGCGAACAAGGCCGCACTCCGCACAGCGCTCGACATGACCGCCGAGCGCCGCCGTGCGGCACGCCTCGATCGCTCCCATGACGCGCCGTTCGGTGCGGCTGAGATGACCGGCATGGGCCCGGCGGTAGCTCTCGCCGTGGCGGCGGAAGATGTCCGCCACCTCGAGCGCGGGCATGATCGGCGAGCTTCAGTCCGGCGTCGCTTTCGCCAAATTCAGCCGGTCGAACGGGCTGGTCGTGGTGCCGATCGTGGTCGTCGCGACCTGGGTATAGCGCGCCGTGGTCGACAGATGTTGATGACCGAGCAGCACCTGGATCGTGCGGATATCGGTGCCGGCTTCGAGGAGATGAGTCGCAAAGCTGTGGCGCAGGGTATGGACGCTCACGGCCTTGCCGAGTTTTGCCGTTTTGCAGGCATGCCGGCACACCACATGGAGCGTGGCCGCGGCGAGCGGCCGGTTCCCGCCCCGGCCTGGAAACAGCCAGTGTTTCGGCCGGACTTCCTGCCAATAGGCGCGCAGCACGACGAGCAGCTGCGCCGACAGCATGACGTACCGGTCCCGGTGTCCCTTGCCCTGTTCGACCCGGATCAGCATGCGGTCGCTGTCGATATCGGTGACTCGCAGGCCTATGACTTCGGAGACTCGCAGGCCGGCGGCATAGGCGGTCATCAGCGCTGTCCGGAGCTTCAGGCTCGGCACCGCCGCGAAAAACCGCACCACTTCTTCGGCGCTCAGGATCACGGGGAGTTACTGCTGCTTGCGCGCGTGGGGGATGCGCTCGACCATCGCGGGCCGTCCCAGAGTGACGCCGTAGAAGAAGCGCAGCGCCGAAACCGCGACATTGAAGCCGGCCCACGACGCACCCGTTTCGACGAGGTGGATCTGGTAGGCCCGCACCTCCGCCAGCTCCAGCCGGTCGGGCGACTGCTTGAAGTATTGAGCGAATTTAGCGACCGCGTGTACGTAGCAGCGTTGTGTCACCGGCGACAGGTTGCGGACCTTCATGTCCTCGATCATGCGGCGACGTAGCGCCGTCATCGGAGCCATCAGCGGCCCTCCTCCAAGATTGAAGCTTCGACAGCTGCAATCCTGTCAGGCCATCCGGCTGCTTGGCTAAGCGCTTGATTTTTCTCCGGCTACTGCGGAGCGGTTTAGTTCAACCTCGATTTTCTTGACAGCATGAAAGATTGGTGGCCTGCCACCGTGAGGCCGGACAGCACCGAGCAGATGGAGTTGGCGGAGACTCTCTCCGAGGAGGGTCGTACCTCAAGGCTAGCGCGCCGCAGCCAACGATTGGCACGACGGTCGATGCCGCGATGGATGCGATCGAGCGCGACAATCCGTCGCTTAAAGGCGTTTTGCAAAGGACTACGCCCGCCCCGGCCTCGATAAGCAGCGGCTCGGACAGCTGATCAACCTGGTCAGCGACATCGGGCTCGGCAGCCCGGCCGACCGCGCCAGGGATATCCTCGGCCGCGTCTACGAGTATTTCCTCGCGCAATTCGCCAGCGCCGAGGGCAAGAAGGGCGGCCAGTGCTACACGCTCTCGCGCGTCGTGCGCGTGCTGGTCGAAATCCTGGCGCCTTACAAAGGCCGCGTCTACGACCCGTGCTGCGGGTCGGGCGGCATGTTCGTCAGCAGCGAGAAATTCATCAAAACGCACGGCGGCCGGATCGGCGACATCTCGATCTACGGCCAGGAATCGAACTATACGACTTGGCGGCTCGCCAAGATGAACCTCGCTATCCGCCGCATCGGCGGGCAGATCGCCCACGGCGACAGCTTTCACAACGACCGCCACCCCGACCTGAAGGCCGATTACGTGCTGGCCAATCCGCCGTTCAACGACAGCGACTGGCGCGGCGACCTGCTGAAGAACGACAAGCGCTGGGTCTACGGCGTGCCGCCCGCCGGCAACGCCAATTTTCGCCTGGGTGCAGCATTTTATCCATCATCTGGCGCCGGCCGGGCTCGCCGGGTTTGTCCTCGCCAACGGCTCGATGTCGTCGAACCAATCGGGTGAGGGCGAGACACGCAAGGCCATCATCGAAGCCGACCTTGTCGACTGCATGGTGGCCCTACCCAGCCAGCTCTTCTATGCAACGCAGATCCCGGTCTGCCTGTGGTTTTTCGCGCGCAGCAAGAAGAACGGCCGCTTTCGCGACCGCCGTGGCGAGACGCTGTTCATCGACGCCCGCAAGCTCGGCACGATGGTCGACCGCGTGCATCGCGAACTCAGCGACGAAGATATCGCCAGGATCGCTGGCACCTACCACATTTGGCGCGGCGACAAGGATGAGGGCGAGTACGCCGATCTGCCCGGCTTCTGTAGATCCGCGACGATCGACGACACCCGCGAGCATGGCCACGTGCTGACGCCCGGCCGCTACGTCGGCGCCGAGGCGGCTGAGGACGACGACGAGCCGTTCGAGGAGAAGATGAAGCGGCTGACCGCGATGTTGCGGCAGCAGCAGGCCGAAGCCGCGAAGGTGGACGCCGCCATAGCCGTCAACCTGAAGGAACTCGGATATGGCAGGTGATTGGAGCACGCACCGGCTAGGGGATTTGGTCGAGATCAAGCATGGGTTTGCCTTTCAGGGCGAGTTTTTTCGGGAAGAACCGCCTGGTGACATTCTTCTAACGCCCGGGAATTTCGCTATAAGCGGCGGATTCAAAACCGAAAAGCTAAAGTACTACACCGGTCCGGTTCCCCAAGAGTTCATCCTCCAAGAGGATGATCTTCTTGTGACCATGACCGACCTGAGCAAAGCAGCAGACACGCTCGGCTACCCCGCCATCGTTCCTCGATCTCACCGCGGCCGCAGGTTTCTTCATAATCAACGGCGGGGCAAGGTGCTGGTCAAGGTACCTTCTGTGTTCCCGGGCATATCGAAACGAGGTTATTGCGAGCGCAACAGGAACGACGGTCAAGCACACTTCACCAGCCCGCATCGAAGCCTTTCGTTTCGGGCTCCCAACTCGTTGCGAGCAACGCGCCACCGCCCGCATCCTCGGCACCTTAGACGAAAAGATCGAGCTGAACAGGCGGATGAACGAGACGCTGGAGGCGATCGCGAGAGCGCTGTTCAAATCGTGGTTCATTGACCAGCTCCGAGCGCCAGACCTCAAGGTCATCCAGGGCGTCACATTCCGCGACGGCGTCGAGGTGACCGCGGACGAAACAAAGTCCGCCGCCTGAATCATGGCGGCCGACAGCCGCCGCTGGACGAGAACAGCCTCGAACTGGGCGTCGTCAAAACGATCTTCAATCGCTACAACGAGGTCTCAGATATCCTCGCCGATCGGCCGCAGGCATATCGGCCGATCTTCATGGCCGATGCCGACGGCAGCATTGTCGTGCGCGATTGGGCGGTCGGCTTCGCGCTCGGGATCGGGTTGCGCGCCAAGGAATGGGGCAAGCCCATCCTGCTCACCGAGCACCGCCAGGCGCTAACCCCGATGCTGGTCTACTGCGAGGGCGAACTCGATCTCCTGCCGGACATGCCGGCCGCGGAAAAGCGCCGGCGCCAAGCCACCGCACAGTAAGCGTCAGCTGAGGGTCGTCTTGCGCTGAGCGGATTGAGCGGGATGCTGCCGCTCTTTCGCGGGGGCGGTGCAATGGATGACGCAGGGCTGGTTGAAACGGAGGATCTCGGGAGTGCTCATACGAGGGCTCGCGAGGTTCGCGGCGAAGTTCTTACTGGTCCGGAGCGGCGGCGGCGCTGGAGCCTCGAAGAGAAGCTTCGGATACTGGGGCAGAGCGCGGCGCCGGGATCATCAGCCTGGCTGGCTTGCCGGCTGCGTGGGATCGGCAGCGGTCAGCCTTACCCGTGGCGCCGTCGGTTTCGCACCGGCGAGTTGACTGGGTTTGCGCCGGTGAGATTGGCCCTGCCGGTTGAAGAGCTAGCGTCGGTCGCGGTGCCGGTTGATCCGGTGCCAGCGCTGCCCGAACCCGATCGGCCGGCGAATGGGACAATCGAGGTGGAGCTGACCTCGGGGGTGAAACTGCGCTTGACCGGCGCTGTTGACGAGGGGGCATTGCGCCGGGTCTTGTCGGCGCTGTCGTGATCGGCATTCCAGGCAATGTCCGCGTCTATCTGGCATGCGGCGTCACCGACATGAGAAAGGGCTTTGACGGGCTGGCGGCACGGGTGCAGACCACCTTGCGTCTCGACCCGCATGGCGGTGCACTATTCGTGTTTCGCGGTCGACGCGGCGACTGATCAAAGTGCTGTGGTGGGACGGGCAAGGCCTGTGCCGGTTTGCCGAGGGGCTGGAGCGCGGCCGGTTTCTGTGACCGCAGGCGAAGGACGGGTCGGTGGTGCTGAGCGCAGCGCAATTGTCGATGCTGCTGGAGGGCATCGACTGGCGCGCGCCGCGGCGCAGCTGGGCGCCGGAGGTCGCCGGCTGAGAGCGCGACATAGTGACTGAAGCGTAGGATATCTCTGCTGCTCAATGAACGCGGGTGTAAACTAACGGTTGATGGCGGAACCTGCCGAGCCTGTCCAAGAGATCGCTGAGCTGCGCGCCCTGCTGGCCGAGCGTGACGCGGAACTGGCCGAAGCGCGCGCCGAACTGACCGGCGCCTGGCTGCCGATCGAACAATACAAAGCGCCGCTCGCCCAGCTGCGGCGCGTGCAATTCGGACGCTCGTCGGAGAAGCTCGTCACCCGGATCGCGCAGCTCGAGCTGATGCTGGAGGATCTGGAGGAAGGTGAAGCGATACGCACGGCGCCATTGGCAAAGCGCGTCCCCGATCAGCCGCGCCGCGAACGCCGCCAGCCAGTGCGTCGGCCGTTGCCCGATCATCTACCGCGCGAGGAGATCGTGCATCACCCGGCTTCGGTCTGCCCGGGCTGCGGCGGCACCCGCTTTAGCCAACTCGGCGAGGACGTGACCGAAGTCTTGGAGAAGATCCCGGCGCGGCTCAAAGTGATCCGCCATATTCGGCCCAAGCTCAGCTGCCGCTGCTGCGAGCGCATCGTGCCGGCACCGGCGCCCGATCTGCCGATCGAGAAAGGCCGGCCGGGTCCGGGCCGCATTGCCAATGTCGTGGTCAGCAAGGATCTCGACGGGCTGCCGCTGTACCGCCAATCGGCGATCCTCGCGCGCGAAGGCATCGAGATCGAGCGCGCCACCTTGGCCGACTGGGTCGGACATGCGGCTTGGTGGATGAAGCCGCTGGCCGAGCTGATCGGCGCCCACGTCATGGCAGCGCCAATCATCCACACCGACGACACGCCGATCGCCGTGCTGGCGCCCGGTAACGGCAAGACCCGGACCGGGCGGCGGTGGGCCTGTGTGGTTGACCAGCGGCCCTGGCAGGGCGGGCGGGCACCGGCGGCCGGTTACCGCTTCAGCCCCGACCGCCGGGGCGAGCGGCCGCGCGATCATCTTGGCGGCTTCCGCGGCGTGATCCAGGCCGATGCTTTCAGCGGCTATCTGGCCCTGACGCAACCGACGTCAAACCCTCGATTGGTCGAGGGCTGCCCTGATCCACGCGGCATGTTGGGCCCACGCCCGGCGCAAGTTTTACGATGTGTTCGCAGCGACCAAGTCGCCGATCGCCGAGGAGGCGCTCAAACGGATCGGTGAACTCGATCAGCTCGAAGCCGAGATCACCGGCCAGCCGGCCGAAGCGCGGCATGCGGGCGCGGCAGAGCCGTGCCGCGGCGATCCTCGATGCTTTGCGCGAATGGCTGGTGGCGCAGCGCCGGCGGCTGTCCTCAAAAAACGCGCTCGCTAAGGCGATCCAGTATGCGCTCAGCCGCTGGGAGGCGCTGACCCGCGACGCCGGTGATGGCCGGCTGGCGATCGACAATAATGGCGCTGAACCCGCGCTGCGCGGCACGGCCATAACCCGCAAAAACTTCTTGTCCCTCGGATCCGAAGCCGGCGGCGGGCGTGCCGCCATTCTCTATTCCGTGTTGGAGAGCGCCAAACTCAATGGCCTCGATCGGCAAACCTGGCTCGCCGACGTGATCGACCGCATGGCGCCGCTCGTGCAAATCGCGGGTTTGCGCGGATATGCGAAGCCGGTCGAGCGGCTTTTTGCTGATCGCGTCCCAGATGCGAGAGCCGCTGTTGATCACCAGCATCTTTGTTAGCGCCGCTGTAATTCTGACCCTGGTCGCCGACTGAAAGCTGACCCGCTGGATAGGCTGGTTCCCTTCGAGGTGGAGGGGGCCGGATGGTGGGAGCGGAGGCGGCTTTGGAGATCCGGGTATTGCATCGGCACGGCAAGAGTATTCGCGAGATCGCGCGGGAAACGGGGGTGGCACGCAACACGGTACGGCGCTACCTGCGCGATGAAGAGGCGGCGCGTTACAAGCCGCGTCCGCCGCGGTCGACCAAGCTCGATCCGTTCAAGGTGCAAAAATCGGAGCAAACCGGCACCGGATTTCGGTTGAAAGCGGCAGATGATTTCGGCGGAAAGCGGCACCTGATTTCGCTCCAATCCGGCACCTGATTTCGGCGTTTTCGGCACCCTGACCGGCTTTGGCTCGCTGCTGAGCGGCAAGTAATGGCGGCTACCGTCGCCCCTTTTGGGGGACGGGGAGATGCCAAGACTGAGGGTGGCGATGCGGCGGATCAAGGAAGTGCTTCGGCTCAAGGCGCTGGGGCTGAGCGATACGGCGGTGTCGCGCAGCGTGCGGGTCGCGCGTTCGACCGTGAAGGAATATCTCGACCGCGCCGCGGCGGCGGGGCTGGGCTGGGAGATCGCGGCGGAGCTGAGCGAGGAGGAGCTCGATCGTCGCCTGTTCGCCGCCGCCGATACGCGCCATCCGGATCGTCCGGTGCCGGATTGGGAGGCGGTCGAGAAGGAGCTGCGCGGCCGCGGCGTGACGCTGCGGCTGCTGTGGCTGGAATATCTGAGCCAGCATCCGGAAGGCTACCGCTACACCCAGTTCTGCGCGCATTTCCACGCCTGGCAGCGACGCTCTCGGCCGCCGACGATGCGCCGCCAGCATCGCGCCGGCGAAGCCCTTGAAGTCGATTACGCCGGCATGACGCTGAGCGTCATCGACAAGGGCGTCGTCCGCGAGGCGCAGGTCTTCGTCGCTTGCCTGCCCTGCTCCGACCTGACCTATGCCGAAGCGAGCTGGACCCAGGGTCATGAGGACTGGCTCGGCGCTCATGTCCGCGCCTTCGCCTATATCGGCGGCTGCCCGAAGAAGGTGATCCCCGACAACCTCAAGACCGGGGTGACCGACGCCAACTACTGGGACCCGGTGCTGAACCGCAGCTACCATGCGCTCGGCCGGCATTACAATGTCGCCATTGTCCCGGCACGGGTGAGGCGGCCCCGGGATAAACCAACCGCGGAAAATGCGGTCAGACTGGTAGAGATGTGGGTGCTGGCGCCGCTGCGCCACCGACAGTTCTTCTCGCTGGCCGAGGCCAACGCCGCGCTCGCCGAGAAGATCGAGGAATGGAACAACCGTCCCTTTGCGCCGCCGCGCGAGGGCAGCCGGCGCTCGCTGTTCGAGGCGATCGAGCGCGACAAGCTCAAACCGTTGCCGGCGGCGCCTTTTGTCGTCGGCCAGTGGCTCGTGGCGCGCGTCAACATCGACTATCACATCGCCGTCGACGGCCACTTCTATTCCGTGCCGTACCGGCTGGTGCATCAACGGCTCGACGTCTTCCTGACCGCAACCGCGGTGGCGCACTTCCACCACGGCGAACGGGTCGCCAGTCATCCGCGCAGCGCCGCCAAGGCGCACCACACCACCGCCAGCGAGCACATGCCGCCGGCACACCAGGCGATGGCCAGGCGTACCCCCGACAAGCTGCGCGCCGAGGCCGCCGCCCTCGGGCCCGCCATCGGCACCTATGTCGACCGCCTGATCGGCGCGCGCGAGCATCCCGAGCAAGGGGTGCGCGCCTGTCTCGGCGTGCTGCGGCTGGCCGCTGCCTACGGCAAGGCCCGGCTCGAACTCGCCTGCGAACGCGCGCTGGCCGCCGGCGTCGCTTCTTCGCGCTATGTCGAGCGGCTGCTCAAGGCCGATCGGCGACAGCCTTTCCTTGATGCCCAGGCCGAGGACGGCTTGGGCGAACACGGCAATCTGCGGGGCCCGGCCTACTACAACTGAGCCGGCCACGCCGATCGACACCAATCCCTGCAGGAGGCAATGATCATGATCCATCCGACGATCGAGACGCTGCGCCGCTTGCGCCTGACCGGCATGGCCAAGGCGCTCGAGGAGCAGCAAAGCCTGCCCGATTGCGAGCGCCTCAGTTTCGACGAGCGCCTGGCCATGCTGGTCGATCGCGAGGCCGTAGAACGCGACAACGCGGCGCTCGCCCAACGCTTGCGTCAGGCCCGCCTGCGCCAGGCCGCCTGCTTCGAAGATATCGACTACCGCACGCCGCGCGGGCTCGATCGAAGCCTGATCCACACCCTTGCCAGCGGCCGCTGGCTGCGCGAGCACAACAACGTTCTGATCCTGGGCCCGACCGGCACCGGCAAGAGTTTTGTCGCCTGCGCCCTCGGCAACCAGGCGGCGCGTGATGGGTTCTCGGTGCGCTATCAGCGGCTCACCAGGCTGCTCGACGAACTCGCCCTCGCCCGCGTCGACGGCAAGGCCACCCGGCTGCTCGCCCAGTTCGCCAGGATCCAATTGCTGATAATCGACGACTGGGCCATGGCCCGGCTGACCGCCGAGCAGCGCCGCGACCTGATGGAGGTCGTCGACGATCGCCACCAGCGTGCCTCCACGATCCTGGCGACGCAAATCCCGGTGGAGCGCTGGCATGACTCGATCGGCGACCCGACCTACGCCGACGCCATCCTCGATCGCCTCGTCCACAACGCCTACCGCATCGAGCTGCGTGGCGACTCGATGCGCCGACGCAAATCGGACCCACCCGGGGATGTAAAAGACTAAATTGAATAAATCACTTACAACACTTATCCCCATTATTCACGCAATTCACAACCGACCACAACCATCACTAAAGACGATAATAATGACGAGAGTACTTGCTTTGACAGCTCAGAGCAAGATAGGATCTGCCCCGCAGCAGCGGTTCGCCAAAGCCGGCATCGAAACCCCGCCGCAACGGGGTGCCGCTTTGGACCGAAACGGCCTGTCGGTTTCAGCCGAAACCGCCTGCCGATTTGAACCGAAATCGCCTGTCGGAAACTCCGAAATTTGCAGTTCAAGGCCTACATCACCGAACGCTTGGGCTCGGCGGCGCCGGAATGGATACCGGCGAGCGTGCTGCTGATGGAGTTGCGCGAGCGCGGCTATTGCGGCGGCTACACAATGCTGAAGCAGTTCGTGGCGTCGCTGCGGCCGAAGCAGGCGGTCGAGCCGGCGATCCGGTTTGAGACCGAGTCCGGCGAGCAGATGCAGGTGGACTGGGCGGTCATTCGGCGCGGCAGCAACCGGCTTTCGGTGTTTGTCGCCACTCTGGGCTGGAGCCGGGCGACCTATGTCGAGTTCGTCACCGATGAGCGGGTTGAGACGCTGATCGAGGCGCACGAGAATGCCTTTCTGGCATTCGGCGGCACGCCGCGTGAGGTGCTCTACGACAACATGCGCACGGTCGTGTTGCAGCGGCACGGCTACGGCCGGGGTCGACATCGCTTTCACCCCGGCTTTCTCGATTTCGCCCGGCACTGCGGTTTTCAGCCCCGGTAGTGTGCGCCATATCGGGCGCAAACCAAAGGCAAGAGCCTGCCCCGGCGCAGGCCGGGGCCGAGCGGTTCATCCGCTATTTGCGGCACAGCTTCTACGTGCCGCTGGCCAGCCGGTTGGCACAGGAAGGCTTAGTCGTCGACCGCGAGACCGCGAATTTGGCGGTCGGCCGATGGCTGCGCGAGGTAGCCAACATCCGCGTGCACGGCACCACCGAGGAGGTTCCGGCCGAACGGCTGGCGCTGGAGAGGGTACGGTTGCAACCGGTACCGACGCCTTATGCCGGGCGCAGCGTGCGCTCGCTCCAGAAGCCGGCGCCCGCACCGATCATCGGTCTGCAGCACCCGCTGTCGTTTTACGACGCCTTTGCTGGCGGTGCGTCATGAGCGATCTGCAGCACCAGCGCATTGTCGATCTGTGCCAGGAATTGCGGCTGAGCGTGATGCCCAACCTGTATTCCGGCATCGCCCAAAGCGCGGCGGCGAAAGACGCCTCCTTCGCCGACTTCCTCGAAGAGACATACGGGCCGAGCGCGACGCGCGCAGCGCCCGAGCTCGCGAGATGTTTGCCCGCGTCGCCGGCTTCCCGGCAATCAAGACGCTCGACGGGTTCGACTTCGGCTTTGCCACCGGCGTGCCGCGGCCGCAAGTCCACGAACTCGCCGGGTTGGCTTTTATCGAGCGCGCCGAGAACGTCGTCTTTCTCGGACCCAGCGGCGTCGGCAAGACGCATCTGGCGATCGCGCTCGGCTACCTGGCGACACAGCACGGCCACAAGGTGCGGTTCACTACCGCCGCCGATCTGGTGATGACGCTCGAGACCGCTCAGCGCCAGAGCCGCTGGAAGGAGGCGCTGCATCGCACTGTCAGCGTCTATAAGCTTTTGATCATCGACGAGATCGGATACCTGCCGCTGGGGCGTGAACAGGCCAACCTGTTCTTCCAGGTCGTCGCCAAGCGCTACGAGAAGGGCGCGACGATCCTGACGTCCAACCTGACCTTCGGGTCGTGGGACCAGGCCTTTGCCGGCGACCCGGTGCTAACCGCGGCGATGCTCGACCGGCTGTTGCATCATTCTACCGTGATCAGCATCCAGGGCGAGAGTTACCGCCTCAAGGATAAGCGCCGAGCCGGATTGCTGAAAACCCCGGCACCGGCATGAGCATGGCTTGCCCAGGTGGGTCCACAGTGACCTCCCGCGCTGCGCTCCGTCGGACTCGTGGCGGTCACTTCGCTACGCGCGGGTCCCTCCTATGGACTACCGGGACAAGCCCCCGAGCAACGAGACTGGCTCAACATTCAACCGGCGACATCGAGCAAAGCGGGTCAGGATTTAACCGGCGTTGACATCTTCGCTATCAGTCCGCCCTGGCTGTGCCCGATCAGCACGATCTGTCGCAGCGCCGGGTCCTTGCCTTGCGGATCGAGCTCGCGGACGGCGTCTTCGATCGCTGTCCGCAAGCGCAGAGCAGAGAAGGGCGTGGGGTTCCCGGTGCTGTAGGAGAACCACCAGAACTGGAAATGGTCGCGGATGCCGGGATCGCTCTGCAGATCATTGACCAGATCGGCCCAGCGGCCCGAACTCGACGCCGTTCCATGGATAAACACCACCGGAATCTGACCTGGCCGGTAGGGTTCGAGGCCATCGATTGGGAAACGGTCTTTATTGAAATAGTCGCCGCTCAGAAATCCGCCGAATTCGCTGCGCCATATCTGCGGGTCGCTGAGGCCATAGGCGAATGCCGCACTGGTGTCGACCTCCAACGGCACCGACTGGCCGTCAATCTCGACAGTGCTCGGTTCGAAGGCCGGATAGACGTTGATAGTGCCGTGCAGATGTCCCTGGGCGAGATCGTGCTGAGACAAGTCGATGCGCAGCAACGCCGTGACCGGCACCTTCACCTCCGGCGCGACCTGAAACCCTTTCTCCTCAGCTGGCTCCGTCGCATCCGCCGCGAGCGGCGCCCCGATGCCCGCTTGGCGATAGCAGTTCTGCAGCCTTTTGATGCGCAGCTCATCGGCTGGCGTGAACTCTACCAGAGTAAGGTTGCCCCAGCGGGCGGTCGCCTGATCGTAAACGACATCGATCGTGCCGAACGGCAATGCGAACCGTCCCGAACGCAGCAAGACTCGCGAGCGGTCAGGAGATGCGAAACCGGAAGTCAGGCCGCGGTTGTAGATGTTGCTTGCTGTCCGCAAGCGCGGATCGAACCGATCGGGCCGTTGCGCCGGATCGTCCGGGAACAGGAAGGCGTAGGCATAGATCGCCGCCGCCAGGTAATAAGACTGCTTGCCGGTGTCTTCGGTGTAGTGAAATGACAACTCGGCGAGGGCAAACAGAGCATCGGGGTCGGGCTGTCCCGCTGTGAGGGTGCGGTGCAGGCTCACGATCGCTGCCTCAGGGTCGCTCTCGAACCGTTTCGTCAGGTCATGGCGACGCAGCACGATCTGGGTAGACCTGCTCAGATCACCGGTCGAGATCACGTTACTGGTCAGCTCGCGCTGCACGGTGCGCGGGTCGGCGCGATCGACTTGCACCGGGGTCGCACAGGCAGCGAGCAGCAACAGCAACCCCACCGAGGTGCCAACCGCCGCGCGCCACCACACGGGCCGGCGCGGATCAACCCGCTTGGCCCGCCGGTACGCCGCATTGGCCTCCCACAGTTGGGGTGCTTTAAGCACCCTTATCACGGCACGCTCTCCGCGGATCCGGTCGAATTGCAGCCGATCGAGATCGCTCATCACGTTGTTCGTTGGCGAGCTGCCTGGTGGTGTTGTCATCGCCGGCACTTGCGCGTTCAGGTGTGTCATGTAAGTGTAAAACCAGAAAATCCCTGGGGAACCTTTCAGCGCATCAGGAAAACCGCGATGTCCCCGCCGCCGGCCAGCACCAGTATATTTCGATCATGATCTGTCTCAGGCTTTGGCAAGGAGAAGGACCACGGAGCGCGGTTCAACCCGGCACCTCGAACCCTGCAAGGCCCGAGCCTCTGCCCAGCCGCAAATATCGTCCGGCGGAGCGAGGTAGGTGTCGACACACCTTCGCCACGATTCCTGTGCTTGCTCCAATGGAGGAATTTCGAATTCGAGCGCTTTCCAATATGCGTTGATTATGATGTGCAACAGGAGTGGGTATCCCTGCAAGCGGACGGTAGCCGCCAGTGTGTGCGATTCGTGACCCCAATCCGGTGAATTCAAGTTGACCCCGTGCCATTGGACCGGCTGTTGGCGCAGAAGTTCGTTCAGGGTCATGTCGAGGCGCTCGACGGGCAGGTCGCGATTTATGCGGAGCGCAATGAGTTCTTGCACAAAGCGGTGAATATCCGCGTGCTTCTCGACCAGGCTCCAGTCGAACCAGGAAATTTCGTTGTTCTGGCAAAAAGCGTTGTTGTTACCGCCCTGGGTACGTCGCACCTCGTCGCCCATTAGCAGCATCGGCGTTCCGGTCGCCAGCAGGGTCAGTGTCAGGAAGTTCTTGACTTGGCGATTACGCAACCGTTCCACCTCAGGGTCGGCCACCGGGCCTTCTACGCCGCAATTCCAGCTGAGATTATAATCCGCCCCGTCGCGGTTCCCTTCTCCGTTCGCTGCGTTGTGCTTGCCATTGAAGGACACGAGATCGTTCAATGTGAACCCATCGTGGCAGGTAACGAAATTGATGCTCTGCTCCGCTTCGCGCTCTTCGTGCTGGTAGACGTCGGGGCTCCCCGTCAGGCGGAAAGCCATTGCACGGGCGGTTCCGTTGTCGCCTTTGAGAAAGCCGCGAACGTCGTCCCGAAACCGCCCGTTCCATTCCTTCCAGCTATCGCCGACAAAGCGGCCGACTTGATAGAGGCCGGCGGCGTCCCAGGCCTCGGCAATAAGTTTGACATTGGCGAGGATGGGGTCGGATTCGATATCCCAAAGAACCGGTGGCGACGCCATCGGGCGGCCTTCCTGGTCGCGAGTGAGGATCGAGGCGAGATCAAAGCGAAAGCCGTCGATATGCATCTTGCTCACCCAATATCGGAGGCTGTCGAGGATCAATCGCCGGACAATCGGCTCGTTGGCGTTCAGGGTGTTGCCGCAGCCGGTATAGTCGGCGTAACGGGATTTGTCCTCTGCCAGGATGTAATAGGTATCGTTGGCAAATCCTCTGAAACAAATGGTCGGGCCGTCTTCATTGCCCTCTGTAGTATGGTTGTAGACGACATCGAGGATAACCTCGATCCCGGTGCGATGCAGCGCTTTGACCATGTCACGAAACTCGTCGAGCGTGCCGAGCGGGTCCCGTCGGGAGCTGTAGCCGTCATGTGGCGCGAAAAACGACAGCGGCTGATATCCCCAATAGTTGCTGAGGCCCCCTGGACCGTCCTGCTCGTCAAAAGCAAAGACGGGAAGAAGCTCTACCGCGCTGACGCCGAGATCCTGGAGGTAGGGGATCTTCTCGATCAGCCCGGCATAGGTGCCGCGTATGCTCGGAGAGACACCGGAGGTTGGATGCGCGGTGAACCCGCCAACATGCAACTCGTAAATGACCGTCTTGGTAAAAGGCCGGCGGAGCGGCGCATCGCCCTCCCAGTCATATGAGGTCGGGTCGACGACTACGCTCCTCAGCGCCGCAGCGGCATTGTCCCCAGGACGTCGCGCCGCCTCTCGGCTGCGTGTCGCCGGCCGCGCAACGCACCTCCCGTAGGGGTCGACCAGTACCTTGTCAGGGTCGAAACGCAGCCCTCGCTCGGGACAGAAAGGTCCGGCCACGCGATAGGCATAGATCTGGCTCGCGGTGACGCCGGGCACAAAAACGTGCCAGTAGTGGTAATTCCGGTTAGCCCTCGCATCGAGATCCATGATCCGGGAAGGCTTTGGGGCGTCCACATCGTCGAATAGCAGCAACTGCACCGCCGTACTGTGCTTGGCGAACACACTGAAATTGGCGCCGCCAGGAGCGAGCGTCGCTCCCAGCGGGAAGCTCTTACCTTGCGAGCCAGCCATAGCGTCGGGGCGGTCCATCGATATGGCGTTACGCATTGCTGACGATCTGCTGCGCATCTGCCACAATCGCTTGCAGGTGCGCCTCGTCTTTGAAGCTTTCGGCATAGATCTTGTACACGGCCTCGGTGCCCGAGGGGCGGGCGGCGAACCAGCCGTTGCGGGTGACTACCTTCAGGCCTCCGATCGGAGCGCCGTTCCCCGGGGCGCGGGTGAGCTTTGCGATGATCGGCTCGCCGGCCAAGTTGGGCGCTTTGACCGCCTCGGGCGACAGTCCTTGGAGCTTTGCCTTCTGCTCGGCTGTAGCGGGCGCGTCGATGCGGGTGTAATACGCGGTCCCGAACTCCGCCGTCATCGCGCGGTAGTGCTCGCCCGGGTCTTTGCCGGTACGGGCGGTGATCTCGGCGGCGAGCAGGTTCATGATCGGCCCGTCCTTGTCGGTCGTCCACACGCTGCCGTCATGGCGAAGGAAACTCGCCCCGGCGCTTTCCTCGCCGCCGAAGCAGTACGAGCCGTCGAACAAGCCCGGCACGAACCATTTGAATCCGACCGGCACCTCCGCGAGCCGGCGCCCCAGTTTGTGCACGATCCGGTCGATCATCCCGCTGCTGACCAAAGTCTTGCCGATTGCGGCGTGGGCCGGCCAATGCGGCCGATGGTTCAGCAAATAGCCAATCGCGACCGCCAGATAGTGGTTCGGGTTCATCAGCCCGGCCGACGGCGTGACAATTCCATGGCGATCGGAATCCGGGTCATTGGCAAAAGCCACCTTATACCGGTCCTTGAGCCCGACCAGCCGCGCCATCGCGTAAGGGCTTGAGCAATCCATGCGGATCTTGCCATCGTGGTCGACGGTCATGAACGAGAAGGTCGGGTCGACCCGCGGATTGACCACATCGATATCGAGCTTGTAGACAGTGTTGATCGGCTCCCAGTAATGCACGGCGGCGCCGCCCAAGGGGTCGACCGCTAACCTAAGTCCGGCTTTGCAGATCGCGTCCATGTCGACTACATTGCGCAGATCGTCGACATAGGGCAGCGCAAAATCTTCCTGGTGTGTGCCGTCTGCTTTGAGCGCCGTGGCGAACGCCACCCGCTTCACATTGGAATTGCGTCCTCGCAGCAATTCGTTGGCGCGGTTCTCGACCCATTCGGTCACGTCCGTGTCGGCCGGGCCTCCATTGGTCGGGTTGTATTTGAACCCGCCATCCTCGGGCGGGTTGTGCGACGGGGTGACGACGATGCCGTCGGCGAGATGCGCGGTGCGGCCGCGGTTGTAGACCAGGATTGCGCGCGAGATCACCGGTGTCGGCGTGAACCCGTCATCCCGCTGGATGATCGTCTGCACCCCGTTGGCCGCCAGGACTTCGAGCGCGGTGCGCTGGGCCGGCCCGGACAGCGCGTGGGTGTCCTTGCCCATGTAGAGCGGGCCGGTGGTGCCCTGGGCTTTCCGATAATCGCAGATCGCCTGAGTGATGGCGAGGATGTGGGCTTCAGTGAATGACCCGCGCAACGGCGAGCCGCGATGCCCGCTGGTGCCAAAGGCGACCCATTGCTCCGGGTCGTCCAGATCCGGCCGGCGCTCGAAATACTCGCGCTCAAGTTGGGCCAGATCGACCAGCATCTCCTGGGGCGCCGGCTTGCCGGCCAAGGGCGAAATGGTCATCGGCGGTTTCTCCTCATGGCACCGGACAGGGTTCTGCGTTCCAGATCTCGCTGGCGTATTGCGCGATCGTGCGGTCGCTCGAAAATCTCCCAGAGGCGGCGACGTTAAAGATAGCCCTGCGCGCCCATTCATGGCTGTCGGCGTACAATGCTGTCAGTCTGTGATCGGCCTCCATATAGGATTGGAGGTCGGCGAGGTGCATGTAATGGTCGCCCCCGGTCAATAGCACATCGCGCAAGGGCGCAAATATCCCGGGCTCGTAGCGGCTGAAGTAGTCGTCGGCGATCATGTCTAAAGCGGCGCGAGTCTCCGGATCGTGATCGTAATGCCAATGCGGATTGTACCAGCCGCGGCCGCCTTCGACCTGGTCCGCACTCAGGCCGAACAAAAAGAAGTTATCTTCGCCGGCTTCTTCCGCCATCTCGATCGTGGCGCCATCGCGCGTGCCTATTGTTAGCGCGCCATTCATCATGAACTTCATGTTGCTAGTGCCGCTGGCTTCGTAACCGGCGGTCGAAATCTGGTTTGATACATCGGCCGCTGGGATCAGCCGCTCGGCCAAAGATACGCAATAGTCGGGCAAAAAAACGACCTTCAACCGGCCGCGAGCCACCGGGTCGCCATCGATCGTGCCTGCAAGATTGTTGAGGAACTTTATGATCAGCTTGGCCAGATGATACGCCGGCGCCGCCTTACCCGCAAAGAAGAAGGTCCGCGGCATCGTATCGAGGTGCGGGTTCGCCTTTAACCGATTATAAAGAACGATGATGCGCAGCGCATTCAAGAGCTGCCGCTTGTACTCGTGGATGCGCTTGATCTGACAGTCGAAAATCGTTTCCGGGTCGACCACGATGCCGCAGCTCGTCTTGACCCAATCGACGAAGGCCAATTTGGCCGCGCGCTTGGCGTTGAGGAAGCTTTCGCGGAAGCCAGTGTCGTCCGCCAGGGGATGAAGCCTCTTCAGTTCGCCGAGATCCGTCACCCACTGGTCGCCGATCGCGTCTGTAATTGTCGCGGCGAGCCCCGGGTTCGCCAGCAGCAGCCAACGCCGCGGAGTGATCCCGTTGGTTTTGTTGTTAAAGCGCTCCGGATACATTTCGGCCAAGTCTTTGACCGTCAGTTTGCGCAGCAAAGCCGAGTGGATCGCGGCCACACCGTTGGTGCTGTGCGAGCCGACGATTGCCATGTTCGCCATGCGCACTTTGCGCCCGGCCCCTTCCTCGATCAGGCTCATGCGAGCGACGCGCGCCTCGTCCCCGGGCCAGCGCGTTCGCACCGCGTCGAGAAACCGGCGATTGATCTCGAAAATGATCTCCAGCTGGCGCGGCAATAGCTGCTCGAAATAGTGCAGCGGCCATTTTTCGAGCGCCTCGGGCAACAAGGTGTGATTGGTGTAGGCCAAGGTCTTTTGCGTGATGTCCCAGGCTTCATCCCAGCCGAGATGCGCTTCATCGAGCAGAATCCGCATCAGCTCCGGAACCGCCAGGGTCGGGTGGGTATCGTTGAGCTGGATCGCGACCTTGTCGGGAAGCAATCGCCAATCCCCATTGCGGCGATGGAAGCGGCGCACGAGATCGGCGAGCGAACAGGCAACCAGAAAATGCTCCTGCACAAAGCGCAGCGCCTGCCCAACTTCAGTGCTGTCGTCGGGGTACAACACGCGCGTTAGGGTGTGCGCCGCCAAGCTTCCGACCAAGGCCCCGACAAAATCGCCGCGGCTGAACTCCTGAAAGTCGAAATAGTCGTGCGAAGCCGCCGACCACAATCGCAATGTATTGATGGTTCTGCCGCCATAGCCAGCCACCGGCCGGTCAAACGGGATTCCGATCACGGTAGAGGGCCGGTGGGGAACGATCTCCAACGTCCCGTGGTGCATCTTGAATGAGGCGTTGAGTTTAATCTCCACCGCTTCCTTGGGGCGAGAAACTTCCCACGGATCGGTTCGCCGCAGCCAATTGTCCGGATGTTCGCGCTGCCACCCGTCCGCGATTGTTTGCCGGAACATGCCGTATTCGTAGCGCAGTCCGTAGCCCATCGCCGGCAACTGCATCGTCGCCATCGAATCGAGAAAACAGGCGGCGAGCCGCCCGAGCCCGCCATTGCCGAGCCCGGCATCCGGCTCTTCCTCGATCAGACCGAACCAGTCGAGATCCCGTTGCTGAGCCGCCCTATGTACAAACGGATCAAGCCGCAAATTGGTCACGTTGTTGGTCAGCGAGCGCCCGATCAAAAACTCCATCGACAGATAATAGATGGTTTGTCATGAAGCGCGTAGCCTTGTTCTGCTTGAGTTTTTTGCTGGTGACTGCGCTAACACTGGTCAGGTCATCGGCCGCCTGTTCAAAGAAGAAATGGTTGCACCGGACGCCGTCGATCGTTGACGTGCCAACTTTACCGCCAGACGTGATGCCGGAGGCCACTGCCTTTTCCGGGTTATCGCTCAGCAAATCGGCGAGGGGATAATCCGTTCCGGTGCGCTCCTCAAGAACATCGAGAGCCTTCTCAATACCACCGGAAACCGGAAGGCTTACGTATTGTTTTGCCTCCACCGCGTACAAGACCAACGTTTTTCCGTCATAGAGCACCTTAATCGAACCGTCGTCGCCGGTCACGCTGACCGCTAGCCGATCCGGGCGACTGTAAATGGTCTTCGTCGTGTGGGCGATATGAAGCAGCTCGCCGTTTGGCCCGGCGTATGAGCGGAATGTCCGCGACTGGAACGAGAACTGCTTTGCCGAAAGCGTCTCGCCCATCCGCGCCAGCGCAGCTCGCGCATCGGGGCCGATCGCCGTCTCCTGCGCGCTCTGCGATCTAGCTGTGGAAGCGACGCCAAGGGACAGGCTGACAAGACCTCCCACAAACACCAGCATAAAGCTAATTCTCAGGGCCCTTTGAAGGAACATATCGCGCTCCATCTTCCAAGTTCTCCAGCGGTTGCGACACCAGGCCCTTATTCCTCCGCTCTTCTCCTACCTCCTGCTGACCGCCCGTACCGCCGCCGCATTTTCCCCAGTCAGCCGAATTTCTTCCGTTTCATGGCGGATCACGAGGGAATGGCCCTCGCGCAGAGTATATTTCACGTTCTCCAGACCGTGATCGCGGAGTTGACGAATGAGTTTAACGCTGCCCTCGTAAGGCTCGACCCTTTTGTCCCGCCTACTGTTTCGGTCTGCGGCGAGTCGTCCGGACTTCCCTCGGCTAGCTGGATACCCCGTGAAGTGAGAAAGTCGCGAACGCCATCGAAACGGAGCTTCCCATCCACATAGAGCCGATAGTCCGAAGCGAGATCAAAAGGCTGAAACGCTTCGCCCCTCTGCGTCGCACGCTTTTGAAGGTACTCGTCAAACATCTGTTTCCAACACCCCGCGTGGGTGCTGGCGGTGTCGGTGATGACACCGTCGAGGTCGAGCAGGGCGGCGTCGTATTGGTTGCGGCTGATCGCGAGCTTGCTCTCGGACTGCCGCACCAATCGCGCTGCATTTGTTTCGTTCAGGGTCTCTTCCCGTCTTAATTCGTTTGTCGTTGGTTCCCCGCCAATCAAATGAGGGGTCCGTTCCAGATCTTCACAGCGGGGATGTTGCGGTAATAGCCAAGAACGCACAGGGTGCCGGTATCGAGCAGGAAATGTTGGCCAGCGCCCGCCGGCAAGCCTATCCAGCGCGCCGCGAACACACGGAGCACGTGTCCGTGGGCGAATAGCGCAACGTCCCCCTCGACCACGCGGACCCGTGCAATGACCCGATCGACCCGGTCACCGACTTCTGAGGGAGCCTCACCGCCCGGGCATCCATCTCGGAAGATCAGCCAGCCCGGCGCCGTCTCATGGATTTGCTTCGGCGTCTGTCCTTCATACTTGCCGTAATTCCACTCGGCGAGGTTAGGTTCGTTGATGGCCGTATCGCCGAGACCGGCCAAGACACAGGTCTCCTGTGCCCGCTGCAAAGGGCTGCAGAGAACCAGCGCAAATGCCTCTCTGGCGAGGACCGGCCGGATCCGCTCGGCGAGCCGGCGCCCGTTATCCGTCAGCGGGATGTCCGTGGTCCCGGTGTGCTGCCCGCCGAGGCTCCACGCCGTCTCGCCATGCCTGATCGCGAAGACGTTCAGCTCCGCCTCCTTTGGGTTCAGACGTTGTCGGCCTCGGTCGAACGAACCCCCGCCGACGCCGCTTCCTGACCCCACCTCCAACCGGTGATCGCGGGCATGTCGTCGCCGTAGCGGGCAATGAACTGCTTGTGGTCGATGAGCCGGTCTCGGATCGCCTGCTTGGCATAAGCGGCACGGGCCCCGAGCTTTGGCACGCGGTCGATCACGTCGTTCACCAGGTGGAAGCGGTCGAGGTCGTTCATCACACACATGTCGAAGGGGGTGCTGGTAGTGCCTTCCTCCTTGTAGCCACGGACGTGGATATTGGCGTGGCCGGTACGCCGGTAAGTCAGCCGGTGGATCAGCCACGGATAACCGTGGAAAGCGAAGATGATCGGCTTGTCGGTGGTGAACAGCGCGTCGAAATCGTGAGCCGACAGGCCATGCGGGTGCTCGCTCGACGGCTGCAGCTTCATCAGATTGACGACGTTGATCACGCGGATTTTGAGATCGGGCGCGTGCCTGCGAAGGAGGTCGACCGCGGCAAGGGTCTCCAGTGTCGGCACGTCGCCGCAGCAGGCCATGACCACGTCCGGCTCGCCACCTTTATCGTTGCTGGCCCACTCCCAGATTCCGAGCCCGGCCTCGCAGTGCTTGATCGCTTCCCCGATAGTCAGCCATTGGGGGGCGGGCTGCTTGCCGGCGACCACGACGTTGACATAGTTGCGGCTGCGCAGGCAGTGATCGGTGACCGACAATAGGCAGTTGGCGTCGGGCGGCAGATAGACACGGACCACCTCCGCTTTTTTGTTGACGACGTGGTCGATGAACCCGGGATCCTGATGGCTGAAGCCGTTGTGATCCTGCCGCCAGACGTGGCTGGACAGCAGGTAATTCAGTGAGCCAATGGGCCGCCGCCAGGAAATGTCATTGCACACCTTCAGCCATTTGGCGTGCTGATTGAACATCGAATCGATGATGTGGATGAACGCCTCGTAGCAGGAGAAGAAGCCGTGCCGGCCGGTCAAGAGATACCCTTCCAGCCAACCCTGGCACTGGTGCTCGCTCAGCATCTCCATGACCCGCCCGTCGGGCGCGAGATGGTCGTCCCAAGGGAGCGTCTCGGCGACCCAAGCACGGTTGGTGACCTCGAGTGCATCCTGCCAGCGGTTCGAGTTGCTTTCGTCCGGGCTGAACAGCCGGAAATTCCGGGCGTCCATGTTCAGCTTCATGACGTCGCGCAAAAACCGACCCATTACCCGGGTGGATTCCGCCGTGGCGGCGCCGGGTGCGGTCACCTCGACGGCGTAATCGCGAAAATCGGGAAGCCGCAGTTCGCGCAGCAGTAAGCCGCCATTGGCGTGCGGGTTGGCGCTCATGCGGCGGGTGCCTCGCGGGGCGAGTTCGGCCAATTCTGGCCGCAGGCGGCCATTGTCGTCGAAGAGCTCCGCTGGTTGGTAGCTCTTCATCCAATCTTCGAGAATGCGTATATGGGCCGGGTTCTCCTGCATTTCGCCCATCGGCACTTGGTGCGAGCGCCAGTAATCCTCGGTGCGCCGGCCGTCGATCTCTTTCGGGCAGGTCCAGCCCTTGGGGGAGCGCAGCACGATCATTGGCCAGCGGGGTCGTTCGGTGAAACCCTCACGCCGCGCATCGGCCTGGATGCGTCGTATGTCACCGATAACGGTGTCGAGGGTGGCGGCCATCAGCTCGTGCATCTTTTCTGGCTCGTGGCCCTCGACGAAATAGGGCATATAGCCATAGCCGCGGAACAGGTGGTCCAGCTCCTCGTGGCTGATCCGGGCCAAGACACAGGGATTGGCAATCTTGTAGCCGTTGAGGTGAAGGATCGGCAAAACCGCGCCGTCGCTCGCCGGGTTGAGGAATTTGTTGGAATGCCAGCTCGTCGCCAGCGCCCCGGTCTCGGCCTCGCCGTCGCCGACGACAGTGGCAACGATCAGATCGGGATTGTCGAATGCGGCTCCGTAGGCATGCGAGAGGGCATAGCCCAGTTCGCCCCCTTCGTGGATTGAACCGGGCGTTTCCGGTGCGACGTGGCTCGGGATACCGCCAGGGAACGAGAACTGGGTGAAGAGCCGCTTCATGCCCTCTTCGTCGGGAGAGATGTTCGGATAAACCTCGCTATAGGTTCCTTCGAGATACGCATTCGCAACCAGACCTGGACCGCCATGACCGGGGCCGGTGATGTAGATCATGTCGAGATCGTGCTTCTTGATAAGGCGATTCAGGTGAACATATATGAAGTTCATACCCGGTGTCGTCCCCCAGTGGCCCAGCAGCCGCGGCTTGATGTGGTCCTTGGTCAGGGTCTGCTTCAGTAGCGGGTTGTCGTAGAGATAGATCTGGCCGACTGACAGGTAGTTGGCAGCCCGCCAATACGCGTCGATCAATCTCAGCTCATCGTCGGAGAGCGCGTTTGCCATCATTGCCTCCAATGGATCTCGTGTCGTCGAGCCGCGCATTGCGCCGCTTCAGCCAGTGGTCGTGCTCAGCAAACCGGCGCGGCCAAAATTGTGGATCATCGGCGTCTGGGTTTGCTCGCCTATGTCTCCTAGCCTGCTAACCAGCCGCTCGCGAAGACCCGGTAAGGGCGGCCGCAGGCCCTGGTGTCGGCGCCACCGACCGCTCCCTTGCCGGCTCCTTGATGCGGAACCAGGCGACGTAGAGAGCCGGCAGGAACAGCAAGGTCAGCAGAGTCGCGACAACGAGCCCGCCGATAATGGCGTAAGCCATTGGCCCCCAGAATACCTCAGACGCGATCGGGATCATGCCGAGCGACGCGGCCGCTGCGGTCAAAACGATCGGCCGAAAGCGGTTTGTCGTTGCATCGATCACCGCATCCCAGGGGTGCAGTCCCTTGGCCTTGTCCATATCGATCTGATCGACGAGGATCACCGAATTGCGAATGATCATCCCGCTCAACGCAATGATCCCAAGAATGGCGACAAATCCCATCGGCGTGCCGGTCGGCAGTAGAGCCGCGACGACGCCGATCAGACCCAAGGGTGCGACGCTGATTACTAGAAACATCTTCTGAAAGCTTTGCAGCTGGACCATCAGAATGATCAGCATCAGTATGATCATCAGCGGAAACACAGCGACGATCGAGTTGAGCCCTTTGGCGCTCTCTTCGATCGTGCCGCCCGCCTCGATCGTGTAATCCGCCGGCAGTTTCTTCGCCACTTCGGCGATCGCCGGCGCCAATTGCTTATTGACGGTTTTCGCTTCGATCCCGGGCACAACGTCAGCCTGAACCGTGATGGTCGGCAGCAGATTGCGGCGCCAGATCACCGGCTGTTCCAATCCGTATTGGACGCTGGCGACCTGGCTCAGCGGGATGGTCTTGCCATTGTCCAGCGCGACTTGCAGATTTCTCAGGGTCTGTAGCGAGGCGCGTTGCTCCTCGGTTGCCCGAGCCACCAGGTCGGTCAGATAGATCAAGTCGCGGACCTCGGTGACGACCATGCCGCTGGTAACGGCGTTCAAGGCTTCGGCAAGCGATTTGGAACTGACCCCGAGCTGACGCACCCGGTCCTGATCGACCTGGATCCGGAGGCTCTTCATCGGCTCGTTCCAGTCAAAATTGATGAGCCGAGTATTGGGATTTTGCCCGATCGTTTGCGCGACCAGAAACGCCGCATCGCGCACACCTTGAGGGGTCGCGCCGCTGACGCGATATTGCAACGGCCATCCAACCGGGGGGCCCAGTTCGAGCGGGTAAATTCTGATGTTGAGACTGGGAAATTCGCTCGGCACCACCTTCTGCAGCCGCGCCCGGACGATCTCGCGTTGTCGGATCCCTTTGGTCACGATCACCGCTTGCGCGAAATAGTCATTGGCCAACTGAACGTTCAGCGGCAGATAAAAACGGACGGCACCCTGGCCGACATAAAAGCTGTAATGATCGATGTTGGGGTCGCCCTTCAGCAAGCGCTCGAACCGCTCGACTTCGTGCTCGGTGGCGTAGATCGACAAATCTTGCGGCAGGTTCAGATCGACGATCAGCTCCGGCCGATCCGAGGCCGGGAAAAACTGTTGCTGGATAAAACCGTAACCATAGAGAGAGGCAGCGAAAAGCCCCACGGTCACGGCGATGACCAGCCAGCGGGCGCGCATGCAGAAGATCAGAGTGGCACGGAAGAGGCGCATGAAGCGGCCGGGCTCGGCATGGCCACCGCCGTGGGACTTCATGGTTTTTGGCAGTATCGTCACGCCGATAACCGGCGCAAACACCACGGCGACAATCCATGAGGCTAACAGGGCAACCGCGATCACCGCGAACAGCGAATAGCAATATTCGCCGGCGCCGCTTTTCGCGAAGCCGATCGGCACAAAGCCGGCGACCGTAACCAGGGTTCCGGTTAGCATCGGAAATGCCGTCGTCGTCCAGGCATGCGTCGCCGAATGCTCGCGATCAACGCCCAGCTCCAATTGGCTCACCATCATTTCGATCGTGATCATCGCGTCGTCGACGAGGAGGCCCAGCGCAATAATCAAGGCGCCCAACGAGATGCGCTGCAAGCTGATGCCGGAATATTCCATGTAGACAAAAACCATGCCGAGCACGAGCGGGATCGAGCATGCAACCACCACTCCGGCGCGCAATCCCAGGCTCAGGAAACTGACCCCGAGCACGATCGCAATCGCTTCCCACAAAGCCTTGGTGAAGCCGCCGACGGCTTCCTCGACTACGACCGATTGATCGGCGACCAGATGCGGCTCGATGCCGATCGGCAGCTTGGCGGTAATCTGCGTCATCTTGTGCGCCACGGCCTCGCCGAAGACGAGGTTGTTGCCGCCTTGTGCCATCGAGACCGCGAGCCCGATCGCCGGCTCGCCGTTAAACCGGAACATTGGTTGTGGCGGATCGGCATAGCCTTTCCTGATGGTCGCCACATCGGTGAGCCGGAAGAATTTGCCGTTGGCGAAGAAATTTACATGCTTCAGATCGTGGACCGAGCTGAACGCGCCGGAAACGCGTATCGAGAATTTCTGCAATCCGGTCTGGACAACGCCCGATGGGGTGACCGCGTTTTGCTCCTGTAAGCTCGAGATCACTTGGTCGCGGCTGACGCCGAGCCCGGCGAGCTGGCGGGTATCGAATTCAAGATAGAATTTCTGGTCCTGGGCGCCGATCAGCTGCGCCTTCGCCGCATTCTTGATGGTTAGCACCTGGGTGCGAATTTTCTCGACATAGTCACGCAGCTCGCGCTGACTGAAGCCATTTGCGGTAAACGCATAAATGATTCCGAAGACGTCGCCGAATTCGTCGTTGAAATATGGCCCTAGAATCCCTTGTGGCAACGTCCCCTTGATGTCGGCAACCTTCTTGCGCACCTGGTACCAGATGTCGGGGATTGCATTTTTCGACGTGCTGTCGAGAACATTGACATAGATCGTCGAGACTCCAGGCTTAGTTTCGCTTTTTAAATAATAAAGAGATGGCGTTTCCTGCAATTTCTTTTCGATCCGATCGGTGATCTGCAGCATCGTGTCGTTGATCGTGGCCCCCGGCCAATAGGTCTGCACAATCATCGTTTTGATCGAGAACGACGGATCTTCCTCTCGCCCCAGTTCAGCGTAGGAAAGGACGCCGGCGATAACGAACAACAGCATAAAGAACCACACGAAGGGACGATGCTTGATCGCCCATTCGGAGAGATTGAAGCTTTTCATTGCGGGGCGCCGCCCTCCAGCAGGCTGACCTTCTCACCAGGGAGCAATTTCTGCACTCCCGCGGTAACCACGACATCACCTTCGGCGAGCCCGCTGCCGACGACGACCGAGTCGCCCTGGTACCGGACTACGGCGATCGGCTTCAACTGCACCGTGTTGTCTTTTCCGACGAGCCAGACAGCTGGCTTGCCGTCCTTTTGGAAAAAGGCGGTGCCCGGGATCGTAACCATCCGGCGTTGATCAAGTGTCACGGTACAAACGACATTGGCGCCGAGCCGCATCTGCGGTGGCGCATCGGGCAGCGAGACACGCACGGCGTAAGTACGGGTTGCCGGATCGGCCTGCGGCGAGACATAGCGAACCGTACCGGCAGCCTTTACATCGGGATTACTGACCAGGTGCACCATAACGGTCGGGTTCTTCGGTGGATGCTTGAATGCCCCTTCGGCGATGTTGAATACCGCCTCGCGCTCCCTCGGCCGTGCCAGGCGGACGACCATCTGTCCCGCGCTCACCACCTGGCCCGCATCGGCACCGACTGCGGTGATGACGCCGTCATTGTCGGCCTTGAGCTCGGTGTAGCCGAGATTTTCGCTGGCCTGAACCTGCTTGGCGCGCGCCGCGTCGAGTTGCGCCGCGGCGGTCTTGAAGGTTTTCAGCGCCTGATCGTACTTGACCCGCGTCGTGTGGCCATTCTTCAACAATTCGCGCTGTCGCGCTTCCTGCGCCTGGCTGCGGGTCACCTCGGCTTCCGCTGCGGCGACCTCGGATTTCGCGACTTCGAGGTCCTGCCGATATTGCTGCGGGTCAAGCCGGGCGATCAGATCGCCCTTTTTCATCTCGGTCCCGACATCGACCGGCCGTTCGAGAATTTTGCCATTAACCCGAAACCCGATGTCGGCTTGGTATCGCGGCTGAATCTCGCCGGTTAGCGCCAGCGTGTCCGCAGATTGGCGGAATTCAACAGTGACCGTCCGCACTGGCCGGATGGATTGCGCGGCAGCCTTATCTTCCTTGTGGCAGGCCGCCAACACCGCCAGCAAAATGAGAGTAGCAGCCGCCCTCGAAGAGAGGGTCTGCAAGCGAGTTGAGCGCAACCGGGCTAGACTTGTTCCGCACATCATCGGCAAATCACTCGGTCCAGGCTGGCGCAAAGGTGGGTGTGGCATGGGTTGTGTCGCGCGAAGGCGGCGTTCCAGCGATCAGTAGCCGGGTGGGTAATACTGATAGGGCGGCGGCGGATAAGCGGTAGAGGATGCGGCCGCGGCACTGCTCGCCACCGCCGCCACGCCGGCGCCGACCGCGACACCGGCGGCGACACCGCCCCAATTGGGTCCGTAATAGCCACCGCCCCCGTAATAGCCGCCGCCACCGCTAACCGAGACGTTGCGGTTGACGTTCACGTTCCCGCTTCGGTTCACCGCGACGTTGCGGTTCCCCGCGACATTGCGGTTCGCCCCGACGTTGCGGTTCGCCCCGAAGTTACGGTTTCCCGATACGTCGCGTTGAAAATTGCCGCTGTTGAAATTTCCCCGGCTGCCGCCGCCACCTCGGTTGAACCCGCCGCCGCCCCGATTAACGCTGCCGCCGCCGCCGCCGCCGCGACCGCCGCCACCACGGCGCTGCACCAGCACCAAAGGCGCGTCTTTTCCAGCGCCGATCCCATTAGCGAGATCGGTAGCCCCTATTCTGCCCCATCCGGTAGACGGGGCCGCCCACGCATGCGCGCCCACCAGCAGGATGGACACGACATAGGTCAATAGATTCTTCATGGCCCGAGACCTCATTTGTTGAGGTACTTGGCTTGGATCTGTTTCCAGCCGTCGACCGCTTGGTTGCAGCCGGCCTTGTCGAAAGGATGCCCGGAGCCATAGCCGAGGGCGCCCGTAAAGGTGAAGGCGGCTTTAAGTCCAAAATGGATCGCGATCAGGTTGGCCAATTCCATTGCCCGCGAGATCTGATCCTGCTTATCCGCGTCGGCCGTGCATTCGACCACTTGGCCGGCCATTACGCCAACCCTACGCAATCCATCAAGGAAGGATTGATTATCAGCGGGCGGTGTCGGGACGCTTGGTGTGGGTGCGGCAGGAGCGGTCGAGGGGTTTTGCGCCAGCGCTGGGCCGGCCGATGGCAGGCAAGCCAGCGCGAATATAGCGGCCCAACGTTGGTACGTTCGCATCTGTTTGCCCTTTCCCTCTAAACCCGAAAAGATTAAGCACGACACCCGCCGGCGCATTGATCTGGGTCATGGCATATATGCCGACCGGCGGACGCACTCCGCCTTCGAGGGTGGAGACGCATGCGCCAGGGCCCCTTCCCTCGGTCATGATCCGCGGCAATGCTACGGGCTCACCAGTCCGGCGTCGATGTTTTTACGAGTGCTTTTGCCAAACGTAGTAATAACTGCAAGAATTGCCGCGCTGGTGTGCGTGTATCGTTCTGCTGTCGTCGACCTTGCCGCTAACATGCATCTCAGACGCGTTAGCCTCGGCTATGCGTATCGCGAACTCGCCCTGCGAATTGACCATTCCTGCGAATGGATGTCCTGACTCGGAATTAAATTGCAGGCGGCCATGCTCGATCGTGAGCGGACCCGGTGTCCGATCCGGACAATGGCCCATTTGCCCGCCCCTCGTCGTGTAAGTTTGATTGGCTTTCGTCGACGAGACCAGCTGATAAGTCCCGTCGAATGACGCTCCAGCGGGGGGAGGCGATGGGGTTTGCGCAGCTGCGGCAGCGAGCAAACCAAAAAATCCAACGATCGACAGCAATCCAATCTGGCTTCGCATGAGCCTGCTCTCCTCTCCTTTAATACCGAGCGGTGCTTGCGCTCGCCCTACCTGGGACAACGGGTGCAGTTTGCGGCCCCGCGAACGAGCCAGGCTTGCGTCCCGCTCATACGACATGCAGACGAGCCAGGTTTCCCGCCCGGCCATGCGCTGCAGTTCGTGACCTACTGTTTTTGTGCCGGCGCATTGCCTTGCGCTGGAGGTTGGCCTTGTGCAGGCTGCTTTGCCGCAGGCGTTCCGCCGCGCCGCTCGTAACGCCTTTCGACACGCCCACCGCGCCGCTCCTGACGCCGCTCCATGCCGGAGGTTTGCGCCTCCACGCCTGTGGGTGTCATGGCCAAGCCCACCGCCGCCGCCAGTCCCAGCAGCGATACCATTCTTCGACGCGAGACCAATCGCGATTTATCATCCGCCGTCATGTTTAACCTCCTGCGCTTTCGAGTGACCGGGTCTTTTAACTTTGCAATTGCTTAAGGACCGCTGACCTCAACCGGACCGATAGCGGGAGCGGGTTCCCAACTTCCACGGAATTGTGGCCGATCATCCCGCTCCCGGATCTAGGGCATCACGCGGCGAGGACTGCCTTGATCATGTAGTTAGTCCACCGCGACCGTGACGCTCGTGTTCCAAGTGATGTCAACCTGGTCGCCCACCTTAAGCTTATCGAACACTTCCGGATCGGCGACACGTCGGCTGTATTTCCATCCGTTCGGACCGACGAAGGTGATCGACGATGCGTCCTTGTCGATGGCGGCGACGGTCGCGGTCATCGTTCTCTCGACGGCTGTCGTGCCCCCAGGTTGCTCCTCCTGCCCCATCGTGGAGCTCTTGCTCCCCGTGTTGACCGCGGCCTCGCCCGGCGGCTTCAGCTTCACCAATACGGTGTTGTTATACGTCACCGACACCTTGTCCCCGACCTTGAGCGCATTGAACCGCTTTGCGTTCGGCGGCACGTCGATCGATTGGAATTGGCCGTCGGCCATCTTGATGTTCATGACGTGCTGGTCATGATCGATGGTCTCCACGGTGCCCGAAATGGTGACCGAATGTGTGAGCTGTTTGACCTCCTGCGCCCAGCCGGGCAGGGAAAGGGCTAGGACCAAGGCGGCCGCGACCAGGATTGCGTTTACTCCCTTCATGTCTCTTTCTCCTTTGAGGTGGTCGGACCAGCCAAGCTCGCCCGTGCTTAAATCCTAAACAGCGGGGTTCGCCCGCGGCTATGCAGAAATAACGGATTTTACGGGTTGATGAACCGCGCCCCCGGAGTACGTTGGAGGGTGGTCAGCGGAGTTTCGCTAAAGGCCGCCCGGTAGGCCGCCTCGAAACGTCCTGGCTGCGTAAACCCGAAGCCGCGCACAAGCTCTGAGAGGTTTGCCCCGTCGGGAGCGGCGTCACGCAATGCGACACGGGCCCGGCTCAACCGGCGCAACAGCACATACCGGATCGGGCTCATGCCAAGGAATTGGGAGCAACACGAGCGCAGAGTGCGCTGGGTCACCCCAATCAGCTCGCACAACTCTGACATGTGCAACGGTTCGCTGAAATGCTCCGCCAATACCTCCTCGAACCTATTCATGATGTTCGTGCGACGGCGTTTGGCAGGGCCTTCATCCCGCCTACTGATCGCGGTTAGGCACGCGACCAGCGTCTGGATCAATCCTTGCTCAATCGCCCTCGCGACTTGCGTATGCGCCAGTAATCTGGGCTTCGTCTCGGCGAGGCGACAGACTTGCGCGTGCAGGCGCCGCAGCCGCGCCATATCGCGCGTGGAGGGATGCAGGATTTCTCCCTCTTGTGGCAAAGAAAGTGCCTTTCCGGAGAGAGCACGGCCATATTGTTCGAGGTGCAGGCGGTTCAATGCTATCACGTTCCAGACAAAGGAGCGGGGTGTCGATTGGTGCATCCGCTCGCCATGGCCGTGGACCACGATCTCGCCCGGCTGCATTTCCGTCCCACCCCATACCGGCAGTGGCCTGGAATGCCCGGGAAACGTCACGAAAGAGAGCTGCGGAGCTAGGCCAACATACGCAACCCGCGGAAAGTCTTCCTCGCACCGCAACACCTGCAAATCGTGCAGCTCCGCCCAGGTCAGGCGGGCCTTGAACTTGGGGCTTAATGCAATAAGGATTTCGATATGCGCCTGGCGCAGGCTCGCCTCGTAGTGATCGGCCTCGAGGAACGTGCGCGTGCCGCTTCCCGGCATTTATCTCTCTGTAAAACCGAAGAGCCGAGCTCAGCATTCTCCCACAGAATGAGGATAGATCGCCGGATCGCGGCGCCTATGCAGATTTAACGAATTTCCACATCGGCTCGATGATTTCGACCGGTCTTGGGTCTTCGGGCGGTCGGCGCAGTGTCACCGAGGGCGGTTCGCCGAATAGTGACCGATAGGCGACTGCAAAGCGGCCCAATTCCCAGAAGCCATGATCCGTGGCAACCTCGGTCACGGTCGTCTTCTCCGCGTCCGCGCTCCGCAAGGCCCGGCGCGCCAGATGCATCCGCCGCAGCCATAGATAGCGCTTCGGGCTCATGCCGAGATAGATCTGGCAACAGTCTCGCAGCATTGTATATGAAGCGCCAACCGTCGCGCACAGCTGGGGCATATAGAGTGGCTTATCAGGGCTGGTCTTCAGAACCTCCTCTAGACGCCGCATGACCCGCGCGCGATGCCGATGGACATTGCGCACGGCGTCTGGATGACCCTCGGTCAGGGACAAGATCATTGCTTCAAGCAGGGCCTCCTCAATCGCTCGCGCTACTTCTGGCTTCGCGAGTATGTCGGGAGCGGCCGTTGCCAAATGACCCGCCGCCTCGTGCAGCTGCATCAGCCGGGACGCAACCGGTGCAGCGGGGCTGATCCATCGAGGGAATGCGGGCGGCGCCATTGAGCGACCAATGATGGTCTCGCTGGTGGCGGCGAGGTCCTCGGGCGTCAGCGACATGGTACCCCATTTGCAGGCGGCAGACGATCGAAGGTAGTACGGCCAATCCAACCCGAGTATTACGATTTGATCTTGCGATGTTTCGATCCCGCTGACCTGCATATCCTGCTGACCGGGATTGGTCGCGAAGAGGATCAGCGACCGTTTGCCACTCGGCGTTATCCTCATGATCCGAGGCAGGCGCTCGTCAAAGCGATGCATCCACAGGCGGTGCAGGTCGATGCACGTCGACTCCGCGCGAAATTCGCCGCGCTTGGTGATCACTCCATCGATCTGCAGGTTTCGGATCCCGTCGAAATACATCTCGGGGTCGGTAAATGTGCGAATGGCGCTCGACGGCATCGCACCCCCCTGTCATCAGGGCTTATAAGCGCACCAGACTACGCCGCCTCGGTGGGTCATTGAGTAGGTCAATCATCAATTAATTGTGAACAGTCCACATGTTCCTTTTTCGTATGTTACCAGCGTGGGTTACCCACCACTACCATTCGGGAACCGTTTGCTCATGCCGCCGGACGGGTGCGCTCGCGTCGGCCCGCGGCACACGCGGCGGGCTGGAGCGGTCGTTGCGGTCAGCCTTTCCTCATTAAATTCGGGGCGGCAACAGGTAGAGCGTCATGGCGAAGATCATGTATACCATCAGTGCCAGCACGCCGACGAACCACGCCGATCGCCCGCCACTCGTGACGAGCGTCGCGGTGAGGGTGGCAATGAGGACCATCACCACGGCGCCCGGCCAAAAGTGCAGGTCGATGGGTGTCGGGCCGATCAGGTAACTCATCAGCACCAGTACGGGTGCCACGAATAGCGCGATTTGAGAAGCGCTCCCGAGCGCGATGCCCACACTTAGGTCAAGCCGGTTCTTGCGCGCGCCGGAAAACGCCGAGGCCATCTCGGCGGCGCCGCCTACCAGCGCCACGACGATGAAGCCGACGAAGGCAGGCGTCATCCCGAATGTCTCGGCCGCCTTCTGTACGGACAGAACGAAAATTTCGCTCACCAGCGCCACGAGCACCGTCACCCCGGCCAGCGTGGTCAAGGCCAGTCCGATCGGCCAAGGCGCTTCGCCCGCCTCAGCGTGCTCGGCGCCGGCAAAGACCTCGCGGTGAGTCCTGAGCGTGAACAACAACCCCAAACCATATCCGACGATGAGCAGCACGGCCAAGCCAAGGCTAAGCTGTTGCGTGATTCCTGCACCCGGGACCGCATCTGCTTCGGCGACCGCCGAAGGTATCAGCAGGGCGATTGTGGCGAGGAAGAGCAGACCCGACTGCAGACGCGCGCCGGCCCGGTTGAACTCCTGCACGTGGTACTTGAGTCCGCCAAGCAGAAACGATGCCCCGAGCATAAACAACGTGTTGGTGACGATGGCGCCGACGATGGACGCCTTCACCAGCGTATACTCCCCAGCGCGCAAGGCGGCCAGCGCGATGACCAGCTCGGTCAGATTTCCGAGGGTGGCATTGAGCAGCCCACCGGCCGCATCCCCGGTTTTGGCGGCAACCGATTCGGTGGCGTGACTAAGCAGTGCAGCCAGCGGGACGATGGCCAACACGGACAAGACAAACAGCACCGTCTGCGCTTCGGGTCTGAGCTTCGCGGCGGCAAACACCACAGGCACAAAGACCAGCAGCCAGAGCATCGGATTGCGGCGGATTTCTTGAAGCAAGGGGTTCATTGGGGGACGATCCGAGAAGTGATTCGCGCGGGTATTCTGTCTTTCGCCCTGCCGCCTCTGGCCCATGCCGCGTTGGGCATGTTGCGGAGCCGAAGCTCGGGGGATCTGTTTCATTCTTTAGTGTCGCGCGCCGTCGCCCGGAGCGCCTCGACGGTCACCGCCGCGACGAGGCCGGTCAGCACGATGCCAGCCAGACCAATTACTACCGCGAGCAACCGCGACACGACATGTCGCGGCGTCAGATCACCGTAGCCAATGGTAAGGCCGGTCACAAAGGTGAAATAAAAAGCATCATCGACGCCCCACCCCTCTATGTGCCCGATGAGAAGTCCGGGTCCCATCATCGCGAAGAGAACCCCGGAGAGGATCGGCCAGATCAGGCGGATAAGCCGAAACAGCTCTGCGAAGAAGCTGCGCCTGATTTGTCTTGATCGCATTACTCTCCCACTCTCAGCTGGTCCATCGTTTGAGGGACAGCGCGAGGGTACTCCTCGACCGCCGGGGCCTAGAGGTCGTGCTTTGCTGATTTCTTTATCTGCCCCTCCCGCCCTCTTTTCGACCGTTCAGCCATTTGCTTATGAAACCATCCAGAATCCGGAGCGCTGTAGAGGACCCTCGGCTGACCGTGCTGCCTATGCATTTTCCACAAATTTTGCAGCGTGAAAAACACCTATCCGATGCGGAATGGCCACTCCCCTATGCGACAGCGCCGGCTGTGCATCGTTGAGAATTGTTATCCACCCGCGGATTGTCCCCCAGCAAAAAACGCGCGTATTTGGCGCGACCGACGCAGCAGCACAACCCGGTGGGCGCAGCTCCAGGGGCGAGTAGCGACTCCTTAAAATTCGTGATCTCTGCATAGCGGGCTCCCGATAAAGCGATGTCTGCTCAGCAGCAATTCGGGGTCCCGTCGCGAGTTGTGTTGGAATTTGCTGACGCGTCTTCGGGCGGCATGGGACTATCCGATCATGCGGCGAGGTCAATGATCTGGTCGGATGGTTTCTCGGCGAGGGTCTGCCATCCGTCGACCTTGCGCCTGGAGATCTGGCCGGAGGCGAGCAGCGCCCAGAACAACATGGCGGCTGTTTCGGCGCAGGGCAGCACGGTTTGGGTCTGGATCCGCGCTTGAACTCCTCATGCAGGCGCTCGATCGCGTTCGAGGTCCTTATCGACTTCCATTGGCTGGGCGGGAAGCGGGTGAAGGTGAACAGCCTGTCACCGGCCTCCTCCAGGCTGTCGGCGACCGCGAAATGAAGGCTAGCGCGCGGCGCGCAACGGCACCACTGCGGCACCGAGCTTCTCGTCGCCCATCAGTCCGGCCGTGCAGTCCGCCACCGCGTCGGCCGCGGCGAGGAGCACGACATCGGCCGAAAGTAGAGAACGGCTGGTGATCGTCTGCCCCTTGTGACCGACCAGAGCCGCGATCGTCGGCTCGCTGTAGCCGAGGTCGGCGGCGAGACTGGCGAAGCTGTGCCGCAGCACGTGCGGCGTTACGTCTGCGGGCACCGCTCCGAGCTTGGCGATGCGCGGCCAGAACTTCTTCAAATGCAGCACGGTTCCCGCCGTACCGCGCGTCGCCGGAAAGACGTGCTCGCCGGTGATCGGCGGCAGGCCGCGCAATACGTCACAAGCCGCCCGCGACAAGGGCCGAACCGAGAGCCCGGTCTTGGTATCAACTAGCCGTGCCGTGCGCCGCGCCAGGTCGATTTCGGACCGGCGCAAGCCTAGCGCCTCGCCGCTGCGCCAGCCGGTGAGCGCCAGGAATCGCGCGGCGGCGACTGCCGGCGGTCACATTCCGTCGGCCTCGGCCTTGTGCAGCGCCTCGCGAGTGCCGCGTATTCGTCTTCGGACAGGCGCCGCTCGCGCCGCCCGTCGGCGAAGCGCATGACGCCGTGCGCCGGGTTATCGGGCCGCATTCGATGACGCACCGCCTAGGCGAAGATGGCGCCGAGCAGCCCCACCGTCCGGGTCGCTGTGCCCCTGCCGCCATCGACGCGGGCGAGCCCGTGCCGTCCGGTCTTGATCCGCCCGGCCGTCTCGCCCTCGGCGACTGCATGCATAAAACCCTCGACATCGTCGCGGGTCACGGCGGCGACGGTCACGCGGCCTAATAGAGGCTTGATGTGGCGCTCGATCCGACCGCGGTCGGTGGCGAGCGTTGAGGGCTTTTTGGACTGCCCGCGGCGCGTCAAGAGCCGCCCGGCCTCGGCATCGGCGAGGTAGGCGGCGCATAGCTCGGCAACCGTCTTTGCCGTCCGCTGCGCGCGCTTTGCGCCGGCCGGGTCGCCGCCGCGGACGACCTCGCCGAGGATGCGCCGAGCTTGGGCGCGCGCCGCCTCAGGGAGCCAGGGCGAGCCGTGCCGACCGATCGTCCGCCAGCGCTGCCGGCCGTCTTCGGTGCGGTAATAGACGAAATAGGCGATTGCCTCGCCCTTTTTGCCGCCGGGCACCGAACCCGGTGACGACGAGATCCCAAACCGTTGCGTCGGGACCGAGCGCTCGCACTTCGCGCAACCCGATCCGCTTCCGCGTCGCTGCCTCCGATTTGCAAGCTGCTAGACCGCCGTAGCTAGCAGTTAGCTAGCAACTTCGGCGCAAACAGTGGTAAAGATAGCACCCGGTAACTTTCGGGGTTGGCGTCACCGGTGGTCATAGTTTCTGCGGAACAATCTTGCGGCTCGGAGCGACGAGCTCGTCCTGGGCGGCGATCAGCGCCAGTTCGCCGCCGCCGGCCCGCACCGTCGCCTCGACCACGCCCCAGATCGCGGCGATCGTCAGCGCCAGCGCCTCGGGCACTGCTTTTCCTTTGAGCAGCCAGCCGAGAAAGAGGGCAGCCACCGCATCGCCGCAGCCGGTGGCCTCGATCGGCAGGCGCGGGGTCTCGACCGCCCAGGCGCCCTCGGGTCCGGCCGCGACCGCGGCGACGCGCGCGTCGCCGGGTTCGAGACTGGTGACCAGAACGATGCCCGGCCCGCGCCGGCGCAGCGCCTCGGCCGCACCCGCTGCTTCGCCGACCGTGCCGATCCGGCTGCCGGTCAGCCATTCCAATTCGAAGCGGTTGGGGACGGCGATATCGGCGAGCGGCAGCGCCCGCTCGCGGTAGAACTCGGGCACGCCCGCGCGCACATACCAGCCGGGCCCGGTGTCGCCCATAACCGGGTCGCAGCAATAGAGCGCCCGCTTGTTTGCCTGCTTGAGCCGCGCGACGATGTCGAGCAGCACCGGTCCCGTCTCCGGCTCGCCAAGATAGCCCGACAGCACCGCGTCGCAGCGCCCCAGCACCCCCAACTCGGCGATGCCGTCGAACAGGGCAGCGAGTTCGTGCGCCGGCACCGCGCTGCCGCGCCATTTGCCGTAGCCGGTGTGGTTCGAAAAGGCGACGGTGTTCAACGACCAGATCTCGATCCCCAGGCGCTGCAGCGGGAACAAGGCCGCGCAATTGCCGACGATGCCGCAGGCAACCCAGGATTGGATCGAGAGAACCGTCGGCACGTCGGGCCCCGGCTGCGCGCCTCGGGGGTCAGCGCGAACGCCGGTTCGCGCGGTCGAAGACGCGCTTGATGTCGAGAAAGACCATGACCGCGCTGATCACGAACAGCCCGAGCCCGGCAGCGTGCAGGCTGCCATAAGGCCAGGCGGCAGCGATGAACAGCCCGGCGAGCCCGATCACGGTGAATAGCGGGATCGCCACCGCCAGATTGGTCATGTCGTCGACCAACAGAAACTCGCGCCAGCCCGGCGCACCGCCATCGAAGCGCTGCTTGAGCCGCAGGAAGGCCAGCGCCAGGGCGCCCAGGATCAACAATATTCCGCAGGCGTAGTCGCCGGACGACCCGCGAGCGGCGCTTGCGGCAAACGCGCCGACCACGACGAGAAGGCCGAGGACAACGAACTGCAGCCAAAAGCCGAGCCACACCCAGAAGGCTCGTTCTGCCGGTTCCGCTTCCCGGCTCGTCTCGGCCATGCGCTTTCCTCCGACTGCCGTGTTGCCGCTGGCGGGCACGCCCAGGCGCACCAATGCACGCCCCGCCGCCATGCACGCGGCGCGACAATGCACGCCCGCCGGCGCCGATCGCAACCGATTATGCCGCGGCGGCGAGGCGCAGGGTCAATCGCGGACGATATGGTTGCTCGCCGCGGCCCAGCGGGCGCGCACCTTCATGCCAGCCGCCAGAGCCGGGGCGGCGAGGTTCCCCTGATTCTGCTGGCCCTGGCTTTGCTGGCCCTGGTTCTGCTGAAACACGATCAGCGGGTCGCCGTTCGGCCGGCGCAGATAGAGGTGGCTGACAAAGCCGTGATAGACGATCTGCTCGATGACCGCCTCGGTGGTGTTGCAAGACGCCGGACAATCAGCGCCGGCGAGCGGCTCCACCGTCACTGCCTCCGGCCGCAAGGCGATGGTGACCGGGCTGCCGAGCGGCCGCTGGACCGGCACGGTGAGCGAGGTGCCGCCGGCCTCCGCGACGTGCACCGACCCCGCCGCCGCACGCTCGACCCGGCCATGAAAAAAGTTGGCCGCGCCGAGAAAGCTCGCGACAAAGCGCGAGGCCGGGCGCTGATAGATTTCCGCGGGCGATCCGCTCTGCTCCAACACCCCGTCGCGCATGATGGCGATGCGGTCGGCCATGGTCAGCGCCTCGTCCTGGTCGTGGGTGACCATGACCGTGGTGATGCCGAGGCGGCGCTGCAATCCGCGCAATTCGAGCTGCATCTCCTGCCGCAGGCTCTTGTCGAGCGCGCCCAATGGCTCGTCGAGCAGCAGGATCGCCGGCTGGATCACCAGGGCGCGGGCCAACGCCACCCGCTGCTGCTGGCCGCCCGAGAGCTGGCTCGGCATGCGCTCGGCATAGTCGGCGAGCTGCACCATCTGCAATGCCGCGGCGACCCGTGCCGCCCTGGCAGAGCGCCGCACCCCGCGCGCCTCCAGCCCGAAGGCGACGTTTTCGGCGACGTTCATGTGCGGAAAGAGCGCGTAGTTCTGAAACAGCATGCCGATGTTGCGGCGATGCGCCGGGATCCGGGTGATCGGCCGGTCATCGAGAAAGATCTCGCCGGCGCTGGGCGCGACCAGGCCGGCGATCATCCGCAGGGTCGTGGTCTTGCCGCAGCCCGAGGGTCCGAGCAAGGCCACCATGCTGCCGGGCTCGATCGTCAGGGACAGCCGGTCGACCGCGCGGGTCTCGCGGAACAGCCGGGTCAGCTCGCGCAGCCGCAGCGCAACCGCGGCACCCCGCGCCTCAGGATTCGAACACCTGGTTGTATTTTTCGAGGAGATTGGGCCGGAGCGGATTGATGAAGGTCCAGTCGGGGCTGAAAATCCCCATCTCGTCCATCTTGCTTTCGGGATAAGCGATGTATTTTGCGACATCCGGTTTGAACTCCAGGCCACTGATGGTCGGTGCCGCGAGGCTGGCTTGCGCGAGCCCCTGCTGCACCGTGGGATCGAGCATCCAGTCGATAAAGGCGATGCCGAGCTCGCGGTCGGGCGCGTTCTTGACCAGGGTGAGGCAATTGATCCCGGCAAAGGTGCCCTCGCGCGGATAGCACATGGCAACCGGCGCGCCCTTGGCGGTATAGGGATTGACGCTCTTCGAATAAAACAGGCCTGCGACGTCGGCCTGGCCCTGGATCAGCTGCATGACCGCGGTTTCGTTTTCGAAGATGCTGAGCACGTTGGGCTTCAGCGCCGCCATTTTCGGCCAGGCCTGCTCGATCAGGTACTGCGCCTTGGCATAGGGTTTGCCGGTGACGAGTGTCACCGCGGCGATCAGCAGATAGACGCTCTGCGTCGATTTCGGCGACTCCATCAGAAAGCGCTGGCGGAATTTCGGCTCCCACAACTCGGCATAAGTCTCGAGCGGCTTGATGCTCTGGGTGGCATAGGCGAGGCTGGCCATCGACATGGCAAAGCCGGCACCGTAGCCGTCGTAGAAATGGAAGCGCTTCAGCAGCCGCTGCATATTGGGAATGCGGTCCTGGGGCAGCTTTTCCATCAGCCCCTCGCCTTTGCCCAGAGCGACCCCGACATCGTCGACGAACATGACGCTGTAGCGCGGGTTGTTGCGGGTGGCGCGCAGGGCGGCGATCTGCTCGAGAGTGACGCCCAGGGTCGTATAGACCTTGCAATTATGCTTGGCCTCGAATGGCGGGATGATTTTCTGGCGCACGTAATCGCCTTGCGGGCCGGTGTAGATGCCGACCGTGATCGACCGTTCGGCGGCCCGGCTGCGATGGCCGACAAGCAACGGTGCGGCCAGTGCCGCGGCCCCGCCCAGTAGGGCGCGGCGTCTGATTTTTGTGGGCAATCGGTCCTCCTTGTGAGTGCTACATCGCCAGTCCGCGGCGGAGGCCGGCGATCCGTTCGACCGCCATGACGACGGCCATCGCAAAGCCGATCAGCAGGGTCGAGATCGCCGCCACCGAGGGGTCGAACACCGCCGAGATCCGCTGAAAGATCAGCAGCGGCACCGGGTTGTGCTGGGCGTCGGCGAGCCACAGCGAGATCGGGAAATTGTCGAACGACACCATGAAGGCGAACAGCGCGCCGGCGGCGAGGCCGGGGGCGATCTGCGGCACGGTAATGCGGCGGAACACCCGCCAGCGCGCGGCGCCCAGGGTCTGCGCCGCCTCTTCGAGAGCGAGATCGGCCAGCATCAGGCTGGCGCTGACCGTGCGCACGACATAGGGCATCGTGACCAGCACATGGGCGATCAGCAGGTTGAGTGCCGCGTTGTTCGAATGCAGCATCGCGAACAGCTGCAGCAATGCGACGCCGGTGATCAGCACCGGAAAGATCAGCGGGGTCAGCAATATCGCGGCGACCGTTTCGCGGCCGGGAAAGCGACCGCGCACCACGGCGAACGCGGCCGGGACCCCGAGCGCCAATGCCCCGGCCGTCGCCGCCAGGGCAAGCTCGGTGCTGAACCCCAGCGAGCTTAAAAATTCGCTGTCGTGCAGGACCTGCCCGTACCAGCGCATCGTGAAGCCGTGCGGCGGGAAGACGATAAAGGCGGTGTCGCTGAACGAGATCGCGACCGTGACGGCGAGCGGCGCCAGGGTGAAGACCAGCATCGCGACGGCGACCGGAACCAAGAGCCAGCCGAGCGGCCCTCGCAATTGGCTGCTCACCGGGCGGCTACTCATCGCGCCTGCGCCCGACGGCGGCGGTCGAGCATGCGCACCGAGGCGATGTTGACCGCCAGCACGATCGCGACCAGCACGGCGGCGACGGTGGCGCCGAACGGCCAGTCATAGACCGTCAGGATCTGCTGATCGACCAGCATGCCTAGCATCTGCGCCGAGGTGCCGCCGAGAATGGCCGGGGTCACAAACGATCCGGCGGTCAGCGAGAAAACCAGGGTGGCGCCGACCGCGAGCCCGGGCCGGCTCAACGGCAGGGTGATGCGGTAGAATCGGCGCCATTGGGCGGCGCCCAAGGTCGTCGCCGCCGCGTCGAGCGCCGGGTCGATCTTGCCGAGCGCCGAGGCCAGCGGCAGCACCATCAGCGGAAAGAACACATGCAAGGAGCCGATCACCACCGCCGCTTCGGTATAGAGCAGGCGCAGCGGCCGGTGGATAAAGCCGGTCGTCAGCAGCAGCCAATTGAGAACCCCGGTCGGACCGTTGCCGAGGATCACCTGCCAGCCATAGGTTCTGACCACGACGCTGACGATCAGCGGGGCGATGACGATCATCGTGATCGCCCGCGCGACGAGCGCACCGGCGCCGACCATCACCAGCGCCACCGGATAGGCCAATAGCGCTGCCGCGACGGTCGTCCACAGGCTGATCTTCAAGGTGGTCCACAGCACATGCGCGTAGAGCGCCGTCTCGAAAAAATGCCGGTAATGGGCGAGGGTCGGTGGCAACCCGATGGTGCCGCTCGGCGATTGGGTCAAAAAGCTGTAGGCGAACAGGTTGACCGCCGGCAGGGCAAAGAAGAACGCCAGAAACGTCAGCGCCGGCAGCAGCTGCAGCGTGGGCGCGAGCATGCCGCTCGGCACCCTGGCGGCAATCGCGCGGCACGCGTCGACAAGTGATGATGAGCGAATAGCGGCCGCCGGGGCGGGCATCGACAGGCACTCCCTTGGTGCATAGCGACGGCTCCTCCCGGCGCCGACCGCCGCAAGATCCATGCCATGTGCCGCGGCGAGCGGGTGGATCAGCCGACGCACCGCCGGCGTTGCTGATATAATTTCCGGTGAACGCCAACCCGGGAGCCGCCCCATGCTTCGTCCGCGCCGCAGCCTCCTGTTCATGCCGGGATCGAACCCGCGGGCCTTGGAAAAGGCTCGGGCATTGCCGGCCGACGGGCTGATCTTCGATCTCGAAGACGCGGTGGCGCCGGCGGCCAAGGAGGCGGCGCGCGGCATGGTGGCGGCGGTGCTCGCTGCCGGCGGCTATGGCGGCCGCGAGCTGGTGCTGCGGGTCAACGGCCTCGACACGCCCTGGGGCCATGCCGATCTCGCCGCGGCGGCGACGATGCCGGTCGACGCGGTGCTGCTGCCCAAAATCGAGGAGCCCGACCGGGCGCGGCTGGCGGCGGCGCTGCTCGACACCCTCGGGGCGCCACGGCGGCTTGCGCTGTGGTGCATGGTCGAGACCCCGCTCGGCATCCTGAACGCGCGCGACATCGCCGCGGCGAGCCCGCGGCTGGCGGCGCTGGTCGTCGGCACCGCGGACCTGACCAAGGATCTGCATGCGCTGCCCACCCCCGACCGGCTGGCCCTGCTGCCGGGGCTCGGCCTCGCCCTGCTCGCGGCCCGAGCCTATGGCCTGGCGGCCCTCGACGGCGTCCATCTCGATCTCGCCGACGACGAGGGGTTCGCGCTCGCCTGCCGGCAGGGGCGCGCGCTCGGCTTCGACGGCAAGACCCTGATCCACCCAAAGCAGATCGACGGCGCCAACGCCGCGTTCGCGCCGAGCGCCGAGGAGATCGCCTGGTCGAGGCGGGTGGTCGCGGCGCATGCCGCCGCGGTGCGTTCGGGCAAGGGCGTAGCCCTGGTCGACGGCAAGCTCGTCGAGCACCTACACGTCGAAAATGCCCGGCGGATATTGGCGATCGCCGAGGCGATCGAGCGGACCGCGGCGGCGCCCGGATCCTGAACCCGTCCGCCGCACGCCGGAAAGCACGCGCGAAGCGGTGGGATCGAGCGGCCCTCCGTTGACACCTCCCGGAACGCGGTCTAAGTCACCGGCAGGGCGCGCCGGTTGCCGTGCGCGTCGCGATATTCACCGAGGACGTCGATGCCTGCGATCACCTGCCGCGCTGATGGTCCCGGGCTGGCAACGCCCTTGCGGCTGCCTCCAGGGCTGCGCTCGTCCCGCTGATCTTGGCGCCCAGCGCCGCCGCTTCCCCAAACCCCACCCGTTCATTCCAGGTCAGCCCCGTTTATGAGATCAGCCGATCGGCCGTTGTCGCCGCACCTTCAAATCTACCGCTGGCAGCTCACCTCGGTTTTGTCGATCCTGCACCGGGCTAGTGGCTTGGCGCTGAGCCTTGGCGGCATCCTCTTCGTCTGGTGGCTGGTCGCCGCCGCCTACGGGCCCGACGCCTACCGCGCGGTCGACGATTTTCTCGGCTCCTGGCTCGGGATCGTTCTGCTGCTCGGTTGGAGTGCGGCGCTGTTCTATCATTTGTGCAATGGCATTCGGCACCTGGTGTGGGACACCGGCCACGCTCTCGACCTCAAATCGGTCTATATCGGCGGCTGGCTGGTGGTCGCCGCGACGACCATCCTGACCCTGATCGCCTGGGTCGCCGGCATCGGGCGCTGGGTCGGCTGAGATGGCGGCATCGCGGATGCGCTCGCCGCTCGGCCGGGCGATCGGCCTTGGCTCGGCCAAGGAGGGGGTCGAGCACTGGCTGGTGCAGCGGATCAGCGCGCTGGCCCTGGTGCCGCTCGTGCTGTGGTTCGTGATCGCCGTGATCGGCCTGGTCGGCGCCGATTACGACACCGTGCAAGCCTGGATCGGCCAGCCGTTGCCGGCAATCTTGTTGGTGCTGCTGCTGATCGCCACCTTCTATCACGCCGCCCTCGGGCTCCAAGTGGTGATCGAGGACTATATACATGGCGAATTCGCCAGGTTCGGCCTGGTGATCGTCGCGCGCCTCGCCTGCATCGCCCTTGCCGTCGCCGGCATCGTCGCCGTGCTGACCCTGGCGCTCGGAACCGCGGTCTAGCCGATCGGGAGTTGCATGATGCCGCCCGCCTACCAGATCACCGATCACCACTACGACGTCGTCGTCGTCGGCGCCGGCGGGGCCGGCCTGCGCGCGACCCTGGGCTGCACCAGCGAAGGGCTCCAGACCGCCTGCATCAGCAAGGTGTTCCCGACGCGCAGCCATACCGTCGCCGCCCAGGGCGGGATCAGCGCGGCACTCGGCAATATCGAGGCCGACGACTGGCGCTGGCACATGTACGACACGGTCAAGGGCTCGGACTGGCTCGGCGACCAGGATGCGATCGAATACATGTGCCGCACCGCGATCCCGGCGGTGATCGAGCTCGAGCATTTCGGGGTGCCGTTCTCGCGCACCGAGGAAGGGCGGATCTATCAGCGGCCGTTCGGCGGTCACATGACCGATTACGGCGACGGCGATCCGGCCCGCCGCGCCTGCGCCGCCGCCGACCGCACCGGGCACGCGCTGATCCATACCCTCTACCAGCAATGCCTGAAGCGCAACGCGCGCTTCTTTGTCGAATATTTCGTGCTCGACCTGATCACCGACGAGGACGGTGCCTGCCGCGGGGTCATGGCCTGGAACCTCGAAGACGGCAGCCTGCACCGCTTTCACGCCCATCTGGTGATCCTCGCCACCGGCGGCTACGGCCGCACCTATTTCTCCTGCACCTCGGCCCACACCTGCACCGGCGACGGCAACGCGATGGTGCTGCGCGCCGGGCTGCCGCTGCAGGACATGGAATTCGTGCAGTTCCACCCGACCGGTATCTACGGCGCCGGCTGCCTGATCACCGAGGGCGCGCGCGGCGAGGGCGGCTACCTGACCAATAGCGAAGGCGTGCGCTTCATGGAGGGCTACGCCCCGCACGCCAAGGACCTGGCCTCGCGCGACGTGGTCAGCCGGGCGATGACCATCGAAATCCGCGAGGGTCGCGGCTGCGGCCCGCAGAAGGACCACATCCTCCTGCATCTCGAGCATTTGTCACCCGAGGTGTTGCATCTGCGGCTGCCGGGAATCTCCGAGACGGCGCGGATCTTTTCCGGGGTCGATGTGACCCGCGAGCCGATCCCGGTGTTGCCGACCGTGCACTACAACATGGGCGGCATTCCGACCAATCATCACGGCGAGGTGCTGAACCCGACCGCTGACGACCCGGAACGGGTGGCGCCCGGGCTGATGGCGATCGGCGAGGCGGCGTGCGTCTCGGTGCACGGCGCCAACCGGCTCGGCTGCAACTCGCTCCTCGACATCGTCGTGTTCGGCCGCGCCGCCGCCCGTCGCGCCGCCGAGCTCGTCCGCCCGGATACGCCGCACCGGCCGCTCGCCAAGGTCGCCGGCGACGAGGCGGTCGCCCGGCTCGATGCGGTGCGCCACGCCCAGGGCCCGCGCAAGACCGGCGAGATCCGGCTCGACATGCAGCGCGTCATGCAATCGAACTGTGCCGTCTTTCGCAGCGCCGAGGTGCTGAAGGAAGGGGTGGAGAAGATCGACGGCGTCGCGCACAGCTTTGCCGATCTCGGCATCGCCGACCGCTCGATGATCTGGAACAGCGATCTCGCTGAAGCGCTGGAGCTCGAAAACCTCTTGGAACAGGCAGTGGTGACCCTGCACTCGGCGGCCAACCGCACCGAGAGCCGCGGCGCCCATGCGCGCGAGGATTATCCCGAACGCGACGACCGGAACTGGCTCAAGCATACACTCGCCTGGCTCGATGCCGATGGCGGGGTCAAGACCGGCTATCGCCCGGTGCATCTCTACACCTTATCCAACGAGGTGCAGCCCTTCCCGCCCAAGGCGCGGGTTTATTGATGCCGCACAGCATGGCTGGCTTCTCTTCATATTGTTTGCTCCCTCTCAAATCGTCTCGGCCGGATTTGTTCCGGCCATCCGCGTACCCCAATCGGGTCGCAGAGAGGCGCGGATCGGCGAGACGAGCGCGGTGATGACGCTCGCGAGCAGCGGCCGTGGGCTTCCCCTAACAGATCCGCGCCCTCGCGCGGAATGACGGCTGAGGAACTGCGCGATGGCTGAGTTCACCCTGCCGGCAAACTCCAAGCTCGGCCGCGGCAAGACCGTGCCGGCGCCGCCGGAGGCCACGCGGGTGCGCGAGTTCAGGATCTATCGCTGGAACCCGGACGACGGCAAAAACCCGGTCGTCGACAGCTTTGCGCTCGATCTCGACCGGTGCGGCCCGATGGTCCTCGACGCGCTGATCAAGATCAAGAACGAGATCGACACCACCCTGACCTTTCGCCGCTCGTGCCGCGAGGGGGTGTGCGGCTCCTGCGCGATGAACATCGACGGCGTCAATACCCTGGCCTGTACCACGGCGATCGCCGAGATCAAGGGCCCGGTGCGGATCAATCCGCTGCCGCACCTGGCGGTGATCAAGGATTTGGTCCCCGATCTGACCCACATTTATGCGCAATACAACGCGATCCAGCCCTGGCTGCAAAGCGAGGAAGCGCCGCCGCCCGACCGCGAGCGGCCGCAATCGGAGGCGGAGCGCGAGAAGCTTGACGGGCTGTGGGAATGCATTTTGTGCTTCTGCTGCTCGACCGCGTGCCCGTCCTATTGGTGGAACGGCGAGCGCTATCTGGGGCCGGCGGTGCTGCTGCAGGCCTATCGCTGGATCGCCGACAGCCGCGACGAGGCGACCGGCCACCGTCTCGACGCGCTCGAAGACCCGTTCCGGCTGTACCGCTGCCACACCATCATGAATTGCACCCGCACCTGCCCCAAGGGCCTGAACCCGGCCAAGGCCATCGCCGAGATCAAAAAGCTGATGGTGCTGCGCCGCTGAGCCGCCCCGGCGAACGACTGCCCGCCACTCGAAGACCCGCCAGCCAAACCCGCCAGCCAAAGAGGAGTGATCGGCGATGGAACTCGGCAAGCTCGGCGTCTGGGCGTCGATGGACCGGATCAGCGCCGCCGCCGCGGCGGCCTTCGCCCGGCGCGTCGAGGCCTGGGGATATGGTGCGCTGTGGACGCCGGAGAGTCGCGGGCGCGACGCCTTGGTGCTGTCGTCGTGGCTGCTCGCCAACACCCAAAAGCTGGTCGTCGCGACCGGGATCGCCAACATCTACGCCCGCGACCCGATGGCCATGGCCAACGGCCAGCGCACCTTGGCCGAACAGTCGGGCGGACGGTTTCTGCTCGGCGTCGGAGTGTCGCACCGCCCGATGGTCGAAGGGCTACGCGGCCACGCCTACGGCCGCCCGGTGGCGACGATGCGCGCCTATCTTGAGGCGATGCGCGCGGCGCCCTACCAGGCGGTGCCGCCGTCCGAGCCGCTGGTGACCGTCGTCGCGGCCTTGCGCCCCCGGATGATGGCGCTGTCGGCCGAACTCGCCGACGGCGCGCACCCCTATAATACAACGCCGCAGCACACTGCCGAGGCGCGCGCGATCCTCGGCCCGGGCAAGCTCTTGTGCCCCGAGGTGTGGGTCCTGCGCGAGACCGATCCGGTGGTGGCGCGTCGCGTCGCCCGCGAGGCGCTGGCGCACTACCTGCAGCTTGAGAATTACGTCAACGCCTGGCGCGGCCAAGGCTTCAGCGACACCGACCTCGCCGGCGGCGGCTCCGACCGGTTTATCGACGCGATTGTCGCCTGGGGCGACGAGGCCGCAATCCGCGACCGCATCCGGCAGCATTGGGACGCCGGCGCCGACCACGTTTGCATCCAGCCGATTGGACCGCAGGGCGGGCGCGAGGTCGACGAGGCGATTCTCGAGCGGCTGGCGCCGGGGCGGCAATCTTGACGAGCCCGGACCCGCGACCGACATTGTTCGCGCCGATCTCGGAACAGGCCAGCCGGCGACCGTGCCGGTGCGTAGAGTGAGGGCGAGGGACCATGTACTCGGAAACCACCCGATCGATCGTCGTCACGGTCAAGCCGTTCTACCTCGAGGACCAATCATCCCCGGCCGAAGATCACTACGTGTGGGCCTATCACGTGCGCATCGAGAACCAGGGCCGCGAGACGGTCCAGCTGCGCCGCCGGCATTGGAAGATCACCGACGGGCGCGGCCAGCTCCAGGAAGTCCGTGGGCCGGGCGTTGTCGGCGAGCAGCCGGTGCTGGGACCGGGCGAAAGCTTCGAATATACCAGCGGCACGCCGCTGGCCACGCCGTCCGGCATCATGGTCGGCAGCTACGAGATGGAGACGCGCGGCGGCGAGAGCTTCTCGGTGCGCATTCCGGCGTTCTCGCTCGACAGCCCGCATCAGCCGGTGCGGCTCAACTGATCGTCGCCCCCGCCGTCGTCCAGCCGTTCGATCTGCGATCGGGCAGCCGGCCTGATCGGCAATCGGAAGGTTTGATCTGCAAATTGGAAAAGAGCAAATGATGTCGCGAGCTGTTGCCCCACCTTCGTCCGCGCCGCTGTTCCGCTCCGAGCCGTCGCTTGTCGCCGCAGGAGCCGCCGGTCGACCCAGCCGCGCCGAGGCCGAGGCCGCGGTGCGCACCCTGATCCGCTGGGCCGGCGACGACCCGGAGCGCGAGGGGCTGCTCGGCACCCCGGACCGCATCGTGCGCTCGTATCGCGAGTTCTTCAGCGGCTATGACGAGGACCCGATCGCCCTCTTGCAGCGCACCTTCGAGGAGACCGATGGCTACGACGAAATCGTCATGCTGAAGGACATCCGCTTCGAGTCGCATTGCGAGCACCACATCGCTCCGATTATCGGCAAGGTGCATCTCGGCTATCTGCCGAGCAACCGGGTGGTCGGCATCTCGAAACTGGCCCGGCTCGTCGACGTCTACGCCAAGCGGCTGCAGATCCAGGAAAAGATGACGGCGCAGATCGCCAACACGCTCGACGAGGTGTTGCAGCCGAGAGGGGTCGCCGTGGTCATCGAGGCCGCGCACCAGTGCATGACCACCCGCGGCGTGCACAAGCCTGGCGTCACCATGGTGACGAGCCGGATGCTCGGCGTCTTCCGCAACGACCCGACCAGCCGGCGCGAGGTGCTGTCGATGATCGGGACCCCAGGTGGCGCCGAGCTCTACAACGTCTGATTGCGCCCGGTCTGGCGCCCGGTCTTGCCGATGAGCGACGCGGCCGTCGCAATCCTCGAGCGGCTGGTCGGGTTCGACACGGTCTCGGCAAAGTCGAACCTCGATCTCGTCGACTGGGTCGCCGATTACCTCGATGGCTTCGGCATCGAAGCGGCGCTGACCCGCAACGCCGAGGGCACCAAGGCAAACCTCTATGCGACACTCGGTCCGGCCGGGCGTGGCGGGATCATCCTCTCCGGGCACACCGACGTCGTGCCGGTCGCCGGGCAGGCCTGGACCAGCGACCCGTTTCGGCTCGAAGCCCGCGGCGAGCGTCTCTACGGGCGCGGCAGCCGCCGATATGAAGGGGTTTATCGCGCTCGTCCTGGCGATGGTCCCGCAAGCGCTGGCCGCACCGCTCCAGATCCCACTGCACATCGCGCTGAGCTACGACGAGGAGGTCGGCTGCCTCGGCGTGCCGGCGCTGATCCGCAGCCTGCCCGAGGGCGCGGCGCGCCCCCTGCTGGCGATCATCGGCGAGCCGAGCGGGATGCAGGTCGCGAACGCGCATAAGGGCATCCATTTCCTGCGCACCAGGCTCTCCGGCCACGAAGCCCATTCGAGCATGCCCGAACGCGGCGTCAACGCGATCGCCGCGGCGGCCGAGATCATCGTCGAAATCGGTCGGCTTTCCGCCCAGTGCCGTGCCGCCGCCGGCGCCGACAGCCGCTTCGACCCGCCCTATACGAGCTTCAACATCGGCCGGATCGTCGGCGGCGAGGCCGTCAACATCATCGCCCGCGACTGCGCCTTCGATTGGGAGTTCCGCCCGGTCCCCGGCGAGGACGCCGCGGCGTTGCGCCGGCGGATCGACGATTTCGTCAGCGGGGATTTGCTGCCGCGGATGCGCGCCCGATATCCCAGCGCCGCGGTCGAGACCGAGACCATGGCGCTCGTCCCGCCGCTCGTCCCCGACCCGGCCTCGCCGGCCGAGGCGCTCGCCCGCAATCTGACCGGCGCCGGCGAAGCGACGACGATCGCCTTTGCCACCGAAGCCGGGCTGTTTCAGGCGGCCGGCATCCCGGCGGTGATCTGCGGCCCGGGCTCGATCGAGGTCGCCCACCAGCCCGACGAGTACATCACTCGCGACGAGCTTGCCGCCGGCGCGGCCTTTCTCGACCGCCTGCTCGCCTGGGCCCAGCACGGCGGCAGCTAGATCGTCGGCGCATCGCGGGGAATGCGGCCCCTCCGCTAACAAGCGCTCGGATCCGGCCTCGCGCCGATGTGCCCAGATGGGCTAGCCTCCCAGTCGTTCTTCTTTGGGGAGGTGCGGATGAGCGCGTTGGCCGATTATGCCGACAAGTATCAGAGCGCGCGGCTGGAACGCAGGAACGGCATTCTGCAGGTGGCGCTCCACAGTGAGGGCCAGTCCCTGCGCTGGGGTTTTCTGCCGCACGGCGAATTGCCCGAGCTGTTTCACGACATCGGCGCCGATCGCGAAAACCGAGTGGTCATCCTGACCGGGACCGGGGCGGAGTTCTCCGGCCCGCGCGCCACTCCTGGAACCTCGTCGTTTCCGTCGCGGCCGTCGATTGAGCGCATCGACCGGATCCATTGGGAGGGGCGGCATCTGCTGATGAACCTGCTCGCCATCGAAGTGCCGATCATCAGCGCGATCAACGGCCCGGCGTGGCGTCATTCCGAGATCCCGCTGCTGTGCGACATCGTGCTCGCCGCCGATACCGCGCAGTTTCAGGATTCGGCGCATTTCATGTCGGATGTGGTGCCGGGAGACGGCATGCACATCGTCTACCCGCTGCTCTTGGGAATGAATCGAGGCCGCTATTTCCTGATGACCGGACAAACGCTCGACGCCGCCGAGGCGTTGCGCCTCGGGCTCGTCGCCGAGGTATTGGCGCCCGACAAGCTGTTGGCGCGGGCCTGGGAACTGGCCGAAAGCCTCCGCCAAAAGCCGACCCTGCTGTTGCGCTACACGCGCCTGCTGTTCACCGAATACCTGCGCCGCCAGATGCACGACCTGCTCGGCTATGGTCTGGCAATGGAGAGCCTGGCCCTGATCGAAAAGCCCGAAGCGCCGGGCGCCTGAGCCGTGCGGAGCGGCACCGCCCGCCGGATCAGACCGCTGGCCGTCGGCCCGGATCCGCAGGCTGCTCGATCGTCGGCGCATCGCCGGCAAGGGTGGTGCGGCGCACGTCGCGCACCTCGTTCTGATCGAAGCGGCGGGCGCGGTGCATCGTCGTGCGATTGTCCCACATGACGAGATCGTGCGGCTCCCAGGCATGCGAATAGACGAATTCGCGCTGGGTCGCGTGCTCGATCAGGTCGCGCAGGAACATGCGCGCCTCGGGTATGGTCCAGCCGAGGATGGCGCCGGCATGGGCCGCCAGAAACAGCGACTTTCGCCCGCTCGCCGGATGGGTGCGCACCAGGCGCTGATGCACCGGGCGGAAGGCTTCGACTTCGTCCGCGGTCAGCTCGGTAAAGCCGATCGCCGCGCGCGAATATATGAGCGAATGCTCGCAGACGAGGTCTTCGATCTCGGCCTTGGTGCGTTCGTCGAGCGCGTCATAGGCCGCCCGCATGTCGGCGAACTCGGTGTTGGCGCCCCAGGACGGGATCACCCGCCCCGACAGCAGCGAATATTTTGCCGGGATCGGCCGGAACGAGCTGTCCGAATGCCACAGCCGGTCGGCGAGCTTGAAGAACCACACCCGGTCCTCGGCCGACATGATGGCACCCGATTTGTCGAGGTTCGAGAAATCGGCGATGCCGGGGCCGAGGCGATGGTCCTCGCGCCGGCGCACATGCCCCGCACTCGGGTAATGCTCGAGCTCGCCGAAATGCCGGGTAAAGGCGATCTGCTCGGCATCGGTCAGTTGCTGATCGCGAAACACCAGAACGGCATATTCGTCCATGCCGGCCTCGAGCGCGGCGACTGCGTCCCCTTCGAGCGGCCGCCGGCAATCGATGCCCTCAACCTCGCCGGCGAACGCCGGATGCAGCCGCCTGATCGATATCGCCATCCCGCGGGCTCCCGTTACTCGAACTGCGCCATGATCGCTGCCTCTGCCCCGGGCTTCTAGCCGGCGCCGCCGCCCGGCGCCAGCACGCCGCGGCGGATCTGGTCGCGCTCGATCGATTCGAAGAGCGCGCGGAAATTGCCCTCGCCAAACCCGTCATTGCCCTTGCGCTCGATGATCTCGAAAAAGATCGGGCCGATCACCGTGTCGGTGAAGATCTGCAGCAACAGCCCCTGGCCAGCACCAGGCGCGCCGTCGACTAGGATGCGGTCGCGCCGCAGCCGGGCGAGGTCCTCGCCATGCCCCGGCACCCTGGCATCGACCGCCTCGTAATAGGTGTCGGGAACCGACATGAACGAGACCCCGCGCGCCTGCAGCGCCTCGACCGTCGCATAGATGTCGGCGGTGGCCAGGGCGATGTGCTGGATGCCCTCGCCGTGATAGGCCGCCAGATACTCGGCGATCTGCGACTTGTCGTCGGCGCTTTCATTGATCGGGATGCGGATCTTGCCGTCGGGGCTGGTCATCGCCTTGGAGCGCAGCCCGGTCAATTTGCCTTCGATGTCGAAATAGCGGATCTCGCGGAAGTTGAACAGGCGCTCGTAGAACTCGGCCCATAATCCCATCCGCCCGCGGTGCACATTGTGGGTCAGATGGTCGATCCGGGCGAGGCCGACCCCATGCGGCGCCTTGTCCTCGGTCAACGGCACGAAATCGACGTCATAGATCGAGTGTTCGCCGTAGCGGTCGACGAGATAGATCAGGCTGCCGCCGATCCCCTCGATCGCCGGGATGTTCAATTCCATCGGCCCGAGCTTGCCGTGCACCGGCTTGGCGCCGAGCGATACCGCGCGATCGTAGGCCTTGGCCGCATCGGCGACGCGAAAGGCGATCGCGCACACCGAGGGTCCGTGTAAGCGGGCGAAGGCCTGGGCAAAGCTCTCCGGCTCGGCGTTGACGATGAAATTGATGTCGCCCTGCTTGTAGAGGGTCACGTTCTTCGAGCGGTGGCGCGCCGCGGCGACAAACCCCATCCGCTCGAACAATGCGGTCAGCGCCTGCGGGTCGGGGCCGGTATATTCGACAAACTCGAACCCGTCCGTTCCCATCGGGTTGTCCCAAAGATCGCGTTCCTGGCGAGCCGCCGACATCGGGGAGCCTCCAAATCGCCGTGCTAACGGGGCTGATGTGGTCGGCCCGAGCCGGATCGCCAAGCAGAGGCGAGCGACCCGATCGCTTGGATGCGGGCCGCGGACGGCGCGCCGAATGTCGGAGGGTGCCGGCAGCCCGCGGGTCAGGCGCCGGCGATGAACGAGCGCAGCGAGCGGGCTTCGTATTCGATCTCGTCGAGCCGGTTCTTGACCAGATCGCCGATGCTGACGATGCCGACGAGCCGCCCGTCCTCGGTGACCGGCAGGTGGCGGATGCGGCGGTTGGTCATCAGCGCCATCAGGTCGGCGACCGTGTCGGCCGGATCGCAGGTCGTGGCCCGCCGCGTCATCACCGCTGCGACCTCGAGCGCAAGAAGTGCGCCGCCGTGCTCGGCAAGGCCGTGGACGATGTCGCGCTCGGAGATGATGCCGTCGACCCGTGCGCCGTCCCGGCTGACCACGAGGGCGCCGATATTGCGGTTGAGCAACGCACTCAGCGCCATCGCCACGGTCTGATCGGGGTGGATCGTCGCCACCGCCCGGCCCTTGCCGCGCAGGATTGCTTCGACGTTCATCGGACCCTCCGCCTGGTTGGGCGCGGCCCGGATCGGCCGCCGGTCGGAACCAGCATAGGACAAAATGCCGCACCTCGGCAGTAAAAAATCCTGGCGACGAAGCCGGCCGGCGTCCCGCGCGCCGACATGGACCGCGACGTCGATGATCGCGATACTGCGGCGACGAGGTGACGAACCGCGCAGTGCGAGACCGGGAGGGACTGGAATGGCGGGCATCCAAATCGGCCGATATTCGCTCGACGGATCGGTCAACGGCGCGGGACCGCCGCTCTTATTCCTGCACGGCGGCGATTATGTCGCGCAAAATGCAGCCTTTCTCGATCGGCTGGCCCGGCACTGGCGGGTCACCGCGCCACGCCATCCGGGCTTCGGCCATTCCGAGCGGCCAGACGGGTTTCGCACGGTCCACGACCTTGCCTACCTCTATCTCGACTGGCTCGACGCTCAGCCGCCGGGCGATGTCGTCGTCGTCGGCTCCTCGTTCGGCGGTTGGATCGCGCTCGAAATCGCCGTGCGCTCGGCCGGGCGGATCGGGCGCCTGGTGTTGATCGACGCGCTCGGGCTCAAATTCGGCGGCCGCGAGGAACGCGACATCGCCGACATCTACGCCCTGCCGGAGGAGGAGCGGCAGCGCCGCACCTGGTTCGATCCGGCGCGCGGTTCGCCCGATTATGCCGCACTCGGCGACGACGAGCTGACCGCGATCGCGCGTGACCGCTCGGCGACGGCACTCTACGGCTGGCGCCCCTACATGCACGATCCCGGCCTGCGCCAATGGCTGCACCGGGTGCGCGCGCCGAGCCTGGTCTTGTGGGGCGCCGGCGACCGGGTCGTCACCCCCGAATATGGCAAGAAGCTCTGCGCCGCGCTGCCGAACGCGCGGTTCGAGACGATCGAACGGGCTGGGCACTACCCGCAAATCGAGCGCCCGGACGCTGTCGCCGATGCGATCCTGGGCTTCGCGGGCATGGAGGGTTGACGCGATGAAAGTCTGGCATTTCAGCGAGATGGCCTATCACCCGGCGTGGGAGCACCTTGGCGATTCGTACCGGGTGGTGATTCCGAGCCGGCTCTACGATCCGAAAATCGGCGCTGACCTCTATCACCGCTACCTCGACGAGTGGGCGCTGTGCGACGAGCTCGGCATCAACATCATGACCAACGAGCACCACGCGACCGCCACCTGCAGCGATGCGGTGTGCACGATCCCGATGGCGATCCTGGCGCGCGAGACCAAGAAGGTGCGCCTCTTGGCGCTCGGCATGCCGATCGGCAACCGCAACGATCCGATCCGGGTCGCCGAGGAATACGCGATGATCGACGTGATCTCGCGCGGCCGGCTCGAAATGGGCTTTGTCAAGGGCGTGCCGTTCGAGATCTCCCCGGCCAACACCAACCCGGCCGATTTGACCGAGCGGTTCTGGGAGGCGCACGACCTGATTTTGAAGGCGATGACCAGCCATGACGGCCCGTTCAACTGGGAGGGCACGCATTTCCAGTACCGTTCGGTCAATGTCTGGCCGCGCCCGTATCAACAGCCGCATCCGCCGGTGTGGACCCCGGTCGGCAGCACCGAGAGCGCTACCGAGGCGGCGGCGCGCGGCATGGTGATCGGCGTCCTCAACACCGGCTGGGTCCGCACCCCGGCGATCTTCGAGGCCTATCGCCAGAGGGCGCGCGAGGTCGGCCGCGAGCCCACCCCCGACCGCCTCGCCTACATGGCCTTGATCGGGATTGGCCAGACCCGGGAAGAGGGTCACCGCCGCGCCGACCAGATCCTCGGCTACAGCCGCACCTCCGGCATCGTCGCCCCGCAATTCGCCAACCCGCCGGGCTATGTGTCGCCACGCGCGGCGGCACAGATGCTGAAGAGCGGCGGGGCCATGGCGGCGCGCGCGACCCGGGTTCAGACCAAGGACGGCCGCCCGATCAACCCGCGCACGATGACGGTCGGGGACGCGATCGACGCCGGTCTCGTCTTCGCCGGCACCCCCGACGACGTGTGGGAGCAGCTACACGCCTTTTACAATCATGTCGGCGGCTTCGGCCACCTGCTGATGATGGGCCAGGGCGGCACCATCAGCCACGAAGACACCGTCGACAACCTGACGATGTTCTCAAAGGAGGTATTGCCGCGGCTCGCGGGACTGGGAGAATAGATGTGATTGATTTCGATTCCGTTTATGGCAAGTGTGTCCGTGGAATAGGAAAACAAAAGTCGACTTGGCGATTTCGGATCCAGATCCGGATCGAGATGAAAGTATCGTAAATTCCCTGTCGCCTTCCGGCGCAGGCCGCGGCCCACTCGCCGCTCGGAATTTCCAGTGGTGGCAACGTCGTACCAGCAAGTTCCCACTCCGCCCGTAGACGAGTGGGACGTGGCCTCTGCCGGGGTGGCGAGTGAATCGTCGGTGATCGGTTTTACCCAGCCTCGTTGCAGGACGCGATCCGCTCCGGCCGCTGCGGCGCCGGCACCCGGATTGCCGCGTTCGGGACCAAGAAATTGCCCAAATCCGGCGCCATCTATCGGCCCGCGGATCGAACTTCAGAGGAGACGTTGCGATGTGGAAGCAGCGAGCCGCAACTCTGTGCGGCTGTTTCGCGGCGCTGCCGCTGCTGATGGGTTGCGCCAATGGCGGCAGCGGGCAGGCACGGGCTTACGCCGCGCCCCCGCCGCCCGCTGCGGCGGCTTTCCTGGGCGCCGGCGGGCCGGCTTATGCGGTGGCAGCGGCTCAACCCGCCGCCATTCTGGTAATGCTGCCGGGTCCGGGCGACATGCTGAGCGCCGACCCGCAATTGTGGACGGCGCAGGGGTTCGACGTCGTTACTCCCGCACCATCCAAAATCTACCAGCTGGCGGCGGAGCAGCAGGCAGTGGCGGCGCGGCTGATTGCCGAGGCGCGCGCACTGGCTGACGCGCCGGTCTGGCTCGTCGGTCCAAACCCGGCGATCGAGGCGGCAATGGCCGCAATGCCGCCGGCCGGAGCCGGCCAGGTCTCGGGTGTGGTAATGACCTCGACCGCCTCGGGCAGCGGCACCTGCAGCGAACGGATGATCTATTCCTATTCCGCCAATGGCGGGCCGCCCAAGGTGGCGGTGACCAAGTCCGGCAACGCCTGCCCGCCCGGATCGCCATTTGCGGTCGACGGCGCCAATCCGACCATCGCACCGCCGCCGTTGCCGCGGTCCGGCCGCGTGGCCCGCACCTGATCGAGGCCAGCGTCGGCTCCTCCGCGCAAACCCCGGCCGCCCGGCGGGCATTGGTGCAGCGCGTCGCCGAGTTGATCAAATCGGCGCCGCAAAGCTGATGCGACCTTTCGGCGCCGCTGCGGGCGCACCCGGCGGCCGATCGCGCCCCGGGCGCGGCAGCGCCGGAATGATCCTCAGGGAGGCGGCGGCGAATAATAGCCCGGCGGCGGAGGCGGCGGCGGTGTCGTAACCACACCGGTGACCGCGCCGAGCGCACCGCCGGTGGCGGCGCCGATGGCGGCACCCGGGCCGCCGCCCGCTGCGGCGCCGATCGCGGCGCCGGCGCCGGCGCCGATCAGCCCACCGCCAACCGCGCGCTGCGCCGGATCGTACGGATTGGTGCAGCTCGCCAGCGCCAATATCATTATGGCGCCGCCCAGCCCGGTTGCAATCGATCGCTTTTTCACCTCGGCTCCTTCTGCGCGAGATCGCGCCGACAATGGCTCGCGGGCGGTCGGGATGACCTGCCGCACACCGACAACGGTAACAGCCGGCGGTATCTTCCCGCTCCGCGACGCGTGAACAACACATCGGCCGCGGCGGAGTTCCGCCGCCAATGGCGCGCGGTCCAATGCGGCACGACTAGTGCCGCCTTCATCGACCGCGCTTGAGCGGCCTGGGTAAAACAGGCACGATGAAAAAAAAGAGCTAGGGTAACGGCCTGCAATAACAACAAAGGAGGAAGATACCAATGACCGCAGTTGCAAACACCCCGCCGGACGCAATGCGCGGGGCTTCCGCAATCCAGTTGCTCGGGCGCAAGCTAGATAGCATCCCGTTCAGCTCCTACCATGTCGGCCTGATCGTGGTGCTGGGACTGGTCGGGTTTGTCGAGGGCTACGATCTGGCTCTGGGCGGCTCGCTGATCGTGCTCGCCAAAGGCCCGCTTCATCTGACCGGCGCCGACATCAAATGGCTGGTATTGGGGCCGACCCTGCTGGTCGCGGTGGCCGGCATTTGCGCCTCGCTGATGTCCGACCGCTTGAGCCGCAAGACGGTCATGCAGATCGGCGTCATCGTCAGCACGTTCTTTACCTTGCTGATCCCGCTGGCGCAAAACGCCGACCAGCTGATCGTACTGCGCCTATTGACCGGGATCGGCCTCGGTTTTGCGATCTCGGCGCCGTTCCCGATCGCCGCCGAGCTGATGCCGGCCCAGCACCGCCGCACTTACGGCGCGATCTACGAAGTCATGCTGGCCAGCGCCTTTACCCTGCTGCCGTTTATCGGCTTTGTTTTGGCCGGCAACGCGCACGGCTTCCGGTTGATCGCCTTGCCGGGCGGGCTCGCCCTGTTCGTCGTCCCGGTGCTGCTCTATTTCGCCCTGCCCGACAGCCCGCGCTGGCTGTTGCGCCGCGGCCGGCCGCAGGCGGCGGTGGACGACGTCAACAACATCATCAGGCGAGCCGGCAGCCGGGTGCCGCCGCTGACGCTTGCCCAGCTCGGGCCGAACCTCGACGTCGCGCCGGAGCAATTGCCGCCGTTCTCGGCGCTGTTCCGCCGCGGCCAGCTGCGCTGGACCACGGTCGGCATTCTGTGCTCGATCGCCGCCGGCACCTGCTATTACGCCTCCGCCATTCTGGTGCCGAAGGCGCTCGTCGATCAGGGTGCGGCGGTTTCGCTGAGCTTTGGTCTGAGCTCGCTGCTGTTCATGGCGAGCATTCCGGGCAAGTTCTTTACCGGCTACATCATGGAGATCATCGGCCGGCGCTGGGCGATCTTCTATGCGCTCGGCGGCGCCATTCCGGGTTTGGCATTGATGGCCCTGGCGCATCTGGCGGGGTCGGCCGCGACCGTGATGATGAGCGCCGGGGCGCTGATTACCGGCTTTACCGTGCTGTCCTCGTTCCCGGCGGTGCGGGTCTACCTCTCCGAGCAGTTCCCGACGGCTCTGCGCGGACGTGGGCATTTCTTCGGCGAATCGTTCGGGCGGCTGTTTGCCGGGGTGGCGATGCCGGCCTTTCTCGAAGTCCATACCGGCTCGCCGGTGGTGTTTTTCGGGACGCTCGCAGCGGTCGTGGCGATCGGCGCCTTTGTCCCGGTGCTGTTCGGCAAGGAGACCGTCGGCCAGCTCGAAACCTTCAACGAGGCGGCGGGCGAATTCGCCTGACCGAACCGAGCCGATCTCCGGCGCCGGCCGCCATTGCGGTGGCCGGCGCCGATCCGGCAATTCCGGCTTTGCCTGCTAGCCACCCGATCGCACCCCGCCGATCAGGACCGGGACCGCGGCAAGCTGCAACAGCAGCGACAGGCCAACCAGCACCGGCACGCTGACGCTGTAGAGCAGGCCGAGCACGATGCTGCCGGCGAGCCAGGCCGTGCCGCGGATCGCGTCGAAGAGCCCATAGGCGGTCGCACGCCGGTCCTGCGGCACGTGACGGGCGAGCAGGGCGTGGAAGAGCGTGTCCTGGGTTGCCGTCCCGATGCCCCAAAGTGCCGCGCCGATCACCGCGCTTCCCGCGCCACCGAGAAACAACAGCGGCGTCGCCAAGGCGGCGAGCGCAATCCCGGCTGGAGCAACGGCGCTGCCGATCCGGTCGGCAAGCCGGCCGAGCACCAGGGCGGCAATCCCCTCGGCGGCCATCGCCAGCGCATAGAGCAGCGCAATCCCGGCGGGCGGCACCACGCCGGCGCGGGTCAGATGGAACGCGGCCAGCGCGAAATCGACAAATCCCGCACCCATCAGCGAGGCCGCGAGCGTATAGACGCGAAAGGTCCGATCGAACCCGGACCAGGCCCGCAGGTCGGCGCGGTTGGCGCGGAGTTCGAGGTCGCGCGGGTCGGGATAGGATAACCGCGCCGCGGCCAGCACCGCGAGCGAGGCCAATGCCGGCAGCAGCAGCACCGCGAAGCTGCGGTGATAGCCCGCTCCGAGCGCCAACAAAAGCGCGACCAGCAGCGGCCCGGTCATGCCGCCCGTCTGGTCGAGCGCGGTATGCAGGCCGAAGCCCCACCCGGCGCCGGTGCGGCTGGCGGCGTGCGACAGCATGGCGCTGCGAATCGGCGAGCGGATCGCCCGACCGAGGCGTTCGGCGATCAGCAACCCCATCGCGACCGGCCAGGCCCCGGCCAAGGCCAGGAGCGGCACCGACAGCAGGTTGACGACATAGCCGGTCATCATCAGTGGCCAATAGCGGCCGTGGCGGTCGGCGGCGCGCCCGGAAAAATAACGCACGCCATAGCCGAGGAACTCGCCGAGCCCGGCGACGGTGCTGACCACGACCGCCGAAGCGCCGAGCGAGCCGAGGAACGGGCCGGCGATGCTGCGCCCACCCTCGTAGGTCATGTCCGCAAACAGGCTGACGCAACCGATCAATACGATGAAGGCGACCGCCCTGCGTCGCGCCGGAGCCGGCAGCGGCGCCCGGTCGGCCGATGTCGGGTCGCTCATGGCACAGCGCCAAGTCGGCTCGAAATCGCGGGAATCGAGCCTGGACCGGCTAGGCGGTCTGCTGCGTGCCGAGGCCGAGTTCGGCGATCGTCGTTTCGCGCATCAGAAACTTCTGGACCTTGCCGGTGACGGTCATCGGGAAGGCGTCGACGAATTTGACGTAGCGCGGGATCTTGTAATGCGCGATCTGGCCCCGGCAGAAGGCGCGGATCTCTTCGGCGTCGGCGGCCTCGCCGGGGCGCAGGCGCACCCAGGCGCATAATTCCTCGCCATAGCGCGGGTCCGGCACGCCGATCACCTGCACGTCCTCGATCTTCGGATGGCGATAGAGAAACTCTTCGACTTCGCGCGGATAGAGGTTTTCGCCGCCGCGGATCACCATGTCCTTGATCCGGCCGACAATGTTGCAATAGCCCTCGGCATCGATCGTCGCCAGATCGCCGGTATGCATCCAGCGCGCCGGGTCGATCGCCTCGCGCGTCCGCTCCGCGTCGTCCCAATAGCCGAGCATGACCGAATAGCCGCGGGCCAACAATTCGCCAGCGGTGCCGCGCGGTACGATGCGGCCGGCGGCGTCGACGATTTTGACCTCGGTATGCGGGTGCACCCGACCCACGGTCGAAACCCGGCGCTCGACCGGGTCGTCGGTCGCTGATTGAAAGCTGACCGGGCTGGTCTCGGTCATCCCGTAGCCGATCGTGATCTGCGACAAGTGCATGCGGTCCATCGCCCGCTTCATCACCTCGATCGGGCACGGACTGCCGGCCATCATGCCGGTGCGCAGCGAGCTGAGGTCGAACCGGTTGAAGTCGGGGTGATCCATCTGCGCGATAAACATCGTCGGCACGCCGTAGAGCGCCGTGCAGCGCTCGGCTTCGACCGCCTCGAGCGTGGCGAGCGGATCGAACCCTTCGCTCGGGAACACCATCGCGGCGCCGTGGGTCAGACAGCCAAGATTGCCGATCACCATGCCGAAACAGTGGTAGAGCGGCACCGGGATGCAGACCCGGTCGTGCTCGGTGAACTTCATCGCCCGGCCGAGGAAGAAGCCGTTGTTCAGAATGTTGTGGTGGGTCAGCGTGGCGCCCTTGGGGAAGCCGGTGGTGCCGCTGGTGAACTGGATGTTGATCGGGTCGTCGAACTGCAATTCCCCGGCGAGCGATGCGAGCTTCTCGCGCTCGGGCTCGCCGCCGCGGGCGCAGACATCGTTGAATTGCACGGTGCCCGGCCGGCGCTCCTCGCCAAGCGCGACGACGACCCGCAGCTCGGGGAGCCGCGCCGCGTGCAATTCGCCAGGGATGCAGCCCGCCAGCTCTGGCGCGAGTTCGCCGAGCATGCCCAGGTAATCGCTGGACTTGAACCGCGCCGCCGTGATCAGCGCCCGGCAGTTCGCCTTGTTCAGCGCGTATTCAAGCTCGGCGAGGCGATAGGCCGGATTGATGTTGACCAGAATGAGGCCGGCTTTGGCGGTGGCGAATTGGGCCATCACCCATTCGGCGTTGTTCGGCGACCAGATGCCGATGCGCTCTGCGGGTTCGAGCCCGAGCGCCACCAGCCCGGCGGCAAGGGCGTCGACCCGCTGTTTCAGCTCCCGCCAGCTCCAGCGGATTTGCTGGTGGCGGACCACCAGCGCCAGGCGCTCGCCATAGCGCTCCGCCGCCTGGTCGAAATAAGCGCCGATCGTCTGGCCGATCAGGGGTACCTCGCTGGCGCCGTGGACATAGCTCAATTGGGCCATTCGGCTCGTCTCCGGCTCGGAACTGGCACGCTAAATTGCGATCCACGCATTGTCGCATAGGATGGAACCCGCCGCATCTGCAGTATGGGGAGGCTTCGCCTACCGGCCGGCCGACAACCATCGCGCGGCTTGGGCGATTTCGCATCACCGCGGCGGCGGCCGAGACCGCCGCCGCACGCCGCCCTTTGCCCGCGCTGATCAGCTCGCCGGTGATTTCAGCGCCGCCAGCAGCTTGGCCCCGTCGGGCACGCCCCAGCCGGTGCAGGCGTCCCAGCCCGGTCCGGCCTGGAACTGACCGTCAAGCAGCCCGTCGGTGTCGTTGTTGCCGCTGGTGACGTCGCGCAGCACCCCGGCCGGCCCGATCGCCCCATAGAGCAGCGCGTTGAAATTGCCGGCACGCGCGCCGGTCAGCGCGTTGGTGCGGGTGATCAGGCTCGCCCATAGCGGGGCCGCGGCGCTGGTCCCGCCCACGATCCCGAGCTGGCCGCCATTCATGACCAGATAGCCGGTCGCCGGATCGGCGTTGGCGGCGACGTCGGGGATCGCGCGCCCGGCGAAATTGCCCGGGTTGAGCGAGCGCGGCACCTTGCCCTCCTGCCAGGCGGGCGCCGGGGTGATGTCGCTGACCCCGCCGCCGGTGCCGCTGCCGGGGCCGTCGTTCCACACCACTTCGCTGACCGCCATCTGCCCGTTGGCGCCCTGGCGCGCGTGCAGGGTGGTGCCGCCGACCGAGAGCACATAGGGGCTCGTCGCCGGAAAGTTGACGTGGGCATGGCCGTCCTGGACCTGCGCTTCAGCGCCGTCGTCGCCGGTCGAGACGCAGACCGTGATGCCGAGCTGGGCCGCCGCCAGGAGGCTGTGGTTGACATGGTCGATCGCCGCCGGCGACCACAATACGCCATTGTTGAAGAGCTGGTTTTCGTCCCATCCCCAGCTGACCGACAGCACCCCCGGATCGTTCGCCTGGTCGTTGATGACGGTGCTCAGGATGTCGACCACTCCCTTTTCGTCGAAGGTCGAGAAATAGACCGCGACCTTGGCCCCGCCGGCGAGCGCGCCGGCGATGTCGACGTCGAGCATGACCTCGCCGGTCGAATCGGGGTCGGCAGCGGGATCGGTGCCGACCCCATCGACCGCGACGATCTGGATGGCCGGCGCCGCCACCCCGATCTTCTGGAAATAGGCGGTGACATCGGCGGGCTCGACCCCGCCGCCGAACTCGAGCAATCCGATGCACTGATGGCTCGCGTCGGCATCGGGGAAATTATAGATCTGGGCGAGTTCGGTCGGGATGAACCAGGGCCGCGACTGCGCGCTCGCAAGCAGGTGCTGGCCAACGCTCTGGCGCCGGCGCGGCAGGCGGTGCATGACCCGATGGTTGTTGAGGCCGAACACACCGGTGATCGCATCGCCCAGTTCGGCCGGCAGCATGACCGGGCCGGTGCGCGCGTGGAAATCGCCGAGCTTGGGATGGCGGTAGTCCAGGAGCTTGACGCCAAAGGCCTCGCTGATGTCGGCAACCGTGCCGCCGACCCCGAGCCGGGCCGAGGCGGGCTCGTTGCGGGTCACGACCAGATGATGGTCGGCGGCGAACTGCTCGATCGCGGCGATCGCAGCCGGGTCGGAGCCGAATTCGTTGCGCAGCTGGTCGCGGGTCATATAGGTGCGCTCGCCCGGCCGCTTGGCGTCGAGTGCCGCGAGATCGGGCAGCGGTTTGCGCCGGCGCACGCCCAAGGTCAGCTCGAGCCAGCGGCCGGGGTTGGTCCGGTGTTTCGCCACCGAGCCCGGCGGCAGATGATGCAGGCTGTTGGCGAGTGCGCGCCGATTGGCAACACGGCTCCTCATCGGGATACTCCTTGGTTCGTCGCCCGACGGAGATCGCCCTCGTCGGTCCCTCGAACCTATATCCGACGGGTTGGCGCAGAATGTGAACCAGCTCTCAGTCTGGAAGATTGCAACCTGGTCGGCGCGGCCGATCAGGACGAGGCGGCGGGCTCGAGCTTTTCGCGCAGGCGGGCGAGCCGGTAGCCGAGCGCCAGATAAGGCCCCCAGGCCGACCGGTCGGCGGCAAAGGCGGCCGGGTCGCAGCCATGCCGCTCGCGCAAATAGGCGGTCACCACGGTATCGACCGGGATGCGGCTGAAATCGTGCAGCAGCAGCCGGCAATGAGCTGCCGCATAGGGGCCGATGCCCTTGAGCCCGATCAGATAATCGTGGCCGAGCCGTTCTGGCCGGCCGTCGCCCGCGGCGTCGATCGCGGCGTCATCGAGCATTTGCCGGGTCGTGTGGACCAAGGTCGCCGCGCGAAAGCCGAGCCTGGCGTGCTGGCGCAGCCGCGTCTCGCCATAATCGAGCACTGCCTGCGGCTCTGGAAAGGCGCCACCGCCGGGCTCGGCCACCAGTGCCGCCGCCATCCGGCAGGTCGATGACCAGGCGGTGTTGATGGTCAGCACGGTCTTGACGAAATCCTCGTAAAAGGTCGAGCAGCGCAGCATGCGGCCACCGCCGCGCTCGATCAGCGCTGCCCCACCGTTCGCGTCCTGGCCGCCGAGCATGGCGATAGCTTCGGCCGGCTCCCAATCGGCCGACAGCCAGCGCTCGACGCGGGGGGCGATCGCGGCGTTATCGGCGGCGCCGAAGCCGTCGTGGCGAATGATCACCGCGTCGAGGTCGCGCTGGGCGACCGTGATCGTGCCGAGGCGGCCCGCGATCCGCTCATCTCGGCTGAGGCATCCGGCGTCCGGGTCCCAGCGCCACGGCGCCAGATGCGCCCAGCCATGGCTGGCGACGGTCAGCCGCAGATCGATCGGCGCGGGCAGCGGCAGCAGTATCGCGTCGGCGCCCAATTCGGCTCTCGTTGCCGCGGCGCCGGTCAGGCGAGGTCCAGCGCCTGGTTGAGATCGGCGAGGATGTCGTCGGGGTGCTCGATCCCGATCGACAGCCGCACATAGCTGTCGCTGACCCCGGTCTGCAGCTGCTCTTCGGGCGACAGCTGCGAGTGGGTGGTCGAGGCCGGGTGAATGGCCAGGCTGCGCGCATCGCCGATATTGGCGACATGATAGAACATCTTGAGCCCGTCGATGAACCGCCGCCCGGCGTCGCGCCCGCCTTTCAGCTCGAAGCCGAGCAGGCCGCCATAGCCGCCCTTGAGATAGGCGTCGGCGCGGCGCCTGGCTTCGCTCTGCATCAGGCTCGGATGGATCACCCGGGCGACCTTGGGGTGCTCGGCGAGAAACTTGGCGGCGCTCATCGCATTGGCGCAATGGGCGCGCATCCGCAGCGGCAGCGTCTCCAGCCCCTGGATGAACATGAAGGCGTTGAATGGGCTCATCGGCGCGCCGAGATCGCGCAACAAAGTCACCCGCATCTTCAAGATATAGGCGATCGGTCCCAGCGGCTTGACCGCTTGCGTCCAGACCGCGCCGTGATAGCTCGGGTCAGGCTGGTTCAGCAGCGGAAAGCGCGCCGCATGCTGCTCCCAGTCGAAATTGCCGCCATCGACAACGATGCCGCCGATCGAGGTGCCGTGGCCGCCGATGTATTTGGTCGTCGAATGCATGACCACCGCGGCGCCATGGTCGAGCGGGCGGCACAGCACCGGGGCGGCGGTGTTGTCGACGATCAGCGGCACGCCAAGCTCGCGCCCGATCTTGGCGACCTCGGCGATCGGAAACACTTCGAGCTTGGGGTTGGGTAGGGTTTCGGCGTAATAACAACGGGTTCTGGCGTCAGTCGCACGTCGGAAATTCTCCGGGTCGGCCGGGTCGACAAACCGCACCTCCATCCCCATCGTCTTCATCATGGTGTTGAGAAAGAGGTTCCAGGTCCCGCCGTAAAGGTCTGTGGAACTTACAAAATTGTCGCCGGCCTGGCAGATGTTCTGAACCGCGAATAACGACGCCGCCTGGCCCGAGGCCAGGGCCAGCGCCGCGACCCCGCCCTCGAGTGCCGCGACCCGCTCCTCGAGCACCGCGTTGGTCGGGTTCATGATCCGGGTGTAGATGTTGCCGAGTTCGGCCAGTCCGAACAGATCGGCGGCATGCTGGGTGTCGCGGAACTGGTAGCTGGTGGTCTGATAGATCGGCACCGCGACCGCGGTCGTGGTCGGATCGCTGCGATAGCCGGCGTGGAGCACGAGGGTTTCGGGATGCTGGCTCTTGGTCGGCATCGGCTGTCTCCGTCGGGTGCGCGGCCTCGATGCGGCCGCCGAACCGGCACTCTGCCATGCGCGGCACCGCGGGTTAAGCGGCTTTCGCCGGTGGGCCGAGGCTGCCCTGTTCGATAGCGGCGTCCAAAATGGGTGCGAGAACCGCGTCCGGGTGTTGACCGGGCATGATCCTCGTCCTGTCGCTGGAGCCGCGCCATGCCGCCAGCACCTGAAACCGACCCGGCACCTGAAACCGACCCGGCACCTGAAACCGACAATGCCCGCGAGCGAGTCCCGGCGGATGCCACGATTGCCGAACTGCGCGCCGCCGCGGCGCGGTGCACCGCCTGCCCGCTCTATCGCAACGCCACCCAGACCGTGTTCGGCGAGGGTCCGCCGGGGGCGCCAATCATGCTGGTCGGCGAGCAGCCGGGCGATGCCGAGGATCTCTGCGGCCATCCGTTTGTCGGACCCGCCGGAAAGCTGCTCGACCGCTGCCTCACCGAGGCCGGGATCGAGCGGACGCGCGTATGGGTGACCAATGCGGTCAAGCATTTCAAATGGGTCCCGCGCGGGACGCGGCGCCTCCACAGCAAGCCCGGCGCGTTGGAGATCGTCGCCTGCTTTCCCTGGCTCGAAGCCGAAATCCGGGCGGTCGCGCCGCGGATCGTCGTGGCGCTGGGCGCGACGGCGGCCCAGGCGCTGTTCGGCAAGGCCTTTCGGGTGACCCGCGACCGCGGCCGCCTGCTGCATACGGCGCTGGCGCCCGATGCGCTCGCGACCGTGCACCCAGCGGCCTTGCTCAGGGCCACCGATGAGGCCGCCCGACATCGCGAAACGCGCCGCTTCGTCGAGGATTTGCGCCGCGCCGCGAGGTTTTCGGCGTAACTTTTCGGCATAACCAAGGTGTCGAGCATTATGGTGTTGGGGCGTGAACACACGCAGAATCGGACGGCTCGGCAGTGCGCGGAGTTCAGCACGGGAGACGGCGATGAGTGCGACATCGACCTGGGCGGCGGTGGTCGTCGCGATCGCCGCGGTGGTCGCGGTGGCCATCGTGATCGCCCTTTTTTGGAGCGGGCTCGGCGCCTCGCAGATCAGCGTTGCCGGCTGGCTGGCGATGATTTTCGGCATCCTCGTCACCCTGGCGCTCGGCATCGGCTTGATGGCGCTGATGTTCATCAGCAGCCGGCGCGGCTATGACCGGGACGGGCGTTGAGATTAGGGCGTTGAGATTGCCGGCCTTGAGATTACGGGCGTTGAGATCATCGGGCCGGCCCCGCAAAAACGGACCACTTCGGCGAAGCCGCGTTCAACCTGCGCTTAAGCCCGCCGATCTCCGCGCTCGCAATCTGCCGCGATTTGCCGAATGGCGCTTGCGCTTCGGCGAAACCCGTGCAACGTGATAAACCGGATGCGACGGAGGGGGGTGCGTTGAAGAATTCGGCAAGATCCGTGGACGAAACCAAACCAGTCCCGAAATACGGGCGCGGCACTGGTGTTCCCAATCCGATCGACATCCATGTCGGCAACCGCATCCGAATGCGCCGGCTGCTGCTCGGCATGAACCAGGAGACCCTGGCCAACGCGCTCGGGCTGACCTTTCAGCAGGTGCAGAAATATGAAGGCGGCGCCAATCGCGTCAGCGCCTCGCGGCTGTCGGCGATGGCCGAGATCTTGGGCGTGCCGATCTCCTACTTTTTTGGCGATCTGCGTCCCGACGACGCCGAGGTTAGCCCCGAGGATCAGCGCTGGCGCGAGCACCTGCAAAGACCGGAAACGATCGAGTTCATCAGGCTTTACTACGCCATTCCCGATCCGAAGATCCGCCAGCAGTTTCTCGAAATGACCAGGACCCTCGCCGAAGCGTCCGCAACCGAGCCATAGGCCGCCGCGCAACGACGCTGCGCCCCGCGCTTGGCGCGGCCGCGCCCGAAATTCCGCACCGCGCCCGCCGCGGGTCCGTCCCGGGGGAGGCCCCGTTGCCCAGACGGATTCTGGTCATCTTCAATCCGGCGGCGGGCAGAGCCAGGGGTCGGTCGGCGCGGCTGCGCCGGGTCGTCGCGCTGCTCGAGGAGCGGGGCTGCACCGTCGAGGTTCGCGCCACCGCGGGTCCCGGCGATGCGCTGCGGCTGGCACGCGACGCCGACCCCGCCTTCGACATGATCGTCGCCGCCGGTGGCGATGGCACCGTCAACGAGGTGGCCAATGGGGTGTTCGCCGGCTCGCGCCCGTTCGCCATCGTGCCGCTCGGCACGGGTAACGTGCTGGCCAACGAAATCGGCCTGCCGCGCCGGCTGCGTGACCTCGCCCGGCTGATCGCCGAGGGCCTGCCGCAGCCGCTGTGGCCCGGCCGCGCCGGCGATCGGCTGTTCCTCGCGATGACCGGGATCGGCTTTGACGCCGCCGTGCTGGGCGCGCTCGATCAGCATCTCAAGCGCCGCCTCGGCAAACTCGCCTTTGCCTGGCCGATTCTTACCTGCGTGTATCACTACCGCCGCCGCGAGTTTGTCTTCGCGATCGACGGGGCCGCGCATCGGGCAGCCTCGGCGATCATCGTCAAGGGACGCCTCTACGCCGGCCGGTTTGTCGTCGTCCCGGGCGCGCGGGTCGTCGATCCCCTGTTGCACGTCGTGCTGTTCCGGCGTGCCGGGCGGGGTGCCGTGCTGCGCTACCTCGCCGCGATGCTGCTCGGCATCCTGCATCGCCTGCCCGATGTCGCGATCCTCGCCGCGCGGCGCATCTCGATCGCCGCCGGGACGCCCGAAGTCAGCGACTATCCGGTCCTGGAGACCGACGGCGAAATCGGCGGCTCGCTGCCGCTCGTCATCGAAATTGCCGAGCGACCGCTGCTGCTGGTTCAACCTGCAGGTTGCACTGCCGACGAATTTCGGAACCGACTCGCAACTCCCCTCGTTTGATCCTGTAGCCAACGTCTCGCCGGGCAAGCTTCACTTGCCGCTCGGACGGGCTGACACAGGAGGAGAATATGCTCTACTGGGCGCTGGTATTTCTGGTCATTGCAGTGATCGCCGGTTTTCTCGGGTTTGGCGGCGTCGCCTTTGCTGCGGCCGGCATCGCGAAGATTTTGTTCTTCATCTTCCTGGTCATCTTCGTCGTGGCCTTGATCACCGGCTTTGCCGGTCGACGGCGCCCGCCGATTTGACCCCAGGCCGATTTGACCCCAGGCCGATTTGACCCCCAGGCCGATTGACCCCCTAGGCCGAATTGACCGCCGGATCGATCCCGCAACGGCTCACTCGGCGGCGAGCACCCGCGCCAGCTGGCTCAAGGCTTCCTGGTGGCGTTCGTTGGGGATCTGGGCGAAGTTCCGCGCGAGTTCGAGGCACATCCGCTCGCGCGGGCTCGCCGCCCGGTCGCCATCCTGTTCGAGACCATCGAAAAAGTAGCTGACCGGCACGCTCAGCACATGGGCGATCTCGAACAGGCGGCCGGCCGAAATTCGGTTGATCGCCCGCTCGTATTTATGCGCCTGCTGGTAGGTGACGCCGATCAAATCGGCGAGTTGTTGCTGCGTCAGCCCCAGCATGATGCGCCGCTCGCGCACCCGGCCGCCGACATGGCGGTCGATTTCCTGGGTACGGCTTGAGGAGCGGCGTCCCGGGGAGCCCCGGCGCGGGGCAGCACTTGACCTGATCGGGCCGTCGGACTGGACGCCGAGGGCCGCGCTGGCGTCGATCATCTGATCCTGTTGTCTCATGTTGGCTCACCTGTCCAATCGATGGAGTTGGCCGATGGAGGTGACGCCACTCGAGGCGGCGCCCGATTTCCCGGTGCTGTGCGCTGCGTCCTCAGAACGCGGACGCTAGCTTCCGCAGCCATGCTCAACCACATGGTGTCGGGCATCCAATCGCGACGATGTGTCAATTTTTGGGCGGGTTTGCCCTTGCCGCGATACGTCGCGCACGGCACCTCTGCGCGCGCCGCGCGCCCTTCACATTGACAGTCCATCCGGCCGATGATACCGAGCATGCTCCGTTCTGAAACATCGAGCGATGCCGCGCATCTCAATCGGAGAATGCTCGCTCTATTACGAGCGCCAAGGCATGGGCTTCCCGGTCCTGTTCATTTCCGGATTGGGCGGGTTTGCGTCGTTCTGGTCGGAACAGGTGGCCGCTTTCGGCAAGCGCTTCGAGGCCGTCACCTTCGATCACCGCGGCATCGGGCAGAGCGATCCGGCGCGGATGGGCTATACCGTCGAGCGGATGACCGTCGATGCCGTGGCGCTCCTCGATGCGCTCGACATCCGCCGCGCCCATGTGATCGGCCATTCGACCGGTGGCGCCGTCGCGCAGGTGCTGGCGATCGAGCATCCCGAGCGGCTGGCGAGCGTCGTGCTGTCGGCGACTTGGACCAAGGCGGACGCCTATTTCCGCCGCCTCTACGCGCTGCGCAAGGAGATCCTCGAGCGGCTCGGCCCCAGCATCTACCTGCAATCGGCGAGCCTCTTATGGTATCCGAGCTGGTGGATCGCCGGCAACAACGAGCGCCTGCGCCAGATCGAGGCGCAACACCTGGCGACGTTCGCGCCGAGCGAAATCGTCGCCGCCCGGATCGACGCGATGCTGGCCTTCGATCGGACCAGCGAGCTGGCGCGCATCAAGACGCCGACGCTGGTGATCGGCGCCGAGGACGACATCGTCACGCCGGCCTATTATTCCGAGGAGCTGGCGCGGCGGATACCGGGGGCGGAGGTCAAGCTGTTTCCCCGCGGCGGCCATTTCCTGACCCATGTGCGCGCCCGTGAATTCAACAACGCGGTGCTTCCGTTCCTGGTCTCGCACACCCCGGCGTGACCGGCCTCGGCGAGGCGCGGAGATCGGGTTAAGCGTTCCTAAATCCTTGCCGGCTAATCTGGCGTCGAACCCGCACCTGGCGGTGACGGTGGCCGGCGGCGGCGAGGGATCGAGGTGGGGCGCGTGCACGGATCTGATCTAGTTTTGAAGGGCTTGGCCGGCCTGGTCACGGGCTCGCCGGCCGCGGTCCGATGCCCGCCGCCCGGTCGCCTCGATGCGGCTCGCCGCACGGCTTCGGCCCGCGCTTGGGGCGCCCTCGGCGTCTCGCGCGTCAGCGTCTCGCCCGTCGGCGTCTCGCGCGTCGGTGTCTCGGCTTGGGCCCTGTCGGCTCGGAGCGGCTGATGCAGCTTCGGCCAGTTCCGGGCGCACCGGCGCGGCGGCGGCGCGACGCGGCGATCGGGCAAGCGGTTCGCGACGCGCTGATGCAACAGCGCCTGCTTTTCGCCTTCCAGCCGGTGGTGTGCGCCGGGTCGGGCCAGGTCGATTATTTCGAGTGCTTGTTGCGCATGCGCGACAACGACCGCCTGATCGCTTGCGGCGAATTCATCGCCGCGGTCGAGCAGGTCGGACTGATCGGGCTGATCGACCGGTTTGTCTTGGAGCGCACCTTCGCCGAGCTTGCCGCCCATCCGGAAATCAGGCTCGGCTTCAATGTTTCCGGACGAACCGCCGGCGATCGGCCGTGGCTGCGCTCGTTGATGGCGCTGCTGCGCCAGCACCCGGAGCTGGCCCATCGTCTGGTCGTCGAGATCACCGAAACCGCGGCCCTCGAAGACCTCGACGAATCGGCCCGCTTTGTCGACACCCTGCGTCACGCCGGCTGTCGGGTCGCGCTCGACGATTTTGGCGCCGGGCATACCTCGCTTCGCCATCTGCAGGTGCTGGCGATCGACACGATCAAGATCGACGGCGCGTTTGTCCGAAGCCTCGTCGATTGTCGCGAGAACCGGGTCATTCTGCACCATCTGCTCGGTCTGACGCGCGGTTTCGGGTTCAGCACGGTGGCCGAATGCGTCGAGACCGCGCAGGAAGCCGCATTGTTGCGCGAAGCCGGGGTCGGCTATCTGCAAGGCTATTATTTCGGCCGGCCGACGATCGAACCGCCGTGGCGCATGGCGCCGGAGATGGCGCCGTCCGCACCGCAGGCTTGCGAATGACCACAGGCTTGCGAATGACCACGATCGCGCGAACAATCGCCCGCCGGCAAATTTGATCAGCGCCTGGGGAGCTTTGCGCCTCGGCGGCGCGGCAGACCGGGGCGGGAGCTGAACGATGCAGGTTGGGATCCATCTGCCTCACGCGGGCGAGCAGGCCACACCCGAGCGGATCCGCCGAGCCGCGCAGCGGGCCGAGGATCTGGGCCTGAGCGACGTGTGGGTCAGCGAGCACATCATCGTGCCGCGCGCGAGCTTTCCGCGCTCGCCGCTGTTCTACGACCCGGTGCTGAGCCTGACCTGGGCGGCTGCGGTCACCCGCCGGGTGCGGCTCGGCACCAGCGTCCTGGTGCTGCCAATGCGCCACCCGCTGCCGCTCGCCAAGGAACTGGCGACCTTGCAGAACTTTTCCGAGGGGCGGCTGATCCTCGGCGCCGGGGTCGGCTGGCTCGAAGCCGAGTTCGCCGCACTCGGCGCGCCGTTCGGCGAGCGCGGCCGGCGCACCGACGAAGGCATCGCGATGATGCGGGCGGTGTGGTCCGAGGACCCGGTCACATTCCGCAGCAAATACATCCCGGCCGAAATCAGCGAGATGTCGATGCAGCCGTTTCCGGTGCGGCCGATCCCGATCTGGTTCGGCGCGCGCTCGGAGGCGGCCTACCGGCGGACGGTCAAACTTGGCGACGGCTGGCACGGCAGCCAGCTCAGCCCGGCCGAGGCGGCCCCGGTGGTGGCCCGGTTGCGCCGCGACCGGCCCGAGCCCGAATTCACGATCTCGATGCGCACCCATTGGGCCGGCAAGGACGAGGGCGAGTTGCGCGCCCGCATCGCCGCCTATGCCGAGGCCGGGGTCCAGCACATCATGGTGCACCCGCAGGATCGCGACATCGACGATTGGGACGCGGTGATCGAAGGCACCGGCCGCGTCGCCGCCACCACATAAGCCGTCGGCCGCGGCGCCGGCGCTGCATAAGCCACCGTCCGGGTCGCCGCCGCCAAATAAGCCGCCGTCCGGGTCGCCGCCACCACATAGACCGCCGTCCCCTTCGCCCCAAACCGCCAGGCGGCCTTCGCCCCCAAATCGCTAGGCGGCCCTCGCCCCGACCGCCGGCGCCGCGCGGGCGCTGCTGCGGATCAGCTCGGCGCCGCGCTCGGCGATCATGATTGTCGGCGCGTTGGTATTGGTCGAGGTCACCGTCGGCATCACCGAGGCGTCGATCACCCGCAATCCTTCGAGCCCGTGCACGCGCAGCTGGTCGTCGACCACCGCCAGCTGATCGGTACCCATCTTGCAGGTGCAGGTCGCGTGATACACCGTCGAGCCCTTCTGCCGCGCGTAATCGAGCAATTCGTCGTCGCTTTCGATCTGCGCGCCGGGCAAGATTTCGGCCCCGACATATTTGGCCAGCGCCGGCGCCGCGAACAGCCGGCGGACGAATCGAAGCCCGCCGATCATCGCCCGGCGGTCGGTGTCCTCGGACAGGTATCGCGGGTTGATCGCCGGCGCCTCGGCCGGGTTCGGCGATTTCGCCTCGACATAGCCGCGCGACAAGGGCCGCATCTGCCAGGCGCCGGCGGTGATTCCGGGGAAATCGTCGAGCGCGCCGATCTGGCCGTCCTTGAAGCTGCCCGGCGCGATGCTGCACTGTACGTCGGGGGTCGCCAATTCCTCCAATACCTTGACCGAGGCTGCGGCCAGGGAGGCGCTGTAGGTCAGCATGCCCTTGCCGGCGACCAGGTAGCGCACGATCTCGCTGGCCAAGCCGATGCCGCGCGAGCGCTCGTTGATCGTCGGCGTGCCGGTGACCGGATAGCTGATCCGGGCGATGTAGTGGTCCTGCATGTTGCGCCCGACCCCGGCGAGCGGGTGATGCACCCGGATGCCGACCCGGTTCAGATGCTCGGGGGCGCCGACCCCGGACAGTTGCAGGATGTGCGGTGAACCGATCGCCCCGGCCGACAGGATCACCTCGCGCCCGGCATCGGCGTGCTGCACCGTGCCGCCACGCTGATATTCGACGCCGATCGCGCGGCTGCCGTCGAACAGGATGCGGCGCACCTGCGCTTTGGTGACGAGCTCGAGGTTGGGCCGCTTCAGCGCCGGGCGCAGATAGGTGCGCGCCGTGCTGCCGCGCCGCCTGCCGCCGCGGGTCTGCTGGCAATAGCCGATCCCGCCATGCGGCAGGGAATTCACGTCCTCGCGGTATTCGAGCCCGATCTGCTGGCCGGCCTCGATCGCGGCCCGGCACAAGGGCGGGATGTCGGTCATCCGCGAGGTGAATAGCGGGCCGCCCTTGCCGCGCCATTCATTGGCCTCGCCCTCCCAGTTTTCGGCCTTCTTGAAGTAAGGCAGGATGTCGTCCCACGACCAGCCGCGATTGCCGAGCTGCGCCCAATGGTCGAAATCCTCGGGCTGGCCGCGCACATAGATCAGCCCGTTGATCGAGCTCGATCCGCCCAGCACCTTGCCGCGCGGATAGAGGATCGCGCGCCCGGCGGTGCCGGGATCGGGCTCGGCGTGATAGCCCCAGGTCAGGGTCGGATGGTCGAGCAATTTCATGAAGCCGGCCGGGACATGGATATAGGGGTTCCAGTCGCGCCCGCCGGCTTCGATCAGCAGGACCCGCACTTTCGGGTCCTCGCTCAGCCGGTTGGCCAGAACGCAGCCGGCCGAGCCGGCGCCGATGATCACATAGTCGGCCTTCATCCTCGTCCTCCCATTTGGCGGCCCGGCCGCTTTTGCCGGCGATCGGGGCATCGCGCGAAGGGTCCTTGGGCAAGGCTACCGGGCGCGGCGGCGCGCGGCAATCGTCGAGGCGGCGTGGCGGTCGACGCCAGGGTATGCTTGACAGCGGGCCGCCATCGGGTGACGAAGACGCACAGGATCCGGCGGTGGAGGAGGCGGCGATGAAGGCGGTGTTGCTGGCGGCGCATGGCGGGCCCGAGATGCTGCGGCTGGGCGAGGCGCCGGACCCGGTCGCCGGGCCGGGCGAGGTTGTCGTCGATATCCATGCGGCGAGCGTCAACGCCGCCGATTACAAGGTGCGGCTCGGCAGCGGCGGCTACAGCCAGCTCAAACTGCCGCATATCCTCGGCCGCGACTTTTCCGGCGTGGTGGCGGCGCTCGGGCCGGGGGTCAGCGACTTCAAAATCGGCGACGCGGTGTTCGGGGTGACCGATCAGGGGATCGAGGGCTGCTATGCCGAGAAGCTCGCGATAAAGGCCGCGATCATCGCCAAAAAGCCCGCCCAGCTCGGCGACGCCGAAGCAGCGGCCCTTGGACTGACCAGCCTCACCGCGCTCTGGGCGGTCGAGGACACCGCCAAGCTCAAGCGCGGCGAAACCATCCTGATCCAAGGGGGTGCCGGGGGGGTCGCCGGGTTCGCGATCCAGCTGGCGAAGCACCTGGGCGCCACGGTGATCACCACCGCCAGCGCCCGCAATCATGATTACGTCAAGAGCCTCGGCGCCGACCGGGCGATCGACTACAACGCGCAGGATTTCACCAAGGAGGTGCATGATTGCGACGTGGTGTTCGACACCGTCGGCGGCGAGGTGCAGGTGCGCTCCTACGATGTCCTGAAGCCGGGTGGGCGGCTCGTGTGGATCGCCGCGGCGCCGGCCGGATTTCAGCCGACCCGCAAGGATGTCGAGGTATTGCGCCCCAACGTTGCCCGCGATCGCGCCCATCTCGAGCGCATGCTCGCGCTCTATGAAGAGGGCGCGATATGGCCGCCGCATATCGTGCGCTATAAGCTCGCCGACGCGGCCGAGGCGCACCGGGTCAGCGAGGGCCGCCACCTGCAAGGCAAGCTCGTGCTGATGGTCCGCTAACCGCGGATGCAGAGGAGGAAAATATGGCAGGCAACGGACAGAAGGTCATCGAGCTCGACAAGGAGCGCATGGACGCGATGGCCAAAAAGGATCTCGCCGCGCTGAACCGGTTGATTTCCGACGATCTGGTCTACACCCATTCGACAGCCCGGCTCGACACCAAGCAAAGCCTGATCGGCAACATGGAATCGGGCGGCACGGTCTACACCTCGGTGGTTCCCGCCGATGTCAAGGCGCAGGATCTGGGCGACACGGTGGTGCTGACCGGCTCATGCCGGATCAGCGTCATGTCGCAGGGCCGCCCGAATAGCTTCGGCGTCCGCTTCACCGACGTCTGGGCCAACAAGGCCGGCCGCTGGCAAATGGTGACCTGGCAGTCGACCCGCACCCCGGAGTGACCGCCCGCTGCCACGGGGAGACTCTCGGTGAGGAGCCGGCGCAGCGGGCATTGCCATCTGCGTCGACGGCCGAATTGACATAATCGTACCCTATCGTGGCGTCGTTGGGCTGTCCGAGAGCGGGGTCGCGGCAGTCGGTAGCCTGTTAATCACCTGCAAAAAACAGGAGGAACAGGCGCCCTTCCACCTCGGCCGGCGCTCCGAGGCGTCGGGTGCGGGCGCTAAAAAAACAGCTCGGGCGGCTGGCCCAGCAGCACCTGGCCGATGGTTTCGTAATGGGCGTCGCGGGATTGGATTTGCTGGGAGACGGTGTGGATGTCGCGGAAGCGGCGCTCGAACGGGCTCTTGGGAAAGATCGCATCGACCCCGGCGGCCTTGTAGGTCCAGTCGGCGACGGCGACCGCACTCGTGACCGCATGGCTGCCGGCGAGCCGGGCGCGGGCGCGCTCGGGAACGTCGATCGGGGCGATGTCGTCGGCGTGCTGATAGATGTCGCGAACGGTGTCGACCAGATAGGCGCGGGCGGCACCGAGCTTTGCCTCGCAGCGGGCGGTCTCGGCCTGGATCACGGCGTTGTCGGCGAGCCGCCCGGTGCCGCGCGGGGTCTTGCGCTGGGCCAGGTCGATAAACGCCTCGAGCATGCCGCGGGCGATGCCGAGCGCGACGCTGGCGATCCCGACCGAATAGAGCGTCTGCTGCGGGAACGCGTAGAGCGGGCCGCGGTCGCGGCGCAGGGTCGGGTCCTCGCGGGTCCCGGTGAATTCCTCGGGCACGAACAGATCCGCGACCGTGTAGGATTCCGACGCCGTGCCGCGCAGCCCGATCGGGTTCCAATTGTCGAGGAGGGTTGCCTCGGAGGCCGGAAACAGCCAGGTGCGGATGGTCGGTCGGCCGAAATCGTTGAGCCGCAGCGAGCCGTTGGGTTCGGTGACGGCGCCGTGCGCGCCGATCCAGCTGGCGTGCCGGCAGCCGCTGGCGAAATCCCAGCTCCCGGTGACGCGATAGCCGCCCGGCACCGCGATCCCGCGCGCCTCGTTGGGCGGCCCCCAGGCGCAGGTTGCACGCGGCTCCCCGAACACCACGCGCGCCGCATCGAGGCTGAGATAGGGGGCGAACAGGCCGATGCTGTTGGCGATCGAGGCGCACCAGCCGACCGAGCCGTCGGCGCGGGCCAATTCCTCGACCGCCAGCACATACTGGCCGGGCTCGATCTCGTCGCCGCCGACCGAGCGCGGGTAGAGCATGCGAAAGAGCCGCGCCGAGTGCAGCGCCTCCAGAACCGGCTGGGTCAGGCGCCGGCCGTCCTCGATCGCATCGGCCTCGCCGGCGATCAGCGGCGCCAGGGCCTGCGCCCGCGCCCGGGGGGTTACTTGCGTCGCCGCGTCCATGCGCCCGTCCACCTCGATTTGCGTTCAGTCGACAACATAAACGGCAAACCCGGCGCGCCGATAGACGGCCGATGATAGACGCCCGATGCCGGGCCATTCGCCGCGCGGCCGTCGATGCGTGCAAATCGGAATATCCAGACTACACTCCGTCGCCTTCGCAACTTCGGGCAAAGCTGATCGATTGACGATGGTAAAAGATCACGCTCGGATTCGCCGAGCCGATGCCTCTTTCCACCGCAGGAACGCGGGGCTGGCACCGGGGGACGTTCCCCAGCCAGTGCCGGGCGATCTTGCTCGAAGGCGGCGCGGCGAGCTCTGTTCCGCTGCGCCGTCCGAGGACACGCCTTGAGCGGTCGGCCGGCGTCTGGCGCGGCGGCGGTTCGGCCGCAGCGCAACGATCCCTGCCCCTGCGGCAGCGGCCGTAAATACAAGTCGTGCTGTGCCGCCGCCGCGAGTCGCGCCGAGACGGCAAACCGGCAGGCTGCAACCTGGTTCCCGCCGCTGCCGGCGCTCGGTCCGGGCGAGCCCGGCGTCGGCATCGGCGCCAGCCTCGGCCCGCTGACCGAAGTCGCCCGGCTGGGTCGGAGCGCCGAGGAGTATCTGCGCCGGCAGTCGGGATTGCCCGCCACGCCGATGCTGGCGGGGAATGCTGCCAGCGCCTCGGTCGGCCTCACCCCCGATCGGCGCGCCGCCGCCCGGCGGTCTTGCGAGCGCGGCCTCGCCTTGGCCGCCGCCGGTCGGCTGCCGGCCGCGCTGCTGGCCTTGCGCCGCGCCGTCGGGCTCGATCTGCAGGACGCCGCCGCGCACCACGCGCTCGGCCAGGTGCTGCTGCGCCTCGATCGTCTCGCCGAGGCGGCCGCCAGCTTGCGCCTGGCGACGAGCTTGCGCGATGACGCGGCGGCATGGCGGGACCTTGGACTGGCGCTGCGTCGGCAGGGCCTCAACGGCGAGGCCACGGCAGCCTATCGCCGCGCCGTCGAGCTGGCCCCGCAATCGGCCGAGGCGCAGGCCGCGCTAGGCGAGCTGCTCGAGCTTTCCGGCGACGACGAGGAAGCGGCGGGGTGCTTTCATCGTGCCGCGCAAAGCGACCCTGATTCCGAAGCAGGCTCGATGAACCTCGCCAGGGCGCTGCTGCTGCAACAGCAGTTTGCGCTGGCGGAAACCCAGTTGCGCCGAGCCTTAGCCGATTATCCGCGCAGCGACGAGCTGACGAAATACCTTGGCGACGTTCTCGTTCGCCAGGGCCGTTTTGCCGAGGCCGGCGGGGCGTTCGATCGCGCGCTCGAGCTGAACCCGTTGCAGGTTGCGGCTCATTTCACCGCGGTGGAGACCAGACGCTGCAGCGACGCCGACCGTCCGCGGCTGGAGCGGATGCGCAGCATCCTCGCCGACGGACGGCTCGACGACGAGGGCCGGCTGCTGCTGCACTTTGCGATCGCCAAGCTGCTTGACGATCTGGGCGACTACGCGGCGGCGATGCGGCATTTCGACAGCGCCAACCGGATCGGGCGCGGCAACACCAATTTCGATGCGGCGGCATTCCGGGCCGATGTCGACCGGCTGATGGAGCGCTTCACCCCTGACTTTTTCGCCGCCGGCGCGGCATTCGGGCGCGACGACGAGACCCCGTTGCTGATCGTCGGCCTGCCTCGGTCCGGCACCACCCTGGTCGAGCAGATCATCTCGAGCCACCCGCTTGTCGCCGCCGGCGGAGAGTTGGGTTTCTGGATCAAACGCGCCAATTCGCGGGGGCTTGCCGAGGCGCGCTATCTGTCAACTGTGGCGGCGCACGAGCTGGCCGGCGAATATCTCGCGCAATTGCGCCGGATCGCCCCCGGCGCCGCCCGGGTCACCGACAAGCTGCCGTTCAACGTGCTCTGCCTCGGCCTCATTCATCTGCTGCTGCCGCGGGCGCGCATCATCCAATGCCGCCGCCATCCGGTCGATACCTGCCTGTCGATCTACTTTACACATTTCAAGCAGATGATTGGCTTCGCCAACGACAAGGCGGATCTGGTCGCCGCCTATCGGCAGTACGCCCGGCTGATGGACCATTGGCGGGCAGTGCTACCATCCGAGCGCTTCCTCGAAATCGAGTACGAGGCGCTGATCGCCGACCGCCCGGCGATGACCCGACGCCTGATCGCGTTCAGCGGTCTCGAGTGGCACGATGGCTGTCTCCAGCCGGAACGCAACCCGCGCCCGCTGAGCACCGCCAGCCTGTGGCAGGCGCGTCAGCCCGTTTATGCGACCTCGGTCGGGCGGTGGCGCAATTATCTCCCGTTTCTGGGCGAACTGGGCGACCTGCTGTCAGACGACGACGACAATGCCGATCCGGGACCGGGCGGGCCGCCGGCGCAAGATCGCCGCACCGGGGGCGACCCAAGCTGAGCCTGCTCCACCCGCCTGTCGGAAATTTTTACACCCGAACGGAGGACGAAACTGTCGGAAAATTTTACGCAGGGTCGCATTTGGGACGCTCGACTAGGCTTATCTCAATGACTTAAATTACTTTGGTCGCGCCGCCGCGCCTTCTTAACCATATTTAATGCGGCAATAGAAAGTCCGCGCCCCAACGCCAATGTCGGCAGAATTGACACTTTTTTGCCTTTAACCTTTCGTTTCTCCGTTAAGGGCATGATTCAGCTGGCCTAATTATGATGGCCCGGCGCTTGCATTCCTGAATTGCGAACTACGCTATCGCGCTCGGTAAGGATCACCGTCGTCCGGAAATGCCTAGTCGTGGCCGCTTCGGACCGAGCCTCGCCGGCCACTACCGGCGCACGGCGCAATCGGCTCGGCTCGGCAAGTGGGCCAGCTGGTTTTCAGATTGGGGGCGTTAATGGGCAGCCAGACGGTCATGCAATTCGACGGTGCCATGCTGCGCTGGACGCAAGCGTCGCCGAGCGTGCCGCTGTCCGCATCGGGCGCCGAGGAAGGGGGGATGCAGGGCACGCCGACCGTGTTCATGGTCGGCAACAGCCCGGCAATGACCGAGGTGTTCGAGCAGGTTCGCCGCTTTGCCGCGTGCGATGTGCCGGTGCTGATCACTGGCGAGAGCGGCACCGGCAAGGAGCTGGTCGCCCGGGCGATCCACGAGCGCTCCGGCCGGGCCCGCGGGCCCTATGTCGCGCTCAACTGCGCCGCGGTGCCGGCGACCCTGATCGCCTCCGAGCTGTTCGGCTACGAGAAAGGCTCGTTCACCGGCGCCACCGGGCGCAAGCACGGGCATATCGAACATGCCCATCGCGGCACCTTGTTTCTCGATGAGATCGGCGACATGCCGATCGATCTGCAGGGTCTGCTGCTGCGCTTTTTGCAGGAGGGGGAGATCCTGCGGGTCGGCGGGCGCCAGCCGATCAAGGTCGATGTCCGGGTCGTCGCCGCGACCAATGTGCGGCTGCGCGAAGCGATCGCCGCCGGCAAGCTGCGCGAAGATCTGTATTATCGGCTGAATGTGCTGACCTTGCAGCTCCCGGCGCTGCGCGAGCGCGACGGCGACGTCGAGGTGCTGGCCACCTATTTCCTGCGCCAGATCGCGAGCGAGCTCGGGCGCAGCCTGCGCGGCTTCGCGCCGGCGGCAATGGCGGCGATGCTGAACTATCCATGGCCGGGTAACGTGCGCGAACTGATCGCCACCCTGCGGCGCGCGGTGGTGCTGGCCAACGGGCCGCTGATCACTGTTGCCGATTTGCGGCTGGACCCGGATCCGGCAACGCTGCCGGCGCCGCCGCGCGCCGCGGCGCGGCCGCTGCGGCCGCGAGTGGCGGCGCGCCCGAAGCCCGGCAGCACCCAAGAGCGCGACGCGATCCTGCAGGCCTTGCAGCAGAGTGGCTGCAACATGACCCGCGCGGCGCAGCTGCTCGGTGTCGCCCGCGCTACCCTCTATCGCATGCTGCAGCGCAACCGGATCGAGCTGACCCAGCACTGCCTGGTGCAGCCCTCGGAGCCGGAGGCCAGCCAGTGAAGCGCGGCGCCCGTATGCTCGCAAGTCGCCCAATCGCCATGGCGTCGGCCGGCGGGCCATGCCGCTGCCGCATTGCGGCTGAGGCCGGCATTGCCGGCGTCGCGCTGGTTCGGGCCGATCGCGACGGCTGTCTCGTGCGACTGTCTCACCAGGACACAAGGCAACTGTCTCACTTGCGCCAGGATCACCGGCAAACGTTAAAGATCCGTTTACAAGCCATTGGGAGAACAAGATTTTTTGCGCGCAATTCGGCAGGCATTTAGTTGGCATGCTGATTGCGGGTGAGGAGGGGTCGGCGTGAAATCGAACAAAGGACCAGTGAATGGCGGCAGCCGCCGTCGCCACCGGTCCCCGATCGGCAAACGCTGGCATGTCATGGCTTCCGCCGCAGGGGCGGGGATAACCAGAGGAAAAGTAGGCATGAAAAAGGTTCTGTTAGCAACTTGCGCGGTCCTCGCCCTGAGTGCCGGGGCGGCCTTCGCGCAAAACTCGCCGACGAGCACCAACAGCGGCAGCGCCAACGCGACCGGCGGCGCAGCGACCGCGACCCAAGCCGGCGGCAACGCCACCAACACCAATTCGGGCAACACCAAGAACTCGGGCAACAGCGCCAACGGCAACTCGCTGACCAGCACCAACACCAAGACCACGACGATCACTCCGACGTCGACCAAGACGACCACGATCACCCCGACCACCACGACAACGATCACGCCGACCAATAACGGCGCCACTGCCAGCAAGGGCAGCACCGCGGTTCAGGCGAACGGCAACTCGCTGACCAACACCAAGACGACGACGATCACCCCGACCACGACCTCTACCAATAACGGCGCCGCCGCCACCGGCAAGAGCACCGCGGTTCAAGCCAACGGCAACAGCCTGCTGTCGGGCAACACCAAGACGACCACGGTCTCGGCCGATAACGGCAACACCAGCAATAAGAACTCGGGCAATACGACCTCGCTCAGCAAGACCAACACCAGCAACAGCAGCACCGCCGGCACCGGCAGCCCGTCTGCTAACAATGGCGGCGTAGCGATCAACAAGAATTCGGGCAACACCAAGACGACCACGGTCACCAAGAGCAACAGCGAGACCAATACCAGCTCGGTCAGCACGACCGGCGCCGGCAGCCCTGCCGCCAATAATGGGAGCACCGCCGTTTCCAAGAACAACGGCAATACGGTCGCCTCCAACAACACCACAACGATTACGCCGACCAAGACCACCACCATCACGGCCGACAACGGCAACACCAAGACCATCACCGCTGGCGGCTCGGCGAGTGGCAGCGGCGTCAATGCCGGTTCGACCAAGGGTGGGACCAGCACCGCGGTGCAGGCCAATGGCAACACGCTGACCCTCGGCTCCAACAACACCAAGACGGTCACGGTCGCCAAGGGCTCCTACAACACCAAGACCAGCACCACCAGCGTCTCGGGCGGGCAGAATGCCGCCAATAACGGCAGCCGGGTTACGCAGAAGAACTCCGACAACACCACCACCAAGAGCGCCAACGCGTCATCGACCGGCAGCACCGGCGGCACCGCGTCGGCAACCAATGGCGGCAAGGCGGTCAACGTCAACAACGGTGGCAACACCAAGACCACGACTGTCAGCAAGAGCTACACAAATTCGAGCACCAACTATAAGGACTCGGGAAACACCAGCACCAAGAGCAGCAGCTACACCAACTCGAGCACCAACATCAACGCAACGTTGAAGGACTCGATCGTCGGCGGCGGCACCTTGAGCCAGACGACGACGTACAACCCGACAACCACGATCACCGCCGGATCAAACTCGGCGGTCGCCGGGGCGACGGTCGGCAACAACAAGTACGTCTCCCTCGGCAAGGGTGGGTATAGCGGCGACGTGTCGATGTCCTACTCGATGGGCGGCCAGGGCATCCTGCAGGCCAACCTGAACACGGGCGCCGGCTCAGTGCAGCAGAACTCCGTTGCGCTGACCTCGACGGTCGGCGGCAATGGCGGCGGCTTGAACGGGTTCAGCCCGACGGTCACTGGCCCGCTGCACTAAGGCTCGCACGACTGGAGCGGTCCGCATCGTCGAGAGTTTGGCGCTGCGGGCCGCGCCTGTGCAGACCTGTATAGGGAATTGGAAACATGAAAGCCTCCGCGATCTGGGTCGCTGCGTTGCTGCTGACAGCAGCGCTCGGGTCTTCCGGCTCGTGCCTCGCCGCTGAAGGCGGCGCGGCGACAAAGCCCGGAGCGGTGCTCGGCGTGCTGGCGGGTACCGCGGTGCCGACAGCCGAACTCGGCAACGTGCGCGCCCGCGGCATCACCATCAACACCGGTTCGGGTGCTGCAGCCACCGCCGGCACGACCGCCAACAACGCGGTCATCTTGAGCCCGGTGACCGGCTTGATCAGCAACGATCACTCGATCGACAACAACGCTGGCATCACCACGGTCTTGCAGAATTTCGGCAACAACTCGATCATGCAGACCAGCACCACAATCAATATAACGGTGCATTGAGGCTGCCATTCGGAATCGAGAAGAACGCAGGCGCGTGATGAAGGCACCATCGTGGACGAGGCTGCGCCCGGCCCTGTGGCTCGGTGCAGCCCTACTCTCCGGCATCGCGCTGCCGGCTCAGGCGGGGTCGGTCTACCTCGATATCGGCCTGGGCGGCGGCGCCATATCGGTACCGCTGCGAAGTTTTCAGGAGCAGAAATACCAGGCGACGATCGCCCAGGAGCACGATTTTTCCTGCGGCTCGGCGGCGCTCGCGACCCTGTTGACCTACAATTACCGGATACCGGTCAGCGAAACGACGGTGTTCGACGACATGATCCTGCATGGCAACAAGCGGGTGATCAGCGAGTCCGGGTTCTCGCTGCTGGACATCAAGAACTTTTTAACCCGGAATGGGCTCCAATCGAATGGCTACCGGGCGCCCCTGAGCAAGCTCGCCGAGGTGCGGTTGCCGGCGATCGTGCTGCTGGATGTGCGCGGCTACCGTCATTTCGTCGTGCTCGAGGGCATCGAGGATGGGCGGGTGCTGCTTTCCGATCCGGCCAACGGCATGCGAAGCGAGCCGGTCGGGGTCTTCGAATCGCAGTGGAGCGGTATCTTCTTTTTGATCCTGAGCCATGTCGACCAAGGCCAGAAGAGCTTCAACAGCGACCAGAAATGGGCGTCTGCTCCGGCCCCGCCATGGACTTTGACGCGCTATGCGCTCGATCTGGCGACCTTGTCGCACCCGGGTCTGCTCGACTTGTCCCGGTTTTGAAATATGTATCCCACGGGAGGGCGACGTGACCTGCCTGCCAGCGCTGCTCATGGCCATGGCCGTGTTTGCGGCAAGCTTGCTCGGGGGGTGCTCGGACAATGCGATCGGCACCATCGGCGCGGGGGCGTCGGCGCCGAAGGCCGCGACGCAGCGTTTGCCGCCTCAATCGACGGCACAACAGCCAGCGACGGCACAACCGCCGGCGACCGCCCAGCAACTGGGCGAACAGCTGGCGAGCGCTGCGCTCGACGACGGCCGGCTCAGCCAAATTCGCGGCGGCATGGAGGCCGGCTCGGGGGTGGTGTTGAACTTCGCCTTTCAGCAGGCGACGTTCGTCAACCACACCCTTGCCGAGACCGTGGTAGTGCCGACCTTGACGATCGCGGGCGGCCCGCAGGCCGGGGTCGACACCTCCTCACTCGGCGCGCTCGGGGTGGCGAACCAATCGATCACCGGCGTAACCCCCAATGTCACCACGGCGACGGTGGTTGCCAACGGCACGGTGCAGAGCCAGGTCAGCGTGTCGGCGCCGGTGCTGCAGGCGCTGGTCAACAGCGGACTGGCATCGATCGTTGGCGGCAACAATGGCGGCGTGACCGGCGTCATCGCCAATGCTCAGAACAACTCGCTGGTCCAGCAGGTCACGACCGTGGACATTGGCATCAGCGGATTGTCGAAATTGATCCAGCAGAGCGTACCCTCTACGGTTTTGAGCCGGCTCACCGGCGCCAACCGTTTCCGATGAACTCGCCGCACATGACGGGCGTTCGCCCACTATCATGCTCAAACATCATGCGCAAAATGGCTCGCATGATGATTTCGGATAACCGCTGGCCCGGCGGGGAAAGTTGGGGGATTGGATGACGAACCAAAATCGTCACGGTGTTCGTTTGCGAACCCGCCCGATGGCCAGGGCGCTCGGCCGGTTGGCCGCAGTGCTGGGGTTGGCGCTGGGATCGGCGGTGGTGTCGACCGGCTGCAGCGCGGCGGAATATCTGCCCACGGCCTCGGCGAAGAACCTGACGGCCATGCTCGCCAGCGTCACGGTTTTGTCCAATGCGGCAATGGCAAACGAGACCGCCGCCGGGCTTCGCTCATCAGCCGTGATCCAGGGCGCGACCGGGCATACGCGAGTGACGTTATGGGACGAGTTAAAGGCCCCACCGCTGCTTGCCCCGGCAAACAACGTGACGTTGACGGTCACCCCCGGCAACCCGGGCAATTAGGATAAGCTGGTCGCCGCTGACCGCGGTCAGCGGCGAAGCGGGCTGACCGGCGCCGATGAAATCGAGGTGCCGAAGTTGTCGCGCTGGCCGCGGCGCCGCTTACAATGAAAATTTATAGGGCAGCTCGAGCAGCACTTTTGCAACCGGCGCGTTCTGGCCGGCGCCGATGCCGACGCTGAGATTGAGCCGCGTCGATTGCGAGATCTGATAGCCGAGGCCGAAATTGAAGGTACCGAAGGAATAGGGCGACCCCTGGATCGCCTGATGGTTTTCAAAGGCGGTAAACACGTGCTCCTGCTGATAGCTGAAGGTCAGTGCGGCACGGTCATTCAGCGCGAAACCGATACCGAACGTCACCGCGGGGTTCTCGCCGGGCTGTAGAAACGCCGGTGTGGCCGGACCGCCTTGCGCACTTTGGATGTTGACCGTGCGGCCGAAATTGTGGGTATCCTGGATGTTAGCGAACAGAACGCCGGGCGCGGTCGGCATCAGAACCGTCAGGCTCGGCTCGACCGCATAGAACCCGGTACCGGTTGCCAGCCGCTTCGGCTGCCCTTCGAGAAACTCGCCGTTTGGGTCGTTGACCGTAATGATCGGCACCTGGAACGGGCTAATTCCAGTGGCGGTTTTCATCAGCATGTTGCCGATAAAGACTGGCCAGCCGTTCTCGCCCGTATTGAACTGGTAGCTGGACCCAAACTGGAGGTCGCCGATCCCGGTGCCGGTGGCGTTGAGGGTCAAGAGTTCGGCGCTGGTGCCGACCGGGATCAGGCTGGTGGTGCTGCCGCTGTTGTAGACGAATGGCACCTTGACGTTGAGCTCGAGCCGGTCGGTAATCCCATAGCGACCGGTTACCGCGGCAGTGGTGATGTTCTGCTCGACCCGGTTGGCAAAGATGTTGCCGAAAGTGATGCCGGGAATGATCTGGAAGCCATTGACCCCGAGTTGGTTCTGCGACCAGTAATCATATTCGATCGACGGGTCGACGATGAATTGTCCCTTTGGGGTCAACACGCCGCCCGAATTCGACAGGGCGGGCGCGGTCTCGACGACTTGCCGTGCCTGCTGCTGTGCTGCCGACGGGCCGGCGATCGGCGCCGATTCGCCGCCGCCACCACCACCGCCGGGCGAGGCCGGTGCCGACCCAGCGCCGCCGGAAGGTGCGGCGCTCGGGGCGGAATTCGTCGGTGCGGCGGTCGAGGGGCCTGGACTCTGCGCGACCTCGATGCCGGACGAGGGCGGCGCCGGGCCGGTTTCGGCCACCCCGCCCGGGGCGGGGTTGATGGTCCCGAGCCCGGTCGCTCGCAAGGTGCGCAGCTGTTTGTCGAGCAGCTTATTTTTGAGGTCGAGCTGCTTGCTCTTGCGGTCGAGTTCGACCACCTGGCGGTGGAGCGTGTCCTCCTGCTTTTTCAGCGCGGCCAATTCCTTTTGAATGGTCGCGCGCAGCTGATTGAGATCATCCGCGGAGCCGTCGGCCACCGCGACGCGCGATTGCGACACCAGGAACGCGCCGCCGAACAGCACCGCCGGCGCCATCGCCCAAAGCCGCCTGATCGCGCCGGTCCGGCTCTGCTCGAAGCCGATCCTCGCTCTGTCCGCGCCGCAACACCGCGGCCGCAAAGCGCCAACAGCGGCTCGTTCAAAACCTATGTTCAAACCTAACGCCGGCCGAGATTTGATCGGAAACATAGCGCCTACATCTGCTGCTATGCGGGGGTGCACAAGTGCGCCCGGCACCAGCGGCCGGTGCGCGCACAATAGCGCGCTTTCGTGGGCGCTGCGAGGCTAATTCCACCGGCGCGCAATATTGCCACGTCCGACAGGCCGGCAGGTTGGCTCGCTGGCGGTGTGCCGCGCCCCTCGGTCGGGCGCGGGATTTACCCCGCCTGCCGATCTGTCGGGTATCGGTTATTGACCGTTCGTTCGCCGTTGCGGCGATGGCGATGGCGAGGACGACCTCGTTTCCGTCAATGCAGCCGCGGTTGCACCTTTTCGCAGATCAGCTGCAGCGAGTGCATGACCCGTTCGTGCGGCACCAACCCACCGTAATTCAGCTCGCCGAGGATGCCGGCGAGGCCCAACTGCTGCTGGAGGGTCAGCAGACGGTCGGCAACGACCTCCGGCGTGCCGATGATGGCCCGGCCTTGCAGCACTTCGTCGTAGGTGAGCGTCTGCAGCCGCTGCGCCCCCTCGATGCGGCGCGCGCTGTCGAAAACCCCGGCGCTGTGGGCCGACTCCTGGAGCCGCGCGCCCAACCAGCGGTAGGTGTTCATCAGGCTCTCTTCCGGGTCCCGGCGCGCCTGCTCCATCGTGTCGCCGACATAGACCGGGGCCCGCAGATATACCTCGCCAGTGCCGGAGTGACCGGCTGCCTTCCAGGCTTCACGATAGATCTCGAGACTGGGCAGCACCTCCTCGATCGTGCCGCGGCGCGCGCCGACAAAGATCGCATGACCTTGCCGGCCGGCCGAAATGAAGGTGTCCTCCCGGTTGGCGGCGATCCGGATCGGTGGGTGCGGCCGGTGGTACGGCTTTGGCACGATGCTTACGTTTTCGTAATTGTAGTATTTGCCGGCGAAGGAGAACTTTTCCTCGGTCCAGGCGCGTTTGACGACCTCGAGCACTTCGGCAAAGCGTTCCGGGCTCTCGCCATAGGAAATGCCGTAGGCTTCGTAGGCACGCGGGAAGCCGCTGCGGCCAACGCCAAACAGCAGCCGTCCGCGGCTGATCTGATCGACGGTCGCGGCATCTTCGGCAAGGCGCAGCGGCTGGCACAGCGGCAACACCTGGACACCGGTACCGATCTTGATGTTGCGGGTGCGCGAGGCGATGGCGCTGGCGATGGTCATCGGCACCGCGCACACCGAACGCTCGGGCGCCATGTGGATTTCCGGCAGCCAGATCGCGTCGAGGCCCCAGCGCTCGGCGGCGTCGACCTGCTCGAACGCAGTCGTGAACGCCTCGGCCTCGCTCTGCCCCGGCCGCCGCTGAAACTCGTGGAATACGCCGAATTCGAACGCCATCGCACCTACTCCCTCAATGGTCGCTTGCCGCCATTCGTCACTTGCCGGCGAGCGCCAGCGCCGCCGGTTGGTCGGCAAAAGCCGGCATGATCTCGCGGGCGAACCGGCGAATGTTATCCCGCGAGCCGCCAAAATTAATGATCACATATTCGACGCCGCCGGCGCGTAGCCGCTCGAGCTTGCGCACGATCTCGTCGGGCGTGCCGAAGAGGGCGCTCTCGGCGCTTTCGTGCCGCGCCTCGGCTTCGTCCGCGATGAAGCGCGCCCGCTGTTCGCCATCGGGCCGCTTTGCCAGCGCATTGATCCGCATATGGCCTTGATAGCGGCGCTCCAGCGCGGCCTCCTTGTCTGCGGCATCCTTGGCGAAATGGACGGCGCGGGCAACCGCGACCTCCAGCGGGTTGAAGCGCCGACCTCTCGCCTCGACCTCGGCCCGGAATTGCCCGACCTGATCGAGCGTTTCCTCGGCGAGCGAATGCTGGCCCAGCAGCATGTTGTAGCCGCGCTCGGCGACCTGGCGCACCGAATTCGGGCTACCCGCCCCCATCCAGAACGGCGGGTGCGGCTTTTGCGCTGCCGGCGGCTCGACGACGATGTTGTCGTACTGCCAGTATTTGCCGCGATGCGAGAACGGCGTCTCCGAGACGAAGGCCTTGGTGATCACGTCGAGCGCTTCCTCGAAGCGTGAATCAGCCTCCTCCATATCGACGCAGAAGCCGGCAAACTCGTTCCAGCGATAGCCTTTGCCGACGCCGAAATCGAGCCGCCCGCCGGAGAGCAGGTCAAGGGTTGCGGCCTGCTCGGCCAGCAAAACCGGGTTGTGCCACGGCAACACCAAGACCGCCGTCCCGAGCCGCAGATGCCGGGTGCGGGCGCCGAGCCAGGTAAGGAGGTTGAGGCTCGCCGAAACCTGGCCGAAGCCGGTGAAATGATGCTCGACCAGAAACGTGCTGTAATAACCAAGCGCCTCGGCCTCGACATTGTTGTCGATGAAATCGCGAAAGCCCTGGCTGCTGTCGGTGTCGGGACCGGCGCGCCGCGCCTGCGCACTGCCGAACAAACCGAATTTCATGAACCCACCTCCTAGACCTTTTTGCCCGCAGCCGCCTCAGTGCAGCCGCGGCAAGACCTTTTCGCACAAGAGCTGCAACGAGCGGGTCATCGCCTCGGGGGCGATCAGCGCGCCAAAATTGAGCTCTGCCAAAATGCCGTCGAGCCCCAGTTCCTCGTGCAGCTGCAACAGGCGGTCGGCGACCCGCTCGGCGCTGCCGATGATGACCTTGTCGCGCTGTACTTCCTCGTAGGAAATCGTGCGGATCGTTGCCGCCTCGGCCGCGCGGCGGCGGTTGGGGGCGCCTTCGAGCCGCGTGCTCAAAGTACGATAGCCGAGCATGATGCTTTCCTCGGCCTCGTCGAACGCCTGGCGGTCGGTGTCGGCGATGTGCAGGGTGAGCCGCAGGTAGACTTCGCCTTCGCCCGCATGGCCGGCCTCCCGATAGGCCTGGCGGTAGGCGGCGAGGTCGGGCGCCAGCCCCGACAACGAGCCGCTGCGCACCGCGACAAAGATCGGATAGCCGGCCTCGCCCAACGACGGAAACGTCTCCTCGCTGGCGGCGGCGACCCGGATCGGCGGCCCCGGCTGTTGAAACGGGCGCGGCACCGCGCTGGCATTATCGAAGCGCCAGTATTTGCCCTCGTACGAAAACCGCTCCTGGGTCCACGCTTTTTTGACGATTTCGAGAGTTTCGAGAAACCGCTCGCGGCTTTCCGAATAGGGGACGCCATAGGCCATATAGCTGCGCGGGTTGCCGCTGCGCCCGACCCCGAACAGCAGCCGGCCGCTGCTGATCTGGTCGACCGTCGCGGTTTCCTCAGCCAGCCGCAGTGGATGGCACAATGGCAACACTTGTACCCCGGTGCCGATCTTGATGCGCTTGGTGCGAGCGGCAATGGCGCTGGCCACGGTCATCGGCGCACTCATCACCGAACGGCGCGCCTGCTGGTGGATCTCGGCCAGCCAAATGGCATCGAGGCCCCAGCGATCGGCCGCCTCGATCTGATCGAGCGCCTCCGCGAACGCCGCTGCCTGGGTCTGATCCGGCCGGCAGTGGAATTCATGGTAGACGCCGACTTCCATGGCTCGCTGTCCTTTCGTCGTGGCTGATCAGGCTAGGTTCGTTGCGGTTATCAAGCAAATACCGATTTCCGATCATGCTCATGCCGGCCCAGCATGACAAGGCCCGCTGAAATTCCGATTGACCATCGCCCCGGCCGGTGGGCGGAATCGCCGTCACCATGGAATTGCGCAGCCTGCATTACTTTGTCCGCATCGCCGAACTCGGCAGCATCACCCGCGCCTCGGCCCATCTGCAGATCGCCCAGCCGGCCTTGACCCGGCATGTCCAGCGGCTCGAAGACGAACTCGACGCGACGTTGTTCACCCGCGCCAACCGCGGCGTGCGGCTGACCGAGGCTGGCCACAAGCTGCTCGATAGCGCCCAGCGCATCCTGCGCGATGTCGAGCGCGCCGGTGACGAGATCCGCGCCCACAAGGCGCATCCGAGCGGCAAGATCATCCTCGGCGTGACCCCGACCTCGTGCCCGATCGTGGTCCCCGAATTGTTCGCCCGGATGCGTGATCACTTTCCGATGGTCGAATTGAAGGTGGTTCACGCCGGCACCGTCCGGCTCGAGGAGTTTGTCGTCGACGGCCGGGTCGACCTCGCCTTGCTGGCCGAGATATCGCGCAGCCGGCTGATCGCCTCGACGCGCCTTGCCGAAGAGGAGATGGTGCTGGTCACGCGTCCGGGGGCGCGGCCGCGCGGCGTCGTCTCGGCCGAAGAGCTGAACCGCACCCCGCTGATCCTCGGCGATGGCTTGCGCGCCGCACTCGACGTGCTGCTCGTCGGACGCGGCATTGCCTTGCAGGTCGACACCGAACTGAACGACCACGAGACGATACGGCTGATGGTGCAGCAGGGGGTCGGCGCCTCGATCCTGCCGCATGCCTCGGTCTATCGCGAATGCGCCCGCGGCTTGGCTGAGGCGCACCGCATCACCGCCGCCGGGATCTTCCGGACCTTGGCCTTGGGCACAGCGGTCAGTCGCGGCCCGTCGGCGGCGCGGCAGGCGGTGGCCGAGCTTGTCACCCAAGTCCTCGCCGATATCGAGGCCGACGGCAAGCTGCGCCCGCATATCGCAGACCCTACGGCGGCCGCTCCCTCCGATCCCCTCCTCCCGACGCAGAGGGTTAGGGTGGGGGCCGGCCGAGCCTGAACGCGGATAACCGAAGAGGAGGAAAACTCATGCAGATCGTCGATTCGCAGATCCATCTGTGGGAAAACGCGCGGATGTCGCCGCAACATCGGCAGATCCCGACCTACAATGTCGATGATGCGCTGAAGGAGATGGCCGAGGCCGGGGTCGATGCGGCGGTCATCCATCCGCCCAGCACCTTGGGCGAGGGGCCGAACGCGCAGGCGGTCGAAGCGGTTAAAGCCCATCCGGACAAGTTCTGCATCCTCGGCAATTTCGATCTGCAGGCGCCAAACCGCGAGGAGATCGTCAGGAACTGGCGGCAGCGGCCGGGCATGCTCGGCTTTCGTTTCACCTTCAACCAGCCGCATCAGCACAGCTGGTGGAACGACGGCTCGCTCGACTGGTTCTGGGCGGCCTGCGAGCGCGAGAAACTGCCGGTCGGACTGATCGCCGGCGGACATATGGCCGAGCTCGCCCGGATCGCCGAGCGCCATCCCGGGCTCAAGCTTCATATCGACCATCATGGCCGCGGCGGCAGCGGCGGTTGCCGGCGCAGGACGACGCGGCGTTTGCCAATCTCGGCGACATGCTGGCGCTTGGCCAAGTATCCGAACGTCGCGGTCAAATTGTCGGGCGCGCCGAGCTATTCGACCGAGCCTTACCCTTATCGCAACATCCACCAATATATCCGCCGGATCTTCGACGCGTTCGGCCCGCAGCGCTGCGTTCTGGGGCACCGACATCACCCGCATGCCGTGCTCCTATCGCCAATGCGTGACGATGTTCACCGAGGAGCTGCCGTGGCTGCAAGGGCCGCGACAAGGAATTGGTCATGGGCGACGGAATCTGCGCCTGGCTCGGTTGGAAACGCCCGGCCTGAGCGAGCGTAGGCAAGCATTGGTCAGATCCATTTTTTTCGATCATGGCCGCCTGCTTTTTCCTCTCCCCCGCCGGCCGGGGGAGAGGGCGGGGTAAGGGGGCCGGGCAAGCAAAGCCGCGGCGTTGCCTGCCTCGCCATGCCTGGGCGGCTCCACGCTCTCCCGCTCCGTTGCGTCTCCTCCTTCTGCCGACCGCCAAATTGCGCACTAGGCGAATTTGACCGCACAGGCGTACTGGGAAAAAATGACGATCCGGTTGCTTATCACAGGGTGATATTTGGGAGTTCTCAATACCTGATGATTTAGAGGCGCGAAGATGGCTGTCACTTTCGGTTTCCGGCTCTTCGCGCAGAAAAGGCCGAGGCGGTTGGCCACCGCTCTATCCTTGCTTATGTGCTGTGCGGGATGCGAACGCCCAGCGCCCGCATGGGTGCAGCTTGCGTGCGCCGTCATGGTTCAGCAGCACAAATACCCTGACCAACCTTCCTGTCTCGCCGCAGCACGCCAAGATGGTGCTTATTGACACAAATAGAGGCGTTAAATGGTGAAACCTACCCGCAGATTTCGATGGCATTGCCTGGCAGTTGAGGGGTCTGCTAATCCTCTTAGTCTTCCCTGGCCATCGCCCAGCAACCCCGGTGGCTTCAGATCGCGATTACTGGGGGGGTGGCGGCGCGGCTCGTCTGCCTGGCGTATAGCATTCTGGACAATCGCTGCGCCACGCTCATATGCTTGCGCATATGAACGGGGCATGTCCATGCGAGATCCAACCGCTCTTATCTTACTTTTTCTGTTCACGTTTTCCGCGAGCGCCTTTGCAGACGGGATGTACTTGTGTCGCTCTCCGGTGATCGCTTCAAATTTATGGAACGACGTAGTGACAGCCGGACAAGCTGGCGTGCTTCTCAATAAGTTTATTCTGAAGGACATTGCTGACAAAAACGAGTGTCCGATGGTTTCGTCAGAAAGCTTCAGGCCAATCAATTTTGTCGCCGGGCAGCTCCTTTTGACGGATGGGCGGGATCGCGGGTGGGCCAGCCCTTACTATTATATAATTTTTGTGAACCGCAAGCAGCCATAATTCTATGTGGTCTTCGCTATTTACCCTCGGTCTCGGTGCAGCCGGCTGGTGGATCAGCAAGTTTTTGTTCGAACCGCTGAAAGAAATTTACGATCTGCGGCGTGACGTGCAGGAACGTCTAATTATTCACGGCGACCTCCCGAAGGACGCCCCAGAAGAGCAGCGCGGAGCGGCGGCGACAACCTTTTCCCGTCTCGGTGCAGGGTTGGTTGCTCGGGATTTGGCGGCCTATTGGTGGGTGCGATGGTTCTGCGTGAAGGTGTTGGGGCTAGATATCTACAGCGCAGGAGACCTGCTTATCGGCATCGGTAACGATACTCGCATCTCGGGTTTCAGCGCTCCGAACCTTTCACCCACCGTGCCTCTTATTCGACAATGTCTGCACCTTCCTGCGCCAAGTATGCCGCCTATGATCCGCGCCATGCAAGAACACGCTAGGCAACCCGGTGTCATCGAGCCGGATGAACTCATGAAACTGCTGTCATAGCGCACCTTGACAATGGACGGTGACATGAAACCACTGGCTTATATTTGTCTGTTCTTCATATCCGTGCTTCTCGGAAGCCGTACCTTCCTTATTCCATGCCCGTCCCATGTTCGCTCGATATGCCGGCGATCGGCAAATGGCATTTTGAATATCGCCGACCCCGGCCTAATCTGGCCGTCGGGCAAACAGAGGGTGAGACGGATGCAATTTGGCCTGTTCGGCAGTGCGACGGCGCGGCGCGCCAAGGGGCCCGAGGAGGCCGAATTCGACAGCGCCGAGGGCTTTCGCGATTTCGTCGAATACAACATCGAGGCCGAGGCGCTCGGCTTTCACTCCACCTTCGTGGTCGAGCACCATTTCACCGGCTACGGCCAGGTTTCGGCGACGATCAACCTGTTGACCTGGCTCGGCGCGCGTACCCGCCGGCTGCGGCTCGGCACCGCGGTCATGGTGTTGCCGTGGCACAATCCGGTCTTGCTCGCCGAGCAGGCGGCGACCCTCGATCTGCTTTCCGGCGGTCGGCTCGATTTCGGCGTCGGCAAGGGTTACCGCTATAACGAGTTCGCCGGCTTTTGCGTCGATATGGACGAGGCGGACGCGCGCTACGACGAATGCCTCGCCGTGATCCTCAAGGCCTGGACCGCCGACGAGCCGTTCTCGCACCGCGGCAAGTATTGGCAATTCGACAACATCGTGGTCGAGCCGCCGACCGCGCAGCGGCCGCACCCGCCGATCTGGATGGGGGCTGGCAGCGAGCGCTCGATCCGCCGGGTCGCCGCCCAGGGCTGCAACCTACTGCTCGGCCAGTACGCCTCGCCCGCCGATGTTGCGACCAGCATCGCGACCTACAAATCCGAGGTCGAAGCGCAAGGTCGCCGTTTCGATCCGATGCAGGTCGCCGTGACGCGCGCCTTTTTTGTCTGCGACAGCGCTGCCGAGCGGGCCGCGGCGATGGAGCGCCGGCTCGCCAATCGGCTACGCCAGCTGAAGCTCGCGACCACGCCCGACGGCATCGTCCATGGCGGTCCCGACCGCGCCACCGGCGATCCGCGGGCGGTCAACGAGGCGAGTGCGATGTATGGCAATCCCGACCACATCGCCGAAAGGCTGGGCGAACTGCACATAGCGGGCGCCGGCTATGTGCTGATCAACGGCGGCGGCTCGGGCGGCGGCGCACGGGGTCGCACCAGCCTGCGTCGCTTTGCCCGCGAGGTGATGCCGCATTTCGCCGACGCGCCGCCGCGGCGCGCCGCGACATCGTAGAGCGCTGGCCGGCTCGCCAATCCCAGAAACGCTGCGCGCACCTCGTCGCTGACCTGGGAACGATCGCCCCGGCCCGGTGTTCCGGGTCGAGCGCTTGGGCTGCTGGTCCCTCCGCATAGGCTTGCGGAGCCACCGATGGTGGCTGCCGGGCCACGGCAGAGGAGCGGTCGAGGGATGTCCGGATTACGCTGAAGGTCGACGGCGTCGAGCGCTTGCTGACCATCGACACACGCACGACATTGCTCGATGCGCTGCGTGACCGTCTCGGCGAGATGGCACCACAAGTTCCTGGCCTAAGCGCAAGCTTGTCCGCAATCGGCGGCGGCTCGCCGGCTTGCCGCTAACGGAAGATTCAGCCTGTTGCCCTAATCTGACCAGGACGTCCGGGCGCGACCCCCGGGCCTCACCAGCAGATCGGCCAATGCGGCACTACCTCCAACACGCGACAAACCTTCTCAAAGATGCGTCCTGGCTCACTCGCGAGCGCCTTCTGCGCTGGGGCTCGTTCTGCGCATGCGCAACGATCGGCGTGCTCGCATGGGATCTGGCGGCCCACCACGGGGCAGGGCTCACCAGTGCTGCGGGCGAACATCTCGGGAGAGATTTTTTACAATTTTGGTCCAGTGCCGGGCTGGCCGCTGCTGGCCGACCCGAAGCTGCATATATTGTCGGGCCGCATCAGACGGTTGATCAACCCCTGGCGTATCCGCCAATCGTAATGTTGCTCTGTCGTCCGCTTGCTGGATTGTCGTACGCCCACGCGCTGCTTCTCTGGGGAAGCCTCGGACTGACACTTTTTACGTGGTCTTTGTCGAGGCTGGTCGGGTGGAAAACGGCGGCGCTAGCTGCGATCGGCGCGCCCGCCGCATTGATCAATATCTTTCTTGGACAAAACGGCTATTACACTGCTGCGCTGCTGGGCTGGGGACTGATGCTGGTCGAGCGGTTCCCCGCACGCTCGGGCGTCCTTTTGGGACTCCTGTGCTGCAAGCCGCAGCTTGGGATCCTGTTGGTCCCCGCCTTGGTCGCAGGTCGGCACTGGCAGGCCCTCATTGCGGCCACGGCAACCGCACTTGTGCTGGCCGCGGCGAGCGCGATCCTGTTCGGTCCGCACATCTGGATCGCTTTTTTCGATCGGCTGGTTCTGCAGCGCCAATGGATGGAGTCGCAAGTCGCGGCTTGGCCCTCGATGCCGACTGTTTTCGCGATGATGAGGCTGGTCGGCGCAAACTCGCCCGCCGCATACCTGATCCAAGGCATCTCTACAATTTCCGCCGCCATTGCGATTGCCGCTTTGTGGGGTGGGCCGGGTCCGCTCGGCATCAAATCGGCAGCGCTGGCTGTCGCGACCTTCCTGGCGACCCCGTACGCCTGGGGCTATGACATGTTGATCCTGATTTTCGCGGCAGCCTGGCTCGCCTGCGATGGCCTCAGGACCGGCATCCGGCCCTGGGATAAAACAACCATCTTGGTCCTGCTGATGCTGCCGCTGGTTTCGCTTATTTCAGCGCGGCTACTCGATTTGCAGATCGCCCCGATTGCCCTGTGGGTGTCATTGGCCGTTATCATGCGGCGGGGGCTAAGCTATCGTTTTTCTTTGAAAATCAAATCCCTCCTCGTTACCGCGGCGGAGCGCCGGTCTAGCAGTCGCTGACCAAGTCCGCCGGTTGTCGTTTCGCCCGCAACGCGGCGAGCGCCTCGGGGGTGTCGATATCGACGAGGATCGCGTCGTCGTCCATCTCGACCTCCGCGACCAGTTCGGCGTGTTCGCCGATCAGGTGCCTGGCCCCAACATCGCCGGCGATCCCAGCCATCTCGGCAAAAAAGCGCCTGGCCCAAAGCACCGGGTTGCCGCGCTTGCCGCGGCGGGTCGGCACGATGATCGCTCGGCCTTCGAGCGGGTTGAACGCCGCGATCAGCCGGTCGAGGTGCCGGCCGGTGACGAGCGGCATGTCGCCGAGGCACACCAGCGCGCCGTCGAGATCCTCCGGCAACGCCGCGATTCCGCGTTTCAACGAGGTCGACAGCCCCTCGGCAAAATCGGGGTTGCGCACCCGCTCGATCGGCAGCTTGCCGAGAGCGGCGTCGATCTCGTCGGCCTTGTTGCCGAGCACCGCGACGATCGGCCGCGCCTGCGAGGCGAGGAGCCGCTGTGCCACCCGCGCCGCCATCGGCACGCCGTCGATTTCTTCGAGCAGTTTGTTCGGGCCGCCCATCCGCCGCGACTGGCCGGCCGCGAGCAGCAGCGCGCCGATCCGCGCGCCCGGCGCAATTTCCGGTTTCCGGAGGGCCGGCGGCTTGGCCTCGGCACGCGGCAGCGGGCGCGACGGGATCTCGGCGAGCAGCCCGCCGCTCCCCATTCGCATGATCTCGGCCGGTCCGACCGGCAGCCCGGCGACCAGCCGCTCCAGCACCCAGTCGAAGCCATTGAGCTTGGGCGACCGGGCGCAGCCGGGCAGCCCCAGCACCGCGCGCTCGCCGACATGGCCGAGCAGCAGCAAATTGCCGGGATCGACCGGCATGCCGAAATGATCGACCCGGCCGCCGGCGGCGACGATCGATGCCGGGATCACGTCGCGCCGGTCGAGGATCGCCGAGGCGCCGTGGATCAGCAGAAGGTCGATCGGGTGGCCGAGCGCGGCGCGGATCTGCGCCTCGAGCTCGCCGATCGAATGCTCGCAGCGCGCCTCGAGGGCCAGCGTGCAGCCGAGTGCGGCGAGCCTTGCCTCGGTCACTTGGCGGGTCTTGTCGAGGATGCTGTCCTTGAGGCCCGGCAGCCGGGTCTGCACGAGCCCGACCGAGAGCGCCCGAAAGGGGGCGACGCGCAGCAGCGGACCCTCCGAAATCGCCACCTGGACGCAATGTTTGACGGCGTCCTCGGCAGCGGCGAACGGAATGATCTTGACGGTGGCGACCATCTGCCGCGGCTCGACCACGGCAAAGGGCGGCAATGTCCCCAACGTCACCGCTTCGTCGACCAGGTTGATCTGGTCAACCCGAGACCGCTCGAAAACCAGCAAGCCGCGCGCCTCGGCGTGGAGATTGGCGCGACCGGTGAATGGTGCGGCGACCGAGACGCCCGGGCCGACCGCCGCCGCAGCGACCCGCCGGGCCGCATCGTCTTCGCCGACATCGCCTGGTTCGAGCCTGGCGACGACGATCGCCGACAGGCCGGCGGCGGCGATCAACTCGACATCGTCCGGTGACAGCACCCGCCCTTTTTTGAGCGCTGTCGTACCGAGCTTGAGGCTGTGCGCCAGGATCGCGCCCGTGGCCTCGGCGACCGGGGCCTCGCCGAATTTCATGCCGCCTCCGCGCCATCGCCGCGGCGCAGCACCCGGACCATCTCGGCGACGATCGACACCGCGACCTCGGCCGGCGATATCCCGCCGATCGGCAGGCCGATCGGGGCGTGGATGCGGGCGAGATCGTGGTCGGTAAAGCCCTCATCCTTCAGCCGTGCGCAGCGCCCGGCATGGGTGCGGCGCGAGCCAAGCGCGCCGATGTAGAAGCATTCCGAGCGCAGTGCCACGGCCAAGGCGGGGTCGTCGATCTTGGGGTCGTGGGTCAGCGTCACCACCGCCGAGGCGCGGTCGGGCCGCAGCCGTTCGAGTGCCTCGTCTGGCCACTCCTGGGTAAGCTCGACCCCCGGGAAACGCGCCTCGGTGGCAAAGGACTGGCGCGGATCGATTACGGTCACCGCGTAATCGGCGAGGGTCAAAATCTGTACCAGCGGCTGGGCGATGTGCACGGCGCCGATCACAAAGCAGCGCCGCGGTGGATTGAACACCTCGACAAAGACCCGGCCGGCCGGCGTTTCGATGGTCCGGGTGACGTCGGCTCGCATCGCTTCGCGCAGTCCAGCGAGCGCCGCCTCGTCGAGCGCCAGATCGCCGTCGGCCGCCTCGCCGTCGAGCAGCAATTGCCGGCCGGTGGTGATATCGGTGGCCAGCGCGACCGAACGGTGCTCGCGCGCGGCCGCCACGACGCGGTCGAGGATGCGCCCCTTCATTCGACGCGCTCGACAAAGATCTGGATTTTGCCGCCGCAAGCGAGGCCGACCTCCCACGCCTGGTCGTCGCTGACGCCGAAATCGAGGAGCCGGGGCTTGCCGTCGCGGATCGCTTCGAGCGCCTGTTGGACGACCGCGCCCTCGACGCAGCCGCCCGATACCGAGCCGACCATCGCGCCCGTGTCGTCGACCGCGAGCTTGGCCCCCACCGGCCGCGGCGAGGAGCCCCAGGTGGTGACGACCGTCGCCAAGGCCACGCCAGCACCCGCTTCGCGCCAGCGCGCCGCCTGTTCGAGGATTTCCGCCGTATCGCTCATGCCGCCCTCTCCATGCTGTGCTGCCATGCGGCACTTGCCGCGCCACGCCGCGCGATCGGTGCGCTCAGCACCGCGATCAGCGCTTCGAGACTCGCCAGATTGTGCACCGGCCGGAACTCGTCGACATAGGGCATCATTGCCTTCATCCCCAGTGATCTTGGCTCGAACCCCTCATAGCGCAACAGCGGGTTCAGCCAAATCAGCCGGCGGGACGAGCGGTGCAGCCGGTCCATCTCGCGGGCGAGGCCGGCGCCGGCGTCACGGTCGAGTCCGTCGGTGATCAACAGCACGATCGCACCCTGGCCAAGCAGGCGGCGCGACCACAGCCGGTTGAACTCGGCAATCGAGTGGCCGATGCGGGTCCCGCCCGACCAGTCGGCCACCGCCTCGCCGACCCGCTCCAGCGCCAGATCGACGTCGCGATGGCGCAGGTAGCGGGTGATATTGGTCAACCTGGTGCCGAAAACAAAGTCGTATACCCGGTCGCGGTCATTGGTGACCGTATGCATGAAATGCAGAAAGACGCGGCTGTAGCGGCTCATCGAGCCCGAGATGTCGCACAAAACAACGAGCGGCGGCGGGCGCCGGCGCCGGCTCTTGCGCTTGAGTTCAACGAGGCCGCCGGAGCGCAGGGCCGCGCGCATCGTCGCCCGCAAATCGGCCCGCGCGCCCCGGCGGTCGGGGGCGAAACGGCGGGTCGGGACATCCTGCACGGGCATCCTCAGCCGAGCGATCGCCGCCTTGGCGCGCGCCAATTCTTCGAGCGACATCTTCTCGAAATCCATCGCGCGCAACTGCTCGCGGTCGGAAAAGGTCATGACCGCGTCAATCTCGGTTTCGGTCTCCTCTGCTTCGCCGGAGGCTTCCTCCTGGTTCGGGTGCAATGCCTCGGCCAGCCGCCGCGCCATTTCGGCGCCCCGGTCCTCTTCACCCTCGACCCGCAACTCGGGCAATACCAGCCCCATCATCTTTTTCAAGAGCTCGGGGTTGCGCCAGAAGATGTGAAACGCTTGGTCGAAGATCAGCCGCTGGTCCGGGCGGTTGACGAAGACCGCGTGCAGGGTCCAGTAGAAGTCGCGCCGGTCGGTGATCCCAACTGCCTGGACCGCGTCGACCGCGTCAATGACCTTGCCCGGCCCAACCGGCAGGCCCGCCGCGCGCAAGGTGCGGGCGAAATGCATCAAGTTGGCGAGCAGCCGCCCTCTGGGTTCCGGCGTTCGCGAGGCTGGGGTCTGATCGGGCATTCGCGGTGCGAAACAGCGTCATGGCCGGACTTGTTCCGGCCATCCACGTCTTACGCCGTGCGCGGCTTCGTGGATGACCGGGTCAAGCCCGGTCATGACGGAAAATGGTCCGCTAGGCATTTCAATTCGTGGCGGTGGCTTCGGCCTTGACCTGGTCGAGCAGCCGCGCCGCTTCGCTGCCTTGCAGGCGGGCGATGTCGTCCTGGTATTTGAGCAGAACACCCAGCGTGTCGTTGATCGCCTGCGGGCTCAGCTCCAGCACGTCCAGCTGCATCAGCGCCTCGGTCCAGTCGATAGTTTCGGCGATGCCCGGCAATTTGAATAGATCCATTCCCCGCAGCCGCTGGACAAAGCCGACGACCTCGCGCGATAGGTGCTCGCTGGCCCCCGGCGCCTTGCGCTTCAGGATCTCCAATTCGCGCGCCGCGTTCGGATAATCGACCCAGTAGTAAAAGCAGCGCCGCTTCAGTGCGTCGTGGATCTCGCGGGTGCGGTTTGAGGTGATGATCACGATCGGCGGTTCGGCCGCGTGGATCGTGCCGATCTCCGGGATCGTCACCTGGAAGTCGGACAGCAATTCGAGCAGGTAGGCTTCGAACGGCTCGTCGGTGCGGTCGAGCTCGTCAATCAGCAGCACCGGGGCGCCGGCCAGATCGGGCTCCAAGGCCTGCAGCAGCGGTCGCTTGATCAGAAACCGGTCGGAGAAGATTGTGCTTTCGATCTCGCCCCGGTCCTCGTCGGCCGCTTCGGCGAGGCGGATTTCGATCATCTGCCGGGCATAATCCCATTCATAGACCGCCGAGGCGACGTCGAGTCCCTCGTAACATTGCAGCCGGATCAGCCGGCGCTGCAATGCGCTCGCCAGCACCTTGGCGATCTCGGTCTTGCCGACCCCGGCCTCGCCTTCGAGAAACAGTGGCCGCTTCAGATGCAACGCCAAATGCACCGCCGTCGCCAGGCTGCGGTCGGCGACATAGTCGGCGCTGCCGAGCATGGCGAGCGTATCGTCGACCGAAACGGGGAGCTTGGCAGCGGCGGCGGCAACATCCATCGACACGATCCGATGCTACGAAAATCCCTCTCTCGGCAGAGGGCGGCCTGGTGATTACGGGCCCCACCACCCTGCAGGGCCCGCTCGTTCCCGAGCAGGATACTTAGTGCAGCGGTCCCGGCAGCGCCACCCGGCTTGAGCGTACCGGCCCGGTTACCGCTGGCTTTCGCTCTCGCGTCCGGCGAGCAGGCGGTCGACCATGGCCGGCGCGGCGCCGAGGTAGTTGGCGGGGTCGGTCAGGGCGCGCAGCCGGTCGGGGCCGAGCGGGCCGGCAACGGCAGGAGTTTCGAGCAGCACGTCGAGGAGCGGCCGGTCGGTCTCGATCGCCTGCCGGCAGGCGTCGTAGACGAGGTCGTGCGCCTCATTGCGGCCGGTATGGGGAGCGAGGCCCATCATCGCCGCCTCGGCGACGATCAGGCCGTGGGTCATGCCGAGATTGCGGCCCATGCGCGCCGGATCGACGATCAGCCCGGCCAGCAGAAACCGCGACTGATTGAGCGCGCCGGCGGCATAGCCGAAGGCCTCGGGCACGGCCACCCATTCGACATGCCAGGGGCCGGTGGCGCGCTCGAAATCGGCGACCATGGCGTCGAGCACGAGGCCGGCCTGCTGGCGCAGCACCTTGGCGGCGGCGAGGATCAGCTCGCACGAAATCGGGTTACGCTTTTGCGGCATCGTCGAGCTCGAGCCGCGGCCGGCGACGAACGGCTCGGCCGCTTCGCCGAATTCGGTCGCCGACATCAGCATCACGTCAAACGCGATCTTGCCCAGGCTGCCGGCCATCAAGGCCAGCAGCTGCACGGTTTCGGCGATGCCGTCGCGGGCGACGTGCCAGGTGATCGGCGGGTCGCCGAGCCCGAGCTCGCGGGCCAGCTCGGTGCGGCTCCTGACGACATCCTCGCCCCGCCCGAGCGAGGCAAGGGTGCCGGCGGCACCGCCGAACTGGGCCAGGAGCACGCGCGGGCGCAGCTGGCCGACGCGCGTCGCATGGCGATCGAGCGCCGACAGCCAAACCGCCGCCTTGTAGCCGAAGGTGATCGGCAACGCATGCTGCAGGTGGGTCCGGCCGGCCATTGGCGTGTCGCGATGGCGCCCCGCGAGGTCGGCGAGGTGGCCGCGTGCGGCGGTAAGATCGGCTTCGAGCAGGTCGAGGCCGGCGCGGATCTGCAATACCGCGGCGGTGTCCATGATGTCCTGGGTAGTGGCGCCCCAATGCAGCCAGCGCCCGGCATCGCCGGCGCGGTCGGCGAGCTGGCGCACCAATGGCAGGATCGGATAGCCGACAGTCTCGGTTTCGCGCTTGAGCCGGGCGAGGTCGAGCGCCCCGGGATGTTGGCCGACCGCGTCGGCCGCCCGGGTGATCGCCGCTGCCGCCTCGGCCGGAACGATCCCGAGCCGGGCCTGGGCCCGGGCGAGCGCGGCCTCGACCTCGGCGCAGCGGCCGAGAAACGCCAGATCGCCGAACACCGCGCGCATCGCCGCGGTGCCGAACATGTCGCCGAACAGCGCCGAATTGAGCATCCCGGTCGCCATGTTTGCGGGTTTCCTTCCTGTGCCTCGCCCAGCCGCTCGCTCGTGCGCGACGGATCTCGACCGGTCTTCACCAGGCGGCCATCTTCTGCCGCGAACCGCCGCCGTTCGCTAGCGCGGCACCGCGACCGGGATCTTGTACAGCTTGACCGCGTTGTCGAAGACCAGTCGATCGAGAGCCGCCTTTCCGAGCGCCGCCTGGGCCGGCGCGTGGCCCATCGCCTTCGAGTCCGGCCAGGGGCTGTCGAGCCCCGGAAAGTCGCTGGCCCACAGGAAATTGTCGAGGCCGATCTCGGGCACCCGGCGAAACCCGCCCTCCTCTTCGACCTCGAAGGTGAAGAACACCTGGCGCCGAACGAACTCGCTCGGCATGGCGGAAAGCGCAATGTCGGGCGCGAAGACGCGGGTCGGACCACCGAAATCCCATTCGCGATCAAAGCGCCAGAACAGGAACGGGACCCACCCGACCCCGGCCTCTTCGAGCACGAAGCGCACCGCGGGGTAGCGATCGCAGATGCCCGAGAAGACGACAGCGCTCATCAGTTCGGCCATCGCCCCCATCGGGAAATTGGCGACTCGCATCAACGACTGGTTGCGCGGCTCGAGGCCGGCGACCCCGACCCCGATCTGGCGCGACCCGCCGCTCGGGTTGGCGTGCAGGTTAACTGGCAAACCGGTCTCCGCGGCCGCCGCCCAGACCGGCTCCCAGATCTGGTGCAGCACCGGCTCGGGAGCGTTCGCCCAGTCAAAGATGACCCCGGTCGGCAGGCCGAATTCTGCAACCCGCAGCAACTCGGCGACGGCCTCGTCGGGCGATTGGCAGGGCAGGGGAAGCAGCATGATGAACCGGCCGTTTAACTCGTCGTATAGTTCGCGCGCCCAGTCGTTGACCGCGCGAACGCAGGCGGCGCGCAGCTCCGGGCTGTTGATCGCGGAGATCTGCTCATAGGGACCGTTGACGAGCTCGGCGTCGACCCCGTCGCGGTCCATGTCTTCGCAGCGGTACTTGGCATTTGCCGCGCGAAATACACCGGGCTCGGGCTCTTCGGCGAGCCCCGCGCGGGTGTAACAGTTGACCGGACCGCGGCCAACGCCGGCCCAGCCGACCCCGCTCCACGGCCGGCCTTCCACCACCCACCGTCGGATGCCGTCCGGCCCCGCCACCACCCGCGGCGCGTCGTCCTGGAGCTTTCTTGGCAGCCGCTTCGTCCAGAGATCGAAGGGCAGGTGCATCAGCCGGCAATGCCCGTCGGCGGACACCACGCCGAACCTTTTCTCCATGGCGCATCTCCCGTTTGGCGGGTCGAGGTTTAGATCGCCTCACCCAAACGCGGCGATGATAGCCGGTAATCTATGTCGAGTTCAGCAGATTGGATGGCATCGGGGGTTTCGATCAAGCCCCGACCAGCGCCGGCCGCTTGTTGCGGAAATCCGTCGCCTTTTCGAACGCGTCGGCGATGCGCAGGACCATTGCCTCCCGGAACGGCTTGCCGACCAATTGGATGGCCACCGGCAGGCCGCCCATGCCACAGCCCGAGCACACCGAAATCGCCGGGTAGCCGGCGACATTGAACGGCATGGTAAAGCTCGGCAATTCGAACACGTCCCATTTTGGCATAGCGTCGATCTTCGGCGCTTCGCTCGGCTGGGCCGCGGTCAATACTGCGTCGAGCCCCCGCATCGCCTGCTGCAACTCGGCCCGCAATTCGCGCCGCCGCCTGACCGCTTGCAGATAATCGACGCCAGACACCAGGGCGCCGAGCATCAGCCGGCTGCGCACCCGCTCGCCGAAATCGCCGAGCCTGGTGCGCGCCCATTCCTCATAGGCGGCGGCGCGCTCGACGATCGAAATCAGCGAGCCGCAGGCCATCCAGTCCTGCAGCGGCGACAGCTGCACTTCGCGGATCTCGGCGCCGAGATCGCGAAACGTCGCCACGGCATCGTCGATGCCGCGCCGGGTGCCGGCGCTGACCCGGTAGTCGCTCTCGTGGAAATGGTGGATCACACCGATCTTCAAACCCTTAATCCCGGTCCCGAGCGTGGCGGCGTAGTCGGGCACCGGACGCGCGGCGCTGGCCGGATCGCGCGGGTCGTGCCCGGCCAAGGCCTGCAGCATCAGCGCGCAATCTTCGGCAGTCCAGGCCATCGGGCCGATATGGTCCAGAGTGAACGCGGCGGGGGCGACGCCGGCGCGGCTGACGAGGCCATAGGTCGGCTTGATGCCGGCGATGCCGCACAATGCCGCCGGACCGCGGATCGAGCCGCCGGTGTCGGTGCCGATGCCGCCGAGGATCATTCCGGCGGCGACCCCGGCGCCGGTGCCGCTGCTGCTGCCCGCGGTGAAATGGTCGGGGTTCCACGGGTTGCGCGCCGGCGGCGCCGGCAGGTCGAATGACGGGCCGCCATCGGCGAATTCGTGGGTCGTGGTCTTGCCGATCAGGACGGTGCCGGCGGCGGCGAGCCGTTCGGCACAGGCGGCATCCGCGTCGGGGATGTTGCCGGCCAGGATCTTCGACTGGCAGGTGGTCGGGATCCCCTTGGTGTCGACAATGTCCTTCAAGCCGATCGGTATGCCATGCAACGGCCCCTTCGGGCCATCGGCCATGATCGCCCGCTCGGCAGCGCGCGCCTCGGCCAGCGCGCGCTCTTGCGTCAAATGGATGAAGGCGTGCAGCTGGTTGTTCAAAGCGTGCACGCGGTCGAGGCAGGCGCGGGTCAATTCGACCGGCGACAGGCGCTTCGCCGCGATCAGCCGCGCGGCCTCGGCGATTGTCGGGATCGGATCGGACATTGCCGGCCCGGTCATTGGAGATCTTCCTCGGCAAAGCCATAGGTCAAAGCCGGCTCCGCCATGTGCCCGCGCGGCTTGCGTACCCGGGCCGCCATTGCCGCGATGCCGGCATAGACACCCTTCAGCTCGGCCTTTTGCGCCTCGGTAAGACTGAGCCCGGCGCGGGTCAGCAGAAAGTCGAGAGCCTCGTCCGAGATTTCCGATGGCATGGTGAATTCTCCGGTGCGGGCGTCAACGCGGTTGCAACTTGCCGCCGTAACGGCCCGGCAAGAACTGGACCAGCCGGGTGCCGGCGCAGGGTTCCAGGATAACAGCATGCGCGACACGGCGGAAGACGCTGCCGGCTGTCCCAGCCGCCGCAAAGGGCAACCATCGGGATATGCGATAACCAGAACGAAGCCACGGCTTCCGCCTCCGGCCACAGCCGCGGGCGTGATCGAGCTGTTGCCGGATGCCCGAGCCGGCGGATCTGAGATCGAAGCCGCCTCCTCCCTGATCCGCTCGGGTCGCCTCGGCCGGCGCGCTTCGGTCGTGAAACGCCTTGCCCTCGGCAGTGCCGTGTCGGCCGGCCCGATCTCCTTCAACGTCACCCTTCAGTCGGGTGCCGCTCGGAAGCAGCCGGGGCTCGGGATAGGATATTATCGCGCTTTATTGCGCTGGTTGGCCGAGACAATGGCCGGGGACCCATTTGCCGTTCGCGTAATCGGCTGGAACCCACGGCACTCCCGCTGGGCATACCTGCGCCACAGCCGGGGTCGGCGCGCACCCCGTCATAGTGGCAGTCGACGCGGCCCCCATCACCACGCAGGCCAACATCGTGGCGGCAACACGCAGGTCCATGTCCCTTCTCCTCATACCGCTTTAGCCGGGTTCGTCCGGTGGTCTGTCAGCCGATGATCGCGGTCGCACTCGACTGCTACCCAAAGGTGTTGCCGGCAACGAGCCGACGACGGCGCTCGATGTTACCAGACAGATCCAGATCCTGCTGCTGCGCGAATTGCAGCGCGAGCTCGGCATGGCGGTCGTCCTCGTCACCCGCGATGTCGGCGCCGCGGTCGAGTGGCCAGCAACCAGGCCTCCACAAGCTCCTCCTGACGCGCTGGATTTACGCGCGAACACTGAACCAGTGGAGATCGCCGCGCCCGCTGCGGCCTGCCTTCGGGAGCGCTCAGCAGCACGGCAACAGCAGCGAACAAATAGTGCTGCCCGATGGATCGAGATAATCTTTCCTTCACGCAGACTGGGCCGGGAGGTGTGCGCGGACCCAGCGCACGATTCCTTCGGCGTCCATCGACCCCGCGGCCTGGCCGAGCACCCGGCCTTTGTGCATCAGGAACATTGCCGGAATCCCGCGCACGTTGAGCCGGGCGCAGGTACCGGGCGCGGTGTCGGCGTTGAGTTTCAGCAGGCGGACACCTGGCTCCAGTGCCGCCGCCGCGCGCGCGAATTGCGGCGCCATCGCCCGGCATGGGCCGCACCACGGCGCCCAGATGTCGACCAGTACCGGAATGTCGTCTTCCGCTACGTGGCGCTGCAAGCCGGCCTCATCGACCTCGGCCGGGTGCCCTTCGAACAGCGGGCGGCGGCATTTACCGCAGCGCGCTGCCGCAGCGGGCCGGTTGGGTGGCACGCGGTTGATCGTAGCGCAGTGCGGACAAACCATGTGAAGATTATCGGTCACGGCAAATCCTCACCCTTCCGATTGCCGCCTGTCGCGGCTTGCCTGGAGCAGGAGACCAGGTGCCCGTATTTGCCGGAGCGGTGGCGCCGCTGGTGCCGACATAACCCTTGTCGACGAGGATGACGTTGGCGCCGGCCTCGGCAGCGGCAATTGCCGCCCAGGTCGCCGCCGGCCCGCCGCCGATCACCAGCACATCAGCCGTCAGGTCCAGTGCTTCTTCGCGGCGCTGTCGCATCTTCCGTCTTCGATACCGGATGTTTGGCGAACTTAACGCTTAGACTAGCAGCATCCTTGATGAGCGTATCAACCGCAAACTAGGCGGTAGTGCATGGCAGCCATCAACCAAGCGCGGAATTCCGGTCAAGCAGCTTGTCGCCGAGCGAGCGGGGATCGAAAGGGTGCGCCTGCAGCGCTATTTGAGAAACCGGTCATCAAAAAACCGGGTCATCAAGAGCGCTCCGCCCGGTCAGTGCACGGTGGCGACCCCGATGACGGGAACGCCGGAAGCGCCTTGCCTCCTCATACCGAGCAGGCGGCGCGCTTCCTCCAGGCGATCGGCCTCGATGTAGGCCCGCAACAAGGTGAACTCGATCAGATCGTGCTGCGCGCGGCTGCCGCCGATGCGTTCGTCTTGCCCCGCGAGCGGGGAGAGCGCTTCGATCGCACCGGAAAAATCGCCGCATTCAAACGCCACGAAGCCGCGTGCCAGCGCCGGAAGGTAAGAGCCGGACGGGTAACGGCCCTCGTGCGCCAGCTCTTCTATCTGCTGCGCGCGGGCAGTGTTATCGCCGATGACCGCCTGTGCCAAGATCACATGCAGATCGGCGAGCCCGCTGCCCGGCCGCGGCAGTGCACTGTTCGCATAGTCGTACAGCGCGCGCCATGCCGCGGCGTCGCGCGGCTGGCCGGCGAGTTCGGAGCGCCATAAAAACGCCGCCCCGTCGGAGATCTTCTGTTGCGCCCCACCGCTGTGCCGGTCGAGCGCGAGGGCATCCTGATACAGCCGCAGCGCCTCGGCCCAGTTGCCGGCCTGGATTTCGCACAGCGACAGGTGCCAGCTCAAATGGCCATAGAAAAAGCCGTCGCGCGGATAGCTGGCGAGCCACGAGGACAGGAAGGTCCTAGCGTCGTCCAGCGCGCCGCTCTCGTAACAAACATGAGCGAAGCCGTGCGCACCGTGCGCGTTGTGCGGGTTTGTCGCCAGGGATTGCTCGATCTTGGCTCGGGCCGCCTCGAGCCGCCCGTCCTCGGAAAGCGCCATCGCGTGATATGAGGTGAACCAGAAATCGTCGCCGTAGTGCGGCGCCAGGCTGTCCATCAGCGCCGCGATCTGGTGCTTTTGTCCGACGCGGCCGGAGCCGCCGATCAGACCGTTCGGGTTCACGGCGCTGGAGACGACGAGCGCGTCGCGTGGCCATGCCGTCAGATGCGCATACATGGCGTCGATCGCGGCGTCGGTCCGGCCGGCAAGCACCAGGTCGAAGAACGCGATGTGGCTGGCCTCGCGCTCCCCTAGACCGGTGGCCCCGTCCTTGGCTGCCGCCAGCGTCGTTTGCGCCGCCGCGATGTTGCCTTCCCGCAGCAGCACCTGGGCCTGGCCGGCCCGAGCCAGCGCGAAACCGGGGTCGGCGGCTATGGCGCGGTCATAGGCCCTGCCCGCGCCGGGGTAGAAGGTCAGCGCCAGATCGGTGGCCTCGATATAAGCGTCCCGCGCGGCGGCGGACGCGGTGGACAAGGCGAGCCCGTATCGATCTGTCCGCATAGATATTTCCTTTCTTCGGCGACCAACCACCGGCCCTCGCCGTGGTGCCGCCCATAGCATGGCCCGCTTCGCATCGCTCAGGCGATCAGTGTTGCTGAGGCGCTCGACGGTCCGTTCGTAGTTGACGACGGCGAGGGTGCGGGTCCAGTCGGTACCCCACTAGTTTGGCTATCAGAGCCGCCTCGTGTCTAGCGGGAATGCCGCGGCGGCCGGGCTCGGCAGCTGAAAAGCCGTGGACCCGCGTGGCGCCGGAAGGCCGTTTCCTGCCGGCCAAATCCCGTCGCCTGGTGCGGCGGGCCTGTGGCACATGGCCGGGTCTGTCCAACTCAACTGTCACGCCCACGACGTTTTCCGACTTGAGGCAAATCGCGCGACGCGGTGTCCCGCGTCATGACCTGCGTCAATGCCGACGGCGTCGGCGTTGCTAGAGTTGCGGCATGCGATGCGTACGTCCTTCGTCACGAAAATGCCGCGCCCGGCCGCAGGCCGAGCCGCTTGAAGACGATTGCCACCGGGCAGGACCCGGTGAACGCGGCCTGCAGCATGTTGGCGGCGCCGGCAAACGCGGTCAGCAGCCCCCGTCAGCGGCTATGCAGCTGGCTCAGTGTCAGGCTCGTCAGGATCATCAGCCGGACGAAGGCCAAAACAGTGCGATCGCTCGACATTGGCCTCTTCCCTCCTCACTCTCCGTCTTGGGGCGGCCGGCAAAAGCGCTCGTAAAGCGCGTCGATAACCGGGGCGATGCCGGGATCCCCGAGCGAGTAGTAGATCGTCTGCGAGACGCGCCGGGTCTTTACGAGCCCGCCGGCGCGCAGCCGCGCCAGATGCTGCGACAGGGCCGATTGGCTCAGCGCCACGACCGTCGCCAGTTCACCGACCGACCGCTCGCCACGCAGCAGCTCGCACAAGATCAGGAGACGGCAGGGGTTGGCGATCGCCTTCAGGAATCCGGCCGCGACATCGGCCTGCCTATGCATCGCTTCTATATTCACGCTTGCTAAATTAGAATGTCATATTAAATGCGTCAAGACCCTCTCTGTCGGAGGTCTGCGAAGGTGAGCCGCATTCCGATTGCTGCCTTGCTGTTGCTGCTGGGGGCCGTTCCGGCGCTGGCGCAGCAAGACGCCGTGGTAGCGCTGAAAACGGTCGATGATCTGAAGCCGGTTATCGCGACGGTCGAGCCGGTGCACGAACTAACTGCGCGCAGCCGCATCGCCGGGACGGTCACAAAACTGACCGTCAAGGAGGGCGACGAGGTCAAGGCCGAACAACAGGTCGCCGCCGTTGTCGATCCGAAACTGTTGTTGCAGATGCAGGCGCTGCAATCGCGCATCCAGGCGCAGCAGGCCGAACGCGACCAGGCGCAAATCGACCTGGCCCGCACGCTGGAACTGCGCCGCGGCGGCTTTGCCTCGCAGCAGCAGCTCGATCAAGCCAAGACGCGGCTCGATGTTGCCCAGCGCACGTTTCAGGCATTGCAGGGTGACCGGCAGGTTATCGAGCAGCAATCGGCCGAGGGCGCGGTGCTGGCGCCGGGCGCCGGGCGGGTGCTGACCGTGCCGGTGTCGGAGGGCAGCGTCGTACTGGCCGGCGAGACGATCGCGACGATCGCCGCCAAGGATTATATCCTGCGCCTCGATCTGCCCGAGCGGCATGCGCGTTTTATCAAGCGTGGCGACACGATCCTCGTCGGTCCGCGCGGCCTCAGCACCGCAGCCGCCGAGGCGCCGAGGCGCCGAGGCGAGGTTGTGCTGGTCTACCCGGAGATCCACAACGGGCGGGTCGTTGCCGATGTCCAGGTCGAGGGTCTCGGCGATTATTTCGTCGGTGAGCGCACGCTGGTCTATGTCGCGACCGGCCACCGCGCTGCGCTCGTCATTCCCGCGGGCTTTGTCTATCGCCGCTTTGGGGTCAGCTATGTACGGCTGAAAAACGGCACCGAAATCGTCGTTGAGCCCGGCATGCCGCTCGATGACGGGATCGAAATCCTCGCCGGGCTGCACGCCGGAGACGTGGTGGCGAAGCCATGAAGCTCGGCCTGGCGGGTCTGTTGACCCGCACCTTCATCCAGTCGCCGCTGACGCCGCTGTTATTGCTCGCGGCGCTGATCGTCGGTGGGCTGGCGCTCGTTGAGCTGCCCCGCGAGGAAGACCCGCAGATCAGCGTGCCGATGATCGACATCATCGTCACCGCCAACGGCTACAAGGCGGCCGACGCGGTCGAGCTGATCACCAAGCCTCTTGAGGACATCGTCAAGGGCATTGACGGCGTCGAGCATACATATTCGACTAGCCAGGACAACTCGGTTCTCGTCACCGCGCAGTTCTATGTCGGCACCGCTGAAGACACGGCGCTGACGCGGGTGCATGAAGCGATCCGCAACCACATCGCCGAACTGCCGCTCGGCATTCCGATGCCGCTGATCATCGGCCGCGGCATCAACGATGTCGCAGTGCTGACGCTGACCCTGTCGCCGCAACCGGCGGCGGCCGCGCGCTGGAACGATAATGGCCTCTATGAGGTAGCGAATGAGCTGCGCCATGAGCTCGACAAGGTCCCCAATGTCGGGCTCAGCTACATTGTCGGCGGCAGCCCGAGCCAGATCCGCGTCGAGCCCGACCCGGGGCGGCTGGCGCTCTACGGCATCACCCTCAATCAGCTCGTCGATACGCTGAAAAACGCCAACCGCTCGTTCGAGGTCGGCGCGTTCGAGCAGCGGGACCGGAACATCCCGGTCGTCGCCGGCCAGACGCTGCAGGGCGTCCCCGATATCGGCCTGTTGCTGCTGACATCGCGCGACGGCCGCCCGGTCTATGTCAAGGATGTCGCTAAGGTCGCCGTCGGCGCCGAACAGACCGGACATCAGGTCTGGACCTTCGAGCGCACCTCTGCGGGCGGATTGCAGCGGCTGCCGGCGGTGACGCTGGCCTTCGCCAAACGCAAGGGCGCCAACGCCGTCACCGTGGCTGACGATTTGCTGCAGCATCTCAAGCTGGTGCAGGGCCGCCTGGTGCCGAGTGATCTGTCGGTCACGGTGACCCGGGATTACGGCGCCACCGCCACCGAGAAAGCCAACGAGCTACTGTTTCATCTGGCGCTGGCCACGGTATCGATCGTCGCTCTGATCACGTTAGCGATCGGCTGGCGCGAGGGCGTTGTCGTGCTGGTCGTGATCCCGACGACGATCCTATTGACGCTGTTCGCGGCCTGGCTGATGGGCTACACGATCAACCGCGTCAGCCTGTTCGCGCTGATCTTTTCAATCGGCATCCTGGTCGACGATGCGATCGTCGTCGTCGAAAACATCGTGCGCCATTGGCATGCGCATCGCGGCCAGGATCTCGTCACCTCAGCCGTCAACGCCGTTGCCGAGGTGGGCAACCCGACGATTGTCGCGACGTTGACGATCATCGTCGCCCTTCTACCGATGATGTTTGTCACTGGGATGATGGGTCCCTACATGAGCCCGATCCCGGCAAACGCCTCGACGGCGATGCTGTTCTCGTTTTTTGTCGCGGTCACGATCACGCCCTGGCTGCTCTACCGCATCGCGCGGGGGCCGTTCGAGAGCGGCGCGGCACTCGTCGCCGTGCATCCCTCGATTGGCGCGATGGGCCGGCTTTACCAGCACGTCGCGCGGCCGCTGTTGACCGGCCGGTGGCGGGCGAAATTATTTCTGTTGATCGTCGCCACCGCGACCGTCGGCGTCTGCGTGCTGTTCGCAACGAAGGACGTGACCGTCAAGCTGCTGCCGTTCGACAACAAGTCGGAATTGCAGGTCGTCGCCGATCTGCCGCAAGGCTCGACGTTGGAAGACACCGAGCGGTTCCTAACCGCGGCGGCCGAGCGCCTGAAGAACGTGCCGGAACTGACCTCGATCCAGCTTTATGCCGGCACGGCGGCGCCGTTCAACTTCAACGGACTGGTGCGGCATTATTATCTGCGCGAAGGGCCGGAGCAGGGCGACCTGCAGATCAATCTGCTGGCCAAGGACGAGCGCGCTCGCGAGAGTCATGCGATCGCGATCGACCTTCGTCATCGTCTTGCCGATCTGCCGCGGCCACCGGGGACGGTCGTGCAGGTCGTCGAAGTGCCGCCGGGACCGCCGGTGCTCGCGACGCTGCTGGCGGAAGTCTACGGCCCGACGCAGAAAGCCCGCCGCGCTGCTGCGCAAAAGGTGGAACAAGCGTTCCACAAGGTGCCCTACATCGTCGATATCGACGACACCTTCCACAAACCCGCTGCGCGGCTGCGATTTGCGATCAACGAGCCGGACCTCGAATTCTACGGCGTCGATCAGCAGGCGGTGTACGACACGATCCAGGCGCTGATCAGCGGCGTCGATATCGGCTATTCGCAGCGCGGCTATGGCACGAAGCCGATCGAGATCGCCGTCCGTTTGCCGAAAAGCACGTTGTGGTACGGCCAACGCATCCTGTCAACGCCGGTGCCGGCCGGCGGCACAGCGACGCGCGGGCCTAACGTCGAATTGGGCGACATCGTGACAGTTCGCGGCGAACCGGCCTCCTACAGCCTCTTTCGCCGCGACAGCCGCCCGGCCGAGATGGTCGAAGCCAACCTCGCCGGCGCGTACGAGGCGCCGATCTACGGCATGCTGGCCGTCGACAGCCTGCTGAACAAAATGGAATGGGGCAAGGCCGGGCCGGCGCGTATCCTTTACCATTCGCAGCCGCGCAACGAATCCAAGATTTCCGTCCTGTGGCAGGGCGAATGGGACGTGACGTACGTGACCTTTCGCGACATGGGCGCCGCCTTTATTGTAGCACTGCTCGGCATCTATCTGATCGTTGTTGCGCAGTTCGGCTCGTTCCGGCTGCCGCTGGTGGTCCTCGCGCCGGTGCCGCTAACGCTGATCGGTATCGTGCTCGGGCACTGGCTGTTGCATGCCGCGTTCACTGCGACCTCGATGATCGGCTTCATCGCGCTGGCCGGCATCGTCGTACGCAACTCGATACTGCTCGTCGATTTCATTGGTAACCGTCGCGCCGAGGGTACAGCGTTGCGCACGGCGTTGCTCGAAGCTGGTGCCATCCGTTTCAAGCCGATCTTCTTGACGGCGGCGGCGGCAATAATCGGCGCAGCATTCATCTTGAGTGACCCGATCTTTCAGGGCCTTGCGATCTCGTTGGTGTTCGGTCTTGCCTCCTCGACGCTGTTGACCGTGTTGGTGATCCCGGCCCTTTACATCTGGCTACGCGATGACGGGCGCGGGTTCGGGGTGCCCGAAACCAGGAGCCCGCCGCTGGTGGCTTGATCTTCGCAGGGTGGAGGCTGGACCGTCTGGCCGCTCAATCGGCTGGGCTGAGCCAGGTGTCGCCGACCCAGCCGCGCTCGTCGTATTCGGCCATGCAGCGGTCGACGAGTGCGGTCATCCCCTCCATCGTGCCGTCGCGGCGCGCGCCGGTCAGCGCCTGGATGCGGATGTCCTCGTGATTGCCGGCGTAGTTGCGCTCGTAAAGCTCGTGGCGGCCGCCGAACTCGGTGCCGATCGCGTCCCATAGGAGCTTCATAACCTTGATCCGCTCCTTGTAGCCGATGCCGTTCGAGCCGCGCACATAGCGCTTCAGATACGGATCGATCGCCGGGTTGTGGAAGTCCTTGACCGAGGACGGCAGATAGATCAGCGCCGAGGCGACGATCTTCTCGATGATCTCCTTGATCTTTGAGTACGCATCGGGGGCGAACACGCGATAGGACAGCCCCGCCTGCAAATTCGGCAACAGCGCGTCGCCGACCCAGGGCTGCGGGTTGGCCGCCATGCAGTCGGACAACGACCAGAACAGATTGCGCCACGACACGATCTCGCCGAGCATCGCCTGGTTGCCGCGGAACTCGTCGCCGCCGGTCGCGTGCAAGGCCCGCGCCACCAGCCCGCAGATGAAATCGAGCTTGACCGCGAACCGGGTGCAGCCCTGAAAGCAGAAGCCGTTCAGAAACCCCGATCGCGGGTAGAAACTGAGGATCTTCTCCGGGTCGCGGTGGACCAGGATGTTCTCCCAGGGGATCAGCACATTGTCGAGAATGAAGATCGCGTCGTTCTCGTCGAAGCGGGAGGATAACGGATAGTCGAACGGCGAACCGAGCTTGGCGGCGATCAGCTCGTAGGAATTGCGGCAGACGAGCTTCACCCCAGGCGCGTCCATCGGCAGGATGAACATGATCGCCAGATCGGGGTCGGTGGTCGCGGTCGCCGCATTCTGGCCGAGGAAATTGTAGTGGGTGATCGCCGCCGCGGTTGCCACCACCTTGGCGCCCGAGACGACGACGCCGGCGTCGCTCTCGCGCTCGATCGTGACGTAGACGTCCTTGACTTCGCTCGTCGGCCGGCCGCGGTCGACCGGCGGATTGACGATCGCGTGGTTCATGAACAGCACGTTTTCCTGGGCGCGGCGGTACCAGGCCTGCGCATTGGTGGCGAACCGGCCGTAATACTCGGCGTTGGCGCCGAGCGTGTTCATCAGCGAGGCTTTGTAGTCCGGGGTTCGCCCCATCCAGCCATAGGTCAGCCGCGACCATTCGGCGATGGCGCGCTGCTGTGCGATTAATTCGTCGCGTGAGCGGGCGACGCGGAAATATTTGTGGGTGAAGCCGCCCGAGTCGGTGTCGGTCGGCGAGGTCAGCACGTCCTTGGTTTTCGGGTCGTGCAGCGCATCATAGAGGCGCGCCAAGGACCGGACCGAATTGCGAAACGCCGGATGGCTGGCGACGTCCGCGACCCGCTCGCCGTCGATATAGACTTCGCGCCCGTCGCGCAGGCTCTCGATGTATTCGGCCCCGGTAAACGGGCGCGGCTCGCGGCCGGCTATTTTCTCCTCGGGCGTCACCTGTGGCCTCCGGGCATGACTGGCGCGCCACAATAGGAAAAAGCCGGCGCCGGGGAAACCGCAACAGCTCGCGCCGACGCTGCAACCCGCGGCCCGATCCGCCGCTTCCTCTCAGGCCGTCATGGCCCGACTTGTTCCGGCCATCCACGTGCCCGCGTCGGGGTCGAGAACGGCGTGGATCACCGGGACGCGCCCGGTGATGACGACGAGGAGTAGAGGCTCGTGCCGCACTGCACTCGGTTCTGCGGAACCGGGCAGCCCTGGCACGAGGCCGCATGAGAACTATCGAATTCGCTTGAGCGCTAGCGGATCGGGGCGCCGCGCTCGGCCATCGCGATCGCCTGGTCGAAGGCCGACAACACCGCGGCCTGCGGCGAGCGATCGTTCATCGTCTCGACATTGGTGAAGCCGCGCGAGCGGGCGACATTGATCAGCAAGGCATGCGCCGACCAGCCGAGGCTGGGATCGTTGAGCCGCTTGGCGGCGGCGCGCAAGGCGCCGACCGCGCAACGCTGGCCGCCGAACGAGCGATAAGTGCGCCGGGTCCAGTTTTTCGGGTCGACGATCAGCTCTCGTGCATCGCGTAAAAGTTCGGCGACGGCAAGGTCGCGGTCGCTCGGCGAGGGGGCGCGCAAGGCGCTCGGCCCGGTGTTCCTGCTGCGGCGCAACCGGGTTTCGAACCACAGCCGGCAGCCGTGACGGCTCCAGATCGGGAAGAGCCCGGTGTCATATGGTGTCGGCGCCGGGAAATACGTACCATCGAACGGCATCGCGATCTCCTATCCTCTCCGTTACCATTTGAACTGTCCGGCGCCACACCACGCGGCGCTAGCCCCCCACGGCACGCCTCTCATCGGGTCGAGCCAAAATGCTTGCCGGGGTCGGCTGCTGTCGGCCACGCCCAATGTGATGGGCCCGGCCTGCAAAGTCCTGCAATCAGCCCCGTAGCTGATCTTTCCAGAGCTCAATCCGAACGGAATGATCGCGCCGAGGTCGGGAGCTTGTCAATCTTTCGAGCGGCGCTGGCGATGACCCCGCTGCGGCGATAATCGCCACAATAACGACCAGCAGAATGGCATGTTCTGCAGGTAGAAATCCAAATCGCCGGACTGAAATGCCGGCGGCGCGGTCAACCGACAAAGCTCGGGCCGACTTGACGCCGGGCGAGGGCCGGCGACACAATCCACCGGATCGAGGCAGCTGCGGATCGAGGCAGGGGAGGCACCGAGATGGCCGAAATACGCGTGATCGCCGACGGGTTGCGGTTTCCCGAAGGGCCGGTGGCGATGAAGGACGGCTCGGTCATCCTCGGCGAGATCGCCGGCGCTGCGGTCACCCGCATCGCCCGCGGCGGCGCCAAAGCGCCGATCGGCAATGCCGGCGGCGGCCCAAACGGGCTCGCGACCGGCCCCGATGGGGCGCTCTATGTGTGCAACAACGGCGGCAACGAGTACGCGCAAGGCGGGTTCCTGTCGACCGGGCCGGCAAAGGATTACCGCGGCGGCACGATCCAGCGGATCGACCTGCGGACCGGCGATGGTCGGGTGCTCTATGCCGAATGCCAGGGCCATAAACTCTCGGCGCCGAACGACATCGTGTTCGACCGCGAGGGCGGTTTTTACTTCACCGATCTCGGCAAGAGGTATGCGCACCAGCGCGACCATGGCGGTCTCTACTATGCGCTGCCCGACGGCTCGAAAATCGTCGAGCTGGCCTACCCGATTCTGAGCCCGAACGGGGTCGGCCTGTCGCCCGACGAAAACATCGTCTATGTCGCCGATACCGAATCTTCGCGGCTGTTCGCCTTCGACATCGTTTCGCCCGGCGTGCTGCGCACCGAGCCATTCCCGGCGCCTTATGGCGGGCGCCTGGTCTGCGGGTTGCCGGGGTTCCAGCGCTTTGACAGCCTCGCGCTCGAAGCCTCGGGCAACATCTGCGTCGCCACCCTGGTCACCGGCCACATTACCGTCATCGCTCCCGACGGCCGCCTGGTGCGCCAGGTCAAGATGCCCGACGTGTACCCGACCAACATCTGCTTTGGCGGCGACGACATGAAAACCGCCTACATCACCCTCTCCGGGACGGGTCAGCTCGCGCAAATGGACTGGCCCGAACCCGGATTACGACTCAATTTCATGGCCTGAGAAGCCCGAAACTTGGTTCTGAAGTCATCATTATTCCGTCACCCCCGCGCCAGCGGGGGACCAGGGCAGCGGTTCGAGAACTGACATCCCTGGGTTCCGGCTTTGGCGGGAATGACGCGGGTGGAGGGGAGAAATTCCGATGAAAGCCGCCGTGCTGCATGCCGCGAACCAGCCGCTGACGATTGAAGAGGTGGCGCTGACCAAGCCGGCCAGCCGCGAGGTCTTGATCCGCACCGCCTTTGCTGGGCTGTGCCACAGCGACCTGCACTTTATCGAGGGCCTCTATCCGCATCCGACACCGTGCGTGCTCGGCCATGAATCGGCCGGGATTGTCGAGGCGGTCGGTGACGCGGTGACTTACGTCAAGCCCGGCGACCACGTCATTACCTGTCTTTCGGTGTTCTGCGGCACCTGCCCGCAATGCGTCACCGGGCATCCCAATCTGTGCGAGAACACCGAGGTCAAATTGCCGCCCGGCGTATCGCGCCGCCTGTCGTGGCAGGGCGGGCAGCTGATGAACCAGTTCCTCAATCTTTCGTCCTTCGCCGAACAAATGCTGGTCCACGAAAACGCGATCGTGAAGATCGACGCCGATATTCCGCTCGACCGCGCGGCCCTGGTCGGCTGCGGGGTGATGACCGGGGTCGGTGCGGTATTCAATGCCGCCAAGGTCGAGCCCGGCTCGACCGTCGCGGTGATCGGCTGCGGCGGGGTTGGGCTGTCGGCGGTCAATGGTGCGGCCTTGGCCGGGGCCGAGCGGATCATCGCCATCGACACCGTGCCGTCAAAGCTCGAACTCGCCAAGACCCTCGGCGCCACCGATACCCTCAACGCCAGCAATGCCGACCCGGTCAAGGCGGTCCGGGAAATGACCGGCGGCGGCGTCAACTACTCGTTCGAGGCGCTCGGCACCAAGACCACGGCCGAGCAGGCTTTTCAGATGCTGCGGGGCGGCGGCACCGCGACGATCATCGGCATGGTGCCGTTGGGCGTGAAGATCGAACTGCACGGCTACGATTTTCTGCGCGACCGCAAATTGCAGGGCACCTCGATGGGCGGCAACCGCTTCCGGGTCGACATGCCGCGGCTGCTGTCGCTGTGGCGCCAGGGCCGCCTGAAGCTCGACCATCTGATCTCCGGCAAACTGAAGCTCGGGGAGATCAACGATGGCTTCGCCGCGCTCAAATCGGGCGCGCCGGTGCGTCAGCTGATCGATTTCGCCGCGCTCTGAGCCGGCTCTCGCCGCCGTGCCGGCGGCCGCCGCAATGCCCAGAAGGCGATGCAGCCGCACACGTAGGAGGCGATCGATAGACCAAAGGCCAGCTCGTAGCTGCCGGACAGGTCGAAGATCAGGCCCGCCGCCCACGAGCCCGCGGCCGAGCCGATGCCGCTGCCGATCGTGATCACGCCGAGGATGGTGCCGAGTTGGCGGCCGGGAAAGAGGTCGGCGGTCTTGGCCGTGATCGCCGGGCCGCGCGCCCCCCAGGTCAGCCCGAACAGGCAGGCGAACAGCCATAGGAGCCAACCCTGGGATGGCCCGGTGATGAAGAGGGCACAGAAGACGCCGAGGATCGAGACGGCGTAGGCCAGGATCGCCGACCATTCGCGCCCGATATAGTCGGACAAGGTGCCGGTGACGATGGTGCCGGCGATCGCCAGAAAGCTGCCCGTCCCCAGAACCCAGGCGGCATAGATCTTGTCAAAGCCGCGATCGACGGCAAAGGCCAGCTGGTGCAGCGACACCAGAAAGCTGCCAAGCCCGGTGAACAGGTAGACCGCGAACAACAGCCAGAAATGCGGCGTGCGCACCGCCTCGGTGAGTGTCCAGCCGGATGGCGGCAGCGCCGCGGGCGACGGTTCCGCCGGCGCCCCCCGGCGCGGCCCGATGGCGAGCAGCGGCTCGCTCGGCAGCGGCATTGGCGCCGCGGTCCGGCGAAACACCGCCGCTAGCGGCACGATCATCGCCGCCATGAAGCCGGCCTGGATCACGAACGTCGCCCGCCACCCATAAGACGAGATCAGCACCTGTGCGATCGGCGCCGACCAGGCCCGGGCAAAGCCGTTGGCCGATTGCACGACCGAGATCGCCATTCCGCGCCGGCGCACGAAGCGTCGCGACAGCAGCGGCACGAAGACGACGAGGCCGAGGCAATTGGCGCCGACGGTCATGACCATGCCGTAGGCGGCGATCAGCTGCCACAAGGCCGAAATCTTGGCGCAGGCCAAGAGGCCGAGGATCAAGAGGCCGCCGCCGAGCAGCAGCAGGCGCAATGGCCCGAGCCGATCGACCAGTGCCCCGACCAGGGGCGAGCTGCCGCCGGCAACCAGCTGGGAGACCGAATAGGGGATCGAGGTCTCGGCCCGGCCCCAGCCGAAATCCTGGATGAACGCGACCAGGAAGATCGCATAGGACTGCATCAGCCCGGTGCTGACGGTGAAGGCGGTGAAGGCGCCGCCGAGCAGCAGCCAGTCCGATCGGCCGCGGCGGAACGGCGTGGGGGTGCCGGAGATTGGCCGCGCAACCTCGTCGGGTTCGGGCCCGCGCAAATTGTTCATTCGCCGCCGCATTCCGGTTGCGGTGGGCCGGGCCGGCTGTCGGCCGGGGCCGGGTGCATGCCCACTGATCTGTCGGCCGGGGCAATGAAATCAAGCGGCTTGCGCCAATTCCCGACGCGCGGCAGGTAGACCGTATCGCCGGGGGCTAGCCCTTGGCTCCCGGGTTTATGGGTGGCTCGCCCCTCGGTGGCCGGGGATAGACCTCGCCGATCACCTCGTCGAGCCAATGCGCGGCGAGGCCCGGCACCTCGGCGACCCGCACCGTGAGCGCCATCCGATCAAGCTCGTACACAACCGCGCCAAGCCGCTTTTCGCCCGGCATCGGCGGTTGGATCTCACCAACCAGAAAGCTCGAAGCCGGCGCCCACACGAACCGCGTTTCCGCGTTTTGCAGCTGATGCGCCTTGTGCAGGTGGCCGCTGGCCACCAGACGCACCTGGTAACGCCGCATCAGGGCCAATAGCCGGGAGCGCGGCTGCGGCTTGACCGACCAGTATCCGGTGTCAGCCTCGTCGGGGCGGTCGAGATAGAGCGGCTTGTGCAGAAACCAGGCGACCGGGCGGCCATTGGCCTCGGCCATGACCCGCTCGAGCCAGGCGTCCTGCGCCGCCTCTTCCGGCTCGCCGCTGCCGAGGAGCAGCGCGTCGATCCCGACCAGGCGCCAGCTGGCGACGTCCTCGACCCAGCGGTCGGGGCCGAAATGGGCCTGCCAGCGGGCCAGGCGCTCGCGGTTGACCGGCTGGCGCGGGTGGGCGGCATCGCCGACATCATGGTTGCCTGGCACAGCGAGACAGCGCCCTCCGAGCCGGCGCAATAAGCCGGCGGCATAAGCCAGATCGTCCTCGACCGCGGCGCCGTCGACGGTGACGTCGCCGGTGTGAATGACCAGATCCGGGCGTTCCGCGGCGAGCCATCGCGCGAGCGGCGGCCAATTGTCGGCGAAATGCGGCTTGCCCGGGCTCAGATGGGTGTCGGTAATCTGGATTATCCGCATCGGCCCAGTAAAAATCCAAGGTTCGCGCGGGTCAACTGCGTCGTGCACTGGACCCAACGGTCCCGCTCTGACGATCTACGCATCCCGGTAGCACGACGGCCTCCCAAGCCAGAATCAATGCAGGGAAGGCTCTCTGACATCCTTCGATTCTATCCCGCCGGAACACGCGTTAAGGCAGGGCACCGTAACAGACCATCCCTTTGGATTAATTGGAATCGTCACCGAGCGCACTCCTATCTGCCCACTATATGATGACCATTGGTCGTCGTTCCTGAGCCGTTGAAAGCTCGCACTTGGATAGGTCAATGTAAAAATGAGAAGCCATACCGCCGCGATCGGCATGAATTTGGTAAAGCACATGCTTATTGCGATCCATAATAGCATCAGATCTGGGATATAGTTGTAACGCTGACCATTCTGCTCAAAATCGAAGGCATGTGAGAGATTGATGAACTTGAGTACAGTCGCTGCTAATACGGCAAGGCCAAGCAGTAAAAAACTCAGTCGTAATGGCCTCTCGCGCGCCGGGAATAAGGCAAACGCTCAACAATACGATCGATAATAGTCGTGCGTGACGAGGAATAATACGCATTACGAGATGCGCGGTCAAAGCAAGCGGATCGTACATGTGACCGGGTAGCGAACTCCCTCCATCAGTCGATAATATTACAGAGAGCTGAGTTACGGCAGCTAGTACGGCAATCGTAGAGTTAAGATAATCGCTATATCTCCATAATCGCCAAGCAAATATTGGTATGAGGAATATTGAAAATGGTCCGGAAAGTGATGCTATAAGGGTAAATAATACTTGATTAATCTGCCGTAGCCGGCCCGATGGCGGGGAAGTTCCCGCAATCACCGCCAATGTGGGAGCAGTAAGCCATTGCAGGTTGGTAATATTGCCGAAAACTTCGCCCCCGGGATGTGGCGGCAGCAGCAAGGTAGCGCCTATGGTAAGTCCTAGCCAGGGCGAAACAGAAGCAGCTGACGGTGTTGCAGCTGACCACGCGGTAACGATAATGCTCCAGACCCCAAAGACCGTCGGAGCCCATCCGTAGGGAAAGAACGACGCAAGCAACGCGGCAAGTCGCGGTAGCAATTGTAGATAACCGGCATAGGGAAAAAAGATAGCAATATTTCCGTATTGATATTGTTGTATCCAATATACAGCAGCGTCCTCCGCCCACATCTGCGGATGTGTAAACACATCTGGAGCCCGTAGCTTCAGGAAGAAAATTGTGATCCACGCAGATGCTACAACGAATGCTATACGGGTCCGGTGATATCGATCACTGATCATCATCAACGTACGGCTAAGTCAGTTGACGTTTGAGCCCCGAGGCTGCCAGCGTGGCCGCGTGGTGTGCGAAGCGGCGGGCGCCGGTGACGCCAGGCTTGCGCTCCCAAGGTCACGCACGATTGATCGGCGCGCAATTGTGCGGAGTGGCGGGTCAGCATGGGGCGTCCGAGGCTTTCGAGTGCCCCCGTCCGCGCCGCCTCGAGATGTTTCTGCCGCGCCTGTCGGGCATCGCCGCGGGCTCGCGCAATATAGGTGAGGGCTTCGGCCTCGCGGAGCCAGATCGAGCGCATCGCATTCCGTCATCAAAGCAGGAACATACGAACCCCGTCCTTGGTCGCGGGCTGGTCGCAACAAGTTCGGGAAGCGTTCCGGAAATCCCCGGAAACCCGCAGAACTTTGAGGTTTAAGGAAACCTTGTCTGCGACCGCACCAGGCTTTTCAGGCGGTCTAGGTTACGGGGAATGTGCCGGCTGTGATGCGGTAAACTGGATTATCCGCATCGGTCCTCGCATAGCTGCACCGCTAGCTCGTTCATCCGGGCGAAGACGTGCGAGCAGCCGGCGGCGAGCAGCTGTTGGGCGTGGTCGCCGGGGCAGTGGCTGCCGCCGCAAAAGCCGATGACGGGCATGCCGGCGGCGACCGCCGCGGCGACGCCGATCACGCTGTCCTCGACCACGGTGCATCGGGCGGGCTCGACCGCGAGCATTCGCGCCGCCATCAGAAACAGATCCGGCGCGGGCTTGCCACGGGCGACCTGGATCGCGCTGAAGACATGCGGATCGAAAAAGTGCAGCAGGCCGGTCAAGGCCAGCCGCTCTCGTACCCGCTCGAGGTGACCGTTCGAGGCGACGCAGCGCGCTGCCGGCAATGCGCTCAACAAGGCCTCGACCCCGGGCACCGGCACAAGCTCGCGTTCGAGGGCAAGGGCGGTCCGCGCGCGCATCGCCTCGAAGAAGCCATCCGGCAACGCCCGGCCGAAGCGAGCCTCGACCGCGGCGCTCAACGTGTCGCGGTTGCGCCCGAAGCCCAGCGCCAGCGCCTCGGCGGCCGTTGCCGGGAAATCGGCGGCGCTCAGGCACTCGCCGAGGATGCGGGCAAAGATGATTTCGCTGTCGACGAGAACGCCGTCGCAATCGAAAATGACCAGATCGGGCACGCAGGGCCTTTCCCGGTGCCGGCCCTCACCGGCCGGCCACGATCCTCCTATAATGGGGCCTCGGCGGCATTCTGCAAAGGAACCGCCAGCGCGGTGCCAGCGGCTCTGGCAGGAGCGGCGGGGGCAGGTGCGGGGCCGCGGCGCCTGGGCGCATGCGCATGCGCCGGTCGCCTCAGAACAGGATGCCGGTTTCGACCATCACCCGGGTCTGCGTATCGCCGTTGAAGTTCGGGCCTAGACCAAAGCCGGAGGTGACACTGTTCGCCTTGACAAACGATACTTCGGCGCGAGCGAAATAGTATTGCCATTGGAAGGTCGGGGTGATCGTCGCCGAAAATGCGCCGCTGCCAGGACCGTAGAGCAGGCTGTTGCTGCCCGTCGAGCCGATATATTCGAGCCGGCCACCCAGATTGAAACCGCCTCCGAGATCGTAATTGGCCAGGATTGCACCGCCAAAAGTTGAGGCGCTCGACGATATCCCAATACCATTGTTCGCTGGTACGTGGGTTGCCTGGAAATAAGGCTGAATGATCCACGGGTCGGCATTGTAAGTGTAGATCAGATTGTAAATCTGGGAATTATTCTGCAGCAGCGGGGTGCGCAAGGTTGCGACATTGCTGCTTCCGGCATTGCCGCCGGCGGCAAACTCGAACGAGTTGCTGCTGTTCAAGGTATAGGTGGCGGTGCCGGTGACCCAGTTATAGACGCCCGAGTCGAAGCCGTCGGTAAACGACAGCGACAAGGCGACCGGGCCGATCGTATAATTGGCCTGCGCGCCCTTGCTGACCGCCGGCTCCTGATTCCACAACAGCCCGCGCTCGATGTTGATGTTTTCAAACGAAAACGTGTATTCGGCGCCGATCAGGGTCGGGAGCTTGCCGCCCTCGATCGAGAAATTGCTGGTCGGCGCGATTTTGACAAACCCTTGTGGAAACCAGCCCCACAAATTTCCGGTGCCGGTCTGAAACGCGGGCACCTGGTAGCCGAACGTTCCTTCGGCGGCCGAGATGTATGGCGCCCCCAGCGAGGAGATCGAGTAGGCGCCGGCCTGCGCGTAAAACTGGAAGATGCCGTCGGTCTTCTGGACGAACAACTGGCCATTTGACAGGTCCGGCTGCCACGAGCGGTTGCCAGGGAACGGATTGCTCTGCCATTGGCCGAGACCGCTGCCGATCCCGTCCACATAAATGTCGCCCAGCGGCCCGAGCGTGTATTTGGGCGGCGGCAGCTGGATCGTCAGCGGGCCGGTGATCGACGGGGCGATCAGCGGTGAGGTCGGCGCGGCCGGTGCTGCCGCCGGAGCCGCCGCGGCCCCCGGAGGCGAGCCGGCCGGGGGCGCTGCCAACGGTGCGGCCGGCGGCGGTGCGGCCGGCGGCGCGGCGGGGAGCTGGGCGAGTTCGTCAGCCCATGCCCAACCCGGCCATGCGCAAACTGGGCCGAGGCCGAGCAAGGCGATGGCAACGCCGGAGATGATGCTTTTCTTGGTGTTGTTCATCGGCACAGAGCCTTTCGAATGACCGTTCCACTGTCGCTGGCGGATCTGGCCGCCGCGGCAATCCCGGGCGCACAACCGCCGCTTTCCGGACCGCGACGACGCAAGCGCCATACCAACCGGCCCAGCATCCGAGACGAACCGAGAGCTGAACTGACTGGTTGTACGGAACTCCGCCAGATCACCTCTTGCTCGCGCTGCGCCGGGCTTGTCAACACGAGCAAAGCGCATTACCACAGCTGATTATTTACTAGGCAGTTTGGCCTGGTTTCAGCGTCGTTTTTGTTCAGATCCGCGGCGCCGCAGCCATTGCCCGGGCGATCGGCCGAGCGCGGGTTACCGCCGATTCGAGTGAGCGTGCGCAGCCGCACGGGCCAGTCGGCCGCGGGCGATGTTCTCTGCCGCTTCCGGGCGACCCATTGTCGTGAGCGCCGTGATCATCCGCCGGATCGGGTCGCATCGCCGGCAATCAGATGGCATGATGCCCTGATAGAATGGCCAGCGCTTACGGAGGCAGAGCGATGCGAAACGGTGCGGAACCCGTCGTTTTCGATCCGCGCGGCGTGGTCGAGGCGGAACAGCTGGCGCTGGCGCCGCGGCTGCGCGATCTCGCCGGGCTGCGCCTCGGCGTGCTCGACAACACCAAATGGAACGCCAACCGCCTGTTGCGCAAGACGACGGCGCTGCTCGGCGACGAGGTGGCGCTCGGCGCGGTCAATTATTACCGCAAGGAGAGCTTTTCCAAAGATGCCGAACCGGCGCTGATCGAACAGATCGCGGCCGCCAACGACATCGTGCTGACCGCGATCGGCGACTGAGGCTCGTGCACGTCGTGCTGTACGCATGACGCCGTTTGCCTCGAAGCCCGCGGCCGCCCGACGGCGGTGATCGTCACCACCGAATTCCTCCACGAAGCCCGAATGCAGCGCGACGCATTGGGCATGCCAGACCTCGACCCGGTGGTGATCGACCACCCGCTGAGCACCCTGACCGAGGCCGAGATCGACCGGCGGGCGGAACAGGCCCTCGGCCAGTGCCTCGCCCGATGGCTCCAAGGCGGCAATCGCTAACCGCCGGTTCCCGGCACCAGGGTGGCGGGAGCCGTGGCGTTCCGCGGGGCGAGGCCCTCGGCACGCTTGCCGAGGCGAGTGTCCCGATCAGCGCAAATCGGGGTCGTGTGCGAAGTCGATGAAATCGCCCACGCGGTTTTGCATTCCTTCGCTGCCGCCGATATCCGAATGGACCGCTTTGATTATGCTGCGGCGCGCGTCGGCGGCGTCGATGAAGCCATCGCGGACGTTGGCGCGGTTCACCTTGATTACCTGATCGACATAGTCGTCGTGACTCTTATAGAGCGAGTTTAGCGTGCCGACATCGAACGGCACCGAATAGCCCCAGCGCACGCACGCTCCAGGACCGCTGTTCACCCCGACATTCTCGGCGGTCGGAACCGCCAGCTCGGACAGTTGGATGCCGCCGAGCGCCAGGCCCAGGCTGTTGCGCGTGATCACTGAGGGATGTCTCGGCGCCCCGAAGGTCGTGATCTCAATGCGCGGCGCCGAAGGCGGCGGCGTGCCGTCGGTGATCCAGCGCACCATCAGATCGTAGGCGTGGCCGACGACATAGTGGGTCGGAACGCGGGTGCCGATCTGGGGAATGGCGCATTGCGGCGCCAGGACCGCCTCAGCCGAGCTTGCCATCGTCGGGGTGCTGAAATCGCGCAGCTCGAGCGGCTCGCGGCTCCGCCGCAAATGCTGATCGACATGCGAGGTGCCCGCCACTTCCCAGGTGCGGAATTTGGCGGTGTCGGGCTGGCGAACCGTCGCCTCGGAGTTCTCGACGTCGAACTCGGTCAGGATCTTCCATACCGGAACCGTGAGATCGGTACGGAATTGGTTGCCCAAGGTCGATAGCAGCACAAACCCGTCATAGATATTGGCTAGCGGATTGATCGAATTGACGTAGGTCGCCAGACGGGAGGCCGATTGCGACTCGCCGATGGCGATCATGTGACGCACCTTCAACCCGCCGAGCGGATCGACCCCGACCGGGTGCCTTATGGCCTGCGCTGCTTGGGAAAAGATGTCGTATGATAGGGCATCGCCGGTGATCGTGCCGCCATCGTTGACATTGAGCGCGCCATAGCGTGTCGGGTTCCATGTCTGTAGTCGGGCAACGCCGACCTGTTGCGCCGACACTCCGACCCACGCGTACCCGGCAGCGAGGATATGCTCCCAGGAAAAGAACCACTGGTTGTCGGCGTCGAAGCCGTTGGTGACGTTGAGCCACTCGACCAGCACAGTGCCGTTGAATTTTTTCGGATCGGCCGGTCGCCGCACCAGCATGCGGCTCAGATAGGGGTGGTCGCTATCGATGATGGCGCCGGTCGCCAGCGGCGGGGTGGTATAGCGGTTGGCGGTGCCCTGGAAATAATACTCCTCCTCGACATAGCCTTGCGCCGCGAGGCCGTGGTTCGAGGCGAAGAACGTGTAGTTGTGGGTCGGGGTCCCGGGAATGTCGGGCGAGGCGATCGGGCCGGTGACGGTCGGATTGGGCACCGAGGCGGCCCAAACCGGCGCGACAAACGAGACCAGTACAATGACCGTGATGGTGACGATGCTGGCGCGAGCGAGCGCAACGGCGCGCTGCCTGGATGTTCTGCTCATGGTTTCCTCCACGATGATCAAGTCGCGGCCAATTCTGATCGCGCCGGGTTGTGCCGGATGAACCGGTCTTTGGTGTCATTTCCGGGCGCATCAGCATATCGGCTCGGTCGGCGAGATCAAATACCGCCACCCTGGAAATCAGGTGCGCTTCGCCTCGCATCGGTGCGTCGACGGATCAATTGCCGCGCGAGAAGGGGGTCGACGCGCGCCCGTCCGCTTGCCAAGATTGCCTCGGCAAAGCTCGGGAGCGACAGACATGAACCTACCCGTCGACAGCGGTGCGGTTGCCTCCGACCGGGCCGGGGCGGCGGGGTAGGCGATGGCGGGATCGCTGCCGGCGCTCAACCTGGTGGCCGTACCGGGACGACGGCGCGCCACACTCGAACTGGCCGGCGAGATCGAGCGGCGCGGCTTTGCCGGCATCTCGGTATCGAGTCAGTACAGCAACATGGCGCAGTGCCTGGGCCTGGCCTTCGCCACCGAGCGTATTTCGTTCGCTACCGCGATCGCGCCGATCTACGCCGCTTCGGCCGAGGAATTCGCCAACAGTGCCGCCTATCTGCACGAGGTATCGGGCGGACGCTTCCAGTTCGGCATCGGGGTGGCGCACGCGCCGGCGCATCAGCGCCTGGAGGTGACGCCGGGCCGCCCGCTCGCCGACATCCGCGCCTTTGTCGCCAAAATCCGCGCGGTTGAGGGGATCGGCCCGCTGCCACCGATCATCCTCGCCGCTTTGCGCCGCCGCATGGTCGCGCTCGCCGCCGAGATCGGCGACGGGGTCGTCTTCGCCAACGCCAGCCGCTCGCATATGGCGGCGTCTCTGGCCGCAGTCCCGGCGGCTCGGCGCGACGACCCGGATTTCTTTATCGGCAACCGCATCCGCACCTGTATCTGCGACGACGAGGCCGAGGCCAAGGCGGTGTTGCGGCGCACTGTCGCGAACTATGCGCTGATGCCGAACTATCGCAATTACTGGAAGGAAGCCGGCTGGCTGGAGGAGATGAATGCGGTCGAAACCGCCGTCGCCGAAGGCCGCGCCGACGAGGTCGGCCGATACCTGCCCGACCGCTGGCTCGCCGATACGACGCTCTACGGCTCGGCGGCAAAGGTGCGCGAAGGCGTCGAAGCCTGGCGCGCCGCCGGGATCCGCACCCCGATCCTGGTGCCGCTCTCGGCCGACGGTAATCAGCAGACTGCACTGCTCCAGGTGTTCGCCGCTTTCGCCGACTGAAGTTTTGGAGGGGAGAACGAAACCATGCAGCTCGGATGCTCGTTGCCGGTCGGCGATATCGGCGCCGACCCCGCGGTGTTGCGCGATTACGCCCAGGCGGCCGAAGGGCTCGGCTTCACCCACCTGATCGCCCCCGATCATGTGCTGGGGGCCAACCCGGCCGCCGATCACGGCGGGACCCGCGTCGGCACCACCGCCACCGCCTATCACGACCCGTTCGCCTTGTTCGGGTTTCTCGCGGGCTGCACAACGCGGATCGGCTTTGCCGTCGGCGTCCTGATCCTGGCCCAGCGCCAGGCGGTGCTGGTGGCGAAACAGGCGGCCTCGCTCGATATTTTGTGCGACGGCCGCTTCCGGCTCGGCATCGGGGTCGGCTGGAACGAGGTCGAATTCGTCGGCCTCAACGAGGATTTCCACAACCGCGGCAAGCGCTCGGCCGAGCAGGTGCGGGTCATGCAGGCGCTGTGGGCCGAGCCGCATGTCACCTTCGACGGCGAGTTCCACCACATCCAAGACGCCGGCATCAACCCGCGCCCGGCCTCAGGGCGGGTCCCGATCTGGTATGGCGGCCACGCCGAGGCGACCTTCCGACGCTGCGCGCGATATGGCGACGGCTTTATGCCGCTGGCCTATCCGCCGGGCGACGCGGCGCTCGCCGCCTTTGAGAAATTGCGCCGGTTGGCCCGCGAAGCCGGCCGCGACCCGGCCGCGATCGGGCTCGAAGTGTGGGTATCGCCGGGCGCTGGCGGTCCGCAGGAGTGGCGCCGCGAGGTCCAGTTCTGGAAAGCTGCCGGGGTCACCCACCTGACCGCGCACACGACCTATGTCAGCAAGCACCACCAGCGCATTGCCGGGCGCGGCGCCGCCGAGCATCTGGCGGCGATCACCCGTTACCGCGAGGCGGTGGCCGATCTGTTGTAGCCTCTTCGAGACGATCAAAGCGGGAGGAACGGATGAGCGATAGCGAGATCGGCGCGTTGCGCGCCAAGTTGGCGAGCCGACCGCGTTCCGACGATTACCGGCAGCGCCGCCGCGATATGGACGCCCGCGGCCTCAGCTATCGGCTGGCGGCGGATGTCGGCGTCGAGCCGCTGACGGCTAACGGGGTGCACGCCGAATGGACCGCGACCCCCGCGGATGCGCGCGATGCGGCGCTCCTCTATCTGCATGGCGGCGGCTATGTGATCGGCTCGCTCGACAGCCACCGGCATCTCGCCGCCGAGGCCGGCCGGGCCGCCGGGATTGCGGCCTTGGCGCTCGATTATCGCCTGGCGCCCGAGCACCCGTTCCCGGCCGCGGTCGAGGATGCGCTTGCCGGTTACCGCTTCCTGCTGGCGCGCGGCATCGCGCCCAGGCGGATCGCGCTCGCCGGCGACAGCGCCGGCGGCGGGCTGGTGGTGGCGGCGATGCTGGCGATCCGTGACGCCGGCCTGGCCCAGCCGGGCTGCGGCTGGTGCATCTCGCCCTGGGTCGACATGGAAGCGCGCGGCGAAAGCATGGCGAGCAAGGCCGCCGCCGACCCGACGGTGCAGCGCGCCGGCATCCTCGACCTGGCCAGGATGTATCTGAACGGCGCCGACCCGCACGCGCCATTGGCCGCACCGCTCTATGCCGACCTCTCTGGCCTGGCGCCGCTGTTGATCCAGGTCGGCGCCGCCGAGACCTTGCTCGATGATGCGCTGCGCCTGGCCAAAGCCGCCGGCGCGGCCGACGTTCGGGTCGATCTAGAGATCTGGCCGGAGATGATCCACGTCTGGCACCTGTTCCACCCGGAACTCGCGGCCGGTCGGCAGGCGATCGAAGCGGGTGGCGCCTTCGTCCGCAAGATGATCGGCTGATCGCGGCGCAGTTCAGCCGTCGAACTGGAAGATGTTGGCCGGCTCCTCGGCCCAGCTGCGCTCGCGGGTGAGCCGGGCGGTCATTGCCTCGACATAGGGGGCGGCGGCGCAGACCATCGCGAACTGGCGCTCGGAGAGTTTCAGGCCGGCGGCACGGCAGGCGATCGCCGCCCGATCGCGGGTGGCGGCATCGACATCAGCGGCCGGGGGGTCGGGGATCGGCGGCAACGCGGTCGAGAATTCCGCCTTGGGATCGAGACTTGGCCGGCGCGCCCGCCATGGTGTCGCCCGCTCATAGGCGTGCGCCGCCCGCAGCACCGTCGCCTCGTCGAACGGCCGGCCGACCACCTGCATCGACAACGGCAGACCGCCGCTGCTGAAGCCGATGCACTGGGCCAAGGCCGGGCCGCCGGTGACGTTGAACGGCGTGGTCAGTGACGGCCGGCGCCAGAACTCGATCGTGCGCCAAGCATCGAGGCGCGGCGCCGGGCCGCCGGCGGTCGCGGTCACCAGCACGTCGAACTGGTCGTAGACCGGCGCCATCTCGGCCAGGATCCGCCGGCGCTCGCGCTGCGCCTGCACGTAGTCGCGGGCACCGATCAGCACGGCCGGCAGGACGCGGCCGAGAAAATCCTCGCCGAAATCGCCGGGCCGGGTGCGTAACACATTCTCGTGCACGGCCAAGAGTTCGCTTTCGGCGATCGTGACCTTGACGTCGTAATAGTCCTGGGCCGGGCGCAGCCGCACCTCGCCGATTGTGGCGCCGAGCGTACGGAACACCCCGAATGCCGCCTCGAGCGCGGCACGGGTTTCGGCCGTCGCCGGGCAGTCGTCCTCGTGCAGATGACGCACCACGCCGATACGCAGGCCGCGGATGTCGCCGGTCAAGGCCGCGCGATAGTCGGGCAGCGGGCGGCGCGCGCTCGCCGGGTCGGCCGGGTCGTGGCCGGCGATCGCCTGCAGCACGATCGCACAATCCTCGACGGTCCAGGTCATCGGCCCGGCATGGTCGAAGCTGTACGAGTTGGCATAGACCCCGTGGCGGCTGACGAGACCATAGGTCGGCTTCAGCCCGACGATGCCGCAATAGGCGGCGGGGCCGCGGATCGAGCCGCCGGTATCGGAGCCGAGCGCTGCCGGGAACAAGCCCGGCCGCGACCGCCGCCCCCGAGCCGCTCGACGAGCCGCCGGTGAAATGCTCGCGGTTCCACGGGTTGCGGGCCGGCGGCCACGGCAGGTCGAAAGCCGGCCCGCCATGGGCGAATTCATGGGTCGCGAGCTTGCCGGTCAGGATCGCCCCGCCGTCGTAGAGCTTGGCGCACCGTCGTCGCGTCGGCGGCGGGGACGGTGTCGATGCAGGTCCGGGAGTGCCCGGTGGTGCGGATGCCGGCCGTCGCATAGATGTCCTTGAGGCCGAACGGGATGCCGTGCATCGGCCCGCGATAGTTGCCGGCCGGCAATCTCGCGCTCCGCGGCGCGGGCCTGGTCGAGCGCCCGCTCGAAGGTCGGCAGCAGATAGGCGTCGAGCTGCGGATCGAGCGCCTCGGCCCGGCGGATCAGCGCGGTCGTCAGCTCGACCGGCGAGAGCTGCTTGTTCTCGATCTGCCGCGCCGCCTCGGCGATGGTCATGAAAGCGAGATCGGCGGATGGCGATGTCAAATCATCGGGCACGATGGAAACTCCTCGGCAACGGAGCGGAGGGGCGGCAGGCGGCGGGACGTTCAGGCGGGCGGCGCTGCCGACAGCCGGCCGACCACGCCATGGCGTTCGATAAAGCTCGCCACGATCCCGGACCGCTTGGCTTCTTCGACGAATGACTTGAGGAACGCGAACCCGGCCGCGTTCTTCTTGGGCGTGCCGACCGCCTGCTGCACCGCGGTGAACTGCCCGTCGAGAATGCGCGAGCCGGGCCGCGCCTGCTGCACCGCGATCAGGCCCGGCCGCAACCCGGCATAGGCGTCGAGCTTCTCGCCGTCGAACGCCTTGAGCGCCGCCTCGGCCGTGTCGAACTGCAGCAGCTCACCCTTTTTGTAGTTGTTTTCGAGCCATAGGCCGTAGGCGCTGCGCGCGGTCACCGCGACCCGCCTGCCGGGCTGGTCGATTTCGCCGATCGCGCGGATCGGCGAGCCCGCCGGCACCAGATAGGTGGCCTCGATCTCGGCATAGGCGGCGGTGAAGCTGATCACCGCGGCGCGCTGCGGCTCGGCGCCGATATTGCCGATATCCCACATGCCCTTCTCGGCATCGTCGGCGATCTGACCCGGCCGCGCGTAAGGGATGAACTTCACCGGCACGCCGAGCCGCGCGCCGATCGCCAGCGCCATATCGGGGGAGACGCCGGTCGGGTCGCCATTGGGCGCCTTGCCGGTGACCAAGAGGAAATTCCCCATATTGATCGCGACGCGCAAAACGCCGGTCGGGGCGAGCTCGGCAGCTACATTTTGAGGCATGAGTGGGGTCCGGGATTGGTGAGTGGGATTGGTGAGGCCAATCGCGCCATCCTGAATGATCGCCGCCGCCACGGCACGCGAAAATTCCGCCGGGGTGATAAGCTCGCGGCGCGCGATGAGCCGAACTAAGGAGGCGGGATCATGGACGACGGGCGCGATCGTGGGGAAACGCCGTTCCGGCTTGAAGAGGCGACGATCGCGGATCTGCACCGCGCGATCCGGGCCGGGGAGACCACCGTGGTCGCGGTCGTGCGAGCGCTATATCGACCGGGCGCGCGCCTATAACGGCGTCGCCAGCGCTCTGGTCACCGCGGACGGGGCGCCAGTCGCCGAAGCCTCGGGCGCGGTGCGCGCCGAGGGCGGCGTTGCGCTTCCCGACCGAAACCGTCGCTGCCGGGACAATCCTTCCCGATCTCGACAAATATCAGGGGCCGCCGCTCGAATTCGGCCGCATGGAGCCGACCGCCTCGGACCCCACGGTCGGACCAGCAATACGGCATGATCGCCGGCATCGCCAATGCCGGCCAGCTCAATGCGCTGGCCACCTTGAACATCCGCGGCGAGCGTTCGGTCACCTGCCGCGGCGAATTCGACCGGCATCCGTCGGCGGGGCCGCTGCCGCCCGGCGCGCCGCCGGTCTGCGAGCATTTCCGCCAGCTGCCCGATGCGCTCGAACAAGCCGCCGAACTGGACGCGCGCTACGGCCGCAATCCGCCACTCGACCGGATGCCGATGTACGGCGTCGTCTTTTCGTTCAAGGACCCGTTCGACACCAAGGACATGCGCACCACCGCCGGCGGCGACGCGGCCTACGACATCGATTTTCCGGCGCGCGACCATGTCCTGGTCGAGCAATTGCGCAACAAGGGTGCGATCATCTTCGCCAAGGCGGTCTGCACCGAATACAACGGCCGCGCCGGCGATCCGGGCGGCCGGCACCGGCCCGAAGCAGGTATTGCCCTCGACCCTCGGCTATCAGCGCTCGAGCTGGGCCGGCAACCCGGCCAACCCCTACGATACGACGCGCGCCGCCTCGCTCGGCTCGTCCTCGGGGTCGGGCGTGTCGGTCGGCGCCAACCTGGTCATGGCGAGCCTCGGCGAGGAGACCCGAGCCTCGACCCGCGGCCCGGCCAACCACAACGCCGTGGCATTGATCCTGCCGCACAAGGCGATGCTCGGCTTCAACAGCGGGGCGATCGGCGCCGACATCTATTGCGACCGCGCCGGCATTCTCTGCCGCACCATCGGCGACTGCGCCAAGGTGCTCGATGCGCTGAAGGACCCGGTCGCCGGCTATTACGACCGGCGCGACCCGTATACTACCGTGCCGCGCTCGTCGGTGCTGGCGACATCCTATGCGAGCCACGCCGGGATGAGCGGCGCGCCGGGCTCGCTCGCCGGCATGCGCATCGGCGTGATCCGCGAGTCGATGCTGGTGCCGCCCGGCGCCAAGGCGCCGTTGCCGATCGCCATCGCCGCGGCGGCCGAGATCAAGGGGGTGCTCGGCCAAAAGCTCGGCGCCACCCTGGTCGAGTCGACCGATCCGCTGTGGGAGCCCGATCGCGACCTCGAGCGGATGGATCCCGATTTCCGCCGCGCGCTGGCCCGGCTGGTGCCGGTGTTCATGCCCGATCTGCTGTTCCGGCTGCGGCCCGACGGCTTGCCGCTGTTCGAGGCGTTCGCCGCGGCGATCCAGCCGACCGAATTCGCGCCGGGCAAGACCTTCGGCAGCGGCGCGATGGCGCCGATCGATTATCTGGTGGCGCTGGCCGAGGGCCGGTTGGCGCCGCCCGTCAACCTCGACATCGCCACGATCCAGCAGCAGGAGCTGGCGATGATGTTCCGCTTTCATATCCCGCAATATCTGGCGCGGCGCGCCGCCGATTGGCGGGAGCGCGGCTTTACCGAGACCCTGACCGATTTCGCCGCGCTCAACGCCCGCTCCAAATTCTGGGGCGATGACGGTCGCGCCGCGTTCCGGAATTGGCAAGAAATCGCCGATCCGCGCAACCCGTTGGGCGGCCGCCAGGGCGTCGACGAGCGCATCATGCTGCGCGAATTGCTGCGCCGGGTCGACATGATGGTGATGCTGGAAAACCGGCTCGATGCGCTGGTCCGCCTGCACACGCCGTTGCCGCCGGCCAAAATCGGCGGCGCCCATGATGTGGCCGGCGGGACCTCGAATTTGCGCCTCGAATCGTTCTACGGCCCGAACGCCGGCCTGACCGAGATGCTGATCCCGGCAGGCTATGTGACGACGGTCTACGATCCGCTGTTCGCGCTCAGCCCCGAGCGCACCCGCTATGTGCCCGCCGCCTCCGACATCCCGACCACGATCCCGCCGCCGGGCCTGCCGTTCTCGCTGGTGTTTCGCGCCGAGCCGGGCTGTGAGGACGTGCTGCTGAAGATCGCCTCGGCCTACGAAGCCGCCTCCAGGCGCCGCATTCCGCCGCCCGCCTTCGGCCCGCTACCGCTCGGATGAGCCGGCGTCGGGTCGGGCGCGCGCCGCCACCGGCGAGCCCGATCAACCGACCAAACCGGTCGGCTCGGGCGCGGTCGCGGCGAGGGCCTCGAGCAGCGGGCGCAGAGTGGCGTCAGCCGGCCGCCAGCGCCCGACCGAGCTGCGGTAGAGCGGCTGGCGCACCTGGGTCACGCTCGCCGTGCGCACCACCCGCTGGGTCTGGTGAAAGGAGAGGCAGGCGTCATCCCAGTCGAGCCCGCAATGGGCGACGACCCGCTTGGCCTGCGGCTCGAAATCGCCGACCAGCTCCTCGTAATGCACGTCGAGCACGACGCCCGGCGGCAGCACCCGGCGCCAATGCTCCATCAGTCTTGCATAGCCCCGGTAATAGCGGCCGAGTTCGCCCAGATCATAGGCGAAAGGCTGCTCGGCGCCGAACAGCTGGGAAAAGCACGACAGGCAGGTGTCGACCGGGTCGCGGCAGGTGTGCACGATGCGGGCATTCGGCAGCGCCAGGTGGATCAGCCCGGCGAAACAGAAATTTGCCAGCATCTTGTCGGTGATCCGTTTGGCCGACGGGGCGCCGAGGCGGTCGAGATACGCAGCGCCGAGCCGATAGAGCTGGTCGGTGGTCACGGTGCGCGCCAAGTCGGGCAGCGACGGGCGGCCTTGATCGCCGGCGACCATCAACATGGCTGCGGCAAAGTCGTGCCGCTCCCCGCCGCCGACGACCGCGGGGTGGCTCGCCAGGATCTGCTCGACCAGGGTCGAGCCCGAGCGCGGCATGCCAATAATGAAGATCGGCGCCGCGGACGGATGCCCCGCCTGCCCCTTGGCGCGGATCAGCTCGCGGGTGAACGCTGCTGCGATGCGGTCGAACGTCGCCAGGGTCGCCGCCTCATCATAAGCAAGCCGCTGCCGCTGCAGCGCGTTTCCGGCGAGCAGATGACGAAACAATTCCTCGTGCCGACCCACCTCGGACAGCGCCCTCCCCAGACCGAAATGCAACAGAATCTGCTCGTCCTCGGGGCGCTCGCCGATATCGCGCGCCCACTCCTCCATCCTCGCCAGGTCGGGGTCGCCGTCGCGGGTCCGCTTGGAGGCGGCGAGAGCAACCCGGAACCGGACATTTTCCGGCTCGATCGCCACCGCGGCGGCAAACGCCTGCTGCGCCTCCTCGAGCCGGCCGAGCTCTTCGAGTACGGCGCCGAGGGTCAGTTGCGTCGTGGCGGAGCCGGGATCGAGGGCAAGCGCCCGGCGCAGCGCGACGAGCGCCTCCTCGTGCCGGTCTGCCGCCTGCAGCGCCGCACCGAGGGCGGCGAGCGCCTGGACATGAGCCGGCTCGATCGCCACCGCCCGCTGATATGCGGCGACCGCCTCGCCGTGCCGCCGCAATCCCTGCAGCACCGCGGCGCGGCCGCACAGCGCTTCGACATAGTCGGGGTCGATGGCCAGCGCCTGGTCATGAGAGGCGAGCGCCCGGTCGTTCTGCTTGATCGCGTGGAGCGCCGCGCCGAGCCCGCAATTGGCCTCCGCATAGTCGGAATCGATGACAAGCGCTCGTTCATAACAGGCAATCGCCTCGTCATATCGGCGCAGGGCATGGAGTGCGGCCCCGAGGCCGTAATGCGCCTCGGGGCGATCGGGGTCGATGGCGAGCGCGTTTTCGTAGGATAGCACCGCCTCCTCCGGCCGGCCGAGCAGGTCGAGAGCGGCGGCGAGATTCGAGTGCGCCTCGGCCGATTGGGGGTTGCGGCGCAACGCCCGCCGCAGCAGTTCGAGGCCGTCCGCGTGGCTCCCTTGCTGCAGGCGGAGTGTGCCCAGATGGAGCAGCGCGGCGAAGTGCCCGCTGTCCGAGGCCAGGACCGCCCGGTAGATCGCCTCGGCCTCGGCGAGCCGGCCGTCACTGTGCAGGGTCAGCGCCTCTGCGATATTCTGATCGGGAGCGGCCGGGACCGAGGTCGTCACGGGAATGGCTCCTTGCGCAGATTGAAGGCGATCGAGATGCGCGGCCGAGCGCCGCTATGGGCGAACACCATATGCGGCAGATAGCTCGGGAACAGCACCATCAGCCCCGGCTCCGGCCGGATCAGAAAGCTCGACGGCACGAGCGGCGGCAGAAAGGTGTTGGCCCGTCCCTGGCACGGGTCGAACAGGTGAAGCGGGGTGCCGTGATCGGCCTCGGCCGGCGGCTCGCCGGGGTCGACGTAATAGGTGCCCGACCAGGTGGCGCCCGGGTGCGTGTGCATGCGGTTGAAGGCGCCGGCAGGGTTGACGTTGACCCAGGCATGCAGGGTCCAGCGCATCTGCCGCGGCGCTTGCCGGTATTCGCGGAGGAGGCGGCGGGTGGCTTCATCGGCCATCTCGTACATGTGCCGGACGAGGCGCCGGCCGGCTGGGCCGCAAAATTCGAGCTGGCCCGGCTCGGAATGCCAGCCGCCGACATTGGTCTTGGTCGCACCGGCGCTGGTGCCCCGATGAGCAAAGATTCGCTCGGTGAGTTCAGCATTCAATTCGGCCGCGTCGGCCCAGACATGCGCCATCAGCGGCGAGGCGAAGAGGTTGGTGTATCTGGCGTTCTCCAATTCCGCCATGACCGTCCGCCTTCTCGGACTATTGAGCCGCAGCGGCGACTTGAGGGTCTGCCGGGGCGAGGCCCATGCCCTCGAACAGCGGCCGCAGGGTGTCGCCGTCGGGCCGCCAGCGGCCGACCGAGCTGCGATAGATCGGCTGGCGCACCTGGGTGACGCTCGCGGTTTTGACCGGCCGCTCGGCCCGGTGGAACGCCAGGCAGGCCTCGTCCCAGTCGAGCCCGCAATGGGCGACGATGCGGCGCGCCTGCGGCTCGAAATCGGCGACCAGCGCCTCGTATTGCAGGTCGAGCATGACGCCCGGCGGCAGCACCGCGCGCCAATGCTCCATCAGCCCGGCATAGGCCCGGTAATAGCGCCCGAGCTCAGCCAGATCGTAGGTGAAGGGCTGGGTCTCGAACAGGGTCGAGAAGCACGACAGGCAGGTGTCGACCGGGTCGCGGCAGGTGTGAATGATCCGCGCATTCGGCAGCGCCAGGTGAATGAGGCCGACAAAGCGGAAATTGGCCGGCAATTTGTCGGTGATCCGCTCGGCCGGGCTGTCCCCGGCGGCGGCGTTGCTGGCGGCGAGATAGTCCTCGGCGAGGCGGCGAAGCTGCGCCCCGCTCAGCGCCGGCGCCGAGTCGGGGAACGGCGTGTCGCTGGTATGCACGCCGGCGCTGCGCACCGCGCTGCGAAATTCGGTGCGTTCGCCAGCGGCGAAAACTCGCGGGTGACTGGCCAGGATCTGCTCGACCAGGGTCGAGCCCGAACGCGGCATGCCGAGGATGAAAATCGGCTGCCGCGAAGGGTGGCCCAGCCCCGATTTTTGCTGCATCAACTCGGCGGTGAACAGCCCGCGGATGCGTTCGATGCGGCCGAGGATCGCCGCCTCGTCATAGCGGATCTGCTGCCGCCGCAGCGCGTTGCCGGCGAGAAAGTGGCCGAACGAGCGCTGCTGCTCGCCAATGTCGGCGAGCGCCTTGCCCAAGGCGAAATGGAGCACCGTCTGATCGCCCTGCGGCATCGTCGTCACATCGCGCGCCAGAGCTTCCATCGCGGCGACATGCGGGTCGCCGGCCGTCGATCTGATCGCGCTGACCAGGCAGGAATAGCCTTCCGGGTTTCTCGGCTCGAGTGCCACCGCGGTCTCAAAGCAATGGCGCGCCTCGGCGAGCCGGCCGGCCTGCTGAAACGCGACGCCGAGACTGATCCGGGGCTGCGCCGCAGTGGGCTCGATGGCGATCGCTCTTTGGTAATGCCGGATCGCCTCGTCGTAGCGGTTGAGCCCGCGCAGCGCCGCGCCGATCTCGATCTCGTCCGCGGCGAGGCCCGGCCGCAGCGCCGCCGCCCTCTCGAAATGCCCGAGCGCCTGCTGATGGCGGCCGAGGGTGACCAGGGTTTTGCCTAGATTGGCATGGGCCTCGGCAAAATCGGGCCGGATCGCCACCGCCTTCTCGAACCGTTCGATCGCCTCCGTGTAGCGCCGGACCGCATGGAGAGAGCGGCCGAGGCTGTTCAGCGCCTCGGCATGGTCGGGCCGGATCGCCAGCGCCCGCTGGTGGCAGGCGAGGGCCTCGTCATGGCGCTCGAGGGCGGCGAGCGCATTGCCGAGATTGCTGTGCGCCTCGGCGAAATCGGGGCGGAGCGCGACCGCCTTCTCAAACCACCCGAGCGCTTCGGCAAAGCGGTTTAGGGCGTGCAGCGAGGCGCCGAGATTATTGCTCGCCTCGGCATAATCGGGCCGGCTCGCGAGCGCCTTCTCGTAGCACGCGATGGCCTCGTCATGGCGGCCGAGGCTGCCGAGCGCGTTGCCGAGATTGTTGTGGGCGATCGCGTAGCGCGGGTTGATCGCGATCGCCTGCTGATAGCAGGCCGCCGCCTCGGCATGGCGGCCCTGGCCATGCAGCGCCAGGCCGAGATTGTTGTGCGCCTCGGCCGCCGCCGGGTTGCGCGCCACCGCCTGGCGCAACAGCTTGACTGCGCTGTCGAGCTGGCCTTGCTGGGCGCGGATTACCCCGAGCAGCTGGAGTGCGCCGAAATGACCGGGCTCGCGCGCTAGGACCGCGCGGTGCAGCCGGGCGGCGTCGGCCAGCCGGCCCTGCTGCTGGGCGCCGACCGCCTGCTCGAACAGCTGCGCCGGCGTCGGCGCGGGCGAGAGGCGCGAATTCAACCGGACCGCTCCATTGCTGGCTGCTGCCGGCGGGGATCATACCACGGATCGGCGCGCTCGCGGCTCGCGCAGTCGCGGTGAACGCCGCAAGCGGCGCGGAAATTCCGAGCGGGCGGCGAGCTCGCTTGTCGGAGAATCTTACACTCCGCATGATGGATTTGTTGCAGTGTTAATCACAATGGCTTAGTCTGGAAGGCGTGGGAGATGCCGGCGTATGCGCGTCGGTTAATTTTACAGATCGCCGATCGAAGCCATCGAAAATTTCGTGTAAGCCATTGATGAACAACATTGGCACGAATGATGCTCACGAAGATGTGAACGGGACCCAGGCCGAACCGCAATCGTCTCGGCGAGCGAGGATAGAGGATCATGCGTAAACATTTGATCGCCACCACCAGCGTTCTGGCATTGCTGGCGTTGTCGGCGACCGCAGGCGGCGCACGCCAAGACCATCGTCGCCACCATCTACGGCAGCTACGACGCCCAATGCGGCACCAACATCGACTGCACCTTCGGGCGCACCGGCTACACGTTTGCGACCAATGGCGGCACGCAATACGACACGCCGAGCCTATTCATCATCAACGACAGCGCGACCAATACTCTGGATTTGTCCAATATTACCCTGACCGGATACCAAGGACGAGTTAACGGGTTGACGTTGAGCGTGCCCGTGACGCCGTTGAGCATCGCGCCGAAGACGATCTACGATTTGACCTGGAACGGCGGAACGACTGCGGGCAATCTCTTCGCCTATGACTACGACGACGAGTACGGCTCGACCCTGGCCTCGCACACCGGAACCAGCCATGCGCAGGGCTTGGCCGCCTGCACCGGGCCCGGATCGGTCGGCCTCGGGATCTGCGCCCAGGTCGGAAATTTTGACGTCAGCATGACCGGCACCTTCAACAGCCTTCCGGTCGCTTCCAATTTCAGCCCCGACCCGACCCAGGACGGCGGCAACCAGCAGGCGGCGTTTGTCGGCTGGGAAGGGCTCGACCCGAACGGCTGGTCCGAATCGACCTATGACAACCATAGCGGCACGACCCCGGGTGTGCTGGCCTATATCTACACCGGAACCGGCAACCAGAAGGTGCCCGAGCCGGGGACGCTCGCCCTGCTCGGCGCCGGTCTCGGCGCGCTCGGCCTGGTGCGCCGACGCCGCAGGACGCCTGTAGCGACTGTGTAAAAGAAACCGACAGATCTCCGGCTCGATGGCGGCTGCCCCATGGCGGGGGAGCCGCCATCGCCATTTTTGCCGCTGGGCCGCGCGATTCGGGCTGGAATGGGCTATAATATCCGGGAACGGTGACGAACTCCTCGCCACCGAGAACGGCCCGGGGAGCCCAATGGTGCGGGCATGACGCAAGGGGCCGGGGGGGTGCCCGATGCCGGATAGCAGCCCGCAAGACCTGCCGCAAGCCGACGGAACCGCGGCGCCGCCGTTGTTGGCGCGGGGGCCGGCGCCCGCTGGGCCGCGGGCAAGCCTCGACCCGGCCGAACGCGCCCGGCAGATCGCCGCCGCGCGCTATCGCCGGCGGGTGCTGCTGGTGCTGCTGGGCCTGGCGGCGGCGCTGGGGCTCTATTGGGGGGCGAGCTACGTCTTCGCCTATACCGACGACGCCTACGTCACCTCCGATCTGGTCGCTGTCGCGCCGCAGATCACCGGCCGCGTCATCGCCGTGCCGATCGTCGACAACCAGAACGTCACCAAGGGCGCCGTGCTGGCCCGAGATCGACCCGACGCCGTTCCGGCTGGCGTTGGCCGAGCAGGCGGCCAAGCGGGTCGAGGCCGAGGCGCAGCTCGCGGTCGACCACGACCTGGTCAAATCGGCGAAGGCGGTGCGCGACGGGGCGATCGACCAGGCGCGGCTGGCGAGCGACAATCTGCGCCGCGCCGAGCCGGTGGCCGCCGCCGGCTACGTCTCGCGCCAGGCGCTCGAAGACGCCGCGACCCGGCAGCAGGCGGCGCAGGCGGCGCTGGCCGACGATGAGGCGGCGCTGGCCAAGGCGCGGCAGATGCAGGTCTTGCACCAGGCGACGGTCAAGGCGATCACCGCCCAGATCGCCTATCTGCAATGGCAGCTCGACCAAACGACGGTGCTGGCGCCGGCCGACGGCACGATCACCAATCTGACCTTGCGGGTCGGCGACCAGGCGGTGGCGAACCAGCCGCTGATCGGCCTCGTCGACGCCCATGCCTGGCGCATCCTGGCCAACTACAAGGAAAACGTGATCCGCCATATGCGGGTCGGCGGCACCGCGTGGGTATGGCTTGACACCTATCCGTGGCATGTCCATCGGGCAGTGATCCAGGGCATCGCCCGCGGCATCAACCGGGCGCAGACGCCGCGCACCCTATTGCCGTATGTCGCGCCGACCACCGACTGGATCCGGCTCGAGCGGCGCTTTCCGGTGACCCTGCTCCTGCAGGATTCGCCCCCGGCGCTGGTGCTGCATATGGGCGCCGACGCGCGCGCCCTGATCGTCTATTGAGGCCGGCCCGGTGCTGCGCGAGGTCCCCGGAGCGCTGGCCGCGGAACTGCGCTCGCTCGAGTGGCGCGGCCCGCGCGCACTGGAGGCGCTGGAGGCGGCGGCGTCGGTGACCTTGGCCGTGCTCGCCGCGCTGGCGCTCCATTCCAACGAGCCGTGGTGGGCGGCGATCACCGCGTTCATGGTGACGCGGGCAGCGCCGGCAGTGGCGCTACTGAGGGCCATCATGCGGGTCGCCGGCAGCATCATCGGAGCGATGGCGGCGCTCGCCATACTGCGGCTGTTCGTGTACCAGTCGCTGCCGTTCTGCCTCAGCCTGTTCGCGCTGTCGGTGATCGGCCTGTTCGGCTTTGCGACCTCGCGCTATGGCTACGCTTGGCTGGTCGGCGCGGTGACCGCCTGCCTGATCCTGCTGATGTCGTTCCAAGCGCCGCAAGGCGCGTTTGCAACCGCGGTCGATCGCGTGGTCGACGTAAGCGTCGGCATCGGCGCCTCCCTGGTGGTATGCCTGTTGAGCCCATTGCCGGCGCAAAGCGGGCCGGCGCCGGCCGCGGTGTTGGTCGAGCCGCCGCCGCTGGCCTTCTGGCGGCGCCGCTTTGGCGGCGAGCTGCAGCGCTGGCTCGACGGCAAGTGGCCGCTGGTGATCCATGCCTGCCGCGGCGGGGTGACGGTCATGCTGCTGCCGGCATTGGCCGGGTGGATCGCCCCGGTGAGCCCGGTGACGATGGGGGTGACCGCGGTCATCGTCATGTCGATCCCGACCACCGCGATCCTGCAATCCGACACCCGCGCCATCATCCAGCGCGCGGCGCACCGGCTGATCGGCTGCCTGCTCGGCGCGCTCGCCGGCCTCGCCGCTCTGGCCTTTGTCGGCGACGATTTCCTCCTATGGATCGTGCTGATCCCCGCCGGGATCTGGCTGTGCTCGCAGATCCAGAACGGGACGACCGGCGTCAGCTATATCGGGACCCAGGCGATGTTCGCGTATCTGATGAGCATGCTGCAGGGGCAGGGTCCGCCGTTGACCATAGCCCCCGGCTTTGCGCGCCTGGTCGGCGTGATGGGCGGCTTGTCGATCCTGTTCGTGGTCACCTTGATCCTGTCGCTAATCCCGCTGCCGCAGCCGGCGCCGGCGCCGGGCCTCGCCTCCGGCGATTGACAAGGCGCCTCGCCGACGGTCTGATCCGCCGTGCAATTACCGGAAATCGGGAGGGCAGATTGGCCAAGTTCAGGATCGCCACACCGGCGGGGGCGAGCTTTACGGTCGCGGGCGGCGGCTATGGCTACGAGCTGGAGGCGCTGACGCCGATCGACGCCGAGATCTTCGAGATCCCGGCCGGCTCGGAGGACGAGTTCGTCAATGCCGCGAAGGACGCCGACGCGCTCTACGCCAAGGGCCGGCCGATCACCAAGAAGATGATCGACGGCTTGCGGCGCTGCAAGATCATCTCGCTCGGCAGTGTGGGGGTCGACACCGTCGATGTCGAGGCGGCGACCCAAAAAGGCATCCCGGTCACCAACTGCCCCGACACCTTTATCGAGGAGGTCGCCGACCATGCGATGACCTTGATCCTCGCCACCCATCGCCGGCTGATCGAGCAGGACCGGATGGTGCGCGACGGGCGCTGGTCCGAGGGGCGGCCGGCCTTGCTCAAAGATCCCGCGGCTGCAGAGGCATGACGCTTGGCCTGATTGCCTTTGGCCATGTGGCGCGCGCGGTCGCCGAGCGGGCCAAGCCCTTCGGCCTGCACATCATCGCTTACGATCCGTTCATCGAGGAGATGGTGATGACCGAGCGCGGGGTCGAACCGGTCAGCCTGCCGGAGTTGCTGGCCCGCGCCGACATCCTCTCGATGCATTCGCCGGCCACCGAAAGCGCCCAGCGAATGATCCGCGAGGAGCACTTTCCGCCAGATGAAGAAGACCGCGATCTATGTCTCGACCGGGCGCGGGCCGACCACCGACGAGGCGGCGCTGATCAAGGCGCTCGACGACGGGCTGATCGCCGGGGCCGGGCTCGACGTCCTCGAAAAGGAGCCTCCGGGCGGCAACAACCCGCTCTTACGCATGGACAACGTGATCCTGACCGCCCACGTCGCCTCGGCGACGGCAAGGTTCGATCCGGCGCGGCGGCGGCGGGTCGGGCTCGAACTGTCGCTCGCACTCTCCGGCAAATGGCCGATGTCGTGCGTCAACCCGTCGGTCTTGGCCAAAGGTGACCTCAAGCGCTGGCAGCCGGTGTCGATGGAGCGCGGCCCGAATTCGTAAGGGTGAGGGAGTTGCGCGCCTCATTGATGGAGGAGAGCATGGAAACGCCGGTCCGCTATCCCGATCCCGGCATCAAGATCCTCGACCCGCGCTTCGCCTCGCTGGTGCTCGGCAACGCTGCCATCGAGCGGATCGCCGGCGATTGCCGCTTCACCGAGGGGCCGGTGTGGTTCGGCGATGGCCGGTTTCTGCTGTGGAGCGACATTCCGAACGACCGGATCATGAAATGGGAGGAGGAGACCGGCGCGGTTTCGGTATTCCGACGGCCGTCGCATTACGCCAACGGCAATACCCGCGACCGGCAGGGCCGGCTCGTCACCTGCGAGATGGACGCGCAGCGGCTGACTCGTACCGAATATGACGGCAGGGTCACGGTGCTGGCGGAAAGCTTCGCCGGCAAGAAGCTGACCGGGCCGAACGATGTGGTGGTCAAATCGGACGGTTCGATCTGGTTCAGCGACAATGGGGCCGGCACCCGCGGCAATTACCTCGGCCACACGGCACCTTGGGAATTGCCGCTGCGCGTCTATCGGCTCGATCCCGCTACCGGCGAGATGGCGGTCGCGATCGGCGACATGGAGCGGCCGAACGGCCTCGCCTTTTCACCCGACGAAAAGTTGCTCTACGTCATCGACACGCCGGGTCCGGGGCGGCGCTCGGTCCAGGTCTACGATGTCGTCGACGACGGTGCCCGGGCGGTCAACCGGCGCCAGTTCAATGCCGCCGAGCCTGGCGGCAGCGACGGCATGCGGGTCGATATCCACGGCAATCTTTGGTGCGCCTGGTCGGGCGGCGAGGCCGAGGACGGCGTCGCCATTTTCGCGCCGGACGGCACGATGATCGGCCGGATCATGCTGCCCGAGCGCTGCGCCAATCTCTGCTTTGGCGGGGTGAAGCGCAACCGGCTGTTCATGGCGGCGAGCCAGTCGGTCTATGCGCTCTATGTCGAAACCCAGGGTGTGCCGGGCGGCTAACCGCGCAACGCGGCCTGCACCGCGTTGTCGAGCGCGCTCAGGAACCGCGAGCGATCGGCCTTGGCGAACGGCGCTGGTCCCTTGCCGGTGGCGCCGAGCTCGCGCAAGTGGCGGGCGATCTCGCGCCCGGCCAGCGCATTGCCGATATTGGCGTTGGTGAACGGCCGGCCGGTCGGCGGAACGACGCGCGCGCCCTTGGCCAGGCAGCGCGCAGCGAGCGGGATATCGGCGGTGACGCAGACATCGGCCGAGCCGATGCGCAGCGCGATCCAGTCATCGGCCGCGTCGGCAGCTTCGCCGACCAGCACCATGCGCACATAGGAGAGATCAGGCGGGCGGATCGGCCGCGACCCGTTCGAGACGACAAGCACGCCGACCCCCAGCCGGCCGGCGACCCGGTACACCTCCTCGCGCACCGGGCACGCATCGGCGTCGATGTAGATCTCGGTCACGTAGCCCCTGCCCGAGCGCCGAGCGCGGTTTGCGCCGCCGCTTGCGGGGGAGGGTTCGGGCGAGGGCCGCCGCGGCTCAATACGGGCTGGAGCTGCCGGCGCGCGCCGGGTTCGTCGGCGCCTGGCCGCGCATCTCCTGCACCGCGGTAGCCGCGCCCATCGTCACAAACCGGGTGTCGCCGCCGACCGTAACGAATTTGAAGCCCATCTCGATCGCCTTCAGCGCATAGGCCGGCGCGCCGCAATGCAGGCCCGGCTGCACCTTGTGCCGCTTGCAGGCGTCGACGACTTTTTTCAGCGCCGTCATCATCCACTCGTCCGGCTTGTCGCCGCCCGGATTGTAGCCCATCGAGATCGACAGATCGCTGGGGCCGACATAGACCGCGTCGAGGCCGGGGGTCGACAGGATCGCGTCCAAGTTGTTCATGGCTTCGACCGTCTCGATCATGCCAAAGGCGACGACGATGTCGTTGGCCTTGGCGTGATAGTCGGCGCCGCCATAGAGCGAGGCGCGGATCGGCCCCGAACTCCGATAGCCCAATGGCGCATAGCGCATCGAGCCGACGAATTTCTCGGCCTCGGCGCGGTTGTTGATCATCGGGCAGACGATGCCGTAGGCGCCGGCGTCGAGCGCCTTTTGAATATAGGCCGGGTCGTTCCACGGCACCCGCACCAGCGGCACCGTCTCGGTGGTCGAGATGCCCTGCAGCATGGTCACCATCATCTGGTAGTCGATCATGCCGTGCTGCATGTCGACGACCAGCGAGTCCCAGCCGGCATGGGCCATGACCTCGGCCGAGAAGCTCGACGGAATGCCGAGCCAGCTGTTGATGACGGGCTTGCCCGCCTGCCACAATTCGCGCACCCGGTTTGCCCGCGCCATCCGACCCTCCTGTGGAATTCAAGGCCGCGATCCCGCCAGCTAAGCCGCTGGCTGTCAAGCCTCCCGGTTCGAGGCCGAGGCTCGGGCCAAGGCGGCCTAGTCGGGGTTCTTGCCTTCAATCGAATTTTCGAGGAGCGCTCCGGTCTTGGCGTCGATCCCGACCTCGTGCGTCTTGCCTGCCACCTTGACGTCGAACGAATAGCGCAGCCCGCTGGCGCCTGCCTCCTTCTCCAGTTCTTCGGCGGTAATGCGGCCCGGCACCGCCTTGAGCGCAGCGGCTCGGGCTTGTTGCAGGCTGACCGTCGCCTCCCCGGCATATTGCTGCCCGGTCAGGGTCAGCGCCGCAGCCGGCCCGCCGGCGAGTGCCATACCCGCTGCCGCGATCAGTCCAACAATCGCCAGTTTGATCATTTGATCTTCCATTATTACATATCAAGCCATTGTCGTGCTTGCTCGACATGGGGCCGTCGGATGACGCCGGCATGTCCGGGGGGTGAATTTGCCGTAACCTCCAGCACGACGCCAACGCGCGCGGATGCTCGCCCAACTCGTACAGAGGCGAGCTTTTAAGGGCGTGCCACCCCGCCGGCGAGCGCGTCCGGGTGGGACGATGACGGCGCCGTCTGGCTGATCGCGGTCGGCTCGTCAAACTGCCACAGGATGATATAGCGGCCCACCGACTTTTCGCTGGCTGCCCGGCCCAGTCCGTCGAGATTGTCGCGGAAGGCCTCCGCCGTCTGCTTTTTGGCGGCCTGTCCGGTCCGGCCATAGACCGCCCACAGCTGATGGCCGGGTGCCAGCCGCAGGGCCTCGGGCAGCTTCCAGGTCAAGACCACCCCGTCATCGGCCAAGCCGGTGCGGGCGGCAAACGTCGACAGCACGAAATAGGAATAATAGTTGTCGAGCAGCACCACATCGCCCGGCCGGGCATTGGCGGCGAGGTCTTTGGCCACCAGGTCCCAGCGCGGCTTGGTCTCGAAGCGATAATAGGGGGCGAGGTTGATCAGGCAGGCCGCAGCCAGCGCCGCCGCCGCGGCGGCCAGCGGTGCCGATGCGAGCCGGCCGAGACCGGCGCCGGCAAAAATGAAAAAGGGTGCGGCACTCCACGCGAAATAGCGCGGCACCATCACCGGTACGAACAGCGAGACCAGCACCAACCCCAGCGGCAGCACCAGCGCGGCACTGCCGAGAACCGCCAGCACCGCCGGATCGCGGCGCAGCCGCCACGCACCCCAGAGCGCCATCGCCGCGACCGCGACGGCGAGCCCCGGAACGGTGGCGGGCAAGAGCCTGAAGGTGATGAAGGTCGAAATCCGCAACAGGTAGACCGGGGCGATGATCGCCCACATCGTCTTCAGGGTGGCTGCCGGCGCCCAGCCCGCGCCGTAGAAGACCGCGCCCCGGCTGGCGAAATAGAGCCAGAGGAAGGCGGGCAACCAGAGGGCGACTACCAGAACCTGGATCATCGCCCAATTGCGCAGGAAGGCGCCTCTGTGACGCCCGGCGCGCCAGGCGATCGCCACCGCGCCGAGATTGGCGGCAACGAGCCAGGGTACTGCGACATTGAGCACGTCGAGCGCCGCCGCGGTGCCGAGGCCATAGGCGAGCCAAGCACCGCGCAAGCCGCCCGCCCGGCGCAAGGTCGAGGCCGCCGCGGCCGGATCCTGGGCCAGCCGCACCAGTCCCCAGAGGGCCACGAGGATCAGGCAGGAGACCAGGGTATAGGAGCGCGCCTCCTGACCGAACTGGATCTCGAACGGCGATGCCGCCATCAATAATCCGGCGATGAGGCCGCTTCGCCGGCCGGCCGCCCGGCTGCCGATGGCGCAGCAGAGGGCGGCGCCAAGCGCCCCGAACAGCGCCGAGGGCAGGCGCAGCAGCCATTGCGAGGTGCCGAATTTGGCCACCAGCCACAGCAGCAGGAAATAGCTCGGATAATGCTTGTTGCGCAGCGAGTCGGCGACGAGGTCGTGCAGGCTCGAGGTCGCCCGGCGCAGGGTCGCGATCTCGTCGAGCCAGAACGGCTTGTCGCCGAGCCCGTGGAGCCGCAAGGCCAGGGCCAGAGCGCCGATCGCCGCCGGCAAGGCCCAGGGCGGCGGCGGCGCCAGCCCCCGTTCGAAGCTGCGGCGAACGCGCGGCATTAGCGAAGTGAGAGCAGCCATCCCCGATCCGGAACAAAGGCTGCGCCGGCGCGGCGCACCCGTGATGTTAGGCCCGTGGCGGCGGGCCCATCCCTGCCGCAATGCAGCATCGCGCCAGTGTCATTGCAGCGGCGGGCGGCGGCTACTCAGAGCGGGCGGGCCTGCGTGTCGGCTTTCTCGCGGGCGGCGGTGCGGAACCTCGCTGCGGCGTCGATCCGTGGAAGCCGCGGGCGCTTACCCTGGAACAACGCGGCCAGAGTGAGGACCTGGATGTTCGGCGCCTGCTCGAACGGCCCTTCCCCCCGGGGGGCGGAGAAGGTTGCGGTGAGGTGAGGGAGCCCAAAGCGCGCGCGGGCACCACCTCACCCTCGCCCGCGCTGGCGCGACGGGTTCCCTCGCTCTCTGCCCGCAAGGGCAAAGAGGGCGATTTCGCGTCGCTCACCCCAGCACTTCGCGGTTGACGACGTTGTCGCGGTTGGGCTTGCCGTCGAGCACGCTGAGGAGGTTCTGCACGGTGGTGACCGCCATGCGCTCGACCGCCTCGCGGGTGACCCCGGCGACATGCGGGGCGGCGACGAAATTTTCGAGGCTAAGCAGCGGGTTGTCCCTGGGAGTCGGCTCCTCGACGAAGACGTCGAGGGCGGCGCCGGCGATGCGGTTCGCCTTCAGCGCGTCGTAGAGTGCGGTTTCGTCGATGATGCCGCCGCGCGCGGTGTTGACGATGAAGGCGGAGCGCTTCATCTGCCCGAGCCGGGCGGCGTCGAAGAGGCCGACCGTCTCCGGCGTCTTCGGGCAGTGGATCGTGATGAAATCGGCGCGCGCCACCGCGGCGTCGAGATCGCCGACCGGCTCGTAGCCCATGCCGCGGATCGTCTCCGAATACATATAGGGGTCGTAGACCAGGACGTTCATCTCCATCGCCGCGAACCGCTTGGCCGATCGGGTGCCGATCTTGCCAAAGCCGACGATCAGCACGGTCTTGCCGTAGAGGTCGGCCGGCATCTCGTGATAGCGGTCGTGCCAGCGGCCTTCCTTGACCAGCCGGTCCATCGCCGCACCGCGCCGCGCCAGGTTCATCAACAGATAGACCCCGGCCTCGGCGACGCTGACCGAGTTGGCGGTGCCGGCGATCATCAGCGGGATGCGGCGGCGGGTCAGCGCCGGCACGTCGACTGCGTCATAGCCGACGCCGATGCGGGCCACGACTTCGAGATTTGGCCCGGCGTCGAGCTCGGGATCGCTGAACGGCGTCACCGACAAGGCCACCCCGGCCACATCCTCGAGCAGCCGGTGCAGCTCGGCCTTCGGGCCGGTCGTCTGATACGGCACGCCCTCGACATCCTCGCGCGCCTCGACGATCGCCCAGCCGGCCTTGGCCAAGGTCGTCGGCAGCAGCAGCTTCTTGCGGTTGGTGGCGCCCGTCGTGCCGCGATCGGTTGTGTTCACCCGCCTTCTCCCCAGCGAATTTCGCGCCTGCCGAGCCTACAATGCCGATGGCTGTCGCTGCCAGTCTTGCCCGAAGGAGGATCCCGCCATGCCGACGCAATTCCTGATGCTGCCGCCGCAGAATGCGAAGACGCGCGAATGGGGTGCTCGCCTCGCCAGCGAGCTGCCCGAGTTGGACGTGATCGTCGCCGAGGATCGGGCCCAAGCCGAGCGCGCGATCGCCACCGCCGAGGCCGCCTTTGGCACCATCCCCCCCGAATTGCTGCGCCAGGCCCAGCGTCTCGAATGGCTGCAGGCGCCGCAGGCCGCACCACCGGCCGGCTTTTACTACCCGGAGCTGATCGCCCACTCGGTCCAGATCACCAATTTCCGCGAAATCTACAATGACCATATCGGCGCCCATGTGATGGCCTTTGTGCTGGCCTTTGCTCGCGGCCTGCAGCGCTACATCCCGCAGCAATTGCGCCGCGAATGGAAAAAGCCGGCGCAGAACGAGGGGGTGGTCCATCTGCCCGAGGCGACGGCGCTGATCGTCGGCGTCGGCGGCATCGGCAGCGAGATCGCGCGGCTTTGTGCCGCCTTCGGCATCCGCGTTTTGGGTGTCGACGAGCGTCGTCGCGACACGCCGCCAGGGGTCGCCGAACTGCATCGCGCCGACGAGTTGGATGTGCTGTTGCCGCAGGCCGATTTCGTGATCCTGACCGTGCCGCACACCCCGGAGACCGAGGGGTTCATGAACCGGGCGCGCTTCCGCGAGATGAAGAAGACTGCGTTCTTCATCAACATCGGCCGCGGGCGCACGACCAGGCTCGACGACCTCGCCGCCGCGGTCGAGGTCGGGCGAAATCGCCGGCGCCGGGCTCGATGTGTTCGAGGAGGAGCCGCTGCCCGCCGGCCACAAATTGTGGACCCTGCCCGGCGTGTTGTTGACCCCGCACACCGCCGGCTACGGCCCCTACCTCGACGAACGCCGCTACGCGGTAATCCTCGACAATTGCCGTCGCTTCCTCGCCGGCCAACCCCTGCGCAACCTCGTCGACAAGGCGCACTGGTTCTGAGAACGCAGCGGGCCAACAATTTTGTTTCTGGTTCGTCTTGGGCGAGCTTGAGAGATATTGAATCTGCGTACCAATTAAAAGCAGGGTGCGATAACATGATTCTATCGTCGCTCGCATTTGGGTAGCAACCCGGATTGCCGTTTGGCGTCGAGACGCTGTGGTGCAACATGCGCAGATTCGATAGTCAGGAACTCTATATCAACTCCTACGGTCTGTATTTCGCGATCCGTTATTTGGACGCTGGTTCGCAGATGCCGATCGGCGGTATGGCACCAAAGATAATCTCGCAGCTTCAGTTAGTACGCCACGATCTCGAAAGCCTCGGGCTGCGGTTTTCGATCATTCAAGTCGATAGGATCATTCTGGCCCTCACCGCCACGCAGACGCAATTGACAGAGAATGTTTGCAACCAACTCGGCAATCTCATGCAGCGGATAATCGACGAACTGCATGAAACATATTGCCTCATACTCAACCCCGACAAAGTGGAGGTTTTTTGATCCTCCAGAGCCGCTGTTCGGCGATCGAGTAAACACTCATTTTCGCAGCGCCGCGCATGACATCGAAGAAGCCGGGAAATGCTTGGCGCTACGTAGGGCAACGGCGTGCGTTTCGCACCTAATGCGCATTTTGGAAATTGGCTTAAGCAGTCTCGCCCAAGCCTTATCCGTACCGTTCGCGAACACAAACTGGAACACGATTATCGATCAAATTGAGAAACAAATCAGATCTCTATCGTCCGCGACGCATGGAATTGGTTGGAAAGTAGATCAACAATTCTATTCTGAGGCGGCAGTACATTTTCGGGTTCTTAAAGATGCGTGGCGCAACCATGCCGTGCACGTCAGAGAGCGGTACGAGGAGGAAAAAGCGGAGGCGATATTCCGAAGTACGCGGGACTTTATGTGCGATCTCGCCGAGAGACTTCATGAGTAAGAAGACCATCATCCCGGTCCGATTGAGGCGCCATCTTATGGAATAGGCGATCAAACGCCTCGGGCCGTTTTGCGTCTCTTTCTCGATGTTGTGGCGCGATGGGACTGGCTATAGCGCGCGGCGCGCCTTCAGGGCGGCGGTCAGGGTGCCGTCGTCGAGATAGTCGAGTTCGCCGCCGATCGGGACGCCTTGGGCCAGGCGGGTGAGCTTGACGTCGCGGCCGGCGACACGGTCGGCCAGATAATGCGCAGTGGTCTGGCCTTCGACGGTCGCGTTGAGCGCCAAAATCAGCTCCTGGCCGGGTTCGAGGCGGGCCAGCAGCCGATCGATGGAGAGGTCTTCGGGGCCGACGCCGTCGAGCGCCGAGAGCGTTCCGCCCAGCACGTGATAGCGGCCGCGAAAGGCGCCGGTGCGCTCGAGCGCCCAGAGATCGGCCAAATCCTCGACGACGCAGATGACGCCGCCGTCGCGGGCCGGGTCGCGGCAGATCGCGCACGGCTCGATGGTGTCGAGATTGCCGCAGACCGGGCACGGGCGGATCGCCTCGGCCGCCCGCGCCAGCGCCGCAGCCAGCGGGTCGAGCAGGCTTTCGCGTCGCTTGATCAGGTGGAGGGCCGCGCGCCGCGCCGAGCGGGGCCCAAGCCCCGGCAATCTGGCGAGCAGCTGGATCAGCGCGTCGAGTTCGGCGGACAAGTGGTCAGAACGGCAGCTTCATGCCTCCCGGCAGCGACAGGCCGCCGGTCAGCTTCTGCATCTCCTCCTCCGAATAGGCGGCGACCTTGCGCCGGGCGTCGGCAAAGGCGGCGACGATCAGATCTTCCAGCACTTCGACCTCGGCCGGATCGAGCAGCGACTTGTCGATCCTGACGCTCTTGACGTCGCTCTTGCCGTTCAGGATCAAGCTGACCATGCCGCCGCCAGCGACCCCGGTCATCTCGACGGCTTCGAGCTGGGCCTGCATCTCGGCCATCTTTTCCTGCATGGCCTGCGCCTGCTTCATCAGCTGACCGATGTTTTTCATGATCTGTCCTTTTACGGGTTGGCCTCGTCCGGGTTGTCCGCTTCGGGGTTGGCCTCGTCGGTGTCCGCTTCGGGTTCGGCGGCGGCGGCAAAGCGCTCGCGCACCGCGGCGATGGTAGCACCGGGAAAGGTTTCCAGCACCGCCTGAACCAACGGGTGCCGGGCCACCTCGTTCCGCAGCGCGCGGTCGTGCGAGGCTTCCTGCTGGCGCAGGGTCGGTTCGCCCTCGGCCTCGGAGATCGCGATCAGCCAGCGCGTCCCGGTCCACTCGCCGAGCCGCTGGCCGAGCCGGTTGGCGAGGTCGCGCGGGGCGCCGTCGGCCGGGCGCAACTCGATCCGCCCCGGCTCAAAATGGACGAGATGGCAGTGCGCGGCGAGGTGCGCGCGGATCACCGGCTCGCGCCGCTGCTCGCATAGGGAAAGCACCTCGGCGAAGCTCTGCGGCATCGGGTCCCGAGGCGGAACCGGTGCGGCCTCGGCGCGCGGCTCGGGAACTTCAATCGGCGCCCGCAACGGACTGCGGCCGGCCGATGCCGACGAGGCGATTGCCACCGGCGGGTCCAGCTGACGCGACAGCGGCATCGCAGCGCGTCCGCCGCCGGTCGCCGGGCCGGCAGGTGGGGCGGCGCGAGCCCGACCAGCCTCGCTGGCGGCATCGCTCCCGGCGCTGCAGGTCAAGCTGCGTACCAGCTCGGCCGGGGCCGGCAGATCGGCGACATAGGCAAGGCGCACCAGCACCATTTCGGCCGCCTGGATCGGCGAGGGTGCCGCCTGCACCTCGGCCAGGCCCTTCAGCAGCATCTGCCACAGGCGGACGAGCGCCGGCATCGACAGCCGCTCGGCCAGCGGCCGAGCGCGCTCGCGATCGCCTTCGAGGATCGGGTCGCCGAGGCCGGCATCGGGCGCCAGCTTGAGGCGGGTCAGAAAATGGCCGAGCTCGAGCAGATCCTGCATCACCAGCAGCGGATCGGCGCCCTCCTGATAGAGGCGGTCGAGCCGGTCGAGCGCCGCCGCCGCCTCGCCCTTCAGCACGCTTTCGAGCAGCTCGAAAACCTGGCTGCGATCGGCGATCCCGAGCATGTCGCGAACCGAGGTCTCGGTGACCCGGCCGCCGGCGAGGGCGATCGCCTGGTCGAGCAGCGAGAGGCCGTCGCGCACCGAGCCGTCGGCGGCGCGCGCGATCAGGGCCAAGGCCTCGGGCTCGGCCTCGACTATCTCGGCCTCGGCGACGCGGCGATAGTGCTCGACCAGCAGCTCGACCGGAACCCGGCGCAGCGCAAAGCGCTGGCAGCGCGACAGCACGGTCACCGGCACCTTGTGGATCTCGGTCGTCGCCAGCACGAAAACCGTGGCCGGTGGCGGCTCTTCGAGCGTTTTTAGGAGCGCGTCGAAGGCCTGCTTCGAGAGCATGTGCACTTCGTCGATGATGTAGATCTTGGTGCGCGCCGAGACCGGCCGATAGCGCACCCCGTCGGTCAGGTCGCGGATCTCGCCGACCCCGGCGTGCGAGGCCGCGTCCATCTCGATCACATCGACATGGCGGTCCTCGGCGATGGCGCGGCAATGGAGGCATTCCCCGCAGGGCTCGATGGTCGGCCCGCCGGCGCCGTCGCGGCCGATGCAGTTCAAGCCGCGGGCAATGATCCGCGCGGTCGTGGTCTTGCCGACCCCGCGCACCCCGGTCAGGATAAAGGCGTGGGCCACCCGGCCGCTGGCGATCGCGTTCGACAGCGTGCGCACCATCGCCTCCTGCCCGATCAGCTCGGCAAAGCTCTGCGGGCGGTATTTGCGGGCGAGGACGCGATAGGCGCCGGCCGGATCGCTCATGTTCGAAAACCACGGGTCGAGGGTGGGAGACCGGGTGAACGACCCAGGCCGGCACTCGTTACGGCTGCTTCCTTCCGGACCTGACCGGGTTGGCGAGAGGCCTGTCCGCCTCCGGGCTCCCGCACCACTATATCAGCCGCCGCCGTCTCCGAGGCAAGCTTCGAAAGCGTTCGAAAACTCGAGTGGGCGCGGCGGGGGGGGTCATGCTATTAGATGCTTATACAATCAACGCGGGACAGGCTCAAAGGCGTATGCCCATTTCCATCCTCCATCTATCAGATGCACACGTGTCGCGCGACAACGTCAAGTAGATTGACATTGTAGTCGGAGCGCTATTGCGCGATCTGGAGCGCATGAGAGTCGCTCATGATCTTAAGCCCGACCTGATCGTTTTCTCCGGCGATCTGGTGCAGTCAGTGGACGACGCATACAATTTTGAGATCGCGAAGCAGCATCTGCTTTCTCCGGTGTTGGGAGCAACCGGTCTTACCCCCAACTCGCTGATTCTTACCCCTGGTAATCACGACATTTCGCGAATTTGTGTGCGAACAGATCCGGTAACAAATACCGGCATGCGAGAACATTTGACTTGATCGAGATAAACTAAATAGTTTTATAGAACAAAATCTCCACGCTTCAACTGAGCTACCATATTTCACCCGGCTCCATAAGTACCACGATTTCGCAATGGAGTTTGGCTTATCCCATATAATACGTTCAACGGCATTTTTTGCTACTTTCAAAATACAAACTTGTACGAAACAAATTGGTATCGCGAGCGTTAACACGTCTTGGCTCTCCACTGGTGAGCCTAATGACGTTGATCGGCATAGGCTTCTCATGGGTGAGTACTGCCTAAACGAATGCCTAAAGGATATCGGTGACGCAGATCTGAGAGTCGCCATATTCCATCACCCGATGGAGTGGTTACAAGGCTTCGACAGGAATGCAGAGATCTTGCACGCCGATGGCTTGAGCCTTCGGGCAGATTCACGTCGGGGACCGTCGACCTAATCTTGAGCAGACTCAACACATATCACTTGGCGCGGACACCCTGTGTTATTTCAATTATATTGTGGAGCCTAGAACGCCAGGGAGAAAGAACAGCGGTAAATGAAGCTACGCTGTTGCAACGTTTCGTGGAAGCAATACTCGATAAATCAAATCTTTTTGACCTCTCTCGTAGTGCAGTGGATTTCCGGATCAAGGAGTATTTTTTGGCTGCGCTCGCGAACAAAGATGGTCTCCGATAGGACCTATTCCCTAGGAAAAAATGAACTCGTCACATTTGCGATCGAATTCATCATGAGCCGCGGGTGGAGCTACGACGCACTACGTCTCGTCGAGGAACTGATAGAAACGGGTATCCTGGCAGAGGGCCACCCGATAATCCACGATCAACAAAGCACGCCGGCTGCAGTCGCTGTCGGGTTTAGGTATCGATGTCTTCGCAAGTACTTCACGGCCTAATACATGATCGAGGACGTCGACTTCTGCGGGAAGGTACTTTCGGAAGGCGTGTATCTGGAATTCGCCCGGGAAATTGATATTTACACTGGGCTGCGTCGCACGGACGAGACGATTGTACGAATGCTTATGGAGCGGGCAGGCGCACTCTGGGAGGGATCGAGCGAGAACATCGGGCTAAGCGACTGGAGTCACCTTAGGCTAAAGCTTGCCTCTGCGGAAGATATCGGAACAGAGTTCGTAGATTTGACGAACGATCCGCCTGTCACAGACGATGACGTCGAGCGGATTTTGGACTTGCATGACGATGATCGGGTTGCAACGCGGGCTGCCTCCGACGTGGAGCGCGGAAAGTCGAGAAGTGAGGTGGAGGAGCATAGTAATCAGGTTCGTCGTCTATTCTCAACGATCGTGCTGTCGAGCAAGGTCACGCGGAACTCTGAACTCGTGGATAGTAAGACTCTGAAGAGAGATGCCGTGGTGATTGCGTTGCGGGGTTGGACTCGCATGGTCGTTTGGGTGGCCGAGGCGATCGGCGTGATTGTAGGAGAGAATGTGCCATTGGGCATGAGAGGGAGGATCAACGAATTAACAGGAAAGCAGAAAGAAACACTTGAGTTTTTGTTCAAAGTAGTATTCCCAATTTCCATCAGCACGGCAGTCCGAGAGGCGCTTGGAACCGAAAAAACTACTACCTATTTTCGATGAGTTGTCACGAACTGGATTTCATACCGAGCCAGTGACGCAACTGTTTCTTGTATTTTTATTGACTGATCTCGGATTTGCGAACCCGGCAGAAAATGGGTCTCGGTCAAGGGCGTTGGAGGAACTTGAGAATATCATCAAGTCTGAAAAAAACCAATAGTGCTGTGTCTATTGGTGACGAAACTTCTGACGGTATATTTGTCTCAGCGGATGGGCGCAAGCAACCGTCATACCATCGAACGACTCCTTGCCGACATCGCAGTCAGCTTAAAAGGATTGAGAGGCAGAGATGCCGCAGAGGCGGGCATTAAGAGCCAGGTAATGCAGAATCTACAGAATTGGCGCGAGGCACATAAAGCCGAGGAATAGATTGTACGTGGGCGAAGTAGTGTTGCGTTTACATCCGCATGATGGAGTCGTCGTCGCCGACAAGGGTAAGCTTCCCATGCGCAGGCGGTGGCGGCTTGCCGCGGCGCGGCGCGATGTGCCACTCTCGGCCCGATGAGAGCGCACAATTATTATGCCGCACCGGGCTTCGAGCGGGCCGGGCTGCGGCGTCGCGACCGCGGCTGGATCGGCGAGCGGCTGGCCGATCGGGCGAGCCTCTTTGTCCCGGTCTGGCGCAACCAGAATTTGGTCGTTGAGAGCGATGGCGGCGAGCCGCGCGCGGTGGTGCTGAGCGGCAGCGCGCTCGGCCAGCTGATCGGCGAGGCCGGCTCCGCCGAGGCGCGTCTCGTCCGCGGCGAAGTGGTGTTTATCGGCGTGGTCGAGGAGCGTGCGCATTTCGCGCTCGATCTGTCGGCGGCCGAGGCGCCGCTCGACATGCTGCGCTCACCGGCGCTTGCGGCGAGCGGCGTGGAGGAGGGCGGGATCGCCGCTGCGGGACTGCGCTTTGCCGATCTGCGCCAGTTGGGCGGCCGGCTCGACCCGCGCGAGGCAGCCCTGCTGGCCCTGGCTCGCGCCATCATGGTCTGGCATGCGCGCCACCGCTTTTGCGGGCTGTGCGGCAGCCCGACCCTGAGCGAGGAGGCCGGGCATGTGCGGCGCTGTACTGATCCCGCCTGCAACACGATGCATTTCCCGCGCACTGATCCGGCGGTGATCATGCTGGTGACGCGGGGCGAGCAGGCGCTGATGGGCCGTTCGCGGCATTTCCCGCCAGGCATGTACTCGACGCTCGCCGGCTTTGTCGAGCCGGGCGAGAGCCTCGAAGAGGCGGTCGCGCGCGAGGTGCTCGAGGAGAGCGGGATCGAGGTCGGCGCCGTCGATTACCACTCTTCGCAGCCCTGGCCGTTCCCGGCCAACATCATGCTGGGGTTCCACGCCGAGGCGCTGACCACCGAGATCACCGTCGATTACGGCGAATTGGAGGATGCGCGCTGGGTTGAGCGCGGCTGGCTCCTCGCCCATGTCGACGGCGACGATTTCCGCCTGCCGCGCCCCGATTCGATCGCCCGCCGCCTCGTCGAAGACTGGCTCCACGGGCGCTGACCCCCGACCCATCCCTCCCCCGCGATCGGGGAGAGCGGGTGTGGATCAGTGCCGGCCGGCGGCGAACAGCGAGCGTGGGCGGCGAACCAGCGGCATCAGCATCAGACCAAAGACGAAGAACCCGCCGATCAGCAAAAGCAGATCGTTGTAGGTCAAGACCAGCGCCTCGCGGTGGACCATGCTGCCAAGCAGCGTGGTGGCGGCCTGATGCGCGTCGCCCGGGATCAGCGAGCCGAGCCGGTTGGTCTGGGCGGCGATGAATTGCTGCACCGCCGGGCGCGCCGGGTTGATGTCCTCGATCAGCCGGTTCCAGTGGAAATCGAGCCGCCAATTCATCAGGGTCCCGACCGTCGCCAGCGCAATGGCGCCGCCGAGGTCGCGCGTCAGGCCGTAAAGCCCGGAAGCGTTTTTCATCTTGTCGGTCGAGATCGAGCCGAGCGCGATCATGTTGGCCGGCAGATAGCAAAACATCAGCGCCACGCCGCGCACTGCTTGCGGCACCAGAAGCTCGCCAAAGCTCGTCTGGCTGGTGAGGTTGGCGGTCAGGTACATCGCGTAGGCGAAGAGCGTCAAGCCGATCGCCAGCATCAGCCGCAAATCGAGCCGCTTGGCGATCTGTGTCGTGAATGGCGACATCGCCATCTGCGCGATCCCGGCGACAAACACCGTTTCGCCGATCTGGAGCGCGTTGAATCCGCGCACCTGCGCCAGAAAAAGCGGGATCAGATAGGTCGTGCTGTACATGCCGGTGCCGACGAGGAAGGTATAAAATGAGCCCATCGCGAAATTGCGGTTGGCGAACGCCCGCAAGTCGACGATCGGCTGGCGGTAGGTCAGCACCCGCCAGAAGAACAACGACGCACCCACCCCGGACACGAAGACAGCGGCGCGGATCGTGTCGTCGTCGAGCCAGTCCCACCGCGGTCCTTCTTCGAGCGCGTATTCGAGACAGGCGAGAAACGCTGCCATCAATACGAGGCCGATGACATCGAAATTGCGCAGCAGCGAGAAGTCGGGGCGGTCGATGTCGATGCACAGCCAAACCACCGTGGCGACAACAACGCCGGGAATGATGTTGACAAGAAACAACCAGTGCCAGGAGAGCGTGTCGGTCAAATAACCGCCGATCGTCGGACCCAGGGTCGAAGACAGGTTCAGGATGACCGAGATCATGACCATCAACCGCGTCAGGTTTTCCCCGCGGAACCGGGTATAGACGACCGGAAAGACACTCGGCGTGATCGCCCCGCCGCAGAACCCCTGCATCGCGCGATAAGCGATCATCTGGTTGAGGCTAGTTGCGGTGGCGCACAGCGCGCTCGCCGTCGTGAAGCCGAGCGTCGCGATGACGAAGAGGTTGCGGGTCGACACGATCCGCGCCAGCATCCCCGACAGCGGCACCATCACGACATCGGCGATCAGGTAGGCGGTCTGTACCCAGGCGATCTCATCGGCGCTGGCTGACAGCCCGCCCTGGATCTGGGTCAGCGAGCTGGTGACGATCTGGACGTCCATGATCGCCATGAACAGGCCGACCGCCATCGCCAATACACCGACCCAGTCACGCAGCATCGGTTGCGGTAGCGCCCCGGTATCGGCCGGCGGCGGCGCCGCTGGAGCGGGCCTCGGCGGTGTGGCCGGAGCGATCGGCGCCGGGCGCGCGACTCCCGCCGCGCGCCGCAATGCCGGCGCCCAACTCATCGCGCGACGACCGCCTCCGGAGAGGCCGGCTCGGCCAGGGCCGCTCCGACGATGCCGCCAGCGGCGGTCGCCTCGCCCTTCTGGCGGGTGTCGACGCTGACCGTGACCGAGAGCCCGGGGCGCAGCAGGCGGGCCAGCGGGTCTTGCCGCGGCAGGGCGATGCGCACCGGCACGCGCTGCACGATCTTGGTAAAGTTGCCGGTCGCGTTGTCGGGCGGCAGCAGGCTGAACTGGGCCCCGCTGCCTGGGGCGAAGCTGTCGATCCGGCCGTCGAGCGGGTGGTCCGGATAGGCGTCGACCGCAACCTCGGCGCGCTGCCCCGGCCGCATCCGGGTCAGCTGCGTCTCCTTGAAATTGGCGGTGACATACACCCGCGGCAGCGGCACCAGCGAGGCCAACTCGGTGCCCGGCTTTACATATTGCCCGATCTGGCCGGCGCGATTGCCGACGACGCCGGAGATTGGCGCGCGGATCGTCGTGTTGTCGAGGTCGTCCTGGGCCAGCACGAGGTTGGCGCGCGCCTGGGCCAGCCGCGCCTGCTCCTCCTTGCGCTGCGACTGCAGCACCCCGACCTGGCTCTTGGCCGCGGCCAGCGCCGCCTCGCTCTTGGCGGTTTCGGCCTCGGCCTTGCGCAGATCGGCCTTGGCCTGGTCGAAGCGCTGCCGGCTAGCGTAGTCGCTGCTCATCAATAGGCTGTAGCGCTGGTAATCTTGCTGAGTGCGCACCAGATCGGCCTCGGCGGATTGCAGAGTTGCCTGAGCCTGCGCGATCATCGCCTGCTGCAAATCGAGCCGGCTGTCAAAGGTCGCTACCGCCGCTTCTTCGGTCGCCACCGCCGCCTGGTTCTGGGCCACCTTGGCGGCAAAGTCGCTGTGGTCGATGACGAACAGCACAGCACCCTTTTTGACGGCCTGGTTTTCGCGGACCCGGACTTCCTTGATGTAGCCTTCGACCTTCGGGCTGATCACCGACACATCGCTGGCGATATAAGCATCGTCGGTCAACTCGAAAAAGCGCCAGTCGGTCCACCAATACCAGCCGCCATAGCCGCCCAGCGCCAAGACCAGCAGCACCGCGGCGATCACGATCTTGTTGCGCATCCTCGCCTAAACTGAACCGTTCAGTTCACTGTTGCGTGCAAAGTAGGGCTTCTGCTAAGTTTGTCAAGTTCGCGCGCCGATAGTCGGCGGGCCGGCGGCGGACGAAAGCGGGAGACGGCAACGCAGGACGGCAACCGGGCGAGCGACGGCGGCGAGCGCAACGAGGCGCCGGTCGGCAAGGCCGAGAGCATCCTCGCTGCGGCCAAACGGAGCTTTCTGGCGAGCGGCTTTGGCGCGGTCAGCATGGACACGATCGCGCGCGAGGCCGGCGTGTCGAAAGCCACCGTCTATGCGCATTTCGCCGGCAAGGAGGAACTGTTCGGCGCGGTGATCGGGCGCGAATGCGAGCGCCGCTTTGCCGGGCTCTCGGTCGGCGAACTCGACCCCGCCGATGTCCGCGCCGCGCTGGCGACACTCGGCCGCCGCTTTCTCGATCTCCTGCTGTCACCCGACGCGATCGCGCTGCATCGCATCATCCTCGGTGAGGTCAGCCGCTTTCCGGCCTTGGGCGAGGTGTTCTGGCGGGCCGGCCCCGAGCGCAACCTGGCTCAGATCGAAGCCTTTCTCAGCAGCGCCGCCGCCATCGGCTCGCTCGCGATGCCAGACACCAGGCTCGCCGCCGAGCAGTTTGTCGGGCTGGTGCGCGGCGAGATCCAGCTGCGCCACCTGTTGCGTCTCGATGCCGCGGCCGGTCATCCCAGCATCCGCGAAGTTGTCGAGGGTGCGGTAGACACCTTCATGCGGGCATTCGCGCGCCGCGACGCCCTTCCATAGGCCTTCGGGTGTGGAAAAAAATGGCCAGCCCGAGCGTCGGAAGTCTTTCCAGAGCGTCGGAAGATCTTACAGCGCTCAGATTTATTTAAAGTATATTGAATCAAACGGTTAATGGCTCTTAACCCTTTCCACAGTCGTAGCGGCTGTCGGAATTCATTACAACTGCTTGTCGATGTAGGATATAACCTTTTGAATAAACTTGATTTGTTCAATTGGCATGATATTTGCTTGGCTTGGAGAGGTATCACGACGCTTCTCATGATACCCATAGGCGAGGAGAAGGAGCGATGATGAAGCAACTTACAATAGGCAGCCTGACAGCGATCGGCATCGCGTTGATAGCGGCTCAGCCAGTGAATGCGGCGGCCGTGTTCATCTGCGATTCTCCATTATGCGGCAGCCCCGAGCCGAATTTTGCCATCAGTGCAAACGACTTCGAAGGGAGTTTTCAGCTCAATAGCGTCACTATCCAGAGCGGCCGGAATAACCCCACAACAACATCGGTCTCAGAAAATGCCTTCCTTGGCGTGAACGCTATTGATGGTGCTGCCGAGAACGATTTCAGCGGGACATGGATCCTCGGCGCCCCGATAGTTGCCGAAAACGAAACCATTTTCTTTATCAACCCCCAGGACCCCACAGAGAATGGCACCACCGCCGTCAGCGACGTTCTCCATTTTACTTACACGCAGGATAGCAACGGTTTTGGCCACCTTGATGGGACCGTCATCTCCGACGCTACTAACCCCAACACCGGCCAAGAGATACCGCTCACCATAGCGGACCTGAACGCCGCGGGCATCGTTGCCACCCAGCCTTTCGTCAATGAAACCAATATCCCCTTCGATTTCTCCAATACCAACATCACCGCCAAGTTCCAGTCCGACGTGCCCGAGCCCACCACCTTGGCTCTGCTCGGTGTCGGCCTTGCTGGGCTCGGCTTCGCTCGTCGCAAGGCACGGAAGCTCAACCCGAAAAACTAAGCTCCGCTCCGACGGAGCCTCCGGCTGAGGCGGCTCGCCGTCCCGCTGAGCGAACCTCGTCAGGACCACGTTCTGCGCGCCTGAAGGCGCGCAATGTTTTGTCCATGGCAATCGCTCCAACCGCGGCTGCTTCACGTGCCACGGCTGTCTTTGCCGACGACGAAGCAAATGGTGGCGAGGCGATCCTGTGCCGCCCGTGGAGACTCTCGAAGTCGCGCCGTGACAGCCAGTCTCGCAGTCGCGAGACAATCTGTTGTCCGCCGCATGCGGGAGCAGCAAGAAAAGCAAAAGGCGGTGATGGACGAGTTTCAAAAACCGCCCGCGCGGACAGCGGAGCAACTGATGCAACTGTTGATGCATTCGGAAAGCGGTCGGCTTGGACTTCGCTCTAGCCGCGTTCGGGCGCCCCATTACCAGCTTTGCGCACCGATCGCGGCCGTGCCATCAACAACTCCGAGCCCGATTGAATTCTGGCGCGATCACCTGTAGCCACTCGGCTTTGGCCTCAAGGCCGAGGATACCCGGAGACATGCCAGGCGATATCGGTTTCTTCATCATCCGGAAATAGGGTCACTCAATGATCGGTTAATATCTCGCGGTGAATCTTCCAAATTCGGATTATTTAGGGATGCGACTTTCGAGAACCTTCCAAAACGAGATTCCGATATTGTTCATTTTTTCCGCCGGTAGACCGGCGGGCTGGTCGCGACGCTGATGGTGCCGGGCATGCTCTTCGTCGGTGCGTTGCGCAGAGCGCACCCCCATCCCTCGGGTAGCGGCGAGTCCGGGTAGGGGCCAAATGTGGCTGCAGAATCCGAATGCTTTCTGCCTGAAGTTGCATGTGCGGCGCCAGGGGTTGGCCCTGAGCCTCGGCGCTCAGGGTGGTGCAGCTCGGTACTTAGTGGTCAGTTGTCGAGGCTTGGCTAGCGGAAGAAGACGATAAGTCCGCGAACGATCACTCTCACGGGATCGTCGCCGTTCGAGTCACTCAATATGATTGAGCAAGAAAGGCGATCTGGCCCTGCGAAGAATACATTAACCGCGAACTCGCCTAACGGCCGCTCGGTCAGGTTCACGCCACCGTCCGTCACGAACGCACCGACAATCGAGCGTAAACACACGAAACCCGGTGCGCCGCCTGGAGCCGTATAAGACACTGTTTGCGTTGTCGGCCGTCCGGGTTTCAGATTGTTTGCCCCGCCTTCGTTGAAAAAATCAAATTGGAACTCGCTGAGCCCGATAATCGAGACGATGGGTGTAACAGGTCCCACGCCGCCGGTTCCTTGGTCCTGCGTTATCATCTGACCCGCCGGTCGGCTGACGCCTTGCCCATGGGCAACCTCGGAAAAGATGTCGGCCATCGTATTCTCCCTCTTTAGCCGTTCTTGCGAGCCCATCTCTTACAAATACTCTGCAGTGTCGCGAACCGTATGTGAGCTGCTTCACATTTCCCGCAAAAATAGGAGAACGCGCCATCTGACTAAAGCAATGCCATCTCAGGACGCTACCCGCCGTCGCCCCGAGACGCGGAGCACTGCGGGATTGTGATGGAGCTCGTTCCCGCATCGCCACACGCGGCGAGATCGAGGTTCAGGTCTCCGAGGTTGCCGAATGCGAGGGCACCGCCCGCTGGCAGGTGCTCAGGCGCGCTTTGCCGTGGCCGTCTGGTCGGTCCTGCGGCGGGCGATCGCCTTGACCAGCGGATTGGCGCTGATGCCGTGAGCGATGACGCTCAACAGCACGGTGCCGCCGGCCACTGCGATGACCGTGTCGTTGCCGGGAAGCTTTTCGTTAAAGACGATGACCCCGAACACGATCGTCGCAAGCCCGCGCGGACCGAACCAAGCGACGAACAACTTATCAGCCAAGCGCATCCCGGTGCCGGCGAGACATAGCAGTACCGGAGCCATCCGGATCACCGTCAGGCTCAAGAGGGCGTACAGCAGCGCCGACCAGGTGAGTCGCCCGATAATTTGGCCGAGCGCCCCGACCCCGAACGCGATCCAGGTCAACAGCGCCAGGGCCTCCCCGGTGGCGACGGCGCCGCGGAGCAGCTCTTCTTTGTGACGCTGGCGCAGCCCACTCAACAGCAGCCCCCCAACAAAACAGGCGATAAATCCGCTGCCGCCCGCCATCTGTGCCGCGGCAAAGCACGCCGCCGCCAGAGCAACGATCGGGATTTCGACCCAATGCTCGCTGATCCACCCGCGCGCCTCGGCGAAGCGCAGCATTAAGGTGGTCAACCAGGTCAGCACGAGGCCTACCAATGCCCCGATACCGAGCTCTTCGACGACCACCCTTACGGCATGGAGCATTGTCGCATGCTCGATCTGGGTCTCGACGGCGAGACCCAGCAGCAGCACGACAATCGGCACGCAGATACCGTCATTGAGGCCGCTCTCCAGGTTGAGCGCCTCGCGCAATACCGCGGGGACGGAGGGGTTGGCGACGACGGGTTTGCCGAGCGCCGCGTCGGTCGGGGCGAGCATCGCCGCAAGCAACGCCATTTCCAGCGGTGCGATCCCGGGAAGCACGATAATGGCCGCTAGGAAGCCGAGCACGATCGTCAGCGGCAGCCCGATCAGCAGCAGCCGTTCGGGAATACCGATGCTTCGCCTGACGACGTCAAAATCTGCGTTGGCGGCATCGGTAAATAAAACCATCGCGAGGGTCAGCTCCGCCAGGGTGCGCAACCCGCCGGCGCCAAGGTTGAGCCGAACCACGCCGAGCCCATACGGCCCCAGCAGCAAGCCGGCCGCCGTAAACACGATCGGCCCACTGAGCCACGACCGCTCGACCCGCCCCGCGACCGCGCTGTAAATCAGGAGAAAGGCGGCCAGGGTAGCGGCATTCTGGTACATGTCAGGCGTTTCCCGAATATGCGGCAATTCAAATTGCGCCGGCCCGCCGTCCGTGGACCTTGATTTGGATCATTGATCGAATTCACGCCTGCGTTATCGAACGCCGATTGGAGGACGAACCGATGCCCGATGCCAAGAACGACGAGGTTGAGGCCGACGGCAAGCTGAAACGGAAGGAATACGAGCGAGAACTTGCCCGACTCCATGTCGAATTCGTTAAACTCCAACAGTGGGTGGTGCACGCCGGCCTGAAGGTCTGCATCGTCTTCGAGGGGCGCGACGGCGCGGGGAAGGGTGGCACGATCAAAGCCATGATGGAACGCGTCAGCCCACGCATATTCCGGGTGGTGGCGCTCCCCGCGCCGACCGAGCGAGAGAAGACGCAAATGCCCGCCCAGCGCTACCTGCCGCTACTGCCCGCGGCCGGGGAGGTCGTAATCTTTGACCGTAGCTGGTACAACCGAGCCGGCGTCGAGCGCGTGATGGGTTTTTGCACCGAGGAGCAGGCGAGCCGCTTCCTGCAAATGGTACCTTTGTTCGAAAGAGTCATCGTCGAATCGGGTGTCGTCTTCCTGAAATATTGGCTTGAAGTAAGTCCCGAAGAACAGACGCGGCGATTGGCAGCGCGCATCGATGACGGGCGCAAACTCTGGAAGCTATCCGATATGGATCTCAAATCGTATTCGCGCTGGTTCGACTATTCACGAGCACGGGACGAGATGTTCCTAGCCACCGACACTTCATGGGCGCCCTGGTATGTGGTGCGTTCCGATAACAAACGGAAAGCGCGGCTGAACGCTCTTACCCACATTCTAAGTAAAATTTCCTACGAAGAGCTGCCGCGCCCGAAGATCAAATTGCCGGTCCGACAAGACCGCGGCGATTACAAGGAGACTGATTACCCGTTCAGGATGATCCCCGAGGTATTCTGAGCTGATTTCACCAGCTTTGGGCTTCTTTTCCTGATCAGTGACGATGCTGGGCAATCGCTTCGGTTAGTTGACAGAGGATGGGCGCGTCCGGACCCATCGGTTTCTCCAAATTCCGGGCGGTCTAACCGGTCCGGTTAGATCGCAGCAGCTGATCTTTTCATTCGCCGGCTCTCGGATTGGGAATTATCCGGTTGACGTACCAGAACCGGCCTGTTATTTGAGAAATGCGTGACAGGCCGGACGTTTCGTCAACTGTGATCTTTCCCTCCTCGGTACGCTGCCTGGAGGGAAGATTATGTGTGCGAAAAGCGACGACAACTCAACCGTCAAGATAGAGATAACGCCGGAGATGATCGAAGCCGGGAGAGAGGCTATGTCTTCTCACTGGCTGGATTTCGTGGGGCCGGAAGGGTTTCGGTTATGGGATATAGTTCTCGCCGAGACATTTGTGGCAATGTGGGCAGCGCATCCCGAATCTCGTATCTAATCGCGGCAAATTCAAAACGACAATCCGATATCTTCTCCAAATCTGCGCGTAATTCCGAGATCGTTACCGGTTTTATCTTCATTGTCAGTGTTTTCGGCGCAATGATCTCGATTCGGCCCATTTGCTGTGGGATGAATCGGTCGAGCACCCACTGATCGTGAATAATCCTATTTCGGAGTTCCTGCGGCTCGTGCACATGTTCAGAGAACCTGTTTACTTTTTTCAGTAGTCTAGCATTAGCCTGCCGCAGCTTCATCAACGCCAGTAAAGCGGAAAGCCGGCCGTGAAGGCTGGTTATCTGCGCCGTCATGCACGCGCCGAGCGAGTGGCGCACGTCGGCGAGTTCCCAGATCGTTGCGTTAATCAGATATTCCAACGCGGACCAGTTGGCCGCGACGTTTGCGATGCAATCGGCAAACTCTCCTGGAAAGTGAAATTCCGGGGCAGCTTGCTCAGATGTCGTTGCCATGTGCTATCCTCCCTCAATGAGCGATCAGGAAAGCGACGACGATCAAGTCGCGCAGCGGCGCGATGCGCTGCTGCTGAAGTTGCTGAAGACGCCTCCCCAATCGCGCGCCGAGCTTGCCGAGCAAGTACGACGCGCGAAGGGGAAGGCTACTCGGACTCGCGGCAAGCGCGCCAGCGGAGGAAAGCGCGGAGGCGCTGCTTAGCCGTTCGCGGCTTAGTCAGGCTGTCGGTACAGGAGCCGCTTGCCCTTGGCCGAAGCGAGCAAAAAGGCCGCGCGCTCCGCGTCCGCCATGTCGCGGGTATTGGCTCGGAAATCGAACTCGGCGAGGTAGCGCGACAGGTGCGCCTCGCTAATGTTGTGAAAGGTGCCGAAGACACCGCGCTTCAAGAGCGCGAAATGGCTTTCAACCGTGTTGGTATGGTGAAAGCCGCCCGTCTTGACGTACTCCTCGGCCGAGTGGTTGACGCTGCCGTGGCCTGCGAACTCGCGACCGATCGACGGGTAAACCGCCGCCTCATCGGTCATCATGTAGGACTTGCGGCTGGCGTGTTTGACGATGATCGGCCGCAGCGTCGCCGCTGTCACATTGGCGACGTGGAAGCTGCGCGTCTCGCCGTCACGCTCGACCAAAGAGACGACGGCTGCCTTGCCGACCGGGCCGCGGCCCGCATGCCGCCGCTTGCGGGCGTGCTTGTTCGCCTCTTTGCCGCCGATGTATGTCTCGTCGATTTCAACCACCTTGTTTTCACCCCCGATCGGGGCCGGCAAAGGGTCCGCAGCGGCCTCGCGCAGCCGGTGGAACATGAACCACGCGGCCTCATAGGTCGTATCGACAATCCGGTGCAGCTCGTGCGCGGAAAAGCCCTTCTTGCTGGCCGCCATCAGGTGCGCCGCGCGAACCCATTTCGACAGCGGGATATGCGACCGCTCCATAACGGTGCCGACCGTCACGCTGAACGGCTTCCGGCAATCCTTGCACTTGTAGACGCCTGGCCGCGTGCTCCTGCCGGCGAGCTTAGTAACGCGATCACCCGTCACGCCGCAGCGCGGACAGTGCGGACCATTCGGCCAGAGCACGCTTTCAAGATGCTCGCGGGCCGCGTCTTCGTCGTGGTAGATCGGATTACGAAGGTCGGTTCGGGTCGCAGACATTCGGATCGCCTTTCAACTCTGAGGCTATCCTACATCATGCCGCGTGGTACGTCAACCGGATAATTCCCCTCGGATTGCTCAGGGTAGTGATGGGCAGCCCGGGCGACCGCCGCTTGCCGATCGGTTGCGGCGCTGCTATATGCGCCACCGCTGCGCGTGCCGCTTCAGGAGAATGGATTCGATGCCCGCCTTCACCGATTACAGGGTCTCCGATATTGCGCTCGCCGATTGGGGGCGGCGGGAGATTGCGATCGCCGAGACCGAGATGCCGGGACTGATGGCCCTGCGCGAGGAGTTCGGCGCAGCAAAGCCGCTCGCCGGCGCGCGGATCGTCGGCTGCCTGCACATGACCATTCAGACCGCGGTGCTGATCGAGACCCTCATTCATCTCGGCGCCACGGTGCGCTGGAGCTCGTGCAACATCTTCTCGACCCAGGACCACGCGGCCGCGGCGGTGGCAGCGGGCGGCATCCCGGTCTTCGCTTGGAAGGGCGAGACCGAGGACGAATACGAATGGTGTATCGCGCAGACCCTGCGCGGACCGGACGGCTGGACGCCGAACATGGTGCTCGACGACGGCGGGGACGCGACCAAGGTCCTGCACGACCGCCACCCAGATCTCTTACGCCATGTCCGCGGCATCTCGGAGGAGACCACCACCGGGGTCAACCGGCTCTACGAGATGATGCGCGAAGGGGCGCTGAAGGCCCCGGCGATCAACGTCAACGACAGCGTCACCAAGTCGAAATTCGACAATCTCTACGGCTGCCGCGAGAGCCTGGTCGACGGCATCAAGCGCGCGACCGACGTGATGCTGGCCGGTAAGCTCGCGGTGGTCTGCGGCTTTGGCAATGTCGGCAAGGGCTCGGCCGCGAGCCTCAGGAGCCAGGGCGCTCGCGTCATGGTCACCGAGATCGACCCGATCTGCGCCTTACAGGCGGCGATGGAGGGCTATCAGGTGACGACGATGGAGGAGGCGGCCGGCCACGCCGACATCTTCGTCACCGCCACCGGCGACATCGACGTGATCACGATCGATCATATGCGCCAGATGAAGGATCGCGCTATCGTCTGCAACATCGGCCATTTCGACAGCGAGATCCAGATCGACGCGCTGCGCAACTATCCCTGGGAGGAAGTCAAGCCGCAGGTCGACGAGGTGGTCTTTCCCGATGGCCGCCGGCTGATCGTTTTGGCCAAGGGGCGGCTGGTCAACCTCGGCTGCGCCACCGGCCATCCGAGCTTTGTGATGAGCGCCTCCTTTACAAACCAGGTGCTGGCTCAGATCGAGCTATGGACCAACCACGGCAAATACGAGAACAAGGTCTATGTGCTGCCCAAGCATCTCGACGAGAAGGTAGCCGCCCTCCATCTCGAAAAGCTCGGGGTCAAGCTGACCAAGCTCAGCCCCGCCCAGGCCGGCTATCTGGGGCTCGACCGCGCCGGGCCGTTCAAACCCGAGCATTACCGCTACTGATCCCGCATTCGGGACAAATTAGCAACTTTTTGGCACAAAAGGGAAACAAGCCTCTTTTCTTTTTCCGAATTCGCCCCATAATGACCGTATCGGGAGTTTTGATCTCGGCCTCGCAACCGATGATCGCAAAGGGGTGGATTGGATGTTTATCTACGGCGTCGCCGTACTCGCGTCCGTGCTCGCTCTCGGTTTCGGCGCGTTGTGGTCCGATTGTCGGCGCCGGCTGCGCGCTGCCAGTCGGCTTGCGGCCGAACTCGATCGCGGCCGTGTTGCGGCGGTGCAAGCCGCGCAACAGGCGAGCAATGAAGCGGCACGGCTGCGCGAGGCGCTCGATACGCTGGCGCTGCCGGTGTGGCGGCGCAGCCATGATCGTGCCCTCGTGGATTGCAACCGGAACTACGCCGCGGCACTCGGCGCCAGCCGCGAGGTCGTGCTCGCCGAAGGCCGCGAGCTCGTTCGCACCGGTCGCGGGGAACCGGCCGCGCCTGGCGCTCTCGGCACTCCCGCGGTCAAGACCCATCTCGTGATCGACGGCCGACGGCGCCTGCTCGAAGTCAGCGAGGCGGCGTCCGCCGATGGCGGCACGATCGGCTATGCCCTCGACCGAACCGACGTGGAAAGCGCGGCGGCGGAGCTGCGGCGGCATCTCGGCGCGCATGCTGCCGTGCTCGAAGGTGTTTCTGCGGCGGTCGGGATTTTCGGACCGGACCAGCGGCTCCGCTTCTTCAATACCGCCTTTACCCGATTGTGGGCGCTCGACCCAACCTGGCTCGCCGCGGAGCCGACGCTCGGCGAGATACTCGACCGGTTGCGCGCATCGCGTAGCTTTCCCGAATTCGCCGATTTCCGCGCGTTCAAACACGAACGCAGCGAAATGTTCACCTCGCTGATCGAGCCGCGTCATGAGCTCATTCATCTGCCGGATGGGCGCACCTTGCAGCTGACTGTGTCCCCACACCCGTTTGGCGGGCTGATTTTTGCGTATGATGATGTCAGCGACCGGCTCGCGCTCGAATGCTCCTACAACACCCTGATCCAGGTGCAGCGCGCGACCCTGGACCATCTATTCGAGGGGATTGCCGTCTACGGCGGCGATGGCCGGCTCAAGCTGCACAATCCCGCCTTTCGCGCAATCTGGGGATTGTCCCCCGCCGATGTCGCCGGCGAACCGCACATCGCTGAAATCGTCGAGAAGACCCGCAATCTGATCGACGACGGGGGTGACTGGGCTGCTTACAAGGCCGGCGTGGTCGCCGAAGTCACGACGCGAAATTTGAGCAGCGGTCCGCTCGATCGCCGCGACGGCTCGGTGCTGCAGGTCGCGAGCGTACCGCTACCCGACGGCGAGGTGTTGCTGACTTATCTCGATGTCAGCGACACCGCCCGGGTGGAGCGGGCGTTGCGCGAGCGTAACGAGGCGCTCGAGACCGCGGGGCGCCTCAAGAGCGAGTTCATCGCCAGCGTCTCGCACGAATTGCGTACCCCGCTCAGTACGATCATTGGCTTTGCCGAAATTTTGAATAACCAATATTTCGGGCCGCTCAACTCGAGCCAAATCGAATACGGTCGCGGTATTCTCGACAGCTCGCATCAATTGATGACTTTGATCGACGATATTCTCGATCTGGCGACAATCGAAGCCGGCTATATGGAGCTGGCGCGGCATCCGGTCGAGATTCCGGAAATGCTGCTAGCCGTGAGCAATCTGACCCGCGAGCGCGCGCGCAGCCGGGGCCTCGAAATCAACTTGCGCTGTCCCCCGCAGATCGGCGCCATCGAGGCCGATGAGCGGCGCCTCAAGCAGGCCCTGTTCAACCTGATTTCCAATGCAATCAAATTCACCCCGCCGGGCGGCACGATCGGCATAGAGGCCGAACGCCTTGGCGGCGATTTGCTGCTGAGCGTCGCCGATACCGGGATCGGCATCGCGGCGACGGACCAGCTGCGGGTTTTCGAGAAATTCACGCGCGGCAAGCGGCATGCGAGCTCCGGGCTCGGGCTTTCCCTGGTCAAGAGCCTGATCGAGCTGCATGGCGGGACGGTGGCAATCGAATCGGCCCTGGGCCGCGGAACCCGCGTCATCTGCCGCCTGCCGGCGAGCCGCGAGCCGCCGGCAGGGCGTGCAACAGCGGCGGAGAAAGCGACCGGGCGCATCGACGATGTGGCCGAGGCGACCAAAGCCGAACCAGCGCCGGCGTAGCAAAATGTGGCCCAGCAGGTCGCCGAAATCCGGGCACGGACGTGTCTTGCCCCCACTGGGGCGGCCCGCCGACAGGGCTGCTGCCGCGGCGTCGATTCGGCTGAACCCGCGCCGCAACTGCAGTTGGCAAACCGCAACGTCCGGCGCCCGCAATCTTATTTGGCCCAAACCTCGGCTCCGGCGGGGGGAGATGATCATGGTCCCGGGCAAATCTTGCTTATATTGCCGGCGAACCTATACAACGGGCGGGTGATGTGCGCGTTCGATCTGCCCGATGAAGCCGCCACCGCTGCGCTGGCCATGCGGCTCGCGACGGTTGCCCGGCCTGGCGACATTATCGCGCTGACGGGCGATCTCGGCGTCGGCAAGACGAGCTTCGCTCGGGCTTTTATCGGTGCCCGCGCCGACCCATGGGAGGAGGTGCCGAGCCCGACCTTTTCCCTGGTCCAGACCTACATGACCGGCGGCCCCGCGATCTGGCATTTCGATCTCTATCGTCTCGGAACCGCCGAGGAAGCATGGGAGCTCGGCATCGAGGACGCCTTCGGCTCAGGCATTTCGCTGATCGAATGGCCGGATCGCCTCGGACCACTGCTGCCACAGCGCCGTCTCGAAATCGCCCTGAGCTTTGGCGATCGCATGGAAGCGCGGCTAGCCGTTGTTTCCGGCGGCGCCGAGTGGCGAGCGCGCCTGGCCGGGATGGAAGCCGATGCCTGACCCGGCCGGGGCAGGCATTTTCGAGTCCTCGCGCAACGGCCCCGCCGCCTTGTGTTCGGCGGCTTTTTCGCCGCGGCAGCTGGCCATGGCGGCGTTTCTCGAAACCGCTGGCTGGCGCGGCGCCGCGCCGACCCCGCTCGCCGGCGACGCCTCGTTTCGGTCCTATTACCGGGTCCGCCGCGGTCGCCGCAGCGCGGTGGTCATGGACGCACCGCCGCCGCATGAGGCAGTGGGCCCGTTTGTCTCGGTCGCGGCAATCCTGCGCGAGTTCGGGCTCAGTGCTCCCGAGGTGCTGGCCGAAAATCGCCCCGAGGGCTTTCTGTTGATCGAAGACTTTGGCGACGATACCTATACCAGGCTGCTGCGAAGGGGCGCCGACGAGCTGGCTCTCTACACCTTGGCGATCGACGCATTGGTGGCGCTGCAGCGCGCGGTCGCCGCGACGGCCGCCCCCGACTTACCGCCCTACGATATCGAGAAGCTGCTTGGCGAAACAGCATTGCTGACCGATTGGTACATGCCACTGCTGCGCGGGGCTCCCACCAGCCCAGCGCTTCGCGAGGAGTATTTGGCGCTGTGGCGGGCGGTCTTGACGCGGGTTGCCGCCCCCCCGCGCCCGACCATGGTGCATCGCGACTTCCACGTCGACAATCTGATGCTGCTGCCGGACCGGCCGGGAGCGCGGAGCTGCGGGTTGCTCGATTTCCAGGACGCGGTGTTGGGGCCGCCGGCCTATGATCTGGTCTCGCTGCTGGAAGATGCGCGCCGGGACGTTCCCCAGGGGCTGCGCCGGGCCATGACCGAACGCTATCTCGCCGCCTTTCCGGTGCCCGACCGCGCCAGCCTGGACCTATCGGCAGCCGTTCTCGCCGCGCAGCGCAACTGCAAGATCCTCGGCATCTTTACCAGGCTGTGGAAGCGCGACGGCAAATCCGGGTACCTTGTTCACATCCCGCGCCTGTGGCGCCTGCTCGAGGCCGATCTGCGTCACCCAGCGCTGACCGACATCGAGCGCTGGATCGGTTGTCATCTGCCGCCGCCCGCGCGGCGGCCGCCCGACCCGCGAGAGCCTGCGTGATTGCGCCGCCCCGTCGGGCGATGGTGCTCGCGGCCGGGCTCGGGACCCGGCTGCGCCCGCTGACCGACGCGGTGCCGAAACCGCTGGTCGAGATCAATGGGCGCACCCTGCTCGATCACGCGATCGACCGGCTGGCGCTGGCCGGCGTCGAGCAGATCGTCGTCAACACCCACTACCTGGCGGCGATGATCGCGGACCGCTTGGCCGCGCGCGTCGAGCCGCGCATCGAGATCTCCGAGGAGGCGGAACTGCTCGATACCGGCGGCGGCGTCGCGCGCGCCCTGCCGTCGCTGGGCGAGGCGTTTTTTGTCATCAATGCCGACGTGTTCTGGCTCGACGGCAGGGATTCGGCTTTGCTGCGCCTGGCCCAAGCCTTCGACCCGGGCGCAATGGATGCGGTGCTGCTGCTGCAGCGCACGGTCAGCGCGATCGGCTATGACGGCAGCGGCGACTATCTGCTCGATCCCGCGGGGCGCCCGCGCCGCCGCCGGAAGCGCGAGATCGCCCCCTACCTGTTTGCCGGCATCCAGCTGCTGCACCGGCGCCTGTTCGCCGGCATTACCGATCCAGTCTTTTCTCTAGTCCGGCTGTTCGACCGGGCCGAGCAGGCCGGCCGTCTTCACGCGATCGTGCATGATGGCGAGTGGTACCACATCGGAACCCCGGCCGGGCTGGAGGCAACCCGCGCCCGCCTCGCCTCGCAGCGCGTCGAGCGCTAGTCTCGCGGGGGCGGGAGGCGCAGTGCAGCCCCGACTCTACACGATCGCGCCCGACCGGCCATTTCTCGCCACCCTGGCCGAGGGTCTGCTCACCGGCGCCGGCCTCGATCCGCTGGCATTGACCCGGATTACCGTTTTGCTGCCGACCCGGCGTGCCGTGCGCTCCCTGCGCGAGGCTTTTCTGCGCGTGCTGCCTGGTGGGCGCGAAGCGGGGACGCCGCTGCTGCTGCCGCGGATGCGGCCGATCGGCGACCTCGATTCGGACGAATTGTCTTTGATTGCGGACGGGATTACGGATGGGATTGCGGGCGAAATGGGGAGCACGACCGAGGATGGCGGGCTGGGGGTGCCGCCGGCGATCCCGGAAATGCGACGTCGGCTACTATTGACCCGGCTGGTGCTGGAGTGGGGTGGGCGGCGCGGGCGCGACCCGCTGCTGCCGGGCCAGGCCGCGGCACTCGCCGCTAGTCTGGCGCGGTTTCTCGACACGGTGGCGACCGAGGGCGCGTGCTTTGCCCGGCTCGCCGATCTGGCGCCGGCCGATCTGGCCGAGCATTGGCAGATCGTGCGCAGCTTCCTCGAAATCCTGCCGCAGGCCTGGCCCGGCATCCTCGCCGCCGAAGGTGCGGTCGACCCGGCCGACCGCCGCAACCGACTGCTCGCCGAGCAGGCGGCGCAGTGGCGCCGAGCGCCGCCGCGAGACCCGGTCATCGCCGCCGGGCTTACCGGCGGGATCCCGGCGATGATCGGGCTGATCGCCACGGTTGCGGCTCTCGAACGCGGCGCGGTGATCCTGCCGGGGCTCGACCGGGGCCGCGATCCAGCGCAATGGAAGGCGATTGAAGCCGACGAAACCCATCCGCAGCACCTGATGGCAATCTTGCTGAAGGCGCTCGATCTTCGACCGGGTGATGTCCGCGACTGGGATCAAGGTATCCTTGCCCACCGGTTCAACCCGTCCTTACCTTATCCCTCCCGCGCCTCCCCTCGGGTACGGCTGGTGGCTGAGGCCATGCGGCCGGCGGATACGACCCAGGCTTGGCGCGACCTCGACCCGCTCCCCGCGGATACCCTCGCCGGGGTCAGCCGTTACGATTGCCTCGGCGCGCATGAGGAGGCGCTGACCGTCGCGCTGCTGCTGCGGCGCAAGCTCGAGACACCTGGCGCCACCGCGGCGCTGGTGACTCCCGACCGCGGGCTCGCCCGCCGGGTTGCCGCCGAATTGCGCCGCTGGGGCATCGAGATCGACGATTCTGCCGGTCTGCCGTTGCACCGCACTCCCCCCGGCGTGTTCCTGCGCCTAGTGCTCGAACTGGGCGCAAGCGAGCTCGCCCCAGTGCCAATGCTGGCCGCGCTGAAGCACCCGCTGGCCGCCGGCGGGCTGGCACCCGCTGAATTTCGCCGGCTGACCCGGGCGCTCGAAGCGGCGATCCTGGGGCCCCGCCCCGCCCCTGGCTTTGCCGGTCTCAGGGCCGCTCTCGGCGCCGATGCGAGATTGCGCCGCTTTGTCGACCGGCTCCAATCCTGCCTCGGCGCATTGCCGGTCCTGCTCGCCGCGGAGAGGATGCCGCTCGCGCGACTAGCCACCGCGCACATCGAGGCGGCAGAGCGCTTGGCGGCGAGCGATGTCGAAACCGGCGGCGCCCGACTGTGGCACGACGCCGCCGGCGACACGGCCGCCCGATTTTGCCACGAGCTGATCGACGCTGCGCAAGATTTTCCAACGCTGCCCGGCCTCCACTACCCGGCCCTGTTCGAGGCGCTGGCCGCCGGCGCCGTGGTTCGTCCGACCTATGGGCGCCACGCGCGGCTGGCGATCTGGGAACTCGTCGAGGCTCGATTGCAGCAGGCCGATCTTGTCGTCCTTGGCGGGCTCAACGAGGGCGCCTGGCCGGGCCCGGCGGTGCACGACCCGTGGATGTCGCGGCAGATGCGGCGCGCGTTCGAGATCGCCCTGCCCGAGCGCGCGATCGGCATCGCGGCGCATGACTTCGCCCAGGCGATCGCCGCACCCGAGGTGGCGCTGACCCGCGCTGCGCGCAGCGAAGGGGTGCCGACAGTGCCGTCGCGCTGGCTCTTGCGCCTGGACACCGTGCTGCGCGCGGTCGGGCTCGACAGCGAGCTCGGGCCGGACCCGGAGGTGCAGGCCGCCGCGCTTTTGCTCGACGCCGCGGAATACCGGCCGCTGCCGCCGCCCGCGCCGCGCCCGCCGCTCGCTGCCCGGCCGCGACGGCTGTCGGTCACCCAGGTCGAGACCTGGCTCGGCGACCCCTACGCGATCTATGCCCGCCACATTCTCGGCCTGAGGGCGCGCGACGAACTCGACGCCGATCCTGGCCGCGCCGATCTCGGCATCCGCATCCATGAGGCCCTCGCCAAATTCGTCCGTATGTTTCCGCGCGAACTGCCCGAGGACGCTGGCGAAAGACTATCGGCAATCGGGCGCGAGACGTTCGGGCCGGTGCTGTCGCGCCCGGGCGCCTGGGCCTTCTGGTGGCCGCGCTTCGAGCGGATCATGAGCTGGCTGATTGCCGAGGAGAGGACGCACCGCGCCGCCACCGTCGAAAGTTTGAGCGAGTGCTCCGGCCTGCTGACCCTCTACGGGCCCGGCGGCCCGTTCGAGCTGACCGCCACTGCCGACCGCATCGACCGCCTTGCCGCGGGCGGGTTTCTGCTCGTCGACTATAAGACCGGCGCGGTGCCGACCAAAAAGAAGATCCAGGCTGGGTTCGCGCCGCAATTGCCGCTCGAAGCCGCGATTTTACGCGACGGCAGCTTTGGTTCGGTCACCGGGACCCCGGCGGCGCTCGAATATTGGCGGCTCGGCGGCCGCAATCCGGCCGGGGAGAGGCGGCTGATCGATGACGGCGACCCGGCCCGGCTGGTTGAGCGGGCGCTCGCCCGGCTGCGGGCGCTGATCGCGTGCTTCGACGATCCGGCGACACCGTATTTGGCCATGCCGGTGCGCGAGTGGGAGCCGCGCTTTTCCGATTACCGCCATCTTGAGCGGGTGGATCGCGGCGAGGCCGAGGAATGAGCGCCACCCGGCAAGTTGCCCGCCGGGCCGCCGGGCCGCGCAGCTCGGTCTGGGTCTCGGCTTCGGCCGGGACCGGCAAGACGACGGTGCTGACCGAGCGGCTGCTGCGGCTGATGCTCGACGGCACCGATCCCGCCCGCGTGCTGTGCCTGACCTTTACCCGCGCCGCCGCGGCCGAGATGGCGAATCGGCTCGATGCCCAGCTGGCGGAATGGGCGACGATGCCGCGCGGCGCGCTGGCCCAGCGGCTGGTCGAGCTGACCGGGCAATTTCCGGACGAGGCGCTGGTCGCTCGCGCCCGCCAGTTGTTTGCGCGGGTGCTCGACACCCCGGGCGGGATGAAGATCGCCACGATCCATGCCTTTTGCCAGACCTTGCTACGCCGCTTTCCGCTCGAGGCCGGGGTGTCGCCGGAATTCGCGGTGATCGAGGAGCGCGGCGCCGGCGAGGCGCTGGCTGAGGCCGCCCAAGAGGTGATCATCGCCGCCCGCAGCGGACGTGACCCGGCCCTCGCCGAGGCGCTCGCCATCGTCGCCGATTATGCGGCCGAGGAACGCTTTGCCGAGCTGATGCGGGGGCTCGCCGACGAGCGCGGCAAGTTGCGCCGGGTATTGGCCTCGGGGCACGCCGCGTTGCGCCGGAAGCTGTCGGCTGCGCTGGGTGTTCCGCTCGAGGCGAGTGCTGAGAGCTTGACCGCCGGATTTTGCGCCGAGGGGGCCGGCGACGAAGCCGGCTTGCGCGCCGCCGCTGCCGCCCTCGCCGCCGGGTCGGACCCCGATCGCAAGCGCGGCGAGGCGATCGAGGCGTGGTGTGAGCACCCGCAACGCCGTCGCGTCATGCTGGCGGCATATGAAAGCGTCTTTCTGACCGCGAAGGGCGAAGTCCGGGAAACGCTGATCACCAAACCCGCGGCGCGCCGGGCCGGCGGTGACGCCGCGGCTATTCTTGCAACCGAGGCAGAGCGGTTGCAACGGCTGCGCGAGGGGCTGGCGGGGGTCGTCCTGCGCGAGGCGAGCTGCGCGCTCGCCCGGCTCGGCGAAGCGCTGCTGCACGCCTATGACGCGGGCAAGCGGCTCAAGGGCGCGCTCGATTTCGATGATCTGGTGCTGACCGCGCGTGACCTCTTGGTTCGCCCGGGGGTGGCGCCGTGGGTCCTGTTCAAGCTCGACGGCGGTCTCGACCACATCCTGATCGACGAGGCCCAGGACACCAACCCCGAGCAATGGCAGATCGTGGCAGCGCTAGCCGAGGAGTTCTTTGCCGGCGAGGGCGCGCGCGACCGGATCCGGACGATCTTTGCCGTCGGCGACGCGAAGCAGTCGATCTACAGCTTTCAGCGCGCCGACCCGCAGGAATTCCTGGCTATGCGGCAGCATTTTCAGCGACGGGTCGCCAATGCCGGCCAGGATTGGCAGATCCTGCCGCTCGAAATCTCGTTTCGCTCGACCGAGCCGGTGCTGCGCGCGGTCGACGCGATCTTTCGCCAGACCGCGGCGCAGGACGGGGTCACGCTCGACGGCGCGGAAATCCGCCATTTCGCCGCTCGCGCCGGGCAGGCGGGGCTGGTCGAGCTGTGGCCGCCCGTCGAGCCGGCCCAGGAGGACGAGCCCGACCCCGAGGCATTGCCGGTAGCCCACCGCCGGGTCGCCGAGCCCTGCGCCCGGCTCGCCCGCGCGATTGCAGCGACGATCGGGCAATGGCTCGGGCGCGGCGAACGGCTCGAGGCAAGTGACCGCCCGCTGCGCCCCGGCGACATCATGGTGCTGGTGCGGCGTCGCGACTCCCTTGTCGGCGAATTGCTGCGCGCGCTGAAGGTTCGCGGCATCCCGGTCGCCGGCGCCGACCGGCTGGTGCTTACCGAGCAGTTAGCGGTGCAGGACCTGGTAGCGCTCGGCCGGTTTCTGTTGCTTCCGGAGGACGATCTGATCCTCGCCGCGGTGCTGAAAGGGCCGCTTTTCGACATTGACGAGGACACCCTCTACGAGCTGTGCCATGGCCGCGGCGGGGAGAGATTATGGAACCGGCTGCGCGCCCGCGCCGCATCGAGCGCGAGGCTCGGCCGGGCCGCCTGGTGGCTCGCGCGCTGGCTCGCGCGCGCCGATTTTGTTCCGCCCTATGAGCTGTACGCCGAAATTCTTGGGGCCGATGGCGGCCGGCGTGATCTGCTCCGCCGTCTCGGTCCCGAGGCCGAAGACCCGATCGCGGAATTTCTCGGGCTGGCGCTCGCCTATGAGCGCGAGCACGTGCCCTCCTTGCAAGGGTTTCTCCGCTGGCTCGTCGTCGGCAACACCGAGGTCAAACGCGATTTCGCCGCGCGCCGCCGCGACGAGGTCCGTGTCCTGACCGTGCACGGCGCCAAGGGGCTCGAAGCCCCAATCGTCTTTCTGCCCGATACGATGGCGGTGCCGGACCAGAAGCTGACCATGCTATGGACCGAGGCGGAAGGACTGCCGCTATGGAAGCCGCCTGGCGACCATCTTGCCCCGCTCTATGTCAGGGAAAAAAAGGAGTGGCGCAAGCGCCAGCTGCAGGAGTACCGCCGTCTGCTCTATGTCGGCCTGACCCGGGCACGCGACCGGCTCTACATTTGCGGCTGGCGAACCCTGCGGGTTCCTGAGGAGGGCTGCTGGCATACGCTGTGCCGGGGCGGGCTCGGCGGCCACGCCCAAGCTTTCGATTTCGATACGACACCCTTGATCGGCGGCGACGGCTGGTGCGGTCAAGGGTGGCGGCTGGAGTGCGCGCAGATGGCGCCTCCGGTGCGCCAGGCGATCGTAGAGCCGGCCAGCACCGCGGCATTGCCGGGCTGGGCGAGCACACCGCCGCCGGTCGAGCCTGACCCGCTGCGGCCATTGCTCCCGTCGCGCCCAGACGGCGACGAGCCGCCATCGGTGTCGCCGCTGCGGCTCGGCGGCCGCGACCGGTTCAAGCGCGGGATCTTGGTCCATCGCTTGTTGCAGAGCCTGCCCGAAATACCGCATCATCGGCGCGGGGCAGCGGCTCGGGGGTTTCTGGCCTCGCCCAGCCATGGCCTCACGGTCGACGAGCAGGACGAGATCTGTCGGGAAACGCTGGCGGTGCTGGACCACCCCGATTTCGCCACGCTCTTCGGCCCTGATTCTCAGGCCGAGGTGCCGCTCGTCGGGCTCGTCGGCGGGCATGCGTTGTCCGGTCAGATCGATCGCCTCGTCGTCGCTCCCGGCCATGTGCTGATCGTCGACTACAAGACCATGCGCGCAGTGCCGGCGAGCGAAGCTGAGGTTGCGCCGATCTATCTGCGCCAGCTCGCGATCTATCGTGCGGCACTCGCCCGCATCTATCCGGGCCGCGAGATCCGCTGTGCGCTGTTATGGACGCAAGGCCCGCTGCTGATGCCGATCAGCCCGGAAAACTTGGCAGGGCAGCTGGGTTGACGCCGGTTTTCTGCCGCCCCTTATCTTAGCGAGACCCGAGTGGAGGGACTTTAGATGAAGCCGACCGCCGTGACGGACAGCAGTTTCGACAAGGACGTGCTTGGTGCCGAAGGGCCTGTTCTGGTCGATTTTTGGGCCGAGTGGTGCGGCCCTTGCAAGATGATCGCGCCCTTTCTCGAAGATCTTGCTGCCGACAAGGACGGTAGGCTGACCGTCGCCAAGGTCAACATCGACGAGAACCCGAAATCGCCGACGAAATACGGCGTGCGCGGCATCCCGACGATGATCCTGTTCAAGGCGGGCCAAGTTGCCGCCACCAAGATCGGCGCGCTGCCCAAGAGCAAACTCTACGAATGGGTTGAATTGGTACTGTAAGAACTCTGAAGCGTGGCGGAACATATGCCCCGCCGGTACGGAGAGAGCCGATGGCGGTTCCCTGCGCCGGGCTTTCCGCACGCGGGAGATCCGTGCAGCGCGCAGTCTATTTGCATCGGGAGGTGACGGGGCCGGCCACAGCGGGTATGATGGCCTCGTGCTTGCGCCCCGCCGCGCAATGCTCCCATAATTGGCAAGGATGGTGCGGTCGCGCCGAGCATACCACTGTCCGTGAGATAATGACGATCAGGTGAGACATGATCGGCCCGCCGGGACTGCCGAAATTCGGACGCCGAGTTTTTGCCTTTGCGACTGCCAAGCCGGGCCGATCACGACAGCGTCACAACACCTGGAAATGGCTGACTGGACTTTACCTGGCGGGGGTGCTGGCGCATTTCAGCCATCACTTGGCGTTTGATTTCGCGCAGGGCGATCCATCGGTCGGCGCGGCGCTGGCCGGCGCGCCGGTCAGCCTGGTATGGCCGGCCGACTTGATCGGGACACTGATCTCGATGAGCTGAATGAGCTCCTGCCTCGGCACCACTGTCGGCAGGCCGTGCGGCTGCCCGGTCTTGCCGCTTCGTCCTTGACCGGACACAATGCCGGCTTCGCGGAGGGCAGGAAATGGATCGGCTATCAAAGTCGCCGCTGGCGACCTATCAGGCACATCTCGACCGCGGCGAACTGGCTTATCAGTGGAGCCCGCAGGCGAACCGCGCGGTGTTTTACCCGCGGGTGATCTGCCCCTATACCGGTAGCGACCGGCTTGAATGGCGGGTCAGCGGCGGGTTCGGCACGGTCTATGCGACGACGGTCACCCACCCGCGCGAAGGTACCCCCTATAACGTTGCGCTGATCGATGTGGACGAGGGCTTTCGGTTGATGAGCCGGGTCGAGGGGGTAGCGCCTGAAACAGTCGAGATCGGCATGCGCGTCCGCTTTCGCGTCCATCACCTCGAGGGCGATGAACCGGCTTATCCGGTGTTCGTGCCGATGGAGATACCGTGATGGACGGCCTGCAGCGCGGCAGTGCCGCGATCGTCGGCGTCGCCGAATCCGATCTGGGTGCGGTCGCACGGGATATGAGCGCCGTCGATCTGATGGCGCAGGGCATCCACCGCGCGCTCGCCGATTGCGGGCTCGGCTTGCGCGATATCGACGGCCTCCTTTGCGCGACCGCGCAGAGCCGAACCTCGGGTCTCAGCCTCGCCGAATATCTCGGTATCTCGCCGGCCTTCGTCGACAGCACGATCCTCGGCGGTTCGTCCTTCATGTTTCATGTGGCGCATGCCCAGATGGCGTTGCAGCAGGGGTTGTGCCAGGTCGCGGTCATCGCCTATGGCTCGACCCAACGCACGATCGGCCGCCGCCACGCCTCGGTGCGCGAGTATAATCCTTACGAGACGCCGTTCCGGCCATTCCTGCCGTCGACCGCCTATGCGCTCGCCGCTTCGCGCCACATGCACGAGTTCGGCACCACCCGCGAACAATTGGCCGCGGTCGCGGTGGCGGCGCGGCAATGGGCGCTCCTGAACCCGGTCGCCTGGGAAAAGCAGCCCTTGACGATTGCCGAGGTGCTGTCAGCTCGAATGGTCAGCTATCCGTTCACCGTGCGCGACATCTGCCTCGTGACCGATGGCGGCGGTGCGGTGATCATGACCACGGCCGACCGCGCGCGCTCGCTCAGAAAGCCGCCGGCCTATGTGCTCGGCTGCGGCCAGGCGATCACCCACGCCAACATTTCGAGCATGCCCGACCTGACCGAGACGGGTGCCGTCGCCTCGGGCCGCGCCGCCTATGACATGGCCGGGCTCGGGCCGTCCGACATCGACGTGCTTGAACTCTACGACGCGTTCACAATCAATCCGATCTTGTTCCTAGAAGACCTCGGCTTCTGCAAAAAGGGTGAGGGCGGTGGGTTTGTCGCGGGCAACCGCATCGCCCCCGGCGGCAGCCTCCCCGTCAACACCAATGGCGGCGGCCTGTCCTATTGCCATCCCGGCATGTACGGCCTCTTTCTGCTGATCGAGGCGACGCGGCAGCTTCGCGGCGAGTGCGGCGTCCGCCAAATCGCCGATTGCGAAACCGCCCTCGCACACGGCAATGGCGGCGTGCTGTCCTCGCAAGCCACCGTCATCCTCGGCACGCAGGCGACAGTTTGATTTAAGGGCGCAGCATCGATGCCGATCGACATAGCGAAGCTTTCCGATGACCAGCTAAAAACCTTACCGGAAACCGCCGTTTTTGAGGGGTCGTTGGCGACGCAAATATCTTGAGATTGGACGCCTTCATTGCCGTCATTGGCTATGGTCCAGCTACCAGCGACGCCAAACTCTGGCGGAATCGAAATTCCGACCGACAGGAGAAGGGCTGTGGCGATCCACATCGGCGGTTACGCAATTGAAATACACCCCATCGCGCCTCTTCTACTCCTTATTGCCCTAGCATTCGTGGTAATCAGCGTCATAGCCATAATACGGACAATTCAGAAGGCAGGATTTAATGGTTGGTGGTTTCTCATAATGTTTGTTCCAGTGCTGAATATGCTCGCTTTATGGCGTTTCGGATTTGGTTCCTGGCCGGCATTACCTGATAGGCGCTCATCGTAAGGAGGTGTACAGCCACGTAGGGCGGAAGAGCGGAGCGTATTCCGCCGCCCTCGTTCGACGGTCCATGGGCGTGGCGGAAGGCGCTGCGCTTTTCCGCCCTACTGCCTGTCCTCGGGCCGCGCAAGCGCGGACCCGTGGGCCGGTATGGGCGAAAAAGAAAGCAGGCTCCGGGTTCACGCGATGGCAAGAATGACGAATAATGGACGCGCGGGATCCGCGGGAGGGACACGACATGGCCGAAGGCGCATTGGTTCGCTTTGAGAATGAGGACGGGATCGGCGTCATCACGATCGACAACCCGCCGGTCAACGCGCTGTCCCCGGGGGTGCCGGAGGGCGTCATCGAGAATATCGAGCGCGGCAATGCCGACCCAGCGATAAAAGCGATGGTGCTGATCGGTGCGGGCAGGAGCTTTATCGCCGGCGCCGATATCCGCACCTTCGGCAACCGCCCGCCGCCGGTGCTGGGCAAGCGCGCGCACGATGCGCTCGACGCCAGCCAGAAGCCAGTGGTCGCGGCGATCCACGGCTATGCGTTGGGCGGCGGGTTCGAGATCGCGCTCGCCTCCAACTATCGCATCGCGGTGCCGAGCGCCAAGGTCGGGCTGCCCGAGGTGCTGATCGGCATCATCCCCGGAAGCGGCGGGACCCAGCGGCTGCCGCGGCTGATCGGCCCCAAGGCGGCGCTCGACATGATCGTCAGCGGTCGCCACGTGCCGGCGGAGGAGGCGAAACGCCTCGGCATCATCGACGAACTGGTCCCCGAGGGCGCCGATCTGCGCCAAGCGGCGATCGCGTTTGCCCGCCGGGTCGCCGACACCAGGCCGTTGCCGCGCATCCGCGATCATGACGAGAAGCTCGCCGAAGCAACAGCCGATCCCGGCATGTTCGAGGCGATGCGCAAATCGATCGCGCGCCGCGCCCGCGGCCAGAAGGCGCCCTATCATTGCATTCAGTCGGTCGAAAACGCCTGTACTTTGCCGTTCGACGACGGCATCGCGCGTGAGCGCGAGCTGTTCAATGAGCTTGAAAACTCGGCTGAGGCGCGCGCCTTGCGTTACGCGTTCTTTGCCGAGCGCGAGGTGGCGCGGCTGCCCGACATCCCGCGCGACACGCCATTGCGCCCGATCAAGAGCGCGGCCATCGTCGGCGCCGGCACGATGGGCGGCGGCATCGCCATGAGCTTTGCCGAGTTCGGCTTCCCAGTGAAGTTGCTCGAGATCGACGAGGACGCGCTGGCCCGCGGGCTCGCCCGCATCCGCGGCAATTACCAGACCAGCGTCACGCGCGGCAGCCTCTCGGGCGCAGAGATGGAGCGACGGCTCGGGCTGATCGAAGGGGTCGGCAGCTACGACGATATCAGAGAGGCCGACGTCGTCATCGAGGCGGTGTTCGAGCGCATCCCGGTCAAGGAGGAGGTGTTCAAAAAGCTCGACCAGGTGATGAAGCCCGGCGCCCTGCTGTTCTCGAACACATCGGGCATCGACATCGACATCATGGCGAACGCGACCAAGCGCCCGCAGGACGTCGCCGGCACGCATTTCTTCGCCCCGGCCAATGTGATGAAATTGTTCGAGGTCGTGCGCGGCGCGAAAAGCGCCCCCGACACCCTGATGACGGCGATGGATCTCGGCCGCAAGATCGGCAAGGTCAGCGCCATGGCCGGCAATTGCGACGGCTTTGTCGCCAACCGCAGCCGCACGCCCTTTGGCACCGAGATGATCATCCTGGTCGAGGAAGGAGCGCTGCCCGAGCAGGTCGACAAGGTCATGGTCGATTTTGGCTATCCGATCGGGCCGTTCGCGACCGCCGATCTGTCCGGGCTCGACATCGGCTACGACAGCCGCCAGAGGCGCGCCGCGCAAAACCCGAACTACCGCAAATTGCCGATCGCCGACCATCTGGTCGAGATCGGGCGGCTCGGCCAGAAGAGCGGAGCCGGCTGGTTCCGCTATGAAAGAGGCGACCGCACACCCCATCCCGACCCCGAGGTTGCGCGCATCATCAAGGACAAGGCAGCTGAACTCGGCATCGCCCAGCGAAATTTCACCGACGACGAGATTCTGCGCCGGCTGCTGTTCGCCTCGGTCAACGAGGCTTGCAAGATCCTCGAAGAGGGCAAGGCTTACCGGGCCAGCGACATCGATGTGATGTGGCTCAATGGCTTCGGCTTTCCGCGCTACCGCGGCGGGCTGATGTACTGGGCCGACGGCATCGGCGTAGCCGAGATCTATCGTCAGATCGCGCAATGGCACCAGCGCTATGGCGAGCGCTGGGCCCCCGCCGCGCTGTTGCGCCGTCTCGCCGAAACCGGGACGCCATTCCGCGACGCCAAACCCGGGCCGGTGGGCTGAGCGAGCCTGCCGCGCTGCCCGGGCTGGACGCGGACGGCGGGGGCCGGTAGCGTCGCGGCCCCGAACTTTGGCGGAGCGAGCGAGCAATGCGACCCTCGGGACGCGCTTCTGACATGATGCGGCCGGTCAGCCTTGAGCCCGGTGTCGCCAAATATGCCGAGGGATCGTGCCTGGCGCGGTTTGGCGACACCCATGTCTTGTGCACCGCCACGGTTGAGGAGCGGGTGCCGCCGTTTCTGCGCAACACCGGCAAGGGCTGGGTTACCGCCGAATACGGCATGCTGCCGCGTTCGACTCACACCCGCACCGACCGCGAGGCGGCGCGCGGTCGGCAGAGCGGGCGCACCCAGGAGATCCAGCGGCTGATCGGGCGCAGCCTGCGCGCGATCACCGATCTCGCCAAGCTCGGCGAGCGCCAAATCCGCATCGACTGCGACGTATTGCAGGCCGATGGCGGGACCCGCACCGCCGCCGTCACCGGCAGCTATGTGGCGTTGCACTACGCATTTCAGCGGCTGGTTTCGGCCGGGCAGCTGGCCGCCTTGCCCCTCGCCGATAGTGTCGCCGCGGTATCGTGCGGCGTCGTCGCCGGCCACGCCGTGCTCGATCTCGATTACGCCGAGGATTCGCAGGCGATGACCGACGCGAATTTCGTGTTGACCGGTCGGGGTGGCATCGTCGAGATCCAGGCCACTGCAGAAGGCGCCCCGTTTGATGAGGCTGAGTTTGCCGAGATGCTGCAGCTGGCCCGCGCCGGCATCGCCGAACTGACCCAGCGGCAATGCGCGGCGCTGGGCCTCGGCTGACCCATGCCCCGCCGCTTCGAGGCTGACCGGCTGGTCATTGCCAGCCACAATCCCGGCAAGGTCGAGGAGATCGCGGCCTTGCTGGCGCCGTTCGCGATTGGCGTGGTTTCGGCCGCGGCGCTCGGCCTGCCCGAACCCGAGGAAACCGGCGACAGCTTCGAGGCCAATGCCGCGCTGAAGGCGCGCGCCGCGGCCGAGGCGAGCTCCCTGCCGGCGCTTGCCGATGATTCCGGACTTGCCGTACCGGCTTTGGGCGGTGCCCCCGGCATCTACTCGGCGCGCTGGGCCGGGGCCGAAAAAGATTTCGCGGCGGCGATGGCGCGGGTGCAGGGCGAGCTCGGCGACCGCGACCGTGCTGCGCATTTCGTGGCGGTGCTGGCGTTGGCCTGGCCTGACGGCGAGATTGCGCTGTTTCGCGGCGAGGTCGCGGGCCGTCTTGTCTGGCCACCGCGCGGCGAGCGCGGTTTCGGCTATGACCCGATGTTCGTGCCCGCGGCCGGCAGCCTGACTTTCGGTGAGATGGAGCCCTCTGAAAAGCACCGGATCAGCCACCGCGCCCGCGCTTTTGCCAAGCTGGTCGAGGCCTGCTTTGCCGGCGGCTGAGACGAAGACCGTCAAACCTTACACGAACCCTTTCCCGCATGCTGGGGAGGGAATGGGAGAGGGCCGGGTCGGGGAGGGCGCCGTTCGCGAGCCGCTGGCGATCTATATCCACTGGCCATTCTGCCGGTCGAAATGCCCCTATTGCGATTTCAACAGCCATGTCCGCGACGGCATCGACCAGGCCCGTTGGCGGCGGGCGCTGCTGGCCGATCTCGACCACCAGGCGGTTTTGGTTTTGGGGCGCGTGGTCGGCTCGGTGTTTTTTGGCGGCGGCACCCCCTCCCTGATGCCGCCCGAGACAGTGGTGGCGTTACTAGACCGGGTTCACCAGCATTGGCCGGTCACGACCGATGTCGAGATCACCCTCGAAGCCAACCCCAACTCCGCCGAGGCCGCGCGTTTCCGCGATTTTGCCGCGGCCGGGATCAACCGGTTGTCGCTCGGCGTCCAGGCACTCGATCCGGCGGCCCTGCGCTTTCTCGGCCGGGCGCACGACCGTGACGAGGCGATCGCCGCGATCGAGCACGCCCGCGACGCGTTCATTCGGTTCTCGTTCGATCTAATATACGCCCGCCCCGGCCAGAGTGCCGTCCAATGGCGGCGTGAGCTCGACGAGGCGCTGGGCTTCGCTGGCGACCATCTCTCGCTCTATCAGCTGACGATCGAGCCCGGCACTGCCTTTGCGACTTTGGCCCGGCGTGGCGATCTGGTCCCGGCCGACGAAGACGTGGCGGTTCGGCTTTACGAGCTGACCCAGGACCGGCTCGCCGCCGCCGGGCTGCCCGCCTATGAGATTTCCAACCACGCCCGCCCCGGCGCCGAAAGCCGCCACAATCTCGCCTACTGGCTTTATCAGGATTACGTCGGGATCGGCCCGGGCGCGCATGGCCGCCTCACCCGCGGCGGCGTTAAATATGCGACCCGCCAGCGCCGCGCGCCCGAAGGTTGGCTCGCCTCGGTCGAACGCGCCGGCACCGGCCTCGAAGAAATCGCACCAATCGGCTGCGATGCCGCGATCGAGGAGATGTTGATGATGGGCCTGCGCCTCGCCGAGGGAGTAGCGCGCCGGCGCCTCGAGCAGCTGGCCGGGATAGACGTCGAGACTCGGTTCGCCCGCACCCTCCCACCGCTGGTCGAAGGCGGTTTCCTGACCCTCGACAGCGAGCGCCTGACCGCCACCGGCGCCGGCCGCCAGCGGCTCAACGCCGTGCTCGCCGCCCTGCTCGGCTGAAGAGCGCGGATCAGCGCTGCTTTCCGTCGAGGGCGGCGCGGATCGTCTTCGCCAGGACGGCAAAGCTAAAGGGTTTGGCAATCACCGTGGCCCCACGCTCGATCCGCCCGTCTTCGCCGATAACTCTGCCGGCATAGCCGGTGGTGAACAGCACCTCGAGGCGCGATGTAGCCGCCGCGCGGCATTGGCGAGTTCGCGCCCGTGAATGCCTTGGGGTAGCCCGATGTCGGTGACTTGTCCGGTGCGCGAACCGAGATCGCGCGATAGGGCCAGCCGGCGTTCGCCGTCACCTTTTCGGTAATCTCGTGCACCGTCGCCAGCACTCCGCCGATGCCGGCCGGCGCGGTGTCGTCGGGAACCGGGCTGTAAGCGATGATGAAATGTGTTTCTTCGACGAACCCGTTTCGATTGATCTCCAGCGGAAGGTCGTCCATCCAGGTCGCGGGGCCGCCGTTCAACGGCGTATCGATCAGCGGTTTCAGGATGTCCCAGATCTCCGACTAGCACTCGCTGGCCGGCTGCGCCAGGGATTTGGGATCCTTATTTCCGAGGATCGGACGATGGGCGTCATTTTAGATCGAGATGTAGGTGGTCCCCACCACAGCAGCAGCGGAAATCGATTGGCCAGCAGCTGGCCGGCCATCATGCGTAGGTTGGCGACCAGGTCTCGACCGATCCGATCGGCGTATCCGGCCAGTTTTGCGCGCGGATCAGCGCGCCCATCTCGCTATCTCCGGCCAAAAATGAAGCCGCGGCTCTTGATCTTGTCGGCGTTCGGCTATCGCACTTCTCCCGGATGCGGTGAGCCCGATTTACGGCCGGACCAGTAAGCCGCCCGATCTTGGCGGCACCCCGCGAAGCAATACTGCCAGCGCCCTGCTAACCACGCGATCCAATATCTCAGAACGTTGTTTCGCCCAGCGGAGTTTCCGCGCTATCAATTGTTCGGCCGAGGGGACGCAGCCCATGTCAAGGACGAGCAGGTCATACGACTATGTCCTTGTCGGCGCCGGATCGGCAGGCTGCACCTTGGCTCATCGACTGAGCGAGGACGAAGCCGCTCGCGTGCTGGTGCTTGAGGCGGGTGGCTGGGACCGCGACCCGTGGATCCATATCCCGCTCGGCTGGGGCCGGATGCTGGCGCGGCGTCGGCACGACTGGATGTATTTCGCCGAGCCCGAGGCGACGATGGACGGGCGTGCGCTCGAATGCGCGCGCGGCAAGGTCATCGGCGGCTCGTCGTCGATCAACGCGATGGTCTATGTGCGCGGCCATCGCGGCGATTATCAGCGCTGGGCCGCGGCCGGGCTCGACGCCTGGTCGTATGCGCATGTGCTGCCTTATTTCCGCCGCCAGGAAAGTTGGGAAGGCGGCGCTGGCGCCTACCGCGGCGGCGACGGGCCGCTGACGGTGCGCCACTCGCGCTATGCAGATCCGCTGATCGAAGCCTACCTCGCGGCCGGCCGCGCTGCGGGGCACCCGATGACCGAAGATTACAACGGCGCGCAGCAGGAGGGCTTTGGCCGTTCGCAGATGACAATTCGGAACGGGCGCCGGTGCAGTGCCGCCGTCGCCTATCTGCGCCCGGCGTTGGCGCGGCGCAATCTCGATGTCCTGATCGGGTCGCTGGCGACGCGGGTGCTGTTTGAGGGTACCCGGGCGGTCGGCGTCGAATACCTGAAAGGTGGCGAACGCCGAGTTGTCCGGGCCGAACGCGAGGTCATCCTATGCGGCGGTGTCGTCAACTCGCCCCAGCTGCTGATGCTGTCGGGGATCGGCGATCCCGCGGCGCTCGCGGCGCACCGGATTGCGGTCACGGCGCCACTTCCCGGGGTCGGGCATAACCTGCAGGATCACGTCTCGGTCGGCGTGAGCCACGCCCGCAGGGAGCCGGGTCCGCTGCACGCCAAGATGCGCGCCGATCGGATCGCGCGTGAACTGGCGCGAACCTATTTGCTCGGCCGGGGGATCGCCAGCGATCTGCCCGGCGGCCTGATGGCCTTTCTGCGATCGGGGCGGAAGCGCGGGCCGGAGACCGATCTTCCCGATATCCAGCTGCTGTTCAACGCCGCGCCGATGGCGGCTTCGCCCTACTTCCCCCCGTTCGCGCCGGTCTATGCCGACAGCTTCGCCTGCCGCGCCGTGCTGCTCCGGCCGCAAAGCCGCGGCCGGATCGAGCTCGTCTCGCCCGACCCGCGGGCGGCGGTGCGCATCCGACAGAATTTCCTCGCAACGGACGAGGACTGGGCGACCCTGCGTGCCGGCGTCCGCCTGGTGCGCGATATCGGGAACACCGCGCCCTTGGCGCCCTTCGCTGCGCGAGAGATCGCGCCCGGCCCCGATTGCCGTTCCGAGGCCGAGATAGACGCGCATATCCGGGCGTCCGCGATCACCGTGCACCATCCGCTCGGCACCTGCAAAATGGGCCGGGCGAGCGACCCCGCCTCGGTTGTCGACCCCGAGTTGAAGGTGATCGGGGTGGAGGGCCTGCGCGTCGTCGACGCCTCGGTGATGCCCGACCTCGTCGGCGGCAACATCAACGCGGTAGTGATCATGATTGCCGAAAAGGCGGCCGACCTGATCCGCGGCCGGACGCCGCTCGCTCCGGTCAACGTCTGAGCCGCGACCTGGCGCAACCCGACCATTTTGGGCGAGTCGAATTCCTTTACGCTTCGCTCCGCCGATCATCTTTGGCGAAAACCTCGTGCTGCGGTAGTAACAGTGCGGAATTATCCCTCTTTGTCAGCTATCCATAAAAATATAGGATTATACGAAAGCTGTTCAGGTGGCGTATATTTCAATATAACGTGATAGGTTATTTCACATAACGTTGAATTAATCGGCACATTCGGAAACGATGGACGGGAAATTAATTTGTGTATTCAAATCAGCAATTTTACAGACGCACCTTTACCGGAGATAGGTAAGAGAAGGTCAAGGAGATTGGGTCCGGCCTGATCTCTCGGGCGTCGAAAATTTTTACAAATGACCCATACCGAATTCGGCTTTAACCAATGAGACTAAGCCTTCTCCGACAGTTACAAACCTGGCACCAATCTTGCTTTTCCTTTCGCAGAGTTACGATCGTCCACATCGGACATGCGCAGGAGGAGGTGATATGGTGAACAGAATTCTACGCCAGCTCGGGCCGGCATCGGTGCTGGCGGCGATCGCGCTGGCCGCTGTTGCGGGCGTGGCCAAGGCGACGCCGGTTCAAATAACTGAAATCGAGTTCGGCACACTTTCGCCGAGCCCGGGCGGATGCACCCATGCCACCGGCGACGCCGGGCTCGTCTGCGCAAATGGGCAAGTCTTCACGGCCAATGGCAGCACCTTTACCGCCAACGGCTACAGCGACGCGTTCACCACCCTCTCGGCGCTGACCCTGAAGCCGCTGACAAGCCCGCCCGGGCCGCCGACGAATGGGTTAAATGAGAGCGGTCTCGGTGAAAACTTGACCGGTCCCGGAAACGCGTGCACCGATACCTCTACGCCCGCAGACTGCGAAATCGGGCCCGGCGTCTCGGTCACCGTCACCAGCAGCAATCCGATAACCGATCTCGTTCTGGGCTCGGTGCAAACCAACGAGAAGGCCTCGGTCTACACCTTTATTGGGGGCGTCCCGACGCTGCTGACCACGGTGACCGGCGGCACCGCCTCGTGCACCGAATTTAACGGGAATGCATCGACCTGCCTGATTTCCGGTTTTTCGACCGACGAGATCGGGGTGCTGGGTGTAACCAATTCGACCGGCAGCGGCACCTCGGACGTGACCATCGTCGCCGTGTCACAGCCCACAGTGCCGGAGCCTGCGAGCCTCGCATTGCTCGGCACCGCGCTCGCCGGATTCGGCTGGTTTCGCCGGCGCCGGGACTCAGCGGCGGTCGCGCGCTGAGCCCTGCACTCGGGGCCCCTCGCTCTAGGATCCTTCATTCGGGGGGCGATTGGGGACGGCTGCTTCGGCTGCCGTCCTTTTTGCTTGGCCAACGCGGCCGGTTCGGCGGCCTCAGCCTTGCGCCTCGCGGGCGAGGGCCGGCGCTGTTTCGGCGATCTCGTCTTCGGGGTCGGTGTCATCTGCGCCGTCCAGCACTGCCCGCAGCCGCCGGTCGTCGAGTTCACCCATCCATTTGGCGATCACCACCGTGGCAAAGATGTTGCTGAACAGATTGGTCACGGCGCGGATTTCGGACATGAAGCGCTCGACCCCAAGCAGCAGGGCGAGCCCGCCGACCGGCAGTATGCCCAAAGCCGGCATCGTCGCCGCCAGCGCGACGAACCCGGCGCCAGCCACCCCGGCCGCGCCCTTGGAGGTGAATAGCATGACGAATAGCATGGTTAGCTGCTGGCCAAAGCTCAAATGGATGTCGGTCGCCTGGGCAATGAACAGCACCGCCATTGTCATATAGATCGCCGTGCCGTCGGTATTGAACGAGAACCCGGTCGGCAACACCAACCCGACTACTTCCTGCGAGCAGCCCATCCGCTCGAGCTTGACGATCGAACGGGGGATCATCGCCTCGCCCGAGGTGGCGCTGAAGGCGATCAACAGCTCGTCCTTGAAATAGCGCATGATCTTGAGGACGCGCAGACCGAACAACCGGGCGATCAGGCCGAACCCCAACAGCACGAACAGGATCGAGGTCACATAGACGCTGAGCAGCAGCCAGCCGAGACTGGTCAGCGCGTGAAAGCCGAACTTGCCGACCGTGAATGCCATCGCCCCGAACGCGGCCAATGGGGCCACATACATGATGATCCGCACGATGCCGAAGAGAGCATGGGTAAAATCATCGATCAGCGAGACGAGCCGCTCGGCCCGCGCGCCCAGATGGCAGAGCGCGAAGCCGAACAGCACGGCGATCACCAGGACCGGCAGGATCTGCCCGCTTGCAATGGCGCCGACCATGTTGTGCGGCACCATCTTGAGCAGCATCTCGACGACGGTCATCGATTTTGCGCCGGCGACATAGCCGGCGACCGCCTTGCTGTCGAGGCTGGCGGGGTTGATGTGCAGCCCGGCACCCGGCTGCAGGATGTTGCCGACCGCGAGCCCGATAAACAGCGCCAGGGTCGAGACGATCTCGAAATAAATGATCGCGCGCAGCCCGACCAAACCGACCCGGCGCATGTCGCCCATCTTGGCGATGCCGGCCGCGACGGTGGCAAAGATGACCAGTGGCACCACCGAGCGAATGAGCGCGATGAACGCGTCACTGAACGGCTTCATCTTGACCCCGAGGCTCGGGAAGAAGTGTCCGAGCAGGATGCCGAGCGCGATCGCGATCAGCACCTGGACATAAAGCTTGCGCAGCGGCGAGCGGCGCGGTGTCGGCCTCGCCGCGCCTAATGGAGTCGCCAGGTTTCTGCTATTCGCCATGTCGCCTCTTTCGCTTCCGGTTCGAGGGCCGTTGCGGGGTTCAAATTTCAGCCGCGGCGGTCATCGGTCGAGCCAGACATCGGTCAGGTCCTGGCCGATGAAATGGCTCGGGGTGATGTACCAACCGTGCAGCTTCGAGGAGGTCACGACGATGCGGTTCCACCACAGCAGCGGTACGGTGTCGGCCTCGCTCAGCGCGTGGCGCTCGAAGGCACGGACGATCCGGATGCGCTGCTGCGGATCGCTGGTCACTGCCTGGCCGATATAGAGACCGTCGAGAAACCGGTCGGTGGCGCCGGAGTAGTTGCCCGGCGACAAATCGGGTGAGACGTATTTGGTCAGCTGGATCGTCGGGTCGTCGTAGAAGTCGCCGGAGAAATCGAGCGCCACGTCGAAATTGCCGGCCTCGGCCTGTTTTTGCCAATCGAAAATGTCGAGCCTTTTCTCGGTAGCGGCGACGCCGATCTGGCGCCAGCTGTCGACCAGGAGATCGGCCCCCGCGTAATGCGGCATCGGGATGTCGCGAACCAGCAGGGTCAGTTTCAAATCGTGCACCCCGGCGGCGGCGAGCAATTGGCGCGCCTCGGCCCGCGAGGCGGCGATGTCGTGGCCGAAGCCGGGCAGGGCGACCAACTCGGCTTCCGGCGTTGCCCAACTCGAACCCGGCCGCATCAAGCCGCCGACATATTTGAGGAAGGTCGTCTTTTGCAGCTGCTGCGCCGCACCCCAGCGGTCGATCGCCAGCGACAGGGCGCGGCGCACCCGCACATCATTGAACGGCGGCCGCCTGGTATTGAAGACGATCGACAGATTGGCCAGCCACGGGCTTTGGCTGACCGTGACCTTGTCGCCGAGTGCGGCCACCAGTTCGTCGCGCTGCGGCGGGCTGACCCCGCGGAAATCGGCAACGATCTTGCCGCTTTTGTAGGCCGCCATCACTGCGGCGCCTTTGATAAAGTCGGCCTGAAAGCCGTCGAGGTAGGGCTTCCCCGGTTGGAAATAGCGACTGAAGCGCCGGCCACGCCAATACTGTCCCTTGACGTGCTCGACAAAGACGAATGCCCCGGTGCCAAGAATGTGGGTGTCGGGAAATCGCGGATCCTGCGCGAGCCGGGCGGCGCTGTAGATGCAGTTCCAGGGCGAGGCGAAATTCGCCAGCATTGCCGCGTCCGGCCACCGCAGGTGAAAGACGATGGTCAGCGCGTCGGGCGTGTCGATGCCGCCGATCGCGGTGTAATCGACTCGGCGCGCCGACACCACACCCGGCGGCGGATCGATCAGCCGCTCGTAACTCGCCTTGATATCGGCCGAGCTCAGCGGCGAGCCGTCATGAAACAGGACATTCGGCCGCAGCTTGAAGGTGTAGGTCATCCGATCGGACGACACGCTCCACGACTGGGCCAGGTCGCCGACGATGCGCGGATAATTGGCCGCGTCGAATTTGAGCAGGGTCGAGTAATGCGGCGCCACCGGGTGCAAAAACGCGAAGGAGGTGTTGCTGTAGCAATCATAGTTCTTGGGCTCAACCCCGACCGCGAATTCGAGCATACCGCCGTGCTTTGGCGACTGGGCAGCGGCGCCCCCGGCAAGCAAGCCCAGCACGAGCATCGCGGCGGCGACTACCCTCCGGGGCACGGCGCTCCGCGCCAATGCCGTGCCGCATCGATCCCTCGGCACTCGCCGTCCCCCGTCTGCAGCTAGGTGTGGAACCGCCTCGTTCGTGTCAGCGGGCCTGGCTTTTCTGCCATTGCTGGAACTGACCGAACAGCTGGTCCTTTTGCTGCTGGGTCAGCGGCGTCGCGCCGGTGGCCTGTTGCCGCTCGTCGATAAAGCGGGCAAAGATCGCCTTCAAGTCCTGCTCGTTAGGCTGGCTCGAAACCTGGGTATTGCTCTGCAGCCAAGCCGCGGCCGGCGGAAAGCGGCGCCAGCCGGGGAGTTCGGCCGCGATGTTGACTTCGCGCCATTTTGGGTCGTGGCCCGGCGTCAGCAGCGACTGAAAGCCGGTAAAGAAGGCGTCGACGAAATTGACGACGTTATGGTAGCGCTCGGAATCAGGCTGGAGGTTGGCTACCGCCAGTACGGCGCCGACGGCGATCGTGTCGACCGGCTGTCCGGCCGCTACCAGCCCCGGATAATCCGCGGCGGTGAGGCGAGTCGGGGCATAGGCGGCGGTGATTGTCGGAGTAACCGGGATGGCCAGGAAGTGCAGCCCGTCTCCACCGTCGAGGCCGTGAAACAACGGCGCGGGCTTGCCGGCGACGAAGGCCAGTGCGGCAATCTCGCCGCGGCGCAGCTTGGCAAGCGCCACCTCCTGATCATCGTAGGTGGCGACGATCGGCACATTCAGCAGACCGAACAGCCGGCTAGCGGTGACCTCGGTGCCGGCCCCGCGTAGATCGACATTGACTTTCTGATTGGCCAAAGCGGCGACATTAGGAATGTCACGCCGCGCCAGCAGGTGAAATTCTTCATTGTAGAGCTTGGCGACATAGGTGATCCGGTTCTCGATGCCGGGAAACAAATTCTGCTGCCGGGCGTAATTCAACACGTCATCCTGCAGAACCGCCATGTCTATGCCGTGCAGCAGATCGAGATCAGAAATATTCTGCAGCGCGCCTTTGCCGACCACGGGCAGGACCCGCCTTGTCGCCCCATCGTCGATGACGTTGGCCAGATCCTCGGCAATCCGCACCGAGATGCCGGAAGCGCGGCCGGTCTCGAGTTCGACCACGCCGCGGTTGACGGCGACCTCCGAGGGGGAGGCGGCATACCGCGCCGCATCGGCAAACGGGCTCGACCAGATCAGCGCCCCGAGGATTGCGGCAATGCGGATGAATTTATTCACGATTTTCGCCGTTTGATTTGGTGTTGATCCGGTTCAAGTAACGTTGTGCCTCGCCGGCCCCGAGCCCGAGCGCTCGGCGGTACCAGAACAGCGCCTTCGCCGGCTCGCCGCTCATATTGCGAAAGCCGACGCTGGCGAGAAAGGCCGGATCGAAGGTGGCCCCGACTCGCAGCGCCGCGTGGCCGTCCCCATCATCGGCCGCGCGCTCGTAAAACAGCCTCGCCGAAGCGATGTCGCCGGCGCGCAGCAGGACATCGCCGCGCGCCACCAGAGCTGCGACCTGCCGATCGGGAGGCCGGGGAGAAAGTGGCGCTTTCGTCTTATGATCGATCGTGGCCGGCACCGCCTTTAGCGCCCGGGCGGCGGCTTTCAGAGTCGGGCGCGGCGCCGCCGGCGCGGAGCCGGTGGGCGGCACGCTGGCGATCGCCGGAGCGGCGCGGGGAGCGCCCTTCGCGGCAGGCGCGACCGATGGCAAACCCGCCTGCGAGATGATCGCCGCCTCGCCGGGACCGCGGGTCGGAAAGTGCATGACCGGGGCGTCGGCGGTTCGCGGCAGCAGCGAAAACGCGATCCCAAAAAATATGCTGATGGTTACAGCACCAACAACGCCGAGCGCGATGAGGTTAAGTAAGATGCCAAACCGCGCTCCGGATCCGCTGCCTGCAGCCGCCGTGGGGGATGGCATGTTGAGCGCAACCATCGCGGGTAATTTCCGCTCATTTGCCGCTTCAAGCGAGCGAACCGCCGTGAACGTCTTCGGGCTGGCGGAAACGAACCCTCTTGACTGATCCGACATGCCAAGCATCGGTTGAAATCGTTATCCCTGACGATCCAAAAGATAGTAGCTGCCAGCGCACGATTTTGCGCAATCCGACTAGAGCGAAAGCAACCGCGCACCAAAGCGTCATTTTTTCGTCATTGCGCGCTTCCGGTCAAGCCCCCTATGCCGACAAAAAATTTTCGCCGCTGCCTGGCTGATAATTTGGTTAACACTTGATCCGGCTTTAACGACAACAGATCGGGGCCGTTCGAGAACCAAGCCGAGGATAGCTGATGCTTGGCTCGGCCAGTCGGGTCTGGCGAGTTGAGCAGAGCAGAGCCGCCGAAATTCACTTCCTCCTCAGTTGCGCGAGCAATGCCCGGCGCGCCATTTGGCATGCTTGGCATAGTGGGGCGGAACCCAATGCCAGCCGTGGCCGCAACGGGCGTCGATCGGCATCGCTGCAGCGGCCGGCGCCACCGCCGCCCGGTTCGGCAGCGAGGGCGCGGCCTCGGCGGCGGAAACTGCCGCGGCGATGCCGAAGACAATCGCTAGCACCCCCAGCCGGAGTCGACCATGCGACGCTCCCGGCGCGGCCTTGCGTGCCACGGCTTCGCCAATCATCGCGCGGTCGGTGCCGGCGGGGGCGCCTCTTGCACCGCATCGATGACGGTCCCGGAAACCGGCTCGACCCAGACCAGACGATCCGACACCCCCTTGACCCCGGAAACATTCTCGGCGGCAACCCGCAGCGCGCTGCGTTCATGCTCGTCGAAGATGACGCCGTTAAGCTCGACAACGCCATCGGCAACTGTGACCGTGAGCCCTGCCCTCGGCGCCCAGTTCGCTTTTTCGAGCTCGGCCAGAACCCGCGCGCGCATATCGTCGTCGCTGCCGGCCGGCGTTTGCGCCGCATCGAGCGCTCGCCCGAGCGCGGCCAAGAGGTCGGCGCGGCTGACGATGCCGACCAGCATGTCGTTGTCGATCACCGGCAAACGCTTGATGTGACGGTGCTCCATCAGCGCAACGATATCGGCGAGCGGCGTGTTGGGGGCGACGACGGTGACATCATGGGTCATCAGCTCGTCGACGACGCGCCCGTGGGTTTTGACATAGTCGCTCGCCATCCGCCCCGGCCCCATGACGATGCCGAGCCACCCCCAGCGGTGCCGTTCGGTGGCGATCTCGCTACGCCGCACCAGATCTCCCTCGGTCAGGATTCCGACCATCTTGCCAGCCGTATCGACTACCGGCAGGCCGCTGACCTTGTTGTCGAGCATCAACCGGATCGCCTCGCGGATCGACGCATCGCGTCCGATCGACACGAAGTTGCGGGTCATGACCTCCGAAGCCTGCATGTGCTTTCTCCCTTGGCCGGGTGACTGTGGCGGGCGAGGCTGCGAGGGTCAATCCCGTCGCGCCGCGCGGGTCAGGGCGACAACGCCAGGCAATTCGCGCCCCTCCAGCCATTCGAGAAAGGCGCCCCCCGCAGTCGAAACATAGGAAAGCGCATCGGTCACCCCGGCCGCCGCGAGCGCGGCCACGGTATCACCGCCGCCGGCGACGCTGCGCAGTCGGCCAGCCCGGGTCAGCTCGGCAATCCTTGCAGCTAGCGCTAATGTGCCGCGGTCGAAGGGCGATGTCTCGAAGGCGCCAAGCGGTCCGTTCCACACCACGGTGTGCGCCTCGTCGAGTGCCGCCGCGATGCGCTCCACCGTCGCCGGACCGATGTCGAGGATCATCATATCGCTGGCCACTGCATCGATCGCCACCGTGTGCGTGGGTGCGGTGCGCGACAGCTCGGCGGCGACGACCGCGTCCTCGGGCAGGATCACCCGGCACTGGCGCTCGGCCGCACGAGCCAAGATTAGCCGCGCTTCGTCGGTCATCTCGCGCTCGCACAGTGAATGGCCGACATCGACGCCCTGGGCAAACAGCATGGTGTTGGCCATCGCCCCGCCGATCGCCAGCACGTCGACCTTGCCGATGATGAAGCGTAGGAGATCGAGCTTGGTCGAGACCTTGGCGCCGCCGATCAACGCCATAACCGGGTGCGACGGGTGTTCGAGCGCAGCCGTCAGCGCCTCCAGCTCGGCCTCCATCAGCCGCCCGGCCGCGGCGGGCAGCAGATGCGCCAGGGCTTCGATCGAGGCATGCGCGCGATGCGCCGCGGAGAAGGCATCGTCGACATAAACCTCGCCGAGTACGGCCAGCGCCTTGGCAAAGTCGGACGCATTTGCTTCCTCGCCCGGGTGGAAGCGCAGATTCTCGAGAAGCGCCACCTCTCCGGGCCGGAGAGCGGCGACGACCCGCCGCGCCGGTTCGCCGATGCAATCCTCGGCGAACGCGATCTTTCGGCCGCCGAGCGCCTGCCGTAGCGGGTCGATCACCGGGCGCAGCGACAGTTGCGGGTCGGGCTTACCCTTTGGCCGGCCGAAATGCGACATGACAATGACCGCGGCGCCCATGCCGAGCAGCGCCTCGATGGTCGGAACCAGGCGCTCGATCCGGGTTGCGTCGGTGACCCTGCCGTCCTTGACCGGGACGTTGAGATCAGCCCGCAACAGCACGCGCTTGCCGCGCACGTCGAGATCGTCGATGGTTAGGAATCTGGGCATGGCTCCTCCTGCGTCGGTTTGTTACCGGCGATTTTAGCGTTGTCGAAGCGGCCCGTCTCTAGCGGCTGAGCTCGGCCAGGGCGTCGCGCATCGGTTGGCTCGACACCATCAAGATGCCGGTGAACGGCGTGTCGAGATCGAGGATCACATAAATCACCGAAGCAATCGATAGCGCCCCCAAGAGGATGGTGATGTAGGAAAGGACATTGCGCGGCGCGCTGAGGCCAAAACTGGCGAACACGATCACCAGCCAGAGGGCCAGCACAATGTAAAACGGCATTGATATCGAGCTGTGCGCCTCCTCGATCAGCCGCCAGCGCATCCGGGTTATGCGCTCGAACTGGTTGAGGATCACCACCGCCAGCCGGCGATGCATCGGATCCTCTGGCGCGAGCCTGCGCAAGTCGATCTCGAGTCCCGTCAGCATGTCGCCAAGGCTGGTGCTTTCGATCGAGTTGGCAGAGCGCGGCGGCAGAACCTCGGTCGGATAATAGTCGCCGCTGGGCTTCGGCTCGCTGGTCCAGGTCGAAGCGATGGCCGCGGCGGTATAGCTGCGCAGCACCGCCCGGGCCTGATTGGCCTCGCTGCCATATTGGCGCAGCGAGCGGTCGAGCTGGATGATGTTGATGGCGAAGCTTCGCAGATCATTGTCAACCTCGTCGAACGAGGCCTTGACCGAGCTGGTCAACAAGCCCAGCACCAAGGCGGCAAACGTCACCAGCATGGTGACGACGAGCCGGATCAGGTCGGTCGTCTCGGCGCTGCGGTGATGCTCGGACAGGACCGGCCGCACAAACACGCCGAGAGCGCTGCCGGCGAGCAAAACCAGCAGCAGGGTCGCGGCGCCGGCCAGATCGTTCATCGGACCCCTTGCCCCCGTCGCACCTGCTCGCTCGGATCCCGCGGTCGAGGCGAGCCCCCATGTCACGGCGGTCAATTTAGGATAATCTTGCGTGTGGGTGGCTGATCTTTGGTCGCGCGATCGGCGGTGTGGGTGCAATCGGATCGCGGCGCGCTGCCGCCCGGGGCACGCCAGAGGAGCTTCGATGATCAAGACCATTCTCGTCCCCGTCACCGGCAGCGCTGCCGACAGCGCGGTTTTCGCGTCGGCCCTCGCCATCGCCCGACCGTTTGCCGCCCATCTCGACTTTCTCCATGTCCGCGTCGATCCGGCGGCAATGGCGGTCGGCATGGCCGCCGATGGCGGCGGGGCGGCGATGGTCGGCGGCCTGGTCGAACGCCTCGACGAAGATGCCGACCGGCACGAGGCGCGTGCGAGGCAGCGCTTTGACGAGTTTTGCGCCGGCGAGCGGCTGATGATTGCCGAGGCGCCGCCCGGCGCTGCCGGCCCGAGCGCGCCTGGCCCTACGGCGCAATGGGTGCGGCAAATCGGCGTCGAACCCTACTGGGTTACCGAGCACGGGCGCGCCGTCGATCTGATCGTGATCGGCCGTCCGGCCGATGGCGAGGGGGTGGTCCCGGAGACGATCGAGGCCGCCGTGCTCGATAGCGGTCGCCCGGTTTTGATTCCGGCGGCGACGGCCCTGACCGCCCCGCCCGAGACCATTGTCATCGCCTGGAAGGCGACGCGCGAAGCCGCCCATGCGGTATCCGCAGCCTTGCCGTTTGTGGCGCTCGCCAAACAGATCCTGATCCTGACCGTCGCCGAAGACGAAAATCTGTCGAGCGAGGAGGGAAATCAGTTGATGCAAAGCCTGCGCTGGCGCGGCATCGCGGTCGAGGCACACCGCCTGCACCCTGACGGGCGCAGCCCAGCCGAGACCCTGATCGACGCCGCGGCCGGGCGCCGGGCGTTGCTGGTGATGGGCGGCTACGGCCACAGCCGGCTCCGCGAATGGGTGTTCGGCGGGTTCACCCGGCATGTCTTGGAAACGGCGGCGCCAGTGCCGGTTTTGATCGCGCACTGAACTCGCCCGGCGGCGGCCGGCAACCCCGAGCTCGTAGGAGCGTTATCTTGAAACTGCCGGTTTACTAAGTTTTGGCAATCGCCTGAGCCGCTCAGACGCCCCAAACCCAAACCGGCCAGCCGCCGGCAAACGCGACGCGGAAGGTGTGACAATGTTGACGATACCGCTCGAAAAGCTCGCCTACATCGTCGAAAAGGCACGCGAGTTCGACGCCGAGGTGGCGGCCGACCCGGATGTCGAGGACGGTTCGGACCCGGCCGACGACGACGAGCGGGAGATTTTGCTCGATACACCGGACAATCCGAGCGAGCAGGAACTGCGCGACGCTATCGACGGGCTGAATGCCGACGAACGTGACGAGTTGCTCGCGCTGATGTGGATCGGGCGCAGCGATTTCGACGCTCGCGGCTGGGCCGACGCTGTGCGGCAGGCGCGCGATATCGAAAGCAACGCCGAGCGGACCAATCTGCTCCTCGGGACCCCGCTGCTCGCCGATTACCTCGAAGAGGGCCTCGAGGCGCTCGGCCTGTCGCTCGAAGGGCTCGAGCGCGGCTGAGATATCCCGGGCGGGGCCGCGGCGGTGCCTTATGCCACGACCGCCGATCTGCCGCCGGCGGTGCGGCGGTTGCCGCTGCATGCCCAGGACATATTTCTCTCTGCGTTCAACAATGCCTGGCAGAGTTATGCCGGTCGCGGCCCGCGCGCGCAGGAAGAGACCGCCTTTCGCGTTGCCTGGGCAGCGGTCAAAAAGCGGTATCGCAAGCATGGTGAGGACTGGGTGGCGAGGGGCGAGTTAGGATAATGGCGGAGCTGACGGCCATCCCGGTCCGAGCCGAGGAACCCAATACCCTGCGCGTGCCGACCGACGTAGAGTGGTATTTCGCGCAGGGCTGGACCGACGGGTTGCCGGTGGTGCCGCCGACGCGGGCTCGCGTCGACGAATTCGTCGCGGCACTGGGCGGTGACCCGGACTTCATCGAATGCAAGGTGCCGCCGCGGCACGGCAGCCTCAGCCGCGAAATTATGGCGATCAACATGGTGATGGCCGGCTGCAAGCCCGAATATGCGCCGGTGGTGCGCGCGGCGATGCTGGCGCTGACCGCGAAAGCATTCAATCTGAACGGGGTGCAGGCGACGACGCACATGGCCGCTCCATTGCTGATCGTCAACGGCCCGGTCGCTGCCGCGATCGGGATGAACGGCGGCTGCAACGCCTTCGGCTCGGGCAACCGCGCCAACGCGACGATCGGGCGGGCGTTGCGGCTGGTGCTGCTCAATGTCGGCGGCGGCCGGCCGGGGGATCTCGACAAGAGCACCCTGGGTCACCCCGGCAAATACACCTATTGTGTCGCCGAGAACGAGGCGGCTAGCCCGTGGGCTCCCTATCATGTCGAAAAGGGCTTCGCCCCGGAGGATTCGACGGTTTTCGTGCTCGCCGCCGAGCCGCCGCACAGCGTCACCAACCATGTCGCCAACGATCCGGAAGGTATCCTCGACAGCATCGCATCGGCGATGAGCACGATCGCCAACAACAATGCGGTGTCGAGCGGGCATTGCGCGGTGATCATTGGGCCGGAGCACGCGCGCACCATCGCCGGCAAGGGCTGGACCCGGCATGACGTGAAAAGCTATCTGGCGATGAACGCCTACAATTTGTTCTCCGACCTGACCTTCAACGAGCGCTACGGCAAAATCTACAATCGCAACCTGCCGAAATGGTACAAGCGCGAGCAGGGTTCGCGCATCCCGGTGGTGCCCGACCCCGACCACATCCACCTGTTCGTGATCGGCGGTGAGGCCGGCCGCTTCTCGGCATTCATCCCCGGCTGGGGGCATATGTCGGCACCGGTTTTGCGCAGCATCGAGAGCGGCAACCAGCCCGATCGCGCGCCGGTCTGCGTCGACGGCACCTGCTATCTATGAAGGGTCGTGACCGGCTGGACGGGTCGCGATCGGCGCCGATCAGGCGATCGCGCCGACCGGCACCCGGGCCGCCCTCAGGCATCGACGTATGACGCATGTCAGCGCAACGTCTCCGAGGTCGCAAGAATGCTGCCCCGCGCTCGCAGCCAAGGTCGTCCTGGGTTGAAATGCGGTCCGGTTGAGATGGCCGGTGGCGAACCGCCCGTGCGCAGGTCATGGCGACGCGTGGAAAACCGCCGGATACTGATTCCGCTCGGCCGAGGCCGGCCGCGAGACCTCAATAATGCTCGGTGGTCGGCTTGACCTTGCCGCGAAAGACGGTGTAGCTGACCGCGGTGTAGAGCAGCATCAGCGGGAACACAAAGATCCCCTCGCCCCAGAACATGAAGGCGAGGCTGGAATGCGGCGCGGCGGCCTCGGCGACGGTGATCGAGAACGGGATCATGTACGGCCAGAACGAGATCGCTAGGGTGCCAAACGCTGCCGCGAAGATCAGCGCCACCAGGTAGTAGGGCGCTCCGTCGCGACGCCGCCGGATGCTTGCGGCGGCCAGCAGCGCTGCGACCACCCCGACCGCCGGGAAAGCGAACAAGTACGGCCGCTCCAGCCAACGGTGCAGAATCCTGAGGTTTTCGGCCAAGGCATAGCCGAAGACGACGATCAGGAAGACGAGCAGCCCAACCGCAAGCCAGGGGATCAGGCGATAGGCCATGTTACGGACATCGTCTTCGCATTTCCTGACCAGCCAGCACGCACCGAGCAGCGCATAGCCGAGGCACAGGCCGACGCCGCACAGCACCGCAAAGGGGCTGAACCAGCCGAATTCGCCACCACTGTACTGGCCGTCGGAGAACGGCAGGCCCTTAACCAGGGCGCCGACGGTCAGGCCCTGGATAAACGCGGCGACCAGGGATCCTCCGGCAAAGCCGGCATCCCACAGCCAGCGCAGCCGCTCGGTCTTGTAGCGATATTCGAATGCCACGCCGCGCAGGATCAGCCCTGCCAGCATCAGCAGCAGCGGCAGGTAAAACGCCGAGAACAAGGTCGCATAGACGATCGGAAAGGCGCCCCAAAGGATCACCCCAGCGACGACGAGCCAGGTTTCGTTGCCGTCCCACATCGGTGCGACCGCAGTCAGCATCGTGTGCCGGCGCCGCCCGTCCCGGGTCGGACCGAACAGGATGCCAACCCCCAAATCGAACCCGTCGAGCAGCACGTAAAGCAGAATGCTGATCGCCAGCACGGCTACCCAGAACATAACCATCGTTATTCTCCGGCTGTGCTGCGAGGTGCGGCCGGGCCGAGGTGGTGCTGGTCGACGACCGACATCGGGCGATTGGGGATTGCGGCGGCGGGGGGCTGAGCCAAGCCGCCCGCAGGCCCGGCGCGCAGCAGCTGATAGATGTAGTAGGTTCCAAACGCGAAGATGAAGGCGTAGACGGCACAAAATACCACCAGCGAGACCGCTGCTGTACGGGCCGTCAGGAATGGCGTCACGGCGTCGGCGGTCCGCAGCACGCCATAGACGACCCAAGGTTGGCGACCGACCTCGGCGGTGAACCAGCCGGTCAATGTCGCGATAAAGGGCAGCGGAAAGCTGAGAAACGTCGCCCACAACAGCGGGCGGCTGCGTTCGATACGCTCCTTATGGATCAAATACGATCCGCTCCACGCAATCAGCAGCATGACCAGCCAGCAGCCGACCATGATGCGGAAGCTGAAGAACGGGATCCACACCGGCGGCCAATTCCGCCGCGGGATGCTGTCGAGCCCGACCTCCGCCGCCGTCGGGCTGTCGGAATCGATCAGGCTGCCAAAGGGCGGGGGCAGGGTAATGGCGAACAGGTTTCGCCGGTTCGCCACGTCCGGCCAGGCGAGCAATACCTCGGACGCGGGCTTCTGATCGTGCCACCGTGCCTCGATCGCGGCCATCTTCGCCGGCTGATGGTGAACGACATATTCACCGTTGAGGTGGCCGAACAGGAGCTGGAGCGGCAGCAGCACGGCGGCCAGACGCAAGCCCATGCGCACCATGATTCGCGCCTCGGCGGCAAATTCCCGACGCAGCACGTACCATGCCCCGGTCGCGGCGACGCAGAACGCGCCGGTGAGGTATGACGCCAGCAGCATGTGCGGGAAGCGCGCCCACAGCACCGGGCTGAACAGGATCTTGAACCAGTCGGTCGGGACAAACACTCCGTTCTCGAGAGCATAGCCGACCGGCACCTGCATCCAGGTGTTGTTGGCCATGATCCAGAAGGCCGAGAGCGTGGTGCCGAGCGCCACCATGGCCGTCGAAAACAAGTAGAACCATGGCGGGACCCGAGGGCGGCCAAACAGCATGATCCCGAAAAAGCTCGCCTCCAGAAAGAAGGCGGTAAAGGTCTCGTAGGATAAGAGCGGACCTTGGATCGGCCCGGACATGCGCGCCAGCACGCTCCAGTTGCTGCCAAATTGGAACGCCATGACCACCCCGGAGACGACCCCGAGCCCAAACGCCACGCCGAAGATCTTCAGCCAAAATTCGAACACTTGGCGGTATGCCGGTCGCCCGGTGGCGAGATGGAGCGCCTCGAGGACGGTCAGCCACGCCGCCAGCCCGATCGTGAACGACGGGAAGATAATGTGAAACGAGATGGTGAACGCAAACTGCAGCCGGGACAACAGAAGCGCCGTGAGGTCCATCGAGATCCCCCGCGAGTGCGGTCAATCGTCATCGCCGGGTCTGATCCGTGGCTCTCCGCATTCAACACCAAGCTACGCGGTTGCCAGCAGGTGGACGTCCGGTGATGATACTTTAGGTTAATCTTGTGTCCGCGTCTTGGCTCTAGCGCCAAAGATTGGTGCGGGCGAGGTCGATGACCTCGTCGGCCCGGCCGCTGATCACGGCTTTAACCATGTAGAGGGTGAAGCCCTTGGCCATTTCCGCGGTGATCGAGGGCGGCATCGCCAATTCGGTGCGGTTGACGACCGCATCGACCAATACCGGCCCGTCATCGGCGAGGGCGGCAGCGATGCCTTGATCGACCTCGGCCGGGTCCTCGAGTCTGATGCCGCGGACGCCGACAGCTTCCGCCATCGCCGCGAAATTAGGATTTTTGAGGTCAGTGCCGAAGGGGAGAAAACCGGTCGATTTCTGCTCGAGTTCGATAAAGCCGAGTGCGCCGTTGTTGAACACCACGACTTTCACCGGCAGCCCGAGCTGTACGAGGCTGAGAAAGTCGCCCATCAGCATCGAGAACCCGCCATCGCCCGACAGCGAGATCACCTGGCGGCCGGGATATGCCGCCTGCGCGCCGATCGCCTGCGCCAGCGCATTGGCCATCGAGCCGTGCCAGAACGAGCCCATCAGCCGCCTTGTGCCGTTCATCGACAGGTAGCGCGCCGCCCACACCGTCGGCAGGCCGACATCGCAGGTGAAGACCGCGTCCTTTGCCGCGTGGTCGCTGATCGCCTTGGCGATCTGTTGTGGGTGGATCGGTCCCTTGCCTGGCTTGCCGGCGGCCAGCTCGTCGAGCCCCTTGCGCGCCCTCGCATAATGCCCGCCCGCCCGCGCCAGATGCGAGGGTTGCCCATTCTGCTGCAGGAGCAGCAGCAGCGCCTCGATCGTCGCCCGGACCTCGCCCACCACGGCGAGATCGACCGGCGTCCGGCGGCCGATATTCTCCGCCCGAATATCGATTTGGGCAATGCGCACGCCCGACCCGCGCGGATAGAATTGCCGATAGGGAAAATCGGTGCCCAGCATCAGCAATACATCGCAATCGAGCATCGCGTAATAACCGGACGAAAATCCGATCAGCCCGGTCATGCCGACGTCATAGGGATTTTCCCACTCGACATGTTCCTTGCCGCGCATGGTATGGACCATCGGTGCTTTGAGGCGCTCGGCCAATTGGAGGAGCTCATGGTGTGCGCCTTGGCATCCCGAACCGCACAGCAGGGTGACCCGGGTGCCGCCGTTGAGCAGCGCCGCCAGCCGCTCGAGGTCGTGCTTCGCCGGGGTTACCACCGGCGCCCGCGGCAGCAAGCCCGCGGCCGGTGCCGCCGGTGTATCGGATGCGGCCTGCAAGGCCACGTCGCCGGGCATCACCAGCACCGAAACGCCGCGCCGCCCAACCGCCTCGCGGATCGCCACTTCGAGCACCCGCGGCATCTGGCTGGCGCCGGAGACCAGCTCGCAATAATGGCTGCACTCTCGGAACAAGGTCTGCGGATGGGTTTCCTGGAAATAGCCGGAGCCGATTTCGGCAGACGGAATCTGGGCGGCGATGGCCAGCACCGGAACTCGCGAGCGGTGGCAATCATAGAGCCCGTTGATCAGGTGCAGGTTGCCGGGTCCGCAGCTTCCGGCGCAGACCGCGAGCTCGCCGGTCAGATGCGCCTCGGCGCCGGCGGCGAACGCGGCGACCTCCTCGTGTCGGAGATGGACCCATTCGATCTCGCCTTGCCGGCGAAGCGCATCGGTCAGCCCATTCAGGCTGTCGCCGACTATGCCGTAGATCCGCTTGACACCGGCCGCAGCCAGGGTTTCGGCAAACTGATCGGCGACAATTTTTGCCATGTTTGTGATACCCTTCTCTCGGGTAAAGGCATCGGTACGGTCGACTGAACCGAGGCACCTCGCGGCGTCCTGTTTAGGGTGCCGGCCGCCCATGCGATCATTCACCCGGGGTTCAGCGCCTCGTATACCCGGCGCTCGAAGGCAGCCGACACGGCAAGCGCGCGCGGATCGGCGAAGGGCAGGAACTGCGCCAAAATCACCCCGGCGACATGCTTTACCGGATCGATCCAGTAGTAGCTGTTGAAGATCCCGCCCCAGGTCAGGCTGCCGGGGCTGCGGCCGTTCGGCACTTGAAACGGGGTGATCATCCAGCCGAGCCCCCACTGGCAGCGCCTGCCGGCGAAGAGGGCGAAGTCGTTGGTTCGCTCCGGCATCGCCGTGCGCATGATCCCGGCATCGAGGTCGCCGGTCTGGTTCGCCGACATCGTCGCCACGGTTTCCGGCCGCAGCAGCCGCGCGTCGCCGAGATGCCCGCGGTTCAGGACCATTTGCAGGAACCGCAGATAGTCCCTCCCGGTCGAATAGAGCCCACCACCGCCGGCCCAGAACTCCGGGCGTGGTGGCGGCATGTCGATCGCCAGCGGCTGCAGGGATCCGTCCGCCTGGCGCTGGTGTACCCGCGCCAGCCGCGCGGCCTGTTCCAGCGACAGCTCAAACCCAGAATCCATCATGCCGAGCGGGCCGAAGATATGCTCGCGAAAATAAACGTCGAGCGAGGTGCCGCTGGCGACTTCGACGGCCCGGCCGACCCAGTCGATGCTGATGCCGTATTCCCAACGCTCGCCCGGGTCGAACAGCAAGGGCAGGTTGAGCGAGGCGAGCTTGCCGGTGCTGGTCGACGGGGTGGCAGTGCGGCGGATATAGCGGATCAAGTCGGAGTTCAGCATCTCATAGCCGAACCCGGCGGTGTGGGTCAGGAGATGGCGCAAGGTGATCGGCCGCCGGGCTGGGCGCAACCGCGGCTTGCCGGCGGCATCGAACCCTGTCAGTACCTGCGGCTGGGCCAGCTCCGGCAGCACCTGGCCGATCGGCTGGTCGATCGCGAGCCGGCCCGCTTCGACCAGCTGCATCGCCGCGACCGAAGTCACCGCCTTGGTCATCGACGCGATGCGAAAGATCGTGTCCGGGGTCACTGCGCTGCCCTGCGCGAGATCGCGGCACCCGAAGGCGCCTTCATAGAGAACCCGGTCCGCCGTCGCCGCGAGCGCCACCACGCCCGGCACCTCGCCGGTCTCGGCGGCGTGGCGCAGCAGCGTGTCGATGTCGCCAATCGAGGCCATTTCGCTCTCCTCAGCGCCGCCGCGGCGACGCATCCTTCGCCAGTTGTGAGGTGATGTCGGCAAATGTCACGGCGGTGAGCGAGGTGCGCACGTCGAGCACTGTGGGCGTCCGTGCCGCCAGCGCCTCGCGCAGTGCCGGTGCGATCGCCGCTGGCTCCTCGATCCGCACCCCGCGGCAGCCGAGGGCACGGGCGATCTGGGCGTGATCCCAATCGTTGAACTCGGCCGCGAACGGCCCCGAGCCGTGCAATACCCAGCCGAGCGCGTTGTTGTTGAAGACGACGCAGACGATCGGGATGTCGCGCTCGACCGCGGTCATCAGCCCGTTCATGGTCATCGCGAAGCCGCCGTCGCCGCACACCGCGACCACCGGCCGGTCGGGATGGACGAGCTTGGCGCCGAGTGCGGCCGGGATCGCGAACCCCATCGGTCCCGAGCCGGCGGCCTGCAAAAACCCTTCGGCGCGCTTCGTCTGGTAGAAATGCGTCATCATGATGCGGTTTTCGCCGGCGTCGCAGGTGACGATCGCATCCTCCGGCAGGCCGCGCGACAGCTCGCCGATCAAGCGCTGCGGCAAGATCGGCTTGTCGTCGGCGAACCCGGCGCGGTCGTTGAAATAGCCGTGGCGCTCGCGGTGACCGGCCACCCGCCGTTCGGCCTGCTGCCGGCGGTCCGGCCCGCGCGCCTGCACCTCGTGGAGCAGCTGGCCGAGGATCACCGCGGCGTCGCCAAGCAGCACATGCTCGGCCGGGTAGTTCCACGAGGCGTTGCGCGGCTCGATGTCGATCTGCACGAAGGTCTGCCGGGCGGGGTCGAGGAGCGCGCGGTTTTCCCAGGCGGTGTCGCTCGGGCTGAGCTTGGAGCCGACCACCAGCACCAGATCGGCCTCGCCGATGAAGGCGTTCGCCGCCTCGGTGCCGAAGGTGCCGAACACGCCCAGGGCCAGAGGATGGGTTTCGGCAAAACAGCCCTTGCCCGCCGCGGTCGTCGCCACCGGCAGCCCGGCCGCTTCGGCGAGCCGGCGCAGCTGGTCGTAGCCCTGGGCGACGCGCACGCCGTTGCCGGCGATCAGCACCGGCTTTTGCGCCGCCAGGATCGCCGCGGCTGCGGTCTCGACTTGGCGCTGCTCGGCCGGCGGCGGTAGCGCCGGCAGATAGTGCCGGGTCGGGTACAGCATCGGCTGCGAGTCGGGCGCAACATTGCCGGCGAGCGCATCATGGGCATAGAGGATCGCGACCGGCCCCGGCTGGCCCGACAGCGCATGCTTGATGCCGAGCTGGGTCGCTTGCACCGCCGCCACCGGGTCGTGCGCCTGCATCACGTGCTTGGTGACGCCGCCAAAGGCGCGGCGCGCGTCCCAGCTGCCCCAATCGCCGGTGCCCTGTTGATAGGGCGCGTGCAGGGCAAAGCGCGGGGCGTCGCTGAAATCAGTCAAGAGCAGCATCGGCGAACTCGACAGATGCGCCTCGATGATCCCGATCATGCCGTTGCCGAGCACCCACGGCCCTTGCCCCAACAGCACGCCGGGGCGCCGGGTCAGCCGCCCGTAAACCTCGGCCATGACCCCGCCCAGTGACTCCTCGCGCACCAGGACGGTGCGGATCGAGTTCTGGTATTTGCTCAAGCCCGAGACGATGCGGCCGGTATGGCCGCCCGAAATGCCGAAGACCATCTCGATCCCGGCTTCTTCGAGCACCCGGGCGACGATCGCGCTCGCCGGCGTCTCTTCGGTCAGCATCGGCTCGATCGGCATCGCGTTCTCCTCCCTCGGTGTGCAGCCGACCCGAGCTTGCATCTGCGCCGCGCCGAAGACAATCTTCCGCGCGTCGTAAAGAGGGGTAGCCGATGCAATCTCGGTCGCCGAAATCGCCGACCAGCTGATCGATTTGCAGCGCCGGTTTGGGATGAACCGCCTGGTCGCCTTGCTGCACTGGCCGGGCATGCCCAACGGCCTTGCCCTCGAGCTGATGCAGATCCTCGCCGAGGAGGTCATGCCGGCCGTCCGTCGGGCCGCGTAGTCCCGGGCGGCGCCGGTTTTCGTGCCGACCCTGCTCCGCGCAACCGGTTCGCTCAGATCAGCCCGAGGTCGCGCAGGCTGGTGTGGCGGTTGCGGCCGATGATCACATGGTCGTGTAAGACGACGCCGAGCGGTGCGGCGGCCTTTTTGATGTCCTGGGTGACGGCGATGTCGGCCTTGGACGGGGTCGGATCGCCCGAGGGATGATTGTGCACCAGGATCAGCGCCGAGGCGCCGAGTTCGAGCGCCCGCTTGACGACTTCACGCGGATAAACCGGGGTATGGTCTATTGTGCCCTTCTGCTGGCGCTCGTGCTTGATCAGCACGTTCTTGCGGTCGAGAAACAGGATGTGGAACTCCTCGATCGGGCCGTGCGCGATCTGGGCGGTGCAGTAATCGATTAGCTTGTCCCATGAATTGACCACCGGCTGCTGCTGTAATTCGGCGCGCATTAGCCGCAGGGCTGCCTCGCGCACCGATTTCAGCGCCGCGACCCCGGCCAGGCTTAGCCCAGCGGCGGCGAGCGCCTCGGGATCGGCGCTGATCGTTGCAGCAAAGCCGCCGAACCGCGCCAGCAGCGCCTTCGCCACCGGCTTTACATCACCGCGCGGGGTTGCGGCGAACAGCAGCATCTCCAGCAATTCGTAATCGGGTAGGGCCTCGGCCCCAGCGTCGACCAGGCGCTGGCGAAGCCGGTTCCGGTGGCCGTAATAATGCGGCACCGCCCCCTCGGCGAATTGATTTCGCGGGCCGCTGCCGGTTGCGTTCGGCAGGATGCCGTAGGCATGTGCGTCCGGACCGTAGATCTCGCTGCATAAGGTGCGGACTCGCTCCCGGTCGCCCACGTCGAACAGCCATACCCGGCGCGCCGGGTCCCAGGTGCCGCCGAGAACGCGGGCGCGGGCCGGGAAATTGGGATGATAGGGAGAGGTGACCGCGATGCGGCCGTCCTCTTCAACAATCGACAGAGGCATCCCCGCCCCGCATTGCCAACCCAGATCGCCGAGCCTCGCATCGGGATCGTCAATTCGCCGTCATAAAGCGATCAATCAGCCGGCACGCGCCCGCCGGCAGCGTGAACCGCCTGGCCGCCTGCCGATCTCACCGCCGCGGCTTTCGTGCCTTGAGCCGGGCGAGAGCGGCTCCCGCCATCCGGGCCGGCTCGTCGCTGTCGAAAGCCTGCACGAAAGCCTCGATGCCGCGCTCGATCGCGCCGCCGATCGGCAATTCCTCCCAGTCGAGGATCAGCCGCTTCTGCAAGCGGATCGCCCGCGGCCCGGCGGCGAGGATCGGGCGCGCCAAGCGATCGACCGCGCCGTCGATCCCGGCCGAGGGCGCCACCGCGTCGACCAGCCCCCAGGCGAGCGCTTCGGCGGCGTCGATCGTCTCACCAGTTAAGAGCAAGCGGCGGGCATGGCCTGCCCCGATCAAGTGCGGTAAGAGCGCCGCCTCGACCACCGAGGGAATGCCGATCCGGACCTCGGGCATGCCAAAGGCCGAATTGTCGCTGGCCACCCGCAGATCGCAAGCAGCGGCGAGTTCGAGGCCGGCACCCAGGGCGAAGCCGTCGATGCGTGCGATGACCGGCACCGGCAACCGGCGAAAGGCGTCGCAGCAGCGATGCACCAGGGTGATGAAATGACGAGCGGCGAGGGCATCGAGGCCGGCGATTTCGGCAATGTCGGCGCCGCCGACAAAAGCGCGGCCGCCGGCGCCGGAGAGGATCGCCAGCCGCAATTCGGGGTCGGCCGCGACCTCGCCCATGCGCTCGACGATCGCCTCCATCAGCGCGGTATTGAGGCTGTTGAGCTTGGCCGGGTTATTGATTGTCAGATGCGCGACATGGCCGCCGTTGGGCAGCAACTCGCGCCGGACCAGAAATCCGCGACGCTCGCTCATCGCGCTGATTTCGTCGGGAGCCCCGCCCCGCTGACGCCAATGCCAGCCGTCCGGCGCGGTCGAAGCCAATGGAGGTTTCTCGCCATCAGGTCCATAGTGACGCCGCAGTCGGAGGAGACCACAGGTGGACACGATAGATGACCCGCAGCGCCTGCGCGAGATTTACGGCGAGCCGAACGAGCGTGCGTTCAAAAAGCAGCTGAGCCGGTTCGAGCGGTACAGCCGCGATTTCATCGCGCGCTCGCCGTTTCTGGTCATTGCCTCCTCGGACCCGTCGGGACGCTGCGATGCCTCGCCAAAGGGCGACGCGCCGGGCTTTGTGCGGGTCATCGACGACGCGACTCTGCTGATTCCCGATCGGATCGGCAACAACCGCGTGGATACGCTCGGCAACCTCGTCGCGCGGCCAGGGGTCGGGCTGATTTTCTTCGTGCCCGGACTGCCCGAGACGTTGCGCGTCAACGGCCGGGCGGTGGTCACAACCGATCCGGCGCTGCTCGAACCGCTGGCGGTCAACGGCAAACTGCCGCGCAGCGCGATCCTGGTGATGGCCGACGAGATTTATTTCCACTGCGGCAAGGCGCTGATCCGCTCCGATTTGTGGAACCCGCAAAAACAGCTGCGGCGCGGCGATTTCCCGTCGATCGGCCGAATCATCGCCGAACAGATCGGCGGCATCAATCCTGACGAGGCCGAGCGCGCCACGGCGGAGAGCTACCAGAACCGGCTCTACTGATCCGCGTTTTCAACCTTTTGGGGGGGACGCTGCCGTTCAGATCCGGCGCTGGCGCTTGTGCTCTTTGTCCGAGGCGAGGTTGAGGATGCGGCGGGCGTCCTTGAACAGGGCCTGGGCCTTGTCTTCGTGCCCCAGCGCATGCTCGGCGCGGGCGAGATCGAGCTCGATGTAGGCGAGGGTCGGAGTGGCATCGCCATTGCGGGCGAGCACGCTGACGGCAGTGCGGAACGCCATTGCCGCGGCCGCCGCTCGGCCGGTCGCGAGATAGATAAGCCCCAGGGCATGGAAGTCTTCGGCGATCAGCGGATGGCCGGCGCCGAGCTGTTGCTGATCCAACAGGGTCGCCTCTTCGATCGCGGGCAGCGCTTCGGCAAAGCGCTTTTGCCGGATATAGGCGCTGGCAAGCTGCGCCAGGCTGCGCGCGGTCGCCAGCCGGTCCCCGCTGGCCCGGTCGAGTGCCAGCGCGCGACGCAGGGTGTCATCGCCGGCCGCGAACCGCCCTTCGCCCACCAGCACCGCGCCGAGCACACGCAAGCGGTCGCCGGCCGGCGCCGCACCCGCCCGGGCGTCGACCGCGACCGCTGCTTCGGCCCATTTGAGTGCGCGCTCGGTCTTGCCGCGGGCGAGTGCGATCCGCGCCCGGTCGGCCAGCACCGAGGCCATCGCCGGGTTTTCGGGCCCGAGCCGGGCGGCTAGCACATCGCCGGCGGCAATTGCCAGCGGCTCGGCGTCGAGATATCGGCGCAGCTCGATATAGAGCCGGGCGAGTGCTTCGGTCGCCTCTGCCGCCGGCAGCGAAGCGCTGCCATAGGCCGCGAGCGCGATCTGCAACGAACGCCGCCGCAGTGCGATTGCCCCGGCAATGTCGGCGTTCTCGAAGCGCAATTGCGCGAGCGGCGCCAGGATCGGCAGCAGGTTCGGGTTGGCCGGCCCCAGCCGCGCTTCGGCCGCCGCGAGCGATCGTTCGAGCGCCGCGCTTTGGGTGCGCTGAACCGGCACCGGCGGATCAGCCCAAATCGGCGCTGCCGAGAGCAGCAGATAAACCGCCGCGGCGACCACCCGGCAGGAGCGGCGCATCGCCAAATTTTTGCCGGCCTTGATCAGCCGCCGGCCGCCGATCGCCGGCCGATGCGCACCGCCGCGGGGATGGCCTGGGTTGCCCGGGTCAGGCGACCCTCGCCGAACCCGTCGCGGTGCGCTCGGGGATCAGCTTGTCGTGGAGATCGGCGAGCAGCGGCAGGATCTCGGCCAGCCCGGTGCTGATTGCCGCCCCGGCGACCGGGGTCAACGATACGGCCTTGTGCTTTTTGATTGTTTCCTCTGTGAAAAAGCCCCAGCGGATCAGGTTGCCGACGCGCTCCTTGATCGCCAGATGGCCGAGCTGCAGGGCGTCCCACATTCGGCTGATGATCTCGTCGACGACCAGCGCCGGCGGGTCGCTGCGGTCGCTGCCATAGCGGCTGCCCGACCACAGCAGCATGACGATCGCCCAGTATTGATAGGTCACCAGATGGTCCATGGCATCGTCGAGATAGGCGGGGGTCAACCCCTTTTTGCGGACGACCTGTTCGCTGGTTTCCCGCCATTTTTGATCGCAGGCTCCGAAAAATCGATAAATCTCGGAGATCGCCGCGGCATCGCAGGGCGGCGCGTCCGCCGAGCGGTGGACCTCGTGACCGGCCATGGCGCAAATCTCGCCGAGCGCATCGCGATAGTGCGCCTCGAAGCTGTCGCAGAGCTTGTCGGTGGCGCCAATCAGGCAGCCGGGAGCGGCCGCGCATTCCCGATTCGCGGCATCAAATACCCGGATAAATCCCTCGATCTGACAGTCCTTGATTCGCTCGATACAGGTTCGGATATCAGTGCCGTAGGAACCGTATAAGGTACGATGGATAGCGCGGCTGGACACCCCCGCTTCGCCATTGGTCCTAGCCATAAAGATCACGTGCCAATGCGCGCGTTTATTCAATCCCGGAAAAAACTTCTGCCAGACGCGGTAATATTCCAACAAAAACCGGGCGACGATCCGCTCGGGAGTCTTCAGCTCGCGATAGCCGGGATGCATGTCGTGTCACCGTGACGATGGCCAGGGCATCGTCAGAATAACCCTTTTCGCTGGATGCACAACGTACGTCTCGGGAACATCCCGAAATCGGCAGAGCCTACCTGCCGCAAGGTGCCGGCGCATTCGTGCGGGCAACGCCCCGCCTTCGCGCGATCGGCCGATCATAGGCTCGGGCGCCTGGGCGCAGAGCCGGGTAGCTGGCACACCCGAAGCAGTGGGCCGGACAGGACTACCCGCATTTCGAGTAGTCACAGCGGGTGCACTGGTCGCAGCCCTCGCTGCGGATCAGCGCCGCTTCGCCGCATTTGGGGCATTGCGCCCGGCGCGGCTGGGCCGCAGCGGACGATCCCGCCGGGTCGGCGGTGGGGAGGCTGACGACCTTGGCGGCGAGGCCCGGGTCCGCCCGCTCGCGCGGCAGAAAACCGATCTCGACCATATGGCGCTCGATCACGTCGCCGATCGCCGCCAGTAGCGAGGGTACGTACCGACCGTCCATCCAGGCGCCGCCGCGCGGGTCGAATACCGCCTTCATCTCCTCGACGACAAACGACACGTCGCCGCCGCGGCGGAACACGGCGCTGATCATCCGCGTCAAGGCTACGGTCCAGGCGTAGTGCTCCATGTTCTTCGAGTTGATGAACACCTCGAACGGCCGCCGCCTGCCGTCCTGGACGATGTCGTTCAAGGTGATGTAGAGCGCGTGCTCGCTGTCGGGCCAGCTCAGCTTATAGGTCTGGCCGGGCAGCGCCTCGGGCCGGGAGAGCGGCTGGGTCATATAGACGACGCCACCGGCCTCGAAGATGTCCGCCGGCTTTGGCGAGACCGCCGGGGCCGGCGCCGGAAGCGGCAATTCCGGCTGCTGCGGAACGGGAGTGCTGCGGGGCGCGGTCCGGGCGTCGGTATCGGAGGCAGCCTCCGGGCGGGCCGCCAGCACCGCACCGGTCACCTCGTTCGGACGGTAAGTGGTGCAGCCCTTGCACCCCAGCGCATAGGCTTGGCCATAGATGTCCTTGAACTGCTCGAAGGCGAACTCGGCTGGGACGTTGATGGTCTTCGAGATCGAGCTGTCGACGTGCTTTTGCACCGCCGCCTGGATCACCAGGTGGTCCTCGGGGGTCAGCACCTGCGCATCGACGAAATAGTCGGGCAGCGGCGCGCTCTCGCCGCGGAGCCGGCGGAACAGGCGATAGGCGTAATCGGCGACCTCTTCCTCGCGTCGCGTGCCGTCTGGCATCAACAGGTTGCGCGAGTGGCGAAAGCTAAACACCGGCTCGATCCCCGACGAGACGTTGTCGGCAAACAGCGAGATCGTCCCGGTCGGCGCCACCGAGGTCAGCAGCGCGTTGCGCACCCCGTGGCGGCCAATGGCGGCGCGCACGTCTTGGTCGAGGGCGGCGATGGTCTCGCCCTCTAGATAGCGGTCGCGGTCGTAGAGCGGGTACGGTCCCTTTTCCGCGGCCAACGACGCCGAGGCGAGATAGGCCTCGCGCTCGATGGCGCCGAGCCACTCCTCGGTCGCCGCCACCGCCGCCGCCGAACCGTAGCGCAGCCCGCACAGGATCAGCGCGTCGGCGAGCCCGGTAACGCCGAGCCCGATGCGGCGCTTGCTCGCCGCCTCGTGCTGCTGCTGCGGCAGCGGGAATTGCGAGATGTCGACGACATTGTCCATCATCCGCACGCAGTCCGGCACCAGCCGGCGCAGCCGGTCGAGGTCGAGTCGTGCTTGCCCAGTAAACGGCGCTTCGACCAGCCGCGCCAGATTGATCGAGCCCAACAGGCAGGCCCCGTACGGCGGCAATGGCTGTTCGCCGCAAGGATTACTTGAAGTAATCGTCTCACAATAATACAAGTTATTGCGGCGGTTGATGCGGTCGATGAAGATCACGCCGGGCTCGGCATACGCCCAGGTCGCCCGCATGATCTTGTTCCACAATTCGCGCGCCGGCAGCACCCGGGCAACGGTCTTTTGCTCGCCTGGGCCGCCGAACGAGAGCTCCCACGGCGCATTTTCCGCGACCGCCTGCATAAAGGCGTCGCTGACCAGCACCGAGAGGTTGAACATCCGCAGCCGACCGGGCTCGCGCTTGGCCTCGATGAAGGCTTCGATGTCGGGGTGGTCGCAGCGCAAGGTGGCCATCATCGCGCCGCGGCGATAGCCGGCGCTCATGATCGTGCGGCACATCGCGTCCCAGACGTCCATGAACGACAGCGGCCCCGAGGCGTCGGCCCCGACTCCCTTAACCGGGGCGCCGCGCGGCCGCAAGGTCGAGAAATCGTAGCCGATGCCACCGCCCTGCTGCATCGTCAGCGCGGCCTCGCGCAGATGGGCAAAGATCCCGCCCATGTCGTCGGGGATCGTGCCCATCACAAAGCAATTGAACAAGGTGACCGAGCGGCTCGAACCGGCGCCGGCGATGACCCGCCCCGCCGGCAGGAACTTGAAATCCTCCATCGCCTGGTAGAACCGTTCGGCCCACGTCGCCCGATCGCGTTCCGGGGCGGCGAGCGCCCCCGCCACGCGGCGCCAGGTGTCCTCGATCGTCCGGTCGAGCGGCTCGCCCGCAACCTTGCCATTGGCCGGCGCCCGCAGGCGATATTTCATGTCCCAGATCTGCTGCGAGATCGCCCCGACGACAGCCATGGTCGAGTTTCCTCCTGTTGCTGGAAGTGTATCACGGTTCCGTCTTTGTTCGTCGGAACTTCTTGTGCCGGCTGCCGGCCCTCGCGGCCTTCTTAGGGTTCCAGGATCAAGTCTTCCCCGATCGAGCCGTGCCGCCGCGTAGCCCGGAACCCCGCATGACGCTTGCGGAGATCACCGAGATCGGCGGGCGTGGCAATGTCCCGTTCGGCGTCGCCCAGCACCAGATCGGCATGCCGCTGCAAGGCCTCGACCCGAGTTGGATCGTGCTCGCAGCTTGCCACAGCCGTCAGAACTTCGAGCAGCCGGATCAGCACGGCGGCATGGCCGGCGGCGTTCTGTCGGATCATGTGGAACATCGCGTCGACCAGCCCGTCATAATCGATGCTGGGAACGACCAATGTGGGCCAGCCGGCGCGCAGCCAAACCCCACTCGGCAGGTGCAAGGGCGCGACATCGCACAGGGCTGCGCCCAGCCGATCGAGCACGCTGATCGCGGTGTGGGGACCGTTGATGCCCGGCGACAACGCCCGAACCGCCACCTCCACCAACTGCCGAACCGCAAATTCGAGGTCGGCCGAGCTCGCGCGCTGCGGGCCGAGCGCCGTGGCGTTGCGGATGGCAGCCTCGGCCCCGTCCGCGGGCGGGATTACCAACGCGATCGGGGCGCCGGGGAAGACGTAATCGCCGGGCCGGACCAACAGGCGGATGGCTGTTTTGTGCTCGGCCGCCCAATCGGCGAGGCCGCTGTCGTCGAGCTGTTGCAGATAGCCGCGCCGCGGATCGATCACCGGCACGGCGTTGTGCCAGAACGCGGCCGGCGGTGGCCGAGGCTGCTTGGTGTCGGTCGTGAGCCGCTCGACCGCCGAACGGAGATCCTTGCTCACCAGGTCGATGACCGTGTCCACGTTGATGCGACCGGCCATGTGACCGACGAAGTAAACCAGGGTCGCCACACAGCCAAAGGCCAGCAGAATACCGACGCTGAGCGACAGATGCGGGACGAACCTGCCCTCGCCACGGACGCTGCGCAGTACCATCAGCGCGTAGGAGAAGGTGCCGAGGAAGGCGCCGAGCGTGATCTGATTGCCGCGATCCCGGGTGAAGTTGCGCAGCAGCCGCGGCCCCATCTGCCCGGCCGCCAGCGACAGTGCCGCGATGGTAATCGAGAACACCGTGCCCGCGACCCCGATTGTGGACTCCACCACCGCCCCTAGCAGGGTGCGGGCGCCGGTGCTCCCGCCATTATAGAGCCATGGGCTGTCGATCAGCGATTGTGGGACGATCCCGCTGCGGTCGAGGCTGACGAGCCCGATCGCCCCTAGCACCCCGGCCACGACCATGAGTCCGGGGACCAGCCAAAATGCCTCGCTCAGGTCGTTGAGGAACTTGCGAATGCGCGCGATCAAGGTCGGTCCGATTACGATGCCATCCGGTTGCGTGTCCGGCACCGGTGCAAACGCCGACACACCGCTCGCCGATCACCCAAAATTAGCGGTCCGAGCGAGGAATGTTCCAGGCCGACCAAGGCGGACTTGCTATCCGTCGGGAACGGTCGAGTTGGCGGTCTGCACCGAGTGCGGTCCGCGCGGAATAGCCTCGCCCTCGCGCATCAGCGCGGTGGTGGCGGTTTCGATCCGCTGCTCAAGCTCGGCCATCAGCCGGCGGCGCGGCCAGCCAGGCGGGATCGGTTCGAGAAATTCGAGGAGGATGCGGCCCGGGCGCTTGACAAACGCGCGCCGCCCCCAGAACAGGCCGGAATTGACCGCCGCCGGAACCAGCGGCAGGCCAAGCGCCTGGTAGAGCGCGGCTACGCCCGGTTGATAGGGCGCCCATTGCCCGGGCGCGACCCGGGTGCCCTGCGGGAAGATCACCACCGTGCGCCCCTCGGCCACCACCGGCCGCGCCGCCGCGACAATGCGGCGCAGGGCCCGGGCGCCAGCCTTGCGATCGATCCCAATCGATCCGGCGCGGGCCGCGTACCAGCCGTAAATCGGCAACAGCAGCAGCTCGCGTTTGACCACGACCGCGGGGTCGCCGAGCACGATCGGCAGGATCAGCGCATCCCAGGCCGATTGGTGTTTCATCGCGATGACGCAGCCGCCGGCGGGAACGTGCTCGAGCCCGATCGATGCGTGATCGAGCCCGACCACGAAGCCTGAGCAGGAACAGCACGCCTTGCGCCCAGAACCGGCCAAACGCCATCACTGAGGCCCGCGGTGCCAGTAGCAACGGCAGCGCGATCGTGCCGAGCACCAGGGTCCAGGTAACGAACGCAATATTGAAGACGACAACTCGCGCCGCGCTCATGACTGGGCCGCCGCTTCGATCGGCTTGGCGACCAGCGGTCGCGCCTGCACGAACAACGGACAGAGCAGGGTCGCCACGTATTTTACATATTCGCCGAGCAGCAGCGGCCCGGTGCCGTGCCAGGCCCACCAGCGCTGATCTTTGGCCGGCTCGGGAAACACCGGATGCGGCACGATCTCGATCGTCTGGCATCGCCCGCTCGAATTCGAGCATGCTGCGCGGCATGTGGTACCAGGCGGTGACCAGACGCAGGCTGTGGTAGCCGCGCGCTTGCATCCAGCGGGCGGTTTCTTGCGCATTCCCCGCAGTGTTTTCGGCCTGGTAGCCGAGCGCGACGCAGCAGGACAAGCCAATCTGGTGCGTCGCCAGAAATCCGCAGCAGCTCGGCGAGGTCGACCCGCCGGTTAACGCCGGAGACGAACATCGCCCGCGCCTTTGCCTTCGCGCATCAGATCGACGCCGCTCTCTAGGCGCAGGCTGCCGCCGGTCAGAACGACGATCGCGTCGGTCGGTGCCGCCCGGTTCTCGGCCGCTGGCGGGGTGGCGAACCAGACAAGCACCGAGGCTATAACCAACGCTAGTCCGGCGCCCGCGTAGGCCAGCCGGCGCAGCACGCGCCGCGTCAGTGGCCGGCGCTGGCGCGTTGTCGGCGCGATCGCAAGCGCGCCGGACCTGCCGACGCCCGGCGGCCGGTCAACAAACCCACCCGGCCTCAGGCCGGCGCCTGGCCGTTGATCAGCGGCCCGAACAATTGCCAGCGGGCGCCGTCGAAGCGGCCCATCTGGATCTGCTTGATCGGCGCAAAATCGGTCGGGCTGGTATTGATCTCGATCCCCGGCAGCAGCATCGGCACCCGAAAATGGTGCAGGTTCGCCGCCTGCTTCATCACATTCTCGCGGGTCAGATCGTCGCCGCACTGCTTCAAGACTTGCACCAGGGTTTGGCAAAGGGACGGCCCGGTGACGTTGCCGGCGTCGGTTTTGTCGCCCGCCGGATAGTACTTGTCCATAAAGGCGGCCCATTGCAGATAACCGGGATCGTTCTTCCATTGCGGATCGGTCGGGTCTTTCAGGTAGAAGTCCGAGACGATGCCCTTGGCGTTTTGCAGGCCGGCGGGCTTGAGGGTGGCGCCGACCGAATTACCGACGCTGGCCAGGATATGCAGCGGCTTCCAGTCGATCTCGGCGGCCTTGCGGATCGCCTGGGCGGCGAATTTCGGGATGCCGGTGTTGACGAACACATCGGCGCCGGCCGATTTCATGCCAATGATCTGCAAATCGACGGTCGGGTCGGTGGTTTCATAGGGAGCGGCGAGTACAATCATCGAGGCCTTGGCGCCGAGGCCATCGGTCACTCCCTTCAGATAGTCCTTGCCGAAATCATCGTTCTGATACAACAGCCCGATCTTGCCGTTGGGCTTGTTCTTGAGGATGTAGGCGGCGTAGGCATGCCCCTCGCTCTGGTAATTGGGTTGCCAGCCGATAGTCCAAGGATAGTGTTTCGGGTCGTTCCATTTGGTGGCGCCAGTCGCGACGAACAGCTGCGGCACCTTCTTCTGGTTCATGTAATGCCAAATCGCGGAATTGGTCGGGGTGCCGAGCGGGCTCATCACCAAGAGCACGCCGTCTTCTTCGACCAGCTTGCGCACCTGCTCGACGGTTTTGGGTGGGCTATAGGCGTCGTCATAGGAGATAAAATCGATCTTGCGGCCGTTGACGCCGCCCTGGTCATTCAGCATCTTGAAATAAGCGGCTTCAGACTTGCCGATCGTGCCGTAGGAGGAGGCTGGCCCGCTATAGGGCGAGGTGTTGCCGATCTTGATCGTCGTGTCGGTGACGCCCGGGCCGTAGTTCTTCGCGGCGCGCGCCGGGATTGCGGCCAGCGCCGCCGCGGCCGGCACAGCGGCGAGAAGCGAACGTCGGGTCAGCTCTTTCATTTGATCCTCCCTGTGGTCTGTTTGGCTAACGATTGCCGAGCGCGCGCCAATTGCTCACCCGCGAGCCGGGCAAACCCGGCCGCGCCCGATGGCATGACAAAGATCACCAAGAGCAGTATGACGCCATAGATCGCCCCGGACAGCCCGTTGGAGACCCGCTCGGCGAGATTCGGCACAAACAGTACGAAAACGCCGCCGACGAGGCTCCCCGGGATCGAGCCGACGCCGCCGACCACCAGCCCGACCAGGAACGAGACCGACAGCAGAAACGGGAAGCTGTCGGGCCCGACAAACTGGATCACGATCGCGCCGAGTGCACCGGCGACCCCGGTATAAAAGGCGCTGACGCCAAAGGTCAGGGTCTTATAAAGCGAGGTATTGATGCCCATCGCCGCGGCCGCGGTCGGGTGGTCGCGGATCGCCATGATCGCCCGACCGGTGCGGCTCCTGACCAGGCTCGCGGCTGAGGCAAACATCGCCAGCAGCACCACGAGGGTGAAATAATAGAGCCACTGATCGGCATTGAGCGGTACCCCCGGCGGCGGGTCGGGCTTCAATAGGGCGATCCCCTGCACCCCGCCGGTCAGTGGCTCGAGCGGCTGGAACTTCAGGATCTGCGGCAGCGCCACGGCGAGCGCGAAGGTCGCCAGCGCCAGATAGATCCCTTGCAGCCGCAGCGCCGGCAGCCCGAACAGAAAGCCGACGACGAAACAGAGTGCGCCGGCGCACGGCAAGGTCCAATAATAATCGACATTGTAATTCATCAGGATCGCGGTCGTGTAGGCGCCGATCCCGTAAAACGCGCTGTGCCCGAGCGAGAATTGGCCGTTGAACCCAGTTAGGAGATTGAGGCCGAGGATCGCCAGCCCATAGACCATGACCAGGGTCAATTGGAAGGTGATGAAGCTCTGGGTTTCGAGCGGGGCCGCCAGCGCCACGATCAGGACTGCACCGATGGCCAGCCGGCGCGCCCGTGGACGCAGCATCGAGCCGCCGGTCAAGCCCGCAACCGCGGGCTGGGTTGGACCGTCCAGGGCGATCGTCTCAGGCTCGGGCACGGTCATACCCGGCTCACCGTCACCCGCCCGAACAGCCCCGCCGGCCGTACCATTAAGACGGCGACGATCAGGACGAGCGCGATCGTCAGCTTCAGCTCGTGCCCGACATAGGGGATGAAGGTGCCGGCGAGGTTCTCGACGACGCCGACGGCAAAGCCGCCGATGACCGCGCCACCGGGGCTCGACAGCCCGCCCAGCACCGCACCGGCAAAGCCGTAGAGCAAGACGCCCAACATCATGTTCGGCTCGAGAAACACGACGGGTGCGATCAGCATCCCGGCGACCGCACCGATCGCCGCCGACATACCCCAGCCGAGCGCCACCATCCAGCCGACGCGGATGCCGACAAGGCGGGCCGATTGCGGGTTGGCTGCCGCCGCACGCATCGCCAGCCCCAGCCGCGAGCCGCGAAAGAACAGATAGAGCAGCGCCAGCATCACCAGGGTGACCGCGATCATGCCGGCCTGATGGGTGCTGATCAGGCTGCTGCCGAACAGTGGCCGGTTGCCGAACGGAGTGGGGAAGGTCTTGATGTTGAAATCCCAGATTTCGCCGTCGGCGCTGTTAAGGATGCTGAACAGCGCAATGAACGCCACCAGCTGGCTCAAGATCGGCGCGTTGCGGATAGGCCGGAACAGGATCCGCTCGATCGCAATGCCGCCCACAAACGACACCGCCACAGTGATCGCGAACGCCGCCCAGTAAGGCCAGCCCCATTGGATCATCTGCCAGGCGAAAAAGGTCGAGAACGTCGCCATCTCGCCCTGGGCGAAATTGAGATGGTCGATCGCCTGGTAGATCATCACCACGGCGAGCGCCATCGCCGCATAGATGGCGCCAGTCGCGAGCCCGGCCAGAACTTGCTGCAGCAGCTGCTCCATCGCCGCTCAATACCCCAGATAGGAGCGCCGGACCGCTTCGTCGTTGGCGATCTCGTCGGCCGGGCCGGCCATGACGATGCGTCCGGTCTCCAGTAGATAAGCCTCTTCGGCAAGGTCGAGCGCCAAGGCCGCGTTCTGCTCGACGATCAGCATCGCCACCCGGCGCCGCTGGTTGAGCCGCCGCAGGATGCCGAACAGCTCGGCGACGATCAGCGGGGCGAGCCCGAAAGAGGGCTCGTCGAGCAGCAGCAGCCGCGGCCGCAGCATCAGCGCGCGCCCGACCGCCAGCATCTGCTGCTCGCCGCCGCTCAAGGTCCCGGCCTGCTGGCGCCGCCGTTCCTTGAGCCGGGGAATTCGCCATACACTTCCTCGAGATCGGCGACGATCCCGGCGCGGTCGCCTCGCGCGGTCGCGCCGAGCTGCAGGTTCTCCTCGACGCTCATGCGGGTAAAGGTGCCGCGGCCCTCCGGCACATGGGCGATCCCCAGCCGGGCGATGCTCTCGGTGGCGCGCCCGGTGATCATGTGGCCGTCAAAGGCGATCTCGCCGCTGGTCCGCACCATTCCACACAGCGCGCGCAGGGTCGTCGTCTTGCCCGCGCCATTGGCGCCGAGCAGGGTGACGATGCCGCCCTCCGCGATCGCGAAGCCGATGTCGTGCAAGGCCTGGCTCTGGCCGTAAAAGGCGCACAGCCCGCGCACTTCGAGCATCATCGGGCCGGTCTCGGCGGCGGGCTCGTCATCCCGGGGCGTCAGACGGCGGCTTTGGGGTTGCCGAGATAGGCGCGGATCACCGCTTCGTCCCGCTGCACCGCGGCCGGCTCCCCCTCGGCGATCTTGCGGCCGAAATCGAGCGCCACCACCGTGTCGGAGACCGACATGACCAGGTTCATGTGGTGCTCGACCAGCAGCACCGTCAGCCGCTCTTCGTCGCGCAGCCGGCGGATCAGCCCACCCAATTCGCCGACCGCCTCGTGGTTGAGCCCGCCGGCAGGCTCGTCGAGCAGCAGCAGCCTCGGCTTTGCCGCCAGCGCCCGAGCGAGTTCGACCCGCTTCTTGGTGCCGAGCGGCAAGCCCTCGGGCCGCTCGTGCGCCACTGCGCGCAGATCGAGCAGATCGAGCAGCCGCCAGGCGGTCGCCTCCAGCTCTCGCTCGCGGCGCCGCACCCAAGGGAGATGCAGGGTATCGCTGAGGAAATCGCTGCGGCTCGTCGAATGGGCGCCGACCCGCACATTGTCGAGCACGGAGAGTTGCTGGAACAGGGCCAGGTTCTGGAAGGTGCGCGAGATGCCGAGTTCGGCGATGCGGTGCGCTGGCCGGCTGAGCAAGGAGGCTCCGGCGAAGCGGATATCGCCGCTCGCCGGCGTGTAGAGGCGGCTGAGGCAATTGAACAGCGTGGTCTTGCCAGCGCCGTTCGGTCCGATCAGCCCCTGGATCTGGCCTTCCTCGAGATCGAAGGAGACGCCGTCGAGCGCCACGATGCCGCCAAACCGCACCACAATCTGGCGGATTTCGAGCAAGCTGCCGCCGGACCCGCCCTTGGTCATCGGCAATGACGAGAATACTGGGCATTGCCGCCCGACCTGCACCGGACGCCGTCCACGCGTTTATCCGTCATTCGCTCGCGGCCGGATGTGGCTCGCCGACGAACCTGCCGGGCCGCGGCGACGGCGTCAAGCCGGCAGGAACTCCGGTGAGCTCGGGCCGGCGGCCAGGCTTGCCGCCGCAATGTCCACCGCTCAGCCTCCGTCGTCGGCTCACCCCGCGTAAATCGGATGGGACCGAATGCGGCGGATGCCATGCGCTTTGACCCGCAGGTGGTGCGCGCGTCCGAGCATGCCGGCTGGCAGCAGGCGGCAAGACGCCGTGCCGCCACTGCGCGCCGGGGCGTCGGTTCAGCCGCTGGTGTGCTTGCGGATGAAGGCTTTCATGCGGTCGAGCGCGCGAGCGGCGTAGGGGGCGTCGGGCTTGCCGGTCATGAAGCCGTGATTGGCGCCTTCATAGAGCTGCAATTCGACCTCGCCGCCGGCCTTCCGATAATCCGCGACGAATTTGCGCATCAATTCGACCGGGACCCATTCGTCCTTGTCGCCGCCAAAGACCAGCGCCGGCGGCAGGTGGACCGGCTCGTCGCGTTCGAGCATGCGCGGCGGGTTGCCTTCCGCCATCGTCGCCGCATCGCCCCAAAAATTGTGGTGATTGTCGAGGAGTTCGGTATTGCCTGCCTTCTTGGCGAGTTCGTAGCGCAACAGCGGGTCGAGCACGCCCCAGCCAGAAATGACAAAGGCCAGCCGGGCGTCGACCGCTGGGGCATCGGCCAGCCACAGCGCACTGTAGCGCGGGTCGTCAGGCCGCATCGCCGCCAGCAATACCTGGTGGCCGCCACTCGAGGTGCCGAAGCTGCCGACCCAGTCGGCGCGGCTGCGGTATTCCTTAGCATTGGCCTTGAGCCAGCGGGTGCCAAGATTGATGTCGGCGAGCGAGGCCGGGTACGGGGCCTCGGGCGGCATGCGGAAATCGAGCGAGGCAACGAGAATCCCGCTCTCGGCCAGCGCCTTGGCGATGAAATCGTTGTCGGTGCGATCCTTGTTGACCCAGGCGCCGCCATGCACCTGAACCACCGCCGGGAACGGCCCGGCGCCGCTCGGCCGGTACAGCCGCGCCAGCATCGGGCGGCCGCCCTGGCGCTGGTATTCAACGTCCTCGACCCGGACATCGTGGCGGGCGTCGGCAGCGGTCATCGACATGTTGGCGGCTCCTCGCAAGCTGGGGTTGGGCAATATACCAGCCCTTCACGACCGCGCCAGCCACCGGCTCATCGGCGGTCGGGCGTGACAGGCGGGGGCTCAGCGCATCGTCGGCATTACATATTCGGCGCCAGCCCGGATGCCGGTCGGCCAGCGCGCGGTCGTCGTCTTAAGGCGCGTGTAAAAGCGCACGCCTTCGGGGCCGTACACCGCCATGTCGCCGAACAGCGAGCGCTTCCAGCCGCCAAAGCTGTGAAACGCCATCGGCACCGGAATCGGCACGTTGATGCCGATCATGCCGATCTGCACGCGGCTGGCGAATTCGCGGGCGGCGTCGCCGTCGCGGGTAAAGATGGCCGCACCATTACCGTATTCGTGCTCGCTGACGAGTTTGGTTGCGGTGTCGAAATCGGGGCTGCGTACGACCGCCAGCACCGGCCCGAAAATCTCCTCCTTATAGATGAGCATTTCGGGCTTCACGTTGTCGAACACGCAGCCGCCGACAAAAAAGCCGTTCTCGAAGCCCTGCAATTTGAGGCCGCGGCCGTCGACCGTGAGCTTGGCGCCTTCCTTGACGCCGAGATCGATGTAGGAGCTTACCCGGTCGAGGTGCTGGCGGGTGACGAGCGGTCCCATCTCGGCTTCGGGATCGGTGCCGGGACCAATTTTGAGCGCGCGCACCCGCGGCACCAGCTTGTCCATCAGCTTGTCGCCGATGCCGCCGACCGCGACTGCGACCGACACCGCCATGCAACGCTCGCCGGCCGCACCATAGGCCGCGCCCATCAAGGCGTCGGTTGCCTGGTCGAGATCGGCGTCGGGCATCACCACCATATGGTTTTTGGCGCCGCCCAAAGCCTGCACCCGCTTGCCGGCGGCAGCGGCGGTCGCATAGATGTGCTCGGCGATCGCGGTCGAGCCGACAAAGCTGACCGCGGCCACCCCCGGATGATTGAGGATCGCCTCGACCGCTTCCCTGTCGCCGTGGACGACGTTGAAGACGCCCGGCGGCAGACCGGCCTCGGTCAACAGCTCGGCGATGCGCAGCCCGGCCGAGGGATCGCGCTCCGATGGCTTCAGGATGAAGCTGTTGCCGCAGGCGAGCGCCATCGGGAACATCCACATCGGCACCATCGCCGGAAAATTGAACGGCGTGATGCCGGCACACACGCCCAATGGCTGGCGCACCGACCAGCTGTCGATGCCGCGGCCGACCTGCTCGGTGAACTCGCCCTTCAAAAGATGCGGGATGCCGCAGGCGAACTCGACGACCTCGACGCCGCGGGTAATCTCGCCCTGGGCGTCGGAAAACACCTTGCCGTGCTCCTCGCTGATGACCCGCGCCAGCGCGTCGTGGTCGCGGGCCAGCAATTCGAGAAACTTGAACAGGACACGAGCGCGCGTGAGCGGCGGGGTCGCCGCCCAGCCTGGGAAGGCCGCGGCGGCAGCCGCTACCGTCCGATCGATTTCGGCGGCGTTGGCGAACGCAACCCGGCGGATCTTCTCGCCGGTGGCCGGGTTGTAGACGTCGCCCCAGCGGCCGCTCGACCCTTCGACCGGCTTGCCGCCGATGTAATGCTCGATGTCGCTCATCAGGATGCACCCGCGCGCTGATTTCTCGGATGCCCCATCATAAGCCAGGGGGCCGGGCTGGCGGCAGCGGATTTTTGGCCGGCCGTCACATCCGGGCGGTCATCTCACGGCCAAATCCCGGCCGTTACATCCCGTTCAGCGCGCTGTAGGCGGAAAACACGGTCCAGACCACCATCAAGGTGATCCCGCTCCAATAGACCCATGGATACATCGCAGATCTCTGCCCCCCGCCGAAGATTCATGGACTCCGGTCCCGTCCTCGGCATGATTTCGGTCATAGGCGACGCCGGGGCGTCTCCTCCCCATTGCCGGCTGCGCTATCTCTGGGCGCAGAATTTGATCACAATACGGTCGGGCGAAGGCACAATGCGGTTACGCCAAGGCGAAGTCGTGGAATTGGCGGTCGAGCGGCTCGGCGCCGGCGGCGACGGGGTGGCGCGATCGGCAGGGAAGCCGGTCTTCGTGCCCTTCACCGTGCCGGGCGACCGGCTGCGTGCCCGGCTCGGCCGATCCCGCGGGGCTGGTTACGAGGGCCGGATGGTCGAGCTGATCGCCCCCGGAGCCGGGCGGACTGCGCCGCCTTGCGGTCATTTCGGGCGCTGCGGTGGCTGTGCGCTGCAGCACCTCGATCGCGATCTTTACCACAGCACAAAGGTCGCCGCCCTGGTGGACGCGCTCGGCCGCGCCGGCATCGATTGCAGCAGGATCGAGGAACTGCGGGTGGTCGAACCGGGCCGCCGCCGGGCGCGCCTCGGTCTCGACCGGCCGGGTGGCCCCGGGCTGCCGGCTCGGGCCGGGTTTCGCGAGCGATGGCGTCACGACCTCGTCGATCTGCGCGAATGCCGGGTGCTGGAGCCGGCGCTGTTCGCGCTGGTCGGCCCGCTGCGCGATCTCATTCCCGATCTGTTGCCCCCAGGCGGCAGCGCCGAGGCGACCCTGACCCGCACCGATAGCGGCCTCGATCTGCTGCTCGAACGGACGGCGCCATCCGGCCTCGGCGCGCTCGAAGCGCTGGCCCGGCTTGCCGATCAATGCGATCTCGCCCGCATCGTGTGGCGCTCGCGAGGGCATGAAACCTTGGTCGTCGAGCGCCGCCCGGTACGGGTCATGAATTCGGGTGTCGCCGTGGCGTTTCCACCCGGCGCCTTTGTCCAGGCGAGTGAGGCCGCCGAGCGCGTCCTCGTCGATGAGGTCGCGCGCGGCATCGGCTCCGACCGGCCGGCGCTCGATCTCTATGCCGGGCTTGGCAGCTTTGCCTTGGCCCTCGCCCGCGGCGGGAGGGTGCACGCCGTCGAGGGCGACGAGCGCGCGGCGGCGGCCCTCGCCCGCGCGGCCGTCGGGGTGCACGGTCTGAGCGTTGAGCGCCGCGATCTCGCCCGCGACCCGCTCCCGCCCGAGGCGCTCGCCCGCTATCGAGCCGCGGTGTTCGACCCGCCGCGCGCCGGTGCGGCACGGCAGGCGGCAGCACTCGCCGCGGCGGCGATCGAGACCGTCGTCGCCGTTTCCTGCAACCCAGCGACATTCGCCCGCGACGCCGCCCGCCTGGTCGCCGGCGGCTTCCGCCTGGAGCGGGTGGCGCCGGTCGACCAGTTCACGTGGACCCCGCACCTTGAGCTTGTTGCGGTGTTTCGCCGGTAAGCCGCTTGTGGTCGAACCGCTGTTCTGGGCTTTAAATCTGTGCGCTGGGTGCGGTCGCGTTCGGTACCTTGAAGCGGGCGCAGCGGATCCAAGCGGCGGGGCTGCCTGGCCGCCAGGCGCAGGAAATCGCCAAGCGCTCTCGCGCAAACGATCGGCGATGCCGTGGTAACGCGGGAATATCTCGATTTGCGGCTCGGCAAGGCGACCGCACGACTGCCGGCAAAACTCACTCAATTGCGAGCCGAGATCTTGAAGTGGATGTGCGACGCCGGCCGATGCCTATCGGCATCGCAGCGTGTGGCGGCCGGACGAGGTCCTTGCCGCACTGGCGGTGGAACAGCGCAATCAGCCCGCCGATCGGGCGGCCCTGCCCATAGTCTCGCGATGACTTTCGGCATTTTCGCACGGTGCTGCCGGCTGTTCGATGCGGCCGGCGCAACGGTTCGCCGAGGCGCATCGCGGGCATCCGTGCTCGCTGCGCGGGTCGATCGGCAAACGGCTACGCCGCGACGCGCATTCGTTGCCGCACCATGTCGGCGGCGCGTTCGCCGATCATGATCGTCGCTGCGTTGGTGTTGCCCGAGACCACCGTCGGCATGACCGAGGCGTCGGCGACCCGCAGGCCGTCGATGCCGCGCACCCGCAGTTCGGGGTCGACAACCGCCAATGCATCCACCCCCATCTTGCAGGTGCTGGTCGGGTGATAGACTGTGCCGCCGCGCCGCCGCGCGTAATCCAGTAGCTCTTCGTCGCTCTCGGTCTGCGGGCCGGGCTGGAATTCCGCTGTGATAAACGGCTGCATTTGCGGCGTCGCCATGATCCGGCGCAGCAATTTGAGCCCGTCGACAATGGTTTGCTGGTCGGTCGCGGTCGCGAGATAGTTCGGATAGACCGCCGGCGGCTGGGACGGGTCGGCGCTTTTCAGCTCGATCTTGCCGCGGCTCTCCGGCCGCAGCTGATAGACGATCGTGGTAAACCCGGACCACGGATGCAGCCCGTCCTGCGGCCGCTCGGCGCTGAACGGCGAGATCGAGCATTTGATATCGGCCGAGGCGAGCTCCGGTCGGGTGCGGGCGAACAGGGCGGCGGGCGAGGTGCCCATCGCCAAGGGGCCGTTCTTGAACATGTAGTATTGCAGCCCGGCCTTCACCTTGCGCAGATTGCTCTGCATCATGTCGTTGACGGTGATCGGCAATGCGCATTTGAACTTGAGCGGCGCCGAATAGTGGTCCTGCAAGCTTTGCCCGACCCCGGCCAAGTCGTGCACCACCGGGATGCCGTGCGCGCCCAGATGCCCGGCCGGACCGATCCCGGACAGCATCAGCAGCTGCGGCGAGTTGACCGCACCGCTGCACACGATCACCTCGGCGGCCGCCCGAGCGGTGTGGGTCTGTCCGTCCCGCCGGAAGGTGACGCCGGTGGCGCGACGGCCGTTGAAGACGATCTTTTCCGTCAACGCATCGGTGAGGATGCGCAGATTGGCACGGCTCATCGCCGGGCGCAGATAGCCGACCGCGGTCGAGCAGCGCCGGCCGTTCCGCGTCGTCGTCTGGTGATAGCCGACACCATCCTGCCCGGCGCCGTTGAAGTCCTCGTTGCGCGGGAAGCCCAGCGCCGTTGCGGCCTCGATGAACGCCTCGCAGATTGGGTGCTTATCGGGCACGTCGGAGACGCAAAGCGGGCCGCCGGTGCCGTGAAAGCTGTCGGCGCCTCGGGTCTGGTGCTCGGATCGTTTGAAATAGGGGAGTACGTCGTCGAACGACCAGCCGTTATTGCCGAGCTGGCGCCAGTGGTCGAAATCCTCGGCTTGGCCGCGGATGTAGACCATGCCGTTGATCGAGGACGAACCGCCCAACACCTTGCCGCGCGGCCAGAATATGCGGCGATCGGCGGCGCCGGGGTCGGGTTCGGTCTCGTAGCACCAGTTGACCGAGGCATCGGCAAAGGTCTTGCCAAAGCCCAGCGGGATGTGGATCCAGCGGTTGTTATCGTCGCCGCCGGCCTCGATCAGGATGACCCGCGTCGCCGGATCCTCGCTCAGCCGCGCCGCGATCGCGCACCCGGCGGATCCCGCTCCGACCACGATGAAATCGGCCTCGAACAAATCCTGCGGAACGGTCATCTGCGCCCCTCCTTCGATTTTGCTTGAAACGATATTAGCGCGCCGCCGGCTCTGACCGCCAGATTGCCCACGGCCTCCCCCTTCCGCCCGGTTTGAACTTTCGATATCCCTCGCGGTAATTCTCCTCGTCATCCGGCGAATGCCGGGACCCATGGCAAAAATGGGCACCGGCCTCCACCGGTTGTGGTGGAAGATAATGAAAGGAAATCCGCTTCATGACCCAGACCGTCGCCCGCCTGCTCGCCGCAAGCCTCGAAGCCCATGATGTCGATCAGATCTATTGCGTGCCGGGCGAAAGCTATGTCGGGCTGACCAGCGCCTTGATCGAGAAGAACTCGATCCGGGTCATCGTCTGTCGCCACGAGGGCGGCGCCGGCTACATGGCGGCGGCCGATGGGCGGCTGCGCGACCGCGCCGGCGTCGCGGTCGTCTCGCGTGGCCCCGGCCTGTCGAACGCGATGGTCGCGTTGCATTCGGCCTATCACGACGCGACCCCGATGGTCATGCTCGTCGGCCAAGTCGAGCGCAAGGATTTTGGCCGGCTGGCATTGCAGGAGCAGAATTATTCGCGTCTGCTGTCGGACGTGACCAAGGAAGTCATCGAGGTCAATGAGCCGGAGCAGGCGTCCGAAGCGATCGCCCGCGCTTTTCATCTGGCCGAGAGCGGCACTCCGGGCCCGGTCGCGGTGATCCTGCCTGAGGACATCTTCGACGCCGAGACCGACACCGGGCTCGACCCGGCCCGGCCGCGCGTCGCCGCCGGTCCGCGCCCGAACGACCTCGACCGCCTGGCGGTCATGCTCGAAGCGGCAGAACGGCCCCTGGTGCTGGTCGGCGGCGCTTTGCTGGCCGATGCAGTGCACGACAACGCGGTCTTTGCCGACCTCAACCGGCTCGCCGAGGAATGGGTATTGCCGATTAGCCCGACCCACCGTCGGCCGCAGTTGTTCGACGCGAACCATCCGAACTACGGCGGGTATATGGGAATCCGGGTGCCGCCGCCGCTGATCGCCGAGATGAGGCGCACCGATCTGATCGTGGCCTTGGGCGAGCGCATGACCAATTCGGTTAGCCAGTCCTATAGCTTTCCGGCCGCACCGCAGCCGCAATTGCCGTTCGTCCATATCTGGCCCGATCCGAACGAGGTCGCCCGGGTGTGGCGCCCGGATCTGGGGATGCCGTGCAGCCCCTATGAGGTGATCAAGGGCCTGTTGCGTCGCGGCGCCCCGGCAGATGCGCAAAAGCGCCGCGGTTGGGTCGCCGGGCTCAATTCGATCCACCGCAAGCTCCTGGCCAAGGAGTGGGACCCGACCAGTGACGGAATCAATTTCGCGGCGATCGTCTGCGAGGTCGACAAGCACCTGGTGGCCGACGCCACGGTCACCACCGATGCCGGAAATTTCGGCAGCTTCGTGCACCGTTATATCGGCTTCCGCCAGGGGCAGGTGTTTCTGTCCTCGGTGGTGGGTGCCATGGGCTCGGGGATGCCGATGGCGGTGGCTGCGGCCCTGCGCCGGCCCAACACGCAAGTGGTGGCGTTCGTCGGCGACGGCGGCGCGCTGATGACCGGCAACGAGATCGCCACCGCGCTGCAATACGGCGCCAATCCGATCATGATTATTTCCGATAATGGCATGTACGGCACGATCGGCATGCATTCCTATGTGCGCTATCCGGAGCGCCCGTTCATGGCTGGGACCCGCCTGACCAACCCCGATTTCGCGCAATGGGCGCGCTCGTTCGGCGCCGAGGGCATCACCATCAAGACCGAGGCCGAGATCGCCGGCGGCATCGCCCGAGCCTTCGCGGTCAAGACCCGTCCAGTCGTTGTCCACTGCCTGACCTCGGCGATCCAGATGAGCGCCTGGCGCCGCTATACCGGCTCCGAAACGCTGCCCTAATGCCGAACGCGCGGTGTCATCGGACGGCCGATCCTGGTCCTCCACACCGCTGCGGCGTAGAGGCCCTCGCTGAATTCCGGGGCGACGTCGCCGCCGAGGCGTTCGGCATCGGCCGAAAAATCGACAAGGAACAGGTCGCGGCTGATGCGCCGGGTGACCGCGGGCAGGCCGCGCTTCATCCTCGGCACGTCGCCGACCGACACGCCGCAGCGCGAAGCCAAAGGCGCGGCCGCTCTGGCCGCTGCCGACGGTCACGACTTTGTAGTCTCTCCCGGGCCGGTCCGGGACCCAGTTCTGCGGATCGGGGCCGATCAGCCGCAGCGCATTGCGGGTGTCGCGATCGGGATCTGTCGGTTCGGGCATCGGGGCCTTTTCCCTCTGCCACGTCGATCCGCCGGGTCTGGCGCTTGTTGTGCCGATCGCCGGGCCAATCTATCATTGCGTGCAGCGTGTGGAGGAGCCTCCGATGGTTCAGCTCGCCGAACTCGACACTGAGCGCGAAACGCTCGACGCCACCCTCGATTATTTTGTCGACACCAAGGTGACGCCGATCACCCTGGTCGGCGCCCCCGGCGAATCAGACCGGCGCACCGGCGGCGGCGCCTCGGAACCGCACCAGGTCACGATCCGCAACGGTCGGCCGCATGCAGCCGAGTTCGCGCTCGAGAGGACCGGCTTTCGGTTCGTTCACCACGCCACACGGGTCGCCGATTTCTACGACGAGGACGAGATCTGCCGGGTTTACTACCCGGAGATGGAACGGCTGGTGAAGCAGGAGAGCGGCGCGAAGCGCGTCGTCGTCTTCGATCATACTTTGCGCACCGCGGACCAGACGCTGCGCGAGGCGGCCAAGATTCGCGACCCGGTGCGGCGCGTCCACAACGATTACACCGAATGGTCGGGGCCGCAGCGGGTGCGCGACCTGATGGGCGAGGAAGCCGAAGCTTTGCTCGCCCGCCGTTTTGCGATCGTGCAGGTATGGCAGCCGATCCGTCACCCGGTCGAGAGCTGGCCGCTGGCGATCGCGGACGCCCGTAGCCTTTCGCCCAACGACATGGTGGTGACCGAGCGTCGCTATCCCGACCGCGTCGGCCAGACCTCGGCGATCACCTGGAACCCTGAGCATCGCTGGTACTGGTTTCCGCGGATGCGGCCCGACGAGGCGTTGGTGTTCAAGACGTATGAATCGCTGAAGGACGGTCGCGCCCGGTTCACCGCACACACCGCCTTCGAGGATCCCGAGACGCCGTCCAACGCCAGGCCGCGCGAGAGCATCGAAATTCGCACCCTGGCGTTTTTCTGAAGACGAGGGCACGTAGAGACCGGATCGGGAGGGCGTCGGATGCAGCGAGGGCACCACATCGACAGCCGCAACGTCGCCTATTTCCGCCATGTCTATGATGGCGAAGCGGCCGATATGCGGCATCTCTACGAGCAGGCCAAGCGCGATCAGTGGAACGCCGCGACCGACATCGATTGGGCGCAGCCGCTCGATGGCGACGGCGAGGGCGGCAACGCTAGCGGGCTGATCGCCGACGATCTGGTCGATATTCATGGGACCCGCTTCTGGGAGCGCCTGTCCGCATCCCAGCGAGTGGAGGTCAATCGCGCAGTTGCCCGCTGGCGGCTGTCGACCCTGATGGCCGGCGAGCACGGGGCGATGCTGGTGTGCAGCCAGTTGGTCGAGAACGTCCAAGGCCAGGACGAGAAGCTATTCCAGGCGACCCAGGTCGTGGACGAAGCCCGGCATAACGAGGTGCTGCACCGGTACCTGGCGCTGCGCCTCGAGGGGCGGAATTATCCGCTCGCCAACAATGTGCAGGAGATCTTCGATACGCTGCTCGGCTCGTCCTCATGGTACCTGAAGACGATCGGCTTGCAGCTGGTCGCCGAGACATTTGCCGTGTCCCTGTTCCGGATGCTGGCCGAATCCTCTAAAGACCCGGTGCTGCGCCAGGTCTGCCGGCGGATTTTGCAGGACGAGGCGCGCCACATGGGCTTTGGCATGCTCTCTTTGCCGGCGGTGGTGGCCGAGGCCAGTGCCGCCGAGCGCAGGGAAATGGAGGATTTCGCGGTCTGGGCATTGAACCGCACGTTGCGCGGCATCTTCCCGCTCGCCGCCTACGAGGAGACCGGGTTCAGCCGCGTTGAGATCGACGAGATCCGCCAATTGCGGCGCGCCCGCGCGGCGGGGGGCGAGGAGACCGCGTTCCGCAAATTCTTCCGTCGCGACCTGCATGCCGGGCTGGTGCGCAACCTGCGCAAGGTCGGTGTGCTGAGCGAGCGCGTGGCACCCGACCTGCAGGCGCTCGGCATCTCGCTCGCGGCCGCATAATGTGAACAGGAGGCATCGATGGCCAACGAGCTGATTTCCTGCGACGACCACATGGATCTGGGCCAGCTGCCGGCCGATCTGTGGACGGCGCGGTTGCCGCCGTCACTGCGCGACCGGGCGCCGCATATCGAGGAGCGCGACGGGCAGGCGGTATGGGTGTGCGACGGCAAGCTCTGGGGCAGCTGGGTCGGCAAGCAGCCATCGAACGAGCAGCTGGCCAGGCCAAAGCCGCTCTACAACGCCTTTGACCGCGGCGGCATTCATGACCAGAGCGCGCGGCGGCCGGCGGTTGCCGAATTGCGCTTGGCCGACATGGATCGCGACGGGGTACAGAGCCAGGTCATCTTTGGCCCGATCTTCCAGATCTCGACCGACGACCCGGCGCTGCGGATCGCCTGCTACCGCGTCTACAACGACTGGCTGATGGAATTCTGCGCCGCCGCGCCCGACCGGCTGATCGGGGTTCCGATGCTGCCCGAAACCCCCGACGCCGCGACCGCGGAATTGTCGCGGCTGGCGGAAAAGGGGGGAGTGCGCCAGGTCACCCTGATGATCGCCAACATCAACCCCAAGCTCGACGACCCGGCGTGGGAAAAGCTGTGGGATGCGCTCGAAGACACCGGGATCATCCTTTCCTGGCACATCACCGTTTTTGTCGGCAAGCCCGGCGACCGGGTCGCCGGCAAGGCCGCGAGCGTGTTCGAGAACACCAAGTTCTTCATGGCGAATTTTCTCGAGCCGTTTGTCGATCTGTTCGCCTGGGGCATCCTCGAGCGCCATCCGAAGCTCAAGATGGTCATGGCCGAGGCCGGCACCGGGTGGCTGCCATGGCTGGTGCAGGAGCTCGACTACCGCCATTGGAGATTGTGGGAGGCCAAGGAGTTTTGGGCCGACAAGGGCGGCGCCGCCCTCGAAACCAAGCCCAGCGAACTCTTCAAGCGGCAGATTTGGGCAACCTTCCAGGAAGATTATGCGGCGATGGCGTTGATTCCGTTTTTCGGCGAGGGGCACCTGCTATGGGCGTCGGACTATCCGCATCCCGACAGCGTGTGGCCCAATTCGCGCGGCGCGATCGAACGGCAGATGAAGGATTTGGCGCCGGAGATGCGCCAGAAGCTGACCCACGACAATGCGGCGCGGCTTTACGGAATTGGGTGAACGGAAATCTACCGCCGCTATTTGGTGTGAGTTAGCCGGCCGGTGACGGGGTAGGGGTGGCCTCTGCGCACGGCACCGCATCTTTGAGCCGCAGCAGATCGTCGTAGAGCTGTCTGACGAAATCGATAAAGACCGGCTCTTCAATGTCGCTGTGACCGCGGATCATCGACTGGTCGGTGGCGACGATCCAGAACGGGTCGTTGGCGTCGAAACTCGACTGACCAAGCTGGGTTAGGACCGCCCCGGTCCGATATCGCCGCTGCCAGCCCGGTTTCAGATAGCCGCCGGGCCGCTCCTCTGCGTTGAACCGGGCGAAATCGCGGCATTCCTGGTCGACATCCAATGGCGGCAAGGTCACGTTTGGGTTTGCCATTCGGGTGGGGCCTTCGAGCTTATGGGTCCAGAACGCCCGGTAATGGCCGAGCGACGCCATCGCCTCGCGCCGTTCCCCGTCGCTGGTAAAGCTCTCGAAGGTGGTATCGACCAGGCGTCCGGCCGGAAACGCGATTCCGGTCGCCCAATCGGCGTTTGAGGTAACCTCGACAAAGACGGGATTCTGCTCGGGAACGAAGCCGCCCGGACTGCGGCGATTTTCGATAACCTCGCGGATCGGCTCGAAGCGCACGGCTTCGATCGCCGGATTGACGACGATGACGAGATCGCCATAGCCGGCGATTTCCTTGGCGCGGCCTTCCATCTCGGTGGACTGCTTGCCGGCGAGCGAGCGGGCGTAATCCGCGGTCGAGGTCTGCACCGCCTGATCTAGAAAATATTGCGACAGCGCGGTGTAGACGATCAGGCCGCCGAAACTGTGCCCGATCGTCACCATTCGGGTGCTGCGCGGATCTTGATGATGCGGCCACGACGATCGGTCGATCGCGTCCCGCAATGCCTTGGCGCGTGCCAATACTTCGCGCACCGAGCCTTCGGCGACCCGGTGCGCCGTCGCCATGCGCGCCCAAAATGTCAGGTCCTCGCCGACCTCGCTCTCGTCAAGCGAAAGGCCGCGCCAGCCGATATAGATCCCGACTACCTCCCGCGCCGGCCAATAGGTCGGGGACCGCCGCAGCTCCATTTCCGCCATCTGCCGCAGCAAGCCGCGAAACGCCGCGACATTGCTGTCGCCGGGCATGTCATTATGCTTCCAGCCATGGACATAGATGATGATCGACAGATCCTTGTAGCGGGCTTCCTCTTCGATCCGGTTGAACAAAGTGTCGATCTGGTCGCGGAGATAGGGCTTGCCCTGGTCGTCGAACTCGACAAAGCCGAGCAGAAAGAAGCGGCCGGGAAAATCCGGCAGAAGGTGTTGTTCGAGCGAATGGGTGGAACAGGCCGGGCTGTCGTCGCCGCGATTTACCGTGCATGCGGCGGTGTCTGCTCGGAACGGTGCATTCGGCTGGCATGCTGCGGCAACGAGCGCTAATATCGCAGACAGGAAGAGGGGCGCCGGAAATTGCATCTTCTCTCTTTCTTGCAAGCCCTGGCCAGCGCCGGCGGACAGCTGTGTCAGCGATAAAATACCCCGAGCCACAGGGTCGGGGTCGCCGGGTCGGTCCAATCGACGCGATGCCGCCGGTGCGGGGCGATCTCGATGAAGTCGCCGCGATTGAGCCGGCGGGGCTCGGCCTCATCGGCAAAGCGCACCTGCGCGGCGCCGGCGAGCAGTAACACCCACTCGCCCTCTTCCTGGTCGTACCAGAAGCCGGGCGGGCTCGCCTGGCCGGAGGAGACGATGCGCTCGATGCGCATGCCCGGGCGGCTCAGCAGGATGTCGACAATTTCGGTCGCGTGCGCGTCGGGGAGCGGCGAAAACAGGTTCACGGCTCGGCGCGCTCCAGCGCCGCCCGGTCCCAGTGCGCCAGATTGGCGGCGGCTTCGTAGGTGCTCTGCAGGAAGTCGAGCAGGGCCTCGTCCGGCGCCGAGGCCTGGCGCACGGCGTCATAGGGCAGGATGAACTCGCCCATCTCACCAGCGTAAGAGGCGGTTTCGGGGCGCACCGGCGCGTCCTTGAAGCCCGCCGGCTCGGCGTAAGCATAGGAATAAAAGATCGGCTGCTCCATGCCGGCGCCGCCCGGCCAAAAACCGCAGCTGCTGACCTCGTGCGAATATGCTTCGCGGGTGACCCGGTCGGCGACATTCGGGGCGCCCGGATGCAGTGGCGCGCGGCGGCCCGAAAACCGCGTCACCGCCAGATCGAAGCTGCCCCAAAAGAAATGCACCGGGCTCGCCTTGCCGATAAAGCGGGCGCGGAACGCGGTCAACACCCGGTCGGCCTGCACCAGGACGCGCCAGAAGCGATTGGCGTAGTCGGGATCGTAGGCGCCGTGCTGCCGGTCCTGCGCGAACGGGATCGGGTTGGGGAGCTCGACCGGGGTCGTCCAGATCCGGACCTCGATCCCGAGCGCCTTCAGCCGCGCCATGACCTCCCGGTGGAAATCGGCCACGCTCAGCGGGCGCAGTGCGAAGCCTTCGGCTTGGCCGTCGCTGGCCTGGATCATCAGGCGGTGCGCGATAAAATCGAAGTTGATCTGGAAACTACGCCCGTCATAGGGGATCGCCGAAGTGGTCAGGCCGCGGCTGGTCACATAGAGCGGCACCTGCCACCAGTGATTGATCAGCGGCGCCTGGGCGAGCCGGATTTTGCCGACCACCTGGCTCCACAGCTGCAAAGTCGCGCAGGTGTCGCGCCATTCGGCAAAGGGCAGGGTCGGCCATTGGTCAGCGCGGGTCATCGATATCTCCTTCGACGGAAGCCGGCATTGCCGCGAGCACGCCGCCGACCGCGCGGCGCCAACCGGCATAGCGCTCCTCGCGCAGGGCTTGCGGCATTTGCGGGGCAAAGCGGCGCTCGGACCGCCAGGCTGCGGCCATGATTGCGGGCTCGGGATAGATCCCGCGGGTCAGTCCGGCGATATAGGCCGCACCCCAGGCGGTGGTTTCGACCGCGGCCGGTCGCTCGACGACGGCAGGCAGGATGTCGGCCAGGAACTGCATGGTCCAGTCGCTGACGGCCATGCCGCCATCGACCCGCAGCGCGCCGATTGCGAGCCCGGCGTCGGCCGCCATCGCCGCGACGAGGTCGCGGGTCTGGTAGCCGACGGCTTCGAGCACGGCGCGGGCGATCTCGGCCGGCCCGCATTCGGCGGTCAGCCCGATCAGCGCGCCACGCGCTTGCGGCGCCCAATAGGGAGCGCCGAGCCCGGCAAAACCCGGAACCAGGTAAAGCCGTTGTCGCGGGTCGGCGCGCGCCGCGAGGGCTGTCGCCTCGGCCGCGGTCGCGATCGTGCCGAGCCGGTCGCGCAGCCACTGCACCGCGGCACCGGCGACAAAGATGCTGCCTTCGAGGGCATAGGCGGTGCGGCCATCGAGCCGATAGGCGATCGTCGTCAGAAGATGGTGCCGCGAGCGGGCAGGGACGTTGCCGATGTTGACGAGGGCAAAGGCGCCGGTGCCGTAGGTCGATTTGATCATGCCCGGCGAAAAGCAGCCCTGGCCGATCAGCGCCGCCTGCTGATCGCCGGCGATTGCCGCGATCGGGATCGCGGTGCCGAGCAATTCGGCCGTCGCCGTGCCGAAATCGGCGCCGGTATCGAGCACCTCGGGCAGGATCGCCCTCGGGATGTCGAAGGCGTCGAGGAGGTCGTCGTCCCAGACGAGACGGCCGATGTCGAACAGCATGGTGCGCGCGGCGTTGGTCGCGTCGGTCGCATGCCGCCGGCCGCCGGTCAGCCGCCATAGCAGAAAGCTGTCGATCGTACCGAAGGCGATCTCGCCGTCCTCGGCGCGCCGGCGCAACCCCGGAACGGCATCGAGCAGCCAGGCGATCTTGGCGGCGGAGAAATAGGGGTCGATGACCAGCCCGGTGCGCCGCGCCACGATTTCGGACAGGCCCTGATGGCGCCAGCGCGCACACAATTCGGCGGTGCGCCGGTCCTGCCAGACGATCGCGTGGTGAACCGGGCGGCCGGTGGCCCGCTCCCACAGAACCGTCGTCTCGCGCTGGTTGGCGATGCCGAGCGCTGCGATCGGCCCGTCCGCCGCGGCGATGGCGGCGCGAGAGGTCGAAACCACGCCGCGCCAGATTTCTTCCGGGTCGTGCTCGACCCAGCCCGGCTGCGGATGATGCTGGGTCAGCTCGTGCTGCGTGGTGCGCCGCACCCGGCCTTGCGCATCGAACAGGATCGCGCGCGTGCTGGTCGTTCCCGCGTCGATCGCCAGAACATAAGGTGGTTCGGTCATGGGCCGGCTCCGACCGCACCCTTGGTGATTCGTCGAGAGTTTAGCAACGCGATGCCGGTGGAGTCTTCGATCACGGCATGTTGTCCGATGCCTCGCTTGGTCGAGGCCGCCGCCCGGTCGTATGGTTGCGGGTATTCGCCGGATCGGGGTCTGTTGATGAAATCATCCGGGCAAATCGCGGCGCTCGTCCTCGCCGTCATCCTCGGCGCCGGACCGGCCGGTGCACAGGCGCCGGCGCCGGCCTATCGCGGCGGGCTACTCTCGGTCGCGGCCGACCCGACGGATCAAACCCCGCTCGGCGACGGGCTCATTCGCGGCTTTGCCCGGGAGGGGTTCCCCGACGATTTCGATGCCGCGTTTGCGGAGATGAGCCGCGTCCGCCGGATGCGATCCTGATGGTCAGCGAAGTGCTGACGATGCTCAATCGCGGGCGGGTGACCGACTTCGCGGCCCAGCGCAAGCTGCCGGCGATCTATGAGTACGATGTCCTGGTGCGAGAAGGCGGGCTGATATCGTAAGGTCCCGATGTGCGCGAGATGTATAATCGGGCGGCGGGGCTCGCCGTGCGCATCCTCAAGGGCGCCGATCCGACGCAGCTGCCGCTCGAAGAGCCGAGCCGGTTTGTGCTGGCGATCAATCTGGGGACGGCCAAGGCGATCGGGCTGACCCTGCCGGCCTCCTTGCTGGCCAGCGCCGACGATGTGATCGAATAGGAGCCTTGGTTTCGTGCTGGCCAGAGACGATGTCGCATTCGCGGCGACCGAGGCCGCAGGCCAACCGGCCCGGCGGCATCTGCGCATGGGGCTCGCGCCCAAGCTGGTGCTCGCCTTTGTCGGGCTGGTGAGTTTTGTTCTGGTCGTCAACGGCTCGATCGATTTGTGGCTCGCCTACCGTGAAGCCGAGAACGCCGCGATCCGAATGCAGCAGGAGGACGCTCGCAACGCCGCCCAGCGCATCGCGCATGTCGTCGGCGATGTCGAGGAGCAGCTCGGCTGGACCACCCCGCCGGGATGGGACGCTCTGTCGCTCGAGCAGCGACGCTATGATTTCATCAGGCTGCTGCGCGAGGTGCCGGCGATCAGCGACGTGACCGAGATCAATGGGTCGGGAAAGGAGGTGCTGAAGGTGTCCCGGCTCGCCCCCGATGTCGTGGCGAGCGACGCCAATGACGCGGCCCAGCCGCGCTTTGCCGCCGCGGAGGCCAACGGCGTCTGGTTCAGCCCGATCCAGTTCCGCAACCACTCCGAGCCCTATATGACGATCGCGGTCGCGCATGCCGGCCATGACGCCGGGGTGACTGCCGCGAACGTCGATCTGCGGTTCATCTGGGATCTGATCAGGACGATGCGGGTCGGCCGGACCGGATATGCCTATCTGGTCGGTGCGCACGGCCGGCTGATCGCCCATCCCGACCTCAGCCTGGTGTTGCGCGACACCGACCTGTCGCATCTGCCGCAGGTCGCCGCGGCGTTGGCGAGCCTGCACCATAATGCTGCGGCGGGCGGAGCTCACACCGTCACCGGGCCCACTGGGGAGCGGGTACTTACGGCATTCGCACCGGTGCCGAGGCTCGGCTGGATCGTTTTTGTCGAGCTGCCGCTGCGCGAGGCGCTGAGGCCGGTTTATGCCTCGCTGTGGCGGACGTTGGGGCTTCTAGTGCTCGGCCTGTTGCTGGCCGCGGCAGTGGGGACCTTTCTCGCCCGGCGCATGGTGGTGCCGATCCGCGATCTGCAAACCGGAGCCGAGCGCCTTGGCTCGGGCGAACGAAGCCAGCCGATCGAGATCCATACCGGCGACGAGATCGAGACCCTGGCCGATCGGTTCAATCAGATGGCCGCCAAGGTCCAGGAATCGCACGATACCTTGGAAGCAACGGTCGACGCCCGCACCGAAGAGCTGCGCGTTCGCGAGCGCGAGGCGCGCGCGGCCCGGCTCGCCGCCGAACAGGCGCTCGCCGATCTGCGCCGGGCGCAAGATCGTCTGGTCGAGACCCAAAAGCTCGCCTCGCTCGGCCAGCTGACCGCCGGGATTGCCCATGAGATCAAGAACCCGCTCAATTTCGTCAACAATTTCGCAGAATTGTCAGCGGAACTGAGCGACGAATTGAGCCAGCTGCTGGCGGCAAAAGACGCGGCGCTGCCGGAAGGGACGCGGGCTGAAATCGACGGACTGATCCGGATGCTCAACAGCAATCTTGCCAAGATTGTCGAGCACGGCAAGCGCGCCGACAGCATCGTCAAGAACATGCTATTGCATTCGCGCACCGGAGCCGGCGAGCGACGTCCGAGCAACCTCAACGCCCTGGTCATGGAAAGCCTGAACCTCGCCTATCATGGCGCACGTGCCGAAAAGCCGGATTTCAATGTGACCATGCGCCAGGATCTCGATCCGGCCATCGGCGAGATCGATCTCTATCCGCAAGAAATCACGCGCGTTCTGCTGAACCTCTTCGGCAATGGCTTCTACGCGGTGCGAGAGCGGCAGCGCGGCGCGCGCGAGCCCGGTTTCGAGCCGACCTTGTGGGTCGCGACTCGGGCACTGAGCGACGGGGCCGAGATCCGCGTGCGCGACAACGGCACCGGCATACCCGAGGAGGCGAGAACGAAAATATTTGATCCGTTCTTCACCACCAAACCGGCGGGCGAGGGAACCGGCCTCGGCCTGTCGTTGAGCTTCGACATTATCGTCAAGCAGCACGGCGGCAGCTTTGCAGTCACCAGCGAACCCGGCGCGTTCACCGAGTTTGTCCTGACCTTGCCGAGGGCGATGATGCCGGCCGCTGCCGCTGGCACGGGACGGCAGGCATGACTTCGACGATCCTCGTGGTCGACGACGAGCCGGACCTCGAATCGCTAATGCAGCAGCGATTTCGCCGGCAGATCCGCGGCGGCACCTTCGACTTTCGCTTTGCCCACGATGGCCTCGAAGCCCTCGAAATGTTGGCGAACGGCGCGGGTGTCGACATGGTGGTCAGCGACATCAACATGCCCCGGATGGACGGCCTCACGCTCTTGCAAAAAATCCAGCAAAGCGATGAGCCGTTGTCGACGGTGATCGTCTCGGCCTATGGCGACATGGCCAACATCCGCACCGCGATGAACCGCGGGGCGTTCGATTTCGTCACCAAGCCGATCGACTTCGCCGACCTTGAAGCGACCATCAACAAGACGCTGGCGCACATCGATCGGCTGCGCGAGGCACGCCGCCGCCAGGCCGCGGCGGAGCGCGCGCATGCGCTGTTGTCGCGCTACTTTTCGCCCAATCTGGCCGAGCGGCTGGCAAGCGACCCCGATTCCGTCGACCTCGGCGGCCAGCGGCGCGAGATCACCTCGCTGTTCACCGACATCGCCGAGTTTACCTCGCTGGTCGAAACCCTCGACCCGGAGATCATCGCCCCGCTACTGAACGATTATCTGGGGGCGATGACCGACATCGTCTTCGCCCATGGCGGAACCGTGGTGAAGCTTGTCGGCGACGCGATGCACGTGCTGTTCGGCGCGCCCGCCGATCAGCCCGACCATGCCGAACATGCGGTTGCGTGCGCGCTCGAGCTCGATCTGTCCGCCGAGGCCTTCCGCGAACGCTGGCGCAAGCGCGGCGTCGCGCTCGGCGCGACCCGGCTTGGCCTCGCCGCGGGCCCGGCGATTGTCGGCAATTTCGGCGGCGGGCGCTACTTCGACTACACCGCCTATGGCGACACGGTGAATACCTCGGCCCGGCTCGAAGCCGCCAACAAGCAGCTCGGGACCCGAATCTGCGTCGGCGAGAGTGTCGCCAGCCGGGTCCCCGGGTTCAAGGGAAGGCCGGTCGGCGACCTGGTGTTGCGCGGCCGCCGGGAGCCGTTGCGCGCGTTCGAGCCACTCTCGGCCGAGGCCTTCGCCGAGCCCTCGACCCGCGCCTATCTCGACGCCTTCGCCAAGCTCGAAGCCGGCGATCCGCTGGCGATGCCGGCCTTTGCCGCCCTCCTCGGGCTGCGCAGCGACGACCATCTGACCGGCTTTCATCTGCACCGGCTGCTGAGCGGCATCAGTGGCCCGCGCGTCGTGCTGGACTAACGGGGCCGGTCCGGCAGCATCGACCAGCGGAAGGGTTCAGCGCTCGGTCAGCTTAAGCTCGATGCGCCGGTTACGCGCGTAAGCCTGGGGGGTGTCGCCCTGATCGATCGGCTGGGTGGCGCCAAAACCCGCGCCCGAAAGTCGATCGTCAGGGATGCCCTGTTTGATGGCATAGCGCACCACGGAAAGCGCGCGCGCAGTCGACAATTCCCAGTTCGACGGAAACTGTGGCGTGTCGATCGGGCGCTTGTCGGTGTAACCGCTGACCTGCAAGACCCAGTGCAGGCCGGGCGGGATCTCCGCGGCGATCTGCTTCAGCGTCGCGAAAACCGGGTCGAGTTCCTTTTTGGCGGCGTCGGTCAGATCGGCGCTGCCCGGCGCGAACAGAACCTCCGACTGGAACACAAAGCGGTCGCCGACGATGTGGATGTCCGGCTGCTTGCCGAGAATTTCGCGCAGCCGGCCAAAGAATTCCGAGCGATAGCGCGCGAGCTCCTCGACCCTGCTGGCCAGAGCGACGTTGAGCTTCTGGCCGAGGTCGGCGATCTTGAGCTGCTGGGTCTGGACCTTGGTCTGCGAGACGTCGAGCGCGGTCGCCAGCGCCGACAGTTGCTGCCGAAGCGCGGCGATCTGCGCGTTCAGTTGGTCGACCTCGGCGAGGGCGTTGCTGCTGAGCTGCTTCTGGGCGGATAGCTGGCCCGCGGTGCGATTGGCCTGCGCCGCGGCTTGGTTGGCCTTGGCGGTCAGGCCGGCGACTTGCGCGTTGAGCCGGTCGCGCGCGGCTTTGGCGGCTTCGAGCTGCGCGGTCAGCCGTGATGCGCCCTGCCGCAGATTGCTGCTGGTGGTTTTCTCCAGCGACAGCAAATCGGCGAGCTGATCAACCTGGTGCTGCAGTTTGTGCAACGCCTGGTCGCGTCCGGACAACGCCGCGGAGAGATAGAACTGGCCGGCAGTAAACACCAATAAAATGAAGATGATCACCATCAAGAGCTGCGACAGCGCGTCGACAAAGCCCGGCCAGATGTCGATGCTGGAGCGGCGGGAATTTCGTCGGGCGAGCGGCATCAGTGGTCAGCCTTCCTGGTCAGCGCCGGCCTTCTTCGGCCAATGCGGCGATGGTGCGGGCGAGGATGCGGATTTCGCCGCGTAATTCCTGCACGCTCTGCGCCCGGCCTTGCGCCAGATCCTCGGTCAACCGTGCGGTGTAGCCCTCGATGTTGCGCAGATGGTTGCGCAGCGCGTCGTCATGCCCGGACGAGCTCTCGGCGATGTCGGCGAGACGGGTCAGGGTTGGCTTCAGCTCAAGCTGGTTTTCCGCGAGCCGCAGCATCAGCATCTGCCCGGCCTTCATCTGCTCGCCCAGAATGCCGAGGCGATCGGTCAGGCTCGCCAGGGTCGCATTGGCGCCGATTCGGCTCTCCTCGCCGCGGCCGATGATGCGCTGCAGGTTTTCCAGGCTGTCAGCAGTCTGTTCGAGCAAGGCCTGGATATAGGCCGGAACCGAGGCGTCGCCGCCATCGCCGAGACCGCCGCTCGAAAGCCGGGTGTAGGTCGACAGCCATTCTTCGAGATCATTGTAAAAACGGTTCTGCGCCTGCCCGGCCTGCAGGTCGAGAAAGCCAAGCACGAGGCTGCCGGCAAGCCCGAACAGCGACGAACTGAACGCGGTGCCCATCCCGGCCAGCGGCGATTCGAGCCCGGATTTGAGGTTGGCGAAGGCGCGGGCCAGATCGTTGCCGCCGACATTGAGCCCGCCGATCACGCCACCGACGGAGCGCACCGTCTCCAGCAGCCCGTAAAAGGTGCCGAGCAGCCCGAGGAAGACCAGCACGCCGATCAGGTAGCGCGAGGTCTCGCGGGTCTCGTTGAGACGCGAGCCGATGCCGTCGAGCAAGGTCTGCAACGAACTGGCCGATAGGCTGACCCGCCCGACCTGGCGCGCGCCCAGCATGCGCGCCATCGAGGCCAGGAGCCGCGGCGCCTGGCGGCGGCTGGCCATCGGCTCGGCGCCCCCGGCCTCGCGGTGGCGAAAACTCTCGATCCACTCGATCTCCGGGTCGAGCAGCAGCACCTGGCGGAAAATGTAGATGATGCCGGCCAGCAGAATGCCGACGATCACCCCGTTGACCCCAGGGTTGCCCATGAACGCGACGGCCAGAGAACGCCCCAGCGCGGCCGCCAAGGCGGCGACCAACACTAGAAACACGATCATCCGCACCAGGAAACGGCGCGAGCGGTTCATCGCGAAAGCCGCCAAGGCACGGTCATCAAGCGCGACACCTTTACCACTAACGACATCCGCGCGCGGCCGCTTCGCAGCGTGCCTGCCGCCTGAGCGCGATGCATATTGCCGCCCCTATCCCCACCTCTCGACGGCGCAAGACTATCATAAAGTCGCGGGGCCGCGCCGCGATAGAGCGCATGAGCGCCTGCCGCTCATCCCGCCGCCCGCGCCGCGCGCCGCGCGTCCCGGATCAGGGCGGCAAGTGGCAGATGCAGATGATCATTGGCGGCCAGCACATCGCCGCTCGTCATCATCGCGTGGCCGCCGGACAAGTCGCTGACATAGCCTCCGGCCTCGCGGACCAATAACAGACCTGCGGCGATGTCCCACGGCGCCAGGCCGAATTCCCAGTAGCCGTCATAGCGGCCGGCGGCGACATAGGCGAGGTCGAGCGCCGCCGCACCGATCCGGCGCACCCCGCTGGTCGCCGCCATGACCGCAGCCAGGCCGGCCAGATAGTCCGGGCGATCGCCGCGCTCGCCGAACGGCATGCCGGTGCCGATCACCGCCTCGCCGAGCCGCCGTCGCGCCGATACCCGGAGCCGGCGGTCGTTGACATGAGCGCCGAGCCCTTTTTCGGCCGAATACATCTCGTCGCGGACCGGGTCGTAAACGAGACCAGCGACGATTTCGCCGTCGCGTTCGAGCGCGATCGAAATCGCGAAATGCGGAATACCGTGCAGAAAGTTGGTAGTGCCGTCGAGCGGATCGACAATCCAGCGGTGGCGCGGATCCGATCCGGTTTCGGCGCCGCTCTCCTCGAACAGCAGCGAATAACCAGGCCGCGCGCGGGTCAGCTCGGCCTTGAGCGTGCGCTCGGCCTTGAGGTCGGCGGTCGAAACAAATTCGCCCGGCCCCTTGACCGAGACCTGCAGCTGCTCGACCTCACCGAAATCGCGCAACAGACCGCGCGCCGCCTTCAGCGCCGCGTTTGCCATCACATTCAGCACCGGCGAGCGCAACACCATCGACGCGGCCCCGGCCAGGTGTGCGGCTCAGTCCTTCGCCCGCTCCATGTAGCTACCGTCGGCGGTGCTGACGACGATGCGGGTGCCGGCTTCGATATAGGGCGGGATCATGACCCGGCGGCCGTTTTCGAGCTTGCCCGGCTTGTAGGACGAGGACGCGGTCTGGCCACGCACGACCGGGTCGGCTTCGACCACCTCCAAGGTGACGCTCTGCGGCAATGCGACCGAAAGTGCCGTACCCTCATACATCATGACCGTGCACACCATGCCGTCGCGCAGAAAATCGGCGGCCTCGCCGATCGTCTCGGTCGGGATCGACACCTGTTCGAAGGTGTCGTTCTCCATAAAGGTGGCCTGGCCGCCCTCGGTATAGAGGAACTGCATCTCCTTTTCGTCGAGACGCACGCGCTCGACCGTCTCCTGGGTGCGGTAGCGGTCGTTGAGCTTGACCCCGCTGCGCAGGTCGCGCATCTCGACCTGGGCAAAGGCGCCACCCTTGCCGGGCTGGACCAGCTCGCGCTTCAGCACGATCCAGAGCTTGCCCTGATGCTCGAGCACGTTGCCCGGCTTGATGTCGATGGCGTTGATCTTCATGACTGCGGAATCCTGGTAGGCGCGGTCGGGCGTGGCTGCTGTCGAGAAATTAGCACGCGGCCGGCCAACGGCAAGAAGAAGGGCGGTGCGGATGCGGGAATGGTGGCGGCCGGAGCGCCTTGCCGAGCGCCGGGAGCGGCTGGAACAGCGCGGGCTGATGCTCGCTGCGGTGCGCCAGTTTTTCGCCGAGCAAGGGTTTGTCGAGGTCGACACCCCGGCGCTGCAGGTGAGCCCGGGGCTCGAACCGCATCTGCAGGCCTTCGCCACCGAGCTGCACGACCCGTGCGGTGGCCGCTCGATGCGCCGCTATCTCCATACCTCGCCGGAATTCGCGATGAAGAAGCTCTTGGTCGCCGGAATGCCGCGGATCTGGCAGCTCGCCCACGTCTTTCGTGATGGCGAGCGCAGCGCTATCCACCACCCGGAATTCGCGATGCTCGAATGGTACCGTGCGGGTGCGTCGTGGCGCGAGCTGATTGCCGATTGCATCGGCCTGCTGCGCGCCTGCCAAGCGGCAGCGGGAGCGGCGGCGCTCGCTTGGCGGGGCCGCACTGCCGATGCTCGGCTCGGGTGGTGCCAGACCAGCGTCGCCGAAGCGTTCGAGCAGTATTGCGGCATCGACATTCTGGCGACCGCACCCGACCCGCTGCTCCCCGATTTCGATCGGCTGGTCGCGCAGAGTCGGCGCATCGGCATCGAACCGCATGCCGGAGACGATTGGGAAACCCTCTATTTCCGGATCTTTCTCGACCGGATCGAGCCGCACCTCGGCATCGGCGCGCCGACGATCCTTCATAGCTTCCCGGCCTCGATGGCGGCACTGTCGCGCCGCGACCGGGCCGACCCGCGTGTCGCCGAGCGCTTCGAGCTCTATGTCTGCGGCCTGGAGCTCGCCAACGCTTTTGGCGAATTGACCGATCCCTCCGAGCAGCGCACCCGCTTCCGCGCCGACCAGGCCAGAAAACAGGCGCTTTACGGCGAATCCTACCCGATCGACGAGGATTTCCTCGCCGCCCTCGAAGCCGGCATGCCGCCTTCCGCCGGCATCGCCCTCGGCTTCGATCGCCTGGTCATGCTGGCCACCGCCGCCAAGGATATCGAAGACGTGCTGTGGGCGCCGGTGGGCTGAGTACCACCACTTCGGCGGCGATCGGCATTCGGCGAATCCGTCACCTGCGATAACCCCGCCCGTATCTCGTGAAGACCTCGTTGAAGTCGGTGACGGCGGCGCGCGGGCCTTTTGGGTAGGACCAGATTGCGCCGATGACGGCGAGGAAATCGGCGCCGGCTTCGACCAATGGTCCGCAATTCTCCTGGGTGATGCCGCCGATCGCGCAGCACGGCACGACCGTGGTTTCGCTCCAGTCGCGCAGTACGTCCAGATCGGCGCGGTGCTTGGTGCCGACTTTGGTCAGGCTTGGGAAAAAGGCGCCAAAGGCGACATAGTCGGCGCCGGCCTCGGCGGCGGTAATGGCGCGGTCGCGGCTGTTGCCGCAAGTCACGCCGACGATCCGGTCCGGACCCAACAGCCGGCGCGCCGCCGCGTAGGGCATGTCCTCCTCGCCGACATGGACGCCATCGCAACCGAGCTCGGCGGCGAGGTCGGGCCGGTCGTTCATGATAAAGGCGACATCGTGCGCCTGCGCGATCGGCTGCAATACCGCGGTCGCGCGCCGCACCGCGTCGTCATCGACGTCCTTCAGGCGCAACTGCAGGCAGGCGACGTCGCCGCCGGCGAGCGCCTCCGCCAGGTCGTTGGCGAACCGCTCGGGTTCGAATGCCGGCGGCGTGATCAGATAGAGCCGCGTCGTTGCCGGTGTTTCGTCGCCAGAACCGCTGCGCGCTGCCGCCATGCTCATTCCTGTTCCGCCATTATTCCCGCGACAAGTGATGTCTTGTTGTATCAGAAGCGCCCCGGCGAGGCGAGCCGGCGCCGCCAAATCGTCCTCCTTATGCGCCGCGGTCGGATCGCCATTGCAACTCTCCCAGTTGTGGGAGTCGTCCCGCCGCGCAACACTCGGGATCAGAGGACGACAAAACCGTGGTTCGGGAGGAATGATGGCGCCGGCGTACAAGAGCGCAGCGGGATGACGAGGGCATTGTCGACCGGTCGCTCGGCGGCTGGGGCTTCGCTCGAGACCCGGCGCTCCTGGCTGGTGGCGCTGACCGCGCTCGGCATTCTGTCGATCTCCTTCGGCGCGCCGATGATTACCGTCGTGGCGCTGAAGCCGATCGCGGCCGAGTTCGGCAATGTCCGCTCGGTGCCGGCACTGTCGGTCTCGCTCGCCTGGCTCGGCTCGGCGTTCGGCGGCATCGCAATGGGCCGGCTCGCCGAACGGGTCGGGGTGCGCTGGACCGTCATCTTCGGGACGCTGATGATCGCCGCCGGGCTGGTGCTGTCGAGCCTCGGCGGCCGCTGGTCGCTCTACATCGGCCACGGCCTTTTTATGGGGCTGCTCGGCAATGCCGGGATCAACGCGCCGCTCTATATCTATGTCGCCCGCTGGTTCGATCGCCGGCGCGGCTCGGCGCTGGCGCTGATCGCCAGCGGCCAGGCTGCCGCCGGGACGATCTGGGCGCCGCTGTTCGGCCACGCGATCCAGGCTTTCGGCTGGCGCGATACGATGCAGATCTATGCGGGGTTCGCAGTGGTGGTGATCCTGCCTGCCGCTTTCGTGGTCTTCGGAACCGCCCCCGAGCCGTTGCGCGGAGGGGCCACCGGGGCCGGGCCGGCGCCGCGCGCCAGGGTCCTCGGTCTGCGCCCGCGCACTGCGCTCGGGCTGATCGCCGCGGCGAGCTTTCTGTGCTGCGTGCCGATGGCGATGCCGCAAGGCCATCTCGTCGCCTATTGCGGCGATCTCGGCATCCCGGTCACCCAGGGTGCGGCGATGCTGTCCTTGCTGTTGGCCTGCGCCTTTATCGGCCGGCAAGTCTGGGGCGTGGTCGCCGACCGGTTCGGCGGGTTGCGCACCGTGCTCGCCGGCTCGGCCTGCCAGGCGGTGACCATGATCGGGTTTCTCTCGACCCAGAACGAGGCCGGCCTGTTCGCCGTCTCGGCCGCCTTTGGCCTCGGGTTCAGCGGCATCATCCCGGCCTATATCGTGGCGGTGCGCGAGCTGTTCCCGGCGTCCGAAGCGTCGTGGCGGATCCCGACCGTGCTGTTGTTCAGCGGCTCGGGCATGGCCACGGGCGGCTGGCTCGCCGGGGTGATCTACGATTATGTCGGGTTCTACGCCGCGGCCTTTGCGACCGGGATCCTGTTCAACCTCGCCAACCTCTTGGTCGTCGGCGCGCTGGTGTTCCGGCAAAGCCGCTTCGGTTCTCCGGTGCTTGCCCGGGCCTAGCCGATCTGAAACCTCGCCGAGGCTCGCCATCGCGGATTTCTCGAACCGATGACGGCGCGCGCTGCTATGATGCGCCGCGGTGCGCTCACCCACGACCACAGAAAATGGAAAGGGGAAAAAATGGATCCCGTCGTCGGCACTGGCAAATATACCTACGATGTCAACGAGAATTGGATGCGTCCTCCGGCCAACGTCGAGGTCCGGGCCTGCGCGGTATCGGTCGACTCGCAAGACCGCGTCTACTGCTTCAATCGCAATGCCGAGCATCCGGTGGTGATTTTCGACCGCGACGGTAATTTCATCAAGTCCTGGGGCGCCGGGTTGTTTTCCTTTCCGCACGCGATCCGGATCGACGAGAATGATTTCGTCTGGCTGACCGATGAATACCACGGCCAGTTCATGAAGTTTACCACCGACGGGAAATTGCTGCAGACAATCGGCGTCAAGGGCCAGCGCTCGGATACCGGGGTGCCGGCCGACGAGTTCAGCTCGGCGGCGTATAAGCAGGTCACGCATGGCGGCGGCCCATTCAATCTGCCGACCGACATCGCCTTTGCCCCCAGCGGCGCGATGTTCATGACCGATGGCTACGGCAACGCCCGCGTCCACAAATTCGCCGCCGACGGGAAATACCTGTTCTCGTGGGGCGAGCCGGGAACGGCGCCGGGCCAGTTCAACCTGCCGCATGGGGTATGGATCGACCGGCGCCAGCGGGTGCTGATCGCCGATCGCGAAAACGACCGGGTGCAAGTGTTCGACCAGGACGGCAAATTGCTGACCGTGTGGCCGACCGAACTGATCGGCCCAGCGTTTTTCTATGTCGACGACGATGATGTCGTCTATATCCCCGAACACAATGGCGGGATGATCAGCGTTCTGACGCTCGACGGCGAGCGGCTGGCGCGCTGGGGCGACGGCCCGGTCAACCGCTCCTGCCACGGGATCTGGTGCGACTCGCACAAGGATCTTTACGTCGTGCAGCCGGGCGATTGGGGCCGGGTGCGGCGGGTCGTTAAGTACACGCGGCACTAAGAGAGCGCCGGCCGCACAGCGCAGCGGGGCGCGCCCGATTGCACTAGAAACTCCGCGCAGCGCTGTTCGACCGCCGCTTTGTCGGCGAAGAAATCGGCGCCGAGGTCGAGCGCAGCCGCCGGCCGTTCGATCGCGAACCGCACCCCCTGTTGGCCGGCGATGTCGGCTAGCCGGCGGGCGACATCGGCGCGGCCGGTGAAGATCGCCCCTTCAACCGGCGCGCGGATCGCGGCCAAAGCTGCGCTCGCCTCGTCGCCACAATCGAGCATCGCCCGGAACCGTGCTTTGGGCACCGCCTGCCGCGCCACTTCGACCAAGGCCTGGAACCAGCCCGGACCGGCGTAGACGCCGGCAGCGGGGGCGCTGAGCAGCATGACCGGGCGGCCGGCGCGGGCCGCCGCCTCGAGCGCGCCCAGCGCATGGGCGAGCGAGTGAACAACGATGACCGGCGGCGCCGAATGGGTCATCGGACGCCGAGCCGCCGGGCGAACCCCGTCGCATTCAGTGCTCTTGCTCCTCCCGCCGGGCGGCAGCGAGGAATTCGCGGGCGATCGTCTCGGGCATTCGGGTTTTTTTGCGCGTCAGGCAAGCTCGCCGACATAGGCGGCGACTTCGACCATGCGGTTGGAGAAGCCCCATTCGTTGTCGTACCAGGAGAGGACGCGGACGAAACTCTTGTCGAGCACCTGGGTCTGGGTCAGGTCGAAGGTCGAGCTGTGCGAGTCGTGGTTGAAATCGACCGACACGGTCGGCGCCTTGTTGAGGCCGACGATGCCGCGCAGCCGGTTCGACTTGGCTGCGTCCTCCATCAGAGCGTTGACCTCGTCAGCCGAGGTGTCGCGCGCCGCATCGAACTTGAAGTCGATCAATGACACATTGGCGGTCGGGACCCGGATCGCGGTGCCGTCGAGCTTGCCCTTCAACGCCGGCAATACCAGGCCGACGGCCTTCGCCGCGCCGGTTGAAGTCGGGATCAGCGACAAATTCGCGGCGCGAGCCCGGCGCAGATCCGAATGCAATGTGTCCTGCAGGCTCTGGTCGCCGGTATAGGAATGGATCGTCGTCATATAGCCGCGCTCGATGCCGATCCCCTGATGCAGCACATAGGCGACCGGGGCCAGGCAGTTGGTCGTGCACGAGGCGTTCGAGATGATCTGGTGCCCGGGCTTCAGCTCGTCGTGGTTGACGCCCATCACCACGGTCAGATCGGCGCCGTCGGCCGGGGCCGAGACGATGACCCGCTTGGCGCCGGCTTCGAGGTGCTTCGCCGCCGCCTCGCGCTTGGTGAAGATGCCGGTGCATTCGAGCGCCACATCGACGCCGAGCTCGCGCCACGGCAGCTTCGCCGGGTCGCGTTCGGCGGTGACCCGGATCTTGCCGCGGCCGAGATCCATCCAGTCGTCGCCGGTCGTGACCTCGCCCGGAAAGCGGCCATGCACGCTGTCGTAGCGTAAGAGGTGGGCGTTGGTTTCGACCGGACCGAGATCGTTGACCCCGACCACCTGGATCTCGGTGTGCTGGTGCTCGTAAGCGGCGCGCAGCACCAGCCGGCCGATGCGGCCGAAACCGTTGATCGCAACCCTGTACCGTCATGGTTCGCTCCTCCCGCAGGCTTTCGCCAATCTATAGAAGCGAGCGGGCGGCCTCGGCAACCTTCTCGGCGGTAATGCCGAAATGCGGGAAGAGCGGCTCGCCGGGCGACGAGGCGCCATAACCGTGCATGCCGATGAAGGCGCCGCGCCGGCCGATCCAGCGATCCCAGCCGAATTCGATCGCGGCCTCGACCCCGACCCGCGGTGCCGTGCCGAGCACCCGGTCGCGATATTCTTTCGGCTGGCCCTCGAACAATTCCCAGCACGGCATCGAGACCACCGCGGCCCGGACGCCGTCCTTGGCGAGCGCCGCGCGCGCCGCGATCGCGATCGACACCTCCGAGCCGGTGGCGAGCAGGGTGACCTGGCGCGCCCCTTCGGCCTCGGCCAGCACATAGGCGCCATACGCCGAGAGATTTTCGGCCGCGGGCTCGTGGCGCAGTAACGGGAGCGCCTGGCGGGTCAGCGCCATCAGCGACGGCGCCTCGCGCCGATGCAGGGCCAAGGCCCAGCATTCGGCGGTCTCGACCGCGTCGGCCGGGCGGTAGACATAGAGCCCGGGCATCGCCCGCAACGCCGCCAGATGCTCGATCGGCTGGTGGGTCGGCCCGTCCTCGCCGAGCCCGATCGAATCGTGGGTCATCACATAGACGACGCCGAGCCGCGAGAATGCCGACAGCCGGATCGAGGGGCGGCAGTAATCGGAAAAGGTCAGAAAGGTGCCGCCATAGGGGATCAGCCCGCCATGCGCGGCGATGCCGTTCATTGCCGCCGCCATGCCGTGCTCGCGCACACCGTAATGAATATAGCGGCCGGAATAGTCGCCGGGGTGCACGTCCTTCAGGTCTTTGGCCTTGGTGTTGTTGGAGGGCGTCAGATCGGCGGAGCCGCCGAGCATCTCGGGGACCAATCGGGTCAGGCTGTCGAGCGTCGTCCCGGAGGCTTGGCGGGTGGCGATCTTGGCATTGGATTTTCGGAAGCCGTCGCACAGCGCCGCGACGGCATCGTCGAGGCCGGCGGGCAGCTCGCGGCGCTGGCGGCGCTGGAATTCGGCGCGCCGGTCGGCCGGCAGGGCCTGCAGCCGCGCCTCCCACGCCGTGCGGGTTTCGGCGCCGCGCGCACCGGCCGCGCGCCACGCCGAGAGGATGTCGTCGGGAATGACGAAGGGCGGCGCGGTCCAACCGAGCCGCTCGCGGACGCCCTTGATCTCGTCGGCGCCGAGCGCGGTGCCGTGCGCCGCCGCGGTGCCGGCCTTGGTCGGCGCGCCAAAGGCGATGATGGTGCGGCAGGCGATCAGGCTCGGTCGGTCGCTCTGGTGCGCGCGCTCGATCGCCGCGGCGATCTGGTCGGTGTCGTGGCCATCGATGCGCTCGGCCGCCCAGCCATGGGCCCGGAAGCGCGCCACCTGGTCGTCGGAGACGGCGAGTTCGGTCGGCCCGTCGATCGAGATCGCATTGTCGTCGTAGAGCACGATCAGCTTATGGAGGCGCAGATGGCCGGCGAGCGACAACGCCTCGTGACTGATGCCCTCCATCAGGCAGCCGTCGCCGCAAAACACATAGGTGTGGTGATCGACCACGCTGTCGCCGAATTGGGCGGCGAGCAGACGCTCGGCCAAGGCCATGCCGACCGAATTGCCGAGCCCCTGGCCGAGCGGGCCGGTGGTGACCTCGATGCCGCTGGCATGGCCGCGCTCGGGATGGCCCGCGGTGCGGCTGCCGAGCTGGCGAAAGCGCTCGATCTCGGCCATCGTCATGTCGGGATAGCCGAGCAGGTGTAAGAGGCCGTAGAGCAGCATCGAGCCGTGCCCGTTCGACAGCACAAAGCGGTCGCGATCGGGCCAGTCCGGCGCCTGTGGGTCGAAGCGCAGATATTTGGTGAACAGCACGGTGGCGATGTCGGCCATCCCCATCGGCATGCCGGGATGACCGGATTTGGCCTTTTCGACCGCATCCATGGCGAGCGCGCGCAACGCGTTGGCCATCTGGCGAAGTTTCGGGTCGCGCGGCGCGGGGAGCGGGGCGCGGGCGGCGGCAGCGGCGGCGGAGACGATCTCGTTCATGCGGGGAGCATAGCGGCTGGCCCGGCGAGGACAAGAGCGAGCCGAGCGAATCCCGGCGAGACGCGCGCAGATGCAAGCAACGGTTGATCCGCATTCGCCTGTTATCCTGTTCTTTGCAGGACGAGATCAGGCGCTGCTCACGCATCGGTTGAAGTCGCCATCGAGGCGCGCGTTTGGAGAACGTCGTCCAAGTTGTCTGGCCGTACCCGCGAATAGACCTACCACGCGATTGCGGCGACACTCCGGGCGCCGTGACCGCCGGCCGGGTCCGCGCCGCGACATGGCAGCAGCGATGTTAAGGTATGGCGCCGAGCCGCCGCTCCGATGGATAATCGCGGATAGTCGGTGTCGCTGGCGGCGCTGTTGGTTATGCTGGCGCGGCGGCATTGATGGCGAGCGAGGTTCTGAGTGACCAACCATTTGCGGCGCGCCGGTGCGGTGAGGGATGGGCCAAGCCATGCCGGATGAGCGCTGGGTCGAGGTCGGCGCGGTCGACGACATCCCGCGCGAGGGGGCGCGGCGGGTCAAGCGGACCGGCAAGCCGCACCCGGTCGCGGTGTTCCGCACCGACGACGACCGGGTCTTTGCCCTGATCAACCATTGCCCGCATCGCGGCGCGCCGCTCTCGGAAGGGGTGATCCGCGGCTGCGTCGTCTCCTGCCCATTGCACGGCTGGGTCATCGACCTCGAAAGCGGCAAGGCGCAGGCCCCCGACGAGGGCGCCGCGGCGAAGATCGCGGCGCAGGTGGTCGACGGAAGCGTGTTCGTCGCGGCCTGGGCGGTCAGCACCCCCGGCGGCTGGGAATAGCGCGCGCCCTCACCGATCCGCTTGCGGACGCAACGACGGCAAAGCGGCGGAATGCATTGCGTTTTTTCGCTTTATGTTTACGGACGCACACGCAGGCGTGCTCAGGCCGTCATGGCCGGGCATGACCCGGCCATCCACGAGTTGCCGCACAACGTCCGCCGGTTTCCGTGGATACCCGGCACAAGGCCGGGCATGACGGGTGCCTCTGGCGCGGGCGGACGAGGATTGTTTCGGGCGGGTGGCTCCGATAGGCTGGGCGCAGCGGATCGGGGAGGGGCTCAGATGGCGACCGTGGTTGGCCAGGGCGACTACAGATACGAGATCAAGGAAAATTGGGCGCAGCTGCCCGATGGCTGGTCGTTCAAGGAGGTGGCGGCGGTCGGGGTCGACAACAACGACAACGTCTATGCCTTTGGCCGCGGCGAGCACCCGATGATCGTGTTCGACCGCGACGGCAAGTTCCTGCGCTCGTGGGGCGAGGGCCAGTATCCGCGCGCGCACGGGGTCCATATGGGGCCGGACGATTCGATCTACCTGACCGATGATGGCGGCCATTTCGTGCGCAAATGCCGGCGCGAGGACGGCAAGGTCCTGCTGGAGCTGGGCGTGCCCGGCAAACCCGCACCTTATCTCTCCGGCGAGCCGTTCAACCGCTGTACCCATACGGCCCTGTCGCCGAAGGGCGAGATCTATGTATCGGACGGCTACGGCAACGCCAAGGTCCACAAATATTCGCCCGACGGCAAATTGCTGATGTCGTGGGGCGAGCCCGGCAGCGATCCCGGCCAGTTCAACCTGGTGCACAATATCTGCACCGACGCCGATGGCTGGGTCTATGTCGCCGACCGCGAGAACCATCGGGTGCAAGTGTTCGACGGCAACGGCAAGTACGAGACGCAGTGGAACAATCTGCACCGGCCGTGCGGGCTCTATATGGATTATACGCGCCACCCGGTGTGCTATATCGGCGAGCTTTCGGTCAACCGCCTCAACGCCAATCTGGGGCCCAGGGTCAGCATCGTCGACAATCAGGGCAAGCTGTTGTCGCGGATCGGCGATCCGTTCGCCGGGACGGCGCCGACCGCGTTTATCGGGCCGCACGGGCTTTGCGTCGACAGCCGCGGCGATCTTTATGTCGGCGAGGTGTGCTGGACCTTGTGGCCGGGGCTGTTCCCGGACCAGCCGCACCCGCCGGGGCTGCGCGCCCTGCAGAAATACGAACGCGTGCGCTGAGGAGAATAAGCATGGCAACAATCGTCGGCGACGGCGACTACAAGTATCGGATCATCGAGGATTGGGCGCAGTTGCCCGACAAATGGTCGTTCAAGGAGGTGGGCGCGGTCGGCGTCGACGCCAAGGACAACGTCTATGTGTTCAATCGCGGCGACCATCCGGTCATGGTCTTCGACCGCGACGGCAAGTTTCTGCGCTCCTGGGGCGAGGGGCAGTTTCCGCGCGCGCACGGGGTCCATATCGGGCCCGATGATTCGATCTACCTGACCGATGACGGCGGCCACTTCGTGCGCAAATGCTCGCTCGACGGCAAGGTGCTGCTTGAATTGGGCGTGCCGGGCAAGCCCGCGCCCTATATGAGCGGCGAGCCGTTCCACCGCTGCACCCATACGGCCTTGTCGCCGAAAGGCGACATTTACGTCTCCGACGGCTACGGCAACGCCAAGGTCCACAAATATTCGCCGGACGGCAAATTGCTGATGTCCTGGGGCGAGCCCGGCACCAACCCCGGCGAGTTCAACATCGTGCACAATATCTGCACCGATGCCGATGGCTGGGTCTATGTCGCCGACCGCGAGAACCACCGCATCCAGGTGTTCGACGGCAACGGCAAGTACGAGACGCAGTGGAACAATTTGCACCGGCCGTGCGGGCTCTACATGGACTATACCCGGCACCCGGTCGCCTATATCGGCGAATTGGGCCCGGTGCAGCCGGTCAACCGCAACAGCCCCAATCTGGGGCCGCGGGTCAGCATCGTCGACAACGAGGGCAAGCTGTTGTCGCGGTTTGGCGACATGCATGCCGGCACCGCGCCGACCGCGTTTCTGGGCCCGCACGGGCTCACCGTCGACAGCCGCGGCGACCTCTATGTCGGCGAGGTGTCGTGGACCCAGTGGCCGCAATTCTTTCCCGACAAGCCGCGCCCCGACTACATCCGCTCCTGCAGAAATACGAGCGGGTGCGTTAACCGCCGGTTTGGGGCGCCGGCCGTGGCGGCGGCGGCGCCCGACCTCTCCCGGGGTGGTGACTGAGGGGTGATGTCGCAGGCTGTGTCCGCCGCGCCCAGGGCATTGCCTGCGAGCGTCAATCGGTCGCGGCACTTCTCCGACCGGGGCTAACCCGGTAATTGATCGATCGCCGGCATCATGTTAACTGTATTCGCCTCGTTAACCATGTTGCCGCGTCAACCGGGAGGGCAGCGATGAGCGCGATCCGCAATATCATCGATAGCTTCGATGCGAGCAGCGAAGCCGGCAAGACCCAGCGCGAACTGGTCGAAAACCTCGCCAAGCTCGCTGAAAGCAAAGCCCAATTCTTTGAGCTCGATGTCTCGACCGGGTTGCGTACCGCCGGCAGCCCGGACAATCAGACGATCCCGGTAGAAGCCGTGCTCAATAGTGTCACCCAGACCCACGCCTTCGCCTCTGACAGCGTCGGCAAGATCGGTGATACGGTAAAGGCTGCGCTGAAGAGCTTTGTCAACGGCGGCAAGACCGAGATATTGGATGGAGTTGGGAATTTGATCACCGACGCGCTGACCATTTTCCTGGGAAGCGCCACCGCCAGCGAAGGTACCCTTAAACAATACTATGTGATGACCGAAGGTTATTCGGTGGTTCGAGTCGATTTGCGCGCCTGGTACCTTGACGTAGAGGCCACCAGCATCCATACCAAAATCCAAAAGGCGAGTGCGTTTGTCGCGGTCAAATCCACCGTCGATTTAACCAAAATTCGGTTTAATACGTTTCTTAACGTTTACCAGCGTCAGCTATCGTCGATGAAGCTTTCCGACGATCAGATCACCACCGCACTCGCCGAAGCACAGAAAATTTACAAGCAGTTTCATGATACGAGCGCATTAAGGGCGCTCGCCTCCGATCATATCGCCGAGCTCAATGCGCTCCCCGGCAGTGTATTGCAGTAATTGGCCAATCCGACGAGCGACAGCATTCGGTTAATACTGGCCGCGCGGTTCGAGGCCGAAGGCGTGCTGGCCGTACATGGTGCCGACCGCGTCCCAGTTCAGGCTGACATGGCGGGCGACGGCGTTGACGTCGCGCCAGGCGCGCTGCACCGGGTGGCTGAGCAATAGCCCGGCGCCGCCGGTCGAGGCATTGAGGGCCTCGACCGCCTGCAAGGCGAGCCGGGTCGCGTAGGCCTGGTTGCGGCGGGCGTGGATGCGATCGGCGACGGTGATCTCCTGGCCGGCGCGCAGCTTGGCCATGGCGGCGCGCAAATCGGTAAAGAGGATCAGCTCGGCGGCTTCGACCGCGGCCGCGGCCTCGGCATAGCGCAGCTGGATCGTGGCAAACCCGGCCATCGCCAGCCCGCCGCCGGCGAGTGCGCCGCGGGTGGTGCGGCCGGTGGTCATTTCGCGATAGACGGCGAGCGCCCCCTTGGCCGCACCGACCGCGGTCGAGGCCAGCATCGTGGCGCCGAGCACCAGGAGCGGCAGCCGGTAGAGCGGGTTTTGGTGCTGGCGCGCGCCCGGGGTGCGGCCCGAGCGGGTCTCGGCGAACCGCAATACGCGGTGCGCCGGGATAAAGGCGTCGCGCACGATGATGTTCTTGCTGCCGGTGCCGCAGAGGCCATAGACGAACCAGTTGTCCTCGATCTCGACATCGCCGACCGGCAGCAGAAAGAACGCGCCGTCATCCGGTGGAGCGGCATCGGGCGGAGCGGCATCGGGCGGAGCGGCATCGGGCGGGGCGATCATCGCGCCGAGCCTGATCCAGCTCGAATGGTCGACGCCGCTGGCGAACGACCATTTGCCGTTCAAGACATAGCCGCCGGCGACCGGGGTGGCGCGGCCGGTCGGCGCGAAGCAGGCGCAGCTGAACGGGTCGGCGCCGTCGCCCCATAATTCGCGCTGGGTCTCGATCGGGTAATGGCCGAACGAAATTCCGTTGGAGAGGGCGCCATTGACCGCCCAGCCGGTCGAGGCGCAGGCGGCCGAGATCACCAAGGCGATTTCGAGCGCCACGACGGCGTCGTATTCAAAGCCGCCGAATTGCGCGGGGCGGGTGGTGCGCAACAGCTCCGCGTCGCGGATCTTGGCGATGATGTGCGGCGCGATCCTACGGTTGCGCTCGGTTTCCTCGGCGAGCGCGGCGATCTCGGGCGCAAGCTCGCGGGCGCGGCGGATCAGCTCCTCCGGGCCGGGTTGGGCGATGCGGCTCGGCGCGGCGGCGGTCATCAGCCTCTCCGAACTGAAACAAATGTGCGCTCAGGATGCGCTCGCGGCGGCATCGCGACAACCTTGCGTCACAGAGGGCTGCGCCAGGGAGGGCCGGCGCCAGGGAAGGGCTGCGGCATAAAGCCTCGCGTCGCGGGGCAGGTCGCGCTACCATCGCCGTTCTCGTTGAACCAAGCCGGAGGAAACGGGTTATGCGCAACGCCTACAACGTCATCGACGCCGACGGTCACATCCTCGAACCGCTCGACCTGTGGGACAAGTACATCGAGCCGAAGTTTCGTGACCGGGCGCCCCGGCTGGTCAAGGGCGAGAACGGCAAGGAGCGGCTCGTCATGGACGAGACCGTGGTCGGCGACGGCAATCGCGGCATCGGCCGGATCGGCGCTGTCGGCGCGCGCCAGGGCGTGGTCGCGGCCGATACGATGGAATACAAGGACGGCAAGCCCGGCGGGTTCGATCCGCATGCCCGCATCCCCGACATGGATGCCGACGGCATCGACGCGGCGTTTCTCTATCCGAGCCTCGGGCTGTTTTCGGGCGCGATCCACGACCCTGAGCTCGCGGCCGCGGTGTGCCGGGCCTATAACCGCTGGCTCGCCGACTACTGCAAACCCTATCCCGACCGCCTGTTCGGGGTGGCGATGCTGCCGCTGCAATCGGTCGAGCTGGCGATCGACGAGATGCGCTTTGCCAAGAAGGAGCTGGGCTTCCACGCCGGGTTCATCCGCCCCAACCCCTATAGCGACAAGATGATCCACGAGGCGCGCTACGAGCCGTTCTGGGCCGCGGCCGAGGATCTCGATTTCGCCATCGGCTTTCACGAGGGGGCCTCGAGCGGCATGCCGACGGTCGGCGTCGATCGCTTCGACGGCCGCGGCGCCCGCCATATCATCAGCCACACGATGGAGATGATGCTGGCGGCGATGAGCGTGATCTGGGGCGGCATCGCCGACCGCCATCCGAAACTGCGCGTCGGCTTCTTGGAATCGGGCGGCGGCTGGATCGCCCCCTGGCTCGACCGCATGGATCGCCATTTCGACGATCAGGGGTTCAACGATTCCGGCTTGTCGATGCGCCCGAGCGAAATCTTCCAGCGCAATTGCTGGATCTCGTTCGAGCCGGTCGAAGGCAGCATCAAGGTCTTGGCGGACTATATCGGGCCGCACAAGATCCTGTGGGCGACCGACTATCCGCACCCGGACGGCTTCTTCCCCGGCGCGCCGAAGATGATCGAGGAGCGCATGCAGGGATTGTCGACCGAGACCCGGCACCAGATCATGGCCGGCGGTGCGATGGGCTTTTACGGGCTGAACTGACCCCGTCGGGGCGGCGGCGGGGCTCGGCCTCGGCGCTGCCCCGGCGGTTCTTCGATGCGGGCTACACAGGGGAGGAAGAATGTCCCTCAGGCTGGTGGTTACCATCACCGCGGCACCCGGCAAGGGTGCGGAACTGGCGCAGGCCTATAAGGGGCGCTGTGCCGAGGTCATCAAGGAACCGGGCTGCGAGCAGTTCGAGGTGTTTCAGAGCGTCGTCAACCCCGACAAGCTCGCCTTGCTCGAACGCTGGACCGACCAGGCGGCGCTCGAGGTCCATGCCAAGGTCAACACCACCCGCCCGCCATTGCCCCCGGGTCTGCGCGCCGGCCAAGGCGAGCGCGAGGATTACGAATACCACCGGACGCGCTGAGCCGCGGTTTCCCGCAGCGGCGATAGGGAGGTCGCGATGAGCTGGCTCGACGGCCAGGTAGCGCTGGTGACCGGCGGCGGCTCGGGCATTGGCCGGGCCGTCGTCGCGCGCTTTGTCGAGGAGGGGGCGCGGGTCGCGGTCATGGACCGCGATGCCGGCCGCGGCGAGGCGCTGCGCGCGGAGTTCGGCGACCAGGTGAGCGCGGTCGCCGGCGATGTCGCCCGGCTCGACGACAATCAGCGGGCGGTGGCGGCGACCGTCGCCGCCTTTGGCCGGCTCGACATTTTCGTCGGCAATGCCGGGGTGCTCGACGGCTTTCTGCGGCTCGCCGACATGCACGAGGAAAGCCTCGCCGCGGCCTGCGACGAATTGTTCGCGGTCAATGTCAAGGGCTGCATCCTCGGCGCCAAGGCGGCTCTGCCCGAGCTGACCCGGAGCCAGGGCTGCATGATCTTTACCGCGTCGGGCGCCGGCTTCACCTCGGCCGGCGGCGGGGTCATCTATACCGCCTCAAAGCACGCGGTCATTGGCATCGTGCGGCAATTGGCGGTCGAGCTTGGCCCCGATATCCGGGTCAACGGCGTCGCCCCCGGCGGCACGATGACCGATCTGCGCAGTGTCGCGGCATTGCAGCTTGAGGATCGCTCGCAATTCGCCATTGCCGGCGCCCGTGAGCGGATCGCCGCCGGCAACCCGCTGCGGATGGCGCTCGAACCCGCCGATCTCGCCGGCGCCTATGTGTTTCTGGCCTCGCGCGCCAATGCTCGCGGCATTACCGGCAGCATCGTCTCGGTCGACGCCGGGTCGACCCTGCGCATGCCGCGGCGGAGTTAGGTGTCGAGCTGAAAACGCGATCTCGACATTTTACCGTCACCCCCGCAAAAAGCGGGGGTCCAGGGGGCAGCCGCACGTCGCTTGCGCTGGGTTCCCGCTTTCGCGGGAATGACGAAGGTCGGCTTGAGACGAAGGCGATGGCGGTAAATTGGGAGGCCGGGATGCTGACGGATCTAAAGCGGCTGGTGGATAACGACAACGGCCTGGTCAGCCGGCGGATCTTTATCGAACCGGAAATCTACGAAGCGGAGCAGCGGCAGATTTTCGCCCGGTGCTGGCTGTTCCTGTGCCACGAAAGCCAGATCCCCGAGCCCGGCGATTTCTATACGAGCCATATGGGCGAGGACCCGGTGCTGGTGGTGCGCGACAGCCACGGCAAGGTCAATGCCTTTCTGAATGTGTGCCGGCATCGCGGCAATCGCCTGTGCCGCGCCGACAGCGGCAATGCGGCGAGCTTTACCTGCGCCTATCACGGCTGGACCTATCGCAATGACGGGACGTTAGCGGGCGTCCCGCATCTGAAGGATTTTTATTACGACCGGCTCGACCGGGCGCAATGGGGCCTGGTCCCGGTGGCGCAGCTATCGAGCCACCGGGGGCTGATCTTTGCCACCTTCGACCCGCAGGCGCCGCCGCTGCGCGACTATCTGGGCGAGATGGCGTGGTATCTCGATGTGTTCTTCGACCGGCGCGAGGGCGGGGTCGAGGTGCTGGCCACGCATAAATGGCTAATGCCGTGCAACTGGAAATTCCCGGCCGAGAATTTCGGCGGCGACGCCTATCACGTGCAGTGGACGCATCTGTCGGCGATCACCACCGCGTTCAGCAGCGGTGTCACCGCCAACCCGAACTCCTTGGGCGCCATGGTCTCGCCCGGCAACGGCCACAGCCTGATCTGCGTCGGGCCCGACGATGTGGGCGACCCGCCGGTGCCGGCGATCCAGGAATATGAGCGCCAGATCCGCGACGAGGTGGCCAAGCGGCTGGGGCCGCGCGCCCGGCTGATCAGCCCGATCGTCGGCACCGTGTTTCCGCATTTCTCGTTTCTGCGCAGCACCTCGCGCACCTTCCGGCTGTGGCAGCCGCGCGGGCCGGACAAGACCGAGGTCTGGTCGTGGGTGTTCTGCGACAAGGCGGCACCGGCCGAGGTCAAGGAGGAGGTGCGGCTCGCCGCGGTGCGCGGCTTCAGCCCGTCCGGCACCTTCGAGCAGGACGACATGGACAATTGGCAGGAATGCACCCGCACCTGCCGCGGCGTCGTCGCCCGCGACATGGTGCTGAACAACCAGATGGGGCTCGGCCACGAGCATTTCGATCAGGGGCTCGGCGCGTGGCGCAGCGAACAGCGCATCAGCGAGAGCAATCACCGGCAATTCTACCGCCGCTGGGCCGAGCTGATGGGAGCCGGAAGCTGGGCCGAATTGGCGTCGCCCAAGGCGCGGGCCGCGGGTGCCGGCGAGGCGCAGGCCGCGGATGACTGAGCGCGGCCATTCGCGCGGCGGCGATCCCGGCGAGCAGATGATCGGCGCGGCGGCGATCCGCGAGATCGAGCAATTCCTCTATCGCGAGGCGCGGCTCTTGGACGAGCGGCGCTTTGCCGAGTGGCTCGATCTCTTTACCGACGATGTCCGCTATACGATGTCGACGCGCGGCAATTACTACCCGAGCTCGAGCAAGGCGGTGGCGGCCCTCGATCCGGCGCGCCGGCCCAATGACGATCGCGACGACGAGGACGCGCTGGCGGTCCTCGACGAGACCAAAGCGACCTTGGCCGGGCGCGTGGCGCGGCTCGGGACCGGCATGGCCTGGGCCGAGGACCCGCCCTCGCGCACCCGCCATATGATCGCCAACCTCGAAATCGCGAGCCCGAGACCGGGTCGGGCGACGTCGCGGCAGAGGTCGAGATCCGCTGCAATTTCATCGTCTACAAGAGCCGCTCGGACACCGAGCAGGATTTTTACGTCGGCGCCCGCCGCGACCGGCTGCGCCGGGTCGATGGCGCCTGGAAGATCGCCCGCCGCCGGCTCACCCTCGACCAGAACGTGCTGCTCGCCAAAAACATCAGCATCTTTTTTTAGCGCCGGTTCCGATCAAATTCGTCGGGCCGGCGGCGATGCGTCAGTACGCGAGCGTTTTGCATCCGCTGGTTGATCAGAGCCTCCGAATCCTCTATAGAGGATGCCTGGAGCGCGGGGCTGATGCACATTCAAGTGATCGAGGAACTGGACCAGTTCGTTGCCCTTCGCGGCAACTGGGATAGGGTCTACGAGGCCGATCCCGAGGCGCAGTTTTTCCTCTCCTGGCAATGGCTGTTCGACTGGTTGACCATGCATCCGACCGTTTGGTTCGTGCTGGCCGCCAAGCGCCATGAGAGCGAGGCCGATTTCGGGGCGTTTCTGCCGGTCCGGATGCGCACCGAGTTCGACCCGGAGCACGGCTTTAGCAACGTGCTTTATCTGGCCGGCGACGGCTTCTCGGATTATGCCGGCGTGCTGAGCCGGCCCGAGTTCGAGGCGGAGGCGGTTCCCGCATTGGCCGAATACGTCAAGCGGAAGCTCAGCTGGGCCCGGTTCACGATGGACAATTTGACCATGTCCGATCGGCGGCGCCGGCTGTTGCTGCGGCCGTTCGACAAGACGCGCTTCAGCCATCGGGCCATCGTCTATAAGGATCCCGGTGAGCGGGTCGACCATGGGGTGTGCCTGTCGATCGAGCTGCCGGGGAGCTGGGACGTCTACCTCGGCGGGTTGAGCGGCAACAACCGGCAGAAAATACGCCGCCTGCTGCGCCGCACCGATGCGGCGGCAGATGTCCGCATCACCGTGGCCGGCCCCGATGACGTCGACCAATATTTAACAATTCTGCTGGAATTTTGGAAAACCAAGTGGACCCCGAGCAAGGGGTTGGCGAAGGCCGATGAGATCGCCCTGCGCAACCATCTGATGCTGGCGCGCTGCGCCGAGAACGGCACGTTGTTTCTGCCGGTGTTCTGGCACGGGGAGAGGCCGGTGGCGGCGCTCGCCAGTCTGGTCGATGCGTGCAAGAAATCGCTGCTGTTCTTTATCGCCGGCCGCGATGAAAACTATCGCGAGATGCCGGCCGGATACCTCTTGCATGCCTACAGCATCCGCCACGCGATCGCGAAGGGCTTTACCACGTACGACTTCCTGAAGGGCGACGAGCCGTACAAGTACCTGTTCGCCCCGCAGCGGGAGCGCCGCCAAAAGCCGCTCACCGTGGCCACTAGAACCGGACGCAACCTCGGTGGCAGGCTTGACTTGCGGGGCCTTCCGCAGATGCTCGAGATGACCCTCGAATTCCATCAGCAGGGCGCGGCCGCCGATGCCGAACGCGGCTATCGCCAGATCCTCGAACTGGCGCCGGACCACGCGCTGGCGCTGTTCAGATTGGGCCGGCTGATGGCCGAAACCGGCGCCTATGCCGAAGCGAAAAAACTGCTCTCCAATGCGGTGGAGATCGAGCCCGACGGCGACAACATCTGGGTTTGGCTGGCCCGGTCGCTGCAGGCGCTGGGCGAGGATCAGGTGGCGCTCGCGGCTTGCCGCCAGGCGGTCAGACTGCACCCGCAGAACCAGGAGGCCAGAGAACTGGTGGTGGAGCTGAGCCTTGCCGCCGATCGCCCCGGCCGGGCGGCGGCGCCGGGGTTCAGCCCGGCCGAGATCGCGCAGCACCCACCGGCGTCCCGCGCCCGGACCGACGACGCCGCGTTCAGGCCTCCTCCCGGCACCCCGGAAATCGCCGAAGCCTTACGTTTCCTCAAGCGCTATCGAGCCTAGTGGTCGGTCAAAGGGATCTCGGCGCCCCGATCAAAAATTTGTTCGGGCTGCACCGATCGCGGTTGCCGCTGCCGCCGGGTATTGACAGCTTGCAGGCTCGGGGCTACCGCTCGGCGCCGATGCTTTGGGCGGCTGCGGCCTCGTCGATGGTGGCGCGATGAAAGTCTCGTTTTTTGAAACCGGACGGTATCTATCGCCGCACCCGCTGCCGGCGGAGTGGCCGGTGCCAGCCAGCGCCTATGATCCGAAGGCCGGCGAGGCGGCCTATCGCGGCATGATCGAGCGGCTCGAATATGTCGAGGAGCTCGGCTTCGACTGGGTCAGCGTGTCGGAGCACCATTATTCGCCGCGCATCCTGACCCCCTCGCCACCGGTCTCGGCGGCGTTCATCGCGGCCAAGCTGAAGCGCATCAAGATCGCGCTATTGGGGCCGATCGTGCCGCAGAGCAACCCGGTGCGGGTGGCCGAGGAGCTGGCCATGCTCGACACCTTGTCGCAGGGGCGGCTGGTGGTCGGCCTGCTGCGCGGCACGACCAACGAGTATCTGAGCTTCGATCTCAATCCGGACGAGGCGCGCGAGCGCACCGACGAGGGGATGGAGCTGATCCTGAAGGCGTGGACCGAGCCGCAGCCTTTCGGCTGGCAGGGGCGGCATTTCCAATACCGTACCGTCTCGGTGTGGCCGCGGCCGTTGCAGCAGCCCTATCCGCCGACTTATGCGCTGGGGACGAGCCGCGAATCCTGCGAGTTCGCCGCGCGCAACCATCTCGGCCTCGGCGTCTCCTATGGGCCGTTCGAGGTCATGGCGAAATCGACGCGGCTCTACCGCGACGCCTGTGCCGGCTATGGCTGGGAGCCGGGCCCCGACGACATCATCTATCGCGCCAACATGCTGCTCGCCGAAACCGACGCCGAGGCGCATGCGCGGCTCGAGCAGCAGCGCGGCCAGGCGCCGTTTCCGCTGCGCGCCGGGGTGCGCGACGCGCTCGTCGAGCTCGATCAGCGCAACATCGCCGGAGAAAAGCGCACGCCCAATGTTGGCGGCGTGTTGCCGACCACCTTTGTCGGCGGCCCCGATACGATTGTGGCGCAGATCCAGCGGGTTCGCGACGAGGTCGGGGTCGGCGTCCTCGACCTGTCGTTGCAGAACCCCGGCGCCAGCGATATCGGCCGGCTGATGGAGTCGCTCGAGCTGTTCGGCACCAAGGTGCTGCCGCGGATTCGCGAGATTTGAAGCCGGACATTCGGCGGCGGGAGGGATCGCGTTGGTGATCGAGACCGAAAGCTCGTTCCGCGAAAGCCATGTCGAGGCCGACGGCTTCCGCATCCGCGCCATGATCGCCGGAGACGGGCCGCCGCTGGTGCACCTGCATGGCGCCGGCGGGCTGCGGCTGACCCCGGGGCATCAGCTGTTGTGCCGCCGGTTTCGGGTGATCGCCTTCGAAATGCCCGGGTTTGGGCTGTCGGCCGAGAACAGCCGCAGCCGCGACATGCCCGACCTGGCCGCGACGATGGGCCGGGCGATCGACCAGCTCGGCCTCGACCATTTCAACCTGATGGGCACCTCGTTTGGCGGCAAGACCGCGTTGTGGCTGGCCTTGCAGCAGCCGGAGCGGGTCCGCGCCCTGGTTCTGGAGGCGCCGGCGGCGATCCGCCCGCCGGGCGCCGAACCGCCCTCGGGTTCGCCCGAAGAGATGGCGCGCCGGCTTTACGCGCATCCCGAGCGGATGGCGCCGTTGCCGACGCCCGATCCGGCGGTGCGGGCGAAGACCGCAAAGCTGGTCGGCCGATTGCGCGGCCCCGATCGCGACGCCGATCTCGAAGCCCGGCTGCCGAGCCTCGCCACCCCGACCTTGGTCTTGTTTGGCACCCTCGATCGCGTGATCCCGCCGCAGATGGGTCGTTTCTATCCGCAGCTGATGCCCAATTGCCATCTGGTGTTTGTTTACGACGCCGGTCACGCGATCAGCACCGATCGGCCGGCCGCCTTTAGCGAAATTGTCAGCGATTTTGTCGAGCGCCGCGAAGGCTTTGTCGTCAGCCGCAGCGCGAGCGTGATCCACCCGTAGGGCAGTTCGGCGGCGCTTGCAGCGAGGCCGACGATCGCGGAATTGGCGAATTTTGCCCGCCTAGCGATCGCGGCAATTATTGCCAAGTGCCAAATGCATGGATCAAATTCGGTCGAGCGTTGATTGCCGACGCGGCAAAACTTGGTAAAGATATGGACTCGCGTTATTGCGGGGCTTTAGTGATCTAGCGCGCCGATAGGACAGGCGCCGGGCGTGAGTGAATGCGCGGTGCCTTGGGTGTCCGAGCGGCCTCGCTTCGTTCGATCGCGTGATTACACGTGGCGAAGCCGGAACCGGGCGCCGCGGCTTGCCGCCCGAGCAGAGGATTTGCAATGCGACCCTGGATGATCGTGTTGACCAGCGCGGTGGTTGCCATTGCCGCCGCGGCGGCGATGGCCGGGGCGATCCTGTCGCTGACCCGCCATGCCGCGACCATGCCGGTGCTGCTGCCGCTGCTGCCCGAACTCGCGGTGGTGGCGCTCGGCGTCTATGCGCTGTGCGCGGTGGTGCTGAGCGCGGCCAATCTGGTCGCTCTGAGCCTGCTGCTGCGCCGCCATTTCGCGCGCACTCCGGCGCATCGCGGGCCGGCCGGACCCGATTGGACCGCAGCCCTTGCCGGCGGCGGATTGCGGCGGCTGGCCCCACTCCTGGTGACGCCGCAGCCGCGGCCGGCGCGCGCCGATGGCACCGTCGTGCTGCGCCGCTTGTTTCGCCCGGAAGAGGCCAGGCGCGAGGTCGGGCATCTCTGCTATCTCTGGGCGGCGCGCACGCATTTCTTCACCGCCTTGATCGCACTCGTCGCGGTGGTGGCGTTGGGTGCGGCGCAGCAGCATGGCGCGCTGCCGCTCGTGGCCGGCCCGATTCCGACCGCGGCCGCCGGGTTGATCGTGGTCGGTCTGATCCTGCTCGCGGTGCTTGCCCGGCTCGCCATCGACGTTTCGATCGATCCGTTGATCGACGCGGTGGCGCGATCCCCGGCCGAGCCGATCGAGGCCGCGCTGCTGCGGCGGGCCGTGGAGTTGCTCGAAGCCGCCCGAGCTGGCGGCCCCGAGCGCGGTAACGAGGCGCCCGCCGCGGCGATGCAGATCCCGGCCCGGCTGGCCGACGCGCTCGAGGACGGGCAGCGCACGCTGAGCCAGGCGATCGAGCGCCTGGTGGCGGCGAGCGACAGGCTGGCCGCGCTCAACCGCTCTTCGCTCGAAGCGATCGAGGCGAGATTGCGCGCGGCCGAGCAAAGCCAGCCGGCGCCGGGGTTGCCGGCGCCGGCCGAGACGGCCGAACTCGCGCAACTGCGCGAAGCGATGGTGGCGCTGACCGATGCGCTGCAGCGCATCCCGGCGACGGCGATGGCCGCCGGCGCCGAACCGGCGACCAAGACCGATGTCGCGGTTCACCGGCCGCCGGCGCAGCCGGGTCTCGCCGACGAGCTGAAGCGGCTGCTGGAGGATATTGCGACGACGCCGTAACCCGGCGCGCCCGATGGCATTGCTGCTGATCGGGCCAGGTCGAGCCCCGGCCCGGTCGCGGGGTGGGGTGCCGCGTCCGGCGGGGTCAGCCGCGCTTGAGCTCGGCCAGCAGCTTTTGCGCCTGCGCCTTATCGGCAAAGGCGGCCCCCGAGCCGAGCAGCTTTTCGAGCATGGCCTGGGCATCGGCGCTGTGGCCGGCGCGGTGCAGGGCCACGGCAAGGTGGTATTGAATCGCCGGGTCGGCGGGGGCCGACACGTTGGCGGCGGTCAGATAGGTCACCGCCTTGTCGGCCTGCCCCTGCGCCAACAGGATCCAGCCGAGGGTGTCGTCGATCTGCGCGGCGCTGGGCGCCGCGGCGACCGCGCGCTCGGCCAATTGCTGGGCTTTTGCCAGATCGCCCTTTTGCTGATAGAGCCAGGCCAGGTTGTTGAGCGAGGCGGCATCGTCCGGGCGCGAGGCCACCAGCTTGTTGTACTCGGCGATCGCGGCATCGTAGTTTTTGTTCTGCAGGTAGAGCGAGGCCAAGGTCGCGCCCACCGCGAAATCGTTCGGTGCGGTCTTGAGCCGGGCCTGGAGCAGCGCCTCGGCCTTGCCGGTTGCGCCGGTGGCGTTATAGACCCGGGCCAGGGCCGAGGTGATGCTGTCGTCGGCCGGCTTGGCTGCGAGCGCCTTTTCGAGGAGTGCGGCCGCCTCCTTGCCGCGTCCGGCGTTCACCAGCAGATCGGCCGATATCAGATCGTAAAGCGAGTTGCCCGGGTCCGCCTTGGCATAGTCGCGCGCCTTGGCCAGCCCGGCCTCGACGCCGCCGCTCTCGGCCGCGACCCGGATCAGGTCGCCCTTCAGAGCGGAGTTTAGCGGCGCGCGGTCGAGAGCCGCCTGCAGCACCGAGCGCACCTGGGAATAATCTTTTGCCTTGTTCAGGACGGCGAGGTAGCGCGACAGGATCGGCGCCGAATTCGGCGCCAGCTGATAGGCGCGAGCATAGGTGGCGATCGCATTTTTGAGGTCGCCCGCGCCGAGCTGGGCGCGCGCCTGGACGTCCAGCACAGTGGCGTTCGCCGGAAATTTCGCGGCCAATTCGGCCGCGGTCGCGGTCGCGTTTTTCCAGTCCTGGCGCATGCCGTAAAGATTGACGAGCTTGAGGCCGGGGGCCGGATCGCTCGGGGCGGCGCTCTGCGCGCGGGTGATGTCGCCGATCGCCTCGGACCACTGCTTTTGCGTGATCGCGACATCGGCCAGGCCGAGCAGGCCGGCAAGATCGGTCGGGTTTTGCGTGACCACCTCGCCATACATTTTCTTGGCATCGGCGGCGCGGCCAGTCGCGAGGTAGAGCTGGCCCAGGACGGCGCGCACCGCGAGGTCTTTCGGGTCGGCCTGCAGCCGGCTGTTCAAGGTAGCCTCGGCCTTGGCGAAATGGCCGGTCCGGATCTCGAGGCGGGCCAGCGCCACGGTCAGCGCGTCGTCGGTGGGCCTCGCCGCCACCGCCTTTTGCAGCAGCGCCGCCGCGTCGTCGAATCGCCCGGCATCCTGATAAACTTCGGCGGCGACCAGAGGATAGACGTTGCTGCCCGGATCCTCGGCAGCAAAGCTGTTGGCCTGCGCCACCCCGGCCTCGACGCCGTCGCTCGCCGCCGTGACCCGGATCAGCTCGGCCTTGAGCGCGCTGATTTTGGGGTTTTTGGCGATCGCGTCATGCAGCACCCCGCGCGCTTCGCGGTAGCGCTTGGCCCCGTTGAGCAGGCCCACATAGCGCGACAGGATCGGCAGCGAATTCGGCTCCAGCTCATGCAGCCGTTCGTAGCTCGAAATCGCCCCACTCCTATCGCCGGCCGCAAGCTGCGCCTGCGCCTGGGTCTCCAGGACCTGGCTGTTGGCCGGGAATTGGGCGCTGAGCGCGGTCGCTTCGGCCTTGGCGTTGGCCCAGTCCTGCTGCAGCTCGTAGAGATGCACCAGGGCCAGTCCGGGGGCCGGGCTATTGGGTGCGGCCGAGCGGGCGCGACTGATGTAGCCGTTGGCTTGCGACCAATTCTTTTCGCCGAGCGCGATGTTCGCCAGGCCGAGAAGAGCCGCCTCGTCGTCGGGCTTGCCGGCCAGCACATCGCTGTACACTTTCTTGGCCTGGTCGGCCTGGCCGGTGGACAAATAGAGCTGCGCCAGGTCGGTTCTGGCGGGGGCAAAGCCGGGCTGGCTGGCCAGCGCGGCGCGAAACGCCGCCTCGGCCGAGGGAACATCGTGCTGCGCGGCTTTGACCATGCCGAAGAGGGTCTGGTAGAGCGCGTTTTTCGGGTCGCGCTTGACCAGGGTTGCGGCGACCGCGGCCGCCTTATCGATGTGCCCGGCGCGCAGCTGGGTCAGCACCAGGGTCGGACCGGCAATGGTGGCGCCCGACTGCGTGTCGTACACCCGCTCGAGCTCGGCCAGCCCCTCCTTGTTCTTGCCGAGGCTGAGCTCCGAGATCGCCATCCTGGTATTGATCGTCGCGTTGCCGGGATCGATCGCCGCGGCCTTTTCGAATTGCTGGAGCGCCAGCTCGGGCTTGCCGTTGGCCATGTAGGCGTTGCCGAGCAGGGTGAGCAGCTGCGGGTCGGGTGGCGATTTGCCGGCGACCGGCGTCAGATAGCCGATCGCCCGCGCCGGCGCGCCCTGGCGCAGTGCGGCGACCGCGGCCAGCCGCGCCGCCTTGGGGTCACCGGGAAATTGGGTCAGGTATCGGTCGAGCAAATCCTCCGCCAAGGCAAATTGGCCGAGCGCCAGCTTGGTGGCGCCTTGGAGGTAATAGCCAGCCGGAAACTTGTTGAAACCCGGCGACAATTGGTCGAATAGTTGATCCGCGGCGGCGTATTTCTTTTGTTTTGCCAGTTCGAGGGCGCGCAGATAATTGGCCATGAAATTGCCCGGCGCCACTTTGAGGATCGCCTTGAGATCGGCGTCGGCGGCCGGATAATTGGCCTCGGCGACATTGAGGCTGGCGCGGCTCAGACGCACCGCGAGGTTTTTGGGGTCGATCGCCAGCGCCGCGTCGAACCGGCTCAGCGCCGCTTTGGGGTGACCCTGGATGCGGGCCAGCTCGCCCTTGATCAGCAGCCCTTCGACCGAGCGCGGATCGGCGGCGAGCACCTGGTCCAGGAGCTTGTTCGCCGCGGCCGGATCGGTCGCGGCCAGCACCCGCGCCAGCGCGATTTTCGGCGGCTGCGCGCTCGGATCGAGGCGGATCGCATCGTTGAGCAGCTTCTCGGCCTGGGCGCGGTTGTGCTGGCCGGCGGCGGCGATGCCGAGCGCCAGGCGCACCTTGCTTTCGAGCGCCGGCGGCCGCTTGCCCGGCTTGACCATGTCGGTCAGGTCGGCGAATTTGCCCTGGCGCAGCAGCGCGTCGATCAGCACCGGCAGATAATCCGCCTCCTTGCCGTCGCGGTCGCGCGCGGCACGCGCCTCGCGCTCGGCCGAGATCGGGTCGCCGAGCTGCAGATAGACCCGCGCCAGCTGGGTGCGCAGCAACGGATCGCGCGGCAATTCCTCGATCGCGTTGCGCAATTCGATCTCGGCCGATTTGAGGTTGCCGCTGGCCATCAGGCGATTGGCGCTCTTGGCGGCCGCGGCCGGGGCGTCGGCGGCGCGGACCGCCGGGCTCGCGGCGATCAGCAGGCCGGCGGCCACCGCCGCGCAATGCCGCAACGCGCGGCGTCGAGCCTGGGCCATCAGCTGTCCTTCCAGTTGCGCCCGACCGTCATGCATCGAGGCCGAGCTGGTGCTGCTGCATCAAATCGTAGAGGGTGGGCCGGCTGATCCCGAGCAGCTTCGCCGCCCGCGACAGATTGGAGCCGGCTTGGGTCAGGGCGAGCTGGATCACCTCGCGCTCGGCCCGCGCCCGCGCCGAGCGGATGTCGAGCGACCTCGCCTCGTCCTCGCCGGCCGATAGGTCGAGATCGGCGGCCGAAACAAATGCGCCCTCGGTCATCACGACGGCGCGCTTCACCCGATTTTCGAGCTCGCGCACATTGCCGGGCCAGCGGTAGCTGGTGATCGCCGCCAGCGCCGAGGAACTGACCCCGCGCGTCGGGCGGCCAAATTCGGCGGCGAACCGGCGCAGGAAAAAGCTGGTCAGCACGATGGCATCGGCCGGCCGCTCGCGCAGCGGCGGCACCCGCACCGCGACCTCGTTGAGGCGATAGAACAGATCCTCGCGGAAGCGCCCCTCGGACATCATCAGGTCGAGGTCCTGGTTGGTCGCGCAGACGATCCGCACGTCGACCTGAACCGGCTTGCGTCCGCCGATCCGCTCGACGATCTGGTCCTGCAGAAAGCGCAGCAGCTTGACCTGCATCGGCAGCGGCACGTCGCCGATCTCGTCGAGAAACAGGGTGCCGCGATGCGCGCTCTCGATGCGCCCGATGGTCTGCCGCAGCGCGCCGGTAAAGGCGCCCTTTTCATGGCCGAACAGCTCGCTTTCGAGCAGGCTCTCGGGGATCGCCGCGCAATTGATCGGGATGAACGGACCGGGCGCGCGCCGGCTGAGCTTGTGGATCGCGTGGGCGAGCAGCTCCTTGCCGGTGCCGCTTTCGCCGAGCAGCAGGACCGCGACATCGGTCGGCGCGAGCTTTTCGACGCTGCGCAGCACCCGCAGCATTTCCGGGCTGTGGGCGATGATGCCGTCGATCGGCGAGGCGGTGGCGGCGTCGTTGAGCCGGCGGTTTTCGGCCTCGAGCGCGAACATCTGCTCGGCCCGGCCGACGATCATCCGCAACACCTCGATCTCGATCGGCTTCTGATAAAAATCGTAGGCGCCAAGCTCGATCGCCCGCAGCGCGTGCTCGCGGGTCTCGTTGCCGGTGGCGATGATGACCTTGGTCGAGGGCGCGATCTCGCGGATCGCCGCCAGGATCGCCAGCCCTTCCGACGCGCCGTCCGGATCCGGCGGCAGCCCGAGATCGAGAATCGCGACCGGCACCGGGTCATTGCGGATGATCTCGATCGCTTCGTGGCGGCTCGAGGCGGCATGCACCTTGTGTTCGGCAAAAGCCCAGCGCAGCTGCCGCAACAGCCCGCTGTCGTCGTCGACGATCAGCAAGGATTTGGCGCTCGGCGCGGCCGACTTCATAGCGCCGCCGAGACGATTGCCGGCGCGCGCTCGGTCACCAGCGGCAAGGCGATGCGCATCGTCGTGCCCGCTCCCACTTTGGAAATCACCTCGATATCGCCCCCGGCCATGCGGATGAGCTCGCGCGTTTGAAAGGCGCCGATGCCGTAGCCGCCCGATTTGGTCGAACGGAACGGTAGAAATAGCTCATCGCGGATGAAGGATTCGTTCATCCCGGCGCCGCGGTCGGCGACGTCGATCAGGTACCGGCCGCCGTGCCGGCGCGCCGACAGCGTGACCGGGCTTCCCGGCGGCGAGGCGTCGATCGCGTTCTGCACCAGATGGGTGAGGGCGGAGCGCAGCCCGTCGGGTGCGATCGCCACCATCGCGTCGGCGCCATCGCCGCCGCTCTCGACCCGCACCGCGCCGCCGGCGAACCCGGCCGCCACCGCATCGAGGATCGCCCGCGGGTCGGCCACATGCGGTGTTCGCGGCGCGGCATCGGCGGCGTCGGTCTTGAGCTGGCTGAGCAGGTGGTTCATCCGGGCGACCGCATCCTCGACCGTCTGCAGCATGTCCCGCTGGAAATCGGGATCGGCGAGGTAGCGTCGCGCGTTGGACACGATCAGGCCGAGCTGGCTCGCCAGGTTTTTGATGTCATGGACCACGAAGGCGAAGCGTTTGCTGTATTCGGTCAACAGCTCGGCGTCGCGCAACCCCTTGGTCGAGCGCGCCTCGGCGAGATAGCTGGCGGCTTGGCGGCCGGACGCGCGCAACAGATCGAACGCTTCCCAATCGAGCCCGCCGGGGTGTGCCGCGCGATCGAGCACGACAAAGCCGACGAGCTCGCGGCGATGCGACAGCGGCACCGCCAACCAGGCCCGCGGCGAGGCGAACAGCCAGCCATTGCCGGCTCTGTCCGGGGCTGGGTCGGGGCCGTTTTCCTGGATCCAGCTGCCGTCGCGAAAGCCGGCGATAAACAGGTCGTCGCCCGCCACCCGCAGGCCGCGCACGGCCCCGAGCCGCCATGACGCGGTCGGCTCAAAGCCGCCGCCCGGGGTGGCCGACCACAGCATCCCGGCCGGGCTGTCGACGAATTCGGCGAGCGCGCGAATGATCCGGACCGGCAGTTCTTCGGCTTCCCGCGGCTCGGACACGACATCGATGAATTTCTGCCACTCGACCCGGTAATCATAGCGATGGGTGAAGAAATTTCGCGAGATCGCGAATTTGAGCCGCTGGCGCAGGCTGCCCGAGGACAGCACCGTAATCAGCACGACGATACTGCCGAGCAGCATCGCCAGCTGCAGCACCAGGCCCCAATCGCCGCCGAACCGGCGCAGCAGCATGCCGACGATGGCCACGGCCAACAGGAAGCAGCCGCTGGCCACCAGGGTGACCGTGTGCAGCACGACCTGACGCGAGACGTGGATATCGACCCGCCACTCCCGGTTGCGGGCCATCGCCAGCGCCAATAGCGGCGTCATGAACGCGGCGGCGACCGCGCGGCCGAGCGCCAGGCCGGGATCGACGCGGCCGCGGGTCATGATCGCGTCCGAAAACAAAAACAGCTCGTAGGCGAACAACAGGCCGAGCGCGAGGCAGACCGGCCACACATGCCAGCGCCGCGACGGCGCGGTGTTGCGCCACAGGTTTTCGGCGGCCAGCAGCCCGAACACGCCAAACCCGATCCGGTCGAGCAACTGCGTATAGAGCGCCCAGGGCTGCGGACCGACGATCCAGGCCCACAGATCGATGGCGATCGCGGCGGCGCAGAAGACCAGCGCTGCGATCAGGTAGCGCCGGGCGACTTTCGAGCCCGGTTCGGCATGGACCGCGACGAGGGTCACGGCGAACAGCAGCCAGGCCGAAAGCCGCACGCTGTCGAGCAGCGCCGGGACCGCCGCCGGCAGCACTCCGGCCAACGCCGCCCCGGCCGCCCAGAGCGCGGTGGCCGCGCAGCCGGCAACGATCGCGACGCCGGTGCGGCTGGTCCGGCCGCGCAGCATCATCAGCGCGACGATCGCGACAAACGCCAGCGCACATCCCGAATAGGTGGCTTCGATGACGGTTCTGGCCAGCGCCGTTATCCTATCTTGCTCCGTGGCTCCAGAAAATCACCCGCGCGGTTTGCAGCAGGATCAGAAAGTCCAAAAAGACGCTTTGATTTTTCACATAGTATAAATCGTAGGACAGCTTGTGCCGCGCGTCCTCGATCGAGGCGCCATAGGGGTAGTTGATCTGGGCCCAGCCGGTAATCCCGGGCCGCACCCAATGGCGTTCGGCATAGTAGGGGATCGCGGCTGCCAGATTGGCGACAAAAAAGGGCCGTTCCGGGCGCGGCCCGACAAAGCTCATATCGCCGCGCAGCACGTTCAGCACCTGAGCCAATTCGTCGATGCGCAGCTTGCGGATCACGGCGCCGACACGGGTCACCCGCGGATCGCCCTTGGTCGCCCATTTGGGGCTGCCGTCGCGCTCGGCGTCGACCCGCATGCTGCGGAATTTGAGGATGGTGAACACCCGGCCGCGCAAGCCGACCCGTTCCTGGCGGTAGAGCACCGGACCGGCGCTGTCGAGCTTGATCAGGCAGGCGGTCGTGGCCAGCAGCGGCAGCGAGAACACCAGCAGCGCCAAGCTGACGATAATGTCGAACGCGCGTTTGAGCATCTTGTCGAGGATGCCGCAGCGAAACCCGTCGGAATAGAACAGCCAGCTCGGCCGCAGCGCCTCGAGATCGACGGTTCTGGTCTCACGCTCCCAAAAGTCGAGGAAATCGGTCACCCTGATGCCGGCGAGCTTGCAATGCAGCAGCTGGCGCACCGGCAGGCCGCGGCGGTCGTCGGTCGCGACCACGAACTCGCTGGCGCCGAGCCGGGCGCCGAGATCAGCCAGCGCGTCGGGGTCGCTGCCCGAGCCGTGGAGCGCGCCGTCAAGCGCGCCGTCGCGGGCCGCCGCCGGCATCCGCAAAAACGAGACCGGCGTAAAATGCTGGTTCTCGCCGGTCTCGACCAAGTGGGCAATCCGCGCCGCCTGGGTCCCGTCGCCGAGGACGACGATCCGCCGCTTCAACAGCCCGCGGCCCAGAAGTCACAACAAAGGTCGCGCGGGTCAGGGTGATGCAGCCGAGCCAGACCAACGTCGCCTTGAGCGGCAGATTGCCGATATCGGGCAGATCCCGCAGCCCGGCGCGCCAATATTTGACCGCGACCGCGACCACCAGCAGCACCAGCACGAAGGCGACCGAGATCCGGCTGATCAGCAGCCGGACATCGACGAAGGTCTGTTCGCCATAGAGACCGATCGAGACCATCATGGCGATGGCGGCCAGCGCGAAGCCAGCCGAGAGCTGGGCCGGGAAGCTCGACAGGCCAAAGACCAGCAGCCCCGCGTCGCCCGCCTGAGACAACATCTGGTAGAGCGCGGCAGTGATCAGGAGCGCATCCGACGATACCAGCAGCACCACCGAAATAGGGATAAAATGCCGGAACAGTCTGAGCTGCATCGCTGATTAGTATGTCAATATCGTGAAACGTTAACATCGGGCCGCGCCATGCCCAGCGCGTCAATATAGTAGCAGCAAGTGAGGCCGCCGTCCAGTAGAACGGGGTCGGCCGCGATACGCGCGACTGGCTGCGCCGGGCCCCGGGCGCCGGCGATTAGCCGGAGTTGGCGAGCGGCACCGGACCGCCGACGGCGACTGACGAATTGGCCGGGTTCGGCCGCGCCGGCAGCCGCAGGCGCCGCGGTTTGCCGGCGAGCGCCTCGCGGTGCTGCGCGAACAGGCCGCCGATCCAGTCGATGACCGCGCGCACGCAGGCGGCGCGGCGCAAGTCGCGATGGACAATGACCCAGTAATCCGCCGCCAACTCCGGCACCGGCGCGGTGACCCGCTCGAGCTGCGGGTCCAAGTCGGCGGCGTAGCACGGCAACAGCCCGATCCCGACCCCGGCGCGGATCGCTTCCAGCCGCATCAACAGATCGGCGGCGCGCAGCACCACCCGGCCGCCGCTGTCGCTGATCTGCCGGTCGAGCCAGCGCGCGCTCGAATAGTGGGCCTGCTCCTCGGTGTAGGTGATCCAACGGTCGCCGCCGGCACCGCGGGAGGCGCTGGCGTCGCGCTGGCGGTAGAGCGCCCCGGCGATCGCGCCGACTTTGGTGACATAAAGATTGCCGGCTTCGGGAACCCCGTGGCGCAGCGCCAAATCGGCGTCGCGGCGCGCCAAATTCGCGGTCTGCGGCGATTCGACGAGTTCGAGGGTGATCCCCGGCGGCAGGCCCAATTCCTGCGCATCGGCCAGATGGCGCGCCAACAGGATCGTCGCCCATTCGCCGACCGAGACGCGCACCGTGCCGCTCAAGGTCGGCGAGGCCGCGACCCGGTGGCGCTCGAAGGCGAGCGCCGCGGTCTCAAAGCCCTCGGCCGCGGTCATCAACGCCTCGCCGGCCGCATTGAGGCGCAGCCCCTCGGGCAGCCGGTCGAACAGCGCCGGCCCGCCGAACGAGGCTTCGAGCCCGGCCAGCCGACGGCCGACCGTCGGCTGGCTCAAGCCCAATGCCCGCCCGGCGGCGCGCAGCGAGCCGTGGCGGGCGACCGCGAGAAAGATGCGGATGTCGTCCCAGTCCACCGGCGCCTCCTATAAAATTGCGCAGCGGGGCTGCGCCAAGCGATACATCCTCGTATCATGCCTTCTTAAGTTTGTCGATTGCCGCCATCATGATGTATCGCTAGCGTGATCGTTGCGGCGCGTTCGGCGCCGGCAGCAAAGCGGGTATGCCGAGACCGTGCGGCGATCGCCATGGTTCCGGCCGCGGAGGGAAAGCGCCGATGTATTTCGACCGACGCCTTTGGCAGCTGACCCGCGGGCTGCGCGGATCGATCGGGTTGGCGATTCTGCTGGGGCTGGTCGCCTCGGTCGTCGGCATCGCCCGCTTCGCGATCCTCGGCGTGCTGCTGTCGCACGTGTTCAACGGCGGCGGGCTCGTCGCGGTGGCGGTCCCGGCCGCGGGCGTTGCCGCCGCGGTGCTGCTGCGCGGCTCGATCGAGCATCGCCGGGCGATGGTCTCGCACCGCACCGCGAGCCGGGTGCAGGAGGTGTTGCGCGGCCGCCTCTACGACAAGATCGCCGAATTGGGGCCGGCCTGGTTTGCCGGCGAGCGCACCGGCGGGGTCATGCTGTCGATCATCGACGGGGTCGAGCAGCTGCAGAGCTTTTTCGGCCAATACATCCCGCAATTGTCGATCGCGGTACTGACCCCGATCGCGATCTTTGCCTTTATCGCCTGGTGGGACCTGCCGGTGGCGACGGTGATGCTGGTCGCGGCGCTGGTCACCCTGATCGCCCCCAGCGCCTTTGCCCAGCGCGAGCGCGGCACCAGCCAGGGGCGCCAGCAGGCGCTCAAGGCTTTTGGCTCGGAGTTTCTCGACGGCGTCCAGGGGCTGCCGACCCTGAAGGCGTTCGGCCAGAGCCGGGAATTTGGCCGGCGCCTCGCCGCGAGGGCGCACCAATTGTGCGACAGCACCCTGCGCGTGCTCTCGACCAGTGTGATGACCCGCGGCATCACCGATTGCGGGGTCGCGGTCGGCGCCGCCGCGGCGCTGGCGCTCGGCGTGTGGCGGGTCTCGCACGGGCTGATGAGCATCCAGGCCCTGCTGATCGTGCTGATGGCCGGGACCGAGGTGTTCCGCCCGTTGCGCGATCTGCGCATGGTGCTGCATCAGGGCATGGTCGGGCAGTCGGCCGCGGCCGGCATCAACGCCCTGTTGGCGGCCGAACCGCTGGTGCCGCCGCACCCGGCCGCATTGCCGCCGACCCTCTCGCTATTGCCGACGATCGCCTTCGAGGATGTCCGGTTCGCTTATCCGGGCGGGCGCGGGGCGGCGCATGACCGGCTTTCCTTTAGCGTCGGCGCCGGCGAGAAGATCGGCATCGTCGGCCCGAGCGGCTCGGGCAAATCCTCGATCGCGCGCCTGCTGCTGCGGCTCTTTGACCCGCAAGCGGGCCGGGTGCTGATCGGCGGGCGCGATCTGAGGGCACTCGACCCCGAAACGGTGCGCCGGATGATCGCGGTCGTCCACCAGGACACCTATCTGTTCCACGGCACGGTCGAGGAGAATCTGCGGCTCGGCAAGCCCGACGCCGACCAGGCGGAACTCGATGCCGCGGCGCGCGACGCCAACGCGCTCGAATTCATCGCCGCCTTGCCGCAGGGCTGGCAGACGATGATCGGCGAGCGCGGGGTCATGCTGTCGGGCGGCCAGCGCCAGCGCCTGGCGATCGCCCGCGCCCTCTTACGCGACGCGCCGATCCTGATCCTCGACGAGGCCTTGTCCTCGGTCGACGCCGAAAACGAGGCGGTGATCCAGCAGGCGATCGACCGCCTCGCCGCCGGGCGCACCACCCTCATTCTGGCGCACCGGCTGTCGAGCGTGATCGGCGCCGACCGCATCCTGGTGCTCGACCACGGCCGCCTCGTCGAGCAAGGCCGCCACGCCGAGCTGATCCGCCGCGACGGGCCGTACCGCCGGCTGATGGGGGCGCAGGCGCAAGAGCGCGAGGGCGACATCGCTCTTGCCGCAGACAGCGCCTCCGCGGATGCCGCGGGCGGCGACGAGATCGACATCGCCGGCGAGACCGCCCCGGCCGAACTCGCCGCCGAGGCCGCCGCGGTCGGCTGGGCCGCGACCCTCGGCACCCTGGTCGCGATCATCCGCCCGTGGCGGCGGCGCTTTGCGATCGTCGTCGGCTCGGGGATCGCCCGGGTCGCGGCCTTTATCGGGGTCGGGGTGTTGGGGGCGCTCGCCGTCGCCGCGGTCAAGACCGGCTCGCCCTATGGCTGGCTGCTGATCCTGCTGGCCCTGGCGGCGCCGCTGGCCGGGCTGCTGCATTGGCTCGAATCCTGGCTTGCCCACGACATCGCCTATCGGCTCCTGGCGGAGATGCGGATCGCCTTGTTCGACAAGCTCGACAGCTTGGCCCCGGCCTATCTGTTGCGCCGGCGCTCTGGCGATCTGATCGCGCTCGCCAGCCAGGATGTCGAGACCATCGAATATTTCTTCGCCCATACCGTGGCCCCGGCCCTGGTCGCGGTGCTGGTGCCGGCGACGGTGCTGATCGTGCTCGGCGTGGTGGCCTGGCCGATCGCGCTCGCCCTGCTGCCCTTCGTGCTGTTCGCGGCGTTGGCGCCGGTGGTGAGCCGGGCGCGCATCGACCGCCTCGGCGCCGAGGCCCGCGACGCGCTCGGGTTGTTGGGCGCCTACGTCACCGAGACAATCCAGGGCCTCAATGACCTGGTCGCATTTCAGGCGGTGGCCAGACGGCGCCGCAGTTTCATCGAGCTGGTGCGCTCCTATCAGCAGATCCGGCTCGAATTATTGGGCGATTTGTCGGCCCAGACGGCGCGGCTCGAAACCGTGACCGGGCTCGGCGGGCTCGCGGTGGCGGTGGTCGGCGCCCGGCTCGCCGCCGAGCACCACTTGGCGCCAACGATGCTGCCGTTGCTGATTCTGTTGTCGCTGTCGTCGTTTCTGCCGATTTCCGAGATCGCCCAGGTCAGCCGCCAGCTCGCCGACACGATCGCGTCGACCCGCCGGTACCACGCGGTGCAGCGCGAAGCGCCCGCCGTCACCGATGGCCCGCTGCGTCCGCCCGAACCGCAAGGCGGCTCGGCAATCCGCTTCGAGGGGGCGAGCTTTACCTATCCCGGCGCGCGCCGCCCGGCCCTGAGCGACATCCGTCTCGAAGTGCCGGCCGGGGCGACATTGGCCTTGGTCGGGCCGTCCGGCGCCGGCAAGACCACGATCGCCAATTTGCTGCTGCGCTTCTGGGACCCGCAGGCCGGGCGCATCCTGATCGACGGGGTCGACCTGCGCGAGTTCGAGCTCGACCATCTGCGCCGCCGCGTCTCGCTGGTGTCGCAGGACACCTATCTGTTCAACGACACCTTGCGCGCCAATGTGGCATTGGCCCGGCCCGAGGCCGACGAGGCGGCGATCCACCGCGCGCTGGAACAGGCGGCGCTGGCCGAATTTGTCGCCAGCCTGCCGCAAGGGCTCGACACCCCGGTCGGCGAACGCGGCGTGCAATTGTCGGGCGGGCAGCGCCAGCGGGTGGCGATCGCCCGCGCTTTTCTGAAAAACGCGCCGACTTTGGTGCTCGACGAGGCGACCTCGCATCTGGACGCGGTCAGCGAGGCGCAGGTGCGCGCTGCACTCGACGCCTTGATGCGCGACCGCACCACGATCGTCATCGCCCACCGGCTCTCGACCGTGCGCAACGCCGATTTGTTGGCGGTGCTCGACCGCGGGCATCTGGTCGAAACCGGCAGCCATGCCGAGCTGGTCGCCCGGAACGGCCTCTACGCCCGGCTGATCCGCCGCCAGATCGGGGGCGCGCAGCAGCCGCTCCGCGCGGTCGGCGATTAGCGCCCGCCGCGACCGATCCGGCGCCATTCTGCTGCGGCTGCGACCGAACCCGATTTACCGATCTTTAACATTCGGCCGCATAAAATCGCCGAACGGTTGCAGCTTTAAGGCTTACAGGATACCATAAGGCTTAGAGGATCCCATGCAGCGATAGCTCGCATCGTGACACGCGAGGTCGGCTCGGCCGAGAGCGATATGCACAGCGCACTCGAAGAGGAAATACGCGGCCGGCTCACCAGCCTGGCGTTTCGCGTCCGACAATACGATTTGGGTGTCGTATTGGCGGTAGCACTTTGTTTTACACCGTTTCCGCCGGCGATGCTGATCGGGCTGATTTTGGCGGTTTCTCACCTTGCCTTCGCGCGCCGCAAATTATCGCCTTCCGAAGCCTCGCTGCTTGGCCTCGCGATCCTGGTCGCCGCCGGCTACATCGCCGCCTGGACGATCGGGATCTATTGGCTGGCGCGGGTGGGCGCGCTCAATGCCATCCGCGACTTGGCAACCGATTGGGCCTGGTGGCTGCTGCGCACCTTCGAGCCCGGCTTCTTGCGCCATACTCTCTCGGCACCGCCGCCGCTGCTTCGTCACGCCTAGAACCGCTGCTTCGCCACGCCTAGTGCTTAGACACAAACATATAAGTCAACCAACCCGTCATGGCCGGGCTTGACCCGGCCATCCACGAACGGCGGCACAAACTCTACTGCTTCCGTGGATGCCCGGCACAAGGCCGGCATGACGGATTGAGGTAGGATTGCACCATCTGAATGCGTCTGAGCACTAGAACCGCTGCTTCGTCACACCTAGAACCGCCGCTTCGCCACACCGAAAACGAGCGCCGCCGATGTCGCAGGGCCACAATCAGCCGATCCGCTACGGGCCGGCGTCCGACAAGCAGGCGGATCAGAAGTTCTGCTATGCCTGCGGCGTGATCATGCACGTCTCGGCGACGGACTGTCCGAACTGCGGCGCCAGACAAGCCGATGCCGGCGTTGCCCGGCCGCGGATTGCCGGCGGCAACCCCGAGCTGTCCCGGATCGGGACAGGTCTATTGCCGCGGTTGCGGCCATGCGCTGCACCAGGCCGCTCCGCTGTGCCCAAGCTGCGGAGCGCCGCAATCGCCTCTAGGTTCGGCCTCGATCGGCCCGGCAAAGAGCAAAATTGTCGCGGCGCTGCTGGCGTTTTTCCTCGGCGGGTTTGGCGTGCATAAATTCTACCTCGGTCAGGTCGGCCTCGGCATTTTATATCTGCTGTTCTGCTGGACCTTTATTCCGGCGGTGATCGCGCTGATCGAGGGCATCGTCTATCTCGCGACCTCCGACCGGCGTTTTGCCGAAAAATATGGCTAGTCCGGTGGCGCATTCGGAGGGTGCAGGCGCACCGCGCCGGCGTGAGCCCGGCCGGGTGCCGGGCAGCCAGGTAAACTGGCGGAGCTGACGCCGCAATTCCGTGGATGGCCGGGATCAGCCCACGGCTGTCCGGTTCCGGTTTCAGTTCCATTGGAGCGCCCATTGAGCCGGGATGACGACGGTGTTCGCTTCGGGCTCGATCAGGCGATCGATGCGCCGGCGATGCATGAGGTTGGCACGAACCAATCTGGCAAAGGCGAGTGGACTGTGAATGGCTTTTTGCGCGGCTTGGGCGAGACGCAACAGCAAGAAGGCAATCAGGGCAACGGCGATCTGGATGCGAACGGCGTTCTCGGAGGTGCCGAGAAAGCGAGTGATCTTCAGCGTCTGCTTAATCCAGCGGAAGAACAGCTCGATTGCCCAGCGCCGCTTATAGAGATCGGCGATCGCCTCGGCGCTGGCATCGAGATCGTTCGACAGGATGCGGAGCATTTTGCCGGTCTCGATCATTACACGGACTTCCCGTACTGCATCCTGCATCGGATTGCGCCGGCTCTCGGCCTGGCGCGCGGGCAGAAAGCCGATGCGATCGGAGAGAATGGTGCTGCCCTCCGGCACCGGCAGCTCCTCGATCACGTCGAGCCGCGTATTGGCTTTCAACCGGGTGACGACCCGGCATTGGGCGGCGTCGAGCTTGGGATCAGCCCGGCGATGACGGCTTGAGTGAACCCGGTGTCTACGCCTGAGTTACTGAAGCTTCGCCCCGGTCCGCCAACTTTCGCGAGCAGCATGTTTAGGCAGCATGCTTTAATGGAGTAGCGAGATGGTCTTTTGCCGAGGCTGTGGTGCCCAAATCCACGAATCCGCGCCAATGTGCCCGAAATGCGGGGCGCCGCAGGATCTCTCGCGGCAGGGTCGGTCGTCGCCGGCCGTGGATGACGACCAGAGGCCGCGAACCTTCGCCAGCTCGATCGCGATCTGCTTCAACCGATATTTCCAGTTTCGCGGTCGGGCGCCGAGAGCGGAATACTGGTACTTCACGCTGTTCACCATGCTCATCGGCCTGGGCGCCGATCTGATCGACGCGGTCTGGTTCGGTTCGCATGCCAGAGTATTTGGCGGAATCATCAACATCGCCTTGTTTGTGCCGAGCATCGCGGTCTGGACCCGGCGCATGCACGATATCGACCGCTCCGGCTGGTGGTGGCTGCTCGCTTTCCTGCCGATTATCGGCTGGATCATCCTGTTGGTGTGGCTGTGCACCGCCGGGACCCGCGGGCCGAACCGGTATGGCTCCGATCCGCTCGGCGGGTCGGGTGCGTGGGCCGCCTCGGTGTCAGCCGCCGAGTAAGCCGCATCAGCCGCGGGCGAGCCCCGACCGGCGCCGTGGCCGCCTGCCGGCAACCGGCTCGCGCCGGCACCGCGATCTGGTCTAGGCTCGCTGCGGGACACCAAGCCTCAGGAGGAAGCGATGCGCGGCGTGGTCTTCAAGGGCGAGCGCGAAGTCGAGCTGATGGAGTTTGCCGACCCGACCCCGGGGCCAGGCGAGGTCGTCGTCGAGATGAAGGCTTCGGGCATGTGCGGCAGCGACCTGCACCAGTACCGCCGGCCGAAATCGGGCGGCGCCAGCGGCGGCCTGCCGGTCAACCCCGATCCGGTGATCGGCGGCCACGAGCCCTGCGGCATCGTCGCCGCGATCGGCTCCGGGGTCAGCGACAAGCAGGCCAAAATCGGCCAGCGGGTCATGGTGCACCATTATAAGGGCTGCACCGTGTGCAATCATTGCCGATCGGGCTGGTCGCAATTGTGCCAGGAAGAGCCGGTGCTGGTGTACGGCAACAACGCCCATGGCGGGCACGCGCGCTGGCTCAAGGTGCCGGCCTTCACCCTGGTGCCGCTGCACGACGAATTGTCGTTTGCCGCCGGCGCGGCGATCGCCTGCGGCACCGGCACCGCCTATGGCGCCTTGCGGCGGCTGAACCTCTCGGGCAACGACACGATCGCGCTGTTCGGCCAGGGGCCGGTCGGGCTGTCGGCGACTCAGCTCGCGGCGGCGATGGGGGCGCGGGTGATCGCCCTCGATGTCAGCCCCGAGCGGCTGGAGCGGGCCAAGGAGTTCGGCGCCTGGCAGACCGTCAACCCGCGCTCGAACGACCCGGTCGGCGCGATCAAGGATCTGACCCATGGCGGCGCCGACTGCACCCTCGACACCTCGAGCCAGCCCGAGGGCCGGATCGCCGCGGTGCGCAGCGCCAAGGTATGGGGCACGGTCGCCTTTGTCGGCGAGCGCAACAATGTGACGATCGACGTCAGCCCAGACATGCTTCGCAAGCAGTTGACGATCATCGGCTCATGGACTTTTTCATCGATCGGCCAGGCCGAGTGCGCGCAGTTCGTGGTCGACCGCAAGGTCGATGTCGACCGCCTGTTCACCCACCAGTGGACGCTCGACCAGGCCGCGGAAGCCTATCGCCTGTTCGACACCCAGACCACCGGCAAGGGCGTCTTCCTGATGTAACGCGCCGAGGTCAGCCCGGCGACAAAAGGAGAAAAGAGAATGGCACGCAACGGCTATCTGATCATGGACAGCGACCTGCACATGATGGAGCCCGACGATCTGTGGGCCCGCTGGCTCGACCCGGCGCACCGGCAGAATGCGCCGCGGTTTTTCGGCGGCCAGCAGCGCCAGCTCGGCGACAGCAAGGAGGATAAGGGCAACGCCGACGCGATCATGGGGATGGAGGTGCAGGGGCTGGCGATCCCGGCGCACGCCAATGCGCAGGGCGCCACCCAATCCAGTCGCGAACTGCGCCGCCGCAGCCGCGCCCGCCACCCGCATTTCAACGTCGCCCGCGCCCGCGGCTTCGACCCGGCCTCGACCCTGACCGCGATGGACATCGAGGGGATCGACGTCGCGGTCATGTACGGCACCCGCGGCCGGCAGATCCTGTGCCATGACGATCTGGCGCCGGATTACGCCGCCGCCTTAGCGCGCGCCTACAACGACTGGGCCGCCGATTACTGCAAGACCGATCCGCAGCGGCTCAAATTCGCCGCGCAACTGGCGATGCACGATGTCGGCCTGGCGGTCGAGGAAGCGCGCCGCGCGGTCAACGAGCTTGGCGCCGTCGCGGTGATCGGCACGCCTAACCCGGTCAACGGCCAGCATCTGCACGATGACGCGTGCGAGCCCCTATGGGACGCGCTCGAACAGCTCGACGTGCCGATCGGCTATCACCCGACCGGCAACACCGCGCTCAAGGACGATGCCGGGCGGCGCTATGTCGGGCACAACAATTTCCATCCGATCGCGCATGCGATCCGCAACCCGGTCGAGCTGATGGGGGCGATCGCCAGCATGACCACCGGCGGCGTGCTCGAACGCCACCCGAAGCTGCGTTGCGCCTTTCTCGAAGGGACGGCGGGGTGGCTCTATTGGTGGCTGTGGCGGCTCGACGACCAGTGGGAGAAGTTCGGGCCCGGCTGCGAGCGCCAGATCGCCATGAGCCCGAGCGAATACTTCAAGCGGCAATGCTACATCGCGCTCGATGTCGACGAGGAGCCGGCGGTCGATGTCGTCAACAAGATGGGCGCGGAATACTTCGTCGTGTCGAGCGACTACCCGCATTCGGACGGCGCCTTCCCCGAGGCGATCGACCAATTTCTCAGCCTGCCGCTCGCCGACGAGCAGCGCCGGCGGATCCTGTGGGACAATTGCGCCAGGCTCTACGCGATCGCCACGCCGGCGGCGCCGCTGACCCGCGAGGTCGGCACCGTCTCGGCCGCCGAGTAAGCGCGCCGTCGACGCCCGGCTATTCCCGGTCGGGGCCGGATCAGCGGTTCCGCCGGCGAATAGCCCATTGTCGTGCCTCGAATAGCTGCGGTCAGAGAGCGATAAACGGGGTTGGCGCTCGTGCCGGCGTTGCGAGCCTACCCCGATGCGCGCCTAATCTTCGAGGGGGGATTTGCCGTGGGACGCACCGATCCGGCCGCCGTGGCGGCCCGCATGGATCGCATTCCGAACACCAGCTGGAGCTGGATGGTCGTTCTGCTGGTTTCGGGCGCGCTGATCGTCGAGGCGCTCGACATCGGCACTTTGGGCACGATCCTGCCGGTGGTCAGGAAGGTGATGGTCCTGACCGCGTCCGATACCGGGCTGCTCGCTGCGTCCTCGGCGCCGGGGATTGTCATCGGCATGATCCCGGCCGGCCATCTGGCACCGGGGCGCAGATTCCCGGAAAGTTGCTCAATGGAATTCTCGGCGAATTCGTCGGCCGCAAGCTGATCTATCTGGTCTATATGACGGTGGCGGTGGTGGCGGCGTATGGTTTCGGCAATTCGGCGACCGCGCTGGCGATGGTGGCGTGGGGCGGCGTCATGTGGTTTTCCGCGCCTGGCTCGGCGCCGTCCTACAAGATGTGGTATGCCGAGCAGTATCCGACGCCGATCCGCGCCACCGGCCAATCGACCGTTGAATCGATTGGCGGCCGGCTGCTCGGCGGCGTGATCTGGACCTATTTTTTCCCGCTGCTGCTGGCCCGCTTCGGGATCGCGACGACCATGACCATCACCGCGGTGATGGGGGTGATCGCCGTCGCGGTGGTCACCGCGTTTGCCCCGGAGACGTACCGGCAGACCGTCGAGCAGCTCGAGGTCCACCTCGGCTAAAAATCGGCGGATGAGGGGCCGCCGACCTTGGGCCTAGGCGGCGCGGCGGTAGCGGCGGCACTCGAGGCGCAGATGGTCGCGGAAATGCGGGCGCAGCTTTTGCGTCCACGGCGTGTCGGCGGCCTTTTTCCAGGCGTCCGAACGCACCACCTCGGGGGCGGTCAGGTGATAGAGCGCCACATAGCGCTGGGTCCCGCCCTCGCCGCGATAGCGGCGCGCGCACAGGACGCCGGGCACCCCGCCCAAGGCCGGGACGTGCTCTGTGTTGTACCATTCGTTGAATTCGTGCTCGTGCTCGGGGGCGACGTTCATGCCGATCATCAACAAGGCAGCGGCCTCGCGCGGCGCCGTCCGGTCGCCGGGAAACAGCTGCTCGCCCTCGTAGCGCATGATGCTCTTGCGGAATTTGGCGGTGCGCTTGGTCCAGGGCGAGCCATTGTCGCCGCCGACCGCGAGATAGGCGGGGCTGTGCAGGACGCCGACCTGGTCGAGATCGTAGGTCGCGACCGAAACCTTCGGGTTGTCGATGCCGATCCAGCGGTCGGCGTTGAGGAACCCCGGCACCCCCAGCCGTTCCGGCACGTGTTCGAGATCGTACCAATCGTGAAACTCGTCCTCGGGCGCGGCCGAGAAATCCATCGCCGCGATCAGAATACCCTTTGCCATCGCTTCCTCCCGAAACGCCGTCGAGCCCGCAGCCATCATCCCCGACCGCTGCAGCGCTTTCCAGCAAAACCGGATTGTGCGCTATGATGAGCGCCGCACCAGCGGAGGAACAGCCGATGACCGCGACCACACCGTTTTTGCCACATGCCGAACAGCTCGGACCGTTGGCGTCGCGCTATGTCGAGGTCGAGGGCCTGCCGTGGAAGCCGACCCCGTGCCCCGGCATCGACATGAAGATATTGATGGAGGAGCCGGAAACCGGCCTCATGACCGCGCTGTTCCGGTGGCAGCCGGGGGCCGAGCTGGCGCTGCACGAGCATGTCGAGATCGAGCAGAGCTTTATCCTCGAGGGCAGCCTGGTCGACGACGAGGGCGAGGTGCGGGCCGGCGACTACGTCTGGCGGCCAAAGGGCAACCGGCATCTGGCGCGCTCGCCCAAGGGCGCCCTGGTGCTGTCGTTCTTTCTGAAGCCGAACAAGTTTCTCGACGGCGACGCCGCGGGGCAGCAATTGCGCTGAGGCGTCGGCGCCAGCATCTATGCTATGCCTTGCAGCAGAAGTTTGGGAGGAAGCCATGATCCATCATCTGTCGATCGCCGCGCGCGAGCCTGAGCACGTCGCCGGTGTGCTGGCCGAATTCATGGGCGGCGCCGCGGTGCCGTTTCCGCCCAATCCGGGCAGCTTTTTCGCGCTCCAGCTCGACCAGCACGGCTCGGGGGTCGAGGTCTATCCGGCCGGAACCGAGCTGCAGCCGGGTGGCGCGGTCGGCGCCGGCTTTGCCAAGAATGCGGACGGCGGCCGCGGCTTTGGCCCGACCCATTTCGCGCTCAGCGTCACCACCGACGCCGACACGGTCGAGGCGATCGCCAAGCGCGAAGGCTGGCAATGCTTCCGCTGCAACCGGGGCCCGTTCCATGTGATCGAGGTGTGGGTCGAGAACGCGTCGATGGTCGAGATCCTGCCGCCCGAATACGCCGCCGAATACCTGGCGTTCACCCGCCCCGACCAGATCCAGGCGGCGATGGCCTCGGCGCCGACGCCAGCCCAGCGCCAGCGCCCGGCGTAATTCGCGACGTGGTTGCGCCCGGGCTGAATCGCCCGGGCTGATCGCCCGGGTGATCGCCGCGCCTATTCGGCGGCACTGCGGCGCCGGCTGCCGCGGCGGAAGTAGCCGCTCGACCGCTCGCGCAGGCTCTGGAAGGTGACGTAGAGCATCGGGATCACGAACAGCCCGACCCCGCTCGACGCGATCATGCCGGCGAAGACCGGGGTCCCGACATCGTGCCGGCTGATTTGGGCGGCGCCGGTGGCGACGACCAGCGGGTAGACGCCAAAGATGAACGCGAACGAGGTCATCATCACCGCGCGGAACCGCATCTGCGCGCCGAGCGCCGCGGCCTCGCGGATGTCCTTGCCCTGCTCGCGCTGGTTCTTGGCGAATTCGACGATCAGGATGCCGTTCTTGGCGGCCATCGCGATCAGGACGACGAGCCCGATCTCGGCATAGAGATCGAGCGCCAGATGGGCGATCAGGATGCCGAGAAAAGCCCCCAGCACGCCGACCGGGACCGACAGCAGCACCGGGATCGGGATCATCCAGCTTTCATAGAGCCCGACCAGGAACAGGAAGGCGAACAGCACCGCGAGCCCGAGGATCGGCCCGGTCTGCCCGGTGGCGGCGAATTCCTGGTAGGCGGTCCCGGTCCACTCATAGCTATAGCCCGGGGGCAGGGTCCTGGCCGAGATCTGCGCCATCGCCGCGAGCGAGGTGCCGGATGAATAGCCCGGACCTGGGCTGCCCTGGATCGGGATCGCGCGGTAGTTGTTGTAGCGGGTGATGACTTGCGGGCCGAGTACGATGTGCGCGTCGGCGATCGAGCGCAACGGCACGTTCTTGCCATAGCTGTTGCGAATGTAGACCCGCCACAACGCCGATATCTCCCGGCGGCCGCCCGCCTCGCCCTCGATGATGACCTGCCAGACCCGGCCCAGCATGTTGAAATTGTTGATGTAGATGCCGCCTAGCGTGGCCTGCAGAGTGGTGAACACATCGCTGATGTTGACGCCGAGGGCCTGCGCCTTCTGGCGGTCGATGTCGAGATAGACGGAGGGGTTGCTGGCGGTGAAGGTCGAGAACACGCGGGTCAGGCGCGGATCGCGATTGGCGGCGGCGAGCAGCCCTTGCATGACGCTGTTCATCGATGCCGGGTCCTGTCCCTGCAGCCCTTCAAGCTCGTATTCGAAGCCGCCGGTCGTCGACAGGCCGATGATCGGCGGCACGTTGAACGGGATGATCGTCGCGGCGCGGATCTCCTGGCCCTCGCCGAACACGCGGGCGATCAGCGCCTGGGCCGAGTTGGCGGCGCCGACGCGGTCGGCGAACGGCTTCAGGGTGGGCACGACAAACGCCGCGTTCGGCTCGTCGGTGCTGTCGATGATCGAAAAGCCGATTGCCGAGAACACGTTCTCGACCTGCGGCATCGCGCGCAGCAGCGCCTCGACGCGGCGCACCGCCTGGCTCGTCCGCGAGACCGAGGCGCCGTCCGGCAACTGCACCGCGATGAAAAAGGCGCCCTGGTCCTCATCCGGCAGAAACCCGGTCGGGGTGTGCGACGAGATCAGGAAAATGGCGATCGCGCAGCCGACGATCGCCACCAGCGCCAGCAGCGAAACCCGCACCAGGCGGCGCACGATCCTGGCATAGCCGTCGCGGACCTTGTCGATGCCGCGCAAGATCCAGCCCAGGGGGCCGCCGCGCGGGCCGCGCCGGCGCAGAAACACCGCGCACAAGGCCGGCGACAGGGTCAGCGCGTTTAGCGCCGAGATCAGCATCGAGACGCTGATCGTCACCGCGAACTGGCGGAACAGCTGCCCCGAAATCCCCGGAATGAACGCGATCGGCACGAACACCGATAACAGCACCAGGGTGATCGCGATGATCGGCCCGGTGATCTCGCCCATCGCCTTCTTGGTCGCCTCGGCCGGCGACAGTTGGGGTTCCTCCTCGATCACCCGTTCGACATTCTCGACGACGACGATCGCGTCATCGACCAGGATGCCGATCGCCAGCACCATCGCCAATAACGAGATGGTGTTGGCCGAATAGCCCACCGCCAGCAATACGGCAAAGGCGCCGATCAGGCTGACCGGCACCGCGATCGCCGGAATGACGGTGGCGCGCAGACTGCCGAGAAACAGAAAGACCACGATCACGACGAGGATGAAGGCGATCACCAGCGTGATCAGGACGTCGTGGATCGTGGCGTGGACAAAGGTCGTCGTGTCGTAATTGACTTCGTAATTGAGGCCGGGCGGGAAGCGCTGGCTCAACCGGCCGAGCGCCGCGTCGACCAAGGAGGCGGTCTTGACCGCATTGGCGCCGGGCGAGAGATAGATGCCGATCGCCACCGCGGGCTTGCCGTTGAGGCGGGTCTCGGTATCCTCGTTCTGGGCGCCGAGCTCGATCCGGGCGACGTCGCGCACGCGCAACAGCGAGCCGTCGGGATTGGCGCGCAGCACGATGTTGCCGAACTGCGCCGGCGTCTTCAGCCGACCTCTCGTCTGGACGTTCAGCTGGAATTGCTGGCTATGGCCGACCGGGCGGGCGCCGATCCGGCCCACCGGCGCCACCACGTTCTGCGCCTGGATCGCGGCGATGATGTCGGACGGGGCCAAGCCGAGATTGTCCAGGCGCTGGGTGTCGAACCAGATCCGCATCGAATAGTTGAGCTGGCCGAGCAGAAATACCTCGCCAACCCCGGCGGTGCGCGACAGCACGTCCAGGACGTTGATGATCGCGTAGTTGGTGATGAACAGCGGGTTCTGTTTGCCGGTTTTGCTATAGAGACAGACCCACTGCAGGATTGCCGAGGATTGTTTCTTGACCACCAGCCCTTCGAGCTGGACCTCCGGCGGGAGTTGGGACAGGGCGATCTGGACCCGGTTGTCGACGTCGACCGTGTCGATATCGGGATCGGTGCCGAGGGCAAAGCTGACGGTCAGCTTGTAGCTGCCGTCGTTACCGCTGGTCGATTTCATGTAGAGCATCCGGTCGACGCCGACGACCTGCGCCTCGATCGGCTGCGCGACGCTCGCCTCGACGACCGCGGCCGAGGCGCCGGGATAGGTGGCGGTGACCTGCACCTGCGGCGGCACGATGTCGGGGAATTGCGCGACCGGAATGCGGGTCAGCGCCAACAGGCCGGCGATGGTGATGACCAGGGCGATGACCACCGCGAGGCGCGGGCGGTCGATAAAGAGGGCTGAGATCATCGGCCGGCCTTGGGGCCGGCCTTGGGCGCGCTCGAAGGTGCGGGGGCCGATGCGCCGGGTGGCGCGCCGGCCTGGTCGGCCGCCGCGGAGATCGTCGGCGGCGGGCTAGCCGGCCCCGGCGACACGAGCTCGCCCGGATGCACCCGCTGCACGCCTTCCGAGACCACGAGCTCGCCGGCCTTCAGTCCGCTGGTGACGACGGCGGTGGACGGGGTCGACTGGCCGAGCTTGATGCGCCGGATCTGCGCCTTCTTTTGGGCGTCGACGACATAGACGTAGTCGCCCTGCTGATCGGCCAGCACCGCCGAACGCGGGATCGCCAGCACCGACACCGGCTGCACCCCTTGAAGCAGCACGGTGACGAACTCCCCGTCGGTCAATTCGCGCGAGCCGGGCTCGCCGACCTTCATGCCCGGGTGGACGAGGTTGGCGATCACCCCGCGCAAGGTGACGGTGTCGGTGGTTTGGGCGACCGTCGGCGACACGTAATCGAGGTGGCCATTGGCGCCGTAGATTTCTCCGGTCGGCAGCCGCAGCTTGATCACCACCGCGCTGAACCCGCCCTTGGGGCCGTAGCGGTCGCGCAACTCGAGTGCGGTGCGCATCGAGATCGGGAAGATCACATACATCGGGTCCTGGCTGACGAGGTTGGCCAGGGTTCCGCTGGTCGGCGAGACGACATTGCCTTTGGTGACATTGGTGCTGCTGATCTCGCCATCGATCGGCGCGCGGATCTCGGTATAGCCGAGATTGATCTGGGCTTGTTCGAGCTGGGCCTGGGCCGCGGCGATCTGCGCCGCCAAGGCGCGCTCGGCGGCGAGTGCGGAATCGACGGTCGCCTGCTCGCCGGCGACCGTCTTCAACAGGTACTGGGCGCGCTGCAGGGTCAGCACGGCGTTGGTGTGCTGCGCCTCCAGCTGAGCGACATTGGCCTGGTTGTAATCGACCTGGGCCTGGAACGGCGGCTGCTCGAGCAGATAAAGAAGGTCGCCCTTCTTGACCTCGGCGCCCTCGACAAAGAGCCGCTTTTCGAGAAAGGCGGTGACCCGCGCCACCAGCGCCACCCGCCCGATCGCCTGGATGCGGCCGATGAATTCGTTGCTCTCGGTGATCTGTTGGCGCTCGGCCGGCACCACGCCCACAGCCGGCGGCCCGGGTGCGGGCTGAGCCCGCGCCGAAAGCGGCAGAATCGTCAGGATCAGCAGCAGCAAAAGGCGCATCACCGGTTTTGTATAGCCCATGCTGCGGCGCAAAATAAACCTGTCCTCTCGATTTCGCCGCCGCCGCGCTAGAATAGCCGGGCCTTCGGGCGCGGCGCGCATCTTCTGATCACGAGGTTCGCAGATGTTAATCTTCCGGCAATTGTTCGATCCGCAATCCTCGACCTACACCTATCTGCTGGCCGATGGCAAAAGTGGCGTGGCGGTGATCATTGACCCGGTCTTCGAGCAGGTCCGGCGCGACGTGGCGCTGATCGATGAACTCGGCCTGAAGCTTCTCTACACCCTCGACACCCATGTCCATGCCGACCATGTCACCGGCGCCTGGCTGTTGAAGCAACAGACCGGGTGCAGTATCGCCGTTTCGGCCGACAGCGGCGCGGTCGGGGCCGACCGCTATCTGGTGCCCGACGACGTGATCCCGTTCGGCGCGCGCAATCTGCAGGTGCGCAAGACGCCGGGCCACACCAGCGGTTGTCTGACCTACGTGCTCGACGACCGCAGCATGGCGTTTACCGGCGATTGCCTGCTAATTCGCGGCAGCGGCCGGACCGATTTCCAACAGGGTGATCCGACGACAATGTACCGCTCGGTGCATCAGCAGATCTTCACCCTGCCCGAGGAATGCCTGCTCTACCCGGCGCATGATTATCGCGGGCTGACCGTGACCAGCGTGCGCGAGGAGCGGCATTTCAACCCGCGCCTCGGCGGCGAGAGCGGCGAAGGCGATTTCATCGGCTACATGAAAAATTTGCACCTGGCGCACCCGAAGAAGCTCGATGTCGCGGTGCCGGCCAATTTGCAATGCGGCCGGCCCGAGGGCGAGGTCGACCTCGCCGCGGCACCGCATTGGGCGCCGCTGCGCTACAGCTTTGCCGGGATCTGGGAGATCGACCCGCACGGGCTCGAGGAGCACGCGCGCGGGGTGCAGATCCTCGACGTGCGCGAGCCGGAGGAATTTTCCGGGCCGCTCGGCCATATCCGCGGCGCCGTTGCGATCCCGTTGGGGGCGCTGGCCGAGCGCGCCGGGGAGCTAGCCAAGGGCCGCCCGGTGGTCGCGGTGTGCCGCGCCGGCAGCCGGTCGGCGCAGGCGACGGTCATTCTGCGCGAGGCCGGCTTTTCCAACGTCGCCAACCTTTCGGGCGGCATGCTGCGCTGGCGCGCCGAAGGCCATGCCGTCGATGGCGGCAGCCCGGTCGAGCACATCGCCGAATACTCGATCTGACCCGGCTGACCCAGCAATTTTGGTCGGCGCAATTTTCGATCGGCGGCCGGCGGCCGGATGCTACACTGCGCGGCAGGAAAGGTGCGTCTGCTGCAACCACGAAGAAAGGGATGGAAATGGCGTATGATCTCCTGATCAAGAACGGCCGCATCGTCGACGGCTCGGGCATGCCGGCGTTCAAGGGCGATGTCGGGGTCAAGAACGGCAAGATCGTCGAGATCGGCAAGCTCTCCGGCCCGGCGACCAAGACGATCGACGCCGCCGGCAAGGTCGTGGCCCCGGGCTTCGTCGACAACCACTGCCATTACGACGCGCAGGTGACCTGGGATCCGCTGTGCTCGTTCTCGCCCGACCATGGCTGCACCACGGTGGTGTTCGGCAATTGCTCGTTGGCCTTGGCGCCGGTGCGGCCGGGCACCGCTAAGCGGGTGGCCGAGTTCCTCTCCTATGTCGAAGCGATCCCGATGGAGGTGTTGAACACGGTCGAGGTCGATTGGGAGACGATCCCGCAATACATGGACCGGCTCGACCAGAATTTGGGCGTTAATGTCGGCAATCTGATCGGCCATTCGACGGTGCGCTATTACGTGATGGGCGACGAGGCCCAGGGCCGTACTGCCTCGGACGACGAAATCAAGAAGATGCAGGACGTGGTGCGCGACGGCATCAAGGGTGGTGCGCTCGGCCTCTCGGTGTCGCGCAACAAGGGCCATTACGACCCGCAGGGCGTCCATATCCCGGCGTTGTGGGCCGACGAAAAGGAGATCTTCGCGCTCGGCGACGTGCTGCGCGAGATGGGCACCGGCATCATCCAGTCGGGCGGCGGCCGCGCCGCCGAATTGAATGACGGGCTGATGGCGCGCCTCAGCGAGGCCACCGGCCGCACCGTCATTTACAACAACCTCGGCCAGACCGTGCGCGAGCCCGACGCCTGGAAACGCCATATGGCGCGGGTCGAGGAGACTTCGAAGGCGGGCATCCGGGCCTATCCATTGTGCAGCCCGAACCGGGTCACCCAGACCTTTACGATGCGCAACTGCCAGATCTTCCGCGGCTCGCCGACCTGGCACCCGATCCTCTTATCCTCGGACGAGGAGAAGCTGAAGGCTTATGCCGATCCGGCGATTCGGCAGAAATTGCACGAGGAAGTCGTCGAGCACTCGGTAGAGGTGCCGGCGGCCGGCTATTCGCGCGAATGGTACAACTACATGTGGGTCGAGACCCCGGTCCTCGACAAGAACCAGGGGCTCAAGGGCAAGACCATCGGCCAGATCGCCAAGGAGCAGGGGAAGCGGGTGATCGACGCCTTCCTCGACCTCGTGGTCGAAGAGAACCTCGACACCGGCCTGATGCAGTCGGAAAACAATGTCGACGACGAAGCGATGGCCAAGATCCTGACCTACCCGAACGCGATCGTCGGCTTGTCGGATGGCGGCGCGCACGTGCAGTTCCACGGCGGCTACGGCTATTCGACGCGGCTGCTCTCCGAATGGGTGCGCGAGAAGCACGTCATGAGCCTCGAGCACGCGGTGCGGCGGCTGACCTTCGACAGCGCCTCGGCCTTGGGGCTCTATGACCGCGGCCTGCTGCGCCCCGGCATGGCGGCCGACATCGTGATCTTCGATCCCGACACGGTAAAGCCGCTGCCGGAAAGCGTCGTCCACGACTTCCCGGCCGGCGGCTGGCGGATGAAGGAGCCGGCGCAAGGCATCATGGCGACGATCGTCAACGGAGAGGTCCTGATCGAAGACGGCAAGCACACCGGGGCGCTGCCCGGCCGCGTGCTGCGCAACACCTACTACAAGGCGAACCACGCTTAAGCGAAGCCGCATACCCTCGCGAGGCCGCCCGCAGCTTCGGTTGCGGGCGGCCTTTTTTCAGATCACCAGAACGGTGACGATCATTCGGCTGCGCTTGGTAAACCCCGGGTGTGGTCGGCGTATCCGGCCAGCAAGCCGGCCACCGAGATGTCCTCGTCGAGCGCTGCCCAATGCAAGCCTCGGCTGCTGATGCGGCAGCCCTCTCGCTGTTCCGGCGTGGCCTGAAGCAGGCGCGGAAACCAGGCGAGCGGCACGCCCAAGGTCCGGCCGTCGGACAGCTCGACCCACATACGGTCGTCGTCGAACCTGACGCCCGTTGCCTTAGCCGAAGAACTCATCCCACGCCTTTTCGATGCGTTCACGGTTTGCCTCGACCAGCCTCAACACCTCGCGCAAGCTCCGAGCGCCAAAGCCGTCATTATAGGCCACGTGTACTTCGGGCCGAAGCCAGAATTTAGCCTCCATCTCGCTTCGCTCGACATGAACGTGCGCTGGCTCACGCGGCGAGCCTTCGTTGGAATAGAAGAAAAACCGAAAGCTGCCGGATCTGAAGATGGTTGGCATGCGCCGAAGATCATGCCCGATCAGCCGCGCGCGAAACCAGCATTAACGTTCCCACATGATCGATGGGGCGCACAGCGATCCCGGCACCGGGATCGGGCGAGGTAGCTGGTAGCCGATTTCGATGCTCGGGTCTGGGGCGATCGGGCCGCCATTTGCCGCTGGACAAGCGGCAGCTATATTGCGGCCGATGGATTTCGATCTCTCCGACGAGCAGCGGGCGTTTCAGGAGACGGCGCGGGAGTTTGCGCGGGAGGAGTGGCTGCCACGGGCGCCGGGCTGGGACGAGCGCGGCGAGTTTCCGGTCGAGGCACTGCGGCGGGCGGCGGCGTTGGGCTTTGCCGCGATCTATGTCGGCGAGGAATTCGGCGGCAGCGGATTGGGCCGGGTCGACGCGGCGCTGATCTTCGAGGAACTGGCCGCGGCCTGCCCGTCGACCGCCGCCTATCTGTCGATCCACAACATGGTTTCGTGGATGGTCGACCGGTTCGGTAGCGCCGAGCAGCGGGCCCGCAGGCTGCCGAGGCTGACCACCATGGACCACCTCGCGAGCTATTGCCTGACCGAGCCGGGCAGCGGCTCGGACGCGGCGGCGTTGGCGACCCGGGCGGTGCGCGACGGCGACCATTACCTGCTGAACGGCACCAAGGCGTTCATCTCGGGCGGCGGCGCCAGCGACCTTTATGCGGTCATGGTGCGCACCGGCGGCGAGGGGCCGCACGGCATCTCGTGCCTCCTCGTCGAGAACGGCGCGCCCGGCCTCTCTTTCGGCAAAAAGGAAAGAAAGCTCGGCTGGAATTCGCAGCCGACGGCGATGGTGATTTTCGAGGATTGCCGCGTGCCGGTCGAGAACCGCCTCGGCGCCGAGGGCGACGGCTTCAAGATCGCGATGATGGGGCTCGACGGCGGCCGGCTCAACATCGCCGCCTGCTCGCTGGGCGGGGCGCGGGCCTGCCTCGAAGCGGCGCGCGCGCATCTGCTGGAGCGCCGCCAGTTCGGCCACCCGCTCGCCGATTTCCAGGCGTTGCAGTTCAAGCTCGCCGACATGGCGACCGAGCTCGACGCGGCGCGGCTGATGGTGTGGCGCGGGGCGGCGAGCCTCGACCGGAGCGATCCGCAGGCGGTCACCCATTGCGCGATGGCCAAGCGGCTGGCGACCGATGCCGGGTTCCGCATCTGCAACGAGGCCCTGCAGCTCCATGGCGGCTACGGCTATCTGAAGGACTTCCCGGTCGAGCGCTATCTGCGCGATCTGCGGGTGCACCAGATCCTCGAAGGCACCAACGAGATCATGCGGGTGATCATCGCCCGCCGCCTGCTCGGGCCGTCGAATGCGTGACGAAGACGACGAGATCCTGCTCGGGCGCGCGGGCGGGCTCGCCACGATCACGCTCAACCGGCCGCAGGCGCTGAATGCGCTGACCCTGGCCAATTACCGCCGCATCGCCCCGGCGCTCGCCGCCTGGGCCGCCGACCCGTCGGTGCGCGCCGTCCTGGTCCGCGGCGCCGGCGGGCGCGCCTTCTGCGCCGGCGGCGATGTGCGCGCGGTCTGGGAGGCCGGGCGCGGCATCGGCGGCGATCCCGATCTGACCGCGGTGTTCTTTCGCGAGGAATACCGGCTGATCCACGAGATCCACCGCTTTCCCAAGCCCTACATCGCGATCATCGACGGGATCACGATGGGCGGCGGCGCCGGGATCTCGGTCAACGGCGCCTATCGGCTGGCGACCCCGCGCACCCTCTTGGCGATGCCGGAGACCGCGATCGGCCTCTTTCCCGATGTCGGCGCCACCCGGTTCCTCAACCGCTGCCCCGGCCATATCGGCCGCTATCTCGGGCTCGGCGGCGCCCGGCTGCGCGCGGCGGACGCGCTTTATTGCGGCTTTGCCACCCATGTTTTGGCCGAGGGCGCGGTCGAGCCGCTGGTCGAAGCGCTCGGCCGGACCGAGTGGCGAGCCGGCGCCGAGCGCCAACAGCTCGAGGCCGCGCTGTTCCGGCATTGGCGATCGAGCGCGAACCCGCACCGCTCGCGGCGTTGCGGCCGGCGATCGACCGCTGTTTTGCCGGCGATACGGTCGAGGCGATCCTCGCGGCACTCGCGGCCGAGGCGGCCGGCGGCGGCGCCTTTGCCGGCTGGGCCGCGCAAACCCGCGCCGGGCTGCTGGCGAAATCGCCGACCAGCCTCAAAGTCACCTTGCGCCAGCTGCAGATCGGCGCCGATTATGATCTCGACCAGGCGCTGATCCTCGAATACCGGCTGACCCAGCACATGATGGCAGGCCACGATTTCTACGAAGGCGTGCGCGCCGCCCTGATCGACAAGGACCAACAGCCGCGCTGGCGCCCGGCGAGCCTGGCCGAAATCGACGAGGCGACGATCGACGCCTATTTCGCCCCGCTCGCTGACGGCGAACTCAATTTCGCCCCCGCTGTCGGAAAAAGCGCATAACCGCCGTTCTGGAAAATTCACGCGGCCTGCGTTGAACGTGGGTCGCCGCGACCTGCTGGCCCGTCATCGGTTGGTAAGACAGACTTATGAGGCCTGCTCCGCCTTATGAGTGAAATCTAAATCGACACCCTCAAAGAAATACTCTATCCCGTTCATGACATCATGCAATGTCACAAGATCGAGACCTTCGCCGCTTGGTAAGGTCGGAGTGCCGACGCCTAAATTGCAAGCTAGCGGAACGCCGTCGAGTTAGCATCAACAGCGGCGAATTCGTCAATACACCTGCCGATGGCCACATACTCCGCTTTCGACCAATCGTGACCGAATGCCGCTGCAATCTTGATGCATAGCTGCCACAGCTCGGGCAGCTTGTGGTTTTTTCGCCCGAGCGACACCCCTGCGAATGAGCCGTGATCCTCGATAATCGCCTTTAAGGCTAGTTCCACATAATGCCGGTAGTTGAAGATGGCCGGGAAGATCAGGTTATCCCGCTCATACGGGTCGGCTAACGCGTTCTGAATTAAAATGTCACCGGCCCGCTTATAACCTTGAAGTAGTCGATACGTCCGCTCGTCAACTCCCTTAGCTAAAAACGAATCACGGCCAGATACAAACAGCCGATCCCCGGCTTCGGCAACCTATCCGTGAATCGACTAAAGATATCGTAACTACGTGTGCGATCCTTGCCTGTCATTTCTTCAACCCAATCAAGTGTGCTGCTTTGATTTTTGTTCATCCATTACTCGTTTTATCTCGATGTTGTGTTGCTCTTTTACCGTTTTTACGACATCCCACGTTGTCTGCTCCGGTGAAAATTCGGGGAAGCCGTAGCGGCGTCTCATGTCAGCAGCTACCTGCCAAGCTCTAAATCCACATTTACCAGCTTGCCTGTCACAAGCGGTTAAAAGGATACCTTTGTCTCCCGGTTCTATTTCCCACCAAAATTTGATTATCCCTTCACTGAGAGAGAGCTCGTTAGGCAACGAAAGAGCGCGCGCAGCCAACGCGGGGTCTATCGCTTTCCAGTCCATGTCGGCGGGATAGTCCGCGAAAGTTGGAAGCGTCCCATGTGCAATTCCAGCATAACCCTCCGAGCTGTTATCAATTGATTGTCAGAAATTATATTGGCGCATTCAATTGCAAATTGCTCCAAAATCACGGCGATTCTGATCACTGAATACCGTGCATCTCGCGTGGTCGTGGTGTGTTCTTTCTTCGAATCCCTCCACGATCCCATTAAATTGTTCAGCGCCGCCGTAACTATACCGGTGGTAAATGCGAGGGTCAAAATATTCGACGCTGATAGTGCCGTCTCAGTGGCCGCCATTTTTCCCCTGCACACTGGCGATTGTAGACTCACCTGTTTCGCTAAAAAGGAATATCATCGTCGAGATCGTGGCGCTTTTGCTCAGGCTGCGCTAGCTGTGTGCGGGGCGGTTCAAGCTGCTTGCGTTCCTCCGGACGCGGTAGTGTAGGGCGTAAGCTGTCCTCGACCTCCTTTGCCCTGCCTAGTAGGGCGGCAATGGAGTCGATCCATGTGCGAGCAGGCTCCAGTTTTTTGAAGCCCTGCCCGATACCGTCACAGACCGCGATATAGATCGCCATCCCGGCCTGAAGGCCGGTCCGGTTCTTGTCCACTTCTAGGGCCAAATCGTTGAGCTTCGTATAAAGAGAATTCCCGCTTAGGCTCGGGAAGATCGGCTTGCTCGATGGCCGTTCTGATCTGCTCGATGTGATGGTGGATTTTAGACTTGGTGTTGCCGTCAAGGCCTACTGTATTCTTCCGAAGAAGTGGTGCACGGCGGATTCGAATCTGGGTAGTGAAGTGATCTACGTCCGATGTGAACTGCGCGAAAGCAGCTGACCTGCCCCTGAGATTTCATCCAGGTGGGACGAGAGTCTCGGGAATGGTTACGCCCAAGGGCGCGGTAGGAGCAACAGGCCGAGCCGTGGAGCTTCCACATGGCGCAGCGGATCGGCCTGTTGCGGTCAGGTGCGCAGCGTAGGCCGCGGGGGTCTGGTAGCTGATCGAGGAATGCGGCCGGCGGGTGTTGTAGTCGGCAGCCCAGGCGGCCAGCTTCTCGCGGGCGTGGTCGAGGCTGAAGAACAGGCTCTCGTTGAGCAGCTCGTCGCGCATCCTGCTGTTGAACGACTCGATGAACCCGTTCTGCGTTGGCTTGCCCGGCGCGATGTAATGCCAGGCGACGCGTTGGTCCTCGGCCCAGGCCAGGACGGCCGTGGCGGTGAACTCCGTGCCGTTGTCGCTGACGATCATGCCGGGCCGGCCGCGGCGCTGGATCAGCACCGTCAGGTCCCGCGCCACGCGCCGGCCTGAGATCGAGGTGTCGGCGATCGCGGCCAGGCACTCGCGGGTGACGTCGTCGACGACATTGAGGATCCGAAACCGGCGTCCGCCGGCGAGCTGATCGTGCACGAAGTCCAGAGACCAGCGAGCATTGACCCTGGCCTCGACCAGGATCGGCGCGCGCGTTCCCACAGCGCGACGGCGGATGCGGCGCTTGCGCACTGTCAGGCCTTCCTCGCGGTAAAGCCGGTAGATGCGGTTTTTGCCCGAAGGCTCGCCCTCTCGCCGCAGCAGCACGAACAGTCGCCGATAGCCGAACCGCCGCCGCTCGACCGCGAAGCTGCGCAGGCGTTCCCGCAGTTCGGTGTCCGGCGGGCGGCATGAGCGGTAGCGCACCATCTTGCGGTCCGCCCCGATGATCGAGCAGGCCCGCCGCTCGCTGATCTCGAACACTGTCCGAAGATGGGCGACGCCTTGGCGCATCGCGGCGGGCCCTACCATTTTTTTGCCAGAAGCTCGTTCAACGCGGCCTTATCCAGCATCGCATCCGCCAGGAGCCGCTTCAGCCGGCCGTTCTCTTCCTCCAGCGACCGCAGACGCTGCGCATCCGACACGCTCATCCCGCCGAACTTCGCCTTCCAGGCGTAAATCGTCCCCTCCGAGACGCCGTGCTTGCGGGCCAGCTCCCCCGCCTTCGCACCCGCCTCGTTCTCCCGCAGAATCCCGATGATCTGCTCTTCCGTGAACCTTGCCCGCTTCATTCGTCCGTCCTCTCGTTTGGGCCGGACTCTAGGTCTACTTGGAGGAAAATCTCAGGGGCAGGTCACAGCCCTTATATTTTCGTCGACTGATGGCACTTGCCATTGGGTCAATGCCGAAATTTCGTAAACACGCGCAGCCGCCAGAACCTTGTTGATGTATTCGAGCCGGTAAAAATCGGCGTCGCCGTATTGTGATTGAGTTTCTTCCCGTTCTGCTTCGTAGTATCGGGCACGAACGATCCGCTCAAATTCCACAAAAGCAAGTTCCAGAGTCTTCTGGAAGCTGCGTAAGTTCTTCATCGGTAATCATGCTGTCGCTTCCATGGTATCGACTGGGGTTTAGTTAGTCCAGCTCCGGGTCTCTCATGCCGTCAGCAAGCGTAGGGCGGAACAGCGTAGCGCATTCCGCCATTCTCCACGACTGGGCATACTCCCCTGATGCCGGAGTATCGCCGAAATCGGGTTCCGGGTGGAGCGTTCTTCTTCACCGTCAACCTGCTCAACCGCCGGTCGGACCTATGGCGAGGCGTATCATCATATTGCGCGCCGCAATATGTCGACAATTGGGTAATTCTTCCGAACCACGTGCACTGTCCGTGGACATCCGGCGGATTGGCGGATTCTTCGTTTGGCCGGTGTGTGGCCGGCGGGCTTTATCCGGCAGGATGGATGGGCGGTGGTGAGGAACCGCGGGAGACCGGCGAGCAGGGATGAATCCGAAACGAAAGCGGGCGGAGCGGAGTCGGGACGGTTCGAGGCGGAATGCGCTACGCTGTTCCGCCCTACGCTTGCTACGGAAGTGGCTCGTCGTTGCAAAATACAAAGTCGCCTTCCCTTGGCCCCTCACGCTTCACAAGCATCCGGTACGCGATGTTGTGGCAAGCCGACACAAACAGCATCCAGGACGCCGATTTTTCCGTCCTAATACGCGCCTCGAATGAGTTGCCGCTATCGGGCAGCTTCGGGACTTTCAACTCGTTGCAAACCGCTGCCACCTCGGGCGTTTGAAAATCGAAGGCAATGCGAGAATGCGCGAATTGGTTTCGTAATTCTTTGATTAACTTGAGATCGGAATAGGTGATCGGCCCTATGATATTCATCGCGTAGGCGATAATGATCTTCGCGGAGAAGGTACCGACCGCGCCCTCAAAACCGAACATTTGATCTCGCTCAGTTTTATTGAGATTCCGGCGCATGCGGGATGCGAGCAGCTTTTCCAACGCCGTCTCGACAAATGCTCCGAGCATGACTGCCGTTACTCTATCGCTCGTATTGAAAACCTCTTTTTCTAGGGCCTCTAGAGTTTCTCTATCTCTCGCGATGGGATCGCTTCGCGCGAACGCCCGTAGAGCTGTGATTGCGGCCTTAGCACCCATGACCAAGGTTCCACGCTGTTCTGTAGAGGCTGCCCGCAGGCTCATGCCGCCAGTCGCGAAATCGTACTCTTCCCGACGCCGTAGCTGCGCGCGAATTCGGCAAGCGTGGCACCTTCGGCGCGGCGCTCTGCGGGCCTCGGCCTGCTGCGCCTCGGTCAATTTCGGCTTTGCGGCCCATGCGCTGCCCGCGCTTCTGCGCCCGGCTGCGGCCCTCGGCGGTGCGGGTGCGGATAAGGTCGTGCTCCACGTCGGCGAGGCCGCCGAGCACGGCGATCATCAGCCGCCCGGTGCTAGTGTCGGTGTCGGCCCAGGGCTCAGCGAATGAGCGAAATTGCACCTTGGCGGGGTTGGCGAAAACGTCCCTGCAAGCATGAATACGTATCATTGGTTATGGGCGTCCCTTCCGTCTCCGGCATCGAGCCCGTATCCTGTGGGTGGGACCCCGGGGGCTGAGGAGGCGACCAGATGGTGTCGCTGCCCCAACCAGACGAGCTCCCTCATTGTTTCAGCGCAGACGCGGGTTGCCCATATCGGCGCTCAATGCAGCGAGACCGGTACGACAGTTATGGTATATTTAACATCCTGCAGGCCGCCGCCACCCTCGGCATGAAAATGGATTGTGTGTTGCCCCACCTTCAGTGGTTTGAGCATCACATAAAGACCGTCATCGACCGAGGGTGAATATACGCCGGCCGGAACGGCGCCGGGGCCGCCGCATACCGCATTGAACACATTGTCTATCGGCAAGGTGGTCGGATATACGATCGACTTGACGCGCTGGATCAGGTCGTTGGCGTAATGCCCATCAACTTGGACCGCTAAATTGGTAACGCTGTCGATAACACCCTTGGTATAGGCTCTCAAATCTTTAACCGGCACATTTTCGGGGCTCTCCCCGCAAACGCCGGGGGAATTGAAGTCGTCCTGGTTGGTCGCAGGGAAAAAAGCGTGGTACCTTCGGGTATCGAGCAAGCGCGGGTGGCCGATCCGCCTAGGAAGACGCCAGCCAAAAACCATATGGGGCCTCGTTGACCGACCATGCAATATTGGCCGGTCGTATCCTCCTGCGGATTTTGGCCGGTCGGGATCGAGTAGGCCCATTGCCGCCATTGGGCAGTCAGCTCAGACAGCGGCCCGGGCGTGGCGCCGCTGTCCGCGAACGCCAGCTGCATTGGCAAGACCAGTCCGACGGCAGCTCCGATGACCGTAGCGGTAACTTTATTCATTTGCTGCTCCTCCCTTTAAAAATGTATTGCATTGTTCGCATCGCGTGGCGTGTTGGCAACTTCCCCCTCTGTGATTCCTAAGGTTGGCTTAACATTCAATTTTCGACGCAAGCTGTGAGCTAGCTCACAGCGCAAAAAAATAGTTTTGAGTAACTCGCGCCGGTTATTGTGCGCGCCGGTCACCTTCTCGCGGAAAATCTTTGCATCCCGCGCCGCGCAACGGCTCAAGCCGGCTCTCCACGATACTGACGCAGGCATAGCCGAGGCGGCGGTTTTGCCGGTGCGTTCCAGTCACAGATCATCGGCGTCCCTTTCGCCTCCGGCATCGAGCCCGTATCCTGTGGGTGGAACCCCGGGGGTTGAGGAGGCGACCAGATGGCGGATATCGGCTTTATCGGGCTCGGCAATATGGGGGCGCCGATGGCGGCGAATTTGCTCAAGGCCGGGCATCGGGTCAGCGCCTTCGACATCGTGCCGGCCGCCGTTGCAGCCGTTGCGCAGCAGGGTGCGCGGGCGGCGTCGAGCGCGGCCGAGGCGGTGGCCGCCGGCGAGATCGTGATCACCATGCTGCCGGCCGGGCCGCAGGTGCGCGAGGTTTATCTCGGCAATGGCGGGGTGCTCGGGCCGCGCCGCCAAGGATGCGCTGTTGATCGACTGCTCGACGATCGATGTCGAGACCGCGCGCTCGGTTGCCGCCGCGGCCGGGGAAGCCGGCTTCGACATGCTCGACGCGCCGGTGTCGGGCGGCACCGCCGGGGCGGCCGGGGCGAGCCTCACCTTCATGGTCGGCGGCAGCGCCGCGGCCTTTGCCCGGGCCGAGCCGATCCTCGCGGCGATGGGGCGCACGATCGTCCACACTGGCCCCGCCGGCAGCGGCCAGGCGGTCAAGATCTGCAACAACATGATGCTCGCGGTGTCGATGATCGGCACCTGCGAGGCGCTGGTGCTCGGCCAAAAGCTCGGCCTCTCACCGCAGATTCTGTTCGATGTGGTCAGCAAATCCACCGGCCAGAGCTGGGCCTTGACCGGCTATTGCCCAGTGCCAGGGCCGGTGCCGTCGTCGCCGGCCAATCGCGATTATGCCGCGGGGTTTACCGCGGCGATGATGCTGAAGGATCTGCGCCTGGCGCAGCAGGCCGCCGGGGCGAGTGCGGCGCCGACCCCGCTCGGCGCGATCGCCGCGGCACTCTATCAGCTGCTGGTCGACCGGGGAGAGGGCGCGCTCGATTTCTCGGCGATCTATCGCTTTATCGCGACGCCGGACGCTAAAATTTGAAACGAATAGTTAACTGAACTCCGGCTAACCTCGTCCGAGATCGCCCAGTGACGAGGCTCGGATGAACAACACCTATATCGACGTGATCTCGCTCGTCGAGCGGCTGCACCGCCATTTTCTGGAGGTGGTGAAGCTCGAGCTCGAAGGGCTCGGGATTCATGACATCAACAATGTCCAGGGCATGATGCTGTTCAACATCGGCGACGCCGAGATGACGGTCGGCGAACTGACCCTGCGCGGCTGCTATCTCGGCTCCAACGTCTCCTACAACGTCAAGAAGATGGTCGAGAACGGCTATCTCTTACAGCAGCGCTCGCTGCACGACCGGCGCTCGGTGCATGTCCGGCTGACCGACAAGGGGGGCAAGCTGCGCGACCGGCTGAGCCTGATGCATCAGCGCCACGCCGAGATGCTGCCGCAAGCGCTGGTCGGCGCCGAGGACCTCGAGGCCGCCGGGGTCACCTTGCGCCGGCTCGAACGCTTCTGGATCCGCGCCGGCGACATGATGCAGCGGCCGCCGCAATTCGCCGCCTGATCTTTTCAGGGGGCCGGTGACCGCCGAGCGCATCGACTTTTCAGGTGAGCGGTGGCGAGGCTGCGCCGAGCAGATTGTGGAGGAGCAGCATGGCAGCCGAGCTTATTCCGCTCTCGCCCGGGCTGAGCGTCACCGGCCGGCTCGAACGGGCCGACATCGACGCGCTGGCCCAGGCCGGGGTGCGCACGATCGTCAACAACCGCCCCGACGGCGAAGACCCGGGGCAGGTGCCGGCAGCCGAGGCGCGGCGGCTCGCCGAGGCGCACGGCATTGCCTATCATCATATCCCGATCACCGCGGCGAGCCTGACCCGGGCCGATGTCGACGCCTTTGCCGCGGCGCTGCGCGAGGCGGAGGCGCCGGTCGTCGCCCATTGCCGCAGCGGCACCCGCTCGACGCTGCTCTGGGCCCTGACCCGGATGCGCGAGGGCGCCGACCCGCTCGGCCTGATCGCCGAGGCCGCGCGTCATGGCATCGACATCGCCAGCCTACCGGCGGTGGCGGCGCGGCTGCGTCAGCGCACCGGCTGAGCCCGGTCCGGCGCGGCGCGGCGCGGGCTCAGTTCAGGGCCGGGGCGCCGATCCGGTTTGGCCACGGACCAGCCGTAGCGGGCGGCACGCGGCCAGATCGCAGCCGAAGAACGGGGTTCGCCACGGGAAGAACGGGGTTCGCCACAGATAGCTGAGCCAGATCGCGGCGAGGCCGGTGACCAGCCACCACCACACCAGCTCGCGGCCGATCCAGAACAATAGCTCGAGGCGCACGCTTAGCCGGTCGCCGGGGAGGAGGGCGGCGAGCGCGTGAACCAGGCGGCGCAGCGGTTCTTCCCAGGCGAGGAACAAGAGTGCGGCGATGATCCGGGCGAAGCGCCGACACAGCGCGCGATCGCCGGCCGCCAGCTGGTAAAGCCGCACCAGGCCCGGCATTACCAGCGCAAAATAAATCTCGCGATAGTCGATATTCTGTCCGCCGCAGAAGCACGCGGTCAGCAGCAGCGCCCCGACCAGCAGGATTTGCCCCGGCCCATCCGTTCCGGTCGAGATCGGCGGCGGCCAACAGGCGCGCGGTGCGCCGGGTGCGGGCGATCGCCAGCGCGGCGAGGATGCCGAGCAGCAGCAGACCCCCGGCGCGCCAGAGCTGCCGGCCGAGTACCGCCTGGGCAAACCCGAAGGGCAGGTTCAGCGCCGAAAACGAATCGGCGAAATAGGAAAGCGCCGGAATGTTCGCCAGCGCCCTGGCGAGATCGGTAAGGCCGAGGCCGGCAAGCCCGCCGGCGATCAGCATCGCCAGCACGGTTCCGATCAGCGCGTCCCGTCGCCGCTCGCGCGCCAGCAGCACCAGCAGCACCAGCGGGTAGTATTTGAGCAGCCCGGCCAGCAGGAAGAGCGCATAGCAGCCGAGCCGCCACGGCCGCGGCGCGCGGTCGAGGGCACAGCCGGCAACGATCAACAGAAAGATGGCGAGATCGCAGTTCGCCCGTTCGAGCGCGTAGACGGTCATCGGCGACAGCGCCGCGGCGGCCATCAGCAACGCTTCGCCCGAACGTTCCGGCCGGATCACGACCCAGAGCGAGAGGATGAACAGCACATCGAGGCCGAGCCCGACCGGCGTCGTCTGCGCGGTGCCGAGAAAGCTCGGGACCAATGCGAGCCACAGCGGCGAATAGACATGCACGCGGCCGAGCGCGTCGCACGGGTTGGAAAGGTAGACGTCGATGCCCAGGCGCTGGCATTGCGCGGCGGCAAGGATGGCGTGAATGTCGAGAAACGGAAAGCGGAACGGCGCGAACCCGAACCGCTTCAAGATATCGAAATAAAGCGGGTGCGGACCCCACCGCCACAATCCCGCCAGTGCCGCCAGCAGCAGCAGCGCCGCCACCGGAGTCAGCAGGCGGTACGCCGCTCGCCGATGCGCGGTCGGCGCGGCAAGGGCAAGTTGGATCGAGGCCATGTCGCGACCGCGAGGCTATGCCGGCCTTGATTAAGGGCTGATGAAGAGCGGTAAGGGGTGATGAAGAGCGGGCGCTTGCTCGGATTCGCGCAGCCGCGGTTCACCCTTCGTTAAAATCATCCGGCCTAATCTGGCGGCAGCGCAATCGGGCATTGCACCTATGGCCAAGACGATCGCGATCGTGCTTCCGGTCCTCGACGACTGGGTGGCGTTTGCCGGGCTCCTCGCTGAGATTTCCGAGCGGTTCACCGGGTCCGGCCTGAGCTTCCAGGTCTGTGCCGTCGACGATGGCTCGGCCGAGCCGTTCGATGCCGCGGGGTTCGTGCAGCCGGAAGGTTCGTGCGTCGAGTTCGATCGAAATCATCCGCCTCGCCGCCAATCTCGGCCACCAGCGGGCGATCGCCGTCGGCTTGTGCGCGGTCGCCGAATGTGGCGAGGCGGACGCGGTGCTGGTCATGGACAGCGACGGCCAAGACCGGCCGGTGGACATTGCAGCGCTGGTGTCGGCGAGCTGCCGGCAACCCCGGCACGTGGTTTTCGCCGGGCGGGCAAAACGCTCCGAATCCTATGTTTTCCGGTTCTGGTACAGCCTCTACCGGCTGCTGTTTTATGCATTGACCGGGCAGGCGATCAATTTCGGCAATTATTGCGTGATGCCGATGGCCGCAGCCCGCCGGTTGGTGCACATGCCCGAGTTGTGGAACAACCTCGCGGCCTCGGTCATGCGCTCACGGCTTCCCTATACCTGCGTGCCGACGGTGCGTGGCGGCCGCTGCGCCGGCCGGTCGCAGATGAGTTTGGTGGCGCTGATCGTCCATGGTCTGAGCGCGATGTCGGTCTATACCGACAAGATCTTTATTCGCATCCTGCTCGCGGCCGGGTTTGTCGCCGGTATTGCCGGCTGCGCCATCGCCGCGGTCGCCGCGATCCGGATCGCGACCAATCTCGCCATCCCCGGCTGGGCCACGACCGCGATCGGCGATCTTCTGATCATGCTGCTGCAGACCCTGGTCATCATGGTCGCCGCGAGCCTGTCGGTGCTGGCCGGGCGCAGCAATCGTCCGATCCTGCCGATCGCCGACTGCCGGTGCTTTATCGCCGAGGGCGGGCGCTGCCGGCTCGACCTGCGGCGGGCGGCCGTTTCGGCGGTGCGGCCGGCGGTGCGGCCGGCGGCATGAGCCGGCACTATATCGGCTCGGAGCTCGAGCGGTTCACGGCGGCGACCAACTGGAAGACGTACCTCGCAGCAATCCTTGGCCGCTTCATCGCCGGCCGGGTGCTCGAGGTCGGCGCCGGCATCGGCGCCAATGTCGGCTATCTGTGCAATCGCCGGGTCGAGGCGTGGACCAGCCTCGAACCCGATCCCGATCTCGCCCGCCAGATCGGCGAGCGGGTTCGCGCCGGCGAGTTGCCGCCAGCCTGCCGCGTCGTCAGCGGCACCATCGCCGATATTGATCGAGCCGCCCGGTTCGACACGATCCTTTATCTCGACGTGCTCGAACACATCGCCGAGGACCGGGCCGAGCTGGCCTGCGCCCGCTGCCACCTGGCAGCCCAAGGCAGCCTCGTCGTGCTGGCGCCAGCCCATCAGTTTTTGTTCAGCCAATTCGACGCCGCGATCGGCCATCATCGGCGCTACGATCGGGCAAGCCTGTGGGCGCTGACCCCGCCGCGGTGCCGGCTCGAAGCCTTCCTGATGCTCGATTGCGCCGGATTTTTCGCCTCGCTCGCCAACCGACTGATGCTGCGTGCGTCCTTGCCGTCAGCGCGGCAGATCGCGGTCTGGGACCGGCTGCTGGTGCCGATCTCCCGCCGCCTCGATCCGCTGACCGGCCATAAGTTCGGCAAGACCGCGCTCGCCGTGTGGCGCGCGCCGGCTTGAGGCTGGCGGTGGCGGCCGGCGGTGGCGGCCGGGCGATCGCCGGATTTGTCGGCCGATCGCCGCGAAATCGACGCTGCTCGTCGATCGAGCCTCTTGCACTGCGGCCGGCCAGCGCCACAATCTGTCGCATGCAGACGACCAACGACATCCGCACTGCGTTTCTCGATTATTTCGCCGGCCGCGGTCACGAAATCGTGCCGTCGAGCCCGCTGGTGCCGCGCAACGACCCGACGCTCCTATTCACCAACGCCGGGATGGTCCAGTTCAAGAATGTTTTTACTGGGCTGGAAAAGCGAGCTTATTCGCGCGCCGCCACGGCGCAGAAATGCGTGCGCGCCGGCGGCAAGCATAACGATCTGGAAAACGTCGGCTATACCGCGCGGCATCATACCTTTTTTGAGATGCTCGGCAATTTTTCGTTTGGCGATTATTTTAAGGAACGGGCGATCGAGCTGGCCTGGAACCTGATCACCGGCGAGTTCGGGCTTGACCGCGAGCGCCTCTGGGTCACGGTTTATGCCGAGGACGACGATGCCGCGGCGCTGTGGGCCAAAATCGCCGGTCTGCCGCGCGAGCGCATCATCCCGATCGCCACCTCGGACAATTTCTGGGCGATGGGCGATGTCGGCCCGTGCGGACCGTGCTCGGAGATTTTCTGGGATCACGGGCCGGCGGTCGCGGGTGGCCCGCCGGGCAGCGCCGAGGCCGAAGGCGACCGCTTTGTCGAGATCTGGAACCTCGTCTTCATGCAGTACGAGCAGCTGGGTCCCGGCGAGCGGATGACCCTGCCGCGCCCGTCGATCGACACCGGCATGGGGCTCGAACGCATCGCCGCGGTGCTGCAGGGAAAGCACGACAATTACGACATCGACCTGTTCCGGGCGCTGATCATGGCCTCGGCCGAGGCCTCGGGGGTGGCGCCGGATGGCGTCCACAAGGTGTCGCACCGGGTCATCGCCGACCATCTGCGCGCTGCCGCGTTCCTGATCGCCGATGGCGTCTTGCCGAGCAAGGAGGGCCGCGGCTATGTGCTGCGCCGGATCATGCGCCGGGCGATGCGCCATGCCCATATGCTCGGCTGCCGGGACCCGCTGATGTGGCGGCTGGTGCCGGCCCTGGTGCACCAGATGGGCGGGGCCTATCCCGAATTGGTGCGGGCCCAGCCGCTGATCAGCGAAACCCTGCGGCTCGAAGAAACCAATTTCAAGCAGACCCTCGAGCGCGGCCTGCGCCTGTTGGAGGAGGAGACCGCCCGCCTCGGCCCGGATCAGCCGGTCTCGGGCGAAACCGCGTTCAAACTCTACGACACTTACGGATTTCCGCTCGACCTGACCCTCGACGTGTTGCGCGGGCAGGGCCGCACGCTCGCCGTCGAGGGCTTCGAGGCGGCGATGGCGCGCCAGCGCGAGGAGGCGCGCAAGAGTTGGGTCGGCTCAGGTGAGGCGGCGACCGAAGCGGTCTGGTTCGGGGTGCGCGAGGAAGTCGGCGCAACCGAATTTCTCGGCTACGAGACCGAAACCGCGGCGGGGTTGGTGCGGGCGATCGTGCGCGACGGCGTGCGGGTCAGCGCCGCGACCGCCGGCGACGAACTCGCGGTGGTGGTCAACCAAACCCCGTTTTACGCCGAATCGGGGGGCCAGCTCGGCGACACCGGGGTGATGCTGACCGCGGCCGGCGCCGAGCTGAAGGTGCATGACACGATCAAGCGGGCAGGCGAGCTTCATGTTCACCTCGGCCGGCTGGTGCGCGGCACGCTGAGCGAGGGCGAAGCGGTCGAGCTGCGGGTCGATGGGGACCGCCGCCGGCAGCTGCGCGCCAACCATTCGGTCACCCACCTGCTGCACCAGGCGCTGCGCCGGCGCCTCGGCGCCCATGTGACGCAAAAGGGCTCGCTGGTCGCGCCCGATCGCCTGCGCTTCGATTTCAGCCAGCCGAAACCGCTCTCGGCGGACGATGTCCGGGCGGTCGAGGCCGAGGTCAACGAGCGCATCCGCGTCAACGCTGCAGTCGGCACCCGCCTGCTGACCCCGGATCGCGCGGTCGCCGAGGGAGCGCTGGCGTTGTTCGGCGAGAAATACGGCGATGAGGTGCGCGTCGTGTCGATGGGCGGCAATCTCGACGACGCGGGCCGGCCGTTTTCGGTCGAGTTGTGCGGCGGGACCCATGTCGGCCGCACCGGCGATATCGGCCTGTTCAAGATCGTCGGCGAGACCGCGATCGCCTCGGGGGTACGCCGGATCGAGGCGTTGACCGGTGCCGCCGCGGAGGCCTATTTGGCCGAGGAGGAGGCGATCCTGCGCCAGGCCGCCGCCGCCTTGCGCACCAGCCCGGCCGAGCTGCCGACGCGGATCACCGCCCTGGTCGACGAGCGGCGCCGGCTCGAGCGCGAATTGGCCGAGGCGCGGCGCGCCCTGGCCAGCGCCGGACCCGTCGCCAAGGCGCCGGCGCGGCGGATCGACGGGATCGCCTTTGACGGCCGCGTCGTCGACGACGTTCCCGGGCGCGAGCTCAAATCGCTCGCCGATGATCTGAAGCGGCGGATCGGGTCGGGCGTGGTCGCCGTGGTGTCGCGCGCCGACGGCAAGGCGGCGATTGTGGTCGGTGTCACCGCAGATTTGTCGGGCCGCTTCGATGCGGTCGAGCTGGTTCGCTCGGGTGCGGCGGCGCTGGGCGGCAAAGGCGGCGGCGGCCGGTCCGACCTGGCCCAGGCGGGCGGCCCCGATGCGGGCAGCGCCGAAGCAGCATTGGCCGCGGTCGAGCTTGCGCTAACCCGCAAGGCGCAGACCGAGGCGCGCTCGCCGGCGGCCGATTAGCAGCGGCGATTCGTCCGGCAACAGCGCCGGCGGGTGCCGCCCGGAATCATCCAACCCGATGCGTCAAATGGTGTTCCCAAGAATTGGGACGCGTTTTTGACGCTGCCAAAATACTTCGCCGCAGCAACAGAACGCATCGGCGAGACCGAAATGGGCGAGAAAAACGGCGTTCGCGGGCGGTGCATCGGCAGAGTTTCGGTCGGACGATTTCTTGCTGTGGTGTTGTCGTCGTGGGCGGCGGCGGGATGCGGGCCCTTGCCCTTCCATCTCGATCCGCTGAGCGTCAACGGCAGGGACGGCGGCGGCAGCCCGCCGAGCTATGCCGCGCTGATGCGGATCGCCAGTGCGGCGCTCGCCGGCGGCGATGACGCCAATGCCGTCGCCGTGTTCCGCCGCGCTGCCGCGATCGAGCCTCGGGCCGCCGCGCCATTTGTTGGTCTCGGCGATGCTTTGCTCGCATCGGGGGCCGTCGAAGAAGCCATCCTTGCCTATAATTCGGCGCTCGCCCGCGACGCCAACAGCCCGCCGGCGCAGACCGGTTTGGCCAAGGCCTATCTCGAGACGGGCCGGCCCGAACTGGCGATGGTGCCGCTGTCGAGAGCATTGGCGGCGAGCCCCGACAACCCTCGGCTTTTGGTTTTGCTCGGGGTCACCGAAGATATCGAAGGCCAGCACCCCGAGGCGCAGGCTGCTTATCGGCGCGGTCTGCAATACGCGCCGAGCGATCGGGCCCTGAGCGTGGATCTGGCGCTCTCCTTGGCGCTCAGCGGCGATTATCCGGGTGCGATTGCGGTGCTCCAGCCGGTCGCCATGGCCTCGACAGCCTCGGCCCAGGAACGCCAGACCCTGGCGCTGATCTATGGTTTGCAGGGGCGCCTCGCCGAGGCGGCCCGGCTCGGCCGGATCGACCTCGACGAGGCCTCGGTCGAGCACAATCTCGCCTACTATCAGACTTTGCGCGGCTTGTCGCCGGCAGCCCGGGACCGGGCGATCCTGTCGATCACCGCCAATCGCAGGGCATCGGGGCCGTCTTGACCGCGCCGTTTTGATTGCGCCGTCTTGATTCGGTTGGCGGCGCTCAGTGTTTGGTGAAGGTGTCGATGATGTTGATCGCGGCCGGGCCGAGCAGAACGATGAACAAGGTCGGCAGGATGAAGACGATCATCGGCACCGTCAGCATCGCCGGCAGGCGCGCCGCCTTTTCCTCGGCGCGCGTCATCCGCGCCGCCCGCGACTCGTTCGCCAGAATGCGCAAGGACTGGGCCAGCGGAGTGCCGAACTTGGCGGTTTGCTGCAGGGTGTTGACGACTGCCCGGATCGCATCCGAATCGGTACGGTTGTTGAGGTTGTCGAAGGCCAGGCGGCGATCCGGCAAAAATGTCAGCTCGGCCGTGGTGATGGCGAATTCTTCGGCAAGCTCGGGCCAGCTGGCGCCGAGCTCGCGCGCCACGCGCATCAAGGTGGCGTCGAGACTGAGCCCGGCTTCGGCGCAAATCACCATCAGGTCGAGCCCGTCGGGCAGGGCCAGCTGCAATCGCTTGTCGCGCTTGCCGGCAGCGTTCTTCAGATAGAGGTTGGGCGCGTAAAATCCAAACAGCGCCGCGGCCATCGCCGGGGCAAAGCGCCAGCTCGGCGGAATCGCCAGCGCATGGAGCAGGAAATCGTTGGCCAGCATGCCGAAGCCGAACACGGACGGCAGGATTAGCCGCGCGAACAGATAGCCGATGATCGCATCGGGCGATCGGATGCCGGCGCGGGCGAGCAGCTGCCTGGCTTCGGCAGCATGCCGGCTGCGCAACAGATCGAGGCGGGTGACCGCGGCGCGCATCCAGCCGAGCGGCCGGCGCGGCTGCCGGCGATTGCGCGCGGCGAGCGCCTGCTGGCGCAGCTTTTCCTTGCCGGCGACGACCTGATCAAGGCGGCGCTCGAAGGCGTTTTTCGGCCGCAGCGCCTGCCACATCGCCGCCACCGTCGTCAGCGCCGCCATCGCGGCCAGACCGGCGATCGCGTCGTCGAGCCCGATCCCGGCGGGCAGCCAGTTGGCGACCCGCAGATCCTGCGGCTGCAGGCTGATCATATCTCGAACCGCGCCATCTTGTTCATGATGGTGACGCCGGTAATCAGCATCGCCACCGCGATGCCGTCGAGGATATAGCCGCGCGTGTCGTGGAACAGCGGCGCCAGGTAGTCGGGCGAGGTCAGCAGCAGCAGGCCGATCACCACCAGCGGCAAGCCGCCGAGGATCATTGTCGTCGCCCGCGTTTCGCTCGACATCGCCCGGATCTTGGCGCGCATCTGCTTGCGCCGGCGCAGCGCGTCGGCGAGGTTGGCGAGGGTCTCGGCGAGGTTGCCGCCGGTCTCGCGCTGCACCCCGAGGGCGATGATGAAGAACCGAAACTCCGGGGTGTCGATGCGCCGGGCGATGTCCCAGAGCAGCGCGTCGAGGTCGCGCCCGAGCCGCATCCCACTCTCGACCAGGCGCAGCTCGCTGCCGACCGGATCGGCGATCTCGTGGCCGGCCCCGATGATCGCTTCGCTGATCGGCAGGCCGGAGCGCAGCGCCCGAACCATCAGGTCGATGGCATCGGGGAGCAGTGCGGTGAAGGCGGCGACCCGGCGGTTGCCCAGCCGGCCGACCGCCAGGTAGGGGAGCGCCATCCCGAGGAACGACCCGATCAGCAGGTCGGCAACCAGGCCGAGCGGGGCGAGGCTGCGCAGAACGGCGGTCGTCAAGGCGCCGATCGCGACCACCAGGAGCCCGTACTGGCCGATGGTAAGGGAGCGGCCGGTACGCGCCAGGCGGGCAGCCAGAATGTCGCGGCGCGGCAGCCAGCGGCGGGCGACGCGATCGATTTTCGGGGTGGCGCTCTGCTGCCGCGCCAACGAGCGGGGCGCAACGTTGGCGGCGACCGGCACCCCTCTGGCCCGGTCTCGCACCGCGTCGAGGCGGCGCCGGTAGCGTCGCTGCGCGGCGCTGCCGATCGCCGCGGCAATCAGGCCGAAACTGGTCGCGGCGGTAATGGCACACAAGGCCGTCAGCCAATCGACTATGTCAAAGCCCACCCGATCTCCCTCGGAACCGTCGGAACCGCCGCAGGCGGTAAAGGCCCTCGACGCCGCAAAGTGATGCGGCTGCGCGATCATCGCCGGGCTTTCTTAATAATTTATTGCCGAGCCGGTCCGCCGATCGGCCATGGGCGGGGCCGTGCCTCTTCGCCGGGGCGTGCCTGCGCGCGGGCTGAGCCTCGGGCTGAGCCTCCGCCGGGCCAAGCCCTCCGGGGTCCGGAGCTCAGATGATTTCGAGCAATGGCCGATCGAGACCGTAATATTCGGCGCGCGGCAGGAAGTGCGGCCGCACCCCGCTCGACTTGAAGACGCCGCGCAGCCGGCCGTCGGCCGTCTCGCCCTGGAATTGAAAGCTGAACAGCTCCTGCGTCGTGATGATGTCGCCCTCCATGCCGACGACCTCCATCACCTCGGTCACCCGGCGCATGCCGTCGCGCATCCGGTTGACTTGCAGGATCAGGTTTACGGCCGCCGCGATCTGGGTGCGCACCGCATGCGAGGGCAGATGGATGCCGGTCATCCCGACCATGTTTTCGAGCCGGGTTAGCGCCTCGCGCGGGCGGTTTGCGTGGATCGTGCTCATCGAGCCGTCATGGCCGGTATTCATCGCCTGCAGCACATCGAGCGCCTCGGCGCCGCGGATCTCGCCGAGGATGATGCGGTCCGGGCGCATGCGCAGCGAGTTGCGCAACAGGTCGCGCATGGTGATTTCGCCGGTGCCTTCGAGGTTGGGCGGGCGGGTCTCCAGGCGCACCACATGCGGCTGCTGCAATTGCAGCTCGGCGGCATCCTCGATGGTCACGGTGCGCTCGGTCGGGTCGATCAGCCGTGAGAGCGCGTTCAACAGCGTGGTCTTGCCCGAACCGGTGCCGCCCGAGATCAGAATGTTGAGCCGGCAGCGCGCGGCGATCTTCAGGAGGGTGGCCATATCCGGCGAGATGTTCGCCTGCTGCGCCATGGTGTCGAGGGTGATCGTCTTTTTCGAGAATTTGCGGATCGAGATCGCCGGCCCGTCGATCGCCAGCGGCGGAATGATGATGTTGACGCGGCTGCCATCGGGCAGGCGGGCATCGACCAAAGGACGGGTTTCGTCGATGCGGCGGCCGATCCGGGTGACGATCTTGGTTGCCACGTTCATGACGTGCTGATCGTCGCGGAACGTCACATCGGTCGGCTCGAGCTTGCCGCGGCGCTCGACATAGACCTGCTTTGCCCCGTTGACCATGATGTCGGTGACAGTTTCGTCATCGATCAGCGGATCGAGCGGGCCGAGCCCGAGCATGTCGGCGATCAGCGACTGGACGAGCTCGCGCTGCTCGACGAAATTGAGCTGGATCTTGGTCTCGGCCAGCAATTCCTTGACCCAGCCGTCGAGCTGCGCCTCGAAGGTGGCGCGCGGCATCTCGGCCGCGGCGGCGATGTCCATGTGGTCGAGGATGAGCGGCTGGATCTGGGCTTTTGCGGCTTCGACCGCGGCGCGGTTGGCGTGGCGCTGGACCGCGGCCTTTTCCGGTTCGCCGGCGGCGGCCGGCGGCGGCCGCAGCAATTCCTGCATCAGCCCGGTGATCAGGTCGCGGCGTTCGAGCGCGTTGACCTCGATGCCGTGGCGCGGCAGATAGGCCTGGACCGCGGTATCGACGATCTTGGCGAGGTCGGCGCGGCTGAGGATCGCCCGCCGCTCGGGACGGATCTCGGCGGTGAGGCGATCGCGCAGATCGGCGTGGGCCGCCCGGAGACGGTCTTCCTGCGTGGCGTGGGCGGCGACGGCGGCGATTTCGGGCGCCGGCGCGGGTGGAGGGGCGGCTGCCGCCAGGGCGACGGTGCGGCGCTGGGACATCCCGGCGATGCGCGCGTCGAGCGCGCTCTCGCCATCCGGCCGCCGCGACAGGCCTACCATCGCGACAGGCCTACCATCGCGACAGGCCTACCATCGCGACAGGCCTACCATCGCGACAGGCCTACCATCGCGACAGGCCTACCATCGCGACAGGCCTATCATTCCGACACGACAGGCTACCATTCCGAGGCTCCTACCATAGCGAGCGGATCGCGAAGCGACGCGGCTTGGCGGCGCTCGCGGCGCGCCCGGAGACGAGCTCGGCGAGGTGGCGCAATTCGTGCACCACCGGGCTGCGCGGCGCGGCGAGCGGCAGCGGCTGACCGGTATTGATCGCCGCACCGGCCGATTTCGGATCGAACGAAATGGTCATGTCGAACGGCCGGCCGACCCCTTTGGTAAATTCGCTGGCGCCGATCAGCGCGCGGCTGCCGCTGGCCCCGGCCTCGACCAGCCAGAGGCGGACCTGCGGCGCCTGCTCGCGCATCAGGGTTTGCAGGCGGATCGTGTCGCGCAACCCGGCAAGGCTGCGCTCGCACAGCATGACGAGGTGGCTCGCCGCCCCGAGCACGACCCGCTGCACCGGGGTGGCGCCGCGCGGCACGTCGACCACGACCCGCGGGAATTTGCGGCGCAGCTCGTAGAGCAGCATGTCGATCGCGCCGCCGTCGATCGCCAGGTGTTGGGCCACCGACGCCTCGGTCGCCAGCACCCGCAAATTGTCGGTGATCTTGACCATCGCCCGCTCGATGAACAGGCTGTCGATGCGCGAGGGCTGCTCGAGGGCCTCGAACAAGCCGCTGCCGGGCTCGGTATCGAGCTTGAGCGCGACGGTGCCGAAATGCAGGTCGAGATCGAGCAGCGCAGTGCGTTCGGCGTGCTCCTCGGCGAGCAGCCAGGCGCAGCCGACCGCGGCGGTGGTGGCGCCGACCCCGCCGCGGCTGCCGATGAACGCGATCAGCTGGCCGAGGCCGGCCTCGCCCTTTGCCGCCTGGCCGTCGGGCTGCTTTTGCAGCAGCGCGGCCAGCGCATCGCGGGTCGGCGGCTTGACCAGGTAGTCGGTGGCGCCGGCCGCCAGCAGGTCGCGATAGAGCGCCACGTCGTTGACCGCGCCGAGCCCGATCAGCGCCAGATCGGCGCCGCCGACGGCGCGCGCCGCGGCGATCTCGACGATCGGCGCCGGCAGATCGGAAATGTCCAGCAGCAGGATGCGCGGCGCCAACCCGGAGCGGATGCGGCGCAACGCCAGATCGGCGGTCTCGCTGATCGACAAGTTCGTCATCCAATTGCAGCTCGCGGATCACCCCGTCCAGGCGGTCGAGGGTCGACTGATCGTGGGTGACGGCGAGGATGCCCTCGCGCGCGGGTTTGGCCGCGGTAGCTGTAGGTGAGGACTTCACTGGCCGCCGGCTCCGGTCGCTCCGCGCCGAAGCCAGCGCCGCCTCCGCCTGATCCGACCGGCGCCAATTCGGCCTCGGGCCGGCAGCGGGTAGCTCTTGTCTTTAAGGTAGCGGTCGACCGCGGCAGCGGCGGGCTCGCCATCGGCCTGCCGCCAGCGGCGCGGCCGCCGGCGAGATCGCCGGGGCTGGCCACCATCAGCCCGAGATCGACCGCAGTAGCGCAGCCGAAATTGCTGGTCGGCGCGTTGGAGAAATCACTGGCAGTCGCGCATGCTCCAATTCGGGCACGCCGGCAGGGTCACGGCGTAATGCCCGACCGATGACGATCGCGCGGTTCGGCGGCACGCCGGCGAGCGGATGGGCGTCAGCGACGATGCCCCAGCGCAACAGCTTGCTCGAAATCGCGGCACTGCGCGCTGCGGACAGCGCCGGCGTTCCGGCAGCGGCGATCTCGACGCGGTCGGCCGGGCGGATCGCGCCGTCGGCGACGAGACGGTCGAGCCGCAGATCTTCGCCGCGGGTGAGCCGGGCCGAGCCGGGGGCGAACGCGAATGCCGCCGTGCTGGTGGCGCGCGTCGACCCGCAGCCGGGCCGGCGCCTCGGTTTTGGTGTATTCGGCAACGCCGGGAACGCAGCCGGCGAACAGCGGGAGCAGTGGCGAGCGCGAAAGGGAGGCAGATGCTTACGCATGGCCCGACCCCTCAATTCAGCCGGAACCCGGCGGGCCCGATCAGGCCCGAGCCGCCGGCGCCGAGCGGCCCGCGAGTTGGGCCTGGCAGGCTCTGCCGCCAGGTGTCGCCCCACAGCACCTGCTGGGCGTCATGCGGCGCCGCAAAACCATCGATCGGGGTCGCCAGTGCGGTCGCCGTCGGCTGGACCAGGTAGGGGGTGACAATGATCACCAGCTCGCTCTCGTTGTGCTGAAACTTGTTCGAGCGGAACAAGCGCGCCAAGGATCGGGACGTCGCCGAGCCACGGTACCTTGTTGATAGGTCCTGCGAGTTGTTGTGCATAAGTAGCCCAGCGAGCGCGAAGCTTTGCCCGCTGGCGAGCTCGACCGTGGTTTCGGCACGGCGCACCGTCAGGGCTGGGATAACAAACCGTTCTCGGTCATTGCGTTCGCGTAATCAAGCTGGCTGACCTCGGGCGGACCCGCAGGCTGAGATGGTCGGCGTCGATGATCGTCGGCGTGAAAGCCAGCTGGACGCCGTATTGCTGAAGGTGAATCGTGTACTGTCTGAGCACTCCTGTACCAAACCGATTGACGACGGGTACCGGAAATTCGCCGCCGGCGAGGAAACTCGCGGTCTGGCCGGAGACGGCGGTCAAGATTGGGCTCGGCGAAAACCGTCACGAACCCTTCGGTGGCCAGGGCCTCGACTGTGACGCTGATAGCATTGGCAGAGGGAAACATTCCGAGCGTCAGAAAATTGTTGGCGGAATTAACCCCGCCAGTATCGATTGCATGTTGGGACTTGTGCCGGAGGTCATGCACGGGGTGTTGCGGAATTGGCAGAACTGAATGTTACTTGCCCGAAGCCGACCTTGCTCCAATCGACGCCGATCTGTTTCAAGATGTTGCGGTCGACCTCGGCAATCCGAACACGCAGATCGACCTGGTTCGGGGTGACCACCGAGAGGCGGTTGAGGACTTTGGCGCTCTTGACCCCGCCGGTAATCGCCGCGGCCAGGGTCGCGGCCTTTTGCGCCTGTCCGGCGCTGGCGACGGCACCGCTCAGCACCAGGTTCGAATCGATCTGGCTGACCGAGATCGCGTTGCCGGGCACCAGCTGGTTGAGCGAGCGGCGGAACTGCGACAGGTCGAAGGCGACCCGGACCTGCGGCGTTGAGCAGCACCTGATCGTTGGCGTCGACCGCGTAGACCACAGTCTGGCCCGGCGCTTTGGCGGTCAGATAGACGAGGGTCGGCGACTTGACCTGCACGTCGGCGATATCGGGATTGGCGACAAAGACGGTGCTGGCCGCCCGCGGCAGCCGGATCAACGTGCCGCCGCCGATTTCGAGACGCGATCGGCCGGCCATTGGCCGGGATCAGGGTGGCCTCGCCGGAAGCGGCGGGAGCCGGAGCGGCGGCGCCCGGGCTTGCCGCCGGCGCGGCGATGCCGGCGGCGGCGAACCCCAGCCACAACACCGCCGCAGCAAGACCGGCGCGGGGGGCGGGATGCATCAGGAACCTCGCGAGCCGAGTTGCGACGAGACAGATGTACCATTGTTGCCATTTCCGCGCAATATGGTTACCGTACTATCGTCATGGTTTCGGCTTGAAACCCGGGGCAGGATCTGGCTATCGAGGGTGAAGCTGCCGGCCGGCGGATCAATCGCCGGATCGACCGGTGCCGGGGCCGGGGGATCGATCCCCGGATCGACCGGCGAGGTGCTGGCGGTGGCGGCCAGGCTGCGCAGGCTCAGCGACAGCTTGCCGATGTCGCCGGCCACCGCGACGATCTCGCTCTGCTTCGGCGTGACCTCGAAGGTCACGGTGCGCGCCACCACCGGCAGACCCTTGCTGTCGGGCTGCTGATCGACGGCGATCACGCGCAGGTTGCGCAGCACGGTCTCGGCCGCCTTGTGCTGGCTGCCATTAGGGTTGGGCCCGTCCTGCGGTACTGGCAAGGTCATCAGCAGGTCGACCCGGTCGCCGGGCAGGACAAAACCCGAGACATCGGCGGTCGCGTCGACCGGGACCGAGACCGCGCGCATGCCCGGATGCAGTACGGCAGCGAGAAAGCCATGCTCGCCCGGCTTGACGATCTTGGTTCTGATGATCGGCTCGCCGGCGACGAACGGCTCGCGCGCAACCGAGCCGAGCAGCGCTTTTTCCGGCCCGCCGCCGGCCAGAATGTAATCGCCGATTATGCCGGCCTGGGGCCACGGACGCGCCGCCAGATCGGTCGGCTGCAAGATGTGGCCGCGGGCGATCGCGACGCGGGCAACGAGGATCGATTTCTGCGGCGCCGGCCGCGGTGCGGGTGCCGCGGCGACAATCGCCGACCGCTGCACCAGGCGGGCGCGCACCAGGAGTGCGGTGCCGCCGGCCAGCACAAGGGCGATTGCGAACAGGGCGAGGGTGCGCAGGCGCATCGCAGAAATCAGCTAAAATGGGGTTGCAGGGTTGCCGCCAGCGCCGCCGCGGCGATGGCCACCCCGTAGGGCACCGGCGTCCGGGGCACGGCATTGCCGCCGCTGATCGGGACCGCGCCGGCGCGCCGGGCGGCGAGCCGGGCGCCGAGCGGGGTCAGCAGGAACAGGGCCAAGAGCCCGCCGATCAGCGCGGTCATGACCAGCAATGGCGGAACCGCCTCGGCCCCGGCCCACAGGCTCGCCGCGGCCAACAGCTTGACGTCGCCGCCGCCGATCAGCCCGCGGGCAAACAGCAGCGCGCCGCCGGCGAAGACCGCGGCTGCGCAGCCGACCGTCGCGAGCGCGGCGGAGACCGCCTGCGAGCCGGTCTCCAGATCAAGGAGCCACAGCACGCACAATCCGCCGACCAGCGGGTTGGGAATCACCAGGCGGCGCCAATCGACGATCGCGGCGGCGATCATCAGCGCGGTGAAGCCGGCGAGCCACACCGGGTGTGGAACCATCGTCATCAGCGGCACATCGCTGCGGTGCAATGGCTGGCGCCGGAATTCCACGACCCAGCGAACGTGGCGGCGGCGGGTGGGCGCGAAGGCGGCGGCCGACCAGGCATGACGGGCTCCGAGGGCGACGATCGATGGGACCCCGATCCTCGGAGCGATTGCCTAAGAAGCAGTTAAGAGCGCCGGTTTTCGCCGTGGCGCCGCATCGAGGCTGCTGCCCGCGGCGATGCTGCGGTGCGCCGTTGCGCTGGGCCGTTGCGTTGGGCCGTTGCCGGGGCGCGGCGTCGATCAGGCGGCGGCCGGGGCGAGGTCGAAGGCGGCGGCCATCAGCGCACGGGTGTAGGGATGCCGCGGCTCGGTCATGATCTGCTCGGCCGGCCCGGCTTCGACGATGCGGCCATCCTTCATCACCATGATCTGGTGCGCCAGCGCGCGGATCACCCGCAGATCGTGGCTGATGAACACATAGGCGAGGCCGTGGCGCGCCTGCAAATCGCGCAGCAGATCGACGATCTGCGCCTGTACCGACAGGTCGAGCGCCGAGGTCGGCTCGTCGAGCACGACCATGCGCGGCTTCAGCACCAAGGCGCGGGCGATGGCGACGCGCTGGCGCTGGCCGCCGGAAAATTCGTGCGGATAGCGGTCGGCGGCGGCGGGATCGAGCCCGACCTCGGCGAGCGCCTCCAGGATCACCCGCCGGCGCTCGGCGGCGCCCGGCGCGAGCTGGTGGACTTTCAGCCCCTCTTCGACGATCTGCGCCACCGAGAGCCGCGGCGAGAGGCTCGAAAACGGGTCTTGAAAGACGATCTGCATTTCCCGGCGCAGCGGCCGCAGCTGGCGCTGGCTCAAGGCCGCGATGTCGCGGCCGGCGAAGCGGATCTCGCCCTCGGCCGCGGTCAGGCGCAGCAAGGCCAGGCCGAGCGTGGTCTTGCCCGAGCCGCTCTCGCCGACGATGCCGAGGGTCGACCCGGCGCGGACCGAGAGCGAGACGCCATCGACCGCCTTGAGGTGGCCCTTGACCCGGCGCAGCAGGCCCCGGCGCAGCGCAAACCACACGCGCAGCGCCCGCGCCTCGAGCAGCACCGGCGCTGCCGGGTCGGCGGCTGCGGCCCGGCCCTTGGGCTCCGCCGCCAGGAGCCGGCGGGTGTAGGGATGGCGCGGCCGGTCGAAGATCGCCTCGGTCGGGCCGGTCTCGACGATCTCGCCGCCAGTCATCACCGCGACCCGCTCGGCCATCCGGCGCACGATGGTCAGGTCGTGGGTGATCAGTAGGAGCGCCATGCCGAAGCGGTCGCGCAGATCCTTGAGCAGCTGGAGGATATGCGCCTGGATGGTCACGTCGAGCGCCGTCGTCGGCTCGTCGGCGATCAGCATGTCGGGCTCGTTGGCGATCGCCATCGCGATCATGACCCGCTGGCGCTGGCCGCCCGAGAGTTGGTGCGGGTAGGCGTCGAGCCGGCTCTCGGCGTCGGGCAGGCCGACCAGACGGAGCAGCTCGAGGGTACGCACCCGGGCCGCCCGCGCCGACATGCGGCGATGCACCAGCAGGATCTCGGCGATCTGGCGCTCGAGGGTGTGCAGCGGGTTGAGCGAGGTCATCGGCTCCTGAAAGACGATCGCGATGCGGTCGCCGCGGACCCGGCGCAGCGCTTCGGGGTCGGCGCCGACCAGCTCCTCGCCGGCGAAACGGATGCTGCTCCCCGGCCCGTGCATGGCGAGCGGGTAGGGCAACAGCTGGAGCAAGGAGAGCGCGGTGACGCTCTTGCCGGAGCCGCTCTCGCCGACCAGGGCCAGGGTCTGGCCGCGATCGAGCGAGAACGAGACGCCCTTGACCGCCTCGACCGGGGGCGCGCCGCCGCGTCCGGCAAAGGTGACGCGGAGATTTTGGACCTCGAGCAGCGGCGCGATGCCGGCGGCCTCGCTCACCGAACTGCCCCGCTCACAGGGTCACCTTGCGCGGATCGAAGGCGTCGCGCACCGCCTCGCCGACGAAAATCAGGAGGCTCAGCATCAGCGCCAGGGTGACGAAGGCGGAAAGGCCGAGCCACGGCGCCTGCAGATTGGCCTTGCCCTGGGCCAGGAGTTCGCCGAGCGAGGCCGAGCCCGGGGGCAGACCAAAGCCGAGAAAATCGAGCGAAGTCAGGGTGGTGATCGAGCCGTTCAGGATGAACGGCAGAAAGGTGATGGTCGCCACCGTGGCGTTGGGCAGCACATGGCGCAGGATGATGACCCGGTCGGGAACGCCGAGGGCGCGGGCGGCGCGGACATAGTCGAAATTGCGCGCGCGCAGGAATTCGGCGCGCACCACGTCGACGAGGCTCATCCAGGAAAACAGCAGCATCAGGCCGAGCAGCCACCAGAAATTGGGCTCGACAAAGCTCGCCATGATGATCAGCAGGTAAAGCACCGGCAAGCCCGACCAGATCTCGATAAAGCGTTGAAAGCCGAGATCGACGAGGCCGCCGAAATAGCCCTGGACCGCGCCGGCGGCGACCCCGATCAGCGACGACAATAGGGTCAGGGTCAGGCCGAACAGCACCGAGATGCGAAAGCCGTAGATCAGCCGGGCCAGGACATCGCGGCCCTGATCGTCGGTGCCGAGCCAGTTGACCCGCGACGGCGGCGACGGCGCCGGGCTCGGCAGATTGTAGTTGATCGTGTCGTAGTGGAACGGGATCGGCGGCCACACCATCCAGCCCTTGGCGCGGATCAGCTTTTGTACTTCCGGATCGCGATAGTCGGTCTCGGTCGGAAACACGCCGCCGAATGCGGTCTCCGGATAGTTCGTCAGAATCGGGAAGTACCAGCCGCCATCGAAATGAACCAGGATCGGCCGGTCGTTGGCGATGAACTCGGCGAACAGCGACAGGATGAACAGCGCGAGGAAGATCCACAGCGACCAGAAGCCGCGCCGGTTGGCCCGAAAGCTGTCGAGCCGGCGCCGGGTCAACGGCGAGATCGGCCGCCCGAGAAAACGGTCGGGCGCGGGTGCGTGTGCTGCGGGTGACGCTTGCGCCGTCATGTTTTCGACCAGGCTCCCCGCCCGCTGCTGCCGAGCGGGAAAATCCGGCAAGCCACGTTTTTGCCGGTCCGGTCATTCCGGGGCTCGGCGCAGCCGAGAGCCCGGAACCCATGCGCACCGATTTTTGCCGGGCGATCGCCGGCGCCTTTTCCGATTCTCGGCGGACCGTGTTCATAGGTTCCGGGCTCGGCCCTCGCGTGCCGCCCCGGAATGACGATTACTAGACGATAGTCGTTTATCCTCGTGCCCAAACAGCCCCGGGGCCAGCCGTGTCGTACTTCGTCTACCTCTTGGCCAGCCGCAGACATGGAACACTGTATCTCGGCGTCACTCGTGATCTTGTTCGCCGCGTCGCTCGGCACAAGGCGAAGGTCGTTCCTGGTTTTACTGCACAATACGGCATCGACCGCTTGGTTTGGTTTGAGGTGTACGAGGATCCTACTGCCGCGATCAGTCGCGAGAAAGCTGTCAAGAAATGGCGGCGGGATTGGAAGATCCGCTTGATCGAAGCGCACAATCCAGAATGGCGCGATCTGTTTCTGGCGATTTCGGGATGATGATCCTTCGGTTTCCCGCAGAGTCGCCTGCCGCCGACGGTGCCAACCTCACCCGGCCTTGCGGCGCAACGGCTCGACGTTGGAGCGGGTCGGGGCGCGCTTGCCGCCGAGATGCTCGGCGACCAGGATTTCGGCGATCTGCACGGCGTTGAGTGCGGCACCCTTGCGCAGATTGTCGGCCACCACCCAGAAATTGAGCCCGTAGGGCACGGTCGGGTCGCGGCGGATGCGGCTGACATAAACCAGGTCCTCGCCGGCCGCCTCGGTCGGCGTCACGTAGCCTTCGTCAGCGCGGTGGTCGACGACGCTGACCCCGGGGGCGCGGCGCAGGGCGGCGCGCGCCATGTCGGCGCTGAGCGCGCGCTCGAACTCGACGTTGACCGCCTCGCCATGACCGATGAACACCGGGACGCGCACGCAGGTGGCGCTGACCGCGATGTCCGGGTCGAGGATCTTGCGGGTCTCGGCCGCCATCTTCCATTCTTCCTTGGTCTCGCCGTCATCCATGAAGATGTCGATGTGCGGGATCACGTTGAAGGCGATCTGCTTGGTGAATTGCTCGGACTTGACCGGGTCGTTGACGAAGATCGCGCGGGTCTGGTTGAAGAGCTCGTCCATCGCCGCGCGCCCGGCGCCCGACACCGACTGGTAGGTCGCCACCACCACCCGCTTGATCCGCGCCAGATCGTGCAGCGGCTTCAGCGCCACCACCATCTGGATCGTCGAGCAGTTCGGGTTGGCGATGATGCCGCGCTTTTGATAGCCGGCGATCGCCTTGGGATTGACTTCGGGCACGACCAGCGGCACGTCGGGCTCCATGCGGAAGCACGAGGTGTTGTCGATCACCACCGCCCCGGCCTTGACCGCGCGCGGCGTGAATTGGGCCGACACCTTGGCGCCGGGCGAGGACAGCACGATATCGATGCCGTGGAAGTCGCAGGTGTCGAGGTTCTGGACCGAAAGGATGTCGTCCTCGCCAAACGAGACCTCCTTGCCGAGCGAGCGCGAGGAAGCCAGCGCCACGACCTCGTCGGCCGGAAAGTCGCGCTCGGCCAGCGTGGTCAGGATTTCGCGGCCGACATTGCCGGTGGCCCCGACCACCGCTACTTTGAAGCCCATGGTGCGACTCCGCAGCCAAAAGGAGTGAGGAATGGCTGCTGACTTACGATGCCGCCCCCGGCTTTGCAAGCGCCCCCGGCTCCTTAAACGCCCCGGGTCATGACCTATCCCCAATTCTGGCGGCGCTATCTGGCCGCGCATCGCGACCCGCGCACCCGCGCCCTGCATTATGTGGGCAGCCTGTTCGGGCTGGCGGCGCTGGTCCTGGCCGGCGTCACCCGCGACTGGCGCTGGCTGGTCGCCGCACCGCTTGTCGGCTACGCGCTGGCCTGGCTCGGCCATTTGGCTTTCGAGCACAACCGGCCCGAGACCTTCGGCCATCCGGGCTGGTCGCTGTTGAGCGACATGCGCATGCTCGGGCTGTTCCTGTCCGGAAGACTCGGCCGCGAATTGGCCCGCGCCGAGACGGGAGGCGAGCGATGACGATGGTCCCGCTGATCGAATATGCCGAGGCGAGCGCCGAGGTGCGCGCCGTCTACGACGACATCATGGCCACGCGCGGCACCGACTGGATCAACAATTTCTGGAAGGCGCTGGCCAACGACCCGCCGAGCCTGCGCCGCACCTGGGAGAGCATCAAGCAGGTGATGGCGCCGGGGGCGCTCGACCCGCTGACCAAAGAACTGGTTTATCTCGCGGTCAGCGCCTCGAACGGCTGCGCCTATTGCACCGCGTCGCATTCGGCGGCGGCGAAGAAGCAGGGGATGACGCCGCAGATGTTCGCGGAATTACTGGCGGTGGTCGGAATGGCCAACGAAACCAACGCTCTTGCCAATGGCTATCGCGTGCCGGTGGACGAGAGGTTCGAAAATCTGTTTTGATGGCGGCGCATGCGAGCGACGAGGCGGCGACGGTAGGCCGCGCCGCCCAGCTGCGCGTGGATTTACCGCAGGGCCGGGCGGCACGCCGCCGACCGGCAACATTGGAGGCCCGAATGGCGCAACAACTCTATGACCGCACCGCCGAGGATCTCGGCAATCTGGTCGGTCTCGAACATGTCAATCTGAGGATCGACAATCAGGGGCTGGCGCAAGAGTTCTACCTGTCGGCGCTCGGGTTTACCCGCGACCCGTTCATGTTCCCCGGCACCAACAACATGTGGGTCAATGTCGGCAATAGCCAGTTCCACCTGCCGACCGGCGAGCCCAATGTGCTGCGCGGCCATGTCGGCCTCGTCGTGCCGTCGCTCGAGGAGCTGTGCGAGCGTCTCGGCGAAGCCAAGAAAAAGCTCGCCGACACCAAGTTCGACTGCAAGCAGCACAACGCCTATGTCGAGGCGACCTGCCCGTGGGGCAACAAGTTCCGCCTCTACGAGCCCGACGAGGAGCGGTTCGGCGCGATCAATCTCGGCATGCCCTATGTCGAGTTCACGGTGCCGGAAGGGGCCGCGGACGGGATCGCCCGGTTTTATCGCGAAATCTTCTACACGCCAGCCTGCGTCAAGGAAAACGGCGAGGGCCGCGCCGCCCATGTCAGCACCGGGCCGCGGCAGGAGCTGATCTTCCGCGAGACCGACCGGAAATTGCCGGATTTCGACGGCCACCACCTGCAGGTCTATGCCCAGGAATTCTCCGGCCCGCATGACGAACTGGAAAAGCGCGGCCTGATCACCGAGGAAAGCGATCAGTACCAGTACCGCTGGCAGGACATCGTCTGCCTCGAGACCGGCAAGCACCTGTTCACAATCGAGCATGAGGTGCGCAGCTGCACCCACCCGCTCTACAACCGCCACATGGTCAACCGCAACCCGTCGCAAAATAATCGGCACTACCAGATGGGCGCGGATGAGTGGGATTGGACCCTGCCGCGCTCGACCAAGCGGATCCAGCCGGCGCCGGTCGTGGAGCCGGCGACGCCGCTGGCCAAGCGCCGCGCCAGCCGCATGGCCGCGATGTAAGCTCCAAGCTCGGCGATTTGTCATGACCCGCTCTGCTCTCTTTCCCCGCGCGGGGAGGGAGAGCAGAACCGAGGCGGTGACGCTCGTGGTGCGATGCCAACGGACGGTCCCGTCCATTGGCTGAATCGCACCACCAGCGCTTTGATCTGGTGGTCCGATTACGCGACGCTTGGGAACCAAGCGTCACGATCGGACCGCTAGACGAAGTGGAGACGGTCGTTTGCCCCGTTGGCCAGGGCGCGAACAACAGAGTTCCACGCATTCCCGGTCAGTTCGGTCCAGACCTGGCTGGGGTCGACCAGGTTGGCGGCGACTGCGAGAGGCGCGACCTCGAATTTATGCGGGTTTTCCGACAAGAACGCGCACAACCGCCGGAAGCGCGCCTGGATCAATCGATTGCGCCGCAAATCGGTATAGCGGAAATCCCGCTTCTTTATGAACTCGAACGGGTGGGTGACAATCACGACAACCGGGTTTTCATGCTGATATGCGGCGTTGAGCAGCGTGATCTGCTCGCGCGCCGTCAGCGCGGTGACTTGCATCGGCCGCAATCGGCGGCGCCCGACCGGGCCGGTATCGGTAAAACAGGTGACCGGCAGCTCGCGAATGCCGGCAAACTCATGGACCCCGCCGCGCACCGCCAGCTCCGGCTCCGGCGGGCGGTGCAGCGCCAGACAGGTGTTGGACGCACAGCTGAGGCCGGCCTGTCGCATCGCCTCGAAGACCGACAGCGAGGTCGAGAAATTGCCGGCGCGCATGCCGGCCGGCCGCGTTCCGGTCCAGGTTCGCAGCAGTTCGGCACCCTCGCCGATCAGCTCGGCCAGCCGGCCGGGCTCCAGCTCGTGGCAGTAGTCGGAGACGAGATGCGAACGATCGACCCTGCCGTCGTTGAACGACAGCCAGCCAGGATGCAGATGCAACTGCACGTCCTGGCCGGCGCGCAGCAACACGTCAACATAGCGGCCCATCGCCCGCTCGGGAAAATAGTGAATGTGCACCGTCTCGACAAAGAAGGTCGCGGTCAGGCCGTACCGGGCGAGCGTCTCGACGACAAAGCCCAGCGCCTGGCTCTTGCCCTCGACCATGCCGGCGACCCGCTCGTCGATCAGCGGAGTGTGGTTTCCGGTTGGTAAGAACGCTCCGGCGACGGACGGCTCGGTGTCGACGGTCAGCACCACCGTGGTCTTGCGAGGGTCTTGTCGTCTGCTCATGTCAGCGCAAACCGCGATGGCGTCCGCACCCGGTCCAGCCGGATGCCACAAATAGCAGATTTTGCGGTATCATCCAGCATTGGCGGCGGGCAATCGCGAGCATAATCGGGAAATGGCGAGTGCTGCAGCGCAGTCCGGGTTGCCGATTGTCGAACGGACCAGCAGCTTTGCCTTCCCTATCCGTAATTTGCTTCCCTATCTGCAAAGAGAGATGCCAGGGTGCCGGATCAAAATTGGCAGCGCCGCCCGGTTCCGTTCAAATTTCAGATCGGCGACATCACCCTCGCGCAGGCAAACCTGACGCTCTATCGGCGCAGCGCCCGGCTGGGAGAAGACCCTTTAGGTGTCGAGGAGGTGCCGGAGCCGCCGCCCTCGCTCGACGGAGCGGCAGGTTATGTCGTCGGGTCGCATCCAATAGCGAACCGATTGCCGGTGCTGCGGCGGCGGGGCGGCGCCATTCTTTATGCGCCGCGCCAGTACCGCCGCTTTTCGGTCGATCTCACCGGCAGCTACGAACACTATATGGCGAGCTTTTCCGGCAAGACACGCTCGGGCCTGAAGCGCAAGCTGCGAAAATTCATCGACGCCTCGCAGGGTAAGATCGACCTGCGAGAATATCGCACGCTGGAGCAGATCACAGAGTTCATTCGGATCGCCCGTGATTTGTCGGCCAAAACCTATCAAGAGCGGTTGTTGCGGCGCGGGCTGCCGGCGACCAATGAATTCCTCCTGTCCGCACAAGCATTAGCCCGCGGCGACAGGGTTCGCGCCTACTTGCTCTTTCTGAACGGCGAACCGATCAGCTATCTCTACTGCCCGGTCGAAGAGGGCGTAGCGCTTTACGATCACCTCGGCTACGACCCGGCAACCGCGTCTCTGTCGCCCGGCACCGTCCTGCAAATGCTGGCTCTCGAACGCCTGTTTGCCGAGCGGCGCTTCTTGCTGTTCGACTTCACCGAAGGCGAGGGTCAACACAAGGAATTGTTTTCGACGGCAAGCCATCTGTGCGCCGATGTGTACGTCATCAACGCGCGGTTGATGTCGACGTCGCTGATCCTGCTCCATCGTGGGATGGACCAGACCTCTGCCGCGATCGGCGGAATGCTCGATCGCCTGCACGTCAAATCGAGGGTGCGTCGGCTGATCCGACGAGCTTGACGGATGATCCCGGCCAGTTTCGCAGACGAAGTTGCGGGGCCGCCAACTTCTGAGATCGGTCAGGGTTCCGCCGGTGGAGACTTTGCGACGCCCTCGCCGCTGCGCCTGAGCGAACGGCGCCAGCATAGCCGGAGCGGCCAAGCTTTACCGAAAGGATGAATTTCAAGCACCCAGGCTATCTGATTCCATCCGGCCTTTTCGAAAGCTCGATAGGAGGCGCTATGATTATGCCACATCCAGGTGTAGAGCGGGTCCCAGCCTGCCCGATGCATGCTGGCAGACGCGTACCTGATCAGGATAGGAGCCAACTCTCTGCCGCGATAACGCGTTTCAGTAACGATATCGACCAAGATGGCTTCGTTCTCGTTAAGCAGCCAGAGGAGGGGGTCGTTGAAGCGACGAGGTCCCCAAAACCAGCAAACAGCGGCGAGCTTGCCATCGAGCAACAATCCATAGCCGTATGCGTCGTCGCCGCCGTACCAAAAGCGATCGCGAAGTTCCGGCGAGATTTCCATTGCCGTCGGGCTTGATCCTTCCAAACGCTGACAACTGATGCTCGCCGGCATCGGCGGTTCGGCAGGAAGCGAGCTTAATCGGTAGATGCGGTTGAAACGGTATGGCCCTAATAGCGTGACTGCCGTCTTCTTGAGAGCTCGCCTCAAACTCTCCCAGCGATTAAGGTCGGGTCGCATCATGCTCAAACGGTTGTCACGGCTGAAATCCCTTTGGCGCCGGCACGGACCGATCCGCTTCTTTACTCTCGCCGTGCTCAATTGTGCATACCAAGTTCGATATCTGAGGCATGCGCCTGCCGGCGCACCCCGAATCGACCCTTTGGACGAAAAATATGGCACCGACACTTCCGGGGTTCGCGAGGTCGGCAGCCTCGATGTGGCCGACTGCGTTTCCGCTCGATCCGCGGTCCGCTACCAGCCCAGCGGCTGGGAAGCAGCGCAAACCGCGTTTAGTCAACTAAATATCGACTATCAAGAGTATTCGCTGATCGATTTCGGATCGGGCAAGGGTCGAGTGCTTCTTGTAGCCGCCGGGTTTCCATTCAAAGATGTAATCGGCATCGAATTTTCGACAGAGCTTCATGATATTGCATGCCGGAATGTCGCCCGGCTTGCGCCCGACGCGATTCGCGCCGGGGCGGTTCGCTCGGTACGAGGCGATGCCGCGACGTTCGAGCTACCGAACAGCGACCTCGTGTGCTATTTCTATAATCCTTTCGGACCGCCAATAATATCCATGGTCGCGCAGCACCTTCAAGAGCATTACACCCGGGGTGGCCATCGTATCATAATAATATACGTAGATCCTCGACATCGTACCGCGTTTGAAACAACCGGGAACTTCCGAGTTCTCAAGGAATCCGGTCATAGTGTAATCTTGGCAACTCCAAACCAAATCGACATCAGCGCTAATAAATCAGGAGGAGAAGAACGATGCTGAATGGCGCCTACCGTTTTCCGCAGATGGAGAATGTTGTCTTCGGCACGCCCTTTGCCGAGGCGGTGGCGCAGGAGGTCGACCGGCTCGACGCCCGCGCCGTCTTTGTGCTGGCGAGCGGCACCCTGGCGCGCGAGACAGACCTTGTCGAGCGGCTGCGGCAGATGCTCGGCAACCGCTTTGCCGGGCTCTTCGCCAGGGTCGGCGCGCATACTCCGCGCGACGATGTCGTCGCCGCGGCCAATATGGCGCGCGAGGCCGGCGCCGATCTAATCGTCACCTTGGGCGGCGGCTCGGTCACCGACGCGGCAAAGATGGTCGGCCTCTGTCTCGGCAACGGGGTGACGGCGCCGGAGCAGCTCGACGATTTCCGCGCCACGATCGCCGCCGACGGCACGGCGCAGCGCCCCGCGGTCGCGCCGCCCGGGGTGCGCATGATCGCGATCCCGACCACGCTGTCGGCCGGCGAGTTCTCGGCCGGCGCGGGCTGCACCGACACCCGGCGCCACGTCAAGGAGAGCTTCAGCCATCCGCTGATGATTCCGCGCACGGTCGTGCTCGACCCGGCGGCGAGCCGGCCGACCCCCGAATGGCTGTTTCTGTCGACCGGCATCCGCGCCGTCGATCATGCGGTCGAGGACATCTGTTCGACGAACGGCCAGCCTTTGTCCGAGGGTGCGGCCTATCACGCGCTGCGGCTGCTGGGCCGCGGCTTGCCGGCGGTCAAGACCGACCCCGACGATCTCGACGCGCGGCTCGACTGCCAGATCGGCGCCTGGATGTCGATGGTCGGCTCGCAAACCGGGGTGGCCAAGGGGGCGAGCCACGGCATCGGCCATGTGCTCGGCGGCACCGCCAACGTGCCGCATGGCTACACCTCATGCATCATGCTGGCGCATGTGCTGCGCTTCAACCATCCGGTCAATGCCGATAAGCAGGCCCGCGTCAGCGAGGCGCTGGGCCATCCGGGCGAGCCCGCCGCCGAAATTGTCGGCGCGCTGATCGCCGGGCTCGGCCTGCCGAACTCGATTGCGCGATGTCGGGGTGCGGGAGGATCAGCTCGACCTGATCGCCCGGAATTCGATGCACGACCGCTGGATCCACACCAATCCGCGCAAGATTGATGGGCCGGCGGTGGTCCGCACCCTGCTCGACGCGGCCTGGTGATTGGCTGGTGATCGGCCGGTGACGTCCGGGCCTGGATCGGGCGATCGCGCGGCTTGGCGAACTAGGCGAAGGCGCGCTTGAAGGCGGCCCAGACTTGGCGCTGGGCGTTGAGCGCGTCGTCGACCACCGGCACCATGCCGAGGAAGCCGTGGATCATCCCGGCGTATTCCTGGTATTCGACCGCGACCCCGGCCTGCCGCAACCCCGCGGCATAGCTCTCGCCCTCATCGTGCAGCACGTCGCATTCGGCGGTGATGACGATCGCCGGAGCGACGCCCTCCAGGCTCGCGGCCTTGAGCGGCGAGGCACGCCAATCCTCGGCGTCGGCCGCCGAGCGCAGATAATGATCGCGGAACCAGGCCATCGCCTCGCCGGTCAGGACGCCATAGCCGCGTGCGTATTTGCCATAGCTGGCGCCGGAAAATGTGTAGTCGGCGACCGGGTAGACCAGGGATTGCAGCCGCAGCATCGGACTGCCGGCGTCGCGCGCCATCAGCGCAACCACCGCGGCGAGATTGGCGCCGGCGCTGTCGCCGTGGACGCCGAGCCGGACGGGGTCGGCGCCGAGGCTCGCCGCGTTCTCGTGGACCCATTGGAGGGCGGCGAACGCATCCTCGACCGCCGCCGGGAATTTATCCTCCGGCCCCATGCGGTAATCGACCGAGGCGACCACGGCCTCGGCCCCGGCGCACAAATTGCGGGCGACGAGGTCGTGAGTGTCAAGGCTGCCGATCACATGGCCGCCGCCATGATAGTAGAGGATCGCCGGTACGGACGCCGCCGCGCGCCGGCGAGGGTCGGCAGGAGGCGGCCAGTAAAGGCGCAGGCGAAGGGCGCCGCCCGGGCCGGGGATCAGCCGCTCCTCGCTGCGCGCGACCGGCAACGGCTCGGCCTTGCGGGAGCGCGCGGTCGCCTCCATCTGCGCGCGCGCGGCGGCCGGCGTCAACGCCTCGATCGGCTTGCAGCTCGGCCCTGGCCATGGCGTCGAGCACTTGGACGATCTGCGGATGCAGGGTCGGCATCGCGGTCGCTCACCGCACCGGGTAATCGTGCGCAGCGCCTCGCCATTGACCTCTGCCGGCTCGGCGTCGATCAGGATGAAGGCGAAGACGGCGGGGCCGTTGCCGTTGTTGACCCAGGCGTGCATCGTGCCGCGCTGCACGCAGATGTCGCCTTGCTTCATATGCACGATCTCGCCGCTGTCGAATTCGAGATCGCATTCGCCCGACAGCAGGATCGCGTAATCGACGGTCTCGGTGCGGTGCATGAATTTGGGCGCGCCGGGGGCGAATTCGGTGACCCGGATCACCGTGCCCTGGCCGCTGCCGACATAATTGTAGCGCTTGACGAACCCGGCCCGCTGCGCCGCGTCGGCTTCGGCCGAATTGTCGGCCGGCATCTTGTCGGTCGACCAGATCTCGCAGCCGGCGATGTGCGGGCGGTTGAGCCGCGGCACCGCGGCGAGCCGCTCGTCGGTGGTGACGATCGCCTTGCCGTTCGCGTCGTGCCCGGTGACGATCCGCCTGACTTCGAGCGCCATGGCCGCCCTCCCTTCGACTGGTTTCGTGCCCGGGGCCAGTCTACAGGCAGAGCGGCCCGGCTGACCACAGCCTGGCCGGTGGTTCGAGACTTCCGGCAATCAACGGGGCAGCAACAGGCCCTTGGTCTCGCGCCCGAGCAGCATGGCGACGATGCTGAGGACGGCAAAGCAGGTCATGAACGCCGTCACCCGGTTGAAGCTGCCGCCAAAGGCGCCGACCATGATGCCGGCGACCAGCGGGCCAAAGCTGGTGATGATCCGGGCGCTGCCGGTGCAGAAGCCGACCGCGGTCGAGCGTACATGGGTCGGGAACAGCTCCGGCAGGTAGATCGCATAGCCCGAAAACACCCCGAACACAAAATACCCGAAGATCGGCAGCACGACCGGATACCACGGGTGGTAAGCCTGGAGGCCGAGATAGAGGGTCAGGCCGGCGGCGATGGTCCCGGCGCTGTAAAAGATCACGGTGGCGCGGCGGCCGATCAGATCGGCGATAAAGCCGAAGCCGATATAGCCGAAGATCCCGCCGAGGCTCCACAGCATGACGCCGCGGCTGACGAACGGCACCGCGGCGGCGCCGGTGGCCCCGGCTTTCTGCACCATCAAGGACAGGATGGTCGGCAGCCAGATGACGGTGGTCCAGATCGCGAGCAGCGAGCCCAGTCCGAACAAGAGGCCGACCAAGGTGTTGTAGCGGTGCTCGCGGGAGAATAGCTGCATCGGCACAAAGCGCATGAACTCGCGATCGTCCGCGTCGGTCCGGCGGCCGGCGCTGACGGCTTGGCGGCGGACCCGCACCGCGGCAAAGCGATCGGGTTCGATCATGCGGCGGCGGATCAGCGCCAGCAGGATGGCCGGCACCACGCCGATAAAGAAGACGACGCGCCAGCCATAGCCGCCAACAAGGCCGTAGGCCCAGGCGCCGAGAAAGGTGCCGACGGCGCCGCCGGTCATCATGAAGCCGGCGACCTTGGCCCGGTGCTTCTCGTTGATTGTTTCGGCCAGTAGCGGGATGCCGACCATCAGTTCGGCGCCAGTGCCGAGGCCGGCGATGAAACGGTAAATGGCAAAATCCCAAATCCCGTGCGACAGGCCTTGCAGCGCGGTGAAGACGCTGTAAAGGACGATGCTGTAGGCGAGAGCGCGGATGCGGCCGATATAGTCGGCGACGATGCCGAACAGGAAGCCGCCGAACGCCCAGCCGAGCAGCCCCGCCATGCTGAGCAGCCCGCCGACCCGGCCGATCTGGGCCATGGTCGGGTTGCCGCCCAATAATTCGGTCAGAGCCGGGCGCAATACCAACGAATACAAGCCGAAATCGGCCGCATCCAAGGTCCAGCCGAGCCAGACCACGAAAAACACCAGCCACTGATAACGGCTGATCGCCCGCAACCCGCCGGGCCGCGCTATCGCGGCACCCCCTCGATCCATCGATGCATCCTCCCGCCGTCCAAAACCCGAACCGGCCGGTATCCGCCAGACGTCGCCGGCGCGTACTTGTCGTCGTACGCTGTCGAGCGGCGGCGCCGTGGCCACGCCGCACCGGCGCGCATGGCGCACGGATGCAAACGCAGCCGGATCCGGTCGTTGTCGGTCTATTGTCGTCGGCGACTGCGGCGAGGCGCAAGCGCGGCGTGAACTCCAGCGCGTTGTTCGGCGGTTTTTCGTGCGTTCCTAGTCGGGCAGCGCGGCAATGAGGTAAAGCGTCTGCACCATCCGGCTGGGCTTGGCCTTGGCGCCAAAGGTAACGCTGAAAATCTGGGCAATCGCGCCCGAGCGATAGATATGGCTCAGCGCCCGGTCGACGGCGAGACGGAAATTTTCGTCGCCATGCGGCAGCGCCAAGGCATATGGCTCGATCGTCAGGTAATTGTCGGCGAGCAGCAGCTTGTCGGGTGCGGCACTCTTCTGCGCCAGAAACTCCAGGATCGATCGGTCGGCGAAATAGGCCGAGATCTTGCCGCTGTCGAGCATCGCCAGTCCGTCTTCATGGGTGTCGGCGGGGATGACATCCGCGGTCATGCCGTTATCTTTGAGGGTATTGCGCAATTCCTCTTCGGTCGTGGTGCCGGCCAGCACCCCGATCTTCCTGCCGGCGAGCTGCTTCAGGCTGTGCGGCCCGTCCTTGCGGATCAACAGCCCGGCGCCGTCGACAAAGGTCGGGATCGAGAAATCGACCTGCTCGCGCCGCGACAAGGTCTGGGTCGTCGGCTCGCACAAGAGATCGGCCTTGCCCTTGCTGATCGCGTCGAAGCGGTCGACCGCAGTTACCGGGACGTACACCAGCTTGAGCGCCGGCAGCTTCAGCTGCGCCGCCAATTGCTTGGCGACGGCGCGGCACAGATCGACCATGAAGCCGGCCGGCTGTCCGCCTTTCCCGTCATAGGAAAACGGCGGGGCGTCGCGGCGATAGGCGATGCGCAGCGATTTGGTCTGGGCGATGTGGTCGAGCGTGCCCGCTACGGCGGCGCCGCTCACCAGCATCAGTACCGCCGCCACCGCCCAAAGCCGTCCGCTTGGTGCCCTGCGCATCATTTGCTACCCCCCGTCGTGGCGGCCTCATCTGCGGCCGCGGCCGGCGAGGATAGACTAAAGCTTGCCGCCGGGCAGCGGTGGTGTCACCGGACGGCGCGGCGCCCAGGGCATTTCGCGCAAATGGTCGAGGTCGATCGGCGGCATCGCGATGCCGAGCGAGCCGGCGACCCGGTTGGCGAGGTCGGTGTAGCCGGCAAAGGCGTGGCGCAGCCGGCCGCGCCAGGCCGGGATGCCGCCGCTGGCATGCAGCTCGAACGCCAATTCGCGGCCGTCGAGCGCCGAGGAGACATGGTCCCAGGCCATCTGCAGCAGGGCCGCGCGCTGCAAAGCGGTGTAGCCGCCGCCGCCAAACAATTCGGCGAGGCCGTCGGCCACCTCCGGGGCGGCGAGGTCGCGGTCGGACGGCGCCACCACCAAAGACGAGCCGGGCACAATGCGCAAGATCTCGGCCATCCGCGGGCGGGCGCGCAGCATCGCCAAGCCGCCGGCGGCGAGATGGGCGTGGTTGGGGACGCACCAGCCATCGGCGGTAAAGCGCGGGTCGCGCTCGCAGGCAACCAGGCAGCTGCGCACGGTCTGCACCTCGGCGGTCAGATCGACCAGATAGTCGATCGTCTGCGGGTGTCGGGCGAGCCCCATCGCATCGGACAAGGCGAGCGCCAGGCCGAGGGTGAATTCGGCTTTGGCGAGCCAGCCGTAAAGATGGTGCCAGATCAGCCAGCGCACCACCGGCTCGGGCGACTGGCCGAGCAGGAAGACGTGCTCCCACGGGATCGCCACGTCGTCGAGCCACATCTGGCCGTCGAGCTCGTCAAAGCGGCTGGAAAGCGGCGCCACGAACGGGTTGGGGTCGCGCACCGCGATCTTGCGGCACAGGATGGTGACTCCGGGGGCGGCGACCGGCACGATAAAGCTGGCGAAATGATCGCCGAGCTTGAGCCCGGAAACGCTGCCGACATAGACGTCTTCGGCGTAGGCCGGGCTCGTATGCATGCCGATCTTGCCGCGCACGACAATGCCGGCGTCGGTCTCGCGGACGATCTGCAAGGCGGCCCGCTCGGCCGGGTTTTCGCGCATTCGGGTGCCGATCGTCGGGGCGCCGCCGCAAAAGGTCAAAAACCGCCCGGTCTCGGCGATCATCGCCCGGTAGCGGCCGGCATTGGCGACCTCTTCGGCCGAGACACCCTGCTCCTGCGTCGAGGCGAGGATGCCGAGCGCGATCATCTGGCCATAGCAGGGGGTATGGGTGATGTTGCCGGCCGACAGGAAGGTCGTCGCCGAAAAGAACCGGCCCATGCCGGCGAGGTCGTCGGCGCTTCGCGGCGCGACATAGGCCCAGGGGATGTTGTCGGCCGGCCGAAGTGCAGTCTCCTGCCACGCCGGGTCGCGCAAGAGGTCGTACCAGGCGACGTATTCATCAACCATCGCGCGCGTCGCCGGATGGGTGGTGACGTCGTCGACGAGGCCCGCGCCCATCACCCAGACCCGTCGCCCGTCGCGCAACGACTGCCGGTAGTCTGCCCCTGTCCGCATATGTTTATCCCGCTCGGCTGCCACCGCGTCGGCAAATGTACAGCGGAAGAGCGATCGGCCAAACCCCGATGGGCGCGGCCGCGACCGAAGCCGGCAGGTCAATGGGCGCGGGAGGCCGACACCATGCTCGACAGCACCGTCAGCAATTCATTCATTCTGAATGGCTTGTGGACGCGCGGGCGGTTGGCGAATTCGGCCGGCATCGTGTTTGCGCCATAGCCGGTGACAAACACGAACGGCACGTTGCGCCGGGACAATGCCTCGGCCACCGGGTAGCTCCACTGCCCGGCGAGATTGATGTCGAGAACCGCCGCGTCGCACGCCTCGTTGTTGGCGGCGTCGAGCGCCGGCGCCAGCCGCGGGATCGGCCCGCAGACGACGCATCCGGCAAAGAGCAGCATGTCCTCGATCAACGAGGCGACCAGATATTCGTCTTCGACGATCAGCACTTTGACGCCCTGAAGAACATCTGTCACGATGCTGCATCCTTCATTGCATTATTTTCGGGCGCTATCGCTATGGTGAAGTATTCCTGATTCTCTGGGATAATAATGAGGCAATTGAGCCCGTGGTTCACGACGCTGAGCTTTGCTTCGCCCTGCAATTCGAAACGGACGCCGCGTTCGATCAGTTCCGTACCAAAGCCGCGCTTGGTCAACGCTTCGATCGGCGGACCGCCGGTTTCCTTCCAGGTCAGTTGCAGGTGCCGCGGCTGATTGCCGGCAATGCTCCAGGCGATCTCGACCCGGCCGCCGGTCACCGACAGCGCGCCGTATTTGGCGGCGTTGGTCGACAGCTCGTGCAGCACCAGGGTCAGCAGCAGGGCGGCCTGCGGCTTCAGCAGAACCGGCGGCCCGGTCACGGTCACGTCGGCGCTGTCGCCACCCGCGCTGTGGGGCGCCATCTCGGCCAGCACCAGTTCGCGCAGCGGCGCCTCGCTCCAGCCGGCTTGCGACAAGACGTCGTGGGTGTGCCCCAAGGCATGGAGGCGGCCGATCAGATCGGCTTTGGTCGCATCGTCCGGCAAGGTGCGCTCGACGATCGAGGAGACGACGGCGAGGGTGTTCTTGACGCGGTGGCTGAGTTCGGCCGCCAGCACCTTCTGCTGCTCTTCGGCGGCAAGGATGCTGGTCACGTCAACAAAGGTCAAAAGCACACCATCGATCTTATTGTCGCCGCCGGTATAGGGCAGGACGCGCGCCAGGTAATGGCTCTTGGCGCCGGCGACGCTGACCGGCCGCTCCACCGGCTCGCCGCCGTTGATCACGGTGCGGATATCGGCTTCGAGCTCCGGGTAGGCGACCCGGCTGACGATGTCGGTCAGCGGCCGCCCGCGATCGGTCGGGATCAGATTGAACAGCTTGGTCACCGCCGGAGTGAAGCTGCGGATCGCGAGATGTCCGTCGAGGAAGATGGTCGCGATCTGGGTGCTCTGAAACAGATTGGAGAGATCGCTGTTCGCGCGGTCCAGTTCGTCGATCTTGTAGCTGAGCTCGCCGTTGACGGTCTGCAGCTCTTCATTGACCGACTCTAGTTCCTCCTTCGAGGTTTCGAGCTCTTCGTTGCTGGACTGCAATTCCTCGTTTACCGACATCATTTCTTCGTTCGCCGAGCGGAACTCCTCATTGGCCGCCTCGAGCTCCTCGATCGTCGATTGCAGCCGGTCCTTGGTCTCCTGCAGCTCGCGCTCGATCTGCTGGATCGTGCCGTCTTCGCCGGCATGGCGCTCGCCGCCGGTCTCGTCGCGGATTTCGAGCGGGCCGTGATCGAGAAACACGACGCCGAAAGCGGTTTCCCTGCCCTCGGTGATCGGCTCGACCACGACGCTGATCATCTGGACCCCGCCATTGATCTGCACCGTGACCCGCTCCCGGGTAGCCTTGCGGCCGGACTCCTTGGCCTGGTGCAGCGCCGCGCGCAGATCGGCGCGCAATCCCGGCCGCGCCATGGCGACGATGTCGCGGGTCGGCGGCCCGGCCGCCGCCTGCAGATATTTGCCGGTTCCGGTCGAGAAATAAAGCGCCGCGCCGAACTCGTCGACGATCACAAAGGTCGGGGCGAAATGCTCGATGATGGTATTGGCTGTTTTGCGCAGCAGGTCGGGCCGCTGCGGCGGCTTGCCGCCGATCTCCGAGACGGCAAATTCGCGCCGCGCCGCCGGCGAGAACTGCAGGCGCGGGGGCGGGTGCTGCGCGGCCAGGTCGCGGCGTTGAAAGATGCGGCTCTTCTTGTCGATCGGCACGAACATCTCGGCGTAGCGCGAGATGCTTTCGGAAAACCCGAGGAACAGGTAACCGGCCGGTCGCAGCGCATAATGAAACAGCGGGAATACCTGCTCCTGCAGGCTGGCCTTGAGGTAAATCAGCAAGTTGCGGCACGAAATCAGGTCGAGGCGCGAGAATGGCGGGTCGCGGATCACGCTGTGCGCGGAAAACACGCACATCTCGCGCAAGCTCTTGGCGACGCGATAGCTTTCGCCTTCCGGTATGAAAAAGCGTCGCAGCCGCTCGGGCGAGATCTCGGTCGTCAAATTGGCCGGGTATCGCCCCGCCCGGGCGACGCCAACGGCGGCTGCGTCGATGTCGGTGGCGAAGATCTGCACCTTTGGCGGCATCTGCGCGCGATCCATCTGCTCGCGCAGCAGCATCGCGATCGAATAGGCCTCCTCCCCGGTGGCGCAGCCGGGGACCCACACCCGAACCTCGCCATCGGCGCCGTTTTGTTGCACCAGCCGAGGCATGACCATGGTTTCGAGCGCCCGGAACGCCGCCGTATCGCGAAAAAAGCCGGTGACCCCGATCAACAGGTCGCGGAACAGCGCGGCGATTTCGTCGGGGTCGCTCTGCAGTCGGGCCACGTAATCGTCAAGCTGCGTCATCTGCAGCACCTGCATGCGGCGCTGCACCCGGCGCATAAAGGCCCGGTCCTTGTATTCGCTGAAATCGTGCCCGGTGCGGGCGCGCAACAGCCCATAGACTTTGGAGAGCGCATCGCTCGGCGGCTGCTGATCGAGACGGCCCCAGTGACGCACATAGTCGATGATCCGCTGCGGGATTTCCTCGACCCCCAGCAACAGGTCGACAAACCCGGCGGCGACCGCGCTCGACGGCATGTCGGCAAAGCGCGGCCGCGTCGTGTTCGATCCCTGGGCGACGGTCAACCCGCCATGCTCCTTGATCGCCTTGAGGCCGAGGGTGCCGTCGCTGCCGCCGCCGGACAGCACGATGCCGATCGCATGCTCCGCCTGGTCCTCGGCCAGGGAGGCGAAAAAGATGTCGATCGGGGCACGCTCGTGCTCGTCAGCCCCGGTCCAGCGCAGCCGCAGCCGCCCGCCGCCGATGGTCAGGGCCGCACCGGCCGGCAGAACGTAGACGTGCTCGGCTTCGACCTCCTCGCCATCGCTGGCGTCGTGCACCGGCATCTCGGTCGCACGCGCGAGGATCTCGGCAAGCAGGCTCTCGCGATTGGAAGGAAGGTGGGTCACAACCACAAAGGCCATGCCGTTGTCGGCCGGCATCGCCCGGAAAAACGCGCCCAAAGCCTCGACCCCGCCGGCCGAAGCGCCGATGCCGACAATCGGAAAATTGGGAGGCATTGGCTGGTCCTATGTGCTGCGGCTACTATCCAAACACGGGCTCCGCCGATTTGTTACAAAGATGCGGCTCGGAACGAGCACGCGGCCCTGATCGACCGCACGCCGTCAAGCTCGGCGCTGCATGCCGCGTAACAGAATAGCCGGCGGGCGCAACCCTTACCACGCTTCGCGACCGCGGGCGGGGCGGCCCAGCGCGGCGCCGTCGCGCGACGAGCGGGCGGCGGCCTGCTCGGCCTCGTGCTTGTCGAACATGGCGCGCGCGGCGGCCTGGCGCTTGGCGCTGAACTCGTCGCGATTGTCGCCGCACCATTGGTAGGAGGCGGCCCGGCTCTCGTTGAGGCGGCTGAAATGCGGCATCACATAGCGCGCGTAGAGCTCATAGGAGCGCTTGGTCGCCGCGAAATCGGCCCAGTTATGGGCCTGCTGCAGAAATGCGCCGAAATCGCCCTGCTTCTCATAAAGCCGTTCGATCAATCGGATCGCGTCGTCGGGCGTGCCGCACACGCCATAGCGGTTCTCGATAAACCATTCGAGCGGATCCTCTCCCGCCGGCACGATAAAGCGCGGCTGGTTGTTGTTGAGATAGCCCAGATAGCGCTCGAAGCCGAAGCGGGCGTTGGCGAAGGCCTGCTCGCGGCTCTCGGCGAGGTGCATCGGGCCGACCAAGCGAAGCCGGCTCGGGTTCATCTGGCGGCCTTGTTCGGCCGCGACGTCGCAGGCGATCTGCCAGTTCGAGCCGAGCGCGTCAAAGCCGAACGGGTTGGTCGCGGCGACGCAGATCATGCCGAGATCGTATTTGCCGGCGAGCCGGCCGCCCGACGGGGTAATCGCGCTGACCACCGCGACCTCGGGATGGGGCTTGGTATAGGGCAACAGGTGCAGCCGGCAGCCCGCCATCGTATACCAGTCGGTCTGTTCGCTGACGGTCTCGCCGCGGAACAGGCGCAGGATCGCGTCCAGCGCCTCAGCCATGCGGTCGCGCTGGGTCAAAGGGTCGATGCCCATCATGATCGCGTCGGAGGCGAGGAGGCCCGGCCCGGCGCCGAACATGACCCGGCCGCGGGTCATGTGGTCGAGCTGGACGATGCGGTCGGCGACCATCATCGGATGGTGATAAGGGAGCGAGACGACGCCGGTGCCGAAGCGGATGTGCCGGGTGCGCTCGGCGGCAAAGGCGATGAAGATTTCGGGGGAGCTGATGATCTCGTAGCCGGCCGAATGGTGCTCGCCGATCCAGGCTTCCTGGAAACCGAGCTTGTCGAGCCACGCCATCAGCTCGAGGTCGCGCTCCAGGCACTGGGTCGGGTTCTCCTCGTTCGGATGGAACGGCGGCAGAAAGATCCCGTGACGCAGATTGACGAGTGACATCGAACCCTCGCTGGGTTAGCGGTTTTTGGCGGGCGGGTTGCCCGCGACGCAGCGCTGGGATCTATGCTAGCGAAGATTGCGCAGCGGGAGAACAGCCGGCCCGGCCTCTCAGTCGTCCGAGCGCCGGCCACAGGAGGGACGAGATGGCGATCAGACGCGAGAAGATTCAGCCCGAGGGCGTGCATGTCGTAATTCGCGCCGGGCAGCCCGCCTATACTCAAGTCGTCGCGGTCAGCGGCAGTGGCCGGATGATCTTCGTCGCCGGCCAGCTGGCCCGCGACGCACACGGCAATCTGGTCGGCAAGGGCGACATGCGCGCCCAGATCGAGCAGGTCGGGCAAAACATCAAAACCTGCCTCGAAGCCGCCGGCGCCAGCCTCGCCGACATCGTCAAGACCAATACCTATGTCACCGATTACGCGGAATTCGCCAAGCATGGCGACATGCGGCTGCGCTATTTCGGGCCGGCGACGCCGACCAGCACGACGGTCGAGATCAGCCGCCTCGCCGACCCGGACGCGATGATCGAGATCGAGGCGATTGCCGCCGTCGATTGAGGTCGGCGCCGGGTGAGATCGCCGCCGGGTGAGATCGCCGCCGGGTTCGGGTCGGCCGCGCCGGATCTTGGCCGGCGGTGTTGGACAGGCCGGCCGGACCGGGATTAGGCTCTGCGGGCCAGAACCGGTTCACCAAGCGGGAGGGACGATGATGGCAGGGCTCGATGCGGTGCTGGAAACGGCGGCTGCCGAACGGCCGGCGACCGGCTTTGTCTTTACCGAGGGGCCATTGTGGCACCCCGACGGCTTTTATTATTTCGCCGATGTGCGGGCCAGCATGTTCTACCGGCTGCGCTTGGGGCAGACGCCGCAAACCCTGCGCAGCAATACCGGCGAGGGCAACGGCACGACCTTCGACTTGCAGGGACGCCTGGTGATCTGCGAGGGCGGCAACCGGCGGCTCACCCGCTGGTCCGACGACACCCGCAGCGAAGTCTTGATCGATCGCTACGAGGGCAAGCGGCTCAACCGCCCCAACGATGTCGTCTGCAAGTCCGACGGCAGCATCTGGTTCACCGACCCGGGATTGCGGGTGCCGCTCGCCAATAAGGAATTGCCGCATTCCGGCGTCTACGCGGTCAACCCCGATGGCACGAGCCGGCTCGTCGCCGAGTTCGAGTATCCGAACGGGCTGGCGTTTTCGCCCGACGAGCGGGTGCTCTATGTGGCCAATACCCGCCACGCCCAATACATCCACGCGATCGATCTCGACAGCGCCGGCAATATGGTCAAGCGGCGGATCTTCGCCGACATGTCGTCGGTGGAGACCGACGGCGTGCCGGACGGCATGAAGGTCGATGTCGAGGGCCGGGTCTATTGCACCGGCCCCGGCGGCACCTGGGTGTTCGCGGCCGACGGCTCGCGGCTCGGCATCATCCGCACGCCGGAGGTCCCGGCCAACCTCGCCTTTGGCGGCCCCGACCTGAAGACGATCTTCTTTACCGCGCGGACTTCGGTCTACACCCTGCGCGCCAAGGTGCCGGGCCAGCCGCATCCGTGGTACCGTGCACGCGCCAAGTAAAAGTTAATCTCACCACAGAGGCGCAGAGAACACGGAGAAACACAAATTCGTCATTCCCGCGAAAGCGGGAACCCAGGGTTGCAAGCGCTCGGCCGTGCGCTCTGGATCCCTTGCGGTGATGACAATACCCATCTCTGTGCCTCTGTGGTGAACCCTTACTAGGGAGAGCAATCATGAAAGTCGGCATCGCGCTCAACATGCTGTCCGAGCCCGGACGTATCGATGCGGCGGTGGTCGGCGACCATCTGGCGATGGGCGACCTCGCCGAGCCCTTGGGCTTCAACTCGCTGTTTGCGCTCGAGCATCACTTCACCGGCTACGCGATGTCGCCGGCGCCATTGCAGCTCCTGGCCTATTTCGCCGGGCGCACCAAGCGGATCACCTTCGGCACCTCGGTCATCGTGCTGCCGTGGCACGACCCGGTGCGGGTCGCCGAGGAGATCGCGCTCCTCGACATCTTGTGCGGCGGGCGCTGTCTCTTCGGCTTTGGCCGGGGGGCGGCGAGTGTCGAATATGCGGGCTTCCGGATTCCGATGGGCGAGGCCAGGCCGCGCTTTGCCGAAGCAGCCCAGCTGATCCGCAAGGCGCTCGCCGAGCCCGAATTCGAGTGGCAGGGCGAGTTCTACCAGATCCCGAAGACGGCGATCCGGCCGCGCCCGATCTCGCATCCCGAGGAGCGCTTTTTCGCCTCGTCAGTCAGCCCGGAATCCGCCGAGATCATGGCCAAGCTCGGCTTTGGCATATTGGTGGTGATGCAGAACGAATGGCCGAAGGCGGCGGAAAACATCGTCGCCTATCGCGAGATCGCCAAGAGCGTCGGCCACAACCCGCCGCCGCCGATCATCCTGACCAATGTTTCGTGCGCCGAGAGCCGCGGGGAGGCGAATGACCGGGCGATGCAATGGCTCGGCAAGAAGTGGGAGTCGATCGACAACCACTATCATTTCTCCGACGGCCACCTCGCCACGGTCAAGGGCTACGAGACCTACGGCAAGATGGCCAAGACCTATGCCAGGCTGCAGGACGAGGAAGAACGGGTCCGGGCCACCGAGTTCTACGTCAAGATCCAGATCGTCGGCACCCCCGAGGACTGCCTCGGCCAGATCGCCGAATTGCAGCGGGTGACCGGCACCGACCATGTCGTCACCGAATTCTCGTTCGGCGGCATCCCGCACAGCGATGCCGAAAAGAACATGCGGCTCTTCGCCGGTCGGGTGTTGCCGACACTGCAGCACGACGCGGCTTTCGCCACGCCGGCCGCGCCGATCTTGCCGCCGCCGACGGCCTCGCCCGACCTGTTCGCCCCGGCTTAAGTAGCGTGCATTTGCGCGGCGGAAGCGTCATTGCCGAGGAGCCGCGCCGAGGAGCCGCGCCGGGGCGCCACGACGACGCATTGGCTGGGCGCGCCATGACGGTCGGCGACAAGACGAACGGGGTCGGGTTCCCGCGGTTCGGTCCTGGAGACGGCGATGCCCGACTATGACGCGATCGTGATCGGCACTGGTCAGGCCGGGCCGGCCTTGGCGTTGCGGCTCGCTGGGGCCGGGATGAAGGTTGCGGTCGCCGAGCGCAAGCTCGTCGGCGGCACCTGCGTCAACACCGGCTGCACGCCGACCAAGACCCTGGTGGCGAGCGCCTATGCGGCGCAGACCGTGCGGCGCGCGGCCGAGTACGGGGTTTCGATCGGCGGCGAGGTCGCGGTCGACATGAAGCGGGTCAAGGCGCGCAAGGACGCGGTCGTGGCGCAATCGCGCGATGGCCTGACCGCGGCGCTCGAAGGCAATGCCAACTGCACGCTCTACCGCGGCCATGCGCGCTTATTGTCTTCGCGCGAAGTCGAGATCGGCAGCGAGCGGCTCAACGCCGAGCGGATCTTTCTCAATGTCGGCGGGCGCGCCGTGGTGCCGGGCTGGCCCGGCGTCGGCGAGGTGCCCTATCTGACCAACTCGTCGATGATGGACCTCGATTTCCTGCCGCGGCATCTGGTGGTCGTCGGCGGCGGCTATGTCGGGCTCGAATTCGCCCAGATCTACCGGCGCTTCGGCAGCGCGGTGACGGTCATTGAGCGGGCGCCCCGGCTGATCGCGCACGAGGACGAGGATGTGTCGGCGGCGGTGCAACAGATCGTCGAGCGGGAGGGGATCGCGGTCCGGCTCAACGCCGAATGCATCAGCTTCGCCAACAAGGGCGACGAAGTCGTCGCCAGGGCCAACTGTACCGAGGGCGCACCCGAGATCGCCGGCTCGCACCTGCTGCTCGCGGTCGGCCGGCGGCCCAATACCGACGATCTGGGGCTCGACCGGGCCGGGGTGCAGCTCGATCAGCGCGGCTATATCGAGGCCGATGACGAGTTGCGCACCAATGTGCCGGGGATCTGGGCGCTCGGCGACTGCAACGGCAAGGGCGCCTTCACCCACACCGCCTACAATGATTACGAGATCGTCGCGGCCAATCTGCTCGACCACGACCCGCGCCGGGTCAGCGACCGCGTCACCGCCTACGCGCTCTACATCGATCCGCCGTTGGGCCGCGCCGGCATGACCATGGCCGAGGCGCGCGCCAGCGGCAGACGGGTGCTGGCCGGGCAGCGGCCGATGATCCGGGTTGCACGCGCCATCGAAAAAGGCGAGACCCAGGGTTTCATGCGCATCCTCGTCGACGGCGATACCAAGGAAATCCTCGGCGCCTCGATCCTCGGTCCCGGCGGCGACGAGGCGATCCACTGCATCCTCGACCTGATGTACGCCAAGGCGCCCTATCCGGTGCTGCAGCGGGCGATGCACATCCACCCGACGGTATCGGAGCTGATCCCGACGATACTCGGCGAATTGCAGCCCCTTTGAGATGAGCCGGAGATGAGCCGGCCGATCGCTGCCGAGGCGCGAGGCGACCGTTGTGCCTCGGGTGGTTTCCGGTGCGCGGCGAGCGGATCGAACCCGGCGGCGAGCGGCGATGCCCGAACTCCCTGAGGTCGAGACCGTGCGGCGCGGGCTGGCGCTCAAAATGAGCGGCCGGCGGATCGTGCGCGCCGAACTGCGCCGAGCCGATCTGCGCCGGCCGTTTCCGCCGGCCCTGGCCGAGCGGCTCGCCGGCGCGCTGATCGGCCAGCTCGCTCGTCGCGGCAAGTATATTTTGGTCGAGCTCGACGCCGATGGCTTGCTCTTGCTGCATCTCGGCATGTCGGGGCGGATCACCGCCGGCGACGCATCGCAGCCCGAGGTGCCTCACGACCACGTGGTGCTGACCCTCGACGACGGCACCGTCGTCCGCTTCAACGATGCCCGCCGTTTCGGCACCCTCGACTATCTGCGGCGCGGCGAGGCCGGCGGCCACCCGCTGTTGGCCGGGCTCGGGCCCGAGCCGCTCGAAGCCGGGTTCGACGGCGCCTACCTCGCCGCGAAATTCGCCGGCAAGCTGACCTCGCTCAAGGCCGCCCTGCTCGATCAGCGGATCGTCGCCGGGCTCGGCAACATCTATGTGTGCGAGGCGCTTTATCGCGCGGGGCTGTCGCCGCGCCGGCTCGCCGGGTCGATCGGCCGCGGCCGGGCCGAGCGGCTGGTCGCGGCGATCCGCGCGGTGCTCGGCGAAGCGATCGAGGCCGGCGGCTCCTCGCTGCGCGACTATGTGCAGGCCGATGGCGAGCTCGGCTATTTCCAGCATCGCTGGGCGGTCTACGGGCGTGAGGGCGAGCCCTGCCCCGGCTGCGATTGCGCCGAAGGGGTGCGCCGCATCGTCCAGTCCGGCCGCTCGACATTCTTTTGCGCGAAACGCCAGCGGTGAGAGGCAGCCACGGGATGAGCGAGAAATCAGGAAGCGAGAAATCAGGGAGCGAGAAATCAGGGAGCGAGAAATCAGGCGGTCCAAACATCCTGGTCGAGCGCCGCGGGGCGGTCGGGATCGTCACCTTGAACCGGCCGCAGGCGCTGAACGCGCTGAACGCGGCACTGATCGCCGAGCTGGCCGCCGCCCTCGACGATCTCGAAGCCGACGGGGCGATCGGCGCGATCGTCCTGACCGGCAACGACAAGGCCTTTGCCGCCGGCGCCGACATCAAGGAAATGGTCGCGAAGAGCTATCCCGAAATTTATCTCGAGGACTTTATCACCAAGGGCTGGGAGCGGGTCGGGCAATGCCGCAAGCCGGTGGTCGCCGCGGTCGGCGGATTTGCCCTCGGCGGCGGCTGCGAGATCGCGATGATGTGCGACATCGTCATTGCCGCCGATAGCGCGCGTTTCGGCCAGCCGGAGATCCAGCTCGGCACCATGCCGGGCGCCGGCGGAACCCAGCGCCTCGCCCGCTTTGTCGGCAAGGCGAAGGCGATGGATCTGTGCCTGACCGGGCGGATGATGGACGCCGCCGAGGCCGAGCGGGCGGGGCTCGTCAGTCGTGTCGTCCCGGCCGCGGACCTCCTGCCCGAAGCGGTCAAGGTGGCCGAGCGGGTCAGCCAGATGTCGCGGCCGATCGCGATGATGGTCAAGGAGGCGGTCAACCGCGCCTATGAGACGACGCTCGCCGAGGGGGTGCGCTTCGAGCGGCGGCTGTTCCACGCGACCTTCGCTACCGCGGACCGCAAGGAGGGCATGGCCGCCTTTATCGACAAGCGCAAGCCCGCCTTTCGCAACCGCTGACCGGGAGCGGCGGGGCTGGACCGCGCCAGGTTTGCATCGAGCAGCTTTAGCCGCCGATCGCGCCCGAATAGGTTTCGAGCAGCCGCCAGGCGTCGGGGCCGGCCCGCTCGCGCCAGCGTGCGTAGAATGGACCGAGCCGGGCGCGAAAGCTCGCGGGGTCGGCGGTGTTGACGATCATGCCGCGGAGCGCAAGTTCCTCGGCCCCGGCGAGATTGATCGCCTCGGTGTCCTGGCGCTGCAGCAATGCGGCTTTCTCGGCATTGGCCTCGACGACCCGCTGAATCTCGGCCGGCAATGCGGCCCAGGCGCCGGCATTGGCGATCAGCGTGAAGCCGGACCACCAATGCCGGGTCAGGCTCAGATGGCCCTGCACCTCGTAGAGCTTCAGCGACAGGACGACGCCGAGCGGGTCGCTCTGGCCGTCGAAGCGGTGCGCCTTCAGGGCCTCGTACATGCCGCTGAACGGGACATAGCCGGCCTCGGCGCCGAAGGTCTCGAAGAAGTCGCGGGCGATGGCGCCGCCGGGGCTGCGGATCTTCAGCCCGGCAAGATCGGCGGCGGTGTCGATCGGGCGGGTGCTGGTGGTCAGGTGATGAAACCCGTTCTGCAGGCAATGGCGAAACGCATGCAGGCCGTGTTGCGCCAATTCGCCGCGAATGCGCTCGCCGAGCCCGCCGTCGAGGGCGGCGAACACCGCCGTCGAGTGGGCAAAGGCAAAAGGCAGCAGCGGCAGCGCGCTGGTCGGCGCCAGATCGCCGAGGGTGGCGCCGGCGACAAAGAATTCGAGCGCGCCCTGTCGCAGATCGGCCAGCATCTTGGGGTCGGGGCCGAGCCGGCTTTCCGGAAACACTTCGAGCCGGAACGCGCCCTGGGTCTCGCGGCCGATCGCCTCGGCCATCTCGGCCAGCCGCTGTTGCGTCGGGCTGCCGACCGGCTGATTGAGGCCGAGACGATAGTGAAAGCGCGGCGGCGGAGCGGTCGGCATAAGGCGATCATAGCGGCCGGCGCCGGCAGCGCAACGGCGCGCCCTGGCGCCGGCTGGCGGGCGACCCGGTTGAGTGAGGCCGCGCAGGGTGGCGCGCGGTTCAGTGGTGGGGATCGTGCTCGCTTGCGGCTAAGAGGGGCTCCCAGGCCTGGGCGAGTTCGGCGAGGCGCACCGGGGCGGCGGTTTCATCGTAGAGCTGCCGCGCCTCGGCGGCCGGGCCGCGGCGGCTGCCGAGCGCCAGCACCCGGACCGTGCGCCGAACCGCCCCTTGCGGCAGCACGACGAGATCGGCGACCCGCAGCAGGTGATTGGCTTTGCGCGCGGCGCTGCCATTGACCGTCACCGCGCCGGCGGCGCACAGCCGGGCGGCCTGCGAGCGGCTCTTGGCCAGCCGCGCGAACCACAACCATTGGTCGAGCCGTCGGGCCGGCGCCTCGCACCCGGTGGCACCGGCGCTCAAGCCAGCTTCAGTTGCCGCAGCTTGGCGAATGGATGGCCCTCCCGCGGCGGCTGCGGACGGCTTTGCCCGGCCGGATCGCGGCGGCGGCGCGGTCGGGCGATAAAAGTCTCGGCGCCGGCATCGATCACCGCGCGATAGCCGAGCGCGGTCAAGCAGCGGGCGCAGTCTGTCGGGCTCGATCCCGGCGATCGAGGCGAGCCGCGCGTCGGCCGCGAACGGACCCTCCCGGGCCAAGCGTCGCGCCGCGGCGGCGAGCCGTTCCAGCCGATCCGGGCGCAACCCCAGGTGGCCGGCGACAAAAAGGCCCAGCGCCGCGTAAAACGACGCCGGCAGCTCGGAATCGATTTCGATCGCCTTGGCGAGCCGGCGCGCCGGCGGCAGCCCCGGCATCTCCCGCCCGTGCCACACCGCCCACAGGAGGCCGCGAAAGCGCATGGCCTCGGGGCGCAGCAGGTTTTCGAAATAGACGCTGTTGCGGCCAAAGCGCACGCCGGCCCGGCCGAGGGCGGCGCGGTCGGCCGGGTCGAGGGCGGCGACCTCGGCCGCCACCGCGCTCGCGGGCAAGGCGCCCAGCGCCTCGGCGAGCTGAAAGGCGAGGCCGCGCCCGAGCCCAGCCAAGGGCAAGGCCGAGGCGGCGAACAGCGGTGCGAGCCGGCGCTCGATTTCGGCGCGGACAAAGGCGCCGAGGCGCTGGCGGATTTTTTCGCGCGCCTCGCCCTCGATGAAGTCGCCGGAGAGCGGCTCGGCCCGCGGGGTCAGCATCCGCTCGCCGCCGACCAGCCGGCCGACCGGCCCGCCGCGCCAGCGCAGCACGCCCGTTGGGTCGAGCGCGAAGGCGCTGTCGGCGTCGGCGGCAAGCAATTGGGCGCGGGCCGCGACCTCGCTGCGCAGCACCCGGTTGGCGGCCGCGTTCAGCATCCGCATCTCGACCCCGTCGATCGCGTCGGGGACAAAGCGCAAACCGTCGAGCCGGCCGACATAGGCGCCCTCGACCCGGACCTCGCCGGCCGCCGACACCGCGGCGAGCAGCGCATCGGCCGAGGCCAGGCGGCGTACCAGAAAGGCCGAGCGGCGATCGACAAAGCGCTGGGTGATCTGGTCGTGCAACGCGTCGGAGAGCCGGTCCTCGATGCCGCGGGCGCGTTCCTGCCAGGCCGTGGCGCCCTCGACCCAATCGGCGCGATGGGTGATGTAGGTCCAGGTGCGGGTATGGGCGATGCGCACCATCAGCGTGTCGATGTCGCCGTCGGTGCGGTCGAGATTGGCCATCTGGCCGGCGACCCATGCTGCGGGCAGCCGCTCCTCGGGCCCGGCAAGGTGCTTGAAGATATGGGCCAGGAGCCGGGCGTGGCTGTCGCTCATCACCTTGCGGAAATCGGGGATCTGGCAGACCTCCCACAAGAGCCGCACGGCACCGCGGTGGCCGGCGAGATCGGCCACCTCGCGATTGCGCGCGAGCGCCTGCAAGGCGCGGTGGTCGTCGGCTTCGCGAGCCTGAATGAGGCCGGGCAGGGGCGGGCGCTCGTCGAGGCTCTTCAGGAGCGCGCCGACCGAATCGAAGCGCAGCCGCGTATTGCGCCAATTGAGCCGGGTCAACGGATCGAAACGATGGGCTTCGATCGCCTCGACGATTTCGGGGTCGAGCGGGCCTTCATCGGCGGTGGTGCCAAAGGTGCCATGGCTCATATGGCGCCCGGCGCGGCCGGCGATCTGGGCGAGTTCGGCGGCGGTCAGGCGACGCAGCCCGCGGCCGTCGAACTTGGCGGTGCGGGCGAAGGCGACATGGTCGAGGTCCATGTTGAGGCCCATGCCGATCGCGTCGGTGGCGACGAGGTAGTCGACCTCGCCGGCCTGGAACATCGCGACCTGGGCGTTGCGCGCGCGTGGGCTGAGCGCGCCGAGCACGATCGCGGTGCCGCCGCGCTGGCGGCGGATCAGCTCGGCCAGCGAAAAGACGTCGGCGACGGCAAAGGCGACGACGGCGCTGCGCGGCGGCAGCCGGGTCACCTTTTTGTGGCCGGTATAGGACAGGGTCGAAAAGCGCGGCCGGCCGACATGCTCGAATTCGGGGGCGAGCCGGCGCATCAGCGGCCGGATCGTGTCGGCGCCGAGCAGCATCGTCTCGGCGAGGCCGCGCGCGTGCAACAGACGGGCGGTAAAGACGTGGCCGCGCTCGGGATCGGCGCAGAGCTGGATCTCGTCGACGGCGAGGAAATCGACCGGGCGGTCGAGCGGCATCAATTCGACGGTGCACACGAAATACGAGGGGTTGGGCGGCAGGATCTTTTCTTCGCCGGTGATCAGCGCCACCGCCCGCGCACCCTTGAGCTTGACGATGCGGTCGTAGTTCTCACGCGCCAGAAGGCGCAGCGGGAAGCCGATCATCCCGCTCTTGTGGCCGAGCATGCGCTCGATGGCGAGGTGGGTCTTGCCGGTATTGGTCGGCCCGAGGACCGCGACAAGCCGCGGAGCGGGGCTGAACATAGCCATGGCGTAAGGTATCGGGCGGCGGCGGCGATAAGGCAAGGGCAAACCTTGCGCGCGCGCTTTGGTGCGACGCCGCGCCCGCGCCGTCTCCCGATCGGCGGGGATGGGGCGGCTGCACCTTTGGGGGCCAAATCGATCAGCCCGATCGAGCCTGGATTCGGGGGATTCGGGCGGCTCGCGGCGTCGCTGCCGGTCTTGCGCCGGCAGCGATTTCGCCACATATGCTCGGCGCGTTAATGATCATCGCGACGGCAGATCAATGACCCAGGAAACCAGAAGCTTCCAGGCGGAAGTCAGCCGCCTTCTCGACATCGTCGCGCATTCGCTCTACAGCGAAAAAGAGATTTTTCTGCGCGAATTGATCTCCAACGCCTCGGATGCGTGCGACCGGCTGCGCTACGCCGCGCTGACCGAGCCCGCTTTGGCCGAGGGCGACAGCGCCTACCGCGTCGTGCTGACCCCCGACAAAGCCGCCCGCACCCTGAGTGTGGCCGATAACGGCATCGGCATGAGCCGGGACGAGCTGATCGAGAATCTGGGGACCATCGCCCGCTCCGGCACCGCTGCGTTCGTCAGCCAGCTGTCGGGCGACGCGCGTAAGGATATGAGCCTGATCGGGCAGTTCGGCGTCGGCTTCTACTCGGCCTTCATGGTCGCCGACCGGGTCGAGGTAGTGGCGCGCAAGGCCGGCGAGGCCGAGGGCTGGCGCTGGGTCTCCGACGGCAAGGGCGAATTTACGATCGAGCCACAGCCGGACGCGGCGCGCGGTGCGGCGATCATCATCCATCTGCGCGAGGGCGAGGACGAATACCTCGATCCCGTTCGGCTGCGGCAGATCGTGCGCACCTATTCCGACCATATCGGCTTGCCGATCGTGCTCCGCGAAGGCGGCAAGGACGAGACCATCAACACCGCCTCGGCGTTGTGGACCCGGCCCCGATCCGAGATCACGCCGGAGCAGTACAAGGAGTTTTACCACCACGTCGGCCACAGCTTCGACGACCCGTGGCTGACCCTGCACAACAAGGCCGAGGGCGTTCTCGAATATACGAGCCTGTTGTTCGTGCCGTCGCAGAAGCCGTTCGACCTGTTCGAGCCGGAACGCAAGAGCCGGGTCAAGCTCTATGTCCGCCGCGTGTTCATCACCGACGAGGGGACCGATTTGCTGCCGGCCTATCTGCGCTTTCTGCGCGGCGTCGTCGACAGCGAGGATCTGCCGCTCAATATCAGCCGCGAGATGCTGCAATCGAACCCGCTGGCGGCCAAGATCCGGCAGCAGCTGACCCGCCGGGTGTTGACCGAGCTTGGCAAGAAGGCCACCGACACGCCCGAGGAATACACCAAGTTCTGGGACAATTTCGGCGCCGTGGTCAAGGAGGGGCTGTACGAGGACCGCGAGCAGCGCGACGCGCTGTTGGGCCTCGCGCGGTTCCGCTCGACGGCGCGCGACGGGCTTCTATCGCTCGACGACTACATCGCGGCGATGCGGCCGGGGCAGCAGGCGATCTATACGATCACCGGCGACAATCTCGAAGTGGCCAGGCGCAGCCCGCAGCTCGAAGGCTTTCGCGCGCGCGGTGTCGAGGTGCTGCTGTTGACCGACCCGATCGACGAATTCTGGGTCCCGGCGATCGGCGCCTACCAGGAAAAGCCGTTCAAATCGGCGACCCGCGGCGGGGTCGATCTCGACAAGATCGCGGCCGACGAGGACAAGCCGGCGGAACAGCCGGCGCCGCCGGCCAAGCTGTCGAGCCTGATCGCGATCTTCAAACTGGCGCTCGGCGACGCGGTCAAGGACGTGCGCGGCTCCGAGCGGCTGACCGACAGCGCCGTCTGCCTCGTCGCCGATGAAGGCGACATGGACATGCACCTCGAGCGCCTCTTGAAGCAGCATCGCCAGCTCGACAACACGGCCAAGCGCATCCTCGAGTTGAACCCGCGCCACAAGCTGATCGAGCGCCTGGCGGCCACGGTCGGCGACAGCGGCGCCTCGGACCAGCTGGCGGAATTTGCCTGGCTGCTGCTCGACCAGGCGCGGATCGTCGAGGGCGAGCAGCTGCCGGACCCGCCGGCCTTTGCCCGCCGGCTCGCCCAATTGCTCGAGCGCGGGCTGCCGCAGGCCGCGTGAATTTTTTATTCGTCGAAAGGCGGGGTTTCGCCCTCCGGGACCGGAACTCGAAAGACGTTCAGGGTATTTCCGATCATGGTGTAGTAGCCGATGATCGCGATCACTTCGACGAGGCCGGTTTCGCCGAGGGTGGCGATGGCCTCCGCGAAGCTCGCATCGGATAGCCGCTGTGTGCGAAACAATTCGGTGCAGATGCGATGGACCAGGGCTTCGTCCGGCCGCGCGAGATCGGGGGTTTCGCCGCGGCGGATCGCCTCGACCGCGTCATGCGGAACGCCGCCCTTCTCGGCCAGCGGCGCGTGCGCGAACCATTCGTATTGCGCCCGCCAGAACCGCGCGGTGGTGATGATCGCCAGCTCGGAGAGCCGGTCGGGCAAGGAAGTGCCCCAGCGCAGATGCTCGCCAAGCCGCGCGGCGTGGCGGCAGATTTCCGGGGCGCGGATCAACAGCTGGAACGGACCGCCAAACCGGCCGCGCCGGCCAGCGACGATCTCGTCGTGCGCCACCCGCTGGGCCGGGGTCATTTCCGCCTCGGTGATCTCGCGATAACGGCTCACGGTGCTGTCTCCTCTGCGCTTGGGCCGGGCTGCGCCCTGCTGCCGAACGGCCGAGGTTACAGCGAATTAATCTCCAGGAAAGGCCGATGTCACATGGTCGGCCTACATTCACCGGCGATCCCGCTCCCGCACATTGCGCGCTCTGCGACCGGCGTGAGCACCCACCCTTCGATGCGAGGACGACAATGGCAGACCCTCACGCTTCCAAACCCCGGCTGCCGCGGCTGACCCGCGGCCGCACCGCAGCCGCGGCCTTTGGCCTCGGCGCGACCTTGGCGCTGGCGCCGATGGTCTGGGCCGAAAGCCCGGCGCCGGCGACGACCCCGCCGCCGCAGACGATGACGGCGCCGGTGGCACTGATCCAGCAGCAGAGCTTTGCTCCTCTGGTCAAGAAAGTATTGCCGGCGGTGGTCAACATCTCGGTCACCGAAAAGAGCGGTGCTGACCAGATGTCGGAGGAGCAGGTACAGCCGTTTCAAGGATTTCCCAACTCGCCGTTCGATCAGATGCTGCGCCGCTTTTTCGATCAGCAAAACCAGGGCGGCGAGGGCCAGATATTTCCGCAGGCGCCGGCGGGCCAGGTCCAGAGGATCGCGCTCGGCTCCGGGTTTATCATTGATCCCTCGGGCTATGTCGTGACCAACAACCACGTGGTCGGCGACGCCGCCAAGGTTCAGGTCATCCTGCAGGACAAGACCAAATATACGGCGCGGATCGTCGGCCGCGATCCCAAGACCGACCTCGCGGTGCTCAAGATCAAGGCCGACAAGCCGCTGCCCTATGTCACTTTCGGCAACAGCAGCGACGCCCAGGTCGGCGATTGGGTGATGGCGGTCGGCAATCCGTTCGGTCTTGGCGGGACGGTCACGACCGGGATCATCTCGGCTCGCGGCCGCGACATCAACGAGGGCCCGTACGACGATTTTCTGCAGATCGACGCGCCGATCAACCGCGGCAATTCAGGGGGCCCGACGTTCAATCTCAAGGGCCAGGTGATCGGCATCAACACCGCGATCTATTCGCCCAATGGCGGCAGCGTCGGCATCGGCTTTGCGATCCCGTCGAACTCGGCCAAGAACATCGTCGCGCAGCTCGAGGAGCACGGTAAAATCAGCCGCGGCTGGCTCGGCGTGCAGATCCAGAAAGTGACGCCGGCGATTGCCGCCAGTCTCGGCCTCAAGAGCGATCACGGCGCGCTCGTAGCCGTGGTCACGCCGAACAGCCCCGGCGCCAAGGCGGGCCTCAAGCAGGGCGACGTGATCTTGTCGTTCGACGGCGACAAGGTCAACGAATTGCATGATCTGCCGCGGCTGGTCGCGGCGCAGGCCCCGCACAGCGAGGCGACGCTGACCGTGTGGCGGGACGGACAGCAGACCCAGCTTCAGGCAAAGCTCGGCGAGCTGCCCGAAAACAGCCAGGTGGCCTCGGCCAATAGCAGCGGGCCGGAAGAGCAGGGCTCGGCGCAAGCGAGCGCGCTGGGCATGCATCTGGCGCCGCTGACCGACCAGCTGCGCCACGAACTGCACATCGGCAAAAATGTCGACGGCGTGGTGGTCACCGGAGTCGACAGCGGCAGTGCTGCCGACGAGGTCGGCCTGAGCCAGGGCGATGTGGTCGTCGCGATCAATCAGCAGCCGGTGCATAGCCCGCAGCAAGCGGCGGCAAAATTAAAGGAGGCGGCCCATTCGGCGAAGAAGAGCGCGCTGCTGCTGCTCGACCGGCATGGCGTGACCGAATATGTCGGCATGAGCCTCGGCGCCAATCAGGGCTAGGGCCACCCGCGCCATCGATCGACCCGCCCCGTTCTCCGGCTTGCCGGAGGGCGGGGCGATTGCGCCCGTTCAAACCGGGGCAAATTCGGCGATCAAGCCGGGGCGGCTCAGCGTTGGCGAAATAGCGGCTGCGTGGTTTGCCCGATCTTGTCGTGTGCCGGCAGGGGTGCCCGGGCCTCGAGGCGCTCGAGCTCGATCCGGGTGCGGGCGCCGGCCCGCAGCAGCCGGTCGGTCGCCTCGCGCAAGCCGGTGCGGGTCTCCGACGTATCGCTGTCGAGCGCTGCGTCGAAAGCCGCCAGGAACGCCGCAATATCACCGTCGACCCGTTCGCGCAGCACCCGGTCGATGAAGGCCCCGCCATTCTTGCCGCGCGGCGCTTCGCCGGGGCGGTGGGCCGGCTGGATCGGAAAGGCACTACCCGGCGGCGAATTGCCCGGCTGCGGCAGGTTTGGTGCGGCCGTCGGCGGATGAGAACCTATCGGACCCGGCCGGGCCGGCTGGCCCCAGGCCTGCGGCTCTCCACTCGGGCGCGAAGGGGTTCGATCCTGCAGGCCGGCTTGCGGGCCGGCGGATGCGGTGCCGGGGGAATGGCGTGGCGGCAATTCGCCGCCGTCCGCGCCGCCATTGGCTTGCGACCCGTTTCCTGGCGATAGCGACAGGTGCAAGGTCCGCCGCTGCTCGCCGGTCGGCGGCGCGCCGCCCGGCCCGGCCGGGCGGTGGCCGAGGCTCGACGGCGGCGGATCGTCGCGGGGTCCCGAACCGTGACGCGACAGCGCGCCATTGGCCTCCGGCGGCGGCCGATGGGCGACTGGCGTCGCTGGCTGCGGCGATGCTGCGGGGTGTCGATCGAGACCGTTCGGTTGCAGCCGGCCGGCCGGGATCTCGACAATCCGAGCTTCGCTCACCGGATTGCCGGCAAGTCCGTGGTTCGTCGGCCAATTCGTTATGCGGCTGTTCATTGGCAGGTATGTTGTTTGCGGGCATCTCGCCTGAGGATCCCTTGAGCAAGCGGTGTTCCGCTCCCCCCGGAGCAGTTTGCGGCGCGGTTTCGGCCAACGCCTCAGCGGCAGCGCTGCGCGCCCTGGTCCGACTGACAATGTAGCTGATCGCCGGCGGCGAGCAGTCATAAGTGCGGGCAATGCTCGCCAGGGTTTCGCCGGCCTCGTACCGGGTGATGATCGATGGCCAATCCTGCTGGGGAATTTTCCCTCTTTTACTTGATTTTTCCATGCGAAAGAACCTTCGTTTGTAACTCTAGTGGTGTAACTCTAGCGTGTTGTATTCAATTTCTTTGGCGCAGACTTCCGGCGATGCAGCGCACACTGGCAGCGCATCAAAAGGCGCGATGGGTTGAGTCAAGGCTCTAGTGCGATGCTCCTGTGGGGCGACTTGCCAAAAGACGCCCCCGAACATCCCGAGCCCGTTCTTCTGATACGCTATAATACCAATCGTCAAGTAAACAGTGAAGCGGTTTATTTGGTTCCGTCCAGCGCGCCGGCGCGGTCAAATTCGCACGATTTTCCCGGGGTTCATGATGTTGTCGGGGTCGAGCGCTTTTTTGACGGCGCGCATCACGCTGACCGCCTCGCCGTGCTCGGCAATCAGGAAGTCCATTTTGCCGTAACCGACCCCGTGCTCGCCGGTGCAGGTGCCCTCCATTGCCAAGGCGCGTGCGACCATGCGATCGTTAAGCCGGCTCGCTTCGGCGATTTCTTCCGGTCGATTGGGGTCAATCATGAAAACCAGGTGGAAATTGCCGTCGCCGACATGCCCGACCAATGCTGACGGGATCGGCGATTGCGCCAAATCCTCTTTGGTCTCGCCGATGCATTGGGCCAGCCGCGAAATCGGTACGCAGACATCGGTGGCCCAGCCCTTGGAGCCCGGGCGCAGCGCCAGTGCGGCATAATAGGCGTCGTGCCGCGCCTGCCACAGCTTCGAGCGCGCCTCGGCGGTCGTCGCCCAGCGGAAATCGGCGCCGCCATGGTCGGCGGCGATCGCCTTGACGGTCTCGGACTGCTCGGCAACGCCGGCGGGAGTACCGTGGAATTCATAAAACAGCGTGGGAGCGACTTTGTGGTCGAGCTTGGAATATTTGTTGATCGCGTCCATCTGCGAATCGTCGAGCAGCTCGATGCGGGCAACCGGCACCCCGCTCTGGATCGTCTCGATCACACTGGCGACCGCGCCGTCCAGTGTCGCAAACGGACAAACCGCCGCCGAAATCGCTTCCGGGATGCCGTAGAGCCGCACCGTCACCTCGGTGATGATGCCGAGCGTGCCTTCGGAACCGATGAACAGCCGGGTCAGATCGTACCCCGCGGCTGATTTGCGGGCGCGGCGCGCGGTGCGCACGACCCGGCCGTCGGCGAGGACCACGGTCAGGCACAGCACATTCTCGCGCATCGTGCCGTAGCGCACCGCGTTGGTGCCCGAGGCGCGGGTCGCCGCCATGCCGCCGAGCGAGGCGTCGGCGCCCGGATCGATCGGAAAGAACAGCCCGGTGTCGCGCAGATGCTCGTTTAATTGCTTGCGGGTCACCCCGGCCTCGACCGTGGCGTCGAGATCCTCGGCGCCGACCCGCACGATCCGGTTCATCTGGGTCATGTCGATGGCGACACCGCCGGCGAGTGCCGCGACCTGGCCCTCGAGCGAGGTGCCGGTGCCAAAGGCGATGACCGGAGTTTTGCGCGCGGCGCAGAACTTGACGATCGCCGCCACCTCCTCGGTGGTGTGCGCAAAGGCGACCGCATCGGGCGCATGTGCCGGATGATAGGATTCGTCGCGGCCGTGCTGGGCGCAGACCGCGGCCGACAACGACAGCCGCTCGCCCAGAAGCTGGCGCAGCGCCTCCAGCAAAGCGGGATCGAACGGTTCGCGGCGACGGGCGGGTGCGAGCATGGCGGCGGCCTGCTGACGTCATCAGGATCGGGATCGGTCGAGCATTACTCCGGCAATGGCGCCGCCGCAATGCGGATCATGGCGGCGATGATGCCGGAGCTGTCTTGCGGCCGGCTCGCCCGGTCATATCCCGCCGGAAAAGCCGGTTGCCGCGGCAGTTCGTTGCTTTTCTCGATTCGGTTGCGCCGGTCATTGAGCGACCACCATGCAAACATTACGTTTCTTATATCTGCTCTTTTATCTGCGCAGCAGATTCGGGAGATCGCGATGGCGCTGAAGGCGGTCACGCTCGACGACAAATACGTCCTCGACCGGGGACGGGTCTACCTGACCGGGACCCAGGCGCTGGTGCGTCTGCCGCTGCTGCAGCGCCAGCGCGACGTTGCCGCCGGGCTCAACACCGGCGGCTTCATCTCGGGCTATCGCGGCTCGCCTCTGGGCGGGCTCGATCAGGCCTTGTGGGGTGCGCGCCGGTTTATCGAAAAGAATCATATCCGCTTTCAGCCGGCGATCAACGAAGAGCTCGGCGCCACCGCGATCTGGGGCAGCCAGCAGCTGGGGCTGTTCCCCGGCGCCAAATACGACGGCGTCTTTGCCATGTGGTACGCCAAGGGGCCCGGGGTCGACCGCAGCGGCGACGCGCTCAAGCACGGCAACTCCGCCGGCTCGGCGCCCCATGGCGGGGTGCTGCTGCTGGCCGGCGACGACCACACCTGCAAATCCTCGACCCTGGCGCATCAATCCGAATATGCGTTCATGGACGCCTCGATCCCGGTGCTGAACCCGTCGGGGGTGCAGGACATCCTCGATCTCGGCCTCTATGGCTGGGCGATGTCGCGCTATTCCGGCTGTTGGATCGCGTTCAAGACGATCGCCGAGACGGTCGACAGCTCGGCCTCGGTCGATATCGCGCCCGAACGCACGAGGATCGTGTTGCCGCAGGATTTCGAGATGCCGCCGGGCGGGCTCAACATCCGCTGGCCCGACCAGCCGCTCGAACAGGAATACCGGCTGCACAAATATAAGCTCTATGCGGCACTGGCCTTTGCCCGCGCCAACCGGCTCGACCGCATCGTCATCGACAGCCCCTATCCGCGCTTTGGCATCGTCACCACCGGCAAATCCTATCTCGACGTGCGCCAGGCGCTGGACGATCTGGGGATCGACGAGGCGCACGCCGCCGAGATCGGCATCCGCCTCTACAAGGTGGCGATGTCATGGCCGCTCGAACGCGAGGGCATCCGCCATTTCGCCGAAGGGCTCGAGGAAATCCTGGTCGTCGAGGAAAAGCGCGCGGTCATCGAGAACCAGTTCAAGGAGCAGCTCTATAACTGGCGCGAGGATGTGCGCCCGCGGGTGATCGGCAAGTTCGACGAGAACCGCAACTGGATTCTGCCGTCCAACGGCGAATTGACGCCGGCCCAGATTGCCCGGGTGATCGCCCAGCGCATCGCCCGCTTTCACACCTCGCCGCGGATTGAGGAGCGCCTGGCGTTTCTGGAGGCCAAGGAGCGCCAGCTCGGCGGCAACGTCGTGCCGTTCGCCCGCACGCCCTATTTCTGCTCGGGCTGCCCGCACAACAGCTCGACCAAGGTGCCCGAGGGCAGCCGCGCGCTGGCCGGCATCGGCTGTCATTACCTGGCGCAGTTCATGGACCGCTCGACCGCGACCTTCACCCAGATGGGCGGTGAGGGGGTGCCGTGGATCGGTCAGGCGCCGTTCACCGAAACCCGGCACGTTTTCGCCAATCTCGGCGATGGCACCTATACCCATTCCGGGGTGCTGGCGATCCGCGCCGCGATCGCCGCCAAGGTCAACATCACTTATAAGCTCCTATTCAACGACGCGGTGGCGATGACCGGCGGCCAGCCGAGCGACACCGGGCTGACCCCGCAGATTCTGACCCGGCAACTCGCGGCCGAGGGGGTCGGGCGGATCGTCGTCGTCACCGATGAACCCGACAAATATCCGCCGGGCGCCGATTTTGCCGCCGGTGTCGAGGTCCGCCATCGCGACGATCTCGATCAGGTGCAGCGCGATTTGCGCGAGATCCCGGGGGTTACCGCGATCGTCTACGACCAGACCTGCGCCGCCGAGAAGCGCCGCCGCCGCAAGCGCGGCCGCTTCCCCGATCCGCCGAAGCGGGTGTTTATCAATGATCTGGTTTGCGAGGGCTGCGGCGACTGTTCGAAGACCTCGAACTGCCTGTCGGTGGTGCCGGTCGAGACCGAGTTCGGGCGCAAGCGGGCAATCGATCAATCGAGCTGCAACAAGGACTATTCGTGCGTCGAGGGCTTCTGCCCGAGTTTTGTGACGGTGCATGGCGGCGGCCTCAAAAAGGGCCGCGCCGGCGCCCATGGCGAGGTTGGGCTCGGCGAAGACGGGCTGCCGGCATTGCCCGAGCCGGCCCATCCCGCACTCGACCAGCCTTACGGCATCCTCGTCACCGGGGTCGGCGGCACCGGCGTCGTCACGATCGGCGCCTTGCTCGGGATGGCGGCGCATCTCGAAGGCAAGGGCTGCACGATCCTCGACATGACTGGGCTCGCGCAAAAGGGCGGGGCGGTCTACAGCCATGTGCGGATCGCCCGCGAGCCCGGCGAGATCCACGCGGTGCGGATCGCCGCCGGCAACGCCAGGCTGCTGCTCGGCTGCGATCTGGTCGTCTCGGCCAGCGCCGACGCGCTCTCCAAGCTCGAACCCGGCCACAGCCGCGCGATCGTCAACAGCCACGAAATCATCACCGGCGATTTTACCCGCAACCCGGATCTGGTGTTCCCGAAGGGCGCCCTGGAACGCAGCATCGCCGAGGCGACCGGGCCCGAAAACACCGAATTCGTCGATGCCACCCGGCTGGCGACAGGCCTCTTCGGCGATTCGATCGCAAGCAACCTGTTCATGCTCGGCTACGCCTATCAGCGCGGGCTGGTGCCGCTGTCGGGGGCGGCGATCGAGCGGGCGATCGAGCTGAACGGCGTCGCCGTCGAATTCAATCTCGGCGCCTTCCGCTGGGGGCGGCGCCAAGCCGTCGATCCGGCGCTGGTCGAGGCGCGGGCAACCCCGGCAGCGGCACTTCCGGCGAGCCACCGGCTGTCCGAAACCCTCGATCAGCTGATCGAGCGCCGGGTCGCGTTTCTGACCGGCTACCAGGATCGCGCCTATGCTGAGCGTTACGCCGCGCGGGTCGGGCGGGTTCGCGTCGCCGAAGCGGCCGCGGTTCCCGGCGCCACGGCGCTGACCGCGGCGGTCGCCCGCTCGCTGTTCAAGCTGATGGCGTATAAGGACGAGTACGAGGTCGCCCGGCTCTATACCGAAAGCGATTTCCTCAAACGCGTTGCCGATCGCTTCGAGGGCCCCTACCAGCTGCGCTTTCATCTGGCGCCGCCGATCCTCGGCGATCGCGACTTGCAGACCGGGCATCTGAAGAAGCGCGAATTCGGTCCGTGGATGCTGGGCGTGTTCCGGGTGCTGGCGAAGCTGCGCCGGCTGCGCGGGACCCCGTTCGACATCTTCGCGCGCAGCCCGGAGCGACAAACCGAGCGCCGGCTGATCGGCGAATACGAGGCGGTGATCGACGAGATCCTCGCGCAGCTGACCCCGGCCAATCACCCGCTTGCGGTCGAGATCGCCCAGTTGCCGCTGGAGATCCGCGGCTTCGGCCACATCAAGGAGGCGAACCTTGCCAGGGTCAAGGCGAGGGAAGCCGCCTTGCGCCGCCGCTTGCACACCCCCGAGCCAGCCCCGGCTATGGCCGCCGCCGAGTAGCTGAACCTTAGCCGGACTTGGCCGAGCGCACCCAGGGCGGCCTTAGCCGGCGGCCCAGGGCGGCCTTAGCCGCCGGCGGCGGGGAGGGCGACGAAGCGGGAATTGCTGCCGCGCTTGACCTCGACCAACAGATCCTTCGTGCCGCTTTTCGCCGCGACGGTGGCTTTGTGCTGCACCTCTTGCGGCGTGGCGACCGGAACCCGGCCGATCGCGACCACGAGATCGCCGGGGCGCAGCCCCTGGGTCGCCGCGGCGCTGGCTGGCGGCACCTCGGTGATGACCACGCCGTTGACCCCGTCGGCCAGGGTAAACTCCTTGCGCAATTCCCCGTTGAGCTTGGCGAGCTTGAGCCCGAGTGCGGCGAGGGTGGGCGGCGGTTTCGGCTTTTGCGGTTCGGGCTCGGCCGGCGGCGGGCGGTTGGGATCCAACGCCGCGACGGTGAGCGTCACCTGCTGCTGCTTGTGGTCGCGCCAGATCGCCAGCTTGACCGTTTTGCCGGGCTGGGTGCCGGCCACCAGCAGCGCCAGCTGGCGGCTGCGGTCGATCGGCTTGCCATCGTAAGCCAGGACCACGTCACCGGGTTCGAGCTTGGCCTGGGAAGCGGGGCTCGCCCGATCGATCTCGGCGATCATCGCGCCCTCGCTCTTGTCGAGGCCGACGGCCGAGGCGAGCGCACCGGTGACTGGCTGGATGTGGGCGCCGATCCAGCCGCGCTCCACCTTGCCTGTCGCCTTCAGCTGATCGATGATCGAGCGGGCAAAGGCCGAGGGAATGGCAAAGCCGATGCCGATCGATCCGCCCGAGGGCGAGAAGATTGCGGTGTTGATGCCGATCACCTGGCCAGCGAGGTTGAACATCGGTCCGCCGGAATTGCCGCGGTTGATCGATGCGTCGGTCTGCAGGAAATCGTCATAGGGTCCGGAATGGATATCGCGCGCGGTGGCCGAGATGATCCCCGAGGTGACGGTGCCGCCGAGCCCGAACGGATTGCCGATCGCGAGCACCCAATCGCCGACCCTGGTTTTAGTCGAATCGCCCCAGCTGGCCGCCGGCAGCGGCGTCTTGGCATCGACCTTCAGCAAGGCCAGGTCGCTGATCTGATCGCGCCCGACGACATGGGCCCGCAAGCTCGTATTGTCCGCCAGGGTCACGGTGATCTGCTCGGCGTTGGCGATCACGTGGTTGTTGGTGACGATCAAACCGGACGGATCGATGATGAAGCCGGAGCCGAGCGAGGCCGCCGGGCTGATCCCGTTCGGGCCGCCCGGAGCGCCGTTGTCGCCAAAGAAGTCATGGAAAAACTGATCGAGCGGCGAGCCCGGCGCCGGCGCCAGCCCCTCGGGGGTGTTCTTGGGCAATCCGGCGACGCCGGCCTCGGTCGTCGAGATGTTGACCACGACGCCGAGGAGCCGCGCCGCCAGCTGGGCGAACACCTGGGAAAATGGCGTCGGCGGCGGCGGGTCGGCCCGGCCCGGGGCCGCCGCCAGCAGCAGGACCGCCAGCAATGCTGCCCGCATCGCGCCTCGACAGCCGGTCAATCTCACCGAAGCTGTTCCTTGACCCGCGCTGCCGCCGTGCTCGCCGCCAACGGATCTGGCGCTGGCGCTCCTGCCGCGCTCGATATGAAATGGCGATCGGCTTGGCAAGGCGGAAGCGCGCGGTGAGCAGGGGCGAGGATCACGCGAACGCGGCGCTGTTGCGCGGCTGGTTTGGTGCGGCGCTGGCCGCGGCCGAGCCCGACCGGGCGCTCGACGGCCATCTCCCGACCGCGGTTCGCGGGCGCACCGTCGTCGCCGGCGCCGGCAAGGCGGCCGCGGCAATGGCCCGCGCCTTTGAGCAGCGCTGGCCGGGTCCGCTCGAAGGTCTGGTTCTGACGCGTTACGGTCATGCGGTGTCCTGCGACCGGATCGAAGTCATCGAGGCGAGCCATCCTGTGCCCGATTTGGCCGGCATGCGCGCGTCCCGGCGGCTGCTCGACCTCGCCCGCGGTCTCGGACCCGACGACCAGTTGGTGTTTCTCGCCTCGGGCGGCGGCTCGGCGTTGCTCACCTTGCCGGCGCCGGGTCTCACCCTGGCGGACAAGCAGGCGGTGACGCGGGCGCTGCTGCGCTCGGGAGCGACCATCACCGAGATCAACACGGTGCGCAAGCATCTCTCGGCGATCAAGGGCGGCCGGCTCGCTGCCGCCGCGGCCCCGGCGCGGGTGGTCTGCCTGGCGATCTCCGATGTGCCGGGGGACGATCCCGCGGTCATCGCCTCGGGACCGACGGTGCCCGACGCCACGACATTCGGCGACGCCCGGGCGGTGCTGCAAAAGTACCGGATCGGCGAGCCCCTAGCGGTCATCGCCCATCTGGCGGCGCCGCATGAGGAGACCCCCAAGCCCGGCGATCCGGTGTTCGCGCGAACCCGTTTCGAGCTGGTCGCGAGCCCGCTCGCCTCGCTGCACGCGGCGGCCGACGCGGCGCTGCGGCAAAACATCACGCCGATCGTGCTGAGCGACCGGATCGAGGGCGAGGCGCGCGAGGTGGCCTTGGTTCACGCCGCGATCGCCCATCAGCTGCGGGCCGGCGAATTCCGCGTCGGCGCGCGGGCGGTTCCGCTCCCCGCCGTGCTGCTGTCGGGCGGCGAGACCACGGTGACGGTCAAGGGCCCCGGCCGCGGCGGGCGCAACGTCGAGTTCCTGCTGGCGCTCGCGGTCGCCCTCGGCGGCGCGGCGGGCATCTCGGCGCTGGCCTGCGACACCGACGGCATCGACGGAACCGAGGACAATGCCGGGGCGATCCTGCATCCGGACAGCATCGCACGGGCCGCGGCGCTCGGCATCGAGGCCGGTGCCGCACTCGCCGAGAATGACGGTTACCGGTTTTTCGGCGCCCTCGGCGATCTCGTCGTGACCGGGCCGACCCTGACCAACGTCAATGATTTCCGGGCGATCCTGGTGCGCGGCTGATGCCGGATTGCGGGGGAGAGAGGTGATGCGCCGGCGCAGCGCCAAGATTGTCGCGACCCTCGGCCCGTCGAGCTCGACGCCAGAGCAGATCCGAGCGCTGTTCGAGGCCGGCGTCGATGTGTTCCGCCTCAACTTCAGTCACGGCACGCATCAGGAGCACCTGGCGCGGTTCGAGGCGATCCGGCGGGTCGAGCACGCGAGCGGGCGGCCGATCGCCATTCTCGCCGACCTGCAAGGGCCAAAGCTGCGTCTCGGCACCTTCGAGAGCGGCCGGATCGAGCTCGCCGCCGGCGCCCATCTGCGCCTTGACCTCGATCCGCGGCCCGGCGACCAGGCGCGCGCGCCGCTGCCCCACCCCGAGATTTTCGCGGCGTTGCAGCCGGGCACCGATTTGTTGCTCGACGACGGCAAGGTGCGGCTCGAGACCGAGAGCTGCGGCCCGGGCTTTGCCGAGACCTTGTGCCGGGTCGGCGGCCCGCTCTCCGACCGCAAGGGGGTCAACGTGCCCAATGCGGTGCTGCCGCTGTCGGCGATCACCGGAAAGGACCGCGCCGATCTCGCCTTTGCCCTCGACCACGGCGCCGATTGGATCGCCTTTTCGTTTGTGCAGCGCCCCGACGACGTCGCCGAAGGGCGCAAGCTCGTCGCCGGACGCGCCGGGGTCATGGTCAAGCTCGAAAAGCCGGCGGCGATCGAGCGGCTGGCGCAAATCATCGAGCTTGCCGATGGGCTGATGGTGGCGCGCGGCGATCTCGGCGTCGAGATGCCGCCGGAGGATGTGCCGAGCGTGCAAAAGCAGGTGGTTCACGCCTGCCGGCTCGCCGGCAAGCCGGTCATCGTCGCGACGCAAATGCTCGAATCTATGATCGCCTCGCCGACCCCGACCCGGGCCGAGACCTCGGACGTCGCCCACGCGGTCTATGAGGGCGCCGATGCGGTCATGCTGTCGGGAGAGACCGCGGCCGGGCGCTATCCGATCGAAGCGGTGGCGATGATGAACCGCATCGCCTGCCGGGTGCAGCAGGACCCGCTTTATTTCCCGATGCTGAAGAGCACCCCGATCGAGCACGAGCATACCGCACCCGACGCGATCAGCGCCGCCGCCTGCCAGGTCGCCGGCACGGTCGGCGCCGCCGCGATCGTGTCCTACACGACCTCGGGCGCCACCGCCCTGCGCGCCGCGCGCGAACGGCCGGGAGTGCCGATCCTGGTGCTGACCTCGAACATCGGCACCGCCCGGCGGCTCGCCGTCTTGTGGGGGGCGCACTGCGTCCACACCAGCGACGTCAAGAGCTTCGCCGACATGGTGCAAAAGGCGGTGCGGATCGCCCATCGCGAGGAAATCGCCCAAGCGGGCCAGCGCGTGGTGGTGACCGCCGGGGTTCCGTTTGGCACCCCCGGCGCCACCAACGTGCTGCGCATCGCCTGGGTCGACCGCTGAGCGCCCGGTGCCGGGCGCTCGCTTAGCTAGCCGCGCTAGGGGCGGGAGTTGAACACGATCACTGCCGCCGGCGAGGCGGCCAGTTGGCGCGCCGACTGGGCCTGGAGCGTGCCGCTGATCGTGGCGACCGTGGTGATCCATGTCTTCGGTCTTGGGTTCTTGCACGAGCGGGTGGTGCGCGTCGTGAGCCGCATCATCGAGCGCCGCCACTTCACGCCGCTATTCGCGGCGGTCATGGGGGTCGCGGTGCTGCTCGCGACAATTCTGCACGCGGTCGAGGGCGGGGTGTGGGCAGGCGCCTACTGGCTGCTCGGGGCCTTGCCGAACTTCCGTTCGGCGATGCTCTTCTCCCTCGGGGCGATGACCACCTATGGCGGCAGCAACCTCAATCTGAAAGATCACTGGCTGCTGATGGGCGCGCTCGAAGCGCTGAACGGGATCATTCTGTTCGGTCTTACTACGGCCTTCCTGTTTTCGATGATCCAGGAGGTATGGCTGGCCGGCGGCCGCGAGCGGCGTCGACGGCATTGATATAAACTCCGCGGCAACGCCTAATAGGATGATCTTTGAGGAGGAAGCCTCGAATGCTGTTCAAGTGCCTGCCGCCCGGCGCGCCGATCCCTGGGCGATTTCCCGGTCCGGCCCACGCCCGCGGCAAATGGTTCAGCGTCGACATCCACTGCCATGTGCTGACCCCCAAGGCGGCCGAGATGGTCGCCGGCCACCCCGCGGCAACCCGTCATCCGCGCGAGGAGTACGCCAATGAGCGCACCCGCGAGGTCAACCGGCAGCAGGCGGAACGCACCCGCATTCAGTTCACCTCGGTCGAAAAGCGGCTGGCTGACATGGACCGGATGGGGATCGACATCCAGGCGATCTCGCCGTCGCCGAACCAGACCTATTACGGCGCCGACCCCGATCTCGGTATTGCCACCGCGCGCGTCGTCAACGACAATCTCGCCGACATTGCTGGTCGCCACCCCGACCGCTTCGTGCCGCTTGGCACGGTGCCGTTCCAGGCCCCCGAGCTTGCCGTTGCCGAGCTCGACCGGCTGCACAAATCCCTGGGCTTTCGTGGCATCGAGATCGCCACCAACGTCGGCGGCGAGGATCTGTCGGCGCCGCGCTTCCGCCAAGATCTTCGCCCGCATCGAGGAGTTGGGCCTGCTGGTCTTCATGCACCCGACCGGGTTCCCCGAGGCGCGCCGGTTCGGCGACCATTATCTGGTCAACGTCATTGGCAACCCGCTCGATACCACGGTCGCGGTGCATCACCTGATCTTTGGCGGGGTGCTCGACGACCACCCCAATCTGAAGCTTGTCCTGTCGCATGGCGGCGGTTTTCTGCCGGCCTATTCGGGCCGCATCGACCACGTCGCGTCGGCCCGGCCCGATGCCTGCGAACAGATCCACCGGATGCCGACCGAATATCTGAAGCGGCTCTATTTCGACACGATCGTCTACACCCGCCACCAGCTCGAATACCTGGTGCGCCAATACGGCGCCGACCACGTGCTGATGGGCACCGACTATCCGGCTGATATGGGCGAGATCGACCCGTTGGGCTTTATCGAGAGCGCGAAAGGGCTCGACGATCCCGAGCGCCGCGCGATCCTCGGCGGCAACGCCGCGCGGCTCCTCAACATCGAAATCCCGGCCGCGCACGGCTGAGACATGAGCCGCTGCAACTTTGGTCTTCGCAGGCCGGGAGCCGCGGCTGACATCAGTTGCGGCCCTTGCCGATATGACGAGCGAAGGAGAAACTAGAATGCTGTTCAAATGCTCGCCGGAGGGAGCGCCAATCCCGGGCCGGTTTCCGGGGCCGGTGCACGCCCGCGGCAAATGGTTCACCATCGACATTCACTGCCATGTGCGCAGCGCCAGGGCGACCGAGCTCGTCGAGGGTCACCAGGAGGTGTCGCGCTGGTTTCTCGAAACTCAGGCGAGCCCGCAGAGCCGGGCGATCAACCGCGCCAACGGCGAGCGCACCAATGCACAGAGCGTCTCGCCGGAAACGCGCATCGCTGACATGGACCGGATGGGGATCGACATCCAGGCGATCTCGCCGGCACCGCGCCAAACCTATTACGGCGCCGATCCCGATCTGGGGCTCGCCACCGCGCGCGCGATCAACGATTTTATCGCCGAGATCTGCGGTAAATATCCCGACCGCTTTGTCGGGCTCGGCACGGTGCCGTTCCAGGCCCCGGAGCTAGCCGTCGCTGAGCTTGATCGACTGCACAAATCGCTGGGTTTCCGTGGCATCGAGATCCTGACCCACGTCGCCGGCGAGGATCTGTCGGCCGAGCGCTTTCGCCGCATCTTCGCCCGCTGCGAGGAATTGGGCCTATTGGTATTCATGCACTCCGACGGGTTTACCGAAGCCGGGCGCTTCGCCAATCATTATTTCGCCAACGTGATCGGCAACCCGCTCGATACCACGGTGGCGCTGCATCACCTGATCTTTGGCGGCGTGTTGCAGGATTACCCCAATTTGAAGCTCGTCGCCTCGCATGGCGGCGGCTATCTGCCGGCCTATTCGGGGCGCATCGACCACGTCGCTTCGGCCCGGCCCGACGCCGGCGACGTGATCCGGCGGATGCCGACCACTTATCTGAAGCGGTGCTATTTCGACGCGCTGGTCTACACCCATCATCAGCTTGAATATCTGGTCGAGGAATATGGCGCCGACCACATCCTAATGGGCACCGATTATCCGGCCGATATGGGCGAGGTCGACCCGGTGGGGATGATCGAGAGCTGTCCCGGTCTCGACGATAACGAGCGCAGGGCGATCTTCGGCGGCAACGCCGCGCGGCTGCTTAACCTTGAAGTGCCCGCAAGACCGCGCTAGAGGCGCGCCGCATGGCGATCATGCCGGCCAGGACCTATGCCGCCTTCAAGGAAGCCGGCGTGCCCGAGGACGACGCGATCGCCGCCACCGAAAGTTTGGCCGCATACGAGAACCGCTTTACGAATCTCGAAAATTGTCTCGGCAGCAAAGAAGCCCGGCTTTCCAACGTAGAAAATCGGCTCGATCACCTCGACAGCCGACTTCGTGCAGTCGAGACCAATGTCGCTATATTGGCCGGTAAAATCACGGTTCTTACTTGGCGATCGGGATCAACGCCGCGGCAACAATCGCGATCCTGGGCGTTTTGTTGAGGGGTCACTGACCGCGGTCGTGATGCCGGCATCTTAGGGAGGAGCAGATGAAATTCCTGACCGACGAACAATTGGCCGAATTGCAGCCGGCCGAGACCGCCTCGTTCGCCTCGCCGGTGCCGACCCAGATCGTGTCAAGCGACGAATACCTGCCGGTGCCGCAGACCGCCAAGCAGCGGCAAGTCGAGGCCAAGCTCAAGGAGTTGAGCGACCGGCTCGCCGGCAATCAGGGCTTGTCGCGCCGCCGGTTTTTCCAAACCGCTGCCGGAATGGCGGCTTCGTTCGTGGTGATGAACGAGGTCTTCGGCCACGTCTTCGACGCCAGCATCGCCGAGGCGGCGACCCCCGAGATGGCGGCTGAGCGGGCGCACAAGCTGTCGGGCCAGTTCATCATCGACGGCCACACCCATTTCTTGCGCGACGACACGCGGCTCACCGGCTTCGTCAAGATGCGCAACGCCTTTGGCAAGCTCGGCTGGAATAAGGAGCTGACCGGCCCGCAGACCCTCGACGATTTGAAATACGCCAATTACATCAAAGAAGTCTACATGGACAGCGACACCAAGGTGGCGCTGTTGTCGAACTCGCCGTCGGATGTGCCTCAAGATTGGTTCATCCCGCAGCCGCAGGTGTTCGCGACCCGCGAAAAGGTTAACAAGCTGTTCGGCTCACGTCGGATGATGGCGCATTTCACGATCACTCCGGGCCAGCCCGGCTGGCTCGATCAGGTCGACCAGGCGATCGAGGTTTATAAGCCCGATTCGTGGAAGGGCTACACGGTCGGCGACAACACCCACAAGGAGCTCGCCCATTGGCCGTGGCACGCCGATGATGAAAAGCTGATGTACCCATTTTACGAAAAGGCCGCCAAATCCGGCATCAAGAACGTGTGCATCCACAAGGGCCTGTTCGCCCCCGGCGTCGAGCAGCAGTTCCCGCGGCTGCGCCCCTACGCCGATGTCCGCGATATCGGCAAGGCGGCCAAGGACTGGCCACAGCTGAATTTTCTGGTTTATCACTCGGCCTATCGTTGGGTCGGCGGCACCCCGGCTGAAGGCATGGCCGAATTCGACCAGACCGGGCGCAGCTCGTGGACCAGCGATCTCGCCGAGATCCCGGAAAAATACGGAGTCACCAACGTCTATGGCGACCTCGGGCAGATCTTCGCTTGGACCGCGGTCGCCGAGCCGCGCCTCGCCGCAGCCCTGATGGGCATGTTGGTCAAGGGGCTCGGTCCCGACCATATCGTGTGGGGCACCGACGCGGTGTGGACCGGCGCGCCGCAATGGCAGATCGAAGGCTTGCGCCGCCTCGAAATCCCCGAGGATATGCAAAAGAAATATGGCCTGGCGGCGCTCGGTCCCGCTGATGGGCCGGTCAAAAACGCGATCTTCGCCGGCAACACTGCCCGGCTCTACAATCTCGACGGGCACGCCGAACTCGCCCGGCCCGACCGTTTTGCCGAGCTCAAGGCCGATTATCTCGAAAACGGCCCCGGTCGCAGCAATTTGCGCTACGGCTGGGTCCGCAATCGCGGCTGAGCGCGGCGGCCCGCGCCGCCTTGCGGCCCGCTCAAGCGGCGCTGGCGGCGACCTTTTTGCCGACGGCGCGGTCGTAGTCTTCCCACATCAGCCGGCAGATGTTGCCGGGGGTGAAACGGTAGTGGCCATGCTCGCCGATGATCTCGCCGACCGGGGTTACCTCGGCGGCCGAGCCGGTCAGGAACATCTCGTCGGCCTTGGCCAGTTCCTCGGGAAGGATCGCACGCTCGACCACCTTTATGCCGCGCTTTTTGGCCAGCCCGATCACGGTCTGGCGGGTGATCCCGTTCAAAAAGCAATCCGGAGTTGGGGTGTGCAATTCGCCATTGATAACCAGAAACAGATTGGCGCCGGTGCCCTCGGCAAGTTGGCCGCGCCAGTCGAGCATTAGCGCGTCGTCGCAGCCGTGAGCCTCGGCGTCGTGTTTCGACATCGTGCAGATCATGTAAAGTCCGGCCGCCTTGGCCTGGGTCGGTGCTGTATGCGGCGCCGGGCGCGCCCACGGCGCCCATTTCATGCGAATGCCCTTCGCCCGCGCCTCGGGCGAAAAATAGGCCGGCCAATCCCAGCAGGCGATCGCCAGGTGGATCTTGGTCGCTTGCGCCGACACACCCATCTGCTCGGCGCCGCGCCAAGCGATCGGGCGGACATAGCCGTCAGCGATGTGGTTCGCGGCGATGACCTCACGGGTGGCGCGGCTCAGATCGTCCATGCCGGCCGGCACCTCGAAGCCCAGGATCCTTGCCGAATTGATCAGCCGCGCGTTGTGATCGTCGAGGTGAAAAACCTCGCCGCTATAGACCCGCTCGCCTTCGAACACGCAACTCGCATAATGCAGCCCGTGGCTCAGCACATGCAGCTTGGCGTCGCGCCAGGGAACCAGGCGGCCGTCATACCAGATGAAGCCGTCGCGGTCGTCGAAGGGGATCATGTCCATCAGCATTTTCCTCGCACCGAAGCGATCGGAGCCGGTCCCGCAGTCGCGAACCTGGCCGGCCCGGCCGCGAACGAAAATTATATCCAAGTGGACGCCCAAACGGTATGCAAGGTTGCGAGATAAGTCAACATGACTGACGTAAAGCCGCATGCCCAACCACAGTTCTCGGCCGAGGACTCGGTCCGGGACGGGATCGAGCTGTTGTTTTTCGCCTATCGCGACTTTACCGCCGAGCCCGATGCGATCCTGGCGCGCTACGGGTTCGGGCGGGCGCATCATCGTGTGATCCATTTTGTCGGGCGCCATCCGCATATCAACGTCAGCGAATTGCTCGGCATCCTGCGCATCACCAAGCAGAGCTTGAGCCGGGTTCTGCATGAACTCGTCGGGCAGGGCTTGATCCGTCAGCGACCGGGCGTACACGACCGCCGCCAGCGGCTGCTCGAACTCACCGCCGAGGGCCGCGCCCTGGAGCGCGAAGTCTCAGCGCCGCAGCGCGCCCGCGTCGCGACGGCCTACCGCCAGGCCGGCGCGTCGGCGGTAGAGGGCTTTCGGCAGGTTCTGCTGGGGATCATCGCCGAACCCGAGGACCGGCGCCGCTTCGCCTCAGCAACGGCGGTGAAGTCCTGAGCGCCGCCGCACGATATAATGCCGCCGGCATGAGCGATCTCGAACCTCACCTCCTCGTCGTCGACGACGATTCGCGGCTGCGCGAGCTCTTGCGGCGCTATCTGTCGGATAACGGGTTCCGCGTGACGGTCGCCGCCGACGCGGTCGAGGCGCGAGCCGGTCTGGCGAGCTTCGCCTTCGATCTCGTTGTGCTCGACGTGATGATGCCTGGCGAGAGCGGGCTCGACCTGACCCGCGCCTTGCGCGGCGAGGGCCGGGTTCCGGTGTTGCTGCTAACCGCGATGGCTGAGCCTGAGGATCGGGTCAACGGGCTCGAGCAGGGCGCCGACGACTATCTCTCAAAGCCGTTCGAGCCGCGCGAACTGGTCCTGCGCATCCGCAACCTGCTGCAACGGCGTCCGGCGGCGGATGCCGATCGCCGCGAGATCCGCTTTGGCGGGTGTCGTTTCGATGTCACCCGCGGCGAGCTGTTCCGCGGCGGCGATCCGATCCGCCTGACCGCCGCCGAGGCCGGTCTGCTCTCCAGCCTCGCGCTCAAAGCGGGCGAAGCCGTGTCGCGCGAGGAGCTGTCGCTATCGGCCCAATTTATCGGCAATGTGCGCAATGTCGACGTTCAGATGACCCGGTTGCGCCGCAAAATTGAGCGCGACCCGCGCTTCCCGCGCTATCTGCAGACCGTCCGCGGCACCGGATATGTCCTCAAGCCTGATTGACGATCTACCGGTCTGCGGGTCGGCGGCGCCGGGCGGCGATGGCGAGGCGGAAGGCGAATTCTTCGGCGACCCCGACATCCGGCCGCGCGGCTGGATCAAGCGCCTGCTGCCGCGCACGATGTTCGGGCGCTCGCTGCTGATTGTGGTGATGCCGCTCATTTTGTTGCAGGCGATCGCCACCTGGATCTTCTACGATCGCCACTGGACCGCGATCTCATGGCGGCTGTCGACCGGCGTTGCCGGCGATATCGGGCTGATGATCGAGGCGATCAATCTCACCGGCTCCGACATCGCTGCCGCGGCTCGGCTGCTGAAGCATGGCGGGTTGGTCACCGACCTCCATTTCACCCTCGATCGCGGCGCACATCTGCCGCCGCCGCCGCGGCCGAGCGGCACCTTGATCGAGGCGCAGCTGAACAAGGCGATGCAAGGCCGGGTCGACCCCCCGTGGCGGATCGACGAGGTCGATTCGCAACTGGGGGTGCGTATCGAGGTCCAGCTCGCGCAAGGCGTGCTGAGCACCCGCGTTCCGTGGGACCGGCTGTACAGCCCAACCACCTACATCTTCATCATGTGGATGGTCGGGTCCTCGCTGGTCCTGCTGGCGGTGGCGACCCTGTTTCTGCGCAACCAGGTCAAGTCATTGCGTCGGCTGGCAGCAGCGGCCGACGGGTTCGGCAAGGGTCGCCCGGTGCCGTTTTTCAAGATCGAAGGGGCGGTCGAAATCCGACAGGCGGCGGTCGCTTTCGTCACCATGCGCAACCGCATCCAGCGCCAGGTCCGCCAGCGTACCCAAATGCTGGCCGGGGTCTCGCACGATCTGCGCACGCCGCTGACCCGGATGAAGCTGGCCCTGGCAATTCTCGGCGACGACCCGGCAGTCGAGGAGCTGAAGGCCGATGTCGCCGAAATGGAGCACATGGTCAACGGCTATCTCGACTTTGTCCGCGGCGAGGGCGCCGAGACCCCGGTCGAGACCGATATCGCGCTGCTGCTCGAGGACGTAGCCGCGGCAGAGCGCCGCGACGGAACCGAGCTGTCTTTGACGACCCCGGCCGAATACGTGATGCCGGTGCGCCCGAATGCGCTCAGGCGCTGCCTAGCCAATCTGATCGGCAATGCCCGCCGTCACGGCACTCACGTCTGGCTGACGGCCCGACCGCTCGCCGATGGCATCGACGTTCTGGTCGACGATGACGGGCCCGGAATACCGGTGGCCGACCGCGGTCGGGCGTTTCGCGCCTTCGTGCGGCTCGATCCCTCGCGCAACCCGTCAACCGGCGGGGTCGGGCTCGGGCTAACCATCGCCCGCGACGTGGCCCGCGGCCATGGCGGTGATGTTCGCCTCGAAACCTCGCCCTATGGCGGTCTGCGCGCCCGCCTGCATCTGCCCCGGTAGGCGGGATCTGCCGATCCTCGACGCCCAGGGCGCTTGGTCAAGATCCGAGCCCGGCAGCGCTCACAAAAAAGGCCGTCCCGCGGTGCGGCACGGCCTCCAACGAAAGGCGGGTAAGGTCAGCGAGCGGCTTGCTGCTTGGCCATGTCGCGCAGCTCGTCGAGGCTTTCGCTCGCGCGCTTGCGCAGAACATCGGCCGCCTCGGCGCCGGCCTTGGTGGCCATCATGGTGATCTCGCGACCGTGATTGACGCTCTTTTCGAGCATCTGCTTGGCGTATTCGGTGTTCTTGGTGAAGCGCTCTTCGGCCGTGGTCGGCTGGGTCAGTTCGCGAAACAGCACCGACACGTCTTCGAGCGCCTGGCGGGCGACCTCGATCTGGCGCCGGGCAACCGCCTGAACGCCCTCGACGGCAAGCTGATTGGCCTGGCTCAGCGCTTCGATATTGCGGCGCTGGCAAGCCATTAGTGCATCGACGTCGAACGGCCGAAAGCGGAAATCGGTCATCATCTTGGTCACATCAAAATCGAAAAAGCTGGGGCGTGCATCCATGGTTCGGTTCCGTTCAGGGCCTGGGATTGTTGTGCGCTGCACAACGCCCAAAATATCGGCGGTTCCCCTGCTGGCGTCAAGCAAACTTTTTTGCACTGCAACATAATTAGGCGGTGGCCGTCGCCTTGTTGCCGCCCCGCGTTCGCGCCGGCGTCAGCCATCGCTCAATTCGGCGCAATCGAGCATCGAGCACCGCCATGGTTTGTCCCAGATCCGGCGCGTCGTCACGCTGCCACACTCGCATCGTCCCAAGATAAGCAGCCCCGGTCAGCCTGACGGCGATCGCGCCGCGCACCCCGCCAGTCGTAATCTCGGCAGCCTCGAGCATCCACCGCATCGAGCGCAACAGCGAGGCGGCAACCAACAGCGCCGCCGCCAGGTCGCCGGGCAATTCGCGCCGAAGCACGGCGAGCGCCGGCTTGTATGGCCCAAGCGCGTCGAATCGTCGCATCAGCAAATCGAACAGGCGGTCGCGGGGCCGCTCATCGCTCTCGACTGGCGGCGCCTCGGCCAACACCGCCTCGTCGATCTGCCGCATAAACCCGGCGAGGATCGCCTGCTTCGATCGGAAATTTCGATAGACGCGCAGGATCGGCAGCCCGGCTTCATCGGCGATTGCGGCGAGCGACAGGCGCCGCCAGCCGTGCTGCGCAACGAGCGTGAGCGCCGCCTCGATAATTCGGTGGGCCTCGGAGAGATGAGCCTCGATGCGCTGGACCTCGTCCCGCGGCTCGACGCCGCCGTTCGATCCAGGATCTGGGCGGCTGCGCGCCGCTCGGCCCGCCCGTTGGCCGCCCTTGGCCATCGCTTCCTCCCGCGCCCGGCTAGCTCGCCAGCTCGCGCGAGCGCGCTGCGGCCGCGGCGACCGCCCGGGCGATCAGCGGCGCCAAGCCATCCCTGGCCATCAGCACGTCGAGGGCGGCACGGGTCGTCCCGCCCGGGCTCGTCACGTTTTCTCGCAGTTGCGCTGGGCTCTCACCGGAGAGTCGCGCCAGCTCGCCAGAGCCGGCGACGGTGCTGCGCGCCAGGCGGAGCGCGAGATCGGAGGGCAGCCCCGCTGCCTCTGCCGCCTGCGCCAGCGCCTCGATCAGCAGAAAGACATAAGCCGGGCCGCTGCCGGAAACCGCGGTCACCGCATCGAGCAAGGCCTCATCGTCGACCCAGGCGCTTTCGCCCGCGGCGGCCAGTAACTCGTCGCACAGCCGCCGCTGCCCCCTGGTCACCCGCTCGTTGGCGCAAGCGACCGTGATCCCGCGCCCGATCGCGGCCGGGGTGTTGGGCATGGTACGGACCAGCGCCGCCCGGCCGAGGTGCCGGGTCATCCCGGCGATGGTCTTGCCGGCGACAATCGAGATGAAGAGGGTTTCCGGCACGACCCAGCGGCGATATTCGGGCAGCAATTCGTCGAGTGCTTGCGGCTTGACCGCGAGCACCACCGCGTCCGGGGCGGGGCCGCTCGGTAGCCCCGCAGGGGTGTGGTGCCAGGAAACTCCGTTCGCGCCGGCGAACTCGGGAACTGGCCCCATCGGCTCAACGACGCAAAACCGCGACGCGGTGGCGCCGGCGATCCAGCCGCGCAGCAGCGCCGACCCCATCTTGCCGCAGCCGACGAGAACCAGGGTTCGGCCGGCGCTCTGGCGTCCTGGTTCGGTCGCGTCCATCCTGGCCGCGGCCCTCAGGCCTCGCCGACCGGATCGATCATGGCCGCGGCCATCGCCTCGGCCGGCTTCTTGCCGCCCCACAGCACCAGCTGGAACGCCGGGTAGAAGCGCTCGCATTCGGACAAGGCGATGTCGACCAGATCCTCGACCTGCTCGGCGCTCGCCGCCATCACGCCGCGCAGCAGCACCGCATGCCGGAACGCCGGCGAGTTGTCCTCGGCCGACAGGTCGAAATGGCCGAGCCACAACTTTTCATTGGCCAATGCCAACAGCTCGTAGACCGCGCCGCGCCGGTTTTTGGGAACCTTCATGTCGAAACCGCAGGAGAAATGCATCGCGCAGATTTCCTCCTGCCAGACGAAATAGAGGCGATAGTCGCACCACCGACCGGAAATCTCGACGACCAGTTCCTCGTCGCTGGCCCGATCGTGCGCCCATTCGTTGGCGCTGACGATCTCTTCGACGAGATCGATCGGATTGCCGGAATAGGGGGTCGGTTCGGAGAGGGCAACGGAGGTCATCGGGCGCTCCTTCGGGCGGCTCGGTGGTCCTAGAGCCAGAACATAATTCAGAGGGAGGTGGGCGGATCGGACGCTGCCGGGCCGGGCGGCGCCTCGCGGTCGCACTGAGCCACGCGCTGCTCCAGTTCGACGAGGCGCTTTGCCAGATCCTCCTGCTCGGCGCGAGCCGCAGCGGCCATCGCCTTGACCGCCTCGAACTCCTCGCGGCTGACCAGGTCCATGCCGGCGAGAACGCGTTCGAGCTGTTCGCGCAGTCGCGTCTCGACCTCGCCCTTGATCCCGGTCAGGGTGCCAACCGCGCCGGAGGCGACGCGGGCGAGGTCGTCGAAAAACCGGTTCTGGCTCTGCATCGTCTCGCACTCCGCGCGATTGGTCCTCGGGGCCGCCGGCCGCGCTTAGATATGGTTCTGCGCTAGCACAACGGCATAGCGAGGGAAAGGATTTCCCACCGGCAACGCGCGGCGGCCATGCGAGCTATCGAGCAGCTCCCGCCAGCACGGCACCATGCGATTTGTGCTGACGAATGTCGCTGACGCTTGGATAGATCAGGTGACCCAGGGCGGCGGCATGCCGGAATTGGCGACGGCTCGCTGCGCCGAGGACGAGGTGCGGGGAGCCAAGGCTAGGCGCGCGCCGGCGAGCGTGGCAATGTCATGTGCACGACGGCGAGGCGAGCGGCGCAATTCGACGTGATGGCGATTGATACGCTGAAATTCGCAAAGCGGCTCCGCGAAGCCGGGTTCAGCGACCCGCAGGCCGAGGCGCTCGTTGCAACCGTTCAGGAAGCGGCCGAGGGTTCGGATCTCGTCACGAAGGTCGATCTGGGCGAAGCGCGTGCCGAGCTCAAGACCGACATCTCCGAGCTTCGTACCGAGCTCAAGACCGACATCTCCGAGCTTCGTACCGAGCTCAAGACCGACATCTCCGAGCTTCGCGCCGAGCTCAAGGCCGATATCAGCGAGCTTCGCGCCGAGCTGAAGGCCGATATCAGCGAGCTCAAGGCCGACGTCGCGGCGGTACGGAGCGAGTTGCGCGAAGTCGAATTGCGCTTCCAGGCAAGGTTGGAAGCCGTCAAGGCCGATATCCTCAGCCGGGTCTTCGGCCTGATCCTGGGCGCGGTCGTCGTCAATGTCGTCGCGATTGTCGGCGCGATGTTCGGGGTGGCGAAGCTGCTCGGGCACTGAGGCTGTTGAGCAGGCCGTTTGGCTCAATCATCGATCGAGGCGGCTAGGACCTGGCTCAATTGGCACAATGGCCGGCCGGTCTCGGCGGCCCAGGCGTTGAAACACGACTGCACCAGGGCTCGGTCCTTGCGGTTCTTCGGCGGGTGGTCGAGGGCGCCCCAGCGGTGCAGTGCGGCGACGACCGAATGGGTCAGGACAAACGTGTCCTTGCCGACCATCCGCAGAAAGCTCGACCCCGAATTGCCGCCCATCTGGCTGAAGCCCTTGGCCAGGGCCTCCCACAATCCGACGATGTCGCTTCCGGGCCAGTGGGCGAGCCAGCTGCCGAAACTACCGTGCTGGTCGGCGATCCCGATCATCGCGGCGGCGTTGTCGCGGACCGCTTTGAGCTTGCCCCAATGGCGGATCAGCCGGCGGTCGGCGAGCAGCCCCTCGAGCGCCTCGTCCGGCATCGCCCGCACGCGGCGCAGCGCGAAGCCGTCGAAGACCCCCTCAAATGCCGGCCATTTCGCATCGACAATGCTGTGCTTGAGCCCAGCGCGAAAGATCCTGAGCGACATCTGTGAGAGATAGTGGTCGTCGCCGAGCGCTTCGAGTTCGGCGGGGCTGCGCGGCTGGGCCATGCGCGCCTCCAGCGCCGCGGCGCCGTGGCGGGCCTGCGCCAATTCGAGGATCGGGGCAAACGGGGATGCGCTCATCGGTCTCTCGCTTCAAGATTAGCGTGCCTCGGCGACACCCGCGAACCCCGAATCGCATGACGAACGATTGACGTGGCGGCACCGCGGGGCCACGCTCTTTTGCATGAACGACGCGGGGAGTGAGCGCGATGAAGCTAATGTGGTTTCACCTGATGCCCTATACCGAGCTACCGGATGATTTCCGCGAAAAGCATCCCTCGGTCTGGGTCGACATTCATTCCTCGCTGTTCGACCCGCGGCGCGCCCATCACATGTACAACGACTTCATGGACGAACTCGAATTCGCCGCCGAATGCGGCTTCGACGCAATCTGCGTCAACGAGCACCATTCGAACGGCTACGGGCTGATGCCGTCGCCGAATTTGATCGCTTCGTCCTTGGCCCGGCGCACCAAAGATGTGGCGCTGTGCGTCATGGGGAATTCGTTGGCGCTCTATAACCCGCCGACCCGGGTCGCCGAAGAATTCGCGATGATCGACGTGATTTCGGGCGGGCGGCTGATCGCCGGCTTCCCGGTCGGCACGCCGATGGACACCTGTTTCGCCTACGGCCAGAACCCGTCGAGCCTGCGCGAGCGCTATCTGGAAGGGCACGATCTGGTGTTGCGCGCCTGGACCGAACAAGACACCTTCGCCTTCAACGGCCGCTTCAACCAGCAGCGCTATGTCAACATCTGGCCGCGCCCGGTGCAAAAGCCGCACCCGCCGATCTGGATCCCCGGCGGCGGCTCGGTCGAGACCTGGCAATGGTGCGCCCAGACGGATTACGTCTACGCCTACCTGTCCTATTTCGGCTTTAAGGACGGGCGGGCCACGATGCAGGGCTTCTGGGACGAGATGGCCCGGCTCGGCAAGGACCGCAACCCATATCGTGCCGGGTTCCTCCAGTTCGTCGGCGTCGCCGAAAATCGCCAGGAGGCGATGCGGCTCTACAAGGAGCCGGCCGAGTATTTCTATGGCCGCTGCCTACGCGTCGATCCGCGCTGGGCGATGCCGCCCGGCTACATCACCGAAGCGACGCAGCGCGCCGGCGTCGTCGGCCAGATCGGCCGCGCCGCCAGCCTCGACGCCCGGCAGAAGGCCCGCGCCACCACCGACATCGCCGACATCGTCGAGCGCGGCTATGTGATCGTCGGCTCGCCCGACGAGGTGGTCGAGCAACTGACCGAGGTCGCGACCGAGCTCAATGTCGGCCATCTGATGCTGCTCTTGCAGTTTGGCAGCATGGGCAAGGAATTGGCGGCCTACAATACCAAGCTGTTTGCTGAGCGGGTCATGCCAAGGCTCAAGAGCCTGTTCCCCGAATGGGAGGACCGCTGGTGGCCGCAGCCGATGGACCGCGCCGAGCGCGCTGTGGTCGCGCCACCGTTGCTCGCGGCCGAATAGCGCCGCCAAGCGAGCCGGTCAGCGCCATCATTGGCCACCTCGACGGTGTTATGAGACGAGGCAGTCGGTTGCGGCGCGGGCATCGGCCGGCGGCAGGTCGGGGCCCGGAAACGGCACCCCTTCATCGGGTCCGGCCCCGACCTTGACGATGCCGGTCGCGACCGGCGGCTTGTCGGGATCACTGCCGGCGCGGATGCTGCCGCCTGACACCCGCTCGCGGCGTTCCGGCCAGTAGAGCTCGAACCGCTCGATGCTGCGCCCGGTGCCGCTCGGGATAAAGATCGCGCCCTTGAGGCGAAACACATGGCCGACGATCAGCGAGCCGACCGGCCTGCCGGTTTGCCCCCACACCACCCGGCCGCCGCGGAACCAGACGTTCAGCGCCGCGGTGTCGTCGTGTGCGCCGTCGCCCCACAACACCTGCGGGGTCATCGCGCACCTCGATCCCGGCGCAGCTGGCGGGGAAGCTGCCAGGGCCGCCGATTCGGCCGCCGCCGGGAGCGCCGCAATCAGCCCCGCGAGAAGCCAGGCGGGAAACCGCGACATTCGGAAATTAACCACAATTCTGTAGGCTAGATCACGCGCAAAAGCCAGCGATGCCGGTTCATCCTTGCAGCGGCGCCGTAGATGCGCGTCGCGCCGGCCCGCAGGAGGGAAGCGATGGCGGGACAGGGCAATCCGGTGATTTTTGTTCACGGCTATTCGGATAACGGTGCGTCCTGGCAGAAATGGCGGGATCTCTTGCACCAAAAGCTCGGCCTCGACAAGGCCGCGATGCACACCTGCACCTATGTCTCGCTCGACAATGCCATATCGATCAAGGATATAGCTGAGGCTTTCGATCGCGCGCTGGCGGCGCTGGCGGGCTTCGATCCGAACCAGCCTTTCGATGCGGTGGTGCATTCGACCGGCATGCTGGTGGTTCGCGCGTGGCTCGCCGTCGACCCGCTGCGCGGCAAGCGGCTAAAACGCTTGATCGCATTGGCGCCGGCTACCTTCGGTTCCCCCTTGGCCAAAGAGGGCCGCAGCTGGCTCGGTGCCATCTTTAAGGGCAGCCGGCAGCTCGGCCCCGATTTTCTCCAAGCCGGCGACCAGATCCTGCTCGAGCTCGAGCTCGCCAGCCAATTCACCTGGCGCCTAGCCGAAAACGATCTGATCGCACAACCGGCACGCTATGATGGCGGCGCCGATACGCCATGGGCTTTTGTGTTCTGTGGGATCGGGAAATACTCGGGGCTGCGCGGAATCGTCAACAAGCCGGGGACGGACGGCACCGTGCGCCGGGCCGGCTGCGGCATGAACGTACAGCTGATCGAGCTTGACATGACCCAGAGCGGCAGTGTCGTGCGTCGCCGCATTCCGCAACTCGCCGCCGTCGCTCATGTGCCGGCACAGCGCCGGGTGTTTCCAGTAAAGACCTTCAATATCAAGATCCCGGTGCATCTGGTCGGCAGCCCGGCTGAGATCGGCGACTGGCTGCAACGGGACAAGGCCGAGGTCAATCACGCGACGATCCTCAGCGATCCACCCGACGAGCTGGTTGGACTCGTGGTCGATGCCTTCAACATGACCGACCCGGCGAGCGCGCCCGGCGGCGATCCGGCCGCCGGATACGACGCTTGGCTCGCCAAGGCAAATGCAGAATGCCGCTTCAAGCGTGTCCAGCCGCAATATCAGCAATTCATCGTCCATGCGGTCGACGAGCGCGGCGATCCGATCATCGATTATAATCTGCAGCTCTATCGCGGCGCCGGGGCCGACAGCCAAATCGAGGAGTTCGACGCCGAGGTCGATGTCTACGGCGCCGATCCCAGCTATCGCTGCTTTCATGTCGATGTCGCCAGTCTGTCGCCGCATAACGGGCAGCCGGCGACCGGCGTGACGATGCGCATCGTCGCCTCGTCCGGGACAATCTATGTCTCCTATCTCGGCTATGACGCCGAGGCGCAGACCGAACCCGGCTCGTGGGACGCCTCGCTCAGCTTCGATGGCGCGGGGGTCGCCAGGATCGGTTTGTTCCGGCCGTACACGACGACCCTGATCCGCCTCTATCTTGAGCGGCAGGTGCTGCCGGTCACCCCCGGCCAGCCGGCCAAGCTGCTGACCTGGGATGCCGCCGCCGGCGCCGCGGCGACTGTCTGATGCTCAGCCGGCGAGGATCGCGTCGGCGGCCTTTTCGGCGATCATGTAGACGGCGCTGGCGATAAAGAAGCCGGGGATGCGCGGAAATACCGAGGCGTCGACCACCCGCAATCCCTGCGCGCCGTGCACGCGGAAATCGCTGCCGAGGACGCCCCCCGCCGCGCGCGGCCCGATCGCGCAGGTGCAGGATGCGTGGTGGCCCCAGGCGTGGGTGCGCACGAAATCCTTAAGCTCGTCATCGCTCTGCAATGCCGCGCCAGGCTGCTCCTCGGCGGCGATCGCACCCTCCTCGGTCAACCTCGCGGTCAGCCGGCGGACAAAGCGGATACCGGCCACCACCGAGGCGAGGTCTTCCCCGGCCGCGTCGCTGCCCTCCTCGAAATAGTGGAAATTGATCAGCGGGGTGTCGCGCGGGTCGGTCGAGCGCAGCCGCACCTCGCCGGCGCGATTTTCCGTGTGCGCCTTCAGGATCGCCCAGGTCAGATAGTTGGGCTTGGTCACTTCGAGCGACGAATAGCCGGGGAAATAGCCGCCGAACAGGCCCAGCAGCGCAAAACAGAACAGGTCGGGCAATGGCCGCTCGGGCAGCGACCGCAGGATTGCCGCCAGCACCGCGCCGTTGCTGGCATAGACGCCGTCGTGCCCGGCGGCCCAGCCCCGGTATTGCGGGTCGCCGCGGCTGAAGGTGGCGCCGTCGAGGATCTTCCAGCGATCGAAATTCATCCGGTTGACGACGCCGATCTCATAGCGGTCCTGCAAATTCTTGCCGACCCCCGGCAATTCGATCCTGACCGGAATGCCGATCGGCTCCAGCGCCTCGCGCGGCCCGATGCCGGACAGCATCAGGAGCTGCGGTGTGTTGAAGGCGCCGCCCGATAGGATCACCTCGCGCTGGGCCGCGGCCTGCATCGGCACCCCCGGCGCGGTCGCCTTCTGCCCGTGGGCGCGGTAAAGTCGCGCGCCCTTCAGGTACTCGACCCCGGTCGCGCGGTTGCCCTCGTCGAGGAGGACCCGGGTGACCAGCGCGTCGAGCTCGAGGTGCAGCCGGTCCGGATAGCGCTGCGCCGTCTCCAGCACTCGCTCGCGCGCGCCCATGCGATGGTGATCGCGCGTCGTCAGCGGGGTATAGCGCACCCCGACCGCATTGGCCGCCACCAGCCGCCAGTCGTTGGGATCAGCCTTCGACTCGGCAAGCCCGATCAAGGAGCCGATCGGCTGGCCGATATCGTCGAATGCCGCGGCTGCGGAGTTGAGCAGCACCTGGACCAGCGCGAAATCGCCGAGAGCGGCCTCGGGAACGGCCTTTTCGGAGTGGAGCCAGCCGTCCCAGCCATGCCGCGACGGGTTGGGGCCGGCTTTGGCGAGCCAGCGTTCGAGCGGCCGGTAATGGCAATTTTCGAGCCGCGTGAAATAGCGCCGCATCGCCTCGGCGCGCCATGATTGGTCACCGGTCAATGCCGCGATCCCGTCCCAGTCGGCGTTGTGCGGGTAAACGAGGATCATCGCGTTGTGCGCGGTGCAGCCACCCAAGGTGCCGGCGCGCGGATAGAGCACGCCGTCGACCCGCTGGCCGCGATAGTCGCGGACGTATTTCGGGTCCTTCGCCTGCATCGCCTCGTCGGCATAGTGGCGGACAAAGAAATCCCAGCGCATCGCGTCGTTTTCCGAGGCGAAGCCGTGGAACGCCGGCACGTCGTAATCGTCGGGCAGGCGGTTGACGCCAGGCTGATCGTCGTTGCTGCCCGATAAGAGGCGCGGATCGCCGCCGGCTTCGAGCAGCAACACCCGCTGGCCGGCTTCGGCGAGGCGCGCCGCCAAAGTGCCGCCGCCGGCGCCGGAGCCGACGACGATGTAATCGAACTCGTCGCCGACGCCGATCGCCGCTGTCATCCGCGAGCGCCTAAAACGTCTTCAGATAGGCAATCAGCGCATTCTTGTCCGTGTCGCTGAGCCTGGAGCCGAAATAATGCCCACGATTGACAACGTAATCTGGGCATTTGCTGAGGGCGAATAGCTGCTCGCCGACATTGGCGAAAACCTTGCGCGCCTGATCGTCGGTGGCGCCTTTCGGCAATGCCCGCAAATCGTGCACCAGCTTGAACACCGCAGCGACTACCTCTTTGTCGTGCGCGAGTCGTGCGGAAAGCCCGGTTGAGAGCGGAAGGAGATCGAAATTGGCCAACAGGTCTACTGGCGTGCCCGCAGGGATCGGGCCGATCTCAATCCCTTTCTGATCGAACACCGGCACGGCCAGGTTTAGCAGCCGCTGCGAGGCCTTGATCGCGTCGGGCAGATAGCCGGTCGGGATGCGTAGCCAGCTGGTCGCGGTGGTGCGGTCGATAACGCCCGGGACTTTGTCGCCGAGCACCGGATCCTTGTCGCGCTTCTCCGGCCACAGCATCTGGGCAATCGAAATTTGGAACGACGCCATCCGCGACTCAATCGACGGGCTCGGGTCGAATTTGCCGACACTGTTGTTTAAGAGGTAAGGGGCGGTCGCCCATAGGCTGATCAAGGACGGAACCCGCGTATAGCCGCGCCCGCCGGCCGGCATCCGGTATTGCTGCGGCTTGCCGGTGAACGGGTCGTAGACCGTGATCGTGCCGACCGAGGGCAGCGATTTATACGAGGCCGACGAGAAATTGTCCCAGATATTGCCGCCAATGGCATTGGTCGCCAATGGGCTGCAGGCATTGGTTTGCAGCAAGCTCACCGGAATGCGGGCGTCGTTCGACAGATAATTGTCATCGAGGAAATCGCTCGCCTGAACCATCGGCCGCATCTTGCTGCGGAAATCGTCGGTGTGGCTCCAGGCCCAATAGCGGTTCCAGCATTCGAGGTAATGCGCGCCGATACAGGCGCCGAGATTGGCATTGGCGGGCGGCGCGGGCGCCTTGCTCGAATGGCACATCGCGCAACTGTCGGCAAAGACCAGCCTGCCCTGCCGAACCACAGCCGGCGGGTCGTTCAGATAGGCGCTGCCGCCGGGCGCGTTCGCGAGCTTGTGCGGATAAGACGCCTTCAACAAAAATAGCGCCATGTTCGGGGTCTGCGCCTCGGTCGCTTGCCAATAGGAGGAATTCGCCCGCGCCGTCGTGATCTCGATCGGCGTCACCCTTTTGCCGCCGAGGATCGGGTTGAAATGGCGCAGCCACTCCTCGCTGTAGAGGCCGATGTTCAGATAGACCCGGTTCAGAGCGCCGAGCGCTCCTACCGAATCGGAGCCGTCCTTCAGCACATGCGGAGTCCACACCGTGTTTGGCGGCTGAAAGAACTGGGTCAGCGGGCCGCTGCCGACAAAATCATTGAATTGCTTGTTGGCGAGGTTGTCGGCGCCGAGTGTCTCGCGCCCCCAATTCTTGGCCACCTCCAGCCGCGGCAACAGATTGTAGATCGCGTTCATCGTACGCGGGTTGTTGATGTTGTCGGTCGAGACCAGCGAGGTGTCGAGCGATCCGGGCCGGGCAGTGTGCAACACCTGGAACAGGAAGTTGGACGGGTCGGCGTTCCACGCCAGGATGCGGTCGACCCAGAAATATTGGGCCCCGGCGGTCGCGCTGAGATTGGCCCATTGCGGCATTTCGGGATTGGCCGGCGGCTTTTCCGGGTTGGCGCTGACGTGGCAGAAGCCACAGGACATGCCGACGCGATAGGGCCGGACCAAATCCTTTGATAGGTAGTAGCTCGGGTCATTGTAGAAGCGCTGCGCGTCCCAACGCTTGGCCGCCGCTTTGTCGAAGGCCGGGTTGGGGAAAAGCCGCAGCCCGACGATGCCGGTCGGCTCGCCGTAATATGAGCCCACCGGAAAGTCCTTGCCGCGCGCGCCGATTGCCACGCCCGGATATTTCTGTGCGTTGGCGAACGGGTCGGGCGGGCATTTCGGATCGCGCTGGTCGAGCCACAGCCCGTAATGCTTCGGATCGGGGCCGGTGGCTTTGGTAAAGCACGGCTCGTTGACCAGCCCCAGGTAATCCCAGCGGGTGTCGCGGCTGTATTTGAGGCCGGGGTAGGAGGAGAGGATCTTTAAGAGGTCGAACGAGCCGAACGTCAGATTCGTCAACCGGTCCCACAGCCGGTCGTCGCCGCCGGTCCACACCAGCCACATGTCGCGGCCCCTGACCTCGTCCGGGGTCAGCTTGATGCCGCCATCCATGGCATGGAAATAATCCTCGTCGGCGGCCGGGAAGCTCTGCGCCGTCCGGCCCGCCTGGCGCGCCTCGTCGACGAGCTGCGCGTTTGACGGCCCGGCAAAACCGCTGCCGGCCAGCACCAGACCAAGCACTGCGCCGAGTCGCCACAGCGTCCACGAGAATTTGCGCATCCCGTTCCCCGCGGTTAAGCGCCCAACAGTCGCCGCAAAGGAGAATTAACCTATCCCAATAATCCGGCGATGCCAATTCGCCCGGACGCCGGCTCATAGCTCGCGGTATCCAGAGCCTTGCGCCGCCTGATCTTCGCGCGCGCCGATCCCGGTCCAAGGCGGCCTGCCGCCGGCGGGGCTTGCGCGGGTCATTCGTGGGCGCTGACAACGCCGCTGATCAGGTTGCTGGCGTAGAGGGTTGAGAGGTCCAGGCCGGCATCGGCGGCGACCGGCTCGAACGCGGCGACGAGGTCCGCGACCTGTTGCTCGGCATCGCGCGCCAGCTGCTCGGCCTCGGCGACACCGACTGCGGCAAAGCGCACCACCTCGCCGGGCCGACGGCGGCCGACAGCCGGCAGGTCGGCGGAGATTACGGTGGCGATCTTCGGATAGCCGCCGGTCGTCTGGTGGTCGGCCAACAGCACGATCGGCTGGCCCGAGCCCGGCACCTGGACGGCGCCGGTGGCGATGGCGTCGGAGACGATGTCCCAGCCTCCGCGGTGGCGTAGCGTCGGGCCGTCTAGCCGCATGCCCATCCGGTCGGCGCTGGTCGAGACGCGAAATTCACCGCCGAGAAATGCCGCCACTGCGTCATCGGTGAAATATTCCTGCTGCGGCCCGAGCACGATGCGGATCGGTTGGTCCTTCCCGGCCGGCGGTGGCGTGGACAGGCGCAGTTCGGGCCGCGCCGGCGCCCGCTCGAGCGCTAACGGCACCAGGTCGCCCGGCCGCAGGACGCGCCCGAAGAAGCCGCCGAGCCCGGCGCGCACATAAGTCGAAGCGCTGCCGAGCACCGACGGCGCCGCGATGCCGCCCTCGACAGCCAGATAGGCGCACACCGAATCGGGGCCGACGACAATTTCGAACGCGGTGCCGCCGGCGATGGTGACGCTCCGCCACGCGGCCAGCTTGCGCGCGGGCTCGCCGCCGATCAGGAGGAAGGCGCCCGATCCGGCGACGGCGACCCGTACAGTATCGGCCGCGACCTCGAAGCTCGGGCCACGATAGAGGATTTCGAGCGCCGCGGTTCCGGGCGGGTTGCCGACGAGCGCGTTACCGAGGCGCAGCGCGACGGGATCCAGTGCGCCCGACGCCGGCACGCCGAGCGCCTGATAGCCAACTCGGCCGAGATCCTGCACCGTCGTGTGCAGGCCCGCCATAAGCACCTTCAGCGCGCCGCTCATCGGGCGATCGGTTCGCTTTCTGCTTGATAGCTGCCGCTGGCGACCTGGCTGCGGATCGCCGCAAAGGCATCGGCGCCGATCGGCTCGAACCGCACCGCGTCGCCCGGCGCCAGCAGGGCCGGCGGGGCGCGCGCGGGATCGAAAAAACGCAGCGGGGTCGCCCCGACCAGATGCCAGCCTCCTGGGCTTTCATAGGGGTAGATTGCGCTCAACGAGGTGGCGATCGCGATCGAGCCGGCTGGCACCCGCACCCTCGGATCGGGGCGGCGCGGCAGGTGCAGCGCCTCGGGCAGATCGCCGAGGTACGGAAAGCCCGGCAGAAACCCCAGCATATAGACGTGATACAGGGTGCCGGCGTGCAGCGCCGGGATTTCCTCGGCGGCGAGCCCGCTCAGCCGCGCCACCTCGGCGAGATCCGGCGCCAATTCGCCCTCGTAACACACTGGCACCCGCCACAGCCGGCCGGCTGCCTCGTCGCCGGGATTGAGGTCGAGCAGCCCGAGGATCAAGCGTTCGAGATCGGCTCGTGAAGTCGTCAATGGATCGTAGTGCACCAGGAGCGAGCGAAAGCTCGGCACCGTCTCAACGACGCCCGATGGCCGCTTGGCGCGGATCGCCCGGTCGAGGCGCAGCACCGCGCGGCTCAGCCCGCGGTCGATATGGTCGCCAAACTCGACCGCGAGCGCACGGTCGCCGACCGACAGGAAGCGCGCCGGCATCGATTTCCTTGTACAATCGCCGAGCGGAGCCACGTACCCGCAGGCAAGCTTGGCACGATAAGGCGAGGAGTTCGGCATGGCAAAAGCGATCAATCTCAATGCCGATATGGGCGAAGGCTATGGCGCCTGGGACATCGGCGACGACGCCTCATTGATGAAGATCATCGGTTCGGCCAGCATCGCCTGCGGCTTCCATGCCGGCGACCCGTCGACGATGCACCGGCTGGTGTCACTGGCCGCGGCCGAAGGGGTCAGCATCGGCGCCCATCCAGGGTTCAACGATTTGTGGGGCTTTGGCCGCCGCCGCATCGACATGAACCCGCGCGAGCTCGAATACATGATCGCCTACCAGATCGGCGCCTTGCAGGCGATGGCCGCCTATGTCGGGGCCAAGGTCACCCATGTCAAAATTCATGGCGCGCTCAACAACATGGCGGCCGAGGACATCGAGCTCGCGCTGGCGATCGGCCGGGCGATGAAGACCGTCGACCGCGAGCTGATTTATGTGGCGCTGGCCGGCTCGCAGATGGAAAGGGCGGCGCAGGAACTCGGCCTGCCATTGGCGCGCGAAGGGTTTTGCGACCGGCTCTACGATGATGACGGCAACCTCACTTCGCGCAAGCTGCCGGGTGCGGTATTGCACGACGCCGACGAGATCCGCGACCGCGTCGTTGCCATGGTGCTGAACGAGGAGATCGTCTCGCGCACCGGCAAGCGGCTCAAGGTGCGGCTCGACACGTTGTGCCTGCATGGCGACGAGCCGTCGGCGGTGATCGCCGCCCGCGCCGTGCGCCACGGCCTCGAAGCCGCCGGCGTCGATCTCGTCACCCTGCCGCAGCTGCGTCTCGGATGAGCTGCCTTAAGAGTAGATTTAATGGGGGACATGATAAAGCAGGTGCGGCCACAGCCCGATCAAGCCGATCAGGATCAGATAGATCGCGATGACGTAATTGAGCACGCGGGGAACCAGCAGGATCAGAATTCCGGCAAGCAGCGCGATCAGCGGCTGTATCGCTGCGACGTCGATTGTCATCGGGTGCTTTCCATTGCGGCAGATGCCGGGCGAAGATCGGAGCGCGACGGGTTTCCTGTCAACCCGAAGATCAGCGGGAGGGGTGCGTGATGGATCAGGCTTTGACCGGCGGCTGCCTGTGCGGTGACATCCGCTACCGCATCGAGGCCGCCCCGGTCGAGGCGCTCTATTGCCACTGCCAGAGCTGCCGCCGCGCGCACGGCGCCCCGGTGGTCGCCTGGCTGAGCGTGCCGGCGGACGGCTTTGTCGTGACCGCCGGCCGCCCGGCCGCCTACCGGTCCTCGGCCGCGGCCCAACGCCGGTTCTGCGGGCGCTGCGGCACGCCGTTGACCTGGCAATCGGACGACAACCCGCGACTGATCGATGTCAGCATCGCCACCCTCGACAACCCGGCGGCGATCGAGCCCCGCCTGCACATCTGGACCGAAAGCCGGATCCCGTGGTTCGACACCGCCGACGATCTGCCGCGCTGCCCGACCAACCAGCGGCCGGCGCCGGCTCGGATTTCCAAGACCCCTGTGCTGTGATTGTGCGCCGCGCGCTCGACAGGCGCGGCTCGGGTGCGATTGCGAAACGACACCTGACGGCGATCGCGGGCATGAGACGCTGGTATGTGATGAACCAGCCGCTCCGACACGGGGATCGACACCTTCCTGTTGAAAGTCGGAGCCTGTGATCGTAGGAGCCTGTGATGGTATGAGACGGGTCTTCGCCGGCCTGGCGGGAGAGGTTATGATTCGACGAGTCCCGCTATCGTTCACCAGGGAGAAATCAATGAGCCTGACATTGGACGAGGCCAATCGGATCCTGCGCGCCGCGCTCGCCAAGGCGCAGGAATTGAACATCAAGATCAGCGCCGCGGTGTGCGATGCCGGCGGCCGGCCCATCGCGCTGCAGCGCATGGACGGCGCGATCTGGGCCAGCGTCTATGGCAGCCAGGGCAAGGCGGTGGCCTCGGCGGCATTCGGCCGGCCGAGCGGCGAGATGGCGGCCCGGGCCGACCAGCCGACCCCGCGCGGCATCAACGCCGCCGCGGGCGGTGCGATGATCATGGGCCAGGGTGCGGTGCCGATCATCAAAAACGGGGTCATCGAGGGCGCCTGCGGGGTCGGCGGCGGCACCTCGCAGCAGGATGAAGACTGCGCCCGCGCCGGTGTCGCGCAGTTGCAGGCCCGGTAGGCGCGACCGAGCTACACCACGCCCTTCTCGCGCAACGCGGCGATCTCTGCATCGCTGCGCCCGAGGCGGCCGAAGATCTCGGCGTTATGCTGGCCGAGCCTCGGGGCGACGGTGCGCACTCGCACGCCATCGCCGATCCGGATCGGGGTGCGGACGTGGGCGACCTCGCCCAACTCGGCGTCACCGGCGTATTGGACCAGCCCGCGGTGGCGCACCTGCGGGTCGGCGAACATCTGCGCGTAGTCGTAAACTGGGCCGCAGGGCACCCCGGCGGCTTCGAGCACGCCGACCCAGTGTGCGCTGGTTTCGGTCGCGAGCACCCGCTCCATCTCGGCCTCGAGCGCCGCGCGATTGGCCATCCGCTGCGCATTGGTGGCGAAGCGCGGGTCGTCGCGCCATTCTTGGTGCCCGAGGGCGGCGGCGCAACGCTGCCAGATCGCCTCGCCGGCAGCCCCGATCATCAGATAGCCGTCCCGGGTCCGCATCCGCTGATAGGGCGCGTTCTGGCGATGTCGCGAGCCCTGGCGGGTCGGCTCCTCATGGTCGGCGAGCCATTGCGCGCTGGTCCACGAACTGAAGCCGATCGCGGTCTCCAACAGCGAGCATTCGACGAGGCGCCCCTTGCCGGTGTGCTGGCGTTCGTAGAGTGCCGCGAGAATGCCCTGCACCGCCCACATGCCGGTGCCGAGATCGCAGATCGGCAGGCCGACCGAGGTCGGCGGCCCGTCCGGCTCGCCGGTCACGTGCATGATGCCGCCCATGCCCTGCGCGATCAGGTCGAAGCCGCCGCGCCCGGCATGAGGGCCGTCATAGCCGAGACCGGAGAGCTGGGCATAGACGAGGCGCGGGTTGATCCTGCGCAAATCCTCGAAGCCGAGCCCGGCGCGCGGCATCACATTCGGCCGGTAATTTTCGACCAGCACGTCGATGCCGGCGGCGAGTTCGAGGAACAACGCTTTTCCCTCGGGCTGCTTGTAATCGAGGGTGATGCCCTTCTTGTTGCGGTTGATGTAGCGGAAATAGGGGTTGCGCTCGGTGCCGTCGCCCCAGGCGCGGACCGAATCGCCCTTGCCGGGGCGTTCGAGCTTAATCACCTCGGCGCCCATATCGGCGAGGATCATCGTGCAGAACGGCCCGGCCATGTGCTCGGTCAGGTCAAGCACCTTGAGGCCATGCAATGGGCCTTTCGAACCAGCGTTCAACGGATCAGCCAACTCCATCCTCCTGCCGCTACCGCTCGCTCTCCGTGCCGGGAGCGGGAATCAGCCCTTGACCTGGTCGAGCCCCGGCAGGCGGAAGCGGTCCTGCGGATCGTCCCATCCCTTGAAATTGGGCTTGCGCTTTTCGGCGAAGGCGGCGCGCAATTCAATGAGGTCGCTCTTGGCGCCGTGCTCGTGCAGCGCCATGGCGAGCTGCTGTTGATCGGGTGACGGCGCGGGGCGCATCTGGCGCATCATGTGGACGGTGTTGACCCGCGAGGCGGGCGGCAGGGTCAGCAGGTGCTCGGCCATCGCCAACGCGCTCGGCATCAATTGGTCAGCCTCGACCAGTCGATTCAAAAACCCGATCTGGTAGAAGCGCTCGGCGGTAAAGCGGAACCCCAGCGCCATCTCCATCGCGATCGGGTAGGGTAGGTTGGCGATGTGTCCGTGATTGTAGCCGCCGAGCAGCCAACGCTTGGCCTCGGACACCTCGAACACCGCCTCACGCGCGGCAACCCGCAGGTCGGTGCGCTCGACCAGCATGAAGCCGCCGCCCATCGCGTAGCCGTTGACCGCGGCGATGACCGGCTTTTCGAGGGCGCCGGTCATGAACGGGTCCTCGATCTCGGGCCGGCTTCCGCCGGGCCGTCCGGCGGCGAGCAACTCCTTCATGTCCTCGCCGGCGCAAAAGCCGCGGCCTGTCCCGGTGAAGATGGCGACTTCGAGCTGGGTCGAGCGGCGGAACTCGGTCCAGGTCTCGGCGAGGCGGGTGCGCATCTCGCCGTTGAGCGCATTCAGCCGCTCGGGCCGGTTCATCCGCACTACCAGGATCTGCCCCATACGCTCGGTCTCGACAACGGCCATCTCTCGTTCCTCTCCGCAACCATTGGTCCCGCAGGCTGCCCGAGGCTACCATCCCGACGCCGGCGATCAAATCACGCCGAACAGGGGTCGGCAAACCGTGGCGAGAAAAGGGGGCGACAGTGGGTACAGAGATCGAACGATTGGCCGGGTTTGTCGCGCAGGCGCAGTGGGCGGATGTCCCCGAAACGGTGCAGCGGCAAACCAAGCTGGTGCTGCTCGACACCTTGGGGGTCATCCTCGCCGGGTCGCAGCGGCCCGAGGTACGGCAATTGCGCGAGCGGCTGGCCGCGACCGCCGGCAGCGGCGCCACGGTCTATGCGCGCGGCTGGCCAATCCAGGACCCGCGCACGGCGGCCTTGCTGAACGGCATCGCTGGGCGCTCGATCGAGCTATGCGAAGGGCTGCGCTTTGTCTCGGGACAGGCGGCGATGCAAATATTGCCCGGGGTCCTGGCGGTCGGCGAGCAGGTTGGTACGGCCGGCCGCGACCTCCTGGCCGCGCTCGTCCTCGGCTACGATGTCGCGGCACGGCTCGCCGGAGGGTTCACGCCAAGGCCATTGGCCCATCAAAACGGCCAGGTGTCGCTATTGGCGGCGGCGGCGGCCGGAGCGCGCCTGCGCGGGCTCGATGCCGCCGGGATCAGCCGCGCCATGCGCATCGCCACGGTGCTGCTGCTGACCCCGAGCTATACCAACGCCGTCGCCGGCGCCACCGCGCTCAACGTCGCCGGCGGGCTGAGCGGTTCGGCCGCTTCATTGGCGCCGGACCTAGCCCTCGCCGGGTTCGAGGCGCAGCCGGATGCGATCGAGGAGGCGCTGGGCCAGCTAGTCGGCGGCGGGTTCACGGCCGGCGGTCTCGTCGACGAACTCGGCGCGACTTGGCACATAACCCGCAACTATTTCCGCCTCTACGCTTGCTGCAACCCAATCCACCCAGCGCTCGATTGCCTGCAGTCCGCACTCGCCGAACTGTGCCCGCGCCCCGACCAAATCGCGCGGATCGAGGTCGCGACCTACCGTTTCGCCTCGGTGATGAAGAACCCGGATCCGCCGAATTATTTCGCCTCCAAATACTCTTTGCCGCACGCCGCCGCGGTGATGGCGGTGCGCGGCCACGCCGGGTTCGGCGCCCTCGATGACGCAGCCCTCGTCGATCCCGCGATTGCCGCCTTGCGCCACCGGGTGGATATTTGCGAAGACCCGGCGATGAGCGCGCTAGCGCCGCGGCTGCGCCCGGCGCGGGTGACCGTGACCCTCGAAGACGGCCGGAGCGCCACGCGTTCCTGCGACAGCCATCGTGGCGATTTCCAGCTTCCGTTTGCCGAATCCGAGATCCGCGAAAAATTCCGCGAGCTCGCTGCGACCGTGCTCACGCCACAAGGGGTAAGTGAGGTCGAGCACGCCGTCGGCCGCAGCGACGAATGGCGGAACCTTGCCGAGCTGACCATGCTGCTGCGCCGCCACGGCCGATCCTGACCCTGGCCTTTGGCAACCGACTCACATCGCCAAATTGCCGATGCGCACAGCAATGGCTACGTCGGCAAGGCCTATGCGGGACCAAATACGGCGGGTGGCCGACCCACTCGCCGAGAGCCCGAGCGGGGCGCTGCGGTCGAACCGGTGATCGGTCATTTCAAAGCCGAGCACCGCGTCGGCCACATCGACCTCGATGCCTGCGGGCGGCCACCGTCACCGCGCGATTGGTCGGCGATGGTTTATTGCGACGGCGCTCCGGAGGCGCCGTAGAGATGGGCCGCATCCCGGGCGAGGGCGGCGCGCGCCGCCGGGTGCAGGTATACCATGTGGCCGCCATCATAGACGCGCAGTTGAATCTGCGCCCGGATTGCCGGCGGGATAGGCAACTGGTCGACGAGCCAGCGCGACGATAGATAAGGCGTCACCAGATCGTACCGCCCGTTGACGATCAGAACCTTGGTGCGCGGCTGCGCGATCAGCGCCGCTTCGAGCGAAGTCATCGGCAGGCCCTGGCCGCCGGCGCGGCGCTCGCCCTGCCAGTTCCAGTGTTGGTTGACGTCGCCGGCAAGGACCCGATAGGGCTCCGCGGTATGATAGCCGAGATCGGCCGCGGCATAGGCATTGAACGCCGCCCCGAGATCGGCCGATATCGGCCCGAGCAGCGGATCGCCGGCGGCTTCGGCACGTCCCGCACCTGGCGACGGCCGCACGATCGTGCCGTCATAGCTGCTCACGACCTCGTTCTGGGCGCGCAGGATTTCGCGGGCGAAAACATGGCTCGGGACGCGACCGCGATAGCGGCGCACGACCTCCGGGGAAAGCCCGGTGAGCTTGGCGAGCTTGGCGATGAACGGATCGTCGGCAGGCGGCAGAGCCGGCAGCGCCGCCAGCCCGGTGAGATAGTCAGAAAGTGCAAAATGCTCGACAGCGGCAAGGTCGGCGCTGGCCCCGCCGAGATGGAGCGCCGCGGCAGTGGCGGCATAAGTCGGCAGAAAGAAGCCGGCGGCGAGCAGGTCACGCTGGTTCGGATGCAGCGCCGACATGTCCAGCGCCGGCGAGATCAGCACCAGCCCGCTGACCGTCACATCGACATCGCGCGACAAGGTCCGCGCCATCGCCGCGGCGCGAAACCCGCCGTAGCTCTCGCCGACCAGATAGACCGGCGAGGCCCAGCGCTCGTGTCGGGTCAGCCACAGCCGAATGACCGCGTCGAGCGAGTCGAGATCGGCGTGCACGTTCCAAAATTGCTTCGTCGGGGTTCTTCTCGGCGCCCTCGCCGCGACTGAAGCCGGTGCCAACCGGGTCGATGAACACCAAATCGGTGAACGGCAGCCAGGTCGACTGGTTGTCGACGAGATGCACCGGCGGGCTCGGCGCATCGCCGTCTTCGGGCGTCTCCATGACCTTAGGTCCGAGCGCCCCCAGATGCAGAAAGACCGAGGCGGCACCCGGCCCACCGTTGAGCACGAAACTGACCGGGCGCGGGCCGCCGCCCGCGGCCGCGGCAAGATAGCTGACGGTGAAGATCGTCGCCGTCGTCGCACCCTTTCGGTCGGTCAGCGCGAAGGTCTCGGCGATCGCGTCGTAATCGAGGTGGCGACCGCCGAGGGTAATCGTGTGGTGGGTCGCCACCCGCGCCGGAAGCGGCGCCTCGGTTTTGCCGTCGGCCCGCGCCGCGGCGTGGCCAAAGACGACCAGCACCAGGCAGACGAACGCCGCAGACCTCAACATCACATGCCTTTCGACTGGCTGCTCCGCTCGGGGCCGCACGACCGGTGGCCGCCGGTTACACCACCGGCGAGCGGCCGCCGTCGACGTTGATGGCGCAGCCGGTCACGTACGAGGCGGCGTCGGAAGCGAGAAAACAGGCGACGTTGGCGAATTCCTCGGCCCGGCCCATGCGGCCGAGCGGCACCGTGCGGCCGGCCTGGGCGATGAAGTCGTCAAGCGAGACGTTGGCGCCCTCGCGCTGGTGGCGGCGGACGATCTGGTCGCTGACGATGACCCCGACATGCAGAGAATTGGCCAGCACGTTGTGCGGCGCGCCCTCGCCGGAGAGCGCCTTGGTGAAGGCCATTTGCGCTGCGCGGCTGACCGAGGTCGGGGCACTGTCGGGTCCCGGCGCCTTGGCGCCGATGTTGAGCACGCTGATGATGCGGCCCCAGCGACGCTCTTTCATCTGTGGAAAGACCAGCCGGCAAAAGCGGATCTGGGCAAACAATTTGAGGTCGAGATCGCTCTGCCACATCTCATCGGTCAATTGCTCGGACGGGCCGCGGATCGACTGGCCGGCATTGTTGACATAGATGTCGATCTTGCCGAATTCGGACATGATCTGGTCATAGGCGCGGCGGATGTCGGCGGCTTTCGACACGTCGGCACTGATCGCGGCGACCTTGCCTTTGGCGCCCATCTCGATCTGCTGCTTTGCCTGGGCCAGGGTTTCGGGGCTGCGCGCGACGATCGCGACATCGGCCCCCGATGCGGCAAACCGCTCGCCCATCGCCAGGCCAAGCCCCTTGCTGCCGCCAGTGATGACAGCACTCCTCCCGTTCAGTCGGATATCCATCGCGAAACTCCTTTGTTGCCAGATTGAGTTGTTGCCAGATTGAAGCTCACCGGGTCAGCCGGTCGATCTCCTGCATGTCCAGCTCGGATAGGACCCAGCCGGCTGCCCGCACGTTCTGCTCGACCTGCGTGGGGGTGGTGGCCCCGGCGATGACGCTCGCCACCGCCGGGCGCTGCAGCAGCCAGCCGAGCGCCAGTTCGAGTAGACTATGCCCGCGCTCGGCGGCAAAGCCTTCGAGGCGCTCGATCGCCGCCCAGTTCTGGTCGCTCAGATATCGTCCGGCCGCGCGCGGCATCCGATCCAGCCGCGAGCCGGACGGCAACGGCGCGCCGCGCCGATATTTGCCAGTCAGCACCCCGTCGGCCAATGGCCGGAACGGGATCAGCCCGAGGCCATAACTTTCGAGCACCGGCGCCATCTCGCGGTCGAGGCCGCGGGCGAGCAGGCTGTACTCCTCCTGGCACGCGACGAAACGCTCGAGCCCAAGATACCTCGAAGTCCATTGCGCCTCGACCACCTGCCAGGCGGGCAGGGTCGAGGAGCCGAGATAGCGCACCTTGCCCTGGCGCACCAGATCGTCGAGCGCGCGCAGGGTTTCCTCGATCGGGGTCAGCGGATCGGGCTGGTGCTGCTGGTAGAGGTCGATCCAGTCGGTTTTGAGGCGTCTGAGGCTGGCCTCGACCTCGGCGATGATGTAGCCCCGCGAGGCGCCCTCAAACCGCCCGGAGCCGTCCATCGGCCGGGCGAATTTGGTCGCCAGCACGATATCCTTGCGGCGGTCGCCGAGGATTTGCCCCAGGCAGGATTCCGAGCTGCCCCGCGGGTCGCCATAGGTGTCGGCCTCGTCGAAAAAGGTGATGCCGAGGTCGAGCGCCTTGTGCACCACCCGACGCGTCGCCTCAAGATCGATGCGACCGCCGAAATTGTTGCAGCCGAGCCCGATCGCCGACACGCGCAGCCCCGACTTCCCCAGATTGCGCTGCTCCAACGGCTCCCCCCGACTCGAATTCGGTACTATAGGGCTTTACCGGCGGAACGGCATCTTGCTTCATCGCCGGGCATAGTTCATCGACGGAACTCGTTGACCGGTTTGCCGGCAGGGCTTAGAGCGGGCCCCTCGGAGCCGATCGATGGCGATGCGAACAGGGACGTTTGAGCGGGTCGCCCGTCGCCTTTTGGCAGTCTTGGCCGCGCTCGCAGTTGCCAGCAGCGCGGCGGCTGGCCCGCTGGTCCTGAGCAGCGATCAGATCAAGCATGCCGGCATCGTCGTCGAGAGCTTGCATCCGGCTCGCTTCGTCCGATCGATCCCCGCGCTCGGCGTCATCCTGGACTCGGCGCCGTTGATCCGCCTGCGCGGGAGCATCGCCGAGGCCGACGCCGCGGTCGCGGGGGCCAAGGCCAAGGTGCTGCTCGAAGAGCAACAAATGGTGCAAGCCAAGGCGCTCTATCGGCGTGGCCAAATCATCTCGATGTCCGATTACCAGAAGGCGGCCGAGGATCTCGCCGCCCATCAGGCCGCGCTTACCGCAGCGCAGGTCAAACGCACTGCGCTACTGGCCGAAGCCAGCGCTCATTGGGGTGCCGCGATGGCCGGCGTGTTGCGCAGCGGTGGTGACCCGTTGCCGCAGCTCACCGCCGGCGACGCGATCCTGATCGGGTTGAGCCTGCCGCCTGGAACCGGGCTCGCCGATCCGCCGCGGCGGGTGGAGGCCGAAGCCGCTGGTGTGCGCTTGGCCCTTACCCTGATCGGGCCGGTGCCGGGCATGCTCGGCCGCTATCCGGGGCAGAGCTTCCTGTATCAGGCGGGGGCGCAGGCCGGCGCCCCGGTCGGCGCCACAGTTTCGGCGGCATTGCCGGTCGGTCCGCGTCGGACCGGGGTCGTCGTGCCGCAATCGGCGGTGGTGTGGCAGGGCGGTGGGGCGGTGGTCTACCGGATAGCCCCCGGCAACCGCTTCGAGCGGGTGGCGATCGCGACGGGGTCGCCGACAGCCGCCGGATACTTCGTGGCGGACGGATTGTCGCCGGGCGATCGGGTCGTGGTGCGCGGCGCGGCGCTGCTGTCGAACCGCGGCGGGGAAACCCGCCCGGCCGATCGCGGCGACTGAGCCGCTGCCGAGGAAGGCGATGCTGCGGGCGGTCATCCGGTGGTCCCTGGCCTATCCCTGGCTGGTCAGCGTCGCCGCCCTCGCCGTCGCAGTCGCCGGGGCGTTGTCGCTGCGCCGCGCCGATTACGATGTGTTCCCCGAGTTTGCCCCGCCGATCGTTACCGTCGACACCATCGATGCCGGCCTTGCGGCGCAGGATGTCGCGACCCTGGTGACGACGCCGATCGAGGATGCGGTGATCGGCGCGCCGGGTCTGGCAAAGCTGCGCTCGCAATCGGTCGCCGGGCTGTCGGTGGTCAGCGCGATCTTTCGCGGCTCGACCGATCTCTACCAGGATCGCCAGTTCGTCGCCGAGCGCATCGCCGCCGCCGCCCGCGTGCTGCCGCCTGCCGCGCGCACCGAGCTGACGCCGTCGCAATCAGCGACCGGCACGGTGCTCGACATCGGGCTGACATCATCCCGCCTGTCCCTGAGGCGGCTGACCGAGCTGACGCGCGCGACGATCCGCCCGGCGCTGCTCGCGGTGCCGGGCGTCGCCAATGTAGTGATCTTCGGCGCCCGACCCCGGCAATGGCAGGTGCGGGTCGATCCCGAAAAGCTCTTGGCCGCGCATATCGGCCTCAATCAAATCATCGCGGCGGCGGCGGCCGCCTCGGCGATCCGCAGCGCCGGCGTCGTCGACACCGCGAACCAGCGGTTCCTCGTGCAGTCGCATGGCCAGGCCGCTGATCTTTCGCAACTGGCGGCGAGCGTGATCGATCGCCAGGGCGCCATTCCGCTCACCCTCGGCGCGGTCGCCGCCGTCGCGGCCGGCTCGCCGCCGCCGATCGGCGCCGCGCTGATCGGTCAGAGGCCGGGCCTGCTGCTGATCATTTCTTCGGAGTACGAGGCCAATACGCTCCAGGTCGCCGCCGGGTTGCGCCAGGCGCTCGCCCGGCTCGCCCCGGCGCTCGCCGATGCCGGGGTCGAGCTTGACGCGCATGCGCTGGAGCCGACGACGTTCATTCTCGAGGCGCTGAGGGATCTGCGCAATTCGCTGCTGATCGGCGCCGGGCTGATCCTGATCGTCATCATCGCGGCGTTGCGCAACTGGCGGGTGGCGCTGATTTCGTTCGCGACGATACCGCTGGCGCTGCTGCTCGCGATCCTGGTCCTCGTACGGTTCGGGTTCACCCTCGACACCTTCTCGCTGGGCGGGCTGGCGATTGCGCTCGGCATCATCGTCGACGACGCGATCATCGACATCGAGAACATCCGCCGCCGGCTGCACGCAAACGAGACCCTGGCCCAGCCCGCGCCGCGCCTGCGGGTCATCCTCGACGCCTCGCTCGAGGTGCGCACCCCGATCATCTTTGCGACGCTGGCGATCATCGTCATCTTCCTGCCGGTGTTCGCGCTGACCGGGGTCGCCGGGCGGCTCTTCGCGCCATTGGCGATTGCCGTCATCGTCGCGATCCTGGCCTCCCTGGTGCTCGCGGTGACCCTAACCCCGGCCCTGGCGGCGCTGCTGCTGGGCAGCGGCGGGATCGCGCCCGAGGACCCGCTCCTGGTCAGAAAGATCCGGCAGCTCCATCAGCGCTCGCTGACGGCGGTACGCCGCCACGCGACAGCGGGGCTCGCCGTGTTCGCCGCGCTCGCGCTCGCCGCGACCGTCAGCCTCCCGTTCCTGCCGACGCGGTTTTTGCCGCGCTTCAACGAGAACGACGTAATCGCGCATTTCCTGGCGCCGCCCGGCATCTCGCTGCCGCAGATGCTCGACCTCGCCCGCCGCTCGGTAGCGATATTGGAGACGATGCCGCAAGTCGCCCATGTCGTCGTCCATATCGGCCACGCCAATCTCGGCAACGGCCATCCCGACATCAACAAGGCCGAGCTCGACATCACCCTCTCGTCCAGCGGCAACCGCGACAGCCGCGCCGCCGAGCGGGCGATCCTGGCCGCCCTCGGCGGGGTTCCGGGGGTCCGCTTCTGGGCCAACACCTTCCTGACCGAGCGCATCCACGAGGTGCTGTCGGGGACGACGGCGCCAATCGTCGTCCATCTGTTCGGCCGCGATCCCGACCTGCTCGACCGCGATGCGCGGCGGCTGGCCGCGGTGCTGCGGCGCCTGCCCGGGGCCGAGGCCGTCGCCATCGCCGCGCCGCCGACCAACCCGTCGATCTCGGTCAGGCTGCGCCGCCGGGCGCTCGTGCGCTACGGGTTCCAGCCGCGCGCCGTGCTCGAGGCGATCGAGGCCGGCTCGATCGGGCGCAATGTCGGCCGGGTTTACGACGGCGGCACGTCATGGCCGATCACCGTGCTGCTGCCGATGGCAGGGCGGCCGGATCCGGCGACATTCGGCGCGCTGCCGCTCCTCGACGGCGGCGGCCGGATCGTTCCGCTCGGCGCCCTCGCCACGGTGCGCGAATTTGCCGGGCGCAGCCTGATCCTGCACGAGAACGCACAGCCGGTTCAGAATGTGACGGTGCAGATCGCCGATGGCGGCGCCGCGGCGTTCCTGCGGCGGGCGAAGAAGGCGCTCGGCGCGCTGACCTTGTCGCCCGGCACATATCTCGCCTTTGGTGGCACGGCGCTGGCTTCGAGCGCGGCCAATCGCAGCTTGCTGTTGTCGGCGTTCGCTGCCTTTGCCGCGGTCCTCGGCCTTTTGGCTGTGGCGCTCGGCCGGGTGCAGGCCGCCGCATTGCTGGCGCTCAATCTGCCTTTCGCGCTGTTGGGCGGCATCGCCGCGCTCTGGGTCGCCCGCTTGCCTTTGTCGCTCGGCGCTGCGGTCGGGCTCGTCACCGTGTTCGGGATAACCTTACGCAACGGGCTGATGCTGCTGTCGCATTACCGCCACCTGTTGGTTAGCGAGGGGCACGGCTGGTCGCTGCAGACGGCCGAGCTCGGAGCGGTCGAGCGCGCCGTGCCGATCCTGCTGACCGCGGTGGTGACCGCACTCGGCCTCCTGCCTCTGGCGCTTGGCGTCGGCCTGCCGGGTCAGGAGATCGAGGGGCCGATGGCGATCGTCATCCTGGGCGGGCTGTTGAGCTCGACGGCGCTGAGCTTGCTTGTTTTGCCCGGGCTGGCCGCGCGGTTGTTGCGCCCCGAACATCTGGTCGGATCACCTGAAATCGTCTGACGCTCGGGGTTTGGGGTCAAGCCGCTAGGTTAAGACTAGGACTGCAAGCGTCGCATTTTCGTGGAAAATTGCGACTTCTTTACATACACTCCGGCCGCTATTCGGGAGCTTCTGGCGCACGCCTATGGACCCGAACCCGCCCACCAGCCGGCCATCGCGCTTGGTACCTGTTGCTGCTGCTGCCGTTTGTAGCGATGTTCTGGGTCCCGAGCTACAATCGGATCGAGCCGGAGTGGGGCGGCATCCCGTTCTACTACTGGTATCAACTGCTGTGGATACCGCTCAGCGCCGCGCTGACTTTGATCGCCTATTTCGCCACACGGCGACAGCGCCGGAGGACGATCACGATGCCGATCGACTGGCCGGCGCTGATCGTCTTTGTCCTGCTGTTCGGGCTGATCACGGCGCTCGGCTTTGTCGCCGTTCATTGGCACCGCGGCGATCTCGGCCTGTTGCATGAATGGGGGCTCGCCGGTGGCCAATTCGGCACGGTCGTCACCTGGTTTCTGCTCGGCGGCGATCTCTACACCGCCCTTCATCGCCGTTCCGGCCTTGATGTTCGGGGTCGGCGGGCTCGGCTTTTTCGCCGTGCCCTACACGATCATGGTCTATCCCTTCGTGTTTTTGGTGTTCCCGCGGCTGTGGTCGGTGGCGCGCCAGCACGGCTACCGAGCTTGGCGGCTATGCCAAGATGTTTTCCGCGGTGCCGCCGTCAAAACTGCTGTTGGCCGCACCCAAAGGCCAGAATCTCGGCCCCTACAGCGCCTACGCGACGCTGGCGTTTGGCTCGGCCCTGGCGCTCTTTTTGTACCCGCATTCGGTGACTGGGGTATTGAGCGCGAGCAACCGCGCCGCGATCAGCCGCAACGCCGCTTATCTGCCGGCCTACTTGTTCCTGCTGGCGCTGATCGCGTTGTTGGGCTTCATGGCGATCGCCGCCGGCGTCGCGGCCTCGCCGATTTACGCGCCGATGTTCAAGCAATATGGCCCCAATTTCGCGGTCCCGGCGCTGATCCTGGCGATGTTTCCGGCGTGGTTCGCGGGTCTCGCCTTTGCCGCGATCGCGATCGGCGCGCAGTGCCAGCAGCGATCATGTCGATCGCGGCCTCGAATTTATGACGCGCAACGTCTATCGCGAGTTCACCCGCTGCACCTCGCCGGTTGGACGATCCCGTGCTACGCGGCGCTGGCCGCGCTGGCGGTGAATCTGATCGTGGTCATCTTGCTGACCCCGCTCCTTGGCGCGAGCCGGCGTGGCGAAGACGAGACCGAGGCCGCGCATTACGTCTGACCAACCACAGCCGCGCTGCGGCTGCTCGCGATCCCAATCCATGCGGCCCCGCGCCGCGCCCGGTCGCGGCGGCTCAACCTTGGGCGACTGCTCGTTCGAGCTCGGCCTTGCTCATTTTCGAGCGGTTCGGGATGTTGCGGCGCTTGGCCTCGGCATAGAGCTCGGCGCGCGTCTTGCCGTCGCCGCGGCGTGTTCCGGCGGAACCGCGGCGCGCCCGGTGTCCTTCCGCCTCGTCGCGATAGGTCTGGCCGGCACGTTCTTTTGTCTTGGTCCGCCGCAGGTTGGCGGCGTTCTTCTTCGGGCTCTCAAATTTCGAGGCGCCAGCCTCATGCAGCGCGATCGCGATCGCCTGCTTGGGATTTTTGACCTTTCGCGCGCCGCGTGCCGTCTTTAATTCGCCGTGCTTGTATTCGTGCATGACGCGCTCGACGGTTTTTTTCTGCGCCGGGGTTTCGTGCGTAGCCATCGCAGATTTCTCCAACCCGTGAAACTCTTCCGAGCCGCTCTGGGGTCGCGGCCGCTGATTGCCGGACACCTCGGGAATGGCGTTGGTTCCGCATCCGGCGTTGAAATCAGGGCACTGCGCGAGGCACGAGAAGTGCTTATGCCGGCGGCGAATGCATTTCAAAGCCGGCAGGGCGGCCGGCGCGCCGCGCCGCTTCGGCTGCCGGCAATGCCGCGTCCCACAGATTGGCGTCGAAGCGCCAGCCGTTGACCCGGTCTGCCTCGCGCGACACGACATAGAGCAAGGGCGGCACCATCTCGCCGGGTTCGACCAGGCGCGCAGCCCGACCCTGGCGGCTCATCTCGCGCATTTCTTCGGCCATGCCGGGTGTGTTGGCGCCGGCGCCGGGATTGACGATGTTGATCGTCAGCCCGGTGCCTTCGGCCTCCTTGGCCCACACCTCAGTCGCCATTTCGAGCGCTGCCTTCGACGCCCCGTAGGGGTGCGTGCCAGCCCGGTTCATCGTGTCGAGCTTGGTCGTCACATTGACGAGCCGGCCCCAGCCGCGCGCGACCATGCCGGGCGCCACCCGGCGCGCCAGCCGGTCGGCGGCGAGGTAATTGGTGGCGATGACGTTGTCGATGACCTCGTCGCCGACTTCCCAAAATTTCTGCATCGACGGCCGGCGATAGCGCGCCGGGTCGATATAAGTGAAGGTCAGCCCGGCATTGTTGACCAGGATGTCGACTGGGCCGAACTGCCTCTGCGCCACGGCGACAATCCGATCGCATTCCTCCGGTCGGCGCAGATCGGCGACCAGCGGTTCGACCCGCCCGGGCAATTGCGTCGCAGCCCGCGCGATCTCGGGCACGTCCTCGGCGATATGGCCAACCGCGAGCACCCGATGGCCCTCGCGCGCAAGTCCGAGCGCCATCGCTCGGCCAAGGCCGCGCAACCCGCCGGTAACAATCGCAACCCGATCTTCCATAGCACCCTCCTCGTTAGTCGCCCCAAGGCCGCTCCTCCCAACCCTCTCCCGGCAAACGAGCGGGGGGTCGGCCGATGCAATCGCCTCGCCCCGCGCGAGCGCGGAGCGGGAGGGTGAGGGGCGGGTGCCCCTGGCCTGTTGTGCACTCAGACCTGGGCCAGCGCCATCGGCTCGCGGTCGAAGGCCGGCATGATTTCTTCGGCGAAGGTGCGCAAATGGGCGACCGAGGCGCCGGGTGCGGCGAACAGCACGTTCTCGACCCCGCCTGCCTCGAGCCGGCGCAATTGGGCGATGATTTCCGTGGGCGTGCCGAGCAATGGCGCGTCGTCGAGCACGAACAAATCCTCGTCGTCCTTGATGTGGGCGTAGTGCTCGGCGCCCGGGCCGCGGGCGAGATCGCCGATGTTTTTCAGTACCTGCCGGCGGGTGACAATCGCTCGGCGCCGGTCCTCGTCGTTGTGGACGATCTGCAAGCCGCGGGTGACGCCGATCGACATCGGGTCCCAAGGCCGGCCGACCCGCTCGCATTCATGGCGGAAGGTGGCGACCCGGTCGATGATCAGATCAGTCGGCGCGATCTGGTCGAGCAGCAGGTTGTAGCCGTCGCGCGCCGCCCGGCGGATCGAGTCGGCGCTGCCGGCGCCGAGCCAGAACGGCGGGTGCGGTTGCTGGATCGGGCTCGGCTCGACGACGACGTTGTCGAAATGCCAGCGCTTGCCGTGATGGCTGAAGCGGCCGGGCGAGTTCCACGCCTTGCGGATCACCGCCATCGCCTCGTCAAATCGTTCGGTGGCCTCGTCGGGGGCGATGCAGAAGCCGGCAAACTCGTATTCACGATAGCCCTTGCCGACGCCAAAATCCAAACGCCCGTTCGATAGCAGATCGAGGGTCGCGGCTTGCTCGGCGACCAGGATCGGGTTGTGCCACGGCAACACCACGACCGCGGTGCCGAGCCGGATCTTGTCGGTGCGCGCCGCCAGATAGGCGAGCATGCTCATCGACGCCGAGACCTGGCCGAACCCGGTAAAATGATGCTCGACCAGAAAGACGCTGGAGAAGCCGAGCTTCTCAGCCTCGACCACGTAATTGACGAAATCATGGTAGGCGGAGCTGTCGCCGGCCGGTCCGCCCTTGGCCCGCGCCCCGCCGAATAGACCGAATTTCATTCTCGCCCTCCGCGAACTACCATGAGCGAACTATATTTCGCCGGGCTCACGTTTTAAAGCGGTGCGCCGCGTTCTCGATGCGATTGGAGGATGGCATGGCCCACACGATCCTGCGCGGCGGGCGCGTGCTCGATATAGCTGCGGGCACAGCCGAATTCGCCGATATTTTGATCGAAGACGGTACTATCCGCGAAATCGGTCCACCCGGCTGCGCCGCGCCCGACGGAGCGGTCGAGATTTCGGCGGCACGGCGGTTGCTGCACCCGGGCCTGGTCAATGCCCATACTCACGGCCACGGTAATCTCGCAAAGGGGATGGGCGACCGCTGGACATTGGAATTGCTGCTGACCGCGGCCCCGTGGATCACCGGTAACCGCAGCCATGATGACCGCTATCTCTCAACCCAACTCGGGGCGGTCGAGATGGTGATGAAGGGCTGCACCGCCTGCTACGATCTCTCCTTTGAATGGCCGCTGCCGACTGCCGAGGGGCTTTCGCTGGCTGCTCAGGCCTATGCCGATGTCGGGATGCGCGCGGTGATCGCGCCGATGGTCGCCGATCGCAGCTTTTACGAGGCGATCCCGGGGCTGATCGAGGCGATGCCGCCGGCGCTGCAGGCGCGGGTCGCCGAATTGCGGCTGCCGCCGGCCGAGGCAACTTTGGCAGGGATCCGCGCGGCCTTCGCGACCTGGCGGTTCGATCGCAATCAGATATGCCCGGCGGTGGCGCCGACCATCCCGCACCATTGCTCGGACGAATTCATTCTGGGCTGCGCCGAGATCGCGCGCGAGCTCGATCTCGGGTTGCACGGTCACGTCGCCGAATCCAAAGTGCAGGCGGTGACCGGCATGCGGGTCTATGGCCGGACCCAAACCGCGCATCTTGATGCGTTGGGCGTGCTCGGGCCGCGCTTTACGGTAGCGCACGGGGTTTGGCTCGATGATGACGATATGGGCCGGCTCGGCGGCCACGGCGCCTCGGTCGCGCACAATCCCGGCAGCAACATGCGCCTGGGCAGTGGCCTCGCCGACAGCCGGGCGATGCTCGACCGCGGGGTCAATCTCGGCATCGGCACCGACGGCGCCAATTGCTCGGACAATCAGAACATGTACGAGGCGATGCGGCTCGCCTCGTTCGTCTCAAAGGTGCGCGGACCCGATTGGCGCAGCTGGCTTACTACCCGCGAGGCGGCGCTGGCAGCGACCGAGGGCAGCGCTCGCGCGCTGGGGTTCGAGGGCCGCATCGGCCGGCTGATGCCGGGCTACGAGGCCGATATCGTCATGCTCGATCTCGACCACCCGAATTGGCTGCCGCTGAACAACCCGGTCAATCAGCTGGTCCACAGCGAGGATGGTGGGGCGGTCGCCAGCGTGATGATCGGCGGCCAGCTGGTCGTCGACAACCGGCGAATGGTGACCGTCGATCTGCAGCAGCTGCGCCGGCGCGTCGATGTGGCGCGCGAGCGGCTCGCCGCCGCCAACGCCGACAACCGCCGCCTCTACGAGGCGCTCGAACCGGTGGTCGGGAGTCACTGCCCCGGCCTCGCCCACGCCCCCTACCACATCGATCGCTACGGCGCGCGGCAGGAGTGAGGATGCGGCGCGGAGGATCGCGGCCAAGATTTTCGCTGTTGGTCGGGGCACTGGCTTGTGGCCTGGCGCCGCCCGCGCAAGCAGCGCGCATCGATTGGGCGAAGGCCCGGCTCGTCACCGTGATCGCCGTCGACTATCGCTTTGTACCGAACCATCTGGTGCTTCGCCGCGCGGTCGCGTATCGGCTGCATCTGGTTAATCGCGGCAAGGAATTGCACGAGCTGAGCGCGCCGGCGTTTTTCAAGACTGTAAGGTTGCGTAGTGCTGCTGTGTTGGCGGCTGACCGGACCGAGGTCGTGGTTGAGCCCGGCCAGCAGAAGGATCTTTATTTTATCGCGAAACGTCCCGGCCGTTACGACCTACGCTGCCCGGACCATGATTGGGCGGGGATGACCGGGGAGATCACCGTCAGATAGCGCTGCCGACCAAGATAGCGCTGCCGATCGCGGGCGCGCGGCGCCGAGGCGCATCAGCCGGCGACGTAGCGGCGCTCGCCGGTCGCAGGGCGGTAGTAGACGGTGACGAGCCGGCCGCTCTCGGGATCGACAAAGCGCTCGTCGGTTGCAACCCATTCGGGACCCGGCCGGCTCGCGGCCAAGCGCTTGTAGCGCCAGCGCTCGATCAGAGCGGCGCCGATCAGGACGAGGGCGAGGACGGCAAGCCATAGGGCGCCCGGGCCGCAGCCGGCAAACGCCAGCGCCGCCGCCTTGGCCAGCAGCCCGAGGCCGATGACCAAAAGCGCCGCGCGCAGCACCTTCAGCGCCATAGGCTCAGCGGGTCCCGCTCATCCGGGCTGGCGTTCGACCACCGCCGCCGTGCCGTAGGCGACAATCTCGCTCATGGTCTGGCCGATCTCGGCCGAATCAAAGCGCATCATCAGGATCGCGTTGGCCCCCATCGCACTGGCATTTTCGACCAGCCGGTCGATTGCATGGCGCCGCGCCTCCTCGAGCAAGAGGGTGTATTCATGAATCTCGCCGCCGACGATCGAGCGCAAGCCGGCCATCAAATTGCCGCCCAGCCCGCGGCTTCTGACGACGACGCCAAAGCATTGGCCCTTGATCTCGGTCACGCGGTGGCCGGCAAGGTTCTCGGTAGTCACGACCAGCATCGGGTTCTCCATTCGTTACGGGCAGGCTCGCCCCGCCCGGCATCGTCGGCGCGGAGCAGGCTTGTAAGCGACCTCATGATCTCATAGGCTTACTATGACGCATCCCTGCAATGACCAAATGCTCGATTGCGGGCCGGGGCGGCGACGGACTAGGCTAAAATACCGAGCGTAGGGAGAGGAGCGGCGATGGCGGCGGGCATGGGGTGGACCCGGAGCGAGGTCGAAGTGGCCGGGGGCAAGCTGCATTTGGCGCGCGCCGGCAGCGGGCGCCCGGTGCTGGTGCTGCATCACGATATCGGCAGCCCCGATCAGCTCGAATTCTACGATGCATTGGCGCGCCGGTTTGACGTGATCGTGCCGCACCATCCGGGTTACGGCAAATCGGAACGCCCGCAGTGGATGCGCAGCGTGCGCGACGTCGCGGTGATCTATCAGTGGCTGATGTCCGATCTCGGGATCGAGCGGCCGGCCTTGGTCGGGCTCGGCTTTGGCGGGTGGATTGCGGCCGAGATGGCGACGATGGCGCCCAATGCGCTGCACCGGCTGGTGCTGGTGGGTGCCATGGGGCTGAAGCCGCCCGAGGGCGACATCTTCGACCAGGCGATCGTCAGCTATCTCGATTATGCCCGCGCCGGGTTTCACGACCAGGCGGCGTTCGCACGCATCTATGGCGAGGTGTCGACCGACCAGCTGGTCGAATGGGACATCTGCCGCGAGATGTGCTTCCGGATCGCCTGGAAGCCCTACATGTACAGCCAGACCCTGCCGCATCTCTTGGGCGGGGTGAAGGCGCCGGCATTGGTGGTGTGGGGCGACGACGACCAGATCGTGCCGCGGAGCGCCGGCGAGCTCTACGCCGCGGCCCTGCCCAAGGCGCGGTTCGAAGTTGTGCGCGCATCCGGCCATTGCGTCGAGATGGAGCAGCCGGAGGCGCTGGCCCGGCTGGTCGGCAGCTTCATTGCCGAGAACTGAGATCAACGCCTCGCGTGGGCACACCGCGCCGGGCGACGGGAACAGGAGGAATCCATGCATGTGATGTATTTCACCGAGCAGCCGATGTCCGCCTATCCGGCCGATATCGGCCTCGAATTCGGCGCCACTGCGCTGATGTTCTCGAACAAGTATTACGATCCGGTTGCCGGCAGCCGGCTCTACAATGAATACCTTGAGCAGTACATCTATGCCGAGGAGATGGGCGTCGAGGGCTTCATGCTGAACGAGCACCACAACGCGCCGTTCTGCATGCAGTCGAAATGCAACATCTTTGCCGCGATCCTGGCTGCGGTGACCAAAAAGGCGAAGATCGTGCTGCTCGGCAACCCATTGCCGTTGGCCGAGAACCCGGTGCGCCTCGCCGAAGAGCTGGCGATGATCGACATGATCTCGCGCGGGCGCCTGGTCTCGGGCTTTGTCCGCGGCGGCGGCCAGGAGCAGCTCGCCAACGGGGTTAGCCCCGCCTACAACCGCGAGCGCTTTGAGGAGGCGCATGATCTGGTGGTCGCTGCCTGGACCCGCCAGGGGCCGTTCCGCTGGGAGGGGACGCATTACCAGCACCGCGTCGTCAATCCATGGGCGGTGCCGTTGCAGAAGCCCTATCCGCGGGTGTGGATCCCGGGTGTCCTCTCCAAGGAGACGATCATCTGGGCGGCCAAGCAGCGCTATCCCTACATCGCGCTCAACACTTCGATCGAGGCGACCAAGAACATCTGGAAGCTATATGACGAGGTTGCCCTTGAGGTGGGCTATGAGGCCGGGCCGCAAAACCGCGGTTACCTGCAGCAGGTCCATGTTTCGGACAGCGAGGAAAAAGCCGAGAAGAACGCCCGCCAGTTTTTGTGGATGCAGGGCGAGTTCACCGGGCTCGCCCATCCGGTATGGTCGAATCCAGCGGGCTATTTCTCGCCCGAGTTTCGCCGTCAGTTTGTCGAGTTCGCGGTTGGCCGGGCTGAGAGCCCGCGCGGGCGTCCGACCTTCGAAAAGCAGGTCGCCGACGGGCGGATCATCTTCGGCACGCCCAAGACCGTGATCCCGAAGCTGCGCCGCGTGCTCGAAGAGACCCGGCCCAGCATCTATGGGCTGTGGGGCAATGACGGCAATGTCAGCAACGAGGATGCGCGTACCTGCATCCGCCTCTTAGGCCAGGAGGTGATGCCGGCGATGCGGGAATTCGGCAAGGAATTGGGCCTAACCGACCCGTTTGAGGCCGACGCCCCGGTGCATCTGCGGTATTCGACCGACCTGAAGCAGATGCCGCGAGCCGCGGAATAGCGCTGACCAAGGCGGTTGATCTCGGTTTAGCGACGCCGATGACCCGGAACGTCGGGGCCGCAACGAATACGTCGCACGCCCGACGCTGACGCGCCTGACCGGCCGATAAGGCGCGAAGTCGCCCGCCGATAATCGCGGCGGCGATTGCCGGGCGCATCCGGCTGCGGCTATGCTGGCGCGAGACGAAATCGACAACGGAAGACTAAACTAACATGACGACGGCGTCGGTTGCTGCGCCGCGGCTCGGCCGCGGCGGCGAGGCGAAGGCGGTGGGGCTGGTTTCCGGCGCCCACTTCGTCGCCCATTTTCACGCGTTCGTACTGCCGCCGCTGTTTCCGTTTTTGAAGGCGCGCTGGGGCGTGGATTTCGTCGAGCTCGGCCTGGCGCTGACTGTCTATGCGATCGTGTCGGTTCTGGCGCAATTGCCAATGGGCTATCTCGCCGACCGCTTCGGCTCGCGCAAGCTGTTGATCGCGGCATTGTGCCTGGGCGGCGGCTCCGTCGCTTCGATCGGCATCATCGACCGCTTTGGCTGGCTCCTGGTCGCGGCCGGGCTATCGGGGATCGCCAACGCGGTCTATCATCCAGCCGATTATGCGATCCTTTCGGCACGCGTTACCCCGGTGCGCATCGGCCGCGCCTTTTCGGTCCACACCTTCGCCGGCATGCTCGGCAATGCGGCGGCGCCGGTGACGATGCTGGTCCTGGCCACCACGATTGGCTTGAGGCCGGCGCTGGTCATCGCCGGGCTGGTCGGGCCGCTGGTCGCGATCCCGCTGATCTTCGCGACCTCGGTCGAGGGCGAGATCTTGGCGAGGACGCAACCGGCCGGTAGCCGCAACCTGCCGAAGCCGCAACGGGCCGGCAGCGTGTTCACCCCGGCGATCTTCGGGCTGATGGGGTTCTTCATCCTGCTCAGCCTGTCGACCAGCGGGATCTCGAATTTTTCGGTGCCGGCGCTGATGAGCGGCTATCGGCTGCCGTTCGCCGCGGCCAATCTGGCCTTGAGCGTGTATCTGGCGGCGACCGCCCTGGGCGTGCTCGGCGGCGGCTTCGTCGCCGACATGACGCGCCGCCATGGCGAGGTCGCCGCCGCCGGCTTCGGCCTCAACGCGCTGATCGTGCTGGCGATCGCGCTGCTCGGCTTGGGCGCGCCGCTCCTGGTCGTGGCGATGGGGTTCGCCGGCATGCTGTCCGGGTTAATCCAGCCCTCGCGCGACATGCTGGTGCGCGCCGCCGCCCCGGCCGGCGCTGTCGGCCGGGCCTTTGGCGTCGTCACCATCGGCTTCAGCGTCGGCGGCACTGTCGGACCGATGCTGTTCGGCTGGATCATGGACCGCGGCGCGCCTCATTGGATATTCCTGGCCAGCGCCCTCTTCATGCTGCTGACCGTGGTTGCGGCGCTGCTCGGCGACCGCAGCTCGGCGCGCCGCGATGCGGCGAGGGTCGCGACCGCCGGCTCGGCATGAGCGCGCTCGCCCCCTTGCGCTGCCGCTGATGCGCGGCGACATCCCGCTGCAGGCGCTGCGCCGGATCCAGGCAACCTCGCCGGCACCGGAGGCGGGCACCGCCATTCCGGAACCACCGCCTACCGACAGCCAGCGCGATCTGGTCCGTACCATCCTGGCGATTCTGTTCGTCACCGGGCTGATCGCGACCTCGTTCTGGATTCTCTGGCCGTTTTTGCCGGCAACGATCTGGGCGACGACGTTGGTGGTCGCGACCTGGCCGTTGATGCTGCGGGTGCAACGGCGGCTCGGGCACCGGCGCTGGGCTGCCGTCGTGGTCATGACCATTGCCCTGCTGCTGGTCTTTGTCGCGCCGTTCTGGCTGGCGATCGCCACCCTCTCGGAGAATTTCGAGAGGATTGTCGGCTGGGGCAACGCGCTCACCTCGTTCAGGCTGCCGCCGGCGCCCCTATGGCTCAACAATATCCCGCTATTCGGGGACCAGATTATCGCGCTGTGGCAGCGTGTGGCCGACAGCGGCGTCACTGAGCTGGCCGGCAAGGCCGCACCCTATGCCGGCAGCGCCGCCAGCTGGTTCGTCGGCGCCTTGGGCGGGTTCGGCATCGTCGTCGTGCAGTTCGTGCTGACCGTGGTCATCGCCGCCGCGATGTACGCGGGCGGCGAGCGCGCGGCCGCGATGGTCCAGCACTTCGGCCATCGCCTGGCCGGCGAGCGCGGGCGGCAGTCGGTCCTGCTGGCCGGGCAGGCGATCCGCGGCGTGGCGCTCGGCGTGGTGGTGACCGCACTGTTGCAGTCGGTGCTGGGCGGGATCGGCCTGGAGTTGACCGGCGTGCCCTTTGCCGCGGTGCTGACCGCGGTCATGTTCATGATGTGCATCGCCCAGCTGGGGCCCGGCCTGGTGCTGATCCCGGTGGTAGTGTGGCTCTATTGGAGCGGCCATCCGGGTTGGGGGACGTTTCTGCTGATCTGGTCGATCATCGTCATCAGCCTCGACAACATCGTGCGCCCGCTGCTGATCAGAAAGGGCGCCCGCCTGCCCTTCATCCTGCTGTTGGCGGGGGTGATCGGCGGCCTGATCGCCTTTGGCCTCGTTGGCATCTTTCTCGGCCCGGTCGTGCTGGCGGTCGCCTATACCCTACTGAACTCGTGGATGGACGAGGACCCGATATCGGTCGACGAGATTTGAGCCACTAGCCGGCGCCTCTCAACCCGCTTCGGCCGGCTCGACCGCGAGCCTGTAGTCCCGGCCCAGCCAATCGCCGGTTTGCTGCCAGCACCAGGTGAAATCGATGCTGGCGCCGGGTTCCAGGAGCGAGGCGTCGAGAACCGCAACCTGAAAGCCGAGACCGCTGTCGCGGGTCGGCACGTCGGCGACGTCCTGCCATCCGTCGCGGCCCCAATGGACGACGGCCGGCTGCAGTAGCGCCACCGCGAGTCGCGCCCCAGCCGGAAGCCCGGCGATCGGCGCATGCGACCACCAGAAAGCGTGGCGCGCCGCCGGGCGCTTTGCGCGATAGCGCTGCGCGACTGCCCGCGGCCGGTCGATCGGGTGTCCGAGATGGCGGGAGACCAATAGCTTGATGAATTCGGCATGGGCCCAGACGAGCGGCATCGCCGATCCGCTCGGCCGCCCGGGCGAGAGACGCCGACCAGGGATCGGGTCGGTGTCCCAGACCTGCTCAGGCAGCATGCCGCCGGGGCTCGCCATCCGGCACATCGCTTCGAGATAGGGGAGCGGGTCGCGACCAGCGGCCAGCTCGTAGTGGCCGCGCTCGCCGGTCAACAGCGGCCAGCCGCGCCCGCGCCCGGCGCCGTCATAGGGGCTGCCGTCATCGTGCTCGCCATAGCCATCGCCATTGTAGCGATGCCACACCGGGCCCGACGGCGTCTCGGTCCTCAAGAGCGCATCGGCGACCCGGATCGAATCGAGGATCAGCGGATCGTCGGGTCGGCGCAGGCCAAAGCGCACGAGCTGGAGAAATTCGGTGCCGACCAGCTCGTCGGCGCGCACCGCGGCGTTGTCGGCCCGGTTGTGGATCGGGATGATCTGGCGAAAGATGTCGGGCCGCCGCTCGACTGCCTGCGCCGGGAGCACCAGCACGTAATAGCTGGCGACCCCGAGCCGCGCCGCCAGCGGCGTGCCGGTGACCGAGGTCCAGCGCTCGATATTGCCGTTCCAGAAATCGGCGAGCTCGAGCGCCCAATCGACGGCGGGCGACGGCAAGAGGGCGGCGCCGGAGACAAGGGCGGCAATCGAGACCGCGAGCGTGAACGGGTTGATGCCGGCGCTTTCCTCCCAGCGGTCTTGCTCGGTTGCCGGCCCAGTGCGGGCGATGAAGCCCAGCGCGCGGCGAATCATGTCCTCGACCTCGATCCCGGCCAGCGCCTCGCGTTCGTCGAGGGCGGCGGCGAGCAGCACCGGGAACGCGGTTTCGTCAAGCTGGACGCCCTGCCAATAGGGGGTGCCGCCGAGCCACTGGTTCTGCTGCCAGTGACCGTCCCCAAGCTGCGTCGCCATCAGATAGCGCAAGGTATCGCGCGCCTCCTGGCCGGCGCCGAGCGCCAGTAACGCGCCGGCAGTCTCGACCAGGTCGCGCGGCCAGACCAGGTGATATCCGCCGCGTTCGTTGCCGCTGTCGCCCCATGGGATGCTGAGGCTGGCAACCATCGCTCCGGGAAAGGTCTTGTCGAGATGGCTGCGCAACACGATGGTCGAGACCAGGAACTCGTCGGCCAGCGCCGTCGGCACGTCGAGCGGCACCGCATAGCGCTCGCTGCGTTCGGCCTGCCAGGCCTGCCACAAGGCGGTGTGCTGCTGTAAGAGGTTGTCGAACGGCTGCAGCAGGCTGCCGATCGCCAGGGTGGCCGCGGCCCCGGCGCTACTGCCGAAGCCGAGCGACAGCACCGCGCGGCGCGGCAGTTCGGCGATTAACGCGACATTGCCCGGCCCGGCGTTCTGATGCTCCCAGGTCATCGTCCCGTTGCGAGAGAAATCCTGCCAACCGTCGCTGGTCCCGACATAGCCCGCGCTCGCCCGCCCGATGGCGTCGTGCTGACGCTCGCCGACCGCAGCCAGAGCGGCGCCGAACGGGCCTTGCTCGGCGCACAAGGCGCGCCGGCCGTGGTGCAGCACCACCGCGGCCCGGTTGCCGTAGCCGGTGGCGCCCAGATGCGGCGCGAGCAGCGCATAGAGCCGCAATCTCTCGTCGCCGTCGAGCCGGCACTCGATCGCCAGCACGTCGCGCCGCGTCCCAGGCGCGATCCGCAGCCGCAACGAATAGCGCTGGTGCCGATGCACAATCTCGACCGCCGGAACGCCCGGTGCCAGAAGGCGCATTTGATAATTATCGATGCGCTTGACCTCGGCCCAGAAGCCTTCGCCATCGGCGACGATAAAGCCGAGGTCGCGAATTTGTGGGATGTCGACCCGCGGATAATAGACTTCGTTGACGATGCCGAAGCCGAGGGTGAACCACAGCCGCGAGGAGCCCAGCGCGCAGCCGACCATGTCCTTCGCGCTGCTGGTCCAAGTCGGCGCAATCCCGGGGGCCCCCGGGGCGTCTTCGGTCATCGGCGACCCGGCTTCCGCATTGGGTTTCGTGCGGTTGAGGCTTACAGATACGCTGGCATCGGCCGAGGGTCCATATCGGCGGCAAACGATGACGGCCTTACCGGATCGCCTCTTTCTACTGTTCGGCTCATAGCGGCAGCGACGAGGCACGCGATGAACTCATCCGAACCGATCGTCGAACGTGGTGGCGGCGCCACCGCGCCCGCTTCGGTGTCGGCCGCGTCGGCCGGTGCCGAGATGGTGCCGGTATGCGCGCTGCTCCTGGGCGAGCGGCTCGATACCCGTTCACTCGAGCGCGAGGCGCGACGCGGCGCGGCGCCGCTGACCCTCGACATTCCCGGCGGCGGCGTCGCCGTCTTGTTCCGCTATGGCGCTGTGGCGCTATTTGGGGCAACTTCCGCGGCGCAGGAAAAGTTCCTCGCTTCGCTCTCGCCGCAGATCGTCGGCGCATTCCCGGCCCAGGAGCGCGATGAGGCGAGGCTGGCGATCCGGCCCGACAGCGACCAGCATCTCGATGCCGCCGGCAACATCATCTTGCGCGACGTCTCGAAGGAGCGGCTGCAGCTGGTCGCCGACATCCTGGCCAAAAGTCTGGTGCTGTCGCACTACGAGACCCGGATTGCCGACATCTTCGATCGTATCGAGCCGTTGGCCGCGGCGCTGCGCGAGAAGGGCCGCGCCGGGGCGAGCGGTAAGGTCTTGCTGCGCCACATCGGCGACGTCTTGTTGATGCAGCAGAAGATGGTCGGCCGGGTCGAAACTTCCGAAACCCCCGAACTCCTGTGGGAGCACCCCGAGCTGGAGCGGTTCTACATGCGGCTTGCCGACGAATACGAGCTACGCGACCGCGACCGGGCGTTGGACCGCAAGCTCGACATTGTTTCGCGCACGGTCGAGACCCTGCTCGGCTTAGTGCAGACTCGCAGCAGCATGCGCGTCGAATGGTACATCGTGCTGCTGATCGTGGCCGAACTGCTGCTCAGCACCTATCCGCTGCTGCTGCGGCGCTGAGTGGTCGGTCAGCCGACCAGGAACGACACCGGCAGCATCACCGCCGCGGCCTTGAGCGGCCACACCCAACCCTCGGCGTAGACCAGCCCGACCAGCGCCACCGCACAGGCGATCAGCAGCGCATTCCGCGGCGGAATCTCGATCCGATGACGCATCACTCAACCTAGCATGAGGCGGCCGCTGCTGCCACTCCGGCGATCGCCGAAATCATTGCGCGCGATGTCGCAGACGGCGGTGCAGGTGGGCCGGCTAGCCGGCGATCCAGCCGAGATAATCCTTGGTGAGCCCGGCGACGGCGAGGTCATAGAGGCGTTTGCCGTCTTGCGGCGTCGCCAGCGCCGAGTTCGAGCCGATCCGGCCGTCGGGGAAGTTGCGGCGATACTCGGCGGCGTCGGAAAAATCGCCGCGAGGGGCTATTTCGGGATCGAGTGGCGCCGATTTGATCGCCTCCGGATAGGCGAACTGGGTGACCGCGACTTCGCTCGGCGTCGCATGGCTGCCCTCGGCGTCGCCGTACAATTCTTTGGCCAATTGCCCGACCCCCTGGCCTTGCCACCAGTTCCGCAGCCGGCATTTGATCGGGACGATGGAGCCCGGCGGTGCCAGGCTGCGCGCCGCATAGATCTCGGAGAAGGCGGCGGAGACCGTGGCGATGTTGCCGCCATGCCCATTGAGGAAATAGAAGCGCTCAAATCCGTGTCCGGCCAGGGATTCGACCATGTCGCGCAACACCGCGATCAGGGTGCTGGGCCGCAGGGTGATCGACCCGGCAAAGCCCAGGTGATGCTGGGCCATGCCGACTCCGATCGTCGGCCCGACCAGGGCCCCGGCAGACGCGCCGACGCCGCGCGCGATCACCTCGGCGCAGATCGCATCGGTGCCGATCACCCCGACCGGCCCGTGCTGCTCGGTCGAGCCGATCGGCAGAATGATGCCGCGGCTCTTCCGAAGATAGGCCTCGACCTCGGGCCAAGTCTGCAAGTGCAGCTGCATCGTCCCACTCCTTCTTGCTGCCGGACAGTATACCGAGTTTGGTGGGGATGCCGCCTGCCCGCACGATCGTTATCACTGGCTCGTCCCGGTGATGCACGCCCTTCAAGGCGTTAGATAAGGCATGAATGGCCGGAACAAGTCCGGCCACGACCCGAGAGTGGATCGCCCCGCGCTGTCGGCCTCCGCGGCGGCACTTCGCTCTTCTGCTAATCCGACCCGGTCGGACCAACGCGTTCGCGCGGGCCGGCGAAGGCGGTGACGACGCCGTGCAAGGTGCGCAACTCCTGCTCGGTGCACTGGGCGCGCTGGAACAGGCTGCGCAGATTGCGCACCATGCTGGGGCGGCTCTCGCGGTTGCGCAGAAAGCCGTTCTTTTCGAGCGCCTCTTCGAGATGGGCGAAAAAATTGACCAGCTCGGCCTTGGTCGCCGGCCGGCTCAATCCGGTATGTAAGGTCTCAGCCGGAACCTTATCGGCGGCGGTGAACCATTCGTAGCCGACAACCATCACCGCCTGAGCGAGGTTCAACGACGAAAAGCCCGGGTTGAGCGGCACGCTCAGCACCGTGTCGGCCAAGCTCAGATCGTCGTTCAGGAGGCCGGTGCGCTCCGGCCCGAACAAGACGCCGCAGGGTTCGTCGGCGGCAATGCGGGCGCGCATCTCGGCCGCCGCCTGGCGCGGCGTCACCTCGCGCCGGACCATGCCGCGGTCGCGGGCGGTCGAGGCGTAGACATGGACGAGATCGGCGATCGCCGCTGCGATCGACGGGTAGAGCCGGGCCTTGTCGAGAACCGCGTCGGCGCCGCTCGCGGCGGCGACTGCCCGCTCCGACGGCCAGCCGTCACGCGGCCGCACCAGCCGCAGATCGTCGAGCGCGCAATTCATCATCGCCCGCGCCGCGGTGCCAATATTCTCGCCGAGCTGCGGCTCGACCAGGATGATAGCCGGCCCCCACGGCGCTATCTGACGGCTATGGTCGGTGCCGGCCATGCTCAGGACTTGCGCCACCAGGTGGTGGTGCCGTCGGGCTTGTCTTCAAGCAGGATACCATCGGCGGCAAGTGCCACGCGGATCTTGTCGGCTTCGGCGAAGCGGCGCTGTCGGCGCGCAGCCGCCCGCAATCCAATTTGCTGCTCGATGTGGTCGGCCTCGGCCTTGGCGCTGCGCTGCATCCAGTCGAGTGGGTTGCGCTCGAGTAATCCCATCAGCCGGCCGCCCTTTTCGAGTGCGCGCTGCAAGGCCGAGCGCTCGGCGTCCGAACTCGTCCGGTTGATTGCGCCGGCGAGTTCGTGCAGCCGGGCCAGCGCCAGCGGCGTGTTCAGATCGTCATCGAGCGCCTCACCCACCAGCCTGAATGCCGCCTCGGCTTCGCCCGGCCGCTCGAACACCGGATCCGGCGGCAGGCTCAGCGCGCGGTAGAAGCGGTCGAGGCTCTGTCGCGCCTGGCGCAGCTTGTCGGCGGTCCAGTCGAGCGGGTCGCGGTAATGCGTTGACAGCAACGCCAGGCGGATGACCTCGCCCGGTGCCGCCGCCAGCGCGTCGCGCACGGTGATGAAATTGCCCTCCGACTTGGCCATCTTGGCGCCGCCGACGGTCAGCATGCCGTTATGCAGCCAATAACGCGCGAACGGATGCCCATCATGGGCGCACACGCTCTGCGCGATCTCGTTCTCGTGGTGCGGAAAGATCAGGTCGAGGCCGCCGCCGTGAATGTCGAAGGTTTCGCCCAAGGTGTTCTCGCTCATCGCCGAGCATTCGATGTGCCATCCCGGCCGGCCGCGGCCCCACGGGCTGTCCCAACCCGGCTGGCCGGCGGTCGACGGCTTCCATAAGACGAAATCACCCGGATCCTCTTTGTAGGGCGCCACTTCGACTCGTGCGCCGGCGACCAGGTCGGCCCGGCTGCGCCGCGACAGCGCGCCGTATCGGGCATAGGAGGCGACCCGAAACAGCGCATGGCCTTGCGCAGCATAGGCGTGGCCCGAACCGATCAGCCGCTCGATCATCGCGATCATCTGCGGGATATAGTCGGTCGCGCGCGGCTCGACGTCGGGTGAAAGGTTGCCGAGTGCGGCCATGTCTTCGTGGAAAATCGCGGTCGTGCGCCGGGTCAGCGCGTCGATCGCCTCACCATTCTCGCGCGCGGCAGCGATGATCTTGTCCTCGACATCGGTGATGTTGCGCACATAGCGAACGTGCTCCGCACCATGGGTGTGGCGCAGCACCCGGTAGAGCAAATCGAAGGCGACCACGGCGCGGGCATTGCCGATATGGGCGAAGTCGTAGACCGTCGGCCCGCACACGTACATCCGTACGTTCTGTGGATCGAGCGGTTCGAATGCCTCCTTGCGGCGGGTCAACGTATTATAGAGAGTGAGTGGCATGACGATCCGCGTACCAGATTGCAAGCGGCCGGTCCATCCGCTCGACGACGATCCCGTTGGGTGGCGCGTTATGGCGTGTGACGCCGATCGGGCGCGGTCGAGACAGGCGTTCGAAAGTTGAAGTCGCTGCGCGAGGCCACGATACTCGGCGGCTTGCTTTAGAAGGAGCTGCTTGACGAGGGGCGGCCACAGGTGCGGCATCACCGGACTGACCGCGCGCAGAGGAGGAATGGATGAAGTTCGGCATTTTTTATGAGCTGCAATTGCCGCGACCGTGGCAGCCAGGCGGTGAATTGGCGCTTTACCAGAACGCGCTCGACCAGGTCGAACTGGCCGACCGGCTCGGCTACGACTATGCTTGGGAGGTCGAGCACCATTTCCTCGAGGAATATTCGCACTCGCCTGCGCCCGAGGTGTTTCTCGGTGCCGCTAGCCAGCGCACCAAAAGCATCCGCCTCGCGCACGGCATCATGCAATTGACGACGAGCCCGCCGGCACGGGTCGCCGAGCGCATCGCCGCCCTCGATCTGGTAAGCCGCGGCCGGGTCGATTTCGGTATGGGCGAGAGCGCCAGCAGCACCGAGCTCGAGCCATTCGGCCGCGCCTTCGAGGAAAAACGCGCGGTCTGGGAGGACGCAGTACGCGCGATCATCCCGATGTTTAAGGATGGCGGCTGCGAATATCACGGCCCTTATTTCGATTTCCCGTTGCGCAACGTCGTGCCCAAGCCCGTGCAGAAACCGCACCCACCGTTGTGGTGCGCCTGCTCGCAATTGGAGACGATCGAGATGGCCGGCCGCCGTGGCCTGGGCGCGCTCGCCTTTCAGTTTTTGAGCGCCGAGGCAGCGCATGCCTGGGTCCATGCCTATTACAACGCCTTCACCAAGCGCCAGCAGAAGCTCGCCGATTACGTGACCAATCCGAACCTCGCCTTGACCAGCTATTTCATGTGCGCCGAGACCGACGAGGAGGCCCGCCGCCGCGCCGACGGCATTCCGTTCTTTCAGTTCGCGCTGCGCTTCTATGGCTTGAGCCCGACCCGTGAGCGGCCGAAGCCAGGCGAGGTCAATCTGTGGGACGAATACGAGAAATGGAAGCGCGCCAACCCCGAGGGCCTGGCCCGCGCTTTGTCGGGCGGGTTGATCGGCTCGCCCGAGACGATCCGGCGCAAATTGCGCCGCTTCGAAACCTCGCACATCGACCAGGTGATCTTTTTGAACCAGGCCGGCAAGAACACCCACGAGCATATCTGCGAGAGTCTCGATCTCTTCGCCCGCGAGGTGATGCCCGAATTCCACGCCCATGAGCCCGCCCAGCAGGCTTGGAAGCAGCAGGTGCTGAACTGGGAGATCGAGCTCGAGGAAATCGACACCGCCCCCTATCGCGACCGCTATGGCCCAAATTCGGTGCAGGTCACCCGCCCGCAGGCGGCGGAATAGCACTTCGCCGCATCACCCGAACCCCTCGGCTCGGGTCAGGCCAGTTCGGGAAAATCCTCCTCGCGAAATTCGCCCTCGGGGCGCGCGCTACCCGCGGCGCGGGCGGCCTCGGCGGCGCGCAGCTCGACGCGGCGGATCTTGCCCGAGATGGTTTTCGGCAGCTCGGCGAATTCGAGGCGGCGCACCCGCTTGTAGGGCGCGAGGTGAGCGCGGATGTGGCGGAAGATCGCGAGCGCCGTGTCGCGATCGGCAGGATGGCCTGCGGCGAGCGCGACAAAGGCTTTGGGCACCGCCAGGCGCAGCTTGTCGGGTGCCGGGACGACCGCCGCTTCGGTCACCGCCGGGTGCTCGATCAAAGCGCTTTCGAGCTCGAACGGGCTGATCCGGTAATCGGACGCTTTGAACAGATCGTCGGCCCGGCCGACATAGGTCAGATAGCCGTCGTCGTCGCGCATCGCCACGTCGCCGGTGCGGTAGGCCTCGCCCGCTAGCGGCAGAATAGCGCCGTCATCACCTTGATAACCCTGCATCAGGCCCAGGGGCGGCGGGTCGAGCGCCAGACAGACCTCACCCTCCGGCTGCTCGGCGCCATCGGGGTCGAGCAATCTGACCCGATAGCCGGGCGCCGGCCGGCCCATCGATCCGGGCTTGACCCGCTGGCCCGGGAAATTGCCGATCTGCAAGGTGGTTTCGGTCTGGCCATAGCCGTCGCGCACGGTCAGCCCCCAGGCCGCCCTGACCCGCTCGATGACTTCGGGGTTGAGCGGCTCGCCGGCGCCGAGGACCTCGCGCAGATTCACCCGCCACGCCGCCAGATCCTGCTGGATCAGCATCCGCCACACCGTCGGCGGGGCGCAGAACGTCGTGACGCCGCAGCGCGCGATCGCGTCGAGCAGGCCCTTGGCGTTGAACCGCGCCTGGTTCAGCATGAACACCGTCGCCCCGGCGTTCCACGGCGCGAACACGCAGCTCTAGGCGTGCTTGGCCCAGCCCGGCGAAGAGACGTTCAGATGAACGTCGCCCGGCTGCACGCCGAGATAGTACATCGTCGAGAGATGCCCGACCGGATAGCTCTGGTGGCTGTGCAAGACCAGCTTCGGCTTGGCCGTCGTCCCCGAGGTGAAATAGAGCAGTAGCGGGTCGCTCGCCCGGGTCTCGCCATCGGCAACAAACCGGGCGGGGGCGTCGTACCCGGCCTCCCAGCTGTGCCAGCCGGGCGCGCTCCCGCCGACCGCGATCCGGGTGTAGTCGCCGGGCACATCGGCGAATTTGCCGGCATTGTCGGCGCCGGCGACGACATGGCGGACCCGGCCGCGGGCAAAGCGGTCGTCGAGATCGTCGCGGTTGAGCAACGTCGTCGCCGGGATGATCACCGCGCCTAATTTCATCGCCGCCAGCATGCACTCCCACAACGGCGCGACATTGCCGAGCATCATCAAGCAGCCGGTCGCCGCGGCGGACGCCGAGCGCCCGCAGATGGTTGGCGACCCGGCTCGACCGCTCGGCGAGTGCGGCGAAAGTGAGTTTGGTCTCGCCGCCGCCCTCATCGACGATCCACAGGCCCGGGCGGTCGTTGCCCTGCGCCATCGGGTCGAAATAATCGAGCGCCCAGTTGAACCGGTCGAGCGCCGGCCAGCGGAAATCGCGATAGGCCCGCTCGTAATCATCGCGATGGGCGAACAGAAAATCACGCGCCTGCGAGAAAAGCCGCGGCCGACATGCCTGCCCTCCCAAAGGTTCGTCTGCTGGGCCTCTACCTTAGCACAAAACGGCTGGCGCCGTTGCGGCAATCGGCCTACCACTTACAACTTTCGGGTTCACGGGCGGTGGCACCGTGGCCGAAATCGCGTTATCATCGCGCCATCGCGACGGGGGAGGGAATGGATCGACGCAACTTGCTGACCGGGCTCGGCGGGCTCGCCCTCTGTCCGCTTTGCGCGCGGCGCGCCTTCGCCCTCGATTGGGGCTGGTCGGGCGCCAACGGCCCCGACCGGTGGGGCTCGCTGCCGGGCTACGGCGTCTGTGCCGCCGGCAGCCAGCAATCGCCGATCGACCTCGAGGGCGCGATCCCCGCCGATCTGCCGCCGCTTAAAATATCATGGCAGAAATCGGCGGCGACGATCGTCAATCCCGGCTACACGATCCGGGTCAATATGCCGGGCGGCTCGCTGCTGCATGTCGGGCCGGCCGCCTACCAGATGGTCGAATTTCACTTCCATATGCCCGCCGAGCACACGATCGACGGCAAGCGGGCGGCGATGGAGATACATTTCGTCCACCAGCAGGCGGCGGGCCGCGGTTTCGGCGCCGATCCGGTGCACGGCGACAATGATTGGGAGGCGGAGCCGCAGCCGGCGGCGGCCGGCTTTGGGGTGATCGGCGTGCTGATCGAGACGGGTGGCGCCAATGCGGCCTTTGCCGAGATCGCCAAGGCCATGCCGCAGCAAGCCCATGGACAGGCGCCGATCACCGTGTCTCCCGGCGCGCTGTTGCCGGGTTCGCTCGGCTATTGGTTCTACCAGGGCTCGCTGACGACGCCGGCCTGCGGCGAGGTCGTGACCTGGATGGTGCTGCGCGAACCGATCCGCGTCGCCGAGGCCGATCTCGACCGCTACCGTGCCCTCTACCCGAACAGCGCGCGGCCGCTGCAGCCGAGGAACCGTCGCCTCGTGCTCGCCTCGCGCTGAGCGGCAGCCCCGGGGCGCTCTGCCTGGCCGTCGGGCGGCACAGCGGCGGGCGACCGCTGGCGGCGGCCGGCCGACGGCGCGTCAGGCGCCATTGTCCTGGACGATGTCGAGCACCTCGAAGCTGCGGACGGCCCGCTCGCCCCAGATCCGGTCGAACTCCTCGATCAGCGGCTTGATCGCAGCCGAGCCGACCAGCCGTTGCGCTGCCGCCGGGTCGTCGAATTCATAATAGGCGCAATGCATTGCGGGCTCGGTGCGGCTCCAGCAGCGCCAGCCCCGCTGGGCGCCGAACACCTCGATCGCCAGCGGCAGGCGATCGGTCGCATACCAATGATCGAACCCGTTTCGGTCGCCAACGTCGGGTATCTCGGCCCGCACCACCAAGCAACTCCTCAGCATCGCTCCGCTCCTCACCGATGTGACTGGGTGGGCGAGCATAAAGCATGCGCAGGCGCGCATAGCACGCGATCAGGACGGCGATTTTGATGTTGCGTCGGACGCTCCGTTGACGAAAATTTGACGCACCAGCATATTTAACCAACGGTAACGGGTTGGAAGCGAGGGGGGGCGATGAACAGCCATCTATTGCCGGGAGCGGCGCTGCTGAGCCTTGTCTCCGGCGTTGCGAATGCGGCGCCGACGCCGATCGGCACCTTCAATGAAGTCGCGTCGGCGAGCAACCCCGCGCCCGCGGGCAGCACCGGGCTCGGCCCTGGCGGTGCCGTTGGCGGCATCGGCGGTCCGATCGATTTTACCGCCCCTTTTGCCGGCACGCTGATCATGACGGTGCAGCAGCCGACGACCGAGTTCGCCGCCGGCGACGTCTATCAGGCGTTTGTCAACGGACATTCGCTTGGCTTTACCACTCCCGTGCCACTGTTCGGAACCCAGTTCACCAGTGGAACCTTCACCACACCGGTCTCTCAGGGCGTCAACAACTTTGACATCAACGATCAGCTGTTTTCGTACCTCGGCTTTCAGGCCCCCTATGGACCAGCCAACACCACGGTTCCAGCAAGCTTCTCACCAAGTGGGGTAACCGTCACCCTGGCTGAGGAACTGCCCTCGGCCGTGCCGGAGCCGGGCTCGCTGGCGTTGTTCGGCGCCTGGCTTGTCGGGCTGGCGATGTTCTGGCGCCGAGGCAAGCTCGGTCGAGCGATTTTGCAAACGGGTCCCGGTAATTAGCCGGCCCCCGCGCCGCCAATTTCCCGCCTGGGTTAGCTTCCTTTGAGCGCGTCGAGCAACGGGCGCAGCGCGTCTTGCGGCGGTCGCCAACGGCCGATCGAGCTGCGATAGAGCGGCTGGCGCACCTGGACTGCGCTCGCGGTGTGGACCGGACGCTGCGTATTGTGGAAATCGAGGCAGGCCTCGTCCCATTCCAGGCCGCAATGGGCGACGATGCGCTGCGCCTGCGCCTCAAAATCCTCGACCAGCGCCTCATAGTGCACGTCGAGCATGACCCCAGCCGGCAGCACTCGGCGCCAATGCTGCATCAGCCTTTGATAGGCGGCATAGTAGTGCCCCAGCTCGCCCAGATCGTAGGCGAAAGGCTGGTCGCCGCCGAACAGGATCGAAAAGCAAGAGAGGCAGGTGTCGACCGGGTCGCGCTGCATATGAATGATGCGCGCCGCGGGCAATGCCAGGTGGATCAACCCGGCAAAGCGGAAATTCGCCGGCATCTTGTCGGTGATGCGCTCTGCCCGCGGCGCCAAGGCCGCGACACACCCTAAATAACTGCGCCCGATCGCGCGCAGTTCGGTCGGGCCGATGTCGAAGGGAACCCCGTCCGCCGCGCCGAGCGCCGCCACCGCGGCCTCGAAATCGCCAAGCTCGCCGGCGCCGTGGATCTTAGGGTGGCTTGCCAGCATCTGCTCGACGAGACTTGTCCCTGATCGTGGCATGCCGATGATGAAGATCGGCGCCGGCGACGGCTCGCCCTGGCCCGCCCGCTCGCGTATGATTTCGGCGCTGAACAAGGTGCGGAAGCGATCGAGCCGGCCCAGCACCGCCGCCTCGTCATAAGTGAGCTGCCGGCGTTTTAGCGCATTGCCGGCGAGGAAATGGGAAAACGCGCGTTCGTGCTCGCCCAGATCGTCATAGACTTTGCCCAAAGCAAAATGGAGATGGAGCCGGTCCTCCTCCGACAGCGCGGCCATGTCGCGCGCCAGGGTCTCGAGCAGCGCCCGGTGCGGATCGTCGGCGGTGAAATGCTTGGCCTCGGCCAACGAGCGATAGAATTCGGTGCGTCGGGGGGCTAGCTCGATCGCCCGCTCCAGGGCTTGGCGAGCCTCGTCGAGCCGGCCGATGGTTCGCAATATGGTGCCGCGTCCGTGATGTGCCTCGGCAAAGCCCGGCGCCAGCGCCAATGCCTGCTCGGCATGGATCAGCGCCTCTTCGTGCCGGCCGAGCAGCTGAAGCGCCGCGCTGAGGTTGCCATGCGCCGCGGCCGAGGCGGGATCGAGCGCCAACGCCCGGCGGTAATGCCGGGCTGCCTCGTCATAGTGGTGCAGCGCCCGCCAGGCAGCGCCGAGATTGTTTTCGGCCTCGGCGTAATCGGGCTTGATCGCCAGCGCCCGTTGGTAGTGTGCGATCGCCTCCGGCTGGCGATCGAGCGCCCGCAGCGCCAGGCCGATGTTGTTCTCAACCTCGGCATAATCGGGCTTGGCGGCGAGCGCCTCTTGGTAGTGCTCGAGCGCCTCCTGGTGTCGGTTCGACAGGCGCAGTGCGATGCCGGCGGCGTTGTGCGCCTCAGGAAATGGCGACTGGCGGTCGAGCGCCCGCTCGAACAGCCCGATTGCCTCGTCGAGCCGGCCCTGTCGGACGCGCAGCAAACCGAGATTGTAAAGCGCCTGGGCGTGGTCGGGATTGCGTTCGAGGACGCTGCCGTATAGCCGTTCGGCTTCCCCCAACCGATGCTGTTGCTGCAGCGCCAGCGCTTTGCGGAAATCTCGTGCGAGCTTGCGGGCGGTGAGGAGGCGGGGGAGGAATTGCCAGGGCACAGGGTTGGGGTGTGGCTCAGCCCTGCGCCGTCGCGGTCGGAATGGCCGGCAGTGTGTTGCTGTCGGTGCGCGGCACGATCGCCCATTTGGGGGCGGTGGTGAGGCTGGCGGCGGCCGGGGTCTCGACATTGGCCTTCATCCACGACCAGGCTTGTGCCGCCCCGGGTGCGCCGGCGTCGTCAAGCATCGCCATGCCGCCCAACAGGTAGAGCGGGTAGCCCTCGACGCCGAGGTCGGCGGCGAAGGCGGAGGGGCCGCCGGCCGGGAGGCTCGGGATCGCCACGGCAACGACCGCGAATTCGACCGAGCCGTCGGCGGCGCTTTGCGCTCGTGCAGCACCCCACCCTGATTGGACGCGAGACATCGGTAAAATTATGCAGAGCTCGACGACCGCGCAACGCATCATTTTATCTCCCCATTGATGCGAACGCTCTTGAAATGACGGCGCATGCATGGGCGCTGGGCCAGCGGGGTAGCCGGACCCGTGGCGCGCCGCACGCGAACAGCAGCAATGTGGCTGGCCTCGGCGCGGAACTTGCGGCCCGGTGCGCCGGTGGGCGGAGCCAATTCGTTGAGGAGGGTCCGGCTCTATATCCGCTGGTTAGCATTCGCCCGCGGGTCAAAAATGTGTCCGATCAGGCCAAAGGTTGCGAGCCAAAATCGTTCGCGCGGTCCCGTTTTTGGCATCGGCGGCGCAACCAAGCGCGGCCGCAACCTGGCTCGGCGAGAGCCGGTCGACTTGGTCGTTAGCCCGGCAAGATTAAGCCTCGATTCGCACGCTGGGACATGCCTATTATCAGGTTTGCGCCTCCGCTCGCGGATGCGCCGATGCAACTCGTGAAACAAGGTCCGGTGAAGAGCATCCGCGATGGCATTGCCTGGCAGACAAGGGCTTTACGATCCGCGCAACGAACATGATTCCTGCGGTGTCGGCTTTGTCGCCAACATCAAGGGACGCAAATCGCACGACCTGATCGCCCGCGGCTTGCAGATCCTGGTCAATCTCGATCATCGCGGCGCGGTTGGAGCCGACCCGCTGGTCGGCGATGGCGCCGGCTGCCTGATCCAGATACCGGACGCGCTGCTGCGCGATTGGTCGGAGAGGCAAGGCTTAACACTCCCCGAACCTGGCCGCTATGCCGTCGCCATGTGCTTTTTGCCCGCCGACCCGCAAGCCCGGGCGATCGCGGTTGCCCATTTTGAACATTTCATCCGGGCCGAGGGGCAAAACCTCATCGGCTGGCGCGATGTGCCGACCGACACCGCCGGGCTCGGCGCCCGGGTTGTCGAAACCATGCCGTGGATTAGCCAGGCGATCGTCTCGTGCGGGGCCGGGGCCGCCGATCAGGACGCATTCGAGCGCAAGATGTTGACGATCCGCAAGCAAACTCTGAACAGCCTTACGGCGCTGGCCGCGCAGCACGGCATGCCGGCGCTGTGCGACTTTTACATGCCGTCGTTCTCAACCCGCACCCTGGTCTTTAAGGGCCTGTTGCTGGCGCCGCAAATCGGCAGCTTCTACCGCGACCTGCGCGATCCGCTGACGGTCTCGGCCTTGGCCCTGGTCCACCAGCGCTTTTCGACCAACACCTTTCCGTCGTGGCGCCTCGCCCACCCATACCGGTTCTTGTGCCATAACGGCGAGATCAACACCGTGCGCGGCAACGTCAACTGGATGCATGCGCGCCGCCAGGCAATGACCTCGCAATTGCTTGGCGCCGATCTCGCCAAGATGGAGCCGTTGATCGGCCCCAACCAATCCGACACCGCCTGCATCGACAACGCGCTCGAGCTCCTGGTCATCGGCGGCGGCTATTCGCTCGCCCATGCGATGATGATGCTGATCCCCGAAGCCTGGGCCGGCGACCCGCTGATGGAGCCGCAGCGGCGCGCCTTTTATGAATATCACGCGGCGTTGATGGAGCCGTGGGACGGGCCGGCGGCGATCGCCTTTACCGATGGCCGGCAGATCGGCGCCACGCTCGACCGCAACGGGCTGCGGCCGGCGCGCTATGTGATCACCGACGACGACCATGTGATCATGGCCTCCGAAGCCGGCGTACTGCCAGTGCCGGAGGACAAGATCGTCCGCAAATGGCGGTTGCAGCCGGGCAAGATGCTGCTGATCGACCTCGACCAGGGCCGCATCATCGACGACTGGGAGATCAAGCAGAAGCTCGCCGCCGAACACCCCTACGAGGCCTGGCTCGAAGCCACGCAATTCAAGCTCGCCGAGCTTCCCGAGCTGTCGCCGGAACATTCGGAACCGGCCTATCGAGCAGCTGCAACAGCCAACGACCCGACGGCGCAGCTGAATCTGCAGCAGGCTTTTGGCTACACCCAGGAGGATATCCAGTTTTTCCTGGAGCCGATGGCGCGCAATGCCGACGACCCGGTCGGCTCGATGGGCACCGATACGCCGATCGCTGCGTTGTCGACCAAGCCCAAGCTCCTTTACAACTACTTCAAGCAAAACTTCGCCCAGGTCACCAACCCGCCGATCGACCCGATCCGCGAGGAGTTGGTGATGTCGCTGGTGTCGATGATCGGGCCGCGGCCGAACCTCCTGGGCCACGAGGCCGGAACCCACTACCGCCTCGAAGTGGCGCAGCCGATCCTGACCGACGGTGATCTGCAAAAGACCCATGCGATCGAGAGCCTGGTGCCGGCGTTCCGCACTGATACCCTCGATGCGACCTGGCCTGTCGCGGAAGGCGCCGAGGGCCTTGCCCCGGCGCTCGAGCGGCTGTGCCGCGAGGCGACCCTCGCGGTCGAAGCCGGTCACAACATCCTGATCCTGTCCGACCGCGCGACGTCGGCCGAGCGGGTGCCTATCCCGGCGTTGCTGGCGACCTCGGCGGTGCACCATCACCTGATCCGGCGCGGCCAGCGCACCCTGACAGGGATCGTCGTCGAGACCGGCGAGGCTCGTGAGGTGCATCATTTCTGCGCGCTCGCCGGCTATGGCGCCGAGGCGATCAACCCCTATCTCGCCTTTGCCACGATCGAGCAGATCCGAGTCGAAAACGGCCTGCCGCTCAGCGCCGCCGACGTCCAGAAGAATTACCTGAAGGCGGTCGGCAAGGGCATTCTCAAGGTCATGTCCAAGATGGGCATTTCGACCTACCAGTCCTATTGCGGGGCGCAGATCTTCGACGCGGTCGGGCTAGCCGGCGATTTTGTCGACAAATACTTTACCGGCACGGCGACGACGATCGAAGGGGTGGGGCTGGCCGAGATCGCCCGCGAGGCGGTCGAGCGCCATCGGCATGCCTATGGCGACGACCCGATATATCACGACATGCTCGATGCCGGCGGCGATTACGCCTTTCGCCTGCGCGGTGAAGATCATGCCTGGACGCCGCAGTCGGTGGCACGATTGCAGCACGCGGTGCGCGGCGACGCGCCGGCCGAATACCGGGCGTTTGCCGCGATGATCAACGATCAGAGCAAGCGCCTATTGACGATCCGCGGGCTGATGTCGCTCGAGTCCGCGCCCGAGCCGGTGCCGCTCGACGAGGTCGAGCCGGCGGCCGAGATCGTCAAACGGTTTGCCACCGGGGCGATGAGCTTCGGCTCGATCAGCCGCGAGGCGCACACCACGCTCGCGATTGCGATGAACCGGATCGGCGGCAAGTCCAACACCGGCGAGGGCGGCGAGGAGGCAACCCGGTTCGTGCCGCTCGCCAGCGGTGATTCGATGCGCTCGGCGATCAAGCAGGTGGCCTCCGGCCGGTTCGGCGTCACCACCGAATATCTGGTCAATGCCGATGTCTTGCAGATCAAGATGGCGCAAGGGGCGAAACCCGGCGAGGGCGGCCAGTTGCCCGGCCACAAGGTCGACAAGGCAATCGCCCGGGTGCGCCATTCGACCCCGGGGGTCGGATTGATTTCGCCGCCGCCGCATCATGACATCTATTCGATCGAAGATCTGGCACAGCTCATTCATGATCTGAAAAACGCCAATCCCGCGGCGGCGGTGTCGGTCAAGCTGGTTTCCGAGGTCGGGGTGGGCACCGTCGCCGCCGGCGTCGCCAAGGCGCGCGCCGACCATGTGACAATTGCCGGGTTCGAGGGCGGTACCGGGGCAAGCCCGCTGACTTCCTTGACCCATGCGGGCTCGCCCTGGGAGATCGGGCTCGCCGAAACCCAGCAGACCTTGGTGCTGAACGGGCTCAGGGGCCGCATCGCGGTGCAGGTCGACGGCGGGCTGCGCACCGGCCGCGATGTCGTGATCGGCGCGATGCTCGGCGCCGACGAGTTTGGGTTTTCGACCGCGCCGCTGATCGCCGCCGGCTGCGTGATGATGCGCAAATGTCATCTGAATACCTGCCCGGTCGGCATCGCCACCCAGGACCCAGTTTTGCGCGCCCGCTTTACCGGCGAGCCCGAGCACGTCATCAATTATTTTTTCTTTGTCGCCGAAGAAGTTCGCGAGTTGATGGCCAAGCTTGGCTTTCGCACCTTCAGGGAGATGATCGGCCGGGTCGACCGCCTCTCTCCGGTGCGCGCGATCGAGCAATGGAAGGCCAGGGGCATCGATCTCTCGCGGCTGCTGCACCCGGCGGCGCCGGCGCCCGGGGTGGCGGTGTACAATTGCGAACGGCAGGACCATCACCTCGACCAGGCGCTCGATAACGAGCTGATCGCCGCGGCCCAACCGGCGTTGGAGGCGTGCGGGCCGGTGCGCATCGAACGGCCGATCCGCAACGTCAACCGCACCGTCGGCGCGATGCTGTCGGGTGAGGTGGCGCGGCGCTACGGCCATGCCGGCCTGCCGCAGGACACGATCTGGGCGAGCTTTAGCGGCACCGCTGGGCAAAGTTTTGGCGCTTTCGCGGTGCGCGGAGTGACGCTCGAGCTCTTCGGCGACGCCAATGATTATGTCGGCAAGGGATTGTCGGGCGGCCGGGTGATCGTACGCCAGCCGCCGGAGGCGAGGCGCGAGCCGACCGAGAACATCATCATCGGCAATACCGTGCTCTACGGCGCGATCGCTGGCGAGGCCTATTTCGAAGGGGTCGCCGGCGAGCGGTTCGCGGTGCGCAATTCGGGTGCGGTGGCTGTTGTTGAGGGCACTGGCGACCATGGCTGCGAATACATGACCGGCGGCGTCGTCGTCGTGCTCGGCCAGACCGGTCGCAACTTTGCCGCCGGCATGTCGGGCGGCATCGCCTACGTCTACGACCCGGATGCCCGGTTTGCCAGCCTGTGCAACCAGGCCACCGTCGGTCTCGAAGCGGTCGTCGCCGCCGATCCGAACGAGGGCGACGACGGCGACCGGCCGCGCCAGCGCTCGCCCGACGTCGAGGATGCCGGGATGGGTGATCTGTTGCGCTTCGACGTGGCCCGGCTGCGCATTCTCCTTGAGCGCCACCAGCTCTTCACCGGCAGCGCCCGCGCCCGCGCGCTGCTCGAAGACTGGCAGAATGCGCAGGGCTGCTTCGTCAAGGTCATGCCCAAGGATTATCGGCGCGCCCTTCTCGAAATGCAGAGCGAGCGGCGTGATGCCCGCACCGAGGCCGCCGAATGAGGCGGCCGTCGCGCGGATCGCCTTTCACCGTCTTTCGCGATGGCGCAGCGCGGGAACCCAGCCTCGATACTGGCTCTCGTCCGTGCCTTGAGGCGGGAGGGGGTCGGCACTGGGTGAATACCGGCGACCCGGAGATTTCCGGCAATGGCTAGGCCGACCGGGTTTCTCGAGATCGAGCGCCGCGACCGGCCCTACGACAAGCCAGAGGTCAGGCGGCGGAGCTGGAACGAGTTTGTAAAAGCGTTACCCGAGCCGGAGATCCGCAAGCAGGCGACGCGCTGCATGGATTGTGGGATTCCGTTCTGTCATGACGGCTGCCCGGTCAACAATCTGATCCCCGACTGGAACAACCTCGTCTATCGCGAGCAGTGGCAGACTGCGCTGAAGGCCTTGCATTCGACCAATAATTTCCCCGAATTCACCGGCCGCATCTGCCCGGCGCCGTGCGAAGCCGCCTGCACCCTCAACCTCGACGATAATCCGGTCACGATCAAGTCGATCGAATGCGCGATCGTCGATCGCGGCTGGCAGGAAGGCTGGATCGGGCCGGTGTCAGCACCGAGGCAAACCGGAAAGCGGGTCGCGGTGGTGGGTTCAGGGCCGGCCGGGCTGGCCTGCGCCCAGCAGCTGGCCCGCGCCGGGCACGCAATCACAGTGTTTGAAAAGGCCGATCGCGTTGGCGGGTTGCTGCGCTATGGCATTCCGGATTTCAAGATGGACAAATCGCTGATCGACCGGCGGGTCGCGCAGATGCAGGGCGAGGGCGTGACCTTTCGCACGGAGACCGAAATCGGCGCTGATCTCTCGGTCGCGGAACTGGTCGAGGAATTCGACGCCATTGCGATGACTGGTGGCGCCGAAGCGCCGCGCGATCTCGACGTGCCCGGCCGCACGCTTGACGGCATTCATTTCGCGATGGACTTCCTGCCGCAGCAGAACAGGCGCAATGCTGGCGACAGCGAACACCGCGCCGCCCCCCGCGGGACCATCTCGGCCCGTGGCAAGAACGTTATCGTGATCGGCGGCGGCGACACCGGGTCGGACTGCATCGGCACCTCGGTGCGCCAGGGGGCCGCATCGATCACCCAGCTCGAAATCCTGCCGAGACCGCCCGCGCGCGAAAGCAAGGCGCTGACCTGGCCCGACTGGCCGTTGAAATTGCGCACCTCTTCCTCGCAGGAAGAGGGATGCGAGCGCGATTGGTCGGTCCTGACCAAGCGCGCGCTGGGCGAAGGAGGCCGCGTGACTGCGCTCGAATGCGTTCGCCTGGAATGGGGCAGGAACCCAGACGGGCGTTTCGCGATGCAGGAAATTCCGGACAGCACCTTTACCCTGAAGGCCGATCTAGTGCTGCTGGCCATGGGCTTTGTCGGGCCGCATAAGCCTGGGATGGTCGAGCAGTCCGGCGCCGCCCTCGATCCTCGGGGCAATGTCGCCGCCAATACCGTCGACTACCGCACCTCGGCGCCCAAATTGTTTGCCGCCGGCGATATGCGCCGCGGCCAGTCGCTGGTGGTCTGGGCGATCCGCGAAGGCCGGCAATGTGCCCGCGCGATTGACGAATTTCTGGTCGGGTCGAGCCTATTGCCCAGATAGACCGCGCGTTGATTAAGGCTGCTTTCGATCTGATTGAATTGTGATTCCCTTGGGCGAGCGGGGCGGCAGTTCAATCGCCGGTCTGCAGGCGCTCGATCAGCTCGCGCACGGTCGGCACAAAGCCGTTGGCGTAAAATGGGTCGGAAGCAAAGCGATAGGCATTGTGACCGGCGAACATCAGCTGGTGCTCGACATCGTCGGAGTGACGGATCTCCTGCAATGTCTTCTGAATACAAAAGCTGCGCGGGTCGGCCTTCTTGCCGGTCGTGCCTCCCTGGTTTTGCGCCCAGTTGGAGAATTGACAGGCGCTGAGGCAGCCCATGCAGCCGATCTGATCGGTGCGCAGCTCGATCGCCTTGTGCGAGTCGACGAAGATCAGTGTCGAATCAGGCGTGCGCAAGGCTTCGGTAAAGCCCGCCGCGACCCAGCCCTCCGCCGATTCCCGATCATGTGCGGTTAGATAGACTACCCGGCGGCGCACCCCGACTTGAAACGGCGCCACGTGCTCGCCGACCGGTTCGACCGCATAAGCGACCTGGCGTTCCGAACGCTGCTGCAGTTCGTTGAGGAAGCCGTTGCGGACCGCCGAGGAATAAAATCCGGTCGGGCTGAAGTGGTTCAGATAGACGTCGGCCTCGCCCAAGGTCAGTAGCTTGCGCTTCCAGACGTCCGAAATCGGGCTCTCCTGGGTGACCAGCGGGCGAGTCCCGAATTGGAACGCGACCGGGCCGAGCTCGGGATTGTCGATCCAGTCGCTCCACTCGCGCAGATACCACAGGCCGCCGGCCATGAAGATCGGGGTTGCGGCAAGCCCGAACTCGACCATCAGATTGCGCAGCTCGCGCACCCGCGGATAGGGTGCTTCGGGACGTTGCGGATCCTCGCTGTTGGACAGCCCGTTATGGCCGCCGGCGAGCCATGGGTCCTCATAGACGACGCCGCCGAGCCAGTCGCAGAATTTGTGGTAGGCGCGCTTCCACAACGCCCGGAACGCCCGGCCCGAGGACACGATCGGGTAATAATAGACGCCATAGCGGGCGCAGATCTCGGCGATCTTGTAGGGCATGCCGGCGCCGCAGGTGACGCCGTGGATCAGGCCGCGGGCGCCTTCGAGGACGCCATGCAATACCCGCTCGGCCGCCGCCATCTCCCATAGCACGTTCATGTGGATGCGGCCTTCGCCGTTGCCGCGCTCATAGGCGACGCGGGCCTGCTGGATGCCGCCGGCGATCGCATAGGCTACGAGCTCCTCGTGTCGCTCGCGCCGGGTGCGTCCGTGGTAAACCTGGGCGATCAACTGACCGTCCTCGCCATAGCTGTCGGCGTTGACCCCGGAGAATGTGCCGATGCCGCCGGCGGCCGCCCAAGCCCCGGAGCTCTCGCCGTTCGACACCGAGATGCCCTTGCCGCCCTCGACGAGCGGCAACGCCTCGCGCCCGGAGATGACCAGCGGATTGAGCGGCCTCACCCTAGGGCTCCCTGATGCGTCTCTATGGCAGGACCCGGCGCCGCCGAGGCGCACGAGACCTCGCCCGCCGTCGCGCCGAGAATCATATGGGGAACATCCGAAAACACGGAAGCGACCCCCCAGCCGAACAGCTCGCGCGCCCGCGCGGCGTCGTTGACCGTGTAGGCCAGCAGAGCATAGCCCAAATCGCAAATCTCGGCCACAATGGCCGGCCGCAGATACCGGTGGTCGGCGTGGATCGACACACAGCCGAGATTCTTGGCGCGAACCCGCCAATGGCGTGGGACCGCGCGCACCAGCAGCCCGCGGGCGCTCGCCGGCTGACGATCGCGGGCCGCCGCCAAGGCGCGCGGGAGAAAGCTCGAAATCAGCGGCGGCGGAAGTTGCGGCGGCCACAACCGGCAAAGCAGGTCGGCGGCGGCGGCTCCGGTTGCGGTGGCAAGGCCGCGGGCGCCCTTGAGCTCGACATTGGCCCCGAGCCCGAGCTCGCCCAGCACGCCGATCGCCTCCGCCAAGCTCGGTACCCGCTCGCCGGCAAAGGCCGGATCGAACCAGCCGCCTGCGTCATGGCGCCGAATTGCCGACGATTGTAATGCTCGCGCCTTGCCGCTGCCGTCTGTCGTGCGCTCGAGCCGCTCGTCATGGAGCAGGATCAACTCGCCGTCTGCGGTCAGCCGCACATCGAACTCAACCCAGGTGCAGCCAAGCGCTTTCGCCCGGCGCAGCCCGCCCAAGGTGTTTTCTGGCGCGCAGCCGGCAGCGCCGCGGTGACCGATCACCGGCGGCAGCAGCGAGGGCGCGGGAGACGCGGGGTCGCTCCGCCCCGCACGGGTCTGGCTCAGCCTGGTTTCCTCAGGGCATCGCCTTGGCCGGCTCGGGCCGCCGGGCGCCCAGATCCTCGCCGGTTTGCTGATCGACCTGACGCATGCTGAGCTTGACCTTGCCGCGGTCGTCAAAGCCCAACACCTTGACCTTGACTGTGTCGCCGAGCTTGACCACGTCGGCAACCTTGCCGACCCGCTGCTGGGACAATTCGCTGATATGGACGAGCCCGTCGCGCGAGCCGAGAAAGTTGACGAACGCACCGAAATCGACGGTCTTGACCACCTTGCCGTTATAGATCGCACCGAGCTCGGGTTCGGCGACGATGCCTCTGATCCAGTCGATCGCAGCCTGCGCGGCGTTGCCGTCGACCGCGGCGACCTTGACTGTCCCGTCGTCGTCGATGTCGATCTTGGCGCCGGTGGTCTCGGTGATCTCGCGGATGACCTTGCCGCCAGAGCCGATGACCTCGCGGATCTTGTCCTTGGGGATGCTCAAGGTGGTAATCCGCGGCGCGTTGTCGCTGACCGTGTCGCGCGCGCCGGTCAACGCATTGGCCATCTCGCCGAGGATGTGGATGCGGCCCTCGCGCGCCTGATCGAGCGCAATCCGCATGATCTCCTCGGTGATTGAGGTGATCTTGATGTCCATCTGCAGCGCGGTGACGCCCCGCTCGGTGCCGGCAACCTTGAAGTCCATGTCGCCAAGGTGATCCTCGTCGCCAAGGATGTCGGACAGCACGGCAAAGCCCTCGGGCTCTTTGATCAGCCCCATCGCTATGCCGGCGACCGAGCGCGCCAGCGGCACCCCGGCATCCATCAGCGCCAGCGAGGCGCCGCATACCGAAGCCATCGACGAGGAGCCGTTCAACTCGGTGATCTCCGAAACGACGCGGATCGTGTACGGAAAGCTCTCCTTGGGGGGCAGCAGCGGGCGGACCGCGCGCCAGGCGAGCTTGCCGTGGCCGATTTCGCGTCGCCCCGGCGACCCCATCCTGCCTGCTTCGCCAGTCGAATAGGGCGGGAAGTTGTAGTGCAGCATGAAGCTTTCGCGATATTCGCCCTCGAGCGCGTCGATGATCTGCTCATCCTGGCCGGTCCCCAGGGTCGCCACCACCAAGGCCTGGGTTTCCCCGCGGGTGAACAGCGCAGAGCCATGGGCGCGCGGCAAAATTCCGACCTCGGCCGCTATCGGCCGCACTGTTCTGGTGTCGCGGCCGTCGATCCGGCGACTGCCGCTGAGAACAGCGCCGCGCACGATCTCCTTTTCCAGCTCCTTGAACAGCTTTAGCGCCAGGCTGCGCTGGCCTTCGTCGGCGAACAGTTCGGCCACCCGCGCCTTGGCCGCGTCGAGCCGGTTGCTGCGGTCCTGCTTGCCCTGCTCGCGATAGGCGGCGTCGATCAGCGGACCGATCTCATCGCGCAGGCGGGCCTCGATCGCGCCAAGCTCGGGCGAGGTCGGCGGCAAGGTCCAAGGATCGCGAGCACATGATTCGGCGAGTTCGATGATCGCCTGGATCACCGGCTGGAACGCGCGATGGCCGAAGGTTACCGCACCGAGCATGATCTCCTCGGAAAGCTCTCGCGCCTCGGACTCGACCATCAGCACGCCCTCGCCGGTTCCGGCGACGACGAGATCGAGGTGCGAGCGGGAGAGCTCGGGTGAAATCGGGTTCAGAACGTATTCGCCGTCGATATAGCCAACTCGCGCACCGGCAATTGGTCCAAGAAACGGAATGCCCGAGATCGTCAGCGCGGCCGAGGCGCCGATCATAGCGACGATATCGGGGTCGTTTTCGAGGTCGTGGCTCAACACCGTGCAGATGATTTGAGTTCTCGTTGCGGAACCCGGACGCGAACAGCGGGCGCAGCGGTCGGTCGATCAGCCGCGACACCAGGGTTTCTTTTTCCGATGGGCGCCCTTCGCGCTTGAAGAAGCCGCCGGGGATCTTGCCGGCGGCAAACGTCTTTTCCTGGTAATTGACGGTCAGCGGAAAAAAGTCCTGGCCGGGCTTGGCATTCTTCATCGCGACCGCGGTGCATAACACGGTCGTCTCGCCATAGGTGGCGAGCACCGCGCCGTCGGCCTGGCGGGCGAGCTTGCCGGTCTCCAGGCTGAGGCGGCGGCCGCCCCATATCAGCTCTTTACGATAAACCTGAAACATTCCTGATCATTCCTTTCGAAGAGTAGCGCGCGCAGCGACACTGGGCGACGGCAAAGTCTCGGCGGAGCCGGTCGCTTCCGGCAGGTCCGCGCTCGGAAGCGCCGCGGCCGCGGCCGGGGTTTCGGCACGTCGGTCGGAGCCGCCGCGGATCGATCGCGCGCGCGATATCCAACAAACTATCAGCGGCGCAGTCCGAGACGCCCGATCAGCGTCTCGTAGCGGCTGGCGTTCGACCGCTTCAAATAATCCAAGAGCCGCCGGCGTTGGCCGACCATGACCAGGAGCCCGCGGCGCGAATGGAAATCTTTTTTGTGGCTCCCCAGATGCTCGGTCAGGTTGCGGATACGCTCGCTAAGGATCGCCACCTGCACCTCGGGCGAGCCGGTATCGGCGGCTTTGGTGGCGTATTCGGAAATGAGCGTCTGCTTGCGCTCCGCAGTGATTGACATCAGGTCGAGCCTCTTCAGCAATTGATAACGCGCAACGGTCTAAGAGCACCGTTCTCGATCCTCGCCAACGCTATCAGAGCCTGGTTGTGCCAGGCGCTGACCACGGTGCCAGCCGCCAGCCCGTCGAGTTGCGCCCGCCCGGCGACATCGCCGGGCACCACGCGCTGCCCGCAACGCAAGCCATCGGCGTCCGCTGCCGCCAAGGCCACGGCCGGAACTCCGTCCAGCGCGGCCTCGATCGGCAGCAAACCCCGGCACGCATTCATAGGATGGCGCGAATCCGTCGAGAATTCGAGTGAAATCGCCTGCGCCTCGGTAAACGGTCCGACTGAGAGCCGGCGCAGCGCCGCGACATGGCCGAGGGTTCCAAGCGCCGCGGCAAGATCGCGGGCGAGGGCACGGATATAGGTGCCCTTGCCGACGACAGCCTCGAACTCGGCGTGGTCAGGATCGAGGATCGCGGTCAGTCGCAGGCTCGCGATCTCGACCGATCGCGGGCTCAGCTTGGGTGGCCGATCGGCCCGAGCCAGCGCATAGGCGCGGCGGCCATCGACCTTGATCGCCGAAAACATCGGCGGCGTCTGCGTTAAGGTGCCGATAAAGCGCGGCAGCACTGCTTCAATCGCCGCCACACCTGGCCGCGTGTCGTTCTCGCCGACGATCTCGCCTTCGCAATCTTCGGTTGCTCGCGCGACGCCCCAGCACACGCAGAACCGATAAGATTTGCGCCCGCTCATCGCATACGAGGTGGTTTTGGTCGCCTCGCCGAGCGCCACCGGCAGCACTCCGGTTGCCAGTGGGTCGAGGGTTCCGGCATGCCCGGCCTTGGCGCCGGTGCTGCGACGGATTCGCTCGACCACCCGATTGGAAGTGAGGCCCAATGGTTTGTCGATGACCAGCCAGCCGTGAAGATTGCGCTCAGCCGGCATGTCGGTCGTTCTCGTTCTCCCCCGGCTCCGGGCGAATGTCGCGCTCGACCTCCGGCCGAGCCAGCAACGCTGATATCCGCTCGGCCTGTTCGAACGAGGCATCGAGGACAAAGGAGAGCGCCGGCGCATAGCGCAGCGACAGCGCGCCGGCGGCGCGCGAGCGCAGAAACGGCGCACTGCGCTCAAGGGCGGCGATGATTTCGCCAACCTTGGCGCCGGCGAGCGGCATCACATAGACGGTGGCATTCCGCAGATCGGGGCTGAGCCGCACCTCGCTCACCGTGATGCTGACCTCGTGCAGTGCCGGATCGCGGCAACGCCCGTCGCGCAAGATCTGCGACAGCGCATGACGCAGCACTTCGCCGACCCGGCGCTGACGCTGGCTGCCCTCGCGATCCCTGCCATCGACCGCCGCAAGCGGGCGCCAAGAACTCCTGTTTTCGGCCTTTCTTCAATCTAGTCGCCGCTTCGTCTAATCGCCGCTGCCGCCCAATCGTCTTCACCACGATGCCACACTACAACGTGCGTGCCACTTCTTCGATTTCGAAGCATTCGATCACGTCGCCGGCCTGCACGTCCTGATAGTTCTCGAAGGCCATGCCGCATTCGTAGCCTTCTCTGACCTCGCGCACCTCATCTTTGAACCGCTTCAAGGTCTTGAGCGTGCCTTCGTGGATCACAACGCTGTCGCGCAGCAGGCGAACCTGCGCGCCGCGCCGGACGGTGCCTTCGGTCACCAGGCACCCTGCGACCTTGCCGACCTTGGTGATGTTGAAGACGTCGCGGATCGAGGCGTTGCCGAGGAAGCGCTCGCGCAGCGCGGGCGCCAGCAGTCCCGACAGGGCGCCCCGCATGTCTTCGATCAGATCGTAGATGATCGAATAATAGCGGATCTCGACGCCGTCGCGGCGGGCCAGGTCGCGCGCCTGCGGGTTGGCACGGACATTGAAGCCGATGATCACCGCGTTCGAGGCCTTGGCCAGGATCACATCGCTCTCGTTGATGCCGCCGACGGCCGAATGCAGCACCCGGATTGATACCTCGCTGGTCGAGATCTTCTCGAGCGAGCCGGTGATCGCTTCAAGCGAACCCTGCACATCGGATTTGACCACCACCGGCAGTAGGCTCGCGGTGCCGGCGGCGATCTGCGAGAACATCTGCTCGAGGGTGCCGCGGCCGCCGATGGCAGACGCCGCCTCGCGCCGGCGGCGCTGGCGGAAATCGGCGATGTCGCGGGCCCGGCTCTCGCTTTCGGCGACGACGAAATCATCCCCGGCCAACGGGGCGCCGTTGAGGCCCAGCACCTCGATTGGTGTCGACGGGCCGGCCTCGGTTTGGCTGGCGCCGTGATCATCGATCAAGGCCCGCACCCGACCCCATTCGCTGCCGGCGACAAAAATATCGCCGACGCGCAGGGTGCCGCGCTGAATGAGCACGGTGGCCACGGCACCACGGCCGCGCTCGAGCTTGGCCTCAAGCACGACGCCTTCGGCCGGGCGGTTTGGATTGGCTTTGAGGTCGAGCAATTCGGCCTGCAACAGGATCGCCTCTTCGAGACGGTCGAGGTTGGTCTTTTTAAGAGCCGAGACCTCGACGTCGAGGACCTCGCCGCCGAGTTCTTCGACGACGATCTCGTGCTGCAGCAGCTCCTGCCGCACCCGCTCGGGGCGCGCATCCTCTTTGTCCATTTTGTTAATGGCGACAATGATCGGCGCCTGAGCCGCCTTGGCGTGGCGGATCGCCTCGACCGTCTGCTCCATGATGCCGTCATCGGCGGCCACCACCAGCACCACGATGTCGGTGACATTGGCGCCGCGTGCGCGCATCGCGGTAAACGCCTGGTGGCCGGGGGTGTCGATAAAGGTGATCTGCCGGCCGCTCCTCAGATTGACCCGATAGGCGCCGATATGCTGGGTGATGCCCCCAGCCTCGCCGGCGGCGACGTCGGTTTCTCGCAGCGCGTCGAGCAACGAGGTCTTGCCGTGGTCGACATGGCCCATCACGGTGACCACCGGCGCGCGCGGCTCTAACGCCTCTTCGCGGTCCTCTTCGCCGCGCAGGCCGACCTCGACATCGGCCTCGGAAACTCGGCGCAGCCGGTGGCCGAACTCGGTCACGACGAGCTCGGCGGTGTCCGCGTCGATGACCTGGTTGATTGTCGCCATCACCCCGTTGCGCATCAGCGCCTTGATCACGTCGACCCCGCGCTCGGCCATTCGGTTCGACAATTCCTGAACCGTGATGGTCTCGGGAATGACGACTTCGCGTACCACCTTGACCGGCTCCTGCTCGCCCTGGTGCAGCCGCTGTCGCTCGCGCTCGCGGGCTCGGCGCACCGAAGCGAGGCTGCGCATGCGCTCACCTTCGTCGCCGGAGAGGGCGCGGGTGACGGTGATCTTCCCGGTTCGCCGGCGCATCTCATGGCGCGGCGGTGCGGCCGGCCGCTTGATCTCGGGTCGGGCGCCGGGCCGCCGGGGTGCGCCCGCCGGCTCTTCCTCTTCGGCCGGCATCGCCACCTTGCCGGCCGCGGCGAGGGCGGCGACCTTAGCCGCCGCCGCCTTGCCGGCACGCTCGGCGACCTCGCGCCGCGATTCCTCCTCCTTGCGGCGTTGCGCTTCGTCATCCGAGCGCTTGCGCGCCTCTTCGGCGGCGCGGCGGCGCGCCTCGTCCTCTTCGAGCTTGGCGCGCGCTTCCTCTTCGGCGCGGCGGCGCTCCTCCTGGATCGCCCGCTCCTCCTCCTGACGACGGCGATCGGCCTCGGCGAGCGCGGCCCGGCGGCGCGCCTCCTCGTCGGCCTTATGGGCATCCTGCACCGCGCGCACCCGGCCAGCCCGCTCCTCGGCGGTTAGCGCCCGGGCAATAACCACCGGCCGGCGCGCCGGCTCGGCCGGCTGCGGGCGCGGCACCGCCAGCGTCTCGCGAGCGACCGCAGGTGGCGGTTCATTGCGCGCGATCTCGGGCGGGCTCGGGCCGATCATGCGCTTCTTGCGCACCTCGACGGTGACCGTCTTGGAGCGGCCGTGCGAGAAACTCTGGCGTACCTGCCCGGTCTCCACGCCCTTGCGCAGCTCCAGCCTGCCGCCGGTTCGAGCCAGGGTGAGAGGCCGTTTCTGCTCTTGCTCAGTCGTGTCGCTCATCTCGCTCCAATACCGTGATCCTGTCGCGCCGGCCCGGCCGGAACCGGCGGCGCCGGTCCTTCGACCGCCGCCGCGGCGCGAAACCCGACAATCTTTTCCGCGTCGCCCAGCAACCGGCCGCACAACGGGCCAGGCCCAAGCGCTGCGTTTACCACGTGCTCGCGGCCAAAGGCCGTACCAATTTCCGCCGCCGTCAACGCCCGGACAAGCGACACCTCGGGCAGCATCGCCCGGATCTTGCGCGGCCCGCCGGTCGCGCCGTCGACCGCCGCTAGCAGCAGCGCCACCCGCCGGGCCTGCGCCGCGTCAGCCACTCTCTCGAACCCGGCGACCGCCAACCCGGCGCGGCGGGCGAGACCAATCGCATCGATACAGCGCTGCACCAGAAGCGCTTCGATCCGGTCGGCGAGGCCCTCGGACACCGTGACCGGCCGACGCGCGGCGCGGGCAAACAACCGCTTGGCCAGCGCGCGCTCTACTATATCCCGGCGCGGCGTCAACCACAAACCCCGTCCGGGAAGTCGCGCTGCGACATCGGGCACCAGCTCGCCCTGCGGACCGACGACAAAACGCAGCAAGCGCTCGCGCTCGCCAATCTCTCCAGTCGCGATGCAACGCCGCTGGGAGCTGCCCTTGGCCAGCTCCCACTCGCTATCTTGGGTCCCGGTGCCGGCGCCGGCGGCCGTAGTATCTACTCCGGTTCCGATGTTGCTTCGTCCTCAAACCAATGGGCGCGCGCCCGCATGATCAGCGCGTTGGCCGCTTCCGGATCGAGTGCGACGCCGCCCTTGTCGGATGCGGCGAGCAGCTCGATCAGCTCGTCCGCGGCGAGGTCGGCAAAATCGTCGAGGCTCTTCACCCCTTTCTCACCGAGGGCCACCAGCATGCCCGGGGTCAGCCCATCCAACGCCGCCAGTTCGTCGGCAACCCCAAGATCGACACGCCGTTCTTCATACTCCCGATCACGCCGTTCGAGCGCGTTTCGCGCCCGCTCCTGCAACTCGGCTGCGATCTCCGCATCGAACCCTTCGATATCGGCGAGGTCGTTCAGCGCCACATAGGCGACCTCCTCAAGCGAGGCGAAACCCTCGGTCACCAGCAAATGCGCAATCACCTCGTCGATATCGAGCGCATCGATGAAAGTCCGACTGCGGCTGCGGAACTCCTCGGTGCGCCGCTCCAATTCCTCGGCCTCGGTCAGGATGTCGATGTCCCAGCCGGTCAGCTGCGAAGCCAGCCGCACATTCTGGCCGCGACGGCCGATCGCCAGGCTCAGCTGGTCGTCGGGCACCACGACCTCGACCCGGCGTTGTTCCTCGTCCATCACCACCTTGGCGACCTCGGCCGGAGCCAACGCATTGACGACGAAGGTCGCCGGATCGGATGCCCACGGCACGATGTCGATCTTTTCGCCTTGCAATTCGCCGACCACGGCCTGGACCCGGCTGCCGCGCATGCCAACGCAGGCGCCGACCGGGTCGATGCCGCTGTCGCGCGAGATCACCGCGATCTTGGCGCGGCTGCCCGGATCGCGCGCCACCGCCTTGATCTCGATGATGTTATCGTAGATCTCCGGCACCTCCTGGGCGAACAGCTTAGCCATGAATTGCGGATGGGTGCGCGACAGAAAGATCTGCGGGCCGCGTGGCTCCTGACGCACGTCGTAGATATAGGCGCGCACCCGCTCGCCCTGGCGAAAGCTCTCGCGCGGCAGCATCTCGTCGCGCCGCGCCATCGCTTCGGCCCGGCCGAGATCGACGATGACATTGCCGAACTCGACCCGCTTCACCAGACCATTGACGATTTCGCCGACCCGGTCCTTGAATTCGAGGAATTGCCGCTGGCGCTCGGCGTCGCGCACCTTTTGCACAATCACCTGCTTGGCCGACTGGGCCGCGATACGGCCGAAATCGATCGGTGGCAGCGGGTCGGTGATGAAATCGCCGATCTCAGCCTCAGGGTTGAGACGCTGCGCCTCGGGCAAGGCGATCTGGGTTGCCTCGTTCTCGATCGGCTCGGCGACCTCGCGAAAGCGCAACAGCCGGATCTCGCCGTTGCGGCGGTCGATCTCGGCCCGGATGTCGTATTCCTGCCCGTATTTGGAGCGGCCGGCCTTCTGGATCGCCTGCTCCATCGCTTCCAGCACCTCGTCGCGATCGATGCCCTTGTCGCGGGCCACTGTGTCGGCGACCTGGAGCAGTTCGGGGCGGGCGTAGGTGACTGTGCTTTCCATGACTTTCCCCGGTGTGTTCTCGCGCGTCGAGTTCTGCGTGTCGGTGTTCTCGCCTGGGCGTCAGTGCGGCTGCGGGCGCGATGCGGCGATCAGATCGTCGGTCAGAACCAGCCGCGCACGGGCGATATCGGCGAGCGGCAGCCGGGTCTCGCCAGCCTCGGTAACGAGGCGGATCTCGCCTTCGGCGGTGCCGAGCAGGCGACCGCGAAAGCGCTTGCGGCCGCCGACCGGCTGCGCCAGCTCGATCCTGGCCTCAAAACCGCTGAAGCGGTCGTAATCCTCGGGGCGGACCAGCGGCCGATCGATGCCGGGCGAGCTGATTTCAAGGGTATAAGCGCTGGCGATCGGGTCGGCGACATCGAGGAGCGCGGAAAGCGAATGGCTGATCAGCGCGCAATCCTCGACGGTCATCGGCGCGTCGTCGATCCGCTCGGCCATGATCTGCAAGGTCGGGCGCCGCCCACCGGTGACGGCGACCCGTACCAGGCGATATCCCATCGCCGCCAGCGATGGCTCGATCATCTGCGCGATGCTATTGGTGTCGAACAAAAAAACCGACCTTGGCTCCCGAAACCCGGCACTCGGCCGGATGCGACAGGACGCAGCGACGCGATGCGGACCAGCTTCGCAACATGAAAAAGTGGGCTCTCGGCCCACCTGCGACCTCGTCCGCGCCGCGGACCTATGCGATTGCGCTCAATATAAGCAAAATCCGCGGCCTCGCAAGGGCGTTGCGGGGCCCGGGCGATCGGTTTGCGCTGCTCAGGCGGCGCGTGCGCCGCCAGCGGACTTGGCGTCCTCGCGGATCATCGCCGCCCCCTTTTCGCCGATCATGATCGAGGGCGCGTTGGTGTTGCCGGTGGTCACTGTCGGCATCACCGATGCGTCGACGACGCGCAGCCCGCCTAGGCCGCGCACCCTGAGGCGCGAGTCGACGACCGCCATCGGGTCCTCGCCCATCCTGCAGGTGCCGACCGGGTGATGCAGGTTGATCGCGGCCCGGTGCACGAAATCGCTCAGCTCGCGCTGCGACCTTGCACCGGGACCAGGCATGGTTTCCTCGGCGCTGTGCCGGGCCAACGGCGCCGCGGCGAAGATCCGCCGGGCAATATCGATGCCGGTCAGCAGCACCCCGACATCGCTCGCCGCCGATAGGTAGTTTGGCCGGATCTCGGCGGGTGCCAGCGGGTCGGCCGAGCGCGCCATGATCGTGCCGCGGCTGTCGGGGCGCACAGCGCAGGCGACGATGGTCATGCCGGGCTCGCGCTCGAGCCGGCCGATCGCCCCCTGATCGTAGCTGCCGGGTGTGAACAGCAGTTGCAGGTCCGGGCTTTCGAGCCCCTCGCGGCTGCGGCAGAACACCATGGCGCTGGTGACGCCGAAGGTCAGTGCGCCGCGGCCGGTCGCAGCGTAGCGGCCGATCTCGCGGACCAGCCGCGCCCCGCGCGCCAATTGGTTGATCGAAGCCGCGCCCTTGACCCGGTGCGCCACCCGAGCGGCGATATGATCCGATAGATTGGCGCCCACTCCCGGCAATTCATGGACCACCGCGACCCCGATCGCGCGCAAATGCTCGGCCGGGCCGATGCCGGAAATCTGCAGCAGCTGCGGCGAGTTGACGGTGCCGCCCGAGACGATCACCTCGCGCGCGGCCGCCACCTGGTGGTCCTCGCCGTTCTGGCGATAGGCGACGCCAGTGCAGCGCCGGCCGTCGAGGATGAGGCCGGTCGCAAGCGCCTTGGTAACGACTCGCAGATTGGGGCGTCGCCGCGCCTCTGCGAGAAAGGTCTGTGCCGTCGAGCCGCGAAACCGCCCGCCACGGGTCATTTGCGAATAGCCGACACCTTCCTGGACGGCGCCGTTGTAATCCGTCGTCAGCCTGAAGCCGGCCTGTTGCGCGGCTTCGACAAAATGATGGGTCAAGGGCAGAATCGTGCGGTAGTCCTCGACCGGCAACGGGCCGCCCTTGCCGCGGTACTCGGGATCGCCCAAGGCGTAATCTTCGGATTTCTTGAAATAGGGAAGCAATTCGGCATAGCTCCAGCCGCGGCAGCCCATCTGCGCCCAGCCATCGTAATCGGCAGGGTTGCCGCGTACATAGAGCATGCCATTGATCGAACTGGTGCCGCCCAGGACGCGGCCGCGCGGCCAGTGCACCGCGCGGTTGCCGATGCCGGCCTCGGGCTCGGCGTAATAGTTCCAGTTGACCAGCGGGTTGGCGCGCAGCCGCAAGGCTCCGGCCGGGACATGGATCATTGGGTGCCAGTCGCGCGGGCCGGCCTCCAGCAGCACGACCTGCGCTCCGTCCTCGCTCAGCCGGTCGGCAAGGACGCACCCTGCGGATCCGGCGCCGACGATCACATAATCGGCGCTCAGCTTGCTCATCGCGGCTTCCTCCGCCGAGGGCAGAGCGGTAATCGAGGGTCGGACGGTCGGGCGGCGCGGGCCCGACGCCGATCGAGGCTCGCAGCTATGCCGGTCCGGGCCACGGCAACCCTCCTCCGCTCAAAACGCCAAGGGGTTAGCCTAGGCGCTTGGGCAGAGTTTGCACAATCGGCAAATCGCTGCGGAGCAAGCGGGGTGGGCGCCGGGGGGTCGGGCGAGTGATGCCCAACCCCCTCTCGATGTGGCTCCCCGGGCCGGACTCGAACCAGCGACAAGGCGGTTAACAGCCGCCTGCTCTACCAACTGAGCTACCGGGGATCAGGGCACCCGCCACGGCGGATGCAGCCCTTTCTGGAGGCCGGAAGCGGAATCGAACCGCTGTACGAGGATTTGCAGTCCTCTGCATAACCACTCTGCCATCCGGCCCGAGCCGCGTCATATAGGCGCCTGCGACAACGCCGGTCAAGCGCAGCCGCGTCACACCAAGCACCGCCGGCCGCCGCCGGTGCTGTTGCCGCGCGCCCGAGCTACCCATATACTCAGCAGGTTAACAGTCAGTTGCGGGTCGAGACATGGCGCGTGTCACGGTTGAAGATTGTGTCGTCCGGGTCCCCAACCGGTTCGAGCTGGTTCTGCTCGCTGCCCAGCGGGCGCGCGAGATAACCTCGGGAGTTCCGCTATCGCTCGACCGCGACGACGACAAAAACCCGGTCGTCGCCTTGCGCGAGATCGCTGACGCCACCGTCAGTTTGCCCGATTTGCGCGAGTCGGTCGTGCGCGGCATGCAAAAGCATGTCGAGATCGACGAGCCCGAGGAAACCCACGAGCTCGAGGTCGATCCCGCCATATTCGGGGTGGCGCTGCCGGGTGCAGCCCTGCTCGATGAGGAGGGCGGCGCCGAGGTGCGTGGCTTCGAGGATGCCGATATCGAGGACGAAGAGGAAGACGACGGCGACGAGGTCGACGCCGACGAGGCGCAAGCGCTCGCCGAGGATTTTGCCGGGGTTGAGGAGGGGCTCGGCGAGGTCCCGGCCGAAGACGCGCTCGCCGTCGAGGACGAGGAGGGCGATCTTGCCGACATCCCGGCGGACGATTTGTCCGAAGACGGTTTGCCTGCGGATGAGCTGCCAAGCGACGATCTTCCCGGTGATCGCGGGGAGGCGCTCTGAGCCTCGGGCGGCTCGTTAATATGGCCGGCGCGGCAAGGCCGGCGGCTAGCGGCCGCGGACGTGGCTGAGACGGCGGGGCCTCGACAATGATGCGGCAATTCGAGCTCGTCGAGCTCGTGCGATCCTACGATCCGAACGCCGACGAAGCGGCGCTCAACCGCGCCTATGTCTATTCGATGAAGGCGCATGGTGCCCAGCTGCGCGCCTCGGGCGACCCCTATTTCTCTCACCCGGTAGAGGTCGCCGGCATTCTCGCCCAGATGAAGCTCGACAGTGCCTCGATCGTCACCGGGCTGTTGCACGACACGGTCGAGGACACGGTTGCCACCCTCGGCGATATCGAGCGGGTGTTCGGGCGGGAAACCGCGCGGCTCGTCGACGGCGTGACCAAGCTGTCGCGCATCGAGCTGCAATCCGACCAGACCAAGCAGGCCGAGAATTTCCGCAAGCTGGTGCTGGCGATGTCGGAGGACATCCGCGTCCTCCTAGTCAAGCTCGCCGACCGCCTGCACAATATGCAGACATTGCACTTCATCAAGAGCGACGATAAGCGCCGGCGGATCGCGCGCGAGACGATGGACATCTACGCGCCTCTAGCCGAGCGGCTCGGCATGCACCGGATGAAAGACCAGCTCGAGGATCTGGCCTTTGAGGAACTCTACCCCGACGCCCGCGCCGGCATCCTCGCGCGCCTCGATTTCCTGCGCGACAGGGGTGCGGCCTTGGTGCCGCGCATCGAGGCCGAGTTGCAGCGCAAGCTTGCCGAGGGTGGGCTCGCCGGGACCGTGATCAAGGGTCGCGAGAAATCGCCCTATTCGATCTGGCGCAAGATGCAGCGCAAGAACGTCGCCTTCGAACAGCTCTCCGACGTCATGGCGTTCCGCGTGCTGGTCGACGGGGTCGGCGACTGTTACCACGCGCTCGGTGTGATTCATTCGGCATATCATGTGGTGCCCGGCCGCTTCAAAGACTACATCTCGACCCCGAAGCTAAACAATTACCGCTCGCTGCACACTGCGGTGATCGGCCCCGAGCAGCAGCGCATCGAGGCCCAGATCCGCACCCGCGAGATGCACGAGGTGGCCGAACTCGGCGTCGCCGCGCACTGGACCTACAAGCAGGGCGTCGGCAAGACCGAAGGCCCGCAGTACCGCTGGTTGCGCGAGCTGCTCGATATTCTCGAGCACGCCTCGGGGCCCGAGGAGTTTCTCGAGCACACCAAGCTCGAAATGTTTCAGGACCAGGTCTTCGCCTTTACCCCCAAGGGCGATCTGTTCGCCCTGCCGCGCGGCGCCACCGCCGTTGATTTTGCCTACGCGGTGCATTCCCAGATCGGCGACACCTGTGTCGGGGCCAAGATCAACGGCCGGCTGGTGCCGCTGCGCACCGAGCTCGGCAATGGCGACCAGGTCGAGATCGTCACCTCCAAGGCGCAGCACCCGTCCCCGACCTGGGAGCGGTTTGTCGTCACCGGCAAGGCGCGCGCCCGCATCCGTCGCTTTGTGCGCACCCAGCAGCGCGCCCAATATCTCGATCTCGGCAAGGCCATCGTGCAAAAGGCGTTCCGCCAGGAGGGCCAGGAATTTTCCGAACGGCCGCTCGAAGCGGTGCTGAAGACCTTCAACTGCCCGGCGGTCGAGGACCTTTATGTCGCGGTCGGCCAGGGGCTCGCGACCGGACGCGCGGTGATCAACGCCGCCTTTCCGCAACAGCATGAGGCCAAGGCCAAGGTCGTCTCGCTCGCCCGTGCCCGGCGCAAGATCGGCCACCACGACACCGCGGTGGCGATCCGCGGCCTGATCCCAGGCATGGCGTTGCATTTTGCCGGCTGCTGCCATCCGCTGCCCGGCGACCGGATTGTCGGCATCGTGACCACCGGCAAGGGGGTGACGATCCATACCATTGACTGCGACATTCTGGAAAACTTTGCCGAGACGCCGGAGCGTTGGCTCGATGTGGCGTGGAGCAGCAGCGAGGCCGATGCCAGCCATGTCGGCCGGCTCAATGTGATGATCGCCAACGAGCCGGGTAACCTCGGCACCTTGACGACGGTAATTGGCAAGCAGGGCGGCAACATCAGCAATCTGAAGATCACCAACCGCTCGACCGATTTTTTCGAGATCATGCTCGATATCGAGGTCGCCGACGTGAAGCACCTGACGACGATCATCGCGGCCCTGCGCGCCAACGCGGTCATCAACTCGGTCGAGCGGGCCCGCGGATGAGAGATGCGTGTCAGAGCCGTCGGCGACGACGCAATCCCGACCAGCATGATCGGGCGCCGCGCGATCGCCGCGAGGCACTCGCGGTGACGAGATCGGCACCGGCACGCGTCCAATGATTCTTGGCCTCGGTAGCGATCTCGTCGATATCCGCCGGATCGAGCGCGCCATAGCCCGGTTCGGCGACCGCTTTCTCAACCGCATCTTTACCCAGGCCGAGCGCGGCAAATGCGACCGCCGGGCCGACCGGGCGGGTGGTTATGCCCGCCGCTTCGCGGCCAAGGAGGCTTGCGCCAAGGCGCTCGGCACCGGGTTCCGCCGCGGCGTCTTCTGGCGCGATTTGGGGGTCGTCAACTTGGCCTCGGGCCGACCGACGATGCGGCTGACCGGCGGCGCCCGGCGGCGCCTTGACGAGATTACGCCCCAGGGGATGGCGGCGCGGCTCGATCTCACCCTGACAGACGAGCCGCCGCTCGCCCAGGCCGTGGTGATCATCACCGCGGTTCCGGCCGAGGTCGGCTGATCGGGGCGAACGAACCTCGCCGCAAAATCACGCCAAAAATCTCGGACGCCAGGGGGTTCCGTGTCGGCGCCGCGCTTGACTCGCGGCGGCACCGTGGGCTTGATCGCTCCCGATCCAGCCCTTCACGGCAGCTCATGAAAACCAATCCCGCGCGCAAGGTTATGGCGAAGAAGAAATCATCCGGTGGCATCGTCGATACCATAAAAACAGTCGTTTATGCGGTTCTCATCGCCTTGGTGGTTCGCACGGTGGCCTACGAACCGTTCAACATTCCATCAGGCTCGATGATCCCAACTCTGCTGGTCGGAGATTATTTATTTGTATCGAAGTTTTCTTATGGTTACAGCAGGTTTTCGTTGCCGTTCGGGTTGCCGCTTTTTTCCGGGCGCATCTTCTTTCATCCGCCGCAACGCGGCGACGTTGTCGTCTTCAAGCTGCCGACCGATACCTCGATCGACTATATAAAGCGGGTGATCGGCCTGCCCGGCGACTCCATTCAGATGAAGCAGGGTCAGCTTTACATCAACAGCAAGGAGGTGCCGCGCAAGCGCATCGGGGATTATCTATACAAGGAGGACGACGGCGCGGTCATTCCGATGAAGCAATACATCGAAACCCTGCCGAATGGACGCCAGCACCGGATCATCAAGATCGGCGATGAGGGCCCGCTCGACAATACCCAGGTCTATCACGTGCCAACGGGCGATTACTTCATGATGGGCGATAATCGTGATAATTCACAGGACAGTCGCGTGCTTTCGGCGGTTGGCTACGTGCCGGCCGAAAATCTGATCGGCAAAGCCCAATTCATCTTTTTCTCGACCAACGGATCGGCCCGGCTGTGGGAGGTTTGGAAATGGCCGTTCGCGATCCGCTACGATCGTTTGTTCTCGGGGATCGACTAGCAATGCCCGATGAGCGGTTGGCCGCTGCCCGGCCCACCGTGGAGAATGCGGCTGCGGTCAGGCCGACTGGGCCAAAGGAACTTTCGCAGTTCCTTGGCCACGATTTCGCCAAGCCGGCGCTTCTGGTCGAAGCGCTAACCCATCCGAGTGCGCTGGCCCGCGACCACGGGCGCGGCCGAAAGCGGCTGCCGAGCCGCGGCTATGACCGCCTCGAATTTCTCGGTGATCGGGTGCTGGGCCTGGTCGTCGCCGATCTCTTATGGCGCCGCTTTGCCGACGAGCCGGAAGGCTCACTGACCCTCCGCCACACCTATCTGGTGCGCCGCGAGACCTTGGCCAGGATAGCCGCGGAGATCGGGCTCGGCCAGCATCTGATCCTGTCGCCGGCTGAAACCGCCGCCGGCGCCGCCGCTAATCCCGGAATCCTCGCCGATGCCTGCGAGGCGGTGCTCGCCGCGGTCTATCTCGACGGCGGCTTCGGCGCGGCGGCGGACTGCATTGGACGGCTTTGGGGACCGCTAATCACCAAGATGGATGAGCCGCCGCGCGATCCGAAGACGGCGCTGCAGGAGTGGGCCCAGGCACGCGGAAAGGGGTTGCCGCACTATCAGCTGGTCGCGACCCAGGGTCCCGATCACGCGCCGGCCTTCACGATGACGGCGAGCATTTCGGGGAGCTCGAGCGCCACGGCGACCGCCTCCTCGAAGCGCTCCGCCGAAGCCGCCGCGGCGGCGGCGCTCCTCGTGCGGCTCGAGAGCGAGGCAACAACCCGGACGAGCTAGCGTGAATTAGAGGGATGTAACAGCAGCGAAGTGATTGGTCCCGGCCGGCGCCGGGAAGACATCGGATAATTTGGGTCCGGATACTTGTCCGGGATCCTAGCCCGCGGGCAGCCGTGGCCAGCCGCAGCCAAGCCAACTTGGGCGCGCAATTCGTGATCCAAGGCGGTTTCGCGCGGCTTCCGTGCCGGCTATCCTGCGCGCCAAGAATTAGGGGAGGGCGCCGATGCCGATGATCCGCCTCGCCGAGGGGCTGTCGCTACACTGCGCGGTGGACGACTATTTGTGGCCGTGGCAGCAGCCGACGCCGGTGCTGATGCTGCATGGCTTCGCCCGCAACGCGACATTCTGGAACCGTTGGGTTCCGACGATTGCCGATAGCCGACGCATCTACCGGCCGGACCTGTTGGGCTGCGGCGCCTCGGACGTGCCAGCCGCGGACCCGCGCTTCACGCCGCAGAGCATTGCCCGCGATATCCTGGCGGCGCTCGACGCATTGTCGTTGCCGCGGGTCCATTGGGTCGGCGAATCATCGGGTGGGCTCGTCGGCCTGCTGCTCGCCAAAGCCTATCCGGAACGGATCGCCAGCCTCGTCCTGTGCAACACGCCGACCCGCATTTCCGACGACATCAGGAGGATCTACGCGCTCGACCGAGGCAGCACACCGGCGGCGATCCGGGCCTACGGCACCGGCGAATGGTGCCGCCGTACCCTGGGCTATCGGCTCGACCTCGAGCACGCGGCGCCGCAACTGCGCGAGTGGTGCATCGCCGAAATGGACCGGACCCGCCCCGATGTTGCGGCGGCATTGCACGAATGCTTTGAAGGCGTTGATGTGGTGCCGATCCTGGCCGGGATCACCGCTCCGGTCCTGCTGCTGAGCGGCGACAAGAGCCGTATCGCCTCCGAGCAGCAGAAGATCCTGGCGCAGACCCTGCCGCACGGCCGGCTTGAAATGTTTGCCGGACATGGCCACGGGATCAATCTGTTGCAACCCGAGCGCTGTGCTCGCGCCGCGATCGATTTCTGGAATGAGGGCGATCTGGCGCCCGCCGGTCGATGAGGCCGAACGGCTAGCGTCCAGCACGCGACTTCCTCAGGATAACCGAGCAGACCGGAGTGACCGCAATGGCCCGCCTGCCTTATCTCGATAAATCCGACCTGCTGCCGGAGCATCAGGATCTGTTGGCGCGGAACATCAATCTCTATCGGCTACTGGCACACAGCCCGCGCGCGGCGCGCAGCCTGAATACTCTGGCCCGTTTCATCCGCGACGGCAGTCGGCTCGATCCGAGGCTGCGCCAGATGGCGATCCTGCAGGTCGGATACGTCACCCACTCGGCGTATGAATATTCGCATCATATCAGGATCAGCCGCGAATTCGGCGTGTCCGACGACGACATTCGCGCCATCGCCGCCGATACTGCCGGGCATCGCACCGCACTCGATCCGCTGACCAGGGCAGTGCTGCGAGCGGCCCGCGAAATGACTCTCGACGCAATGCTGGGCGACGATACCTTCGCCGCCTTGCGCGATGGCCTCGACCCGGAGCTGCTGACCGATCTCGTCATCACCATCGGCCAATACAACAGCCTAGTGCGCGTCATCGCCGCGCTACGGATCGATGTCGAAGACGACTATCTGCCCTATCTCGAACAGTTTCCGCTTCCGGCCGGGTGAACGTCCCCAACCGCCGCCGAGAGCGGCTGCTACCTGCTTGCCAGCGCGCGGGCCAGCTGGCTCACGGCTTCCTGGTGCTTTTCGTTACGGATCTCGGCAAAATTGCGCGCGATCTCGAGCAACATGCGCTGATGCGGGGTGATCTGGCGCGGGCCTTCCTCGCCAACCCCTTCGTAGAAATGGCTCACCGGCGCGCTCAGCGCGCGGGCAATCTCAAACAGCCTGCCGGCTGATACCCGATTGATTCCGCGCTCGTATTTGTGCGCCTGCTGATAGGTGACCCCGATCAGTTCGGCGAGCTGCTGCTGGGTCAGCCCCAGCATGATGCGGCGTTCGCGAATCCGTGCTCCGACGTGATCGTCGATCGCGGCGGTGGACCGCCCTCTCTTCGGCTTGGCCATACCTTCACCCGTGCTAGTCTGCTTCAAGCGCCAATCGCGACCTGCGCCGCCTCTGTCAACACGATTGCGGCCGATCAATTCCGCCGGCATCGACAGCGACCTTAGGAACGCGATCGGCGCACGTCCGAGCCGCGTCCATCAACGAGAACGGCAGTCGGTGGTTCCGATAATCCCGAAAGTGGTATCCTGCAGACCCGATGACAAGAGCCCCTCGCGCGGCGGTTTGCCCGATCATTGCTGGGGCGAGCGCGGCCTCGATTGTTTGTGCGAAGCGGTGCTGGATCGTGAACATGGCGGCAGTCGATGGCGATCGAGCAAGACGGGGCGAGCGGGCGCGCGACCTGCTGCTGGCCGGGCTCTTGGCCGGGCTCGCCGGCATGGTCGACGCGATCGGCTTTGTCCATCTGCGTCATCTGTTCGTCTCCTACATGAGCGGCAACAGCACCCAGTTCGCGCTGGCGCTCGGACGCGGCCGGGTCGGCGACGCCGTCCCAATCCTGTGGCTGATCGCGCTGTTCGTGGCGGGTGCGGCCGGCGGCCAGGCGCTCGCTCGTTTCGCCGGGCGACGGCATTTGACCTGCGTGCTCGCCACGGTCACGGCATTGCTCACCGCGGCCGCGTTGCAGCAAACCGCAGCGGCGCCGATGGTGCTGGCGATGGGAGCCTTGAACGCATCGATGCACCGCGCCGGAAACGTCACTGTCAGCCTGACCTATGTGACCGGAACCTTGGTCAAATTCGGTCAGGGTCTGGGCGATTTTCTGATCGGTGCTTCCCGGGGATGGAATTGGGCGGCGCAAGCGCTGCCCTGGCTCGGGCTGGTGGCAGGCGGGGTCGCCGCCGGCGCCGGCTATGTGCGCCTGGGCACCGGCGTGATCTGGCTCCCGGTCGGCATGGCCGGCCTGCTCGCCTTGTTGTCGCTCGCTATCCCGGACCCGGAATAGCGGGGTCGGCGAGGCAGGCGTTGAGCGCTCCCCGCAAGCTTCCGGCGTCGAGGTTTCGGCCGATCAGCACTAGCCGGTTGCGCTCGGGCTCGGCTGCTCCGCCGTTGCGCGCCGCTGGGCTTGGGTCAAGGGTGAAGCGACGGCCGACCAGGTGAAAGATATGGGCGACGTCGCTACCAGCGATGCGCAGGATGCCTTTGGCGCGGAACACACCGCCCGGCATGGTCTCGAGAAACGCCTGAAAGCGCTCGGCCGAAAACGCCGAGGCACTCTCGAACGACACCGCCTCGAACCCGTCGCCGACCAAATGCCCACCGTCGATCGGGTGCTGGTGGGAGTGATCGGTCGGATACCGTTTGGCCTCGAACGGCCCGGCGCCGAGGATGAGCGGCAGCGGGATCTGGGAGCGCGTGGTGCATACAACCCGCGTGTCAGCGCTGAGCCGGCGAATGCTCTTCTCGACAGCGGCTGCCATCTCGGGCCGGACGCGGTCGCACTTGTTTAGCAGCACCACATCGGCGTAGCGCAGCTGGTTGATCGCGGCCGTGCTGTCGAACTGATCGAGGCTAAAATTCTCGGCGTCGGCGACGGCGACGATCGCATCCAGGCGAACCCGATCGCGAAACTCCGAGCGCAGAAAGGTCAGCACGACCGGCAGCGGGTCGGCGAGGCCGCTGGTCTCGACGATCAGGCAATCGAGCGCCGGCGCGCGCTGCAGCACGCGAAAGATCGCGTCCACCAGATCGTTGTTGATCGAGCAGCAGATGCAGCCATTGGCGAGTTCGACCGTGTCGTCGGCGGCGCCGACAATGAGGGCGTTGTCGATCGCGATGTCGCCGATCTCGTTGACCATGACCGCGGCCTTGAGGCCGTGCTGCTGGGCCAGGATGTGGTTGACGAGCGTCGTCTTGCCGCTGCCGAGAAAGCCGGTGACGATCGTGACGGGGAGCCGCCCCTCGCCCTCCATCGGCGGCTTCAGGCGGAAAAATTGTAGGTGGTGCCGACCGCCGATTGGCTGACCGCGTCGCCAAAGGCGTTGGCCAGCGCGTGCAAGGCCCGCCAGCCGGTGCAGTGGCCGGTGATGATGTGAGGGATCGCGAACCGCCGCAGCCCGTCGACCGTTGCCGGAATCAGTCGCTCCATGACCCCGCCCAGATGCAGCCCGCCAATCACGCAGTGGATCGGAATTTCCGGAAACAGCCGGCGCACCTCGATGCACACGTTGACGATGCCGGCATGCGAACACGAGCTGACGACGATCAGCCCGAGGTCGCGGACGTGAGCCACCAGCATGCGCTCATCGAGCAGCAGCGGGTCGGGTTGCCACCCGGCGCCCGGGCCGGTGCGGCTCAGGTGATCGACCCGGCCCTTTTCAAAAGAGCTAACCCGCGGAATCTCGCCGCTCAGAAAAAAATGCCCTTCGAGCAGCAGGCGCGGCGCCGGATCGTTGACGACTTGTGCACCCAGCGCCGACATTTCGGATGGGGAGGGGACCAGGGCCGCCGGCACCACGGTTCCGCTGGCAAGCCGGATCGCGCGCTCGTTGAACATTCCGGGATTGACGTGGACCGTGGCCTCGCCGCCGGCGCCGCGGATCGCGGCCAACGTTGCTGGCAACGCGGCCATGTGGTCCCAATGGCCATGGCTGACGGCGATCGCCTCGATCTCCCCGAGCGCTACCCCGAGGTTGGCGCAATTGCGCAGAAATATCGCGCCCTCTGGCCCGGTGTCGAATAACAGGGTATGGCGCACCCCGCCCGCATTCGACACCAGCCGGCAGCCAAACCCAAGATTGGCGCATAACAGTGCCTCGCCCGACAACACCGTGGCCCCTGCGCGCACGATGTTGGCAAACTCCGACACTGCGAACAGCGTCTTGCTGACGTAATTGTCGCTGATGTCGTCGGTGATCACGTCGACCGCCAGCGAAGCGAGCGGAACCAGAGATATTTTCGAAAGACCGTTCCCTGACATATCACCTGCCCGCGCCGCCGCCGCCGGAAGCTACGCGATCGGCGCCGCCGCGGCAATTTCGTTGCCAGGCAAGCCGTGGCTCACCTTTGCACTCCGGCTTTGCGCGGGGAGCAAACTGTTTGAGGTTGCGCGTCGGACGAGGGTTTAACGCCGATCTCGGATTTCGCATAGCGACGAGGCTCGGCCCTGGCGGACGCTGAGCCGTCATTGACGACAGCCGGGCGCGGATCGCCCACCCACGCTCGCCTTGACGGCGATGGGCCCGTTGCCAAAGGTGCAGCTCGCGATCCGGTGAGATAAGGTGATGCCGATGCCGCTCCTCATTCTCTCGTCTGACTCACATGTGTTCGAGCCGCCCGATCTGTGGCAGACCCGCATCGCTGCGGCGTTCCGCGATCGTGCGCCGCGAATCGAGCGGATCGGGGGCGCCGACCAGATCGTGGTCGAAAAGGATCAGATCCTCTGCGGAATTGGCCTGATCTCGAACGCTGGCGCGCGGTTCGAGGCCCCTGAGACAATCTCCGTCGAGGGGCGCTTTGAAGATGTGCACCGCGGCGGCTACGACCCCGAGCAGCACCTCAAGGACATGGCGCTCGATGGGGTGGCGGGTGAAATCCTCTATCCGAGCCAAGGGCTCTTCTACTTCAAGGTGGCCGACCCGCTCTTAATGTCCGCCATCTTTCGCGCTTACAACGACTGGCTTGCCGAGTTCTGCCGCACCGATCCTGCCCGCCTGAAGGGCATCGCAATGATCAACCTGGACGATGTCGAGGACGGGCTCCGTGAGTTGGAGCGCGCCGCCCGCCTCGGCCTCTCGGGTGCGATGATCACCGAGTATCCGCTCGAAGATCGGCGCTATGACCAGCCCGAGTACGAACCGTTCTGGGCCGCCGCCGCCGCGCTCGGCCTGCCGTTGAGCCTGCACACGGCCACGCGACGGCAGGGCCGGATCCGCGGCGCCGGCGACAAGACCTTGCGCGACGCGAGCAGCCGCGCGACCAAGGCGTTCTATCCGGCGCTGTCGTTGTGCGATCTGGTCTTCTCCGGCGTCTTCGAGCGTCATCCCCGCCTGACACTGGCTGTCGTCGAGTTCGAGCTGGCCTGGGCGCCGCACCTCATCTCGACGATGGACTACACCTACCGCGAACGCCACGGCGAGGCGATCTACCGGTTCAAGGACGGCATGCTCCCGAGCGACTTCTTCCGCCGCAACATCGTTTTGAGCTTCCAGGAGGACGCGATCGGCATCCGCCTGCGCGACGTTATCGGCACGAGCAACATGATGTGGGGCTCGGATTATCCGCACAGCGAATCGACCTTTCCCCAATCGCGCAAGATCCTCGCGGAGATCCTCCAGGGCGTGCCGGACGACGAACAGGCCAAGATCGCCGCCCTCAACACCGCCCGCATCTACAATTTCGACGTGGCGAGGCTGACAATGGCTCTCGCTGCTGTAAGGCGGTCTTCGTAGTCATCCCACAGCCGCCGCGGGTTCTTCTTTCCGCACAGCTCCATGAAGTCGTACGCGACTTCCATTGACTCCCTGCCGCAGTTCAGCGGCGGGCTGCGCGGGTGTATCGGGGAAGGTGGGAGGATCGCCCCATGTTACCCGGCTCCGGGGTGGCGTTGGCGGCGGCTCGCTGCACGTCAAAGTCGGAGTTTGACCGCCGATCAACCAGGTCATTCCAAGAAATAATAAGGAAAGTTTCCCCTGCGACCGGACTGCGGCGATAATCCGGCACTAGGAGGTATGCATGGTCGAAAGGGCGGAATGCGCTGCGCTGGTCCGCCCTACGGTTCCTGACAGCCGTATTCTGGACCACGCACTGCGGCGGGAACCGGGCATGCCAAGTTTTTTCCAATCGGCGCCGTTTTGTATTCTGTTCGAGAAAAGCAGGAGAACGGGCGAACGACATGCGTCTCCGGATTTGCTGGGGCCGATGTGAGCTCGCGGGCTAGAGGGAAACACGTTAATTCAGAACCCCGGCGGCAATGCGATACGCCGCTGGCGTGGCGTGGCAGCAACTACGCTGACGGGCTCACTACCGCGGTTCGTGAAAAACACCCGGTTACCGTCGCTTTGAGTGGACGCCGCAATTTGTCAGTCAGATCCGGATAGACAATACGAATGGACACTCACCTAGGATCGAACTACCGAAGTTGTCTGGGCATTGCAGGTAATTTGGAGGTTCTGCTTCTCCACTATTTGCTTCCAGAGGTCACCCCACCCTTTTGTCCAGGCGGTTACGACCGGTTCCTTCTGAAGCTCCAATATCCCAACAATCCAGTCCGGGAGTGCATCGATAAGGATAGTCCATGTGATGGGGGGTGTTATCCACAGCAGCCCGTAGTACGCAGGAATGTCTTTCAGGGGGCCATACCCCTGTACCTCGTAACCGTATTGTAGGCTGCCCACCAGCGCCGTGAGATCGTGCGCCCTGAGGAAGTCCAAAAATGTTTGCTGGCCGAAGGGGTTATCGAGGCTTTCAGGTTTGACGGTCGGCATCGGCGGGTTCCAACCCACATACAGCGGGTGCAGCAACCCATAGACCGCGAGATCAAGGGCCAGAGCAAGTTGAGCCTCTATGCGGCTCGCTTCGTCATTGGGTTTTCCCATTTCGGCTACCGCCTTCAGGATGACGTAGTCGGCGAAGTCCATCACAGGCGGCGCGTTGAAGTCTGGTGGAAGTTGGCCTTCGGTAGCAATTCCCCGGAAGGCAGGATCGCCGAGTGTAAAGTCGATCTGCTGGTTACCTTCCAAAAATGTGCTGAGGTCACCAACCATCGGAGCGTAAGCCGGAGACAGGTAACACGTGCCCAACTCGCAGACCGTCGGCTCCTGAGAATTGGGTGGATACGGTCCATTCTCGGTAAAGGTGTGTGTCTTGCCGCCGTATTGATCGCACGTCTCCAATATCTGAATATTTGTGTAGCCCAACCGGGTTAGGCGCGTTGCGAATAGGAGGCCGCTGACGCCGGCGCCGAGAATGGCGATCGGCGCGCTCTTGTCGCGGGGCAACGCCCGGCTGGCTTCCGGTGCGTCGTCGAGCATCAGCCCGGCGTACCCCCAACAGTGAAGTGCCAACTCAAAACAGGTGGAGGCATGCACCAGCAGAGTATTTTTGGCCCCCTGTCTTCCAAAAAGGTCCCATGGCTTTCCCGCCCGCAACGCGTCGGCGTGGAAATGGTTGAAGTACGGCGTCGTCACCGCAGTGCGGATGTCATAATCGTCACCGAACGGCCACCATTTCAGGGTCTTTAGCTGCTCCTCCATGAGTTTCAGAAATCGGTCTGGAGTCCATTTTTGGTCGGTGGTACCAATTAACTGATAAACCGTAACGAGGTTATATTCCATTCTCCTCGCAGTATCGAAGCCGAACTGCTTGACCAATTCGTTACGAAATCCGTACACACTTCCGTTCATCAAATCCAAAGGGCCGGGCGCGAAAATGACACCGTGTGGCTGCCATGTCTCGGCGTTGACCTTTACCTTCATCAGCGTGGTGTGAAAGGTGAAGTTCACCAGTTGATTGAAGGTGGCAATCTCCTCCGGAGAATAGTCACAGATACCGATCAGGTTCCTCGGATCGCAGGCGATGACCAGGAGTGCGAACTCCTTGGTGATGGGAGAACCGCCGAGAGTGTAGGTGAGCTTGATTGTCGTCGCGTTGGTGGGCTGTGTATCGTCGGCATCGCGTGCGACCGGCCCTGCGACGACGGCCGAAGCCTTGATCCTCTCGATGGCCTGAACCCAGGCTTCCGCGTCTGCCTCCAACGTCGCCTCGAACGTCAGCACCTGCGCGCCAAAACCGGTTCGCTTCAACGATACGACGAATGCCTGTCCGTGCCGCTGCGTACTCTCGATCTGCGCGCCCTCGATACGCGCCACCCCGGCTCCGGCTCTCGTCCACTCGAGCGCCGTCCCCCGCGCCGTCACTTGAAAGTCCATCGTCGCCCTTGGCAGTAGCGGAAGCAGACCGGCAGGGCCGGAGAGGACTTTCAGCGTGCCAACCTTCAGTGGCTCGGATGTTGACGCCGTGTTTACATCGCTCATGTTGGCACCTTTCGCGACGATTCGGTTTGAGTAGTATGGTCTGAAAACTAACCTTTCTTCGGTGACCAGCCATAAGCCTTGGCGCAGGCGCCGCTCATCAGCATGGCCCGCTCGCTGTCGTTGAGGCGGTCGGTCTTGAGGAAGGGTTCGACCGCCTGCTCGTAGTTGACGACGGCGAAGGCGCGCGTCCAGTCCGTGCCCCACAGGCAGCGATCGAAACCCCAGGCATCGAACACGCGGGCGAGCGGGTCCCAAATGTCCGTGAAAGGGTACGGCTCGCGGGACAATGTGCAGGCGCCGCTGACCTTGATCACGGCGTTGGGGCGCTTGGCAAGTTCCAGCACCTTTGGGAGGTCTGCCCAGGGCTGCGGCGGTGCTGGTGGCACCCGGGGCTGCATGATGGCGAGGTGATCGATGATGAATCGCGTGTCGGGATGCCGATCGATCAGCGCCGTGCCCGCGTCCACATTTCCCCAGAATAGGACGTTGACCGGAAGATCATGGGTCACGGCCGCGCGCGCGATCCGGTCGAGGCCCGGGTCATCCGGCGCGCGATTCGCCTCACGCGTCAGCATGATGCGGATGCCGACCGTGCCCGACGTCTGCTTCCAATCGGCGATGACATCGGCGACCGCTGGATCGTCCGGGTCGACCGGCTTGACGAGCGCGAACCGGCCAGGATGGGCTTGCTGCACTTCGACCGCATAGCTCGCGTCGTATTGGTACATCGAAAAGGCCGAGATGAAGATCGCGCCGTCGACGGCGACCTTGTCCATCGCCGCCACCATCTCGTCACCGGTGACGTGAGCGGGCCAGTTCGGCACACTGTGCCAGGGCCGCTTAGGCGTGTTCGCCTCATACACATGAACCTGCGAATCGATGATCGTCATTGAGGAAACTCCTCTGTGTCATGCGTGTTTGGCTATCACATTAGGTCTCTGTCCAGCGCGCCCAGGATCGGCACGTACCGAATGCCAGCTGCTGCTGCCGACAGCGGTGATCGAGCGGCCCGAGGGTTCAAGCCCGCGGGCGACGGAGGGCCTCTTCGAACCCGAGCGGATTTCGTTCTAGTTTGGCACCCAGGCCGCAGTCCTGATCTCGCCGAACTCACGGGCGATCTTACGCCAGGCGGCGCCGGCGTCCTCGGTGACGTAGACCTCGCCGAACAGGCTGAAGGCGACAATACGATCGGCGTCGGCAGGGTGCGTGGCAAAACCCCATATGGTGGCATTTGGCTGGGTCGGGAGTGGCAGGATCTGCCAGGTCTCGCCGAAGTTCGTGGTGCGGAGCACGTTGCCCTTTTCGCCGGTCGTGGTCTCGCCGCACCCGGCGAACATCACGCCGGGATCATCGGCCTTGACCACCATGCCGCGGGCGTAGGGCAGCGGCCATTTCTCCCCGATGCCCAGGGGTTCCCAGGTTTCGCCCAGATCGTTGCTGGTAAACACTTCGCGGGCGGTGCTGGCATAGAGGCGCTTCGGCTCTGTCGCCGCGATCGCCACCGCGTGAATGTCGGGATCGTACAAACCGCCATTGAGGTGCGTCCAAGTATCCCCGCCGTCCCGGCTGCGGAAGACGCCATCGATTTCCACCCCGGCCCAGACCATACGATGATCGTCGGGGTCGACGATAACGCTGGTCACGAAGGGGGTGCCGATCGAGCACTCGCGGGCGACGTCGACAGCCAGTTGCTCCCAGTGGCGTCCGCCGTCGCGCGAGCGATAGAGCCCGGCCGGACGAGTGCCGGCAAACAGAATATCGGGATCGACCGGATCGATGGTCAGCGACCAGATCGTCGGCAGAACCCCATCGGCGGTGATGCGCTCCCACCGCGTCCCGCCATCATGGCTCACGAACAAGCCGGTATCGCCGCCGGCGAGAACGGTATGGGCCTCGGTGGGATGGGCGACGAGCGCCTGGATGCGGCTGTTGAGCGGGAACGGGGCGCGATGCCGTGTCCACGACGCTCCGGCATCTGGGCTGTGCCACACGCCCCAGCCCGCAGTTCCAAGACATATGTTGTAACCCGCCGCCATCTGCTGCCTCCCTCGTCTCGGTCCCTCGTGTCACCCAGCACACGGAAAACATCGTACGTCGTCTAACCCTGCGCCAACCAACGGATCCGGTGCCAGGCCCTCGGCGTCAGAATCGAGAGCTGATCGCCGAGCGGCGCGGGCGCGGAACGGAATGACCGCAACGGCCGAAATGCAGTATGACCCTGGGTACTTATTGATCGCAACCGGCGGCTCTTGTGGGTTCGAAGTCTGAAATCCGATGAGAGCGCTGCCATCGGGCAGACACCTTGCGGCGCTTGCTTCCGGCGGCATCGCGGCGGCAAGTTGGCGGGTGTCTGCTGTCGAGAGGAAATCATGACGGAACCGGTCGGTCTCGCCCCCACAGGTTTGTCTCGGGGCCTCACCAATTACGGCGACCCCGATTTCGCACTTTATCTGCGGCGCTCGTTTGCCCGCTCGATGGGCTATTCGACCGAAATGCTGGCGCGGCCGGTGATCGGCATCGCCGACACCTATTCGGGCTACAACAACTGCCACCGCCATTTCCCCGAATTGATCGCGGCGGTCAAGCGCGGCGTCCTTGCGGCGGGTGGGCTGCCGTTGACCTTTCCGACGATTTCATTGGGAGAGGTGTTCCTCTCGCCGACCAGCCTGATGTTCCGCAATTTGATGGCGATCGACACCGAGGAGATGATCCGCGCCCAGCCGATGGACGCGGTGGTGCTGGTTGGCGGCTGCGACAAGACTGTGCCGGCGCAGCTGATGGGTGCGATTTCCGCGAACCGGCCGGCGATCGGGCTCGTCGCCGGGCCGATGATGACCTCGCGCTGGCATGGCGAGCGGCTCGGCGCCTGCACCGATTGCCGCCGTTTTTGGGCCAAGTACCGCGCCGGCGAGGTATCGAGCGACGAGATCCACGAGATCGAGGGCAATCTCGCGATCACCGCTGGCACCTGCGCCGTGATGGGGACGGCGAGCACGATGGCCTCTATCGCCGAGGCATTCGGCATGATCCTGCCCGGCACCGCGGCGATCCCGGCGGTACATGCCGACCGGCTGCGCGCCGCCGAGGCGACCGGTCGCGCGGCAATGCGCCTCGCTCGCGACCGGCTAACCCCCGATCGGATTGTCACGCCGCACGCGGTCGAGAACGCGCTCAAGGTATTGATGGCGATCGGCGGCTCGACCAACGCGGTCTTGCATCTGACCGCGATCGCCGGCCGCGCCGGCATCGACATCGATCTCACGCCGGTTGAACGCGATCAGCGACGAAACCCCGGTGCTGGTCGATCTGAAGCCGACCGGTCCGCATTATATGGAGGATCTGTTCGCCGCCGGCGGCATCGGCGCGGTCTTGCGCGAGCTGCGGCCGCTATTGCATCTCGATTGCCTGAGCGTGTCGGGCGAGACTGTGGGGGAGCGCCTGGCCGCACCCGCCGGCCCGGTCGATCGATCGGTGATTAAGCCGCTAGCCGAGCCGTTGCAGCCCGTCGGCGGGCTGGTCGCGCTGTTCGGCTCGTTGGCGCCGCAGGGAGCGATCTTCAAGCGCTCGGCGGCTGACCCGAAATTGTTCGAGAAGGAGGGCAGGGCGGTCGTCTTTACCTCGCTCGAGGATCTGTCGGCGCGGATCGACAATCCCGATCTCGACGTGACCCCCGACGATTTCCTGGTATTGCAGAACGCCGGCCCGCTCTCTTCCTCGGGGATGCCGGAGGCCGGCTATCTGCCGATCCCGCAGAAATTGGCGCGCGCCGGGGTCAAGGACATGGTGCGGATCTCCGACGCGCGGATGAGCGGCACCGCCTACGGCTCGATCGTCCTGCACGTGACCCCGGACGCCGCCTCCGGCGGCCCGCTCGCCAAGGTCAGGAACGGCGACCGCATCCGCCTCTCGGTCAGGGAGCGGCGCATCGACCTCTTGGTCCCGCCCGACGAACTCGCCCGCCGCCCGGCCGCCCCGCCGCCCTCCCCCGAACGCGGCTACGCCAAGCTCTACCGCCAGGAGATCCTGCAAGCCGACCGCGGCTGCGACTTCAATTTCCTGCGCAAGCACCCGCTCGGGGAGGAGCGGAGATGATATCGACATGACAGTTCCAGACTACCAAACTTTGATGCTTCCCGTGCTATCGGCATCCTCAAAAGGAGAGGTGCGTGTCGGCGATGCCATTAACAAAATTGGAGATCAGCTTGGACTGACGGCGGAGGATAGAGCGATACTCCTTCCATCTGGAAGGCAAGGCCTGTTTGAAAACAGAGTGAATTGGGCCAAGCTTTATCTTGGCAAGGCAGGTTTAATTGAAGCAACCCGGCGCGGATATTTCAAGATCACGGCGCGCGGTGTGCAGGTGCTCGAAACAAATCCCGCAAGGATAGATAATAATTTTCTAAACAGTTTCGAAGAGTTTAGGCAGTTCAAGGAAAAGGCGGCTCAGAACGCAACGCAGGATACTGGTGGTGCGATAGCACCGATACTTCCCAGCCAGAAAGAGACACCGGACGAAATCATGCGAGTTGCGCATAAGCAAATCGAGGCATCGCTTGCGCAAGACCTCCTCGATCGCATCCGAGCCGCGCCACCCGATTTTTTTGAACGCCTGATAGTCGATCTTCTTCTGAGCATGGGTTATGGCGGCTCTGCGGCGGATGCCGGCCGCGCGCTTGGCCGCAGCGGCGATGACGGCGTAGATGGTGTGATTGACCAAGATGCGCTCGGACTGGATCGGGTCTATGTCCAAGCTAAACGTTACAAGCAAGGTAACAACATTGGCCCAGGCGCGATCCGGGAGTTTTTCGGAAGCCTCGATCGTCACAAGGCTGCAAAAGGTCTATTCGTGACGACCTCGACCTTTTCCCCCTCAGCGAGGGAGACCGCAGAGTTCCTGAGCAAACGGATCGTGTTGATCGACGGCGATCAACTAACCATGCTCATGATCCGCAACAATGTCGGATGTAGAGTTGAGGATACCCTCCCGATCAGGAAGATTGACGAGGACTTTTTCGAATCGTAGGGCAAAGGAGCCCTTCGCCTTCGGCCACTGTCGATCCAAGCTACCAGATAAAGCCCTAGCCCGACGCAGCGGCGAACCAGGAGAACGGCCGATCCGTAAGTCCGGGTAGTGGGCGCCGGCGGGGCGAACTGCGCATTGCCGCCACGCGGCTGCGTCGAACATTGACATTTTTCGAACGCCATGGTGTCAGTGCGGCGGGTCTTTGATCGCGCCGGGCGACCCGATGTTCGATATTGATGAGGGTTTGATGGCCAAGAATTCACCGAGCAGCTACACGGCTCTGTTGCAGAGCATCCGGGCGCACGCACCGGGAGAGCACCACGGCGCCGATCTGCCGCTCAAGATTTCCCAGGAGCGCGCCGAGGCTATGCTGCATGTGGTGCACGATCTCGGCGGCCAGCCCGACGGGCCTTTGGACAAGTCGTTGCACACGCCGGCGCATTGGGAAAAATGCACCCACTCCACCGCCGAGTGCCTGGCTTGGCGCGGCGTCTGGGTCGCCGAGGAACGGCGCCGGCGCGAGAACGACCTCGGTGAGACGATCTATTTCGGCACCCCTTATTATGCGCGCTGGTTGCTCGCTGCCACCAAGATGCTAATCGACAAGGGGCTGATCACTCCGGACGAGCTGCTCGAAAAGATGGAAGAGGTGCGCAACCGGGAGGAAGCCGCGTCATGAGCAAGTTCAATGTTGGCGACCGGGTCACGATCCGCGACCTGCCGCCCCTGTTTCATACGCGCACCCAGGGCTACACCCGTGGCCGCACCGGGGTTATTGTCGCGTTGCGCCCCGAATGGGTGATCCCCGAAGACGAGGCGTGGGGCCGCTACGAGGGGCGCCGCGAGCCGTTTTACATGGTTCGCTTCAACCAGCGCGAGCTGTGGCCCGACTATGGCGGGGTGGCCATCGACACACTGGAGACCGAGTTCTCGGAGCGTTGGCTCGAACCGGCAGACCCGAGCCCCGCACCCGAAAAGCGTTGAGCCGGATTAGGAGGGAACCCCAGTTGAACGCCCAACAGGATCACGCAGACGACCACGGGCACGATCATCCGCATGCGCCGATCGAGGAGCGTGACGAGGCGATCGAGTTCACCGTTCTCGAGACCGCGATCCGCGAGCTGTCGATAGCGAAAGGGTTGTTTTCGGCCGAGGATCATCGCCAATTCATGGAGTGGTACGACCAGGTCGGCCATACTGGTGGGGCACGTGTCGTCGCCCGCGCCTGGGTCGACCCGGCCTTCAAGCAGCGGCTCCTCGCCGACGGAGTCGCGGCCTGTATGGAGCTGGGCATTGACTGGATGCAGCCGACCGGTACGGGGACGCCCAGCGATTACACCTATCTGATTGTCTGCGAGAACACGCCCGAAATCCACAACGTCATCGTCTGCACCTTGTGCTCGTGCTATCCGCGGCCCTTGCTCGGCATGTCACCGGCCTGGTACGAGCGCTCGAATTATCGCCGCCGGGTGGTCCGCTGGCCGCGCCAGGTGCTCGCCGAGTTCGGCACAATCATCCCGCCCGACGTCGAGGTGCGGGTGCATGATTCGAACCAGAAGACGCGCTACATGGTGCTGCCGATGCGCCCCGCCGGTACCGAGGGGTGGAGCGAGGAGCGGCTGATGTCGATCATCACCCGCGACACGATGATCGGCGTCGCCCTTCCCGACATCAACTGGACCACCTCGTCAGCGCCATCAGCGGCCGGCCAACCGGCCTGATCCGGCTTTTGCCCGATCGCCGGCGGCGACCGCGAAGCAGCGAGGTCGAGCCAAACCTCCGCTCGAGACGGCAGCGCGAACGGTTAACCTTGCGCGCACATATCCGCTCGCGAGGGTGCGCGCTGATCGAGGTTGCGCCCTGGCGTGTGACCTTGTAATCCTCGGGCCTCCTTAAATTCGGGCTGGAGCCGGTCCGATCAGCGCCAGCGCGGTCATCGTCAGTCCGGATATCGATCACAGCACTTTGGAGGAAGAGAACATGTCGATGGCGGTGGTTCGTTTGCGCCTATTGGGGATTATGTTTTGCGCGGTTCTTCTGGCGGGCGTCTCCGAGGCCGCCGCAGCCCGCACTCTCTGCGTCAACCCAGCCGGGTCGGGCGGCTGCTACTCGACAATCCAAACAGCAGTCGATAATGCCGCAGCGAACGACGTCATCAGTGTTGGACGCGGCACCTATAAAGAGGATGTGATCATCGGCATTCCGCTGTCGCTGATCGGCGCCGGGGCCGATAAGTCGGCGATCGACGCTACCGGACGGGCGAACGGGGTCTTTGTCGACGGGCTCGATCATCCCGGCCTCCACAACGTAACCGTTGCCGGACTGGCAGTGAAGAACGCCATCTACGAAGGCGTTCTGGTCGTCAGCGCCGCGAACGTCACGATCAACGACAATTATCTCGCCAACAACGACAAGTTCGGGCCGGTGTTCAACCCATCGGTGACCAATTGCTCCGGCCAGCCAGCCTTTGAAACTGATGAATCCGGCGACTGCGGCGGGGCTATTCACCTGATCGGCTCGGTCAACTCGATCGTTTCGGGCAATTGGCTGACGCGCAACGCCGACGGAATCCTGATCAGCGACGAGACCGCGGAAAGCAGCGGCAACTTGATCGTCGACAATACAGTTACCAACAATCCGCTGGACTGCGGCATTGTTCTCGCCTCGCATCCCCCGATGGGCCATGCCAGCGCCCCCTACGCGCCTCACTACGGTGTCGACCACAACACCGTGGCTGGCAATGTTTCGACCAAGAACGGCGTGCAAGTCGGCGGCTCGGGTGTGGGCCTATTTTCTGACGGCAACGGCCCCGGCCGCACATCCGACAATGTGGTTATCCACAACACCTTGATCGGGAACGGGCTGGGCGGCGTCGCACTTCACTCGCATGTTGGTCCAGCGTTTGGCGCGCCCGCGGACGACATGAGTGGTAACGTCATTGTCGGCAATTTTATCGCCAAAAATTTGGCGGACGCTGGCGACACGGCGACGCCCGGACGCGTCGGCATCAACATCAACAGCGGCGGCGGCGGGTCTCCGGTCCTGGGCACCGTCATCACTGGCAATTTGATTCAGGATGAAGACGTCGACATTGCCGTCAACACCCCAAACCAGGTCGACACCCATCTCAACAATCTGCTCGGCGGCAAGATCGGCGTCGCCAATGTCTGCGCGTTCGACAAGGCCAGCCTGTGCACCGGCAGCATCAACGCGACGCAGAACTATTGGGGATGTCCCGGCGGCCCCGGCGCACGCGGCTGTTCGACAACCTCTGGAGCCGACATTCTTTTCCCCCCTTGGTTGCGGCAACCAGTCGCTTTCGGTGCCAGCGGCCGAAACTAGGCCAGCGCTCGGCCACAGACGTAAGATTCAACCAGGTCGCCATGGCCGGGCTCGTCCCGGCCGAACGCGTCTGAGACCAGCCGCGGCGAATGATTTCGGCACTGGCGGTTCGTCAAGATAGACGATGGCGGATTGCACCTGCCCTGCGATTCCGGCATCAGATGGGCGGGCTTTTGGCACGCGACGACGCCGGTCCGCGCCTTCTGGTGCGGCCGGGCAAGTCATCGCCGGATCGATGAGGCGATCATGACCGACTACATTCTGCGCGGCGGCGAGGTGATCGACGGCAGCGGCCGGGCCCGGTTTCACGCCGACGTGGCGATCGAGGGGGCGCGTATCGCCGAGATCGGCACCGTCGGCAAAGCGGCGGGGGCGCGCGAGATAGATGTGTCTGGCAAGATCGTGGCGCCCGGCTTTATCGATGTGCACACCCACGACGATCGCGCCTTGCTCGCAACCCCGGAGATGGCGGCCAAGGCCAGCCAGGGGGTGACGACCGTCGTCACCGGCAATTGCGGGATCAGCCTGGCACCGCTGAAGATCGACCATGCCCCGCCGCCGCCGCTTGACCTGATCGGCGACCCCGCCGATTACCGCTACCGGCGGTTTGCCGAATATCTGGCGGCCCTCGACCGCGACCCGGCGGCGGTCAACGCCGCCTGCCTCGTCGGCCATTCGACCCTGCGCGTCGGCGTCATGGCGACGCTCGACCGGCCGGCCGAGCCGCACGAACTCAACCGGATGGGCGAATTATTGCAGGAGGCACTCGACGCGGGTGCGGTCGGCCTGTCGAGCGGGCTCGCCTATGCTCCGGCCGAGCATGCGCCGCCCGCCGAGATCGAGGCGCTGGCGGCGCTGCTGCGCCCGGCCGGCGCGCTCTACACGACGCATATGCGCAACGAGGGCGGCGGCGTGCTCGACAGCCTCGCCGAGAGCTTCGCGGTTGGGACCACCGCCGGCGTGCCGGTCGTGATCTCGCACCATAAGACGATCGGCCGCGACAATTTTGGCCGCACTACCGAGACCCTGCCGGTGATCGAGGCGGCCATCGCGCAACAGCCGGTCGGGCTCGACGCCTATCCTTACATCGCCTCTTCGACGGTACTGACCGCAGCCCAGGCCGGGCGCGCCACCAAAGTCATGGTCACCTGGTCGAAGAGCGTGCCGGATCAGGCCGGCCGCGACCTCGCGGCGATCGCCGCCGATTGGGGTATGGGCATTGAGGCCGCGGTGGCGCGGCTGCAGCCGGCGGGGGCGATCTATTGGATGATGGACGAAGCCGACGTGCAGCGGGTGTTGGCGTTCCCGCACACGATGATCGGCTCGGACGGGCTGCCGCATGATTCGCACCCGCACCCGCGGCTGTGGGGCACGTTTCCGCGGGTGCTCGGCCATTACTGTCGCAAGCTCGGCCTCTTCGGGCTTGAAGAGGCGGTGCGCAAGATGACTGGGCTACCCGCCGCCCGTTTTGGCCTCGGTGGCCGCGGCACCATCGCCGCCGGGGCTTGGGCCGATGTGACTGTGTTCGATCCGGCGACGGTCATCGATCGCGCCACATTCGGGGTGCCCACGACACCGGCTGCCGGCATCGACCATGTCTTTGTCAACGGCCGCCCGGTCTGGGCCGCGGGCAAACCCACCGGCGAGCGTCCCGGCCGTGCTCTGCGCCGCCAGCAAATGCAGGGGCAAAGCCGATAGGCTAGACTGCGGCTAGCTCCAAAATCGTCAACGCCAGGGCCTGGGCGCGCGGCACCATCGTGTCGATCCGGCACCATTCGTCGTCGGTATGGGCGTTGCCGCCGATCGGGCCGGTGCCGCACAGGGTGGGGGTGCCGAGCGCTGCGGTGAAGCCGCTGTCGGCCGAGCCGCCGGTGGCTTCGCCGGCGACCCCTTCAATGCCAAGGCCGGCGGCCGCGCGGGCGTAGTGGTCGAGCAATCGCCGGCTCGCCTCGTCCTGCTCGAGCGGCAGGAAATTGCCCTCGCGCACGATGCGGCTTTCGCTGCCGGGCAATTCGCAGCAATTGCAGATGGCGCGCACCTCGCCGAGGATTTTTTCCATGATGTTGAGGGTCGGGAAGCGCACATCGATCCCCGCTGTGGCGCGCGGGGCGACGGTGTTGACCGACTGGCCGCCCGCGACCAGGCCGACATTGACCGTAGTGCCGAGATCGTAATCGGTCAATTTGTGCAGGCGCTGGATCTTGCGCGCCATCGCCTCGATCGCGCTGACCCCGTCGGCATGGGCAGCGCCCGAATGCGCGGCGCGGCCGGTCACCTCCAATTCGATGAAGGCCGCACCCTTGCGCCGCGAGACGAGATTGCCCGAGGGCCGGCCGGGCTCGGCGTTGAACACCGCGCGCGCATTTCTCGCCTCGGCCTCGATGACCGGGCGTGAGGAGGGCGAGGCGATCTCCTCGTCGGCGGTGTAGAGGCCGACGAGCGGGCAAGGCGCACCAAAGCGGCGCAGCGCATCGAGCACAAAGCTGTTCATCACCAGACCCGCTTTCATATCGGTGACTCCCGGCCCGAAGGCCCGGTTGCCGTCGATGCGGAACGGCCGCTGAACGACGGTACCCTCGGGAAATACCGTGTCGCAGTGCCCCATCAGCACGATCGGCCGGTTGCCCCCGTCGCCCGCATTGCCGCCGCCATTCCCGGGCAGCCGCGCTGCCATGCAGCCGCCGAACCGGTCATGGGGGAACATCTCGCAGGCGATCCCGGCTGCTTCGAGCCAGCGGCGCAAGCGGTCTTCGACCAGGTCGACCCCATGCTTGTTGTAGCTGCCGGAATCGATGCCGACGAGCTCGCCGAGCAGGGCGACCATCGCCTCGTGCTGACGGCCGAGATGCTCGAGAATGGCGGTTCTCGTATCGCCGCTCATGATCATGCTCCAACTATTAAGACCCACGGATGGGCGCTCTGCGATGCGCCCCGGTAGAGCAGACTAATTGGTCCGGCGGTGGCAAGCGAGTGAGCGCGATGCACAATTCGGCCGGTTTTGGCGTTTATCTCTCAGAGCGCGCCCGGCATCGCCGCGAAACCGCGGCCGAACCAAAGGGGATTTGATGGCAGCGATCTTGTTATTCATACCACACTGGCTGCTCGGTGTGATCGTCATGCTGGTGGCGGCGGTCGTCACCCTTGGCGTCTACCGCTGGTTTACCCGGCGACTGATCCGGTTGGCGGGGCGGTTTAGTCCCTTCCTGCAAACCTTGCTCCAACGCGGACAGGGGGCGGTGAGCGCCTTCGTCCTGATCTTGGCCCTCGGCGCAGCACTGCCTGCGGCGCGATTCTCCTACCCGACAACCATTGCCGTCGGGCGGGCGCTGCTGGTGGCCTTTATCCTGGTTGTGGGCTGGGCCGTGTCGATCGCGCTCGACGTCGCGGTGGCGATCTATCTGCGGCGGTTTCGCACCGATGTCGAAGACAATTTGCTGGCGCGAAAGCACGTCACCCAGATGCGCATCCTTCAGCGGGTGGGCAAAACTCTGCTGGTGATCATCACCGTCGCCGCCGCCTTGATGACCTTTGCCGCGGTCCGCCAGTACGGAGTGAGCCTGTTGGCCTCGGCGGGGGCTGCAGGCATCATTCTCGGCCTGTCGGCGCGCCCGGTGTTGGGGAATTTGCTCGCCGGCATCCAGATCGCCGTCACCCAGCCGATCCGAGTGGAGGACCAGGTCATCGTCGAAGGCGAGTTCGGATCGATCGAGACCATCACCAGCACCTATGTCGTGGTCCGGCTCTGGGATCTGCGGCGGATGATCGTGCCGTTGACCAATTTCATCGAGAAGCCGTTCCAAAACTGGACCTATGAGGACGCCGGGCTAATCGGCTCGGTGCTGTTAAATGTCGACTATACGGTTCCGACCGAGCGGGTTCGGCAGCATCTCGATGAGATCCTTCGGGCCAGCAAGCTGTGGGACGGCAAGGTCGCGAACCTGCAGGTGACCGACGCGCCCGGTACCATGGTCCAGCTGCGTGCATTGGTCAGCGCCCGCAACGCCGGCCAGACCTGGGATCTTCGCTGCGAGGTGCGGGAGAAGCTGATCGCCTTTCTGCAGGCCGAATTCCCGCACGCTCTGCCGCGGATGCGCAACGAAATCGCCGGAAGGGCGAACCCGGGCGCCGAGCAACCCGCCGTCAATGAACAAATGGCGTTGGCGGACGGCGGCAGGAATCCGGTGCCGCGGCATTAACGCCTCCCAGCAGTTTCGTTCGCAGGAGGGTGGCCGATCCAACTGCCTGCCGCTGCGGGCATCGGGGGCGAGCCCGCGTCTCGGTAGATGCATTTTTCGTCGAGCGGGGTCGAGCTGATGCGACGAAGCGCCCGCAGCCGGCGCATCCGCCCGGCTCGTCTAGCCTTCGCGCGCTTGCGATTTCTCGACCCGGTGAGGGGCCGTCGATGGCAGGTCGCGGATGTGCAGATCGCGCTGCGGGAACGGAAACTCAATTCCGTGCTCGTGGAATGCGTCCCACAGCGCCAGCAGCACATCGCCCTTGACGTTGGTCACGCCATTTTCCGGGTCGGCGATCCAGAACCGCAGGATCAAATTGACCGCGCTGTCGCCGAACCCGGTCAGGTGGCACACCGGCCGAGGCGTTTCGAGCACCCGCGCCGTCGCCCCGGCAACCCGGGTCGCAAGTTCGCGTACCGCGTGGAGATCGCTGGCATAGGCGACGCCGAATTCCGCGTCGAGCCGGACCAGTGAGTTCGAATACGACCAGTTGACCACCTCGTTAGTGATCAGGTTTTCGTTCGGGATCAGATATTCCTTGCCGTCGCGGCCGCGCACCGAGGCGTAGCGCGCACCCAGATAGGTGATCGAGCCGAAGGTGCTGCCGACTTCGATCACGTCGCCGGGCTTAACCGAGCGCTCGAGCAGCAGGATGATGCCGCTGACGAAGTTTGAGACGATCTTTTGCAGGCCAAAGCCTAGGCCGACCCCGACCGCGCCGCTGAACACGGTGAAAGCGGTCAGATCGATGCCGACCGTATTGAGGCCGATCAGCAAGGCGACGCAGACCAGCGCGATCTTGATCAGATTGCCGGTCAGCACCTGGATCGACGGGCTGAAGGCGGTGACCCGCTGGAGCCGCGCGCTGATCAGCCGGGCAAGCGCGAGCGCCGCCCACAGCAGGATCGCGATCATCAGCCCGGCCTTGATCACCAGCAAGACCGAGAGCCGCAAGGTGCCGACGGTTATCGCCAGGCTGTCGAGCGCCGCCGCGGTCGGGCCGAGCAGGCCCAGGACGTCGAGTGCCGCGACGATCCAGGCGAAGGTGGCGACGACCCGAGCGAGAAATGCATCGCGCAGCAGCCGGGCAGACGCCCTGAGCACGATCCACAGCGCCGTCAGGCTGGCGGCGACGCCAACCAGCCGGACATCGTATCCGAGGCGGCCGCCGAGATTTTCGATGGTGACGAGCAGCAGCCACGCGTAGCAGAGGGTCAGCAGGCGCTGCAGTTCGCCGGCGATGCGCGGCACCCGGAACAGGGTCGTGGCGCGTGCGACCAGGCGGTCGGTCCACGGCCGGGTTGCCGCTCGCACTGCCCAGGCCAGCAGAAACATCGCAGCAATGGCCACGATTTGCGGAACGAGCGCGTCAAGCACCTGCCGCGAGGCGGCGAATGCGCCTAGCCGCCGCAGCCAACCCGACAGACGCGCGGAATTGAGCGGATCCACCCAAAGCCCCTTTCGCCCAGCAAGCTGGGCCGGACACCAGAGCTAACGATGCGCCGCGGGATTTATGATCGCCGGCGACGGTGCGATCACAGCCGGGCTTGCGGCAACCCGCCGCGCCTGAACTAGGGCACCGTCATCTCGCCGAGATAGGCCTCTCGGATCATCGGATTCTGGCGCAATTCGGCGGCCAGGCCGCTCAGCACGACTTGACCCGTTTGCAGGACATAGGCACGGTTGGCGATCTGCAGCGCCATATTGGCGTTCTGCTCGACCATGAAGATCGTCGTGCCTTGCCGGTTGATTTCGCCGATGATGTCGAAGACCTGCTCGACATAGGCCGGCGACAAGCCCATCGACGGCTCGTCCATGCATAAAAGCTTGGGCCGCGCCATCAACGCCCGGCCGATCGCCACCATCTGCTGCTCGCCGCCGGAGAGGGTCCCGGCGAGCTGATTGAGCCGCTCTTCGACGCGCGGAAACAGGCTGAAGACGCGTGCGAGATCCTGGTGGAACTCGGGGCCGCGGCGGCGGGTATAAGCACCCATCTCCAGGTTTTCGTAGACCGTCATGCGGGGAAACAGCCGCCGCGCCTCCAAGACCGGGGCAATGCCGCGCCGCACTCGCTCGGCGGTGCTGACCCCGTGCAGCGGCTGGTCCTCGAACCGGATCTCGCCGCGAGTCGGCGATACGGTTCCCATGATCGCCTTCATCGTCGTCGACTTGCCCGAGGCGTTGCCGCCCAACAGGCAGACGATTTCGCCGGCCTCGATCCGGTAATCGACCGATTTTAGTACGTGGAGATCGCCGTAATGGGTGTCGACCGCCTTGAACTCAAGCATTGGGGAGTGGCGCATCGGAATTTCGCGTCCCGCGGATTCGCGCCATTGCGCGCTCACGCGGCGGCGGCGCTGCGGCCGAGATAGGCGCGGATCACCTCCTCGTCGCGGCGCACCACATCGGGCGCTCCCTCGGCGATCTTCTCGCCATGATCGAGTACGACGACCTTGTCAGCCAAGCTGACGACGACATCGAGCTTGTGCTCGATCAAAAGGATGGCCAACCCGTGCTGGTGCAGGCTTTTGATCTGCTCGGCAAGCTCGATGGTTTCGGCCGGGTTCATGCCCGCCGTCGGCTCGTCGAGCAGCAACAGCTTCGGCTGCGAGGCGAGTGCCCTGGCGATCTCGGTTCGTCTGCGATTGGCGTAGGATAGGCTTGAAGCGAGATGCCCGGCGCGGGGCAGGAGGCGGTTGCCGAACAGCGCCAGGATCGCTGCGGCCTGCTCGCGTGCCGCTTCCTCCTCGCGGCGGGTGCGCGGCAACCGGAGCAACGCACCGACCGCGCCGGTGCCGAGGCGCGCATGCATGCCGATCATGACGTTCTCGAGGACCGTCAGGTTCGGGAACAGCCGGATGTTCTGAAAAGTGCGGGCGATGCCGCGGTCGAGCACCTGATGCGGCCGGCGCCCGGCGATCTCTTTGCCGGCAAAGCGGATACTGCCGCTATTCGGGGTGATCAGTCCGGTGACGGCATTGAACAAGGTCGACTTGCCCGAACCGTTCGGCCCGATTACCGCAACGACCGAACGTGCCGGGACCATTAGCTCGACCGCGCGCACGGCAACGAGCCCGCCGAACCGCACGGTCAGCCCGGAAACCTCGAGCAGCGGGCCGCTCGACCCGTGCTCGATCGCGCCCATGGCCGGCAGCCGATCGAACCCGCCTCGGCCGACCTGCGCCGCCTGCTCGGCCAGGGTCAGCGCCTGCACCGGCCGCGACGCCGGGATCAGGCCCTGGCGGCGGTAGAGCATCATAAACACGAGAATGAGCCCGAAGATCAGCTCGATCGAGGATGCGAGCTCGACGTGCCGAAGCCAGCCGACGTGAATGAGCCGGCCGAGCGCCTGCAACCAGCCCGAGAGGTCCTCGAGCACCCAGGATTGCAGGACTTGCAGGATCAGCGCGCCGACGACCACGCCCCACACGCTGCCGAGACCGCCGAAAACGACCATGACCAGGATCATGACCGACACCGGGAACATGAACATGTCCGGGGTCGCGGTCTGCAACTTCGCGATGTATAGGGTCCCGGTGGCGCCGGCAAAGGCCGCACCGGTGGCAAATGCCAGGAGCTTGAGCCGAACCAGGCTGACGCCCATCGCCGCGGCCGCGACCTCATCCTCGCGGATCGCCATCCAGGCCCGGCCGATCCGCGAATCCTTGAGCCTGACACTGATCACGATCAGGAGCGCTACCAGCGCCACCCCGACGTAATAATAGGGGGTGGCGCCGACCCCGAAATTGAAGCCGAAGAATTGCGGCGGGGCGACCCCGTTCAAGCCCATCGCGCCATTGGTCAGGGACGGCCAGTTGCGTACGACGATCGGCACGATTTCGCCGAAACCCAGGGTCACGATCGCCAGGTAGTCGCCCTTGAGGCGCAGGGTCGGGGCGCCGAACAATACCCCGAAGAACGCGGCGAGCGCCGCCGATCCGGGCAGCATCAGCCAGAACGATACCTGGAAATGGACGAGATCGCCGGCTGTGGTATGGTTGCGGGCGACTAGGCCGAGCCACTGGAAGGGCTCCCACCAGCTCGACCATTCCGGCTGCAATTGCCACGAGCTGAGAATGCCGTAGGCATAGGCACCGATCGCGAAAAACGCCGCATAGCCGAGATCGAGCAGCCCGGCAAAGCCGACGACGATGTTGAGCCCGAGCGCCAGCGCGGCGAAGGCCAGCGCGTTGGCCATTGAATCGATGTCGGCGTCGTTACGGTGCAGCAGCGGAAACAAGAGCGCCGTCGCGGCGGTCAGGATGATCGCAAGGCGGACCCGATGGTGCGGCGCGATACGAGCGAGCAACGGCAGCGCCGGCGCCCTTGCCCGCAAGGCTGGCCAGATCCTGGCGGTCCTGGCCGGCGGCGGCTTACCAATCTCGGCCATCAGAAGCCGGCCATCTCAGGACTTGGCCATCTAGGATTTGTTGGGTGAGGCGCGGCCGAACAGGCCATTCGGCACGAAAACCAAAACCAGGATCAGGATCGAGAAGATGATCACGTCGGTCCAGCGCACCGCGATCAGCTGGCCTCCTAAGCTTTCGATCAACCCGATCAGGATGCCGCCGACCATCGCCCCGCCGACACTGCCGATGCCGCCCAAGACGGCGGCGGTGAAGGCGCGCAGCCCGGCGGTGTAGCCGATAATGAAGCTGGTGAAATTGTAATAGAGGCCAAAAATCAGGGCTGCGGCGCCGGCCAGGGCCGAGCCTAGAAAAAACGCGGTCAGGATCACTCGATCGACCTCGACCCCCATCATCCGTGCCGCCTCGGCGTCCTGTGCCGTCGCCCGCATCGCCTTGCCGAGGCGGGTGCGGGTGACGAACAGGTGGAGCGCCACCATCAGGATCGCGGTGACCGCCCAGATCAGCACCTCGCGCAATTCCAGGGTCACCTGGCCGAATTGCCAACGGACCACCGGCATCGGGTTCGGGTAGTTCTGCAACTCGGCGCCGACCGTCAACAGGATCACGTTGAACAGAATGTACGAGACGCCGATCGTCGTGATCATCGCCGCGGGCCCGCGCACCCCGCGCAACGGGCGCAGCGAAATGCGCTCGATCGCCACCCCGAGCCCGCCCGCTGCCAGCATCGTCACGGCGAAGGCAAAAAATAGTGCCCCGGCTAGCGCAAAGCCGGTCAGCACATGGCTCTGGCCCGAGATCCCGAGCAGCTCGAGCGCCCACATGCCGATAAACGAGCTGACCATGAACACGTTGAAATGAGCAAAGTTGATCAGCTCGAGAATGCCGTAGACCAAGGTGAAGCCGAGCGCCAAGAGCGAATACATCGCTCCCAGGCTCAACCCGTTGATCACCTGTTGCAGCAGCACCCCGGTCTCGGTCATGGCGCTCGCCGCGGGCTTACGAGCTTGCCGGCGCCACCCCCATATACTTGTACTGGTGCAGCACGTCGTCGAGCGGATATTTGTCGTTTTTGGTGATTTGGAAGACGCTGATGATCCGGTTCTCGATATCGCCGTTGGCGTCGAAGCTGACCGTGCCCTGCAATGTCTTGACATGCGAGCTTTGGATCGCGTCGCGCACCGCGGTGCGGGTCACGTCCTTGCCCGAAGCGGCAACGCTCTGGATCGCCGCGAGAATCACCAGTGCCGCATCATAGGCGGTGATTGAATAATTGTCGGGCTGCCTGCCGTATTTCTTGGCGAACTGCTCAATAAACGGCGCCGCGTCCGGGTTTTCGAGCACGTTGGGCGCGGCGATCGTGGCGTACCAGCCCTGCGCCGCGGGAAAGCCGGCGCCCGTCAGGATCTCGGCGCCGTAGACGCCGTCGCCGCCAGCTTTGATGATGGCCGGTACGATGTCATAGGACTGCTTGACCAGCTTGACCCCGGCCTGGCCTACCCCCCCATAGTAGAGCGCGTCGGGGCTCAGCGATTTCAACTTGGTCAGGGTGGTGGTGTAGTCGGCCTCCTTCGGATCCAGCCGGTCGCGGCCGAGCACATTGATGCCGCGCTTTTTCGCCTGCGCCTGGAATGCATCGGCGAGGCCCACCCCATAGGCGCCGCTGTCGTCGAGCACATAGACCGATTTCACCTTCAGGGTATCGGCGAAATAGTTCGCCATATTCGGCCCCTGAAAGGCGTCGGTGGTCACCGTGCGGAAATATATGGCCTTGCCGCCGGGCCGGTATTGGCCAGCGAATTTCGGGGCCGTGATGTCCGGGTTGGTCGAGCTCGGGGTGATCGTCGCCAGATCGCCTTGGCTCAGGATCGGCGCCATCGCCTTGCCCGAGCCGCTCATCTGCGGCCCGACCGCGGCCACTACCGCATCGTCCGACACCATCTTGCGCGCGTTGGTCGCGGCCTGCGCCGGATCGTACTGCCCTGCGGTGGCGGTGCCGTTGTCGAGTTGCATGATGTCGAGCTTATAGCCGGCGATCCCGCCCTTGGCGTTGGCGTTGTCGATGGCCAGCATGGCGCCGTCTTTGATCAGCTCGGCATCGTGCGCGTCAGCCCCGGTAAAGGGCAGGGCGATGCCGATTTTAACGGTCTTGTCGGCGGCGACGCCCGACCGCGATCGCAGGCCAAGGGTGCCGACGAGCGCGGTGGTCGACAAGCTGATCAGCAGAAGGCGACGCGACAGCATGGTGGACCTCCCCGGTTTCAAATCTTAAGATTGCCCCAGCAAATGTCGTGCCGAGCCCCCGGCGCGACGTCGCGCTGCATACATTACCCGATCTTGCGCCGCTTCGGCCATCCCGCTCTGCGACAGCGTCAAGGGTGCGCCGAGTTGCCGATCGTGGAATTCGTCGGGGTTTCTTGCGTCGGCTGTTGGCCGGACATTCCTGTGCCCGACAGGCGCGGCTCAACCGGTCCGGTCGGCGCGCGGCTTGAGCAGGCCGGAGATCAGCGCGCCGAGCGAGGGCGCCTCGCCGTTGCGGAAGGCGACCGGTCGGCACAGCGCCATCGCGACAAGGCCGAGACGCGCCATCTTCTGGCCGGCATAGGCGCTTTCGGCGGCATTGGCGCTGATCCGCTCCAGCACGGCGCCGCCCAATTGCTGGACCAAGACCCCACCGGCGATATCAACCGCGCCGACCAGGCCGGCACCGCCGACAAGCCGGCGCAGCAGGTGGACGGTGCCGGCGAGACCTGGCCGCTGGCCATAGATCTCGGCAACTTCGCGCACCAGCCGCATCGCGCGCACGGCAAAGAACAGCGTATCGGTCAGCGCCGTTGGGCTGACCGCATTGATGGCAAAGGCCTGGGCCGCGGCGCGCCGAATCGCGCGCTCGGCCAGGCGGTCGGCAGGAGCGAGCACGAATCGGGTGAACAGCTCGAGCGCGTCGGCACCGCCGTGGTACGGCGCGAGCCCCGTGCGATATCTCGCGACCGGTCCGGCCAGCAACGGATCGCGCGCCAGGATCGCCGCTGCCCGATCGATCTCGCGTTTCAACTCGCCGGCAAGGGCGCTCGGGATTAGCCGGCGCAGATCCTCGGCCGAGCGCAGCCGCAGCAACCCGCGCAGCTCGCAGCCGAGCCAATAGATGGCACCGCCGGTTCCGGCCACGACCGCCGCGGCGGCGACTGCTCCGAGCGCCGGGCTGCGGGCATAGGCGCCGAAGATGAACTCGGTGAGGTCGATCGCCGCGACGCCGAGCGCGAGCAGTCCGATCCCGGCAGTGGCGACGGCCAAGGGCGACGGACCCCGGCGGCGCAGCACCGGCGCCGGCGCCAACTCCGGTTCCGGCGCCAGCGTGAGATCGAGCCGGCCGGTCTCCTCGGATTCGAGGATCCGCGGCCGCAGCCGCTCGGTCGCCAACTCGGTTTCGATGGTCATGCGCGCAAAATCCTCCGTCGCATAAGACTTGCGGCGACACTGCTGATTTGACATCGCCTCGCGTGCTGGTGCACACGGCCGCACCGGTTCGGAATCATCCTCGACGCGCTATCGCCATGGCGCTGTATCACCGCTGTCGCCGGCCCATATCTTGGCCACCCATATCTTGGATCGGCCTCGCCCGGTTGCCAGGCGCGAGCTAATATGTGGCGGGGTGGCTCATACGGGAGAGGATCGCAATGCCCGACGCCAACACCGAAACGAGCGCTTCGCCGCCGCGTTTCGAGGAGCTTCTTTCCCGCGCCGAGGCGCTGATCCCGGTGCTCCGCGAGCGCGCCGAGAGGGCTGAGGAACTGCGCCGCCTGCCCGACGAAACGATCGCCGATCTGCATTCAAGCGGGCTCTTTCGCATGTTGCAGCCAGCGCGAGTCGGCGGCAGCGAATTGCCCTACCGTGCCTTGTTTGAGCTCTCGGCGGTGATCGGGCGCGGCTGCGGCTCGACCGCCTGGGTGCTGGCCAATCTTGCCGCCCATCACTGGATGCTTGGCATGTGGCATCCCGAGGCGCAGGACGAGATTTGGGGCGAGTCGCCGGATAATCTGATTGGCTCGGCGCTGATCTTTCCGCGCGGGCGAGCGCGCCGCGCACCGGGCGGCTATCGGCTGACCGGGCGCTGGCCGTTTTCGAGCGGTATCGACGCCGCCCATTGGGCGATGATCGGCGCCTTTGTCATCGACGAGGAGACCGGGCAGAGCGAGCCGCGCATCTTTCTGCTGCCGTCGAGCGACTATAAGATCATCGACACTTGGCAGGTGATCGGGCTTGCCGCCACTGGCAGCAAGGATGTCGAGGTCGCCGACGTCTTTGTCCCGGCTTATCGCACACTCTCCGCCGAGCGGATCACGGGCGGCCCCAATCGCGGCAGTGGGGTCAATCCCGGGCCGCTCTATCAGCTGCCGGCAATTAGCCTGTTCGGCTTCGCCATCGCCGGCGTGTCGTTGGGGCTCGCCCGCGGCGCGATCCAGCACTTCGCCGAGACGACGCGAACCCGGCTCAGCATCTATACCGGAAGGAACCTCGCCGATTTCAGAAACCTGCAGGTCCATCTCGCCGAGGCCGCGGCTTCGGCCGATGCCGCCGAGGCGATCGTATTGCGTGATTGTGAGGAAGCGACCCGGATCACCGAATCGGGAGTGGTGCCGAGCCTCGAGCAAAAGGCGCGCTATCGCCGCGACGGCGCCTTTGCCGCGACATTGTGCACCCGGGCGGTGGACATTTTGTTCAGTGCGAGCGGCGGCGGCGCGATCTATGCGCAAAACCCGATCCAGCGCGCGTTCCGCGATGTCCATGCCGCCAACGCCCATTACACGCTGACCTGGGACGTAAACGGCGCGATTTTTGGCCGGGTGGCGCTGGGCCTGCCGCCCGAAGTGTCGCTCTGAGCGTGAGCGGGGTATCGACCGTGGCGAACAAAAAGCAGCAATCCCTGACCCCCGAGCCGGCAACCGACCCGCCCGAGCACCCGGGCAGCCATGCCGCACCGGTCAAGGCGACCTCGGGCGAAGGCTTCGAATCGCGCGATTTCCGCAGCGCGCTCGGCACCTTTGCCACCGGCGTCACGATCATCACCGCGCGCGGCAAAGATGGCGGGCTTTATGGGCTGACCGCCAATTCGTTCACCTCGGTGTCGTTGGCGCCGCCGCTCGTATTGTGGAGCGCCTCGCTCTATGCCCAGAGCCTGCCGGCGTTTCAGGAGGGCTCGCACTTTGTCGTCAACATCCTGGCCCATGACCAGATCGAGCTGTCGAACAAATTCGCCCGCACCCACGAAAACAAGTTTGCCGAGATCGACCATATGATCCCGGAATGCGGTGCTCCGGTGCTGATCGGCGCGGCCGCTCATTTCGAATGCCGCAACGAGTACCGGCATTACGGCGGCGATCACATCATCTTTATCGGTCATGTCGAGCGTTATGCCTACACCGACAAACCGACACTGTTGTTCTGCCGCGGCAAATATATGCGCGGCTCGCCGCTGCTGCCGGGCTGACATCATGCCTGTCCGGCACTGATGCGCTCGGGAGGTAGCCGGGCCGGCCTCTGCGGTGACGCAGACCTTTAGCACTCCGGAGCGCCTTCTTTTTTCCGTCAAAGGAGAGTAGCTCTCGCCGAAATCGCCTTATGTGCTAAAAAATAAGTTATAGAAGTCGTTTTTTCTATCATGGTGCAAATTTAAATAAGTGAGGCGTAAAGATGACAAATGTGCAAATCTCGACTGAAATTTGTTGACTTGATGTCCAGAAATGGATGACGTTCGCAAATCGGGCCGGCTCTGCTCAATATCAGACGCTGCTCGATACCAAATTGTAACGGGACTGTAACGGGAGGAATTTATGCTTCGATGCAAAGGATTTTTTGGCGGTTGGCCGCGGAAAAATTTATGGCTCTCAGCGATGATGGCGGCGGCGCCAGCATTGCTCGCCGGCAGCGCCGCGGCGCAGACCACGCAGAGTGAGCCGCCGGTCATGTTCCAGGCGTCGATCCCGGTGCCGGTGGCTGCCACCAATACAACCGGCGGGATGTTTTCCTGGGATATCACCTGGGTCGATCAAACCACGCAAACGGGTTACATTGCCGACCGCTCCAACCAGGCGATCGATGTCTTCGACGCCAATAGCGACACCTTCACCAAACAAATTACGGCCTCGCCCGCCTTCGCTGGAGTTTCGACCAAAGGCGCCGACTTCTCCGGCCCGAACGGCGTCTTGACTGCGCGAGGCTGTATCGTCGCCACCGACACCCCGAGCCGCGTGGTTTCGTTCACCCTGGCCGGCAGCCAGGTCGGCGATCTTTCGCTCGGCGGCACCACCGGCGGCCGTGCGGACGAACTGGCGTTTGATCCGAAGGACAATTTGCTGCTCGTCGTAAACCCCGCTGAAAACCCGCCATTCGCCACAGTCGTCGCCCTTGGCGCGAAATGCGGCATGGTGATCGAAAAGCAGATCTCGCTCACCCCGGCCGAGGGTGGCGCCGAGCAGCCGGTGTGGGATCCGGGCACGCAGCGGTTCTTCCTCACCATCCCCAACACGTCGAGCAACCGTGCCCCAGCTTGGCGCCCTCGAGCGCATCAACCCGATCGCAGGGACGATCGACGCGGTCTATCAGGTCTACGCCTGCTCGCCAACCGGGCTCGCCCTCAACCCGACAAACAAAACTCTGTTGTTGGGCTGCGGCTCCCTGTACGACGATATGGGCAGTCCTTGGAAGGGCACTGATCCAAACACCGCAGCGCCAATTCAGCAGATCTTCGGCACCAACGGCTTCCTACAGGCGGTCATACCGGGCGTCGGGGTCGGCGACGAAGTTTGGTATAATTCGGGCGACGACCACTTTTACACCGGAGATTCGGGCAGCCCACTTGCTCCTTCCGTCATCGTGACCGCTGGTACGCCGCCTGCTCCAGTGCCGGCCGTCGAACAGGGCGCCGCCATCCTCGGGGTGATCGACGGAACCAGCCAGCGGCTCGACCAGTTGGTGCCAACGTTCAACGTGCCGGCGGTGACCGGAAAGCACCCGGCCGGGAGCGCCCATTCGGTGGCCGCCAATGCCGCCAACAATCAGGTGTTCGTGCCGTTGGCCGGCAACAATGTCTATCCGGGCTGCCAGACCGGTTGCGTTGCGATCTACACCCGCAGCGACATCGATCTCGCCGGCGCCAACGATTAGCCGCCGCCCGGCATCTTACCAGCATCTTCCAAAGACAGAAACGCGGGCTCGGCCCGCGTTTCGCGCTTCTGTCGACCTGGACCGCAACGGGAGGACTCTATGCTAAGATGCAAAGGATTTCTTGGTGCTTTGCCGCGGCGAAATTTATGGCTCGCGGCCTTGATCGCAGCGGCGCCGGCTCTGCTCGCCGGAAACGGGGCGCGGGCACAGATGACCGAGGGCCCGGTCAGCCTGCTATTCACTATTCCGGTCCCGGTCGCGTCGTCCAACACCACCGGCGGGATGTACGGGTTTGACATCAGCTGGGTCGACCCGGTGACTCAGACCTATTACCTGGGCGACCGCTCGAATGCCGCGGTCGATGCCGTCAATGCCAGCGCCGGCACCTTTCTTAAACAAATTAAGGCCTCCCCGGCATTCGCCGGGGCCACCGGCAACAACAACACTTCGGGTCCCAACGGGGTCACGACCGGTGTCAGGGGCGGGCAAGACTGCCTGTTCGCCGGCGACGGCAATAGCCACGTGGTCTCGTTCGCGCTTCCCTCTGGAGCCCAGGTCGGCAACCTTTCCACCGGCGGGAGCTTTCGTGCCGACGAAATGGCCTTCAACTCGAAGGATGGCGTGCTGATCGCCGCCAACAATGCCGATACGCCGCCGTTTGCTACTCTGATCGGAGTGGGTGTGCATTGCGGCATGGTGATCAACAAGAAGGTCGTCTTTAGCAATGCCACCAACGGCGCCGAACAGCCCGTGTGGAATCCGACGGATGACACGTTCTACATGTCCGTTCCATCGATATCCGGAACGACCGCGGCGCCGGGCCCGACCGGAGCGATCGTGGCGATCAATCCGACCTCGGGGGCAATTACGCAAACGTTCCCCGTAAACTATTGCCAGCCGGCCGGGCTTGCTTTGGGCCCGAACCAGACCTTCCTTGCCGGCTGCAGCGTCGTCTACGATACCGCAGGCGGCACGTGGTTCGGCGCCGACACCAATACCTCCGACCCGCTGCAGGTGATCATCGACACCACCGGCGCCTACATCTATGTACCGGGCATCGGCTCCTCGGATGAGGTCGCCTACAATTCGGGCGATAATCATTGGTACACCGGTTCGCAAAATACGCAGTACTCGGCGCATCCGGTGGCCTCGACGAAAGGTGGTCTTTCGACCACCGACGAGGGCGCCGGCATGCTCGGAGTCATCGACGGCACCAGCCAGAACCTCGACCAAGTCGTACCGACGATGAATGTTCCGGCTGTAACCGGAAAGCACGTCAGCGGCAGCTCGCATTCGGTCGCGGTTAATTCCGCGAACAATTGGGTGTTCGTGCCGATGCCGGCGAACAATACGATTCCGGGCTGTCTGACCGGCTGCATCGCGGTCTACGGGCGCCAGGATGCGGACAAGACCGGGGCAACTGACTAACGCGAGCTCTCGGACCGTGCGCGCCGCGGCTGCAAAGGAACCGCGGAGCATTGGACTTGCACCTCACGCACATGACAGAAACGCGGGCTCCGGCCCGCGTTTCGCGTCTCCGGGACTCGGTTATTTTTGCGTCCTAGCGGTTGCGGGCGGGGCTTTTGCGACCCGCGCCGGCGCTGCCCCGGTTTTGTCGGGGATCTCGGCGATCAGGGTGGTCGTGCCACGACTGTCGAATTCGATATGAACCCGATACGTGCCGTTCAGATCTTCGCCACGATACTCCCAAACAGTAGGACCCGGCTCATCCGAATCGTCGGCAAAGCTGGTCCGCCAAGGCTGGCCGAGCAACGCCTCGATCTGTGCTTTGGTGGTTTCGCCGGGGGTCACTTTCGCGAGGGTCGCCGCGCTGAAGTCCCGAGCGCGCCCCGGATCAGCCGAATTATCCGCACAATAGCCGGCCGACGCAGCAAAACAAGATAGCGCGAATGCCATTGCCGGCAAGGGCCATTTGGCAGTCATAGGCTTTCCTCCTTCGGGATTTCGTCTTACCGGCCTGATCCTGGTGCCGGCCTCGCTTCGCAGCCTCGAACGGACATCCCGCCTCACGAAGCAGCCGACGACGGAACCCGGCCAAGCCGCCAAAAGCAGCCTGGCCCGGCCCCCGTCAACGACGAAGGACCTACTCTTCCTTTAACGGCAGTGGCATCCGTTGTGGCGGGATGGGCGGTGCCGTTATCTTGCGGGCTGTCACCACTTGCAAGGCGTCCCCCGTCAGTTTCAGCACGGTCAAGCCGGAACCGGCGCGGTCCATATTATAAATGTAGCCTCGATCATCCACCTCGCCCAGGTCGGAAAAGGTCGCGTTCCGGCAGTAATTCGTATTACCCTGATACTTCCCACAAGTTGATATGGTATTTTTATTCGGCGCCTGAATGAAATAGCCCACGCGCCTCGGGTTATAGGGGTCGCGGATGTCGAAAAGCTGCAACCCAGCGTTGAACATCGCGACGATTTCGAGCTTGCCATAATAGGGGGCATAAATCGCCCGTTGGAGTTCATGGGTACCAAAGCGTGCCCCCTTGGCGCAGAAATCGCCCGGGAACTGGCCGACGGTCATCGAGGAAATCGGCCAGATTGCCAGATCGTTGGTGATGTCGAGCAGCTGAGCATTCTTCCAGGGCTGCCCGAGGCAATCGTTGGTGGTGTCTTCGGAGGTGACCGCCAGCAGATCGTATTTTTGCGGGGTGCCGTCGGAAAAGTTTTCCTGCGCCTGCGGGATCGGCACACCAAAGATCGGGATCGAGGTATGCCCGCCCTGGTTGGGGTTGGTCGTCGTGTAGCTGATCTGCGGATACAGCAAATCCGCCTGGGACGGGTTGTTTGCGCAATCGGCCGACGCCGCGGAATTAAAACTCGGGTCGCATCCATTAAGGAGCTTCTGTCGGTCGACGATCTGGAATACCCCAGTGCTGCTGACCCCGTAGGGCAGGTAAACCCGATTTATCTTAATGCCAGCCGAATAGACTTGGTGGACCATTTCCGGATTGCCCGGGCCGGCTGGGTTGGTCACACCTTCGTAGCAAGTGGGCCCGGGCGCGTTGTAGCAGCTTTGTGCAGTCGCCGAGGCGGTTGGCTGCTGACCGACCAGTCCCCACTGGCGGATGAACACCGGCTTCGCCGGATTGCTAAGGTCAAAAATATAGACGTGCTGTCCCGATTTCCATCCATCGGCGGCGCTGCCGGCGATCACGTACGCGATCCCGGTGTCGCATTCCCACCAGATATGGTGCGTGAAGTTTAAGCCTGTCAGGATCTGCTCGAGCTCAACCGGCGCCGTTGGATTTGTGACATCCCAAACCTCCTGATCGATCGATCCGTTATGCCGGACGATGTACCAGTGGTTCGCCGGCAGCCCGGGCTTCGACGGCGCGTTATTCAAAGTGTTGCTGCCGCATACGGCCACATGCGAAGAGCTGCCTTGCGACGCCGGGATGTGCCACAGGAAGACCGGGTTGTTGGGATAGGTGACGTCGATCAGCGACGTACCGTTCCCCTCCACTTTTCCGGTCAGTGGGTTGTAGGCGCTGCCGCCGCTGTCGGTCATATAGAGGATGTAGCGGCCGTTTTCGTTCTCGATCCAGCCGTCGTCCGAACTCGGGCGACCCTGGTTCTTGTTGAACCCCACGACCTTCATGTTCCAGATTGATTGCTGGTTCCAACCATTGGGCGGCGGCACCGGCAACGGCGGCAGGCCGGCCGCTCCCTCCGGGCCCTCATTGAGGGTGATGACCGGGACGTTTGGCCCATCCGGCAAATAGCCTTGGGCCGAAGCGACGCCGCTCGCGGCGAACACGAGCCCGGACAAACCAGCCAGCACTGCCAGCCCGAGACCGCGAATTGTTCGAGCCTTGTTCATGGCGACCCCCCTAATTTGTCGAAATTGGGGCAAGAGTAACGCGCCTGCAACCCGGGTCAAGCAATGTCTCTACCGCGCCGCGCAGCTCAGCCATCCGAAATCGGCCGCCGAACCCACAACGTGCGGCTTAACAGATGCCAGCGATGCTGCTTTAATGACCCAGGATTCGGAAAATCGTGAGGGGGATTGGAAATGCCGCGATGGCCCGCGCTACCGGGGGCGCGTGCGCTGCCGGGCGGCGCTGCCAATCGAGCTGGCACTAAACCGTTATGACGATTTCTCTCGAGCTGGCGATCAATGCGATCATCGCCGGCCTGTTGCTGGGCGGCTTTTACGCCGCGGTAACGGTCGGGGTGACGATCTCCTTCGGCATGCTCGACATCGTCAACATCGCTCACCCGGCTTTTATCATGCTGGGCTCGTTCGTCGCCTACACCCTTAACTCCGCCTTCGGGCTCGACCCGGTGCTGATCGGCGTCGTCATGAGCCCGCTGTTCTTTCTGCTCGGGATGGCAGTTTATCAAATCTATTACTATGCGTTCGAGCGGCGCGGCGAAGAATCGATCCAGGGCCTCGCCTTTTTCTTTGGCCTGCTGTTTGTCGGCGAGGTTGGCCTGATCCTGGTGTTCGGGGTTGATTACCGCTTTGTCGAGGCGCCCTATATCGGGTCGAGCCTGCATTTCGGCTTTGTCGACCTGCCGCTACGCATGCTGATCCCGTTTGTCGTTTCGCTGTTGATGGTGGCGCTATTGCAGCTCTCCTTTGGCCGCAGCTTTATCGGCCGCGCGATTCTCGCCGTGTCGCAGGACCGGCTAGCCTTGCAGCTGATGGCGGCCAATCCGACCCGGATCAAGCGCATCGCCTTCGGCATCTCGATCGCCACCGCCTCGGTCGCCGGCGCCTTGCTGATCATCATCCAGCCGGTCGAGCCGTCGATCGGCCGCGACTATATCGGGCGGATCTTCGCGATCTGCGTCCTGGGCGGAATGACGAGCTTCCCCGGCATGGTTGCGGGGGCGATGCTGATCGGGGTCGTTGAGAGCCTGACCGCCACCTTCTACGGCCCGTCATGGGCTCCCGCGGTGGCCTTCGGCTTTCTGCTCTTGACCTTGGCGGTGCGCCCCGCCGGCCTCCTCGGCCGCTAAGATTGATGAGCACCGCCAAGTTCTGGCTGGCCTCGTTCGCCGTGGCCGCTGCGCTGCTGCTGCTCACGCGCTGGCAGATCCAGAACGAGTATTTCTATTTCGCCGGCTATGTCGTGTTGCAATACGTCGTGCTGGCAACGGCATGGAACATCCTCGGTGGTTACACCGGCTATACCAATTTCGGCACTGCGGCTTTTTTCGCGTTCGGCGCCTATAGCTCGGTGGTGTTGCACAAGCTGACCTCCGCGCCGGTCCCGGTGATGATCCTCGCCGCCGGCGCGATCTCCGGGCTGCTCGGCTTCTGCATGGGCTATCTGACGTTGCGCCTGAAGGGGGTGTTCTTCGCCATCGCCACCCTGGCCATGGCGATCGTGGCCCAGACCCTGATCGTCAATTGGGATTATGTCGGCGGCTCGCGTGGCATCTACATTATTCGCCCGCAGCACGCCCCGCTGTTTGGCAGCTATATCCAATACCTCTATTCGCTGATGCTGCTGCTGAGCTGGCTCGCGGTGGCGATCGCCCGCACCATCGAGCACTCGCGCCTCGGGCTCGGCCTCGCCGCGATTCGCGACGACGAGCAGGCGGCTGAGGCGAGCGGGGTTCCGACCCTGCGTCTGAAGTTGATCGCCACCACTCTGAGCGGCGCCCTGATGGGCATGTCGGGGGCGCCGCTACCCTATTACGTGACCTATCTCGATCCGACTTCGAGCTTCAATCTGTCGTATGCGGTCAACGCCGTGGCGATGCCGCTGATTGGCGGCATGACCAGTTGGATCGGCCCGCTGATCGGAGCGGTGCTGCTCGGGACGATCCAGCAGGTGGCGACGGTTACAATCTCCTCCGCGCTGAATTTGCTGATCGTCGGGCTGCTGCTGATCGGCTTTGTCATCGTCGCGCCCAACGGCATCGTCGGGCTAGTTCAAGCCCGCCGCCGCAGCGGGAGGCGCCAATGGCCCGGTCGCTGACCGCCGCGTCGGCCCCGCCATTGCTCGAAGCCAACGCGCTCGCCAAGCATTTCGGCGGGTTCGTGGCGCTCGAGCACATCGATCTCGTCGTCGCCGAGGGCGAGAGGCTGGGGCTGATCGGCCCCAACGGCTCGGGCAAGAGCACCTTGGTCAATTGCCTGTGCGGCACTCTGCGCCACGATGGCGGCGCGATCACCTTTGCCGGCCGCCGCCTCGACGGGGTCCCGGCCTACCAGCGTACCCGGCTCGGGCTGGCGCGCAGCTTTCAGCTGCCTCGGCCGTTCCGCACGATGAGCCTCGTCGACAATCTGCGCATCCCGCTGCTCTACTCGGTCAATGGCCGCTCCGGCCCGCATCTGCACCATGCAGCGATCGAAGAGCGCTGTCTCCAGCTTCTCGAGGAGGTCGGCCTCGCCGATAAGGCGCGCCAACTGCCGCGCGATCTGACCCAAGTGGAGATGCGCAAGCTCGAGCTCGCTCGGGCGGTGGCGAGCGCGCCGCGGCTCCTGTTTGCCGACGAAGCAATGGCCGGGCTCTCGCCCTCCGAGGTCGAGGAAATTCTGGGCGTCCTGTTCCGCCTCAACGCGAGCGGGATCACAATCGTTCTGATCGAGCATATCATGCGCGCGGTCATGAGCTTTTCGACCCGGCTCGTCGTGCTGGTCGCGGGCCGCAAGATCGCCGACGGAGAGCCGCAGGAGGCGATGCGCAACCCCGAGGTCGAAAGGGCCTATCTTGGCGAATAGCCTTTCGATCGCCGGCATCGATGCCGGCTATGGCGCGGTGCGGGTGCTCGACAATGTGTCGATCGAAGTCGGGGCCGGGGAGACCGTGGTGCTGCTCGGCACCAACGGCAACGGCAAAAGCACAGTCATGAAATGCATCATGGGTATGGTCCGCCCGATGGCCGGGTCGATCGTTGCCGACATCGACGGCGCGCGGCATGACCTCGTCGGCCGCTCGACCGAGGCGATCGTCGATCTAGGGATCACCCTGGTGCCCGAGGGCAGGCGGCTCTTCCCGAAGCTGACGGTCGAGGAGAATCTGCTGCTCGGCGCCTTCCGCCCCAAGGCCCGAGCTGAGATCGCCGGCAACCTCGATGGCTGCTACGCGACCTTTCCTGTGTTGCGCGAGCGGCGCCGCCAGCTCGCCGGCAGCATGTCGGGCGGCGAGCAGCAGATGCTGGCCTTGGCCCGCGCCTTGATGTCGGCGCCGAAGATCCTGTTGATCGACGAGCCCTCGGTCGGCCTGGCGCCGGTTCTGGTCAAGCGCACGATCGAAAAAATCGAGGAACTGAGGGAGCGCTACCAGCTCACCGTGTTGATGGCCGAACAGAACTTCAACCAGGCGGTGCGCATCGCGGATCGCGGCTATGTCATCGTCCACGGCGCCATCGCGTTCGAGGGCAAATCAGCTGAAGCCCTCAACAACAACGAGCTTGTTCGCAAATTCTATCTGGGGCTGTAGAGGGCCGCGGATCGGAGCGGAGATCGGCGGGGGAACTCACCAGTCCTCGATCAGAGCGGTGATCTGCTCCGGCGTGCAGGCGGCGACGTAGTGGCCGCGCGCACCGGCCAGATACCCGAGGACCTCGGTGCGGCTCCGTGCCGCGCGGCGTGCTAGGCCGAGGCGGAGAAGCCGCCATCGACCGGGATCGCGGCACCGGTGATGAAGTCGGCGGCGGAGGAGGCGAGAAAGACGGCGACGCCGGCCAAATCTTCGGGTTGGCCCCAGCGCCCGGCCGGGGTGCGGGCCAGCACCCGATCGTGCAGCCCGGTGACCTCCCGACGCGCGTTGCGGGTCAAATCGGTGTCGATCCAGCCCGGCAGCACCGCGTTGACCTGGATGTTGTCGGCGGCCCAGGCGGCGGCGAGCGACTTGGTCAACTGAACCAGGCCACCCTTGCTCGCCGCATAAGGCACCGCATACGCCGCCCCAAAGATCGAATACATCGAGCCGATGTTGATGATTTTGCCGCCCCCGCCCTGCTTCATCGCCGGGTGGGCGGCCTGGGCGCAACGGAAGGCGCCGGTCAAATTGGTATCGAGTACCGCGTGCCATTCAGCCGCGCTGTAAGTCTCAGCCGGCTTGCGGATCGACATGCCGGCATTGTTGACGAGGATGTCGAGCCGGCCGAAATGGCCGAGGGCGGCCTCGACCATCGTCCGGCATGAGCGCTCTTCGGCGATTTCGAGCGCGACAAAGATGGCATCGCCACCGAGATCGGCCACCGCGGCTGCGGATTTCACAGGGTCGCGCGCCGCGACGACGATCTTGGCCCCCGCCTCGGCGAGCCCGCGGGCCATACCGAGGCCGATCCCGCCATTGCCACCGGTGACCACCGCGACCCGGCCGGACAGATCGAACTGGCTCATCGCCATGACCGGCAGCGAGATGGTGGTCGGGAACAGCTGGCTGAGAAGCCGTCGGCGCTCAATAAACTCCCTTCAGCGGGGTCGTTTCGCGCTTTTCGACGGTGGCCCCGGCCGCACCGGTGTCGCTGGTAGTCAGAAGCTTGTTCGACAGGCTCTGCGAGCCGACGATCGCATTCTGGTCCGGCGCCTGCGGATTGGCGCCCAGAACGGGAATACCGCCGGTGCCGCGCAGCCGCAGATCGGCGGCCTCGCTACCCGGGCCACCGGGTCCGGCTTGGTCGATCGCCTGCTCGGCATCCTGCTGGGCGGTCTTTTCTTGCGGTCGGGGCGCTCCAGGCTCCGGCGGGCGCAGATCGAAATCAGGCGGCACCGTCAAGGGTGCCCGCGACTCGACTGCGAACTCGTCGGGGAGTGGCGGATCGAGACCGATCACCTGCTTCAGATCGGAGCAGCCGGAAAGCAGCGACGCTCCGGCCAACGAGACAACGCAAAGCGAAACAAGACTGCGTTTGGCAATGCGAACCTGGCGATACTGCATCATGGCAATAGTCCCTCCCACCCGCTCTTTACCGCGCTTCGCGATGCAGAAGCAAGCCATCGAGCAACATTGCCGCAACGCCGATGCAGATCGCGCTGTCGGCAAGGTTGAATGCCGGCCAGTGCCACGCTCCGATATGGAAATCGAGAAAGTCGACGACAGCGCCGAGCCGAATCCGGTCAATGACATTGCCGATCGCCCCGCCGATGATCAGCCCGATCGCGACTGCAAGCAGCGGACTTGTCACCCGGCGCAGCCAATAGATCAACGCGGCCACGATCAGAGCGGCGGCGAGCGAGAAGAGGAGCCCATTGGCCGCGGTCCCGCTCCCGACGCCGGCATTGAACAAGCCGAAGCTGATCCCGCGGTTGTAGATGAGGACGAGGTTGAAAAACGAGGTGAGCCGCTCGCCGTCATACGCGCCGGCTGCGAAATGGCCGAGAACGGCGGCTTTGCTGAGCTGGTCGAGGAACACCACGATTGCCGCGACGGCGAGCCCGCGCGCCAGCATCACCCCGCGCTCGCAGTCGCCGCGCCGGCGGTGTCGGGGTCGACCACTTCGGAGCAGCGACGACAGAGATCGGAGTGGTCCGGGACCCCCCCAACTTCAGGCAGCACCCGCCAGCAGCGCTCGCAGCGCTGGCCCGGCGCCAACCACACCCGGACCCCGATACCGGCCACATCGGGCAGGGTAAAGGCGTCCTCGGGAACCGGACCGGTGCGCAAGGTTGCGGCCGAGGTGATGCACAGCTCGGCCAGATCGATCCCGCGGGCCAGGCCGGCCAGGCGCTCTGGCGCGAACACCTCGACGGCGGCCTGCAGGCTCGACCCTAGCCGCTTGGCGCCGCGCTCGACCTCGATCGCGCCGGTCACTACCCGGCGCAGTTCGCGCAGTTCGGCCCAGCGCTCGCCGAGCGTCGGATCGAGCCAGCTCTGCGGCGTCCGAGTGTACAATTCGAGATGAATGCTGCGCTGTGGTGTATCGCCGTGCCGCGCGAGCCAGGCTTCCTCGGCGGTAAAGCACAGGATCGGAGCCAGCCAGCGCACCAGGCGGTCGAAGGTCAGGTCGAGCACGGTGCGCACCGCCCGCCGGCGAATATCGCCGGGTGCGTCGCAATAGAGCCGGTCCTTGCGCACGTCGAAATAGAATGCGGAGAGATCGAGCGCGCAGAAATTATAGAGTGCGGTAAACATACCATGAAAATCGAATGCCTCGATCGAGCGCCGCACGAGCCTGTCGAGCTCTGCCAGGCGGTGCAGCACCCAGCGCTCGAGCTCCGGCAACGCCTCGCCGCCGCGCATCTCGACCCCGCCAACCCCGATCCCGACCGCCTCGACGCTGACCCGCTCGGCTGGCGCGAAGCCGTCGAGCGCGCCCAGGAGATAACGCAACGTGTTGCGCAGCCGGCGATAGATATCGCTCTGCCGCTTGAGGATCTCGGGGCCGATGCGCAGATCCTCAGAATAATCCGAGCCTACTACCCAGAGCCGCAGAATGTCGGCGCCGCTCTGCTGCATGACGTCCTGGGGCGCGACCACGTTGCCGAGCGATTTCGACATTTTGCGACCTTCTTCGTCGAGCACGAAGCCATGGGTCAGGACCGCGTCGTATGGCGCCCGACCTCGGGTGCCGCAGGCTTCGATCAACGAGGAGTTGAACCAGCCGCGATGCTGGTCCGAGCCTTCCAGATAGAGCGAGGCCGGCCATTTGAGCTCTGGCCGCTGCTCGAGGACAAAGGCGTGCGTCGAGCCCGAATCGAACCATACCTCGATGATGTCGGTGACCTTTTCCCATTCCGACGGGTCATAGGCGTTGCCGAGGAACTCCCGCGCATCGACGCTGAACCAGACATCCGAGCCATGGCGTTCGACCGCGGCGGCGACGCGCTCGACCACCGCCCCATCGCGCAAGGGCTCGCCAGTGTCGCGGTGGGTGAAGACCGCGATCGGCACGCCCCAGGCACGCTGGCGCGAGACGCACCAATCGGGCTTGGCGGCGACCATCGCCTCGATCCGGTTGCGCGCTTGCGGCGGGACCCAGCGTGTTTCGGCGATCGCCGCCAAGGCCTTCTCGCGCAGGCCATTCGCCGCCATGCTGATGAACCATTGGGGCGTGTTGCGGAAAATCAGCGGCGCCTTCGACCGCCACGAATGCGGATAGGAATGCGTGAGGCTGGCGCGCGCCAGCAGGCCGCCCTTGGCGTCGACCGCGGCGATCACCGCCTCGTTGGCGTCTCCGGGTTTGCCGTCCGGCCGATAGACCGCCCGGCCGGCGAACAGCGGTACCCCTGGCAGATAGACCCCGTCCGGTCCGACAGTGTCCGGCACCGGCAGGCCATTGGCCTGGCCCAATTCGAAATCGTCGGCGCCATGGCCCGGCGCGATGTGGACGAGGCCGCTCCCCTGGTCGGAGGCGACAAAGTCCGCAGCCAGCAAGGGCACCTCAAACTCGTAGCCTTGACCCGCGAGCGGATGGCGCGCGACGGTCCCGGCGAGGGCGGCGCCGGGAAAGCGGTCGACCACGGAATAGGTTTCGATCCCGGTGCCGGCCGCGACGGCGTCGGCCAGGGATGCGGCGACCAGCAGCGTCTCGCCCGACTGCGCCCGGCCGCCCTCGGCCGCCCGATCGACCCGCATTGCCACGTATTCGAGCGCCGGGCTGAACGCGATCGCGCGGTTGCCGGGGAGGGTCCACGGCGTTGTCGTCCAGATCAACGCCGCCGCGTCGGCCAAGGCCGGCAGCCCGGTGCCGACAATTGGAAACCGCACCCATACGGTCGTCGATTTGTGGTCGTGATACTCGACCTCGGCCTCGGCCAGCGCGGTCTGCTCGACCACCGACCACAACACCGGCTTCGAACCGCGGTAGAGGCCGCCATTGACCAGAAACTTGCCGATCTCGCGGACGATCTGCGCCTCGGCCGAATAGGCCATCGTGGTATAGGGGTTGGCCCAGTCGCCGACGACGCCGAGCCGCTCGAACTCGGCCTTCTGCACCGCGATCCAATGCGCCGCGAACTCGCGGCATTCGCGGCGGAACTGGTCGGCCGGGACCATGTCCTTCGACATCTTCCGCGCCCGGTATTTCTCTTCGATCATCCATTCGATCGGCAGGCCGTGGCAGTCCCAGCCCGGCACATAGGGCGCATCCTTGCCCAGCATCTGCTGCGAGCGGTTGACCACGTCCTTCAAGATCTTGTTCAGTGCGTGGCCGATATGGAGATGGCCGTTGGCATAGGGCGGGCCGTCATGCAGCACGAATTTCTCGCGTCCAGCCGCGGTTTCGCGCAGCCGGCGATAAAGGTCCATCGCCGCCCATCGCTCCAGGATTACCGGCTCGCGCTTCGGCAGATCGCCCCGCATCGGGAATTGGGTTCTGGGCAAAAAGACGGTCGGACGATAATCTGTCGGCATCGTGAATCCCTGGGTGAAATTAGGAAAGCGACAGCGCCCCCGATCCTCAGACGAGGACCGGGCCAGTAATTCGCGATGTCCAGGCGCGATGCATGACCATGCGCCGACATATAACAGCAGCCCCGGCCAAATTCGAGAGTGGTCGGCTTCGTCCGGCAGCTCTGGCCCTTAAACCGTCCGCACCGTCTTCGCCAATTGTGTCGGCTCTAAACGAAGTCGAGGCGCGTATAACGTGGGAACAGATCCGGCGGCGGAATCGCCGCCTGGCGCTGGTCTCGACTTATGACCACTTTGGCCATAGCATCGAGCACCCTAACGAGGAGCGGCGATGCTCGACCACCATGCCCACCCTCATCCGCACACCTCCGGCTCTGAATTGTCCGAAATGGAGGTGCGGGTGCGGGCGCTGGAGACGATCCTTGTCGACAAGGGCTATGTCGATCCTGCGGCGCTCGACCGCATCGTCGAGGCGTTCGAGACCCGGATCGGCCCGCATATCGGTGCCCACATCGTGGCCCGCGCTTGGGTTGATCCCGCATTCAAGCGCCGGCTCCTGGCCGACGCAACCGAGGCGGCCAATTCGCTGGGCCACCAAAGCCCGGTCGGCAGCCACCTGATCGCGGTCGAGAACACGCCTGCCACCCACCTCCCAGCCACCCACAACCTTGTCGTCTGCACCTTGTGCTCATGCTATCCATGGGAGGTGCTGGGCCTGCCGCCGACCTGGTACAAATCCGCGGCCTACCGCTCGCGCGCGGTGATCGACCCGAGGGGCGTGCTCGCCGATTTCGGCGTGACTCTCCCGCCCGCGACCCGGATCCGGGTCTGGGATTCGACCGCCGAGACCCGGTTTTTGGTGCTGCCGATGCGGCCCGCCGGCACCGAGGGGTGGAGCGGGGAGCGGCTCGCCGCCCTGGTCACCCGTGACAGCATGATCGGCACCGGCCTCGCCGCTGCGCCGCACGAAACCGCCGCGGCATGACCAACTCGATCCATGATATGGGAGGAATGCACGGCTTTGGCCCGGTCGAGCCCGAGCCCGACGAGCCGCCCTTTCACCAGCATTGGGAAGGCCGTGTACTGGCGATGCAGCGGGCGATCGGCTTTACCCGGCTGTGGACGATCGACGCCGGCCGCGCCGCCCTCGAAGCCTTGCCGCCGCTCGACTATCTTGGCTCGTCCTATTACCGGCGCTGGTTTCTCGGCCTCGAAAGCCGGCTGCTGCAGCGCGGCCTCGTCGGCCCCGACGAGATCGCCGCTGGCCGTTCGCTGCGCCCCGGCGCCGCCCTGCCGCGCACTCTGACCGAGGCCGACGTCGAGAAAACCCTGATCCGCGGTGACTTTGCCCGCCCGACCAACACCGCGGCGCGCTTCAAGCCGGGTGACCGGGTGCGCACCAGAAACATCAACCCCGAGACCCACACCCGCCTGCCGCGCTATGCCCGCGGCAAAACCGGCACGGTCGAGGCGGTCCGTGGCGCTCATGCCTTCCCCGACAGCGCGGCGCGCGGGGCCGGCGACGACCCGCAATGGCTTTATACGGTGGTCTTTTCGGCGCGCGAATTGTGGGGCGAGGCGGCCGACCCGGCGATCACGGTGTCGATCGAGGCGTTCGAACCCTACCTTGACCCGGCATGAGCGCCCCGCGATGAGCAACATCGGCCGGCTCGCCGCCGCTATTCCGAGCCTTCACCTCGGCCCGGATGGCCCGGTGTTTCGCGCACCCTGGGAGGCCCACGCCTTCGCCATGGCCCTGGCGTTATACGAGTGCGGCCTCTTTACCTGGGCCGAATGGGCCGCCGCCCTCGCCGACGAGATCAAGCTCGCCCAGGAAGCCGGCGACCCCGACACCGGCGACACCTACTACCGTCACTGGCTCGCCGCGCTTGAACGCCTCGCCGCCGCAAAGGCCGCCGCCGACCCCGCGGTACTTGCCCGCACCCGCGCCGCCTGGGAGCACGCTGCCCGGCGCACCCCGCACGGCGTCCCGATCGCGCTCCAGCCCGAGGATTTCGATCCGGAATAGCGCCTTCAGCGGGATTCGACGATCACCGTGCCCAGCATGCCGTCCCCCTCGTGGTGCATGCAGAAGTAGTGATAGGTGCCGGGGACCTCGAAGCTGTGCGTATAAATCTGGCCGGCCGGGATATCACCGGAGTTGAAGGCAGAGGCGCCGGCCGGAAGCGTCGAATCCGCTGGCTTCCCGGCCAGTTTCGGATCATCGGTGACGGTGTGGGTGATCAGCGAGCCATTGCGCCATTCCACTAGTCCACCGGGCCGGATGGTGATGGATTCCGGGCTGAAGCTCTCGAAACCCATGTCGACAACCGCCTCGGCGTTAGGCGGCGGCGGGCCGTGCGCGGGTCCGCCGAGGCCGCACCCGCCGAGCCCGAGCATCAGAAGCAGCGCTGCTGCGGACGATTCACGACCGCCAGCTCCAGACATGCGGGGGCGCAGGCTCAGCCGCCTTCGAGCTTCGGGATGAAGAAGACTTCGCTGCCCTGCTTTAGCGGCTGCAAATAGCCGACCTCGTGGATCTCGCCGTCGATCGCAACTGTGGTTTCTTCCTCCAGATGCTCGCCGAGCCCAGGATAGCGCCGGTCCAGTTCCTTGATCACGCCGCGCAGGCTTTTCGCCTCGACCTCGAACTCGCGAACGCCGCCGGTATAGCGGCGGCTGAACCCCCCGGACAACACCACCCGCGCGGCCATAAATCGGCTCCTTCCGAGGTAATCGCCTCGCTCACTATCGCCCGCACCCTAACCCTCCCCCGCAGGTGGAGGAGGGGATGGGCGTGGGTCATTGTCTATTCAGCAGCACCCGCGTCGAGGGCGGCGCGCACTTTGGGCGGCGACATCGGCAATTCGGTCAGACGCCGGCCAATCGCATCGTCGATGGCATTGGCGATTGCCGCCATCGGCGCGCAGATATTGACCTCGCCGACCCCTTTGGCGCCGTAGGGGTGAGCCGGGTTCGGCACCTCGACCAGCACCGCCTCGATCATCGGCAAATCCGATGCGACTGGGCAGCGATAATCGAGAAAGCCGGCGTTATCGAGCCGTCCCCTCGCGTCGTAGATATATTCCTCGTTCAACGCCCAGCCGATACCCTGGGCGACCCCGCCCTGGATCTGGCCTTCGACATAGCTCGGATGGATCGCCGTGCCGACATCCTGGGCGGCGACGAACCGCAGCACCGTCACCCGGCCGGTTTCGGGATCGACCTCGACGTCGCAGAACTGGGTCGTGAAGCCGGGCGCCTGGCCGCCGGCGTTGACCGAGGCGTGGGCGCCGATCGGGCCACCGGTCAGCGCCTTCTTGGCGGCCAGTTCCTTCAGCGACAAGGGCGCGAAATCGCCAACATTGGTGCTGGCGGGTTTGGCCTTGCCATCTTCCCAAACGACGCCCTCGACATCGACGTCCCAGATCACCGCGGCCCGCTTGCGCAATTCGTCGACCACCTTCTTGCTCGCCTCGACGATTGCCATGCCGGTGGCAAAGGTGACCCGCGAGCCGCCGGTCACGTGGGTGTAGCCGATCGAGGCGGTATCGGCGACGATCGAGCGCACTTGGCTATAGTCGACGCCGAGCGTCTCGGCCGCCATCAGCGCCATCGAGGCCCGGCTGCCGCCGATGTCCGGGCTGCCGGTGGCGACGACGACGGTGCCGTCCTCGTTGATCTGCACCGAGGCGCTCAATTCGCCGCCACCGTTGAACCAGTAGCCGGAGGCCACACCGCGCCCCTGGTTCGGCCCCAGCGGCGCCTGATAGCGCGGATGATTGATCAACGCTTCAAGCGTTTCGACATAGCCGCCATGGCTCATTTTCGGGCCGTAGATCATCGTCGTCCCCGGCCGCGCCGCGTTTTTAAGCCGCAATTGCAGCGGGTCCATGCCGATTTTTTTGGCCAGGATGTCGAGCGCGCTCTCGACGGCGAAGGCCGAGATCGGGGAGCCTGGCGCCCGATAGGCCGCGGCTTTGGGCCGGTTGCAGACAACGTCGTAGCCGACCGTGCGGGCGTTGGGAATGTTGTAGGGGGCGAACGCGCACAGACACGCATTCATGACCGGCGAACCTGGGAACGCGCCGGCCTGAAATTTGAAGACGCCGTCGGCGGCGGTCAGGGTGCCGTCCTTCTTAATCCCGATCTTGACCCACATCGAGGCGCCCGAGGTCGGGCCCGAGGCCTTGAACACCTCGTCGCGGCTCATCACGATCTTGACCGGGCGCCCGGCCTTTTTCGACAACGCCGCGGCCACCGGCTCGAGATAGACCACGGTCTTGCCGCCAAACCCGCCGCCGATCTCGGCCGGGTTGACCCGGACATCGCCGACCGGCATCCCGAGCAGCTTCGCAGTCAGCGCGCGGACCACAAAGTGCCCTTGGCTCGACGCCCAGATCTCGGTCTGACCGTCGGCCTCGACCTTGGCGATCGTGGCATGCGGCTCGATGTAGGCTTGGTGCACCGCCGCGGTCTTGAATTCCTTTTCGACGATGAAATCCGCCTCGGCAAAGCCCTTGTCGAGATCGCCCAGCGCAAATTCGAGGCGCTTCGAAACATTGGACGGTTTGGTCGGTGTCGGCTCGACCCCGCGGGTAATCATGTCCTCGAACAGCAGGGGCGCGTCGGGCGCCATCGCCTCATCGACATCGATCACATGCGGCAAGACCTCGTAGTCGATCTCAATCAGCGCCGCCGCCTCTTCGGCGACGGAGCGGCTGGCCGCGGCGACGGCGGCGACCGCATGGCCCTCGTAGAGGGCCTTTTCGCGGGCCATGACATTGCGGGTGATGTGCCAGAAATTCTGCGCCACCCGCTCCGGCCCGACATATTCGAATTTATGGTCCGGGAAATCGGCCGAAGTCACGACGGCCTTGACCCCCGGCAGAGCCAGCGCCTTCGATGCGTCGATCGAGCGGATCCGGGCGTGCGCGTGCGGCGAGCGAACGATCTTGCCGTAGAGCGCCCCGGCCATCGCTAGGTCGGCGCCATACATGGCCCGGCCGGTGACCTTGGGCACGCCATCCGGACGGATCGGCCGGGTCCCCACCCACTTGTAGCGCGATGGTGCGATATCGTTCACGGCTTCTCTCCTGCTCGCCCGATACGGGTATTGGGTTAGCGCATAGCGTCGCCCGGCAAGCCCCGAAATGCAAGACGCCTCGCGCACTCAGTCCGGGTGGCGTGCTCCGGTCGGGATCGGGCCGACATAGGCGGAGGACGGACGGATCAGCCGGCCACTTTGCTGCTGCTCCATCGCATGGGCGAGCCAGCCCGGCGCCCGGCCAACGGCAAAAACCGGGGTGAACGCCTCGCGCGGAAAGCCGACCGCGTCGAGCAGCAGCGCCGCGTTGATCTCGAGGTTGGACTGCAAGGGCGGCCGTCCGGGCTTGAGTTGGGCGAACACCGCGCCGACGCGCGCCTCGATTTCGGCGGCAAAGGCGAGCCGGCCCGCACCCGGCCCCAGTCGCTGCATCGCACGGCGCAACGCCACGGCACGCGGGTCGCCGTCGCGAAACACCCGATGGCCAAAGCCCATCAGCCGCTCGCCGGCGGCCAACTTCCGCTCGATCGAGCCGTCGATGTCGTCGCTTGCTGCCAGCGCGTCGAGCAAGTCGAGAGTCGGCCCCGGCGCGCCGCCGTGCAACGGCCCGGCAAACGCGCACCAGGCCCCGAGTGCCGCGCCGACCAGCGAGGCCCGGGTCGAGGCGATGACCCGCGCGGTAAAGGCCGAGGCATTGAGCCCGTTATCGATCACCACCGTCAGGTAGGCGTCGAGCGCCTCGGCCATGGTCGCGCTCGCCGGCGCGCCATGCACCATGCGCAGGAGATCGGCGGCGGTGCCGAGAGCGGGGTCGGGAGCAACCGGAGCGTCGCCGCGCCGCGTCCGCAACAGCGCCGCGATCGCCACCGGCAATAATCCCAGGATCGCCGCCGGCGCGCTGTCCTCGGGCAATTGGGCCAGGGCCAGCCGCACGCCCTGGGGCAACGGCCGCCGGGCGGCGAGGTCGAGCCAGTCGCCGATCCGGGCAAAAGCCTCGACCCGGCCCTCGCCGAGCGCATCGCGGACCGCAGCGCGGCTCAACCCGTCGCCGGCAAAACCCTCCCACAACAGGGCGACCGCGCCCTCGTAGCCGTAATCGGCGACCAGTTCGTCGAGCGTGTGGCCGCGCACCCACATGATCCCGCGCGCGCCATCGCTGTGGCTCAGCACCGTCTCCGCGGCGACCACCCCTTCGAGCCCGCTATCCACCGCCGTTCTTCTCCTTGCCCGCCGCCGCAGAAGGCCGCTATGCTAGGCTCTTCGACACCATCTCGAAGGTGTTCTTGCTGAGGCCGGGAGTGGCGAGGACGCGTTCGAGCGCGCGCCGCATCAAGCCCTGGCGCGCCCTATCCTGCCGGCGCCACATCCCGAGCGGCTGCACCAGACGTGCGGCTGTCGTCGGGTTCGTCGGGTCGATGGCGATGACCTCGTCGGCGAGAAAGGCATAGCCCGCACCGCTCGGGTCGTGAAAGCGCACTGGATTGCCTTGGGCAAAGGCGCCGACCAAGGCCCGCACCCGATTCGGGTTGCGGCGGTCATAGGCCGGATCGGCGGCCAACTCGCGCACCCGCTCCACGGTTTGCGGCAGTGCCGAGCGCGCCTGCAGGCTGAACCATTTGTCGATAACCAACGGGTCGTGCTGCCAGATGGCAAAAAACCGGGACAGTGCCTCGCCCCGCTCCGGCCGGTTGAGGTCGGCCAGCACCGACAAGGCCGCCAATACATCGGTCATGTTGGCCGCGAGGTCGAACTGCGCCTTGGCCAGTGCCGCGCCATGAGCAGGGTCGGCGGCGGCGACATAGGCCAGGCAGGCGTTGCGCAACGCCCGCCGCCCGATCGCCGCACCGTCGATCCGGTACGGGCCGGCATCGGCCAGCGACCGGTAGCCGGCGGCGAATTCTGCCCGCAACGCCCGGCCGATCTCGGCTCGTGCAGTCTCCCGCGCCCAATGCACCGCGTCGACGTCGGCCACCACCATCCGGTCGGCGAGAAACGCCTCGGTCGGCAAGGCCAGCACCTCGGCGGCAAAGGCCGGGTCCGGCCCGGCATCGGCGAGGCTGCGGCGCATTGCTGCGACCAGATCGGGGTCGAGCGGCGCCGGCTCGGCCCCACCCTGGCCAAGCTCCGCGGCGCGGCGAAACGCCTCGGTTCGGTCGAACAGCGCGCGGGCCGCGACCTCCTGCCCCGCCTCCCAGCGGGCGAACGGGTCGGGGTCGTGCACCGCCAGAAACTTCAGCCGGTCGAGCGCCACGCCGATCAATTTGACGGGCGCCGAAAAGCCGCGCAGCAAGGAGGGCACCGGCATCGCCGGCAGGTCGACAAAGCGAAAGCTCTGCCGCTTCTCAGCCAATCTGAGCACCCGCGTCCCGGCCGGCGCCGCGCTCTCGCCGGCCAGCCGGGCCGGCAGCTCGCCGCCGTCGGGGCCGAGCAGGCCGATCGCCAGCGGCATCAGCATCGGCGCCTTGTGTGGCTGCCCCGGGGTCGGCGGCACCTGCTGCGCCACGGTCAACTCATAGGTGTTGGCGGTCGGGTCCCACACATCCTCGAAGGTGAGTTCGGGCGTCCCGGCCTGCTGGTACCACAATTTGAAGCGGCCGAGATCGACCGCCCCGGCATCTTCCATCGCCGCGACAAAATCCTCGATCGTCGCCGCATGGTTGTCGTGCCGCGCGATATAGAGGTCCATGCCGCGGCGGAACCCATCCCGGCCGATCAGGGTCTGGATCATCCGCACCAGCTCGGCGCCCTTATTGTAGACCGTCGGCGTATAAAAATTGTCGATGCGCAAATAGCTTTCCGGCCGCACCGGGTGCGCCAGCGGCCCATCATCCTCGGGAAACTGGATCGCCCGGAGGGTGCGCACCTCGCCGATGCGCTTGACCGCCCGGCTCCCTTGATCGGCCGAGAATTCCTGGTCGCGGAACACCGTCAGCCCTTCCTTCAGCGAGAGCTGAAACCAGTCGCGGCAGGTGACCCGGTCGCCGGTCCAGTTGTGGAAGTATTCGTGGGCGATCACCGCCTCGATCGCCTGGTAATCGGCGTCGGTCGCGGTCTCGGGCTTGGCCAGCACATAGCGTGTATTGAATATGTTAAGCCCCTTGTTCTCCATCGCCCCCATGTTGAAGTCGCTGACCGCGACGATGTTGAACACATCCAAATCGTATTCGAGTCCGAACACCTCTTCGTCCCAGGCCATCGCCTTCTTCAGAGAGGCCATCGCGTGGCCGCACTTGTCGTCGTCGCCGCGCCTGACCCAGATCGCCAGCGCCACCTCGCGACCCCCGCGAGTGGTGAAATGGTCGCGTACCGCGACCAGATCGCCGGCGACTAGCGCGAACAGATACGAGGGCTTTGGGTGCGGATCGATCCATCTCGCCCAGTGCCGTTGCGCCTCGGCCGCGCCCGAGCCGGCCGGGTTGCCATTCGACAGCAGCACCGGAAACCGCGTCTTGTCGGCGACGATCGTCGTCGAGTACCGCGCCATCACATCGGGCCGATCGATGAAATAGGTGATCCGGCGGAACCCCTCGGGCTCGCATTGGGTGCAGAAATTGCCGCCCGACATGTAGAGTCCGGAGAGCGCGGTATTGCGCGCCGGGTCGATCCGCGTCTCGATTTCGAGGGTGAACGCGTCCGGCACCTCGTCGATGACGAGCCCGCCCTCGGCCGGCAGCCGGTAGCGGTTCGGCCCCAGCGCCAGGCCGTCGAGCGCCACCCTCACCAGCGTCAACTCCTCGCCGTCGAGTTCGAGCGCCGCTTTCGGGTCCGACCCCGCCGGGTTGCGGCGGATGCCGAGCCGCGACTTGACCACCGTCGCCGCATCGTCCAACTCGACGACAAGATCGACGGTGTCGATCAGAAACTCGGGCGGCCGATAGTCCGCAAGCCGGACCGGCTGCGGCACCGCCGCCTCAGGCAAAACATCGAGCATCGAACCCTGCCGCTATCCCGTTCCGGGACACCCAGCCTACCCCGCCGCCGTCCTGGTGAACACCCCAGCCGCTGCGCCGCCCGCTCCTGGAGCGCAGAAATTCCGGGAGTTCGATCCCTCCCGGGCACCCCAAGCTCGACCGCGCGATTCTCGCGGGAGATCGACAGAATGGTCGCGGCGGCCACACCGGGAACCCTGGGATGCAGCCTGCGCCAGGTTCTGCGCGGCGGGTTGACCTCGCGGCCGCTCGCTCGGGCGGGCGACGGCGTGGGTCGGTTCAGATCAGTGGGCGACTTCGGCGGTGTATTCGGCGTCGCTGACGTGCGGGCCCCATTGGGTGCCTTGGCCCCGCTCGCCGGCTTCCGACAAGGCCAGATGCGCAAACAGCCGGTCGGGCGCCGCACCGTGCCAATGCAGCGTATCGGGCGGGATGTTGACCGTATCGCCTGGGTTCAGCACTTGCGGCTTTTCTCCCTTGAAGCAGATCCGGCCGACCCCGGACAGGCAGAAGAGAGTTTGGCCGACCGGGTGTGAGTGCCAGGCGGTGCGGGCGCCCGGGGTAAAGGTCACGACCGATCCGCCCATGCGCGACGGCGCCTCGGCGGTGATCACCGGATCCTGAAAGACGACGCCGGTGAAGGTCTCGGCAGCGCCCCGCCTAGTGGTGCGCGCTCCGGCGCGAATGACCCCGGCTTTGACTGGCATCGCTGTGCTCCTTCGGGTGGCGACGGCCTGGCGGCCGCCCAGAATACCGGCGAGCTTATCGGCCGGCTGCGGCATAGCGCAATCAAAAGCGGACATCGACACGTGTCGGCACCGGGGCTCGCAAGCGCCGAGTTGCTCAGTGCCGCCATTGGCCGGCCGGCGCGCGCCCCTCGTCCAAGGGATAGCCGGGACCGGGCAAAGGTCCGGGCGCCGCAATATCGCTCGGAGCGTTGCGGCGCGCCTCGGCAGCGCGGCGGGCGCGGTCGTAGGCCCGGATCGTCAGCGGGATCGACCCCACATAGGCGATGCCGACCACGGTCAAGGTCAGCCATGGCACGGTCGTGACAAAAGCTGCCAACAGGCCAACGCCCAGCAGGCTCGGCACCACCAGGTGATGCGGCACGCGGATCCGCTTCAGCGACACGGTCGGCACCTTGCTGACCATCAACAAGGCGACGCCGGTCACCGTTACTGCGTTCAGATAGGGCGAGCGGAACAGCCAGTCGCCCCATCCGAAGCTGAGGAACATCGGTACCATCACGAGTCCGGCTCCGGCCGGCGCCGGCACTCCGGAAAAGAACAGCGCGGCGTAGGCCGGCCGATCGCTGCCGATCTCGGTGTTGAAGCGCGCCAGCCGCAGCGCGCAGCATACCGCGTAGAACAGCACAATCGCCCAGCCGAGCCCGCGCAATCCCGACATCGTCCACAGATAAAGAACCGCCGCCGGGGCCACGCCAAAGCTGACGAAGTCCGACAGGCTGTCGAGTTCGGCGCCGAAGCTCGAAGTCGAATGGAGCAGCCGGGCGATGCGTCCGTCGAGCCCGTCGAAGATGCCGGCGACGATGATCGCAAACACGGCGCCGATGAAGTTGGCGTTCATCGCAAAACGGATCGCGGTCATGCCGGCGCACAGCGCCAGCAAGGTCAGCACGTTCGGCACCATGCGGTTGAGCGACAGGTCGGAAAGCCTGCCTCGCCGCGGCCGGCGCATCCGGCCCGATCTCATCGGCAAATCCCGGCTCCTGCGACGGCGATCGGCCGCTTTCTCATTGCGCCACGCCGTGCCGCGGCGGCTCTTGCACCAAGCAGTCGGCAAGGACGGTTTCGCCACCCACCATCCGCTGTCCGGCGACGACCAGCGGAACATAAGGCGGCGGACAGTAAACGTCGACCCGCGAGCCGAAGCGGATGATGCCCATCCGCTGTCCGGCGGCGACGCGCTGGCCCTCGCGCAGATCGCACACGATGCGGCGGGCGACGAGGCCGGCGACCTGGACATAGGCGATCTCCGGACCCTCGGCCGGGGCGAGGCGGATCGCCATTCGCTCGTTGCTGAGGCTCGCCTCCTCGCGGCTCGCGTTGATAAAACGGCCCTTGGAATAGCGCAAGGCCACAACGCGGCCGGCGATCGGGGCGCGGGTGACGTGCACGTCGAAGATGTTCAGGAAGATCCCGATGCGCACGAAGCCGCCATCGCCCATGCCGAGCTCGGGCGGCGGCGGGGCCGGCGTCAGTGAGATCACGATGCCGTCGGCCGGGCTCACCAGCAGCCTCTCGCGCCGCGGCGTCACCCGCCAGGGGTCGCGAAAAAAGTACATCATCCATAGGGTGGCCGCGGCCGCGACCCACCCCGCCGGCGCCCACAGCAGAAACAGCAGCAATGTCGCCACGGCCGCGCCCAGGACGAATTTCAGCCCGTCCGGGTGCAACGGCGCCAGAACCCTTCTCAGCACGAACACCCACCATCGACCCGACCCGACCGGTTTACCGGCCCTCGCGCCGCCACGCGACCAATAGCCCGCCGGCGATCAGCAGCAAGGCAGCCACCGCCGGCAGCAGCGGCGTCTCGCTGAACCCGGTTACGGTATAATCGCCATTGGCGCGAAATCCCATCCAGTTGTTGCCGACCGCTGCCCGATCCGGCGCGACGCGGCGGATCTCGGGCACCTTGCCGCTGCCGATCCAGAAGATGCCGCCGCCGGTCGCGGCGACCACCGGCGCTAGCTTTTTCGCCGTGGTGCGGACATCGGCGAACTCGACCGGGTTGAGCGGCCCGGCCGCGGCGAGCGCGGTGCGGCTGCCCTCGGTGATCCGGTAAAGACCCATCTGATCGATCGCCAGACTGCCGGTGCTGAGCCCGCCATGGGTCGGCATCAGCTTCAGGCTGCGGCTCGACCCGTCGGGGGCTGTCACCGTGACCGCGCGATCGTCGGGGTCCAGTGATTGGCGCGTCACCTCGAGGCGGTTGCCGTCGACCGTTGCGCGCAACTCGTTCTCCTCGAGATCGGGCTCCTTCATCAGCCAATAAGCGAGCCGGCGCAGCAGCTCGGCCTGCGGGCCGCCGCCTTCGAAGCCGCGCGCCCAGAACCACATCTCGTCGGATAGGAGCTGCGCCACCCGCCCCTTGCCGACCCGATCGAGCACCAGGAGCGGATCGCCGCGGTCGCCGTTCATCAGCGTGACGCCGCGGTGGACCCGCGCATCGACTTGACGGAACCATCGCCCCCAGCTCGGTTGTCCACCGCGCGGGCCGGCCCCCGGCAAGCCCTCGGTTACCGGATCGCGGCGGCCGAGATCGGTCAGCTGCGGCTTGAACCCCTCCTCGTACACCGTCCCGGTCGGTTCGGCCGGCAGGATCTGCCCCAGAGGCGTGCGCGACAGGCTCATCCTCGTGCCATGGCCGGGACCGGCGGCTTCGAGAAAGGCGCCGCCGTTGCGCACGTAGCGCACGACATTTTCCAGATAGGCCTGCGGAATCAGCCCGCGCCGACTGTAGCGATCGAAGATAATCAAATCGAAATCGTCGAGCTTGGTGTCGAACAGCTCGCGGATCGGAAAGGCTATCAGCGACAATTCGCGGATCGGCGTGTCGTCCTGCTTTTCCGGCGGGCGCAGGATCGTGAAATGAACAAGGTCGACCGACGGATCGGATTTGAGAATGTTGCGCCAAACGCGCTCGCCGGCATAGGGCTCGCCGGTGACCAGCAGCACGCGCAAGCGGTCGCGCACGCCGTTGACGACGACGACGGCGCGGTTATTGACCAGGGTCAGCTCATGCGGGCCGGGTGCCGCCGCGAGCTCCAGCACGTTGGGGCCGCCGTGCTCGATCGCGACCGGGAGCGGCACGTCTCGGCCGACCGGGACCATGACCGTTTGCAGCGCGCCGCCGTCCTTGCGCCAGGTCACCTCGGCGTCGTCCGGATCCTCGCCGGCCTTTTCGGCAGCGCTTTCGGGCAGGTCCTCGACCCGGATGATCAGCTTCACCTGCTTGCCGACCAGACCGAAGCTCGGCGCATGGGCGACGACGAGCCGCCGGTCGGCCTCGCCGGGCCGACCGGAAAGCAGCACGTGCAGCGGCGCGCCGACGGCCTGCGCCAGGGTTTTGGCGGCGCCGTGCGGGACATCGTCGACCTCTCCGTCGGTGATCATCACGACGCCGGCGAGGCGCTGGCGCGGCACATCGGACATTGCCCGGTCGAGCGCTGCAAACAGCCGCGTCCCCTGGTCCCCGGCGCCGGCCGCGGCCGCCCCCGTCCGGACCACTCGCAGCTCGAGGTCGGGCTCGTGGGCGAGACGGCGCTTGATCGCCGCCAATGCGTTCTCGGTCGCTTGGCGGCGGTGACCGATGCTCTGGCTCGGCGATTGGTCGACGACAATGATGGCGACGTCGCGTCGCGGGGTGCGTTGCTGCTCGATCAGCGACGGGTTGACCAAGGCAGCGAGCAGCACCGCGATCGCCAGCGTTCGCCAACCCAGCCCCGGCGCACGGCGCAGCAGGCCAAAGCCGAGGATCAAGAGGCCGCAGAGCGCCAGCAGCGCAATTGCCGGCCACGGCAGCAGCGGTGCGGCGGCGAGCAAGAAGCCGTTGCTGCTCACTGGCCGAGCCGTTCCAGGATTGCCGGCACGTGCACCTGGTCGGCCTTGTAATTTCCGGTCAGCACGTACATGACGAGGTTGATGCCGAAGCGCAGCGCCATTTCGCGCTGCTCCTCGCCGCCCGGCACCACGGCGTAGAGGGGCTGGCCGTTCGCGTCGACCGCCCAGGCGCCGGCCCAGTCGTCGGCGCCGACGATGACGCTCGACACTCCGTCATTGACGTGGTCGGCGACTGGCTCGACCCACAAGGTCCCAGCATCCCAGCGGCCCGGGAAGTCGTGCATCAAATAGAAGGATTTGGTCAGGACGTGGTCGGGCGGGATCGGCACCAGCGCCGGCATCTTGATCCCGGCGGTCAGCCGGCGCAGCCGCTCGGCCGCGACCGCGGCGCCGCCGAACGGGCCCGGCGACTGTTCGTCGCCGTCGCGGGTGTCAAACAGGATCGTGCCGCCGGTTTCGAGATAGCGGTTGATGCGCTCGACTGCGGCGGGCGAAGGCGGCGACTCGTTGGCGGTCACCGGCCAGTAGATGAGCGGAAAGAAGATCAGATCATCGGCTTCGATATCGACCGCGAGTGGCGCGCCGGTCTCGACCGCGGTGCGCCGGTTGAGCGCATTGCCCAATCCCACGAGCCCAGCCCGGCTCTCCGCATCGACCGCCTCGTCCCCGGTGCGCACATAGGCCAGATGCAATTCGGCGGTAGCGCGTATGACGAAGGCGTCGTCGGCCCGCGCCGCCGCTGGGAGCGCCAGCGCTACCAGCACCACGAGGCCGGCGATCCGCGCCGGGCGCCGGCGCAGCAGGCCGCGCAGCGCGTAGGCGATGACGAGATCAACGAGCGCCAGGAGCAGCGCCGCGGTCAACAGCGGCGGCCGCAGGTCGCGCTCGCGGCTGCGGCCGAATATCTGCCGCCCCACATCGGACGGCAGGCCGGCGATCGGCTCTAGCTCGGCGATGCCAGCCGAAAGATTGAGCGCGCGGCGCGCGTCCGGCGTGCCATAGAAGCCCGGCGGATGCACCGGCGAGACGGCGGCTCCGGCGACGGCTTTGCCCGGGATCGGCAGCGCGGTCGGCGGCGGGCGCCCCAGCCGACCGAAGCCGTCGAGCGTGTCGAGCGGCGGCAAGGTGCCTTCAACCGCGGCGGTCACCCCCTGGCTCATCGCCACGATCCGGCGCAGCATTTGGACGAACAAGCCCGAGAGCGCCAGATTGGACCAGTCGGCATTGGCTGTCGTATGCACCAGCACGATCCAGCCGCGCCCATGCTTGGCCGCAGTCACCAGCGGAGTGCCGTCGGCCAGCCGCGCCCAGGTCCGGGCGGCCAGATCGATGTCGGGCTCGGCCAGCACCTGGCGCGAGACCGTGACGTCGGACGGTACTGCCAGCCCGGCGAATGGGCTATCGGCGGCGAACGGGGCGAGCTTCGCCGGCCGCTCCCAGGACATCGCCCCGCCGATCGTGCGACCACCGCGGCGCAGCCGCACCGGCAACAACGGATCGGCCGTTTCGCCGAGGTGCGGCCCGGCAAAGCGCAGCAGCAGCCCGCCGCTGTCGACCCATTTTTCGACCGCCGCCGCCTCCGGCGGCGAATCCGGTCCCGAATTCGGCGTAGATCAGCACCGCGAGCCGGCGCTTTAAAAGTTCGGTGACCCGTCCGCGGCGGATTTCGGCGAACGGCCCGAGCGCCCGCTCGAGATAGTAGTTCTGGCTCAGCAGCGGCTGCGTGTTGCCGCTCGGCGGGCCGACGATACCGACTGGGCGGCGCCGCCAGCGCTCGTCGACCAAGAGCACGCTGCCCGCCGATCGGTCGTTCTCGACTTCGATGCGGGTGGTCTGGTTCCTGAGCTCGCTCGGCATCGCCAGCTCGACCGCGATTGATTTGGCGCCGGGTCCGAGGGTGGCCTGCCGGCGGGTCAGCAGGCGCCCGTCCGCACCGCTCGCGCGCACCTCGAAGAGCCGCGGCGTTGCCGTCGGCAGTGAGCGCAGCACAACGGTAAGATCCTTGGCTTGGCGATTGCCGGCGGTCAGCAGCACCGGCGCCTGGCCGGGCCCGGCCTCGAGGTAGCGCAGGCTGCCCAGACGGTCGAGATAGGCGGCAAGCGGCTTGGCGCCCGCGCCGGCGATACCGTCGCTGAGCCAGAAGGACGCGACCGAGCCGGGGAGCGACAGCGCCTTCAGCCGGGCCAGCGCGGTGCGCCGGTCGACCGGCCATGGCTTTGGCTGCAATGCCGCAACCGCGGCGCGGGCGTCGGCGGCGCGCAGCGGCGCCAGCGGCACCGGGGCGGCATCCCCGGCCGGCGGCGCGGTGGTGAGCAGAATGGTTTGGCGGGCTTCGCGCTCCGCCTCGGCCAAGAGACCGTCGAGCGCCGCCTGACGGGCCTGCCAGTCGCGGGCCGCGGCCCAGCCGTCGTCGACGATCAGGACGATCGGCCCGGTGCCGCCGAGCCGTGCCGGCGGGTGCAACAGCGGGTGCGCCGCGGCGACTATTACTAGCGCGGCGAGCGCCATCCGCAGCAGGATCAGCCACAACGGGGTGCGCGCCGGGGTTTCCTCTCGCGGGGTCAGCCCGAGCAGCAGGCGGACCGCCGGGAAGACGATGCGGCGCGGCGCCGGCGGGCTCACCCGCAGCAGCCACCAGACGATCGGCAGCCCGACCAGCGCCGCGAGCAGCCACGGCGAGGCGAAAGCGAGCGAGCCCAGCGCCAGCATGTTCAGCTCATCGCCGCCGGGGACCCGACAGCGCCTCGTATAACGCCAGCAGCGCCAAGCCCGGGGAACGGTCGGTGCGATGCGCGGCGAAGGTCCAGCCGAGCCGCCCAGCGATCTGCGCGATCCCAGCGCGGTGATCGCGAAACCGGACCGCGTAATCGGCGCGGATGCTTTCGACGCGACTGATGACGACCTCCTCGCGCTCCTCTGCCCCGGCGAACCGCACCCGCCCGGCAAAGGGCAGATCTTCCTCGGCCGGATCGACGACCTGCAGCAAATGGCCGCTGAGGCCGGCGCCGGCGAAGCGGACCAGCGCGGCATTGACCCGTTCGAGCGGCGCCAGAAAATCGCCGATCAACACCAGCTGGCCGGCACGCGGCAGCGGCTCGAAGGCGGGCAGGCCAGCTGCCTCCTCTGTCCCGGCGCGCCCGCGGGCGATCAGCTCGACCACCCGAGACAGGGCCATGCGCCCGCCGACCGGGGCCGTGCCGCTGCCCAAGAGGGTCAGCCGCTCGCCGCCGCGCACCAAGAGGCTCGCCAGTGCCGCGAGCAGCAATTCGGCGCGCTCGCGCTTGACCGGCCAATCACCGCCGGCGATGTATCCGGCCGAGGTATAATCCATCGATGCCGAGGCGTCGCGCCACAGCCACACGCTCTGGGCGGCTTCCCATTCGGTTTCGCGGACGTAGAGGCGCTGCGACTTAGCGCTCTTGCGCCAGTCGATCCGGCTCGCGGCGTCCCCCGGCATATATTGGCGGAATTGCCAGAAGGTCTCGCCCTGGCCAACTCGGCGGCGCCCGTGCACGCCCTGGGCCACGTTGGCGGCAATGCGCTCAGCCGCGACCAGCAGTGGCGGCAGCTCCGCGGCGATGTGCTCGGCCCGGTCGCGCAGCGAGACCGGCGCCGGCCTGGAACGCGCGAGCAAGGAGGCCAGCGGCCGCGATCCGACGGAGTTCACCGGAACGGCGCCGAAATCCGCTCGATCACCTGAGCCACCGTGACCCCCTCTGCGCGCCCGGCGAAGCTGACCGCCATGCGGTGCCGCAGTACCGGAGGCGCCAGCGCCACGACATCGTCGAGCGACGGGCTGTAGCGGCCGTCGAGCAGGGCCCGCGCCCGGCATGCCAGCATCAAGGCCTGGCTGGCGCGCGGCCCCGGCCCCCACGAGACATGGCGCGCGATGGCATCTGTGCCGGCGGCGGCGTCAGGCCGGCCGGAGCGCACCAGGGAGAGAATCGCCTCGACTACGCTTTCGCCGACCGGGATGCGGCGGACCAGGCGCTGGGCGGCCATGAGCTCAACCACGTTCATCGCCCTAACCGGCCGCTCTTGGGCGAGGCCGGTCGTGGCTATCAGCATGTCGCGCTCGGCGGCGAGGTCCGGATAATCGACGTCGATCTGCAGCAGAAAGCGATCGAGCTGCGCTTCGGGCAACGGGTAGGTGCCTTCCTGCTCGAGCGGATTCTGGGTCGCCAGCACGTGAAACGGCTGCGGCAGCGGATGGTACTGCCCGGCGATCGAGACCCGGCCTTCCTGCATCGCCTGCAGCAATGCCGATTGCGTCCGCGGGCTTGCCCGGTTGATCTCGTCGCTCATCAGCAACTGACAGAAAACCGGCCCCGGAATGAAGCGGAATGAACGCCGTCCGCTTTCGCTTTCCTCGAGCACTTCGGAGCCGAGAATATCGGCCGGCATCAGGTCGGGCGTGCACTGAATGCGCTTCTCGTCGAGCCCGAGGATCGCGCCTAGGGTCTCGACCAGGCGGGTCTTGGCCAGTCCCGGAACCCCGACCAGCAAGGCATGGCCGCCGCACAGCAAGGTGATCAAGGCTTGCTCGACCACCTCGTGCTGGCCAAAGATGATTTCGCCGATCCGGGCGCGCACCACGGCCAGCGTGCGTCCCAGGGCTTCGACTTCGGCGACGAGATCGGCGGGGGTGGTGTTAACCGAAGCAGAGGAGGACAACGGCTGAGATCCCTCTTCGAAACTCCCTGGCTGGTGCGAGCCTGATGGAAAATAGCGGCCCCGGCAAATCCCTCCCGAAACCCCCCGTCCGCGGCCGGCGCCAACCGCGCGACTTGGGGGATCTCGGCATCCACATCGCCCGCGACGGTACCTGGCATTATCACGGGTCGCCGATCGGCCGGCTGGCGTTGGTCAAGCTGTTTGCCTCGGTCCTAGGCCGCGACGCCGACGGGTCGTATTGGCTCATCACCCCGGCCGAGCGCGGCCGCATCGAGGTCGAGGACGTTCCCTTTCTCGCCGTGGAGCTGACCGCCGCCGGCGAGGGCCGTGATCAGCAACTGATCTTCCGGACTAATCTGGACGAGATTGTGACGGCCGGGCCCGATCACCCGCTGCGGGTCGAGACTGCGGCGAGCGGCGAGCCTCGTCCCTACATACGGGTGCGCGACGGGATCGAAGCGCGGCTGACGCGGCCGGTGTTCTATCAGTTGGTCGATCTCGCGGGCGAGCACCAGGGCGGCGGCGAAGTCCGCTTCGGGGTGTGGAGCAATGACGTGTTTTTCACTCTGGGCGAGCCGGGACCGGATTGGCAATGACCAGCAACCCGCTGGCAGCGGGCCAGCGATCAAGGGATGGATCAGCGATGCCGGAGGGCGAAGCGCGAGCCGAGAGGCTGGCCCGGGAGTGGGCGGTGGCGCGGTTTGCGCGGCTCGGTGAGCCCGGTCGGCGAGGCTTTGGCGGGAGCGCGGATCCGGCCGAAGCAGCGGCACTGCGAAGCGCCACCCGCGGCGACCACGACCTCAATCCCGGCATGACCGCGCCCAGCATCGCGCTGCGGCCGGCGGCGGTGCTGGTGCCGCTGATCGACCGGGCCGAAGGGATGTCGGTGCTGCTGACCCGACGCACGCCGCATCTGAGCGCACATGCCGGCCAGATCGCCTTTCCCGGCGGCAGGATTGACGCCGGCGACGCCGACGCGATCGCGGCGGCGTTGCGCGAGACCGAGGAGGAAGTCGGCCTGCCACGCCAGCACGTGACGGTGATCGGCCGGCTCGATACGTATGTCACCGGGACCGGCTTCGAAATCACCCCGATCGTCGGCATCGTCGCACCTCCTTTCCCGCTCGCCGCTCATCCGTTTGAGGTCGACGAGGTGTTCGAGGTGCCGCTCGCCTACATCATCGACCCGAAGAACCATCGCCGCACCGAGCGAATCTTTGAGAACCGCGTGCGGGTTTTCTACGTGCTGCCATATCAGGACCGAAACATCTGGGGGGCCACGGCCGGGATGCTGGTGAACCTGGCCGAGGTGCTGGCCGGGTGAGGAAGCAAAATGCGGGAGCTGATCACCATCATCCTGCCGCTGCTGCTGCCGACGGCGCTCTATTTGTTGTGGATCAGCACCATCGGGGCGCCGCACGAAGGGGGCGCTTTGCCATGGGCCGCGATGCCGTGGCTGTGGCTTGTCGGCGCCGGCACCGCGCTGTTGGCGATCGTGCTGTTTGTCGTCACCGTCGGTTTTGGCACCGCGCAGCAGGGGGTCTATGTCGCGCCGCGCTGGCAGAACGGCAAAATCGTCCCCGCCCACGTCGAGCCCGCGCCGCCGCAATGAGCGGATCGGGGAAAACCGGACCGGGGCAGGATTGCCGCCGGATCGTGCCGCCGCAATGGCTTGCCGAACCCGCGACCCGGGCGTTGCTCGAAGCGCTCGCGGCGGGCGGGGTCGAGGCGCGATTCGTCGGCGGCGCGGTGCGCGACGCGCTGCTCGGACCGGCGGTAACCGGCTCGACCGCGCGCACCGACATCGACCTCGCCACCTCGGCGCCGCCCGAGCGGGTCGTCGAAATTCTCGAAAAGCGCGGCATCAGGGTGGTGCCGACCGGTCTCGCGCACGGCACCGTCACGGCCGTAATCCCGCCGCGGCATTTCGAGATCACCACCTTGCGCCGCGACGTCGAGACCGATGGTCGCCATGCCCGGGTCGCTTTCGATGCCGACTGGGCGGCTGACGCGGCGCGCCGCGACTTTACCATCAACGCGATCTTTCTCGCCCCGGATGGCACGATCTGCGATCCGGTCGGCGGGTTGGCCGACCTGCGGGCGCGCCGGGTGCGCTTTGTCGGCGATCCCGCCACCCGCATCGGCGAGGATGTGCTGCGGCTGTTGCGCTACTACCGGTTCGAGGCGCGCTTTGGCACCGGCGACGGCGATGCCGCGGCCCGCGCCGCCTGCCGCGCCGCGGCCGATCTCGTGGTGCAGCTGTCGGTCGAGCGGGTGGCGCAGGAGCTGACTCGCCTCCTCGAAACCCCCGACCCGAGCCACGCGCTCGAAATGATGGCCGAGGACCGGGTGCTGTCGGTGCTGCTGCCCGAAGGGCGCCGGCTCGACCGGCTGGGCCGGCTGATCGCGATCGAGCCGCAACCCGACCCGCTGCGCCGCCTGGCCGCATTGATCGAGGTCGACGGCGCCGGTGCATCGGCCTTGGCCGAGCGGCTGCGGCTTCCCAATGCCTGGCGCGAGCGGTTGCGCGGTTTGGCGCGACCGTGGCCATTCGACCCGCAGCAGGATTTGGCGGCGCAGCGGCGCGCCCTCTATTGCCTCGGCGCCGAGCGCTTCCGCGATCTCGCCCTCTTGGCCGCGGCAGATGGGCCGGGCGGGATCGAGTGGCTGGCGAGCCTTCTGGCCCTCGCCGCCGATTGGACGCCGCCGTCCTTCCCGCTCTCCGGCCACGACGTGACCGCGCTCGGGATCCCCCCTGGCCCGCGGGTCGGCGTGCTGCTCGACGCGGTCGAGCATTGGTGGAAGCAAGGCGATTTCGCCGCCGGCCGCGAAGCGTGCCTCGCCCGGCTCGTCGAACTGGCCAACGAGATCGGCTGACTCAGTTCGCCGGTCTGAGGTTGCGCCGGCCGCCGAGCCGAGCCGGTGGGGGCCGGGCGCTATCAACAAGCCGGGCGCTGTCAACAAAAGGTGATCGCCGCCTGCGGCATCTCGCCCGGCGCCGGATCGGAACTCGAATCGAGAGGCGACGTTCCGCAAACAGCGCCGCCAGGCTTCGGGAACAAGGTCCGGCCCGGGAGCGCAGTCGCTCCCGCATCGCACCGGGACGCCCGCTCCGGGCGACCCATCTGACGGGCTTTCGCCTGGATCGCCATGAAAATCGCGCAGGTTTCGCCATTGACCGAAGCGGTGCCGCCCAAACTCTACGGCGGCACCGAGCGCATCGTCGCCTATCTCTGCGACGAACTCACCGCGCTTGGACACGACGTCACCCTGTTCGCCGCTGGCGACAGCATCACCAAAGCCCGACTTGCGCCGGTATGGGGCCGCTCGCTGCGCCTTGATCGGACGGTGCGGGATTATTTGGCGCCGCATTTCGTTATGCTGGAAATGCTGGCGCGCCAGGCCGAGGAATTCGACATCATCCATCTTCACGTCGATTATCTGAGCTATCCGGTGCTGCGCAGGGTCGGGGTGCCGTTCGTGACTACCTTGCACGGCCGGCTCGACCTGCCCGAGCTGCAGCGCGTCTACGAGGTCTTCGACGACGTGCCGGTGGTGTCGATCTCCAATGCGCAGCGCGACCCGCTGCCGCAGGCAAACTACGTCGCGACCGTGCATCACGGCCTGCCCGAGCAATTGCTTCAGCCGCGTTTCGGCCCCCTCTCGGTTTCGGAAGGTGGCAGCTATCTCGCCTTTCTCGGCCGGATCTCGCCGGAGAAAGCGCCCGACGCGGCGATCCGCATCGCGGCGAAAGCCGGCATGCCGCTCAAAATCGCCGCCAAAATCGACGGCGTCGACCAACAGTATTTCGCCGAGCGCATCGAGCCTTTGCTGGCATCCTCGGATGTCGAGTTCATCGGCGAGATCGGCGACGAGCGGAAATCGGAATTCCTGGGAAATGCCGCAGCCCTGGTGTTCCCGATTGCCTGGCGCGAGCCGTTTGGTCTCGCGATGATCGAGGCGATGGCCTGCGGCACGCCGGTGATCGGCTTTGGCAACGGCTCGGTTCCCGAGATCATCGATGACGGCCTCACCGGCTTTGTCGTCAATAACGAGGACGAGGCGGCAGCAGCCACGAGGCGCCTGCACCGGCTCGATCGCCGCCGGATCCGAGGCGTCTTCGACAAGCGCTTCGCCGCGCGTCGGATGGCGCGGGATTATCTCCACATCTATCGCGGATTGATCGCCCGCCACCGGCCGCTCCGACGGGCGGTTTGAGGGGTAGTCCCGAACGATTTCGGGCGGGGTGCCGCGCCGGCGGCGAACGAGCCGAGCGCAGGCGATCCGGCGACAACCCGGGCAGATCGCGAGTTGTGTTCCATTGCTGCGCTCAGGGGTGCGCCGATGTCTCCACCGGAATACGCGGACCATGGGCCGAGCCGGTTTCTGCTGCACTATGTCGGCCGGCGGATTGGCAGCCACCTGATCCTGCTGCTTGCGGTGCTGGGCGCGGTCGGCTGCGCCATCGGCTCGCAATACGGCGTCAAGAACCTGGTCGACGTCCTGGGCGCCAAGGACGGCGATGCCTGGCGGCTGTGGTCGGCGGTCGGCCTGCTGCTCGGGCTTGTCGCCGGCGACAACCTGTTGTGGCGGCTCGCCGGCTGGGTGGCCGCACGGGCCTTTGTCGCGGTTGGCGGCGACCTGCGCATCGACCTGTTCGAGCACCTCTCCGGCCATGGCTCGCGGTATTTCGCCGACCGTTTTCCCGGAGCTCTGGCCGGGCGCGTCACCACCGCCGCCAATGCTGCGTTCAGCGTCGAGAACGCGGTGACCTGGATGACCTTGCCGCCAGCCGCGGCGGTGGTCGGCAGCATCGCTGTGCTGGGCATCGTCAACTGGCAGATGACTGCGGTGCTGTCGGTAGTCGCCGCGATCATCGGCACGGCGATCTGGCGGCTGGCGGCCGGAACCCGCCATTTGCATGACCGCTTCGCGGCGCGCGCCGCGGTCGTGACCGGGGATCTGGCCGATATCCTCGGCAATATCGGCCTGGTTCGCGCCTTTGGCGCCGCCCCGCGCGAGCGCTACCGGCTGTCGCGCCGGATCGAGCACGAAATGTCGGCGCAGCGGCGCAGCCTGCGCGCACTCGAGCAGCTGCGGCTGTTCCATGCCGGGTGCGTCTTTTTGGTGACCGCGGGCGTGCTCGTCTGGTCGGTCCTGCTGTGGCGGGCCGGCCGCATTACCACCGGCGATGTCGTGCTGGCGACCACCTTGGGCTTCAGCGTCTTGCACGCCTCGCGCGATCTGGCCATGGCGATGGCTCGATCTGCTGCAGCATATGGCCAAGCTCGGCGAGGCGGTTCGGGTGCTGTGCCTGCCGCACGAGATGACCGATGCACCGAGCGCCAAGCCGTTGATCAATCTCGGTGGCTCGGTGTCGTTCCGGAACGTCTGCTTCAGCTATCCCGACGATGAGCGGGTATTGCAGGACTTCACCTTGCACATCCCGGCCGGCCAGAAGGTCGGGTTGATCGGCAGGTCGGGGGCCGGCAAATCGACGGTGCTGGCGCTGCTCCAGCGTCTCTACGACCCCGAGCACGGGCATGTTCTGATTGACGAGCAGGACCTTGCCGAGGTCACCCAACAGAGCCTGCGCCGGTCGATTGCCGTGGTTCATCAGGATATCTCGCTGTTTCATCGATCGGTTCTGGAAAATCTGCGTTACGGCAGGCCGGACGCCAGCAACGAAGAGGTGCGCAGTGCGGCCGAAGCGGCCCATTGCGGCGAGTTCATCAGCCGGATGCCGCGGGGTTTCGCCACGGTTGTCGGTGAGCGCGGCCTGAAGCTGTCGGGCGGACAGCGCCAGCGGCTCGCCATCGCCCGCGCCTTTCTGTGCAATGCGCCGATCATCGTGCTCGATGAGGCGACCTCCTCGCTCGATGACGAGTTGACCCGGTTGGTGCAGGAGGCGCTCGCTCGACTGTTCGCCGGCCGCACCGTGATTGCGGTGACCCATCGGCTGTCCACCCTCGGCTCGTTCGACCGCATCGTCGTTCTTGAACGCGGCCGGATCATCGAGGACGGCCCGCCGCGCGAACTGTTGCTGCGGCAAAGCGATCTGAGCCAGCTCGATTTGGACAACGGTTCGGCTGACCGGCGATGAGGGTAGCCGCGCCGCAGTTGCGTTGCCGGTTGGGCTGCGGGTTTGCCGCGGCCCCGCTGCTGACGATCCTGGCCACCGCCGCCATTGCCGCAGGCGCTGGCGGATCCCCAGCGGTTGCGCCGGCGCCAATCCAGCACCTGGCGCCAATCCAGCATCCGGCGCCAATCCAGCATCCGGCGCCGGGCGGGCCGGCCGGCAATGCACCGGCGGAGCCAGCCAAGCGGACGGCACCGAGCGCGGTCCCGCCCAAGCCGAAGAACCTCGAACCGCTGCCATCGACGCAATCAAGTGGCATTCTCGGCAAGAAGGTAACTGGGCCTGGTGGCAAGGAATTCGGGCTGGTCGTCGACGTGGTGGTTGCCGCCGACGGCCATCCGCTCGCCGCGATCATTGATTTCGGCGGGTTTCTCGGGGTTGGCAGCCGCAAGATCGCGATCGACTGGCGATTGCTGAGCTTTGTCCCGGGCCACCCCGATTGGCAGGTGGCGCTGCTCCTGAGTCGCGCCGAGGTTCAGGCCGCCCCGGAATACAAGCCCGATGCCGCCGCCAACCAGATGGTGGGCCCGCCATGGGAGGCCCCGGCTTCGCCCAGTGGCGGGAAATGACCGGGCCAGCGAGGTGGCCGACATCGAGAGGCCGTGCGGCGGAAAGGGCAGCGGCGCCGGGCCGCCGGTGACCTCGCCGCCGGTCACGACCGCGGCCGGGCGCGGGCTCGATTGGCTCAATCTCTTCGTTGGCAACATCCAAACCGGCTTCGGGCCGTTCATCGCGGTCTATCTGACGACCCAGGGCTGGACCGAAACCGCCATCGGCCTGGCGCTGAGCCTCGGCACGATCAGCGCGATGGCGAGCCAGGTGCCGGCCGGCGCCATGGTCGACGCCATCGCCAACAAGACTGCTGTCGTGTTCTTCAGCATCGTCTCCTTCATGGTCGGGGCGCTGCTGTTCGCGGTCCAGCCGACGCCGCTTCCGGTATATTTGGCCGAGGTCAGCCACAGCTTTTCGAGCTGCACCTTGGGGCCGGCGATCGCCGCGATCAGTCTCTCCGTCGCCGGCCCGGCGATGCTGGGCCAAAGGTTTGGCCGCAATACCCGGTTCGCCTCGATCGGCAACGGGGTCGGCGCCGCGCTGATGGGCGCGTGCGGATATTACGTGTCGGAGCGGGCGGTGTTTTTCCTGACCGCGGCGCTGACCCTGCCGGCGCTGCTGCCGCTGCTGCCGCTGGCCCGCCTGAGCACGGCCGGCCGAGCGGCGGGCCGCGACCCCGGCGCGCAAGGATGGCGCAAAAGTCTGCGCCCGCTATTGACCGACCGCCGGCTGCTGACCTTTGCCGCCTCCCTGATGCTGTTCACCCTCGGCAACGCCGCGATCCTGCCGCTGCTCGGTTCCGCCCTGACCGAGCGGGTCGGCAGTACTGCGAGCCTCCTGATCGCGGCCTGCATCGTGCTGCCGCAGCTGGTCGTCGCCCTGATCTCGCCGACGATCGGCCGACTGGCCGAGACGCGCGGGCGGCGCTCGGTTCTGCTGCTCGGGTTCTGCACGTTGCCGATCCGCGGTCTGGTATTCGCCGGGGCGAGCAACCCGGCGCTGGCCGTGCCGGTGCAGGTCCTCGACGGCATCGCCGGGGCCGCGATCGGGGTCATGGTCCCGCTCGTCACCAGCGACATCGCCGGTAAGTCGGGCCATTTCAACCTGGCGCTCGGGTTCGTCGGCTTCGCCATCGGCATCGGCGCCACCCTCAGCACCAGCCTTGCCGGCATGATCGCCGACCGGTTCGGCAATTCGGCGGCGCTGTTCGCCCTCGCCGCGATCGGCCTGATCGCGACGGCGCTGGTCTGGGGCGCGATGCCGGAGACCCGCCCGCCATAATCCGGGGCGCGGCTGCGCGATTGCCCGATATCGGTCTCGGTCAATTGCCGGTGAGCCAATCGAGGCTCGGCTCGTGCTCGAGGCGCTGCAGGCGCTCGAACAGCGGTGCCGAGCGGGGGCCGAGCGCCGCCCCGGTCAGGCGGGCGAATTTGTCGCCGAGATCGGCGGCGGCGAGGGTCCCGTCCGCGGCCCCGGCGACGAGCCGCCTGCCACCCTTCAGATCGACCGTGACCGTGACCTGGGCGGCGCCGTGGCCGGATCCCGAGGGTGCCGAGGCGATCGTCACCCGGCGGGCGAGCGCGCGGATCTCGGGATCGTCGAGCGCGCCCTCGATAAACGATTCGGGATTGCGCGGGTCGCGGTAAAGCGCCAGCGCGGCGCAGAACGGCACGCTGTACTGGGCCATCATCAGATCGGCCGGCTCGACAATGTTGTGCAAAGTCGCCATGCGCTCGCTGCCGCTGATCGCCACCGCCTCGACCTCGCCGCCGGCAAAGCCGTGCTCCGCCTGGAGTTGCGAGAGCGCCTTGACCGCGGCGTGGGCGTTGATGTGGCAGGGGTAGCGCTTCAAGCGCGATGCTGGCGGTCTCCCAATCGTCGCCGAGCCCCTTGGTCAACTCGGCCACCTCCCATTCGGTGCAGAACACGGCGAGAAACCCGAACCGGCCTTCGAGCACGGTGTCGGGCGCCGCAAAGCCGTCGGCGGCGAGGCTCGCGGCCAAAACCCCGCCCTCCGAGGCGCGGCCGAGATGCAGCCGCTTGACCATGCCGCCATTGCCGGCGTGGGCGAATTCGAGGAGCCCCGAGGCGAGCGAGCCGGCGATGCCGAGCGCCATCGTCATCCGCCCGGCATCGAGGCCCAAGAGATGCCCGCCGGCGACGGCGCCGCCGAACGGCCCGGTGTTGCCCGGCGCATGAAAGCCGCGGGCTTCGTTGGTGTGGCCGGTGGCGCGGCCGATCCGCACCATCACCTCGCAGCCGGCGACAAAGGCGGCGATCAGCGCCCGCCCGCCCAACCCCTGCTGCTGGGCGATGGCCAAGGCCGGCGGCAGCAGGGTGGCGCCCGGATGCACCCCGGCCCCGGGCCGGGTCAGGCTGTCGAGCTCGAAGGCGTGCGCCAAGGCGCCGTTGGCCAGTGCCGCCGCCGGTGCGCTGACCGCCGGCCCGCCCGAGCCGAGAATATGGCAGCTGCCGCCCGGCCCGGTGCGCCGGGCATAGCCGATGACGATCCGGCTCCACGGCAACGCCGCGCCGCAGATGATCGCCGCCACCGTATCGGCGATGCACGCCTTGGCCCGGCCGACGATCGCGGCCGGAATATCCTCGTAGCGCAACCCCGCCGCATAGCGGGCGAGCCGAACCGTCTCCTGGGCCATGCCTGCCTCCCCGAGCACCTCTGCGACCCGGAAGATTAAGGCACCGGACAGGGTCGGCGCGAGCCGCTCGTGCGTCGCTGCCATGCCGGCGGCCGGGCGCCGACCAAGCCTGTTCCACCTGTTATTTGCAGGCGATTAACAGGTGATGCGAGCCCGAGCGGCCGCTCAGCCCTGCGCCACCCCCGCCGGCTGCTCCGCCGGAAATCAACAGCGGAAAGTTCCCGCCTGGGTGCGATCCCTCTCCGTTCTCGGGCAATTCCGGGACCATTACGATAAGATGCGATTGTGGCTATTGCACCGTCGCTGTGCTCGGAAGGCTCGGTAGCGCGCTAGGGCAAGGGTTGGACGAGGCGATCGGATTTGGACGCCAAATTGATCCTTGCCGTGCTATCCGGAGCTGCTGCCTTGGCCAATGGTCAATCGCGTGGACGTTACCGATCGGCTCCCTACCCAAAGCGACACGCCGGTGGAAGCTTTCGTCCGCCGATGGCAAGAGTCTGCGGCCTCCGAGCGCGCCAATTACGGCCTCTTCCTGATCGAGCTGTGCGAGGTTCTCGGGCTTCCGCGCCCGGAGCCGGCCACCGGCGAACCGGAACGCGACGGCTACGTGTTCGAGCGCCCGGTGACCTTTCACAATCCAGACGGCACGACCAGTCCAGGATTTATCGACTTATATCGGCACGACTGCTTTGTCCTCGAAACGAAGCAAGGGTGTGAGGCAACGCAACCAACAACGCTTTCGGAGCAGGCCGGCCTCGCCAAGCCTCGCCGCCGGCGTGGACACGGCATCCGCGGAACCGAGACCTGGGATGCGGCGATGCTGCGCGCTCGCGGCCAGGCCGAGCAGTACGCGAAAGCCCTGCCCGAATGGCCGCCGTTTCTGATCGTTGTCGATGTCGGCCACAGCATCGAGATTTATGCCGACTTCACCGGCACCGGAAAACATTACGCGCAATTCCCGGACACCAGTAGCTTTCGCATCCGGCTTCCTGAACTGGCGCGTGAGGAGGTTCGCGACCGCCTGAAAGCGATTTGGCTCGACCCGCTGTCGCTCGACCCCACCCGCCACGCGGCGAAGGTCACGCGCGAGATCGCAGCGCGGCTCGCGTTGCTAGGGCGTAGCCTAGAGAAAGACGGGCAGCACCCCGAAAGCGTGGCAATGTTCCTGATGCGCGCGCTGTTCACGATGTTCGCCGACAACATCGGTCTGCTGCGAAAGGAAAGCTTCCGCGAGTTGCTGCGCAGCTTGCGTGAAAGGCCGCACACCTTCCGGCCGATGATGCACAGCCTGTGGGCAAGCATGGACAAGGGCGGCTTCTCGCCCGAACTCGGCGAAGACATCCTGCGCTTCAATGGCGGCCTGTTCGCAAACACCGAGGCGATCGCGCTCAATGCGGAACAGCTCGAAATTCTGATCGACGCGGCCGAAAGAGATTGGTCGGCGGTCGAGCCGGCGATTTTCGGGACCTTGCTGGAACGTGCTCTCGACGAGCGCGAGCGCGAGCGGCTCGGCGCGCATTTCACGCCGCGCGCCTATGTCGAACGCCTGGTGTTGCCGACAATCATCGAGCCGTTGCGCGCCGATTGGGAGGCGGTCAAGGCTGCCGCGGTTGAACTGGTCGATGCCGGCGACAAGGCGGGCGCGGTCGCTCAATTGCGCCGCTTTCACGAAAATCTGTGCAACATCACGATCCTCGACCCGGCTTGCGGCACCGGGAATTTTCTCTATGTGGCGCTCGAACATCTGAAGCGGCTCGAAGGCGAGGTTTTGGATTTGCTCGCCGGTCTTGGCGAAACACTACGGCTTGAAGGGCTCGCTCGCACCGTTGATCCGCATCAGCTGCTCGGCATCGAGGCCAACCCTCGCGCCGTCGCGATCACCGAGCTGGTCTTGTGGATCGGCTATCTGCAATGGCATTTCCGCATCCGCGGCAACGCGATGCCGGCCGAACCGGTGCTGCGCAATTTCCGCAACATCGAGCATCGCGACGCGCTCCTGACCTGGCGTGGCGAAGAACTGGTGCGCGGCGCCAACGGCCGCCCATTCACCCGCTGGGACGGCCACACCAAAAAACCGCACCCGGTCACCGGCGAAATGGTCCCTGACGAGAATGCGCGGGTGGAAATCGTGCGGCTGATTGGGGCGCAGCCCGCGAGATGGCCGCAGGCAGATTTCATCATCGGCAACCCGCCGTTCATCGGCGGAAAGGATATTCGCGCGGTGCAGGGCGAGGGCTATACCGAGGCGTTGTGGGACGTCTATCGGCAGATGCCGCATGCGGCCGATTACGTGATGTACTGGTGGAACCGCGCCGCGCAGCAAGTTTCCGCCGGCCATGCTCGCCGTTTTGGCCTGATCACCACCAATTCGTTGCCGCAGGCGTTCAACCGCCGGGTGGTCAAGGCGCATCTCGAGCATGTCGACGGCATTTCGTTAGCCTTCGCGATCCCGAACCATCCCTGGGTCGACGCCGCCGATGCGGCGGATGTGCGCGTTGCGATGACGGTCGGCGTCCGCGGCCGCGACCGGCCCGGCCGGTTGCTCGAAGTCACTCGTGAGTTACCAACGGATGACGGTGGGTCCGATGTTGAATTCTTGGAGCGCTCTGGCATCATTCACGCCGATCTGCGCATCGGCGCCGATCTGACCCGCGCCCTGCCGCTGCGCGCGAACGAAGGGCTGTGTTCTCCGGGCGTAAAGCTGCACGGCAGCGGTTTCATCGTGACGCCGGCACAGGCCAAGGCGCTCGGCCTCGGCCGGGTGCCCGGTCTCGAACAGCATATCCGACCCTATTTGAATGGTCGCGACCTGACCGGCCATAGCCGCAACGTCATGGTCATCGACTTGTTCGGCCTGACCGAAGCCGAGGTCCGCCAGCGCTTTCCTGAAGTCTTTCAATGGGTCTTGGAACGGGTGAAGCCGGAACGGGATCAAAATAACCGCGCCTCGTACCGGCAATCGTGGTGGACATTCGGTGAACCACGCCGCGAACTTCGTCCAGCCTTGGCGGCTCTTAACCGATACATCGTCACGGTCGAAACCGCGAGGCATCGGACATTCGGATTTCTCGACTCGGGCGTGCTTGCGGACAACAGGCTCGTTGTATTCGCAATGCAAGAAGCAGCTCAACTCGGGATTTTGTCAAGCCGTGCGCATGTAGTTTGGACGCTTTCCCTAGGCGGAACGCTGGAAGATCGACCAATCTATACAAAATCTCTGTGCTTCGACCCGTTTCCGTTTCCGGAGTGCGGCGAGCGCGAGCGGGCGGTGATCGCGGCCATTGCCGAGGAATTGGACGCGCTGCGCAAGGAGCGGCTGCGGCTCCACCCCGACGTGACCCTGACCGGGCTCTATAATGTGCTGGCGAAATTGCGCTCTGGCGAAATCCTGACCGAGGCCGAGCGCGGCGTTCACGATCGGGGCCTAGTCGGCGTGATCCGACGCCTGCACGACGATCTCGACCGCGCCGTCTTCGCCGCTTATGGCTGGCCCGCCGATCTTTCCGACGATGACATCCTTGTCTCGACTCGTGTCGCTCAACCGCGAGCGCGTCGAGGAAGAGTTTCGCGGCACGGTCCGTTGGCTGCGCCCCGAATTCCAGGCCGGCATCGCCGCCGCGCCGATGCAGCGCGAGCTGCCGGCGCCGGCTGCCGCCGCCGCAGCCCGGCAATCCTGGCCGCGGGAATTGCCGGAGCAGTTCAAGGCGGTGCGCACGGCCCTCGCCGGCGAGCGGGCGCCCGCCGCCGCCGAGCAGGTCGCTGCCCATTTCGTCCGCGCCCGTCGCGACCGGGTTTCCCAGGTGCTGGAAACGCTGGTTTCGCTCGGCCAGGCGCGTCAGGCGGGACCGGGCCTTTACACGGCGTAAGCTCGGCCGGGACTCTGATCCTTTCTGGAAGCTCGCTGTGGCGGGTCGCGGGAAAGCGTGGATCACCGGGACGAGCCCGGTGATGACCGGCCAGGAAGGAAGTTTTGGGCTCGTTCGCGGTCAGTTCCGCGGCGGCCGCTGCGCGCGGGTGCGGGGGTTAGCGGTCGGCGATTGGCGGCTGGCCTTGCTCGGCGCGAACCTCGTTGATGATCTGCCGGACGCGCTCGCGGTAGGGGCGGTATTGGACGCCGAATTCCTGCACCAGGCGGCTGTTGTCGATCAGGTAGTTGCCCGACAACTCCTTGCCGCCGGTCTCGTTCTGGAAGGTGATCTTGGCGTCGGGCAGGAACTCGCGGACCATGTCGGCGATCTCGCCCAAACTGATCGCGATGCCGCCGGTGTTGTAGATCCAGTGCTTGGGCTTGTCCTCCATGATCACGCGGGCGAAGATTTCGGCGATTTCGTCGACATGGACCGGGCAGCGCATCGCATCCTTGTAGGGGAACGAGACGGCCTTGCCGCGGGCCGGGTCGGTGATGCAGAAGACGTGATCGACCGAGCCGACGATCTTGTCGTTGCCGGTGACATTGGCCGGGCGGATCGCGGTGATCTCGATGCCGTATTTCTCGCGGTAGTCCTGCGCCTGCCACTCGTTGAAGATCTTGTGCATCGCGTATTGGACGTGGCCGTGGCGGAAATCGTCCTCGGTGACGACCCGGTCGCCGTAATGATGCTGCTCGCCGCTGACCGCCAACGAGCTCGCATAGGCGACGCGGTTGACCCCGCAGAGGCGCGCCGCCTCGAAGCAATTGTCCATGCCGAGGATGTTGAGCTTGAACGCGGCGTGCGGCGGATGCTCGCTGCCGAGGTAATAGGCGAGGTTGACGACGCGCGTCGGCTTCGCCGCGGCCATCACCGACATCAAATCGTCGAACTGGCTGACATCGCCGCGCAGCACGCGGACCTGCTTGCCCAGATGGTCGTAGGAGGCGGTGCCGGGGTTGATGTCCATGCAGGTGATTTCTTCGCCGCGCCGGGCCAGGAGCGGGACGAGCCGGCGACCAATGAAGCCGGCGCCGCCGATGATCAAGGTCGACATTGTTGTTTCCTCCGCTGGGATGTCCTCGCCGGACGTTAGCGTGCGGCGCCGCGGCGTTGCAACCAAGCGAAGGCTTCGCGCACGAACGCCGCGCCATTCCCGGTTGCGGCCTCGCCATGTGCGATCAACGCGCGCTCGATCGGCCAGGCGAGGATGCGTGTGAGCGCCGCCCGCGCTGCGTGGCGGTCGAGGAAGCTTGCCCGCCATTCGCGCGGCGCACCGGGATTGGGCGCGACGATGCCGTCGAGCCGGGCGAGGAGCCCGCGCCAGCCCTTGAACCAGTCGCGCGGCAGATTCTCGATCAAATCGGCAAAGATCGCGGTGCGGCTGGCATGGTGGAAAAACACCGCCTCCGTCATTGCGAAACTGCCACGCATCAGCACCTGGTCGATATCGGCTGCCCATGCCGGCTCGGGCACGTCGCCAAGCTCGGCGTCGAAAGCGAGGTCTCTGCGTTTGCGGCGTAGGCCGGGCGAGGCGTAGAGGCGCGCCTGCGGGTAGGCCTCACGCCATTCTCCGAGGAACAGATGGTGGAGCGGATTCGGCGACACGAGATGTCGCACCGGGCCGAGCGCGTCGACTTCCTGCCGGAGCGCAGGCGACAGCGCAATCGGCGACCACACGAAGAGGCCTCCGTCGGAGAGCCGGACCAGGGCCATGCGCGTCGGATAGGGAAAGCCGAAGAACGATACCACCGGGCCCTCGCCGACCCAGAGCTCGGACCCGAATTCGCGCAGCGGCGACGAGCCGATCATTCGGTTGTCAGTAGTCCGCTTCCGTGGCGCTGGCAATCCGGCCTAAATTTTGGTGAAAGGGCAGGGAGGCGTTCAATGACCGCCATTATCTTCGCCAACTGCACCATTCTGGACGGCACCCGAAAGGAACGGCGCGAAGATCATCACGTTCTGGTCGAGGACGGGCTGATCCGCGAGGTCGGCGACCGGCCGATCGCCAGCGCCGATGCCGCGACGGTGGATCTGAAGGGCGGCACCCTGATGCCGGGGCTGATCGACGCCCATGTCCATGTCGTCGCCGTCGACCAGGCGCTGGCGCGGCTCGGCGAGCGGCCGGTGAGCCTGGTGAGCTTGCAGGCGGCGCGGGTGCTCGAAGGCATGCTCGAGCGCGGCTTTACCACGGTGCGCGACGCCGGCGGCGCCGATGGCGGGCTCGCCGAGGCGGTCGAGCAGGGGCTGGTGCGGGGGCCGCGGCTGTTCCCGTCGGGGCAGGCGCTGAGCCAGACCGGCGGCCATGGCGATCTCAGGCCGCGCACCCGTTCGGTGTCGGTCGCCGCCTGCGCCTGCTGCGAGGGCGGTGCGGCGCTCGCCCGCATCGCCGATGGGGTCGCCGAATGCCGCCGCGCGGCGCGCGACGAGCTGCGCAAGGGCGCCACCCAGATCAAGATCATGGCCTCGGGCGGTGTCGCCTCGCCCTACGACCCGGTGTGGAACCTGCAATACAGCGAAGAGGAGGTGCGCGCGATCGTCGAGGAGGCGCGCGCCTGGCATACCTATGTGATGGCGCACGCCTATACGCCGGCGGCGATCCGCCGCTCGATCGATTTCGGGGTGCGCTCGATCGAGCACGGCAATTTGATCGACGAGGCGACCGCCGAGCTGGTCGCCGAGGCCGGTGCCTTTGTCGTGCCGACCCTCGTCACCTTCGACGCGCTCTATCGCTTCGGCCGCGAACTGGGCTTTCCCGAGGCGAGCCTCGCCAAGCTCGGCGAGGTGCGCGAGGCCGGGCTGCGCTCGCTCGAAATCCTGCAGGCGGCCCGGGTCAAGATCGGCTTCGGCACCGATCTCCTGGGCGCGATGCACCGCCACCAATCGCATGAATTCGCGATCCGGGCGGAGGCGATGGCGCCGATCGAGATCATCCGTTCGGCGACGTCGGTCAATGCCGAGCTGTTGAACCGCAAGGGCGAAATCGGCGTCGTAGCACCGGGCGCCCGGGCCGATTTGATCGCGATCGACGGCGACCCGCTTGCCGACATCGCGCTGCTCGACGGCGAGGGCGAGCACCTGACCCACATCATGAAGGAGGGGGTGTTCTACAAGCGGCCCGCCTAGGGTGACCCCAAACATTGGCTTCGAGCGGCTCGGCGGTATCGACATCAACGCCGCCAAGCCGTAGACACCCGTCATGGGCGCGGTTCCTTTTGATACGCTGAAGCTCGCGCGCCGGCTCGAAGGCGCCGGTTTCCCGCCAAAGCAGGCGGGCGACACCGCCGAAGCCTTGGCCGAGGCGATGTCCGGCGCCGAGCTTGCCAGCGGCTCCGACGTTGCTGCGGTGCGGTCGGAGGTCGCGACGCTCGGATCGCAGCTCAGGGCGGAGATCGCGGCACTAGGCTCGGAGCTTCGTGCCGAGATCGCCGCGGTACGGGCGCAGGTCGCGGCGGTGCGGGCGGAGCTGAAGGCGGAGATCGAATTGCTGCGCCGCGATCTGACGATCCGTCTCGGCAGCATGCTCATCGTCGCCGTTGGCGTCATTCTGGCCGCGATCCGATATCTGCCGCCGCCTCGCTGAATACATAGAGCCGGTCCCGCCGAGCGGGCGCTTTCGCGGCGTGCGACGATCGCGGCAAATCTGCCGTGCTTTAGTCGCGCTTTTTTAACCGCTAGACTGGCACTACAGACGCCGGCATCGGGAAGGTCGCGGCATGACCGAGTTTCGCAAGGAGACCGACAGCCTCGGCGAGGTCGAGGTTCCGGCCGACAAGCTCTGGGGGGCACAGACCCAGCGTTCGCTCGAGCATTTCAGCATCGGCCAGGACCTGATCCCGCGCGAGATGATCGAGGCCTATGCGATCCTGAAAAAGGCGGCGGCCAACGCCAACCATGCCGGCGGCCGGCTCGACGAGCGTACGCACGGGCTGATCGTCCGGGTCGCCGACGAGATCCTCGCCGGGCAGCACCGGGACATGTTTCCGCTGCATGTGTGGATGACCGGCAGCGGCACCCAGTTCAACATGAATGTCAACGAGGTGATGTCCAACCGGGCGAGCCAGCTCGCCGGCACCCCGCTCGGCAGCAAGACTCCGGTGCACCCGAACGACCACGTCAACATGTCGCAATCCTCGAACGACACCTTTCCGTCGACGATGTACATCGCCGCTGCGCTCGGCGTCAGCCAGCGTCTGCTCCCGGCGATCCGCGCGCTGCACGACGCGATAGCGGCCAAGGCGGCAGAGTGGCGGGACATCGTCAAGATCGGCCGCACCCACATGCAGGACGCGACGCCGATCACCTTGGGGCAGGAATGGTCGGGCTATGCCGGCATGCTCGCCGACGACATGGAGCGGCTCGGCGACGCGCTCAAAGGCGTCTACCGGCTGGCGCTCGGCGGCACCGCGGTCGGCACCGGGATCAACGCTGCCCCGGGTTTCGCCGAGGCCGCGGCGGCCGAGATCGCCCGGCTGACCGGGCTGCCCTTCGTCAGCGCGCCGAACAAATTCGCGGTGCAGGGCGCCCACGACGCGCTGGTGCAATTGTCCGGCACGCTGCGCACGCTCGCCGTTTCGCTCTACAAGATCGCCAATGACATCCGGCTGATGTCGTGCGGCCCGCGCGCCGGCTTCGCCGAATTGGTGATCCCGGAAAACGAGCCGGGCTCGTCGATCATGCCCGGCAAGGTCAATCCGACCCAGGCCGAGGCCCTGTCGATGATCGCGGTGCAGGCGATGGGCAACGATGTCGCGGTCGGGTTTGGCGGCGCCGGCGGCTATCTCGAAATGAACGTCTACAAGCCGCTGATCATCTTCAACATCATGCACTCGATCGCGATCATCACCGATGGCTGCGCCAATTTCCGCAAATTCCTGGTCGAGGGCGCCAAGCCGAACCTGAAGAAGATCGAGGAGTATGTGCATCGCTCGCTGATGCTGGTGACGGCCTTGGCGCCGGTGATCGGCTATGACAAGGCGTCGAAGATCGCCCATTACGCGATGGACCATGATCTGACCCTGAAGGAAGCAGCACTCGGTCTGGGCTATGTCGACGAGGCGGAATTCGACCGTATCGTCGACCCGGCCAAGATGGTCCACCCCTATGTCGCGACCGGCGCCTAGTGCCCCCTGGACCCCCGTTTTCGCCGCGGCGACGACGAAAGGGAATGGGCTCCGTCTCTATGCTTCAGACGCCTAGCCCGGTAATGCTGCATCGTTCACAGCGCAGGTGACCACCATGTCTGATCGCGGCCGCCCGCAACTCTCCGGCTACGCGCTTTTGCACGACCCGCACCTGAACCGCGGCAGCGCCTTTGCGCCCGAGGACCGCCGGGCGCGGCGCATCGAAGGGCTGCTGCCGCCGGTCGCCGACACGCTCGAAACCCAGATCGCGCGGGTCCATGCCCAGCTTGCCGTGCTCGACAACGATCTGCAAAAATACCTGTTTTTGAGCGATTTGCAGGTGCGCAACGAGGTGCTGTTCTACGCCGTGCTGATGTCGGACCCGGCGGCCTTCATGCCGCTGGTCTACACCCCGACGGTCGGCGAAGCCTGCCAGAAATTCGACCACATCTTCCGTGCCGCGCGCGGCATGTACCTGCCGATCAGCGCCCGCGGGCGGCTGGGCGACGTGCTCGGCAACTGGCCGCAGCCCGATGTGCGCTTTATCGTGGCGACCGACGGCGAACGCATTCTGGGGCTCGGCGACCTCGGTGTCGGCGGCATGGGCATCCCGGTCGGCAAGCTGGCACTCTATACCGCCTGCGCCGGCGTGCCGCCGCACTTGACCCTGCCGGTCATGCTCGATGTCGGCACCAACAATCAGGCCTTGCTCGACGACCCGCTTTATCTCGGGCTGCGGCAAAACCGGGTGCGGGGGGCCGAATACGATGCCTTCATCGACGAGTTCGTCGCGGCGGTGCAGCACCTCTATCCGAAATGCTGCCTGCAGTGGGAGGATTTCGCCAACCTCAACGCGGTGCCGATCCTGGCCCGCTACCGCGACAAGATCTGCACCTACAATGACGACATCCAGGGCACCGCCGCGGTGGCGCTGGCCGGCATCCTCGCGGCCTTGCGCATCACCAAGCAAGGGCTCGCCGACCAGCGGTTTCTGTTTCTCGGCGGCGGCTCGGCCGCCACCGGCATCGCCGAATTGATCAGCCAAGCCATGGCCCAGGAAGGGGTCGCGATCGACGCCGCGCGCGGCCGCAACTGGTTGTTCGACATCAACGGGTTGATGGTCGGCTCGCGCACCGATCTCGCCGATTTCCAGAAGCCCTTTGCCCATCCGCACGCGCCGATCGGCAAATTCGTCGAGGCGGTCGAGGCGCTCCGGCCGACCGGCATCATCGGGGTCAGCACGGTCCCCAAGCTGTTCAACCAGGCGGTCATCGAGGCGATGGCCCGGATCAACCCGCGGCCGATCATTTTCCCCTATTCCAATCCGACCTCGCGCTCCGAATGCACCGCCGAGGAAGCCTATAAGTGGTCGAAAGGCCGCGCCGTCTTTGCCAGCGGCAGCCCGTTCCCGCCGGTGCAGATCGACGGCAACACCCTGGTCCCCGGCCAGGGCAACAACGTCTACATCTTCCCGGCGATCGGCATGGCGGTGCTGGCGACCGAGGCCAAGCGGGTGACCGAGGAGATGTTCATCATCGCCGCCCGCGCCGTCGCCGAGCAGGTCACCGAGGCCAACCTCGCGGTTGGGCTGATCTATCCGCCGACCAGCAACATCCTCGATGCGTCGCTGCACACCGCCGGGCGGGTCGCCCGATACATCTTCGATCATGGGCTCGCCGGCATCGCCCGCCCCGACGACATCGATGGCCATATCCGCGCCCGCGCCTACCAGCCGGTCTATCCTGCCCAGGCCTGAGGGCGGCGCGTCGGCGCCGGCGGTTCCGGACGCGGCCCGGGTCGACGAGGTCGCCCATCTCGCGCTGCTGATCGGCCGGCTGCTGCTGTTGAACGGCGCCGATACCGCCCAGGTCGAGGCGGCGGTGGCCCGGTTTGCCGCGGCGTTCGGCTGCGAGGCGCACCTGATGGTCAGCTATGAGGCGCTGCTGCTGACGGTCGTCGCCGGCGACCATTTCCGCACCAAGATCGGCTCGCGGGTGCCGGCGATGAATGTCGGCATGACCGCGGTCACGGCGGTCAACCGGCTGGTCGACGACACCGCGCGCGGCCGCTGCGGGCTGGCCGAGGCGGGTGCCGTGCTCGAGGCGGTCGAGCATCGGCCGCCGGTGTACCCGCGCTGGCTCGTCGTCGCCGCGCTGGCCCTGACCGCGGCCAGCCTCAGTCGGCTGTTCGGTGGCGATTGGCCGACCTTTGCCGCGACCTGGCTCGCCGGCGCCGCCGGGACCTGGCTGCGCCTCGAGCTTGGCCGACGCCAGGTCAACCCGGTCGCGATCCCGTTCGCCGCGGCGTGCCTCGGCGGCATCGTCGGCGCCGGCGGCGTGCTGCTGGCGACCGCGACCCCGGCGCTGTGCCTGGTCGCGCCGGGCATGATCCTGGTGCCGGGCGTACCGCTGATCAACGGCGTCCACGATATGATCCGCAACCACATGACCCTCGGCATCAGCCGGCTCGGCTTCGCCCTCCTGGTGACGATGGCAATTGCGCTCGGGCTGTTCGTCGCCACCACCGCGACCGGGGTCGCGATCCCGGTGGTGGAGGCGACGCGGGCGATCGCGCTCTGGCAGGACGCGCTGTTCTCGGCCCTGGCTGCGCTCGGCTTTGCCTTTTTGTTCAGCGTGCCGGCGCGCCTCGCCTGGGCGTGCGTGCTGTGCGGCGTCGCCAGCCACACGACGCGCACATTCTGCCTCGATCTCGGCATCGACATCATCGCCGGGACCCTGGTCGGCGCGCTGTTGGCCGGGTTTCTCGCGCACGCCTTCGCCCGGTGGTTTGCCGCACCGGCCGCCGCCTTCGCCTTTCCGGGCGTGGTGGCGATGGTGCCCGGCGCCTATGCCTTCCGCGCCGTCCTCGGCGGGCTGGAGATCGCCCACGGCGCGGCCGACCCGCGCCTGGTCACGGCGACCCTGGCGCTCGGCATCACCGTCGCGCTGATGGTCGCGGCGATCGCGGTCGGCATCGCCGTCCCGGCCCTGCTGCTGGCACCCTGGCGCGCCGGGGAACCGGCGATCTTCCCGCAACGCCGCGGCTAACCTACTCCGCCGCGTTCTTGCGGCCGTAGCGGCGGACGCGCAGATCGGCCTGCTCCTTGTGGCCCCAGAAGCGCTCGATCGCGCAGAGGCGGCTGCAATATTCGCCGATCATGGCGCTCGCCTCCGGTGTCTTCACTTCTTGATACGTGCAGGTCTTCAGGAACTTGCCGACCCAGAGGCCGCCGGTGTAGCGGGCGGCACCCCTGGTCGGCAGGGTATGATTGGTGCCGATCACCTTGTCGCCATAGGCGACGTTGGTCTGCGGCCCGAGAAAGAGGGCGCCGTAATTGTGCAGGCGATCGAGCCACCCTCGCGGCTCGAGGGTCAGGATCTCGACATGCTCGGCGGCGATGCGGTCGGCCTCCGCCGTCATCTCCGCGTCGTCGGCGCACAGGATGATTTCGCCATAATCGCGCCAGGCGATCCCGGCGATGTCGGCGGTCGGCAACACGGTCAGCTGGCGCGCGATTTCGGCGAGCGTGGCGTGGGCGAGCCGTTCCGAGGTGGTCAACAGGATCGCCGGCGAGGTGGGCCCGTGCTCGGCCTGGCCCAAGAGATCGGTCGCGCACATCTCGGCGTCGGCGCTGTCGTCGGCGATGACCAGGATCTCGGTCGGCCCGGCGAAGAGATCGATGCCGACCCGGCCATAGAGCTGGCGCTTGGCTTCGGCGACATAGGCGTTGCCGGGGCCGACCAGCATGTCCACCGGCCGCGAACGTCTGGGTCCCGAGCGCCATCGCCGCCACCGCCTGGACCCCGCCCAGCACGTGGATCTCGTCGGCGCCGCCGAGATGCATCGCGGCGATCGTCTCGGGATGCGGGCCGCCCTGGTTGGGCGGGGTGCAGGCGGCGATGTGGCCGACGCCGGCGACCTTGGCGGTGACGATCGACATGTGCGCCGAGGCGACCATCGGATAGCGCCCGCCCGGCACATAGCAGCCGACCCGGCCGACCGGGATGTGGCGATGGCCGAGAAACACGCCGGGCAGGGTCTCGACCTCGACATCCTTGAGCGAGGCGCGCTGGAGCTCGGCGAAATTGCGGATCTGGGCTTGCGCGAATTTGATGTCGGCGATGGTCTGCGGCGCGACCTTGGCGACGAGGGCGGCGATCTCGGCAGCGGACAAGCGGAAGCTCGGCGGCGACCATTTGTCGAATTTTTCCGAGAGTTCGCGCACCGCAGCGTCGCCGCGCGCGCGGACATCGGCGATGATGCCCTCGACCGTGCTGCGGATCTTGGCGTCGGCTTCGTCCTGGCTCCCGGCCAGCGCGCCGGATTTGATCTGGCGAGGCATTGCGTCCCTCCTTCGCGGTAAGCTCGCGCTCCTTCGCCCGATGAAGCTATCACCGGCAGGCTGCGGCGGCTGCGCTTCGTTTGCGCCGGCTTGACCGCTCCACGACGAGTTTTATCATCCTAGGCAGAAAATCTCTGCTGCGGAGGACGCATCATGGCGCTGAATATCAAGGATCCCGCGACCGAAAAATTCGTCCGCGAACTCGCCACCGCCGCCGGAGAAACAGTGACGACCGCCGTGCGCAGAGCCGCCGAGGAACGGCTGCAGCGGGTTCGCCGGCGGCAGACTGGACGCAGCCTGGCGGCTGAGCTCCTCGAGATCGGAAGGCGTTGCGCGGCTTTGCCCGATCTTGATGTGCGCCCGCCGGACGAGATCCTCGGTTATGACGAGCACGGGCTACCCCGCTGATAGTCATCGACAGCTCGGCGTTGATTGCCGTCCTCCCGCTTCGCCCAGGCGATCGAGGCCAGCCCGCAGCGCCTGCTCTCCGCCGCAAACCTGCTGGAAGCCTCGATCGTGATCGAAAGCCGCAAGGGGGAGGTCGGCGGCCGCGAGCTCGATCTGCTGCTCTACCGCGCCGGCATCGAGATCGTCGCGGTTGATCAAGACCAGGCCGAGATCGCCCGCGCCGCGTGGCGGCGTTTTGGCAAGGGACGGCATCCGGCGGCGCTGAATTACGGCGACTTCTTTGCCTATGCTCTGGCGAAAGGCCGACGCTTGCCGCTGCTGTTTGATGGCGACGATTTTTCCCAAACCGACATTGGGCGCGTCGCGCTGTAGAGAGCGCGCCCACCGCCGGCAACCCGCCCCACGGTTTTGAAATCGGAAAGGCGGAAGCTCGGCGGCGACTATTTCTCGCATTTCCCCGGCAATAGGCGCACCGCATCGTCGCCGCGCGCGCGGACATCGGCGATGATGCCCTCGACCGTGCTGCGGATCTTGGCGTCGGCCTCGTCCTGGCTCCCGGCCAGCGCGCCGGATTTGAGAGCCTTGGCCTCGATTGGCCAACGGCATTAACGCGTGTACCTATTCGACAGAAGCAAATCAGCGGCAGACCCGGGCCCTTGGTACTTGTCCCGCAATTCGCCGATCAGATGCTCACCCGCCAACGAGCGGGGTACTCGACGAGGCGGTAGCCGATCCCAACAAACTCTTGCGGCCAGCATCCAGTATCCGTTATCCGACCATCCAGAATCCGAGATCTCGGCGGTTCGTGTGTAATCACTCCAGAAGCCACCATTCAGCCGCCCGAGAAGGGGCGACAAAATTTGTCCCGACCCGACCTACCGATCACCGTCGAATTACAAGATCACTAAAGGCTATCCTTGCCAGGCCGCGAACCAGCTAAATTCCGCCATCCACTTTCCCGCGCGCTCAACGCGTCGCGACGGCTCAAAACGCCGTCGTGCTGGAGCCGCTCAAAGCCCGCAATTCGGGTAATTTGGGTATGGACAGTACGGGTACGCCGGGGCCGGATAGGCCGTACTGGCAACGGCACCGCCGACGATGGCACCCGCCGCGACGCCGGCGGCGACGCCGCCCCAACCTCCCCCGTAATAACCTCCCCCGTTGACATTGACGTTGCGGTTGACATTGACGTTGCCGTAGCTACCGCGGTTCACGTTGGCGCTGTTGAAGTTGCCGCGGTTCACGTTGGCGCCGCTGAAGTTGCCGCGGTTGGCGCCACTGAAGTTGCCTCGGCCGGCACCGGCCCAGGAACCGCCGCCGCCCCCGCCGCCGCGATAACCGCCGCCACCGGCGCGAGCACCGCCACCGCCGCGATAACCGCCGCCACCGCCTCGGCCGCCCCCGCCGCGCACGAGGACCAGCGGAGCGCCTGTTCCCTCCGGTACGGTGGCGGTGATATTGCGACCCATGCTGCCGCTCCAGGCAACCGGGGCGGCGGATGCCTCGGTAGCCACCACTCCGATGAACACGATCGGCGCCATGTAAAGCAGAGACTTTATCATCGCTGTGGCCTCACTTGCAGTATTGGCTCCGAGTTGCTGTCCAGCTCGCGGCTGCTTGGGGCAGGTGTCGGGCTATCGAACACTGACCGGCGCCCATAACGGCAATATACCCGCAGATCAGGGCAACGAGCGCCTCCCAAGCGTGACTCGCCCACGCATCTATGTCAATGAGAGCGGCTAGGTTATGATATTTCTATATCCGAACGGTTGAAGCGACCTGCGATGCCGCAGCCATGGCATGCCTGGGGACACAGATTTTCCTTGCCACCGGAGCAACGCGATGAATGGGAAGACCGTCTTTGTACTGTTATCGGGTGTGCTATCCGGCTCGCTGTGCGCCTGCGTGCAGCCTCCGGGCGCTGCCGCTCCCGCCGCACCGACGCTCCCGGCGGCGGCACCGGCACCTGCACCGCCCCCGGTAACGGCACCGGCGCCTGCGCCAGCCCCGGTAGCCGAGCCGACACCCAGCAACCGTTGGGTCAATATCCAGGGGGCGACGTGCGGAAGGCTGCTGGAGTTATCACCAGACGATCGGGCCGCGGCATCGCTGTTCTATATCGGCTATCAGGCAGCGCGCTTCCGTACCAGAGCCATCAATGTGGCCGCGATCCCCAGCGCTGAGGATTGGGCGGAGAGCTACTGCAAAGCGCATCCTGGCCGACCGGCCGTCGAGGCATTTAGGCAGGCTTACCGACAAACCCTCAGACGATAGAGCACTCCATTTTAGCGGGATGGATCACCGGACACTTGGGGGCGAACGCGACTGGTCTTGCGATCATCCTGCTTCATGTCCACTGACAGGCCGCGGTCGATCGTCATGCGCCTGCGCATAGAGTTCGATCGCCTTCAAATTCATTCCTAAGTCGTTGAACTGGACGGTTTGATCACGGTCGCGCGAACGTCCGGAATCGGCGCTGAGGCGACTACCAACATACGGCCGGATCGATGCAATCGCCGGCGCGGCGCCAGCCGGGCGCATCGGTTTTTCGCGTTGAGGGGGAGGATCTGCGCGGGCGGAGGCGTCGGGAACCCGCACGCGGGGGGCTTAGGGAGGGGACGAGCGGGAGAGATCCGGCGGTTTTTTCTGCCGGCGGTGCCGCACTTTGCCGATGACACATCGGCATCGCCAGATTTAGGATGGGGGCGATGAGAGTCGGATAAACCGGCCTCGCAAATGAACAGGCGCAGCGCGTCAGCCCGCGGGCGGCAAGCGGCGGCCCCGGCCTCGTCTATTCGGGCCGTCGCATGGTGTCAGGGTTGCCGCCACTCCGGGAGGCACCATGACCGTTCAATCATCGAGGGAGATGTCGGGCTCTTCGGCCAGCTGGGTGCTCGGCCGCAAGATGGACAGCATTCCGTTCAGCCCGTACCAGGTCTTGATCATTTCTGTCCTCGCCCTCGTCGCCCTGATCGAGGCCTACGATATCTTTCTGACCGGCTCGTTCATCCTGCTGGCCAAGGCACCGCTGCATCTGACCGAGACCGACATCCGATGGTTGATCCTCGGCCCGGCCATCATGCTGACGGTCAGCGGCCTCGGCTTTTCGGTGGTCGGCGACCGCTTGAGCCGCAGGGCCATGCTGCTGATCGGCGTGATTGCGACAGCGTTCTTTACCCTCCTGATCCCGCTGGTACAGAATGCCGAGCAGCTACTGATCCTGCGGGCGTTGACTGGCCTCGGTGCCGGCGGTGTCGTCTCGGCGGCGTTCCCGATCGCGGCCGAATTGATGCCGGCGCAGCACCGCCGCACCTACGGCGGGATCTACGAGATGTCGCTGGCCTTGGGGATCACCTTCCCATCGCTCTTCGCCAGCCAGATCGCCGGCAATCCCGCTGCGTTTCGGCTCCTGGCGTTACCAGGCGGGCTGGGGATCTTGGTCGCGCTGGCGATCTATTTCCTGTTGCCGGAGAGCCCGCGCTGGCAACTGCGGCGCGGCCAGGCGCGGATCGCGGTCGACATCGTCAACCAAATCATCAGGCGATCGGGCAATCGTGTGGCGCCGCTGACCGTGACGGACCTTGGCGAGGTTCGCGAGGCCGCCCGCGAGAAACTGCCGCCTTACTGGCACTTGTTCGCCAAGGGCCAGCTGCGGTTTACCGTGGTCGGCGTGGTGACCGGCACGTGCGCCGCCTCGGCTGCTTTTATGACTGCGACACTGCTGCCGAAGGCGCTGCACAACCAGGGTTATCCCGTCGCCGTGAGCCTGGGGCTCACCTCGGTCATCTACATGGTGAGCTTTTTCGGGAAAGGCTTCTCTGCCTGGCTGATGGAGATCATCGGCCGGCGCTGGACGATCTTCTTTGTGATGTTCGGGGCGGTGCCCGGGTACAGCCTGATGATGCTCGCGCACTCGGCGGGACCAAACGGCCACCTGTTGATGATCGCGGGCGGTGTGATCGTCGGCTTCACCGTGGTGTCGGCATTCAGCGCGACCCGGGTCTATATGTCCGAGCAGTTCCCGACGGCATTGCGCGGCCGCGGCCACATCTTTGGCGAATCGAGCGGTCGGATTGTCTTCGCCGGCCTGTTACCGGCTCTTATGGTGCCCTATACCGGTTCGCCGGCGATCTTCTTCGGCACGATGATGTTCTTTTCCGCAATCGGCGCTTTTGTTCCGATCCTGTTCGGCAAGGAGACGGTCGGCCAGATCGAGGTGATCGCCGCCGAGCCCGCGGTGCAACCCGCCTGAAGCGGGGCTGACCCGCTTCCCGCAGCGGAATCCCGAGGCGCGGCGCGGATCGCGGATTACCACGCGGTCCAGCCGCCATCGGCGAGGAGCGAGGAGCCGGTGACGAGGGCGGCGGCGGGGGAGGCGAGGAAGACGACGGCGGAGGCCACTTCCTCGACCGTGCCGAGGCGGCCCAATGGGATGCGGCCGAGCACCCATTGGCGGAAGGTCGGGTCGGCGAAGAATGGGCGGACCAACGGCGTGTCGATAAAGGTCGGCGCGATCGAGACGACGCGCACGCCGTGGGGGGCCAATTCGACGGCCATCGCCTTGGTCAGGCCTTCGATCGCGTGCTTGGTCATGACGTAGACGGTGCGGTCGCGTTCGGAGCCGACATGGCCCATTTGCGACGACATGTTGATGATGACGCCGCCGCGGGCCGGTGTGCCGGTTGGCGCGACCATCAGCCGGGCGGCCGCCTGGGCCACCAGAAAGGCGGCGCGAACGTTGAGATCGAGGAGGCGGTCGAGGGTGTCCTCGTCGACCTGGAGAAAGGGCTGCGGCCGGTTGAGGCCGGCGTTGTTGACCAGGATGTCGAGCCCGCCCAAGCCGGCGAAGGCGTGGCGCACCGCGGCGCTGTCGGTCACGTCGAGCGGCAACGACCGCGCCCGGCCGCCGGCGTGCGCGATCTCGCCGGCAACGGTTTCGAGCTCGCTCGCGGTGCGGCTGACCAGCACCAGCTCGGCCCCGGCGGCGGCGAGCGCCAGCGCCACGGCGCGGCCGATCCCGCGACCGGCGCCGGTGACCAGCGCCGCCTTGCCGTCGAGCCGAAATGGATCCGACATGATCAGCGCCCGTTCCGCACCCGTTGTCGCGTCGTTGCCGCGACCGCGAGAGGCCGTCGGCGGGACATCTCTTGGCATGGATGGCGGGTTTCAATCCATCGCCAAATCGGCTTGACCGGCCGGGGCTGCGGAGAGCGGCGTGGATTACCGGGGCAAGCCCGGTGATGACGAGTAACGAGGCCGGTGACGACGACTAACGAGCCCCGGTGATGACGGCCAGGAGATCAGCGGCGGCGCGGCTTGGCCGCCGGGTCGAAGGCGTCGCGCACCGTCGCGAAACCGGGACGCAGCGGCCGGCGGCGCGGCCGGGTGTCGTATTCGCCGCGCTCGGCGACGAGCTTTTTGCCGAGGCGGAAGCGCGGGCTCTGCGAGGCATGCCCCGAGACGCTGTGCTTGCGGCTGCCGATGCCGCCGCGACCGCGCTGCATGACCTGGCCTCAGCCGGGAACCTCGCCCCAGACCACGTAGCGGTTGCGCCGCCGCGGCTCGAGCCCTTCCTCGGCCATGCGCTGGAGCTGCGCCTCGACCAGATCGGCGAGCGGGTCGCCGGCGACATTTTCGAGCCCGTGCGCCCGCAACAGGGCCTCGATCTCGGGGCGCGGCCGGCCGCCGAGAAACGGCAGACGGTCGCCGATCGCGGCGTATTCCGGGCTGGTGCGGGCGTTTTCCTGGCACCCCGGTTGCGCGCCCGCGACCCGGTCGCTGCCGTCGCGCACCGCACCATCGACGACGACGAGCCGGCCGCCCGGCCGCAGCACGCGGAGCCATTCGTCGATCGCCGCCTCCGGATGCGGCAGGGTCCACAGCACATGGCGGCTGATCGCCAGGTCGAAGCTCGCCGCGGGGAACGGCAGCTGCTCGGCGTCGCCTGGTTCGAAGCGCACCTCGAGGCCGCGCTCGGCCGCCTTCGCCGCGGCGCGAGCGATCATCGCCGGGGCGAAATCGACGCCGGTCACCCGATGCCCGCGCGCGGCCAGTTCGAGGCTCAAAAACCCGGTGCCGCAGCCGAGGTCGAGGGCGTCGAGAACGCCGGCGCCGGGCAGCACCAGCGCGAAGATGCGATCCCAGGCGGCATGCTCGGCCGGGGTGCGGATGCTGTGGCCGAAATCCTCGTCGAAATGCGCCGCCCGTCGGTCCCAATGGGCGGCAACCTGCTGCTTGACCGGATCGGCATGCGCGGACGACATCGGCGGGCTCCTTAGCTTGAACTGGGGCGCTTGGGCTGTGGGCGCTGGGGCGGCGAGCGAGGCCGGAATTTATCGGCTTTGGCTTGCCGGAACAATTAAATTTGGCACTCCAAGAGCTTGCTCAACTTTATCATTACCACTTTCTGTCAGTTGTACACTGCGTTGTTTTTCATCAACTTCATAATCTTCTTCTTTTTCCAACTACGCACCACTTTATCGGCAGTTGCATATAACTGGCTACTTTCACCGGAAGAACCAGAAATAATAAGTGGAGTTCGTGCTTCATCGATCAAAATCGAGTCAACCTCATCCACAATCGCGTAAGAGAGCTCGCGCTGCACATAATCTTCCAGACGGAATTTCATGTTATCGCGCAAATAATCAAACCCAAGTTCATTATTGGTTGCATAGAGAACATCGCATGCATATTGCTGCTTTACGCTCATGATCATGCATATGATTTTGCAGACAGCCAACGGTTAAACCAAGGAATGTGAAGATAGGAGCCATCCATTCAGAGTCACGGCGAGCCAGATAATCGTTTACGGTGACGAGTGTGCGCCTTTACCGGCAATGCATTCAAATAAAGCGGCAATGTTGCGGTAAGCGTTTTACCTTCACCGGTTTTCATTTCAGAAATTTTGCCTTGATGCAAAACAATACCACCAATCAACTGCACATCATAATGGCGCTGGCCAATTTTTCTTTTTGAAGCTTCACGCACTACTGCAAAAGCTTCAGGTAAAATATCATCAAGTGTTTCACCTTTTGCCAACCGATCTTTAAATTCTAGAGTTTTAGCTGAAAGCGATTCATCGCTTAATGCACTAATGCCGGGCTCAAAGGCATTAATTTTATCAACCAAGGGTTGAATCTTGCGCAATTGCCGCGCATTATTAGTGCCCAGAATTATTGCCAAAATACGTGCTATCATATGAAATCCTTAATAAAAATCTTGTTTTTAAGTATAACAAAAAGCATTTGCACTCGCAAAAGAGTATGCCAATTTTAATCTATTGCTTTACTCTTTGCGCTCATGTTAAATTTCAATTTGAATATGTACATTGTAAAATATGGGACTTACATGAATAAAATATTTTCTATCTTCTGGAAGTTTTCTTATTTATGCATATTATTCTTGAAGGGCAGCAAGCCGCAACATCATCTTCTTCTCCGCAAGCCAATCCCGCCAGTATTAAACTTATAAGCAATAGCAATGCAGAATTTTACGTTCCACGAACAATTACGCCCTTCAATCAAGAACTCTTGAGGGATTAGCACTAAATCCAATAACAAATGAACCAAAGTATCTTGATCAGCGTCTGCGGGGTGATGGCCTCCACGTCCTGGGTGGTCATGCGCTCGCGCACCACCCGCTCCATCCGGGACAGGCCCACCCGGACCTGGTTCTGGATCAGCTCGCCCACCGAGCGGATGCGCCGGTTGGCGAAGTGGTCCTGGTCGTCGATGCGGTAGGTCGAGTCGCCGTCGGCCATGTGCAGGGCCAGGTGCAGCATGTAGGTGGCCGACGGCCAGGATCTCCGAGGGGCTGAGCACGCCCTGGCCGGGCGCCGGCCGCTCGAGCTCGATGCCGAAGAGCTCGGAGATCCGCTCGATCTCGGGGCCGAGCTTGCGGTTGAGCTTGTACCGGCCGACCCGGGTCAGGTCGTAGCGCTTCGGGTTGAAGAAGGCGTTCTCGAAGTACTGGCGGGCCGCCTCCACCGAGAGCGGCTCACCGGGCCGGGCCCGCTTGTAGATCTCGAGCAGCGCCTCCTCCCGGGTCGGGGCGAGGCCCTTCTCCTTCTCCCACTGGCCCTCGAGGAAGTCGAAGTGCCGGACGAAGCGCTCGAGGAACGCCTCGTCGCCGTAGCCGAGGGCCCGCAGCAGGACGAAGAGGGAGAGCCGGCGCTTGCGGGCCACCCGGGCCCCGGCGGTCACGTCCTTGGACGGCTTGGCCTCGACGTCGAGCTCGATCCACTCGCCCGCGGTAGGGGTGGATGGTGCCGGTGAAGATGGTCTTGGCGTCGCGGCCGGGCTGGAAGATGACGCCCGGCGAGCGGACCAGCTGGCTGACCACCACCCGCTCGGTGCCGTTGACGATGAAGGTGCCCCGGTCCGTCATCATCGGGAAGTCCCCCATGAAGACGGTCTGCTCCTTGATCTCGCCGGTGGTGGCGTTCAAGAACCGCGCCCGGACGAAGACCGGGGCGGCGTAGGTCATGTCCTTCTCCTTGCACTCCTCCACCGTGAACTTCGGCGGCGGGCGCAGGTCGGGGTCGGTCGGGTCGAACTCCAGCTCCAGGCTGAGCTGGCCGGTGAAGTCCTCGATCGGGCTGATGTCGTCGAAGGCCTCGGCCAGCCCCTTGTCGAGGAACCACTGGAACGAGTCGCGCTGGATCGAGATCAGGTCCGGCAGCGGCAGGGCCTCGTCGATGTTGGCGAAGGAAACGCGTTCGGGGCTGCGGGACCGTGCGGGCAACGGCCTACTCCTCCCAGATCGGGTAGCGGACGGGTACGGCGGGCGACTTCGGGTACTGCGGGCGGCGGCGCGGGACAGGGGACCCGGCAGGGGTCCGAGGGGGCCGAGGCGCGCGCCATTCAGCCGGAATTAGCGGGCGAACGCAACAGGGACGTGCACGGCAACCCTGCAGCCTACCCGGGGACGGGCAGGGACACAACCCCCCGGATCGCGGCGCGCACCGGCACGGGTCGGACCGGCAGGCCCGTAGGGCTGGCGACAGGCTAGGGACCGCGGCCCGGGCGTCAAGGATCCCGGACCGCCGCCGGAGGCTCCGGCGTCGAGCCGGCCCTACTTGAGCTCGACCGTGGCGCCGGCGCCCTCCAGGGCGGCCTTGGCCTTCTCGGCGTCGTCCTTGCTGACCTGCTCCAGCACCGGCTTGGGGGCGCTGTCCACCAGGTCCTTGGCCTCCTTCAGGCCCAGGCTGGTGAGGGACCGGACCTCCTTGATGACCTGGATCTTCTTGTCGCCGGCGGCGGTCGAGGACGACGTCGAACTCGGTCTGCTCCTCCTCGCGCCGCCGGCCGCCTCGCCGCCACGCCGGCCGCGCCGGGGCCGCGGCCACGGCCACCGGGGCGGCCGCGGTCACGCCGAAGCGCTCCTCGAACTCCTTCAGGAGCTCGCTCAGCTCCAGGACCGAGAGCGCGGCGATGCCGTCGAGGATCTGGTCCTTGGTCAGGGTCCCTGCCATGGTGTTCGCTTTCCTTTCGTCTCGTTGTCGTGTCCGTTGGTTCGTCGTGTCGGTCGGTGCCGTCGGCCGTCACTCGGCGGGCGCTCGGCGTCGCCTCGGCGCTCGGCCGTCGCCTCGGCCGCCTCGGCGCCTCGGCCTCGGCTGCGGCTCGGCGGCCTCCGCCGCGCTCGAGCGGCTCGGCTCCCGGCGTCCGTCGCTCGGCCTCGGCCTCGGCCGGCGGCTGCCTCGGCCCTCGGTCCGCGGCCTCGGCCGGCCGGCCTCCGGCTCGGCGGCTCGGCTCGGCGCCTCGGCCGGGTCTCCGCCCGCGCTGGTCGAGCAGGGCCGAGAGGCCGTAGGCGAGGTTCCGGGGCAGCGCCTGGAGCAGGCCGGCCAGCTGGGCAGCGGGGCGGCGATGCGCGCCGGCGAACCGGGCGAGCAGCACGTCGCGGGGCGGCAGGTCGGCGAGGGCGGCGAGCTGCGCCGGGCGAGAGCGCGGTGCCGTCGAGCGAGCCCGCCCTTGACCACCAGGCTCGGGTTGGCCCGGGCGAAGTCCCGCAGCGCCTTGGCCACGGCGCTGACGTCCCCGTGCACGAAGGCGATGGCGGTGGGGCCGGTCGAGCAGCTCGTCGCAGCGGCTCGTGCTCGCTCCCGGCGACCGCCAGGCGGACCAGGGTGTTCTTGAAGACCTTGTAGTCGCCGCCGGCGGCGCGCCAGGCTCTGGCGCAGCTCGGCCAGCTCGGCCACGGTCAGGCCGCGGTACTCGGTGACGACCGACGCGGTCGGCGTCGCCCAGGCGCTCGCGCACCTCGTCGACCACGGCGACCTTCTCGGCTCTCGGGTTGTCCATCGCTCCTCCACCGGATCGCCCGCGGTGCCGAGCTCTCCGGTGTGCGACGGACCGAGCGACCGGCAGGGTCGGCTCGGTCGTCGCCTCGTCAGGCGGGCCCTGCGGGCCCCTTCGGCACCGAGGTGCACCGGAGGTCTACGGCGGTCGGTTCTCGTTGCCGGCGACCGGCGAGTGCGGGCTGTACGCCGGGCGAGGCTGGTATCAGGCGGCGGCGGCCAGCTCCTCCTCGACCTCGCGGGCCCGGGCCGGGTCGATCCTGGACGCCCGGGCCCATGGTCGACGACAGGGTGACCGTCGCGCAGGTAGCGGCCCTTGGCGGCCGCCGGCTTGGCCCGCGACCAGCTCGTCCACCACGGCGCGGACGTTGGCCAGCAGCTGCTCCTTGGTGAACGACACCTTGCCCACCCGGACGTGGACGTTGCCGACCTTGTCGGTGCGGTACTCGACCCGGCCGCCCTTGAACTCGGCGACCGCCTTGCCGACGTCGGTGGTGACGGTGCCGGTCTTGGGGTTGGGCATGAGGCCACGGGGCCCGAGGACCCGCCCGAGCGTGCCCACCTGGCCCATGAGGTCCGGGGTGGCGATGGCCACGTCGAAGTCGAGGAAGCCCTCGTCGCGCGACCCGGGCCACCAGGTCGTCGGCGCCGACCACGTCGGCGCCGGCCGCCCGGGCCTCGGCGGCCTGCTCGCCGGCGGCGAAGACCGCCACCCGGTCGCCGCCCGGTGCCCGAGGGCAGGGACAGCGTGCCGCGGACGATCTGGTCGGCCTTGCGGGGGTCGACCCCGAGGCGGACGGCCAGCTCGACCGTCTCGTCGAACTTGGCCGTAGGCCATCGCCTTCACCAGGTCGATGGCCTCGGCCACGCCGTACAGGCGCCTCCCGGTCGACCTGCGCCGACGCGCCGCCGGTACTTCTTGCCGTGCTGCGTCATGTCGTCGTCCTCGTCCTCGCCGGCTCAGCCGGCGACGGCGATGCCCATGGACCGGGCGGTGCCCGCCACCTGCTTCTTCGCCGCCTCGAGGTCGTCGGTGTTGAGGTCGGGCAGCTTGACCTTGGCGATCTCGGCCACCTGGGCGTCGGTGACCGTGCCCACCTGCTCGCGCCCCGAGGTGGCCGCGCCCTTGTCCAGCCCCGCCGCCTGGCGCAGCAGCACCGGCGGTCGGCGGGGTCTTGAGGACGAAGGTGAAGCTCCGGTCCTCGTAGATGGTGATCTCGACGGGGACCACCGTGCCCCGCTGGGACTCGGTCGCCGCGTTGTACTGCTTGCAGAACTCCATGGTCTGGACGCCGTGGGGCCCGAGCGCCGTGCCGACCGGGGGCGCGGGCGTGGCCGACCCGGCCTCGAGCTGGATCTTGACGACGGCGAGCACGCGCTTCTTGGGGGGCATCGGTCTCCTCGTCCTCGGCTGCGGCCTAGAGCTTGGCGACCTGGCTGAACTCGAGCTCGACCGGGGTCTCCCGGCCGAAGATGTTGACCAGCACCTTGAGCTTGAGCTGGTCCTCGTTGATCTCGGCGATCTGGCCCGAGAAGTCGGCGAACGGGCCCTCCTTGACCCGGACCGTCTCGTCCACCTCGTACTCGAGGCGGGGCCGGCTGCGCTTGGGCGGCGCCTCGACGCCCTCGACCTTGACCTGCAGGATGCTCTCCACCTCACGGCGCGAGAGCGGCGTGGGCTTGGTGCCCGGGGCCACGAACCCGGTGACCCCGGGGGTGTTGCGGATGGCGCCCCAGGTGTCGTCGTCGAGGTCGCAGCGGACGAGGAGGTAGCCGGGGAAGACCTTCTTCTGGACGGTGACCTTCTTGCCGCCCTTGAACTCGACCACGTCCTCCATCGGGATGACGACCTCGAAGACCCGGTCCTCCATCCCCCGGGAGGCGACGACGTTCTTCAGGTTCGAGCTGCACCTTGTTCTCGTAGCCCGAGTAGGTGTGGACCACGTACCAGCGGCCGGGGCGGTCGTAGGGGCTCGGGACGTACGGCTCCTCGTCCTCGTCGTCGTCGTCGTCCTCGTCGAGGTCGTCGTCGAGCTCGGCGTCGGCCTCCGGCGCTCGCCGTCGCCGCCGCGGCTCGGCCGCGACGGCCTCGGCGTCCGTCGCCGTCGCCGGTCGCGGCCACCTCGGCCGCCTCGCCGGCCGGCGTCGTCGCCGGCGTCGGCCTCGGGCTCCGCAGGGCTGGCGGCCTCGGCGTCGGTGTCGGTCTCGTCGGGATCGTGCAGCGTCACTGTGGCGCTCACTTCTGGAACATGAAGAAGACGGCCTTGCCGAAGCCGTAGTTCAGCACGAAGATCAGGCGAGATCATGAGGACCAGGGTGGTGCAGCACGACGGCCGTGTAGTTGATCATCTCGGCGCGGGTCGGCCAGGCCACCTGGCGCAGCTCGTCGCGGACCTCCCGGAAGAACTGCGGCGAGCGAGGTCCGCTGCTTGCGCCGGGCGCTTGGCCGCCTGGCGCCGGCGCCTGGCGACGGGCCGACGGCGAGCCGTCGGCCTCCATCTGGCCCTGGCGCTGCATCATTCGCTTGGTCTCGCGGTTCACGGGCTTGCTCCGGGTTCACACTGGTCGCACGGCTCGGAGCAGGGCAGGAGGGACTCGAACCCCCAACCGCCGGTTTTGGAGACCGGTGCTCTACCAGTTGAGCTACTGCCCTCTGTGGGCCGCCCTCGGTCGTCCGCGGCCGGTGGCCGCCCGACCCTGACCTGGCGGAGCAGCGCCGCAAGACTACCACCGGCCGGCGGTCAGGGCGGCTCAGCGGGTCTCCTTGTGCAGGTGTGCTGGCGGTCCCAGCGGCAGTACTTCTTCATCTCGATCCGCTCGCGGTCGTTCAGCTTGTTCTTGGTGGTGATGTAGTTCCGGCGCTTGCACACCTCGCAGGCCAGGGTGACCTGGACCCGCTTCTCGTTCTTCGCCATCGCTGCTCCTCTCTCTCGCTGCCTTCGGGTCCCGTCCTCGTGCCTGGTAGCGGCGGCGGGACTCGAACCCGCGACACCACGATTATGAGCCGTGTGCTCTGACCAACTGAGCTACGCCGCCAGGGCGAGCCCCCTGTCGGAATCGAACCGACGACACCAGCCTTACCATGGCTGTGCTCTGCCGACTGAGCTAAGGGGGCGCTGCGGCCGCTCGGCCGCGACGCCATGATAGTCAGCGCTGCACCGGCTGGCCTCCGACCCGGTCCGCCGGTACCATCGCGCCGATGCGGATCCGGCTGGCCGCGCCCGGGGACGCCGAGGCCATCCGGGCCATCTACAACCCCGAGGTGACGGCCGGCGACCACCACCTTCGACCTCGTGCCCCGCACGCCGGCCGAGCAGCGGCCTGGCTCGAGCGCCACCGGGGCGCCCACCCGGCGGTGGTGGCGGTCGACGGAGCCGGGACGGCGGATCGGTGGCTCGGCTTCGGGTCGCTCTCGCCCGTTCCGCGACCGCCCGCCTACGCCACCACGGTGGAGGACTCGGTCTACGTGGACCGGGACCACCGGGGCCGGGGCGTCGGCCGGGCCCTGCTCGACGAGCTGGTCCGGCTGGCCGCCGAGCCACGGCTTCCACACCGTGATCGCCCGGATCGTCGGGCGACAACGAGGCCTCGATCGCGCCTGCACCAGGCCTGCGGGTTCGAGCTGGTCGGGGTCGAGCGGGAGGTCGGCCGCAAGCACGGCCGCTGGCTCGACGTGGTCGAGCTCCAGCGGATGCTCTGAGCGCCGAGGGCCGGCTCGGCAGCGGCTCGGGAGCTCGGCCGAGGCCGGCGCCAGCCGGGCTCGCTCGGGCGTCCCGCCACGCGGTCGACCAGCGCCCGAGCGGCACCAGGAGGACGCCGAGCAGGACCAGGAGCGCCGCGCGCCACCGCCAGCGGGTTGGCGTGGATGAGCTGGTCGAGCAGGGTCCGGCCGCCGGGCAGGCCGATGAACGGCGCGGCCACCGACAGCGCGATGAGCACGCGTGCGGAGCCGCCCGGCGGCCACCGGGGCCAGGAGCACGATCCCCCAGGTGAGGTACCACGGCTGGACCACCGGCCCGAGCACCACGAAGAGCAGCAGGCTGAGCCCGAGGGCCTCGAGGCCCCCGATCCGGTCGCTGTGCCAGAGCAGGTAGACCGACGGCGGCCGCCGCCGCGGCCAGAGGCCGAGCACCCGGGTGACCGACAGCACCCCGCCCTGGCGAGACCCCGAGGCCGACCAGCGTGCAGGAGCCCGGTGAGGCCCATGCCGATGCCGGTCGCCGGGGCCAGCCAGCTCCGCACGGTCCCGGGCGTGGCCAGGTTGCCGACCCAGCCCAGCCCGAGCCCGCTCACCACCGACAGGACGACCATGACGGCGCCGGCGACGAGCCCGGCGCGTCGACCAGCGGGCGCACCCGCTGGCGCCAGCGGGACGCCCGTCGCCCAGCCACTCCCAGCCGATGTAGACGATGCCGAGGGCGGCCGGCACCTTGATGGCGGCCGCCAGGGCGCACAGGACCACCCCCCAGACCGGGTGCTTCGAGCCGGGCCGCGGTGATGCCCGGCGACCAGCAGGCCGACCATGACGGCGTCGTTGTGGGCCGCCGCCGACCAGCGTCAGGAGCACCAGCGGGTTGAGGACCGCCAGCACGAAGATCGGGCCCGGGTCCCGGCCGTAGGCGCGGGCCAGCTTGGGGATGCACCAGGCGATCAGGGCCACGCCGGCCAGCGGCGAGCAGCCGGAGCAGGACCACGGTGACCAGCTCGTGGTGGAAGCTGGCGCTGGCGAAGAAGCCGTCGACCATGCAAGAAGAGCGGGCCGTAGGGGGCCGGGGTGTTCAGCCACAGCGGGTCGACCGGGTTGAGGTAGGGGCCGGCGCCGAGGACCGGGTCCGTAGGGGTAGGGGTTGATGTGGCGGCTCATCATCTCGCCCTGGGCGGCGTAGGAGAAGACGTCCCGGCTGAAGATCGGGGCGACCACCAGCATCGGGATCGACCCAGAGACCAGGATCCAGCCGAGGTAGTGGATCGGCACGCCCGGGCGGCGGCGCAGCGCCTTCATCAGCCCGTACCAGACCCGCATGAACAGGACGAGGCCGCCGTAGACGGCGACCAGGCCGAGGAGCATGAAGCTGGTCGGAGGTGCCGCTCGGCTGGCCGGCTCGCCGAAGAACCAGGTGCCGGGCATCTCGAGCTTGAACGGCGAGCTGGGCAGCGAGGCGCCCGACCGCCACCGAGACCAGCGCCAGGAAACCGAGGAGCGCCGGCCGGCGCAGGAAGCGCCAGTCGTCGGGGTCGCCGTCGTCGTCGGGCTGCGACCTGGCCGGCCAGCGACCGGCGTCGGGCAGCACCCGCATCTTGGCCATCTCCAGCCGCGATCGCCGCCTGGTCGGCGAGCGTCCCGCCGGCGCGCCGAGCGGGCCGGCCGCCGTCCGGGCAGCGTCCCGGGCACGCGCTGCAGCGGCGTGCCGCGCGTCGGCACGTCACGCTCGTGCTCGGTGGGTCCCGGCGGCGTTCGGTGGCGCGGCCTGTCTGCATGCGTCTGCCACGGGCGGAGCTCGCACCTCGATGCGCGGCAGCTGGGCGCAACCGTCCGTAACGGCATTGTAACGGTCGCCGCCCGCGGGCGCAACCATCCGTCACGGCATTGTCGAACGGCCACGGGCGCCCGCAGCTGGGCAACGCCACCGCCGTGGTGGGCCGGGGAGGATTCGAACCTCCGTAGGCTGAGCCGACAGGTTTACAGCCTGTTTCCTTTGGCCACTCGGACACCGACCCGCAGCGGCGAGGCTAGCCCGACCGGATACCCCGGCCGACTCGGTCGGGCCGGCCGGTATCGTGGCGCCATGCCGACCTTCGACATCGTCTCCGAGGTGGACATGCAAGAGGTCCGCAACGCGGTCGACCAGGCCAACCGCGAGGCCTCCACCCGCTTCGACTTCAAGGGCACCGACTCGTCGATCGACCTCGGCGACGAGCGAGCTGGTGCTCCGCTCCTCCACCGAGGACCGCCTCCGGGCCCTGCACCAGGTGCTCGAGGAGAAGCTGGTCAAGCGGCAGGTCTCCCTGAAGGCGCTCGACGCCGGCAAGATCGAGGAGGCGGCCAAGGGAGCGGCCCGCCAGAAGATCGCCATCCGGGCCGGGCATCTCCCAGGACCACGCCAAGCGGCTCAACAGGTTCATCAAGGACCTGGGGCTCAAGGGCGTGAGCTCGCAGACCCAGGGCGACCAGCTCCGGGTGACCGGCAAGAAGCGCGACGACCTCCAGGCGGTGATCGCCGCCTGCAAGGCCGAGGACTTCGGCATCCCGCTGCAGTTCGACGAACTTCCGGGACTGAGCCCGGCCCGGCGGCGGCCTCAGCGCTCCGGCGCCGCCGCGGCGGCCCTGGCCGTCGGCCGCTCAGCGTGCTCGTCGATCGTCGTCGGGGTGCTCGATCGGCGCCACGTGGAAGAGCCGTTGGTAGATCAGGAACTTGAGGCACCCAGAAGCACCCCGAAGGCGACAGCAGGTTGGCCGCGTAGCACCAGGACGGTCTGGTCCGACGTGGCTCAGGTCGTGGTGCTTGGCCGACGTCCTCGGCCAGCAGACGGTCCACGATCGAGAAGGCGAGGCCCACGAAGCTCAGCACCCAGAAGGGCACCACCTCCCGCAGGAGGTGGGACTGGCCGCTCTTGCCCCACACCCACTTGCGGTTGAGGTAGTACGAGGGGAAGGTGGCCACCACGTTGGCAAGATGGTCGCCGGCACCTCGGTCCACAGGTGCAGGACCCCGTAGACGATGAGCAGGGTCACCTGGGAGACCACGGTCGAGATGACCGAGACCACGTGTACTTGGCAGATCTTCTTGCTCGTCGGGTGTGGATGATCTGCCCACGCGCCCAGAGCGACTCGTCCGACCTCCACACGTGCTTGATCGCCGGTAGCTGAGAGCGATTCGGCCACGGCGCCACTCTACCGGGGCCCTGCCGGTCGGCCTGGCACCGTCCGGTCACGGCCGGCGGGGCGAGGCGCGTTGGTCCTGGCCACCTCGCCGAACCAGAAGGCGCTCGGCTTGGGCCGGCGCTCGAAGGTCGCCCGGTCCACCGCCACCAGGCCGAACGTCGGCCCGTAGCCCGAGGGCCCACTCGAAGTTGTCGAGCAGGCTCCAGGCGAAGTAGCCCCGGACGTCGACGCCGTCGTCGAGGCAGCGCGCAGGCCGCCGCAGGGCCTCGGCTGACGTAGTCGATCCGCTGGCGGTCGTCGTCGGTCCCGATGCCGTTCTCGGTGACCAGCACCGGGAGCCCGGTGACCGCCGCCGCCCGGCGGACCGTGTACTCGACCACCTGGGGCCAGTACTCGTAGCCCATCTGGGTCACCGGCACGCCCTCGGCGGCCCGAGCAGCTGCCCGTCGGGTCCGAAGCGCAGCCGGGTGTAGCACTGGACGCCGATGAAGTCGTCGCCGCCGGTGGCCGCCAGGAAGATGTCCTCCAGCGATCTCCTCGGCCGCGTCGCGGGCACCCTCGCCGCCCTCGCCGGCCACCATCTCGGCCATCGAGAGGGTGAGCCCGACCGGGAAGTCGCCCGGGCCCGACCGCAGCGCGTCGACCGCCAGGCGGTGGGCCCGGACCATGGCCTCGTTGACGGCCAGGTGCCGCGTCGAGGTCGTCCTTCACCCCGGGCGGGAAGGCGCCCATGGTGTAGCCCATGACGCCGATCACGTTGGGCTCGTTGATGGTGCAGGCCCGGCCGATCAGGTCGCCCAGGTGCGCCGTGGCCCGCTCCACGAACGGGCGAAGCGCTCGGGGGCGTCGGGCGCCTCCCAGCCGCCCCGGGCGGCCAGCCACCGGGGCGTGGTGAAGTGGTGGAAGGTGACCACCGGCTCGATGCCCCGCCCGAGGCAGGCGGCGCAGATCCGCCGGTAGTGGTCGAGGGCGGCGACCGACCACTCCCCCTCGGCCGGCTCGATCCGGCTCCACTCGAGCGAGAAGCGGTAGGCGCCCAGCCCGAGGTCGGCCACCAGGTCGACGTCCTCGCGCCAGCGGTGGAACGAGTCGCAGGCGTCGCCGCTCGACTCGGCGCAGCCCGAGTCCGGGTCGTGCTCCCAGTCCCACCAGTCGTTGTTGACGTTGCCGCCCTCGATCTGGTGGGCCGCCGTGGCGGCTGCCCCAGAGGAAGCCCTCGGGGAATTCGAGTCGGGCCGGCCGGGCCGTAGGGCCGTCGGTGCTCATGGCGACAGCACGGTAGCGCGTGGCCGTCGTGTCGCCCGCGACGACGGCGCCTGCCAACATGGCGCCGGTGAGCGAGTCCCTCGACTTCCTGGTCCACCTGCTCGACCTCGAGCCGATCGAGGTCAACATCTTCCGGGGCACCCAGCCCGACGAGGAGCGCCAGCGGGTCTTCGGCGGCCAGGTGGCCGCCCAGGCCCTGATGGCGGCCGGCCGGACCGTCGAGCACGGGCGGGTCCACTCGCTGCACTCCTACTTCCTGCGCCCCGGCGACCCCACCGTCCCGATCCTCTACGAGGTCGACCGGATCCGCGACGGCAAGTCGTTCACCACCCGCCGGGTGGTGGCCATCCAGCACGGCCGGGCCATCTTCAACATGGCCGGCGTCCTTCCACGACGACGAGGTGGGCCTGGAGCACCAGTTCGCCATGCCCGAGGTGCCCGCCCCCGAGACGCTGGCCACCCTGCCCGAGCGGCTCGCCCCCTGGCGGGAGGAGCTGGCCGAGTGGTTCGACCGGCCCCACCCCATCGACCAGCGCTACATCGGCGACCTGCCCTGGCAGCACGGACCGGGCCAGCGAGCCCTACCAGCGGCTGTGGATCCGGGCCGACGGCGAGCTGCCCGACGACCCGCTGCTGCACGCCTGCGTGGCCACCTACGCCTCGGACATGTCGCTGTTCGACACCATCCTCCAGCCCCACCCGGTGCGCTGGGACGACCCCAACTTCATGGGCGCCAGCCTCGACCACTGCATGTGGTTCCACCGGCCGTTCCGGGCCGACGAGTGGCTGCTCTACGACACCGACTCGCCGGTCGCCACCGGCGCCCGGGGCCTGGCCCGGGGGTTCCTGTTCGACCGGGCCGGGCGCCTGGTGCGTCTCGATGGTCCAGGAGGGCCTGGCCCGGGTCATCGGCTAGCCCCCGGCACCCGCGCCGGTCCAAGGGGACGTAGTCCGCTCGGCTCCGGGCCCGATGTAGAGCTGGCGGGGCCGGGCGATCTTGGAGTCCTGGTCGAGCATCTCCTGCCAGTGGGCCAGCCAGCCCGACGGTGCGGGGGATGGCGAAGAGCACCGGGAACATCTCGAGCGGGAACCCCATGGCCTGGTAGATGAGGCCCGAGTAGAAGTCGACGTTCGGGTAGAGCCGGCGCGAGGTGAAGTACTCGTCGGAGAGGGCGATCTCCTCGAGCTTGAGGGCGATGTCGAGCAGCGGGTTCTTGCCGGTGACCTCGAAGACCTCGTCGGCCGTCCGCTTGATGATCTTGGCCCGCGGGTCGTAGCTCTTGTAGACCCGGTGGCCGAAGCCCTGCAGCCGGCCGCTGCCCGGCCTTGACCGCCTCGATGAACGCCGGGACGTTCTCGATGCTGCCGATCTCGGTCAGCATCCGGATGACCGCCTCGTTGGCCCCGCCGTGGCGGGGGCCGTAGAGGGCGGCGCAGGCGGCGGCGCAGGCCGAGTAGGGGTCGGCGTGGGACGAGCCGACCACCCGCATGGCGGTGGTCGAGCAGTTCTGCTCGTGGTCGGCGTGGAGGATGAACAGGATGTCGAGGGCCCGGGCCAGGACCGGGTCGGCCTCGAAGCGGGGCTCGGCCACCTTCCACATCATCGAGAGGAAGTTGGCGGCGAAGTCCAGGGAGTTGTCCGGGTAGACGAAGGGCATGCCCACGCTGAAGCGGTGGGCGGCGGCGGCCAGCGTGGGCATCTTGGCGATCAGCCGGATGATCTGCTTGTGCCGGGACTCGGGGTCGAAGATCTCCTTGGCGTCCAGGTAGAAGGTGGACAGGGCGGCCACCGCCGAGACCAGCATGCCCATGGGGTGGGCGTCGTAGTGGAAGCCCTCGAGGAAGCGCTTGCGCACGTTCTCGTGGATGAAGGTGTGCATGGTGATCTCGTGGCGCCACGTCGTCGAACTGCGCCGGCGTCGGCAGCTCGCCGTGGAGGAGCAGGTAGGCCACCTCGAGGTAGGTGGACTGCTCGGCCAGCTGCTCGATCGGGTAGCCCCGGTAGCGCAGGATCCCGGCGTCGCCGTCGAGGTAGGTGATGGCGCTCTCGCAGGCCGCCGTGGACATGAAGCCCGGGTCGTAGAACCAGATCCCCGGGAGCGAGCTTCGACCACTCGGCGGCGGCGACGCCCGCCGTTGACGATCGGGATCTCGAGCGACTCCCCGGTGCGGTTGTCGGTGATGGTGATGCTCTCCGCCACGCGACGCCTCCTGGACCTCCTGTCCCTCGACCTGCCCCCGTCCGATCCTACGGCGCGGCCGGCCGGGCTGGTCGAAGCGGCCTGCCCGGTCGGCCGGCTGGTCGTGGCCGCTCGGGCGGCGCGGTGGTCGCGGTGGTCGCTGGTCGGTGGCCGTGGTCGTGGTGGTCGTGGTGGCGAGGCGTGGGCTGGAGCGACCTGGACGCGTACGAGGCCGAGGCTGCTCCGGTCGGCCTGGCCCGGCGGGCGGGTCCACCGCCACGGTGAGGGTGTAGGTGTCGCCCGGCGCCGACGGCCAGCGGCGGCGAACGAGACGGCCACCGAGCCGCCCGGGGCACCGACGACCGGGCGCCCGAGCCGGCCGGCGGCCCCGGCACCCTGCGGCGTCGACCGAGGCGGTCGACCGCGGACCCCGTGCTCGGCCACGTTGCCGCGTTGGCCACCACCGCGCGCCACCGCGGAGCGACCGCGGTCGGCAGGCACCACCGAGGGCCCGCCGGGGTGGACCGCCGGCGGGGACCGGCCGCCGGCGCGATGTGCACCGTGCCGGCACCAGCACCACCGGTGGGCGGGGACCAGCGCCGGGGTCGAGCGTCAGCGCGTCGACCAGGTCCTGCACGCGGGCCGGCCGACCAGCCCGCGGGGTCGGTGACCCACACCGACGCGCGGCAGCCGGGCGTTGCCCGGGCGCCGCCAGGAACGCGCGCCGGACCTGCGGCGTAGGCCGCGGTCCGCCCGCTCGAGGTCGGCGCCGCGCGCCGGGCCGTGGCCGGCGCCGCCGGTCGAGCCGGCGGCGCCCGACCGCTGGGAGCGCGCCGGCGCCCCGGCACCGGCAGGGCCATGCCGAGCAGGCCGTCGACGGCCGACGGGCCGCGCCCCGGCCGGCCCGGTCCTCCATCACCGCGGCGAACGCCGGCCCGACCGTGCGGGGAGGGCGGCTCGAGCGGCCGCCGCCTCGGCGGCCACCTGGGCGGTCGGCGGCGACGAGCGTGTCCAGCTCGTGGCTGGAGCCGGTCCCGGCCGATGCGCGGTCATCGAGGCCATCAGCCGGTCGCGAGCTGCGCTCGCCTGGGCGTTCGACCGGCGGGCCAGCGGCCCGGCCTGGGCGGCGTAGGAGCGGTTGACGTCCCGGCGGTAGGGGCCCGACGCCCGGCCCGACGTCGAGCAGCCCCGCCGATCGAGCAGCGCCAGCACCACGGCCACCGCCACCACCGCCAGCACCACGGCGCACGAGCGGCCGCCGGCGACGGCGGCGGTCGAGCGGGCGACATCGCCGGCCGACGCTACCGCCGGCCGCGGCCGGGCTCGCGGCCGTCAGGCGCCGCTCGGCGGCCCGTGGCCGACGAGCCCGGTGGTGGCGAGCGCGCTGGCGGTGTCGCGCCACTGCACCGTGGGCCGGATGGCCGTCGGCGTCGACCCGGTCCCGGTGGCGCTCGACCACGGCCAGGATGCGAGGCGATGGTCGGTCCGGTCGAGCAGGTGCGGGACGAGCCCCAGGTCGAGCAGCTTGGTGTGGGCGGCCCGGTAGTAGTGCTCCTCCTTCTCCACCCGGGGGTCCTCCAGGTGGTCGACTCGGCCCTGCCCGGGTAGGCGTCGGCCACCATCTCGGCCAGCTCGCGCGACCGAGAACGACTCGGTGAACTGGTTGAAGACCCGGAACTCGCCGGCCTCGGCCGGGTTCTCGCAGGCCAGCTCCACGCAGGCCAGGGTGTCGCGGATGTCGAGCATGCCCCGGGTCTGGCCGCCCTTGCCGTAGACGGTGAGCGGGTGGCCGACCACCGCCTGGACGCAGAAGCGGTTGAGCACGGTGCCGAAGACGCCGTCGTAGTCGAACCGGGTGGCCAGGTCGGGGTGGAGCGCGGTCTCGGGCGTCTCCTGGCCGTAGACGATGCCCTGGTTGAGGTCGGTCGAGCGCAGGCCCCAGATCCGGCAGGCGAACATGATGTTGTGGCTGTCGTGCACCTTGGACAGGTGGTAGAAGGAGCCCGGCTGCTTGGGGTAGGGCAGGACGTCGGTCCGGCCCCGGTGGGTGATCTCGATGAAGCCCTCTTCGATGTCGATGTTGGGCGTGCCGTACTCGCCCATCGTGCCCAGCTTGACGAGGTGGATGGACGGGTCGACGTCGGCGATCGCGTAGAGCAGGTTGAGGGTGCCCACGACGTTGTTGACCTGGGTGTAGACGGCGTGCTTCTGGTCGATCATCGAGTAGGGCGCCGACCGCTGCTCGGCGAAGTGGACGACCGCGTCGGGCCGGAACTCGCGCGACGATCCGGGTCGACGAAGGCGGCGTCGGTCAGGTCGCCGACGAACGGCTCGATGCGGAGCCCGGAGACCTCCTCCCACGACCCGGACCCGCTGCTGCAGCGGCCGGATGGGGACCAGGCTGTCGACCCCCATCTCGAAGTCGTACTGGCGGCGGGCGAAGTTGTCGACGACGCCGACGTCGTGGCCCCGGCCGGACAGGTGCAGGGCCGTCGGCCAGCCGAGGTACCCGTCGCCCCCCAGTACCAGGATCCTCACCGGTCGTCTCCTTGCCCCGATCCGCGGCCGCGCCTCCGTGCGGGCCCGCCACGGCGGCACGGTCGGCAACGCATTCGTAACACATCATCGCCCCGGGATGCTCGGACCCGGGCGGCGCCGCGCCCACCGCCCCCTCGACCTCTCGCTTGGCGGCGTCCAGGTCGCCCACCTGGCGCGCCACGGCGCCGTCCCGGCGGAGGAAGAGGAAGGTGCACCGCTCCACCGGCCGGCCGGTCACCCGCTGCACGGCCACCGCGTACGCGGCCCCCTGCAGCCGGTAGGCGGCGACGGCCCGGTCGAGATCCTCGTCCTGGTCCGTCTTGTAGTCCACGACCTCGAGCCCCCGCGGCCCGTCGAACAGCAGGTCCACGATGCCCTCGAGCACCCGGCCGCCCAGCGGGGTGCCGACGTAGAGCTCGCGCCAGTACCGGCCGGCGGCCACCGCGTCCGCGGACCGCTCGGAGGCCAGGGCCGAGCGGGCGAGCGCCTCCACCTCGCCGGCCCGGCCGGCCACGCCCTCGGCGCCGGCCTGGGCCGCCGACAGCTCGGCCAGCCCCTCGCCGGTGGCGAGGTCCACCACCTGCAGCGCGCCGTGCACGGCACGGCCCACCGCGGTCCCGGCCCGCCCGCGGCGCCATGCCGGGCGGCCCGGGTCCGCCTCGTCGGCCGCCTCCCCGGCCCCGGCGGCGTCCTCCGGCACGGCGGCGGACGGCCCTCCCCGGCCGCCGGGCGGGCCGGCGGCGGCCGCGGCGAGCCGCGCCACGGCGGTGGCGGCCACCGCGGCCGGCTCGGCCTCCGGCCCGAGCCACCGCCGGCGCGCCGCCGGCCCACGCGGCGCGCTCCTCCGGGATGCCGGCCGCCCCCGGCGGCGGCGCGGGCTCGCCGGCCGGCGCGGGCGGGCCGGGCGCGCCGTGCGGCCGCCAGAGGTCGGGGCACGCGGCGCAGGCGTCGGCCAGCCGGGCGGCCACCGTGCCGCCGGCCCTGGCCGACCGGTGCACGCTGACCACCAGGTGGTCCTGGGCCCTGGTGGCGGCCACGTAGAGGAGGCGCACCCGCTCGGCCTCGTCCAGCGCCCGCTCGGCCTCGTCCAGCGCGCTCGTAGCCCGGCGGTCGCCAGGTCCCGGCGGGCGGCCAGCTCCGGCCCGTCGGGACCGAAGAGCACCCCGGCCGCGGCGCCGGCGGGGCTCGGAGCCGAACCCGGCCACGACCACCACCGGGAACTCCAGCCCCTTGGCCGCGTGGACGTCATCACCCGGACGGCGTCGACGTCGCCCTCGGGCAGCACCACCTCGGTCGACCCGGGCGTCCTCGCCCCGCTGGACGTCGACCCACTCCAGGAACGCCCGGAGGTCGCCCGCCGAGCGCCTCGGTGAACTGCCGGGCCTGGTCGAGGACGAAGCGGAGCCGCCGCCACGCCTCGCGCCAGCGCGGGCCGTCGAGGGCCAGCGGCAGCAGGCGCCGCTCGTCCACCACCGGGCCGACCAGCTCGCTCACCTCGAGCCACCACCGGTCGGCGTGCAGGTCGGGCAGGGCGCGCAGCCCCGCGGCCACCGGGGCCGTCCCGGCGGCACCGGCCACGCGGTAGTCCCAGCCCCCGCCGGCCAGCCGGTGGCGGAGGAGGTCGTCGTCGCCGCAGCCGAACCCGGGGGAGCGCAGCGCGGCCAGCACGGATCGCCTCGTCGGTGGGGTCGTCCGACGGCCCGCAGCACCGACAGCAGGTCCTGCACCTCGGGCGCCTGGTACACGAGGGAGCTGGACTCCAGCCGGTAGGGGATGCCGGCGGCGTCGAACGCCTCCTCCAGCGCCGGCACGGCCGCCGCGGGTGCGGGACCAGCACCGTGACGTCGGCGAGGGTGGCCGGCCGCGACCCGTCGCCGACGGGCCACCGGTCCTCCCGCGCCGCCAGCACCGCGGCCGCCACGTCCGCCGCCTCGGCCGCCCGCGCCTCGGCGGCGGTCGCCGGCGGCTCGCCCCGGGCGCCGATCAGGGCCACCGGCGGCACGGGGCCGGCGCCGTGGGGCCGGCGCACCGCCTCCAGGGGGACGTGGGCCGGCCCGCCCGCCGGGGCGAGCCGCGCGAAGACGGCGTCCACCCAGGCCAGGATCCCGGGCGTCGACCGGAAGTTGCTCGTGAGCAGCAGCGGCTCGTCCACCAGGAGCGCCGCCGCCTCGCGGAAGAGCCGGACGTCCGCACCGCGGAACCGGTAGATCGACTGCTTGGGGTCCCCCACGAAGAAGAGGCGGCCGGCGCCCACCTCGAGGTCCTGCCACCGCCGCCCACCCCCGGCGGGCCACGGCGAGGCCACCCGCACGGCGAGGTCCGCCTGCAGGGGGTCGGTGTCCTGGAACTCGTCGACCAGGAGGTACCGGTACTGCTCGTGCACCGCGGCCTGCGCCTCCGGATGGTCGCGCACGAGGTCGCGGGCGAGGACCAGGAGGTCGTGGAAGTGGAGGCGACCCTCCCGCCGCCGCTCGGCCGCCGCCTCGCGGACCATGCCGCCCAGGGCGTCCCCGAGCGCCCGCAGGGCGTAGGCCGCGGCGGCGGCGAGCGCCTGCTCCCGCGCCGCCTCGGCCCGCGAACAGGAGCCCGGCCACCTCCGGCTTCCGGCCGTGCCAGGCCGCCTGCCGGCCGCGGGTCGGTGGCCACCCGGCCGCCGAGCCCCGCCAGCACGCCGAGCAGCTCCACCTCGTCGCCGCAGTCCGCGAGCCGGTCCGCCCAGGGCGCGAGCCCGCGCGAGGTGGGCCAGGAGGCCGTCGCCCGGGTCGCTGCACTCGCCGGCCAGGCGGAGGGCGTCCCGGAGGGGGCCGAGGACGTCGTCGCGGTGGAGCGACGGGGGGACGGCCGGCGGGGGGCGCTCGGGCACCCGGTCCCAGTCGCCGTCGAGGCCGGCGGCGATCGACCGCAGCGCCTCCAGCGTGACCCCGCAGGCCAGCGCCCACTGGAGGGCTCGCGCCGTCCCGGGTCCTCGAGCAGCCGGTCGAGCATCACCGTCCACCGGTCGCCAAGGTCCACCGCCGAGCGGACCTCGTCCAGCACCTCGAAGGCCGGCGGGAGGCCGGCGGCGAACGGGTGCTCGGCCAGCAGGCGACGGGCGAAGCCGTGGAGGGTGGTGACCGCCGCGCCGTCCAGCCCGTCCAGCGCGTCGGCCGCGGCCGCGGCCTCGCCCGCCCGGGCCGGGCGAGGACGCCACCCCCTCCAGCGCCCCGGCGAGCCGGTCGCGGAGCTCGCCGGCCGCGGCCTCGGTGAACGTGATGGCCGCCACCTGGTCGATCCGCGGCCCGGCGGCCCACCAGGATCGCCAGCAGGCGCGCCACGAGCTGGGTGGTCTTGCCGCTCCCGGCACCGGCCTCCACGAACAGGGTGGCGCCAGCTCGGAGGCGATGGCCTCCCGGGCCGCCCGGTCCCCGAGGGGCGCGGTCATGCCGGCTCGGCCAGCGCCACGTAGGGGGCGACCCACGGGTCCTCCCGCTTGCGCTCCCAGGACGGCCCGCGGTCCGCCGGGCAGACCTCGTCGGTACGGGCAGAGGGCGCAGCCCTCCGGGTTCCCGGGGAACCGCCCCGCCTCGACGCCGTCCACCAGCGTGCCCACCACCTCGGCCAGCCGCTGCTCGGTCGCCGCGGTGACCGTGAAGCCCGTCCCGGGGGAAGCGGCCCCGGTCGCTCCCCCGGTCGCTCACGAACCAGTAGCCCACCTCCACCGGGCCGGCCGGCCGGTACCGCTCCCGCGGCGGCCAGCGCGTAGAGCGGGAGCTGCAGCCGGGTCCCGCCGGCCACCGGGTCCTCCACGGCCAACCCGGCGCCGGCCCGGTCTTGTAGTCGAGCACCGAGAGCCCGCCGCCCGCCGTGCGGTCCACGCGGTCGACGGTGCCCCGGAACGCCACCTGCCGGCCGCCGCCCACGGGGACGGTGACGCCGGGCTCGCCGCCCGGCCGAAGGCCTGCTCCACGGCCAGCGGGACGGCGCCGGCCTCCCGGCGGTACCGGCTGTCCTCCCGCAGGAAGTGGCGGAGCTCGGCCGAGGATGGCCGCCCGGTCCACCCGCCACAGCGGCGGGCGGCCCGTCAGCCCCCGCCGCTCGTAGTCGTCGAGCACCTCCCCGGCGATCGACCGCAGGCGCTCGTCCCCCGCCTCGCCCCAGGGCGTGCCGGGATCGACCGGCGGCCCCTCGACCGCGGCGGCCACGAACCGCTCGAGCACCCGGTGCACGATGCTGCCCCGGTCGACCGGGCTGATGCGCAGCAGCGCCTCGGGCGGCTCCCGCACCTCCACCCGCAGCACGGTCTCGAACAGGTAGCGCCGGGGGCAGGCGGCGTAGGACTCGAGGCGGGTGGGCGCCTGCACGCCGCTCGCCGGGCGCGGCGCCGGCGCCGTCCACCCGGCCGTCGAAGCGGGTGAACACGGCGCTGCGCCGCTCCCGGCGGAGCTCCAGCCCCGCCGCCAGCACCGGGTCGGCCCGGGCGAGGACGTGCGCCTCCACCCGGCCGCCGGCGCCCACCCACGCCGCCAGCGAGCGCAGGTCCCAGTCGTCCAAGGACACCGGCTCCCCGGCCGGCGACGCCACCGCCGCGGCGTAGGACGGGACGGCCTCGTGGCCGCCGGCGCCGGGAAGGTCGCTCGCGAACAGCCGCCGGTCCGCGCCGGCCAGCCGGCCCACCGTGTCCAGGAGCAGCCGCGCCGGCCGCAGCGCCCGGCCCTGGCGCTGGTCGCCGGCGGCGCAGGAGAGCACCCGCTCGGGGGCCGCCGCCAGCGCCGCCAGGTAGGCGCGCCGGGCCTCGGCCGGCGCCGCCCCGCGCAGCGGCACCTCGCGGCCCCCGGCCTGCCGCACCCGGTCGGGGAGCAGGACGTCGTCCGGCGCCGGGGCCGGGAACCCGCCGTCCACCATGCCCACCACCCAGAGGACGTCGAGGTGGAGGCCCACCACGTCGCCCACCCGCCCGACGAGCACGCCGTGGCCGAAGCGCGAGGTCTGCGGCGCGGCGGCCTCGAGCTCCACGGCGAGGGCGGCACGGAGGTCGGCCGCCGCGGCGCGCCGGTCCCCGAGCTGCGCCATGCCCGAGAGCGCCTCGCGCACGGCGTCGAGCGCCGCCACCTCCCCCGGCGGCCAGCCCTCCTGGCGGGTGGCGTCCCCGAGCAGGTCGCGCAGGAGGCCACCGGCCCACCCCGCCCACCCGGCCCACGTGCGCGGCGCCTCGCTGCAGGCGGCCGGCCAGCCGCGCCACGAACGCCCACAGGGCGTCGCACCGGTCCGCCTCGCGGAGCAGGCGGGCCGGGGCGGCCGTCCCCGGCGGCGGGCGACGGCGGCATCGTGTGCCCGCAGCCTCGCCGCATGGGCCGCCAGCCGGTCCGCGCCACTCGTCCAGCCCGGCCACCACGCCGGCGGCCGCCGACGCGGCGTCCCACGCGTGCCCCGGGATCCGGCGGCCCCGGTGGTCCAGCAGGGGCGCCGTGGCGAGCCAGCGGGCCACGGCGTCGCGCCGCCACTGGTGGTCGGCCAGGCCCAGGGCCCCCAGCAGGGTGCGGCCGGCCACGGTGGCCGAGAGCGGCCTGATGCCCGGCCCGTGGAACGGGACGCCGGCCCGCGACAGCGTGTCGTGCAGGAGCCTCGGGTAGGGGGCCGAGCCGCCGTGCACCAGCGCCAGGCGCTCGAGGGGCACGCCGGCCGCGTTGGCGGGCCATCAGGTGCCGGGCGGCCAGCAGGACCTCGGCGTCGGCGGTGGGGGCCACCACCACCCTCGTGCCGTGGGCCACGCCGGTGGCGAACCCGGGGTCGCCGCCGTCGCCCCCGAGGCGGCGGGCCAGCTCCCGCCCGGGGCGGTCGGCCACGGGGTCGCCGGTGGAGCCCACCACCACGGTGACCGGCACCACCTCGGCCAGGGCGTCCAGGAGCGCGTGCTCGGCGGCCCCCACGCGCTCGGGGAGGTAGGCCACCACGGGCCCGACGCCGGACGCCGGGCCCGGTGCCGCCCGCACCCCGGCCACCGCGGCGGCCACCAGGTCCACGTCGTCGTACCAGCCGGCCAGCCGCGTCTCGACCGCCTCCACCAGCCGGACGACCTCGGCCGCCCGCGGGCCCTGCGCCGCCACCGCCCGCCTGGCGGACGCCGGCACGCCCCGCAGCTCCCGGTAGGTCCGGGCGAGGGCCCGCACGGTGGCCGGCTGCTCGCCGGGCCGCGGCCAGGTCCCCGCGCGCCGTCCCGGCGAGCGCCTCCCGGACCGCCTCGTGGAGCACGGCCGGGCCCACCGGCCGGCGGTCCGCCGCCCCCACCCGGCCGCCGGCCAGCTCGCCGGCCAGCCGCGGGAACGTGGAGAACTGCACGTTGGCGATCCCGGGGCCCCCGGCCGCCAGCCGCCGCCGCAGGGCCAGCCCGACCGTCCCCCTGGGCACCACCACCGTCACCCGGCGCAGCGGGTCGCCCCCCTGGGCGGCGGCGAGCGCCCGGGCGAGCGCCCCGAACGCCGCCTCGCCGTAGGGCTCGACGGCGACGGCGACGGTCACCCCGCGCCGGCTGGCCCGGCGGCCGCCGGGTCCGCCGCCTCCCCCCTCCCCCGGCGCGGCCCGGCCTTCCCGCCCGCCGCCGGGCAGCTCCCCGGCCGGTGCCGGCTCCACCAGCTCCGGCGCGGTCAGCGGCCGCGGGGCCGACTCCACGGGGCCGAGCTCCGCCAGCTCCTCCGCCTCGAACCACGGCGCCGAGCTCCGGGGAACTTCCGCGCCGTGACCAGCACCCGCGACTCCAGCGACCCCACCGCCTGGTTGAAGGCCTCCACCGTGGTGGTCAGGCCCCGCTGCAGCTTGGCCAGGTGCTCCCCCATGACCCGCAGCCGGTCGTAGAGCTCGGCGCCGAGCTGCTGGACCACGCGGGCGTTCTCGGCCAGCGCCTCCTGCCGCCAGCCGTAGGCGACCGTCCGCAGCAGGGCGATGAGGGTGGTCGGCGTGGTCAGGAGCACCCGGCTGCGCCATGGCGTGCTCGATGAGCGTGGGGTCGTGCTCGAACGCGGCGGCCAGCAGCGGGTCGCCGGGGACGAAGGCCACCACGAAGCTCGGGAGCTCGGGTCGAACTGGCTGCCAGTACTCCCGCTTGGCCAGCTGGTCGACGTGGGCGCGGAGCTGCCGGGCGTGCGCCACCAGGTGCGACCTTGCGCTCCCCGTCGTCCGTCGGTCTCGCCGGCGCGCAGGAACGCCTCCAGCGGCACCTTGGCGTCGACCACCACCTGGGCCGCCGCCCGGCAGCTGCACCACCATGTCCGGGCCGGAGCCGCCCGTCGGCGGTCGGTCCCGAGACCTGCTCCTCGAAGTCGCAGTGCGCGCAGCATCCCGGCCATCTCGACCACCCGGCGGAGCTGGAGCTCGCCCCAGCGACCCCGGGTCTGCGGCGCCCGAGCGCGGTGACCAGGTTCCGCGTCTCCTGCTGGAGCTGCTCCTGGGTCGGCCCGAGCTGGCCGACCTGCTCGGTGAGCCCGGCGTAGGCGCCCTTGCGGTCGAGCTCGAGCTGGCGGAGCCCCTGCTCGTACTTGTCCAGGGTCTCCTGCAGCGGCTGGAGGAGCTGGGCGATGGCCTGCTGCCGCTGGGCCAGGTCGCCCTCGGGCCGCCTCCTGGGCCTGCTCAGCCGGGCTGTCGGCCAGGGCGAGGAACTGCTCGGCGTTCTGCTGCAGCGCCTGGCTGGACAGCTCGGCGAACGACCCCAGCAGGCGCTGCCGGTCCTCCTCCCGGCGCCGGCCCGCTCGGCGGCGGCCTGCCGGCGGTGCTCCACCTCGGCGGCGAGCCGCTCCTTCTCGGCCTCGGACGGCGGCGAGCGCCGACCGCTCGGCGGCCAGCTCGGCGGCCTGGCGCCCGGCGGCCTGGCGGGCCTCCTCGAGCAGCGCCTCGGCGGTGCGGGCGTCGGCCGCCGACCTGCCCTGGCGCACGGCGTGCACCACGAGGCCCGCGGCCAGCCCGACCACCAGGCCGACGAGCCAGGCCCGACCACCAGGCCGGCCGTCACCGCGGGCCACCACCCGTCGCTGGCTGGGACCTCTCCCTCGCTGTGGCGTTGCCATCGTGCGGTCCTCCACGGTCGCTTCCCGGGCCAGCCGGGCCAGCGTACCGGTGGGGTGTCACACGGTACGGTGGCCCGATGGTCGTTCCGGCTGGGCGGCTCCCGGCGGCCGCCCCAGGCGCCGCCGGCGCCCTCCCGGACGGCGCGGCCGGCCTCGGGGCACGCCGGAGGGCGCCGGAGACCGCCAGGACGGTCGGTCGCCTCCCGGCGCGCGCCGCGCCCGAGCGACCTCCCGCCGGTCGCTGGCCGAGATCGACCGGATCTTCGTGCAGGTCTTCGCGCTGGTGGGCGAGGCCATCGCCGGCGCCACCCACGCCCTGCTGGCCGGCGACCGCGAGGCGGCCAAGCAGCTGGTCCAGCGCGACGAGATGGTCGACGCGCTCATCGGCGAGATCGGCGCCGCTGGCCCAGCGAGCAGCTGGTGGACGGCGACACCACGCCCGACGAGCGCCGCGAGCTGGTGGCCGTCCTGCGGATGCTGCCCGACCTCGACCGCAACGGGGACCTGGCCGAGCACATCGCCCGGCGGGCGGCCCGCGGGCTCGGGCGCCGAGATGTCGGCCCGCAGCCGCGGGCCTGGTCGAGCGCATGGGCGAGGTGGCCGCCGACGATCTGGCGCAGCACCGCCGACGCCTTCGCCGAGCGGTCGGTGACCGGCGCCAACGTGCGTCGACGACCTCGACGACGAGCTGGACGACCTCCACGTCACCCTCACCGCCGAGCTGGTGGCCGGGACCATGCCGCTGCCGGTGGCCATCGAGCTGGCCATGGTGGCCCGCTTCTACGAGCGCTTCGGCGACCACGCCGTCAACCTGGCCCGCCGCATGGCGGCCCTGGTGGGCGGCGGCCCCGAGCCGGGGCACCTCGGGCGCCGACTGAGCCGGGCGCCGAGCCCGTCAGAACCTGCAGGTCGAGCAGGGCCTCGGCGATCTGCACGGCGTTGAGGGCCGCCCCCTTGCGGAGGTTGTCGCCGCACGACGAACAGGGCCAGCCCGTCGGCGCCGTCGGCCCGCCGGATCCGGCCGACGAGCGACGGGTCGCGGCCGGCGCGCCGAGCGGGGTCGGCAGGTCGGCCAGCGCGACGCCCGGGCGCCGCGCCGAGCAGCTCGGTCGGCCGCGCTCGGGCGAGAGGTCGCGCGTCGAACTCGGCGACGATGGCCGCCGAGTGGCCGGTGAACACCGGCACCCGGACGCAGGTGCAGGTCGACCGGGAGGTCGGGGAGCCCGAGGATCTTGCGGCTCTCGTTGCGGTACTTCTGCTCCTCGTCGGTCTCGCGCGAGCCGTCGTCGACCAGCGTCCCGGCGAGCGGCAGCACGTTGTGGGCGATCGGTGGCGGGGAACTTCGACGGGCGGCGGGGAAGTCGACCGCCGCGCCGTCGAAGGTGAGCTCGGCGGCCCGGTCGGCGGTCTTGGCCAGCTGCTCGGCCAGCTCGGCCACCCCGGCCAGGCCGGCGCCGGAGACCGCCTGGTAGGTGGCCACGACCAGCCGGCGCAGGCCGGCCTCGTCGTGCAGCGGCTTCAGCACCGGCATGGCCACCATGGTCGTGCAGTTCGGGTTGGCGACGATCCCCTTCGGGATGGAGGCCAGGGCGTCGGCGTTGACCTCGGGCACGACGAGGGGGACGTCGGGGTCCATCCGCCAGGCCGAGGAGTTGTCGATCACGACGGCCCCGGCGGCGGCGAGCCGCGGGCGCGAGCTCGCGCGAGGCGGTCGCCCCGGTCGAGCACAGGGCGATGTCGATGCCCGGCGAGGTCGGCGGCGGCGGCGTCCTCCACCACGACCTCGCCGTCGCCCCAGGGCAGGCGGCGTGCCGGCCGAGCGGGCCGAGGCGAAGAAGCGGACGTCGTCGGCCGGGAAGGCGCGCTCGGCCAGCACCGCGCCGCATGACCGGCCCGACCTGGCCGGTGGCTCCGAAGACCCCGATGCGCACGGGCCAGCCTAGCCAGCGTGGCCGGGCCCGCCGGCGCCCGACTGGCCGGCGTCGCCAGCTCGAAGGCGCGCGTGCAGCGCCCGCACGGCGTCGCTCCACCGCGTCCGGTCCGCGACGATGCAGGAGATCCGGATGGTCGAGGTGGAGATCATGTCGATGTTGATCCCCTCGGCGGCCAGGGTCTCGAACATGGTCGCGGTCACCCCGGGGTGCGTCTTCATCCCGGCCCCGACCAGCGAGACCCGGGCGACGTCGTCGTCGGACGGTGACCGCCGGTGGCGCCGAGCTCGGCGCGCAGGCCCTCGGCCACCTCGACGCGCCGCGGCCAGGTCGAGCTTCGGGGCACGGTGAAGGAGATGTCGGTGGTGCCGTGCGAGCGAGGTGTTCTGCACGATCATGTCGACGTTGACCGACCGGTCGGCCAGCGCCCGGAAGAGCCGGGCGGCGATGCCCGGGCGGTCGGGCACGCCGGTGACCGTGACCTTGGCCTCCGAGGTGTCGTGGGTGACGGCGGTGACGACGGCCTGTTCCATGGACTGCATCCTCCTCGACGACCCAGGTGCCCGGCTCCCAGGTGAAGCTCGACCGGACGTGCAGCGGCACGTGGTGGTTGCGGGCGAACTCGACCGAGCGCAGCTGCGAGCACCCGCCCGCCGGTGGCGGCGATCTCGAGCATCTCCTCGAAGCTGACCCGCGGCAGCCGGCGGGCGTCGGGCACCACCCGCGGGTCGGCGCTGAAGACCCCGGTGACGTCGGTGTAGATCTCGCAGCGCGTCGGCGCCGAGCACCGCGGCCAGCGCCACCGCCGTGGTGTCCGAGCCGCCGCGGCCGAGGGTCGTGACGTCGCGGTCGGTCGAGACGCCCTGGAACCCGGCCACCACCGGGACCTGCCCGGCGGCGAGGGCCTCGCGGAGCCGGTCGGCCCGGATCTCGAGGATCTTGGCCCGGGTGTGGTCGGTGTCGGTGATGATCCCGGCCTGGCTCCCGGTGAACGAGGCGGCCGCGACGCCGAGGTCGGCCAGGGCCATGCAGAGCAGGGCCATCGAGATCCGCTCCCCGGCGCTGACCAGCATGTCGTACTCTCGCGGCGGGCTGGCGGCGCTGACGCTCGTCGGCCAGCCGGATCAGGTCGTCGGTGGTCTTGCCCATGGCGCTCACCACGACCACCACGTCGTCGCCGGCGCCGGCGGGTGCGGGCGACGTGGTCGGCCACGGCCCGGATGCGCTCGGCGTCGCCGACCGAGGTCCCGCCGAACTTCTGCACGACCAGGGGCACGCGGCCGACGCTACCGGGACCGGGCGCAACGGGCGACTCGGCCGCGCCCGCGCGGTATGGTGTGCGGCCGTGCCCAGCGAGAAACGAGCCCGACAGCAGGCCGCGCGGCCGAGACGCCAGGCCGAGCAGGCAGAGGCCAAGCGCCGAGCGCCGTCCGCCGCACCGTCATCGGGACCTCGGTCGTCGTGGTGGTCGGCATCGCCGTCGCTGGTGATCGTCGTCCGTGGTCGTCGCGACCAGCCGACGACCACCACGGCGTCGACGGCCTCGACCACCACCACCACGACGACCGCGACGCGGCGACCAGGCCGACGCCAGACAGGCGGCCAACGCCGCCGCCGGTCGCCGCCGGCTGCCCGGCCAGTCCACCACGACCCGGGTCAACACCCTGAGCTGGTCGTCGCCGCCGGCCATGACCATCGACCCGACCAAGACCTACACGGCCACCGTCAAGACCACGGCCGGCACCTTCGTGATCACACTGCGACGCCAAGACAGCGCCGCAGACGGTCAACAACTTCGTCTTCCTGGCCAAGAAGGACTACTACAACTGCGTCATCTTCCACCGGGTCATCCCGGGCTTCATGGACCAGACCGGCGACCCGACCGGCACCGGCTCGGGCGGCCCGGGCTACAAGTTCGCCAACGAGAACCGTCGCCGCAAGCTCGCCTACGCCACCGGCGACGGTGGCCATGGCCAACTCGGCGAGCACCGACACCAACGGCAGCCAGTTCTTCATCGTCGCCGGCGGCGCCGCGACGCTCAACGGCGACCTCGCCGAGCGCGACGTACTCGCTGTTCGGCAAGGTCGATCTCGGGCATGACCGTGGTCGAAGAAGATCAACACCGAGGGGACACCGCCAGCAACGGCGTGCCGCCCGAAGGTGACCCAGCGCATCCTGCGTCACCGTCACGACAGGTCAGAGGAGGCCACCATGCACCGACGAGTCCCCGCCGCCGACGGCTCGAGCCCGAAGCGCCAGCAGTTCGACGCCGAGCCGCCGATGGGCATCGACCCGGCCAAGCGCTACACCGCCACGATGGTCACCTCCAAGGGCACGATGGTGATCGCGCTCGACGCCGCTGGCGGCGCCGAGGACGGTCAACAACTTCGTCTTCCTGGCCCGCTACCACTACTACGACGGCGTCGTCTTCCACCGGATCATCCCCGGCTTCGTCGCTCCAGGGCGGCGACCCCGAGGGCACCGGCCGGGGCGGCCCCGGCTACCGGTTCGCCGACGAGCTGCCCAAGCCCGGCCGCTACCAGATCGGCTCGCTGGCCATGGCCAACGCCGGCCCGAACACCAACGGCAGCCAGTTCTTCATCATCAGCGGCCCCGACGGCGCCGCCCTGCCGCCCCAGTACTCGCTGTTCGGCGCGGTGGTGGCCGGCGGCGACGTGGTGGCGGCCATCGACGCCGTGGGCACGCCGCTCGGGCAAGCCCACCGAAGCGGGTGGTCATCGAGTCGGTGACGATCGAAGAGCGACTGAGGTCGGCCGAGGCCGTCGGCCGTCCACGAAGCACCGGCCGACCGGGCCCGCACGCTCCGCCAGCAGCCCTCGCCGGCGTCCCGCACGCAGCGCCGCAGCGCGGTGCGCTCGGGGATGCCCACCACCGGCAGCCCCTCGGGCGCCAGCGCCACCGAGCGGTGGAGCTTCTCCCCGTGGGCGTCCTCGTCCACGTCGCCGAAGTGGGGCACCACGGCCAGGCCGGTCGACCAGGCCCGAGGCCGACGGTGAGCGCCCCGCCCCGGGGGTCGACCATGGGGTCGGTGAGGACCATGGCCCCGCCGCCGGAGCCCGGCCACCACGGCGCCGGCCTCCCACGCCTCGCGCAGGGCCTCGAACACCGCCGACCCTTCAGCACCGAGCGCAGGTGCAGCGGCGAGCCCGCCGCCAGGTAGACGAAGCCGCGCCCGGCGCACCACCTCGGCCGCGCCCTCGTCCTCGGCGTCGGCCCGGCTGAGCACCATCAGGCCCTCGACCCGGCCGCCGAGCGGCTCGAACCACTCGGCCGCAGCCAGCACCTGCGCTCGGGGTGCTCGTAGGCGGCGGCCGTCGGGAGCACCAGCACCTCCGTGCCGCCCGACGCCGCCAGCAGCTCGGCGTCGAAGTCGCAGCCCTCGGTCCACTCGTCTCCACCGACGAACGCCAGCGGTCCCACGGCCCCCATGTCTAACGCATGACCACGTCGTCCAGGTACTCCTCGCGCCAGAGGTCGAACCGCTCGGACGGCAGGTGGAGCGCGTGGGTGGGGTCGAGCGCCTCCACGAAGGCCCGGTCGTGGCTGACCACCACCAGCGTGCCCGGCCAGCCCGACAGCATCCCGCCCACCGCGCTCGATCGAGGGCGGGTCGAGGTTGTTGGTGGGCTCGTCCAGGACCAGCAGGTTGGCGTGGCCCGCCGCCAGCATGGCCAGGCCGAGCTTGGCCCGCTCGCCGCCCGAGAGCGAGGCCGGCATCTGGTCGGCCGCCCCGGCGGGCAGGCCGAAGGAGCCGAGCAGCGCGCGGCGCTCGGTCTCGGTCCGCAGCACGGCGTCGTCGATGTTGTCGAGCACGCTGACCGCCGGGTCCACCTGCTCGTGCTCCTGGGCGAAGTAGCCGACAGCCACGTTGACCCCGAGGCCGACGTCGCCCGGCCGACGGCGCCTGGACGCCCGGCCAGGCACCGCAGGAGGCTCGACTTCCCGGCGCCGTTGCGGCCGATGACCACCACCCGGTCGCCCCGGCGCAGCTCGAAGCCCACGTCGTGCGAGCACGGTGTCCGGGCCGTAGCGGACGGCCAGGCCGCGCACCGCCAGCGGCACCTCGCCGGAGCGCCGGGGCTCGGGGAGCGCGAAGCGTGCGGCCTGCGCTCCCGGCGCACGGATCTCGGTGCGCCGCGCCCTCGAGCCGCTCCACCCGCTTGTCGAGCGACTTGGCGATCCGGGCCCTGCGGTTGGTGCTGCCCCGCATGGCGTCGGCCAGCGTGGCAGGCGGGCGATCTCGCCGCTGCTCGAGCCGGCGGCGCGCTCGCGTCCGCTCCTGCTCGGCGGCGAGCTGGGCCCGGAAGCTCGGTGTAGGTGCCCCTTGTACTCGTGCAGCCGGCCGTCGGCCAGGTGGAGCACCTTGTCGATCGAGCGGTCGAGCAGCTTCAGGTCGTGGCTGATCACGAGCAGGCCGCCGGGGAACGACCGCAGCTCGTCCATCAGCCAGCGCTTGGCCGCCGAGGTCCAGGTGGTTGGTGGGCTCGTCCAGGACCATGACGTCGGGCACCTGGAAGAGGACCCGGAGGAGGTCGACCCGGCGCCGCTGGCCGCCCGAGAGGTGCTCGATGTCCTCCAGCAGGAGGTCCTCGGGCAGGCCGATGCCGTCGGCCAGGCGGGCCATGACGGACTCCGCCTCGTACCCGCCGTGCGCGCGGTACTGCTCCTCCAGGTCGGCGAACCGCTGGATGTTCTCCACCGTGGGGTCCTTGGCCATCTGCCGCCGGGCGCCGTGGAGGGCGTCGTCCAGGACGTCGAGGCCGCGGGCGGAGAGCACGTGGGAGAAGCCGCTGGGTTCCAGCCCCAGCCCCTGCCGGACCGGCGCCTGCGGCAGGTAGCCCAGGGTGCCGGTCACCCGGACGTCGCCCGAGGACCGGATCTCGGGCGCCGGCTCGCCCACCAGCACGGCCACGAGGGACGACTTGCCGGCCCCGTTGCGCCCCACCAGGCCCGCCTTCTCCCCGGGGCCCACGGTGAACGCGCCGTCCCGCACCAGCACGCGGCCGCCGATCTCGATGGTGAGGGAGGACCCGGTGATCACCGCCTCACCGTAGGCTGGCGGGCGTGTTCGAGGACGCGGTGGCCGTGGTGACCGGCGCGGCGTCCGGCATAGGGCGGGCCCTGGCCGGGGCGCTGGCGGCACGGGGGGCGGTCGTGGTGGTGGCCGACGTGGACGCCGGGGGCGCGGCGTCCGTGGCCGGCGCCCTCGGCGGGCGGGCGACCGCGGCGGCCGTGGACGTGACCGACGCCGCCGCGGTCCGCCGGCTGGTGGACGGGACGGCGGCGCGCCACGGCCGGCTCGACCTCCTCTTCAACAACGCCGGCATCGGCGGGGGCGGGCCGGTGGAGGACCTCGACGTGGCCGCCTGGCGCCGCGTGGTCGACGTGGACCTGCTCGGCGTGGTCCACGGCGTGGCGGCCGCCTACCCGATCATGGTGCGCCAGGGCTCGGGCCACATCGTGAACACGGCGTCGCTGGCCGGCCTGATGCCGGCGCCGCTCCTCACCCCGTACGCCGCCGCCAAGCACGCGGTGGTCGGCCTCAGCGTCACCCTGCGGGTGGAGGCGGCCGCCCACGGCGTGCACGTCACCGCCGTGTGCCCGGGCCCGGTGGAGACCCCGATCCTGGACACGCCGGGGCCGGTCGGACGCCCGCGCCCTCCTCACCGCCGCGCTCGGCGAGCCGTACCCGGCCGAGCGCCTGGCCGAGGACGTGCTGGCCGGCGTGGCCGAGAACCGCGGCGCTCGTGGTGGCCCCCGGGAGCGCCCGCGAGGCCTGGGCCGCCTACCGGCGCGGATCCCGAGGGGGTGCTCGGGGCCATGGCGGGCCGGGCCGCCGGCCGCGCCGGTGGCCGGGCCGGTGGCCGGGCCGGTGGCCGGGCCGGGCCGGAGCGCCCACAAGTTACCGGGACGTAGCCGGGGAGTACCATGGGGCCCATGACCGTCAAGCGCGTGGGCGTGGTCGGGTTCCGGGATCATGGGGTCGGGCATCGCCGAGGTGGCGGCGGCCGAGCGGCCACGAGGTGGTGCTGCGCAGCCGCAGCCAGTCCGCCGCCGACGCCATGGTGGCCGGCCTCGAGAAGTCGCTCGGCCCGCCAGGTGGAGAAGGGCAGGCGCACCGACGACGGAGCGCGACGAGATCCTCGGCCCGGGTCACCGCCACCACCGACCTGGACGACCTGGCCGACGTGGACCTGGTGATCGAGTCGGTGGTGGAGGACCTGGCGGTGAAGAAGCACCTCTTCACCGAGCTCGACCGGGTGTGCGGCGAGCCGACCATCCTGGCCACCAACACCTCCACCCTCCCGGTGGTGGAGCTGGCCATGGAGACCGGGCGGCCCGACCGGGTCTGCGGCATCCACTTCTTCAACCCGGCGCCGGCCATGGCCCTGGTCGAGGTGGTCCGCCCGATCACCGCCTCCGACGAGACGATCGCCGCGGCCCTCGCCTTCGCCGAGGCCTGCGGCAAGGAGCCGGTCGAGGTCAAGGACCAGGCCGGCTTCATCGTGAACGCCCTGCTCTTCCCCTACCTCAACAACGCCGTGCGCCTGCTGGAGCAGGGCGTGGCCACCAAGGAGGGGATCGACGCGGCCATGAAGGGCGGCTGCGGGTTCCCGATGGGCCCGTTCGCCCTGCTGGACCTGGTGGGCCTGGACACCTCGCTGGCCATCCTCGACGCCCTCTACCAGGAGTTCCGCGACCCCAACTACGCCGCCGTGCCCCTGCTGCGCCGGATGGTGGCGGCCGAGACGCTCGGGCCGGAAGTCCGGGCGAGGGCTTCTACGACTACCGACCGTGACCGAGCGCCGGCGAGCGCCCGCGAGCCAGCCCTGGATGATGCGGACCTACTCGGGCCACTCCACGGCCCGGGCCTCCAACGAGCTCTACCGGACCAACCTGGCCAAGGGCCAGACCGGCCTCTCGATCGCCTTCGACCTGCCCACCCAGACCGGCTACGACCCCGACGCCCCCGAGGCCGCCGGGCGAGGTGGGCAAGGTCGGGCGTGCCCGGTGGCCCACCTCGGCCACATGCGCCAGCTCATGGAGGGCATCCCGGTCGGCGAGATGAACACCTCGATGACCATCAACGCCACCGCGGCCTGGCTGCTCGGCCTCTACGTGGCCAACGCCGAGGACCAGGGCGTCGACCCGGCGCGACCTCGCCGGCACCACCCAGAACGACATCGTCAAGGAGTACCTGAGCCGGGGGACGTACATCTTCCCGCCCGGCCCGAGCCTGCGCCTCACCGTGGACACCATCGCCTACACCGTGCGCCACGTGCCCCGGTGGAACCCGGTCAACGTGTGCAGCTACCACCTCCAGGAGGCCGGGGCCACGCCGGTGCAGGAGATCGCCTACGCCCTGGCCACCGCCATCGGCATCGCTCGACGCCGTGCGCCGCCTCGGGCAAGGTGGACCGCGGACGACCTGCCCACGGTGGTCGGCCGGATCAGCTTCTTCGTCAACTCCGGCGTGCGCTTCGTGGAGGAGACCTGCAAGATGCGGGCCTTCACCGCGCATGTGGGACCGGATCTGCCGCGAGCGCTACGGCGTGGAGGACCAGAAGCTCCGGCGGTTCCGCTACGGCGTGCAGGTCAACTCGCTCGGCCTCACCGAGCAGCAGCCGGAGAACAACGTCCCGCGCATCGTGCTCGAGACCCTCGGGGTCACCCTGTCGCAAGACGCCCGGGCCCGGGCCATCCAGCTCCCGGCCTGGAACGAGGCGCTCGGGCCTGCCCCGGCCGTGGGACCAGCAGTGGTCGCTGCGGATCCAGCAGATCCTGGCCTACGAGTCCGACCTGCTCGAGTACGAGCGACATCTTCGAGGGCTCCAAGGTGATCGAGGCCAAGACGGCCGAGCTGGCCGAGGCGGCCACGGCCGAGCTGGACGAGGTGCTGGCCCTGGGCGGGGCCTTCGAGGCCATCGACGAGCTGAAGACGCCGCCTGGTGCGCGAGCCAGGCCGAGCGGGTCCGGCGGATCGAGTCCGGCGAGCAGCCAGGTGGTCGGGGTCAACTGCTTCACCGAGACCGCGCCCTCGCCCCTCACCGCCGACGCCGGCGCCGAGAGCATCCTGAAGGTCGACCCGACGGTCGAGGCCGAGCTGCAGCGACGACGTCGGCGGCGTGGCGGGCCGGCACGCGACGCCGCCGCCGTGCGCGCGGGCCCTCGACGACCTGCGGCGGGCCGCCGCCGACGAGCCGGGCCAACGTCATGGACGCCGACCATCGCCCTGGCCCACGCCGGGGGGACCACCGGCGAGTGGGCCGGCGTCGCTGCGCGAGGTCTTCGGCGAGTACCGGGCGCCCGACCGGCGTGGCCGGCGGCGTCGGCCGACCGGGGCGCGCGAGCTGGCCGGCGCCGGTGGCCCGCGCGCGGGCGCTGGCCGCGGCGACCGGCGGCCCGCCCCGGCTCCTGGTGGCCAAGCCGGGGCTCGACGGCCACTCCAACGGGGCCGAGCAGATCGCCGTGGCCGCCCGCGACGCCGGGTTCGAGGTCGTCTACCAGGGCATCCGGCTCACGCCCGAGCAGATCGTGGCCGCCGCGCGCGGACGAGGACGTCGACGTGGTCGGCCTCTCGATCCTGTCGGGCTCCCACCTGGAGCTGGTGCCCGAGGTGCTCGACCGCCTGCGGGCCGCGGGGGTGGACGCCGCGGTGGTCGTGGGGGGCATCATCCCGCCCGACGACGCCGAGGTGCTGCGGGGCAAGGGCGTGGCCGCCGTCTACACGCCCAAGGACTTCGACCTCGACCGCATCATGGACGAGCTGGTCGCCCTGGCCGGGCGACGGCGCTGACCCGGCATCGGCCTGGCCAGCGGCCTGGCAGGGCGCCGCGGCATCGGCGACGATGGGGGCGATGGACATCGTCATCAGGGGCGGGCACGGTGGTCGACGGCACCGGGGCGCCCGGCCGGCCGGCGGACGTGGGCGTCGACGGCGGCCGCATCGCGGCCATCGCGGACGGACAGGGCGGCGACGGGCTCCGCGGCGACCGGGAGCTCGACGCCTCGGGCCAGGTGGTGGCGCCCGGCTTCATCGACATCCACACCCACTACGACGCCCAGGTCTTCTGGGACCCCGGCGCTCACCCCGTCGTCGTTCCACGGGGTCACCACGGTGATCGCCGGCAACTGCGGGTTCTCGATCGCCCCGATCCGCCCCGACGGGGTCGAGCTGCTGGCCCGCACCCTCCAGCACGTCGAGGACATGAGCTTCGACACGCTCGCCGCCGGGGTGCCCTGGGACGAGTTCGAGACCTTCCCCCAGTACCTCGACGCCGTCGAGCGGCGGGGCGCGGCCCTCAACTACGGCTGCTACGTGGGCCACACCGCGGTGCGGCTCTACGTCATGGGCGACGACGCCTACGAGCGGGCCGGCCACCGACGACGAGCTGGCCCGCGATGCAGGCCGTGGTGGCCGAGGCCATGGCCGGCGGGGCCATCGGCTTCGCCTCCAGCGCCTCGCCCACCCACAACGGCGACCACGGCCGGCCGGTGCCCTCGCGGGTGGCCGACCTGGACGAGCTGCGGGCCCTGCTCGAGCCGCTGCGGCGAGGCCGGCCGCGGCGTGGTGGCCCTGCTGCCCGGCGGCGTGATCTCGCCACGAGGAGGTGTTCGACCTCCAGCGCGAGGTCGGCCGGCCCGTTCACCTGGACGGCGCTGCTGACCGTCAAGGGCTACCCGCTACCACGAGCGGTGATCGAGCGAGCACGACGCCGCCCGGGCCGAGGGCGTCGAGGTCTGGCCCCAGGTGTCGTGCCGGCCGCTCGTGTTCCAGATGAACCTGGCCGAGCCGTTCACCCTCAACATGCGCCCGAGCTTCGCCGCCCTCATGGACGGCACGCCCGAAGAGCGCATGGCCGCCTACCGGGACCCGGCCTGGCGGGCGGCGGCCTGGGAGGAGCTCAGCGGGGGCGGCGGGCTCTGCCGTTCAACTGGGCCTCGTGTCGGTGGCCGAGTCGCCGCACCCGCCCGGACCTGGCCGACCGCCCGGTGCTCGAGCTGGCCGACGAGCGGGGCGTGCACCCCGCTCGACGTCGATGCTCGACCTCTCGCTCGCCGACGACCTCACGACCCGCTTCTGGTCGGTGCTGGCCAACGACGACCCCGAGGGCATCGCCTGGCTGCTGCCCCGGGACAACGTGCTGCTCGGGCCTGGCCGACTCCGGGGCCCACGTCTCCCAGCTCTGCGACGCCTGCTTCGCCACCGACCTGCTCGGCCACTGGGTGCGCGAGCGCGAGGTCATGCCCCTCGAGCGGGCGATCCACAAGCTGACCGGCGAGCCGGCCGCCGTCTACGGGCTCGACCGACCGCGGCACCGTCGAGGTGGGCAAGGCGGCCGACCTGTGCGTCTTCGACCCCGCCACCGTGGCGCCCGGGCCGCTGCGCCGGCTGCGCGACTTCCCGGCCGACGGCGAGCGGCTGACCGCCGACGCCCCGGTGGGCATGACCCACACCCTGGTCAACGGGGTGCCGGTCCGGGTCGACGGCGAGCCCTGCGCCCGACGCCCGGCCCGGCGTCCTGCTGCTAGCGGTGGGCGGCTACCAGCCCAGCTCGCGGAGGCGGGCGTCGCCGATGCCGAAGTGGTGCCCCACCTCGTGCACCACCGTGCGGCGCACCTGCTCGGCCACCTCCTCCTCGGTCCGGCACCGGGCGCAGATCGGGTCCTGGAAGATGGTGATGCGGTCCGGCGCGGCCCCGGCGTAGCTCCAGCGGCCGGTGAGCGGGACCCCCTGGTACAGGCCGAGCAGCGGGCCGTCGCCGTCGCCGTCCTCCACCGTCACGGCCACGTTGTCCATGGCCCGCGCCAGCGCCTCGGGCAGCGAGTCAAGGGCGTCGGCCACGAGCTCCTCGAACCGCTCCCGCGGCGAGCGACTATCCCGTCCAGGGCCTGTCCCGCCTGACCGGCAGGGGCCGGTGCCACCAGCGCCCGCTGAACCGCCACGACCGGTGGGCCGGGTCCGGGTCACCGTCCGCCGGCGGCGGGCCGGGGCCAGCACCTGGTCGACGGCCGCGGCGACCACGGCCACCACCTGCGGGTCCGGCTCGGTCACAGCGGGACGTTGCCGTGCTTGCGCCGCGGCAGCTCCTCGCGCTTGGAGGCAGCATCTCGAGGCTGCGGACCAGGACCCTGCGGGTGTCGGCCGGGTCGATGACGTCGTCGACGTAGCCCCGCTCGGCGGCGATGTAGGGGTTGGCGTAGCGCTCGGTGTACTCCTCGACCAGCTCGGCCCGCCGGGCCACCGGGTCGGCCGCCTCGGCCAGCTCCCGGCGGTAGACGATCTCGACCGCGCCCTGGGGGCCCATCACCGCCAGCTCGGCCGAGGGCCAGGCGAAGGCCAGGTCGGCCCCGATGGACTTGGAGTTCATGACGACGTAGGCGCCGCCGTAGGCCTTGCGGGTGATGACCTGGATGCGGGGCACGGTCGCCTCGCAGTAGGCGTAGAGCAGCTTGGCCCCGTGGCGGATGATGCCGCCGTACTCCTGGTCGGTGCCGGGCATGAAGCCGGGCACGTCGACGAAGGTGACCAGCGGGATGTTGAAGGCGTCGCAGGTGCGGACGAAGCGGGCCGCCTTCTCCGACGAGTCGATGTCGAGGACGCCGGCCAGCACCGCCGGCTGGTTGCCCACGATGCCCGACCACCCGGCCGTCGATGCGGGCGAAGCCGCAGGTGATCGACATGGCCCAGTGGGCGTGGACCTCGAGGTAGTCGCCGTCGTCGACCACCGCGGTGATGACCTTCTTCATGTCGTAGGGCTGGTTGGGCGACGGCCGGCATGAGGTCGACCAGCTCGGGCGTCGCGCGCTCGGGGTCGTCGCCGGTCGACCGTCGGCGGCGGCTCCTCCAGGTTGTTGGAGGGCAGGAACGACAGCAGGTAGCGGACGTCGTCGAGGCAGGCCTTCTCGTCGGGCGAGACGAAGGTGGCCACCCCCGACTTGGTGGCGTGGCTCATGGCCCCGCCCAGCTCCTCGAGGGTGACGTCCTCGCCGGTCACCGTCTTCACCACGTCGGGGCCGGTGATGAACATGTGCGACGTGCCCTGCACCATGAAGATGAAGTCGGTCATGGCCGGCGAGTAGACGGCCCCGCCGGCGCACGGGCCGAGGATCACGCTGATCTGGGGGATGACGCCCGAGGCGTCGCACGTTGCGGCGGAAGATGCCGCCGTAGAAGTGGAGCGCCGACGACGCCCTCCTGGATCCGGGCGCCGCCGCCGTCGTTGAGGCCGATCATGGGCACGCCCGATGGACGCGGCCAGGTCCATGACCTTGTGGATCTTCTCGCCGAAGACCTCGCCGAGCGACGCCGCCGAAGACCGTGAAGTCCTGGCTGAAGACGCAGACCCGGCGGCCGTCGATCGTGCCGAAGCCGGTGACCACGCCGTCGGTGTAGGGCCGGCTTGTCCTCGAGGCCCATGCCGTGGGCCCGGTGGCGGGCCAGCATGTCGAGCTCCTGGAAGGACCCCTCGTCGAGGAGGTAGTCGATGCGCTCCCGGGCGGTCATCTTGCCCTTGGCGTGCTGGCGCTCGACCGCCCGCTGCGCTGCCGGCGTGGCGGGCCTGCTCCTTGCGGCCGGCGAGGTCGGCGAGCCGCTCGGCCATGGTGTGCTCCATGGCGGCCAGGCTACCGAACCCGTGGAGCGCTCCATCGCCGCCCGGCGGGATCCCGGCGCGGCCGGCGCCTGCCGGGCCCTACTCCTGGACCAGCTCGATCAGGGTGCCGAAGGAGGTCTTCGGGGTGGACGAAGGCCACGGTGGTGCCCCGGGAGCCCGGGCCGGGGCGCCTCGTCGATGACCCGGCCGCCGTGCGTCCTTCACCGACTGGAGGGCGGCCGCGCAGTCGGCCACCCGGTAGCCGACGTGGTGCAGGCCCTCGCCCCTGGCTGCGCCAGGTACTTGGCCACCGGCGAGTCGTCCCGGGTCGGGGTGAGCAGCTGGACGTAGGAGTCGGCCACCTTGAGCAGCGCCTCCTCGACCCCGTCGCGACTCGACCCCTCGCGGTGGGCGACGGTGGCCCCGAAGACCTCGCGCGTACCAGGCGACGGCGGCGTCGAGGTCGCTGACGGCGATGGCCACGTGGTCGATCTCGGTGAGCAGCGACGCGGTGCCATCCGCTCATGCCCCGTGCCGCCGGAACAGGGTGATGCGGTCCTCGCCCGACCGTCGCCCGCAGGGCTCGGGGTCGTCGATGCCCAGGCCCTCCGCCGGGGCCAGGCAGAGGACGCCGATCTTGCCCTCGTGCAGGTTGCGGTGGACCTGCAGCGGCCGCCTCGCCCACCTCGCTCAGCGGGTAGACGGCCGACAGCGGCGGCAGGATCTTGCCCTCGCACACCAGCCGGTTGGCGTCCCAGGCCTCGCGGTAGTTGGCGAAGTGCGAGCCCTTGATGGTCTTGAGCTTCATCCAGAGGTGGCGGTTGTCGTACTCGATCATGTAGCCCGAGGTGGCGGCGCAGGTGACGATGGTGCCCGCCCGCTTGCAGGCGAAGACCGAGGCCCCCATGGTCTGGCGACCCGGGTGCTCGAAGACGATGTCGGGGTCGTCGCCCGACCAGGGCCCGGACGTCCTTGCCGAACCGGCGCCACTCCGACTCGTCCTGGGTGTGCTCGTCCTTCCAGAACCGGTAGCCGGCCGCCCGGCGGTCGATGACCGCCTCCACGCCCGAGCTCGTGGAGGAGCTCCACCTTCTCGGGCGAGGAGACCACGCCGACCGGGATGCCGCCGCCGTTCAGCACGTACTGCACGGCGTAGCTGCCGAGGCCGCCGCTCGCCCCCCACACGAGCACCCGGTCGCCCTGGGTCACCGGGGCGCCGTTGTGCGAGACCAGCATCCGGTAGGCGGTGGAGTTGCACAGGGCGTTGACCGCCGCCTCCTCCCAGCTGAGGTGGGCCGGCTTGGGCATGAGCTGGTTGGCCTTCACCACCGCCATGTCGGCCAGGCCGCCGAAGTTCGTCTCGAAGCCCCAGATCCGCTGGTTGGCGGCCAGCATGGAGTCGTCGTGGGCGGTGGGGTCCTGGTCGTCGACGTAGTTGCAGTGGACGGTGACCTTGTCGCCGGGCTTCCAGTTGCGCACCAGCCGAGCCGGTGCGCAGCACCACCCCCGAGGCGTCGGAGCCGACCACGTGGTAGTCGAGGGCGTGGCGGGCCCCCCAGACGCTCTCCTTGCCCAGGCGGTCGAGGAAGCCGAAGGTCGGCAGCGGCTCGAAGATCGAGGTCCACACGGTGTTGAAGTTGATGGCGGAGGCCATGACGGCCACGTAGGCCTCGTCGGGGGCCAGCTCGGGCAGCGGCCACCTCGCCCACGTGGAGCGACTTGCGGGGGTCCTTGTCGGCCGAGGCCACGCCCTCGAACATCGCCGCCTCGTCCCGGCGGACGAAGGCGGCCCGGTAGGACTCGGGCATGGGCAGGCCGGCCAGGTCCTCGCCGGCGGCCCCGGCCACCACGGCGTCGCAGGATGCTCGCGTCATGGGCACCGACGATAGTGGACGCCGTACGATGGGCTACCGGCCGGTAACCAGGCCGGCCGCACGTCAGCCCAGCCGCCCGGACCAGCGGCGGACACTCGGAGGTCCCATGCCCGGATCGGTCATCGTCGCAGGGGCCCGGACGCCCATCGGCAAGCTGTCGGGGGCCCTGGCCGGCTTCACCGCCATGGACCTGGGCGGCTTCGCCATCGCCGCCGCCCTGGAGCGGGCCGGGGTGCGCGCCCGACCAGGTCGACTACGTGCTGATGGGCCAGGTGCATCCAGGCCGGCCAGGGCCAGATCACCGCCCGCCAGGCCGCCGTCAAGGCGCGGCATCCCCATGACCGTCCCGGCCACCACCGTCAACAAGGTCTGCCTGTCGGGCCTCAACGCCATCTACCTGGCCGACCAGATGATCAACGCCGGCGACGCCGAGATCGTGGTGGCCGGCGGCATGGAGTCGATGACCCAGGCCCCCCACCTGCTGCCCGGGGCCCGGGCCGGCTTCCGCCTCGGCGACGCCACGCTGGTCGACTCGATGATGTACGACGGCCTCACCTGCGCCTTCGACCAGTGCGCCATGGGGCTCGTCCACCGAGCGGTACAACCAGGAGGCCGGCATCACCCGGGAGCGCCAGGACGCCTTCGCCGCCGCCTCGCCACGAGAGGGCCGCCGCCGCCACCAAGGACGGGCCGGCTGGCCGAGGAGATCGTCCCGGTGAGCGTGCCCCAGCGCAAGGGCGACCCGGTCGTGGTCGACACCGACGAGGGCGTCCGGCCCGGGCACCACGGCCGAGTCCCTGGGCGCCCTGCGGCCGGCCTTCGACAAGGCGGGCACCATCACCGCCGGCAACGCCTCGCAGATCTCCGACGGCGGCGGCCGCCGTGGTCGTCATGTCGCCGGGCCAAGGCCGAGCGAGCTCGGGCGTCACCCCCCTCGGCGAGCTGGTCGGCCTACGGCCAGGTGGCCGGCCCCGACACCTCGCTCCTGCACCCAGCCGTCGCGGGCCATCGCCCAGGCCCTGGCGCAAGGCCGGCCTGACCGTCGGCGACGTCGACCTCGTTCGAGATCAACGAGGCCTTCGCCGCCGTGGGCCTGGCCTCGATGGACGACCTCGGGCATCGCCGAGGACAAGGTCAACGTGAACGGCGGGGCCATCGCCCTCGGCCACCCGGTCGGGATGTCGGGCACCCGGCTCGCCCTCACCGCGCTCTACGAGCTGCGGCGCCGGGGCGGCGGCACCGGCCGCGGTGGCCCTGTGCGGCGGCGGCGGCCAGGGCGACGCCGCCGTGCTGCGCTCGCTGGCCGATCGCCGCGCCGGTCAGTACGGCGGGGTGAAGAGCCCGAGGAGCGTGCCCGTCCCGAGGGCGACCTCGGACCAGGACTCGACGGGCAGGCCGTAGACGGCGAGGGCGCACGTCGGGAAGGCGCCGCCGCCCGGCGCCGGCCCGGTGCCCATGGCGGCCACGAGGTCCTGGGCGGTGGGGTTGTGGCCCACCACCATGACCGTGCCCACGCCGTCCTCGACCCCGCGCAGCTCGTCCAGGACCTCGTCGGGCGAGGCCCCGTAGAGGGCGCGGCGGTAGTCGACGGCCGGCGGGCGGTCGCAGCGCCGCCAGGACCCGCTCGGCCGTCTGCACGGTGCGGGTGGCGGTGGAGCACAGCACGAGCGCCGGGCCGGCTCGCCCGGGCCGAACCCCGGCGGTCCGGCCCAGCCGCGGGCCCCAGGGCGTCGGCGTCCCGCCGGCCCCGGGGCGCCAGCGGCCGCTCGTGGTCCGGTCTTGCCGGGCGGCGGGTCGGGCACGGTCTTGGCGTGGCGGAGGATCCAGAGGTTCACAGGCTCGCGGCGGCCCTCGAGGGCCCGGCCGAGGGTGAGCTCGTCGGCGTACTCGAGGTCGCCGCCCACCGGCAGGCCGCTGGCGATCCGGGTCACCCGGACCCCGAGCGGCCCCAGCAGCCGGGCCAGGTACATGGCCGTGGCCTCCCCCTCCAGGTTCGGGTTGGTGCAGAGGATGACCTCCTTCACCTCCTCGTGCGTCCACCCGGGCCAGCAGCTCGCGCGACCCGGAGCTGCTCGGGCCCGACCCCCTCGAGGGGGTTGAGCGCGCCCTGCAGGACGTGGTAGCGGCCCTTGAACTGCTGGGTCCGCTCGACCGCCACGATGTCTCGGGGATCCTCCACCACGCACACCGACGGTCGCGTCCCGCCGGTCGTCCGAGCAGACGGCGCACAGCTCGCCCGCCCTCGGCCACGTTGAAGCAGCGGCTGCAGAGGGTGGTCCGCTCCTTGACCGCCACGATCGCCGTCGGACAGGCGAAGGGCGTCCTCCGTCGGGCACCTTGAGGAGGTGGAAGGCGATCCGCTGCGCCGACTTGGGCCCGACGCCCGGGAGCCGGCCGAGCTCGTCGATGAGCGACCGCAGCGGGCCGGTGTACACCTAGCCGGTCACCTCCTCGGCACCGGGGAACGCCTGGAGCAGCCTGGCCTCCGCCTCCTGGCCGCCGTCGGCGTCCGCCCCGCCGGAACGTGGCAGGTCGAAGTCCACCTCCTCGTCCTCGTCGCCGTCGTGGCGGGCGGCCGGGGCCGGCGGCGCGGGCCCCCGCCGGGGGGCGGGCCGCCCTCCACCTCCAGGCGCAGCCTCACGGGACGCCGAAGTGGGCGGCCAGCGCCTCCTCCACCACCGGCCGCACCTCGCTCGCACTGGTCCCGGTGGGCGGCGTTGGGCAGGGCGAACACCGCCGTGCCGTCCTCGACGGCCACGAACCGCCCGGCGCTGAAGAGCGCCTTGGCCCGGGCCGGGAGGCCCCGCAGCACGTGGTCCCCCCAGGCCTCCACCAGGGAGTCCCGGTCCGGCGCCCCCGCGGCCGCCCGCGGCGTCGGCGGTGCCGGTCCGCCCGGGGCGGCCGGGGCTTCGACCGGCGGAGGCGGGCGGAGCCGGCGGCAGCCGGCGGTGCCGGGGCAGCCGCCGGTGCCGGGGAGGCGGCCGGAGCCGGGGCGGCGGCCGGAGCCGGCGGCGCGGCGGGTCGGGCGACCCGGCGGTCCCGGCTTCCCGCCGCCGGCGGAGCGCCCCGATCGACGGCCTGGTCCCGGGGTCGGCCGGTGCCGGGGCGGGCGCCGCCGCCGGCGCCGCCGGGTGCGCCACGGCACGACCCGGCCGGTCCCGCTCCCCGGCCAGGGCCCGCTCCACCCGGGCCAGGCGGTCCCCGAGCGCCGCCGCCGAGTGGTCGAGCTCCGGCCGGGCCAGGCGGACGAGCGCCACCTCGAGCACCACCCGCGGATCGGGTGCGTCGCGCATGTCGACCTGGGCCCGCCCGAGGACCTCCATGGCCCGCACCAGCCGCGGCAGGCCCAGCCGCGCCGCCTGGGCGGACCGGTCGCTCGGCGCCGGCCACGCCAGCTCGGGGCGCCATGGCCGAGAGGAAGGCCTGGCGGAGCTCGTCCACCAGCTCGGCCGCGAGCTGCTGGGGGGCCCATCCGGCCTCGTGCAGCGCCGCCACCGCGACCAGCGCCCGCCCGGCGTCCTCGTCGCCCAGCGCCTCCACCACCTCGTCCACCCCGGGCCCGGCGTCCTCGGCGGACCCCGAGGCGGCGACCTGGTCGAGGGCGGAGAGGGCGTCACGGGCCGAGCCCCGCCCCCGCCGCACCGCCACCGAGAGCGACGCCTCGTCCAGGTCCAGCCCGGCGGCGGCGTTGACGTCCGCGCACCAGCTCGGCGAGGGCCTCTGTCCCGAGCAGGCGGAACTCGAAGTGCTGGGTCCGGCTGCTGATGGTCGGCGGCACCTTCTGCGGATCGGTGGTGGCCAGGACGAAGACCACGTGGCCGGGCGGCTCCTCCAAGGTCTTCAGCAGGGCGTTCGCCGCCGCGTTGGACAGCATGTGGACCTCGTCGACGATGTAGACCTTCCACCGGCCCGGGCGTGCCCAGCGCGGCATGGGCGATCAGGTCGCGCATGGCGTCGACCCCGTTGTTGGAGGCGGCGTCGAGCTCGTGGACGTCGAGCGAGGTCCCCCGGGCGATCTCCACGCAGGACGCGCACTCGCCGCAGGGCTCGCCGTCCTGGGGATCGGGGCAGTTGAGGGCCTTGGCCAGGATCCGGGCGGTCGAGGTCTTGCCGGTGCCGCGCGGCCCGCTGAACAGGTAGGCGTGGGCCACGTGGCCGTCGCGGACGGCGCTCTGGAGCGCCAGGACCACGTGCGGCTGGCCCCGCAGCTCCCCGAACCGGCCGGGCCGGAACCGCCGGTAGAGGGAGACGAACGGCTCGTCGCTCACGGCCCGGGAGCCTACCGGCGCGCCGTGACGCGCGGCGGTGTGCGGTACGGCGGCCAGGTTGGCTACGGCACACGGCCTCACCCGCTGAGAGCTGCTGCCTTCCGACCCTGACTCGGTTCACGGGCGGCCGTTGCGCAGGACCCGGCCGCCGCACCCGGGTCGCCACGATACCGGAGCCGAGAACTACAGTTCCGGCGGGCGATGGCGAACAAGGGTGGAGGTCACAGGATGGACGTGCTCTCGAGGTCGGGCGGTTTCCGACGGCTGGTCCGGGCGACGGCGGTGGTGACCGTGGTCGCCGCCACCGGCCTCGCCGGGTTGGTGGCGACGGGGGCGCCGGCGGGCGCGTCGTCCGTCACGAAGGTCTATGCGTGCATCTCCAGCAACTACGTCTCCGCGGGGGGCTGCACCACAGGGACAAAGGCCGGCGTGGCCGGGCAGTCCAACCCGTTCGACATCGGCTTCCAGGCCACGACCGCGCTCCCGCCCGGTGACTTCATCTACTTCTCGGCCGCGACAGGCACCGTGTTCCCGAGGGCCGAGACAAAGTACGAGATTCGGCCGGGAGCACGTTCTGCCTGCTCGGGCGCGGGTCGTTCCCCACATCGACATACGCCTACAGCAGCATCTGGGTCCACCTGCCTGCCACATGTACAACAGGCGGCAACAAGGCGGGGACCTTCTTCGCCCTCTACCCGCTCTCGGTGCAGAACCCGCCGACGGCGGGCACATACCAGGCCAACGTCTTCACCGAGACCGACACCACGGAGGTCTCGTCGAACACCTACACCATCGTGTCGCCGCCCAGCGCCCCCCGCACACTGAAGGCCACGGCGTCGGACGGCACGGTGCACCTGGCGTGGACACCGCCCTCCACAGACGGCAACCGGACCTTGACAGGCTACGACGTGTACATGGGCACGTCGCCCGGCGGCGAGTCGGCGGCACCGGTGAACACAGGGGGCTACGTCAAGACCACGAGCTACACAGTGACCGGCCTCACCAACGGCACCACCTACTACTTCACCGTCAAGGCGGCCAACAGCGTCGGGGGCTCGGCTCCCTCGAACGAGGCCTCGGCCAAGCCGGTGACCACGCCCTCGGCGCCCACCACACTCTCGGCGACAGGCGGCTACAAGAGGGTGACGCTCACATGGAAGGCCCCGGCCACAGACGGCGGCACAGCCGTCCAGGGGTACGACGTGTACGAGAGCACGTCACCGGGCGGCGAGGCCACACCGCCGGTGAACGGGTCGACACTCGTCACGGGCACGACCTACACCGTGGCCACACTGGCCCTGGGCACCCCGTACTACTTCAAGGTGAAGGCGGTCACCGGCGCCGGCAGCTCACCGCTCTCCTCCGAGGCGTCGGCCACGCCGACCACAACCGTCCCCAGCCCGCCCGTGAGCCTCTCCGCCACGTCCGCGCCGGGCCAGGTGACCCTGCAGTGGACACCGCCGACCACATCGGGCGACGGCACCCTCCTGGGCTACGACGTCTACGAGGGCACGTCGTCCGGCGGTGAGCCCACGACACCGGTCAACGGCACAACGCCGGTCAACGGCACGTCCCTCGTGGTGACAGGCCTGGCCAACGGGACGACGTACTGGTTCACCGTGAAGGCGGTGAACGCGAAGGGCGCCTCGGCAGCGTCCAACGAGGCCACAGCCACCCCGGCCACGGTGCCCGGCCCGCCGACCGGGCTCACGGCCGAGGCCGGCCAGGGCCGGGTCACCCTCACATGGGCCGCGCCCTCCACAGACGGCGGCAGCGCCGTCACCGGCTACGACGTCTACGAGGGCACGTCGTCCGGCCACGAGACACCGGTGCCGGTCAACGGCACATCGCCCGTGACCGGCACCACCTACACGGTGACGAGCCTGGCCAACGGGACGACGTACTGGTTCACCGTGAAGGCGGTGAACGTCGCCGGAACGTCGGGGGCGTCCAACGAGGTGCAGGCCACACCGGTGGCCACCACGCCCACACCGCCATACGACGTCCGTGCCGCCGGGGGCGCCGGCTCGGTGACCGTCACATGGACAGCCCCGTCCACAGACGGCGGGAGCGCGATCAAGGGCTACGACGTCTACGAGGGCACGTCCCCGGGGGGCGAGTCCGGCACGCCGGTGAACGGCTCCACACCGGTTACCGGGACCACCTACACGGTCGCCGGGCTGGCCGACGGCACGACCTACTGGTTCACCGTGAAGGCGCTGAACGACAAGGGGGCGTCGGCGGCGTCTCCTGAGGTCTCGGCCACCCCGGCGCCGACAGGGTCGTCCGCGGTGACCAACGTGACCGCGTCCCCGGCCTCGCTCGCCGCCGGCGTCAGCACGTCGTACACGGTGAGGTTCTCCACCTCCTCGACATCGCTGAGGGAGGGCGACACCGTCACGGTGACGGCGCCTCCAGGGACCGCCCTCCCCGGGACAGCCCCCTCCTACCTGGTGGACGGCGTCGCCCCGACCGGCGTGGCCGTCACCGCCGTGGACGGCAGCGCGACCGGCAACCGGGCCGTGCTCACCCTGGCCACACCGGGCACATACCCCACGTACGGCACACGCCCCACAGTGCGGATCGCCGACGTCACCAACCCGGGCGAAGGGACGTACTCCCTCACCGTGGCCACCTCACGGGAGACCGTGCCGGCCAGCAGCACCTCCTACGCCATCACGTCGGCGACCGCGCCCGTCTCGTGCACACCGGCGGCACTGGTCGCCGCCGTGGGGTCGGTGGCGTCCACCGGCGGCACCGTCTCCCTCACAGGGAGCTGCACGTACCTCGTGGGAGCGCCCACCACAGGCACGACCGCCTTCCCGACCATCACCGGGAACGTCACGGTGCTGGGGAACGCCGCCACGGTGCTGGCGACGGCCACCGGGTACCGGTTCTTCACCGTCGGCACAGGCGGCTCGCTCAGCATCTACGCCCTCCACCTGGACACAGCCCGCCTGACATCGGGCACAGGGGGGGCGGTCGAGAGCAGTGGGACCGTGGACGTCGTGGGCTCCCAGTTCGCCAACGACAGCGCCTCGACCGACGGCGGGGCGATCGACTCCGGCGACAGCACCGGAGCCACACTGACGGTGGAGGGATCGACCTTCACACACTGCACAGCCGGGCTGGACGGCGGGTGCATCGACTCGGCCGACCACGGCGGCACAGGCCTGGCCGTGGTCCGCTCCAGCTCGTTCACCACATCCTTCGCCTCCACAGACGGCGGGGCGATCGACACCGGTGACAACGGCGGCTACGGGGGGCTCGTGGTCCAGGACGCCGCGTTCACCGGCGACGCCGCCGGCGGGGGCGGCGGGGCGATCGACGCGGCGGACAACACATACGGCTACTCCTGGATGGCGATCTCGGGCGCCACGTTCTCGGGCGACCGCGCCTTCTACGGCGGGGCGATCGCCAACGGCGACGGCGAGCACCACACAGCGGTCGCCACCGTGACGGACAGCTCGCTCACGAACGACTCCGCCGTGTACTGCGGGGCCGTGGCCAACGGCGGCCCGCTGACCTATGCCGGGCTGCAGATCGCCGAGAGCACCGTCGCCACAGACGACGGCTCGGCGTACGGCGTGATCTGCGACGGCGGCACATTTCCCGGGTACTACCCCCTCTCCCTCGTGGCCGACACCCTCGCCGGGAACACAGGGGGCAGCGGCGGCGTGATCACATCCGGGGGGAACGCCACAGTCAACCTCGGGGCTGACGTGCTGGCCGACGGCACAGGCGAGTGTGCCGGGCCCACACCCCAGGACCTGGGCAGCAACGTCACCGACGACTTCTTCGACTCGTGCGGCCTCGGCCCCACAAGCGCCTTCGACCCCACACTCCCGGCACGGCTCGGGCCGCTGCAGCAGAACGCCACAGGGCCGACGCTGTCGATGGCCTACACCCCGGCCACGCCGGGAGCGGGCCTGCTGATCCCCTCCACACCGCCGGTGGCCATGGACGGGGTGGCGGTGTGCCCCGGCACCGACCAGAACGGCACCGTCCGGCCGTCGGGCGGCAACGGCGGCCAGTTCTGCGACCCCGGCGCCGTCGAGTACCTGGCCACGGCGCCGTCGGCGCCGACCGGCCTGACGGCGACACCGGGGGCGAAGTCCGTCACGCTGGCGTGGACAGCGTCCACACCGGACGGCGGGAGCGCCGTCACCGGGTACGACGTGTACGTGGGGACGTCCTCCGGCGGCGAGTCGTCCACGCCGGTCAACGGCACAACCCCGATCGCCGGCACCACCTACACCGTCCACGGCCTCGCCGTGGGCACGACCTACTGGTTCACGGTGAAGGCGGTCAACGGCGTGGGGGCCTCGACGGCGTCCACAGAGGCCACAGCCACGCCGGTGGCCGGCAAGCCCTGGCCGCCGGCGGCGCCCACCGCCACCGCCGGCAACACCACGGCCACCGTCACCTGGAGCGCCCCCACAACAGGCGGGACAGCGATCACCTCGTACACGGTGACGTCCACTACAGGGACACACTCCTGCACGTGGTCGTCGGGCACAGGGCCGCTCACCTGCACGGTCACCGGGCTCACCAACGGGACGGCGTACCGGTTCTCGGTCACGGCCACCAGCAGCCAGGGCACCAGTACACCGTCCACACCGTCCACACCGGTCACGCCGGCCACGGTGCCCTCCAGGCCGGCGGCGCCCACCGCCACCGCCGGCAACACCACGGCCACCGTCACCTGGAGCGCCCCCACAACAGGCGGGACAGCGATCACCGGCTACACCCTCACCTCCGCACCGGCCGGCCACGGGTGCACCACCACAGGGGCCACGATGTGCGACATCACGGGCCTCACCAACGGCCAGGCCTACACGTTCACGGTGAAGGCCACGAACGGGAAGGGCACGTCGCCCACATCGCCGTCCTCCACACCGGTCACGCCCGTGGGCCCGCCGGCCAGGCCGGCGGCGCCCACCGCCACCGCCGGCAACACCACGGCCACCGTCACCTGGAGCGCCCCCACAACAGGCGGGACAGCCATCACCGGCTACACGGTGACCTCCGCACCGGCCGGCCACGGGTGCACCACCACAGGGGCCACGATGTGCGACATCACGGGCCTCACCAACGGCCAGGCCTACATGTTCACGGTGAAGGCCACGAACGGGAAGGGCTCGTCGCCCACATCGCCGTCCTCCACACCGGTCACGCCGTCCACGGTGCCCTCCAAGCCGGCGGCGCCCACCGCCACGGCCGGCAACGCCACGGCCACCGTCACATGGACGGCGCCCACAGACGGCGGCACAGCCATCACCGGCTACACGGTGACCTCCACACCGGCCGGGCACGGCTGCACCACCGCCGGGGCCACCACCTGTGACATCACCGGCCTCACCAACGGCCAGGCCTACCGCTTCCAGGTGAAGGCCACCAACCGCCGGGGCACCGGCACGGCCTCGACATACTCGGCACCGGTCACGCCCGAGGGCCCGCCGGCCAGGCCGGCGGCGCCCACCGCCACCGCCGGCAACGCCACGGCCACGGTCACATGGACGGCACCCACAGACGGCGGCACAGCCATCACCGGCTACACGGTGACCTCCGCACCGGCCGGGCACGGCTGCACCACCGCCGGGGCCACCACGTGCGCGGTGACCGGCCTCACCAACGGCCAGGCCTACACGTTCACGGTGAAGGCCACGAACGGGAAGGGCACGTCGCCCACATCGCCGTCCTCCACACCGGTCACGCCGTCCACGGTGCCCTCCAAGCCGGCGGCGCCCGCGGCAGTGGCCTTCAACGAGGCGGCCACGGTCACATGGACGGCGCCCACAGACGGCGGCACAGCCATCACCGGCTACACGGTGGCGTCCACACCGGCCGGGCACGGCTGCACCACCACCGGGGCCACCACGTGCACAGTGACCGGCCTCACCAACGGGACGGCGTACCGGTTTGCCGTCAGCGCCACGAACCACCGGGGCACCGGCGCACCGTCCACATTCTCGACAGCGGTCACGCCCGAGGCGGTGCCGTCCAGGCCCACCACAGTGCTCGCCGTGGCCGGGAACGCCTCGGCCGCCGTCTCCTGGCAGGCGCCGGCCACAGACGGCGGCTCGGCCGTCACCGGCTACACGGTGGCGTCCACACCGGCCGGGCACGGCTGCACCACTGCCGGGGCCACCACCTGCACCGTCACCGGGCTGGCCAACGGCACCGCCTACGCCTTCACCGTGACGGCCCGCAACCAGACCGGCACAGGGCCTGCATCGGTCCCCTCGGCCAGGGTGACGCCGGTCACCGTCCCGGGCGCCCCCACCGGGCTCACGGCCACCGGCTCCACCGCGTCCATCGCCCTCTCGTGGACCCCTCCGGCCGCGGACGGCGGCACGCCGGTCACCGGGTACGAGGTGCTCCGCGGCACGGCGCCGGGCGGCGAGGGCAGCACGCCGGTCGCCACGGTGACCGGCACCACCTACACGGACACGTCGGTGGCGCCCGGCACCACCTACGCCTACGTGGTGGAGGCGGTCAACGCCGCCGGGACCTCCCTGCCCTCGGGCGAGGCGTCCGCCTCGCTGGTCCGGTCGGCGGCGACGGGGACCGGCATGGCCGCCACCCCGGACGGCAGGGGCTTCTGGCTGACGTCGCCCGACGGCGGGGTCTTCGCCTACGGGGACGCGCACTTCTACGGCTCGCTCCCGGGCATCGGGTGGCCGTGGACGACGTGGTCGGCATCGCCGCCACCCCGGACGGGAAGGGCTACTGGCTGGTGGCCGCCGACGGCGGGGTGTTCGCCTTCGGGGACGCCGCGTTCTACGGCTCGATGGGCGGCCAGCCCCTCGACCAGCCGATCGTGGCCGTGGCCTCCACCCCGGACGGGAAGGGCTACTGGCTGGTGGCCGCCGACGGCGGGGTGTTCGCCTTCGGGGACGCCGCGTTCTACGGCTCGATGGGCGGCCAGCCCCTCGACCAGCCGATCGTGGCCGTGGCCTCCACCCCGGACGGGAAGGGCTACTGGCTGGTGGCCGCCGACGGCGGGGTGTTCGCCTTCGGGGACGCCGCGTTCTACGGCTCGATGGGCGGCCAGCCCCTCGACCAGCCGATCGTGGCCGTGGCCTCCACCCCGGACGGGAAGGGCTACTGGCTGGTGGCCGCCGACGGCGGGGTGTTCGCCTTCGGGGACGCCGCCTTCCTCGGGTCCACCGGCGGCACGGGCGCCTCGCACGTCCTGGGCATGATCGTCACACCGGGGGGCGCCGGCTACACGCTGGTCGCGGCGGGCGGCGCCACCACCCGCTTCTGAGGGGGTGACGCGCCGCGGGTAGCCTGCGCCCGGGAGGCGTGCGAGAGCGGCCGAATCGGCACGACTGGAAATCGTGTGTGGGGCAACCCACCGTGGGTTCAAATCCCACCGCCTCCGCTGGTGGGGCGCCCTACGCTGGCGGGGTGCCCGACGACTTCGAGGGGGGCGGCGCAGCGCAGGACGGCCCCGCAGGCAACGACCCGGCGCTGCGCGGCCCGGGCCTGCTCGGCACCCACCGGCTGGAGGCGTTCAGCGACGGCGTGATGGCGGTGATCATCACCATCATGGCGCTCGACCTGCGCGTGCCGTCCAGCACCACCTGGCACGCCGTGCGGGAGCAGGTGCCCAGGCTCCTCGCCTTCGCGCTCAGCTTCTCGTTCATCGCCATCTACTGGAACAACCACCACCACCTGCTCCGGGCCACCCGGCGCATCAGCGCCGGGGTGATGTGGGCCAACATGCTGCTCCTGTTCTGGCTGGCGCTCATCCCGGTGCTCACCGCGTGGATCGCCCACGCGCCCTCCGACACCATGCCGGCCGCCTTCTACGGCGCCGACGCGCTCCTCGCCGCCGTCGCCTACGGCGTGCTCGTCCGCGTCATCATCCGGGCCGACGGGCCGGGCTCGGTGGTGGCGGCGGCGATCGGCGGCGACCTCAAGGGCAACGTCTCGGTGGTGGCCTACGCGGCGGCCGTCCCCCTCGCGGTGGTGTCGCCGTGGATCGCCTACGCCCTCTTCGTGGCGGTGGCGCTGGTGTGGATGGTCCCCGACCGCCGCCTCTTCGGCCGTGCGTGACCACGCTGCCGCGCGGGACGCCGAGGCCATGCGCCTGGCCCTCGACGAGGCGGCGCTCGCGGCGGCCCACGGCGACGTCCCGGTGGGGGCGGTGGCGCTCGGCGAAGGCCGGGTGATCGCCTCCCGGCACAACGAGCGCGAGCGGCGCGGCGACCCCACCGCGCACGCCGAGGTCCTGGCGCTCCGGGACGCCGCCCGGGCGGTGGGGGGCTGGCGCCTCCACGACGTGACCCTGGTGGTGACGCTCGAGCCCTGCGCGATGTGCGCCGGGGCGCTGCGTGGCGGCGCGGGTGGCCCGGCTCGTCTTCGGGGCGCCCGACCCGAAGGCCGGGGCCTGCGGCTCCCTCTACAACCTCTGCGCCGATCCGCGGCTCAACCACGAGGTGGCGCTGGCGCCGGGGTCCTCGCCGCCGAGTGCGGCGAGCAGCTCACGGCGTTCTTCGCCGAGCGCGGGCTGGCGGCCGGGTTAGTCTCTCGCCCGGAGGCGTGCGAGAGCGGCCGAATCGGATGGTCTCGAAAACCATTGTGCCTCAGGGCACCGTGGGTTCAAATCCCACCGCCTCCGCGTGCGGCCCGGGCTGGGGCGTTTCATCGTGCCTGCTCAGGGGCCCGACGGCCCGGCAGGGCCCCTGGGGACAGTACGATGGACCGATTGACGGCGCCGGCGGGCTGGGCGCCGTACCACCGTGCCCGGGACGGAGGACGGCGCGCCCGCTGCACGGGCGGCACCAGCCGCCATGGAAGGGGTGTTGGGAATGGCACGTCCGCGTTCCACCGTTCGGGAAGCTCCAGCGGGACCAGGCCAAGCGGGCCAAGGCCAAGGCCAAGCAGGAGGACCGGCTGGCCCGGCGCGAGGAGCAGGGCCGAGGCCGACGAGCCCGGAGCCGGCGGCGCCGGCCGAGGACCAGACGGCCCTGCTCGAGCAGTTCGCCCGGCTCCACGAGGACCTGGCCGACGGCCGCATCTCGCTGGACGACTTCGAGGTCGCGCCAGGAGGACCTGCGGCAGCCGGCTGCAGGTCGACTGACCCGGCCCGCGCTGCACGCCGGCCGCGGCGCGTGCCTTCGCGACGGTCGGCGGCGGCTCGTCTCGAGCCAGCGGCGGAGCCCGGCGGCGTTGGAGTGGACGCCGTTCATGATCTCGAGCTTCTCGCGGTGCTCGGGCGCCACGTCGCTCCAGTCGGCGGGTCGAACCGGCGCGGCCAGGGCGTCGGCGATGTCCCGGCCCTCGCCGGTAGGCGAGCTCGGCCGTCTCGGCCCACTGCCGCAGGGTCTCCTCGGCCTCCGCCAGCAGGTCGCTCGGGCTCCGCCAGCAGGCCGTAGTGGGCCAGGGCGATGCCGGTCGGCCGGCGCTCGGCGAACCGGCCGCAGCGAGTGCAGCGCCTGGTCGAGGTCGAAGTCGGGCGGCGGCGTGGACGGCCGCAGCACGCCGGCGTCGGGCAGCCGCACGCCCGACGGCGTCGCCGGCGAAGAGGATCCCGCTGGCCGAGTCGTGCAGGCCCACGTGGTGCTTGGCGTGGCCGGGCGAGTCGACGGCCACCAGCACCCGGTCCGGCCCGACCCGGATCTCCTCGCCGTCGGCCAGCACGTGGAGCCGCTCGGCCGGGCGTCGGGTCCAGCCGGCCGTAGAGGGAGTCGAGCAGCGGGCCGTAGACCCGGGCGGCCGAGCCGACCAGCCGGGTCGGGTCGGCCAGGTGGCGGGCCCCCTTCTCGTGCACGTAGACGGTGGCCTGCGGGGAAGGCCCGGGCCACGTCGCCCACCCCGCCGGCGTGGTCGAGGTGGATGTGGGTGACGACCACCCCGGCCAGGTCGTCGGGCCCGAGCCCGAGCCCGTCGAGCGCCTCCAGCAGCACCGGGCACCGAGGACTGGCTGCCCGTCTCGACCAGCACCGGGGCCGGGCCCTCGATCAGGTACCCGGCCGTGACCCGCTGCCAGCCGCCGAGCAGGGTGTCGATCTCGATGACGCCCGGGGCGATGTCGCCGGCGGCCGGCTCGCGAGTCCCGTCGGCGTGGTCGGTCACGCGCGACGGGGTCACCTCGACCACCACCTTCACGTCGTCGGGCTGGCGGTCGAGCGCCTGCTGCCCAGTCGGTCGAGGGGCACCCGGCGGCTGACCAGCCCGCTCGAGCCAGTCGCGGTCGGCCCTGGCCAGGGCGCTCGGCCGCCGCCTCGTAGTGGCGGCGGTTGGCGTTGACCGAGCCCACCACCGACTCGTTCGCCAGCACCATCGTGCGGTTGAGCGCGCCCTCGTCGACCTCGATCGTGCGCCCGCCCGACGAGACGCCGGTCAGGCAGACCACGCCGCCGGGCCCGACGTGCTCCATGGCGTCGAGCACCAGGGACGAGACGCCGGTGCACTCGATGATGACGTCGGGGTCCGGCGCAGGCGTCCTCGATCGGCGCCGGTGTGGTACTGCGGCGCCGAGCGCCGCGCACCAGGTCGGGCTTGAGGCCCGTCGGTCATCTGGTCGATGACGTGGACCTCGAGGCCCCGCTGCACGCCCGATCAGGGCGGCCAGCAGGCCGATCGGCCCGGCCCCGGTGACCACCGCCGTCTTGGGCTCCCAGTGGGCCCGGCCGCCGATCCGGTCGACCTGCTCCCAGGCCTTGGCCACCACGCTGGTCGGCTCGAGCAGCACGCCGAGCATGCCCGAGGGACGGGTCGACCTTGACCACGAACTCGGGGGTGATGCGGTAGCGCTCGGAGAGGTAGCCGTCGTGCTCCTTGATGCCGCGCTCGGTGTACTGGCCGTTGCGGCAGAAGTCCCACTCGCCGACGGCGCAGTTGGCGCAGGGCACCGGGTCGGGCCGCCGCACGATGCCCACCACCAGGTCGCCCTGCGGCCACCGGCGCCGCCGGCCGGCGCCTCGAGCACCCGGCCCAGGGACTCGTGGCCGAGCACCAGGCGCTCCCGCCCGGGCGGCGCCCAGCCGTAGTCGCCGGAGAGGATCTCGATGTCGGTGCCGCAGATGCCGACGGCCAGGGTCTCGACCAGCACCGGGCCGTCGGACTCGGGCGGCTCGTCGACGTCGGAGAGCTCGGCCGAGCCCTTCTGCAGCGGGACGACGGTCAGTGCCTTCACGTGTGCTCCTCCTCGGTGGCTCGGTCGTCGCCGCGTCGGTGCCGGTCGGACCGGTCGCGGCCGTCGGGATCGCGCGTCGGGGCCCCGGCCGTCGGGACGGCGGTCGCCGTCGGCCGTGACGCGCCGCGGCGGCCAGCTGCCCGCCAGCTGGTGCCGAGCCGCCGACGCCCGGAGCGGGCGACCGACCGAGGTGCGCCGGCCCGGATCGGCGGCGGAGCTGGTCGGCGCGCCCTCGGCGGCGCTCGGCGTCGATCGGCTCCTGGCCGGTCAGCCGGCAGGCCGTGTTGACCAGGGAGACGTGGGAGAAGGCCTGGGGGAAGTTGCCGACCAGGCGCCGGCCACGGCGTCGTACTCCTCGGAGAGCAGCCCGAGGTCGTTGCGCAGGCCGAGCAGGCGCTCGAAGAGCGTCGCGGGCGTCGTCGGCCCGCCCGATCATGTGCAGGCAGTCGGCCAGCCAGAACGAGCAGGCCAGGAAGGCCCCCTCCCGCCGTAGGCCGTCGACTCGCCGTCGTCGGCCGTGCGGTAGCGCAGGACGAAGCCGTCGTCGACCAGCTCGCGCTCGATGGCCTCGACGGTGCTGACCACCCGGGGGTCGTCGGCCGGCAGGAAGCCCACCAGCGGGATCATGAGGACGCTGGCGTCGAGCTCGTCGGAGCCGTAGTACTGGGTGAAGGCCTGCTTCTCGGCGTTGAACCCCTTGTCGCAGACCTCGGCGTGGATCTCGTCGCGCAGCGCCCGCCACTTGTCGAGCGGGCCCTCGAGCTCGGGCCACTCCTCGAGCGTCCGCACCGCCCGGTCGACCGCCACCCAGGCCATGACCTTGGAGTGGGTGAAGTGCCGGCGCGGGCCCGCGCACCTCCCAGATGCCGTCGTCGGGCTGCTTCCAGCCCGTCCTCGAGGAACTCGATCAGCTTGCGTCTGGAGGTCCCAGACGGCCCGGCTGTGCACGCCGTCGATCTGGCGCGGCCGTGTAGAGGGCCGACATCACCTCGCCGTAGACGTCGAGCTGGAACTGGCCCGGCGGCGGCGTTGCCGACCCGCACCGGCGCCGAGCCCTCGTAGCCCGGCAGCCAGTCGACCTCCCACTCGTCGAGCCGGCGCTCGCCGGACGGCCCGTACATGATCTGGAGCTTGGACGACGTCGCCGGCGGCGGCCCGCAGCAGCCAGTCGCGCCAGGCCATGGCCTCGTCGTGGTAGCCGCCGCGCATCAGCGACTCGAGGGTGAGGGTGGCGTCGCGCAGCCAGCAGTAGCGGTAGTCCCAGTTGCGGTTGCCGCCCGAGCGCCTCGGGCAGCGAGGTGGTGGCGGCGGCCACGATGCCGCCGGTGGGCTCGTAGGTGAGGGCCTTCAGGGTGATGAGCGAGCGCAGCACGGCGTCGCGCGTAGTCGCCCTCGTAGGTGCAGGCGCTCGACCACGTCTGCCACCAGGCCTCGGTGGTGGCCGATCGGCGTACCACGGGTCGACCGGCCGGGGCGGCGGCTCGTGCGAGGGGTACCAGGTCGAGGACGAAGGGGAGCTGCTGGCCCTCGTCGACGGTGAACTCGGCCACGGTGCGCATGTCCTCGCCCGTGGGTCTCGGCCCGGGTCCACAGCGCCACCGCGTCGGGCCCGGCGGTCGCCGTGAGCAGGCCGTCGTGCTGGGTGACCCACGGGATGGCCTCGCCGTAGTCGAAGCGGATGCACAGCTCCATGCGCATCTCGACCGTGCCCGCTGATCCCCTCGACCAGCCGGACCACCTGGGGGTGGTCCTCGCGGATGGGCATGCAGTCGGTGACCCGGACGGTGCCCTCCGCCGTGTCGAACTCGGTCTCGAGGACCAGGGTCCCGTCCCGGTAGCGCCGGCGCGGTGGCCGTGACCGTCGCCCTCGGGCCCGGCCGGGGCGATCCGCCAGAAGCCGTGGTCCTCGTCGCCGAGCAGCCGGGCGAAGCAGGCGCCCGAGTCGAAGTGCGGGCAGGCAGAGCCAGTCGATCGAGCCGTCCCGGCCCGACGAGGGCCGCCGTGTGCAGGTCGCCGATGATGGCGTAGTCCTCGATCGGCAGCGCCATGGCGGCCATTCTTGCCGCGTCCGCGCGTGCCGTCGGCGGCCGGCGCTCAGCCCTCGGTGCAGGCCCCGGTGCCCACCGGCGTGCGACCGCGCGCTCGGCCTCGTCGGACCCGGGCCAGGACGCCGGGCGAGGCCAGGGCGTAGCCGACGTCGGGTCGGACGGTGGAGCGGGAGAAGACCACGCCGATCACCTGGCCGTCGGCCGCCGACCAGCGGGCCGCCGGAGTTGCCCGGGCTGGACGTCGGCGTCGATCTCGTAGACCGTTGCGCACCACGGTGCCCTGGTCGTAGATGTCCCGGCCCTCCGCTGCGAGGTCGGCGGCCACGCCGGCCGGGCCGACCGTGAGCGGCCCGTTCTCCGGGTAGCCGACCACGGCGCCCTGGGTCCCGCGGCCCACGTCGTCGGGGTCGACGGTGAGCGGCGGCCCGAGCGGGCGCCGCGGTCCGGAGCACGGCCAGGTCGAACTCGGGGTCGAAGAGCACCGGCGTGGCCGGGTACGCTGCCGCTGCCCACCGACGACCTGGGTGCGGCGCTCGCCGGCCACCACGTGGGCGTTGGTCACCACCAGGCCGGGTGCCACCACGAACCCGGAGCCCTCCTGCAGGTAGCCGCAGGCCTGGCCGAGCACCTTCACGGTGGAGCCGCGGCCGCGGGCGGCGATGCGCCCGCCGCCCGAGGTCGAGGGCACGCCCACCGGCGGCGCCGTCGTGGGGGAGATGCCGGCGAAGACCGAGGGGAACGCCCGGGTCGGCCAGGAACGACTGGACCTCGGCGAACACGCGCGGAGCCGGCGGCAGCACGTCGTCGATGGCCCGGAGCACGTCCGAGCCCTGGATCTGCGTGCTCAGCCAGGTGTACGGCCCTGGGTGAGCACGTTGGCCACGAGCCAGGCCGAGAGCAGGACCGCCACCACCGCCACGGCCACCCCCAGCACGCGAGTCGAGCGGTGCCCAGGTGGACCCGCCGGATCGCCAGGTTGCTCCAGCTCCCGAGGATCCGTCCGGCCACGCCCAGCAGCACGGCCAGCCCGAGCACGAGCAGCAACGTGATGACGTCCCTGGTCGGTGGCGGAGCGGACGGGCCGCGACCAGCGCCACGGCCAGGAGCGCCTCCGAGGGTGAGGCCGAGCAGGAAGCCCCCGAACGTGAGCACCTGGACGAGCGCGCCGAGCCGGAGCCCGTGGACGGCGGCCAGCGACCACGAGGACGATCAGCACGATGTCGACCACGTCCACCGGCCGCGAGGGTAGACCACCCCCTTCCCGCAGGTCCCGGCGCCCGGCGGCGGCGGCCGTCCTCCCCGGAGGCCCCCGCGGCTCCCCCCGAGGGGCGCGGCGGCGGCCGGGGTGGCCGGGGGTAGCATCTCGCCGCCATGGAGCGTCGCGCGGTGGCGCCGCGTCCGGCCCGCCGCCGGTGGGGCGCCGTGTGCCGGGCGGCCGGGCACGTGGCGGCGGCAGTGGTCCCGGCGGCCGCGCTGGCGGCCGCGCTGGCGGCGCCCACGGGCCCGGCCGGCGCGGCGACCGGGCGGCACGGGCCGCCCGGCGGCCGCCGTGCGCGGGCAGCCCGCCCCCGCCGGGACCGGATCGCTGGACGGCGTGGCCTGCGGCTCCGCCGCCCGCTGCTGGGCCGTGGGCGCCGCGGCGGCGGGGCCGGCCGGCTCGGCGCACCTGGTGGTGGACGCCACCGTGGACGGCGGGCGGACGTGGAAGGCGGAGCGGGTGGCGGTCCCCGGGCCCGCCGACCTGGTGGCCGTGGACTGCGCCGGGCCGCGGGCCTGCATGGCCGTGGGATCGGTGAGCGTGGGCGGCGCCTCGCAGGGCCTGGTGCTGGCCACCACGGACCGGGGGCGGCGCTGGGAGGCGGTCCACGCGCCGGCCGGCGCCACGAGCCTCGTGGCCGTGGACTGCAGCGCCCCGGGCACCTGCACCGTCCTCGTGAGCCAGGGCGCCGGGTACTGGGCGGCGTCCACCGGCACAGGCGGCGCGGTCTGGCAGCAGCTCGGGACGCTGCCGCCGGGCGTCGCGGGGATCACCGCCCTCGACTGCACCACCGCCGGCCCGTGCCTGGCCGCCGGGAACACGCCCACCACACCGGGCCACGCCGCCGCCGCCGTGGCCGTGAGCAACGACGGCGGCATGACCTGGGCGGCCGCGGCCGTGCCCCCCGGGAACGGGCCGCTCCACGGCCTCGCCTGCCCCATGCCCGACGACTGCCTGGCCGTCGGGACCAAGGCCACCACCACCATCGGGGTGGCCCAGGGCCAGGGGGAGGTGCTGGCCAGCACGGACGGCGGCACCACGTGGACCACAGGCGTCCCGCCGGCCGCCGTCGGGGACGGGTCCGGGCTGGCGTGCGGCTCGGCGTCGTCCTGCGCCGTGGTGGGCACCGGATGGACGGACGCCACACCGCCCGGGCCGACCGGCGCGGTGGCCGCCAGCACGGACGGCGGCGGCACCTGGCGGGCGGCCGCCGCCCGCTACCTCCCGGTGGGCCTGGTGGCCGTGGCGTGCCCCTCGCCCACCGCCTGCGTGGCTGCCGGCAACAACGAGCTGGCGAGGATCACGCTCCCGGGGGTCCCTCGCCGCCACGGCCGCGCCGGGTAGGCAGGCCGCGGCGCGGCCGTCGGGCGCCCGTCAACGGACGGCGGGCAGGACCTCGGCGGCGATGAGGCGGACGTGGTCGAGGTCGTCCAGGTCGAGGACCTGGAGGTAGGCGGTGGCGGCGCCCGCCTCGGCGTAGGCCAGGCAGCGGTCGGCGACCTCCCGGGGCGTGCCGGCTGCGCCGTGCGCCCGCAGGTCGTCCACGCCGCGCCCTACGGCGGCGGCGCGGCGGGCCACCTCGGCCTCGTCCCTGCCGCAGCAGACGGTGACCGCCGCCGAGAACCGGACGGACCCCGGGTCGCGCCCCGCCGCCTCGCACGCCTGCCGGACCCGGTCGTACTGGGCCGCGGCGTCGTCCACGGTGTGGAAGGGCACGTTGAACTCGTCGGCGAACCGCGCCGCCAGGCGCGGGGTCCTGGTGGGGCCCGCTCCCCCCACGATGATCGGCGGGCCGGGCGCCTGGACGGGCTTGGGCAGGGCCGGGCTGTCGGCCAGCGCGTAGTGGCGGCCCGAGAACGAGAACCGCTCGCCCTCGGCGGTGCGCCACAGGCCGGTCACGATCGCCAACTGCTCCTCGAGCCGCTCGAACCGCTCGCCGAGCGGGGGGAACGGGATGCCGTAGGCCTGGTGCTCCACCTCGTACCAGCCGGCGCCGATGCCGAGCTCCACCCGGCCGCCGCTCATGGCGTCCACCTGGGCCACGCCGATGGCCAGGGGCCCGGGAGGCGGAACGTGGCCGAGGTGACCAGGGTCCCCAGGCGGATCCGGCTCGGTGTCCCGGGCCAGGCCGGCCAGGGTCACCCAGGCGTCCGTGGGGCCGGGCAGCCCGTCGCCGCTCCACCCCACGTAGTGGTCCGAGCGGAAGAAGGCGTCGAACCCGCACGCCTCGGCCAGCCGCGCCATCGTGAGGAGCTGGTCGTAGGAGGCGCCCTGCTGGGGCTCCACGAAGATCCGGAGTCGCATGGGGGCCACCGTAGCGGGGGCCTCCGGCGGGGAGCCGCGGCGCGCCGCAGGGCGGGGCCGCGCGCGGATCGCCGCCCGTTCGCAATCGCGCCGACACACAACAATTGCCTGCATTTTCCAAAGCGTTTCCCGGCTGTTTCCCGGCCGTTCACCTGGCTCCGGTAGGACTGTCCCATGAGCAGCGACGATCCCCGGGGGCCCTCCGCCAGGACCGCCCAGGACGCGGCGTCGCCGGTCGTGGATCCCATCCTGGAGGCCATCGACCCGGACCGCGGGCGCCCGGCGGACGTGATGGAGGCCCGGAAGCTGTGCCTGAGCTTCGGCCCCAAGCCCATCCTGACCGACGTCGACATGCGGTTCGCCCGGGGCACCATCACCGCCCTGATCGGCCCGACCGGCTCGGGCAAGTCCACCTTCCTGCGGACGCTCAACCGGATGAACGACAAGGTCCCGGGCTTCCGCCACGACGGCGACGTGACCTGCTCGACGGCGAGAGCATCTGGGCGCCCGGCCAGGACCTGCTCACCCTGCGCCGCCGGGTCGGGCATGCTCTTCCAGCGCCCGAACCCGTTCCCCATGTCGATCCGGGACAACGTGGTGGCCGGCGTGAAGGCCCACCGGATCGCCAAGGGCAAGCAGCTCGACGTGGTGGCCGAGCAGCGCCTCACCGAGGTGGGCCTGTGGGACGCGGTGAAGGACCGGCTCGGCGACTCGCCGTTCCGGCTCTCGGGCGGCCAGCAGCAGCTGCTGTGCCTGGCCCGGGCGCTGGCCGTCGGGCCCGAGGTGCTGCTGCTGGACGAGCCCACCTCGGCGCTCGACCCGATCTCCACCGAGTACGTCGAGGCGCTGCTGCGCGAGCTGGCCCCGGCCCTCACCCTCATCGTGGTGACCCACAACCTGGCCCAGGCCCGGCGGGTCTCGGACACGCACGATGTTCTTCTACGACGGCGCGCCTGGTGGAGCACGGCCCCACCGACCGAGCTCTTCGAGCGCCCGGCGCGAGCCCGAGACCGAGCGGTACGTCACCGGCCGCATGGGCTGAGCGGGCGTCGGCCCCGGACGTGGCGCCGCCCAGCGATCAGCAAGCCAGGTCCGGCAGCGACCGACCCGACTGCCGGTCGGATGGACAACCCCAACCACAAGGAGGAACACCCGTGACTCGGACTACCCGAGCCAAGCGCTCTGCGATCCCGCTGCCGCCGTCGGCCGCCGACGGCGCACTGGCCCTGGTCGGCCTCGGTCGCGCCGGCGTCGCCGCCAAGTCGACGAAGCGTCACGGTCGAGAAGCCGCCGTCATCGGCCACGCATCAGCGAGACCGGCAGCACGCTGCTCTACCCGCTCTTGAACCTCTGGGTCCCCGGCTACAACCAGAATACCCCGGGTGACCATCAACACGGCGGGCACCGGGTCGGGCACCGGCATCACCGACGCCACCAACGGCACGGTGGACATCGGCGCCTCGGACGCCTACCTGTCGCCGAGCAGACCTGCAGGCCGACCCCGACCTGGTGAACATCCCGCTGGCCATCTCCGCCCAGCTCATCGCCTACAACATCCCGGGCGTCACCGCCCACCTCAAGCTCAGCGGCAAGGTGCTGTCCGAGATCTACCAGGGCAAGGTCACCACCTGGAACAACTCGGCGATCACCCAGCTCAACCCGGGCGTCACCCTGCCCGACCACGCCGATCGTGACCCTGCACCGGTCGGACGGCAGCGGTGACACGTTCCTCTTCACCCAGTACCTGTCCAAGGCCGACCAGCGGCATGGGCGCACAACGGTCGGCTACAACACCAGCGTCACATGGCCGAACACCCCCGGTGCCCTGGGGGAGAACGGCAACGGCGGGCATGGTGTCCGGCTGCAAGGCAACGCCGGGCTGCATCGCCTACATCGGCATCAGCTACCAGACCCAGGTGCTCGGCGACGGCCTCGACTACGCCCAGCTCCAGAACGGCAAGGGCAAGTACGTGCTGCCCGACACACGGCCACGATCGGCGCCGAGGCGGCCGGCTTCGCCAAGAAGACCCCGGCCAACGGCACCATCTCGATGATCTACGGGCACGGTCGCCGACGGCTACCCGATCATCAACTACGAGTACGCCATCGTGAACAAGAAGCAGTCGAGCACGCACAACGGCCAAGGCGGTGCGCTCGGTGCTCGCAGTGGGCGATCAGCCCCAAGTACGGCAACAGCGCGCACATACCTGAGCCAGGTCAACTTCCAGCCGCTGCCGACCAAGGTGGTCGACGCAGTCGTTCAAGCAGATCGCCAAGATCAAGTAGTGAGCGCTGGGCATCGGCGGTGACGACCGGCGAGCGCGCCGCGGCATCGCCCAGCGACGCCGCGATCGGCCGGCCACCGCGTCGACCGCCCGCCTTCCGGCGGGTCGTCGACGCTCGTGCGGGCGCACGAGGAGCGACGGCTGGCGGTGGGCGGCACGGGTGGCCGCGCGTCCTGCCCCTGGCGCGCCCTGGTCTTCGCCGTCACGGTGCTGGCGGTCAAGGCCTGGCCCGGCCGATCAAGGTGAACGGCTCGGGCTTCTTCACCGGGTCGGCGTGGAAGCCCGGGAGCACCTACGCCGCACCGTGCACACCCACGGGGTGGCCCACCCCTCGGGCTCCGCCTACGGCGCCTGGCCGCTCATCGCTGGGCACCATCCAGACCTCGGTCATCGCCGTGGTCCTGGCGGTGCCCATCTCCATCGGCTGCGGCCTTCGCCCTGACCGAGCGGCTGCCCCGCTGGATCTCCCGGCCGCTCGGGTTCGCCATCGAGCTCCTGGCCGGCATCCCGAGCGTCGTGATCGGGCTGTGGGGCGTCGCTCACCCTCGGCCCGTTCCTCGCCCAGCACGTCTACCCGGTCATCGCCGACCACATGCCCGACGTGCCCGTGCTGCGCTACTTCCGCAACCCGGTGGGCCACGGCGAGGGCCTGCTGACCGCGGGCCTGGTGCTCGCCCTGATGATCGTGCCGATCATCACCGCCACCACCCGTGACCTCTTCCGCCAGGTGCCCGCCGCTCCCCAAGGAGGGCGGCGAGGCCCTGGGCATGACCGACTGGGAGGTGGCCCGCCGGGTCACCATCCCCTGGGTGCGCTCGGGCATCATCGGCGCCACCGTCCTCGGGCTCGGCCGGGCCCTCGGCGAGACCATCGCCGTGGCCATGATCACGGGCGCGCATCTTCCACGTGGCGCCCGAACATCTACTCGCCCATGTCCACCATCGCCGCCGCCATCGTGACCCAGCTCGACTCGGCCTACACCGACGGCACCGGCTTCGCCGTCGCCACCCTGGCCGAGGTGGCGCTGGTGCTGGCCGTCATCTCGGTGCTGGTCAACATCTGGCCGCGCGCTGGATCGTGCGGCGCTCGGCCCGCCGGCGAAGCGGCCGTCGTGGGATCGATGGCGTGAGCGCGCTGCCCCGTGTCCCGGTCGGCGGACGCGTGTCCTCGGTGCTGTTCCGCGTCGGGACCTTCCTGGCCCTCGCCCTGGTCCTCGGCCCCGCCGTCTGGCTCCTGGTCGGGGTGCTGGCGCACGGCCGCCCCCCACTGGCAGTGGAGCGTGCTGTGGACCCCGTTCAACAGAGCGCCACCGGCGGGCTGCCGGGGCCGATCGTCGGCACCCTGATCCTCATGGTCGGCGTCCTGGTGATCGCCGGCACGGTCGGGCGTGCTGGCCGGCATCCACCTGGCCGAGCTGGCCAGGCCGCGCCGGAGCGGTCGGCCCGGCGGCGAGGTCCTGCGGACCGCCTCCGACGTGCTCTCGGGCTTCCCCTCGATCGTCCTCGGCTACGTGGTCTACGTGGCCCTGGTGGTCGGCCTGCACTGGGGGTACTCGCTGCTGCCGGCGGTCCTGGTGCTGTCGGTGATGGTGGTGCCCTACATCGCCAAGTCGACCGAGGTGGCGCTGCGCCAGGTGCCCGACAGCTACCGGGAGGGGGCGGAGGCCCTCGGGATGTCGACGGGCTACGCCCTGCGCAAGGTCGTGCTGCGGAGCGGCGGCGCCGGGGATCGTGACCGGCCTCCTGATCGCCCTGGCCATCGCCGGCGGGCGAGACGGCGCCGCTCATCTACACCGCCGAGTTCGCGACCAAATGGACAGGGTCGTTCATCCACGGCCACGGCTTCCCCTACCTGACCTACCTGGTGTGCGAGTACTGGGACTACCCCACCAAGCAGGCCAACATCCTCTCCTACGACGCCGGCCTCATCCTGGTGGTCATGGTCCTGGTGCTCCTGGTCGCCGCCCGGCTCATCGTCGCCCGCACCCAGCGCCACGCCGAGGGCCGGGCCAAGCTGACCCCCCGACCGGCCATCCCGGCCGTCCCCGTCACCGGGTTAGGATCGGCGCCGATGGCACTCGGTCGCGAGCTCGGGCCCCTGGAGGGCCTGCAGGGTACGTGGGAGGGTGCCGACGGCCTCGACGTCGGCGTACTCCAACGAGCGCGGCGAGGTGGCGGAGACCCCCTACCGCGAGCGCACCACCTTCAACCCCTTCGGCCCGGTCGAGAACGGCCGGCAGGTCCTCTACGGGCTGGACTACCGCACGGCCGCCTGGCGCGGCAACGAGGAGAACCCGTTCCACACCGAGGTGGGCTACTGGCTGTGGGACGCGGCGGAGGGCCAGGTCATGCGCTGCTTCATGGTCCCCCGGGGCACGCTCGTCCTGGCCGGGGGGCCGTCCGCACCCGGCGCCGACGTCCTCCACATGGAGGCCGCGGCAGGGCTCGGACACCTACGGCATCCTCTCCAACCGCTACCTCGCCGAGCAGGCCCGCACCACGCACTACGAGGTGACGGTCACGGTGGGGGACGGCGTCTTCTCCTACGAGGAGACCACCACCATCCGCCACAGCCGCGTGACCGAGGTGCTGGAGCACACGGACCGGAACACCCTCCACCGGGTGGAGGCCCCGGGCGCCCACGGCGAGGTCTCCCGGCACCAGCAGTAGCCATGTTCGAGTGGAGCGACGAGCACCTGGCGATCCGCGACGCGGTCCGCCGGTTCGTCCACGAGGAGATCGACCCCCGGCTGGACGACCTGGAGCACGGCGACCTGCCCCCCTACGACGTCATCCGGAAGCTCTACGCCACCTTCGGGCTGGACCAGCTCGCCCGGGAGGGCTTCAGCCGGGCGCTCGAGCGCAAGCGGTCCGGGCAGGGGGCGGGAGAGCGGGACGGCGGCGGGGACGGGGACGGCGGCGGCCCGGGCCAGGCGGCGATGACGCTCATCCCCATCATCGAGCTCTCGCCGCTGCCCGGGGATCGTGACGGCGCTCGGGGTCACCACCGGGCTCGCCGCCGGCACCGTGATGCGGCGGGGCACCCCCGCGCAGATGGAGCGGTGGGGGCTGGACCTGCTCACGCTGGACAAGATCGGCGCCTGGGCCATCACCGAGCCCGGAGTCCGGGTCGGACGCCCTCGGGGGCATGCGGCCGACCGCCCGGCGCGACGGTGACGGCTACGTGCTGAACGGGAGCAAGACGTTCATCACCAACGGCCCCTACGCCGACACCATCGTCTTCTACGCCAAGCTGGACGACGGCTCGGGCACCGAGCCCCGCCAGCGCAAGGTGCTGACCTTCGTGCTGGACCGCGGCATGGACGGGCCTGGAGCAGTCCGGGCCGCTGCGGAAGATGGGCCTGCACTCCTCGCCCACCGGCGAGCTGTTCCTGGCCGACGTGCAGGTCGGCCGGGACCGGCTCCTGGGCGAGACCGAGGACGAGCCGGGCGGGGGCGGCCGGCAGAGCGCCAGGGACAACTTCGCCACCGAGCGGGCCGGCGTGGCGGCCATGGCCCTGGGCGTGATCGACGAGTGCCTCCAGCGGTCCGTGGCCTACGCCAAGGAGCGCGCTCCTGTGGGGGAAGCCCATCGCCGACTTCCAGCTCGTCCAGCTCAAGCTGGCCCGCATGGAGGTGGCGCGCCTGAACGTGGAGAACCTGGTGTTCCGGCACATCGAGCTGTCGGCCGCCGGCCGGAGCCTCTCGCTGGCCGAGGCGTCGGCCATGAAGCTCTACGCCGCCCAGGCGGCCACCGAGGTGGCCATGGAGGCGGTGCAGCTCCTCGGCGGGAACGGGTACATGGCCGAGTACCGGGTCGAGCAACTGGCCCGGGACGCCAAGGTCTTCCAGATCTACGCCGGCACGGACGAGATCCAGGTCACCCACATCGCCAGGGACCTGCTGTCCCGTTGACGGCGGACGACCTCTTCTCGGTCCGGGGGAAGGTGGCCCTGGTCACCGGCGGCTCCCGGGGCATCGGCCTCATGATCGCCACCGGCCTGGTGGAGGGCGGGGCCACGGTGTACGTCGTCCTCCCGCAAGGCCGAGGCCTGCAACGAGGTCGCCGCCGAGCTCTCGGCGCCGGGACCTGCGTCGGCGCTGCCGGCCGACCTCTCCACCGAGGACGGCTGCCGGGCCCTGGCCGCCGCGGCTCGGCGAGCGGGCGGACCGGCTCGACGTGCTGGTCAACAACGCCGGCGCCACCTGGGGCGCGCCCCTGGAGGCGTTCGACGACGCCGCCTGGGACCGGGTCCTCGCCCTCAACGTCAAAGGCGTGTTCCACCTGACCAGGTTCCTGCTCCCCCTCCTGCGGGCGGCCGGCACGGCGGAGGAGCCGGCCAGGGTGGTCAACATCGGGTCGATCGACGGCATCCACGTGCCGGTGCTCGAGACCTACTCGTACTCGGCGTCGAAGGCCGCCGTGCACCAGCTCACCCGGCACCTGGCGCGCCGGCTGGCCCCCGAGATCACGGTCAACGCCATCGCGCCCGGGCCGTTCGAGTCCAAGATGATGGCCGCCACCCTGGACGCGTTCGGCGACCAGATCGCCGCCGCCGCGCCGCTCAAGCGCATCGGCCGGCCGGACGACATGGCCGGCGCCGTGATCTACCTGGCCTCCAGGGCCGGCGCCTACCTCACCGGCGCCGTCATCCCGGTGGACGGCGGGATCGCCACCGTCGGCTGACCGTCAGGCGAACACCACCGTCCGGGTGCCGTTGAGCAGCACCCGGTCCTCCAGGTGCCAGCGCAGCCCCTGGGCCAGCACGGTGCGCTCGATGTCCTGGCCGATCCTGACCAGCTCCTCCGCCGTGTCGCTGTGGTCGATCCGGCGGGTGTCCTGCTCGATGATCGGCCCCTCGTCCAGGTGCTCGGTCACGTAGTGGCACGTGGCGCCTATGAGCTTGACGCCGCGGTCGAACGCCTGGTGGTACGGCCGGGCGCCGGCGAACGAGGGCAGGAAGCTGTGGTGGATGTTGATCACCCGGCCGGGAAGGCGCCGGCACAGCTCGGGCGGGAGGATCTGCATGTAGCGGGCCAGCACCATCACGTCGCCGGCGGCGGCGTCGAAGATCCGCGCCACCTCGGCGAAGGCCGCCGCACGGCCGGCGTCGCCACCGTCGGCCACGCGGGGCACGGGGACGTGGTGGAACGGCGATCCCGTGCCACTCCACCACCGGGCGCAGTGTCTCGTGGTTCGACACCACGCACGGGATGTCGCAGGGGAGGTCCCCGCTCCGCCAGCGGTAGAGCAGGTCGGCCAGGCAGTGCTCCTCGCGGCTCACCAGGATCACCACCCGCTTGCGCACGTCGGTGTCGGTCAGGTTCCAGCCCATGCCGAACTCCCGCGCCACCGGCTCGAACCGCTCCCGGAAGCCGTCCAGGTCGAAGGGGAGCGTCTCGGCGATGACCTCGATGCGGAGGAAGAACCGGCCGGTGGACAGGTCGCCGTGCTGGGCCGCCTCGAGCACCGAGCCGCCGTGGCCGGCGATGAAGCCGCTGACCGCGGCCACGATCCCGATGCGATCGGGGCAGGTGATGGTCAGGACGAAGCGTCGCATCCCCCCATCATCCCCGAGCGGCGGCGTGCCGGCCGCGAACCGCCTGGCCGCCCCTAATACCAAGTAATCCTATCTTATTGACAAAGTAGAGAGGTTTAGTCATGATTAGCCCATGACCACCACGCCCCACGCCGCCCGCCCGCGAACCCACCGGCGCGCCGCCCGGCGCGACCTGGCCCGTGTCGCCGCCGTCCTCGCCTCGGTCCTCGCCTCGGTCCTCGCCTCGGTCGCCGCCGTGGTCGCCGTCGCCGCCGTGCCGGCCGGCGCCACCGGCGGCTCGGTGGCGCTCGTGGCCTACTCCACGCCGGAGCCCGCGTACACCGCGCTGATCAAGGCGTTCGAGGCCTCCAGGGCCGGATCGGGCGTGAGCGTCACAACCTCCTACGGGCCCTCGGGCACCCAGGCCACAGACGTGGTGGCCGGGCAGCCGGCCGGCGTGGTCAACTTCTCGACCGCACTGGACATGGACAAGCTGGTCAAGGCCGGGCTCGGTGTCGGCGAGCTGGGACCGGGGCCCCACCAGGGGCATGGTCACCAACTCGATCGTCTCGTTCATCGTGCGCAAGGGCAACCCCCGCCACCTCACGACGTGGACAGACCTCGTCAAGAAGGGAGTGCAGGTCGTCACCCCGAACCCCTTCAGCTCGGGCAGCGCCAAGTGGAACCTGATGGCGGCCTACGGCGCGCAGGTCGCCATGGGCAGGTCCCGGGCCACGGCCGACGCCTTCCTGGCCAAGCTCCTCAAGCACACGGTCGCCCAGCCGACCAGCGCCAGCACGGCGTTGCAGACCTTCCTCTCGGGCCAGGGTGACGTGCTGCTCGACTACGAGGACGACGCCCGCTACGCGAAGAGCCAGGGCGAGCCCATCTCCATCGTGACCCCGCCGCAGTCGATCCTCATCCAGAACCCGATCGCCGTCACCGAGCACGCGTCGGATCCCGGCCGCCGCCAGGGCGCTCGTGGCCTACCTGCTCTCCCCGGCGGGCCAGCGGATTGGGGCAGGCAGGGCTACCGGCCGGTGCTCCCGGCGGTGGCGGCGCAGTTCCACTTCCCCCAGCCCACGACCTTCACCATCACAAGCCTCGGCGGGTGGGCAGCGGTCAACGCCAGGTTCTTCACAGCCACAACCGGGATCGTGGCCAGGATCGAGCAGGGCCTGGGCGTGTCGACGTCGAAGGGTGGCTGACGGCGGCCTCCGGGCCCTGACCCTCGGCCGCCGGGCGACCGCCGGGCGGCGGGCCGCCCGCGGCCGGGTAGCCCGCCTGGCCACCCGGATCGGGGGACCGGCCCTCGCCGTCACCTACCTGAGCATGCTCGTCCTGCTGCCGCTGGCCGCCGTCCTCAGCAAGGCGTTCAGCAGCGGGCCGGCGCAGTGCTGGCACTGGGTCACCGAGCCGGAGGGGGTGGCCGCGCTCGAGCTCACCCTCCTGTGCTCGCTGGGCGTGGCCGTGGTCAACTCGGTCGCCGGGCTGGTGATCGCCTGGGTGCTCGTCCGGGACGAGTTCCCGGGCAAGCGCCTGGTCGGGGCCGTCATCGACCTCCCCTTCGCCCTCCCCACGATCGTGGCCGGCCTCACGCTCCTCAGCCTCTACGGCCCGGGCAGCCCGTTCGGGGTGGACGTGGCCGGCACCAGGATCGGGATCCTCCTGGCCCTGGCGTTCGTCACCCTCCCGTTCTGCGTGCGCTCGGTCCAGCCGGTCCTCGCCGAGCTGGACCGGGAGACGGAGGAGGCCGCCGCCTCCCTGGGGGCGAGCGGGACCGGGGTGCTCAGGCGGATCGTGCTGCCGGGCGTGGCCCCGGCCGTGCTCGCCGGCGCCGGGCTGGCGTTCGCCCGGGCCGTCGGGGAGTTCGGCTCGGTGGTGCTCATCTCCGGCAACCTGCCGTTCAAGACCGAGGTCGCGTCCTCCTGGATCTACAGCCTCTCCCAGAGCGGCTCCCTCCCGGCGGCGGCGGCCGTGTCCGTGGTCCTGGTGCTGATCGCCCTCGTGGTCCTGGTGGCCATCGGCGCCCTCCGCCGGAGGTTCGACGTGGCCGAGGCCGCATGAGCCGCGGCACGGGCTCCCGCTGGCGCTGGCCGCTCCGCGTGGTCGCCCTCGGCTACCTGGCACTGCTGGTGGTGGTCCCGGTGGCGTCGGTGTTCTACCGGGCCTTCGAGCACGGCCTGGCCGCGGCGTGGGGCTCGGTCACGACGCCGGACGCGCTCCACGCCCTCTGGCTCACCCTGGTGGTGGTGGTGATCGCCGTCCCGGCCGACACGGTGTTCGGCGTGGGGGTGTCGCTCGTCCTGGCCCGCCACCGGTTCCCGGGCGCGTGGCTGCTCGACGCGCTCGTCGACGTCCCGCTCGCCGTCTCGCCGGTGGTGGTGGGGCTCGCCCTGCTCCTCGTCTACGGCCGGGGGGGCTGGCTCGGCAACTGGCTGGCCGCCCACGGCATCCAGGTGGTGTTCTCGCTCCCCGGGATCGTGATGGCCTCGGCGGCGGTGGCGCTCCCCTACGTGGTCCGGGAGGTCCTGCCGGTGCTCCAGGAGGTCGGCACGGAGCAGGAGCAGGCGGCGGCCACCCTCGGCGCGGGGCCGCTGGCCGACGTTCCGTCGGATCACGCTCCCCTCCGTACGGCGCGGCCTCACCTACGGCGTGGTGCTCACCACGGCGCGGGTCCTCGGCGAGTTCGGTGCCGTGGCGATCGTGTCGGGCGCGATCGCCGGCAAGACCCAGACGTTCACGCTGTTCATCGAGAACAGCGTGAACAACCTCGACCCGGTCGGGGCCTACGCGGGCTCGGTGATCCTGGCGCTCCTCGCCCTCGGGGTCCTCGCCGCCCTCGGCACCGACCCGGAGAGAAGGAGGAGGAGATGGCGATCACCGTCCGATCCGTCAGCAAGCGGTTCGGCGACGCCGTCGCTCTCGACGACGTGACCCTCACGGTGCCCCCGGGCTCCCTCACCGCCCTGCTCGGCCCGAGCGGCGGCGGGAAGTCCACGCTCCTGCGCATCGTGGCCGGGCTCGAGGTCCCGGACGCCGGGTCGGTGGAGATCGACGGGGAGGACGTGACCTCGGTCCCGGTACGCCGGCGGGGCATCGGCTTCTGCTTCCAGCACTACGCGCCGTTCCGGCACCTGACCGTCCGGCGGAACGTCGCCTTCGGGCTGGAGATCCGGCGGCGGCCCAAGACCGAGATCCGGCGGCGGACCGACGAGCTGCTGGAGCTGGTCCGCATCGGCCACCTCGCCGACCGCTACCCGGCACAGCTCTCCGGGGGCCAGCGGCAGCGGATGGCGCTCGCCCGCGCCCTCGCCATCGAGCCCCGGGTCCTCCTCCTCGACGAGCCCTTCGGCGCCCTCGACGCCCAGGTCCGCCAGCAGCTCCGCACCTGGCTCCGCGACCTGCACGACCACGATCGCCGTCACCACCGTGCTCGTCACCCACGACCAGGAGGAGGCGATGGAGGTCGCCGACCGCCTCGCCATCATCAACCAGGGCCGCCTGGAGCAGGTCGGGGCGCCGGCGGAGATCTACGACCGGCCGGCCAACGAGTTCGTCCTCCGGTTCCTGGGCCCGGCCACCGAGCTCGGCGGCGAGCCGGTGCGTCCCCACGACCTGGTCCTCCACCGCGACCCGTGCCCGGGCGGCCACCGCGCCACCGTGGAACGGGTCACCCACCTGGGGTTCGAGGTCCGGGTGGATCTCGCCCTCCGGGAGGGCGGCACGACCTGGGTCCAGCTCAGCCGGGGCACCGCCGCCGAGCTGGGACCGGTCCCCGGCCACCAGGTCTGGGTGGCGCGGACGGAGGCGGCCGCCGGCCTCCCGGCACGGGGGTTTGCCCGAGACGACCCCCGGGTACGGGCAGGCCGAGCGAGACGGAGGTGCACGGTGGCAGACCCGACGCAGCCCGACGACAGGACCGAGGCGGCCGACGAGGCCGAGGGCGGCGCGGCCCACCAGGCGGACCGCGCCCCGACCCCGGACGAGGAGGAGGCGGCGGCGCGGGGCCAGCCGGGCGGACCGGGCCGATCCTGCGGACGTGGCGGCGCACGAGCGGGACATGGGCGAGCGGGGCGCCCGCGCGGAGGGCGAGGGCCGGATCCCCTAGCGCGCCCGCTCGGCACCGCGGGCGCTGTACCCTCCGGGCACAGTCCCGAGGAGAGGGTGTGGGCCGGTGCGCAGAGCTGGGTGGGCGGTCGTCGTCCTGATCGTGGTGGCGATCGCCTTCGTGGTCGTGCAGGTCGTGCGGTCCGTGCCCGGCCAGGCGGCCGAGCAGAGCGGCGCCCGCACCGTGGCGGTCCCGGGCAGCGCCGACCTCCCGTGGCCCGCCACAGGCTCCGCCGCCGTGGCGGTGGGGCAGGGCGCCGTGCGGACCTCGGGCTCCACCTCGCCCGCCCCGATCGCCAGCCTGGCCAAGATGATGACGGCGTACGTCATCCTGCGCGACCACCCCGTCCCCTCGGGCCAGACAGGCCCGTCCATCACCGTCACCAGCGCCGACGTGGCCGCCTACCAGGCGGAGGCCGCGGCGTCGGACTCGGTGCTCGCCGTGGCCACAGGCGAGGCGCTGACCGAGCAGCAGGCGCTGGAGGCGCTGCTGGTGGCCTCGGCGGACAACGTGGCCGACATCCTGGCCCAGTGGGACGCCGGGAGCGTCACGGCCTTCGTGGCCAAGATGAACGCCACGGCGCGGCAGCTCGGGATGGGCCACACCCACTACACGGACCCGTCCGGCCTGGAGCCCACCACGGTGAGCACCCCGGCCGACCAGCTCACCATCGGCCGCAAGGCGATGGCGAACCCGGACTTCGCCGGGATCGTGGCCATGCCGTCGGCCACGTTCCCGGTGGCCGGCACGGTGCAGAACTACGACTACGACGTCGGCCACGACGGGATCGTCGGCATCAAGACCGGGTCGGACACAGCGGCCGGGGGCTGCTGGGCCTTCGCCGCCACACGGACAGTCGGCGGTGCCAAGCAGCTCGTCTACGGCGTGGTGATGGGGATCCCGGCCACCGCCACAGGCCTGGTGGAACCGGCCCTCGCCGCCGGCCAGGCCCTGGCGGACGCCCTGCCCAGCTCGGTCAGCACGATGACCGTGGTCCCGGCCGGCAAGGTGGTGGGGCACGTCACGGCGCCGTGGCGTGACCAGCCGGTCCCGCTGGTCACGGCGCGGGCGGTCCAGGGCATGGTGGACAACGGCAGCACCGTCGTCCTGCACGTGCACCTCCTGCAGCCGGCGGGCCGGACCGTCACGAAGGGCCAGCACCTCGGCACCCTCACGGCGGACGGGGTGGACGGCACCACCACCACCGCGGTGGTCGCCGGCGCCGACGGCTCGGGCCCGACCATGGGGTGGCGGCTGACGCGCCTGTGAGGCCGACGCACCGCGAAGGCGCCGGTGGGCGGCACTAACGTGACGTCGATGGAGGAGGACCAGCGCGCCGGCGGGCCGGCGAACCTCAAGACGGACGCCTTCGTGACGTGGGTGATCATCGCGATCGAGTACGCCATCGTCGTCAGCCTGCTGCTCGTGGCCGGCATCGTGCTCGTCCGCACCGTGGTCGGCTTCCTGCACCACTGGTCGACATTCCCGGACTCGGTGGTGGCCGCCATCGACGGCATCCTGGTGGTCATCATCCTGCTCGACATCGTGAACACGGTCTTCCGGCACATGCGCTCCTCGGAGTTCCCGGTGCGCCCGTTCCTCGTCATCGGGGTCCTCGCCGGCATCCGGGAGATCCTCAGCTCGTCGGCCCGCCTCACCCTCAGCTCGCACCTGAAGACCTCGAGCTTCCACGACACGATCATCACCCTCGGCATCGGGGTGGGCGTGGTCTTCTTCCTCCTCGTGGGGCTCTTCATCCTCGGCATCGCCGAGCGGCGCGAGGAGCGCTGAACGGCGGCGTGACGGGAGCTGCGGGCGCACAGGGCGCACAGGGCGCACCGGCGGACGGGCTCGCCGAGCTGCTGGACCGCCAGCGGATCACCGACGTCCTCCACCGCTACTGCCGGGCCGTGGACCGGCTCGACCACCACCTCCTCCTCTCCGCCTACCACCCCGACGCCGTGGACGACCACGGCTCCTTCACCGGGACGGCAGCCGACTTCGCGGCGCGGACCATCGGCCGCATGGCCGAGGCCTACGAGGCCACCCAGCACCGGCTGGCCAACGTCAGCATCGACCTCCGGGGCGACACGGCGTGGGTGGAGTCGTACGTGGTGGCCACCCACGTCCTGGCCGGGAACGCCGTCGAGCACGCCGGGGCCCGGTACGTGGACCGCTTCGAGCGCCGGGCCGGGGAGTGGCGGATCGCCACACGGGTGGTGGTGGTGGACTGGTACACCACCGGCTCACGCGGCGAGCCCAGCGACCACCTCTCGGCCTTCGCCCCGGGCCGGCGCGACCGGACGGACCCGTCCTACCGCCGGGACCGGGCCCCGGCGCCGCCGGCCACCGGCCCCGGGGCCATGGCCACGTAGGGCAGCAGGCTGTCGGGGTCGGCCAGCGCGCCGCCGGCCACCACCGCCTCGGGGGGCTCGCCCTGGAGGATCCGCTTCACCGGCACCTCCGTCTTCTTGCCCGTGAGCGTCCGCGGCACCGCCGGCACCTCCACGATCCGGTCGGGGACGTGGCGGGGGGAGAGCCGGGACCGCAGGGCGGCGGCCACCCGCGCCCGCAGCGCCTCGTCGAGGCCGGGGCGCGCCGGGACCAGGAACAGGACGAGCTCGTCGCCGGCCTCGAGGTGCACCACCAGGCTGTCGGCCACCTCCGGCATGGCCTCGACCACCGCGTAGAGCTCGGCCGTGCCGAGGCGGACCCCGCCCCGGTTGAGCGTGGCGTCGCTGCGCCCCGAGATGACGCAGCTCCCCCGCTCGGTGAAGGTCACCCAGTCCCCCTGCCGCCACAGCCCGGGGAAGCGCTCGAAGTAGGCGGCCCGCAGGCGCGACCCGTCGGCGTCGCCCCACAGGCCCACCGGCATCGACGGCATCGGCGACCGCACCACCAGCTCGCCCTGCTCGCCCGGGGCCGCCTCGGTGCCGTCGGGGCGCAGGGCCGCCACGTCGCAGCCGAGCAGCGGCCGGCTCATCTCCCCGGCCCACACCGGCACCAGCGGGTTCATCCCCACGAAGGCGGTGCACACGTCCGTGCCGCCGCTGATGGCGTTGACCTGGCGCCCGGGCAGCTCCCGGGCCAGCCAGCGGTAGGCGTGGGCCGGCAGCGGGGCGCCGGTGGCGCCCACCTGGGCCACCGCCGAGAGGTCGGCCAGGCGCGCCGGGTGGAGCCCCGCCTTCTCGGACGCCACCAGCAGCGGCGCGCCCACCCCGACCACCGTGGCCCCCGCCTCCCCCGCCACCCGCCAGAGGGTCCCCAGGTCGGGATGGCCGGGGTCGCCGTCGAACAGCACGATGGACGACCCGGCGACGAGCCCCGACACGAGGTAGTTCCACATCATCCAGCCGGTGGTGGTGAACCAGAAGAACCGGCCGCCCGGGCCGAGGTCGTGGTGGAGGGCGAGGGCCTTCCAGTGCTCGAGGAGCACCCCGGCCGTGCGGTGCACGATCGGCTTCGGCAGCCCGGTGGTGCCGCTGGAGAACAGGACGTAGAGAGGATGGTCGGCGGCCACCGGCTCGAAGGCGAGCGGCTCGGGGTCCGTCCCCCCGAGGTCGTCCCAGGCGACCGAGCCGGGCAGCGGCTCCCCGGACAGGTACGGCAGGTGGACCACGGCGCGCAGGCCGGGGAGGCCGGCCCGCACGGCGGCGACCTCGGCGCGGCGGTCGACCGCCTTGCGCCCGTAGCGGTAGCCGTCCACGGCCAGCAGGACCGTGGGCTCCACCTGCCCGAAGCGGTCGAGGACGGCGCCGGGCCCGAGCTCCGGCGGGCACGAGACCCACGTCGCCCCGAGGCTCGCCGTGGCCAGGAGCGCCGCCACCGCCTCGGGGACGTTGGGCAGGTAGCCGGCCACCCGGTGGCCGGGCCCCACCCCCAGCCGGCGCAGGCCCGAGCGCGCCCTGCGCACCTCGCCGGCCAGCTCGGACCAGGTCCAGGTGACGTCGGGCCGGGTCTGGCTGACGCCCACCACGGCCACGCCGTCCGGCCGCTCCCCCGCCGCCCGCAACGCGTGCTCGCCGTAGGACAGCGTCCCCCCGGGGAACCACCGCACGCCGCCGGGCATCGGCCCGGGGACCATCGAGCGGTCGGGCCGGCGGTGCCAGCGCACCCCGGCCTCCTCGGCCACCGCGGTCCAGAACCGGTCCAGGTCGGCCAGCGACCACGCCAGCAGGTCGTCGTAGCCGTCCAGGCCGGGGCCGGCCACCTCCCGGCACCGGCGGAGGAAGGCCGCCAGCCGCGTGCCCCCGGCCCGGGCCGGGTCGGGCGCCCAGACGACCTCCGGCGGCTCGCCCGGCATCAGCGGTGGCCGGTGCCGCGCTCCCGGTCCGCCCCGACGACCGCCGCCGTGCCCGGATCGGAGACGATGCCCTCCACGGACTCCAGCGCCGTGCTGGGCCCCTCCTCAAACCCCTCGAGCTCGGGGTCCGCCGCCCCGCGGACGTCGCGGACCTTGCGGGAGCCGTCGCGCCGCTCCCGGCTGACGGCCAGGGCGACGGCGGCGATCAGGGCCACCCCGTTGAACATGTTGCTCAGCCACTGCTGGCCGGAGACGAGCTGGAGGCCCTCGACCCCGGTGGCCAGGACGTAGATGGCGATGAGCGTGCCCCAGACGTTGAAGCGCCCGGGCTGGAGCTGCGTGGACCCGAGGAAGGCGGCGGCGAACGCCGGCAGCAGGAGGGTGGGCCCGAACGAGAGCGACGGGCCGTAGAGGGAGGAGAACAGGACGCCGCTGATCCCGGCGATCCCGCCGGACACCACGAGCGAGCCCCAGGCGATCCGGTTGACCCGGATGCCCGAGAGCCTCGCCGCCTCGGCGTTGCCGCCGGTGGCGTAGAGGCGGCGGCCGACCGGGGTCCAGTCGAGCACCCAGTAGGCGATGAGCGCCAGGGCCAGCATCTCGAAGACCACGATTGTGATGCCGCCCACCGAGTACTGCGCCAGGTTGTCGAAGACGGTGGAGTCCACCGGGGCCGGCTGGGTGGAGTTGGTGACGATGACCAGGAAGGCGGCGAGGATCGAGCCCATGCCGAGGGTGGCGATGAACGAGTTGACCCGCAGGCGCACCACCACGAAGCCGTTCACGAAGCCCACGGCGAAGCCGATCACCACGGCGATGACCACCGCCCAGAGCAGCGGCCAGTGCCACATCGTCTGGGCCACGATGGCCACGATGCCGGCCAGGTTGGCGTTGGCGCCGACCGAGAGGTCGAACTGCCCGGCCACCAGCGGCACCAGCACGGCGATGGCCAGCATGCCCTGGACCGCCTGGGCCGTGGCCACGGAGTGGAAGGTGGACACCGTGAAGAACTCGTGCGGCGTCCACAGGCTGAACACCACCATGAACACCACCCACAGGTAGATCCCGGAGAACCGCTCCAGGCTGGTGTTGAACGCCCGCTGCGAGTTCATGTCTACGCCCCCATCTGCGTTGATGCCTCCTCGTCCCCCCGCACGAAACTCTTGGTCAGGTTGGTCACCGTCAGCGCGTCCCCGGCCAGCTCCCGCTCCACCCGGCCGTCCGCCATCACCAGGACCCTGGTGCAGACGGTCACCAGCTCCTCGAGGTCGGTGGAGCTGAGGAGGACGGACGTGCCGGACGCCGCCACGTCGAGGAGCTGGCGGTGGAGCTGCGCCTTGGCGCCGATGTCCACGCCCTGCGTGGGCTCGTCCAGCAGGAAGACCCGACGGCGCCCGGCTGAGCCACTTCCCGAACAGGATCTTCTGCTGGTTCCCGCCGCTGAAGCTCTCGAAGACCTGCCGGGTCGGCGCCGGCGGGGCGCACGTCCAGCCGCTCGAACCAGGACGCCGCCTCCCGGCGCTCGGCCCTCGGGGAGAGGAGGCACCGCCGCCAGAAGCGGCCCAGGTTGAGCAGCGTCAGGTTGTCCTGGGCGTTCAGCATGGGGAAGCTGCCGGACGTCTTCCGGTCCGGGGGCATGTAGCCCACGCCCAATGCCGATCGCCAGGTCGGGCCGGCCCCGGATGGCACCCGAATGCCCGTCGACCACCACCGTGCCGACGGTGCAGCGGGCCGCGCCGAAGACGGCGCCCAGGAGCGCCTCGCGGCCCGAGCCGGTAATCCCGGCGACGCCCACGATCTCGCCCTCCCCGAGCTTCCAGGCTCACGTCACGGAACCCCGGGGCGCACGAGATGCTCCAGGGCGAGCCGCGAGGCTGCCGCCCGGCGGCCGGCGGTGCGGCGGCCACCGGCTGCTGCTGGTCCTCGTTCCCCGTCAGGTGCTCCACCAGCCCGGCGCGGGTCGATGGCGGCGATGCGCCCGGCGTGCACCGCCGACCCGTCGCGGAGGATGGTGACCGTGTCCCCGAGGAGGAAGATCTCCTCGAGGTGGTGGGTGACGAAGAGCACGGCCACCCCTTCGGCCGCCGCCGCCCGCACCGTCTGGAGCAGCTCGGACACCTCGTCCGCCGGCAGGGTCGCCGTCGGCTCGTCGAGCACCAGCACCCGCTCCGGCGCCTGCTCGTCGATCCGCAGGGCCCGGGCGATGGCCACGCCCGTGCGCTGCGACGCGTTCAGCTCGGCGACCTTGGCCCGCACGTCGACGTCCAGGCCCACCCGTGCCACCATCTCCTGGCCCACCCGCCTCGCCGCCCGGTTGTCGATGCACGCCCCACCGCATGGGATAGTCCGTCCCGAGGAACAGGTTCTCCAGCACGTTCAGGTCCTCCACCAGGGCCAGGTCCTGGTGGACGAAGCGGCAGCCGAGGTGGTAGGCGTGGTCCGGCCGGCCGAAGTGCAGCGGCTGGCCGTCCACCTCGATCCTCCCGCCGTCCTCGGGGAGGTAGAGGCCGGCCAGCACCTTGATCAGCGTGGACTTCCCCGAGCCGTTCTGCCCGACGAGCATGTGCATCTCCCCGGCCGCGACGTCGAGCGAGACCGCCGAGAGCGCCTGGTTCCCGGAGAACTCTTTCGAGAGGTGCGCGGACGCGGAGGACCGGCCCGGTCTTGCCACCCCCGGTCTGGCTCCGGCTTCCGCTGCTCGCCGCGTCGGGACGTCGTGCCTCGATGTGCGTTTCAGGTGCCGGCGGCCGGGGCGTCACCGGTGGCCGAGCCGCTGGCCGGCGCCACCGGCAGCGGGAAGCGATTGTTGTGCGGCCCTTCGAGCCCGGCCGTGAGGAGGTCTGGCGGATTCAGCTCTTCTTGACCTTCCACAGCTTCAGGAACTGTGTGAGGGCGTTGCTTGGGGGCGTTCCACACCGAGATGTTGCCGATGTTCGCCTTGGTCATGAGCTGAATCGGAGCGGTGTGGTCGCCCCGCCGGTGATCGCGCCCGGTCTCCATGTTGCGGAGCGCCAGGTCCAGTTGAAATGAATCCCAGGTAGGGGATGGCCGGGCCGCCGGTGTGGGCCGCCTCGGTGCTGTTCCGGATGCGCCGCCGCGCCAGTCGGGTCCATGTCCTGCCCGGCGACTTCATGCCTGTCAGGCCCGCGGCATTGAGCCCGGACACTGGATTCCGTCGCCGAAGGAGCTCGTCACGAACACCACATACTTGATGTTCGGGTTCGCCTTGAGCGTCGTGACGGTGGTCGGCACGATCTGGCCCGCCGACACCTCGGGGAAGCGACACATCGAGGGTCTTGACGGCGCATCCGGGGCAGTCTTGCCGAGTTCAACGTACTCGTCATCGAGTGGCCACGGCGTCGAGCTCGGAGTAGGCAGGGACGTCCACGATCAGCACGCCACCCTTGCCGTGCGAGCTTGTCGATGACTAGTTCGCGAGCAGCGTCCGCCCTATCTGGGAGTCGGCTGGCGGTGTTGGCCGGCCCGATCAGGGTCTTGGTCGGCTTGGCGCTGGCCACATTGGTCATGACGATCGGCACGCTTCGCCGCCTTGTACGCGGCCAGCGTGGTCGCCGAGTACGTCGAGGTCGGCTGGCCGCCCACATTGATCACGGCGACCGGGTTCTTGGCCAGCGCCGAGATCAGGGCGGAGTCAAGGGAGGCCGGGTTTGATGGGTCGAAGTAGATGCTGGCGTACTTCCAGCCGATCGCCTTGGCCGCAGGCTCCACGCCGAGCGAGCAGATCGTGTAGTCGGACGGGCACGTCGTTGTCGGCCAGGCACACGACCGTCTTGCCCTTCGGCGGCGCCTTGGGCAGCGGCGCGTCTGGTTGATTGCGTCGGCGTCTTCATGCCCTGGATCACGGCCTTGTGCGCTGCGCCATGTTGGCGACGTCGTCGCGGCGCCGGCCGGCGCCGACGCGCCGCGCAACGAGCGGGAGTGGCCACAGGCCGCTCCGGCCACCGCCAGGGCGACCCGGCCGGGCGTCAGGCGGCCGGCCCTGCGGCCCGGCCGGATCCGGTGGGCCCAGGCCCGGTCCCCGCTACGGGTTCCCACGACGTATCCCATTAAACCCCTCCCCTTATGAAGATTCGGCGCACCTGCGCCAAGAGACATTTACTAAAAGGCGCCAATTCAGCGCCATATGCCCCCCAAAGATGCCCAAGGGCCGCCCCATTTCGAATATTGCCGAGAAAGTTAACGTGTCCGGAGACATCAGGCACAAATAGTTGTTTTTCACGTTTGCCATAGTCCGTTTGCCTATGGAAGACAAGGTCCCGGAAGTCGCACCGGCGGTGCTCCCCACACGCCGCAGCCGCGCCATGGTGTCGGGGTCGAGCTGGGCGTAGTCCCAGCGCCGGCCGGGGCGCAGCCCGGTGGCCCGGCGAGCTTCACCATGTACTCGGCATGGAGCCAGGCCACCGCCGTGGCGTCCATGACGCTGACGTGCCGTCGATCTCCTGCACGTCGTGGGCAAACGAGGATCTCGTTCATGATCCCCTCCGCCGGGACGATGACGTCGGCGAACCGTCGGGCCACGCCCTGGCCGCCGCCCGGGCGAACACGCTGAGGAACGCCGGCGGTGTCCGATCGCCGCGCGCAGCGCGATTTCGTCCAGCCCGGGGTCGAGGCACTCGACGCCGGCCACCCGTCCTGTGAGCTATGGCGACGCCACCAGCCGGGTGATGATCCAGGCGATCTCCGGGCTCATGGTCACGAGCACCGAATAGGTGGCGAGCGAGCAGGCCGTGAGCAGCGTGCTCTCGGCCATGGAGACGATGGGGATCCCCACGGCGGCGCGGGACTCCCGGAGGAACGGCTCCGAGATAGCTGCCGATCACCACGGCGTCGAATCCCTCTTCCTCGGCCGGCACGAAGATTCTCAATGACCTGGCGAAGCAGCACGTGGTACGCGTACGGGCTGTAAAGCGTGCGCCCCGGCGGGACGCCGGCGTGGGTGCCGGGCCGCAGGCCATGCGGCGACGACCTCCACCGACGGGTCGAGCACCTCGGCCGCGTGCCGCTCCAGACGTGGCCGCATAGGCCGGGATGCTCCGCCAACTCGGTCATCGACTGGTGCCAGATCCGGATGCTCATGCCGTCACCGATCTCGGGCCGGATCCCGTCGAGGCGGAGCACCGGCGAACCCGTATCCCATTCCGAGAGCCCCCCCGCGGCGCTATGACGACGTAGATCTCATAGACCAGGCGGTACCCACCCGTTCGCCCTTGGCGACCGCCTGTACGGAGTTCAGCCACGCGTAGCGCTCGTCGTTCGTCTCGAACGTGGGGGCGGTGACAACGCTCGCCCCCTCTGCGCTGTACGCAATCGCCCGCCGATAGCGCATCAGGATCAGCGCCCCGTCGTCCGTTGCGAGCAGGAGCCGGGCGTCCACGCTGCCGGACCGTCCCGCGCCGTGCACCGTGACCCAGTCGGTGGCGGGTGTCGCCAGAGCTCGGTGGCGGAAAGGCGGTCCCCCTCGAACTGGTATCGGTGGCGGTGCCGACCAGCCGGTGCCGGCGGGGATCCAGCCGGGTGTGGTCGTCGACCTCGATGGTCAGCGTGCCGAGCGGCGTGAGATCGATGGCCACCGGCGGCCGCTCCACCAGCGGGCCCCGGGCCGGCGAGGCCCTTCAGCAGCGCCACGAGTCCCGGCGCCGGGCCCGCATCGTGGCCCGCGCGTGCCCTCGACCTACCTTCAGGGTCGCCTCGTGGCGTCGTCGCCGCCGGCGGGGCCGCCGGCCGCGTCGCCGGCCTCCCCGGCCGGTCCGCCGGCCGGCGCCGCCCCGGGCGGCTCGTCGCGCACCACGAAGCCCCCCTCGAATTCATTGTGCCCGAGGTGGAGCCCATAGGCCACGAGCGCCCGGCGCCGCGGAGGAGGAATGAGGAGTCGACCGCCGCCGTGGCTGCCGTCGAGCGAGACTTCCGTACTTCGGGCCCCGGTGAGAAGGCGAGCCCATCGAGGTCGAGCGGGGTCGGCGGCCACGGACGGCCGACCCAGCCAGCGCGTCCCAGCGGGGTCGTGCTCGATGATCTCCAGGGAGATCCGCCGCTTGCCGTTGCCCGAGAACGTCCGGTGGGCGATGTCCTTGGGAAGCAGCATCATGTCGCCGCTGCGGCCGGTCGTAGCTGCCGTAGGTCTCCGTGCCCTCCACTCCTTGAACTCCACCCGGACCACCGGCATCAGGTAAAACAGCAGTACGTCACAACGAAAGTTGGTGTTCCAGAATGGCAGGGCGTCGGCGGCGCCCGTGGACTCCCAGAACACCGCCGTCCCGACCTGGCCCACCTTCGTGGGTACGTGGGGGTGCATGTCGGCCGCGCCCCCCAGCGCAAGGATGTTCGTCACGTCGAACAACTCCGGACTTCGGTCGATATCGGCGTGTCCTGGCACGACGGTCGGCCAGAGAAATCCGGATGAAGCCGGACAGGTCCATCGTTCTTCAGCGTTCGCGAGTCGGGCGTCGCATTGTTCCTTTCATTTCGTCTCCCACGCGGGCGGGCGGACAGTGCAGCCACTCATACGGCCCGAGGACCCACTCGACAGATCCGACCGCAGCCTCGTCCACCAGGTCCGGCCGCCCCACGAAGTAGTGCGTGGCTCCGGCGACCCCTGCAGCTCCTTCCGGGAATGCGGTACCGCGTCGAAGAGGGACTGGGCGTGGCTCGGGTAGCAGACTTCGTCTGCCGACCCGTACATCACGAAGACCGGACATCGACCCGGGCGGCGTGGACTCGGCCGTCGCCGTTGCTCTCGTCGAAGCTCCATTGGCTCAGCCAGGACCGAAGGGAGGCCTGGTGACCCAGGCTCACCGGGATATAGGTCGCGACCGAGGCGGGACCCCACGGCGTCGTGGCCTCCCGATCAGAGGGGTCGATGGAGAGGTCAACCATGCGAGGGTCGGCCACCGTCCCGTGCACGGCGAAGGGAGGTCCCGTAGACCGCCCGGCGCCCCTCGAAGCCAAGATGGCCAGCTGTTCGTGAACCCAGGCGGTGATGCGACGGTTCCGGGCAACCTGCGCCGCCCGGTAACGAGTCGAGGAACACCGCATCAAAGGGAGGGCCGTTCGCGGCCAGGAACATGTCGAGAGAGGGAGGCGCTCCAGAGGACGCTGCTCGTCGGTAATAGCCGGATCGAACCACTCCGTGAAGACGATGGACCGACCCGGGTGGGCCATGAGGAAGACCAGGCCGTCCGCGGGCGGCAGGTCGGCTTTGGTCAAATCAGGCGGATCGCCGGCGGGGTCGCCACGATCGTCGGGGACTCCGGCCTGGCTCTCGTAGAGCGCCGCCAGACCACCACCGCCCGAATTCCCGACGAGCACGATCTTCTGGTACCCGTCGCCGCGCAGGTGACGGCATGCGCGGCCCCGATATCGAGCACGCAGTTCTCCATCAGCAAGCGAGGAGTCGTTTCCGACGTAGCGAGTGCAGAGGCCGATGGCATCGACGCCGCAATTCGCCAGGGAAGCCAGCATGTAGTGCCCGAGGAAGTTCGAGGCCGGGTGCACCACGATAATGGCCGTGTCTGCTGGGCCCTCTGTGCTGCTGGTGCCGGCTGGCCCAGATCCGCCCGGACGCCCGGGCGACACCTGAATAGACGTCCAATCCGGCTCCGGTGGCCATGGGGATGCCCGAACAGCTCGCCCACCGAGGGCTCAGTCGGCTGCGCCGTGCGGTGTGAAGCGCTGCCCGTCACCACCGTCCCCGTGCCGTGCTCAGCCAATGTTCCTCCCTCCGTCGACGATCATCATCTGGCCGGTCATGAAGCTCGACTCCTCGCTGGCCAAGAACAGCACCGCGGCGGCGATGTCGCCGGACTCCCCCATCCGGCCCGAGGGGATCCGCGTAGCGAGAAGTTCCGCGCTGTCCTCGTCGGCCATCACCGGCTCCGTTGCCGGGGTGCGGGTGAGTCCCGGACAGACCGCATTGCAGCGGATGCCTCGATCCGCCGAAATCGAAGGCCACGGCGCTGGTCAGCGACAGCACGCCTCCCTTCGCCGCCATGTAGGCGGCGAAGCGCGGGGAGACGACCACGCCCGCGGTGGAGCCGGTGTTGACGACGGAGCCGCCGCCGCTGGCGACATGGCCGGGATCGCAAACTTGCAGCCGAGGAATACGCCGGTGAGCGTCACCGCGATCGTCGGTCCCATTCCTCCTGGGGCGTTTCGACCACATTCGCTCAGCGGTGCCCAATATGCGTTGTTGTGAAGATGTGGAGCCGCCCGAAGGCGTCCACTGTCGCCGCAACCATGGCGCCACCGAATCAGGGTCGGCGACGTCGGTGCGGATGAACCGCGCCTCGGCACGTCTCGCCGCTTCAGCAGTCCGACGTCTGGCGCCCGCCATCCTCGTCCAGATCGGCCACGATCACGGAGCGCCCTCGTCGGCGAACCGGCGCGCCACCTCGCGGCCGATGCCCGAGCCCGCCCCGGTCACAATGACGACCTTGTCTTTGAACCGCCGTCGACCATCGACCGGCGAGGACCCACTGCTCCCTTATTCCCTGATTTCCCCTGCGTCCTCGCTCTGTGGAGTGAGACATCGGCCGCGCCGCTCAGTCGTGCGCCCAACCCCCATCGACGTTGATGACCTGGCCGGTGACGAAGTCGGAGTCGTCGGAGATCAGGAACGCAACCGTCCCGACAAGGTCGCCGGGGGCCTCGGTCCGATGCATGCACTGCTCGTCCACGATCTGCGGAGGAGGGCGGCCTTCCGCTCGCCCACGTTCACACTGCCGCCGGTGGGGACCGGCGTGTAGCCCGGCGCCACCGCGTTGACCGTGATCTGTGCGGCCCCAGCTCCCGGGCGAGCGCCCGGGTGAGGCCCACCACGCCGCCCTTGGCGGCGATGTAGGGGACCATGCCCGTCGGGTAGCCCTTGGAGAAGCACGTCGACGAGATGTTCACGATCTTGCCCCGGCCGTGGTCCTTCATCCCCGGCACCACGGCCCGCGAGCACAGCCAGGTGCCCCCGGCGTTGACGGCGAGCACCCGGAGGAAATCCGCGTACGCCATGTCCTCGATGTCCGCCGGGGGGATGAACGCCCCACCGGCATTGTTGACCAGCCCAACCACCGCGCCCTGCTCCTTGGCGACCGCACCGAACACGTCCGCCACGCTGTCCTCGTCCGTCACGTCCAGTGCCACGCCCTCGGCCCGGCCGCCGTCGGCCCGGGATCGCCTCGGCCGACTCGGTGGCCATCTCCCCGCGACGTCGGCCAGGACCACCCGGCGCCGCGCTCGCTGAGCCGGCGGCCGTAGGCCAGCCCCAGGCCCTGGGCCCCGCCGGTGACAACCACCACGCCCTCCACGGCGCCCACTACCGGCCCGCCCCGGTACCGGCGGCGGCGGCGGTGCCGGCCGAGACGCCCGCGCCGGCCAGCCGGCCGCGCCGGCCGCGGCTGCGCCGGCCGAGAGCAGCTCGACCACGCGCCCGGCGATGCCGTCCGCCCGCGCCGCCAGCTCGTCCGCCGTGCACGAGCCCAACGGGTGCGGGATCACCGCCACCCCGTAGCCCGGGGCGCCCGCCGACGCCGCGGCGAGCGCCGCCGCAGTGACGAACTCCGTCGTGCAGAGGGCGGCCACCGGCACGCCCCGCTGCTCGAGCATCACGGCGTCGGCGATGCTGCAGGAACAGCACCCGGCGCAGTCGCCGACCCCGGTGACGACCACGTCGGCCTCCGCGACCAGCTCGTCCACGATGGCAGGCGGCGCCAGCCGGCCGATGGCCGGCTTGCGCCGCCACGTCGAGACCTCGAGGCCGGCGCCCGACCAGCCCGGCGACCAGCAACTCCAGCAGCCGGTCGCTATTGGGCTTGCCGTTGTCGAGCATGCCCAGCCGCAGGCCGGACGAGGGAGGCGGCCGGGGAGCCAGGTCTGGCGCGCTTCGGGTCCACCTCGTTCTCGGGACAGGACGTCAGGGTGTTCTGTGAGTCAAGGTGGTCATGGTGTCACGCTGCCTATCCGACAGGCATTCAGTTCGGTCTGTCCGAGCTCCCGGTGACGGGTTTCGACTCGTGGCCGCCCACCCAGGGCGGTACCACCGCCGAGTAGCCGTAGAGGTGGCCCCCCGCCACCAGCAGGACGATGTCCTCCGGCTGCTCCACGGCCCGGCGGAGCTCGTCTTCGTCGCCGGGCCGGGCTCGCCCTTGGCGCGGCCCGCCCGCTTGAGCTCGGCCATCGACTGCGGGCCGAGAGGTCGAAGAGCGCCTCGCACGGATCGGTCGCGGCCCATCCCGGCCCTCGCCATCACCCCGGCGTGGAGCGGTCCGAGGACCACGACGAAGCTCCCGCCCGTGTAGTGCGAGACCTTCATGGCGTCGGCGATGGTGCCGAGCACCGGCCCGGGCTCGGATGACCAGTCGTTGCGGGCGAAGATCGGCGCCTCCCCGGCGAAGACGGTCATCGCGCTCGCTTCGGCGGCAGACTGCGGTCGGCGTGCAAGGGCGACCATGGATTCCGCAGCGGGCTCTCGCCTATGCAGTAGCTGTACTTGCCGGAGTGGCCCATCGTGGCCTTGTCGACCACCCCTGGGGATGCCGCCGCAGAGGTTCTGGCAGACACAGGCGGACGGCACGGCCGATCGTCGCGTTCGCCACGTGGCCCGAGCCGAACACGCTGAATCCGGTGTTGAGCCCCGAGCAGATCCGACCGCGGCCACCGCTCACGATCACCAGCGGGGCGGTGGCTCCGCTCACCGTCGTGCTGTGGAGGTTGTACTGGCTCCTCGTTCATCGCCCGCAAGCGCGGTCACGACCACGGGCAGGTACTCGGGCCGACAGCCGGCAGCCACCGCGTTCACGGCGATCTGCTCGACCGTGACGGTCCGCGACTGCTCGCGCAGGTTCACGACCACCTCGCCGGGTGGAGCCCGGAGGCGGCGATCGCCGTGGTCCACCAGCTCGACGGTGGGTGGGATGATCGGCAGGCCGTCGGACCAGCCGTTGACCTGGAACAGCTCCTGGCTGCTTCGGCGGGGCCGGCCACCTCGTGGCGGGGCGCCGAGAGGTCGAGCGTCGGACTCATGACCGTCGGCCGACCCGTGCTCGGCCAGCCAGGCGTCAACGTCCTTCGTGGGCCTGCTCCGCGTCGTCGTCGCTGAAGGTGCGGTTCTGGTAGGTGAGTTCCAGCCGGATGCCGTTGGGATCGAAGAAGTACAGGGACTTCCAGATACCCTCGTGGTCGACCGGGCCCAGGACCTCGACGTCGTGCTCCTTGAGGTGCCGCATGGCCGAGATGAGCTCCTCCTCGCTGTCGACCGACATGGCGATGTGGCGGGCCCAGCGGGACGACGGTCTCGATGCTGCTTCCTTCGGCAGTCCCTCGATCTCGAAGAAGGCGAGCACGAACGATCCTTCATTTCGAAAAAGGTGTGGAGGAAGTGGTTCTTTCGCCGGTGCTCGGCACTTCCTCTGCCGTTGCGTAACTGATCAGGCGCATGCCCATGCACGTCGCGATAGAAGGCGATCGTCGCCGCGGTGTCCCAGGTGACGTACGCGGCGTGGTTGAGCCGCCGGGGGGTCACGAATTCGGTCATGGTGCTGCCTCCAATGCGTGCTCGGTTGGTACTGGTCGATCGGGTCGCGGCGGCGTCCGCCGGGCGGGCGGGGACCGCTGCGCCGACCGTGGCGCCGGGGCCGTACGCGGCCGCCAGCTCCCAGACCGGCGTCGGCCCACCGGCGGTCCGACGGGCCGGGGGAAGACGATCGGGGTGTCCACGCCCGCGGCCCGGTAGCGGGCCACCTGCTCGGCGCACGCGTGCGGCGGCCCTGGGCCACGAACCTGTCCACCAGCTCGTCGGGGACCATGCCGGCCGCCGCCTCCCGGTGGCCGGCGGCCAGGCGGGCCTGCACCGCCGAGACCAGCTCCGGGTCGCCGGCCTCGCCGTAGAGGGCGCCGCGGCGTCGGGTGGAGCATGTAGTCCAGGACCACGTCGCGGGCCGCCGCCAGGGCCAGCTCGGCGTCGTCGCTCACGCAGCAGGGGATGACGCAGGCCACCTCGGGCTCCGGCAGGCCGGGGCTGCGGCGGGCCGCCGCCTCCCGCAGGTGCTGCAGGCGCCGTCCCACCGCCTCCACGGGGCAGAGGTTCAGGATCACCCCGTCGGCCACCCGCCCGGCCAGGCCCACCATCCCGTGCTGGAGCGCCGCGAGGTGGACGGGCACCGGCACCGGCACGTGCGGTCGAGCTCGAGGCCGTCCACCCGGAAGTAGGTGCCGTGCACGTGGACCGGGCCGCCGGCGCAGGTCTGGCGCACCACCTCCACGTACTCGGCCATCCAGGCCACCGGCGACACCGGCGGCAGGCCGAGGCGCTCCTCGTTCAGGTGGGCGTTGGCCACGCCGAGGCCGAGCCGGAAGCGCCCGCCGGAGGTCTCCTGCAGGGCCATGGCGGTCATCGCCGCGACCACCGGCTGCCTGGCCCGCGCGTTGGCGACCGCCGTGCCCACGGCGATCGTGGTGGTCTCCGCCAGGAGGTGGTGGCAGATGGCCAGGGAGTCGGCCACGCGCTCAGCGATGTATACCGCCGCGAAGCCCGCCTCCTCGGCCTGGCGGGCGAGCCGGGCCAGGTCGGACCCGTGCGACCCGCTCCGGGTGGGCAGCGAGAGGGCGAGCCCGGCGCCCGTCGTCGCTGGTCCCATGCTTCCGTCGCCGCCGGCGAGCGCCACGTCCCACCCCCTTTCCCGCGGAGACCGTAGGACCGAAAGACCTATCGTTCAAATAGCTCTTTCTTCGCTGTTACCGTCTTTTCTACCTATGGTTTCACGGCCCCTGCACGATGGCCGGCCAAATTGCATACTATCCATCCCCGACCCGATCGACCACCGAGGAGGCCCCCCGATGAAGCTTGCCCGCTGGCGCCCGCCCCACGGCCGGGCCGGGCTGGGCGTGGTCGTGGATCCGGCGCTCGACGGGCCGGGTCCGGTGGGGATGGCCGACGTCACCGGGCTCGTCCCCGGCGCCCACCTCCCGCTCGACCTGGCCCGCCTGCTCATGGCCGGCGGCGAGGCGGAGCTGCGGGCCGCCGTGCGCCGGGCGCCGCGGGTGGCGGTGGAGCCGGCCTGGCTCCTGGCGCCGGTCCCCCGGCCGGGCGCCTTCGTGGCCATCGGCTACAACTACCGAGCCCACGCCGAGGAGGTCGGCGCCCCGGCCGAGCCGGGGTTCCCCCTGTTCTTCCACAAGCACCCCTCGTGCGTGACCGGCCCCCGGTCCCCCATCCCCCTCCCCGGGGGCTGCCGTGCCCTCGACTACGAGGGCGAGCTGGCACTCGTGGTGGGCCGTGCCTGCCGCGACCTGCCGGCGGCGCGGGCGCTCGAGGTGGTGGCCGGGTGGCTGGCCTGCGACGACGTGTCCGCCCGGGACTGGCAGGGCCAGAGCCCCACGGTCACCCTCGGGAAGTCCCACGAGGGGTTTGGCCCCCTCGGGCCCTGGCTGGTGACGCCGGACGAGGTCGGCGACCCGGGCGACCTCTCGATCCGGTCCGCGGTGAACGGGGAGGCCCGCCAGGACGGGCGCACGTCGGCGATGGTGCACGACGTCCCCACCCAGCTCGCCGTCCTCAGCAGCCGCTGCACCCTCCGGCCCGGCGACGTGCTGACCACGGGCACGCCGGCGGGCAGCGCGCAGGGCATGGCCGAGCCGGCGTGGCTGGCCCCGGGGGACGTGGTGCGGGTGGAGGTCGAGGGCGTGGGCGTCCTCGAGAACGAGGTCGTGGCCCGGCCGCCCGTGCCCTGGGCCGAGGAGCTCCCGGTGGCGGGGACGCACGCCGGGGCCGCCGGGGCCGGGGCCGTGGCGGGCGCCGCGGGAAGCGCTGCGGAGAGCGCCGTGGGGGCGGCCCGGTGAGCGGCGCCGGTCCCGGAGCGGCCGGCGGCCGCAGGTGGCGAGTGCTCCTCACCGACCACCCCTGGCCGGGCACCGAGATCGAGTCCGCTGTCGTCCACGCCGCCGGCGGGGAGCTGGTGGACGGTGCGCCCGGCGACAGCCCCGAGGCGCTCCTCCGGCTCGGCGCCGACGTGGACGCCATCGTCACCTGCTGGGCCCAGGTGCCCCGGGCCCTGATCGAGGCCAGCCCCCGGCTGCGGGTGGTCAGCCGGCTCGGCGTGGGCGTGGACAACATCGACGTCCGGGCCGCCGCCGAGCGCGGGGTCACGGTGACCAGGGTGCCGGACTACTGCGTGGAGGAGGTGTCCGACCACGTCGTGGCGCTCGTGCTCGACTGGGCCCGCGGCGTGTCGCGCCTCGACCGCGCCGTGCGGGCCGGGACGTGGGACCCGGGCTCGGTGCCGCTGCGCCGCGTGCGGGAGCTGGTGGCCGGGGTGTGGGGCACCGGCCGCATCGGCCTGGCCGCCGCCCGGAAGCTGGCCGCCCTCGGCTGCACCATCCTGCTGGACGACCGGAGGCCCGACCCGCGGCACGGCTTCCTGCAGGTGCCCGCAGCCGAGCTGCTGGCGCGGTCCGACGTGGTGACGGTGCACGTGCCGCTGGCCGAGGCCACACGCGGCATGGTGGACGCCGCCGCGCTGGCGAGGATGCGGCCGGGGTCGCTCCTGGTGAACACCTCGCGGGGCGCGGTGGTGGATGCCCACGCCCTGGCGGCGGCGCTGGACGCCGGGCGGCCGGGCGCGGCGGCGCTGGACGTCCTGCCGGCGGAGCCGGAGGTGCCGCCGGGGCTCGCCGGCCGGGACGAGGTGGTGATCACGCCGCACGTCGCGTTCTCGTCCGTCCAGTCGGTGACCGAGCTCCGCCGGCGCGCCGTGGAGGACGCGGTCCGGGTGCTGCGGGGCGAGCCGCCGCGGGACCCGTACCCGGAGCCCGCGCCGTGAGCGCCGTGAGCGCGGCGGGCCGCGGCGGGCGCGGCGCCGGCCGACGCGCTCGAGCTCGAAGCGCTGGCTGCGGGCGAGCGGGCGGATCGGCCCCCGGGCGCGGGTGGCGGTGCTGCGGGGCGGGGTGTCGTCTCTCGTGGCCGAGGTGGCCGAGGGCACGGACCACTGGGTGGTGAAGTCGCCGCTCTCCCGCCTCTCGGTGGCGGACGAGTGGCGGGTCAACCGCCGCCGCGGCGCCCACGAGGCGGCGGTCCTCGCCCACCTCGACGGCCGCCTCGGGCCGGCCCGCGTGCCCCGCCTCCGCTTCTTCGACGCCGAGCGCACGGTGCTGGGCGAGGAGCTGCGTGGCCGGCCCGCCCCCGGAGTGGCAGCCGGCCCCCGCCTACAAGGCGGAGCTGCTCGCCGGCCGGGCCCACCCACCGGTGGCGGCCGCCCTGGGGGCGGCGGCCGGCGTCCTCCACCGCACGCCGCCGCCGGCGGCCCTGGCCGGCGACGGCCCGAGGCAGCTCTTCGACGACCTCCGCCTCGACCCCTTCTACCGGGCCACGGCGGCTCGCCGCCCTGAGCTGGCGGACCTGCTGGGCGCGCTGGTCCGGGAGACGGCGGCCTACCCGGCGCGCCACCTGGTGCACGGCGACCTCTCGCCGAAGAACGTCCTCGTGGCGCCCGGCCCGCCGGTGCTGCTCGACTGGGAGGTGGTCCACGCCGGCGACCCGGCCTTCGACGTGGGCATGCTCTCCGCGCACCTGTCGCTCAAGGCCCTCCGCGACCAGCCGGCGGCCGACCGGGCCGCCACGGTGGCCGCCCTCCGCGCCTTCTGGGACGCCTACGAGGGGCCGGCCGACGCCGGCCGGTCGCTGCGCCACGCCGGCGCCGTGATGCTGGCCCGGCTCTTCGGCAAGTCCCCGGTGGACTACCTGGCGAGCCACGACGAGCGGGAGCGGGCGCGCTCGGTGGGGGAGCAGGCGCTGCGCGGGGGGCTGGGGGACGTGGGGGATCTCGCCCTCGCCGTGGAGCGGGCGGCCGGCCGGTGAGCGCGCCCACGATCGAGCGCGTCGAGGCGGCCTGGGTGCTGGACTCCCGGGCCACCCCCACGGTGGAGGCCACCGTGATCCTGGCCGGCGGGCGCTCCGCCTTCGCCCAGGCCCCCTCGGGCGCGTCCACTGGCCGGCACGAGTCGGTCGAGCGCCGCGACGGCGACGTCCGCCGCTTCGGCGGCAAGGGCGTGGAGGGTGCGCTGCAGGCGGTGCGGGGGCCGATCAGCGAGCGGCTGGCCGGCATGGACGTCACGGACCAGGGCGCCCTCGACCGGGCCATGGTCAACCTCGACGGGACCGGGGACCGGTCGCGGCTCGGGGCCAACGCCACCGTCGCCGTCTCCGCCGCCTGCGCGCGGGCCGGCGCGATGGCGCGGGGCGTGCCGCTGTGGCGGCACCTCGCCGGTGATCGGCGGCCGTCCCTGCCGCTCCCCATGGTGAACGTCGTCAGCGGGGGCCTCCACGCCGGTGGCGGGATGGACGTCCAGGACGTGCTGGCCGTGCCGCTGGGCGCGCCCGATCTCGAGACGGCGGTCGAGTGGGTGCACGGCGTCTACCACGCCGCCGCCGCCCTGCTGGCCGAGCGGGGCGCGTCCACGCTCGTGGGGCACGAGGGCGGCTTCGGCGCCCCCACGGCCTCGGCCGAGGAGGCCATCGCCCTGGTCACCGAGGCGATCGAGCGCTCCGGCCGGGAGCCCGGCACCGACGTGGCCGTCACCCTCGACCTGGCCGCCAGCGGGCTCCTCCGGGCCGACGGGTCCTACCTGCTCGGGGGCCGGTCCTTGACGGCGGGCGAGATGGTGGACACGGTCGCCGGGTGGACGGAGCGGTTCCCGGTCGTCTCGATCGAGGACGGCCTGGCCGAGGACGACTGGACGGGCTGGACCGGCCTGACGGCCCGGCTCGGCGCGGCGGTCCAGCTCGATCGGCGACGACCTGCTTCGCCACCCAGGCCGGACCGGCCTCGCCAGGGCATCGAGCAGGGCGCGGCCAACGCCGTCCTGATCAAGGCTGAACCAGGTCGGCACCCTCTCCGAGACGCTCGACGCGGTCGCACCTGGCCCGCGCGCCACGGCTACCGCACGATCGTCTCGGCCCGCTCGGGCGAGACCGAGGACACCGACCATCGCCGACCTCGCCGTCGCCACCGCCGCCGGCCAGATCAAGATCGGCTCGGTCGCCCGCTCCGAGCGGCTGGCCAAGTACAACCGCCTGCTGCGGATCAGCAGGGGGGCCGGCTCGCCGCCGTGGGCCGGCGCGTCGGGCCTTCGCCGAGCCGGCTGAAGCGGGGCCCGGCCACGGCCACGTGGCTGGACGGCGCCCGCCCCACCGCGGCGCACGCCAGGTCGGCGGCGGCGAGCAGCGCCCCCAGGTCCACGCCCGTGCGGCTGCCCATGGCCTCGAGCGCGTGCACCAGGTCCTCGAGCGGGAGGTTGCCCGACGCGCCCGGGGCGAACGGGCAGCCCCCGAGGCCCCCCACGGTGCCGTCCACCCGGGTGGCGCCCGCCTCCAGCGCGGCCAGGGCGTTAGCCACGGCGAGGCCCCTGGTGTCGTGGAGGTCGATCCCCAGCTCGACCGGGTGCACGGTGGCCGCGACCTCCGCCACCAGCCGCCCCACCTCGGTGGGCACGCCGGTCCCGATCGTGTCCCCCAGGGTGAGCCGTACGGCGCCCGCCTCCCTGGCGCGCGCCGCCACCGCCAGCACCTCGGCCGGCTCGACCGGCCCCGCGTAGGGACAGCCGAAGGCCGTGGAGAGCGTGGCCTCCACCTCGGCCGCCGTGCCGGCCAGGGCCACGATGCCCTCCAGCTCCGCCAGGGACGCCGCCACCGTGCGGCCGGCGTTCGCCTGGTTGTGCCGCTCGGACACCGAGACCACGAACTGCAGGTGGCCCATGCCGGCGGCGAGCGCCCGCTCCGCCCCACGGCGGTTCAGCACCAGGCCCCACAGCGTCACCCCCGGCGCGCGCCGGGGCGCCTCGCGGGCCATGGCCTCGGCGTCGGCCGTGGCCGGCACCCGGTCGGGCCGGGCGAAGGACGTCAGCTCCAGGTCGCGGAGCCCGGAGGCCACCAGGGCGTCCAGCAGCGCCAGCTTGGTCACGGTGGCGACCGGCGGCTCGTCCTGCAGGCCGTCGCGCAGGGTGGCGTCGCGCAGCCGGACGGCCGGGGGCGGGCCCGGGCTCACCCGGCCACCCGGCGCGGCGAGCGCACCGCCGCCGTCAGCCCGCGGTCGGCGGTGGCCGGGTGCCCGCCGTCCTCGCCCGGCTCGCCCACGATCGAGCGCGCGCCAGCGGCGCCACGGCGATCCGGTCGAGCAGGGAGTCCCTCCCCTGCAGGACGTGCTCGGCCATGAGCCGACCGGCCCGGTCCGCCTCGCCGGCGCCGATGGCGGCGCGGATCAGCCGGTGGAACAGGTTGGAGCGCTCGCGCTCGGCCGGCGTGAACACCTGGAACGCCCGGAAGACCAGCGGGATGTCCACGGTACGGGCCATGAGCTGGCTCAGGCGGGGATGGTCGGCCGAGCGGAGGACGGCGTCGTGGAACCGCGCGGTTGGCGCGGTGCAGCGCCCGCACGCCGTCCAGGCCGTCGTCGCCGGGGTGCGCGCCGTCGCCGGGGAGCACCGCGGCGTCGAACTCCTCGACGGCCAGGTCCATGGCGGCCAGGTCCTCCCCCGTGGCCCGGGCGGCCGACCGCTCGGCGGCGAGCGCCTCGAGCCGAGCCCGGAGCTTCGTAGAGGTCGGTGACGTCGCGGGCGGTGACCGGCCGGACCACGGCGCCGCGGTTGCGCCGGCTGACCACCAGGCCCTCGGCCTCGAGCATGCGCAGCGCCTCGCGGACCGGGGTCCGCGAGAGCGCGAACTCCTCGCCGATGCGCTGCTCGACCAGGCGCTGGCCCGAGCGGTAGCGGCCCTCGATGACGGCGGCGCGGATCAGCTCGTAGGCCCGCTCGGCGCTCCCCATCCCCGCCCCGGGGCCGGCTCCTGGGTCCGCCACATGGGATACAATACTGCCTGCCAGGGTGCCCGGCGCCCCCTCCGGCAGGGCCGGGAGGCGGCGGTCCCGCCCCGGGGGCGGGCGGCGCGGTGCCGGCGGCTCGATCCCTGTCATCGGGGGTGCAACGCCGCCGGGCGCCGTGGGGCGAGGCCCCGGCCGCCACCCGGCCCCCGCGGCCAGGATCCGGCAACCCTGTGTGCGACGATAAGATCGTATACAATCGGTCCGGTGACGGGGAGCACGGCAGCCGGCGGCGTCCCCCCGCACGGCGTGCCCCTTCCGGGCGCCGGATTCCCCTCCGGGCGCCGGGGCGCCGGCGGCTGCCGCGGCCGGGCCGCTGGAGGGCGTGCGGGTGCTGGAGCTCGGCAGCTTCATCGCCGGTCCCTTCGCCGGCCAGCTCCTCGGGGACTACGGGGCCGAGGTGGTCAAGGTGGAGCCCCCCGGCGCGGGCGACCCGATGCGGCACTGGGGCGTGGAGCTGGACGGCGACAGCCTCTGGTGGCCGGGCATCGCCCGCAACAAGCGCTCGGCCTGCGTGGACCTTCGCCACGAGCGGGGCCGGGACGTGGTGCGGCGGCTGGCCGCCCGCTGCGACGTGGTGCTCGAGAACTTCCGGCCGGGCCGCATGGCCGAGTGGGGCCTCGGCTACGACGCCCTCTCGGCGGGCAACCCGCGGCTGGTGATGGTCCACGTCTCGGGGTTCGGCCAGACCGGCCCGCGCGCCGGCTCCACGGGCTTCGGGAACATCGGCGAGGCGGTGGGCGGCATCCGCCACACCACCGGCGACCCGGACCGGCCGCCGAGCCGGACCGGGATCAGCCTCGGGGACTCGCTGGCCGCGCTGTTCTCGGTGGTGGGGGCCCTGGCCGCCCTGCACGAGGCGCGCCGCTCGGGCCGCGGGCAGGAGGTGGACGTCGCCATCTACGAGGCGGTGCACGCCCTCATGGAGTCCTCGATGGCCGACTACGAGCTCGGCGGCGTGCTGCGGGGGCGCACCGGCAGCGTGCTGCCCGGGGTGGCCCCGTCGAACGCGTACCCCACCGCCGACGGCTCGGACGTGGTGGTGGCCGCCAACGCCGACGCCGTCTTCGGCAGGCTCTGCAAGGCCATGGGCCGGCCCGAGCTCGCCCACGACGAGCGGTTCCGGACCCACGCCGCCCGCGGCGAGCACATGGAGGAGCTGGACGGCCTGATCTCGGCGTGGACCCGCGGCCTCGGTCCCGACCGGCTCCTGGCGACGCTCGAGGAGCACGGCGTGCCCGCCGGGCGCATCTTCACCGCCCGCGACGTGCTGGCCGACGCGCACTACGCCGCACGCGGGATGGTGCTGCGCCGCACCGCCGCCCAGGGATGGGACGTGCCCATGCAGGGCGTGGTCCCCGCGTTCTCGCGGACCCCGGGCTCGGTGCGGGCCGCCGGGCCGCGGCTCGGCGCCCACACCCGCGAGGTGGTCTGCGGCCTGGGCGGCATGGCGGCGGAGGAGTACGAGGCGCTCGTGGCGGCCGGCGTGCTGGCCGGGGCGGAGGACGCGCCGGAAGCCGCGCCGGAAGCCGCGCCGGGGGACGCGACGCCGGTGCCCTGACCGATCCGATCAGTCCCCGGCGGCGGCGGGGTCCGGCGCGGCGCCCCCGGCGTGCTCGCCGAGCTCGGCCACCAGTGCCCGCCAGGCCAGCGCGTCGTTGAAGGCGCTGCCCAGGTCCGGGAAGCTCGGCCAGGTCCTCCGGCCCCAGCGGCGGCGGCTCGGCGCCGAGCAGCGCCAGGTCGAGCGTGACGGACAGCAGCGCCTCCAGGTTGACCGCGGCCACCGTGGCCGCCTCCACGGTGGGCCCGGCCACCGTGATCCCGTGGCCGCGCAGCAGGCACAGCGGGCGGTCCCCCATCGCCGCCACCATCTCCTCCGCCAGCTCCGGCCGCGAGATCAGCACGGGGCGGGGGTAGACGGGCACGCCGTTCAACCGCCATGCGCATGGCCGGGATGTTGTACGCGCCGAAGACCGGCCGCGGCACGAGGCCGGCGAGCCCGCAGCGGAGGGCGGCGGGCGGGTGGGCGTGGACCACCGCCCCCACCTCCGGGCGGGCGCGGTCGAGCGCGGCGTGGATGGGCAGCTCCTTGGGCAGCGCCCAGCCGGCGGCGGGCTCGGCCAGCCGGTCGTCCGGCCCCACCCGGCGCACGTCGGCGGGGGCGGTGCGAGCCACGCCGCGCTCGTGCGGCCCGCGGCACCGCACCAGGTACCCGCCGTCGGGCAGGCGGGCGGACACGTGGCCGAGCACCCCGTCCACGAGGCCGCGGCGGCCGAGCACGCGGCACGCGGTGGCCACGGCGGCGGCCAGCGTCCCGGGCGCTGTCCCGGCCCCGGCGCCGCCGTCAGCGGACACCGATCCCCCCGTCCGAGCGGACGACCTCGCCGGTGATCCCCGACGCCGCGTCCGAGGCCAGGAAGACGTAGGCCCCGGCGTGGTGGCGCGGGGTGAGCGCCACGTGCAGCGGGGTCCGGGCCTCGAGCTCCTCCCGCCGCCCCGGCCGGTCGCCCAGCCGCTCGCCGTCCGAGCCCAGGCTGCGGGCCCCGCGCAGGTCGGTGCCGAGGGTGCCGCCGGGGGCCACGCCGTTCACCCGGATCTCGGGCGCCAGCTCGTGCGCGAGCTGGGCCACCAGGCCGCGGGCGGCGAACTTGGAGGCCACGTAGAGCGGCCCGCCCCGGCCGGGGTAGAAGCTGGAGCTGGACAGCGTAAGCACCACGTTGCCGTGGGCGGCGCGCAGGGCCGGCAGCGCCGCCTGCACCACCAGCAGCACGCTCTTCACGTTGACGGCGAAGATCTCGTCGAAGGCGCGGTCGAGGGCCTGGCGCGGGATGGCGTCCAGGGGCCGGTAGTGGTCGAAGATCCCGGCGAAGGTGGCGACCACGTCGAGGCGCCCCCACCGGTCCGTGGCGGCCTCCACCAGCGCACCGGTGCCCACCGCCGAGGTGGCGTCGCCCCGCAGCGCGAGCACCCGGTCGCCGAGCCCGCGGAGGTCGTCCACCTTGGCCGGGTCGAGCTCGAGCACGGCCACGGCGGCGCCGGCCGCCGCGAAGGCCTCGACCGCCGCCCGCCCTATCCCCGAGCCGCCGCCGGTGCAGGCGACCACCTTCCCGTCGACGCGCCGGCGCTCACGGGCGGGGCCCCCGGCGGGCGCTCACAGGAAGATCGCCAGGTTCTGGGTCCGCACCACCGACTCGTCGAGGACGATCTCCCGCGAGGCCATCCGCAGGCCGTCGCCCACCCGGCGCAGCACGTCGTGCCGCTCGGCGGCCATCCACTCCGGCGGCCGCACGTCCAGCCGGCTCCGGAAGAGCAGCAGGTAGCTGCGGACCGCCAGCTCCCCCCGGGCGTCGCAGGCGCAGGCCCGGACGTTGGTGACGAACCGGCGGGTCCGCGACGGCGGGTCCTCGGTCCAGGCGTGGCGCCCCGACAGCCGCTCCACCCGCTTGCCGAGGGTGTAGCGGTCCTCGTCGAAGTGGTCCATCCGCCGCTCGGGACCGGGCTGGCCCTGCATGGCGGTGACGCTCACCGGCATGCGGTACCGGACGTCCTCGGTGAGCAGCTCCAGCCACTCGGCGTAGCGGTGCTCGTCGAGCAGCTCGGCCTCGGCGTGGAGGAACCGGGTGATCTCGTAGTGGGTCTCCATCCCTACCGGGGCGCCCGGGAGCCCCGCCCCCGTGCTGACGGTCATCCGGCCACCGTCAGGCCCACCGGCGCGGCGAGGCTGCCGCGGAGCCCGTGGGCGGCGTCGCCCCGCAGGAGGCTTCCCCAACGGCGGAGCAGCTCCCGCTGGTTGTATTCGCCGTAGCCGACATGAGCCTACCCCGGGCCCGGGCCATCCGGCCAACGGCTCGTGCAGCGTGCCGTTCGCCGTCGCCCATGCCCATGGTCGAGTCGAGTTCGACCTGGCTCGAGAACCGCCTTTGCTGACGAGGTGATCGACGTCCAGTTCTCGACGTCGTCCTGCTCGAACATGCCCGAGGAGCCGAAGCACATGAGGTAGGCCTTGTAGGAATCGTCCTTGTACCACTGCGGGGCGTTCTGCGTCGACGACGAACCAGGACAGGACCTCTGTCTCGGTCGCGCTGATGGGCTGCCAGAGCCGGATGGAGATGAACGGCACCACCTCGTGCGCCCTCGTGCACCCGCGGCCAATTGTGGACGAAGCTCAGGTTCGGGAAGATCGTTGCCGCCGAGACCATGAAGCCGGCTTCGCCCACCATCTTCTTCTGGTCGGCGCTCCAACGGTCGTGCATGCGCGCGACCATCTCCTCCGGGTAGCCGATGTGCGCCAGGTTCTTGTCGAAGTCGTCGGTGGGCAGCTTGTAGGTCGTGCCCGCCGCCCGCGCCCGGCCCAGTACAGAGCGCCCTCCTTCCGCCGGTTCGCCTTCGGCTCCATGAAGAGCCCGATCTCCACCACGCTCACGTGCGTATGGGGCGTGTGATACGAGTCGCCGGAGAAGTTCTCGGCGCCGATCTTCCAGTTGCTCTGAATCAGCCAACGCTGCGGGCCGCGGACCTCCATCCCTTCCTCGCTGTGGTTCATGTAGAGATCCAGATAGAAGTCGAACCCGCCCAAGACTCTCCTCGAGCGAGGCGGCGTCCGGGTCGAGGCACGCGAAGATCATGCCCCGCGTGATCCGGTGCGGGGCGCCGATGCACCAGCGACGTCTGCGACTTCGGTCCAACCCGGCGTCCCCGCCATACGCCTCGGCGTGGAACGGCAGACCCACCAGCTTCCCGTGTTCCTGTAGGTCCAGGCGTGGTAGGGACAGCGGAAATGGGACGCGTTGCCCGCCTCGGCCCGGCACACCTGCATGCCCCGGTGCCGGCACATGTTCAGCAGCACCCGGACCTCGCCGTCGTCGCCCCGCACCACGATGAACGAATCGTCCACGATCCGCCTCACCACGTAGTCACCGGCGTTCGGGATCTCGGACACGTGGGCCAGGAACTGCCAGCTCCTGCTGAAGAGGCGGTCGCGCTCGAGGCTGGTGCGATCTCCGGGTCGCTGTACATCCCGGCCGGGATCTTCCCCCGGTCCACCTGCTCCACAAGCTGCTCGATCTCCATCGTGCCTCCCACGCCGGCGTCCGGCACCCCGTGACCGGGAGCGCCCCTGCCCTGGTCGCCGCCTGCCGCCCGGGAGCGGCCGGCGTCCCCAGCAGGAAGGTACCGTCACCCAAATGCAAACGACAAATAGCCATTTTTGGCCGTTTCGTCATATTTCTCCTATGGATCGAGCGGCCCGCGGAGGGTGGAGATCCGCAGGTCAGCAGCGAGATCCGGCGCCGCTGGCCCGGGACCGGCGTCGCCCGGCCGGGCCCGGGCTCCGCTGGGCGGCACCCCGGCGTCCGGGCCCGCTCGATCGGGAGAACATGCAGTTACGGGCGTAAACCGCACGGAATGGCTATCGTCCTGCCATGCCCATCGACACCAGGGTGTCGCTCCACAAGCTGGAGGTCTTCGACGCGGTGGTGGAGCTGGGCGGGGTCAGCCGCGCCGCCGACCACCTGGGGGTGGCGCAGCCGGTGGTCAGCGGGCACCTGCGGTCCCTCGAGCAGCGGGTCGGCGCCAGCCTCTTCTACCGCGAGGGCCGGCGGCTGCACCTCACCGAGGCCGGGCGGGCCGTCCACCTCTGGGCCACCGACATGCTGCGGCGCACGCGGGAGCTCGCCGCGACCTCGACAGCGTGTCGGACGGCCTGGCGGGGAGCGTGGTGGTGGGCACGAGCATGTCCATCGGCAGCTACGTGCTCCCGCCGCTGCTGGCGTCGTTCCTCCGCGAGCGGCCGGCGGTGGAGGTGCGGATCGACATCGGCGCGGCGGCCCAGTCCATCGCCGGGACCGAAGCCGGGGAGAACGACTTCTCGGTGGTGGTCATCGAGGCGGCCACCACCAACCACGGCCTGGTCACCGAGCAGATCGGCCTGGAGGAGCTGGTCCTGGTGGCACCGCCGCACGGCGTCCCCGAGGGCAGCTCGGTCACCGTGGACGAGCTGCGGCCGCTCCCGTTCATCGAGGCCCAGAAGGGGACGCTGCGCCGGACCTTCATCGACCAGGAGCTGGCGCACATCGGCCTGCCCGAGCGGCACGTCGCGGCCGAGCTCGGGCATCCCGAGGCCATGAAGCTGCTGGTGGGCGCCGGGCTCGGCGTGTCGTTCCTCTTCCGGGCCGCCGTGAGCCGGGAGATCGCCGACGGGACCCTCCGGGAGGTGGCCATCCCGGGCGTCCACCTGGTGGGACCGGTCTTCCTCGTGCACCGCAAGGACAAGCTCTTCTCCGCCGTCCACCGCGCCCTCATCCAGGACATCCGGGCCCACGTGGGCCCGGCGGCACCGGCCTGACGGGGTCCCGGCCGGGGGCGCCCGTCTGTGCGTGTTGCGCACAGAGGTTCGGATATCGTACAACTGGTCGGGCGACGGGGCCGGGCGAGGGACCGGGGACGCCCCGCAGCCGAGGAGGTGGACGAGGGTGGCAGGACGGCACCGGCGCCGGCGCCCCGGCAGCGGGGCTCGGGACTGATGGCGCGGATCGTCAGCCTGGAGGAGGGCGTCCGCGACCTCGTCCACGACGGCGACTGCGTGGCCCTGGAGGGCTTCACCCACCTGATCCCGTTCGCCGCCGGGCACGAGATCATCCGCCAGGGCCGGCGCGGCCTCACCCTCGTCCGCCTGACCCCCGACCTCGTCTACGACCAGATGATCGGTGCCGGCTGTCGCGGCGGCTGGTCTTCTCCTGGGGGGGCAACCCCGGCGTCGGGTCCCTGCACCGGCTCCGCGACGCGGTGGAGCACGGCTGGCCGGGCCCGCTCGAGCTGGACGAGCACAGCCACGCCGGCCTGGCCAACCGGTACGTGGCCGGGGCGTCCGGCCTGCCGTTCGCCGTGCTCCGCGGCTACGCCGGCACCGACCTCGTGCGGCACAGCCCGTCGCTCGCCACGGTCGAGTGCCCGTTCACCGGCGAGCGCCTGGCCGCCGTGCCGGCCATCCGCCCGGACGTGGCGGTGGTCCACGCCCAGCAGGCCGACCGCGAGGGGAACGTCCAGCTCTGGGGCATCAGCGGCGTCCAGAAGGAGGCCGTGCTCGCCGCCGCCCGGTCGCTGGTCACCGTGGAGGAGGTGGTGGACGAGCTGCCCGAGCGCTACGGCGCGGTGCGCCTGCCCGCGTGGGCGGTGACGGCCGTGGCGGAGGTCCCCGGAGGCTGCCACCCCTCGTACGCCGCCGGGTACTCGGCGCGCGACAACGGGTACTACGAGGCCTGGGACGCCGTCGGCCGCGACCGCCGGGCGTTCCTGGCCTGGCTGGACGAGCACGTCCTGGCGGCCCCGTCCCGCCGCGAGCCGGTGGCCCCGTGACCGGCCCGGCCGCCGCGGCGCGGGCGCCGCGATCGGCGCCCCAGGAGGCGCCCGCGCCGCCGGGCCCGCCGGCGGCACCCGTGGCGCCGGGGGGCGGGTGGACCACGGACGAGATGATGACCGTGGCCGCCGCCCGCGAGCTCGCCGGCAGCCGCTCCTGCTTCGTGGGGATCGGCCTGCCGAGCACCGCCGCCAACCTGGCACGCCGGATCCACTCGCCGGGCATCGCCCTCGTGTACGAGTCGGGGACCATCGGCGCCCGGCCCACCCGGCTCCCCCTCTCGATCGGCGACGGCGAGCTGGCCGAGACCGCGGAGTCGGTGGTGCCGGTGGCCGAGATCTTCAACTACTGGCTGCAGCCGGGGCGGATCGACGTGGGCATGCTGGGCGGCGCGCAGGTGGACCGGTACGGGAACCTGAACTCCACGGTCGTCGGGGAGTACGCCCGCCCGAAGGTGCGGCTCCCGGGCGCCGGCGGGGCGCCGGAGATCGCCGGGGCGTGCCCCAAGGTGCTGGTGGTGATGCGCCAGTCCACGAGGACGTTCGTGGAGCGCGTGGACTTCGTGACCACCGTGGGGCACGGCGACGGGCCGGGGGCCCGCCGCCGGCTCGGGCTGCGGGGCGGCGGGCCCGGCGCCGTGGTGACCGACCTGGGCGTCCTCCGGCCGCATCCCGTCCGCGCCGAGCTGGTCCTCACCGAGATCCACCCCGGGCACACGGTGGCCGAGGCGCGGGCCGCCACCGGATGGCCGCTGGCGACGGCGGACCACGTCACCGAGAGCGCCCCGCCGAGCGACGAGGAGCTGGCGGTCCTCCGCGGGCTCGTGCACGCCGAGAGCGCCGGACCGGGAAGGGATGGGGCCACGTGACCGCGGCGTGGATCGTGGACGGGGTGCGGACCCCGATCGGCCGCTACGGCGGCGCGCTCGCCGGCGTGCGCCCGGACGACCTGGCCGCCGGCACGCTCCGGGCGCTCCTGGGCCGCCACCCCGGGCTCGACCCCGCACAGGTCAACGACGTGGTCCTCGGCAACGCCAACGGCGCCGGCGAGGACAACCGGAACGTCGCCCGCATGGCCGTGCTCCTGGCCGGCCTCCCCACGTCCGTCCCGGGCGCCACGGTGACCCGCCTGTGCGGAATCCGGCATGGAGGCCGTGGTGGGCGCCAGCCGGGCCATCGAGACCGGGGACGCCCGGTGGTGCGTGGCGGGCGGCGTGGAGTCCATGAGCCGCGCGCCGTGGGTCCTGCCCAAGCCGGAGGCCCCGCTGCCCCGGGAGGACGCCACGCTCCACTCCACCACCCTGGGGTGGCGCATGGTCAACCCCGCCATGCCGGCGGCGTGGACCGTGGCCCTGGGGGAGGGCGCCGAGATCCTGGCCGACCGCTACGGCATCGGCCGCGAGGCCCAGGACGCGTTCGCGCTGGCGAGCCACCGGCGGGCCGGCGCCGCCTGGGCGGCCGGCGCCTTCGAGGCCGAGGTGGTGCCCGTGGCCGGCGCGGACCTGGACCGGGACGAGTCGGTCCGGGAGACCTCGATGGCGCGGCTCGGCGCGCTGCGGCCCGCCTTCCGCCCGGACGGGACGGTCACGGCCGGGAACTCGTCGCCCCTGAACGACGGCAGCGCCTGCCTGCTGCTCGCGGGCGACGCCGGCGCCGCCGAGCTGGGGACCGAGCCGCTCGCCCGCGTGGCCGGCCGGGGCGTGGCCGCGGTGGATCCCCCGCTCTACGGGATCGGCCCGGTGGAGGCCGCCGAGCGCGCCCTCCGGCGGGCGGGCATCGGCTGGGGCGACCTCGCGGTGGTGGAGCTGAACGAGGCGTTCGCCGCCCAGGCCCTCGCCTGCCTGGCCGAGTGGCCGAAGCTCGACCCGGCCGTCGTCAACCCCCAGGGGGGCGCCATCGCGCTCGGGCACCCGCTGGGCTGCTCGGGGGCACGCCTGCTGGCCTCGCTCGCCCACCAGCTCCGCCGGCACGGCGGCGGCTACGGCCTGGCGGCGATGTGCGTGGGCGTGGGGCAGGGCATCGCGGTGGTGCTGGAAGCGTGAGCGGGGAGGCGGGAGGGCCGACGGACGACGGCACCGCGCCCGGGACGCCGCTGCCGTCCCTGGACGTGCGGACCCTGGACCCCCCCTACGACGTCCCGGGCTACCGGTCCACCGGGCTCCGGCACCCCCTGCGGGACCTGCTCGTCCTGCCACCCTCGCAGGCCGACGGGACCGGGCCGGCCTTCGGCGACGGCGCGGTGGGACCGGACGACCACGACCTGACCGTCGGGCACGCCGGCGAGCCCCAGGGCCAGCGCATCGTGCTCGAGGGGCGGCTGGCGGACCGGCGCGGCCGGCCGGTGGCGGGCCAGCTCGTGGAGCTCTGGCAGGCCAACGCGGCGGGCCGCTACCGCCACGACGGCGACCGGCACCCGGCGCCGCTCGACCCCAACTTCACCGGCTACGGCCGCTGCCGCACCGGCGGCGACGGGTGGTACCGCTTCGTCACCGTGCGACCCGGGGCCTACCCGTGGGGCAACCACCACAACGCCTGGCGGCCCGCCCACATCCACCTCTCGGTGTTCGGGCGTGCCTTCACCGACCGCCTCGTGACCCAGGTGTACTTCCCTGGCACACCGCTCCTCGACCACGACCCCATCTACCAGTCGGTCTCGCCGGCGGCCCGGCACCGGCTCGTCTCCCGCCTGGACCTGGCGCGCTCGGTGCCGGAGTGGGCGCTCTGCCACCGGTTCGACATCGTGGTGGCCGGGCCCGAGGCCACGCCCACCGAGCCGCCGCCCCACCACCCCGGGGGGACCCGGTGACGGGCGACGGCGTGCCGCCCGCTGGCGTCCCCGAGCAGGCGGCGGCCGGGGTACCGGCCGCGGGACCGCCGCCCACCCCCTCGCAGACCGCCGGGCCGTTTCTCGCCATCGGCCTGGCGCCGCTGGCCCGCGGCGAGCTGGTCCCGGACGGCACGCCGGGCGCGGTGGCCGTGGGGGGTCGCGTCCTCGACGGCCGGGGCGAGCCGGTGCCCGACGCGGCGGTGGAGATCTGGCAGCCGGGCGAGGCCGGGCGCATCGGCTCGCCGGCGGCGGGCGGCGGGCCGCGGCCCGCCGGGCCCGGAGCCGGTGCCGGTGCCGCGCCGGCGGCACCGGGCTTCGGCCGCTGCCTCACGGACCCCGGCGGCCGGTTCCGGTTCGTGACCACCGTGCCGGAGCCCGTGGCCCTCCGCTCGGGCGTGCTCCAGGCGCCCCACCTCGACGTGCTGGTCTTCGCCCGGGGGCTCACCCGGTGGCTGCGGACCCGCGCCTACTTCGGCGGCGAGCCCGCCAACCACGCCGACCCGGTGCTGGCGGCGGTGCCGGCGGACCGCCGGACCACCCTCGTCGCGGTGCCGGACCCCGAGGCGCCGGCGGGCAGGCGCGGGTTCCGGTTCGACATCCGCCTCCAGGGGGACGGCGAGACCGTCTTCTTCGCCGGCTGAGCGCCGGGAGCACGCATGGCGGCCGACGGCGGTGCCCACCGATGCCAAGCTGGTGGCCTGTTCGACCACCTCTTCACCACCGACGACCTGCTGGAGGCCACGTCCGGGCGGGCCTGGGTCGACGCCATGCTGGCCTTCGAGCGGGAGCTGGCGGCCGCCGGGGCGGAGCTGGGGATCGTGCCCCCGGCCTCGGCGGACGCCATCGCCGCCGCCACCCGCACCCTCCGGCCGGATCCGGCGGCGTTGGGGATCGCCGGCCGGGACCCGGGCAACCCGGCGGCACCGCTGGTGCGGCTCCTCCGCGAGGCCGTGGGCCCCGACCACGCGCCGTCCGTGCACCTCGGCGCCACCAGCCAGGACGCGCTGGACACGGCGGCCATGCTGGTGGCCCGGCGAGCCGGCGGGCTGGTGGCCGCCTCGCTCGACCGCGCCTGCGACGCCGCGGCCACCCTGGCCGACGAGCACCGCGGGACCGTGCTGGCCGGGCGAACCCTCCTCCAGCAGGCCCTCCCCACCACCTTCGGCCTGAAGGCCGCCGGGTGGCTGGTGGCCATGGACGACGCCGGCCGCGACCTCGACCGCGTGCTCGCGCAGCGCCTGGCCGTCCAGCTCGGCGGGGCGGCGGGCACCCTCGCCGCCCTGGGCGCCCGCGGGCCCGCGGTGGCGCGGGCGCTGGCCGGGCGGCTGGGGCTGGCCGAGCCGGTGCTGCCCTGGCACGCCGACCGGGTGCGGGTGGGCGAGCTGGCCTCCGCCCTGGCGGTGGCCGCCGGCGCCGGGACCAAGGTGGCGCTCGACGTGGTGCTGCTGTCCCAGACCGAGGTCGGCGAGGTCACGGGGGACGCCGGCGGGTCGTCCACCCTGCCGCACAAGCGGAACCCGACCCGCGCCGTGCTGGCCCGCGCCTGCGGCGCCCGCGCCACCGGCCTGGCCGGCACGCTGCTGGCGTCCATGGCCCAGGAGCACGAGCGGGCCGCCGGGGCGTGGCACGCCGAGTGGCCGGCGATGACCGAGCTGCTACGCGCCACCGGGGGCTGCCTGCACGCGGTGGCCGGGTTGCTCGGGTCCCTGCGGGTGGACGCCGGCCGCATGCTGGCCAACCTGGAGATCGGCCACGGCGTCCTCATGGCCGAGCGGGTGCTGGCCGACCTCGCCGCCGACCTGGGCTGGGAGGAGGCCGCCGTCCAGGTCCGCACGGCCACCGAGCGGGCGCTCGACGGGCCCGAGCCGTTCGCCCGCGCCCTGGCCGGGCTGGAACCGGTGGCGCGCGTCCGCACGGCGGCAGAGCTGGCGGCCCTGTGCGACCCGGTGGGCTACCTGGGTGCGGCCGGCGAGCTGGTGGACCGCGCCCTGGCCTCGCGGCGCGGGGCCGGCGCGGGCGCGGCGCGCCGGCGCGGGCGCCGGGGGCGCGGACCGGTGAGCGGCGCCGGGGGCGCTACGGCAGACGATGCGGCGGCGGCGGGGGGCGCGGCGGGGGGCGGCCTCTCGTACCGCCTGGAGGGGCCGGCGGGCGCGCCGGTCCTCGTGCTGGGCAGCTCGCTCGGCACCACCGTCGAGCTGTGGGATCCCCAGATGGCCGCGTTCACCGACCACTTCCGGGTCCTGCGGTTCAACCTGCCCGGCCACGGCGGGAGCCCCGCGCCGGCCGGGCCGTACACGATCGCCGGGATGGCCGGCAGCGTGCTGGCGCTGGCGGACGGCCTGGGCGTGGACCGCTTCTCCTACTGCGGCGTGTCGATCGGCGGGATGCTCGGCATGTGGCTCGCCGCCCACCACCCGGGGCGGGTGGACCGGCTGGTGCTGGCGGCCACGGCACCGGTGATGGGGCCGCCGGCGGCGTGGGCCGAGCGGGCCGCCACCGTGCGCCGGGAGGGCACGGGCGTGCTGGTGGGCACGCTCCTCGAGCGCTGGCTGCCGGGGGCGTACCGCGACGCCCACCCCGAGGTGGTGGCCGGGGTCACGGCCATGATCGAGGGCTGCAATCGCGAGGGGTACGCCGGCTGCTGCGAGGCGATCGCCGTCATGGACCAGCGGCCGGGCCTCGCCTCGATCGAGGCGCCCACGCTGGTGGTCGCCGGCGCCGAGGACCCGGCCACCCCGCCGGCCGCATGCCTCGAGCTCGCGCAGGCCGTCCCCGGCGCGGCGTTCACCAGCCTCCCGGGCGCCTCGCACCTGGCCAACCTCCCCCACCCGGCGCGGTTCGCCGACCTGGTGGTCAGCCACGTGGCCGGCCCGCCGTCGGCGCGGGGCGCGGCGGTGCGCCGGGCGGTGCTCGGGAACGCCCACGTCAACCGGGCGGCCGCCGGCGCCACGGCGTTCTCCGCCCCGTTCCAGGATCTCATCACCCGCTACGCCTGGGGGGAGATTCGGTCGCGGCCCCGCGCTCGACCACCGCACCAGGAGCGCCGTCACCCTGGCCATGCTGGTGGCCCTCGGCCGCACCGACGAGCTCACCTTCCACGTGCCGGCGGCCGTCCGCAACGGGCTCGGGCCCGAGGAGATCCGCGAGGTGCTGCTGCAGGCCGCCGTCTACGCCGGCGTGCCGGCGGCACGCGAGGCGTTCCTCGTGGCCGAGCGGCTGCTCGAGGGGGAGGCGTAGGGGCGGTGTCGGAGGCTCGCGCGGGGGCGGGCGGCGGGCGGCACGGGGACTTCGTCCAGTCGCTCCGCGGGGGCTGTCGGTCATCCGCGCCTTCGGCGCCCACCGGCCGGCCCTCACCCTGGCCGAGGTGGCGGCGGCCACCGGCCTGAGCCGTGCGGCGGCGCGGCGGTTCCTGCTCACCCTCGTCGAGCTCGGCTACGTCCGGTACGACGGCCGGCGCTTCTCGCTCCGCCCGCGGGTGCTCGACCTCGGCTACGCCTACCTGTCCGGGCTGAGCCTGGCCGAGGTGGCGCAGCCCCACGTGGAGGAGCTGGTGGCCCGGGTCCACGAGTCGTCGTCCATCGCCGTGCTGGACGGCGGCGACATCGTCTACGTGGTCAGGGTCCCCACCAGCCGCATCATGCGGGTGGCCATCTCGATCGGCACCCGCTTCCCCGCGTACTGCACGTCCATGGGCCGCGTCCTGCTCGCCGCCAAGCCGCCCGGCGAGCTGGACGCGTTCCTGGCGAAGGTGGACCTGGCGCCCCGGACCGCACGGACGGTGACCGACCCGTCGCGGCTCCGGCGGATCCTGGGCGACGTGGCGCGCCAGGGGTACGCGCTGGTGGAGGCCGAGCTGGAGGAGGGGCTGGTGTCCGTGGCGGCGCCGATCCGTGACGCCGGCGGCGCCGTGACGGCGGCCATCAACGTGTCGGCGAGCACCTCGCGGGTGCGGCCGGCGGCGCTGCGGCGGGACGTGGTGCCGGTGTTGCTGGCCACGGCGGCCCAGGTCGAGCGGGGCCTCCGGGCGGCGGGGTGACGGAGGCGGCGACTGCCGGGACGGCGGGCGGCCGGGGCGCGGCGGGGATCAGCGGCTCATGTTGACGGCGTGCACCCGCACCGGCCGGACGGTGACCACCACCCGCTCCTCCCCCGGACGGTCGTGGTCGCGGAGGTCGGCGCCGTACTTGGCCCCCACCCGGTCGGCGAAGGCGTAGCCGGCGTCCGGCTCGATCTCGGCGTCCCCCCGGAGCTCCAGGTAGCGGTACGGGTTGGCCAGGTCGAGGACGAACAGGCAGACCGCCGGGTCCCGGAGGAGGTTCTTCGTCTTCTGCCGTGCGGTGTTCAGCGAGAATCCTGGCCCGCTCCCCGTCCCAGAGGAACCAGACCGCGCTCACCTGCGGGCGGCCGTCCGGACCGATCGTGGCGATCGTGGCCACCCGGGCGTCGAGCAGGTCGCGGTGGGAGTCGGGCACACGCACGTCCGGCATGCCGCCAGCGTAGGAGGGCTGGCGCGGGCGGCGCGCGGGGCAGGAGGGGGACGGTACGGTGACGGTGGGGCCGGTGCCGGAGCGACGCCGGGAGACGAGCGAGCTCTGCGGCGGGTGCCGGGAGCGGATCGGGGGTTACGTGCCGAGGATCGAGCCGATTCCCATGGACCAGATGGCGCCGGAGCCTCGGCGCATCATCGAGGAAGGGGTGGCCGAGGGGCTCTACGCCACGCCCGTCCCGCTGCAGATCTTCGCGTACCGCACGCAGCAGATCCTGATGACGAACGCCGCACGGACGGCCTGGGGGCAGCGGTCACTGCTCGGCGGCCGGATCCTCGAGCTCCTGCGCATCCGCAGCGCCCAGTTGGGCGAGTGCCAGCCCTGCATGCAGTCGCGCAAGCACGGCTCCGTCACCGAGGATGACGTGGCCTGCCTGGTCTCCCCGGGAGGGGCGGAGCTGAACGAGCAGGAGCGCCTCGCCGTGGAGTTCCTCGACCTCCTCTCGGCCGACCACCACGCGATCGACGAGGCGTTCTACCGCCGCCTCGGCGAGCACTTCACGGCGGCGCAGATCGTGGAGCTGGGGTTCGCCTGCGCCAACTCCATGGGCCTGCACCGGTTCATCCACACCCTCGACGTCTTCGGCGAGTCGCCTCCGGTCATCCGCTACAGCGCCGACCAGGTCGACTCGGCCGTCAGCGAGCCCGCTGCCCATGCCGCACCGTGAGCCGGACCGTGCTGGTGACGGGGGCCACCGGGCTGGCCGGTGCCAACGTCTGCAAGCTCCTGGTGGAGCGGGGCGACGCCGTACGGGCCCTCGCCCGGGAGGGCGCTGACACCGGACCGCTCTCCGAGCTGGGGGTGCAGGTCGTCACCGGGGACATCACCGACCCCGGTGCCGTGCTGCGGGCGGCCAGGGGCAGCGACGCGGCCGTCCACTGCGCGGCCCTCCTCGGGGGCGCCAGCCAGGACCTCGCCGACTTCGAGGCGGTGAACGTCGGCGGGACCAGGAACGTCCTGGACGCGGCCGAGGCGCTCGACCTGGGCCGCATCGTCGCCCTCAGCACCGGCACGTTCTTCGACACGGCCGGAGGCCTCGATCGCGAGGACGCGCCGGTGGCCGAGGAGCCGAGCCAGGACCCCTACACCCTCACCAAGATGGCGGCGTTCCTGGACGCCATGTCCCGCGGCCGCCAGGGGACGGGACGTGGTCGAGCGCCCATCCCGGCGCCATCTACGGCCCGTCGCCGGTGGCGAGCAACGCCCTCGGCGTGACCAGCTTCAACCGGGTGCTCCTCTCGGCGGCGCGGGGCCGGATCGAGCGGTACCTCACGTTCCCCCTGAGCTGGGTGTACGCCGAGGACGTGGCCCGAGGGTGCCTCCTCGCCCTGGACCAGGGGGTGGCGGGGGAACGCTACGTGCTCGGCGGCCGGCCCGAGGACATGACCAGCGTCGCCGGCGCCTGCAACCGCCTCGGCGAGGTGGCCGGGCTCGATCACCGGGTTGTCGACGTGGAGCCGTCCGGCGACCCCGAGCTGCTGGAGGTGTTCGGGCCCACGCTCGTCGCCATCGCCGAGCGGGCCGCCCGGCAACCGCCCGAGCGCAGGCGGCTCGAGGGCTCGAAGACCTACCAGCGGCTCCGCTACAGCCCCGTCAGCCTGGACGAGGGCCTGGGCCGCACCTACGAGTGGTTCCGGGCGCTCGGCAAGGTGGACGCCGCGTAGCGCTCGTCGGCGCCGCCCCCGGGCGGGCTCGCATCCGGGGGCTTCCGCTCCCGGGCACGAGCAGGCTCAGGGAGCTTGACGCCGGAAGTGCCGGCTCAGCGTCTCCTCCTGCTGCTGGTACGAGGAGCCGATGGCCGGGCCGTAGAGCATCTCCGGCGGCTCGAGCATGCGCTCGTAGGTCAGCTTGCAGACCGCCTGGCCGTGCTCGATCATGAACGGCACGTCGTGAGCCCGCACCTCGAGTGCGGCGCGGGATCCGTGAAACCGGCCGCTCGGGTCGAACCCGAACCCCGGGTCGAAGAAGCCGGCGTAGTGGGTCCGCAGCTCGCCGCTCGTGGGGTCGTACGCCGTCATCTCGGCCGCCAGGGTCGGCGGAACGGACACCGCCTCGTTCGACATCAGCAGGTAGAACCGGTTGGGCGAGAGGACCACGCGGTCCCCGTCTTCCCGCATGACCGAGTCCCAGTAGGGAGCGGGGTCGATCTCGCCCGAGCGGCCGAGATCGAGCAGCGGTGCATGGTCCCGGGCCGAGAACCCCACCCGCCCGCTGCCGTCGCCCCGGAGGTCGAGCCCGAGGAAGAGGCCGTTCGACAGCACGAGCGCCTCGGCGGGGACCGCCTGGCCCGCCCGGTAGAGCAACGGATGGTGCCGGTGGGCCTCCCTGATCTCTGTCGTCGTCCAGCGCCGGACGCCCGATGGTGAGCCTGAGCTGGTTGAGGGCGAGATCCTCGCGGACCCGGATGGCGAAGGAGAGCGGGACCACCTCCAGGAACAGGGAGCCGTCGTACCCGGGCCCGATCTCGTCGAAGCGCTCGCTGTGGTCGGTGATCACCCGGGTGAAGACGTCAACCCGGCCGGTCGAGCTCTTGGGGTTCGCCCTCCCCCGCAGCCCGCCGGGAAGGTGCAGGCGCTCCTTCAGCTCGATCAGGTACGGGGCGCCCACCTCGAGCATGGCTCCCTCGCCCCGGATGTCGATCTCGTCCAGCGTGTACTCCTTGAGCCGGTTCTCCACCGTGTCGCTCCGGGGGAGGAAGCTGCACCGGATGCGCATGGCTCGCTCTCCGAGCCGAAGGTCGAGGCTCGCCGGCTGGATGTTCTCCTCCGGGATGGCGAACCGCCCCGCGTCGACGTAGCCGGCGCGGATCGCTCGCCGGAGGAGCTGGCACGGCAGGACGCCGTTCCCGCGCTGCGGGACCTCGTCCGACGTCCGGGCCCGATAGGTCGCAGCGGAGCGTGCGGACGCCGCGTCCGCCTGCGTGGCCGCCGTCATCTCCCTGCCGCCCGCCGGCCTGCCCGCCTGGCGCCGGGCGCCACGATCTCCACGGAGGGAGCCAACCACGGCCCGACTGTTGGCAACAAGAGGGAAGAGCTGTGGAAACGGCTGTGGACGAACGGCCGGGGACGGACCTCGCTGTCGCGCCTTCCCATGCCACATCTGACCACAAGGCTGTGACCGCGGCCTTCCGGCGGCGCCGGCGACGCGCGCGACGGCGTGAGGAGGCACGCCTCGGCGAGCAGGTGCTCGACGGCCTGCTTGACCGCGACGGTCTTGCCGACCCGCAGCCCAAAGCCGGAAGGGGGGTCGGCGCCACACTCGTCGGCGCCGACATGCGAACGCTCGACCTCGATGCCCGGTTCGACACCGTGATCTGCCTGTTCAGCTCCGTGGGCTGCATGGCGAGCACCACTCCTCGGCCCTGGCGCGGACCTCGAGACGGGGACGCCATATGGTGTGTGATGGCGTCGTGGGACGAACGCAGATCTATCTCGGTGATGACGAACTGGAACTCCTGGGCCGCGTCGCCAGGGCGACCGGGGCGTCGCGTTCAGAGCTGGTCCGGCGCGCCATACGACACACCTTCGGCGAGAAGACCAAGGCCGAACGGCTCCGGGCCCTCGAGGCGAGCGTCGGCGCGTTCCGGGCCCGGCGGATGACGGGCTCGGAGTACGTGGACACGCTACGTGGGGACCTGAACGAACGCCTGGACCGGTCAGTAGCAAGGCAGTGACAAGGCAGTAGCAACGAAGAGCGTGCCGGGCACGAGGGCGACGACCACGTCGCCGGCCCGCCTCACGCACACACCAGCGCACGAGCTGAGTCCGGGCCGGCGATCCCAACCTTCACGAGATCGCGTCGGCAAGCCCGAGCGCTCCCATGAACGCTGCGACGGCAGCGACGGCGTCGTTGGCCAGCACGTAGGGGTCCAACTCCGGATGGATTCCGACCATCGTCGAGGCGAAGGCCACGCTGCCCTGCGCCGCCTCGTCGGCGAAGTTTGCCGACAACTCCGACAGTGCAGTGACCGTCGATCCCGCGAGGTCGTCTCCGAACTGCTCATGGACGCGTCGTCCCGCCGGACCAGGCCCGCCGTCATCGTTGTGCAGGAGCACGTACGAGATGTCATACCAATCTTTCGGCAGCCCGCGACCGTGTGCGGCGTGCGTCTTCGCCAGCAGGTAGGCCGGGAGCGTGGCAACGCGGAGGGTGACAGTCTGGGCCACTCCGTCGATGGGCGCCGTGATCGACCGCATCTCCCACTGCCGGGCGGCGAATCCGGTACCACGCAGGTTCACGGCCCCCAACGACTGGCAATCGTTGAACGAGACCGTGTGATGGTTCGGGACGTCATCGAGGTCGGCAAGGAACTCCACCTTCACAACCAACTCCGGTGCAGTGCTGTCCCGCCATCGCCAGAATCCGCTCATCATCCGGCCGGAAACCGACGCGGGTGAGGGCTCCCTCTAGGCGGGCTGCGTTCTCGGATCCACCCTGGATCTCCAGGTCAACCTGGACGTCGACGTCCGTCGTGCCCTCATGTCGTCGGGCAGCGGCTGTGCAGAGGAGGTCCGGCACCAGTCCTCCGAGCAGGACGAATTCCGGGATGTCCCCGTACTCCCGCACGAGACGGACGAGCGCGCGCTCCGCCAGCTCCCGAGCCCGGCGGCTACGAACCGGATCCGACACCGCGCACCTCCTTCAGGTGTTGCGCCGCTTCAGCAGGCCGGCCTCCGGTGGAGAGGAGATCTGCGTAGACCCGGACAGGGAGGGCGACGTGGATGCCCTCGACTATGGGCCCTGTGGCGGTTATGGGCGTCGGGAGTGGGCGGACCTCGATTACTTGTCCCCTTTCGACGATGCGGCCTCCGAGCCGGGATGCCAGGCGGGCCTTGTCCGAGAACAGGTCCGTGTCCACGTAGATGTCGATGCGTCGCGACGTCGCTCAGGTAAGGGGCGAGGAGGATCGATGCTGCGACCCCAGTGGCAGCCCACTTGGTCTTCGTCGCGTTCAGCGCAGGCGCGATCTCCGTCCGGAGCGTTTCCAGAGCATCACCGACCCACAGGCGGTGGACGAGGAGCTTCGGCGACTTCGACCGCTGGTCCGCGCTCGCATCGACGTAGGCGGCGAGAAGGGCCTCGGTATCTGCGAGCCGTCGACCGGACATGGGTCCTCGCAGGGCTTGAGGCCGCTGCAGGAACCCGAGCCGCTCCAACTTGTGCAGGGCGGTCGCCGTGGCGTTCCTGGACAGCCCGGTCGCCCTCTCGGTGTTCTCGACCGTGGGGACCGTCCCGGACAGAGCCGCCTCGGCGGCAGTGAGAGTGGAACGTGACCATTTGGTAGAAGACGCGGCCGGCCGGGATGGGTGCGATCCCGGCTCCCGGGCAATCACCAGTCCAGAGGGCCGGACAATCTCGGCGTGGCCCGCCTCGTCCACCCATCCGATGCCCCGCCGGGCCAGCCAGTCCCGCGCCCCGTCGGAGAGATTGGCCGCCAAGGCCACCTCAACTCCAGGGACGAGGCGGACCATCTCCTCGACATCTCCGGGCCATCCTTCGCCTGCCCATCCGGCCAGGAACCGATGATCCGCGGCACCGGCCTGTACCGTCGCCTCGAAGCTCGATCCCGGCCCCTCGCCCCGGCGCACCACAGCCACGCGTAGCGTGCCGGGCAGAGCCATGGCGAGGACGCGCCGGACCCTCGTCTCCAGCTGGTTCAGCTCGGCCATACTTCCAAGCATAGCTATAGTTCCCTGTACCATGGAACTACGTGGGAAATGGGAAGTAAGGCCGCTGGACGCCCCACGATGTCCTTTAGACGACATGTCATACGCATTCCAGGAGTATGATAGTTCCCGTGGAGGTGACGATCGGAGAGCGAATCCTTGAGGAGCGGAGACGTCTGGGCTGGGAGCAGGCCGAACTGGCCCAGCGCCTCTCAGCCCCCGTCAGCCAGCAGACCGTCAGTCGCTGGGAGAGGGGGGCGTCACGCCCGCGCCGAGCCGTCGTTGTGGAGCTGGCCGCGCTCTTCGGGGTCCACGCCACCGACCTCCTCGCTGCGGCGGGGTACACCGAGCTCACCGACCACCCCGGTGAGGTCCAGAAGCCTGTCGGGCCTCGCCCGACCCTCCTCCCAGTCTCGGAGCTTGCGCCTGACAAGTTCGAGGAGCTGGTGGCGGACGTGGCGCAGGAACTGCGCCCCGACACCTTCGTCAGCAAGTTCGGGAGCCAGGGGCATAAGCAATACGGCGTCAACATCGTTGCGGAGAAAGACGCCCGCTACGTCCAGACGTATCAGTGCAAGAGGCACAAAGAGTTCGGCCCCCAGGACGTCAAGGAAGCCGTGGCCCAGGTCACGATCGATGCCGACGCTCACTTCCTCGTGCTCGCGCGGCGGAGCGCAAGCCCCGAGTCCCGGAAGGAGATGCAATCTCACCCCGGCTGGTCCCTATGGGACGCCGAGGATATCTCCCGCATCGTTCGGGGCTTGCCGCTCGAACGCTCCGTGCGCCTTGTGGACACCTACTTCCCGGGCTGGCGAGCAGCCTTCCTGGGGGTGGCGGAGCCAGGTCCCTGGCTCCATCCGCACGAGTTCTTTCAGCCTCTCTCCACTGGCGCCCTCTACAACCATGACTGGACGCTGGTTGGGCGCCGTGACGAACTCGATCGACTCGTCGCGTTTGCCAGCGACGTAGAGCAGCGCCTGTTCCTGCTCGTCGGGCGCGGCGGAATCGGAAAGACCAAGCTCCTGCGCGAGGCGGGCCGGACGGTATCGGGCGGGGACACGGCGGTCTTCTTCCTCAAGCCAGGCTCCGACGTCCGCCCGGAGCATTTCGAGCTTCTGCCCGCACAGAAGCCCGCTCTCGTTGTCATTGATGACGCGCACGATCAGGACGATCTCACTGTCATCGTGGGTGACATTCTAAGGCGGAGTCCCTTCACGAAGATCCTCTTGTCACTCCGTCCACTCGGCATCGACTCACTCCGATCTCAGCTTCGCCCCCTGGGGATGTCAGTCGGTGCACTGCCCCGCTTGGACCTAACCGACCTCTCGCGCGACGACGCCCAGGCTCTCGCCATTGAGGCCCTCGGACCGGAGTGGCCGCGCCAGCTTGCCGAACGCCTCGGGTACCTCACCACCGACTGCCCCTTCATCACCGTTGTTGCCGGCGTCTTGATTCGACGCGGCCTCTTGGATCCGACGTGTGTCAACCACGAAGACCGAATCCGGGAGAACGTCCTCGACACCTTCTACGACGTCGTCGTCGCTGATCCGATTTCGGGAGATCCCGAGATGCGCCGAGACGTCCTTGATGGCGTCGCAGTTTTCCAACCGTTCCGGAGCGCCGACCCGGGATTCCAGAGCAGTCTGGCCGCATTGATTCGCGGCCCCTACGACCGCGCGGTCAGACACATCAGGTCGCTCGAAGATGCCGGCGTTCTTCTACGCCGGGGAAGCTCACTCCGCGTGGTTCCCGACCTGCTCGGCGATGTGGTCATGAGCCGGGCGTGCTTTGACGATGGCTCCGGCGCTCCAACTGGATACCTGCAGAGAGCGTGGGAGGCTGTACAGGGCGAAGCCGCTCAACACCTCTTCGTCAACGCCAGCCGAATGGACTGGCAGGTCCGACATGATCACCCAGGCGTGCCACGACTCACCGATGATCTCTGGGATGCAGTCAACGCCGCTGCGCGGGGCGCAGGCATCCTGGGGCGGATCTCGATTCTCAAGCTCCTTCAGAAGGTTGCCTTCTTCGAACCACATCGGAGTATGGCGCTGGTGAACTGGATCACGGCCAACGCGACTGACGCCGTCGAGGATGTCGACGATCCAAGACTTCGGCTTCACGCGCCTACTTACGAGGATGTTCTCCACGAGGTGCCGGCCGTTGTTCGAGCGATCGCCTTCAACGAGGCGTACCTGCGAGATGCCGCCAACCTCCTTTGGAGCCTCGCGGCGACCGATTGGCGTGAGACCAACCGCTACCCCGAGCACCCGCTCCGTGTCTTGCGTGGGTTCGCGGAGTTCGGTCGCGGGAAACCGCTGCGCTACAACCACGCCATGATCGACATCGCCGCCGAGTGGTTGAATGCCGGCCCACTCTCCGAGCGTGCTCCGTCCCCCTTCGACGTGCTTGAGCCGCTCCTGGCGACTGAAGGATCGGACGAGTCGATGGACGGATCCGCGATTCGGTCCCATCCCTATCTTGTCGATCCTATTGCCGTCCGACCCCTGCGTGAGCGAGTCATCGCGCTTGCCTTGGGGGAACTCGCGTCCGTTGACATCGGGCGAGCTTCCCGAGCGGTAAAGGTGATCGAGGCCAGCCTGCACTTTCCAGGGGGCATGTTTGGCCGATCAGTCTCTGACGACGAAAGAAAGGCGTGGCTGCCCGATTTCCTTCAGGTGTTCTCGCGTTTGAGAGACACGGTCGCCACAACGGCAATGGATCCCGTCATCATCGTCGCGCTACGGCAAGCCCTCCATTGGCACTTGGAGTACTCGCAAATCGGAACGCGAGACGCAGCTCGGGAAGTGATGGCGAGTGTTCCCAACTCTCTTGATTTTCGAACCGCACTCGCACTCTTCGACGGTTCGTGCGACTTTCTCGGCGAGCACAGGGCCAATGTTCGGGAAAGGGAAGAGGCCAAGCGAGTTCGACCTCAGATCGCTAGCAGCCGACGTTGTGGCCGCGCACAGCGATCACGAGATCGTGGCTCTTCTTGAGAACAGGATCTTCAGCTCAACTCGCCGCCTTCTCAGGACAGGCAGGCACGCCCGGCCTCTTTGTTGCCGATCTCATCGGCGCTCGTCCCTCAGTGGGGCCCGCGATCTGCGATGCCGTGGTTGCCGATCCCGACGCCGCAGTTCGTGACGTCGTCGCTGTTGCGATCAGCTGTCTCGCCGATCTGAGACCAGACGAGGCGATGACCGAGGTTCGCGCGTTGCTAGCTACCGGCAGCCTGCAGGTCAAACGAGCGGTGGCGCACGCGCTGGGTTGGGGCCGTGGAGGCCGGCAAACCTTGCTCGATGGCGAGTTCGACGTTCTGGTGCAGCTCGTCGAGGACGACGATGAGGTGATCCGCCGACTCATCGTCATCGGGGCTCAGCGATTGGCACAACAGCGCGCCCCGGAATCGCTGCACCTCCTGAGTCACGTGCGATTTACAGATTCGATGGCGGTAGCGGAGGATGTGTTCCAGTCATTTTCCAGCATGGGGCCGCTGCGGTGGAGTCAGCTCCCCGAGCCCGATGCTGAGGCAATGCTCGCACAGCTCGTCGAGTGCCCTTCACTCGATGAGTACTGGATCCAGGACTTCCTGTCTCAGCTGTCCAAGGAGGCCCCGAACAAGGTTGTTGACTTCCTGATCAGTCGCGTGGAGCACTGGGAGGCGATCGACTCAGCCTTGGAGTACAGGCCGCTTCCGTTTCACTGGCACACGCCGCTCCAGATCGGAGCCAGTCCGGACCTCGTCGTCGTCCTCCGAGGGATCAGGGATTGGATGGCGAAGGAGCCCGACTCCTGGAAGCGCCAGCACGAGGGCGGACCTCTCTTCGCCGCTGCTGCCCGGAACTTTGATGACCCCGACGTCGTCGCCCTCCTCGACGAGACGCTCGCGGCACCTGACGCCAATGTCATAGCAGCGCTGGCCTCAATCCTTCGCCATATGCCGCGCGATGTGTTCCTGTCAGGCGCGGAGTTCGTTCAGCGCGTGCTTGCTGCTGCCGCGAACTTCGGGCCCGAGTATGTCAACCGAGTCATGGGCGCAATGTACGGGGCGGTCATCAGCGGTTCGTACACCGGAGCCCCCGGGCAACCGCTGCCGCGGGACCTGGAACAGCGAGACAAGGCGCGACGCCTCGGGGATCGGCTCATCCCAGGATCGCCGGAAGAGCGGTTCTACCGGTCCCTTGAACGGTCTGCGGAGGAGCAGATGCAGTGGCGGGCGGACCATGACGCGAAGCTCCTCGATGGGCGTGAGTGGTGACACCATCGAGCCGGGGGTGGGCTCCCGCGCACCCGTCGGGTGCCTTCTCCTTGCGCCTTCCCCAGCGGCTGGTCTTGCAGAACAGCGTCGGATTCGGAGTCAGATGCCGACTGTCCAGACAGACGACCGGCCGAGCCACCACAGCCACTGAACAGGACGTTTGGCGCCGTGGGGAGCGCGCCGACCGGTGGCTCAGTGCCTGGGTCTGCTACTGACTTCGCGCGCAGGTCCGCACCCTGGCCCAAGTGCCGTGTGCCCTCTGAGCTGGGGTTTATGGCGCGCTCGGAGGGATTCGAACCCCCAACCTTCTGATCCGTAGTCAGATGCTCTAGTCCGTTGAGCTACGAGCGCAGTCCTCTGCCGTGCCCCACGCCCGCCGGCCCGGCCACCAGGCCGGCTCCGGCAGGGGCAGTGCACGGACAGCCCTCCACTCTACCGTGCCCACCCTGCCGGTCCCCCACCGGCGGCGTTGGCACCTCCCGGACGGGTTGCACCTGCGGGGTCCGGGCCCGCGCTCCGCACTCGCGCCGCCCCGCCGGCGCGGCCCGCAGCACCCAGCCCCGCACCCGTGCAGGCCAGCCCGGGTGGGTATCGTGCAGGCACCCCGTCACCGCCGGACGGTGCGTGCCGGGGAGCGGAGGGGAAGCCGTGCCACGAAGAGGAGGGGAACTGCCCGGCGGCTCGCTGCACGCAGCCGCCGGCCAGGGTGGGGCCCGCCGGCGCGCCCTCCGGCGGGTCACGGCACCCCCGATCGCCGTCCTGGCTGCGGCCGTGCTCCTCCCGCTCGCCGCCCCGTCGCCGGCCGCCACCGCCGCACCGAGCGCACCGAGCGCACCGAGCGCACCGAGCGCGCCGGCCAACCCGGCAGCGCCATCGGACCCGGTAGCCCCCGTCGCCACCGCCAGCGCCACGTTCACCGCCCACGGGTCGATCGGCCAGGCCTACGTGCTCGGCGCCACGCCCGGCGCCCGCCTGCTGGTGGTCCGTGCCGGCAGGACCGTGGGCCGCGGCACCGCCGACCGCGCCGGCAGCCTGATCGTCCGCGGCCTCCCGCCCGGCCCCGGCTACCAGGTGCGCCAGGTGAAGGGCACCGCCGTCGCCGCCACCCCGGCCTTCTCGGTGCTGGGCGTCCACAGCACCCCGCCGGCCTCCTTCTACGCCGGCCAGCACCTCCACGCCGGCCTGAACTACCTCACCATGCGCGACGGCATCCAGCTGGCCGCCACCGTGCGCCTCCCACCGGGCAAGACCCTGGCCGACGGCCCGTTCCCCACGGTGATCGAGTACTCCGGCTACCCCATCGCCGCCCCCGGCAGCCTGATCACATCGGTGCTCGCACCCGGGCAGCCCGACAGCGGACCCACACTGCTCCCCACATCGGCCACCGCCGTGGGCTCGCTCATCGCCCCCCTGCTCGGCTTCGCCACGGTCAGCCTCCAGATGCGGGGCACCGGCTGCTCGGGCGGCGCCTTCGACCTCTTCGGCCTGCGCACCACCTACGACGGCTACGACGCCGTGCAGACCGTCGGCAGCCAGCCCTGGGTGGCCCACCACAAGGTGGGCCTGGTGGGCATCTCGTTCTCGGGCATCTCGCAGCTCTTCGTGGCCGGCACCCGACCGCCCGGACCTGGCGGCCGCCGCCCCGCTCAGCGTCACCAACGACCTCTACACAACCGGCTACCCGGGCGGCATGTTCAACAGCGGCTTCGCCGCCAGCTGGGTGCAGGCGCGGGTGGCGACGGCCGAGCCGGCGCCGGCCGGCGGCGAGACCTACGCCAGGGCGCTGATCGCCCAGGGCGACACCGCAGTGCCTGGCCAACCAGGACCTGCGCCTCCAGACCCAGGACGTCGAGCAAGCTCCTGCGCGGCCAGCACCCACCGGACCCCGGCCCTGTACGACCCGCGGACACCCACGGCCTGGGCCCGGCACATCGACGTGCCGGTCTACCTGGCCGGCGCCTTCCAGGACGAGCAGACCGGGCCGCAGTGGCCGGCGCTCGTCCCGGCCCTGTCGGCCGACCCCCACGTCTGGGTGACCATGGTCAACGGCACCCACATGGACTCGCTGGGACCGGCCGTCCTCAGCCGCTGGCTCGAGTTCCTCGACATCTTCGTGGCCCGCCAGGTGCCCCACATCTCGCCGCCTGCTCGACGCCTGTCGGGCAGCCTCTACCAGCTGCTCGCCGACGCGCCGGCCGAGCCCCTGCCGCCGCTCCGCTTCACCGACGCCGCCGAACGTCGCCGTCGCCACGGCAGGACTTCGAGCAGGACACCCGCGGGTCCGGGTCCTCTTCGACAACGGCGGGGGCAGCCGGGCCCGGGGCCCTCCAGCCGGAGTGGGAGGCCGGCTTCACCGCCTGGCCGCCGCCGCCGAGCCGTGCACCACCCCCTCGACCTCGGCGCCGGCGGGCACGATGAGCGCCGACCGCGCCCGCGGCACCGCCAGTCCACGGTGAGCTTCCGGCCCGACCCCGCGGCCCGGCCGGCCACCGACCTGCCCGCCACAGCCGACGTGTGGGCGGCGCTGCCCCCGTACGACTGGACGCCGGTGACCGGCAGCGACGGGCTGGGGTTCGTGTCTCCGCGCCGCTGCACCAAGGACCTGGTGGTGGTGGGCCCGGCCAGCCTCGACCTCGAGCTGCGCGTCGACGGCCCCCGACACCGACCTCCAGGCGACCGTCTCCGAGGTCATGCCCGACGGCAAGGAGATGTACGTGCAGTCGGGCTTCCTCCGGGCCAGCGACCGGGCCCTCGACGCCGGCCGCCTCGACCGCCGCCCAGCCGGTGCCCACCTACCTCGGCCCGCACCGCCCGGGCCCTGCCCGCGCGGCCGGTCCACCGTGGTGCGGGTCCCGATCGACCCGATCGGGTTCGCCTTCCGGGCCGGCGACCGGCATCCGGCGTGACGGTCACGCGCCCCGGGGGCGACACGACCGGAGTGGGCCTTCGACACCTACCCACCCGCGGGCAAGGTCACCGACACGGTCGCCCTCGGGGGTCGCGCCCCTCGGCGCTGGTGCTCTCGGTGGTGCCCGGGCATCCGCGTGCCGGACGCCCCGCCGGCCTGCGGCGCCCTGCGCGGGCCAGCCCTGCCGCGCCTACGTCCCGGCCGGCAACGGCGGCTGAGCGGCGCGCCGCCCGGACCGGCCGCCGGCCCCGCTGGTACCCTGCTGCCGGGGGCCAGCACGCAGGGGGGCAGGTGACCGCAACTGCGCACCATCGACGTGGACCAGCACCTCTTCGAGGACCGGACGACCTGGGCCGACCACATCGACCCGGCCTACCGCGACGACGCTCTGGCCATCGAGGACGACGAGCACGGCTGGCCCTGGCTCACCTGGCGCGGCGCGGCGCCTGTACCCGGTCGAGATCCAGCACCCGGGCAACCCGGCAGAGGTGGCGGACAACCGCCGCCGCATGCGGGCGCGGCGAACCCGCCCCGGGCCGCTACGAGGACCTGCTCCCCGCCGACTACCGGGGCGGCGCCGAGCGGCTGCGGTCGCTCGACGCGGTTCGGCATCGACGCCTGCGTCCTCTTCCCCAACTTCGGCCTGATCTGGGAGCGGATGCTGGCCGTCGGACCCGGCCGCCCGCCGCGCCAACGTCCGCGCCTACAACCGCTGGATGGTCGGCGCCCGATCGCCGACGGCGCCGGGCGCCTCTACGGGGTGGCCCACCTCGTCCTCGACGACCCGACCTGGGCGGTCGAGCCGAGCTGCCGCCGGCTGGCGCCGACGGCGTGCGCCTGGCCATGGTGGCCCCGGCGCCGGTGGGCGGACAGGCCGCTCTCGCGACCCGGTGTTCGACCCCGTCTGGGCCGCCTGCTGCGAGCACGGCGATCGCCCCGGTCTTCCACGTGGCCGGGCTTCGAGAGCCCCCTCCACCCGGCCTGGCACGCCGGCGACCCCGAGCCCGGCGACCAGCTCTGGACTCGGTCTTCCTCTGGGTGGCCCCGGCGGTGGCGCTGGCCAACATGATCCTGTTCGGGACCCTGCGAGCGGTTCCCCGAGCTGCGCATCGGCGTGGTCGAGCTGACGGCCGGCTGGGTGCCCGGCTTCCTCCTCAACATCGACGGCGCCTTCGACTTCTACGTGGCCCGCCACGGCGGCCCCGTGCACCCGCTCGAGCGAGCGGCCCTCCGAGTACTTCCGCCGCCAGGTCCGGGTGGCCGCCCTCCCCTACGAGGCCCCGGCCTACCTGGTCGCGCAAGGTCGGGCGGGGACCTTCATGATCGGCAGCGACTGGCCCCACGCCGAGGGCGTGGCCGACCCGGCGGGGCCAACCGGGCCTCGGTGCGCGGCTCGCTCGCCCGAGGCGGACCGGGAGATGGCGCTCTCGGGCAACGCCGCCTGGCTGCTCGGCCTCTGAGCCGGGACGCCGGGACGCCGCGCATCCCCCGGCGGGCGGGGCGCCCGACCGCCTAGAGGCCGAGGTGCTTGCTCTCCCAGAGCTTGATGCCGCCCAGGATGCCCGGCGGTGTTGTCGCCGACCGTGGTCCGCTCCGACGATGGGCCCCAGGCCGTCGCGGTGGACCCGGCGGGCGTTGCCGCCGCCGATGTAGAGGTGGTCGTAGAAGAAGAGCGCGTCGAGGAGGGCCACCGCCTTGGCCGACCCGGCGGTTCCACCGGTGGTCGCCGATCTCCTTGCGGGTCCGCTCCCCGAGCTGCTCGTTGTAGGTCTCGCCCTTGCGGAACGGCTGGTGGGCGATCTCCAGGTGCGGCAGGAGCTGGCCGTCGAGGAACACGGCCGTGCCGAACCCGGTCCCCAGCGTGATCACCAGCTCCAGGCCCTTGCCCGTCGACCACGGCCAGCCCCTGGACGTCGGCGTCGTTGGCCACCCGGGTGGGCTTGCCGAGCGGCCTCGGCCAGGCGCGGCGGCCAGGTCGAAGTGGTCCCAGGCCTGCTTCGAGCTCGGGGTCGACCGGCGAGCCCGGGCCGGACTCGGTGACGAAGTGCGGGGCGCTCATCACCACGCCGCGGCGCACCATGCCCGGGAAACCGGCCGAGACCCGGTCGGCCTCGGGCAGCGACGAGACGAGCTTGGCCAGCGCCGTGCACCATGCCGTCCTCGCCGTCGGGCGGCATCGGGTAGGTGGTGGGGACCCGCACCCGGTCGGCCACCATGGACCCGCAGGCGTCGAGCACCGAGGCCTTGAGGCCGGTGCCGCCGATGTCGATGGCCAGCGTGAAGGGGTGGCCTCCGGGCGCGTCCGACGGTCATCGCCGGGGACTGTACCCGCCACCGGGGCGGCGGCCGGCGACGCCGTCCCCGGCGGCTCAGGCGGCGAGGCGGACCGGCAGCGCGGCGAGGCCCCGCAGCACCACGTTCTCGCGGTAGCGCACCCGGCCGGTGGCCAGCTCGATGCTCCCCGCCCGCCGGAGCAGCGCGGGGATCGCCACCTGGGCCTCCAACCGCGCCAGCGGCGCGCCGAGGCAGTGGTGCAGGCCGAACGCCGAAGCCCAGGTGCCGGTTGTCCGGCGCGGCCGAGGTCGAAGCCGGTCGGGGTGGTCGAAGGCCGCGGGGTCCCGGTTGGCCGACCCGACGAGCACCAGCGCGAACTCGCCCTTCGGCAGCACCGTCCTCGCCCGATGCTCGATGTCCCCGGTGAGCGAGCGGCCCGGTGAGCTGGACCGGCGACACGTAGCGCAGCAGCTCCTCGACCGCCGGGCGGGCCAGGCCCGGGTCGGCCCGCAGCCGCGCCAGCTGCTCGGGGTGCTCGAGGAGGGCCAGCACGCCGCCGGCGATCAGGTTGACCGTGGTCTCGTGCCCGGCCACCAGCAGGAGGATGGCCGTTGACAGCAGCTCCCCGTCGGTGAGCGCGTCGCCACCGTCCTCCACGGCGGCCAGCGGCTCAGCAGGTCGTCCCCGGGACGTGCCGCGCCGCTCGGCCAGCAGGGCGAAGAAGTAGCCGGCGAAGCCGCCACCGCGTCCCGGCGCGCCCGGTGCACCTCCTCGGCTGAGGAGGAAGTCGGGGTCCAGGCCGCGGGCCAGCGCCGCCGACCACCCGTGGAACAGGTCCCGGTCGGCCGGCGGGACGCCGAGCATGTCGCAGATGACCCGCACCGGGAGCGGGTAGGCGAGGTCGGCCACCGCGTCCATCTCGCCGCGCTCGAGCCGCGGCGTCGAGCAGCTCGGCCACGACCGCCCCGGTGCGCCGGTCGCAGGCCCTCCACCATGCGCGGGCGTGAAGGCCTGGACACGAGGCCGCGCAGCCGCGTGTGGTCCGGCGGGTCGCGGAAGAGGAACGGGCGGTCGTCGCGCTCGGCCCCGCGCTGCCGCGGCGCGCCGCGCCCCTCGCCGCCCGGCGCCGAAGCCCTCGGGGGCGAGCGCCGGGTCCACGTTCCCGGCGTCGGCCGAGGCGCGGCGGTCGCGCAGGAGCGCCAGGCAGTCGGCGTGGCGGGCCACCACCCAGAAGCCCCTGGGGCTCCGGTGGACCGGGGCCTCCCGCCGGAGCTGCTCGTAGAGGGGCCAGGGATCGCTGGCCACCCGGGGACCGCCGGGTCGTAGACGACCACGGCCCGAGCGTACCGGCGCCGCGGCCGGCCGGCGCCGGGCAGGCTGGCGGGATGGAGAGCCACTGGGACGATCCCGAGCACGCCGCGCACTACCTCGCCCGGGCCGGCGAGCTGCCCCACCGCCAGGAGGCGGAGGCGGTGCTCCTGGGCGACCTCGAGCGGTCCTGCCCGGGCGGGTGCTCGACCTGGGGTGCGGCGACGGTCGGTTGACCGGGCTCGTCCTCGACGCCTATCCCGGATCGACTGCGGTGGGGGTGGACCTCTCGCCACGATGCTGGAGGTCGCCCGCCGGCACCTGCCCGCCGACGGCTCGGCGGTGCTGGCGCGCCACGATCTCGACGGCCGCTTCCGGCCGGCCCGCCGTTCGACCGGCCGTTCGACGCCGTGGTGTCTTCGTTCGCCGTCCACCACGTGGACAAGCGCCGGAAGCGGACGCTCTACGCCGAGCTGGCCGGCACGCTCGCACCGGGCGGGATCTTGGCCAACCTCGACATCGTGGCCAGCCCCACCCCGGCGCTCGCACCAGCCGGTGGCGCGACGGAGATGGGCGTCGAGGACGACCCGGCGGACCGCCTCACCGACCTGGCCCCGCAGCTCGCCTGGCTGCGCGACGCCGGCCTGGACGACGTCGACTGCATCTGGAAGTGGCGGAGCCTCAGCCTCATGCGGGGCCGCCGTCCCTGACCGGCCGACGCGGGCCCGGCGTCCGCGCCGCGGGCGGCCAGCACCGGGTCGTCGAACCAGGGACGCAGCGCCAGGCGGGCCGGCGGCAGCGAGCCGTAGACGAGGACGCCGCTCGCCGGCCGGGAGCCGGCGCAGCGCCTCGGGCGGCAGGAGCCGGCGCCGCACCGGCGAGGTGGTGACCGACCGCGCCCCGGACGGGTCCGTGGTGACCGAGGGGACGAGCAGCTCCTCCTCGCCGACCAGCTGGCTGGCGTGGTCGAGGGTGCGCGGGTCGGCGGTGCCCGAGAGGAAGAGCTTGGCCCGGTGGTTGTTGACGACGGTCGCTGCGCGCGCTCGCCGTAGCGGGCCGCGATCTGGGCCAGGTCCTGCCACACCGTCACCAGCTGGACCCCGTGGCCGGCGCAGGTGGCGGCCAGGCCGTCGAGCTCGGCCAGCGGCGCGATGTTGGCCGCCTCGTCGAGCACCACCAGCAGCGGGGGTCCAGCGGCGCGCCCCGCCGGGCGGCCCGGTCGAACGCCGCCTCGAGCACCTGCTTCACCACCGCCGTGAAGAGGCCCCGCAGGCGGCGCTGGTCGTGGGCGGGCGCGCAGAGGTAGAGGCGTGTGGCGCCGGCTCGAGCAGGGCCGTCCGGGTCGATCGACGGGCCCGGCCCGAGCCGGCTACGGCGGTCCGGGCGCCGGGCTCGGCGAAGGGCTCGAGCACCGTCTCGGCCGTGGTGTACACCGAGCTGCGCTGCCGCTCGTCGCGCTGCCACGTGGCCCGGGCGGCCTGCAGCGCCTCTGGCACGCCCGCCGCGTCGAGGATGCTCGGCCACCTCGGCCACCTCCTGGGTGTCGACCCAGCGGACCACGTCGCGCCATGACCAGCCCCGCGTGGCCGCGGCGAACAGCAGCGGCGCCAGCAGCTTGGCCGCCGTGGCGTACCAGAACTCCCCGTCGGCGGTGGTGCCCGGCGCCCGCGCCACCTCGGTCAGGTCGGCGGCCGACCCGCCGGGCGCCGGCCCAGGTGCCGCGCGCCGGCAGCGGCGACCACGGGCTGGCGGCGCAGGCCGGTGGCCCGGCCGGGTCGAAGCACCAGACCCGGCCGCGCCGTCGGCGCCAGCCGATGGTGTCGCGGACGAGGTCGGTCTTGACGCTGGCCGCCACACCGGGCCCTCCCACCCAAGGATGGCCGGCACGGCCAGGCGGCTGGTCTTGCCGCTCTGGGTCGGGCCGACGACGGCCACCGACTGGGCCGGCTCGGCCGCGAGCAGCGTCCGGCCGCGCCGGCCGCCGCGCCGGCCGAGCGCGCCCGAGCACCAGGCGGCCGGCGCTCCGCGCCGGCGACCACCAGCGGTGCGAGCTCGCGCCGGACCGCCCAGCGCGCGGCGGTCGGGTCGCCGCCCGTCGGCCGGCCCGCGGCGGCGGCCCGCCGGCCGGGCCGCCCCGGCGGCCGGCCCGGAGGCCGCGCCGCCCGGACGCCCGGGCGGCGACCCCGGCGCCGCCGCGGCCGGCCCGGCGTGGAGCCGGCCCGCCGGAGCGCCGGCCGCCCAGCCCGGGCCACGGCCACCACCAGGGCCAGCACGGAGGCCGCGCCGAGCGCGGCCATCCGCGGCGGCGGCCGGCATCACGCGCCCATGGCCGCGTCGGTGTCGACCAGCGCCCGCTCCGCCGGCGCCAGCAGGTGCTGGACCAGGAACGGCGCGTGCCCGACCTTCCACAGCGCCACGCCCCGGCGGAGCTGTGGCAGGAGCTCGGCCTCGGTGGCCGACAGCGAGAGGAGCTCGCCGGCCGTGGCGACCTCGCCGGGCGGCTGGGCGTAGACCACCCGGGTCTCGGAGTCGGACAGCAGGCCCTGGGCCAGGCCCACCTGCTCGGAGCCGGCCGCCCCCACCGGCGTGAGGTCCGAGAGCCGGTGCAGCACCGCCACGTTGGCCACGCCGTAGGCCCGGGAGAGCTTCCACGAGGCCTGCAGCCAGCGGGCCACGCCCAGGTTCGGCCAGGATCGCCCACGCCTCGTCCACCACGACCAGCACGTGGCCCGCCGGCCTGCGGCCGCGCGCCGGCCGGGCCAGCGTCGCCTGGAGCCAGGCGGTGGCGCAGGCCATCAGGACGCCCAGGGCGGCCGAGTTGTACAGGGCGGAGAGGTCGAGCACGACCAGCGGGCCCGAGAGGTCCAGCCCGGGCGTGGTCGGGCCGTCGAACATGCCGCGCAGGTCGCCGTGGACCAGTCGGCGGAGCTCCAGCGCCACGTCGCGGCCGTCCTCCAGCGAGCGTCGGCCCGGTCGGTGCGGATCGTCGCCGGCCGCCTCGCGCTCGGGTCCAGCATGGCGCTCGACCACCGCCGGGCAGCGTGGGCGACCCCGCCGGCGCCCGACCGCTGCCGAGGGCCAGGTCGACGGCCGACCCGCTCGCGGGGCGACGCAGAGACGCCGGCCGAGGCGAGGCCGCGGCCAGCGACGGCCGAGCAGCTCCGACCTGGCGCCGCGTCGGCACCGGGTCGGGCTCGGCTCCCCGGCGCCGCTCCGGAGCGTCCGGGCGCCGACTCCACGCGGACCGGGGTCCAGAGGGTTGAGCCGGACCGCGCCGCCGGGCCGGAGGGCGATCGGGCGCACGCCCCAGGCCGCGGCCAGCGCGCCGTACTCCCCCTTCGGGATCCACCACCCAGGCCCGGCGGCCGAAGACCGCCTGGCGCCAGAGGTAGGTCTTGACGAACGCGCTCTTGCCCCGGCCGATCTGCCCGAAGACGATCATGTTGGGGTTGCTGACCACGCCCTGGGCGTAGAGCTCGAACGGGTCGTAGACGAAGGAGCCGCCGAGCAGGTCGTGGCCGACCAGCACCCCCCGGTGGCCGAGCCCGCCCTCGGCCACGAGCGGGTAGGCGGCGCCGAGGTTGCGGGTGGTCACCTGGTGGGCCGGGACCCTCGGTCCCGTCCCCTGGCGGCCCACGAGCCCGGCGCCCGCGCACCGTCCCGCTCCCCGGTGGGCGGGGCCGGCGGCCACGCACGGAGCCCGGCGGCCGCTCACGCCAGCCCCCGGCCGAGCGGCAGGGTGCAGGTGAGCGCCTGCTCCTGCTCGCCGTAGAGGCGGCGGAGCTCGAGCCGGCACTGGCCCGCCGCCTGCTCGGTCGCCTCGCAGGCGGCCTGCGAGCGCCTCGCGGGTGCGGGCGGTCACCGTGACGTAGCCCGAGAAGCGGAACGAGGCGTGGCCGTCGGCCAGCTCCTCCTCGCGGCGCGATCACGAGGTCCTCCTCGCGGGCCCGGCGGGCGGTGGCGAGGAAGCCGCCCCGCCGCCGGAGCTCGGAGTCGGCGAGGTCGGCGGTCCGCGCCTGCTCCACCTGGCGGACGGCCCGGGCCGGGCTCACCGGCTCCATGACCACCGCCACCGAGCGGCGGACGGAGCCGAGCAGCAGGGGGCCAGGAAGTCCGGGCCGACGTCGACCCGGGGCCACTCGGCGATCCAGTAGGTGGCGTGCCAGGCGCCGTCGGTCCGCACGCAGCCCCACTCCACTCGGTGGCCAGCGGCCAGGGCCACCCACGGGGCAGGGCGGGCAGCGGCCTCCCGGAGGGCCTCCGGTCCGGGCGGGCCACGCACCGGTCCCGGCGGCGCGGCGCCTCGGGCGACGGCGGGCGGGGCTCGCCGCCGCGGCGGACCACGGCGGCGAGCGACCTCGGGTCCAGCACCCCCTCGACGTGCGACGTCGGCCTCGCCGAGCCGGCGGCGCAGCGCGGCGACCTCGCGGCAGCAGGACGGCGCACGCCCCGGCGCGCCGCCCCCGGCGGACCGCACCGCCCTCGCCGCGCGGGGCCCGCGGCGCGCACCTGGACCGCCAGCAGCACCTCGTGGCGGCACGTGCTCGCCCCGGCTCCGGCCAGCAGGCCCGCGTAGGAGCGCCGCGCCGGCGCGTCGCCGGGAGCCGGCGCGCTCGGCCAGGTAGCCGCGCACCGCGCGCGCCGTCGTCGGGGACGGGCGGACGCCAGCCACTGCACCCGGTGCACCACGCGAGCGCTCGCGGGCCAGCGAGGCCAGCACGGCCGCCCATCCGCGACCCGCCGCTCCTTCTCGGCCGGCCCGAGGAGGGCGAAGCTGTGGCCCGCGCACCGGCAGCACGGCGGTGTAGGTGCGGGTCCGGCGCGTCGTGCACCACCCCGCAGGTCCCGGCGCCGGCCCGGAGCCGACGGCCAGCACGGACAGGGTGCCGAAGGCCGTCCGGCGGTGCTCGCGGGGACCGGCGACCGGGCGCCGGCCGGCGCGGCCGCGCGGCGCACCGCCGCGGCCCGACCGGGCCGCCCGGCGCGGGCACGGGAGGCCGTCGGGCCCGATGCAGTGGCCGGCGCCCGGCGCCGGCGCCCGGCGCAGCGGCCTCCGGTCGCCGCGGCCCACCCCACCGCGCCACCGTGGGCGCCCACTCCTCGCCGGTGCGGCCGGCCACGGGCCAGCAGGCGAGACGCCAGCCCGCCGAGCACCGAGACCAGGGCCACGGCCACGGCGCCGGCGTGGGACGCGAGCGCAGGGCGAGCACCGCCAGCACCAGCCCGCCGGCCACCGCGGCGATCTGGCCCCCGCGCCAGCCGGCCACCAGGCCCCGGCGCTCGAGCGGGCCGAAGCGGTAGCGGGCCCGCTCAGGCGCCACCGGGACCCCCGCCGCCGGCGCCCGCCCCCGGGGACGCGCCGGACGGCCCCGCGCCCGGCGCGTCGCCGCGGCGCAGGTCGTCGAGCCAGGGCGCCTCCCAGCCGGTGATGACCGGCCCGTACTCGTCGTGCCGGAGGGTCACCGTCTCGCGACCGGTGCCGCCGGCGTGCCCCGGAGGGCCCGGACCGGGGGCGGCGGTGACGGCTCCTCGCCGGGGCCGGACCGCTCCCGCGCCGGGCGGTGCCGCGTCCTCCGGGCCGGGCGACGGCAGCGGCGCGCCCGGTGGCGCCTCCCGCACCGGGAGCGGCCCGCGACCGTGGGGGTCGTCCGGGGTCCGCCGGCGGGGGCGGGCAGCGCGGGCCCCGACCCGTCGAGCGCCGGGGCGACCCGCGCCAGGGCGGGATGCCCGGCAGGCCGGGGAGCTCCCCGCCCCGTCGCCGGCCGCCGGCGCCCCCCGCCGGACCCGCCCCGCCCGCCTCCCCGGCGGCGCCCGCCGGCGGCGCCCGCACCTCCGTCGCCGCCTCCGCCTCCGCGGCCGGCCCCCCGCCCGCCCCGTCGCCGGTGGACGGCCCCCGCCCCCCGGCAGGCCGGGTCGCCGTCGCCCGGCACGCCGAAGTCCGGGGCCACGCCGGTGCCGGGCTCCCCGGTGGCCAGCGACCGGGCGCCGCCCGCCCTGAGGGCGAAGTCGCGGCGGACCGGGGCGGTGGACGCCAGGGCGTGGGCCACGCGGTGGCGCGCCCCCTCGAGCTGGTGCACCGCCCCCGCCTCCACCATCGGGACCAGGCGCAGGAGGGTGAACGGCGCGAACGCGGCCAGCAGCAGGAGCGCGGCCCCGCCGAGCACCGAGGCGAACCCGGTGCCGGTGCCCGAGGCCAGGGCGCCGGCGGCCAGGCTGAGGATGGCCACGATCACGAACTTGGCCAGCACCAGCGCCACCAGCGTGTCCACCAGGCGCCGGCACCAGTGCGAGATCGCCGGCCACACCAGGCTGGCCAGCGCCAGGGGGAGGAAGAGGACCGCCACGTAGACGGCGGCCGCGCGCACCAGCAGCTCGAGCCAGAGCACGAAGGCGGCGCAGGCCACGAGGAGGCCGCCCAGCAGGGCCACGAACGCCGGCGCGGCGTCGGGGCCGCCGCCCGCCTGGGCCACGAGCGGCCGGCCACGCCCTGGCAGCGCCTGCTGACGTCGGCGCCCGACGCCCGCCGCCACGGTGGCGGCAGCGCGTCGGTGGCGGCGAGCGCCAGAGCTCGACCAGCTGGACCGGCCGCGCCGGTGAGCAGGAGGGCCAGGGGGAGCTGGACGAGCGACGACGCGGACCAGCGCCGCCGCGCTCTGCCGGTAGACGGCCTGGACCACCGCGCAGAGGAGCATGGGCAGGACCACCACCGCGGCGAGGCCCGACCATCGCCTGGTAGTGCGCCGGCAAACCACTCGGCGCCGAGGTCCACCGGGTGCTCGATGTCAGGACCCCGCCGATCTGGCCGAGCAGCCAGCCGGCGCCCTGGACCACCCAGCTCGGTGACGGCGCCGAGCACGGCCCCGGCGGACGCGCCGGCCACGCCCGAGCCGATGCCGCTCACGCCGCTGGCACACCGGGCTGAGGAGGCCTGTGCACCCGACGACTGTCACGGGGCTGCCTCGGTGACGGCGGGCGGTCCCGGTCCGGCACGGTCAATGGACGCCCGTGCCCGGCGTGGAAGAAGAAGTTGACGAGCGCGGGCGCCGCACCGATCAGCAGCGCCGCCAGCCCGGAGACGAGCACCGTGCGGCGCCCCACGAACGACTGGTGGTAGTTCTGCGAGTGCGAGCCGAGCGCCCACGCCGCCGCCCCGATCACCAGGCCGACCAGCGAGAGGATCAGCGCCCAGCCGCCCAGGCCGTTGGTCAGTTGCTGGAGGGTGGCGCCCGCCGGGCAGCTGGCCGGGGTTGGGTGTCAGCGAGACGTCGGCGAACCGGACGCCATGCCGGGACGGCCGGCGCGGAGGCGGGCCGGCCGTCACGGGTGCCCGTGCCGCGGCGCGTGCCAGGCCGCCCACAGGGGGCCAGCGGTCGATCGGCAGTGGCATGGCGGCTCCTCCTGTCTGCGCGGGGCTATGGGTCCGGCGGCTGCGGGTCCGGCGGCGGTGCGGCCGGCACCGGGCGGCCCGGACCCTAGGGGGAACGAAGTCCCTTACAAGAGTTTTCATGTCTTTTCATGGCTCACCACAGCCGCCCTCTCCGGCGCCCCGGTCCGGGCGGCCACCGGCCGGCCGAGGCGCGCCCTGTGTCGCCGGCCAGGCTCGGTCCTGCCATGCTGGGGGGTGACCGGGCGCGGCGGCCATCGTGGCGGCCGACGGAGATCGCCGGGCTCCCGGCCGCGGCGGCAGTACGCCATCGCCGCCGCCGTCCTGGTGGTGGCCGTCGTGGTGGCGGCCTGCTCGGGCGCCGCTCGGGGCGGCGGGCCCTCACCCAGCGGCTCACCGCCCTCGGGTACCCGCCTGGGCATCGACCCGCCCCGAGGACGACGACAGCATCGAGACGGCCCTCTCCTACCTCGAACAGGTGACCGGGGCGGCCACCGAGGCGGTGGCCGAGTCGAGCGCCGACGCCATCCGGCTGCGGCGCTCGCTCGACACCCTCCCCCAGGGCGTGGTCGCTCTGCGACGAGAACGGCGACGGTCGTCTACCGCAACGCCCGGGCCAACGCGCTCATGACCAGCCGGCACGGCGACGCCCTGGCCGCCCAGGCGGTGACCGAGCTGCTCGAGGACGCCTGGCACGAGGGCACCGGCCGAGCGCACCCTCGACCTCTACGGCCCGCCCCGCCGCACCCTGACCGTGCGGGCCCGGCTCATCGACGACGGGCGGCGGCCGCTCGGGGTCATCGCCATGATCGAGGACGTCTCGGAGCGCCGGCGGCTGGAGGAGATCCGGCGGGACTTCGTGGCCAACGTGAGCCACGAGCTGAAGACGCCCGATGGGCGCGCTCGGGCCTCCTGGCCGAGACGCTCGTCTCCGAGCCCGACGTCGAGGTGGCCCAGCGGCTGGCCAGCCGGATCCACACCGAGGCGTTCCGGGTCAGCCGGATCATCGACGACCTGCTGGACCTCAGCCGGATCGAGTCCGAGGAGGCCCCGCCCCGCGAGCCGGTCCTGGTCAGCCTGGTCATGGCCGAGGCCGTGGAGCGGGTCCGGGCCACCGCCGACCAGCGGGGCATCACCATCGCCCTGGTCGAGCCCGAGCCGCCCGTGGCCGTCGCTGGGCGACCGGCGGCAGCTCGTCTCGGCCATGCACGCCCTGCTCGAGAACGCCGTCACCTACTCCTACGACGACAGCCGGTGACGGTGACCGGGCACGGTCGTCCGGGACCAGCGAGGACGCCGGCGAGCCCACCGGGTCCGTGGCGGCGGCCGGCGCGGGACCGGGGCTGGCCACGGCCGGCGTGAGCACCGGCGGCGGCCGTCCACCGGCGGCCGGGCGGGCTGACCGCCGCGCCGGCCGCGCCACGACGGCCACCACCGGCACCACCGCCAGCGCCGCCGACGGCGGGAGGGACGGCGGTCGAGGGAGCACCGGCGCGGCCGCGGGATCGGCGCCGGCCACGGGCGCCCGAGGAGGCGCCGGCGACGCGGGCGGGCCGACGGGCCCCGCCAGCCGGCCCGCGACACGGTGCGCCTCTCCGTCGCCGACCACGGCATCGGCATCCCCGCCCGGGACCTCGACCGGATCTTCGAGCGCTTCTACCGGGTGGACCACGGCCGCAGCCGCGACACCGGGGGCACCGGGCTCGGGCTCTCCATCGTCCGCCACGTGGCCAACAACCACCAGGGGTGGGTGGACGTCGAGTCGCGCGAGGGCGAGGGCTCGGCCTTCACCCTCGTCCTGCCGCTCCAGCCGAGCGGGCGCCGTGACCGCCGTGAGCGCGCACCGGCCCCGCCGCCGGACGGCCCGCCCGATCAGCGTCCTGCTGGCCGAGGACGAGGAGTCCTTCGTCGACGCGCTGGTCATCGGCCTCGGCCACGAGGGATTCGAGGTGACCGTGGCCCGCGACGGGCAGGAGGCGCTGCAGCTCTTCGACGAGATGGCGCCCGACCTCGTCCTGCTCGACCTGATGCTGCCCAAGATGTCGGGGATCGACGTCTGCCGCGTCGATCCGGGCCCGCTCCACGGTGCCGATCATCATGGTCACGGCCAAGGGCGCCGAGATCGACACCGTGGTGGCCCTCGAGGTGGGGGCCGACGACTACGTGACCAAGCCCTACCGCCTGCGCGAGCTGGTGGCCCGGATCCGCGCCGTCATGCGCCGCACCCCGGCGGCCGCCGAGGCCACAGCGCCGGGCGCCTGGCCGGCGGAGGAGCCGACGAGCGCCTGGGAGGCCGGCGACGTCCGGGTGGACCTCGACCAGCGCCGGGTCTTCGTCCGGGGCGAGGAGGTGCAGCTGCGGCGCAAGGAGTTCGAGCTGCTGCGGCTGCTGGTCGAGAACGCCGGCCGGGTGCTCACCCGCGACGTCCTGATCGACCGGGTCTGGGGCACCGACTACATCGGCGACACCAAGACCCTCGACGTCCACATCAAGCGGCTCCGCTCGCGCATCGAGGCCGACCCCTCGAGCCCCGCTGCTCATCACCACCGTGCGCGGCGTGGGCTACCGCTTCGACCCGGGCGGCGGCTGAGCCGGCACCTCGGCCGCCGCGGCCGCGTCAGGGCGCGGCCGAGCAGCGTGCTCGCCGCCGAGCCACGGCGCCAGGCACTCCGGCAGCCGCGACCGACCCGTCCGGCCGGCGGCCGCTCTCGACCAGGGCCGCCCAGATCCGGGCCCAGGCCAGCGCCGAGCCGTTCACGGTGTGCGCCAGCACCGGCGCGCCGCCGCCCGCCGGGCGGTAGCGGACGTTGGCCCGCCGGGCCTGGTAGTCGCGGAACCAGCTCACCGAGGAGACCTCCAGCCACCGGTCGCACCCCGGCGAGTAGACCTCCAGGTCGAAGGTGCGGGCCGACGAGGCGCCCGAGGTCGCCGGTGCACAGGTCGAGCACCCGGTAGCGCAGGCCGAGCTCCCGCAGCAGGCCCTCGGCCCGGGCCAGGATGTCGGCGTGGGCCGCCGGGGCCTGCTCGGCGCGTGGCGTAGGCGAAGAGCTCCACCTTCTCGAACTCGTGCACCCGCAGCAGCCCCCGGGTGTCGCGTCCGGCGGCGCCGGCCTCGCGGCGGAAGCACTGGGTCACCGCGGTGAGCCGGACCGGCAGGTCGGCCTCGTCGAGGATCTCGCCGCGGTGCATCGAGGTCAGCGGCACCTCGGCGGTGGGGATGGCCCACAGGTCGTCCCGCTCGACGTGGTAGGCCTCGTCGGAGAACTTCGGGCAGATGCCCGGTCGAGGTCATGGTCTCGGTCAGCACCAGCGTGGGCGGCCGGATCTCCTCGTAGGCGTCGGCGTGGCGGTCCAGGGCCAGCGACGGTGAGCGCCCGCAGCAGCCGGGCGCCGGCGCCCGCGGTAGAGGGGGAACATGGACCCGGCGAGGCGGGCCCCCCGCGCCATGTCGAGGAGGCCCAGGGCCTCGCCGACCTCCCAGTGCGGGCACCCGCTGGTGCTCGGCCGGCACCGGCTCGGGCCGCCCGTCCTCCCGGCCCGGCCACCACCGGCGGAGCTCCACGTTGTCCTCCGGGCCGGCGCCGTCGGGCGCCTCGTCGGCGACGGCAGGTTCGGCAGCACCAGCAGCGCCTGGCGGAGCGTCGGCGGCCACGCGCGTCCGCCTCGGCGGCGGCGGCCCGCTCCTCGTCGCCGAGCCGCCGGCTCTCCGTCGGCCAGCTCGCTCGGCCGCCCGCGGCGTCGCCGGCCTGCCTGGCCTCGCCCACCTTGCGGGAGAGCGCCTTCACCTCGGCCCGCAGGGACTCCTGGTCGCCCAGCAGGCGGCGGTGCTCGGCGTCCAGCTCGGCCAGCCGGTCGATCTCGGCGGGGTCCACCCCGCGCCGGCCGAGCGCCGCCTTGACCGCGTCGGGGTCGTCGCGCACCAGCCGGATGTCGATCATCTGGGCGCCAACGGTAGCGTGCACGTCGTATGCCGACCGCGCTCTCCCGCACCCCGGCACCGGCCGGCGCGGCGCCGTCGGAGGTGGCCGGACCTCGTCGTCCGCTACGGCCGGCGGACGGCGGTGGACGGCCTGTCGCTTCAGCGCGCGGCCGGGCGAGGTGGTGGCCCTCCTCGGGCCCAACGGCGCCGGGAAGACGTCCACCGTGGAGACCCTGGAGGGCTACCGGCGCCCGGCGGCGGGCCGCGTCCGGGTCCTCGGCCTCGATCCCCGGGCCGACCACCGGGCCCTCGTCCCCCGCATCGGGGTCATGCTCCAGCGGGGCGGCATCTACCCGATGCTCGGCCCGCGCCGGGCCCTCGAGCTGTTCGCCGCCTACTACGCCGAGCCCGAGGACCCCGAGGGCCTGCTCGACCTGGTGGCGCTCACCGAGGTGGCCCGCACGCCCTGGCGCCACCTCTCGGGCGGCGAGCAGCAGCGGCTCGTCCTGGCCCTGGCGCTGGTGGGCCGGCCCGAGGTCGTCTTCCTGGACGAGCCCACCGCCGGCGTGGACCCCGAGGGCCGGCTCGGCATCCGCGAGGTCGTGGCCGAGCTGCGCCGGCCGGGGCGTCTGCGTGCTGCTCACCACCCACGAGCTGGCCGAGGCCGAGCGCCTGGCCGACCGGGTGGTCATCGTCCACGGGGCCGCGCCGTGGCCGCCGGCACGCCCGGCGGAGCTGGCCGCCGCCGCCGGGCACGGGCGCGGAGGTCACCTTCGGCGCCCCGCCCGGGCTCGACGTCGCCGCCCTCGGCGGGGCGCTCGGCGCGGCGGTGACCGAGGAGGGCGCGCCGGGCGCTACCGCGTGGCCGCGGCGGCCACGCCGGCGCTGACCGCCGGGCTGGCCGCGTGGCTGGCCGAGCACGACGCCGCGCTCACCGACCTGCGGGCCGGGCGCACGCTGGAGGAGGCCTACCTGGCGGTGGTCGGCGACGCGAGGCGGCGCCGGCGACGGCGACGCGGGTGGCCGCGTGGACCCCGAGCGGCGGGGACCGGCGGGCGACGGCGGGGACGGCGCGGGACGGCGAGGACGGCGGGGACGGCCGGTGAGGGCGCTCGGCGGCCCAGGTGCGGGCCGAGACCTACATGACCCTGCGCCGCGGCGAGACCCTGCTGCTCACCGTGGGCATCCCGGTGGTGTTCCTCGTCTTCTTCTCCACCGTCCACGTGGTGTCCACCGGCAGCGCCCAGCCGGTGTCGCCTTCTTCGTCCCGGGCATCCTGTCCCTGGCCGTCATGTCGACGGCGATGGTGTCGCTCGGCATCGCCACCGGGTTCGAGCGCGGCTACGGCGTGCTCAAGCGCCTGGGCGCCACCCCGCTCGGGCCGGCCCCGGCTGCTCGGGGCCAAGATCGCCACCGTCCTGCTGGTCGAGGTGGTCCAGGCGGCCGTGCTGGTGCCGGTCGGCCTGGGCCTGGGCTGGGACCCCGGCGGCACGGGCGGCAGCGCCGCCGCCGGGCAGGCCCTGGCGGTGGCGCTGCTGGCCACGGTGGCCTTCGGCGGCCTGGGGCTCCTCCTGGCCGGCGTGCTGCGGGCCGAGGTCAACCTGGCGGCGGCCAACGGCCTCTACCTGGTCCTCCTGCTGCTGGGCGGGATGGTGGTCCCGCTGGCCAAGCTGCCCGGCCGCGCTGGCGGACGTCGCCCGGGCCCTGCCGCGGCCGCCCTCTCCGACGGGCTGCACGCCGCCCTCGGCACCGGGACCGCCGGTGCCCGGCGGAGGCGTGGGTGGTGCTCGGCGTCTGGGCCGTGGCGGCGCCCGCTGGCCGCCGCGCTCACCTTCCGCTGGGAGTGACGGCCTGCCGCCGGGCGTGAGCCCCGGGGCCGGCCGGCAGGTCAGCCCCCGTGAGGAGGCGGTGCTGCCACCGCACGAACTGCGCGGCGGAGAGGGCGCCGTAGTGGATCTCGGCGATCGTCCCTGTCGCCGGTCACGAAGACCGTCTCGGGCAGCCCGGTGAAGTAGAAGAGCCCGTCGGTCACTGTGTAGCCGCTGGTCGGCGCCCGACCGGGAAGGTGACCCCGCTCGGCCGCACGAACCGCTCGCGCTGTGGCTGTGGGGTCGCTGCCCGTCCACCCCGATGCAGCGCCACCTGTGGCGGCAGCCGGCTGTGCTGCCGCTGCTGGTGGCGGTAGGCGGCGGCGAGCGCCGGCATCTCGGCCTGGCAGGGCTCGCACCAGCTGGCGAAGAAGAGCAGGACCGCCGGCCTGCCGTTCCCGCCGCCGTCGGCCGGCACGCCCACCGTGCCGCCGCCGCCCACGCGGGCGAGGGAGAACGCCGGCACCGGGTCGCCGGCTGCCGGGCGGCCCCCCGAGCCGCCGGTGCCCACCCCGGTGAAGAGCCCGATGCCGAGCGCCACCGCCAGCACCAGCCCGATCACCAGGAAGACCGGCCGGGGCCGCCGGGGCCGCGTCGGTCCGCCGGCCGCGGCGAGGTCGGGCGCGGTCGGGGACGCGGGACCTGCTCGGATCCGGGCGCCTGGTCGGGCCCGGGGACCTGCCCGGGCTCGGGGGCTCCGTCGGATGCCGGCGCCTGCTCGGATCCGGTTCCTGCGGGCGGGCTGGTCTCCGGGGGCTCGGCCTCCGCCATCAGCGGTAGCGGACGAGGATGTCCCCGGCCATGGCCACGAAGAGCAGCGTCAGGTAGGTGATCGAGTAGCCGAAGAGCCGCATGGCGTCGCGGGCCGTGGCCCGGCTCGGCGCGGGCCCGCCGCCACAGCCGGCCGGCCATGGCGAGGAAGACCGCGCCCGAGCACGGCGGCGGCCGCCGTGTAGAAGCGCGCCCATGTGGGCCACGGCCGCGAAGAGCAGGGTCACGGCCACCAGCAGGACGGTGTAGAGGAGGATCTCCCGGGTGGTCCGCCGCAGCGAGGCCACCACCGGCAGCATCGGGCACGTGCGGCCGCCTCGTAGTCGTCCCGGTAGCGGACGGCCAGGGCCCAGAAGTGCGGCGGGGTCCAGATGAAGATGACGGCGAACAGCACCACCGGCGGCCAGGCCAGGCTGCCGGTCACCGCCGCCCAGCCCGACCAGCACGGGCACGGCCCCGGCGGCGCCCGCCGATCACGATGTTCTGGGTGGAGCGTCGCTTCAGCCAGAGCGTGTACACGAACACGTAGAAGCGCGGTGGCCGAGACGGCGAGGACGGCCGACAGCAGGTTCACCAGCCGCCACAGCTCGACGAAGGCCAGCGATCTCCAGCGAGACGGCGAAGGTCAGCGCCGCCCGGGGGGTCACCGCCCCGGTCACCAGCGGCCGGTTCCGGGTGCGGTGCATGACGCCGGTCGATGTCCCGGTCCACGTACATGTTGACGGCGTTGGCACCGCCGGCGGCCAGGGCGCCGCCCACCAGCGTGGCCACGATCGAGGCCCAGCGACGGCAGGCCCGCGCTCGGCCACGACCATCGTGGGGAGGGTGGTGACGAGCAGCAGCTCGATGATCCGCGGCTTGGTCAGCGCCACGTAGGCCCCGAGCCGCGACCCCGGCGGCCCGGAGCCCCGGAGGGCTGGTGCCTCGGAAGCCATCGCCGAGAGCCTACGGCCGCACCGGCCCCGCAGCCAAGCAGTCGGCCGGAGCAGGTGCCCGCCCGGTGGCGCCCGTGGCGGCCGGGCAGGCACCCGCGGGCCCGGTGCCCGTCGCGGCCCGGGGTGAGGGCTCCGGCCGGCGCCGGTACCATGGGCCCGAGTGTCCGGCACCACCGCTCCCGGCGGCACCGGCTGGGCTCGCCGCCTGCCGACCGTCCCCGCCGCCGCCTTCCGGCGGCTCTGCGTGGCGTCCCTGGTCATGGTGGCGCTCATCGTGGTCACCGGCGCCGCCGTCCGGCTCACCGGCTCGGGCCTCGGCTGCGCCGACTGGCCGGACTGCACCCACGGCCACCTGACGCCCCCGCTCCAGTTCCACTCGCTGGTCGAGTTCGGGAACCGCATGGTCACCGTGGTCCTCACCGTGGTGGTGGCCGCCACCTTGCTGGCCGTCGCTGCGCCGCCGGCCGTTCCGCCGCGACCTCGTCTGGCTCTCGCTGGGCCTGGTGGCCGGCGTCCTGCTCCAGGCGGTGATGGGCGGGATCGTCGTCTACACCAAGCTCAACCCCTACCTGGTGATGGTGCACTTCCTGGCGTCACTGCTCGCTGGTGGTCGACGCCGTGGTCCTGCTGCACCGGGCCAGCACGCGACTACTCGCCCGGCTCGGGCCGCCTGCTGGTCCCCCGGCCGGTGCGCCTGCATGAGCCGGCTCATGGTGCTGCTGCTCACGCTCGTGCTGGCTGCCGGCTCGGCCACCACGGGCGCCGGCCCGGACGCCGGGTCGTCCCAGGGCCAGGTGCGTGGCCAAGCGGATCCCGGTCTCGCTGCGGACGCTGGCCGAGCTGCACGCCACGCCTGGCGCTGCTTCCTGGTGGGCTTCGCCCTGGCCCTGGCCGTGGCGCTGCACGCCGTCGACGTGCCCGAACGGGTGCGGCGGGCCGGGCGGATCCTGGTGGTGGTCCTGGTCGCTCCAGGCCGGCGTCGGCTACACCCAGTACTTCACCCACCTGCCGGCGCTGCTGGTGGAGCTGCACGTGCTCGGGGCCACGGCCCTGGTGATCGGGGTCGACCCAGTTCGTCCTGGCCCTCACCCACCACCCGCCCGAGCCGGCGTTCGTGCCGGCGCCGGTGCCGGCCACAGCGGCGGCCGGTGCGGGCTCGGCGGTCGCTGCGGCCGCGGCGGTCGCCGAGCACGGGGAGGGGCCACCACGGGACGGCGCCCGCCCTGCGCCCGCGCCCTCCCGGGCGGCAACCGGGGGCGCCACGGTCGGCTGGTAGCGTGCCCGGGGAACGGTCCTCCGGCGTCCGTGGCGCGGGGCGCCGGCACCGCCCCCATCGTCCAGTGGCCCAGGACGCCGCCCTTTCAAGGCGGTAACACGGGTTCGAATCCCGTTGGGGGCACCGTCGGAGGCGCCGGCCCCGACCTCCCAGCGCCGCGGGGTGGCGGTGCGGGACGCGGGCTGCGTCCTATGGCCCGTCTCCCGGCCAGGACCTCGGCCGGGGACGTCGGCCGGGGACGTCAGCCGCCGGTGACGGCGGCGGCACACTCCTCGTGGACCACCCACCAGCGCCCGGAGGCCGCCACCCGGGCCATGCGGTCGCCGGCGAGGACCGTTGTGGTGCAGGCGGGGCAGACCCCGTCCTCACGCGCCCGCAGCGGGCCCCCCACGAACACCGGCTCCCCGGCGGCCCACGGCGAGAGCGACCTGGTGGAGTAGTGAGCCAGCAGCGCCACGCTCCCCATGGTGGTCCCTGCGGCCGGCCGAGCGGTGGACCCCATGGCGGGGAGGGGCAGGCGCCCGGCCCGGCTCGGGGGCCGGAGGCGTGGCCTATAGTGGGACTTCACCCTCCCGGGCCGTCATGCCGGACACGGCCCGCCGGGCCGGGAGGCCGGGCGGCGACAGCCCATCGAGGACCTGTGGTGCAGCTAGGAGTGCACGCCGGCCTGTCAAGCCGGAGGTCGCGGGTTCAAATCCCGTCAGGTCCGCCACCAGGCCCGGGCAGTGCGCTCCGGTAGCCTGGCCGAAGGGTCGGGTAGCTCAGTTGGCAGAGCGCGCGCCTGAAAAGCGCGAGGTCACCGGATCGACGCCGGTCCCGACCACCGGGCAGCACCGGAGTCACAACGGCTCGTAGCCGTGGCGCTTCACCCCCTCCTTCGATCGTCCACGGCCGCGCCCGGTTGAGCGACCTCCGGCGACAGGGCGACCGATCGCCCTCCCGCCGGGCTCCTCCAGGGAGGCAGGGTCGCACGGGTACCGTTTGAGGATGCTCTCCGTTTGTGATGATCACAAACGACAACTTCTACCAAACACATCGGCTAGTCTATGAGTTGTGGTCTCTAACATCGTCACAAACGAGGAGCAGCTTCGCGATCAGGTCGTGGCCGCCCTGCGGGCCGTCATCCCAAACGACTGGACAGTAAAGGTCCAACGAGTCAGCACGGGGCGAGGTTCCGACGATCAGCTCGTCCTGCAGGCCCCGGGCGGCCCAGCCGCCACGTTCCTCCCCGAGGTTCGCCTGACGTCGTCCCCGAGGGAGATCCAGCGGGTGACGGCCGACCCGCTCTCCCAGAGGCTCCGCACCTTTTCGCAGGTCAACCTCATCCTCATCGCCCCGTGGCTCTCACCTCGAAGCCGCTACCTGCTGACCGAGGCCGGGTGGAGCTACCTCGACCTCACCGGCAACGCCCGCATCGCCGCCCCCCATGTCCCCGTGTTCGTCCTGACCGAGGGCGCCCGGACCAACCCCCTACCCAGGGAGCGGGGCACCATCGGCCTCCGGGGTGCCCGCAGCGGCCGGTTGATCCGGTTCCTCTGTGACGTCGCCCCCCCCTACGGCGTGCGGGACCTCGCCGGCGCCACCGGCCTCAACCCGGGCTGGGTGTCCCAGCTCCTCGCCGCCCTGGACGCCCAGGCCCTCATCGACCGCGGCTCCCGGGGAGAGGTCACCGGCACCGATCCCACCGCCCTCATCACCCGCTGGGCCCAGAGCTACGACATCCTCAAGATGAACAAGGCCCGCTCCTACGTCGCACCCAACGGTGGCCGCCGGGTCCTCGACGACCTCGCACAGCAGTCGGATGCCCCCCGCTGGTCGCTCACCGGCTCGTTCGCCGCCACGGCCCTGGCCCCGGTCGCTGCACCGTCCCTCCTCCTCCTCTACACCGACGATCCCGACGGGCTCGCCGGGACCCTCAACCTCCTTGCCGCCGACCACGGGGCCGACGTCGCCCTCCTCCGTCCCTACGACCCCGTCGTGTGGGAACGGCCCCTGGCCGGAGCCCCCGTCCCCACCGTCGGACCCTCCCAGCTCGCCGTCGACTGCCTCACCGGTACCGGCCGGATGCCGGCCGAGGGCGAGGCTCTCCTCCAGTGGATGCGGGACAACGAACCCCGCGTGGCGGGTCCCCTCCCTCCACGACCTCCCATGATCCGTTCCCCCTACGACCCGGAGTCCGTCGCCGCCCGACGGGTGTTGCTCGACGCGCTCGCGGCACTCCGGCCCCACGGGTCGGCCGTCATCGTTGCCGGCGCCCAGGCCGTCTACCTCCGTACCGGCTCTACCGACCTCGCCATCGCACCGTTCACCACCGACGGGGACCTCGCCCTCGACCCCACCCGGCTCGGCAACGACCCCCGCCTCGGCGACGCCATGGAGGCTGCTGGTTTCACCCTCCACCGACACGAAGGAGGCCATCTCGAACCGGGGGCCTGGGAACGGTCCACCGTCGTCGACGGACGGGACTACCTGATCCCGGTCAACCTCATCGTCCCCGAGGCCGTCGCCGCGCGACCCGGCCGGCGAGGCGCCCGCCTCGGAGCCCACGGGAACCAGGCCGCCCGCCGAGCCGTCGGCCTCGAAGCGGCCCTCGCCGACCGCGATCCGCTCGCCAATCCCGGCTATGCATCAGCTCCATCACCGAGTGAGGTGCTGCTCGACGACGTGGCCGGAGCCACCGCCCTCCAGATGTCGTCCTCCTCGTCCAGCGAGCTCCTGGCCCAGATCAACGCCGCCGAGAGACGGATCGCGCTGGCACCGGTCCTCGCCATCCTCGGACTGGTCGTAGCCCTGGCCGTCCTCGGGCGCTCCGCCATCTCCGGCGGGATCGTCCTCCTGGTCACGGGAGCCGGGGCACTCTGGCTCCACCAGTGGGACGGTGCCCGCCGATCTGTGGTCGTCTTCTACGACGTCAACGATCAGGTGGCCGGCCAGTACCAATCCCTCAACGACCGATTTGGCCGTGCCATGTCCTGTCACAAGGTCTGGCACGTCGTGGCCAGCGGTGCCGTCCGGACCACCTACCAGCACAAGGTCAATGCCGGTGCGTCATCGATCGTCAAACGCGTCCCCATCAGCCTGTCCACCAGGGGACCCAAGGTCCTCAAGACCAACATCTCGGTTCCCTCGGTCGAATCGAAGGCACGGAGCGTCTACCTGCTCCCGGACCGCATCCTCGTCAAGGACGGGAAGAGCTACGCCGAGGTCGCCTACGGGGAGGCACAGGTCGGGAGCCGTCCCGAACGGTTCATCGAGTCCGGCCCGGTTCCCAGGGACAGTCGCCAGGTGAGCACGACCTGGACCTACGTGAACGTCAAGGGAGGCCCGGACCGGCGTTTCAAGAACAACCGGCAAATCCCGGTCCTCCTCTACGGCGACGTGGTCATCACCGCCCCGAACGGCCTCATGCTCATCTGGCAGTTCTCCAACCCGGAAGGGGCATCCGAGATGGCTGCCGGCATCGCAGCAATGCGGGCTGCCCCGTAGAGGGGAGCTGGAGGTGGGGACCTCCGGCGCGCCGGTGACCGTACCGTCGCCACCTGCCAACGTGCCACTCGCCACCGGGAACCGTGCGTGGGACAGACCGGCTGTCGTCGGGACGACCTTCCGAAAGGCAGGATCGATCGGTACGACGGACACCGTGCTCGCCCTCTCCGGGGCCGACGCCAGCCTCGGCCGGCTGGCCGGTGCCGGCCGCCTGCTGCACAACCCCCACCTCCTCGTCAGTCCCTACGCCACCCGAGAGGCGGTGGCCAGCTCGCGCATCGAGAGAACCCAGGCGTCGCTCAGCGAGGTGCCGGAAGCCAACGCCACTGGCCGGATGATCCCGGGCCTGCCCGCCAGGCCCGGGAACAGCTCGACATCAGCCAGCCCGACGCCCTCAACCTCGTCCGGCGGCTCGAAGGGCAAGGGTGGTTGAGGGAGGTCGGGACGTTCGGGTGGGGGAGCCGCGCCTACTGGGTCCCGACCGAGGTGCTCACCATGATCGCCGACGCCCCGCCGTCCCCGACCAACCGGGACCCGCGAGACCGCTGGTGATGCCGGCAACGGCCTCGGGGTTCGGACGCGCCGCACGCCGTGTCGGGCCCCGCCCAGGCCGGCGTGGTAGACGGGTGCCGTGCAGATCGACACCGAGCGCCTCCGCCTCCGCCCGCTCGCCATGACGGACGCGGACGACCTCCTCCCCCTCCAGCAGGACCCGGAGATGATGCGCTACTTCGAGGACGGGCACACCTACACCGCGGACGAGAGCCGGACGTGGCTCCAGTGGCACGTGGACATGTGGGGCCTGGAGGGCTACGGCTTCTGGGGCGTGGAGCTGCGGGACACCGGCCACTTCGTGGGCTGGCTCGGCGTCACGAAGGTCTGGACACCGCCCGAGATCATGCCCTCCAGCGAGCTGGGCTGGTTCATCGCTCGCCGGCACTGGGGACGGGGGCTGGCCACCGAGGGCGCCCGCGAGGCCCTCACCTTCGCCTTCGGCCCACTGGCGCTCCCCCGGGTGATCGCCCGCTACCACTCGGACAACCCGGCCTCGGGCCGGGTGATGGAGAAGATCGGCATGCGGTTCTGGCGCGAGGACCCGTACCCCGGGGTCCCCGAGGCCAGGACCCGCATCTTCGAGATGGTCGCCCGGCCGTAGGGCTGGCCGGCGCCACGCCGCACGAGCGCGGCCCCGGGCCGCACCGCCCGGCGACCCCCGGTCCCGGGCGCGGCTCGGTAGGCTGCCGCGGCGCGGCGAGCCGGACGTGACGAGCCAGGGAGCGTGACCATGGCGGAGGTGAGCGGCGGGCCCGGCTGGTGGCTCGCCAGCGACGGGAGATGGTACCCGCCCACGTCGATGCCCGCCCCGCCGCCACCCCCGCACGGTGGACCCCCGCCGCCCCACGGCGGACCCCCGCCGGGCCACGGCGGACCCCCGCCGGGCCACGGCGGACCCCCGCCGTGGGCGCTCCCGCCGCCGGGAGCCGCCGGGCCCGGGCAGGCCCCGCCGCCGGGCGGCGCTCCCGGGCCGGCCCCCGGGATCCCGCTGGGCGGGCCGCCGCGCCGGGCGCCGGCGGAGCGGGCCGGCCTGGCGCTCGCCGCCGTGACCCGGTCGCGGGCCGCGCTCGTGACCCTCGTGGTCGCCGCCGGGATGCTGGCGGTGGGGGGATCCTCGAGGGCGCCGGCGCCGTGGTGCTCTCCCTCGCCAACCTGCCGACCTCCCACCACCTGATCACCGCCGGCGGCTGGGTGGACGTGGCCGGCCTCGCCGCGGCGCTCGCCGCCGTGGCCATGGTGGGGTGGGGGACGGTGGTGGCGGGGCGACGGGCGCTCGCCATGGAGCTGGGGGCCGCCGCCGCCGCGACCTTCCTGCTGGTGCTGGGGGGGCTCGTGACAGTCGCCGCCAGCGGCTCCACAGCGGGGGACATCCTGACGGCGCTGGGGCTCGGGGCGTGGGCGGCGCTCCTCGTGGTCGTCGCCGCGCGCACCTCGATGGCCGAGCGGAGCCCCGTCGCCGCGTCGCCCGGCGCGGCGACGGCGTGGCTGGTGGCCGCGGGTGGCCTGGTGCTGCTGGCCGTGGGCAGCGGCCTCCCGGCGCCGGCCCGATCGGACAGCACCACCGGGGTGGTGGCGGCCTGCCTCGGCGCCGTGGGCCTGGCCGTCCTCGCCGGCGTGCTCGTGGCCGCCCGCTCCCGCCGCCTCCTCACCTCCCGTGCGGTGGCCACGACCGTGGCCGGCCTGGCGGCGCTCGCCGCGCACGAGGTGGCGCTGGCCGCCTACGCCGCGGTCTCGTTCACGCCCACCTCCACCCTCGGCGACGTCCGCTCCACGGTGGCGCTCGCCGCCTTCGTGGGGGCGCTGGCGTGGGTGGTGCTCGGCCTGGCGGCCTGGCAGCGGATCCCCGAGGTCCCGGCGTGGCCCCTCGCCGTGCCGCCCCACCCGGTGGCCCCGCCGCCGCCCCGGTGCCCGGCCTGCGCCGCGCCCGCCGGCCCCGGGGCGAACTACTGCTGGCAGTGCGGCGTGCCGCTCGGCGTGCCGCCCAGCGGCTGACCCCGGAGCCCGCCGGGACCCCGGCTCAGGCCTGCGAGCGGCGCCGCACCACCGAGTCCACGGTCACCGCCACCAGCAGCACCACGGCGGTGGCCATGTACTGCCCCGCCGCGCTCACCCCGAGCAGGCCCAGGCCGTCGTAGACGGCGGCGATGACCAGCCCGCCGAGGAGCGCGTGCACCGCCTTGCCCCGCCCGCCGAAGAGGCTGGTCCCCCCGATGACGGCCGCCGCCACGGCGTAGAGCACCAGCGTCCCGCCGTTGATGTCGATGCCGATCGACCCGAGGCGGGAGGCGTACACCAGCCCGCCCAGCCCGGCGGTGAACGCGCAGAGGGTGAACGCCGCCGTGCGGACGAACGACACGTTCACGCCGGCTCGCCGTGCGGCCTCCGGGTTGGCCCCGATGGCGTAGATGTAGCGCCCGAACTTCGTGCGCCCGAGCATGATCGTGTAGGCCACCAGTACCACCAGCACGAACACCACCACGTACGGGACCCCGCGCAGCGGGTAGGTGGGCGTCCCGCGGTTCAGGTTGCAGACGAAGACGAGGGCGGCGCTGGCCACCGCCACCGCCACGATGGTGAGGATCGTGATGCTCGGCGGGGGGGCGCTGAGCCCGGCGCGCCGGCGGCGACCGTCGCGGACCGCGAGGAACAGCCCGAAGACGGCGACGATGGCGGCCAGCAGGACCCAGCTCGCCGCTGGCGCGATGGTGGCGTTGACCAGCTTGAACACCACGTTTGTTGTGGGGATGCGCACCACGCCGCCCACCGCCGCCTTGTCGATGTCGGCGATCCAGATCATCACCCCCTGCCACCCCAGCAGGCCGCCGAGGGTGACGATGAACGAGGGGAGCCGCAGGCGGGTGATGAGGGTCCCCTGGAGGAGGCCCATGACCGCCGTCGCCAGCAGCCCCACCACCACGGCCGCCCACCACGGCCAGAAGTACGGCGTGGCCATCAGCTCCGCCGTGATGAGGGCACCCACCCCGGCGACGAAGCCGATCGAGAGGTCGATCTCGCTCAGGAGGAGCGCCAGGGTCTCGCCCAGCCCCAGGAGGATGAAGATCGGCGCCAGCTCCAGGATGCTCACGATGTTGGCCGAGGTGAGGAACTTTGTGCTCTGGATCTGGAAGATCACCACGATGAGGGCCAGGCCGAGGATGATCGGCAGGGCCCCGCTCTCCCCGGCCCGCAGCCGGCGGAGCCAGGCCCGCACGTACTCGCCCAGCGATGTGGCGATCACCGGGGTGGCCCCGGCGACCGCCGGGAGGAGGACCGCTGTGGCCGCGGCGGCGTCGGGGGCCTCGGGGGCGGGAGCGTCGCCGGCGGCACCCGTGCCCGGCGCGCCGTCGCCGCCCGCGTGGCCCGGCCCTGCGCCCGTCCCGGCGTTGACGTCCGTCACGTCACGCCCCCTGTCCGGGCCCGGTCGTGCCGGCCGACGAGCGCTCGCTGGCGCCCGAGGTCATGAAGTCCACCACGCTCGTCCGGTCGAAGTCGCCGCACCGGCCCCACCGCCACCAGGCGGCCGAGGTAGAGGACGGCGATCCGGTGGGCCACGGTGAAGACGTCGTTCAGGTTGTGGGAGATCACGAGCACGGCGATCCCCTGGCTGGAGAGCCGCTCGATGAGCTCGAGCACCATCCTGGTCTGCGAGACCCCCAGCGCCGCGGTGGGCTCGTCCATGATGACGAGCTTGGCCTTGGCCATCACCGCCTTCGCCACGGCCACGGACTGGCGCTGCCCGCCCGAGAGCGAGGCCACGGGCTGGCGCACCGAGCGCACCGTCGTGACGGCCAGGTCCTTCAGGGTGGACAGCGCGCCGCAGCTCCATCTGGGCCTCGTCCAGGATCCCGTGGCGCCGGGGCTCGTGGCCCAGGAACATGTTCTGGACGATGTCCAGGTTGTCGCAGAGGGCGAGGTCCTGGTAGATGGTGGTGATGCCGAGGCCCTCGGCGTCACGGGGGCCGTGGAGGTGGACCGTCCGGCCCTCCCACTCGATGTGCCCGCCGTCCGGCGGCCACAGGCCGGCGACGGTCTTGATCAGCACCGACTTGCCGGCGCCGTTGTCGCCGGCCAGCGCCGTGACCTGCCCGGCCGGGATGTCCAGGCCGCACGTCCTCCAGCGCCCGGACCGGCCCGAAGTTCTTCGACAACCCGGCCAGCCGGAGCAGCGGCGGACCGCCCCCGCCTCCCGCTCCCCCGGGCCCGTCCGTCCCGCTGCCGTTCCCCGTCATCCTCGCCTCTCGGTCCGGCGACGGGCCCGGCCCGCCCCCCGGCCGCCGGGGCCGGGGGGACGGGCCACGCCCGACCGCTCCTACGGTGTGATGCCGGCTGCCGTGCAGTCGGCCGCGTAGTTCCCCGCGCAGAGTGTTGCCGTGGGGACGAAGTTGTCCTTGACGATGGTTGTCTTCATGTTCTTGGTGGTGACCCACTCGGGCACCAGCAGCACCGAGGGGACTGTCTTCTTCTCTGTGGTGTCCTTGGTCTTGCCGTTCACCAGCCCCTTGGGCGGCGTCTTGCCGGCCCGCAGGTAGAGGGCCAGGGAGACCGCGGCCTGGGCCTCCAGGTAGATCGGCTTGTAGACGGTCCCGCACTGGTAGCCCGACAGCACGTTGTCGAGGCCGGTCAGCGTGGCGTCCTGGCCGGTGGTCGGGAACGTCTTGGCCTTCACCCCGTGGCCCTGGAGGTAGCTGATGATCGGGGCGCCGGTCTCGTCGTTGGGGATCACCGCCGAGTTCGCTGTCGGGTGCGCGGTGTACGCCGACTCGAACTCGGTCAGGGCCAGTGTGGGTGTCCAGGTGTCGGCCGTCTTGGCCTCGGACGTGTACGTGCCCTTCTTGAAGTACGGCTCAGCACGTCTGTGTAGTAGCCCTTGTAGAAGAGGGTGGCGTTGTTGTCCGTGGCGGCGCCGTGCATGACGATCACCTTCGGGTGCTTCACGTGCCAGGCCGAGACGCAGCTCACGAAGCCCTGGCCGATGAGCTTGCCCACCTTCACGTTGTTGAAGCTCACGTAGTAGGCGCGGGTCCCGCCGAGGGTGAGGCGGTCGTAGTCGATCACCTTCACGCCGTGGGACGTGGCGTAGCTCTCGATCTTGGAGCCCACGCCCGAGTCCAGCGGGTCCACCAGCAGCACCGTGGCGCCGTTGGTGATGTCGGTCTCGGCATCGGTGAGCTGGGTTGTGTCGCTGCCCTGGGCGTTCTGCACGATGATGTCCGATGTCGGCAGGCCGGCCTTCTGCATGGCCTTCTTCAGGTCCGGCGCATCGAACTCCACGTACCGGGTGGAGCTGGTGGTGTCCGGCAGGATCGCCGCCACCTTGCCCTTGCCCTGCTTGGTGAGCGACTTGAGCTTGGTCATCGCGCTGAATGTGTTCGTGAACTGTGTCACTTTCACGGTCGGCGTGGAGCCGCCCGAGGCCCCGGCCACCGCCGGGACCGCCATGGCCACCCCGGTGGCCAACGCGGCCACCACGGCGCCCGTGCGATAGAGCGTACGTCTCTTCATGTGGCTTTCGCCCTCCTGTGTCCTCGTGGCCGGGTGCAGGCGTTCGTCCAGGTCGGCACCCCCCCAGACACCCGAGGTGCCACTGCAGGCGGTGGGACCACCCGTCGCCTCAAACCGATTGTCACGGGCTCGTCATCTGGCCGACAGGGTCCAAAGACCCCTGTGCCCCTTTCATCCCCCCTCGGCCACGGGCCGGGGCCGGCCCTACGGTGTGATGCCGGCGGCCGTGCAGTCGGCGGCGTAGCTCCTCGCGCACAGTGTTGCCGTGGGGACGAAGTTGTCCTTGACAATGGTTGTCTTCATGTTCTTGGTGGTGACCCACTCCGGGATCAGCAGCACCGACGGCACCTTCTTGTTCTCTGTGGTGTCCTTGGTCGTGCCGTTCACCAGCCCCTTGGGCGGCGTCTTGCCGGCCCGCAGGTAGAGGGCCAGGGAGACCGCGCCCTGGGCCTCCAGGTAGATCGGCTTGTAGACGGTCCCGCACTGGTAGCCCGACAGCACGTTGTCCAGGCCGGTCAGCGTGGCGTCCTGGCCGGTGGTCGGGAACGTCCTCGGCTTCACCCCGTGGCCCTGGAGGAAGCTGACGATCGGGGCCCCCGTCTCGTCGTTGGGGATGACGGCGCTGTTGGTCCCCGGGTGCGCGGTGTACGCCGACTCGAACTCGGTCAGGGCCACTGTGGGTGTCCAGGTGTCGGCCGTCTTGGCCTCGACCTCGTACTGGCCCTTCTTGACGTGCTTCTTGAGCACGCCTGTGTAGTAGCCCTGGTAGAAGAGGGTGGCGTTGTTGTCCGTGGCGGCGCCGTGCATGACGATCACCTTCGGGTGCTTGACGTGCCAGGCCGAGACGCAGCTCACGAAGCCCTGGCCGATGAGCTTGCCCACCTTCACGTTGTTGAAGCTCACGTAGTACGCCCGGCTGCCCCCCAGGGTCAGGCGGTCGTAGTCGATCACCTTCACGCCGTGGGACGTGGCGTAGCTTTCGATCTTGGCCCCCACCCCCGAGTCCAGCGGGTCCACCAGCAGCACCGTGGCGCCGTTGGTGACGTCGGTCTCGGCGTCGGTGAGCTGGGTTGTGTCGCTGCCCTGGGCGTTCTGCACGATGATGTCCGATGTCGGCAGGCCGGCCTTCTGCATGGCCTTGCGGAGATCCGGCTCGTCGAACTCCACGTACCGGGTGGAGCTGGTGGTGTCCGGCAGGATCGCCGCCACCTTGCCCTTGCCCTGCTTGGTGAGCGACTTGAGCTTGGTCATCGCGCTGAATGTGCTCGTGAGCTCCTTCACCGAGACCTTCGGCGTGGAGCCGCCCGAGGCCCCCGCCACCGCCGGGATCGCCAGGGCGGCGCCGGTGGCCAGGGCGGCGCCGGTGGCCAGCGTGGCCGCGGTGGCCGCGGTGCGGCGGAGCATGCGTCCCGTCATGTGCATCTCGCCCTCCTGTGCCCGTCGAGACCGGGTGCGGGCGCGCCACGGAGCCGTCTCCCCGGAGCCGGGGCCGGGGCCGGGGCACGCGCGCACATTGCTCATTCCCCCGGCAAGCACATCGGTAACCTTCCCGTCACGCGGGCACGCCGGGCCCCGGCCGCCGCTGGCCGGGCCCTAGCCGCCCTCGTAGGGGAAGCCGAGGTCGGGCGCGGTGAGCAGGGCCCGGAAGGGCAGGCCCTCGGCCTCCGCCATCGCCGGCACCGTGCCGCCGCGGTCGACCACCGCCACCAGCAGCACCGGCTCGGCGCCGGCCTCCTGCACGGCGTGGGCCGCCTCCAGCAGCGAGGTCCCCCGGGTGACGGTGTCCTCGGTGACCACCACCCGGTCCCCGGGATCCAGCGCCCCGGCGATGCGCCCGCCGCCGCCGTGGTCCTTGGCCTCCTTGCGCACGCTGAAGGCCTTCAGCATCCGCCCGCGGGTGGCCGCCACCCCGGCCGCCACGAAGGCCACCGGGTCCGCGCCCATGGTCAGGCCGCCGATCGCCGTGGCCTCCGGCGGCACCACCGAGAGCACGGCGTCGGCCACCAGGAGCATCGCCTCCGGCCGGCAGACGGTCTGCTTGGAGTCGATGAACCAGGTGCTGCGCCGGCCGGACTTCAGCACGAAGTCGCCGCGCCGCACCGAGTGGGCGAGCAGGTGGTCGCGCAGCGCCGGGAAGGCCACGCCGTGGGCGGTGCCGCTCACCCGACCGTGACCCCGCCCGCCGGCCCGCACCTCGCCCACCACCACGGCGGCACGCCCGTGCGCGGCCACCGCGCTCGTGACCGCGTCCACGGCCGGGGCCGCCACCACGAGGACCATCCCGAGCCCGAGGTTGAACACGCGGTCCATCTCCTCGGGGGCCACCCTCCCGAGCCGCTCGATCTCGCCGAAGATCCGCGGGACCTCCCAGGCCCCGCGCTCGAGCACGGCCTCGCAGCCCCGGCGGCAGCACCCGGGCCAGGTTGCCGCCGATCCCGCCGCCGGTCACGTGGGCGCAGGCGTGCACCGCGCCCTCGCCGGACCGCCACGGCGGCCAGCACGGCCGGGCGCGTAGATCTCGGACGGCCGGAGCAGCTCGTCGGCGAGGGCGTGCGCCGCGCCGGGCCAGGCCGGACTCCCCGAGGCCCAGCCCCGCCCGCTCGAGCAGCACGTGGCGGGCGAGCGTGTAGCCGTTGGACCGGAGGCCGGGCGAGGGGAACCCCACCAGCACGTCGCCCGGCCGCACCCGCTCGGGACCCAGGCGCTCGTCGTGCTCGACCACCCCCACGGCGAACCCCGCCAGGTCGAGGTCGTCCGGGCCCATGACCCCGGGGTGCTCGGCCGTCTCCCCGCCGAGCAGGGCGCAGCCGGCCCGCCGGCAGCCCTCGGCCACGCCGGCCACCACCTGCTCCACCCGCCCGGGGTCGAGCCGGCCCACCGCCAGGTAGTCGAGCAGGTAGAGCGGCTCGGCGCCGGTGCACGCCACGTCGTCGACGCACATGGCCACCAGGTCGATCCCCACCGTCTCGTAGCGGCCGGCGGCCCGGGCCACGGCCAGCTTCGTGCCCACCCCGTCGGTGGAGGACACGAGCACCGGGCGGCGGTAGCGGGCGGCGTCCAGCTCGAAGAGGCCGCCGAACCCGCCGATGCCGCCGAGCACGCCGGGCCGGCCGGTGGCCGCCGACCACGCCCTTCAGCCGCTCCACCGCGGCGTCGGCGGCGGCGATGTCCACGCCGGCGCCGGCGTAGGTGGCGCCGGCGCCGCCGGTGGTCCCGGGAGGGCCGCGCCACGCCGCGTCAGACCCCGGGGAGCGCCGGCTGCAGCGTGGCCGGCGCCGGCCCGTCGGCCGCGCGCCGCGCGCCGTCCCCAGCGCCCCCGCCGCCGCCCTCCACCGTCCCGTCCGGGGGCCGGCCGCCGCCCGCGCAGCTCCACCGGGACGGGCACCGGGTAGCCGCCCGGTGAGGCAGGCGTCGCAGAAGCCGCCCCCCGGCACGCCGATCGCCGCCTCCAGGTTCTCGAGGCTGACGTAGGCCAGCGAGTCCACCCCGAGGTGGCGCGCTCGATCTCGTCGAGCGACCGTGGTGGCGGCCAGCAGCTCGTCGCGGTCGGGCGTGTCGATGCCGAAGAAGCAGGGCCAGCGGAACGGCGGCGAGGAGATCCGCAGGTGGACCTCGGCGGCGCCGGCGTCGCGCAGCATGCCCACGATCGCCCGGGTGGTGGTGCCCCGCACGATGGAGTCGTCCACCACCACCAGGCGCTTGCCGGCGATGTTGTCCCGGAGCGGGTTGAGCTTGCGCCGGACCGTGTTCGACCCGCGCCTGCTGGTCCGGGTGCGATGAAGGTCCGGGCGATGTAGCGGTTCTTCACCAGGCCCTGGCCGTAGGGGATGCCGCTGCGCCGCGGCGTACCCCTCGGCGGCCGGGACGCCCGAGTCCGGGACCCCCATCACGAGGTCCGCCTCCACCGGCGCCTGCTCGGCCAGCAGCTCGCCCATCCGGCGCCGCGCCCCGTGCACCTCCCGGCCGTAGAGGCGGGCGTCGGGGCGGGCGAAGTAGACGAACTCGAAGATGCAGAGGTGGGGGTCCACGCGGTCGGCCGGGAAGAGCTGCTCGGAGCGCACGCCCCGTCCCCGTCGATCGTCACCAGCTCGCCGGGCTCGAGCTCCCGCACGAAGGTGGCCCCGATCACGTCCAGCGCCGGGGACTCCGAGGCCAGCACCCAGCCCTCCGGGCGGTCGGCGGCCCCGAGGCGCCCCAGGCAGAGCGGCCGGAAGCCCTGGGGGTCCCGCACCCCGTAGAGGCGCCCGGCGTCCAGCAGCACCAGCGAGAACGCCCCCTCGGCGCCCGGCAGGACCTCCCGGAGCGCCCGGGCGAGCGCCTCGGTGTCGCCCTCGGCCGGCGCCGTGCTGCGCCTGGGCCAGCAGCTCGGCCAGCACGTCGCTGTCGGTGCCCACCATGCCCGGCAGCATCCCGGCCCGGCGGGCCAGGGCGCCGGTGTTCGTGAGGTTCCCGTTGTGCCCGAGGGCGAACCCGGCCCGGCCCACGGGGCGGTAGACGGGCTGGGCGGCCGTCCAGTCCGACGAGCCGTGGGTGGAGTAGCGGGTGTGGCCGATGGCCAGGTGGCCCGAGAGCCCGGAGAGGGTCCGCTCGTCGAACACCGTGGTCACCAGGCCCATGTCCTTCACCACGGTGATCGTCTCGCCGTCGCTGACCGCCATGCCGGCGGACTCCTGGCCCCGGTGCTGGAGGGCGTAGATGCCGTCGAAGGTGAGCTGGGCCACGCCGCCGCCCGGGCGCGTACACGCCGAAGACCCCGCAGGCTTCCTTCACCGTCTGGCCCTCTGCCCCACTGTCCCCGTGCCGGTGCGCCGCAGGACGGCGCGCGCCGGCCGCCGGCTCGCTCGATGCCCTCCCAGTCTCCCACACCCGCCCCCGCCGGGGCACGCCGCTAACGTCCTGGAGGCGTGATCGACCTGCACACCCACTCCACCTGCTCGGACGGCACCGACCCCCCCGAGCGCGTGGCCGAGCTGGCGGCCGGGGCCGGGTGCTCGGCGGTGGCGCTCACGGACCACGACACCCTCGCCGGCCTGGACGCCGCCCGCCAACGGGCCGGCGAGCTCGGGATCGACCTGGTCCCCGGCTGCGAGGTCTCCTGCGCCTTCGGCGACGGCAGCGCGCACGTGCTCGTCTACTTCGTGGAGGGCGCCGGCGGCCCGCTCCAGGAGGAGCTGGCGCGGCTGCGCCAGGACCGGGTAGCCCGCAACCGCCGCCTGGCGGAGCGCCTGCGGGAGCTGGGCCTGGAGGTCACCTACGGCGAGCTGGTGGCCGAGGCCAGCAGCGAGGAGAGCCTGGGCCGGCCCCACGTGGCCGCCGTGCTGGTTCGCCACGGGGCCGCCGAGTCCGTGCCGGACGCCTTCGACCGCTGGCTCGCCGCCGGGCGGCCCGCCCACGTGCCCAAGGCGCGGGTGCAGCCGGCCGAGGTGGCCCGCCTGGCCCGGGCGTCCGGCGGGGTGGCCGTGCTCGCCCACCCGCTCACGCTCGGCCTCGGGCCGCAGGCGCTCTCGGCGGCGGTGGCCGAGCTGGCGGCGTCGGGGTTCGCCGGCATCGAGGCCACCTACGGCCGGTACACGCCGGACGAGCGCGCCGCCCTGGCCGAGCTGGCTCGCCGGCACGGCCTGGTGGCCACCGGCGGCTCCGACTACCACGGCACGGTGAAGGGGGATCTCGCCGTCGGCACCGGGCAGGGCGACCTGCGGGTCCCCGACGCCGTCCTGGACGAGCTGGAGGCCCGCCGGCCGGCGGCCTGAGCGCGCCGCCCGGCCGTCGGCGGTCAGTCGAAGAGCCGCTCGCCCACCCAGTGCCCGGGCCCGGGCGCGGCCGGCGGCACGGCGGCGACCGCGCTCGCCGTGTGCACCGTGAACCGCCGGAGCGCGTCGTGGCGGGCGAGCCGGCCGAGGATCGGGACGGCCCCGAGCCGGGGGTTCTGCTGGTACGCGACGAAGAGGAGGCCGGCGTCGAGTGCTCCTCGCGCCGGGCCCCCGTCGGCGGCCGGCGCTGACGGGGCGACGCCGTCGTTGTAGGAGTAGCTCCGCCGGAGGATCGTCTGGCCCCAGTTCTCGTGGGGCGACGCCACGCGGACGTGGGCGTCCAGGGGGATCACCGGCCGGCCGGCGGCGTCGGTGGCCGCCAGGTCGAGCGGGTCCTCCTCGCGCCGGGCCCCCAGCGGCGCACCCGAGCCCTTGTGGCGACCGATCACCCGCTCCTGGTCGCCGGGCGGCAGCGCGTCCCAGGCGGCGAGGAGGATGCGGATCCGCCGCACGACCACGTAGGTGCCGCCGTGCATCCAGGACGCGCCCTGCCCGGGCCCCACCCACACGAATTCGTCCAGTTCCTCGCCGGTCGTCGGGTTGAACGTCCCGTCCTTGAAGCCCGTGAGGTTCCGCGGCGTCCCCCGGGCCACCGCCGCCTCGTTGAAGCACGCCTGGGCCCAGCGGACCGAGGCGGCGCTCCCGGCCACTCCGGCCAGCCGGTGGACGGCGTGGAAGGCCACCATCGCGTCGTCGGCACAGGCCTGCACCGTGAGGTCCCCGCCAGCGGCGCGGCCGTCGATCCGGTCCCCGGGGAGCGGCGGCACCGGCGCCAGCGCCATCGGCCACCGGGACCGCAGCCCGAAGCGGTCCGGGGCGCCCACGCCGAAGAGGCTCGGCCCGAAGCCGAGCGTGACGGTGAGCCGTGCCGGTCCGAGGCCGCGCGCCTCGCCCCCGTCGGCCGCCACCGGCCTGGCCGGTGCATGGCCGCGAGCAGCCGGCGCGCCGCGAGAGCTCGGCTGCGGCCTCCGTCCACCGGCGGAGGAGGGACGCCAGGTCGCCCCGGCGGCCGGCCGTGACGTCGAACGTGGCGAAGAACCCGTGACGCTGCGGCGGCGTGGTGATCCCGCCCTGGTGCACGCCGTAGAAGGGCTCAGTTGACGTCATGGCTTCCGCGGCGCCCGTGTCGTGGCGGGGCTCACCGGCACCGGCGATCGTCGTGCCCGCGAGCGCGCCGCCCGCCGCCACGCCGCCCGCCAGCGCGCCGCCGGAGACGCCGAGGAACCTCCGCCGGCTCACCCGGCGGGCATCCCGGGCGGCGTCCCGGTGGTCCCCGGGCCCGCTCACCGCTCAGTCACCGTGCCATCAGTCACCGTGCCAGCAGTCCATGATCACCCCGGCCACGGCGAGCGCCACCTCCGAGGCCGAGCTGGGGGGCGAGCCGAACCGGCCGGGAAGGCGGCTCACGTCCACGAGCAGCACCTTCCAGTCCTTGCGCACCACGACCGAGCCGTTCCTGACCCGGAAGGCGCCCTGGCCGAGCTCGAAGATCGACCGAGTCCTGTGCAGCGACCGGGCCAGGCGGTCGAAGTAGCGGTACGTCTGGCGCCAGCTCGAGAGCTCCTGCACCGAGAGGGTCAACGCCCCCGTCGGGTACCGGTACGTGCAGGCGTAGCGGTGGCGCGCCCAGGTGGGCGCCGAGATCGTGGCCTGCTCGCCCAGGGCGTCCCGGATCTCGGTGGCCGCCTTCCGCTGGCAGACCATCTTGGCGATCTCCGAGGGGTGCCGGCCCGCCGGCGCCGGGGAACTGGCTCCCGTCGGGGACGGGACCAGCACGACCGCGGCGAGGAGCACCGCCGCCGAGGCCAGCCCCGAGCTTCCGGGCACGGCGCGCCCCGCGGCGGTGCCCGCTCCCGGGAGGGCGCCTCACGGGACGATCCGCGAGATGGAGAACGACTCCCGCCGGCCGCCCACGCGCATGGCCACGTGAAAGCGCCACGTGCCCGGACTGAGGAGGACGTACTGGATGTAGTGGTTCGAGGCGATGCGCACCGAGCGGACGAGCTGCGGCCGCCCCAAGGGCCGGCCGGCCGTCACCCGGACTCCGGTGATCGGCGCCCGCCGCCGGGTGGGATAGATGAACAGGTGGAGCTGGTTGAGCCCGGCGGTGCTCGGGTTCAGGTAGAGCTGTGCGCTGCCCTCCGGGCCCAGGCCGACGGTGGTCACCGTGGGCAGCGCCGGGAGGAGCGTCTGGCCGCGGGCCGGCGACACCGCCTCGCTGGCGAGGACGATGGCCACGAAGAGCACGATCGGGACGGCCGTGGACAGGACCACCCGGGCACCGTGGAGCCGCCGTGGAGCCCGCATCGTCTCGGGCCCGGCGCGGCCCATCCGCGTGAGGCGCAGGCTGTTGGCCACCACGGCGAGGCTCGACAGGGCCATGGCGGCGGCGGCCACCAGCGGGTCGATGAGGCCGAGGGCGGCCAGCGGCAGGGCCGCCACGTTGTACCCGGCGGCCCAGGCGAAGTTCTGCCGCATGACCGTCATGGTCCGGCGCGCCACCACGATGGCGGCGGGGACGCCGTAGAGGTCGCTGCCCATGAGCGCCACGTCGCTGTTCTCCAGGGCCGCCTGCGAGCCGCTCCCGATGGCGCAGCCCACGTCGGCTCCCGCCAGCGCCGGCGCGTCGTTGACCCCGTCGCCCACCATGACCACGCCGCGCCCGCCCTGCGCCACGGCGCGCACGGCGTCCACCTTGCCCTCGGGCGGCAGCGCGGCACGGACGTCGTCCACGCCCAGCGCGGCACCGACCGAGCGCACCGCCGGCTCGCTGTCGCCGCTCAGGATCGCCGTGCGGACACCCAGCTCGTGCAGCCGGGCCACCGCGCCGGCCGCCTCGGGCCGCAGGGGCGCCGACAGGGCGATCCCACCCACGGTGCAGCCGGACCGGTTGACCGCCACCACCGTCTCCCCCCGCGCCCACCGGGCGGCCGCCCAGCCGGCGAGCCGGGGCGGCACGGCGTCCCGCGCGAGGCGGTGGACGCGGACCACCTCGCCGCCCACCGTCCCGGTCACGCCCACGCCGGGGATCTCCTCCACGCCCACGGCGCGTGCGGGCGAGGGCCAGGCGGCGCGGACGGCGACGGCGATGGGATGGTCGCCCTCGGCCTCGACCGCCGCCGCCAGGCCGAGGACCTCACCGTCCGCCGCGCCGTCCACGCCTCGGGCCTCGGCCACCACGGCACCCGGCTCGGTGAGGGTGCCCGTCTTGTCGAAGGCCACGACGTCGGCGCGGGCCAGGCGTTCGAGGACGTCGCCACCGCGGACGAAGATGCCCAGGGCAGAGGCCCGGCCGCACCCCACCATCATGGCCACCGGCGCGGCGAGGCCCATGGCGCAGGGACAGGCCACGAGGAGGAGCGAGAGCGCGCTCAGCACCGCCACGTCGTGCTCGCCCAGGCCGAACCACCACACCACGAACGTCACCGCGGCGGCCACCAGGACCGACGGCACGAAGACGCCGCTCACCCGGTCCGCGAGGCGCTGGAGGGGCGCCTTCTCGCGCTGGGCCTCGTCGACCACGCGCTGGAGCCGGGCCAGCACGGACTCGGACGCCGCGTGGCCACCCTGACCACCAGGGCGCCCCAGCCGTTGCGGGTACCACCGACCACCTGGCTGCCGGGACCGCGCTCGACCGGCATCGGCTCCCCGGTGAGCATGGACTCGTCCACCGCCGACCAGCCGTCCACGACCTCGCCGTCGAGCGGGACCGTCTCGCTGGGACGCACCCGGACCAGCGCCCCCGCCGGCACGCTCTCCGGCGGCACCAGGTCGCCCTGCTCGTCGTCGGCCCGGGCCACGCGCCGGGCCACGGGCGGGCGGAGCGCCAGGAGCGCACGGAGCGCCCCCCCGGCGCGGCGCCGCGCCGCGGCCTCCACCGTCCGGCCGGTGAGGAGCATGGCGACGATCATGGGTGCCATGGCGAAGTGCAGGCGGGCAGCCACGGCACCGCTGCCCGAGCCCACGTGGATGTGCCGGCCACCGAGGGCGAGCACGTAGACCACGTTCACCAGGAGGGCGGCCAGCGTCCCCAGGGACACCAGCGTGTCCATGCTGGTGGCGCCGTGCCGGGCGAGCCGGGCCGCGTCTCGCAGGAACGGCCAGCCGCCCACCAGCTCCACCACCGTCGCCAGGACCAGGACGGTCCAGTCCGGTCCCGGTGACTGCGAGCAGAGGAGCGAGACGCAGAGCGCCGCCAGGGCCAGCGGCCAGGTGACGATCAGGCGGACCGCCAGGTGATCCCGGTCGCGGTCGGGGGCCGCGGCGCCGGGCGCCACCGGCGCGGCGCCGTACCCGGTGGCCTCGACCGCCCGGCAGAGCGCGTCCACGCCCGACGCCGCCGGGTGATAGGCGACATAGGCCCGGGCGGTGGCCAGGTTGACGGAGGCGCTGGCCACCTCGGGGAGCCGCGCCAGTGCCCGCTCCACCCGCACGGAGCAGGCGCCGCAGTGCATGCCGGCGACGTCGAGCTCCACCGTCGCCAGGGGGTCGGCGTCGCGCGTGACCGACGTCCTGCCGGCGACCTCCACCATCACGTGGGGATCCATCGGGCGCCGCAGGCCGCCGTGGTGGTCACCCGGCCCGCCTGGGTACGGTGGGACGTGCGGCGGCGAGGCGGCCGGTCGCGATCGGACGAGCATCGAGGAGGACGCCATGGGCACGGACGGTGGTGCGGGCACGGGCGCGGCGGACGACCGGCTCACCGACGTCGCGGTGCTCGCCATCGAGGGGATGCACTGCCAGTCCTGCGCAGGCCTGATCGAGGAGACGCTCGTGGAGGACCTGGGCGTCGCCCGCGCGGTGGTCGATCTCGGCGCGGCCCGCGCCACGGTTCGCTACGACCCCGCCGTCCACCGCCTGGACGACCTCTGCGCCGCCGTGACGGCCGCGGGGTACCGGGCCACCCCCGTCCGGTCGTAGGACGCCGGCCGGGCGCGGCCGGTCCGCCACCCGGGTCCCGGACGGGCCCGGAAGGCCCCCTCCCCGTGGCGCGGCGCGGCACCCCGCAGACCACCTGCACCCTGCGCCGCGGACCCCCGGGCCACCCTTGACTTCATGGACGACGATGTGTAGTACTACATCACGTAGTCGCTCTCGCCCGCCAGTCGGTGCCCGCACCGGCCCGGCAGCCCGGAGCGGCCCTTCCAGCGGACGCCGAAAGGGACGTGATGCTCCAGCTCGACAAGCCCCGCCCCGTGGAGGCCACGCCCGCGACGACGGCACCGGCCCGGCAGCCGCCGGACTGGCACCGCAGCCTGCAGTTGGCCCTGGCGTTCGTCTGGCTCCTCGACGGCGTCCTCCAGCTCCAGGGCTTCATGTTCACCTCCGGAATCCAACGGCTTCAGCGGGATGCTCGCCGGGATGGCCACAGGCAACCCGGGGGCGATCGCCTCCAGCATCACCTGGAACGCCCACGTGGTCGCCCACCACGCGATCGCCACCAACACGGCGTTCGCCCTCATCCAGGTGGCCATCGGGCTCGGCATCGCCTGGCGCCCCACGATCAAGCCGGCGCTCGCCCTGTCGATCGCCTGGTCCCTCGGCGTCTGGTGGTTTGGCGAGGGGCTGGGCGGCGTGCTCCACGGCACAGGCTCCCCGGTGGCCGGGGGGCCGGGAGCGGTCCTCTTCTACGCCCTCCTGGCCGCACTCCTCTGGCCCGCCAACGGGAGCCGGCCGGCCCCGTTCGCCGCGGCCGGCGCCGTGGGCGCCCGGGCGGCACGCACCGTCTGGTCGGCGACCTGGGTCCTGCTGGCCCTCCTGTGCCTCCTGGGCGCCGGGCGGGCGCCGGAGGGGATCCACGACATGGTGGCCGGGCTGGGCACAGGCGAGCCGGGCTGGCTGGACGCCCTCGACCGCCACGTGGCCTCGGGGGTCGGCGACCACGGGCTGCTGGTGGCCACGCTCCTCGCCACCTCCTTCCTGGTGGTGGCCGCCGCCGTCTACCTTCCCCGCCCCTGGGACCGCGCCGTGCTGGTGTTCGCCGCCACGCTCTCGGTCGCCATCTGGGTGCTCGGCCAGAACTTCGGCATGATGCTCGCCGGTGGGGCGACCGACCCCAACTCCGGCCCGCTGCTCGCCCTCCTCGTGCTGGCCTACTGGCCGCTCCGCCATGCCTCCGCCCACCACCCGGTCGCGGCGGCCGTCCCGGCGACCCTGGAGGTGGCCTGACCATGCCCTACCCGAGCTGGCTCGGCTACGCCTTCGCCGTGCTGATGATGGTGGTGGGCTCGTACTGCCTCTACCGCCTGGTCGAGTCGGCGCGGACCGGTCGCCCGGCCCACTACGACGTCAACGCCGGCCACGTCCTCATGGCCTTCGCCATGGTGGGCATGCTCGTCCCCGCCTGGAACGTGCTCCCGGTGCCGCTGTGGGAGGTGGTCTTCGGCCTGATGGCCCTGTGGTTCCTGGCGATGGCCGGGACCGCCCTGGCGCGCTACGGGGTCGCCACGCTGGCCACGGGGGCGGGGAGCCACGCACGCCACTACCTGGCGCACACGGTGATGGCCTGCGCCATGCTCGACATGTACTGGCTCGGCATGCCCATGACCGGGGCTCCGGCAGCAGGCGGGGCGGCGGGCGGCGGCATGACGGGGATGGGCATGGCGGGCGCGTCCGCAGGAGGCGGCGACCCCTCGCTCACCCTCTTCCTGGTCGTGGTGATGCTCGCCTCGGCCGTGTGGCAGCTCGACACCGTCGGGCGGCGGGCAACGGTTCGGCCCCTGGCCGTGGCCGTGGCCGCGGGAGGTGGCGGGCCGGAGGCAGCCGTCGCGGGCGCCGGGCCGGCGGGGAAGGCCCGGCCCTGGCAGGCGTCCCCACTCGAGGTTGGCTGCCACGTGACGATGTGCGTCACGATGGCCTTCATGCTGGTGCTGATGCTCTAGATGGCCCCGGCACTGCCGGTGCGGGTGCGGCGCATGCCTGGGCTGGCGGGTGCCGGCCGCACCGGTCGCCTCGATCGGCGCCTTCCGGCGCGGGATGATGGCCCCGTGACCGGCGGCCCCTGCCACAACCCGCACTGCTCCTGCGACCCCTGCGCCTGCGGCGAGACCTGCCGCTGCGGCCTGCGGACCGACCTCGGGGACCTCGAACGGCAGGTGATGGAGGTGCTGTGGACCTCCGGGGGCCGGGAGCTGCACCAGGCGGGAGGTGGCCGGGGCGCTCCCCGGCTACGCGTCCACCACCATCGGCACGGTGCTCGACCGCCTCTCCCACAAGGGGCTGGTGCGCCGCGCCCTCCGCGGCCGGGCGGCGGGGTTCGCCGCGGTCGACACGCGGGCGGACCGCACCGCGGCGGTCATGCGCCGGGCCCTGGAGGAGGCCGACGACCGGGCCGGGGCGGCGGGCTGCTTCGTGCGGTCGATGGCGCCGGAGGACGCCCGGACCCTGCGGCGGGCGCTGGAGCAGCGGGCCGGGAGCTGACCGGGCCGGCGCCGTCCCTCAGGCCGCCGGCTCGCCCAGGGCCGACGGCAGGGCGCCGGACCACGCCGCCCGGACGTCCTCGAGCGGGAGGTCGGCCGCCCCCCACAGGGCCAGGCGGTCCCCCCCGGCCGTCCCCAGCACCGTGGCCGGCACCCCGGCGGACCGCGCGCCCGCCAGCACCTCCTCCGGCCGGGCGGTGGCCACCACCGCCCGCGACGGCAGCTCGGTGAAGAGCTCGCCCGGCGCCGGGACGAACGCCGGGTCCCCGGCCAGCCCCACCCCCGCCCGCGCCGCCATCTCGGCCAGCGCCACGCCCAGGCCGCCGGCGGACACGTCGTGCACCCCGCCGAGCACGGCCTCGCCGCCGGCCACCGTGGTCCCCACGAGCCCGGCCACCAGGTCCACCAGCCGGCGGTGGGCGGCCGAGGTCGAGCGGGGGCAGCAGCCCGCCGCGCGCGGCCCCGCCGCTCCACCGCCCACCGGCTGCCGCCCGAGGGGGTGGGGAGGGCCGCTGGCGGCCGCGCCGGGCGCCCAGCAGCACCACCGTCGTCCCCGGCCGACCAGCCGCACGCCCGGCGGGCGCCGCCGGCCAGGCGCTCGACCAGGCCCAGCACCCCGAGCACCGGCGGTCGGGTCGATGTCGCGCCCCGCCGCTCTCGTTGTAGAGGCTGACGTTGCCCCCGATCACCGGCAGGCCGAGCGCCCGGCAGGCCTCGGCCAGGCCGTCGACCGCCTCCGAGAGCTGCCACATCACCTCGGGGTGCTCGGGGTTGCCGAAGTTGAGGCAGTTGACCACGGCCACCGCCCGGGCCCCGACGCAGGCCAGGTTGGCCAGCGCCTCGGCCACCACCAGGGCGGTCCCGGCCCGCGGGTCGAGCGCGCACCACCGCGGGGTCGGCGTCGGTGGTGACGGCGATGCCCCGCTCGCTCGGCGGCAGGCCCGGGCCGGCGAGCCGCAGCAGCGCGGCGTCGCCCGCCGGGCCCGACGACCGTGTTCAAGAAGAGCTGGTGGTCGTACTGGCGGTACACCCAGGCGGGGTCGGCCAGCAGCGCCAGCAGGTCGGCGCCGCAGTCGCCCGGCGGCGCCGCGTCGCCGGCCGGGTCGTCGGCCCGGCGGGCGTCGAGGTCGGCCGGCGGCGCCATCGGCCGGTGGTAGAGGGGGGCGTCGTCGGCCAGCGAGGCGGCCGGCACGTCGGCCAGCACCGGGCCGTCGAGGCCGTCGCGCACCCGGAGCCGGCCCACCGCGCCGTCCGGCCCGGCTCCGGCTCGGTGACCCGGCCGACCACGCGTGGCCCGGACCTCCCAGCGCGCGCAGACCTCCGCGACCGCCGGCCAGTGCCTCGGGCGTGACGATGGCCAGCATCCGCTCCTGGCTCTCGCTCGTCATCACCTCCCAGGGCTCCATGCCCTGCTCGCGCCGGGGGACGGCGTCGACGTCGACGTCCATGCCCACGCCGCCCCGGGCCGCCGTCTCGCTGGTGGCGCAGGCCAGGCCGGCGCCGCCGAGGTCCTGGATGCCCACCACCAGGCCCTCGTCGAGCAGGGCCAGGCAGGCCTCGATCAGCCGCTTCTCCTCGAAGGGGTCGCCCACCTGGACGCTCGGCCGCTTGGCGTCGTCGGCCGCCCGCGCCTCGCCGCCGCCGAAGCCGGCCGAGGCCAGCACGCTCACCCCGCCGATGCCGTCGCGCCCGGTGGTCGACGCCGAGCAGCACGGCCAGGTTGCCCGGGCCCGAGGCCCGGCCCGAGCACCAGGCGGTCGACCGGCAGCGCGCCGAGGCACAGCACGTTGACCAGCGGGTTGCTGCGCGTAGCAGGGGTCGAAGGTGAGCTCGCCGCCGACGGTGGGCACCCCGACCGAGTTGCCGTAGCCCGAGATGCCCGCCGACCACCCCCTCGAGCAGCCAGCGCTGGCGGGCCTCGTCGAGGGGGCCGAAGAAGAGCGGGTCCATGACGGCGAGCGGCCGGGCGCCCATGGTGAAGATGTCGCGCAGGATGCCCCCCACCCCGGTCGCCGCCCCCTGGTGCGGCTCGATGGCCGAGGGGTGGTTGTGGCTCTCGATCCGGATGGCCACGGCGATGCCGTCGCCGGCGTCGATCACCCCGGCGTTCTCGCCCGGGCCCGACCAGCACGCGCGGCGCCCTCGGTGGGCAGCCGCCGCAGGTGGACCCGGGACGACTTGTACGAGCAGTGCTCGCTCCACATGACCGCGTAGAGGGCCAGCTCCAGGTGGTTGGGCGCGCGCCCGAGGACCTCCGACGATCTCGGTCCAGCTCGTCGTCGGTCAGCCCGAGGGCCCGGTGCAGCGGCTCGGTCGGTGGCGCCGTCCGCGGCCTGGCGCACATGGCGCACACCGTAGCGGCGCGGCACGGCGGGCCCCGGCCAACGCCGATGGGCCCGGCGGCGGCGGCCATTGCAGCCGCCCGGCAGCCGTCACCACGTCGTGGCAGCGGTGCCCGCGTCCTTCGACCAGGTCGGCCGACGCAGAGTCCATGCGCCTGGTCGCCCGAACGGCCCGGACAGCCTGCGGCCGGGGCGGGCGCCGTTGGCAGAGGGTCCGAGCGAGCCATCCCAGGGTCGTCCGCCAGGGTCGGATCACCTGGATCTTCTGCGATCTGCTGCAATCGGGGGCCGGCGAGCCAGCGGTCATCGTACTGACCGATCGGTACGTGCCGTCGCCGCGGCGGCTCCACGTGCACCCCTGCGCCACCGGTGCCCGCGCCGTCGGGACCGGCCGGACCGAGGAGAGCGGCGACATGTCCGGCGCAGCGCGGCGCCAGGGAGGCGTCGATGCCGGGAGATGCCGTGCAAGGGCTGCATGCAGGTAGCCGCAGGCCTGCCGGACCAATCCGGGAAGGTGTCGTGTCCAGAGCCCACCAGAAACTTGGCAAGAGGGGACGATCGTGCTTTGCTTTTGAGTGTGGATCATGGAGAATGGCCCATGGCGAACCAAAAGACCAAGTGCAGCACCGATCAATGAGCAACGAGCACAAGGCGGCCCTGGCGAAAGGCCGCGAGGAGGGACTGGCCGTCCGGCGGTACCTCGAGGCGCTGGAGTCCTCCCGGCCCCGGCGGGGGCGGCGGCGCACGCCGGCCTCGATCGAGAAGAAGCTCGCCGCCATCGACGACGCAGCTCGACGGCGGCCGAGCCGCTGTCGCGCCTGCACCTGCATCCAGGAGCGGAAGGACCTCCAGGAGGAGCTGGCCCGCGGCCGGGGAGATCCAGGACTCTCAGCGGCCTCGAGAAGCAGTTCGTCAAGGTGGCCCAGCTCCTACGGCGCAGCGCAAGGGGATCAGCTACAGCACCTGGCGGAGCGCCGGGGTCAGCGCGGCGGTCCTGCAGAAGGCGAGCGTCGCCCGCACGAGGGGCTGAGCCGCGCCGCGCGGGCCTCACTCAGGCGGCCCGGGCGGCCGGTCGGCCGCGCCGAGGCAGCGAGCGCGAGCAGGCACCCGGAGCGCCCGTCGGTGGAGCCGAGCGAGCTCGCTCGCCGCCCGCTCGGGGTGGGGCATGAGCCCGACCACGTTGCCCGCCGCGTTGGCGATCCCGGCGATGTCGTCGACCGAGCCGTTGGGGTTCTCGACGTAGCGCAGGACCACCCGGTCCTCGGCCGCGAGCTCGTCCAGGGTGGCCGGGTCGCACACGTAGCTGCCCAGGAAGTGGTTGATCGGGCACCTGCAGCTCGGTGCCCGACCGGCCAGGCCGCGGGTGAGGACCGAGCGGTCCGAGGCCACCCGCACGGCCACGGTGGTGCAGAGGAAGCGCAGGTCGGCGGTTCTTCTGCAGGGCGCCGGGCAGGAGCCCGGCCTCGGTCAGGACCTGGAAGCCGTTGCAGATGCCCACCACCGGGCCGCCGGCGGCGGCGAAGCGGCCGACCGCCTCCATCACCGGGGAGAAGCGGGCCAGGGCGCCCGGGCCGCAGGTAGTCGCCGTGGGCGAAGCCGCCCGGGAGGACCACCGCGTCGACGCCCCGAGGTCGGTCCGCCGGTGCCAGACCAGCTCGGCCGCGGCGCCCAGGCCCTCGAGGGCCGCGCACCACGTCGTGCTCGCAGTTGGTGCCGGGGAAGACGACCACGCCGACCCGGGCGGTCATCAGCGTGCGCCTCGGCCGCCGGCGGCGACCAGCTCCAGCCGGCTCTCCTCGATGACCGGGTTGGCCAGCAGCCGGTGGGCCAGCTCCTCGGCCCGCGCCGCGGGCCGCGCGCCTCGTCGTCGGCCTCGACCTCGAAGCGGAAGGACCGGCCGGCCCGCACGTCGCGCGACCTCGTCGAAGCCGAGGGCCGGCAGGGCCCGCTCGATGGTGGCCCCCTCGGGGTCGGCGATGCCGGGCCGCGAGGCCGCACCTCGACCCGGGCCGCGAACCTCATCGCCGCCGCACCGTACCAGTCGGCCAGGCGGCGCCCGGTGACCCGCTCGTAGGCGGCCGACGTAGCGCGCCGAGGTGGCCGCCACCACCTCGTCGGGCAGCGGCGGCGGGGGCGGGCGCTTGTCCCAGTCCTGGGCGGCCGCCCAGTCCCGCAGCGGCTGCTTGTCGAAGGCCGGCGGGCGTGCGTCCCGGGGACCACCTCGTCGGCCGGCCAGAGGCGGGAGGAGTCCGGGCGTGACCACCTCGTCGCAGAGGCAGAGCACCGCCGTCGACGTAGCCCAGCTCGAACTTGGTGTCGGCCAGGACGAGCCCGGCCGCGGCCACCCGCGCGGCCGCCCGGCGCGTAGAGGGCGAGGCAGAGCTCCCGGGCCCGGATGGCCGCCTCCGCGCCCGACCAGGTCCACGGCCGCGGCGAAGTCGATGTTCAGGTCGTGGCCCTCCTCGGCCTTGGTCGAGGGGGTGAACATCGGCTCGGCGAGCCGGTCGGCCAGGCGCAGGCCGGCCGGCAGCGGCATGCCGTGGACGGTGCCGCGACGCCTGGTACTCGTCGCAGGCCTGGCCGGCGAGGTAGCCCCGCACGATGCACTCGAGGGGCAGCATCTCGGCCCGGCGCACGAGCACGGCCCGGCCGGCGAGCCCGGGCAGCCGGCTCCGCCGGCGCCGAGCTCGGCGGCGCCGGCAGCTCGGCGGCGATCTCGGCCGGGTCGGCGGTGACGAGGTGCCCGGCGCCAGCGTCGGCCAGCTCCTCGCACCAGAAGGCGGTCATGGCGGTGAGCACCCGGCCCTTGTCCGGGATGGGCTCGGCGAAGACCACGTCGTAGGCGCTGATCCGGTCCGAGGCCACCATCAGCAGCAGGCCGTCGCCGGCGTCGTAGAGCTCGCGGACCTTCCCCGAGTGGACGAGCGCGGCGGTCACGGCCCCGCCCCGGACGGCGCGGCGAGGGCCCCCGCTCACCGCGCCTCCCGCCGGTCGAGCGCCTCGAGGGCTCCAGGTGCGGCGGCGGTGCCGCAGGTAGCGCTCCAGGTCGAAGGCGCGGTCGAGGGCGCGTCGGCGAAGCGTCACCTCGGGGTCGCCTCGGCCAGCACGTCGCGCAAGGGCCGGCCCTCGTCCCAGGCCGCGCCGGGCGTCGCGCTGGACGATGCGGTAGGCGTCGTCGCGCGCCAGGCCGGCGGCCACCAGCGCCAGCAGGACCGACTGGCTGAAGACCAGCCCGAGGGACCCCTCGGTCAGGTTGGCCAGCGCCCGCTCGGCGTGGACCACCAGGCCGGACGACCAGCGCCGGTGGCCCGGCGCAGCACGTAGCAGGCGAGCAGCGAGGCGTCGGGCAGCACCACCCGCTCGACCGAGCTGTGGGAGATGTCCCGCTCGTGCCACAGGGCCACGTCCTCGAGCCCGGCGCCGAGGTAGCCGCGCAGCACCCGGGCCAGGCCGCAGAGGCGCTCGGAGAGGACCGGGTTGCGCTTGTGGGGCATGGCCGAGCAGCCCTTCTGGCCCGGCGCCGAAGGGCTCCTCGACCTCGCCCACCTCGCTGCGGGCCAGGTGGCGGACCTCGGTGGCGATCGAGCTCGACCGTGGCCCCGACCGACGGCGCAGGCGTAGAGGTACTCGGCGTGGCGGTCCCGGGCGATGACCTGGGTGGCCGGGCACCGGCACGCAGCCCGAGGGCCGCGGCAGACGTGGGCCTCGACCGACGGGTCGATGTTGGAGTAGGTGCCGACGGCGCCCGAGAGCTTGCCCACGGCCACCCGGCCGGCGGGCCGCGCCGAGCCGCTGGCGGTCCCGGTCGGCCTGGAGGGCCCACAGGGCGAACTTGGCCCCGAAGGTGGTGGGCTCGGCGTGCATGCCGTGGGTCCGGCCGGCCACCGGGACGTCGATCAGCTCCACCGCCCGGGCCCGCAGCGCCGTCCACCAGCCCGTCGGCCGCCGCCACGAGCAGGTCGGCCGGCCGCGGCCAGGGTGGCGCACAGGGCGGTGTCGACCACGTCGGAGGAGGTGAGCCCGTAGTGGACCCACGACGCCCTCGGGCTGGCCGATCCGCGTCGCTGGACCACGTCGACGAAGGCCGCCACGTCGTGGTCGGTGACCCGCTCGCGCTCGGCGACCGCGGCGACGAACGCCGCGTCGACCACCGGGGCGCGGGCCCGGCACGGCCGCGGCGTCGGCGGCCGGGCACCACCCCGGCCGCGGCCAGGCCCTCGACCGCCAGCAGCTCGACCTCGAGCCACCGGGCCATGCGGGCCTCGTCGCTGAAGAGCGCCGCCATGTCGGCGGGGCAGTAGCGGGGGATCACCGGGCCGCCCGACGCCCGGCTCGGCCCGGCTGGCGCACGCGGCCCCGGCCGGCGCCGCGCTCGGCGATGTCGCCGCGCGGAACTGGGCGCCCGTGCCACGCGATCCGGCCCGCCGCCGGCGTAGGCGGCGCCGGCGGGCCTCGGCGAGCGTGGGCGCCAGCGGCGGTGACCCCGAGCACCCGGCCGCCGGCGGTGACGAACGGGCCGGCCGGCGCCGGCCGCGGCGGGTGCCGGCGTGGAACACCGTCACCCCGTCGACCGGCTCCGCCAGCTGGCCGTCGGCGGCCAGCCCGGCGATCGGGTCGCCGGTCGCGGGGCTCGCCGGGTAGCCCGCGGCGGCCAGCACCACGCAGACCGCGGCGTCGCCGGCGAAGCCGGCGCCGTCGCGCACCGACGCGAGCCGGCCGTCGGCCACCGCGCGCCAGCAGCGCCACCGGGTCCCCGGCCAGGCGGGGCAGGACGACCTGGGCCTCGGGGTCGCCGAAGCGCACGTTGAACTCGAGCACCCGCGGGCCGTCCGGCGGTGAGCATCAGGCCGGCGTAGAGCACGCCCCGGTAGTCGATCCCCGCGCGCGCGCAGGGCGCGCCACGCAGCGGCTCCACCGCGCGTCGCACCAGCTCGTCCGACCAGGTCGTCGCCGACGCCGGGGCACCGGCGAGTAGGCGCCCATCCCGCCGGTGTTGGGCCCGGCGTCGCCGTCGCCGATCCGCTTGAAGTCCTGGGCCGGGGCCAGGGGCACCACCCGGCGGCCGTCGCACAGCGACCAGCAGCGAGCACTCGGTCCCGACCAGGCCCTCCTCGACCACCACCCGCCGGCCGGCCTCGCCGAAGGCCGCCCCGCTCAGCTTGGCCGCCACGTCGGCCTCGGCCTCGTCGAGGTCGGTCGGCGACGAGGACCCCCTTGCCGGCGGCCAGGCCGTCGGTCTTGACCACCCAGGGCCCGGGCAGGGTGCGCAGGAAGCCGACGCGCCTCGTCGAGCGTCGGTCGAAGGCCCCGAAGCGGGCGGTGGGCACGCCGGCCTCGTCCAGCAGCTCCTTCATGAAGGCCTTGGACCCCTCGAGCCGCGCCCCGTCGGCGCCCGGGCCCGACCACCGGCGCGCCCCGGCGCCCGCAGCCGGTCGGCCAGGCCGTCGACCAGCGGGGCCTCCGGGCCCGATCACGACCAGGTCGGCCTCGACCTCCTCGGGCGGCGCCGGCGGTCACCGCGATCCGGTGGCCCTCCGGGCTCCGCCGGGCATGCCCGGGTTGCCCGGGGTCACCACCACGTCGGCGCTGCGGGCCAGCACCCGGGCCAGGGCGTGCTCCCGCCCGCCGGAGCCCACCACGCAGACGGTCCGGCGGCCCGGCGCTCACGCGGCGGCGAAGGACACGAACTGCTCGCGCCCGGGCCCGACGCCCACCAGGCGCGACCGGCACGCCGATCTGGTCGGCCAGGAAGGCCACGTAGTCGCGGGCGGCCGCCGGCATGTCCGTCGAGCGAGGTGACCCCGGTGAGGTCGGTGCGCCAGCCCGGGCAGCTCCTCGTAGACCGGGCGTCACCTGGTGCAAGCGTGGACTGGTGGTACGGCGGGTGGTCGAAGCGCTCGCCGTCGGCCTCGTAGGCGACGCAGACCTTGACCGTCTCGAACGTGTCGAGGACGTCGAGCTTGGTCAGCGCGATCTCGGTGAGCGAGTTGAGCCGCACCGCCTGGCGGGCCATCACGGCGTCGAACCAGCCGCAGCGGCGGCGGCGGCCGGTGTTGGTGCCGAACTCGTGGCCCCGCTCGACCAGCAGGTCGCCGACGTCGTCGTCGCAGCTCGGTCGGGAAGGGCCCGGCGCCGACCCGGGTGACGTAGGCCTTGGCGATGCCGATCACCCGGTCGATGTCGCGCGGCCCGAGGCCGGTGCCGGTGCAGGCCCCGCCGGCCACCGGGTTGGACGAGGTGACGAAGGGATAGGTGCCGTGGTCGAGGTCGAGGAAGGTGGCCTGGGCCCCCTCCATCAGCACGTTGCGCCCGGCGTCCAGGGCGTCGTGGACGATGCCGACCGTGTCGGCCGACCATCGGGCGCGACCCGGGGCGCGTACTCGTCGAGGTAGCGCGCGGCGATGTCGTCGGCCGACGAGCGGCAGCCGGTTGTAGACCTTGGCCAGGACGGCGTTCTTCTCCTTCAGGGCCACGTCGAGCTTCTGGCGGAAGATCTTGGGGTCGAGCAGGTCCTGGACCCGCAGCCCGACCCGGGCCGCCTTGTCGGCGTAGGCCGGGCCGATGCCCGCGCTTGGTGGTGCCCGAGGGCGTTCTTGCCCAGGTAGCGCTCGGTCACCCGGTCGAGCTCCTGGTGGTAGGGCATGATCAGGTGGGCGTTGCCGCTGACCACCAGGCGGCGCGGTGTCGACGCCCTGCGCGCGCCAGCGCGTCGAGCTCGGCCAGCAGGACGCGCGGGGTCGACCACGACCCCGTTGCCGATGACCGGCGTGATGTGCGGGTAGAGGATGCCGCTCGGCACGAGCTGGAGGGCGAAGGCCTCGCCGTCGACCACGATGCGGTGCCCGGCGTTGTGGCCGCCCTGGTAGCGGACGACCACGTCCATCTCCCCGGCCAGCAGGTCGGTGAGCTTGCCCTTGCCCTCGTCGCCCCACTGGGTCCCGACGACCACGGTTGCCGGCACGCGCTCATCCTCCGTGTGCGCCACGGATTACGCCGCAGTGTACCCCCGCCACGGGGCCTCCCCACGGGCCACCGGCGGCACGTAGGCGTCCAGGTCCTCCTCGCCCGGCACCAGGGTGCGGCCCAGCTCGGCCGAGCGGTAGAGGGCCATCAGCAGCTCGAGCACGGCCACCCGTCCTCGAAGGTCTCGTCGGGCGCCCGTCCGGCGGCGAAGGCCTCCACCACGTGGCGGTTCTCGGCGACGTAGCCGTAGGTGGCGGCCTCGTCCTCCAGCACCGGCATGAGGCCCTGCTCGGCGTTCTGCTTCTCCACCAGGTCCTCGCCGGCGGTGCCGGTCGATGGCGCGCGAGAGGAAGACCCGAGGCCGGTGGACAGCGTGTTGAACGCCATGGCGTACTCGGGCCCCAGCACCTCGACGGCGACGCGGAGGCCCGGGCCCACGTAGGCCCAGGAGGTGCTGGCCTCGACGACCACCGGGTTGCCCGCCCGGGTCCTCGAAGGTGACCTGGCCGTGGGCAAGTCCTCGGCCGGGTGGCGGCGGTAGTCGACCGGCCGCCCCATGGCCCGGGCAGCTTCTCCGACGTAGGCCGGGCCGGCCCCACTTCAGGGTGGCCGTGGTGCCGGTGGCGACGACCGGGCGCAGGTGGCTCGCGGGGGGCGCCGGGCTCGGTGAGCAGGATACCGGGCGACCTCGACGCTGTGGCAGATCATGTCGGAAAGCACGCCGCCGCCTGCCGGCGGGCCTGCCAGAACCACGGCAGATGCGGGCCGCTGTGCTCCTCGGAGGCGCGGGCCAGGACGGGCCGGCCGGCTGACGGGGACGGCCCGGCGCCAGAGATCTCTGGCCCCGCTGGACGGCGCGGCGCGAAGACCTGGTTTCCAGGTAGCCGTGGTAGAGGCCGGCCGTCTGCGCAGTCGAGCATCTGGCGGGCCTCGCGCCAGGGTGCGGCGCGAGCGGCTTCTCGCAGGCCACGGCGCGCACGGACGACCGCCCGGCGGCCACGGCGTCGTGGACGGCGCGCATGTGGTCGAGCCGGGCGTCGTTGGGCCCCAGGATCGACACGGCGTCGACCAGGTCGCCGCCGAGCATCTCGTCAGCGAGCCCACGGCACGGCACGGGCCCGCCCGAGGCGTCCACCCGCGCGGCAAGTCCCGCCGGTGGTGGGTACGGGCTCCAGGCGGCGGCCAGGTGGCGCCGGACCCACTCCATGGCCTGGCGGTGGAAGTCGGCGATGAACCGGTGCCCACCTCCGATCGCAGGTCGCCCCGGGAGCGGCGGGCGGCGGCCGTCACCGGCCCGCCGTGCCGGCCGTCCGCCCGGCGCGGTGCCGTCCCCCGGCACGGTGCCGGCTGTCCTGCCGCCCGGTGCCGCGGCGGCCAGGGCCGCCCGCCAGTGCTCGGCGCTGCGGCGGAGGTCGGCGAGGACGGTGCCGTCGTCCGCCTCCGGGGCGTGGATCACCTCGAAGAAGGCGTGCACCGGCCCGGCACCGGCGGCCCCGGCGCGGCGGCCAGGGCCGCGAGCACCGGCCCGGCCGCCAGCAGGCCCTCGGCGTTGCGCTCGTCCGTGAAGGGCCAGTGGTGGTGCCCTCCCGGTTGGCCTGCTGGATTTGGAGCATGGGCGGGTGGGCCCAGGGCTCGGCCAGCCACGCCAGCGGGTCGTCGCTCCGGGTCCGGTCCGGAGGGCGCACGGGTGGCCCAGGTCCAGGCAGAGCACCCAGGGCACGGCCGAGCCGGCGGCGAGCAGCTCGAGCTCGTGCATCTCCCCGATCACCGAGCCCGGCTCGCGCCGCACCACCATGTTCTCCATCTGGAGGTGGTCGAGCCCGGCCCCGGCGGCCCGGCCGGCGAGCCGTTGCAGCCGTGTGCCCAGCTCCGCCAGGAGGGACCGGCGCCGTGCCGGGTCGGCGGCGTCCGCCACGCTCAGCGCCCCGAGGTAGCCGCTCACGCCCCGCGCCCCGGCGGCCGCCCCCAGCTCGATCGCCCGCTCGAACCACCGGTGCGCCGCCTCCCGCATCGCCGGCTCGGGGTGGAGGAGCAGGTTGGAGGAGTAGGCGGCCAGGCCGGTGAAGAGGCTGTGCACCGCCACGCCGGCGTGCTCGCAGGCCCGCCGCACCGCCGCGGCGTAGGCGGCGCTCGGCGCCGTCTCCAGCCCGGGGTCGAAGAGGTCCAGGGTGACCTGGCACGCGGCCAGGCCGAGGTCGCCGGCGACCACGGCGGCCCAGCGGGCCGGCTCCGGCCAGCGCTTGACGGCGAAGCACGTGTTCGTGCCGAGCACCAGCGGCGGGCTGGGCCGCCGGGTGGCGGAGGCGGGCGCGGCTGCCCCGGCCGGTCACCGCCCGGCGCCCGTCGGCCGGCTGGGTGAGCACGGTCTTGGGCCGGGTCAGGGCCTGCATGCCCTCCGGGCCCAGCTCCACGCCGAAGCCGGACTCCTTCCAGCCGCCATCGGGGTCGCGGTAGTCCATGGCCGCCATGCCGTGGCAGTTGACGAAGACGGTGCCGGCCGCCAGCCGGAACCCCTCGACGGCGGCCAGCTCGACGTCGCCGGTCCAGATCGAGGCGCACAGGCCGAACACCGGGGGCGATCGGCGGCCACCGCGTCGTCGGGTGCCGTAGGCGACCAGCGCCACGCGAACAGCACCAGGAGCCCGAGCGCCGCGCCGGGAGGCGGCGCCTCCACGAGGGCCGGCGACGACCAGGTACCCGCCGGCGGCCGCGTCCTCGGGGCGGACGGTGGCCGGCCGGTGCACCCGCGCCGCCGCCGCCTCGGCCTCGGCCACCATGCGCTCCACCCGGTCCCGCGCCGAGGCCTGGTGGACCGGGCCCATGGTGACCCCCTCGGCGAGGCCGTCGCCCACCACCTCGGTGGCGCAGCCGGGCCACCAGGGCCTCCACCACCTCGCCCACGAGCGCCTCGGGGGCGTAGACCGGCTTGACCGCCATGCACACCTGGCCGCTGGTGACGAAGGCGGCCGACACGAGCTGGTCGGCCAGCTCGTCGTCCACGGTGACGTCGGGGGCCAGGACCGCCGGGTCGTTGCCGCGAGCTCCAGCACCACCGGGGTGGTGCGGCGGGCGGCGGCGGCCATCACCGCCTGGCCGGTCCGCGGGCCGCCCGTGAAGGAGACGAGGTCCACGCCGGGGTGGGCCACCAGGGCCTCGCCCAGCCCGGGGCCGGGGCCGTTCAGCACGTTCACCACGCCCGGGGGCAGCCCCTCGGCCAGCGCCGCCGCCGCCGCCGAGCACGGCGCCCGGGCAGGTGGGCGGGGCCTTGGCCACGACGGTGTTGCCGGTGAGGAGGGCCGGCAGCACCTTGTTGGCCATCACCGCCACCGGCCAGTTGAACGGCAGGACCGCCGCCACCACCCCCACCGGCTCGTGGACCACCTCGGTCCCGGGTACGGCGGCCACCGTGCGCGGCGCCAGCGCCTCGGCGGCCAGGGGGGCGAAGGGCGCCGCCATCCCGCCGACGGTCGAGGTGTCGAACACCGCCTCCATCAGGATCTTGCCGTGCTCCCGGGTGAGCAGCTCGGCCAGCTCGGCACCGGCCACGGCGGCGCCGTGCACGCCGCCTCGGTCACGAGGGCCACCCGCTCGTCGAAGGGCAGCGCCGCCCAGGCCGGCGCCTCGCGCCGCCGCGCGGCGGCCACCGCCCGGTCGAGCTGCGCGTGCTGGCGGCCGGCGCCTCCAGCACGACCTCGGCGGGGCGCACCGGGTTGGTCACCGGGTAGGACCCGTCCTCCCCGGCCTCCACGGCGCCGTCGAGCACCACCCCGGTCCCAGCCATCACCCGACCTCCTCCCCGCGCCAGGCGCACGGGGGGCGCCGCCTGCGCGCCGATCGTAGGCCGCGGCGGCCGCGGCGGCCGCGGCGGCCGCCGTAGGCTCGGGGCGTGACGGCACGCGCTGGTGGCCGGCCGGCGGGCGGGCTGGTGCGTGCCCTGTACCGCCGGTTCCTGGCCGAGCCCCGGCACGGCCCGCTCCCGGCGCTGCTCGTGATGATGACGGTGGTCACCGGCGTGGTGGAACGCGGTGAGCATCCTGCGCATGGACCGGGTGTTCGTGGCCAACATGACCGGCAACGTGGTCTTCGTGGGGTTCGGGGTGGCCGGCGCCCGGGGCTTCTCGGTGGCGGCGTCGGCCACGGCGCTCGGCGGGTTCGCCGTGGGCGCGGTGGCCGGCGGGCGGCTGCCCCGGTGGTGGCGGGCCGACCGCGCCCGGCTCCTGTGGACCACCAACCTGGCCGAGCTGGTCCTGGCGGCACCGGTGCTCGTGGTGGCGGCCACCTCGGGCATCCGCTCGGGCCGCGCCGACGCCTACGCGCTCCTGGCGCTGCTGTCGGCCTCGATGGGCGTCCAGAACGCCACGGTCCGGCAGCTCGCCGTGCCGGACTTCGCCACCAACGTGATCACCACCGCCCTCACCGGGCTCTTCACCGACCTGCCGGCCCTGGGCTGGCGGCACCCGGCCATCGGCTACCGGCTGGCCTCGGTGGTGTCGCTCTTCGCCGGCGCCACCGTGGGGGCGGTCCTGGTGCTCCGCGTGGGCCCGGCGCCGCACTCGGGCTCGGCGGGTGCTCTGGCCGGGTGGGGCCGGCCGGCTGGTGGGCGGGGCGGGGCCACCCCCGTGGGCCCGCTTCGGGAGCCGCTGACCGCCGCGCCGGCCTACCGCAGGACGATCGACCGTCGGCGTCGGCGTCGACCACGACGGTGGAGCCCTCGGGGTAGCGGCCCTCGAGCAGGGCCAGGGCCAGGCGGGTCCTCCACCTCGCGCTGGATCACCCGGCGCAGCGGGCGGGCGCCGTAGTCGGGGTCGTAGCCCGTGCGGGCCAGCAGCGCCTCGGCCGCCGGGGTCACCTCCAGCGACAGCCGCCGCTCGGCCAGCCGGGTGCGCAGCCGGCCGAGCTGGATGCCGACGATGACCGCCAGGTCGTCCTCGGTCGAGCGGGCGGAACCGCACGATCTCGTCGATGCGGTTGACGAACTCGGGCTTGAAGAAGTCGGCCGGGTCGCCCGGCAGGTTGGAGGTCATGATGAGCACGGCGTTGGTGAAGTCGACCGTGCGGCCCTGGCCGTCGGTGAGGCGGCCGTCGTCGAGCACCTGCAGCAGGACGTTGAACACGTCGGGGTGGGCCTTCTCGATCTCGTCGAGCAGCACCACCGCGTAGGGCCGGCGGCGCACCGCCTCGGTGAGCTGGCCGCCCTCCTCGTAGCCGACGTAGCCCGGGCGGCGCGCCGACCAGGCGCGGAGACGGTGTGCTTCTCCATGTACTCGCTCATGTCGATGCGGACCATGGCCCGCTCGTCGTCGAAGAGGAACTCGGCCAGCGCCCGGGCCAGCTCGGTCTTGCCCACGCCGGTCGGGCCCGAGGAAGAGGAACGAGCCGATGGGCCGGTTGGGGTCCGACAGGCCGGCCCGGCTGCGCCGGATGGCGTTGGCCACCGCCGCGACCGCCTCGTCCTGGCCGACGACCCGCGGCGTGCAGGCGCGTCCTCCATGCGCACGAGCTTCTCGACCTCGCCCTCCATCAGCCGGGTGACGGGGACCCCGGTCCAGCGGCTGACCACCTCGGCGACGTCCTCGGCGTCGACCTCCTCCTTCAAGAAGCGCTGGCTCGCCTGGAGCTCGGCCAGCGCCTGCGGTGGCCTCCTCGATCCGGCGCTCGAGGTCGGGCAGCTCGCCGTAGCGGATCGCCGCGGCCCCGGCCAGGTCGCCCTCGCGCTCGAGGCGCTCGGCGTCGCCGCGGCGCTCCTCGAGCTCGCTCCTTGAGCGTCGCGGATGGCGTCGATGGCCTCCTTCTCGGCCTGCCAGTGGGCGGTCATGGCGTCGCGCCTGCTCGCTGCAGCTCGGCCAGCTCCTGCTCGAGCCGGGCCAGCCGCTCGGCCGAGGCCTCGTCGGTCTCCTTCTCCAGCGCCACCCGCTCGATCTCGAGCTGGCGCATGCGCCGGGTCACCACGTCGAGCTCGGTCGGCATGCGAGTCGATCTCGATGCGCAGCCGGCTGGCCGCCTCGTCCACCAGGTCGATGGCCTTGTCCGGGCAGGAAGCGGCCGGTGACGTAGCGGTCGGAGAGGACGGCCGCCGCCACCAGGGCGGCGTCCTGGATGCGCACGCCGTGGTGGACCTCGTAGCGCTCCTTCAGCCCGCGCAGGATGGCGATCGGTGTCCTCCACCGAGGGCTGGCCGACGAAGACCTGCTGGAAGCGCCGCTCGAGGGCGGCGTCCTTCTCGATGTACTTGCGGTACTCGTCGAGGGTGGTGGCCCCGATGAGGCGCAGCTCGCCGCGGGCCAGCAGCGGCTTGATCATGTTGCCGGCGTCCATGGCGCCCTCGGCCGCGCCGGCGCCCGACGATGGTGTGCAGCTCGTCGATGAAGGTGATCGACCTCGCCCTCGGCGTCGGTGATCTCCTTCAGCACCGCCTTCAGGCGCTCCTCGAACTCGCCGCGGTACTTGGCCCCGGCCACCATCGAGCCGAGGTCGAGGGCGATCACCCGCTTGTCCTTGAGGCCCTCGGGCACGTCGCCGTCGACGATCCGGTTGGCCAGGCCCTCGACGATGGCCGTCTTGCCGACGCCGGGCTCGCCGATGAGCACCGGGTTGTTCTTGGTGCGGCGGGAGAGCACCTGGATGACCCGGCGGATCTCCTCGTCCCGCCCGATGACCGGGTCGAGCTTGCCCTGGCGGGCCAGCTCGGTGAGGTCCCGGCCGTACTTCTCGAGGGCCTGGAAGGTCTCCTCGGGGTTGGGCGAGGTGACCCGGTGGCTGCCGCGCACCTCGCGCAGCGCGGCCAGCAGCTGGTCGCGGTCGACGCCGAGCTCGTCGGCCAGGCGAGCAGCAGGTGCTCGACCGAGAGGTAGTCGTCGCCCATGTCGCCGGCGCAGCCCGTCGGCCGCCTCCAGGCCGTCGCGGGCGGCCCGGCCGAGGGTCGGGCTCGGAGCCGCCGACGGCCCGCGGCAGGCGGCGCGAGCTGCTCGCCCAGCTGCCGCGGCGCACCTCGGCCGGGCTCGACGCCCACCTTGCTCCAGCAGGGGCTGGGCGATGTTCTCCGGCTGGGCCAGCACGGCCGCCAGCAGGTGGGCCGGGGTCACCTCGGCGTGGTGGGCCGCCGCCGCCTGCTGCGGTGGCGGCCGCGAAGGCCTCGCTGGGTCTTCACGGTCCAGCGTTCGGGGTCGAGCGGCATCGCGGCTCACCTCCGGGTCGCCGGCCCGGCGGGCCGGCGCGTAGGGCACCGGGCGTCTGGTCGCAGCGGCACGAGGTCGCGGCGGTACTGGCGGTGCGTCCGCTCGACCGCCTCGCGGGCCTCGGCCCGCGACCCGCTCGAGCTCGGCCCGCAGCCGGGCCACCTCGGCCTCGAGCGCCAGGACCTGGCGCACCCCCTCCAGGTTGAGCCCGGCGGTGGTCAGCTCCTGGATGTGGCGGAGCCGGGCCAGGTCGCGCTCGGAGAAGCGCCGGCTGCCGCCGCTGGTGCGGGACGGGTCGAGCAGGCCCTTGCGCTCGTAGATGCGGAGGGTCTGGGGGTGCACCCCGGCCAGCTCGGCCGCCACCGAGATCACGTAGACGGCGCGCCCGGCGTCCGGGCCGCCGGCCGCACTGCGGCGGGGCGCGGCGTCGGCCGTCGCCGCGGTCACGCTCGCCGCCATCGCCTCAGCCTCCTCAGGTGCTCGCGGCGGGCGCCGTCGGTCGCCTGCGGCCAGCGCCTCGACGGCGGCGCGCTGCTCGTCGGTGAGCGTCTTGGGCACCGTCACGTCCACCTGCACCAGCAGGTCGCCCGGCTTGGCGCCCGTTCTTGCCCGCCGCCGGCACGCCGCGGCCCCGGACCCGCAGGTGCGGTGCCCGGCGCGGTGCCCGGCGGGACCCGCAGGGTCACCGGGTCGTCGAGGGTGGGCACGGTGACGGTCGTGCCGAGCGCCGCCTCGGGGAAGGTGACCGGCACGGTGAGGGTGAGGTTGCGGCCCCGGCGGCCGAAGAGCGGGTGCCGGCCGACCCGGACCACCACGTAGAGGTCGCCCGGCCGGGCGCCATGCCCTGGCCCGGCGCCCCCCGGCCCTTCACCCTGATGCGCTGGCCGTCCTCGACGCCCGGCGGGATCCGCACCTTCACCTCGCGGTTCCGCCGCTCGGTGCCGGTGCCGTGGCAGGTCGGGCACGGGCGTGTCGACCACCGTGCCGCGGCCGTTGCACTGCGGGCAGACGGTGCTGAGGGAGAACAGGCCCTGGTTGTCGTCGAGCGTGCCCTTGCCGCCGCAGCGGTCGCAGGTGTGGGTGGCGGTCCCGGGCGCGGCGCCCGATGCCGTTGCAGGTGTGGCAGCGGGCGTCCTCGCGGCAGGTTGACCGAGGTGGTCACGCCCGCGGACGGCGTCGTCGAAGGAGAGGTGGAGCTCGGCCTCGACGTCGGCCCCGCGCTGGGGGCCGCGCGGCGCGCCGCCGGCCGGCCCGGCCGCCGCCGAAGAGCCCGCCGAACAGGTCGCCGAGGTCGCCCAGGTCCTCCACCCGGAACGTCGCCGCCGCCGCCGGGCCGCCGAAGCCGCCGGGCCGCCGAAGCCGCCCGGCCATCGGGCCGAGCCGGCGGACCTCGTCGTACTCCTTGCGCTTGCCGGCGTCGCCGAGGACGTCGTAGGCGGCCGAGATCTCCTTGAACCGGTCCTCGGAGCCGGGGTTGGCGTCGGGGTGGTACTGCTTGGCCAGCTTGCGGTAGGCGCTTGGTGATCTCCTTGTCGGTGGCCGTCGAGGAGACCCCGAGCACCTTGTAGTAGTCCTTCTCGAACCACTCGCGCTGGGGCGCCATCGTCAGCCCCTGCACGCGGACCATCGCCGGGCGCAGCACCTGGCCCCGCCAGCGGTAGCCGGCCCGCAGCACCTCGTCGACCGTCACCGCCGCGGCGTGCCGGCCGTCGGCCGCCGGCTCCGTCCGTCGGCCGTCGCGCCGGTCGTCGGCGCCTCGGCCGGCGACGTGCGCCACCGCGTCGTGCACCGCCGGGTCGAACGGCGACGCCCGACCTCGTCGACCCGCTCGAGGCCCTCCTTGCCAGACGTCGAGCAGCTGGGCGCGCGCCTGGTCGAGCGCCTTGGCCTCGTCGCGCGCTCGGTCGTCGCCCGGTCGCCGCCCAGGTGGGCGCGGGCCAGGTCGAGGGTGTCGAGCACCGGCAGCAGCTTGCCCACCAGGTCGAGCGGCGGCCCGCGCCGCCTGCTCCTCCTGCTGGCGCAGCGACCCGCTTGCGGTAGTTCTCGAAGTCGGCCTGCAGGCGCTGGAGGGCGCGCAGGTACTCGTCGCGCTCGGCGGCCAGGCCGGCCACGTCGGTCAGGATCGTGCCCTCGGCTCGTCGCCGGCCCCGGGCTCGGCCTCGGCGGCTCGGCCGCGGCGGCGCCGGGCCCGCGTCGGCCGCCGGCGGGCGGCTCGACCGCCGCGGCCGGCCCGTCGGTCGCGCCGGCGGCCGGGCCCGGCGTCGGCCGATCCCGCGACGGGCCACCCGGGTCCGGTGCCCGGGCGCTCCGTGCGGCGACCGTCGCCGGGTCGGTCGCGGACCGGCGTCACTGCTCGTCGACGATCTCGGCGTCGACGACCTCGTCGTCGGACGGCGTCGTCGGCCGCCGCCGCCGCCGGCGCCGCCGCCGCCGGGCCGCGCCGCTGCGGACGCCTGCGACGCCTGCTCGTAGAGGCGCTGGGAGAAGCCCTGGCTGGCCGTCAGCAGCTTCTCGGTGGCCGTCTTGATGGCCTCGACGTCGGTGCCCGACGAGCGCGTCCTTCACGCCCTGGCAGCGCGCCGGTCGACGTCGTCCTTCTCGGCGCCCTCGAACTTGTCGCCCTGCTCCCGCAGCAGCTTCTCGGTCTGGTAGACGAGGGTGTCGGCGTTGTTGCGCACCTCGGCCTCCTCGCGCCGGCGGCGGTCGTCCTCGGCGTGGGCCTCGGCGTCGCGGACCATGCGCTCGATGTCGTCCTTGGCCAGCGACGACTGGCCGGTGATGGTCATCGACTGCTCCTTGCCGGTCGCCTGGTCCTGGGCCGAGACGTGGACGATCCCGTTGGCGTCGATGTCGAAGGTGACCTCGATCTGCGGGATGCCGCGGGGCGCCGGCGGCAGGTCGACGAGCTGGAACTTGCCGAGCGTCTTGTTGTACATCGCCATCTCGCGCTCGCCCTGGAGCACGTGGATCTCGACCGACGGCTGGTTGTCCTCGGCCGTGGTGAAGACCTCCGACCGCTTGGTCGGGATGGTGGTGTTCCGCTCGATGAGCCGGTGCATGACGCCGCCCTTGGTCTCGATGCCGAGGCTGAGCGGGGTGACGTCGAGCAGGAGGACGTCCTTCACCTCGCCCTTCAGCACGCCGGCCTGGACGGCGGCGCCGACGGCGACCACCTCGTCGGGGTTGACGCCCTTGTGGGGCTCCTTGCCGGTGAGCGACTGGACCAGCTCCTGGATGGCCGGCATCCGGGTGGAGCCGCCGACCAGCACGACGTGGTCGATGTCGGACGTCGTGAGGCCGGCGTCCTTGATGGCCTGCCTCGAACGGGCCCCGGCAGGCCTCGACCAGATCGGCGGTCAGCTCGTTGAACTTGGCCCGGGTCAGCTTCAGGTCGAGGTGCTTGGGGCCCTCGGAGGTGGCGGTGATGAACGGCAGGTTGATCTGGGTCTCCTGCACGCGCGGACAGCTCGATCTTGGCCTTCTCGGCCGCCTCCTTCAGGCGCTGCAGGGCCATCTTGTCGTTGGAGAGGTCGACGCCCTCGGTGTCCTTGAACGTCTTCACCAGCCAGTCGATGACCTTCTGGTCCCAGTCGTCGCCGCCGAGGTGGGTGTTGCCCGAGGTCGACTTCACCTCGAAGACGCCCTCGCCGATCTCGAGGACCGAGACGTCGAAGGTCCCGCCGCCGAGGTCGAAGACGAGGACGGTCTGGTCCTTGCCCTCCTTGTCGAGCCCGTAGGCCAGGGCGGCCGCCGTCGGCTCGTTGATGATCCGCAGCACCTCGAGGCCGGCGATCTGGCCGGCCTCCTTGGTGGCGGTGCGCTGGGCGTCGTCGAAGTAGGCCGGCACGGTGATCACCGCCTGGGTGACGGTGTCGCCCAGGTAGGCCTCGGCGTCCCGCTTCAGCTTGCCGCAGGATGCGGGCCGAGATCTCCTGGGCCGTGTAGCTCCTTGCCGTCGATGTCGATCGTCCACGCCGGTGCCCATGTGCCGCTTCACCGAGCGGATGGTCCGGTCCGGGTTGGTGATCGCCTGGCGCTTGGCGACCTCGCCGACCAGCACCTCGCCGGACTTGGAGAACGCCGACCACCGACGGGGTGGTCCGGCCGCCCTCGGCGTTCGGGATGACGGCCGGCTCGCCGGCCTCCAGCACGCTGACCACCGAGTTCGTCGTCCCGAGGTCGATTCCGACTGCCTTGGCCATGTCCGATCTGCCTCTCTCTGCCGCTGCCCGCGACCCTCGTCGCCGGTCCAGTCACGACTGCTCGACCGCCAGTATAACAAAGTTGAGCGGCCTCGTGGCAACTTTTTCTCATCGGGCGGCCGCAATGTCGGACCGGTCCGGCGGTGCGCCCCGCCCCCCGCCCCCCGCCCGCTGGTGAGGGCGGGCCGGAGCAGCCCCCGGACGCGCAGGCCTTACAGTCTTTCTGTTAGGAATCTCATCTTCTAACAAGGAGGCTGTAATGAGTGCCGAGCCGGAGGTCGAGGGACGCGGGAGGAACCCGTACCGCCCCGGGGCGGCGGTGAGCCCCACGTTCCTGGCCGGCCGCACGGGCGAGCTCGCCAGGTTCCGGCGCCTCCTGGCCAGGTCGCCGGAGGTGCCCGCCAACCTGAGGATCATCGGCCTCCACGGCGTGGGCAAGAGCGTCCTCCTGAAGGAGCAGGAGCGGCAGGCCGGCACCTGGTACACGACGCGCCTCCAGGTGGAGCCGCGGAACAACAGCGAGGACGGCCTGGTGGACCTCCTCGTCCACGCCAGCGAGAAGGCCAGGTCGGCGCTCTCGCGCGCCGTCAGGATCAGGAAGGCCCTCACCGGCGCCGCAGCCACCGCGGGACGGTCGTTGACGGTGGGCTTCCACGAGATCGAGGTCTCCCTCGACCTGTCCGGCACCTCGCGCCAGGGGGACCTGGCCAAGGCGCTCTTCGACACCGCTGAGCTGGCCTACCGGCAGGGCTACGACGGGTACATGATCATGCTGGACGAGGCGCAGGCCCTCCGCGACGACGCCGGCCGGGACGGCGAGCACCCGCTCTCCCTGCTGGTGGCCGCCGTCAACACGTTGCAGGAGCAGGAGGTCCCCCTGGCCCTCGTCCTCTGCGGCCTGCCCACCCTCCAGACGAACCTGCTCAAGGCCCGGACCTACAGCGAGCGCATGTTCGTGGGCGAGGCCATCGGCCGGCTGTCGGACCCGGAGTCCAAGCAGGCGTTCGTGAGGCCGCTGGAGGGCACCGGCGTGGCCGCGGACGGCGACCTCGTGGAACGGGTCATCAGGGAGGTGGAGGGGTACCCCTACTTCGTCCAGGTGTGGGGGGCCGAGCTGTGGGACGCCGCCGACGACGCCGGCGTCTGGACGCTCGGCCTCGACCTGCTGGAGCAGATCGAGGCGGACATCTACCGGCGGCTCGACGCCGACTTCTACGAGGGTCGCGTCCTGGCGCTGACGCCGGCCGAGGCCGACCTCCTCATGGCCACGGCCGGCTGCCCCTACCCGCCGCTGCGCACCGCGGACATCCACGCGCTCTCGGACAAGTCCCAGGGCAACGTGAACGTCCTGATGGGGAGGCTGGTGGAGCAGGGCGTCCTGTACCGGATCCAGCAGGGGCAGTACGAGTACACCGCGCCGAAATTCCACACGTTCCTCCAGCGGCGGGCCCGGCGGCTCGTGGACGAGGGCCGCGCCGGGCCCCGGGTTGCGGCCCGCCCGAGCGGGTAGGGATCCCGCCGAGACGGGGAGCGACAGGGAGCAGGCCGCCGCCGCGGGCCGCGGCGAGGGGAGGTCGGAGGGTGGACGCGCCAGGCACAGGGGGACAGCGGGCGGCGGGAGCGCCGCCGGAGGTCGCCGCCGGACCCGGGAGCGGCGTGCGCCGGGGGCCGCGGGGACCGGGAACGGCCACGGTGCTGGCGCTGGTGGTCGCGGTGGTGCTCGGCCTGGCCGGGGTGGGCCTGGGCCTGGCGGCGCTCGTCCGCACGCCGGCCCCGGTGGCCGGGCCGGCCGGGCAGCGCGGGCCGAGGGGCGCCACCGGCGCCCGGGGGCCGCGGGGACCGGCGGGCGCCGCGGGGCGCCAGGGGCCGGCGGGCAAGGCCGGCCCGGCGGGGACGGTGAGGTCGGTGGAGGTGGTGCGGCCGAGCCCGGACGTCTCGGCGCCCGACCCGCCGGTGGGCACCGTCCTGGTGGGCCGCACCGACTGCCCCGCCCACACCGTGCTCGTGGGCGGCGGCGCGCAGGTCTCCGCGCCCGGCGTGACCGGCGACCGCAACGTCGAGCTCCGGGCCTCCTTCCCCCTCTCGCCCGACCGGTGGCAGGTGGTGGGCGAGGTCACCGGCCCGCTCGGCGCGGGGAACGCGATGACGCTGAAGCCGTACGTGCTCTGCGGCAAGGCGTAGCGCGGCGGTTGGTACGCTGCCCACGTGCCCGACCTGGTCCTGCTGCGCCACGGCCAGTCCGTCTGGAACGCCGAGAACCTCTTCACCGGCTGGACGGACGTCGACCTCTCGGCCGGGGGCGAGGCCGAGGCGGCGGAGGCCGGGCGCCTGCTGGCGGCCGAGGGCGACCTGGACCTGCGGGTGGTCCACACCTCGGTCCTCACCCGTGCGGTCCGCACCGCCACGCTCGCCCTCGACGCCGCCGGGCGTAGCTGGCTCCCGGTCCGCCGGCACTGGCGGCTCAACGAGCGCCACTACGGGGACCTCCAGGGCAGGAACAAGACGCGAGACGGCCGAACGGTTCGGCGCCGACCAGGTGAAGCTGTGGCGGCGCAGCTACGACGTGCCGCCGCCGCCGCTCCCCGAGGGCGACCCCCGCGGGGCCGCCGGCGATCCCCGCTACCGCGACGTCCCGGCCGCCGTGCTGCCGGCGACCGAGTGCCTGGCCGACGTGGTCCGGCGGGCCATGCCGTACTGGGAGGACGCCATCGTGCCCGACCTCCTGGCCGAGGGGGCGCGGGGCGGGGCGGTGCTGGTGGTGGCCCACGGCAACAGCATCCGCGCCCTGCGCAAGCACATCGACGCCGTCGGCGACGCCGAGATCGTGGACCTCGAGATCCCCACCGGGATCCCGTACCGCTACCGGTTGGACGACGACCTCACGGTGGTGGGCGCCGGCTACCTCGGCACCCGGAGGCGGCCCGCGCCGGCCGCCGAGGCGGTGGCCCGCCAGGCCGGCTGAGGCACGGGCCCGGCCAGCGCGCGACGGGGCCGGGGCGCCTCGCCGCACCCCGGCCCACGTCCGCTCCCACCCGGCCGCGCCGGGGACGCCGCTACAGGGCGTCGGTCCCGCGCTCACCGGTCCGGACCCGCACGATGGTCTCGAGCGGGACGACCCACACCTTGCCGTCGCCGATCTTGCCGGTGGCCGCCGAGCTGACGATGGCGTCCACCACCTCGTCGACCTGGGCGTCGTCGACCAGCCACCTCGACGCGGATCTTCGGCACGAAGTCCACCTCGTACTCGGCACCCCGGTAGACCTCGGTGTGGCCCCGCTGGCGCCCGAAGCCCTGGGCCTCGGTGAGGGTCATGCCCTGGACCCCGATGTTCTTGAGCGCTTCCTTCACGTCGTCCAGCTTGAACGGCTTGAGGACCGCCACAACCAGCTTCACGATGCGTTCCTCCTTCGTTTGGTAGTCGTGGTCCGGTCAACTGCTGCCGGCCGTGCCGGATCGAGCCGGCCGCTCGGCCCAGTTCCCGTGGCCTGGCGATCGCTCCGCCTGGCCCGGCCATGGCGAACCCGCCGATCCGTTGGGCGAGGGTCTCCTCGGGGAAGGCCTCCTCGTCGTGGATGGCCAGGTCGCCGACCTCGAGGATCTCGTCCTTGTAGCGGGCGCCCCGCAGGACCAGGTTGATGAGCTCATGATGATGAAGGTCACCACGGCCGACCAGATGATGACCCAGATGGCCGCCCGGAACTGTTCCCACAGCTGGTGCCACGAGCCTGTGTACAACAGGCTGCTCACCGCGAACGGGGTACAGCTTTCCGCCCGCCGAGATATAGGTGCTGGCGTCGTGGCGACCACCTGGCCCGACGCGTTCAGGTGGCCGCAGCCGTACTCGATCATGTTCGGGTCGGCGAAGATGCCCACCAGCAGGCCGCCCAGGAAGCCGGCGATGCCGTGGGTGTAGACGACCCCGAGGGCGTCGTCCACCTTGGAGAACGGGCCGCACCTTGGACAGGTAGTTCCAGGCGACCCACACGACGCCGCGGCGATCACGCCGACCAGGATGGCGCCCCAGCCGTTGACCCAGCCGGCGCAGGGCGTGATCCCCACCAGGCCGCAGATCATGCCGTTGACGGCGCCCAGGAAGGTGGGCTTCTTCGCCTTGTGACAGCCAGGCGTCCATGGCCATCCAGGTGAGCACGCCGGACGCCGTGGCCAGGTTGGTGTTGACCACCGCCGCCGCCGCGTCGGCCCCGGCGTAGTACGGGTCACCACCGTTGAAGCCGTTCCAGCCCAGCCACAGGATGCCGGCGCCGACCGCCGCCATCACCAGGTTGTTGGGCAAGGCGTTCTTGCCGATCCCGAGCGAGGCGTGGCCCGAGCACCCAGGCCGCGACGAACCCGGACACCCCGGCCGACATGTGGATCACGTACCCGCCGGAGAAGTCGACCGCCCCCTCCTGGGCGAAGTAGCCGCCGCCCCAGAGCAGGAAGGCGTTGACGCAGTAGACGAAGGTCGACCACAGCGGCACCAGCAGGCACCAGGCGCTGAACTTGATCCGGCCGAGCACGCTGCCCAGGAACAGCAGCGGCGTGATGGCGGCGAACACGAACTGGAAGTAGGCCAGCGATCGCGTCGGGAAGTGGAACGGGATGGCGGTGTTGGCCGCCGACACCGCCTGGCCCTGTTCGCCGCTGGCTGTTCGTGATCTGGCCCGGGTTTGCCGACGAAGTTCTCGAAGAAGTGTGTTCACCCAGCCCGACTCCTGTGAGCTGCGTCTGCACCCCGTTGTGCACGCCGCCCCCGAGCGAGGTGGCGCCGAAGCCCATCTTGTACTCCCACAGGACCCAGCCGACGAGCACCAGCGAGAAGCCGGCGAACATCATCGCCAGCACGTTGACCGCCCACTTCTTGGGGACGATGCGAGGCGTAGAGCACCGCCAGTGCCGGGAGGCTCATCAGGCCGACGAACGTGGCGGCCGTGATCTGCCAGGTGTTGTCGCCCGTGTTCAGCCAACTCGGATAGGGAACCTGACTCAACGCTGCAAGCACACAGCTCTCCTCTCGTACGGTCTACGCCTGCACCAGCGGCCCTCCACCGCCACCGCACCACCCTCCGGTGTGCCGCGCCACGCCTGGCTGCCCGCTCGTGTTCGCAGGAAGCATGCAGGGCGAGCGTTTCTGCACCGTCACGCCGGTGTTACGGGCGCGTGAACAGGGACGGGCAGCGGCCTCGCGGCGCGGCGGGCCGCCGCGGGACCCGCTACCATCCCGCGACCGATGGAGGCTGGCGACGAGGCACCGGCGGGCCCGAGACATCAGGCCAGCGCGTGGCCCGGCTCCGGGGCGCCGGGGTGGACACCGTGGACCTCCGGCGGCTCGGCCAGGTGGTGGTGGCCCTGGTCATGGTGGGCCTGGCCGTGCTGGTGGTGGTGCTCTACGTGGCCGGGGCGCGGAAGAACGCCCAGATCACCAGCCTCCGTGACGACGGCGTGCCCGTGGTGGTGACGGTCGTCCGGTGCCAGGGCGAGCTGGGCGGCAGCGGGTCCAACGACGCCGGGTACGTGTGCCAGGGGCGCTACCACCTGGACGGGCGCAGCTACGTGGAGGCCATCCCCGGGAACGCCCCCCACGATCCGGGGGAGCGGATCAACGCGGTGGCCGTGCCCAGCGATCCCAGGCTGGTGTCCCCCGCCGGGACCGTGGCCGCCGAGCAGCCGTCGGCCGGCGTGTACGTCGTCCCCACCGTGCTGCTCGTGGTGCTGCTGGGCATGGGCGGCGGGCTGCTCGTGGTGGTGGCCCGGCGGCGCCGTGACGGGCGCCCCGAGGCCGGGAGGCCGCCGTCCGTGGCCTCCACCTCTCGGCCCGCCTCGCCGGCCACCGGCTCCTGAACGGCGCGGCTCCCGGCTCCCGAGCGGGCGCCGCGGGCGGGCGGGCGGCGCCGCGGGCGGGCGGCACGGCGGGCGGGCGGCACGGCGGGCGGGCGGCGGAGCGCCGCCGTCACCACCTCCCGGACGCCGTCAGCCGGCCTTCTGCTCCCCTTCGGGACCGTGCTTGGGCAGTGACCGCTTCGGGGGCTTGGCGGCCGGCGGCGTGTACCGCTTGTTGGCCCGCGGCGCGCCCGGGTCCCCGCCGGACGGCCGTGGGGGCCCCGCCCCGGTGGCCTCCCGCAGGGCGCGCTGGGCGCGGTAGGCCCTCACCAGGTACCACGCGCCCACCATCACGAACGGCACCCCGAACCCCCACCAGTGCAGGTTGAAGATGGCGAGGCCGTACAGGGCCACGGCGATGCCCAGGAAGAGGCGCTTGCGGAACCAGGCCATGGCCAGCATGAACACGGCCAGCACCAGGAGCACGAGGATCAGCTCGTGGTAGGTCGAGACCGGCGTGTACTTGGGGTTGACGGCCCCGCCCTTCAGGTACTGCGGCGGGTCGTTCGAGATGTCGGCGTTGATGACCACGAAGGCGATCAGGGCCGCCACGGGCGCCACCACCAGCCCGATCGCCCGCTCCCGGTCGTTCATGAAGCGGTGCTCGTCCTCCAGCTCCTCCACCGTGGGCGGCGGGGCGACGGGAGCGTGGGGGTCCGACGGGTCCGACGGCTTCAGGACCCGGCGGCTCCAGCGCTCGCGGAAGCTCGCACCGCCGCGGTCGCCGCCGTCCGGGCCCACCGTGTCCTGGCCGCTCGGCACGGGGGAAGGCTAGCGCGGCGCGACCAGCGCGGCTAAGCGGCCGGCGCGGCCGCGGCGGCGCCCGAGCCGGCGCGGGCGCCGGCACGGCGCGGCGGGGTCCCGCCCACTACCCTTCCTTCCATGGCGCCCGGCTCCAAGGACCTCGACCTCTCGAAGATCTGGCTGTTCTCGGCGTGCTCCGCCCGCGACCTCCGCACCATCCGGCGCGCCCTGGAGGAGGTGACGGTGCCCCCGGACCGCGTGCTCTGCGAGGAGGGGACGATCGGCCGGGAGTTCTTCCTGATCGTGGACGGGCAGGCGTCCGTCCGCCGCAACGGGCGCCGCATCGCCACGCTCGGCCCGGGCCAGTACTTCGGCGAGCTCGCCCTGCTGGACCGCCGGCCCCGCTCGGCCACCGTGATCTCCGAGACCGAGATGCTCCTGCTGGTGCTGGGCCAGCGCCAGTTCAACGGCGTGCTCGACGCCGTGCCGGCGCTCTCCCGCAAGCTGCTGGCCGCCATGGCCACCCGCCTGCGCGAGTCCGACACCAAGGCCGCCGCCCTGATCTCGCACTGAGCGACCCGTGGACCTTGACCGCAGCGGCTCGCCTTCGCCCGGGCCCGCTACGCAGGGGGTCCTCGTCACCGTGCGGGCCGGCGGGCGCCCGCAGCTCTCCAACATCGTCTACCGCGCTCGACGACAGCGGGACGGCCCGGATCTCGGTCACCGACAGCCGGGCCAAGACCAAGCAACCTCCGCCGCGACCCCCGGGCCTCGCTCTACGTGGCCGGGGACACCTTCTGGGCCTACGTGGTGCTCGACGGCACCGCCGAGCTGACCCCGGTGGCCGCCCGCCCGGACGACGCGGTGGTGGACGAGCTGGTCGCCCTGTACCGGGCCGTCCAGCGGCGAGCACCCCGACTGGGACGAGTACCGCCGGCGCCATGGTGGACGACCGCCGCCTGGTGGTCCGCCTCCGGCCCGAGCGCGCCTACGGGATGCTCGAGGGCTGAGCCTCACCGGTGCCGGCCGAGTCGCCGCTCGCCGACTCCCGGTCCGGGCCGCCCAGCCAGAGCGACTCCTCCACGAGCTGGGAGATGTCCAGCACGCGGACCTCGTCCTCCTTGGCGTTGGCCCGGACGGCGTCGTCCAGCATGATCATGCAGTAGGGGCAGGCGGTCGAGACCACGTCGGCGCCGGTGCCCAGGGCCTCGGCGGTGCGGTCCATGTTGACCCGCGTGCCGATGTTCTCCTCCATCCACATGCGGGCCCCGCCGGCCCCGCAGCAGAACCCCCGCTCGCGGCACCGCTTCATCTCGACCTGCTCGCGCCCGGGGATGGCGTCGATCACCGTGCGGGGCTCGTCGAAGACCCGGTTGTGCCGGCCCAGGTAGCACGGGTCGTGGTAGGTGACGGTGCCCGAGTACCCGGCGCCCGGGCACCAGCCGGCCGGTGGCCACCAGGTGGTCGAGCAGCTCGGCGTGGTGGATGACCTCGAAGTTGCCGCCGAGGGCGGGGTACTCGTTCTTGATGCGAGTTGAAGCAGTGGGGGCAGGAGGCGATGACCTTCTTGGCGCCCGACCTCGTTGAGCGTGGCGATGTTGGCCTTGGCCTGCTCCTGGTAGAGGTACTCGTTGCCCAGCCGCCGGGCCGGGTCGCCGGTGCAGGACTCCTTGGGGCCGAGGATGGCGAAGCGTGACCCCGGCCCGGTGCAGCATGCGGGCCGTGGCCTGGACGCCCTTGCGGGCCCGCTCGTCGAGGGCGCCGGCGCAGCCCACCCAGTAGAGGTACTCGACGTCGTCGGGGATGGTGCCGGTGACCACCGGGATCTCGAAGTCCAGGCTCTCGGTCCACTCGGTGCGCTTGGCCTGGCCCAGCCCCCACGGGTCGCCCTGGTTCTCGATGTTGCGGAGCATGAGGCCGGCCTCGCGTGGGGAAGCGGGACTCCATGAGGACCTCGTAGCGGCGCATGTCCACGATGGCGTCGATGTGCTCGATGTCCACCGGGCACTGCTCGACGCAGGCCCCGCAGGTGGTGCAGGACCACAGCACGTCGGGGTCGATGGTGAACGGCACCAGCGTCTGCGGCTCTCACCGCCGGCGGCCCGCCGTCGTCGCCGCCGTCGCCCGGCCCTTCCCGGCGAGCAGGCGCCCGGACGAGGCGAACATGTTGTCGCGCAGGCCCATGATGAGGAGCTTGGGCGACAGCGGCTTCTCGGTGTTCCAGGCCGGGCAGGCCGACTGGCAGCGCCCGCACTCGGTGCAGGTGGCGAAGTCGAGCATCTGCTTCCAGGTGAACTGCTCCACCAGGCCCGACGCCGAACACGGTGTCCTCGCTGACGTTCTCCATGTCCATGTCCGGCGTCTTGTCCAGGCCGCCGAGCGCCCGGGGCCGGCGGGAGAAGGCCACGTTGATCGGGCGCCATGAAGATGTGCAGGTGCTTGGAGTAGGAGACGAAGACCAGGAAGCCCGACGATGACGGCGACGTTCAGCAGCAGGAAGACGGTGCCGAGCACGCTGTTCACCCCGCTGCCGAGCGCCGCTGAGCGCCGGCCCCCACCACGTGCGAGGCGAAGGCCCAGTCGTCGTAGGGGAACTGCGTCGGCGTCGGTGTTGACCTGGGCGCCCCGGTAGAGGAGCAGCGTGACCATGACGCCGGCGATCATGCGCCAGCATCACCCAGGCGGCATCGGTGTGCGAGCCGTAGAAGCGCGACCCGCGCTCCTTGCGGGACGGGGCGTTCTTGATGCCGGATGACCGAGAAGACGCCCAGCGCCACCAGGACGGCCACGGTGAAGAAGTCCTCGATGAACCCGACCACCGGCGAGGTCCCGATCCCCGGGATGTGGAAGTACTGTGTGAAGAGGTCGCCGTAGGCCTCGATGATGGTCAGCAGCAGGACCGTGAAGCCCCACATGGTGAAGAAGTGGGCGGTGCCCGGGGACGGTCCACTTGAGCAGCTTGCGCTGGCCGGCCACCTCGGCCAGCTCGGCCTCCGCCCTGGGGACCACGCTGCCGCGGGTCCGGTCCGGCGCCGGCTGGCCGGAGCGGACCAGGCGCGACAGCCAGTGGAAGCGTCGTCCGGCGATGGCGAGGGCGATGACCGTGACGGCCATGCCGATGGCGATCCTGACGGGCACGGATCCTCCTCGGGCTCGGTGTCAGGTGTTCACGTGGCGGCCGGCACCGGGACCGGTGCCGGGGTGCACCGTAGTGGCCCGGCCGTGACCCGGGCTCGGGCCGGTGGCCGGCGGACGTACCGGTCGACGTGCAGACCCACGGAGGACGGCCGGACGCAGCCGTCGCCGAGGGGGTCGATCACGATCCGCCCCGCCTCCAGCTCCTCCCGGACGGTGCGGTCGGACAGAACCATGGCGCGCCAGAGGATAGTGTGACGGCCACCGGCGGGCGTAGTTCAGAGGCAGAACATCAGCTTCCCAAGCTGAGAACGCGGGTTCGATTCCCGTCGCCCGCTCCACTCGAGCTCCCTGGTGAGAGGCTCGCACGTCGCGAGCGAGCCCAACCGGGACCACTCCGTGCCGCTCGGGGGAACGAGCGGGCGGCGGCGACCTTCGACGAGCCGAACCTGGTGGCCGACGCCGGCCTCGTGCTCGTCGCCACCCTGGCCGAGCAGCTCGGTCTGGAGCGGCTCCGCGACGCCACGATCGACCTTCGGGGGCGGGTCGGCGGCCTTCGGCCGGGGAGTGAGATCCTGACCCTGGTCGCGTAACCGGGCGAATTTCCAGGAGATGGGCGCAGTCCGGCGACGGAGTCATCAACAATCTGCGGTCCGAGGAACGAACCAATGGCCGTTGACCGCCCACCTTTCAATCGATATCATCCACGTCACTGGATCCAAGCGACGTGCTTGTTGATCCACGACCAAGGGAGGGCGGGGACGATGCCGAACAGGAAGAGCCGGACCATGAGGAAGCTCGCCAGCTACGGGGGTGCGGCTGCGGTGGCGAGCGCAGGGTTCGCCGGGGTGTCCGTCGCCGTGTCCTCCTCTGCGGGCGCCGCTGGGGGGGACTACTGCGGGGTGTCGTGCTTCCTCTACCTGACAAGCCCCGGCGGCGGGAACATCACATACGCGGGAGCACGGGTGCTGACCGGCCAGCCTGGCACCCTCTGCAACCTCGCTCTCTACCAGGGCAGCCAGGTTGTCGTAGGCGGCGCGCTCTCCCAAGGGCCGCGGGTCACATGCGTTGGCTTCAGCCAACACGAGAGTTACGACGCGGGAGCCAAGGGAGGGAACTACTCAGGGGCGTGGACCGTAGCCCTTTGGGTGAGCGGTAACGTCGTCGGGACGTTCACTGACACGTACCCGTTCTGACCGCCGTCCAGGCTGCCAGGGGGGGTTGGTCGGTGCGGCCCCTGTTCCGGCTGGACGGAGTGACGTGTCGTGACGTCCAGTAGCGCGTCGGACCCGGTCGCCGGCCACGCAGGAGCCGATGCGGGCTCACCCGATCCGTTCTCCGTGGAGCTCGGCGTACGCCTCCGTGCGGTGGTGCCCGCTGACGTTCCCTGGATGTTCAAGGTCGAGACCCACCCGTCGGTGATCTGGCGGTTCCGTCTCGGTGGCAAGGCGCCGTCGATGGGCCAGTACCAGGGGTTGGTCTTCGACAACACCCTGGACCAGGCCGTCATCATGCCGAGCCGGGGACGACAACCCCTCGGTTTCGTGTACGCGACGAAGTACGACCCGTCGAACGGCACCGCCGAGTTCGGGCTGGTGGCCGATCCGGAGAACCCCGGATCAGGTCTCGTCCTCCACGGTGCGATGCTGTTCCTCGATCGGCTGTTCCGGCAGTTCTCGCTGCGCAAGCTCGTGAGCGAGCTGGTCGAGTTCAATCGCGACCAGTTCGCCAACGGCGAGGGTGCCGAGGACTTCGGCGGCATGTTCTCCTTCGAGACGAGGTTCGACAGCTACTACTTCCTGAAGGGTCGCTACTGGGACCGGTACCACCTGGCGATCTTCCGGGACAACTGGTTCGCGCACCGCGGCCAGATGATCGAGTCGGCATCCCGCAGGCTGGAACGCCTCCAGGCTCGCGTCCAGGCCGGAGACGATCGAGCGTCCGGTGTACGGCAGGACCTGGCCGCGGTCGCCGATGAAGGCGCTCCCGACGTCCACCACGTCAACCTCGACGTGTCACATGCCGACGTTCGCAGGATCGCCCTGGAGACGGCACTGTTCGCGCTCCGTCCTGTGACGCCTCAGGACGAGCCATGGTGCTTGTCGATGCTGGAGCAGGCGGCGGGCACCGGCTCCCTCCGGCGGAACATCCCCACGTTCGGCCCCAAGGAGGTGGAGGCCGAGCTCTGGTTCGGGGTGCTCGCGCAGTTCGTCGCCTGGGACAAGCCCAACGGGTTCCCGGTCGCGTTGATCTCGGCGTACGACGTGCAGGGTCCGCACGCGGTGGCGAGCATCCACGCGACCCTGGATCCGGCGCTCGCCACGCTCGATGCCTGCGTCGAGATCCTGCCCCTGTTCGTCCAGTACGTCTTCAATTGCTGGCCGTTCCGCAAGGTCTACATCCGCTACGCCTCGGGAGCACCGGAGCTCGATCGCTGGCACGCTGCGTTCCAGAGCGACGGTCGATCGCTGTGGGAGCGCGTGGGAGTCCAGGTCGATCAGCTCAACGTCGCAGGCGCGTACGCAGACGTGGAGATCTACGAGCTGACGAGGGAGCGATGGGAAGCTGCGGCGCAGGAGGTCTGGGATCGCTGCGGATCCCGACCGGTCCCCGCAGACTGAGGCGCAACGGGCTGCAGCGCGGGCCCCGGCTGCCTGGCCCTCGGCTGTGCCCTCCCGCGGGCCCTCCGCGCACCTCGTCCGGGCCCGGCGGCTACCCCAGGTACTCCCCGCCGTTGGCGTCCACCGCCTGGCCGGTGAGCGCCGAGGAGAGGTCGGACGCCAGGTAGACCACGGTCCCGGCCACGTCGGCGTCGCTCGGCACCCGTCCCAGCGGCATGGGCGCCGCCAGCTCGGCCACCACCTCCTCCCGGGAGATCCCCCGGCTGTCCGAGGTCATCTGCACGTAGATGTCCACGGACGGGCCGAGCATCCAGCCCGGCACCACGGCGTTCACGCGGATCCCGCTCGGCCCGAGCTCCTGGGCGAGCACGCGGGTGGCCGTGAGCAGCGCGCCCTTGGAGATGGCGTAGCCACCCTGGAGCTCCGGGGGCTTGCGCGCCGCCATGGACGCCACCATCACCACCGAACCCCCGCCGCGCCGCCGCATGGCGGGGAGCGCCGCCCGGGTCATCTGCAGTGACCCGAACACGTTCGTGTCCACGATCTTCCGCCACTGGTCCAGGTCCACCTGTTCGAACGTCTGGAACACGTCAAACCGGAAGGCGTTGTTGACCAACACGTCCACGCCCCCCAGCTCCTCGTCCGCCCTCGCCATCACCCGCTCGCACTGCGCGGCGTCGGTGATGTCCGTGGGCACCACCACGGCCCTGGCGCCGAGCCCGCGCACCTCGGCCGCCACCTCGTCCAGGACGGCCTGGCGGCGGGCCGCCAGGACCAGGTCGGCGCCGTGCCGGGCCAGCAGGAGGGCAGACTGCCGTCCGAGCCCGGGCCCCACGCCGGACACCACGCAGGCCTTGCCCTCGAGCAGGCGGGAGCCCGCCGCTCCGGCCGACCCCGCGCCGGTCGTCGCCTCTCCCGCCATCGCCCCTCCTCCCCTCGGCCTGCTGCGCCGACAGCGTAGCCAGCGGCCGCCCGGTGCCCGCCGGCCGCTCGCCGACCCGGCGGGCGCGGCCACGGCGGGCGCCGGCCGGTCCAACCCGCGTGGCACGTCCCTCCGTGCGGGCTACCCTGACCGCGCAGAGAGGCCAAGCCATGGATGGACGGAGTCTCCCGATGGAGGACGGTGCTACCGCCCCGCAGCCGGCCCCCGCCGCCGGCGGGGACGGCGGGGGTCGTCCGGGCCCGGACGTGGGCCGGCAGCGCGCGCCAGGGGGCGGGACCAGCCCCGGACGGAAGCGGCGTCCGGTCGCGCCCGTCGTGCCGGGCGCGCCCGCCGAGTCGCCGGGGGCCGAGGTGGACCCGTCGGTCACGCTGGCGCTGCTGCGGGGCACGAGCCAGATCACCTGGGTGCTGGAGGAGGACGGCGTCGTGCGGTGGGTGAGCCCCGCCGTGGCCCGGACCACCGGCCACCAGCCGGACGAGCTGGTGGGGACCAACATCCTCTCGCTGGTGCACCCGGACGACGTGCAGATCGGGCGGGCGCTCCTCGCCTTCGCCTCGTCCCACCCGGCCGACGGGGCCTTCGCCTACGAGGGCGTGGACCTGAGCTTCGTCCTCCGCATCCGCCACCGCGACGGGCACTGGGTGACCGTGGAGAACCTCAGCAACAACCTCCTCGCCACCCCGGGGGTCCACGCCAACCTCGTGGTGAGCAGGGAGGCGGCCGGCCGCCACGCCCTGGACGAGGCCCTCACGGCGCTCGCCCGCGACAGCGCCGGGGACGAGGCGCTGCTGCGCCTCCTGGAGTTCGTGGAGATCCAGGTCGAGCGCTCGGCCATCGACGCCGCCCTCTACTGGCCGCGTGGCGGACCCCGTGGACGTCCAGCCGCGTCCCCGAGGCCCTGCTCACCGGCGAGGGGCCGTGGGTGGAGGCCGCCGCCTCCGGCATGCACGTGCTCGTGGACGACCTGGAGGCCGCCGTCCGCGACGGCGCCCTCCCGGCCGGGCTGGGGCGGACGGCGATCGAGGCCGGCTACGTGGCCTGCTGGTGCTTCCCGGTGCCGGCACCCCCGCACCCCAGTGCCGGCTACAGCTACGGGGTGCCCGCCACCGGCCACGAGTGCCTGCGGGGCGCTGGTGGTCTGGTCGCGGAAGTACCGGTACCCGGCCATCGGCCACTGGGGCCTGACCCAGCGGGTCTCCGGGCTGGCGCACCTGGCGCTGTCCCGGCGGGTGGCCGAGCTGGAGCGCGAGGCCGGCGTCCGGCGCGGAGCAGGAGCAGATCCGCCGCCTCCAGGAGCTCGACGCCATGAAGACGGACCTCGTGCTCTCGGTCTCCCACGAGCTGCGGACGCCCCTCACCTCGATCATCAGCTTCGCCGACCTCCTGGACGAGCGACCGCCGCACACGGTTCAGGAGCAGGCCGAGTACCTCTCGATCATCCGGCGCAACGCGCAGCGACTGCTCCGCATGGTCGAGGACCTGCTGTTCCTGGGGCGGCTGGAGTCGCGCACCGTCCTCATGGCGGCGTCGCCGGTCGACCTGCCGCGCCTCGTGGCGGCGGCGGTGGAGGCCGTCGGGGAGACGGCCGAGGGGCGGGGCGTGACGCTCGAGCTGTCCGCCGAGGACGGCCCGCCGCTGCGGGGCGACCCGGAGCGCCTGCGCCAGCTCATGGACAACCTCCTGTCCAACGCGGTCAAGTACACCGGCAAGGGCGGCTGGGCCCGCGTGGACGTGCGCCCGGTGGACGGCGCCTGGCGGGTGACGGTCACCGACAACGGCATGGGGGTGCCCCGGGAGGACCGCGACCACGTCTTCGACCGGTTCGTGCGCGGGTCCAACGCCCGCCAGGCGCGGATCAAGGGGACCGGCCTCGGCCTGGCCATCGTCCGGGCGGTGGCCGAGCTGCACCACGGCGGCATCGAGCTCCTGACCGACACCGGCAGCGAGGGCAGCACCTTCGAGGTCACCCTGCGCGACATCTGACCGCGCCCGCCGGGACCGGCGGCGCGACGGTCAGCGGGCGCGCTTGCGGACGGCGCGTCTTGAGGACCGTGCCGTAGATGTCGAGGCCCTCGGCGTGGAGCCGGGCGTCCGGGCCGGCGGCGATGCCCACCCGCTCGGGAACGATGCCCCAGATCGGCACGTCCTGCCCGGACCACCAGGCGACGGTCTCCGCCAGGTCGTTGGTGCCCAGGCGCGCCGCGCAGACCACCACGCCGCGGGGCACGGCCCGGGGCAGCATCTCCACCGTGGCCACCACCCGGGTGAACTCCACGCCGCCGGCCCGCGTGGGGATGACCACCGCGTCCGCCCGCTCGATGGCGGCCCGCACGATGCGCTCGTCCCCCGGCGGGGTGTCGACCACCGCCAAGCCCTCGTGGCGCTCCATGGCCCGCCCGACCGTCCGCTCCGAGGGGGCCTCCACCAGGTCCACCCCCTCCACCGGGCGCTCCTCGAACCACTCGGCGGACGAGGCCTGCCGGTCGGCGTCGACCAGGAGCACGGGGTCGTAGCCCCGGCCCACGGCGGCCGCCGCGAGGTAGACGGAGGTCGTCGTCTTGCCGACACCCCCCTTGACGTTGCTGACCACGATGTTCATCGGCGGCACCAGTGCGATCCGGCGGGACCAGGGGCCGCGGCCCGAGGCCCCGGCGGCCACAGGCTAGCAACCGCCGGGAGGGTCGGGCCCGGGGAGCCGGGCCGGGCATCGCGGACCTTCGACCCTGTCCCCAGCAGGTGGTCCACCGGACAATGGGCCGGTGAGCACGGTGAGCATGAGCACGGTACGTGGCGGGAAGGACGGCCGGCGGTGAGCGGGACCCGGGACGCCCAGGCAGGCCCGGCAGCACGTCAGGCGGCGGAACCGGCGGCGGCCCAGGCGGCACGTCAGGCGGCGGAACCGACGGCAGCCCAGGCGGCAGCCCCGGCGGCACGTCAGGCGGCGGAACCGGCGGCGGCCCAGGCGGCAGCCCAGGCGGCGGGGCTCCCCCCGCTCCGGGAGGTGGCGGTAGGCGTGGACGGCTCGCCCGGGGCCACACGGGCCCTGGAGTGGGCCGCCGCCGAGGCCGACCGGGCCGGCGCCCGGCTCACCGTGGTGGAGGCCTGGTCCCCCACCGGCTTCACGGACAGCGCCCTGGTGGGACAGGGCCCCGACCATGCCGGCCCGGACGCGGCGCGGCGCGGCGCCGAGCGCGCCGCCTCGCTGCACCACCGGCTGGAGGTGGTCCCGCAGGTGGACGACGCCGCACCCGTGCCGGCCCTGCTCGCCGCCGCCGGCCACGCCGACCTCCTGGTGGTGGGCTCACGCGGGTACGGCGGCTTCCGCGGGCTGCTCCTCGGCTCGGTCAGCCAGCACTGCCTGACCCACGCCCCGTGCTCGGTGGCCGTGGTGCGGCCGGCCGAGGGCACCCCGTGGCGCCCGCTCGGCGCCACCCCGGGGCGGGTGGTGGTGGGGGTCGACGGCTCCGCCGGCTCGGACCGGGCGGTGGACTGGGCGGCCGCGGCGGCACGGCGCTCCGGCGCCCGCCTGGCGATCGTGGGCTCCTGGATGTTCCCGGGGTCCGCCGGCTTCGTCTACACGGTGGACGTGGGGCTCCCCGACGTCGCCCGCCAGGCCGTCGAGGCCGCGACGGCGCGGGTCCGGGCGATCGCCCCGGACGTGACGGTGGAGGGGGTCACCAGCGAGGACCCGCCCGCCGTCGCGCTGGTCCAGCGGAGCCGGCGCGCCGACATGGTGGTGGTGGGCTCGCGCGGCGTGGGCGCCTTCCGGGGCGTGCTGCTCGGCTCGGTGAGCCTCTACGTGGCCACCCACGCCCACTGCCCGGTGGTGGTGGCGAAGGCACCCGGTGACGGGGACCACGAGGGGGCGGGCGGCGGTGCCGGCGGCTGACCGGCCACGGCACCCGCGGCCGGCGGGGAGCCCGCGGTGACGTTCGTAGGGCTGATCCTCCACAACCTCGGGACCCGGCGGGTCCGCACCGCGCTCGACCGCGGTGGCCGTGGCCATCGCCGTCACGGCGGTGGTCACCCTCGGCGTGGTGACGGCCAGCCTCCAGAAGTCGGCCGCCAACATCCTCTCGCTCGGCAAGGCCGACTTCATCGTGGCCCAGAAGGGCGTGTCGACAGCCCTCTCCAGCACCGTCACCGAGGACCAGATCTCGCGCCTGGCCGCCACGCCCGGAGTCCAGAGCGCGGTGGGCGTGCTCGTGAGCGACATCAGGCTGGACGCCACAAACCCGCTCTTCCTCCAGATCGGCGTGGAGCCCCAGCAGCTCCCCGCCTTCGGGGTCAAGGTGGTGGCCGGCCGCGCCTACTCGGCCCACGCCGGCAACGAGCTGATGCTCGGCTGGCAGGCGGCCCAGAACCTCGGCAAGCACGTGGGCGACCGCCTGCGCGTGGGCACACTCACCTTCACCGTGGTGGGCATCTTCTCCCTCGCCAACGAGCCGTTCGCCAACGCCGCGGCCATGTTCCCGCTCACCACCCTCCAGGCCAACACACGGAAGCCCGGCCTGGTGACCCTGGCCGCGGTGCGGGTGGTCCCCGGGACCCCGGTCGCCACAGTGGAGCACCGGATCGAGGCCGCCAACCCCAGCCTGGCCACCGTCCGCCTGGCCAGCCAGTTCGGCCGGATCGACAGCAACCTGTCCTACCTGAACGCCGCCGAGAGCGGGGCCAAGATCATTGCCCTGGTGGTCGGCGTGATCGTGGTGATGAACACGATGCTGCTGTCCTTCGTGGAGCGGATCCGCGAGTTCGGGGTCCTGCGCGCCGTCGGCTGGTCGAGGGCGCGGCTGCTCTCGCTGGTGATGGGCGAGGCGCTCCTCATCAGCCTGATGGGCGCGGCGGTGGGCGTGGCGGTCTCGTTCGGCCTGACCGCAGCGCTCGAACGCTTCTCCTCGCTGCGGGGGCTCCTCCACGCGCAGTTCTCGTCCGGCGTGTTCTGGACGGCGCTCTACACCGCCGTCGCCATCGGCCTGATCGCCGCGCTGTACCCGTCGCTCCGGGCGGCGGTGCTGCGCCCCGGCATCGCCCTGCGGAAGGAGTGAGCCGGTCGTGGCCACCACCCGTCCCGCACCCCGGCACGCGTCCGACGCCGCGCCCCGGCCGGCGCCCGCCGCCGAGCGGCAGGCGCCCGGGACCGCCGCCATCGAGGCGGTGGGCGTCCACGTGGACTACGGGCCGGTGCACGCGCTGGACGGCGCCGACCTGTCCGTGGCCGAGGGCGAGTGGGTGGCGGTGGTGGGGCCCTCGGGGTCCGGCAAGTCGACCCTGCTCCAGCTCTTCGCCGCCCTGGACCACCCCACCGGCGGCGAGATCCGCTTCCGCGGGGAGGACCTGGGCCGGCAGCGGCACCTGGACCGGTTCCGCCGCAACGAGATCGGGCTCGTCTTCCAGCTCCACAACCTGCTGCCGCACCTGGACGCCCGGCGCAACGTCGAGATCGCCATGTTCGGCACCCACCGCCACCGCTCGGTCCGCCGGCGGGAGGCCGAGCGCCTGCTCTCCCTCGTGCACCTCGAGCAGCAGGCCGGACGGCTGCCGGCGGAGCTGGCGGGCGGCGAGCGCCAGCGGGTGGCCATCGCCCGCGCCCTCGCCAACCACCCCAGCGTCCTCCTGGCCGACGAGCCCACCGGGAGCCTGGACCCGCGCAGCGCGGCCAACGTGGTGAACGTCCTGAGCGGCCTCCACCGCTCCGAGGGGCTCACGATCGTGATGGTGACCCACGACCCCGGCGTGGCCGCCGCCGCCGACCGCGTGGTCACCCTCGAGGACGGCAGGATCGTGCCCCGCCCCACGACCGGAGGCTGAGCCGGCCGGCGCGGCGGGGGCCGGCCGGAGCGGCGGGGGCGAGCCCGGCTCGGACCGCCCGTGGCCTAGGATCGCCCGGCGGGCGGACGGGGGCCCGTGTGACCACAGGGGGTGGGAGGATGGCGACGGGTGGGACGTGCGGGCGCCGTGCCCGGTGGCTGGCGGCGCTCGCCGGCGCCGCGCTCGTGGCCTCGGCGGCCGTGGCGGCGGGCGTGCCGCCGAGCGTCGCCGGCGCGGGCACAGCGCCCCCGTTCCCGGCGACCGGCTACTTCTCCACCGGCACACTGGACGGCCGGTCGTTCCTGGTGACCCCCACAGGCGAGCCCTTCTACTCCTCGGGCATCGACCACGTCACACCCTCGGGCACAGTCACACAGGTGTCGGGCACGTGCCCCTACTGCGAGGCCGTCGCCACACAGTACGGGAGCACGACAGCCTGGGTCACAGCCACCGTCACACGGCTCCGCTCGTGGGGGTTCAACAGCCTGGGGCCGTTCTCCAACGTGGGCCTCCTCGGCTCCAAGCTGCCGTTCAGCGTGCAGCTCACAATGGGCCGCGGGCAGGACGACTACTTCTCGACAACATTCGTGACCCACGCGGACCAGATCGCCGCGAGCCAGGTGGCGCCGCTGGCCACAGACCCCAACCTCATCGGCTGGTACACCGACAGCGAGCTGCGCTGGGGCCCGGACGGCACAAGCTTCAACCCGCTGCTCGACACATACCTCGCCCTGCCCACAACATCGCCGGGCCACACCGTCGCCGAGGAGTACGCGGGCAACCCGGACGGCTTCCTCTCGGCGCTCGCCACACGGTACTTCCAGGTCACGACGGACGCCGTCCGCATGTACGACCCGCACCACCTGATCCTCGGGGTGAAGGCCACATCGCAGGAGATCCAGCCGCAGCTCCTGGAGGCGGCGAGCAAGTACGTGGACGTGTTCAGCGTGGACGACTACCAGCTCCAGCCGGGCCTGGCCCAGATCATCGACAAGATCTTCCCCGAGTACCTCCCGGTCACAGCCACCTTCGCCAGCTTCGAGCCGTACCTGCACAAGCCGATGATGGTGGCGGAGTACTCCTTCATCGCCCACACCGCAAAGACGCCGGACACCGTCCCCGGGCTCTACGCGGTGTACCCCACACAGCAGGCGCGCGCCGCGGCGTACACGAACTACGTGGAGCCGAAGTACGTGGCCTCGCCGTACGTGGTGGGCGACGAGTGGTTCGAGCTGGTGGACGAGCCGCAGGGTGGGCGGTTCGACGGGGAGAACGACAACTTCGGCGTCGTCACAGTGACAAACCAGCCGTACGAGGACCTCGTCACCCAGATGCAGGAGATGCACGCCATCGCGCCCGACCGCGCCGCGCGGCCCGGGCCGAGCTGCGACTCGTGGGCCGTGGTGACAGGCACCACCACGTGCACCGCCACAGTGAGCTGGCCCACCTACCCGCTGAAGGTGTTCACCACAGCGCTGCCCACGGCGACCACCGGGACGGCCTACGCGAACTACGTGGTGGCCGAGGGTGGCCGCCCGGGGTACACCTTCTCGGTCCCGGCCACACAGTCCCTGCCGCCGGGCCTCACCCTGGATCCGTCCACCGGCCTGGTCTCGGGCACGCCGGACGCCGGGGGCGACTACTCGTTCACCGTGGACGTGACGGACGCCACCACGCCGACGCCGGAGACGGCGAGCGCGACCGTCGCCATCACCGTGCTCACGCCGCTGGCCGTGGCCGCCACCGCCCTCCCCCCGGCCACGGTCGGCTCGCCCTACTCGGCCTCCGTGGAGGCGACCGGCGGGACGGCGCCCTACACCTGGTCGGCGAGCGGGCTCCCGGCCGGCCTCGGCATGTCGCCCACAGGCACCGTCTCGGGCACGCCGACGGCCGCGGGGGACGCCACCGTGCGCGTGACCGTGACCGACTCGACGTCGCCCACCGCCGGGACCGCCTCCGCCGACCTCCCGCTCGCCGTGCTCCTGCCGTCCTCGCTCGCCGTGACGGCCACGCCGTTGACCGCGGCGGCCGGCGCCACCGTCACGTTCGGCGCCATGGTGAGCGGGTCGGGCGGGACGCCCACCGGGACCGTGGCCTTCAGCGTGGGCCCGACAGCGGCGTGCACGGCGACGCTCTCCGGCGGGAGCGGGAGCTGCACCACGGCGGTGACGGCCACCGGAGACCTCACCGTGCGCGGGACGTACTCCGGGGACGGCACCTACGCCTCGTCCACGGCCACCACCACGCTCACGGTCGGCCCGGCCACGCCGGCGAACGGCTACTGGGAAGCCGGCTCGGACGGGGGGATCTTCGCCTTCGGCGATGCCGCCTTCTACGGGTCGATGGGCGGGAGGGCGCTCAATGCCCCGATCGTGGGCATGGCAGCCACGCCCGACGGGAAGGGCTACTGGGAGGTGGCCTCCGACGGGGGGATCTTCGCCTTCGGCGATGCCGCCTTCTACGGGTCGATGGGCGGGAGGGCGCTCGACCAGCCGATCGTGGGCATGGCAGCCACGCCCGACGGCCAGGGCTACTGGGAGGTGGCCTCCGACGGGGGGATCTTCGCCTTCGGCGATGCCGCCTTCTACGGGTCGATGGGCGGGAGGGCGCTCCAGGCGCCGGTGGCCGGGATCGCCGCCGCCCCCACAGGCGGGGGCTACTGGGAGGTGGCCTCCGACGGGGGGATCTTCGCCTTCGGCGATGCCGCCTTCTACGGGTCGATGGGCGGGAGGGCGCTCCAGGCGCCGGTGGCCGGGATCGCCGCCGCCCCCACAGGCGGGGGCTACTGGGAGGTGGCCTCCGACGGGGGGATCTTCGCCTTCGGCGATGCCGCCTTCTACGGGTCGATGGGCGGGAGGGCGCTCCACGCGCCGGTGGCCGGGATCGCCGCCGCCCCCACAGGCGGGGGCTACTGGGAGGTGGCCTCCGACGGGGGGATCTTCGCCTTCGGCGACGCCGCCTTCTACGGGTCGATGGGCGGGAGGGCGCTCCAGGCGCCGGTGGTCACCATGGCCGCCTCACCCGCCTGAGGCACCGAGGCACCGGCGCCCGCCGCGGCCGGCCGGCGGCCCGTGCATGCCGCCGGTGGCGCCCGCCGCGGCCTACCGGCGGCCTTCAGGCGGTCACTCCCACTGGAAGAGCCGCCCGCCCTTCAGTCGCTCGCCCACCCCGGGCCGCTGGTCACCGAGGGCGCCCTTCCAGTGGGTGGCGAGCCAGGCAACGAGATCGTCGGTGGTGGCGAGGTCCACCTCCAGGTCGGCCTCCACCACGTAGACGCGGATCGAGCCGCCGTCCACGCTGACCATGAGGTCGCGCTCGGCCCCAGCGGCGTAGCACCACGCCGGGGGCTCCCCCGGCGTGGCCATGGCCTGGAAGGTCCACCCGGGCCGGCGCTCGAGCAGGCGGTCCACCTCCTGCCAGAGGTCGTCGTGGGGGCGCGGGCCGGACATGGTGCCGAGCCGCACCATAGTGCCCGCACCGGTCCTCAACGGCGTGCCGGCGTCGCGTGCAGCTCGTGGGCCGCCGGGAGCCGGTCCGTCCCGTAGGCGGCGCCGGGCCCCAACCGGGGATCGTGGGAGCCGGCACCGGAGCGCCCCGCTACCGGCGGAAGGCCGTCGGGTAGCATCCGCGTGGATGAGCAAGCTGAGGGTCAGCATCACGATGTCGTTGGACGGCTATGTCGCCGGACCGGCCCAGGACGAGGAGCATCCGCTCGGGTCCGGCGGGATGGCGCTGCACCAGTGGTTCTTCCCGCTCAAGGCGTTCCGGGAGATGCACGGGCAGGAGGGTGGAACGGTGAACGCCAGCTCCGCGGTGGCCGAGGAGCGTGTGGCGGACATCGGCGCCACGATCATGGGCCGCAACATGTTCGGGCCGGTCCGGGGTCCGTGGCCGGACCCCTCGTGGCGCGGCTGGTGGGGCGAGAACCCGCCGTTCCATCACCCGGTGTTCGTGCTCACCCACTACCCGCGCGAGCCGCTGGAGATGGAGGGCGGCACCACCTTCCACTTCGTCAGCGACGGGATCGAACCGGCGCTCCGGCAGGCCAGGGACGCCGCGGACGGACGCGACGTCTCGCTGCCGGGCGGCGCGGCCGCGGTCAACCAGTACCTGGCCGCAGGGCTCGTCACAGAGATCGACGTCTCGATAGCGCCGGTGGTCCTCGGCGCCGGCGAGCGCCTCTTCCAGGGGCTCGGCCCGGGCGCGGCTCGAGCTCAAGCAGCTTCGCGCCGTCAGTGCGCCCGGCGTCACGCACATCAAGTACGAGGTCGGCTGATGTGGAACGGCTTGTCAACCCCCGCGGGGTGAGGTTCGTCAGGGCGCGCTGAACCGCCCGTCAAGGGTCTGCCCGAAGGGCCAGTGCAGTTCGCCGACTCCGCGGTACGGCTTGCACGGTTGACGCGCCGCGAACTGCGCTGCCCTTGACGGGCTGTACGGCCCGGCGCAGGCTGACCAACGGACCCACCGGGGGCCGACGACCGGCGGAGTACCAACCGGCCTGCGCCACCCGCCTGCACCGGCAGCGCTTCGGACACAGCACCGCTCGCGACTCGACGGGCGGGAGCCTTCAGCCAGCGGCAGTGCCGCTGGCGTCAAGCGCGGCGAACGGCAGAACGGCGATTTGTCGCCTACCGCCGGCGCCGGCCGTACTGCCCGTGGGACCGCCAGATCTCCCTGAGCTTGCCCGCCCACCAGCCGAACCGGAAGAGGGCGAGGCCCACCACGGCCACCGTCATGAGGCCGATGGCGACCCTCTCTCGCATCACGCCGAGGGCACCTGGCTGGACTCGGGTCCGACCTGTCCCCTCTTGTCCGCTCGTGACCGGCGGTGACCGTTTCGCCTGAGCGGCGACCGATCGGGGCCCGCTCGATGGCTCTTGTCGTAGAGGACGGAGACGCCGACCTCTGGAAAGGACCATCACCATGCGACTCCCCGTTGACACCACTGCCGTCAGCTTCGTGGCCGCCGGCCCGCCCGAGCAGGCGGTTGACTTCGACACCAAGGCCCCCAAGACCGACGACGCCGGCAAGCCCGTCTTCAACGTCCACCTCTTCTGCGTGGGGGCCGCCGGCCGCGACGTCATCACCGTCAAGGTCGCCGGCGAGCCCAAGGGGATCGGGAGCTCACCCCGGTCCGGGTCCGCGAGCTGGCGGCCACCACGTGGGCCATGGGCGACCGGGCGGGCGTCTCCTTCCGGGCCGGCGCCGTCGAAGCCCAGCCGTCCGGCCGCTCGGCCTCGTGATGGCCAGGCTGTTCTGCGGCCTGGTGCTGGCGTCGCTTGCCTTCGGGCTCGTGGCCTTCGCCCTCGACCACGCCGGGCTCCTGGTGGTGCTCGCCGCCGGGGCCGGCTGCTACGCCCTCGCCCGGCGCAGGACCGGTGCGTGAGCGCCGGGCCCACCTCGGCCTCCTCCCCCGGGCGGTCCACGCCGCCTGGGGGTGGAGGCTGGAGGGGGCCCTGCTGGCGGGCGCCGTCGTCGCCCTGCGCTGCTGGGCGGCCGCCGGTCCCGGTGGTGACATGCTGCTCACCGGCGTGGTGGGGGTCGCCCTGTGGCGGCTCCCCTCCCTCCGCCGCCGGCTTTCGGAACACCTCGCCCACGCCGCGGCCCGCCGGCGGCTCGACCGGGCGCTGCTCCTTGCGGGGGTGCTCGGTCCCTTCGGCGGCTTCGCCGCCGTGGGCACGGTGGCGGCCACCCCGGCGGGCACCAAGCTCGCCGTCCGGGTGCCGGCCAGGCGCCACGTGGGCTGCCTGGAAGAGGCCGCCCCGGCCATCGCCGCCGCCCTCCGGGTCCGCGAGGTCCGGGTGGCCGCCCACCCCGGCCACGCCTCGGTGGCCACCCTGGAGGTCGTCCGCCGGGACCCCTTCGCCGGCCCGCCGCTCGCCTGGCCGTGGGCCGGGGCCGAGGCGACGTCGCTCTGGCAGCGGGTCCCCCTCGGGATCGAGGAGTCGGGCCGGTCGGTCGGCGTGGGCCTCCCCGAGCACAACCTGCTCTTGGGCGGCGAGCCCGGTGCCGGCAAGTCGGCCGTGCTCTCGCTCCTGGTGGCGTCTGCCGCCCTCGACACCTCGGTCTCCCTCACCCTCCTGGACGCAACGATGTCATGCGTGCTCCCCGTGAGATGACCACGAGCGCAGCACGCATATGAGCGCCCGCGACCGGAGCCGGGGTCACCCTCGCCGCTACCACGACGGGCGGACCGGGTGGGGCGACGTCGGCTGGCACGAGAACCGGCACGTGCAAGAGCTCCAGGCCCTCATCGAGCGACCGGAGCAAGCCGAGGGCATCCCGCTGGGCGATCGTTCGGGAAGCTGGCTCGTCTACCTCAAGCCGAGCGCCCGGCTCCGCGAGGTCCGTAACAACATCGGCGAGCTCGTGCGAGACGCCACCGCCGAAGGCCTCATCGAGATCGCGTCTCGACCATTGGTTGCCAGATCGATCCTTGACCACCGGAGTCGTCCACGTCGTGTCCCTCAAAGTCGGTCCGGCACAGCATCGGCTACCCCCTCAGCGTGGATCGGTCCGGTAGGCGACGGCTCGATGGCGAACTGCCAGGACGCGGACGACCCGGCTTCGCTCGTCGATCTGGTAGATGATCCGGTAGGTCCCGACGTGTAGCGACCGCAGGCCGCGAAGCCGGCCTCGTAGCGCGTGACCTGCCTCGGGGTCTCGCTCCAACAACCCGAGCGCTTCATCCACAGCTTCTGCGAGTGGCCAGTCGAGGTCAAGGACCTCCCGTCGGGCTCGGCGGACGAGCTCGACCCGGCCCACCTACCGCTTACCGCGACGCTCGAGGTCTCGACGGAGATCGGCAAGCGTCACGGTTTCCCCTCGTTCGGCTTCGTGAAGGCCCGCTTCGACGGCGTCCAGCGTCTCCGGGTCAGAAAGGATCTCCCGCGGTCTCTTCCAGTGCCTCGTACTCGTCTACTGGGACCAGCACAGCCGCCGGTCGACCTCGCCGGGTAACGATGACGTGCTCTCGCAGGTCTGCCACTTGGTCGATCACCTGGCTCAGCTCGCTGCGAAGCTCTCGGACAGGAACCGTCTTGCTCATGACAACGAGTGTACCCTATTGCGTACACATTAGGCCAGTGGAGACGATGGGGCTCGAACCCACGACCCCCTGCTTGCAAAGTCTCGCCGGGCCTCGTCGCCGATCAGCGAGTTCCGGCGTTCTCCCAGGTTATCCGGCATTTCTACTGTCCGCTGTTGTCCGCTGGGAACCGCCGTTCTCCGCCCGTTTGTGGTCTGTCTGTGGTCTGTTTATGGTCTGGGGCCACCCCGGCCGGCCGCTGCGACGGCATCGGTCACCGGCCATCCCGTCGTGGCACTCGCGCACCTCCGGCCAACCGGTACCGCACCCCTCGGCCCCGGGTGTTGCCGACCGCTTCGATGTCCCCCCGCCGGCGAAGCTGGCCGAGGATCCGTGACGCCGCGACGGGCTCGAGGCTGAGCAGCTCCATGACGTCGTGCTGGCCGACGACCGTATTGGTGTCGAGGAAGGCCCGGATCACCTCCCACGACTCGTCCAGGGGCCTACGCGTCGGATAGGTGATGCGTGACCGGAGCGCGTCACGGGATCCTTTGGTGAGCCGGAACGACCGACTGCCATCGACGAGCTGCTCGACCGCTCCCGCTCGGGCGAGCCGATCGAGGATGGCGTCTGCCTCACCCGTGCTGCACTGGGCCGGCCCGGCGACGTCGCCGGCGCGCACCGGCGTGCGGGACAGCAGCTCGGTGACGACGATGTGGGCCCTGGCGTCGTGTTCGAGCGCAGCATCGGCGTCGTAGAGGGCGTCGAAGAACCCCCGCACCGCCCGGTCGACCTCGCCGCCGGTGAGCCGGCAGGTCACGTCCCCACCGTCCTCGGTGATGTCGGGTGGAGGATGGCCGTCTCGCAGGAGCACCCGGTACATGGTGTCGATGCCGATGCCCTCGATCTCGCTCAGGCCGAGCGTCCGCATGGCGCGGGCCAGCGCCGGGTTCCGGGGCTGGGAGCGGGCGGCGAGCAGCCGCTCGTGGCGCACGCCGGTGACGAACCCGCCCGGGGAGACGACCTTTAGGACCTCGGGTGGGCTGCCGATGGCCGAGGCGACGATGCACCCGTTGGCGTGGCGGTAGTCCCGGTGCATCACGGCGTTCACGAGTGCCTCGCGCAGCGCCGCCTCGGGGATGGCCCGCACCGCCCGGCGCTGGCGGCCGACCACGACCGAGGACGCCTCGAACGCGTCGTTGACCACCTGCCACGCCCCGTCGAAGGCCGTGAGGAGTGGAGCCCGGAACTCCTCGTGCCGGTCGGAGGCGACGCCCTCCGCCCTGGTCACGAGGACCCGGATTTGGTCCACGCCGTGGTCGAGGTGGCTGATGAGCAATGCGCCGGCCCGGTTCAGCTCCGGGTCGTCGGTGTCGTCGATCGCCACACCCAGCCGGCGGACCAGCTCGAAGATCGCTCCCGGCGCCCCGGCCCGCCGACGCCCGATAGTGGTGGGCGGCGACGTCGAGCGCTCCCCGGTCCGCCGCCGAGAGGTGCACCCCGGAGGCCTCGGCGGACCAGTCGAAGTTGCGCCGGCGCTCCAGGAACACCCGGGCCTGGTCACCGGTGAGCTCCACGCACCGGGTCCCCTGGCGGGTGCGCAGCCGGCCCCCCACCCGGACCTCCTCCAGGCCCGGGTGGACGTTGACGAGGTAGAGCCGGTGACCGGACTGGTGGACTTCCTCGATCACGTCGACTGAGAGGTGGGGCGTGGTCGGCTCGTGGATCCGGCGTCGTAGCCAGGTCGTGTCCAGGTAGGTGCCCACGAACGCCGCCGGGCCGGCCGCCTTGTCGTTCACCCCGACCACGAGGACGCCACCCTGGTGGCTGTTGGCCATGCAGGCCGCGGCCTCCGCGATGGCCCGAGCGGCCTGGTCGTCCCTGGCGTCGATCGGGACCCGGCCGTCCGTCGGGGAGATCGTGCCCCGTTCCTCCTTGAAGTCCACGACCTCGGTCTCCAGGTCACCAGCCGGGCTACCGGCAGCGACCGCGGCGATGGCCTCCAAGGCCAGGTGGCGGCGGGAATGTGCGTCCACGACAGCGATAAATATATCCTTACATGGGTACCAACGCAAGGATATGTTTATCACTGCTCTGGTGATGCGTTGCGGCAGCCCCCGGCGGCGGGACGACCTCCGCCCCGCCGCCGGGGGCCCCGGTCACTCGCCGTCGTCCCTCCAGGCATCGAGCGTTCCCGGACGGCGTCGCCGTCCACCCACAGGTGGACACCGACGCCCGAGGGGAGCCAGCTCGCCTCGTCGCCGGGGTTGGCGAACAGGAGCAGCGACGTCCGCTCCCCCACCGGCCGGCCGGGGAGGTCCATGCGGACCTCTGCGGTCCCATCGGGGACCACCTCGCCCACGATGCGCTCGGTGTCCTGGTGGTTGACCACCACCAGCCGCCGGGTCCGTACCTCGGACCCCTGGTCTGCTACTACCTGCTCCAACCGGTTCGACCAGGTCCCTGATCGACGCCGTGATCGCCTGTTGTGTTCCCATTGGTGCATTCCTTTGCTCCTCTCGGCCCATTCGGCGGCTCTTCACCGCGATGGCGGACACCCGAGGCCCGACCCCGTGGAAGTGCCACGACGTCGGTCCTGTGTCCGCTGCCAGGTGCAACGTCCCTCGGGGCGGCGCAGGGGACTGCCCTGTGACCCCGCTACGACCCTTCCACCTCCCGGCGGACGGCCCGGGCCTCGTCGTCGCCGAGGGCGGCGGCCATGTCCCGCATCACTCTGGCGATGCGGGCGGCGTCCCCCGAGGTGTGGGCGGCGCGGACGGCGGCGGTCCACAGCCGGCGGTCCTCGGGCGCACCGCGCAGCCCCGCCCGCGCCGCTGTCCTCGGCCCCGAGGCCGTCACCGGCGTCGAGGCGGCTGGTGCTGAGCTGGCGGGCACAGTCCCCCACCGCCACCGTCATGGCGGTGGCGAGCCCCGAGGCGAACGCCCACCCGTACTGATCGCCGGGGGCGCCGTCGAACGGCGTGCCCCGGACGAGGGCGAGCGCCCGGGCCCGCAGCCGGTCGGCCGCCTCACCGTCGGCGCCGGCGGCCTCGGCGGTGAGGCGGGACCACTCGGCCCAGTCGGTGACGGCGCCCTGGAGGCGGTAGCCGCCGGCGGCCACGGCGTCGGGCAGGTGCTCGGCGCCCACCGCCTGGCGGAGCCGGGAGAGGTGGTTGTGCAGCGTCTTGGGCGTGGCCTCGCCCCGCTCCCCGTTGACCGGCCACAAGGCGGCCAACAGCTCGGCCGTGGTCCGCGGCCGCTCGGGGTGGAGGGCGAGATAGCAGCACAGCTCGCAGAGGGTCCCCCGGCGCTCGGTGGGGCCTCCCACCCGGTGACGTCCACGGGCCCCAAGACCCGGACCACGAGGTCGCCGGGAGCTCCCGAGGGCCGGAGGCTCGGCGGTCGCCGGTGCCCCGCGTGCGGCGACCACGGGTGTGCCGACCACGGGCGCGGCGGGGCCCACGGGGCGCTCCTCGGGTGGTGCTGCCACTGCTGCCGTGACCTGCGCCTCCCCGGCCGCCGCCGCCCGGCGCCGGCGGACCACCCGCTCGCCCAAGACCGCGGCCACGACGAGGCCGGCGACGATGACCACGGCCAGCCAGACCGGGAAGCCGCCGCTCCCGCCGGCCGAGCCGGCTGCGCCGGTGGTCCCGGCCGCCGTGCCGGTCGCCGGCAGCGGGGCGCCGACCCACGGCGGGGTGCGCTGGGCGGCCGGGGCGGCCCCCGGTGCGGGGAAGGTGACCTCGAGGGTGGTGGCCGTGGGGAGCTCGAGGGGCACGGACCCTGTGCCGACGAACCCGGTGAACTCCACCCCGGTCACCGGGCCCGGGGTGACGGTGACCGTCCCCGAGGTGAGCGAGGCGGGCACGATGAACCAGTAGTCGGCGTCAAGCAGGCCGTCGTCTGTGGCCGGGTTGCCGGTGGTGCCCTGCTGGGGAGCAGACGTGGCGGAGGCCGGTGTGCCGCCCGCCGGGGTGAAGGTGAGCCGTGTGCCGGGCAGCGGGGCGAACGACGAGAGGTAGTGGCCCCATGTCGGGCTCGCCGGTGTGGCCTGGCCGGCGACGGTCGCCGCCAGGTGCACCGCCACGAACGCCTTCCCCGGTGTGCCGGGCGTGGTGCCCGAGCCGTCGGGGGCGAAGTAGGTGAGGGTGGCGCTCTCCACGCCGAGGGTGGCGGCCGAGCTGAACCCGTCGGCCGGGTTGGTGGCGGTGAGCGTGGTGGACGGGACGTGGCCGGCCGTGACCGTGGCCGAGGTGGGGTCGCGGTAGAGGACCGTCGGGGACGGTTGGATGCGCCGGAGCGTCCAGAGGTCGAGGCGCTGGGCGAAGCCGTTGCGGGCCAGGCTGAGCACGACCCGGTGGGCATGGGCGGGCACCGAGAGGGCGAAGGTCTCGGTGCCGGTCCCGGTCGTGGTGGTGGCCCCCTCGATCTGCTGGTCGAGGAGCGCGAGGTCGACCGGCACTGTCCGCCCAGCCGCCGCGACGTTCGCGGTGGCGCCGTTCCCTGTGCCGAACGTGCTCAGGTCGGCGGTGGGTTCGGTGAGCCGCAGGGTGACGACGATCAAGCGGTCGCCGGCCGGCGCCACCGTGGCCACGTGGTGCGAGGTGGCCGAGGCCGGCCAGCCCACGCCGGTCACCGTGGCGGTGAACCCTGTGCCCCGCAGCCGGCCGTCGGCGGGCACGGTGAGGTGCGGCGGGGCGGTGACGGCCTCGGCCTCGGTCGGCGGCAGCGTGCGCGTGCGCGTGGAGGCGGCACCCGCCGCGGGCGGGAGGATCACGAGGGCGAGCGGGACCAGCGCCAGGACCGCCAGCACGCCACCGCGGAGCGGGACGTGGCGATTGCGGCAGCACTGTCTGCCATCGCGACGAGCGCGCCCAACGATGCCCAGGCACGTCCCCGCGAGCTTACACGTCCACCGAGGGCGTGAGGCTCATGGTCCCGGTCTTGAGGACCATGCCGGTGCCCAGCGGGGACCGGTGGACGTGCCTGTCGCCTCGGGGTAAGCCATCGACGTGGCGATGAACTTCGTTGACGATGAGCCCGGCTACACGGCCTGGCTCGGCGCGCACCCGAACGGCTACGTGCTGAACTGCGACCGCACGCCACGGGCCGACTACGTGATGCTCCACCGGGCGAGCTGCCCCACGATCTCGGGCACGCCGCCTCGCGGTAGCACCTGGACGAGGACCTACCGGAAGGTGTGCGCAGAGACGGCCAACGAGCTCGTCGTGTGGGCGAGCACGGAGACGGGCGGCAGCACGCAACGATGTCATGCTTGCTCCCCATGAGTTGACCACGAGCGCAGCACGCCTGTGAGCGCCCGCGACCGGAGCCGGAGTCACGCTCGCTTGCAGGAAGAAGCAGCGGTCCGTCTGATCAGGCGGTGGGTGGGGGACCGCGGCAAGGTCATCGACCGCGGCAACACCAATCTCCCGGACTTCGAGATCCGCTACCACGACGGGCGGACCGGGTGGGGCGACGTCGGCTGGCACGAGAACCGGCACGTGCAAGAAGCTCCAGGCCCTCATCGAGCGACCGGAGCAAGCCGAGGGCATCCCGCTGGGCGATCGTTCGGGAAGCTGGCTCGTCTACCTCAAGCCGAGCGCCCGGCTCCGCGAGGTCCGCAACAACATCAGCGATCTCGTGCAGGGCGCTATCGCCGAAGGCCTCACCGAAATCGACCCTCGAGTCCCACCGTTTGGCGGAAGCGCTGCCAAGACCGCCCAACGTCTCGGCATCGCCAGGGCCGTCCGCACCAGCGAGACAGAGGATCGAGCGCACGTCGTGCCCGCAGCGGAAGCCGGCTCCGTTCCCAACGACCCCGAGAGCCTTGTCGACTGGATCGATCAGGCCATGCTCGACATGCCCGACCTGCCGGGCAAGTTGCTCGCCCACCGAGCCAACGAGCGCCACGTCTTCATCTTCACCGGCAGCGCCACGGACTTCGGGCCGCGACTGCTTCATGGTCGATCCCCTTCGGAGCCTTCCAAACCGACGGCCAGCCGTGCCGGAAGGCATCTCCCACGTGTGGGCTCTGTCGTCCTGGGGGCACGGCGATCTCGTGGCGTGGTCCGAAGTCGCCGGATGGAGCGCGACGCCGCCGGGCGATCCCGAACGCAGCGACTGATCCAGCGCGTCCGACCCACAGCGTGGCGTCCCGGGCCTGCCGCGCCAACAGACGGCCGGGTGCCCACGTGGTCCGTCTGTGGTCTATTTGTGGTCTGTGGTCGCAATTCTGCCCGCTCGGGATCGAGCGGAGCACCCTCGCAGCGCTGTGACCAGGGATTTTCCGGGTGGAGACGATGGGACTCGAACCCACGACCCCCTGCTTGCAAAGCAGGTGCTCTTGCCAACTGAGCTACGTCCCCGGGGTTGGTCGTCACGGGCCTCCCGCGCACGACCGGCGCCGAGATCCCTCATCGTAGGCCCTCGGGCCTCGTAGATCGACAGCCAGGCGGGAGGGTGGTTTTCCGAGCGCCGGCTCCGCGGCACGCCACCGGGTGCTCTAACCTGCTGCCCCGTGCGCCGCCTCCTCCTCGCCCCCGTCCTGCTGCTCGCCGTACTGCTCGCCGCCTGCGGTGGCGGTGGCGGTGGCGGTGGCGGTGGCACAACATCGTCCACCACCACGACCACCACCTCGGCCTCCACGACCACCACGGCGCCGAGCAGCTCCACCACCACATCGAGCAGCTCCACCACCACGGCCCCGGGCACCACGACAACCAGTGCCTCCGTGCCGGCCGTCGCCCAGCCCACAGACCTGACAGTCCAGCCGGTCGTCAGCGCCGGCACGCCGCCGCCGCCGTCCACGCTCGTCACCAAGGATCTCGTGGTCGGCACCGGTGCCACGGCCACGGCGTCGAGCACGGTGGACGTCAAGTACGTGGGCGCCAACTACACAACCGGCCAGGACTTCACATCCTCCACCTGGACCACCGGCAAGGCCACGTCGTTCGCCCTGACCACAGTGATCAAGGGGTTTGCCCAGGGGATCGAGGGCATGAAGGTGGGGGGCCGCCGCGAGATCGTCATCCCACCCTCGCTCGGGTACGGCTCGCACGGCTCGGGCTCCTCCGTGCAGCCCAACGAGACGCTGGTGTTCGTCGTCGACCTCAAGGGCGTGAGCTGACCGTCCACCGGCCCGCCGTCGCCCGTTGCCGGCACGGCCGGTCCGGTACGCTCGGGCACCGTGACGGCGGGAGGTGGGGACGTGCCGGAGGAGGCGGTCGACGCGGAGGGCGGGGACGACGGCCCTGAGGGAGAGCCGGGGTGGTTCGGCGTCCGCTGCGTCTTCCGCTGGAGCGCTTCCCCCACCTACGAGGAGCGCATCACGCTCTGGCAGGCGGACTCCCTCGACGACGCGATCGCCAGGGCCGAGGACGACGCCGCGGCGCTACGCCGAGCGGCTCGGCTCCGAGTACCTGGAGATCGCCCAGGCCTACTGGATCGGCCCGGAGCGTCCTGAGCAGGGGTCCGAGGTCTTCTCGCTCATGCGGGACAGCGACCTGGACCCGGACGACTACCTGGACGCCTTCTACGACACCGGCCGCGAGCGCCAGCGCACAGGCGCCTGAGCGCCCGGCGGCGGCGGCCGTCCCCCACCTATCTCCGTGCCGGCACCGGCGCCAGCGCCCGGGACGGCGGTACCCGGCGGGCTTGGCGATAACCAGCCCCACCGAGGTGGTCTCGAACTCCCCCAGCGGGTCCGCAGGTGGGTGTCGCTGAACGGCGGGACGTCGACGTGGCGGTCGTCGGGCGTGTCGCCCTCGGTGAAGTCGCAGCTCGATGGCGTAACCCGAGTCGCCCACCCGGCGCTCGACGAGGCCCTCGATGTCGCGGCGGCGGTAGAGCACGGTGGGGGCCGGTCGATCGTGCGGTCCCCGGGGGACACGTTCAACTCGGTCGTATGCACCGCCACGCCACCGGGGACCACGCAGCGCATCTGGCGCGCGACGAACTCCGGCCGGCCGCCAGGTCGCCCAGGTGCTCGAAGGCGCACGAGGACCAGGTGAAGTCGAAGCCCGTCAGGTCGTCGGGGATCTCGCTCATGTCCACGTAGCGGTACTGCACCCGCTGCGGCGAACTCGCTCGGGCGGGCACAGCCCGTGGTCGTTGAGGCCGGCGAGGCCCGCCCGTGTACTCGCTCGCCGGTGGCGGTCCACCCGGCCCGGGCGGCCTGGTCGGGTTCGAGGTCGGTGGCCACGATCTCGGGGCCCTGGGCGGCGAAGAGCGCCACCAGGGGCTCCCGGCCGACCCCGAAACCCAGCCCCCGCCGGCCCGGGGACCAGCATCCCCCGCTCCTCGAGGGCGCGGCAGATGAACAGCCATTCCCACATCTTGCGGTGCATAACGAAGGGCTTGGGGTCGGTGCCGTCGGGGTCCCACACCGGGCGCAGCCGCTCGGACCACGCCCGCAGGGCGGGCGAGGTGAGGCTGGCGTACGTGCACAGCTGCGAGGTGAGCACGGCGCGCGATGCTGCCACAGCCGGCGGGCCTCCCCGCGCTGCCGTGGCCGGGCGCAGCCGCGGACGATTGCGCCGCCCCGGCCAGCCACCTCCGGCCCCGGGACCGCCCCGATGTCCGACACCTCCGAGACCACGCCCCAGAAGCCCGGCCCCGCCCGTCACCGGGCTCGTCACGCCGCGCCCGGCGCCGGGGCCGGGTCGGGCCGTCGTGGCCGTCGTGGCCGTCGTGGTGCTCGGCACGGCCGGCGGCGGCGCCTACCTTCGCTTTGGCGGGCGTACCCGCGCCCCGGCCGCCGCGACCACGCACGACCGGCGGGCGCCCGGCGCCGCCGAGCGCCTCGGACCCGGCCCGGCGCCGACCACCACGACCACGACCACGGTCCCGAGCACCCACGGGCCCATCACCTCCCCCCCCTCCCGGCCCCCGGGCCCGGGTTCGCGGCCGGCCAGCGTGACCGCCGTCGGCGACTCGGTGATGATCGACTACCAGGACAGCCGCTCCGACAGGACATGCCGGGGATCGACGTGGAGGCCGGCGGTGAGCCGGCAGTGGCGCAGGGCGAGACGGTCCTCGAGCAGCTCAAGGCGGCGGACCAGCTCGGCGCCGTGGTGATCGTTGGGCTGGGCACGAACGGGCCGATCACCGCCAGCGACTTCGACGCCATGATGTCGATCCTGTCGGGAGCCTCGCGGGTCGTCTTCGTGAACGTCTCACGTCGACCGCCCCTGGCAGGACCCGAACAACGCGCGTCCTGGCCGACGGGCGTCCCCCGCTACCACAACGCCGTGCTCGCCGACTGGTACACGCTGGCCTCCCAGCACCCCGACATGGCTCTACCCACACGGACCCACCTGCCGATCGACGGTCCGGGCGCCCAGGCCCTGGCCGCGCTGGTCGCCACAAGGGTGACCTGAGCCGGCCGCGCCGGAGCTGGACTGCACCGGCGAGGGCCCGGTGTAGCCTGCCGCCGATGGACGCCCAGGGAGTTCCTCGGCATGGGCCGCCGGTCGGCGACGACGAGCCTGCACTGGCGGATGGTCGTCGAGCCCGAGCTCGCGACGCCCGGCAAGTTCCTCTTCGGCGGGTGCGGCCTCGGAGCGGCCCTGGTGGCGCTCGAGGCGGCCACGGGCCGGCCGACCATGTGGGCCACGGCCCAGTACCTCTCGTACGCCCCGACCGGGCAGCACCGTGGACTACGAGGTCATCCTCGGCCGTCGAGGGCGGAACGTGACCCAGGGCCGGGCGGTGGCCCGGGTCGAGGGGCCGGGAGATCCTCACCGTCAACGCCGCGCTGGGCCGCCGCAGATGGAGCTCGGCGGGGTGTGGGTCGAGCCGCCCGAGGTCCCGCCGCCCGAGGAGTGCCCACCCCGGCGGCTGCCCGCCGATCTTCGCCAACAGCATCCTGGACCGGGTCGAGGTGCGGGTGGCCAAGGGCCGGACGTTCGAGGACGTGACGGGGCTCGGCGGGCGACCCCGACTCGGCACTGTGGGCCCGGGTGCCCGGGCACCTCGCGCCGTCGGCCGCCACCCTGGCCATCTTCGGTGACTACGTGTCGGGCGGGGTGTCCCAACCGCTCGGGCGCCGGACCATGGGCCGGAGCCTCGACAACACGCTCGCGTGGTCGCAGCTGGGGCCGACCGAGTGGGTGCTGTGCGACATCCGGATCCACGCCGTCGGTCGACGGATACGCCCAGGGCAGCGCCTTCCTGTGGTCACAGGACGGCACGCTGCTGGCCACGGCCAGCCAGTCGTTCAGCATCCGGTACTGGCCGGAGGCGACGAGGAGCTCCTGGCCCGCTGACCGGCTGCCAGAGGGCTTCCCGTGGGAGGCGGCGGGGTGGTGTAGCCTCGATCCCTCCCCGGGGCTATAGCTCAGTCGGTTAGAGCGCAGCACTGATAATGCTGAGGTCCGTGGTTCAAATCCACGTAGCCCCACCGAGAACCCCCTGGCGGCCCAACGACATGAACGGCGGAAGGCTCCCCGGGAACCGGGCCTTGAGGCGCAGGAAGCCGCCACCGACGACCGGCCGTCCGATCCGGCGTTGGGCCTGTCGCCGGCCTGACGACGCCGGGCCGCCTCTTTGCGCAGCTCCTCTGCGGACACGCGTGCTCCTCCCTCGATGAGAGGCACAAAGCCCAGCCGCCGGAACGATGTCCTGCGGTCTCTCAGCCGGCTTCCCTCGGGCGTGGGCGTACACCTGTGAGTGCACGGTGACGCCGTACAGGAGCTCGACGCCTGGAGGGACGACGGCGAGCGACCGGGGCGCCCGACGGCGGGGCGGAGGTCGTCCCGCCGTCGGGAATTCACGGCGCCTTCCTGAGCATCGGGGTCCGACAACGCACCATCACCGGATCCGTACCGAGATCGGTGACTCGATCGGCTACGAACCGGCACGCCTCAGCGCCTCGTGAAGCTCGTCGCACCGGACGCGTGGTGGCTGCCAGGAGCACCCCGTACGAGCTCGCGGCGCACCTCAAGAGCGCCGGGATCCGCAATGTCAACGTGCGGCGATCGGCCGTGGCCGCCGCCTCGGCCGCTCCAGGCCCGGCCGCCATCGCATCGAGCGCGTCGTTGACGCGATGCTCCGTGCGGGACAGGAGGTGCCCGTAGCGGGCGCCGGCAGACGTCGGCGGTCCCGGCACTGGCTCCGACGATGTCGAGGTCCCTGGCCCCCGTCCACGCCGCCCGACCCCGTTCCCCCGGGCCGGCGCTCGGTCAGCCGGCGCTACGGGCCGACCGCCACTCCTCCGCCGTCGTCTCGTACAGCAGCGCCGCCAACCCGCCCCGCCGGTCGCTCGCCGGGACGGCCACCGGGCGCACCAGCCGCAGGCCCAGCCGCTCGGCCACCCGGACGGACGCCAGGTTCTCCGCCTGCGGGATACTGCACACCGAGGCCAGGCCCAGCGTGGAGAACGCCTCGTCCAGCGCGGCCCGGGCGGCCTCGGTGGCGTAGCCGCGGCCCCAGTGGGCGGGGTCCAGCCGCCAGCCCACCTCCACCGCCGGCAGGATCTCGGGCAGGAACGTGGGCACGGACAGGCCGGCGTAGCCGATCACCTCGCCCGTCCCCCGCACCACCACCACCCACACACCCAGCCCGTCCGCCGCCCACGCCGCCGCCTGGTGCTCCACGAACGCCGCCGTCTCCTCGGCTGAGAAGCCGCGGCCGAACGGGTACCGCCACACCTCCGGCTTGGCGAAGACCGGCCCCAGGGCCCCGGCGTCGCCGGCGGCGACCGGCCGCAGGTGCAGCCGCTCCGTGGCCACGCTGCCCAGCGGGCGGGCGATCGGGGGACGGTGCGGCACGCTCACGCCGGTACCTCCACGGCAGCCCCCATGGCGCCAGTCAACCACGCCCGCCGGCCGGCACAGTCCACCGCTCCGCCGCCGCCCCCCGCTACGCTCCGCCGGGCCGTGGCAGTCAACGATCTGGGGGATCGAGGCGGTATGAAGCTCGTGGTGGCCGTCGTGAAGCCGTTCCGGCTGGACGACGTGAAGCAGGCCCTCGAAGCGCAGGGCGTCCGGGGCATGACGGTCACCGAGGCCCAGGGCTTCGGGCGCCAGCGCGGGCACAGCGAGGTCTACCGGGGGGCGGAGTACGTGGTGGACTTCGTGCCGAAGCTCAGGATCGAGATCGCCGTCGCGGACGAGCAGGAGGACCACGTGGTGCAGTGCATCGTGGACGCCGCCCGGACCGGGGCCATCGGCGACGGCAAGATCTGGGTCCTGCCCCTCGACTCGCTCGTGCGCGTGCGCACCGGCGAGCGCGGACCCGATGCGGTCTGACGCGGTCCGGCGGCGCCGCACGGCACGGCCCCCGTCGCGGGGAGGGCTGCGGGCGTGCACGCCGTAGACACCGCCTGGGTCCTGGTCTCCGCCGCACTGGTGCTCTTCATGACCCCCGGCCTCGCGCTCTTCTACGGCGGGATGGTCCGGGCGAAGAACGTGCTCGCGGTGATGATGAACAACTACGCCGCCATCGCCGCCGTCAGCCTCCTCTGGGCGGCCCTCGGCTTCAGCCTGGCCTTCGGGCCGGACACCGGCGGCGGGCTCATCGGCAACCTCTCCTTCGCCTGGCTCGGCACCAGCTCCAGCACGGGCTCCCCGGGTTCGCGCACCTGGGCGCCTCGCCGCTCTCGGTGGCCGCCTTCCAGATGATGTTCGCCGTCATCACGGCCGCCCTCATCAGCGGCGGCACGACCGACCGGATCCGGTTCCCCTCGTTCGTCGCCTTCATCTGCCTCTGGCTGCTCGTGGTCTACGTGCCGCTCGCCCACTGGGTCTTCAGCCCGCAGGGCTGGCTGGCCCAGCCGCGGCGTCCTGGACTTCGCCGGCGGCACGGTGGTGGAGATCAACTCGGGGTTCTCCACCCTCGCCGTCGTGCTGGTGCTGGGGCGCCGCCGCGGCTGGCCGAGCGAGGGGATGGCCCCCCACTCGGTGCCCCTCTCCCTGCTCGGCGTGGGCATCCTGTGGTTCGGCTGGTTCGGCTTCAATGCCGGCTCGGCGCTCGGCATGAACGGCGTGGCCGTGCACGCCTTCGTGAACACGCAGCTCGCGGCGGCCGCGGCGCTCCTGAGCTGGATCCTCTTCGAGCGCGTGCGCGAGTCCTTCCCCACCACGCTCGGGGCGGCATCCGGCGCGGTGGCCGGCATGGTGGCCATCACGCCCTGCGCCGGGTACGTCTCGGCGGCCGGCGCCATCGTCATCGGGCTGGTGGCCGGCGTGGCCTGCGCCCTCGCCGTGCGGCTCAAGTTCCGCCTCCGCTACGACGACGCGCTGGACGTCCTCGGCGTGCACGGCGTGGGCGGGCTCGTGGGGATGGTGCTCCTGGGGCTCTTCGCCACCAGGGCCGTCAACCCGGCCGGCGCCGACGGCCTCCTCGCCGGCGGCGGCCTCCACCTGCTGGGCCTGGAGTGCCTGGCCGCGCTGGTGGCGGTGGTCTTCTGCTTCGGCGCCACGTGGGTGGTGGCGAAGGCGGTCGACCTGACGCTGGGCCTGCGCGTGAGCCCGGAGGACGAGTTCACCGGCCTGGACCTGACCCAGCACGCCGAAAGCGCGTACTCCCTCGGCGGGGTCGGCCGCATCAGCAATTGAGCCGGCGACGGCGCGCCGCGGCCTGGCTGCCGGCCCTCCTCGTCGTGGTGGCCGGTGCCCTGGCGGCCGGTGCCGGTGCCGCCGGGTCGCCCAGCCTCGTGGTGCCGGGGTCGCCCGCCTCCGCGGCGATCCGGCGGGCCGCCGTCCGGACGGCCGCGGCCCGCCCCTTCACCGTCCGGATCGAGCGGCGGGTGGAGGGCCGGCACCCCCACGTCGAGAGGACCGCCCTCCGGGTGGAGGGCCCGCACCGCTTCACGTGGACCCGCTCGGCCGGCGCGTCGTCGCTCGTGATCGTGGTGGTGGGCCGCCACGCCGTCGAGCGGAGCACGCCGCCGCTCCCGGCGGGCACGGCCCCCGCCGCGGCGGCCCGGGCGGGGCGGGGGCGCCGTGCCACGGTCCTCCCCGTCCCGCCGCCCTCCCTCGCCTCGGTCATGGCCCAGGTGCGCCCCTACCTCGCGCTGCGGCTGGTCCTCCGGGGCGTCGCGGCGGGCTCGCTGGTCCTCAGCCGGTCGGGGCCGGACCTGGCCTTCGGGTCGCCCCAGGTGCGGATCTCGGGCACGGTCGCCGAGCGCGACGGGCACATCACGGCGATGACGCTGGCCACGCCGGGCAACCGGCTCGCGTACCGCTACGGGGACGCCGGCGCGCCGTAGGCGCGGTACCGCCGCCCGCGCGGCACCACCCGCTCGCCCGCCTCGTGCCCCCAGGCCGTCCACCCCGGCCGGGGATAGCGCGCGAACAGCTCCAGGTAGGGCCCGGGCGAGCACGACTCCACCACCCCGTAGAGCTCGTCCGGCTTCCGGCTGTGCTCGCGCTTCTGCGTCTCGATCAGGTTCACCTGGCGCCGGCCCGCCGGCCCCGTGCGGAGCGCGCCCCGCACGCCGAAGAGCACCGGCTCGGTCACGTTCCGGAAGTAGAAGCCCACGCCCCGGCCGTCGGGCCCCCCGTCCTTCCGGCGCTTGGCCCAGACCAGCATGGCCTTGTAGGTGAAGCCCCACCCCTCCAGGACGGCCAGCCCCTCGGCCAGCAGGGCGTTGGGCACCCAGAGGTAGCAGTGGCTCCGCCCGGCCGCCACCGCGGCCACCGGCATGGCGGCGATCTCCGCGCACGACATCGTGTCGTACCGGCTGAGGCGCCGGTGCTCGGGCGCCACCTTGCCGGTGCGGTTGCGGAAGCGCCAGGGCGGGTCGGCCAGCACGGTGCCGAACGGCGTGCCGCCCAGCTCGTCCAGCCGCAGTCCCTCCAGCTCCACGTGGCCGCCGCGCTCCTCCCGAAGGTCTGGACCCCGCCCTGCCTACCACACGGCCCCCGGCGGCGCGCTGGCCACGCGGGCTACGGTGGCGTGCCGGCCTCCCGGGGTAGGGCAGGACGGGGGGCAGCGGGCGCCGACGGGCGCCCGACGAGACAGGGAGGCACCATGCAGCAACGACAGATCGGCGACGTCCAGGTCAGCGCCATCGGCCTCGGGGAGATGCCGCTCTCCATCGAGGGGCGGCCGGACGAGGCCCGGGCCATGGCCACCGTCCACGCGTCGCTCGACGCCGGCGTGACCATCATCGACACGGCCGACGCCTACTGCCTCAACGCCGGCGAGCACGGCCACGGCGAGCGGCTGGTGGCCACGGCCCTGGCCACTTACGGCGGCGACGCCAGCGAGGTCCTGGTGGCCACCAAGGGCGGCCACCTCCGCCCGGGCGACGGGAGCTGGACAGGTGAACGGCCGGCCGGAGTACATCAAGCAGGCGTGCGAGGCCTCGCTGAAGGCGCTCGGCGTGGAGGCGATCGGCCTCTACCAGTTCCACCGCCCGGACCCGTCCGTCCCCTACGCCGACTCGGTGGGCGCCGTGGCCGAGCTGCTGGACGAGGGCAAGATCCAGCCTGGCCGGCATCTCCAACGCCACCGTGGCCCAGATCGACGAGGCCCAGCGCGATCCTCGGCGGCCGGCTGGCCAGCGTCCAGAACGAGTTCTCGCTCCGGTTCCGCTCGTCCGAGGACGAGCTGCGCCACTGCGAGGAGCTCGGGATCGCCTTCATCCCCTGGAGCCCGCTGGGCGGGATCGGCAACGCCGACCAGATCGAGCGTGACCACCCGGCCGTGGCCGAGCTGGCCCGCGAGCAGGGGGTCACCCCCCAGCAGCTCACGCTGGCGTGGATGCTGGCCAAGGGCGACCGGGTGGTCCCCATCCCCGGGTCGAGCCGGCCGGAGACGGCCAGGGCGTCCGCCGCCGCCGCCGACATCCGCCTCAGCCGCCGGACGAGGTCGCCCGCATGGACGCCGGCCTGAGCCACGGGCGCCGCACGACGCTCCGAGGCCGGCGGCGTCGAGGCTCGCGGCCCGGCCGCCGCTGCGCCGGCTGGGCAACGCCCTGGTCGCCCACCAGCCGGACGACGACGTCCTGGAGCAGGTCACCCGCACGGTCGGACGCCTCGGTGCCGCTGCTGGAGGCCGGCCCGGAGCGGCCGCACGCGTTCTCCGAGCACGGGTCGGCCATCTTCAGCGGCAGCTCGGCGAGGGCGGCCGGCGCGGTGCCGCGCAACGCCTTCCCCGACTGCGTGGTCTCGGGACGGGCCAACCCCATGGGCATCGCCGCCCGGCTCTGGCGGGAGGGCGACGAGGCGGTCTGCCAGGTGACGCTCGGGGCAGCCTTCGAGGGCGCGCCCGGGCCGGGCCCACGGCGGGGTGGTGGCGGCGCTCATCGACGAGACCATGGGCCTGGTGATGTCCATCTCCTCCACCCCGGCCTTCACCGGCCGGCTGACCGTCACCTACCGGGCGCCCGACCCCGCTGGGCGAGCCGCTGGAGGTCCGGGCCCGCCTGGCCGGGCAGGCCGGCCGCAAGATCACCGTCACCGCCGAGCTGCGGGGCGGCGGCCGCCTGCTGGCCCAGGGCGAGGGGCTGTTCATCGGCGTCGAGCCGGAGCACTTCTTCGGCACAGCCGGCGGGTGAGCACGGGGCCGAGCCGGCAGGCGGGGCGGGTGAGCACGGGGCCGAGCCGGCAGGCGGGACAGGCGGGGCGGGGACGCCGGCCCCGCTCCGGCCCCGGCGTTGGGCCACCGGAGATCGCAGAGGAGGTGCTCCGATGCCCGCCGTGACCGTCGACAACCCGCTCACGCTGCCCACGGTCGCCGAGCCCGGACCCGGCGGCCACGGCGCGTCCGGCCCGTGCGTCGCGGTCACCACCGCGCCCCACGGGCCTCGAGGGCGAGGGGTTCCCCGTGCGCCGGGCCTTCGCCGGCGTCGCCCATGCGGCGACCTCGACCCCTTCGTCCACATGGACCAGATGGGCGAGGTGGAGTACGCGCCCGGGCGAGCCCAAGGGCACCCCGTGGCACCCCCACCGCGGGCTTCGAGACCGTGACCTACATGATCGACGGCACCTTCCAGCACCAGGACTCCATCGGCGGCGGCGGCCTCATCACCAACGGCGCCACCCAGTGGATGACCGCCGGCGCCGGCATCCTGCACATCGAGCGGCCGCCCGAGGAGCTGGTCGCCAGCGGCGGCCTGTTCCACGGGATCCAGCTCTGGGTGAACCTGCCGGCGGCCGACAAGTGGGTGCCGCCCCGCTACCAGGACATCGAGGCCGAGGCGGTCACCCTGCTCTCCTCGCCCGACGGCGGCGCCCTGGTGCGGGTGATCGCCGGCGACGGTGGCCGGCCACGCGCGGCCCGGGCGTCGACCCACACGCCCATCACCCTGGTCCACGCCACCGTGAGCCCCGGGCGCCCGGCTGGTGCTGCCCTGGCCGGCCGAGTTCAACGCCCTGGTCTACGTCCTCGCCGGCAGCGGGCACCGTCGGGGCCGACGCCCGGCCCGTGCGCGACCGGCCAGCTGGCCGTGCACGGGCGCCGGGGACGCCCTCGTGGTCGCGGCCGATCGGGACCCAGGAGTCCCGCTCGCCCGACCTCGACGTCCTGGTGCTCGGGCGGCCGGCCCATCCGCGAGCCGGTGGCCGTCTACGGTCCGTTCGTCATGAACACCAGGGACGAGCTGGCCCAGGCCTTCGAGGACTTCCACGCCGGCCGGCTCGGGCACCGTCCCGGCGGACCACATCGGCGAGTGAGGCTGCGGCCGCCGGGGCCGGCCTGGGGGCCCGACGACATCGGCGACCTGACCGGCCGCACGGCGGTGGTGACCGGGGCCACCAGCGGCATCGGCTACGAGGCGGCGGTCGAGCTGGCGGCCCACGGCGCCCACGTGGTGCTGGCCTGCCGGAACCCGGCCAGGGGCCGCCGGGCCGCCGACCGGACTGGTCGGCGACGCGCCGGGCGCCTCCGTGGAGGTGCTCGAGCTCGACCTGGCCGAGCCAGGCCTCGGTCCGGGCCGCCGCCGGCCAGTTCGCCGGCCGACCACGCCCGGCTCGACGTCCTGGTGAACAACGCCGGGATCATGGGCTCCCCGTTCGCCGGCTGACCGAGGACGGCTTCGAGCTGCCAGTTCGCCACCAACCACCTGGGCCACTTCGCCCTGACCGGGCTGCTGCTCGACCTGCTGCTCACCACCCCGGGCTCCCGGGTGGTGACCGTCAGCTCCGTCGGTCCACCGGATCGGCCGCGTCGGCTCGCCGACCTCCAGCGCCGCGCCGGCGGCTACACCGGTGGCTGGCCTACGCCAACACCAAGCTGGCCAACCTCTTGTTCACCTACGAGCTCGACCGGCGGCTGCGGGCGGCCGGCGCCGACCACCCGTGGCGGTGGCCGCCCACCCCGGGTGGGCCCGGACCAACCTGGCGGCCAACGGCCCGGCCGCTGGGCGGCTCGGCGCTCCGGGCCCGCGCCGGGCGGCTGGCCGGCCGCCTCGGCCAGTCGGCCGCGGCCGGCGCCCTGCCCACCCTCTACGCCGCCACCGACGCCGGGCGTGGCCGGCGGCGACGTACATCGGGCCGGGCGGGCCTGGGCCGAGCAGTACGGGCCGCCGGTGCGGGTCCGGTCCGGCCGGCGGTCCCACCGGCGCCGACGACGCCGCCGCGCTCTGGGCGCTGTCCGAGGAGCTGACCGGCGTGCGCTACGGGCCGGTCCGCTCGGGCCCGGCCGGCCGCGCCCTCGACGGGGCCGGGCTCGACCTCGCGCGGAAGAGGAAGGTCCCGGTCGCCCGGCTCACCAGCGTCGCCCGCCGGCGTCGCGCACCGACGCCTCGCCGTAGGCGACCTGGCGGGCCATGCGGACCACCTCGCCCCGCAGCCCGTAGTGCTCGCCCCGCGCGGCCGGGCGCATGGTCTCGGTCTTGAGCTCGAGGGTGGCCCGGGTCCGGTCGCGCCCGGCGAGCGCGGCGTTGATGGCGAAGTTCATGCCGGCGTCGAGCAGGAGCGCGTGCACGCCGGCCTGGACGACGCCCGTGGGGGTTGCAGGCCAGCGGCCTCGGGCACGAAGGCGCCCTCGACCCAGCCCGAGGTCCTCGCCGTCGACGCCGTAGGCGGTCGAACGACGCCGCCCACGGCGGCGATGAGCGGCATGCCGCCGTCGCCCGAGCCAGCGGTCCATGTCCTTGCCCCGGCCGGCGCCACGCCACCTGCGGCCCGGCCTCCGGCCCCGCCTGCACCGGCCGTCACGCTGCCCGGAGGGCGGCCGGCCGGGCCCGGCGGTAGGCTGCGGCGGACGCGAACCGGCAGGCCGTCCGCCGCCGGAGTGGAGGAGACCACCATGACCACCGCCGTCATCGTCGACGCCGTCCGCACCGCCGGCGGCAAGCGCAACGGCAAGCTCCGCAACTGGCACGCCGTCGACCTGGCCTCCGAGCCCCTCAAGGCCCTCCAGGCAGCGCAACGACCTCGACCCGGCGCTGGTCGACGACGTCATCACGGGCTGCGTCATGCAGGTGGGCGAGCAGGCGCTGCAACGTCGGCCGCAACGCCGTGCTGGCCGCCGGCTGGCCCGAGTCGGTCCCGGCCACCACCGTCGACCGCCAGTGCGGCTCCTCCCAGCAGGCCATCCACTTCGCCGCCCAGGGCGTGATGGCCGGCGCCTACGACGTCGTGGTGGCCGCCGGCGTCGAGCGCATGACCCGCACCCCCATGGGCTCCTCGGTGGTGCGCGAGCTCGGCTACCCGTTCGGCCCGCGCATGATGACGCGCTACGAGGAGCGCGGCGGCCTGGTGAGCCAGGGCATCGGCGCCGAGATGATCGCCGACCAGTGGGAGCATCTCGCGCGAGGAGCTCGACGCGCTTCGCCGTCCGCAGCCACCAGCGCGCCGCCACGCGCCACGGCCGAGGGCCGGTTCGAGCACGAGATCGTGCCCGGTCCCCGTCCGCGACGACGAGGGCAAGGACACCGACGAGCTGGTCACGACCGACGAGGGCATCCGGCCCGACACCTCGGTCGAGGTGCTGGCCGGGCTGAAGCCGGCCTTCAAGCCCGAGGGCGGCAAGGTCACCGCCGGCAACTCGTCCCAGATCACCGACGGCGCCTCGGCGGTGCTGATCATGAGCGAGGAGAAGGCCAGCGCCCTCGGGCTCACGCCCGCGGGCCCGCTTCCACGCCTTCGCCCTGGCCGGGGTGGACCCGGTGACCATGCTGACCGGCCCGATCCCGGCCACCCGCGACGGTCCTGGAGCGGGCCAAGCTCACCATGGACGACATCGACCTGGTCGAGATCAACGAGGCGTTCGCCTCGGTCGTGCTGGCCTGGGAGAAGGAGCTCCACCCCGACATGGCCAAGGTCAACGTCAACGGCGGGGCCATCGCCCTCGGCCACCCGCTCGGCGCCTCGGGCGCCAAGCTGATGGCCACCCTGCTCAACGAGCTCGAGCGCACCGGCGGCCGCTACGGCCTGCTCACCATGTGCGAGGGCGGCGGGCTGGCCAACGCCACGATCATCGAGCGCCTGGGCTGACGGTCCGGCGGACCCGCAGCGCCGCGCCCGGCGACCGGTCGGTAGGCGCTCGGTAGGCTGCCAGCCGTGCGACAGCGGTGGTTCTCCCGACGGGCGCTGCAGCTCCACGCCGCGTCGTGCTGTCTGGGTCCCCGGCTGCCTGTTCGCCGTCTGGTGGCAGGTCAACCGGGCCTTCGACGGCAACGGGCTGAGCTACCTGTACTCGGTCGAGTGGCCGGTCTTCGCCCTGGTCGGCGTCTGGGGCTGGTGGGTGCTCGATCCACACCGACCCCGAGACGGTGGGCCGCCGGGCCCAGCAGCGCATGGCTGGCCGCCGCAGGCCGGGCGCCGCGGCGGCGCCGGGACCCGACGGTCGCCGCCCGGCGCCGCGAGGAGGAGGACGAGGCGCTGGCCGCCTACAACGACCGCCTGGCCGAGCTGGCCGCCCGGGGCCCGCAGACCTGGCGGCACCGGTGACCGCCTGGCCGCCGCTGGCCGGCCGGCTGGTGCCGGCTACGTCCGGACCGGCGACGCGCCGACCCGATCGAGCGGCCTCGCCGGCGCGCTGCTGCGCTACCGGGTGATGGCCTACGTCGTCGGGATCGGCCTGCTGGTCCTGGTCTTCGTGGGGGTGCCGCTCCAGTACGGCGGCGGGCGTCCCGGAGGTGGCCGCAGATCGTGGGCCCGATCCACGGCTTCTTGTACATCGTCTACCTGCTGGCGGCGGTGGACCTGGCCCGCCGGGCCCGGTTCACCCTGCTGCAGCTGGCGGCCATGATCGGCGCCGGCTTCCTCCCCTTCCTGGCGTTCTTCATCGAGCACCGGGTGATGCAGCGGCTGGCGCTCCACTGGCCCCGACGCCGGCGGCCGCGACCGGGCCGGCGGCCGACGCCGGCTGACCCCGGCTGAGCCGGCTCAAGTGCCGAACGGCGCCCGGCGGACCTGGTCGACGGCGTCGGGCTCGCCCGTCCAGCTCGACCCGGCCGCCTCCTGGCGGCCGAAGAGCACGAGCAGCAGCTCCGCCGGCGGGCCCGCTCGCGGTGACCGCGGGGTCGCCCGGGCGGACCGTCCACCCGGCCGTAGCCGGGGGCACTCGAGGACCAGCCCGACCGGCGCGGCCGCCTCGGCCGGCCGGGCCATGAGCCGGAGCCGGGACCACAGGGCCCGCTCCAGCTCGGGGTCGAGCTCCGGGGCTCCCAGCCGGGCTGGGCCCGCCGGACGTCCTCGTGGTGGATGAAGAACTCGGCCGTGTTCATGGGCTCGTCGACGAGCCCGGAGCGGAGCGGGAACGGCGGGCCCGTCGCGCACGGCGGCGACCAGGTCCAGCCAGGAGCCGCCGTCGCGGACCGGCGCTGGACCCGCTCGGTGTAGCCCGGCCAGCGGGCGGCACGACGATGCCGCAGCGCGGCGTCGGGCCGGCGCTCGCGCACACCAGGTGGGCGGCCAGGTCGGCGGTGCGCCACCCCTCGCACAGGGTCGGGGCGTCCGGGCCGAGCTGGAGCAGCAGGTCGGCCAGGGCCCGGCGCTCCGCCTGGGCGTCGCGGGGGCCACGGCGCCGTCAGTGGTAGCGGGTGGCCATCAGGAACCCCACGAAGATCATCACCAGCCCCGCCACCAGGTACCAGACCGTGACCCGCGCCGGGCAGGACCGTCAGGTAGTTGAGCAGGATCATCAGCGACCCCGAGCACGAGGAGCGGCCAGCACCGACCGGGCCGTACCAGCGGGGGCTCCGGCGGACGTCCTTGGGGATCGGCGGCGTGTACCGCCCGCTCTCCTCGGGCGGCGTGTAGCGGCCGACCTGGAGGCGCCCGGGCCGGTGCCCTTGGTCGTGGTCCGGCCCTCGGCCGACTTGCCCTTGCGCTGGGCCCGCCCGGGACCGGTGTTGGCCTTGGGTGCCATGGCGCCGAGGATAGCCACCCCGGCGGCCGGGCCCCGGCCGTCGCGCCCGGTACCATCGCCCCGGTGGCGCGTCCGGGTGCTCGTGGTCGACAACTACGACTCGTTCGTCTACAACCTGGTCCAGGAGCTGGGCGAGCTCGGGGCCGACCCGGTCGTCTACCGCAACGACGCCATCGACGTGGCACGGCATCCGGCGCCGGCGCCCCGACGCCGTCCTCGTCTCCCCGGGCCCGGGCCGGCCCGAGGACGCCGGCGTCAGCCTGGCGCGTGGTCACGCGAGCTGGCCGGCGAGATCCCCATCCTCGGGGTGTGCCTGGGCCACCAGTGCATCGGCCAGGCCTTCGGCGGCCGCGGTGGTCCGGGCCCCCAGCTCATGCACGGCAAGACCTCCGAGATCCACCACGCCGGGGACGGGGGTCTTCGCCGGCCTCCCGAACCCGTTCGTGGCCACCCGCTACCACTCCTCGTGGTGACACCGGCCACCGTGCCCGCCGAGCTGGAGGTCACCGCCACCACCGCCGACGGCGTGGTGATGGGGCTGCGCCACCGCACGCTCGGCGTCGAAGGGGTCCAGTTCCACCCCGAGTCGATCTTCACCCCCTCGGGGCCCGAGCCTGCTCGGCAACTTCCTCGACCGGGTCGCCGCGGCTGAACGCGCCGTCCGGACCGCCGGTCGGGCGGCCGGCTCACGGGTGTCGTGGCGCTGCGTGGTCGTGGTGGTGGTGGTGTCGTCGGCGTGGTGGTGTGGTGGTGCGTGGTCGACGTGGTGGTGCGCGCGGTGGCGCTGCAGACCGTGAGCGTCACCGTCTGGCTGGTCGGCGACGGTCGATGCCCGCCGCCGGGTGTCTGCTTGACCACGGTGCCGTTCTGCGACCGGGCTGCAGCTGTTGGTGTGGTGCGAGCGTGACGTTGGCGAAGCCCGCTGCCTGTCAGCGTCGCCTTGGCCGCGGCCAGCGTCTGGCCGACCACGTTGGGCACCACGCCTGGCAGGGCCCGGTCGACACCGTCAGGTTCGACCGGTGTCCCCTTGGCCACCTTGGCTCCCGGCCCGCGGTGTGGCTGGCGGCCACCACGCCCTTGCCGAACGGGTTCGAGCAGACGTCGGTCACGTTGCCCGGACGTGAGTGTTGGGCCGACGAGTGTGCCGCCCGCCTGTGTCGTGCTGTAGCCGGCCACGTTGGGCACGGTGATCGATGGTGCTCGGCGCGGCCACTGTCAGCTTGACCTTGGTCCCGCGCGTTCACGTCGGCGTTGGCGCCCGGGTGTCTGCTTCGATCACCGTTGTCGCCGGCTTTGTGCTCGCCACGAATGTGACCGTGTACTCAGATGTGTCCTGGCTGCAGCCGTGTCTTGGCGCCGGCCAGCGCCTGGCCCACCACGTAGGGCACCGTGACGGTCTGCACCGGCGCCGGGCCCGAGCTCACGGTCAGCGTCACGTGTCGCCCTTTTTCACCTGTGGTGGCCGGCTGGTGTCGGTCGCCAGGACGGTCCCGGCCTTGGCCTTGTCGCTGCTCTGCTGGTCGGGGTGCCACCACCAGCCCGTCGGCCTGCAGGGTGGCGGTCGGCTGTGGCCCGCTGCTCGCCCACCACGTCGGGCATGGCGAAGCGTTCTTGCCCCCGAGTCGTCCGGCCGCACCAGGAAGACGGCGATGACCGCCAGGGCGACCAGGAGGAGGACCAGGATGGCCACCAGCCACCGGGTGCGGCGGCGTGCGGGCCTCCTCGTCCGTCGTCGGCCTCGTCGCTCCGTCGGCCACCGCCTGGGTGGCGCCGCGGCGCCCGCCATGGACGGCCGGTGGCCGCGCCGCCGCCCCGATGTCGCACCGGTGGCCCCGGGTCGCACCGCCACGACCGGCCGGCCCTCGGCGAACCGCAGCGAGGTCGGCCCGCAGGTCCTCGGCGGTGGCGTACCGGTCGTCGGGCGACTTGGCCATCGCCTTCATGATCACGGCCTCGAGCGCCGGCGGGACCGTCGGCGCCAGGTCGCGGAGGCAGGGGCGGCTGGTCGCGCACGTGCTTGGAGGCGACGGCGACCGGGGTGTCGCCGAGGAACGGCGGCCGCCCGGTCACCATCTCGTAGAGCACGACGCCGAGCGAGTAGATGTCGCTGCGGGCGTCGACCCCGACGCCCTCGGCCTGCTCGGGCGAGAAGTAGGTGGCGGTGCCCATCACCGCACCGGTCTGGGTGAGGCTCTCCTCGGTGTTGACGGCCCGGGCGATGCCGAAGTCGGTCACCTTCACCTGGCCGTCGGCGGTGATGAGCACGTTGCCGGGCTTCACGTCGCGGTGGACGACGCCGTGGCGGTGGGCGTAGGAGAGGGCGGCCGGCCACGTGGGCGCCGATGTCGGCCGCCCGGTCGGGCGGCAGGGCGCCCGTCGGTCCGCAGGATCGGCCGAGAGCGGCTGGCCGTCGACGAACTCCATGACGATGAAGTACGTCCCGCCGTCCTCGCCCCAGTCGAAGACCGGGACGATGTTGGGGTGCGAGAGGTTGGCCGCCGCCTGGGCCTCCCGGCGGAACCGCTCGACGAAGGCGCGGTCGACCGACAGCTCGGGGAAGAGCACCTTGAGGGCCACCGGCCGGTCGAGCAGGCGGTCCCGGGCCCGGTAGACCTGGGCCATCCCGCCCCGGGCGATGAGGTGCGTCAGCTCGTAGCGGTTCGAGAAGACGCGGGGCGTCTGCACCGGTTCCATGGCGTCAGAGCCTACGTCGCGGCCGCTCGGGCCCGCGCATGACGCGTGGCGCTCGCGGCCGTGGCGCGACGGGTCGCCGGCTCACGGCCGGTCGCCGGCGCGTCCGTCGGCGCCGGTCGTGCTGTGGGCGGCGTGGCGGTCGCGTGTGGCGGCCGGTGGTCGTGGTGGCGTGGTGGTGGCGGGGCACGGTGGTGGTCGTCGTGGCCGGGCACGGTGGTGGTGGCGTCGCCGGCGGTGTCGTGGTGGTCGGCGCCGCCGGTCGGCGTGGCCGTGGGCCCGGTGCGTCGGGGTGGTGGCGTGGGTGGTGGTCGTGGTGGTCGTGGCCGGCGCCGTGACCGCTGGGCCTGCTGCGCCTGGTCAGGGCCAGGGCGGCCTCGATCATCGCCTTCATGATCGGGCCGGCGATGGTGGCCCCGTAGTGCTCGTGAGGCCTGGTAGGGGACGACCACGGCCACGGCGACCGCGGGTCTGTCGGCCGGGGCGAAGCCGATCATCCAGTCGCGTCGTGCTTGTGGCCGTTGTGCCCGACCTGGGCGGTGCCGGTCTTGGCCGCCACCTTGTCCTGGGGCGGGAAGCCCACGCCGTCGGCCGTGCCCTTCGGTGTGGCCACCACGCCCTGCATCAGCTGGTTGACCGGCTGGGCCGCCGTCGGCGGAGGTGGCCTGCTTGTACGGCGCTCGGGTTGTACGCTCACCAGCTGGCCCTGGCGTGTCGCGGATCTGGGCCATCACGTGGGGCGTCATCACCATGCCTGTGTCGGCGATGCCCGCGGCCACCATGGCGTTCTGCAGGGCGGTCGCCGCCACTGTCTGCTGGCCGAAGGCCGAGTAGGCCACGCCCGGCGGCCCGGGCGTGCTGGCCGGCGCTGAGGTCGGTCGGCGTCGGGAAGTTCGACGTCGGCTCGCCGTCCGGGGTTCAGGTCGATGGGCGGCACGGTGTTGTAGCCGAACAGGCTCGGCCTGCTTGTAGAGGTTGTCGGCCCCAGCGTCGAGGCCGAGCATGGCGTAGCCGGGGTCGCAGGACTCGGGCAGCATCTGGACCATCGTGCCCCCGCAGGGGTTCGCTGCGCCGGCGTTGTGGCGTCGTTGCAGATCTGGCTTGGTCGATGTCGGGATGGCTCTTCGTCGTGCAGCCCTGGACCGGGTAGTTGAATGTGATCAGGCTCGGGCTCCAGGTTGTAGACGGCGGTGCTGGTGACCACCTTGAAGGTCGACCCCGGCGCGAAGCGCGTCGTAGCGTGGCCAGCGGGTAGCCCGGGTCGAAGCCCTCGTGGTCCGTCGGCTGTGAGTCGGCGTGCCCGGCCGGCCTCTGGTCCTTGTGTCGACGTCGGGTGTGGCCAGTGTGTTGGGGTCGTAGGTGGGGTTCGAGTAATGGCCAGGACGGCCCCGGTCTCGGGCTCGAGCACCACCACCGCCCCGTCCTTGTTGGCGTCGGGATGGCGCCAGCGCCTGCTTGGCCGCCGCCTGCAGCGGCGGCTCGACGGTGAGGGTCACGTTGTCGGTGGTCGGCGGCGGCGGGTTGAGGAGCTGGCCCAGGGACTGGGCCGGCTGCTTGTGGGCGATCAGCTATGTGTTGTAGACGTACTCGACGCCCGAGGTCCCGTAGAAGAGCGAGGCGTACCCGACGATGCCCGAGAAGAGTGTGCCTGTCGGGGTATGTCCGGTAGTACTGGTATGTCGCCGGGCCGGCGTTGGGGACCTTCACCGACTGGGCCAGCACCGTGCCGTCGGCCGCCAGGATCAGGCCCCGCTGGTTGTTGAGCTGCTGGCGACGGTGTCCGGGGGTTGTGCGGCGAGGCGTTGAGCGCCGAGGCCTGGCGGAACTGGATGTTGACCAGCTGGAGCGATCACCAGCGGCGAAGCAGAGGATCAGCACCAGTCCCAGCCAGCGGATGCGCCGGCCCATCAGCTGGCCCCGACCGTGGTCGGGCACCGTGGTGGCCGGCACGGTGCGGTGCGTCGGGAGGCCGGACGGTGGCGTCGTGGTCGTCGGCGGTGCGCGGTCGTCGTGGTGGCGGCGCCGGATCGGTCGTCGTGGTCGTGGTGGCCGTGTCGCCGCGTGCCCGTTGGCGATGCGCTGCTGGGACGGTACTCCTGGTGGAGGTTGGCGACGTAGCGCTGTGGCCGCGGCCAGCGACGGCTCCTGCTTGTCCGCCTGGAGCTGCCGCGACGCGGTATGTCACACCTGTCGTCGGTGGTGACTCGGTCCGCTCGACGAGCGTGGGCTTGAACCAGAGGAACCCACCCGGGCGGCCCTGGTAGACGACCAGGTGGTGCCGTCGAGGGTCACGTACCAGTTGTCGTTGGCGTACCAGCGCACGAGGCGTACGCCGCCGACCACCACCCCGGCGAGCAGGAGCACGAAGAGCGAGCACCCGGAAGGTGACCCGCCGGGGATCCCGGCCAGCCGGCGCTGCCGGCGGCGCTCCCGCCGGCTCGCGGCTTGGCGGCCGGGCCTGCGCCGGTCCGTCGGCCGGCGCCCCCGCCGGCGCGGCGGCCCGGGCCGGAGCCGCGTCGTCGGCGGCCGGTCGGGCGCGGGCCGCGGCAGCTGGCCCGCCCCAGTGCCCCGGCCGGCCGCCGGGGCCGGATCGTCCCGGTGTGCCCGTCGCCGCCCGGCGACGGCCGGTCGCGGCGACCGCCGGCGGCCTCGCCGGCGGGCGCCGGTCGGACGCCGGCTCCCGGCACCCGGCGGCGGTCCGCGCCACCGCCGGCCAGCGCCGGCTCCCGGCCGACGGCGTGCCGCCGGCGACCGCGCGCTGACCGCGGCGGCCCCGGCTGCCGTCGCCGACCAGCACGTCGACCACCACGACGGTGATGTTGTCGTTGCCGCCGTGCTCGTTGGCCGCTCGCCACCAGCGGCTCGGGCGGCGTCCGCCGGGTCCGCCATCCGGCGCCAGGACGCTCGGCGATCTCGGTCGTGCCGACCTCGTTGGTGAGCCCGTCGCTGCAGAGCAGGAGCCGGTCCCCGTCCTGGAGGTGGAGCTCCCACAGGTCGACGTCGACGTCCGGGGCCACGCCCGAGCGCCCGGGTCAGGATGTGGCGGTGCGGGTGCACCGCCGCCTCGGCCTCGGTCAGCTCGCCCTGGCGGACCTTCTCCTCGGCCAGGCTGTGGTCGGCGGTGACCTGGGTGACCCGGCCCCCGGAGTAGACGTAGGCCCGGGAGTCGCCGACGTTGGCCAGGGCGATCACGTCGCGGCCGTCCGTGCCGGCCACCAGGGCCGCCGCCGTCAGGGTGGTCCCCATCCCCCGCAGGCTCGGCTCGGTCCTGGCTCTGCCGCCAGACGGCGCGCGTTGGCCTCGGCGACCGCCTCGCCGCAGCCCGTCGACGCGTCGGCTGGCGCGGCGAAGGCGGCGCGCAGGGCGTCGACCGCCACCCGGGCCGCCACCTCGCCGCCGGCGTGGCCGCCCATGCCGTCGGCCACGGCGAACAGGTTCGGCGCCTCGAGGGCGAGGTCCTGGTTGGCTGCTGCGGACCCGGCCGACGTCGGTGGCCGAGCCCGAGCGCAGGACGGTCACCGCGTCGACCTCGAAGACCGTCCCCCCGACCTGGAGCAGGTCGCCCTTGCCCAGCTTCGTCGGCTTGGTGATCCGCTCGGAGTTCACGAAGGTGCCGTTGGTCGAGCCGAGGTCCTCGACCCAGAGCTGGTCGCCGCTGGCGGTAGAGGCGGGCGTGCAGGGTCGAGCTGTAGACGTCGTAGGTCGTGGGCACGCCGCACCCGGGCGAGCGGCCGACGGTCAGCTCGTCGTCGAGGTCGAACGTCGCGCCCGGCCTGGTCGGCCGGCTCGAGCACCTCGAGGAAGAGCTGCTTGCGCCGGCTCCTCGGCGGCGCGTGGCCGGCGAGCGCCCGCGCCTCCTCCCGGGCGGCCCGGCGGCGCTCGCGCGCGGGTCTGGCGCGGCCCGGCCGGCCGGACCTCCACCCAGACGGCCCGGACCACCCGGAGGAAGAAGAGGAAGATGAGCGCGATGACCAGCCACTGGAGCGGCCGGACGATCGCCGAGTAGTTCGTGCGAGGCGCCGAGGAGCACCGTGCCGACCGCCCCGGTCACGACAGCTCGAACACCAGGGTGGTCGACCCGACGGTGATCTCGTCGCCGCTCGCCAGGTGCTGCTCGCGCACCGGCGACGCCGTTCACCCTGGTCCCGTTGGTGGAGCCCAGGTCGGTGACGACCACGCCGTCGCCGGCCCGGCGGAGCTCGGCGTGGCGCCGGCTCACGTTGGGGTCGCCCAGGACCACGTCGCACTCGGGCAGCCGGCCGACGACCACGGGTCGTCGCCGATCGGCGACCCGGCTCCCGTCGGGCAGCACCAGCTCGGCGTAGACGGCCCTCCTCCGGCGCCCTCGACGACCTCGGCGGTGATGGTGAACCGCCCGGCCCGCAGGCGGGTCCCCTCGTAGATCTGGACGTCGACCGGCCCGACGAAGGCGTAGCCCTCGATCCGGGCGTGCTCGCGGGCGGCGTCGGCGAGCTCCCGGGAGAGGGCGTCGATGAAGTTGGCGAACCGGTCGACGTCGGCGGGCGCCAGGGTCACCGTGAAGGCGTTGGGCGCGATGAGGCCGTGGACGCCCACCCGGCGGTGCAGGTCCATCTCGCGCGTCAGCCGCCGGCCGATCTCGATCGGCTGCAGGTTGCTCCGGAAGGGCTTGGCCAACGTGCCCTCCACCAGGCGCTCGAGCCGCTCCTCGAACTGCTGGAGTCCCATGGTCCGGGCAATCCTACCGGGCCGGTGTCGCGCCGGAGTGGGCACCGGCCCTGCGCTCCCTGGTCAGCGGGCTGATCGAGCCCCATGCCGGGGTGGACTAACCTTGCCAGGTCACTCGGGCGAGTGGCGGAATTGGCAGACGCGGAGGATTCAGGTTCCTGTGTCCGAAAGGATGTGGGGGTTCAAGTCCCCCCTCGCCCACCGCACCACCGTCGCCGGGACCGGCAGGCCCCGGCGGCGGCGTAGGCTCGTCCCGGCAGGACGGAGGCGGGGGAGCGACGCGAGATGGGCGCACCTGGCGTGCGAGACCGGGCGGCGGCAGCGGGCGGACGGGGATCCCGTGTCCCTTGACGTTCGCACCAGGTCCGAGGAGGACGCCCGCTCCCTCGGCCGCGACGAGCTGCTCGACGTCTCCCTGCCCGCCGCCGTGGCCGGGCACGGGCCGCTCGCCGCCCGTGGCGCCGCGTACCTGGATCTCCCCCCGCTCGGCCTCGACGTGGAGGGTCGCGCCGTCACCCTGGCGGCCGGGACAGGCCGGCTCGCCCTGCACCGGGGCGTGGACCGGGCCGGCGTCGTGGCCGTGCTGAACGCCGCAGCGCTCTCCGACCTCGTCCAGGACCTGGCCTCCACCATGGGGCTCGCCATGGCGTCCCGGGCCAGCATCGCCGCCGGGAGCCTGAACCACTGGATCGCCTGGGAGCCGGCGCTCCGGGCCCTGTTCGACGGGCGCCCGGTGCACGAGGCCGGCGACGTGGCGTTCACCGACCTCGACGGCCGGGACCTCGACCTCTCCCGCGCCTTCACCCCGACGACGACCGGGGCGAGATGGCGCGGTTCCTGGAGCAGGCGGGCTTCCTCCACCTGCGCTCGGTCTTCACCCCGGCGGAGATGGCCGCCCTCGAAGCCGAGCTGGACGGGTGGATGGCCCGCGCCGAGCCCGACGACGGCGAGTCCTGGTGGGCGACGGACGGGAGCGGCGTGCAGCAGGCGGTGCGGGTGCTGTTCTTCCACGACAAGTCGGCCGCGCTCCGGGCGCTCCTCCGGGACCCCCGGTTCTCGTGGCTCGCCGGCCTCACCGGCGACGGCCACCGCCACAGCGGCAACGCCGAGGCGCTGGTGAAGCCGCTCGGCGTGGTCCGCGGCCTCTCCGACCTCCCGTGGCACAAGGACTGCGGCCAGGGCCGGCACTCCTACATGTGCAACAGCCTGACGTGCGGCATCTCGGTCACCGGCGCCGACCGGCGCTGCGGCGCGCTCGGCGTGGTCCCGGGCAGCCACCGGGCCAACACGATGGGCGCGGGCCGGGACCCGCGGCTCGACCTGGCGCCGCGCCTGCTGGAGACCGCCACGGGCGACGTCACGGTCCACTGCTCGGACACCCTGCACCGCGCCCACCCGCCGGTCGACCGCCCGCGCAAGGTCGTCTACACGAGCTTCGTGCTGCCGCCGCGCGGGACAGCGGCCGGGCCGCTGCCGGACCTGGACGGCAGCCGCGCCGCCCGGGCGGAGCTCAACGACGTCCAGGCACGCATCGAGGCGGCGGACAACCCTGCCAGCCCGGCGCGGTACCGGGCCGGGCTCGGCCGCTGACCAGGGCGCCGGCAGCAGGGGCGCCGGCAACCTGCAATACTCATTGCAAACCAGCGGTCGCCCGACCGCGAGCCGGTGTCGGACCAGGGGGGACGAATGGCTCACGTACTGGCAGCGCCAGGCCCTTCCACCTTCGACGTCCTCTCGTGGGTGGCCCTCGGCCTCTACTTCCTGGCCCTGCTGGTGTTCGACCGGTGCCTGAGCGCGCGGTCGAGCCGCGACCTCCTGCTGCAGTACGTGGACGAGCTCCGCTCCACCCTCCTCCAGCGCGCCGTCCCCGGCGCTCCCCCCTCGCCCCTCCTCGACGACGTGGAGCGGATCCGGACGTCGCTGCCCGGCTACACAGCGACCAGCGGCTCCGTGTCCCACCGCGCGCCTGCTCGTGCCCACCTCCCAGGTCACGAGCGCCTGGCGCCGTGCCCACCAGGTGGAGGTCGACGCGTGGGCGAGCGCCTCACCGGCCGAGGTCACGGCGCGCCTGGCCGCGATCGAGATCGACCTCCACCAGCAGCACGACCCGGCGAGCACCGAGCTGGCCAAGCGCATCGACGCCGAGCTCCGCTCCCCCGGCGCCGGCGCGGTCGCCGCCGGCGCGCCGGCCGGCGCACCGCCCTCACCCACACGGGTCCAGCTCCTCCGGGAGGCCCTGCGCCGGCAGTACGGGGCCAGGGACACGACCTTCGAGGACCTCGCCGACCTCCAGACCAAGGCCATGTGGCTGGCCGTGCTGGGCCTCGTGCTGATCGCCATCGCCAACGCCGCGTGGCACCATCCCGCGCTCTTCCTCTTCGGCGCCGTCGGCGCCTTCGTGAGCCGGCTCAGCGCGGTCTTCACCGCCACGCCGGACAACGACTACGGCGCGTCCGCCGGGCGGCTGTTCGTCTCGCCCGTGGCCGGGGCGATCGCCGGGTGGACCGGGGTCCTGGTGGTGACCTCGCTGGCCAACCCCCACGTCCATCTCGTGGGCGCGACGTTCCGGGGCCTGTGGCACACACCCGTCACCATCCTGGCGGCCACGGTGGCCGTGGTGTTCGGCTTCTCGGAGCGCCTGCTGAACCGCATGCTCGCCAAGGCGGAGCAGGCCATCGCCGGCTGACCCTCAGGCCCCGGCCACGGCCTCGGCGGCGGCCCGCAGCTCGTCACGGAACGGCGGGTCGGCCAGCTCCGCCAGCGCGCGGGCCCGCTCGCCCACGGTGAGCCCCACCAGGTCGGCCGAGCCGTGCTCGGTCACCACCACCCCGGTGTGGTGCCGGGGGGTGGAGACCACGGAGCCGGCGGGAGCACCGGCACGATGCGGGAGCGGACCTCCTCCCCCACCGTCACCGTCGAGGCCAGGCACACCAGCGAGTGCGAGTCCAGGTGGAGCTCGGGCGCCGCCACGAAGTCCTCGTGCCCGCCCACGCCCGAGATCTGCCGGCCGCCCACGTGGTCGGCCACGATCTGGCCGTAGAGGTCGACGCAGAGCGCCCCGTTGATCGAGAGCAGCTTGGCGTTCCCGCCGGCCACGGCCTGGTCGTTCACCACGTCCACCGGGAGGAACGCCACCTCGCGCTCGCCGTCGAGCCAGCGGTACAGCTCGGCCGAGCCCAGGGCGAACGTGGTCACAGACACCCCCTCCAGCTCGCCCTTCCCGGTGTTGGTCACCTTCCCCGCCTCGTGGAGCCGCATGAGGCCGTCGGTGAACATCTCCGAGTGGACCCCGTAGCCGCCCCCGGGCGCCTCGGCCAGGCGGGTGGCCACCAGGTTCGGCACGGCCCCGATCCCCGTCTGCAGCGTGGACCCCTCCTCCACGTACTCGAGCACGTGGCCGGCGATGGCCGCGTCGACCTCGGTGGCGGCCACGCGTCGGTCCAGGGCGAACGGCTCGCCGTCGGCCTCCACCAGCACGTCGACGGCGTCGAGCGGGCAGGGTGTTGCGGTACCGGGGCGGGAGGCTGGCCGTCCGGGGGAGGTTGGGGTTGACCTCCACGATGAGGAGGCCGTCGGGGTCCCGGCCGGCCGCCAGGCAGTTCGTCCCGGGTGGCCCCGTAGGTGGAGCGAGAGGTTGACCGCGTCCCCCCGCTCGGCGGGCGCCGCCTGCACGGCCATCACCCGGGGGGCGAAGCGGGCCAGGATCGGCGCGAACTGCCGGAAGCCCCCGGGCACGTGCTCGATCCGCGCCCCGCGGGAGCGGTAGTACCGCTCGACCGGGCCGAAGAACCCGCACCGGTAGCGGACGCCCGGCCGGGCCAGGACTTCGTAGAGGCCCAGGAGCAGCGCCCCGCCCAGCTCCAGGTCCTCCCAGTCGTCCCGGCCGCCCAGGGCGGTCAGGAAGGCGTCCGGGTTGGCCGGTCCCAGGCCCAGGCCGAGCGTGTCGCCGGGGGCGCAGCTCCGCGGCGGCCTCGGCGGCGTCCATCCGGCGGGGTCCCACGGGCTACGAGTCTGCCCTGTGCCAGCGGTCCCCGGCGTGGTCAGCCCGCGGGACCCGGCTCGCGGGGGCCCGCGCCCCCCGGCGGGGCGGCCGCTCGGGCGCGTGCCCGCCGGCCCTGCCGTCCGGCACCGGGGCTGCGGGCACCGGGGGCAGCGGCCCCCGGTCAGCGGCAGCACCCTCACCGGCGGCGGCGCGGGACCCCGAGCCCCGGTCCGGCGTCTGGCCGGCCACCTCCCTGCCCTCCTCCTCCAGCATCGTGGACTGGATGAGCGGGCTGCGGGCCAGCAGCACCACGCTGCCCACCAGGAGTAGCGCGGCCATCACCTCGCCGGCCAGGTACGGCGCCCCGGTGCGGATGTGCTCGCCGAACAGCGTCACCCCGAGGAGGCTGGCCACCAGCGGGTCCACCAGCGTGAGCCCGGGCTGGGAGGCGGCCAGCGGGCCCGCCTGGAAGGCGTTCGACACCAGGAACATGGCCGCCATGCCCGTCAGCGCGAGGACGTAGGGCGACCAGTTCGTGAACACCGCGTAGAGGCCCTGGCCCAGGTGGACGCTCAGCTCCTTGACCACCGCGGCCACGAACCCCCAGGCGATGGCGGCCGAGATGGCCAGCAGCGCCGCCTTGCGGGACGGGGAGGGCGGGCGGCGGCGGCCCGTGGGAGCGATGGCCACGGCCGCCACCAGCCCCGAGGCGACGAAGACGGACGCCCCGGCCAGGATCCAGCGCCACGCCGTGGCGTTGGTGGCCGAGCCCCCCGACGGGTGCGCCAGGAAGAGGAAGACGCCCAGGCCCAGCGCCATGCCGGCCGCCGCCACCCAGTCACGGGGGTGGACCCGGTGCTGGCGCCTGCCCCGCAGGGCCAGGTAGCCGAAGACGAACAGCAACTCGGTGGCGATCACCGGCTGCACCAGGCTCAGGTCGCCCACGTGGAGGGCGGCGAGCTGGAAGACGAACCCGCCGATCATGCACAGGATGCCCACGAAGTACATGGGCCGCCGCACCAGGTAGAGCACGAGCCGCCAACTGAAGCAGATCTCCCCGGGCGCCGGGGCGGCCGCGACCCGCTGCGCCACCGCCGAGGTGGCGGTGAACAGGCTCGCCACCAGGGCGAGGAGGATCTCGACCGTCATGGCCTCGGCTCGCCTCCCGACTAGCGGTTCCCGCGGAGCCCGGGCGATCAGCACTCGAGCCTGGCCGGACGCGCTCCGCTCTACGCCAATTATCCCCAACCGGCACGCCGCATGCGGCATTCCCCGGCAACCCGGGGTCAGCCGAAGGTGAAGTCGTAGGCCATGACCCCCGGGGAGAGCCGGACGGTCAGCAGCCCGCTGCTGCGCATGGCCGAGGCCAGCAGCGTGTACAGGTCCGGCACCCCGGCCACGTGGACCGTGGCCCGGTGGGCGCCGTCCACCGAGACCTGCGCCGTCCCGTGCCCGCCCAGGACCAGGTAGACGTCGCTGGCCCGGTACCGCAGCGCCAGCTCGGCCCCGGAGCCGGCCGTGGCCTCCCACGGCTCCTGGGTCCAGACCCCGCCGAGCGAGAGGTCGTCTGTGGGCACCGAGGCGGCCAGCCGGTAGGTGGCCGTCCGCCGGGGCATCACCGGCGAGCCGATGTACCGCTCGGCCGTCGAACCGGGAGAACCCGAGGTAGGTCTCTGTCGTGACCTCCTCGGTGGGCTCGCGGTTCGGCACCTCGGTGGGCGGGGGCAGGCGGTGGGCGCCGTCCGCCATCAGCAGCAGGCGGATGTCCTGCTCGGTGGTGGCGTAGGCGCCCTCGCCGAACGCGGTGTGGCGGACCTCGCCGTCCTGGTCGACGAGGTACTCGGCCGGCCAGTACTCGTTGCGGTAGGCGTCCCAGGTCCGGTAGCCGTTGTCCACCGCCACCGGGAACCGCACGTCCAGGCGCTGCGCCGCCGCCGCCACGTTCCCCACGACGTGCTCGAAGGGGAACTCCGGCGTGTGCACCCCCACCACCTCGAGCCCGTAACGGTGGTACTCGCGGTACCAGGCCTCGACGTGCGGCAGCTCCCGCTGGCAGTTGATGCACGAGTAGGTCCAGAAGTCCACCAGGACCACCTTCCCCCGCAGGGCCCCGATGGAGAGCGGCCGGCCGCCGGGCGTGTTCAGCCACCGGGTGATGCCGGCGAAGTCCGGCGCCCGGCCCAGGTCGGGCAGGGCCCCGGCGGCCGGCGTCTGGCCGGCGGCCACGTTCCGGCCGTGCTCCCCCTGCAAGCCGGCCAACTGCTGCGACACGCCGGCCGACTCCTCCACGTGGTCCTCCAGCGACTCGTGTAGCCGGGGACGTCGGCCAGCGGCGTGGTGAGGCCGAGCGCGATGACCACGGCCGTCAGGCCCAGCACCACCCCTGCCGCCCGCCGGACGGCCGGCATCCGCCGGCAGCAGCGCGTCCAGCCCGCTGGTGGCGCGCTGCGCCACCACGGCGAGGACCAGCAGGGGGACGGCCGCGCCCAGGGCGTAGGCCAGGGTGAGCAGGACGGCGGTGGTGCCCACGCGGTCGGTGGCCGCCACCGCCGAGACGGCGGCGAGCACGGGGCCGGCGCAGGGCACGAACACCAGGCCCAGGCTCGCCCCGAGGACAAAGCCGCCGCCGGCGTGGGCCACCCGGCCCGAGCCGAGCCGGGCGAACGGTCGTTCCAGCAGCTCCCCCACCCTGGGCACCACCAGGCCCACGGCCAGGAGCAGGAGCAGCCCGATGCCCAGGTCACGCAGGACGTCCTGGGGCAGGTGGAGCAGGCGCAGCAGCTCGCCCCCCACCAGGGTGAACAGGCTGAAGCTGACCACCAGCCCGGCGATCACGGCGTACGGGCGGCGGCTCGCCCCGGCTCGACCCGCCGGCCACCACCGCCGGCAGCACCGGCACGATGCAGGGCGACAGCCCGGTGATGAGGCCGCCCAGGAACCCCACGCCGAGCAGGACCAGCACGGCGCAAGTCTGGCAACCGGCACGGCGCGAGGGGCGTCGCGCGCGCCGGGCGGGCCCGCGGCTCCGTAGCCTGGGGGAAGGGAGGGGTACGCTGGCGCGGGTCAGAGGAGGAAGGGTCAGGTGAACCGGCATCGGGACGTCGGCACCCGCCGGGGCGAGACGCCGGGGATGCCGGCCTCCGTACCCGGAGCTCGGCACGCTCGCTGCGTCGGGCCCGGACCCGCCAGGGCCTCCGGCTGGAGGACGTGAGCGCCCGCACCGGGCTGCCCGCTCGAGCAGCTCCAGGCGATCGAGACCGGGACCGTGGAGCGCATCCCCGACCGGGTCGGCCATCGTCCGCACCCTCCGCCGCTACGCGGACCACCTCGGCCTGCCCGGGGACCGGTTCGTGCTCGCCGCGGTGGACCACTGGCCGACAACCCTCGGCCACCCCACCACCATCGTGGCCGTCCGGCCGGCGGCCGGCCAGGCCGCGGCAGGCGCAGGCGCGGCACCCGCGGCGGCCCCGGCGGCCGCCCCCCGCGCCCCGGCCCCGGGGCGACACCGGGGTGGTCCCCGTCGCCGCCGCCTCCCTCGCCACCAGGGCCCCCCGGCGCACGACGGTGGCCCGGCGCACGACGGCGCGGGTGCCAGCCGGCGTCGCCCCCTCCCCGCCGAGGCCGCCGGCGGGGCGCCATGCCGGCACCACCCACGGCGCAGGCGCCCACCACGTCGCTGGTGGACACCGGCGTCGTCCCGGCCTTCCAGCCTGCCGACGGCCGCCCGGGGCCGTCCCGGCGGTCGCGCACGCCCCTCGGCCTCCGGATCGTCGTGGGCGTGGCGGCGGCTGGCGGTGCTGGCCGGGGTGGCGGGGCTCCTGGTGGACCACTACGAGCCGCGATGGCTCCAGGATCCTCGGCATCACCCACGGCCCCACGCCCCGCGCGCCCGGGACGACCGGCGGCCACCGTCCACCACGGCGCAGGCCGCACCGCAGGCCGTCGTTCGCCGTGGCGTCCACCAGCCCCCGGCGCCGCCACCCTCGCCGTGCGGCGCCTCGACGTTCACCGTCCAGGTGACCGCGGTGAGCGGCTCGAGCTGGGTCCAGGCCACCGCCGCCGGCAAGACGGCCCCGACATTCGCCGGCGTCGCTCACGCCCGGGGCGTCCCAGGCCTTCTCGGTCCAGCGCGCCATCGTGCTGCAGGTGGGCTCGATGGCCGCCCACCTCGCCGTCTCGGTCGACGGCAAGACGGTGGGCACCTACGTCCCCACGGCGGCGCCGTGCACCGTGACCTTCCAGTCCGTCACCTGACGCCCGGTCCCGGGGTCGGGCCCGACGGACCCGGGCGGCAGCTACTCCGAGCCGGAGACCGGCGCCACCGCGGCCACCGCCTGGCCGTCGTCGAGGTTCATGACCCGGACGCCGGTGGCGTCGCGGCCCTGGGAGGCGATCTCGCGCACCGCCGTGCGGATCACCACGCCCGCCGCTCGACACCAGGAGGATCTCGTCGTCCAGGCCGACCATGAAGGCCGCCACCACCCGGCCCCGCTTGGCGGTGAGCCGGATGCCCCGCACGCCCTGGCCGCCGCGGGCCTGGCGGTTGAACCGCTCGAGCTTGGTCCGCTTGCCGTAGCCGGCGTCGGTGACGATGCAGGATGTCGGCGTCGTCGCGGGCCACGTCGCAGCGAGACCACCTCGTCGTCCGTCGCGCAGGCGGATGCCCCGCACCCCGGCGGCGTCGCGGCCCATGGCCCGCACGTCGTTCTCGGAGAAGCGGATGGTCATGCCCTTGCGGGTCACCACGAACAGGTCGTCGTCGCCGCGCGGTGGCCACGACCCGCACCAGCTCGTCGCCCTCGCGCAGGTTGATGGCGATGAAGCCCTCCCGGCGCGACTTGTCGTACTCGCTGAAGGCCGTCTTCTTCACCTGGCCCTGGGCGGTGGCGAACACCAGGTAGTGGTCGGCCGGGAAGTCCCGGGTCTGCGACGATGGCCTGGATCGTCTCGCCCGGGTGCCGAGCGGCAGCAGGTTCACCAGCGGCCGTCCCCCGGGCCGTGCGCTCCTTCATCGGGATCTCGTGGCCCCGCAGCCGGTAGACCCGGCCCCGGTTGGAGAAGAGCAGCAGGTAGGCGTGGGCCGTGGTGTGGACGACGTGGGTGACGAGGTCCTCCTCCTTCAGCCGGGCGCCCTGGACGCCCCGGCCGCCCCGGCCCTGGGTGCGGAAGGCGTCGGCCGGCACCGACTTGACGTAGCCGGCCGCGGTCATGGTGACCACGATCTCCTCGTCGTCGATCGAGGTCCTCGACGCCCAGCTCGCCCGGGTCGTGGGTGATCACGCTGCGCCGGTCGTTGGCGTACTTGTCCCGGATCTCGGTCATCTCGGTGGCGATGACCGCCGCGCAGCTTGGCCGGGTCGGCCAGGATCGCCTCCAGCTCGGCGATCGTCTCGCGCAGCTTGGCCATCTCCTCCTCGAGCTCGGTGCGGCCGAGCCGGGTCAGCCGGCCGAGCGTCATGTCGAGGATGTGGTTGGCCTGCTCCTCGCTGAACGCGAAGGGCTCGGCCATGCAGCGCCGCCGCGGGCGGCCGGGCGGTCGTCGGAGCCCCGGATGGTGGCGATGACCGCGTCGAGCATGTCGATGGCCCTGAGCAGGCCCTCGACGATGTGGGCCCGGGCCCGGGCCTTGCGCAGCCGGTACTCGCGACCGCCGGGTGACCACCTCGACCTGGTGGGCGACGTAGTGCGTGAGGGCCTGGGCCAGGTTGAGGGTCCGGGGCACCCCGTCGACCAGGGCCAGCATGTTGACCCCGAAGCTGGTCTGCAGCGGCGTGTGCTTGTAGAGGTTGTTCAGCACCACGTTGGCGTTGGCGTCGCGCTTCAGCTGGATGACCAGGCGGGTCTGCTGGCCGGCCGAGTCGTTCGGCACCTCGGCGATGCCGTCGAGCTCGCCGGTCTTCACCAGGTCGTCGATCTTCTGCTCGATCGACCTCGACCGAGGTCTGGTAGGGGAGCTCGGTCACCACGATGCGGGTGCGCGTCGCGGCCCTCCTCGATCTCGGCGACGGCCCGCATCTTGATCGAGCCCCGGCCGGTCCGGTAGGCGTCGAGGATGCCCTGGCGGCCCGAGGATCTGGGCGCCGGTCGGGAAGTCCGGCCCCTTGACGAAGTGCATCAGGTCGTCGGGGGTGGCCTCGGGGTGCTCGAGCAGGTGGAGGGTGGCGTCGATGACCTCGCCCAGGTTGTGGGGCGGGATGTTGGTGGCCATGCCGACGGCGATGCCCTGCGAGCCGTTGACCAGCAGGTTCGGGAAGCGGGCGGGCAGGACGACCGGCTCCTCGGCGCGTCGTCGAGTAGTTCGGCGACGAAGTCGACCGTCTCCTCGTCGATGCCGCCATCAGCTCCAGGGCCAGCGGCTGCGAGGCGGCACTCGGTGTAGCGCATGGCCGCCGGGCCCTCGTCGGGGCCGGTGCCGCCGAAGTTGCCGTGCCCGTCGATCAGCGGATGGCGCATGCGAGAAGTCCTGGACCATGCGGACCAGGGCGTCGTAGATGGCCGAGTCGCCGTGGGGGTGGTACGTCCCCATGACGTCGCCCACGACCTTGGCGCACTTCACGTGCGGGCCGGTCGGGCCGCAGGTTCTGGTCGAACATCGAGTAGAGGATCCGGCGGTGCACCGGCTTCAGCCCGTCGCGCACGTCGGGCAGGGCCCGCGACACGATGACCGACATGGAGTACTCGAGGAACGAGCGCTCCATCTCCTCTTGGATCTCGATCGGCTCGATGAAGCCGAGCGACGGCGCCGTCGCCGTCCGGGCGCCGTTGCCGTCGGCGCCGTTGCTCGCCGCGTCCGGTGGCGCGTGGTGTCGTCGTCGTGCCATGTCGGCTCGTCGCCCTCAGATGTCGAGGAAGCGGACGTCCTTGGCGTTGGTCTGGATGAAGTGCCGGCGCAGCTCGACGTCGTCGCCCATGAGGACCGAGCAGACCTCGTCGGCCAGGGCGGCCTGCTCCACGTTGATCTGCAGCAGCGACCGCTTGGTCGGGTCCATGGTCGTGTCGCGCAGCTCGTCGAAGTCCATCTCGCCCAGGCCCTTCAGCCGCTGGAAGTCGTGCTTGTGGTCGGGGTGCTCGGCCAGGAAGGCGTCCTTGGCCGCGTCGTCCTTCAGGTAGACCTTCTCCTTGCCCACCAGGGTCGAGTACAGCGGCGGCTGGGCCACGTAGACGTGCCCGCCCTCGACCAGCGGCTTCATCTGGCGGAAGAAGAACGTGAGCAGCAGGGTCCGGATGTGGCTGCCGTCGACGTCGGCGTCGGCCAGGACGATCACCTTGTGGTAGCGGATCTTGTCGACGTCGAAGTCCTCGGCCAGGCCGGCGCCGATGGCCGAGATGAGCGCCTGGATCTCGGCGTTCTTCAGCATCTTGTCGATGCGGGCCCGCTCGACGTTGAGGATCTTGCCCCGGATGGGCAGGATCGCCTGGGTGCGCGGGTCGCGGGCGTCCTTGGCCGAGCCGCCGGCCGAGTTGCCCTCGACGATGAACAGCTCGCACTCGCGGGGGTCGCGCGACGAGCAGTCGACGAGCTTGCCGGGCAGGCCGGCGCCGTCGAGGCGCCGACTTGCGGCGGGTGAGGTCGCGGGCCTGCTGGGCGGCCACCCGGGCCCGCGGCGGCCAGCAGCGCCTTCTTGACGATCTGGTTGGCCTCGGTCGGGTTCTCCTCGAGCCACTCGGCCAGCTTCTCGTTGGTGGCCCGCTCGACCAGCGAGCGCATCGGGACGTTGCCCAGCTTGGCCTTGGTCTGGCCCTCGAACTGGGGGTCCTGCAGGCGCACCGAGACGATGGCGGTGAGGCCCTCGCGGATGTCCTCGCCGTCGAGGTTCTCGTCCTTCTCCTTGAGCAGGTTCCTGGGCCCGGGCGTAGCGGTTGACCACGTTGGTCAGGGCCTTCTTGAAGCCCTCCTCGTGCATGCCGCCTTCGGTGGTGGAGATGCCGTTGGCGAAGCGAGTGGATGCTCTCGTGGAACCCGGTGTTCCACTGGAGGGCCACCTCGACCTCCTGGTCCTCCTCGGCCTGCTCGTAGGAGCCGACCTTGCGGAACAGCGACTCCTTGGACGCGTTGAGGTGCTTCACGTAGTCGACGATGCCGCCGTTGTACTTGAAGATCTGCCTTCTGCTCGCCGGCCGGCCGCTCGTCGGCGAAGCGGATCTCGAGGCCCTTGTTCAAGAACGCCATGACCTGGAGTCGCTCGATGACCGTCTGGGCCCGGAACTCGATCTCCTCGAAGATCGGTCGGGTCCGGCCAGAAGGTGACGGTGGTGCCGGTGCGGCCCCGCGGGCGCCGGCCCGGTCGACCTCGCAGCTTGCCCTTGGGCTCGCCGCCGTTCACGAACTCGATCACGTGGTGCTTGCCGTCGCGGTCGATCTCGAGCACCAGGCGGCGTGGACAGGGCGTTCACCACCGAGACGCCGACCCCGTGCAGGCCGCCGGAGACCTTGTAGCCCGCGCCGCCGAACTTTCCCCCGGCGTGCAGCGTGGTCAGCACGATCTCGGCCGCCGACTGGTCCGGGTACTGGGGGTGGGGGTCGACCGGGATGCCCCGGCCGTCGTCGACCACCCGGCAGCCGCCGTCGGCCAGCAGGGTGACGTCGATCCGGGTGCAGTAGCCCGGCCATGGCCTCGTCGACCGAGTTGTCGACGACCTCCCAGATCAGGTGGTGCAGGCCGGTCGGGCCGGTCGAGCCGATGTACATGCCGGGGCGGAGCCGGACCGGCTCGAGACCCTCGAGGACGGTGATGTCGCTCGGCGTCGTACGACCCGCCGTCACCGGCCAATGTGTCGCTCTCCAGCGTTCAGCCCCACGGGCGCGCCCTTTCGCATCGGTCTGTTCGCTGTGCGCTCCGGGTCCCCGACGAGGCTCGGGCGGTCTCGCCCGGTGCGCGACGCTCCATTCTACCCGACGCGGACCCCCGACCGGACGCCTTCGACCGGCGGCCCGCCCGGGACGGCTCGGACGGTCACCTCGAGGCGCGTCCGGCGCCGTCGCCGGCGACCTCCCCGACGCCGCCGAGCAGCTCGGCCGCCGAGCGAGCCGCACCTGGGTGGCCCAGGCCGGCTGGTCGACCGCCACCACCAGCACGTCCCCGGCCAGCCGCACGGGCCGGGCGTGCCGGGCCAGCGCCGGGCCCGACGATCTCCTCCCAGCGGGTGAACACCGCGCCAGCGCCGACGGCCGGCGCCCGCGCCGCCTGGCCGGCCGGTCCGGGCGTCGGCTCGGCGACCGAGCCGGGCCACCGCGTCGTCCAGGCCCTCGGCCAGCGGCCGCGGCCCGCGGTCCGGGCCCATGCGGCCGCCGGCGGCGTCGGCGCGTCCGCCGGCAGCGCCTCGCCGGCCGGCGGCCGGCGCCCAGCGTCGCGCACGTCGACCACGCGCGGCCACCTCCACCCCCGCCGGCAGGCGGCACGGCCGTGGTCAGCAGGGCCTGGCCCGGCGGGCAGCTCGCTCGACCAGGGCCCGGCTGCGGCGGGGTCGAGCTCGGAGAACACGTCGTCGAGCAGCAGGATCGGCGGGCGTCCCGAGCGCGCTCGGTCACCAGGCGGTGCACCGCCAGGCGCAGGGCCAGGGCCAGGCAGCGCTGCTCGCCCTGGGAGGCCTGGAGCCGGGCGTCGCGGCCGGCGATGGCGCAGCTCCAGGTCGTCGCGGTGCGGGCCCGACGGTGGTCACGCCCCGCCGCAGGTCGTCGGGCGCGGGCCGCGCCGAGCGCCTCGGCGCAGCGGTCCCTCCCAGCGAGCGCCGGTAGGCCAGCGTCGACCTCGGGCTCGGACGGCCGCCGGGCCGACCCGGTCGGGCAGCGGCCCGCGTAGGCCGGCTGGCGACCGGCGGTCCAGCGGTCCGCGAGCCAGCGCCGTCCCGGCGCCGCCGACCAGCGCGTCGCCGGCCGCCGCCAGGCGCTCGTCCCAGACGTCGAGGGTCGCGCGACCTCGGGACCGAGCCGGCCCGCCGGCCTGGCGGAGCAGGGCGGCGCGCTGGCGCAGGACCCGCTCGACCTCGTCGACCGGCGCGCCGGCCGCGGGGTCGAGCAGGCCGCAGCGCGTCGTCGAGCAGGTCCCGGCGCCGGGCCGGGCCGCCCTTGGACGAGGGCCAGGTCCTCGGGGGTGAAGACCGTCACCGGCACCGCCTCGGCCAGGTCGCGCCGCGGCGCGGACCGGCTGGCGGTTCACCTGGGCCCGCGAGCGGCCCGGCGCCGGCGCAGCTCGGCCTCGACCAGGACGCGGCGGCCGTCGCCGGCGCGAGCTCGGCCCGGACCACGCGCCGGTCGGCACCCGTCGCGGACCATGGCCTCGCGTGGGCGCCCCGCGGAACGACCGCTGGGTCCCGAGGTAGGCCACGGCCTCGAGCACCGTGGTCTTCCCGGTGCCGTTGGGCCCGGTGAGGACCGTGGTCCCCTCGGGGTCGGGCTCGAGCACGGCACGACGCGAACAACCGGAAGTCCACGCAGCTCGAGCACGGACGAGGCTCATCCCCGGCGGCTCCTCAGCCCGACGGCCCGGGCCGCGGCCGGCGCTCAGGAGACCCGGACCGGCATCAGCAGGTACCGGAAGTCGTCGTGCTCGGCCGCCCGGACGGTCGCCGGCGGGACGGGTCGGCGGTCTCGATGAGACCTCGTCGCCCAGCGACGGCCTCGACCCCGTCGATCAGGTACGACGGGTTGAAGGCGATGACCAGGTCCTCGCCGGTGAAGTCGCCGTCGACGGTCTCGCTGGCGTCGCCGACCTCCTGGGAGACCACCGTCAGGTCCACGCCGCCCGGCGCGCATCGACAGCCGGACCGGCGTGGTGTTGTCCCGCACCAGCAGCCGGACCCGGCGCAGGGCGCCGAGCAGCGACTCCTTGCCCAGGTGGAGCCGGTTCGGGTAGTGGTCGGGGATCAGCTGGCGGTAGTCGGGGTAGGTGCCCTCGAGCAGCCGGGTGCTGATCCGCACCGGGCCGTGGGCGAAGGTGATCTCGTGGGCGCCGGTCGCCATGGCCACCGACCGCCGGCCGTCGTCCTCCACCGGCGCCCGGCGCCGCCGAGCAGCCGCTGGAGCTCGGCCAGGGCCCGGGCCGGCACCAGGATGTCCTCGTCCTCGGGCAGCCCGCCGTGCCCCGGGCAGGTCCCGCAGGGCCAGGCGGTAGGAGTCGGTGGCCACCAGCCGGATGCCGCCGTCCTCGGTGGTCAGCAGCACCCCGGTGAGCAGGGCCGGGCGTCGTCGGTCGAGGCCGCCCGGACCACCTGGCGCAGGCCCTCGGCCAGCGTCGGCCCCGGGCAGGGTGACGGTGGTCCCGCTCGGCGGGCCGGCACGCTCGGGAACTCCACCACCGGGAAGGCCCGGAGACCGAAGCGCGACCGCGCGGCGGAGATCTCGACCTTCTCCTCGCCGGCCTCCACGGTCACCGCGCCGGGCTCGAGCGACCGGACGATGTCGGCGGCGAGCCGGGCCGGGACCACGCAGAGCCGTCGTCGAGCCCGATGACCTCCTGGTCCACCCGGATCGTGAGGTCGAGGTCGGTCCCGGTGGCCGTCAGCTGGTTCCCCTCGCAGCGCAGCAGCAGCCCGGAGAGCACCGCGGACGGACGCGCCGCGCCCACCGACGGCCCGCCCGGCCGTGGTCAGCGCGTCCACCAGGGCGTCGCGCTCGGACCGGAACTTCACCGGGCACTGTCCTTTCGCTCGACGACAGGGCCGACGATGGCTCATGGAGAGAGGTAATTCATTTCTGTAGCGGTAGTAGGGCTGGGGATTGTGGACGGACACGGCGATCGTCCCTGGTGGGAGGCGATCGGTCGTCCACCGGCCGTCGGCCGGCCGGTGGACGGACTCGGGCCGCCGGACCGCCGGGTGCCGACGCGTGCTGTGGACGACGGGCGGCATGCGGTCCCCAGCGATGGCCCGCGTTGTCCACAGCCCGGGCCGGTGCCGGTCCGCACGTGCTCACGCGCCGTTCCGGATCTGGTGGCGTGAGCTCGGTGACCTGCTCGTAGATCTGGCGGCGCTCCTTCATCTGGGTGGTGATCTTGTCGACCGCGTGGATGACCGTGGTGTGGTCCCGGCCGCCGAAGACCCGGGCGATGGCCGGGTAGCTGTAGTCGGTGAGGTTGCGGACGAGGTACATGGCGACCTGGCGGGCCGTGACCAGGGGCCGGGTCCGGCTGGGGCCGCAGATGGCGTCGAGCGTGAAGCCGTAGCTGGCGGCGGTGGCGTCGAGGATCATCTGGGGGGTGATCCGGCGGGGCTCGCCGGCCGACGACGATGTCGGAGAGGACCCGCTCGGCCAGGTCGAGGGAGATCGGCTCCTGGTTGAGGCTGGCGAAGGCGGTGACCCGGATGAGGGCGCCCTCGAGCTCACGGATGTTGTCCTTCACGTGGGTGGCGATGAACTCGAGGACGTCGTCGGGGATGTCGTCGTGGTCGGCCTCGGCCTTGGAGCGCAGGATGGCGAGGCGGGTCTCGAGGTCGGGCGGGTCGATCTCGGTGATCAGGCCGGACAGGAACCGGCTGCGCAGCCGGTCCTCGAGGGTCTCGATCGACTTGGGCGGCCGGTCCGAGGTGAGGACGATCTGCTTGCCGGCGCCGTGCAGGTCGTTGTAGGTGTGGAAGAACTCCTCTTGGAGTCCCTCCTTGTTCTCCATGAACTGGACGTCGTCGATGAGCAGGACGTCGCAGTCGCGGTAGCGGCGCTTGAAGGCGATGCGTGGTCGACATGCGGAGGGAGTCGACGAAGTCGTTCATGAACGTCTCGGTGGTGACGTAGAGGACCTTGCGGAGCGGGAAGTTCTCCTGGACGTAGTTGCCGATGGCGTGGAGCAGGTGGGTCTTGCCCAGCCCCGAGTCCCCGTAGATGAACAGGGGGTTGTAGGAGCGGCCCGGGCGTCTCGGCCACCGCCTGGGCGGCGGCGTGGGCCAGGCGGTTGGACGAGGCGGCGACGAAGGTGTCGAAGGTGAAGCGGGGGTCGAGCGAGACCGTGGCCGCGTCTCGCGGCCGGCGCTGCCCGTCGCGGCTCGGTGGCGTGCCGGGCCGGCCGGTGGCGCGGTCGGTGGCGCCGTGGCCCGGCGTCGGCCGGGACGTCGGCCGGACCGGCGGGCTCTCGGCCGGCGCCGGACGGTCGCGTCGACGACCTGGAGGCGGACCTCGACCGGCTCGCCGGCCATGGCGGCCAGGGTGTCCTCGATCAGGGGCAGGAACCGGCTCTCCACCCGCTCGCGGACGACGGCGTTGGGCACGCCGAGGACCAGCGACGCCGCCGTCGAAGGAGACCGGCTCGGATCCCCGACAGCCACATCTGCCACGTGGTGTCCGAGACCTGTTCACGCAACGACGCTGTGCAGCGCGTCCACAGCCCGCTGGTTTCGTCCACCTGCTCCTCCGCGTACCTGGGCGACCGCTCGTCCACAGCGTGGTCCACAGGTGTGGAACACGCGCGACGCCCGTGGTCGATCGAACGGTACACCGTGCCGGGCCGCTCGACTAGTGGCGAGGCCAGATGCCGCGCCGAGCCTCGGCGGCGCCACGGTGCCGGACCGCCGACTAGTGCGGCCGGCGGATCTCGCCTAGCATCGGGGTCGCCGTCGCTGCCGGCGCCCCTCCGGTGCCAGGTCGGCACCATGCCCGGTGGCGGCGACTGCCCCCGCGCCGGCCCGGAGTGGTCGGAGCCGTGCGCCGGAGCAGGTCACAGCGGTGAAAGGCTGACCGACGTGAAGCGAACCTACCAACCCAATACGCGCAAGCGAGCCAAGACGCACGGGTTCCGCCGGCGCATGTCGACGCGTGCCGGCCGGGCGATCCTGCGGGCGAGGCGGCTCAAGGGGCGTCATCGGCTCACGGTCTGAGCGGGCCCGGCGATCCCTTGACCAGCCGGCAGGCGCAGGCCGTGACCGCCATCCGTGACCGGTGCACCTTCCGGGCGCTGCGCCGGCCGGCGGGCCGTGCTCCGCGGGCCGGTGGCCGCGGCCTACGTGCCGCCTGCGCGCCCTCCGCCCGGGCGTGCCTGTGCGGCCGGCGAGCCGGTGCCGGGGCCCGACGGTGCGGCGTACGCCGATCGGTCGCGTCGGAAGGCCTGCGGCGAACGCGGTGGCGCGCAACCGGCTCCGCCGGCGGTTCCGGGCCGCCGTCCGGCGAGGTCGGAAGCTCGGCTGCCGCCGGGATCGCTACCTGCTCGCGGGGATGCGCCGCGGCCGCTGCGCCGATCCGCTCGCTCGTGAGGTCGGTCCGCGACGCCGATGGCCGGTGCCGCGGCGAGCGTGCCGGCGGCCCGGCGCGGGCGCCGCTCGCCGCGGGGGTCCGGCATGCCGGTGACCGCCCGGGGCCGGAGGCCGTGACCGCGGCCACGGGAGCCCGCCGGCTCGGGACGGCGGGGCCCGGCCGGGCCGGCCTGCTGGCGGTGATCCGCGCCTACCAGGCGCTCGGAGCGGGCACCCGTCGCCGTGCCGCTTCTACCCGAGCTGCTCGACGTACGCCGCCGAGGCGGTGGCCGAGCACGGGGCGTGGCGTGGCGGCCTGCTGGCGGCCCGCCGGGTGGCCCGCTGCCGCCCGCTCGGGCGGCCACGGCGTCGACCTGGTCCCGCCCGTGCCGCCCCGCGGGCCGGGGGTGAGGGACGGTGAGCGGCACTGGCCCTGCCGCCCTGCTGGCGGAGAACTCCCTGTTCAAGACGATCGGCGACATCTTCCACCCGCTCTTCGTAGCTGGTGGCCACGGTCCTGGCCTTCATCTACGGCGTCGTCCCGACATACGCCGTCGCCATCATCCTCCTCACGATCCTGATCATGGCGCTGCTCACGCCGCTGACGATCAAGAGCACGAAGTCGATGCTGGCGATGCAGGCCCTCCAGCCGGAGATGCAGAAGCTCCGGCAGAAGTACAAGGGCGCCGAGAACCGCGAGCAGCTCAACCAGGAGATGATGCGGCTCTACCGGGAGCACGGGGTCAGCCCCACCGGCGGCTGCCTGCCGATGTTCCTGCAGATGCCGGCCCTGATCGTCCTCTACGACGTCATCCGGGGCCTGGCCAACACCATCGGCAAGGGCACAAAGTTCCCCACAACAGCCGTCCTGCCGCTGACCATCGCCAAGCAGAACGCCGTCACACCGCACCACGGGACGGTCACATGGGCCAAGCGGAGCGCCGGGAACAACCTGGTCTACGTGGGGCCGCACCACGGCGGCTCCTTCCACGCGCTGGCCTGCACACCGCACGTCGGGACGGTGTGCGCCGTCCCGCGGTACATCCCCTCCAGCTCGACCATGTTCCACCACCTGGTGAACACGCCGGGGGTGATGAAGTCGTTCGGCCTCAACCTGGCGTCCAAGCCCCTCACACACCACGCGAACTGGTGGGACTACATCCCCTACCTGGTCCTCGTGGCCGTGGCCGTGGGCGCTGCAGTACTTCCAGATGAGCCAGATGACCAAGCGGAACAAGGCGGCGGCCCAGGCGAACCCGCAGATGCAGACCATGCAGAAGGTCATGCCGCTGATCTTCGCCTACATCTACTTCATCATCCCCGTGGGCGTGGTCCTGTACATGATCGTGTCGTCCGGCGATCCGGATCCTGACCCAGGACCTCATCTTCCGCTACGGCCTGGTCCAACGGCCGGGGGAACGGGAGCTGGGCGCCGAGCGGCCGCCCAAGCCCCGCGGCGGCGGGTCGGCCGGCGCCCTCGGGCCCGGCGAGGGGGGGATCCGGACAAGGGGGGCCCGGACAGGCCGGAGGGCCGGCCGAGCCGGCCCGCGCCGCGCCGGCCGGGCAGGGCCGCGCCGGGGGGACGAAGGGCCGTGCGGGGGCCGGTGCGGGGAAGGCCCAGGGTGCCGGGGCGGGGAACGGGAGCGGCTCGGGCACGGCGGCCGCCAAGGGGACCAACGGTAGTACCGATGGTAGTACTCGACGCGAAGCCGCATCCCCGGTCGAAGTCGAAACGAGCGAGAAAGGCGCGCTGACGGGTGGAATGGGTCGAGGTGACCGGGAAGACAGTCGACGCGGCCAAGGAGGCGGCGCTCGACCAGCTCGGCGTGGCCGAGGGTGACGCCGAGCTGATCGTGGTGAGCGAGCCGAAGGCGGGGCTCTTTGGGAGGATGCGGGGCGAGGCTCGCGTCCGGGCCAGGGTCCGGCCGGTGGGGCCGAGGCCGAAGCGCCAACGCCGTGCCGGGAAGGATCGTGGCCGCGCCGGGAACGGCGGCCGGAGCGGCTCCGGCGGCGGCGCTGGTGGTGGCCGCGGCGGCCGGAACGGCGGCCCGGCGGACGGTCCTGCCGGCGGGGGCAACGGCAGCCGCTCACGCGGTGCGGGCCCGTCGGCGGCCGAGGCCGGCGGACCGGGTTCAGGGGGGGACGGTTCCCCGGGCGATGGCGTGGGGAAGAGCCGTTCGGCCCGCCGCCGGCGCAGCCGGAGCCGGGCCAGGCTCGCCGGGACGGACACCGCCGCCGCGGGTTCGGGCACCGGCGAGGCGAACGGCGACGACGGGACGCCGGAGCGCTCCGGTGGCGGACGCGCCGGCAACGGACGGCACGAGGACAACGGGCGACGCCCGCGGACGAAGGAGGAGCCGGAGATGGTCGAGGGCGTGACGCTCGAAGAGCAGGCGGCGGTGGCCAGAGAGTTCCTCGAGGGTCTGCTGGACCAGTACGGGTTCGAAGCGTCGGTCGAGACCAGGGTCCTGGACGAGGAGACGGTCGAGCTGGCGGCCGACGGGGAGGGACTGGGCATGCTGGTGGGCCCGAAGGGTGCCACCCTGGCGGCCCTGCAGGACGTGACCCGCACGGTGGTCCAGCGCCGGTTCCCCAACCGGACCGGACCGGATCCTCGTGGACGTGGCGGGGTACCGGGAGCGGCGCTCCGCAGCGCTGCACCGCTTCACCCAGCAGGTGGCGGCGGAAGTGGTGGAGAGCGGCTCGGAGCGTGCGCTGGAGCCGATGTCCCCCGCCGACCGCAAGGTGGTGCACGACACCGTGAACGAGATGGACGGCGTGGTCACCCGCTCCGAGGGTGAGGATCCCGACCGCTACGTCGTGATCGCCCCGGCCGGCTGACGCCCCGGGGCCGGGTGGTGCCTGTGGGCACAGGGGGCACCGGCAGGAGGACGGCGGACGAGGCGGTGGCCCGCCAGCTCGAGGACGCACGCGAGCTGGGCTTCCTGGGACCCGGGCCGGTAGCGGCCCACGTGGAGCACGCACTGGGCTTTGCCGCGGCCGCATCGACGCTGGACGCCGGGGCACTGCCCGGATGGCCCGCATCCGTGGTGGATCTGGGGTCGGGCGGCGGGGTCCCCGGCCTCGTCCTGGCGGCGGCGTGGCCGCGACGCCGCGTTCGTGCTGGTGGAGGCGTCGGGCCGGAGGGCCGACTTCCTCCGTCGGGCGGTGGCGTCCTGTGGCTGGGACCACCGGGTGGCGGTGGTGGAGGACCGGGCCGAGCGGGTGGGCCGGGACCCGGCACGCCGCGGCATGGCCGACCTGGTGGTGGCCCGCTCCTTCGGCCCCCCCGCCGTGGTGGCGGAGTGCGCCGCTCCCCTGCTCCGCCCGGGCGGCGTCCTGCTGGTGTCCGAGCCGCCCGGTGAGGTCGACGGGGACCGCTGGCCCGGGGCGCCCCTGGGCGAGCTCGGCCTCGGGACATCTCGTGGGATCAGGGACGGGTACGGCTACCGTGCGATGGTCCAGGTGCGACCCTGCCCGGACCGCTACCCCAGGAGGGTGGGCGTACCGGCCAAGCGCCCCCTGTTCTGACGAGGACGTTCAGGGGGCGGTGCCGGGGCTCCCCTGCCCGTTCCCGGCACGAGGGCCGGGCGCCGGCTGGAGGGCCCTGGCGTAGCGCTGGCGCATCTCCTGGAAGCGCTGATGGCCGTAGCCGTCGAGGGCCGGGGTGACGCGGCCGTCGAGGAGGGGGACGAGGACGTCCCGGAGGAAGGGACCCCTGGCCATCCACTGGTAGTAGTGGCGCCCCCCGTGCGTGTACGGCCCGTACAGCCGTCCACCGGGGAACGTGCGCTCGATCCATCGGAACATGGCCTCGTGGCGGACGTGCATGCGGAGGGTGATCTGCGGCTGCCGGCCGTCCCCCCCGAAGTGGCCCTCCCCCACGAGCAGGCCAACGAGCACCCCGATCTCGTACTCGCTCGCCATCCGGCTGCTCCTCGTCCGCTCGGTTGTTTCACCGTACGGTACCACGTGGAACATCGCTTCCTGGGGCTGCTCCGGCGGCCCCGGTGGAGACGGCGTGGACAGGCAGCGCACGGAGGCAGCGCACGGCGCAGGTGGACCGCGGGTCCCTGCGCTGCGAGCGGCGCATCGTTGTTTCACCGTCATGATGCACGTGGAACGCCGGGGTGCGGCCGAGCCGGCGGGCGGTGCAGGGACCCGGACAGCGACAGCGGGGAGATCCCGGGAAATTCCGCCGAACCTCGACATTGGACCTTGACCTGAGGTGCCTGGAAAGCGAGGATGGACAGGTGCAGCAACGCCGCCGCCGGCACGCGTGATGCGCCTTCGCCGTCGTGATCGGGAGCCGGGTGCGCCTGAGGAGGCCCATGGGGGAGAACTGGAGCAGGCGCACGACGAGCCATCGGTCGATCCCGGCGACGGGCGGTCCGCACCGAGCCTCGGGGAGGCGGCGCCGGCCGGGGAGCACGGGCCAGAGGGGGAGCCCGGGCCCGGAGAGGAGCCCGGGCGGGTGGCGGGGGAGCCCGGGCCCGGCGTGGTGACGGCCACGGGAGCCGAGCCCGGCGACGGGGCCGGGGCGGAGGAGGGCGGGGAGGCGGCGCCGGAGAGCGGCGCGCCCGACCTCGCCACCGTGCAGCGGGCGGGCGGCCCGCCGTCCAGGACCGGACCGGTCCCGGATCAGCTCGCGGCGTCCCTGGCGGAACCTCCACCGGTGCGGGAGCTCCCGAGGATCCTGGCGGTCGCCAACCAGAAGGGCGGCGTGGGCAAGACCACGACCACGGTCAACCTCGGCGCGGCCCTGGCCGAGCTGGACTACCGGGTGCTGGTGGTCGACCTCGACCCGCAGGGGAACGCCACGACCGGGCTCGGGATCGACGCCCGGAACTTCGAGCTCTCGATGTACGACGTCATCATGCGCGACGCGCCGATCGAGGACTGCATCGAGCCCACGAGCGTCCAGAACCTCTTCGTGGCCCCGGCCACCATCGACCTGGCCGGGGTGGAGATCGAGCTGGTGCCCGCCTTCAGCCGGGAGCTCAAGCTGAAGAAGGCCATCGACGCCGTGGTCGACGACTTCGACTTCGTCCTCATCGACTGCCCCCCGTCGCTCGGGCTCATCACCGTCAACGGCCTGGCGGCGGCCTCCGAGGTCCTGGTGCCCATCCAGTGCGAGTACTACGCCCTCGAGGGGCTCGAGCCAGCTGCTCCGCAACGTGCACCTGGTGGCGTCGAACCTCAACGCCGACCTGGAGGTCGTCGACGATCGTGCTGACGATGTACGACGCCCGGACCAGGCTGGCCGATCGACGTGGCGGGCGAGGTCCGCGAGCACTTCGCCGACCGGGTGTGCCGGAGCGTGATCCCGCGGACGGTCCGGCTCTCGGAGGCGCCGTCGTTCGGCCAGCCGATCACCGTGTTCGATCCGACCTCGCGGGGGGCGATCGCCTACCGCGAGCTGGCCAAGGAGGTGAGCAATGGCGCGCCGAAGCGGGCTGGGTAAGGGGCTCGGGGCGCTGATCCCGACCGAGGTCGGTGGGGGAGCGGGGCTCGGCGCTGCGGGAGGTGCCGATCGCCAGCATCCGGCCGAACGCCCGCCAGCCCCGGACGCACTTCGACGAGGAGGCCATGGCGTCCCTGGCCGCCTCCATCCGCGAGCTGGGCGTGCTCCAGCCGGTCCTGGTGCGCGAGCTGGACGGCGAGGGCGAGAGCTACGAGCTGATCGCCGGGGAGCGGCGGTGGCGGGCCGCCCGGCGGGCCGGGCTCCAGACCATCCCGGTGCTCGTCCAGACCAGCACGAGCGACGTGCAGAGCCTCGAGCAGGCGCTGGTGGAGAACCTCCACCGGGAGGACCTCAACGCCCTGGAGGAGGCGGCGGCCTACCAGCAGCTCATCGACGAGTTCGGGCTGACCCACGAGCAGGTGGCCACCCGGGTCGGCAAGAGCCGGACCACGGTGACCAACACCCTGCGCCTGCTCCAGCTCCCGGCGGGCGCCCAGCGGGCGCTGGCCGAGGGCACGATCTCGGCCGGGCCACGCCCGGGCGCTGCTCGGGCACGCCCGACCGGGCGCTGCAGGAGGCGCTGGTCCAGCGGATCGTGGCCGAGGGCCTGACGGTCCGGGCGGTCGAGGACGGCTGGTCCGGGCCAGGCCGAGGGCGGACCGGAGGCCGCGGCGGCCGGTGCGGCCGGGACTACCGCCGACGGCGGTACGTACCACTGGTACTACCACGCGCGGCGCCGGGCCCCGGCAGCCTCCCCGAGCCCGGGCGTGCTCGAGCTCGAGGAGCTGCTCTCGACCCACCTCGACACGCGGGTCAAGGTCGAGCTGCACCACCGCCGGGGGCGCCTGATCTGGACTTCGCCACCCTCGAGGACCTCGAGCGGATCTACCGGGCGATGGTGGGGGTGCGCACGCCGCCGGCGCCGGCCGGCGGCCGCCGATGGAGGGCACCGGCTGATCAGGCCGGGGATTCTCCCTGGTCAGGGCGGCGTCGAGGGGGAACCGTCAACCCGGCGCTTCAGGCACATCCACAACCTGTGCATGACGTTGTGGATTGTTGATTTCTCCTTGAACTGCAGGGTTTCGACGCGCGTTCGTCACCCCGGGTCACGCGATCGGTCACCGGATCGCGCCACCGGGCCGGGCCGGCACGGCTCAGTCCCAGGCGGACCCGGCCCAGTCGCACCGAGCGCGCCGGCCAGCGCGTCGGCCAGGGCCGGCGCCCTGCTCGACCACGGCCGCGGCCGGCCCGACCTCGACGATGACCGCCGGCATGCGGGTCTCGCGCAGCACGGGCACCGACATCCCCCGCGACGCCGCCGGTCCGGCGACGCCCAGCGCGACCGGCACCGCGCTGCTGGACCAGCTCGGCCAGCCGGCGGCCGCCCGGGGACTCGTAGCGGTAGCCGGCGTAGTAGGCGGTGGCGCACCCGGGCCGGTCGGGGTCGAGGCGGAGCGCCAGGTAGACGTCGACCCCGGCCGGCGTTGGCCTCGGCCGGCCTGGGCCGAGCCGTCGGGGTGGTGCAGGGCGGTGACCCGGGCCCCGGCCGCGACCAGCCGGCGCCGGAGGGCGCCCACGGCCGGTGCCCAGCCCGCCCTCCTCGCCCACGGCCACGTGGCGCCCGGCCAGGGTGCGGGGGGCCTGGCGGAGCCGCTCCCGGGCCCGCACGGTCGAGACGAGCTCGGCCTGCTGGTGGCGGGCCTGGACCCGGAGGAGCTCCGAGCAGGGTGGTCGGCGCCGAGGATGCCGTCGACCGGCAGCCCGGCGTTGCGCTGGAAGTCGCCGAGGGCCGCCGAGGTGGCGTCGCCGAAGATGCCGTCGACCCGCCCGGCGTCGAAGCCGAGCGCGCCGAGGCGCTGCTGGAGCTCGGCGACGTCGTCGCCGCGCAGCATGGGCGTGCGCCGGTAGAGGAAGCGGTCGCCCAGGCGGAAGCCCGCCTCCACCAGGGTGTCCCAGGTCTGGCGGCCGCAGACGCCGTCGACCCGGAGCCCGCGCCGGTACTGGAAGGCCTCCACGGCGGCCCGGGTGGCCCGGGCCGAACGCGCCCTCGGGGTCGCCCGAGGTGTCGAAGCCGAGCGCCGCCAGGCGGCGCTGGACGTCGACGACCGCCTCGCCCGCGGCCGCCCTCGGCCAGCGGGAGCGCCGCCGCCGCGGCGTCCGCCGTCCCGGGTCGCGCCCCGCCGCAGCGCTACAGGTACTCGGCGAGCTCCTGGAGGAGCTGGCCCTTGGGCTTGGCCCCGATCAGGCGGGCCTTGGGCTCGCCGTCCTTGAACAGGATCAGCGTCGGGATGCTCATCACGTCGTACCGCCGGGTCACGTCCAGGTTGTCGTCGATGTTGAGCTTGCCGATCTGGAGCTTGCCCGCCTGCTCCTCGGCGATCTCCTCCAGCACCGGGGCGATCATCTTGCACGGCCCGCACCATTCCGCCCAGAAGTCCACCAGGACGGGCACGTCCGAGGCCTTGACATGCTCGTCAAACGTAGCGTCGTCAAGCGTCACGATCTTCTCGCTCATCTGCGTCTCCTCACTCCGGCCGTGCCGGGCTCTCCGGGCGGCCGCGATGCTCAACACCGCGTCCGGCCCCGGTGTTCCCGCCGGGCCGCGCCGCCGCCGGGCGCTGGCTCAGGCGCCTCGGGCCTCCAGCCAGCGCTCGGCGTCGATGGCCGCCATGCAGCCCGAGCCGGCCGCGGTGACCGCCTGGCGGTAGACGTGGTCCTGGACGTCCCCGCAGGCGAAGACGCCCGTCGACGCTGCGTGCGGGTGCCGCCGAAGGTGCGGACGTAGCCGTTGTCGTCGAGCTCGAGCTGGCCCGTCCAGGACGGCCGGTGTTGGGCTCGTGGCCGATGGCCACGAACAGCCCGGTGACGGCGAGCTCCGTCTCCTCCCCGGTGACCGTGTCGCGCAGGCGCGACGCCCGCCACCTTCTCGTCGCCCGAGCACCTCGGTCACCTGCGGTGTTCCACCGGAACTCGATGGTCGGGTTGGCCAGCGCCCGGTCCTGCATGATCCGCGAGGCCCGCAGCTGGTCCCGGCGGTGGACGAGGTCGACCTTGCGAGGCGAAGCGGGTGAGGAAGAGGGCCTCCTCGAGGGCCGAGTCGCCGCCGCCGACCACGGCGATCTGCTGGGCGCGGAAGAAGAAGCCGTCGCAGGTGGCGCAGGTGGAGACGCCGTGGCCGAGCAGGCGGTCCTCGCCGGGGACGCCCGAGCATGAGCGAGCGGGCACCGGTGGCCACGATGAGCGCCTCGGCCCGGTAGGTGGGCTCGGCCGCCGCCGGGTCGCCGACCCACACGCCGAACGGCGGCCCCGACGAGGTCGAACCTGCGTCACCTTGGCCGTCACCAGCTCGGCGCCGAAGCGCGCCGCCTGGGCCCGCATGGCCGTCATGAGCTCGGGGCCCATGATCCCGTCGGGGAACCCCGGGTAGTTCTCGACCTCGGTGGTGAGCATGAGCTGGCCGCCGGGCTGGTCGCTGGTGGAGGAGGGCTCGCCCTCGACGACCACCGGGCGCGAGCTGGGCCCGGGCGGTGTAGACGGCGGCGGTGAGCCCGGCCGGGCCCGGAGCCGGCGATGAGGACCTTGCGGTGCTCGGTCATGTCCGTGGCGCTCAGCGGCTCGAGCCGGTCGGCGGCGCGGTGCGCCGGGACCACGGCCAGCAGCCCGGCCAGCGCAGAAGATGCCGCCGAGGAGGGCGTAGGAGGCCCAGACCCGGCCGCCGAAGGCGTAGACGTCGAGCAGGCGCACGAGGCCCACCGACAGCAGGACCAGCACCACGAGGCACGAGCACGGCCACCACGACAGCCCGAAGACGACGGCCCGGGCGGCGAGCAGCGCGGGCCGGATGGCCTTGTCGTGGATGGTGTCGACGACGAGGTCGACGGCGTCGGCCGCCTTCCTGGGCCAGTCGGCGGCCATGGCGGCCGAGCCGCCGCCGGCCGCCGGTGCCGCGGCGCCGGCTCCGCGCCGGACGCGGTCGCCGCCGGCGCCGGCGGAGCGTCGGTCATGGCCGGAGGTCGCGGCCGCCGGTGCCGGGCCGGCACCGCCGGTCGCGCAGGCCGGACGGCAGGACCGGCCGCGGCGGCCGCGCGTCAGCGGCCGGGCACCTGACGTAGCAGACGCCGATGGACCCGGGCCCGGCGTGGGTGCCGACCACCGGCCCGAGGTCGCACCACCACCAGCGGGTGGGCCGTCTCGAGCGCCGTCGAGCATGGCCACGAACTCGTCGATGTCCTCGGCGGCGCCGTTGCAGACGGCCAGCCGTTCGAGCGGGGCGTCGGCCAGGCACCTTGCCGGCCAGGTAGTCGAGGGCGCGGGCGCGGGTCCGCTGCTTGGACTCCTGCTCCACCACGCCGTCGCGCACCTGGATCACCGGCTTGATCGAGAGGAGCGAGCCCAGCAGGGCGGCCGGCGCCGCCGATCCGGCCGCCCCGCTGGAGGTGGTCGAGCGTGCCCACCACGCCCGTAGACGCGGCGTCCGCCCGGCGAGCTCCCGGACGTCGGGCGACGAGCTCGTCGAGGCCGGCGCCCGCGGCGGCGGCCTCGGCGGCCGCCATGCACAGGAGGCCCTGGCCCATGGTGAGCGACCGGGTGTCGACCACGCTGACCGGCGACCCGCCCGGCCAGGGCCTCGGCCGCCGGCCAGCGCCGACTGGTAGGTGGCCGAGACCCCCGAGGAGATGGTGAGGCAGAGCACGCCGTCGGCGCCGGCGTCGGCGGCCTCCTCGAAGGCGGCCCGGAAGGCCCCCGGCGACGGGGCCGCGGTCTCGGGGAGGGTCGGGCGACGTCCGGCAGCGCGCGCCAGAACTCGTCGGGGGAGAGGTCGCGGCGGTCGAGCGAGCTCCTCGTCGCCGAAGCGGATGGTGAGCGGGACCACGGTGATGCCGTCGGCGCTGCGGCCAGGTCGTCGGTGAGGTCGCAGGCGCTGTCGGTCACGATCCGTGACGCCGGGCCATGGTCCTCCTCGTCCCTCGGTCCGTACCGGGTGACGAGATCCGGCAGCCCGACCATAGCGCCGGGCCCGGGTCACCGCATCGGCGGCCGCGGGTGCGGGACGGCGCCGGTCCGTCCGGTTGCCCGCCACCAGGCGGCCTCGCCCCGGTCCCGGCGCCGGCCCGGGCGCCCGCGCCGGCCGGACGCCCGCCGTCCAGCAGCGCCGAGGCCCCCACGTACACGACGATCCCCGCCACGACGGAGGCCACCACCCGGACGAGCAGCCCGACGCCCTGGTCGGCCCCCGAGAGGTTGGAGACCACCAGCACCACGGCGCCCATGACCACGGTGGCCACAGCACCGCGCCGCAGGGGCGCCCAGGTGCCCGGCTCGCCGAGGGTGCCGAGCCAGCCGCGGCAGCACGGCCAGGCCGCACAGGGCGCCCGACGCGTGTAGGCGACCGAGAGCGACAGGGCCAGCCCGCGCACGCCCATGGGGTGGACCAGCGCCACGGCCAGCACCACGTTGATGCCGTTCTCGACCAGGTAGAGCCAGAAGGCCACCCGGGTGCGCTGCATGGACTGGAGGACGCGGACGACGTAGAGGAAGGTGCAGAAGCCCGGCAGGCCGAGGGCGAAGATGGCCAGCGCGGCGCCGGTGGCGTCGGCGTCCGGCGCACCGGGTGGCGCCGTGGCCGAAGAGCAGGGCGACCGCCGGCTTGGCCAGCAGCAGCATGCCCATCGGCCGCCGGGAGGATGATCGCCAGCACGGCGCGCAGCCCGCCGGCCAGCCGCTGCCGGAAGGCGGCGACGTCGCCGGTGGCCCAGCGCTCGGCCAGGTCCGGGGTGACCGCGCTCATGACCGAGACGGCCACCACCGCGTAGGGCATCTGCAGGAACGTGTAGGCGTAGGTGTAGGACGAGACCGGGTCCGCGCCCGGCGCGCCCACCGCCAGGGCCAGCACCACGAAGAGCGCGACCTGGTTGGCCACCACGAACCCGAAGGTCCAGCCGCCGAGGCGCGACGACCGTGCGCACCGCCTCGTGGCCGGGGCTCCCAGCGCCACCGCAGCCCGGAGAGCCCGGCGCCCCGGGCGGTCGGAGGAGCAGGAGCGCCTGGACGAGCCACGCCCAGGGTGGTGCCGAGCCCGAGCAGCACCAGCCAGCCCGAGTGGTGCCGGACGCCGGCCAGCGAGGGGAGGCGGTGACGGTGGTGGAACCAGAGCAGCACCCCGATGCAGACGAGGTTGTTGGCGATGGGGACCCACATCGGCGCCACGAAGCGCCGGCGGGTGTTGAGCAGGGCGGTGAGCGAGGCTGATGAGCCCGTAGAAGGCGACCTGGGGCACGAACCACCGCAGCAGGCTGGTGGCCACCGCCGCGCTCCGGCCAGCTGCGGCGGCGATGCCGCCGGCGCGTGGTCCGAGGGCGGTGAAGGCGTCGATGACCAGGGGCGCGCGCCACCCAGAAGACCACGGTCATGGCCACGCAGCACGACCACCGACAGGGTCACCACGGCCGAGATGGCCCGCCAGGCCTCGCTGCTCGGAGCGGGTGGCCAGGCGGTCGACGAAGACCGGGATGAAGGTGGCCGACAGCACGCCGCCCAGGACGACGTCGTAGAGCATGTTGGGGGCGGTGTTGGCCAGGTTGTAGGCGTCGGCCAGGTGCGTGGCGCCGAGCGCGTAGGCCAGCACCAGGACCCGGAGCAGCCCCGGTGAGCCGCGAGAGCGCGGTCCCCGCCGCCATCCAGACCGTGGCGCGCTGGAGCCCCTCGCCCAGGAACCCGCCGCCGCCGCGCCCGCCCGGCCGGCGCGCCGGGCCGCGGAACGGCCCCGTCGTCCAGGCTCCCCGGGGGGAGGGCGGGGTCCGGCGAGGCCCCGGCCAGCTCGCTCACCGGGACCGCTCCGCCGGGTCACGCCGTGCGTCATCCGCCCATCATGCTCGGCGTGCGGCGCCGCCCGCGCCGGCGGCCGCGGCCGCGGCGCCAGGTCCGCGCCCACCAGCCGAGGAGCACCAGCAGGGCCAGCAGCGGTGAGGACGACGCCCACGATCGAGGTGGCGGTCGACCGCACGGTGAGCTGGCCGCTGGCGATGACCAGGCGCGCCGTCGGGGGAGGTGAAGGTGACGTCCAGCGGGAGGTCGCCCGAGGTGCGGGCCTCCACCTCGATGCGCACCGGGGTGGTGGCGTGGTCGAGCCTGAGCCGCTGCGAGCTGCCGTGGGGGAACTCGAACTTGTCGCCGGACAGGGTCAGCGTGCCCACCAGCGGTGTACGGCGCCGAGGAGACCATGGTCACCGGGATGGCCCCGTGCGCGCGGTGAGCGTGATGGTCCGCTCGGTGGCCAGCTGGACCAGCGAGAGCTGGCCGTCGAGCGCCCCGGTCGAAGGCGGCGACCCCGGCGGCCTGGCCGGGTGGCCTGAGGTCGTCGGACTCGGAGGCCAGCAGGAGCTGGTCGAGGTGGGTCGAGCACGGGGGTGGTCGTCCGGCACCGAGCCGTCGAAGGCGGTGAGCCGCAGCCGCTGCGCGGTGATGCCGCTGGGCGAGCGACGGCGGCCAGCACCGGTCCCGTCCCGCCGGTGGCCAGCCGGCGGGCTGGCGAGCTGGGCGCCTGTGGCGCCGGAGCGTCGGCGAAGTAGCCGGCGAGGGTGGTGGTCTTCACCACGGGGTTGTCGGTGAGCCCGGTCAGCAGGGCTGTGTCGAAGGCCGGTTCGTGGGCGTCCAGCCGGCCGGCGGGACGGCCACCAGCGCCCGCGGTGTGGGTGTGTCGGGCGCCTCGAAGTGGACCATGGCCAGGTCGGCGAGGAGCTGGTTGGCCTCCAGGGCCGGGTCGGCCGGGTCGGCCGTGAAGTGGGCGGCGAGCTCGCCGTCCGAGGCGGCGGCCGTGGCCGGCGGCCCCTTGCCGCCGAGGCTGAGGGTGAAGGCCGACGCCCAGGTGCCCGAGGCCGCTCGGGAGCCCGACGAGCCGCCGAGGGCGCCAGGTCCGCGTCGGGCAGGACGAGGGAGGTGGCGCCCGAGGCCCTTGGCCGACAGCCCGGCCTGGAGGTCGCTGCCGACGGGGCCGTTGGCCACCCAGGTGCCGGAGCCGGGGCCGGCCTGGACGCCGAGGTCCTGGAGGACCGTGCCCGCCCTCGCGCATCTGGGCGGTGATCTCCTCGCCCTCGCCCGCGCCGGCGAGCGCGCCGAGGTCGACGGGCACGTAGGGCTGGGCCAGGAACTGCCGCTGGGCCTGGTCCCCGGTGGACGCCGCCGCCAGCTCCTGGACGGCCCGGGCGCCGGCGCCGTGGCCCGGGCGCGCCAGCGCCTGGAGGGTCTGGGGCGAGGCGGCCACGGTGAGCGGCCACGTCCGGGTGGGCCGCGAGCGAGGCCGCCAGGCCCGCGAGCGCGGCCACCTGGCGAGGCCGCCGGCGGCTGGACGGCGCCGGCCGGGCTGGTGCGCGTCGGTCGCGGACGGCCACCGGTGCGGACACCGGGACCACCCAGGCGAACCCGAGCTGGTCCGCGCTGGCCGACGTCGGCGTAGGTGAGGTAGGTGGTGAAGTGGGCGTGGGGCACGGCCGCCGGCGTGCCGCCCCGGCCTGCGGCCGCACGAGGGACGACCTCGAGCGGGTAGACCCCTGTGCACCTGGTGGGTGTCGGGACGCGCAGTGAGGTCAGTGTGGGGGCGCCGCCCGGCGGCGGTGCCGTGGCGGCGCCCGGGAGGACCGAGATCGCCAGGCCGCCGCCGCCGTGCTCCGCCGTGAGGGCGGAGAGCGCCACGGGATGGGTCCGGTCCAGCACCCGGCCGGTGGGCACGCGTGTGAGGGTCTGCTCGAACCCCGAGCGCGTTGTCGAGCTTTGTGTAGAGGGTGGTCACCACCTCGTCGTCGGCCGGCACGCCCTTGCCGGACGTCGACGGCGAGGGTGAAGGTGGCCGCCGAGCCGGGCTGTGTGGGGGTCACCCACGGGGACTGGTACGGCGAGGGTGAGCGCAGCGGCCGAGGCCGTGCCCGGGTGGGACCCGCCGGAGCCGCCACGGCGGCCGGAGCGCCGGCGATGGCGGCCACGAGCCGATCAGCGCGGCGGCCAGGGCGAGGACCAGCGGCCCGGTGGACCGAGCGCTCCTCGACGACACCGGGCAACGCTAACCGGTGGCCGGCGCGCGGACCAGCGGCAGCACTACCGTGGTCCGGTGCCGATCGCGCCCGTGCCCGAGCGCTTCCGGCCGCTGGTCGAGGCCACCGGACGAGCTGGCCGAGCGGTTCGCCGCCGCCGGGCGCACCCTGTACCTGGTGGGCGGCTCGGTCCGCGACGCGCTGGTGCGCGGCCGCCGCCGGGGCTCGACGGCCGCCGTGACTGCCGCCGGACGCCGACGGCCGGACGCCCGCCGAGCCCGACTACGACCTGACCACCGACGCCCGGCCCGACGAGATCGAGCGGCTGGTCGGCGGCTGGGCCGACGCCGTGTGGACGCAGGGGAAGCGGTTCGGCACCATCGGCTGCCGCCGGGGCGGCCGCGTCTACGAGATCACCACCCACCGGGCCGAGGCCTACCGCCCGGACTCGCGCAAGCCCGAGGTGGCCTTCGGCGACGACATCGAGGCCGACCTGTCCCGGCGCGACTTCACGGTCAACGCCATGGCCCTGCGGCTGCCGGAGCTGACGCTCGTCGACCCGTTCGACGGGCTCGGCGACCTGGCGGCCGGCCGGCTGCGCACCCCGCTCGACCCCGAGGTGTCCTTCGGCGACGACCCGCTGCGGATGCTGCGGGCCGCCCGGTTCATCGCCGGCTACGGCCTGCAGCCCGACCCGGCGCTGGTCGACGCCGTGCGCACCGGCCACGACCGGCTCGCCATCGTCTCGGCCGAGCGGATCCGGGACGAGCTGGACAAGCTGATCGTGGTGCTGCCAGGCCCTCCGACGGCGCTGTGGTTCGTGGTCGACACCGGCCTGGCCGAGGAGTTCCTGCCCGAGCTGCCCGGCGCTGGCCCTCGAGCAGGACCCGATCCACCGGCACAAGGACGTGCTGGCCCACACCCTGGCCGTGGTCGACAAGACGCTCGCCCCGACCGGCTCCTGCGCCTGGCGGCGCTCTTCCACGACGTGGGCAAGCCCCGGACCCGCGGCTTCGGCCCGAGCGGGGTGACGCTTCCACCACCACGAGGTGGTCGGGGCCCGGATGACCCGCGAGCGCATGGAGGCGCTGCGCTACTCCGAGCGACGACATCGAGACGGTCGTGCCGCCTGGTCGAGCTGCACCTGCGCTTCCACACCTACCGGCTGGGCTGGACCGACAAGGCGGTGCGCCGCTACGTCCGCGACGCCGGCGCCGCTGCTCGACCGGCTGAACGAGCTGACCCGCTGCGACTGCACCACCCGCAACGCGGCCAAGGCCCGGGCGCTCGGCCCGCCGGATGGACGAGCTCGAGCGCCGCATCGCCGAGCTGCGCGAGCGGGAGGAGCTCGACGCCATCCGGCCCGACCTCGACGGCACGCAGGTGATGGCCCGGCTCGGGCATCCCGCCCGGGCCGCGGCGGTCGGGCGAGGCGCTCGGCGTTCCTGCTCGAGCTGCGGCTGGACGAGGGCCCGCTCGGCGAGGACGAGGCCGGCCGGCGGCTGGACGCCTGGTGGGCCGAGCAGCAGGCCGGTGCGGGACGGCGACCGTGGCGGCGGGCTGAGCCCGGCCGCCGGAGGCCGGGCCGGTCGGGCTACGCCGGCGAGCTCGGCCCCGGCGTCGCCGGCGGCGAACGCCTCGACCATCCGCTGGGCCACGTCGTCGTGGTACTGCACCGGCGGCGACTTCATGAAGTAGGCCGACGGGCCGAGCAGCGGGCCGCCGATGCCCCGGTCGAGGGCCAGCTTGGCGCAGCGCACGGCGTCGATGATCACCCCGGCCGAGTTGGGGGAGTCCCACACCTCGAGCTTGAGCTCGAGGTTGAGCGGCACGTCGCCGAAGTTCCGGCCCTCCATGCGGATGTAGGCCCACTTGCGGTCGGCCAGCCACGGCACGTGGTCGGAGGGGCCGATGTGGACGTCGTCCCGGGCAGCGGCGCGTGCTCGATCTGGCTGGTCACCGCCTGGGTCTTGGAGATCTTCTTGGACTCCAGGCGGTCGCGCTCGAGCATGTTGCGGAAGTCCATGTTGCCGCCGACGTTGAGCTGGTAGGTGTGGTCGAGCGCCAGGCCCCGGTCCTCGAAGAGCCGGGTGAGCACGCGGTGGACGATGGTGGAGCCGACCTGGCTCTTGATGTCGTCGCCGATGATCGGGCACGCCGGCGTCGCGCGAACCGCCGGGCCCACTCGGGGTCCGAGGCGATGAACACCGGGATGGCGTTGACGAAGGCCACCTTGGCCTCGAGGCAGGCCTCGGCGTAGTGGCGCTGGGCCTCCTCGGAGCCGACCGGGAGGTAGGCGACCAGCACGTCGGCCCGGGCCTCGGCGCAGGGCCTCGGCCACGTCGACCGGCGGCGGCGGGCGACTCCTCGACCACGTCGCGGTAGTAGCGGCCGAGCCCGTCGAGGGTCGGGCCCCCGCTGCACGGTCACGCCGAGCTCGCCGACCTCGGCGAAGCGGATCGTGTTGTTCTGCCCGGCGAAGATCGCCTTGCCGAGGTCGGTGCCCACCTTGGCCGCGTCCACGTCGAAGGCGGCCACCGGCTCGAGGTCGCCGCACGTGGTAGCCGCCGAGGACGACGTGCATGAGCCCGGGCACGACGTCGTCGGGCCGGGCGTCGCGGTAGTACGAGATGCCCTGGACGAGGGAGCTGGCGCAGTTGCCCACGCCGGCGATCGCCACTCGGACGGTGCTCATCGGTGTCTCCTCCTGGTCGTGTTCGGTCGGTCACGGTCGGGCGCCGGGCGCTCGGCCGGCGTCATCCGGCCGGTGCCGGCGCGGCTCGGCCGTCGGCGGCTCCGCTCGGCCGGCCTGGCGCTCGGCCTCGATCAGGCGGTCGAGCCACCGGATGTCCTGCTCGACGCCGTCGGCGGTGTGCTCCACCACCGAGCGGGCGTAGACGTCGAGCCCGGCGTCGGCCGACGGCCGCCCGGACCTCGGCCAGCCGCTGGACCAGCTGGGCCCGGCGACGCTCGAGCAGGGCCAGGCGGGCCTGGGGCGGCGAGGTGGCGGGCGAAGGCCAGGCGCAGGCCGAAGCTGCGGGCGTCGTCGGCCGTCCCGCCGCCGGCCAGCAGCTCGGCGAACGCGCCGCGCCCCGCGTCGGTGATCCGGTAGACCTTGCGCGACCGCCGCCCGCGGGCCCCGGTGTGCCGGCGGGCCCGGAGCACGGCCCGCTCGCCGCTGAGCGACCCGGTCGGCGGGGCGCGGCGCCGGCCTGCGCCGGGCCGGGCGCCTCGATCGCCTCCACCGCCCCGGCCGCCTCGAGGCGGGCGAGGGCGGGGTAGATGGAGCCGAACGAGACGTTGGCCAGCAGGCCCAGGCTGCTCGCGGAGCTGGCGCCGGATCTCGTAGCCGTGGAGGTCCCGCTCTTCGAGCAGGCCCAGGATGGCCAGGTCCAACATCGCGGACCAGTATATCGGATCGATATAGCGGATGTGCACGTCGGCCGACCGGTCGACCGGCCGGCACGGCGCGGCCCGGCGGCGACCGGCCGGGCGGACCCGGCCGGCCGGCAGGCTAGCCTGCGGGCCCGTCCGGCGCGCCGGGACTAGCCTCGCGGCCGTGACCGTGACCTCCGGCCAGGGGCGTCGGGAAGGCCCGAGGCGCCGCCGGGCGAGGCGCGGGTCGAGTACCGCCTGGTCCGCAACGCCGTGGTCCGGGACGTCCGGCGGGGCCGGGTCGCGCCGGTCGGACGTCTGCGACGCCCACCCCGAGCTGCTGCGGGCGGCCCGCAACGTCGGGCAGGCCACTCGGGCGAGGACTGCCCGATCTGCGAGGACGGCCGAGACGGTGCAGGTGACCTACGTGTTCGGGGCCGGCCTGCCCGCCGGGCGGGCGGTGCCCGGGCACCGCCACCGAGCTCGACCGGCTGCGGCGCCGGGACGAGCCCGGTCCTCTGCTACGACGTCGAGGTCTGCCCGGCGTGCGCCTGGCACCACCTCACGCGCAAGTACCCGGCCGGCGGGGGGCCCCGGCCACGGCGCCGGCGTCGAGCCGGGCGTGACGCGAGACGGCCACCCCGGTCACCGTCCCGGCGGCTCCGGGCCCGCAAGCGCCGCGACGGCGCCGACCCGATCGTCATGGTCACCGCCTACGACGAGCCCGGGGCCCGCATCGTCGACGCCGGCCGGCGCCGACGTGATCCTGGTCGGCGACTCGGTGGCCAACAACGTCCTCGGCTACGAGGACACCCTGCACGTGACGATCGACGACATGGTCCACCACATCGGCCGCCGTGGCCCGGGCCCGGCCCCGCTGCCTGGTGGTGGGGGACATGCCGTGGATGAGCTACCACCTGTCGACGTCGAGGACGGCGGTGCGCAACGCCGCCGCGCTGGTCCGGGCCGGCGCCGAGGCGGTGAAGCTCGAGGGCGGGCGGAGCCGGCTGCCGGTGATCGAGGCCATCGTGCGGGCCGAGATCCCGGTCATGGGCCACATCGGCCTCACGCCGCAGTCGGTCCTGGCCATGGGCGGCTACCGGGTCCAGGCCAGGAGCGCCGACGCCGCCCAGGCGCTCATCGACGCGGCCAAGGCGCTGGCCGCCGCCGGGCTGCTTCGCCTTCGTCCTCGAGGGCGTGCCCGACGTGGTGGCGGCCACGGTCACCGAGGCCGTCGACGTGCCCACCATCGGCATCGGCGCCGGGCCCGGCTGCGACGGCCAGGTGCTCGTCTTCCACGACCTGCTCGGGCCTGGGCAGCCGCGACCGCCGCCGAAGTTCGTGCGCCGCTACGCCGACCTGGCCGAGGTGGCCACCGCGGCCGTGGCCGCCTTCGCCGCCGACGTGCGCGGCGGCGCCTTCCCCGGGGAGGCCGAGAGCTACCACGCCCCGGACGAGCTCCGCGAGGCGCTCGGCCGACGAGCGGCCGCCGGGACCGGCGGCGTAGGCGGCGGCCGCGGGGCCCGGACGGTAGCGGCCGTCGCCCGGCGCGCTAGCATGCCCCGGTCGGCCGGCGGCCTCCGGGCACCGGCCGAGTGACATCGACACCCTGCCCCGATCGACGGGGCCCGGGCGGACCGCCGCCCGGTCCGGAGGGAGGTGAGCCGCACATGCGGCCCTACGAAGTCATGGTGATCTTCGACACCGGCGCCGAGCCGCCGGCCATCCAGGCCGTGGTCGACCGCGTGCTGGAGACGGTCCGCGCCACGGGCGGCACCCCGGGCGCCGTGGACCGCTGGGGCCGGCGCCCCTTCGCCTACGAGGTGAAGCACCGGCGCGAGGGCTACTACGTCCTGGTCGAGTTCAGCGGCGAGGTCCAGACCGTCGCACGAGCTCGACCGGATGCTGTCGCTGGCCGACGAGGTGCTCCGGCACAAGGTCGTCCGGCTTCCCGAGAAGGCCGGCGGCCCGGCGCGGCCGACGGCCGCCGGCCGGGGCCGGCCGGCAGGCCGAGCAGGCCGCCGGGTGACGGCGGCGAGAGCGAGGAGGAGCACCATGCCCGACAACAGCGTGACCCTGGTGGGCAACATCACCCGGGACCCCGAGCTGCGGTTCACCAACACGGGCCAGCCCACGGCCTCGTTCGGGCTGGCGGTCAACCGCCGCTGGCAGAACCGCCAGACCCAGGAGTGGGAGGAGGCGACCAGCTTCTTCGACGTGGTGTGCTGGCGGGAGATGGCCGAGAACGTGAGCGAGAGCCTCACCCGGGGCGCCCGGGTGGTGGTGACCGGCCGCCTCGAGCAGCGGAGCTGGGAGACGCCCGACGGCGACCGGCGGTCCAAGGTGGAGGTGATCGCGGACGAGATCGGGCCGTCGCTGCGGTGGGCCACCGCCCAGGTGACCAAGAACGAGCGCCGGGGCCCGGGCGACGGCGCCCCGTGGCGGCCGGCAGGCGCCCGGCGCCGCCGCCGCCACGTGAGGAGCCGCCGGCGCGGCTACGGGTACGACGAGGAGCCGTTCTGATGGCACGGAACAACTACCGGGGCGGCACGTCGCGCCGGGCGCCCAAGGACCTGGGCCGCCGGGTGAAGAAGAAGCCCTGCGCGATGTGCCGCGACGGCGTCGACTGGGTCGACTACAAGGACGTCGCCGGTCCTGCGCAAGTACATGAGCGACCGGGGCAAGATCCGCTCGCGCCGGGTCACCGGCAACTGCGCCCAGCACCAGCGGGACATCGCCCGGGCCATCAAGATGGCCCGCGAGCTGGTCCTGCTCCCCTACACCCAGCGGACGGTGACCGAGAAGCCGGGCGGCCGCGGCGGCCGGGGCGAGCGCGGCGACCGCGGGGGCTTCCGTGGCGAGCGCGGCGACCGGGGTGACCGCGGCGACCGCGGCGACCGTGGTGACCGTGGCCAGGGCGAGCGGCAGGGCCCGCCCCGGGCGGCCGAGGCCGGTGCCGCCGCCGGGGCTCCCGCCGCCGAGGCACCTGCGGCCGAGGCCATCCGGGGCACCGCGCCGGGGCACCCGCCGCCGGGGCACCGGCGGCCGAGGCACGCGTCCGGGGCGAGGCGGCCGAGGCGGCGGCCGTGCCGGGCGACGGTGCGGGCGGTGAGGCCGGTGGGGCCGAGGCCGCCCCGGCCGGTGAGGGCGCCGCCACGGCGGAGGCGGCGCCGTGAAGGTGGTCCTGCGGAGCGACGTGGACGGCGTCGGGCGCCGCGGCGACATCGTGGACGTGGCCGGGGGGTTCGCCCGGAACTTCCTCCTGCCCCAGGGCCGGGCGATGCTCGCCACCGACGGCGTGGCGGCCCAGGCGGCGGCCATGCGGCGCGGCCGCGACCTGCGGGAGGCCGCGGACCGCGAGCGGCGGAGACCCAGGCGCCAGATCCTCGCCGGGGCGGTGCTGCGGGTCGAGGCCCGGGCGGGGTCGGCGGGCAGGCTGTTCGGCTCGGTGGGCTCCGGCCGACGTGGCCGAGGCGGTGAAGGCGCAGAAGGGCGTGGAGCTGGACCGGCGGCACGTGGTGCTGGAGGAGCCGATCAAGGCGCTCGGCAGCTACGAGGTCCCCGTGCACCTCTTCGACGGACGTCGACCACCGTGGTGACGGTGGAGGTGGTGGCGGCGGCGGGCTGACCCGCCCGCGCGCCGCGGCGGGTGTCACACCCGCCGCGCATCATGGGGGCGTGGCCCGCCCCCGTCCGGCCCGTCCGGACCGCCTCGCACGCCCCTCCCGCCCGCTGTGGAAACAGCGGCCGGTTGTCCACAGCGTCGTCCACAGGTGCGACCTGGGAATTCGCTCCGTGAATCCCCAGGTTGCGCCCCTTCCGTTCCCCAGGCCGCGTCGCTCAAGGTAGCGGACCATGGTCAGGCCTTCGACGACGCCGCGCCCCGCCGGCTCCGCCCCGCCACGGCCGCCGGCCCGCGGGTCCCCCCCAACAACCTGGAGGCCGAGGAGTCCCTGCTGGGCTCCATGCTGCTCTCGAGCGACGCCACGGCCGCGGCGCTGGAGATCTGCACGGCCGAGGACTTCTACAAGCCGGCCCACGGGCACATCTTCGGCGCCGTCGTGGCCCTCTTCGAGCGCGGCGAGCCGGTGGACGCGGTGACCGTGACCGACGAGCTGCGGCGGGCCGGGCTGATCGAGGAGATCGGGGACCCGGCGCTCCTGGTGTCGCTCCAGGCCAACACGCCGTCGGTGGCCAACGCCGTCCACTACGCCCGGATCGTGGAGGAGCACGCCCTCCTCCGCCGGCTGGTCGGGCGTGGCCGGGGAGATCGCCGAGATCGGCTACTGCGGTGCCCGAGGACGTGACCGGCGCCGTCGACGAGGCCGAGCGGATGGTCTTCGACCTGGCCCAGCGGCGGACCACGGACACGATCGAGGCCGCTGAAGGACCTCATCGGCCCGAGCCTCGACCGCATCGAGGAGCTGTCGCAGCGGAGCGGCCGGATCACCGGGGTGGCGACCGGCTACTCGCGACCTGGACGAGATCCTGGCCGGCCTGCAGCCCGCCAGCCTCACCATCGTCGGGGCCCGGCCGGCCATGGGGAAGGCGCTGGCGCTCGACACGCCCGTCCCCACGCCCGAGGGGTGGGCGACGATGGGTGGGCTGCGTGTGGGGGACGAGGTCTTCGACGAGCAGGGCCAGGCGTGCCGGGTGACCTACGCCTCACCGACCTTCACCGGCCGTCGATGCTTCCGGGTCGGTTTCGACGACGGGAGCTCGGTGGTGGCCGACGCCGAGCACCGTTGGCTCGCCTACTACGACCCGGCCTGGACGTCGCACCGGGGGCGTACGGCGTCGGCCCGTCGTGGCGGGCCCGCCGGTCCCCGCTCGGCCGGGGACCAGTGGCCGCGCCGGCGCCTGCCCCGGGTGGTGACCACGGAGGAGATGCTGGCCGAGGGCGTGCGGGTTCCCGATGGGAGCCGCCCGAACTGGTACGTCCCGCTGGCCGGCGCGATCGAGGCGCCGGAGGCCACCCTGCCGGTCGACCCCTATGTGCTCGGCTGCTGGCTCGGCGGCGGTACGGCGAGCGGCGGCGAGCTGACCACCGGTCATGCCGACGCCGACCACTTCGCCGGCGAGCTCGAGATGCGCGGCTACGGGCTCATCCGGAGCGCGGGGCTCCGGTGGGCGACGACCCCGGTGGCCGGAACAGGTGCGTGGCAGGGCTACGGGGGCCCGTGGCGGGTCCTCGCCCGGGAGCTGCAGCAGGTGGGCCTGCTGGGTGGTGCCGCCAAGCACGTGCCGGCGGGGTACCTCCGGGCCTCGGCCAAGCAGCGGCTGGAGCTGCTGCAGGGGCTGATGGACGCCGGCGGGACCGTGGCGAACGGCAACGGGACGGTGGAGCTGTGCCTGGCCAACCGGCACCTGCTGGAGCAGGCGTGGGAGCTGGTGTGCTCGCTGGGCCACAAGCCCCACCCGATCCGGGCACGGGCGATCCCGCTGCCGGACGGTCGTGCGGCCACGGCCTGGCGCTTCTGTTGGACCCCCCGGGACCCGGTGTTCCGGATGCCCCGCAAGGCCGAGGGCCTCGACATGGCGGTCAGCAGCCGGCGCCGCAACGATCGGCACACCCGCCGGGCCGTCGTCACCATCGACGAGGTGCCGACGGTCCCGGTCCGCTGCATCGCCGTCGACTCGCCCTCCCACCTGTTCCTCGCCGGACGGTGCATGACGCCCACGCACAACACGAGCCTGGCGCTGGGCATGCTGAGCCACGTGGGGATGGTGCTGCGCCGCCCGGCCCTCCTGTTCTCCCTGGAGATGGGCCACCTGGAGCTCACGCAGCGGCTGCTGGCCTCGGAGGCCCGGGTGGACGCCCAGCGGCTGCGGACCGGCCACCTGCACGAGGCGGACTGGTCCAAGGTGGGGAACGCGGTGAGCCGGCTGAGCGACGCCACCGTCTTCATCGACGACAACCCGAACCTCACCGTCATGGACATCCGGGCCCGGGCCCGGCGGCTGCGGAAGAACGAGGGCGACCTGGGGATCGTGGTCGTGGACTACCTCCAGCTCATGACCGGCCACGGCAGGGCGGAGAGCCGCCAGGTGGAGGTGGCCGAGATCAGCCGGGGCCTCAAGATCCTGGCCCGGGAGCTCGAGTGCCCGGTGGTGGCGCTCTCGCAGCTCTCCCGGAACCTCGAGGCCCGCCAGGACAAGCGCCCGATGCTCTCCGACCTGCGCGAGTCGGGCTGCATGCCGGCGTCCACCACGCTGCACCGGGCGGACACCGGTGCCGCCGTGTCGCTCGGTGAGCTGGTCCTGACCCAGGAGCGGCCGTTGGTGTGGTCGCTCGACGACCGCTGGCGCCTGGTTCCCCGACGGGTGACGAAGGTGTTCCCTTCGGGCATCCGCCCCGTCTACCGCCTGCGCCTGGCCTCCGGGCTCGAGGTGGAGGCCACCGACAACCACCCCTTCCGCACCGTTCGGGGCTGGGAGCCGCTGGCCGACCTGGCCCCCGGCGTGGCAGTGGCCGTGCCCCGCAGGGTGCCGGCCCCCGTGGCGACCGAGCGATGGGACGAGGACGAGATCGTCCTCCTCGCCCACCTCCTCGGTGACGGCCAGATGGGCCCGGTCGCCAGGTACGCCACCGTGGATCCCGCCAACCGCGAGGCGGTGGAAGCGGCAGCCCGGCGGCGCTTCGGGATCACCGCACGCGGGAGGCTGAACGGGCGCACGTGGCAGATGGAGCTGCCCTCGCCGTACCGGCTGACGCACGGGCGGCACCATCCGATCCGGCGGTGGCTCGAGCCGCTCGGGCTCTGGGGCCGCCGATCGCACGACAAGTTCATCCCGGAGCAGCTCTTCGGCGTGCCGGACGATCAGCTCGCCCTCTTCCTGCGACACCTCTGGGCCACGGACGGGTCGCTCACCCTGTCACGAAACGGCCGGGGGCCGGTCGTGCGGGCGTACTACTCGTCGCAGAGCCGGAAGCTCGTCGAGGGGGTGCGGCGGGCGCTCCTCCGCCTGGGGATCACCTCACGGGCGGCGGCGTCGCGGAAGGCCGGCTATCGCCTGCAGTGGAACCTCGCCGTCACGGGGTGCGAGAACCTGCGGCGGTTCTTGGAGGTGGTGGGCTGCCACGGCCGGCGGGGAGACCAGGTGGCCCGGGCGCTCGAGCTGGTGTCCGAGCTGGTCCCGAACCCGAACGCGGACCTCGTGCCCTGGGCGGTGAGAGAGCAGGTGGTGTCGGCGATGCAGCAGGCGGGCGTCACCCGGCGGGAGCTGGCGACGCAGTTGGGGGAGCGCTACTGCGGCTCGTACCTTCTGGGGAGCCGCGACCGGCCGAGGCGCTTCTCCCGCCGACGACTGGGGTCCATGGCGGAGATCGTGGAGGACCCGAAGCTCATGGACCTCGCAACCTCCGATGTCCTGTGGGACGAGGTCGTTGAGATCACCGCGCTCGGGGAGAAGCCCACGTTCGACGCGACCGTCGAGGACACCCATAATTTCGTGGCCGACGGCGTCATCGCCCACAATTCTCTGGAACAGGATGCGGACGTCGTCCTCTTCATCTTCCGCGAGGAGCAGTACGACCCGGACACCCCGATCGACCGCCGCGGGATGGCCGAGGTGATCGTGGCCAAGCACCGCAACGGCCCCACCGGCTCGGCCCACCTGGTCTTCCTGAACCAGTACGCCCGGTTCGACAACCTCAAGTCGGTGTAGCGCCCGCCCCGGGCCCGCCGGGGAGGTGGAGCGCCGGCCGCCCCGCCCCACGCCGGCCGCCGGCCGCCGCCGCGACACCCGGTCGGTACGTTGGGGCGGTGGAGAAGGTGGCGAGGGACGTCCTGGGACGCGGGGTGGTGGTGGCCCCCGGCGCCCCGGCGCCCGAGCCGTGGGCCGGCTGCCGTCGGGTGGTCGTGGACCCGGAGGTGCTGGCCCGCCCGGCGGCCGTGGTGGCCACGCTCCACGAGGCCTGGCTGGCGCGGGACCCCGTGGTGGTGGAGCTGGCGGTGGACACCCGTGCGCTCCGGGAGCCCGAGCGGTGCGACCGGCCGGTCCACGATCTCCCCCCGGGCTTCACGTTCCACCGCGAGCGGCTGCAGTTCCTGGTGTGGGCCAACGCCTACGACGCCCGCCGTCCGGGCGAGCCGGTGTGGTGGCACGGCCGCAAGGCCGCCCGGGCCTGGGCGGCGGAGGGGGTGGTGGAGGGCGGCCCGGCCGACCTGGTGCAGGCCGACGGCTCGCCGCTGTTCGTCGACGGCGGGCCGGGCCACCCGCCGGAGCTGCCCGGCGGCACCGCGGTGGTGCACCGGTGGAACGCCGAGGCCGGGAAGCTGCGGCCGGCCGGCCACGTCGGGCCGGCGGCCGACCTGGCGCCGGACCAGCGGGCGGCGGTGGCCCACCGCGGCGGGCCCGCCCGGGTCATCGCCCCGGCCGGATCCGGCAAGACCCGGGTGCTGACCGAGCGGCTGCGGCACCTGGTGGCCGACCGTGGGGTGCGATCCCGGCTCGGTGACCGCCCTGGCCTACAACAACCGGGCGGCCGACGAGCTGCGGCAGCGCTGCGCCGGCCTGGTGGCCCCGGCCGGCCCGGGTGTCCGCACCCTCAACAGCGCGGGGCTGTGGATCTGCAACGGCACCGGGGACCGGCGCCTGGAGGTCTGGGACGAGCCCCGGGCCCGCGCCGCTCGTGGAGGAGGTCTTCCCCGTCCGGCGGCAGGCCAACACGGACACGGCGGCCCCGTACCTGCAGGGCCTGTCGGCCGTCCGCCTCGGCCTGGTGGCGCCGGTCGAGGCGGAGGCGCGGTTCCCGGACGCCGCCGGCCTGGCCGAGGGGTTCGACCGCTACCGGGCGCTCCTGGCCGAGCACCGCGCCGTGGACTTCGACGAGCAGATCTACCGGGCCGTGGAGATCCTCCTGACCGACCCGGACGCCCGACGCCGGGCCCAGGGGCGGTGCCGGCACCTGCTGGTGGACGAGCTGCAGGACCTGACCCCGGCGCACGTCCTGCTGGTCCGGCTGCTGTCCGCCCCGGGCTTCGACTGCTTCGGGGTGGGGGACGACGACCAGGTCATCTACGGCTACGCCGGGGCGGATCCCACCTTCCTGGTGCACTACGACCGGTTCTTCCCGGGGGCGGCGGACCACCCGCTGGAGGTGAGCTACCGCTGCCCGCCGGCGGTCGTGGCCGGCGCCCGCACGCTCCTCTCGTACAACCACCACCGGGTGGACAAGACCATACGCTCGGCCCGGGAGGAGGCCGGCGAGGCACCGGACCCGGCCACGCTGGCCGTCCACCGGGCCCCGGCGGACGAGCTGGCCGGGGCCACCGTGGCCCTGCTGCAGGGGTGGCGGGAGGAGGGGGTGGACCCGGCGGCCGTGGCCGTGCTGGCCCGGGTCAACGCCGCCCTGCTGCCCGTCCAGGTGGCCTGCGCCGAGGCCGGCCTGCCCACCACCGCCCCGGTGGGCCCCGAGGTGCTGCGCCGCACGGGCGTGCGCACCGCCCTGGCCTACCTGCGGATCGGCCTCGACCCCGGCCGGATCGCGCCGGCGGACCTGGCCGAGACCGTCCGGCGGCCGTCGAGGGGGATCGCCCCGAAGGTGGTGGAGATGCTCACCCGGGGCCCGTCCACGTCGGTCCGTGACGTCAGGCGGCTGGCCGGCCGGCTCTCCGGCCGGGACGTCCCCAAGCTGGAGGCCTACGCCCGCGACCTGGAGCGGCTGGCGGCCGCCTGCCGGCGCTCGGCCGGCCAGGCCCTGCGGTGCGTGCGGCTGGAGATCGGGCTCGGCGACACGATGGAGGTGCTGGACGCCTCCCACCGCGAGGCGGACCGCTCCACCCACGCCGACGACCTGGTGGCCCTGGAGTCCGTGGCCGCCCTCCACCCGGATCCGGCCACCTTCGAGCACTGGCTGCGGACCGTCCTGGCCCGCCCCGCCGAGGACCCCGGGCCCCGGGTGCTCCTGTCGACGGTCCACCGGATCAAGGGCCGGGAGTGGGACCGGGTGGTGGTCTTCGGCGCCTCCGCCGGGCAGTTCCCGCACCGCCTGAGCGACGACGAGGAGGGCGAGCGCCGCGTGTTCCACGTGGCGATCACCCGCGGCCGGGAGCAGGTGGCCGTGGTGGCCGCGGAGGACGCGCCGTCCCCCTTCGTGGCCGAGCTGGACGGGTCCCGGCCGCACCGCCCGGCCATGGCCGAGCGCCCGGCACCGCGCGGCACGGGCGACCACGCCACGCGTGGCGGCGGCAGGGCGCGGGACGGCCGGCGGGAGCGGGCCGGGCCCGGGGGGCGGGGCGCGGGCGACCGGCGGCGGGCCGCCGAGCCGCGGGTCCCGGCGGCGGTGGGGCTCGTGGTCGAGCAGGGCGGGCAGGCCGGCGAGATCGTGGACCTGCGGCCCGACGGCGCCGTGCTGCAGGCCGGGTCGGCGCGGCTGGTGGTGCCGTTCGGCACGCGGGTCCTGGTGGACGGCCGGACCGTGGCCCTGGCCGGGCCGGCGCCCCCGGAGGCCGCGGTGGCGGCGGCCGAGGCGGCCCTGCGGGCCTGGCGGAAGGAGGTGGCCGCCGCCGAGAAGGTGCCGGCCTACATCGTGTTCAACGACCGCGAGCTGGCCGGCATCGCCGGGGCGCTGCCGCGCACCCTCGCCGCGCTGGCCGCCTGCCCAGGCGTGGGGCCGATCAAGCTGGAGCGGTGGGGGGACGAGGTGCTGGCGCTGCTCGAGTCGGTGCCCGCCGGCCGGGGCGGACCGCCCCCTACGTGACCAGGACGCAGCGGGTGCCGCGGTAGATGGTGGGCATGCACTTGTTGCAGTGGACGCAGAGCGACTCGCTGGCGGTGCCGTCCCGCATCCGGTCCACCAGGTCGGGCTCCCGGAGCAGCGCCCGGGCCATGGCCACGAAGTCGAACCCCTCGGCCAGGGCCCGCTCCACGGTGTCCAGGTGGTCGATCCCGCCGAGGAGCATCGAGCGGCATGGCCAGCGCGGCCCGGAACTGGCGGGCGTAGGGGAGGAAGAACGCCTCCTCGAACGGGTACTCGCGGCAGGAACCGCCGGCCCACGAGGCGGAACCCCAGCCGCAGGGCCGGCGGGAGCGTGGCGGCGAACTCCCGCCACGGCGCCTCGCCGCGGAAGAGGTACATCGGGTTGGCCAGCGAGCTGCCGCCGGTGAGCTCGAGCGCGTCGAGGTGCCCGTCGTCCTCGAGCATCCGGGCGACCTCGACGCTCTCGTCCAGCCACAGGCCGCCCGGCACGCCGTCGGCCATGTTGAGCTTGGCGGTGACCGCCGTGCGGCGCCCCACCGCCTCGCGGACCGCCGCCACCACCTGGCGGGGGAAGCGGGCGCGGTGCTCCAGCGGGCCGCCCCACCGGTCGGTGCGCCGGTTGAGCTTGGGGCTGAGGAAGGCGCTCAGGAGGTAGTTGTGGCCGAGGTGGATCTCGAGGCTGTCGAACCCGGCGCTCGGCGGCCATGGCCGCGCCCCGGGCGAAGTCGCCGGTCACCCGCTCGATGTCCGCCTCGGCGATCGCCTGGAGCCGGGTCCCCATGGGGGTCAGGCCGCCCGAGGGGGCCAGTGCCGGCGCGCCGTTGGAGCGGGCGTTGGCCACCGGCCCGGCGTGGCCGAGCTGGGCGGCGGCGGCGGCCCCCGTCGTCGTGGATCGCCGTCGGTGAGGCGCCGGAGGCCGTCGGCACGGCCTCGTCGCGCAGGTGGACGCAGTGGCGGTCGGTGCGGCCCTCCGGCGAGACGGCGCAGATACGCCACCGTGGACATGGCGGCGCCGCCCGCGGCCGACCCGGCGGTGGAAGTCCACCAGCCGGTCGGTGACCAGGCCCTCGGGGGTCGCGCCCTCGAAGGTGGCCGCCTTGAGGATCCGGTTCCGCAGGGTGAGCGGCCCGAGGGAGGCGTGCTCGAAGGGCGCCCGCCCGGCCGGCGGTGGCGCCGCCGCCCCGGCCGCCCCGGCCGGTGGCGCGCTCACACGGCCTCGCCGGCGCGGTGGCGGCGGAAGCCGGGCAGCGCCGCCGCCAGCAGCAGGGCGCCGACGATGCAGGCGAGCCCGCCGGAGACGATGGAGAACTCGGTGCTCACCGCGGTGGCCACCGCGCCGGCCTCCAGGTCGCCCACCCGGGGCCCGCCCTGGACCACCGCCATCTGGAACGAGGACATGCGGCTCCGGAGCTCCTCGGGGATGGAGGACATGAGCACGGTGTTGCGCAGCACGGCCGACACCACGTCCGCCCATCCTGCCACGCCCAGGAGGACCAGGGCCACGGCCAGGACGGAGGTCAGGCCGAACAGCGCGACGGCGGCGCCCCAGGCCATGACGGCCACGATGATGACCCACGCCTGGTGGCGGACGCGCGTCACCCAGCCGGTGGTCGCCGCCCCCAGCAGCGCGCCCGCCCCGGGCGCCGCGTAGAGCAGGCCGAGCGTGGCGGCCCCGCCGTGGAAGACCGTGTCGGCGAGCGCCGGGAAGAGGGCGCGCGGCATGCCGAAGACCATGGCGTTCACGTCGATCAGGTACACGCCCTGGAGGGCCTGGCGGCCCCTCAGGTAGCGGAGGCCCTCCATCACCGAGCCCAGGCCGGGCCGGGCGGCGCCGGCGGCCGGCGGGATGGGCGCCATGAGGGCCACCGAGGCGATGGTCACCACGAAGGTCAGGGCGTCGATCCCGTAGACCCACTGGAGGTGGACGGCCCCGATGAGGAGGCCGGCGAGCGCCGGGCCGGCCACCGTGCCCACCTGGAAGACGATCTGCATGAAGGCGTAGGCCGGGGCCAGGAGGCGGGTGCCCACCAGTGTGGGCACCGCGGCGTTCCGGGCCGTGTTGGCGAAGCCGGTGAGCCCGGCACCCACCGCGCTCGACGACGTAGACGGCGGCCAGCGACGGGTGCGGCACCACCGAGTTGACGGCGAGCCCGGCGCTCGTGGCGGCCGAGAGCACCGACGCCACGAGCAGGAGGGTGCGGCGGTCCACGGCGTCGCCCACCGCCCCGCCCACCAGGGCCCCCACGATGAGGGGCACGAGCTGGACGATGCTGACCGCGCCGACCTGGAGGGACGAGTGGGTCATGCCGTAGACCTGGTAGGGGATGGCCACCACGGTGAGCTGGTTGCCCACGGTGCCCACGAGCTGGCCGAAGAAGAGCAGGCGGAACTCCCGGCTCTCGCGCAGCGGCGTGAGGTCCACGAGGATCCGGCCCGGCACCCGAGGCAGCCTACGGACGCGGCGCGCCGCTCCCGCCCACCGCCGTGGCCTGCCGCCTTGACCGCCCCGCGCCGCGGCGGCGAACCTCGGGCCCGTGGCCGGATCCTTCGCCAGGGACGTGACGGTGGAACCGGCCGGCGCCGGGCGCTACCGGGCGGTGCTCGACCACTCGTGGGACCTCCTCCCCCTGCCCCAGGGCGCGGTGGTGGCCGCCTTCGGCCTGCGGGCGGCGGAGGCGGAGGTGGCCCACCCCGAGCAGGTCCTGCGCACCTGCACCACGGCCTTCGCCGGGCAGGTGGCGGCCGGTGAGCTGGAGATCGAGGTCACGGTGCTCCGCCGCGGCCGGTCGGCCTCCCAGGTGCTGGCCGGGGTGCGCAACCGGGGCGCCGCATCGGGGCTCGCCACGGTGGCCGTCTTCGGCGGGCCGCGGCGGGGACCGTCGTTCGTGGACGTGGCACCGCCGCCGGTGCCGCCGCCGCAGGCCTGCCGCTCGTACCGGGACGCCCGCCCGCCCGAGGTCCCGGCGATGGAGCCACTGCCGTTCTGGGACCGGGTGGAGGCGCGGCACGGCCGTGGGCCACCCGCCGTGGGAGGAGCACGAGCCCGGGGCCTCGGACGTGGTCACCTGGCTCCGCTTCGAGGACCCGCCGCTCCTGGCCGACGGCACGATCGACCCGCTGGCCCTCACCGTCCTGGCGGACCGGATGCCCGGCTCGGTGGGCGAGCGCCTCGGCCACCGGGGCGACCCGTGGTTCGCGCCGAGCGCCGACCTCACCGTGCACCTGTTCTCGCCGGCCCGCGGCGGCTGGGTCCTGGCGCACGACCGGGCCCGCTGGGCCGGCGACGGCTGGGCCTCCGGCGAGACCACGCTGTGGGACGAGGACGGCCGCCCGGTGGCCTACGCCACGCAGATGATGTTCTTCACCTACCGGTCGGCGCCCGGCGACGGCGACATCCGGCCGAGCGCGTCGGCGGTGCCGAGGTCCCAGGGGGCGGGCCAGTCGTCGCCGCGGAGCAGCGCGTCGGTGCCGCCGTCCACGAAGAGCACCGAGCCGCAGCAGTAGCCGCCCTCCGGTCCCAGGAGCAGGGCCACGAGCGCCGCGATCTCCTCCGGCCGGCCGGGCCGGCCCACGGGGATGGGGAGCATGGCCGAGCAGCGGCGCCACCTCCGGGTCGGCCCGCCCCTCGGCCACCAGGGGGGTGTCCACCATGCCCGGGGCCACCGCGTTGAGGCGGATGCCGCTGCCGGCCCAGTCGGCCGTGACCGCCCGGCGGCGGACCCACCGGGCGATCGCCAGCTTGGTGGCGGGATAGGCGGCCATCGAGCCGGCGCCGTCGGCCAGGCGCCGAGCCGCGGCCTCGTCCCCGTCGAGGCAGGCCGCCGCCAGCGTCAGCCGGGACGCCGGGCTGGATGGTGGTCGGCGTTGGAGCTGACGGCCACGGCCGCCGGCCGGGGCGAGCGGGCCAGCAGCGGCCGGAGCCCCTCGATCAGCTCGACGGTGCCGAAGTAGTTGACCGAGGCCAGCGAGCGAGCCCGGCCGGCCCGGCGCCCCGGCCAGGCCGGCACAGGTCACCAGGCCGTCGAGCCGGTCGCCGGCCAGCCTCGGCCACCGCCTCGACGGCGGCCGGCGCCCGGCCGACGGTGCCGAGGTCGGCCACCACGGTCGCGTCGCGGAGGTCGACTCCGATCACCCGGGCGCCCCCGCCGGCCAGCCGCCCGGCGCACGCCGCCCCTATCCCCGAGGCCGAGCCGGTGACCGCCACCACGGGCCGGGCGTCCGGGGCGCCGGCACCGCCCGCAGCCGTCACGCGCCGCCTCCCGCCGTCACGTGTCTCCCGGCGCCGAGCCGGGCCGGCGCGGGTGCTCGGCGTAGGCGGGCGTGACCACGCCCAGGGGCAGCGGCCCGTCCGGGACCGGGGCCCCGGTGGCCAGCTGGACCGGCACCACGCCCGGCCCACACGGCGAGCGCCAGGTCCTCCTCGTCGTCCGAGCGGCGGCCCGGTGCGGACCTTGGCCGAGCCCTCGGTCGATCGGGAAGCGGACGATGAGGGTGGACCGCAGCTCGGCGGGCGTCGGGCCCGCGGGCGTCGGCGCTGCGCCCCGGGGCCATGTGGTCGAGCAGCGCCGCCGCCGCCACGAGCTGCTCCTCCTCGTCCTCGACCCGGCTGCCCCGGCCCAGCAGCATCACCGACCGGTAGTTCATCGAGTGGTGGAAGGCCGAGCGGGCCAGCACCAGGCCGTCGAGCAGGGTCACCGTGACGCAGGCCTCGAGCGCCGGCGGCCAGCGCCCGCAGCGTGCGGTTGGCCGCGGCGCCGTGGAGGTAGAGGACGTCGCCCACCCGGGCGTAGGCCATGGGCACGACGTAGGTGGTCCCGTCCTCGGTGAAGCCGACGTGGCAGAGCAGGCCCTCGTCGAGGACGGCGTCGCACGCGCGCCCAGTCGTCGTGGCCGCGCTCCCGCTTGCGGCGCAGGCGTCGTCGCGTGCGGGCCGGAGCCCGGCCGGGGCGGGCCGTGGTCCACCGTCGCCGGCCGGTCAGCCTGGCGGCGTCGGACGGGCCGCGGAGCACCTCGAGGGCCCGGTCGGCGTGGGCGCGCATCGAGACCTCGGTGTGGATCACGTCGAGCAGCCGTGCGGTCGGTGTCGATCACGAAGGTGGTCCGGCGGTTCCCGAGCTTGGCCGATCGACCGCCGGGCGCCGAGCTCGCTCGGCCACCGTGTAGTCGGCGTCGGAGAGCAGCGGGTAGTCGAACCCGTGCTTGTCGGAGAACTGCTTCTGCTTGTCCACCTTGTCGGCGCTGATGCCCACCCGCTGGGCGCCCACGGCCGCGAACTCGGCCTTCAGGTCGCGGAAGTGGCAGCTCTCCTTGGTGCAGCCGTAGGTCATGGCCGCCGGGTAGAAGAACAGCACCACCGGCCCGTTGGCCAGGAGGTCGCTCAGGCGCCGGGGCGTGCCGTTCTCGTCCGGGCAGCTCGAAGTCCGGGACCAGGTCGCCCCTGGCTGCACGTGGGCAGCGTACCGGCGGCCGCTCCGTGCCCGGGCGCCGGGCCGGGATCAGGGCTCGAAGCGGAAGCCGACGCCGCGCACGGTCACCAGGTGGCGGGGGTGGGCCGGGTCGGGCTCGATCTTGCGCCGCAGCCGCTTCACGTGGGTGTCGAGGGTCCGGGTGTCGGAGAGGTCCTGGTCCCACCAGAGCCGGTCGATGCACCACTCCCGGGTGACCACCTGGCCGGCGTGGGACATGAGGAGGGCCAGGAGGTCGAACTCCTTGCGGGAGAGGTCGACCGGCTGCGCCGTCGACGGTGACCTCGCGCCGGCCGGTGTCCAGGCGGACCGGGCCGACCTGGACGATCTCCTCGCGTGGGCGCCGGCGTGGTGGCGCCCCGGCGCAGGACGGCCCGCATCCGGGCCACGAGCTCGCGGAGCCGGAACGGCTTGGCGACGTAGTCCGAGGCGCCGAGCTCCAGGCCGAGGACCACGTCGACCTCGGAGTCGCGGGCCGTGACCATGATGATCGGCACCGGGGCCAGCGCCCGCATGCGCTGGCACAGCTCGACGCCGGACTGGTCCGGGAGCATCACGTCGAGCAGGACGAGGTCGGGGTGGACCCGGTGGAAGAGGCGGAGGGCCTCGTGGCCGTCGGCGGCGAGCTCGACGGCGAACCCCTCGCGGGAGAGCCCCGAGGCCAGGGCCTGGCGGTAGGACTCCTCGTCGTCGACGACCAGCACCACCGGCCGGCTGTCGCGGCCGGGCCGGCTGGCCGGCTCCCGGGCCTCGATCGTCGGGCGTGGTCACCGCCGGGTCCCCGGGCCGACCGGCTCAGGCCACGTCGTCCGGGAGCGGACGTGGGTCGGCGTGGCCGTGGGTGTCCGAGCGAGCTGCGAGGCGGCGGCGGAGGCCCGGGGGGAGCCCTTGCTCGCCGCCCCGGCGCGGCAGGTGCGTGAGCACCTGCGCGAGCGCCGCGCCGGTGCCCGGTGCCGGCGGGCAGGCACCGGGAACGCCACGACCGTGGCCGGGCCGGGGCGGGCCGAGCCAGGGACGCGTCCGCGGGCGTGGCTCGCGCCGGGCGCCGAGCGCCTGGCGCGAGCCCCGCTGGATGGCGGCACTCGCCATGCCTGGCACGGTACGGAAAGCCAGATGAACGGGCCGCGAAGCGGCCGCAACACCGAGATGACCCTCAGGTGAACTCTTGGCTGCCTCGGCGGCACGGCTACGCCGCGCCGGTGGGAGGCGCCGGGGGCCGGGCCGCCGCAGCGAGGAGGGCGAGGCCGATGACCGAGGCGATGGGGCACGGGGTGAAGCAGCGGGACGTCATCAGGATGACGCCCGAGGAGGTGGACGCCTTCCTGCAGGGGCGGCGGACGCATGACGATGTGCACGGTCAACCACGACGGGTCGATCCACGCCGTGGCCATGTGGTACGGGTTCCTGGAGGGGTCGGTGGCCGTGGAGACCAAGGCCAAGTCGCAGAAGGTCCGCAACCTGCGCCGGGATCCCGCGGATGACCTGCCTCGTGGAGGACGGCGACACTACGAGGAGCTGCGGGGGGTGGAGCTGGTCGGCCGGGCGGAGATCGTGGAGGACCCCGAGCGGATGTGGGCGCTCGGGGTCAGCGTGTTCGAGCGGTACACGGGGCCGTACACCGACGAGCTGCGCCCCCTCGTGGAGGCGATGCTGCACAAGCGGGTGGTGGTGCGGCTGGAGGTGGAGCGCACGGTGAGCTGGGACCACCGCAAGCTCGGGCTGCCCTCCACCCGCCCGCCCGGGTAGCGCCCCGGCCCCGCGCCGCGGCAGCGCCTAAGCTCGGACCTGACGGCGCGTCAGAAACCGGGCGCCGGCTGCGGTCCCGCGCCCAGGAGGTCTCTCATGCTCGACTACCTGATCCGTGGCGGCACGGTCGTCGACGGCACCGGCGCCCCGGCGCGCCAGGGCGACGTCGGCGTGCGGGACGGGCGCGATCGTGGCCGTCGGCGACGGTCGACGAGGACGGCGGCCGACGACGCTCGACGCCGACGGGCTCGTGGTGGCCCCGGGCTTCGTCGACCCCCACACCCACTACGACGCCCAGCTGTTCTGGGACCCGCTACGCCACCCCGTCGAACGTGCACGGGGTGACCACCGTGATCGGCGGCAACTGCGGCTTCACCCTCGCGCCCGCTGCGACGCCGAGGACGCCGACTACCTGCGCCGGATGATGGCCAAGGTCGAGGGCATGCCGCTCGCCGCGCTCGAGACCGGGCGTGCCTGGAAGTGGGAGACCTTCGGCGAGTACCTCGACCGGCTCGACGGGCAAGATCGGGCGTGAACGCCGGCTTCCTGGTCGGCCACTGCGCCCTGCGCCGCTACGTGATGGGCGCGGACGCGGTCGGCAACGAGGCGGCCACCGACGAGCAGATCGACGAGATGGTGCGCTGCTGCACGAGTCGATCGAGGCCGGCGGCCTCGGCTTCTCGACCACGCTGTCGTCGCACGCACTCCGACGGCGACGGCAAGCCGGTCGCCGTCGCGCTGGGCCGACCGACGAGGAGCTGCTCGCCCTCTGCGAGGCGGTCGGCGAGCACGAGGGCACCACGCTCGAGGGCATCGTCCAGGGCTGCCTCGACAAGTTCTCCGACGACGAGATCGAGCTGCTCGCCGACATGACCGCCGCCGCCGGCCGCCCGCTGAACTGGAACGTGCTCACCGTCGACGGCCGCGACGCCGGAGAAGGTCGCGCACCAGCTCGAGGCCGTCGACCGCGGCCGCGCGAGGCGGGCGGCCGCGTCGTCGCGCTGACCATGCCGACGCTGGTGCCCGATGAACATGAGCTTCCGCACCTTCTGCGCGCTGTACCTCATCCCGGGCTGGGGCGACGTCCTCGGCCTGCCGGTCCCCGAGCGGATCGCGACGCTGCAGCGACCCCGAGATCCGCGACGAGATGCTGCGAGCGGGCCAACAGCCCCGAGGCCGGCGTCTTCCGCCGCCTCGCCGACTTCGGCCGACTACGTCATCGGCGACACCTACTCGCCGAGGCCAACGAGGGCCTCAAGGGCCGCGAGCGTCGCCGACATCGCCGCCGAGCGCGGCGAGCGACCCGTTCGACGACGCTGCGTCGACATCGTCGATCGCCGACGAGCTGCGGACGGTGCTGTGGCCCATGCCCACCGACAACGACGACGGCGAGCTGGGAGCTGCGGCGCCGAGGCCTGGGAGCGACCCGCGGGCCATGCTCGGCGGCTCCGACGCCGGCGCCCACCTCGACCGCATGTGCGGCGCGCCCTACCCCACCCGCGTTCCTCGGCGACTGCCTGCGCGGCCGCAAGCTGCGTCCCGCTCGAGCGGGCGGTGCAGATGATGACCGACGAGCCGGCCGAGCTCTTCGGCCTGCGCGAGCGCGGCCGGCTGGCCGAGGGCTACCGGGCCGACATCGCTCGTGTTCGACCCCGAGACCGTCGGCTCCGAGACGGCCCGCCTGGTGCACGACCTCCCCGGCGGGACGCCCCGGCTCACCGCCGGGTCGCAGGGCGTGGTGCGGGTGCTCGTCAACGGCGCGGAGACCGTGGTGGACGGCGAGCCGACGGGCGCCGCTCCCGGGCGCCCTCGTCCGGTCGGGGAGGGACACGTACTCGGTGGTGCCGTCGCCGGCCTGACGCCGGGGGGCGACCCCCACCGGCGCCCTCGCCCGTGCCCTCGCCGCTAGTCCTCGCCGTCCCGCGCCCGCCGGTCCCGGTGGCCGTCCCGGCGGCGGAAGGAGTCCGCCACGAGGCCGAGCCCGATGCCGAGCAGCCACACGTCCTTGGCGATCGCCGTGCCCTGCTGGCTGGGACGGACGCTGCCCTCCCGGCGCATCCCCGGGGTCCTGGCGTAGAGGCCGAGGAGGCCGCGGCGAACGCGGCCAGGCCCAGGCCCGCCGTCCGGTCGCTCACGAACGCAGGAGCAGGGCTCCGCCCAGCCGCGACCTCGCCCACGGCGAGCGCCTTGGTGAACTGGGGCGGCGGCACGTCGGCCAGGAACGGGTAGGTGCCCTTGGCCATGCCGTGCACGCCGGCGGCGTGCTCCGCGTCGGCCTGCAGCTTGTCGAGGCCGGCGCTCAGGATGAAGGCCCCGGCAACGATGCGCTCGGGCAGGTTGGCAATGCGGGTGCGGTGAGCCATGCCCCGACCGTACCCGGGCCGGCGGCCGCCCATGCCGGCGCCGGCGCGGCTGGCCTGCGCCGGCGCTGCCGGGCCGAGGCGTGTGGAACCCCCGGCGGGATCGTCCCGGAGGTGCCGTGCGGACGGGCCCCTGATCGGCGGTGATCGGGGACTTCCGGCCCTTCCGGCGCCCGGCTGGCGCTCGCAGACTGTGGTGGTGGAAGCTCGACGGCGGTCGGCGGGGCCCACGGCGGGAGGCGGGAGCAGTGGTGACGGTGCAGTGGTCCACCGGGGGAGAGGTGGGTGCCGGCGGGGGTCCGGCACGCCCGGGGGCGCCACGGCCGGTCCGGAGGGGGCGGCCGTGTACGCCGACCTGCTGAAGGCGGCCGTCGAGCTGGAGGACCCCACGTCGGCGCTGCCGACCGTGGAGCTGGTGCGCGAGGTGGCCCGGCCGCTCGGTCCGGGCGGGGAGGCGCGCGGGCGCACGGACGTGGCGACCGCCGTGGCCGACCAGCTCCGCTACGACGCCCGCCTGGTGCAGCTCTGCCGCCGGGTCGGCATCGACGTGGACCTGGCGGCCTTCGGTCGCCCCACGGTGGAGCGGGGCCGCCTCAGGGCGGCCCTGGCGGAGCTGGGGGTCCTGCCGGCCGGGGACGTCCTCCCCACGGGGACAGCCGCGGGCTGACCGCGCCGGGAGCCGGCCGGGGCAGGGCGGCGTAGGATGCCAGCGCGTGTCCTTCAGGGGGATCGACGATCCCGTCCTGCTCCGCCGGCTGATGACGGCGGTGCTGCTGATCGAGGCGGACCTGGAGATGCCCGTCCTGCTCGAGCATCTGGTCGAGGAGGCCCGGGACGTTGACCGGTGCCCGTTTCGGGGCGCTCGGCATGCTCGACGAGGACGGGGCCGCGCTGGCCGAGTTCGTGACGGCGGGGCTCTCGCCCGAGGAGGAGGTGGTCGGGCCCCGACCACGGGCAGGGGGTGCTCGGCACGCTGATCTCGGGCCCGCGGCCGCTGCGGGTGCCGGACATCCGGGCCCACCCCGACAGCTTCGGGATCCCGGCCCACCACCCGCCGATGACGTCGTTCCTCGGCGTGCCCGTCAAGGTCCGCGACGAGGTCTACGGCAATCTCTACCTGACCGAGAAGATCGGGGGGCCGGAGTTCACCACGGTCGACGAGGCCTGGTCGAGGCGCTGGCGATGGCCGCGGGCATCGCCATCGAGAACGCGCGCCTCCACGCCCGGGTCCAGGAGCTGGCGGTGCTCGACGACCGTGACCGGATCGCCCGGGACCTGCACGACGCGGTGATCCAGCGGCTCTTCGCCGTGGGCCTCTCGATCCAGGGGTTGGTGAGGACCGCCACCAGCCCGGAGCGGGCGGCCCGCCTGTCCAAGGCGGTCACCGAGATCGACGACGTCATCCGCCAGATCCGCGCCACCATCTTCGAGCTCGGCCTGAGCTTCGGGGAGGAGCGGCTGCGGGTGCAGGTGCTCTCGCTGCTGCGCGAGCTCTCCGGCGTGGTGGGCTTCGAGGTGCCGGTGCGGTTCGAGGGCCCCGTGGACGCCGCCGTTCCCGACGAGGTGGGGGAGCACCTGGTGGTGGTGGTGCGAGAGGCGGTCACCAACGTGGGCCGGCATGCGCAGGCCTCGGCGGCGTCGGTGCTGGTGGCCGTGGACGGGGGAACCTGCACGGTCGAGGTGGTGGACAACGGTGTCGGCGCCGCGGCCGCCGGCGCGGGGCGGTCCGGCGAGGGCGGCCTGGGCCTGCCGAACCTCCGCAGGAGGGCGGCCAAGCTCGGCGGCGACCTCGTGGTGGACGAGGCCGAGGGCGGGGGGACCCGGCTCGTCTGGCGCGTGCCCCTGCCTTCCGCCTGACGCCGGCGCCCGGCGCGGCCCGGCGCGGCCCGGCGCGGCGCCCGGCCCGGCCCACCGCCGGCCTGCGTGCCCCCCTCCGCCCGGCCGGAGCCGTTACCATCCGCAGCCGGGGATGCGGCTCGAGGAAGGGGAGCGCCGTGACGAACGTGGTGGGGAGGAACCTTGTCTCGGGCGCGTCGGTGGCGCTCCTCGTGGGCGTGCTGGCGGCGGGCACCGCGGCCGGGGTGGCCGTCCCGGGGGGCGCCGCGTCAGCCGCCACATTCGAGCCGGCCACCTGCACGGCTCCGGTCTCCCAGGTCGTCCGCTGCCAGCTCCCCACAGTGGCGGCCCTGCCGGGGTTCAACCTGGAGACCCTCGTCTCCGAGGCCGACGCCGTCAACGGTGCCGTCTCCACCTCCACGCCCATGGTGGTCACCGCCGTCGGGGCGGGCGGCGGCAAGGGCGGCTCGCCGGAGGTGGGGAGCGCGGGGAGCGGCGGCGCGGGGGGCGTGGCGCAGACCACGACCACCGTGCTCGCCTACGAGCAGGCGCACGGCTCGCCGGCGATCTACTACTACCTCGGCCGGGCCGGCACAGGCACCAAGGCGGGCGGGCTCGGCGGGGCCTCGACCGTGGTGGCCAGCGCCAACCTGACCACAGTGACCCCGTGCATCGACGGCTGGTCGTCGTGCACGTCCACCAACGTGCTCGTGGACGCGGGCGGCGGCGGCGGCGGGGGGGAGGGGCGCGACCTGCGGCGGCGGGAACGGCGGGAACGGCGGGAACGCCACGGCTACCACCACAGGGCCCATGACCGGCGCCGGCACAAGCGGCGGCAGCACCGGCTGCGGCGGCGGCCACGGCGGCTACGGCGCCTACAACGGCGTGGGGGCGCCCGGGGGCAGCGGCGGCGACGGCGCGACGACACAAGAGCGGCGGCTCCGGGGGCGACGGCATCGGCGGCGAGGGTGGGTCCGAGCACACCTCGGGCGGCCCCAGCTCGTCGGAGCCGTGGACCAATGTCGGCACGGACGTGAAGCTCGCCTCGGCCGGCGCCGGGGGCGAGGGGGAGTGGCGGGGGACAACGACGCTGGACTTCGGCGTGGTCGGCGGCGGCGGCGGTGGTGGCGGCGGCTACGGCGGCGGCGGCGGCGGCGGTGGTGGCGGCGACGCCGATCCCGGTGGCGGCGGTGGCGGCGGGGGGGAGCTTCGCCGCGCAGGCCACGACCACGCCGGCTCGGTGCCCTCCGTCACCAGCTCGCGCTGGCGACGGTGAGGTGGTACGTGACCTTCGTCGACGACGTGACGGCCATGGACGGGACAGGCGACCCGGGCTACTGGCTGGCGTCGGCGAGCGGCGGGGTGCACGCCTTCGGCGGCGTGGGGAACTACGGCTCCATGGGCGGGCAGCCGCTCAACCAGCCGATCGTGGGCGTGCGGGCCACCCCGGACGGCAAGGGCTACTGGCTGGTGGCCGCCGACGGCGGGGTGTTCGCCTTCGGCGACGCCGCGCTTCTACGGCTCCATGGGCGGCCAGCCGCTCAACCCGCCGATCGTCGGGCATGGCCGCCACCCCGGACGGCAAGGGCTACTGGCTGGTGGCCGCCGACGGCGGGGTGTTCGCCTTCGGCGACGCCGGCTTCTACGGCTCGATGGGCGGCCGGGCGCTCAACGCGCCGGTGGTCGGCATGGTGGCCGACGCCGACGGGACCGGCTACTGGCTGGTGGCCGCCGACGGCGGGGTGTTCGCCTTCGGCGACGCGCCGTACCTCGGCAACTTCCTCGGCCAGGCCACAGGCTCCGGCGTGGTGGGGATCGAGGCGACCGGCGACTCGGGCGGCTACTGGCTCGTCAGCCAGGACGGGGCGGTGGCGGCCCGGGGCGACGCCGCCACACTCGGCTCCCTGGAGGGCACCGCCCTCAACGCGCCGATCGTGGGCATGGCGGCCTCGTCCGACCGCGGCGGCTTCTGGCTCCTGGGCGCCGACGGCGGGGTGTTCGCCTTCGGCGACGCCGGGTTCTACGGGTCGCTCGGCTGACGGCCCGTGGCCGGCGGCAGCGATGAGCACCGGGTCCCGGCGCCGTCGGAATCCCACATGACGACCACACCACCGCCGGCGGCCCGGAACCTGGCCGACCTCTACCACCTCGCCCCGCTCCGGTGGGACGACGTCCACGCGGTCATGGAGGCGGACCTCCCGCAGGCCCCCGGGTCCGGCGGCCCGGACCACCACACCTACTGGCTCTCCACCGCGGACGCGGACGGGCGGCCCCACGTGACCGCCGTCGGCGCCTTCTGGACGGGCGGCGGGTACTCCTTCACCGGCAGCCCACGCTCACGGAAGATCCGCAACGTCGAGCGTGACCCGAGGTGCGCGCTCGCCGTGGCCGCTCCGGGGTACGACCTGGTGGTGGAGGGCCGGGCGGCCAGGGTGACGGATCCCGAGGTGCTCCGGCGGACCGCCGCCATCTTCGCCCGCGGCGGGTGGGCGCCCACGGTGGCCGACGGCGGGTTCACCCACGAGTACGGCGCGCCCAGCGCCGGCCCTCCGCCCTGGTACGTCTACGAGCTGACCCCCGAGGCCGTCTACGCCACGATGACCCGCGAGCCCGGCGGGGCCACCCGCTGGACGTTCGCGCACCCGGGGTAGGCGACAGCGCCCGCCCCCGGCGGTTCGCCGGGGGGGCGCGGACGAGTGGCCTTCGCCCCTACCGGGCCGGCCCGGTCCCGGGCGAAGATGGGGCGTGGCCGCCGGGCGGCCCCGGCGGGACAGGCGACCGGGAGGTGAGGGTGGCATGGAGGTTGACGGGCGGGCGGTCCCGGGGAGCGCCGGGCACCGGCTGGTGACCCGCGGGGCCGGCCGGACCATCGAGGCGTGGGCGCCGGACGTGGCCGGGTGCATGGCCGAGGCGCTCGCCGCCCTGGTGGCGTCGTTCGCCGAGCTGCCGGACGCGGCGGCCACCAGCACCCTGCCGCTGCCGCGGGCGCGGTGGGGGCCGAGGACATGCTCGTGTCGCTGGCGGAGGAGGTCGTTGACACGCTGGACGTCGTGGGCGTGGTGCCGGTCCGGTTCCACCTGGCCCCGACCGAGGACGGCGGCGTGAGCGGCGACATGGAGGTGGTCCCGGTGGACCGGGTGCGGCTGACCGCCCCCGCCCCGAAGGGCGTCTCCTACCACCACCTGCGGTGCGGGCCGTCCGGGGGAGGCTGGCGCTGCGAGGCGACCATCGAGGTCTGAACCGCGGCCGTACCGCTGTCGGGGTTCCTGCCGTTCATGGCCACGCGGCGGGAGGACTTCATGAGCTTCTCCTGCGCACGGGGTCACGCGTTGGCGATGACGTCGAACACCCGCTGGCATCGGAACACCCGGCCGTAGGCACCGCGGGAGACCTGCCGTAGGATCTGGAGCTCCACCAACTTCGCGACGGCGCTGTTCGCCGCCTGGTATGAAACATTCAGCACGTTTCGCGCCTGGGGCACGTCAAGTACCGGGTACCCGATGAGATCGCTGGCGAGATTGATCACCGATCCACGGTATCCCTTTTCATTCAAGTAGCTGACGAATTCGTCTTTGATCGCCAGCAACTGGGAGATGGCTCTCGAAGCAGCTTCCGATCGAGTCTTGACGGCTTCGGCAAAGAACGCCACCCAGGGATCGAAGTCCCCGGTCTCCGATAGGCGGTGGAGGTGATCGATGTAAAGCTCTCGGCGCGGCTCGAGCCAGGTGGAGAGGTTCAAGATCGGGTAGGCGAGGGCTCCCGCCTGCATGATTTGCAACGTGATTACGAGGCGTCCGAGGCGGCCGTTCCCGTCGCTGAAAGGATGGAGGGCCTCGAACTGGTAGTGGCCGAGGGCGGCCCTCACGAGGAGCGGCATGTTGGACTCGGCATTGATCCACTTCTCCCAGTCGTCCATCCCACGCTGAAGCAGCTCGCCGGGTGGAGGAGGTACAAAGCGGGAGTCCTCGATCGGCAGGCCTTCGTTCCCGATATAGACCTGTCGTCTACGGAGTTCTCCGGCGTCGTAGGAGTCACCTCGGGTGCCCCGGACGAGGGTCTTTTGCAGCTCGGAGAGCACGGAGACGCAAATGGGTCTCTTGGCGAGCAGCTCCACGGCGCGGGTTGCTGCGGTGACGTAGTTGAGCACCTCCCTCACTTCGCTGCCGGGGGCCGTCTTCACGTAGTCCGCCTCAAGGACCTCCGACAGGGGGGCGTACGTTCCTTCGAGAGCAGACGTAGCCACCGCTTCCTTCGTGAGGGCGGGCCGAACGAGCAACTGCGGATTGGGAAGGAGCTCCGTCTTGGCGTTGAGGCCGCCGAGGGCTCGATCCGCCTCGCTCAGGAGCCCGTAGGTCGCTTGGCTCAGGGTGATGCTCTCCGGGAGGGGTCCGGGAACGAAGGCGTAGTGGTCGAAGGCTCGAGAAAGCCGGGCGTCGTGGCCCCTGATCGGGACGAGCGTCCCAGTGGGGGATGTACGGAAGCGGTCAACCTGCACTTTTTAAGTGTACCGCTCTTTACGTACAAACCCTCCCACAGATGTCAAGCCACCTTGTCATGTGGCCTCCGGAATTGATGCCGGCCCCTATCGCCTTGAATTACACAGGCGTGATCTCACGTGCCGGGCAGGGACGGTGCCTCGACAAGCCACCGCCGCGGGCTCGCCGCCGAGCGCCGCGCCTGAGGGCCGTTCCGGCCTGGTCAGGGAGTTCCGTGGTCGGGCTGCCCGGATTTGAACCGGGGACCTCTGCGTCCCGAACGCAGCGCGCTAACCAAACTGCGCCACAGCCCGTCGCCGGCGGCGCGCCCCGGCGAGGCCGCCAGCCTAGCCGCGCCCCGGCCGCGGTGCTCGAAGGCGCCGACTCGGGGAGGCCGGGCTCGGGCGCCCGACCGGGGAGCCTGCGTCCCGCGTGCCGCGGCCACGCCGTTGGTCAGCCGGTGCCACCGGTCCCGCGCCGTCCCGCTCGCCGCGGCCGGTCTCGGCGCTCCGGACCGGTCTGCCCCGGCCCGACCCGGCTCCCGTCCCCCGTGACCCGCCGCTCGACGACCACCTTGGCGATCCGCCGCTTGTCCATCTCGACCACCCTGAGCTCCCAGCCGTCGACCGCGAGGGCCTCGCCCTCCTCGGGGATGTGGCCGAAGCCGTCGAAGAGGTAGCCGCCGAGGGTCACGTACTCGCCGTCGGGGATCTCGATGCCGAGCCGCTCGCGGACGTCGTCGACGTTCGCCCGGCCGTCGACCAGCCAGCGGGCGCCGTCCACCCGGACGATCGCGGGCTCCTCGTCGGCCGGGTCGAACTCGTCGTGGAGGTCGCCCACGAGCGGCTCGAGGAGGTCCTTGACCGTGAGGACGCCCGGCCACGCCCCCGTACTCGTCGACCACGACGGCGAAGCCCCGGCGCTGGCGGCGCATCTCGGCCAGGGCGTCGAGGACGCGGCGCGACTCGGGCACGACGTAGGGCTGGCGGAGCCGGCGGGAGATCTCGAGCGGCGACTGCGGCGCTCGGTCCGGCCACGCCCGCCGGCTCGGCCGGCCGCGCCAGCCGGGCGCCGGAACAGGTCGTTCACGAACAGCACGCCCACGAGGTCGTCGAGGTCGTCGTGGACCACCGGGAAGCGCTGTGGCCCGACTCCCGGACCGCCCGGGCCACGTCCTCGGCGTGCACCGGGATGGTGAGGGCCACGACGTCGACCCGCGGGGTCATGACCTCCCGGACCTCCATGTCGCGCAGGTCGGCCAGGGCGTCGATGATCAGCCGCTCCTGCTCGCCGGCCTCGCCGGCTCGCCGGCGGCCCGGCCGGCGCGCCTCGCCGCGGCGCCGGCCGCGCTGCCACCAGTGGCGGCCGGGGCTGCCTGGTGGAGGCTGGTGCGGACGCCGTCCGGGCACGCTGCGCGCCGTCGGTCAGGCTCCGGCGAGGCTGTCCGGCGCCGCGAGTGCGGCCGCGCGGCCGACCAGCACCGGGACCGGGCTGGTACGACGTCGTCGGCGTAGGTGCCGCCGTCGAGCAGGGCGGCCGTGGCCCGGCGGAGGCGCAGCGGGTCGAGCGGCTTGACCAGCCAGCCCTCGGCGCCCGAGCGGCGGGCCAGGAAGACGTCGGGCCGGCGGTCGAGCAGCATGAGCACCGGGACGTGGTCGACGTCCAGGTAGGACTCCTCCAGCGCGAGCTCCAGGCAGACGGCCATGCCGCCCATGTTGCCCATCTGCATGTCGACCACGACCAGGTCGGGTGCGTCCTCGCGCGCACGAGCGGTCGACGGCGTCGGGGCCCGAGGCCACCTCGAGGACCTCGATGTCGGGCGCCTCGGGTGACCGAGGCGACCTCGCGGCGGACGGTGGGGGCGTCGCTGGCGACCACGATGGTGCGCACGGCGGCGAGGTTACCCGACCCCGACCGGCCGCGGACCGCCGCCGGACCGAAGAGGCTGGTCGGCCACGAGGCCGAGCCCGCCCAGGTCGTGGACGTCGGTCCCGAGCAGCGGGACCCGGCCCACCGGGGCCGGGGCCACGCGCCGGGCGAGCTCGGCGTAGGCCGCGCTCCTCGCGCTCGGCCAGCGTCCTCGAGGTGGTCGAGGTTGTCGACCAGGGCGGCCAGGGCGCTCCCCGGCCGGGGCCGCGGGCATGGCCACGGCGCCACGCGGCCGAACGTGGGGGTGCACCCGGTTGACCACCAGGGCCGCCGGGCTCGACGCCGGTGTCGGCGAGCCTGCCGGCGAAGAAGCTCGGCCTCGTCCACCGCGTCGGGCCGGGGGGAGGTGACGAGCACGTAGGCGGTGGCCGGGTCGGCCAGCAGCTCGCGCACGGCGCCGGCCCGGTCGCGGAAGCCCTCCTCCATCCCCTCGAAGGCCTGGAAGAAGGCCACGGCGTCCTGCGACGATCTCGGCCCCGGCCACCTTGGAGATGGTCCGGAGGAGCGCCTGGGTGGCCACGCTCGACCGCCCGCAGGTAGGCCCGGGTCGGGCACCAGCAGCGCCCGGAAGAGGCGGTTCTCGAGGAAGTGGGTCAGCCGGCGCGGGCGCGTCGAGCAGGTCGAGGGCGTTGCGGGTGGGCGGGGTGTCGACGACCACGACGTCGTAGTCGGCCGCTCTCGGTCAGCTCGTAGAGCTTCTCCATGGCCATGTACTCCTGGGTGCCCGACAGCGCGCCGGCGAGGTTCTGGTAGAGGCGGTTGGCCTGGATGGCGTCGGCCTGCTCGGGCGTCCGGGCGTAGCGCGCGACCAGGTCGTCGAAGGTGCCCTTGGTGTCGAGCATCGAGCGCGTGCAGCTCGCCCGGGCCAGTCGCCCGGCACCTCGGTCGGGCGTGTTGGGGAGCGACTCGACCCCGAGGGCGTCGGCCAGCCGCCGGGCCGGGTCGACGGTGACCACGCAGGCCCGCCGCCCCGGCGGGCCGCCTCGAGGGCGAAGGTCGCCGACGACCGTGGTCTTGCCGACCCCGCCCGGGCCGCAGCACGACCACGACGCGGCCGCTCGCCGCGGCCAGCGTCGGCGAGCGAGGCCCGCCGGCGGCTCGGCCGTCCCGGTCGCGGCGTCGGCCGGCCTCGGCGGGCGAGCTGCCTCGACGCCCGTCGGTCAGGGCCGCCGGCCAGCGCGGCCGAGCTCGTCGGGCCCGATCGGTCGGGCGCGGCGAGCGCGGGCAGCGCGGAGCTGGGGGAGGGGCAGCTCCCGGGCCAGCCGCTCGACCTGCTCGGCCTGCGAGGCCGCAGCGCGGCCGAGCCGGAACGCGCCGGGCCGCCTCGAGGGCCGGCGAGCTGGGCCGCCGTCGAGCGTGACCCCGGCCTCGGCCGCGGCGGCCTCGGCCGCCGGGACGGCCGAGGCGGGCCGGCGGCTCGTCGCAGCCGTTCACCACCACCGGGCCGAGCTGGACGCCCGACCCGGTCCTCGAGCTGGTAGGCGGCCTCGACGGTCTCGCTGACCGGCATCTCCTCGGGCAGGGTGACGAGCATGACCCGGCAGCGCGCCGGGTCGCGCAGCAGCTCGACGACCTCGGCCGCCTGGGCCCGGACCGGGCCGCTCCGGGCGGCGTCGAGCAGGCCGCTGGCCGAGGTGAGGAAGGTGACGGCGTGGCCGGTGGCCGGGGCGTCGACGACGATGAGGTCGGCCACCCGGTCCCGCTCGAGCTGCTTGACCTTGCCCAGCACCAGGACGTCGCGGATGCCCGGGATGGCCGTGGCCACCACGTCGACCACGCCCGAGCGAGACCAGCCGCTTGGAGACCCGCTGAGGCCGTGGTCGGCCAGGTACTCGAGCAGCGCGTCGTCGGGGGTGATCCGCCGCGCCCGGACCGTGCCCCCGCCGGGTCGCCGCCGGTGCCGGGCGGCAGAGGACCGTCTCGTCGTAGTCGAGGCGGCCCGCTGCCGCCGAAGGCCGCGGCCGATGCCCGGCCGGCCCTCGAGCTCGACCAGGAGCACCGACAGCCCGGCGTCGGCGGCCATGCGGGCCAGGGCGGCGGCCACGGTGGTCTTGCCCACCCCGCCCTTGCCGGCGACCACCAGGACCCGGCTCTCTGCGCAGAAGGCGGCGACGTCCATCCGGCGGCGAGCGTAGCCCCGGCGCTCCGTCGCGCCGGTGGCGCAGGCGCCCGGGAAATCCCTGGTCAAGCCCCTTGTCGGCCCGGAGGCCCGGGGGTACCCTGGCCCGCGACGGGGAGGGGATCCAGGGGGTGGAGCATGCGTCAGGCAGTCGGAGAGTCGTGGCAGGCGAAGGCGGCGTGCCGGGGGCCGCAGGCGGCGGCGTTCTTCCCGCCGTCGCACGCCGAGCGCAAGGACGAGAAGCGGCCCGGGAGGCCCGGGCCAAGGCGATCTGCGCCGAGTGCCACGTGCGGCGCGACTGCCTCGACTACGCCATCCGCATCCGTGAGCCCCACGGCATCTGGGGCGGCCTGAACGAGGTCGAGCGCAAGCAGATCCTGGAGCGCCGGGCCGGCTGAGCGGATTCGCGGCCGGCACCCGGCGGCCTCAGCGCGGGCCGGCTCAGGCCCGTCCTCGGCGTGGCGTCGCCGGCTGCCCCCAGCCGAGCATGCCGGGGCACCGTGGCCACGATCAGGATGAAGAGGGCGAAGGTGATGACGTGCACCGAGGTGCACCACAGGCAGATGTTGCCGATGATGAGGAGCTCGGCAGCCACCAGGTAGAGGGCGAAGCCATGCCCACCACACCAGGGCCAGCCGCAGCCAGGTGCACCCGCCGGTCGGTCGGACGCCACAGCGAGGGCAGTTGACGACCGCCATCACGACGTAGAAGCCCAGGCCGAGCAGCGGCCACCGGGATGCCGAGGAAGTAGCGACTGGGCGCTGGTGGTGACCTTCTGCAGTTGATGACCCCGGTGTCCGGGCAGGCGAGCGGGATCTTGGCGAAGTGGTCGACGGTCAGGTAGATGGCGACCCCGAGGCCGAGCGAGCGAGAGGAGCAGCGACAGGCCGATCCGCCAAGGGCCGGGGCGCTGCACCGGCTCGGTCCGCTCGGCGATCGCGCGGTCGCCGATCGCCGGCGTCCCGCCACGCGGCTCAGGAGCTCGAGCCCCATGCGTCTTGGCCGCCGCCTTCACGCCCTTGCTGGTGCAGACCGAGGCCGGCTTCTCCCCGTCGACTGTTGCAGATCGAGGCCGAGATGTAGTTGGACGTGGCGATGATGGCCTGGGTGACCGGGTTGGTTGGTTGTCGGTGAGGCCGGCGGCGATCTGCGCCCGGGTGAGGCCCTGGAGGATCGACCGGCGAGTAGCTGGCGCCCGAGATCACGAACTTGTTGCCGATGTCGATGAACGGGATCGAGCCGCTGGCGTGTGGACGCCGCCGGTGTACTTGGAGGTGTCGTACTTCTTGACCAGCGTCTGCTCTGGCCGAGCTAGCGGCTGGAGGATCTCGTAGCCGGTGCCGGCGGCGTTCTGCTGGCTGCTGTAGAGCTCCCCGTCTGCAGCGCCGACGTAGGGGCTGGTGAACGTGGCCTTGGCGAAGGTGAAGGTCTGGGTGCTTGGGTAGACGTCGGTCGAGCTGGACTGCATCGTCTGCAGGCCGGTCAGTGTGCCGAACCGGCTGTAGCGTGGCCACCATGGCCCAGCGCTCGGCCGCGCAGTACGGGCAGTACTCCCCGCCCATGTAGAAGACGCCGGGCTTTGTGTCGGAAGGTGAGCGGCGGCTGCTGGCCCTTGATCTGGTGGGGCGGGCTGACGGCCACTGTGGGCGACGACACGCCGACCGTGTTGTACACCGACGCCGGGATGTTGGTGACCTGCTGCTCGATCTGGGCGGGCACCGGCTGCGCGGTGGCGCCGCTGGCGCTGGGGCTCGACGTGCCGGTGAGCTTCACCACCACCAGGACCACGACCACGATCAGGACGAGCGCCACCGCGCCCCAGGTCAGCAGGGCGGTCGGGGAGCGCCGGGGACCGGGCGCCGGGCCGCCTGGGGACCGCCGCGGGGCGGCCGCTGCCCACCCTTCCGCCCCGCCCTTGCCCTGGCCGGTCGGGCCCCGCCCGCCGGCACCCTGCTTCTGGCCGGGACCGCCGGACCCGGGCTTCGACCCCTGGCCGGGGCTGGCCCCGCTGACGCCCCGGGCCGCCTCCTTGCCGGAGACCGCCCGGCTCTGGGCGCGGCTCCGGTCCTTGTCCGCCTGGTTCCGGGCGGGCTTCTGGTCGCTGTCGTCTGCCATCGTCGTCGAGTCCTCGGGTCTTGTCGTGACGGTCTGCCTGCGCCGCCCCCCGGCGGCGGCCGCCGCGTCCGGTGCCTGATCGGAGGATGCGCCGGAGAGCGTAGACCAGGGCCTGGCCTCCGAGCGCTGCGGGGGCGTCGTGGGTCCAGACGCACGACGCGTGCGGCCGTGACGCGGCTACCCACGGGTAGCCTGCCCACCGTGACGCCCGCCCCCCACCCGGCGTCCCCCGGTGGCCCGCCCGGCGAGGTGGCGCTCCGCCCGGCGGCCACGCTGATGCTGGTGCGGGACGGCCGCCCACGGCGAGGCGCCGCTCGAGGTGCTGATGGTGCGGCGGAACCTGCGCTCCGACTTCGTGGGCGGCGCCTACGTCTTCCCCGGCGGCGGGGTGGACCCGGACGACGGCGAGCGACCGGCGGCCGCGCTGCAGCAGCGGCCGGGACCGACGCCGAGGCGAGCCGCGATCCTCGGGGTGCCGGCCGGCGGGCTCGCCTACTGGGTGGCCGCGCTGCGGGAGTGCTTCGAGGAGGCCGGGCGTGCTGCTGGCCTACGGCGGCCCGGCACCGGGCCCGGCGGGCCCCGCGCTGGCTCGTCTCGTTCGAGGCGCCGGCGGCCGCCGAGCGGTTCGCCCGCCTCCGCGCCGAGGTCAACGCCGGGCGGCGCCGGTTCCTCGACGCCTGCCGCGAGGAGGGGCTCGCGCCTGGCCCTCGACCGGGTCCACTACTTCGCCCACTGGGTCACGCCCCGAGGGCGCCCCGCGCCGCTACGACACCCGGTTCTTCGTGGCCGGGGCGCCGCCGGGCCAGGACGCGGCCCACGACGCCGGGGAGACGATCGCCGCGGCGTGGCTCCGGCCGGCCGACGCCCTCGGCCGCTTCCGGGCCGGCGAGATCGAGCTGATCTTCCCCACCATCCGGACCCTGCAGGCGATCGGGCGGTTCGCCACCGGCGGCGAGCTCGTGGCCGCCGCCGCCGCAGCCGGCCGGGCGCCGCTCGACCCTCCCCCGCGGTGGTCGTCGACGGCCGCGCCGTGCGGATCCTCCTCCGGTCCCGGGCGACCCCGGCTACGAGGCCGCCGACCGGCCGGCCGCCGAGCCCGTTAGGCGTGCCGCTCGGCGGCCACCGCGTCGGCCACCCGGTCCAGCAGGCGGGCCGTGCACCCCGAGGTCTCCACCACCGGGGCCACCTCCTCGGCCACCGTCCGGGCCAGCGTCGGCGAACACGCCGGCCAGCTCGCCGTCCCCGAGGGCCACCGGCTCGCCGGCGTCGCCCCCCGCCGCCAGGACGGGTGGAGCGGGATGGACCCCACCAGGGGCACGCCCAGCTCGGCGGCCAGGCGGGCGCCGCCCCCCGACCCGAAGAGGGCGTAGGTGGTGCCGTGCTCGCAGGTGAAGTCGCTCATGTTCTCGATCACCCCGGCCACCCGCAGGTAGCCCCGCCGGGCCATGTCGGCCGCCCGGGCCGCCACCTGCTGGGCGGCGAGCGGCGGGCGTGGTCACGACCAGCATCTCGGTGCGCGGGCAGCATCCGGGCCAGGCCCATCTGGACGTCGCCGGTGCCGGGGGGCAGGTCGATCAGGAGGTAGTCGAGGTCGCCCCAGTGGGCGTCCTGGAGGAACTGCTGGACGGCCCGGTTGAGCACCAGCCCCCGCCACATGATCGCCCGGTCCTCGTCGGCCAGGAACCCCATGGACAGCACCCGCGAGCAGGCCCGTCGCCGACCGGCCGCTCGAGCGGGACCATCTTCCCTCGCGGGCCTCGACGCCGCCCTCCATGCCGAGCAGCCGGGGCACCGAGAAGCCCCAGATGTCGGCGTCGAGGACGCCCGACGGTGCAGGCCCCGGCGGGCCAGGGCCACGGCCAGGTTCACGGTGACCGAGGACTTGCCCACCCCGCCCTTGCCCGAGGCCACCGCCAGGACCCGGGTCGTCGGGCGGCACGGCGGTCGTCGGGCGCCTCCTCCCGGGCCTTCCACCGGGCCCGGGCCATCACCGGCCGCCTGCTCGTCGGCGTCCATCTCGCCGATCGCGAGGTCGACCGACGGTGACCCCGGGCACGCCGCCGAGGCGGCCGCGGACGTCGCGCTCGATCTGGGCGCGCAGCGGGCACCCGGCGATGGTCAGGGCCACCTCCACGGCGACGGCGCCGTCCGGGCGCCACCCTGACGTCCGCGCACCATGCCCGAGGTCCACGATGTCGTCCCCCAGCTCGGGGTCGATGACGGCCCGCAGGGCCTCGCGGACCTCGTCCGCGGTGGGGCGCGGTCCCGGTCGCCGGCGGGCGGCCGGTCCCGGCCCGGCCGGCCGCGGCCCCGCCGCCGGTGCCGGCATGCGGCGTCCCGGCGACCACGCGCCGATCCTACCTGGCCAGGCGGTCCGGCCGACCGCCGGGCGGGCGGCCCGGGCGGTGGGCGCCGGTGCCGACCGGCCTGCCCCGGTACCATGGACGAGGAGCAGGCCGCCGCCGGCCGCAGCGGCCGGTGCACGACCAGCGGGATCGCGGACGGGCCGGAGAGCCGTCCCGGCAAGGAGGCAACCGTGACGACGATGGCGACCTCGGTGAGCATCGGCAAGAAGCCCGACCCGGTGACCCTCACCGACGCCGCGGCGGCCAAGGTGGCCGAGCTGCTGGCCCAGAGGAGGACGCCGAGGGCCTGGCCCTGCGGGTGGCCGTGCGGCCCGGCGGGTGCTCGGGCTACAGCTACGAGATGTTCTTCGACTCCGAGGTGGCCGACGACGACGTGGTCCGCGAGTTCGGCAGCGGTCCGGGTGGTGGTCGACGCGGCCAGCGCCGAGCTGCTGACGGGCGCCACGCTCGACTACTGCGACGGGCTGCAGGGGGCCGGGTTCCACATCACGAACCCCAACGCCACCCGGACCTGCGGCTGCGGCTCCTCCTTCAGCTGAGCTCGGCCCGGGCCGGCCCGCCGGGTCGCCGGCCCCTCCCGCCAGGCCGTCGGTCGGCTTCGAGCGTCGACGGCGCGCCGACGTCGAGGTGCCCGACGACGGCGCGTCCCTGCTCGACGCGCTGCGCGAGCACCTGGGCTGCCGCGCGCCCAAGGACGGCTGCAGCCCCCAGGGCCAGTGCGGCTGCTGCACGGTGTGGGTCGACGGCGCGCCCGGGTGTCGTGCGTGACCCCGGCTGCGGCGGGTGGCCGGCCGCGCGGTGACCACGGTCGACGGGCTGCCGCCGAGGCGACCGGCGCCGCTGGGCCGAGGCCTTCGTGGCCGCCGGGGCCAGCCAGTGCGGCTTCTGCACGCCCGGGGATCGTCATGCGCCTGGCCGCGCTCGGCCGCGGCGCCGGCCGCCGCCCGACCGAGGCACGCGGTCGCGCCGGCGCTGCTGGCCCACCTGTGCCGGTGCACCGGCTGGCAGACCGTCGTCGAGGCGGCGTGCGACGTGCCTCGGCGGCACCGCCGCCGGCGCCGGCGGCGCGCGGTCCGGCCGCGACCCGCTGCTGGCGGCGTGGCGGGCCCAGCTCGAGGGCCCGGCCTTCCAGACCTCGGGCACCCGACGTCGTGCTGGGCGGCGGCGGGCTTCGCCGACGACACGGCGCCCGCCGGCGCGCTGGTGGCGGTGCCCGACGCGGCCGGGCGGCTGCGTGGTGGCGCCCGAGCCTGGCCGGCGGCCCGGGCCGCGTCGGCCAAGGTGCAGGGCCGCCGCACTCGACCGGTGCCGCTCGCGCCACCCGCTCGAGGTGCCCGAGGGCGACTGGGCGCTCACCCTGCGGACCACCTGGGTGGAGCCGGCCTACCTCGAGCCCGACGCCAGCTGGTGCGCGCCCGGCGGCGAGCCGGCCTCGCCCCTGGCCAACGGCGGCGCCTTCGGCGGCAAGCGCCGCTCGCCGGTCCCGGCCGACGCCCGGCGCGCTGGCCGACGGCACGGCGGGCCGGTGCGGGTGCTGTGGTCCCGCGAGGACGTCGTCCGGCGCGGCCCCAAGCGCCCGCCGGTGGCCGCCGGGCATCCGCGCGGACGGCACCGGGGTGCTGCGGGTGGCCCGGCACCGCCGGCGGCCGGCGGGCCTCGACGCGGCCTGGTCGGCCGGGTGGCCGCCGTGGCGCCCGGGCTGGCGGTCGAGGAGGTCGACGGTGGCCGGGCCCGCCGGTCTCGGCCGACCTGCGGGGCGCCGGGTGGGCCGAGGCCGCGGTGCTCGGCGGCCGCCGTCGGCGCCGCGTCGAGGCGCCGGCGCCGGCCCGGGCGCGCCGGTCGAGGTGGCCGGCCCGCGCGGCGGCCGGGCCCGGGTCGACCGTGGCGCCGGGCGGCGAGGTGGCCGTGCGAGGTCTGGGCCGGCGAGGTCCTCGACGCGGTCGACGCTGCGCTCCTACTGCATCGGGGCGGTGCACCAGGCGCTCGGCTGGGTGCGGCAGCGAGGGCATCGCGGTGGACGACGGCGGCGACGGTGCACGACCTCACCATCCGGTCGTTCGGGATCCTGCCGGCGCGGCGACATGCCGCCGGTGGAGGTGACGGTGCACGCCGGCGACCGCGTGGCCGGTGAACGGGTCCGACGCCGTCTTCGCGGCCACGGCCGCCGCGGCGTGGCTGGCCGACGGCCTGCCGCCCGCCTGGCCCACCCGCCGCGCCGGCGCCGGCCCGGAGCCGCCGGCCGGTGCCCGGTGAGCCGCGCCGGTCGGCCCCTACTCGCCCGGCCGTGCGGGCCGGCGACTGGGTCGTCGACCTCGGGCCAGCTCGGCGTCGTGCCCGGCCCGACGGCGCCCCGGCGCTGGTCGGCGGGCGGCACGGCGGCCCAGCTCGCGCCAGGCCCTGGCCAACCTGGCCGCGGTGCTGGCCACCGAGGGCGCCGGCCTCGCCGACGTGGTCAAGGCGACCGTGTTCCTGGTCGACATGGCCGACTTCGCCGCCGTGAACGAGGTGTGGGTCGAGGCCTTCGGCGACCACCGGCCGGCCCGCTCGGCCGTGGGCGTGGCCGCCCTCCCCCTCGGCGCCCGGGTCGAGGTCGAGGCCTGGGCCTACGTGGAGCGGCACTGGGTGGCCTCGAGCGACCCGTCGGCCCCGCCGGGCTGAGCTCGCGGCGCCGACCCGGCGGGCGGTCGGCGATCAGCCCTCGGGCGCCCGCGCGAGGGGCCCGACGCCGGCCAGCCGACCTGGCCGAAGCGGTAGCCGACCGAGCGCACCGTCTGGATCAGGTGGGCGTGCTCCTCGCCGAGCTTGGCCCGCAGCCGGCGGACGTGGACGTCGACGGTCCGGGCCCCGCCGTAGTACTCGTAGCCCCACACCCGGCTGAGCAGGGTCTCGCGGGTGAAGACCTTGCCGGGGTGGGCGGCCAGGAACCGCAGCAGCTCGTACTCCATGTAGGTGAGGTCGAGGACCCGGCCCGGCCACCGCCGCCTGGTAGGTCTCGAGGTTGAGCAGCAGCGGGCCGTACTCGATCAGGTCGGGCCGCGAGCCCCGGCCCGGCCCGCCAGAAGAGGTGCTCGAGCCGGGCCGCCACCTCGTCGGCGTCGACCGGGAGCACGCAGAAGTCGTCGAAAGGTCGTCGCGCAGCTGCGAGGTCGCCGAGCTGGTCGGCGGGCCACGACGAGCAGGAGCGGGCGCGACGGGGACCTCGCGGCGGCGGAGCGTGCCGGCAGAGGGCGACGGCCGCCGGCCAGGTCGTCGCCGGCGCGCACCACCGCGCCGCCCCAGCCGTCCTCGGTGGCTCACGTGCTCGGCCGCCTCGACCTGGTCGGGCCGGCCACGCACGGAGTCGTAGCCGGCCGCGCGCAGCGCCGGCCTGCAGCTCGGCGGGCAGCGGGTCGGGGAAGCAGAGCAGGGGTTCCACGGCCGGTCCGGCTGCCGGGCTCGCGCGACGGGCCGGGCCGGCGGGTCGCGGGCTCACAGCGCGGGCAGGTAGCGGTCGAGCTCGAACTGGGTGACCTGCGGACTTGTAGGCGGCCCACTCGGCCCGCTTGTTGCGGATGAACCACTCGAAGACGTGGTCGCCCAGGGTGTCGGCCAGCAGCTCGGAGCGCTCCATCTCGTCGACGGCCTCGTTGAGGCTGCTCGGCAGCGGCTCGATGCCCTTGGCCGCCAGCTCTCGGCGGCGAGCGCGAAGAGGTTGGCGTCGGCCTCGGGCGGGAGCTCGTAGCCCTCCTCGATGCCCCGGAGCCCGGCGGCCAGGATCACGGCGAAGGCCAGGTACGGGTTGCAGGCGCTGTCGGGGGCCCGGTACTCGAGCCGGGTCGACTCGACCTTGCCGTGCTTGACCACCGGCACCCGGACCAGCGCCGAGCGGTTGTTGCGGGCCCAGCCGATGTGGACCGGGGCCTCGTAGCCGCTCACCAGCCGCTTGTAGGAGTTGACCCACTGGTTGGTCACGGCGGTGATCTCGCGGGCGTGGTGCGAGCAGGCCGGCGATGAAGCGGTAGGCCACCGTCGGAGAGGCCGTAGGGGTCGTCCGGCGTCGGCGAAGGCGTTGTGCTCGCCCTCGCCACAGCGAGAGGTGGGTGTGCATGCCCGAGCCCTGGACCCCGGCCAGCGGCTTGGGCATGAAGCTGGCGTGGATGCCCTGCTGGCGGGCCATCTCCTTGACCACCAGCCGGACGGTCATGACCGTGTCGGCCATGGTGAGGGCGTCGGTGTAGCGCAGGTCGATCTCGTGCTGGCTCGGGGCGTCCTCGTGCTGGGCGTGCTCGACCGGGATGCCCATCTCCTCGAGCGTGAGCACCGTGCGCCGGCGCAGGTCGCTCGGCGAGGTCGGCCACGGTCAGGTCGAAGTAGGAGCCCGAGTCGAGCGGCGCCGGCGGCGTGCGACGGGTCGGCGTCGGCGAAGTAGAAGTACTCGACCTCGGGCGCGGCGAAGAAGGTGTAGCCCGGCCGCGCGGGCCCGCTCGAGGGTGCGCCGCAGCACGTGGCGGGGGCAGCCCTCGAAGGGGGTGCCGTCGAGGTTGAAGATGTCGCAGAAGACCCGGGCGACCGGTCGTCGTCCTCGCCGTGCCAGGGCAGCAGCTGGAAGGTCTTCGGGTCGGGCCGGGCCAGGACGTCGGCTCTCCTGGACCCGGCTGAACCCGTCGATGGCCGAGCCGTCGAAGGTCATGCCCTCGTCGAGGGCGTTCTCCAGCTCGGCCGGGGTGATGTTGAAGGCCTTGGGGGTCCCGAGGACGTCGGTGAACCACAGCTGGACGAAGCGGATGCCCCGCTCCTCGACCGTCCGCAGCACGTAGTCGCGCTGGCTCTGCACGCGGCCAGTCTCCCAGGTCCGCAGGCGGGCGCGCCCGTCCGGCCGTCGTGACTCCGGACATAGGAGGAGCCGGACCTTGTGGTCCGGCTCCTCCGCGACGGCCGCTCGACGTTGCCCGGGCGGGGGGATACCCGGGTGGGGGATCAGGGCGGCTGCACGCCCCCGTCAGCAGCCTCGCCCGACGCCGTGGCCGCAGTGCGGCGCACGGCAGACGACCCGGTGCAGCGGCTCCGGCTGTGCTCGGCCAGGTGGCTCATCGTCCCCTCCGTGCCCGGCCGGCCGTCGCACGCCCGACATCGGAGGCCCGGCGGCCGGCCGGTGCTCGCTGCCTCCATTACACCAGGAACGGCGCCAATTTCCTTCGATCGGACTGTGAACGCCGTGTGAACTGGGCTCTGAACAGGCCTTCCCGGCTTGCGGGGCATGGCGCGGGCCCATCAGAGTGTCTGCACGGG
>CAVWJX010000004.1:0-208502 GCA_963755435.1 uncultured Alphaproteobacteria bacterium
GCTTCAATCGCCGGTCGCGCGTGTGGAGCAGCGTGCAGCACTGAAGAAAGTCGGTGCTGGCGAGTTCGGCCAGAACGTCCCTTGGATTAGGTGAGCCGATGATCTTGCCGCAACGTCCATGGTTCTTGAGCTTCTCGTTGCCCTGCCAGTCCTCGCGCAGATCGAATTCATCGGAGGGCGTAGATGGCGGTAACCAATTCGAACGCGTCCAGCTTCTTGCCGCCGACCTTCTCGAACACGAGGCAGATGGCCTCGCAATGGTTTTTTGTCCAGGCGGATGATCGGCACTTTATATCGTTGAATGCGGTCTACGATCGCTCGATTGAAATCGCGCTCCAAGTAAAACCATTACAGATCGCGCCATCGACGCAGGCTGTGTGCCGAGATGTCGAGGGCGAGCGCGTAGTGAGTGATGGTCATTCCGCTCCGGTCGAGCGCCTCGACATGCATCGCCCAGAACGCCTGGACAGCCTTCGAGCACTTGTCGGGCGACAGCCGCTTCCCTTTCCGAATGCGCTTTTCGAGCCGCTTCTCGAGCTCCAGCTCCGCCTTGGCGCGCAAGACTCTGTCGTCCACCAGCACGCGCACCCAGCGCCGTCACGGATTAAGAGACGAATGGAATAGCTTTCTATCGGACCGAATCTCCTCGAACTGCAAACGGGCTTCAAATCCCAATGTTTCCAGCATTTTTGGGTCCAGGCGGAGTTGCACTTCCTTATGCTTTGAACCCGGTTGCAAGCTGACGACAAATATGTAACACCCGATATCGGCGGGTTAGTGCAGTCACGAACGTACTCAGGTCTCTTCTGCTTTTTCCCATCGTCGAACTGACGCCTAGCGCGGCCAGGAGTTCATCGGTATGCTCAACGCGCGACGAATACGTTTCGAAAACAGCCATTGATACTAGTCCCCACCGCTCTAAGTTCGCCGCGATTGAAAAGTGGTAGTCTGTAGTTCGGCCAAGACCGCAATTGATTGCGCCGACGTCGACGTCGGCGCAGCGCTCACGCCCCAATGTGCCGGAAGATCCACGCGCCGAGCCGCGCCAGGCCGCCGACCAAGAGCCAGCGGCAGATCGGGTTCCGGGTGACAATTATCCCCAAAGTTCTCGTCCAGAACCAGAAGCGCGCGCGTCGAGCACCGTATTTTGACAGGATTGAGGTCGCGAACTCCTCTTCAAGGTCCCCCGGTATCGCATGGCCTCGCGATCGGACTTTGACAGGAGCAGGTCAAGCAGATAGCTTGCGGCAGTCGGGGGAACGCCTCGTGGCAACTCGGCGACCGAGATGGCGTCGGCAAACTCACAGCTCAGCATCTTATTCATGTTTCGGCCAAGCCTTGCCCTATCGCGGCCACGTGATCGCCTCAACTCGTCGAGCTGGCATTTTACCTCATCAAGCCTGTACTTTGCTTCCGCGATGCGTTGCTTTAACTTTAACATCTCGCTTTCGTTCGGCGGTCGGAGCCAAGCGCGCAGTTTTGCGCCGGAATCACCCAACATAGACGAACCCTCCCATGCGGGCGATCGTCTCGCGACACTCGTTCAGCGCTCTCATCCCCGGCGCCTCGATCCGGAAATACCGCTTGGCTCGGCCGCCCCGCTCCGGCGTCGGATCGCCCATCCGGGACGACACGTAACCCTTCTGCTCCAGCCGATCGAGCGTGGTGTAGACCGCGCCGAGTGACACCTCGCGGCCGGTGCGCTCTGAGAGTTCCCGCCTGACGGAGACGCCGTAGGCGTTCTCTCGCAAACGCACGAGCGCGAGAAGGACCCGCTCCTCGAAATGACCAAGTCGATTGTTGCCCCCCAACTTCAACCTCCGATTTCTCCTACAACGTAGAAGAAATATGTTGAACGGCGGGCAGCTTGACAAGGGCACTGAGTCCTTTTCGGGCGCAGCCCGCGGGTGGAAAGGCGCCTCCGAGGCGCTCCCCGCGGCTCCGCCGGCTTTCGTCAGGGAGTCAGAAAGCTCGGCCAAGAGGTCTAGGGCTTCCGCCATTAGTCCGGCTTGCCGCGGGACGTGTACCGCACCCGCTCGACAAGCGGCTGAGCGTCTGGGCTGAGCTCTCGCGCTCGATAGATGGCCTCCCCCTGGGTCGGGAGCACATCGCTCGCCCTCTGAGAATTCGCTCGCCGAATCGCATAATCTTTGTGCGGCCGCCGTTCGACGAAAAGATGGTTGTTCTTCATGGGATTCCCCTGTGGAAAAAGCGCACTGGGATCAATATTTAGAGGTTTCAAGAAGGTGGGCTACTATATGGTGCTTAATCTGGCGATCGCCCGCAGCCGCTTCACGCTCGTCGGCAGCGCAGTCCATAAGCAGGGCGCTACTCGTGGTGGTCGCCTTGAGCCGGCGACGCTCTACTGCTCCGTCCCCCAAATCGCGGCGTGGGCCACGGAGAGCGGTATTGAGGCCGTTTGGTCGGCTCCGCCGCTACGGTCGTCGGGCGGCCGGCGAAGGTACCGCCTCTCTGCCGCACTACGCGGCCCGGATTACAGGATGCGCTGCCCGAGCCCCGAGGAGGATCAGACGTGGTCCCCTACGCCCAGCCGGAGCCGTTCCGGCATCGTTTCCCGCCAATTCCGCTTATTTCGCCTTCGCTTTGTTACGCTCCGCCACCTTCCCGGACGCGGTTTTTTAGGTTTATAAGGGGGTAGGTGGTGGGTGCAGTAGGACTCGAACCTACGGCCCGCTGATTAAGAGTCAGCTGCTCTACCAACTGAGCTATGCACCCGGCGCCGGACGCGCTCTATAGCAAAGGGCCGAGGGGTTGTCGAGATCCGCGCCCCTCAGACGCGGCCGTGGCAATGCTTGAATTTCTTGCCGGAGCCGCACGGACAGGGCGCATTGCGCGGGGTTCCGGCCCAGGGCGCGCGCGCACTGGCCAGCCGCTGCGTCTCGCCCCGGTCGACGCCATTGCCATTTCCCGCGCCGCCATTGACCAGGCCCGGCCGGCGCTGGGCGCGCGGGCGCATCGGTGCCGGCCGCCCGGTGGTGCCGGTGGCGCGCATATCCTCGGCCATCGCCGCCTCGGGTTCGGCGGCGATTTCAGCAAAGGCCGGCTGCTGCACCCGCAGCTCGATGTGCGAGAGCACCGAGGTCACCTGCTGGCGCAGATTGACCAGCATCCCCTCGAACAGGCCGAACGCCTCGCGCTTGTATTCGTTGAGCGGATCGCGCTGGCCATAGGCGCGCAGATTGATGCCCTGCCGCAGGTGGTCGAGCGAGAGCAGGTGGTCCTTCCAGATCTGGTCCAGGAGCTGCAGCAGCAGGCTCTTTTCCGCCATGCGCATCAGCTCGGGCCCGTAATTCGCGGTCTTCTCGGCCATCTTGCGGTCGGCGGCGGCGGCGATGCGGGCGGTCGCCTCGTCGCGGTTGATACCCTCCTCCTTGGCCCATTCGGCGAGCGGCAGGTCGAGCGCCAACAGACGCAGGCATTCGGCGTGCAGCCCGGTCACGTCCCACTGCTCCGGGAGCGCGTTTTCGGGGATCGCCAGCGCCACCGCCTCGTCGATCAACTCGTTGCGCATATCGGCGACCGTCGCGGCGACATCGCGCGAATTCATGATCTCGCGGCGCTGCTCGTAGACGACCTTGCGCTGGTCGTTCATCACATCGTCGAATTTTAAGAGCTGCTTGCGGATGTCGTAGTTGCGCGCTTCGACCTTTTGCTGAGCCTTGGCCAGGGCCTTGTTGACCCAGGGATGGATAATCGCTTCGCCTTCTTTGAGGCCGAGCCGCTGCAGCATCGAATCCATCCGCTCCGAGCCGAAGATGCGCATCAGATCGTCTTCGAGCGAGACGAAGAATTTGGAGGCGCCGGGGTCGCCCTGACGGCCGGAGCGGCCGCGCAGCTGGTTGTCGATGCGCCGGCTCTCGTGCCGCTCGCTGCCGACGACGAAAAGCCCGCCGGCCGCGACCACGGCATCGTGCGCGGCGGCGAGCTCGGCCCGGATCGCGGCCTCCCGCGCCGCGCGCTGGCCCTCCTCGGCGATCGCCGCGAGCTCGGTGCGCAGGCGCATTTCGAGGTTGCCGCCGAGCTGGATGTCGGTGCCGCGGCCGGCCATGTTGGTGGCGATCGTGACCGCACCAGGCCGCCCGGCCTGGGCGATGATGTGGGCCTCCTGCTCGTGATAACGCGCGTTCAGCACGTTGTGCGGGATCTTGTGCTTCTTGAACAAGGCTGCCAGCGCCTCGGATTTTTCGATGCTGACCGTGCCGCACAACACCGGCTGGCCGCGCTCGCGGCACTCCAGCACGTGCTGGGCGATGGCGTCGTTTTTCTCGCGCGTGGTGCGATAGACCTCGTCGTCGGTATCCTCGCGCCGGACCGGCTCGTTGGTCGGGATCTCGATCGCCTCGAGCTTGTAGATGTCGCCGAACTCTTCCGACTCGGTCATCGCCGTGCCGGTCATGCCGCCGAGCTTGGGATAGAGGCGGAAATAGTTCTGGAAGGTGATCGAGGCTAGCGTCTGGTTTTCGTTCTGGACGGTGACCGCTTCCTTGGCCTCGAGCGCCTGGTGCAGCCCCTCCGAATAGCGCCTCCCCTCCATCATCCGGCCGGTGAACTCGTCGATGATGATGATCTTGTCGTCCTTGACGATGTAGTCGGTGTCGCGGGCAAAGAGCTTATGGGCGCGCAAGGCCTGATTGACGTGGTGGACCAGCCCGACATTGTGGATGTCGTAGAGGGTGCCGCTCGCCATCAGCTCGGTGCGGCGCAGCATCGCCTCGATCTTTTCGACCCCAGGCTCGGTCAGAGCCACGGTGCGCTGCTTTTCGTCCTTCTCGTAGTCGTCCGGCTCGAGCGCCGGGATCAGCTTGTCGACCCGGATGTAGAGTTCGGAATTGTCCTCGGTCGGGCCGGAGATGATCAACGGCGTGCGCGCCTCGTCGATCAGGATCGAATCGACCTCGTCGACGATCGCATAATGAAACGGCCGGTGAACCATGTCCTCGAGCCGGAACTTCATGTTGTCGCGCAGATAATCGAAGCCGAGCTCGTTGTTGGTGCCATAGGTGACGTCGGCCAGATAGGCCTGCTGGCGCTGCACATCGTCGAGTTCGTGGACGATGCAGCCGACCGAGACCCCGAGAAAGCGGTAGATCTGGCCCATCCACTCGGCGTCGCGGCGGGCGAGATAATCGTTGACGGTGACGACGTGCACCCCGTTGCCGGACAGCGCGTTGAGATAAACCGGCAGGGTCGACACCAGGGTCTTGCCCTCGCCGGTCTTCATCTCGGCGATCATGCCGCGGTGCAGGACCACGCCGCCCATCATCTGCACGTCGAAGTGGCGCTGGCCCAAGGTGCGCTTGGCGGCTTCGCGCACGGTGGCGAAGGCCTCGATCAAAAGGTCGTCGAGCTCGGCGCCGTCGGCCAGCTGCTGCTTGAACTTTGCGGTGCGCGCGCGCAGCTCGTCATCGGACATTGCCGCGAGCTGCGGCTCGATCTCGTTGATGGCGGCGACGATCGGCCCCAGGCTTTTGACATAGCGGTCATTGGCGGAGCCGAACAGCCGCCGGGCTAGGGCGCCAAGCATGGGAGCCTCGAGACACGGAGGTGAATGGCTGGATATGTTCGCACGGCGACCTGCTGAGAGATAGGCGGACCGACCCCGACTGTCAATTCGCCTGCGCCGCCGGGCCTGCGGTCTTCGCCGGGCGCGGCTATCCGGCCCGCTGCTTGCCGGCTTGTTCGCCACGCGTCGATATGCATTGATGGCCGGGTTCGGCCGCACCGGTTGCGCGGCTGCAATGCTGCCGGGGGGTGGTCGAGATGCTGTCGCGTTGGTCCTTTGCCGGGGTGCTCGGCGTGGCCCTGGCCGCTTCCGGCCTTGCCGCCCTTGCCGCGCCCGCCGCCGGTCCGGCGACCTCGACCCCCACCGCGGCGCCATCCGCGCCCGCCGCCCCCGCTCCGGCCGCCGCTGCGCCTGCCGCGCCGGCGCTGCCGCCGGCGAGCACCGTCGTCGCCCGCGTCAATGGCGTCGAACTGCGTCTGGCCGATGTCGAAGCCGCGCAGCAGAGCCTGCCAGCGCAGCTGCAAAAGCTGCCGCTGCGGCAGATCTATCCGATTCTGCTGGACCGGCTGGTCGATGGCGAACTGGTCACCGAGCAGGGGCGAAAGCAGCATCTCGACCAGGACCCGGCGTTGCAGCGTCGCCTCCATCTCTATGAGGACCATCTGATCCAGCAGGCTTATGTCGAGCAGCTGATCAAAACCGCGGTGACCGAGGACAGCCTCAAGGCGCGCTACCAGAAATTCCTGCAGCAGACGCCGCCGCATGAGGAGGTGCGGGCCCGGCAGATCCTGGTCAAGACCGAGCCCGAAGCCAAGTCGATCATCGCCCAGCTCGAGAAGGGCGCCGATTTCGCCAGCCTTGCCAAGAAATATTCGACAAATTCGGGTGCCTCGTCCGGCGGCGACCTCGGCTATTTCACTCGCGACGAAATGGTGCCGGCCTTCACCGCCGCGGCCTTTGCGCTGCCGGTCGGCCAATACACCAAAACGCCGGTAAAGACCGAGTTCGGCTGGCATGTGATCCTGGTCGAGGATCACCGGGTCAAACCGCCGCCGAGCTTCGACGAGGCGCAGGCCCAGATGCGCAGCCTGGTGATCCGCGACGCGATCCTCGCCAAGCTGAAGGAGCTGCGCAGCGGCGCCACGATCGCCACCTTCGGTCTCGACGGGAAACCGCTGCCGCCGGAAAAATAGCCCGGCCCGATCGATCCACGCCTGATCGCAAACAAGGCAAACGCATAAGATGGCTGCTGTTTCTCCGCTCGCACCGGCGAACTTTCCCCCGCTGCCGCCGATCGCCGGCGTCAGGCTCGCCGCGGTCGCCGGCGGCATCCGCTACGCCGGGCGCGACGATCTGATGCTCGTTGAACTGGCGCCGGGCACCGCCGTCGCCGGCGTCTTCACCCGCTCCTTGACCGCCGGGGCGCCGGTGCTGTGGTGCCGCGATTGTCTCGCGGGCGGGCAAGCGCGCGCGATCGTGGTCAATTCCGGCAACGCCAACGTGTTCACCGGCCGCGCCGGCGAGGAGGCGGTCGCAGCCACGGCCGCCGCCGTGGCGCAGCTGCTTGGATGCGATCCCAAAGAGGTGTTCATCGCCTCGACCGGGGTGATCGGCGAGACCCTGCCGGCCGAAAAGATCCTCGCCGCGCTGCCCGAGGCGGCGGCCGGGCTCTCGGCCGAAGGCTGGGAGAAGGCGGCGCGCGCGATCATGACCACCGACACCTTTCCCAAGGGTGCCGCCGCCACCGCCGAGATCGACGGCGTCTCGGTGCGCATCAATGGGTTCGCCAAGGGTTCCGGGATGATCGCGCCGGACATGGCGACGATGCTGGCCTATGTCTTCACCGACGCGGGCCTGCCAGCGCCGGTGCTGCAGCCGCTGCTCGCCGCGGCCGCCGACCGCTCGTTCAATGCGATCACGGTCGACGGCGACACCTCGACCAGCGACACCCTCATGCTCTGCGCGACCGGGCAGGCGCAGCACCGCCCGGTGGCGAGCCCGCGCGACCGCCGGCTGGCAAGTTTCCGCCGGGCGCTCGACGCCGTGCTGATCGATCTCGCCCAGCAGGTGGTGCGCGACGGCGAGGGCGCGCAGAAATTCGTCACGATCGAGGTCAAGGGCGCGGCGACGGCGCGGGCGGCGCGGCGCATCGGGCTGGCGATCGGCAACTCGCCCCTGGTCAAGACCGCGATCTCCGCCGGCGACGCCAATTGGGGCCGCATCGTCATGGCCGTCGGCAAGGCCGGCGAAAAGGCCGACCGCGATCTGCTGTCGGTGTCGGTCGGCGGCATCGAGATCGCCGCCCATGGCGGGCCGGTGCCGGGCTATGACGAGGCCCCGGTGAGCGAGCACATGAAGGGCCGGCAGATCGCCATCGCCGTCGATCTCGGCATCGGCCGCGGCAAGGCGACGGTGTGGAGCTGCGACCTGACCCATGGCTATATCGACATCAATGGCAGCTACCGCAGCTGATCGGATGCCCCCGGATCCGCCCCCGCGCCCCAGCCCCCTCCCATTTCCTCCCCCGCGAGCGGGGGAGGGTTAGGGTGGGGGCGGTGAAAGCGCAGCATTCGGGCTCGGGGCCGCCGCTGGTGCTGGTCGCGGCGGTGGTGCTGGTCGACGCCGATGGCCGGGTGCTGCTGGCGCAGCGGCCGGCAGGCAAGGCGATGGCCGGGCTATGGGAGTTTCCCGGCGGCAAGGTCGATCCGGGCGAAACCCCCGAGGCGGCGCTGATCCGCGAATTGGCCGAGGAACTCGGCATCGACGTCGCGGCGAGTTGCCTCGCGCCGTTCACCTTTGCCTCGCACGCCTACCCCGAATTTCACCTGCTGATGCCGCTCTATGTCTGCCGCAAATGGAGCGGCATTCCCCACCCGCGCGAGGGCCAGCGACTCGCCTGGGTGCGGCCGGCCCGGCTCGCCGAATATCCGATGCCGCCCGCCGACAAGCCGCTGGTGGCGATGCTGCGCGACCTGTTGTGAGCGGGGGCGCCGGCGGCCGCTGGCCCGCCGCCTTGCCCCGGGCACGCGGCACTTGCCGCCGCCCGTTCACTCCGAAGCTTCAAAAATCGGCTTGACGGACAGATTACTCAGCGGCTTGGGCGACGCCTTGCGGTGGGCGGCGCCAGGTGGCGAGGTCGGCCCAGCTGTCGGCCTCCATGAACTGGGCCCAGCGCCGGTAGAGATTGCGCATCGGCTCCTCGCTCGATTGCGCCTCGGTGATGTCGATGACCCGGCCCGGGATGCGCAGCCCGTCCCATTCGAAATTCTCGACCGCGGCGCCGAGCCCCATCTCGTAGCAATAGGGATGGCGGCGGGCGATCGTGCCGCGGCTCGCCGAATGGGCGTAGTTCCAGTTTTCCATGTCGTCCTGCTCGGTCATCCCGGCCGGGCCCGAATAGCGGATGTAATAGTCGCGCAGGAAGTCCTTGACCTCAGAGGGCGCCTCGCGGTCGACCAGGAACCAGCGCCACACCTCGGTCTGATGGGCGCCGCGCGGATGCCACACCGCGATCGTGCGCGGCTGGCGCGGCAGCAGTGCCACGTTGGGAAAAATCTCGCCCGGCGCGCCGAGGAGCCGCGCCTCCTCGCCGCGGGTGCGGCGGCGCTCCTCGTCGCAATGACGGAAATATTCGGAGACGACCGGCGAATGCTGGTAGGTCGCGGGCGGCGGCCGGTCCTTGGCCAGGGCCCGGTCCTTGGGCAGGGCGTAGACGATCGTCTGATGGCCGCGGTCGGGGATGCAGACATGCAGTTTGCGGCCGGCCAGCAGCTCGGCCATGTCGCGCCGCCCGCTGCCCGAGGGGCCGATCCCGGCGAGATCGACCGAGCGATGGCTGATGTTGTGGTAGCTGTCGCCGCTGAAATTCTCGGCCGGGAATTTCCAGTTGCACGGGATCAGCCATTTCTGCACGCCGCCCAAGACTTCGGCCTGGCCCTCACGCCCGTCGCGGCCGTCGAGGATCAGATCGAGATAGCGCGCGAAGCCGCCGAGATATTCGGCGAAAGGCGGCGCCGCCGGGTCCCAATTGGCCCAGATCGAGCCCTTGTAGTTGCACAATTGCGCGACCTCGACGAGACCCCATTGCGCGCGGTCGAGCGGTCGAGCGATAGGCCTCGCGGAAATAGGGGACGCCGACGAATTTGCCGTCGGTGGCGTAGCTCCAGCCGTGATAAGGGCAGGTGAATACCGGGGTGTTGCCCTCGTCGTAGCGGCACACCTTCATGCCGCGATGCCGGCACGAATTGAGGAACACATGGATCTCGTCGGCATGGTCGCGGCACAGGATGACGCTCTCCTCGCCCATGCCGGAGACAAAGAAATCGCCAGGGTTCGGGATCTGGCTCTCGTGCCCGACATAGAGCCACGCGCGGGCAAACACCCGCTCCTGCTCCTGCGGCATAGATCTCCTCGTCGACAAAGATGTCGCGGCTGATCGCGCCGCTCGCCACATCGACGAGACCCGGCCGATACCCCGATGCCCGCGCGGTCATGAATACCTCCCGCTCACCATCTGGCCTATTAGATTTAGAATGAGCAAGCAGCGCAAGGGATGTGAGAGCCGAGGGGTAGGCAGGCGTGGGTAACCACGCGGTGAACCGAGGGCTATAGGGTCTACACGACCAGGAGCCGATAAAATGGATTGCCGCTTCCAATACAAGCCAGTACCTCAAATACCAAAGCCCCAAACGTGTAAGCGGCCGTCATATACTCCCGACTTGCATCTCTGTCCATAAAACTGCGAATCACCTCATCTTCTTTGGCATTTGTGGTTTCCAAGAATTGCTCGTATTGATCCAGCAGCTTAGTAACCGTGGTGTGCGCATCTGCTAAGAACGGTTGATCACGCAGCCACTCCAATCTTTGGGTAGGAGTCATTCCAATCATGATTAAGGCATCTGATGGGTGGACTGAACCTCGCTGTTTAAATAAAGCAAGAAGAAAGAGAAGCGCCGAATAGCAGGTCAGCAGCCTGCTATGCTTTAATTTATAATTTTTCAGTTTTCCCTTAGCTTTCTCATCAGGTACCCTCTCGGTTCGCGCTTCATAATTTACACAGAACGTACTCCAAAGGCGCAGGATATCATTCGCAAGAAACACCGGCATAAAGTCGGTCTTATGATCCTCATAGTCTCTCCAATATGCGGCGACCACCTCCTCGGTGACTTCGTGATAGACTGCATCCTCCAAGAGCGGACAGCTTTCCAAAAGAAGTAGCAGCCTTGCCGTAAAAGTGTTTGTTACGTCGTCTTCCGGTGTGCCGAGCGTCTTCGTGAGTTCATCCACTGAATAATGGACCAAATAACGACCGTCTCCGGAAAACTCCTGAATGCCCAATTGGCGCGTAACCTCGATCAGATCCGCCTTAATGCAGATTTCATCAAGTCGCTTCAGAAGGCTTCCCTCCTTGCCGTCCCGTCCCTTCTTTCCGTTATTCTTCCCAAGGATAAACAGATCTAAGTCGCTGTACCCACTTGCCTCACCTCGTCCGAACGAGCCAGTTGCATAGACGCATGCTATGCCCTTGGAGCGGTTCTCCGCACCTTGTAGTTTGCCACGAAGTTGTGCTATTCTCTGTTCTGTCTGAGAGCGGCGGTCATAAAGTTCACCCACGTACGCCCTCCCACTCGAAGATATTGGCAAAGATTTCAGCTTGCTCGATCGCATCTGCAAGAGCGTGGTGGGTATGTTTATGCTTTGAGACCAGGGAAGGATGCAGGTGCGAACGTCCGGCCTCCGATATTGGTATTGCAGCCTTGACCGCAAAGGCGGTCTTAATATCGAAGCAGCGCGAGTAGTCGAAAGGTGAACCGAATTCCGAAAACCGTATGAAATACCACTATAGCCAGCTCCAGTCAAAGCTTAACGGATAAGCGACAAGAACCCGGTTTAGCTCCACCCGCGTTATCGATAACCCATTGGGCAGCTTCTGTCATGGCTCTTTCCGGTAAGTCACCCTCCGCAGCCCGGCGTGCGCCCGGTTGTCATGATCGCCCTCCTCGCCTCGGATCCTCTGCTTGGTAGCCTACCGCATTGCCGCCGGATTGCGAACGCAGCTCGCAGCCGGCCATTGCTTCGAGGATGCGGGCGGCGATCGGGAACCCGTCCTGGCCCCAGCCCTGGGCCTGGGCGCGGTGCAATATGTCATGGGCGAGGAGGCCGAGATTTGCCGGTGCGCCGACTTCGCGGGCAAGCTCGCCGGCCAGGTGCAGATCCTTGGCGACGATGTCGAGGGTGCCGCCGGCGGTAAAGGTGCGGCTCAACACCGAGCGCGGGATGTTGTCGAAGGTGCGGCTGGCCCCGGCGCTGAACGGCACGATCTGGGCGAGGATGCCGGGGTCGACCCCGGCCTTGGCGCCGATCAAGAGGCCTTCGAGCGCGGCTACGAAATTGGTGTAGCCGAGATACTGGGTGACGAGCTTGGCGACGCAGCCCGCACCCGCCTCGCCGACATGGAAGATGTTGCGGGCGATCGCCTCGAACAGCGGCCGGCATCGCGCGAACACCGGCTCGGCGCCGCCGGCCATCACCGTCATCCCCGGCGGCCGGCCGCTGACCGGGGCGTCGAGCATGTCGATCCCTCGCTCGCGGCAGGCTTCGGCCACCCGCCGCGCCACCGCCGGCGCGTTGGTCGTCAGATCGATGTAGCAGCCGCCGGAGCGCAGCCCGGCGAGGATGCCGGTCGCCGGATCGAGCACCGCCGGTATCATCTGGTCGGGTCCAGGCAGCGAGGTGAAGACGATCTCGCTGCTCTCGGCCACCGCGCGCGGATCGGCGGCAACCGCGGCGCCGCGCCCGGCCAATGCGGCGGTGGCTGCGGGCCGGATATCGCAGACCGTCAACGAATGGCCGGCCTCGATCAGACAATTCGCGATCGGCGTTCCCATCGTGCCGGTGCCGACAAACCCGATCTGCATCAGAGGGTCTCCGTTCTTCTCGCGCCGCGCTGCCGAGCACGGCGCGAAGGCATGCGTCGCGGCTATTGTGCGCCGGCAAGCCACTCGGAGGAAGAACATGCAGATTGGCTTCAACCTGCCGATCAGCGGGCCGATGGCGGAGCCTGCGACCGTGACCCGGATGGCGCTGGCCGGCGAGGCGCTGGGCTACGACTATCTGACCCTGACCGACCACATCGTGCTGCCCAACCTGAAGGTGCCGGGCTACCCCTATTCGGAGAGCGGCGAGTTTTTTGGCGAGGGCCCGCAGCGGCGCCACGATCAACTGACCGCAGCCGCTTATATCGCGGCCCAGACCCGGCGCATCCGCCTCGTGCTGGCGGTGATGGTGGTGCCTTACCGGCCGGCGGTGCTCGCCGCCAAGATGCTGGCGACGATCGACGTGTTGTCGGGCGGCAGGCTGACTGTCGGCATCGGCGCGGGCTGGCTCCAAGCCGAATTCGACGCCGTGGCGGTGACCCCGTTCGCGGCGCGCGGCGCGGTCACCGACGAATATATCGCCGCCTTCCGTGCGCTATGGCGCGAGCCAGCGCCCCGCTTCGCCGGCAAATGGGTCGAGTTCGACGAGGTGCTGTTCGAGCCGAAGCCGGTGCAGCAGCCGCACCCGCCGATCTGGGTCGGCGGCGAAAGCGGGCCGGCGCTGCGCCGCGCCGCACGGCTCGGCGACGCCTGGTACCCGATCGGCAGCAACAACCGGCACCTGCTCGACACTTTGCCGCGCTACCGCGCCGGCGTCGCACGGCTGCGCCGGTTCACTGAGGAGGCCGGCCGCCACCCGGCGAAGGTCGCGCTGACTTATCGCATCAAGCGTTATGGCGAGGAGGTGCCGCCGACCGCGTCGGACGGCGAGCGGCGGCTGTTCTCCGGCGGCGACGACGCGATCATCGCCGATTTGCGGGCATTGCGCGATCTCGGGGTCAGCGCCGTCGATATCGATTTCGAGCGGCCCGACGCCGAGGCTTCGATCACCGCGATGCGCCGCTTCAAGGAAAGTGTCATCGACCGGCTTTGAGCCACCCTCCCCATCTGCACCTGATGGAGGCAGCTGGATGGCCGGAACCAGTCCGCCATGACAGCCTTGGCTTGGATCCGCTGCGGCGGTCGGTGCGCCGAGCCTCCCACGATTCCAAACCGGACGAGGTGCTGAACCGAGCCGCTATTTCGGCGGCGTTGAGCTCCCCGACCCCTCGGTCGCGCGCGTGCCAGTGTTTGCCGCGATCGAGCTGTTGTTCGACAGCTCGCGGGCTTCGGCCAGATGCTGCTTGAGCATCGGCAGCACATCTTCGGCATAGCCCTTGATCTTCGGATTTTGGCCTTGCGAAGCCTCTTTTTGGACAGCAGCCACGGTCGCCTGGTGGTCCTGAACCATTGCTTGCAGATATTGCTGGTCGAACTGCTTCCCGTTCAGGCCCCGCAGCTTTTGCATCAGAGCTTGATCCTTGGCGGTCATCGCCGGCTGCACCGACTGGTTGATCTCTTTGCCCAGGCCGATCAGCCACTGGTTGGCAAAGGTGTGATCGGTATTCATCCAGCGGCCGAACTCTTTAACCGCCGGCGCCGCCGCCTTCTGCTCGGCGAGCTGGCCGAGGTTGGCCTCGGCGAGATTGCCCGCCGCGGCGTGCTGTATGAACGTCTTATCCTGGCTGCTCAAACTCTGCGGGGACGCGCCTTGCGCCCAGGCCGGCGCGGCGATCAGCAGCGCGCCAAACGATACTGCCGTCAGCAAACTCTTCATCGAAGCAACTCCCATGCTCGTGGAACGACCAGCCAACACGCCCGCCGCAAAGGCCGTTCCGCGCGCCTGGGAGGGAGCGCCGGGGGTTCGAATCCGCGGCTCAACGCGGCCGCTAGCCAGCCAGCACCTCAAAGACGATGCTCTCGCGGGTGTCGTCGTCCTCGAGCTCGCGGCTGGTCGGCACCCGATAACGGGCGAGCTCGCGCAGACCCGATCGCGGCAGATAGGCGCGGCCGGGGTCGCCGAGCAGGACCGTGATCCCAAGCCCGGCGAGCACCCGCAGCCAGGCAATGACCCGCTCAGCCATGTCGCGCTCATAGCAAACGTCGCCGGCGGTGACGATCGGCCAGCCCGGAGCGGCGGCGCCGACCATATCGGCGGTCGTCACCTCGATGGCGACATCGTTCAACGCGGCGTTGGCGGCGATTGCCGCGGCGGCGAAATGATCGATCTCAGCGGCGAGCACGGGGCCGGCGCCGGCCATCGCGGCGGCGATCGCCACCAGGCCCGAGCCGGAGCCGAGATCGAGCACCGGGCGGCCGGCGACGGTATGCGGTCGATCGAGCAGATAGCGGGCGAGCGCCTGGCCGCCGGCCCAGGCAAAGGCCCAGAACGGCGGCGGCACCGCGCCCCGCGCCAGGCTCTCCTCGCTCGCCTGCCAGATCGGGGTGATCTCGGTCGCCAGATGGAGGCGAATCTCGGGCAGCAGCGGCGCCGAGGCGATCGCGGTGTTGCGGCGAACGAAGCGGTCGGGGTCCACGGCCAAGCTTGGAAGAGGCCGCTCAGAGCAGATGGCCGGCGACGATCCCGGCCAGCAGCAGCCAGCCGACCGCGCGGTTCGAGCGGAACTTGGCAAGACAGTCGGCGGCACCGTCGATGTCGACGCGCGCCGCCTGCCAGGCGAGCTGCAACGCCGCCGCGGCGAGCCCGGCCCAGAACCAGCCGCCGAGCCCGGCCGCCCGGCCCGCCAGGCCCCATAGCAGCACCGCCGCGGCATAGAATACGAAGAGCCACGGCCGGGTCCGCTTGCCCAGCGCCAGGGCCGAGGATTTGACCCCGATCAGCGCGTCGTCCTCCTTGTCCTGGTGGGCGTAGACCGTGTCGTAGCCGATGGTCCAGAAAATGCCGCCGAGATAGAGCAGCAGAGCCGGCCGGCCAAGCGCGCCGGTGACTGCGGTCCAGCCGATCAGCGCGCCCCAATTGAAATTGAGGCCGAGAAAAACCTGCGGCCAATAGGTGACCCGCTTCATGAACGGATAACTGCCGATCAGCCCGAGCACGGCGAGGCCCAGCACAATGCTGATCCGGTTGAGGCTGAACAGCACGGCCGCCCCGACCGCCAGCTGCAGCAGCAGAAAGACGGCCGCCTGGCGCACCGTGACTGCACCGCTCGGCAACGGCCGCAGCCGGGTGCGGGCGACCTGGCCGTCATAGTGGCGGTCGGCGATATCGTTGAAGGTGCAGCCGGCGCCGCGCATGACCAGAGCGCCGAGCGCGAACAGCGCCAGGAGCACCGGGTCCGGCCAGCGCCGCGCGGCCAGCGCCAACCCCCACCATCCGGGGAACAGCAGGAGCCAGGTCCCGATCGGCCGGTCGAGGCGGGCGAGCCTGGCATAGGGGCGGGCATAGGACGGCAGCCAGCGTTCGACCCAGTCGCCGCGGTCGATGTCGCTCGGGTCGGCTGGGGGCGCCCACCCCTGCCCGCCTCCGCCGCCGCCGGCGAGGCCGGGACCCGCCTCAGCCGGAGCGCCTGCCCCGGACCCAATACGGGGGCGGGGGCCGGCATCTGCCTTGTTTTCCGCGGTCACGGTCTAATCTTGGCGATGCAAGCGGTGCTGCTCAAGCGGCGCCGCGAAGGATGGGGGCGAACGATGAGCGAGCGCGGCCTGGCGCGCGTCTATCTGACCGAAACACTCGCACCCGGCGCCGCCATCGAGCTCGCAGCGGGGCCGGCGCATCACCTGGGCAACGTGCTGCGGCTCGGGCCGGGTGCCGCGGTCGCGGCGTTCAACGCCAGGAATGGCGAATGGCTCTGCCACATTTCGCAGCACGCCCGGGATCGGATGGTGCTGACCGCCGAGCGGCTGATTCGGCCGCCCGAGCCTCGGCCCGCGCCGGAACGCGATCTGTGGCTCCTGTTCGCGCCGATCAAGCGGGCACACCTCGATTGGCTGGTCGAGAAGGCGACCGAACTCGGGGTCGCGGCGTTATGGCCGGTTTGGACCAGGCGCACCCAAATCGAGCGGCTCAATCTCGACCGGCTGCGGGCGCATGCGGTCGCCGCCGCCGAGCTCAGCGAACGGCTCTCGGTGCCGGAATTGCACGCGCCGCAAACGCTCGAGCGCCGGCTCGCGGCGTGGCCGGCCGAACGGCGTCTCATGGTTTGCGACGAGACCGGCGCCGGCGCGCCGATCGCCGAGGCGGCGGGGCGGCTCGGCCCGGGGCCGACGGCGCTGTTGACCGGCCCGGAAGGCGGCTTTGCCGAGACGGAGCTTGACCATCTGGGGAAACTCACCTTTGTTACCCGCGTCGGGCTCGGGCCCCGCGTATTGCGCGCCGATACGGCGGCACTCGCGGCTCTGGCGGTGTTTCAGGCGACCGCCGGCGATTGGCGCCGCGTCTAGCTCGGGCGAGGCGCCCGGCGCTCGCCGCGTCACCCGGCATGCCGACCCTTCGAGGCCGCCTTTCCAAGGAGTTCCGCCGCGGATGACGACGACGCCGAGCACGCCCGGAGAACCGGTCACCGACCAGCGCCAGCTCGTCGAATACCTGGCTTCCGGATCAAAGCCGCCGGCAGCCTGGCGGGTCGGCACCGAGCACGAAAAATTCGTCTTCCGCCGCTCCGATCGGCGCCGGGTGCCCTATGAGGGGCCGGACGGCATCGCCGCGCTGCTGGAGGGGATGACCCGCTTCGGCTGGAAGCCGGTGGTCGAAGGCGGCAACACGATCGCGCTCGCCAACGATGCGCAATGTTCGATCACCCTCGAACCCGGCGGCCAGTTCGAACTGTCCGGGGCGCCGCTTGAAACCGTGCACCAGACCTGCGACGAGGTGCATGAGCATCTGCGCCAGGTGCGCGAGGTCTGCGACGAACTCGGGCTCGGCATGCTCGGGCTCGGGTTCGACCCGAAATGGCGCCGCGAGGACATCCCGTGGGTCCCCAAACAGCGCTACCGCATCATGCGCGACTACATGCCGAAAAAGGGGCGGCTCGGGCTCGACATGATGCTGCGCACCTGCACGGTGCAGACCAATCTCGACTATCAGTCCGAAGCCGACATGGTGAAGAAGTTCCGGGTGAGCCTGGCCTTGCAGCCGGTGGCGACGGCCCTGTTCGCCAACTCGCCGTTTGTTGAGGGCAAGCCCTCGGGGCTCCTCAGCCAGCGCAGCCTGGTATGGACCGACACCGACCCCGACCGCTGCGGCACCCTGCCCTTTGTCTTCGAGCCCGGGTTCGGGTTCGAGCGCTATGTCGAATACATGCTCGACGTGCCGATGTACTTCGTCTATCGCGACGGCCATTACATCGACGCGAGCGGTCAGTCGTTCCGCGATTTCCTCGCCGGGCGGCTGCCGGCCCTGCCGGGCGAAATCCCGCGCCTCGGCGACTGGACCGACCATCTGACGACGGCTTTTCCCGAGGTCCGGCTGAAGACCTTTCTCGAAATGCGCGGCGCCGATGGCGGCCCGTGGCGGCGCTTATGCGCATTGCCGGCCTTATGGGTCGGGATTTTCTATGACCAGACAGCGCTCGACGCCGCCTATGATTTGGTCGCCGACTGGACCGCCGAGGAGCGCGAGGCGATGCGCCGCGAGGTGCCGCGGCTGGCACTGGCGACGCCGCTGCGCACCCGCACCCTGCGCGACGTGGCGCTCGAAATGCTCGACATCGCCCGCGAGGGACTGCACCGCCGCGCCCGGCGCAGCGCCTGCGGCGACGACGAGACCCATTTTCTCGACCCGCTATTCGCGATTGCCGGCTCCGGCCGCACCCCCGCCGAGGAACTCCTCGAAGACTTCCGCACTCGCTGGCACGGCGACATCGACCCAGTCTTCACCGACTACGCGTATTAGCAGCGCGGATTTTGGGCTGGGATCAACCGTGATCTGTCTGGTGCCGCTCGGCAAAGCCGATAACTGCTTTTCACACGCACGAAAACGCCCGGGAGACAAGTCGTGCAACCAGCTTTCTAAAATATCTCCGGAGTATTTGCCACAGCATACCCTGCTTCGTGCAAACTGGAGATTTGAACGGATATTCAGGATGCGAGTTCGTAAGGCGGTCGGACGCTTGCTCAACGAGGATCAAATTAGGGATGCACTTCGGTCAGGCGGAGATCAGAGGCAAATGGGCATCATGACACGCTGCGTAGACTACGACCGGGATTTCAAGCTGCGACGGCTCGGCCTCAATGCAGACCAACGCGCAGTTTCTGCTCTCTACATTTTCTCAAAGGAGGTCGCGAAATTGGCCGTGGCGCGGAAGACGAGCCCGGGATCGCATCAATGGCGTGATCGGCATCCTGCCCGAGCGCAATCTGAACATAGAGGTAAACGGGATCGGCGCTCGGCGTCGTAGCGAAGGCCGGGCCGCGCCACCGCAGCACTGGCCAGGGACCGGGGCCGAGAAATCGCTCGCGGCGACGCCGGCTGCGGCCATCAACTGCATCGCACAAGCGCGCCAGACGATTTCCAACTCATGTGGTTCCACTCGCTATCGCCTCCTGGACTGACAGCCTATGTTGGCGGCGGCATCATAAAACCGGAGGCGCCGTTGGACCTGCCGTCCGGACTGTCGCTGACGATCGAGGATCAGCCCTCAGCCAGGGATTGGGAACGGCTCGGCCTTGCTCTCGACGCATACAACCGTCAATTCCTCGGCCCGACTGGCTTCTCCCGGATCGGGTTTTTCGTGCGCGCCGAGGACGGCGAGATCATGGCCGGGCTCGTTGGCACAACATACGCGGGCTGGCTTTTTGTCGCCGAGCTTTGGGTGCATGCCGATTTGCGCCGCCGCGGTATCGGCAGCGAATTGCTGGTTCAGGCTGAGCGGCGCGCCGTTGAACTCGGCTGCCACTCAGCAATGCTCGACACGTTTTCGTTTCAGGGCCCGCAATTCTATCCTCGTTTCGGGTATGAGGTTTACGGCACGCTCGATTACCCGCCCGATCACCAGCGGTTCTTTCTGAAGAAGCGCCTGATCCCGGAGAGCCAATGAGCCGGCCTCTCGACCGATTGCTGGCGATCATGGCACGGCTACGCGACCGGGAGCGCGGCTGCCCGTGGGACCGCGAGCAGGATTTCGCGACGATCGCGCCCTATACGATCGAGGAGGCCTATGAGGTCGCCGATGCGATCGTCCGCGACGACATGGTGGCGCTCAAGGAGGAACTCGGCGATCTGCTGTTCCAGGTCGTCTTTCACGCGCGCATCGCCGAGGAGGCCGGCTTGTTCGCGTTTAATGACGTCGCCGCGGCAATCGCCGACAAGATGATGCGCCGCCACCCGCATGTCTTCGGCGACGCCGAGATCGCCTCGGCAGCGGAGCAGAGTGCTGCGTGGGAGGAGCACAAGGCCGAGGAGCGCCGCGCCCGCGCCGCGGCCGCCGGCACCCGCGAGAGCGTGCTCGACGGCGTGGCCGTCGCCTTCCCTGCCCTGTTGCGCGCCGCGAAGATCCAAGCGCGTGCGGCGCGGATCGGCTTCGATTGGCCGCAGGCGCGCCCGGTCATCGCCAAGCTCGCCGAGGAGATCGCCGAGCTCGAAGCCGAACTCGATCCGGGCCCGGACGAAGGTGACGATCGTCAAAGGATCGAGGACGAGATGGGCGACATCCTGTTCGCCGCGGCCAACCTCGCGCGCAAGCTCGACCTCGATCCGGAAGCGGCCTTGCGCCGCGCCACCGTTAAATTCGAGCGCCGCTTTCGTGCGCTCGAGGCGCTCGCCGCCGAGCGCGGCACCGGGCGCGATCTCGACGCGCTCGAAGCCTTGTGGCAAGAGGTCAAGCTCGCGGAAAACCAAAGCTGAAATCGCTCCCGCCTTGCGCCTTAGACGGGCCGCGCGGACCGGTGCTGACACAAAACCGAAACCGGCCACGGTTAATTTCGCACGTGTCAGGACATCGATCCGACCCACGAAATTGACCTGGGGGAATTTCCGTGAATTCAGCAACCGTGCCGGCCGTTCGGCCGAGGAGAATTCGCATCGCCTCGCTTCCGACCTACACCGCCGCCGGTGCGCTCGCTGCAGCTCTTGCCGCTGCCGCATCACCGCCGGCCAATGCCGCGCCGATCAGCTTTGTGCCGGGCGATCTGGCGGTGACGTACAGCGTCTATCCGGGGCTCGACAATCCCTATACCGGCAGCACCGGCGGTTACACGACACCGGACATCGTTGCCGGCACTACCGTGCTGCCGATCAACCCACCGGTAACTGCCAGCAATGGCGGCAGCTATCCGGGTGTGTTCGGCAACACCTCTGTCGACGGCAATTTCGGCGTAACCTCACCGATCTATCTGGGCCAAATCGCGCCAACCGGGACTATGGTCAGCACCGCCGATCTGACCGCGCTGACCGGGATCACTACCAGCTTCAGCTCGAAATCGGAGCCGTCGCTCAATCGATCGACCGATGGTGGCGCTCTGACCCTCAGCGGCTATAATGCTCCGGTCGGCACGGCCGACGTGTCGAACGCGAACACCCCCAGTCATATCGATCCGACCAACACCGACACGCAAACGCCGACCAACCGCTCGGTGGTGCAGGTCAACGCCAACGGCACCGTCGCGGTGACCAACACTAACGCCTATAGCGGCAACAACGGCCGCGCGGCTATTCTGGCCGCCGACGTCAACGGCACCGGTCACGGCGAATATCTGCTTGCCGGCAACGCCGGCAACGGCTCGGGCACACCGCCCACCAATATCGTCGACAATACGGGCGTGCAGCTAATCCAGCCGGGCAGCACCAACCCGGAAACCACGGTCGTCGGTCAGCAGCAAGGCACCCCCGGCTCGAAAAAGGGATTTCAGTACGGGTTTTCGGTGGAGCAAACCAACCCTGCCACCGGAACCGCCTATGGACCCGCCGACAAATCGGGCAAGGACGATAACTTCCGTGGCGAGACGATCTTCGGCAACACGCTCTACGTGACCAAGGGCAGCGGCGGTAACGGGATCAACACGGTCTATCAGGTCGGCGCGGCGGGCGTCTTGCCAACTGTCGCCAGCGCTGCCACCACGCAGATCACCCCGTTGCCCGGCTTTCCGACCTTTCTCGCAAGCGCCTCCACAACTCCGGGCGCATATCCGTTCGGGTTTCAGCCCTTTGGCATCTGGTTCGCCAATCCCGACACGCTTTATGTCGCCGACGAAGGCAACGGGGTCATCGCCGACGCGGCCAACGACCCCAACGCCGGCCTCGAAAAATGGAGCTTCAACGGCACTAACTGGGTGCTCGATTACACCCTCCAGTCGGGGCTGGGCCTCGGCGTTGATTACACGCTGGGCGACTATCCGGCGGTGGCGACCGACGGCTTGCGCAACATCACCGGGGTCATTGACGGCAATGGCATAGTGACGATCTACGGCGCCACCTCGACGGTCAGCAATTCGGGTGACCAGGGCGCCGACCCTAACGAGATCGTCGCCGTGGTCGATAACATCGCCGCTACGACGTTACCGACCGGTGAAGACTTTTCCGTCCTCGACGGTCCGCAATACGGGGTCGTCTACCGCGGTGTCGCCAGCGACCCGGTGACGGAGCCGGCGACGATCCTGGTCCTGGCCTCCGCGCTAGCCGGCCTCGGCATCTTGCGCTGGCGGCGCCGCACCCTATGGCGACTGCCGGGCGCAGCGGGCCCGACAGGTTAGTGAAGCCTCTGCTGGTGGCGCAGGCGGGCGAGGTCGGCGTCGCTGAGGCGGACCGAGAGGTGGGCGGCCTCACCATCATCGCGGCGGCCGAGGACCTCGCCATGGCGATAGATCCACGCCAGGGTCTTGCCGTCGCTCAACGGGATATCGAGCCGCACCCGGTGGATCTCGCTTTGCAGCCGGCAGTCGATCAGCGCCAGCAGCGCCTCGCAGCCTTCCCCGGTCGCCGCCGACAACGCCACGCTATGAGAATTTCGCAGCACGTGGTTTTCGAGGCTGGCGCGTTGGGCCGCGTCGAGCAAATCGATCTTGTTCATCGCCTCGATCAGCGGGTCCTCGGCCACCCCGTCTCGCCCAGTATCCCCGAGCGCCGCATCAGCGAGCCCGAGATCGCCCAGCACCGCCACGACGTCCTGCGCCTGCGCCTCGCTGTCGGGATGATGGGCATCGCGGACATGGATGATGATGTCGGCCTCGGTCACCTCTTCGAGGGTGGCACGAAAGGCGGCGACCAGATGGGTCGGCAAGTCGGAGATGAAGCCGACCGTGTCCGACAGGATCGCAGTGCGGCCCGACGGCAGTTCGAGCCGCCGCATCGTCGGGTCGAGGGTGGCGAACAGCATGTCGCCGGCAGTCACCGCCGAGCGGGTCAGGCGGTTGAACAAAGTCGATTTGCCGGCATTGGTGTAGCCGACCAGCGCCACCACCGGATAGGGCACCCGTCGGCGCGCGTCGCGGTGCAAGGCGCGGGTTCGCCGCGTTGCATCGAGCTCGCGTTTGAGACGCGCGATGCGCTCGCCGATCAGCCGCCGGTCGATCTCGAGCTGGCTCTCGCCCGGACCACCGAGGAAACCGAAGCCGCCGCGCTGGCGCTCGAGATGGGTCCAGGAACGCACCAAGCGCGAGCGCTGATAGGACAGCGCCGCCAATTCGACCTGTAGGCGGCCCTCATGGGTGCGTGCCCGCGCGCCGAAGATCTCCAGGATCAGGCCAGTGCGGTCGATCACTTTGGCCTGCCAGCTTTTTTCGAGGTTGCGCTGCTGCACCGGCGACAAGGTGCCGTCGATGACGACGAGCCCGATCTCGTTCTCGCTGATCATTTCGCAGAAACTGGCGACCGTCCCGCTGCCGAGCAGGCTCGCCGGGCGCGGACGAGCGATGCGCGCTATCTCGGCGCGGACGACGTCGAGATGGATCGCCTGGGCGAGGCCGACCGCCTCCTCCAGGCGCGCTTCGATCGACCGTGCTTGGGCTTGAGCCGCGCCGTGGAGCGGCGCTGTTTTCGGCGCCGGATGAAGGACGAGCGCGCGGCCGGTCGAGCCGCCCTCGGTGGGCGAAAGCTGGTCCCCTCGCCGGTTCAGGATTCTTCGCTCTCCCTACCCGGCTCGAACAGCTGGATCGGCTGTGCCGGCATCACTGTCGAGATCGCGTGCTTGTAAACAAGTTGGGAATGTGCATCCCGCCGTAGCAGCACGCAGAAATTGTCGAACCAAGTGATAATCCCTTGCAGCTTGACCCCGTTGACGAGAAATACCGTAACCGGTGTCTTGTTTTTCCGGACGTGATTGAGAAACACGTCCTGCACATTTTGCAATTTCTCCGCAGACATGGGTATCCCCCATTCGCTTTTTGGAGCCGAGTTGGCCCAACTCACGCCAAAACGGTCAGCACCGGGTGAAGCTGCCGGGCTGCCGGTACGAAGATGGGCTCGCCAAGGTGAATCACAAGCCCCGGATAAATTGAAACAGCGCCGCGGGTTCGGCAAACACCAGGCGTGGCGTGCAGTCGCGCAGCTCCTGCGAAGTTGGCTCGCCCCCCAGCAAAACCGGCACGCAGCCGCTATTTCGGGCACACTCCATGTCGACGCCGGTGTCACCGACAAACCACACGGCGGCCCCCGCCGCAACCCCGCTCGGCGCCAGCGCCAGCCGGACCGGGGCGGCGTCGGGCTTGTCGACCTCGGCGTCGCCGGCGCCGACGATCTTGCCGAAATGACGCGACCAGCCGAGGTGAACGGCCTCGCGGCGCAACAGCGCACCGGTCTTGTTGCTGACCAGCCCGAGAAAGATGCCCTCCCCGGAGAGCCGACCGAGCAGTTCCCCGCGGCCCGGCAATGGCGTCAGCCGTTCGAGGTGGATCGCACGAAAGCGATCGAGATAGATGTCTCTGGCCTCCTCCCAGCGCGCGCCGAAATGCACCGGGAAGCTTTCGCGCAGGCTGAGCCGTACCCGGGCCTTGGTCTCGGCCAGTGTCCAGGCTGGCTTGTCCATCGCCGCCATGACCAGGTTCAGCGCTTCGTGAATTGTCGCCCAGCTGTCGACGAGCGTGTTGTCCCAATCGAACAGGATCGCACGCGGTCGCACCAGGCCCGACGAAAGCGCTGCGTTCATCCGGACGCCACCGGATACGCTGGATAGAATTTGCGGAAATTTCGGCTGATCGCTGGCATCGCTCAGGTTCCGACCTTGAGCGGGCGGTCGTTGCCGAACAAACCCAATGACTTCAATTTGCGGTGCAAGGCCGAGCGCTCCATGCCGACAAAGGCTGCGGTGCGCGAGATGTTGCCGCCGAAGCGGGTCACCTGGGCCAACAAATATTCGCGCTCGAACACTTCGCGCGCGTCGCGCAAAGGCAAGGTCATGATCTCGCTGCCCCGGTCCAGCTTGACCACGGTCGGTGCGATTGCGGTAATCTCGTTCGGCAGCATGTCGGCGCGCACCGGCTCGTGCGCTTCGCCTGGCGCCATGATCAGGAGCCAATCGATGACGTTGCGCAGCTGGCGCACATTGCCGGGCCAGGAATAGGCCTGCAGGGCCGCCATCGCGTCCTCGCCCAATTCGCGCGGGGTTAGCCGCGCGGCTTCCGAGGAGCGCGCCATAAAATGGCGGGCCATCAGCGGGATGTCCTCGCGCCGGTCGCGCAGCGGCGGCACTTTGATCGGCACGACGTTGAGCCGATAGAACAGATCCTCGCGGAACCGGCCGCCGCCGATCTCGGCAGGAAACTCGCGATTGGACGAGGCGACGACCCGGACATCGACCTCGACCCGGCTCGCCCCGCCGATTCGCTCGAAGGTCTGCTCCTGCAGCACGCGCACGATCTTGCCCTGGGTTTCGAGCGGCATGTCGGCGACCTCGTCGAGGAACAAGGTTCCGCCATGCGCCCGCTCGAAGGTGCCGACCTTGCGCGGCGCCCCGTCGATGCCGGTCTCGGTGCCGAACAGCTCGATTTCGAGCCGCTCCGGCCGCATCGTCGCGCAATTGACCGGGACGAACGGCCCCTTGGCGCGGCGCGAGCGCAGATGCAACAGCCGGCCGACGACCTCCTTGCCAGCGCCGGGCGGTCCGGTGATCAGCACCCGGCTGCCGGTCGGCGCCGCCTTGTCGATCTGCTGGCGCAACTGGTTGGCCAACGGCGAAGCTCCGATCAGGTCGAGATCGCCGCCGGCGCGCAGCCGAAGCTCCTCGTTCTCGCGGCGGAGCAACGCTGCCTCGATCGCGCGCTCGACGACCAGCAGCAGCCGATCCGATTTGAACGGCTTCTCGATGAAATCGTAGGCCCCAATCTTGATCGCCTCGACCGCGGTTTCGATCGTCCCGTGCCCGCTGATCATGACCACCGGCACCGCCGGCATCTCGGCGCGCAGCAGCCCGAGGATCTCGATCCCGTCGAGCTCACTGCCTTGCAGCCAGATGTCGAGAATGACCAAGGTCGGTTGCCGGGCGTGGATCACGGCCAGTGCCTGGGTGCTGTCGGCCGCCTCCCTGGTGGCGTAGCCCTCGTCCTTCAGCACGCCCGCGATCAGCAGGCGGATGTCGGCTTCGTCGTCGACGATCAGGATGTCATGCGCCATGGCCGACCGCACTCAACTCCAATTTCTGGTCGGCGCCGTCCGGACATTCCGCCGTGCGGGCCTCGGCGGCGAACACGAGCTTGACCCGCGCCCCCTCCGGCTCCCCGTCTTCCAGCACCAGCTCGCCGCCGTGATCTTCCATGATCTTCTTGACGATGGCGAGGCCCAAGCCGGTCCCCTTCGCCCGCGTCGTCACATAGGGCTCGGTCAGGCGCTCGCGGCCGTGGCGCGGCAGGCCGTTACCGTTGTCCTCGACGATAACCGCTGCCTGGCCCGCGGCCTCGACGACCGATACGCGGATCTGGCCGGCGGCCGCGCCCGCGTGCTCGGTGATTCGCGCCCCGATCGCCTCGATCGCGTTCTTGACGATGTTGATCACCGCCTGCCCGACCAGGCGGGAATCGCAGTTGACTGCGACCGGGCCATCCGGAAAGCTGGTCTCGAAGTCGATCTCGCGGTGCGCGGTGCGCTGCAAGAATACAGCGCGGTGCACGATCTCAACCAGGTTCTCCGGTTTGAGCACCGGCGCCGGCATCCGCGCGAATGACGAGAATTCGTCGATCATCCGGCCGATGTCGCCGACATGGCGGATGATCGTGTCGGTACAGATGGTAAAGGTCTCGGGGTCCTGTTTGATCTCCTTCAGATAACGGCGGCGCAGCCGTTCGGCCGCCAGCTGGATCGGGGTCAGCGGGTTCTTGATCTCGTGGGCGATGCGCCGGGCGATGTCGGCCCAGGCCGCCTTGCGCTGTGCCGACAGCAATTCGGTGATATCGTCAAAGGTCACGACAAAGCCGCTAATCTCGTGCTCGCCGTGCTCGGCGGCGATGCGCACCAGGAGGGTGCGGGTGCTGTTGCCGCGGACCAGCTGAACCTGCGATTGCGCCAGGCGGTCAGGGCGGCGCTCGGCCTCGCCCAGCAACGCTGCCATCTCGGGCGCGACCTCGGCCAAGTCCTGCCCAATCGACAGTTCGAGATCGACCCCGAGCAGGGCCGAAGCCGAGCGGTTGGGCAAATTGACCCGGCCGTTTCGATCGAGCCCGATCACCCCGGCCGAGACGCCGGTCAGCACCGTTTCGGTAAAGCGGCGCCGATCGTCAAGCTGCCGATTGGCCTCCCTGAGCTCGCGCTGCTGGCTTTCGATCTGATTGGTCATCCGGTTGAAAGCGCGGCTTAGCGAGGCGAGCTCGTCATCCTTCTCGCCCTCGGGCACTCGCGCCGCCAGATCGCCGGCACGCACCTGTTCGGCGGCGACCGCAAGGCGGCTGATCGGGACCGCGAGCTGGGTTGCAAAATGAATCCCGATTGCCACCGCGGCGACCAGGAACAGCATCGCCACCATCAGGAATATCAGGGCGAACGTCACCTGGAACCCTGATCGCTGACTTTCCATCTTCTGGTATTGCGCTGCGGCGAGCTGCGTCTCCTCGATGTGGTTCAGCACGCGCGCCTCGATATAACGGCCGACATAGAGATAGACGTGGCCGAAGCCGTCGAGACGAACCAGCGCGCGCACCCGGTCATCGTTGTCGTTGGTCATGATCGCGACGTCGCCTTGATCGGCGACCTGCATCGCATCGCTCGGCACCGGTTCGAAGCCGAGCGCGAATGACAGGCTGGAACGCGCCAGCACATGGCCGGCGCGGTCGAAGACCATGGCTTCGGTCAGCCCGCGCAAGGCCGCCTGCGCCGACACCACCTGCTCCAGCCGCCGCGGATCGAGCTCGAGCTCGGCGGCGTTGCGATTGAGGTCGTTGGCCATCGCCAGGGCATCGGCGCGAATCGCCTGCTGGTGCTCGTGCAGGTAGGCTTCGGCGACCACCACCAATTCGGAGATGGCCGTGCGCACCTTGTCGCTGAACCAGGATTCGACGCCGTAGCTGAAGAATAGATACGAGAACACCGCGACGATGATCGTCGGTAGCAGCGCGATCAGGCTGAACAGCACCACCAGTCGGATCTGCAATCGCGAACCAGCCAGGCCGCGCCGCCGCTCGGCCCACACTTGCAAGAGACGCTTGGCGATCAGCGCGCCCAGCGCCAGCAGCAGGACAAGATCGAGATTGAGCAGGGAGAGGACGGCATCGGGGTGCGGACCGAACGGCAGGGTTCCGGTCAGCGCCAGATATGTCGCAACTCCCGAGGCCAGGGCCGCCGTCGACAGGCCAAAGGCGAGCGTGTGCCGCAGGCCGATACGGCCGGCCCATCGCCGAACCCGCCGCGTCGCTTTCATGCAAAACCTCGACCCGGAAATCGCCGCGAGGTGCTCGGGCCCGGGTCCACCGCCTCGGCCGGTCCCGGCAAAATCGCCCGGGCGACGGCCTGGCGGCCCACGAACCGCAGGCGCAGCAAGCTTATTTTAAGCCACGCACGACCGGAATGTCCAACTCGCGGATCTTCTTGCGCAAGGTGTTGCGGTTGAGGCCGAGCAGATGGGCGGCCTTGATCTGGTTGCCGCGCGTCGCACCCAAGGTCAGGACGATCAACGGCCGCTCGACTTCGCGCAGGATCCGGTCGTAGAGCCCGGCCGCCGGCAACCCGCCCTTATGCGCGGCAAAATAGCCTCTGATGTGACGTTCGACCGCACCGCCGAGCCCCTCGCCGCCCGGGATGTCAACCGCGTCGGCAGCCGCCGGCGCATCGCCGAGCTCGGCATCGATGATCGCCGCGCCGATCACCTCTTGCGAGTAGAGGGCGGCCAATCGCCGGATCAGATTTTCGAGCTCGCGCACATTACCGGGCCAGCGATAGGCGCGCAGCCGCTCCATCGCGACCTCGTCGAGCCGCTTCGGCGGCAATCCTTCGCGCACCGCCAAGGCCGAAAAATGCCGCACCAGCGCCGGGATGTCGGCGCTGCGCTCGCGCAGGGGCGGCAGGCGGATCGGCGCGACGTTCAGGCGGTAGAACAGATCTTCGCGGAACAGCCCCTGGCGAATGAGGTGGCGCAGATCGTGATGGGTGGCGGCGATGACCCGGACATCGGCGCGGATCGGGACCCGCCCGCCCACCGCGGTGAATTCGCCCTCCTGCAACACTCGTAAGAGCCGGGTCTGTGCCTCGAGCGGCATGTCGCCGATCTCATCGAGAAACAAGGTGCCGCCCTGCGCCTGCTCGAAGCGGCCCATGCTGCGCGCGGTCGCCCCGGTGAAGGCGCCCTTTTCGTGGCCGAACAGCTCGCTTTCGATCAGCTCGCGCGGGATCGCTGCCATGTTGATTGGAACAAACGGGCCATCGCGCCGCTTGCCGTAATCGTGCAGCGCGCGGGCAACCAGTTCCTTGCCGGTGCCGCTCTCGCCCATGATCGTCACCGTCAGATCGGTGCCCATCAGCCGGGCGACGATGCGATAGATCTCCTGCATCGCCGGCGAGCGGCCGATCAGCGGCAGCTGCTCCTCGATGTCGTCCTCGCCGCCGTTTGCCGCGCCGTCATGGGGGGCGGTCAGCGCGCGCTCGACGACCATGACGAGTTCGCGCAGGTCGAAGGGCTTGGGCAGGTATTCGAACGCCCCGCGCTCGGTCGCCTTGACCGCGGTGAGCAAGGTGTTCTGGGCGCTCATCACGATGATCCGCAATTCGGGGCGGATCTTTTTGATGCGTGGGATCAGATCGAGGCCGTTTTCGTCCGGCATGATCACATCGGTGATCACCAGATCGCCATCGCCGTCGGCGATCCAGCGCCACAGGGTGGCGGCGTTGCCGGTCATCCGCACCTCGTGCCCGAGCCGGAGCAGCGCCTGGTTGAGCACCATCCGGATCGCGCGATCGTCGTCGGCCACCAGGATCGTCGAGGTCATCACCCGATACCGTCTTGCGCGACCACCGGCAGAAACACCCGGAACACGGTTCGGCGGGGCTGGCTGTCAAATTCAATGACGCCGCCGTGGTCACCGATAACCTTGGCCACCAATGCAAGACCAAGGCCAGTTCCGTTGCGCTTGGTCGTTATAAACGGATCAAACAGATAGGGACGCATGTCCTCGGGAATGCCCGACCCGTTGTCGCTGACCGCCACCATCAGCGGCAGCTGACGGCGGCCTTCCCCGGCCGGACCGGCGAGCCGCAGCCCGTGGCGGTAGCCGGTGGTCAAGACGATCTCGCCATCGGCGCCCGACACCGCCTCGGCGGCGTTCTTGACGATATTCAGGAACACCTGGACCAAGAGGTCGCGATTGCCGTGCGCCGCCGGCAGCGAGGGATCGTAGCCCTCGACAAAGCGGACGTGGCGGGCGAAGCCCGACTGCGCCAGCTTGCGCACCCGCTCGAGCACCTCGTGAATGTTGACTGCTTCGCGCTCGATCGGACGGTGGTCGGAAAACGCTTCCATGCGGTCGACGAGGGCGACGATGCGGTCGGTCTCGTCACAGATCAGGCGGGTCAGCTCGCGCCCGGCCGCGTCGGCATCCTGCTCCAGCAGCTGGGCTGCGCCGCGGATCCCGGATAGCGGGTTCTTGACCTCGTGCGCCAGCATTGCCGCCATCGCCGTCATCGAGCGGGCGGCGTTGCGGTGGGTCAGCTGGCGGTCGACCTTGTCGGCCATCGAGCGCTCGTGCAGGGTCAGCACCAGCACGTCGGCGGCTTCCCCGGCGAGCGCCCCTTGGATCGTGACCGAACGGCTGCCGAACCGCACGCCTTCAAGCGGCATGTCGTATTCCGAGATCGTGTTGCCGCTGCCCCAGACCGCTTCGACCAGCTCCAGGAGCGGGCTGCGCGGGACGACGAGATCGGCGAGCGCGCTGCCCCGCAGCGCCGAGGCGCCGAGGCCGAAGAATTGCTCGGCCGCGGTGTTGACCAGGCGGATTTCGCCGCTGCGGTCGATGACGATCACCGGGCTGGCAAGCGCAGTAAGCACTGCGGCGGCGTCGGGCTGGGTCTCGGCAACCGGCCGCGGCGAGGCGCCGCGCCGCCGGAAGGGCGCCTTGATCATGCCGCCTGCCGGGCCAACAGCGGCTCGTAGAACGCGCCGATCAGCGCCTTCACCCGCGCCGGGTCGACCGTCTGGTTGACTGCTGCGCGGAACTCGGCCGAACCCGGCAGCCCTTTTGAATACCAGGCGACATGCTTGCGGGCGATGCGCGAGCCGACCTCGCTGCCATAATGGACCAGCATTGCCTCGTAGTGCTCGAACACGATGTCGCGCTGCGCCTCGAGCGTGGGGTCGGGGACATGGCGGCGGCTTTGCAGCCAGGCGATCGCCTGTGCCACGAACCACGGCCGGCCATAGGCACCGCGGCCAATCATCAACCCGTCGGCGCCCGATTGCGCCAGCGCCCGCTCGGCGTCCGCGAGGGTGACGATGTCGCCATTGGCAACGACCGGGACGGTCACGCAGTCCTTGACCCGGCGGATGAAGGCCCAATCGGCCGACCCGGTGTAGAGCTGGCAGCGGGTGCGCCCGTGCACGCTAATCATGCGAATGCCGCAGGCTTGCGCAATCCGGGCGAGATTTGGCGCGTTGCGGTTCCGCTCGTCCCAGCCGGTGCGCATCTTCAAGGTGACCGGCAGGTCGACCGCGTTGACCGTGGCTTCGAGAATGCGCGCGGCCTGGCGCTCGTCGCGCATCAGCGCCGAACCGGCATGGCCGCCCACCACTTTCTTGACCGGGCAGCCGAAATTGATGTCGATGAGGCGGGCGCCGCGGTCGGCGTTGAGCTTCGCCGCCTCGGCCATGACCTGCGGATCGCAGCCGGCGAGCTGTACCGCCATCGGCTGTTCCTCGGCGCAGCTCTTGGCCATGGTCATCGACTGCCGGGTCTGGCGGATCATCGCCTCGCTGGCGATCATCTCGGAGACGACGAGACCCGCGCCCAGGCGCTTGACCAGCCGGCGAAACGGCAGATCGGTGACGCCCGACATCGGCGCCAGAATCACCGGGGCTTCGAGGGTCAGAGAGCCGAGCTGAATGCCCATGATCTAAGCAAGAACAGTACATGCCTATAGATTAGGCAGATAGTAATCCGTTTCCTTTTGCAGTGCAACATAAACCGAGGCCGCGCCCGAAGTTGGCGAAACCGCGGCTGGTGCGCTAGTTTCGTGCATGAGTAGCGTCTACGCGCTCGTCGTCGCGGCCGGCCGGGGTAGCCGGTTCGGCGGTGACCTGCCCAAACAATACATGCCCTTGGCTGGGGCCACGGTGCTGCGTCACGCCGTGGCCGCGTTGGCCTTGCATCCGCGGGTAACCGGAGTGCTGGTGGCGATTCGCCCCGAGGACCGCGCCGTGTTCGATCGCGCGGTCGCCGGCCTCTCGATCTTGCCACCGGTCGCCGGCGGCGCCACCCGGCAGGATTCGGTGCGACTCGGGCTCGAGGCTCTGGCGCCGTATCGGCCGGCGCATGTGCTGATCCACGACGGGGCGCGGCCATTTGCTGACGCCGCGCTGATCGACCGGGTCATTGCCGGGCTCGAGCGCGGCCCGGCGTCGATCCCTTGCCTTGCGTTGCGCGACACGATCAAGCGCGCGGAGACCGGGGCGATCCGGGGCACGGTCGACCGCACCCAATTGTGGCGCGCGCAAACCCCGCAAGGCTTTCACTTCGAGGCGATCCTCGCCGCCCACCGCGCCGCCGCCGGGCACCAGCTGACCGATGATTCGGCCGTCGCCGAGGCGGCCGGCATGACCCCGCTCCAGGTCGCTGGCAGCGAGGACAATCTGAAACTGACGACCGCGGAAGATCTCGCCGCCGCCGAGCGGCTGATCGCGGCGCGGCAGGGCGATGTGCGCGTCGGGCAGGGATTTGACGCGCACGCTTTCGGGCCGGGCGACCGGGTCTTTGTCTGCGGCGTCGAAATCCCGCACGACGCCGCGCTGGTCGGCCATTCCGATGCCGATGTCGGACTCCATGCATTGACCGACGCAGTTTTGGGAGCGATCGGCGCCGGCGACATCGGCATGCATTTCCCGCCGAGCGACCCGCGCTGGCGCGGGGCATCGTCCGACCAGTTTTTGCGCCACGCCGCCGAACTGGTGCAGGCGCGCGGCGGCATCGTCGCCGCGGTCGACGCGACGATCATCTGCGAAGGGCCCAGGATCGGCCCGCATCGCGCTGCGATGGTCGAGCGGGTCGCCGCGATCCTCGGCATCGCCGCCGACCGCGTCAGCGTCAAGGCGACGACGACCGACCGGCTCGGCTTCACCGGCCGCGCCGAGGGCATCGCCGCGCAAGCCGTTGCCACAATCCGCCTGCCGCTGTAGATGCCTGCAGAACGGTCCCCACCTCGTCATGGCCCGGCTTGATCCGGCCATCCTCGGGCTTCGCGGCCGCGTGGATGAGCGGGATAACCCCGGTCGTGACGCGCTGGAAAGCTGAGTTCGCGACATTACCTTGCCGGGCGAACGCCATCTTTGCCTGCCGCCGTGGCATCCGGCGGTCGTGGTCGCAACCTGGTTCGGCGCCGGCCTGCTGCCGATTACGCCGGGCAGCTGGGGCTCGCTCGCCGCTCTGCCGGTCGCCTGGGCGATCGAGCATTTCTGGGGCGCGCCGGGCCTCGCCATCGCCGCGGCGATCGTGTTCCTCGCCGGCTGGTGGGCGGCCGCGACCGTCGCCAAGGCGAGCGGCATCGCCGATCCCGGTGCGATCGTCGTCGACGAGGTCGCCGCGCAATGGCTGGTGTTGCTGGCCGCGTCCCGCGATCCCGTCGGCCTGGGCGCTCGCCTTTGTGCTGTTCCGCATCTTCGACATCTGGAAGCCGTGGCCGGTGCGCTGGGCTGACCGTCATATCCATGGCGGCTTCGGCATCATGCTCGACGATCTGCTGGCGGCGGCTTACGCTGCCCTGTCTTGGTCGGCGCTGCTCGGCCGATTGGCGGAGCATTCGGTGTTCGACCGTGAAATCCTCGATCTCGCGTCTTCGGTGCTCGATGCCTGCCGGGCGCGCGGCTGGCGTGTCGGGACCGCCGAATCCTGCACCGGCGGCTTCGTCGCCGCTGCATTGACTGCGATCGCCGGGTCGTCCGATGTCGTCGAGCGCGGGTTCGTCGCCTATTCGAACCAGGCCAAAGCGGAGTTGCTCGGGGTGCCCGCCGAGATGATCGCCCGGCATGGCGCGGTCAGCGCCGAGACCGCCGCGGCGATGGCCGAGGGTGCGCTGGCGCATGCCCCGATCGATCTCGCGGTGTCGGTCACCGGCGTCGCCGGCCCCGGCGGCGGCCGCGCCGACAAGCCGGTCGGCCTCGTCCATGTCGGCCTGGCGCAGCGCGGCAGGCCCGCCAGAACCGAGCAGCGGATCTTTCCAGGCGATCGTGCCGCGGTGCGCGACGCTGCCCTGCGGCTGGCGCTCGAGCTGCTCGCCACCGCGGCACGTGGTTAGGAGGAGACGATTCGAATGAGCAGATTCAACATCGCCGTGGTCCAGCCGCGGACCAACCCGCCGCCGGACGACGCCAAAAACCTCGACGACGCAATCCGTTGGATCGAGCGCGCCGCCGGCGAAGGCGCCGATTTCGTCTGCTTTCCGGAATCCTATCCGGGTCCGTGGCGGATGCCGGCAACCTATGACCCGTCGGCCCGGATCGCCGAGGCGGCCCACAGATTTGCGACCCATGTTGTCTTTGGCACGATGGAGCCGATCGATGCCGCCAAACGAACCGCCTACAACCTGACGTGCATGGCCTATCCCGACGGGCGCCGGCCGGTGCGCTACCGCCGCACCCATCCGAACGGCCCATGGATCTATTCCAGCCGCACCGGCGGCGGCGGGGTATGGGAGTTCGAGTGGGTCCCGGGCAACGAATTTCCGGTCTTCGACACGGCGCATGGCAAAGTCGGCCTCGGCATGTGCAGTGAGGTCTACATGCCCGAAGTTTCGCGGGCGTTGGCCCTGCGCGGCGCCGAGATCATCTTTCTGCCGGCCGGGCTCAGCGGCGGCGGCAATTTGTGGGAGACCTGGCACACCCTGTTGCGGGCGCGGGCGATCGAAAATCTGGCGCTGGTGGTCTCGACCCGCAATATTTTCGACCCGGCAACCGAGCGCGGGCTGGCGATCATCGCCGGGCCGGAGCGTACCCATTTCGAAAGCATCAATGTCGGGATGTCGGTGGTCAGCATCAGCCTCGACCGGGTGCGCGAATTGCGCGCCGGCTGGGACGGCAACGACAAGACGCCTGATTGCGGCACCAAGCAGGGCCTCTTGTCGCAATGGCAGCGCCCCGAGCTCTACGCCACCATTCTGCCGCGCCCACGGCCGGCCGCCGCCGAATAATTGCCGGAGGGCAAGCCGATGGGGGCGATCGTGATCGCGGTCAGCCGCAGTCCGCGGCACAGCCTGGCAAAGCCGAACCAGGACAGCATTCGCCTGGTGACCGGGCTCGGCGTCGAGGGCGACGCCCATCAGGGCACCAGGGTCAGGCACCGCTCGCGGGTGGCGCGCGATCCGACCCAGCCCAATCTGCGCCAGGTGCACCTGATCCACGCCGAACTTCACGACGAATTGCGCGCGGCGGGCTTTGCCGTGCTGCCCGGCGCGATGGGCGAGAACGTCACCACTCGCGGCATCGACCTGCTCGGTCTCGCCGCCGGGACCCGCCTCCATCTCGGCGCCAGCGCCGTGGTCGAGGTGACCGGGCTGCGCAACCCCTGCGCCCAGCTTGACCGGATCGAAAAGGGGCTGATGGCCGCGACCCTCGACCGCGACGCGCACGGCAATTTGGTGCGCAAGGCCGGGATCATGGGCATCGTCTTGGCCGAGGGCGAAGTCAAGCCCGGCGACCCGATCGGGGTCGAGCCCCCTTCCCCACCACTGCGACCGCTCCCGGTGGTTTGAAGCAGGGCGCCGGCAACCCCTCGGGGTTCGCTCGCCATTGCCGGCTCCCCCTTCGGCAGGTGCCGCCTTATACCATCCCCATCCAGAACATCTGCCGGTCGCCGACCTCGACATCGTATTTGCGCACGAAGTCGAGTTTGCCGTCGCCACCGATACGAAACACCGAGAGGCAGGCCGGGACTTCGCGCAGGGCCTCGCCATCCCGGACCGGTAGCCCCATAATGTGCGCGGCGACAAGGACTTGGCCGCTCGGATCGATGTGAAATGTGCGGCAATGGATGCCCCGCGTCTCGACATGCTGGATCGGGTGGGGCTCGCCGGTTTCAGGATCGATGGCAAAGACCGCCAGCGTGTTCTCGCCGCCGGCAAAAAGCCGCTTTCCACCCTGCTCAACCGTGCTCGAAGCGCGGTTGGCGACATAGACAACGCGGCCGTTCGGGTGAACGTGAACGGTGCCGGCGACCTGCCGTCCGCGAATGTTGTCGGGCTCGCCCAAGGTGCCTTTCGAGAACCGCGGCTCGGGCGACAGGGCCTCGCCGTCACGCACGAACATGTCGAGCCGGTTCTGCCGCTCGAGCGACACATAAACCCAGGGCTTGGCGGGATGAAAATCGAGGTGGCGCGGGCCAAAGCCAAAGCCGCGATTGGGAGCGACCGACACCTCGCCGGTCAAATTCCCGTTCCGATAGCGGAACACCTTCAGCGCCCCCGGCTCCTCGGGCTTGGTCCCGGCCGCGTCGTGGCCGCGAGTGACCAGGATCGCCAGCCGGTTGTCGAGGCTGACTCGCACCTGGTGCCCGTAAATGCCGGGGTCGATCGGCTCTTGCTGCACAACTTCCGTGCCGGGCGTGCCATCCTCGTTGATCCGATAAACCCGCAGCCCGCTCGGATTGCTGAATGCCACCAGCAGATTCCGCGACGGAATGTCGCTGGTCATATGGATCGGCCGGGTCGGCAGCGCGATCGGGCTGCCGTGCTGGCTCAGCGCGCCGGTCGCCGGATCGGTGCGCAAGGCGGTCACATTGTGGCGCTGGCCGACCACGCCGCCGATCCCGGACGCGCTGTCGCTCGACGCGACATAGAGGGCTTCTCGCGAAGCATGCGGCCAGGCGTAGTGTACATTGGCCGGCAGGCTGATCGTGCCGCGCCGCGTCAGGCGCGCCTCGTCGACATCGAGGTCGTACTGCGTCAGTTCAGGCCCGACGCTGGCGTAAACCACGGTTTTTTGCGGCATTTGGTTCTGCTCCCGAGGGCTGCGCGCCAATCGTTCCGGCGGCCACCATAGAAGCCGCGGCATTCGGACAGAAGCGTTGCCTCAGTCCGCCGGCTCCCGGGCGCCACTCGTGGCCGGAGCGCCGTAGAGGTCGCGGGCGCGCTTTTCAAAGGCGCCGACCATGCGGCGCACCGCCTCGCTGAACAGCACCTCGATGACCTTCTGCATCAGCCGCGATTTGAACTCGAAATCGACAAAGAAATCGATGCGGCAGCCCTCGGCCACCGGGGTAAAGGTCCAGTGGTTGTTCAGGTAACGAAACGGACCCTCGGCGTAAGTCACGCCAATGTTGCGCGGCGGGTCGAGCATCACCCGCGAGGTAAAGCGTTCGCGAAATATTTTGAAGCCGATGATCAGATCGGCGACGACGAGATTGGCGCTGCGTTCGCGAATCCGCGCGCCGGTACACCAAGGCAGAAATTCGGGATAGCGCTCGATATCGGCGACCAGCGCAAAAAGCTGCTCCGGCCGGTAGGGCAGGACACGCTGCTCGGCATGAGTCGGCATCGCAGCAGCGTCAGCCGGCGCTGCCGAGAGCGGCTGTGCGGGCCTCGCGCAACCGCGCAAAGTCCGAGCCGGCGTGATAGGAGGAGCGGGTCAACGGCGAGGCCGACACCAACAGAAAGCCCTTGCCGAGGGCTAGGCGGCGATAGCTTTCGAATTCGTTGGGCGGCACAAAGCGGTCGATCGAATGATGTCTTGGGGTCGGCTGCAGATATTGCCCGATCGTCAGGAAATCAACCTGCGCCGCGCGCAGATCATCCATCACCTGCAAGATTTCGGCCTTGTCCTCGCCGAGCCCGACCATGATCCCCGATTTGGTGAACAGCGCCGGGTCGAGCCGCTTGGCCTGATCGAGCAGCCGCAGCGAGTGGAAGTATCGGGCGCCGGGCCTGACCGCGGCGTAAAGACGCGGCACGGTTTCGAGGTTGTGGTTGAACACGTCGGGCCGCGCCGCGACGACCTGTTCGAGCGCCCCCGCCTTGTGCAGGAAATCGGGGGTCAGAACCTCGATCGTGGCGCCGGGCGCGGCCACGCGGATCGCCGCGATGGTCCGCGCAAACTGGTCGGCACCACCATCTTCGAGATCGTCGCGGTCAACTGAGGTGACGACGACATGGGCGAGGCCGAGTGCGGCCACCGCGGTGCCGACCCGCTCGGGCTCATCGGCGTCAAGGCGCTCCGGCCGGCCGGTCGCGACGTTGCAAAAGGCGCAGGCGCGGGTGCACACCCGGCCGAGGATCATCACCGTCGCGTGGCGCTCTTTCCAGCACTCGCCGATATTGGGGCAGCCGGCTTCCTCGCACACGGTGTTGAGCTTGAGTTCGCGCATCAGTCGGCGCGTCGCCTGGTGCTCGGGCGAGCCAGGCGCCTTGACCCGCAGCCAATCGGGTTTGCGCGGGATTGGATTTGCCGGCCGGCCGGCCTTTTCCGGATGACGCAGCGGCGCCGGCGCGCCGGTGGCGGACGCAGGGTTCATCGGCTAGAAGTGGATGGCGCGCCGATAAGCGTCAAGCACGGCCTCGTGCATAGTCTCCGACAGGGTCGGGTGCGGAAAGATCGTGCGCGATCAATTCGGCTTCGGTGGTTTCGAGCGTCTTGGCGATCGTGTAGCCCTGGATCAACTCGGTGACCTCGGCCCCGATCATATGCGCGCCGAGCAGCTCGCCGGTCTTGCCGTCGAACACGGTCTTGACCATTCCCTCGGGCTCGCCGAGCGCGATTGCCTTGCCATTGCCGATAAAGGGGAAATGACCGATTTTGATCTCGTAGCCGGCGGCCTTGGCGGCCTGTTCGGTCAGGCCGACGCTGGCCACCTGCGGCCGGCAATAGGTGCAGGCCGGGATGTTGCGAATGTCGAGCGGATGCACGTCGTTGACCCCGGCAATGTGCTCGACACAGATCACCCCCTCGTGGCTCGCCTTGTGCGCCAGCCATGGCGGGCCGACCAGATCGCCGATCGCGTAGATTCCGGGTTCGCCGGTGCGCAGCCACTCGTCGACCACGACATGGGTGCGTTGCACCTCGACTTTGGTGTTTTCGAGGCCGATATCCTCGACATTGCCGACGATCCCGACCGCGAGGATCACCTTGTCGACAGTCGTTGCGAGCGCCTTTCCGGCGGCCTCGATCCGGGCGCTGATCTGCTCGCCGGAGCGGTCCAATGCCTTGACCGTGGCTCCGGTATGGATCTTAATTCCTTGCTTTTCAAAAGACTTGCGAGCGAATACGGAGATTTCCTCGTCCTCGACCGGCAATATTCGGTCGAGCATCTCGACGACTGTAACATCGGCTCCCATGTCCCGGTAAAAACTGGCAAATTCAATTCCGATCGCGCCCGAGCCAATGACCAGCAGCGATTTCGGAATCGCCGGCGGCACCATCGCTTCCTTGTAGCTCCACACCCGCTCGCCGTCGGGTTCGAGCCCGGGCAGGGCGCGGGCGCGCGCTCCGGTCGCCAGGATGATGTGCGCAGCGGCGAGATCGGCCACCGGATTGCCGTCTTTTTCGACCGCCAACCGTCCCTTGCCGGCCAGCCGCCCGTGTCCGTCGATGACCGTGACCCGGTTCTTTTTCAACAGGTAGCCGACGCCGTTCGACAGCTGCTTGGCCACCGCGCGCGAGCGGGCCACCACCTTGGCGGCGTCAAAGCGGATGTCTTTCGCCGAAAAGCCGTATTGATCAAGGTGATGCAGCAGATGGTAGATCTCCGAGCTGCGCAGCAACGCCTTGGTCGGGATGCACCCCCAATTGAGGCAGATCCCGCCGAGCTGGTCGCGCTCGACGACTGCCGCCTTCATGCCGAGCTGCGCCGCGCGGATTGCCGCGACATAGCCGCCCGGCCCGCTGCCGAGCACGATCACGTCGAAAGAATTGTCGGCCATTCTTTGACGCTCACAGCAGCATCGTCAGCGGGTCCTCGACCAGCTTTTTGAAGGCGGCGAGGAACTGCGCGCCGACGGCGCCGTCGACGGCGCGATGGTCGCACGACAAGGTGCAGCTCATCACCGTGGCGATTGCCAGCGCGCCATCCTTGACCACCGCGCGCTGCTCGCCGGCGCCGATCGCCAGGATGCCGCCATGCGGCGGGTTGATGACCGCGGCAAACTCGCGCACCCCGTACATACCGAGGTTCGAGATCGAAAAGGTGCCGCCCTGGAATTCCTCGAGCTTCAATTTGCCGGTGCGGGCGCGCGCGGCCAGATCCTTGGTCTCGGCGGCGATCGTTGCCAGCCCCTTGCGGTCGGCCTGCTTGACGATTGGAGTGATCAGACCGTCATCGAGCGCCACCGCGACGGCGATGTCGACGCTGTCCCACAGCAGGATGGCTTCATCGCTCCATGAGGCGTTGGCCGCCGGCACCTGGCGCAGCGCAAGCGCCGCCGCGCGGATCACAAAATCGTTCAGAGAAATCCGATAAGAATTTGATTTGCTGTTGAGCTCGGTGCGAATCTTGAGCAGTGCGTCGATCTCGCAATCGCTGGTCAGATAGAAATGCGGGACCGTCTGCTTGGCTTCGGTCAGCCGCCGGGCGATCACCCGGCGCATCGCGCTCAACGGCCGCTCGGTATAGGGGGGGTTGCCGGCGAGCGCCACGACCCGCTCTTTCGTTAAGGCCGCTCCGGCAGATGGCGCACTCAAGGACGCGGCGCTCGCGACTGGCGCGGCCCTGGTTGGCGGCGCCGCGGGCGACCCCGGGCGCGACGCGGCGAGAGCGGCTTCGATGTCGGATTTGACGATCCGCCCCTGCGGGCCCGACCCGGTGAGCGCCGCGAGGTCGAGACCGGCCTGCTGCGCCATGCGCCGCGCCAACGGGCTGGCGAAGATCCGGCCATCGACGCCGTTGCGGGCGGCCGGGGCGGGTTGCGCCGAAGCGCTCTCCAGCTGCGCGGACGGCGCCTCTTCCTTGGTCGCCGGCAGCGCCGGTGGCGCCGGGAGCGGGTGCAGCCTTCGGCTCGGCGAGATTGGCGAGCGCCGCCGCGTCCTCGCCTTCGCCGAGCAACAGCGCGATCGGCTGGTTGACCTTGACCCCCTGCGTCCCCTCCGGAACCAGGATTCGGCCGACCCGGCCATCATCGACGGCCTCGACCTCCATTGTCGCCTTGTCGGTCTCGATCTCGGCGAGCACCTCGCCCGAGCGAACCTGATCGCCCTCGTGTTTCAACCACTTCGCGAGATTGCCCTCGGTCATGGTCGGCGACAGCGCCGGCATCAGAATTTCGATCGGCATGTTCTCTTTCTCGGGTTCGGCGGGCGACCTACGAATAGCGCCCGGCGACTAGCGCCCAGCAACTAGCGGTAGGCGACCTCGCGCGCCGCGGCGACGATGTCCTCGATCTGCGGCACCGCCAGATGCTCGAGGTTGGCCGCGTAGGGCAGCGGCACATCCTTGCCGGATATCCGCCGCAACGGCGCGTCGAGCCAGTCGAAGCATTGTTCCATGATCATCGCCGCGATTTCGGCGCCGATGCCGGCGAACGGCCAGCCCTCCTCGACCGCGACGATCCGGTTGGTCTTTTTGACCGAGGCAACGACGGTCTCGATGTCGAACGGGCGCAGGCTGCGCAAATCGATGATCTCGGCCGAGATCCCAGCCTTTTCAAGTTCCTCGGCGGCCTGCAGCGCGAGCTTGACCATGCGCGAGAAGGCGGCGATCGTGACCTGCGTGCCGGCCCGGGCGATCCGCGCCTTGCCGATCGGCACCAGGAACTCGGGATCCTCCGGCACCGCGAAGCTTTCGCCGTAAACCAGTTCGTGCTCGAGAAACACCACCGGGTTCGGGTCGCGAATCGCCGATTTCAGCAAGCCCTTGTGATCGGCCCCGGTATAGGGCGCGACGACCTTGAGCCCAGGGCAATGCGCGTACCAGCTGGCATAGCATTGCGAATGCTGGGCGGCGACCCGCGCGGCGATGCCATTGGGCCCGCGAAAGACGATCGGGCAACCCATCTGACCGCCTGACATATAGCGCGTCTTTGATGCAGAATTTACAATTTGGTCAATCGCTTGCATGGCGAAGTTGAAAGTCATGAACTCGACAATCGGGCGCAGCCCGGCAAAGCCCGCGCCGACCCCGAGCCCGGCAAAGCCCTGCTCGGTGATCGGCGTGTCGATGACCCGCCGCGCCCCGAATTCCTCGAGCAGGCCCTGGCTGACCTTGTAGGCGCCCTGGTACTCGGCGACTTCCTCGCCGAGGAGGAAGACCGCCGGGTCGCGGCGCATCTCCTCGGCGATCGCATCGCGCAGGGCTTCGCGCACGGTGATCGTGCGGGTGGCGCCGGTGTATTCGGGCTCCGCCGCCGGCGGCGCGTGCGCCGGTGCCGGCGGGGTCCGCGCCGGAACTGGCTGCGGCGGCCGCGCCCGCTGCGCATCGGCCGCTGTGGGCGGCGGCTCGCGGCCGTTCGGACCCGGCGCCGAGGCCGGCGCTGGCGGGGCCGGGTCTTCCCCGTTGGCGGCAATCACCGCGATCGGGGTGTTGACCGCGACATGCTCGGTGCCTTCGGGGATGACGATCCGGGCGAGCACGCCTTCGTCGACCGCTTCGACCTCCATCGTCGCCTTGTCGGTCTCAATCTCGGCGAGCACGTCGCCAGCGCTGACCGTCTCGCCCTCGCTCTTCAGCCAGCGCGCGATCTTGCCCTCAGTCATCGTCGGCGACAGCGCCGGCATCAGCACTTCGCTAGCCATGAATTATCACGGTCTCCTGCGCGCTTGGCAGCACCTCGGGGCCGGCCCGCGGCAGTCCGGCGCGCACATCCCGGCGAACAGACTAATCGCTATGAACTCAGGCGTCGACCAGCACGTCGGTCCACAGCTCGGCCGGGTCCGGTTCCGGGCTGTCCTGGGCGAATTGCGCGGCTTCGGCGACCCGGGCCCTGACCTCGGCGTCGATCGCTTTGAGGCTCGCCTCGCTGCTCCCGCCCTCGACCAGCAGACGGCGCGCGTGATCGATCGGATCGTGCTCGGTGCGCATCCGGTCGACCTCGTCGCGGGTGCGGTACTTTGCCGGGTCGGACATCGAATGGCCGCGATAGCGGTAGGTCATCATCTCCAGGATCAGCGGGCCCTGGCCCGAGCGGGCGTGCTCGGCGGCGGCGAGCCCGGCTTCGTGCACGGCCAGCACGTTCATGCCGTCGACCTGCTCGCCGGGAATGCCATGCGCCATGCCGCGGTGGAACAGATCGGTCCGGGCCGAGGCGCGGTCGATCGAGGTGCCCATCCCGTATCGGTTGTTCTCGATCACATAGATGACCGGCAGCTTCCACAGCGCGGCCATGTTGAAGCTCTCGTAAACCTGGCCCTGGTTGATCGCGCCATCGCCGAGATAAGTCACCGAGATCAACCCGTCGTCACGATAGCGGTGGGCGAAGCCGAGCCCGGTCCCGATCGGCACCTGCGCGCCGACGATGCCGTGGCCGCCGAAGAAATTCTTCTCGCGGCTGAACATGTGCATCGAGCCGCCCTTGCCGTGCGAATACCCGGTGCGCCGCCCGGTCAATTCGGCCATCACCCCCTTGGGATCCATGCCGCAGGCCAGCATGTGCCCGTGATCGCGATAGGAGGTGACGATCGTGTCGCCCTGCTTCAGCGCCGCCTGCATGCCGACGACCACCGCCTCCTGACCGATGTAGAGGTGGCAGAAGCCGCCGATCAGGCCCATCCCATACATCTGCCCGGCGCGCTCCTCGAAGCGCCGGATCAGCAGCATATCACGATAAAATCCGAGCAACTCTTGCGGCGAGGCGTCGAGCTCGGCGATCGCGCCCGGCTTGACCCCCGGCGCGGCCCCCGCTTGGGCCTGGTGTGCTGCTGCCATCTCGATCCCTCCGGGTGCTTGCCCGAGACCACCGCCAGAAAGCCTTCGGGAGGATGGTGGCAAATCTGCGAATTTGCAACCTCGACCTAATCAAATCCCTGTCGTACCAGGACAAATCACCGAGCGGGCGAGCCGGCCGGAGCGCTGGCCGGCGACGGTTGCGCGGCACCTGTTGCCGGTCCCCCCGGCTGCGCCCATGGCTGCATGATCACCAGCTCGTTCGGGGCGACGAGGTCGAGGGTTTCGCGCACCCGCTCATCGAGCAGATCGGGGTCGAGATGGTTGGGCGACAGGTCGGCTACGTTCAGCCTGAGTTGGGCGCGTTCGGCGCGAAGCTGGTCGAGCCGGATGTTCTGGGCGTCGATTTGCCGCGTCAGCTGCATCCAGGCGATGAAGCCGCGATCGCCCTCGACCAGATTGTAGGCGAAATAGCCGGTCAGTACGATCCCGAGAACCGGGCCGACGATGACCCGCGCCCGCCGCCGCAATTCGCGCATCACGATCATCGCACAACTGGAACACCGGTAGGCCGGCTCGTCAACCCCCGCGCGGCGCGGCCGGCGGACGGGCGAGGACCGAGCGGCCGGCGTAAACCGCGGAACCGCCCAGCTCCTCCTCGATTCGGATCAGCTGGTTGTATTTGGCGATCCGGTCCGAGCGCGACAGCGAACCGGTCTTGATCTGGCCGCTGTTGGCGGCGACCGCCAGATCGGCGATCGTGGTGTCTTCGGTCTCGCCCGAGCGGTGCGAGAACACCGTACCCCAGCCGGCGCGCTGGGCGATTTCGACCGCTTCGAGCGTCTCCGAGAGGGTCCCGATCTGGTTGACCTTGACCAGGAGCGCGTTGGCCGCACCACGGGCGATGCCTTGTCGCAGCCGCTCGGGGTTGGTGACGAAAACATCGTCGCCGACGAGCTGGATCCTGGCCCCAAGCTCGCGGTTCAGCATGACCCAGCCGTCCCAATCATCCTCGGCCATGCCGTCCTCGATCGAGACGATCGGGTAGCGGTCAACGAGGTCGCGCCAATAGCCGACCAGTGCCGCGGCATCGAGGGTCTTGCCGTCCAGGTGATAGGCGCCGTCGCGGTAGAACTCGCTGGCGGCCGGGTCGAGCGCCAGCACCACATCGTCGCCGGGGCGGTAGCCGGCGGCCTCGATCGCCTGCATCACAAAGCCGAGTGCCGCGTCGGCCGAGGCGAGGTTCGGGGCGAACCCGCCCTCGTCGCCGACATTGGTGCTGTAGCCGGCATCGGCGAGCTTTTTGCGCAGCGCGTGAAAGATCTCCGAGCCGGCGCGGATCGCCTCGGTCACCGAGGCGGCGCCGACCGGCATGATCATGAATTCCTGGATGTCGATCGGGTTGTCGGCGTGGACGCCGCCATTGACGATGTTCATCATCGGCGCCGGCAGGGTGCGGGCAAAGACGCCGCCGACATAGCGGTAGAGCGGCTGGCCGAGGTCGAGTGCCGCGGCCTTGGCGGCGGCGAGGCTCGTGCCCAGGACCGCATTGGCGCCGAGCCGGGCCTTGTTCGCGGTGCCGTCGAGCGCGATCAGGGTGCGGTCGATGGCGAGTTGATCGGCCGCCTCGAAGCCGGAGAGCGCGTCGCAGATTTCGCCATTGACCGCCGCCACCGCCTGGCGCACGCCGCGCCCGCCATAGCGGGTTCCGCCGTCGCGCTTTTCGATCGCCTCATGCGCCCCGGTCGAGGCACCCGACGGCACCGCGGCGCGGCCGGTCGTGCCGTCGCCGAGGGTCACTTCGACCTCGATCGTCGGATTGCCCCGGCTGTCGAGGATCTCGCGGGCGTGGATATCGGCGATTTCGGTCATGGCGCCTCTGCTGCTGCAAGCCGGCAAGGATGCCCGATCTTATAGGCGAGCGCCGCCGCCCGATGCCACCCTCTGCGCAAGCAGCCCCGGCGGTCTCGCGGCACCTGTTCCACCTGTTTTTATCAGGTCGAGATCAGGCCTCGGCCGGCCAAGGCGGCACCCGATCGGGGGCGCCGAATGAGGGGCGAGAGTGCAACAAGATTATGGCGATTCTAGCATCGCGCCTTCGGCACGACAGCGTCCCTATGGTTCGGACTGCGAGGTCGCATTCGTCGGCCGGGCCTTGGCGAGGCGGTCGAAGGCGATCAGCTCCTCGAGCAACGCCGGCAAAGAGCGCAGCGGCAGCATCGTCTGGCCTTCGCAGGGGGCGTGGTCGGGGTCCTGGTGGGTTTCGATGAATATCGCGGCGACGCCGATCGCCGCGGCGGCGCGGGCCAGCACCGGACCGAATTCACGCTCGCCGCCGGAACGGTCGCCGAGCCCGCCCGGCGTCGCCACCGCGTGCGTCGCATCGAACACCACCGGGTAGCCGGTCCGCGCCATGATCGGCAAGGCGCGCATATCGACGACGAGGGTGTTGTAGCCGAAGCTGACGCCGCGCTCGCATAAGAGGATCTGCTGGTTGCCGGTCGAGGCGATCTTGGCCGCCACGTTTGCCATGTCCCAAGGTGCCAGGAACTGGCCTTTTTTGACGTTGACCGGCTTGCCGGTCAGCCCCGCGGCCAGCAGCAAATCGGTCTGGCGGCACAGAAAGGCGGGCGTCTGCAAGAGATCGACCACCTCGGCGACCGGGGCACATTGCTCCTTCTCGTGCACATCGGTCAGCACCGGCAGGCCGGTGCGTTCCCTGACTTCGGCGAGGATCGGCAACCCGGCTTCGAGCCCGAGGCCGCGGGCGCCGCCGATCGAGGAGCGGTTCGCCTTGTCGAACGAGGTCTTGTAGATCAGGCCGATGCCGAGCTTGCCGGCGATCTCGGCCAGCGCCGCGCTCATTTCCAGCGCATGCGCCCGCGATTCCAAGGTGTTCGGACCGATGATGAACACCAGCGGCAGGTCGTTGCCGATGGTGATGTCGCCGACCCTGACATGGCGAGGAGACAGGGCCCGCTCCTCACACCAGCCGCGACTGGTCGCGGGCGGCGCGGACGAACGAGGCGAAGAGCGGGTGCGGCGCGAACGGGGTCGATTTGAGCTCGGGATGAAACTGCACGCCGATATACCAGGGATGATCGGGCAGTTCGACGATCTCGGGCAGGATGCCGTCGGGCGACATGCCGGAAAAACGCAAGCCGGTCGCCTCCAGCCGGTCCTTGTAGCCGATATTGATCTCATAGCGATGGCGATGGCGCTCGCTGATCTGCTCGGCGCCGTAGATCTCGGCCACCCGGCTGCCCGGGGCCAGCATCGCGTCGTAAGCGCCAAGCCGCATCGTGCCGCCGAGATCCTCGTTCGAATTGCGCCGCTCGATGGTGTTGCCGCGGGTCCACTCGGTCATCAGCCCGACCACCGGGTGCAGGCACGGCCCGAACTCGGTCGACCCGGCGCCGGGCAGGTTGGCGAGGTCGCGGGCTGCCTCGATCACCGCCATGTGCATGCCAAAGCAGATGCCGAAATAGGGGACCCGCCGCTCGCGGGCGAAGCGTGCCGCCTCGATCATGCCGGGGGTGCCGCGCTCGCCGAAGCCGCCCGGGACCAGGATGCCGTGCACCCCTTCGAGCTGGCGCACCGCCTCGGCCTCGGCCTCGAACACCTCCGAATCGATCCAGTCGAGGTCGATCCCGACATTATTGGCGAGCCCGCCATGGGTCATCGCCTCGGCCAGCGACTTGTAGCTGTCCGGCAGGTGGGTGTACTTGCCGACGATGGCGATCGTCACCCGGCCCTCGGGCCGATGCAGCAGGCTGACGATCTCGTGCCAGCGCGCGAGATCAGGCTCGGGCGCGTCGAGGCCGAAATGGCGGCACACCTCGCGGTCGAACCCCTCGGCGTGATAGGCCGCGGGCACGGCATAGATCGTATCGATGTCGAGCGCCGGAATGACCCGGGATTCGCGCAGGTTGCAGAACAGCGCGATCTTTTTGCGCGCGCCCGGCGGGATCGGCCGGTCGCAGCGGCACAACAGGATATCGGGCTGGATGCCGAGGCCGAGCAATTCCTTGGTCGAATGCTGGGTCGGCTTGGTTTTCAATTCGCCGGCGGCCGGGATGTACGGCACCAGGGTCAGGTGCACGAACATGACCCGCTCGCGACCCAATTCGTAGCCGAGCTGGCGAATCGCCTCGAGGAACGGCAGGCTCTCGATGTCGCCGACGGTGCCGCCGATCTCGCACAGCACGAAATCCTCGTCGTCGAGATCGGCCTGGATGAACTCCTTGATCGCGTCGGTGACGTGCGGGATCACCTGGACCGTGGCGCCGAGATACTCGCCGCGCCGCTCGCGGCCGATCACGGTCGAATAGATCCGCCCGGTGGTGACCGAATCGCTGCGCCGCGCCGCGACCCCGACATAGCGTTCGTAATGGCCCAGATCGAGGTCGGTCTCGGCGCCGTCATCGGTGACGTAGACCTCGCCGTGCTGATAGGGGCTCATCGTGCCCGGATCGACGTTGAGGTATGGGTCGAGCTTGCGCAGCCTCACCCTGAAGCCGCGCGCCTGCAAGAGCGCGCCGAGCGCCGCCGCCGACAAGCCCTTGCCCAGAGAGGAGACCACGCCGCCGGTAATGAAGATGAACCGCGTCATGGAATCCCAGCTTACAGCATCGCGCGGCGCCGTCATATTGGTAAATGAGGCGGGATATCGGAAATGCGGCGCGCGGGGCGGAGCGGACCGCCCCCCTTACCCGCGGGCGCGTCCACCCGAGGGCGCGTCCGCCCGAAGCGCGTCGATCGAGAGGTTAGTGGGCGAGCGGGGCGCTGGGCCCGGCCGGTGCCGGGGCGGGTGCGGGCGGGGCGGGCTTGGCGGGTGCGGCCGGAGCCAGCGGCACCGCGGGCACCGCCGGACCGCCCTGGTCGATGATCGACACCGGCGCATGCTGGCGATTGTGCATGACCACCAGGAGCACGCTCGTGGTCATGAAGGCGGCGGCGAGAATCGCGGTGGCGCGGGTCAACAGGTTCGCGGTCGACCGGCCGGTCATGAACCCCGACATGCCGCCGCCGCCCATGCCGAGGGCACCGCCCTCGCTCTTTTGTAAGAGGATGACCGCGACCAGCGCGATCGCCACCATGATGTGAATGACGAGCAACAAAATGATCATCGCCGGGTTTTAGCCCGTTGGCCGGGCTATTTCCAGCGCCGCCTCGATCGCGTGGGGCAGCGCCGCAGGCCGCACGGCCGGGGAACGCGGGTTGCCGCAGCCGGCCCGCCCGACCCGGCCCGCCCGACCCGCGCCGCCCGACCCACGCCGCCCGACCCGCGCCGCCCGATCCGCTCCGCACGATCACGCCGGGAAAGATCGCCGCGACTGGTGTGAGCTAGTTCATATGTGAGAGAGAGGGTCGCGCCGCATAGTCAGCATCGAGGCGAATTAGCGACGCGGGGCAACGATGCTCACCCACCAGGTCGGCGAGGCCGGCTCCTCCCCACCCGGACCCCTCGCCGGGGATCGGCCCGCTTCGGCCGAGAGCGGCCGGAAATCCGCGCGGACGCGGCTATCTTGGGCCTCGACGGGCCTGTCGCTCGGCGCGGTGGCGAGCGCGCTTTCCTTCCTATGGGCCGCATACACCTATTCCAATCAGCAGGCCGAACAACGCCGCCAGGATTTTCTGGCAGCGTACAATTTGGTCTCCGGCGACCTCGGCGCCGTCGTGATCAAGGATGTGCAGGCGGCAATCGGCCCGTTTTATGCCGATTCGCCGATCACCGACCCGCAATGGACAGAGGCCAGGACCTGTTACGACGCGGTCGAAACGACGAAGGGCGACCGCAAGTGCCTCGCCGATCCGTCCGAGACCGCCGCTGCCGCCCAGCAACGCCTATTCACCGCGATGCAGAGTTGGATCGCAACCCGCGTTCTGGTCAAGGGCAAGGATGCGCAGCATGACGGTTATATTCACAATTATCAATATGCGGCGAATGACTTAAAGTTTCTTTACCAGTATGCGCAAGCCGACCCGTGCAATTGGACGGTGGTGGCCTTCAAATTCCGGAAGTATGCGTATGATTTCTGGTATTACTATCCTGGTTCCTACAGCTTCTCAACGGCGTCAACGCAGCCATCACCGGAGGAACAAGAGACAGAGATACGCAGCGGCAAACAGGAAGCAGACCAAGCGAACGCATGCCTGGAGGGCTTCAAATCGCTGCCGAACCGAATCCTCGATCTGGTTCCCGAGCCGATCCGCCGCATTTTTTGAGCGCGATCCCAATGGTTCGCGGTCGCACCCCGACCTGCTGGTGGTCCGAACCTGAGGCTTGGCAGCGATCGGTGATTTTCCGTCATGCCCGCGAACGCCGGCACCGGGAGCCGCAGGCACCGCGCCATCGGCCCCTGGACCCCGGCTTTCGCTTTCGCGGGGGCGACGAGGCAACGGAATGGGCTCCAGCTCTATGGTTCGGAACGCTAGCCGCAGCAGGCGATTGCCCAGAACGCGTCCGGATCGAGGCTGGCGCCGCCGACCAGCGCGCCGTCGACATCGGCGAGGCCGAGGATTTGCGCCGCGTTCGCCGGATTGACCGAGCCGCCGTAGAGGATGCGCGAATTCGCCGCCAGGTCGGCGCGAATCGCCGCATGCATCGCCGCGATATCGTCGAGGGTGGCGCTGAGCCCGGTGCCGATCGCCCAGACCGGCTCATAGGCGACGACCAGCCGGTCGCGGTCGAGCCCGTCCGGGATCGAGCCCGCCAGCTGGGCTTTGACCACGGCCAGGGCCTCGCCAGCCTCGCGCTGCGGCCGGGTCTCGCCGACGCACAGGACCGCAACGAGGCCGGCGCGATGCGCGGCGGCGACCTTGCCGCGGATCTCGAGATCGGTCTCGCCATGCCCATAACGGCGCTCGGAATGCCCGAGGATGACGTGGCTGCAGCCGGCATCGGCCAGCATCTCGGCGCTGATGTCGCCGGTGAAGGCGCCGCTCGGTGCCGGATGGCAGTCCTGGCCGCCGAGGCTGACGTCGCTGCCGGCGATGACCCCGCAGATCTCGGCGAGCAGGGTTGCCGGCGGACAGATCAACAATTCGCAACGCCCCGCCGCCTCGCCCTTCCCGGCCCGCGCCCGCTCCGCGACCGCCGCCGCCAGCGCCAGACCGTCGGCGCGCCGCCCATTCATCTTCCAATTGCCGGCGATCAGTTTCGCCCGACCTGTCATCTGCCCTCCCCGCGCCCGACCGGCGCCTCGGCGCTGTGCCGATTGAGCCGCGACACTACCCAGCGCCGCCGCGCCTTGACAGCCTTTCCGGTCATCCGCTTAATGGCCGGCGGCGCGGGCGCGTAGCTCAGCGGGAGAGCACACCCTTCACACGGGTGGGGTCACAGGTTCAATCCCTGTCGCGCCCACCAGCCTTATCAAGGCCTTATAGGCTGACCTGCCGTCACCGCCCGGTGACGAATCGTCGGCAAAAAGCACCGAACTAGAGGTGAACCGAGGTCGATCGCCGTGACCCTGGCGTGACCGAAGTTGCCGCCGTCGGCTTCTTTTTGGGTGAATGTCTCGGTCGACCCGCTCAAGTCATTCGCGGCCGGCCGACACCCTCGCTCGGCCTCAACCCCGAGCCAACGGCTCACGCCGAGCCGGAGCGGGCCTTCGCGATTTGACTTGCCCGCCGGACAATTGATCCATTTTGACGCAATCACCAGCGAATAAAATGCGAGGGAGGCTGGCGAAGCCTTCTAGAAGCCTTCTATAAGAATGCCGCATAAGAATGCTGAGCAGGGAGGAACCAAATGGGCGAAAAATCAGTGATTGAAAGCCGGGCAGCGATCGAGCGAGGCGTTGGGTTCACCCGGCGCGGGCTGCTCAAGGCGGGCCTTGGCGCGAGTGCGGCCGGTCTCCTGGTCCCGGCATTTGCGGCCGGGTCGCGCGCGGCGAACTACCCGGCGCTCGGCACCTTTCCCGCCGGCGCCCAGGGCAGCGCGATCTTCATCGGCCTGATCACGCCGTTGACCGGTCCTTATGCCTCCTCCGGGGAGGACATGAAAAAAGGCTTCGAGCTGGCGGTCGAACATCTCAATAATGGCAGCCCGGTTACCGAGGCGGTCCCATCCTTGAAAAAAGGCGGCGGCGTGCTCGGCAAGAAGATCGCGTCGCAGATCGCCGACAGCGAGACCAAGCCCGATCCATCGATCCAGGCGGCGACCCGGTTCATTCACGACAATCACGCGATCATGCTGTGCGGCGGGATCAACAGCGCCGTCTCGATCGCGCTCGAAAAGCTCGGCCAGCGCGAGAAAGTCGTGTTCATGGTCGGCAACAGCGGCTCGAACGACACCACCGGCAAGGATTGCCAGAAGTTCGGCTTCCGCGCGCAGCCTTCCGCCTACATGGCCGCCAAGGCCCTGGCGCCGGTCCTGGCCAAGGAGCTGGGCAAGGACAAAAAGGCTGCCTATCTCGTCCCCGACTATACTTACGGGCACAGCGTCTACGATTCGATGACCAAGTTCACCGAGGCCGAGGGCTGGAAGACCGCCACCGAGCAGCTGGCGCCGCTCGGCACCACCGATTTCAGCAGCTACCTGCTGAACATCCAGAACAGCGGCGCCGACGTCTTTGTCAACGTCGCGTTCGGCGCCGATGCCGACGCCTCGACCAAGCAGGCCGAGCAGTTCGGCATCATGAATAAGATGAAGTATGTCGTCCCCAACATCTCGCAGTTCCAAGCGAAGGAACTCGGCGCCAAAATCATGGGCGGGGTCTATGGTACCCAGGCCTGGTGGTGGACGGAGGAGGACACCTATCCGCTGGCAAAGGTTTTTGTCGCCGACTTCGAGAAGAAATATAATTACAAGCCGCGCTGGGGCGCGAGCGAAATTTTCCTGCAGATGATCGTATGGGCGGATGCGGTGTCGCGCGCCGGCACGTTCTACCCGGTCGAGGTGATCAAGGCGCTCGAAGCGGGCGATAAGGTCAATTCGATCTATGGCGAGGTGTGGTACCGGGCCGGCGACCACCAGCTGGTGCGGCCGGTGCCAGTGGTGATCGGCAAGACGCCGACTGAGATGAAGGGATCGGAAGACTATTACCGGATCGTCGAACTGGTGCCCGGCGAAAAGGTGCTGCCGCCGCTCGACGAGACCGGCTGCCACATGCCCACCGTCAACGGCTGATCGACCGATGTGCGGCGTGTCGGCTTGCGGACGAGCCCGCTGATGCCGACCGCCGCGCAGTTGCTGTCGCAAGCCTTCAACGGGATCGCCTTCGGCAGCCTATTGGCGCTGATCAGCAGCGGCTTGACGATCATCCTCGGCATGCTCGGGGTGGTCAATTTCGCCCACGGCGCAATGTTTATGCTGGGCGCCTACGCGGCCTTTGTCGTGTTGAGCCATTGGCATTCTTTCGCGCTCGCGGTGGTGGTCGCCGCCGCGGTGCTGGGGGTGCTGGCGGTCGCCCTGGAGCGCGGCCTGATCCGCTTCTATTACGACCGGCCGCCCGAGGACCAGATCCTGGTGACGTTCGGGATCGGCATCATGCTGGTCGAGGGGGTCCGCTTCATCTTCGGCAATCTGAGCCGCCCGGCGCCGCTGCCGTCCTGGGGCGTGGGGGTGGTCAATCTGGGGCTGTTCTACTATCCGCTCTACCGGGTCGAGATCATCGGCATCGTCGCCGTGCTGTTGCTCGGGCTTTATTTCCTGCTCTATCACACCTCGATCGGGCTGGCGGTGCGCGCCGGGATCGAGGACCCGATGATGGTCGGGCTGCTCGGCATTCATGTCCGCCGGGTGTTCCTGAGCGTGTTTGCTATCGGCGCCATCGCCGCCGGCGTCGGCGGGGCGATCTATGCCCCGCTTGCGGCGGTGCTGCCCAATATGGGCGAGCCGTTTCTGGTCGAGGCGTTTGTCGTCGTCGTGATCGGCGGGCTCGGCTCGTTCGGCGGCGCCGTGGTCGGCGGCATCGTCGTCGGCGAGCTGTTGAGCCTGACCACGCTCTATAACCCCGCCTATTCGCAGGCGGCGATCTATGCGGTGATGGCGCTGGTGCTGGTGCTGCGGCCGCGCGGCCTGTTCGGCGCCCAAGGCCGCGTATGAGCCTCGTGCCGGCGTCCCGGCGCGGGCGGCGCTGGGCTCCCGAACTCTTCGTCATCGTCGCGCTGGCGGTGCTGCCGTTCTGGTTCGATCGGGCCCTGGGCTCGGTCGACCTGTTGACCCGGATCCTGATCTGGGGCCTGTTCGGCATCGGCTTCGACCTGTTGTTCGGCTATGCCGGGCTGCTGTCGTTCGGCCAGGCCGCGTTTTACGGCACCGGGGGCTTCACCGCGGCCTATCTGCTGACCAGCGGATGGTTGAGCAATGTCTGGCTGGCGATCGTTGCCGGCATGGCGATGGCGGCCGCCTACAGCCTGATCGTCGGGCTTCTGGCGCTGCGCCGGGTCGGCATCTATTTCGCGATGATTACGCTGGCGTTTGGCGAACTGTCGTATTTTCTCGAAAACTCGCCGCTGTCGGCGTGGACCGGCGGCGAGAACGGGTTGCCGGGCGTGCCGTACCCGGTCATCCATATCGGCGCGCTGTCGATCGCGTTTTCCGGCAGCTGGCGGATCTACGAGCTGGTCGCGGCCCTGTTCTTTCTCGGCTATCTGCTTGCCCGGTTCGTGGTCCGCTCGCCGGTCGGCAGCATCCTCGTGGCGATTCGCCTGAACGCGGCGCGCACCGCAGCGCTCGGCCATAGGGTCGCCGGCTACAAACTCGCGGTGTTTGTGTTGGCGGCGGTCTATGCCGGCCTCGCCGGGACGCTGCTGGCGATCTTCCAGAGCTACATGCCGCCGGACGCCTTTGCCCTCGATACCTCGGGACAGCTCGTCATCCAGACCGTGATCGGCGGGGTCGGGACCTTGATCGGACCGACGCTCGGCGCCGCCGTCTGGCTCTATCTGCGCGAGGCGCTGCAGCAGCTTCCGCTGGTCGGCGCCTTGTGGAAATTCATTCTCGGCGCGGTGTTCGTGCTGCTGGTGACGCTGCTGCGCAAGGGGCTCGCCGGCGCCGCGGTCGGGGCCTGGGGGTCGTGGCGGCGGCAGCCCGGGCGCGGTCCGCAAGCGCCGCCACTTCCGCCCGCCGCGGCGCGGCCCCGGCCCGGCCTGATCGCGATGGCGCGGCCGGCGACGCGCCAAAGCGATTATGCGCTCGAGGTGCAGGCGGTCAGCAAGGCCTATGGCGGGCTGCGCGCGGTGTCGGAGGTGTCGTTTGCCGTGCCCGAGGGCGAAATCTATGGCGTGATCGGCCCGAACGGGGCCGGCAAGAGCACCTTTCTGCGGCTGTTGTCGGGCGAGGAAACCCCGGATAACGGCCGGATGCTGCTCTATGGCAGCGATTTCACCGGCAGCGACGTGACCCAGATATGCCAGTCGGGCATCGCCAAAAGCTACCAGATCAACCAGCTCTTCACCGAGCTGTCGGTGCGCCACAATCTGCGCATTGCCGCGTTCGGGCGGCAGCGCGGCACGCTGCGGCTCGACATCTGGCGCGCGGCCGATCGGATCGCCGCGGTCGAAGCGGTGGTCGCGACACTGCTCGAAGAACTCGGCCTCGCCGACTGCGCCGATCTCCAGGTCAACACCCTGGCTTACGGCGAAAAACGCCGGCTCGAATTGGGCTTGGCGCTGGCCTCGCTGCCCTTGGTGCTGTTGCTCGACGAGCCGCTCGCCGGGCTGTCTCCGGCCGAGCGCCAGGACATCGTCAGGCTGATCGAGCGGCTGCGCGTCGGCCGCACGATCGTTCTCGTCGATCACGACATGGACGCCGTCTTCGCCCTGGCCGCGCGGATCATGGTGCTGCACGACGGCTGCCGCCTGGCCGAGGGCACGCCGGACGAGATCGCTGCCGACCAACGGGTGCGCGAGGCCTATCTCGGCGGGGTGGATGCCCATGCCACTCCTTGAACTCGACCGGGTCAACAGTTTTTACGGCGATTCCCATGTGCTGTTCGATGTCGGCATGGAGGTGCGCGAGCATGAGGTGGTGGCGCTGCTCGGACGCAACGGCGCCGGCAAGAGCACCACGCTCAAGACCATTGCCGGCGTGCTGCGGCCGCGCTCGGGGACGATCCGCTTTGCCGGCGAGCCGATCCACCGCGTGCCGAGCTATCGGATCGCCCGCCGCGGCCTGCAGCTCGTTCCCGAAGAGCGCCGGATCTTCGCGACGCTGAATGTCGAGGAAAATTTGCGCCTGGCGGCGCTGAAGGCACCGGCGGCGTGGCCGATCGGGCGCATCTTCGAGGCCTTTCCGCGGCTCGCCGAACGCCGCCGTTCTTACGGCCGCACCCTCTCCGGCGGAGAGCAGCAGATGCTGGCGATCGCGCGGGCGCTGATCCGCGCGCCGCGGCTGATCCTGCTCGACGAGCCGTTTGAAGGGCTGGCGCCGGTCATCGTCGAGGATCTCTTGATCCAGTGCCGGCGCCTCGCCGCGGCCGGGGTGACGATCCTGATCGTCGAGCAGAACGTCAACGCGGCGCTGAGCCTGGCCGGACGGGTCTACATCCTCAACAATGGCCAGAACATATTCGAGGGCACGCCCGCGGCGCTGCGCGCCGATCCGGAGATCACCAGCCGCTACCTTGGTGTCGCCATCGCCGACGGCTCGATATAGCGCCGACGAAGTCCGGCGATCGGGCCGGCTGCCGTTTTGTTTATGATGAGCCTTTTGTTTATGATTTTCCGGCAGACTACCGCGCCGCGGCAAAACGGCGTATGGATTGATGGCTCGGGTCGACGGGAATTTCGGTTCTTTGCGAAAAGGGGGGGCCTCGATGCTCAACCGACGTCAATTGCGCCAGCAGATCGAGGAAGTGCGGACCGGAAAGCGCTCGCGACGGGCGTTCCTCCACGACATGATGGCGCTCGGCCTTGGCGCGCCATTGGCGGCCCAGATGCTCGCTGCTGGCGGGGTGGCGATGGCCGCGACCAGCTTCCACTACAAGCCGACCAAGGCCGGCGGCGGCGGCACGCTCAAGCTGCTGTGGTGGGAGGGCCCGACCCTGCTCAATCCGCATTTCGCCGTCGGCACCAAGGATCAGGATGGCTCGCGCATATTTTACGAGCCGCTCGCCTCGTGGGACCCCGACGGCAATCTGGTGCCGCTGCTCGCCGCCGAGGTACCGAGCTTCGAGGGAGGGACGCTCGACAAGGACGCCAAATGGGTGGTCTGGAAGCTGAAGAACAACGTCAAATGGCATGATGGCCAGCCGTTTTCGGCCGATGACTGCGTGTTCAACTGGGAATACGCCGCCGACCCGGCCACCGCGGCGACGACGATCGGCACCTACAAGGATATCAAGGTCACCAAGGTCGACGACCACACGATCCGCATCGATTTCCAGAAGCCGACGCCGTTCTGGGCGGATGCTTTTGTCGGCCCGCGCGGCATGATCGTGCCGAAGCATCTGTTCGAGAAGTACAAGGGCGCCAGTTCGCGCGAGGCGCCGGCGAACCTTTCGCCGGTCGGCACCGGCCCTTATCTGTTCGTCGATTTCAGGCCGGCCGATCTGGTGCGCGGCAAGATCAATCCGAACTATCACATTACAAACCGGCCCTATTTCGATGCAATCGAGATGAAGGGCGGCGGCGACGCTGTATCGGCCGCGCGGGCGGTTTTGCAGACCGGCGAGTATGATTTCGCCTGGAACATGCAGGTTGAGGATGAACTGCTGAAGCACCTCGAAGCGAGCGGCAAAGGTCACGTGGTGATCTTCGCCAGCGGCAACATCGAGCACATCGAGCTCAACAACACCGACCCAAGTAAGGAGGTCGACGGCGAACGCTCGAGCATCAAAACCAAGCACCCGTTCCTGACCGACCCGGCAGTGCGGCAGGCGCTCAATATGCTGGTCGACCGGCTTTCGGTGCAGAAGTACATCTATGGCCGGACCGGCAAGGCGACCGCCAATTTCATCAACAATCCGCGCCGCTTCGTATCGACGGACACCTCGTATGCCTTCGATATCGCCAAGGCGACCGCGATCCTCGACAAAGCCGGCTGGAAGCCGGGCGCCGACGGCGTTCGCGCGAAAGACGGCATCAAGCTCAAGCTCGTGTTTCAGACCTCGATCAACGCCCCGCGCCAGAAAACTCAGGAAATCGTCAAGCAGGCTTGCCAGAAAGCCGGCATCGATGTCGAGCTGAAGACGGTTCCGGCCTCGGTTTTTTTCTCGTCGGACGTCGGCAATCCGGACACCTATACCAAGTTCTACGCAGACCTGCAGATGTTCACGACGACGATGACGCAGCCCGACCCGAACACCTTCATGCGCCAATTTCTGTCGTCGGAGATCGCCAGCAAGAGCAACAAGTGGCAGGGCCGCAACATCACCCGCTGGCGGAATGCCGATTACGACGCGCTCTATCACGCCGCCGAACACGAGACCGACCCGGTCAAGCGGGCGGCGCTGTTCATCAAGATGAACGACCTCGTGATCAAGAATGTGGTGGTCATCCCGGTCGTCTATCGGCCGAGCGTGGCGGCGGTCTCGACCAGGCTGCATGTGCTACTGTCCGGCTGGGACAGCTATATCTGGGACCTTCACAATTGGTATGCCGATGCGTGAGCCGATCCACAGCGGCGGGTCGGCGAGCCGCCGCAGCCGGTCTCTCGGGCGCTAGTGCTCCGCTACTTCGTCAGGCGCTCGCTGCTGACGCTGCCGAGCCTGTTGGCGATCAGCATTGTGTTGTTCGGGATCCTGGCGCTGGCTCCCGGCGACCCGTTTTCCGACCTGGCCACCGATCCCTCGATCCCACCTTCGGTTGCCGCCGGTTTGCGGGCCAAATTCGGCCTCGACGATCCGTTGCCGATCCGCTACCTCCATTGGCTCGCGGCAATGCTGCACGGCGATTGGGGCTTTTCGTTCGCCAGCCGGATCAATGTCGGCGCGCTGATCATGCAGCGCCTGCCGACGACGCTGTTCGTACTTGGCGCTTCGCAGATCCTTGCCCTGCTGATCGCGGTGCCGGTCGGCGTCTATGCCGGGGTGCGGCCGTATTCGGTCTTTGACCAGGTCGCCAGCAGTCTGGCGCTGATCGGGTTTTCGCTGCCGACATTCTTTACCGGCCTCGTCCTCATCCTGCTGTTCAGCGTCAAGCTGCACTGGCTGCCGTTCGTGTATCGGACCGATCTCGGCGGCCACGGGCTGCCGCTCTATTGGGCCTATATCCGCCAGGCGATCATGCCGGTCCTCGTGCTCGGCCTGTTTCAAGGGGCGGCGTGGACGCGCTTCGTGCGCGCCTCGGTGCTTGACGTCGTCCGCCTCGACTATGTCACCACGGCGCGGGCCAAGGGCCTTTCCGAGCGCCTGGTCGTGCTCAAGCACATCGTGCGCAACGCGCTGATCCCGGTGGTGACGCTCGTCGCCTTGCAGATGCCGATCGTCTTTGGCGGCGCCATCATCACCGAGCAGATCTTTCGCGTCCCGGGCATCGGCTCGCTGTTGATCAGCGCAATACTGGCGAACGACACGCCGGTGATCATGGCCGTGACCTTCGTCTTCGCCTGTCTGGTCATCCTGTTCAACCTGATCGCAGACCTGCTCTATGGTTGGCTCGACCCCCGCATCTCCTATCGCTGAGGCGGTCATCGCCCGGCCGGTGCGCCGGCCGCGCACGACGCTGGCGCGGGAGGCGTGGCGCCGCTTCCGCCGCCATCGCCTCGCCCTGGCCAGTGCTGCGATCCTGTTGGCGATGATCCTTGGCCTGCTGCTGGGGCCGCTGCTGTGGCCGATGCCGATCAACGCGATCGATTTCGCCGCGCAACTGCACGGCCCGAGCCTGGCCCATCCGCTCGGCACCGACGATCTCGGCCAGGACCTTCTGGCCCGGATGATTTACGGTGGCCGCATCTCGATGGCGGTCGGCATCACCGCCATGCTGGTTGCCGTCTTTGTCGGCGTCTCGATCGGCGCCGTCGCCGGCATCGCCCGCGGCAGCGTCGACATGGCATTGATGTGGCTATGCGACTTGTTCCTGTCGCTGCCGCAACTGCCGCTCCTATTGCTGATCATCTATCTGTTCCAGGAATCGCTGCGCAAGCTGATTGGCCAACAGCTCGGCACCTTCGTGCTGATCGTCGCGGTGATCGGCGGGTTCCGCTGGATGTCGATCGCCCGGCTGGTGCGTGCCCAATTCTTTTCGTTGCGCGAGAAGGAATTTGTCGAGGCCGCCCGCGCGCTCGGCGCCTCGACCTGGCGCCAGGTCGTGCACCATATCCTGCCGAACGCGATCGGTCCGGTGATCGTCGCCGGCACCATCGAGGTGGCGAACGCGATCATCGCCGAGTCGACATTGTCGTTTCTCGGCCTCGGCTTCCCGCCCGACATCCCGAGCTGGGGCCGCATTCTCTATGACGCGAAGGATTACCTCGACGTGGCGCCGCATTGGGCGTTGTTCGCCGGTGGTGCGATCTTTCTTGCGGTGATGACGATCAACTACATCGGCGACGGGCTGCGCGACGCGCTCGACCCGCGCCGGGTCCTCTGAGCGCCGGGGCCGCTGCATGGCCGCCGCGGTTCTCGAAATTTGCGGGCTCAAGACGCATTTCAAGACCGATGACGGCATGGTGCGGGCGGTCGACGGCGTCGACCTGACGATTGCCCGCGGTGAGACCCTGGGCGTCGTCGGCGAATCGGGCTGCGGCAAGACGGTCACCGCGATGACCGTGCTGAAATTGATCGCGATGCCGCCCGGCAAGATCGTCGCCGGCCGCATCCTGTGGAAGGGCCGCGACCTCGTCCCGCTCGACGCCAATGCGATGCGCCGGATCCGCAGCCGCGAGATCGCGATCGTCTTTCAGGAGCCGATGACCTCGCTGAACCCGGTCTACACGGTCGGCCAGCAGATCGCCGAGGTGGTGCGCCTGCATCAGGATTCGAGCCGGCGCGAGGCGGTGGAGCGGGCGATCGAGATGCTCCGTCTGGTCCACGTGCCGGCGCCGGAGCGGCGGGTGCACGACTATCCGCACCAGCTCTCGGGCGGCATGCGCCAGCGGGTGATGATCGCGATGGCGCTCGTCTGCAACCCGGAACTGCTGATTGCCGACGAGCCGACGACGGCGCTCGACGTGACCATCCAGGCGCAGATCCTCGACCTTTTGGGCGAGATGAAGTCCCGCTTCGGCATGGCGATCATGCTGATCACCCACGCGATGGGCGTTGTCGCCGAGATGGCCGAGCGGGTGGCGGTGATGTATGCCGGCCGGGTGGTCGAGGAAGCACCGGTCGACGACCTGTTCGCGCGGCCGTTGCACCCGTACACCCAGGGCCTGATCCGCTCGATCCCGCGGCTCGACAAGACCAGCGGAAAGCGGCACCGGCTCGAGACCATCAGCGGCACCGTGCCGAGCCTGCTCGACCCGCCGCCCGGCTGCCGCTTCGCGCCGCGCTGCGGGTTTGCCACCGCCGCCTGCACCAGGGCGATGCCGGAGCTGCGCACCATTGACGGCGACCACAAGGTCGCCTGCATCCTTTATTGACGGGCGAGACGCCGCGCCATGGATCAACCGCTGCTGCGCGTCGCCAACCTGGTGAAGAATTTTCCGGCCCGCGGCAGCGCGTTCGGCCGCGCCAGCGAACAGGTCCACGCCGTCGCCGACGTCAGCTTTGAAATCAGCGCCGGCGAGACGTTGGGGCTAGTCGGCGAGTCCGGCTGCGGCAAGTCCACCACCGGGCGCTGCGTCCTGCAGCTGATCGAGCCGACCTCGGGCGGGGTGTGGCTCGAGGGCCGCAGCGTCACCGATGTCGATGGCAAGGCGCTGGGCGCCCTGCGCCGCGACATGCAGATCATCTTCCAGGATCCGTACGCCTCGCTGAACCCGCGGATGACGGTTAGCGCGATCATCGGCGAGGCCCTGACCATTCACAAACTCGCCAAGACGCGCGCCGAGTTCGCGGAGCGGGTCGTCGAACTGCTGCAGCTGGTCGGCCTCAACGCCGACCACATGCGGCGCTATCCGCATGAATTCTCGGGCGGCCAGCGCCAGCGCATCGGCATCGCCCGCGCCCTGGCGGTGTCGCCGAAACTGATCGTCTGCGACGAGCCGGTGTCGGCGCTCGACGTCTCGATCCAGGCGCAGATCGTCAACCTCCTGGCCGACCTCCAGGAAGAGTTCCGGCTGGCCTATCTGTTCATCGCCCACGATCTGGCGGTAGTGCAGCATATCAGCACCCGCGTCGCGGTGATGTATCTGGGCCGCATCGTCGAGCTCGCTCCGGCCGAGGAGCTGTTCGGCGACGCTCGGCATCCCTATACCGAAGCCCTGCTCTCGGCGGTGCCGACGCCGGATCCGACCGCGCGGCGTCAGCGCATCCGCCTCGAGGGCGACATTCCGAACCCGATCCATCCACCGCCGGGGTGTCACTTCCACACCCGCTGTCCAATCCGCCAGTTGCCGCTGTGCAGTTCCGAAAGGCCGCCGCTCAAGCAGGTTGCGGGCGGACATTGGGTTGCCTGCCATCTGCGTTCCTAGTGGTGCGGCTTTGCCGCTTGGTACCCGTGGATGGCCGGAACAAATCCGGCGATGACGCCCCTTCGTCGTCATCACCGGGCTCGTCCGGGTGATCCACGCCTTGCTGCGGCCCCGACCCGGGGACGTTTACGCAGCACCTCGGTTGCGGCTCACCCTGATGGTCTGCCGAGGCAGTCCGGCGTCTCGAGGCTTGCTTCGAACTTGGCGGTTGCGCATTGTGGACCGGCGCGACGCTCGTTCGATTGACCTTTCAGCCCGCCGCCCGGCGGCAAAACATCTCGGGCCGACAGGCGCGTAGCTCAGTGGCAGAGCGCTCCTATTACATGGGAGAGGTCAGGGGTTCGATTCCCTTTCGCGCCTACCGCCCCCTATCGACGCCCGACCCCTCGCCGGCACCTCTCGACCGCCGCCATCCGCCGGCGTAGGCTTGGCGCTTGCAGCGGATGCGGAGGCGACCCCAATGCAAGTCACGCGGATCGGCGAGTTCGAGGTGCGGCGGATCACCGAGTACGAGGGCCCGTTTATCACGCCCGGAGATTTCTTTCCCGATTTTGACGCCGAAGTGCTGCGCGCCAACCCCGACATGACCGGGCCGCGGCTGATCGATCCGGCCAGCGGCAAGCTCGTCTTCAGCTTCCACAGCTTTGTGGTCAAGACCGGGCATCACACGATCCTCGTCGATTCGTGCCTCGGCAACGACAAGGAGCGTCCGTCGCGGCCGCAGTTCCACCATCTGCGCACCCCGTTTCTGGCTGATCTCGCCGCCGCCGGGGTCCAGCCCGAAGCCGTCGACTTTGTCATGTGCACCCATCTGCACTGGGACCATGTCGGCTGGAACACCAGGCTCGACAACGGCCGTTGGGTCCCGACCTTCCCCAATGCCCGCTACATCATGGCCCGGCGCGAATTCGACCATTGGCAGCGGGTGCAGCAGCAGGGCGGCGAGTCGCCGCATCGGCTGGCCTTTGAGGACAGCGTGTTGCCGGTCGTGCGCACCGGCCAGTCGCAGCTGGTCGACGATGATTTCGCGCTTGAGGACGGGTTGTGGCTCGAGGCGGCACCGGGCCATACGCCGGGCAACGTCGTGATCCATGCGCGCTCGGGCGACGACCGCGCGGTGTTCCTCGGCGACGTCTTGCACCACCAGCTGCAATTGGCCAAGCCCGAATGGTCGACCGCGGCCTGCACCGACCGCGATTTGTCGCGCCAGACCCGGATGCGGCTGGTCGAAGAGCACGCCGAGCACGGCACTCGCCTGCTGCCGGCGCATTTCCCGGCGCCGACGGTCGGCCATATCGTCCGCCGCGGCAGCGCCTACCGCTACGAATTCGACGAATGATCTGGCGACGCCCCCGCTCGTTGCCTGAACTGGTAGCGCAGGGGCGCGGCTTTGGGCTTTGGGCGGCGATGAGCCCGAACGGCTTCCGCCGCCGCCATTCTGGCGGACTCGGTACTTCGCCCTCGATGTCCTGACCCGACGCAACTACCTCGATCCCGTCGAGATCCGGCGCGTCATCAGCCGTCCGGAGCGGCGCCAGGTGCAGGAAGATGGGCGGATCCGCCTGTGGGGCTTTGCCGCCAGCCTCGGCGGTTATCTTCGGGTCGTGCTACTTTCGGACGGCGAGACCGTCCACAATGCCTTCTTCGACGAGGATACCGACCGTGAGCGTCAGGCTCTCATACGATAAAGCGACGGATAGCCTCTACATCGAGCTTAGGACGCTGCCGGCCAAGCGGACCCGAGAGATCGAAGTGGATGTGATGCTCGATCTTGGCGCAGATGGCGAGCCGGTCGGCTATGACGTGCAGCACGCCTCCAAAAAACGGGATCTCATCATGTCGATCATTTTGGAAGGCGAGCCGAGGATTGCGGCCGAGTAAGGCTTGATCACGGCATCGCCGACGCGGGACATCAGCGAGGAGCAAGCGATGACCAGGATGACGGGCGGCGGGGCCTTGGTCGAGATGCTGCGCCGGAACGGGGTGGACACGGTCTTTGCCCTGCCCGGGGTGCAGAACGACGCGCTCTTCGTCGCCTTCTACGATGCCGGCGAGGCGCTGCGGGTGATCCACACCCGGCACGAGCAGGGGGCGGCCTATATGGCCTTCGGCTATGCCCGGGCCAGCGGCAAGGTCGGCACCTATGCGGTGGTGCCGGGGCCGGGGCTGCTGAATACGACGGCGGCGCTGGCCACCGCCTACGCCACCAACGCGCCGGTTCTGTGCATCAGCGGCCAGATCCCCTCCGATATGATCGGGCGCGGCTTTGGCTTGCTGCACGAGATCCCCGACCAGCTTGGAGTGCTGCAGCGGCTGACCAAATGGGCGGCGCGCATCGACCATCCGACCCAGACCGGCGGGCGCGTCAACGACGCCTTTCGCCAGTTGCAAGACGGCCGGCCGCGCCCGGTCGGGCTTGAAATCCCGCCCGACGTGCTGGCGTTGGCGACCGAGGTGGCGCTCCCCGACGCCGACCCTCGGCCGCCCGTCACCGAGCCCGACCCCGAGCTGATCGCCAAAGCCGCTGCCCTCTTCGCCGCGGCCAGAAAGCCGCTGATCTTTGTCGGCAGCGGTGCGGTCGACGCCGGCGAGGCGGTGCTGGCAATCGCCGAAATGCTGCAAGCCCCGGTGGTCAGCTTCAGCGGCGGCAAGGGCATCGTCAGCGACCGTCACTATCTCGCCCAGTCGGCGCTGGCCGGCCACCAATTGTGGCGCGAGGCCGATGTCGTGCTGGCGGTCGGGACCCGCCTCCACCAGCCGCAATTGCGCTGGGGCGTCGACCGCGACCTGAAGCTCGTCCGCATCGACGTCGATCCGGTCGAGATCACCCGCTACTTCAAGCCGGCGCTGGGCATCGTCGCCGACGCCAAGGCGGCACTCGCCGGCCTCCATGCCGCCCTCTCCCGGCAGGCCCCGAGCCGCCCATCGCGCAAGGACGAGCTTGAAACCTTGAAAGCCGCCACCCTTGCCCGCCTCGACCAAGAGCTCGGCCCACAATGCGAATATCTGCGCGCGATCCGCGCCGAACTCCCCGATGACGGCATCTATGTCGAGGATTTGACCCAGGTCGGCTATGTCGGGCGCATGGCGTTTCCGGTCTATCGGCCGCGCACCTATATCCACAGCGGCTATCAGGGCACTCTGGGGTTTGGTTTTGCGACGGCGCTCGGGGCCAAGGTCGGGCGGCCCGACCGGCCGGTGGTCTCGGTTTCGGGCGATGGCGGGTTCATGTTCAACGTCCAGGAACTGTCGACCGCTGTCCGCCATGGCATCGATGTCGTCGCCATCGTCTTCGCCGACGGCGCCTATGGCAATGTTCGGCGCATGCAGAAAGAGGATTACGGCAACCGGCTCATCGGGGTCGATCTCGCCAACCCGCATTTCCCCAAGCTGGCCGAGAGCTTTGGCGCGGCGGGGGTGCGCACCACCACCCCCGAGGGCCTGCGCCGGGAACTCGCGGCGGCCTTGAAGCGCCGCGGCACCACCCTGATCGAGGTCGCGGTCGGCGAGATGCCCGACCCGTGGAAGGTGCTGATCCCGCCGCGCATCCGCGGCACCAGGTAGCCCTCAGCGGGGAGTAAGTCGGTATGCCGAAGATCACCTTAGCCGACAATCATCTCGTATTGAGTGCCACCGTCAATGCCGAGCGAGCCGCTTTGTCACTCTTTTCAATGGCAAGCACGATCTACCCCGGCGACAACAAGAACCTCATTAGCCATTTCATCCGTGAGGTACTAGAGGCGGGTATCAGCTTGGGATTAAATGCCCGCAAGGTTATCGAACTTTGCCATCTTGAGGACGTGAACTTCGATCAAACCAGATGGAAATACGACTTTGACCCGCACCTGAGAGAGACTTCGTTTCGAGAGGCCACGAATAGATTTGTCCACGCCCGGCAATTACGAATTAGAACTTTGGGCTTACTCCGATAGGATCTTCGGAAACGATATAGTGATGACAGAGTTCATCATCACCACGGATCGGCGAGAACCAGCACACATTGATATTTTCGGTTTTGCCTGGGCGTATCTCAGTCAGGTTGTGTCGCAGATCGGATTGCCCGAATAGGGGCAATAGGCCAGGAACCGGTTCCAACTGGCTAGGGATAATGAAGAAATATCCGACGAATGGTGCCCGCGACCGTGCCCGGGCGTTACGAGATCAAATGGCTGACGCCGAGAGGCGCTTGTGGCGAATATTGCGATCACGTCGAATCGAAGGGCACAGATTCCGCCGTCAGGTGCCGCTCGGACTTTACATTGCCGATTTTGTTTGCCACGAAGCGCGTCTGATTGTCGAAGTCGATGGTGGTCAGCATGATGTGTCGTCACCCATACCACCGATAAGGATCGGGCCTTGATGTTCGACAAAGCGAAGCTCGACGCGTTGCGCGCCAAATACGTTGGCGCCAAGGAAACCGACGTTGCGCCCGACGAATTCCGCAAGGCGCTCGGCCTGGTGTTCGGCGACCGTTATCGCCGGGCGATGCCCTATGCCGGCGTTTCCACCCTGCTCGACATGCCGTATCGGCCGGAGGCGCCCGACCTGCCCGACTTCGCCGGGCTCGACGTGGCGCTGGTCGGGGTCCCGATGGATCTCGGGGTCACCAACCGCGCCGGGGCGCGGTTCGGGCCGCGGGCGGTACGCGAGGTCGAGCGCATCGGCCCCTACAATCATGCGCTCGGCGTCACTCCGAAGGGCGAATGCGCCGCCGCCGATATCGGCGACGTGCCGCTGCGCTCGCGCTTCAGCCTCGACGAGTCGATCGCGGACATCGCGGCCTTTTATGCGCGCATCCACGCCGCCGGGGTGCGGCCGATTTCGGTCGGCGGCGACCATTCGGTCAGCTACCCGATCCTCAAATCGCTCGGCGCCAGGCGGCCATTGGGCCTCGTCCATATCGATGCGCATTGCGATACGATGGGCGAGGTCGACGGCTCGAAATTCCACCATGGCGGCCCGTTCCGCCAGGCGGTGCTGGCCGGCGCCCTCGACCCCGAGCGCACGATCCAGATCGGCATCCGCGGGCCGGCCGAGATCTTCTGGGGGTTCTCCTACGAAGCGGGGATGACCGTGTTGCATATCGAAGAGGTCGACCGGCTCGGCATCGCCGCGGTCGTCGAGAAGGCGCGCGCGGTCGTCGGCGGCGGCCCGACCTACATCTCGTTCGATGTCGACGGGCTCGACCCGGCCTATGCCCCCGGCACCGGCACGCCCGAGGCGGGCGGGCTCACCCCGCGCGAGGCCCAGGCGATCCTGCGCGGGCTCAAGGGCCTCGACATCGTCGGCGGCGACGTGGTCGAGGTCGCGCCGCAATACGACGCCACCACCATCACCGCGATGGCCGGCGCGCAAATGCTGTTCGAGATTTTCTCGCTGATGGTCCTAGCACCCAGCTTCAAGCGCCGCGCCTAATGGTCTGAACCATGAGAGACGGAACCCATTCCCGCCCCATCGTCCGGCGCCACGCATGTGGCTCTGGACCCCCACTTTCGCGGCCGGGAAAAGCCCGGCCATGATCGCTCCCGTGGATGGCCGGACTGGCCGGGCCATGACCGCTCCCGTGGATGGCCGGGACAAGCCCGGCCATGACGGCATTAGTCACCCAGAGCCTGCCCATGGGCTTGAACGGGGGGCGATCGCGGTCAGCCCGCACGATCTGAATGCGCCAGAGCGCTAGCTCGGTTTGGCGGCCAACAGGTCGCGGATTTCTTCGAGCAAGATCTCGCTCCGGGGCGGCGGCGGGGGTGCGGCCTCGGGGCGGCGATAGACCCGCGACAATGCCTTGACCAGCCAGAACACGGCGAAGGCAACGATGATGAACTGGATGACGGTGTTGATGAAGACGCCGATGTTGAGGGTCACCGCGCCGGCCTTCCGCGCGTCGGCCAAGGTCGCTGCGTGCGGCCCCTTCAAGGTCACGAAGATGTTGCTGAAATCGATGCCGCCGACGAGGAGGCCGATGACCGGGGTCAGGATGTCCTTGACCAGGCTGTTGACGACGCCGGTGAAGGCGACGCCGATGATGATGCCGACGGCGAGGTCGACGACGTTGCCGCGCATGATGAAGGCGCGAAATTCGCCGATCCAGCCCGGCTGCCGCAGGCGCAGCGGCGACGCAGTTCGTTCGCTCATCGATCCCTCCCTCTGACGATCGGCTCAATTATCGCGCGTTAAGCTCCTCGGCAAGAGCGGCAATCTCAGCCGCGGCGGGGCTCGCGGGGGCGGTTTCAAGCACGCCCAGACCCTGCGCCATCGCCTGCACGAGAGCGATGCGGTTGCCGATCCGGGCGGTGGCGACCTCCGCGCCGGCTTGCGACAGTGCCGCGGCGATGCCGCCGGTGACACTCGAACGCGGCGCCACGCGGTTGAGCACGGCGAGCGCCCGCCGCCGCTCGTCGCGGGCCATCGCCAGGGTCGCCTCGGTCGCCCATAGATCGAGCGGCGAGGGTTGCACCGGGACCAGCACCAGCCCGGCCGCACGCACCGCGACGCGGGCCTCGGGCTCGATATGCGGCGGACTATCGATCAGCACGAAATCGGCCTGCCGCGTCTGATCGCCGATCCAGGTTTCGGCGCGCCAGCCGGGGAGTGCTGCAAACTCGAAGCCGATCGCGCTCGCGCCCAGCCGCTCGCGGCGCAGCTCGACCCAGGCGGCGAGGCTTGCCTGCGGATCGATGTCGAGCACCGCCACCCGGGCGCCGCCGCGCATCCAAGCGACCGCGAGCTGCGCCGCCAAGGTGGTCTTGCCGGCGCCGCCTTTGCGCTGCGCGATGGTGATCACCCGTCCCGCCATGCCTCGCCTGCCCCGCCGCGCTTGGGTGCGTGAGGGTAGCCCAGGATATGCGGCGCGGGTAAGCCCCGGCTACTCCGCCGCTGCGAGCGCGGCCGCCAGCCCGAGCCGCTCGGCGACACCTTGCCCATAGGCCGGGTCAGCCTTGGCGAAATGCGCGATCTGGCGGCGCTGAATGTCTTCCGGCACGCCCTGCATCGCGGCGGCGATATTGTCGAACAGCTGCCGCTTCTGCTCCGGCGACATCAGCCGGAACAGATCGCCGGGCTGGCCGTAATCATCGTTGCCGGCGCGGTGGTCGTAGCGGTCGGCCGCACCGGAGATGGCCAAGGGCGGCTCCTTGAACGCCGGGTCCTCGACCGGCCCGCCAAAGCTGTTGGGCTCGTAATTGACCGCACCGCCGCCATTGTCGTCAAAGCGCATCGCGCCGTCGCGGTGATAGTCGTTGACCGGAACATGCGCGCGGTTGACCGGCAGGCTCTCGTGGTTGACGCCGAGCCGGTGCCGGTGCGCGTCGCCATAGGCGAAGATGCGGAATTGCAGCATCTTGTCCGGGCTGTGGCTGATCCCCGGCACGACATTGGCCGGCGAGAACGAGGCCTGCTCGACCTCGGCGAAATAATTTTCGGGATTGCGGTTCAACTCGACGACGCCGACCTCGATCAGCGGATAATCCCGGTGCGGCCACACCTTGGTCAGGTCGAACGGGTTGTAGGGCGTCTTGTCGGCGTCGGCCTCGGGCATGATCTGCACGCACAGCCGCCACTTCGGATAGTCGGCGCGCTCGATCGCCTGGAACAGGTCGCGCTGGTGGCTTTCGCGGTCGTCGCCGACGAGGTGCGCCGCCTCGGCATTGGTCAGATTGGCGATGCCTTGCTGCGACTTCAGGTGAAACTTGACCCAAGAGCGCCGGTTTTCGTGATCGATCAGGCTGAAGGCGTGGCTGCCAAAGCCGTGCATATGGCGGTAGCTCTTGGGCAGGCCGCGGTCGGAAAACAGGATCGTGACCTGGTGCAGGCTCTCCGGGCTCAGCGACCAGAAATCCCACATCGCGGTCGGGCTGCGCAGATTGGTCTTGGGATCGCGCTTTTGGGTGCGGATGAAATCGGGGAATTTGTACGGGTCGCGGACGAAAAAGACCGGCGTGTTGTTGCCGACCAAATCCCAATTGCCGTCCTCGGTATAGAACTTCATGGCAAAGCCGCGCACGTCACGCTCGGCGTCGGCCGCGCCGCGTTCGCCGGCGACGGTCGAAAACCGCCAGAAGCAAGGGGTTTGTTTACCGATCCGGCTGAACAATCCGGCCTTGGTCCAGCGGGTGATGTCGCCGGTGATTGTCAGTGTGCCATAGGCGCCCGAGCCCTTGGCATGCACCACCCGCTCGGGGATCCGCTCGCGGTTGAAATGGGCATGCTTCTCAAAGAGCTGCCAGTCCTGCACCAGGAGCGGCCCGCGCGGGCCGGCGGTCAGGCTGTTCTGGTTGTCGCCGACCGGGATGCCGGCGGCGGTGGTCAGCTGTTTTCTCCGATCCATGAACCCTCTCCTCGATAGTATACTAGAAGAATTCTAAGAATTCTTCTAAGTTATAGGCACTCCTCGGCTGATGTCAATGTCTGTGTGATGGTGATGGCGATGGCGATGGGCCGTGGCGGCTGCGCCGGGCTGGGGTTGCCCCGACCCGTCGCGCGAGCGAGAGTGCGCCGGTGTCAGCCCGGATCGTCCCCGCCGCCCCGCCCGCGATCGAGCGCGCCGCCCTGTTATTGCGCGAGGGACGGCTCGTCGCCTTTCCGACCGAGACGGTCTATGGGCTCGGCGCCGACGCGACCGACGAACGCGCCGTCGCCGCGATCTTCGCCGCCAAGGGAAGACCCCGCTTCAACCCGTTGATCGTGCATGTCGCGGACCTCGCCGCGGCCGAGCCGCTGGCCGTCTTCGATGCCCGCGCCCGCGCCCTCGCCGCGCGGTTCTGGCCGGGCCCGCTGAGCCTGGTGCTGCCGCGCCGCGCCGATAGCGGTCTGTCGTTATTGGCCGGCGCCGGGCTCGACACGGTGGCGGTCCGCGCCCCCGCCCACCCGGTGGCACAGGCGCTGCTGCGCGCGGCCGCGCGGCCGATCGCCGCCCCCTCGGCCAACCGCTCGGGCCGGGTCAGCCCGACCGAGGCCGGCCACGTCATGGCGGAACTCGGCGACGCCGTGGCGCTGATCCTCGATGGCGGGCGCAGCCCGGTCGGCCTCGAATTCGACGGTGCTCGATCTCAGCGGCGAGACCCCGGCCCTGCTCCGCCCCGGCGGCGTCACTCGCGAGGAGTTGACGGCATTCCTCGGCCCGCTCGCCACCGCGCCGGCCGGCCCGCTACGCTCGCCGGGGCTCCTGGCGAGCCATTACGCGCCATCCCTGCCGTTGCGCCTGGAGGCGAACGAGGCCCGTCCCGGCGAGGCCCTGCTGGCCTTTGGCGCGCCCGCCCCGGCCGGCTTTGCCGAGGTGCTGTGGCTCAGCCACAGGGGCGACCTCGCCGAAGCCGCAGCCAATCTGTTCGCGATGCTGCGCCGGCTCGACCGCCCGGTCTTCACCGGCATCGCCGTCGCCCCGATCCCCGAGCACGGCCTCGGCCACGCGATCAACGACCGCTTGCGCCGCGCCGCCGCCCCGCGAGGGGGCTAGGCCCGGTCGCCGCGGGCGGCGCCGGTAAGCCGCCGGTGAGCGGTCGCGGCCGGCGATCGGGCGGTCCGCCGCGCCAGCGACCAGGCGAACAGCCCGACGCCCAGATCGGCCATGCTCGACGGCGCCGGAAGCTTTGCCGGCGGGTCCCTGGGGTCCGATGGATTTCCGGGATCGGCCGGGCCATCCGCCGCTGCGGGTTCAAACGGGGCGGTCGCGCCGGGCATCGCACTCGGGCCGGGCATCGCACTTGGGTCGGGCAGCATCGGCGGGTCCGCCGCGGCGATGCTGCTGGCCGGATCGGGCAGCATCGGTGGGTCCGCCGCGGCGATGCTTTCGCCCGGACCGGGCGAGCTTCCGGGATCGAGCGCGAACCCGGGATCGGCTGGCGCGTCGGCCCCGGCATCTCCCGAGGCGCTCGACGGGCCTGAGGCGTTTGTCGGGGCCGGGGCGCTGCTGGGCGTCGCCGCGCCGATCGGCCCGGAGGTCAGGCCGGCGACGACGACCCCGGCAGCACCGAGACCGACGAGCCCGCTCGCGACGCACACCTTGGCCGACACCATCGCCGGCCGTCGCACGGCCGCGCCCGGCGCAATCCGCAAACGAGCGTGATGCACGATCCGCCTGAAGGACCGGCGGGCCATCCGTCCCAGCCGGCGGTGTGCCCGCGCGGCGATCAGACGCAGCACCGTGAAACAATGGATCGGCATGCGATAAGGCCGACTTTGCCGCGCCCAAATGCGGCGGAGCGGCGGCGGCCCACCTCCCTAAGGTAGCGCAAACTGGAGCACTACAACTATAACGAAATGCGCCTAAATTATCGCCCGCATTCGTGCTTAATCAGCAACGCCGAGGGTGGATGCGGGGTCCGCTGCGGTGGACCGGCGCGCTTGCCGGTCCCGTGGGCGCGAGGAGGCGCGAGGAGGCGCGCGAGGGTCTCGAGCCGGCGCAGGAAACTGCGGTTCGGGGCGCTGTGCCGCCGGCTTGCGAGGCGCTGATCGGCGAGCGACAGTGCAATCCCGCGCTGATCGGCGCGGATCGCCGCCGCGAACCCGCCAGCGGCGTCGCCGTGGACGAGGTTGAACGCCCGCATGGCCTAATCATAGGCCGCCGCGGAGGCGCCCGAGAGGTGATGTCCCGGCGCGTCCGCGGTCGTCGGTCGGCTCCAGATGAGGCCGGGAGGATGGTTCGAGGCAGGCTCAGTAGGTGGAGATCTCGATCGAGTTCTGGTCGGGGTCGTCGATATAGACCGATTGGATCTCGCCGATCGCCCCGGCGCGCGGCCCCTGCATCCGCACCGGCACGCCGCACTCTTCGAGACGGGCCATGACCTCGCCGATCGGCGTCTCGGTGACGAAGCAGATATGCGCCGGCAACCGCTTGTCGCCGCTTGCCGCCATCGCCCCGCCGGCCTGGTCGAGATGGATCTTCTGCTGGCCGAAATGCAGTGCGGCGCGACCCTCGCCCATGCTTTCGATCTCCATGCCGAGTACCGTGCGGTAGAAGGCGACGCTGCGCTCGATCTCGGCGACGGTCAGGTTCAGATGGTCAATGCGCTCGATCTTCATGGGCCAGCCTCGCGAGTTTGAGAGAGCCCGCAGCTTGCCACGATGGGCGAGCCCGAACCAGCCCGATCGCGCCGGCCGATCATATCTGGCGCCGACCGCGCGCGGCGCCGGCGATCAGCGGCGCACCGGTACCGCGATGTCGAGCCAGCCGAGCGGGGTCACGGCGGCGCGGTCGCCGGGGCGCAGCAGCACCGTGGTCATCGCCCCCTCGATGATCGCCGGGCCGGCGATCGCTTGGGCCGGAGCCAACGCGTCGAAATCCCAGACCGGTGCGGCAACCCAGCCGTCGAGCGAGCTTGTGAGATAGATCCGGCGCTCGGCGCCTGGCGGGGTCGGCGGAGCCGCCGGCAAGACCGGCTCCTGCGGCAGGGCGGAGAGGATGCCGCTGACGGAGACGCGGGCGTTGACCAGGACCGTCTCCTGGTCGGGCGAAGCGTAGGCGTAGAGCTCCTGGTGGCGGCGGTGAAAGCGCTCGACGATCTGCGGCAGCGGGTCGGCCGCCTGCCAATCGACATCGTCGAGCGGAACCGCGACCTCGAATACCTGCTCGCCATAGCGCATCTCGACCGAGCGGCGCGTCCGCGCCGGTCCGGCGAACGAGGCGCGCAGCCGCGCCATTCCCTCGGCCTCCAGCTCGGCGAAGAGCCGCTTGACCGCGCCGCCATCGAGCGCCCGGGTGTCGCCGATATGGGTCCGCGCCACATCGAAGCGCAGATCGGTCGCGAGCATGCCCCAGGCCGATAGCACCGCGGCGACCCGGGGTACGACGACCCGCGTAAGGTCGAGTTGGCGGGCGACCTCGGTCGCCTGCAGCCCCGAGGCGCCGCCAAAGGCGAACAGCGCGAAATGCCGCGGGTCGACACCGCGCCGCACCGAGACAAGCCGCACGCCTTCGGCCATGCTGGTGTTGACGATGCGATGAATCCCGTGCGCCGCGGCCAGCCGATCGATGCCGAGCGCCGCGGCGATGCGATCGATGGCGGTCTCGGCCGCGGCCCGGTCGAGCCGGCGACGGCCACCGAAAAAGCGCGCCGGGTCGAGATAGCCCAGCAAGAGATTGGCGTCGGTGACGGTCGCCTCGGCGCCGCCCTGGCCGTAGCAGGCCGGACCCGGCACCGCGCCGGCGCTCGCCGGGCCGACATGCAGGATGCCGCCCTGATCGACCCGCGCGATCGAGCCGCCGCCGGCGCCGATGCTGGCGATGTCGAGGCTGTTGAGCGCGATCGTGTGGCCGGCAACGCGGCGGCTATTGGCGAGGCCCGGCTGGCTGCCGGCGATCAGCGAAATGTCGGTGCTGGTGCCGCCCATGTCGAACGGGATCAGATTGCCGCAGGCGAGCAGCCGTGCCGCATGGACGCTGCCGGCGACCCCGCCCGCCGGTCCGGACAGCACCGCGCCGGCCGCGAGCCGCCCCGCCTCGGCGATCGGTGCCACCCCGCCATGCGACTGGATGATCAGGGTCGGCCCGGCATACCCGGCTTCGGCCAGGCGCTGTTCGAGGCGGCCCAGATAGCGCGCGACAGCCGGCCCGACATAGGCGTTGACGACGGTCGTCGAGACCCGCTCGAACTCCTTGATCTGCGGCAGCACCTCGGCCGATAGCGAGACATAAACCCCGGGCAGCTCGCGTTCGAGTTCGGCGCGCGTCGCCTGCTCGTGGCTGGGGTCGCGCCAAGCGTGCAGATAGCACACCGCCACCGCCTCGACCCGCTCCCGCTGCAACACCGCGATCGCGGCGGCGAGCGAGGCCCGATCGAGCGGCGTCTCGACGCGGCCGTCGCCGCGCAGCCGCTCGCGCACGCCCAGCCGCAGCCGACGCGGCACCAGCTGCTCGGGTGGCGGCAGGCGCAGATTGTAGCGGTCGTCCTTGAGCCCTTCGCGCATCTCGATCACGTCGCGATGGCCCTCGGTGGTCAGGAGCCCGACCCTGGCGCCGGTGCGCTGCAGCAGCGCGTTGGTGGCGACCGTGGTGCCGTGCACGATGCGCTCGGTATTCCCGAGCAGCGCGCCGCGCTCCAGGCCGAGCCGGCGGGCCAGCAGGTCGAGCCCGTCGAGCACCCCGATCGACGGGTCGTCGGGGGTCGAGGGCACCTTTTCCAGGGTCGCGGCGCCGCCATCGTCGACCGCCACCAGATCGGTAAAGGTGCCGCCGACATCGATGCCGATCCGATACATCGCCTACTCCCGGTGATAAGGATGCCCGGCCAGGATCTGCTGCGCGCGGTAGAGCTGCTCGAAGAGCATGCCGCGAACCAGGAGATGCGGCCAAGTCATCGGCCCGAGCGACAGGGTCGCCTCGGCCCGGTCGAGGACCGCAGCACCGAGCCCGTCGGCGCCGCCGATGGCAAAGGCGAGTTCGCCGCAGCCGCGGTCGCGCCAGCGGGCGATATCGGCGGCGAGCTCGCGGCTCGACCACGCCGCACCGCGTTCGTCGAGCGCCACCAGCGGGACGCCGGCCGGCAACGCCTTGAGGATCAGCTCGGCCTCGCGCTCTTTCTGCTGGGCCGCCGGCAGCCGCCGGCGCAGCTCGAGTTCGACGATCGCCGGGCGCGGCGCGATCCTGGCCGCATAGAGGGTTTGCAGCTCGAAGTGCGGGCCGGCGCGCAGCCTGCCGATCGCGAGCAGCCGAAAACGGATCAGCCCGGCTCCCGGGATCGCGGCCGCCGGGTTATTGGCGCGCCGCTTCGGCGTCGGGCAGCGCCTCGCTCCACAGCTTTTCAAGATTGTAATAGCTGCGGATCTCGGGCCGAAACAGGTGCACGATCACGTCGCCGGCGTCGATCAGCACCCAGTCGCCCTGCGCCTTGCCCTCGACCGCGATCCGCGCCCGCGGCGACAGCGCCGCTTCGAGGTGCTCGCAGAGGGCGCTCACCTGGCGCGCCGAGCGGCCGCTCGCGACCACCATAAAATCGGCGATCGTGGACTTTCCGGCGAGATCGATGGTGACGACGTCCTCGGCCTTGCCGTCTTCGAGGGTCGCCAGCACGAGCTCCAAAAGCTCCTGCGGCGCGGCGCGCGTGGTGCGCCGGGGATGATTGCGCGGGGTCAGCGTGGTGATCGTGGCCAATTCGGGTGGTTGCTCCGCCAAGCTTTGCGACGACGCAGTCCGACGTTCCAACCGGATCCGGGTCGCCGAGGTCGGATCGAGCCGGGTATGGAAAAACACCCAGGCAGGCGGTTTCGTCTCGGCCAGCCGCCGCGCCGCAGCGGCCGGCAGGCGCTGCCGGGCAAAACGCCTGGCCGCGGGGCCGGCGAGTGCTCGCGATGCGTAGGACGGGCGATCGAAGACGGCAATCGGGACCGTCCGAAAGATCTCGGTCCAGCGCTCCCAGCGCGGGATCTGCAGCAGATTGTCGCCGCCCATCAGCCAGACAAAGCGCACCCGAGGATACCGCCGCCGCAACGTCTTCAAAGTGTCAACGGTAAAATGGGGTCCGCCGAGGCGGGTTTCGAGATCGCTGACCCGGATGCGGTGGTGCTCGGCCGCGACCTCGCGGGCCTGCGCCAGCCGGTCGGCGAGCGGCGCCATCTCGGCGACGGGCTTGAGCGGGTTCTGCGGCGAGACCAGCCACCACACCTCGTCAAGGTCGAGGCGCTTCTGCGCGTTGAGGCTCAGATTGAGGTGGCCGCGATGAGCCGGGTTGAACGAGCCGCCGAGCAGCCCGATGCGGCGATGGCGAGCCTCGCGCAGGGGGGTCAGGGGCGCACCTGACCGCTGCCGCGCACCAGGTATTTGTAGGTCGTCAATTGCTCGGCGCCGACCGGTCCGCGCGGCGGCAGCCGCTGGGTCGAGATGCCGATCTCGGCGCCCATGCCGAACTCGCCGCCGTCGGCGAACTGGGTCGAGGCGTTGACCAGCACGATGGCACTGTCGACCTCGCGCAAAAAGCGCTCCGCGACTGCCTCGTCCTCGGTCACGATCGCGTCGGTATGATGCGAGCCCCAGCGGGCGATGTGTTCGATCGCACCGGCGACGCCATCGACGATGCGCACCGCGAGGATCGCATTGAGGTATTCGGTGCGCCAATCCGCCTCGCTCGCCGGCATCGCCGCCGGATCGATCGCCAGGACCTCCGGGTCGCCGCGCAATTCGCAGCCGGCGGCGCGCAGATCGGCGAGGATCGCCGGCAGGATTGTCGGCGCGATCTGGCGGTCGACCAGCAGGGTTTCGGTGGCGCCGCAGATCGACACCCGGCGCATCTTGGCATTGAGCACGATGGCCCGCGCCTTTTCGGGATCGGCGGCGCCGTCGACATAGGTGTGGCAGAGCCCTTCGAGATGGGCGATGACCGGGATCCGGCTGTCGCGCTGCACCCGCTCGATCAACGATGCGCCGCCGCGCGGCACGATGATGTCGATGACCCCGGTCATGGCCAGCATCAGCCCGACCGCGGCGCGGTCGCGGGTCGGCACCAGCTGGATCGCGGCTTCGGGCAAGCCGGCTTCGCTCAGGCCCTCGACCAGTGCCGCGACCAGCGCGCGCGAGGAATAAAAGCTCTCCGAGCCGCCGCGCAGGATTGCCGCGTTGCCGGATTTGAGCGCCAGCCCGCCGGCGTCGGCGGTGACGTTCGGCCGGCTCTCATAGATGATGCCGATGACCCCGAGCGGCACCGCGATCCGCTCGATATCGAGGCCGTTGGGCCGGGTCCAGCGGGCGAGCGAGCGGCCGACCGGGTCGGGCAGTGCCGCGATCGTCTCGAGCCCGGCGGCGATTGCCTCGAGCCGCTTGGGGTCTAGCGCCAGCCGGTCGCGCAGGGCCGGCGCAAGGTCGCGGGCCTCGGCCAGGTCGCGGGCATTGGCGGCGAGGATCTCGGCCTCGCGGTCGCGAACCGCCCTCGCGCCGGCGCGCAACGCCGCGGTCTTGGCCGCGGCTGGAGCAAGGCTCAGCGCCGCGGCGGCGGTGCGGGCGCGCCGGCCGATGTCGGCCATTTCATCCGCCAGCGCATCGGGTGGCGTGGCGAGGCGGCTCCTCGGCAGGGTTTCGCCGGTCGCGGGGTGTGGCGTCATTGGCGTTCGGTCACCACCAGATCGTCGCGATGAATGATCTCGTCGCGCCCACGGTAGCCGAGGATCGCCGCGATTTCACCACTCTTGTGCCCGGCGATGTGGCGAATGTCGGCGCTCGAATAGGCGCAGAGCCCGCGCCCGGCCTCGGCGCCGAAGCGGCTGCGCACGATGACCGCGTCGCCGCGCTCGAAATTGCCCTCGACCGCGACCACGCCGGCCGGCAACAGGCTCCGTCCCTGGCGCAGCGCGCGGGCAGCGCCGTCATCGACGATCACCGTGCCCGACGGCTCGACGGTCCCGGCGATCCACGCCTTGCGCGCCGAGCGCGGCTCGCCCGACGGCAGGAACAGGGTCGCCCGGCCGCCGGCCTCGATCGCCGCGAGCGGCCCCGGCAGATCGCCCGGTTGCACGTCGGGGCGCTGCTCGCCGCCCCGTGCCGGCGCGCCGCGGGCGATCAGCATGCGGCAGCCGGCGTTCATCGCGATGCGGGCGGCGGCGAGCTTGGTTACCATGCCGCCCGAGCTGTAGCCGGGTGCGGCCTCGCCGGCCATCGCCTCGATCTCCGGGCCGATCTCGGCGACCAGCGCCAGATGGCGGGCATCCGGCTCCTTGCGCGGGTCGGCGGTGTAGAGCCCGTCGATGTCGGATAGCAGCACCAGCATGTCGGCGCTGACCATCTGGGCGACGCGGGCGGCCAGCCGGTCATTGTCGCCAAAGCGGATTTCCGAGGTGGCGATCGTGTCGTTTTCGTTGACCACCGGCACCGCCCCCAAGCCGATGAGCTGGGCGAAGGTGGCGCGCGCATTCAAATGACGCCGCCGCGCCTCGGTGTCTTCGAGGGTCAACAGGATCTGCGCGACGGTGATCGAACGGCGCGCCAAGGCCTGCTGATAGGCGTGCGCGAGCCGGATCTGGCCCGTGGCGGCGGCGGCCTGCTTTTCGTCGAGCCGGAGCCGGTTTGCGGCGAGGCCGAGATGCCGGCGGCCGACCGCGACCGCACCCGAGGAGACGAGGATCACCTCCTGGCCGCGGGCCCGGCAGCGCGCGACATCGTCGGCCAGGCGGTCGAGCCATCCGCGCCGGATGTCGCCGCTGTCATCGACCAGCAGCGCCGAGCCGATCTTGACCACCAGCCGCCGGGCACCGGCCAAGGCCTCGCCAGGTGACGGCGCGCTCACCGCGCGGGTGCGAGGGACCCCGCCTCCGCCCGCTCCTCATTCTGCTCGTCTCGACTTGCCGATAGCACTTCGAACAGAGCGCCGAGAATCTCCGGCACACCGGTCCCGGCGACGCCGGACAATGGCATCACGGCAGTGCCGTGGCCGGCGGCGCGCCGCAGCTGCCGGAGCTTTGCTGCGGTCGCCTGCGGAGCGAGCGCATCGATCTTGTTGAGCGCGACGATCTCGGGCTTGGCGGCGAGGCCGTGGCCATAGGCCGCGAGCTCCTGGCGGATCGCGCGATAGGCCGCGCCGATATCCTCGATGGTGCCGTCGACCAGGTGCAGGATCACCGCGCAGCGCTCGACATGGCCCAGAAAGCGGGTGCCGATCCCGATGCCCTCGCTCGCCCCCTCGATCAACCCCGGCAGGTCGGCCAGCACCAGTTCGTCGTCATGCACCCGCACGACGCCAAGCTGCGGCTTCAACGTGGTAAACGGGTAATCGGCGATTTTCGGCCTGGCATGCGAGACCGCGGCGAGAAAGGTCGATTTGCCGGCATTGGGCTGGCCGACGAGACCAACATCGGCGATCAGTTTCAGGCGCAGCCAGACCCACGCCTCCTTGCCCGGCCAGCCCGGATCGGCGCGGCGCGGCGCGCGGTTGGTCGAGCTTTTGTAGTGCGCATTGCCAAATCCGCCATCGCCGCCGCGCAGGAAAAGGAGGCGCTCGCCCGGAAGGGTCAGATCGGCCAGCACCAGCCGGTTGTCCTCGTCCATGATCTGGGTTCCGACCGGCACTGACAAGACGAGTTCGTCGCCGCCGGCGCCGCTCCTCTCGCGCCCGGCCCCGCCGCGCCCGTTCTGCGCCCGGAAATGCTGGCGATAGCGATAGTCGATCAGGGTGTTGAGATTATCCGCCGCGACAAAGACGATGTCGCCGCCCTTGCCGCCATTGCCGCCATCCGGGCCGCCGAACTCGATGAACTTCTCGCGCCGGAAGCTCGCCGAGCCGGCGCCGCCATCGCCGCTTTTCAGATAGATCTTGCACTGGTCGAGAAATTTCATCGTCAGAGCCCGCAAATAAGGGAACGGCCGGGCCATCCCCCTCGGGCTGCGGCAGCTGGCGGGGAACGGCTATTCGGCGGCCTCGGCCTCGCTCGGCAGCGCCGGCTGGACCACCGACACATAGGTGCGCCCGGCGAGACCCCGGTGAAAGTGGACCGCACCCGCCGCGGTCGCGAACAAGGTATGGTCGCGGCCGATGCCGACATCGGGGCCCGGATGGAATTTGGTGCCGCGCTGGCGCACGATGATGTTGCCCGGCACCACGACCTCGCCGCCGAATTTCTTGACGCCGAGCCGCCGCCCGCGACTGTCGCGGCCGTTGCGCGAGGAGCCGCCTGCTTTTTTATGCGCCATCGCTCACTCCCTGTTGTGCCGCCGGCGGCGAGTCGTTGGCTGGTGCCGCCGGCGGCGCGTGGTTGGTCTCGGCCACCTGCGGCGCGTGGTCGGCCTCGGGCGCGGCCATCAGCGGCGCGTTGTTGGCTTCTGCCGCGCTCTGAGGCGCGCCGTCGGCGCCGTTGATCGCGGTGATGCGCAGCACCGTCTGGTACTGGCGATGGCCCTTCTTGCGCCGGTAATTGTGCCGCCGCTTCTTTTTGAAGACGATGATCTTCGCGCCGCGGCCCTGCTCGACCACGGTGGCGCTGACCGTCGCACCGGCGACGAGCGGGGCGCCGGAGGCAATTTCGCCGCCGTCGCCGATCATCAGCACCTCGGCGAAGTCGATCACGGCGCCGGGCTCACCGTCGAGCTTCTCGACGGTGACGACATCGTCCTTGGCGACCTTGTATTGCTTGCCGCCGGTTCGGATCACTGCAAACATGATTTCAGCCGATATAGGTTGCGGCACGCCGCCAACAACGCCCGGCGCACGCGCCGCGGCGCGGCACGACGCCTCGACCGCGGGCGCGCACTATATGTCCGGCGCCGGCCCTGTCAACCGATCCACGAGAGCTGGCCCGCGACAGCTGGCCCGCGACAGCAGATCAGGCGGCGTCGACCAGCACCAGCTCGGCATCGTCGAGTGCGCGCACCCGCAGCGCCTCCTCGTCGCGAATCGCGGCACCATCGCGAGCGTCGAGCCGCACGCCGTTGACCTCGACCGAGCCTTTGGCCGGCACCAGATAGCCGTGGCGGCCGCGGCCGAGCCGATATTCGACGGTGTCGCCGGCGGGCACGGTGGCGCCCAGCACCCGCGCATCGGTGCGCAGCGGCAGCGCCTCGCCATCATCCTCGAAGCCGCTCGCCAGTGCGACAAAGCGGCCGGAACGATCGCCTCTGGGAAACGGCCTGGTGCCCCAGCTCGGCTTTTGGCCGTGGCTGGTCGGCACAATCCAGATCTGGAACAGGCTGGTGGGACCGGGCTCGCGGTTGTATTCGGCGTGGCGGATGCCGGTGCCGGCGCTCATCACCTGGACGTCGCCGGCTTCGGTGCGGCCCTGATTGCCGAGGCTGTCCTCATGGGTCACGGCACCCTCGGTCACATAGGTGATGATCTCCATGTCGGCGTGCGGGTGCGGCGCAAAGCCGGCGTCGGGCGCGATCCGATCATCATTCCACACCCGGATTCGGCCCCAGTTCATCCGCTCGGGATCCTGGTAGTCGGCAAATGAAAAGTGGTGTTTGGTCTGCAGCCAGCCGTGATTTGCCCCGCCCAGACGCGCGAAGGGTCGGCGTTCGATCATGTTGAATGTCTCCGACAAGCCGGCGGCTCGGCGCCGCGGCGATCAGCTTAAATTGGGTGCGGCGCAGCGATGCAAAAGGCCGGGAAACAGGCCCGGCAGAAGCCGGTGGATCGACGCTGCGCCGGGCGCCGGGCTTGCTGGTCGCCGGCGGCCGCTCAGCCGAGGCCGGCGACCGCAGCCAGCGCCTCGATCTGTTCGGGGTAGCGCGAGACCGGGTTAAGGAGCAGATGGTTGGCGCCCATCGCGACCAGCTCCTCGAGCCGCTCGCGAACCTGTTCCGGGGTTCCGTGGATGCCCGAGGCGTCGGTGCCCTCGGGGTTGTGGTAGACCTCGGTGAACCAGCGATGGAGTTCGACGCGGGCCACGTCCGGCCGGTCGTCGACCGCCATGAACAGCCGCTTCGAAATCGGAAAGGCGGCCGGGTCGCGCCCGGCCTTCTCCAGGGCCGCGCGCAAGATCGGCACCGATTGGGCGAAGGCGGCGATGCTCGACCCGCCCGAGCCCATCCAACCGTCGGCGAGTGCCGCGGCGCGCCGCACCGCGTCGGGATGGCCGACCCCAAACCAGATCGGCAGGCTCGGCTGCTGCATCGGCTGAGGCGCCATCGTGCCGCCCTCGAGCCGATAGATCCTGCCGGCGAAATCGACGCGGGGCTGGGTCCACAAGGCCCGGATCAGCTCGACATCCTCGCGAAAGCGCCGCACCCGGGCCTCGCGCGGGACCTGAAACTGGGCGTAGTGGTGCTCGCGGCCGAGCCCGACGCCGAGGATCGCGCGCCCGCCGCTCAGATAGTCGAGACAGGCCCATTGGTGCGCGACCAGGGCCGGGTGATGGATCGGCAGCACCACCACCGAGGCGCCGAGGCGGATTTTGCTGGTGACCGCGGCGGCGTAGCTCAGCACCGCCACCGGGTCGAAGCAGAATACGTGGTCGAGCGTGTTCTCGGTCACCCACAGGTCGCCGAAGCCGAGCGCCTCGGCGCGCTGCGCCACCCGGCGCACCGCAGCCACGCCGATCGGCTCGGGCGAACGGTGCGGCAGCGCCACGCCGAGCGCGATCTGGTCCTTCAAGGCCATGCTCGGCCCGTGCGCAGCGCTGCGCCGCCCCGATGCTCGGGCTGGGCCCTAGACCTTTTCGATCAGTTCCATCTGCGCGCCGTCGGGCGCCTCGACAAAGCACACCCGGCGGCCGTTGTTGGGCGCCATTTCCTCGAGGATGCGCACACCGTTCCGGCGCATGCGCTCGATCGTGCCGGCGTAGTCGTCGGTGTCGACCGCGATGTGCTCGATGCCGTAATGCTGCTGGTGATTCTGTGTCGCGATCAGGGTGGTGATGTTGAGCTGCAGCCCGTGCAGGTCGAGGCGCAGGCCGCGGCCCGGGATCTCGGCCTTGAGCGTCGCGCCGAAATTGTCGATGTAGAACTGCGCGGTCTGCTTCGGATCGGCGGTCTTCAGGTGCACATGCTGGATGCCGTACGCCATCGTCGTTCTCCTTATCGCTTATCGCGTTCTGATCGCTCTGTTGGCTCGCCGTCGGTGCGGCAACGCGTACGATATCGTGATTGGCCGGGAACGGCGAGCTTTTGTTGGAGCCGCCGGCGCAGCGGGTTGGTGTCCCGTGGGGTTGGCCGAGACGATAGCGCGTTCGACTTCGGGTGGATCAGGAGCCTTGACAACTCGGGTCCTTAGTTCAAACTTCGCGCCATGCTTCGGTACCTCTTGCCGCTCTCCGCCGCGTGCGCCTTGCTTGCCGCGTGTTCCAGTCCACCGCCGGGCAGTCCCGCGGCGATTGCCCAGGCCTCGGGCGAGCAGTGCAACGTCTGCGTGGTCGAGAACCCGGGCGTCGGCAACACCACTTGCCTGGCGATCTGCCGGCAGCACGAAATCGACCAGGCGGCTTATCAGAAATCGATCGGGCGCTAGCTGGCCGGGTCAGCCCGGCGGAGGTGTTGACGCGGTCGCCACCGGCTTATAAAAAGTCGCCTCACTTTTTATCGACGGAGCCGCATGGCCACGCATAAATCGGCGGAAAAGCGCATCCGCCAGACCGAGAAGCGCACCGCGATCAATCGCTCCCGGATGAGCCGGGTGCGGACCTTTGTCAAAAAGGTCGAGACCGCCATCGCCACCGGCGACCGGCAGGCCGCCCAGTCAGCCTTTCAGGTGGCCCAGCCCGAGCTGCATCGGGCGATCACCAAGGGTGTTCTCCACAAGAACACGGTGGCGCGCAAGCTATCGCGGCTGGCCACCCGCATCAACGCGCTCTGAACTGAGCGGCCGCCAGCCGGCGGCGCTCCGCGGGCAAACGGCCCGGCCGAAAAAAATCTTTTCGTGTTCTCCTTTCGATCGGGTTGCCATGGTTTCGAAACATCAGCTAGCATTCTCGTATTGCGCCGTCGGAAATCACTTTGGCGCCCTGTAAAAGGTTGGCCGGGGCAAGACAAGACTGGCTTTGCCCAGAGTTAACCATAATAATGGTGGGGACAAGGGGGACCGATTGGTGCCTGATCAAGGCAACCATAAGCCAGGATATATTTACGACATGTGTAGGTGAAATGGGCCGGTGCTGATTCCGGTGGTGCTGCCGTCTTGATCGGGGGAGTGCGGTGATGGCGCAAACGGCTCAGGCAAACGGGATCGACAGCGCGGCCACGGCTATGGCCTGGCAGTCCGAGTGGGACCGGGTCCTCGGCCAGTTGAAGCAGGAGGTCGGCGAGACCGCCTATCGCCGCTGGCTCGCACCGGTCAGCATGCAGCGGATCGATGGCGGGGACGCCATCATCGGCGCGCCAGCCCGGTTTTTTCGCGATTGGATCGCGGCGCATTACGCCGACCGGATCCTGGCGCTGTGGCGCTCGCAAAACCGCCAGATAAAGCGGATTTCGGTCATCGTCGTGCCGCCGCCGGCGGCCGGCCCAGCCATTGAGGCGGCGGCGGAACCGCGCGGCAGCGAGGACCCGATCGAAGGCCACTCGCCGCCGGGCCGGGTGGCCGCCTCCGGCCCGGCATTCGAATTTAGCGAAGACAAGGCGCAATCCTCGCCGCTCGACCTGCGCTTTACCTTTGAAAACTTTATCGTCGGCAAGCCCAACGAGCTTGCTCACGCCGCGGCCCGGCGGGTTGCCGAAGCCTGCACCGGCCCGGTCCGCACGGTGCCGTTCAACCCGCTTTTTCTTTATGGCGGGGTCGGTCTCGGCAAGACCCATCTGATGCATGCGATCGCCTGGCAGGTCCGCAATCATGCCTGCCGCCGCAAGGTGATCTATCTCTCGGCCGAGAAATTCATGTACCAGTTCATCCGGGCATTGCGGTTCAAGTCGACGATAGACTTCAAGGAGGAGTTTCGTTCGGTCGATTTACTGATGATCGACGACGTCCAATTCATCAGCGGCAAGGAATCGACCCAGGAAGAATTCTTCCATACCTTTAACGCGCTGGTCGACCAGAACCGCCAAATCGTGATCTCCGCCGACAAGTCGCCCTCCGATCTGGGCCTCGAAGAGCGGATGCGCTCGCGCCTTGGCTGGGGGCTGGTCGCCGATCTGCACCCGACCACCTACGAGCTGCGCCTCGGCATCCTGCAATCGAAGGCCGAGCAAACCAACATCAAGATCCCGCAAAAGGTGATGGAGTTCCTCGCCCACAAAATCACCTCGAACGTGCGCGAACTCGAAGGTGCCTTGAACCGCATCATCGCCAACATGGAGCTGGTCGGGCGCGAGATCACGCTCGAAAGCGCCCAGGAGGAATTGCACGATCTGGTGCGCTCCCACGAACGGCGAGTGACGATCGACGAGATCCAGCGCCGGGTCGCCGAACACTTCAACATCAAGCTGGCCGAGATGACTTCCGACCGGCGCGCCCGCATCGTCGCCCGGCCGCGGCAGGTCGCGATGTACTTGGCCAAGCACCTGACCACCCGCTCGTTGCCGGAGATCGGCCGCAAATTCGGCGGCCGCGACCACACCACGGTGATGCACGCGATGCGCAAGATCGAGGAGCTGACCCTGACCGATCCGGTGCTGGCCGAAGATGTCGAGCTGCTGCGCCGGATGCTGGAAAGCTGATCCCGGCCGGGCTTTGGCGCCTCGCGCGGCGGCGAAACCGGGGGCTGGGGGCGGCACTGTTTTGTGCTAGACTGCGTTCCCGTCTGCCGGCCCTGCGGGCTGGTGCGCGGGGGGCATCGGCCGGAGCTCCGGCCGGCGCCGACCGGTCCGCCAACCTGCGTGTAGTCATATGAAACTCACCATCGAACGGGGCGCTCTGCTCAAGGCTCTGGGACACGTGCAAAGCGTCGTCGAACGGCGGAACACGATCCCGATTCTATCGAACGTGCTGTTGCGCGCCGATGCCGCCGGCGCCGTGCCGGCGGTCGACGGGGCGCCCGAAAGCGACGGCGCGCTCGCGCTCAGCGCCACCGACATGGATCTCGAAATCGTCGAGCGGGTGCCCGGCCGGATCGAGCAAGGCGGGCGGATCACCGCCCCGGCGCATACGCTCTACGACATCGTCCGCAAATTGCGCGACGGCGCCCAGATCGAGATCGAGGCGCCGATGGGCCCGGATGGCGGCGAGCGCAGCTCCATGATCCTGCGCTCCGGCCGTTCGACCTTCACCCTCGCCTGCCTGCCGCCGGAAGACTACCCGGTCATGGCGAGCGGCGAACTGGCCCACAATTTCACCCTGACCGCGACCGAGTTGCGCAGCCTGGTCGACCGCACCCGCTTCGCGATCTCGACCGAAGAGACGCGCTACTACCTGAACGGCATTTATCTGCACGCCACCAAGAACAACGAAGTGCCGGTGATCCGCGCCGTCGCCACCGACGGGCACCGTCTCGCCCGGGTCGAAATGGTACTGCCCGAGGGTGCCGCCGGAATGCCGGGCATCATCGTCCCGCGCAAGACCGTCATCGAGCTGCGCAAACTCGTCGACGAGAGCGACGGCGAGATCGAAATCGGGCTGAGCGAAACCAAGATCCGCTTTGCGACCGGCGCCGCGGCGCTGACCTCGAAGCTGATCGACGGCACCTTTCCCGATTACGACCGGGTGATCCCGTCGAACAACGACAAGATCCTCGAGGTCAAATGCAAAGAGTTCGCCGAAGCGGTCGACCGGGTATCGACGATCTCCAGCGAGAAGAGCCGGGCGGTCAAGCTGGTCATCGCACCCCCGAACGGCGCCGGCGGCGGCGAGGGAGGCAGCCTGACCGTGTCGGCAACCAGCCCGGAGAACGGCACCGCGGTCGAGGAGCTCGAAGTGCGCTATCTCGCCGAGCCGATCGAGATCGGCTTCAACTCGCGCTATCTGCTCGACATTACCGCGCAGATCGAAGGCGAAGGAGCGCAATTCGTGATGTCGGATTCGGCCTCGCCGACAATTGTGCGCGATCGCGCCGATCCGAGCGCGCTCTATGTCCTGATGCCGATGCGGGTTTGACTGCTCGGCTGGGGCGCGCCGGTCATTGCCGGGTGGCTAAGAGGAGCTGCCAACCCCATATAAACACTATGTTCAGCGAGGCGCAGGAAGCCCTGACGAGCGCCGGCGGCGCGGCTTTGGCGTGGGCTGGGCGGGTCGGTGTGACCCGTCTGATGCTGACCGACTTCCGCAACTATCGCGAAGCCAGGCTCGGCCTCGGCACCGAGCCGGTGGTGGTGACCGGCCCCAACGGGGCGGGCAAGACCAATTTGCTCGAAGCGATCTCGCTGCTGGCTCCCGGCCGCGGGCTGCGCGGCGCGAGGCTGACCGAAATTGCCAGGCGGGTAAAGATTGCCAGCCAGGTGGAGATCGCGGGAGGGGCCGAGTTTGCTGCATCGGACCGGTTGGACCCGCACCCGGCCGCGGCCTGCGGCGGTGCCGGCGAAGCGCCGCGTCCATGGGCGCTCGCGGCGACGATCGCGGTCCGGCGCGGCGCGTTGCGGCTCGGCACCGGCCATGATCCTGCCGATGGCGACCGCCGGCTGGTGCGCATTGATGGCGAGCCGGCGCGCAGCCAGGGAGCGCTCGGCGAAGAAATCGCGATTCTGTGGCTGACCCCGGCGATGGACCGCCTGTTTATCGACGGGCCCGGCGGGCGGCGCCGGTTTCTCGATCGCCTGGTGCTCGCCCTCGACCCGGCGCACGCTGCCCAGGTCAGCGCCTATGAGCAGGCCTTGCGCGAACGGGCGCGGCTGCTGCGGGCCGGGCTTTCGCCACATCGACCGGCCGATCCGGCGTGGCTCGCGGCGCTCGAAGAGGTGATGGCGGCGCAGGGTGTCGCGGTGGCCGCGGCCCGGCGCGAGGCGGTGCAGCGGCTCGATCAGGCTTGCGCCCGGAGCACGGGGCCGTTTCCCCGCGCCCGCCTTGTCCTCGCCGGCACGGTCGAGGATTGGCTCGACCACATGCCGGCGCTGGCCGCCGAGGCGAAGCTCGCCGAGGCGCTGGCCGCGGCCCGGCGCGGCGACGCGCTCGCCGGTGGCGCGGCGATCGGCCCGCACCGCTCAGATCTCGCGGTCAGCCTGGCGCAGAGCGGGACCGCTGCCGCCGCCGCCTCTACCGGCGAGCAAAAGGCGTTGCTGATCTCGATCGTGCTGGCCCATGCCGAGCTGCAACGCGGCTTGCGCGGCCAGCCGCCGCTATTGCTGCTCGACGAGGTCGCCGCCCATCTCGATGCCGCTCGCCGCGGTGCGCTGTTCGAGATCCTGACCGGGCTGGCGAGCCAGGTGTGGCTCTCCGGCACCGACGAAGCGCTGTTCGCGCCGCTGCGCGGCCGGGCCCAGTTTCTCGCCGTCCGCGACGGCGTGGTGACGGCAAATTCTGTCTGAACCCGACGAATTCTCTCTAAACCCGACGAATTCTCTTTGAAGCCGAAAGAGTTCGATCGACGAAAGGTCTAGCCGCGAAACACATGGCAAATATTTCCGCACCCGATCCGCATCCGCCGGCCGGCCCCTCGGCCGCCACCGGTCCCGTCGACAACGCCAAAAGCGGCGCCCAGGGCAATGGCGCCCAGGGGAATGGCGCCCACGGCAACGGCGTCGATGAGACCTATAACGAGCAGTCGATCGAAGTGCTGCGCGGGCTCGATGCCGTGCGCAAGCGGCCGGGCATGTATATCGGCGACACCGATGACGGCTCCGGCCTGCACCACATGGTCTACGAGGTGGTCGACAACGCGATCGACGAGGCGCTCGCCGGCTATTGCGACACGGTGGTGGTGACGTTGAACGCCGACGGCTCGGTCACCGTCACCGATAACGGCCGCGGCATCCCGGTCGGCATCCATGACGAGGAAGGGGTGTCGGCGGCCGAAGTGATCATGACCCACCTCCATGCCGGCGGCAAATTCAACCAGAACGCCTACAAGGTGTCGGGCGGGTTGCACGGGGTCGGCGTCTCGGTGGTCAACGGCCTCTCCGCGCGCCTCGAACTGCGCGTCTTCCGCGGCGGCTCGGAGTGGTTGATCCGGTTTCGCGACGGGGTGCCCGAGGCGCCGTTAGCCGAGATCGGGCCGGCCCCGGCCCTGCCCGAGGGATCGACCCGCCACGGGCCGGCCACCGGCACCGAGATCACCTTTCTGCCGAGCACCGAGACCTTCAGCAAAACCGAGTTCGACTTCACCACCCTCGAGCACCGGCTGCGCGAGCTGGCTTTTCTGAACAGCGGCGTCACCCTCGTCCTCAACGACGCCCGCGGGGTCGAGCCGAAAAGCGTCACCTTGCATTTCGAGGGCGGGCTCGAAGCCTTTGTGCGCTATCTCGACCGCTCCAAGCAGGCGCTGCACACGCCGCCCTTGGCGATCCGCGGCGAGCGCGACGACATCCTCCTGGAAATCGCGATGGAGTGGACCGACAGCTATCACGAGACGATGCTGTGCTTTACCAACAACATTCCGCAGCGCGACGGCGGGACCCATCTCGCCGGCTTCCGCGCGGCCCTGACCCGCAGCGTCAACGCCTATGCCAATGACAGCGGCATCGCCAAAAAGGAAAAGGTGGCGCTCAGCGGCGAGGACATGCGCGAGGGCCTGACCTGCGTTTTGTCGGTCAAGGTGCCCGACCCGAAATTCTCGTCGCAGACCAAGGACAAGCTGGTTTCGTCGGAGGTCCGCCCGGCGATCGAGGGCATCGTCGGCGACAAGCTCACCCAATGGTTCGAGGAACATCCGGCCGAGGCCAAGAAGATCGTCGCCAAGGTGGTCGAGGCCGCGGCCGCGCGCGAGGCGGCGCGCAAGGCGCGCGACCTGACCCGGCGCAAGGGGGCGCTCGACATCGCCAATCTGCCGGGCAAGCTCGCCGATTGCCAGGAGCGAGATCCGGCCAAGAGCGAACTCTTCATCGTCGAGGGCGACAGCGCCGGCGGCTCGGCCAAGCAAGGCCGTGACCGGCGCTTTCAGGCGATCCTGCCGTTGAAGGGCAAGATCCTCAATGTCGAGCGCGCCCGCTTTGACAAGATGCTGGGCTCGGCCGAGATCGGGACCCTGATTGCCGCCCTCGGCACCGGCATCGGCCTCGATGATTTCAACCCAGACAAGGCGCGCTATCACCGCATCATCATCATGACCGACGCCGATGTCGACGGCAGCCACATCCGCACCCTGCTGCTGACTTTTTTCTACCGGCAGATGGCGAGCCTGATCGACAAGGGGTTCCTCTACATCGCCCAGCCGCCGCTCTACCGGCTGCAGCGCGGCAACCAGAAGGCGGTCTACCTGAAGGACGACGCGGCCCTTGAAGCCTATTGCATCGATGCCGCCTTGCGCGACGCGGTCTTCACCCAGCATGACGGGGTCGAGCGCGCCGCCAACGATCTGCGTGCCTTGCTCGAAGAAGCAACGATCCAGCGCCGTTCCTTGCAGGTATTGGCGGCCAAGGTCGGCGACATCGCGGTGGTCGAGCAGGCGGCGATCGCCGGGGCGCTGTCGCCGGCGCTGCTCGGCGACCCGAACCGCGCGACCGAGGCGGCGCAGCGGGCAGCACTGCGCCTGAACCGGCTCGCCCCGGAGCACGAGCGCAACTGGCAGGGCGAGGTCATCGCCGGGGCCGAGGGCCTGTCGGGCCTGGTGCTGAGCCGGACCCGCCAGGGCGTCGGCGAACGGCGATTGATCGACGCCGCCCTCTTACGCAGCGCCGAGGCGCGCCGGCTCGACCTCGACGGCGAGAGTCTGCGCCAGACTTTCGATCGCCCCGGCACCCTCGCCGCGCGCGACCGGACCTGGCCGATCGCCGGGCCAACCAGCCTCGTCGACGCGGTCATGGAATTGGGCCGCCGCGGCATCGAGGTCACCCGCTACAAAGGCCTCGGCGAGATGAACCCCGAGCAATTGTGGGAAACCACGCTCGACCCCGAGGTCCGCGCTTTGCTCCAGGTTCGGGTCAGCCACGCCGATTCGGCCGAGGAAACCTTCTCCACCCTGATGGGCGACCTCGTCGAGCCGCGCCGCGACTTCATCCAGTCAAACGCGCTGAGCGTCGCCAATCTGGACGTGTAAGCGGAAGACGCGTGGCTGGCGTCCCGGGCCGGCGCCGCGCTGGGCGGGCGTGGCGCTTCGGCGGCCGGAACAGCTGAACCGGGGCCGGCTCGACCCCGGCTCGCTGGTCCGCATCGAGCCCTGGCGGAGTGGAAGCTAGCCCCAGGCGGCCTGACCGCCGACCGCGGTGATGGTGATGTGGCCCATCGTCGTATCGGCCTTGGCGCCGTGCCAGTGGCGCTCGCCGGCCTTGATGTGCACGACGTCGCCGACGTTGATCTCGTGTTTTTCGTGCTCGGTCGCGACCATGCCGGAGCCCGAGGTCACGACCAGGATCTGGTCGCAGGTGTGGGTGTGCCAGCCGGTGGTGCAGCCCTGGCTGAAATTCACCACGCTACAATTGTAATTCGCGGAATCGCCCGGCTGAATGATCGTCTGGCGCGACCGGGAAACCGGCCCCTTCCATCCTTCGATCGGCTCGGCGCCTTCGACCGGGACGTCGGGGATGTTTTTGAGCGTGACCACCTTCATGACGGTTCCCTCCTGGTGTTGCCGGCGCATTATGCGGCTAGGCAGCAGCTTTGGCCAGATCGAGGGCGCGCCGGCGCAAAGCTGCCCAGGCGAGGCGGCTCGCGGTGTGCGAGAAACGGCCGTAGGGAGGGAGGCCGACGGCTTTGAGGATCAGTTTGACGGCGCGGGCGATGTGGGCTTCGCGCAGCACCGCCAGGGCGCCGCGGGCGTAGGCGCGGCTATAGCGGCGGCGATCGTAGGGGCGCGCGGTCTCGTTGGCGGCGTAGTAGGCATAGGCAAGTTCGTCGTCTTGCGCCTCGGCGATGCGCCCGAGGGCAATGCACAACCGCCGCCACAGGCCGATCCGCTCACGTTCGAGGCAATCGACAAGCTTGCGATAGAACAGCTTGTAGTGGCGGTATTCGTCGGCAGCGATGTGGCGGCAGATCGCGCGCAGCACCGGCTCATCCACCCAATCGGCCAACGCCGTGTAGTAGGAGCTGGTGCCGGTCTCGACGATACAGCGCGCGATCATCTCGCCCGCGCCCGAACCGCGGCGCGAGGTGTCGCGGTCGAAATCGATCTGGTAACCCGCCTGGAAGCGGGCGAAGGCGGCGGCGAAATCAAAGCCGGGATCGGCGAGTTCGGCCCATCGCCCGAGCGCCCGCCCATGCCGGGTCTCGTCCTCGCCCCAGCGCCGCGCGCTCGCCTGAAATTCAGAATCGTCGGCAAAAACCAGGCACAGATGGCGCGCATAGGCGCCGCCGTTCATTTCGACCAGGCTCGCTGCCTTGACGCTCGCGACGATTTCAACCTCGAGCCGGCTGCGATCGAATCGGCCCCACGGAATATCGTCGAGCGTCCACGAGCCCATCCCGCACCCTCCCGCATCGGCCATCTTTGCCATTGCGAGCGCCGCCAAGCAATCTCGATGGGCCGCGCCCGGGCATCGAGACGGCCTGGGTCGCGTCGGGAGCGTTCCTCGCCAATGACGCTGGCTATCAGCGCGCGGTTTCGGCCAACGCCTGCAATTTGGCCTGAGCGATCGCCTGGTCGCGTTCGAGGCCGTGCAATTCGGCCACCAACCGGTCGCGCTCGATCCCGGAGTTGCGCGATACGTGCTCGCGCAGGCTCAAGAGATTGCCCTCGACCACCTGCAACTCCGCCTCGATCTGGGCCTGGTCGAGTGTCTCGGGCGCCATCGCCTGCTCGGCCAGCACGGTGCAGCGCTCGGCCGTGACCTCGGCAAAGCCGCCGGCGACAAAGATGCGCCGGGTGACGGTGCGGCCTTCGTAGACCTCGATCGTCCCCGGCCGGATCGTCGAGATCAGAAGGGCGTGACCCGGCAGCACCCCGAAATTGCCCTCGGTCCCCGGCACCACCACCATCTCGACCGCTTCCGACAGCAGCAGCCGCTCCGGCGTCACCAGCTCGAACTGGACCCGATCAGGCATTGGGGGCTGTTCCTAGGCCTGTCATTCCGGGATGCCCCGCAGGGGGCAGGCCCGGAAACCATGAACACGGACCCTCGAAAAAGATGGACACGAACGTAGCCACTTCATCCGCACCACCCGTGTGCATCGGTTCCGGGCTCGCTCCGCGACCCGGAATGACAATGAAGACCCGGCGCATCAAGCGGCTTCGGCCGCCATCTTGCGGGCCTTTTCGACGGCTTCCTCGATCGTGCCGACCATGTAAAAGGCGCTTTCCGGCAGGTCGTCATGCTCGCCGGCGACGATGCCCTTGAACCCCTTGATCGTGTCGTCGAGGCCAACCAGCACGCCGGGCGTGCCGGTAAACACCTCGGCGACATGGAAAGGCTGCGACAGGAAGCGCTGGATCTTGCGGGCGCGGGCGACGGTCAGCTTGTCCTCCTCGGACAACTCGTCCATGCCGAGAATGGCGATGATGTCCTGCAATGATTTGTAGGTTTGTAGGACGCGCTGCACATCGCGCGCGACCTGGTAATGCTCGTCGCCGATGATCCGCGCGTCGAGCATGCGCGAGGTCGAATCGAGCGGATCGACCGCCGGGTAGATGCCAAGCTCGGCGATCTGCCGCGACAGCACGGTCGTCGCATCGAGATGGGAGAAGGTGGTGGCCGGGGCCGGGTCGGTCAGATCGTCGGCCGGCACATAGATCGCCTGCACCGAGGTGATCGAGCCCTTCTTGGTGCTGGTGATGCGCTCCTCGAGCGTGCCTAGATCGGTCGCCAGGGTCGGCTGGTAGCCGACCGCCGAGGGGATGCGCCCGAGCAGCGCCGAAACCTCCGAGCCAGCCTGGGTAAAGCGAAAGATGTTATCAACGAAGAACAGCACATCCTGGCCTTCCTCGTCGCGGAAATATTCGGCGACGGTGAGACCCGAAAGCCCGACGCGGGCGCGCGCCCCCGGCGGCTCGTTCATCTGGCCGTAGACGAGTGCCGCCTTGGAGCCCGGCCCGTCGGCGGTGATCACCCCCGACTCGATCATCTCGTGATAGAGGTCGTTGCCCTCGCGGGTGCGCTCGCCGACCCCGGCGAAGACCGAATAGCCGCCATGCGCCTTGGCGATGTTGTTGATCAGCTCCATGATGATCACGGTCTTGCCGACCCCGGCGCCGCCGAACAGGCCGATCTTGCCGCCTTTGGCGTAGGGCGTCAGCAGATCGACGACCTTGATGCCGGTGATCAGGATCTCGGCCTCGGTCGATTGGTCGATGAATGCCGGCGCCGAGCGGTGGATCGGCAAGCGACGGTTGGTCTGGACCGGGCCGCGCTCGTCGACCGGCTCGCCGATCACGTTGAGGATGCGGCCCAGGGTCTCGGGGCCGACCGGCATCATAATCGGTTCGCCGGTGTCAACCGCCTGGGTCCCGCGCACCAGCCCGTCGGTGGTGTCCATCGCGATCGTGCGCACGATGTTTTCGCCGAGCTGCTGGGCCACTTCGAGGACCAGCGTGCGGCCGGCATCTTCGACATGCAGCGCATTGAGGATCGCCGGCAATTCGCCCTCGAAATGGACGTCGACGACAGCGCCGATGATCTGAGTGATGGTGCCGATGCTGTTTCTAGGCATGTTCTCAAAACCTCGTCTCTACTCTCTATCCGATGGCGCCATCCGGGTCGGACCTGGGCACGACGAGAAGGTTGGCGTCGGCAATTCTGTCGTCACGCCGCTTTGAGCGCGTCGGCCCCGGAGATGATCTCGATCAGCTCCTTGGTGATCGCGGCTTGGCGGGTGCGGTTATAGTTGAGGGTCAGCCGGTCGATCATCTCGCCGGCATTGCGGGTGGCGTTGTCCATCGCCGTCATCCGCGCGCCCTGCTCGCTCGCCGCGTTTTCGAGCAAGCGCGGTATAAATCTGCACCGCGAGATTTTGCGGCAGCAACTCGCCGAGGATCTCCTCCTCCGACGGCTCGAACTCGTAAACACCGCTGACCGTCGCCGCGACCGTGTCGGTCTCCGCCTCGGCCGGCGGCGGAAACGGGATCAGCTGCTGCACCGTGACGATCTGGGTGATCGCCGAGCGAAAGCGGTTGTAGACGATGGTGCAGGCGTCAAAGGCATCGGCGCGAAACAGCACGAGAATGCGCTCGGCGATGTCGCGGGCCTCCTCGAAGGATAGCCGGCGGCGCCCGATATCGGTCAGGCTGTCATGAACCAGCCGGCCGTAATCGCGGCGCAGCCCATCGCGCCCCTTGCGTCCGATGGTCAGGATCATGACCCGTTTGCCGGTGGCTTCGAGCTCGCGGATGCGGCGGCGCGCCTCGCGCAGGATCGTCGCATTGAACCCGCCGGCCAGCCCGCGGTCCGAGGTTGCGACGACGACGAGGTGGGTCGCGTCGCGGCCGGTGCCGACCAGTAGCGGCGGCGCGTTGGGCAGCCCGGCCATGCGCGCGGCGAGCGAGGCCAGCACCCGCTCCATGCGCTGCGCGTAGGGGCGCGCCGCTTCGGCCTGCTCCTGCGCCCGGCGCAGCCGCGAGGCGGCGACCACCTTCATCGCCGCGGTGATCTTTTGGGTGGAGCGCACGCTGCGGATGCGCAGGCGCAGATCCTTCAGGCTTGGCATCGTCCGCGCCTAGACATGGCTGGCCTACCCGCGATCAGGCGAAGTTTTTGACGACGCCGTCGAGACACTCGGAGAGCGCCTTTTCGACCGCGGGCGACAGCTCCCGCTCGGTGCGGATCGCGGCGAGCAGATCGGGATGCGCGGTCTTGATCTCGCTCAGCATCGCCGCCTCAAACTGGCCGATTCTGGCGATGTCGATCGTGTCGAGATAGCCGCGGGTGCCGGCAAAGATCGAAACCACTTGCTCCTCGACCGGCACCGGCGAGAATTGCGGCTGCTTCAAAAGCTCGGTCAGCCGCGCGCCGCGGGCCAGCAGACGCTGGGTCGAGGCGTCGAGATCGGAGGCGAACTGGGCAAAGCTGGCCATTTCGCGATATTGCGCGAGTTCGAGCTTGATCCGCCCGGCGACCTGCTTCATCGCCTTGATCTGCGCCGCCGAGCCGACCCGGCTGACCGACAGCCCGACATTGATGGCCGGGCGGATGCCGCGATAGAACAGCTCGGTTTCGAGAAAGATCTGGCCGTCGGTGATCGAGATCACATTGGTCGGGATATAGGCCGACACGTCGCCGGCCTGGGTCTCGATGATCGGCAGCGCGGTCAGCGAGCCGCCGCCGTGGTCGTCGTTCATCTTGGCCGCGCGTTCGAGCAGGCGCGAATGCAGATAGAAGACGTCGCCCGGATAAGCCTCGCGGCCCGGCGGCCGGCGCAGCAGCAGCGACAGCTGCCGATAGGCCACCGCGTGCTTTGACAGATCGTCGTAGATGACCAGCCCGTGCATGCCGTTGTCGCGGAAAAATTCACCCATCGCACAGCCGGTATAGGGCGCCAGATATTGCAGCGGCGCCGATTCGGAAGCGGTCGCGGCGACCACGATCGAGTATTCGAGTGCGCCGTAATCCTGCAAGGTCTTGACGATCTGGGCCACGGTCGAGCGTTTCTGGCCAATCGCGATGTAGATGCAATAAAGCTTGGCCTTTTCATCGGTACCGACGTTGACCTGGCGCTGGTTGAGCACGGCGTCGATCGCCACCGCGGTCTTGCCGGTCTGGCGGTCGCCGATGATCAGCTCGCGCTGGCCGCGGCCGATCGGCACCAATGCGTCGATTGCCTTCAGGCCGGTCTGCACCGGCTCGTGCACCGAGCGGCGCGGCACGATGCCGGGCGCCTTGACCTCGACCCTGGCCCGGCTCACGTCGACGAGCGGGCCCTTGCCGTCGATCGGCTCGCCGAGCGCATCGACGACCCGGCCCAAGAGGCCGCGCCCGACCGGCACATCGACGATGGCGTTGGTGCGCTTGACGATGTCGCCTTCGCCGATGCCGCGGTCGTCGCCGAACACGACGACGCCGACATTGTCGCTTTCGAGGTTGAGCGCCATGCCGCGGACCCCGTTCGGGAACTCGACCATCTCGCCGGCCTGAACCTTGTCGAGCCCGTAGATGCGAGCGATGCCGTCGCCGATCGACAGCACCTGGCCGACTTCGGCGACATCCGCCTCGCTGCCGAAATCGGCGATCTGCTGCTTGAGAATCGCCGAAATTTCTGCCGCACGTATTTCCATGAAAACCCCTTCGTTCCCGCCTAGGCTAATTCATCAATTCGGGACTTCCGAGCAAAACCCGCCTCTCCCGTCATGCCCGGACTTGTTCCGGGCATCCACGCGATCCAGGAAAACCGGTGCCTGTTCACGTGGATGGCCGGGTCAAGCCCGGCCACGACGAAAGACGGCGCAGTAGCGGCAAATCCTGGAAGCGTCTGATCAGCCGATCCCCTTCATCGCCAATTGCAGCCGCCGCAGCTTGCTTTCGACCGACCCGTCGATCATGCGCGAGCCGACCTTGACGACGAGACCGCCGATCAGCCGCGGATCGACCCGGGCGTCGATCGACACCCGGCGCCCGACCGTGTGGCGCAGGTGCTCGCTCAATGCCTCGAGCTGGGCCGCGCTCAACGGCAGCGCGGTGGTGACCGCCGCGCCGACTTCGCCACGCCGCTCGGCGAGCCTGGCCAGATACGCCTCGATCATCGCGGTAAGGACGAACAGCCGCCGATTTTTGGCGACCACCGCCAGAAAGTCGCGGACCAGCGGCGAGAGCTCTGCCTGCTGGGCCAGCGCGGCGATCGCGCGCCCCTGCTCCAGGCGCGACAGAATCGGGCTGCGCACCAGGCGCATCAGATCGGCGCTCGACCCCAGCATTGCCCGCAACTGGCGCAGATCGTCCGCCACCGCGTCGAGCAGCCGGCGCTCCTCGGCGAGCTCGAACAACGCCGCCGCGTAGCGCTCGGCCAAGGCGGAAACGCCTGTCGTTTCGGAAGCCAATCTAGAGCAATCCTCGATGGCCGCACCGGCAGGAAAGGCCGCAGCAGCATTTCCTTGTGGTTTTTCGGATCAAACCCCGGGCACGGCCATCGGGCCCGGGCGCAGGGGCAAGCCGCCGGTGTGTTGGGTAACACAGCGCCGCTTCCGGCGCAACTGTCAGCGTTGGTCAGCGGAACGCCTGATCGCGGCGAACGCCCGCTCCAGGGAGCTATGCCGACCGATATCGATTAGAGGAAGCTGTAGGGATCGATATCGACCTGCACGCGGGCGGCGCCGCCGAGCCGCACCCGGGCGAGCCACTCGTGCAGCACCGCCTGGATGTTGACCCGGCGCTCGGCCTTGACCAGAAACCGGCGGCGATGGCGGCCGCGCAACACCGCGAGCGGTGCCGGCGCCGGCCCGAATACGGCGAGGCCGGGCAATTGGGGTGCCGCGCGCGACAGCGCCTGGGCGGCGAAATCGCACGCCTCGGCATCGGCGGCGCTGACGATCACCGCGGCGAGCCGGCCGAACGGCGGCAGGCCGGCGTCGCGCCGCGCCGCCGCCTCGGCTTCGAGAAAGCGGTCGCGGTCGCCGGTGGCCAATGCCCGCATCACCGGCTGCTCGGGCATGAAGGTCTGGATCAGCACCCGGCCCGGACGCTCGGCGCGGCCGGCGCGGCCGCCCACCTGATGGAGCAGCTGGTAGGTACGCTCGGCAGCGCGCAGATCGCCGCCGGCCAGGCCGAGATCGGCGTCGACCGCCCCGACCAAAGTCAGCATCGGAAAGTGATGGCCCTTGGCGACGATCTGGGTCCCGATCAGCACGTCGTAGCGCCGCTCGGTCATCGCCTGGGCGAGCTCGGCTGCGGCGCGCGGCCCGGCCAAGAGGTCGCTGACCATCAGCGCAGTGCGCGCCGAGGGGAACCGCGCCGCCACCTCCTCGCCGAGCCGCTCCACCCCCGGCCCGCAGGCGACCAGGCTGCCGGCGGTCAGGCATTCCGGGCACAGCGGCGGCACCGGCTCGGCATGCCCGCAATGATGGCATAACAGGCGGCCGGAATAGCGGTGCTCGACCAGCCACGCGGTGCAATCCGGGCAGCGGCAGCGATGACCGCAGGCGCGGCACAGGGTTAGGGGCGCATAGCCGCGCCGGTTCAGGAACAGCAGCACCTGCTCGCCGGCGGCGAGCGTCGTGGCCATCTCGGCGACCAGCGGCGACGCCAGGAAGCGGCCGCGTTCGAGCCGCTGCCGACGCATGTCGACAAGCTGGATTTCGGGCAAACGGGCCAGCGCATGGCGGCGCGGCAGGGCCACCCGCCGGTAGCGGCCGCGAGCGACATTGACCACGCTTTCGAGCGACGGGGTCGCCGAAGCCAGCACGATCGGAATCCCCGCGAGCGAGGCGCGCAGCACCGCCATGTCGCGGGCCTGATAGCAGACCCCCTCCTCCTGCTTGTAGGACGGGTCGTGCTCCTCGTCGACGACGATCAGCCCGAGCTCGGCGAATGGCAGGAACAAGGCCGAGCGGGCGCCGACGACCACCCGGGCCCGGCCGTCGGCGACGGCGCGCCAGGTGTCGCGGCGCTGGGTCTGCCCGACCTCGGAATGCCACTGCGCCGGCGCCGCGCCAAAGCGGTCGGCAAAGCGGCGCAGCCATTGCGCGCCGAGCGCGATCTCGGGCAGCAGCACCAGGACCTGGCGGCCGGCGCCGAGAGCGGCGGCGATCGCGGCAAAGTAGGTTTCGGTCTTACCCGAACCGGTGACGCCGTCGAGCAGGGTCACGTCAAAGCCGCCGGCCTCGACCCGCTCGACCAGCCGGCGCGCGGCGCTCTCCTGGTCGGGCGACAGCGCCGGGCCGGGCCGCGTCCAGTCCGGGGCCGCGGCGGCGGTGGGCTCGGCCGCGACCCGGCGCTCCTCGACGAGGCCGCTGGCGGCCAGATCGCGGACCACGCCCGGGCTGCACCCGGCGAGCCGCGCTACTTCGGCGAGCGGCAGCGGCGGGCCGTCGCGCAACACTTCGAGCACCCGCCGGCGGCTCGCGGTCAATCGCGGCACCGGATCGGGCTGGTGCGGGGTGGCGGGTTCGAGCGCGGCAAGCCCGGCATCGGCGGCGACCCACCACCGCTGCAGCCGCGGCGGGCGCAGCGCCTGCGGCACGCTCATCGCCATGCGCAGCACCATTCCCGGCGGCGCCATGGTGTAGGCGGCGACCCGCTCGATAAAGCGCCGCAATCCCGGCGCCAGGCCGCGGCCTGGCAGGATTTCGGCAATCGACCGGAGCCGATCGGCGGCCACATCGCCGCCCGTTCCGTCCCACACCACGCCGACGAGGCTGCGGCCGCCGAGCGGCACGCGCACAAAGCTGCCGGGCTCGGGCGCCGGCATTTCCGCCGGAACGCAGTAATCGAGCGCGGCCGGCAGCGGCAGCGGCAGCAGCACGCGCAACCGCAGCAATGGATCGGCCGAAGCGGCCGGCGCCGCCTCGCCGCCAGGGCGATCAACCGAAACCGCAGCCGCGGAACTGGCAAGGCGATCGGGCATCGGCTAAACTCGCTCCCCAAGAAGCGCGCGGCAAGTGCCGATCAGCGACCGCGCGAGGTGAGTTCGGGACCCCGCTACGGGGTCGGTTTCAGGTGGTCTTCCCGATGATCGCGCATCCCGCCGCTGCCGCAATTCCGTGCCGCCCGCGCCCTTCTGTGGCAAAGCGGGGCTAGCGGTGGCCGACCGTCCGCAAGACCAGCCAAAGCCGCTCGGCCGGGCCGTCGCGCCGCCGGGAAAGGCGAGCGCCACCGGCGCCGCCGAGGTGATCGCCTATCTGCGCGAGCATCCCGATTTCCTCGAGCGCCATCCCGAGGCGTTGCAGCTCTTGGGGGCACCGAGCCGCGGAGCCGGCGACCGGGTGCTCGACTTCCAGCATTTCATGCTCGAACGCCTGCGCCGCGATCTCGGCCGGCTCCAGGACGAGCATCAAAGCCTGATCGGGATGAGCCGCAGCAACCTCGTCAGCCAGGGCCGCGTGCACAAGGCCGCGCTGTCGATGCTGCGGGCGGCGAGCTTCGAGCAGTTGCTGCAGATCGTCACCACCGACCTTGCCGTGCTGATCGATGCCGACATCGTCACCCTTGGCGTCGAAAGCACCGCCGCGCGGACCACCCGCCTGCCGATGCACGGCATTCATCTGCTGCGCGCGGGCATGGTCGACCAATTGCTCGGCCCCGACCGCGAGGCGCTGCTGTGCACCGAGGTCAAGGCCGATCCGGCACTCTTTGGCGGCGCCGCCGGGCTGGTGCGCTCGCAGGCGCTGCTGCGGCTGTCGTTCGGCCGCGCCGGACCGAGCGGGCTGATGTGCATCGGCACGCGCCGGGCCGGGACCTTTCATCCCGGGCTGGGCACCGAGCTATTGACCTTTCTCGCCCGCGCCGTCGAGATCACGATCGCCCAGTGGCTCGAACGCGGCCGGTGACGCCGACGGCCGGCGCGCCCAGCGCGGCGGCGGCCGCGCCAGTCTTTGGCGCGAGCGGACGGACGCCGATTTTCCCGGCTCTGCCGGCGCCGGTGCCGCCGGAGCGGTTCGCCGCGGCCGACGATCTGCGCGCCGCGATCGGGCTGTGGCTGGCGTGGCTCACCGGCGAGCGCCGCGCTTCGGCGCACACCATCGCCGCCTATGGCCGGGACCTGGCTTTTTTTCTCGATTTCCTGACCGGGCATCTGGGCGCGCTGCCGGATCTGGCGGCGATCGAGGCGTTGCGGCCGGCCGATTTCCGTGCCTATCTGGCGCAGCGCGCGAGCCTCGGCATCGAGCGCCGCTCGCTGGCTCGGGGCATGTCGGTGCTGCGCGGCTTTGTCGGTTTTTTGCAGCGGCGCGGCCTCGCCTCGACCGCGGCGCTCGCCGCATTGCGCTCGCCCAAATTGCCGCCCGGCGTGCCCAAGCCGCTCACCATCGCGGATGCGCTCGCCACCGTCGCGACGGCCGGCGAGACGACCGGTGCGGGGTCCGGCGAAACCTGGCCGGCCCGGCGCGATGGCGCGCTTCTGGCGCTGCTCTATGGCTGCGGCTTGCGGCTATCGGAGGCGCTGGGGCTGCGCCGCGGCGAAGCGCCGCTCGGCGAGATGCTGACGATCACCGGCAAGGGCCGCAAACAGCGCCAGCTGCCGGTGCTGCCGGTGGTGCGCGCGGCGGTCGCCGACTATCTGGCCGCCTGCCCTCACGTGCTCGGCGCCGACGATCCGCTCTTTGTCGGCGCCCGCGGCGGCCCGCTCAATCCGCGTCTGGTGCAGCGGCAGATGGCGGCGCTGCGCGACGGGCTCGGTTTGCCGGCGACGGCGACCCCGCACGCGCTGCGTCACAGTTTTGCCACGCATCTGCTCGGCGCCGGCGGCGATCTGCGCGCGATCCAGGAGTTGCTCGGGCATGCCAGCCTGTCGACGACGCAGCGCTATACCTCGGTCGAGACCGAGCAGCTGCTCGCCATCTATGATGGCGCCCATCCGCGGGCAAGGCTGCCCGACTGACTGCCAGGCGGCCGGCGGTGGCCGCGCCAGGAGGCAAGATGGATCTCGGTCTGCGCGGCAAGAAGGCGATCGTCACCGGCGGAACCCGCGGCATCGGCCGGGCGATCGTCGAGCTGCTGGCCGATGAGGGCTGCGATGTCGCGCTGTGCGCCCGCGGCAGCGCCGGCGTCGACGAGGCCGCGGCAGCCGTCGCCAGCAAGGGGGTGAAGACCCATGGCGGGGTGGTCGACGTCGCCGATACGCCGGCCTTGCGCGCCTGGGTCGGCGCGGCGGCGGACCAGCTCGGCGGCCTCGACATCTTCATCGCCAATGTCAGCGCGCTGGGCATGGCGACGGACGAGGTCACCTGGCGGCGCAGCTTCGATATCGATGTGATGGGCACGGTCGCCGGAGTCGAGGCGGCGATCCCATTTCTCGAAAAATCCGCGGCCGGGTCAATTGTCGTGATCGGCACTACCGGTGCCGTCGAGATGTACGGCACCGGGTTTGTGCGCCCCTATGCGGCGGTCAAGGCCGCGCTGATCCCCTACGTCAAGGGGCTTGCCCGCAATCTCGCCGGCAAGGAGGTGCGCATCAACATGGTCTCCCCCGGCAACGTCTATTTCAAGGGCGGGGTGTGGAACACGGTCGAGGAACGCACCCCGGAGGTGTTCAAGGCGATGCTGTCATTCAACCCGACTGGCCGGATGGGCCGGCCCGAGGAGGTGGCGAACGCCGTCGTCTTTCTCGCCAGTCCGCGCGCCAGCTTCATCACCGGCACCAACCTCGTGATCGACGGCGCACTGACCCAGCGGGTGCAGTTCTAGGCGGCCCGGACGCCGGTCATCGCAGAGGTGCCGCCGCATCCGACGGCTCAGAACAGCGCCAGCTGATCGCCGGGCCGCGGCGGCGGGCGAAAGCGGGTCGCATCGAGCGGCTGGGTCGAGCGGCGGTCGAAGCCGAGGCGGCGGCAGGCGCGGGCGAAGCGCAGGCGCAGCATGTCGGCATAGGGACCGGCGCCGGCCATTCGCGTCGACCACGCTGCATCATAGAGCCGGCCGCCATGCGCCTGCGCCACCAGCGAGAGCACATGCGCGGCCTTGTCCGGGAAATGCGTTTCGAGCCACTCGCGGAACAAGGCCTTCAACTCGAATGGCAGGCGCAGCAAGGTGTACCCGGCCGAAGTGGCGCCGGCGGCGCGCGCCCGGTCGAGGATCTGCTCCATCTCGCTGTCGTTCAGCGCCGGGATCATCGGCGCCGACAGGACGCCGGTCGGCACCCCGGCATCGGTCAGGGCGGCGATCGTTTCGAGGCGGCGCTCGGGCGACGCGGCGCGCGGCTCCATCACCCGCGCCAAAGCGCGGTCCAGGGTAGTAACCGAGATCGTGACCATCGCCAGTCGGTCCTTCGCCATCTCGCCGAGGATGTCGAGGTCGCGCCGGATCAGCGCCGATTTGGTGACGATGGTGACCGGGTGGCGGAAATCGCGCAGCACTTCGAGGATCGAGCGGGTGATTTCGACCCGGCGCTCGACCGGCTGGTAGGGGTCGGTGTTGCTGCCGAGCGCGAGCGGGCGGCAGGCATAACCCTTTTTGCGCAATTCCGCGGCGAGCAGCGAAGCCGCCTGCGGCTTGTAGAACAGCCGGCTTTCGAAATCGAGGCCGGGCGACAGGCCGAGATAGGCGTGGCTCGGCCGCGCATAGCAATAGATGCAGCCATGCTCGCAGCCGCGATAGGGGTTGATCGAGCGGTCAAAGCCAATATCCGGCGAATCGTTGCGGGCGATGATCGTGCGCGTCGCGTCGACGCTCAAGGTGGTGGCGAGCGGCATCGGCGCATCGTCGGCGCCGCCCCAGCCGTCATCAAAATTCACCCGCTCTTCGGCTTCGAAGCGGCCGCTGGCGTTGCTGGCGGCGCCGCGTCCCTTGCGCGCCGCGATCGAGCCCGGCATATCCCGCAGTATATCCATCGCGCGGATCATGCCACCTCGATGCGAACATTACAAGAACAATTTTCGATCTCGGTGATCATTCCGGCACTGAACGCGGCCGAGACCTTGCCGGCGCTGCTGTGCTCTCTGCGGCGCCAACCGTGGGTGGCGGATATCCTCGTCGCCGATGGCGGGTCGGCCGACCGGACCGCCGCTCTCGCCGAAACTCTTGGCGCGCGGGTCGTCGACGCGGTGCCCGGGCGCGGCAGCCAGCTCGCCGCCGGGGCCGCCGTGGCGGGCGGCAGGTGGCTGTTGTTTCTGCACGCCGATTGCCGGCCGCAGCCGGGCTGGATGCAAGCCGTCAGCGGCTTCATCACCGCGCCGCAGGCGGAAGACCGCGCCGGCTATTTCGATCTCGCCCTTGACGATGCGGCGCCGGCGGCGCGGCGGCTGGAACGGTTCGTCGCCTGGCGCTGCCGTTGGCTGGCGCTGCCTTATGGCGATCAGGGGCTGCTGATCAGCCGCGCGCTCTACGACGCGGTCGGCGGCTTTGCGCCATTGCCGCTGATGGAGGATGTCGATCTGGCCCGCCGCCTCGGCCGTCGCCGGCTCGCGCGCATCGGCACGGGCTGTCTCGCCTCGGCGCGGCGCTATCGGCAGGACGGCTATTGGCGCCGGCCGCTGCGCAATCTCCTCTGTCTATTGCTCTATTTCGCCGGGCTGTCGCCCGATCGGATCGTGCGGCTCTACCGATGAGGCGCGGCCACCTGGTGCTGTTCGTGCGCGCGCCGCAGCGGGGACGCGGCAAACGCCGGCTGGCAAAGGAAATCGGCGACCTCGACGCGGCGCGCTTCGAGCGGCTGATGATCGCGCTGCTGCTGCGCCGCCTCGCCCGCGACCGGCGCTGGACGCTGCGGCTCGCGATCACCCCGGACCGGGCGCGCCGCCAGACCCGGCATTGGCGCGGCGGGGTCGCGGCCCGCGGCCAGGGCCCCGGCGATCTCGGCCGGCGCATGCGCCGCGCGCTCGCCGCCTGCCCGCCCGGCCCGGCGGTGCTGGTCGGCAGCGATATCCCGGGGCTCGCCGGCCGCCATGTCGCCGCCGCCTTTCGCCTGCTCGGCGCGCACGATCTGGTCTTCGGCCCGGCCGCCGATGGCGGGTTCTGGCTGGTCGGCGCCCAGCGCCGGCAGCAGCCGCGAGGGCTGTTCGAAGGGGTGCGCTGGTCGGGCCCGCACGCGCTCGCCGACACCCTCGGCGGACTGCCGCGCCGGACCCGGGTCGGCTTTGTCGAAACCCTGGAAGACGTCGACGACGCCGGCGCCTACCGCCGCCTCCGGCCCCGGCACGGGCGGTGACCGGCGCGGCGCGTGGCGCTGGCTCGTGGGCGCGTCGGGCAAAGGCGCGTCGGGGCAAAAGGCTGGTTCGGGTGCCGGCGCCATTGCGCTCACCGCTCGCCGCGCTGCCGACGCGCGCGCAGCGCGACGTAAAGGCCGGAGGCGATGATGATCGCCGCCCCGGCCCAGGTCGGCAGATCGGGGAAATTGCCGAAGATCAGATATCCGAGGATCGTGGTTCCGATCAGCTCGATATAGCCGAGCGGCGCCAGCACCGCGGCCGGGCCGCACTGAAAGGCGCGGATCAACAGGTAATGGCCGGCGCCGCCGACCAGGCCGACGCTGATGAACAGCGCCAGATCGACGAGGCTTTTCGGCCGCACAAAGATAAACGGGAGCACCAGGCTCATCGCCGCCGAGCCGAGCAGCGCCGAAAAGACGATACCGGTCGCGGCCCCGTCAAACGCGGCGATCCAGCGGGTGGCGATCTGGTAGAGCGCGTAGCAGGCGGCCGAGCCCAGCAGCAGCAGGGTCGCCGGATTGGCCAGTCCGCTGCCCGGGCGGATGATCAGCAAGGCGCCGGCGAACCCGACCAGCACCGCGCTCCAGCGGCGCGGCCCGACCCGCTCGCCGAGCAGCGGCAACGACATCGCGGTGACCAGCAGCGGCGCGGTAAAGCCGATCGCCGACGCCGTCGCCAGCGGGACCCGCCCGATCGCCATGACGAAGACCAGGTTGCTGACCAGCATCAACAAGGAACGGCCGAGCTGGACCGCCGGCCGCCGGGTCGCGAACAGGCGCCGCCCGTGGCGCGGCAGGAACACCGCCAGCATAACGATCAGGTGCCCGGTAAACCGCGCCCAGACGATTTGCGCGACCGGGTAGTGCGCGGTCAACAGCTTGACGGCGGCGTTCATGAACGGGAACATCGAGACGCCGGCGCACATCAACAGGACGCCGCGCAGCACCTCGGGCGGACGCGGCCCGCCCGCCGCCGGCAGCGCCCCGGCCCGGCTCAGAGGCAGGCGCGCAAATCCCCGGCACGCGCGGTCGCCGCACTCATCATAAAGCCAAGATCGCCGCCGCCGAGCACCAGCCGCACCCCCATGCCGATATAGCGGCGCAGCAGGGCGTCGTCATAGACGCCGCCGATGCCGGCATGCTTGCCGTGCGCCTTGCAGGCGTCGACCACGGTGCGATAAGCGGCGACGATCCGCTGGTCCTCGAATTGCCCGGGGATGCCGAGCTCGATCGAGAGATCGCTGGTGCCGATCAACAGGGCGTCGATGCCAGGAACCGCGGCGATCGCGGCCGCGTTCTCGACCGCGCGCGGGGTTTCGAGCATGACGACGACGAGGGTGGCGGCGTCGATCGCAGCGGTGGCGGCGGCGGTCGACATCGGCGCATAGCCGAAATGCGGCAGCCCGCCGGCGATCGAGCGATGGCCGCGCGGCGGATAGCGCAGCCGGTCGGCGATCTCGCGCGCCTCCTCGACGGTATCGACATGCGGCATGACGATGCCGAGCCCGCCGCCGTCGAGAATGCGGGTCGCGAGCCAGTGCTGTCCGGCCGGAACCCGCGCGATCGGGGCGATGCCGGCGCCGAGTGCCGCGACCGAGATCTGCACCGCGGTGTCGAGATCCATCGAATTGTGCTCGAGGTCGAGGAACAGCCAGTCGTAACCGCAGGCCTTCATGATTGGCGCGATGTCGACCGTGCGGCTCTGGCGGATGCCGACGCCCAAGGCCAGCTCACCGGCGGCGAGCCGGTCGCGGGCGAGGTTGCGCAGGGTCGGTTCCATTGGGCGAACTCCTCGGGAGGCGCGGGCCCCAGGCCCGCCGGTTGGCCGATCCTAGCCGGCCCGGCCGCGAGCGTCACCTCGAGAGATCGGACGCGGATCGAACCGGCCTCGAGATCGCTGGCGGGGTGGAGTGGGATCGGATCGGGTACCTGGGGGTTTATCGGGAGGGGGGGTTGGTTGCGGGGACAGGATTTGAACCTGTGACCTTCAGGTTATGAGCCTGACGAGCTACCGGGCTGCTCCACCCCGCGGCGGTGGGTTTGGTGTGTGGGCCCTCGGCTCGGGTCGGGGTGGTGGGGTTCGACCATCGGGCCGGGCCGAGGGCGGCGTTCGGCCGACGGTTTGTTTGGTTCGCCGGGTCTGCCGGGGGTTGGGAGGTTTGGCGAGCCTGGCGGCGACCTGCTCTTCCGCCGCTTGAGCGGCAGTACCATCGGCGCTGAGGGTTTTCACGGCCGAGTTCGGGATGGGATCGGGTGTTTTGCCCCTCGCTGTGGCCACCAGGCTGGCCAAACCTCCCGGCGGTCCGGCGCGCATCAGCGCGCGATCTCGGCCGGGCGCGCATCAGCGCGCGATCTTGGCCGAAGGGAGCCCCGGTCCCCGGATCAGGACCGGGGACGATCCGGGGCCACTGCCGGCGCTGAGTTCCGAGCCGGAGGCGGGCCGGGGAAGGCGGGATTGGCGAATGTGGCGGGGGGGGGAAGTGTCTTCGGGTTGCGGGCCGGTGCGGGACCACGGCCGGGCGCGCCCCGCTTGGCCTTGGGGGCTGGCGCTTGCCGCTGCACGCAGACGGTTGTCCGGGCTTGCCCCTGGGGCTGGCCCCGAGGACAAGGCGTTCGGATCGGGCGGGTTCGAGCGATTAGTACCGGTCGGCTCCACGGATTACTCCGCGTCCACCTCCGGCCTATCGACGTGGTGGTCTTCCACGGCTCTCGACGAGACCTGGTTTTGAGGAGGGTTTCCCGCTTAGATGCGTTCAGCGGTTATCCCGTCCGCACTTAGCTACCCGGCGTTGCGGCGGGCGCCACAACCGGTCCACCAGAGGTGCGTCCCTCCCGGTCCTCTCGTACTGGGGAGAGCGCCTCGCAAGTCTCGAACACCCACGGCAGATAGGGACCGAACTGTCTCACGACGTTCTAAACCCAGCTCACGTACCGCTTTAAATGGCGAACAGCCATACCCTTGGGACCTGCTCCAGCCCCAGGATGCGATGAGCCGACATCGAGGTGCCAAACGACGCCGTCGATATGGACTCTTGGGCGTCATCAGCCTGTTATCCCCGGCGTACCTTTTATCCGTTGAGCGATGGCCCGTCCACGTGGGACCACCGGATCACTATGGCCGACTTTCGTCTCTGCTCGAGCCGTCGCTCTCGCAGTCAGGCGGGCTTGTGCCATTGCACTCGACAGCTGATTTCCGACCAGCCTGAGCCCACCATCGCGCGCCTCCGTTACTCTTTGGGAGGCGACCGCCCCAGTCAAACTACCCGCCATGCAGGGTCCCGGACCCGGGATCGCCGAGCCGCGGTTAGATGCCAGAGATTGTGAGAGCGGTATTTCAAGGTTGCCTCCACCCCAACTGGCGCCAGGGCTTCCAAGGCTCCCGCCTATCCTACACACACCATCCCTAACACCACTGCAAAGCTGTAGTAAAGGTGCACGGGGTCTTTCCGTCTGACCGCGGGAACTCCGCATCTTCACGGAGAATTCAATTTCGCTGAGCCGGTGTTGGAGACAGCGGGGAAGTCGTTACGCCATTCGTGCAGGTCGGAACTTACCCGACAAGGAATTTCGCTACCTTAGGACCGTTATAGTTACGGCCGCCGTTTACCGGGGCTTCGATTCAGAGCTTGCACCCCTCCTCTTAACCTTCCGGCACCGGGCAGGCGTCAGACCCTATACGTCGTCTTGCGACTTCGCAGAGCCCTGTGTTTTTAGTAAACAGTCGCCACCCCCTCCTCTGTGCCCCCCACCCCGGCTTGCGCCGGAGCAGGGCCCCCTTCTCCCGAAGTTACGGGGGCATTTTGCCGAGTTCCTTCAACACCGTTCTCTCACACGCCTGGGTATGCTCTACCAGTCCACCAGTGTCGGTTTGGGGTACGGTCTATGTCGCCGGCGCTGTTTCCCGGAAGACCCAGGCCGCCCCTCCAATCCAGTCAGGAGAAACGGCTTTCGGTCTTCGTCACGGCCCGGCAGGCGGAGGAATATTAACCCCCTTCCCATCGGCTGCGGCTGTCGCCCTCGCCTTAGGGGCCCGGCTAACCCTGCGCGGAATGACCTTGCGCAGGAACCCTTGGACTTTCGGCGTGCGGGGTTCTCACCCGCATTTACGCTACTCATGTCAGCATTCGCACTTCCGATGCCTCCACCGCCGCTCGCGCGACGGCTTCGCCGGCCTACGGAACGCTCCGCTACCGCGTGCCTCCGGTTTCCCGTGCGGCACACCCGCAGCTTCGGTGCGTGGCTTGAGCCCCGTTACATTTTCGGCGCCGGACGGCTTGATTTAGACCAGTGAGCTATTACGCTTTCTTTAAAGGATGGCTGCTTCTGAGCCAACCTCCTGGTTGTCTTGGCCGTCCCACATCCTTTCCCACTTAGCCACGACTGGGGGACCTTAGCTGGCGGTCTGGGCTGTTCCCCTCTCGACGACGGACCTTAGCACCCGCCGTCTGGCTGCCGATCTCCGCTCGCCGGTATTCGCAGTTTGGTTGGGTTTGGTAAGGCTCGCGCCCCCCTAGCCCATCCAGCGCTCTACCCCCGGCGGCGAGCAATCGACGCTCTACCTCAATAGATTTCGCGGAGAACCAGCTATTTCCGGGTTTGATTGGCCTTTCACCCCTAACCACAAGTCATCCCCTACTTTTGCAACAGTAGTGGGTTCGGTCCTCCAGTGCGTGTTACCGCACCTTCAACCTGCCCATGGCTAGATCACCCGGTTTCGGGTCTGATCCCGGCAACTAAAGTTCGCCCAGTTAAGACTCGCTTTCGCTGCGCCTACGCCTAGCGGCTTAAGCTTGCTGCCAAGACCAACTCGCTGACCCATTATACAAAAGGTACGCCGTCACCCAGGAGCCAGGGACCAGGAGCCAGGCCTCGGGAAGCGTAACTTCCCGGTCCCTGGTCCCTGGTTCCCGACCCCTGCAGCTCCGACTGCTTGTAGGCATCCGGTTTCAGGAACTGTTTCACTCCCCTCGTCGGGGTGCTTTTCACCTTTCCCTCACGGTACTGGTTCACTATCGGTCACTGAGGAGTACTTAGGCTTGGAGGGTGGTCCCCCCATCTTCAGACAGGATTGCTCGTGTCCCGCCCTACTCGAGGACAAAGGGTTCGGTTTCCCGTACGGGGCTGTCACCCGCTCCGGCCCGCCTTTCCAGACGCTTCCGGTACCAAAACCCATCGCCACTGGCCTCGTCCGCTTTCGCTCGCCACTACTCGCGGAGTCTCGGTTGATGTCCGTTCCTCCGGCTACTGAGATGTTTCAGTTCGCCGGGTTCGCCTCCCGCCCCTATGAATTCAGCACGGGATACCCCGCAAGAGTTGCCCCTTGGAGGTGGGTTGCCCCATTCGGAGATCCCGGGATCAACGATCGCTCGCATCTCCCCCGGGCTTTTCGCAGCGTGCCACGTCCTTCATCGCCTCTCAGTGCCAAGGCATCCACCAGATGCCCTTGATTCGCGCTCGATCCAAACCCGGGCCCCGCCGCCAGCCTCGGCCAGCCGCGACACCCGTTTCGGACAACCGCCGCGCACAGGGGCAAACCCCAGAACCGATCAATCCGCTGCCCGACAGACAGACTATCCTGACAGACTATCCTGACAGACAGGCAATGTCTGACAGGCGGATCCTTCGCTCCCGGCGACCCCGACGCGGCCCTCGCATGAAGACACTTCCGGACCGCCCCCAGCCGCCGACCCCGACCCATCGGCCAAGACCCGCGCCCCGAGACGGTCCGCCTCGGTCACATTCGCAAATCCGCTTTACCCTTCAATCAACCCCGGCCCCGGCGCCGCCGCCATCCCGGCCGGACCCGCGCCCCACAAGGAGGCCCAGAACCCGCCCGGCCCGGCCAGCGGCCATCCCGGAACCAAACTTCGTCTTCTCCGAATGTCGTCGGCCAGTTCAGGGGTGCCTGGTGCCAGCGCCTGGTGCCAGCGTCCGGTCCCAACGCCCGGTCGAGGCCTGGTGGAGGTGAACGGGATCGAACCGATGACCTCCTGCTTGCAAAGCAGGCGCTCTCCCAACTGAGCTACACCCCCTCTCAGGGATCAGAGATCAGGACACAGGATAGGTGTCAGGACACAGGAAAGCGCTTGGCGCATCACGCCTGGCCCTGACCGCCTCACTCCTGGCGCTGGTGGGCCAGGGAGGATTTGAACCTCCGACCTCACGCTTATCAAGCGCGCGCTCTAACCAGCTGAGCTACTAGCCCTTGACCAAAGGCTCCTGACCAAAAGGCTCCTGACCAAAAGGCCCCTGACCAAAAGACCGAACCCAGACGACGGACGACAGATCCGCTTGCGGTCCTCTGCCGTCCGGCAAACGGCGTTCGCCCCGACATTCGGGAGCCCGACATTCGGGAGAAGGGATGCGCAGGCGGCGGCGGCTCGGGCGTCAGCAACCAGAAACCAGGTTCCAGCCGATGACGCCCTTGGTGGAAGATCAGGATCGCGATCCGGAGCGGCGCCATTGCTGACCCCTCACTCCCGACCCCTGGCTCCTGAATTCCAGAAAGGAGGTGATCCAGCCGCAGGTTCCCCTACGGCTACCTTGTTACGACTTCACCCCAGTCGCTGACCTGACCGTGGTCGGCTGCCTCCCCAGACCCGAAGATCCGAGGTTGGCCCGCCGCCTTAAGGTCAAACCAACTCCCATGGTGTGACGGGCGGTGTGTACAAGGCCCGGGAACGTATTCACCGCGGCGTGCTGATCCGCGATTACTAGCGATTCCGACTTCATGCTCTCGAGTTGCAGAGAACAATCCGAACTGAGACGGCTTTTCGAGATTGGCTCAGGGTCGCCCCCTTGCCGCCCTCTGTCACCGCCATTGTAGCACGTGTGTAGCCCAGCCCATAAGGGCCATGAGGACTTGACGTCATCCCCGCCTTCCTCCGGCTTGTCACCGGCAGTTTCTGCAGAGTGCCCGGCTTGACCCGATGGCAACTGCAGATGGGGGTTGCGCTCGTTGCGGGACTTAACCCAACATCTCACGACACGAGCTGACGACAGCCATGCAGCACCTGTGTTCCGGCCAGCCGAACTGAAGAAGTGGGTCTCCCCACCCCATACCGGACATGTCAAGGGCTGGTAAGGTTCTTCGCGTTGCGTCGAATTAAACCACATGCTCCACCGCTTGTGCGGGCCCCCGTCAATTCCTTTGAGTTTTAACCTTGCGGCCGTACTCCCCAGGCGGTGTGCTTAAAGCGTTAGCGGCGACACCGGAGAGCTAGGCCCCCCAACGTCTAGCACACATCGTTTACCGCGTGGACTACCAGGGTATCTAATCCTGTTTGCTCCCCACGCTTTCGCGCCTCAGCGTCAGTCTCGGTCCAGAGCGCCGCCTTCGCCACCGGTGTTCTTCCCAATATCTACGAATTTCACCTCTACACTGGGAATTCCACGCTCCTCTCCCGAACTCAAGCATGAGAGTCCCAAGCGCCGTTCCCAGGTTGAGCCCGGGGCTTTCACGCCTGACTTCTCACGCCGCCTACGCGCCCTTTACGCCCAGTAAATCCGAACAACGCTCGCCCCCTTCGTATTACCGCGGCTGCTGGCACGAAGTTAGCCGGGGCTTCTTCTCCCGCTACCGTCATCATCCTCGCGGGCGAAAGAGCTTTACAACCCGAAGGCCTTCATCACTCACGCGGCATTGCTGGATCAGGCTTGCGCCCATTGTCCAATATTCCCCACTGCTGCCTCCCGTAGGAGTTTGGGCCGTGTCTCAGTCCCAGTGTGGCTGATCATCCTCTCAGACCAGCTACGGATCAAAGGCTTGGTAGGCCGTTACCCCACCAACTACCTAATCCGACGCGGGCCCCTCTCTCAGCGATCAATCTTTCCCCCAGATCACTCCGGGGCGCATGCGGTATTAGCCGAAGTTTCCCTCGGTTATCCCCCACTGAAAGGCAGGTTCCCACGCGCTACTCACCCGTGCGCCACTCCCGCCGAAACCGAAGTCCCGACAAGCGTTCGACTTGCATGTGTTAGGCATGCCGCCAGCGTTCGTTCTGAGCCAGGATCAAACTCTCAAGTTCATCCCAAGCCCACCCCAACAGACCAACCGCACCAGCAGCCTGCGCCGCCAACGCCGCCAACCCCCTGGGGGGACCCTTCATCAAGGGCCGCCAAACATTCGCTCAATCATGCGCAAACGTCCGGCACCCACGCCGCCGCCCGCGCATCCCTTCCCATTCTCCACCGTCTCAATCAACAAACCCCGAACCCGGCTTCCACCGCCACAGGGGCCGCGCTTATACCCCCCGCCCAACCCCCAAGTCAACCCCGTTTCCAGAGATCGCACCAGCAACCGGCCGGGCGCCGGGGAGGAGCTTGGCAGCGGGCAAACCCGGCCGCGAAGGCCGCGCCAGGCGGGCGCAGCGGGCGACCCAAATGGGAGCCGCCATCCTCGCTGTCCAGAGGAGGCACGAAAAAATCGCATTCTCCCGAGCCGCCATCTCGCCGCGCCGCCAATGTGAGCGCCGGCTCCCAGGCGCCGCCTCAGAGCAGACCGAGCGCACGCAACTCGGCCAGCATCGGCTCGGGCGGCGGCACCTCGTCGTCAGCGCGGTCGGACCTGCGGTCGGGCGGCGCGTCTTCGGGCATCAGATAGCGCCAGCCCTGAAACGGCCGCCAGGGTCGTCCCAGGGTCGGCACCAGCCGGCCATCAACCTCGATCAGGCAATAGCGGCGGCCGTCGGCGTCCCGTTCACGACGAAACCCGGCGACCAGCTGGCGCACCCGGATCCGGCCGCGGATCACCCAATAGATCGAGCCGCCGGCGAGCACCTCGGCCGCCCGGCGCGGGCAGTTTCGGGTATAGACCCAGTCGCCGCCGCGCTCGGCCGCGCGCGCCGTCCGCACCCGGACCAGATCATCGATATCGGCGACGCCGACCGCGAGCTTGAGCAGATGGAGCGCCATGCGCGGACCGAACCCGGTCAGGCCGTCGGGCCCGCGGCCGGGTCCGCGGCGAGAACGATCAGCTCGGCGCCCTCCTCGACCATGTCGCCGACGGCGAAGCGCAGCCGCTCCACCCGGCCGTCGGCGGGGGCGAGGATCGTGTGCTCCATCTTCATCGCCTCGATCGTCAGCAGCGGCTGGCCGCGCCGCACCGGGCTGCCGGGCTCGACCAGCAACCGGCTCACCCGCCCCGGCATCGGCGCGGTCAGCCTTCCGCCGGCCGGGTCGTCGTCGACCGGCGCCGCCAGCGGGTCGATCTCTGCGAGCCGCCAGCTTTCGCCGTCGTGCGACACCACGCTCTCGGGGCCGTGTTCGAGCACGATGAGCCGGGTGCGCCGGCCGTCGAGCATCAGGCTCAGCGCACCATCGGGCAGCGTCTCGGCGCTGGCGGCGAGGCTCCGCTCGCCGATCCGCAGCCGCCAGCCGCCGTCCTGCGCGCTCGCCGCCACGGTCCGCGGCCCGGCTCCAGGCTCGGCGTTCTCGCGAAAGACGACATCCTGGTGAGCCGCCTGGTCGAGCCGCCAGCCATCATTGCCGGCCCACGGCGAATGCGGGTCGCCGGAGCCCTGCGCCGCCGCGGCGACGGCGGCCGAACGGGCAGCGAGCCGGGACAGCGCTGGGGCCGCCAGCGCCAGGTCGGGGGCCGGAAGCTGCGGCGGCATCAGCGCCGCGCGATGGCGCGGGATAAAGCCGGTATCGAGCGCGCCCGCCGCGAAATCGGGCTCGGCCGCGAGCCGGGCGAGGAATCCCAAATTGGTGCGCAACCCGAGCACCGCGGTCTCGGCCAGCGCCCGGCGCAGGCGCTGGATCGCCGCGATCCGGTCCGGACCCCAGGCGATGATCTTGGCGAGCAGCGGGTCGTAGTGGGCGCTGACCCGGTCGCCCTGGCGCACTCCGGCATCGACCCGCGCCAATTCGGGCGGCGGCAGCCGCAGCCGGTGCAGCACCCCGCTCTGCGGCAGAAAATCGCGTTCGGGGTCCTCGGCATAGAGCCGCGCCTCGATGGCATGTCCGTCGCACGCCAGATCCTGCTGGCGGCGCGGCAACGGCTCGCCGGCGGCGACCCGCAATTGCCACTCGACCAGGTCGAGGCCGCTGACCGCCTCGCTGACGGTGTGCTCGACCTGTAGCCGCGTGTTCATCTCGATGAAGAAGAATTTGCCGCCCTCGGCGATGAACTCGACGGTGCCGGCGCCGACATAGCCGACCGCGCGGGCGGCGGCGATCGCCGCCTCGGCCATCGCCCGGCGCCATTCGGGGTCGAGCCCCGGCGCCGGCGCTTCCTCGATCACCTTCTGTTGGCGGCGCTGGATCGAGCAGTCGCGGTCGAAGATGTGGACGATGTTGCCCCGCCGGTCGGCAAGGACCTGCACCTCGATATGGCGCGGACGGGAGAGGTACTGTTCGAGCAGCATCCGCGCGTCGCCAAAGGCGCCCAGCGCCTCGCGCCGCGACGCCGCGAGGGCGTCGCCAAATTCGCCCGGCTCGGCGACGATCCGCATGCCGCGGCCGCCGCCGCCGGCCGACGCCTTGATCAGCACTGGAAAGCCGATCCGCCGAGCCTCGTCGAAGAGCCGGCCGAGTTCCTGATCGGCGCCGTGATAGCCCGGCACGACCGGCACCCCGGCCGCTTCCATCAAGGCCTTGGCCGCCGCCTTCGAGCCCATTGCCCGCATCGCCGCTGCCGGCGGCCCGATGAAGGTGAGCCCGGCGCGCTCGCAAGCCTCGGCGAAGTCGGCGTTTTCCGACAAGAACCCGTAGCCCGGATGCACCGCTTCAGCGCCGCTTGCCTGTGCCGCGGCGACGATCGCGCCGATGTTCAGATAGCTCTCGCGCGCCGCAGCTTGCCCGATCGGCCAGGCTGCGTCGGCCTCGGTCACAAAGAGCGCGTCCCGGTCGGCCGCGGAATAGACCGCGACGGTGGCGATCCCCAGCCGCCGAGCGGTGCGGATGACGCGGCAGGCGATCTCGCCCCGATTGGCGATCAGGATCTTCGAAAACATGCTCACATCCGGAAGACGCCGAACCGGGTCGGCTCGCCCGGAACCCCCGAAACCGGCGCGTTGAGGCTGGCCGAGATCGCCAGGGCCAGCACCCTGCGCGTGTCGGCCGGGTCGATCACCCCGTCATCCCACAGCCGCGCACTCGCGTAATAGGGATGCCCCTGGGCTTCGTACTGGGCCCGGATCGGTGCCTTGAACCGCTCCTCCTCGGCCGCGTCCCAGCCCTCGCCCCGCGCCTCGCGCCCGTCGCGGCGGATCTGCGCCAAGACCGAGGCCGCCTGCTCGCCGCCCATCACCGAAATCCGCGCATTCGGCCACATCCACAAAAACCGCGGCCCATAGGCCCGCCCGGCCATGCCGTAATTGCCGGCGCCAAAGCTGCCGCCGATGATCACGGTGAATTTCGGCACCGCCGCGGTGGCGACCGCGGTCACCATCTTGGCGCCGTCCTTGGCGATGCCGCCGGCCTCGTATTTGCGGCCGACCATGAACCCGGCGATGTTCTGCAGAAACACCAGCGGGATCGCGCGCTGCGCGCACAATTCGATGAAATGCGCGGCCTTCAAGGCGCTCTCGGAGAACAGGATGCCGTTATTCGCGACGATCCCCACCGGATAGCCCCAGATCCGGGCAAAGCCGCACACCAGGGTCGGCCCGTAGAGCCGCTTGAACTCGTCGAACTCGCTGCCGTCGACGAGCCGCGCGACGATCTCGCGCACGTCATAGGGCTGGCGCGTGTCCCGCGGCACGATCCCATAGAGCTCCTCGGCCGGGTAGAGCGGTGCCGCCGGCGGGCGCAGGTCGACCCCGACATTCTTGACCCGGTTGAGGTTGCCGACGATCCGCCGCGCGATCCCGAGCGCATGATGGTCGTCCGCGGCGAAGTGGTCGGTCACCCCGGAGACCCGGCTGTGCACTTCCGCTCCGCCGAGTTCCTCGGCGCTGACCACCTCGCCGGTGGCGGCGCGCACCAAAGGCGGGCCGCCGAGGAAGATCGTTCCCTCGCCCTTGACGATGATCAATTCGTCGGCCATCGCCGGCACATAGGCGCCGCCCGCGGTGCACGAGCCCATGACCAGGGCGATCTGCGGCACCCCCGCCGCCGACAGCCGCGCCTGGTTGAAAAAGATCCGGCCGAAATGATCGCGGTCGGGAAACACCTCGTCCTGCGCCGGCAGATAGGCGCCGCCCGAATCAACCAGATAGAGGCAGGGCAGCCGGTTCTCGCCGGCGATCTCCTGCGCCCGCAGGTGCTTTTTGACGGTGATCGGGAAATAGGTGCCGCCCTTGACCGTCGCGTCATTGGCGACGACGACGCATTCGCGGCCCATCACCCGGCCGATGCCGGTGACGATCCCGGCCGCCGGCACCTCGCCGTCATACATGCCAAAGGCGGCCAGCGCCGACAATTCGAGAAACGGCGACCCCGGATCGAGCAGCAGCCGCACCCGCTCGCGCACCAGCAGCTTGCCGCGCGCGAGATGCCTGCGCCGCGCCGCCTCCCCGCCCCCCTCCGCCACCGCCGCGAACTTCGCCCGCAAATCCGCCACCAGCCCGCGCATCGCCAGATCATTCGCGCGAAAGCTTTCGGAGCGGGGATCGAGCGCGGTGGTGAGCACGGTCATCGGCGTGAGGCACCTTAATAGCGTAGCCGGACTTAAGCTATCGAGCGCAACCCCGGCCTGTCACCCCGCGCCGACGGAGGGCTTCCCGGGAAGAAGGGGCGGCGAGTTCGGCACGCGCAACGCCAGAATCGCCTAAGGCCAAAATCGCTTCAGGCCAAAACCGCTTCAGCGCGGGGTCCGACCCCTTCCCGACCCCGGCTGAGGCGGTAGCCGACAAATTCGTTCTGGTCCCCGCGGAATCATGGTGGTAATCCTGCGATCGTGGAAGCACCGAGCCTGCGAGCTTGGCTGACAATTTCCGCCGTCGGCGCTGGCAATAATGTGCCGACCGAAAGAAGCTTATGTCGAATGAACAGCGGGAGGAACAAATGGCCGAAGCCAGGTCTGACGACTTATTGTCGGTATTCGATCGGTGTCCGCTCCACCGTCGGTACTGGACAGCGTTCTCGTTACTCTCGCTGGTCGGCGTCGCCGATTTCTTCGATTTTTTTAGTGTCGGGTTTCTTGTCGCGGTGCTCGGACCGCGATGGCATCTGACCTATGGCGAGTCGGCGATCATCCTGTTGGGCGGCGGCGTCGGCGCGATCTTGGGCGCGCTGTGCTGGGGGGCGTTGTCGGACGCATTCGGTCGCAAGTCTCTGATCGTCAGCGGCACCTTCATCTGCGCGTTCGGCGCCGCGGCGATCGCGGTGATCCCGGACGGCGCTTGGGTATTGTTCGCGGCGCTGCGGTTACTTGTCGGCTTTGGCCTCGGCGGCTCGTTCGCGCCGGCCACGACGATGATCGTTGAGATCACTCCGACCCGCCATCGCACTGTCGTCGCCAGCCTGTTTGTCATTTCCGCCACCCTCGGCGTCTTCCTGGCCTCGTCGACGGTGGCCGCATTGCTGGGCCTGATCGGCTGGCGCGGGATCGCCGCCCTCGGCGTGGTGCCGGCGCTGATCGGGCTGGGGGTGCTGTTCTGCGTTCCAGAATCGGTGCGCTGGCTGATCGCCAAGGGGCGCTTTCAGGAGGCGCAGGAGACGGTCGCGAGCCTGTTGAGCCTACCGCTTTCCGAGGTGCCGCGGCCGAGCGCCCTGCCGGTTGCGCCGCCGCGAGCGAGCCTGGCCGAGCTCTATGCCCGGCCCAGGCTGTTCTGGCTGACCTTGCTGACTTGGGGCGGCGCGGCCACGGCGGGCTACGGCATGCTGCTATGGGGGCCGACCATCGTCGCTCAGTTGATGGCCATCTCGGTGCGGCAGGCGGCGCATTTCTTCGTCTACGTCACCGCCGCCGGGATCGTCGGCAAGTTCCTGTTCTCGTTTATCGCGCCGTTACTCGGGCGGCGTCGGCTGGGCCAGCTGCACGGTTATGGCACTTTTCTCAGCCTTGCCGCCGCGGCCTATTTTCATTCGACGATTCTCGGCGGCATCTCGCTCTTCGTGGTCGCCTTGGCATTCACCGATTTTTTCAATTCCGGCGGCTTTTCGAACCTCGCTCCCTACACGCCCGAAGCCTATGGGGTGCGGATGGGGGCACGGGCCTCGGGTCTGGGTCAGGCGGCCAACGGCGTCGGCAAGATCCTCGGGCCATTGAGCCTGGCGGTGATCGCCGGCACCAGCAACGTCTTGAAACCCGCGGCCACCGAGGCGGCGGTATTTCCGGCGTTTATGTTTCTGGCCTTCTGCGGCTTGCTGATCGCGCTGGCGTTCACCTTTCTGGCGCACGAGACGCACGGCAAGGTGATGCCGCAGGACGCCGAGGAAACCAGCAGGCTGGCGGGCGTGATCGGGGCACCGGGCGCGGAAGCCCGCTGACCACCCCGGCTGACCGCTTCGGCTGACCGCTTCGGCTGACCGCTCCGGCTGGCCTCTCCGGCTGGCCGCCCCACTGGCCGACTTGGTCAGTCCGCCCCGGCGGCGCCGCTGCGGCTTGCCTGGATCGCCAAAGAGAGCGCAAATGGATCGGCTATGACCGCTCTCGAAACCCTCGACCGCGCCGCGGCACTGGTGCACGCGGTGATGCCGCCGACCCCGCAATATTGCTGGCCGCAACTGTCGCGGCGGGTCGGGGCCGAGTTGTGGGTCAAGCACGAAAACCACAGCCCGATCGGCGCCTTCAAACTGCGCGGCGGGCTCGTTTACCTCGACGCGGTCCGGCGCGCCCAACCGCAGCCGGCCGGCGTCGTCACCGCCACCCGCGGCAATCATGGGCAGAGCATCGCCTATGCCGCATCACGCCTCGGCCTCGCGGCGACGATCGTCGTGCCGCACGGCAACAGCATCGAGAAAAACCGTGCGATGGCCGGGTTCGGGGCACGGCTGGTCGAGGCGGGCCATGATTTCCAGGCGGCCTACGAACATGCCGTGATCTTGGCCGAGCGCGAGCGGCTGCATCTGGTTCGCTCCTACGATCCGCTCTTGGTGCAGGGGGTGGCGAGCTATGCGCTCGAGCTGTTCCGGGCGGTCGCCGATATCGATTTCGTCTATGTGCCGATCGGGCTCGGCAGCGGGATTTCCGGGGTCATCGCGGCGCGTGACGCAATGGGCCTCAAGACCGAGATCGTCGGGGTCGTCGCCGCCGGGGCGCCGGCCTATGCGCTGTCGCTCGCCGCCGGGCGGCCGGTCAGCACCAATGCCGCCGAGACCATTGCCGACGGGCTCGCCGTGCGCGTTCCCGACGCCGCGGCGCTCGAGGCGATCCGCCGCGGGGCAAGCCATATCGTCAGCGTCGCCGAGGCCGAGATCCGCGCCGCGATGCGCATCCTTTTCACCGACACGCACAATGTGGCCGAGGGTGCCGGTGCCGCCGCACTGGCCGCGGCGTTGCAGGAGCGCCAGCGCCTCGCCGGCAAGCGGGTGGCGGTGATCCAATCCGGCGGCAATATCGACCGGACCCTCTTCGCCGAGATCCTGGGTGAGCCCGACGCCGGCTAGACCGCGCGGTGCCTCAATGCAGCACCTCGTCGCGGCGATGGCCGGCTACAGTCGCGGTGACCGCGGCGATAAAGGCGCCGACGATCATCGAAAAGGCGGTGAAGAACGCCAGATAGGCGGCCGCCTTGCGCGCCTTGTCGGCGGCCTGCCGCGCCTTCAAATTATCTGCTTTTACCTGCGCGCTGACATCGCCGGCCCGCTTGGCGGCATTCGGCTGGCTGAGCCCGGTGCGAGCGGCGACGAGCTGGGTCAGATAGGCTTGGTCGGCGGCCGGAACCTCGCCGACAGCGAGTCCGTGCGCGATCAGCGGGGTGGCCTCGGCACGCGCCGGCTGCGGGCTGCTGTTGAGCTGTGGGTGGTCGGTGCGGAACAGCTCGGCGACCAGATAGCCGGTCGGGTCGAGCGCCGAGGAAGCCGAGAACGGGGCGGCCGCGCCGGCAGATGCGGCCGGCGTGCCCGATGCCGCGGTCGTCACCCGTGCGGCACCGGCGATCAGGGTCGATACGCTCGAAGCGAGCAGTGCTGCGGTCACCACCGAGGCCACCGCCCAGGCCAGAAAACCGTGCGCGGTGTCGCGAAAATAGATCTCGTCGCTATGTACCGAAACCCATCGGGTGCGCAGCCGCCCGGTCAGATAGCCCCCGAACGCCGCCGACAGCCACTGTACGACAATCAGCCAAATCGCCGCCACCGCGCCGAATGTCGTCGCCGAGGGGTTGGAATTCGACCATGGCGAGACCGAGGCGAAGCCGAAACCGGCGCCGAGCGCGAGCAGGATCAGGCTGATCGCCGCGATCGCGAACGCGCCGCCGATGATCGCCGCCCACGAGATCGCCGAAACCGGGCTTTCGCCCAACGCCGGCCCCGCGGCGAGGACGCGCTCGTCACCGACCCGAATTGTCGAGCTTTCCATCGCATGTCTCCTCGGATTCGGCTAATGCCAGAGCAGCAGCAGGATGATGATGATTGGGATCGGTATGCCGATCAGCCACAGCAGAATGGCACCTATGGTTGCATCCTCCGCGAGGTTTGCTGCCGCAAAACGACAGCGTGTCGCGTAAAACGACAACAACTCCGGCAATGTTCCGGGGCGATGCCCAAAGATAGGGCAGATCTGCATTGCGCTGCGGGCCACCGGGCCGGTGGCCGTCGCACAGACGGTCAATGATCGCGATCGATGCCCGGGCTTTGTGGGCGGCAAGTGGCGCGCCGCGCGGTGGCCTCGATCTCGATTTTCATGCGCGGATCGACGAGACCGCAAATCAGCGCCGTCGCCGCCGGGCGGATCTGACCGAACGCCTCGCCCAGCACCGGCACGACCGCCGGCCAGTCGGCCATATCGGGCAGGTAATAACGCACGCGCACGATGTCGGCGAGGGTGACGCCGGCCTCGGCCAGTGCTGCTTTGATGTTACGCAATGCCTGCCGGGCCTGCTCGGCCGGGTCGCCAGCGATCGTCATCCGCGAATAGTCGAACCCGGTGGTGCCGGCGACAAAAATCCACTCGCCGTCGACGACAGCCCGGCTGTACCCAGCCGCAGCCTCGAACGGCGAGCCCGAGGAAATCAGCCGGCGCATCTTAAAATCATGGTGTCACTTGCTGCTCTTCCAACCGGCGTAGCCGATTGTCGAACCGGTTATGCTGCGCGGTCAACGCATGCAATTGATCGAGAATGGCGTTAAGAGGCGCGTCGTGGCGCAGCACGATGCTGGTCAAGACGGTCAGGTCCCCACGCGTCGCGCTTTGCTCGTCGCGGATCGCCGCCAATTCGGCGAAGACACGTTCGAACTGCCTGCCAAGGAATTCGAGGGAGACCGTCTCAGCCATTTTTATAGGATTGGCGACGACAAGCCGGGTGTCAACCTAGGCCGTCTCGGTGAAGATCTCGCGGCCAATCAGCATGCGGCGGATCTCCGAGGTGCCGGCGCCGATCTCGTAGAGCTTGGCGTCGCGTAACAGCCGCCCGGCGGGGTAGTCGTTGATATAGCCGTTGCCGCCCAAGATCTGCACCGCGTCCAATGCCATCGCCGTCGCCTTTTCGGCGGCGTAGAGGATGGCGCCAGCGGCGTCCCGGCGCGTCGTCCGGCCGCGGTCGCAGGCCCGCGCCACCGCGTAGACATAGGATTTGCAGGCATTCATCGCCGTGTACATGTCGGCGATCTTGGCCTGGATCAGCTGGAATTCGCCGATCGGCTGGCCGAACTGCCGGCGATCGTGGATGTAGGGGATCGCCAGATCGAGGCAGGCCTGCATGATGCCGAGAGGGCCCGCGGCGAGCACCGCGCGCTCGTAGTCGAGCCCGCTCATCAGAACGCGCACGCCCTCGCCCTCGGCACCCAGCAAGTTTTCGGCCGGCACCTCGCAATCCTCGAACACCAGCTCCGAGGTCGGCGACCCGCGCATTCCTAATTTGTCGAGCTTCTGGGCCGGGTGAAATCCCTTGAACCCGCTCTCGACCACAAAGGCGGTGATGCCGTGCGCCCCGGCCTCGGGCCGGGTCTTGGCATAAACCACCAAAGTGTTGGCGACATGGCCGTTGGTGATCCACAACTTGGTGCCGTTCAAGAGATAATGATCGCCCTGTTTATCGGCGCGCAGCCGCATCGAGACGACGTCCGAGCCCGCGCCCGGCTCGCTCATCGCCAGCGCGCCGACATGCGCGCCGGAAATCAGCTTCGGCAGGTATCGGCGCTTTTGCGCCTCGCTGCCGTTGCGGCGGATCTGGTTGACACAGAGGTTCGAATGGGCGCCGTAGGAGAGCCCGACCGAGGCCGAGGCGCGGCTCACCTCCTCCATCGCCACGCAATGGGCGAGATAGCCCATCGCGGCGCCGCCATATTCCTCCTCGACGGTGATGCCGAAGAGCCCGAGCGCCCCCATCTGCGGCCACAGTTCGGCCGGGAAGCGGTCGGTGCGGTCGATCTCGGCAGCGAGCGGCGCCACCCGCTCGTCGGCGAAGTCGCGCACCGTCGCGCGCAGCATGTCGATCTCCGGGCCGAGATCGAAATCGAGGGAGGCGAGCCGGGTATTTTGCATCGCTCGAGCCTGCGGTCGATGGGCTAACGCTCTATAGCTTTTCGGGCAACCAACGGCGCGGCGGCCATTGCGGTCCCCGCCGACAATTATATCTTCCGCTCATGCGCATCCTCCAGACCCGTCTCGATGTCGCCACCACGCCGCGCGAGTTCCGGGAGATCACCGCCGAAGTCGCCGACTGGGTCGGACATCAGCCGGTCAGGGTCGGCCTGTTGAGCCTCTATATCCAGCACACTTCGGCCTCGTTGCTGATCCAGGAGAATGCCTCGCCCGATGTGTTGCGCGATCTCGACGCCTTTTTGCGCCGGGTCGTGCCCGAAGACACCGCACTCTACCGTCACAATGACGAGGGACCGGACGACATGCCGGCGCACCTCAAGAGCGCCCTGACCCAGGTGCAGCTGACGATCCCGGTGGCCGATGGACGCATCCAGCTCGGCGCCTGGCAGGGGGTATTTGTGCTCGAGCACCGCGCCACACCGCACCGGCGCTCGGTGATCCTGAGCCTGATCGGCGAGGAAACCGACCCGCGCCAAGCTGGCTGATTCCCGGCGCGCGGACCCGACGGCTCGCTGACCCAAGCGGCGGCGTGCGGGTGGAGTGGTTTTGGCATCGTCCCTCTGCGCTGCCACCTCTGCGCTACCACCTCCTCTGCGCTACAGCGGCGTCGCCAGCAGGGTCGGGATCGCAAAGGTGTCGAGCAGCACCAGCTTGTCGCGGATCCGCAGGCCCTCGCCGGCGCCAATCAGCCGGTCGCGGTAGAGGCCGGCAGCGAACAGCCGGGTCTCGCCTTCCTGGTCGGTCTGGAACACCGTGAACGGAACCTCGACTGCGAGCCCGGCGCCTTCGCCGACAGTCAGCCGCGGCAGGCCGATCAGGTGGCGATCGGTGTGGATGTTGTATTTGTTGGCCTCGCGCAGCGCCATGATGCGGTCTTCGAGCATCGCCCGGCTGTCGCAAAAAATCAGCGCCGCCGGCAGGCCGCGATCGTAATTCTCGCGCGAGACGACGTGGTACTGGCATTCCACGGCGAACAGCCCGAGCCACGCGTCGTACCGGGCCTCGTCGAGCAACCCGCCATATTCGGCGAAGAGGTCGTAAACCGCCGCGCGGTCAGGGCTCATCGCACCGCACCCGGCGGCTCGATCCCCAACAATTCGGCGTAATACGACCAGAAGCCGCGCAACGGCACATCGTTGACCCGATAGTCGCGGTCGGAAATGGCTCCGCCGCCGCCGAGCTCGATCACCGTCGCGCGATCCGGCGCCGGCTTCGAGGCGCGGTGCGCGATCTCGATCGCCTCGCCATCCTCCATCGAGACGAACCCGGCCGGGCCGACCAGATTGGCCTGCCGCAGCCGGTGCAGGGCCATCTCGGGCGGGTCGTCGTCGTAGCCGATCATCGTCTGAAACACCTCGAACTCGTCGACCCCGCGCGGCCGGATCTGGCGGATCGCCAAGCTGTTCGAAATCTGCACAAAGACCGAAGCGGGAAAGACCGAAGTCACGGCGAGGTTGAGCTTATCGCCGTGCTCGGGATGGAAAGCGACCATCGCCGGCTGTTTCAGCGACAGGTAATCGTTGCGCACCCGCGCGCCGGCATAGGCCTCGCGGGCGAATTCGGCGGTGTCGCTGTCGGCTTCGGCCCAGGTGATGTTGTGCCGGTGGCGGGCATCCATCCTGACCCCGCCCACCTGGGTCGAGCGGTCGAGCCCGAAGGTCACGAGGAATTCGTGCAGCAGGCTGGCGTGGTAATTGTCGCGGGTGTTTTCGGCGTAGAGCTTCCAGTTGGCGCGGATGCGCTGGCGGTTGTAGCCGAGCACCCGGACCGGCCGGTCGAAGAGCCGCCGCAGCTGCGCCATGATCGGCGGCCCGAGATAATCTTCGAGCGGCTCGGCCTCGGGGTCGAGGGTGCCGAACACGGCCCCGCTGACCGCTTCGACCCGCAACGGGCGCAGGCCGTGCGCGCCCATCTCGAACCCGGCGTCGAGCCCGCCCTTACCCCTGATTCCGCGGCGGAACGGGATCGCGGTCAAGCCGCCGTCGAGCCCGTAGCACCACTGATGATAGACGCAGATGTGGTCGCTGGCGTTGCCGCTGAGCTCGCGCCGCACCAGCGCGCCGCGATGGGCGCAGCGGTTGACGAAGGCCCGCACCGCGCCGGCGGCGTCGCGATTGAAGATGACCGGGGTATCGCCGACCCAGGTGGCGCGAAAATCGCCCGGCCGCGGGATCTCGGCGTCGAGGCCGAGAAAGCTCCAGGTCGGCCCTTGAAAGATGCGCTGCTGCTCGCGGGCATAGATCTCGGCATCGTGGTAGAGGCGGTACGGCACCCGGCTGTAGTCGAGCGCCGGCCAGATCGCAGCGGTCACCATGATCGTCTCAGCTCGCCAAGTGAAGGGTTCGGGAGCGGCGCACCATCGCCGCCCGGTCATGACCGGGCCAGCGAGCAGACCATCGTAGCCAAGCCGACACCCGCTCCGCAACCGGCGTCGCAACCGGCTTTCGCCCGGCACCACCGGCCGGCGCAGGTCCAGGTGGGCGGAAATGGCGTGGCGCAGGCGCGCGGTGTTGCAGACGAATACTGTGGTGCAAACTGCCGTGGCTCGCCGACCGGCCTCAAACTAAGCGCGCACCCGGCGCCGCGGTCTGGTTTAGACGCTGCTGCCGACATGGTGGAAGCTGGTGCTGAGATTGGTGCCGAGCAATTTCCATGCGGCTATGCAGACAACGGCTACGAGAGCCGCGATCAGCGCGTACTCGACCGCGGTCACTCCGGTGTCATCCAACATCAGCGACATGATCCGCCGCATTGAGACTTCCTCCTGAAGGTTACTCGCGCACGCTACGGGAGAAAGGTTGATAAAATCCTACTCAAAACGTGGAAAAATGGGTGCAGCCCGCTCGGCCGAATTGGCCGGGACCGGCGCGAGACCAGGATCTCCGACCCGGGCGACGATGCCTTAAGGTTTGGACATCGGCCGCGACCGCGATCTTAATTGTGGCGGCGGCTGGAATCGCCCACATCCGGGCCTAGGGTGGTGCCGGCGGCAGCCCGGCGCCAGGCCGGCAGCGATCTTGGAGCGGCAAGCGATCTTGGAGAGGGAGGAGACGAGATGATCCAGGCGAGCGGCATCGACCACATCGTGCTGCACTGCGACGACGTGCGGCGTTCAAAAGCCTTCTACACCGAGATTTTGGGCATGACTGTCTATCGCGAGGATCAGGGCCATGTCTTCATGCATGCGGGCGGTCAGGGAGTGGCTCTATTCAAGCGGCCCGAGGATGCGCGCCCCAGCGGCGGCAACGATCTCAACCACCTTGCCCTCAATGTCGCCGGTGGCAGCTATGAAAGCCTGAAGTCCGAGCTGGAGAGCCACGGCGTCGCGGTCGGCGGCCGGCCCGGCGATGACCGCTGCATCTATTTCAGCGACCCCGACGGGCACCGGCTGCAGCTGACCTTCCAGCGCTGAGCCGGCGGCGCGCTCACCCGAGCTGCGAACGCACAGCCGCGACCGCCTCGAGCTGGCGCTCGTGATCGCCGGTGAAGCGGACGATCAGATCGGTGGCGCCGGCATCGGCATAGCCCTTCAGCCACGCCGCGGCCGGCGCCGCAGGGCCGCCGAAACAGGCTTGGCGTTTGCGCATCAGAGCCGCCGGCTGGCCATAATAGCTTTCGAGAAAGGCGTCGATCCGCTGCTCGGCGCGCGCCGCATCCTGGTCGAGCGCCAAGGTTACATAATTGGCCGCGGCGAAGCGCTCGGGATCGCGCCCGACCTCGCGCACGATCTGCCGCACCTCCTGCCATTGGGCGGTCCATCGCCCCAGATCGGGCTCGTTGGCGAACCAGCCGTCGAAATGCTTGGCGGCGCGCTCGAAGGCCGGTCGCACCGAGCCGGCGAGCCAGATCGGCGGGCCGCCCGGTCGATGCGGGGTCGGGCCGAGGATACCGGCCGCGACCGGCCAGCGCCCCTGCCAATCCACCGGCTTTCCGGTCCACAGCGCGCGGGCAAGCCGCAACCCCTCCATCATCCGTCCAACCCGGCCCTCGAACGGCACTCCGGCGGCGGCGAATTCGGCGCGGATGTTGGCGACGTCGGTGGCGATGCCGGCGCCGAGCACGAGCCTGCCTTCGCTGATCCGGTCGAGGGTGGCGAGCTGATGCGCCAGCACCACCGGATTGCGCAGGGCCGGCAAAAAGACCGCGGTGCCAAGTGTGACCTTGGCGGTGCGCGCGGCGACCGCGGCGAGCAAGGTCAGCGGGTCGTGGCGCGGCCGTGCCAGCAGCGAATCGCCGACCCAGACCGAATCGTAGCCGAGCGCCTCGGCCCGCTCGGCCAGGGCCAGCAAGGGCCCGGTCTCCGGGTGGCCCTGCATGACCGCTTCGCGGGTCGGCAGCAGGTATCCGATCTTAGGGGACATCAGCGGCTCCGTTCTCTAACCCTCTAGATCCCTAACCCCGGTGGATGTTTTGCGCGCTCCGCGCCCGGCGAAGCAATGGCCGGTCCGCCCGGTCGCCGAATGATTTGCCCGCCGGGAAGCCGGGCGCGCCCGGCTCGGTCGGAAGCTCCAGATCAGCACCAGCGCGCCACCGAGTGCGGGTCGCCGATTTGAGGAACGCTCGAGAATGCGCGCTCGCGCTCGACGGCGGACGCCAGACAGGGGTGAATGTCTCAAGGATGGTGCAGTAGGACTCCCAAAATGGCGATGGTCGCCGCAGCATTGATGCCGACCGCCCAGGTGATGGCGCTGAGCTTGCCCTCGACCGCGGCCAGCCGGTGATCGATAGAAGCCAGTCTATTCTCGTAGTCCGCCAGCTCCTCGGCGGCTTCTCGCGCCTTATCGTCCGGCGCGCCGGCGCTGATCAGCGCATCATCGGTTTTGGACAGCACGATCGGCATGATTACGGTCCGGCGCGGGTGAGGCGCGTGACCGTGCGTCTATGGGCGCGCGCTACTCGGCCGCGCCCCGACGATGCGAGAAGCCCTGCTCCTGGCTGGTGACGAATTCGAGCAATGCGGCGCGGCCATCCTCGTTCTGGCGGCGGGCGCGCAGGATCGCGTCACCGATCGCCGAGGGATCTTCGACCCGCTCGCTCCAACCGCCGAGATCCTTGGCAATGTTGGCGTAATTGCCGCCGAGATCGCGCGCCTTGTAGCGCTCGTGCGACAATTGCATCGCGTGGGTTTCGATCGCCATCGTCGAATTATTGAGCACGATCGTGGTGATCGGGATGCCGCAGCGCGCCGCCGTTTCGAAATCGAGCCCGGTCATGCCAAAGGCGGCGTCGCCCATGAAGTTGACGCAGAACTTGTCGGGCGCGGCGACCTTGGCGCCGATCACCAGGCCGAGCCCGGTGCCGAGCTGGTGCGACTTGCCCCAGCCGAGATAGCCGCGCGGCCGGGTCGCCCGATAGAACGGGTTCAATTGCTCGCGCGGGCTGCCCGAATCATGGGTGACGATCGCCTCGGCCGGGTCGATCACGCGCATGAACTCCGAGATCACCCGATAGGGCGTCATCGGGTGCTCGTTCGAACTGAGCTTGGCCTGCCAGCGGGCGAGCCACGCCTCGCGCTCACCGGCGACTTCCTGAGCGACGCCGTTCGCGCGTAGCTTGCCGCCCAGCCGGTCCTTGACCGCGTCGATCAATTGGCCGAGCACCAGCTTGGCGTCGCCAAGAATCCCGAGATCGGCGGCGAAGGCCTTGTGCAGGTCGCGGCTGTCGTTGGTCACATGGATGTACTTCTTGCCCGGCGGCAATCCCGGGGTGGCGATGCCGTGCCGGGTAAAGCTGCAGCCCACACCCAATACCAGGTCGGATTTGTGCAGGAAATGCCGGCCATGACCGGTAAAGGTGCCGCCGCCCGAGCCGAGCGCCAGCGCGTGATCCTCGGGAAAGGCGCTCTTGCCGTCGAACGTCGTCATTACCGGCGCCTGCAGCAATTCGGCGAGCCGGCGCAGTTCGTCGGTCGCTTCGGCATAAAAGACGCCCTGCCCGACCAGGATCATCGGGCAGGCGGCGTCGAGCAGCATCTTGGCCGCCTCGTCGATGTCGCTCGGGTCGCCGGCCGAACGGCTGGCGCGCACCGGGCGATACTGCGCCGGATCAACCTCGACCTCGATGCCGGTGACGTCGGCCGGAACCTCGACCATGACCGGGCCCAGCCGCCCGTTCTTCGCCTGGCTGAACGCGCGCCGCATGATGTTGCCGATCTCGTGCGGCAATTGCACCTCCTCGACCGATTTGGTGATCGCGGCATAGCTGCGGCTCGATTTGAACATCGGGAAGAGCTGCGCGGTGTCACGCGGATGGCCCAGCGGCAGAAAGATCACCGGGGTCGAGTCGGAAAAGGCGGTGGCGACGCCGGCGAAGGCGTTTTCCGCTCCCGGGCCGTATTGCATCGCAAAGACGCCGGGCGGGCGGCCGTTGGAGACCCGCGCGAAGCCATCGGCCATGTGCACGCCGACCCGCTCCTGGCGGCAGATCACCGGGCGGATGCCGACCGCGGCGGCGGCCTCGATGATCGGGGTCGTCGGGAAGCAGAACAGGGTCGAGACACCCTCGCGCTTCAAAATCTCGGCAATGACGTTCATCACCTGCATGGTTCATTCCTCCCGGTGATTCGGGCCTCCCGCTGAATCGGGCCTCCCATTGAATCGGGTTGTCGGCACCCCGGCCGTCGCGCCGGCCTGGACGGCTGGCAGCAGCTCGGCGTCACCCGCCTCTGCGGGCTCGCCCAAACCGCCGCCGCAAGTGTTTAGTGTATCACTCCGCCGGCATTGCGCCCGGCAGAATCGGAGAGCGGCGCGTGACAGATCGGGACGCACGGTCGCAGGTCGCCGGGGTTCTCCTCGATGCAGGCCGAGCAGCCAGGCCCGGGCGCTTGCTCGTTGGTGGCCGCAGTACCCGACCCGGAGCCGGCGCAGCCCGCAAGAAGCGCGCTCCAGGCGATCAAGACTAATGAAAAGCGAACCATTGGGCGAGGATTGCCGGCATCGATGCGGTTGTCAACGGCGCGCCGCGACGGTCTTGCTCGAGCCACGCCGCCTCAGGCTGGCTGAAGCACGTGGATGACGCGGCTCGCGATCATCTCGCGGGTCTTGGCGGCATAGGCGGCCATGTGCGGCGAGCCGGCATGGGCCCGCAGCGCCTCGGGGCTTTCCCATTTTTCGATCACGACAAACGTATCGGGGCCGAATTTCGCCTGCATGTTGCCGGCGCCCTCGGCGTCGACGGCCGGGCCATATTCGATGCAGCCCGCTTCGGCATGCACCGCCGGCACATTGGCGCGAAACGCGGCGAGGATCTGCTCGCGCATGCCGGGCTTGGCGGTGATGATGGCGACAACGTGGATCATGGCGTTTCCTTTCGGGTGGTGCGCTTCGGGTGCTACTGGCTAGGTGATGCGTTCGAATACGCTGTGCTGGCGGCTCGTGGTCAGCGGCCGGATCTTGGTCGCCCAGTCGCCAAAGCTGCCGGCCTTTTCCCAGGCGGCGCTGTTTAATACATCCGGCGAATTCGAGCTCGTAGATCGTCAGATAGCGCTCCATGCCGGCGACCGTCGAATGCTCGAGCCGGTAGCGCGCCGCCCCCAGCACCCCCGGCACCTTCGCCAGCGTCGGGAAATGCTCGGTGTCGTAAACCCGGTTGAACTCGGCCTCGTGCTCGGCCGGAATGTCGAGTTGCACGACAAAGATATGGGACAAATCAGCTCCTCCCTTTGGGGCGCCGGCTCAGGCGATTTTGCGAAAGACGCTGTGCTGGCGGTTGGTGGTGTGCGGGCGGATCTTGGGCTTCCATTCGCCGAGATCGGAGGCTTCGGTCCAGGCTTGGCTGTTGATCACCTCGGCATTGTCGCATTCATAAACCGCCAGATAGCGCGGCATCGTCGACACCGTCGAATGGTCGAGGCGGTAGCGGGTGCAGGAGCGAACCCCCGGAACCTTGAGGATCGTCGGCACGTGGTCCTCGTCATAGATGCGATTGAACTCGGCCTCGAGCGCGGCCGGGATATCCATCTGCACGACATAGATGTAAGACATTGCTGCTCGCCTCGGTTCGCGGGACCGCGAGCTTAGGGCAAACCGCCTTTCGTGCCGATAGGTTTCGCCATACAAAGCCCGCGCCGAGCCCGGCCGGCCGATCCGGCTCGACCTTGAAATAGTTAACGCCGCGACCATTTCGAGGTTTACCGGGCAGCCTTCGGCTTACCATCAGATCCGGCCGGTCTTATGGCCGGTCGCGTCGGCAGCCGACACGCAAGCGCGCCCGAAAAACAACACCGACGCCGCGACCCGAGGAGCAGCAATGTCAAAAATTCCGCAGGGCGAGTGGAACGCCATTGCGGCACGCTATCAAAACGGCGAGTTGATCAGCAAGATTGCGCGGAGCTATAACTGTACTCCGCCAGCCATCCATTACATTTTGAAGCGGTCCGGCGGAAGGCTGCCCGAAGCCGCCGCGCTGGCGCCGGCGGGACCAGCGGCAACGATGGCGATCGGGGTGCGCGCCGCTCCCTTCGAGCGGATCGCAGCGGCACCGCCAGCGGACAATTCCGGGCGCATGACGCTGTCATCCGGCTCGTCCGGGCTGGTCCGGGCGAGCGCCACCGCCGCCGCGCCGCCCGGCCGCCCGATCGCGCCTCACCAGCCGATTGTGCCTCACCAGCCGATTGTGCCTCACCAGCCGATTGTGCCGGGCCAGCCTGTTGGCGAGCGCCGTTCCGGCCAACCCGAGCACAATACCGTGCCGCCCGCGGCGACGCCGGGCCTCGACGGCGAATTGCACAACCGCGCCGAAGCCGCGATAGCGACCTTCCGGTCGAGCTTTGACGCGGCCTTGGTCGAGGGCTCGCCACTGGTCCGCGAGCGCCTGCGCCAGGCAGCTTCCGATCTGATGCGGGTGGCGGCGCGAACCACGATGGTGCTCGATCGCGTGAATGCCGGCCCCCAACGATCGGGACGGCTGCAAAACTATCCGCGCTCGGCGCACGGCCCCGACGATTTCGGCCGGCCCGAGCCCGCCTGATCCGAACCGTTCCCGATCGCGATTGGGCCGTCGTCTCGGCGAGTAGGCCGGAGCGCTAGACTGGACGGGTGCCCTTGAGCTGGGTGCGGTGCATCAGCCGGCGGCTCGCTGGGTCGAAAGCGTCGCGGCGGTGCATCGCGCAGCGGTTGTCCCACCAGATAAGGTCGCCGGCCCCGCCAGTCCTGCCGCCAGGTGAATTTCTCCTGGGTCGCTTGCGACCACAACTCGTCAAGTAACGCCTCGCTCTCTTCGACCGACATCCCGAGGACGTAGGCGTTGATCCGGCGGCCGAGAAACAGCGCCTCCTTGCCGGTTTCTGGATGGGTGCGCACCACCGGCTGATGCGCCCCCGGCACTTGGCTCGGATCGACGACACTTTCGAAGCCCTTATGCGCCTTGCCGCCGCTCGAATGGGTCGCGGCATGGATCATCGTCAAGCCGTCGATCTGCCGCCTAGTCGCCTGCGGCAAGGTGTCAAAGGCCGAGTACATGTTGAGGAAATAGGTCGAGCCGCCAGCGCTCTGCGGCGGCACCTCGAGCGAGCGCAACAGGCTCGCCGCCGGCGGCACATCGACGAACGACGAATCGGTATGCCAAAACGCCTCGCCGTCGCCGAGCCCGCCGATCGCCCTGCCGTCCTCGATGATGTTCGAGATGACCGAGATTTCCGGCGGGATTTCCTTTCGCCGGCCCGAAGTCTGGGTTTCGACCCCGTATTGCTTCGCGATCAGCGCCGCGGGATTGAATTCGAGCGTGCCGAATTGGCGGGTGAACGCCATGTGCTGCTCGTCAGTCAGCGGCTGGTCGCGAAAGCGCAAGACGAGATGTTCGAGCCACGCCGAGCGGATCGCGTCGCGATCCTCGGCGGCAAGCGGTTCACAGATGTCGACGCCGCGAATCCCGGCGCCGAGCCCGGCTTCGAACGGGACAACTTCGATGCTCATGACCATTACTCCGCCGCTTCCAAGGCTTCGGCGCCGAAATCGTTGATCGACACCCGCCAGTGGATGCGGTCCTCCTCGGGCGGATAGTCGCCGGCGGCCCGGTGATACGAGCAGCGATTGTCCCAGATCACGATGTCGCCTTTGCGCCAGACATGGTGGTATTCGGCGTCGGGGACGATCATCCGCTGCTTCAATTCGGCAATCAGCGCGTTGCTTTCGCTTTCCTCGACCCCGACCAGATCGCAGATCTTGCCCGGATCGAAATAGAGTGAGCGGCGCCCGGTCTCGGGATGCGTACGAATGATCGGGTGAAACACCGGGGTCCAGTCCTGGTCCTCCGGGTTCAGGAGCCGCGATTTGCCGCGCTTGCCGCCATACGAAAACGCGCCGACCACCCCGTCGAGCCGGTCCTTGAGGTGCTGCGGCAATGCGTCATAGGCGGCATAGGCATTGGCGAACAAAGTGTTGCCGCCGCGGCTCGGCACCGCCAGCGCGTAAAGCTGGGTCGCCTTGAACGGCGCTTGGTTGTAGGCACCGTCGGTGTGCCAGCCCTCGGCGCCGCGGCGGTAGATTTCGTCGCGCAACTTGCCCTCGGCATCGAACTTGCCGACCCCCAGCATCGTGATCTTCGGATGATCGGGATGGCGCGTCGATTTCGACGGATGCGGCGTCACCGGCCCGAACCGCTCGCTATAGCGGATGAAGTCGGGGATCGTCAGGTCCTGGTCGCGCACCACCATGACGTTGTGGTCGAGCCAGGCCTGATAGATTGGCGCGAACCCTCGATCGTCCAGGGTCTTGACGTCGACCCCGGTCACCTCGACGCCGATCTGCGGCCCCATGCGGCGGATTTCGACCATCGGCTGCTCCTCCCGAATTCGCCGCCGAGATTCCGCCCGTGCTTCGCCGGGCGTCAACCCGAGATTGTCGATGGTTGCCATGCGCCGGAGCGGCTAATCTCGGCATCGGATTGGGGAGGAAATCATGAAGCTGGTGATGTTCGAAACGAGCGCGCCGGGCGGCCTGGTGCCGGGGCTACTGACCCCGCGCGGGGTGGTCAGCCTCGCCGACATCGTCGAGCGCGGCCACACGCCGCAACTGACGATGCAGAATTTGATCGACGGGTTCGAGCGGCTGCGGCCGGCGCTGGAGCGGCTCGCGGCCGAGGGCGCGGCATTGCCGCTCGACCAGGTGCGATTGCGGGCGCCGTTGCCGCGGCCGGGCAAGATCCTGTGCTGCATCGCCAATTACTGGGAGCATGCGCAGCGCGAGGCGCGGCCGTTGAACATGTTCCTCAAAAACCCGGAGGCGGTGGTCGGGCCGGGCGACACGATCCGCCTGCCCGAGATGACCGAGCCCTGGATCTTTATGCACGAGGCCGAGCTGGCCTTGGTCATCAAGGGCCCGGCAAAGCAGGTCCGACAGGCGGATTGGCGCAAGGCCGTCTTCGGCTATACCGGGCTGATCGACGTGTCGGCGCGCGGCGAAGGGCGGCGCACCTGGAAGGCCGGCAGTTGGCTCGGCAAATCATTCGACAGCTTTGCGCCCGTTGGCCCGTGCATCACCACCGCTGACGAGATCCCCGAGCCCAACAATGTGGTCGTGCGCTTCTGGAACGACGGCCAGTTGCGCCACCATTACAACACCGACGACATGGAGCACCGGGTGCCGGAACTGGTCGAGTTCGCCTCGACGGTGATGACCTTGAACAGCGGCGACTTGATCGCTTGCGGCACCAATCACGAGGGGCTGGGCGCCTTGCAGGACGGCGAGACCGTCGAAATCGAGATCGAGCATATCGGCCGGATGGCGCTGAACGTCGTCGACCCGCTGAAACGGACCTGGGAGCGCGGCGTCTACATGGGCGCCGATTCGACCAACCCCGAAGCCGTCAAGCGCCACCGGCCGCAAGACTGAGCCGCGCCCTCGCGCGTTGAGCGGAGGCGGCGGGAACCCGGCGGCGAGCGGGTCTGTTTCCGGTTCATCGGCGGCTCACTGGAGATGAGCAAGATGAACTATACGACGAATGTCGGCGAACGCGGCTTTGCCACCGAGGAAACCCCTCGCCTGATCGCCTCGGACAAGGTCGAGGGGACCGCGGTGTTCGACCGCGACGGCAACCATCTCGGCCGAATCCATCATCTTATGGTCGACAAATACAGCGGTCAGGTCGCCTATGCGATCGCCTCGTTCGGCGGCTTTTTCGGCATCGGCGAAAACTGGGTCCCGCTGCCCTGGAAGGCACTTAGCTACCAGACCCAAGTTGCCGGCTACGTTGTCGATGTCGATCGCCCGAAACTCGAGCAGGCCCCGCGCTACGCATCCACCAACGACCCGGACTGGTCGGACCGCGCCTACACCAACGAAATCGAGAAATACTGGTTTCCGGGCCTCTGAGCCGCTCAAATTCTTCGGCGGTTCACCGCCGCTGAGGCGCCGACGCACGCCTCTGCTCTTGCTCGTCATCACCGGGCTCGTCCCGGTGATCCACGCCCTTCCTGCGCCCGCCACTGGGCACGGGGATGACCGGAACAAGTCCGGCCATGACGGCTTTGGTTTCCGTTATCGCTTCAGATATATCGCGTCGTCTTCGATCCGCACCTGATAGACCGGCACCGAGCTCGAAACCGGTCCGTCGACCAGTTCGCCAGTGCGGATGTCGAATTGCGCGAAATGCAGCGGGCATTCGATCAGGCAGCCGTCGAGCCGGCCGCGCGACAGCGGCGCGTTCCGATGGCCGCAAACGTCGCGCAGCGCATAGAAGCGGCCGGCGACATTGGCGAGTACGACCCGTTCTCGTTCGACCGCGACGAACTTCATTTCGCCCGGCGCGAGATCGCTCGCTCGGGCCACGGCGATAAAGCCTTCTTCGATTGCGCTCATGGCCGATGCGGGACCGCGCAGCTCCCCCTCGCCGGATGCGGCGGAAGGGAAGCAGCGCGCGATTTCTGCAGCCGAGGGGCGGTGCGGTCAGTTCAATTCGAAACCGAACATCTTGGCCGCGTTCTCGGAGGTGATCTTGCGCAGATCGGCCTCCGGCACACCGTCGAACATCCGCGACAGGAATTGCTGCGAGCGCGGGAAGGTCGCCTCCGCATGCGGGTAGTCGCTGCCCCACAGCATGTTCTCGACCCCGATATAGTCGCGCAATTTGACGCCGATCTCATCCTCCATGAACTCGACGAACATATTGCGCTTCCAATAGTCGCTCGGCATCAAACCCTCTTTCGACCGCCAGCCTTTGGTGAAGACCGGGCGCTCGACATAGGTGAAGTCCATCTGCTTCAGCCAATGCGGGATCCACGACGCCTCATGCTCGACCGAACCGATCTTGAGGCCCGGGAATTCGTCGAACACGCCGGCGAACAGCATTGAGCCGAGGGCGTAGCGCACCCAGTAATCGGTGGTCGAGCGGCCGGCGCCGGTCATTTGCGTGACGTCGGTGGTGAACTCGTTCGCCGGGACGCCGTCGCGCGGGGTCGCGATGTGCATCAGGAGCGGGTGCTTGAGCTCCTGCGCCACCGCCCACAGCCGGTTATAGACCGGGCTGCTGTAGGGCTTGTCCGGATGCGGCGCCACCGGGATGAACGAGCCAACCAGGCCCTTCGCGGCGCAGCGCTCGAGTTCCTTGGCGGCGATGTCGGGATCGTCGACATTGAGCATCGCGATGCCCTTCAGCCGGCGCGGATGCGGCTTGCAGAAATCGGCGATCCAGTCGTTGTAGACGCGGCAGATCTCAGTCAGCAGCTGGCCATCCGGAATGCGGTACCAGAACAAGCCCTGGCTCGGCTGCAACACCGACCCCCAGATCCCGTCCTCCTCGTTTTCGGCGATCATCGCGTCGGCGTCGTAGGCGCCCTTGCGGACATCTTCCCAGAGGCCGAGAAAATCGATCTGCGAGGGGTCCTCGAAGCGCTGCCCGGCCTGCATCACCGCGCCGAGGGTCCCGACCTGCATGCCGTTCAGCATCCAGGCGTCATAGTCGCGGCCGGTCGGGGTCTTGCGCCGTTCCATCTTTGGCGCGCGATCGCGGAATTTGGGCTCGATCCGGGCCGTGTACATGTCCGGCGGCTCGACGATGTGGGAATCCGCCGAGATCAGCTTGTACGCCGCCATTTGGGCCTCCTTCGCTGCTGCCTGTTCGCTCTGCCCTGTCCCCGAAACAGCCTTCACGGCCCATTTCGGCATGTCGAACGGTATTCCGCGGCGCAGAAACAAGTCAAGCGATCAGCCAGCCGGGCCACGCGCGACCCGTCTCCCAAAGCGCCGGTTGCGCGATTTCGGCAGAGCAGCTACCCGTCGGGGCGAAGCGTTTGGCGCGGTTTGGCGCTCGACCCGCGCTGCGCTTTATAGCAGCATCGGCGGATGCTCAAATTTCCGGCACTCGGTCGCGACACACGGGTCAATGCGCTGCTCGGCGCCGGCCATTTCCTGTCGCATTACTACCAGCTGTGCCTGCCGCCGATGTTCGTCGCCTGGCAGAAGGCCTTCGATGTGTCGTTTGCCGAACTCGGCCTGGCGATGGCGGTGATGTCGGCCTCCGCCGCCCTCTTGCAGACGCCGATGGGATTTCTCGTCGACCGCTACGGCGCCCGCCCGTTCCTGGTCGGCGGCACCCTGACCATGGCGCTTTCGGTGTCGGCGATGGGGTTCGCCACTGCGTATTGGCAGATCGTGGTCTTGGCGCTGTTTTCGGGGGCCGGCAACTCGGTCATCCACCCGGCCGATTATTCGATTCTCAGCGGGTCGATCGCCGAGGGCAAGCTCGGCCGCTCGTTCGCCTTCCACACCTTTGTCGGCAATATCGGCTTTGCGGTGGCGCCGCCGGCCACCGCCGCGCTGAGCCTGTTATTCGGCTGGCGCGCGGCGTTGACCCTGGTCGGGCTCTTGGGCGTGCCGGTGGTGCTGACGATCCTGTGGCAGAGCCGGCTGCTGACCGATCAGCGCCGCGAGCGATCGGCGCGGGCCGAACCGGCGATCTCCGGGGCGCGCCTGTTGCTCGGCCGCTCGGTCTTCATGTTCTTCGCCTTTTTTATGGTGTCGTCGATGGCCGGCGCCGGCATCCAGTCCTGGCTGATCACGGTGCTGCACCGCGCCCACGGGATACCGGTCGCGGCGGCGTCGACGGCGTTGACCGGCTGGATGGTCGGAGTGATCTGCGGCGTCCTCGTGGGCGGCTGGCTCGCCGACCGCAGCGACCGCCACCTGTTTTTTGTCGTGATCCTGACCACCGGATCGGCGGCGGTGCTGTTGCTGGTCGGGCTCGTGCCGCTGGCCCAGCTGGCGACGGTCGGCGTGCTGTTTGCCGGCGGGCTGATGGCCGGGACCAGCCGCACCCCGCGCGACGTGATGGTCAAGGATGCCGCCCCGCCCGGCCAGATCGGCAAGGTGTTCGGTTTTGTCAGCTCGGGCATGTCGCTGGGTGGCGCCATCATGCCGGTGCTCTACGGCATGATCATCGATGCCGGCCGGCCCCGGCTGGTGCTGGTCGTGGTCGCCTCGCTGCTGATGACGAGCCTCCTTTGCGCCGCCGGCGCACGGGTGCGCTTCCGCCGCCCGATGGTCCCGGCCGCCGCCGAATAGCAGAGGCGGCATCTCCTCGGCGGGCGCGCCATGCGCCTTGGTTTCGAATGCGCGTGACGGATCCCTTTACAAGAATGAGTCGCTGCCGGCGCTGACCGTTGTACTCAATTATCTCTAAGCATCTGAAAAAGCTGTATTGGGCGACCCGGGAAAGCAAATCCTCGACATCCTCGCCGCCGCGGGCAGACAGAAAGCGTCGGCGATATTTACATCTCTAAGGATGTTTCCCGGAAGATTAACCACCTTAAAATGATTTATTGAACTTTCACAGTTGTATCTTGGGACGGCATAACTATTGCAAAGGGTGCGTGGCCCGATGCGGCTGGGTCCCTGATCCCGCTCCGCCTCGGTTACGCCACACGCCTTTTATGGAGTTATTCATGTCGTTGCGCAAATCACTCACTCTCGGCGTCTCTGCTATCGCCCTGTCCCTGGGATTGGCCTATTCCGCGCAGGCGGCGGTAATGCTGCCGGTCACGAACCTTACTTTCAATGAGTTGACCACACCGCTGACGCAGCAAAAGGATTTTTTCAACACCGTAAAGCCGATTGGCTGGTCGGTTGGTACGGCTGGCGCGGGCGGCAGCCTTACCTATGTCGGCGAGCAAGGTTCCGAAGGCTATAGTGGCACCGGTGGCAATATTTATCCGGTGTACACCAACCCCGGATTCTCGGTTACCGTTCCGGCCGGCACCAACTTCTTTCAGGCAGACGGCAATCCGGACTTCGAGAACACGATCTTTCAGACCGTTTCCGGGCTGACGGCGGGGACCACATACAGCCTTCAGTTCCAGCAGGCAGCAGGTCAGCAAACGGGCTTCACCGGCAGTACCACCGAGCAGTGGAAAGTGTTTCTTGGCACCGGCGGCATCGGTGTCAACTGCGGGACAAATCCGTGCACCCCGATCATCCCCACCGGCAATCTGGAGGAGGATTCGACGCTGATGAACACCCCCTCGCAAATGAACGTGAATTGGAATTCCGTCACGCTGGACTTTACCCCGAGCGCCGCGGAACTGGGCAGTGGCGGGACCGCGATCCTGACGTTCCTGGCTTGGGGTGATAACGGCAGCACCACCAACCTTCCACCGACCGTGTTCCTCGAAGGGGTGAATACGACGCCGGTGGTGCCGGAGCCGGCAACTCTGTCGCTACTCGGTGTCGGCCTACTGGGCCTCGGCGGGATCATGCTGCGCCGTCGCGCCAACAGCGACGCCGCGGTCTGATCATCCGATCGGTCGACGCGCCGGGACGGGAACCCTGTCTCGCCCGGGCGCGCCGACTGCACAGCCTTCGAACCACCAGATCGGGAGAGCACCTTTGCCTGCATTTCTCGACCCCCATCATCTTCACGCGTTCCTGCTGGAGACGATCAGGCTCGCGGCCTGGTTGCTGCTGCTCGCCGTGGTGTTCCTGCCGTTGGAGCGCCTGTTCGCGGTGCGCCGCCAAAAGGTTCTCGGCCAGAGCCTCGCCAGCGACATCGGCTTCTTTTTCATCAGCGGCCTCATCCCCAGCCTGCTGCTAACCCCGCTGCTGGCCTTGGTGGCGGTGGGTGCGCACGCCGTTGTGCCGTGGCACCTTCAGACAGCGGTCGCGGCCTTGCCGATCTGGGCGCGCGCGGCGGGGGCACTGATGGTCGGCGAGATCGGCTTCTATTGGGGCCATCGCTGGAGCCACGAAATCCCGTTTCTGTGGCGCTTTCATTGCGTTCACCACAACCCCGCGCAGGTCTATTTCCTGATCAGCGCCCGCGCTCACCCGCTCGACAATGTGTTCACCCGGCTGTGCGGCCTGATCCCGGTCTACGTGCTCGGGCTGGCCACCCCGCTGACCCCCACGGGCGGCGTCGTGTCGGCGCTGCTGGTGCTGGTCCTCACCCTGTGGGGCTTCCTGATCCACGCCAATCTGCGCTGGCGGCTCGGGCCGATCGAATGGCTGATCTCGACCCCCGCCTTCCATCACTGGCACCACACCCTGGGCGCGCCCCAGGACCGCAACTTCGCCTCGATGCTGCCATTGATCGACTGGATCTTCGGCACCTATCACCTGCCGCGCCGCGAATGGCCCGCGGCCTACGGCATCGCGGCGCAGCTGCCCGGATCGCTGGGTGGCCAGCTGCTCTATCCACTGCGCTCGCCGCCGGAGAACCCTCGGCCTGAAAGTGCGGTGGCCGCCGCGCCGGCGCTCAGGAGCGGCTCGGCTGGACCACGACGCACGGCAGCTGACGCTGGTTGAGGCGCCAGCACGCGTCGGAGGCGGCACTCGCCGATAGGTGGGCGAGGCGCGCGCGATAGAGGACCGACCGGCCATATGGTGTCGGCGGCAGCGCCAGCGCGGCGGAGCGCAGCTGATCCGGGGCCTGGGCGCGAGCGCCCTCGGCCACCGCGCGAGCCAGCCTCGGATTGGCAAAGGCCCCGACCTGGATCGCCCAATTCCGGGTCGGGATCGCCAGCAGGTGAGCACCTGCGCCCGGTCCCGGGGCGGTCATCGTCGCGGGCTCGTCGGCGCTGCGGTCGCTCAACCGGTTCTGCGCCACCAGCATCGGCCGGTAGCGGGCGGCGGGAGCAGAGCGCGGCGGCGGCTCGGCCGCGACCGGCGGCGGCGACCAGGCTGGGGAAGGCGCGGAATTCGCATGGCACGGCCGGTTCGGGTCGAAGGCGGCGTTCGGGTCGCAGCCGCTATCGGCAAACGCCAGCTGAGTCGGCGAGGCGGCCGGGTGCGCCAGCTGGCAAGGGCGGCCCGGATCATACGCGGCGTCGAGATCGCACTTGGTTGGGGTGGCCTGGCGAAGCACCGGGGGCGGGGCTGCCGCGGCCAGGCGCTGGCCCTGCGGGGCGCAGGGATGGTCCGGATCATAGGCGGCATCGAGATTGCAGCCATTCGCCGCCGCCTGCTGCAGCGGAGCCGGCTGCGGTGGGGCCGACGCCACCTCGACCGGCTCGGGCGGGGCTGAGGTCGGCTCGGGCGGCTGCGGCGGGGCCGACGCCACCTCGACCGGCTCGGGCGGGGCTGAGGTCGGCTCGGGCGGCTGCGGCGGGGCCGACGCCACCTCGACCGGCTCGGGCGGGGCTGAGGTCGGCTCGGGCGGCTGCGGCGGGGCCGACGCCACCTCGACCGGCTCGGGCGGGGCTGAGGTCGGCTCGGGCGGCTGCGGCGCGGCAGACGCGACCTCGACCGGTCCTCCGACCGAGGTGCACGGACGGCTCGGATCATAGGCAGCGTCGAGATTGCAGCCGCCGACCCCAACCGGCGCGACCTCGGCCCCCCCGACGACCATCGGCGGAACCGGTGCCGAGGCCACCGCGGCCCGCACCAGCGAACTGCACGGGTGGTTCGGGTCGTAGGCGGCGTTGAGGTCGCAGCCGGCGGCCAGGCTGGCGACACTCGGCGCATAGCCGCGATGCCGGCCGGCCGAGGCATAGACCGCCCACGGCCCCGACATCGGCATCGCCCCGCCGAGGTTCGGGGTCACCTCAGCCAGGTAGTTCACGGTCTCGTTCGGCAAATCAGCGGCGCCGGCCAGGTAATCGTCGACGCGCTGCGGCCCGGCATTATAGGCGGCCAGAAAGCCCGGGGCGCCGTAGCGGTCGTACATCTCGCGAATATAGGCGGTGCCGGCCAGAATGTTGTTGTGCGGGTCGTAGGGGTCGTTGCCGAGCCCGTATTGCGCCTGCAGCTCGGCGTAAGTCTCGGGCATGATCTGCATCAGGCCCATCGCGCCGACCGGCGAGACCGCCTGCTCCTGGCCGTCCGATTCCTGGTGGATGACCGCCCGCACCCACTGCTCCGGCACCTGATAGCGCGCCGCGGCTTCGCGGATATAGGGGCCCCAGGGATCGCCGGGCGGCCCTGGCGGCGGGTAATAGTGCTGCGGCGCCAGCGACGGGCTCTGGCCGATGCCGTACGGCAGAGCGCCATACCGCGAATAGCCGCCGGGCTGCCCGCACCCAGCCAGCACGAGGATCGGCGCCAGGACGAGCACCGCGCGTAGCCATTGCCCGGCGCCCGGCCCGGCGCGATGGAGCCCAATGCGACGCAGCCTGGCACGATGCAGCCCGGCACGATGTAGCCCGGACAGGCGTTGCAACCGGTCGCGTATGGCCGCAGAAAGCATTCAGCATCCCCTCATGCTGCTGCGAGCCGGCCTGGCCTTGGGCCGGCGCTGTCAACGGGGGCGCGAATACCATGATTGCCCGGCGCGCGCCAATTAACCGCATTTTGGCTGGAGTTCGACGCAGGTTAGCCACGCCGGCTGGCGCGCGTCGCGACGAATCGCCGGCCCGGGAAATCCGCCGCCGCGGCGAGCCTTCGCTCTCGGCCGCCGCGATGGAGCGCCCTCGGCGGATCGCCGCGAACCTGCTTTACGGGTTGTTCGGGAAGCACGCGGTCGCGGTCAGCGTGACGCCGCCGGCGGCGAGGCGAACCAGGCTGGGCGCCACGCTGGTAAAGGTGCTGGTCAGGGTCACTTGCGAGAACCCGGTAGTGCCGCCGCAGCTGGTGTTGTCGTCGAGGGTGATGCCGGAACTCGGGACCGACAGGCCCCAGCCGCTCGCGACCGTCTGAATATAGCTTTTCGTGCTCGTCGCACTGTAGCTGCTGCCGGACGCGCAGGGGCTGCTGGTTAGGGTCGAGCCCTGGGCGATCGCCATGCACCGCGCCCCGGCGATCGCCGCCTCCTGCAGCGACTGCTTGGTCCACAACAGACGGCCGAATTCGATGCCGCCGAACACCAGCATCAAGAACATCGGCAGCACCATCGCAAACTCGACCGCGGTGGCCCCGCCACAAGCACCGGCCAGCGCCGGCAGCCTGCCGCGGCACGTCACTGCGTCTCGACGATGGCATAGCGGCTCACCGCACCGCTCGGGACAAAGCCGAAGGCGGAAAAGATCGGCGCGACATTGGTCGTGGCGGTGATCGCGACGAACTGGCCGGCGACGCCGTTGCCGCTGCCGCAGGCACTGCCGCAGGTGGCCGTGCTGCCCCAGCTCCAATTGCCCGGCGAACCGGTCGGGCAATAGCAGCCGGTCTGGTCGTTGCCGTTGTTGACGTTGATGGTGCTGGTCGCCCAGCTCGTGCCGTTGGCGTTGTCGACGAGGTTCGAGATTTCGGCGCTGAGGCCGCCCGGGTCTTGCGCGATCTTGGCTGCGTTGTTGACGGCGTATTGGGCGCCGGCGCTGACCGCGGCATCGAGCTCCGAATTGGTGAACAGCAAGAGCCCGATATCGACGGTCGCCGCGGTGATCATCAGAAACACCGTCGCATAGATCGCGAATTCGATGGAGGCTACGCCGGCGTTCTGCCGCGCCCTGAATATCCGCGCCGCCCGCCAGAGATGCCTGCGAAGAGTCATCGGTTGCGCCCCGCGGGTCATTGCACGAGCGCGACGGTGGCGCCCGAACTGCCATTGCCCAGCCCAGTGCAGGTCGTGCCGACGGCACCACCTGCGGTCAGCGTGATCTGCGTGCCGATCAGCTCCAGGCACGCACTTGTGTCGACGGTATCGTGTAGGGTGGCGCCGCCGCTCATATAGACTTGCCCGTTGGGAAAGTAAAAAGCCCCGGAAATCTGCGTACTCGTAGCGCCGGAAGTGAACGTAGCCGCACCAGTGTTGCTCGAGGATTGCGGTCCGATCACCGCGAGGCCGGCGGTGCTGCTGCCAAGTGCCGATGACGAGGTGGGTGCGGTCAGGATCACGGAACTGTAACCCGCGCCGAGACAGAAAGCGGAGGTGGTTGAACCGCAAGTCACGGTGCTCGCGCCAGAAATAACGAGCGTAACGCCGAGAGCGCTCAACCCGGTCGTGGTCCCGCTCGTCGGGCAGTTACCAACATTCCCACCGCTGCTGTTGCCGAGAGCGACGTAGCCATTGACCGTATAGATTCCCGAACCGAGATAAAGTCCGCCCGCGCCGGCGATGTAGCCGTTGATGTCGTGCTCGGCCGCAGCGCTGACCGCGACACAGGTGCCGCCGCTGGTGGTCAGATTTCCCGCCATCTGGAATAGATCGCTGCTCCCAGTGGCGTCGCCGAAGAGTGTCGCGCCGTTCAATTCGTTTAGAGAATTTCCGTCGCTGCCCTTGCCGATGTTGAAGCTATTGGTGGTCGTGCCGAAACCGAGGCTGAGCGCCGGTGTCGAAGGCATGCCGCGCGCGTTCTGATAAATGCCCCCCGACAATGCGAAGGTGCTGGGACCAGCGAAGGTGATCCGAGCGCTGCCGCTGACGCAGATGCTATAATTGGTCTTCCCGCTGCAGGTGGTGGTGCCGAAGTTGAATTTTCCGGCAGTGAAGCTCATCGGCGCGTTGCCGGAGCCGCTGATCCCGGCCGCCATGTTGTAGGTGGCATTGCTACCACCGTTGAAGGTCATGCCGTTCGAACTGCCGCTGCTGATCGTCCCGCTGAAGTTGTAGGTGGCGCCGGAGGAACTATTGTTCACTATAACCGTAAGTCCGCCGCCAATAGACAATGATCCGAAATTGAAGGGGCCGGTGCCAGTACAGGTGACCGTGTGCGTTGATGAACTGAAGCTGTCAGTACAGCCAGCCGGAAGAGTGGCGGTGCTGTAGGCGAATGATACACTGGTGCCGGTGGGAACCGTCGGTGCGCTTGGCGTGGCAATAGGCGGGAACGGGGAGTTGAAACGGGCTTTGGCAGTCGAGACCTCGCTGTTGCCGCTCAGGGGATCGGCGGTAGAGACCTTGTTGACCTGGACCGAGGATTTCCCCGGCGCCGCCACCAGAGAGCAACTCGGCGGCGCGGTCGATGAATTATAATCAACGGTTGTGGTCGTGATCGTGTTGGAGCAGGCATGCGCAGTCACTGCCGCGTTCGAGACCACGGCGCAGCTGTCTGCGGTGACGGTGGCGCCGCCGGTCAGGGCGATGCCGGTGCCGCCGCTGTTGAGCGCGATGATGCAGCCGGGGGCGTCGGATTTGATCTCGGCGTAGGCGGTGGCGCTGACCGGCAAGGTCGTGCTGGTGGTGAGGACCCGCGCCAGCAGCAGGGGGACGTTGCTGGTCACGGTGACCTGCATCGCATTGTTGCCGTCGCCGGTCGGCGAGCTGACCACGCTCGGAGTGGCGTCGCCGGAAAGGCCGTTGAGGGCGGCGATATTGTTGGCGGCGCTGGCGGCGTCGCTGCTCGAACTGGTCGAATTGTAGACCAGCGCCCCGGCATAGGCGGCGAGGTCGGCCACCCGCTGGTTTTCGGTGCGCTGCAATAGGCCGTGACCGTATTCGAGGGCCAAGGCCGAGACCCCGACCATGCCGACCAGCACGAAGGCGGCGAGGATGCTGATGGACCCGCCGGTGTCGGCTCGCAGCCTTTGCAGTGCACGGAGAAGCTTGCGCATCCATCGGGTCCCGTCGATCCCGCGGACGCTACACACCGATTGTAAACACCGGGTTAACGGGCGGACGGCCGAACCGCGTGGTTGGCATGCGGCACCGAAAGGCATCGATCGGCTGCCATCGTTCGAGACGCTCCGCTCCTCAGGATCAGGTTGTTTCGGGTCATTTGACGCGCTTCATCCTGAGGAGACCCGAAGGGCCGCCTCGAAGGGCCGTCTCGAAGGGCGTCGACGCCAGGCCGGCCGACGATGCCTCTGCTAGGCGGCCCAGTCGAACGGCGCGAAATGGCCGTTGTTGCCGCGGCCGGCCAGATCTAGGTCGAGGCCGAAGCCGTGGACATGGGTTTCCTTCGACCGGGCCAGCGCCAGGCGGCGGTTGGCCGGGTGACCGGTGTTGTCGAGGTAATAGGGCTCGCCGCTGCGGTTGCGCGAGGCGACGCCCTCGATCTCGAAGCTGGCGATGCCAGGGATCGCAGCCCGGCGGGTGAGCCCGTTCGCGGCGAACTCGATCGGGGCGAACTCGATGCCGCGAAAATCGCCGACCAGATGGTCGCGGATCAGGCCCGGCGGGCCGCCGGCCTCGCCGCCAACGATCGCGGCCAGGACCCGGCGCTGGGCCGGGTCGGCCCGGTCGTCGACGACCCCGGCAAAGACCCAGTCGCCATCGGCCATAATTTTGCCGGAGTGGATCACCAATGCGAAGGCGAGCCCGTCGAGCCGAGTGCCGCCGCAACTGCCTTCCTCGATGCGGAACACCATGACGGCGACGCAATGGTCATGGGTCGCCGGCCCCTGCGGGTTCGTATAGATGCACGGGCACAGATAGTCGCAATTGCAGCTCTCCATGTATTGGCCGCGCAGTGTCCATTTCTGCTCGGGCATGGTCGCTCTCCTGATCGTCGTCGCTTCTGCAGCGGGGGCGCGCGCTACGCGCTCTCCTGCTGTTTCTTGTCGAGGATGCGCTGGTGCAGGTTGCGCACGATCATCCCGGTCAGCCGCTCATTGTGCATGAAAAGGCGCTGGCCGATCGGATAGGGGTCCTGCTTTTCGACTTCGATCGGGCCCTTGAGCGCCTCGTCGGCGCTAACCCCGCGATCGACCAGGCGCTCGACATAGCCGACCCAGTTCTCGACGATCTGGCCCTGCTCCTTCAAATAAGCCTTGGTGCACGGGTCGCCATGGCCTGGCACGATCCAGTCGACATCGAGTGCCGCGATGCTGTCGAGTGCGGCGAGCCACTCCCACGGGTCGCATTCCTGGAGCCAGCTGCGGCATTTGTAAAAGACGTTGTCGCCGGTGAAGACGACCCCCTCCTCCGGCACATGGACCGAGGTCTGCGGCGCGGTGTGGCCCGGCATGTGGATGATGTTGAAAGTGTGGTTGCCGAGGTTCAAGGTCATCGTGCGGTCGAAGGTCAGGCTCGGCGGGTTGGCCGCTGGGTAGTCCGGATGGCCGACCAGCCACACGCTGTCGGGGTCGGTCTGCTTGAAGCGCTCGCGCTTTTCGTCGAGCGAGCCGAATGCAGAGAGGTAGCGCTCGAAGCATTCCTGGAGCTGGATCTGGCCGACGATCTGGGTATTGGTGAAATAGGCGTTCCCCGAGATGTGGTCGCCATGCGGTTCGGTGTTGATCAGGTAGCGGATCGGCGCCTTCTCCTCCATCCGTTCGCGCCAGCGCACCGCGTCGATCGGCTGCTGCGGCGAATCGATCATCACGTAGCCGTCGCTGGTTTCGACAAAGCTCGGATTGCAGCCGGCGAAATAGATTTCGGTATAACTGTTCGGTCCGACCCTGCGCATCGCCATCCTCCCTCGGCGTCGAAGGGCCGATTGTCCCCGATCCACCATGCCCGCACAAGCCGGCGCGCGCCCGGAGCCGGGGGGCAAGCCCAAGCCCAGGCCCAGGCCCAGGCCCAAGCCAAGCCCTGTCGGATCCCCCGCCCCGCCGAGCACGTCCCCGATACCCTCGCACCAGGTTCTGCTTTATCGTCGCGCCGAGCGAGCAAGCCGGATCACCGGAGGACCGATGCTGACGACGACGCGCGACATGATCATGCCGACGGCGATCACCGGGTCGTACCCGCGGCCGCTGTGGTTCGATGCGAGCCTGCACGGGCGCTCGTTCAAGTCGGCCCTCGGCGATTCCTTGTTTCGCGAGCAATACCTCGACGCGGTCGCCGCGGTGATTAACGCGCAGGAGGCCGCCGGGCTCGACGTCCTGACCGACGGCGACAGCCGCTTCGACCTCGCGGTCGGCGGCAAGTCGTGGTTCTTCTATCCAATCGAGCGGCTCGGCGGCATCAGCGGCCACCGCTCGACCTCGCAAGGCTGGATGGGCCGGCACGGGCTGCAGCCCGGCCATATCCTGTGGGAGGTGCAGGAGGCCTATCAGCCGGCGATCGTCAAAGACAAGCTGAGCCGCGGGCCGCTCGAATACGCCGCCCTGTGGCAGATCGCCCAACGCCTCAGCGATCGGCCGGTCAAGTTCGGCACGATCTGCGCGCCGGGGCTCGCCAGCATGCTGTGGAACCAGCATTACCCCGACGACAAGATGATGATCCTCGACCTCTGCGACATCATCAACGCCGAATTGCGCGAGCTTGCCGCCGCCGGCTGCCCGGTGATCCAGGTCGAGGAGCCGCGCCATCATGGGCTGACCACCCGGCCAGATTGCACCGAGGCCGATCTCGAGTTCCAGACTAAGGTGTTCAACCGCCAACTCAACGGCGTCGAGGCCGAGATCTGGGCGCATACCTGCTGGGGCAACCCCAACCAGCAGCGGGTCTATTGGGAGGTGCCGAGCTACGAGCGGGCCCTCCCCCATCTGCTGCAGCTCGACGCCGACGTGATCACCTTCGAATGCGCGTCGAGCGATGGCCGGGACCTGCCGCTGTTCGCCAAATACAAGACCGACAAGAAGATCGGCATCGGCGTCGTCAACCACTGCAACACGATCGTCGAGCCGCCCGAGCATGTCGCCGGACTGATCCGTAAGGCGCTCGAATACATCCCGCCCGAGCGGCTGGTCATCACCACCGATTGCGGCTTTGGCCGCGAGGGGCTGTCGCGCCGCATCGCCTATTACAAATGCGTGTCGCTGGTCGCCGGCGCCAACATCGTGCGCCGCGAATTGGGTTTGCCCGAAGCCCGCATCCGCGCCGCCGACCCCAAACTCTATTTCGCTAGCGCCGGCGAGGTCACGCCGGCCGAAGCGCCCTGAGCCCCCAAGCAGGAGAACTCGCATGGTCGCGATCAAATCGGTGGCGCATTTCAGCATTCCGGTCAGCGATATGGCGGCGAGCGCACGGTTTTATACCGAAATCGTCGGCTGCCGGCATCTGGCGACGGTGGCGGGCGGGCAGATGACGTTTCTCGATGCGGCCGGGACCTGCCTGATCCTGGTCAAGCGCGAGCCGCCGATCAACCCGGTGCCCGACAGCCATGGCGGCGTGCATCATTCCTTTGCCGTGGCGCACGAGGATTATCAGGCGGCACTTGACCATCTGCGCGCGCACGGGGTGGCGATCACCTTCGAGGAAGATCGCCAGGGCGGCGTGCTGAACGGACCGCGCGCCTATTTCAACGACCCCGACGGCACCGTGCTCGAATTTATCGACCTGACGAGCTACGCCGGCGATCGGTGATGGCGGGCCGCTTGACAGGCCGGCGCTCTCCGGAGACTGCGATGCTGCTAACGTCTCCTACGGCGCAGCGACTGAAGGACCGATCTGTGGTGTTAGCGTCACCCTGCAGTTGCCGAACCTTATCTCGATGCGGCCGGCCTCAACCCTGCCGAGGCCAATCATCTCCTCCATGACCCCGAGCGCGCCGACGGCGATCGTGTCGTCGATGACTACCCCTTCAAAGTGGGCCGATCCTCCTGCTCGTGCCAGTTTGTCAAATACAGCCGGCCAGCCGTCCACCAATTTTATTTTAAAATCGCTCTGCGCTATCGAGACAGTGCCATTATTGAAGCCTGCGCAGCTCGGTCCGACGTTCATCACGAAAGTGCCGCCAACCTTCCGGAAACCGCGCTGCCGGATCGCCTGATCAAGGATCGAAAGCAAACCCAAATAGCTATAGATGTAAGCGTCGACGTTGTCTTTGGTGACCTTTTGTGGCGTGCCGAAGGACAGCGTGATCACGCTCCGTGCCCCACCTTGTATCAAACGAGGAAGTTCCTTGACGCTGTAAGTCTCCGAAAAATAGCTTTCGGCCAAAGCTGTCGCCGGGTACGCAAGGGCGCGCTGATGATAAAGAGGAGCATGCTCGATAAACGACCTTTCAACCTCGCTTGGCATCAGGGTCGCCGAGCTTGTGCCCTGGGATTCCGCCCGGAATGCGGGGACGCCCCATGCCAAAAGGCAAGCGAGGGAAAACACGATGACCTTGCGTCCCGTTTCGCGCAGCAGAACGCTAAAATCGCGTCGATCTGGAGCCGTTGTCAGGTGAGGGTGCAGACCGCGCTCAGCCATGTTCACAATATGCCGTGGCGAGCGCCGATCAGCAATCGGCGATCAGTACAGCCAAAACTCTGAGTTGACCATTTCCGATCGCCGGGGACGCTTGACACACCTTCCGGAACGGGCGGTGATGCCGGCGCCAGCAAAAAGTGGACGGCACCGGTGCGAGGGAGTGCGGCGTGAAATTCGGCAATTTTCTGTTTCCCGACAGCCGCGATCCCGAGCGCGATGGGATCGTCATTGACGAGACCCTGCGCGAAGCCTGGCTCTCCGACGAACTGGGCGTCGACGCGATCTGGCTCGCCGAGCACCATTTCGACGGCATCTGCGCCTATGCCGACCCGATCGCCTTTGCCGGCGCGCTCGCCACCACCACCCGGCACGCCAAGATCGGCTTTGCGGTGTTGCAGATGGCGCTGCACCACCCGATCAGGCTGGCCGAGCAATTGGCGGTGCTGGACCACATCGCCAAGGGCCGGCTGATCGTCGGCCTCGGCCGCGGTTCATCCTACAACATCTATGATTATCAAGGATTTGGCATCGACCACCACGAGGCTCAGTCGCGGCTGGACGAGGCCGAGGAGATCCTGGTCCGGGCCTGGACCGAAGCGGCCTTCCGCCACCATGGCCGGTTCTGGGATCTCGACGTGCCGATGCTGCGGCCGCGCCCCTTCAGCCGGCCGCTACCCGCCGCTGGTCCGGGCCGCCTCGGGCGAGGCCTCGATGCTCGAGCTGGCCCGCCAGGGCCGGCCATTTCTGATGAACGTGCAGCCGTTGGCGGTGACCCGGCGGCGTTTCGGGCTCTACCGCGAGGCCCTGCAAAAGGCCGGCTTCGATGCGGCCGGGATCGCCGGCAAGCTCAGTGAATGCTGGGTGTGGCGCAACGTCTTTGTCGCCGAGACCGACGCCGAGGCCGAGCGGATCGGGGTGCCGGCGTTTCACGCCATGGTCGAGGCGCGGGCCGAAATGCGCAACCGCATCTATCGCGAGACCGGGCTGCGGATCGAGGTGCCGGCGGGCGACCTGCCATCGGCCCGGGTTGGGGCCGAACACGGCTTTATCCACGGCTCGCCGGCGCGGGTCGCCGAAGCGATCGGCGAACTCGACGAGATCGGCATTGGCGGGGTGATCGCGACCTTCCGCCTCGGCCCGCTGGCGCATGCGGCGGCGGCGAACAGCCTCGGCCTCTTCATGCGCGAAGTGGCGCCGCGTTTCGGCGGCGGTGTGGTGCTGCAATAGCGGGCAGCGGGAGCGAATCGGCCGCGAGGCAACGCCGTCGGGGGCGCAACCGGAAAGTGCCGTGGGGCAGGATTTCCACGGCTGATCGGCGTTGTTCCCGGCTGGCGAATTGACGACCAAACCCCGAGCGTGCATTAGTCCGCAGCAATCGACGAGCCCGGCGGCCGGAGCACTCCCCGCCGGGCGATTTGCACTGCGGGCGAGGATTGGGCGATGCGCGACTTTAATACCCCCGGACGCTCGGCCGCGATGGCGGCGAACGGGATGGCGGCGACCTCTCACCCGCGGGCGACCCTGACCGCGCTCGACGTGCTGCGGTCGGGCGGCAACGCCGCCGATGCGGCGATCGCCGCGGTCGCCATGCAATGCGTCGTCGAGCCGCAAAGCACCGGGATCGGCGGCGACTGCTTCGTGCTCTATTCGCCGGGCGCGGCGTTGCCGGTGGCGCTCAACGGCTCGGGCCGGGCGCCGGCCAAGGCCCGGGTCGAATGGTATGTCGAGCACGGCATCCGCGAGATCGAGGTGCCGACCCCGCACGCGGTGACAATCCCCGGCGCGGTCGACGCCTGGTGCACCTTCAACCGCGAATACGGCACAAGGCCGCTCTCGGAACTGCTGGAGCCGGCGGCAAAGGCGGCCGAGGACGGCTATGTCGTGACCCCGCGCATCGCCGCCGACTGGCAGCGCAACGAGGCGAAGCTGCGCGACCCGGTGACCGCGGCCCTGCTGCTGCCCCATGGCCGGGCGCCGGTGGCCGGCGACACGATGACCAACCCGGCCTTGGCCAGAACCCTGCGCCGGATCGGCCGCGATGGCCGGGAGGCGTTTTACGACGGGCCGGTCATGCACGAGATCGTCGCCCGGCTGAAGGCGCTCGGCGGCTTGCACGAGGCCGAGGATTTCGCCGCCCAGCGCGCCGACTGGGTCGCGCCGATCACCGCCCGCTATCGCGGCTACGACGTCTACGAATGCCCACCGAATGGGCAGGGCATGGCGGCGCTGATGATCCTTCGCACCCTCGAGGGCTACGCGCTCGGCAGCGATGGATCGGGGGGCGACCGGTTCAGCGAGGCCGACCGGCTGCACCTCTTGGCCGAAGCCAACAAGGCCGCCTATTGGGTGCGCGACAATTTCGTCTGCGACCCGGAGCAGGTGCCGGTCGACGTTGCCGGATTTCTGTCGGAGGCGCGGGCCGAGGCGACCCGCCGGGCGATCCGGCTCGACCGGGCCATGCCGGGCCCGCACTGGGCCGAGATCGAGCACAAGGACACGGTCTATCTGTGCGTCGTCGACCGCGACGGCAACGCCTGCTCGTTCATCAACTCGCTGTTCTCCTCGTTCGGCAGCGCCATCGTCGCACCCGAATGCGGCGTGATCCTGCACAATCGCGGCACCGGCTTCCGCACCATCCCAGGCCATCCCAACGCGATCGCCCCGCGCAAGCGGCCGCTGCACACGATCATCCCCGGCATGCTGGTCAAGGATGGCCGCGCGGTGATGCCGTTCGGGGTGATGGGCGGGCATTACCAGGCAATGGGCCACGCGCATTTTCTGCACCGGGTGCTCGACCGCGGCATGGACCCGCAGCAGGCGGCCGAGGCGCCGCGCATTCTGGCGCTCAACGGCCTGTTGCAGGTCGAGCGCGCGCTGCCGGCGGCGATCGTCGCTGATCTGGCTGCCCGTGGCCACGAGATCGCCCGCCAGGAAATCCCGCTCGGCGGCTGCCAGGCGATCTGGATCGACCATGCGCGCGGCGTCTTGATCGGCGGCTCGGAGCCGCGCAAGGACGGGCTAGCACTCGGCTATTGACGGCCATGGACGGCCATTGACCGACGGGTGCGCCGAGATCGGCTTTGCCCGGCGCGGCGGGGCCACCCGGTTGGTTCACCTCTATCAGCGCGACCCGCTGCGGGTGCTGTTCCCGACGCCGGAACCGGGCGACCCGATCCAGGCGGTGGTGGTCACCACCTCGGGCGGTCTGGTAGCGGGCGACACGATCGAGATTGCCGTCGATGTCGCCGCGGCGGCGAGCGCGCATGTTACGGCCTCGGCGGCGGAGAAGATCTATCGCTCGCCATCTCCGGGCGAAGGTGGGGCCACGACCGCGGTTCGGCAGTCGCTGACGGTCGGCGATCGGGCCGTGCTCGAATACCTGCCGCCGGAGACGATCCTGTTCGACGGCGCGCGTCTGCAGCGCGAGACCCTGGTCGCGCTGTCGCCCGAGGCGGCGTTTCTCGGCGGCGAGATCATCGTGTTCGGCCGCCGTGCCCGCGGCGAGCGCTTCACCCACGGCCTGCTCCACGCGGTGTGGGAGGTGCGGCGCGATAATCAGCTGATCTGGGGCGACGCCTTGCATCTCGATGGCGACATCGGTGGGATCGTCGACGAGCCCGCCTGCTTTGACGGCGCGGCCGGCTTTGCGACGTTAATTTTGGCATCTGCCGCCGGAAATTTGGGCAACCTTCTCGATGATGCGCGGGCGGTTCAGAGCCAATCGGTTGGGGACGCGATTCGGGGCGGGATCAGCATCGTCAATGGCCTGGTGATCGCCCGATGGCTCGGCTTTGACGCTTTGTTGATGCGCCGGGCTTTTTCCGATCTCGCCCGCCATTTGCGGGAGCAGGCACTGAATTTTCCGCGGCGCCTGCCCCGCCTGTGGCACGTTTGATGCATCATTAACCTTAAGTGGAATAGTTGCGCCGAGCGGCCGCTCGACCGTGCGCAAAACTTGGGCACCATTCGAGCGAACCAATCGGTGTTCCGAATTCCGTATCGCAGGCGATCACCTATAGCCACGGTAGCAAGGGAGACTTCAAATGCCGAAGGTTGCCTTTTCCGCCGATTTGCGAAGGACGCCGGAAGAAGCAGCGGTGAAGACGCACAACCGCTGGCACCCCGACATCCCGATGATCGAAACCTACAAGCCGGACGCCGAGTTCCGGGTCGAGTGCTTTGACTGGACGGGCGGCCAGATCGCCCCCGACGACAGCGCCAACGATGTTCGCGATGTCGATTTGACCAAGGTGCATTATCTGAGCGGACCATTCGGCGTCGACGGCGCCGAGCCCGGCGATCTGATGGTCGTCGATCTATTGGATATCGGCTATCTGCCGGATTCGCCCTGGGGCTTCACCGGCATTTTTGCCAAGGAGAATGGCGGCGGGTTTCTGGTCGATCATTATCCGCAGGCGCGCAAGGCGGTCTGGGATTTTCACGGCATCTACACCAGTTCGCGGCACATCCCGGGCGCGCGTTGGGCCGGCATGGTCCATCCCGGCCTGATCGGCTGCCTCCCCGACCGCGCCTTGCTCGAAAAGGCCAACAAGCGGGAGGCGGAACTGTTCGCGACCAATCCCGATCGCGTTCCGCCGTTGCTGGCGCCGCCTTATGCGCCGACCGCGCTGATGGGGCAGATGACGGGGCGGACCGCGCAATCCGCCGCGCAGGAGGCATGGCGCACAGTGCCGCCGCGCGAGCATGGCGGCAACTGCGATATCAAGAACTTGTCGCGCGGCTCGAAGATTTATTTCCCGGTTTACGTCAAGGGCGGCGGGTTGTCGATGGGCGACATCCATTGGTCGCAAGGAGACGGCGAGATCACCTTCTGCGGTGCGATCGAGATGGCCGGCTGGATCGATATCGGCGTCGATCTGATCAAGGGCGGCATCGATAAATACGGCATCATCAATCCGATCTTCAAACCGAGCCCAATCGAACCGCGTTTTTCCGAATATCTCGTTTTCGAGGGTATTTCGGTCGACGAGACCAGCGGCAAGCAGCTTTACCTCGATGCGCATGTCGCCTATCGCCGTGCCTGCCTTAACGCGATCGAATACCTTAAGAAATTCGGCTACACTGGCGAACAAGCGTACATGATCCTGGGTACGGCCCCGGTCGAAGGCCGGATCAGCGGTATCGTCGACATCCCGAACGCGTGCTGCACCCTCGCGATCCCGACCGAGATCTTCGATTTCGACATCCGGCCGAACGCCTCCGGGCCGACGCGGATGGTCCCGGCAAGCGACGTCTCGGCCTGCAGCTAGATCGCCTTACCAAGGAAGGCGGCAACAATTTGCCGCCTCCCGTAACGGGGTCTGCTCGGCTCCCAGTCGTCACCGGGGTCGGCAAGCAGTGCGCGTCGGAAATTCTAGCTCGGTCCGCTTGAAGGGAGGGGGATGATGCTACTTGGGATGTCGCTGTTCTGGGTTGGAGCGGTGCTGTTTCTCAATGGCTTATGGGTGTTGGACAAAGTCGGTGACCGTGAGATTGCGGTGATTGACGTATTCGTCGGCACGCTAACCTTAGGAGTAGCGATCTATCTTGCTTTCGGACCCGGCGCTAACGCGGCGAGCATAAAGGGTGCTGCATTTCTGCTGTTGTTCACCTTCACCTATTACTGGGTCGCCTGGAACCGGTGGAATGGTGCCGACGGCCGAGGGCTCGGCTGGTTCTGCCTGTTCGTCGCGATTACCTGTGCGCCGATTGCCATCCAGAGCTTCGCCACATCCCACTCGCTTTGGGATTATTGGCTGGCGTTTTCATGGCTGTCGTGGGGCGTCTTATGGTTTCTGTTCTACCTGCTGCTGGCCGCTGGACGGAAAGAATTGACTAAAATTACCGGCACGCTATGCACACTCGAAGGAATCTATACCGGGTGGGTTCCCGGCTACCTGCTGCTCGTCGGCGCGATGCCGGGGGGGCCGGTGCCCGGTCACTAACCGGCGGGATGCGTAATCTCGACGCTTCGCACCTTGATTTTTGAGGGAAAGGGCCAGGACATGCCCCTTTACGATTATCAATGCAGCAGCTGTGGGCCGTTCCGAGAGTGGCGTCCGATGAGCGAATGGGACGCGGATATTCCGTGTCCGGACTGCTCGCTGCCGGCGCCGAGGCAAGCGGCGGCACCAATGCTCGGGGTTCTATCGACCAACAATCGGATCGCCCATCAACGCAATGAGCGCAGCGCGCACGAGCCGAAGGTGGTTCGCCGCGAGGATCTGCCGGGCGGGCACCACCACCCTCACCCCCGCCCGCACCCAGTCAGTCCGTTGATCAAGCAGCAATTCGGCAATGTCAGCCAGAGTCCGCCGGACCGGCCGTGGATGGTCGGCCACTAGCCTGCCGATGCCGGGCGCTTATGTTTGGGTCGCAGCCGGCGCCGCGATCGGAGGCATGGCACGGTATGGCTTTTCCGGCGCCATTGCGAATTGGACCGGGGCGCGCTTTCCCTGGGGCACGCTCGTCGTCAACGTCACCGGCTGCTTCGTCATCGGGATCTTCGACATGCTGACCGGGCCGGACGGCATTTTCCTGGTGCCGGTCAACGTTCGCATCCTTGTCATGGTCGGAATCTGCGGCGGCTACACGACCTTCTCCTCGTTCAGCCTCGAATCACTGAACCTGATGCGCAACGGCGACTGGCTTGCGGCGGGAGGCTATATCGGCGCGTCTGTCCTTTTCTGTTTGATCGGGGTATGGCTTGGACACGTCGCCGGCGCCTTGATCAATCGTTGAGCCCGCCCCGCGAAGGAATGGAACCGTGATGAAGGTGCCCGAAACTGCATTGTTATTGCGCATCTTCATCGGCGAAAGCGATCGCTTTGGCCACCATCCGCTCTACGAGGCAATCGTCGTCAAGGCGCGTGAGCAGGGCCTCGCTGGGGCGACTGTGCTGCGCAGTCCGATGGGGTTTGGCCATTCGAGCCGCCTCCACACCGCAAACCTGGTGCGTCTGTCCGCTGATCTGCCGATCGTCGTGGAAATTGTCGACAGCGAGCAAGCGATCAACGGATTTCTGCCGACCCTTGAAGGCATGGTTAAAGGCGGGCTGATCACGCTCGAAGAGGTTCGGATTCTGCATTACGGCTCGGCGCAGAGCGAGCCCGCCGCGCCGGGCTAGGGCCCCGCTCCTCGCTATTGGCACGAATGATGCTACGTCAAAATTACGAGGCACCAGGGGCGCGGATGCGATGAACCTGACCCCGCGAGAGAAGGACAAATTGTTGGTCTCGGTCGCGGCGATGGTCGCCGAGCGGCGGTTGCGCCGCGGCGTCAAGCTCAACTATCCCGAGGCGGTGGCGCTGATCACCGATTATGTGGTCGAAGGTGCGCGCGACGGCCGCAGCGTTGCCGAATTGATGCGCGACGGCGCCGCCGTGGTCGGCCGCGAGCAGGTCATGGAGGGGGTGGCGGAAATGATCGGCGAGATCCAGGTCGAGGCGACCTTCCCCGACGGCACCAAGCTCGTCACCGTACACGAGCCGATCCGGTGAGCCGGATGAGCCCGACCCGCATGCTGGCACCCAAAGCTGCCAGTGGTTCAGGCCGTCATGGCCGCCGTTGTGCCGCTCATCCACGTCTTCGACCGAGCGTGAGCCCGGCCGCGGACGACCGGGACCAACCCAGTCATCACGACAGCCTCTTGCCAGGCGAGCCGCGATGATCCCCGGCGAGATGTTTCCCGCCGCCGGCGACATCGAGATCAACGCCGGGCGGCCGACCGTAACCCTGATGGTCGCCAACACCGGCGACCGGCCGATCCAAGTCGGCTCGCATTATCACTTCTATGAGACCAACGCGGCGCTCGCTTTCGACCGCGAGCCGGCACGCGGCTTTCGGCTCGACATCCCGGCCGGAACTGCGACCCGGTTCGAGCCCGGTCAGAGCCGCGAGGTCCGCCTCGTCGCCTATGTCGGGGCGCGCCGCGTCACCGGCTTCAACGCCAGGATCAACGGCGCGCTGGATTAGCTCGATGGCGATGAGCCTCTCTCGATCCGCCTATGCCGCGATGTTCGGACCCACCACCGGCGACCGGCTGCGGCTCGCCGACACCGAACTCGTCATCGAGATCGAAAGCGACCGCACGATCTACGGCGAGGAGGTCAAGTTCGGCGGCGGCAAGGTGATCCGCGACGGCATGGGCCAAAGCCAGGCGACCCGCGCCGAGGGGGCCGTCGACACGGTCATCACCAACGCCGTGATCCTTGACCATTGGGGTATCGTCAAGGCTGATATCGGCATCCGCGACGGCCGGATCAGCGGCATCGGCAAGGCCGGCAACCCCGATGTCCAGCCCGGCGTTGACATCGTGATCGGGCCGGGGACCGAGGCGATCGCCGGCGAAGGCCGCATCGTCACCGCCGGCGGCATCGATGCGCACATCCATTTCATCTGCCCGCAATTGGCCGAGGAGGCGCTTTACAGCGGCATCACGACGATGCTCGGCGGCGGCACCGGCCCGGCCGCGGGCACCGCCGCCACCACCTGCACGCCGGGGCCGTGGCACCTGGCGCGCATGCTCCAGGCCGCCGAGGGCATCCCGGTCAATCTCGGCTTTTTCGGCAAAGGCAACGCCAGCAAACCCGGCGCACTGGTCGAGATGATCGAGGGCGGCGCCTGCGGCCTCAAATTGCACGAGGATTGGGGGACCACGCCCGCGGCGATCGACAACTGCCTCGGGGTCGCCGAACGATTCGACGTCGCGGTCGCGATTCACACCGACACCTTGAACGAATTGGGATTTGTCGAGGACACGATCGCCGCCTTCAAGGGCCGCAACATCCACGCCTTTCACACCGAGGGTGCGGGCGGCGGCCACGCACCGGACATCATCAAGCTGTGCGGCCTCTCGAACGTGCTGCCGTCCTCGACCAACCCGACCCGGCCCTACACGGTCAACACCGTGGCCGAGCATCTCGACATGCTGATGGTGTGCCATCACCTCGACCCGCGCATCCCCGAGGACGTGGCCTTCGCCGAGAGCCGGATCCGCCGCGAGACGATCGCCGCCGAGGACATCCTGCATGATCTCGGCGCCTTCAGTATGATGTCGTCGGACAGCCAGGCGATGGGCCGGGTCGGCGAAGTGATCATCCGCACCTGGCAGACTGCCGACAAGATGAAGCGCCAGCGCGGGGCGCTGCCCGAAGATGGCGCCAACGATCATGGGCGCAACGACAATTTCCGGGCGAAGCGCTATGTCGCCAAATACACGATCAATCCGGCGCTGACCCACGGCCTCGCCGAACAAATCGGCTCGGTCGAAGCCGGGCAAGCTCGCCGACCTGGTGATCTGGTCGCCGGCGTTTTTCGCGGTCAAGCCCGACCTGGTGCTGAAGGCCGGCACCATCGCCGCCGCCCTGATGGGCGACCCCAACGCCTCGATCCCGACCCCGCAGCCGGTGCATTACCGGCCGATGTTCGGCGCCTTTGGCCGCGCGCTGACGGCCTCCGCGGTGACCTTTCTGCCGGCGCTGGCGATCGAGCGCGGCTTGGCGGCCGAATTGGGGCTCCAGCGCATGGTACTGCCGGCGCGCGGCATCCGCGCCATCGGCAAGCGCCAGATGATCCACAACGCCGCGTTGCCGCATATCGAGGTCGACCCGGAAACCTACGAGGTCCGCGCCGACGGCGTGCACCTGACCTGCGAGCCGGCGACCGTGCTGGCGCTGGCCCAACGCTATTTTCTCTATTGAGGCGAGAGCGGATGAGAGTTCGCGTTCTACCGCAAGCCCCGCGTCATGGCCGGACTTGTTCCGGCCATCCACGTCCGGGGGCGGCGGCCTCGTGGATGACCGGGTCAAGCCCGGTCATGACAAGCTAGGCGAGGCACCAGAAGTCGATGCGCCGGGCGATCGCGGTTCATCCGCACCACACCTGGCCGCGGGGCGAAGCGGCCGCCACCGTGACCCTCGCCTATCTCGACCGGCACCGCCGCCGCATCCGCCTCGTCGCCGATTCGGGCGAGGCCTTTCTGCTCGACCTGCCGCAGGCGTGCCATCTCGCCGACGGCGACGGGCTCGAACTCGACGACGGCGCCTATTTCGAGGTGCGCGCGGCAGCGGAGCCGGTACTGGAGATCGCGGCCCCCGACCCTGCGGCGCTGCTACGCATCGCCTGGCATCTGGGCAACCGCCACCTGCCGCTGCAGGTCGCCGGCGAGCGGCTGCGCATCCGCGCCGACCACGTCATCGCCCTGATGGTCAACGGGCTCGGCGGCCGGCTGACCCGGCTCGAGCTGCCCTTTGATCCGGAAATCGGCGCCTATGCCGGCGCCCCGTACCATCACCACCATGATCACGACGATGACGCGGATGATCGTGACCACCGGCACGGCTGAGGCCGCCCTCGGCGATGGCGGGCTCTACCGCCTGCTCGCCTGGCTGTCGCCCGGTTTTCCGATCGGCGCGTTCAGCTATTCGCACGGGCTCGAAACCGCGGTCGAGACCGGTGCGGTGCGCGACCGCAGATCGCTGCAAAGCTGGATCGGCGCGGTCGTGACCCAGGGCAGCGGCCGGATCGACGCCGATCTGCTGCGCGATGCGCATCGCGCTGCGGCGGCCGGCGACTTGGCGACGCTCGACGCGGTCAACCGGCGCGGGCTCGCCTACCGCGCCACCGCCGAATTAGCGCTCGAAAGCACGGCGCAGGGAGCGGCGTTTCTAGCCGCCAGCCGGGCGGCCTGGCCCGACGAGCTGATCGCGCGGTGGTCTGCCGCGAGCCTCGATTGCCTCCAACCCACCCCTTCCCCGTTTGCGTGGGACGGGACCTCGGCGGCTGTTGCACCGCAGCCCACGATCGGCGAGGGCGTCTGCTATGCCGCCGCGGTCGGCGCGGCCGCGGCGCGCGCCGGGATCGCCCTCCGACCGGTCTTGATCGCCTATCTGCAGGCGATGGCGGCCAATCTGATGTCCGCCGGGTTGCGCCTCGGCATCGTCGGGCAGACCGACGGCCAGCGCATCCTCGCCGCGCTCGAACCGGCGGTCATCGGCGCGGCCGCTCGGGCGGCGATCCGCGACCCGGCCGAATTCGGCGGCGTGACCTTTGCCGTCGACCTCGCCTCGATGGCGCACGAAACCCAATATACGAGGCTGTTCCGCTCATGAGCGAAGAGGCGAGGCGCGACCCGCTGCGGGTCGGCATCGGCGGCCCGGTCGGATCGGGCAAGACCGCGCTGATGGATTGGCTGTGCAAGTCGATGCGCGGCCGCTGGGAGATCGCCGCGATCACCAACGACATCTATACCCGCGAGGACGCCGAGTTTCTGACCCGGAGCGGCGCATTGCCGCCCGAGCGCATCCGTGGGGTCGAGACCGGCGGCTGCCCGCACACCGCGATCCGCGAGGACGCCTCGATCAATCTCGCCGCGGTCGCCGAGATGAGCCGGCTGTTTCCGGCGCTCGACCTGGTGCTGATCGAATCGGGCGGCGACAACCTCGCCGCGACCTTTTCGCCGGAGCTCGCCGACCTGACGCTCTACGTCATCGACGTCGCCGCCGGCGACAAAATCCCGCGCAAGGGCGGCCCCGGCATCACCCGCTCGGACCTGCTGGTAATCAACAAGACCGATCTCGCGCCGCTGGTCGGTGCCAGCCTCGACATCATGGATCGCGACGCGAAGCGGATGCGCGGCGCCCGACCATTCGTCTTCACCAATTTGAAATCCGGCGACGGCGTCGGCACGATCGTCGAATTCATCGCCGCCCAAGGCGGGCTTTGATCCGGAATTGCTCAGCGGCAAAGCTGAACTTGGCAGCCGGCCCGCTGATTAAGAGTTTCCCGTTCAGGGTTTCCGGCCGTTTCCGACTGCCGCCGAGAGTACGACAGATCAATCATATAGCGCCGCCGATTATTGCCGATTGTTTCCGGGGGCTGATTTTTGGTGATACCTAGGGGATACCTAGGCCCGGAACAGCCCATTCCACTGATCCGATGACAGGGAGCCGGGGGTGATGCGTGGCAACATCACGAAGCGTGCGGTAGACGCGTTGAAGGCGCCCGGCGACGGCCCCGAGACGGTGCTGTGCTGTGGGATAGCGAGCTGAATGGCTTTGGCGTGCGCGTGCAGAAGGGCGGCGGCAAGAGCTACGTGCTGCACTACCGCGTCGGCACCGGCCGCGGCGCGCCGCGGCGCAAGCTGACGATCGGCCGCCACGGTTCTCCGTGGATGCCCGAGACGGCGCGAAAAGAGGCAAAGACCTTGCTCGGCATCATCGAGGACGGCGCTGACCCGGCCGCCGACAAGCTGGCCCGCCGCGAGACGCCGACGATCGCCGAACTCGCCGAGCGCTTTCATGCCGAGCATGCCGAGGCGAAGCGCAAGGGCAGCACCGCGGCCGAATACAAGCGGCTGCTCGACAAGACCATTCTGCCGGCGCTCGGCAAGCGGAAGGTGGCCGACGTCACCCGCGCCAACGTGACCAAGCTGCACCATGCAAACCGCGAGGCGCCCTATCAGGCGAATTGCGTGCTCGCGGTGCTGAGCAAGATGTTCAATCTCGCCGAGCGGTGGGGCTTGCGGTCCGACGGATCGAACCCCTCCCTGCCGCCATGTCGAGAAATTCGCCGAGCGCAAGCGCGAGCGCATGCTGTCGCCGGCCGAGCTGGCGCGCCTCGGCGACGCCCTGGCGGCACACAGCGGCTCGCCTTATGCCGTCGCGGCGGTCAAGCTGCTGGTGTTCACCGGCGCGCGGCTCGGCGAAATTTTCGGGCTGCGCTGGGAATGGATCGCTTCCACTGTGCAATATCGCGAATATATTCAACTTCGGGACGCCGGGGGAACAGCAATCCGAAAACACGACACGCGGCACCGCACGCGCTCTCTGGCGAGTTCGCCAGGCTGTACTCGCCGATCGGACGGTTCTCGATCTCGCCGGAGCGGCTACTGCGGGCCTTGCTGCTGCAGGCGTTCTACTCGATCCGTTCGGAGCGGCAATTGGTCGATCGGCTCGACCACGACCTGTTGTTTCGCTGGTTTGTCGGACTCGGTATCGAGGACCCGATATGGGATGCGACCATTCCTGGTGTTCGCTAGGGAATATGTGAAATTTCCTGTCGGCCATTGTCCCTTCTTCTGGACAACGCCAGAGATTTCCTTGCGACGCCGCACCAGCCCAATTGGCCAGACGCCCACATTGCGAGAGAGGGGATTAAACTCGAGCCCGAGTTTCTCGCGACAGCGTCGGATTATGTGATCGAACGGGAGGGGATCGAGCGCAAAGAGCTGATTTCGGGGCCAGCTCGCCAATTCGCGATCGCGCGCAAGGCCGCCAAAAACGCTCTTAAAAACGGACAAAAGATCAATCGCGTGCACATCGCAGCGGCATGGAGCCGTTGCAGTGCACAAGGAACGAAATCACGCCGATCAAGTCCATTTCATCCGCGGACACCACCATTCCGGGGCCTCTGATGGCTGGCGAGTCGAAATCTACTCTCGCAGAGGCCGACGAGGCCGAGATCGCTGGCCGAAAGTACGTCACGGCGGAGCGCCTGGCGAGCATCCTCGAGGTCCTTGGCGCGATGGAACGCATCCCGCATTGGCCCGCCGAAGATTTCAATCGGCAAGATAGTTCTATTTGAGCTCGCGAAGCTGCCCGATTGGCTGGTCACTCACGAGACCCACCCCACTCGTAACACCCGCGTCATTAGGGCGCCCGGCCATGACACAGGATATCCAGACCGGGACCACCCCGGATCCCTTCAACCCAGCCGCGCTCCGGTTGGACCCTTCTTACGGCGAGACGGTAGGCGTGCGCCGGCATCTAACGACGGTCCCGGTGAGGAAGCCGAACCGCCAAGAGTTCTTTCGGGTGCACCCCGACGCCGCCTTCCGCCTGCGGCTATTGTCGAGCTCAAGGAGGACCGCGAAACTACCTGATTACGCCAGCGATAGCACAGCAACTCCCTGATGAGTTTGCCGTGGCAACGTTGCTCACGGCCATCAATCGTCAGGGAGTTCTTTTTATCTGGCCGTTAAAGCTTCCAGGCCAAGACGGCAAGCAGAGCGACTGGCACAGGTCGGCGGCGGAGGCAGCAGAGATGGCGATGAAACGATGGTCACGCCTCAAAGCCAACATGTCACTGCGCGCCTACGATTTGTTTGATGCGACAGGCGACTTGCCCGAGCCAGAGTGGCCGGGGCTGGCGTTCCTGGAAATCCTCAAGATCGCGTTTCGCAACTATTATCTCGACCTGCTGCTGGTCTGGTCGCTTGATCGGTTCAGCCGCGAAGGGATGGCGGCGACCGTCTTGTATCTGCAGCGCCTCGCCACGCATGGCGTTGCATTTCGGTCGTTCACCGAAGAGCATTTGTCGACGGAGAACGAACTCGTCCGCAACATCCTGCTGGCCACCCTCTCCGCGCTCGCCAAGCTCGAACGCGAGAAGATCAGCCAGCGGACCAAGGCTAGCCTCGAACGGGCGCGGGCGATGGGCAAGCATCTCGGGCGGCCGAAATTCGGCGATGGTGACCTGACAAAACTGCGCGCGGCGCTCGAGGGCGGCGACAGCTGGCACGCGGTGAGCGTAGCGACGCGCATCCCGACCGCACGGTCAAGAAATACGCCCGGGCGCTTGGCTACGAGCCACCGGGATGCGAGCCGAGCACGGCAGCAAAAAACCCGGATGGTGAGGGCTGACCCCTCCGCCTTTACTTCGCCGGCGATCGCCATTTGAAACCGAGGGGTCCCCCTGATTGCGACAGCTACCGCGTAGTCTCGAACCCGAGAGGGTCCCATCCAATACTCAACGAGCGGCTCCCCTCCCCTCAAACTTCACCACCTCCTGGCGCCACCATCCCATGTCGGCGCGTACCGACCCGGCCTGTCGTTGGCCTCGCCGGGGCTCACCCACCCGTCTTTGTTCCCATCCTGGGTCCTGCGCGGGCTGCCGGACTGCATCTCCGCCCTGGGATTGACACCTCCGCCCTGAGATTGGCGCCCAGTCAGAACCGCTGGTAGGGTGTCAGCTTCCGCCACGGGCAGGAGGGAGCGCGATGGAAGAGCCAGCCTTTGGATCCGCTTCGCAGCTGGCCAGCGAGATCCGCGACCGCCGCCTCGGCTGCCTCGAATTGCTCGATTTCTATCTTGCCCGTGCCGAGCGGCATAACCCGGCGCTGAACGCGATCATCGCCTGGCAGGTCGACGCCGCCCGCCAGCGCGCCCGCGAGGCCGATGCGGCACTGGCCAAGGGCGAGGTGTGGGGGCCGCTGCACGGCATCCCGATGACGATCAAGGAATCGTTCAACCTCGCCGGTCTGCCGACCACCTTCGGCAACCCGCTGTGGAAGGACAACATTGCCGCGAAGAACGCGGTGGTCGTCGATCGCCTGCTGCAGGCCGGCGCGATCATCTTCGGCAAGACCAACGTCCCGTTGATGCTGATGGATTCGCAGAGCTACAACGAGATCTACGGAACCACCAACAATCCTTGGGACCTCGCACGCGGGCCGGGCGGCTCGTCGGGCGGCGAGGCCGCGGTGCTGGCTGCCGGGCTCTCCGCGCTCGGTGCCGGCAGCGACATCGCCGGCTCGCTGCGCAATCCCGCGCATTACTGCGGCGTCTACGGCCACAAGCCAAGCTGGGGCCTGATCCCGTCGCGCGGCCATGCGCTCGCCCCGACCGTGACGCCGACCGACATCTCGGTGGTCGGTCCGCTGGCCCGCCATGCCGAGGACCTCGCCCTGGCACTGGGCGTTCTGGCCGGCCCGGACGTGCTGCAGCAGCCGGCCTGGCAGATCGAATTGCCGGCGCCACGCGGCCGCAGGCTCGGCGAGTTCCGGGTGGCGGTATGGGCAAGCTCGCCGCTGTGCGAAATCGACACCGGCGTCAGCGAACGCCTCGACACGGCGATCACCGCGATCGCGCGGGCCGGAGCGGCCGTCGACAAGAACGCCCGGTTGGATATCACGGATGCCGAGCACCATCGGCTGTTCATGACCTTGTTGCGGGCAGCCACCGCCTCGCGCCTCAGCGACGCGGACTTCGCCGCCCAGAAGGAAATTGCCGCAACCATCAGCCCCGACGATATGAGCTTCCGCGCGACCTTGGCGCGAGGCGCCGCCCTCGATCACCGCGCCTGGGGCATCGCCAACGAGGCGCGCAACAAGCTGCGTTATGCCTGGGGCGACTTCTTCCAACGCTTCGATGTATTGCTGACCCCGGTCGCGGCCACCGCCGCCTTTCCGCATGACCACAACCCGGACCGCGACCAGCGCCTGATCGCGGTAAACGGGCGGATGATCCCCTATGGCGACCAGCGCTTTTGGGCCGGGTTGGCGAGCCTCTGCTACCTGCCGGCGACCGCGGCACCGATCGGCCTGACCGCAGCAGGCCTGCCGGTCGGATTGCAGATCATCGGGGCCGAAGGCGAAGACCCGACCACGATCGAGTTCGCCCGCCTGCTTGCCGGGGAAATTGGCGGCTTCACACCGCCGCCCGGGTATGAATGAGCTTTTCCCTCGCGCCGACCCGGGTGACCTGGAGTCAGGCCGGCCTCGGAATCCTGTGGATGAAGAGACGCTAGCTGCTCTACCGACCGGGCACGCCGAGGGCTAAATTCTCAAACGGCCGATCCGGGGCGAAGCCGAGCGGCGGGCAAAACCCAAGAGCCGGCAAGCGCTTCCAGGCCCGCGTGAGACGGAAGGAGATCTCGATGTCGATCGACCAACGCGCGAGCGTCTGCACCTTCGATTGTCCGGACGCGTGTAGCCTGAGTGTCAGCATTGATGGTGGCCGAATCGTCAAGGTGCGCGGCTCGGAAGCGGTTCCCTATACGGCCGGGGTCATCTGCAACAAGGTCGCTCGGGACATGGGTGACTTTGTGCACGGACCACGGCGTCTCCTCCATCCGTTGCGGCGTGTCGGGCCTAAGGGGGCCGGGCAGTTCGAGCGCGTCTCCTGGGTCAAGGCGCTCGACGAGATCCATCAGCGGGTGAGCGAAATCATCGGCCGATGGGGGCCGCAGGCGGTGATGCCACTGAACTATGCCGGCCCGCACGGCTTCCTCGCTGGGGACAGCATGTCTTCGCGTTTCTTCAACCGGCTGGGCGCCACCCAGCTCTATCGGCGGGCGCTGTGCGGTGGGGTGCGCAGCGAGGCTTGGGCGGGGACCTACGGTGCGGTGCCGGGATGTCCGCCCGAATTCGCCGGGCAGGCCAAGCTCAACATCGTCTGGGGCAACAACGCGACGGTCGCCAATCTTCACCTGGTCCGGTGCATCAGCCAGGCGAGGCGTACAGGCGGCAGGCCGGTGGTCTGGAGGGCGAAGCCCGCGCCGGTCGCCAGGACCGCCTCGCCGAATATCTCACCCGCATGGATTTTGTTGTCCCCGACGAACTCGGCTACCTGCCCTTCGCGCAAACCGGCGGCCAGCGGCTGTTTCACCTGATCAGCCGGCTCTAAGAGCGCACCTCGATCCTCGTCACCACCAATCTCGGCTTCGGCGAATGGCCGAGCGTCCTCAGCGACGCCAAGATGACGACGGCGTTGCTCGATCGGCTGACCCATCACTGCGAAATCATCGAAACCGGCAACGAGTCCTGGCGCTTCAAGCACCGCGCCTGAGCCGCTGTACCGCCCCGGCTCGTCCCGGTGAGCACACAGGCACCTCCCACGCGCGCCACTTCGTCGCTCGCAAAAGCACTGCGCGACGCGCGCGGGGCCCTCCTATGCGCTACCGGGACAAGCCTGAACCAATGCCGAAAAAAGTTCCTTTTGGATGCCGATCCGGGGTCCCAATTGCGTGCTGTTTGACGGGAGGTTTCCAGGCTGGCGCAGGATCTCACGCCGCTGTTCAGACCAGGGAGTTCGGGCTGCGCACGTAGTCCTTGATCGCATCGGCCGCCCAACAGGCCAGCATGCCGATCGTCTCGGTGGGGCCGTTCGCGGGGTTTTGCGGGAACGCGCTGCCGCCGACCACGAACAGATTCGAAACATCCCACGATTGCAGGTATTTATTCACGACGCTGGTCGATGGGTCGCTGCCCATCACGGCGCCGCCGACATTGTGCGTGCTCTGGTATCCGGTGATGCCGAAATGCGTGCCCTTGTTCTTGCCGCCCAGGCGCGAGCCGTTGAGCGCCCGGCCGATCTCGACGCAGCGCTCGTTCAGGTAGGTCATCATCCGCAAGTCGTTGTCGTTCCAGTCGAACGTCATGCGCAGCAAGGGCAGGCCGTAAGCGTCTTTGTAGGTGGGGTCGAGGTCGAGGTAGTTGTGCCGATAGCTCAGACAGGAGGCGTGAATGTGGATCGACATGCTTCGGCGGTAGTAATGGGCGACGGCTTTCTTCCATTCGCCTCCCCAACGCGGCGTGCCGGGCGGCACCTGCTTGCCCTTGATCGGCGTCGCGCCGCTGGTCGAGGTGTTGACATAGGCGCCGCCGATGAAGCCGAGCGGGCCGCGGTCGATCAGGTCGCCGTTGAATTCGTCGATCGACGTGTTGACCTGGCCGCCGCCGATGAACGGATTGAACTCGCGATCCTCGAAGAACACCTGCACCGAGCCGCCTTGCTGGTATGAGTAGTTGCGGCCGACCACCCCTTTGCCGGTGAGCGGATCGTAGGGCGTGCCGATGCCCGACAGCAGCAGCAGCCGCACGTTGCCAAAGCAATAGGCGCCCAGAACCACGATGCCGGCCGGCTGCTCGACCTCATTGCCGCGCGGGTCGATGTAGGTGACACCAGTGGCCTTCTTGCCGGTGGAGTCCCTGTTGACGCGCAGCACGTTGCACAGCGGACGCAACTCGAAATTAGGCTGCCGGGCGAGCGCGGGCAGCACCGCGGTGAGGGGATTGGCCTTGGCACCCTGCGCGCAGACATGGCTCGAGCAGAAGCCGCCGCGCGCGCATTCGAGCATCTGTACGCGGTAGAGGTTGCGGTAGTCCTGAGTCATCGCCGCGGTCGGGCCCTGGAACGGCACGTAGCCCAGCGAGCTCGCCGCGTCGGCGAACAGAGTGCCCTCATAGGTGCGCGGCGTCGGCGGGTTTGGATACTCGCGCGTCCGCGGCCCTTCGTGAGGATTGCCGCCTGGCTGGATCTCACCGTTCAGGTTGCCGGCCTTACCGCCGACGCCGAAGATCTCCTCAAACTGGTCATAGTAGGGCTCGATCTCGTCCCAGCTGACCCCCCAGTCCTGCAGATTGCAGTCCTCAGGAATGAACGATGCGCCATAGCGCTCCTCGATGCGCGAGCGGATTTCGAAGTCATGCGGCAGGAAGCGGCGCGCATTGCCGCCCCAGTGTGCCGCCGTGCCACCGACCATCTCGCCTGGCTTGAACGCACCCATCTCGCGCATCGGCAGCGCCGTCTGCGAGTTGCTGTTGCGAAATGTAATGGTGTCGCGCGCCAGGTTCTGAAAGATGTCGCTATGACGATCGAACTTCAGCTCGTCGTACACGTTGGGGCTCTTAAAGTCGGTGTCGATATCGAACTGCTTGCCACGCTCCAGGCACACGACGCTCAGCCCGGCGCTGGCCAGCTCCATCGACATGATCGAGCCGACCACGCCACTGCCGACGACGACGACATCGACAGATTTTAATTTCGTAGTCGACATCTCAGCTTTCCTTGTTGCTGTTGCGCTTGATGATGACGTGCTTCGGAAAGCCTTCCGCATCGAGCGGCACCCTGCCGGTCTGGAGGTCGAGCACGCTGACGGGTTCGGCGTGGTATGGCTCGCTGCTGGTGACCAGTTCGCGGTATTGGCCGCTGGGCACTCCGGGGAATCCAAGCAGCTTCCAACCCACCTTGTCGCGGTTGCCGCCGTACAGCGGATCGGCGAAGTACCCCTCTTCGGTGTTGCGCCACAACAGATCGAAGAAGAATTTCGACGACAGCGACGGCAGCGCGATCTCGTCCTTCTCCAGCCGCTCGATCAGGCGCAATTGCCGGTCGCTCGCAAGCTGCGCGAAAGGCCGGTCGAACGCGGCTTTGCAGTGCTGGTCGATCTCGCGAATCGCGATACGATAAACCTCTTGCGGCGTGAAGCGCGATTGGTAGCCCTGCTGCGGCGTGCCCTCCAGCCACGGGCCGCCGCGATATTGACGACCGTGGACGCCCCAGGTGCTGGCCAATGCCCGGTCGATATAGACCACCACACCCGCATCGCGAGCCCCAGGGCCCAGCTCATCGGTGGGGATCAGATGCTCGACGGCGGCCTCCAGAAAGCGAATCTCGGGCTCCGACAAATAGAGATAGGAAGCCCCGATCGGATTGTCGCTCAAGGTCATCTCCTCAGTTCCCCACTTCGGGGTGCATCATGTCATCGGGCATTGTCAAGTTAACGGGAAACATTTCGTGTGCGGCGTCGCCCGCGGGCCCGGAGCTACCTGTCCGCTCTGGGCATGTCCCGGCGTCGCCGTTGTCCGAACCGAGCGGCCCGTTTCATCAGGGATGGCATCGGGGCGAAGACATCGCTGCGGGCGCCCGCCCCGTTCAGAGCTTGAGCAGGCGGCGGGCGTTGTTGTTCAGCAGCTTTTCGGTGTCTTCGGGGCCGAGCGGCAGGGTCTTCAGCCATTCAGTGCCGGGCGGGTTCTCGGCGAACGGGTAATCGACCGAGAACAGGATGCGGTCGATGCCCATCTCCATCATGCTGCACACGAGTGCCGTATCCGAAAAGAAGCCGCTCGTGGTGATCCAGAAATGCTCGCAGAAGATGTCGCGGAAGGTCTTCTCCTTCATTGTCGCGCGTAGCCCATGGCTGATGCGCCACAGCAGGAACGGCAATCCCTCGCCCATGTGCCCGAGGATGATCTTGAGGCCGGGATGGGCATCGAACACGCCGCTCAACACAAAACGCAGGCCCTGGGTCGCGGTCTCGACCGTAAAGCCCCAGGCGGCACGCAGGATGCCGGGATGCGCCTGCGCGTAATCCTGGTAATAGGCCTCGATGACCGCCGGGTGCGGCAGTGCCGGATGGATATAGATCGGCACGTCGAGCTTGGCGGCGCGTTCCCAGATCGGCCAGAACCGCTTATCGTCGTGAAAGACGCCGCCGGTCATGCCGTTGACCATCGCCCCCTTGAAGCCGAGCTTGGTGACGGCGCGCTCCAGTTCGTCGGCCGCAGCGCGCGGGTTGGCGGTCGGCAACACGGCGAAGGCGGAAAAACGATCTGGGGTGCGCTGAACCGCCTCGTGGAGCCGGTCATTGGTGCGGCGCGCCAAGGGCGGCCCGGCTTCGGCGTCGACCGCCTGCAGTCCGGGGATCGAATGCGACAGGACCTGCAGATCGATGCCGGCCTCGTCCATCTCGCGGAGGCGCAACGCGCCGAGATCGTCGAGCCGTTCGACGATATCGCGACCGGCGCCGGGGCCGCCGCCGAGCTGTTTGACCTCGGGGTCCAGGTAATGCTCTTCGAGCGCGATGATGTAAGGCTTCTTTGCCATTCTGTCCTCCCTCCGATGCTCGCTGCATGCCGGCCTGGGTCGCCCAGGTCGCACGAAGATTAAACCATCCGGCCCGACCAGGCGCTCGATTTGTGTCGCGCCCTGGCTGGGTCGGACGGCGCGGCCGCCGCCCCCATCGTTGAAGCCACCGACCGTGCGGCAGATTACGGTGCCCGGCTAAACGCGGTGGCCGGCGCGATTTGTGGCCAGCAACCAGTCCTAAAACAGCCATTCGCGTAATATTGAATGACAACCTCGCGCCGTATGCAGCCGTCCGTGAATGGTGCACAATCGATAAAATACGAAGCTGTCCTAGACTTGAGCGCACATCGCCGGTGGAGACCGTCATGCCGGAACCGAAATGGTCGCTTCGTGGCGAGTACATGGAGAGCTGCAACTGCTATGATGATCTCTGCCCATGCATCTACACGAACCCGCAGGAGGCGGCGACGCACGACCACTGCACCGTAGTGATGGTCTTCCCCATCGACGAAGGCCATTTCGGCGATACCAAACTTGACGAGCTCAAATAGGGCTCACTTGGCGTCGTAGATCACCTTGCCGGTGACCGGCGCCGTTTCCCCCGGCACCTTCGCTGCTAGCACCAGCTCCCATTTGCCGGCCATCCCGGTCTTGATCGAAAATCGATAGAGGCCAGGGTGATTTGACTCGGCAGGCGTCACTTTGCCGGACATCTCGGCCACGCCGGCCGGGCCCATATCGGTCTTGGCCTCGACGATCGTTGCGCCATCGACCGGCTTGTTGTCAGACGCGTGTACAAGACGAACCGCGACCGTGGTCATGCCGGGTGCTCCTGTCGGAGCGTCAACGAACTCAAAACGGTAGTCGCTGGAGGCGGCGATCGTCAGCGTCGTGGAGGCAAGCTGCAGTACGCCGCATGCCGCGATGCCAACCCCGACGATCCGTCCGATCCATGAGCCCATCGGCACGGTCTTCTCCAGCAGGACGAACGCGGCCAGGCCGCCAATCCAGAACCGGTTCATGATGTCGCCAAAAAACAGCGAGCTCATCAAGAACCAGCAACAGCCGAGGCAAAAGCTCCCGTGCGCCAACCCTATCCGGAACGCACCGCCGCGGCCGGGCCGCCAGCTCTGCACGAGAAAGCCCATTGGTGAGCGGCAATGCCGCAGGCAGTTGCCTTTGATGGGGGTCAGCTGCCACACGCCGGCGCCCGCTGAGCCAATAGCTGGTCGTCGCCATCATGTGCGACAGCAGGCCGAGCCGCTCCAATGCCTATTGCACACCGGTCGCGAGCGCGCTGAACGCTCCCCAGGCGATCAGGTAACCGGCCGCGAAAATCCCGGCCGGAATAAAGGGGCGACCGGCCGATTTTTCCTTGCGATTGATGCGGGCGAAGAGCGGCAGAATAGGTGCCGCGCTCGGCAGCATCATGGCGGCCATCATCACCCACCACATCGTGAACACGATGCCCGCGTAGCCGACATTCCACAGCGCCGGCGCCATCTGCTCGTCATGCCGTCAGGGATCGGCCCGATCGTGTCGCGCAGCGCATCCGCGCCCCAATCCATAGCGTGGCTGCCCGCCAGCGACGCGACATTGAAACCGCAGTTTGTGATGATCGCCGCAGCCCAGCAGGACCAGTTCTTTGTTCATTTCGCGCTTTCCCCGTCACAACTGTTGCCCAAGCCCGCCGCTGTAACGCATGATCCTGGGAGCCTGCTTACCCTCGACATTGCGGTTGACGCCCGTCATCCACGAGCCGATCTCGTTCATCAGCTGACCCTGTCCCAAGGCCAGGACGTGATCGGTCCATGCGGCGACGGCATCGGCACCGGCCTCGATCCGCGTCAGGCCACGCTCGGTCGCGAACCGGATCAAACCAGTGACCCATTCGACGCTGTACTCGGCTGTGCGGGTGAAGTTGCCCAGCCCGGCGTGCGGGCCCATCGCCATCAGCATGTTGGGAAAGCCTTCCACCAGGACGCCGAGATAGGTTTGCGACCCGTCTCGCCACAAGTCTTTCAGCCGCACGCCGCCCGTGCCGCGGATATCGATCCGGTCAAAGGCGCCCGTAATGGCGTCGAACCCGGTCGCGTAGATGATGAGGTCGACGGCGTCTTCGCGGTGGTTGGTTTTGATGCCGCTCGGGGTGATGCGCTCGATCGGCGTCTCGTTGATGTCGACGAGTTCGACATTGGGCTGGTTGTAGGCCTCGTAATACCCGGTTTCGAGCGGCACTCGGCGGGTCCCGAACCCATGGTTCTCGGGGATCAGCTTCTCCGCGACCACGGGGGTCATCACGCTCTTCGGCCGTCACCTCGTGGGTGGAGCGCGGGTCCGGGGCGTGGATGTAGCAGCCCGGTGTCTCCGTGCAGCGAGCGAAAATATCGCGGTAATGCGCCCGGATATCGCGCATCTCCGCGGCAGAAATTGTGCCGTTGTGCAGCGGTGCATACCAATTGGGCGTGCGCTGGAACACGGTCAGGTGTCCGACAGTCTTGGCTATTTCCTGGATGGTTTGCACCGCGGTCGCGCCGGTGCCGATGATTCCCACGCGCTTGCCGGCAAAATCGACTTTCTCCTTGGGCCAGCGGTGGGTGTGGCAGGACATGCCCTTGAACGTGCCGACACCCGGAATGTTGGGCGTCGTTGGCGTCGAAAGAATCCCAATGGCGGTGACCAGGAAGCGCGTGGAACAGCGGCGTCCGTCTTTCAGCGTGATCTCCCAGCCCCGCGCTTCTTCCCGGTATTGTGCCGCGGCGACGCGGCTGTTGAACTGGATGTCGCGCAGGTCGAACTTGTCGGCCACATAATTGAGATAGCGTTCGGTGTCTGGCTGGGCGGCAAAGCGCTCCGCCCATTCCCACTCGTCGAGCAATTCCTAGGAAAACGAGTAGCCGTAGGTGTGGCTCTCGGAATCGAAGCGGGCGCCCGGATAGCGGTTCCAGTACCAGGTGCCCCGACCGCCGCGCCGGCTTCCGAACACCCGTACCCGCAGACCAAGCTCGCGCAATTTGTAGAGCTGATAAAGCCAGAAACTCCGGCGCCAATGACTACGGCATCGAAACTCGAGCTCTCCGCGGTCGCTACATTCACGGTTTTCGCTGGGGTACCCAGTAGGTGTCTCCTACTTTCGAATTCGGTGGTGCGGGCCCTTGTCGCGAGCGCGAAGCTGATGGCGCAGGCCGAGCTTAACCGCTCTCAACCCGATAGCGCAGCCAGACTGCGCCGCATTCCAGCACTTCGCTGCTTGCAAGCGTCATTGACCGCAGCGGAATTGCGGCGCCGGCCTCATCCTCTCCCGTCTCAAAGACGCAGGGCGCGCCTTTCGTGCCGTCGACGGCCGGAAATATCGCCAAGCTGATCGATGAGCCCGGCGCGAAGGAAGGCTCCATTCGTGCTGCCGCCGCCATTGATCTCCAGGCGCTTGATGCCCAATTCGCGGTTCAGGATCTCAAGCGCCTGCCCAAGATCGAGCTCCTGCCCGCCGGCGAAGATGTAGGACACGCCATCCTGGCGAAGTCCCGCGAGGTGAGCGTCCGACACTCGCTCCGACAGCACGACGACGATCGGGTCATTGTCGATATCTTCGCGCCCTCAGGCGATCTTGCCGCCCGGCGATCGAGGAGACGTTGATAATGTGGCCGGCCTTTTGCTGCCGCATGGGTGGCAGCGCCGCGGCGATGCCGTAAAGGACACCCTTGATCGTCCACCTTGAGGCGTTCGAGCGGCGATTGCTGCATCAGCCTGGCATTGTTGATCATCACGTCGATGCTGCCATAGGTCTCGACCGCCGTGTCGACCAGCTTCTTCACCTGCTCGCGGTCGGTCACATCCGTCGCGATCGCAAGCGCCTTGCCGCCGCAGACGATCAACTCCCGTGCCAAGGACTGCAGGCGCTCAACCCGCCGCGCGCCCAGCACGACAGGCGCGCCCTCTGCCGAGAGGCGCGCCGTCGCCTCGCCCAAGCCGCTGCTCGCGCCGATGATGACGACGACTTTGCCTTTGATGTCGTCGGTCATTTTACTCATTCCTGCCGGAACCGTCAAAGACGCGATGGCCATTGCCAGGGTGGGAGACAATGCAGTCTCTGTGCCTATTGAAGAAGTCAAACCGTCGGACTGGGTCGAACAGGTCTACAAACCGGTATCCATCCCTCGCTAGGCGAAGGGGTTGTATCCGGGTTTCTTGTACAATCTGTCAGGATTGCCAAGGCGAGCCCAGTGCACGCTCGGCCTGGCAACCCACCCGCTCGGCCAGCGATTGATTGTCACCGCCGGCCGCGGCTGGATCCAGTGCTGGGGTCGTCCCAACCGGGAAATCCGCCCGGGCGACGTCGTCATGTGCCCGCCCGGCGAAAAACACTGGCATCGCGCCACGGCGACGACTGGCATGAGCCACGTCGCCATCCACGAGGCGCTCAACGGCAAGGTCGTCGATTGGCTCGAAAAGATCGGCGACGAAGACGATCTCGCCGCCACAGAGCCGGGATAAGCCCCGGAATTCGGAGAAGTCAAAATGCCTCATATCATCGTGAAGATGCATCCCGGCCGCTCGGAGCAGCAAAAAGCCCAGCCAGCCCGGCGGAGACGCGCGACGGATCGGCCGCCGGAATTCAAGGTAGCGGTGCTGCTCGGCAATGGCGCGATTCGGACTTAGCCCGCTTATAGAAATCTCAGTTCCTGTCGCCGCCGCCCGATCGATGATCCTCTTTAGGACTTGGCCATAGCGTCCATCAGGACTTGGCCATAGCGTCCATCGCGTGAGCCACGCAATACACCGAAACTTTGATAAAACAAGCGCATCATTATCTCCGCTCAAGGCTGCCTCGGGGGCCCATAATGTCATTTTACCAGTATCGGCTTTGCTGCGCTCGACGGCCGGCTTTGCTCATTCTCGATATTGGTCATCGGCTGCCATGCGGAGCGCGCGCCGCGAGCGGGGAACAAACCTCCAGTGGCGGGCATGCTGTTCTTTGCGCCGAAGCGGGGTCGACGATTACAAACTCGGTGAAATCCTGGACCGGTGCCGGAACGAGGGTGGCCGGTTAGCGAGGATCGAGCCGCAGCGTGGTCGGCAGGACTTCGGACCGCACCATTTCGTGAGCGTGGGAACTCGGTTGGTATTTCCTCAGGAATGCGCGGCTGACCCGGGCGACTGCGGTGGAGTCGTTCGGCGGGATCGCCTGTACCGGGAGGCGGCGGCCAGCAAACTCCAGCGTTGCAGGCCCGCCGCTTGCGAGATCCCTATACCATCGCCCTTTGGTGCCGCGCCACGAACGCACGAAGACCTCGTCGTCGGTCACCGCCACCCAGATCACCACCGCGGACTTGGGGTGCTTCTCAGTCCGGATCGCGACCTCCCGCACGTCGTTCAATTCACTCAAGGTATCCGCGTCGAAATTTGTCATCGTCCGATCTCCGGAAGCATCTCAAGCTTAGGGAGCCTCTGCAAAGGCGGCCAATCATGTATGATGTGGAGTGTGGGGGTTGGTGCCCAAATAGTTGGGGGATGAGACAGCTGACATTGGCGACGACGGCTTTGAGCAGGTCGAGCTGACCGAACCACGCGAAGCGCTCGACGAGGCCGGCGCCGAGACCCAATCCGGAAGGCGGCGCGCGTGCCGTGGCGCCCGGTACTCGAGCATCAACTCGGCAAGCAGGTTCGCGGCGTGATGATGCCGGACAGCCGCGCGGACTGGCACTTGGGACTTGGGACAAATGCGAGGCTTGGGTCACTGAACCGCTAAGGAAACGGAGCATCTGAGCCAGTTGGCGCCGTTTGCGGTTACCTGGGCTTCGATCATCAAATCTGATCGGGTCTGCATATTCCGGGGGAAGTCGGCCGGCGCTTCCGGAATGGCCCGGATCATACTATGCGGACAGACAGACGATGCTGCATTGGCCGCACAGGACGCCTATATCCGGTGTCCAAACCGATATTGTGCTTTTCGTAATAGGTTGTGCCGCCGAGATAGCTGCCATCCGCCGGGATCGCGCTGACCGGGATTTCGTCGCCGCTTCCGGCGAATTGCAGCGCCGCGATGCGCTTGATTTGGTCAGGCACGTCATCCGGCACAAAGACCCGAAGCTTATCCATCGACGAGACCGCTTTCGGCACCGCGCCCTCGTGCAGTTGCTTGATGGCGGCGTCGACCGCAGCGAAGTTTTTGTCACGAGAAGCGCTTTACCCTTGTCGGCATAGGTCTTTTTGATCGACTGGCGGATGCGGCGAATGCCCTTCTCGCGCGGCAACACACCGCTGATCGCGAAGAAGCAGGTTTGCAGGAGGTATTGACGCGCTGTCCGAGGCCGAGCTGCTGCGCAAGCCCGCTCGCGTCGATCACAAACAGGCGCAGTTTTTTCTCGACGATATGTTGCTGCGACAAGTGCTCAAACATCGAGGCCGGGTCGTATGGCACGTTGATCAGGACGGTCGCGCCGGGGCGGGCGGCGGCCAGCACGTCGCGCTTCTGCAGAAAATCAAATTTGTGGACATCGATGAAATCGGCCGACCGCAGCAGGTACGGCGCGGCAATCGGCGTATTGCCGAAGCGCAGATGGCTGATCGTCTCTGCGCCCGATTTGTGGCTGTCATACACGAAGTACCCTTGCGCGTAGCGGTCCGGGTCCTTGGCCAGGATCTTGACGCTGTTCTTGTTCGCCTCGACCGTCCCGTCGGCGCCGAGGCCAAAGAACAGTGCGCGATGGGACACCGGGTGGCTCGATGTCGAACCCGCTGTCGACGGGCAGGCTCGTCTCACAGACATCGTCGATGATGCCGACCGTAAAATCCGTATGTGGATTGTTCTTCGACAGGTGGTCGAAGACGGCCTTGGCCATCGCCGGATTGAACTCTTTCGATGACAGGCCATAGCGGCCGCCCACGACGAGCGGCAGGCATTGGCGCTCTCCCCGCCGAGCAGCGGCACCGGCCACAGTCTGCGTGACGTCGAGGCACAGGGGCTCCGCCGCCGTACCGGGTTCTTTGGTGCGATCAAGAAAGCAATGCGGCGAGCGCTTGCCGGTAGCGCGGCGATAAAATCCGTCGCCGACCATGGCCGGTAAAGCAGAACCTGCAACATCCCGGCCGGTTCGCCGAGCGCGCTGAGATGGGCGACAGTCGTCCGCAACGTCTCGGCCGCGGAGCCCATGACGACTACGACCTGCTCCGCCTCCGGGTCGCCGTCGTAGCGGAACACGCGAGACCGGCGCGGGCGTGGCACGGAATAGGTTCATCGTCTCCCGCGCCTGGAAGAAGGTGTCAGGGTTCTGCGCGGTGCCCCGGGTGACCGGCCGTTCGGGACTGAGACTGCGCCGGCGGTGGGCGTGCACGAGATCGTCGTCGATCATCGCCCGGATCGTCTCGTCGGGCAGCATTAAGATCGTGTTGAACTCATGTGAGGTGCGGAACCCGATCCATGAAAATGAACGAAGGGGACACGGGATTCCAACGTGGTCGCTTGAGCGATCAGCGCGAGGTCGTGCGCCTCCTGCACCGAGGCCGGGCTGATGAGGGCGAAGCCGGTCGAGCGGGTCGCCATAATATCCGAATGGTCGCCGAAGATCGATAAAGCTTGGGTCCCCATCGAGCGCGCCGCGACGTGGAAAACGCAGGGCGACAGCTCACCCGCAATCTTGAACATGTTCGGGACCATCAAGAGCAGGCCCTGCGAGGGCGTGAACGTGGTCGTGAGCGCACCACTCTGTAGAGATCCATGCACAGCGCCGGCGGCGCCGCCCTCAGCCTGCATCTCCTGGACGACTGGGACCGCACCCATAAATTTTTCAGGTCTTCAGCCGACCACTGAGCCGGCCGAGCACCGGGACCGAGGGGCTATCGCCGTGCAATGCAAATGTCGAGACGTCGGGCTCGCGGCCGGCGTCGGTCATCGCCCGGTGCATCCCGAGTCTCCAGAGTGACCCGCTCCGCGGCCGATCGCGAAAGCCGCGGCCGATCGCGAAAGCCGCGGCTGATGTAGGCGCGGCTCATGACGAGGTTTTGCCGTCGTCGGCGCGGCCGCGGACCAGTACGTGGACATGCGGATTGTCGGTATTCCCCTGATCAACGGCGATCCAGTCCAGTTTGGTTTCGAGATCGCGCTCGGCATCCGCCATCAGTTCGCACGCAAAGACCTGGGACGTCCGCGGTGTCGGGGGAGGGTTGCCGGGAAGGCTGGGCTGATGAGCGCCTTGGAGCGGAGGTGCTCGGGCATCAGATCGGCATGCTGGCGCAGGCGATAACTGGATCCTTCGATCTGGATGACCACGGCGTGGTGGAGCAGGCAGTCGAGCAGCGCGGTGGCGACAACGGGATCGCCGAAGACCTCGCCCCATTCGGCAAAGTCGCGGTTGAAGGTCAGGATCATCGCCCCTTTCGTAGCGGGCATTGACGAGCAGGAAGAATAGATGGCTATCGCCGGCGACGACCGGTAGGTAGCCGATCTCGTCAACGATGAGGAGGGCGGATCGGCAGAACCAACAGATGCGTTCACGCAATTGGCTCTCGCGCTCGGCCTTGGCGAGGACACCGACAATGTCGGCGAGAATGGTGAAGTAGACGCTGCGGCCGGCTTTGACGGCTTCGACGCCGAGGGCCACGGCAAGACGCGATTTGCCGGTGCCGTGAGGTCCGAGAAAGTGGACGACCTCGCGGCGGTCGACGAACGGGAACTCGGCGAGGGCGCGGATGCGCTCGCGATTCGAGCGAGGGCTGGAAGGAGAAGTCGAAGCCGTGAGGATCTTGATCGTGGCCAGGCGCCCGATGCGCAGCGCGGTCTTGATCCGGCTGGTCTCGCGCACGCTCAATCCCTCGGCGAGCAGCGTGTCGATCCAGCTCGAGGGCGCAGGCTTCGCCCGTTCGAGCTGGCGCAAGGCATGATCGAGCACTTCCAGCGTCCGCGGCATTCTGAGCGCGAGCAAGGTGCGCCGGATGCGCTCCAGGACCGGCAGGCCTTCGGCAGCGGCGGTGATCATGACCGACTGCTTTTGGCGGCAAGCCTTCGGGCGACCGCTTGGTAGAAGTCGAGCGAGCGGCGCGCCACCACGTCGCCGACGCGGGCGAACATCTCACGGGCTCGGGCGCTGCGCGCGTCACGCTCGGCGCGCAGGGTCTCCTCCAGGGAAGCCGGCGAAGGAGACCTCTTTCGCCACCGCGCTCTGGGCGATCCCGGAATACAGGTTAGGCACCGCGCTCAGCCGCAATTCCTGGCACAGCTCGGCGATGCGCTGATGCTGCAAATCGCTCATCCGATGCCGGCAAACGCGTCGTACAGCGACAGCCGGTGCTGCACGCCGACAACGGGAAGTGGCACCGGCTTCTTCTGGATCGAGCGCACCGGGCGGCCGCATAAGGGACCGGGATCGGTTTGCAACCGTTCCAATGGCAGTCGTTCGGCCGGGATCGCGCCGATAGTACCGTGAACGCGCGCGTTCGCCGCCTCGCGCAGCCACCGCCCGATCCTCAGGTTCGCGGTCTCGCGGTCGACGGTCCGCCCTTCCTGGGCCAGCCGGCTGGCGAGCGGAACGTAGAAACTTTCGGATGAAGCGCTCCGCCTTGCCTTTATCCGGCATGATGGTCGCCGGCGCTTTCACACTCTGCCGATCGTCGGCGACATGGTGAGATCATCCGGGTTGTGGGGCGCTGGAAGCACGTGAGTGCGGGTAGGCCGACGTCAGACCATGGGCTGAGAGCCCGAGCCTTTATTTGGCCGCCCCTGCGGTCCGCCTGGATGCGCCGCGAGCGCAAATCCGTAGTTGCCGTGTTGCCCGCACGCTTCTGACACGACGAGGAGGTTAATGATGCGGGTTATTGGCATGGACATTCACCGCACCCTCGCCGAGGCGGTGATGATCGATGGCGACCGGCTGATCGGCTGGGTCGTATCAATATGTCGCGGGACCATCTGGCAGCGTTCGCCGCCAATCTGACGTCTGAGGATCATCTCGTGATCGAGCAACAGGTAATGCCCACGCAGTAGCCGAGGCGGTCGCGCCGTTTGTCGGCCGCGTGATTATTGCGAACCCGAGACAAGTGCATCTCATCGCCAAAGCGCGGATCAAAACGGATGTCATCGATGCGACCGTGCTTGCCCGCTTATACGCCAATGGTTTCCTGCCTGAGGTCTGGGTACCGGATCAAACGAAGTTGAGGCTGCGCCGGCAGGTGACCCGGCGCAATCAGATCGTGCGCCAACGCGTCCGGTTGAAGACGATGATCCAAGCGATCCTCCATGCCCATCTCGTGCCGCAATGCCCGCACGCGGACATCCTCGGCCCCAAAGGCCGCGCCTGGCTGCTGGCGCAACTGTTGCCGGAGGATGAGAGCGCCGCGATCGAGCGCCATATTCGCGAGTATCACCGATTGACGGACGATCTCCGGGTGGTTGAACGCGAGCTCGCACGCGACGCGCTGGCGAGCGCAGAGACGAAGCGGCTCATGACGATTCCGATCAAGCGCGGACGCAAGCTTTAAAAAACCCGACGCGGGAGCGAGGGCCATTTAGATAATTTCTTGATTGACCAATGCCTTTAGGCGTGGTACGAGATTTTCAATCTGCACTAGGGTGACCTGTTTGCAGGAACCGAAGAGAGAACTTATTTGCGCGCGCATTCCGCGGCCTAGTATTCGCGGGTCTTGGCGTTGGCTTACCAAGTTCCGCCGGGAGATACCAAGCCAGACGGCGAACCGGCGATTTTCGATGAAGCCACGAGTATTTATCTCTCGCATCTGCTGCTCACTCGGCCGCCACACAGGCTTGGAGGAGCTCCAGCGGGAAGGGGTGCCTAAGGACATTATTGAGGGACTTCGCAAGCGTGGATTTGCCGGCTACCTGCAGTTTGAAGGTAACTGGCGTGAGACACGGACATCATGTATCGCTGATCTTCTTGATAGTTTCGGTGCGGGCCGACCTGAGATCAAAACGGTGCTAGTCGTCGACGAGCGCGCTGACCACAGCCTGGCGACGCCGCTGCTGGGTGAGCTAGGGCTTAGCGATAACGTTTGGGTGGTCGGCGTCGGCCTGCAACAGTGCGCAGGCTCTGGTGCGGCGCTTCGTCTTGCCTCGGGCATCATAAGCGCGGACGACCACCCTGGTGCCGTCCTGGTTGTAATTTCGAGCGTCGCGATAGGAGAACTCGGGCGCGTGGGGAAGAAGGGGGATATCCTATTCAGCGATGGCGTTGTCGCCTTCCTTGTCAGCCAGGCAGAAGGCCCCGTCGAACTATTGGCGGTTGAGTGCCGCACGTACCCTTGGCCGGATGAGGACATGCAGCCGACGTTTGATGGCGAATATCTCCGCTGCTCCCACGAGCGGCTGCGATCGACGATAAATACGGCACTCCGCCGGGCTAGTCTCGGGCCGAAACAGATTTCCCGTGTTTTCTGCACAAACGCAGGATTGTTCTCTCACTATATTATCGCTTCAGCCGCGGGCTTGCCCCGCGAGGTTGTTTATAGCAACTCGTTTCGCACTCTGGGCCATGTTCTCGCGTGCGATGAGATGATTGGACTAAGCCGGCACCTAAGCGATGTCCCAAACGGCTCGGACGACTACTTCCTGCTAGTCGCATGGGGTCCTGCTACGATGAGCGCCGGCGTGGTCCGCACTGGACCTTGGAGAACGTAGCTTGGGCCACGGAACCGATGCACACGGATCGGGGCACCTGCTACCAATGGTTCGGTCCCCACCTGTGCACGTGAAGAATGTCGGTAAAAGCGTTTTGTGAGGCTTGCCAGGTGTAATATTTTAGTTTTGACGAGCGCGCGACCTTGAGTTTCCTGCGTGCTTGCCAATCCAAAACATGGAAAGATGCAACCATGTGCTTCAGGGAGGAGCGAAGGGTGCCAACAGCAGCCGATTCGAAAAGTTGCGGTGGTTAGAGCCCTCTACGTGGCACAGTTTGAGCGGCCAGGTCATCGATCTGCTAACGTGCGGTATCGAGCGGCTTCGCTTCACAACATCGCCTGCCGCGCCCGTGCTCAAAGATGACCAAGGCCGAACCGCAAACCATTGAACGCGCGAGCCGAAGCATGCTCGACCCCGATACTTGGAGAATGATCGACTGGCCGGCTGACTACCCACCCCTGCTGGTCGTCGTGGTCGACACCGAGGCCGAATTCGACTGGAGCGCCCATCAGTCCCGCCGCGCAAGGGGGGTCAGTTCAGTCAAATGTCTAAGTCGAGCGCAACGTATCTTTGAGCGATACGGAGTGCGCCCAACCTTCGTGCTTGATTATCCGGTCAGCAGCACTCCGGAAGCGTACGAGTGCATTCGGGGCCTGTATCGCTCCGGCACGTGTGAAATCGGGGCACATCTGCAGCCCTGGGACAATCCTCCGCTCGTCGAGCCGGCAACCGACCAGAATTCCTACCCTGGCAATCTGCCGTTCGAACTCGAACACGAAAAGTTGGTGCAATTGACCCGCAGCATTGAAGAGAATGTCGGCGTACGGCCACGCATCTACAAAGCCGGCCGGTACGGCGTCGGGCTCGCGACCGCGCAAATTCTCGCCGAACTCGGCTACGAAATCGACGTGAGCGTGGTTCCCGGTACCGATCTGAGCCGCGAATTTGGCCCCGATTTCTCTCATTGTCGAGCCAGCCCCTACTGGTTCGGCAAAAATCTGGCGTTGCTCGAAATCCCGCTTTCGGTCGCCTACACCGGGTTGCTTGCCGATATCGGGTCTCTGCTGTATCCCCTGACGATGAACCAGCGCCTCAAGGCGCTGCATGTGCCGGGCATCCTCGCGCGGCTTCGCCTCTTGGAGCGTATTACGCTAACCCCGGAGGGAATATCCTTCAAGGAGCAACGCCGTTTGACCCGAGCGCTGTTGCGCAAAGGGCATCGCGTCTTCAGCTTCACTTATCACAGCCCCTCGCTCGCGCCGGGCAATACGCCTTACGTGCGCAGCGAGGCCGAGTTGTGGGCGTTCCTGCGAAGAATCGAGGAATATTTCGATTTCTTTACTGGCGAGATCGGCGGCCGCGCAGTAACGCCATTCGAGCTCAAAGCGCTCGCCGATGCTTTCCAGCACAGTTGCGGCGGCGAACTGATAAACTATTCAAATGCAACTCAGCTATGCGGATCATGAAACCCTTGTACGCGAGGACAAGAGACATAAGATATTTTGCCAGTGTAATAGTGCGGGGAAACTTACTCTCATGAACGCAAGCAGAAATTTGTTTTCATTGGGCAATAAAACGATTTTGGTGACCGGGGGTACCCGCGGCATTGGAGGCGCCATTTCACTGCGCTTTGCACGAGCGGGTGCTACTGTGATCGCGAATTATCTCCGAAACGACCAAGCCGCCGAAAACTTGAGGGCGACCGGCGCGGGGGAAGATTTAGCAATCACGCTGTGTCGTGCAGATCTCACCAACGAAAGAGGGTTGGAACAACTTGAGCGCCAGTTACAAGAACAGGGTCCCCATCTTTCCGGGTTAGTCCACTGCGCTGCAACCGGAATCCACCGACCAATAAAAGAACTTACCGAGCGCCATTTTGACTGGACATTCAAACTCAATGTCCGCGCCTTTTTCAACCTGACCAAGCTTCTTATGCCGCGCTTTTCCGAAGGGTCGAGCATCATCGCGGTTAGTTCGTGGGGAGCTGTGCGTGCCCTCCCGTCCTACTCGTTGATCGGCTCGTCCAAGGGCGCGCTTGAGGCGCTTGCGCGCCATCTCGCGGTCGATCTGGCGCCGCGCGGCATCCGCGTTAATATTCTAACGGCAGGGGCGGCGCTGACCGATGCTTGGAAAGCAGTGCCCAACAGCGAAGCGCGTATCGCCGAGACTATTTACCGAACTCCGACAGGGCGTTTGGTCACAACTGAGGAAATCGCGTATGGAGCGCAGTTTCTTTGCTCCGATGCGGCCGGAGGGATTATCGGGCATACTCTCGTTGTTGATGGTGGTGCGGGTATCTCGATATAACCTTACATTCAGAACTCTTCGTCTTCGCTTCGGAGCAATGGCTCGGAACCGGGCGTCACACGGAAGGATCAAATGAAGAACACAGAATACATTTTAACACGAGTTCGCGAGGCGTTTGAAGCCGCCTTTGATATCGACCCACTATTGATCTCTATGGAGACCAGTGCGAGCGATATCCCGGACTGGGACTCTGTGGGCCATCTGTCTCTCGCCGGTGAGTTGGAACAGGCGTTCGAGATCAGCCTGGATGTGGATGAGTTGCTTGAAATGGAGAATGTCCGGGAGATTGTGCGCATCATTCAGACGAAGCTTTAAGACAGAGACCCCGAAGACGTGTCACCATGACACCCACCGCCGAATGGAATTTTGCCGCACGCCTGGTAAAGCGACTCGGACCGTATTCATACTTAATCGATGCGGCCACCGGGCGCACGATTTGCCCGGAGGATTTATCGCGACTGATTGCGGCGCATGGCGCCTCCTTGATATCGGCTGGCTTGAGGCAGGGCGATCGTGTCGTGATCGGTTGTTCTCTGACTCCCTCCAGCGCATTAGTTTATTTGGGAGCCATTTACGTGGGTCTTGTCGCAGTACCAGTGGAAGATCGCACGGTTACGGCTTCCGCCGCGATGCTGGTGAAAGCAACGGGCGCCAAAGCTGTGTGGACCGAAGCCGGTTTTCGGAGTGGAGAGCTTGAGAAAGGGTGTTTCCTTTGTCTGCATGGTGATCTGGCGAAGGAGATGCGCAAAATACCCCCCGCTCCTTGCCTGGCGTCGGATCTAGCGGTTTTGATGGCTACTTCTGGTTCTACCCGTGCTCCTCGTTTCGTCCTCGTCAACCACGGCAACCTGATCGCCAATACCGAAGCCATCATCCGCAGCCAACGGCTCGCTACGGGCGAAAGAGCCATGCTGATTCTTCCAGTGAGCTATGTTTTTGGCGCCAGCGTGATGCATACGCACCTTTATCATGGCGGCGGCGTCGTGTTTGATCGCCGCTTTATGTTTCCAGATAAAGTGCTCCAAGCGGTCGCGCAATTTGGTTGCACTACATTCGCCGGTGTGCCGACAGTTTATAACGTGATTCTTCGAAGATCAAATGTGCGGCGGATCATCATCCCTTCTTTGCGGCGTTTTCTCCAAGCTGGAGGTGCCTTGGCTCGCGAAAAAATCAGCGAAATGCGGGCCGCGTTCCCGTCGGTCGAGTTCTACGTGATGTATGGGCAAACCGAAGCAACCGCCCGAATATCGTGTATGGAGCCCGAGAGGTGGGCAGAGAAATCGGGAAGTGTCGGTCGACCTTTGGACAATCTTATCGTCTCGATCGTGGATGAACAAGGAACTGCCTTGGCTGCAGGTCAGATCGGTGAGCTATTGGTCAAGGGACCGTCGATATGCGCGGGTTATTTGAATGACCCGAACGAAACGCGTAGGATCTTCCGCGACGGTTGGCTTAGAACCGGCGATATGGCTCGCCAAGATGCCGAAGGTTATCTGTGGATCGAAGGGCGCAAAGGGGAATTTCTAAAAATGCGAGGTCTACGAGTGAGCCTTGCGGAGGTAGAGGAAAGAGCTAGCGGGGTCCCCGGCGTTTATGAATGTGCTGCATGCGCTGTCGATCATCCAGAGGCCGGTGAAGCCGTCGTCTTGTTTATTGTACCAGATGGGAAGGCTGAAATTGCGTTGGGTGATGTTCGCCGCCGCCTTCCAGCCCATTGGACGATCAATTCGATCCGCTTGGTTTCCGAATTACCAAAGACGTCAGTAGGAAAAATTGCGCGTTCGTCGCTGTCAGTTGTAGTGGAGACATCATGCGGCAAATTGGCGACCATATAGACCGTGTTCTACTGGCAGGGCCTCCTTATTCCCAGCCCCCTGACATAAAGCAAGCGGGTCTGTTGGAAATCCTAAAGGAGGAGCTGGATTACGGCTGTCAACGACACGCTGGCTACAAAAACTATATTCAGCAATGGCCGTTGGACTATCGACAAGCTAAATACATTTTTGATCTTCCTTTTCTACCAGTGGGGAATCTGAAGGTTAATCCTCCAGTGTCCTTCGTGGCTCGTGATCAGATCAAAAGAATAATGACCTCGAGCGCCACCACGTCTCAGTTGCCCAGCCGAGTTGTGCTTGATACGCCGACCGCGCGACGCATGAGCAAAGGTACCGTGGTCATCGTGCGGGATTTCATTGGCTCAGCTCGCAGACCTTACCTCGTTGTCGACACCCCAAGTTTTATCAGCGAAGGCAACCCGGTGGGGGCAAGGGTCGCGGCGGTTCAAGGGTTGCGCCCGTTTGCCACTGATACTACCTACTGTTTGAACCTAAATGAGCAAGGTGACTTGACGTTGGATCTAAACATATTGACGACATTCGCGAAAACCCATCGGAATGTCGAAATATTGGTGTATGGCTTTACGTTCATTCTATGGAATCACTTGGCGAAGCCTCTCTTGGCGAAGGGTATCTGTCTTGACCTACCCAAGGCTCGGGTCCTTCACAGCGGCGGCTGGAAGCGTTTGCAGGATCAGGCTATTGAGAAAGCAATGTTCAATGATCAGCTGGCGCGAGTCTTCGGATGTTCCCTTGACCGCATCGTCGACTTTTATGGCATGGTAGAGAGCATCGGGGTTATTTTCCCGGATTGCCCCGAAGGTAACAAGCACGCACCTGCGTTTGGCGATGTGATTGTGCGAGATCCGTTAACGCTAGCACCAGTCGCGGAAGGCGAACATGGCATTGTTCAGGTCTGCAGTGTCTTGCCAACCAGCTTCCCAGGCAACCTTTTGCTCACCGAAGACCTCGCCCAGGTGATTGCTTACGATGGGTGCCCCTGTGGGAGACGCGGCATCAGTTTCCGGTTCGCAGGACGGATACCCAAGGCGGAACTCAGAGGCTGCGGAAATATACAAAGCACGCGCTATGTAGTGAATTGAATGGCTTTTATTTCAATGCCTGAGGTGCCAATTGACATAAATTCACCGGCAGAGATCGCAGGTGCAGCAGCCAGTCTGCGTCAGGTGGTTTCTGACTCGGATATTTGCCCGAATGATGTTTTGGATATTTTTGAGTCTTGGGCCAAACGCTTGGATACCCGCGATCTTAACGATATCCCTGGGATCGTTTTCCTTCGGATGTGGCTAAGGCGGGGGACCTTGGAGCCAATCATTGCTCGTGAACTCGGGCCCAATGCGCTACACGGTGGGTGGAGTGAATATGGTCGTGCTAAATGCAAGGCTTTTCCGATCGGCGTGGTGGGTCACTGGCCGGCCGGCAACGTAGACATTCAGCCAATTTTGTCGATGACCTGCGCTCTGCTGGGAGGTAATGCATGCTTGGTCCGCATTCCTAACGGCCTTGACGAGTTGACGCAGCGTTTGATGGAAAGGTTGGATCAGAGCGATCCAGGCAAGGTGCTGATGCGACGCATTTTTATGACCGCGTTCGAGCATGACCGGCAGGACTTGCATGAAGCAATGGCTCAAAACGTTGACGGGGCGATGATTTGGGGCGGGGAAGAGGCGGTATCTTACATTCGGGCATTACCATTTCCACATTGGGTCAGAATGGCAGCCTTCGGGCCCCGAATATCTATAGCGGCGATGGACGCTGGAGCCTGGGGCAATCCTAACGAACGAGAGTCTTGGTGCCGGCGCATTGCGCGCGATGTATGGCAGTTTGACCAGCAAGCATGCTCCTCACCCCAAGCGTTATTTCTCGAGAGAGGAACGGGCCAGTCAATCCTTGAATTTCTGCCTTATCTCCGGCAAGCCTTTGAGACTGAAAACGTCGCGCACCCACGGATAACCATTCACGCCGCGTTAACTTCAGCGATTTATCGGGCGCGCGCATCCTGGCTGCTGGAAGACACCACACATAAGGCGCTTTTTCCAACGGGTCCCGATTGGACGCTACTGGTCGGCTCCGGATCGGACATCCCTCAACCAATTCAAGGTAAGACTTTGATAGTTTTGGAAGTTGACAGTTTGTTCGATGCGGTTTTGAAGTTTGACGGAAACGTGCAGACTCTGGGCTTAGGCATGGCCGATCCAGAGAGAGAGAAGAAGCTTGCGGCGCTGGCCGCGAAAAGAGGTGTAGATCGAATCATGAAACTGGGGCGTATGCATGTCTTCCTTCCTCCGTGGGACGGAGTTGACCTAATCCGCCCGATGGTTCGGATGGTTCGTCATGTCAGCGCAACGGAATGAGTGTACTGAAGAAGGACAACTATGTTATGATTGAAACCGATCCATTTCTCAGAAGCTTGGAGACAAACGTCAAGATGTTTGCGCCCTCCGCGCGAGCCACCTATGAGGCGAATGAGGCACTCTGTTCTTGGCTATTAAGCCCACTCGCGCGATGGGCCAGAGCAGCATATGGTGATAGCGCCTTTCAAGACGCTGCGAAGGGCTATGCCAAATACTGTATGGCGGTATGGAAGTCCCAACAGCTGTATGAGAAATTGGGGCGGTACACGCCTGAAAAGACGACAGACCTCATCTCGAAGGTTTACGAAGACGAAGGTTACATGGTACCCTATATGTGGGCCGCGATTTTAATTTATGCTTTTTGGCCCTCAATGGTAAACCACATCGCATTGTACCGAGACGAATTTCTAAAATCGCTACCGCCTGGAGCTAAAGTTCTGGAATTGGCCTCTGGTCATGGAGTGGTGAGCCTGCTCGCAGCCGAGACAAGGCCCGACATTCAGTTGAAAGGTGTCGACATTAGTCCCCCGGCGGTGGCCGTAGCGAATCGGCTGCTTAAGGTCTCTGGACATGGTGCACGGGTGACCTTTGAAGTCAAAGATGCCGTCAGATTGGAACTGAACGAAAGACGCGGAGGATATCAAGGAATCATTGCGGCAATGCTCGCGGAGCACCTCGAAGATCCGCGCCCATTGTTTACCGCACTAACACATCATCTCGCTAACGACGGACTAGCATTTTTTAGTACCGCGCTGGAATCGGCCCAGCGTGATCACATATTTGAGTTTCATTGTGAAAGTGAGCCCGTGAGAATGGCCGAAGAAGCAGGTCTCCGCGTTACCCGGTTGATCTGTGATGCAGCCATCCCAGCTTTTGATGGGCGTTTTCTCCCGCGTGCTTTGGCCATGGTATTGCGGCGGCGTTGAGGTGCGAGGCCCAGAGCGCCTTTTGGCGGGGGCGGCTCAAGCGCGATACAATTCTGCTTGCATAGCTATTGGATCGAATCTAACACTTGGTACCCGCGGCTGGCGGCGGCGATGATGCGATGGGGGTCGGCGGTCCAGGGGAAGGGTTTTGGGCTGTGGTTGTGTTCGGCCAGGTATCGGTTGATTGCCGCCTGCAGGTCGACGAGCGAATGAAAGACGCCGCGTTTGAGCCGGCGGCGGGTGAGTTTGGCAAAGAACCCCTCGACCGCGTTGAGCCAGGACGCCGAAGTCGCAGTGAAGTGAAAGGTCCAGCGCGGATGGCGGGCCAGCCACGCTCTGACTTTGGGGTGCTTGTGGCTGCCGTAATTATCCAGGATCACATGGATCAGCCGGCTGGCCGGGATGTCGCGCTCGAGGCGGTTCAAAAAACGCAGGAATTCCTGGTGCCGGTGGCGCTGCATGCCCTGGCCGACGATGGTCCCGTCGAGCAAGTTGAGGGCGGCAAACCAGATGGTCGTACCGTTGCGGATATCGTCGTGGGTTATCGTTCCGGCGCGGCCGCGCTTGATCGGCAGACCCGGCTGGGTGCGATCGAGCGCCTGGATCTGGCTCTTCTCGTCGACCGAGAGCACCAGGCTATGCGCCGGCGGGTCGACGTAAAGTCCGACCACGTCGTGCACCTTGGCGGCAAATTGCGGGTCGCGGCTGAGTTTGAAGGTCCGCAACCGGTGTGGGGCGAGACCATGGGCGCGCCAGATCTTTTGCACCGTGCTGATCGCCAGACCCATGACATCGGCCATCGCCCGGCTGGTCCAGTGCGTGGTTTCACCCGGCGGCGCACCCAGCGTGCGCTCGACCAGTTGCGCGACGATCGGCTCGGGCACCGGCGCTTTGCCGGGCTTGCGCGTCTTGTCGTGCAACAGCGCGTCGACCCCGGCCTCCATAAAGCGGCGCTGCCAGCGCCACACGCAGGGTTTGGAGACGCCGGCCCGGCGCATGATCTCCGCCGTGCCGCAGCCCGCGGCCGTCGCCAGGACAATCTGCGCCCGCCACACATGCTTTTGCGCACGGTTGCGATCGGCCACGACCGCCTCCAGCCGTTCGCGATCCCCCGGCCCGAGCCGGACTTCGACGTCTCGTTGCATGCCCAGACGGTAACACAAAGCCCAGATCCTGGGAACCTTCTGTATCGCGGTAGATCTGCCTTGCGATCGGTGTCATGATGATGGACGAGAGAAATGGAACAGAGCCAAGATGTATGGCTATGACGTTCGAGCAAGTAAAGGTCCATTTGAAGCAACGCTTCCCGCTCATCATGGTCGATAGGGTCTTGGAATTAGAACCTGGAAGACGCATAAAAACCCTCAAAAACGTCACAGGCAACGAGATCAACTTCCTTGGACACTTTCCTGACTTTGCGATAATGCCTGGGACTTCGATTATCGAGGCAATCGGGCAGAGCGCCTCTATCTTATTCAATCATACCACGGGCAGAGGCATGAACTCTCGAGAATTTTTGGTGCTGGCTGCTGTCAATGATATGAAGTTTTTAGTGCCAGTATTACCGGGTGACACGATGACCATGGAAGTAAACATCGTTAAAATGACGGGTGTAGCAGCCTTGGTGAATACGGTCGCTCGCGTAGAAGATACAGTGGTAACCCGGGGCAAGTTGAGCTTTGCCCGAAAGATCGTGTGAAAAATATTAAGAGGTCTAGCCAGGCTGCTGAAAAAGGTTTGTCGATTTTGCGCATCGTGATCCTCTGGAATGGGGACAGGGGTGGCGATGCGTGGTGATGATGAGACTTCTGGCCGCCGTTTCAGCTACATAGACCGGGAGCAGCGGGTTCCCTCGGATCATCCGCTGCGGCTGATTCGGGAGATCGCCAATGCCGCGCCGTCAGCGCTGACCGATCAGTTTGCACCGTTGTAATTTCCCGATCGGCCGCGGCTAGATCCCGCCCGAGCAACTGATGCGGGCGCTGTTGTTGCAGGCGTTTATTCGATCCGCTCGGAGCGGCAATTGGTGGAGCGGACCGGATACGATCTGCGGTTCCGCTGGTCTGTCGGGTTGGAGATCGAGGATACGGTGTGGGATCCGACGAGCTTCACCAAGAACTGCGACCGATTGCTGGCAGGCGAGTTGGCGCAGCAGTTCCTCGCCGCCATGCTGGCGCAGGACAAGCGCCTGCCCCTGAAGGAAGGGGTCAAGCGGTTGCCTGTCGAGCCCAAACCGCTCGGTGAGTGCGATGTGTCAAACCGCCCGCCTCACCTCTCCCGACTGGCGATCGCAACTTGAACTCGCAAACCTAGTGCTAACCAGCCATTGACCGCGACTGGACGCCCCGGGCTCTCCACTTCGCACCTTTTCAGCAGCCTGCTAGTTGGCCAATTTTATCTTCAAGCCTTTATCTTAAAGGGCCGCCAATCTTTGGCAGAAATATGATCATAATAATCATACGCAAAGATTTTTAACCATCACCTTTCAAGCTAAAGCAGGCCATCTGAATTTTTTGAAAAGGGTCGCGACTCCTGCTTGGCGTGTCGGAATTTCTTACACTCTCGACGGTCTCAGCCGCCAGCTGATCCCGGGCCCGATCATTCGGATGCTCACGCCCCTTTTCGCCACCGGTGAGGTGATTGACGAACTCCTCGCGTGATGTGACACTATGAAGTGGCGAAAGGGCGTAGAACGACACACATTCCAGAAGAACGGACGGTCAACAATGTTTAGATCTCGGGCGATGGCCTTACTATGCCGCACGCAAGGAGGCGTTAACCGGGATCACGTAAACCTCCTAAAGAGCGTGCTTCGGCTGCCCAGTGGGAAAATCGATAGCCGAATGCCGCAACGTCCCGAAATTGCTGCCGATCGCAATATTCATCGACCATCAGGCGACGGGCGTCCCGCTCCGTATCCTCCAATTGCTACCGAAGAATGTTCACATCATGCGGGCCCGAGGACAACACACACGACCGCCCGCATTCCCGACGACCGTCTGGCAGTCGAAGGTGAGGCGTTCATGTTGCCACGGAATATTACGGAGAGGGCTATAACGCATATTTGGAGCAATGCCCTTGGACGTGAGGTGAGCAGCATCACCGATGATTTCTTTGACCTCGGCGGAAGTTCAATAACTGCCTTGGCAATTATCATGGATGTCGAAGATTTTTTCAATATTCAATTGCCAGTTGAAATATTATTTACAAATCGTACGGTGATGGCTCTAGCGCACACTATTGATAAACTTTTAAGTGCGACTAATCGTTATTCCCCCATCGTACCAATTCAGCCAAACGGCAGGCGTCAAGCCTTTTTTGCGTGCCCAGGCCATAATGGCGACGTCTATTGTTTTTTGCAGCTGGCCCGTCATTTAGGGTCGGATCAGCCCTTTTATGCGCTACAGCCTCCAGGGCTAAGCGGTGGAAATAAGTGTACCGAGAAAATTGAAGACCTGGCATCACTTTATGTGAAGGAACTTCTTACTTTTCAAGAACACGGCCCATTCCTGCTAGGTGGCTTTTGCCTGGGGGGAACGATAATATTCGAGGTGGCACGCCAGCTCCGGGCATGTGGTCAAGACGTAGCCCTTCTAGTTTTTTTGGGATGCGCTTGTCCCACGTCGTTTAGCTTGCGAAACCGTATTTCGGCAAAAATCAACCTCGGAATTACACGCGTGCGCTATCACCTTCGTATTGTTCGGTCCCTTCCGATAAGTGAAGAAATCACCTACATTAGGGATAGGGTAAAGCACCAACTCCGCAGGGGCTCAGTGGCACCCAACGGCGTAGCTCCATATCAGAGTCCGCGCCAAATAGCGGTGGGTCGGACGTCTGTTTTGGCGGCAAGACATTATCGCAAGCGAATGCAGCCCTATGATGGTAAGATCACCTTGTTTTTGCCGTGCAGAGAGTGGATAAGCACCGCTGACAGGCCTATGGATTGGCGTCGGTTCGCGAAGAAGGGGGTAGAAACCTTTATAGGACCTGATCACTGTCACGTAGATCGTATGTTGCTCGAACCCGATGTGCGGATCTTCGCACGAGAGCTCCGCCTACGTCTGGACCAGCTGGACACCTCTCACAAACTCGCGCTTGTCCAATAAGAGTGATTTTGCTGGCCAGTGCCGTGCAATCGGCGCGCATCGCCGCCAGTTTGCCGCCCAGCACCGCCATGACCCAAGCACTCGGGTAAGCGTGAGCTGACGGGCGTCTTGCGCGCGGCTTATTGAGTTGGACGCTGTCGGTTTTTGGCGGCGGCAGCGCGGTGGATGATGCAGCCTGATCGATAAGGATGGATGACTCGGGAGTGCTCATACGAGGGCTCGCGAGGTTCGCTGCAAATGAAAGGTCAGCCCTAAACGGTGTGTACCCCTCCGGTGAGGCTTTCAATTACCCACATTTAGAGGGCAGCAATTAGCAGGACGCAAATTATTGCGCGATAACATGCGTTCATGATTCATTCCCGGTGCCGTGTTTCGGGGGGAACGGTGCCAATGGACGGATCGATCAGCGGATAGGTTTGATCGCGAGATTGCGGGTTGTAGCTTGGCGGATCGGCGCCTGACCAAGCGCCTACGGTGCCTGCTCGAGCGTATGGGCGACGCCATGGGGGCGAGCATTCCTTTGGCCTGCCAGGACTGGGCGAACACCAAGGCCGCCTACCGCGTCTTTTCCAATGAGCGGATCAGCGAAGCGGAGATCCTGGCCGGCCATTTCGACGCACGCGCGAGCGTTTTGTGGCGACCGAAGGGCCGATCCTGGTGCTCCAGGACACGACCGAGTTTACCTACCAGCGGGAGCGGCCGGAGCGGATCGGGCTCACCTATAGCGTCAACAGCGGCAAGGGTAAGGATGGTCGTTTCCGGATGCACACTGTCTGCGGACTGACGTAAGCCCCTTGTTTCATCCGGGCCCGAGTGGAATCCGTTCCTCATTTGAGCCTTGCAAGCTCGGTGGGGCAACGGGGCGGGGCGCGAAGCCCGCAAATGAGCGCAGCGACCCGCCGCGTTGATTGCGGGGGCGCTGAGCATGGCAAAGTCAGCAGGTGGCACGTTGCCGATCGCGGTGTGCGGTCTCACGGTGTTGTAGTCGAGCATCCAGGCTGCGAGTAGAGCCGCGGGCTCCCGTCTGGCAGCGGGCGTCACCATTTTTTTGAAGCGATGTCCTTCAGCATGAGGTTGTCGAGCGCGAGGTCAGCGACCAGCTTCTTCAGTCGGGTGTTCTCGTCCTCGAGCGCCTTCAGCCGCCGCGCATCGGAGACCTCGAGCCCCGTACTTCGCTTTCCACTTGTAGAACGTCGCGCTGCTGATGCCGTGCTTGCGGCACACATCCGCCGTCGCCACACCCGCTTCCTGCTCCCGCAGGATCGCAATGATCTGCTCTTCCTTGAAGCGACTACCCCTCACCGTCCGGTCCTCCGTTCGTGGCCGGACTCTACTCAAATCTGGAGGAGATGCAGCGGCTCAGGTCACACGCAACAACCCCTATTCAGACGTTCCCAAAAGAGACGCTCACGCGTCCAATCTCCCAAGCTGTCAACATAGCTTATAGCGAGGGACGAGCCGTGAACAATTGATCAGGTCAATTGGTGACGGGCGCGCGATCGCCCGCTCGGTATTTTCCGAGTCTCCCGCATGGGCCCCTAGATCGCCCACTTTCGGCGATTGATCAGGATCAATTCGGGGTGATCGCAAAGGGCGCAGATTGCTTTTGCGGTTTATCCTGAAACGGCGTGAGCGGTCCGATGATGAGGCAATCTACCTATGTCCGCTGGTTCGATGGCCTTCGCTTTGAGAGACGTTCCGTGGCGTCGGCAAGAACCACGTCGCGCGGTGAACTTTGTCGACGCTGGCGGTGGCGTGATAGATGATTCCCCGCGCCTTCGCAGAGCGACTCGGCGAGCGAGGCGCATCGCGCTGACCGAGGCCGGGCAGTAACGGGCGCAAGTCGCGCACGCTACCGGCCGACGGTCGCTCGCCGCGATAGTCGCTTCGCGCGGTCAACGAGCGCTGTGGGGGGCGCGTAGCACGATTGGCGAGCACGCTAAAGTCAGCCGAGCGTGCGCGATCTTGCCGCCACCAGCCTACCACGCGCTCGAAGGCGACTGCGGCAAGAACGTCCCCGTCGCGGTGCGCAGTTCGGCGACCGCCGAGGACCTGCCGACCGCGAGCTTTGCCGGGCAGCACGAAAGCTTTCTCAATGTCCACGGTGAGGCGGCCTTGTTCGAGGCCTGCCGCAACTGCTTCGCCTCGATCTTCACTGATCGCGCCATTGTCTACCGCATCGATAATGGCTACGACCATTTCAAGGTAGCGCTGTCGGTAGGGGTAATGAAAATGGTCCGCTCCGACCTCGCGTCGAGCGGCGTCATCTTCGCGCTCGACACCGCATCGGGTTTTCGGGACGTGGTCTTTGTCACCGGCTCCTACGGCCTTGGCGAGAATATCGTGCAGGGCAAGGCCGACCCGGGCGAGTATTATGTTCACAAACCGACCTTCCGCGAGGGTCATCGTGCGATCCTGAGCCGCTCGCTCGGTGGGAAGGAAATGCGTCTCGTATTCGCTCGCGGAACGGGCGCCGCGAGCACTCGCAACCGGCCGACCCCGTTGAGCGCGCGTCTACATTTTTGCCTGACAGATGACGAGGTACTCGAACTCGCTGACTACGCGCTGCGCATCGAGGACCATTACTCAGGGCTCGCCGATCATCCGACCCCGATGGACATCGAATGGGCGAAGGATGGCGCAGACGAAAAGCTGTACATTGTCCAAGCTAGGCCAGAAACCGTCGCCTCGCAGCGCAAGGCGGACAGCTTCGAGACCTTTGTGCTGAAAGGAACCGGACGGGTCCTCGTCGCCGGCCGGGCGGTCGGCGAAAAGATTGCCGCCGGGGCGGTTCGGGTCATCGCCGACAAGGCGGGGCTTGCCGCGTTCCGGCCTGGCGAGGTGCTGGCCCCCGAGTCGACGAGCCCCGATTGGGAGCCGGTCATGAAAACGGCTGGCGCCATCGTCACCAGCCGCGGCGGCCGCACCTGTCACGCTGCTATCGTCGCGCGCGAGCTTGGGGTGCCCGCGGTGGTCGGCGCCGAGCGTGTGTCAACCGACATGCGGAACTGGACCCTTTTCGACATTAAGAACGGGACCCCCGGTTGTCGCTTTGTTGCCCCAAGCTCGATGCCGGGTGGCTTGTCCAGGTAGTGCATAGGAGGGACCCGCGCGCCCGCGACGCGACCGCCACGAGTCCGGCGGCGCGGCGCGTGGGAGGTCCCTGTGCACCCACCTGGGCAAGCCGTGCTCACGCCGGTGCTGCCGCGTTCTCGACCGCGGGGGCTTTCAGCAGCCCGGAGCGGCGCTTTTCGCGCAGCCGGTAGCTGTCGCCGCGAATGGTGAGGACGTGACTGTGGTGCAGCAACCGGTCGAGGATCGCGGTCGCCACCACGGCGTCGCCGAACACCGTGCCCCACTCGCTGACTGCGCGGTTGGAGGTGATCAGCATGCTGCCGCGCTCATAGCGGCGCGACACCAGCTGGAAGAACAGATGTGCGGCATTGGGCGCGAACGGCAGATAACCGAGTTCGTCGATGATCAAGAGCTTCGGCTTGCCGAAGTGGGTGAGCCGGTCCTCGAGCCTGCCTTCGCTATGCGCCTTGGCGAACTGCGCCACCAGGGTCGGTGCCGGCACGAACAGCACCGAATAGCCGGTCAGGATCGCCTGGCGGCCGATCGCCACCGCGAGATGCGTCTTGCCGACGCCGGGCGGCCCCATCAGCATCACCACCTCGGCATTGGCGATAAAGCGGCCGCCGGCGATCTCACGGATCTGCTTCTTGTCGATCGATGGCTGGGCGGCGAAGTCGAAGCTGTCGAGATCGCGCACAAACGGGAAGTGCGCCAGCCCGATGCTCATCTCGATGCGGCGCTCGTCCTTGCGGGCGATCTCGCGCTCGCAGAACAACGACAGCGCCTCGCGAATGGTCAGCTCGCGCCGTGCCGCTTCGTCAACCAGGCTGTCGATCTGATCGCGGATCGCGGTCAGCTTGAGCCGGTTCAGCATGTCGACCAGGTGATCGTGCTCCATCACCAGCGCCCTCCGACCAGCCGCTCGTATTCGAGCAGCGGACGCAGCAGCTCGGAGCCGGCGATATCGCCGGCAGGCTCAGGAAGCACCGCCGCCGGCGCGCGGAAGCCGACGACGCCTTCAAAGCGGAGCGGGTCGATCAGCCGCTCGAACCGGCCGGTGCAGCGCCGATGCACGGCCACCTCGCGGCCGGCATGGCTGACGCGCAATTGGCCGCCGGCGAGGATGACGCACACCGTTTCGCCGATCAGCCGCCACGGCACCGAATAGGCGTTGCCGTCGACCTCGATGGCGCAATCGGCCTGCACCTTGCGCACCAGCTCGCGGCTGACCGCGAAGGGCGGGACGCCGGTAATCGGCCGCAACGCATCAGCGTCGGCCCGCCGGAAGCGCTCGATCGGCACTTCGCCGGTGGTGCCGTGCACTCGCTGATCGGCGATGTCGCGCGTCCACCCGTCAAGATGCGCCTCAAACGCCGACCAGCTGTCAAAGCACCGGCCGGCAACCGCATTCTTCTTGACGTAGCCGACGCCGCGCTCGTCCTTGCCCTTGGTGCGCGCCCGGTATGGCGCGCACGCCCGCGGCCGAAACCGCCAATGCCGGGCGAAGGCATGCAGCCGAGCGTTGAACTCGACCTCGCGGGTCGCGCGGTCGTGCCGCACGACCAGACCGCGGTCGTTGTCGAACAGCACCTCCTCGGTGACCCCGCCGAAGTGACGGAACGCGCCCTCCAGCCCGGCAAACCAGCTCTCCTGGCGCTCGTTGCGAAAGGCCCGAACGTACAGCCGCCGCGAATAGCCGAGCGTGGCGACGAACAGGTACACCTTGACGCTCTCACCGCCGATCAGCGCCCGGCGCTCACCGAAATCGATCTGCAACTGCTTGCCCGGCGGCGTCTCGAAGCGAACCGTCGCCCGCGCTTCCGCCGCCAGCTCCCGCCGCAGTGGCATCACCTCGCGCTCGACCGTGCGCAGGCTGAGCTTGATGCTCTTCTCGGCAAGAAGCTCCTGGCGAACCACGTCGGCATTCCCGGCATGGCGGCGAAAACGCTCCGCCACCCAATCCTCAAGCCCGGCCAATGCGCGCGGCCGGTGGCCGCCGCGATACGGCACCCAGCCGCCCTGCGCCACATAATGCCGAACCGTCATGTGGCTGCGTGTTCCGGTCGAACGTGATCACGGATTCCGGGGGAAGCTGATCACCGAATCCGGTGATCGTGATCAGCCTGGCGGGATGGTGTAACGCGCTGCGGCGCTGACGGTTCTCAACCGAAGGTAGCCTCGTCCTCTTTATCGAAGAGGGGGACGAGATGCCGGCCGAGAGACTGTCGATGCGCCAGATCCGTGACGTTTTGCGACTATGCTGGGAGAGCGGGCTGCCGCAGCGAGCGGCCGCACGCAGCCTCGGGCTGGGCCAGGGCACGGTGTCGGGCTATTTGAGCTGGGCGCGCGCTGCCGGCCTCGCTTGGCCGCTGCCCGCGGATCTCGACGACGCGCGGCTCGAAGCGCTGCTGTTTCCGCCGCTCTGCGGCATCCCGGCCGATCGGCGTCCAGTGCCCGATTGGGCCTGGATTCACCGCGAGCTGCGCCGTCCCGACGTGACGCTGGCGCTACTGTGGGAGGAATACCGCGCCGCCGCGCCCGAGGGGTTCGGCTATTCCTGGTTCTGCGACCTCTACCGGGCCTGGGCCGGGCGGCTGAAGCCGACGATGCGCCAGATCCACATCGCCGGCGAGCGGATGTTCGTCGATTTCGCCGGCCGCACCGGCGAGGTGGTCGACGCCAATACCGGCGAGATCATCCCGGTGCAGATTTTCGTCGCCGTGCTCGGCGCCTCCAGCTTTACCTACGCCCAGGCCGTGTGGAGCCAGAAGCTGCCGGACTGGATCGGCGCGCATGTCCGCACCTTTGCCTATTTCGGCGGCGCCGCACGGCAGACGGTCAGCGACAATCTGAAGGCCGGCGTCACCCGGGCCTCGTTCCACGAGCCGATGATCAACCGGACCTACGCCGACATGGCGCGGCATTACCGCACTGCCATCGTGCCGGCGCGGCCCTACAAGCCGCGCGACAAGGCGAAAGTCGAGGTCGGGGTCCAGGTTGTCGGGCGCTGGATCCTGGCGCGGCTGCGGCACCGGCGGTTCTTCTCGCTGTTCGAGCTCAACGCGGCGATCCGCGAACTGCTCGACGATCTCAACAACCGGTCGATGCGCGGCTGGGGAACGAGCCGGCGAGCCCTCTTCGAGCAGCTCGACGGGCCAGCGCTGCAGCCGTTGCCGGCCGAACCCTACGAATACGCTGAGTGGAAGCGATGCCGCGTCAACCTCGACTATCACGTCGAGATCGGCAAGCACTACTACAGCGTGCCGCATCAGCTGATCCGCCAGGAGGTCGAGGCGCGGATCACCGTCGCCACGGTCGAGATCTTTCATCGCGGCAAGCGGGTCGCCAGCCATCGCCGCAGCGCCCGGCCGCACCGACCGACGACCGTCGCCGAGCACATGCCCAGTTCGCACCGGCGCTATCGCGACTGGACGCATGAGCGTATCCGCCGCGAGGCTGCTGCGGTCGGTGACAACACCGCGATCCTGGCCGATGTGATCTTGCGCTCGCGGCCGCATCCCGAGCAGGGGTTCCGCTCCTGCATCGGCATCCTCGGTCTCGTCAGGCGCTATGGCACTGCGCGGGTCGATGCGGCCTGCGCTCGCGCCCTGGTGCTCGGCACCCGCTCGTACAACTCGGTCGCCACCATCCTGAAGAACCGTCGCGAGAACGCCCCCCGCCGACGGCGGAGGGGCCGATCCTGATCCACGAGAACATCCGCGGCCCCGGCTACTACCACTGACCCCGAAAGGAGAGGAGATGCTGATCCACCCCATGGTCGAGCGGCTGCGCGCGCTCGGCTTGTCGGCCATGGCCGACGCCTTCATCGAGCTGCAGAACGCGCCCGACGCCGCCGAGCTGAGCCGGGAAGACTGGCTCGGCCTCTTGGTCGACCGCGAGGCGACCAGCCGCGAGAACAAGCGACTTGCCCGCCGGCTGCGTGAAGCCAAGCTGCGCCAGGCCGCCGTCGTCGAAGACGGCAACCTGCATGCGCCGCGCGGCCTCGATCGCGCCCTGTTCCAAAAACTCGCCACCTGCGAATGGCTGCGCGACCATCATCATCTGGTGGTCATCGGCCCGACCGGCATCGGCAAGTCGTGGACGGGGTCGGGCTCGCACGCATGGAGTTCATCGTCAGCGAGCATATCGGCGTCCATCCGATGGCGCTCGTGCACCCTGAGAAAGTCGCCTCGCGTCAGATCGCCGGACCGACGAAGGGCTACTCGCATCCGGCTGATTTCTTTATCGAACGGCTATCGGAAGGGGTCGGCACGATCGCTGCCGCCTTCTATCCGAAAACCGTCATCATCCGGCTCTCGGACTTCAAGACCAACGAATGTGCGAGCCTGATCGGCGGCGCTGGGTTCGAGCCGAAGGAAGACAACCCGATGCTCGGCTTCCGCGGCGCCGCGCGTTATGCGCACCCCGCCTATGCCGCCGGCTTCGCGCTCGAATGCGCGGCGCTGAAGCGGGTACGCGAGGAGATGGGCCTGACCAATCTGCTGGTCATGGTGCCGTTCTGCCGGCGCGTCGTCGAGGCAAAGCAGGTCATCGCCGAGATGGCGCGGCACGGGCTGGAGCGCCGCGGGAACGGTCTCGAAATCTATGTGATCGGCGAAATCCCGAATAACGTGATCGCGATCGACCAGTTCGCCGAATTGTTCAACGGTTTTTCGATCGGCTCGAATGACCTGACGCAGCTGACACTCGGGGTCGATCGCGATTCCGAGATCGTCGCCTTCGACTTCGACGAGCGCGACCCCGGCATGCTCGAAATGCCGCGCCTCGAAGTGACCGGCGCGCATCGCAATCGGCGGCAGGTTGGAATCTGCGGCGAGGCGCCGGCGAATTATCCCGAGATCGCCAGCTTCCTCGCCACGCTCGGCATCGACTCGATCAGCGTCAACCCGGCCAGCCTGCTGCTCACGATGACCGTCGTCGACGAAGCCGAAAAGGCGGCCTCTGGACTAATTGCGGCGCAATAACGACTGACTGGAGATGCGATCATGGCCGCGATCGTGACCCTCACGATGAACCCCGCGCTCGATATTGCGACCGCGACCGATCACGTCGTTCCCGCTCACAAGCTGCGCTGCGACACACCCAGATACGATCCCGGCGGCGGTGGGATTAATGTCGCGCGGGCTGTACACGCGCTGGGTGGCGACGCGCTCGCGATCTTCCCCGCCGGTGGAGCGGCAGGCGAGATGATCCGACATTTTTTAGGTCAGGAAGGGGTTGCCCACCGGGCTATCGCGATCGCCGGGTTCACGCGCGAGAGCCTTGCCGTGGAGGACCGCGAGAGCGGCAAGCAATATCGATTCATCCTGCCGGGGCCGGAGATCGGTTCAGCCGATCAAGAACGCTGCCTCGATGAGTTGGCAGCTGCTGCGCCGGGCGCTGACTTTATCGTCGCTAGCGGTAGCCTGCCGCTTGGCGTCCCTGAGGATTTCTACGGTCGTGTCGGGGACCTGGCGAATAGGCTTGGGAAGCGCCTGATATTGGATACGTCGGGCACAGCGTGCAAATTTCGGAGTTTCCGACAGGCGATTTCGGTTCAAATCGGCAGGCGGTTTCGGCTGAAACCGACAGGCCGTTTCGGTCCAAAGCGGCACCCCGTTGCGGCGGGGTTTCGATGCCGGCTTTGGCGAACCGCTGCTGCGGGGCAGATCCTATCTTGCTCTGAGCTGTCAAAGCAAGTACTCTCGTCATTATTATCGTCTTTAGTGATGGTTGTGGTCGGTTGTGAATTGCGTGAATAATGGGGATAAGTGTTGTAAGTGATTTATTCAATTTAGTCTTTTACATCCCCGGGTGGGTCCGATTTGCGTCGGCGCATCGAGTCGCCACGCAGCTCGATGCGGTAGGCGTTGTGGACGAGGCGATCGAGGATGGCGTCGGCGTAGGTCGGGTCGCCGATCGAGTCATGCCAGCGCTCCACCGGGATTTGCGTCGCCAGGATCGTGGAGGCACGCTGGTGGCGATCGTCGACGACCTCCATCAGGTCGCGGCGCTGCTCGGCGGTCAGCCGGGCCATGGCCCAGTCGTCGATTATCAGCAATTGGATCCTGGCGAACTGGGCGAGCAGCCGGGTGGCCTTGCCGTCGACGCGGGCGAGGGCGAGTTCGTCGAGCAGCCTGGTGAGCCGCTGATAGCGCACCGAGAACCCATCACGCGCCGCCTGGTTGCCGAGGGCGCAGGCGACAAAACTCTTGCCGGTGCCGGTCGGGCCCAGGATCAGAACGTTGTTGTGCTCGCGCAGCCAGCGGCCGCTGGCAAGGGTGTGGATCAGGCTTCGATCGAGCCCGCGCGGCGTGCGGTAGTCGATATCTTCGAAGCAGGCGGCCTGGCGCAGGCGGGCCTGACGCAAGCGTTGGGCGAGCGCCGCGTTGTCGCGTTCTACGGCCTCGCGATCGACCAGCATGGCCAGGCGCTCGTCGAAACTGAGGCGCTCGCAATCGGGCAGGCTTTGCTGCTCCTCGAGCGCCTTGGCCATGCCGGTCAGGCGCAAGCGGCGCAGCGTCTCGATCGTCGGATGGATCATGATCATTGCCTCCTGCAGGGATTGGTGTCGATCGGCGTGGCCGGCTCAGTTGTAGTAGGCCGGGCCCCGCAGATTGCCGTGTTCGCCCAAGCCGTCCTCGGCCTGGGCATCAAGGAAAGGCTGTCGCCGATCGGCCTTGAGCAGCCGCTCGACATAGCGCGAAGAAGCGACGCCGGCGGCCAGCGCGCGTTCGCAGGCGAGTTCGAGCCGGGCCTTGCCGTAGGCAGCGGCCAGCCGCAGCACGCCGAGACAGGCGCGCACCCCTTGCTCGGGATGCTCGCGCGCGCCGATCAGGCGGTCGACATAGGTGCCGATGGCGGGCCCGAGGGCGGCGGCCTCGGCGCGCAGCTTGTCGGGGGTACGCCTGGCCATCGCCTGGTGTGCCGGCGGCATGTGCTCGCTGGCGGTGGTGTGGTGCGCCTTGGCGGCGCTGCGCGGATGACTGGCGACCCGTTCGCCGTGGTGGAAGTGCGCCACCGCGGTTGCGGTCAGGAAGACGTCGAGCCGTTGATGCACCAGCCGGTACGGCACGGAATAGAAGTGGCCGTCGACGGCGATGTGATAGTCGATGTTGACGCGCGCCACGAGCCACTGGCCGACGACAAAAGGCGCCGCCGGCAACGGTTTGAGCTTGTCGCGCTCGATCGCCTCGAACAGCGAGCGCCGGCTGCCCTCGCGCGGCGGCGAAAAGGGACGGTTGTTCCATTCCTCGATCTTCTCGGCGAGCGCGGCGTTGGCCTCGGCCAGCGAGAAGAACTGTCGGTGGCGCAGCGGCGCCAGCACCCACATCTCTACCAGTCTGACCGCATTTTCCGCGGTTGGTTTATCCCGGGGCCGCCTCACCCGTGCCGGGACAATGGCGACATTGTAATGCCGGCCGAGCGCATGGTAGCTGCGGTTCAGCACCGGGTCCCAGTAGTTGGCGTCGGTCACCCCGGTCTTGAGGTTGTCGGGGATCACCTTCTTCGGGCAGCCGCCGATATAGGCGAAGGCGCGGACATGAGCGCCGAGCCAGTCCTCATGACCCTGGGTCCAGCTCGCTTCGGCATAGGTCAGGTCGGAGCAGGGCAGGCAAGCGACGAAGACCTGCGCCTCGCGGACGACGCCCTTGTCGATGACGCTCAGCGTCATGCCGGCGTAATCGACTTCAAGGGCTTCGCCGGCGCGATGCTGGCGGCGCATCGTCGGCGGCCGAGAGCGTCGCTGCCAGGCGTGGAAATGCGCGCAGAACTGGGTGTAGCGGTAGCCTTCCGGATGCTGGCTCAGATATTCCAGCCACAGCAGCCGCAGCGTCACGCCGCGGCCGCGCAGCTCCTTCTCGACCGCCTCCCAATCCGGCACCGGACGATCCGGATGGCGCGTATCGGCGGCGGCGAACAGGCGACGATCGAGCTCCTCCTCGCTCAGCTCCGCCGCGATCTCCCAGCCCAGCCCCGCCGCCGCGGCGCGGTCGAGATATTCCTTCACGGTCGAACGCGCGACCCGCACGCTGCGCGACACCGCCGTATCGCTCAGCCCCAGCGCCTTGAGCCGAAGCACTTCCTTGATCCGCCGCATCGCCACCCTCAGTCTTGGCATCTCCCCGTCCCCCAAAAGGGGCGACGGTAGCCGCCATTACTTGCCGCTCAGCAGCGATGCCAAAGCCGGTCAGGGTGCCGAAAACGCCGAAATCAGGTGCCGGATTGGAGCGAAATCAGGTGCCGCTTTCCGCCGAAATCATCTGCCGCTTTCAACCGAAATCCGGGTCCGGTTTGCTCCGATTTTTGCACACAGCGCTCGAAAAGGCCGGCCACGGCATCTATCTGCTGAAACCGAGCCTCCGCGAACTCGAGGACCTGACCGGGCGCCAAATCCGCGACGAGAGCATGGAAGTTACGGCGGGACTGAGAGCTGATCGAGCAAGGCCGCACCGAAATTGTCGTGCTGCCCCTCGGCGCCAGAGGCGCCGCTCTGGTAACCGCAGAGGAGACCGAGCGCTTTCCGGTGATCCCGGTCCAGGCAAAGAGTACGGTCGGCGCCGGTGACAGCATGCTGGCGGGGATTGTTGTCGGCCTCACCCGCGGTCTGTCTCTGCGGGAGGCGGTGCGTTTCGGCATGGCGGCGGGAGCGGCGGCGCTGCTCGGGAAGCGGTACCGAATTGTGCCGGCTTGGCGATGTCGAACGGCTCTACGCGCAGATATCGGCGGACGACCCAGCAAGTCGATGACAA
>CAVWJX010000005.1:0-1418564 GCA_963755435.1 uncultured Alphaproteobacteria bacterium
GATGCCGAGATCAGCCATGCCGGCATCAACATCGTTTCGGCGGTGGCGCAGAAGCTGATGCCGCATCCATGGGACCATCTCGCCGTCGTCGCGGTCATGCTGAGCACGATCGGCACGTTGGAGACCTCGATCCTGCAATTCACCCGGACGCTGTTCTCGATGAGCCGCGATCGAGCGATGCCACCCCGCTATCGGCGACTGCACCCGGTCTATCGCACGCCCCTGGCCGCGACCATCCTGATCACCGGGCTCGGTCTTGTCCTCTTGTTCGGGTCCTCGCACCTCGACAGCATCAAGACCGTCGTCGACGCGTCGGTCAATGCGGTCGGCTTTCAGGTCGCGTTCTACTATGGCCTGGCAGGGCTTGCCTGCGCCTGGTATTTCCGGGCGGAGGCGTTGACCAGCATCGCTAAATTTGTGTTCCTGATGGCCTGGCCATTACTTGGGGTCGGCTTTTGCTTCGCCATCACTCTTTATGCCCTGCCGAGTTTCGACCTGATCACCAACCTCCTCGGACCCGGCAGCATCGCGATCGGCATCGTGCCTTATCTGTGGAGCCGGCGATCAGCCTCAGTCCGGGTTCGCTCGATCGGCTAGCCGAGCCCGGAATACCTCTGGCGGCGACGCATCAGGAAACGCCTGACATCTTCCCGGCTTATCGCTGGAGCGGTGCGTTCGGCGACTGGCGGGGCGCCGGCGCGGGGAACGCCCTTCGATTATTGGCCGTTGGCAGAAAGAGGCGGCGCTTTGCCGCACTTTCGTGTGCATTACCGGAGATAGCGATGCCAACGAACTTCAAGATTTTGGCGATCGCCGCAGCTCTGGCGGCTGGTACGTCGAGCATGGCGATGGCGCAATGTGCGCCGGGCTATACCTATTATAATGGCGCCTGCCAGCCGGTACCGGCACCTGGGTACGCGCCCGGTCCGGTGTCCGGGGCCGCGACCGGGGGAGCCGCCGGGGCCGCGAATGGCGCTGCCGCAGCGGGTCCGGTCGGTGCGGTCGTCGGCGGTGCGCTCGGCACCGCGACCGGTGCTGTTGCCGGCACCGCCAATGCGCTGACCGGAGGGGCGGCAGCGCCGGCCTGCGCTGCCGGATACACCTATTATAATGGCGGCTGCTATCCGGCCCGGTAATGGCATAGCAGGGCTGGGGCAGCGAAACGCAATCCGCGGAAGGGGGCGGATTGCACGCGCTCTACTCAGTAGGGCTCGCGTACGAAAATGAAGGTCGTGCCGGTCACGATCGGGGCGCTGGCGCCGACGAAGCAGACATTAGCGTCTTTGACCTGGCGCGAGCCGGCGCGACCGGAGGCTTGCAACGCGCCTTCGATGATGTGCCACAGGCCATGGATGCGGCCGGTGCCGAGACTGCCGCCAAAGGTGTTGAGCGGCAGTTCGCCGTCGAGTTCGATGCGGCCGTCCTGGATGAAGTCGAGAGCCTCGCCCTCACCGCAGAAGCCATAGGATTCGAGGCCGTAGATCACCGAGGCCGAGAACCCGTCATAGATCTGGGCGACGTCGACGTCGTTCGGGCCGAAGCCCGAGCGCTCCCAGGTCAATTTCGCCGAGCTCGAGCCGCCCTGCATATAACTCGAAAGGCTGCCGATGCGGCCCGCCACCTCAAAGTGGAGGCGTTGGCCATAGCCGGCGAGGTAGGCCGGTCTGGGCTTCAAATCGCGCGCCCGCTCGGCCGTGGTCAAGACGATCGCGACTGCACCTTGAACCGGGATGTCGCAGTCGAACAGGCAGAACGGATAGGCCACCATCCGCGAGTTCAGGTAATCCTCGCGGGTCAGCTCGGTGCCATAGAAATAGGCGTGCGGGTTGTGCTGAGTGTGGCGGCGTTGGGTCACTGCCAAGGTTGCCATCTTCTCGCGGTTCTGGTGGTTCCGCTCGAGCCATCTGGTATAGGCGACCGCCATGCCCTGCCCCGGACCGCCAAAGCCGTAAGGCGCGGTGAACTGGGCCGCACCCTGGGCATGGGCGCCTGGCAGGTTCTGGTAGGTGCCGCGTGGATTGTGCATAGCCCGCCACACCACCGCGTATCTGCACACCCCGGCGAGCAACGCGTTCACCGCCTGCTGCACCGCACCGCCAATATTGGTCGTGCCGACCTGGATGTGCCAGCCGAGATCCGGCAGTTTCAGCATCGCCATCATGCAGTTGACCGACACGATCGAGATGCCGTCGATTTCGGCGTGGCCGGTCGCCGGCAGCTCCGGGTAGGTCGCCAGACCGTCGATGTCGGTGAGCTCCAGTCCCGAATCGGCGACTGCCTCCTTGACCGCGGTCAGCGCATGCGCGGCGAGCGGGATGTCAGCCGAGCGCGTGACCTTGGAAAAGCCGACGCCGCTGACCGCAACCTTGCACCGGTTCTCCCACATCTGGGCGTCTCCTTTATCGAAGTCGGGCGGTCACAACCCGCCGCTGGGCTTGTCGCGCGCCCCTACGCTAGGGCACCGGGCTCGCCAGGCGAAACTGCGGCAGGGTGATGTCGTCGTTCAGCTTCTCGAAGACGACCTCCACCCGGCGCCCGACCTTCGCCTCGGTATAAGGCGCTTCGAGCAAATTGCCGGCGAGCAGCGCACCCGGCGCGGCGTCCAGCTCGACGATGATGCTGGCATAGGGCACCGCGGCGGCAAAGCGCTTGTCGCCGGTATGGTACATGATCGTATAGGCGTAGATCGCCCCGGCTCCGCCCGCGCCCGAATGGCGTACCGGCTCGAATTTGAGGTCGGTCGAGACGCATTGGGTACAGGTCGCGTAGGGCGGGTGCTGGAAGTGACCGCAGCTCTGGCAGCGCTGCAGTTCGAGCGCGCCCCGCTTGGCCGCATCCCAGAACGGCTTGGTCCACTCGTTCGGAACCGGGATCGGCCGGGTCACCTTGCTCCAGTCGCTTAGGCGAGGCATCGGGTCGTTCTCCTGATCGGCGCGGGCCAGGAAAGGGGCCGCCTGACGAGCTGATGCAACCGGTCCGACGGTCGATTTTGCAGCCGAAGTATCGTCTCGCAGGCTGACCGCGTCAGCAACGGTGCAGGCTAGTTCCGCGGTATCGCTGGTGCCAGCGCCTCGGATCAGCGCCGCAGCGTGCCATCAACGATGTAGAAGCCGATCCGGATCGGCGCAAAACGAAGCTCGTCGGCCATGCGGTCGATCGCCCCGTGCGCCGCCGGCCAGGCAAGGGCCAAGATCGGCCACCGAGATGATCTTTTTCGTCGGCCATCCGACACTCCCGCCGACTCGATGCACAAACCTCTGGCGTCCCCTACCGGATTCGAACCGGTGTTGCCGCCGTGAGAGGGCGGTGTCCTGGGCCTCTAGACGAAGGGGACGAGGCGAGCCAGGACAAATTAGCGGGCAGCACCGGCCGCGGCAAGGCCCGGCCTCTGGCGCGCTGGCGGTGGGGCGACCGGCTATTCGCGGAAATTGAGATATTGCAGCGGCTGCTCGAGCTTGAGGCCGCGGATCAAGGCGATGGCGTCCTGCAGATCGTCTCGCTTTTTGCCGGCGATGCGCAATTCGTCGCCCTGGATCGACACCTGCACCTTGAGCTTCTTGTCCTTGATCTCGCGGATCAGCTGGCGGGCGAGATCGGCGCCCACCCCTTGGCGCAGCGCGATGGTCTGCCGCAATGCGTTGCCCGAAGCCTTTTCCGGCGGCTTGAAGTCGAGGGCGCCGGGCTCGACCTTGCGGCGGGTCATGTGCACCTTCAAGAGCTCGTGCATCTGCTTCAGCTTCAATTCGTCGTCGGCAAGGATGGACAGAGCCCCCTCCTTCCGTGCGATCGAGCATTTGCTGCCTTTGAAATCGAACCGTGTGGCAATCTCGCGGGTGATGCCGGCAAGCGCGTTGTCGACCTCGGCGAGATCCACCCGCGAGACGATGTCAAAGCTCGGCAACCTTCCCTCCTTCGGCGACGCAGACCCTGCGGCCCTGCATATAGTGCGAATATCGGCAGAGTGCGAATGCCGGCAAAGTGGGAATGCCGAGGCCGATCAGTGGGGAGTTTGCCGGTCGCGGACGAAAACCGGCTTCTCCATTATCGAGCGCATAAATTCGGCAACTCGCCGGTAGGTATCGTCCTGCGGCAGGCGGCGGGGTGGTGCCGTCGTCGCCTCCTCGGTCTGGGCGGTCCGGGCCCACGCTTCGATCGCCGCGCGCAGCTGCGGGTCGGCGAGGATGAAATCCACCACCTGGTTCTGCGTGCCGAGGCTGGGCGCGCCATTTTCATCGGTCAGCTCGCGGTAGAGCTCGATCGTGTAGGCGATCGCGTGGCGGATCAATGCCGTATCTTCGGTAGTCGCGGTCATCGGGTGTTCCTGTCGGCAATGCCTCTTCGCTAAACACCGCAGCCGCGACCCTGTCCCGTCACCCGCGTCTTTCGTAGGCGCGCGCCGTCAGTCCCAGCCCGGTTTCGACCGCGACCGTCGGCGACCAGCCGAGCGCCCGGCGTGTCTCGCCATCCTCGACCTGCAGGGACAAGGTCAGGCGAGATAGCGGCGGCCCCAGCCCCGGCAAGCGGGACAGGACGGCAAAGGCGGCCGGCGGAACGGCAAACAGCCGCGCGTGCCGGCCGAGCCCGGCGGCCAGCGCCCCGATCAGCACCGGGGTCGACAGATCGGCCGCATCACGCGCCAGCAGCACCTGCCCAACGGCCGCCGGATGCACGCAGACGGTCGCAATCAGATCGACCAGATTATCGATAAAGATCAGGCTGCGCCGATTGTCGATGCCGGCAAATGGCAATGGCAGCCCGCTCGCGACGAGTGCGAGCAAGGCGCGCAGATTGCCCTTGACCCCTGGCCCGTGGACGAGCGGCGCGCGCAGGATTGCGAGGTCGAGACCGGACCCGCGCGCCACCGCGGCGAGCGCGCCCTCAACGGCGAGTTTGGTGCGGCCATAAGGGTCCGCCGGCCGCGCCTGATCGGCGGCGCGGAATGGCGCTCTCGGCAGGGTCGCCGCACCCATCGCCCGGACCGAGCTCATATGGACGAACCGGCGCACCCCGGCCGCGGCGGCGGCGCGCGCCAAGGCCGCAGCGCCGGCGATCTCGTCGTCGCCGATGGCGGCGCTAGGCGCGCGGTGCGCCCGCGCGGCGAGATGGACCACGATCTCTACCTCGGCGAGATGGCCCGACCAGTCGGTTCGAGGCCCGATATCGCCGATCTGGCGCAGCTCGGCGCCGGCGATCGGCGGCGCCGGGCCGCGGCTGACGGCGAGCACGTCGTGGCCGCGCCGTGCCAGCCCCAGGCACAAGGCCCGGCCGATAAAGCCGGCGGCACCAGTTACCAGGATGCGTGCCAGATCGTGCCCTCCGCCGCCACACCGGCAACCCGCCGGAAATCGAACCGAGAGCCGCCAGAAATCGAATTGTGCAAGCGATCTTCGGAGAAATGCATTAGAGAGGAGCCGAGCCCGAGGCAAGACTGCCGAGTTCGCCCGCGCTCGCCCTGATCGCGGTTTTCCGAGTGAGCCTTTCCGATCCGATCCCGTCTTTTTCTAAGTCGCCGGCGTTTCCGGCCGCTGCCACCTCGGCGCCGGCATCGGTCTCGGGCGATGGCGGCCGCCGCCCGAAGCTGTTGTTTCTCGCGACTGAGGATTGGTATTTCTGGACCGACCGCCTGCCGGTGGCGCGGGCGGCGCGCGAGGCCGGCTTTGCGGTTGTCGTCGCGGCGCGGATGCGTGCGCATGCCGAACCGATTCTCGCCGAGGGATTCGCGCTGCGCCCGCTGGCCTGGCGGCGGCGCGGCGACGGGTTCTTCGGCACCGCGCGCGCGGTGCTGGCGATCACCCGGCTCTATCGCACAGAGCGGCCCGACATCATCCATCACCTGGCGCTGAAGCCAATGCTGTTCGGCGGGCTCGCTAGGCGCCTGGCGTTCGCCGGCGGCGCGGCCGCGGCGCCGATCGATGCGGTGATGGGTCTCGGCTCCGGCTTCAGTGGGACGACCCTCGCCCACAGGTTCGGCCGTCGGCTGCTTGGCCGTGCACTCCGCCTGGCCGCCGCCGGCAGTCGGGTCGTCGTGCAGAACCCCGATGACGGCGTCGTGCTGACCCGGCTCGGACTCGACCCTGGCCGGATCGCGCTGATCCGCGGCTCGGGTGTCGACACTGCCCATTTTGCCGCATTGGCCGCCCCGCCAGCGCCGCCGGTCAAGGTGGCGCTGGTGGCGCGCATGCTGCGCCAGAAGGGCGTACCCGAGGCGGTCGCCGCGGTGCGGCTGCTGCGCGCGCGGGGCCTCGCTGTCGAGCTGTTGCTGGCCGGCGGCCCCGACCCCGATAATCCCGATTCGCTTGACGACCGCACCCTTGAAGCCTTCGCCGGCGAGCCTGGGATCGAGTGGCTCGGCCCGGTCGCCGACGTGCGCACGGTCTGGCGACGCGCCGCGATCTGCGTCTTGCCCTCGAGCTATGGCGAAGGGCTGCCGCGCTCCCTGCTGGAAGCCGCGAGCTGCGCCCGCCCGATGGTAGCCACCGACATCCCCGGCTGCCGCGAGGTGGTCCGCCCCGGCAAGACCGGGCTGCTGGTGCCGCCGCATGATGTTGTGGCGCTGGCGGCGGCGATCGCCGAGCTTGCCCAGGATCCGGCGCGGCGCGCGGCAATGGGCGAGGCCGCCCGGGCCATGATCGAGCGTCAGTTCGCCGAAGAGGTCATCGTGCGCGAGACCCTGGCGCTCTACCGCGCTGCGTTGGCGGAAAGGGCGCAAACGGCCGGGACCGAAAGGGAGGGGGAGAAAAGGGCTGGTGGGCGATGATCCGGATCTGGCTCAGCGTCGCCGGTTTTGGCGGGCTGCTTTCGGTTGCCGCCGGCGCTTTTGCCGCGCATGGTGCGAGCGACGCGCATGTGGCCGAGCTGTTGCGCACCGGGGCGTTCTACGGCCTGGTCCACGCCGCGGCACTTCTCGCCGTGATCGCGGCGGCCGAGCGCCGCGAGCGGCGCGGCGTCGCGCTGAGCGTGGCCGGATGGTGTTTTGCCGGCGGTATAGTTTTGTTCAGCGGCAGCTTGTTCGCGCTGGCCCTGACCGGGATCGAGCAGTTCGGCCTGATCACCCCGATCGGTGGGGCGGGCCTGATGATCGGCTGGGCGGCGCTCGGGCTGCGCAGCTTCTACCGGCGCTGACGCGGCACGATCGCACGGCCCCGATCCAATCGTCGCCGATTCCGGTTATGGCGGCGGCGGGCTTGTGCGACACTCGCCCGAGCCTGGTTGCGAGGTTTGGCGATGACGACCCTCCTCTTCTCCCATCCCGCGTGTCTCGAGCACGATCCGGGCGGCCATCATCCCGAATCAGCTGATCGGCTGCGCGCGGTGCTGGCGGCGCTCAGTGTCCCCGAATTCGCCGGGCTCGAACGGCGCGAGGCGCCCCAAGCAGCACTCGACGACGTGCTGCGGGTTCATTCGCGGCGCCATGTCGAGCGCGTTCTGGGCGCCGTGCCCAGATCCGGCCACGTGGCGATCGATGCCGATACCGTTCTGTCGCCAGCCTCCGGAACAGCGGCGCTGCACGCTGCCGGGGCGGTTGTCGCAGCGGTCGACGCGGTGGTGAGCAGAGAAGCCGACAACGCCTTTTGCGCGGTGCGTCCGCCCGGGCATCATGCCGAACCCGACCGGGCGATGGGCTTTTGCCTGTTCAATAACGCCGCCATCGGGGCCATGCGGGCGCGCGAGGTGCACGGCCTCGACCGGGTGGCGGTCGTCGATTTCGACGTCCACCACGGCAACGGCACGCAGGCCGCGTTCGAGGCCGACGATAATCTGTTCTACGCCTCGACGCACCAGTACCCACTCTATCCCGGCACCGGTGCGGCGAGCGAGATTGGGGTCGGCAACATCGTCAACGTGCCGTTGCGGCCGATGTCGGGTTCGGCGCCATTCCGGCTGGCGATGAGCGGCCGCATCCTTCCCGCGCTCGAGGCGTTCGGGCCCGATCTTGTGCTGGTCTCGGCCGGGTTCGACGCGCACCGCAGCGATCCTTTGGCGCAATTGATGCTGGAGGAAGCGGACTATGCATGGGTGACCGAGAAGCTCCTTGAAATCTCTCATCGCCATGCCGAGGGGCGGCTCGTCTCAACTCTCGAAGGCGGCTATGATTTGGCAGCACTCGGCGCCAGCGCCGCGGCTCATCTGCGCGTGCTGATGGCAGTCTGAGCGAAGGCGTTTGCCGCGATCTATTGTTTTGTTACAACAGCTGTGATTTCATGCTCCCGCTTCTGGCGAGAGGTGCCCACCAACCTCGCGTTTTTTGCTAGACTGAGGCAATGAGCGATACGCTCCTGCTCCCCGATATCGCGGTGATGAGTTTCGAGGACGCGCTCGCCGAACTCGAGCAGATCGTGCGACGGCTCGAAGCCGGGCAGGTCAAGCTCGACGAAGCCATTCTGTGTTACGAGCGGGGCGCCCAGCTGAAGCAGCATTGTGAGAGAAAGCTCAACGAGGCCCAGCAGCGTGTCGAGCGGATCGTGGTCGGCCCGGACGGCGCCATTGCGGCGGAGCCGGCGAAACTTGACTGACACCTTGTGGCCGGACGCGGTCAGGTTCCCGGACGCGCTGGCGCAGGCGGCAAGGCTGACCAATTCGGCGCTCGATCGGCTGCTCGTCGTGCCACCCGATCTCGAAGCGCGGGTGCTGGAGGCGATGCGTTATGCTGCGCTGGGCCCAGGCAAACGGCTGCGCCCGTTCCTGGTGCTTGCCGGCGCTAAACTCTTCGGCGTTGCCCGGAGCTGCGCGCTGCAGGTGGCGGCGGCGGTCGAGATGGTCCACGCCTATTCGCTGGTGCATGACGACCTGCCGGCGATGGACGACAGTGATCTGCGGCGGGGCCGAGCGACCTGCCACAAGGAGTTCGACGAGGCGACCGCAGTTCTCGCCGGCGATGGGCTCTTGACCATCGCGTTCGAGGTACTGGCTCACCCTGAGGCGCACGCCGATCCGGCGGTACGCTGCGAACTGGTGACGGGACTGGCCGGGGCTGCCGGCGCCGCCGGCATGGTCGGCGGCCAGATGATCGACCTGCTCGCCGAGCGGCGGACGCTCGACATTGGCGCCATCACCCGGCTGCAGCGGATGAAGACCGGGGCCTTGATCGCGTTTGCCTGCGAGGCGGGAGCAATTCTCGCCCGGGCGCCGGCCGAGCCCCGTACCGCGCTGCGCGGCTATGCGCACGATCTGGGGCTGGCGTTTCAGATCGCCGACGATCTGCTCGACGTCGAGGGCTCGTCGGCCGAGACCGGCAAGCCGGTCGGCGCCGACGCCGCCGCCGGCAAGGCCACCTTTGTCTCGATCCTGGGGGTCGAGCGCGCCCGCGCGCAAGCCGAGCTCTTGGTCCGCCAAGCGGCTGCGCATCTTGATTTGTTCGGGCGAAGAGCGGAACTTTTGAGAGAGGCGGCGCGATATGTAATCAGCCGCCGCACGTGAGGAGCGCAGCATTGGATTCCAACCCGAATCGCCCGATCTCCAATCGGACGCCGCTGCTCGACCGGATCGATGTGCCGGCCGATCTGCGCCGCCTGCCGGAGGCGGATTTGCGGCAGCTCGCCGACGAATTACGCACCGAGCTGATCGATGCGGTGTCGATCACCGGCGGCCATTTCGGCGCCGGGCTCGGCGTTGTCGAATTGACCGTGGCTCTCCATTATGTGTTTGACACCCCCGACGATCGGCTGATCTGGGACGTCGGCCATCAGGCCTATCCGCACAAGATCCTCACCGGACGGCGCGATCGCATCCGCACGATTCGCCAGGGCGGCGGGCTGTCGGGCTTCACCAAGCGTTCAGAGAGCGAATACGACCCGTTTGGCGCGGCGCACAGCTCGACCTCGATCTCCTCGGGGCTCGGCATGGCCGTGGCGCGCGATTTCCGCGGCGAACGGCGCAATGTCATTGCCGTCATCGGCGACGGGGCGATGAGCGCCGGCATGGCCTATGAGGCAATGAACAACGCCGGGGCGATGGATTCGCGGCTGATCGTTATCCTCAACGACAACGACATGTCGATCGCCCCGCCGGTCGGCGCGATGAGCGCCTATCTTTCGCGGCTGCTCTCATCGAAATCGTTCATGTCCTTGCGGCACATCGCTAAGGAGGTGGCGCGGCACTTTCCCAAGCCGATCGAGGAGGCGGCGCGCCGCGCCGACGGGTTCGCCCGCGGCCTGGTCACCGGCGGGACCCTGTTCGAGGAGATGGGCTTCTACTATGTCGGCCCAATCGATGGCCACAACCTCGAGCACCTGCTGCCGGTGCTGAAGAACGTGCGAGACACCAAGGAGCCGGGACCGATTCTGGTCCACACCGTGACCCAAAAGGGGCGGGGCTACCTATCGGCCGAGCAGGCCGACGACAAATGGCACAGCGTCGCCAAATTCGACGTGATCACCGGCGCCCAGGCCAAGTCGACGTCGAAAGCGCCGTCCTATACCTCGGTCTTCGCCAAGGCCCTGATCAAGGAAGCCGAGGCCGACGATCGCATCGTCGCGATTACCGCGGCGATGCCGTCGGGCACCGGGCTCAACCTGTTCGGCGACCGCTTCCCCAAGCGCTGCTTCGATGTCGGAATCGCCGAGCAGCACGCGGTGACTTTTGCCGCCGGGCTAGCCGCCGAGGGGATGAAGCCGTTCGCCGCGATCTATTCGACCTTTCTGCAGCGCGCCTACGATCAGGTGGTCCACGACGTGGCGATCCAGAAGCTGCCGGTGCGTTTTGCGATCGATCGCGCCGGGCTCGTCGGCCAGGACGGCCAGACCCATGCCGGCTCGTTCGACCTGGCTTATCTCGGCTGCCTGCCCGGCTTCGTGATCATGGCGGCCGGCGACGAGGCCGATCTCGTGCATATGGTCTCGACCTGCGCGGCGATTGACGATGGGCCCTCCGCGGTGCGCTTCCCGCGCGGCGACGGGGTCGGCGTGATTCTGCCGGACAAAGGGGTGCCGCTTGAGATCGGTCGCGGCCGCATCATGCGCGAGGGCAACGCAATCGCGCTCCTGAGCCTCGGCGCGCGGCTCGGCGAATGCATGAAGGCGGCGCAGGAACTGGCCGCCTATGGGCTGTCGACGACGGTCGCCGATGCGCGCTTCGCCAAGCCGCTCGACACAGAACTGATCAAGCGCCTCGCGCGCGAGCACGAGGTGTTGGTCACCATCGAGGAAGGGGCGATCGGCGGCTTTGGCAGTCACGTGCTGCACCATCTGGCGATGACCGGCATGCTCGACCACGGCCTGAAGGTCCGCGCCATGGTGCTTCCCGATACATTTCTCGAGCATGATAGCCCGCAGGCGCAATACGATCTGGCCGGGCTTAATGCCCGCCACATCGTGGCGACGGCGCTGGCGGCCCTCGGCCGCGATATCGCCGAGCAGCCGGCGCGGGCCTAGCTGCTACGGGTTTGGCGGCAAAGCGGCGGGCCGATCAGCTGCTGGTCGAGCGCGGGCTGGCGGAAAGCCGGACGAGGGCGCAAGCGCTGATCCTGGCCGGCATCGTCTACGAAGGCGACCGGCGGATTGCCAAGGCCGGCGAACAGTTCGCCGTCGACGCCGCGCTGACGGTTAAGGGTCGCGCCCACCCTTGGGTCTCACGCGGCGGCGTCAAGCTGGCCCATGCGCTCGATCATTTCGGCGTCGATGTCTCGGCCAGGGTTGCGCTCGATATCGGGGCTTCGACCGGCGGGTTTACCGATGTATTACTGGCGCGCGGCGCGCAGCGGGTTTACGCCATTGATGTCGGCCATGGCCAACTCGCCTGGAAATTGCGCCAGGATCCGCGGGTCGTGGTCCACGAGCGGCTGAACGCGCGCCTGCTGACCCGCGAGCTGATCCCCGAGCCGGTCGGCATCATCGCCTGCGACGCGAGCTTCATCGGCCTCGCCAAAATCCTGCCGGCGCCGCTATTGCTGGCCGTGGCGGGCGCGGACCTGGTGGCGCTGGTCAAGCCGCAATTCGAGGCCGGCCGCGAGCATGTCGGCAAAGGCGGCGTGGTGCGCGATCCGGCGATCCACGCAACAGTCTGCAACCGCGCCGCCGAGTGGGTCGGTGCCCAGCCCGGCTGGACGGTCATCGGCGTGGTCGAAAGCCCGATCCTCGGACCCGACGGCAACCGCGAATTCTTCCTTTACGCTTCGCGCGCGTGAGTTGGCGAGTTCAGCTTGCTCAATTCCGATGGCTCCCGGGTCAGGTCGGGCTGGTTGTGTCCAGACCGGATCGGCGCGCAGCCTCGCCGCGGACCGCCACCGCATCAAGAACGCTATGCAGGTCGGCAAACCGGAACGGCTTTTCGAGGAGTATCGGCGGCTGGTCTTCGGTCGCTTGATCGGGGTGGAACTCACGGCCGGTCAAGGTGATCGTCGGAATTCCGAGCCTCGCGCAGTTTTGCCGAAACCCGGCATCCGGACCAAACCCCAGCACCAGATCGCTGACTACCACGTCAACCGCCATTGACGCCAGCGAGGCGGTTGCTTCGACGCCATCGGCGCAAAGCTCGACGGCATGTCCGCAATCGGCGAGAATGCCAGCAATAAACTCGCGAATGCGCCGATCCGATTCGGCCAGGAGAATTCGTGCCATCGCGACTGCCTCGAACGAGATCCCGCTTCGTTGCTAATGGGAGCTCGATTTCTTCTAAGAAAACGTGAAGAGTGCTAGGAAGGTTCATCCGGACGTGGCGCGGGAAGCCGGCGCGCAGGATCGACGGCAACCGGGAAACCGAGCCCTACTGGGCCAGGAGGAACGATGCAGCCCTCAATTAGAAAAAGCGGTGCCGCCTGCGGCGCGGAAATTGTTTTTGATCTCGCCGGGGAGCTGGACGAAGTCATTTTCGGCGCGATCGAGAGTGCCTTCCACGATAACATTGTCGTGGTGTTTCGCGATCAGGGGCTGTCGAACGCGCAGCACATCCGCTTCAGCCGCCGCTTTGGCGAGCTAGAGATTCACATCGTCGAGAAATATCTGCTGCCCGGGTTTCCCGAGATTCTGCTGATCTCCAACATCCGCAATCAGGCAGGCGAGCATATCGGCCTCGCCGATGCCGGGTTTACCTGGCATACCGACACCTCCTATCGGCGCCGGCCGAGCCGCTGCTCGCTGCTTTACGCAAAAGAGGTGCCGCAGCGCGACGGAAGCGCGCTCGGCGACACTGTCTTCGCCAATACGATCGCCGCCTATCAGGCCCTGCCGCAAAGCATGAAGCACCGGCTCGACGGGTTGAAGGCGATCCACCGCTATTCGGCGCGCCGGCGGGTGGAGAACAGCCCCCGCCCCAAGCTCACCCAAGCCCAGCTCGACGAGACCCCGGACATCGCCCACCCGATCGTGCGCACCCACCCCTACACCGGCCGCAAGGCGCTTTACGTCACCGCCGGCGAATGCATCGGCATCGCGGGCATGCCCAAGGACGAGGCTCTTGACCTGATCGGCGAGCTCGATGCGCACTGCGTGCGGTCCGAGTTTCTCTATCGTCACCAATGGCGGGTCGGTGACCTTTTGATGTGGGACAACGCCAGCGCGATGCACTTGGCGATCTGCGATTATGCCTTGCCGGAACGCCGCCTGATGCACCGCACCACGGTGATCGGATCGGTGCCTTTTTAGGGGCGGCGCTCCGAAGATTAATTGATCCAGGGTCAACCACAAAAATTCGTGGACAGCGGCTGGCAAGGTGGTCGAGAGTAGTCCAGTCGGCTGTGACAACCGTCTCGGCGCTCGCCTGAAACGCGACGAGATTGGGTTTCGGGGGATGGCATTGCATCGCGAGCTGACCGATCGGGCAGTGATGGCGAAGCGCGCCGGCAGGTCATGGTAGAAATGGCCGCCACCGATCGCGCCTTTCTCTTTTTGCAAGGCATGGCGACCCGATTTTTCGAAAATCTGGGCGCGGCGCTGGCGGCGCGCGGCCATGCCGTGCACCGGGTCAATTTCAACGGCGGCGACCGGGCGTTCTGGCGCCGGCCAGGAGCGATCGACTTTGGCGGCCGCGAGCATGAATGGCCCGAATTCCTCGATCGTCTGGTCGTCGACAAGGCGATCAGCGACCTGATCTTGTTCGGCGACTGCCGGCCCCTCCATCGCGCGGCCATTCGCGTCGCCGAGGCTCGCGCGGTGCGGGTCCACGTCGTCGAAGAAGGCTATATGCGTCCGGACTGGATCACCTTTGAGGAAGGTGGGGTCAACGGCTACTCCTCGCTGCCGCGCAACCCGGACTGGTATCGCGAGAAAGCACAAGGATTGCCGCAGCCGTCGGCGCCGCCACCGGTGCCGGGCAGCTTTCGCCGCCGGGCCTTCGAGGATGTGCTATACAACATGTCGTCGATGGCCGGAGTGTGGCGGTTCCCGCATTACAGTACCCACCGCCCCTATCATCAGATCATCGAATATGCCGGGTGGCTGCGGCGTCTGGCGCTGATGCGGCGGGCCAAGCGGCGGGCGGCGGCAGCGGTCGAGACCCTCTGCGGCGACCCGATCTACTTTTTTCCGCTCCAGCTCGACTGCGATTATCAGATGCGGGTCCATTCGCCGTTTCGGGGGATGCACCTGGCGATCGAACGGGTGCTGGCTTCCTTTGCCCGGCACGCGCCGCCGACCTCGCGGCTCGTTGTCAAGCTGCACCCACTCGACAGCGGGCTGATCGATTGGGCGGGAATTATCGGCCACATCGCGGCCGATGAATTGGTGGCCGAGCGGGTAACGGTGATCGATGGCGGACAGCTGGCACGGGTGCTCGAATGCAGCCGGGCGGTGATCACCGTCAACAGCACGGTTGGCACCGAGGCGCTAGCAAGGGGCCTGCCGGTCATTACGCTCGGCAAGGCGGTTTACGACATGCCGGGGCTGACCTTCCAAGGCGAGCTCGACGATTTCTGGTGCTGTGCGACACCGCCCGACGCGGGGCTGTTCGACGCCTTCCGGCGGGTGCTGATCGACCGCTGCGTGATTCCGGGCTCGTTCTTCAACGAAACCGGGCTGCGGCTGGCGGTCGGTGCGGCGGTCGGACGGCTTGAAGCCGCCTACGCCCGGCCGGCCCGCGGCACCGCGGTCGAGCGCGCCGAAACCCCGGCCGGCACTACCCGCCCGATCGCCGTTGCCGGCCGCAGCTGAGAGCGGGGCGAGCATGGATCGATACAGCCGGCGCGGACCGCTGCCGGCCGTCCGATTGCCGTGGCGATGACGCTATCGTCCGCCGGGCCGGCGGCCGCTGCTGGCAAAAGGACGGCGGTGTTGTCGCGGTTGCGCCGGGCAATCCTGCTGCCGTGGTGGGCGGCGCAGGCGCTGAGCGCGGCCAAATCGTTCGAGCGCAATCCACTGATCGGCAGCCCGTTGCTGAATCGCTGGGGTCTGCACACCGCGCGGGTGGTCGTCGCACACCGGTTGGCGGGCATCCGCCGGCGTCGACTTGCCCGGCTGATTTCAGCCGCCGACCGGGCGAGCTTCGACCGGGACGGCTTTGTCGAGCGGCATAATTTTCTGGGAGACGGCGAGTTCTCGGCCCTGGTCGCCGAGCTCAAGGCCTATCGTGGGCCGTCCCGCGAGATCGCTGAAGGCGATACGGTGGTGCGCAAAGTCGCGCTTGGCTTCGGCGCTTTGGCGCAGCTTCCCGCACTCGGCAGGTTGTTGCGCTCGCCCGATTGGCGCGGGCTTGTCCGCTATGCCGGCAGCCGCAACGCCCAGCCGGTTGTGTGGGTGCAGAGCATTCTGCGCCACGCCTGTGCCGGTCTGCCCGATCCGCAGACCCAGCTGCACGCCGACACCTTTCACCCAACGGTCAAGGCCTGGCTGTTTCTGACTGACGTTGCCGCCGACGCCGGACCCTTTACCTATGTCCCAGGCTCGCACCGGCTGACTGCGGCGCGGCTCGCCTGGGAACGGCGGATGAGCCTTGGCGCCCGCCGCTCGGCAGACCCCGACACGAGGCAAGGCTCGTTCCGCATCGACGCCGCTGAGCTGCCGTCGCTGGGGCTCGGCCCGCCGCGGGCGTTTGCGGTTGCGGCCAACACGCTCGTCGTCGCCGACACCTTCGGCTTTCACGCGCGCGGGCCGAGCGGGCAGCCCTCTTTGCGGGTCGAGATCTGGGCCTATGGCCGGCGTAGCCCGTTTTTGCCGTGGGCCTCGATGGTGCCGTGGACCGCCGCGGGGCTCGCCCGGCGCAGCCTGCTCGCCTGGAAATTGGGCGATCTTATCGACCGGGCCGGGGTTAAAAAGCACCGCTGGCAGCAAAGGGTGGGCGTATCGCCATTCGATCCGCTGGCAGGCGCGTCGGCCACCCGCGAACCGGCTGCCGAGACGGCGCCCTAACCTCCGACCGCCGTGATCGAAACGAGCCGCGTGCCGAGAAACCTGCCGCTCGCACCGAACTCGAAGGCAAAGCGGACATGGCCGACGGTGGCGCAGGCGTGACATTGGTCGCGCAACAGATAGCCGACCACGAACTCGCGGCCGTCCTGGCCGATTTGCGGCATCGCGGCGCCGCGATCGCCGGGCCAGAACGAGACATCGGGATAATGGCGGCGAATCTCGGCATAGGCGGGCGACGAGCGCAGCGCCGCCAGATCGAGATGCCGCCGGTCGTCGACGTCGATCAGCGGCGGCGCGCCGTTGACCAAGAGCCTGGCGTCGTTCTCGTTCGCCCGGAACGGGTAGATCACATGGGCGACCGCGACCGGCCCCGCGGTCTGGTCAATGGCTTCAAGATAGGCCTCGTCGTCGAGCCGCCGGGTGAAAGCGAGAGCCGCGGGGGAGGCGCCCGCCTTGGCCATCGAAGCGGCAAAGCAGGCGTCGAATTCGCGGCCGTCGCGGCCGTCGCAGTGCTGGTGAAAGCGCGCCATGAACCCGGCTGCGGGGCGCCATACCGCAGCCGCAGTCACCTGGTCGGCGGTCTGGGCGAAGACCGTCCAGCCCGTAGCGAGGAGCACGCCCAGCACCACCGCGGCCAGCGCACCCTTCGGCACCCGCCGCTGCATGTTCAAGAGCAACGTCCGCCTCGAGAAGCGATCGGCAACTCGTCGTTTCGGCACGGTCGCAACAGCGAGCGTTACGGTTTCAGGATGAGACCCTTGGTTTGCGCCGAATAACCGACCCAGCGGCCGTCCTCAAGCTCGATATCGTTGAGCCCGTCGGCGTCCGGCCGGGTGGCAATCTCCAAGATTCCGCGCCAGGTCGATCCGACGGTTCCTTCATAGGGCAGCGGATCAGGAGCCGGGACCAGGATGCGGGGTCGCACCGCGACCGGCAGCGCGCCCAATTGGCGCACGCTGAAATCCGGGTTTACCGCCACGATCGACAAGGCCTTTGGGGTATAGCCCTTCTGGTCGAACGGGACTCGCTCGGCCATTGCCTCGAGCACAAAGGTCTCGGGGTTGTCGGGAACAAGATTTCTGACTCGTCCCCAGACATATCCATTCGGCCATTGGGCGAGGCGATGGCCATCGGCGAGGCCCCGCAGCTGGACCTGCCAGTCACCGGTCGCCGGGGCAAATTTCGCGTCAGCACACTGGGTCCAGGCCTTCATCTTGGCGGGCTGGAAATGGGCCCGCCATTCGGCCTGTTGCTGGGTCAGGCAGGTGGTCCGGGGGAGCGACGGATCGGTCGTGAACTCATTGTAGAGGGTGAATAGCTTGGTGTGCGCATGAAACACCGAGTCAGATACGCGATGCACGCAATGATCGATACCGTCGCCGCGCCGCACAATTTTTTGAGCGGCGGCGTCGCTGAAATAATTTTTCACGAACGAAATATAGTCCGCCCATTTCAATCCGCGCGTCTGCGGCGCGTTGGCCGTCTTGGTTTCCAGCACGGCGTAGTAGCGCGCGACGTTGCAGTAGATGTCGCTGAAGGTGCCGACCGGGTTGGCCGAGGCGATCAGCACATCGTGCTTGCCACTCGCCGCGACGAACGGGGTAAAGCTGCCGTAGAAGCGGCCGGAATCGAAATCGACCTGGGCGCCGTGCCGGGCGTGCTCGGCGATTTGCGGATGGAGCAGGGCCAGTTGCGCGCCGGTGCGCCCGGAAATAACCAGGATGTAGCGAAGGAACGGCAGATTGATGTCCTGCCAGCCGTCGCCGTCGACGTCTTCGAGCCAGCCGCCATTGTGGCGAAACCCGGAGAGCTTGTCGGCGTTGGGGAAGGTGGCGCTGACCCGGCGAAACCCGGTGCCGCAGGCCGGGTCGGGCTTGGCGATGGCGGCGGGATCGAACAGGCACAGAAACTCCCAATGCGGCTTGTCCAGATAGCGTTGCCCCGGCGCCAAGAACGGATAGCGCTTACCGCCTGGCCCGGCCAGCACCGCGAAATAGGTGTCGTAGATCGAGTATCCCTGAAAATGCTGCGCCGGGTTGGCCTTGGGCGGTGCGACCCAGGCCTTCTGCCCAGGCCCGTTCAGGTCGAACACTGAGAGGGAGACGAGCGGTCCGGTGGCACCGCTGGCGTCGGCCCCGGTCAGCCAGTAGACGAACGCCGCCGCCAACGGGCCGTCATCGAACTGCCGCCCGATCAACCCGATATGGACCGGGATCGCCTTCGTATTGCCGGTGAGAAAAAACTCCTTCGCCCCGAATTTTGCCGATTTCAGCTGAAGGCACACCGCTGTCGGCTTCGGTTGGCAATGCGAGAGCTGCAGATTGGCGTCGGGTGTGCCGCTGCCATCGACGTCGAAGGCGTATTCGGCGGCCGCGGCCGGCCGCGGCCAGGCGAAGGTGACGAGTGCGGCGCAAACTGCCAGCCCCAGCATCAGTAGGGCGGCATGCAGCGGGGCCGAGATTGGCTTGGCGATCGGGTCGGTGGCGGCAGGGCGCGGCTTTGGATATGGTCTCATGCTACCGTTCCAGCGAGGATTTCAGCCGATGGCGCGAGGCGGGCGGGGGGACGAGCCGCAATTTGCCCCGTGGCAGGTCATCGAGCGCCGCGAGGTGTTCGCTGTGCCGGGGCAGATCTCGGTCGCGGTCGAGACGGTCGAGCTGCCGGACGGCCGCCGGGTCGACGATTACTGGCAGATCAAGCTCGCCGATTTTGTCGTCGTTTTTGCCGAGACCGCGGCGGGTGCCATCATCTGTCTGCGGCAATACCGGCACGGGCCGCGCCGGCAGAGCCTCGAACTGGTCGCCGGCCGTATCGACGGCGATGAAGGCCCGCTCGCCGCAGCGCGTCGGGAACTGCTCGAGGAGAGCGGCTATGTCAGCCAGCATTGGCAAAGGCTCGGCGCCTACACCGTGTCGGCGACGCAAGGGATCGCCACGGCGCATTTGTTCCGGGCGAGCCAGGCGGTCGCGCAGCAAGCGCCGTCCTCGGGCGATCTCGAAGATGCGACCGTCGAGCTGTTGACGCCGGACCAGCTGATTGCGGCCTTGCGCCGCGGCGAGATCGTCACCGGCACGCATCTGGCCGCCCTCGCCGTGGCGATGCTGGGAGGGGCATAGCGGCTGGTCGGCACAGGGCTCAGGCGGCGAACGGCAGCGGTCGCAAACCTTCCTCGCCGCGCCGGCAGAGGACGCGATGGAGCAAAAGCTTGGCCGGCACCACCTCCGACGGGTTGGCGATCACCAGAACGCCAACGCCGGTCACGCCCCCGAGATCCAGGTCTAGGTCGAGCGCGACCCGGGTCAGCGGCCCGCCGGCCCGCTCGCGGTGCTCGGCCAGAAGCTCGCCCGAATCAGGGTCCCACAGTCCGATCGCCACCTCGCCTGCGAGCACGTGAAAATCGACCACGACAGCGCCTATTCCGGGCCCGCCCGTACCGAACCCGCCCGCATGAAGCTCGAGAGCCGCGCGCGCGGTCCCGGAGCCCGCCGCCGGCAGGATGATCATCGCCTGGGCCGGCTCGCCGGCTCCGAATGATTGCGGGCTGCGCAGCACGCGCACGATCGCCGCGGGCGTCTCCGGCCGAACCCGCGCGAACCCAGCCACCGACAGCTTCTGCGCCCCAACCTCGGCCGGCTCGGCCGTCGGCGCAACCGGCACCGCCATGTCCTCGCTCGGTTCCTCCGCCACAACCTCGACCGGCATCGGCGCGCCTTCCTCCTGGCGCAGCGCAAAGCTCGCTGCCGACCGCCAATCGCTGCCGCCCCGCCGGCCGGTGATGGACACGTGGTCGGCGCCGGGATCCTCGCGCAGCAGCGCGATGCTGCGCAGCCGGAACCGCGCCGGCTGGTCGTCGGCGGTGACGTTGCGCAGCACGACCCGGCTCGTCGCTCCGATCTCCTCGATGTGGGCAAACACCTGCTGCAGCCGCGGCCCGGCCCCCTTGCAGGTGACTTGGCTGAGGAAATCCGACTGGTCGCGGTTCAAAACCCCGACCACGACGTTGCCCTGATCGACGTAGAGCTCGATCTTGACCCAGTACTCGCCGTCGCCCGCTTCAGCCGCCGGCAGATCGTAGTAATAGGCGTAGGACCAGGTCGCCGGCAGGCTCTCGATCGCGATCTCGCCGGCGCCGTCTTCGCCGCTGCGCCATTCTGCCGCGACGCCGTCGGCCGCCCGCTCGCCGGCCTCGAGGCGGATGCCGGGGCTCGCCGGCACCAGCTCCTTGAGGAAATCCTCGTCGAGCCGGCCCGCGTTGACCGCGACCGCCGGCCGCGGCAGGCTGCCCGGCTCGGCCAAGACCCGGCAGTCGACGTCGCGGTCGGCAAAGCCCCAACCCGGATCGTTGTACACCGAGAGGCGCTTCGCCTCGGCGTTGTCCTGCAGCGCATAGATGATCTCGTAGAATTGCCGGTAGCCGATCAGCGGCAACCCGCGCTCGGCCAGCCGCGACCACAGGCTCTCCGCCCCTTCGGGGGTCCAGCCCGAGCCGTTGTCGTGCTCGATGTGATAGTGCACCCGGCTGCCGTCGAGCTCCTCGATCGCGATGCCGTTATAGTGCGCCTGATAGACGATCACCGAATCGATGTTCCACGAAAACACCTGCCATTCGGGATAACCGCGCAACGCGAACCAGTCGCGCCGCGACATCATCGTGAAATCGCCGCAGCCGTTGGTGTGCAGCACCGGAATGAAGAAGTCGCGGCGCAGCTGCGGCAGGTCCTGGGTGACGATGGCGTCGAGGGATTGCAGCAGCTCGTCGCGGTCGAGGCCCGGCGCCTCGGCGACCGCGGCCTTCAGCCGCATCAGGATCCCCTCCATCGGATAATAGACCGCGTGATCGAAGCGGTTGCCGTAGGTATTGATGAACTCGCCGTCGCGACGGATGTGGGTCCCGCTCGACAGGTTGCGGCGGATGTGCTCCTCGCGCGCGCGGGCCAGCAGGATGTCGAGGTCGGGCTCCAGCTGGATCTCGTTCGGAATGTCCCAGCGGTCGGAGCGGTAGAGCACGCCCTCGCGCATCTCGCCCGATTTGAGCCATTGGAACAGCTCGTCGGAAAAGATGATGTCGATGTTGGTGGCGATCATATAGGCGCCGCGCGCCCGCCGGATGCCGACATTCTTGGCGATCATCTGGAACATCGCCAGCCGCTTCGAAAACGCGAGCTCGCGATGCAGGGCCGGCGGCACCGTGATCACCCGCGCCGAAAACCATTCGCTGCCCTCCGGCCATGCCAGCACATCGGCGAGCGGCGCCCGGCCCCGCGGCGGGTTCCAGTCGACCAGCACCAGCTCGCACGCCACCTCGTGCCGCAACGCCTGCTCGGCCAGCCGCCGGATGAACGACTGCGTCCGGCGCAGCACGTCGCCGCCATGATCATCATTGCGCGACGTCGCGACAAAGGAAAAGGTGGGCGTGTCGGGTGCCGTCATGGTCGTCCTTCCGTTGCGGAGCGCGCTGAAACCGGTCCCGGGCCGCGCTCCATAAGGTGGCACAGTTTCTCGATGCTGAGCGCGGAGGGGATCATGCGGATCGACGATCGTCAAGCGAAGCGGCGCTCGTCACCGGTACCCGGGCGGCAACCGAAAGGGGGGCGCGCGCTGCTTGACAGCCTATTCGGAAACCTTACCCTCAGCATGTCGACGCGGGGGTCTTAGCCTTTCGCATTGCACGAAGCGCACCGCCGACTAATGGCGCGGATCGCCATATTTTTAGGAAGGAGTACAGTGCGCGATGGCCGAATCCGGTGCTAGCAGCCAACTGGTCATCTTTTTACGGCTACCAAAGACAGCCGGGTCGAGCCTTACCTCAATATTGTCGAGCGCTCTAGAACCGAACATACAAGTCGAGGATGCTGCGACATTCCGTCAATTTCTCTCCCTTCCGGACCAGGAAAAGGGCGCACTGCGCCTAGCGTTTGGTCATATGCCATACGGACTCCACCGTTTCGTCAAGCAGAAGCCTAAATATGTCGTGTTTCTGCGACACCCGATCGATCGGGTCATTTCTAATTATTACTATATAAAAACTTTGGGTGACCATCCGCTATACAAACCGATAAAGGATGGCATGACGCTAGATATGTTTGCCTGCATGGCTGAGAACAGCAATGCACAGACACGCCGACTGGGTCGTTATGACATTGTTGAGGTCTTAGAGCCAACCCGGGCGCTTGATTATTGGTGGGTGCGCCGGCAGCGCGAGAGAATGCAACGAACTCATTTTGATGAGGCCAAAGAATGTCTTGACACATGCGCGTTTGTTGGAGTTCAGGAGGACTTCGACAGAGATGCGCGCGAACTTCTGCTTCATCTCGGGCTCCCCACGCCACCAAGCCTTCCTCGGGTAAATGAAACGATCGGACGACCGCGGACTGCTGAAATCGATGCATCGACGGCCGATCTGATCTTAGAACAAAACTTGTTCGACTTCGAACTTTATAGATATGCGAGAATGATACACGGTCGGCTTAGCGACGCCCCCCGCCGGATGGGAGGAAATCGCTGGCGGCTTCGAGCTCGAACGGACCGAACTTGCCTATGCAGGGGCAAAGATTGAATTGGGTCCCACTCTTCGAATCACCACTGCAGCGAGATCATGGTCGTATGCCGCGTTCCTGCGGACCATACGCCCGTTTCTCGGGCCGGCTATGGTCGCGATAGATTTAGAGGTATTGCGCGGCGCCATGCAGGTCGGCTTTCTCAATCGTGACGGCCTCGAAATCACGGCGGGGCAGCTGATCGCCGCCGCGCCGGAACCTCATACGGTTCGGCTGCTAAGCCGCGAGTTCGCAAGGGTCGATCGTGTTATCTTTCGAAATGGCCCGTCCACCGAGCCTGCCGAAGCGCTCGTACACGGAGCCACGCTCTATCGGCGCAAGGAGGCGTAACCTCCGCAACCCGAAACCTGAATAGGTTCTCTGCATTTGGATCAAGCGTCAACGCGCGTTATCGCGGCGAGAAGCTGCTTGTGAGGCGCGTGTTGATCCAACCCTGTACCCCGTCATTAAAGAATACCGGCCCGAATTCGGTTTCGACCAGGGTCTGCAACGGGAAATCCCATTGCGAGGTCCAGCCCGCAGATTGGAATATCTCCCGCAATTTGTCCTCGATGTCCGAACCGTGCGTGCCGATATGCACCCGACGCACCTTGCGGGAAAAGAGGTCGGTCGCATTTTCGATCAGCTCCAGTTCGGCGCCCTGAAGGTCCATATCGACAAGGTCGATCAGATCGAGTCCCGCGGCTAGCTCCTCGAACGTGACCGTATGGACGTAGATCGCGTTGCCCCAGGAAAGCTCGTGGACGCGATGCCCGAAATAGGTGCGCTCCGTTGGGTTCAATCCGGCGGGCGATCCCACCGCCTGACCATACCAGGAACGGGCATCGTGATCCTGCATCCCGACAACGAAAGGAATTGGCTTCCCGGCATAGGACGTGGCGGCCTCGACGATGGTCGCGTCGATATCATTGAGGCCATTCAGCGCGAGGGCGTCCCTGATCCAGCGGACGTGCTGGGGCTCGCCATCGACAAAGCGCGCGCGGATATGCGGGATGCCACGCTGCTTGGCGGCGAGCGCACCGCGGATGCCCCATCGTCCGAACCCGGCGCCGAGTTCGAGCATCGTGAAGCGACCGCGAGCGCTATCAACGGCTTCGAGCAGATCGATCCACTCAAAGAGCTCCTCGTTCAAAGCGGGGAACTCCGGCGTCGGCACGGTCGGCCACCATTCCGGCCGATAGCGCATCCCGATCCAATCCACATGCTCCGTCGCCGGCCCCAAATAGGCCTGGAACCGGTCAAAGATCGGATCTTGACATCATTTCCCGGCGGTTTGACCGTTACTGTTTGCCGCCTACCGGTCTTGACGGCAATGAATTCCGGGGCGACGTAGCCGAGTTGCGCATAGTGGTCCCAGGCCTCTGGCGACACGATTTTACGAATGGCGTCGATCTGCCAATCTTGCGGTCGCCTGTCCTGCAAAGTTTGATCACGTGGCGCATGTTGGAAGACAGCCGGCAATGCGACCGTGGCCTGCGCCCAAGCGGGATCGACGCTGACCGATCCGCCGGTAATTTCACTGACGAACTCCGCCAGGGCTTCGGGTTGCGTCGTCAGGTCCTCGCAGCGCCAAACTTTTGCGGTCTGCCTGCTCGGTCACGATGCTGTTCAGCATCGAAATGGCGTGAAGCGTCAGACGATTTTCGTAATTGTCGACCGGCAACACCACGCCCTGATCGATAAACTGCTGAACGTAATCGACATTCCAGGCGCGGGTGTGCAGATTGGACTTGAACAGAGCGATCTGGCTGCGGAGGCGCGCGATCGGCTCGCGAACCACTACCGCGCAGGCAAACTGGTCTCCAAAGGTCTCCCGGGCGGCGCCTATCGTGCCCAGGTCAACCCCGTGAACGTCCCCCGCGGCGGCATAGGATGACCCCATTTCGCGGATGGTCGCCAGATATTCCGGGCCATCCAGATAGGGCGCCTGCCCATAGTGATGCCAGTAGAAGTTTCCGGCGTGAACGCAGAATATATCCGGGTGTGCGTTCGAGCGCGCGCGCCAGCCAATTCGTCGCAGCGCAGCCCCACGACACCACGGCAAATACGCGAGCCTTTTCAGCTTCCATTTTCAGGACTTCCTCAATATCAAAATCAAATCCGTTACAACAATCACTGAGGAGTGTAGGAGATGGCTTCCAGTGCCGCGCGAGCTGAGATTTCGGGGCCGGCCTCGGCGAGGTCCTCGCGCCGTTCGCGCACGACCCACGCCCGGCGCAGCAGGATTTCGGCGGCCAGCGGGGCGACCCAGTTCTGCACGATAAGCGCGCCGACCACTGCCGGATCGGGCACATGCAGCCAGGCCTCGACCGGAACCGCCGATACCGGAACCTGCATGCGCGCGAGGAAATTGTCGTCGCGGTCGAGCAGGCCGATCCCGAACGCCTCGGCGACCGGCGGAAACTCGAGCACGATCCATTGCGGGCCGGCGAACAGCTCCGCCTCGTCGAGGTTGATCCGCACCCCATAGGCCCAGGCGCTCTCCGGTGGCCGCACCGCTACCGCTAGCCGCCTCGCGATGGTCGACCAGGCGCGAGCGGCCTTCGAGGCCGATCCGCTCGGCGAGGAGGGTGATCGGCGCGCGCTCGAGATCGTCGCGGGCGTCGATCGAGGTGACGATCGTGCCGCCCTCCAGGGCCAGCACCCCGGCTTTGCCGGAGAGCGCCAGGCGCTGGGCCTCGACGACGCGCTGCATCGCCTGCTGCAGCCGCGACCATACCGGCACCGCGGGGCTCGGGAATTGGCGTTCAAGCCGGTCGGCCAGCGCGTGCAGCCGCAGCAGGCCTTCAAGCCGCTCTTCCGCGCGGCGCCCGATATCGGCTGGCGCCACGCCCGCGTCTGGTGCGGCGACGCACAGGGTCGCGCGCTGCGAAAAGGCGGGTTCGGCCCGGCTCAAAAGGTGGGCTTGCAATACCACCGCGCCGGCCTTGCCTGCGGCCAGGGCGTCGATATCCACGAAGCGCAGCAAAGCCCGCGACGCCAGGAACGAATCGATGTGCAACGCGGCGACGATCTGTTCGATGTCGCCGCCCAGTGGCGCGAGTTTTTCGATCCGGCGTTGCTCTCCGGCTGCGTTATCGGCTGGCGTGTAGCTGCCGGGCGCCAGTTCCTCGATCCGCAGCACCCCGCTATAGGCATAGGCGCGGCCGGGCGGTGCGCTCTCGGCCAGCGTCAGCAGCGAGGCGACATGACCGCAGAGCCAGAAATCATCCTCTTCGAGAAACGCGAAGAGATCGCTGTGCACCGCCTTCAGGCCCAGGGCAAGCGCCATGCCGGGGTCGGCGGCGGCAAGGTCCACGATCTCGAAGCTGTCGATGCGGTTCCAGCACGCGCCGGTCAGCCCGGAGGCATCAAGCCCGTTGCCGCACACCAGGATCACCCGAAAGCGCCCGGCGGTCTGGGCGTCGATCGAGCGCAAGGCCCGGTACACATTGCCGATCGGGCTGCACAACGCGCGGATTACGACGTCGATCAGCGGGCCATCGGCCGGGTCGCGCGCGTGGCCGGCGCGTTCCCGCCATTCGGCGAAATAGCGCAGAGCGTTGCCGAGCATGACCTCGCCGGCGAAGTTCTCATCGAAGATTTCGCGCGCCGCCAGCGCCTGCTGCGCCGCCGCCTTCGGGTCGCGTCGGATCTCGCCGACGATGCTCTCGATGCGCGCAACCATATCGGCCGGCGCCGCAAACGGATCGTAGTAGAAAACGGTATCGCCGAAATTCTTGCTGATCCACGGGATCTGCGGGCAGATCGCCGCCGCCCCGACCGAGGCGATCTCAAAGACCCGGTTGGACACCACATCGTCGAGCATGTGCTGGGTCGACAATACGACCAGCCCGATGCCGAACATCGCATAGACCCGCTGCACCGATTGCCCGTCGAACGGAACTTCGCCGTGATAGCTGCTGGTCCGCAGATATTCCCACCCCTGCGGCGGGCCATAGATGCGCATATAGGGACGCTCGGCCAGCGCGCGGAACAGCGGACGCGCCCGCGGCTCCCAGTTGATCCCGAAATAGCACAGGCGCAGCGCATCCTGCGCCGCGAGCTTTTCGAGGCCGCAGATCAGGCCCTGGCGCTGCGGCGTGTTATAATAAAACCCGACATGCGGCTTGCGGCCGGCGCCGGCGCACAGCGCCTCGATAAAATCGCGCAGACTGTCGGCGATGGTCAGATAGCCGTCATAAGTCAGGAGACTCTGCAGGTACGAGATATCCTCCAGATGGCTTCGGCTTTCCAACAGGATGCTGCGCGGCGAATGGACCACGCCGAAGGTCGGGACATCGGTGGTCTTCGGTTGCCCCGGCTCGATGGCGAGGATGAAATCCGGCGCCGCCTCGATGATCTCCTGCGAGTTGCGCACCCGCACCAATTCGCAGCCGATCCGTTGCGCGGCCAGGCTCAGCGACATGAAAGCCTGGATCTCGGCCCCCTCAGTCCATGGGTTCAAGAACCCGATGCGGCAGGGCCGCGAAGTCGGCGCGCTCATCGCCCACGCACCGGCGTGTCGGCCATCTTCATCCTTCAACCATGTAGCGGCGCACATCGCGCAGCCCCACCAGACCGAACAAGGTGATCCCGCCGAGGATGAAGCTCAGCTGGGTCAAATCGTAATAGACGTGGACCTTTGGCCCGTAGATCCCGCCGCGAATCATTTCGTAGCACGGCAAGGATGGCATGACCGTCAGCATGATGGGCCGCAGCCACTCCGGCAGCCAGGAGGCCATATACGGAAACCCGGAAGCGGCGAGATAGATGTACGACACCGGGACCCAGATCTTTTCGAAGATCGGGGTACGCTCACTAAACGCAGCGACGACGAACCCGACCGCGACGCACCACCAGGTCATGTAAAGATAGCCAAGAAACAGCAGCGGCATGTCATACGGCCAGTCGACCGCGCCCAGGTGATAGAGCAGCAGATACGAGATCGCGGCGGAGCCGTAATTCCCGACGATCTCGAGCGCCATGCGGGCGATGACTGCGTCGAACGGAGTGACGTTGCGGTGATAGAAGAGCGACATGTTGAGCCGCACGGCGGAGAGCATCCGCGCCCCCATGTGGCGGAACAGCAGGATCGGCAGATAGCCGCTCCACACAAACGACACCACGAGTATCCCATGCTCGTAGGGGCCGCGGATGAACCGCCACATCGCCATGACCGGCAGCGCGAATACCAGAAACTCGCCGAATACCCAGAAAAAGCCAAGGTTCTCGCGGCCGAACCGCGAATAGGTTTCGCGGATGATCAAGGCGCCGACGACCCGGCGCTGAATGGCAAAGCTCCGCAGAAATTCACCCATTGCTACGACGCCCTGCGGCTGAGCTGGCTCGACTGAACAAACTGGTCGTTGGTTAGCTGCTTGCCTTGGTTGCCGCGCCTAACGAGCAGGCGTAGCAATCTCCGTAATCTTCCGGCCGCAGGCTCCCGCTGCGCCGGGGTTTGCCGCAACATTGCGTCGAGCCGGCCGCGCTCGGCCTCGGCCCGATCGAGATCGCGTTCGAGGGTGCGGATATGGCGGCGCAAGCGCACCAGCAGCGCCGCGAGATCGTCGCCGGGGAGGTCGTCGATGCCGAGCAGCCGGCCGACCCCGAAGACAAATCCGCCGATCGCCCGATCCCGCTCGCGCAGCTCCAAGGCGGCCGGTCCGAGCTCCGATTGGCGCGCCCGCAGCGAGGCGGTCTCGGCGCGCGCCTGCGCCAGCTCGTCGGCGGCCGTCGCTTCCCGTTCGACCAGCTCGGCGACCTGCAGACCCGACCATGTCGCCTGCGCTGCCGCCTGCTCGGCGTTCAATTGCACCCGCGCCCATTCAGCGAAGGCGGTTTGCGCGTCCTGGTTGAGCGCCTGCAATGACGATTGCAAGGACCGCCGTTCGTTCTCCCACTGCGTACGGCGACGCTCGAATTCGGCGCGCAATTCAGCGCCCTCGGTCTGCGCCTCACCCAATTGCGCCGAGGCTTGTGCCAGCTCCTCGCGCAGTCGCAGCACGTCGTCCTCGAGCGCCTGGGCAGCCGCGCGCGACCGCCGCCGCTCGTCCTCCCATTGCCCGCTTAGGCGCTCGAATTCGGCGCCCTGCGCCTGGGCCTCACCCAATTGCGCCGAGGCTTGCGCCAGCTCCTCGCGCAGTCGCAGCACGTCGCCATCGAGCGCCTGCGCCGCCTCACGCGAGCGCTGGCGTTCCTCATCCCATTCCGCGCCGCGCCGATCGATGGTCGCACGCAATTCGCCGGCTTCACCGCGCACGGCAGCCAGATACGCCTTGGTTTCGGCCGCCGCCGCCTGCAATCGGCGATTGTCTTCGTCGAGGGTCCGCGCCCGATCCTGCAATTCCTGGCGTTGCTGCGCCCAATCGGCGTCCGCTGCGGCGGCAGCCCGCTCGATATCGTCGCGCTCCGAGCGCAGCTGGACGATCTGGTCTTCGAGCCGCCGGGCTTGTTCGGATGAGGTCAAATGGCCCGCCTTCGCCTCGGCCAGCGCCGCTTGCCGGCGAGCGCACGAGGCGGCGATCCTCCAGTGCCGGCTTTATCCGTCGGCGGCCAATTGCGCCGGCCTCGGCGATTCGGCTGAGCGGGCCGCCGCCGGAGCTCGGCGCGCGCGCGCGCGCCGCTAGATCCTGGGTCAGCCGATGCATCGCCGTGCGCAGCCCGGCAACCGGCGACTGCAGATCGCGGCCGCCGACGAGCGGCATCGTCTCGCGCTTGCGATGGTGCGCCTCACCATCGAATACCGCGATCGGATGCAGCATTAGATACGACAACTCCGCGGGATGGCCGTGAGCCTCGAGATCGCGATACACCGCTTCGATCCGCGGGCAGGTGGCAACAAAAGCGTCGCCGTCCCACAACACCTCGAAGCGGCGCAGCGCGCCGAGGTGATCGAGTTCGCGATCGGCATGAGCCGCCAGCCAGTCTAGACTGAGCTGGGCTTCGCAGGCCGGGTCCGCGACGTAGAGTTTCCGGTCGCGGGTCTCGCGCCGGATGTCGGGCAGCCGATCGGCTCGCAACGCTTCGATAATATTATAGAAATCGCCCCGATATTCGAAATTGAAGAAGGCGTCGTGCAGATGCAGCCGACCGTCCGCCTCGATCACCGTCACCATATGGGTCAGGGTTTCGGGGAAGCCGAAATCGTAGCACCAGGCGCGGAACCCGGCGTCGGTAGCGGCGCGCCACAGCGCGAAGGCTGCACCGCCGGAGAGCACGCCGCAGTCGCCGCGCTCAAACACCGAAACCAGGCTGTCATAGGAGCCGTGCCAGTCGATTTCGGCCGCTCGGTTCCAGCTGGCGACCGGCGTTTCCCGATAGACCTTGCGGCGCAGCTTACGCAACAGGCGCGCGGCATCTTTCACGGTCGACCCATCCTCCTCACCCGTTGCTTGCCTACCCGCGCGGCTATTGGGCCGCAATGCGCGCCCGAGGCGGCGCCTCCCCGCGGCTTGGCGAGCAAGTCAAAGTCGCGGCGATGATGTACCGCCGCCATGTTGGGCGACCGTGGGCTGGCCGACCACGTCCACGGCACCGGAATGCCACTGTCATCGAAGGTCAGCAGGATGTAATCGGCGTGTTTCAGCAGATCGCAGAGCGCCGCGCAAGACCCAGCCTGGCGCGCCAGCGCGGCGTCGGAGACCTCGACCAGCAGCAGTGGCCTGAACTCCGTGAGCGTATTGCGCGCCCCGATCAACGCCCGGAACTCGGCACCCTCGAGATCCAACTTAAGGACGTCAAGCCGCGAGAGCCGATGCGTTCGGGCCAGATCGTCGATCGTGACCGCGCGAACGCAGCGGACATCGATCGCGTTGACGCCCTGATAGATGAACCCGCCCAATGTGTTCTGCCCCGAATGCTCGGCTTCGGCCAGGATCAGCTTGACCGAGGCGCAGCGCTCAGCCAAAGCCGCATCGATGATGACGATGTTCGCCGCATGATTGATTTCGATATTGGCCTTCAGGCGTTCGATTTCGCGAGCACTGGGTTCGACCGCGATGACTTGCCCTCTCGGGCCTACGCGCGCCGCAGCAAAAACCGAATAGACGCCCTCATTCGCCCCACCGTCCAGAAAAACCATGCCGGGCTCAAGCACCTGGTCGAGCAAGGCGAACTCGTTCGGCTCATAACAGCCAGAGGCGAACAATGTGCGGCTCAGATCGTTGTCGAGATGAAGCGCCAAGCGGGTCCCGTCATGCCACGGCACCATAACTGCACGATCGCAGCCCTGCGCCTTGGCCGCGCACCACAGCCCGTCGCGCAGATGGACCGCGGGATCGGGGCTCGCCGCGAAGGTGTCGAACCGCCATCCTGGCACCGGCCCGAGAAGCGGATCGCCGGCCACATTCTCGGCCAACTCGACGAGCGCATCGGCGGAAAGCCCGGCCAACAGTGGCCCAAGCTCGCGCCGCCGCGGACGTCCGTGAGGAGCCGGCTCCTCCGATCGATGCGCCTCCTCGGCGATGCGGGCGATCTCGACAATCCGCAGCTGCACCCGGCTGGGCCCTGAGACCGAATGATTGCGGATCACCAAGGGTCCCGCGGCATCGACGCTGGGCATCGTCAGCACGATTTCACGCCAGCTGCCCGAACCGACGACTGCGACCGAGATTTCCTCGACGAAGCTGGTCTCGTCCCTCTGCAAGATGCCGACGCCGATGCAACCCTGGTGAACCGACAGCCTGATTTTGACGCGAAATCGCGCGCCGCGGTCGGGTTCGGACGAATTGAGCGGAACCGTCACCGCATAGGCCCATGCGTCTGCCGCGGTGACGATTGCCATCGGGTCGATCCCGCTGGCCTGCGCTCCATCGCAAATCCGAGCTGCCGAAAGATCGTAAAGCGGCGCTTGGGCGAACGCCGGAATGCCGCGGGCCGCCAATTCCCAACCCCCCGGTCGAGCTTGCACGCGAATTCGTCCCACCCTGTTGCCGCCCTGCGCCGACACCGGCCAACCCGAACTATAGCGGCGCGGGAAGGTGGCTCGCAACGGCGCGGCAAGGCGCTGCGGCTCCCCGATCGATTTGTGCGACGCCACGGAGCGTCTCGGGTACAATAGCGCCCAGGGCTCCCGCGATGACGCGATCGATCATCATCGACACCGACCCCGGCCTCGACGATGCCGTGGCGATCCTGATGGCGCTGGCCGCAGCCGATGAGCTGGCGGTGCTGGGGGTCGTCGCGGTCGCCGGCAATCTGTCCTTGGCGGCGTGCGCGCGCAACCTGCGGCAAATCTGCGAGCTCGCTGGGCGCTCCGATCTCGGCGTGTACGCCGGCTGCGCGCGACCGCTGTTGCGCCCGCTGGCGAGCGCCGCCGGCATTCACCGCGACGCGCTGGGCGACCGGCTGCAATTGCCCGACCCAGCGATGCCGCTCCAAGCGCAGCACGGTGTCGATTTTTTGGTCGAAACCTTGCGCGCGGCCGAGACCGGCGCCGTGACCCTGTGCGCGCTCGGGCCGCTGACCGACATCGCCATGGCCCTGGTCAAGGCGCCGGATATCGCGGCGCGGATCGGCGAGCTGGTGATCATGGGCGGCGCCGGGTTCGAGATCGGCAATGTGACCCCGGCAGCGGAATTCAATATCCATGTCGATCCGCACGCGGCCGAGATCGTGCTCGCAAGTGGGGTGCCGATCACGATGATCCCGCTCGATGTGACCCACCAGGTGCTGAGCACGCCGCCGCGGCTTGCAGCGTTGAACGCGCTCGGCAACCGCTGCGGGCCGGCGGTCGCCGCGTTGCTCGACGATTTCGAGGACGCCCGCACCCCGAGGTTCGGGGCGCGCGCGCGGGCATTGCACGACCCGTGCGTCGTCGCCTATTTGTTGTGCCCGGCGCTGTTCGGCGGCCGCGAGGTGAATGTCGCGGTCGAGACCGCGAGCCCCTTGACCATCGGCATGACCGTGGTCGACTGGTGGGGCGTGACCGGCTGCGCGGCCAATGCGCGGTTTATCACCACGGTCGACGCCGACGGGCTCTACGAGCTGCTGACCGAGACGCTGGCGCGGCTGCCCTAGCCGAGCCCACCGGCCGGAACATCGCTGCGGGGCACGGTGTCGGATTTCTTAACACACTGGAGAAGCAGCTCGGCTGCGCTAACCGGCTGATCGGCTTGGCTGCTAACCGGGGCTGCTGCAAATCGCGGCACGAGGACTTGTAAAGTCTGCCGTCGCTGATAGGCGCGCCGTTTCGGGGTGCTGTTGTTAACCAATTGATTTAAAATTGTTAAATGCTTCGCCGGGGCTTGGCATGGCGATTGCTTAATTTTAACCAAAGCCAAGAACCTTGTGGTGACTTCCAAAATCGAGGGTGGCCAGCATGAAACCATCAATCCCCAGCCTTGCTTTCTCGCTCGTCTCGGCGGGCCGCTCAAAGCTCGCTGTGGCCGCGTTGGCCGCGGCCGCAGTAGTGGCTTGGGGTTCCCGGCCCGCACAGGCAGCCTATGTGTTCCAGGATATCATCAATACGAACGACGTGACATTCAACCAGGAACTGGGCATCAACAGTTCCGGAGAGATCGCCGGCTACTTCGGCAGCGGCGCCGCCGGTCATCCCAATAAAGGTTACACAACGCTGCCGCCTTACACATCATTCACTAACGAAAACTTCTCAGGCTCGGTGCAAACCCAGGTGACCGGGATCAACAACGCTGGGACGACGGTCGGGTTCTGGTCCGACACCAACCTCGGCGGCGGCGACAACAATTTCGGGTTCACCGATGTCGGTGGCACTTTTACCAACGTCAACAACCCCGCGACGGGGTCCGGCCCGGCTATCAACCAGCTGCTCGGCGTCAACAATAGCGATACCGCTGTCGGGTTTTACGTCGACGCGGCAGGCGCCACCCACGGCTATACTTACAACATAGGGACAAAGACTTTTTCGGGTAACATCGATGACCCGTTCGGCATCGGGACCACCACCGCGGCGGCGATCAACAATGCCGGTGAGATTGCGGGGTTCTACACCGATGGTGCCGGCACTATCCATGGCTTCGTCGATGTCGGCGGTGTCTTCACGACGATCGACCCGACCGGGTCGACCTCGACAATGTTGCTGGGGATCAATGACAACGGATTTGCGGTCGGCACGTATATAGACGCAGCGATGGTCATGCACGGGCTGCTCTACGATCTGAACAACGGCACGTTCCAAAACATCGACGATCCGTTCGGCATCGGCACGACGACGATCAACGGCGTCAATGACAAGGGCCAGCTCGTCGGCTTTTACGTGAACGGCGCCGACAACACGATCGGCCTGATCGCCAACCCGGTGCCGGAGCCGGCATCCCTGTTGCTGCTCGCCAGCGGCCTCATCGGCCTCGGAGCAATGCGCTACCGCCGCAAAGCGACCTGACCGATCCGCTCGAGCGGGAGAGCAGCCCGGGCCGCCGCGGCTCGGGCTGCTGGCTTGACATCACCGTCGCGCAACCCTAGGGGTTTCGCCGCCACTCCGAACGCGGCGCAAACTGTGATGCCCGACCGAAAGCACGCTGCCTTTTCCGGCCGTTTTCTGATTGTCGGCTTTGGCAGCATCGGCCAGGGCGTCCTGCCGCTGCTGCTGCGCCATCTCGACATCGGCGCCGATCAGATCACGATCATCACCGCTGAGCCGAGCGGCCGCGAGATCGCCGCCGAACACGGCATCGAATTCGTTACCCTCGCCTTGACCCGCGACAACTACCGCGGTGTGCTCGAGCCTCGGCTCGGCCCCGGCGATTTCCTGCTCAACGTCTCGGTCGACGTGTCGAGCGTGGCGCTGATCGACCTCTGTCAGCAAAAGGGCGCGCTTTATCTCGATACCTGCATCGAGCCGTGGCCGGGCGGGTACACCGACCCGAGCCTGCCGCCGGCCGCGCGCTCGAATTATGCGCTGCGCGAGAGTGCCTTGGCCTTGCGCCGCCGCTTTCCGCACGGCCCGACCGCGGTCCTGACTCATGGTGCCAATCCGGGCCTCGTCTCGCATTTCGTCAAGCAGGCGCTGATCGACCTCGCCGGCGAGGCGGGGCGGGGCGCGGCAATCCCCGGCAGCCGCGGCGGATGGGCGCACCTTGCCCAGCGCCTCGGCATCAAAGCCATCCACATCGCCGAGCGCGATACCCAGGTGGCGATGGCGCCAAAGGAGCCGGGCGAGTTCGTCAATACCTGGTCGATCGACGGTTTTGTTAGCGAGGGCTCGCAGCCGGCCGAGCTCGGCTGGGGGACCCACGAACGGCATTTTCCGGCCGATGGCAGGCGCCACGATTTCGGCAGCGGCGCGGCGATCTATCTGCTGCGCCCCGGTGCGGCGACGCGGGTGCGCAGCTGGACGCCGCTCGAGGGCCCCTATCACGGCTTTCTGATCACCCACGGCGAGTCGATATCGATCGCCGATTTTCTGACCGTCGCCGATGGCGGCGAAGTGCGCTACCGCCCGACCTGCCACTATGCCTATCACCCGTGCGACGGCGCCGTCCTCAGCCTGCACGAGTTCGCCGGCAAGAACTGGCGGCTGCAGCCGCGCAAGCGGCTGCTTATGGACGAGATCACCGCCGGCATCGACGAGCTCGGGGTGCTGCTGATGGGCGCGCCCGGCGGGGTCTATTGGTTCGGCTCGCGGCTCTCGATCGAGGAGGCGCGGCGGGTGGCGCCGCACAACAACGCAACCTCTTTGCAGGTGACCGCGGCGGCGCTGGGTGGCGTGGTCTGGGCCTTGGAGCATCCGCGCGCCGGCATCGTCGAGCCGGAGGACCTCGATTTCGGCCGGGTTCTCGACATTGCCCGTCCCTATCTCGGGGAGCTGGTCGGCGTCCGCGGCAGTTGGACCCCGCTCGACGGCCGCGAAACCCTATTTGCCGAAGATCTCGACCGCGACGATCCCTGGCAATTCAAAAACATCCGCGTCACCTGACGCGCACATCATTTGTTGACGAGCTGCCACGATCGACTGCCCGCCGACGTAGCGAAGTGATGAGGACGCATGGTGAAAGCCGCAGTTCATTGGCTTGGTGAGCAATATATCCGACGGATCCTCCGCTCGAGCGCTGAGGCGCAGCACGCCCGCCCGATCAACGAGCGCCCGGTCGAGCTTCGGTTCCTGCTCAAATGCGTGCACGATCTGCGGCCGGCGAGCGTGCTCGATGTCGGACCGGGGGAGAGCCCGCTGCCGGCGGTATTGCGCAACTGCGGCTGCCACGTCACCGCTGTGGACAACCTCTCGGACTACTGGGGCCGAGGCAGCCGCAGCCTCGTCAACCGCCACTGGCATGTGGTCAACGATGATATCCGCCGGCCTGCGACCTTGCGGCCCGGGTTTGACCTGATCAGCTGCATCAGCGTGATCGAGCACATCGATGATGCAACGGCAGCCTTCCGGTCGATGATCGATCTTCTGGCGCCAGGCGGTCATCTGGTGTTGACCTGCCCTTACAACGAAAGGCGCTATGTCGAGGATGTCTATCAGTTGCCTGGTGGTGACCTCGGTCAGCCGCAGCACTATCGTTGCGCGAGCTACAATCGCGCTACAGTCGATCAGTGGATGGCGTCGGCACCGGCAGCGCGGATCGTGGCGCAAGAATATTGGCGGTTCTGGGCCGGCGAGGTGTGGTGCCAGAGCGATCGGCTCGCGCAGCCGCAGATGACCTCTGCAGCCGAACCGCACCAGCTTACCTGCATGCTGATCCGGCGCATAGACGACGGCAGGCTCGATTAGCAAAATTGCTGAAGAGCGCGTTCAGGGCTTATTTCATCTACTCGCGGGTTCTTCCGTAGGCTTTCACGTAAGTAAGCCGCGCCGGCCGCTTCAATGGCGAAAGTGGCGCCGGCCGCTGAACACCATGGCGATGCCGGCGCGGTCGGCGGCGGCGATGACCTCAGCGTCGCGCACCGAGCCGCCGGGCTGGATTGCCGCGGTGATCCCGGCCGAAATCGCCGCTTCGAGCCCGTCGGCGAACGGGAAGAAGGCGTCGGAAGCCAGCACCGTGCCATGCGTCCGGGGCAGCGACACTCCATCCGCCCGGCCCATTTCCGCCGCCTTTCGGGCGGCGATCAGCACGCTGTCGACGCGGCTCGGCTGGCCGGCGCCGATGCCGAGCGCGGCGCCGTCGCGGGCGAACACGATCGCATTCGACTTGACGTGCTTGGCCACGATGTCAGCGAACAGCAGATCAGCGATCTCGGCGTCGCTGGGCGCGCGGCGGGTGACGGTGCGCAGGCCGTCGCGGGTGAGCGCTGCCCGGTCGCGCTGCTGGACCAAAATGCCGCCCGACACCGAGCGAAGCCCGAAGCCCGCCGCGGCCGGGTCGGGCATCGCCCCGGTAACCAGTAGCCGTAAACCGGTCCTGCGGGCAAGGATCGCCGCGGCTTCCGGCTCGGTCTCGGGGGCGATGACGATTTCGACAAAAATCCGACCGATCGCCTCGGCGGTGGCCGCGTCGAGCGGCCGGTTGAGCGCCACGACCCCACCAAAGGCGCTCTGCGGGTCGCAGGCGAGAGCCCTGTCCCAGGCCTCGCGCAGGCTCGCGGCGACGGCGACGCCGCACGGGTTGGCGTGTTTGACAATCGCCACCGCCGGTGGTGCGAACTCGGCAATCAGCTCGAATGCGGCGTCAGCGTCGGCGTAATTGTTGTAGGAAAGCTCCTTGCCGTGCAGCTGGCGGGCGCTGGCGACACCCGGACGCGGCTCGCCGGCGCGGTAGAACGCGCCCATCTGATGCGGGTTCTCGCCGTAGCGCAGAAGCTGGCCGCGCCGCCCGGCGACGACCAAGGTCTCTGGGAAGGTCTCCGCGTCGTCGCGCCTTAGCCATTGGGCGATCGCCGCATCATAGCTGGCAGTCGCGGCATAAGCTTTGCCCGCAAGCCTGCGCCGCAGCTCCGGGCTGACCGCGCCGTCCCCGGCCGCGAGCTCGGCCAGCACCGGGCCATAATCGGCGGTATCGGTCACCACCGTGACTGCGTCATGGTTCTTGGCTGCGGCGCGGATCAGTGCAACGCCGCCGATATCGATGTGTTCGATGCAGTCGTCATGGTCGGCGCCCGCGGCAACGGTCTCGGCAAACGGGTAGAGGTTGCACACTAGCAGATCGATCGGCTCGATGCCGCGTTCGGCCAAGGCGGCGAGGTGGTCCGCCCGGTCGCGGCGCGCCAAAAGGCCGCCATGGATCGCCGGGTGCAGAGTCTTGACCCGGCCGTCGAGAAACTCTGCCACGCCGGTGACCGTCGCGACCTCGCTGACCGGCAGCTCGGCCGCGGCGAGGGTCTGCGCCGAGCCCCCGGTCGAGACCAGGACGATACCGCGCGCCGCGAGTGCACCGGCAAAGGCGACGATCCCGCTCTTGTCGCTGACCGAGACGAGCGCGCGGCGGATCTTTTGCGGGGAAGCGTTCATGGGACGGGTATAGGATCGGCGGAGGCCGGGAACAAGCCTGCGGGTGCGGTTCAGCTTCCAGCGGCAAGCACCACCAGCAGCACCGCCACGATCGCGAACGCAGCGCCGAGGGCCAGTCCGCCCCAGCCGTTCTCGGCCGCCCAGCCGCAGCCGATCAGCAACAAATCGGCGGCAATCACTCGGCGGACCACGGCGGCATGGCCGAGCCCCTTTTGCACCGCCTGCTGATAGAAATGCCGGCGATGGGCCTGCCACACCCGCTCACCGCGGGCGAGGCGCCGCAGCAAGGTGATCGTCGCGTCGGCGAGAAAATAGAGCGGCAGGATCAGTGCCACCCGCCAGGAACCGCGGGCGGCGAGGCCGACCAGCAGAAATCCGGTCAGATAGCCGAGCGGCGCGCTGCCGACATCACCGAGAAAAATCCGCGCCGGCGACCAGTTCGAGGCGAGAAAGCCGAGGGCCGCGCCGAGGATCGCGGCGGCGAGCAAGGCCAATGCCGGATGGACCCCGCTGCCAAGGCTGGCGGATAGCAGAAGGCCGCCGCCGATCGCCGCCGCTTCGCTGCCGGCAAGCCCGTCGATTCCGTCCATGAAGTTGAACAGATTGATCCACCACACCCATAGCAGCCCGGCCGCCGCGAAATATGTCGGGACGCCGAGAAAGCCCTCGATCGCGTTGCCGCCGCCCGGCAGGACATAGAGGCCGAGCGCCACCGCGGCGGCTTGCGCGGCGAGCCGCGTCGCCGGCGAGAGACCGCGCAAATCATCGATCCAACAGATGGTTGCCAGCAGCACAGTGGCGAGCGCGACGATGGGGATCGCCGGCGAGACCCGCCCGGCAGCACACAGCGCGAGCCAGGCCAGCAGTACCGTCCCGACCAGCGCGATGCCGCCGCCGCGCGGGATCGGGACGGTATGAGAGGAGCGCTCGTTCGGGCGATCGAGCACATCGCGGCGGCGCAGAACCGGGATCAGCGCCCGGGTGGCGAGGCCGCCGAGAAGTGCCGTCGCGGCCAAGATTGCCGCCGCTGCGATCGCGTCGCCGCTGCCGAGATGCGCGGTCCCCGGGGCGAGCTGATGGTGCAAGCTAACCGGCGGCGGCCGGCGGCGGCTCGCGGCGCAAGGCCCAGCGCACATTGGTGCCGCCTGGTGCCGCGGTTCCACTCAGCACCAGCTGCTGGGTCTTACGCGCCTCGCCCGATCCCAGATAGATGCTCTCGCCCAGGGCCATCTCGGCGCCGGAGGCGCGCAGCCGCCACAGCGATCCGCCCGGCAAGCGCAGCAGGGCGGCACTTTCGCCTTCGACCAGCGAAGCCTCGACCGAAGGGTGCAAATGAAAGCGCACCGCGAAGGCCGCCCCGGGTCGTCCGCTTAGCCGATCCTCGCCGCGCAGGTCGGCGCCATCGGCGGCGAGAAACAATTCGCGGGTGTAGGTCAGGCCAAAACGGTCCCGGTAGCCGTCATGTGTCGCCGAGATCCATTGCTGGCCCTCGTGCTCGGCCCGCTCGCAGGCGACCGAGGCGGGCGTGCGGCCGAGCAGGCCGTCGTCGCGGATCTCGGCCGAGTTGGTATCGGCAACGACCAGCACCGAATGGGCGGCGCTGGAGCGGGACACTCGCCACCAATTCGGCTTGGGGCCGCGATAGGCACCGCAATTGACAATGATGCGGTCGCGACCGTGGCTCATCTCGAACGACAGCGCCCCGGCATGGGCATGCTCGTCGAAGCCGGCGGGCGGCGGCCTGCCGACGTCGACCACGACCAGACTGCTGTCGGCCTGCAGCCGTTCAAAGCCGCTGTTGGGCGCATGAGCCGGAGCGCGTCCCCTGGTTTCCGACCGGGTAAGCACCAGATCGATGATGACCCCGTCCTCCTCGAGTGAGTCGTTGAACAGCGCGAGCCGGCGGTCGCCGTGGCGGAACAGACGAAGCATCGGCGCCATCCGCCCGATCGCGTCCTGGACCGCGCCCGGTGTCTCGATCTGGGCCGCGCGCAGCGCGCTGCGGATGTCGACCAGATCCTGCAGGACCCGCAGCTGGTTTGACGGGCTGCGCGAGAGGTGGCCGCCATCGGGATGGATCTGCGCCGGCATCTCGCGCTCGAGCGACCTCAACGCCTTGTTCAGCCGGCCGGCCGAGCCGCCGAGTGCCACAAGCCCGACGATCAGCCCTTTCAGCGCGCGCAGCCGCGCCGCGCCGTCGAGCTCCCAAGCCGCCGTGCGAGCGAGATGACGCAGCTGGGCGGCGAGGCTCGCCAGCATCGCGCGGCGCAGCGCCGGGTCGCGATCGCCTCCGGCGAGATCGTGGAAATGGGTGATCCAGGCGAATATTCGGGTCGCCAACACGTCGGAACGCCAGGCGACCGGATGCCAGGCGATCTCCTCGGCGAGCCAACTCTGAACCAGCTCACGTGCCGCATCGCGGGCGGCGGTCCCGGCCGCGATCGGATCCGAGAGCCAGGCAAAGCCGTGCCAGGCGGCGAGCCAGTCGGTCCCCGCTTCGGCCGGGAACCAGCGTGGCTGAGGCTCGCGCACCAACTCGCCGGCGAGCTCGATCTCGCCGGCGGCGATCGCCGCGCCGCGCTGCGGGTCGCCCGGCCAGGCCTGACCGAGCTTTAGGCTGAGATCGGCGGGAACTCGGCCGATCAGGGTATGGCGATAAAATCGGGTGGGGGAGACCGTCCTCAGCACGGCCCGAGCCAGTCGGGCCGTCAGCCGCGGCGCATCCCGGCCGAGGCGCCCGGCCACCGGGCCTTCACTGTTGCCTGCAGCAATTTTCATCGGCCTGGTCCTCGACCGCGACCGCACGCCCAAAAGACGCGACGAGGGGCGCGGCCAGGGTCGCAAATGGCGTGCCGGACGAGCGGGAGCCCATGCCGCTTCACTAACAAGGAAACTGGCAAGCTGCAAGCCGCCGGGGCGACGGTGCCAGCTGCGCGAGCCGGCCGGCGTAAGATTTACCCGGATGCGTCCCTGCATTTGACGAGCCGCGCGCAGAAGAAGCCGTCGACCCCGTCGTATTGGGCGAAATGGCAGGGCAAAGTCCGCAGATCGCCGTCGAGGGTGATCCATTCGGGGTCGGCCCCGACCTCCGCGGCCTGGATCGCCTGACGCGCCACCGGCGCGCCGCTGCGCAATAGCGCCTCGATGCGCTGCGGCCCTTCCTCCGGCTCGAGCGAGCAGGTGCAATAAACCAGGGTCCCACCCGGCCGCAGCATCTCGACCGCGGCGTGCAGCAGATTCTCCTGAACCACGGCGAGCCGGGCGACGTCCTCCGGCGCCTTCAGATGGGGCACGTCCGGATGACGGCGAATGGCGCCGGTGGTGGTGCATGGAGCATCGAGCAGAACCGCGTCGATCGAGCGCGTGGGGCGCCACGTCAAAGCGTCGGCTGCGACCGCTTCGATCGGCAGCCCGAGCCGGCCGAAATTAGCGACCAGTCGATCGAGGCGGCGGGTCGAGCGGTCGACCGCGGTGACCCGCCCTCCGGCAATGGCGAGTTGGGCGCTTTTGCCGCCCGGAGCCGCGCACATGTCGACGACCTCGCGACCGGAGAGGTCGCCAAACAGCCGTGCCGGCAGCGCGGCGGCGGCGTCTTGAACCCACCAGGCGCCTTCGGCGTAACCTGGGAGTGCTGCGACCGAGCCGCCGGCCGGCCGGCGCAAGGTTCCGGTCGGCAGCAAGGTTGCCTGCAGCCGGTCGCACCAGGCCTCGGCGTCTTTGCGCAGGGTCAGGTCGAGCGGTGCTTCTTTCATATGTGCCGTGGCGATCGCGCGGGCGGTTTCGGCGCCATAGCTGCAGCTCCACGACCGCCACAGCCAGTCCGGAGTGTTGAGCCGAGCGGCATCCTGCGCTGCGATCCGCTCGGCGCCCTCGATGCTGAGCCGGCGGAGCACGGCGTTGACCAGCCCTTTATGAGAGAGAAAGCCGAGGCTGTGCGCGAGATCGACGCTGGTCGCCACCGCAGCATGCGCCGGCGTTCGCAAAAACAGCAGCTGGGCGACGCCGAGCCGCAAGATGTCGTGAACTGCGGCGGCCCGCGGCGCCAGCGGCGTGCTTAGACACCGAGCGATCAGCGCATCGACCTGGCCGAGCCGACGCAATGCGGTGGCGACGAGCAGGCGGGCGAAGGCGCGGTCCCGTCCTGACAGCTGGCGCATCGACGGGCATTCCTCGATCGCCTCGTCGAGCGGACGCCTGCGACGCAGGACCGAGCCGATTAGCTCGAGCGCAGCGTGGCGCGCAGTCGGCGCTTGGGACGTCAAATGTTCTGCTGTTGCGGAAACTGGCATACTTGGTATGGGCTGGCCTGAGCTCGGGGGCCGATTGAATCACGGTGTCGCATCGAAACGCCACCGGCTGAGCTTGGTTCCAGGCCGGCTTTGATGGATATGGGGTGGCGGGCCGGGGTTGAGACGATCGGCGGGCGTTGCCACATTTTGATCATGGACGCTTGCCAGCACGAAAAAGATGCGCCTCACGCGCCCGGCTTCGCCGCTGAGACGCCCGTGCCGTCGAGGGCGCCGGCGCCGCTGCCGAAGGAAATCGGTGGGCCGAAGGGGCCCGAGCCAACCCGCTACGGCGATTGGGAATACAATGGCCGCTGCACCGATTTTTGAGCCGGCGCGACTGACTGCCCTCTCCGGGTTGCGACGGAAGGCTGACCGGCGTCGCTGTGCCGCAGGCGTAGAGGGGTGCTTAACGTCTGCGCCCTATGTTGTGGGGCGTGATATCGGCGTCCCTATGGCTGGCGTTCCAGATTGTATCGGCGCGGCTGCCGGCGGCGGCGACGGCGCCTGGAGCCGCTATCGCCGTCTGCTTTGCCCCTGAGGAGGATTGTGCCGGCTTTGCCGTAGGCGCAATCGACTTGGCGCGGCGCCAGATCCTGGTCAGCGCCTACAACCTGACGATCGGCGCCGGCATCGTCGAGGCTCTCTTGCGCGCCCGCGAACGCGGCGTCGACGTCCGCCTGATCGCCGACAAAAGAGCGCCTTGCGAGCGCAAAGCCGGGCTTGAAGCGCTGGCTCGGGCCGGAACCCCGATCTGGATCGACCACGCGGTGCCGATCGCCCACGCCAAGGTGATGGTGATCGATGGCGCGCTGACTTTGATGGGCTCCTACAACTGGACCCGCAACGCGGCGCGCAACTCCGAGGATCTGAACCTCGTCGCCTCGCCCGCGGTGGCCGCCGCCTACGCGGCGCAGTGGCACAGCCGGCTCGCGGTTTCGGCGCCGTTTACCGTCCGTCGGGACTGGTGCCGCCCGCGCCGCCGGCGAAATAGCCTGGACGGCGGCGGCTGAACCCCGGCAGACTGGCCACCGATCCGCTCGGCCGAGCGGATCGGTGGACGTGGCTCGAAAGGGAGCGGCGGATGTTCGACCTGATCGTCTCGGGGGGCTTGGCGGTGATGCCGACCGCGACCGAGACCGCCGATCTGGGCATTGCCGGCGGCAAGATTGTGGCGATCGGCGCGCCGGGCAGCCTCACCGCGATCGGCGCCGCACGGACCGTCGACGCCGGCGGGAAAATCGTCATTCCGGGTGGGGTCGACCCGCACATCCATTGCAGTTCGCCAATCCCGTTTCCGGGTCGCAACGAGGACCTGCTGAGCGCGCCGCCGGAGCAGGTCAGCCGCGCCGCGCTTCATGGCGGAACCACGACCCTGATCGATTTCGCCCCGTGCCCGCCCGACCAACCGTTGCCGCAATCGATCGAGACGCGCCAGCGCGAATGGGCCGGAGCGTGCTGTTGCGACTATGGCTTCCACCTGCTGCTGCACGGCAAGTTGTCCCAGGGCGTGCTCGGCGCCTTGCCCGAGGCGATCCAGGCGGGGCACGCCTCGGTCAAGATGTTCACCACCGACATCCGCCCGAACCGGCTGGGCCGGATGGTGCAGTTCGGTGACATCTGGGAGGTGCTGAAAATCCTTGGCGCCAGGGGCGGCCTGGCCGCGATCCATGCCGAGGACAACGACATCGTCATGCACATGTACGAGAAGCTGATCCGCGAGGATCGGGTCGGCTTCGAGAACATGGCTGAGGTGCACAACACGTTGAGCGAGGATTTGTCGTTCAACCGAGTGATCCGGCTGGCCGAGAATGTCGAGGGTGCTGCTCTTTATATGGTCCATGTCTCGGCCGCGACCGGAGCCGCGGCGATCGCCGGCTCACGGGCGAAGGGATTTCCGATCTATGGCGAGACCCTGCACCAATACCTGCTCTACAACGCCGAGGACTACAAGCGGCCGGGCGGGCAGATGTTCCATACCTACCCGTCGCTCAAATTCGCCAAGGATCAGGAGGCGCTGTGGGCGGCGACGCGGCATGGCGCGATCCAGGCGATCGCCACCGACGAGGTGTGCTGCCCGCTGCAGATCAAGCTGCAGGGCCGGCGGATCGACGACACCACAGGCGGCAATTCGGGGGTCGAGCCGCGCCTCTCGTTGATGTACACGCACATGGTCGAGAATCGCGGCTACACTCTCGCCGACTTTGTCGGATTGGTGTCATCGAATGCTGCGCGGATCATGGGCCTCTATCCCCGGAAAGGGGCGCTGGCGGTCGGCTCCGACGCCGATATCGTGCTGCTCGACCCACAGGCCCGGCGGGTGCTGCGCAAGGAGGATCTGCACGAGACCGACTATACTCCGTGGGAGGGTCACGAGGTCGCGGCCTGGCCGAGCATGACGATGCTGCGCGGCAAGGTCGTCGTTGACAACGGCCGGTTTCTGGGTACGGCGAGCGACGGCCAGTTTCTGGCGCGCAAGATCGGCGGCGATATCCGCGCGCGCCCAGCGCTCTGATTCCGCCCCGAAGCGCATAATCGATGCCGAGTAGCGCTTTGGCCCGCCGGTCCGGCGCTGGCTGCGCCCGCGCGATACCCGCCGCCGAGTTCAAGCGCCGGCCCGGCGGTGGATCGGCTCAAAAGCGCGGCTTGATCCGGCGCAACGGCGGCCCGTCGCGATAGATCTGCAACCGGGTGACCCGCAACCCGGCGACGCCGTGCGCCTCGATCGCCTGCTGCCAGGCATGAAACTCTTCCACCGAAAGCTGGTAGCGGCGGCAAGCCTCATCGAGGCTGAGCGCCCCGGTGCGCACGGCGCTGACGATCACCGCCTTGCGGCGCGCGACCCATCGCTTGGTATCTGCTGCGGGTAAGGTAGTTTCCGCGGCGGGGCCCGACTTGGTTCCGTTCTCGTCCATGGCAACAGAATAGACCGCAACCCCTTAAAGAATCCCTACGTCAAACCGTCGGTACTCTGCTGCAGGTATCTTTACGCGTGAAAGCCATCTGCTTTAGAAGAGCGAATGGTATTTTAGAAAGAATAGCATCGACCGGCGTGCCCCGAGATCCAAGCTTAAGGATCTCGATCTCGGCCGGTCCGGCCGTATGCTCTCTAAGGTTGCAATCGCATGGCGAAATGTTTGCGAAATCAATGTCCTCGACCCGGATGGCGGTGCTTGAAGCGCGATCGGCCGATTCATATACTCCGGCGCTTCAATTACGGAGGTCCGGGGAAACCGATGCGTCCGCCGCTTCCGCCAGACTATCGTCCGTCCGACGATGAAGATTTTATGAGCCCGCTGCAGGTCGAATATTTCCGGCAGAAGCTGTTGCTATGGCGCGCCGCGCTGCTGGCCGAATTGTCGGATACCTTGCAGCACCTGAAGGAGGAGAGCCTGCTCAAACCGGATCTGACCGATCGCGCCACCCTCGAAGCCGAGCGCGCGATCGAGCTGCGTACCCGGGCGCGAGAGAGGAAGCTGATCTCGAAGATCGACGCCGCGCTTGAGCGCATCGAACATGGCACCTATGGCTGGTGCGAGGAGACCGACGAGCCGATCGGGATCCGCCGTCTCGAGGCCCGGCCGATCGCGACGCTCAGCATCGAAGCCCAGGAGCGCCACGAGCGCATGGAACGAACCCACCGCGACGACTGACGCCCGGCGGGTACGGCCTCGCGCCCGACGACCGCCGGCGCAACATGGGCTGCGGTGCAGCAATGGGGCAGCGGCGCCAGCCCACGGGATGATTGTACAGATAGCATTCTTAACCTATCTGTGGTAGTCTCGGGCGATTGACAGCCGCTCGAGGACGCGCAACGTGGCGGGCAAAGCTGAGACGGCTCAGGGCGGCCGATCGAGCGGCAATATCGATTACGGCGCGCCGGCGCGGCGAGCCGCGGCACAACCGGCATGGCGGGCATGGCTGGCGCCGGCAGCGCTGGTGGTTCTCGCCGGCAGCGTTTTGGCGGTGCTGTCGATCGCTCCTACCGTCCTCGGTTCGCCACCCTGGTGGGCGGTGGTGGCGCCATTCGGTCTTGCGGCGCTGGTCGCCGTTGTGGTCGCCGTTGCCTTTGCTGCGCTCAGCGGGAGCGCCGGATCATCTCTCCGGTTCGGCCGCGCGAGCGATGCCGCCGGGACATCGTTTACCGGCGACCGGAACCATGCCGGGCTCGCCGCCGAGCCCATCGCGGCTGCCCTCCCGCGCGCGTCTCGCGAACCCTTTCAGCGGCTATTCGCCAACGCCCCGGTCGGCATCGCCGTAATCGATCGGTTCGGCCGGTTCGTCGAGGCAAACCGTGCGGCGGGTGATCTACTTGGCGCCCCGCCGCAGCAATTGAACGGCGCCGAACTCACCGGTTTCTTCGCCGAGACCGAGCGTCCTTCGATTGCCGCTAGGCTCGCGGCGGCGGTGCACGGAACGGTTGACCCTGAGCCGATCGAAATCCCCCTGGAGCGCCCGCGCGAACGCACTCTGGTCCTACTGCTGAATTGGCTCGACGATGAAGAAGATGATCCGGCAGGCGATGGCGCGGCACTGTTGGCCGGCGCGCCGGACGCGGCCGGGCCGTGCCCCGCTGCAACCGGTGAAAGCGGCGGCGCCAACCCCGAGGCCGAGGGGGGCAACCTGATGCTTTATCTGATCGACGTTACCGAGCAGAAAAGCCTCGAAGCGCAGTTTGTGCAATCGCAGAAGATGCAAGCGGTCGGCCAACTCGCCGGCGGTGTCGCGCATGATTTCAATAATCTGTTGACCGCGATGATCGGCTTTTGTGACCTGCTGCTGTTGCGCTCGCGGCCCGGCGACCCGGCCTTTGCTGACATCATGCAGATCAAGCAGAACGCCAACCGCGCCGCCAATCTGGTGCGTCAGTTGCTGGCGTTCTCGCGGCAGCAGACCTTGCAGCCTCGGATCCTCGACATTACCGACGTGCTGGTCGAGCTCGCCCACCTGCTGCGGCGGCTGATCGGCGAGAACATCACGCTCGAATTCGAGCATGGCCGCGATCTCGGCCTGGTCAAGGTCGATCAAGGCCAGCTCGAACAGGTGGTGATCAATCTTGCGGTCAATGCTCGCGACGCGATGCCGAACGGCGGGCAGTTGACGATCCGCACCGCCAATCTCTCCCATTCGACCGCGGTGCGGCGCGGGCACGAGGTCATGCCGGGCGGAGATTACGTGCTGATCGAGGTGGCCGACACTGGGCTCGGCATCGCGCCCGACAATCTGGCGCGCATTTTCGAGCCTTTCTTTTCGACCAAGGAGGTCGGCTCCGGCACCGGTCTTGGTCTGTCGACGGTCTACGGCATCGTCAAGCAGACCGGCGGGTTTGTCTTTGTCGATAGCAAGCCCGGCCGCGGAGCCGTATTCGAGATTTATCTCCCGCGCCACCGTGCGAGCGAGGCCGCTGCGGGGGCCCGCGCAGACGCTATCGAGCCGGCCATCCCCAAGGATCTGACTGGCGCCGGCACGGTGCTGCTGGTCGAGGACGACGACGCGGTCAGGATGTTTGGCGCGCGCGCGCTGCGCAACAAGGGCTACCGGGTGATCGAGGCCAAAAGCGGCGAAACCGCGCTCGATCTGATCCGCGACGCGAGCGCCAAGGTCGACCTGTTGATCAGCGATGTGGTGATGCCGCAGATGGATGGGCCGACGCTGGTCCGTGAGGTGCGGCGGATCGATCCCGAGATCAAGGTGATCTTCATCTCCGGCTACGCCGAGGATACGTTCCGGCAACGCCTCGGCAGCGATAGCGAGATTCATTTTTTGGCCAAGCCGTTCAGCTTGAGGCAATTAGCTGTTAAGGTTAAGGACGTCGTCGGCGACGCTGCGGCGCACTCGGCGCATTGGTGATTGCAATTCGGAACAAATCAGGTACATTGACCCTGTCGGCTCGCGTTGTACCGCGCCGCCGGCTGTGAAATAACGGAGGGCCTCGGCATGCAGGCGGCGTTGCGTCTTTTGGACAAGGAAGCGATGGACAAGCAGCGGGCTCTGGACGCCGCACTCGGCCAGATCGAACGAGCCTTTGGCAAAGGTTCGATCATGAAGCTCGGCTCGCACGAGACGACGGGCGACGTCGAGGTGATCTCGACTGGTTCGCTCGGGCTCGACATCGCGCTCGGCATCGGCGGATTGCCGCGCGGCCGGGTGGTTGAGATCTACGGGCCGGAGAGTTCGGGCAAGACCACCCTCGCCTTGCACGTCATCGCCGAGGCGCAGCGCGCCGGCGGCACCTGCGCTTTTATCGACGCCGAGCACGCGCTCGACCCGGCCTATGCCCGAAAGCTCGGGGTCAATGTCGATGACCTATTGATCTCGCAGCCCGATGCCGGCGAGCAGGCGCTCGAAATTACCGACACCCTGGTCCGTTCCGGCGCGATCGACGTGCTGGTCATCGATTCGGTCGCGGCACTGGTGCCGCGCGCCGAGCTCGAAGGCGAGATGGGCGACAGCCATATGGGTCTGCACGCCCGGCTGATGAGCCAGGCCCTGCGCAAGCTCACCGGCTCGATCTCGCGGTCGCGGGCGACCGTGATCTTCATCAATCAGATCCGCCACAAGATCGGGGTCATGTTCGGCAATCCGGAGACCACGACCGGCGGCAACGCGCTCAAATTCTACGCCTCGGTCCGGCTCGACATCCGCCGCATCGGCGCGATCAAGGAACGCGATCAGGTGATCGGCAACCAGACCCGGGTCAAGGTCGTCAAGAACAAGATGGCGCCGCCGTTCAAGGTCGTCGATTTCGACATCATGTACGGCGAGGGCGTCTCCAAGCGCGGCGAATTGATCGATCTCGGGGTGCAGGCCGGGGTCGTCGAGAAATCGGGTTCGTGGTTCTCCTATGATGGCCAGCGGGTCGGCCAGGGCCGCGAAAACGCCAAGGCCTACCTGCGCGAGCATGGCGAAATCGGCGAGGCGATCGAGCGCGCGATCCGCGCCAATGCCGGGCTCGTCGCCGAGGCGATGATGGCCGCGCCGGGGGATGCGGCGGCGGCCGACGAGTAGGGTTCGGCACCCCGGCTTGCGGAGCGGTTGGAAGCGCAACAAGCTGCGCGCCGCGGTTCTGACCGAGATCATCGAGGGTTTCGGCGGATGCCAGCCGGCGCCGTCATCCTCTTCGACCGAGCCCTCCGATCGAGGGAGCGGCGGCGCGACATCGGTCATCGAGCGGCTGGACATCGGGCCGCCACCTCTTCTATAAGCGCCGCTCGCCGGAGCGCCCAGGTAGCTCAGTTGGTAGAGCAACGGACTGAAAATCCGTGTGTCGGTGGTTCAATTCCTCCCCTGGGCACCACCGCTTGGCTTTATCCGGGCGGCCTGCGATGCAAGTCCGGCTGCTCAGTTGTTGATCCACTCCTTTTCGAAGCGGGCATGGCATTCGCGCTCGCCGGGCATTTTGAGCCAGCCGGCGAGCAGGCGCGGCGTCGCCAGCAGCAGGCGGTCGCGCAGGTGGGTCGAGTTCTGGCCGTATTCCTCGAAGGTCGAGACCGTGATCTTCTGGTTGTGCGGGTCGTCCTGAAAGCGGCAGGCGCACAAGGCCACGGTCTCTTGATAGGCGCGGCGATCGGCGCCCGATTTGAGATAGGCGGCGGCGACCGCGGTGGCGCGCGGGTAGTCCAACGCCATGATCGCCTCGTCGAGCTCGCCCAGCAATGCCGAGGCTGCGCGGCCCGATCCGTCGAACCCGGCGCATTCGTCCTCGATGACCGAGCGGTATAGCTTGTTCTCGTGCGCCACGTCGTTGATGAAGCTCGCCATCAGATAGAGGATGCGCGGCTGGTATGGGTTGTCGCGGGTCCGCATCCAGTTGTTGGCGACGTTGCAGTAGTCGAACGGGTGCTGGCCATTGGTAAACTGGCGCGGCACCGTGGTGCGCAGGATCAGCTCGGCGGCGGCGATCTGGATCGTATCGCCGAGGCTCTTGATCGACGTGCCGTTTTTCAGGTGGCCGGTCAAGGAGTTCCAGACCGTGTCGAGATCGGCGGTCATCAGCTCCTCGACCATCGCCTCAACCTCGGCGGGGGTGAGTGGGGTGCGGTTGGTCTGGCCCAGACTTTTGCCGGCGTCGGGGAACTCGGCGGTGATCCGCACACAGACCGAATCGTATAGCGAATAGTAGAGCGGGCCGACCGCCATATCCGGGACGCCCATGTAATAGACACCGTGCGCCTCGTCCCAGCCGATCACATCGGCGAGGTCGGTGATGGCGCGGGCGCGGATCGCCTTGTGGCCGGTATTACGCGCCTTGCGACCGACCACGGTATCCTGCAAATCGATCAGGCCGAGAAATTCGATCTGTTCGCGCAGCAGCGGGCGCAATTGCCGGTCCTCGGCGAGGCCCAGGAAGAGACCATAGGAGCGCTGCGCGTCGCCGCTGACCGTGGCGATCATCTGGGAGTGGAGCCGCTCCTCGACCGTCCCGTCCTCGCGGATCGGCTCGTGGTCCTGCTGCCACACCACCGGCCCGTAGCTCGGCGGCGGCACGTTCATGCCCTTCATGGTCGCGTAGCGGCCGGGGTATTTGCCGAGGAGCTGGTTCCAGATGTCGAGCCCGGCCGGGATATACCACACGCTCTGCAGCAGCGGCAGCAGCCGGTATTTTTCCGGCAGATATGGCATCAGATAAGAGGACGCGCGCAGCCCGAGGATGGTGTGGTCGTTGTTGATCAGCGAGACCTGCCCGTCCCTGACGTTGATGTGGCTCGGCACCTGGACAAACGGCGCCTCGGCCGCGGTGACCACGGCGAGCGCGTCGCCGACCGTGCGTCCCTCGCGCGCCACCATGCGAAAAAACAAATCGGCGGTACACGGCTGGTCGCGCTCGAGAATGGCCTCGGTCAGCGGGCCAAAGAACTTGTCTTGGCTGATCTGGTCGCGGCTGCGCAGCATCACCGGGCTCCCGTACATTCCGGGCCGGCGGGGGCGCCGGCTGCGGCCAAGCCGATCGTGCGCTGCGGCAAATCGTAAAGCAGCTATGCCGTCTGGCTGATATGCTCCGCGCGTCGGCGAGACCCGGCGCAGCGCTCGAAGACGCCACCAATCCGGCTCGTCTTCCGAACCCGGCTGCGGCATAGTCGGGCGATGCGGCAAGAAGTTGCAATCGCCCAGGACCTGGTCCTTATCGGTGGCGGGCACGCCCATGTCCGGGTGCTAAAGAGCTTTGGCATGCGGCCGATGCCGGGGGTGCGCGTGACGCTGGTCGCCCGCGACGTCGAAACCCCCTATTCGGGGATGCTGCCGGGCTGGGTCGCCGGGCATTACCGCTTTGACGAGTGCCACATCGATCTCGGACGCCTCACGCGCTTAGCCGGCGCCCGGCTGGTCCGCGACGAGGCGACCGGCCTCGACCGCAGCCAATGCCGGGTGCGGTGCCGCGGCCACCCGCCGATCCGCTACGATCTGGTCTCGCTCGATATCGGTTCGGCGCCGCGCGCGCATGATGTTCCGGGCGCCGTCGAGTACACGATCGCGGTCAAGCCGATCGCCGATTTCGCGGCGCGCTGGGAAGCCTTGCTGGCTCGCGCCCGGCAGCTGCCGCGGCTGCGCCTCGCCATCGTCGGCGGCGGCGCCGGTGGCGTCGAGCTCGCATTGTCGGCGCAACATCGCCTCCGCGCGTTGGGCTTGGCGGCGGATGTGACGCTCGTGACCGGCGAGGCGCTGCTGCCCTCGCACAACCGCCGGGTCCGACATCTGTTCGAGCGGATCTTCGCCGAGCGCGGCGTCGCATTGCTGAGCGAGAGCCCGGTCATTCAAGTCGAGCCGGGAGTACTGCTCTGCGCCGCGGGCCGGCGCGTCGCTTTCGACGAAGCCTTGTGGGTGACCGAGGCCGGCGCCGCCGCTTGGCTCGCCGACACCGGGCTGCCGTTGACCGAGGCCGGCTTTGTCGCGATCGACGAGACCCTGCGCTCGCCCGCCGACCCGCGGGTTTTCGCCGCCGGCGATGTCGCGACGATGCTCGCCCATCCGCGCGAGAAGGCCGGGGTCTACGCGGTGCGCCAGGGGCCGCCGCTCGCCGCCAATCTGCGCCGCGCGCTCGCCGGGCAGCGGTTGCGGCATTTCGTGCCGCAGCGACAGGGCCTCGCCCTGATCGGCACCGGGGACCGAGGCGCGGTCGCCTCGCGCGGGCCGTTCGCCGCGCGTGGCGCCTATCTGTGGCGGCTCAAGGACCGGATCGACCGGCGCTGGATGCGACGCTATCAAGAGTTGCCGGAAATGCTGCCCGAGCCGGGCGAGGAGCCGATGCGCTGCGGCGGCTGTGCCGCCAAGGTGCCGGCCGCGGTGCTGAGCCGGGTCATCGGCCGACTGCAGCCGGCGTCGAGCGATCTGGTAACGATCGGGCTCGACAGCCCGGACGACGCCGCGCTGATCGCTTTTCCGGGGGCAGCCCCGCTGTTGCAGACCGTGGATTTCTTTCGCGCGATGGTCGATGATCCCTATCTCTTCGGTCAGATCGCCGCGACTCATGCGCTCGGCGACATCTATGCGATGGGCGGGGTGCCGCAGACCGCGCTTGCCATCGCCACCCTGCCGCCGGCCCGCCCGGCGATCGTCGAGCACGATTTGTTTCACATGCTGCGTGGCGCGCTCGATGTGCTCGAGCCGGCGGGTGCAGTGCTGATCGGCGGCCACAGCGCCGAGGGCGCCGAGCTGGCGCTCGGCTTTGCCGTGACCGGACGCGCCGCACCGTCCGGCAGGCTGATGCGCAAGGGCGGGCTGCACCCGGGCGACCGGCTGATTTTGTCGAAGCCGCTCGGCACCGGGGTGATCCTCGCCGCCGACGGTCGCGGGCTGGCCCCGGCGCGGGCGGTCGACGATGCGATCGCGGCGATGCTGCAATCGGCTGCCGCCGCCGCCCGTTGCCTCCTCGCCCACGGCGCCACCGCCTGCACCGACGTGACTGGGTTTGGCCTGCTTGGCCATCTGCTCGAAATGCTGCGCGCCTCGGAAATGGACGCGGCCCTCGATCCGGCGGCGATCCCGGCCCTCGACGGCGCGCTCGACCTGTTTGCCGCCGGCCTCGCCAGTTCGCTGCACATCGATAACATGGCGGCGCTGGCGGCACTCGATAGCGGCGCGGAGCATCCGGCGATCCCGCTGTTGATCGATCCGCAAACCGCCGGCGGGCTGCTCGCCGGGGTCCCCGCCGAACGCGCCTCATCGTGTCTTGCCGAACTGGCCGGCCTCGGCTATCGCGCTGCGCTGATCGGCAAGGCCCTGAGCAGGGCCGGAGCTCGGCCGCGGGTGCGCCTCGAAGCATCGGCCGCGGCGATCGTGCGCGAGCCGGCGGTCGCCTGATGGCCGCGATGATCCGATGATTGCGGCACAACGCCAAGGCCGCGCCGCGCTCCCCGCAGTCGACAGCATTCTTCGTTCCGAGGCGGGCGTCGCCCTGATCGCGCGATACGGGCGGGCGCTCGTGGTGGATGCGGTGAGGTCGGCGCTGGCGCGGCGCCGGGCGGCCGCGGTCGGGGCGGGGGTGGCCGAGATTATCGCCGACAGCGCCGCCGCGCTCGCTCGCCTCCTCCGTCCGTCGCAACGCCGCGTCTTCAACCTGACCGGGACCGTGCTGCACACCAATCTCGGCCGCGCGCCGATGCCCGAGGCGGCGATTGCGGCGGCGGCGGTGGCGATGCGCGATCCCTCGACCCTCGAATACGATGTCGAGACCGGCCGCCGCGGCGAGCGCGACGACCACATTGCGGGTTGGCTTAAGCGGCTGACCGGAGCCGAGGCGGCGCTCGCCGTCAACAACAATGCCGGGGCACTGGTGCTGGTGCTGAACGCGCTGGCCGATGGCAGCGAGACGATCGTCTCGCGCGGCGAGCTGATCGAGATCGGCGGCTCGTTCCGGCTGCCCGACATCATGGCCCGCGCCGGAACGCGGCTGCGCGAGGTCGGCACCACCAACCGCACCCATCTCGCCGATTATTGCGCCGCGATCGGGCCGCAGACCGGGCTGATCCTGAAGGTGCATACCAGCAATTATATGATCCATGGCTTCACCGCCGCGGCGCCGGCTGCGGAGCTCGCCGCCCTGGCGCGGGCGCGGGCGATCCCGTTTGTCGAGGATCTGGGTAGCGGCTCGCTGGTCGATCTCGAAGCCTGGGGCCTGCCACACGAGCCGACCGTCGCCGAGACCTTGGCCGAGGGTGCCGACCTCGTTACCTTCAGCGGCGATAAGCTGCTGGGCGGCCCGCAGGCCGGGCTGGTCGTCGGCCGCGCCGATCTGGTGGCGAGGCTGGCGAAGAACCCACTGAAGCGCGCGCTTCGGCTCGACAAGATCCGCTTGGCCGCACTCGAAGCGGTGTTGCGCCTATACGCCGATCCCGACCGGCTGGCCGCCGAATTGCCGACGCTGCGGCTGTTATCGCGGCCGCGCGGCGAGATCGAGGCGCTGGCCCGGCGGCTGTTGCCAGCGGTCGAGCGGGCCGTCGCCGGCATCGCCGAGATCAGGCTCGTTGAGACCAGGAGCCAGATCGGCAGCGGCGCCCTGCCGGCGTCGCTGTTACCGAGTGCGGCGCTGGCCTTGCGCCCGGTCGGCGCGGCCAGATCGGGTGCTGCGGTCGAGCATCTGGCGCGCGCCTTGCGCCGCCTGCCGATCCCGGTCATCGGCCGGATCGAGGGGGGTGTGGTGATGCTCGATCTGCGCTGTCTCGAAGATGAGGCGACGTTTCTCGCCCAACTCGGCGATCTGTCCGCACCGGCGCCATGATCCTCGCCACCGCCGGCCATATCGATCACGGCAAGACCGCCCTGGTGCAGGCGCTGACAGGGGTCGACGCCGACCGCCTGCCCGAGGAAAAGCGGCGCGGGCTGACCATTGACCTCGGCTTTGCCTACGCGACATTGCCCGACGGCGCCGAGCTCGGCTTTGTCGACGTGCCGGGCCATGAGCGGTTTCTGCCCAACATGCTGGCCGGCGTCTTGTCGATCGATCGGGTGTTGCTGGTGGTCGCCGCCGATGACGGGCCGCGCCCGCAGACCATCGAACACCTCGACATCCTCGAATTGATCGGGGTCGCGGCGATTACCGGCGTCGTGACCAAGATCGACCGGGTCGAGCCCGAGCGGACCGCCGCGGTGGCGAGCGAGGTCGCCCGTTTGCTCGCGGCGGCCGGGGCCGGCTATCGCGCGAGCCCGATTTTCGCGGTGTCGAGCCGCACCGGCGCCGGCATCGCCGCGCTGAGCGCGCAGCTCGCAGCGGATGCCCACGCCGCCGCGGCGGCGCGCGCGGCCCGGCCGCCCACCGGCCTCTTCCGCATGCCGATCGACCGCGCCTTCACCCTGCCCGGAATCGGGCTGGTCGTCACCGGCACGGTCGCGTCCGGCGCGGTCACGGTCGGCGACCGGCTGATGCTGAGCCCCGGCGCCGCCGCGGCGCGGGTGCGCGGGCTGCACGCGCAGAACCGGGCGATCGAGACCGCTGTTGCCGGCGAGCGCTGCGCCGTCAACCTCGCCGGCTCGTTTGCCGACGGCGCCGAGCCGCGCCGCGGCGACTGGCTCGTGGCCCCGGAGCGGCATCTGGCGGCGACCCGGATCGACCTGTCGTTGCGGGTCTCGCGCCATGCCGAGGCGCCGTTGCGCGACGGGCTGCCGGTGCATCTGCATCTCGGCACCGCCGACGTTGTCGGCCGCGTGGCCGTGCTCGGCCAGCGCGCGATCGCGCCGGGCGAGACCGGCTTTGTCCAGGTCGAGCTCGAGCGCCGGGTGGGCGCGCTCTACGGCGACCGCGCGCTGTTGCGCGATCATGCCGCCCGCCACACGCTGGCCGGGGGCCGGGTCGTCGACCCGTTTGCGCCGCGCCGCGGCCGCCGGCTGCCGGCGCGGCTCGCCCTGCTCGCGGCGATGGCGCCGACCGATCCGGCGGCTGCACTCGCGCAATTGCTGGCGGCCGAGGGAGCAGTCGATCTGGCGCAGTTTGCGCTGGTGCGCAATCTCGCCGCGAGCGAGCTCGATGCGCTCTGCCGCAATCGGCGGATTTCTTCGAGTGGGGTCGGAGCGGGCGCCGGTCGCGGTCACCGCCGAGCGGCTCGCCGCACTCGGCGAAGCGCTCGCCAAAGCCCTCGCCGCCTGGCACGAGGCGTTGCCCGACGCGCTCGGCCCGACGCGCCCGGCATTGTTCGAGAAGCTGCGCGGCGCCGCACCCGAGGCGGCGCTCGAGGCGGCGCTGGCGCGTCTCGCCGCCGCCGGCCGGGTGGTGCGCGAAGGCGGCTTGTGGCGTCTGCCCGAGCACCGGCCGCGGCTCAGCAACGCCGACGAAAAGCTGTGGGAGCGGGTGCGCCCGTTGCTCGGCACCGCCGGATTGCGCCCGCCGCGGGTGCGCGAGATCGCCGCGGCACTGGCGCTCGAACCCGAGGCGGCGGCGCGCTTTCTCGGCCGCGCCGAGCGCCTCGGCCGGGTCGCCAAGGTCGCCGACAACCGCTATTTCCCGCCGGAAGCGTTGGCCCGGCTGGCCGACATCGCCCGCGAGCTTGCCGGGGCTTCGCCCGAAGCGAGCTTCACCGCCCAGATGTTCAAGGACCGCTCCGGCGTCGGCCGCAATCTGGCGATCCACATCCTCGAATATCTTGATAGGATGGGAGCGACCCGCCGTGTCGGCGACGCGCGCATCGTCCTCGCCGGCAATCCGTTTCGCTGACCGGGCCGGCGAGCGCGGGCATCGGCGGGTGTGGGAAGAGTATCGTCCCCGGTGGGGCGCGCGGTCTTCAAAACCGTCGGGGGGCGTGAAGGCGTCCCCGGTAGGTTCGAACTCCTGCCTCTTCCGCCACTTACCCATCCGCCATCAACCGTACCCATCCGGATGGTTTCATAAAATCGGCCATAGCTGCGACCGATCTGTCTTGTATCCTCCGCCATCGTTCGCGACGATCCACCCGATGAGAATCGGTACATACATGGGTGCCAGAGGGCAAGGATGGCGCGGACGATCGGCAAGCTGACGGCGCTCGCGGTCGAGCGGGCGAAGCGGCGAGGCTATTACGGCGACGGCGGCGGCCTGTTCCTCCAGGTCAGCGCCGGCGGCTCGAAAAGCTGGGTGTTCCGATACAAGGCTGACGGCCGGCTGCGCGAGATGGGGCTCGGCCCTACCCACACGATCAGCCTCGCCGAGGCGCGCGAAAAGGCGCTCGGCTGCCGCAAGGCGCGGCTCGATGGCCGCGACCCGATCGATGAGCGCAAGGCCTCGCGGCTTGCCGCGAAGCTCGATGCCGCGAAGGCGATCACGTTCAAGGATTGCGCCGAGCGCTACATCGCCGCGCACAAAGCCGGGTGGAGAAACCCCAAGCACGCGGCGCAGTGGCCGGCGACGCTGGGCACTTATGTGTACCCGATGTTCGGCCCGCTGCCGGTGCAGGTGGTTGACGTCGGGCTCGTCTTGAAGGCGATCGAGCCGATCTGGACCACGAAGCCCGAGACCGCCGGCCGGGTGCGCGGCCGCATCGAGTCGATCATCGATTGGGCGGCGGCGCGCGGCTATCGGCAGGGCGAGAACCCGGCGCGGTGGCGGGGCCATCTCGAAAACCTGCTGCCAAAGAAATCGAGGGTCCGCCGCGTCGAACACCATGCGGCGCTGCCCTATGCCGAGATCGCCGCGTTCATGGTCGCGCTGCGGCAGCAAGAGGGCGTGGCTGCCCACGCGCTCGAATTCGCGATCCTGACCGCGGCGAGGACAGGCGAGGTCATCGGCGCCCGGTGGGAGGAGGTCGACCTTGCCGAGAAGCTGTGGACGATCCCGGCCGACCGCATGAAGGCCGGCAAGGAACACCATGTGCCGCTGTCGGCGCCGGCGATCGCGATCCTCGATGAGCTGGCGAAGATCCGCGAGGGCGAGTTCGTGTTCCCCGGCGGTCGGCACGGGCGGCCGATCAGCAACATGGCGATGCTGATGACGCTGCGCCGCATGAAGCAAGATGACCTGACGGCGCACGGCTTCCGGTCGAGCTTCCGCGATTGGGCGGCGGAGCGGACGACGTTCCCGGCCGAGGTCGCCGAGATGGCGCTCGCGCACACCGTGAGCGACAAGGTGGAAGCGGCGTACCGACGCGGCGATTTGTTCCAGAAGCGCCGGCAGCTTGCCGAGGCATGGGCCAAGTTCTGCGATTTGCCACCGGCCGCGGGCCAGGTTCTGTCAATTCGCAAACCGGCAGCGGCGGAGTGACGCGAAGGATGGTGCCAATCCGCCTGATCCCTAAGGCGGGATATTGGTCCCAATTCACCGATCGCGAGGTCGAGTTGATCGCCGCGGCATTACCCGCGGACGTCGTTCTGCGACGGCTCGAATTGTAGCCGCAAATCCTACGCGAGTGGGCGCAGAGCGATCTGCCTCACCATTTTTCAGAGGAATCGGCTGCAACCCGGCGGCAGCGGCGTGCGCGGCTAGAAGAGGTTGGGAAAATCGCCGCTTCACTGCTCCAGGCGACAGAGAACCTTCATGAATTAGATCGATGGGATCTGGCGGCACAGATTGGAATCGCCGAAGGACAGTCGTTTCTTCAGGCGGTCGCCAAAGAACAAAACCGCCGGAGATTGGACCGGGGGCATGAATTCATCAAGACTATTGCCATTGCAGCCGGTAACCCGTTGTCGAAGCCAACTCGCGGGCAGCCGCGCAACATACCCGCGTATCTTGTTATTCAGGGCCTCGCGGCGATCTACGGGTATCTGACCCAAAACGAAGCAACTCGCATTGTCGACCGGATGAGCAACGCAGAATCCGGGTCGTTCTATGATTTCGCGGCCGTGATGTGGCCGGTGGTTTTCGGGCAAGGCGATGATGGCTTAGCGGCGGCACTCAAGAATTGGTCGCCGTGGCGGCACCGCGAGACATCACCGGTAATCGCCAACATCGGTGTGTGTCATTCGGCATGGGGAATATTCGAGCAGTAGCGCATGGGGAATATTGAGAGCCAAGCGCCGTAATTCTCCCCTTATAATTTACCGGCTGCCCCTGACCATCTTGCGTCCGCAGTGAACACAGTGGATGCATGCGGCCATGTCCATACCTTTGACAGGACTGGGCGATCACGAGCGGCCCCTCACTTACCCCGCTGGATGCTGACGTCAGACGCCGATCGAGCCCTCTGCGGCAATGACCAGTGCACCACCCTAATCGAAATGATGCGCAGGTGGACCGGCGGCAATAATGGCGACATGCGGTTTGGCGGTGAGGACGGTGCATATATCGGGCTGAGCCATGATGTAACCGAGCGGTCGTTGCGACGGCTCGAACGCTTCTGGTTCATCGTTCGGACGCATGCTGCCAATCCGCGCCTACGCCAAAGGCGGCGGTGGGAACTGACCATGTACAAGGTTGTTCGGAGTGCAGCCAAAAAGCTGTTCATGGGCGCGGATGAAAGTGTTAAAAGCAATTCACTGACGCGGGCGATTGATTCGCCCGAAATTTTGGCTTTTGCCCACGTAGGCGGGGAGAATACAAGTTCTGCGAAGCACGTAGCTGCAAAAATCGGCGAAAAGATCATCCGCACTAGTGAAAAGGTTCAGGACTTTTCTATCCGCGCCAGCAAGAGCCATCTAGAAGCCATATCTGGTGCGCCAGATTTGCAGCCCGTTACGCAGGAAGACCATTCTATCCGTCCGCCAGTGTTCCAGGCTCAACCAAGTCTCTTTAATGAGCTCTCACCGCCGACTGCACCGTCGCCCCAAGACCAGCTCATGTTGGATCTGAAATCGGTCGTCGCCCGAAAGCGCGGAATGCAATCTCGTGTGGCCGAGGCGCTAGGTATGTCACGCCACACGCTCGCGAACGCACTCGCTGGCCGCAAGCACCTCACCAAACCAGCGACGGTGTTGCTCCGTCAGTGGCTTAGCGGCGAATTGATGCTTTGAAATTGGCCGACACTGCCAAATGAGACGAAGGACCAAACCGATGCGGCATGACCGAGAGGACGACGCGCGGCGCCATCGTGTGGCGCAACAGGTACTCGATGAAGCGGAGCGGCGCGGCCTCCGAGTTTGGCAACAGTATCAGGGCGCCCACGTGGCGCGAGTCCAGAACGGTAATATCCTGCCTGCACCGAAGGAGTGGCAGCGCCTGGTTGCGGCGATGTCCTACGAGATCGCCGGCCTGCTCGACCCGGATTGCGGATGGGGTTGTACAGTCGAGTGCGCCCCAGGCAGCGGTTGCCTGCTGTACCGACCCGCGCAGTGGAACCGACGGGAGGCCGATGATCGGTCTGCCCTGGGCACGGCAGTCGCCTGACGGCAAAAATCGCGTGAAATCGGGCTGTATCGCGAGCCGAGAGGAAATGTTGCAGGAGCTCCAAACGACGCCGTCGCCAGAAAGCGATCAGCAGCGGTCAGATTCGCCTCCGACCCGCGTCATGGTGAAGCAGGTTGAAGCCAGGACAACGGTCGAAGCAATCCTTGATGGGCCGGCAGAGCTTGCCGATTTCCAGCAAACCGATCATGCGCGCGCCGCTTTATATCACCAATGACATCATCTTCTGTTCAAACGTCCGAATGGCAGCTATGGGGCCCAAAGGCGGCACATAAGGATCGGGGGCGTCGTCCGACGCCATCAACGCATTGCTAGCGGTTCATCGACGCTTGTCTGGGCAGGCGAAAAACCGAGATCAGCCCTGCCATCGCAAGCCTGCTGAATGTTCGACGCCAGACCGACAGAGCGGATATTACGCCGCCGCTGGTTGGTTTGTGGACACCGCGCACAACGACGAGTTCGTCGTGAAAGATGGCGGTACCGGCTGCTATGCGGCGTTCATCAGCTACTCGACACGGACAGGAATAGCCGCCGTCGCGGGTTAACTTGAAGCCTGAGAGCGGCTCAACGGATCGGCGTTGCACGCTAATGGCAGACTTTCGCTTGCGCCGCCGGTGGACGGCGCTCCTAGCCCCCATTGGGGGCTTGCTTATCATGAGAAGGGCGGGTGACCGCAAATAAGCGTCGCACCTCTCTCACTTCAATCCAGCAACCTCGGCGCAGGCCCTCAGCTCCCGCTCCACATCGTAACCGCTGGTCCCGAAGATGATGCCAGTGGCGCCGCGGGTCTCGAGTTGGGTGAGACGTTCGCGCAACTCCTCGCGCGTGCCGGTGAAGGTCATCTGTTTGGCGGCGGACACGTCGACGAGCGCGTCATGGCCGTTCGAAATGTCGAGGTTATGACCGCGGTGAACCGAGAGGTGGCGGAATTTTTCGTCCACCCGTTCGACGCTGGCCAGCCACGCTTCGCCGTTCGGCAGCGCTTTCACGCTCTCCGGATCGGTCGTGTAGCTGTGGTGATAGGCGAGCGCGACGAGCGGTTTGACGGCGGTCGAGGCCCGCGGCGAGGTGACGTCCTCGCCATCATCGAGGACCGTGCCGCTGGTCGACACGAGGCAGGTCGCGAAGCCTTCGGCCGGGCCGCCGAGGGAAATCAGCCCATCGGCAATCTCTTTGGCGAGCGCGCGGGCCCTGGGGCCTTGGCCTGCCATGTAGAACGGCACGGCGATCGGGCGGTCGGGCAGCCAGCCGTCGGACGCGAGGATCTGGGCGAGACCGCCATCAATGTCGGCAATATCGCCGCGCAGCAATGCCTTAACCTGCGCGATATGCGTGCGCATGCTCGCGAGGCTCAAGGGCTTCTGGCCCATCCCCGCACGGCCGGTGAAGCCGGTGCCGAACCCGACCATCAGGCGTCCCGGCGCGATCTGTTCGAGTGTCGCGATGGCCGCGGCCTGTGCCATCGGATGGCGATAGCTCGGGATCAGCACGGAGGGGCCAAATTTGATGCGCATCGTCTTCTCGGCGATGCGAGCGAGAGTGACCCATATGTCGTGGCCGAAGGCAGGAACCTCGGGGCACCAGACCGCACGAAAGCCTAGCTCTTCGGCAAAGAGCGCGTACTCGACGGTTCGCGGGCCGGGCGGCAGACGGAAGTCATAGGTCAGCACGGGATGTTCCAGGAATAAGCATCATTAACCGATATTCGCCCGATTCCCGGCAATTTCGGCACAAGGTCGGCCCTTTGACAGGTTTGGGCAATCATGCAGGCCAGTGCAGGGCGGGATGTCGGATTTCCGATTTTCGACCTTCTCATCCGGCCGCATAAACCTCCGGCTTGGGGGCATGAGCACCCGGTCTCGGCGGCATGGGAGGCCCGAACGAGGCCGGCTAAAGACGCTGCACCAACGCGCTGGCGTGGCTGCTATCCTTGCTTCTTCGGCCAGATCGCCGTCGCGACCGCGATCTCCGGCGGGCCGACCGTCACCGGCACTCCGTTCTGCCACTGCACCAGGATCAGCGGCGCGCCGACGCGGCGGCCCTTGGCGTCGAATTCGAGGGTCTTGCCGGGGAAATATTGCGCCGGGCCGTTCGTCGTGTGCATCCCCCGGATCGCCGCATTGACCTTTTCTCGGTCGGGGGCAGCGGCCTGCTCCACCGCCCATTTGACGATCATGACGTGGCCATAGGCGGAGATGCTGTCCTGCGTCATCCACGGCTCGCCGGTACGCTGCTTGAATTCGGCAAGCAGGCTTTGGTCGCGCTTGATCGGCCAGTTGGCGACCGAGGTGATGACGCCGTCGACGATGTCCGGCCCGGTGATTTTCAGGAGTTCCGGCGTGACCAGCGGGGTGCCGTTGCCGACAACCGGCACGCGCGCATGCGACAGGCCCATCTCGGCCATCTTTTCGAGGATCAGCACGTTGTCGGGGACGCTGGAGACGATTTCAAACAAGAAATCGGGCTGCGCCTCCCGCACCTTCTGCACGATTGGCGTCGCGTCCGACAGAGGCGGCGTCCAGGTCGCGTGATAAAGGAGCTTGATTCCTGCCTTTGCGAGGCCGCCGGCCAGCATCGGCTTTACAAAGCTCATCGGCGCCGCGGTGTTATCCTGGACGATCGCGCAGGTCTGCGGCTTGCGGCCGACCGTCTTCGTCGCCAGCGCGATCACCGCCGGGAGGGCAGCCTCGGCCTGTTCATTACCGGGCAGCGAGGTCTGGTAGACGTACTGGAAATTGCGTCCGGTGATCGCGTCGGAATAGGACAACGTCAGCCACGGCAATTTCGCCCGCTCGGTGACTTCGGTCGCGGCCAGCGTGAACGAACTGAGCCAGCAGCCGGCGCCGGCAACGAGCCCCGGATATTGCGACACGAGCCGCTGCGCCGCGTCCGTCGCCGTTTCCGGCTTGTCACCGGTATCGGCGACGATGAGCTTGATGCCGGCGCCGCCCAGCGCCTTGATGCCGCCCGCCTTCTCGATGTCGGCAACGGCCATCTCGGCACCCTCGCGTTCCAAGAGGCCCTGACGCGCCCACGGCCCCGACAGCGGCACGAGCAGCGCCATCTCGACTGGCCGGCCGGCAGCGCGGGCGATCGCGGGAGCAGCGAGGGCAATGGCGCTGCTGGCGAGCACGGAGCGGCGCGTCAATCGGGTTACGTCGGGCATCACCATCCTCCTCAATCCGCTTTTACTTGGCATCCGGGATTACATTCCGAGATAGGCGCGCCGCACCCGCTCGTCGGCGAGCAGAACCTGCCGCGGCCCTTCGAGCGCGACGCGCCCGCTTTCGAGCACGTAGCCCTTGTCGCACGACTGCAATGCCTCGGCAACGCGCTGCTCGACCAAGAGGACGGTCATTCCGTTCGTATGCAACTCGCCGATGCGTTCGAAGATCAGATCGGCGATGGCCGGCGCGAGCCCCATCGACGGCTCGTCGAGCAGCAGGAGGCGCGGCGCCGACGCGATGCCACGGCCGATCGCCAGCATCTGCTGTTCGCCGCCCGACAATGTTCCGGCGAGCTGGCGCCGCCGCTCGGCGAGCACCGGAAACAGCGCGAAAATGTGCTCCAGGCTCTCCTCCCAGACGCCGCGCCCCGCTGCCGGGTAGGCGCCCATTTCCAGGTTTTCCAGCACCGTCAACGACGGAAACACCTGCCGCCCCTCCGGCACATGCGCGATGCCGAGATGGGCGCGAGCGGCGGGCGGTACCGCAAGCAGGTCGCGGCCGTCATAGCGGATTTTGCCAGCGGCCGGCGTGACGGTGCCGGAAATCGCCTTGAACAGCGTCGTCTTGCCGGCGCCGTTCGGGCCGACGATCGCGATGAACTGCCCCTCGCCGACTGACAGCGACACCTCGCTTAGCGCAACGAGCCCGCCATAGGCGACGGTCAAGCCGGCGACCTCAAGCACTGAGCGCCGCCCATTTCTTGCCGAGATAGGCTTCGATGACGCGCTCGTCGCGCATCGCCGCGTCGGGCCGGCCGGCGGCAATGACCTGGCCGTGGTCGAGCACGAGCATGCGGTCGGCGAGCCGCACCATCGCCTGCATCGTGTGCTCGATGACGACGATCGTCGTGCCGTCCGCGGCGAGGCCGCCAATCAGCGGCAACAGCTCCTCGACCTCGCTCCCGCCAAGCCCGGCCAGCGGCTCGTCCATCAGCAATAGCTGCGGCCGCCCGGCGAGCGCGCGCGCCAGTTCCATCAGGCGTAATTCCTTGGTCGTGAGCCCGCCAGCAATGGCGGCGGCGCGGTGGTCGAGGCCGACACGCGCCAGCGCCGCCTCGGCCGCGACGAGCGCCGCGCGGTCGTGCCGTTCCGAGAAGTAGGCGCCGACGATGACGTTTTCCAACACGCTCATGCGGGGGAAAGCGCGCACAACCTGAAACGTGCGGCCGATGCCGAGACGGCACACGCGGTTCGGCTTGAGCCCGGTCAAGTCGCGTCCGCGTAGCATGACGCGGCCCGCGTCAGGTGCCAGAAATCCGTTCAGCAAATTGAACAATGTCGTTTTGCCGGCGCCGTTCGGCCCGATGATGCCGAGGATTGTGCCCTCGCCGACTGAGAACCCGACATCCTGCACCGCCCTGAGACCCCCGAAGGCTTTCGACAGAGCGTCGACGGCGAGGATCGGCTGCGCCGCCTCGATCGCGGCATCGTCGCGCGGCCGATCGAAGCGGGCGCCGGGAGCGCGCGGCGTGGTCGCCGCGGCGCGCGGCGCGGGCTCGGCGCGCGGCTGAATCAGCGCGTCACGGATGCGCCAATAGAGGCCCTCCGGCGCGAAGAGGATCACGAGGATGATCGCGACGCCGTAAACGACGCCTTGGATGCCCGGCAGCACATTGCCGAGCTGTGCCTGCAATGTGTCGCTGAGCGGCACCAGCACAGCAGCCCCGATCAGCGGCCCCCATAACGTCGCAGCGCCGCCGAACAATGCGACAATTAGCGCCTGCGCCGAGGTCAAGACGCCGAAGACGCTGTCCGGCGTCACCACCAGGAGCACCACCGCGTACAGCCCGCCGGCGGCGGCGGCGAGCGCGCCCGACAGCACGATCGCCCGCATCTTCCAGCGCAGCGTGTCGATGCCCGCCGCCTCCGCTGCCGGCTCGTTCTGCTTGATCGCGAGCAGCGAACGGCCGAACCGTGTCCGCTCGACCGCTAACGAGACGCCAAGCGCCACCACCAGCAGCGCGACCGCCAGCACGATGTAGACACGGTAATCGCCGAACTGCATGTACCAGCCCGGCGCCGTCCGCTTCATCGGCAGCGGCACCTCCTGGTAGCCGAGCCATTCGAAGACATAGAGCAGCGCCAGCGGGTAGGCCAACATCGCCAGAGCGAAATAATGGCCGCGTAACCGGAACGTCGGATAACCGATCAGCGCCCCGGCGGCAGCGCCGACGACCATGCCGATCGGGATGCCAAACCACGGCGTCACGTCGAAGGTCACCAAGAGCAGGGTCACGGTATAGGCACCGAGGCCGAAAAACGCTGCGTGTCCGAACGACACGAGGCCGGTGTAACCGCTCAGGAGGTTCCAAGACAGGCCCATCACGGCCCATAGCGGCACCAAGGTCAGCATCAGCTGGTAATAGGAATCGTGCACGAACAGTCCGAGCGCGATCCACAGAACCGACAAGGCGGCAATAACGGCAATGTCGCGGCCAACAGCGCGCGGCCCGAGGCGCATCGTTCAGGTCCGCTCGCCGCTGCGGCCGAACAGCCCCTGCGGCCGCAATTGGACGATCAGCAGGAACACGACGAAAATCGCCGCATTCTGCAGTTGCAGCGGCAAGACGAGCGTCGCCAGCTGCTGCACCAAACCGATCGTCATGCCGCCCCAAAAGGCGCCGAGGATGCTGCCCATGCCGCCGAGCACGACCCCGGTATACATAATGATGACGAAATCGAACCCGACATAAGGCTGGAACGGGTAATAGGTCGCGATGAGACCGCCGGCAATAGCGGTGACGCCGGTGCCGATGCCGAATGCGACGCCATAGGCGCGGTCGACATCGATGCCCATGTAGGTCGCGGCGTCAGGGTTGTCGGCAGCGGCGCGCAACGCCTTTCCAAGCCGGGTGCGGCCGATGAACCAGTAGAGCAGGGCACCAATCACGATCGAGACGAGACAGGCGACGGCCCGCGCCTTGTTTACAAACACCTCGCTCGATCCGCCGAGCGCGATATGCCACGCGCTCCACGACAACGGCGTGCGCACCGCCTCCGGCGTCGAGCCGAACGCGATCAGGCCACCGTTTTCGAGGATTAGCGCGACACCGAGAGTTAGGATCAGCTGCGCCTGGCCGGCGTCGCCGAACACCGCGGCGCGGGTGCCGCTCACGCGCGCGATCAGCGTCCGGTGCAACAGCCAGCCGCCGGCAAACAGCACCGGTCCGGCGCACAGCGCGCCGGCGATCGGCGCGCCGGCCGGCCCGAGAAACGCAAACGCGCCGAACACGCTGACGACGTAGAACGTAAAGTACATGCCGAGCATCAAGAAATCGCCCTGAGCGAAATTGATGACCCGCATGACGCCAAAAATGAGCCCGAGCCCGACGCACATCAGGCCATAGATCGCACCCCCGAGCAGCCCCGAGAGCAACGCCTGGAGAAAGTTTTCGAGAATGGGGCCGGGATTCATCGATCGCGGCCGGAGCCGCAAGCGACGCCTCTCGCGCCGTTCAAGTAGGGACGTGCGCCGCCGGTGACGACAGGCTGGATCATTGCCGCATCTATATCAGCCACGACCGACTAGGCAAGTCCGCTGACCGCCTGACCTGCTGGATCATCGGCGAGGCGCTGAACGGCCGATCACGGCGCGAAGCTGCCGCGGCCGGACGCTCTGGCGAGGTCCGCTTGACTGAACGCACTGCGGACCCTCTTGGCCAGTGATGGGCCAAGGGCTCGGAAATCGGCGCTGCCACCGATCTCGCTCGGCTGTGGGATGAGCAGTGAGCAGGGGCGCCGCGCCGAAGCCTATGATACTTGCCGAGCGCTGCGGGCGGCGATGCGAGAGACACTCACGGAGTTCGAGGCGTTTCGGACTGCCCCGAGCGAGGCGGTTGAGTGGTCGCGACCGACCCGGATATCCGTCGCATTCCGGGGCGCTGATATGGAAATAGCATCCCGCTGACCGCGCTGTTGTGCCCGGAAGTTGGTGCCCTAGGGTCAGGTGCTTGGCCACGCAAGATTATTTTCATACCTCGCACGGGCATCCCACCTTTCTACCCATCCCTGTGGCTGCAGCAACCGCGATTGGCCGTTGCCCATCGTACTTGGCAGAGCGGCGAGCCCCAGGTCGCCATCCGGCCGCGTGGCTCGTGTTGACCTGCCATTGCGGCCCACGCTTCACCTTCATGCGGGCTTCGACAACCGCTCGGGGGGCTCGGTGCGGGTTGATAGAGCGCGTCGCGCACCCGCTGGAGAACCGCCTTGTTGTTGTTCCTGGCCTGCATGGGAGGAGCGTAGACGGTCTGGTGGCAACGCTCTGAAGGCCGGCGATGGTCAAGGCACCGGAGGCAAGCGCTTGCTCGGCCCACAACCTGGCCGCGCTGTGGAATTGAATGCGATGGACCGGACAGCAAAAACGCTGACGCGAGCCGCCGCGCCGTGGCGCGAAAGGCCTCTGACACCACAGGCAGCGCGCTTCAGACATCGCCACAGCGTCTCCGGTGACGCACACGACGCGCGTCGTGACGCACCGACGCGCGGTGCGCCGCTCTCGCTCGGCCCGGCCTTGGTGTACTTGACCGTCCAGCGCGCGTCGCGGTCCTTCTGGCGCAGCTTGGCCGGGCTGTTCGCCCATCCCTTGGGAATGCGGCCCTCTCTGATGTCGCGCTTCTCGCCGTCGGTGTTGCGCTGCGTCGCTGCGGCGACGATCGAGGCGTCGATGATCTGGCCGCTCATCGCCAGAAACCCGGCCGCCGAGAGCGCCCTAGCGAAGCGCTCGAACAGCACCTCGATCGCCGGTTTGCCGGCGATCCGGGCCCGGGTCAGTGCCTCGCGGAATTCCAGATCGTGTTGGCGTCCGGCACCGGGTCGGCCAGCCCCAGGCCGAGGAAGCGCATCAACAACGACAGCCGGTCCCGGATCAGAGCCTGCCCCGGCCCAAGCCGGGGTATTTGGTGCGCTCGTCCGACAGGTTGTGGCTGGCCTGCAGCACCAGCGTCTGCAACATCAGCACGTGGTCAAACGCCGGCCGGCCGCCTTTGGCGCGGTCCGAGCGCGGCACCGCCCGCTCCAGCTTGGCGCGCAACAGTTCGAAATCGACCACCGCGCTCAAACGCTCCAGGCTGTCGCCCTTGGCCGAGAGTTGCCGCAGCCGCTCGTCAACGTCCAAAAATCCCGCTTGCCCCGCCATCGCCGATCCCCCATTCCCCGCGATCGCAATGGGCAATCACTCGGCAAAACGCCACCGGCTTTTAGAAGCGTCCAACGTTTTCAGCTGCCTCTTGATCGTGGTCGCACCGCGCCGACGAAAACCACTCCGGGCGCCGGTCACCTGCGTGCGCTTCAGCTAAAAATAGAAGAAATCTGCCAATTCGCTGTATTGCACGTTGGCGGCGTAGGTCGGATCGATGACCAGCATCGAGAAAGTGGTCCTCAATCTGGATCAACGACGTGGCCAATCCTTGCATGATCTCGATTGGTTGTTTTCCATCGCGCGGTAATTCTTCGATGTTCTCGTAAGCCTCGGCTGCGTTCCAATCAAGCCCGCGAGTTCGAATTTATCCACCGTCGCGCTCTGCAGCTCCTTTGCCCGCGCTCACCACAGAATGACGCAGAGCCGGACCGATTGCCATCGCAACCACATGCAGCCTGTGGACGGTGCGGCCAGCCGCGGACGGTGCCCGGACATCGGCAGTGGCTTGGGAAACTTATCGGCTTTTAGCAACTTCGGACGCGCGGACAGCAAATTCGCACTTACCGGGGTGCTCTGCCAGCCGCGACCCGGTTATTCCACCATCTCGAACTCGATCCGCCGCGGCTCGCCAACTCGCTTCGAAAACATCGGGGATTTCGAGCGAAATCAGGGTTCCGGCGGCATCGCAGTCGAGGATCACGCCCGGCTTGTCCTCGCGCTCTCCGCTACCGGGACACCGGGCTTCAGGATGATGCTCAGCGTGTCCGTCCGTGCACCGTAGGTGGCTTTCATGGCGCGGCCCTCCAGTATCGTGCGATCCGGCTCGTCTGATAGACGGTAACCACCTCTGCCGGGGCTACGGTCGCGGCACGTGCTCACGGCCGGCTGCTGCGGAGCGGCACCACGTTGGCCGGGTCGCGTCCGCCAGCCGGAGCCATCGCGGCGGCGATCCGGGCCGCAGTGCGGTCGGCGACGGCGCCGACCGGATCGTCGGCCAGATGCGCGTAGATTTCGGTCGTGCGGGCCTGCTTGTGACCCAGCACCTTGCCGATCAGGTACAGGCAACGGTCGGCGCCGTTCGCTGCCGGCAGCACGGAGTCGCCGCAGCGCGGCAGTTCGGCGAGCAGCTTCACGGCCGCCGCCGCCAGCGGCACCGATCGCGGCATCCTGCGGCTGCCCGACAGCAAGACCGGCGCCAAGTTGGTCGCGGTGGAACTTCACCACGTCGTCATGGGTCAGCGACGCGGCGAGCCTGCGGCTCAAGAGCGGCTTGACGTGGCGCTGGATATTCGAGCGATCGGCTGTCCAACTCGACGTTTTCTTTGTTCGGCTTCACCGCCGGCCCCTCGGCAAGGTGGAGGTCGGCCAACTCGGCAACCAGCAGCGCCTCGCGGCGGACGCGGTGGCGCTCGGCTGACGGATCGCCGCCCTTTGCGACTTCCTTGAGCTTGTCGGCCGCAATCGTGCGCGCCTCATCCGGGGTCAGCACGCCCACCCGGCCGATGATGAGCCGGCGCGTCCGGCCCTCCTTAGTCCCGTATTGCACAAGATAGGCGGCGGCGCCGCTCGGCTTGATCCGCACCCCGAAGCCCTTGAGGGCGCCATCGCCGTCGTAGCGCAACCGTGCGTTCGAGCAAGCGCAATATCGGCCTCAGAAGCGGCTTTTATTAACGGGTTTATAGGGTACAGCGTATTCAGCCGAAATGCCGCGTACCAGTATCCCCTATAATGGCATTGTAGAGGTCACCGGTTCGATCCCGGTTGGCTCCACCATCGCAACCCTGGGCTCGGCAATCGGTGCCGGGCCCTCTCGCGTTTATGGCGCGCTGGCTACAGTTCGGCGGCAACCTCCCGGACCACGTTGCGCAGCCATTGGATGGCCGGGTCGCTGCCGTGCTCGCGATGCCACAGCGCCATGATCTCGAAGGCCGGCGAGGGATAGGGCGGCTCGAACAGCTTAAGACGGTAGGCGCCGGCAAACGCGGTGGCGAGCCGGCGCGGCAATGGTGCGGCCATGTCCGACTGGCTGACCACCGCGAGCGCGGCCGAAAAGTGCGGCGTGGTCAGGCCGACCACCCGGCTCAATCCGCGGGCCGCAAGCGCTCCCTGCAGCAAACCCACCTCGCTGCGCATGACCAGCCGTTCGAGCCCGTGATCGACGACATAGCCGGCGACCGCGTGCTCGTCCTCGCCGGTGGCGGAAATTAACAGATGGGGCAGCCCGGCCAGCCGTTCGAGCGTCAATTCGCGCCAGGCAGCCGGATGCTCGGCGCCGATCACCCACACCCGGGTCTCGCTGAACAGCGGCTCGCAGCCGAACCATTCGGGCAATCGGCGAAAGCTGCCGATCGCCAGATCGGCGCGGCCCGCGAGCAGCGCTTCGGCCACCCCCATATTGCTCGGCCGGATCCTGAACTCGGCGTTGGGGGCGCTCGCCCGCAGCCGGGCGATCAGCATCGGCATCAGCACGGTCCCGACATACTCGCCGCAAATCATGGTAAAGCGCCGGTCGCTTTTTGCCGGGGCAAAATCGCCCGGGGTCAGCGCATGCTGCAGATTGAGCAGCCCCTGGCGCAGCCGCGGCGCCATCTCGGCGGCGCGCGGGGTCGGCTGCATCCCGTCCGGGCCGCGCACGAACAGCTCGTCGTCGAGCACGTAGCGCAGCCGGTTCAGCGCATGGCTGATCGCCGACTGGCTCAGCCCCAGCCGTTCGCCAGCGCGGGTGACGCTGCGCTCTTCGATCAGCGCGTCGAACACCCGCAGCAGGTTTAGATCCAGCGTATTAAAATGAACAGAATTCATGGTTGCGATGCAATATTATCATTTGTGTGCTGGTTCGCGGCGAGCCACTCTGAGGATACCAAATTTGCTCAATGGTCTGGAGGTCATGGTAATGTCGAGCATGCTGAAATCCGCCCTACTGGGCGTCGGTCTCTTGGCCGGAACCGCGCTGGCGGCCCAGGCGCAGTCGGTCTCCTCGTTGCCGCCGGCCGGCAGCGTCCAGGTGATCCCGCAGACCGCGGCGACCGCGCCTTATGGGTCGAACCAGAGCTACTACCCGAAGCCGGGCGGCAATGCGGTGTGGAAAGACGAGGGTTACCACCCGCCCGCCGACTATGCGACCAACCCGGCCGACCATCCCTATTCGACCTCGATCGGCCCGAAGCCCGGTTCCCATTCGTCGGGCGTCGACGTGCCGTATCGCGCCACCGCCTGGGACGCGATGCCCGCCCACCATCCTTATGACTCAGCCGGGATGGGTCCGCGCGCCAACTGAGCCGGCCGCACCGGGTCCGCTCCTCGGGCGGCACCGCCATCCGCATTCAACCCGCCGGCTTTTGTCGGCGGGTTTTTTCATGGCCTCGGCGTCGGGCCTGAGCCGTCGGGCCTCAGCGTTTGGCAGCGAACACCCCCGAGGTGAAATAGGGCGTGCCGCCGACCTTGGCGAACGCGAAATTGCCCCCGGTTTCAGCGGCCATCGGACCATAGAAGCTGCCGTTCACCGACCCGGCGATGCCGGGCACGTTGTTGACCTTGAAGGCATAGCTCGCCCCGCTCAGCGGTGCTTTGCCGGTCGCTGTGAAATTCGGCAACGTGTCGTAATGGCTGACCGTGAACGAACCCGATTGCGTGGCGAAGTGATAGATCGCCTGCAACCCGCCCGAGGCGAGATATTGCGAGCTGCCGTTGATCACCGTGCCGATCAGATTGCCATTGTAAATTCCGGTGAAATTGGCCCCGGCCATGGCCGAGATGTCGGCGGCCGGGGTTGGCGGGGCGCCGGCCACCCAGAAGTTGATGTGCCCGACATCGGTGCGCGCCGGGTTCGACCCGGATTGCGGCGTATCGAGCTCGCCCCCCCAATAGCCCCATTTCAGGTATTGGCAGGCGCTGCACAGCCCGTTCGACAAGAGCGAAATCGGCACCGGCGCCGCGGTCGCCGTGACCAGATAGATGTTCGAGCCGGAATTGGTGTCGGTGACCGGGACGGCAACGCCGTTGACCGACGACGCGGCACCGGGGTTCTCCATAACCGCGAACAGATTGTCGTTGACGTAGGCGATGCGCGCGTTGGTGGCGCCGGTCGAAGTCGTGCCATAGGCCAAAGTCATCGCGTTGACCCCGCTGGTGCCGGGGGTCAGCGGATCGGCGCCGCTGAGGGTGGCGGCGACCTGCCCGTTGGCGGCCGTGGTAGTGATGGCGGCGGTGCCGCTAAGCGCATAGGGGACCGGACTGCCGGCGACGGCGCCCGGTTCCTTGGTCATGACGCCGCCGAAATACCCGGTCAAATTCTGCTGCGGCGTATTGGCCCCGGCCGGCACGACGGGCGGCGCGGTCGGCACGATCGCCGGCACCACGAACTGATATTGGGTCGAACTGCCGGTCGCGGTGTTGGTCGCGTAGGCGTTCGACGCCACCTCGCCGGGGCCGCAACAATTGCCGTTGCTGACGACAAAGCCCGAGATGCCGCTGCCGCCGTAAAAGCTGTTGCCGACGCCGTCGGCCGGGGTGACATAGGGCGAATAGATGCGGATCGGCTGGTTGCCGGCGGCCGCCAGATAGCTGCCATGGATGATCCCGTTGATGATCGGCTGGGCCGCGCTTTTGCCGTTGAGCGAGGCGGTGAAGACATTGCCGACCAGGACCGCGATCGCCGAGGTCTGGCCCGGCCCCGACCCGCTGATCGCCAGGCTCGCCTGCAACGCCTTGGTGCCGGCAAACGAGCTCGAAAACGAGCTGTTCGCGGGTGTCGCCAGGAACAGCGGCGAATTGTAGGCGGCCGCCGCCAATCCCGGCGGCAATGCGTTGAAGAACGAGGTCGCGAGCACCGGCGGCAGGGCGAATGCAAGGACCTGCGGCGAGGTCGAATTCGCCTGGTAGAAGCTCGCCGCGACCGGCTTGCCGCCATAGACGAAGCCGCTCTGGGCGGGCGGGCTGGCGGTCAGGTCGGCATAGAAGAAGGTGTTGTCGGGTGAGGTATATCCCGACCCGGCCGTCACCGGGAAGCTGACCGGGCCGGACGCGGTGGTGGCGCTGAACACGCCGTTGGCGACGCTGCCGGCGGTATAGGGCACCAGACCGCCATTCATGAAGAGATTGCCGGTGACGCCGGCGATGGTGACGAGCGGCGCGATCACCGGCGGGGTCACCACCGGCGGCGGGGTTACCACGGGCGGCGGGATTACCACCGGCGGCGGCGTCACCACCGGCGGGGTTGCGATCGGGATCACCGGGGGCGTGACCACCGGGGGCGTGACCACCGGCGGCGGGGTCACCGGCGCGGTTGTGACCAGCGTCGTTGGCGGCCGAGGTGTTGTCGCCGCGGCGATCTGCGGGCTCGCCGACGGGACGGTCGGCGAAACCCCGTTCGGGATCGCCGTGCCGGTTGGGGTCGGGCTGGTGAAGAAATCGGCGACCGGCACCGCCGAGCCGCCGCCGACCGGCGTCGCCGTCGCCGCCGGCACCGAAACGTTCTGGTTGTTGAGTTGCGTCAGCTCGACCGTCGGGCTGACGTTCCGCGGCTGCGGTCGCGGCGGCTGGTTGCGGGCGGCGGCTTGGATGCTGGCCGCGATATTGGCCGAGATCGCATTGGCGATGCCGCTCTCGGTAACCATGACCTCGGTCGGGACGATCGGCGCCCCGCCATTGCCGCCGGGCCGGCCGTCGAGCTGGGCCAGCATTGCCTCGGTGGCGCCGGGCGGCGCCGGGCGCGGGTCGGACGGCGCCGCACCCGGCCTCGCGACGGTCACCTCGAACCCCGGCCGGGTCAATGTCTGCGAGGCTCCGGTGACCCCGGTCACGGTCGCCCCCTTGCCATAGACGAAGATCACCTCGAGCGCGTTGCAGCCGCCGCTCCCGGCGCCCGGCGCGGGGCCGGTGCAGCCGGGCCGCACGCTGACCAGCATCACCCCGCCGCGAATCCCGATGGTCGCCGCCGGGGTGCGCATCGAGACTTGATTGGGCTCTTTGCTGAGCTTGCCGCCGACAAAGCGGAAGACGCCGCGGGTCAGGCTCGCGGCGAGCTGGCCGGTGCCGGCGTTCGGGTCGTAGACAAACCGGTCGATCACCATGTTGGCGTTCGGCCCGACCGAGAGCGTCGATTCGTCGACGAACAGAACCTGGGTCTGGCCCTCGGCCTCGGTCCTGATCCGCTCGTTGAACACCACGTCCTGGCCGAGCACCAGCCGGCGCGGCTCGCCGCCCGGCGGGATGCCCATCGCGTTGGGGTTGACCGCGCTGTTGATGCCGACCCGCTGCTGGGCATTGGCCGGCGGAGCGGCCACCGCAATGCCGAGCAGCAGCCAGATCGGCGCAGTGGCGCGCCACGCCCGCCGGGCCAAGGCTGTCATTCCAACCTCTGGGAAAGGTTAACTATTGTTTAATAGTCGCCATTTAAAACCGAATCTGCGGCCCGAGCAATACCGAATTGTTCGTATACGCGTAAATCGGCAGATTTGACGATACGATATCTCTCTCTAGTTGTAACACAACGGCGATGCGGGCGGTAACCGGCACCGCCTCGGTGACGCCAAACCGCCAGCGCTGGGTCAACTGGCTGCTCGGCGAAAAGATCGAGAGGTCGGGGCTGGTGCTGCAACACGGGTCCGGCGCCGCGTAGATGCTCCAGGCGCGGCCGAGAAACAGCGAGCTTTCCCATGCATAGGGCGACAGCCGAAACGGGGCCGGATAGTGGATGTAGTAACTGCCGGTTACGGCGTAGCTGGAGTTGGTATAAAAAGCGAGCCTTGTGTCCTGGTTGAGGTAGTCGAATTCCAAATTCAATTCGGCATTCTGCCCGATCGGCTTGGTCGCCGACAGCGTAAACAGCTTGTCGCTGCCATTGAGCCCGCGCGACAGCGGCCGGTCGGGCGCGTCGGCAAAGTTTTTCTGGCGGAATTCGAAGACCGATTTGACCAGCAGATCGCGCCACAGGGTGTCGTCGAACTCGAACCCGGTGCCATAGGCATTGAAGTATTGGTTCTCGCCCAACCCGACTTCGTCGAAGATCAGGTAGGGTTTGACCGAAGTCACGGTATTGGCTAATGGCCAGCCGTTGGGAAAGTTGAAGCGCGGGCCGGCGGTCAGCTCCATCAAGTCGAGATCGAGGCGCGAGACGTAGCTGTTGAAGTAATGATTGGCATAGCCGACGCTGGTGACGTCGAAGGTATCCCGGTTCTGCGTCTCCAGGTCATAGCTGTACAGCAGCGAGCCGCTGGCGAAAACGCTGCCCGAGGGCTGCTTGACAAACTGGCTGTTGAGCAGCACCGGCCCGATCGGCGACAGGATCAACGGCGAGCCGGGGGCGACATTGGCGTCGGTCTGATACTGGCCGCCGAGAAATAAATAGCCCGAGAAATGATGGCGCGATTGCGCGCTCGCGATCTGCGCCAAGTAATCGTTGATCCGGGCCCGCACCGCGGGCGGCGGGTTGGCGGCGGCGGCGCGTTCGAAATAGTCGCGGGCGAGGTCGTAAGATCCCATGCGGAAATACAGCGCGCCGAGCTCGAGCTGCACCCGCGGCAGGTCGGGGTTGAACAACAGCATGCGATCGAGCGCCGATACCGCCGCCTCGTAATCACCGAGCCGCGCCGAAACATCGGCATAGGCGAAGGTGACGTCGAGGTTGGCCGGATTGCGCAGCATCGCTTCGAAGAGGGCCTCCTTGCGCGCCTCGAGCCGGGCCCGCTCGGCCCCCGAGAGTGCCTGCGCCCACGCGCTCGTCGCGGCGAACACCACCGCGAGCACGACGATCGCGCCGATCAAATTTAGTAATCCCGTGGCCCTGGCAGCGCCGCCGCGATCCCTTGCCAACGCATTCACCCGTTTGTCCCCGGCTCGAGCCGCACCCTGGTCGCTATCTGCCCAACCACAACGACTTTAAGCTAGCCCGAGGTTCGACCACAAGTCCTGCCCGGGCCGGCTCACGGCCGGTCGCCGCCCCGCCCCTTCGCACCGGGTTGTTTGCCGCCGGCGCTGGCATGGGCTTGCCGATCCGCTTGGTTCGGATGCAGAGTACATCGAAGTCGAACCGGCTGGTGACGCGCGGCGGGCAAACGACGGGAGGATTGGTCCGTGCAGACCCCGCTCTATGACGCGCTCGAAGGGCGCGATCCTCGGTTGCGGGAAACGGCGTTGATGGCGGCGCTGCCGGTGGTCATCGCCGCGGCCCAGCAGCGCTGCCTCGCCTATCGCGACCGGCTGGCCGGGGTGCGGCCCGAGCAGGTGACCGACCGGCGGGCATTGGCCGATTTGCCGGTGACCCGAAAATCCGAGCTGATCGAGCTACAGCGGCGCGATCCGCCGTTCGGCGGGTTCGCCGCGGTGCCGGTGGCCGGGCTTCGCCGTATTTTTGCCTCGCCCGGTCCGATCTACGAGCCCGAAGCCAGGCGCCCCGATTACGGACGGTTCGCGCGGGCCTTGTTCGCCGCCGGGTTTCGCGCCGGCGACCTGGTGCACAACACCTTTTCCTATCACCTCACCCCGGCCGGAGCGATGGTCGAGAGCGCCGCCGAAGCGCTCGGCTGCCCGGTCATCCCGGCCGGCACCGGCCAGACCGAGCAGCAATTGCGGGCGATCGCCGATCTGAAGCCGGTCGCCTATGTCGGCACCCCGTCGTTCCTGAAGATCCTGCTCGATCGGGCGGCCAGCCAGGGCACCGACATCTCGTCGTTGAAAAAGGCGCTGGTCTCGGCCGAGGCGCTGCCGGCCGGGCTGCGCCGCGAATTCCGCAGCCGCGGGCTCGCCGTGCTGCAATGCTACGGCACCGCCGATCTCGGGGTCATCGCCTATGAGAGCGCCGGCCCCGACGGCGAGATCGAGGAGGGAATGGTGCTCGACGAGGGCATTATCGTCGAGCTGGTCCGCCCCGGCAGCGGCGAGCCGGTCGCGGCCGGCGAGATCGGCGAGGTGGTGGTGACGACCTTGACCCCCGAATACCCGCTGATCCGCTTCGCCACCGGCGATCTGTCGGCGATGCTGCACGGTCCCGGCGACCCTCAGCTCGCGTCGGCGCGGACCAATCACCGGATCAAGGGCTGGCTCGGCCGGGCCGATCAGACCACCAAGGTGCGCGGCTTGTTCGTCCATCCCGAGCAAATCGTCGACGTTTTGCGCCGGCACAAATCGATCATCCGCGCCCGCCTGGTGGTCGAGCGGCCGGCCGGCGCCGACGAGATGACCCTGCTCGTCGAGCTCGGTGAGCCGGCCGCTGCGCTCGCCCCGATTATCGAGACGGTGCAGGCGCTGACCCGGCTGCGCGGCGCGGTCAGCCTGGTGCCGCGCGGCAGCCTGCCACAGGATGGCCGGCTGATCGAAGACCGTCGCGGCCTCGACTGAAATTCACCAAAGGGTCACACTTTTTTCAAACCAAAGTCTCAATCCGCTCCCCATATGTTAATCGTAAGGTCTAGCCTTACAGGTTTGTCCCCCAAACCTCGTACGTGGCCGAGCATATCGGCTGACGGCCAAAGCGGCTCCGGATTCCCCCTCCGGAGCCGCCTTTTTGCGTGACCCCTCCGCGCCGCGGCGCTGGGCGGCGATACCGGCGGCCGAGCTGATCGCGCCCCCCCTGAGCGCCGACGATCTGAGCGCCGCCGATCTGGCCGCCGCCGATCTGGTCGCTGACGAGGTCGCGTGCCGGCGCGGGGCGAGGCTGGTTTTCGCCGGCGTTTCGTTTCGCCTCGCGGCCGGTGGCGCGCTGGTCCTGACCGGGGCGAACGGCAGCGGCAAGTCGAGCCTGCTGCGCCTCGTCGCCGGGCTGTTGGCGCCGGCCGCCGGCCGGCTTTCTTGGGGCGCCCCGGTCGAGGGCGACCTCGCCCGGCACCATGCGCGCCTCCATTACCTCGGCCATCAGGATGCGGTGAAGCCGGTCATGACCGCGCGCGAAACCCTGGTCTTCTGGGCGGCGCTGGGCGGTGCGCAGGCGCCGGCCGCGGCACCCGGCGTCGAGCGCGCGCTTGCCGCCTTCGCACTCGATGGCGTTGCCGACTGGCCGTGCCGGTGGCTCTCCGCCGGGCAGCGGCGGCGGCTGGCGCTGGCCCGCCTCCTGGTCCGCCCAGCCCCGCTGTGGCTGCTCGACGAGCCGGCGAGCGCCCTCGACCAGCAGAGCCAGGACCGGCTCGAACAGATCATCGCCGCCCACCGCGCGGCCGGCGGCCGGGTGCTGGTGGCGACGCATGCGGCGATCGCGCTCGACGGCGCCGCGCAGCTGGCGCTCGATGCCTTCGCGCCGGCCTTCGATCCCGAATTCGTCGGCTGAGATGACAACGCTCGTCGCGATCTTCCGCCGCGACCTTCGCCTGGCGCTGCGGCAAAGCGGCGACAGCGCGCTGGTGCTCGGGTTCTTTGTACTCGCCGTCGTGCTGTTTCCGTTCGGCGTCGGACCGGAGCCTCAGCTCCTCGGGGCGATCGCCGCCGGCATTTTGTGGGTCGCGGCCTTGCTCGCGGCCTTGTTGTCGCTCGACCGGCTGTACCAGGGCGATTACGAGGATGGCGGGCTTGATCTGATCATCCTGTCGCCGGCGCCGCTCGAGCTTGCCGTCTTGGCCAAATGCGCGGCGCATTGGGTGGCGACCGGGCTGCCGCTGGCCTTGGCGAGCCCGCTCCTGGCACTAGTCGTCGATCTCGACGCGCGCGCGATCCCGACCCTCGTCCTCAGCCTGCTGATCGGAACCCCGGCGCTGAGCCTGATCGGCAGCGTCGCCGCGGCGCTGATCCTCGGCGCGCGCCGCCAGGGCGTGCTGCTCTCGGTGCTGGTTCTGCCGCTCTATGTGCCGCCCCTGGTGTTTGGCGCCGCCGCGGTCGAGGCCAGCGTCTTCGGCACCGGGCCGCGCGCCGATCTCTTGATCCTCGGCGCCCTCAGCCTGGGGGCGCTGCCGCTCGCGCCCTGGGCCAGCGCCGCGGCGCTGCGCCTGGCGCTCGAATGAGACCGGGTGCGACCCTATCGCGGCTGACGCGCGGCCGGGTTTGCGCTACAACACGCCGACGCCAGCGAGGCTTCTGATGGCGATAATCAACCGGCTCGCCAATCCGGCGCGGTTTATGCGGCTGAGCGCGGCGGCCCTGCCTTGGTGCAGCTGGTGCTGCGCCGCGGTGCTGGCGCTTGGGCTCTACCTGGCCCTGGTGGTGGCCCCGCCCGACTACCAGCAGGGCGAAGCCGTGCGCATCATGTACGTCCATGTGCCGGCCGCCTGGCTGGCGCTATCGGTCTATCTGTTCATCGCCGTCGCCAGCGGCGTCGCCCTGGTCGCGCGCCACCCGCTGGCCGAGATCGCGGCGCGCGCGGCGGCCCCGATCGGCGCCGGCTTCACCTTTGTCTGCCTCGCCACCGGCTCGTTGTGGGGCCGGCCGATGTGGGGCACATGGTGGGTGTGGGACGCCCGTCTCACCTCGGTGCTGGTGCTGTTCTTTCTCTATCTGGGTTACATCGCGCTGGTGAACGGCTTTGACGACCCGGTCCGCGGCGGCCGCGCCGGGTCGCTCCTGGCGCTGGTCGGCGTCGTCAACCTGCCGATCATCAAATTCTCGGTCGATTGGTGGAACACCCTGCACCAGCCGGCGAGCGTCTTGCGTTTGGGCGCGCCGACCATCGCGCTGTCGATGCTGATCCCGCTCCTGGTCATGGCGCTGGGGTTCTGGCTGCTGTTCCTGAGCCTATTGATGGTGCGCATGCGCACCGGGCTGAACGAGCGCAAGGCACTGGCCCTGCGCCTCAACGGCGTGCCGGCGTCGCGGCCGGCGCGCACCGGCGCCGAATCGCCCCACCCGGCCCCCGACAGCGGGCGATCGCCGCGCCCGGTCTTGCGCTGATCATGCCGGCGATGAGCGGCGTTGCCGCGTATCTGGCGATGGGCGGCTACGCGGTCTATGTCTGGCCGGCCTATGGCCTGACGGTTGCCGTGCTCGGCGGCCTGGCGCTCTATTCGTGGCGGCGCTACCGGCGCAGCCTTCGCCTGCTCGAGGGGCTGCAGCGTGAATTCGGGGCCAGGCGATGACCCGCAAGCAGCAGCGGCTCGGGCTCTTGGCGCTCGGCATGACCGCGCTCGCCGGGGCGACGGCGCTGGTGCTCAGCGCTTTCAGCAGCAATCTGGTGTTTTTTTACAGCCCGAGCGATCTAAAGAAGGATGCCATCGCCGCCGACCACCCGGTGCGGATCGGCGGGCTGGTCGAGCGGCAGAGCGTCACCCGCAGCGCCGGCGGGCTTACCATCCGGTTCCGCATCACCGACGGCAAGGCCGATGTTCCGGTCGTCTATCACGGCATGCTGCCCGATCTGTTTCGCGAGGGGCAGGGGGTGGTGGCCGAGGGCCGGCTCGAGCCCGACGGGGTCTTTGCCGCCTCGACCGTGCTGGCCAAGCACGACGAGCGCTACATGCCGCGCGAGGTTGTCGATGCGCTGAAAAAGAGCGGGCATTGGCAGCAAGGCGCGGCCTCGCCCGGGGCCGCGGCGCCGCTGACCGCGGCGAATTTCAGGCGTTAATTTCGGGTCCGCGCAGATGGCGCGCAAGCTCGCCTTTGTGCTGCCGGCGGCGCTGTTCGCGGTGCTGCTCGTCGCCTTTGTCCTGGGGCTGCGCCACGACCCGCAGCTGTTGCCTTCGGCCTTGATCAATCGCCCGGCCCCCGGTTTCGTGCTGCCCGGCCTTTACGATCCGGCGCAGGGGCTCTCGCGCCGGGATCTCGGCGGCCGGGTCACGCTCGTCAACTTTTTTGCCTCGTGGTGCCTGCCTTGCCGCGAGGAGCAGGCGGCGCTGATGGCGCTGGCGCACCGCTCCGGCGTCACCCTCGACGGCATCGCCTACAAGGACAAGCGCGCCGACGCCCGCCGCTTCCTCGCCGATTACGGCAACCCCTACGCGCGCGTCGCGGTCGACCGCGATGGTGCCACGGCGATCAATTTCGGCGTTTACGGGGTGCCGGAAACCTATGTGGTCGACCCCACCGGCCACATCCGCTATCGCCAGGTCGGCCCGTTGAGCGCCGCCGATATCGAGCGCAAGATCCTGCCGATGATCGCGCGAATCGCGGCGGCCAAAGCCGCGCCGCAGACCGCCTCGCGCTGAGCCCGCCTCGCCCTGAGCCCGCCTCCCGCTGAACCCGCCTCAAATATCGAACAGCAGGCGCGCGGGGTCCTCGACCAATTCCTTGACCCGCACCAGAAAGCCGACCGCCTCGCGGCCGTCGACGATCCGGTGATCGTAGCTCAGCGCCACATACATCATCGGCCGGATCTCGATCGTCTCGCCAGCCGCGCCCGACCCGGCCACCGCCACCGGCCGCCGCTCGATCTTGTGCAGGCCGAGGATGCCGGATTGCGGCGGGTTCAGAATCGGCGTCGATAAGAGCGAGCCATAGACGCCGCCATTGGAGATCGTGAAGGTGCCGCCGGAGAGGTCCTCGATCGACAATCTGCCGTCGCGCGCCTTATGGCCGAGGGCGGCGATAGCCTTTTCGATTTCGGCAAAGCCGAGCTGGTCGGCGTCGCGCAGCACCGGCACGACCAGGCCCTGTTCGGTGCCGACCGCGACCCCGATGTCGTAATGGTTCTTGTAGACGATGTCGTCGCCGTCGATCTCGGCATTGACCCCGGGGATCTCGCGCAGTGCTGCGATCGCCGCCTTGACGAAAATCGACATGAAGCCGAGCCGCACGCCGTGCTTCTTCTCGAAGGCCGCGCGCCATTGCTCGCGCAACGCGATCGCCCGGCTCATGTCGATCTCGTTGAAGGTGGTCAGCATCGCCGCGGCGTTCTGCGCCGCCTTCAACCGCTCGGCGACGCGCCGCCGCAGCCGCGTCATCCGCACCCGCACCTCGCGCTCGCCCGAAACCAGCGCCAGCACCGATGCCGATGCCGCGGGCGACGGGGCCGGAACTGGCGCCAAGGTTGGTGAGGGGGTAGGCGCCGCGCGCGCCAGCGTCGCGATCACATCGGCTTTGGTGATGCGGTTGCCGGGTCCGGTCGGGGCGATGGCCGCGAGGTCGAGCCCGCTCTCGGCGATCAGCTTGCGCGCCGCCGGCCCCGCGCGCTCGAGGATGGCGGCGCTGTCTTGCCCCACCGGTCGTTTCGGCTCGTCCGCAGGTTGGCCCGTGACCGCAGGTTGGCCGTGGCGCGGTTGGCCCGTCGGGGCAGGTTGGCCCGCCGCCGCGCCGCCCTCGGCGATCCGCCCCAAAACCGCGCCGACCGGCAGATTGGCGCCTTCCTCGGCCAGGATCTCGGCCAGCGTCCCGGCCGCCGGCGCCGACACCTCCAACGTCACCTTGTCGGTTTCGAGCTCGACCAGCGGCTCGTCGATCGCCACCGCGTCGCCCGGCCGCTTCAGCCATTTCGCCACGGTCGCCTCGGTCACCGATTCGCCGAGACTCGGAACTTTCAGCTCGGTGGCCATCAGCGCCGGGCCGCCTCAATCGGCAAGCGCTGCGGCGACGAGCTGGGCTTGCTCCTCGACATGGCGCTTGTAGAGGCCGGTGGCCGGCGACGCGGCTTCGACCCGTCCGGCAAAGCGCGGGCGCTTGGCGGCGATGTCGAGCCCGGCCAGCACCTCTTCGAGCCGCCGGTCGACAAAATTCCACGCCCCCATATTCTGCGGCTCCTCCTGGCACCATAGGATCTCGGCGTTGCGGTACCGGGCCAGCAGCTTGGCGAGCAGGTCGGCCGGGAACGGATAGAGCTGCTCGACCCGAACCAGCACCAGCCGCTCGTCGCCGCTGTCGGCGCGCGCCTTGGCGAGGTCGAAATAGACCTTGCCGCTGCACAGGACGACGCGCCGCACCGCATCGTCGGCCGCAATCGCCCCCCTGTCCCCAATCGCCCCACTGTCCCCGATCGCCCCACTGTCCCCGATCACCCGGCGAAAGCCGCTGCCTGGGGCCATCTCGTCGAGGCCCGAGGTCACCGCCTTGGCGCGCAGCAGCGATTTCGGGGTGAAGACGATCAGCGGCTTCCTGAAATTGCGGCGGATCTGGCGCCGCAGCGCGTGGAAATAATTGGCCGCGCTGGTCAGGTTGCAGACCTGGATGTTGTGTTCGGCGCAGAGCTGCAGATAGCGCTCGATCCTGGCTGAGGAATGCTCCGGCCCCTGCCCCTCATAGCCGTGCGGCAACAGCAGCACGAGCCCGCTCATGCGCAGCCATTTGGCTTCGCCCGCCGACAGAAACTGGTCGATGATGACCTGGGCGCCATTGGCGAAATCGCCGAACTGCGCCTCCCACAGCACCAGGGTCGACGGGTCGGCAAGGCTGTAGCCATATTCGAAGCCGACCACCGCCGCCTCGGACAATGGGCTGTCGATGATCTCGAACGGCGCCTGCCCGGCGCGCACATGGTTGATCGGGACCCAGCGCGCCTCGCTCTCCTGATCAACTAGGATCGCGTGCCGGTGCGAGAAGGTGCCGCGCCCGCTATCCTGGCCCGACATCCGCACATGCGTCCCCTCGGCGCACAGCGAAGCGATCGCCAACGCCTCGGCGGTGGCCCAGTCGATGCCCTCGCCGGCTTCGATCGCCGCGCGCTTGGCGTCGAGCTGGCGGGCGATCTTGGGGTTGAGGCGAAACCCGTCCGGCGCCCGAACCAGTCCCTGCCCCAATTCGCGCAGCAGTGCCGGTGCGACCCCGGTGTCGCAGCCGCCCTCGCCCGGCGAGCCGGGTTCGAGCCCGGCCCAGGCGCCTTCGAGCCAATCCGCCTTGTTCGGACGATAGCTGTTGGCCGCGGCGAACTCGGTTTCGAGCCGGGTGACAAAGCGCGCCGCCATCGCCTCCGGCTCGCCCTCGGCAACAGCCCCGTCGGCGACCAGGCGCGCGGCATAGATCTGCCGGGTCGTCGGGTGGCGGGCAATCGTGCGGTACATCAAGGGCTGGGTAAAGGCCGGCTCGTCGCCCTCGTTATGCCCATGGCGGCGGTAGCAGAACAGGTCGACGACGACGTCCTTGTGGAACTCGCGGCGGTATTCGGCGGCAATGCGGGCGACCTCGACCACCGCTTCGGGATCGTCGCCATTGACGTGAAAGATCGGCGCCTGCACGCCCTTGGCGACATCGGAGGGGTAGGGGCTCGACCGCGCCGCCGAGGGTGCCGTGGTAAAGCCGATCTGGTTGTTGACGATCAGGTGGATCGTGCCGCCGGTGGAAAACCCGGTCAGCTCTGACAATTCGAGCAACTCGGCCACCAGCCCCTGGCCGGCGAAGGCGGCGTCGCCGTGCATCAGGATGCCGGCGACCTGGTTGCGCTCGCCATCGCCGCGCTGCTGCTGCTTGGCGCGAACCTTGCCGAGCACGACCGGATCGACCGCTTCGAGGTGCGACGGGTTGGCGGCCAGCGACAGATGGATGGTCTTGCCGCCCACTTCGCGGTCGGCCGAGGTGCCGAGATGGTATTTGACGTCGCCCGAGCCGTGGACGTGCTCGGGGTTGGTCGAATTGCCCTGAAACTCGGAAAAGATCGCGGCGTAGGGCTTGCCGACAAAGTTGGCGAGCACATTGAGCCGCCCGCGATGCGGCATGCCGATCACCAGTTCGCGCACCCCCAGCGAAGCACTGCGCCGCAGGATCGCCTCCAGCGCCGGCATCAGCAATTCGCCGCCCTCGATGCCGAACCGCTTGGTCCCGGTGTAGCGGCGGTCGAGAAAGCGCTCGAAGGTTTCCGCGACCGTCAGGATTTCGAGGATTTCCTTCTTGTCGGCCGCCGACAGCGCGGCGACGCGGCCGCCGGTCTCGAATTTCTGCTGGATCCAGGCGCGCTCGGCCGGCACCTGGATGTGCATGTATTCGACGCCGATCTTGCCGCAATAGGTTTGGCGCAGCATCGCGATAATCTGGCGCAGGCTGGCGCGCTCCCGCCCGAACACATTGTTGAGAAAGATTTCGCGGTCGAGATCGGCTTCGGCAAAGCCGCAGCTGCGGTAGTCGAGCTCCGGGTAGGGGCCGCGCCGGTCGAGGCCGAGCGGATCGAGGTCGGCTTCGAGATGGCCGCGCACGCGGTACGACCGGATCAGCTGCAAGGCGCGGATCGAGTCGGCGGTCGCGCGGCGCAGCGCCGTCGCATCGATCGCCACCGGAACCGCCGCGCCGTTGACGATCGGGCCGGGAGGCTTGGCCCAGGGTGGCCCGCGCAGCTCGGCCAGCGCCGCCGCCCCATCGTCGCCGATCTCGCCGAAAAACCGCCGCCAGCTCGCGTCGACCGCGGCCGGGTCGTCCAAAAACCGCGCGTAGAGATCGGCAATGAACCCGGCATTGGCGCCGGTCAGAAACGTCGTGCCATCGAATTTAGCCATCCGGGTTCCGTGCTGTCGCTGGCGCTCCCGCGCCCAGGGCCGTCCTGGCTGGGCTCGATTCCAGCCATCCACGCATTCAGGGCCGGCGTTATCGTGGATGGCCAAGGCCCACCAGCCGCGGCTGGTACTAAGATGGAACTGGCTGAGCCGCCAGCGTCCATGCGCTTGCGCTCCGAACGCTCTGGCCGGGGCCGCTCGGATCAGCGCTCCTCTTCCTCCAATGCGTGCAATCTCTCGCTGAACCGCTGGTGCTGCCGCACCATAGCGCGCATCTGGTTGAACATGTCGTCAAGCTTGGCATTGAGCCGGCTGAATTCCTGATCATGGCGGACCACCATCGCGGTCAAAACAGCCATGTCGTCTTTGAGAGACAGCACGTCATCGCGCATGCCGCGGATCTGGCGGGCGAGAAATTCGAGCGTGACCCTTCTCCTCACTCATATCTGCTCCGTTGAGCTAAGTCTTGCGCCGCGGCCTTATCGACCGAGTCGAGAACAACGACAATTTTCATCCAGCAGCCGGCTCGGCTTCGTATTGCGCCTGCTTGATTAACCAGTCGATGTCCTCGTCACTCAGCCCGGCCGCGATGACGCGCAGCCGCGCCTCGCGGCGGCCCGGCGCCAGCTCGGCAGCGACCTCGCCTACCGTGGTTTCAATCACTTCAGTTCGCTGCGACATGGGCCTGGCTCCTCTGCCCAATATAGGCAGCTCCCGCGTCGTCGCCCAGCTGACAAGACGGCCCTGATGTCCGGCAAAGCGTTGATCCGCAGCAGCGCGCGGACGATCAGCCCCGCAGCACGTCGCGCATCGTCGTGCCGATCGCCGCCGGCGACAGGGCGACGGTGACCCCGGCGCTGCGCAATGCCTCCATCTTGTCCTCGGCGCCACCTTTGCCGCCGGCGATGATGGCGCCGGCATGGCCCATGCGCCGGCCCGGCGGGGCGGTCGAGCCGGCGATAAAGCCGACCACCGGCTTTTTGGTCCGCGCGGATTTGAGGAACGCCGCGCCATCCTCTTCGGCGCTGCCGCCGATCTCGCCGATCATCACGATCGCCTGGGTCTCGTCATCGTCGAGCAGCATCTCCAGCACCTCGACAAAATTGGTGCCGTTGACCGGATCGCCGCCGATGCCGACACAGGTCGACTGGCCGAGCCCGACCGCGGTCGTCTGCGCCACCGCCTCATAAGTCAGGGTGCCCGAGCGCGAAACGATGCCGATCGGGCCGCGGCGGTGGATGTGCCCGGGCATGATGCCGATCTTGCATTCGTCGGGGGTGATCACGCCGGGGCAGTTCGGCCCGATCAGCCGGGTCTTGGTGCCGGTCAGGCTGCGCTTGACCCGGACCATGTCGAGCACCGGGATGCCCTCGGTGATGCAGGCGACGAGCGGGATGCCGGCGTCGACCGCTTCGAGGATCGCGTCGGCGGCAAACGGCGGCGGCACATAGATCACGCTGGCGTCGCAGCCGGTCTGCGCGCGCGCCTCGTGGACCGTGTTGAACACCGGCAGGTCGAGGTGCCGGGTCCCGCCTTTGCCCGGCGTCACGCCGCCGACCATCCTGGTGCCGTAGGCGATCGCCTGCTCGGAATGAAAGGTGCCCTGCGCCCCGGTGAAGCCCTGGCACAGGACCTTGGTCGCGGCGTTGACCAGGATCGACATCAGTGCGCCTCCCTGACCGCGGTCACGATCTTTTGCGCGGCGTCGGCGAGGTTCTCGGCGGCGAGGATCGGCAGCCCCGATTGCTGCATGATCTTTTTGCCGAGATCGACATTGGTGCCTTCGAGGCGCACCACCAGCGGCACGTGCAGATTGACCTCGCGCGCCGCCGCGACGACCCCCTCGGCGATCACGTCGCAGCGCATGATCCCGCCAAAGATGTTGACGAGGATGCCTTCGACATTGGGGTCGGAGAGGATCAGCTTGAACGCGGTGCCGACCCGCTCGCGCGTTGCCCCGCCGCCGACATCGAGAAAATTGGCCGGGCTGCCGCCATAGAGCTTGATGATGTCCATCGTCGCCATCGCCAAGCCGGCGCCGTTGACCATGCAGCCGATATTGCCGTCGAGCTTGATGTAGTTGAGCGCGTGCTTGCCGGCCTCGACCTCGCTCGGGTCCTCCTCGTCCTCGTCGCGCAGCGCCGCGATCTCGGGGTGGCGGAAGAGCGCGTTGTCGTCGAACCCGATCTTGGCGTCGAGCGCCACCAGTTCGCCCGAGCCGGTGACGACCAGCGGGTTGATCTCGGCGATCGACGCGTCAAGCTCGGTAAAGGCGCGATAGAGTGCCGTCACGAAATCGACCGCGACCCCGACCTGCCGGCCTTCGAGGCCCAGGCCATAGGCGATCTCGCGCGCATGGAACGGCTCGATCCCGCTCGCCGGGTCGATCGCCACCTTGATGATCTTCTCCGGCGAATGCTCGGCCACCTCCTCGATTTCGACCCCGCCCTCGGTCGAGCCGATCAGGGTCACCCGGCCGGTCTCGCGGTCGATCAACAGCCCCAGATAGAGTTCGCGAGCAATGTCGCAGCCTTCTTCGACATAGACCCGCTTGACCTCGCGCCCGGCCGGCCCGGTCTGGTGGGTGACGAGGTTCTTGCCCAGCAAGGCGGTGGCCGCCGCCGCGACCTCGTCCTCGGAGCGGACGAGCTTGACCCCGCCGGCCTTGCCGCGGCCGCCGGCATGGATCTGCGCCTTGACCACCCACACCGGCCCGCCCAGCCGGCGCGCCGCCGCCACGGCTTCGGCCGACGTATAGGCGATGGCGCCGCGCGGCACCGTGACGCCGAATTTCGCCAGCAGCTCCTTCGCCTGATATTCGTGGATGTTCATTGGCTTATCGGCACTTTCCGGTCATGGCCGGGCTTGGCCCGGCCATCCACGCGCCGCCGGCACCGGCCTGCCGGTTCTCGTGGATGCCCGGCACAAGGCCGGGCATGACGACCGAGGGTGAAAAGCATCGAGCATCAAAAGAAGCTATCGTTGGTTGTGTCCTCAGCCCAGCACCTTCATCGCCTTGACCGCCTCGATCAGCTCGCGCACGCCGGCCGCGGATTTGTCGAAGGCGGCCTGTTCCGCGCGGTCGAGCTCGATCTCGACAATGCGCTCGACGCCGCCGGCGCCGATCACCGCCGGCACCCCGACATAAAGGTCGCGGACCCCGTACTGGCCCTCGAGCAGGGCGGCGCACGGGAGCACCCGCTTCTTGTCGCGCAGATAAGCCTCGGCCATCGCGATCGCCGAGCTCGCCGGCGCGTAGAACGCCGACCCGGTCTTTAGGAGGCCGACGATTTCGGCGCCGCCGTCGCGGGTGCGCTGGACGATGCGGTCGAGCCGCTCCCGGGTGGTCCAGCCCATCTTGACCAGGTCGGGCAACGGGATGCCGGCGACCGTCGAATAGCGCACCAGCGGCACCATCATGTCGCCATGGCCGCCGAGCACGAAGGCGCTGACATCCTCGACCGAAACCTTCAGCTCCTCGGCGAGGAAATAGCGGAAGCGGGCGCTGTCGAGCACGCCGGCCATGCCGACCACCCGGTTCGCCGGCAGCCCGCAGGCCTCGCGCATCACCCACACCATGACGTCGAGCGGGTTGGTGATGGTGATTACGAACGCCTCGGGGCAATGCTTCTTGATCGCCTGGCCGACCGTGGAGATCACCTTGGCGTTGGTCCCGATCAGATCGTCGCGGCTCATGCCGGGCTTGCGGGCGATGCCGGCGGTGACGATCACCACGTCGGCGCCGGCGATATCGGCATAGTCGTTGGTGCCGTTGACCACCGCGTCGTAGCCCTCGATCGTCGAGCCCTCGACGATGTCGAGCGCCTTGCCTTGCGGCACCCCCTCGACGATGTCGAACAGCACGATGTCGCCCAATTCCTTGAGCCCGGCGAGGAGGGCAATCGTGCCGCCGACCTGGCCGGCGCCAACGAGTGCGATCTTGTTGCGTGCCATGGCAAATGCCTCGTTTTTGCCGGCGCCGGGGAGACGCGCGGGACGGCCCGCCTCTTACCGCGAATCCCGGGTGTCGGCAAGGCGATGGGCGGCGGCAAAATCAGTTGTCGACACGGCCCCCGTTTTGTCCGGAAAACATCTCCCCCGCCGCCACGGGCAGGAGAAACGCATGGCCGACCCGAACGGCAGCGCCGCATCGTCGCCCCCAGCCTCGTCGCCCCCAGCCTCGTCGGCCCCAGGATCGCCGACCCCCGCATCGTCGCCCCCAGGATCGTCGGTTCCGAGATCGTCGGCCCGAGGATCACCGGCCCCAGCATCGTCGGCCCCCGCAGCGTCGACCCAAGTCATTCCGGCTGGCCATGCCGCGCCGAGCGCCAAGGCTGAGGAGGGCGAGCCGCAGGCAGCCGCCGGGGTCGCCGGGCTGTCGCTCGCCGCCCTCGGCATCGTCTTCGGCGATATCGGCACGAGCCCGGTCTACACCTTCCGCGAATGCTTCAACCCGGAGCGCGGCCTGGCGCTGGCGCCCGAGAATGTGCTCGGCGTGCTCTCGCTGATCGTGTGGGCGTTGATCCTGGTGGTCGCGGTCAAATACGTGCTCCTGGTCATGCGCGCCGACAATCAGGGCGAGGGCGGGATCCTCGCCCTGCTGGCGCTGGCGCAGGAGGCGATAGGCAGCCCGCGGGCCCGCACCATCCTCGCGCTCCTGGCGGTCGGCGGCGCGGCACTCTTCTACGGCGACAGCATGATCACCCCGGCGATTTCGGTGTTGAGCGCGATCGAAGGGCTCGGCGTCGGCACGCCCAGATTGACCCCCTTTGTGCTGCCGCTGACGATCGTGGTGCTGGCCGCGCTGTTCCTGGTGCAGAAGCGCGGCACCGCGAGTGTCGGACACCTGTTCGGCCCGGTCATGCTGGTCTGGTTCGCGGTGATCGCGGTCGACGGGCTGATCGAGGTGGCGCGGGCGCCGCGGGTCCTGGCCGCGCTGAACCCGGCCCACGCCGTCACCATCTTCCTCGCCTCGCCGATGACCGGCTTCGTGGTGCTGGGCGCGGTCTCGCTCGCGATTACCGGCGGCGAAGCGCTCTACGCCGATATGGGCCATTTCGGCCGGTTCCCGATCCGGCTCGCCTGGTTCGCGCTGGTGATGCCGGCCCTCGTCCTCAACTATTTCGGGCAGGGCGCCCTGGTCCTCGCCGACCGGACGGCGATCGTCAACCCGTTCTTCCGCATGGTGCCGGGATGGGGACTGTTCCCGCTGGTGGCGCTGTCGACGGCGGCGACCGTGATCGCCTCGCAGGCGGTGATTTCCGGCTCCTTTTCGCTGTCGCGCCAGGCGATGCAGCTCGGGCTGATGCCGCAGCTCGACGTGTTCCAGACCTCGGCGCAGGAGCGCGGCCAGATCTACATCCCGCAAGTCAACTGGCTGCTGCTGATCGCGGTGCTGGCGCTGGTCGTCGGCTTCAAGAGCTCGAGCGCGCTCGCCTCGGCCTACGGCTTTGCGGTCACCGGGACGATGACACTGACGACGGTGCTGGTCGGCGCGGTGATGCGCGGGGCGTGGGGCTGGCGCTGGCCGACGATCGCCCTCGTGCTGGCGCCGATCATGGCGATCGACCTCGCGCTGTTCAGCGCCAACTCGATGAAGATCCCGACCGGCGGCTGGTTTCCGCTGGCCATCGGGCTCGGCATGTTCGCGATCATGACCACCTGGCGCACCGGCCGCCGCTTGGTGCTGGCGCAGCTCGCCACCGAGACCATGCCGCTCGCCGATTTCCTCGGCATTTGCCAGGAGGCGCCGGAGGCCCGGGTCTCCGGCACCGCGGTGTTCTTCACCACCCGGACCGAGCACGTGCCCGCGACCTTGATGCAAAACCTGAAGCACAACAAGGTGCTGCACCAACAGGTCGTGCTGCTGCGGGTGACCACCGACAATGTTCCGCGGGTCGCGGGTCCCGAGCGGATCAAGGCCCGCGCCCTCGGCCACGGCTTTTGGCAGATCGACGCCCATTTCGGCTTCGCCCAGACCCCGAACCTGCCGCGCGAGCTCCGCCGGGCGGAGCTGCCGGGGCTCGATCCCGATCCCGCAAAAATCTCGTTCTTTGTCGGCCGGGCCAACGTCAAATCGACCGCGCGGCCCGGCATGGCGCGTTGGCGCGAGCATCTCTATATCGTGCTGAGCCGGCTGGCGACGCGCTCGCCCGAATTCTTCCGGCTGCCGCCCGACCGGGTCATCGAGCTCGGCGCCCAGATCGACATCTGAACCCGCCACCGCCGACCGCTTCGCTGCGATCCCACGGCGGCGCAGGCCTCGACGCAAGTATCCGGCGCTCACCGCCGCGGGCGGGCGGCGATGTAGTCCTGGCTCTGCATTTCGATCAGGCGTGAGACGGTGCGCTGGAATTCGAAGCTGCCGTCACCGGCGGGATAGATCTCTTCGGGCGGGGTCTCGGCCGAGGCGACCACGAGGGTGTGCGCGTCGTAGAGGGTGTCGATCAGGATGTTGAAGCGCCGCGCCGCGTCGCGCCGGTCGCGGTCGAGCCGCGGAATGGCCTCGACGATGACCGCGGCAAATCCTTCGGCGATGGCCAGATAATCGGCGGCGGCGAGCGGCTGTTGGCAGAGATCGGCAAAGTCGAACCAGGCGACGTGTCGCGCCGCCCGCGGCACTGCCAGGGCCCGGCCCTTGACGCGCAAGTTGATGCGCTCGCCGGCCGCGCCGTCGGTCAACTCGGCAAAAGCCGTCTCCAAATCCCGGTGCGCCGCGGCGCCGAGCGGATAATGGTAGACCCGCCTGCCGCGCATACGGGCGAGCCGGTAGTCGCGGCCGCTGTCGAGCTCGAGCACATAAAGCTGGTGCCTGAGCAGCGCGATGAACGGCAGAAACCGGTCGCGATGCAGCCCGTGCGGGTAGAGTTCGTCGGGCGCGCGGTTCGCGGTCGCCACCACCACGATCCCGGCCTCGAACAAGGCGGTGAACAGGCGCTCGAGGATCATCGCATCGGCGATGTTGTCGACCTGGAACTCGTCGAGGCACAGCAGCGGCGCCTCGCGGGCGATGTCGGCGGCGACCTTGGCGATCGGCTCACGGGTCTTGTCCCGCCGCTCCTGCTCGATGCGGTCGTGAATTTCGAGCATGAAGGCATGGAAATGCGCCCGCCGCTTGCCGGTGCCCGGCACCGTGCCAAAGAACAGGTCCATCAGCATCGATTTGCCGCGCCCGACCGGGCCGCACAGATAGAGCCCCATCGGCGCGTGCCCGCCATCGTGCTCGGCCAGGCCGAAGCGGGCGAGCCAGCCGTGCCAGCCCGCCTCGGGGCGGTGTTCGAGCAATGCCCGGTAGAGACTCTGCAAGCGTTCGACCGCCAACTGCTGCGCCGGATCGGCTTCGAGCCGCCCCGCTTGGCGCAGCGCGCGATAGGCGGCCATCGGCCCCGGCGCGGCCGCTGTGCCGTCGCGAGCAAGGGTCGGGGTGGCGGGCGCGGTCATCGCCATCGCCGGGGAGCGGCAATCATGCTGGGGCAGGCCTTTTCGGCGGGCGCGGTGTTGCCAGGCGGGGCCGCGGGATCTACTTCAGCCGGGAGCGCCGCGCAACCCGGTCGCGGCGCAGCGGAGGGCTGGCGATGAATGAAGACCGCTTCAATATCGAGATCCGCAGCTTCCTCAAGGTCGTCGGCGTGACCTCGCAACGCGAGGTCGAACGAGCGCTGCGCGCGGCCCTCGCCGAGGGGACGCTCGCCGAAGGCGCCGTCTTAAAGCCGCGCATGACCCTCTCGGTCCCCGAACTCGGCCTCGAACACGTCATCGACGGCGAGATCGCGCTCGAATAGCCGGCTCCAAACACAGCCCCTTTAGCGGCCCGACCCCCTTTTGGCGGCCCGACGCGCTTTTTGGCGGGCCTCGCGATCGCGCGCCAGGCTCAGTCGTCGAGCGCGCCGACCTCCGCAGCGCCGGGCAGCCGCAGCAGCAGCCCCGCCTCGCGCTCCGGCAGGATTTCGACATCGGCGAGCTTGCGGTCGATCTGCCGGCGCCGTACCGCGACCGCGTCGATCGTGGTCGAAGCCTCATGCAGCTTTTTCTGCACCTTGTCGAGCACTTCGCCGTATTTCTCGAATTCGGTCTTGACCGCGCGCAATACCCGCCACACTTCGCTCGAACGCTGCTGGATCGCCAGGCTGTGAAACCCCATCCGCAGGCTGTTGAGCAATGCCAGCAGGGTGGTCGGGCCGGCGATGACGATCCGGCAATCGCGCTGCAGGGCATCGACCAAGCCCGGGCGCCGCACGATCTCGGCATATAACCCTTCGGTCGGCACGAACAGCAGCGCGAAATCGGTCGAATGGGGCGGCGAGATATATTTGGTGCAGATATCCCGCGCCGAATGGCGGATGCGGGTTTCGATCGCCTTGCCCGCGGTCTCGACCGCCGCCGGGTCGGCGAGCGCCGCGGCTTCGCACAGGCGCTCGTAATCCTCGGTCGGGAATTTGGCGTCGATCGGCAGCCACAGCGGTCCGTTATCGTCGCCGCCCGGCAGGCGAATCGCGTATTCGACCCGCTGGTTGCTGCCCGGCCGAATCTCGACGTTGCGCTCGTACTGCTCGATCGTCAGCACCTCGGCGAGAATGCCGCCCAACGACACCTCGGCCCAGGTGCCGCGCGCCTTGACGTTGCTCAGTACCCGCTTCAAATCGCCGACCCCGGCGGCCAAGGTCTGCATCTCGCCCATGCTCTTGAATACTTGTTCGAGCTGCTGGCTGACCAGCTGGAAGCTGGCGCCGAGCCGGTCCTCAAGGGTCTTGTGCAGCTTTTCGTCGACCGTGACGCGCATCGCTTCGAGCTTTTCGGCATTGTCGGCGCGCAGCGCCTCCAGCCGGCCCTCAACCGTGCGCTGCAGCGATTCGCCAAGCCGGATCACCGCGCCGGAGACCTCCTCGCGCAGCCGCCGGGCTTCCTCGGCGGCGAGCCCGCGGCCGCGCGACAGCTCGTCGCGCAACCCTTGGTCGAGGCGGGACAGCGCCGGCTCGATCGGCCCATCGCCGCGGCGGGCGAGGGCGCCGGCGCGCAGCAGCAGCACGATCCCGGCAGCCAGGGTCAGCCCGGCCAGCAGCAGCGCGGCAAAGGCCGTTTCGGTCAGGCCCACCCGATGCCCTCGATCCGCCCGAAGCGGGCTATTTCGCCGCCGTCACCATGATTTCGACCAATATTTCGGGGCGGGCCAGATCGGCTTTGACGCAGGCCCGGGCCGGTGGGTTCTGCGGGTCGACCCAGGCGTTCCACACCGAGTTCATCTCGGCGAACAGCGCCATGTCCTTGATCCACAGATTGGCCGCGAGCAGGTTCGATTTGCTGGTCCCGGCCTGCGCCAGATAGGCGTCGATCTTGTCGAGGATCTGCCGGGTCTGGCCCTTGATGTCCTGCGACGCGTCGCCGGCGGTCAGCCCCGCGAGATAGACGGTGTCGCCGCGCACGACGCACCGGCTCATGCGCGGACCCGGCGGCTGGGTCAGATCGATGCGGCGAATCTCCATGTCGCTAACCTCCCTCGGAAATATCAGGCCTCGGAAATATCGGGGCCGATCGCGCGCCGGCGATCAGCTTGCCGGCAATGGCTCGGCATAATCGACGATGCGCCGGGCCGAAAGGTGAATGCCGAAAGTCACCAGTGGCCGTTCGCCCGTGGCGCGAAAACCGTGCACCCGGTTGGCCGGCACCGCGATCGTGACCCCGGGCTCCATCGCCACCACACCTGCCTCGCCGTCGAGCCACGCCTCGCCCAGGCCTTCGAGCACGGTCAGGATCTCGACATAGGGATGCGAATGCGGCCGGGTGGCGTAGCCCGGCGGCGATGTCTGAATGCCGGTGCGAATCGGCAGGCCCGCGCCGGTATCGTCGCCGATCACCGGGCAATAGCTGGCGCCGCCCGGAAAGGCCACGGATGGCCGGTCGGCATGGCGGATCACACTCAGTCGCGGCGGCTGGCGGTCGTCCATCCGCACCTCCTTCGTTCGCATCAGCCGATCATAGCAGCTTTGCCGGCAGCCGGCGACCAGCCGGCGCAATTCGCGGCGCACACAGCCTGATACCGCACCAAGGTTAAAAGGGGGTTAGCAATCGCCGCCTACCGGGTCTGCGCGGCCCGCCGCTCGCGGAAAAAGGCGCGCAGCAATTCGGCGGCGCGAGCCTCGTCGATGCCGCCATAGATTTCCGGGCGGTGATTGGCGCCGGGCTGCGCGAAGAGCCGCGGGCCGTGCTCGACCGCACCACCCTTCGGGTCAAAGGCGGCGAAATAGAGCCGTCGCAGTCGCGCCAGACCGATCGCCGCGGCGCACATCGCGCAGGGTTCGAGGGTCGCCCACAAATCGCATTCGCCGAGCCGCCTCGCCCCGAGCCGGGCGGCGCCGGCGCGCAGCACCAGCATCTCGGCATGCGCCAACGGGTCGTGATCGGCCTCGACCCGATTGCCGGCAGCGGCCAGCACCGTTCCGCGGCCGTCGACCAGCACCGCGCCGACCGGCACTTCGCCGCGCGCCGCCGCCGCCTCGGCCTCGGCCAAGGCCAGCGCCATCGGCGACCGGCTCGCGGTCATCCCCCCGGTGCTCGCCCAAGATGCCGCCGGCGGATCGGCTCGGGAATCGCGATCGGCCGCCGGGTGGAGAGCCGCATGAACAGCCCCTCCTGCTCGGCCTCGGCGCAGATCGCCCCGCCGACGACGAATTCGGCGGCGAGCCGCCAGCGCACCCGGCCGAGCCCGGCCACCCGGATCCGCCCGACCAGCCGGTCGGCGATGGTCACCGGCCGACGATAGGAAATTCGCGTCTGGGTCAGGATCGGGGCCACATCTTCGGCCAGGGCGCGGACCAACGGATAGGCCTCGTCCATCAGCCCGAGGCGCAGATCCTCGAGCCAGCGGACAAAGACGATGTTGCTGACGATGCCGGCAAAGTCGATGTCGTAGGTCTGCACCCGCAGCGCCAGCTCGTAGAATTCGCCCATCCGCGCCCCGCTCCCGATCGGCCCGCAGCATGGCACAACCGGCCGCCGGCCTCACTCGCCAAACCACGGTGGCAATCGGGCCGGCCGATCCAATATAACCGAGCGATATTTCTTGCGGATTGAGCGATGAGCGAACTGCGCGCCCGCGCCAGGGTGCTCTACAACGCGCTGAATTTCGATAAGCCGGTCAATTTCGGCCAGGAGGAATTGGTGGCCGACGGTCTCGGCCGCGACAAATACGTCGAAAACCTGCACGGCGCCGCCGAGCGCGATCCGGTCCAGGAACTGGCCAACCAGATCGATCTGTCGGACAGCGCCGGCGCCTATCTGTTCACCGGCAATCGCGGCACCGGCAAGACCACCGAGCTGTTGCGGTTGGCGACGATCCTGCGCCAGGAGGATTTCGATTGCGAAGTATTCTATGCGGACATGTCCGAATATCTGAATTTGACGCAGCACATCGAGATCACCGATTTTCTGATCAGCATCCTGGGCGCCCTCTCCGAGAAGATCGCCGATCGCTTTGCCGACAATCCGGGCAAGCCGAGCTTCTTCGAGCGGGTCCGCTCGTTCCTGAAAGCCAATGTGCAATTCACCGAAATCAAGATCCCGGCCGGCTGGATCGAGTTCAAGGCGGCCTTGCAGCAAAATCCGACCTTCAAGGAGCAATTGCAGGTCAAGACCCGCGGCCTGGTCGAGCATTTGGTCAGGCAGGCGCGCGAATTCGCGTTGGAGGCGGTTCAATATGTCAGGGCACAGCGCGCGTCGCCGGACCGCAAGATCGTCCTGATCGTCGATTCGGTCGAACGCCTGCGCGGCGTCGGCGACAGCGAAGATGTCCGCGAAGTGTTCAAGAGTGCCGAGACCGTGTTTTCCTCGCACGCCGACAAATTGCGCTTCACCGCGCTGAATGTCGTCTACACCGTGCCGCCCTATCTCTCTGCGCTGGCTGGCGCGCTCGGCGCCGTCTATGCCGGCGGTCGCATCTACGCCTTGCCGAGCGTGCATATTTACGAGGGCCACCCGCAGCCCGGAGACGAGCCGGTGGCGCACGCCGATGGCCTCGCTCGGATGCGCGATGTCGTCGACAAGCGCTATGCCGAATGGAGCGCGTTCTTCACCGCCGGGCAGCTGGCGCGGCTGGCGCAGCATTCGGGCGGCGATCTGCGCGACTATCTGCGCATGCTGCGCCTCACCGTCGCCCGGGTACTGCAATTGGGGCAGCCTCAGGTGCCCGATGCGCTGATCACCGACGCCGAGGATGCGGTGCGCAACGACATGCTGCCGATCGCCGAGGACGACCGGCGCTGGCTGTGCCGGATCATGGCGAGCCACAAGGCCGAGCTGGAGAGCCTCGACAAGCTGCCGGATTTCGCCCGCCTGCAGGAAGGCAAATACCTGCTGCATTACCGCAACGGCGAGGATTGGTACGACGTGCACCCGCTGCTGCGGGCCGAAGTGAGCGGCGATGGAACCGGCCAGCCCGGCGCTTGAGGCGATCTGGCGCGATTTGCGGCCCCATCTCGAATGGGCCCAGGGGTTCGCCCTGGTGTTTCTGTTCGCCGGCCATCCGCAGCCGGTCGCGTTTCTGCGCGACCGATTGGCCGAAAGCCTGCAGCCGCGCACCCTGCGGCTGACCGTGATCGCCCCGCGGACGCCAGCCGAGGTTCCGGCCGCGGTCGAGCAGATCCTCGCCGCCCGCCCCGATCCCGGCCACGGCCCGCTCTGGGTCGAGCTGTGGCGCGGCGCCGACAGCGAGGGCTGGCCGCGGGCGCGCCGGCAGGCCCTGCAGCGCCTCAACGAGCGGCGCTTCCTGCTCGAACGCGATGTCGCGCGGCCGATGATCCTGGTCTTGCCCAGGGAAGAGCGCGGCCGCGTCTATGTCGAGGCGCCCGATTTGTGGGCGGTGCGCTCCTTGACCGCCGAACTGCCCGCTCCGGCGCCGGCGGAGGCCCGGGTTCCCCAATTCGCCAGGGAAATTCCGCTGGCGCTCGACTCGCCGCCGGGTCCCTCCGAACTCGAATGGGCGCGATTGCTGGAGCGGGCAGAGGACCCCGCCGCTCTCGATCTGCGTGACGGCTTCGCCGCCTTCGCATCGGCGATCGAACGCGGCGATCTCGCCGCCGCCAGAGCCATCGCCAACCAAACGTTGCACATCGCGCGCCAGCAGTCCGCCACCGTCGGCGGCCCATCCGAGGCGCGCAACGAAGCGTCGCGCAACCTGTCGGTCTCGCTCAATAATGTCGGGCTGGTCGAGCGCGATCTCGGCAATCTCGAGGCCGCCCGCGCCGTCTATCGCGAGAGCCTGGAATTGCGCCGCCGGCTGCGCGAGGCGGTCGGCGACACCCCGCAGGCGTTGCGCGATTTATCGGTCTCTCTCAACCGTGTCGGCGATATCGAGCGCGATCTCGGCAATCTCGAGGCCGCCCGCGCCGTCTATCGCGAGAGCCTCGATTTGCGCCGCCGGCTGCGCGAGGCGGTCGGCGATGCCCCGCAGGCGTTGCGCGATCTTTCATTGTCGCTGGATAATGTCGGGCGGGTCGAATGCGATCTCAGCAATCTCGAAGCCGCCCGCGCCGTCTATCGCGAAAGCCTCGATTTGCGCCGCCGGCTGCGCGAGGCGGTCGGCGACGCCCCGCAGGCGTTGCGCGACCTGTCCGTCTCGCTCGACAATGTCGGGGATATCGAGCGCGATCTCGGCAATCTCGAAGCCGCCCGCGCCACCTACCGCGAAAGCCTCGATCTGCGCCGCCGGCTGCGCGAGGCGGTCGGCGACACCCCGCAGGCGTTGCGCGACCTGTCGGTCTCGCTTGATCGGGTCGGCGACATCGAGCGCGATCTCGGCAACCTCGAGGCCGCCCGCGCCGTCTATCGCGAGAGCCTGGAATTGCGCCGCCGGCTGCGCGAGGCAGTCGGCGACACCCCGCAGGCGTTGCGCGATTTATCGGTCTCTCTCAACCGTGTCGGCGATGTCGAGCGCGATCTCGGCAATCTCGATGCCGCCCGCGCCGTCACTCGCGAGAGCCTCGAATTACGCCGCCGGCTGCGCGAGGTGGTCGGCGACACCCCGCAGGCATTGCGCGACCTGTCGGTCTCGCTCGACAATGTCGGGGAGGTGGAGCGCGATCTCGGCAATCTCGAAGCCGCCCGCGGCGTCTATCGCGAGAGCCTCGAATTACGCCGCCGGCTGCGCGAGGTGGTCGGCGACACCCCGCAGGCATTGCGCGACCTGTCGGTCTCGCTCGACCGTGTCGGGGAGGTGGAGCGCGATCTCGGCAATCTCGAAGCCGCCCGCGCCGCCTATCGCGAAAGCCTCGATATCGCCCGCCGGCTGCGCGAGGCGGTCGGCGACACCCCGCAGGCATTGCGCGACCTATCGGTCTCTCTCGAACGTGTCGGGCAGGTCGAGCGCGATCTCGGCAATCTCGAAGCCGCCCGCGCCCTGTATCGCGAGAGCCTGCAACTGCGCCGCCGGCTCAGCGCCGCTTTCCCCGATCATCCGCAATATCAGCGGGATCTGGCTTGGATCGAAGCGCAAATGCAGGCCATCGAACCATCCTGACCGGGGGCTACCACTTCGGATGGGTGAAGCGAGGCCCCTGTCCAACATCGCCGGCCCAGCCTCCACCTGTTTTTCACCTGCAAATAACAGGCGGAACAGGCGGCGAGGCGCGACCCGGCAAGGGTGTTGCCGGTGACCGGGACAGCCGCTATCTCCTGACTGTCACCACGTCGGGACCCCAGCATGGCACAGCCGGTTATCGGCCTCACCCTCGATCACGAGCCGGCGGGCGGCTGGTCGAAGTTTCCGTGGTACGCGATCCGCGAGAATTATTGCAACGCGGTGCGCCGCGCCGGCGGCTTGCCGATCCTGCTGCCGCACGAGCCCGACGCCGCGGCGGATTATCTCGACCGGATCGACGGGCTGATCGTGACCGGCGGCGGCTTCGACGTCGACCCGGCCTTGTTCGGCGCCGAAACCCGCCACCCCTCGGTCACCACCAAGGACCGGCGCACCGCCTTCGAGCTTGCCGCCACCCGCGGCGCGCTCGGCCGTGACCAGCCGGTGCTCGGGATCTGCGGCGGCCAGCAATTGCTGAACGTGGCGCTCGGCGGGACCTTGATCCAGCACATCCCGGACGAGGTGCCGGGCGCCTTGCCGCATCGCCAGCCGAACCCGCGCGACGAGCCGGGCCACGATGTCCGGGTCGTCGCCGGGACCCTGCTGCACCGCATCTGCAAGGCTCTGCATCTTGGCGTCAACAGCGCCCATCACCAGGCGGTCAAGGCGGTCGGGCCCAATGTCGTGATCGACGCGCTCGCCGATGACGGCGTCGTCGAGGGCATCGAGGACCCGCGCCGGCGCTTTTGCCTCGGCGTCCAGTGGCACCCCGAATTCGAAATCAACGAGGCCGACCGCCGCATCTTCCGCGCCTTTATCGAGGCCGCGGCGGGATGACCGCACCGGGCTTGCGCCGCACGCGGCCGCCGGCGGGGGAGAGTGAGGATCAGGGCGCCGCCCCCGCCGTCCCCGCCGTCCCCGAACGCATCGCCAAATTGCTGGCCCGCGCCGGGCTGTGCTCGCGCCGCGACGCCGAGCGCTGGATCGGCGAGGGCCGGGTCTCGGTCGACGGTGTGGTGCTGGCGAGCCCGGCGGTGACCGTCACCGCCCGCAGCGACATCCGGGTCGACGGCAAGCCGGTCCCGGCGCCTGACCGGGCGCGGCTGTGGCGCTATCACAAGCCGGCGGGCCTGGTCACCAGCCATCGCGACGAGCAGGGCCGGCCGACCGTGTTCGCGGCATTGCCCAAGGATTTGCCGCGGCTGATCTCGGTCGGCCGCCTCGATCTCAATTCCGAGGGGCTGCTGCTGCTGACCAATGACGGGGCGCTCGCCCGCCGCCTCGAATTGCCGGCGACCGGGTGGGTCCGGCGCTACAAGGTGCGGGTGCATGGCGAGGTCGAGCCGCAGCACCTCGCCGCACTCGCCAAGGGCGTGCGGGTCGACGGCGTCGCCTATGGCCCGATCCACGCCGAACTGGAGCGCGTCCAGGGCAGCAATGCCTGGGTCGCGCTGGCCTTGAGCGAGGGCAAGAACCGCGAAGTGCGCCGGGTGCTCGAGCATCTTGGGCTTCGGGTCACCCGCCTGATCCGGCTCTCCTTCGGCCCGTTCCAGCTCGGCAGCCTCGAGCGCGGCGCGCTCGCCGAGGTGCCGAAAAAGGCGCTGGCCGAGCAGCTCGGAACCGCGGCGCCCAAATGGGCCGCGCATGCGGATCGTCGGCGGTAGGCATCGCGGCCGGCGGCTCTCGGTCCCGCCGGGCGACGCGGTCAGGCCGACCAGCGACCGCGCCCGCGAGGCCTTGTTCAACATCCTCGCGCATGGCCGCCTGGCCGAAGCCGGCCTGCCGTTTGCCGACGCCGTCGTGCTCGATGCCTTCGCCGGCACCGGCGCGCTCGGGCTGGAGGCGCTGTCGCGGGGCGCGGCCGAGGCGGTGTTCATCGAGCGCGACCGCGATGCGCTGGCGGTCCTGCGCGGCAATGTCGAGAGCCTGGGCGAGACCCGGCGCAGCCGCATCATCGCCGGTGACGCGGTCCGGCCGCCGCGCGCGGCGACCGCCTGCGCGCTCGCCTTTCTCGACCCGCCCTATCGCAGCGGGCTCGCCGGCCCGGCCCTCGCAGCGCTCGCCGCGGCCGGCTGGCTCGCCGCCGGGGCGCTGGTCGCGATCGAGATCGCCGCGCGCGAGGAATTGCCTCCGGCGGAGGGCTTCACCCTGCTCGACCAGCGCCGCTATGGTGCCGCCCAGATCGTCCTGCTGCGCCGGGGTTGACTAGGTGATGCTCGCCGAGCCGCTACAGATCGAGCTCGAGCACCGGCGTCTTGGCGCGCGAGCAGCAGATCAAGAGGTAGTGCCCGCGGTCGCTCTCGGACAGGATCTGGTCGCGATGGTCGGGCTCGCCGGCGCGGTAGCGGGTCAGGCAGGCGCCGCAATAACCAAGCTCGCACGAACTTGCGACCGCAATGCCGCGGCTGCGCAGCACGTCGATGATCGTCTCGCCCGGCGGGATTTCGTATTCGCCGCCGCTCCTGAGCAGCCTGACCCGGAACGGGCGGTCCTCGCCCAGGGGTTCGGGCAGTCGCGCGGCCGGACCCTTGAAGTATTCGCAATGCACGGTGCCGGCCGGCCAGTGCGCGGCAGCCGCGGCGGCGGCGGCCATCATGCCCGAGGGGCCGCAATAATAGAGGTGGGTTCCGGGCGCCTGGTCGCGCAACGTCGCGGCGATGTCGAGGCCGCGCGCCGGATCGCCGCCATCATGGTGAAAGCGGACCTGCCCTTGCGCCGCCAGCAGGTCGAGCTCGTCGCGGAACGCGGTCGCCTCGGGCGAGCGGGTGCAGTAATGCAGCCGGAACTTGCCGCCGCGACGGCGCAGCTCGGCGAGCATCGCCATGATCGGGGTGATGCCGATGCCGCCGGCGAGGAAGAGGTGCCGGCGCGCGTTCTCGGCGAGCGGAAAATTGTTGCGTGGCAGCGACACCTCGACCGGGTCGCCGACCCGCGCCGCATCGTGCAGCTGGCGCGAGCCCTTGCCGTCGCGTTCGCGCAGCACCGCGATGCAGTAGCGTCGCCGCTCGGCCGGGTCGTTCCACAAGGAATAGTCGTGCAGCAGCCCGCCGCCGAGCCGCACCGCGATGTGCGACCCCGCCGCAAAGCGCGGCAGGTCGCGGCCGCGCGGGTCGACAAATTCGTAGCCGTTGACCGCTTCGGCGAGGTAGGTGATCGAGCGGACGCGCAACAGCATGTCGGGGTCTCCGCGCCGGTGGCGCCAACTATGCGCGCCTCTCGAACCCGGCGCACCCCCCGATCTTGCCGAGCCGGGATTTTGCCGGCGAAGTTCGCGCCCGCGGACATCCCGATCACCGAGGAGAGCCAAGATGCCGATCAAATTGCGCCGGGTTGTAACTGGTCACGACGCCACCGGACGGGCCATCGTCACGATCGACGAGATCGCGAAAAACCAGGTCTCGGCGCGGCCGGGTGCGACCGCCTGCGTGGTGTGGACCACGGAAGGCTTTCCGGTCGACAATAACGGCAGCGCCGACGAGGGTCAGCGCCAGACCGGCACGACCCTGGCCAACGGCACCGTCTTTCGCGTGCTCGAACTCGCCCCCGGCTCCGCCCCGCGCAACCACCGCACCGATTCGATCGACTACGCGGTGGTCATGTCCGGCGAGATCGACATGGAGCTCGACGGGTCGAGCGTCCACCTCAAGGCCGGCGATGTTCTGGTGCAACGCGGCACGATCCACAATTGGGTCAATCGCGGCACCGAGCCCTGCGTCATCGCCTTTGTCCTGATCGCCGCCACCCCGGTCACCGCCGGCGGCAAGGTGCTGAATGCTCAAGGGTAATGGGAGGGGATAACCGGCAGCAGGGCATGGGCGGCTTCTGATCGGGAGGGGGAGCGGGCGGGGAGGCACGGGCCCCGCCTCCCCAGCCGACCCCCTGGGCGGACCGCCAGGGTAACCCGGGATCCCGCGGCTCATACCCAAGCTCAAGATGGGTTCGAGTATACTTGGTTCCCCCGCGCGGTGGGAAAATTGAATCAACAATTCTCTCAGTCGCCGATCTCGGCGACCAGCACCGAAACCGGAAAGTCGGCAAACAGCGCGTCGGCGGCGACCCGCTCGCGCCCGTCGAGCGTGCGGCCGGTCAACACGTCGCGCCAACGGCCCTCGCGCGGCAGCACGATCTCGGTGCCGCCCCAATCGACGGCCTCGCCCTCCTGATGGAGCTGGTGAACCAGGCGCGGGACGGCGACGAGCAGCCACATCCGCTCATGCTTGCGGGCGAACGCGCATAAATGGGCGCTCCTGCCGCCGACCGCCTCGACCGGCTGGTAGTCGCCCGCGGCAAAGAGCGCCGGATGGGCGCGGCGCAGCGCCAGCAGGCGATGGGTCACAAACAGCTTTTCGCGTCCGTCCTGCCAGTTTCCCGCTAGTTCGCCCGCGCGTGCCGCGCTGATCTGGCTGAGCAAGGCGCGCCGCACACCCCAATCGACCGGGCGGCGATTATCCGGATCAACCAGGCTGAAATCCCATAACTCGCCGCCCTGGTAGATGTCGGGCACGCCGGGCACGCTGAGCTTCAGCACCAGCTGAGCCAGCGAGGCAATCGCCCCGTCTCGCGCGAGCCCGCCGACAAACGCGTGAAACTCGGCAAGAAAAGGGTTCGGCCGCGATGCGTCGAGCGCGCCGCGGACATAGCGCTCCAGCGCGGCTTCATAATCGTGGTTCGGGTTGCTCCAGCTGGTTTCGAGCTTTCTTTCGCGCGCGGCCTTGATCATGTAGGCGGCGATCCGCTCGGCCAGAGCCTCGACCGCGGCGACGTCGTCGGGCGCCAGATCAGGCGGCCAGGCCCCGAACAGCGCCTGATAAAACAGGTATTCGACATTGCGGTCGGGCACGCTCTCGCCATCGATTTCGGACCGGCGCGAGCGGTTGAGGCGCAGCCACTGGAACAGCCGGCGGCCCCATTCGCGCGGCATTTCGGACAAGAGCGCGAGGCGGGCGCGGGCGTCCTCGCCGCGCTTGGTGTCGTGCGTCGCGGTGGTGATCATCGCCGCCGGCGCGTGGCGGGCGCGCTGCTGGCCGAGGTGGTGAAAGGCCGCGACCGACATGCCGAAGCGGCGCGGGTCGCCGCCGACCTCGTTCAGCGCCAGCAGCCGGACGTACCGGTAAAAGGCGGTGTCCTCGGCCGCCTTGGCCATCACCGGCCCGGTCACCTGCTGAAAATGCATGGCGGTATACATCGCACCGCCGGGGCTCGGGTCGCGCTCCGGGTCGGCGGCGTCGCCGCTCAGAACGGCGCGCAGAAAGTCGAAGATGCTGGTATCGGGACCGCCCCAGCGCTTGCGCGCCTGCCCGACCGCCCAGTCGATATAGCGCCGGTCGTCGGCGCTGGCGCCGCGCGGCGAGACGTAGGTGCGATAGACCGGAAACGCCGCGACGACCTCCTCGATCGCCGCCGTTATGCCGCTCAAGGTGAAGTCGCGGGTGCGCCGGTCCAGCATCGCCAATTGATGGAACTCGCGTGCGACCACGTTCATTTCGCTGGCGAGGTTGACCTGCATGATGCGCTTTTTGCAGGCGTAAAGAACGTCGTCGAAGGTCTCGCGGCGCGCGGTAAAGCGGCGGTAGAGCCGGGTCATCGCCGCTTCGCCCGCCGGATCGATAAAGATCGCCAAGACCTGGTTGACAAAGTCATAGCCGGTGGTGCCGGCGACCGGCCAGTCCGGCAACATCTCGTAGCGCGCCAGGATCTTTTCGACGAGCACGTAAAGCGGCGTGCCCGATCGCTGCTGCAGCCGTTCGCAATAGCCTTGCGGATCGAACAGCCCGTCGATGTGGTCGATACGCAGGCCCTGCAGCCGGCCCTGATCGATCAGGCTGAAGATCAGGCGATGGGTTTTCTCGAACAGCTCGGGCAGCTCCATGCGCAAGCCGGCGAGATCGTTGATGTTGAAGAATCGACGGTAATTGATCTCCTCGGCGGCAACCCGCCAATCAGCGATCCGGTAGGACTGGGCTTCGAGCAGGTCGTGCAGTGGGAGAAAGCTCTGCGGCTCCTCGGGACGCCCGGCAAATCGCTGCAAGGCCGCCTCCATAGCCCTGGCGAATGCCGGATCGCGGGCGTGCTCGGCGAGCTCGCGCTTCAATTCCGCGGCGCGTTCGCGGGCGGCGGGCGCCGGCAGCTCGCCGAGCGCGGCGAAGCTTCGCGCCATCCCGGCCAGCCTTTCTCCGCCGGCTTCGAGGATGGCCGGATACGATCGCGGCGAAATCGGAAAGCGGTGGTCGAAATACGCGGCACTGAAGCTGCCCTGGTCAGGGTCGAAGCCGAGCGCGATTTCCCCTTTGTCGAGGATCACCCCGTACTGCTCGCCCAGAACCGGAAGCAGCACGCGGCCTTCGAGGTCAGCGCGAAGCGGGTGCCAATTGATGTCGAAATAATGGGCGAACGGCGACTCCCGACCCCATTCGAGGACGTCGAGCCACCAGACGTTGTCGGCGCCGATCCCCATATGGTTGGGAACAAAATCGACGATCAGCCCCATCTCGTGGGCATGCAGCGCCGCCGTCAGCTCGGCGAAATCCTGCTCGTTGCCAATTTCGGGGTTGAGCCGGTTGTGGTCGATGATGTCATAGCCGTGGGTGGAGCCCGGCCGCGCTTCGGTGATCGGCGACGCGTAGAGATGGCTGATGCCCAACCCGGCGAGATACGGCACCAGGCTGGTCGCGTCGCGGAAGGTAAAGCCGCGATGAAATTGCAGGCGATAAGTAGCGCGGATCGGAATTTCGCCGGGGGGCTGGTGGCTCATGCTCGGGCCGAACGCCGCCGCGCCTCGCGGATCAGCGCCGCGATGCGCCGCAATTCTCCGCCGTCGGCGATCTCGTCGAGGGTCTGCCCGAGCCGCCGCCGCCAGTTCGGGTGCGCGTCGGTGGTGCCGGGAAGATTGGCCTGCTCGCGCTTGCCGATCACGTCTTCGATTTGCACCAGCATCAGCCGCGCATGCGAACGGGCGAGATAGCCCTGGATCGCGTCGCCGAGCTCGGAGGTGTAGGCGGGCTCCCCACTCTCGGCCAGGAATTTGCCGAAATCCCGCGGCGCCAGCAATCCTTCCTCGGCCAGCGCGTCGAGCAGCAAGCGGCGGTCGCGGGCGCGCTCCGCGGTTTCCGCCGCTTCGGCCTCGGCATCGGGATAGAGGCCGAGGGCGCGGCGCCAGGCGATGTCGCGACCGAGCCAGAACCCGGCGAGGGTCGCCAGGTCGTGGGTCGCCGCCGATGCTGCCGCCAGTGCCGGATACTCGCATGGCCGGGCAAAACCGCCATCCGGTCGCCGTTCGAAGCTCATGATGCGGTAGGACAGGACATTGGCCGCGCGCATCGTCTGGCGAAACCCCGGCGGCACCGTGCCGAGATCCTCGCCGACGACAGCGCAACCGTGCCGGCAGCTTTCAAGGGCGACGAGCCGCAGCAGATCCTCGAACGGGTATTTGACGTAGCAGCCCTGGGTCGGCGCCATCCCGTTCGGGATCCAGTAGAGACGCCGCAACGCCATGACGTGGTCGATCCGCAGAACTCCGCAATGCCGCATATTGGCACGCAGACAGGCGATGAACGGCGCGAAGCGCTGGCGACGAAGCACCAGCGGATTGACCGGCGCCAAGCCCCAATTCTGCCCGACGCGGTTCAGGATGTCGGGGGGCGCTCCAATCGAGGCGGAGGGCGTCACCAGCTCCTGATCGGCCCAGGCCTCGGCGCCGTTGGGGTTGGCGCCGACCGCGAAGTCGCGATAGAACCCGACCGGCAGCCCGGCGTCCCGCCCGGCAGCTGCCGCAGCCCCGAGCTGGCGGTCGGCTTCCCATTGCAAAAACTGGAAGAATTCGACCCGGTCGCGATGGGCTGCGGCGAATTCCGCGACTTCGCGCGAGCGCGGGTTGCGCATCGGCGCCGGCCAATGGCGCCACGAGAACCCACGCCGATCGCGGCAGTGGTGCTCGTGCAATGCCTCGAATGTCGCAAAATCGAAGAGATCGCGACCGCCGTTGCGCTGAAAGGCACGAAACTCGCGTGCCCGTGCGGTCCGCACCGCCGCGTCTGCACCGAGTTCGCCGCCACCGAGATCACCGCCAAGATCCGATCCGCGAAAGCTGCGCCACAGCGCTTCCAGCACCGCCCGCTTGCAAGCGGCGACGGCGCCGTAATCAATGAGCTCGGCCGAGCGCGCCGCCCAGCGCGTCGCCCCGAACCACTCGCCGGCGATCAACTGCTGCACCGCCTCGTCCTCGGCAAAGCCGGGCGTGGCGGCGGGATCGATGCACAAATAATCGAGCATGGTCCGGCTCGACGGCGAATAGGGGCTGCAATGCAGCGGCTCGGCCGCGAACCGCGCATGCAACGGATTGACCCCGAGCACCGCGGCGCCGCACGAGGCAGCAATGGCGGCGATCACGGCAAGGCTGCTAAAGTCGCCAACCCCCCAATCCTCGGCGGTGCGCAGCCCATAGAGCTGACAGACCAGCCCCCAGCTGCGCGCGCCCGGTCCGAGCTGCGGCGGCAGATGGCAACAGGCGGGAGCGACGATCAGCTCGAGTTCGGCCGCCTCGCTGCCGGCCGCGAGCTCCAGCCGGTGATAGCCCGGCGGCAGCGCCGCCGGCAGCGGCATGGCGAACCGCCCAGGTGCTCCTCCCACCTGCACGGCCGAGCGGCCGGCGCGTTGCCCGCCATCCTCGAGACGGCATTCCCAGGCGATCTTGCGAGTTGGCGGGGAGCGGCCGAGCTCGAGCTCGGGGTGCGGGTCTTCGGCATGGACCAGGTGGACCGGGGGAGCGCCGAGCGGAGCGGCGCGCTCGCCCTCCTCGATTTCGGCCGCGGCCCGCGCCGGGTCGGGCGGCAGCCCGAACGCGGCGGTCAGCGCCAGCACCGCTTCGTCCGGCGCTTCGCGCCATCGGCCCAGCGCGTCGGTGAACTGCGTCTCGATGCCGACCAGTGCGGCGAGACGAACCAGTGCTTGATGATCGGTCATGACGTCGCGGCCGGCGCCGCCAGAAAGAAGCTGGCGCTGGTCGCGCTGCCGGGAGCGGCCGAAGAATAGAGCAGCCGCGCGCCGTTGACCGCCGGCGGGACCGGCATCGGCTGATCGGAAAAGTTCGCGGCCAAGATCAGCCGTATCCGGTCGGCAAGCTGCCATTCGACGGTGACGGTCTGCGGCCCTGGCGCATGATAGCGGCCGGCAAATGGCGGTATGCCGGCGAGGCGAGGTACGATCTCGCGCGCCCGGATCGCCAGCAGCGCGCGGACGCGGTCGAGCCAAACCGCATGGCCGGGCTGCGCCGCCTCGCTCCAGTCGAGCCGCGACATGGCAAAAGTTTCCGCCGCGGTCGGATCGGGAATGCGCTCGCGCGCCGCCGCGTCGCGAAAGCCTGGGAAGTGGGCAAACTCGCGCCGCCTACCTTCGCGCACCAACTCCGCGAGCGCCGGCTCGAAATCACAGAAAAACGCGAACGGCCGCTGGCTTGCCCATTCTTCGCCCATGAACAGCAATGGGATCTGCGGCGACAGCAGCACGATCGCCATGCCGGCGTGCAAAGTCGGTTCCGACACCTGTGCGGCAATCCGTACCCCAAACGGGTGGTTGCCGATGTGATCATGGTTCTGCAGGAAGGCGACAAAAGCGGTCGCCGGCAGCTCGCCCGAGGGCTCGCCGCGCGGCTGGCCGTCACGGAACGGCGACGGCTCGCCCTGATAGGCAAACCCCTCGGCCAGGGCGCGGCCGAGATGGGCTGCCGGCTCGCTTGCGTAGTCGCCGTAAAAGCCGGTCGTCTCGCCAGTGCTCAGCACGTGCAGAGCATGATGCAGATCGTCGTTCCATTGCGCGCTGAAGCGCTCGATTTGGCCGCCGCGCCGCGTCAGGCGACGCGCCTGGTTGCGGTCGTTTTCGAGGACGAGGTGAACCGGGCGATCGGGAATGCGCTGCCGCACCGCCGCGCCGATCTCGTCGATGATGTCGGGCACGGTTTCGTCGAAGATGGCGTGAACGGCATCGAAGCGCAGCCCGTCGAAATTAAATTCCTCCAGCCAGTAGAGCGCGTTATGGATAAAGAAATCGCGCACCGGCCGGCTCCTCGGCCCGGAGAAGTCGATCGCCGCCCCCCACGGCGTCTGGTGGCGCTCGGTAAAGAAATCGGGGGCGATCGCCGGCAGATAATTTCCCTCCGGTCCGAAATGATTATAGACGACATCGAGGAGCACGGCGAGGCCGCGGTGGTGACAGGCTTCGACCAACGCCTTTAGCGCTTGCGGCGAGCCGTAGCGCGACGATGGGGCATAGGGAAAGGCGCCGTCGTATCCCCAATTGCGGGCTCCGGGGAACTCGGCGATCGGCATCAGTTCGACCGCGGTGACGCCGAGCCGGCAAAGATGATCGAGGTGCGGCGCCGCGCCGGCGAAATCGCCGGTTTCGGAAAACGTACCGAGATGCAATTCGTAGAGGACGATCTCCTCCCAGGCCCGGCCGCGCCAGGCGAGGTCGGTCCACTCGTAAGCCTCGGGATCCTCGACCTCGCTCGGACCGTGGACGCCATCGGGCTGACGGCGCGAAGCGGGATCCGGAAACGCCATGCCGTCGACGAGGTAGCGATAGCGCGAGCCTGGCCCGGCGAGCCCGGTCGTCAGCGCGAACCAGCCTTCGGCTTCGCGGTCCATCGGCAGCACCCGTGGCCGCGCCCCTTCGAGTTGCAGCGACACCGCCCCGGCGCGCGGCGCCCATAGGCGAAACGACACCCCCGCCGGCGATAGTTCGGCGCCATACGGCAGCTCATGCCGGCGGCGCATCGGCTTCTTCCGTCTCGTCGGCCAGGTCGCCCAAACCGAAACCGGGCTGCTCGCTGGCGACCAGCGGCAACGCCGACATCTCGGCCTCGGCTTCGGCCGCCGCCTGCGTCGTTGGCAGCTCGGGGCGCGGCGCGCGATTGATGAACAGCGCAAAGGAGCGGGCCTGGAGCCGATAGACCTCGCCCGGCACATAGAGCCTGCCATTGGTGACCCGCCCGCTGCTCTGAGCCGTGTCGACCAGTGGTTCCCACCACATCGGCGCGGCCAATTCCGGAATGCGGAAATCGAGCTCGCCGTAGTAGGCGTTCATCATTACGAGAAAGCTTTCGTCGATATCGCGCTGGCCTCCCGGGGTCAGAAATTCGCCGGCAGCCCCGCTCAACACATAACCCAAAGACAATGCTACCGGATTGGTCCAATCCTCGGCGCCAGCTTCCTTGCCCGACTGGGTGAACCAGGTGATGTCCTTGACCCCGGCTTCGGAGAGCACCTCGCCGCGCAGGAACCGCGGCCGCGAGAACACCCGATGCTCGCGGCGCAGATGGATCAGATAGCTGACAAACCGGCCCATCTCGGCGTCTTCGGGCCGGATGTCCTCCCAATCGGTCCAGGAGATTTCGTTATCTTGGGCATATGCGTTGTTGTTGCCCCGCTGGCTGCGGCCGATTTCGTCGCCGGCGAGCAGCATCGGCACCCCGAGCGACAGCAGCAGGCTCGCCAGCATGTTGCGCTTCTGCCGATCGCGCAGGCCGACAATCTCGGGGTCGTCGGATGGACCTTCGACCCCGTAATTCCAGCTATAGTTGGAATCGTTGCCGTCCTGGCCGTTCTCGCCATTCTCTTCATTGTGCTTTTTGTTGTAGCTGACAAGGTCCTGCAAGGTGAACCCGTCATGCGCGGTAATGAAATTGATGCTGGCCCACGGGCGCCGGCCGCGATAGCCGAAAATATCGGAGGAACCGGCGACGCGCGAGGCGACATCGGCGACGAGACCTTGATCGCCCTTCCAAAACCGTCTCAGAGTATCGCGATATTGGGCGTTCCATTCCGCCCAGCCCGGCGGAAAGTTGCCGAGCTGATAGCCGTATGGACCGAGGTCCCAGGGCTCGGCGATCAGCTTGAGCCCGGTCATGACCGGGTCCTGGCGCACCGCGTCGAAAAATGCGCTCCCTTGGCTGAAATCGCCGTTCTCGCGGGCCAATGTCGTGCACAGGTCGAAGCGGAAGCCATCAACGTGCATCTCCGTCGCCCAATAGCGCAGCGAATCCATTACCAGTTCCAACACCCGAGGGTGGTCGAGGTTCAGCGTGTTCCCGGTACCGGTAACGTCCTGGTAAAAGCGGCGATCCGCCTCGAGCCGGTAATAGGAAGCATTGTCGATGCCGCGAAACGATAGGGTCGGGCCGAGGTGGTTGCCCTCGCCGCTATGGTTGTAGACGACGTCGAGGAACACTTCGATCCCGGCTTCGTGCAGCCGGCTGACCATCGTCTTGAAATCTGCGGCCGAGCCCCGCGCCAGCAGGCGGGGGTCGGGAGCAAAGAAGCCGATCGTATTGTACCCCCAGTAATTTGCCAGACCGCGATCGACCAAGGGATGCTCGTCGACCGCGGCATGAACCGGCATCAGCTCGACCGCGGTGACGCCGAGCCCGACGAGGTAATCGATCATCGCCGGCGAGGCCAGGCCGGCAAAGGTGCCGCGGTGCGCCGGATCGATCCCCGGATGGCGCATGGTGATGCCGCGCACGTTGAGCTCCAGAATGATCGTCTCTTCCCACCGGATCTGCGGGCGATGCTCCTCGCCCCAGGTAAAGGCCGGCTCGATGACCCGGCATTTGGGAATGTAGCGCGCGTTGTCGCGGCGATCGATCGCCAGATCCTCGCGCGGGCCGCCAAAGCGATAGCCGTAATCGGCGTCGGCCCAGCGCAGCCGGCCGGTCAGCGACTTGGCGTAGGGATCGATCAGGAGCTTGTTAGGGTTAAAACGATGACCGTTGGCCGGGTCATACGGTCCGTGGACGCGGTAGCCGTAAAGCAGATCGGGTCGCGCGTCGGGCAGATAAACGTGCCAGACCTCGTCGGTATATTCCGGCAACACGATCCGTGTCTCTTCATGCAAACCGGTGCGATCGAACAGACAAAGCTCGACTTTTTCGGCATGCGCCGAAAACAGCGCGAAGTTGACGCCTTTGCCGTCCCAGGTGGCTCCCAGCGGGTAGGGACGGCCAGGCCATACCTTTGTCGGCGATGCCATCGCCGGTTCAGCGCCGGTCGCGCCGCTGGGGAACGACGGGGCTGGCCGCGCGCTCGGGCGACGGGATCAGCGGCATCGTGCCGAGCCCCGGCGGCTAATCGGCGGTAAAGATCAGCACGCCGAGCGGGGGAAGCCGCAGGCGGATCGCATGCTGGTGGCCATGCATCGGGCGCGGCTCTGAATGGACCTCGCCGGCGTTGCCGAGGCCGGTGCCGCCATAGTCGCCGGCGTCGGTGTTGATGCGCTCGCGATAGCGCCCGGGCCGCGGCACGCCGATCCAATAATCCTCGCGCGGCACCGGGGTGAAATTGCACACGACCACCGCCAGTTCGTGCGGGTCGCGGCCGCGGCGGCAATAGGAGACAACGCTTTCGGCCGCATTGGCGACGTCGATCCACGAAAAACCGTCGGGATCGCAGTCCAGCCGGTGCAACGCCGGGGTCTGGCGATAAAGGCGATTGAGATCGCGCACCAGCCGCCGCACCCCTTCATGCAGTTCCTCGCCCAGCAGCTGCCAGTCGAGCCCGATATCATGGTTCCACTCGCGTTCCTGAGCGAATTCGTCGCCCATGAACAACAGCTTTTTGCCGGGGTGGGTCCACATGAAGGCGTAATAGGCCCGCAGATTGGCAAAGCGCTGCCATCGGTCGCCGGTCATCTTACCGATCAGCGAGCCTTTGCCGTGCACGACCTCATCGTGGCTCAGGGGCAGAATAAAATTTTCATGGTAGGCGTAAAGCAAACCGAAGCTCAGCGCGTTGTGATGGTATTTGCGATGGATCGGGTCGGTCGCCATGTAGCCCAAGGTATCGTGCATCCACCCCATATTCCATTTGTAGCCAAAGCCGAGCCCGCCGACGTAGGTCGGCCGCGACACCATCGGCCAGGCAGTCAATTCTTCGGCGACCGAGGTGGCGCCGCTCGCCTCGCCAAAGATCAGCTCGTTCATCCGGCGCAGAAAAGCGATCGCTTCGAGGTTTTCACGGCCGCCAAAGGCGTTGGGAACCCATTCGCCTGGCGGGCGGCTGTAATCGAGATAGAGCATCGAGGCGACGGCATCGACGCGGATGCCGTCGATGTGAAATTCGCGCAGCCAATAAAGCGCGCTCGATAGCAGAAAGTTCGAAACCTCGCGCCGTCCATAATTGTAGATGAGCGTGTTCCAGTCGCGGTGAAAGCCCTGGCGCGGGTCGGCATGCTCGTAGAGCGCGGTGCCGTCGAAGCGGCCGAGGCCATGCGGATCGGTCGGGAAATGGCCCGGGACCCAGTCGAGCAGCACGCCGATATCGGCTTTATGACAGGCCTCGACAAACGCGCGGAAATCATCCGGAGCGCCATAGCGGCTGGTCGGCGCGAACAGCGAGACCGGCTGATAGCCCCAGGAGCCGTCGAACGGGTACTCCATGATCGGCATGATCTCGATATGGGTGAAGCCCATCTCGCCGACATGCCCGACCAGTTGATCGGCCAATTCGCGATAGCTCAGATACCGGCCGCCTCCGGCAAGGTTGCGCCGCCACGAGCCGAGATGGACCTCATAGATCGAGATCGGGGATTCGCGGTCATTGCGCCGCCAGCGCTCGGCCATCCACACGCCGTCCTGCCAGACGTGGCGCGAGGGGTGGGCGACGACCGATGCGGTGCCTGGCGGCGGCTCGGTCTGTTCGGCCTGCGGGTCGGCCTTTAGCGGCAGCAACTGGCCGTCCGGCCCGTGGATCTGGTATTTGTAGAGATGCCCCGGGCGCAGCGCGGGCACGAAGAGCTCCCAGAAGCCGCTGGGTGCGCGCCGGCGCATCGGCATCCGGCGACCGTCCCACGCATTGAAGTCGCCGACGACGCTGACCGCTTGCGCGTTGGGCGCCCAGACCGCGAAGGCGATGCCCTCCACACCTTCATGGACGACCGGGTGGGCGCCGAGCTTCTGATAGCTCGCCAGATGGTTTCCTTCGGCGAGCAGATAAACATCGAGTTCGCCCAATATCGGGGCAAAACGGTAGACGTCGTCGAATTCGCGAGTGACGGCACCGCTCGACAGCCGCAGCCGATAGCGAAACGGCTCCGGCCGACCGGGGATTTCCGCGATGAAGAGGCCGTCCGGGTGAACCCGAACGCCATCGGCCACGCTTTCGCCGGTGACGCTGTCGATGACCGCCATCTTTTCCGCGGCCGGCAGCATCGCCCGCACGACGATCCCGCCGGGGATCTTGTGCATGCCAAGATAGGCGAACGGATCGCCGTGGCGCCCCTCGACGACGGCTTGCACCTCGGGGTCAGGACGCCCCGGCCCGGGGCGCTGCGGCTCGGACCGTGCCGCCCCGGCTGGCCCAGAATCGGGGCGCGCCACGACCGGATCAGGGCGCTTCGCCACCGGCCCCCGCCTTTGCCTTGCTCAGGATGCCGAGAATGCCTTCGAGCGGAATATCGACCCATAGCGGCCGGTTCGCCAGCTCGTAAGACACCTCGTAAACCGCCTTTTCGAGGGTAAAGAACGACGTCATCTGGCGCGCCTGCTTTTTACTCGCCGGATAGGAAGGGCAACCGCGCATCGTCTTTCGATAGGCGGCGCGAAACCCGTCGACCGCGCGCTGGCGCCAAGTCTCGGCCAGCTGCACCATCCGCGGCTCGGCCGCGGGCCGGGTTTCGGCCAAATGCCGCACGGCGGCGACCGCGGCGTAGTCGAAGGAGCGGATCATCCCGGCCACATCGCGCAGCGGCGTGCTCTTGCTGCGGCGCGTTGCCAGCGGCCGGGACGGCTCGCCCTCGAAATCGACGATGAAGAAATCGTTTTGCACGACGATGACCTGGCCGAGATGGTAATCGCCATGAAAGCGGGTCTTCTGCGCCGCAATATCGTCGGGCAGCAAGGTGCGGATGTGGCTCAGCAACTGGTCGCGTTGCGCCAACAGACGCTCGGCGGCCTCGCGCGCCCGATCGGGCAGGCGCAAATGCTCGCGATCAAGCTTCGCCAGCATCGCGGCGGCCTCGGTCTCGAGCGCCTGGCGCCACTGGGCGACGTCGTCGCGGGTGATCGGCTCGGGCGCGAAATCGGCATCGTCGCCGCCGTGCTCGGCCAAGGCGCGGTGCATCTCGGCGGTGCGGATGCCGACCTGGCGGGCCAGGGCCAGAAAGAACAGGTCGGGATCGGGCAGCTCGGAGGACCGCTCGTCGGTCGAGATCAGCGCATCGTCGAGGTAGCGCGTCAGGTAGTTCAGAGCCTGGGTCCATCCGTCGCCCTGATTGCGGACAAAGCCGAACAGCACGCCGAGCGCCATCGTTTGCGGACCCGCCTCGCCCTCGAGCGCCAGCTCGATCGTGGCCAGCGGCGGCGGGGTGTTGGCAAACCCGGCGCGCTCGACCAGAAATCGCGACATCTCGATTTCCGGATGCGGGCCGGGCTGGACCCGTCGGTAAAGCTTGAGCATCCCGTATTCGTCGAAGAACACCGAGCTGTTCGACTGCTCGACACCGCCGCGGCGCACCGTCAGCCGTTCCGGTACGGTGGCTTGCTGGTAGCTCGGGGTCTTGGCATAGCGGATCTCGCCGCGGTCGAGCGGCAGCCGGGCCTCGCGCGCGATCGCGTCCATCATCGCCATCGAAAAGCCGTCTTGCGACAAGGCATCGACCACACCGCCTTCGCGGCGGAACTGGCGCATCTCGGCGAGCGTGACCGGAACCAGCCCCTGGCGCAGATCGGTTTCGGATGGCGACCAGATCTGGGCGAGGGGCAGGAAATAGTGCTGCTGCAAGTCTCCGCCCAAGCCCACCTCGATCACCGTGACCAGATAAGATTCGGCGGCCACCCCGTCTTCCGCCGGCCGGGCGATCTCGCCACGCGCCTCGACCGAGACCTTGCGGATCCGCTGATCCTTAGCCGCAAACCAGCGCTGGCGCGCCAGAAAAGTCGGGAGCACGTCGCTCTCCAGCTGCACCAGATTGTGCGGGCGGAACAGATCGGCCCAGCCCTGCGGCATGACCAGGGTGATGAATTCGGGCGGCGAGGTCTGCAAATTCGCTGCCTCCTGCGCGCTCACCAGAAGCTCGAACCAAAAGAAGCTGTGCCCTTGCAAGGTCAACAGGTACGGCAGTTCGCCAATCGTCGGAAAGCTGCTGCGCCCCAGCAGCTCGACCGGATTGCGCCCGCGAAACTCTCCGAGGTCGAGCTCGACCGCTTGCGGCGAGCGCGAAAGATTGGCGACGCACAGGATGACCTCGTCGCCATACGAGCGCAAATACGCGATGACCTTGCGGTTCGACGGATAGAGGAAGCGCAAGGTGCCGCGGCCGAAGGCGCGGCGCGAGCGGCGGGCGGCGATCAGCCGCTTCATCCAATTGAGCAGCGACGAGGGCGAGCGGCTCTGCGCCTCGACGTTGACCGCCTCGAACCCGTAGACCGAATCCATGATCGGCGGCAGGTAGAGGCTCGCCGGATCGGCCCGCGAGAACCCGCCATTACGGTCGAACGACCACTGCATCGGCGTGCGCACGCCGTCGCGATCGCGCAGGAAGACATTGTCGCCCATGCCGATCTCGTCGCCGTAATAGAACACCGGCGTCCCCGGCATCGAGATCAGCAAGGCGTTCAACAACTCGATCCTGCGGCGGTCATTCTCCATCAACGGCGCGAGCCGCCGTCTGATCCCGAGATTGATCCGGGCGCGCCGATCGGCCGCATAGTGATTCCATAAATAATCGCGCTCGCGATCGGTGACCATTTCCAGGGTCAGCTCGTCGTGATTGCGCAAAAACACCGCCCATTGGCACAAATCCGGAATGTCCGGGGTCTGGCGCATGATGTCGGTGATCGGATGGCGATCTTCGGTCGACACCGCCATGTAGATGCGCGGCATCAGCGGAAAATGGAATGCCATGTGGCATTCGTCGCCGGCGCCGAAATATTGCAGCACATCCTCCGGCCACTGATTGGCCTCGGCGAGCAGCATGCGATCACCGTAGCGCCGGTCGAGCTCATGGCGCAGGCGACGCAATATGTCGTGGGTCTCCGGCAGGTTCTCGTTGATCGTGCCCTCGCGCTCGATCAGATAGGGCACGGCGTCGAGCCGCAGCCCATCGACCCCGAGATCGAACCAGAAGCGCATGATGTCGACCACCGCGCGGAACACCCGTGGATTGTCGAAATTTAGATCTGGCTGATGCGAATAGAACCGGTGCCAATAATAAGCCTGGGCCACCGGGTCCCACGCCCAGTTCGACTTTTCGGTATCGACAAAGATGACGCGGGTTCCGAGAAATTTCTGGTCGGTGTCGCTCCACACATAGAAGTCGCGCAGATGGGAGCGGGGTTTGGCCGCGCGGGCGCGCTGGAACCAGGGGTGCTGATCCGAGGTGTGATTGATCACGAGCTCGGTGATGACCCGCAGATCGCGGCGGTGCGCCTCGCGGATGAATTGCTTGAAGTCGTGCATCCGCCCATAGGACGGATTGATGTTCTTGTAGTCGGAAATGTCGTAGCCGTCGTCGCGCAGCGGCGAGGGGTAGAACGGCAGCAGCCATAAGGCGGTGACGCCGAGGTCCTGCAGATAGTCGAGCTTTTGGCACAGCCCCCGGAAGTCGCCGATCCCGTCATCGTCGGCGTCGAAGAAGGCCTTGACGTGCAGCTGGTAGATGATCGCGTCCTTGTACCACAACGGGTCCGAGGCGGCGGGTCGCACCGATACGCGGCTCAGCGGCAGCGCGTCGGCGACATCATCGGGAGGGCTCATTCGGGCTCGTGGCGAAGCAGGCGAAAGAGCAGCGCCGGATGGGTCTCGGGATCGAGGCGAAACCGCTGTTGGGCGCCGCGGCAGGTCACCAGGGTTCGGGTCAATGCTTCCTCAAGAAAGAACACGCGATCTGTGGCAACGCCGAGCGCGGCGAGCGGCAGTTCGACGTCGGCCTCATGGGTGGCAAAGGGGTCGAGGTTGACGACGACGATCACGGTGTTGGTCAGGTCCGCGGAGATTTTCAGATAAGCCAGGATGGCGGGGTCGGCGCACTCGACAAAGCGCAAATTGGCGAATTCGTGCAATGCCGGATTGGCGCGACGGAAACGGTTGACCGCCTTGATGTCATCCTTGATGTGGCCGGGACGGTCCCAGTCCCACACTTTGTACTCGTATTTTTCCGAATGCAGATATTCCTCACGCTCGGGGATCGGCGTGTTCTCGCACAATTCGAAGCCGTTGTAGATGCCGTAGGCGGGCGACAACGTTGCCGCCAATACCAAACGGATGCGGAACGCCGGCCGGCCGCCCTCCTGCAAAAAGACCGGCAAAATGTCGGGCGTGTTGGTGAAGAAATTCGGCCGGAAATATTCTCGCGTCGGAAATTCGGTCAGTTCGGTCAGGTACTGGGTCAGCTCCGGCTTGCTGTTGCGCCATGTGAAATAGGTGTAGGACTGGCTGAATCCGGCCTTGGCCAGGGCCCGCATCATCTTCGGCCGGGTAAAGGCCTCGGCCAGAAAGACCGCCTCGGGACACTGCACCTTGACTTCGCGGATCAGCCACTCCCAGAACGGCAGCGGCTTGGTATGCGGGTTGTCGACGCGAAAAGTGCGCACCCCCTCGCCGACCCAGAACAGCACGATGTCGCGCAGTTCCGCCCACAATGCCTCGCGGTCGGGGTTGTCGAAGTCGACGTTGACGATGTCCTCGTACTTCTTCGGCGGATTTTCGGCGTATTTAATCGTGCCATCCGGGCGAAAGCGGAACCATTGCGGATGCTCTCGCACCCACGGGTGGTCGGGCGCGCATTGCACCGCAAAATCGAGCGCCACCTCGATCCCCGCGGCCGCGGCGGCGCGCACGAAGCGGCGAAAATCGGCGAGCGTGCCGAGTTCGGGGTCGATCGCGCGATGCCCGCCCTCGGCCGAACCGATCGCATATGGGCTGCCCGGATCGCCGGGCTGCGCGCGGGTGCTGTTGTCCCGGCCCTTGCGGTTGATCCGGCCGATCGGATGGATCGGCACCAGATAAACGGTGTCGAAGCCAAGGGCGGCGATTTCCGGCAGCCGCGCGATGCAGTCGTCAAACGTCGCGCTCCGGCCGGGCTCGCGTCCCTGGCTGCGCGGGAACATCTCGTACCAGGCGGCAAAGCGCGCGGCCTTGCGATCGACCACGACCTCCAGCTCGCCAGGATAGCGCACCACGCCCTCGCGCTGGGCGGCGCGCTCGATCGCCTCTTGCAGCCGCGGCGAGAGTAGCGGCTTGGCCTGAGCGGCGCTGTCGGCGTCGAGGCCGTGCAAGGCTTGGCGGATCGCCGCGGCGTCGGTGGGCGCGGCATCAACCAGCGCCGCCTCGACGATCGCCCGACCCTCGTCGAGCTCGAGTGCGACGTCCTGTCCGGCCTCAAGCTTTTTCTCGACCTCCTCGCGCCAGCTGGCGAAGCGGTCGGTCCACGCCTCGATCGTGTATCGCCACAGCCCGACGCGATCGAGACGAAAGCGCGCGACCCAGCGGTCGTTGTCGAAAAAATTGAGCGGCGTCTCGCGCCACGCATCATCCGCACAGCGGTATTTGACCACCGCGCGCAGCCGATCGTGACCATCGCGGAACAAATCGGCCCAGACCTCGAACAGGTCGCCCTCGATCCGTTTGACCGGGTAGCGGCCGCCATCGAGCTCTGGGTAGACCTCCTCGATCTCGATCCGCGCGTCGGGCCGCCACTGCGGGTGCATCCTCGCCCCGCGCGCCGCCGCCCGCGACTTTGCATGCAACACCCGAACCCCGAGCGGTTCGACCGTCAGTCCCTCTGCCGGCGGCAAGGCCACGGCGCCGCCGCCGAATTGGTCGAGGCTGATTTCGAGGTCGGAAGCAATATCGTGCGCCCGGCGCCGATCGCGGTTGACCGCGATAAGAGCGCGGTCGCCGCCGCTCTCGGTCTGCCGGTCCAAGATCACCAGCTCGGGGTTGCCGGTTTGCAGCAATCGCTGCGGGCCTTCCTCGTTCAACGCCGGGATCGCCCGTTTCGCGGCATTGACCTCGGCAATGAAGCCGCTGAGATCGAAGCGTCGTGGCTCGGGCGCTGTAACTTCTCCGATGACCACTGCCAGCCGCCTCGCCCAACCGTATTCGAACCCCATCGGCATCAATACACCCGTCGAATACGCCGCGGCGAAGGCATAAGCTTGGCGATAGCGTGGCTCGATCTCATTGTCGGGAATGCCGGCGGCGCGCAATTCGCTCGCCAGCCGCTCCGTGTCGTGGCTCTCGGGGAAACCGATCGACGGCGCGATATGGCGAAAGGCTTCGTATTGGTCGAGCAGCCACGGGCTCTCGAAATCCCACCATTTGACGCTGTTGAACAGGTAGTCGAACCCGGCACCGGCGAGCGCCAGCACCGCCTCCTTCGGCGCCCCCACGGTCTCGGCCAGGAACACCGCATCGGGCTCGGCCGCCTTGGCGGCGCCGGTCAGCCGGCACCACACCTGCGCCGGCACCTTGTAGGCCGCATCGCAGCGAAAGCCGCCAAAGCCGAGGCCGAGGTAATGGCGCACGACGTCCTCGAAATAGGCGGTAATCCGCTCGCGCTGCGGCGGCCGATAATCGAGTTCGGCGAGATCGCCCCAGACCGTCTTGCGCGTTGGATCGGCGGGATCGGTGGCATAGGGCGAGGCGATCTCGCCGCCAGCATCGCGGGCGAACCATTCGGGGCGATCGGCGACGAGCTCGCTATCCTTGGAGGTGTGATTGACGACGAGATCCATGATCACGCGCAGCCCATGGGCTTGCGCCGCCCGAGTAAAGCCGCCGAGCAGGGCGTCGTCGTCGCCCGGCTCTCCGCCGCGAAAGCGCGGGTTCAGCCGGTAATAATCCTTGACCGCGTAGAGGCTGCCTGAGAACCCCGGATAGTGGAATGGATTGACATAGACGGCGTTGAAACCCATTGCCGCGATCCGCGGCAGATGCTCGTGCCATTGCCGGATCGTACCGGCCAGGGTCGGAAACAAATTGTAGATGCGCAAGCCTTCGCTCATCAGACCAACTGGGTTGTGGTGCAAGTTCGACCCCCCGATCATGCGCCACCCCATATCAATCGGCCTTGGTGCGCGCAACAGAGGAGCGGGCGCGAAGGTTCCCGCCGGCCCCCGTTGCCGCACTCCGGCCCGAGACCGGTGAGACGGCTCGATGCCAGCTGCGCGGCAACCGGATTTTGGCCGCGGTCGGACGATTTTCCGCCGCGATCGGGACGGCGCCGATCATGCCTCGACCTGATCGAGAACGGCCCCGGTGGTACTGAAGCAAGCGGCGATGAGCCGCCCGCCGCGCCCTGCCCCGCCATCAAGCGAGACCGCGAATTCGCGCTCGACGAGGCCGCGCCGCTGGCGATCGAGGCCTCTGACGACGCGGCCAAAGCCGTCGAACCCCGCGCTCAGCTCGAGGATGTCGCCGCGGCCCCACCAGAACGCGTCGCCCTGGGCGGCGAGCGGGCGCGACGGGTCGATCGCGGCATGGACAAAGAGCAATTCGCGGCCGTCGGTGAAGGCGGCATGGCGCAATGCCGAAAACAAATTGGTGTGGCCCGGCGCGGCATTCATCGCATCGCGCAGCGCCCCGGTCCACCGGGTGATCGTGCGCGGGCCGCCGCGGGCGGCGGCAAAGCCCTGCCGCAGATCGCCGCCATAGGCGCGCACCGTCGCCGCGACGCCGGCCTCGGCCATCCAGGCCAGCACCTCGCCGGGGTTGGGCGCGAACTGCAGCTGCAGCAGCTTTTGCCACATCTCCTCCTGTGCGCCGCGCAAAAAGGCGACATCGCAGGCGAAGCCGCGCTGGCGCCCGAGAACCCGGCGGCGGAAGTCGAGCATCTCACCGATGGTGGCCGCGACCGCCTCACCATGGCCCAGATAGTTGCCGAGATAGACCACCCGATCGCCATCGCAAAAGCGCTCGCTGATCCGATCGTGCACCACTGCCAGACGCCGCGCCTCGGCGTGGATCGCGGCGATCGCCCAGACCCGCCGGGTGGCTCGCAGCCGAGCAAAACGCTGGGTCCGCGCTGCGCCGTTCAATCGCTTGCCGCTTTGGCTCCGGACGCCGCCGCTGCCGAGTTCAGGCGGTCAGCAATTGCTCGACCCGCTGGGTCGCCGTGGTCTCGTCGATCCGCTCGACCGCGGCAAACTCGCGTACAAAGCGGTCGAGGGCGGCCTGATAGATCTGCCGCTCGCTGTACGATTGCTCGGGCTGGCCGACATTGCGATAAAGATCGCGCACCACCTCGGCGATCGAAGCCGGGTCGCCGGAGGCGATCTTGGCCTGGTATTCCTGGGCGCGCCGGCTCCACATCGTACGCTTGGCCCGCGATCGGCCGCGCAGCTTGGCGAGCGCGGCGTCCATCTCCTTGCGACTCGACAATCGGCGCAATCCCGAGGCCTTGGCCTTGGCGAGCGGCACCCGCAAGGTCATTCTATCCTTGTCAAACGCGACGACGAACACGTTGAGCGTGTACCCGGCAATCTCCTGCAGCTCGATGGCGACAATCTTGCCGACGCCGTGGGTCGGATAAACGACGAGGTCGCCCGTTGCGAAGATAGGCTTTTCCGACATCATCTCCGTCTCTCGTAATCGACCCGAGCAACCAAACGGGGACGCTTCACGCCGCGACTACGGCGCCCGTCCACAACTCGGTCAAGAGCGCGGAACCGGAGGGGAGCGCGTCAAGAGCACCGAGAAAACATTACCATAAAAACCGCGTCGAAGCCAGGGGGGTCACGCATGCTCGCAACGCATAGCACGCGGCAAGCCGACGTCACGCTGGGTCGCGAGGCTGGGCCGCCCGGGCGCGGCACCCGCTTGCGGCGGCTCAGCTGCCGCCGGGCTTGGTACTGAATTCCTTGTCGTACTTGTCGGCGACGTCCTTCCAGCTGTCGGCGTCTTCGGGGGGCGGCTTTTTGCGGGTGATGTTGGGCCAGCTCGCCGCGTATTCCCGGTTCAGTTCGACCCAGCGCTCGGCCTCCTGTTCACTATCGGGAATGATTGCGTCAACCGGGCATTCGGGCTCGCACACCCCGCAATCGATGCATTCGTCGGGGTGGATCACCAGCATGTTCTCGCCCTCGTAGAAACAATCGACCGGGCAGACCTCGACACAGTCCATATACTTGCAGCGGATGCACGCTTCGGTGACGACGTAAGTCATGGCGGTGGCTCTTCTCCTGAACTTTTTGCGGCGCGCGCGGCGGCGGATCAGGCCGTGGCGTCGAGCCCCAGCCGATCGAGCACGCGCTGCCGCGCCAAGCCGCGCTCGCGATCGGGCACATAAATCAACCCGCCGACGCGGCGCAGCAGGCTGTCCTCATATTCGTCGAGCACGCCGTCCGCGTAGGCGACCTCCCACAGCATCTCGATCAGCTCGATCCGCTGTTCGAAGGAAAGCCGCTCGTTGATGATCCGGGTCAGGTGAAACAGCTCGGCGGAGCGGCTGGCCTCGCGCTCGCCGGCGCTCAGCAATGTCCGCGCGTCGGCATGCGACAGTTTGAAGCGATGCTCGAGCAGCCGTGCGACCACGGCCCGCTCTTTCGAATCGAAGCGCGCGTCGGCCTCGGAACGATTGTCGCTGTGAGCCGCCTCGACGAGAAGCGCGGCGAGCGCCAGCTGCAATTCGTCGCGCGGCTCGCCACCAGCAGGCGCCGCGCCGGTCAACCAACCAAGGAGATTCTCGATCATATGTCGTTGCCTAACATGCCGCGCCGAGCAGGGGCAACCCTACGCGGTTTGGGGGTTTTTGCCGACCGCGGCGGATCAGGATCGGCGACCGCACAGGCCGCCGCGACCGCGCCAACGGAAATGAATCTCCGCGCCGGCCGTTGTGGCGCGAGGGCGACAAGCGGGGCACAACTCTTGAACAAGCGCGGCACGATCCTCGTTCTCCATTTTGTTGGCCAGATGCCGCTCGCCGGCATCGCCTGGCAGGCGATCCACTATCTGCTCGGCCTCAAACAGCTCGGCTACGAGGTCTGGTACATCGAGGATGGCGGGGCCAATCCCTACGACCCGCGCGCCGCCAGCGTGATGATGGCCTGCGACTACAATGTTGCCTATTTGCGCCGCGCGATGGAGCGCCACGGACTTGGCGGCCGCTGGGCCTACTGGGACGCGATCAACGATCTATGGCATGGGCTGCCGCGCGAGCAGGTGCGCCGGCTTTACGCCGAGGCCGATGCGCTGATCAATCTGTGCGGGGCCACCCGCCTGCGCGACGAGCATATGGCTTGCCCGGTGCGCATCCTGGTCGACACCGATCCGGTCTACGAGCAGATCAAATACGCCCACTCCGACGCCGCCGCCCGCGCCTATATCGACGCGCACACGCATTTTTTCAGCTACGGCGAGAACCTGGGAGCGCCCGATTGCCCAGTGCCGCTATGCGGGATCGCCTGGCAGCCGACCCGGCCGCCGGTGCTGCCGGCCTTGTGGCCCGAGCCGCAGACCGTCCCGCGCTGCTTCACCACCATCGGCACCTGGGAAAACCGGGGCAAGGATATCGACTTTGCCGGCTCCCGCTATGTCTGGTCGAAGCATCCGAATTTTCTGCGATTTCTCGACCTGCCGCGATTCCGGCCGCAAACCTGTTTCGAGCTGGCGATGGCTCCGCCCGATCGCGAAATCCGCCGGAGAATTGCCGATAGCGGCTGGCAGCTGGTCGATCCCGGCCCGATTTCGGCCGGCATGGCGCCCTATCGCGACTTCATCGCCGGGTCGCGCGGCGAGTTCACCGTCGCCAAGGACATCTATGTCCGGCCGAACAGCGGCTGGTTCAGCGATCGCAGCGTGTGCTACCTGGCGGCCGGGCGGCCGGTGGTGACGATGGCGACCGGGTTCAGCAAATTCTACCCGATCGGGCGCGGCCTGTTCGAGTATTCGTGTGCCGACGAGGCATTGAGCGCGATCGATACGATCGCCGCCGACTATTGGCGGCACAGCCGCGCGGCGCGGGAAGTGGCGCACGAGCATTTTGCCGCCGAGCGGGTCCTCGGCGGGATGATGAATGCGGCCGGGCTCTGAGTCTTCGGGCGGGAAAGCACCGGTCGATGTGCCGCTCGGTGATGGAATCTTCAGAGCCGCCACCCGAAAATCGTTTGTCGGGGCCGTGGCAGCGCCCCGTACTCTAGCCGGGATGGGCGATGGCGGTCTATTACGCGAGCCTCGCGGCGGCGATCCTGTTCGGCGTGGCCGGCCAGATCGCGCTGAAATCGGCGGCCGAGGGTTCGGCGACCCTGGTTGCGCAATTCAGCAACCCGCTGACCCTTCTCGGCTTTGCGATCTACGTCGGGGCGGCGCTTTGCTACACGGTGGCGTTGAAGCGCTTGCCGGTCTCGCTGGCCTTTCCGTCGGTTTCGGCGAGCTATGCCGTCGTCGCCGTGCTCGCGCACATCTTATGGGGCGAGCCGTTCGGCTGGTCGCAGATCGCCGGCATCGTACTGATCGGCGGCGGGGTGCTGCTGATCTACCAGCATTGAGCGGCGATCGTCAGCCAGGCGGAGACCGGCCGGGAATGGAGTCCGCTGCCTCTTTTGCCATCACCAGGATCAGGAACAGGCAGAACCACAGGGTTCCCTGCCACCATTCCTCCCAGATGCCGTAAGTGGCGAGCGTGGCGACAAACCCGCAGGCCAGGCTGCCGGCGGCGGCACCGCCATAGAGGCGCGGCAGATCGGCCCGAGCCAGGGCCAGCCAGGCATATCCGCTCAAGAGCGCCATCAGCACCGCGCCCGGCACGCCGAGCTCGAGCCACAGCTGCAGCGGGGCGTCGTGCGGGTGCAATGGTAGCCAGCTCTCGCCAGGCCGGATCAGGTCCTTGCCGCCGGGGATCGCCCGCGAGGAATTGAGGCCCCAGCCGGCGAGCGGATGCTCGGCGATGCGGTCGCCGACAAATGACCAGATCAGCAGCCGATGCCCGGCCGACTGCTTGACGTCATTGGCGGTGACGACCAGATCGGAGACGCGTTCGAGCCGGGCGAAGGTTAACGGCGCGCCGATCACGACGATGACCGAAAGCGCCACCGCCAGCCGCGCCGTGCGGGCAGGCCAGCCATACCATAGCAGCGCCGCCGCCACCCCGGCCGCGAGCGACACCTTTGCCGCGGTCCCGGCGAGGACCAGAACCGTCGCGGCGACGGCAACGGCAAACAGCGCGCCCGCCGCCCGATGGCCGCGCCCGATCAGCACCGTGCTCGTCGGCAACAGCAGGATCGCAAACGCCACCGAAGCCTGGTTGAGCCAGGAGAGCTCGTAAGGACGGGTCGAAAACGGCTTGCTCAGCGCGCCGTGGGTGGCAAGATCGAGCGCCGCCATCGCCGTCCCGATGATAAGGGAGGCGATGAGGAAGTTGGTCAGCCGGCCGGGTACGGCAATTTCCTTGGCCGCCGCCGCCAGCGCCAGCCCGGCGGCAAACAGGCCCGCGAGCCGCGCCGCCAGATCGAGCGAGCGCAGCGGGTCGATCGACCAGAGGGCCGAGACCGCTCCCCAGATCAGCAGCGCCGCGACCAGCGCCGCCGGAACCGCGAGGTCAGGGCGCCATAGCGGCCGCTTCGCCGCCAGAATGAGGCCGGCGGCAAACAGCCCGGCGACCGAAGCCAGCGCGGCGATGCCGCGTGGCGCCAGGATCAGCAACGGAAAGAACAACAGCGCCGAAAGATCGAGGCCGGTCTCGAACGCGACCGCCAGACGCCGCCGGCCGAGTGCCGTGGCCGAAACCCTCAGCCCGACGCGCCGCCGCGCCCTGCTGGAGGGTTCGCCCGCCCGCACTAGGGGAATATTTCAATCTCCGCGAAGAAGAACGCGATTTCGCGCGCCGCGTTATCGGGGGAATCCGAGCCGTGCACCGAATTGGCCTCGATCAACTCGGCGAAATCCTTGCGGATCGTGCCGGGGGCGGCCTTGGCCGGGTCGGTCGCACCCATGATCTCGCGGCTGAGCGTCACTGCGTCCGGCCCTTCGAACACCTGGACGACGACCGGACCCGAGATCATGAAGGTCACGAGGCTGCGATAGAACGGCCGCTCGGAATGCACTTCGTAGAACCGCTCGGCCTGCGCCTCGGCCAGATGGATCCGCTTTTGCGCGACGATGCGCAGCCCGCGCCGCTCGAAGCGGTCGTTGATCGCTCCGGTCAGGTTGCGCCGGGTCGCGTCGGGCTTCAGGATCGATAAGGTGCGTTCGATGGCCATCGGCAAAGTCTCGGGTGAGGGAGCAGGCCGGGTTTATAACCGCCGCCCGGGTCAGCGGCAATCGGCGGCATCCGGGTCGCCTTCAGCCGCGGCGCTCCCAGCCGGTGGCGGTCTGCTGCCAGTAGGTCAGCTCGTGGCCGGCCGCCCGGGCGCGCCGCCAACGCTCGCGCGCTGCTTCGACCGCGGCAGGGTCATCGCCGTCGAACAGATCGACGCAGCGGACAAAGGAGGACAGGTCGGCGGCCTCCGAGCCATCGACCAGCACCAGCATCGTCGCGTGATTCGGGTTCTCCTTGCGCTCGGTCAGCCAGATCGGCTGCGCCGCCGGGTTGCCGTCGCGGGCCGAGCCGTGCGCCAGAAAGCTCGCCTCGTCATAGGTCCACAGGATCGCGTCGAGCCGGGTGACGCGCTCGGCCGAGCCGGCCCGGACGACGATCGGATGGCCCAGCGCGCGCCCCCGCTCGAGAAGCTTCGGCAACGCCCGCTCGAGCGGCGTCGAGGTCAGGTGGTAAAAGCCGATCTCGGCCAAGCGAACTAGTCTTTCTCGTAATGCTCGGCAACGAAACGGTCGAGCAGGCGCACGCCGAAGGCGGTGGCGCCTTTGGGCACGGTCGGCGCATCCTTGCTCGACCACGCCATCCCGGCAATGTCGAGATGCGCCCAAGGCACCTTGTTGACGAAGCGCTGCAGGAACTGCGCGGCGGTGATGCTGCCGGCGGCCCGCCCGCCGCCGATGTTCTTGACGTCGGCGGCATCGCTGTCGATCTCGCGGTCGTAGCTGTCGGCGAGCGGCAGGCGCCAGATCTCCTCGCCGACCGCCTTGCCGGCTTCGGTCAGGCGCGCCGCCAGTTCGTCGTCATTGGCGAACAGTCCGGCGCGATGGTGGCCGAGGGCGACGATAATGGCGCCGGTCAGGGTCGCCAGATCGATCATCAGCCGCGGCTTGAAGCGGTCCTGGCAGTACCACATCGCATCGGCCAGAACGAGGCGGCCTTCGGCATCGGTATTCAAAACCTCGATCGTCTGGCCCGACATCGAGGTGACGATGTCGCCCGGCCGCTGGGCGGTGCCCGACGGCATGTTCTCGACCAGACCGACAATGCCGACCGCGTCGATTTTGGCCTTGCGCGCGGCCAGGAGCCGCATCAGTCCGATGACCACGGCCGAGCCCGCCATGTCCCATTTCATGTCGCCCATGCCGGCGGCGGGCTTGATCGAGATGCCGCCGGTGTCGAAGGTCACGCCCTTGCCGATGAAGGCGAGCGGCGCGTCATGTCCGCCGCCGGGCGCGCCTGGATTGGCGGCGCCGCGCCACTGCATGACGACGAGGCGGGGCGGCCGGGCGCTGCCTTGGGCGACGCCGAGCAGCGCGCCCATGCCGAGCTTGCCGATTGCCTTTTCGTCGAGGATCTCGACCTTGACGCCGAGCTCTTCGAGGGTCCGCGCCTGCTCCGCCAGGGTCTCGGGATAGATGACATTGGCCGGTTCGGAGACGAGGTCGCGAGTGAAAGACACCGCCTCGGCGGTCTTTTCAAGGAGCCGCCAGGCGCGCTTGGCCGCGCCGGTTTCGGCGCTCGACAAGGTGAGCCGGCCGAGCGACGGTTTCTGTTCCGGCTTCTGCTTGGTCTTGTACTTGTCGAAACGATACGATCGCAGCTGCGCGCCGAGGGCGAGGGCGGCGGCCGATTCGCCGGCGCCGAGCGGGGCATCGTCGCCGACGTCGATGGCAACATTCGCCTCGGTCTCGCCGGCCCCGTTCAGATGCGCGGCAAGGGCGCCGCCGATATCCTCGAAGACCCGGGCGGTGGCCTCGTGCGGCTGGCCCAGCCCGGCAAGCACGATGCGGCTGAGCCCGAGATTGGCCGGCGCCACGATCGCCAGGAGCTCGCCCTTTTTGCCGCTGAAGCGCGCGGCCGAGGCGAGCGCGCGGACGATCGCCCCGCCGCTTGCCTCGTCGAGGCGACGGGCAGCCGGGGTCAACACCCGCTCCGCCCAGATCCCGGCCACCGCGGCGCCGGAATGGGGCAGTTCCGGTTCGGCAAAGCTGATCTTCATCGCCACCTCGAAGTATAGCGCCGCACCGAGCGCGGGGCGGCTCATGGCTGCAGGACTATTTCGCCGATAGATACATCAACCGCGCGGGTCGACGCCAGCGAGCCCGAGCGCGATACTCGAGGCGGTCGGGCGGGTGGGCGGGCGGGCAGCCGGCGGGCGGGCGGGTCGGGAAATGCCTCTGGCCGGACCCGGAGCACCTGCCTATGATCGGGCGCCGATGACGAGCCTCAACCGCTACATCCTGCGTCAATGCTTCGGCGTCATGGTCTTTGTCACTGCCGCGCTGAGCGCCGCGGTCTGGCTCACCCAATCGCTGCGGCTGATCGACTTGATGGTCAATCGTGGCTTGTCGATCGAGTTGTTTCTCTACCTGTCGGTGCTGATCCTGCCGCGTTTCATCGACGTCGTGTTGCCGATCGGTTTGTTTATCGCAGTGCTGTTCACCTTCAACCGGCTGACCACGGAAAGCGAGCTCGTGGTCATGCGCGCGGCGGGGTTGAGCCCGCTGGCACTGACCAAAGCGGTGCTGATCCTGGCGGCGATTGCCTTCGCCATACTGATGAGCTTGTCGGCCTATGTGCTGCCGGTGGCGAACCGCGCGTTCGGCGATCTGCAATTTGAAATCCGCAACCGCTTTGTATCCAGCCTGATCCAGGAGGGCACCTTCACCACGATTTCGGACAAGCTGACCTTTTACATCCGCAACCGTGAGGCCAACGGCGATGTTGTCGGCCTCCTGATCAACGACAGCCGCGATCCGCAGCATCCGGTCACGATCCTGGCCGAGCGCGCGGCCTTTGCCAACACTCCACTCGGCCCTCGCATCGTCATGCTCAACGGCGACCGCCAAGAATACGACCCGAAGACGCGCAAGCTCTCGATCCTGACCTTCAAGCGCTACACCCTCGATCTCGACGCGCTGCAGGATGCTCCGGTGGTGCGCTTTCGGGAGGCGCCCGAACGCTTTCTTCCCGATCTGTTTTTCCCGCCCAAGGCGCTGGATCGGGACCCGTTCCTGCGTCACACCTTCATCATGGAGGCACAACAGCGCGTCTTGGTGCCGCTTTCGGCCTTCAGCTTTGCGCTGATCCCGCTGGCCTGCCTGCTGCCGGGGGAATTCAACCGCCGGGGCCAGGCCAGGCGGGTCATCCTGGCGGTCGCCGCCGCCTTTCTGTTCGAGACGATCGACCTCGGCGTCAACGATCTGGCCGCCCGGTATAGCGCGGCGATCCCGCTGATGTATGTCGTCAACCTGTTGCCGTTTGCCCTCGGCCTCGCCCTGCTGATGCCCGGGCGGCTCAGGTTCGGCTGGCGTTGGCCGGGCTTGGCCGGCGCCCGCGCTCGCTGAAATCCGTGATGATGTCGGGACGGCTGCCGGTGCAGCTCGCAAGAACCCTGTCCGCCTACATCGCCCGCCAGTTTTTCGGGTGGTTCTGCGGAGTCTTTGGGGCGATCGCGGTCATCACCTTTCTGGCCGATTATGTCGAGCTGATCCGCCGCGGCGGCGAGAAGCCGCGGGCGACCCTGGGGCGGCTGTTCCTGATGGCTCTGCTACAGTCGCCGCAAACCGCGCAGGAAGCGCTGCCGTTTGCCGTGCTCTTCGGCACCATGCTCGCGTTCTGGCGGCTGACCCGCAACAACGAGCTGGTCGTGGCGCGGGCGGCCGGCGTATCGGTCTGGCAATTTCTTGTCCCGGCTGTGCTGGTGGCCTTGCTGGTCGGCATTTTCGCGGTAACGGTTTTCAATCCGATCGCCTCAGTGGCCGAAGCCAGGTTCGAACAGCTCGAAAGCAGCGTCTTTAATCAGGGGGCCGACGAGCTGTCGTTATCGAGCGCGGGCTTGTGGCTGCGCCAGAGCGACGAGGCCGGCAATCAGATCATCATCCATGCCGGCCGGCTGGCGTCCCCGGATTTGGTGCTGGGCGATGTGACGTTGTTCTTTTTCAACCATCGGACCCAGTTCACCGCGCGCATCGACGCCCGCACCGCACGGCTCGAAGCCGGCGACTGGCTGATCGGGGACGGGATGCGCTGGCGGCCGGACCAGCCGCCCCAAGCGTTTTCGCAATGGCGCCTGCCCACCCAGCTGACCCTGCACCGAATTGAGGAGAGCGTCGCTTCCCCGGACACGATATCATTTTGGGAACTGCCGCGTTTTATCACCTTGCTCGAGGAATCGGGTTTCTCCGCGCAACGCCATCGCCTGCATTACGACGTACTGTTGGCGCGCCCGTTTCTGCTGTGCGCAATGGTGCTGGTCGCGGCGGTCTTCAGCTTGCGCATGCAGCGGCGCGGCGGGGTCACCATTATGATCATCGGCGGCGTGGCTGCCGGGTTTTTTCTCTATGTGCTGTCCGACGTCATCTTTGCCCTGGGGATCTCGGCCAAAGTCCCGATCGTGCTCGCCGCCTGGACCCCGACCGGGGTGAGCCTGATCTTCGGCGCCACGACCCTGCTTCATCTGGAAGACGGTTGATGGGAGAGGGGCGGGGCCTCCACCATTGCTGGCGCGGTCCTTGCTCCTTCTTTTGGCGGCGCCTCGCCGGTGCCCTGTTGGGCGCTGTCGTTGCGATCGCAGCCGCGGCCCCGGCCCGCGCCCAGTTCAGCGCGGCCGGGCCTTCGAAGCAGAACTCCCACGCCCCGATCGTGGTCCGCGCCGACGAGATCGAATACGACCAGGACCTGGCGCTGACGATTGCCCGCGGGCATGTCGAAATCGCCCAGAACGGCGAGGTTCTGCTCGCCGACATTGTGACCTACAACCAGCGCACCGACACCCTCACCGCATCGGGCCATGTCAGCCTGTCGCAGCCGACCGGCGAGATCCTGTTCGCCGACTACATGGAGCTGCGCCGCGCCATGAATGACGGCTTTGCCACCAATGTGCGCATGCTGCTCGCCGACCGCTCGCGGCTAGCGGCCAACACCGCGCGCCTGACCAACGGGGTTCGCACCGAGCTGCGCCGCGCCGTCTTCTCGCCCTGCGATTTGTGCCGCAAAGACCCGAGCGCGCCGCCCGAATGGCAGCTCAGGGCGCGCGAAATCGAGCACGACAGAGAGCTGCACCTGGTCGAGTTCCGCGACGCTACGATGCAGATCGAGGGCTGGCCGGTGTTCTACACGCCCTACCTCTCGGCCCCCGACCCGACGGTCAAGCGTGCCACCGGGTTGCTGCCGCCATCATTCGGAAATTCGAGCTCGGTCGGCGAGTTTGTCACCATTCCCTATTTTCTGGTGCTCGGACCGGACAAGGATCTGACCCTGGCACCCCGCTTCACCACCAAGGCCGGGCCGTTGCTCGGAACCGAATACGAAGAGCGCTTCGGCAACGGGATGATCGATGCGATCGGCAGCGTCAATTTCAGCGATCCCAACGTCAGCGGCGGAAACGACAAGCAGCTGCGCGGCAATATCAACGAGCACAGCGTATTCGATCTCAACGAGAATTGGCGAACTGGACTCGACCTGCAACGCGTCTCCGACCAGAACTATCTGCTGCAATTCGGCTTTGGCAACCCGCTGCTGAACGCCGAGATCAGCCGCGGCTACCTGGAAGGGTTCGGCGCACGCTCCTCGACCGACGTTGACGCCTATGCCTTTCAGCCGCTGGTTACCGGCCTCAGCACCTCGACCCAGCCGATCGTGCTGCCGGTGATCAACCGCAACTGGCAGAGCCAGCCCGACCAATTCGGCGGGCGCTGGAACCTCAACGCCAATCTCTTGAACATCGTCCGGCCGGTCGGGACCCAGACCAAGCGCATCTCGCTCGGCTCGGAATGGGAGCGCAGCTTTCGCGACGGCATCGGCGGCCAATACCTGTTTACCGCCAGCCTGCGCGGCGACGGCTACGCGGTCAACGATCTGAGCCCGGCCTCCAACCCCGATCTGCCCTCGGCGTATTTCCCGGTCAACGGAGTGCCGGCGGTCGCTCCGATAAGTCCGAACTTCACCACCGGACGCGCCTTTCCGCAAGTCGGGCTCAAATGGAGCTACCCGCTAATCGATCCCGGCCAAACCTTGACCCCGCTGATCGAGCCGATCGTCGGGGTCTATGCCGGACCGGGTGGCGGCAACCAGCACCGCATTCCGAACGAGGATAGCCTGTCCTTCAACTATGACGATTCGCTGTTGTTCCGCCCCGACCGCCTGGCCGGCTATGACATCCTCGATACCGGCCAGCGGGTCGATTACGGCACCAAGCTCGGCCTTTACGACAGCTCGGGCGGCAGCTATCGGATGCTGGTCGGACAAAGCTACCGGGCCGAGACCAATCCGTTTCTGCCGCCGGGCTCGGGCGCCGAGCAGCGGCTCTCCGACGTGGTCGGGCGGGTCGTCCTGTCGCCGAGCTCCTATCTCGATCTGATTTATCGTTTCCGCCTTTCCTCGAGCAATCTGAGCTTTCGCGAACAGCAGGCCGCGATCAGCACTGGGCCGCAGAATTTGCGGGTCAGCGTCAATTACGCACTGATCCCGGCGCAGGTCGCCAGCGATGTCGTAACCAACCCGTTCACCGGGCAAAACATTCTTTACGGCAAGCAGGAGCAGATCTCGTTTGCGACAACCGCCAAGCTGACCCGCTATTGGTCGGTTCAGGGCAACGAGACGCTGAATCTCGGCAACAGCTCCAACCTGGTCAACGGGGTGGCGACGCCGCAATCGAGCGGCTCCAGCCTTTATGCGTCGGTCTCCGCGATCTACCAGGATGAATGCGTGGCGTTTATCGGCTCGGTAACCCAATCCGGGATCCGCAACGGCGCGGTGACACCGGGCGTGGGCGTGCTGTTCAGCGTCGTATTCAAGGACCTCGGGGAGGTCGGCGGCACCGTCGCAACCTTGGGCGGCGGGTGAGCGTTCGATGTGACCGGCGCCATCCGATGTTCCGCGGCATGCTCTCTTGGTTGCTTCCGACCCATTCGCCAACCGGATAACGCGATGCAACAAGCTCGCTGCAGGGTAGATGCGGGTTGGCGACAGCGCCGCTCGGGAAGTGTAGGATGGGTTACTCACTGGCGTCGCGGGAGCTGCCGATCGATGAAGACAAAGCGCTGGTTTTGGCTGATCTTGTGTGTCTTGGGCGGCCTTGTGCCGGGTCTGGCGCCTAGCCTTGCGGCCTCGCCGCGCGCGCCGCTGCCGCGGGCGGCGCCGCCGCACGCCGGCCCCTATCCCGAAATCCGCATCGCGGCGGTCGTCAACGACGAGGTGATCTCGGTTTCCGATCTCGCTTCGCGCATCCGCATGATCTTGCTGTCGACCGCCATTCCGGATACGCCGCAAGCACGCCAGCGCCTCGCCGCGCGGGTGCTGCGGACCTTGATCGACGAGCGGCTGCAGATCGAGGAGGCCAAGCGCAAGAACATCACCGCTACCTCGGCCGAGGTGCAGAAGGCGATTTCCGGGATCGAGCGGCAGAACAACATGAAGCCTGGCCAGCTCGACCAGGTTCTGAAGAGCAATGGGATCGAGCCCGACGCGCTGATCCAGCAGGTCACGGCGGCGATCGTCTGGGCAAAACTGGTGCGGCAGCTCGCGGCTGATACCGACCCGGTCTCCGACGCCGAAGTCGACGAGACCTTGAAGCGGCTAAAGCAAGACCAGAACCAGCCGCAAAGCCGGGTCGCGGAAATTTTCCTGGCGGTCGACAACCCCCAGGATGATTCGCAAGTCGAGGCCCTGGCCGAACGGCTGATCGCGCAGATGAAACAGGGTGCCCGCTTTTCCGCGGTGGCCCAGCAATTCTCGCAATCGGCAACCGCCGCTGTCGGCGGCGATATCGGCTGGATCCAGCCTGCCGAGCTCAGCCCGCCGCTCGCTAAGGCGGTAGCCCAGATGAGCCCGGGCGAACTGTCCCCGCCGATCCGGACCCCGGCCGGCTACTACATCCTCCTGGTTCTCGATCGGCGCAACGAGGGCGCCGCCGCCGGTCCGCAGGACACCCTGCTGCACATCGTGCAGGTGGTCTTTCCGCTGTCGCCACAAGCAAGCTCGGACGCGCGCCGCGCTGCCTTGGCCGAGGCGGAAGCGGCCAGAAACAACGCCAAGAGCTGCGCTGACATGTTGAGGATCGGCAGGGCCGAGGCGCCTCAGCTGTCGAGTGAGGGCGATCTTCGCCTCAGCCAGATTGCTCCGGCGATGCGCAGCCTGGTGCTCGGGCTCGGGATCGAAAAACCCTCGGAGCCGATCATGCAGAAGAATGGCGTCGGCGTAATCATGGTCTGCAGCAAGACCGACGCGAGCTCGAAACCGGTCGTCGAGACCCGCGACGATGTGTACCAGACCCTGATGCGCGAGCGTCTCGACGCGCTGGCGCGCCGCTATATGCGCGACCTGCGGCGCAATGCGTTCGTCGATGTGCGGGTGTGAGCGTCGTGGGGTTGCCGCTGGCGCTGACCATGGGCGAACCCGCCGGGATCGGCGGTGAGATCGCGCTGAAAGCCTGGCTCGGCCGCGACCGGGACATCCCCGCCTTCTATATAATCGACGATCCGGACCGCCTTGCGGGGCTGGCTGCCGATCTCGGCTGGCCGGCAACGGTCCGGGCGATCGACATGCCGGAACAGGCGAGTGAAATTTTTGCCGATGCGCTGCCAGTGGTGCCCATCGGCACAGTGCTGCACGGCCGGCCGGGCCGACCTGATCCCGCCGACGCAGCAGCCATAGTGGGATCGATCGAAGTTGCGGTCGCCAATGTCCGCGACGGCCGCGCCGCGGCGCTCGTCACCAACCCGATCCACAAGGACAGCCTCTACCGCGCCGGGTTTCGCCATCCCGGCCACACCGAATACCTGTCCGAGCTCGCCGGAGCGGGCGCGACCCCGGTCATGATGCTGGCCTGCCCCGAGCTGCGCGTCGTTCCGGTCACGATCCATCTGGCCCTGCGACGGGCGGCCGAGAGCCTGACCGCCGCGGCCATAGTCGACGCCGGCCGCATCACCGCGGCCGCTCTGCACCGCGATTTCGGCATCGCCGCCCCGGTCCTGGCGATCGCCGGGCTCAATCCGCATGCCGGCGAAGCCGGCGCGCTCGGCCGCGAGGAGATCGACATCATCGCCCCGGCCGTCGCCGCGCTGCAGGCGCTGGGGATCGACGCGCGCGGCCCGCTGGCGGCCGACACGATGTTTCACGCCGAGGCGCGCCGATCCTATGACGCGGCCTTGTGCATGTATCACGACCAGGCGCTGATTCCGATCAAGACCATCGACTTCGATGGCGGGGTCAACGTCACCCTGGGGCTGCCGTTTGTGCGCACCTCGCCGGATCACGGCACCGCCTTCGCGATCGCCGGGCGCGGGGTGGCGCGCGAGGGGAGCCTGGTTGCCGCGCTGCGGCTGGCGGCCGACATGGCGCGGCGCCGGGGTCGGCGCTGAGGTGGATGGGCCGGCGCCGGCCAGCCTGCCGCCGCTGCGCGAGGTCATCGCCCGATATGGGATCGCGGCCCGGCGGCGGCTTGGGCAAAATTTCCTGCTCGACCTCAACCTGACTGCCAAGATCGCCCGCGCCGCGGGATCTTTGACGGAGGCCACGGTCGTCGAGATCGGCGCCGGCCCCGGCGGCCTGACCCGCGCGCTCCTGGCCGAAGGCGCCTGCCGTGTCGTCGCCGTCGAGCGCGATCCGCGCTGCCTGGCGGCGCTGACCGAACTCGCCGCGGCCTTTCCCGGGCGTCTCGAGCTCGTCGCCGGCGACGCGCTGCGGCTGAACCCGGCCGCCTTGGCGCCGCCGCCGCGCAAGATCGTCGCCAACCTGCCCTACAACATCGCCACCCCGTTGCTGCTCGGTTGGCTCGACCGGATTGGCGATTTCGACAGCCTGACCCTGATGTTCCAGCGTGAGGTGGCGCTGCGCCTCGTCGCGGCGCCACGAACCAAGGCCTATGGACGGCTGTCGGTGCTGACGCAGTGGCTCGCCCTGCCCCGCCTGTTGTTCGATTTGCCGGCGCGGGCCTTCACCCCGCCACCCAAGGTGGTGTCGAGCGTGGTCGCGATCGTGCCCCGCCCCGCCCCATTGGCCGCGGCGGCGAAGCCCGCGCTCGAACAGATCACCGCCGCTGCCTTTGGTCAGCGCCGCAAGATGCTGCGGTCGAGCCTCGAATCGCTCGGGGTCCCGGTCGCTCCCCTGCTCGAACGCGCCGGGGTGGCGGCAACGGCGCGGGCCGAGGAGCTGTCGATTGCCGAATTCTGCGCGCTCGCCCGCGCGTTGGAACAGGGGATCGGCTGATCGCGATCGCCGAGCGACGTTGCACAAATCCGCGAAGCCTCAGTGGGCCCGATTGTCGCCAAAGTGAAACCAGCCGCGCGCAGGCTCGTACCGCTCATCGGGTCGACCCATATCAGCGTTGGCCCGAACCTTGCGCTTGCCACTTGCTTCGGAGAGTTCGATGCCCGATCCGTTGTCGCCCGACCTTCTCGACAAGATGCACGCCTATTGGCGCGCCGCGAACTATCTTTCGGTCGGACAGATCTACCTTAAGGACAATCCGCTGCTCGAGACCCCGCTAAAGCTGGAGGATATCAAGCCGCGGCTGCTCGGGCATTGGGGAACGACAACGGGGTTGAACTTTCTTTACGTTCACCTGAACCGACTGATCAAAGACAACGATCTGAACATGATTTATGTGATCGGGCCGGGTCACGGCGGGCCGGGCCTGGTGGCGCACACTTATCTTGAAGGCTCCTACACCGAGCGCTATCCGGCGATCGAACGCAGCCGGAATGGTCTGCACCGGCTGTTTCGGCAATTTTCCTGGCCTTACGGCGTCCCCAGTCACGTCGCGCCGGAGACGCCGGGATCGATCCATGAGGGCGGCGAACTCGGCTATTCGCTGCTCCACGCCTACGGTGCGGCGTTCGACAATCCGGATCTGATCGTCAGCTGCATCATCGGCGATGGCGAGGCCGAAACCGGCCCGCTGGCCGCCAGCTGGCACTCCAACAAATTTCTGAACCCGGCGCGCGACGGCGCGGTTTTGCCGATCCTGCATTTGAACGGGTTCAAGATCGCCAATCCGACGGTGCTGGCCCGCATCGGCCGCGACGAGCTCGCCGATCTATTGCGAGGCTACGGCTACGAACCGCATTTCGTCGAGGGCGACGATCCGCCGATTATGCATCAATTGCTGGCCGGCACGCTCGATACGATTTTGGCACGGATTCGCGAGATCCAGGGTGCCGCACGCGCCGGCGACGCGCAGCAGGTAGATGGGGCCGAGAACCCGCGGCGCCCGCGCTGGCCGATGCTCGTCTTCCGCTCGCCCAAGGGGTGGACCGGCCCCAAATTCGTCGACGGCAAGCCGGTCGAGGGCACCTGGCGGGCGCATCAGGTGCCGCTCACCGATTTTTCCAACCCGGAACACCTGCGGCAGCTCGAAGCGTGGATGAAGAGCTATCGGCCGCACGAGCTGTTCGACGAACGCGGCAAGTTCCGCGACGAATTCGCACTATTGGCGCCGACCGGTCAGCGCCGCATGGGCTCCAATCCGCACGCCAATGGCGGAGAATTGATGGTGCCGCTGGCGATGCCGCACTTTCGCGACCATGCAATCGAGATTCCCGCGCCGGGGATCGTGCGGGCCGAGGCGACGCGCAATTTGGGCAAGTTTCTGCGCGATGTGATGAAGCTGAACCTCGGCCAACAGAATTTCCGCCTGTTTGGACCGGACGAGACCGCGTCAAACCGGCTGGAGGCGGTCTATGAGGTCGCCGGCAAGGAATGGATGGCTGAGATCGAAGAGGTAGATGTCGATCTCGACCCCAATGGCCGGGTGATGGAGGTACTGAGCGAACATCTGTGCCAAGGCTGGCTCGAAGGCTATCTGCTGACTGGGCGCCATGGTCTGTTCTCGTGCTACGAAGCCTTTATCCACATTGTCAACTCGATGGTCAACCAGCACGCCAAATGGCTGAAGGTCTGCCATAATATTCCGTGGCGCAAACCGATCGCCTCGTTGAACTATCTGCTGACCTCGCATGTCTGGCGTCAGGACCATAACGGCTTTTCGCATCAGGATCCGGGCTTTATCGATCATCTGGCGAACAAGAAGGCCGATGTGGTGCGGATCTATCTGCCGCCCGACGCCAACTGCCTGCTATCGGTGGCCGATCATTGCCTGCGCACTCGCAATTACATCAATCTGATCGTCGCCGGCAAACAGCCGCAATGGCAGTGGCTCGACATCGAGGCGGCGGTTCGGCATTGCACCACCGGGCTGGGCATCTGGCAGTGGGCGAGCAACGATCAGGGCGACCCCGACGTGGTCATGGCCTGCGCCGGCGATGTGCCGACCCTCGAAACCCTCGCCGCGGTGACCTTGCTGCGCCAATATGTTCCGGACATCCGGATCCGCGTCGTCAACGTGGTTGATCTAATGGCGCTGCAGCCCCAGTCCGAGCACCCGCACGGGTTGGAGAACCAGGATTTCGACGCGTTGTTCACAACCGACAAGCCGGTCATCTTCGCCTTCCACGGCTATCCCGCGATTATTCATAAGCTGACCTACCGACGGCGCAATCACGACAACATTCATGTGCGCGGCTATCGCGAGGAGGGCACCACCACAACCCCGTTCGACATGGTTGTGCTGAACAATCTCGATCGCTACCAGCTGGCGCTCGATGCGATCCGGCGGATTCCGCGGCTCGCCGATCAGGTCGAAAAGGCGACGGACCGCTACTGGACGACGATGGAGCGACACAAACTCTACATCAGCGAACATGGTGATGACATGCCCGAGGTTCGCAATTGGCGCTGGACCTCGTAAGCGCGGCGTTGTTCGGGGCCGCCCGATGACCGGCGCCGAACCGCGCCCGGTGCTGGCGCTGAACAGCGGCTCGTCCTCGCTCAAGTTTGAGCTTGTACCGCGTCGGCCCGGGGCGCAGCGAGGTGTTGCTTGCCGGCGAGGCCGAGGCGATCGGCGATCGGGCGAGCAGGTTTTCGACGGAGGATTCGCGGGGCGATGTCGTCGTCCGCGAGACCGGGGCCATCCCCAGCCAGCGCGAAGCGATCGTCCGCATCGGCCGGCTGCTGGCCGAGAGCGGATTGCCGGTGCCGGCTGCTGTCGGCCATCGCATCGTGCATGGCGGCCCGCAGCTGCTGGCGCACTGCCTGATCGACGACGCGGTGCTGCGGCAGCTGGAGGCGGCGACCGCCTTCGCGCCGTTGCATACGCCGCCGGCGCTGGCGGTGGTCCGCTTCGCCCGCGAGCATTTTGCCGGGCTGCCGCAGGCGGCGTGCTTCGACACCGCCTCTCACGCCGGCTTGCCCGACGTCGCGCGGGTGCTGCCGATCGCAAAGGAATTGCGAGCGCAGGGTATCCGGCGCTACGGCTTTCACGGGCTGTCGTGCAGGTGCTCGCCTCGCAGGAAGACCAGGAGATCGCCCGCCATACCGCCGCGTTGGCCGGAACCGCGCGAGAGAGATGATCCGCAATTTCAGCGATCATGCTGCCAATGAGCGTACGTTCCTCGCCTGGGTGCGCACCGCCATCGCGGTCATGGCGTTTGGCTTCATCGTCGAAAAATTCGACCTGTTTCTGGAGTTCGCGGTGCCGACCGCGGCCGGTCGCAAAGCCTCGCTGCCGGGCCACCAATTCGGCGACATAGCCGGCCTCGCCTTGATTGTGCTCGGCACCGCGGTGGTCGCTGTCGCCGCCGTCCGCTTTCTGATCACGGCGCGATACATCGACAGCGCCGAACAGCACCCCGGCACCGGGTCGCGCATCGACCTTGCCCTCGCTGCCCTGCTGGTCCTTCTCGGCAGCACGCTATTCCTCTATCTGTCGCACACGTTGGTGACGAGGCTCTGATCGCTAAGCGGCACGGCCCGAGGCGCGTGATGGCTTCGGACCTGAGAGGACGAATGAAGATACGCTCGACGCTGATACCCGCGCTGCTGTTTGCCGTGGTGCCATTGCTGTTCATCGTTGGCGTGGTCGCCTTCCAGCTGCTCAAAAACGTGCCGGAAGCCCGAATCGCTCGCGCGAATACGCTGACCAGCTTCAAGATTATCCGCGCCGCGAATGCGGTCGACAAAGCGATCCAGGATGCCGAGCGCGGCCAGCGCGGCTATTTGATCACCGGCCGCGAGGCCTATCTCGAACCCTATGCCAGGGCCAAGGAAGAGCTGCCGCGGCGGATGATCGAGCTGCAGCAGGCGAGCGCCTCGAGCCCGGACCAGCAGCCGCGGCTGTTGCGGCTCGAAAGCGACATCACCACCAAGATGAACGAGCTGGCCTCGACTATCGCGGCGATGCGGCAGCGGGGTTACGCGGCGGCCAAGGCGATTGTGAATACCAATGCCGGTCTCGTCAGCATGGAAGCGGTCCACTCTGATTTACGGGCGATCACGGAGGCGGCCAATGCCCGTCTCGCCGCCCACCTCGTCCGGGCCGAGGCCAGCGACGAACGCGTCAGCTCGACCTTTATCGCTGGCAGCATTGTCGCGGCGGTGGCCTTGCTGGCCGGCGGGTTTCTGCTGGCCGGCGCCTATCGTCGCGCCGCAATGTCGGAGCGACTGCTGCAAGCCACCCTCGACAGCGTGCGCGAAGGGGTCGCCGCGTTCGACGCGCGCGGCCGCCTGCGGGTTTGGAACAACCCGTTTGTGAGGATGTCCGGCGTTGCCGCGGCCAAAATCCGGCGCGGCGCACCGCTTTCGAGTGAAGTCGCCAAAGCCGGCGTGCTTGCTGATCTGGATTTGGTAGGGCGACCGACCGACCGGCCCATGCTGGTCGAACGCCGCGGCGAACGGGGTGCTGTGATCGAGGTGTTCCGCAATCCGACCCCGGATGGCGGCTATGTCACAACCCTGCTCGACGTGACCGGGCGGCGGCAGGCCGAGGAGGCATTGCGCCAAGCCCAGAAGCTCGAGGCGCTGGGCCAGATGACCGGCGGCATAGCGCACGATTTCAACAATCTGCTGACGATCATCATCGGCAGCCTGGAGCTTTTGCGGCGCTCGGTCGGCCGCGATGGAAAGGCGATCGAGCGGGTCGAGATGGTCATGGTCGCCGCCGAGCGGGCCGCCAGGCTCACCCGTCAATTGCTGGCTTTCGCCCGCCGCCAGCCATTGCAGCCCGAAATCGTCAATCTTGGCCACCTTATGCAGGAGCTACTGCCGCTGATCCGCCGGGCGGTTGGCGAATCGATCACCGTCGAGTGCGTCGCCGCCGGCGGCCTGTGGAACACGACGGTCGACGGTTCGCAGTTCCAGTCGGCGGTGCTCAACCTCGCGATCAACGGCCGCGACGCGATGCCGGATGGCGGGAAGCTGACGATCGAGGTCGGCAATGCCGCGCTCGACGATGCTTATGCGGCCCGCCACGCCGAGGTCGAGCCCGGCCAATACGTGCTGTTCGCGATCACCGATACCGGCAAGGGCATGGATGCCGACACGGCGGCGCGGGCACTCGATCCGTTCTTTACAACCAAACCCGCGGGCGAAGGCACCGGCCTTGGTCTGCCCCAGGTCTACGGCTTTGTCAAACAGTCGGGTGGGCATCTGAAGATCTACAGCGAGGTCGGCGAGGGCACCACGATCAAGCTCTACCTGCCGCGCGGGTTCGGCGAGCAAAGCGCGGCGCCGGGGCGGGTCCCGGCCCTGGCCGTCACCGGCACCGAGACGGTGCTGCTGGTCGACGACGATGAGATCGTCCGCGCCACGGTCGGCTCGATGCTCGAAGAACTCGGTTATTCGGTTCTTTCAGCGGCAAGCGGCGCCGAAGCACTCTCGATCATCGAAGCGGACGGCCGGATCGACCTGTTGTTTACCGACGTGGTCATGGCCGGTTCGATCGGCGGCCGCAAGCTCGCCGAGCTGGCGATGGCCGGCCGCCCGATGCTCAAGGTCCTGTTCACCTCGGGCTATACCGAGAACGCGATTGTGCACAACGGGCGCCTCGACCCGGGGGTGGAGCTTTTGAGCAAGCCCTATGGCCGCGACGTGCTGGCCGCGAAAATCCGCCGGGTGCTCGATGGCGGGGTTCCGGTAGCCGGCCGCACCGCGCGGCAAGACCAGCCAGGCGGAGCCGCCGACCGTGCCTGAGCGCTACGACGTCGTCATCATCGGAGCGGGTCCGGGCGGCTATGTCGCGGCCATCCGGGCAGCGCAGCTCGGGCGGCGAACGGCCTGCGTCGAAAGCCGCGGCAGCCTCGGCGGCACTTGTCTCAACATCGGCTGCATTCCGTCAAAGGCCTTGCTGCAATCCTCGGAGAAGTTCGCCGAAGCCGGCGGCGTGCTGGCCGAGCACGGGATCAAGATCGGCGAGGTCGGGCTTGATCTCGGGGCGATGATGGCTCGCAAGGACAAGGTGGTCACCACCCTGACCCGCGGCGTCGAATTCCTGTTTCGCAAGAACAGGGTCGATTGGCTCAAGGGCCGGGCGCGCATCGCCGGGCCGGGGCGGCTCGCCATCGCCGGCGCCGACGGCAGCGCCCAGGAGGTCGAGGCGGGCGCCATCGTTATCGCCACCGGCTCGGAGAGCACGCCGCTGCCAGGCATCGAGATCGACGAGCGGCGCATCCTGTCGTCGACCGGGGCATTGGCGCTCGATCACGTGCCGCAGCGGCTCGTCGTGATCGGCGGCGGCTATATCGGGCTCGAGCTGGGCTCGGTGTGGCAGCGCCTCGGGGCCAAGGTGACCGTCGTCGAGTTGCTCGACCGCATCGTTCCGAATATGGACCGGGAATTGGCGACCGCGTTGCAGCGGGTGCTGACCCGCCAAGGGATCGGGTTCAAGCTCGGCTGCAAGGTGGCTCGCATCGGCGAAACGGCTGACGGCGTCAGCGTCGAGATCGAGGGCACCGAGCGCGAGAAGCTTTCGGCCGATGCGGCGCTGGTGGCGATCGGGCGGCGGCCCTACACCCAAGGGCTGGGGCTCGACGAAATCGGGGTCGCGCGCGACGCCCAGGGCCGCATCTCGGTCGATGACGGCTTTGCCACCAATATCCCCGGCATCTACGCGATCGGCGACGCGATCCGCGGGCCGATGCTGGCGCACAAGGCCGAGGAGGAAGGGATCGCCGTGGCCGAGCGCCTGGCCGGGCAGAAGCCGACCATCGATTACAATGCGATCCCGGCGGTGGTCTACACGTGGCCCGAGGTGGCCTCGGTCGGCCGCACCGAGGAGGAGCTGAAGGCCGCCGGGACCGCCTACCGCATCGGCAAGTTCCCGTTCACCGCCAACCCGCGCGCGCGCACCAATGGCGACACCGAGGGCTTCGTCAAGATCCTGGCCGACAGTGCCACCGACCGGGTGCTGGGGGCGCACATCATCGGCCCCGACGCCGGCACGATGATCGCCGAAGCGGCCTTGGCGATCGAATTCGGCGCCTCGGCCGAGGACATCGCCCGCACCAGCCATGCCCACCCGACCTTGAGCGAGGCCGTCAAGGAAGCCGCCCTCGCGGTCGACGGCCGGGCGATCCACATCTGACCCCCAAGGCCGATCGAGAGCGCGCCGCTCAAACCCGCTGCAGCGCTCGGGTGATGTCGTCGACCAGATCGGCCTCGGCTTCGAGCCCGGCCGAAAAGCGCACCAGCTGGTCGCCGATGCCAAGCTCGGCGCGCGCTTCAGGCTTGAGCCGCGAATGGGTCGTCGTCGCCGGATGGGTGACGATGCTCTTCGCATCGCCGAGATTGTTCGAGATGTCGACCAGCCGCAGCGCATCGAGAAAGCGGAAACACGCCTCCTTGCCGCCGGCGACGTCGAAGCAAACGAGGCTGCCGCCGGCCTTCATCTGGCGCTGCGCCAGTTCGTATTGCGGGTGGCTCGGCAGCCCCGGATAAAGCACCCGGGTAATCTTCGGATGGGATTCGAGCGCGCGGGCCACGGCGGCCGCGGTCAGGCATTGGCGCTCGACCCGCAATTCGAGCGTCTCCAGCCCTTTCAGCAACAGCCAGGCGTTGAACGGGCTCAAGGACGGGCCGGTGTGCCGGTAAAACTGGCCGAGATCCTCCTTGATGAATTTTTCCGACGCGAGGATCGCACCGCCGAGAGCGCGGCCCTGGCCGTCGATATGCTTGGTCGCCGAATAGACGACGACGTCGGCGCCGAGCGCCAGCGGCTTTTGCAAGAGCGGCGTGGCAAAGACATTGTCGACGACGAAAAGGCCGCCGGCCCGGTGAACGAGCCGCGCCACCGCGGCGAGATCGACGATCTCCATCGCCGGGTTGGACGGGCTTTCGCAAAACGCCAGCGCCGCACCGCCGGCGAGGGCGGCTTCCCAGGCGCCGAGGTCGCGTCCGTCGACAAGCACGGTCTCGATGCCCCAGCGCGGCAGCAATTCGCAGAGGATGTAATGGCACGAGCCGAACAGAGCCCGGCTCGACACCACCCGCTGCCCGGCGCGCAGCCGGCACAGCAAGGCTGCGAACACCGCCGCCATGCCGCTCGCCGTGGCGCGGCACGCCTCGGCGCCTTCGACCAGCCGCAGCCGCTCCTCGAACATCGCCACGGTCGGGTTGCGGTAGCGCGAATAGACATAGCGCTGTCCGTCATTGGCAAAGGCGGCTTCGGCCGCCTCCGCATCGTCGTAGACAAAGCCCGAGGTCATGAACAGCGCCTCGCAGGTCTCGTCGTGCTGGGTGCGGGTGGCGCCGCCGCGGACCAGGATGGTGGCCGGCGAGACGGTAGCGGCGAGGTCGGCGGGCAGAACGGGTTTGGTCATCGGCAGGTCTCTCCACTCGCCAGGCCGCGCCGATTCCGGACAACAAAAAGCCCCGGTCCCGCGCGGGCCAGGGCTCCTTTCAGAACACCCGACCTTTTAGCGCTTATTTAACGTGGCCGCAAGCCGGTCGGCTCAAATCCACCACGAACGCAATCTGACTACCTTGCCTATGGGACCACGTCAAGGGTCGGGACGTGTGTCGAAGGCTTGCGTCAGGATTTGACCTCGACCAATTCGATGGCTTCGCGGCTGGGGCCTTCGATCATCAAGGCGCGGGTATCGCCGAGCGGGTAGATCGGCTCGAGGAATTTGACGTCCTCGCCGCTGAGCTTGTCGGCCCAGGCGTCGAGATCGGCCACCTTGAGCGCGATGTGGTCCTGCAACTGCCCGCGCGAGCTGACCAGCGGCCGGTCGCTCTGGTTCGGATACCACATCATCGACACGTCGCCGAACTCGACCCCCGCCCGGGGCGAGCGGAACATCCCCTCGGGGTTCAGCGCCGGCCAGGTGCGGTCGGGGCCGCGCACGGCCTTGGCGCCGGGCGCGCCGGCCGGGGTCGGCGCATAGCCCGGCCGCAATGGCGCATTCAGATGCTTTTGGTACCATTCGAGCGCACCAATCGGGTCTTCCTGATAAAGGTGCACGTGGTTGAAGCGCTCCGCCGGGTGATTGCCGGCGTATTCGACCAGCGCCTCATCGGGCCCGCGCATATAAGCGAACCCGCCGCCGCCAGCGGGCTCGATCCCTTTGGCCTTGGCCTCGGCGATCTGCGCCTTGTTGAGGCCGAGCACGTTGCCGATGTTGGGCCAGGTGTCGCTGCTGATCAGCACCGAGCCGCCTTCATCGGTTGTATAGAGCGGTAGCAATTCGACTTCGTGATGGGCCTTGTAGGTTTCGAGGCTGCGGCGGGCGTCGGTCACATGCCAGCCGAAATGCCAGATCGCGCTCTGCGGTTCGCTCAACGGCTGCGCCTCGACCCGGGTGAACAGCACCAGCACATCGTTCGGCGATCGGAGCGCCGGAAACCCACCCCAGCTGCCCTTTGCCGTAGTCGGGAACTGGCGCGTGTAGAAGTCGATCGCGCGCTCGGGATCGACCGAGTTCAGGTGGATGTGGTGAAAGCCTGGGGCTGGGAGCATGGCGGTGTTCCTCCTCCTATCGGCTGTTGCCGAGCAGAGCCGCGCGGAAGCGGTTGCGGCAGGCTGCCGGATCCAAGTTGCGCTTAAAAGCAGGCGGGTCGGTGGGCTTGACGCGCAGCACGACAAAGGCGGTGCCGTTGCCTTCGCGCAACAGCCGCGCGCCATCGGCGAGGTCGCGCTCAGCGGCGATCGTGCGGGCCGCCTTGATCCCCGATCCAACAGCAATTTTTTCCAGGTCGACGCCGAGGCTGGTATGGCTCTGTTGATAGCCGGTCTCGCCGTAATGGCCGTTGTCGACGCACAGGATCGCGAGATTGGGCGGGTTGATCACCGCGATCGTCGCCAGCGCCCCCAAATTCATCAACAGCTCGCCGTCGCCGGTCACCACCAGCACGCGCTGCTCCGGCCGGGCGAGGGCGAGGCCGAGGCCGATCATCGCCGCTCCGCCCATCGCCCCGGCCATCGTATAGGTATGCGCGCCATCGCCGGTCAGCGCCGCTACATCCTTGCTGGCGCCGGCGAGGCCGCTGACGATCAGAAAATCCTGGTGCCGGCCAACCAGCGCCGGGACCGCCTGAGAGCGGTCGAGGACAAAGCCAGCGACCACCGCGGCGGCTATCACGCCAGGCATCTCCTGCTGGGTCGGCATTTCTCGCCTCGTCGATATCTTGCGAAGTGTGACGGCTCGGCCACTCAGAATTGCTTTGCGCCGAGCAGCTTCTGGGTCAACAGCACGGCGACCGCGTGACCGCCCTGGAGCACCATGGTCAGCGCCGCTTCGACCGTGGGCACGACTTCTTCCGGGGCTTCTACCCTGAGGCAGATCACCCCCATCGCCGCCAGCACCGGCTCGACCGCCTGGCCCATCGGAAACTGCCACGGATTGCCCTCGCCGAAATCGCCGCGCATGCTGACGAGGGTCAGAAACGGAAACCGAACGCCCTTGATCAGGGACAGCATGTTGATGCAATTGCCGGTGCCGCTCGACTGCATCAGCAAGACGCCGCGCGCACCGCCGAGATCGGCGCCGGCGAGCAGCGCCACCCCTTCTTCCTCGGTGGTCAGTGCCACCGAGCGGGCCTGCGGGTCGGCCAGCGAGCGGTCGATCAGCACCCGGTGGCCGGCATCCGGCACATAGGCGAACTGGGTGACGTTGTTGCGGCGCAGCAGGTCGTAAAGCCGGTCCTGCCAACTCGCCGTGCCGTCCTTCGTGTCCATCGCCGCGTTCCCTCGAACCTGACTGATCAGGATTCACGCCAACCCGGCCCGAACGCAACTCTCAAATGCCGCAGCGCTGTTGCCCCGGCGCCTGCCTGGCTTGTACTGACAGAGAGCTTTTGTCGCGAAATCCACCAGATGGCCCAGCCGGCGCAATCGACCGCCTTGCATTTCTCGCGATCGGAGATCGTCTCGGTCCTGTCCGGGCTGATGCTGGCAATGTTTCTGGCCAGCCTCGACCAGACCATCGTCGCGACCTCGTTGTCGACGATGGCGCAGGATCTCAACGGCTGGTCGCTGATGTCCTGGGTGGTCTCGGCCTATCTGGTTGCCTCGACGGTGACGACCCCGATCTACGGCCGGCTCAGCGACCTCTACGGCCGCCGCCCGATTCTGTTGACGTCGATTTCGTTGTTCGTCGCCGCCTCGGTGTTGTGCGCGTTGTCGCAGACGATGCCGGAGCTGATCGCGGCGCGGCTGCTGCAGGGGATCGGCGGTGGCGGCCTGCGCTCGGTGTCGCAAGCGGCGATCGCCGACGTGATCCCGCCGCGCGAGCGCGGCAAATACCAGGGCTATTTTTCCAGCGTCATGGCGATCTCGAACCTGCTGGGCCCGGTGCTTGGCGGTTTTTTTGCCGACTATTTGACCTGGCACTGGATCTTCTGGATCAACATCCCGTTCGGCGCCCTGGCGCTCATCCTGTGCAACCGCAATCTGCGGCGATTGCCGCGGCCACGGCGCAAGCCGGCGATCGACTGGCTGGGTGCGGCCCTGATCATCGCCTCGACGACGCCAATCCTGATCGCCGTCTCCGGGGTCGAAGCGGCCGGCGGCTGGGGGCGGATCGATGTTCTCGTCCCGCTGGCGATCGGGTTTGTGCTGCTCGGAATCCTGGTCGTGCGCGAGCGCGAGGCGCCGGAGCCGATGATCCCGCTGCGCCTGTTCGCCAATCGCATCTTCGCAGTCGGCAGCCTGACCGCCTTTTTGATGTCGATGGTGATGATCGCGCTGATCATCCTGGTGCCGCTCGATTTCGAGCTAGTTTCGCGGTTGGCGGCGAACCAGGCCGGCATCCGCTTGATACCGATGACCGGCGGCACCGTGCTGGGCTCGTTCATCGCCGGGCAGCTGGTCACCCGCACCGGGCGCTACCGCCTCTATCCGATCCTGGGCGCCGCTGCAATGACTGGCTTGTGCGCGACGATCGCGGTCTATGGCTTCGGCAATTCGGCGCTCGCCGACACCGCCCTGACCGGCGGACTCGGCCTCGCCTTCGGATTTCAGCTGTCACCGGTCGTGGTCGCGGTGCAGAACGCACTCGAATTCGACGATACCGGGATCGGGCTGTCGGTGTTGATGTTCTTTCGCCTGATCGGCGGTGCCTTCGGAGTGGCGCTGCTGACCGCATTGCTGGTCGGCGAGCTCAATTCCGGCGCGCTGGCGGTGCCGGGCCACCATGTTCTCGGCGCCAGTCCCGGCATCGCACTCCTCCATCTCGATCAGGCGCAACTGACCAACCGGGCGCTGCTGGCGGGGCTCGCCAAGGCGATGCGTGCCGCATTCGCGCACGTCTTTCTCTATGCTGCGGTGATTTCCGGGTTGGCCACGCTCGGCTCTCTTGGGCTGAAGGAGATGCCGCTGCGCACGACCTGACCGCCGGATGTCCTCGGGCAAACGGGGGAATGGCGGCCGGCCGGCCGGCGTGTTAGGGTGATCGGTCCATTCCTGCCAAAAGGGGCGCGGCGAATGAAGGTTCGGATCGAATACTGCGTGCCTTGAAACTACCTCCCCAGAGCCCTCCGTGCGAGGGCGCAGCTCGAAGAAAAGTACGGCGCCGAGGTCGAGTTGGTTAAGGGCGTCGCCGGCGTATTTGAGATCACCGTCGACGGCAAGCTCGCCTTCTCCAAAAAGCAGCTCGGCCGGTTTCCGGAAGATGCCGAGATCGACGCACTCGGCGGCGGATAGTCACTCTGCCGACGCTCATGGCGCCTCGCCGGCGTGGGTAACGGGCGTGCGAACAAAAATGACGGCGTGCGCGTCCGAATAGGCGCGCCGCCATCCCGGCAGACGATCGAAGCAGGCAACGGCGCTCTGCTGCGGCTCCAGCAATGCCCAGCTGATGTTCCAGCGGGCGAGGAGATCGCCGAGAACACGACGGTTGCCGCCTGTCGCATCGAGATAGCGGGCGAGAAAGGCATTGCCGAACAGTTCGATACGGCCGTCGATGAAGGTCGGGACGCCGCGAAACACCAGATAGCCGCCAAAGCCCTCGCTATTGAAGACGTGCCCGGCAAGCCCCAGACGCGTGGCCGCGGCGAGTGCCGCTGCCGGGGTCACCCGATCCTCGGTGCGCACGACCGGGTGCCGCAGCACCGGCAGGCACAGAACCAAGGCCACGGCGAAGCCCAGCATGACGGCGAACGGAGCAGCCGGCTCGGCGAGGCGGGCGGCGGCACGGCTGATCCCCGAAGGCGGCGCCGAGCGGATCCTGGCGGCCAATTGCGGCCCCAATGATCCCGCCAGCGCCAACGGGGCGATCAGGCCCAGAAGATCGGCATGGCGGGTGTGGGCGAGCGCCATGTGGCACAGCCCGATCAGCACCAGCACCCGCGTCGGCGGCACCCGAACGCCAGTGGTGAGCCCAAGCGCCACCAGCCCGAGCAGCATGATTTCGAGCGGCTGAAAATCCTGGAAATTCGGGCTGCGCCACTCGATGAACGAGGATTGCAGCGCCGGCATCGCCATCAGCCGAAACGGCTGGACAAGGCCGGCGATGCCATTGGGGGTCGCCAGGGCCGCGACCAGGGCGAGTGCGGCAAACGGCCCCCAGCGCCGCGCTTCACGCCGGTGCGGCCCAGCCACTACCGCCTCGGTGGCGAGATAGCAGGCGAGCAGCAGGCCGAACATGAAGCTGTCGTGCAGATTTGCCCACAGCGCCATAGCCGGCAGCAGCCGGTAGGGCGGCGCCGAACCCCGATCGCGCGCCGCGAACAGCGTGCCCGACCACAGCACCAGCAACGGCATGGCCAGCATATGCGGCCGGGCCAGCAGGTGGGGTTCGACCATCGCGGCGGCGAGCGCCACTGCGATCAAGGCCGAAAACGGCTCGGCCCAGCGCAGCAGGAACCGGGTCAGCAAGCCCAGGCTCGCGGCAAAGCCGGCAATCGTCACCAGGACGAGCCCATTCCATCCGGCGGCGCGGTAGACCGCCGCCATGACCAGCTCGGCCAGCCATTCGTGCGGGACCCAGCGGGCCCCGGCAAAGGTGTAGGAGAATGGGTTGCGCACCGGCAACGCGCCGTGCGCCAGCATCCAGCGTCCGGCCGCGATGTGCAGATAAGTGTCGGGGTCGTGCAGCAGCGCGCCCGGCTGGGCCAACGCGCGGACGAGTGCGAGGAGCGCCACGATCAGCGGCCAGGATGGGATTAATTGCCCCGGCCAGACCCGCCCGGTGATCCGGCCCGATAGCTCGGCCGACGCGATAGCCCCTGCCCTCCAGTTGCGCGGGCTCGGGTCCCAAGCCTGTGAAGAAATCGCGCTCCGCAGCGACGGTCATTCCGGGGTGCCCCGAGGGGCAGATCCCGAACCCATAAACCCCGGCTTCTCGCGGTTAGCTTCGCGGACCCGGGTTCCTGGGCGCCGGGCGCGCAAGCAACGCTCGCACCCCGGATTGACCAACTTCTGGCGCTTCTTTCACAAGCTCACTTGCCGCACGCCTGCGAGGAGGAGCTTCTCAGACAACGGTTAGCGACGGGTTAAGAGGGCTTGAACGCCGTTTTATTTGGCCGCGACCGGAACATTCTCGGCGTACATCTCGGGCAAAACCATCTGGCGCCAAGTCTCCTGGCGCGGAAAGATCTTTTCGATCGCGCGCGCCGCATAATAGCTGGTGTCGGCGCCCGGCGGGCTGCCGCCCGACTGCACCGTCTTGACTGCGTTGAGCAACAGTCGCCGCGTCGCGATGATCGCGCGGTCGGCCGGCCCCAGATGCTCCTTGGAACGGTCGACGATCGCGCCCATCCCTTCCTGCACCGCGCGGTCCTGGGTGTTGATGCCGTCGATGCCGGTAAAGGTCTCGTGCTTCTGCACCTGGCGGTCGATCATCCAGTTGTTGCGCGCGTTGCGGAACGAGCGGAACTCGCCCGAGGTCTCGACATAGTCGGGGCCGTTGCCGTTGCCGCGCTCCAGCCGATCGTCCTCGGTCAGGCCTGCCTCGCCATAGCTGTACATCCAGTTCCACACCATGCAGTTCGCGTCGTCGATCGGGACCCAGATGTGACCGGCGATGTTGGTGCGGTCGCCGCCGCCCATCGCGCGGCCCAATTGCTGCGGCCGGATCTGGGTGAACGGCATGACGAAATGGTACGAACGCACATAGGTCTTGTCATCGTCGAGCGGCCGGATGCCGACATAGCGGTAGCCGTAATCGGTGACATCGACCTCGAGCAGCGGCGCCTTGCCGCGGACGAACGGGCCCTGCACCGGAATGCCCGGGCGGCTGGTGTTGGGGGTGATCGTGCGGTGCAGGATCGGCGCGTGCGAGGTGTCGATGCCCCCTTCGAGCGCCTGCAGCCAGTTGCACTCCTCCCACACCTTGGAGACATGGCGGTGGGTTTGCGGCACCTGCGTCCACTCGAAAGCCGGGGGCGCCGGCATCTTGTCGGGCGGCCCCATATAGGCCCAGATCACCCCGCCCATCTCGACCGTCGGATACGCGGTCAGCCGCACCTTGTGGCAGAACGGCTCGGGCTCGTTCATCTGCTCGGTGCAGTTGCCGGCGACGTCGAACTTCCAGCCGTGATAGATGCAGCGCAGCCCGGATTCTTCGTTGCGCCCGAACCACAACGAGGCGCGGCGATGCGGGCAGAACTCGTCGACGAGGCCGATGCGGCCCTCGCTGTCGCGAAATCCAACGAGTTTTTCGCCGAGCAGCTGGACGCGGACCGGCGGGCAATCGGCCTCGGGCAATTCGCTCGTATGCAATGCCGGGATCCAATAGCGCCGCAGCACGTCGCCCATCGGCGTTCCGGGACCGACTCGGGTTACCAGCTCGTTGTCTTCGGGTGACAGCATCGGGGGCTCTCCTCGTCAGTCAATGATGCGCGGCAAGCGCGGCGCTCCGAGCGCGATAATCGACCGATCGCCAGCCGAGGGCAAGACCCCGGCGGCAACGGCGGCTGCCAATTCTCGGCGCATTGTGCTATCGATCGGGAAACGACGCGAAGAGGGGGGAGGCGATGAGCACAACCCTGCGGCCCGGCACGCCTGCCGACGCCAGCGCCTGCGGCGGCATCGCCTTCGCGGCGTTCAAGGCGATCTCGAGCGAGCACAATTTTCCGTGGGATTTCCCGTCCTCCGACGTCGCGGTCGGGCTGATGAAGACCTTGCTGGCGCATCGGCACTTCTATTCGCTCGTGGCCGAGGAGGATGGACAGATCGTCGGCAGCAACTTTGTCGACGAGCGCGGGGTCATCGCCGGCATCGGCCCGATCACCGTTGACCCGGCCTTTCAGAACCGGTCGATCGGCCGCCGCTTGATGCAGGCGGTCATCGAGCGCGAAACCGAGCGCCGCGCCGCCGGGGTGAGGCTGTTGCAATCGGCCTATCACAACCGGTCCTTGTGCCTCTACACCAAGCTCGGCTTCGACAGCCGCGAGCCGTGCTCGAAGATGGAAGGGCCGCCGCCCGGCGTGGCGCTGGCCGGCTACCCGGTGCGGGCGGCCACGGAACGGGATCTGCCGGCGTGCAACGCGCTGTGCCGGCGCGTCCACGGCCACGATCGCGATGGCGAGCTCAGCGACGCAATCCGCCAGGGAACGGCGCGGGTCGTCGAGCATCTGGGCCGGATCACCGCCTATGCCAGCGAGATCGCCTTTTTCGGCCATGCCGTCGCCGCGACCAACCAGGGTCTGGAGGCGCTGATCGGCGCCGCACCCGGCTTCGACGGCGGCGGGTTTCTGTTGCCGACGCGCGATGGCGAATTGTTCCGCTGGTGCCTCGAGCACGGCCTGCGCCTGGTGCATCAGATGACGCTGATGACCATCGGCCTCTACAACGAGCCGGCCGGCGCCTATCTGCCTTCGGTCAGCTACTAGGCTGGACGCCGAGTGCCGCGAGGAAGCCGCGCCAGCCGGGGTAGTGGCCGTCGTCGATCTCCTTGCCGTCGCGCAACCGGCCGAGGAGGTCGCGATCGGCCGCCAAAGCGGTGCCGCAAGAGAGCGCCAGCCAGCCGATCTCCTCGGGGCCGCCGAGCCGCCGCCAGATCGCGCGGTTGAGCGCGCCGACCGGCACCTGGCCCGGTTCGACCGGCATTACCCCGCCGGCGGCGCACAGGGTCAGCAGCTGTTCGAGCACATCAGGTGCGGGGATCAGCGCGTCCGCCGGGCGCGGGCCGGCCGCGAGCGCGGCGACGATCGCTCGCGCCGTCGCGGTGTCATAATCGCGTTTGCCGGCAAGGGTCTTGAGCGAGTAGCCGATCGTCGCGGCGGGGCGGGCGAGCGCATAGCTGCCCGCCAGCAGCCGGCGGGCGCGCTCTGCCGGGTCGAGGCGACGATTGCCGCGATCGAACACATCGCAGCGCAGCCGCTGGTCGAGCAGGAAATCGCGGACCAGCTCGCGCGCGTCGGGGTCGGCGATCTCGTGCAGGATTGCGCGCCCGGCATCGCCGAAGAGGAGCGCATCGAAATTCTCGATCAGGGTCGCCGATCCGACCGGGGCGAGGCCGATCGCCGCCAGCTGCGGCCGCATCTCGGTCACATAGAGCGGCCGCCAGCCGGCATGCATGAATTCATGGACGAGATAGGCCGGGGCATAGTCCTGCGGCCGGGCTTTGAGGTCGGCCAATGTCGCGCTCGTCAGCAGCGCCGGCGCCCCAGCATCGGCGAGCGCACCGGCAATCGCGGCGGCGGCGGCAAACCCCGCGGCCCCATCGCCGGGCAGGGTGCGTGCGAGGTCGCGCACCAGCCGCTGAAACGGCAGGTCGCGCCCCCATCCCGGCAGCGCATTGTAGCTGATGTAGACGAGGCCGCCGGGTTTGAGATGGCGATCGATGAACCCGCGCAAGGCGGCCTGGCCGGCGGCGTCGATCCAGCTGTAGACGCCATGCGCGACGATGTAATCGAAGGGCGGCAGGTCGAGATCGCTCGCCGCGGCGAAATCGCCGAGGTCGAGGCGCAGATTGGCGACCCCGGCTTCGGCGGCGAGGCGGCGGGCATGGTCGATATGCGCCGGCATCAGGTCGATGCCGCGGAACGCGCCCCGCGGGTGGGTCGCGGCGAGGATGTTTGCCGTCACGCCCTGGCCACAGCCCAGCTCGCACCAGGCGAAGCCGTCGCGGCGGTCGGGCGGCTCGACCCCGCAGACGAGTGCCACATGATCGAGCCACGCCGGCGCCAGCATCGCCTTGAAGTCGCGCAGATAGGGAATATCGGTCACATAGCCGCCGGGATCGCGGGTCATCGCCGAACCTCCAGGCTTGCCATCAGCCATCGCCCGAAAGAATGCCTGCTGCGAGCGCCGTCCAGCTTGCGGCGCAACCGCGGCGCCGCGGCGCCAGCGCGCTGGTCCTCCTATAGACTATCGGGACGAGCCGCGCCGGCAGTGGGATCAGCAATGGTCAATGACTGGACATGCACCTTTTCCGGGCGTTAGCAATCGCATCGGCAGCTCCGGTTATAGGGAACTCAAGCCTTGGCGCACCGGAGACAATTTGGACGGTGGCCGTTGTTCCCGCAGCCAGCGCTCCGAGGACCTGCCGATCCGCCGGAAAAACTACCTCCAAACCGTTATCGTACTTAACCAAAAATGGGGCTTGAGTGAAGAGTTGCCTTTGGTCCACCTTCAAATTCACGGGCTCAGTATACGGGGGAGATATCTTCCCAACGGGCTTGCCATAAGCGCCCCCATTCAGCATGGCAATCCCGATCTCGGGCCGACACCCAGCCCTTGGGTCGAATCCGATGTTCATCAACGTGGTCATCGTAATGCCGGATGCTCCGGGGTGATCCATTGCAATGCTAGCGACGATGGTCCCGTCGTCGCTCGTCTGGGTCGTCCAAAGATCCCTCTGAGCGTGGGCTGACACGTTGGCCATCGCCACGAGGCAGGCCAGTGCGACTGGCAGGAGATACCTCACCCCGTGCAACCTCCCGTATACCTTATCGGCCCATCCTACGCGTGCTATGTCCAGCCCAGCGAACTGGCATCGAGACTGGGGCGGATGAAATGACCGATTATTAGTTTGGTGCCGCATTCGTGGCACGTTAGATGATAAATGCCGTTCCGCTTTTCGTCTGCGTGCAGGACCGATTTTTTGCCGCGCTGATAACATGTCTGGCATATGGAATGGTGGGGTTTTCCGGCAGCCATCTTAGGCTTCAACGAGAGCACAAAAACGCCCGGCGGCAATTCCTCTAATTGATAGCGCTTTTTCTCGGCCTCCCAGGCCCTAAGTTCGGTTAGCTGCTTTTCCAGAGAGCGAGCTCGCTCCACAAGGGAAGATTGTTCGGCCTGTGCGGACAGCATCTGCTCCTGCAGCTCTATGATTGCCGCGTTTCGGATCGCGTTATCGTGTATGTCTTTCAGCCCCCTCGCGGTATCGAACATAGCTTTAAAGGCTCCGAGCCCCGCATATACTTCCGCGACCATATTTTTGCTCCAATAATTGAGGAAATCTTACGAGCACCCGCTCGTGGCGCCGCAGGTGTCGCATTTTAGGCAGGTGCCGTTGCGGATCAGGGTGAAGTTGCCGCATTCGCTGCAGCTGTCGCCTTCGTAGCCGCGGATGCGGGCGGCGCGGATGCGTTCCAGGCGCAACGCCCCGCCTTCGGCCAAAGGCAGGCCGGGGTCGCCAGCCGCCTCGGTGGCCGGGAACGGGTCGGCCAAGGCGAGGATGGCGGGGCCGCTGCGGCCGGCGCCGCCATGCAACAGGGTCAGCTTGTTGCGGACGAAGCCGTTCGAGACGTCGCGCGGCATCGAGCCACGCTCCTCGGCCGGTAACGCATCGGCTTCGAGGCGACCGTCGCCGTCCAACCCGCGCAGGCTCGATTGCGCTTCGCCCTTGCCGACGGTGTCGGGCAGGAGGTCGGCGGGCTCGGCGTGGGCGAGGTCGCCGCGGCCGAGATAGGAGATCGCCAATTCGCGAAAGATATAGTCGAGGATCGAGGTCGCCATCTTGATCGCGTCGTTGCCTTCGACGATGCCGGACGGCTCGAACCGGCTGAACGTAAAACTCTCGACGAACTCCTCGAGCGGCACGCCGTATTGCAGGCCCATCGAGATCGCGATCGCGAAATTGTGCATCAGCGAGCGGAACGCCGAGCCCTCCTTGTGCATGTCGATGAAGAGTTCGGCCAAGCGGCCGTCCTCGTGCTCGCCGGTGCGCAGATAGACCTTGTGGCCGCCGACCGTGGCCTTTTGCGTGTAGCCCTTGCGCCGGTTCGGCAGCCGCCGGCGCTCGCCGCGCTGCACGACCCGTTCGACCACTCGCTCGACCACTCGCTCGACGATGCGTTCGGCGACCAGCGGCGCCCGCTGGGCCGGGGTTTGCTCGAACAGCTCGGCCGCCTGATCCTCGGCCGGCTCGTCGTCGCCGAAGAGGTTCGCCGCCAATGGCTGCGACAGCTTCGAGCCGTCGCGGTAGAGCGCCGTCGATTTGAGGCCGAGCCGCCAGGACAACAGGTAGGCGCTCTTGCAGTCCTCGACCGTCGCCGCGTTCGGCATGTTGATGGTCTTCGAGATCGCCCCCGAGATGAACGGCTGCGCCGCCGCCATCATCCGGATGTGGCTTTCGGCCGACAGCGCGCGGGTGCCGGTCGGCCCGCACGGGCTGGCGCAGTCGAACACCGCCAGGTGCTCGGCTGCGAGGTGCGGTGCCCCTTCCAGGGTCATCGCCCCGCAACACCAGGTGTTGGCGGCGTCGATCTCGGCCCGGCTGAAGCCGAGTGCGGCCAACAGGTCGCAGCCCGGCCGATCGAGCGCGGCGGCGTCGAGGCCGAGCCGCCCGGTGCAGAACTCCTCGCCCAAGGTCCATTTGTTGAAGGCGAACTTGATGTCGAAGGCGGTGGCGAGTGCCGCTTCGGCGGCGGCGAGCGCGGGCTCGTCGAACCCCCTGGCGCGCAGGCTCTGGTGGTTGATCACCGGCGCTCCGGCGAGGCTGCCGCGGCCCAGCGCATAGCGCTCGATCGCCGCGATCTCGGCGGCGCCGTAGCCGAGTGCGGCGAGCGCCTGCGGCACCGCGCGGTTGATGATCTTGAAATAGCCGCCGCCGGCCAGCTTCTTGAATTTGACCAGCGCGAAATCGGGCTCGATCCCGGTGGTGTCGCAATCCATGACCAGGCCGATCGTGCCGGTCGGTGCGATCACCGTAGCCTGGGCGTTGCGGAAACCGTGCCGCTCGCCGAGCGCAAGCGCCATGTCCCAGGCCCCGCGCGCCGCGGCAACCAGCTGCGGGTCCGGGCAATTTGCGGCGTCGAGCGCCACCGGCAGGATCGACAGCCCCTCATACTCCGCACTCTCGCCATGGGCGGCGCGGCGGTGGTTGCGGATCACCCGCAGCATGCCTTCGCGGTTGCCGGGGTAGCCCGGAAAGGCGCCGCGCGGGATCAAGCCGGGGTCGCCCGCCATCTCGGCCGAGGCGGCGTAGCTGGCCCCGGTCAAGAGCGCGGTCACCGCCGCGGCGAAGGCCCGCCCCGCATCGCTGTCATAGGCGATGCCCATCGCCATCAAAAGGCCGCCGAGATTGGCGTAGCCGAGGCCGAGGGTGCGGAACTCGAACGAGCGGCGGGCGATCTCGGCCGACGGAAACTGCGCCATCATCACCGAGATTTCGAGCACCAGCGTCCACAGCCGCACCGCATGGGCAAAGGCCACGGCGTCGAACCCGCCATCCTTGCCGCGGAACGCCATCAGGTTGAGCGAGGCAAGGTTGCAGGCGGTGTCGTCGAGGAAATTGTATTCCGAGCATGGGTTGGAGGCGTTGATGCGGCCGCTCTCAGGACAGGTGTGCCAGTCGTTGATCGTCGTGTCGAATTGCAGGCCGGGATCGGCCGAGGCCCAGGCGGCGTGCCCGATCCGGTCCCAAAGCGCGCGCGCCGGCAGGGTTTTGGCAACTTTGCCGTCGGTGCGCCGGGTCAGCTCCCACGGCCCGTCGGCTTCGACCCGGTCGAGGAAGGCGTTCGAGACCCGCACCGAATTGTTGGAATTCTGTCCGGCCACGGTCAGGTAGGCCTCGGAATCCCAATCGGTGTCGTAGGTGCGGAAATCGATCGCGGCATAGCCCTGACGGGCGAACTGGATCACTCGCTGGATGCAATTTTCCGGGATCAGCGCGCGGCGGGCGGCGCGGATCTGGTATTTGAGGGCCGGGTTTTGCGCCGGGTCGCACGGCTCGGCGTTGCCGGGAAGCGCCTGATGGCACGCGGCCATGATCCGGTTCAGATGCCGGGCCGCGAGCTTGGAGCCGGCGACCAGGGCCGCCACCTTCTGCTCCTCGACCACCTTCCAGTCGATAAAGGTTTCGATGTCGGGATGATCGATGTCGACGATCACCATCTTGGCCGCCCGCCTGGTGGTGCCGCCCGATTTGATCGCACCGGCGGCGCGGTCGCCGATTCTAAGAAAGCTCATCAGCCCGGAAGAGCGGCCGCCGCCCGAGAGCCGCTCGCCATCGCCGCGCAATTTCGAGAAATTCGAGCCCGAGCCCGAGCCGTATTTGAAGATCCGCGCCTCGCGCACCCACAAATCCATGATCCCGCCCTCGTTGACGAGGTCGTCGGCGACACTCTGGATAAAGCAGGCATGCGGTTGCGGGTGCTCGTAGGCGCTGGCCGATACGGTCAGTTCGCCGCTGCGATAGTCGACGTAATAATGACCCTGCGCCGGGCCGTCGATGCCATAGGCCCAATAGAGCCCGGTATTGAACCATTGCGGCGAATTGGGCGCCCCGATCTGCCGCGCCAGCATCACCCGGATCTCGTCGTAAAAGGCGCTTGCGTCCTCCTCGGCGTCGAAATAGCCGCCTTTCCAGCCCCAATACGTCCAGGTCCCGGCCATCCGATCGAACACCTGCCGGGCGGTCGTTTCACCGCCAAGGCGCTGGCTCTCGGGCAGGGCGGCCAGGGCTTCGCGGTCGGCGGTGCGCCGCCACAGCCAGGGCGGCACCCCGTCCTCCTCGACTGCCGCCAGGCGGGCCGGCACCCCGGCCTTACGAAAATACTTCTGGGCGAGGATGTCGCAGGCGACCTGGCTCCATTCGGCCGGCACCTCGATCCCCTCGGCCTGGAACACGACCGAGCCGTCGGGATTACGAATCTCGCTCGCCGCATCGCGGAACGGAATCGATGCGTAGGGATCCTCAGCCGCCGTGGTAAAGCGCCGCGCGATGTGCATTGCGTCCCCCCGAAACCTGGTCTGATGCCGAAAGAGTTCTCAGCAAGATCTAGATGCGAAAGCCATTCAGGAGGCTATATGTAGACCGACACAACGGCGGCGGCAACGCAATTTGGGGCGATTACGCGAATGAGCCCTAGATGTTGCGCCAGGGCAACGTCGAACCGCCGCGCTGCAGGGCGCCGGTCCGTGCGATCCAGCGAGGCCGCCATCAGCGGCGGCGCGGGGAGCGGCGGCGGATCGGAGGTGGAAGACCGCTGGTGAGCGGCCACGCGGCTTCCGCGGCGTGCGCGGAGGGGCTAATCTCTAGGCTAGCGCTCCAATACGAGGTTCGACGCCACCATGATCAAGCGGTTCCATTCTCTCTATGTCGGGCAGATCGCGCTCGACAATATCGGGCTCGACGGCACCCCGGCGAATGATCGCCGCTACTCGAACGAGCGGCTGTCCGAAGTGTTCTGGACCGCGCGCGACGTGGCCCGGGTCATGGACGAGGAAGGCTATTACGCGCTGTGGACCGCCGAGCATCATTTCCAGCACGAGGGCTATGAGTGCCTGCCGAACCTGATCCAGCTCGGGCTGTGGCTGGCGACCCAGACCAAGCGCCTCAAATTCGGCTGCGGGTTCAACATTTTGCCGATGTGGCACCCGATCCGGCTGGCCGAGGATTATGCGATGGCCGACATCGTCACCGATGGAAGGGTGATCTTGGGCGTCGGGCGCGGCTATCACACCCGCGAGGTCGAGACCTTTGGCGCGCCGCTGCTCGATACCGAGGCCAATCGCGAGATCTTCGAGGAGGGGCTTCAGCTGATGCTGAAATGCTTCAACGAAGACTCGTTCCGCCACCAGGGCAAGTATTTCGAATGCCCGCCCAAGGTCCCTTATCGCGGCTATCAGCTCGATGAAATCACCATGGTGCCGCGGCCAAAGCATCTGCCGGTCGAGATCTGGATGCCGATCGCCAGCGGCCGGACCATCGACATGATGGCGCAATACGGCATCAAGGCGATGGTGACGTTGAACGGCGAGAAGATCCTCGACGACGTGATCCGCGCCTACCATGCCGCCTGCCTGCGCCACGGCCGCCAAGTGCAGCTCGGCCAGGACATGATCTGGGGTGCGGGTCTCTATCTCGCCGCGAGCAAGGAAGAGGCGATGCGCCGGGTCGAGCCGTCGCATGACGAGCGCTATAAATGGTTCGCGCCGTTCGGCTTTGTGCGCTACGCCGACGAACACGGCCGGACCTGGGGCACGCCGGGCGCGCCGTCGCGGGTGCCGTCGCTCGCCGATGGCGTCGCGCAAAAGGCGTGGTTTTGCGGCACCCCCAAAGAGGTCATCGACGGGATCAAATCGATCGAAGCCAAATATCCGGGCCTCGAGGATTTCATGATCCACTGGGCCGAGGGCCTGCCGCCCGACGAATTCAAGGATCAGCTGCGCTGGTTCGCCCGCGAGGTGATGCCGGCCTTTAATCGCGGCTGAGGTTAACCGCGGCTGGCTGCGATCGCGGTTGATCGGCCGGGTGCGCTAACTTTCTGCGAGCGGGGAGGGAGCAATGAAAAAGGTCCAGATCACCGATTACGGCGTGCCGGAAAACGTCGCGCAGTGCGTCGAAGCGCCCGATGTCGGCGCCCCGGGACCCGGCGAGATCGTGTTCGACGTGCTGGCCTTTCCGATCAATCCGGCCGATATCTCGTTCTGCCGCGGCAATTACCGCTTGCATCCGGCCCTGCCGGCAACCCCGGGGGCGGAATGCGTCGGCCGGGTCGCGGCGGTCGGCGCCGGGGTTACCGACATTCGGCCGGGCGACTTCGTCGTCAACATGCAGCGCGAGAACTGGGTGCAGCGCCGCCGCGTTGCCGCCGCCGAGGCGATCCCGTTGCCGGCGGGGCTCGATCTCGAGCAGGCGGCGATGCTGCGGATCAATCCGGCGACGGCGCTGCTGCTGCTCGAAGACCATGTCGCGCTGAAGCCCGGCGATTGGGTCATCCAGGACGTCGCCAATTCGGCGGTCGGTCGCCATCTGATCGTGCTCGCCAAGGCCAAGGGCGTACGCACCCTCAACGTCGTGCGTCGCGACGACGTCGCCGCCGAATTAACGGCGCTCGGCGCCGACGCGGTGCTGGTCGACGGGCCCGATCTTGCCGAGCGCACGCAGCGGGTGACCGGCGGTGCCCCGATCCGCCTCGGCATCGACGCGGTCTCCGGCGAGGCCGCCAAGCGCATCGCCGATTGCGTTGCCGATGGCGGGGTCGTGGTCAGCTACGGCTCGATGAGCGGCGCCGATCTGGTGATCAGCCGCGCCGCAATCAGTAGGGGGGTGAGCCTCAAAGCGTTCATGCTCGGCGACGGCCTCGCCAAGCGCCCCCGCGAGCAGGTGCGCACCCTCTACGCCGACCTCGCCGCCAAGCTCCTCGACGGGACCCTAAAGGCTCCGGTCGACGCGACCTATCCGATCGAGGACATCAAGCAGGCGCTCGCCCACGCCCAGCGCGGCCACCGCAACGGCAAGGTGCTGGTCCTGCCCAACGGCCCGGTCTGACCCGGGGTCTGAGGCGGGGCCCTTAACAGGCTAACGCTGCAAGATGCCGGCGGCGCCGCCTGGGTCGTAGCCGACCGCGACCCGCACATCGACGACGCAGACCTGGCCGGCGCGCACCGCGGCGACCGCCTCGGTCAGCGCCGCGACCAGCTGTTTCGGGTCCTCGACCGGGCCGATGCCGAGGCAGCCCTGGCCACGCGCCAAGGTCGCAAGGTCGATGTCGGGTTCGCGGATCGACTGCCCGATCCAGCGGTTCTCGACCGGCCGGCCGCGCTCGCGGGCGACCCGCTCCTGGTGCAATTCGTCATTGAAGAACGAGCGGTTGTTGGCGATCACCACCAGTAGCGGGATATGGTTGTGCACTGCGGTCCACAGCGCGGTCACGCCCATCAGAAAATCGCCGTCGCCGAGGATTGCCACCGGCAGCCGGCCGCTGCCGCCGTCGCGCAAGGCGAGTGCGGCGCCGACCGACATCCCCGGACCCGAACCGATGCCGCCGCCGCCATCGGTGCCGAGAAAATCGAGCGGGTGGCGGAACTCCCACAGATGCTCGGCCCAGCTCAGCGGCAGGCGGATCATCGTGACCGGGCTGTCGCCCAGCACCTCTTTCAGCGCCGTCGCCGCCATCGGCACCTCGATGATCCGGGCGGTGTCGAGTGCCGACAACGGCGGCGGCGCGCGCCGTGGCCGCGGCGCCGGCAAGGGCGGCGGGTTCGGGCGCAATTCCTTGACCGCGGCCAACAGCGCCGGCACCGCGGCGTCGGGTTCGGCCAACAGATTAACATCGGCCGGCGGCAGGCCCTGATAGTCCATGCTCCAGCCATTATGGACAAATTGGTCGGGCGAGATCTGGATCACCTTGCCGGCCGGGAACTTGCCGCGACAGGCGGTCTTCAAGGTGCCGGCGAGATCGATCCAGTCGAGGCTGAGGATCACATCGGCGCCGGCGAGAAGTTCGGCCCCGTCCGATGTCGGCGCGGTCGGGCCGGCGGCGTGCAACGCATGGTCGGTCGGGAACACCGCCCCGGTCTTGCGGTCGGTCATGACCCGCGCACCCACCGCCTCGGCCAGCGCGACGCGCTGCCGCCACCGCTCGGGATCACGCGAGGCGCGGCCCATCAGGATCACCGGCCGCTCGGCCCGCGCCAAGAGTTCCGCCGCCTGGCGCAACAGCGTGCCGCCGGGTTCGGGCGAGGCCGGCGGGGCAAAGCGGGCGATCTCGGGCATCGGCGGCACCGCATCGATCTCGTCCTCCTGCAAGGCCAGATCGAAATTGAGGTAGACCGGCCCGCGCGGCGCCGTCTGCGCGATCATGTTGGCGCGCAGCACCGCCTCCTGCGCGGCGCCGACCGAGGAGGGCTGGTCGTCCCATTTGATGAAGTTGCGGATCAGCGCGCCCTGGTCGCGGGCGGTGTGAATCCACTCGATCCACGGCCGCCGGCGGGTCGCGTCGAGCGCGCCGGTGGCGCCGAGCACGATAACCGGCATCCGGTCGCACCAGGCGTTGAAGATCGCCATCGTCGCGTGCATCAGCCCGACATTGGCATGAACGCAAACCAGCATCGGTCGGCCGGTGACCTTGGCCCAGCCATGGGCCAGCGCAACCGCGCTTTCCTCGTGCAGGCACAAGAGCATGCGCGGGCGCGAATTGCCGAGGTAGTTGACCAGGCTGTCGTGCAGGCCGCGATAGCTCGAGCCGGGGTTGAGCGCCACATAGGGGATGTCGAGCGCGCGGATCGCCGCGGCGATCGCGTCGCTGCCCCAGATCCGGTTCGACGGCGCGCTCGGCTGCGGCCGGTCGATCTCGCTGCCGGCGGCCTCGGCCGGCCTTGCGGGCGTATTCTCCACGGCACTTCTCCCTTCGCCAACCGGCTGCGGCGCCGGATTACGCCCCATTCCGCCGGATCGGGCAAGCCCGGCCAGGGCCGCGGGGTGCTTCGCTCCCGCCAGTGCCGAGCAGCGAACCCACCGCTGACGCAGGCCGGGCGTCGTCCCTTGCCGCCGAACCCCAGGCCGCTTGCGCGATCAGCCCAGCCGGCCGCCGCTCGGCGCCGGGTTGTCGCCCGGTCGCCATTTGTCGCCCGAGCGCAGCAGCGGCGCCACCTCGACCGGGTATTCGTCGTCGACGGAATATTCGTAGCAGCGGATATGGTCGGCCTGCGGATAAGCCGCCGCGATCGCCGCCAGCGCCGCCGCCAGCGCATCGAAATCGCCGGTGTATTGCAGCCGGCTGTTCCACACCCCGCGCTGGGCCCGGCTCAAGCGCCCGACCGAGGCCTCGTTGGTTTCCGGCAGGCGATCGATGTAGGCGGTGATCTCGATATTGACCGGCCCCGCATCGCGCGTCTCGTCGTGGGTGATCTCGACCCGAAAAACCTGGTAGGCCATCGCGCGAGCTTATGCCTCTCGGAATTACTCGGAAACGGCGGCGATGGCCAGCCGAAGGCTTGGCGGGCGGGCGAAACCGCGCCGCACCGGCGCCGGGCGCCGGGCGAGGGCGTGCCACCCGATCGGAACTTCCAACTACAGCACCGGTCCGGGGATGGCGAGGGCGTTCTCGGTCAGGCCCTTGGTGATGATGTCGTAGGCCTCGTCCAATGAATCGGTGCGATGGAAAATGTCGAGGTCGGCGGCGCTGATCGTACCGTATTTGACGAGCGCGTCGAAGTTGATCACCTCGTTCCAGTATTTGGTGCCGAACAGCACGATCGGCATTTTCTTGCGGGTCTTGCGGGTTTGCACCAGGGTCAGGATCTCGAACATCTCGTCGAGCGTGCCAAAGCCGCCCGGGAACAGCACGACCGCCTTGGCCAGATAGACAAACCAGAATTTGCGCATGAAGAAGTAATGAAAGTAAAAATGTAGCTCCCTGGTCACATAGGGGTTATCGAATTCTTCGTTCGGGATCGAGATTGTCAGCCCGACATTGAGCCCCTTCGCCTCGGAAGCACCGCGATTGGCGGCCTCCATGATGCCGGGGCCGCCGCCGGTGCAGACGACAAAGCGCTGCTGGTCCTCTCCGAGCTTTTTCGACCAGGCGGTCAGCCGCTGGGCGAGCTCCCGCGCGGCCTGGTAATAGATCGACAGCGAGAGCGCCGTTTGCGCCGCCTCGAGGCCCTCGCCGGCCCGCTCCGCCTCGGCCAGCGCCGCTCGCGCCGCCTCCTCCGAGACGAGCCGTGCCGACCCCATGAAGACGATCGTGTCCTGGACGTGGTGGCGCTGGAAGCGATAGAGCGGCTCCAAATACTCGGCGAGGATGCGCAGCGCACGCGCATCCTTGCTCCGCAAGAAGCGGGCGTCCTCATAGGCCTTGGTTTGGCGGCGGCCACGCCCGCCGGTCTTGTCCAATCTGCACCTCGGCTCAATCGGGTTCTCTGCTATCAGCCTATTACAGCTGGTCACCGCAAAGCCGTCTGTCGACAGCAAGGGCCGAGGCAGCGTTCGCCCACTGGTCCTTGCCATTCGAATTTCCAACTGAGACGCTCCGGCCCACCGGGGCCTCGCTAATCGACGATGTCGAGGCCGAGATCGAGGATCGGGGCGCTGTGGGTGATCCAGCCCGATGAAATCAGATCGACCCCGGTGGCGGCGACCGCGGCCGCGGTCTCGGGGCTGATCCGGCCGGAGGCTTCGGTCACCGCCCGGCCGCCGACCATCGCCACCGCGCGGCGCAGGGTTTCGGGCGTCATATTGTCGAGCAGCACCGCGTCGACCCCGACCTCGAGCGCCTCGGCCAGCTGCTCGAGGGTGTCGACCTCGAGCTCGATCTTGACCAGGTGCCCGGCCTGATTGCGCGCGCGTTCGAGCGCCGGCCGCACCCCGCCGGCGAGTGCGATATGGTTGTCCTTGATCAGCATCGCATCATCGAGGCCGAAGCGGTGATTGGCGCCGCCGCCGAGGCGAACCGCCTCCTTTTCGAGGGTGCGCAGCAGCGGCGTGGTTTTGCGCGTGCACACGATCCGGGCATGGGTTCCGGCGATCGCGTCGACCAAAGCGCGCGTCGCCGTCGCCACGCCGGACATCCGGCACAGAAAATTGAGCGCGGTGCGCTCGGCGGCCAGAACCGGACGGGCCGAGCCGCAGATGCGGGCGACGGTGTCGCCGCGGGCGAGGCGGGAGCCGTCGCCGCGGCAGCGCTCGATGCCTAATCCCGGATCAACGAGTTCGAAGGCGAGAAGTGCCGCCTCGAGCCCGGCGACCACCCCCGGCTGGCGCGCCGCGATCACCGCCTCGATCCGGGCATCCTCAGGCACGATCGCATCGGTCGTGATGTCGCCGGCGCGGCCCAGATCTTCGACGAGCGCTGCGCGGACGATCGGATCGATCAGGATGCGCATGTTTTACCCCATTGGTAAGTGTCGACCGATCATGCGGGTGTTCGGCCGGCGCCGGCCGGACGGGTCAGATCAGCGGAACCATCAGGCTGGCGAGGAAATTGGCGGCGACCAGCAGCAGAAACAGGCCGAACCCGATTTCGAGCGTGCGCTTCGGCAGCCGGTGTGACAGACGAGCGCCGAATGGTGCAACCCAGCTCGATACCGGCGCGATCAGGACGACGCCGATCACCGAGACAAAGCCGAGCGACAGCGGCGGCAGCAGGGCCTGGTGCGGCAGACCGGCGAGGATATAGCCGATGGCGCCGGCGATGGTGATCGGCACGCCGAGGCCGGCGGCGGTCGCCACCGCGTTGTGGATCGGCTTGCCGTAAAGCGTCAGCACCATCGTCACCAGCGAGCCGCCGGCGATCCCCATCAGCGAGGAGCCGAGGCCGATGGCGAAGCCGTAGCCGGTCATCGCCGCCGCACCCGGCAATTCGCTGCCGAGCACCCAGCCGCCGCCGACTAGCAGCTTTGCTGCGATCAGGCAGGCGATCAGCACGAACGCCGCCTTGAAGGTGTCGGGCGGGGCCAGCGCAGCCAGCACGGAGCCGACCGCGACGCCGGCCATCGCCGGCAGCGCCCAGCGGCGCACGATTTCGGGGAGCACGAAGCCCCGCGCCTGGTGCGCGCGGTAGGAGCGCAGCGCGGTCGGCACGATGATCGCCAGTGCGGTGCCGATGCACAGTTGCATGCGCACCGCCTCGGGCACGCCGAGTAGGCGGAACACCTCGAACAGCACCGGCACGATGACCGCACCGCCACCGATGCCGAACAGCCCGGCCAGGATGCCGGTCACCACCCCGGCGGCGATGACGCTCGCCGCCAGCCATGCAAGCTCGCCCATCATCCCCCGCCTGGACATCCGCCGTCTGGACGCCGGCCGGGCCGGGCCGCTCCACCCGCGCCAAAGCGGGCATGACCGGGAAAGGATCTCAGCCGAAGGCCAGCATGCGCTCGACCGCCTGGCGGGCGCGGCCGGCGATCGCCGGATCGACCGTCACCTCGTGGCTCATGGTTTCGAGCGCGCGGCGGATCTTGGGCAAGGTGATCCGCTTCATATGCGGGCACAGATTGCACGGCCGCACAAAGTCGAGATCGGGGTATTGCAGCGCGACGTTGTCGCTCATCGAGCATTCGGTCAGCAGCACCACCCGCGCCGGCCGTTCGCGGCCGACATAATCGGCCATCGCCGCGGTCGAGCCGGTGAAATCGCATTCGGCGACGACCTCGGGCGGGCATTCCGGATGGGCCAGCACGACGACCCCGGGATGGCTCGCCCGCACCTCGCGGACGTCTTGCGCGGTAAACCGCTCATGCACCTCGCAATGGCCTTTCCAGGCGATGATCTCGACCGCGGTCTGGGCCGCGGTGTTGCGCGCCAGGTACTCGTCGGGCAGCATGATGACCCGCTTCGCGCCCAGCCCCTCGACGATCTTCTTGGCATTGGCCGAGGTGCAGCAGATGTCCAACTCGGCCTTGACCGCGGCCGAAGTGTTGACGTAGCTGACGATCGGCACACCCGGGTGGCGCTCGCGCATCAGCCGGATATCGGCGGCGGTGATCGAGGCGGCGAGCGAGCAGCCGGCCTTGAGGTCGGGGATCAGCACGGTCTTTTGCGGGTTGAGCAGCTTGGCGGTCTCGGCCATGAAATGGACGCCGGCGAGCACGATCACCTGGGCGTCGGTACGCGTCGCCTCGCGGGCGAGCGCCAGACTGTCGCCGACGATATCGGCCACGGTGTGGAAGATCTCGGGCGTCTGATAGTTATGGGCGAGTACGACCGCGTTGCGCTCGCGCTTGAGGCGCAGGATTGCCGCGATGTCGTCGGCCAGGACCGGCCATTCGACAGGCGGGATGTGCCGTTCCACGCGCCGGTAGAGATCGATGAGCGGCATTGTCGTGGTGGCGGTCGCGGCAGCGGTGTCCAGCACGAATCCTCCTTATGCTCAGATTGAGCATTTATGGGCTCCGGAAAAGCCGGGCAAACGCGCCCGGCCTTTGGTTATGCTGGAGATGAGGATAAGCCCGGCAATCGAACTGTCAAGGTCCGGTTTGTCGATTCTGGCCATGGCGCCGCGCAGTGCAGAGCCGCGCGGTGCAGCGGCGGGCTTGCAAAGCCACCGGATCAGGGTAATTCCATAGCCATGCCGACCGCCCTCGACAAGCTCGCCTTCGACGCCGCCCAGACCGCGCGGGTCGGCTGGTTCTTCGGCCAGAAGCTATTGGCTGCGCGCCTCAGCCGGCCTGTGCCGCTGCCGGCGTCCTTGCATGGGCGCCCGATGCCCGGTCGGCGGCGCATTCTCGGCGATTTGCGCGCCCTGATCGAGCAGGACTGGCGCAACATCAAGGCCGGGCACTACGCGCCTCCGGCCGAGGCGATCGGCAGCCCGCTCGCCGCCTTGCGCCGCGCCGCCGATTTTTTTGCCGATCTCGCCGCGGTCGACGAAAGCCGGCACGGCGCGCCCGGCGAGCGGCTGCTGCGCGAGCCGCCGCCCGGAAACTATCCGCGCTACTACCTGCAGAAATTTCACTTTCAGAGCGACGGCTATCTGAGCGCCGCTTCGGCCGAGCGCTACGACCACCAGGTCGAGGTCCTGTTCGGCGGCGGTGCCGCGGCGATGCGGCGCCAGGCGCTGGTGCCGCTCAGACGCGCGCTCGCCGAATATCCGGCCGACCGGCGCGACCCGGCGCGGCTCCTCGATCTTGCTTGCGGCACCGGCAGCTTTCTGCGCGAGGTCAAGGCCAACTGGCCCCGGCTGCATGTGACCGGGCTCGATTTGTCGCCGCATTACCTGGCGGTCGCCCGGCGCGAACTGGCGGCGTGGTCGCGCACCCGGCTGGTCGAGGGCCGAGCCGAGGCGATGCCGTTCGCCGACGGCGAGTTCACCGTCGTCACCTCGATCTATCTCTTTCACGAATTGCCGCCGCGAATTCGCCGCGCCGTGTTCGCCGAGATCCGGCGGGTGCTCCGGCCCGGCGGAACCTTGATCCTGGTCGATTCACTGCAAACCGGCGACGTGCCCGATTATGACGCGATGCTCGAATCGTTTCCCGCCGGGTTCCACGAACCCTATTACGCGAGCTATCTGCGCGAGGATCTCGACCGGCTGGCGGGTCCGGGGTTTGCCGCGGCCGAGCGCTTTCCCGCCTATTTTTCCAAGGTGCTGAGCTGGCGCCGCGCGACTGATGCCACCGGCTCTGCGAGCGCCGGCAAGATGCCGGCAAGACGCCGGTCTCAGCCCGGCTGAGCGGCGGCGCGGCGGATGTTGGCGCTCTGCTCGGGGAGGCCGGTCTCCTGGTGGCAGATCCGCGCCAGGGCGGCGATGCCGCTCCGGATCTCGTCCTTGGACGGAAGCGCGAAGCAGAGCCGCATATGGGACTTGGTCTCGGCCGGGTTGCACGACCATTCGGGGCCGGGGTTGAAAACCAGCCCCTCCTTGGCGGCGGGGGCCACGAGCTTGGTCACGTCGACCCGGTCGGGTAGCTTGATCCACAGAAAGATGCCGCCCTTCGGCCGCCACATCTGTTCGACGGTGGTGCCGAACTCGCGTTCGAGCGCGTCGACCATGGTCTCGAGCTTCTCCTTCAACACCCCGGTCAGTTCGCCGACATGCTCCTCGAAATGGTGCGAGAAATATTCGGCGACGACCATCTGCTCGAGCGCTCCGGTGCCGCTGTCGGTCTCGCGCTTGAGGCCGACGAGCCGGCTCATCACCGCCCAGTCGGCGACGACGTAGCCGAGCCGCAACGCCGGCGCCAGGGTCTTGGAAAACGAGCCGACATGGATCACCTGGCTCGGGTCGAGCGAATAGATCGCCGGCGGCGCGCCCTCGCTCCAGGTCAGATCGGCATAGCATTCGTCCTCGAAGATCGGCACCCCGTGGCGCTTGGCGAGGCCGAGCAGCGCGTGGCGGCGGTCCATCGGCAGGATCGAGCCGGTCGGGTTCTGCACGGTCGGGATCGTATAGATGTATTTGGGCACCGTCCCGTTGCGCTTCAGCTCGTCAAGGATCCGGCCGAGCGCGTCGAGGCGCAATCCGTCGTCGTCGAGCGGCGCGCCAACTACCGTGACGCCCAGACGCTGCAGCTTGCTGATCGCCCCGCCATAGGTGAATTCCTCGAGGATCACGGTGTCGCCGCGATTGAGCAGCACCCGGTTGACGAGATCGAGGCCCTGGCCCGAGCCGGAGGTGATCAGCACCTCGTCGGGCGAGCACGCGATGCCGCGCCCCTTGACCTTGTTGACGACGAACTCGCGGGTGGCGCGAAAGCCCTGCGGCCCATGCGGGTTGTAGAGGGCGAGATCGGCCCCATCGCGGCGCAGCACCGCCGCCGCCGCCGCCGCCAGGGCCGCCGCCGGGACATGCTCGCGGTCGTTATGGCCACCGATGAAATTGTATTTGGGAAAGCCGGTCCAGCGCGGCGCCGCCGCCGGCAGGTCCTTGGCGAACAGGTTCGTGTAGGCGAAGCCGTCGGCGGCCATGATGCGGTTCCTTCTTTAACGCGCCCCGCCGCCGTCATCACCGGGCTGACCCGGTGACCCACGTCTTCCGTCGCTGACGCTGGAAGGCGCGGATGGCCGGAACAAGTCCGGCCATGACGGGAATAGCGGGCTTTCTGAGGGTCAGCGCGCGACTTTGGCGTGCTTGCCGGAGAGCTGCGGGGTGATGTCCGGATAGGCGCCGGCGGTCTTCTGCGCCGCCTGCTCGTGCATCTGCAGCCGGGTGCGCCGCTCCCATTTGCGCTTCAGCTCGTCCTTGACGTTGAAGGCGAGCTTACCGACGCCCTCGATCTCGAGCTCGATCTTGTCGCCGTCCATGAACGGGTTGAGCCCGCGGTGATTGGTGCCGGTGGCGACGATGTCGCCCGGCTCCAACGGATGGATCGAGCTCAGCCACTCGATGCATCGCGGGATCTTGTGCGCCATGTCGCTGGTGTTGAAGTTCTGCATCAGGGTGCCGTTGTTCGACAGCCGGATCTGCAGTTTCTGCGGGTCGGGGATCTCGTCCTTGGTGACAATGCACGGCCCGATCGGGGCAAAGGTGTCGCGCGACTTCATCGCGAAAAATCCGGGGGCCGGCAGCCCGCGCGCCGAGCCATCGATAAAGCAGGTGTAGCCGAAGATGTGATCCATCGCGTCGGCCGCCTTGACGTGGCTCGCCCTTTTACCGATGACCAGCGCCAATTCAGCCTCGCCCTCGAAGATCGTCGCCGGCTCGTCCGGCAAGACCATCGTGTCGCCCGGCCCGACGATCGCATTCGGCGATTTGTGGAAGGCGTTGATCGGCGCCGGCGCGCTGCGGGTGCCGTCCTCCATGTAGTTGACCGCCATGCAGTCGATGTTGACCGGCTTGGGCAACGGCGGGCGGATCCTGACCGACGACAGCGGCACCCCTTGTCCGCTCGCCGCCGCGTCTTCGAGCTTGCCTTTGTACTGGCCAAAATTGGCGATCAGCCCGTTCATCAGGTCGCCCGGCCCGGTGTGCGGGATATCGCGCACCGCCGCCGACACGTCGACGACGCGGTCGCCTTTGACCACGCCCAGTTTCCAGTCGTCGAAATACACCAGCTTCATGTGAGCCTCCGTTATTCCACAGGCACGAAGATGCAATTGCGGATCTTGCCGTCGAGCGCCTTCGAGAGATGACCCTTGCCGGTGGTGTCCTCGACCAGGACCACCTCGCCGGCGCCGATCTTGCGCGCCTGGCCGTCGCTCGCGGTGATCTCGACGCCGGCATCGAGATTGATGATGTATTGCCGCCGGGGCGCCGGATGCCAGTCGAGATCGTAGGTCGGCGGCACCTCGCGAAAGATGATGCCGGTGGCCGGCAGGCGCTTCGACAATTTGCCCGAGCGGGTCTCCTCGACCCATTCGATCTCGACGTCGCGCCAATGCGACTGACCCTGGGCGTCGGCATAAAGATTATGGACCCGCATCGCGTCTCTCCCCGACCATTGGCTGATCGCGCGCATACTAAAGGCGGAGCCGACCCCGGCGCCAGCCCTCTCGACGTCCGCCCTGGCCCGCCGCACCGCCCGCCCGGTCAGACTTGCTGCGGCGCTGCCGGTGCTGGAAGTGCCGTTGGTCGGCGCGAGCCGGGTTTGAGGCGCAATGCCGGGCGCTCGACCAGATGCCACGACAGGAAGGCGATGGCCGCGGTCGCCGGCAACGCGATCGCGAACAGCTGCCACCACAGGGCCCGCCCGCCCAGGTACCAGATCACCGCCTCCTCGACCGGCCAGCCATAGATGTAGAGGCCATAGGACAAGTCGCCGAAGCGCGTCGCCGGGATCACCGGCAGCCGCGGGTTGAGCGCCAGCCACAATGCCAGATAGCAGCCGAACAGCGGAAACAGCGGGATGAACTGGCGCAATGGCACGCTGAGCACCAGGCCGGCCAGGGCCAGGAGCGCCACCCGGCCGTCGAAGATGCGGGTCGCGCGCAATTTATAGAGCACCATGCCGGCGGCGAAAAAGCCGAGCATCCAGCCCCAGCCGCCCAACACCGCGAGGGCGCCGAAAGAGAGGCAAGCGATGCCGAGTGCCAGCAGCAGCAACGCCACCGGCAGGGTCAATAGCCGGGTCACGCCGAGACCGAGCACCATCAGATACATGATGAATTCCGGGCGCAGGGTCCACATCGAGCCGTTGACCTCGAGCCCGGCCGCGTTGTTGACGAACATCACCCCCGGCAATTCGTGCACCACCTGGTAGAGCAAGGTGTTGCCGACCAGGAACTGGTAGGGCTGCGGCTGGCTGAAATAGACGGCGGGCTCCAGGGTGGTGACCAGCGGCGCCAGCACGAAGGCCGAAATGAAGGTGGCGACGAACAGGCCGGGAAAGATCCGCAGCGCCCGCTTGGCGAGATAGCGCCACGGATCGGCGGTCTGCTCGAAGCTCTGGGTGATCAGAAAGCCGCTGATCGCGAAGAACACGAAGACGCCGCAAAGCCCGAGGATCGACTGGTTGCCGGTCAGCCGGATCAGCCATTCATGCTTTTGCGTGCCCTCGGCAATCAGGAACGAATGCGAAAAGATCACCGACGTCGCGGCCAGGAGGCGCAGCGCGTCGAAATTGTTGCGTCTGGGGAACGACCGGTGCCGGCGCCACGCTCGGCCCTTACCCGGCGAACAGCCGGGCGACGCGCTCGCGGTGCCAGGTGGCGTCGCCAAACGCGACCTCGCTGGCCTTGGCGCGCTTGAAATAGAGCTGCAAATCGTGCTCCCAGGTCATGCCGATGCCGCCATGCAGCTGGATGCCGGTGCCGGCGACCCGGCGCGCCATGTCGGACGCGGCGGCCTTGGCCATCGACACCGCTAGCGGCCCGTCCTCGGCGCCCTGGTCCAATGCCCAGGCCGCGTAGTAGGTCAAGGATTTGGCGTTCTCGATCGCCACCAGCATGTCGGCCGCCTGGTGCTTGACGCCCTGATAGCTGCCGATCGGCCGGCCGAAGGCGATTCGCAATTTGGCGTAGTCGACGGTCATGTCGAGCACCTGCTGTGCCCCGCCGCACATCTCGGCGCAGAGCGCCACCGTGGCCCGCGCCACGACCCGCGACAACGCCGCCCAGCCGGCGTTCTTGTCGCCGAGCAGCGCTGACGCCGGCAGCGCCACCTGGTCGAGCCGGACCTCGCACAGCTTGCGGGTCTCGTCGATCGTCGGGATGACCGGGATTGAGAGGCCGTGCGCCTCGGTTGGCACCAGAAACAGGCTGACGCCGTCGGCCATCGTGCTGCCGTCGCGGGTGCGCGCGGCGACCACCAGAATATCGGCCAGATGTGCGTCGCCGACAAAGAGCTTCGAGCCGGAGAGGGTAAAGCCCGCTGGCGTCTCGCGCGCCGGCAAGGTGATGCCGGCCGCGTCCCAGCGCAAATTGGCCTCGGTCCAGGCGAGTGCCGCCTTCTTCTCGCCGGCGGCGATGCGCGGCAGCCATTCGCGGCGCTGCGCCGGTGTGCCGGCCTCGGCGATCGCCGCCCCGCCGAGCAGCACGGTCGACAAGAACGGCCCCGGCATGACCCGGCGCCCCATCTCCTCCATCAGCACGACGAGATCGACGAGGCCGAGCCCGCTGCCCCCCTCCGCCTCCGGGTAGACGATACCGAGCCAGCCCTGAAGCGCGAGCTTTTGCCAGAATTCGTCGGTCGTCGCCGCCGGCTCGGCCATGCGCGCCCGCACGAAGCGGCTGTCGCATTCGGCGTCGAGGAATTTGCGCGCGGTCTCGCGCAACATCTCCTGCTCTTCGCTAAAACCGATATCCATCGGACTACCCCCTCGGCAGCCCCAGCACGCGCTCGCCGATGATGTTGCGCTGAATCTCGCTGGTGCCGCCGGCGATCGTGTATTGGCGGGCGCCGAGCACCCGGTGGTGCCAGCGCTGGGCGTCGGGCACCGCCTCGGTCGGGGCATCGACCGTCGCATAGGGGCCGAGCAGGGTCGAGGCGAAATCGGCGATCCGCAACGCCAGTTCCGAGCCAAACAATTTGAGGATCGAGCCTTCGGGCCCGGGCGGCTCGCCGCGCAGCCGGCGGGTCAGCCCGCGCAGCCGCGTCACCTGCAAGGCTTTGACGTCGATCGCCAGCTGGGCTAGCTGCTGGCGGATATGGCTGTCGTTCCAGGCCGGCTCCTGGCGGCTCGGGAATTGCCGGGCGAGTTCGCCGAGCCGGGCGATCTGGGCGGCGTGGTCGCGCCCGCCCGCACCGCTGCGCTCGAACATCAAGGTGGTGATCGCAACCCTCCAGCCCTCGTTGAGCGCGCCGACCAGATTTTCCTTCGGCACCGCGACATCCTCGAAGAAGACTTCGTTGAAGTGCCGATGGCCGTTGAGCAGCACCAGCGGGCGCACGGTGATGCCGGGCGTCTTCATGTCGACCAGCAGATAGCTGATGCCGTGATGCTTGGGCGCTTGCGGGTCGGTGCGCACCAGCAGGAAGCACCAATCGGCGAAATGCGCGCCCGAAGTCCACACCTTCTGGCCGTTGACCAGGAAATGGTCGCCCCGGTCGACGGCGCGGGTGCTGAGGCTCGCCAGATCGCCGCCGGCGCCGGGTTCGGAGAAGCCCTGGCACCAGCGCTCCTCGCCGGCGAGGATGCGCGGCAGATGGCGCTTCTTCTGCGCCTCGGTGCCGCATTGGATCAGGGTCGGGCCGAGCAGGTTGATGGCGCTCGCACCCGGCAGGATCGGCGCGCGGGCGCGGAAATACTCCTCGTCGAAGATCACCTGCTGCATGAATTCGGCGCCGCGCCCGCCATATTCCTTCGGCCACGAGATGCCGACCCAGCCGGCGGCGTGCATCCGTTTTTGCCAGGCGACGCGCTTTTCGAGAGTTTCGCGGTCGGGGGCGACGCGCTGGTCGGCGGCGTCGTCGACCTTGATGTCCTCGGGGAGATTGGCTTCGAGCCAATGGCGAAATTCGGCGCGAAAGGCGGCGTGCTCCGGACTGTCAGCAAAATCCATCGTCGCTCCCTCCGCTGGCGCAATCTCGGAAAACCATTCATTTCAGCGCATTACAGACGATCTGATGATCGTTGGCAGGCGGTCCGGTAGCAAGAAGAAAACGCGGGCTTCGGGGTCCGAGCCGGCGATGCCGGACCAGCCGCGAAAGCTTTGCCGGCGGCGGCGGCGGCGGCGTATGATCGCCGACCGAATTTAGCGGAGGGAGGAGATCATGGCGGCGACACATGTTTACGCCGGCGCGGCGCGGTCGATGGGCGGCACCTTGGGCGGCGTGTTCCGCCAGACCGCCGGCGAGGAGGGATGGCAGCACCTGACCAATGGTCTGCCGGAAGGGGCCGAGGTCCACGCGATCACGGTCCACCCGGAACATCCCGACACCGTCTATATCGGCACTACCAAGGGCACCTTTCGCAGCACTGATCGCGGGGCGCGCTGGGAGCGGTTGGCGCTCCCCGATGCCGAGGCCGACATCTGGTCGATCTGCATCCACCCGAAGAACCCGCGGATCATCTATGCCGGCGCCACCCCGCCCGGCGTCTACCGCAGCGAGGATGGCGGCGACAGCTGGCGCAAGATGGCCGATCCCGGTCTGCCCAACCGGGTCATCATGCAGTTCGCCTGCCGGGTGATGCGGCTCGATGTCGACCCGAATTCGCCCGGCGACGTCTATGCGACGCTCGAAGCCAATGGCGCGATGCGCAGCCGCAACGGCGGCGAGAGCTGGGAAGACTGCACTGCCGACCTGATCCGCTTTTGCGAGCAGCCGAAATATCGCAGCCGGATCGGCAGCCAGACCGAGATCGAGGGCATGCTCGACGGCCATGCGCTGGCCTGCAGCGCCGCCGCCCCCGGCAGCGTGTTCCTGGCCAACCGCATGGGCCTGTTCCGCAGCAACGACAAGGGCCAGACCTGGCAGGACATGGAGATCGGCCGGTTCTCGCCGCTGACCTATGGCCGCGACATCCGGGTCTCGCCGCAGGACCCCAAAGTCATGTACGCCTGCCTCAGCCCGGCCGCGCGCAGCACCGACGGCGCGATCTATAAGAGCGACGATGTCGGCCATAGCTGGAAGCGCTTCGATCACGGGATCAAGGCCGAAGCGACGATGATGGGGGTCGCGGTGCATCCGCAGGACCCCAATCAGATCTTCGGCGTCTCGCGCTTCGGCCAGGTGTTCGGGACCCAGGATGGCGGAAAGAGCTGGCACGAGCATCGCCTGCCCGAGGGGGTGCGCGACGTCTACGCGGTCGCCTGCGGCTAGGCCCGGCCCGGCAAGCAGCGATCTGCTCGACGCGGCACCGTTGTGCGACGATGTCGAGCAGCTCGCGGACGGTGCGGTCGTGCTGCGCCGGTTCGCGCGGTGCGAGGCGGCGGCACTGGTGGCGGCGGTCGAACAGATCGCCGCGGTGGCCCCATTCCGCCACATGGTGACGCCCGGCGGGTTTCGCATGTCGGTGGCGATGACCAGTTGCGGGCGGGCCGGCTGGGTGACCGACCGAAAGGGCTACCGTTACGCCGTGGCCGACCCGCTGAGCGAGAAGCCCTGGCCGCCGCTGCCGGAGGAGTTTCTGGCGCTGGCCGCGCGCGCCGCGCAGGCTGGCGGATATCAGGGTTTCGCGCCGGATTCCTGTCTGATCAACCGTTACGAGCCTGGCGCAAAGCTGTCATTGCACCGCGACGAGGATGAGCGCGACCTCGCCGCCCCGGTCGTGTCGGTCTCGCTCGGTCTGCCGGCGGTCTTTCTGTGGGGTGGGCCCGGCCGCAAGGATCCGACGCGGCGCATCCGGCTCGATAGCGGCGACGTTGTGGTCTGGGGCGGGCCGGCGCGCCTGGCCTATCACGGCGTCGCCTCGCTCGCCGCGGCCGAAGATCCCTTGACCGGCCGCCGGCGGATCAATTTGACCTTTCGGAAAGCGCTTTGAGGCGGGCGACGACGCTGCGCCCGGCCGGCTGCGAACCGGCTTCCCAGCGTTCTCCGACCGGCCGCGTCGCCGCCTCCTTGGGCAGATACTCGAAGATCGGGATCTCGGCTTCGATGCCCTTGATCCTCTCGAAACCGATCTGATGCAGCCGTGTCGAGGAGTCCGACAGCGCGCCGGCGACATCTCCCGAAATGGCGCAAGCGACGCCATGCACCTTGGCCGCCTCCTCCATCCGCGAGGCGATGTTGATCGTGCTGCCGTAGATGCCGATCGACCGTTTGGTGTCGCCCTGCTCGCTGACCACGACGTCGCCGCCATGAACCCCGATGCGAAACGTCGGCGCCATTTCGAACTGCGACAGATAGCCTTCGCGTTCGCGTTCGACGGCGGCGAACACGGCATCGATCGCGCGCAATATTTTGTTGTTCCGGACCGCCTCGTCCCAATCCCAGATCGCGATCAGACCATCGCCTTTATAGAGATAGATTTCGCCGCCGAAATCGGTGATCGGCCTGGAGATATCGAACAGAAACTTGCCGACGAATGACTTGATTTGCAGCGCGCCGAGCGTCTCGGCGAGGCCCGTTGAATTGTTGATGTCGATAAAGACCAAGACCTTCTGCTCGACGACCGGGCGATGGTAGGTGCCGATCATCAAGTGAAACAAGGTTTCGATCCCGATAAAATGCACCGCGCGCATGACCACGATGCCGATCACCGCAAACAGGATGACGTCCGGAAGCACGAACGGCAGCCTGCGGTACGGGACCGGCGAGGGGTATAGGTCGTAGAGCAGCAAATGCGACAGGTTGACCGCGGCGACGAACAGGATCGCGACAACGGTCGTATAAATTAGGATCGAAAGCAGCGGGTGAATGCCGCGGAACCACCGCCCGCGCAGGCTCTGCACGTAGAATTGCTCGAACAGCCCGACCCCGGTGCCGACGAATATCGCGTTCAAAACGCCAAAGGCCAGAGGGCGGCCCTTGGCCAAGGTGGCCAACCCCGCCAGCAACGCGAAAATCGCCACCGCCAGCAGGATCGAGGTGAGCTTCCTGCGCGTCGAAATCGAAATGCGAGCGAATCCCAACTCCATGCTCGGGCTACCGCCGATGATCGCGCGACCAGATATGTCGCTTATAGTCCTTTGTTCAGGCCGTTACTCGATCTTTTCCATCGCAAATCGGGCGAATGAGCCAAGCCGCCGAGAGTGTGGACCGGGTGCTTGGCAAACCCCGCGCATCCAGGCTTGATGGCGGCAACGATTTGGCCTGAGCGGAGATCGGCGATGCCGGCGCAATTGCCCGATGCGGGTGCGGTGTTTCTCGACCATGTCGCGCATTTCGTGCCGGCGATGGACCGGGCGGCCGAGGCGCTCGAAGCTTGCGGCTTTCGCCTGACCCCGTTTACCGCGCAGACCAACCGGATCGACGGCCAGGCGGTCGCCGCCGGCACCGGCAACCGCTGCGCCATGCTGCGCCGCGGCTACCTGGAGATCCTCGCCGCCACCGCCGACACCCCGCTGGCGCAGCAGCTCCACCAGCGCCTGGCCCGCCATGTCGGGCTACACCTTGCCGCCTTCAGCAGCGCCGACGCTGCGGCCGAGCACCGCCGGCTCGCGGCGGCCGGGTTCCCGGTGCTGCCGCTCGTCGACATGCGCCGCCCGGTCATGACCGAGAATGGCGCGGCGCAGGCACGGTTTTCGATCGCCCGGATCGCGCCCGGCGCGATGGCCGAGGGACGCATGCAGTTTCTGACCCACCACACCGAGGATCTGGTGTGGCGCGAGCCCGATCTCGACCATCCGAACGGGGCTCGGGCGCTCGCGGCGGTGTGGATCGCCGCCGCCGATCCGGCCGAGCCGGCCGGGCGCTTCGCCCGCTTCACCGGCCGCTCGGCGCGACGCGACGGCGCCGTCACCACGATCGCGCTCGAGCGCGGCGCGCTGCACTTTGCCACCGCCGAATTTGTCGCCGCCGAGTTCGGCATCGCCCTCGGACCGCCGCTGCCATACCTCGCCGGCTACGAGATCGAGGTCGCGAGCGGCGCTCGGCTGCTGCGGTACCTCGACGCCGCCGGGCTCCGCTACCGCAGGCTGGCGAGCGGTGCGGCGGTGCCATTGCCGCCAGCGGCCGGCGGGACGATCCTGTTTCGCGCAGCGGCCGGCTGAGCCTGGCGGAGCAACGTCGCCTTCGGCGTGGCAAATTCGACGCTCGGCGGCGGCCGCGCCAAGGCGCCGGCATGATCGGCCCGGCAAAGGAGGGTTCATAATGGCCAGATTTCCCCGAGGTGAGCGGCGATGAGGATCAGCGTCATGACCACGCTGCGCCCCGGGCCGCAATCGCGCGACCGAACCCTCGATCAGATCGTCGGCTATGCCCGCCGGGTCGAGGAGCGCGGCTTTCCCGGCATCTGGGTCACGGACTCGATGGGCCGCGGCCGGCCGACCCTCGATCCGCTCAGCGTGCTGGCGGCGCTGTCGGCGGCAACCCGGCGGGTCGAGCTCGGCACTTCGGTGCTGCAGGTGCCGCTGCGCCATCCGGTCGAGCTCGCGCGCTGCGCCCAGACGGTTCAGGCGTTGTCCGGCGGGCGGCTGCGGCTCGGCGTCGGCAGCGGCTCGACCAAGGCCGATTTCGACCTCGTCGATGCCAATTTCGGCGAGCGTTTCCGCACCCTGATGCATTCGCTCGAAATCATGCGCCGGGTCTGGAAGGGCGAGCCGGTCAAGGGCGGCACCCTGTCGCCGTGGCCGGGTTGCGAGGGCGGGCCGCCGATCGTGCTCGGCGCCTGGCGCAACCGGCGCTGGATCACCTATGCCGCGACCGAATGCTACGGCTGGACCGCATCGGGCCATTACAGCAGTTGGGAAGATCTCGAACGCGGCATGCGGATCTACCGCGAGGCCGGCGGCGGCAACGCGATCCTCGCCAATGTGGCGATCGATCTTGCCGAGCGGCCCGAGACCGGCAATCTCGGCGAGGTCGCCCAGGTCTCGTTGATCGGCCCGTCGGACGAGGTGCGCCGCCGGCTCAAGCGCATCGAGCAGATCGGCTTCGACGAGATCCTGGTGGTCTCGCCGGCCGCGGCCCTCGACGACATCGAACGGGTCCGCGATTTTCTCTAGCCATGGTCGGGAACCGGGCGCCGCCGCTCAGGGCGCCGCCGCTCAGGGCACCACCGCTCAAAGGATCAGTTGGGTCTGGGTAACCAGCGCCACCAGCCGGCCCTCTGGTGTGGTCACCCGGCTCTGCCAGATCATGGTCCGCCGGCCGCGGTGAACCGGGGTCGCCTCGCCGACCACCTGGGTCCCGACCGGCGCCGGTGCGATGAAGCTGGTCTTGCTCTCGATCGTCGTGGTGGTCGCGCCCTCGGGCAGGTTGAGGATCGTACCGGCGGCGCCGAGGGTGTCGGCGAAAGCCATCACCGCGCCGCCGTGCAGCACCGCCGGGCGGGTGCAGAGGTCGGCGCGTGCCGTCATCCGGGCGACGATCCGATCAGCCGCGGCGCTGACGAACTCGATGCCGAGCAGCTTGGCGAAGGGGAGCATCTGCTCCCGGATACGGTCGAGCATGTCCATTCGATCGGCCTCGGGCCGGATGCGGCCGCGCCCCGCGGCGGCGACGATCATGGTAATGCCATCATTGATCGGCTAGGCTGCAAAATTCTCGATGAGCCGCCGTTCCCGCCCGGCTTTCCCGATTGACCGATCCCGGCCGACGGGCGTCGCGAGCGAGCCGGCGGAGCTGCGGTTGGAGGGTGCGGCGCGTGGGTAGATTGTCGGTATTGGTTTTGACGACGGCTCTGCTGGCCCCGAGCGGGGTCGTGCTCGCCCAGGAACAACAGCAGCCGCAACCGCCGCCAGCGCAGCAGCAGAGCGACAAGGACGCGGTTTACGAGCAGCTCAATCTGTTCGACGAAGCGTTTGAGCGCATCCGTCAGGACGCGGTCGACCCGGTCGCCGACAAGAAGCTGGTCGATGCCGCGATCAGCGGCATGTTGTCCGGCCTCGATCCGCACGCCGCCTACATCGATCCGGCCGATTATAAGGCCCTGAACGCGCCGGCTGAGGGCGACGAGGTCGGCATCGGTGTCGCCTTGGCGCTCGTCAAGGGTCAGCTCAAGGTGATCTCGCCGCGCGACGGCTCGCCGGCCGCCGCGGCCGGGATCGAGCCCGGCGATCTGATCTTTTCGATCGGCAAGGAGCCGACCTACGAGATGACCCTGGCGCAAGCGCAGCGCATTCTGCGTGGTCCTCCCGGCAGCACGGTAAAGCTGGTGCTGCAGCGCGGCTCCGGCGGACCGCTCAAAATCAAGGTCAAGCGCCAGGCCGAACACTTGGAGACCGTCAGCGACCGGGTCGAGGATGGCGACCTCGGCTATCTGCGCCTGGCCGGCTTCGACAATGCCACGCCGGCAGCGCTGAGCGCGGCGGTGCAGGATTTGCGGCGCCAGGCCGGCGGCAAGCTCGCCGGCCTCGTACTCGACCTGCGCAACAATCCGGGCGGCAATTTCCAGGATGCCGTCGCCGCGGCCGCGGCATTTCTCGACAAGGGCGACATCGCTCTGCTCAAGGGCCGCAATCCCGACAGCGTCAAGCACGTCACCGCCACGCCGGACGACCTGGTCAAGGGGCTGCCGATCGTGGTGCTGGTCAATGGCGGCACGGCGGCCGAGAGCGAACTCGTGGCCGGCGCCTTGCAGGACAATCACCGCGCGATCCTGATCGGCACCAAGACCTATGGCCAAAGCAACGTCGAGACCATGATCCCGCTCGCCAGCGGCGGCGCGATCCGCTTGACCACGGCCCGGTTCACCACCCCCGACGGCCGCGAAATCGACGGCAAGGGCCTGAAGCCCGACCTGACCGTGACCCCGGTCAAGCTCGAAAAGCTCGCCCAGGGCGAGGAGATTCACGAAGTCGACCTGCCGGGAGCGCTGAAAAACCCGAACCAGCCGCTGCCGTCCGCCGCGCCCGCCACCACCGGCGCAAAAGCCTCGCCCGCCAAGCCGGTCAAGCAGGTGCTGCCGCCCGGGGCGACGCCGACGCCGCACAAGACGACGCCCTCGGTGGCCACCAGCGAGATCGGCGGGGCGAACGATCTGCAATTGACCCAGGCGCTCGATATCCTGCGCGGCCTTGCGGTGCTCAATCGCGGCGTCTCGGGCTGAAATTGCGGCGCTCCCGGTCGATCCGGCAGCGCGGCAGAGGCTTGTCGAGCGGCTCCAGGTTCGGCTTAATCATCGGCGCCCCAACCACAAGCGCGCCTCCGCCGCGCGAGGGAGAAGCCCGATGCAGGTGCGTGCCGCGGTCGCCTACGAAGCGGGCAAACCGCTGACCCTCGAAACCGTCGATCTCGCCGGTCCGCGGGCGGGCGAGGTGCTGGTCGAAGTGAAGGCCACCGGGATCTGCCATACCGACCAATACACGCTCTCCGGCGCCGACCCGGAGGGGCTGTTTCCGGCGATCCTCGGCCATGAGGGCGCCGGCATCGTGGTCGAGACCGGGCCCGGGGTCAGCTCGCTCAAAGCCGGCGATCACGTGATCCCGCTCTACACGCCCGAATGCCGGCAATGCGAATCCTGCCTCTCGGGCAAGACCAATCTGTGCACCGCGATCCGCGCCACCCAGGGCCGCGGCGTGATGCCCGACGGCACCAGCCGCTTCTCGCGCGGCGGCAGCCCGATCCATCACTATATGGGGACCTCGACTTTCGCCAATTTCACGGTGCTGCCGGAGATCGCCGTGGCCAAGATCCGCGAGGACGCGCCGTTCGACAAGGTCTGCTACATCGGCTGCGGCGTCACCACCGGGATCGGCGCGGTGATCAACACCGCCAAGGTCGAGCCGGGCGCCAAGGTCGTCGTCTTCGGGCTCGGCGGCATCGGCCTCAATGTCGTGCAGGGCTGCCGGCTGGTCGGGGCCGACATGATCGTCGGCGTCGACCTCAACCCGGGCCGCCGCGCGCTGGCCGAGCAATTCGGCATGACCGATTTCGTCAACCCGCGCGAGGTCGCGGGCGACCTCGTCCCCTATCTCGTCGACCTGACCCGGGGCGGCGCCGATTACAGCTTTGAATGCATCGGCAATGTCCACACCATGCGACAGGCGCTCGAATGCTGCCACCGCGGCTGGGGCGTCAGCACGATCATCGGCGTCGCCGCATCCGGCCAGGAGATCAGCACCCGTCCGTTCCAGCTGGTCACCGGGCGGCGCTGGCAGGGCACCGCGTTCGGCGGCGCCAAGGGCCGCACCGACGTGCCCAAGATCGTCGACTGGTACATGGCCGGCAAGATCAACATCGACGATCTGATCACCCACCGTTTGCCGCTGGAGCGGATCAATGAGGGCTTCGAGCTGATGGAGCGGGGCCAGTCGATCCGCAGCGTCGTCGTTTATTAACGGCCAGCCGAGGCTATTGACGACCGGCCGCCGAGCCTGGAGCGGAGCCCGTCATGAAAGTCGGTCTGTTCGTCAACACCCAGTTCCCGCAAGGCGTCAGCCTCGCCGAGCGGGTGCCGGAGATGGTGGCGCAGGTGCGCGCGGCGCATGACGCCGGCTTTGCCTCGCTGTGGTTTCCGCATCACTGGCTGACCCACCCGCTGCAGATGCTGCAGTTGATGCCGGTCATGGGCTACCTCGCGGCCCACGCGCAAGGGATGACCATCGGTCCGAACATCCTGATCCTGCCGCCGCTCAACCCGGTGCATGTGGCCGAGGAAGCCGCCACCCTCGATGTGCTGACCGGCGGCAACTTCATCCTCGGCGTCGGCCTCGGCTATCGCCAGCCGGAATTCGACGCCTTTGGCATCCCGCTCAAGGAGCGCGCGGCGCGCTTCAACGAGAGCATCGCTGTGATGCGCCGGCTGTGGACCGAGGACCGGGTCACCCATCGCGGCCGGTTCTATACCGTCAACGATGCCGGCCTCGGGGCCAAGCCGGTGCGGCCCGGCGGACCGCCGCTCTACATCGCCGGGCAGGCCCCGGTGTCGGTCAGGCGGGCGGCGCGGATCGGCGACGCCTGGCTAATCGTCAACAGCGGCGGGCTCGGTACGGTAGCGCCGCTGATGCAAACCTATCGTGCAGCATTGCAGGAATATGGCCGCACCCCGATCGAGTTTCCGATCACCGTCGAATGCTATGTCGGCGCCCGCCAGGCGACCGCGCTCGAGGAATGCCGCGGTCCGCTCGAATACAAATACGCCGCCTATGCCGCCTGGGGGTTGCGGGACCAGGACCAGGCCGCGCCGGAATTCAAGGATTTCGCGCGCGACCGGTTCATCATCGGCGACAAGGCGGCGGTCAAGGAGGAGATCGCGCGCTACCGCGAGCTGCTCGGCGTCGACCATTTCATCATGCGCTGCCAGTGGCCGGGACTTCCGCAGCAGCAGGTGCTGCACTCGATCGAACGCCTCGGCGAGATTTTTGCCTAAGCGCCGGCCGCGCGCCCGGACGCCCAAACCCCGACGCGCAAACCCGGACGCGCAAATCCGGACGCGCAAAGGGCTCAGCGCCGGCTGGCGCCGATATGGGCGATCGCGTCGATTTCGACCTTGAGCGCGGGATCGGCCAGTGCCGCCACCTGCACCAGGGTCGAGACCGGGAAATTGCCGCTGAAGAACTCGCGCCGGGCCTGCCACACCTTCTCGCGTCGGGTGATGTCGGTCACGAAGATCGTGACCTTGGTCACATCGGCCATGCTCCCGCCGGCGGCCTCGATCAGGTGGCGGATCTTGGTCAAGATCGCCTTGGCCTGGATATATTCATCGCCCGCCGCCTCGGCGCCGCGCGCGGTCATGCCGGCGACATAGGCGATGCCGTCGACCACCAGGCAATTCGACCAGGTGCCGGCCGGCGGCTCGGGCACTTCGGGGCTGGCAACGTGGACGATGCTGGTCATCGGCTCGGCTCCTCCTTTTCGGGCGCCGAGCTTAGCCTGCCGCGGGGTCGGCCGAAAGCGCTGCGACCACCGCCCCCGGCGGGTTGACAATCGGCGGCCTCGGGTCCAGCAATTCGGTCCATTAGCTGCGCTTGTGGAGGTAGCATGCTCTCGGACGCCACCCTCGCCGCCTATCGGCGCGACGGATTTGTCGTGCTCCTCGATATCTTCAGCCCGGCCGACATCGACGCGCTGCGCCGGGTCACCGACGGGTTCGTCGACGGCGCCCGGCAGGTTGCCGCCAACGACGAGATCTACGACCTCGAAGACTCGCATTCGGCGGCCGAGCCCAGGGTGCGGCGGATCAAGACCCCGCATCTGCACCACCCTGAATACGCGCGGGCGGCGCGCCACCCAAAGATCGTCGCGGCGCTGACCGATCTGTGGGGCACGGTGCGGTTCGACACCGGCAAGCTCAACATGAAGTCGGCGGGCTATGGCGCGCCGGTCGAATGGCATCAGGACTGGGCGTTCTATCCGCATACCAACGACGATCTCGCCGCGGTTGGCATCATGCTCGACGATTGCGAAATGGCGAACGGGCCGATGATGGTGGTCCCGGGCAGCCACCGCGGCCCGATCTGGGACCATCATGGCCCGGACGGACGGTTTTGCGGCGCGATCGACCCCGAGAGCTGCGATTTCGGCGCGTCGCGGGCGATGCCGTGCCTCGGCAAGGCCGGCTCGGTCACCGTGCATCACGTCCGCGCAGTGCATGGTTCGGCGACCAATTTCTCCGGCCGGGAGCGCCGCTTCCTGTTGTTCCAATACCGTGCCGCCGACGCCTGGCCATTGCTCGGCTTCAAGGACGGCATCGAGAAGTTCGACACGCTGCTGCTTGCCGGGTCGCCGACCCTGACGCCGCGCCTCACTGCGGTTCCGGTCCGTCTGCCGCTGCCGCCGGCCGAGCACCAGGGCTCGATCTACGAAAACCAGCGCGCCGCCGGAAGGCGGTTCTTCGAGACCGCCGCGGAGCCGCAGCCGATCGCGGCGGCGGCCGAATAGTGCGGCGACCAGCCCTCGGCCCGCGATCTAATCGAGCGGTTTGAGGCGGCCGTCTTCGAGGGCGACGATGCGGTCGAGGCGGCGCGCCAGGTCGAGATTGTGGGTGGCGATCAGCGCCGCGAGGCCGGTCTGGCGCACCAGGGCGAGCAAGGTCGCGAGCACGCTCTCGCCGGTGGCGTGATCGAGATTGCCGGTGGGCTCGTCGCCGAGCAGGATCCTGGGGTCGTTGGCCAGGGCGCGGACGATCGCGACGCGCTGTTGCTCGCCGCCCGACAGCCGCGCCGGCCGGTGCCCGACGCGCGTCGAGAGGCCGACCCCGGCCAATAACGCCGCCGCCTTTTGCCGGGCGCGGCTGCGCCGGACGCCGGCGATCATCTGCGGCAGCATGACGTTTTCGAGCGCCGAAAATTCCGGTAGCAGGTGATGGAACTGGTAGACGAAACCGAGTTCGGCGCGGCGCAGCAAGGTGCGCTTCTGGTCGGAGAGGCCGGCGCAATCCTGTCCGCCGATCAAGACCGCGCCGCCGTCCGGTCGTTCGAGCAGCCCGGCCAGATGCAAGAGGGTTGATTTGCCGGCGCCGGAGGGCCCGACCAGGGCCACGACCTCGCCCGGCATCAGCACGAGGTCGACGCCGTTCAGCACCGCGATCTCGGTCCCGCCGGCCTTGAAGACACGGCGTACGCCGCGCAGCTCGAGCGCCGGCGGCGTCATCGCCGCCATCATTCGTAGCGCAGGGCTTCGATCGGATCGAGCCGGGCGGCGCGCCAGGACGGGTAGAGGGTGGCCAGAAACGACAGGGCCAGCGCCATGATCACCACGGTGGCGACCTCGCTCGTATCGATCCGCGCCGGGATGCGGGTAAAGAAATAAATCTCGGCGGAGAACAGATTGACGCCGACGAGGCTTTGCACAGCCTCGCGGATCGCCTCGATGTTGCGGGTGAAGGCGACGCCGAGCGCGAGCCCCGCCAGGGTTCCGACCACGCCGATGCTGGCGCCCGACAGCATGAAGATGCGCAGGATCATGCCGCGCGAGGCGCCCATCGTGCGCAGGATCGCGATGTCGCGGCCCTTGTCCTTGACCATCATGATCATGCTCGAAATGATGTTGAAGGCGGCGACGACGATGATCAGGGTCAGGATCAGGAACATGACGTTGCGCTCGATCTCGACCGCGTTAAACAGGCTCGAATTGGCTTGTTGCCAGTCGACGATGCGCACCTTGCCGCCGAGTGCCGCATCGATCAGCCGCGCCTGCCGCCGCACCTGGTCCGGGTTGGCGACAAAGACCTGAAGGTCGGTGACCGCCTGCGGCAATTGAAAAAACAGCTGCGCCGCCGCGAGCGGGGCATAGATGAAGCTGTTGTCGTATTCGTACATGCCGACATTGAACAATGCTACGACGTGATAGGTCTTGATCCGCGGCATCGTGCCAAACACGGTGGCGGTGCCCTGCGGCGAGATCACCGTGACCCGGCCGCCGACGCCGACGCCGAGCTGCTGCGCCAGGCGCCAGCCGATCGCGACGCCGTCATCGTCGAACCGGGCCAGCGAGCCGGCGACGATCCGATCCGACACCAGTCGCAAGGCGCGCAAATCCTGTGGCCGGATGCCGTGCACCAGCGCCCCCGCGGCGCCGGCGTCGCTCGTCGCCATGACCTGGCCCTCGACGATCGGGATCGCCGCGGTGACGCCCGGAACCCGCCGCACCTTTTGCGCCGCGGCGGCGAAATCGCCGAGCGAGCCGGTTTGCGCATAAACCCCGAGATCGCCGTTCAAACCGAGGATGCGGCCCATCAGGTCGGCGCGGAAGCCGTTCATCACCGACATGACGATGATCAGGGTGGCGACGCCGAGGGCGATCCCGAGCAGCGAAAAGATCGCGATCACCGAGACAAACCCCTCGGCCCGCCGCGCCCGCAGATAGCGGAACGCCACCATCCGCTCAAAGCCGTTAAAGATCACGCGCGCGTTCCCCGCCCCGTAGCATTGGGACCTGCCCGCCTCAGCAGCCTGGGCTTCTCGGGATCACCTTGGCCGGGCTTGGCCCGGCCATCCACGCCCCGCTTGCTCACGTTAGGTGGTGGGAAAGATCGTCCCAAATTAAATTTTCCTTTAGAATAAGGCGGACTTCCAAGCTCGTGACCAATGCTTGAGGTTACTCTCGCGTTGTTTTGCCGCAAGCAGCGTCTGATGGCCTTCGATGTAGACGAGCCGTTTTAGGCCATATCTCTTCGAGAAACCATCGACAACTCCTTCCCGGTGCTCCCAGACACGGCGTGCCAGATCTGTTGTCACGCCGACGTACAGGATCCCATTGGGCCGGTTGGTCAGGATGTAGACCCAAGCCCCGGTGCTCATTTCGACCCTGAATTCTATCTATCACTGACGAACGTGCCGTGGATGGCCGGGCCAAGCCCGGCCAAAGTGATTCTGATCGGGCTCGCTCCTGATGGATAAGATCGGTTCACCCGGCGGTCAGCTGCGCGATTGCGGCCTCGATCGAAAGCTCGTGGCGCTCGCCGGAGCGGCGGTCCTTGATCTCGACGGTGCCGGCGGCGAGGCCGCGCGGGCCGATGACGAGCTGTTCGGGCAGGCCGATCAGGTCCATCGCGGCGAATTTGGCGCCCGGCGACTCGTCGCGGTCGTCATAGAGCACCTCGACCCCGGCGTTCCGCAATTTGCCATAGAGCGCGTCGGCGGCCTCCCGGCAGCGTGCGTCCCCGGCGCGCAGATTGATCAGCCCGACCCGGAACGGCGCCACGCTCGCCGGCCAGATGATGCCGGCCTCGTCGTGATTGGCCTCGATCAGGGCACCGACCAGCCGCGACACGCCGATGCCGTAGGAGCCCATTTCCAGCGCCACCGGCTCGCCGTCGGGACCGGCGACAAGGGCGCCCATCGGCACCGAATATTTGTCGCCAAAATAGAACACCTGACCGACCTCGATGCCGCGCCGGCTGACGATCTTGTCGCCATATTTTGCGGCCGCCTCGGCGTCATGCACATCGTTGGTTGCAGCGTAGAGGGAAGTGAAGTGATCGACGACCGACTGTAGATGCGGCCGATCGGCGTAATCGATGTCGGCCTCGCCCCATGCCATCTCTAGGAAATCGGAATGTACGTGAACGCCGCTCTCCCCGGTGTCGGCGAGAATGATGAACTCGTGGCTGAGGTCACCGCCGATCGGGCCGGTGTCGGCGCGCATCGGGATCGCTTTGAGGCCCATTCGGGCGAATGTGCGCAGATAGGCGACGAACATCTTGTTGTAGGAGTGCCGCGCGCCGGCGGCGTCGAGGTCGAAGCTGTAGGCGTCCTTCATCAGGAACTCGCGCCCGCGCATCACGCCAAAGCGCGGCCTGACCTCGTCGCGGAACTTCCATTGGATGTGGTAGAGGATCTTCGGCAGGTCGCGATAGCTCCTGATTGCGGCGCGGACGATCTCGGTGACCTGTTCCTCGTTGGTCGGCCCGTACAGCATCTCGCGGTCGTGGCGGTCGCGGATGCGGAGCATTTCCTTGCCGTAATCATCGTAACGGCCGCTCTCGCGCCACAGCTCGGCCGGCTGGATCGTCGGCATCAGGATTTCCTGGGCGCCGCTGCGGTCCTGCTCCTCGCGCACGATCGCCTCGACCCGTTTGAGGACGCGCAGACCGAGCGGCAGCCACGAATAGATCCCGGCCGACGACTGGCGGATCATTCCGGCGCGCAGCATCAGCCGGTGCGAGACGATCTGCGCCTCGCTCGGGTTCTCGCGCAACAGCGGCAGAAAGTATTCGGAAAGGCGCATCGATCCTCGCAGCAGCAACGGCGGCGCACTCTAGGCAACCGGCCCGGCCCTGTCCACCGAGCGCCCGGCGGCCACGCTCGCGAGCGCCGCAAGAGAGGCGCGCGGCGGCGATTTGCCGCCTCGAAAATTTTTGTTAAGATTTGCGTGACGATCGGTCGCAGGCATGCCTATACTGCGCGATTGAATGGCGCGAGCAAGCGCGCCGGCCCGAGTTTAGGGAGGATGCGACCGCCCGGGCTGCTGAAATCGGCAGCTCGGTCACGCAAGCGACGTAAGGACGCGAAAGGCGGGGCTGCAGCCCTGCCTTCCGTCATGTCTGGCGGCTACCTCACGTTAATCCGGATGTGGTGCTATGCTGCCGGGGTCAGCAGCGCGGACACCGCATCAGACCGGAGAGCCTAGATGGCCGTTAGTCGCGGGTACCACTTTTTCCAGAATCCCGGCCCGACCAATATTCCCGAGCGCGTTTTGCGGGCGATGAACCGCGGGACGATCGATTTCACCGGCGCGCAATTCAAAGCGATCGCCGAAGAATGCTTTGCCGGTCTGAAGCGGGTGTTCAAGACCGAGCAGACGATCCTCGGCTACGCCGCCTCCGGACACGGCGCGTGGGAAGCGGCACTGGTCAATTTGTTCTCGCCGGGCGACAAGGTGCTGGTGGTCGAGACCGGCTATTTTTCGCTGAATTGGGGCATGCGCTGCGAGGCGTTCGGGCTCGAAGTCGAGACCCTTTCCGGCGATTGGCGCCGAGACGCCGACCCGGCCAAGCTCGAAAGCCGGCTGCGCGAGGATCGGGAGCACGCGATCAAGGCGGTGCTGGTCGTGCACAATGAAACTTCGACCGGCGTCGTCCATGATATCGCCCGGCTGCGGCGCGCGATCGACGCCGCCCGGCATCCGGCGCTGTTTCTGGTGGATGTGATCTCGTCCTTGGCGTCGATGGATTTCCGCATGGACGAATGGGGTGTCGACGTCGTCGTCGCCGGCTCGCAGAAGGGGCTGATGCTGCCGACCGGCATGGCCTTTACCGGGGTCAGCGCAAAGGCGCTCGCCGCCGCGGCGGAGGCAAAACTGCCGCGGGTCTATTGGGACTGGCGGCGGCTGGTCGAGGGCAATTCGCAGGCGGTGTGGAACGGCACTGCGCCGGTGCATTTTTTCTACGGGCTGCAGGAAGCGCTGCGGATGCTCGAAGAGGAGGGGCTCGATAACGTCTTTGCCCGGCACCATCGGTTGGCCGAGGCGACGCGCCGGGCGGTGCGGGTCTGGCGGCAGAATGACGGACCGGAAATCTTCGCGGTCGACCCGCGGGCGCAATCGGATTCGGTGACTGCGGTGCTGACGCCCGAAGGCTACGACGCCAACAAGCTGCGATCGGTCTGCCTCGACAAATTCAACGTGTCGCTGGGCGGCGGGCTCGGGCCATTGCAAGGCCGCGTCTTCCGCATCGGCCACCTCGGCGACCTGAACGAGCCGATGATCCTCGGCTCCCTGGCAGCGATCGAGATGGCGCTCGAATTGACCGGCGTGCCGCACCGCAAGGGCGGCGTCGACGCGGCGATGGAATACCTTGTTTCCGAGGATTAGCCGGGTTTCCGAGGATTAGCCGGGTTTCAGAGGATTAGCCGGGTTTCCGAGGATTAGCCGGCCCCGGAAAATCCATCGGCGGCGAGCGCCCGTGCGACCGCGATCAACGTCGTGTCGCTGCCGCGGGCGCCGAGGATCGACAAGCCGATCGGCAAGCCCTCGACCGTGCTGCCGGGGATGCTGACCTGCGGCATGCCGGCGAGCCCGCCATGGGCACACAGACACAGAATGCGGTCGCGCTGCAAACTGGCGACGGACAGCGGCTCACCCCGTTTTGGCGCTGGGAATGGCGTCGTCGGCAGGCACAGGATGGTTCCAGTCGGCAGCAGCTGGCGCAGCCGGCCCCGCGCCTCAGAGCGTACCAGTTCGGCCCAATGGCGCTCGCTCTCGGGGATCTGCGAGCCGGTGTAGATGTTGCGCGCGACATTGTAGGCGAGCCGCGGGTTGCAGCGCTCGACCCAGTCCTTGAAGGTCAGCCACGCCTCGCCCGGCTGCAGGGTGCGCTGGGCGCGGGCCCATTGGACGATCCCGCCCGGCGCCATGATCGCCTCACCGGCGCTGCCGATCAGCGCGGTCAATCGATCGACCAGCAGGCGCAGCGCGTCGCCGACCTCCGGATCGGCAAAGGCAAAGGCGTCGGTCGCGATCAGCAGCCGCTCCGGCAGCGTCGATGGGATCGCCTCGTCGAGCATGACGCTCGATACCCTGGCAAAGGTCTCGGGGTCGTCGGCGAACCAGCCGGTGGTGTCCGAACTCGGCGCCTGCGGCAGCATGCCGGTCACATCGATGCGGCCATGCGTCGGCCGGATGCCGTAAAGACCGCAGAAGCTCGCCGGCACCCGCACCGAGCCGCCGGTATCGGTGCCGATCGCGGTATCGCAAAGCCCGGCGGCGACCGCCGCGGCCGAGCCCGAGGACGAGCCGCCCGGGACCCGCCCCGGCGCGCGGACATTGACCGGGGTGCCGTAGAACGCGTTCTCGCCGACAATGCCGAGCGAGACCTCGTCGGTGATGGTCTTGCCGACCAGGGTCGCCCCGGCGTCGAGCAGGCGCCCGACCGCCCAGGAATGTCTCTGCGGCAGCGGGTTGTACTTGGCCCAGTCGGGATTGCCGCCGCCGGTCGGATGGCCGGCGACGTCGAACAGGTCCTTGGCCGCGAAGGTCAGGCCGGAGAGCGGCCCGCCGGGCCGCCCCTCGAGATGGACGCGCGGGCCCGGGACAAAGGCATTGATCTCGTCGGGGGGCATCGGATGCGCTCGCGATCGGTTCGGGATGGGGCGCGCTGCCCGCGGATCGGCGGGTCGCGAATTATTTTGTATCGGTCTTTGCCGCCGGGCGGAACCGCGCAGATCGGTGCTTCGTAAGAAGGAGTAGCCGAGCGGCCGTCAACTCGCCGGTCGCAGCACGGCCGAGGAGCCGCCGAGAGCCGCCGAGGAGCCAAATGACACGCAGCACCAAGCGCGCGGCGCACCGGCGAAAATACTGGTCCGCCAAAGTCACCCGCGAGAGCGACGCCCTCGACCTCGAACCCGGCGTATTCACCGAGGCCGATCCCGAGCGGATTGCGGCGTCCCTGAAACGATCTGCCGAGCATAGCAAGCGCCGCAAGGGCGGCGCCTTCCAGTCGGCCATGTCGATGCTGAATTTCGATATCAACCGCGCCGGGCGCAACCTCCCAGCCGAGCGCAAACGCATTCTCGCGCGCGCCAAGGATGCGCTGCGGCGCCGATTCGGGCGGCAATGACCGGGGCTGCGGACCGAGCCCCGATTCGGGCGCAGCCTAGCGAAAGCGGGCCAGGCCGGCGCCGGGCTCGCCGTCGGCGGTCCGCTCGATCTCGCCGGCCAGGCGATCGTATCGATCGATCAGCTCGTGTAGATGCCGCTTGACCCGCGGTGTCGTTGCGTCTTGCACCAGGGCGCGGGCGCGCGCCGCGGCGGCCCGGTAGTATTCGGCGGGCTCCTGCTTCTGCTCCCACTCGACCGAAGTGCCGGCTCCGGCAATCGCCCGCGGCTCGCCGGGCGACTGTCCGGCAACCGGGCGATTAAACATAATACGCGATACCGTCGTCATCGATCGACCGCCAGCCGCAAACAGCGCCGACCCTAAGTAAGCCGGCGGCCGGACCATACGCGCGCCCGGTGCCGCGTGCAACAAAAACGGCGGCGCGCCCGGCGTTCGGCGCCGCATTAGCATAGCTTACCGCATTACAGCCCGGCTCGCGCGGCAGCCGACAGATCGCCCCAGCTCGTCACCCGTTCGAGGCGGATGGCGATGACCGGCAGGTCGCCGATCGGCATCGTGCGGTATTGCGGGTAGCGCGTTCGCAGCAGCTCTTGCGCCCGGCCATGCTCCGCGCCCCCTTCAAGGATCTCGGCGCGGCCCGCCACCATGACCCAACCGAGCCGGGTCCAGTCCTCGTCGTAATGGTCGGCGACAAAGGCGGCGGTCGGATTGGCGGCGATGTTGCGCAGCCGCTTCAGCGCGCGCGGATTGCCCTTGGGTTTGCGGTCGATGGTGATGTAGAGCGCGCCGTCGCCAACCGCGAAACACACCGGCACGACATGCGGGGCGCCGCCGGCGTCGGCGGTCGCCAGATGCCCGACCCGGCGATCGGCGAGAAAGCGGCGCTGCGGCGGCGTCAGCATCAGACCCCCGTTCGGGCAAACGATGCTACGATCATAGCGCGCGGCCGGCGGCGGGTCGCGGTTTCGGGCAACGCGGATCGGGAGGGCGATCATGGACAAGCGGCAGAGCATCGACGTGGCCGGGGCAAAGCACGTCAATCCAATCCCGAGCGCCTGCCGGCGCGGCCCCTTTGTCGTCAGCGGGGCGATCTCCGGCGCCGATCCCGAAACCGGTCGGGTCCCGGCCGATCTCGACGGCCAGTGCCGGGCGATGTTCGGCAATGTCCGCCGCGTCGTCGAAGCCGCCGGCGGCACGCCCGAGGATATCGTCAAGATGAATGTGTGGATTACCGACCGCGCCCTGCGCCCGATCCTCAACAAGCACTGGGTCGAGATGTTTCCCGACCCGCATTCGCGGCCGGCGCGCCACACCATGACCGCGCACGATCTGGTGGCGCCGATGCAGATCCAGTGCGATCTGCTGGCCGTTTTGGGCGATGGCTGAGCGGCCGCCGATGGTGTCGCGGAGCAGCCGATGAGCCCGCCCGGCGGCGTGCAAAACGGCATCGGCCAGCCGGTGCGGCGCAAGGAGGATTTTCGCCTGCTGACCGGGAGCGGCTGCTTTGCCGACGATGTCGTGCTGCCGGGGCTGGCCTATGCGGCGATGGTGCGCTCGCCCCACGCCCATGCGCGCATCGTCGCGGTGGATAAGGCCGCCGCACTCGCCGCCCCCGGCGTGCTCGCGGTGCTGACCGGCGCCGATTATATCGCCGACGGGCTCGGTGCGATCCCGCACAATGCCGGGCTGATGGCGGCCCCGGACCTCGCCGTGCGCGTGCGGGGCTCCGGCCCGATCGCGACCCGCAACTATCCGCTGCCGACCGACAAGGTGCGCTTTGTCGGCGAACCGGTCGCGGTCGTCGTGGCCGCAACAATGGACGACGCCAAGGAGGCGGCCGAGCGCGTCGATATCGCCTATGAGCCGCTGGCGGCGGTCACCCGCGCCTCTGACGCGATCGAGCCCGGCGCCCCGCGGCTGTGGGACGAAGCGCCCGGCAATCTGTGCATCGATATCGAGGTCGGCGACGAGGCCGCGACGGCGCGGGCCTTTGCCGCGGCGGCCCATGTAGTGCGCCTCGACACCTGGGTCCCGCGCGTCACCGGGGTGCCGATGGAGCCGCGCACCGTCACCGCCGAATACGACAAGGCGAGCGGGCATTACACGCTCTATTCGGGCAGCGGGCGCGGGGTCGCCAAGCTGCGCCTCGATCTCGCCCAAATCCTCGGCGTGGCGGCGGAACAGGTGCGGGTTTTGTGCCGCGACATGGGCGGAAATTTCGGCACCCGCAATTTCTTCTATCCCGAATACGCGGTGCTCGCCTGGGCCGCGCGCCGGGCGGGACGGCCGGTCAAGTGGACCGGCGAGCGCAGCGAATGCTTCCTCAGCGATTATCAGGGCCGCGACCTTACGGTCGAGGCCGAATTGGCGCTCGACGAGGCAGGGAAATTCCTCGCGGTGCGCGGCTCGAATTTGAGCAATCTCGGCGGCCACGCCGCGGCCTTCGTGTCGTTGCAGAAGGGGCTCGGCCTGATGTCGAGCGTCTACCATATCCCGGTCGGGCATTTCCGCGGCCGCGGCGCCGTCACCAACACGGTTTCGACCACCCCCTATCGCAGCGCCGGGCGGCCCGAGGCGATCTTTGTCGTCGAGCGCCTGATCGATCTGGCGGCGGACCAGCTCGGGCTCGACCCGGTCGCGCTGCGCCGGCGCAACCTGATCCCGCCGCGGGCGCAACCCTATGCCAACCCGCTCGGCCTGACCTATGACAGCGGCGATTACGAGGCGGCGATGGACCGCGCCCTGGCGCTGGCCGATTGGCACGGCTTTGCCGCGCGTCGCGCCGAGGCCGGGCGGCGCGGCCGGCGGCGCGGCATCGGCATCGCCAATTATGTCGAGATCACCTCGGGCGCGCCGCGCGAGCGCACCGAGATCACGGTCAAGCCCGAAGGCCGGGTCGAGTTGGTGATGGGCACGATGTCGTCGGGCCAGGGCCACGAGACGAGCTTTGCCCAGCTCGTCACCGAATGGCTCGGCGTGCCGTTCGAGTGCATCGACTATGTCGCCCACGACACGCTCCGGGTGGTGGCCGGCGGCGGCTCGCATTCCGGCCGCTCGATGAAGCTCGCCGCCACGATCGTCGGTGAGGCGACCGACGCGATCATCGCCAAGGGCCGCGCCATCGCGAGCTTTCTGCTCGAGACCGGCGAAGTCGACATCGAGTTCGCGGCCGGCCGCTATCGGGTCGCCGGCACCGATCGCGACATCGGCATCTTCGAAATCGCCGCCGCCGCGGCCGGGCGCGATGATCTGCCGGCCGAGCTGAAGGGGCCGCTCGCCGGCATCTGCGACCAGACCTTGCCGGTCGCGAGCTTTCCCTATGGGACGCAGGTCTGCGAGGTCGAGGTCGATCCGCTGACCGGCGCGGTGGAGATCGTCGGCTATGCCGCGGTCGACGATGTCGGCCGCGCCGTCAACCCGCTGATCCTGCATGGCCAGACGCATGGCGGCATCGCCCAGGGGGTGGGCCAGGCATTGCTCGAGGAAAGCCATTACCACCGGCACAGCGGGCAATTGCTGGCGGCGAGCTTTATGGATTACGCGATGCCGCGCGCCGCGACCCTGCCGATCCTGGCGACGGCGCTCAGCGAAGTGCCCTCGCCGACCAATCGGCTCGGCGTGCGCTCCGGCGGCGAAGGCGGCACGACGCCGGCGCTGGCCGCGGTGATCAACGCGATTGTCGACGCGCTCGCCGAATTCGGGGTGCGCCATATCGAAATGCCGGCGACGCCCGAGCGGGTGTGGCGCGCCATCCGGGACGCGCGCCGGGGCGGCGGCGACACCGCCTGAGACCAGGCTGATCGCGGCCGCCGGGGTGCCGCGCGGCAGCGCCCGGCCACCACCGGTCGGCGCCGGCGCGACACTCTGCGGCTTTACTTCACGACATATTCGCAGAAATATAGCGATGGTCGAATTTGTCGGGGAGAGCGGGAGAATGGCGGCAGCAACGATTGCGCTGCGGGGTGCCGAGGCCGTCGCCGAGAACGACCGGCGAACCACGATGAGTTATCGGGACGAGCGCGGTTGGGCGGGTCGCATGCGGCTGACCCTGGGGCTGCTCGTCGCCGCCGCGTGGGTGGCGCTGTCGCCGACGGCCTGGGCGGCGGGAACCGTCACCGTGCTTTATGCCGGGTCGCTGGTAAATCTGATGGAGCGCAGCCTCGGGCCGGCCTTCGACCAGGCGAGCGGCGATCGATTTCAGGGCTATGCCGGCGGGTCGAGCCTTCTCGCCAACCAGATCAAGGGCAAGCTGCGGCAGGCCGATGTGTTCGTCAGCGCCTCCCCCAAGGTCAATGCCGGCCTGATCGGGCCGGCCAATGGCGACTGGGTCAGCTGGTACATCCCGTTCGCGCAATCGCCGCTGGTGATCGGCTATAGCCCGGCCAGCCGCTTCGGCGCCGATTTCAAGTCGAAGCCGTGGTATCAGGTGCTGATGGAGCCGGGGATCCGGATTGGGCGGACCGATCCGAAGCTCGACCCCAAGGGCACATTGACGATTGCGCTGATGCGGCGGGCCCAGACCTTGTACAAAATCCCCGGGCTGGCGCAGCATGTGCTCGGCGCGCCCGAGAACCCGGCCGAGGTTCTGCCGGAGGAGACCCTTGTCGGCCGCCTGCAATCGGGCCAGCTCGATGCCGGCTTTTTCTATTCGACCGAGACCGCCGACGCCAGGATCCCGGCGGTGGCACTGCCGGCCGGGCTCGCGCCAAAGGCGGTCTACACCGTCACCATCGTGCATGCGGCGCCCAATCCGGGCGGCGCCGCGCAATTTGTCGCCTTCCTGCTCGGCGCGGACGGGCAGGGCCTGATGAAGCAGCACGGGCTCGCGCTGCTGAAGCCGGTGATTGCCGGGACGGCCGCCGCGGTGCCAGCGCAGATCCGGTCGCTGGTCGACCAGGCGAAGTGACGCGGCGCGTCCCGGCGCCGCTCCCCTGGCTCGCGGGCCTGCTGGCGATCTACCTGATCGCACCGCTGGCCGCGGGCTTTCGCGAGGCCGGATTCGCCGACTGGCATTCGGTCGACATCGCGGCGCTCGCCCGCGCCTGCGCCACCTCGATCGGCAGCGCCAGTTTGGCGACGGCGATCATCGCGATCGGCGGCATCCCGCTCGGCTATTTGTTGGCGCGGCTGCCGGGGCGGGCGATCTCGACGCTCGGGTTTCTGGTTCAGCTGCCGCTGGCGCTGCCGCCGCTCGCCGGCGGCATCCTGTTATTGTTCCTGGTCGGCTACACCGCACCCATCGGCCGCCTTGCCGGCGGCCTGCTGACCGATTCGTTCGCCGGTATCGTGCTCGCCGAAACCTTTGTCGCCGCACCGTTCCTGATCATCGCGGCGCGCTCGTCCTTTGGCGCGATCGACACGGTTCTCGAAGGGGTGGCGACCACGCTCGGCCGCCCGCCGCTGGCGACCTTCCTGCGGGTCAGCCTGCCGCTCGCCTGGCCCGGCATCGCCTCCGGGCTGCTGCTCGCCTGGCTGCGGGCGTTCGGCGAGTTCGGCGCGACCGTGATGGTCGCCTATCACCCGTATTCGCTGCCGGTCTATACCTATGTCGCGTTCGGCGCCGAAGGGCTGCCGGCGATGCTGCCGATCCTGCTGCCGACCCTGATCATCGCGGTGGCGGTGATGGCGATGAGCGACCGCGTGAATGGGAAACGTGGCCGGCGGCGCGCCCGTCCGGCCCGGTGGGACCGGCCGCGGATGTCGGCGCGCGACGGCTACCCGGCGGTTTCGGGCGAAACGGCGCGCCCGGTTGGCCTGGCACTCTCGCTGCGCAAGCAACTAGGCGGCTTTTGCCTCGATCTGGCATGGTCGCCGGCGGCGCGGCGGCTGGCGATCCTCGGACCCTCGGGCTCGGGAAAGTCGTTGAGCCTGCGGCTGATCGCCGGCATCGATCGCCCCGACCGGGCCGAAATCAAGCTCGGCGACACCGATTTGTCGCGGCTCGACGCGGCGGCTCGCGGCATCGGCTATGTGCCGCAGGATTATGGGCTGTTTCCGCATCTGCGGGTCGCCGCGCAGCTGCGTTTCCCGGTCGGCGCCGACCCGTGTCTGGCGCAGCGCTGGATCGAGCGTCTCGGCCTCGCCGGCCTCGAGGAGCGCTATCCGGCGGAACTCTCGCTCGGCCAGCAGCAGCGGGTGGCGTTGGCCCGCGCGCTGGTGCGGCCGACCCGGCTCGTGCTGCTCGACGAGCCGTTCTCGGCGCTCGACGCGCCGTTGCGCGCAAGCCTGCGCTACGAGCTGTTGGCGTTGCAGCAGGAGGTCGGCGCGACGACGATCCTCGTCACCCACGATCCGCAGGAAGCCGCCCTGCTGGCCGACGAGATCCTGGTGCTGGCGGCCGGCCGGCCGCTGCAATCCGGCCCCACCGAGACGGTCTTTCGCCGCCCCGCCGATGCGACCGTGGCCCGCCTGCTCGGCGCCGAAAACTTTGGCGAGGGCACCGTTACCGAGGACGGCCGGATCGGCATCGGCGGCGGCATTCTATTGACGGTCGCCGGGCCGGCGCTGCCGCCGGGCGGGCGGGTCGGCTGGGCGATCCCGCCGGGGCATGTTCGCCTCGATCCCGCCGGCCCCTATGACGGCTGGGTCGAAGCCGCCCTCCCGGTCGGAACCGGCAGCTGGATCGTCATCCGCCTCGGCGAGGCGCGCCTTCGGGTGGTCGGACCGCGGGCGAACTGCTCGGGCGGAAGCCCGTGCCGGTTGACCATCGACGCGGACGCAATCCAGGTCTGGCCGCGCGATTGATGCCCGCACGTCAAAGATCCAGCTGCGGGCCGTTCGAAGAACGCTTGAACGCCTGCGCGGTTTGGATCAAGACCGCCTGAGGCGGTGGAGCGGGAGCGCCGGTGGCGGCCGGGGCGCGCGGCCGCTGCCGAGGAGCCGGAGGTCGATCCCATGCCGAGGCTGACCTTACGCATCGATTTCGACGGTGGCCGGGCGATCGGCCCGGGCAAGATCAAGCTCTTGGAACTGATCGACAGCCTGGGCTCGATCGCTGCCGCCGGGCGGCAGATGAACATGTCCTATCGCCGCGCCTGGCTCCTGGTCGACAGCGTCAACCGCTGCTTCCGGCAGCCGGTGGTCGCCTCGCAGGCGGGCGGCCAGCATGGCGGCGGCGCTTCGCTGACCGTGCTCGGCCATGCGGTGGTCGGCCATTACCGGGCGGTCGAGAGTGCGGCGCAGAATGCCGGCGCCGCCGATATCGCCGCGTTGTCGGCCGTTCTCGCCGAGCCTGGCCCGGAGCCGGCCGAGGCCGCGGGCAGGAAACCCCACCGGCTGGCGCTGAGCGTCACCTGAGGCGGCTAGGCGACCCGGGCGGCTGGCCCGGCGGCCCGGCGGGCGAGAACCATCTTTTGCGCCGAGCGGCCGAGGAAATGGTAGCCCGACCCGCCCTCGGCGAGCAGGTCGAGAAATGCATCCGGCGCGGTGATCCGCGCACAGCCCAGAACATCGGCGCCGCGGGCGAGAAACGCATCCGGCAGCATCCCGACGGTCGGGCCGACGACGGTGACGCGCGCCTCGGGCCGGGCCAGAGCCAGCAGATTTTCGAGCGAGCCATTGACCAGGGCCGAGCCGGTGATCAGCGCCACGTCGGCCTGCGGCAGGATGTCGGGCGCCTGCTCCGCCGGACGGAAAAACGGCAGCTCATCGGCTTTCAGCGTGGCCGGGTCCTGCTCCAGCACCAGATAGGACTGGCCGCGCCGCTTCAGCTCCTTGAGGAACGGGACAAAGGCGCCGACTACGACGACCCGGTCGCCGCGGCGGATTTCGGTCGCAGCGAACGCGTCGATGCCTGGGCACAGCTCGATTTCGGGGTGCGGACGGCGGCGCCAGCAATGATCGGCGAGCGCATTGACCGCAGCGATCCCGACCGCGCGGCGGATGCCGTGTGCCGAGAGCGCCTCGCCCGCCAGATCGGCGGCGGGCCGGCCGGCGAGCTTGCCGGGGAACGGCATCGCCATCGCCGAGCTCGGGCAGCATACCGCCTCGGGGATCGTCTTGAGCGGCGTGGCGCAGCAGCCGGCACTGCCGGTCGAAAGCTTGACCCCGGTGAAAAACAGCCCGACCACCGCCCGGTCCACCACGATGGTGTCGAGCTCGGGGCCGAGAATGGCGCCGATCGTCGCGATCGTCTCGGCGAGGATCGTGCCCCCTCGATCCGGCATCGGCGGCTCCGTTTTTGCTGCGGCCATCGTCATATCCGTTGGCATCGCCATATCCGATAGAATAGATCGACGGCGCGCCCCGCCAAAGGATTTTCCCCGGCGTTGCCGCGCGCTGTCGAGAAGCTGCAATTCCCGGTCGCCAAGGGCCGGTCTCGAAAGGAGTATCCGAATGAAGCTCAGCGCCCGCAATCAGCTCAAGGGCAAGATCGTCGCGGTGACCAAGGGTCAGACCACGGCGCATGTCCGCATCGACATCGGCGGCGGGGTGATCGTGACCTCGTCGATCACCAACGCGGCGGTCGACGATCTCGGCCTCAAAGTCGGCGACGAGGCGTTCGCGGTGATCAAAGCCTCGGACGTGATGGTCGCCAAGTGAGGCCGAGCCGTTAGGGTTTGCCGTCGGCCCAGCTGGCATGGGCCTTGTAGAGCGAGATGGTCGAGAGCCCCATCTTGGCGCTGGCGTCCTTGATCTGCCGGCTATAGGCGACATAGATCAGCGTGTCGTTCTTCTGGTCGTAGATGCGCCGCACCGCGATCGATTTGAAGAACAGGCTCATCTTCTGCGAAAACACCTCCGCGCCCTTGGCACCGAGCGCGATCTTGCCGATCACGACCGGCCCGGTCTGGCTGCACGAAATGGCGCTGTTCGACGGGTTCTCGAACCAGTTGCCCTTGGTCAGCCGGTCGATCACGCTGCGGTCGAAATGGACGATGTGACAGGTGACCCCGGCGACCTGCGGATCGGCGAAGGCCTCGACGACGAGCCCGTTGCCGGTCCAGTCATTGCTGAAGCGGCCGACCTGCTCGGCCTGCGCCCCGCCCGCGGCAATGCAGAGGAGGAAGGCGATCACGGCGGAGAATTTCATCGGGCTCTCCCTTGAATGGCTGGCGAATGGTGTGCTGGCGGATTGATTCATTGTCGGCATGCGGTCCGCCCAGAGCGTAGCCCGGCAGAGCCGGCGGAAGACAGGCTGAACGCGCATCGCGGAGGTTATAGGCGCCGGGCACCGCCGTTAGGGCCGCCGGAGCGTTAGCGATCTATGCCCGACAGCGCCGGCATCATCGAAACCGACATCCCGGCCCGGCTCGACCGGCTGCCGTGGACCCGTTTTCACAGCCTGGTGGTGGCCGCGCTCGGCATCACCTGGATCCTCGACGGGCTCGAAGTGACCCTGGCCGGCTCGATCGCCGGCGCCCTGGAGGAAAGCCCGGTCCTGCATTTCTCCCCCGCCGAGGTCGGCGCGGTCGGCAGCGCCTATCTCGCCGGTGCGGTCGTCGGGGCGCTGCTGTTCGGCTACCTGACCGATCGCTTCGGCCGCCGCAAATTGTTCTTCGTGACCCTGGGTCTCTACCTGACCGCCACCGCGGCCACCGCCGGCTCGTGGGATTTCTGGAGCTTTGCGCTGTTCCGTTTTCTGACCGGCGCGGGCATCGGCGGCGAGTATACGGCGATCAACTCGGCGATCCAGGAGTTGGTGCCGGCGCGCTTCCGCGGCCGCACCGATCTGGCGATCAACGGCAGCTTCTGGCTCGGTGCAGCGCTCGGCGCCGGCGGCGCGGTGACGGTCTTGCAGCCCGGCTGGCTGCCCGCCGATATCGGCTGGCGGGTGGCGTTCGGGATCGGCGCCGTGCTCGGCCTCGGCATTCTGCTGTTGCGCCGGCGGATTCCGGAAAGCCCGCGCTGGCTGATGCTGCACGACCGGCTGGGGGAGGCCGAGGACGTGATCGGCGCGATCGAGCGCCGGGTCGGGACCGGCGCCGCGGCCCCGCTGCCGCCGAGCGCGCGCATCCGCCTCACCGCCGCCTCGCGCACCCCCGTGGCGCGCATGGCGCTGGCGATCTTGCGCGACTATCCGCAGCGCGCCCTCCTGGGCCTGGTGCTGATGGCGGCGCAGGCGTTCTTCTACAATGCGATCTTCTTTTCCTACGCGCTGGTGCTGACCCGGTTCTACGCGGTGCCGTCGGCTTCGGTCGGCTGGTACATCCTGCCCTTTGCCCTCGGCAATTTTCTCGGGCCGCTGCTGCTCGGGCCGCTGTTCGACACGCTTGGCCGCAAGCCGATGATCGGCGTCACCTATGCCCTCTCGGGGGTGCTGCTGGCGATCGTCGGCTGGCTGTTCGGCCACGGTTGGCTCAACGCCGTCGAGCTGACCCTGTGCTGGACCGGCATCTTCTTTTTTGCCTCGGCCGCGGCGAGTGCCGCCTATCTGACGGTCAGCGAGAGCTTTCCGTTGGAGGCGCGCGCCCTCGCCATCGCCCTCTTCTATGCGCTCGGCACCGCGACCGGCGGGGTGGTCTCGCCGTGGCTCTTCGGCATGCTGATCGGCAGCGGCGAGCGCGGCGCGGTGTTCGCCGGCTATCTGGTCGGCGCCGCCCTGATGATCGCGGCGGCACTGACCGAGTTCGCGATCGGCATCAAGGCCGAGCGCCAGCCGCTTGAACGCGTGGCGCGGCCGCTGTCGATCCTCGCCGACTAGGCCCCAGCATCGCGGGCCCCAGCATCGCGGGCCGGCGCGTCGTGGCCGGCAGGCTCGTCCGCGAACCGAGCTGATTGACGCAGTTTGGGACGGGTTTGCGGCGAAATGGGCGCGCTGTGAGGCGGCTCACAGTCCTCCGCGGCATCGGATGCTATCTCTCAGGACAGATAGAAACACCCCTTCAGGAGCCCGTTATGACCGCACGAAACCCCAGGCTGCTGCGCTGGACCGAGGAGGTCGAGGCCGACCATGTCCGGGCGCTGGCCATCCTCGAGCCCGAACCGCAGAGTGCGGCTGCTCAGCCGAAAGCCGTCGCCGGGCAGCGGCTTGCCGCGCCGGGCGCGCCACGAGGCTTGCTGCCCCGGCTGCGGGGCTGGTTCGCCGGTCCCGATCCGCAGATTGGGCGAGACGGCGATCGGCCGGACGGCTAAGATCAGCCCTCGTTTTGGGTTAATTCACCGTTCCGTCACGGTCGCGCGGCGCCCGCCAAGCTCGTTCCGGCGCGATGGCCGCGTTGCGGACGGGCCCCGACGGGGCCGGTGCAAGGCTCGGAGGACCATGATGTCGGGTCCGACCTATCAGGAAAAGCGGCAGATTTTCGAGCGGCACTTTCTGCTCGGCAAGCTCGGCGGCGACGAGATCGACGCCCTGGTGACCTATTCGCGGGTCGAGCGCTATGCGGCCGGGCAGGAGATCTTCGCCAAAGGCTCGCCCGGCCAGAGCATGATGGCGGTGCTGCGCGGCAGCGTCAGGATCAGCTCGCTCTCATTGGGCGGCAAGGAGATCGTCCTCAACATCATCCATCAGGGCGAGATCTTTGGCGAGATTGCCTTGCTCGACGGCGGCGAGCGCACCGGCGACGCGATCGCGATCAGCGACTGCGAGCTGCTGGTCCTGACCCGCCGCGACTTCATGCCGTTTCTCGAAAACCACGCCGACATCTGCCTGACCCTGATCCGGATCCTGTGCCAGCGTCTGCGGCGCACCAGCGAGCAGGTCGAGGACGTGCTGTTCCGCCACCTCGAAGCCCGGATCGCCAAGGCCCTGCTGCATCTTGCCGAGCGCCCTGGCGGCCCGGATATCCACGGCTCGATGCCCGAATTGCACCTGTCGCAGGGCGAGCTCGGCAACATCGTCGGCAGCTCGCGCGAGAGCGTCAACAAGCAGCTGCAAGTCTGGCACCGCGCCGGACTGATCGAACTCGCCAAAGGCTCGATCGTGATCCGCGACGCCCGCGCCATCGAGCAGCTGATCTGAGCGAAGGCGCCGCGCCGCCAATCTCGCCGGCCAAGCGCCGCCGCGGTTTTGGCCCCGGCGGCGACGCCCCATATGCAGGCGATCTCCGACCCTCGCCAGATGCCCGATGCCGATCGCCGCGCCGCGGCCCCAGAGCTGGATCAAGACGACCGCATCCGGGCTTTATTGCGAGCCCGGCGATTTCCACATCGACCCGCTGCGGCCGTCGCCGCGCGCCGTGATCACGCACGGGCATGGCGATCATGCCCGTGCCGGCAATGGCCGGGTGCTGGCCACCGCCGAGACCATCGCGATCATGCAGGCGCGCTATGGCGAATCGGCGGCCGGCGTCGTGCAGCCGCTCGCTTCTGGCGAGGCCCTGACCGTCGGCGCGGTGCAGGTCCGGCTGGTGCCGGCCGGCCACGTGCTCGGCAGCGCTCAGATCGTGCTCGATTACCGCGGCTGCCGGGTCGTCGTCTCCGGCGACTATAAGCGCCGTCCCGATCCGACTTGCGCTCCGTTCGAGCCGCAGAATTGCGATCTCTTCATCACCGAGGCGACCTTTGGACTGCCGGTCTTCCATCACCCTCCGGACCGCCAGGAGATCGACAAGCTTTTGCATTCCGTTGGGTTATTTCCGGAGCGCTGTCACCTCGTCGGGGTCTACGCGCTCGGCAAATGCCAGCGCGTGCTGGCCCTGCTGCGGCGGGCCGGATACGAGGAGCCGGTTTATCTGCACGGCGCGCTGATCGGCCTCTCCGAGCTCTATGAGCGGTTCGGCGTAGCGCTCGGGCCGGTATTGCCGGCGACCGGGGTTGCGCGCGAGGCGCTCCGCGGCCGCATCGTGCTGGCCCCGCCGGCGGCACTCGCCGACATCTGGTCGCGGCGCCTGCCCGACCCGCTGGTGGCCCTCGCCTCGGGCTGGATGCGGGTGCGCCAGCGCGCCAAGGCGGCCGGGGTCGAGCTGCCGCTGGTGGTTTCCGACCATGCCGATTGGGATGAGCTGACCGCGACCCTCGACGCGGTCGCCGCCGACGAGATCTGGGTCACCCACGGGCGCGAGGAGGCGCTGGTCCACTACGCCACGACCAAGGGCTACCGCGCCCGGGCGTTGGCGCTGAGCGGCTTCGAGGAGGACGAGTGAACCGCTTCGCCGCTTTGCTCGACGCGCTGCTGTTCACGCCTTCGCGCCTCGGCAAATTGCGGCTGATGCGGGAATATTTCGCTGCCGAGGCCGATCCCGAGCGCGGCTGGGCGTTGGCGGCGCTGACCGGCGAATTGTCCTTTGCCGAGGCCAAGCCCGGCCAGGTGCGCGCCCTCGCCGCGGCGCGGGTGGACCCGGAGCTCTTCGGCTGGTCCTACGATTTTGTCGGCGACCTGGCCGAGACCGTGGCGCTGATCTGGCCCGAGCCCGCGGTCGCGCAGAGCGGCGTCCCGAGCCTTTCGGAGATCGTCGAGCAGCTCGCGGCGGCCAGCCGGGCCGAGGTTGCGAGCCTGCTCGAACCCTGGCTCGACGCGCTCGATGCGACCGGGCGCTGGGCGCTCTTGAAGCTCGTCACCGGCAGCCTGCGGATCGGGGTCTCGGCGCGGCTCGCCAAGGTGGCGCTCGCCGAATGGGCCGAGGTGCCGGTCGACCGCATCGAAGAGGTCTGGCACGGGCTCGAACCGCCTTACCAGCCGCTGTTCGCCTGGCTCGAAGGCCGCGCGCCGGCGCCGCAGCCGGGCGAGCTGCCGAATTTCAGCCCATTGATGCTGGCCCAGCCGCTCGACGACGCCGAACTCGCCGCACTCGATCCGCGCGATTACCTGGCCGAGTGGAAATGGGACGGCATCCGCGTCCAGCTGGTCGCCCGCGGCGGCCACAAGCGGCTCTATTCGCGCTCCGGCGACGAGATCGGCGCGGCCTTTCCGGAGATCGGCGCGGCCATGCCAGACGGGACCATGCCAGACGGGACCATGCCGGACGAGACGGTGTCCGACGCGGTCACCCTCGACGGCGAGCTCCTGGTCGTGCGCGATGGCGCGGTGGCGCCGTTCAACGATTTGCAGCAGCGACTGAACCGCAAGACGCCGACCGCGAAGATGGTGGCCGAGTTTCCGGCAGCGGTGCGCCTTTACGACATCCTGCGCGAGGGCAGCGAGGATCTGCGCGGCTTGGCTTTCGCCGAGCGCCGAAAGCGGCTCGAAGCCTGGTACGCACGGGCGCCGCGACCCGGCCTCGATTTGTCGCCGCTGGTGCCGTTCTCCGGCTGGGACGAGCTGCGCCAACTGCGCGACGGCGCGCGCGAGCGCGGCATCGAGGGGCTGATGCTGAAGCGGGCCAACTCGCTCTACGTCGCCGGCCGGCCGAAGGGCCCGTGGTTCAAGTGGAAGCGCGGTGCCTTGACCCTCGACACGGTGCTGATGTACGCCCAGCGCGGCCACGGCAAGCGCTCGTCATTCTATTCCGACTACACCTTCGGCGCCTGGGCCGGCGACCGGCTGGTGCCGGTCGGCAAGGCCTATTCGGGCTTTACCGATGATGAATTGCGCCGCCTCGACCGCTGGGTGCGCAACCACACGGTCGAGCGCTACGGCCCGGTGCGCGAAGTGGCGCCCGAGATCGTGCTCGAGATCGCCTTCGACAGCGTGCACCGCTCAACCCGCCACAAATCGGGTGTGGCGATGCGTTTCCCGCGGGTCCACCGCATCCGCTGGGACAAGCCGGTCGGCGAAGCCGACACCTTGGCGACTTTGGAAAAGTTGCTGACCTGAAGTCGCAAGCCGGCTTGCGGCCAAGGTTCCGCTTGCGGTCAGAACCCGCGCTTCTCGAAAAAGCGATTTTCGGGGCGCGGGAGGCCGAGGTTTTCGCGCAAGGTTTGGCCTTCGTATTCGCGGCGGAAGAGACTGCGTCGCTGCAATTCGGGGACGACGCGGTCGACGAAGTCGTCGAGGCCGCCCGGAACGTAGGGAAACATGATGTTGAACCCGTCGCAGGCGCGGCCCTCGAACCATTCCTCCATCTGGTCGGCGATCATCGAGGGCGTGCCGACCAGCGCGAGCCCGCCATAGCTGCCGGCGATGCGGGCCAGTTCACGCACCGAGAGGTGGTCGCGCCGGGCGCGAGTCGATAACCCGCTGGCGGCCGCTCTTGCTGGCGTTCGATTCCGGGATCTCGGGCAACGGCCCGTCGAGGTCGAACCCCGAGGCGTCGTGGCCCAGCGCGATCGACAGCGAGGCGAGGCCGCTATCGGGGTGGACCAGGCTGTCGAGCAGCGCCCGCTTGCCGCGCGCCTCGGCGGCGGTGTCGCCGACCACAACGAGCGCGCCGGGCATGATCTTCATATGCTCGGGGTCGCGCCCGAGCGGCGCCATCCGCCCCTTGACGTCGGCATAAAACGCCTGCGCGTCGGCGAGATTGCCGCCGCTGGCAAAGATCACCTCGGCGGTCTCGGCGGCGAGCTGGCGCCCGGCTTCGGAGGCGCCGGCCTGGACGATGACCGGCCAGCCCTGGACCGGGCGGGCGATATTCAAGGGGCCGCGCACCGACAGGAACTCGCCCTCGTGATCGAGGACGTGCAGCCGTTCGGGGTCGAAATAGATGCCGCTCTCGACGTCGCGGATGAAGGCGTCGTCGGCCCAGCTGTCCCACAGCCCGGTCACCACATCGAAAAATTCGCGCGCCCGGCGATAGCGCTCGCCATGCTCCATCGCCTCGGTCATGCCGAAATTGAGCGCCGCATCGGGGTTCGAGGTGGTGACGAGGTTCCACCCGGCGCGTCCGCCGCTCAAATGGTCGAGCGAGGCGAACCGGCGCGCGATCAGATAGGGCGGCTCGAAGGTGGTGGAGGCAGTGGCGATCAGCCCGAGATGCCGGGTCACCATCGCCAGCGCCGGCAGCAGCGTCAACGGGTCGAACGAGGTAACCGTGGCGCTGCGCTTCAACGCCGCCATCGGCATGTTCAAGACCGAGAGGTGGTCGGCCATGAACCAGGCGTCGAACCGGCCGCGCTCCAGGGTCTGCGCGAAGCGGACCAGGTGCGCCAGGTTGAAGTTGGCGTCGGGGGCAGCGCCCGGATAGCGCCACCACGCGGTGTGGATGCCGACCGGCCGCATAAAGGCGCCAAGACGCAATTGCCGCGCTGTGGTCATCGGTGCTGGCCCGCAGTTTATCGCTCGGCAATATAACCTCGCCGCATCGGCAAATCATGCCGATGGTGGTGCGGAGCGTCGAGGTTCGTGCCATTCTCCGATCGTGTCCCGGCATTGGCGATTCCGGCAGAGGCGGAGGTGCCAAACCCTGGCGAGAGGAGCGAGCTGAAGCATGAGTGCGGCCCAGCGTCAGATGCATCTTGGCGTCTTCGTCCTCGGCACCGGCAATCATTCGGCCGGGTGGCGCTATCCGGGTGCCGCGGTCAGCAACCTCGATCTGGCGGTGACGCAGGAAATCGCCCGCATCGCCGAGCGCGGCAAGTTCGACCTCCTGTTCATCTCCGACGGGCTGGTCATGGATCCGGGCGACCATCCGTCGTTTCTGTGCCGGTTCGAGCCGACCACCCTGATTTCGGCGCTCAGCGCCGCGACCCGGCATATCGGCCTCGGCGCCACGGTGTCGACCAGCTTTGCCGAACCCTATCACGTGGCCCGCACCTTCGCCTCGATCGACCATCTCTCGAACGGCCGGGCGGCATGGAACGTCGTCACCAGCTCGCTCGCCAAGGCGGCGCTCAATTTCAGCCGCGAACGGCACATGGAACATGAGCTGCGCTACGAAGTGGCCAACGAATTCGTCGATGTCGTGCGCGGGCTGTGGGATTGCTGGGACGATGGCGCGATCGTCGCCGACAAGGGCTCGGGCATCTACATCGACCCGGCGCGGGTCCAGCCGTTGCACCACAAGGGGCGGTTCTTCCAGGTCGAGGGGCCGATCAACATCGCCCGCTCGCCGCAGGGCCACCCGGTCATCATCCAGGCCGGCGGCTCGCCCTCCGGGCTCGATCTGGCGGCGCGCACCGCCGATGTGGTGTTTTCGGTGGTGCAGGAATTGGATAGCGCCAAGGCCGCCTATGCCGAACTGAAGGGGCGCATGGGCAAATACGGCCGCCCGCCCGAGGCGCTGGCGGTGCTGCCCGGGGTCATGCCGATCATCGGCCGGACCGAGGCCGAGGCCAGGGACAAGCTCTCCCTGCTGCAGAGCTGGCTGACCCCGAGCAACGCCGCGGTCCTGGTGTCGAGCCGGATCGGCTATGACGTCTCCGGCCATCCGCTCGACGGGCCGGTGCCGGCGCCGCCGGCTGACGGCAACAGCCGCACCTTTTCGCGGGTGCTGTTCGAGACCGCGCGGCGCGAGCGGATGACCCTGCGCGACCTCTACAACCTGACCGCCGCGGCGCGCGGCCACTGGGTCGTCAGCGGCACCCCGCAGCGCATCGCCGACATCCTCGAAGAATGGTTCGCCGCCGGCGCGGCCGACGGGTTCAACATCCTGCCGCCCTACTTTCCCGGCGGCTTTGCCGATTTCGTCGACGAGGTCGTGCCGGAATTGCAGCGCCGCGGGCTCTACCGCCGCGACTACAGCGGCACCTCGTTGCGCGACCATCTCGGCCTTGCCCGGGTCCCGGCGCCGGCCGTACGCAGCCGCGCCGTGGGTCAGGGGTGAGCGCGATCGCGCTGCTGCCAACGCCGCGCTCGCTTCGGCCGATCGGCACCCACCAGCGCGTTGCCGCGGCCCCGCCGGAACGATACTCTCGGGCTTGAGGCGTTCGGGTGAGGCAGGACATGCGCGGGTGGGCGTTGCTGCTGGCGGTGTTGCTGCTGGCGGCGGGTTCGGGATCGGCCGGGGCGCTGGCCGCGAAGTCGGGCAACCCGATGAACGACCGCCTGCTGGCGCTGCCGCCGGCTCGCCAAACCCAAGTGCTCGCCAGCAGCGTTCGCCACGGCTGCGTCGGCGTATCGGCGTTTCCGATGGGCGTGACCCACACCGGCAGGGCCAGGGGTGCGGCCTACTGGAGCGTGCGCTGCAAGAACGGCAAGAGCTATGTCGTGCAGATCGCCCCCGACAAAAAAGGCACCGAGATCGTCGCCGACTGCCAGGTGCTGAAGGGCACCGGCCGCGAATGCTTCAAAAAGTTCTGAACCGGGGCGCGCCGCCTACCAGCGCATCGGCGTCGGGCAGATCGAGTACCACAGGCCGAGATTCTGCTGGCGCCAGTGCGGGTCGTTGCAGTTCTTGCGGACCATCGCTGCCGATTCGGTCGGGCCGGGCTGCGCCGTCGACGAACTCGAGCAGGCCGCCAGCGCCGCCGCCATGATGACCAGGATTGCTAATCTCATCGGCGCTCCCCGTGGGTCGAGATTCGGGGCGGAACAGGATCGCTTTGGCCGGATCGCGATCGACCAACGCGACGGGTTGCGAGCTTCGAATCGGATTGTCTTCTGGCAAAAGCGGCGATTGCAAGGCGGGCTTGTGGCCCGAGCGGCCAAGTCCGCGGCCAGGCCCGCGGCACTCGCCGAGCGAGGCCGATGCGCGCGCCGCGCGGCCGATGTAATCTCGCGCTTGCGTGCCCGGCCGCTTGGCGCGGGCGAGACTGCGATGCGGGAGTAGAGCCTTATGAAAAGCGACGACCGGCCGCGGAGTTATCGCAAAGATACGCTCTTGACCCATCTGGGGCGCCACCCCGAGGCGCATCATGGTGCGGTCAACCCGCCCGTCTATCACGCCTCGACGATCCTGTCGGCGAACATGGCCGAGTGGGAGGCAAAGCGCGCGCCGGGCCAGCGCTTCGACGTCATCCGCTACGGCCTCTTGGGCACGCCGACCACCTTTGCCCTCGAGGAGGCGGTGGCGGCGATCGAGGGCGGCTATCGCGCGATGCTGATGTCGTCCGGCCTCGCCGCGGTCACCGCACCGTTGCAGGCCTGCCTCAAATGCGGCGACCACGTGCTGATGGTCGATTCGGTCTACGGGCCGGCGCGCAATTTCTGCGAGAAGGTGCTGACCCGCTGTGGCGTCGCCACGACCTATTACGATCCGCTGATCGGCGAGGGCATCGCCCGGCTGATGCGCCCCAACACCAAGGTCGTCTATGTCGAATCGCCGGGCTCGTTGACCTTCGAGGTGCAGGATGTACCGGCCATCGCCGAGGCGGCCCACGCCGCCGGCGCCAAGGTCCTGATGGACAACACCTGGGCCTCGCCGTGGCTGTTCCCGTCTTTCGCGCGTGGCGTCGACGTGTCGATCCATGCCGCGACCAAATACATCGTCGGCCATTCCGACGTGATGCTGGGGGCGGTCATCACCACCAAGGAGATGTACGAGCCGGTGCGCACCATGGCCGCCGATCTCGGCCATTGCGCCGGGCCGGACGACGTCTATCTGGCGCTGCGCGGCTTGCGCACCCTGAGCGTGCGGCTGGAACGCCACCAGAAGAACGCGCTCGAAGTCGCGCGCTGGCTGCAGACCCGGCCCGAAGTGTCGCGGGTGCTCTACCCGGCCTTGCCCGACGATCCGGGCCATGCCTTGTGGAAGCGCGATTTCCTCGGCGCCAGCGGGCTCTTCGGCGTGGTGCTGAAGCCGGCGCCCAAGGCGGCGGTCTATGCGCTGATCGACGCGCTCGACCTGTTCGGCATCGGCGCCAGCTGGGGCGGGTTCGAGAGCCTGATCCAGCCGACCACGCCAGGGCGCATCCGCAGCGCCACCAGCTGGGAGCCCGAAGGCCCGACCCTGCGCCTCCATATCGGCCTCGAAGACCCGCAGGATCTGATCGAAGACCTCGAAGGCGGCTTCCACGCCCTGCGCAAAACCGCCGCCTAAGCCACAACCGTCCCGTTTTAGGAGACTTTGTGCAGGCGGGGTTGATCGCTTGCCGCCCTTGTCCGCGCGGCGCCGCGTAATTTTGAACCTATCTTTTGCAGCAGAAAAACCCAATGTTATCAATGCCGAGATTCTCAGCCGAAAGTGTTGAATTATGAACAGCCGGAGGCCGTTCGCACCTTCTCGTTGCGACCCGCGCCCGCTCTCCAGTTGGAAAAACTGCGTCTTAGTGACATAATCCGAAGGCCGCGCCGATCAGGGGGTGAAAATGGAGAAACTTGGGCGTATCCAGCGCGTTGATTTGCGCTCCATATGGACTAGCGAGGATAAGCATTTTACCCCGTGGCTGGCAGAGCCAGAAAATCTTGAGGTATTGAGCGAAACCCTTGGCATTGACTTAGAGCTAGAGGCGCAAGAAAAAGATGTTGGCCCGTTTCGTGCAGATATTCTCTGCAAGAATACAGCAGAGAAAGATAGTTGGGTGCTCATCGAAAACCAAATTGAGAAAACCGACCACAAGCATCTTGGTCAATTGTTGACCTATGCCGCAGGGTTAAAAGCCAGTACCATTGTATGGATATCAGAAAAATTCTGTGAAGAACATCGGGCGGCTCTCGATTGGCTCAATCAGATGGCCGATAAATCTGCACAATTTTTTGGCCTTGAAATTGAGCTTTGGCGAATTGGCAAATCACCGGCCGCGCCACGCTTTAACGTTGTCTGCCAGCCTAATGATTGGCAAACCACAGTCCGCCATGCGGCGGAAACCTTGGCCGATGACGAAGGAACCCCGTCGCAAAATCTACGTATCAAATATTGGACTGCGTTCCGCTCCTATTTGCAGGAACAAAAAAGCAAATTACGCCCGCAAAAACCATCCCGCGACCATTGGTATAGCTTCAGCATCGGCACCGCCCGCGCGCACACGGCGGCACTCATTATAACTCGGGACAACAAAATCGGCGTCGAGCTGACAATCAACTCGGGCGATGCGAAAAAGCTCTTCAATGACCTTATCGCAGACAAGAACAGTGTCGAGACGATTGTAGGCTCACCGCTTGAGTGGCGCGAAATGCCCGACAGAAAGGCGTCTCGTGTTCTCCTGTATAGGTCTGTTGACCCCTATGACGAGAGCGATTGGGCACACCAGTTCGCATGGCTAAAAGATACGTTGGAAAAATTCGACAAGGCGTTTCGTCCCCTGTTTTCCAACATTCAAAATCTTGTGCCTGCGTCGCCGCCCGTTCTCTCGACTGAGGTCGCATAAACTCCATTATGGAAAGCGAATCCGAAACATTCATAAGTCTATTATCGGGGCGGTAAATCCATTGGGGGCGGGTTATAGTATAGCGTGCTGCGGCGGAACCGCGCCTCGCAATTCGGCTTTGCCGTCGAGCGCGTGGGGTTGAGACCGGCTCGGGCGACCACGCTCCGACCCGGTGGCGGAGTGTTGTGAAATCGGCGGCACTTTGATCGAAGACCTCGAAGGCGGCTTCCACGCCCGGCGCAAAACGCCGCTGCGGCGTAAGCCCCGAGACCAGGCAGCCCACACGCAATTGCCATAATCACATTATATTCTTGCCGGGATCGCTGTCCGCGAGCGGGGTGGAATGGGGTCGACGGAATTGGTGCCGCCTGATCCCCACCTGATAATAACAGGTGGAACAGGGGCGGCCGGGGCTATCGGTGCCCGCGCCGTGGGGCGCGCCGGGCGTCACCCGACCGCGAACCGCTTGATCGCGTCATCGCTGAATTTGAGGCCGAGGCCGGGGGCGGTCGGCATCGCCAGCAGGCCATTGTTCGGCACCGGAACCTCTTCCCACAACTGGAACAGACGCGGCATGTATTCGACGGTCAGGCCATTTGGCACGGCGCCGACCAGATGGACATGGATCTCGGGCACGCCGTGGCTGACCACCGGCAGGTTGAACGCTTCGGCCATGCCGGCGATCTTGAGCCACGGGGTGATCCCGCCCGAGCGCACCTGGTCGATCATCACAATATCGACCGAGCGGGCTTCGACCATGTGGCGGAACGGCACCATCCCCCATAGGTACTCGCCGCCGGCGACCGGGGTCGACAATGCCGCGGCGACGCGCGCCAGCCCAGCATAGTCGTCATGCGTCGTCACGTCTTCGAGCCAAAAGAGGCCGACGCCGGCATCCTCGACCCGGCGGCCGATGTCGATCGCCTGCTCCGGCCGCCAGCGCTGGTTGATGTCGCACATCAGATCCATGTCGGGGCCGACCGCCTCTCTGATCAGCCGGGCCTGCTCGACCTCGCGCGCTGGCGAGGTAACGCCGGGCAATCCCAGCTGCATCTTGGCTTGGCGGTGGCCCTTTTCGCGCAGCCGCCCGGCGGCGGTGACCGCCTCGCCGAGCTTGAGGCCGCGGCGCAACGCCCCGCTGGCATAGGTCGCGATCTGGTCGCGCCCGCCGCCCAACAATTTCCACAATGGCAGGCCCGTGGCCTTGCCCTTGATGTCCCACATGGCGACGTCGATCGCCGACAGCGCCATCGTGAACATCCCGGCCGGCCCGGCCGAGACCGCCGCCGCGCGCAACTTTGCCGCCACCGCCTCGACCCGCATCGGGTCCTCGCCGATCGCCAATGCGCCGAGCTCGTCGACCGCATCGCGCAGGGTGCGGGTCAAGGCGCCGCCGAAATAGGTGACGCCGAGCCCCTCGATGCCCTCGTCGGTGCCGAGCCGCAGCCAGACGATCGGGTTCTTGGCGTTCGGGTTCTCCGAAAAGCCGGCGAGCGGCTCGTCATTGGGCAACGCCACGATGCCGGTCTCGATTTTGCTGATCTTCATCTGCGGCTCCGGTGAATTGAGGCAAAAGAGGCGAAGCGCTGCGAACTCGCCCCGACCATAGCACGCTAGTGTCGCAGCAACAGGACGATGGCGATCGCCGCCAGGGCCAGGGCCGAAATGTACAGCGGCAGCACCAGGAGCCAGGCGCGCTTGGCCTGCTCGGAGGCGTGCTTGACGATCAACTCGGCGTGCACGATGACCCCCTCGCGCGACATGTCGCCGACCAGGGTTTCGAGGCCGCGGATCAGCGCCGGCACCCGCCGGGCCATGTCGGCAAAGGTTTCGAGCCGCTGGCGCAGCTGCGCCTCGGGGCCGCGATTGTCGCGCATCCAGGCCTCGATCGGCGGTCGCGCCAAGCTCCACACGTTGATCTCCGGGTCGAGCCGCCGGCCGATGCCTTCGATCAGCACCATGGTCTTTTGCAGCAGCAAGAGCTGCGGCTGGGTCTCCATGCCGAACTGCTCGGTGACCTGGAACAGCTGGGCCAGGAGCCGCGCCACCGAGATGTCCTGCAGCGGGCGCCCGAGGATCGGCTCGCCGATCGCCCGGCAGGCCTGGGTGAAGGCGTCGACCGAGCGGTCGGGCGGCACGTAGCCGGCGGCAAAATGGATTTCGGCAACCCGCCGGTAATCGCCCGACAAAAACCCGATCAGCATGTCGGCGAGGTAGTAGCGGGTAGTGCGGTCGAGCCGGCCCATGATCCCGAAATCGACGACGACGATCGCCCCGGTGGCATCGACGAACATGTTTCCGGGGTGCATGTCGCCATGAAAAAAGCCGTCGCGGAACACCTGGTTGAAAAACGCGGCGGCGGCCTTGGCCAAGAGGTCGTCGATCCGGTGCCCGGCGGCGAGCAGAGCCACCCGGTCGTCGATGCGGATGCCGGTGATCCGGGCCAGGGTCAGCACCCCGTTCCCGGTGCGCTGCCAGTCGATCCGCGGCACGCGAAAACCGGGGTCGCCGGCAAAATTCTCGGCGAGCTCGGAGGCGGCCGCGGCCTCGAAGCGCAGATCCATCTCGAAACGGACGACTTCGGCCAGCGTCTCGACGATTTCGACCGGCTTCAGGCGTCGCGACGGCGGATAGAGACGCTCCACCAGGCCGGCGAGCCACATAAACAGATCAAGGTCGCGGGCGAACGCCTCGGCCACGCCCGGGCGCAGCACCTTGACCGCGACCTCCTGCCCATCGATGGTTTCGGCGAAGTGAACCTGGGCGATCGAGGCGGCGGCCACCGCGGTTTCGTCGAACGCGGCAAAGAGGGTCTCGAGCGGCCGCCCGAACTCGGCTTCGATCGCGGCGCGCGCCAGGGCTCCGGGAAAGGGCGGCAGCCGGTCCTGCAGGCTCGCCAGATCGACCGCGATCTCCTCGCCCAGGAGATCGGCGCGGGTCGCCAGCAGCTGGCCGAGCTTGACAAAGCTCGGCCCCATCTCGTCGAGCGCCGCCGCCAGCCGCTGGCCCGGACGCGCCGCGGCGGTCGGCGGGCGCAGCACGAACAGCCGGGCGATGCGCAGGCCGGAGGCCAGAACCGGCACTCCGGCAAACGCAAACGCCGCATCGTGGCGCGCCAGGATCAGCCCGATCGCGGCCAGCCGCCACAGGTTGCGCAGGCTGCGCAGCAGCCTGAACCGGGATCGCACGGCCTCAGAGGCGCCAGGCCGAGTGAAGCGCAGCGATCCCCCCCGTCAGATTGCGGTATCGGACCCGCCCGAGCCCGGCGGCCGCGATCATTTCGGCCAGCTCGCTCTGACGCGGGAACCCGCGGATGCTCTCGACCAGGTAGGTATAGGCCGCGCGATCACCGGCGACGATCTGCCCGAGCAAGGGCACGACAAGAAAGCTGTAGCTGTCGTAAAGCGGGCGCAGCAGCGGCGCCACCGCCGGGGTGAATTCGAGGCAGAGGAAGCGGCCGCCCGGTTTCAGCACCCGCCGCGCCTCGGCCAGCGCCGCCGCGATCCGGGTGACGTTGCGCAGCCCGAAGCCGATCGTATAGAGATCGAAGCTGCGCGCGGCGAAGGGCAGCCGCTCGGCGTCGGCGCCGAGCCATTCGATGCCGGCGAGGATGCCGCGGTCGAGCGCGCGGGCGCGGCCGATCTCGAGCATGCGTTCGTTCGTGTCGCAGACGACGGCACGGCCCGGGCCAGCCTGGTCGGCGACGCGGCCGCCCTCTGGTACCAGGCGCTTCAGCGCGCGCAGCGCGATGTCGCCGGTGCCGCCGGCCACGTCGATCAGGCGCTGGCCGGGGCGCGGCTTCAGCAAGGCGATCATCTCGGCCTTCCACAGCCGATGGATGCCGCCGCTCATCAGGTCATTCATCAGATCGTAGCGCTGCGCCACGCTGTCGAAGATGCCGCGCACCAGCGGCGCCTTCTCGGCGTCGGCCAAATGGCGGTAGTCGGGGCCGGCGGCGCCGTTCTCAGGTTGCTCGCTCATGCCTCACAGGATACCGGGATCGGGCCGCGCGCGCCACGCCGCCGCCGCACCGCCCCAGCCATCGCCCTGGTATGCGGATGGGTGCGGAAAGGCCTGCGCAGAATTCGCCGCAGGCTCTAGGATCGGGCCTTGATCAGCCGAGGGAGTTTGCCGATGTCGCAGCATCACGTCTTGCGGGCCAGCCCCGAGACTTGCCACTGGGGGTTTTTCGACGCCGGGCTGAAGCCGGTGCTGACCGTCGCCTCGGGCGACACGGTGACCGTCGACAGCGTCTCGGGCGGGCCCGACGTGCTGCCGCCCGAAGCGCTGCGGGCGGACGGGCGCTTCGATATACTTCCCGACCATCTGGCGATCCATCAAGGCCTCGAACCAAAGCTCGGCGCGCACATCCTGACGGGCCCGATCGCGGTCGAGGGGGCCGAGCCCGGCGACGTGCTGGCGATCGAGATCCTGTCCATCGATCCGCGGCAGAATTGGGGCTACACCCGCATCCGCCCGCTTTCCGGCACGCTGCCCGAGGACTTTCCGGTGCGCCGCATCTGGCATACCGCGATCGACCGCCAGCGCGGCATCGCCACCGTGCCGTGGGGGGCGGAGATCGACCTCGCCCCGTTTTTCGGGGTCATGGGGGTGGCGCCGCCACCGGCCTATGGCGCGGTCACCTCGATCGTGCCGCGCGAGTTCGGCGGCAACATGGATCTGAAGGAACTGACCGCCGGCACCACCTTGTATCTGCCGGTGTGGACGCCGGGTGCGCTGTTTTCGGCCGGCGACGGGCACGGCGTGCAGGGTGACGGCGAGGTCTGCGTGACCGCGCTCGAAACCGCATTGACCGGCACCTTCCGCCTAACTTTGCGCCGCGACTTGAAGCTCGATCTGCCGCGCGCGGAAACCCCGACCCATCTGATCACGATGGGCTTTGACGAAGATCTCGACGACGCGGCCAAGACCGCCTTGCGCCGGATGATCGCGCTGATCGGCGAGCGCATGGGGCTCGGGCGCGAGGACGCCTATATGTTCTGCAGCCTCGCTGTCGACATGCGGGTGACCCAGCTGGTCGACGGCAACAAGGGCATTCACGCAATGCTGCCCAAGCGCTACGCCAACGGCGCATAGGGTCATTTCATACCGTCGTACGATCAGCATAAGGAACGCGTGCACCACCATCGCCTTATCAGGGCGTCATGGCCGGGCTTGTCCTGGCTGGTCCCGGCCATCCACGTGCCCGGACGGGGCCGCAGAACGGCGTGGGTCGCCGGGACGAGCCCGGTGATGACGACTGGGAGTAGCGGCTTTGGGCTCTATTAGCGCACGAGGTTCGGGAATTAGAAAGCAAGCGACGGGTAGAGCATCCGGCGCCGCTGCGCCATCTTGCGCTCATGGATGATGCGCAGGAGATGACGATGCTCGATCTCGAGAAATGCTGGGCGGCGGTCGAGAGCCGCGACCCCGGCGCCGACGGCAGCTTTTTTTATGGGGTGCGCACGACCGGGGTCTATTGCCGGCCGGGCTGCCCGTCGCGGCGGCCGTTGCGCGCCAACACGGCGTTTTTCGCGACCACGGCAGAGGCCGAAGCCGCCGGGCTGCGGGCGTGCAAGCGCTGTCGCCCGACCGACGCCTCGACTGCCTCGCGCCATCTGGCGGCGATCGGGAAGGCGTGCGCGCTGTTGCGAACAGGCGAGACGATGCCGAGCCTCGGCGAACTCGCCGATGCGGCGGGGGTCAGCCGCTTTCATTTTCACCGGGTGTTCAAGCAGATCACTGGTGCCACACCGCGCGATTATGCCCGCACCCACCGGCTCGGCCAATTTGCCCAGCGGCTCGACAATGGCGAAAAGGTGACCGAGGCGGTCTATGCGGCGGGGTTCGGGTCGAGTTCGCGCGCCTATGACGCGGCACCGGCGGCACTCGGCATGACCCCGGCGGCGCGGCGGCGCGGCGGCGCCGGCGAGACGGTCCGCTATGTGACGGTCGCAACCCCGCTCGGCTGGGCCCTGGTCGCGGCCACGGCGCGCGGGGTGTGCCTGACCGCGTTGGGCGACGATCGCGAGCCTTTGGCGGCGATGGTCCGCCAGCGTTTTCCGGCGGCGTCGGTAATTGACGACGACGCTGGGCTCAAGGACTGGGCCGACCAGGTCGTGCGCTTCATCACCGATCCCGGCCGCACGCTCGATCTGCCGCTCGACATCCGCGGCACCGCGTTTCAGGCGCGGGTGTGGCGGGCGCTGCAAAAAATCCCGCTCGGCCAGACCGCGACCTACAGCGAGATCGCGCGGCTATTGGGCCAGCCCCGGGCGGTGCGCGCGGTGGCCCAGGCGTGTGCCGCGAACAATCTGGCGTTGCTGGTGCCGTGCCATCGGGTGATCCGCGAGGATGGCGACCTCGCCGGCTATCGGTGGGGGCTGGAGCGCAAGCGCGCCTTGCTCGAGCGCGAACGGGCGGCGGCGGCCGATGCAGCCGCCTGAGGCGGCGGCCGACCGCGTCGCCGGCATCGACTGGCCGGCGGCGGCGGCGGCGCTCGACGAGCGCGGCTACGCCACGGTTCCGGCCCTGCTCGACACCGCGCAATGCCGCGACCTTGCCGGGCATTATCCCAATGACGAGGCGTTTCGCAGCCGGGTCGTCATGCAGCGCCATGGCTATGGACGCGGCGAGTACAAATATTTCCGCTACCCGCTGCCGCCGACGGTCGAGGCGCTGCGCCGGGCGATCTACCCGCATTTGGCGCCGATCGCCAATCGCTGGCGCCAGCGGCTGCGCGAAGACGAAAAATTCCCGGCGGCGCTCGACGCCTATCTCGCCCGCTGCCACCAGGCGGGTCAGCAGCGGCCGACCCCGCTGATCCTCAAATACGGCGCCGGCGACTACAACTGCCTGCACCAGGATCTTTACGGAGCACTGGTCTTTCCATTGCAGCTGACGGTGCTGCTGAGCGATCCCGCAAACGACTTCACCGGCGGCGAATTCCTCTTGGTCGAGCAACGGCCGCGACTGCAGGCGCGCGCCGAGGTCGTGCCGCTGCGCCAGGGCGAGGCGGTAATCTTCCCGGTGCATCACCGCCCGGTCGATGGTGTGCGCGGCGCCTATCGGATGACCATGCGCCACGGGGTCAGCCGCATCCGCGGCGGCGAGCGCTACACCCTCGGCATCATCTTTCACGACGCGGCGTAAGCGCGGTCAGTTGGGCTCGGCGACGGCGGCCGACCACGGCGACATGACGTCGGAGATGCCGTGATTGAGCCCATCATCGTCGCGCAGCACCATGTTCGGGCAGGCGAACCGGATCGGGAAGACGTCGTGCTCGACCAGAGCGGCGCCAGGCCAAGCCGCGAGCGGCCCGGCGATCGCCGGGGGCAGCCGGTGGTCGATCGAGAAGCGATCGCCGCCGCTGACATCGATGCGGGGATGGTGAGCCGCCGCAATCGGGTCCATGCCGAAATCGACGACAAAGCTCGCCATCTGCAAGACCGCGGCGAGGATGCGCCGGCCGCCCGAGGCGCCGACCCCGAACCACGGCCGGCCGTCGCGCATGGCGACCACCGGGCACATGTTGGTCAGCGCGCGCTTGCCGGGGCTCATCGAATTCGGCCGCCCCGGACGCGGGTCGAACCACATGACGCCGTTGTTCATCAGGATGCCGGTGCCGGGCAGCACATAGCGGCTGCCGAAGCTCGACAGCAGCGTCGTCGTCAACGCCGCGATCGTGCCGTCGCGGTCGATCGCGGTGATGTGGCTGGTCGAGGTCGGCAGGCCGGCTTCGACATCGCCGGCATGATCAAGCCGGTCGGCATAGGCCGCGCGCAGAGCCTCGATCAGCGCGGTGAAATAGGCGAGGTCTGGCGCTGCTGAAAACTGCTGGCGCCGCAGCCGTTCGAGGACGAAGGCCAGGGTCGGGCCGGCGGTCATGCCCGGCGCCCCTTGCAGGGTCGCGCCGCGATAGGGGATCGCCAGTGCCGGCATGACCCGCGCCCGACAATGGGCGAGGTCTTCGGCCGAAAGCACGCCATCGGCGGCGCGCACATCGGCAACGATCGAGTGGGCGATCTCGCCGGTGTAGAAATCATCGGGGCCGGCCGCGGCGAGGCGCTCCAGGGTGTCGGCGAGCCGGCCGAGCGATAGGTTCATCATCTCGGGCCCGGGCGGGCAGACCGGCGGCAGCCCGTCGGGCAGCCAAATCCGCCGGCTCTCGTCATAGAGACGCAATTCCGCCGCCGCGACGGCAACCTTGACCATGGTGAACCAGTCGACCGGCACGCCCTGGCGCGCCAAGGCCGCGGCGGGCATCACCAATTCGCGCCACGGCATCCGGCCAAAGCGCTCGACCGCCGCCGCATAGCCGCGCACCGAGCTCGGGATCGCAAAGGCGAGCGGGCCGTGGATGTTGCGGTCGCCCGCGACCTGCGGCCAGGTGAACAGCTCGGTCTTGCTGGCCCCGGTCAGCGGGTAGGCGGCCGGATCGAGGCCGCGTGGCGCCACCGGGCCGAAATCGATGGCCTCGGCGTGGTCGGCGCCGGCGCGATGCACGACCATGAAGCCGATGCCGCCGAGCCCGCTGTTCCATGGCTCGACCGCGGCCAGCGCCAGTGCGGTGGCGATCGCGGCGTCGACGGCACTGCCGCCGGCAGCCAGCGCCTCGGCGCCGACCGTGGCGGCAACGCGGTTCTGTGCGGCAACGATACCGCCGCGCGCGGCGGCGCCGGGCTTGCCGATCTCCCAATTCTGGGTCAGATGCACGGCGCCGGGACGCTCAATCGGTGGTGATCGCGTCGACCCGGCTCGGATAAAAGGCGTAGTAGCCGGCGAGCCCGGCCACCTCGTCATAGGGCGTCGGATAGCCCCAGACCGCATTCTCCGAGCGGCGGGTTTCGCCTTGGCCCGGCGCCTCGCCCGGCGCCGCAATCGTCCAATACGAGGCCTCGCCCTTGAACGGGCAGGTCGAATGGTGCGCGGTCGGCGACATCAGGTCGAGCCGGACATCCTTTGCCGGAAAGTAATTGACCGGGCCATGGCCGGTTTCCTCGACCCGCAAGGTCGCGGCGCTGTCGGCGACCGTGGTTCCGGCAAAGATGACCTTGATCCGCCGATGATCCGGCACCAGGTCGACGCGGTGCTCGGGGCGGCTGGCAAAGCCCGGTGCGGGGTTCGGCATCGGCAATCCTCCAGTCGAAAAACCTCAATGTTGCGGCGCGCTGTCACCGTTGAACGAGGCGATACATTGGGCGTGCAGCTGCGGATCGGTGATCGGCCCGCATTCCTCTTTCATGCGCTTGGCGCGGAACGACGGGCTGCTGCGCAGCACCTGCGAATAGCGCTCGCTCTGGCGCACATTGGCCTGGGCCGCCGGGTTGTTGGTCGGCAGCGGCTGCGCCACTGCCGCTCCGGCGGCGGCGAGCAGCGCGGCGGCAAGCAGCGCCGGCAGAAATCTTGACATCGAAATCTCCATCTCCGTCGATCGGCCATGGTCAGCCCGCAGCTGACGCTCAGCATCGCGCCGCCACTGTAATCCGATCGGGCGCTGAAGATAAATAGAGCCGCCCGGGCGATTTCGCTCGGTCGGGCGATCCGGCTGATGCCGCAGCGGCCTCAAGCAGCGCCGAGCGCTTCGGCCTGGCGGGTTTCGATCGCGTCGCGGCGGCGCAGCCGGTCGAGCAGGATCTGCGGCAGCAGATGGGCCGGCAGGTCGAGCCGCCGGGGGTGCGATGCGACGCCGTCGAGCACGACATAGTCGCTGGCCCACTCGTCGAAGCCGAAATGCTCAAAGGTCTGCGGCAGGCTTGGCAGGTGGTCGCCATAGAAGCCGAAAACGCCGTCGCGCCGCCGCGGCCCGAGTCCCTCCGACAAGATCTCCAGCATCTCGTCCGACCGGACCAGGCCGTCGAGATAACGCAGCAATTGACCGCCCTCGGGGATGCCGTGCGGATCGAAGCGCTGCCGCAGAATGGGATCGATCGGCGCTCCGGCTTCGAGCCAGGGTCCGTGATTACCCATGGTGATGACGAAAATAAAGGTGCGCGGCCCGACCTCGTCGAGGATCGCCAGCACCCGTCGGGCGAGTTCGGGATCGGCGAAATAGGGCGGCCGGCGGGGCCCGCCCAGACTCTCGCGGCCGAGAAACTGCTCGAAGCCGAGCGCCGGCATGACCCGGTGGCGGTGGAAAAAGCCGCGGTCGAATGGATGCAGGCAAAGGGTGCGATAGCCCTCGGCGCGCAGCCGCCAGGCGAGCGAGGCGATCGGCGCCCGGGCAAAGGCGTGATAAGGGTTGAACCGGTCATAGCCGAGATCCTGATCGGGGATGCCGGTCAGTACCGCAAATTCGGCGCGCATCGTGTTGGCGCCCCAACCGGCGACCTCGAGCCGGCCGAAGGTGGCGCCCTCATCCACACAGGCGTCGAACCCCGGCAACAGGTCGGGTGGCAGGCGCGGCGAGGCCCGGCGCGCGTCAAAGAACGATTCGCACTGCACCAGGACCAGCGGCACGTCGGCGGCGGCGCCCGCGCGTCGGCCCGACCGCGCGCGTGGTGCCGGAGCACCGGCGGTGGCGTAAAGCTGCCGGCCCGGCGTCTCGGGCGGCGCGTGGCGGCGGCGGCGGGCTCGGCGTTCGGCGCGGGCGATAATCCCGTAGACCAGCAGGATCGCGAACGGCCCGAGCCTCGCCGCGTCGGCGAACGGCTCGCCGCTCGGGTCGAGGCGCCGCAGCATCTTGGCCGCCCGGCCCAGCGCCGGCTCGCGCGCCAGAACCGCCCCGGCGCCCCAGACAGCGGCCACCGCGAGCAGCGTCAAGGCTGCCCGCGGCGGCCATAATGCCGGCTCCAGCACGAGTAGCCCGATGCCGATGCCGATCGCCGCCAGTGCCCCGCCGATGACCAGCCCCGGCCCGGCGAACGGCAGATACAGCTGGGGGTGGGTAAAGACATGCGGCAACTCGGACATGTCGGAAAACACCACCGGCTCGCGCACCGCCTCGCGCTTGGCATAGTCGGCTAGGGCCAGGCCGGCGCCGAGCGACAGCACCACGACCCCGGCAAAAATCGGCCGGCCAGTGGCGATCAGCAGCAGGCCCGCGGCGAGCACCACCGGAAACAGGTCGAGCAAAACCGCCGGCAGGCAGCGCAGCCGCGCCTTGGCGACCCGGCGCGGGATCAGCCACGCCGCCAGCGCCAGCAGCGCGCCGGCCGCGGCTTGCAGCGGTTCATTCATCCGGCGACCAGGCCGGCTGGATGTGAAAGCGAAAGCGCCGCAGGATCGCGTCGCCGAGGAAGGCCGGCGCGACGTCGCAAAATTGCAGGCCGAGCACCAGCGGCCAGGGGAAGGCGACCCGGCGGCGGCCGTGATCGATGCCGCGCTTGACGATGCGGGCGGCGGCCTCGCCGCTGGCGAGAAATGGGGTCGGCCCGTCGAAGCGGTCGGTCATCGGCGAATCGAAAAAGCCCGGACACACAATCGTCACCCCGACCCCGCGCGGCGCCAGGCGCGGCCGCAGCGCTTCGGCATAGGCGCGCAGCCCGGCCTTGCTCGCGCAATAGCCGGGGCTGTAGGGCAGCCCGCGATAGGCGGCGATCGAGGCCACCACCGCCACCCGCCCGTGGCCGCGGGCGCACAAGGCCGGCAGCAGCGGCTCGACCGTGTTGATCGCACCCAACAGGTTGACGCGGATCTGGCGCGCCGCGGTCTCGACCCCCTCGGACGGGCTTTCGGGGGCGGGCCCCGCCGAAATCCCGGCATTGGCGACCACCAGGTCGACCGGATGGTCGTGGTCGAACCGGCCGAGCCAGTCGGCCATCGCCGCCGCGTCGGCGACGTCGATCGCCGCCGTCCGGGTACCGGCCCCCTTGGCCTCGCAGGCCTCGGCGGAGGCCGCCAGCCGGCCCCGATCACGCCCGAGCAGCCCGATCACCGCGCCCGGCTTGGCGTAGGCCTGGGCCAGGGCGGCGCCGAGCCCGCTCGACGCCCCGGTGACGACAACGACGGGAAAGGATGAACGCATGTCCTCTAGACTAGGAAAGCCGTCGTCCCGGAAACGTCAAAACCTGCGGTGTCCGGAACCGTTAACAACTTCGAACATGGTGTATGCGGCGAAAGAGCACCGGCATCCCCCGACCAGATCTCGATCGCAAATGGTTCGATCCACTCGGTTGCCGATCATGCCTAGGCTCGCGCGCGGTGCGACAGACTAGATGGCGGCTGCCACAAAGTCCTCACGGCAGGCTGCGGCACTTCATCACGGGCGTCAACCGGCGGGACCGAGCCGGCCGGCGCGATCGGGGGCGGCCACGGCGAGACCGATGCGGGGCGATGGACAAGACCGGCGCCGCGCAATAGAAGCGGGGGAGGCGCCGCAGCGCGCCGGTTCTTCATTCCGATCGGCACCCGCGAAAGGGACGAGCAATGATCGTCGAACAGATCTGGACCGCAAATGCCGGCCGCAACTTCAACTATCTGATCGCCTGCCCGCAAACCGGCGAGGCGCTGGCGGTCGACCCGCTCGACCACGCAAAATGCCTGGCCGCGGCCAAGGCCAAGGGCTGGACAATCACCCAGATCCTCAACACCCATGAGCATCGCGACCACACCGGCGGCAACCCGCAGATGGTCGCGGCGACCGGCGCCAAGGTTCTGGCCCACGTCAATGCCAGGGACAAGATCCCGGAAATGAACCAAGGGCTGCGCGCCGGCGACGTGATCAAGGTCGGCAAGACCGTCGAGCTCGAATGCCTCGACACCCCAGGTCACACGATGTCACACATCTGCATCACCGCGCATGGCGACACCCCGGCCCTGTTCTGCGGCGACACTTTGTTCAACGCCGGCGCCGGCAATTGCCATAATGGTGGCCATCCGAACGAGCTCTATAATACCTTTGTCGGCCAGCTCGCCAAATTGCCGGAAGAAACCCTGATCTATCCGGGCCACGATTACATCGCGCGCAACCTCGCCTTCACCCTCGACCGCGAGCCCGACAATGGCAAAGCCAAGGCGATGCTGCCGCAGGCCGAGACGCAGGACACCAACCGGGCCTTGGTCACGACCTTGGCCCTGGAACGTGAGATCAACACCTTTTTCCGGCTGTCGAGCCCGTCGGTGATCCGCCGCCTGCGCGAGGCCTTTCCCGACCTTCCCGACAATCCGGACCAGCGCACCGTGTTCCTGAAGCTGCGCGAATTGCGCAACAAATGGTGAGCCCGGCGTAGGCGGGGCGGCGCCGCCGCGACCGTTACCCGGCGAGCCGCCCCTTCAGCACCTGGCCGGCGGACTGGCCGGTCGCCTCGCCGTTCTCGACCGCGACGGTGCCGTTGACGATGGTCGCGGCGATGCCGTCGGCCTTTTGCACGAGCCGCCGCGCGCCACCCGGCAGATCCTGCTCGACCGTCGGCAATTGCGGCTTGATCCCCGCCTCGTCGAAGATGACGAGATCGGCGGCATAGCCGGTGCGCAAGAGCCCACGATCGGGCAGCTCCCAGGCCGAGGCATTGTCGAAGGTCAGCATCCGCACGGCTTCTTCGAGGGTGAATTGCTGCTTGTTGCGCACCCAGTAGCTCAACAGATGGGTCTGCAATGACGAGCCCATCTCCTGGCACACATGAGCGCCCGAATCGGAAAACGTCGCGAGCGTGCGCGGATGCTTGAGCAGGTTCAGCACATCGGCCGGCTGCTCGTTGACGATCGGCTGGACAAAGACGCGGTTAGCGTTTTCGAGCGCCAGATCGAGGATCACCTCGACCGGGTGCTTATTGCTCCGGCGCGACAGTTCGCCGACGCTCGGATCGTCCCAATTGACGTCGAGCATCGGATAGAGATTGTCGTAATCGGGCTTGCGCGGGTCGGTGGTCGCCGCCCCGCCGCCTTGCAGGGTGCGGTCGCGCGGCTTCATCCCCGCCTCCTCGGCAATCAGCCGGCGGCGCGTTTCGGGATCGGCGAGACGCCGCTGCTGCTCGGCCAGCGGCAGCGCGCGGATCGCCTTCCAGCCCGGCAGCACGTCGAACGGCAGATAGGATTTCAATGAGAATACGGCGTTGATCGACCGCGTCGTCGCCTGCCCGTACATGCGCCCGCCCAGCGCCACCGTCTCGTCCATGAAGCGGGTCTGGTAGTCCCACGGGTTCGGGTCGATCCCCTGCTTGGTCGCCAGCATGCCGAACATGATCGGGCGGCCGCTGTCGATCGCGATCCGGCGCAATTCTTCGAGGCAGGCGCGTTGCGCCGCGCCGCCCGAAATGTCCGGGCCGATCTGGAAGATCCCCGAATCGAGCGCCGCCATCGCCCCGACCAGCCGGTCGATCTCATGCCAATCGGCGATGCGGCTGGCGACCGGGGTGTCGTCGGGCGTCACATGGGTCGTCGCCCGTGAGGTGGAAAAGCCCAGCGCCCCGGCGCGGATCGCCTCGCCGACCGCGTGCTCCATGCGGCGCAGATCGTCCTCGCTCGCCGTCTCGGTCAAGGCGCGCTTGCCCATCGCATACATGCGCAGCGCCGAGTGGCCGATATACATGCCGTAATTCAAGCCTTTGGGCAGGCGCTCGACATTGGCCAGGTATTCGGGAAAGGTTTCCCAGCTCCACTCGATGCCGGCCAGCATCGCCTCGGTCGGGATGTCCTCGACCGCGGTCAGGCAACGCGCGAACCATTCGCGGTCTTCGGGCTTGCACGGGGCCAGGGCAAAGCCGCAATTGCCCATGACGACACTGGTCACGCCATGCCAGCATGAGCAGCTGCCGAGCGGGTCCCAGGCGACCTGCGCGTCCATATGGGTGTGGCCGTCGATGAACCCCGGCGCCACGATCAGCCCGTCGGCGTCGATGACCCGTTCGGCCGCGGCGCGGATCCGGCCGATCTCGACGATCCGCCCGTCCTTGACGCCGACATCGGCGCGATAGCGCGCCAGCCCCGAGCCGTCCACCACGGTGCCGTTCTTGATCAACAGATCGAGACCCATCGTACATCTCCAGAAATGCCAGCCGACTGTCGCGGCCTGGCCGCGCGTTTGTCAACCGCGACCGGGTCGGGATCGGGCATGCGGGGATGCGCAGACTCAGCTTTCGCCCGGGAACGTCGCGGCCACGCCGACCCTATCGGCAGCCGCATGCAGGCGGCGCTCGCACGTCCACCGCGCCGTGCCCGCGGCCAGGCGAACGACGGCCAGCAAGTGAAGATCGACATAGCCGATCCCGAGGCCGAAGAGCCTCTGCCGTTCGATGAAACCAAGCACCTCTCGCGAAATATGCGCAGCCTCTCAGCTCAGCAGCTTTTGCAGCCGCGCGGCCATCTGCGCCGGGGTGTCGTCGCCGGTGAAGCTGGCGGTGAAACGCCCCTTCGGGTCCATCACATAGACGATCGAGCTATGGTCCATCGAATAGTCGCCATGGGCTTCGGGCTGCTTGGCGTAATAGACCCGGTAGGCGCCGGCCGCCTTGGCGACCTGTGCGGCGCTGCCGGTCAGCGCCAGGAACGGGGCGCCAAAGGCCGCCACATAATTCTTCATCACCTGCGGCGTGTCGCGCGCCGGATCGATGCTGATGAACACCGGCCGCACCTCGCTGCGCTTGGCTCCGAGGTCCTGGAGTGCCAAGGCGATGTTGTTGAGCGTCGTCGGGCATTGGTCGGGGCAGTGGGTATAGCCGAAATAAACCAGCAACCATTTTCCTTCGAGCGCAGTGCTGGTGATCGTCTTGCCGTCCTGGTCGACCAGGGTAAAGGGGCCGCCGATGGCGCTGCCGAGCAGGGTGGTCGAGACGCCGTGCGCGCTTTCGTGCAATTCGAGGGCGAGAAAGGCGGCCGAACCCAGGATCACCAGCGCGCCCAGCACGGCGGCGGCGAGCGCGATGCGTGACGGCTGCCGCCGCACCGGTTTTTCGGCCTCGCTAGGGGAATTCGCGGCCATCGTCACCTCCCTCAATGTTGCGGCGCTGCGGCGAGTGCCGCGCAGGCGCGCGGCAGATTGTCGACCAGGAGCGGCCTGGCGTGCGAGGGTGGCGGATGCCGCGCCTCGGGAGTGAACCACCAGGCGAGCTGCTTGCCGCAGCCGTCGCCCGGCGGCGGCGGCGCCTGGTCATGGCATTGGTTCTGAGCGGGCGGGCACAACAGCCGCACGTGGAAATGATAATCATGGCCCCACCAAGGCCGGATCTTGCTGAGCCAGGCGCGGTCGGCCCCGGCCTCGCGGCACAATTCGCGCTTGATCGCCGGGTTGACGAAAATCCGCGCCACCTGTGGCTCGCGCGCCACCGCCTCGTACATCCGGCGATAGGTCGAGTTCCACACCGCGGGGTCGACATGCCGGCCATCGGCGGCGACGACGTCGGTCGCCGACATGTCCTCGCGCTCTTCCTGCGTCAACCGCCGGTTCGGCATCGGCGTCAGCCAGATATCGGCTTCGATCCCGAGCTGGTGCGAGGCATGGCCGGTCAGCATCGGGCCGCCGCGCGGCTGGGCGATGTCGCCGATCAAGAACCCCGGCCAGCCGGCCTCGGCCGGCAGTTTCGCCGACAGCCGCTCGATGAACGCGATCAAGGCCGGATCGCCCCAGGCGCGGTCGCGCGACGGTCGCATGGCCTGCCAGTTCGGCCCGTCGGCCGGCAGCTCGACCGCCCCCCGCAGACAGCCGCGCTCATAGCCGCCGATCGCCTCCGGGCGGCCCGGCGCCGGGGTCGTCTCAAGGCCAAAGACGCGCTGTGCGGCGTCCTGCGGCAGGCGCGCCAGCACCGCCGCGCGATGCGCCGCCTCCTCGGCCTGGTTGTCTTGCGCCGTGGCACTCGCGCAGGCGGCCCGCAGGGCAAAAATCGCAGCTGAGATCGCGGCCATCCAATCGAGGCGACATTGCCGATAGATCGCGTAAGCCATAACGAGCATTCCTTGCCCGGACCGAGCCGGGAAACCGCGTCTTGCTTGCGGAAGGACGCCAGGTGACCCAACGCCGGATCGGGGGCTTCGGCCGCTGCGCCGTCAGCGCTCGGCGGCGGCGAGGGCCTGGTCGAGGTCGCGGATCAAATCGTCGGCGGCCTCAAGGCCGATCGACAGGCGCACCACGTCGGGGCCGGCGCCGGCGGCTTCGCGCTGCTCGTCGGAGAGCTGCCGGTGCGTGGTCGAGGCCGGGTGCAGGATCAGGCTGCGGGTGTCGCCGATATTGGCCAAGTGGGAGAACAACTGTACATTTTCGACGAGCCGCGTCCCGGCCTCGAAGCCGCCCTTAACGCCAAAGGTGAACACCGCTCCGGCGCCCTTCGGCAGGTATTTTCGCGCGAGCTCGTGGTAGGGGCTGTCCCGGAGCCCGGCGTAGGAGACCCAGGCAACGCGCGGATGGGCGGCCAGAAACGCGGCGACCTTGCCGGCGTTCTCGACGTGGCGCTCCATGCGCACATGCAGGGTTTCGATGCCTGTCAGGGTCAGAAATGCGTTCATCGGCGACAGCGTCGGGCCGAAATCGCGGAGCGCCACCGCGCGCGCCTTGGTGGTGAACGCGAAATCGCCGAAATTCTCGTAAAATTTAAGGCCGTGATAGGCCGGCTCCGGATCGGTCAGGGACGGGAAGCGGTTGCCTAGCGCCCAGTCGAACCGGCCCCGCTCGACAACGATGCCGCCCAGCGCATGGCCGTGGCCGGACAGGAACTTAGTCGTCGAATGACAGACGATGTCGGCACCCCATTCGAACGGCCGGCACAGATAGGGGGTGGCCAAGGTGTTGTCGACGATCAGCGGGATGCCGGCCTCGTGCGCGACCGCCGCCACCTTTTCGAGATCGACAACGATGCCGCCGGGGTTGGCCAGATTCTCGACAAAGATCGCCTTGGTGCGCGGGGTCAAGGCGCGGCGGAAATTCTCCGGATCGGCCGGATCGACGAAATGGCATTTCCAGCCGAGCTTTTTGAATGACAGCCCGAACTGGGTCAGCGAGCCGCCATAGAGGTTGCGCGAGGCGAGAAACTCGTCGCCCGGCTCCATCAACGTGAAAAAGACCAGGAATTGCGCCGCATGGCCCGAGGCCGCGGCGACCGCGGCGCGGCCGTCCTCGAGGCTCGCCACCCGCTCCTCGAGCACCGACACGGTCGGGTTGTTCAATCGCGCGTAGATATACCCGAAGTTATGCAGGTTGAAGAGCGAGGCAGCGTGGTCGACATCGTCGAACACATAGGCTGCGGTCTGGTAGATCGGGGTCGAGCGCGCCCCGGTCACCGGGTCGGGGGCGGCCCCGGCATGGACCGCGCGGGTCTCGAAACCGTGGACCATGTTTTGTGACGGCGCCGGCCGCTGCTTCGCCCGGCGAGCAAGCGGCGGCTCGGGCGGGCGGTTGCGGATGATGCCGCTATTGACCCCGCTCCACGACAATTCGCCGCCGAGCCGGCCGAACTCGATTTTCGGGCAGCGGTTCATCACCACTTCGATGCCGGCCGCCTCGGCCGTCGCCGCCGCCGCGTCGTTGCGGATGCCGAGCTGCATCCATAACACCTTGGCGCCGATCGCGATCGCGTCCGCGGCCACCGCCGGCGCCTCGCGCGCGGCGCGGAACATGTCGACCATGTCGACCGGTTCCGGGATATCGCGCAGATTGGCCCAGACCCGCTCGCCGAGCAGGGTCTCCCCGGCGATACCGGGATTGACCGGGATCACCCGATAGCCCTTGTTCTGCAGATACTTCATGACGAAGTAGCTGGGCCGGTTCCAATTCGACGAGGCGCCGACCATCGCGATCGTGCGCACCCGCTCGAGGATCGCGCGCAATTGCGCGTCGGAATAGGGAATCGGTTCGAGTTCGCTCATCGCACGCCCTCGCTCGCCGGCACTTTTCGCCAGGCCGGCGCGGTTCACCAGGTCAGCGCGGTGCCTTCGAGCCCGACGCCGCCATTCTTGTCGATCACCCCGAAGAGCCGCAGCCGGCACGGCCATGCCGGGGCGCAGCCCTGGCGCCCGCCAGGGTCCCGATCGGCGGCCAAGGGTGGCCAGCGCTCGGGCAGGGCCAAGCCCTCGGGCGGCGCCGTCGGGTCGAGCGGCCGGGGCAGCACGAGGTCGCCCCAGTTCGGCATCAGCTGCCGCGCCGGAGCCGGCCACGCCCACCCGCCGGCGGCCAATGCCGCGCCGAGGGCGATCAACGCCGGGATCAGGGCCGCCCGCCGCATCGCCGCAGCTAGAGCGCCTTCAGCAAGGCCTCGGCGCTGGAGACGTCGAACTGCCCCGGCTGCTCGACGTTGAGCGCCTTGACCACGCCGTCATCGACCAGCATCGAATAGCGCTGGGTGCGCACCCCCATGCCTTCCTTGACGCGGTCGAGCTCGAGCCCGATCGCCTTGACAAAATCGCCGCTGCCGTCGCCGAGCATCACCACCTTGCCGCCGGCGCCGTGCTCCTTGCCCCAGGCGTCCATGACGAACTGGTCGTTGACCGCGATGCAGGCGATGGTATCGACGCCCTTCTTTTTGAGCTCGTCGGCGTGGGTCACGTAACCCGGCAGGTGGCGCTGCGAGCAGGTTCGGGTAAAAGCGCCGGGAACCCCGAACAGCGCCACTTTCTTGCCGCGGAAAAAATCCTCGGTCGAGACCGCCTGGACCCCGTCCGGGCCCATATAGCGCAATGTCGCCGACGGTACCTTGTCGCCCACCTTGATGGTCATCGATCGTCCTCCGCCATGTCGATGCCCCCATCCCAGCACAGCGCCGCCCCGGCATCAACCGGCGATCCCGAAGCCATTGTCCGAGCGCCCGAGCTGCGAGTGCGCTGGACCACGGCCGACGACCTCGATCGTGCCGCGATCCGGCGGCTCGGCGCAGAACTGCCGCCGGACGAAGCGTGCCGGGCGCAACGCTTCGTATTCGATGCCGACCGGGCCACCTACATCGCCGCGCATGCGATGCTGCGGCGAATGTTGCGCGAGATCCTCGGCGAGGCGCCGCAAATTGTGCCGGACCCGCTCGGCCGGCCGCAGCTAATAGCGGCACAGGGCGGTCCGATGCCGTCGTTCAATCTCACCCACACCCGCGGATTTGCCGCCTGCGCCATCCTCTCCGGCGCGCCGGTCGGCATCGACGCCGAGGACATCCGCCGCCCGATCGAAGCGGCCGCGATCGCCGCGCGGTGGTGCGCGACCTCGGAGCAGGTGCTGCTGGCCGGGCTTCCCCCGGAGCGGCGCACCGAGATGTTTTTCCGGATCTGGACCCTGAAGGAGGCGATCGTCAAAGCCACCGGGCATGGCCTGCGCATCGAGCCGCAGCGTTTCGCCGTCGACCCGGATCGCGGCCAGGCGATGATCCCGGCCGCGCTCGGCATCCCGACCGGCTGGCGGCTCGCCGAATTCTCGCCGTTGGCCCATATCCGCCTCGCCGTCGCCACCCCGCGGGAGGGCCCGCTCGAACCTGCGCTAGCCCGCATGGCGCTCGGCTGAACCCCTCACCCCAGACGCGGCAACACTTCCTCGGTCAGCAGCATGAAGCTCTGATGGCTGAGCGGCGCGCACAGCAGATAATCGAGCCCGATCTCCTCGCGCAGCCGCAGGATCTGGTCGACCATCGCATCGGGCGTGCCGTGCAGGATCACCTCGTCGAGATAATGGCGGACCGGGTCGACCTCGGCCGGGGTGAAATTCTGCTGCAGGACCGGGCGGTGCCGGGCGCCGAGATAGGACTGGACGATCCATCGGGCACCGCTCTCCGCGACCGCCGCGGCCTCGCCCGCGGTGCCGCCGAGCGCCACCAGCCGGGCCACCGGGATGTCGCGGCCGGCCAGGGAAAACCCGGCCGCAGCCAGCTGCTCGGCATAGGAGCGGCGCTTGCGGCCGATCTCGGCGGCCGAGGAATGCGGGTCCATCAGGATCGAAAAGCCGCGCCCGGCGGCCCACCCGATCGCCGCCTCGCTGCTCGCCGCCAGCCACACCGGCGGGTGCGGCCGCTGCGCCGGCTTGGGCAGCACCTCGACATCGGCAAAGCGGAAATGCTCGCCGGCAAAATTCAGCCGCTCCTCGGTCCAGGCCTTGAGCACGATTTCGACGGTTTCGCGAAACCGGCTGGCGCTCTCCGCCGGCGGCACGCCAAAGGCCTCGAACTCGACCCGGGCAAAGCCGCGGCCGGCGCCCCAATTGACCCGCCCGCCCGACAGCTGGTCGAGCAGCGCCACTTCCTCGGCGAGGCGCAGCGGATGGTAAAAGGGCGCCAGCGACACCCCGGTGCCGATGCGCAGCCGGCGGGTGCGCGCGGCGGCCAGCACCCCCATCATATGCACCGAGGGACACACGCTGAAGCTCGAAAAATGGTGCTCGGCGAGCCACACCGCGTCGTAGCCGCCGCGGTCCATGATCTCGATGCGATCGAGCGCGCGGGCATAGACCGTCGCCAAGTCGACCCGCCGCTCGGGCCAGCTGAAAAACTGCAGCACCGCAAATTTCATTCGGCGCGGCTGGGCTCGACCGGCGGGGACGACCGGGCGACGGCGTGCTCGGGCCGCCGCTGCTAGGCCCGGATCAGCCGATTGGCGGCGCTGGCGACGGCCTTGAGCGAGGCGGTGACGATGTTGGCGTCGATGCCGACACCGTAGAGGCTCGCTCCGTCGCGGTCGCGGACCTGGACGTAGGCGGTGGCCTGGGCGTCGGCCCCGGCGCCAATCGCGTGCTCGCGATAGTCGGCGACGCTGAGCTCGATCCCGCACTGGCCGCGCAGCGCGTCGACAAAGGCGTCGATCGGGCCATTGCCGACGCCCTCGATCCGGCGCTCGGCGCCGTCGACGACGACGCTCGCGGCGATGCGGCGCTGTTCCGGCGCGCGCGGCTCGGGGAAGATTGCGTAATCGACCAGTTCAATCGCCTCGCCGCCCAGATAGGTCGTCTGGAACAGCGACCAGATATCGGCGCTGGTCAATTCCTTGCCCGTGCGGTCGGCGACCCCCTGCACGATCTTGGAAAACTCGATCTGCAGCCCACGCGGCAGATCGAGGCCGTGATCGGCCTGCAGCACATAGGCGACGCCGCCCTTGCCCGACTGGCTGTTGACCCGGATCACCGCCTCGTAGCTACGGCCGAGATCCTTGGGATCGATCGGCAGATAGGGCACCTCCCACAGTGCGTCGTTGCGCTTGGCCAAGGCGTCAAAACCCTTCTTGATCGCATCCTGGTGCGAGCCCGAAAACGCGGTGTAGACGAGTTCGCCCGCGTAGGGGTGGCGCGGATGCACCGGCAATTGATTGCAGTGCTCGACGGTGCGCACGATCTCGTCGATATCGGTGATGACGAGACCCGGATCGACGCCCTGGCTGAACAGGTTGAGGGCCAGCGTCATGATGTCGACATTGCCGGTGCGCTCGCCATTGCCGAAGAGCGTGCCTTCGACCCGGTCGGCGCCGGCCATGACCCCGAGCTCGGTCGCCGCTACCGCGGTGCCGCGATCGTTGTGCGGATGCAAGCTCAAGACGATGCTGTCGCGGTCGCGGATGTTGCGGCCGAACCATTCGATCTGGTCGGCATAGACGTTGGGGGTGGCCATCTCGACCGTGGCCGGCAGGTTGAGGATGGTTTTTTTGGCCGGGGTCGGCTGCCACACATCCATCACCGCCTCACAGATCTCGAGCGCGAAGTCGAGCTCGGTGCCGGTGAAGCTCTCGGGCGAATACTGGTAGAGCACCTGGGTTTGCGGCATTGCCTCGGCGAGGTCGCGGATCAGCCGCGCGCCGTTGACCGCGATGTCGACGATGCCGCCTTTGTCGAGGCCGAAGACCACCCGGCGCTGCAAGGTCGAGGTCGAGTTATAGAGGTGCATGATCGCCCGCCGGGCGCCGCGGATCGCCTCGAAGCTGCGCTCGATCAATTCGGCGCGGGCCTGGGTCAGCACCTGGATGGTGACGTCCTCGGGCACCAGATCGCCCTCGATCAGCTCGCGGATGAAGGTGAAATCGGTTTCCGAGGCGGCCGGAAAGCCGACCTCGATCTCCTTGAAGCCGAGCTTGACCAGGAGGTCGAACATGCGGCGCTTGCGGTCGGGCCCCATCGGCTCGACCAGGGCCTGATTGCCGTCGCGCAGATCGACGCTGCACCACAACGGGGCGCGGTCGACGACCTGCGCCGGCCAGCGCCGGTCGGGCAGATTGATCGGGGCGAACGGGCGATATTTATGGATCGGCATCTCGGACATTGGAAACTCCTGGGCGCGAACTGGTTGCCGCTGCCGCGGCAATATGATGGGTAGCGAAGGGCCTTAGGGCCGGCGGAGATCGGTCAGCGCCGCCGGCCGCCGCTAAGTCGCAGCGGGAGAGCCCCAAAAATGCCCGCGCGCCGCAGGCTGCTACAGCTGAAATCGTCGATCGATTTGATTGGAGACATCGCGAAACCGAGCCGAAGAAGTTCCCTCAACGGGAACGAACGCAGCCGTGCCGGCGCCCGTCAGGGCGCCGCGCCGGTAAGTCGAAGCTGCGCGGACTGGGATGTCATCGGGCGATGAGCTAGCAGACCCCGCCATGGCGGTCAAGTCCGATCCGCGGCGTTCGCAAAAGTTAAGGCGTGTAACTTTTCTGCCACTGTTGCTGCATGGCAACGGTCGTACTCAAAAGCCCCGGACCGGCCGTGGCTCGATTGACTCGGTTCAAGCGACCGATAGTATTGCCGCTAGTCGAATCTGGACCACGCCCTGTATCGACCGTTGATCGGGCAGTAGTCGACGGTAATGCGCGGTTTCGGTTCGCTGCTCTGCGGTAACGGGAACCGCGAGCGGCGCGCCATAGCGTGGGTGCGGGGTGCAAGCGGGGACTTGGCCGCGGCGACGCGGCCTTGGGAAGCGGGGGCAACGTGGAACAAGCGTCGGAACATTCGAACATCGTGGCTTTTCCGCCGGCACGGCAGGGGCGGTCGGCAGTCGCCGACGGATCGTGCTTTATCTCGCCCAACCCTTACGAATTTACCGAAACCGAGCTGCCGGTGCTTTGTCGCTGGTTCTCGGCAATGAAATACGCCTTTCCCGGCACCGAGGGCATCATGATCGTCAGCCATCAGGAAAGCTATTCGGCGGTCGGCCTCTATAATCGGGCGGGCGGCGCTCCGAACTGCCTCATCGCCAAGCATGAAGTTTCGGGATCGGTGCGCTTTTTCTGGTCGACCGAGTTCGACCCGCCGCATCCGATCAAGGATTTGCGCGAAATCATCAACGCCCATATTCGCGCGATCCGGCCGCCGCGCGACGAAAACAGCTGGCTCGATCCGGCCGGATGGCTCGGCGTCTACGCCTCGCGCCTGATCGCGACGCAGCTCCAGGTGGTCTAGCCGCGGCGCGATCGGCCCGCACGCCAGCCGCGCGCGCGGCGCCGACCGCAGGGTTTGCCCGCGCGCTCCCGCCTCGGGTAGTCTCGACCCAAGAGATCGCCGAACAGGTCGCCGACTGCGCCAGGGTCTCGCCGCCTGCCGTCGCCCGCCCGCGGCAGCGGCGCCCGCCGGACAATCGAGGAGTTGCGGGGTGACGGGGTGATCGTAGTGACCGGCGGCGCAGGGTTCATCGGGTCGCACATCGTCGCCGATCTGGCCGCGGCGGGATCGCGGATCGCGGTCTGCGACCTGCTGCGCTCCGGCCCCAAATGGCGGCATCTCGCGGCGGCGCCGGTCTATGACCTGGTCCGCCCGGAAGCGCTGTTCGAATGGCTCGACCGGCATCGCCCAGAGGTCGCGGCAATCATCCATATGGCGGCGATTTCGACCACCACCGAACCCGACATCGACCGCTACGTTGCGGTCAATGTGCGGCTGACCCTCGATCTGTGGCAGTGGTGCACGCAGCACCGGATCCGGTTTATCTATGCCTCGTCGGCGGCCACCTATGGCGATGGTAGCGCCGGCTTTGTCGATGACGAGAGCCCGGCGGCACTCGCGGCGCTGCACCCGCTCAACGCCTATGGCTGGAGCAAGCATCTGGTCGATCGCCGGGTCATCGACGATGTCGAGCGCGGGGTGCCGGTGCCGCCGCAATGGGCCGGGCTCAAATTCTTTAATGTCTACGGCGCCAACGAGAGCCACAAGGGCGCGATGCAGTCGATGGTCAGCAAGCTCGCGCCGGCGATCCGGGCCGGCGCAGCCGGTCAGCCTGTTCCGCTCGCACAACCAGAACTACCGCGACGGCGGCCAACTGCGCGATTTCGTCTATGTCAAGGATTGCGCCGCGGTGGTGCGCTGGCTCTTGGACAACCCAGCCGTCAACGGCTTGTTCAACGTCGGCAGCGGCACTGCCCGCAGCTTTCTCGACCTGGTCGAGATGCTCGGCGCGCAGCTCGGCTGCCGCCCCGACCTGCGATTTGTCGACACGCCCGAGATCTTGCGCGGGCAATACCAGTATTTTACCGAGGCGGATGTGCAGTAAGCTGCGCGCCGCCGGCTTTGCCGGTGCGTTTCATTCGCTCGAGGCCGGCATCAAGGACTATCTCGAAGACGGTGCCTGATCAGCCTCGCGGGATTTTGGCAAGCCGACGCCGGTGATCGTCTTTGACATTTCGCGCCTGCTGTCGCGCGCCCGGCGCGGCACGCCGACCGGGATCGACCGGGTCGAGCTCGCCTATGCCGAGCATCTGATCGGGTCGGGTCTGCCGCTGCGCTTCGCCGCGACGACGCCGTGGGGCGGGCTGGGGATCTTGCCGCGGCCTCGCGCCGAGGCCTATGTCGCAGCCCTCGCCGCGATGTGGCGCGGAGCCGCGCACACCTCCGCGCACCGGCGCCAGGTGCGCCGCCTGGCGCGGCGGTTGCCGTTCGAGCCGCTGCGGCCCCGATTGGCGGCGCTGCACCCGCCGGGGCCGGGCGCCGCCGAGCGGCCGGTCTACCTCCTGGTGTCGCACCATCATCTCGAACGCCGCCGGCTGATCGCCCGGCTCAAGCGGCGCAGCGGGGCGAGCTTCGTCTGCCTGATCCACGATCTCATTCCGATGGAGTTTCCCGAATACGCCCGTCCCGGCCAGGATCTGCGGCATCGACGGCGGATCGAGACCGCGGCTGCGTTGGCCGACGCGGTCATCGTCGGCTCGGCGGCGACTACGGACGCTCTTCGAGCCGCATCTCGATCGCGGCGGCCGCTCTCCTCCGGTGTTGGTGGCGCCGTTCGGCAATCGACTTGCCGCAGGCCCCGAGGCAGACGCCGCGCCGCCGCTCGAGTCCCCCTATTTCGTCTGCGTCGGCACGATCGAGCCGCGCAAAAACCACCTGCTGCTGCTCAATCTGTGGCGCCAGCTTGCCGCGGATCACGGTTCGCTCGCCCCCCGCCTGGTGCTGATCGGCCAGCGCGGCTGGGAAACCGGCAGTGCGATCGACATGCTCGACCGCTGTCCGGCGCTGCGCGGGCTCGTCATCGAACGCAATCATCTGGCCGACAGCGAGATGACCCGCCTGCTGGCCGGGGCGCGCGCGCTCTTGCTGCCCTCCTTCGCCGAGGGCTTCGGGTTTCCGATGATCGAGGCGCTCGGCCGCGGCGTGCCGGTGCTGTGCAGCGATCTGGCCGCGTTGCGCGAAAACGGCGGCGCGGTGCCGGAATACCTCGATCCGCTCGATGCCCGCGCCTGGCGCGAGGCGATCCTCGAATACCAGGCCGACCAATCGCCGCGGCGGCAGGCGCAGCTGCGACGCCTGTCCGGCTGGACCGCGACCGGCTGGGCCGACCACTTCGCCGCGGTCGACGCGCTGCTCGCGCAAGTCGCGGCCGAGGCCGGGCGAACCCGGTGATGACGATTTGGGTCCAGGCGCCTCAAATCGTCATGGCCGGACAACCCGAGCCGAATAGCAGGGGCGCTAACGCGAGGTGAACGCCAGCGCCCCGAGATGGCGGGCGACCGCGGCCAGATCCCGGGTTTCGGAGGGCAGCCGGCGGCTCTCCTCGACGAGGATGCGCACGCTGTGGCGGATCTGGTCTTCGCGATGCGCGGCGGTCAGGAAAAACCGCAGCCGCGCCGCCCGCTCCGGCACCGCCGGGTAGAGGATCGGCTGGACGTTGACCCCGCGCCGGAACATCGCCTCGGCGAGCCGCCCGGCGCGGATCGAGCCGCCGGTGATGATCGGCACGATGGCGGCCCCGACCGAGCCGCCGACCTCGAGCCCGGCCTCGCGCGCCAGCCGCAAAAACAGCGCCCCGCGCTCGTTGACGAGGCGCACCCGCTCGGGCTCGCGCTCGAGGATCTGGAGTGCGGCGAGCGCCGCCGCCGCCGTCGGCGCGGCCATCCCGACCGAGAACACGAAACCCGGCGCCACCAGCTTCAGATAGTCGATCAGCTCGGCCCGGCCGGCAATGTAGCCGCCACACGAGACCAGGGCCTTGCTCAAGGTCCCCATCCAGATGTCGACCTCGCCCGGATCGACGCCGAAATGGTCGGCGCTGCCAAAGCCGCGCGGCCCCAGCACCCCCAGCGCATGCGCCTCGTCGACCATCAGCCAGGCGCGATGGCGCCGCGCGACCGCGATAAAGGCCGGCAGGTCGGGGACATCGCCGTCCATGCTGTAATGGCCTTCGATGACCAGGAGCGCATGCCCGTTGCGCGGTCGCGCCTCGCCGAGCAGCCGGTCGGCGGCCTGATGGTCGAGATGGGCGAACGGCACCCGCCGCGCTCCGGACATGATCGCCCCCTGGACGACGCTGTTGTGGATCAGCGCGTCATGGACGATGACGTCGTCGCGGCCGAGCAGGTGCCCGATGACGGTGACGTTGGTCGAATGGCCGCCGACCAGGACGACGCTGTCCTCGGCGCCGTGCAGTCGGGCCAGCGCCTGCTCCAGTTCGCGGTGAACCGGCCGTTCGCCGGAGACCGGGCGGCTCGCCGAGACCGAGGTGCCGTAGCGGTCGATCGCCGCCTTCGCCGCCGCGCCAATTTCCGGGTGGCCGTTGAGCCCGGCATAATTGTACGAGGCGAAATTGACGTAGGTTTCGCCCTCGATCACCGTCTCGGCCCCGGCAATGCCCTGATGCACCCGGAAAAACGGGTCGGCGATGCCGAGGTAGGCCGCCGCCTCGCGGATCATGCGGATGTCGCGGTATCCGTCGAGCTCCGCCACCGCCAGCCGCGCGGCCGGTTCGGCGCCCGTCGGCGCGGTGCCGCGGCCGGTCCGGGCCGTCGCCCGCAGCGGCGCCGCCGTGACCTTCTCCAACAGCCGCGCCTTGGCCTGCGGCGTCAGTCCAAAGATGTTTCGCCCGGTTGCCATCGGTCTATTCCGCCGCGACCGGCTTCGGCTGCGGCTTCGCGGCGGTATGGGCCTCGCCCTCGGCCTCGTTGCCGATTTCGTAGCGCGCCACCAAGGCCACGATCTCGGCGTTTTTTGCCTTGGCGCCAAGCGCCCCGGCGAGCCGCGCCGCGATCGAGCTGACGCTCGTCCCCTCGGCCAGAGACATCAGCGGCAGATCGACGCCGAGCCGGCCTTCGAGGGCGAGACGAAGCTCGACCGCCATCAGCGAATCCATTCCCATCTGCGACAGCGGACGCAGCGGCTGGACCCCGTCGGCCGGCAGGCGCAGGATCCGCGCCGCCTCCTCGGCAACGATGGTGCGCAGCAGGTCGAGCGCCGCCTGCGGGTCCATTTCGGCCAGCCGGTCGGCAAAGGCCTCGTCTGCGGCCGCCGCGCCGGCCTTGGCGCGAAGCTCGGAAAAGAGCGGGCCCACCAATACCGGCAGAAAGCGCCGGGCCTGGGTCCAATCGGCGTCGGCGCAGCCAATCACCGGCAAGCCGCTGGCGATCATCGCCGGCAGGCCGGCCAGGGCCTGGGCCGCCGGGGTCGGCCTGGCGCCGAGCCGCCGGGCCAGCGCGCCGCGGATTTCGGGCCGGCTCGCCAGATAGCCGGCGTCCTCGATCGGGCCCCAGGCGATGGCCAGCGCCGGCCGGCCCGCGGCGCGGCGCTGGCGGGCGAGCGCCTCGAGCGCCGCATTCGCCGCCACGTAGGCGCCCTGGCCCGGCGCGCCGAGCAAGGTCGTCGCCGAGGAGAACAGCCAGAACAGCTCGAGCGGATCCTCGCGGGTCAACAGGTCGAGGGCGAGCGCCCCGCCGAGCTTTGGCCGCAGGATCAATTCGGCGCCGGCCGGGTCGATATCGCCGGCCAGCCGGTCGTCGATCGCCGACGCCGCGTGCACCACCCCGCGCAGTGGCGGCTGCGTCGCCCGGATCCGGTCGAGCACCGCCCCGAGGCTGGCGCGATCGGCGACGTCGCCCTGATAGATGCGGACCTCGGCGCCGGCCGCTTCAAGCTCGGCAACCCGCGCCGCGCACCCCGGCGTCTGCGACCCGCGGCGGCCGAGCAGGGCAACCGAACCGGCGCCGTGTGCGACGAGCCAGCGCGCCGCTTCAAAGCCGAACCCGTCGAGCCCGCCGGTCACCAGATAGGCGCCGTCGCGCCGCGCCGCGAAATCGGGGGGCGTGCGCAGCGGCAAGGCGGCATCGCGGTCGGGGACCAGGACGAGTTTGCCGATATGCCCCGACGCCTGCATCAGGCGAAAGGCATCCTCGATCTCGGAAAAAGCGAAGACCCGGTGCGCCAGCGGCCGGATCGCGTCGTCGGCCAGCAGTGCGGAAATTTCGGCCAGCAACTGTCGGGCGAGCGCCGGCCGGCGCAGCGGCAGCTGATCGACATCGATCGCGAAGTACGAGAGGTTCTGGCGCAGCGGGCGCAAATGCAGGCGGCGATTGAGGTAGAAGTCGCGCTTGCCGAGCTCGAGAAAGCGCCCGAACGGCTTCAGCGCTTCGAGGCTGCGCTCCATCGCCTCGCCGCTCAGCGAGTTCAGCACGACGTCGACCCCCTGCCCGCTTGTGATCTCGCGCACCCCGTCGGCAAAACCCGGATCGCGCGAATCGAGCACATGGTCGGCGCCGGCCAGCCGCAGAAACGCCCGCTTGATATCGGATCCGGCGGTGGCGACGACGACGGCGCCGCGGTGCTTGGCGTATTGGATCGCGGCGAGCCCGACGCCGCCGGCCGCGGCATGGATCAGCACATGCTCGCCCGCATCGAGCTGCGCCAGATGGCCCAGCGCATAGATTGCGGTGATGAAGGCGACCGGCAATCCGGCGGCCGCGGCAAAGCTGGTCTCGGCCGGGATCGGCACGACCGCCGCCGCCGGCGTCACGACGCGGGTCCCGAGCGCCGCCGGCGCCAGCGCCATGACCCGGTCGCCGCAGCTCCAGGCCCTCGACCCCCGGTCCGACGGCGCGCACGGTCCCGGCGCATTCGAGCCCGAAGCCGGCGCCGGCAAAGCCGTCGATCAGCGCCTCCTCGGGCAGCAGCCCCATCGCCCACATCACGTCGCGAAAGTTGAGGCCGGCGGCATGCACGTCGATTTCAACCTCGCCCTGGCCGGGGGCTCGCGGGGCCGCCTTCTCCCAACCCAGCGCGTCGAAGCCGCCCGGTCGACGGCTCGCCAGGGTCAGCGCCTGCGACCGCGGCGCCGGGCGCGATGGCAGGCCGGCTCGCAACCGCAGCACATGGCGCCCTAGCGGGGTCCAGACGATTTCGCTCTCCGCGCTCGCCGCCGCCAATTCATCGGCGATCTGCCGGGCCTGCTCACTGGCGTCGGCGCCGCCGGCCAAGTCGACCAGATGAACCGAAAGCCGCGGCAATTCATTAATCAGCACGCGGGCGAGGCCCCACAGCGCAGCCCCGGCCGACCCGTCCGCAGGCTCGGCCGAGATTGCGGCCTGCTGGGCGTTGCCGGTGACCACCCAAAGTTCCGCTCGCCGGCGCTCCGCCGCGAGCGCCACTCGAGCGAGCGCGGCAATCTCCGCCGCCGGGCCGGGCTCCACGCCGTCGGCCGGCTCGGCCAGGAAGACGACGCTGGCGCGGGCGGCGTGATCGGCGCCGTCGGCGCCGGGTTCGGCAATTTCTGGAAAATCGCCAAAGCTCTCGGTTCCGACCTGGTAACCCGCTTGCGTCAATCGGTCGAAGAGGATCGCCCGCAACGGCGTATCGCCGGCGATGATGGTGACCGCGCCGGGCGGCATCGGCGCCACCTCGGCGGCTGTGGCGCGCGCCGGCGCGCTGCCCCAGAACACCGCGTCCGGCCATGGCGCCGCGACCACGCTGGCGGCGCCGACCTGGCGGAAGCCGGCTGCCGCAAGCTCGTCCCGCCACTCTTCGCCCGAACGCAACGGCGATACCGGATCGGCCGGCAATCGGCTCGGCCACCATTCGGCGGATTGGCCAAAGACCACGTCCCAAAACGCGTTGGGCTCGGGATCGACCGCCGCCAACAGCCCGCCCGGCACCAGGAGATCGCGCAGCACGGCGAGGCCCGCGGCGTCGAGCTGCAAGCGGGCGCAGGCATGCGCCGCCAGCACTAGGTCGAAACGGGCCTGGCCCAGCGCGTCGGCGCCGTCGCCGGGCGACCAGTTGCGTACCGCCGCGCCAACCGCCGATTGCGTCGCCGGGCCGAGCCGCTCAACCTGCTCGGCATCAGCGCTGGTCGCGAGGTAGCGGAGCGCCACGCCGCTCGCAGCCAATCGCTGCAACAGCCGCCGGGTGCCGCCGGCGACCGCGCCGATTTCGAGAATTCGCAGCGGCCGGTCCGGCGGCCAGGCGGCGGCGATCCGATGCAGGGCATCGCCCAGCAAATCGAGGCCGGCGCTGCTGGCCGGCGACGCCCGAAGCAACTGCTCGGCCATCGGCGACAGCCATGGCGCCCCGCTCCCGGGACCGTCGGCGAGAAGGTCCGGCAGCTTTTCCAAAGCATTCGCGGCAAGCGCCAGCTCGGCGACCAGATCGGGCGAGTCGGCGAGCAGCCGGCGCCAGATTTCCCCGGCCTCGGGCAGCTCGCTCGCCGCATCGAGGCGCCACTCGCCGCGGCTCTCGCTGGCCGCGCCGAGCCTTTCGAGCGTTGCCAGCAGGCATTCGAGAAGCCCGCGCGAGGCCGGCGCGACGAGCGCGCGATCGACCAGCTCGCCGATCGTAAAGGCGCCGCTGGGCCCGGCCCAATGGGCCAGGAGCGGCAGTGCGGCGACCCCGATCAGGGCGTCGAGCAGCAATGCCTGGTCGTGTCGGCGCGGGTCGGCTTCGCGCGCGGCGGCAAGCCCGGCGAGGACGCCCCCGGCGGCTTCCAGCACCGCCGGGGGGTCGAATTCGCGCAGCGGCGCCGGTACCAGGTCGACGTGAAGCATCTGCCCGTCGGCCGCCGTGCGGCGGCCGAGATCGACGCGGCGCAGCCAGCAATCTTCGATCTCTACGACGATGGCGCCGGCATCATCGTAAAGCGCAATATCGGCGGAGGCTGACCTGACCCCGACGCGGGTCAGGCGCAGCCGGGCGCGGCTCGCCGCTCGGCCAAACGGCGCCGCCAGCCGGGCGCGGCCAAAGCGCCACGGCAGAAAGCCGCTGCCGGCCTCGTCGCCGCGATGCCCGGCAAGGAGCCCGAGCAATCCCTGCAATGCGCCGTCGAGGAGTGCCGGATGCAGCAGATAATTGTCGAGCGGCTCGCCGATCGGGCTCGGGTCGAGTGCCACCATCGCAGTGTGCGCGCCGACGGCCGCGACATGATCGACGGTCCTGAACCGTGGGCCGTAATCGAGACCGGCGCGCCGCGCCAGCCGATAGAGCGCTTCGGCGTCGATGCGCTCGCCGCCGCTCGGGCCATCGGCCGAGCCGCAATCGGCCCAGCGCAACAGCGGCCGCGCCTCGCTTGCCGCGGCGATCCGGCCGACCGCGTGCACGGTCAATGGCTCGCTCGACAATCGGGTACGGCTCGCCACCTCCCAATCACCGTCGTCGGAGAGGATCGACGTGCGCAGCTCGCGCATCTCTGCGGCTTCGAACGGGAGGGGCCGGCGCATTTCGATGTCGACCGCCTCCAGCGCCGCCGCCTCGGGCCAGCGCCAGCGCGCCGCCGCCAGCGCGGTTTCGAGGATCGCCGCGGCCGGGAATACGGCGACACCCTCGACCGCGTGATCGGCGATCCACGGCAGCACCTGCGCATCAAGATGGTTCAGCCAATGCGCGCCCGGGCCGTGCTGACGGAAACCGAGCAGCGGATGATCGAAGGGCGGGCTCTCCGGATCATTGGCTTCGACCGTCTTGTCGAACCAGTAATGCTGGCGCTGCCATCGATATAAGGGCAGGCCGCGCGGGTCGGCCGGGCCGTCGAATCCTGGTGCGGCCGCCAGATCGTAGCCGGCGACATAGCAGCGTGCCGCGATCGCCGGAAATGGATCGCAGCCGTCGTCGTTGCGCGACAGGGTGGCGAGGACGCGGCCTTCGGCTGACGCCGTGCGCAGCCCGTCCGAGAGATAAGAATGGAGGATCGCGCTCGGGCCGATTTCGACGAAGATGCGATAGCCATCCTCGATCAGTGCGGCGGTCGCCGCGGCGAAGCGCACCGGATTTCTGATATTGCGCCACCAGTGATCGGCGTCGAGCCCGCCCGTCTCGACCGCCATCCCAGTGACGCTCGACACCAGGCGCGCCGCCGGCGGATGTGAGGCCAAGCCGCCGAGGCTCGTCAGCAGCTCATCGCGGATCGGGTCCATCGCGCTCGAATGGAACGCGAAGTCGAGATCGAGCCGGCGAAACCACAGATTGCGCCGGTGCGCCTCGAGAGCGAGCCGGTCGATTTCGGCGCCGGTGCCCGACAGGGTGACCGATCGCGCCGCATTGAACGCCGCGATCTCGGCGCTGCTGTCGAGCTCGGCGAGAAAGCCCTGGGCGGCATCGCCGTCGAGCGCCAGCGCCGCCATCCGTCCGGCGCCCTGGGTGCGCTGCTGGCTGCGGCTGCGGGCGACAACGACATGCCCGGCCTCGGAGAGGGACAGCGCCCCGGCCGCCCAGGCGGCGGCGATCTCGCCGACGCTGTGCCCGAGAAATCCGCCGGCCGTGACCCCGGCTTCGCGCAGCGCCTCGACGATGCCAACCTGGATCGCGAACAGCATCGGCTGGGCGATGTCGGTGCGGGCCACCCGCTCGGCCGCCGCACCGCCGGCGATCAATTCGGCGACCGACCAGCCGAGCCGCGGGCGCAGCGCCGCGTCGGCCATCTCGACGGCGTCGCGAAAGGCGGTGCTCGCCTGCAGCGCGGCACGCCCCATGCCGGGGAATTGCGCGCCGTTGCCGGAGAACACGAAAGCAAGCTTACCCTCGGCCACCGCCGTGCCGCTGACGACCTCTGCCGCCGCCTCGCCCTCGAGGAAGCCCTGAAGACGGTTGGCGAGCAGGCCCTTGAGCACTGCGGGGTCGGCGCGGGCGGCGCGGCCGAGGACGGCCAGCCGATCGCGGTGGTGGTCGCGCCCACGGGCGGCGGCGCGCACCGCGGCTTCCAGCCCCGCCTCGGCGATCGTGCCGAGCGCGGCGCGCCAGCCGGCGACCAGGTCGCGCAACGCCGCCTCGCCAGTCGCCGAGATCAGCAGCGGGGGCGTCTCATCGTGCAGCCGGCGCGCTTCGTCCGGATTCGGCCGGCGCTGTTCCCGGGTCGGCGGTGCGGCCAGCACGACATGCGCGTTGGTGCCGCCAAAGCCGAACGAGTTGACCCCGGCATAATGTCCTCCGCGTCCCGTCGGCAGCGGTTCGGCCGCGCGCAGCAGGCGCAAATTGAGCGCTGAAAAGGCGATGTTCGGGCTCGGGCTGTCGCAGTTGAGCGTCGGCGGAATCAGGCCGCGCTCGAGCGCCAGCGCCGCCTTGAGCAGCCCCGCCATCCCCGAAGCCGGCTCCAGATGCCCAATATTGGTTTTGACCGAGCCAATCGGCAGCGCCTCGCGCCGCCTCTGGCCGATCGTGCGGCCGACCGCCGCCGCTTCGACCGGGTCGCCGACCGGGGTCCCGGTGCCATGCATCTCGAAAAACGCCAGCGCGTCGGGATCGATCTGCGCCGCGCCGTACACCCGATCGAGCAGTGCCGCCTGCGCCGCCTCGCTCGGCAATGACAGGCCGATGGTGCGGCCATCCGCATTGGTTCCGGTGGCGAGGATCACCGCGCGGATCGGATCGCCGGCGGCAACCGCGTCGGCGAGCGGCTTCAGAACCACGACGCCGGCGCCCTCGCCGCGGACATAGCCGTCGGCGCGCTCGTCAAAGGCGTAGCAGCGGCCCCGCGGCGACAGCATCGCGGCGCGGCAGAAGCCGATGAACGGATAGGGGGCGAGCAGCAGATTGACGCCGCCGACGATGGCGCTGGCGATCCGCCCGGTCCGGATCGCCTCGCACGCATGATGCAGCGCTACCAGAGATGAGGAGCAGGCGGTGTCGACGGCGAGGCTCGGCCCGCGCAGGTCAAAGACGTAGGAGATGCGGTTGGCGAGGATGCTCAGCGCATTTCCGGTCATGAAATACGAATCGGCGCCGGCCGGGTCGCCCAGCCGCAAATCCGAGTAGTCCGTTGCCGACGCGCCGATGTAAACGCCGCAATCCTTGCCGGCGAGGCGGCTGGCCGGGATTCCGGCGTCTTCGATCGCGTGCCACACGAGCTCCAGCAGCAGCCGCTGCTGCGGGTCCATCTGCACCGCCTCGCGCGGCGAGATGCCGAAGAACGCCGGTTCGAACTCGGCGATCGCGTCGATCAGACCGGCCGACCAAGTATAGCTCTTGCCGGCCTCGCTGCGAGCGGGATGATAAAAAAATCGGGTCGACCATCGCTCCGGGCCGACCTGCGAGATCGCCTCCCCGCCGCCGACGAGCAGCCGCCAGAACTCCTCGAGGCCATCGCCTCCGGGAAATCGGCAGGATGCCCCGACGATCGCGATCGATCCGTCACTCATGATAACGGCGGCATGATAACCGCGGGCGATGGCGAACCCAGACTAGGCGAGCGCAGGCATGACGAACCGCAGGGTTACCCCGGAGCACCAGTTTCCCCCATTTGTCCCCTCATGCTCGCCCGCCGTTTGCCCACGGCATACGGCCAGTCAGCTGTCGATCGCGTCCATTTGTCCTCGTCGATGACGCCGATAAAGTCAACCGCGGCGAGGACAGATCACGCTTCGGCTGCGGCGGCAATCATGGATTCGCCAGGCCGGCGCCGCTTCGGTCGGGCGGTTCGGGCCAGAGGGTTCATCCGCCGCCGAGGGCAGGATCGGTCGGGCTGAACGCGGTAGCGCTGCCCGCCCGGCGCCACGGGTTGCGCGCGAGCCGCAGCCTTTCCAAAAGGTCCATCGCTGACCAGTAGAGCGGCACCGCCCGGCCTCTGACCAGCGGCATGGCGGCCGGATCCAGCCCCAACCAGGGCAGGAACGGGTTGCGCCGGCCATAGGCCCAGATCTCGCTGCGGGCCGCCGGCCGACGGGCCAGGCCGCGCGCGTGAAAGCCCATGGTGTCGGCCACCACCAGCGTATTGCGCGGCACCGCGAACACCCTGGGCGGGGCATAGCCGAGGCGGCCCAGCATTGCTGGGTTGATGCGCAGCGAGCCCCGCGCCGATTGAAAATCCGGACTCTGCCGGGCGGTCAGGGACGCGCGCCGCTCCCAGGCGAGCCGCCGCGGCGTCGGCCGGTGCGAGCCCGGGACATAAATGAGCGGACCCTCGTCCTCGGCGACATCGGACAGGAAGAACCAGGCCTTGACGGTCGGATGAAAGGTGTCGGCGTGAAGCCGGGTCTGCGGGTCAGGCGGCGCCTCGCGGGCCTGGGCGAAGATGGTCTGCAAGTAGAGGACCGGCTCGAGCGCGAACGAGCCGACATAGCGCACGAGGCCCAGCCATTGCGAACTCTCTACCATCGCGCGCACCGCCGGCAGCCGCGCCAGCGCCGCCCGGTCGAGGGCAATGCGGCGGGTGATCGCATCGCCCTGCGCCTGTTGGCGCGCCGGCGCCGCGAACGAGCGCAGCTGTCGCTCGAGCTCGGCAAAGGCCGGGGGCGGCAAGAAGTCGGGCTTGATGACAAATCCGTCGCGCGCGAAAGCCGCGCGGTCGTCGTCGCCGACCTGCCCCGCCAGTTTTTGCCGGCGCCGCTCGGCCATGCGCCCGGCAAGGCGGATGCGGGCGACGTGCAGTCCGGCGCGGTTCAGGGTCGGGCTGCCGATGATCGGATTGTCGCGGAACGACTTCGCGCCAGTGGCCAGCGCCGCGACATGGATCGGCGCCAGCAGCCACGAACCCCGCACCCGCGGGCCCGGCCCCGCTCGCAAATCATGACCCCGGCGGCGCATCGCCTCGGACCTGGTCAGGCGTAGTGCGCGGCGAGCGCGTCGTAGACCAGCCGGTCGATCTCGATGCCGTCGCGCAGCAGGCGCTCGCGGCTCTTGAAGGCGCGCTCGCCGGGGATGCGGATCTCCTCGACCCCGGGCTGGCGCGGGATGCCCTTGATTTGATCGACGAGCAGGCTGACCTCGCGCTTGAACTGGTCGAGCGGCACCAGGAGGTCGGGCTTGAGGACGATGAACAGATAACCGTCATCCTGGTCGGGGCCCATACCCCCGCCGGCGAGCACGCCCAGCGCCTGGACGATGAAGCCGAGCCCATAGCCCTTGTAGCCGCCGAACGGCAACAGCGCGCCCGCTCGCGCCGCCGCCGGGTCGCGGGTCGGCTCGCCCTGCGCATCGATCGCCACTCCTTCGGGCAGCAGCTGGCCCAGCCGCTCGCGCAAGGCCATCTCGGTCGCCATAAACGCCGAGGTGCCCATGTCGAGCACGACCGGCCCCGCAGCGGACGGCATGCCGAAGGCGATCGGGTTGGTGCCGAGCACCGGGCGGGTCCCGCCGAACGGCGCCACACTGCGCGACGAACTCGCGGTATGGATGCCGACGAGATCGGCCCGGGCGATCATCTCGCAGTAATAGGCGCTGCGCCCGCTCATCCAGCTGTTGGTGACCCCGGCGACCGCGAACCCGTGCCGGGCGGCCTTGGCGATCGCCGCGCGCGTCGCGTGGTAGAGCGCCAACATGCCGACATTGTTGCCGCCGTCGTAGAGCACCGAAACCTCGGTCTCGCGGATCACGCTGATCAGCCGCCGCGGCCGCTTGAAGCGGCGGTGCTCGGGGATGTTCAGGATCTTCGCCAGCCCCGAATATTCATAGCCGCACAAGGCCGCGTCGATCATGTGATCGGCGAGGATGCGGGCCTCCTCGGCGTCATAGCCGATGCCGGCGAGCGCCCGTTCGGAATGCTCGCGGGCTTCGTCGACACTCAGATGAATGCGCTCGGCTGCCATGCCCCCTCCGATTTTCTAAGCCGATGCTCAGTCATGCTCGACCCGGAACACCGCCTTGCCGGCGATCCGGCGGTCGCGCAATTGCGGGCCGATCCGCGCCAGATCGCGCCAGCTGCTTTCGACCAGCGCCAGCTTCAGCGAGCCATCGCCGACGAGTGCGGCCAACAGCGCAAGATCGGGCGCGAAACGCTCCTCGGGCTCGGAGGTGAAATAGGAAAAGCTCTGGATGCGCGCGTTCGGGTGCCCGGCAAAGTCGCGGAAATTGATCGCGGTCGGCTCGCCCGACGAATTGCCGAAGATCACGATCGTCCCCTTGGCCTCGACCCGCGCGATCGCGGCGGCGAGCGAGGCGCCGCCGGCGGCTTCGAGGATCAAGGCGAACCGGCCCTCGGCCTGGTCGATGCCGTGGACGATCCGGTCGGCGCCGCGCACATGCCGGCCGCGCTCGGGGCTGCCGACGATCGCGGTCACCTGCGCCCCCGACCGCGCCGCGATCTGCACCGCCATGTGGCCGACGCCGCCGGCGGCGCCGGTCACCAGCACCCGCTTTCCCAGCAACGGCGCGCCGTGCCGCAGGGTGCGTAGCGCGGTCAGGCCGGCGATCGGCAGGGCCGCAGCCTCCTCGAACCGCACATTGTCGGGCAACGCCGCGATCCGGTGCGACGGCGCCGCCGCGCGCTGCGCCCAACCGGCATCATCGAGGAGCGCCACGACCCGCGTTCCGGCCTTGGGGCCGCTGCCGTCGGCCGCCGCCTGCAGCACGACGCCGCCGACATCCTGGCCCGGCCGCCAGCCCTCCGCCCGGACCGCCATCAGCCGCAATTCGCCGCGGTTCAGCGAGAAGGCGCGCACCTCGACCATCGCCTCGTCGGCCGCCGGGGTCGGCTCCGGCACTTCGCGGATTTCGGCCGGCGCAGCACCGCCGGGGGTGTTGACGAGAGCAAGCATCGGCTCCTGGCTCCTTCAGGATCATGACGGGCCTGTCCGGTAGCGTCTTTGGCCGCACCGGGCGTCGCCTCGCTCACAGCTTTTCGCCGCGCACGAGGCGCGGGAGGTCGCCGGTGATGCCCATCGCGTCGCGCATCAAGAAGCGCTTCAGCGGCGGCAATTTGTTGACCGCGGCGAGACCGAGATCGCGGGCCAGGCGCAACGGTGCGATCCGGTTCGAGAACAGGCGGTTGAGGCCATCGGTCACGCCGGCCAGCATCAACGTATCGAGCCGGCGCCATTGCTGATAGCGCTGCAGCGGCGCTGCCTCGCCGATGTCGAGCCCGAGCCGGCGCTGGTCGATAATGATCTCGGCCAGCGCCGCCACGTCACGAATGCCGAGGTTGAGCCCCTGGCCGGCGATCGGGTGGATCACATGCGCCGCCTCGCCGATCAGCGCCAGCCGCCGGTCGACATAGCGCTCGGCCAGCAGCAGCCCGACCGGGTAGGACCAGCGCGGGCCGATCGGCTCGACGTCGCCGAGAAAATCACCGAACCGCGCCGCCAGCTCCGCCGCAAACTCGCGCTCGGGAAGGGCCAGCAGTCGCGGGGCGAGCGCCTCGCGCTCGGTCCACACGATCGACGAGCGGTTTCGGGTCATCGGCAGGATCGCGAACGGCCCCGCCGGCAGAAAATGCTCGACCGCGATGCCCGCATGCGAGCGGGCGTGGCGCACCGTGGTGACGATCGCGGTCTGCGGATAGCGCCATTCGACGGTGCGGATGCCGGCGGCCTGGCGCAACGGCGAGGCGGCGCCGTCTGCGGCGGCGACCAGGCGCACGCTGAGCCGCCGTCCACTCGAAAGAAGCGCCTCGGCGGCGGCCGGCGAAGTCAGCACCGCATCGACCGCCAGCGGGGCGAGGAAGGCCAGGCTCGGCAAGGATCGCGCTCGCTTGATCAGGGCCTGGCGCAGCACCCGGTTCTCGATGATCCAGCCGAGCGGCGCGCCGCCCGGCGCCCGGTCCGCGGCCAGTTCGCGATGATCGTAATGCAAGAACAGCCTTGCGTTGTCGTCGGCGACGCGGATCTCACGGATCGGCTCGGCCTCGCCGGCGACGAGTGGCCACAGCCCGAGCGCCTCCAGCACCTGCTGCGAGCCATAGGCGATCGCCGAGCTGCGCCCGTCGAAACCCTGGTCCAGCATTCGCGCCGGCTCTTGGCGGTCGACCAGCGCCACGCCGAGGCCGGCGCCGGCACAGGCAATGCCGAGCAGCAAGCCGTTGAGGCCGCCGCCGGCGATCAGCAACTCGGCATCGTCGCTCATCATCGAAACATGCGGCGGCGCCGGCGGGCTGTCCAGCTTGCCGATCGGGCGCACTTTCCCGCGCCGCGATCATGGCGTAATCTTGCCGGCGCGCGGTGCGGGGGGAGAGCCGCATCGGTTTCGCGGCGTGCCGGCAGCGGGGGAAGCATGGCCAGATCGGTCGGATTTGCGGCGGGCGCCGGTGCGCGCCGCCTCGGGGTCTGGACGCAGCCATTGGCGGTGCTGAAGCGCCGGCTCTTCGAGACCTTGGGCTTCGGCTTGCTGCTGGCCGCACTGCTGCTGGCGGCGGCGCTGTTTTCCTATCGCCCGCAGGATCCTTCGCTCGACACGGCGGCCGATGCCGCGGTGCGCAATCTGCTCGGCCGCGACGGCGCGGTGCTGGCCGACATCCTGCGCCAGAGCCTCGGGCTCGCCGCCTTCGTCATTCCGCTCGTGCTGTGCGGCTGGTCGTTGCGGCTGATGCTCGATCGGCCGCTGCGATCCTTGTGGCTCAAGCTCGGCCTGCTCCCGGCGGCGCTGCTGCTGGCGGCGCTGGCGCTGTCGGTTCTCGACCGCGGCGCCGTTTCCGGCACCCTCGGCTGCGGCGGCGCCGTCGGCTGGGCGCTGCAGCGGCTGGTGGGGCTGGCCGGCCTCGACCAGCTGGCCTTGCCGATTTCGATGATGGCGGCGGCCGGCCTCGGCCTGTTGCTGCTCGTCATCCTCGGGCTTTCCTGGCGCGACTGGCGCGATCTTGGCGCCGGCGCCGGGAGCGCGTCGGGCCGGCTGGCGCTGCTTTCCGGGCGCGGGGCAATTGCCGCCGCCGGCCTCGGCGGTCGCTCCTGGCGGCGCTGGCGGCAGGTGCGGGCTGGCGATCCCGACAGTGCCGCTGAAGCGGCCGAGCCGCACCCGCGCCAGGTCGTCACCCGGCTGCCGGAGCGGCGGGAGCCGCGGCTCGACCGCGGCGCCGCACCATCGGCCGGGGCGCCGGCGGCGGCGGGCCATCCGGAACGGGGCCGCGGCGGCCTCGTCCGCTTGGTTGGCGCCGATGCCAGGCAGGCGGCTCCCGGCCGGCGCGGCGAGGAGGAGCGCCAGCCGCGGCTCGCTCTCGTCCCCGACGAAGAGCCGGTGCTGCCCTCGCTCGAATTGCTCGAGACGCCGCCGCCGCCCAAGGCCGCGGCGATCGACGAGGAGGCGCTCGAAAAGAACGCCCGCATGCTCGAAACCGTGCTCGAGGATTACGGCGTGCGCGGCCAGATCGTGCAGGTCCGGCCCGGCCCGGTGGTGACCCTCTACGAGTTCGAGCCGGCGCCCGGCATCAAGGCATCGCGGATCATCGGGCTCGCCGACGACATCGCCCGCTCGATGAGCGCGATCTCGGTGCGGGTGGCGGTGGTGCCGGGGCGCACGGTGATCGGCATCGAACTGCCCAACCGCAAGGCCGAGACCGTGTTTCTGCGCGAACTGCTCGATTCGCCGGTCTATGAAAAGCATCCGGGGCGGCTCGCCTTGATCCTCGGCAAGGACATCTCCGGCGAGCCGGTGCTGGCCGATCTCGCTCGCATGCCGCATCTGTTGATCGCCGGCACCACCGGGTCGGGCAAGTCGGTCGGGATCAACACGATGATCCTGTCGATCCTGTATCGGATGCCGCCCGACCGCTGCAAATTCATCATGGTCGACCCGAAGATGCTGGAATTGTCGGTCTATGACGGCATCCCGCATCTGCTCGCCCCGGTGGTGACCGACCCGCGCAAGGCGGTTCTGGCGCTGAAGTGGACGGTGCGCGAGATGGAGAACCGCTATCGCAAGATGTCGAAGCTCGGCGTGCGCAACATCGACGGCTTCAACGCGAGGCTCGCCGAAGCGGCGGCCAAGGGCGAAAGCCTGAACCGCAAGGTGCAGACCGGGTTCGACGCCGAAACCGGCCAGCCGATCTTCGAGCCGCAGCCCTTCGACCCGAGCGAATTGCCGCTGATCATCGTCGTCGTCGACGAAATGGCCGATCTGATGCTGGTCGCCGGCAAGGACATCGAGGCGGCGATCCAGCGCCTGGCGCAGATGGCGCGCGCCGCCGGCATTCACATCATCATGGCCACCCAGCGGCCCTCGGTCGACGTGATCACCGGCACGATCAAGGCCAATTTCCCGACGCGCATCAGCTTTCAGGTCACCTCCAAGATCGACAGCCGCACGATCCTCGGCGAAGGCGGCGCCGAGCAATTGCTGGGCCGCGGCGACATGCTCTACATGGCCGGCGGCGGCCGGGTCACCCGGGTGCACGGCCCGTTCGTCTCCGACGAGGAGGTCGAGCGCGTCGTCTCGTTTCTGAAGGCGCGCGGCGAACCCGACTACATCGACGAGATCACCGAGGAGGACGAGGCGTCGTTCGACCCGCTGGCCGGCGACGACGACGGCGAATCGGGCGACGCGCTCTATCGCCAGGCGGTGGCGGTGGTCTGCCGCGAGCGCAAGGCCTCTACCAGCTTTGTCCAGCGCCACTTGCAGATCGGCTACAACCGCGCCGCGCGGATTATCGAGCGGATGGAGACCGAAGGCGTCGTCAGCGCCGCCAATCATGTCGGCAAGCGCGAGGTCCTGGCGCGCGGCGGCGATTGAGCGCAATTGACCCGGCCGGCCGCCGATCTCATCTCCCCTGAGCCGCCCTACTCTTTGCCGCAGCCGGGCGGGCGAGTTTGCAGCCGGGAAAGCGCGATATGGCCGAGATCGGGATCAGCCGGGGGCGAGGGGGAAGTTCACACAAGCGCCAGAGCCCGGTTCGGGCCGCGCTCGCGGCCGTGGCGATGGTTTTGGCGATGCTCGTCGCGCCGGTCGCCGGGCGGGCCGATGCGCCGCCGCCTGCAGCCCCATTGACCGCGCAGGACCAGGCCGATCTGCAGCGGATCGCCGCCTATCTGAACAGCATCGGCACGATGACGGCGCGCTTCCATCAGTATTCCGACAATGGCCGCACCGCCACAGGTTGGCTGTGGATGGAGCGGCCGGGCCGGATGCGTTTCCAATACGATCCGCCGACGCCGATCGTGCTGATCGCCGACCGGTTCTACGTCTACTATATCGATACCAAGCTTGCCGAAATGTCGAAGATGGGCCTGAAATTTACCCCCGCGTGGTTTTTGTTGCGGGTGCCGATCAGCTTCGACGATCTGGTTGTCACCCGATTCGAGCGCGGCGACAATTCGATGCGGATTACGGTGGTCGATCCCAAGGCCCCGGACAATGGCAGCCTGACGATGGATTTCAGCGATCAGCCGCTGGCGCTGCGGCAATGGACCGTCGTCGACCAGCAGCAGCACACCACGACGGTGTCGCTGTCGCAGCAACAATTCGGTATGGCACTCGACCCGAATCTGTTTGTATATCAGGATCCGTATGCCGCGGCGCGCCGCTACAACGACAATTGAGCCTGATGCCGATGCCAGCCCGTGTCATGTCGTCATCCCGAGCTACCCCGATCGTCGGCATCCCCGCCTGCGTGCGCACGATCAACGAGCGGGTGTTTCATACCGTCACCGACAAATATCCGGAGGCGCTGATCGCGGCGGCCGGATGCCTGCCGATACTGATCCCGGCGGTCGGCTCAAGGGTCGACATGTGCGGGGTGCTCGACGCGCTCGATGGCGTGCTACTGACCGGCAGCCCCTCCAATGTCCATCCGAGCGAGTATGGCGTCGAGCCGCTCGACGCCGAAATCCTGCACGATCGCGAGCGCGACCGGACGACCTTGCCGCTGATCCGCGAGGCGGTACGGCGCGACCTGCCGGTGCTGGCGATCTGCCGCGGCATCCAGGAATTGAATGTCGCGCTGGGCGGCACCCTGCATCAGCGGGTGAATGATCTTCCGGGCCGGCTCAATCACCGCTATCGTAAGGAATCGCCGGACGGGGCGTACGGACCGGCGCATCCGGTCGCGCTGACCCAGGGCGGCCTCTTGGCCGGGCTTGCCGGCAGCCTTGAGATTATGGTCAATTCGCTGCATTCACAGGGGATCGATCGTCCCGCCTCGGGGCTGCGTGTCGAAGCGGTGGCGCCCGATGGGCAGATCGAGGGGGTCAGCCTGCCCGATGCGCGGTTTGTCGTGGGGGTGCAATGGCATCCCGAGTACAAAGCGTTGGAGTATCCGTTCTCGTCCGCGCTTTTTTCGGCCTTCTCGCAAGCCTGTCGCGCAGCCTCAACGGGCTTAAATCCGGCCTCGCGCGCGGCCTGAGCGAACCCGGATAAGTTCCGACGCGTTGCATGCCATTTTTTTGTTTCCGTCATGCACGAATTGGGGGTTTGTTTTTCCGTCGGTCGACCCTATCTGCTATATCCAGAAGCGGGGAGAGCTTGATGCTCTCTCAAAAACGGCTCCCGTCTCCCCTGCGGGGCCGATTTCCCCCAAACGCTTCTGACATGCAGGCGCCCGGTCTCCCCCCGACCGGGCGCCACTGCGTCCCGGGCAAGCCCCGCCAATTCTGTCACCCCGCCAAGCCCGCCGATGAGCTTGCGGCTGGCGACCTGGAACATCAATTCGGTGCGGCTGCGCATCGATAATGTCTGTCGCCTGATCGCCGAGTGGGCGCCCGATGTCTTGTGCCTGCAGGAGACCAAGACGCCCGACGCTCTGTTTCCCGGCGAAGCGGTCGAGGCGCTCGGCTACCGCCACCGGCTGGTGCACGGGATGAAGGGTTATAACGGGGTGGCGATCCTGTCGCGCCTCCCTTTTCACATGTCCGAAACCCGCAGCTGGTGCGCCCGCGCCGATTGCCGGCATGCGAGCATCGTGCTGCCCGGCGGCATCGAGCTGCACAACATCTATGTTCCGGCGGGCGGCGACATCCCGGATCCGGACGCGAACCCCAAATTCGCCCATAAGCTCCAATTTCTCGACGAGCTGACCCGGTGGTTCGCCGCCGAGCGCGGCGACGGCCGGCCGATGGTCGCGGTCGGCGATCTCAACGTCGCGCCGCTCGGGGCCGATGTATGGTCGCACCAGCAGCTGCTGCGCGTCGTCAGCCATACCCCGGTCGAGGTCGACCGGCTCGGGCGCCTGCAGCAAGCCGGCGGCTTCGTCGATGCGGTCCGGCATTTTGTGCCGCCGCCGGAGCGGCTTTATACGTGGTGGAGCTATCGCGCCCGCGACTGGGCCGCCTCGGACCGCGGCCGCCGCCTCGACCATGTCTGGGTGACGCCAGGGCTCGTCGGCGATTTGTCCGAGGCCCGGGTGCTGCGCGACAGCCGCAGCTGGGACAAAGCCTCCGATCACGTCCCGGTCATGGTGTCGATCGGGGCTTGACGCGGCGATAGAGATGGTAGCGTCCGGCGGCCACGCCGGCGGGTAGCGCCAGCGGGATCAGTGCCGCCGCGGCCAATTCGGGCTCGCTGACCAGCACCGCGTCGGCGCGCAGCAACGGGACCACCAGCATCGCCAGCTCCTGGGCCAACGCCCGGCTTGCCACGACATCGCCGCTGGCGGCATCGAGATGGGCCAGCGCCACCTGGCCCTCGAGCCGTTCGCGCGCCGCCCACAAGGTATCGCGCATGTCGCCGAGCAGCAACAGCTCGGCCGGTGGGATGCAGTCGGGATGGGCCGCGACCTGCCGCTCGCAGACATAGATCGGCCGTTGGGGGCAGAGTTGGCGCAGGTGATCGTAGGTGCGTCCGTTGCCGAGGCCGAGCTCGAGCGCCGGCCCGTCGAGATCACCGACCAGGGCCGCGGCCAGATTGAGACAGGCGCGCTGGGCCTCGAGCCGGCGGATGAAGCTGTCGAGCCGGCTCACTTCCGGGGATGGCGGGAATTTGGTCCGGAAACGGGTAAAGTTTGGCGCCGGGTTAGGCGGCGATGCCGGCGCGCTCGCGCAGGCGATTGATCTCGGCGTGCGCCGCGCGCAGCTGATTGTTGCTGGCTTCCAGCCGGTGCGCCAGTTCCTGCATGATCGAGATCGAAATGTTCGGGAACTCGCGCAACATCCGCATAAACAATTCCTTAGAGATCCGCAGCGCAATAAGGCGATCCTCGGCGCGGACTGTGGCATTGCGCGGCATGTTGCACAAGATCCCCATCTCGCCCACGATCTCGTTGGCGCCGAGCGTCGCCAGAATGACCGGGCCGGCCGGGGTTTCGGCGACCACCTCGGCATGGCCGTCGATGATCAGGTAGGCCGCGTCCGCCGGATCGCCCTGGCGGACGACGATCTTGCCCGGGTCGTAGCCGACCCGCTCGCTCATGAACGCCAGCAGCTTCAGCCGGGACGGTTCGATCTCGGCAAAGATCGGGACCCGACGGAGCAGCTCGAATTCCTGCTTGAGGCTCATGCTTCCTCCCTTGCTTTTCCGCCAGCCGCGGTGGGCTGCGGTGTCGGCGAGCTGTGGCTGCGCGGCCATTGCGCCGGATTTTGCCGCAGATCCTGCCGCCGCGGCCGGCCGTTGCCGATCATCAGAATATGGCCAAAATTGTGCGAAAGTTAACACTGTTGCCCTGGCGCGGTTGATCCGGGCCGCCTTTCGCCGACGCCTCGGCGGCGGCGGTCACGATCCCAGCAGCAGCTTTTCGGCTCAGGCGCTTCATAAAAAGATCATTCCGCGCCCCGCATCACTATGCAATAGTCGAGCCGCAGGCATGCGCGGGGGGACGTGAGTGGCTGGTCGGCATCGTCACAAACGTGTGCTCATCTACAGCCACGACAGCTTTGGCCTCGGCCATCTACGTCGCTGCCGGGCGATCGCCCATTCTCTGGTCGACGCCGACCCGGCGCTGTCGATCCTGATCCTGTCGGGCTCGCCGATCATCGGCAGCTTCGATTTCCGCTCCCGGGTAGATTTCGTGCGCGTGCCGGGCGTGATCAAGCTGCGCAACGGCGAGTATGTCTCGCTCGGTCTCCATATCGACATCGAGGAGACCCTGGCGATGCGCTCGTCGATCATCCGGCATACCGCCGACATTTTCGACCCCGACCTGTTCATCGTCGACAAGGAGCCGCTGGGGCTGCGCGGCGAGGTGCGCGACACCTTGCAGCTGATGCAGCGGCGCCGGGCCACCGTGATCCTCGGGCTGCGCGACGTGATGGACGATCCCGAAGCGCTCGAAAGCGAATGGGAGCGCAAGAACGCGGTCCCGGCGCTGTCCGAATATTATGACGAGCTCTGGGTCTACGGCCTGCCGCAGATCTGCGACCCGCTGGCCGGGCTGCCGGTGCCGGCGAGCGTGCGCCGGCGCATGGTCTACACCGGCTATCTGCGGCGCACCGCGCCCGATTTGGCGGTGACGCCCGATCTGCAGGACTTCGTCGAGCACGATTTCCTGCTGGTCACGCCGGGCGGCGGCGGCGACGGCGATGCGCTCGTCGATCTGGTGCTCGCGGCCTATGAGCACGATCGCGGCCTGCCGTTGCCGGCGCTGATCGTGTTCGGCCCGTTCATGGTGCCCGAGCAGCGGTCCGCCTTCGCCGCGCGCGCGGCGCGCCTGCCGATGATCCGCGCCATCACCTTCAACGCCCGGCTCGAAGCCTTGGTGGCGCGCGCCGCCGGGGTGGTGGCGATGGGCGGCTACAACACCTTTTGCGAGATTCTGTCGTTCGACAAGCCGGCGCTGATCATGCCGCGCACCGCCCCGCGCCTGGAACAGCTGATCCGCGCCGAGCGCGGCGCCGAGCTTGGCCTCGTCGCGATGCTGTCCGAGGAAGACGGCCGCGACCCGCGGGTCATGGCGACCGCGTTGCGCCGCCTGCCGACCCAGCCGCCGCCCTCGACCGCGGTCATCCCCGGCCTGCTCGACGGCATGCCGAACGTCGATCGGCTGGCCCGGAAATGGCTCGATCGCGGCCGGGCCGGTCGGGTCGCGGTGCGGGCGCGCCTCGGGGCCTGATCGTGCCGGCGCCAGCGGCAGTCGCGCCTGGCCGGATCGCCTTTGTGCTAAAGGGCTATCCGCGGCTGTCCGAGACCTTTATCGCGCAGGAGATCCTGGCGCTCGAACGGCGCGGGCTCGGCATTCTGATCGTCTCGTTGCGCCAGCCGACCGATCGCACCACCCATCCGGTGCATGCGGCGATCGGCGCCGAGCGGCTCTATCTGCCGGAATATCTCTACCGCGAGCCGGCCCGGGTCTGGCGCGGCTGGCGGCGCGCCCGGCGGCTTCCGGGCTATCGCCGGGCCCGGCGCGCCTGGCTCGCCGATCTGTGGCGCGACCCGACCTCGAACCGGGTGCGCCGGTTCGGCCAGGCGCTGGTGCTGGCCGCCGAGCGGCCGGAAGACGTGGCGCATTTCCACGCCCATTTCCTGCACACGCCGGCTTCGGTCGCGCGCTACGCGGCAACCATCGCCGGCATCGATTGGACGGTCTCGGCGCACGCCAAGGACATCTGGACGATCCCCGACTGGGAGAAGCGGGAAAAGCTCGCCGAGGCCCGCTGGGCGGTGACTTGCACGGCGGCCGGATGCGCCCATCTGGCCAGCCTCGCGCCGCGGCCCGAGCGGGTCGCACTGTGCTATCACGGGCTCGATCTCGACCGCTTTTCGCCGCCGCCGCCACGCGAGCAAGGCAGCGACGGCAGCGACCCGCAACGGCCGGTGCTGCTGCTCTCGGTCGGCCGGGCAGTGCCGAAAAAGGGCTATGACGACCTGCTCGCCGCCCTGGCGCTGTTGCCGGCGGGGCTCGCCTGGCGCCTCGTCCACATCGGCGGCGGCGAACTCGCCGCGAGCTTGCGCCGCCGGGCCGAGAGCCTCGGCCTTGCCGCGCGCATCGAGTGGTGCGGCGCGCAACCTCAGCCCGTGGTGCTCGACGCCTATCGCCGGGCCGATCTGTTCGTGCTCGCCGCCAAGATGGCCGCCGACGGCGACCGCGACGGCCTGCCCAACGTGCTGATGGAGGCGCAGAGCCAGCGCCTGGCCTGTGTCGCGACCCGGCTGTCGGGCATCCCCGAACTGATCGAGGACGGCTCGACCGGGCTGCTCGTCGCGCCGGGCGATCCGCCGGCCCTGGCCCGTGCGCTCGCCCGGCTGATCGGCGATCCCGAACGGCGCGCGGCCCTCGGCGCCGCCGGCGAAGCACGGGTGCGCAGCGCCTTTGCGATGGTTGCCGGGATCGACCTGCTGGCTCGCCGGTTTGGCCTGGAACTCGCCGATGCCCCGGCGGGCGACCCGGCGGATGCCCGGCTCGCGCGCGCTTGGACGCCGACGCCGGTCGCGGCGGATTAGCCTGGCCCGAGCCGATGCGCATCGCCTTTTATGCGCCGCTCAAACCGCCCGATCATCCGGTGCCGTCGGGCGATCGGCGGATCGCACAATTGCTGTTCCGGGCGTTGCGCGAAGCCGGGCACGAGCCGGCGCTCGCCTGCCGCTTTCGCAGCTTTGAAGGCCGCGGCGACCCGGCCCGTCAGGCGCGCCTCGCCGCCGCCGGACGAAAGCTCGTCGAGCGCTTTGTGCGCCGCTGCCGAACGCGGCCCGGGACCGCGCCGGAGCTGTGGTTCACCTACCATCTCTATCACAAGGCCCCCGATTGGCTCGGACCGCCGGTCGCCGCAGCGCTCGGCATTCCCTATGTCGTCGCCGAGGCCTCGTTTGCGCCAAAGCGCGCGGGCGGGCGGTGGGACGCCGGCCACCGCGCCGCCGGGCAGGCGATCCGGCAGGCCGCGGCGGTGATCGGGCTCAACCCCGCCGATCGGGACTGCGTGCTGCCGTTGCTGGCCGATCCCGCGCGCTGGGCCGCGGTGAAGCCGTTTCTCGACGCCGCCGCTTATCGGCCGGCGCCGCGCGCCGGCGGGCACCCGCGGCTGATCGCGGTGGCGATGATGCGGCCCGGCGACAAGCTCGCCTCCTACCGCATCCTCGGTGACGCGCTGGTGCTGCTCGGCGATCTCGATTGGTCGCTCGACGTGGTCGGCGACGGCGCCGCCCGATCGGCCGTCGAACGCGCACTGGCCCCGCTGGGCCGGCGGGTCGTCTGGGCCGGGGCGCTTGGCCCGCCGGCGGTCGCCCGCCGGCTTGGCCGCGCTGATCTGTGCCTATGGCCGGCGGTCAACGAGGCCTTCGGCATGGCGCTGCTCGAAGCCCAGGCAAGCGGCCTGCCGGTCGTCGCCGGGGCCGGCGGCGGGGTCGCCCAGATCGTCGCGACCGGGGTCAGCGGCTATCTGGTCCGGCCGGGCGATGTGGCGGACTTTGCCGCGGCGGTGCGACGGCTGATCGTCGATCGCCCCCGGCGCGCGCAATTCGCCGTGGCGGCGCGGCGGCGCATCTTGGCCGAGCACGATCTGCCGGCCGCCTCGCGCCGGCTGGCGGCGCTGCTCGCGGGACTGCGGCCGGCCGATGCCGCCTAGCCCTGGTCGACCCGCCTCGAGCGGCGTGCCGTGACCGGCTCGGTCCTGTTCTATGTCCAGCACCTGCTCGGGATCGGGCATCTGCGGCGGGCCTTGCGCCTGGTCGAGGCAATGGCGCGGCAGGGCCTGCGGGTGACCTTGGTGTCGGGTGGCGAGAGCCTCCCCGAACTGGCCGAAGCCGCGGCCACGCGGATGGTTCAGCTGGCGCCGATCCGGGCCCGCGACTCGAGCTTCACGGATCTCGTCGACAGCGCCGGCGAGCCGGTCGGCGATGCTCTCCGCGCGGCGCGGCGCACGGCCCTGCTCGCCGCCTTCGCCACGGCCGAGCCCGACGCCGTCGCGGTCGAGGCGTTTCCGTTCGGCCGGCGCGCCTTCCGCTTCGAGCTCGACCCGCTGATCCGCGCCGCCCGCTCGCGCCGGCCCCGCGCGCTGGTGCTGTGCTCGCTGCGCGACATCATCGTCGCGCCCGAGAATGAGGCGCGCCGGCGCGACATCCTCGCCCGGGTGCGCGCCGATTTCGACGCCGTTCTGGTCCATGGCGATCCGCGGCTCGTTCCGCTCGAGGCGAGCTTCCCCGAAGCCGCCGAGATCGCCGACCGGCTCGTCTATACCGGATATGTCGGCCCAGCCGATCGAGCAGCCGCCGCGCCGGCCGATAAGCCGCCCGATCCCGATGCTGGAGCCCCTGGGGCCGGGAGCGGCGAGGTCCTGGTCTCGGTTGGCGGCGGTGCGGTTGGCGGCGCCGTGCTGGCGGCGGCGCTGGAAGCGCGCCGGCGCGGCTGCCTCGCCGATTGCCGCTGGCGGCTCTTGACCGGGCCCAACCTGCCCGCGGCCGAGTTCGCCGCACTGGCGGCAAACCTGCCCCAAGGGGTTGTCGTCGAGCGCTACCGAACCGATTTTCCACAAATGCTGCGGCGCTGCCGGGTATCGGTCAGCCAAGCCGGCTACAACACCGTTCTCGACATTCTCGCGTCCGGCGCCGCCGCCGTGCTGGTCCCGTTCGCCGAGCTGCGCGAGACCGAGCAAAATTTGCGCGCACGGCGGCTGGCCGCCGCAGGCCGGGTCGAGATCGTGGCCCCAGGCGCGCTGTCGGCGGAGGCGATCGCAGCCGCGATCGATCGGGCGGTGCGCCACCGGCCGGCGCCCCTCGCCGTCGACACCGGCGGCGCGCGGCGCAGCGCGCAACTGATCGCGGCGATGCTCGGCGCGCCGTGGGGCAGCGCTCCGATCGACCTTCAGAATTTCACAATCCATCCGGGTGACTGTACGGTCGGTAAATGGTAACTGTGTCGCAAGTCTCCCCGGCGGCAGTTGCGCGATGGGCCGATCTGGCACGCGAGCTCGACTGCTGGGGAACAGAAGGGAGGATTGCCGGCTTGTGGTGGCGTGACGACGACGCGGCAGCGCCGTGCGAGCGCCTCGACCGTCTGCTGGCCATTGCCGGGCCGGTGCCGGTGGCGCTCGCGGTCATTCCGGCGCTGGCCACGCCGGGGCTCGCGGCATGGCTCGACACCGGCGCCGGGCGATCGGGCAGCCCCGCGCCGGTTGCGGTGCTGCAGCATGGCTGGCGCCACCTCGACCATGCCTCGCGCCCCCATGACCATGCCTCGCGGGCCGCGACCAACCGGACTGCGGCCAAGAAAAGTGAATTTCCGGCCGAGCGTCCAATCTCGTCGGTGGCGGCCGAGCTGGCCGCGGGACGCCAAACCCTCAGAACCCTGTTCGGCGGCCGCGCGCTTGGCGTGCTGGCGCCGCCATGGAACCGGTTCGACGATGGTTTTCTGCCGCTGCTCGCCGGCTGCGGCATCGCCGCGATTTCGCGGGTCAAACCGCGTGCCGCGGCGTGGCCGGCGCCGGGCGTGTTCGCGGCCAACGTCCATGTCGACCTGGTCGCCTGGAGGGCGGATCGCGGGTTTATCGGCGAAGCGGCGGCGCTGGCCGGCCTCGTCGGCCATCTGCGGGCGCGCCGCGGCGGCGCGGCCGATCGCGACGAGCCGACCGGGATCTTGACCCACCACCTCGTTCAGGATCGGGCGACCGACGAATTCCTGGCGCGGCTGATGGCCCTGACCCTGGCCCATCCGGCGGCTCGCTGGCTCGACGCCGGCGCTGTCTTCGCCCCGGGGTTCGGCATCTCGGGCGCTGCCTCGGGGACCGCGTGATGAGCCGCCACGTCTATCCGACCTCGGCGATGATCGGCGATTATCTGCGCGCCGCCGCCGGGTTCGTGCCGATTGCGGCGGTGCTGGCGCTGGCCCCGGCCGGTGCCGTCGCCGGCACGATCCTGGGCGGCCTCGCGGCGCTGTTTGCGCTGTTCGGCGTGCGCACCGCGCTGCGCCACGCCAGCCCGATCGAGATCAGCGAAGCCGGGGTGTCCGCCGCCGGGCCGCTCGGCGCGGCGATCCCTTGGGACCGGCTCGACGGCATCAAGCTCGCCTATTACTCGACCCGACGCGACCGCCGCAACGGCTGGATGCAGCTCGAATTGCGCGCCGGATCGTCGCGTATCCGTCTCGACAGCCGGATCGACGGGTTCGCCGAGCTGGTCGGGCGGGCGGCGCGGGCCGCCGCCATGCGCGGGATCGCGCTGAGCCCGCCGACGGCGGCTAATCTCGAGGCCCTAGGCATCGAATGGGTCGGCCTCCCCGATCGGCCGGGCGGCGACAATTTCGTGCAAGCGATCGGAGGCCGGACGTGAGCGATCTGCTGGCGATCCGCGATCTGCATGTGCGCTTCGCCGCTCCGGGCGGTTTTATCCGCGCCGTCGCCGGGGTGTCGTTTCGGGTGCGCCCGCGCTCGACCGTGGCGCTGGTCGGCGAGTCGGGCTCGGGCAAGTCGGTCGTCAGCCAGTCGATCATGCGGATTCTGCCGCGCAACGGCGAGATCACCGGCGGCCAGATCCTGTTCGCCGATCCGCGCGGCGACGGCGCCCCGATTGATCTGGCCCAGCTGCCGAGGGACGGCGCGGCGATGCGGGCGATCCGCGGCGGGCGCATCTCGATCATCTTTCAGGAACCGATGACCTCGCTGTCGCCGCTGCATACGGTGGGCAACCAGGTCGGCGAGGCGCTGCGGCTGCATCGGCGGGTCGGCGCCGCCGAAGCGTCCGAGCTGACCGCCGAGATCCTGCGCCTCGTCGGCTTTCCCGACCCGCGGCGCGCCCTGCGCAGCTACCCCTTCGAACTGTCGGGCGGATTGCGGCAGCGGGCGATGATTGCGATGGCGCTGGTCTGCCGCCCGGCCTTGCTGATCGCCGACGAGCCGACGACGGCGCTCGACGTCACCATTCAGGCACAGATCCTCAAGCTCATGCTCGAATTGCAGCAGGAGCTCGGCATGGCGGTGCTGCTGATCACCCATGATCTGGGCGTGGTCGCCAACGTCGCCGAAGAAATTGTCGTCATGTATCGCGGCGAGGTGGTGGAGAGCGGCACTCTCGACGACATCTTCCGGCGGCCCGAACACCCTTATCTGCGCGCCCTGCTGCGCGCGGTGCCGCGCTTCGACATGAAGCCCGGCGAACGGCTGGTGCCGATCCGCGAGGTGGCGGCCGGCGACGCGCCGCATCTGATGGCGCAAAAAGTGCCGTGGCCGCCGGGACCTTCGGCGCCGCTGCTCGAATGCACCGGCTTGCGCAAAGGCTATTCGATCCGCAAGAGCGGCTGGTTCGGCGGCAACGCGGCGCAGGTGATGGTGGTCGACGAGGTCAGCCTGAAGATCGAGCGCGGCGAATGCCTGGGACTGGTCGGCGAAAGCGGCTGCGGCAAGACCACCCTCGCCAAGGTGCTGCTGCGCGCGGTGAGCCCGGACGAAGGCTCGATCGTCTTCAACGATCATGGCCGGCCGACCAACGTGCTGGCGCTCGAGGGCGACGAGCTCAAGCGGTTTCGCCGCCAGGTGCAGTTCATCTTTCAGGACCCGTTCGGCTCGCTCAACCCGCGCATGACGGTCTACGACATCATCGAGGAGCCGCTGGCGATCCACGGCATCGGCACTGCCGGCTCGCGGCGCGAGATGGTCAACGAGCTGGTCGCACTGGTCGGGCTCGACCGGCGTCATTTGCGCCGCTATCCGCACAGTTTTTCGGGCGGCCAGCGCCAGCGCATCGGCATCGCCCGGGCGCTCGCCCTGCGCCCCGACCTGGTGATCTGCGACGAGCCGACCTCGGCGCTCGACGTCTCGATCCAGGCGCAGATCCTGAACCTCTTGATGGATCTCAAGCAAAAGCTCGGGCTGACCTACCTGTTCATTTCCCACAACCTGGCGGTGGTCGATTATATCGCCGATCGGATCGCGGTGATGTGCGCCGGCCGGATCGTCGAAATCGCCGACCGCGCCACCCTGTTCCGCGCCCCGGTGCATCCCTACACCCAGGCGCTGCTGGCGGCGGTGCCAGCGCCCGATCTGGGGCAGCGGCTCGACTTCCAGCGGCTGATGGAGGATCGGGCCTCCAACCCGGCGGCCTGGCCGGAGCCGTTCTGCCGCAGGCCGGCGGACCCGCCGCGGCTGATCGAGATCGCCCCCGGGCATGCGGTCGAGGCGCGGGCGCCGCCGGACTTGCCGGCCCTGGCCGGCAGGCTGGCGCGGGCGTGAGGCGGCCGAAGCGGCGATGACGCCAACGGGTACGTCTCGCCCCTTGGGTGGCGCGGTGAGAAGGTTCGCCGCCCCGGTGCTGTTCGCGGCGAGCATGCTGATCGCCGCCCCAGTGCTGCTGCCGGCGATACCCAGTGCCGCGCGGGCCGCCCCCGGCGCCGCACCGACAGCCCCGGCTCCTGCCGCATCGGCCCCGGCAGCCCCGGCGGCGGCATCGGCCCCGGCCCCGGCAGCCACGGCATCGGCACCGGCCCCGGCAGCCACGGCATCGGCACCGGCCCCGGCGAGATTGCACGAAACGCCGTTTTTCCGGGAGGCGGTGGCGAGCGGCGCACTCCCCAAGCTCGCCGACCGGCTGCCGAGCGAGCCCTCGGTGGTCGACGCCAGCGGGGTCCCGGGAAATCAGCTGCGCTTGCTGATGGCCAGCCCCAAGGACACCCGGATGATGGTGGTCTACGGCTATGCCCGGCTGATCGGCTACACCCCGTCACTCGAGTTCGCGCCGGATATCCTCAAATCGCTCGACGTCATCGACGGCCGGGTCTTTACCCTGCATTTGCGCAAGGGCATGAAATGGTCCGACGGCCAACCATTCACCGCCGAGGACTTTCGCTACTGGTACCAGGATGTCGCCGAGAACCCGAAGCTGTCGCCGTCGGGGCTGCCGGTCGAGCTGCTGCCCGAGGGTCAGCCGCCGCTCTTCGAGGTGCTGGACGACACGACGGTGCGCTACAGCTGGCCCAGCCCGAACCCGCTGTTCTTGCCGGCTCTCGCCCGCGCCGACCCGCTATTCATCTACTGTCCCGCGCATTATTTGAAGCAATTTAATAAAAAATATGCCAACAAGGCTAAGCTTGCCGCTCTCGTCAAAAAGATGCGAGTGCACAATTGGGCAGCCTTGCACAACCGAATGAATAGCATGTATCGGGACAACAATCCCGATCTGCCAACCCTTGAGCCATGGGTTTTGAAAACCAGGCCGCCGTCAGAGCGTTATATTTTCGTAAGAAATCCCTATTATTATCGCCTCGACACGGCCGGGCATCAGCTGCCGTACATCGACCAAGTGATCATGTCGCTGGCCGACAGCCGCCTTATTCCGGCCAAGACCGCCGCCGGCGAGAGCGATTTGCAGGCGCGCTATCTGAGCTTCGACGACTACACCTTTCTGCGCCGCAACGAGGAACGCCAGCACTTCAAGGTGCGGCTGTGGCGCAGCGGCCCGGGCAGCCAGTTGGCGCTCTATCCCAATCTCAACGTCAACGACCCGGTGTGGCGCCAACTGTTGCGCGACGTGCGCTTTCGCCGCGCCCTGTCGCTGGCGATCAATCGCCACGAGATCAACGAGGTGCTCTATTTCGGGCTGGCGATCGAGGGCCAGAACACACTATTGCCGAAGAGCCCGCTCTACGAACCCGCCTACCGCAGCGCCTGGGCCCAATACGATCTGAGCGAGGCCAACCACCTGCTCGACCAGATCGGGCTCCAGCGGCGCGACGGCGACCCCGACGGCGTGCGGCTGCTGCCCGATGGCCGGCCGATGGAGATCGTCGTCGAGGATTCGGGCGAATGGCCGGGCAGTACCGACGTGCTCGAGCTGATCCACAATTCCTGGCGCCACCTCGGCATCCGGCTGTTCACCAAGCCGCTCCAGCTCACCCTGTTCCGCCAGCGGGTGTTTTCCGGGGAAACCCTGATGTCGATCGACAAGGGCATCGAAAACGGCCTGGCCAGTGCATCCTCCTCGCCCTGGGAATTCGCGCCGACCAGTCAGCAAGAGCTCGAATGGCCCAAATGGGGCCAGTATTACGAGACCAAGCACAAGGCCGGTGAGCGCCCCGACCTGCCGGCCGCGATGGATCTGAAAAATCTTTACGACGCTTGGCTCGGCACCGTGACGCGCGAGCAGAAGACCGCGGTCTGGCGCCAGATCCTGAAGATCTGGGCCGACCAGGTGTTTTCGATGGGCACCGTGGCCGGGGTGCTGCAGCCGGTGGTGGTCAGCGACAATCTGCGCAACGTTCCCGAGAAGGGCATCTGGAATTGGGATCCCGGAGCCTTTTTCGGCATCTACAAGCCCGACCGGTTCTGGCTCGCGGCGCCGCCTTCGGCCGCGAAATCGGCGTCCGCCGCGGCACCCGCCGCCGCGGCCTACCGTTGAGCAGCGCCGGATGCGGCACCGGTCGGCCACCCCGGCAATCTTGCGGCCGGCCGCCGCCCGCCTCGGGCTGGAGAGAAAATAGGCAATGATGCACTCTGTTCGCCTGCGGCAGCGACGGGACTCCGCCAATGTTTAGCTATATCATTCATCGTCTGTTGATCATGATCCCGACCTTGATCGCGATCAGCATCGTTGTCTTCACCATCATCAATCTGCCGCCGGGCAATTACTTCACCACCTATGTCGCCGAGTTGCAGGGGTCGGGCGAAACGACGGACATGACCAAGGTCAAGTTTCTTGAAGCCGAATACGGCTTCGACCGGCCGCTGTGGCAGCAATACCTGCGGTGGGTCGGCGGGCTGCTGCACGGCGATATGGGGTACTCCTTTTCCTATGACCTGCCGGTTGACAAAGTAGTCGGCGACCGGATGCTGCTGACCGCCATCGTCTCGATCACCACGATCATCTTTACGTACCTGGTCGCGTTTCCGATCGGAGTCTATTCGGCGACGCACCAATATAGCTGGAGCGACCATCTGCTGACGTTGCTCGGCTTTCTCGGGCTGGCGACGCCGAGCTTCCTGTTGGCCCTGGTGCTGCTTTATCTGGCCAATGTCTATCTCGGGATTTCGATCGGCGGGTTGATGGATCCCAAATACATCGACCAGCCGTGGAGCTGGCCAAAAGTATTTTCGCTGTTCGCCCATATCTGGATCCCGGTCATCGTCATCGGCTCGGCCGGAACCGCCAGCATGATCCGCCGGCTGCGCGCCAACCTGCTCGACGAATTGCAAAAGCAATACGTCGTCACCGCCCGCGCCAAGGGCCTGCATCCGTTCAAGGTGCTGTTCAAATATCCGCTGCGCATGGCCTTGAACCCGTTCATCTCCGATATCGGCTCGCTGCTGCCGCAGGTGATTTCGGGGGCGGCGATCGTCTCGGTGGTGATGTCGCTGCCGACCACCGGGCCGATGCTGCTCGATGCGCTGCGCAGCCAGGACATGTACCTCGCCGGCTCGTTTCTGATGTTCCTGTCGGTGCTGACTGTGATCGGCGTCTTTGTGTCCGATATGGCGCTGGCCCTGTTCGACCCGCGAATCCGCCTGCAGGCGGGGCGGCGCCAATGAGCGATCTGAGGGTTTCCCCGGGCGCGGCAACGCCCCTGGCCGGCGGCCCGGCGGACCCGGCTGCGTTGTCGCACTTCGTCTCGCACGCCGATTACGATCCCCATGCCGTCGAGCGGATGACGCCGGCGCAAGAGCGCTTTTACATGGCCTCGCAGTGGCGGATGATGTGGTGGAAGCTGCGCCGCCACCACGTCGCCGTCATTTCCGGGAGCATTCTCCTGGCGATGTATCTGGGCATTCTGATCTGCGAATTTCTGGCGCCTTACGGCGTTGATTCGCGCAACACCGATTTTATCTACGCACCGCCCCAGGTGGTGCACATCTTCGACCACGGCCGGCTGGTCGCCCCCTATGTCGACGGCTTCGACTACCGGCTCGACATGCGCCGGCTCGAACGGATCTACACGCCCGACCCGAACAAGCGGCAGACCGTGCGCTTTTTCTGCCATGGCGACCATTACCGGTTCTGGAACCTCGTTCCGGGCGACCTGCATCTCATCTGCCCGGCCCGCGGCGGCCAGATGTTCCTGTTGGGAACCGATCGGCTCGGCCGCGATCTGATGTCGCGGATGATCTACGGCGCGCGCATCTCGCTGACCGTCGGGCTGGTCGGCGTCGCGGTCAGCTTGACCCTCGGCATCGTCATTGGCGGCGTCGCCGGCTACTATGGCGGCTGGACCGACATCATGATCCAGCGCGCCATGGAGGTCGTCCAATCCTTTCCGCATCTGCCGTTATGGATGGCGCTCTCGGCCATACTGCCGGTCAGCTGGAGCCCGGTGCTGGTCTATTTCGGGATCACCCTGATCCTCGGGATGATCGATTGGACGCATCTGGCCCGTGCCGTGCGATCAAAGCTCCTGGCCTTGCGCGAGGAGGATTTCTGCACCGCGGCGGTGCTGATGGGGGCGCGCCCGGTGCGCATCATCGGCCGCCATCTGCTGCCGAGCTTCAGCAGTCACCTGATTGCCTCGGCGACGTTGATGATCCCAGGCATGATCCTGGGCGAGACCGCGCTGTCGTTCCTTGGCCTGGGGATTCGGCCGCCGATGACGAGTTGGGGCGTGTTGCTCGGCGAGGCGCAAAACATCAACGTCGTCGTGCTCTATCCCTGGCTGCTGACGCCGGTGATCGCGGTGATCGTGACCGTGCTGGCCTTCAATTTCTTCGGCGATGGGCTGCGCGACGCCGCCGATCCTTATCACTGACGAGTTCAGCGGTCAGCAGGCGGCGCGGCTAGACAGCACCGCCCGCGGCAGCGCCCGCCGGGCCGGTCGGCGGCGGTCGGGCTCAGCTCATGGCCGCAGAACCAGCCCTTCCTGGGCGACGATGGTGCCGGGCCGGGCGCTGGCTGCGTCGGCGGCGACCTGGTCCATGAACGCATCGTCATGACCGGGATCGTGATGGAAGATCACCAGCGTGCGCACATTGGCGGCATTGGCCAGGCGCACGCCCTCCTCCCAAGTCGAATGGCCCCAATCCTTATGTTGGGGAAATTCGGCGTCGGTGTAGGTGGCGTCGTAAATCATCACGTCGGCGCGCTCGACCAGGCCCAGAATGTTGCCGTCGAGCGTGCCCGGCCGGTGCTCGGTATCGGTGATGTAGGCCACCGCGCGCCCGTTATATTCGATGCGGTAGCCGGTGGCGCCGTTGGGATGATTGAGCGGCGCCGTCGCCAGCCGGATTCCGCGATGCGGCGCCAGGCTTTTGCCGGCGCGGAAATCGATAAATTCGAGCTTGGCGGTAAAGATCCCCATCGGGATCGGAAACAGCGGCGCGATCATCATGTTGTTGAGCACGCCCTCGATGCCGATGCCGTTTAAATGCCCGGCCCAGATGCGAATATGGCTGCGCTGGTCGTAGCACGGGGCAAAAAACGGCAGCCCGCAGATATGGTCGAAATGGGTGTGGCTGTAAAATAGATCGAGCTCGGCCGGCCGGCCGGCGCGCGTCAATTCGTTGCCGAGCAGGCGCAGGCCGGTGCCGCCGTCGAAAACCATCAACCGGTCGCCGCATCGGATCTCGACGCAGGACGTATTGCCGCCATAGCGCACGGTATCGGATCCCGGGCAGGCGATGCTGCCGCGCACACCCCAAAATCGCACCGTGTAATCCGGCTGCACCAACGCCTGGGTCCTAATCCATTCGTCCCCCTCGGGCCCATTATATCGATGGTATCGACAAAAAAAGCTATATGGCCGGACGCAGCCATTCGCAGTCCGAGGGTATTTTTCGGACCTTCCGCTAAATCTTTCGTTAACCAGATCGGTTTATCAAAGGCGCTACCCCCCAACCAGACGGAGCGTCGGTTATGTCGCAGACCGATTACGAAACCGCTCTCGCCCTCTATCTGCGCACCCGGAGCGTCACCCGCTGCCCCACCGTTTGCGCCGTGCCGACCCAGGCGATCGTCGCCGCCGCCGACCGCGCCGCCTATCGCGACTATGTCGCCGCACAAGAAGCGGCGCGCCTCGAACGGCTAAAGTCGCTGCGCCACCCGGTTGCGATCTGGTCGCCGCCGCCGATGTAGGAGGATCGTCGAGCAGGCCGAACCGGCCGGATCACTCGAAGCCGCCAAGCGGGGAACCACATGGCCGATACCGAGATCAGGGTGCGCTGCTGCATCGCCGGGGGCGGTCCCGCCGGCATGATGCTCGGCCTGTTGCTGGCGCGCGCCGGGGTCCCGGTCATCGTCCTCGAAAAACACGCCGACTTCCTGCGCGATTTCCGCGGCGACACGATCCATCCCGCGACCCTCGAAATCATGCATGAGATCGGCTTATTGAATGACTTTCTGCGCCGCCCGCATCAGGAGGTGCGCAGCATTGGCGTGCAGTTCGGCGAGGAATTTGTCGATTTTGCCGATTTCACCCATCTGCCGACCCACTGCCAGTTCATCGCCTTGATGCCGCAATGGGATTTCCTCGACTTTATCGCCGAGCAGGCGCGCCGCTACCCGGCGTTTGCGCTCAAGACCTGCGCCGAGGTAACCGGCTTGATTGAAGAAGGCGGACGCATCGCCGGGATCCGGGCCGAGACCCCCGAGGGTGGCTTGACGGTGCGCGCCGATCTCGTGGTCGGCGCCGATGGTCGCCATTCGACCGTGCGCGAGCGGGCCGGCTTCGAGGTCGACGATCTCGGCGCGCCGATGGACGTGCTGTGGATGCGGCTGTCGCGTCATCCCGACGACCCGGCGCAAACCCTGGGCCGCATCGATGCCGGGCGGATCCTCGTAATGCTGAACCGCGAGGATTATTGGCAATGCGCCTTTGTCATCGCCAAAGGCGGGTTCGACGAAATCCGCGGGCGCGGCCTGCCGGCCTTCCGCGAGGAGATCGCCCGGCTCGCCCCCTATCTGCGCGAGCGCACCGCCGAACTCGCCGACTGGTCGCACATCAAGCTGTTGAGCGTCGCCGTCGATCGGCTGCGGGTATGGCATCGGCCCGGCCTCCTGTGCATCGGTGACGCCGCCCACGCGATGTCGCCGATCGGCGGGGTCGGGATCAACCTGGCGATCCAGGACGCGGTCGCCGCCGCCAACATCCTGGCCCAGCCGCTGCTGGCGCGGACCCTGCGGGACGATGATTTGCGCGCGGTCCAGCGCCGGCGCGAATTCCCAACCCGGGCGACGCAGCGGCTGCAAGTGGTGGCCCAGAACCGGGTGATCGGCCGCGTCCTCGAGAGCACCGGCACGATCGCGCCGCCGGGCGTAGTGCGGCTGTTCGGCAGATGGTCATTCTTGCGGCGGTTCCCGGCACGGCTACTCGGGCTCGGGTTCCGCCCCGAACACGTCAAATCGCCGGTCCAGGCCTCACCGGTTCAGGCCTCGCCGGTTCAGGCTTGAGGCAGCGCCGGGGTTTACCCCCGATCGCCGGGTGCCGCCGGGAAGCACCCGGCGGGCCGCAGAACCCTGTCCCGAGGGTGCCGCGGCCTATGCCGCCCATGGGCAGGCGCTGACCGAGGCCCAGGTGCGCCCGGGCGAGCGGGGGGTGCAGTTCAACTGCGCCAGCGGCCTCAAATACCTAATGCCCGAGGCCACACCCGGCCAAGCTCGGCGCCGCTATCGACTGGCCGCGCCTGGTCGGCAGCGGCCCGGTAGCGCCGCCTATATGAACCGCTGGGCCACTCCGGGCTGTATTTACGGCCGAGCTTCGAGGATCATGTTGAACGGCGTCTCGGTCGCCCGCCGGACATGGCGAAATCCGCCGGCGGTAATGACTTCGCGCAATTTGGCTTCGCCTGCCTGCGCGCCGAGCGCGGCCCCGACCTCCTGCGCCAGCGAGGTCGGCACGCAGACCATCGTCGAGCCCGCGTAATAGAGCCGGCCAACCGGATTGAGATTGTCCTCGAGCCGGTCGCCGGCGATCGGCTCGACCACCATCCACGTGCCCTCCGGCTTCAGCGACTGATGGACATGCGTCGCTGCACCAACTGGGTCGCCCATGTCGTGTAGGCAATCGAAACACGCAACAAGATCGAAATCGCGTTCGGAAAAATCCTTGGCGGTGCCGATCTCGAACCGACAATTGGCCGAGACCCCATGTTCCGCGGCGTGCGCGTTCGCCGCCTCGATCGAGGCTGGGTGAAAATCGTAGCCGATGAATTGCGAGTTCGGAAAAGCCCGCGCCATGATCACGGTCGAGACGCCGTGGCCGCAGCCGATATCGGCCACCTTCGCGCCCCGCTCCAATTTGGCGACGGCGCCGTCGAGTGCCGGCAGCCAGCTGGCTACCAGGTTGTTGTGGTAGCCGGGCCGGAAAAACCGCGCCACCGCGCAAAACAGGCAGCCGGCCTGGTCGCCCCAGGCAACCCCCGCGCCGGTCTTGAACGCCGGTTCGACCTTTGCCTGGTTGTCAAGCAAAGACGCCATTAAGCCAAAGGCGCCGACCAGATAGACCGGGCTGTCCTCGATCGCAAAAACCATCGCCTGTTCCGCCGGCAAGGTAAATTTCTGCGTCGCAGGCTCGTAGGCGACGTAGTTCGAAGCCGCCTGATGCGCCAGCCATTCGCGCAGATAGCGCTGGTTGACGCCGGCTGCCGCGGCGAGTTCCTCCGCGGTCATCGGCCCGCGCTCATGCATGGTTTTGTAGAGCTCCAGTGCATCGCCGATCCGCACCATGGCGACGCTCGCAGCACCGCCGAGATCCGACAGCATCTGCCCGACAAATTGATGCAATTTGTCCTGGTCAAGCATCTCTCAGCCTCCGTCGTTCCGGATGCGGCGGGCGCGACACCGCGTTGCGCCCCACCGCTGTTCGGCATTCCAAGGCAGAGACGTACGAGGTCGGCCAAACACTGCCGCTGGAGCCGGTCGCGCTTCCCAATGGCAGAATGCCTTACGCCAACCCTAGGCTATTCGGGCGGCCGCCAATGTGAACCGGCTCACAGGCTGCAAAATGTCTGGGGATCGGGCGGCGCTCGGGGTGGCTGACCGGCGCCCCGAGATCGGGCAGGCTGCCTCTCGGTAAATTCGCCATGCCACCAAGCGGAAAGCGAGCAGGGGATACTGCTGGCGCACCGGCGCCTGATGCCCAGGTGTTCGCCGATTTGACTGGGTACCGCCCCCGGCTTCAGCGGCCCGCGGCTTTGCGGCCGAGTTCGAGCGCCGCAAACGAATAGACCGGGGCCGGCATCAGGTAGCGAAAGCCTTTTTCGAGCAAACCCTCGATATTCCTGGCATCGACATGCGGATGGCCGCAGGGCACGTTGTGCGCCTTGCAGATCGCCAGGATCTCGTCGATCGCCCCGGCGACGGTCGGATGCTCGTATTGCCGCGGATACCCCAGATCCTGCGACAGATCGCCCTCGCCGATGATCACGACGCCGATGCCCGGCACCTCGTCCAGCATCTTCGGCAGATTGCGGATCGCGCGGACCTCCTCGCACATGATCGCGACCAGGATTTCGCCGTTCGGGTTGAGCGGCCACACATCGGCGCGCGCGTAATATTCCTGCTGCGACAATCCCCAATAGCGCGCCGCGGCGGCCGGCGCGTCGCCGCGCTGGCCGGCGGGCGCATAATGGGCGGCGCTGCGCGGCCGCGGATAGCGGCAGGCGGTGACCGCGTTCAACGCTTCCTCGACGGTGCTGACATGCGGCCACACGATGCCGTAGACGCCGTGGTCGAGCACCTGCTTGGCGACCCATTGGCTCGCTTCGCCGCCATTTGGCGGGATCCGCACAAACGGGGTCACCGCCGGGGCCAGGCTGCCGCTATTCGCGATCTGGCGGCGATCGAGCATGTATTGCAGGCAGTCGCGCAACGCACGGATGTCATAGGCGCGATGCTCCATCTCGAACACCACGCCGTCATAGGGGGCCGCACCCACGGCCTGGGCCACGCCGATTTCCGCCGCCGCGAAGGTGACGAAGGCGGGCTTGCCCTGTTCGAGCGCTCGGATCACGCCGTTGAGGCGCGGAGTTTCGGCCATCTCGAAATTCTCCTGCGGTGCGGCGGGGATCTTAGGGCGGCAATCCGCGGACCGTCAACTTGGGATCGGGGATCGTCATCGGCTTGTCACCCAGCACCGCTATAAGCCCCCCGCGAATTTTGCCCCTCGGCTCCGCGGCGGTCCTTCCTTCCGGGAAGGCGCGCCCAAGCGAGCCAGCCTTGCAATAGAGAGGAACCGAGATGACCAGGTTAGGGACCCGCTCGCGCGTTGCCGCGGCGCTCGGCGCCAGCCTGCTGCCGGCCGCAGCATTTATGTTCAGCGCGTCGCCAAGTGCGCTCGCCGGACCAACTGCCGCCGCCGGCTATACTCTGTCCACCTTTGCCACCGCGCCGGCCGGCAGCTCGGCGCCCGACTCAATCGCGGTCGTCGCCAACGACGTCTACGTCGGCTACGGCAATGGCGGGAACCCCGACGGATCGGGCGGTGCGGTCAGCACGATCGCCGAGTACAGCAGCTCCGGCGCGTTGCTCGGCACGACCTCGGTCGTCGGACACAATGACGGGCTGCGCTACGACCCGGCGGATGGGAAATTATGGGCGCTCCAGAACGAGGACGCCAACTCCAACCTGGTGCTGATCCCGCCGGCAACGCTCGCCAAGTCATCGCCGTACTCGTATAGCGCCGCGGCGCATGGCGGCGGCTACGACGACGCTGCCTTCGCCTCCGGCAAGGCGTTCATCAGCGCGTCGAACCCGGCCAGCAATCCGAACACTGCGCCCGCGATCGTCAGCGCGACGTTGAACGGCGGCACGGTCGACGTAACCGGGGTGCTGAACGCCAACGCGACGGCGACGGTCATCAACACCGGCGCGACCACGACGCTCAACCTCCAGGATCCGGATTCGATGATCTTCGCCCCCGACGGGCGGCTCGTGCTCGACAGCCAGGCCGACGCGCAGCTCGTCTTTGTCACCAATCCGGCAGGCTCCTCGCAGAGCATGTCGGTGCTCGATCTGACCAACCAGATCGATGACACCGTTTTTGCCGGCGGCGGCCAGCGCACCTTGCTGTTTGCCGCCAAGGGCGACAATGCCGTCTACCAGCTGACTGGAGATTTTGCGTCGGGCACCGCCTATTCCGCCGCCGCTTCCAACAGCGGCTTGCCCAATACCGACTTCATCGGCCAGCTCAATCTCGCCAACGGCGATCTTGCGCCGATCGTCAGCGGGTTCAGCGGCCCGGGCGGAGAGGCCTTTCTGCCGGCGCCGGAACCGGCCAGCTTCGCGTTGCTGGGATGCGCCCTCGTGCTGCTGGCCGGGTTGGCCGGCCCGCTTCGCCGGCGCCGCTGATCGGCGGCGACACCGGCCCCGGTCCGGCGCCGTGCCGTGTGGCCGGTGACAGTGCCTCGTCAACTTCTGCGCGGGAGGTTTCCGGTGCTACGGCAGGGTGGCGCGGTAGAGGCCCCGGCTTGCGGCGCGCCAGAGGCCGGCCGAGCCGCGCTTCGAGGCCGGCGATCCAGGCTGGCGCGCCGAGCGGCCGGCCGATCGTCGCCGCCCGTTCGAGCCGGGCCGTGATCGCCTGGTCGGCGGGCGCGGCGAGGAGGCCGGCGAAATCGGGCACCCGCGCCAGCAGCGGGGCCACCATGGCCAGTTCGTCGTCGCGGCCGGCGAGATGCGCCGGAACGCTCGACCAGGGCCAGTCTTCAGGCCCGCGCGACCAGGCCTGCGGCGACCGGATTGAGTGCGATATACCGCGCCGCCGCCAGCAGATGCGCCTCGTCCATGACGACCGCGCCAAAGCGGCCCTGGAACAGATGCCCGGTCCAGCGGAACCGCGCGTTGATCGTCGCCGTATAGCGCCGGTGCGCCTCGGCAAAGGTGGCGCGCAGGCCGTCCGCGTCGGCGGGCGCGACGATCAGGTGGACATGGTTCGGGAGCAGGCAATAGGCCCAGATCTCGGCCCCGGCGCGGCGCGCCGCCTGGCCGACCAGACGACGGTAGAGCCGATAATCCGCGGCGCCAAAGAACACCGGCTGGCGCCGATTGCCGCGCTGGGTGACGTGGTGCGGCAGGCCCGGCACCACCACCCGAGCGATCCGCGCCATGGCAAATCCCTCCCGCGAGCCCCGCGCCCTCGCAAGCACCATGAACCGGTCGCCAAATAAAGTAAACTGTCACCGTAACCCCGGCCAGGCCGTCCCTGCGCATCACGCTGGTCAGCGCATTGCGTAAACTGTCACCGTAACCCCCGGTGTTGTGATGATCGACGGCGATCCAGTCGAGGCGCGTGTCGAGGTCCTGCTCCATCCGCCGCATCAGGTCGCGGGTGAAGCCGCGCAAATCGTCCAGCTCGACCGAATCTTCCGGCGCGACGATGAGGCGGAACTGGTGGCGGTCCTCGCGACCGCGCTCGACGAAGGCGCGGCCGTCTGCCTCGTTCTCGAAGGCGGAATAGGCGCGGCCCCTCTCGCCGTCGCGCGTGACGCCATCGCGTTCGAGATAGCGCAGATGCGCGTCGGCCGCCCTGCTGACGCCGCGTGATCCGCGCTGTGGGGCAAGCTTCACCACCCGCGCCTTGACCACCACCCGGCGCGAGCGGAAGCGGCCGATCGAATCCCGCTGCCAGCTTCCGCCATCCCGAGGGAACGACGCCACCGCCCTGGCGCCCCGACCATGCGCGTTGAACCGGCCGCTTCCTCCCTTCCGGGCCGCGCTTCCACGGCCGATCCGGCCGGGGTTGCCACCGGCCCTGCGCACGGCAAGTTCGACCTGACGCGTGAAGGGCAGATCGCGCGGGTCGGCCCGCCCTCCGGCCCCTCGGGAACGGCCTGGCCGGATGCGGATATCGTCGCTGTCGTCGCGCGCCATGACGGGACGATCGGCATCCGATTCAGTCCCCGCAAGTCACTTCACGTGCCCGTCGTGCCGTGGCGTAATAATACTTGCTCCAGCGTAGAAACGGCGGAACCGGCCGCGCCGCACCGTGCGACCGCCATACGTTTGAACATTGAAAACAAAAGAAAAAACGCCTCAGGCGCCATCTCGCGCACCTTCCACAGTGCCACTTTGGCACCCCCGCACACTGCAAAAACTAATGTGCAGACAAACACTTAGCCGAACGGCGAGCGCGGATCACAAATCCGCTTTACCTTGCCCTCACTAAAACCCCTGCCGATCCTATCCCCGGCTACGACCACCAGCGCCGACTCCGATCACGCCGCGAGCGCCCAGCCTGCCGACGCTGAATCGCTGCGTTCGACATGCTGGTCGCGACGGCAAAACTGCGCCCACCGAGGCGCAATCGCACTACGAACGGGCGTTCATTCGGTCTCAAGACCGGAGCGATCGGGCCGTGCAATTAGCCAAAAACAGACCGTCGCAACGATGCCGCATATCATGCCGAGCAGGAGCCACCAAGGTGCAGTTTTCAGCTTGCCGGCGTCAATGCGGAGCGCCCCGTCCAGATGGGTCACGGGCGGAATATACGCGAGATAAATCAGTGCCCCGAGGAGAACGCCAGCCGCAACATAGACCCAGAAGCCCACCCAACCACGCCATCTAAGAAAGAAGTAAATCGGGACTCCCAGTACTATCGCAACTGGATAGCCCACGAGCGCCGCAAATCCAATTCCCCACAGACCCTCACCGAATTTGCCGAAAAAGACACTGCCAATCTCGAGCAGCAATGCAGGAGAAATGGGAGCAACAATGAACCCTGCCAGAGTTCGAAAAAGCGCCCGAGTCATTGTCGTTGCTCTTCCCCTCAGCTCATTTCCCCGAGTTTGAAGTCTGCTGAGGCGCGTTCGGGGTCTCATAATTCCCATTCCAAATCCCATTGATGTAAGGCCCCACGTCCTTACAGGCTGTGGTACTTGGAGATTGCAGCGAAGAGGTCCCTTCACCATAGTTGTTCAGGGGATACGGTGACAGTTTACTTAATTCCAGACAGATACGCGGATACGGTGACAGGATACGGTCAGTTTACCTAACTCCGGGGGACGTGGATACGGTGACAGTTTGTGGATACGATGACAGTTTACCTAACTCCGGGACACCGTGCGGGACACCGTGGGATAGGGGACAGTTTACCTAACTCCGTGGCAGCCACCATGAACCGGTCGCCGACTAAAGTAAACTGTCACCGTAATCTGCCGAATAAAGTAAACTGTCACCGTAATCTGCCCACCGTAATCTGCCGCGTCGGCGGGCGCGACGATCAGGTCGACATGGTTCGGCAGCAGGCAATAGGCCCAGATCTCGGCCCCGGCGCGGCGCGCCGCCTGACCGACCAGACGGCGGTAGAGCCGATAATCCGCGGCGCCAAAGAACACCGGCTGGCGTCGATTGCCGCGCTGGGTGACGTGGTGCGGCAGGCCCGGCACCACCACCCGAGCGATCCGCGCCATGGTAATCCCTCCCGCTCAGCCCCGCGCCCTCGCAACCACCATGAACCGGTCGCCGAATAAAGTAAACTGTCACCGTAACCCGCCACCGTAACCCGCACGGTCTTGCTCTTGCGCCTTCCTTGCGCGTCATAGGCGTAGCTGGCGACCGCGGTGCTCCCTTGCTTGACCGAGGTGAGCCGTCCCGCTTCATCGTTCAATCTTGGCGTCGCCACTCGCGCATGAAATTCTGATAGCCGACATAAATAAGATAGGAAATAAAGAAGACGGCTGATACGGCAATAACACAATAAAACGTATTCCAGTAAACTGCGACTGAGTGCCATTCAGCATCAGTGAGATATACCGTGCCCAGTCCTCGAGCGGAAAGAGCAACGGTGTGTCCCGTGGACGGTTCGGAAATCTTAGGATCATGATTAAATCTGCCCGACACAGATAAAGCTACAGCTAAGCTCGTTATCGAAGCGAAAACGAGACAGCCTGCCACGATTTTCGTGATTTTATTCATTTCATGGAATTGTAAGATTGGCCTGGAAGAGTTGATTGTGATGCGTTCAAAGTGGTGGTGGGAAACAATGTTGCTGTTCTTGGCGTGGCGGCGCAATTGAAGCAACTTACAGCAGTCGAACTCGCGCTCGCGTTAGCTGAAGCCCCTTCACCGGCCCCAATTGAAGCGCTGTATGACGGAACTCCTCCGGCTCCGACAGTGTAGCTAGCTCCGACTTGGACACCCAGACCAACTATTGCGCTGGTGGTAACTGCATATCCCTGTAACTCAGCTACACTATTCAACGTGGGACTATAAGTCACGTTGGCTGCTGCGCCGGCTTCTGCACCGATCCCGCCCCCGCCGCTTGCAGTGTCGTAGACTGCTATATGCCCTTCTGAATCGATTGCCACACCAACTTCGTATCCACCCACAACGGGTCCCCGTCCTCCAACAGCTAGTCCAACCTGAATGACCCATAGCCCCAGCGGATCGGTCAGATCGAGCGGGTCGTTATCGGTATAGGCATAGAGGTTGGGTCCGCGGTAGTAGTAGAGGCCGCTGGGCTGGGTGGTGCTGCCGGCCGTTTCCCCATCAAATCGCCGCGCGGTGTAGCGGTAGGTGCCGGTCGATGACCGAGGGGTTCTCGCCGAAGGGCTGGTAGCCGCTCTTGGCGAGAGCGCCGGTGCCCGAATCGAGGGTGCCGATGATCGAGCCCTCGATGTCGGGGATCATCGTCTCGCGGGTGGCGGCCGCGACGTTCATCTGCCCGAGCACCGCGTCGGGCTCGCGGCCGAAGGCGTACCAGCGCTCGATCGCGCCCGAGGCGCCGTCATATTCCAGGACCTCGCGGTTGTCGGCGTCGGTGACATAATCGGTCGTCGTCGATCCGACGGTCTTCGACTTGCGCCTGCCCTGCGCGTCATAGGCGTAGCTCGCGACCGCGGTGCTCCCCTGCTTGACCGATATCAGCCGGCGCTCGGCATCATAGAGGTAGGTGAAGGTGCCGTCATAGAGCCTGCTCGCGGCGGCAATCATTCGCGGCCCGAACCGGGCAAACTTCCTGCGAAAATGCTGGTGCTGCCGGAAAGGATTGAACTTTCGACCTCCCCCTTACCAAGGGGGTGCTCTACCACTGAGCTACGGCAGCGGGCCGCGCCAAACACGTTGCGCGCGAGATCCCCCCTGATACACGACCGCGACCCGATTGGCAAGGCAACGGCAAGACGGCCAAGCGGAACTGTGCCCGCCGACCGGCGTTGGACATCTGGCGCACCCTTTGCACAGCCGCTGCGAAGGCAGTGGTTGCCGACCGAGGACGCCAGCCCATGAATGGTCGCTCACGTGCCGACCCGGTCCTGAAGGCGACGTCCGAGGCGGTGATGCGGGCGTTTGTGAAGGCGCGCCAGGAAGGCCGGCCCTCGGTCGAGTGCTATTGCGCCGCGGTCGCGGCATGGCGGCTCGCCCACCCCGAGCAATCCCCGGAATATGCGGCCAAGCGCGCGGTCGCAGTGATCCTCGCCGCCCGCGGCAACTTGCGCGCCGACGCCCAAGGCCGCTCTTGACAGCGCCGCCGGCGTCTCGTTGCATCGGCCGATGAGCGAGGATGCGGGCCGCGGCACCCGAAAGCAGGCCGAGCGCGCCGACCGCGACCGGCGATCGACCGCGGCTCTGCGCGACAATCTGCGCCGCCGCAAGGAGCAGGCGCGCGCCCGCGCCGGCCAGCCCGTCGCCTCGGCCCCCGCCGCCCCAGCCCCCGCCATCCCAGCCCCCGTCCCAGCCCCCGCCGGCTCAGGCGACGACCGCGCCGGCTTGAGCCCCGCACCACTCTCCAGTAAAACCAACGGCCACGGCGGAACGACCGCCGATTGACGGCAAGCTGCCGCTCCCAGGACCGCCTCGTGGCCGCCCTCGGGCCGGTCGCCGGCGCGGAGAGCCGAGGCGATGGATAGAATACGGATCAGGGGCGGCGTGCCGCTCGACGGCGTGATCGCGATCGGCGGCGCCAAGAACGCGGCCTTGCCGCTGATGGCGGCGAGCCTGTTGACCGCGGAAACTCTGACCCTCGAAAACGTCCCCGACCTCGCCGACATCGCCTCGATGGCCAACCTCCTGGTTCAGCACGGCGCCGGGATCGGGATTGCCGAACATGACGCGTCCGGCGGCCGTCGGCTCGAACTCTCGGCGGCGCACATCACCTCGATCGAAGCACCCTATGATCTGGTGCGCAAGATGCGCGCCTCGGTCCTGGTGCTGGGTCCGCTGCTCGCGCGCTGCGGGCGGGCGCGGGTATCCCTGCCCGGCGGCTGCGCGATTGGCACCCGGCCGATTGATCTGCACATCAAGGGTCTGCGCCAGCTCGGGGCGAGCATCGAGTTGCGCGAAGGCTATGTCGACGCCCGCGCCCCCAAGGGACTGCACGGCGCCGAAATCGTCTTCCCGTTCGTCTCGGTCGGGGCGACCGAGAATTTGCTGATGGCGGCGGCGCTGGCCACGGGCGAGACGGTGCTGGTCAATGCGGCGCGTGAGCCCGAGATCGGCGACCTGGCCGTCTGCCTGCAGGCGATGGGCGCCAACATCGAGGGGATCGGCAGCGACTGCCTGCGCATCGTCGGGGTCGGCCAGCTGCACGGCGCCCGCCATCGCATCCTGCCCGACCGGATCGAAACCGGCACCTATATGATGGCGGCGGCGGCGACGGCCGGAGCGGTGCGGCTGACCGGGACGCGGCTCGACCTGGTCGGCGCGGTCGCCGAAACCCTCGATCGCGCCGGTGTCGAGGTGACGCAGACCGCGGACGGGCTGAGCGTGCGCCGCCGCGATGGCCGGGTCGAGGGCGTCGAGATCGCCACCGCGCCCTATCCCGGGTTCCCGACCGATCTGCAGGCCCAGGTGATGGCGCTGATGGCCACCGCCGAGGGGGTCTCGACGATTACCGAGACGATCTTTGAAAATCGCTTCATGCATGTCCCCGAGCTGGTGCGCATGGGTGCCGACATCTTGGTTCAGGGCGCCGCCGCCAAGGTCCGCGGCATGGCGCAGCTGACCGGGGCGCCGGTGATGGCGACCGATCTGCGCGCCTCGGTGTCGCTGGTGGTGGCCGGCCTGGCGGCGCAAGGCGAGACCGTGATCAACCGCGTCTACCATCTCGACCGCGGCTACGAGCGGCTCGAGGCAAAGCTCGCCGCCTGCGGCGCCCGGATCGAGAGGCTTTCCGATGGCCCTTGACGAGGGCGGGGCCGCGCTGAAGCTGCGCGCCGAGGACGGCGACGATCTGGCGGTGTTGTCGGCCTGTTTGCAGGACGCGATCGTCCCGGTCCGCGATCTCGCTTACATTCGCGAGCAGCAGATGTTCGTCTTTATCGCCAACCGTTTTCGCTGGGAGAGCGGGCTGCGTCCGGTGCCGGGCGACGTTCGCCGTCAGCGCATCCTGTGCGCGGTCACCTTCGAGGCGGTCGATGGCGCATCCTATCGCGGGTTCAGCCGCCGCGACGAAGACCGGATCCTGGTGCTGCTGGCGATCCGCCCCGAGCCGGCGGCCGGCGGCGGGGCGACGATCCACCTCGAATTCTCGGGCCACGCCGCGATCCGGCTCGATGCCGCTTACATCCAATGCCGTGCCAAGGATCTTGGCGAGCCGTGGCCGACCCCATGGCACCCGCGTCACGATCCCGAGGAGCCATAGGTGGGCGCCGAACCCGAAGATCGCCTGATCCTGGCGCTGCCCAACGGCCGGATTCTGGCCGAAATGATGCCCTTGCTGCGGCAAATCGGGGTCGAGCCCGAACCGGCCTTCGAGGACCCGGCCTCGCGCCGGCTGCGCTTTGCGACGAGCGAGCCCGGTCTCGATCTGATCCGGGTGCGCAGCTTCGACGTCGCCACCTTTGTCGCTTTCGGCGCGGCCCAGCTCGGCGTTGCCGGCAACGACGTCTTGATGGAATTCGACTATTCGGAGATCTACGCGCCGCTCGACCTCGATTTGGGGCATTGCCGGATCGCGGTGGCCGCGACCGCCGACTGGGTCGCGCGCGAGGACGGCCGCCGGCCGAGCCATATCCGGGTCGCGACCAAATATCCCGAGATCACCCGCCGCCATTTTGCCTCGCGCGGGGTCCAGGCCGAATGCATCAAACTCAACGGGGCGATCGAGCTGGCGCCATCCTTGGGCCTGTGTCGGCACATCGTCGATCTGGTGCAGACCGGGGCCACCTTGGCGGCGAACGGCCTCGTCGAAATCGAGCGCATCGCCGAGATCAGCTCGCGTCTGATCGTCAGCCGTCCGGCGCTGAAGACCCGGCCCGAGGAGGTCGGCGGCTGGATCGAACGCTTCCGCGCCGCGGTTGGCGCGAATTGGTCGGCGGCCCGACCCGCGCCCGGTTCGGCTCGGAGCGCGCTCCAGGGTTCGGGAGCCGCCGCCGCATTGCCGCGGCGGGAAGTAGCCGGTCGCGACAACGCCGGGAAGGATCAGGGCTACGCCACCGCGACCAGGGGGCGGGGCTGATGCCGAGCCGGCTGTCGACCGGCGATCCCGGCTTTGCCGCGGCCTTTGCCGCGCTGGTCGCGGCCAAGCGCGAGGTTGCCGCCGACGTCGATGCCGCGGTCGCGGCGATCATCGAGGATGTCGCCCGGCGCGGCGATGACGCCATCGTCGAGTACACCAGCAGCTTCGATCGGATCGCGCTTGCCGCCGACCGGCTGCGCCTGTCGCCGCGCGAAATCGCCCAAGCTGCGGCCGCCGCCCCGGCCGAGACGATGGCCGCGCTTGAACTTGCCGCCGAGCGGATCGAGAGCTTTCATCGCCGCCAATTGCCGGCCGCGGTCGATTATGTCGATGCGCTGGGGGTGCGCCTCGCCGCTCGCTGGGGGCCGGTTGCCGCCGCCGGGCTCTATGTGCCGGGCGGCACCGCGGCCTATCCCTCCTCGGTGCTGATGAACGCGATCCCGGCCAAGGTGGCCGGCGTCGAGCGGCTGGTGATGACCGTGCCCACCCCGGGCGGCGTGCTCAACCCGCTGGTGCTGGCCGCGGCGCAGCTGGTCGGGGTTGACGAGATCTACCGGGTCGGCGGCGCCCAGGCGATCGCCGCGCTCGCCTACGGCACGGCAACAATTCGGCCGGTCGACAAGATCGTCGGCCCCGGCAACGCCTATGTCGCGGCGGCCAAGCGGCGCGTCTTCGGCCGGGTCGGGATCGACATGATCGCCGGCCCGTCCGAGATCCTGGTGGTGGCCGACAACCAAAACGACCCCGCCTGGATCGCCGCCGATCTGTTGTCGCAAGCCGAGCACGACAGCGCCGCCCAGGCCATTCTGATCACCGACGACGAGGCTTTCGCCGCCGCCGTCGAGGCCGCGCTCGAACGCCAGCTGGCGTTGCTGCCGCGGGCCGACATCGCGCGGGCGAGTTGGCGGGCGAACGGCGCCGTGGTGATCGTCGCCGATTGGCGCGAGGCGCCGGCGCTGATCGACCAGATCGCGCCCGAGCATCTCGAACTGGCGCTCGACGCCGCCGATTGGCTGGCCGAAAAGGTGCGTCACGCCGGCGCGATCTTCCTCGGCCGGTGGACCCCGGAGGCGGTCGGCGACTATATCGCCGGACCCAACCACGTGCTGCCGACCGCGCGCAGCGCGCGGTTTGCCTCGGGGCTCGGGGTCCTCGACTTTCTGAAGCGAACCTCGATCGTGCGCTGCGATGCGTCGAGCCTCGCCGCCCTCGCCCCGGCGGCGATCCGGCTCGCCGAGGCCGAGGGGCTCGGCGCCCATGCCCTGTCGTTGTCGATCCGGCGCCCGCCGCTGCCTCACCCCTGAGCCGCGGCCATGGGCAATTCCAAACTCGGCACCTGCGGCGACCAGCGCATCGCCCATATCACGCTCGACGAACACACCGTCGTGCGCCGCAGCGCCGATATCGAGCACGAGCGGGCGACGGCGATCGCCGATCTGCTCGAAGACAACTATTTCGCGCCGGCCTCGGGACACACGGGTCCGTTCGACCTGCATCTGGCGATCGAGGAAAACCGGCTGAACCTCGATATCCGCTCGCGGGCGGACGGGTCGAGCGAGACCGTGACCCTGCCGCTCGCCCCGTTCCGCGGCATCGTCAAAGATTATTTCATGGTCTGCGAAAGCTATTACCAGGCGGTGCATGGCTCGAACCTGGCGCAGGTCGAGGCGATCGACATGGGTCGGCGATCCTTGCACGACGAGGGTTCGGCGTTGCTGATGGAGCGGCTCGCCGACAAGGCGGCGATCGACCACGCCACCGCGCGCCGGCTGTTCACCCTGATCTGCGTGCTGCATCTGCGCCGGTGAGGTCGGGCGGTGACAGCACCTCTCCTGGTGCTCGCCTCGGCCTCGCCGCGCCGGCTCGAATTGCTGCGCCAGGTCGGCATCGTGCCCGACCGGGTGGAGCCCGCCGCCATCGACGAGGCGCCGCGTCGCGACGAGCCGCCGGCGGCGCATGCGCTGCGGCTCGCCGAGGAAAAGCTGCGCGCGGTGAGCCCGCGTTACCCCGGCGCCTTGATCCTTGCCGCCGACACCGTCGTCGCCTGCGGCCGGCGGATCCTGCCCAAGCCTGCCGACGAGGCGAGCGCCCGGCGCTGCCTCGAGCTGCTGTCCGGGCGGCGCCACCGGGTCCATTCCGGGGTGGCGCTGGCGAGCCCCGATGGCCGCGTGGCATTGCGCCGGGTCGACAGCCAGGTCGGCTTCAAGCGCTTGAGCCCCGAGGAGATCGCCGCCTACCTGGCGAGCGGCGAATGGCGGGACAAGGCCGGCGGCTACGCGATCCAGGGCCGCGCCGCGGCGCTGATCCGCTTCATTTCCGGCTCCTATTCGAACGTCGTCGGGCTGCCCCTGTTCGAGACCGCGCAGCTGCTCGCCGGCCACGGCTACCGCCCGCGATGCGTCGCGAGCTGATTGTCGCCGCCGGGCCCGGGGAATGGCGCGCGGCGCTAATTGAGGACGGCGTTGCCGTCGAGCTCATGGTCGAGCGCGGCCAGGGCGGCGAGGCCGGCAGCATCCATCTCGGCCGGGTCGTGCGCCTGCTGCCGGCGCTTGGCGCGGCCCTGGTCGAGATCGGCCAGGACCGGCCGGCGTTCCTGCCGCAGAGCGCGATCTTGCCGCGCGGGCGGCGGCTCGACGAAGGCGAACGCGTCCTCGTCGAGGTGCGCCGCGAGGCCCAGGGCGGCAAAGCCGCTCGGCTGACGACCGCGCTGACGACGCGTGGCGGCCCGGCCGCACCCGGCGCCGAGCTGATCGAAAAGCGCGCCGCGCAGCTCGACCCGCCGGCGCGGCTCGACCCGCCCGCCACCCTCGCCGCGGCGCTTGCCGCCGGCTTGCCGGCGGTGGCGCGGATCCTGGTCGACGATCCCGGGGCGATCCCCGAGCTGCGCGCCGCTTTCGCCGGTGCCGAAATCGCGCATCAGCCGGAGAGCCGTTGGCCGCTCGATCTCGATCAGCTGTTCGACGAAGCCCTGTCGCCGACCGTGGCGCTTGCCGGTGGCGGCCTGGTCCATATCGACCCGGTGCCGGCGGCGGTCATGATCGACGTCGATAGCGGCACCCCCCAGACGGGCTCGCCGGAGCGAACCGCACTCGCCGTCAACCTCGCTGCCGCGCCGGTCATCGCCCGGCAGCTGCGGCGGCGCAGCCTTGGTGGTGCGATCGTGATCGATTTTGTCGGCCTCGACGATCGCGGCGCCCGCGAGCGGGTGCGCGCGACCCTCGCCGCGGCGTTCGCCGCCGATCCGGCGCGCCCGCAGCTCCTCGGCTGGACCCGGCTCGGCCATTTCGAGCTGGTGCGGCCGCGGCGGTTTCGGCCGCTCGGCGAAATCCTGCTGGAGATCACGCCCGATAGCAGCCCGGCGAAAACCGCGCTGACCACCGCCTTTGAAGCGCTGCGGGCGCTGCGCCGGCAAGTGCTGGCACAGCCGGGGCGGCGCTGGCGGCTGATCGTCTCCACCGCGGTTGCCGCCGCGCTCGGCGGCGATGCGGCCCAGGCGCTGCGCGGGCTCGAAGGGCGCCTTGGCCACGGCATTGCGGTCGTGGCCGACCCGAGCTTTGGCCGCAGCCGCTTTGAAACGCTCCCGCTCTGACTATATCGGCGGGGCAATGAGCGCCGATTCGCCGATCTCGCCGCCGCGCTGCCCGATCTGCGGCAAGCCGGTCCGCCCGCAGCACCGCCCGTTCTGCTCGGCGCGCTGCGCCCAGATCGATCTCGGCCGCTGGCTTAAAGGCATTTACCGCATCGAAACCGACGAAGCCCCGGACGAGGGCGGCGACGAGCGCTGAGCGCGGCCCCCTTCAAGGTTGACCCGGCGCCCGGCCGTCGCGACCATCGGCCGTGCCAGTGGCACTGGGGGGCCAAATGACGCCGTCGCCTCGATCGCATCACTACCGGGTGATCTACGCCGACCCGCCCTGGACCTTTTCGACCTATTCGCGCAAGGGCAAGGGGCGCAGCGCCGAGGCGTATTACGATTGCATGTCCCTGCCCCAGATCAAGGCGCTGCCGGTGGCCGAGTGGGCGGCCGATGATTGCGTGCTGCTGCTGTGGACGACCGACCCGCTGCTGGGGACCGCGTTCGAGGTGATCAGCGCCTGGGGCTTCACCTATAAGACCGTGGGCTTCTACTGGGCCAAGCTGAACAAATCGGCCGACCCGGCGGTGTATCGGGAGGCCAGCTTTTTCACCGGCCTCGGCTTTTGGACTCGCGCCAATCCTGAACAGTGCCTGTTGGCGACCCGCGGCCATCCGCACCGCCGTCGGGCCGACGTCAAGAAGCTGATCGTCTCGCCGCGGCGCGAGCACAGCCGCAAGCCGGACGAGGCCTATGCGCGCATCGAGGCATTGTCCGAGGGACCATATCTGGAGATGTTCGCGCGCTCGACCCGGCCGGGCTGGGACAGTTGGGGCATCGAAGCCGATCTGCCGCGGGTAGGCAGGCGCCGCTGGCGCGCCGACGGCCACCCCGATATCCCCCCGGCCGCCGATTGATCGGCCTCGCGCCCGCGCGGCTTCACCAGCGGTTAAGCATTCGAGCGGACTATCCGGGAGGAGCGGGCGGATGCTTTTCGGGGCGGCGGCATGGTCGGCTGGGCGCTGCGTTGGATGGTGCTGTGGTGCGGCCTCGCCGTGGCTTGCGTCGCGGTCATCAGGCACGACAGGTGGCTCTCGCCGACCCGCGCGGCGCCGGATTTGGTCCTGGGCAAAGCCGGCCCGGCCGAGCCGCGCGCCAACCCGGCCTTCAACACCCTCACCTATCCCGCCAACCGGGCCGGCCATGTCGTCGTCGACGCGGTGGTCAACGGCGCGGCGATGCGCATGCTGGTCGACACCGGCGCGAGCTTTGTCACCCTGACCCCGGCCGATGCTCGCGCCGCCGGCATCGGCCCCGGCGAACTCGTCTTCGACCGGCGCGCCAGCACCGCCAACGGCGTGGTGCGGATGGCGATCGTCACCCTGCGCGAGGTGCGCCTCGGCCAGCTCGCGCTCGGCGATGTGCGCGCCGCGGTCATCGAGCACCTGAACGTGTCGTTGCTCGGCATGAGCTTTCTCGACCGACTGCAGAGTTATCAGATGCGCGAAGGCAAGCTAACGATAACGTGGTAGGAGGCGGTTGCCGGCTGGCAAGGTGCCAGCGGGGCAGGCGACAGCGGGCAAGGCGACGGCAGGGTGAGTGGCGGCGAGGGCGATATGGCCGGCCCGGACCACGAGCGCGAATTGCTGATCCGGCACGCATTCCGGCTGGAGTGGCTGACGGTCGGCTGGATGGTGGTCGAGGCGGCGGTCGCAATCTGGTCGGGGGTGGCTGCGGGTAGCCTCAGCCTCGTCGCCTTTGGCCTCGACAGCGTGATCGAGCTCGCTTCCGCCGGGGTGCTGATCTGGCGCTTGTCGATCGAGCTGAAAGGCCGCCGGGCGCGGTCCGAGCCGGCCGAGCGCACGGCGCGCCGGATCGCCGGCGGGCTGCTCCTGGCACTTGCTGCCTATGTGGTCGCCGCGGCCGCCTGGAGCCTGTGGCGCGGGCGCGGCCAGGCGTTTTCCGCGCCGGGGCTCGCGGTGGCGCTGCTGGCGATCCCGGTCATGCTGTGGCTGGCCCGGCGCAAGCGGCTCTTGGCCGGCGCACTCGGCAGCCGGGCGTTGCGCGCCGACGCCGCCGAAGGGGTCGCCTGCCTGTGGCTGTCGCTGGTGGTGATCGTGAGCCTCGTCGCGCAGCTCGCGCTCGGAACCTGGTGGATCGACGCGGTCGCTTCGCTCGCGATCGTCTGGTTCCTCGTCAAAGAAGGGCGCGAGGCGTTCTCTGGCGATGATGACGACTGACCGGAGCACGATCGGTCGCCGCTGAAAGGCGCGAAATTCCGATGTAACATTGAGATCGCGCATGCCGGCTCCTTGCCCTCGCCCTCTGCACCGGCGCATGCTGCTTGCCTCGTACATCGTCGGTATCACCGGGAGCAGCCGTCCGGCTTCGCCGGCCCTGGGATCGGTCGATGCGCGGACCAAACGGGGGATCGATCATGGTGAAAGCCTATGCGGCGCTGGCGGCGACGCTGGGAATGGCGCTTTGGAGCGTCGGTGCAATGGCCGGGATCAATGTCGGGCCGGGCTTCGGCACGGCTTGCGCGACCGGCGGCTGTCCGCTCTTCAACGGCTCGGTCAACGCGATCGGCGCGACCTCGCTCGATCTTTACCAATCGACAATCGGACCGGTCGATCTGTCCCAACTGATGCTGATCCTGGCGGTGCCGAACAATCCGGCGAACGCGCTGACCACCAACCCGGTGACCGGGGCCGAGCTTCACGTGCCCGGCACCAATTCTGCTTCGACCCCGGTGACGGTCGGCGGTCTCGGCGCCGAAACCTTGATGACCCATGGCGAGGTCTACGGCGCGCTGGGCCTGCTCGACGGCGACATCGTCGCCTTCAACGATCTGCAAACTGCCGATTATTCCCTGTTTCCGGCCACCTATAACGCGACGACGAATCCGATCGCAAATTTCTCGCTCTATGAAATCCAGCTGACCCCGACCGTACCCTTTGGCAGCAATGACTTGATCAATCTCGATGTGACCACGCTGCCGCTCGGCACCTTCGCGCTCGGCTACGGCACCCCGTCGCTCGCCGTGACCGACACCTCGTTTGCCGAGGCCGGCGTCAGCGGTGTCGCGGTCCCGACGGTCGCCGAACCAACCAGCCTGATGGTGCTGGGTTCCGCCCTGTTTGGCCTGGCTCTGCTGGCGTTGTCGAGGCGGCGCATCTGAGGAGCCGGGCCAGGAGCGCAGCGCGCGCTCCGCGCGGCGGGATGAGGCTCTTGCCTTCGCCGCGGGCGCGTGCACAATCCGGCCGCCTTTGAGGGGCGGCGCGCCGAGCCGCCGCTGCGGTTGCGAGGACGAGATGAAAGCGCTGGTCGCGGTCAAGCGGGTCATCGACTACAACGTCAAGATCCGGGTCAAGGCCGACAAGAGCGGGGTCGAGACCGCCAACGTCAAGATGTCGATGAACCCGTTCGACGAGATCGCCGTCGAAGAAGCCCTGCGGCTGCGCGAGGCCGGCATGGTCAGCGAGGTCATCGCGGTTTCGCTCGGCGCCGCCCAGTGCCAGGAGACGATCCGCACCGCCTTGGCGATGGGCGCCGATCGCGGCGTCCTGGTGCAGACCGATGCCGAATTGCAGCCGCTCGCCGTCGCCAAATTGCTGAAGGCGGTGATCCTCGACGAAAAGCCCGAGATCGTGATCATCGGCAAGCAGGCGATCGACGACGATTCGAACCAGACCGGGCAGATGCTGTCGGCCTTGCTCGGCTGGCCGCAGGCGACCTTCGCCTCGAAGCTTTCGATCGGCGACGAGAAGGCCGAAGTCACTCGCGAGGTCGATGGCGGGCTCGAGACGATCTCGATCAAGCTGCCGGCGGTGGTCACCACCGATCTCAGGTTGAACGAGCCGCGCTACGCCTCTTTGCCCAATATCATGCGGGCCAAGAAAAAACCGATCGCGACGACGACGCCCGAGGCGCTCGGGGTCGACGTCACCCCGCGTCTCGTCGTGCTCAAGGTCGAGGAGCCGCCGAAACGCCAGGGCGGCCATAAGGTCGGCTCGGTCGCCGAACTGGTCGACAAGCTCAAGACCGAGGCGCGGGTGATCTGATGGCTGTCCTCGTCATTGCCGAGCACGACAACCGGGCGTTGAAGCCCGCGACCCTGAACGCGCTCGCCGCCGCGCAGGAAATCGCCGGTAAAGAGAGTTCGGGCGGCGCCGTCGACATCCTGGTGGCGGGCGAGGGTTGCCAGGGCGTCGCCGAAGCGGCGGCGCAGCTGCCCGGGGTCCGGCGGGTGCGGCTCGCCGACGATGCGGCATATGAGCACGGGCTCGCCGAAAATCTGGCGCCGCTGCTGGTCGAGCTGGCGCGGGACTACACCCATCTGCTCGCGCCGGCCACGACCGCCGGCAAGAATTTGATGCCGCGGGTGGCGGCACTGCTCGACGTTATGCAGATTTCCGACATCAGCGCTGTCCTTTCGCCCGACACCTTCGTGCGGCCGATCTATGCCGGCAATGCGCTGCAGACGGTGCAATCGAAAGACCCGATCAAGGTCATCACCGTGCGCGGCACCGCCTTTCCGCCGGGTCCGGCGACCGGCGGGTCGGCGCTGATCGAAACGGTCGCATCGACCGGCGAGGCCGGGCTTTCCCAATTCGTGCGGGCCGAACTGTCGAAATCCGAGCGGCCGGAGTTGACCAGCGCGCGGGTCATCATCTCCGGCGGGCGCGGCATGCAGTCGGGCGACAACTTCCATCTATTGGAGAAGGTCGCGGACAAGCTCGGGGCCGCGGTCGGCGCCTCGCGCGCCGCGGTCGACGCCGGGTTTGTCCCCAATGACTACCAGGTCGGGCAGACCGGCAAGATCGTCGCCCCCGAGCTCTACATCGCGGTCGGCATCTCGGGCGCGATCCAGCATCTCGCCGGGATGAAGGATTCGAAGGTCATCGTCGCAATCAACAAGGACGAGGAGGCGCCGATCTTCCAGATTGCCGATTACGGGCTGGTCGGCGATCTGTTCAAGATCCTGCCCGAGCTTGCCGACGAGATCGAGCGCCGCCAGTGAGTGCCGCGCCGCCGGCTCCCCCGCCATTCGCGTCAACCCCATCCTCGTCAACGCCATCCTCGTCGCCCCCATCCGCGTCAACCCCATCCTCGTCGACGCCATCGAGCCTCGACCGGCTGCGCCGGATCGGCGTGATCGGCGCCGGGCAGATGGGCGGCGGCATTGCCCATGTTTGCGCGCTAGCCGGGATCGACGTCGTGATCACCGATATCGATGGCGAAGCGTTGGCGCGCGGGCAGGCGGCGATCGGGCGCAATCTGGCGCGCCAGGTCGCCCGCGGCCGGATCGGCGAGGAGGAAAAGGACGCGGCCTTGAAGCGCATTTCGGGCGGGCTCGACTATGCGCTGTTCGCCGATTGCGACATGGTGATCGAGGCGGCCACCGAAAAAGAGGAGGTCAAGCGCCAGATCTTCAAACAGCTGACCCCGCATTTGCGGGCCGACGCGCTGATCGCCACCAACACCTCGTCGATCTCGATCACCCGGCTGGCCGCCTCGACCGACCGGCCGGGCCGATTCATCGGCATGCATTTCATGAACCCGGTGCCGGTGATGAGCCTCGTCGAGCTGATCCGCGGCATCGCCACCGACGAGGAAACCTTCGCGCTGACTCGCGACCTCGCGGTAAAGCTCGGCAAGACGCCGGTCGCGGCCGAGGATTTCCCGGCCTTCATCGTCAACCGCATCCTGTTGCCGATGATCAACGAGGCGGTCTATGTGCTCTACGAGGGAGTGGGCTCGGTCGAGGCCATCGACACCGCGATGAAGCTCGGCGCCAACCACCCGATGGGCCCCTTGGAGCTGGCCGATTTCATCGGGCTCGACACCTGCCTGTCGGTCATGCAGGTGCTCTATGAGGGGCTGGCCGACAGCAAGTACCGGCCCTGCCCGCTCTTGGTCAAATATGTCGAGGCCGGCTGGCTCGGCCGTAAGACCGGCCGCGGCTTTTACGATTATCGCGGCGACAAGCCGGTGCCGACCCGCTAGCGGTGCGATGCCACTGGAAGGGCTCCCATGCGGTGGCTGAATCGCACACTAACATTTTGATCTGGCGGACCAATTCACGAACGCTTGAGAATCAAGCGTTTCGATCGGATCGCTAGCGGCAAAATCGCGTCCCAAAATCTTGCTTGCCCGAACCGCGCAATCTTGTCGCGGCCAGACCGATCCGTTATCAAGCTGTCACGAACGCATGCTATTTGGGCTGCAAAACGAGACTGAGCGGAACGATCGTTGGTGACGGCCTGCCTCGATAACTGCCCGGCTCTGGTGCTCAACGCGGATTTTCGCCCGCTGAGCTATTTTCCGCTGTCCCTGTGGTCGTGGCAGGACGCGATCAAGGCGGTGTTTCTCGACCGGGTCAACATCATCGACCATTACGATGTGCGGGTGCACAGCCCGTCGCTCGAAATCCAGCTGCCGAGCGTCGTTTCGCTGAAGGAATACGTGCCGGCGGCGCGCCATCCGGCGTTCACCCGGTTCAACGTGTTTCTGCGCGACCGCTTTACCTGCCAGTATTGCGCCGACCCGTATCCCTCGCACGAACTGACCTTCGATCATCTGGTACCGCGTTCGCGCGGCGGCCGCACCACCTGGACCAACGTCGTCACCGCCTGCGGCAGCTGCAACCTGTTGAAGGGCAACCGCCTACCGCGCGAAAGCGGGATGTACCCGCGCCACCGCCCGGTGCAGCCGACGACGCACATGCTGCAGCAGAACGGCCGCGCTTTCCCGCCCAACTACCTGCACCACAGCTGGCGCGACTATCTCTACTGGGACACCGAACTCGACCCGTTCTGATCCCGCCGCCCGCCGGGTCGCTGCCCTCCTGTCACCTGCCCTCCTGTCACCCTCTTGTCACGCGGCGGCGGTTGGGGCTTAATTTTGCCGGAAGCGATCGCCCGACAAACCGCCCTCGTTCGCGCGGGCACGCCCGGACAGCTGGGCTGGGGCTCGGCCGGCCGCGTCGGGGGAAGGAGGGGCGGCTCGATGGGCGCTGACCGGCTGGCCGAACGCGCCCGGCTGCGCGAGATCATCCGGCGCAACTCCTTGTTGCAGGACCGGGATTTTGTGCTCGTCTCGGGACGGTCGAGCGGCTTTTTCTTCGACATGAAGCGCACCATGCTCGACCCCGAGGGCGCCGCGCTCGCCGCCGAGCTGCTGTTCGACCGGATCAAGGACGAAGGGGTCGACGCGGTCGGCGGGCTCGAAACCGGCGCCATCCCGATCGTCGCCGCGCTGTGCGCCCGAAGCTGGCCGCAAAAGCCGATCCAGGGCTTTTTCGTGCGCAAGGCAGCGAAGGGCCACGGCACCGACCAGCGCATCGACGGGCTGCTCGAACCGGGCGCGCGGGTGATCCTGTTCGAGGACGTCACCACCACCGGCGGCTCGGCGATGCAGGCGGTCGACGCGGTGCGCGAGCGCTGCTGCGCGATCGTCAAGATCATCGCGATCGTCGACCGCCTCGAAGGTGCGGCGCAAAACTTCCACAATGCCGGGATCGCGTTCGAATCCCTGTTTACCTGGCTCGATTTTCGTTGACCAAAGCGATCGTCGATCTGGCCGCGGCCCATCTGAAACGCCAGTTCGTCTACCAGACGCAGCGCGACCGCTTCGCCAGCCTGGAGGCGCTGCACGAGCTGGCGATCTATGCCCGCGGCTGCATCGCCTCGTCGCGCTCCTCGGAGCGGGTCACCGTCGCCTTCGTGCTCGAACGGGTGCTGCACAAATGCGCCGGCGACCTCGACGGCCGGCCGGTGCGGATCTCGGAAATCGCCGATCTCGGCGACCGGCTGCAGCCGCCGGTGCGGCGCGCGGTCGACTTCCTCGCCGGCGCCGAGGACGACCCGGTCGAAATCGCCGCCGAACTGATCCGAGCCCGCCCGCCGCGGGCCGGCTGATCGCACCCCCTCGCCGCGGCACCGGCGTGCCCGCGACCGCCGGCGGATTGACGCTGCGCTCGGCCGCTCTTATCTAGTTTTCGGTCCCATGGCTCTGCTACCGATCATCACCGCCCCCGACCCGCGGCTCAAGATCAAGGCGCGGCCGGTCGCCGCCGTCGACGACGCGGTGCGCCGGCTGATGGATGACATGCTGGCGACGATGCGCGAGGCGATCGGCATCGGACTTGCCGCACCCCAGGTCGGGGTCGCCAAACGGGTCATCGTCCTCGACGTCGCGCGCGACGGCGAGAAACCGGCGCCGATGATGCTGGCCAACCCCGAGATCACATGGCGGTCGGCGGAGCTGACCACCGGCAGCGAGGGCTGCCTTTCCCTGCCCGAGCATTACGCCGAGGTCACCCGCCCGGAGAAGATCCGGCTGCGCTATCTCGACTACCAGAACGAGATCCGAGAGATCGAGGCTTCCGGCCTGCTCGCCACCTGCATCCAGCACGAGATCGACCATCTGGACGGGGTGCTGTTTGTCGATCACATTTCGACGGTCAAGCGCGGCATGATCCTGCGCAAGCTCGCCAAATCGAAGCGCGGCCGAACCCTCGTCCCGGCCTAGCGCCGGCGGCGGTTGCGTGCCGCGGGCCGGGAGCGCCGGGTTGAACCTCGTCTTCATGGGCACCCCGGATTTTGCCGCGACGATCCTCGACGCGCTAATTGCCGCCGGACACCGGATTATCGCCGTCTACACCCAGCCGCCGCGTCCGGCCGGCCGCGGTCACCGGCTGCACGCCTCGCCGGTCGAGCTCTTGGCGCAGCAGCACGGGTTGATGGTCCGCTCCCCAGCGCGGCTGCGGGACGAGCCGGCCCAGACCGCCTTCGCCGCACTCGGCGCGGAGGCTGCGGTCGTCGCCGCCTATGGGCTGATCCTGCCGCGCGCGATGCTGAGCGCGCCGCGGCTCGGCTGCCTCAACGTGCATGCCTCGTTGCTGCCGCGCTGGCGCGGCGCCGCCCCGGTGCAGCGCGCGATCCTCGCCGGCGACAAGAAGACCGGGATCACCATCATGCAGATGGAGGCCGGGCTCGACAGCGGCCCGATGCTGCTCCAAGAGAGCCTGCCGATCGGCCCGGCGGCGACCGCGGCCGGCCTGACCGCCGATCTCGCCCGGCTCGGCGGCAGGCTGATCGTCGCCGCGCTCGATGCCGCTGCGACCGGCGCGCTGGCGCCGCGCCTGCAACCGCGCGAAGGCATCACCTATGCGCCGAAGATCGGCCGCGCGGAAGGCCGGCTCGACTGGCGCCGGCCGGCCGGCGAGCTCGAGCGCCGGGTGCGCGCGCTCGATGCCTGGTTTGAACATGGCGGCGAACGCATCCGCGTGCTCGCCGCTGCGGTGCTGGCCGAAACCTCGGGCGCCCCGCCCCAAACGGCGCTCTCCGCAACGGTGCCGCCCCAAACGGCGCCGCCGGGAACGGTACTCGATGGGCGCCTGGCGATCGCCTGCGGCGCGGGTGTGCTGCGGCTGCTGCGGCTGCAGCGGCCGGGGCGCGGGCCGCTCGATGCCGCCGAGTTTCTGCGCGGCTATCCGATCGCGCCCGCAACCATCCTGCCGACGGCGCCGCCGTGCCCCGCTACCGGCTGACCATCGAATATGACGGCGCCGGGCTGGTCGGCTGGCAGCGCCAGCCTCAGGGTCTGTCGGTTCAGGAGGCGCTCGAGACCGCGGTCGAGCGGTTTTGCGGCGAGCGCGTGCGGGTGCACGGCGCCGGCCGCACCGATGCCGGGGTTCATGCGCTGGCGCAGGTGGCCCACCTCGACCTGGTGCGCGCGGTGCCGCCGGAGGTCTTGCGCAGCGCCGTCAACCATCATCTGCGCCCCGCGGCGATCAGCGTCCTCGCTGCCGCGCCGGCGCCGCCGGAGTTTGATGCGCGGCTTTCGGCGATCGGGCGCATCTATGTCTATCGCATTCTGAACCGGCGATCGCCGGCTGCACTCGAGCGCGGCCGGGTGTGGCGGGTGGCGCCGCCGCTCGATGTGGCGGCGATGCGCGAGGGCGCCGGCCATCTCGTCGGCCACCACGATTTCACCACCTTTCGCGACCGGCTGTGCCAGGCGAAATCGCCGCTGCGGACGCTCGATTCGCTCGAAATCGCCCGCTTCGGCGACGAGATCCGGATCGAGGCGCGGGCGCGCTCGTTTCTGCATCGCCAGGTGCGCAACATGGCCGGCACCCTGGAGCTGGTCGGGCTCGGCCGCTGGCCTCCGCAAGCGGTGGCGACAGCACTTGCCGCCCGCGATCGCCGCGCCGGCGGTCCGACGGCCCCGGCCGAGGGCCTTTATCTGGTCTGCGTCAGATATCCCCCGGAGGTTTGCGACCCGTAAAAAATACCACCTGCTGCCTCAAGCGCCGATCTTGGGGTTGCAAAAGCCTATCTTCGGCCAATAATCATCAACCGCCGGCCTGAGATGGCGATGGCGTCGTCCGGTCGCGTGGGGCGAATGGTCCTTGTATAGCGCAACCATCTTTGACGTTTGTCCGGACTCTCACTCAGGGTAGTGCCCTATGAACGTCAAGATGTTTAGAAACCCCTCGGCTAATGCTGCGCCGCACCGCGAGCTTCGGCCAGTCCACGCCGAGCCGCGGCTCTTTCCCGGCGGCGAATTGCGCCCGCCCGCCCCCGCTCTCGCCGCGGTCGACGCGCCCAGATTGGCCGTGCCGGACGGCGAGGCCGCGCCGAGGATGGCGGCGCCGACGATCGCCGCCCCTGGCGATCGCTTGGCGAGCCCCGCCAGCAGCGCTTCAGCCGGTGCCGCGCTCCATGTCGCGCTGGTCGGGGCGGTCGCCGCGGCGATCATCGGCGGCTTTCTCGGCGTCGGGTTTTTGCTGCTCGAGCGCCCGGCCGAGCAGACCGTCGCCGCCTCCCAGCCGGGTATGACGCAGGCTCCGGCGCCGACATCGTTGCAGCCGGCGGCGTCAAGCCCCGCGGCGCCTGCGGCAGCGGCTCTTCCCGCCGCTCCTGCCACCAATCACGCGCCACCGGATCAGGCCGCGCCGATCCCGCCGTCGCAGGCGGGCCTGCCGCCGTCGCCGGTCTCGCCGATCGGCAAGTCCCCGAGTGCCACGGCGGCCCTCTCCCCGAAAACCAGTGCGCCGATGGCCGCCATACCCGCGACCAAGACCGTGGCCGCCATCTCCGATCACGGGTCGTATCGGCGGCCGGCTGCGCTGTCCGATCGCGAGCCGGGCCATTCGCTCGGCCGCGGTGCCCGCGCATCGAGCCGACCGTTCGCCGGCCGCGATCCCCGATCACCGAGCGGAGCATTCGCACGCCGCCGAGCATCGCTGGCCGCGATCCCGATCATCGGGCGGAGCATTCGCCGGCCGCGGTGTCGGATCGTCGGGCGCACCGCCCGGCGGCTACCGCGTCCGACCATGCCGCGCCGCGGCCGAGGCTGCGCGACCGGCCGCTCGAGCGCACGCGCACCGCCTCCCGGCACCTGCATCTTCGCCCGGTCGACAACCGCCCGGCGGCGCCGCGGCAAGCCCACGCCGACCGGCTGTCGCCACCATCGCAGGATAGCGGGACGCAGTCGTTCGATCAGCTGCTGAGCCAACTGACCGGCGGGGCACAGCACGATGGCGGCGCGCAAGTTCCGCAACCGAGGCCGGCGCCGGCCGAGCAGCGGCCCCGATCTGCGGCGCAGGTCTTGACCCCGCCTTCGCCGGATCAGCCGGACCCGTTCGCTGGAAGCTCCCGCAGACAGCCGGCGGACGCTCAATAAGGCCAGCTCAATAGAGACTATCGGCGGCGAGGCTGACGAGAAAGCCGAGAGTGACGTCGACGAGGACGATGAGCGTCGCGTTGGCGCCGTTGGTCTCGAGCGCCACCCGCGCGATATACCACTCGTAGACCAACACGGCGACGAGCGCGAACGCATTGATCGCGTGCACCCCGGCAGGGCCGAGAACGCCGCTTTCCGAGGCGACGCCGACCAGCACGAACAGCAGGCTCTGCGGCAGCTGGCACCAATTATACGGCACCATGAAGTCGAAGAACCGCCGCTCGCGGCCGATCCAGCCGGCGACCGACAGCACGACCAGCGGAAACGCCACCCAGGCGATCACATAGCCGATCGTCTCGATCGCGACGATGCGGCCGCCGCCGGCCGCCTGCCATTGCGCCGGGCTGACCCGCATCATCAGCAGCACGAGATAGAGCGGGTAGCTGAGAAAGGCGGCGCGAAACGAGCGCCAGAACCCGTCGAGCGAGCGATCGAAACAGGCGAGGCCGCCGCGGTCGCCCTTGGCCAGCCGCCAGCAGCCGACGAGCGCCCAGCGCAGCTCCGGCACCCATCCCACCGCGGCCATCGAGCCCCCGTTGCCGGTCAGCTTTTGGCGAAAAACAGATCGAGGAAGGTGCGGTAGATCTCGGTCAAGGCGGCGAGGTCGGCGAGGTCGACCCGCTCGTCGGCCTGGTGCATGGTCTGCCCGACGAGCCCGAATTCGGCCACCGGGCAATAGGTATGAATGAAGCGCGCGTCCGAGGTGCCGCCGGTGGTGCTGAGCTCGGGGGTGCGGCCGGTGACCCGGCCGATCGCCTCGCCGAGTGCGGCGCTGACCTTGCCGGGCGCCACCAGAAACGATTCGCCGCTGATCGCGACATCGAGGGTGTAGGCCCCGCCGACCCCGTCGAGCCGCTCGGCGAGCCAGCCCTTCAGGGCCTCGCCGGTCCAGCGGTCGCTGAAGCGGATGTTGAAGACCGCGCGCGCCTCGGCCGGGATCACATTGGCGGCCGGGTTGCCGATGTCGATCGTCGAAACTTGCAAGGTCGAAGGCTGGAAATGCATGGAGCCCTGATCGAGCTCGGCCGTGGTCAGCGCGTGCAGCATCGCCACCAGCCGATGGGCGGCGTTGTCGGCGCGATGCGGATAGGCGGTGTGGCCCTGCACGCCGTGCACGGTCAGATGCCCGTTGAGGCTGCCGCGCCGGCCGATCTTGATCATGTCGCCGAGGGCCGCCGCCGAGGTCGGCTCGCCGACAATGCATGCGTCGAGCGCCTCGCCGCGCGCGCTCAGCCATTCGAGCACCTTCCTGGTGCCGTTCAGCCCCGCCGCCTCTTCGTCGCCGGTGATCAGCAGGCTGATCGAGCCCTCGAAATCCGGCGCCGCGTCCGGCGAGCCAGCGCTCGGCGGCGGCGATGAAGGCGGCGATGGCGCCCTTCATGTCGACCGCGCCCCGCCCAAAGAGCGCGCCGTCGCGCAGGCTCGCGGAAAACGGATCGAACGACCAGGATTCGCGCGCTCCCGGCGGCACCACGTCGGTATGGCCGGCAAAGCACAGATTGGGCCGCCCCCAGCCAATGCGGGCGTAGAGATTGCGGATCGCCTGGTCGCCCTCGCCAAACACCAGGCGATGGCAGGCAAAGCCGAGATCTTCGAGATGGCGGGCGACGATGTCGATCGCACCCTCGTCCCTGGGGGTCACGCTCGGCCGGCGGATCAGCTCGGCGGCGAGCGCTGCCGGGTCGATCGCGGCGTTCCTCATTCGCGCAGCAATTCGTTGATCGCGGTCTTGGCGCGGGTCTGCGCGTCGACGGTCTTGACGATCACCGCGCAATAGAGATTGGGGCCGGGGCTGCCGTCGGGCAGCTTCCTGCCGGGAAGCGCGCCCGGCACCACCACCGAATAGGCCGGGACCCGGCCCATATGGACGGCGCCGGTGCTGCGGTCGACGATCTTGGTGGTGGCGCTGATAAAGGTGCCCATGGCCAGGACCGAGCCCCGCTCGACGATGACGCCCTCGACCACTTCGCTGCGCGCGCCGATGAAGCAATCATCCTCGATGATCACCGGCTCGGCCTGCAGCGGCTCGAGCACCCCGCCGATGCCGACCCCGCCCGAGAGATGGCAATTCGCGCCGATCTGGGCGCAGGAGCCGACCGTGGCCCAGGTGTCGACCATCGTCCCGCGGTCGACATAGGCCCCGACATTCACAAAGCTCGGCATCAGCACGACATTCGGTGCCACATAGGCCGAACGGCGCACGATCGCTCCCGGCACCGCGCGGAACCCGGCGTCGCGGAAGCGGTTCGACGACCAGCCGGCGAATTTCGACGGCACCTTGTCCCACCACCGCGAAGGGCCGCGCTCGGGATCGGTCGGGCCGCCAGGGATCTCGACCATGTCGTTGAGGCGGAACGACAGCAGCACCGCCTTCTTCAGCCACTGGTGGACCTGCCAGCCGCCGGCGGTCTTCTCGGCGACGCGCAAATGGCCGCTGTCGAGCCCGTCGAGTGCGGCCTCGACCGCCTCGCGCCAGAGGCCGCGGGTCGACGGCGAAATTCCGTCGCGCGCCTCCCAGGCGGCGTCGATGGCGGCGGCGGTATCGAGGTCGGTCATGGCGGCTTCCGAAAGCGGCTGAGGCAGGCGCGAGCCGCGGCAACATGATCGAGGGGCCGCATTAGTGTCAACCAATGCCGGCTGCCAAATTGCGCCGAGCCTGGCTCGGTCAGCGCAGCGCGCGGTAGAGCGCGCCGACCCGCTCGCGGTAGCGCTCGACCGAAAACTTCTCCGCCTGGGCCAGCCCGCGCTCGGCCAGTTCGGCGCGCAGATCAGGGTCCTCGACGATCGCGCGGATCGCCGCGGCGATCTCCTCGGTGCTGTACGGATCGACCAGCAACGCGGCGTCGCCGGCGACTTCCGGGATCGATGATTTGCGCGAGGTGATGACCGGCGTCCCCAGCACCATCGCCTCCAGCACCGGCAGCCCGAACCCCTCGTAGAGCGACGGAAACAGCACCGCGCGCGCCCCACGGATCAACGTCGCCAGCAGCCCCAAGGGCACATAATCATAGCGGTGAACGGTGCGCCCGGCGCTGCGGTTGGCGAAGGCCGGCATCGCCTGCTTGTCGCGCAACTCGGCGATCAGCTTGGTTTCGGGCTCGTTGTTCCAGCCCTGGCCGGCGACCAGCACCAGCGGGATGTCGACCCCCGACGACAGATAGCCCTCGATCAGCCGGCCGACATTTTTCTTCGGCTCCAATGCGCCGAAAAACAATAGGTATTCGTTGAATTCAAGGCCGAACGAGCCCTCGAGCTGCTCGGCCAGCACCGCCTCCGGCCGCTCCCGGTAAGCGGCCGGGAAATGCACCGCCTGGTAGGTATTGGTGACCCGGCTCTCCTCGACGCCGAGCAATTCGATGATGTCGCGCCGCGAATTCTCCGACACGGTCACGATATGATCGGCCCGCGCCGCGACCTTTTTGAGCAGCCGGAACATCAGCCGCTTGTTGTCGAGCGTCGTGAACGGCAGGCGTAACGGCACCAGATCGTGGATCGTGTAGACGTTGCACGCCGATTTCGAACGCAACGGCAGCGGATAGGTGCAGTGAAAGATCGCCGGCGGCGCCTCGAAGCGCAGCCGCGCAAAACGGTTCGTCCGGGCAAAATGGGCGCGCGCCGCGGCGAATAGATTGCGGGTCGCATAGGCGCGATGGTCGGCCGGCAACATGCCTTCGAACTGGCGCTGAATGACCACGCCGTCGAAGTCTACCGGCAGCGGCCGGATCGCGGCGAAGCTGCGCAGCTGGTCGGCGAAGCAGTTGACGACCTGGCGGCCGAGCGGGATCTTGATCGCCCGCTTTTCGTCGAAAAACGCCACCTCGCGCAAGATCCGGTCCTTGGGCGGCGTCTGCGTCGAGGCATAGACCACGCCGATCTCGTAGCCGAGCTCGCGGACCACCTGCGCCAGCATTCGGGTATAGGTCGCGACGCCGGTGCCTTGCGCCAGCGACAGATTGAAGCCGTCAAAAATGACGCGATCGGTCGGTTTCGACAAGGGATCGGGGGTGGGCGCCATCAGGCGGAGCAATCCTTTTGGTCGTTGCGCCACGCCGGCACCGGATCGGCCGGCCGCGCCGAACCTGGCCGCGAGCAGCGATGTCGCGCTTGGTCGGCGCTCCGGCGCTAGGCGCGCCTCACAATGCGTTATAGATGTCGAGCGCCAAGTCGAGGTCCTCGAACACCTTGCCCCGCCCGCGGTGCAGAATGAGGGCGCGCGAGCAGTAGCTCTTGACGAAGTTGGGGATGTGCGAGGCCAGGATCAGCGAACGATCGGCGCGCTTCTCAAATAGCTCCTGGTGGCAGCGGACCTGAAAGCTGAAATCGCCGGCGGCGATGACCTCGTCGATCAGATAGCAGTCGAAATCGACCGCGAGCGACAGCGCGAAATTGAGCCGTCCCATCATCCCGGTCGAATAGGTCTTTACCGGCTCCGACAGGAAATGTCCGAGCTGGGCAAAATCATCGACAGCATCGCGCATTTCCTGGAACGGCTTGCCGTAAACCCGCGCGATAAAGCGGATGTTGTCGTTGCCGGTCAGGACGCCGTGAATGGCGCCGTTCATCGCGATCGGCCACGATAGCGACATGTTCCGTTCGATGGTGCCGCTGGTCGGAAGTTCGACCCCGCCGAGCAGGCGGATCAAGGTCGATTTGCCGGCGCCGTTGCGGCCGAGCACGGCGATCTTCTCGCCCCGCGCCAGCTCGAACGACACATCGCTCAGCACCCGGCGATAGCCGCCGAGCTCGCTCGGGTAGTCTTTGCAAATTCCAGCGACCCTGATCATCGAGATGCCCAGTCGCTGCCCTCGGCCGGGCTGCGCACAAGACCCGCGCTATGCGGCCGCGTGTTCGCGCACGCTGGCGATCAACACCCAGGCGATGCCGTAGGCCAGCAGGCAGGTCGCCAAGACCATCGAAAACGACACCATGCGCTTTGGGTAGAGCGGATAGTCGGGCAGGTTGGGCTGGGCGATGGTCTCGAGGTAGAGCTGCTGTTGCTGCGCATCGAGCTCTGCCTGCTCGAGCGATTTATAGGCCGACTCCAATTGCTTGTCGGCAAGCTTGCGGTCGGTGTCGAGACGCTCATAGCCGGTCTGCGCGGCGGCCACCGAGCCGCTGTCGCCGGTGATCTTGCTGCGCTCTTCAGCGATCAGCCTGGTCAGCGAAGCGATGCGCACCCGCAGCACCGGGACCTGCGGGCTGTGCGGCGAATTGCGCGATACGTCGGCCAGCGCCGCCTGGGCGTCGGCTCGATCGGTATTGAGCTCTCCCAAGAGCTTCAGCGGGCCCTCGGCGGCGGTTTTGGGGTCGAGCATCTGCTGGCGGATCCGATAGGCCGTCAACTGCGCCTGAATCGTGGCAATGCGTTGCTGGGTCTGGTCGACCTCGTGCTGGAAGCTGCTGACCGCGTCCTGGCGGGCGCGCTCGTTGAGCTGGTTCACCAGACGCTCGCTGGCCGCCAATAGCGCCTGGGCGATCTTCTGCGCGTCCTCGGGCCGATAGGCCTTGACCTTCAGGGTGGTGACCTCGGATTCCTCGTCGTACTCAACCGAGACGAACCGCGAATAGGCCTGATAAAGCGCTTCAAAATCGTTGCGATGGCTGAATATATTGGGAAATCGGGAGACGAAATCCGCCCCTGGACGGTCGAGAATCGCCCGCAGATCGTCGCGTCGGTCGAGCTGGCCGACCGCGTCGCGCGACATGATGAAGGCCTGCACCATCAGGGCGTCGTTGTCGCCGCCCATGACCCCGCCGCCCATCAGGCCGGAGACCCCGCTCAACGATGACTTCTGCTTCGACGGGCTGCGCACCACGAACTGCGCCTCCGACATGTAGAGGCCCGACGCAATTCCGAAATAATAGACCGCGGCGACCAAGGTCGGCAGCCCGACCAGCGCCCAGAACCAGATGTTCAGCGCCCCGAACAGCCGACCGATCGCGCCGATGCCGAGCGGCCGGCCGACAGCGCCGGCCACGACCCGGCGGACCGCAAATCGAGAGCGGCGGACATTGTGAAGATCACTCATGACGGGATCCGAATGGGAAACCGGGGGTAAGGCGAGGCTTCGAGGAAATGACGCGAATGTGACCGCTTCGAGGCGACCGTTGTATCCATCGGGTGAGCTTAGCTGATCGCGGCCAACTTCGGAAGCGATAGAACCGGGTTTGTGCAACGCGCGATTTGGCTGCGCCACCAGTGCCGCCGCCGCCCCGCTCGTGGTCTCTCAGGTGTTTTTCGTGGACAGGGCGGCGCTCGCCGCCGAGATTGCCGAACGGGGTTCACGCATTTTCCCGCGCGCTCAAACCCAAGGGCCTACATGCCGCCGCCCGATTTCGCCTCGGCGAGGCCGATCGCCTCCGATCAATGCCATGCCGGCAACGCGTCGGCGGTCGGCGTGGGGCGATTGGAGATCCGCGGCGGCCCGCTCGACGCGGCCGCTTGCGCCGCACTGTTCGCCGACTTTCCCGCTGCTGGGGCGCTCGCCGGAATTGCCGTTTGGGGCGGCTCGCGGCAACAGCCGCGCGGGCCGGCGCGGGCCGCGGCACTCGCGGTGCCGGCCATTGTTTTGGGCGCGGGCCTGCTGCGCGCGCCGCCATGGCGCAACGCCGCTGCCGCGCCGCTGAGCGTGACCGCGATGGCGATCAGCGGACCGGGCTCGCCGGCCGATATCCTGTCGCCGAGCCGGGTGCTGGCGACCCGGAATTGGCAGACGCCGCAGCTTCTCGAACGCGCCGCGGCGGCGCGGCGCGAGCTGGTCGCGCGCGAGGTCGGCGGGTCGTGGTGGGGCAGCCGCGAGCTGCCCCCGGGCGCCGGCATCGCGCTCGTCGACGCCGGGCCAACCGGCCGCCCGGCCGCCGCGCCGGTGTTGCGCGCGATGCTGGCGGCGGCATTGGCCGAAAACCCCGCGCACCAAATCGTGGTGCTGGCGCCCGGCCGCCGCGCCGGCCGCGATTGCCTGGCCGACGCCGCCAAACGCGGGGCCAGCATTCTCATCGGGCCGGTCGACCCGTGGGCGGCGCTGGCCCGGGCCGAGCGGGTCTACGCGGCGGGCGGCGAGACCGGTTTTCTCGCCCTCCTTGCCGGCCGCCCGGTGCGCTGCTTCGCCGATTGCTTCTATTCCGGCTGGGGCGCGACCGGCGACGAGGCGCCGCTGTTGCAGCATTCGTTCGCGCGCAACATCGACGAGATCTTTGCCGGCGCGTGTCTGGTCGCGACCCGCCATCTCGACCCGTTTCGCCGCACCGCGGCTTCGTTTGAAGAGACCCTCTCGCTGCTCGCCGACTGGAGCCGGATCGAAATGTCCAACCGGCGGGTCGCGGTGCTGGTCGGGATGTCGTTCTGGAAGCGGCGCCGGGTCGCCGATTTTCTGCGCTCGACCGGCGCGCCGCCGCGGTTTCGCCGGACCACCGCCGGCGCGCTCAGAGCAGCGCGGGCACGCCCGGGCGGAGCGGTCGCGGTCTGGGCCTCGCGCATGCCCGCGGGGCTGGCCGCGGCGGCCGCGCGCGACCGGATCGCGCTGCTGCGGGTCGAGGACGGCTTCATCCGCTCGGTCGGCCTCGGCTCCGACTTTGTGCCGGCTGCCTCGCTGGTGCTCGATGGCGGCGGCATGCATTACGACCCGGCCGGGCGCAGCGACCTCGAACGGCTGCTGCTGGAAAGCGAATTCGACGCCGCGCTGCTGGCGCGCGCCGACCGGCTGATCGGTCAGCTGGTGGCCCGCGGCGTCACCAAATACAATCTCGCCGCGGCGCCAGCCTCCGCTCCCGTCGAACTCGCGCTTGCCGGGGGAAGGCGGCGCATCCTGGTGCCCGGCCAGGTCGAGGACGATCTGTCGGTGCGGCTTGGCGGCGGCGAGATCCGCGGCAATCTCGACCTGCTCGCCCGCGTGCGGCGGGCCAATCCCGACGCCTTCATCCTCTATAAGCCGCACCCCGACGTCGAGGCAGGCCATCGCCGGGGTGCCATCTCCGACCAGCGCGCGCGCGAATTCGCCGACGCCATTGTGCGCGGCAGCTCGACCGCGGCGCTGCTCGGCGGCATCGACGAATTGCACACCTTGACCTCGCTCGCCGGCTTCGAGGCGCTGCTGCGTCGGCGTCGGGTCGTCGTCTACGGCCGCCCGTTCTATGCCGGCTGGGGATTGACTATCGATCACGCCGGCGATCTCGCCGGCGGCGGGCGCGGCCGGCGCCTCGCCCTCGAACAGCTGGTCGCCGGCGCGCTGATCCTCTACCCGCGCTACCTCGACCCGGTGACCCGGCTGCCCTGCCCGCCGGAGATCATTCTCGATCGCCTCGAGGCGCCGGCCCTATGGCGGCCGGGACCGCTCGTCATCGGGCGCCGGTTGCAAGGCATGCTGGGGCGCGGCTGGAGCCGGCTCGCCGGCCGCCTGCCCAACTCCAACCCCAACCCCAACCCCAGCCCCAGCCTAGGTCCTGGCACCGGGTAAAGGCTGCTCAGCCGTATGCCGCCGCCGCAAATCGACCCCACGGCGGATGCTCGAGGGCGAGCGCAACATGATCGCGACGATTGACCGCGACCTGCCGCCGCTCGACGTTCGCGATTTCGGGCGATCGCCCGGGTCTGGAACAATCGGATTGACCTTGCCGCCCGATAATCGGCGAATATGCCGGTGCGTCGCGGCCAAAGGCCGGGTCGGGTCCGGCTTCGGACGCGACCCGCCGCCCGAGCGACCGGCGCGAGGCAGGTCTGATCGTGTTCGACGAGCGGTTTTGTTCGGAGTTGGGCGCCAACTGATGGTTTCGCTGGCCTGGCGCATTCTGATCCATCGCAAGGGGCGGACCCTGCTGGCGCTGGTCGGCATGTTCATGGCGATCCTGTTGGTGTTCATCCAGCTCGGGCTGTTCTACGCGGTGCCGCAGGGCGGCATGCTGCTCTACGACAATTTGCGCTTCGATCTGTTGCTGGTGTCCGACCGCTACGAGTACCAGGCCCAGCCGGGGGCGTTCGCGATTGGCCGCCTCGACCGGGTTCGCGCCGCGCCCGAGGTCGCCGCCGCAACGGCGCTTTATTTCGGCGTGGCAAAGTGGAAGGGCGGCGTCGGCGGGGCCTGGCCGGACTTGTTCGTGATCGGCTTTGATCCGGCGAGCCGGGTGTTCCGGCCGAGCAGCATCGCGCGGCAGCGGGCGGCGCTCGAACGGTCCGACACGATCCTTGTCGACCGCGCCTCGCGCTCGATCTTCGGCCCGCTCGATACCGGCCGGGTGGTCGAGATCGGCGACCGGGCGATGACGATCGGCGGCCGCTACCGGCTCGGCACCGGCTTTATGGGCCTCGGCGTCGCCCTCGTCAGCAGCGCGAATTTCACCCGGCTGTTTCCGGGCCGCGGCCTCGGCCAGGTCAATCTCGGCCCGATCGAGCTGAAGCCGGGGGTCGATCCGGCCACGGCGGCCGCGGCATTGCGCCCGCTCGCCGGTCCTGGCACGCAGATCTTCACCCGCGCGGCACTCGCCGATCGCGAGGAGACCTACTGGACCACCCGAACCTCGGTCGGGCTGATTTTCGGCTCGGGCCTGCTGATTTCGATCGTGGTCGGGATCATGGTCGTCTACCAGATCGTTTCCACGCAGGTGAACCGGCAAATGCCGCAATTCGCGACCTTGAAGGCGATCGGCTACGGCGACGGCGCGCTCGCCGCCGCGGTGGCGACGATGTCCTTGTTGATCGTGGCCGCCGGCTTTGTCCCGGCGCTGGCGGTGGCCACCTGGCTCTATCGGCTGATCCAACAGCGCACGATGCTGCCGCTGATCATGACCCCAGGCCACGTCGCCCTGGTACTGAGCGCGGCACTCGGCATGGCGGCGGTCTCGGCGACGCTGGCGCTCGGCGGCCTGCGCCGCGCCGATCCGGCCGACGTATTCTGAGAGCGTCGCCAGTGTCGCTCGCCGCTCCCCTCGCCGGTCGCGCCGCACGCCATCCGGTCCCGCTCGCCTGGCGCAACCTGACCGCAAACAAGCGCCGGCTGCTGCGCTCCAGCGGCGGCATCGGCTTTGCGGTGCTGCTGATGCTGATGCAGCTCGGCTTCGAGGGCGCCTTTTTCGACAGCACCTTGATGGTGCTCCGCGGGCTCGACGGCGACCTCTTCGTGCAAAGCGTGCACAAATACCAGTTCGCCACACAAGACCCGTTCCCGGCGGCCGAACTCGCTGCGGTGCGGCAGGTTCCGGGGGTGAAGAGCGCCCGCCCGTTCTACGCCGACTGGTTCGACATGTTCTGGAAAAACCCGGCCGACGGCAAGATCTTCCTCGTTCGGGCGTTTGCCTTCGACCCCGATCAGCCGGTCTTTTCGTTCGCTCAGATCAACGCCGAGCGCGGCCGGCTGAAGGCCCCGGATACGGTGCTCGTCGACCGCCGCAGCCGCCGCTTTCTCGGCATGAACCGCCCGGCCACGCAATCGCAGTTGAACGGCGTCACGGTCAAGATCGTCGGCAATTTTGCGCTCGGCCCCGATTTCGTCAGCGACGGCACCGTGGTGATGAGCGCGCGCACCTTCGCCGACGTGCTGCACGGCGCCGCCGGCAACCCGCCGGGGATCGAGGCCGGGGTCATCAAGCTGGCGCCTGGGGCCAACCTCGCCACAGTCCAGGCCGCGCTGCAAAAGAAGCTGCCGGCGGCGCTCCAGGTCATGACCAAGGCGCAGCTGATCGCGTTCGAGCGCAAGTTTCAGGCCGACGTGTCCTCGGCCGGACCAATATTTGCGATCGGCACCCTGGTGGGCTTTGTCGTCGGCATGCTGATCTCCTATCAGATCACCTATACCGACGTCGCCGACCAGTTGCCGCAATATGCGACGTTGAAGGCGATCGGCTATCCGACCCGGTTTCTGTTGCGCGTGGTGCTCGAGCAGGCGGCGCTGAACGGGCTCGCCGGCTGGGTTCCGGCCTGGCTCGCCAGCATCGTGCTCTATCGCATCATCGGCGAATTGGCGCTGCTGCCGATGCGGATGAGCCTGGAGATAACCCTGCTGAGCCTGGGATTGACCCTCGGCATGTGCGTGATTTCGGCGGCGATCGCGGTGCGCCGCGTGGTCGCGGCCGACCCGGCGGAGGTGTTCTGATGTGCGCCGCGATGGTCGCTGAAAGGCCGGCGCCGAGCCCGGCTGAAACCTCGCCCGTGCCGGCGGCGCTGGTTCAGGTCGAAGGGCTCAACCACTATTATGGCGAGGGTGTCGCGCGCAATCAGGTCTTGTTCGACGACACGATCGAGATCCCGCCGGGCCAGCTGGTGGTGATGACCGGTCCCTCGGGCGCCGGCAAGACCACCCTTTTGACCGTGGTCGGCGCGTTGCGCTCGGTGCAGGAGGGGCGGGTCGCGGTGCTGGGCCGCGACCTCGGGCGGCTGCCGCCGCACGATCTGGTCGCGGTGCGCCGCGAGATCGGCTTCATCTTTCAGATGCACAATCTGTTCGAGGCGCTGACCGCCTTCGAGAACGTCAAGATGGCCCAGCAACTCGGTCACGAGGCGCCGGAGATCGGCCGCCAACACTGCCTGGAGCTGTTGCAACGGCTCGGCCTCGGCCACCGGATCGACTACAAGCCGCGGCTGCTCTCGGGCGGCGAGCGCCAGCGGGTGGCGATCGCGCGGGCCCTGGTCAACCGCCCCCGCCTGGTCCTCGCCGACGAGCCGACCGCGGCCCTCGACAAGGATGCGACGCGGGTGGTCATCGAATTGCTCAAGGAAACCACGATCGCGCAGGGCGCGGCGGTGATCATGGTGACCCACGATTACCGGATCATCGAATGCGCCGACCGGCTGGTCCACATGGTCGACGGGCGGATCGTCTCCGATGTGGTGCTGCACGATGCGATGCGGATCTGCGAGTTCCTGCGCCCGATCGATCTGTTCCGCGCCCTGACCCCGAACCAGCTGACCGATGTCGCCGAGAAAATGACCAAGCGCCATTTCACCGCCGGCGAGACGATCATCCGCGAGGGCGAGACCGCCAACGAATTTTTCCTGATCTCCGACGGCGAAGTCGAGGTGGTCCGCGCCGAGAACGAGGTGGCGCGGCTGGGGCGCGGCGATTTCTTTGGCGAGGTGGCGCTGCTCAGCGGCGAGCGGCGCAACGCCACGATCATCGCCACCGAACCGCTCGACACCTTCGTCCTCGGCAAGGACGATTTCCAGGCGGCGATCGACGCCAGCCCGAGCTTCCGCGACCAGCTCTACCGCGTCTATTTCCAGCGCCACTAGCGGCGCTGGCGCCGGCCCGACCGGGATCGGGCAAAATTGTCGCACCGCCGCGTGAACTCCGGCGGCAATCGGCCAAAATCATCGCGCGAGCCGGTGATCGGCGCTTACCGGCCAGCTTCGCCGCAGGGTGCTCTTGCCAGCCGCGGCCAACTCGCCTATGCGCAGGCGCGTGGCCGAGATCGCACCCGTGGAGGGTAGAGAGGAGATCGATGCCGCGGCCGTCGGCACCCGCCGCGCCGAGGCCCGGCTGCGCGACAGCGAGCTGTTCCTGCTGGTCCTGGCGCTCGGCGCCGGCATCGCCGCCGGGCTCGGCGTCGTCCTGACCGACGCGCTGCTCGGCCTGATCCGGCACTATGCCTTCGTCATTCCGCAGGGCGGCCATCTGAGCGATGCCGCGAGGCTCGGTCCGGTCCGGGTGGTGCTGATGCCGGTCGGCGGTGGCCTCCTGGTCGGGCTGTCGTCCTTGCTGCTGCGCCGCTGGCGCCCGCGCGAGGTGGTCGACGCGATCGAGGCCAACGCGCTGTTCGGCGGCCGGATGTCGCTCGGCGACAGCATCGGCCTCGTCTGGGTGACGATCCTCTCCGGCGGGTTCGGCGCCTCGGTCGGGCTCGAAGCGGCCTATACCCAGCTCGGCGCGGCCTTGGCCTCGCGGCTCGGGCGCATGGTCGAGCTGCGCCGCGACGATATGCGCACCCTCGTCGGCTGCGGCGCCGCCGGGGCCATCGCCGCGGCGTTCAACGCGCCGCTGACCGGCGCCTTCTATGCCTTCGAGCTGATCATCGGCAGCTATACGCTGCAGGCTCTGGCCCCGGTCGGCATCGCCGCCCTGACCGGGACCCTGGTCGTGCGCGGGCTGGTCGGCTCCAATCCGATCTTTGTCGTGTGGCACGACATCGCCTTGTCGGGCTCGGATTATCTGGCGTTTTTCGGGGTCGGGCTGGCCTCCGCCGGGCTCGGCATCCTGACCATGAAAGGGGTGACCTCGACCGAAACCCTATTCCGCATCCAGGCCGTGCCGCGCTGGGCTCGCCCGGCGCTCGGCGGCCTGGTCATCGGGCTGATCGCGCTGCCGTTCCCGGAGGTGCTGGGCAGCGGCCATGGCGGCATCCTGCACGCGCTGCATTCGGGCTTTGCCTTACCGTTCCTGGCCGGGCTGGTGCTCGCCAAGATCGTCGCCTCGGCGGTGTCGATCGGCTCCGGGTTCCGCGGCGGGCTGTTCAGCTCCTCGCTGTTCCTCGGCAGCCTGTTCGGCAGCCTGATCGGCGAAGCGCTGGCGCGGCTCGGGCCGGGCCTCGCCGCCGACCCGTTGATCTACGCGCTCGTCGGCATGGGTGCGGTCGCCGCCGCGATCGTCGGCGCGCCGATGACGATGATCATGCTGGTGCTGGAAACCACCGGCGACTTTTCGGCGACGATCGGCGTCATGGTCGGGGTCGTCACCGCCGCGATCGCGGTGCGCCACTGGTTCGGCTATTCGTTTGCAACCTGGCGCTTCCATCTGCGCGGGCTGGCGATCCGCAGCCCCGAGGATGTCGGCTGGATCAACGATCTGTTGATCGGGCCGATGATGCGGCGCGACCCGGCGGTGATCGCCGCCGACCTGCCGCTCGAAGAGCTGCGCACAAGGTTTCCGGCGGGCAGCGCCAAGCAGGTGTTCGTCGTCGATGGCGACGGGCGACTGTCCGGGATCATCGATCCGAGCGATGCGAACGGTCCCGACGGCGCTGCCGAAACCCGGACCGTCGGCGATCTGGTCAACGAGCCGCCATCCTACCTGCTGCCCGGCGAGGATCTGCGCACCGCGCTCGATCGCTTCAGCCAGGCGGCGCAGGAGACCCTTCCGGTGATCGACAACCCGGACAGCCGGCGGGTTCTCGGCTATCTGAGCGAAGCCTACGCGCTGCGTCGTTATGCCCACGAGCTCGAACGCCACCGCGGCGCCAGGCAGGACGATGCCGGCATCTTCAGCCCCAGCGCCGGCGACGCCACCACCGGCCGGCGCGGGCCGAGCAGCTGAACCACACCGCCGAATCGATGCGCCTCGATGAATTTCGGCCACAGATTCGGGTGGCACAATCGCGCATGGCTGCGCTACAATGCGCGCAACGCTGCAGCATTGCGCGTCCGCGAGCTGGCGGTCAGACGGGGCCCGGCGGCGCGCGTTAATGCCGGCAGGGCTAGCCGTCGCTGCTCACGCGTTGGTGATGCGGGGCAGACAAACGGCGCCTTTAAGTTCAACCCGACACAGGCGACTGGCGTCAAGAGAAAGAGGGATAGGACATGGCGCAAGTCGCGCTTCGTAATATCGTCAAGAACTTTGACAAGACCCCGGCGGTGCAGGGTATTGACCTCGAAATCGCCGACCGCGAGTTCATCGTGCTGGTCGGTCCGTCCGGCTGCGGCAAGAGCACCACCTTGCGGATGATCGCCGGGCTCGAGGAATGCACCTCGGGCGAGATCTACATCGGCGACCGGCTGGTCAATGACGTGCCGCCCAAGGACCGGGACATCGCCATGGTGTTCCAGAATTACGCGCTCTACCCGCACATGACGGTTTTTGAAAACATGTCGTTCGGGTTGCGGCTGAAAAAAATACCCAAGCCCGAGATCAGGGAGCGGGTCGAGGACGCGGCGCGCATCCTCGACATCGCCCCGCTGCTCGATCGCCGGCCAAAGGCGCTGTCCGGCGGCCAGCGTCAGCGGGTGGCGATGGGCCGGGCGATCGTGCGCCACCCCAAGGTCTTTCTGTTTGACGAGCCGCTGTCCAATCTCGATGCCAAATTGCGGGTGCAGATGCGCACCGAGATCAAGAAGGTCCATCAAAAGGTCACGACCACGACGGTCTACGTGACCCACGACCAGGTCGAGGCGATGACCCTGGCCGACCGGGTGGTGGTAATGAATGCCGGGCGCATCGACCAGATCGGCACGCCCTATGAAGTCTATCATCATCCGCGCACCCGCTTTGTCGCCGGGTTTATCGGCTCGCCGACGATGAACCTCTTGCCCTGCCGCGTGGTCGAGAACGGCAGCGGGTTGACGGTGCGGCTGTGCGACTGGCTTTCCTTCCCGGTGCCGCCCTCGCGCGAGTTGCAGTACCGCCAGCGCGTCGGCCACGAGCTGCTGTTCGGCTTGCGCCCCGAGCACATCACCGAGGCGCGCGGCGAGCTGCTGCCCGGGGTGGTGCCGTTCTCGGCCAAGCTCGACGTCGTCGAGCCGATGGGCATGGAGACCATGGTCTATTTCGACGTCGAAGGGGTCGAGGTGTGCGGTCGCGTCAACCCGACCTCGGCCAGCCTCGTCGGCGAGGCGATGCCGCTCGCCGCCGACCTCAACCGGATGCATCTGATCGATCCGCAGACCGAACTGGTGGTCTGAGTCGGCAACCGGCTGCCGGCCGCCACGGGCCGCTGTCACGCAAGGTCATGGCCGAGCGGCTGCGGCTCACTGGCAACGGAGACTCCCAATGACCCTCGGCGCATGACCCTCGGCAAATGACCCTCGGCGGCAAGGCGGCGCTGGTCAGCGGTGCCGCGGGCGGCATCGGGCGGGCGATTTCGCTCGCCTTGGCCGCGGCCGGAGCGGCCGTCGCCTGCTGCGATATCGACACGGCCGGCGCCGCCGAAACCGCGCGGCTCGTCGCAGCGGCGGGCGGGCGGGCGCTCGCCCTCGATTGCGACGTCGCCAGCGAGACCCAGACGCAGGCCGCCGCCAAAGCGACATGCGACGCCTTTGGCCGGCTCGATATCCTGGTCAGCGGCGCGGCGCCGCACGATGCCGGCGGCACCGTGATCGAAACCAGCTTGGCCGAGTGGCAGCGGGTGCTGGCGGTCAATTTGACCGGCTCGTTTCTGCTGTGCCGCGCGGCCCTGCCGGCGATGATCGCCGGCGGCGGCGGCTCGATCATCCTGATCGCCTCGCAGCTCGGGCGGGTCGGCAGCGCCGGCCGCGCCGCTTATTGCGCGACCAAGGGCGCCCTGATCCAGCTCGCCAAGGTCATGGCGATCGATCACGCCGCCGACAACGTCCGGGTCAATACCCTGTCGCCGGGTGCGGTCGAGACCGAGCGGCTGTTGCGCCGCTACGGCAGCTTTGCGGCGGCCGGCGAAGCGCTCGCCCCCAAACACGTGCTGGGCCGTCTCGGGCGCCCGGCCGAGATCGCCGCCGCGGCGGTGTTCCTCGCCGGCGACGGCGCGAGCTTCGTCACCGGTAGCGATCTCTTGGTCGACGGCGGCTACACCGCGATCTGACCCACGGCCCCAGTGCGGCCATTGCCGGCCCGGCGCCGGAAGCCTTCTGCCGGTTGCCCGGGGTCACTCGAATTGCATGCTGATGGTCTCGGCGACGAGCGCCGGGCGCGCGCTACCCTCGACCTCGATCGTGCTTTCCGAGGTGATGCGCACCCCGCCGCCATCGACCGGCTCGACCGATTTGATCCTTTGGTGCAGGCGGATCCGCGAGCCGGCCGGCACCTGCCCGGTGAAGCGCACCCGGTTCGACCCGTAATTCAACCCGCGCGACCGCTTTTTGACATGATAGAGAGTGGCCGCCAGCCGCGGCACCAGGGACAGGGTCAGATAGCCATGGGCGATGGTCTTGCCGCCCGGCATGTCGCGCCGCGCGCGCTCGACATCGACATGGATCCATTGATGGTCGCCGGTCGCCTCGGCGAATTTGTCGATGATCGCCTGATCGACGGTGAACCAGTCGCTGACCCCGATCTCCTGGCCGACATAGCGGGCGAGATCGGCCGGCCGCTCGATCTCTATCATGCTTTTTCCCTTTCCGGCAGCGGTGCTCTATCGGCGGTAGCGGCGTTGTCCTATTGCGCGGCACATTAGGAGCCCGCCCGCTCGGCTGCAACGGATGCGCTACACCAAGATCGCCCTCCTGACGTTCGGCGCCGGCCTGGTGCTGGGCCTCGTCGTCGTCGTCGCCGAGCTCGATCGGCTGGATCGCCTCGCCAGCAGCCTGATGGCGCTCGGCCTGATCGCGATCCCGCTCGGCATGCTCGTCGACTGGCGGCTGGCGACAAGGCCGCCGCGGCGCCCGGCAAAAGCCCGCGGCCCAAGCCGGCCGCGCCGTCCGACCGGGCAGCCACGCGGCACGCCGCGGCCGCGCAAACCCGCCCCGCCAAAGCGGTAGCCCAAGCCACTGCTAGCCCAAGCCACGGCTGAAGCGGCCCGCCAAGCGACAGCGTGACGGCGGCGCCCGTGCCGTACTAGGATCGGCGGCGGCGCACGCGGCGCGCGGGGCCGCGACCCTGATGCGGAGGAAATCGGAATGGCGAAGAACAAGATCGCGATCGTCGGCGCCGGAGCAGTCGGCGGCTATGCCGGGGCGCATATGGTGCAGGCCGGCGAGGACGTGACCTATATCGATCCGTGGCCGGAAAACGTCGAAGCGATCCGCAAGGACGGTCTGCGCATCACCCATATTCGCGACGTCGAGCCGTTCACGGTCAAGCCGCGCGCCTTGCACCTGACCGAGGCGCAGCACCTTTCCAAGGAGGCGCCGATCGACATCGCCTTCGTCTGCATGAAATCCTACGACACCGCCTGGGCGACGATGCTGATCAAGCAGTATCTGGCGCCGGGCGGATACATCGTCTCGTTGCAGAACTGCATGAACGAGGAAACCATCGCCGGCATTGTCGGCTGGGGCAAGACTTTGGGCTCGATCGCCAGCTCGATCACGGTCGAACTGCATGCGCCGGGCCAGGTGCGCCGCGCCGCCGGCAAGTCGGGCTCGCGCCACACCGTCTTCCGCGTCGGCGAGGTGCATGGCCGGGTCACCGAGCGCGCTAAGGAAGTCTGCCGGCTGGTCGGCTATTCCGACAGTGCCATGGTGACCGAGAACCTGTGGGGCGAGCGCTGGTCGAAACTCGTCACCAACGTCATGGGCAATGGCCTGTCGGCCTGCACCGGCATGATCAGCCGCGACATGATCAAGAACGACGCGATCCGCCGGTTTTCCAATCGCCTGGGCAGCGAGGCGATCCGCGTCGGCCAGGCGCTCGGCTATACCTTCGACGAGGTCAGCCACATGGACCCGGAGACCCTGGCCCGCGCCGGCGAGGGCGACGCCGCGGCGACCAAGGAAATCGACGAGCATCGCCTGGCCGAGGCCAGCCGCCCCGGCGGCGGCGAGCATCGCCCGTCGACCGGCCAGGACATGTTTAAGGGGCGCCGCACCGAGATCCAGTTCCTGAACGGCTTTGTCGTGCGCAAGGGCGAGGAAGTCGGCATCGCGACGCCGACCAACGAGATCCTGACCGACATCGTCGCCCGGGTCGAGAAGGGCGAATTGAAGCCCGACCCCAAGCACATCACCGATCTGCGGCTGAACTGACGCGGATCGCCGACGGGTCGTCGCGGCCGGATCGTGAACCGGTCCGGCGACCCGCGCCGCCGCCGCCTATCCGCTGCCGACCGGCGGTTGCCGCGGCGGCAGCTTATTCGGGCTCGGTGAATTCGAGCTGGTCGCTGAGCCCGTAGCCTTCGGCCAGGGTTTGCAATTTGAACCAGGTCGCGTCCTCGACGTCGATGCCGTTCTGCCGCCGGTCCAGCTCGCGCATATGCTCGATCTCGCCCGGGTAGAGCACGCCGCTGCTGCCCTCTGAGGGCGGCGTTGATTTGAGGTACTGCGGCGAACTCGCCGACATCCTTCTTGAATTCGGCAAGCGGGCGGAACGCGGCGACGTTGAACACCGCCATGAAGCAGCCGTCATTGTGCCGGCCGCTCGGCTCGACGCCAAAGCCGAGCCCGGTCAGGAGGCCGCACAGGATCTCGACCATGACCGCGAGCCCGGTGCCCTTGTAGCCGCCCTCGGGACCGCCGAGCGGCAATAGCGCGCCGCCCTGGCGCAATTGGCGCGGGTCGTTGGTCGGCCGGCCGTCGCTGCCGATGACCCAGCCGTCGGGGACCTGCTGGTTGCGGGCGACGGCGAGCGCGATCTTGCCGGCGGCGGCCGCCGAGGTCGCCATGTCGAGATACAACGGCGCTTCGAGGTCGGACGGGATCGCGATCGAGATCGGGTTGGTGCCGAGCCGCGCCTCGCGTCCGCCGAACGGCGCCACCGCCTTGGGCGAGCGCCCGGAATCGGCGGTGATCAGGCCGATCATGCCGGCCTCGGCGGCCATCTGGGTATAGCTCGACAGCCGGCCGATATGGCCTTGGCGAAACACCGTCGCGGCGGCGACATTGGCGGTCTTGGCCTTGTCGATGGTCAGCCGCATCGCCCGTTCGTTGGCGACGTAGCCAAACCCCCAATGTCCGTCGACGACGGTTGTGGTCGGCGATTGCTGGACGATCGTCCACGGCGCGCCAGGCACGATGTGGCCGGCCTTGATCCGGTCGATATAGGTCGGGATCTGGATGACCCCGTGCGAATCATGGCCGACGAGGTTGGCGCCGACGATGTGGCGCATCACCAGTTCGGCCTCCGCCGGCGGCGTCCCCGCCGCCTCGAACAGGGCTTGGCCGATCTCGATCAGGCGTTCCGCGGCGATTTTCGGCATGATCCACCCCTGCGATTGCGAGCCTTTGCCGGCTCGTTAGCGAGCGAGGGGAGCGTAGCACGGGCCGCGCGCCTGGGGCACGCGCCGTGCGCCGCCGCTCTTATTAGTGGGTGAGGAGGCGGCTATTAGTGGGTGACGAGGCGGCGCTCGACGGCGGCGGTCTTGATCGCCTTTTGCAGTTTCTCGAAGGCACGGACCTCGATCTGGCGCACCCGCTCGCGCGAGATGCCGTATTGCTGCGACAAATCCTCGAGCGTGGTCGGGTTGTCGCGCAGCCGCCGCTCGGTCAGGATATGGCGCTCGCGATCGTTCAAGTGCGTCATCGCCTTTTCGAGGAGGTCGCGGCGCAGCCCCAGCTCCTGGCGATCGGCGAGGCGGGTTTCCTGGCTCTCGCCCTCGTCGACCAGCCAATCCTGCCATTCGCCTTCGCTGTCGCTCCGCAGCGGCGCGTTCAAGGAATGGTCGGGGCTCGCCAGCCGCCGGTTCATGCTGATCACGTCGGCCTCGGGCACATCGAGCTCGGTGGCGATCTTGTGCAGATGCTCGGGCGAAAGATCGCCCTCCTCCATCGCCTGCAGCTGGCCCTTCAGCTTGCGCAGGTTGAAGAACAGCTTCTTCTGCGCGGCGGTGGTGCCCATTTTCACGAGCGACCAGGAATGCAGGATGTACTCTTGTATGGCCGCGCGGATCCACCACATCGCATAGGTCGCCAGGCGAAAGCCGCGATCGGGATCGAAGCGCTTGACCGCCTGCATCATCCCGACATTGCCTTCCGAGATCAGCTCGGAAAGCGGCAGCCCATAGCCGCGATAGCCCATCGCGATCTTGGCGACGAGCCGCAGATGGCTGGTGACGAGGCGGTGCGCGGCCTGCGGGATCTTCATGCTCCTTCCAGCTTTTGGCGAGCATGTATTCCTCCTCCGGCTCCAGCATCGGAAACTTGCGGATCTCCTGGAGATACCGGGTCAGGTTTCCTTCAGCGGAAATGGAGGGGACCGAAAGGGTGGCCATTGGCGATGGTTGCTCCGGGTTGGGGCCTGTCGTTTGGGGTAAACGCTGAAACGCGCGCGATCTATCCCGCTCGGCGGGCCAATGCGCATATCCTAGTAATATGGTCGGGTTTTGTCCAGTTTAAAGTCGCTCTAAATCGCTCAACAGCGCCTGAAGGTCGCCGGGGAGCGCGCTGTCAAAGGTCAGGAACCCGCCGCCCTGCGGATGGCTGAAGCCGAGCCGCCTTGCATGCAAGGCCTGGCGCGGGAAAGCCGCGATCCGCGCGCCGATTTCGCCCGAGCCGGCGACCGCGCGGCCGGCGCGGGTTCCATAAGCCGGGTCGCCGATCAGCGGGTGGCCGAAATGCGCCATATGCACCCGGATCTGATGGGTGCGCCCGGTGGCGAGGCGGCATTCGAGCAGTGCCGCCTTGCCGTTGAACGCGCGCTCGAGCCGATAGCGGGTCAGCGCCGGACGCCCCCGCGATTGGCCGACGACCGCCATCTTTTTGCGGTTCGCCGGGCTGCGGCCGATGTTGCCGGCGATCTCGCCCGAAGGCGGGCTCGGCACGCCCCAGACCAAGGCGGCGTAGGCGCGGTCGATCTGGCGCAGCGCGAAATCGCGTGACAGCGCCTGGTGCGCCGCCTCGGTCTTGGCCACCACCATCAACCCGCTGGTGTCCTTGTCGAGACGATGGACGATGCCGGGCCGCCGCACCCCGCCGATGCCGGCGAGACCGGCGCCGCAATGCGCGATCAGCGCGTTGACGAGGGTGCCGTCGGGGTTGCCCGGCGCCGGATGGACGACGAGGCCGGCAGGCTTGTCGATGACGATCAGATGTGCATCCTCAAAGCGGATGTCGAGCGCCAGCGCTTGGGCGGTTGGTGCGGGGTCCTCTGGCTCGGGGATGGATACGACGAAACTCTGGCCCGGCCTCACCCGCAACGCGGGATCGCGCGACGGTGCGCCGTCGCGGGTGACAAGGCCGTCCTCGATCAGCCGCTTCAGCCGGGTGCGCGACAGCGCCGGCAGATGCGCCGCCAGCATGCGGTCGAGGCGCAGCCCCGCCTCGTCCGGCGCGGCGCCGATCACCACCGAGGTGCCGGCGGGGCGGAGGTCGGCGGGTTCAGCGGTGCAGGCCATCGGCAGCTCCGAGCGGCGGCCGGCCCGCCGGCGACCGGTTTAGGCCGATGCAGGGATTGCGGGTTCTGGTGGTGGTCATGGGCGTCATGATCGTGATCGGCACCGCCGCCCTGATCGCCGGCATCGCCATCAAGATGTCGCGCCACCAGCCGGGCGCAAGCAACGGACAGCCATTCGCCGCGCCGGCGATCGAGATTCCGCCGGGCGCGCGAATCGAAGCGATGACGGCCGCGCCAAATCGCCTGATCCTCGACCTGGTGCTGCCCGACGGCGAGCGGCGGCTCGTCGTCATCGATTTGTCGACCGGCGCGCGGCTCGGCACCATCGAGCTGCGTTCCGGCCAGTAAATCGTCGCCCTTCGGCAGTCTTGCGGGCGCCCCGTGGCTGCTGTTGCGCGGCTTGCGCCGGGCTCCCGGTACGGCCGAAAGGCGCGCGGAAAAACCATCTTGAAAGCTTAGCGATTTATTCCGAACTTCTCGCCGACGCCGTCGTTGGCCCCTTGCGGAAACCCGATGACCAGCAAACGCTTATCCCTCGTCCGCGCCGGCTGCCGCGGCGTGACCTTGGCGAAGGGGAAGCCGCCGGTGCGTCCAGCGCGCCTCGCCGGCCGACTTCGATCGCAATTCGCCGCGGCTCATCGCAGCGCGGTTCCTTGGCGGTTCCCCCTGATCGGGTAGCCGCCTTTTTTGATGCCCGCAGATTTGATGCTCGCAAAAAGTTCGGGGGTTGGGATCATGGGCAAGAAGACCACCGCGCCGCGGCCGGCCCGGCCGGGAGCGTCCAACGCCGGGACGCGGACATTGGGTCCGGTGTCCGATCTCGAACGCCACCTGCCCTCCGATTGGTGGCGCACCCTGTTTAATTCGCTCTACCTCGAAACCGACGGCGACGTGATCGAGAACGATCGCAACACCGCGCAGGAGGTCGATTTGTTGATCCGTAGCGCCGGTATCGAGCGCGACCAGCGGATCCTCGATCTGTGCTGCGGCCAGGGCCGCCATTCGCTCGAACTCGCCCGTCGCGGCTTCCCCCGGGTGACCGGGCTCGACCGCTCGCGCTATCTAATCCGGCTCGCCCGCAAGCGCGCCCGGCAGCGCAATCTGCCGGTCTCGTTCCACGAAGGCGACGCCCGCCGCTTTCGCCTCGGCGACGGCGAATTTCATTGCGTGTGCGTGCTCGGCAATTCCTTCGGCTATTTCGAGCGCCCCGAGGACGATCTTGCCGTCCTCGAAGCGGTCAAGCGCGCCTTGGCCTCGGGCGGCGCCCTGGTGATGGATCTGATGGACGGCGACTGGATGCGCCGGCACTTTGACCCGCGCTCGTGGGAATGGGTCGACCAGAACCATTTCGTCTGCCGCGAGCGCGACCTCGCCGGCGACGGCGACCGGCTGATCAGCCGCGAGGTCGTGGTCCACGCCGAGCGCGGCGTCATCGCCGACCAGTTCTATGCCGAACGGCTCTATTCGAAAGCGCGCCTCGAGGCGCTGTTGACCGGCGCCGGCTTCAGCCAATGTGTGCTTCCACCCGCTATTGGCCCCGGATTCGCCGCGCAACCAGGATCTCGGCATGGTCGCGCACCGGCTGTTCTTGACCTGCCGGGCGCCGCATCGTTCGCGGCTGCTGCCGCGCCGCTCGGCGCTGATCCCGGACATCGCGGTGATCCTCGGCGACCCGCGCCTGCCTGATCCGGTCAAGCGCAACGGGCAGTGCAACGAGGAAGATCTCGACACGGTCGAGCGGCTGAAGACTGCGCTGCGCGCGCTCTCCGACTATCGCTTCCGCTTCCTCGACGATCACGCCTCGCTGTTCGCCGATCTGCGGGCCAACCGGCCCTCTTTTGTGCTCAATCTGTGCGACGAGGGCTTCAACAACGACGCCTTCATGGAATTGCACGTGCCGGCATTGCTGGAGACGCTCGACATCCCCTATAGCGGCGCCGGGCCAAGCTGCCTCGGGTTGTGCTACGACAAATCCCTGGTCCGCGGCATCGCCCAATCGATCGATCTGCCGGTGCCGGCCGAGACCTATTTCAATTCGGACGATCTGGCGGCGACGATTCCGTCGGTGTTTCCGGCCCTGATCAAGCCCAATTACGGCGATTCATCGATCGGCATCGGCCGCGACGCGGTGGTGCACAGCTGGGAGGAGGCAATCGGCTGCCTCGGCCGCTTGCGCGCGCAGATGCCGCGCTGCCCGATCCTGATCCAGGAGTTTCTGACCGGACCCGAATATTCGATCGGCATCATCGGCAATCCCGGGCAGGGCTACCGCGTCCTGCCGCCGCTCGAAGTCGATTATTCCCGGCTCGAACCGGGCTTGCCGCGGCTCTTGCCCTACGAGTCGAAATGGATTCCGGAATCCCCCTATTGGTCGCAGATCGGCTATCGCGAGGCCCGGCTCGACGAAGAAGCGCGGCGCAAGATCGTCGATTATTCAAACCTGCTGTTCGAGCGGCTGGGCTGTCGCGACTATGCCCGCTTCGATTTCCGGGCCGATGGCGAGGGCGAGATCAAACTGCTCGAAGTCAATCCCAATCCCGGCTGGTGCTGGGACGGCAAGCTCAACCTGATGGCCGAAATGGCCGGGCTGGGCTATTGCGACCTCTTACGGCTGATCATCGAGGCCGCCCAGGAGCGCGTCGCCGCACACCGGCCGGGCCTGGTCATCGCCCTCGCCGAGCGCCGCGCGCAGCCTCTCGCCGCGCGCCGCGGCTGAAGGCCTGCCTCTGGCGGCCGCGGTCGTCCCGGCGCTGGCGGCGCCCGGGCGGCCGGTGGCCGGTGGCGGCCGGCGGCGATGGTTTCGCCGCCTGGGTTTTCGCTGTATAGGGTCGCGATGACCTTGATCACCGACAGCGAGGCGCTGGCGGAATTCTGCGCCCGTCAGCGCGGCGTGGATTTCGTCGCGGTCGATACCGAATTCATGCGCGAGCGCACCTATTGGCCGATCCTGTGCTTGGTCCAGGTGGCCGGCCCCGACCAGGCCGTGGCGATCGACGCGCTGGCCCCGGGGATCGATCTGGCGCCGCTGCTGGCGCTGATGGCCGATGACCAGACCCTCAAAGTGTTTCACGCCGCCCGCCAGGACGTCGAGATCTTCGTCAACCTGTCGGGGACGGTCCCGGCGCCGCTGTTCGACACCCAGATCGCCGCCATGGTGTGCGGTTTCGGCGACGCTGCCAGCTACGAAACCCTGGTCGGCAAACTGGCGCGCGCGCCGCTCGACAAATCCTCGCGCTTTACCGACTGGGCGCACCGGCCGCTGACCGAGCGGCAGATCCGCTATGCCCTGGGAGACGTCGTCCATCTGCGCACGGTCTACCAGCAGCTGCAGCAGCTCCTGGCGTCCAACGGCCGGGCCGCATGGTTCGCCGAGGAAATGGCGGTGTTGTGCGATCCGGCGACCTATCGCACCGATCCGCACGAGGCGTGGCGGCGCTTTCGCCTGCGCGGCCGCGTCGACCCGCGCTTCTTTGGCGTGCTGCGCGAGGTGGCGGCGTGGCGCGAAGCCGCGGCGCAGCAGCGCAATCTGCCGCGCGGCCGCATCATCAAGGACGAGGCCGTGCTCGAAATCGCCGCCCACCTACCCAGGACGATCGAGGCGCTGGCGCGCACCCGCAGCCTCGGCAAGGGGGTGGCCGAAGGCCGGTTCGGCAGCGAAATCCTGGAGGCGGTCAGGCACGGCTTGGCGCAGCCGCCGGGGCTCGACCCGCCGCCGTCGCGCGCCGAAACCCCGCCGGGCCTCGGGCCGCTGATCGAATTGTTCCGGGTGCTTTTGAAACACCGCTGCGAAACGCACCAAGTGGCGCAGAAGCTGGTCGCCTCGGCCGACGACATCGAGGCGATCGCCGCCGACGATCATTCCCCGGTGCCGGCGCTGTCGGGATGGCGCTACGACATCTTCGGCCGGGACGCCCTCGCGCTCAAACACGGCCGCCTGGCGCTGACCGTCCGCGACAACCGGATCGCCCTGGTCCAGCCGGCGCCGCAATAGCCCGGCCGCCCGCCGCGGCGTCACTCTGCCGCCGGCTCGAGCTTCAGATGGCGCTCGATGCGCCGCACCCGCTGGTCGAGTTCGCCATAAAGAATGCCGTGGCCGAGCACCGTCGCGTGGTAGTGCGTCACTGTCTCGCGCAGACCGGCAATGTCCGCCGTCAGATCGTCGAGCTTGCGGTCGTGGCGGTTGACCACGTCGGCGAGCTCGTTGAGCTTGGCGGTGTGATCGTTGACGACGCCGATGATCTCGTTGAGCTTGCGGTCCTGGGCGTCGAGCTTGCGGTCCTGGGCATCGAATCTGCGGTCATGGGCGTCGAACCTGCGGTCGTGACCGGCGAGCGTGCGCGCCACCTCGCTCAGCAGCTGATAGACCGCTGCGATATCGACGCCGTTGCCGCTGCTCATCCGATCGACCGGCTCCGAAAACCCGTTGGCGGCCACGATCGGCCGCTGCTCAAGAGGCAGGCGATAGTACAGCAGATCGCCGCCGACGCCACCCCGCGCGGCGCCTATTCGCCGGCCAGTCGCCGCGGCTCGCGCCGCCGCAACACGGCCGTCGCCCCCAGCGAGCGGGCGACCGCGTCGAGCCGGCGCTGCACCGTCTCGCCGACAAACAAGCCGTCTCCGGCAGGCGCTTCCAGGATCAGGTTCAGGCCCTCGCGCCCGAGCCAGGTTGTCGATAACAGCTCGATCCTGCCGCCGCACAAGGTGTAGGCCAGACGCAGCGCCAAACCCAAGGTGCGCACCGCGCCGGCGGCTTGGGCATCGAGCAACGGCCGGGTCGGATCCCTGACCGGGTCGTCGGCGGCCCCGCCGTAGCGGGTATGGAGCACTGCGGCGACGAACACCCGCTCGGCATGGTCGATCGCCGCGAACGGCATCCGCAGGCTGCGGGCGAACGCCTGCTCGGCGCGATAATCGGGGTGTTCGGTCCAGGCGATGTCGCCGAGCCAACAGGCGGCATGATGCAGCCGGCGCAAGCGATCGGCCAGGCCGGGGAACAGCGGCGCCGTCCATTCCAGCAAACGGTCGCCGTCCGGAGGAAAGCGGCTGCCGGCGCGAGCCATCGCCATGCAGGCCGCGAGCAGCGGGTCCGGGCTGCGCTCAGCCGCCGGAACGAGGCCGTAGGCATAGCCTTCGCGCAGTCCGTAGGCGGAGAAAATCACCCGCTGCGGGCCGACCGTGGCGACCAGCTTGCGCAGAATCGACGCAGCCAGCGGCACCATTTCGAGGCGCTTCTTGGAGATCGTGGTGATCCGCTCGAGCGATTTGCGCGACAGCCGGCCGATGATCTCGAAGAAGCCCTCGGCCTCGGCGCGGGCGATCGTGTAATGGTGGATGATGTGGAGCGGATAGCGCGTGTGCTCCATATGCAGCCGGGCGATCGCGCGCGAGGCGCCGCCGACCAGATAAAGGTTCTGCCCCGGCCCGGCGCGGGCGATCGAGGTCGCGGCCAAGGCCCGCTCGACGGTGTCGGAGACCGCCTTGGCGCTGTCGCCGAGCTCGGCCAGGCGCAGCGGCCCGAGCGGCAAAGTGATCCCCCGGCCGATCCGCCCGCCGCCGGCGACGGCATTCGGCCCGACCCGGACCAGCTCGACGCTGCCGCCGCCGAGATCGCCGACGACGCCCGCCGCCTCGGGGATGCCGGCGAGCACGCCCGCCGCCGATAGCCGCGCCTCCTCAGCCCCGTCGACAATCGTGACCGGGACCCGGCACGCGCTCGCCACCTCGTCGGCAAAGGCTTGGCCGTCGCTGGCGTCGCGCACCGCCGCGGTGGCCAGCACCGCCAGGTGATCGACGCCGATCGCCCGCGCCAAGGCGACAAAGCGCCTCAGATTGACCAGGGCCTGCGCGACGCCGTCGCGATTGAGCCGGCCGCTGGTCGACAGCCCGCGCGCCAGCCCGCACATGGCCTTTTCGTTGATCTGCGGAAACAGCGCCGCGCCGTGCCGCTCGAACACCGCCAGGCGCAACGAATTGGAGCCCAGATCGATGATGCCGATGCGGCCGGTTGGCGAATTGGCTTGCCGCTCGGACATCGGCTCAGCGGACCACGAGCTTGGGCTGGGCGCGCCTGAGCGCCTTGCCGCGGCCGGAAAGGCTGGGATTGGTCATGAAATAGGTATGCGCCGAAAACGGCTCCTGATCGGCCGGCACCCGCCGATAGGTGCCATCGGGCGTCAGGCTCCAGCTCTGCAACGTGTCGCGCAAATTGGCGACCATGATCTCGTCCAGGACCTGGCGATGGACGGTCGGGTTTTCGATCGGCACCAGGGCTTCGACCCGGCCGTCGAAATTGCGCGGCATCCAATCGGCCGAGCTGATGAACACCCGGGCTCTGTCCGAGGGCAGTTTGTTGCCGTTGCCGAAGCAGACGATGCGGCCGTGCTCGAGAAAGCGGCCGATGATGCTCTTGACCCGGATGTTTTCGGAAAGCCCCGGGACCCCCGGCCGCAGGCAGCAGATGCCGCGCACCACCAGATCGATGCTGACCCCGGCCTGCGAGGCCCGGTATAGCAGATCGATGATCGCCGGGTCGACGAGCGCGTTCATCTTGGCCCAGATCTGCGCCGGCTTGCCGGATTTCGCATTGGCGATCTCGGCCTCGATCAGCTCGAACAGCCGGGCGCGCAGATTGATCGGCGCCACCGACACCTTTTCGAGGCTCGCCGGGGTGGCGTAGCCGGTCATGAAGTTGAACAGGCGCGCGGCGTCCCGGCACAATGCCGGATCGCATGTGAAGAACGACAGGTCGGTATAAACCTTGGCCGTATAGGGATGATAGTTGCCGGTCCCGAAATGGACATACGAGCGCAGCCTCCCGGCTTCGCGGCGGATCACCAGGGATACCTTGGCGTGGGTCTTCAGCTGCAGAAATCCATAGACCACCTGCACCCCGGCGCGTTCCAGATCGCGGGCCCAGCGGATATTGGCCTCCTCGTCGAAGCGCGCCTTGAGCTCGATCATTGCGGTGACCGATTTGCCGGCATCGGCCGCCTCGAGGAGCGCGCGCACAATCGGGCTGTCCTCGCTGGTGCGGTAGAGCGTCTGCTTGATCGCCGCCACCGCCGGGTCGCGCGCCGCCTGGCGCAGGAACTGGACGACGACATCGAAGCTTTCGTAAGGGTGATGGACGATGATGTCCTTCTGCCGGATCGCGGCCAGGCAATCGCCGCCGAAATCGCGAATGCGCTCGGGGAAGCGCGCGTTATAAGGCGTGAAGACCAGGTCGGGGCGCTCGTCGATGATCAGCTGCCGGGTGTCGTCGAGCCCGAGAAGCCCGTCGGAGGCAAACAAATCGGCCGGCGCGACGTCGAGCTTCTCCATCAAAAAGCGGCGCAAATCGGCCGGCAGCTCGCTCGGCATCGTCGCGTCGACCGCGAGCAGAATGGCATGGCCGCGCCGCCGCTGCTTCAGCGCGGTTTCGTAATGGCGCACCAGATCCTCGGCCTCTTCCTCGATCTCGACCTCGCTGTCGCGCAACACCCGGAAGACGCCCTGAGCAACGACGGCGAAGCCCGGAAACAGATGGTCGAGGAACAGCGCGATCATCTGCTCGATCGGCAGAAAGCGGATGCGCTCGCCCGGCAGGCGCATGAAACGGGGTACCGAGGACGGGATCAGGGTCAATGCCTGCAACCGCTCGCCATCGCTGACCCGTTCGAGCTCGAGCGCCAGGCCGAAGCCGCGATTGGCGATAAACGGAAACGGATGGGCCGGGTCGATCGCCAGCGGCGTCAGCACCGGAAAGACGTCCTCCATGAAGCGGTCTTCGAGCCAGGCCCGGTCGCCGGGCTCGAGATCGGTCGGCTCGACCACCGCAACCCCGGCGTCGGCGAGCAGGCGGCGCAATTCGAGCCAGGTGACCTGCTGGTCGGTCATCAGCTTTTGGGTGCGTTGGCGGATCGCGTCGAGCTGCTGGGCCGGGGTCAGCCCATCCTGGCTCGGCGTCTTGACCCCGGCGAGAAACTGGCCTTTGAGCCCGGCCACCCGGACCATAAAGAACTCGTCAAGATTGTTCGCCGAGATCGACAGAAAGCGCAAACGCTCGAGCAGCGGGTGGCGCAAATTGTCGGCCTCGGCCAGCACGCGCTCGTTGAAGGCGAGCCAGGAGAGTTCGCGATTGATGAAGCGGGAATCGGGCGGAGGATCGAGCGGCTGGATCTCGACTGGCTGCGCGCTGGTGTTCACCCCGATCTCCCGGTGCCGCTGCGATGAGCTTGGATCTGCCGCCGATCCTACCGCGTCGCCGCAGGCCTGTCATGCGCGCGCGGCGTGGCCTGGTACGGCAGGGTGCGGGTCGCCCGGTGCCCGCCCGGTGCCCGACGGAGGAGATCGATGATGCATATGCTGCACCTGCTGCGTCACGCCAAGTCGAGCCGGAACGACGATCTCGAGGATCGGCGGCGGCCGTTGAGCCGGCGCGGCCGCGAGGCGGCGCGGCTGGTCGGTCGCGATCTGCCGGAAGCGGCCGGGGCGATCGACCTCGTGCTGTGCTCAAGCGCGGCGCGCACCCGCGAGACGCTGGAGCTGGCGGTGGCCGGGTTCGCCGCGCGGCCGCGCTGTCTGATCGAGGACGAGCTCTATCTCGCTGACCGCAACCGGCTGACCCTGCGCCTGCAGCGCCTGTGCGAAACCGACGGCAACGTGCTGGTGATCGGTCACAACCCCGGGCTGCACGAGCTGGCGCTGGCCCTGGCCGAGCCCGGCACGCCCTGCGCGCAGCGCGCTCGCCTCCGGAAAGTTTCCGACCGCGGCGCGGGCCAGCTTTTCCGTCGCCACACGCTGGTCGGCGCTGGGCCAGGGGCGTCACCGGCTGGTCGGCTACGTAACCGTCGGATCGCGGGCGGGCGGCAATTGCTGAGCCTGGCGTTCGGCCGCCACCCGGCGGGCCAGCGGCAGCGCGATCGCGCCACCACCGCTCAGCGCCTCCTGGTCGAGGGCGGCGGCAATTTCGCCGGCGGCGGCGAGCGAGCGCTCGATGTGGGCGACGAGATAGGCGATGACCCCGGCGCCGACGCGCACCTGCCGGTCGGCGAAATGCTTGGCGAGAACGGCGCCGAGCAGCGCGTCGTCGGGCAGCCCGATGCCGACCGCCAGCGCCGCGCGCAGCCGCGAATGGAGATCGGGCAGCCCGGCCGGCCACGCCCCCGGCGCGGCCCGCGCCGTCAGCAGCACGCTGCCGCCGTTCTCGCCGCAGGCGTTGAGGAGATGCAGCAGCGCGGCTTCGTCGGCGCGATCGGCATCGTCGACCACGACCCGGCGCTGGCCGCCATCGAGCAGCCGGCGCAACCCCTCGTCGTCGAGCGCCTCCCCCGAAACCAGGGCTGCCGGTACGCGCGCGCACCATAAATGCGCGAGGTGGGTCTTGCCGCAGCCCTCCGGCCCATGCAGCACCAGCGCCGGCGACGGCCAGCGCGGCCAGCGGTCGAGCCAGGCGAGCGCGGCGGCGTTGCCGTCGGAAACGAAGAAATCGGCGCGCCCATAGGCGGCCGGGCCGGTGAGCGGGAAGGTCAGCTGGGTCATCGCTCGGGCCCCCGCCGACAGCGACAGAGGCTGCGGTGCGGGTCGTAGAGCGCGCTCGCGCGATAGCGTTCGAGGGCGAAGCGGATGATGACGCCGAGCACCGCGGCAACCGGCACCGAGACGAAGATGCCGGCCAGGCCGAGCAGCTTTGCCCCGGCGAGCAGCGCGAAGATCACCCACACCGGGTGCAGGTGGACGCGGTCGCCGACCAGCTTTGGCGTCAAGATGTTGGCTTCGACAGTCTGTCCGAACAGAAAAATGCCGACCACCACCAGGACCCCGGCCCAGGTGCCGAACTGGACTGCGGCGAGCGCCACCGATAAGGCGAAGCCGATCGACACGCCGAGCACCGGGATGATCGCCAAAACGCCGATCAGGAGGCCCAGCGCCAGCGCCGAATCGAGGCCGGCGAGCGACAATCCGATCGTGTAATAAACCCCGAGGATCAGGCAGACCAGGGCCTGCCCGTGAACGAACCCGGCGAGCGTCTGGTCGATGATCCGCATCTGCTGGCGGATCGTCGGCGCCGAATCGCGGGGCAGCAGCGCATCGATCGCCGCAATCATCAGGTGCCAGTCGCGCATCAGAAAAAAACTGACGATCGGGGTGACCACAACCAGCGACAAAATGCTCAGAATCGCAAAGCTGCTGGTGATCATGCTTTGGAACAGGCTGGCGAACCAGCCGACTGCATCGCCTATTCTGCTGCTGACGATATTATATACTTTGTCAGCTTCGGCTGCCGGCAGATGCGAGCGGAGCAGCCGCACGAAATTTCCGAATTGCTGCTGGGCGGCGCTAACCAGGCCCGGAAAGCGGGCCAGCAGATGCACGATCTGCGCCTGCGCCAGCGGCACGATCAGCACCAGGACCAAAGCCAGACCAAGCAGAAAGACGATCAGCACCGCAAGGCTCGCCAGGCCGCGGCCCAGCCCCAGCAGCTCCAGCCGATCGATCGCCGGGCGCAGCAGATAGGCGATGGCGAAGGCCGCGGCAAACGGCACCAGAATCCCTTGCAGCAAGGCCACCACCACGAAGGCGGTGGCGATCACGCCAACCCAGAACAGCGCCCGATAGAGGCGCGGGCTCATAAGGGCTGCTCCGAGCGGGCGAGAATGCGGGCCCAGCGAACGATATAGGACAGCCCCGACAACACCGTGGTGGTGATCACGGCGAAGCTGAGCACGACATCGGCGAGGCCGCGCTCGGCGGCAATCCCGAGCCGCGCCAGGACAAAGGCGACCAGTGCGATCTGCAGGCCGGTGTTGATCTTGCTGATGTACAACGGGCCGTAATTCGTCGGCGCGGCGATCGCCTGGATCAACAAGAACCCGCCGACGATCATCACGTCGCGAAACACCACCAGGATCACCAGCGAGGTCCACAACTGGTGCGCCAGACCGAGGGTGACGTAGACGCTGACCAGGAGCGCCTTGTCGGCGACCGGATCCAGGAGCGCGCCGAGCCGGGTGCGCCGGTTGAAGCGCTTGGCGATGAAGCCGTCGAGCGCGTCGGACACCCCGGCGACGACAAACACCCAGAAGGCAATGCCGTAGCGGCCGCCGAGAATGAGCCAGATCGTCAGCGGCGCCAGCAGCAGCCGGCCCAGCGAGATCAGGTTAGGGAGGTTGACCCCGAGCCGGCTCATCATCTGGTCCCGAGCGCGCCCTGGCCATCGCCGCCCTGGCCATCGCCGCCCTGGCCATCGCCGCCCTGGCCATCGCCGGCCGCTCTCAATCAGTGCGAACCCGCGGCATCCGATGGCGACAGCCGCCATTCGGGATCGCCGCCGTCGAGATTGAGATTGGCCTCGGCGAGGCTGGATTTGAGCTGATCGGGGCCGCCGACATAGGTGATTTCGATTTTCGCCCGTGCCCGGTTCAACGACAGCAGGTCGACGCGGCGGATCGCCGGCACCGCGGCCAGGCGCTGCTGCATCTCGACCCAATCGCCGAGGCTGGCGATCGGCACGATCGCATCGAGGCTCGCCACCTTGTTGATGGTCGGCGGCACGCCATGCTCGATCGCGTCGGCGGCCGCGCCCGCCGCCCGCTGCATCAGGGCGTCCGGGCTTTCGCCGGGATTGGCGGCGATTGTCATGTGCTGGCTGTTGACCAGCTGCCCGCCGCGGTAACGCTTCAGCGCTATGTCGAGGCCGGTGAGCTGGCCGTCCTGGCGCTGGGCCGTGGCCATGGCGACCAGCGCCTCATCGCCGCCGTTGCGCTGGGCGATCTGGGTCAGCGCCTGCGGATCGCCGTCGCGGGCCTGTTCGGCATTGATCGCGTCGACGTCGCCGAGGCCGCCCAGCGGTAGGCTGAGATGGGTCGGACCGGGGGTGGGCGGCAGCTGCGCCCAGGCCTGGCGCCACGGGTTGGGGTCGTCCCACAGCACGCCGTTCCCGCCATCCTCGAACACCGGCACGACAACCACCGGCTTGCTCGGGGGTTGGGCGATGGCAATCCCGGCGCTGCGCATCAGCTGGCGGATCTTGGCCGCGCGAAAGTTGAAGGTGTAGTCGGCAAGATAGCGCACCGCCGACATCTTCTCGTTAGCGACCTCGAAATTCTTGACCATGTCGGTGATCGCCGGGTCGCTGAGCTTGGGCAATTTGGACAAATCGGTCGAGCCGCTCAAATTCTCCACCACCTTGTCGAGCGCGCGGCGCTGCCCGTCGAGCCGGGCCTGGGTCCGCGCCGCAACCGCGTTCTCGGCGGTGGCGTCGACCTTGACCGTCGCCGAATACGGATGGGCCGACGTCGCGGGATTGCTCGAGTTCGTGCCAGAATTGTCCGGGGCCGCACCAGCATTGTCCGGGGCCGCACCAGAATTGTCCGGGGTCGCAACAGGCTGATCCGGCGCCGCAGCCGGAGTGCTGGGCGCGGGATTGAGATCGTCGGCCCAACCGGGCGCCAGCCCGATCAGCATCGCCAGCAACAACACGCCGGCGCCGGCGGCGCGGCGGCCGGCCCGCAGCCGCCTTCCGAGGCTTCCGCCAATCGCGGATCGCCGCGCCAGGATCATTGCAAACCGCCTCCGATCGCCTATTTTGTGCCCAGCCCGGGCTGGGTCATAGCGCAGTTTTCGGGGCGGCGCCATCGACAGCCGAGCCGGCCGGGTCGAGGCCGGTGCGCCCGGCCGGGCCTGGCGAATGCGGCCCGGAATGCAGCCCGGAACGCAGCCCGGAACTGCGGATCGTCGCTGCCGAGGAGCCGATGCGGCTGGGCGTGCTGATTTCTGGCCGCGGGTCCAACCTGCAGGCGCTGATCGACGCCGGCCCCGATCCGGCCGAGATCGTGCTCGTCATCAGCAACCGCCCCGACGCCGCGGGTCTGGCGCGCGCCGCCGCGGCCGGCATTGCGAGCGCTGTCGTCGCCGAGCCCGATCGCCGCAGGTTTGCGGCCGAAGCCGAGGCGCTGCTGCGCGGCCATCGGGTCGATCTGGTTTGCCTCGCCGGCTTCATGCGCGTGCTCGATACCGGTTTCGTCGAGGCGTGGCGCGATCGGATGGTCAACATCCACCCCTCCTTGCTGCCGGCGTTCCGCGGCCTCCACCCGCAGCGCCAGGCGCTGGCCGCGGGCGTGCGCTTTTCCGGCTGCACCGTACATTTCGTGCGCCCCGAACTCGACAGCGGGCCGATCATCGCCCAGGCGGTCGTACCGGTGCATCCGGATGACGACGAGGCGAGCCTCGCGGCGCGCATCCTGGCGGCCGAGCATCGGCTCTATCCGCTGGCGGTGCGGCTGATCGGCGAAGGCCGCACCCGGATCGTCGACGGCCGGGTCGAGATCGCCGGCTGGCGTCCGCCGGAGCTGGCGGTGCTGAACCCGCCGGAGCCGCCGGCCGATCCTCTTGTCTCGAAATCTGATTAGGCTAGAAATCCGATTAGGCTATAGGTAGGCCGGGCTTCGCAGCGGATGAGGACAGGATGGCGTTGACCACGACGGACCCGGAATTTGTCCGGCATTATCAAACCTGGGTCGGCTTTACCCGGCTGATGCGCTACGTGCTCGCCGCGGTGGTCATCACCGTCGCCCTATTGGGGTATTTTCTGGCTTGAACAGCGCATCAGGGGGTGGCCGATGAGATTGTTCGAGCTTTCCGGCAAGGTCGCGATCGTGACCGGCTCGAGCCGGGGCATCGGCCAGGCCATCGCCGAGGCGTTTGCCGAGGCCGGCGGCCGGGTGGTCATCTCGGCGCGCAACGCCGAACCGTGCGAGGCGGCGGCGGCGGCGATCCGGGCCAAGGGCGGCGAGGCAATCGCGGTGCCGGCGCGGATCTCGGACAAGGGGCTGCTCGAAAACCTGGTGGCCCAGACCATGGCGGCCTGGGGCCGGGTCGACATCCTGGTGTGCAACGCCGCGGTCAACCCGCATTATGGCTCGCTCGACAAGCTGACCGACGAAGTCTTCGAGCGGATGATGGTCAACAACGTCCTGAGCAATTTGTGGCTGTCGCGCATGGTGGCGCCGGGGATGCGCGAGCGGCGCGACGGTGCGATCATCTTCATCACCTCGACCGCGGCATTGCGCTCCAGCACGATGCTCGGCATGTACGGCATCACCAAGACCGCCGATTACGCGCTGTGTCGCAATCTCGCCGCCGAATGGGGCCCCGACAATGTGCGGGTCAACTGCATCGCGCCGAGCGTCGTCACCACCCAGTTCGCCCGGGTGCTCTATGAAGACCCCGAACGGCGCGCCGCCCGCGAGGCCGGGACCCTGCTGAAGCGGCTCGGCGAGCCCGACGACATCGCCGGTGTCGCGCTGATGCTGGCCTCGCGCGCCGGCGCCTACATCACCGGGCAGACCATCGTCGTCGACGGCGGCACCACAATCGCGCCGTCATAGCGCGGCAATTCCGCGAGATACCTCACTTGGCGCCCTGTGCCCGGGTGAAGGTTCCCTGGCCGTTGGCGTCGAGGTTCTCGATGGTCACGGCCGTCGCCTTTTGATCGGCGCCGATCGCGAAGCTGATTGCGCTCGGCCCGGCGGCGTTTTCGCCCGATGGCTGATAGGTGAACACGTCGCGGTCGAAATGCCGCATCGGGTAAGGCTGTTGCGCCGGCCCCAATTTGACCACCAGCCCTTGATCGCTCGCGGTGATCGCGATCGGACCGTAAAGATCGTTGCGGTAGTCGCCGGCATAGCTGGCCGCGGGCAAGGCCGGCGATGGCGGCACCGGCGGCTTTGAATAATCGACGGCGCTGCCGTAATCGGGGGCGAGCGTCGCCGCCATCCGCTGGCCATAGAGCGCCATCCAGTCCTGTTCGACCTTGCCGGTCAGCACGATGTCGAAAAAGCTGCGGCTCACCGCCTCCGGCACGCCGATCGGCTGCGCATTGGTCAGCGCCACGATGCCGAGCCGCTCGGCCGGCAGCAGCGACACGCTGGTCGCGGCGCCGAGTGCGAACCCGCCGGAATGGCCCCAATAGATGCGGCCTTCGGCATCGGTGTCAAGGTTCCAGCCGAGCCCGTAGAACCCGGCATGATCGACCGCCGGATTTTTCGGCGGCGTGCGTACGATCTGCGGACGATGGGTCTCGTCGAGCGGCTCGGCCGCGACCACCTGCTTGCCGCGGAAGGTGCCGCCGGCGAGCTGCAGCCGCAGCCACATCGCCATGTCCCGGGCCGAGGAGCTGGCGCCCCCGGCCGGGGCCTGCGCATCGGCGTCGCGGGTATATTTGGCGACCCATTTGCCGGCCACCTGGACATGGCCCGCAGCCCGGTTTGCCGCGGCGCTGAAATCGGCAAAGCGCGAGCTGGTGCGATGCATGCCGAGCGGCCGGTAGAGCAGCGCGGCCGAGACATCCTCCCACGACTTGCCGCTGGCCATGGCCGCGGCCACCGCGGCCTCGGTAAAGCCGAAATTGGTATAGGCAAAGCGCGAACGAAAGCTGCTGTCCGGTTTCTGGTAGCGCAGCCGGTAGAGGATCTGGATGCGCTCGTAGCCGATGTCCTCGAGCGCGTCGCCGGCATGGTCGGGCAACCCGCTGCGATGGGCGAGGAGGTCGCGCAGGGTGACTTGGCGGGTGACCCAGGCATCGTACATCTCGAAATCGGGATCGTGGCGGATGATCGGGTCGTCCCAGCCGACCACGCCATTCCCGACCAGCGCCGCCACCACCGTCGCGGCGATCGGCTTCGACAGCGAGGCGAGTTGGAACACCGTGTCCGGATCGACCGCGTCGGGCTTGCCCTCCTCGCGCACGCCAAAGCCTTCGAGATAGATCACCTCATCCTGGTAGACGACGGCGATCGCCATGCCGGGGATGCCGGTGCGCTGCCGCGCTGCTTCGGCGAGCCGCTGGAGCTGCGGCAGGGCGGCTTCCACCCGCTGCCGCTGCAATGCCGGGGCCGGGGTCGCGTCCGGGGCCGGGGCCGGGGCCGGGGCCGGCTCGGCCAGGACCGCGCGCGGCACTACCATGCCGGCCGTCGCCGCGCTCAGCACCGTCCGGCGCGACGGTTTGACGCGAAGCGGCGGCTGCTTCATGGGGATGGCTCCTCGGGCGCGGTTCGGCCGCGTCGCTACTCGACGGTGCACCGTGCCGATATTGGTCTTACAAAAGAGCGAAAATGAGGCCGGGCGCGCTCCGATACTGGTCGGCTAGTCGGCCGGGTTCTCGGCCGCGTCGCCGCCATCGGTCGGAAATTTTTACAGTGGGCCCGATCCTTGCCGGCAGCCGGCCACAGCGCGGCTCACGCCGGTGTTTTCGGCACAATCAAACAAATTAAAGCGAGCAATCACAGCGTGATAACAAATCCGCCGACCAGCAGAGGATGATCCGCCTCGCGGCGGCGACCGCCGGCCCGACCGCCGGTCCCGGCAGAGAAAGGGTCGGAAAACTTTACATATAGCGCGGACGAGCTTGATCGAATGTCGTCCATCTAATTGTTTTCTTAAACATTTTTGATGCCGGCACGGAAGTTGCGTCGCTGATCGCAGGCGTTCGAAACGCGAAACCACGGCTTGGCGAGGCAGGATGATCATGCGGCTTACCAGCAAACTACTGAGCGGCGCGGTGATGGCCGGGGCGATCATGGCGATGGCGGCGTCAGCGCAGGCCAACACCATCCTCGGCTCGATCTGGGAGAACCAGCCGACCGCCGCTGCGGACGCGACGCCGGCGAACGTGCCGCTGACGACGCCGAACGTGACCTTCACCGCGCCCGACCCGCTCAACTTCGCCAGCGGTTCGCTGTACACGATCGGCGAGTTCCTGGCGAGCGGCAACGGCTCGACCGTGCTGACCGGCGCCGGCGAGCTCGGCAACACGCTCGACAACACGATCTTCAACTTTACCGGCACCGTCTCGGTGACTACCGGCGAGAGCTTCACCGTCGGGCATGACGACGGGCTGACCCTGATCATCGGCGGCCTCACCGTGATCGATGCCCCGCAGGCGACCAGCCCCGTGAACACCACCGAGATTTACACCGGGCCGAGCGGCAACTTCCCATTCCAGCTGGTCTACGGCGAATGCTGCGGTGCACCGGCCGTTCTTGCGATCTCGCTGCCGTTCGTGTCGCCGGTCCCCGAGCCGGCCTCGCTGGCGCTCCTCGGCAGCGCCCTCGTCGGGTTTGGGGCGATCCGTCGCCGGCGCAACCGCAACGCTGTGTAAACTTTTCCGACACTCTGCAATACCGGCGGCGCCCTCGGGCGCCGCCCTCTTTTTGCCACAGGCCAGTCGCCACAGGCCAGGCGCCGATCAGCCTCGCGGCGAGCGGCGGCCGTCATCTTCATCAGCCGAGCCCTCGGATTACGCGCGCGGCAATGGTCTGGCGCACCGTGCCGATCTCGGCCCACGGATCGGATTTCAGCGCCGCCAGGCGGGCCGGGATCGTGGCGATGGTAAAGCCGTCGGCCCGCACCGCATCCTCGACCTCGCCCCAGAACAGCGGCGTCGCCACCGGCGCGCCCGGCCGGGCGCGGGTCGAATAGGCGCCGATCGCGGTGGCCCCGCGGCCGTTGCGCAGGTAATCGATATAGATGCGGCCCGCCCGCGCCCGCTTGGCCTGGTTGGCGGTATAGCGCTCCGGGTGCGCGGCCGCGAGGCGGTCGGCGACCGCCTTGGTAAAGCCCTTGACCTGCGGCCAGCCGAGTTTCGCCGAGAGCGGCGCCACGACGTGCAGGCCCTTGCCGCCGGTGGTCTTGGCAAAACTGGCGAGGCCGAAGCCCTGGAGCACATCGCGGATTTCGAGGGCCGCCGCGGCGATCTGCGACCAGGGCAGGCCGGTATCCGGGTCGAGATCGAAGGTGATCCGGTCGGGTTGTTCGATATGGTCGAGGGTCGAGCCCCACGGGTGGATTTCGAGCACGCCCATTTGCACCAGTGCTGCCAGCCCGGCCAGATCCTCGATCGCCAGGTGGGTTTCGCCGTCGATCTCGATGCGCCGGATCGCTTTGGGCAGGCCGGCCCCGGCGTGTTTTTGGAAAAAGCTTTCGCCGCCGAGCCCGGTCGGGCAGCGCACCAGGCTAAGCGGCCGGTGGGCCAGCTGCGGCAACGCCCAATCCGCGATCGCCGCGTAGTAGCGCGCCAGATCGAGCTTGGTGATGCCGGTTTCGGGGTAGAGCACGCGATCGGGGTTGGTTAGCCTGACCCCGGCGAATTCGGCGCTGCCGTCGCGAGCGCGCGGCGCGGCCGCCGGCTTTGCCGCCACCTTTACCCCAGCGGCGGGCGGGTCCGGCGGACCGGTCTCGCGTACCACCTCGCCAGCGTCCTTGTCCTCGCGCAGCCCGAGAAAAGCGGCATGGCGCAATAGCTTGTCGTCGGTCCAGCCGGCATAGCGCAGTTCGGCGACCAGCGCCGGCCGGGTCCAGTGCACCGCCTTGACCGAGGCGCCCGGCGGCAATCCCCGCACCGGGGCCGCGGCGCGTTCCAGCGCTCCGAGCCGCGCCCGCAGCTCGATCAGCCTGGCATCGTCAAAGCCGGTGCCGACGCGGCCGGCATAATGCAACCCGCCGTCCCGGTCGTAATAGCCGACGAGCAGGGCGCCGAGGCCCTGGCGGCTGCCGGCCGGATCGGTGAAGCCGATCACGACGAACTCGTCGCGATTGGCCGATTTGATCTTGAGCCAATCCTTGCTGCGCCCGGGACGGTATGGCCGGTCGCGGCGCTTGGCGATGATCCCTTCGAGGCCAAAGCCGGCGGCATGGCGATAGAATTCGGGGCCGCGCCCGATTTGATGATCGCTGTAGCGCAAGAGGCCCGCGGCGTCGGGCGGCACCAGCCGGGCCAGCGCCGCCTTGCGGTCTTCGAGTGCGGCGCCGCCCAGATCGTAGCCGTCGAGGTGGAGCAGGTCGAAGGCGTAAAACACCAGCCCGTCGGTGCGCGCCGCGGCGATCGCGTCCTGCAGATGGGCAAAGCTGGTGGTGCCGTCCTCCTCGAGATGGACGAGTTCGCCGTCGATCAGCGCCGCCGCCACCGGGAGTTCGGCGAACCGCGCCGCCAAGGGCGGGAACTTCGCGGTCCAGTCGAGCCGGTTGCGGGTCAGCAGCTCGACCCGGCCGCCGTCGATCCGGGCGATCAGCCGGTAGCCGTCGTACTTGATCTCGTGGAACCACTGGGTTCCGTCCGGCGCCTCGTCGGTGGCGGTCGCCAGCTGCGGCTTGAAATCGGCCGGCAGCCGCCCCTTTCTGGCGCCGGGGATCTGCGCGATGCGGGAGGGCGGCATGGGCTGCGGCTCGGCGGGATCGGCGCCGGCGCCGGGTTCTTCGCCGCCGGGTCCCCAGATCCGGTCGCGATCGGCGGCGATCTCGTCGATCCCGCGGCCGGTGGCGACGCTCGTCGGGTAGTCGGCGACGACCCGATCGCCGCTCTGCGGCACCGCCGCCTCGTCGCGCTCCTTGATCAGGAGCCAGTTCTCGCCGCGCCGCCCGGCATGCTTGCCGCCCATCCGCACCAGGGCCCATCTGCCGTGCAGCTTTTCGCCGTCGAGGATGAATTTGAGATTGCCCTTGGCATAGGCGGCCTGCGGCTGCGGGTCGAGCGGCGTCCAGCTGCCGCGATCCCAGATCAGCGCGGTCCCGGCGCCGTATTGCCCATGCGGGATGACCCCCTCGAACCCGCCATATTCGAGCGGGTGGTCCTCGACATGGACCGCGAGGCGCTTTTCGCCCGGATCGAGGCTCGGCCCCTTCGGCACCGCCCAGCTCTTCAGCACGCCATCGAGCTCGAGCCGGAAATCATAGTGCAGCCGGCGCGCCGCATGCTTCTGGACCACAAAGGACAGCTTTGGCGACGCGGTATCGCGCACCGCCGTCCCCTTGGGCTCGGGGGTTTTCGCGAAATCGCGCTTGCTGCGGTATTCGGTGAGCGCCATTGCCGCCGATCGCCTGCTGCGGGCGTTATCCTCTAAGAGCGCCGGCCGCGTGCGACTGCGAATCGCGCGGCGTTGCGGAGCGCCCGATAATGTGCATTTCTAGGCGCGAAATATAGGAGATCGGCATGCCGCGCGCGAGTTGGACCGGGTTTTTGCGTCTTTCTCTCGTCACCTGCCCGGTCTATCTGACCCCGGCGACGACCGAAGCAAAGCGGATCAGGCTCAATCAGCTCAATTCGAAGACCGGAAACCGGCTGTCGCAGCATCTCGTCAACTCGAAGACCGGCGAGGAGGTCGGCCGCGACCAGATCGTCAAGGGCTACGAGTACGACCGTGACCGCTATGTCACCTTGAGCGACGAGGAACTGAAGGACCTGCAAGTCGAGTCGTCGAAGATCATCGATCTCGACCGCTTCGTCAGCCGTGAAGAGGTCGACCCGCTCTATCTCGACACCCCCTATTACGTCTATCCCGAAGGCGAGCTCGCGGCCGAAACCTTCCGGGTGATCGGCGAGGCGATGGCGCATACCGGCAAGGTCGGGCTCGGCCGGGTCACGATGTCGGGCCGCGAGCGGCCGGTCCTGGTCGAACCGCACGGCGACGGGCTGGTGATGTCGCAGCTGCGCAGCAAGGACGAAGTCCGCCCGGCCGAATTCGCCGGCAAGCCCGAGGCGCAGATCGACCCGGACCTGGTGTCCCTGGCCGAGACCATCATTGAGCGCAAATCCGGCAAGTTCGAGCCGGCGGCGTTTCACGACCGCTACCAGGAGGCGCTGCGCGAATTGGTCGAGGGCAAGCTCAAGGGCCAACCGGCCGCGGCCGCGCGGGCGATCGCCGAGCCGCCCAAGGTGGTCAACCTGATGGACGCGCTGAAGCGTAGCCTGGCCCGCGAAGACGCCTCGGCGCCAAGCCGGGGCGCGGCCGCGGCCGCTTCATCCTCGGCCAAGCGGCAACGGCCGGCGGCCGATCGGCGCCAGCCGCCGCTGCTGCTGCCGGTCACCGGCGGGCGCGGCGCCAAGGCCGAACCCAAAGCCGAACCCAAGGCGCCGCCGGCGGCTTCGGCACCGGCGAAAGGCCGCAAAACCCGGGCGAAAGCCGCGGCCGAGCCAGCGCCGGCGGCCGAGCGGCGGCGCAAGGCCTAAGGTCGCCCGGCGCGCGGCCCAAGGCGCAAGGCTGGGCGAACGCCCGAGGCCCCGATTCCCTTAAGACGAACCCTGGCGCAGCAGCGCCGCGCTCACCGGCCCGAAATCGAAACGCCCGCGCCTCAGATCGTGGCCGGCGCCGGCGACCGGGATCAACTCGGTCGGCGCCGGGATCAGCGCCAACGCCCGGCGCAGTTCGTCGATCGAGCCGAACGGGTCGCCGGTGCCGTGGACGAACACCGCCGGCCGTCTCAGAAGCGGCGAAATGCTCGGTGCGCAGCCGAAGGGGCTTCCCGGGCGGGTGCAGCGGATAGGAAAACAGCAGCAGCCCCGCCGCCAGCTCGGGCTCGTCGGCGGCGAGCATCGTCGCTTGCCGGCCGCCATAGGAGACCCCGCCGAGCAGCAGCCGCCCCGGCTGCGGCACCAGGCCGCGCATCGCTGCGACGGCTTGGCGCAACCCGTCACGGTCGGCGGCGGCGGTCGCCGGTGATGGCGGTCCTTTCGCCCGGCGTTGGCGAAACGGCAGGTCGCAGCGCAACACCAGCAAGCCCGCGTTGCTGAACACGCTCGCGGCCGCGACCAGCAGCGGCGAGCGGCAGTCGCTACCGGCGCCGTGGGTCAGCACCAAGCCACCCGTCGCCGCAGCTTGCGGGCGATGCACAAAGCCGCGGATGCCCGGCTCCTCAAACCGGGCAACGCTGGCCTCGTCCGCCGGCCGATCGGGATCACGCCGCTCGAAGTTCATCGCCGGGTTCGCCCGAGGGCTAGCGCCGGTATTCGTCGCCGCAATCGCCGATCACCTTGATCAGGTCGCGCGAGCGGGCGAGCACGCTCTCGATCTGCGCCAGATCGGCCGCGTCGAGCGAAAACCCGAAGACCCGCTCGTTCTCGGCGCGGTGCTGGGCAAGGCCGAGCCTGGCGCCAACAATGACCCCGGCCACCGCCGGACGGTCGAGCACATAGCGCACGCCGATATTGGCGATGCCGACCCGGTGCTTGTCGGCGATGCCCTGCAGCACCGCGAGCAATTCCTGGAACAGCGGCCAGCCGCCCCAGGCCTCGATCATGTTCCGGTATTTCTGCAACGAGGCGGTGCCGAGTTCGGCCCGGCGCGGCTCCGGGCGGCCGAGCCATTTCTCCGACAACAAGCCGCCGAGCACGGTCCCATAAGCCAACAGGCCGATCCCGTGCTCGCGGCAGAATGGCGCCATGCGGATTTCCGGCCGCCGGTCGATCAGCGAATATTGCACCTGGTTTGAGACGATGGCGATGCCGTGCCCGGCGATCAGGCCGACCCGCTCGGTGTCGAAATTGGTCAGCCCCAGATGGCGGATCTTGCCCGCGTCGCGCAGATCGGCGAGATGGCCGAGCGCGTCGAGATAGCCCCGATCGCCATAATCCCACCAATGGAATTGCAACAGGTCGAGCCGCTCGACCCCCATCCGTCGGCGCGAGATGTCGACCGCATCCTCGGCGGCGCGTCTGGTCATCGGCCCCGGATTGGGGACCCACTTGGTCAAGGCCTGGACCTCCGCCAGGCTGGCGGCGCCGCGGGCGGCAGCGAGCCGGCGGCGGAATGCGCCGACCAGATCCTCGGCCGGCCCGTAATGGTCGGCCAGGTCCCAGCTGGTAAACCCGGCATCGTGATAGGCCAGCATGTCCTCGACCGCCAGCCCCGGGTCGATCGCCCCGTGCGCCCCCGAAACCTGCCACATCCCATTGAGCAGGCGGCAGATGTCTAGCCCGGCGGCGAGCGGCGAGCGGCTCGATGCGGATAAAGTCATCTCTCGTCTCCAGCACTCCCGGCGGCATTCACCCTTCAACCAAACCCGCGCCGGACAGATCTGGCGGATGGGGTGGGATTCGAACCCACGGCGGGCTTGCACCCGCGCCGGTTTTCAAGACCGGTGCCTTAAACCGCTCGGCCACCCATCCGTATCAATAAGTCAATTGCTTATATCCTACTCTGTCGCGAACGATCCGGGAACCTCCCCGGCGTTGGACCCAGATTGGACCCGTTTCGATAGCATGAACTTGAGGGGCGTTCCCAGCGTGTTCGTCAGCCTAACGTGCAACGAAGGCGCACGGGTCTCGTGATTGTCGCGGTGTCGCGAGGGCCGATTTCAGGCCAGACGAGGTTTCAGGCGGGCGTTTTGCGACGCCTTGAGCCGAGCCAGTTCCGAGACACAATTTTACAGCCAGTTTGATGGCCCGGACAGCGCACGCGGCGAACCCGGCTCTGCGCGGCGATGATCTTCAGCGTCCCGTGAAGCCTCTGGCGTTCTTTCCCAAGGCCCGACGATGACGCTCTACTGGCGGCGGATCGGCGGGCCTCCCCGGCGGTCAGCAACGCACTTGAAGCGCGAATTGACGATACAATTTCCTTGTCTTTATTCGATGACACTTCCCATTGTCGGCGCTGCCCCAGCGCGAGCGTCCTTGTAGATCTTGCCGTCCTTCATGATGACGACGAGGTTCTTGTCCGGTTCGGCGAGCAGATCGAGGTCCTGGAGCGGATCGCCCCCCACTACGAGCAGGTCGGCGTAGGCGCCGTCCTCGATGACCCCGAGCTTTCCAGGGTAGGGATTGCGCGGACCCGACAACGCCAGCAGCTCGGCGTTGCCGGCCGTCGCCATCCTGAGAGCCTCGGCGTTGCTGTACCAGCGCGACATATGGGTCAGCAGCACCCCCTGCCGCTCGGCGACTACAGACGAGAAGAGCAGGTCGCTGCCCCACGCGGTCTTGATGCCGTACTTCTTGGCGTATCCGTACATGGTGGGAGTCCCGGCCAGCACCTGCAGCAGGTTGATGCGGCTTTGGCCGGTCATCGGCGCGTTGTCGGCCTCGTCGATGAACGGCTGGGTGCTGAGCCACACTCCCTTGTCCGCCATCAGCTTAGCGGTTGCCTCGTCCATCAGGTGACCGTGCTCGATGCACTGGACTCCGGCATCGATTGCTCTTTGGATGGCGGCCGGGGGATAGGCGTGCACCGCGACATAGGTGTTGCGATCGGCGGTCGCTTCGACGCCGGCGCGCAGCTCCGGGACGGTGAAGGTCACCATGTCCAGGGTCGTACGCGGCGAGGCGACGCCGCCGCCGCCAATCATCTTGATCTGCGAGGCCCCGAGGAACAGCTGCTCGCGCACGCGCAGGCGCACCTCGTCGACACTGTCGGCGATGGCAGCGGCGCCCACGCTTTCGAGTTGGCTCTGAGGGCCGCCGGGGCTTCTCGGAACATCCGAATTCATGCGCATGTCGCCGTGGCCGCCGGTCGTGGTGATCACCGCCCCGCACGGATAGATGCGAGGACCGACGGCCAGCCCGGAATCGATCGCCTTCTTCAGCGGGAAGCACGGTCCGCCCAGATCCCGTACGGTCGTGAAGCCCCGCATCAGAGTCCGCTCGGCTTGGGCGCTGGCGGAAAGGAAGACGAAGCCGATATCGGCCGTCAGCAGCTGCGCCGGGTTCAGGCTGGAGAACATCACGTGCCAATGCGCGTCGATCAGGCCAGGCATCAGCACGCGCCCGCCGCAATCGATCAGCCGCGCGCCCTCAGGCACGCCCTGGCCGGCCACCGCGACCTGCTTGATCCGTCCGTCTTCAATCCGCAGGCTCTGGCCGCCGCGCAAACCGTGGGATTTGCCGTCGAACAGCTGGAAGTTAGTGATGACAGTCGGAGGCGCGGCCCGCGTCGCCTGCGCGCTCGCCCTCGGAGCGAAAGCGAGGCCCGCGAGCGCGCCGGCCGCGCCTGCGAGGATGCCACGGCGAGAAAGCTCCCGCATGATCCGTCGATCCGCGGATCGAACTGCCGGTTGGCAGCAAAGACAGCCGGCCGCGCCCACCTCGGCCTCGCTATCCGTAACGCTAGTAGGCAACTGCGACCTCCCTACCGGAGAACGATGCCTGCCGACTTCCCGCTAGCATTGGCTGAATGCCTGCCTCGGGAAACGTCCTCTCGGTTGCCCCAACCTTACCAGAGAAGAGGACTGGGTCAATCAGCCGGAACATCTCGACGCCCCGGGTGGCCTCCGAGGGTTCATCGACCGGACTTTGTCCACTACATCAGAGAGGCGAGGTCGGGCGCACGGTTTGGTGTGGATCCAACTTTGGACCCAAACGCCGCGGGATCGGGCGAGCAAGGATAGGACGAAACAAGCGCTGACGCCGCGTAATGGCCTATGAAACAAGGCGTTTCGGGATCAGGCGATACAAGGCGGGATGGCGAACAGCGAATTTCAAGAGCGGTGCCTTAAACCGCTCGGCCACCCATCCGCTTGACCAAGTTTATTTAGTTAGCGAACCCAAAGGTGAAAGAGCCCGATCGGCAGCGACCGGGCGCCGGATGCGTCCCGACATCGGAGGGTAGAAGGCTGGGCAAGCCCTCGTTCCGGCTGCGCTCGTCGCCCCGCATCGATCGAACCCATTGACCGACATCTTGGCTATTCCCTGATAAGCTCCGATAACAGAGCGGGAACAGAGCCGGCGCGTTTTGCCTTGCCGCCCTTTTGTCGGAGCCAGTCGCGCGGCGGCGGCGGAAACGGCTTGGGGGCGCCCGGGTGACAAGGTTGCGATCGGTCCTCGCCGAGTGGCTCCAGGTCACCGCTCGGGCAAACTGAAAAGGACGCCAGCTTGACGAACGGAGAGGGGTTGATGCGACGCCTGCTTACCGCCCTCGGCGCGGTGATCGGCGCTCGTCTGGCGATGTCGGACTGGCTGCGCCGGGTGCTGCCGCTCGGCGCCAGTGATGGGCTCGAACCGAAAGTCTACGGGTTCATCGTCCGCTACAGCTGGCGCGAGCAGATCTATGTCGTCGTCATGACCCTGCTCTCGTTTCCGTTTCTTTACTATTCGCTCGATCTTCCCAAAATCATCATCAACCGAGCCATATCGGGCAAGCATTTCCCGCAGCATTTTTTGTGGCTCAGGCTCGAGCAGATCCCTTATCTCTTGATGCTGTGCGGAATTTTTCTGGCGCTGATCCTGATCAACGGCTGGTTCAAGCTGCACGTCAACGTCAAGAAGGGGCAATTGGGCGAACGCATGCTGCGCCGCCTGCGCTACGAGCTGTTCGAGCGCCTGCTGCGCTTTCCGCTGCACCATTTCGACCGCACCGCGACCGGGCAGATCGTCGCCATGGTCACCGCCGAGCTGGAGCCGGTCGGCGGCTTTGTCGGCGAGGCTTTCGCGGTGCCGATTTCGCAGGCCGGCACCCTGCTGACGATCCTCTTTTTCATGTTTGTGCAAAACCCGGTGCTGGGCGCCGCGGCGTTGGCCTTCTACCCGCTGCAAGGCTATCTGATCCCGAAGATGCAGCGAATCATCCGCGCCCTTGGCCGCACCCGGATCCGCAAGATCCGCGGCCTGTCCGACCGGATCGCCGAAGCGATCGCCGCGCGGGTCGAAATCCGCGTCAATCACGCCGCCCCCTATCAGCTGGCCGAGATCGCGCACCGCCTCGGCGAGATTTACGATATTCGCCTGGAAATCTACAACCGGAAATACTTCGTCAAATTCCTGAACAACCTGATCGGCAACCTGACCCCGTTCTTCTTCTTCTCCATCGGCGGATACTTCGTTATCAGCGGAAAATTGTCGTTTGGCGCGCTGGTTGCCGTGCTCGCCGCTTATAAAGACATGTCGTCGCCATGGAAGGAATTGCTCGACTACTACCAGAACCAGCAGGATGTGGCGATCAAATACGAACAGGTAGTCGAGCAGTTCCATGTCGCCGACATGATCGACAAGCGCCTGTTGATCGAGGAACCGGCCCGCATCGAACCGTTCGCCGGCGAGGTGGTCGCCGCCAATGTCGACGTCGTCGACAGCGACGGCATCCATTTGCTCGAAGACATCAGCTTCGACTTTCCGCTCGGCGCCGATATCGGCATCGTCGGGCACAGCAACAGCGGCCGCAACATGCTGCCGCAGCTGATCGCCCGCCTGGTCAGCCCGACCGGCGGACGCCTGACCATCGGCGGCGCCGATCTCAATACCATGCCGTTTGCGGTCTCGGGTCGACGCATCGGCTATGTCGGGGCGCAAACCTACCTGCTGTCGGCGAGCGTGCGCGACAATTTGTTGATCGGGCTGCGGCATCTCCCGCGGGAGGGGGCCGATTACGATGCCGCGGCCAAGGCCGAGCGCGACCGCCTGGCCGCCGAGGCGCGAGCGTCCGGGAACAGCGCGTTGGACATCGTCGGCGACTGGATCGATTACGAGCAGGCCGGCGTGGCCGACGCGGCCGGGCTCGAGACCCGCATCATCGACGTCTTGCGGCTCGTCGATCTCGACGGCGACGTCTATCTGTTCGGCCTGCGCGGCCGGCTCGACCCCGAGCAGCAGCCCGGCATCGCCGAGCGGCTGGTCGAGGCGCGCCGTTTGCTGGCCGATCGGCTCGCCGAAAACGGCCTCGCCCATCTGGTCGAGCGCTTCGCTCCCGACCGCTACAACACCAATGCGACGGTCGGCGCCAATCTGTTGTTCGGCACCGCGATCGGGCCGGTGTTCGAGGGCGACGAACTGGCCCACAACCGCTACATGCTGAGCGTGCTGGGTGAGCTCGGGCTGCCCGCCGATCTGATCCGGATCGGGGTGCAGCTAGCGCGCATCAGCGTCGAATTGTTCGCCGGCGTGCGGCCGGAGCAGCAGATGTTCGAGGAGTTCAGCTTTCTCGGCGCCGACGATCTGCCGGCGTTTGAGCGGATTCTGGCGCGCCTCGACAAGGTCGGCGTCGACGCGCTGCTGCCGGCCGAGCGGGCCCGGCTGTTGGCGCTGGGATTAAAGGTGATCGCGGCGCGCGACCGGCTCGGCCTCGTCGACGAGGCGACGCAGCAGCGCATTCTCAAAGCCCGCCACGCTTTCGCCGCCGGGCTGCCCGAGGAGCTGCGCGGCGCGGTCGAGTTCTTCGATCCCGAGCGTTACAACAGCGCCGCTTCGATCCAGGAGAATGTCCTGTTCGGCACAATCATCCGTGGCGAGGCCGGCAGCCGCGAGCGCATCCATGCCGCGATCGGCGAAGTGCTCGACGCCCTCGGCCTGCACGAGACGGTCGTCGCGGTCGGTCTCGACTATCCGGTCGGGACCGGCGGCTTGCGCCTGTCGGAGACCCAGCGCCAGAAGCTGGCGATCGCGATCGCCATTCTGAAACGCCCGGATCTGGTCGCGTTCAACGATGCGACCGCGGTGCTCGACGGCGCCACCGAGGCCGCGATCATCGAACGGCTCCAGCACGAGCTCGACGGCCGCAGCCTGATCTGCAGCCTGAACCGCCCGCGCCTGGCCCAGGCGTTCGACCGCATCCTGATCATGGAGCAGGGCCGCCTGGTCGAGCAGGGGAACTATGACGAGCTGCAAAAGCCGGGCAGCCCGCTGGCCCCGCTGATGGCGGCGGAATGATCCCCCGCCCGGAATGAGGAGACGCCAGATGACCGCCGATGACCGCCGCGCGGCAACCCTCGAACAGCGGCTGCGCACGATCGAGGACCGCTTGGCGATCTACGATCTGATCGCCACCCATCCGCCGAGTGCCGATACCGGCGCCGGCGAGTACACCGCGTCGGTCTGGACCGAGGACGGCGTCTTCGACCGCGGCGCCGAATTCGCGCGACCGACCGGGCCGGCGGCGATCGCCGGGACATCGACCAGCGCCGAGCATCGCCGGGCGATCGAGCACGGGATCGCGCATTTCGCCGGCTTGCCCTATGTGCGGGTCACCGGCGACACCGCGTTCGCGATCTCCTACATCCAGATCCTGGTGCCGGACCGCGTCGGCCCGGTGTTCGAGGTTGCCAATCACGGGGCCTCCCAGGGGTTTCACGTGCACCGCGTCGCGGCCAACCGGTGGGAGTTCGTGCGCACCGAGGGGGGTTGGAAGATCAGCCGCCGGACCTTGCGCTCGCTCGACGGCAGCCCTCCGGCGCGCGACATCCTGCGCGGCGCGCTGGAGGCGTGAGCGGCGCCGCGACCCGCTATAAACGCGCTATCAAGAAGGACGGAACCAGGAGGAGAACGCCATGCCGCTCGAAGCCCGCGCCTATCCGCGCCCGCTGCCCAACCCGCAATGGCTCGGCCAGCGCGAGGAGGAGATCCTCGACCCCGCGCTGCCGATCGTCGACCCGCATCATCATCTGTGGGACCACCCCGGCAGCCGCTATCTGCTCGACGAGCTGCTGGCCGACGTCAACTCCGGGCACAACATCGCCGCGACCGTGTTCATCCAGTGCGGCTCGGGCTATCGCACCAGCGGACCCGAGGAGATGCGGGCAGTCGGCGAGAGCGAGTTCGTCCGAAGGATCGCCGAGGAAGCCGACCGGCGCGGCACCAAGACCAAGATCTGCGCCGGCATCGTCAGCTTCGCCGATCTGCGGCTCGTCAATGTCGACGCGGTGCTCGAGGCGCAGATCGAAGCCGCCGGCGGGCGGTTTCGCGGCATCCGGCAGATCGCCGCGCACGACCCGGCGATCGTCGGCGGCTCGTCCTATGTGCCGCCGCCGGGGCTGATGGACGACCCGAACTTCCGGCGCGGCCTGAAGCGGCTGCCGGCGCACGACCTGACCTTCGAAGCCTGGCTCTATCACCCGCAGATCAAGACCCTGACCGAGGTGGCGCGCGACTGCCCGCAGGTGAAGATCGTCCTCAACCATTTCGGCGGCCCGCTCGGGGTCGGACCCTATAAGCGCGACGAGGTGTTTGCGCGGTGGCGCGCCGATATCCGGGCGCTGTCAGCCTGCCCCAACGCCTATGTCAAGCTCGGCGGGCTGGCGATGATCGTCAATGCCTTCGACTTTCACCTGGCGCCGCTGCCACCGTCATCGGGCGAATTGGCCGATGCCTGGCGACCCTATGTCGAGACTTGCATCGAGGCCTTCGGCGCCGGGCGCTGCATGTTCGAGAGCAACTTTCCGGTCGACAAGGGCGCCTGCAGCTATCCGGTGCTGTGGAACGCGTTCAAGCGGCTCGCCAGCGGCGTCTCGCCCACCGAAAAACACCAGCTGTTCGCCGGCACCGCGGCAAGCTTCTACCGGCTCGCCCGCACCGGCCTCTAGCGCGATCCCGCTGCCGACCGGGAACTGATCATCGGCCTTGGGGCGGAGGCCTTGGGGCGGATCGGCCGGCTTCGGCTCGCGGGCGCGCCGGTTCAACTGCAGGCGCTGATAAGCCGACAGCGTGATCGGCCGGTTGGTGATCGTGCCCGGAGTATATCGCGGCGATCGACACCGGTCCGATCGCCACTGCCCCTTGGGCTCGGTCATCAGCCGTTCTCTCGGATCACGCAACGAAATCCGAGATGACTCGTCGAGGTATCGACGGGCTCGGCATGGCGCGCGGCCGGCCGGTAGCGGCGGCAATAGTTCGGCGCGCAAAGATGCGAGCCGCCCTTGATGACCTTGCGCGGAATCCTGATTTCGGGGAGTTGCGGATCATAGCTCGCGGCCTCGGTTCCGCCGCGTGGGTCGACCGGAATGCAGCACGCCTTGGGCGCCTCGGCGGGGTGATTTGCCGACCACCAATCCGCGGTCCATTCCCATACGTTGCCGATCATGTCGTAAATCCCGTAGCCATTCGGCGGAAATGCTCTGACCGGCGAAGTGCGTCGGTAGCCCGGTTGTCTGAGGTGCGGAAACTCACCATGCCAGGTGTTGGCCATTGCCCGGCCCCCGGGCATGAACTCGTCGCCCCAGGCGAACTCTGCCCCGTCGAGCCCGCCGCGCGCGGCAAACTCCCATTGCGCCTCGGTCGGAAGTTCCTTTCCCGCCCAAATGGCGTAGGCCAGCGCATCGCCAAAGCTCACATGCACGACGGGATGGTGGCCGAGCCCTTTAATGCCGCTTGCGGGACCGTATGGCTGCCCCCAGTTGGCGCCCTTGCGCAGGGTCCACCATTGGCTCCAATCCCGCAGATCCACCGGCTGCTTCGGCGGCGTGAACACCAGCGAGCCGGCGAAGAGCATATGCGGCAGCGCACCCGGATAATCCTGGGGATTGGGCACCCTCTGCGCGACGGTGACATGGCCGGTGGCGCGGACAAATTCGGCGAATTGGCGATTGGTCACCGGCGTCGTGTCGATCCAGAAGCTGTCGACCGTCACCAGGTGCGAGGGCGCCTCTTCCGCATAGTGGCGGTCGGAACCCATCCTGAAGGTTCCGCCAGGCACCCAGACCATGCCCGCATGCATGACATCGCTTTTCGATGCGGGACAAGGGGTACTCATTCACCGCCTTTCATCGCCGTGGACCATAATAGCGCAAGCCAAAGGCAAGCTAGACCCCCGCTTGCGCGGCAGCGAGACCTAGACCCCCGCTTGCGCGGCGGCGGCGACGAAAAGGCGCGCAATTCCAGCAGCTGGCGCGCGCATTGCGCGGCAATGGTCCCGCTGTCGTTGCCGACGAACCCCGCCTCGCTTCTATCCACATTCGTCCCTTCGCAAATCTGCTAACCCCGAAACTTAGCAAATTCGCGAAGGCCCCGTCAACCTATCATCCTCGGCTGTCACCACCGCGCCAAAGCGACCCCGGAACAGCAGCGGAAGCGCGCGTTGACGGCCCCGGTGTAGCGCCGGTGCGCTTCGCCAAACGCCGCCCGCAACCCATCCGCGTCCGCCGGCGTCACAGCAAGTGGGCACGATCGGCAGGCGGACGTGATTGGGCATCAGGCAATAGGCCCACATTGCTGCCGGCGCGCCGCGCCGCCGTGGCGACCAGCCGGCGATAGCGGCGATCGTCGTCGGCCTCGAAAAACACCGGCTCACGCCGATAGGCGCGCTGGGTGACATGGTATGGCAAGCCCGACACAACAACGCGCGCGATCCGGGCCACGCCGGTGCTTCCTTCAGCCGATTTGGAGATGGTTATAGCGGCGCAATCTTGTAAACTGTCACCGTAGTCCCGGAAACAACTCTGCCCTCGGCCTTAGGCTCGCAAATTTGCGTATCCCCCCGGTAGTCATGCCGGTAGGCGGGGCGACCGCCCTCTAAATCGCGAGACCGCGCCGACGAGCCGGGTCTCGCAGTCACGCCGATGATCCAGGTTCTGTTTCCTCGGACGCTGCCTGTGTTGTGCCTAACGGGATTCCCCAGCGATTGGCGTTGGCTGCCGCGGCCTCGCTCAAGAGCTTATCGTCCTCGGTAACCGAGATGGCGATGCTGCGACCCAAAACGCTGAGCGCGGCAGCTATGCTCGTTAGTTTACTCGAGCGCTTCGGGTCAATCAGACGGGCTGCCTGGTGCCAATCGACCTCAAGGAGCTCGGCCAGATCGGCAACGCTCATGTCGCGCCGGCGCAACGCCATGTAAAGGGCCGCCTTCAATGCGATTGTTGGATCCGGCGACACCAAGTGTTCGCCCGGGTGCGTTGGCTGAGGTAGCGGGATCTCCTCACCATCGGCAATGCGGCTGGCGAGCGCTTCGGACAAACAATCCGGCGCCTCGGCAAGCGCCTCCTGGTAGTTTGCGCCGTCGGTCAACGCTTCCGGGAGATCGGGAAAGCGCACCACATAGTGACCATCTTCGTCCCTCCGCAGTTTCGCCACATAGCTATACGGGATCTGCACCATCATCGCGGTTTTCTCCTACTCGTCAAAATCGCTGCGGCTCAGTCCGAGCTGGACAAGCATCGAACTAAACAGGCCGGCGCCAATCTCTTTGCGCAGATCCTTCATCGTCGTTTTGCGATTGCCGTAGTACAGCGTTCCGTGGCTGCCCTTGCCGTGGCGTTGATCAAAGCGGACGACAACTCCGCGCGTTCGGCCGAGCCTCATGATCTTGCGGAGGAGCTCGGCTCCGGTCATTACAATCCATCCAGATAGGAGCTTTTTACCCCATCGGCAAGATCTCGGTGCCGTAGAAGGACTAGCCCGGATTTCTCACAGCCGGGTCGATTTTGATGCGGCTGGGCGAGATCGGCGGCGCGAGCGGTTCAGGTACAGCGGGTTATGGTCGGCACGGGCCTGTTTCAACTTATGCGAGTCCTATCGGGCGAGCGCGCGGTGGGGAAGCGGGTGCGACCATGTCGGACAATTTACCGTGACAGTTCAGTCTACGTATCACCACGGCTGCACGTATCACCACGGCTGCGCTGGGCGTGCGATGTCCCACTCCGCTCGCGGCTGTGGGCCGGCCGCGCCTCGATCCCGCCATCGACCCGAGCCACCTGCGGCGGTCGGAACTCAGCCCCGGTTCCCTCGGAACGCCGGCATCACCTCCTCGGCGACCCATTGGAATTGTTCGAGCATGGTTGCCCGCGGGGTGCCGAGCGGGCTCGATAGGCTGATGTGCTGCATGCCCGGATAGCGCTCCTCGAAGCCCTTCAGCAACTGGATCAGCTCCGCCGGCGTGCCGGCGAACCACGAACCCAATTTCATGAAGTGCTCGACATTGGGCACGCCGGCCCGGTCCCAGCCGCCGCGCTGCGCCACCGCGTCGACCTGCGCCGGGGTCAGCCCTGGCACAAAGCCGAGCGGCGCAAACATCTTCACATGCTCCTCATAGATCGGCTTGATCTCGCGGATCGCCTGCTCGCGGCTGCGGGCCAGATGGAAATGCAGCCCCAGCTGCAGATCCTCGCCGAGCTTCAGGCTCTTGCCGGCGCGCGCCGCGGCCTCCTGGTAGGCGATGATCGGGCCGCCCTGCATCGTTGCCGCCCCGCCGCCGACCGCCCCCTTGATGCCGTGCCTGATCATAAAGTCGAGCCCGCGCGGGCTGGCGCTGACGATCGGCTGCCAGCATTCGACCGGGCGGTGGATCGGCCGCGGCACCAGGGTCAGCTCTTTCAACTCATAGCCGCGGTAGGGCACCCGCGGCGGCAGGGTGTAGTGCGCGCCCTGGTGCGAGAACGACTCCTCGTTGAACGCCTTGAAGATGATCTCGACATCTTCCTCGAAGACCTCGCGATTAGCTTCGCCGTCCAGCATCGGGCCGCCGAAAGTCTCGACCTCGCGGGTGTGATAGCCGCGCCCGACCCCGAACACGGTGCGCCCGCCGGTCAGGATGTCGGCGGTGGCGAAATCCTCGGCCAGCCGCAGCGGGTGCCACATCGGCGCGATATTGAAGCCGCAGCCGATCTTGAGCTTCTTGGTCACGTGGGCCAGGTGCACCGCCAGCATCAGGATGTTCGGGATGCACTCGTAGCCTTCGTGCTGGAAGTGATGCTCGGCGAGCCACAGCGTGTCGTAGCCGAGCCCATCCATGGTCTTGGCGATCGCCTCGCTCTTTTCAAAGACGCTGGCCAGGTGCTCGTTCGAATAGCGCCGTTCGTTGGCCGGGGTCGCCTCCTGCCCGCGGTCGGGAAGATCGACGTGGCCGGCGTAAACCGTGGTGAATTTGGTGATCATGCCTGGTCCTCCGGATCGGCTGCCGCGATCAGGCCGCCGTGATCGGGGCGGAATGCCGCATCCCGCCAGATTGAGCCAGTTTGTCATAGTTCGACAGCCGGCGTCACGCGCGGCGGACCCGTGGCCGCTCCGGTTGACGCCGGCTCGGCTACGCGCTGCTCGGTGCGATGTACCTCGTATCCAAGATCTCGGGTTCGAAGGCCGCTGATACGGCCGCGGTGGCGCCGATCCTGTTCCGCGAAATGCGCAAGCGCGGCGCCCATCCGGGCGAGCCCGCCGCGATGCTGGCGACCTCGAGCGCCATGTCCGAGACGATCCCGCCGAGCCTCGTCCTGGTCACGATCGGCTGGCGCCGCTCCTGGCCCTATATCGGCGCGCTCGTGGCCGCGTTGATCATCGTCGCCGCCTTCTCCTGGCTGTCGATCGGCTTCTTGCGTTAGATATGTTATCGGCATCTCGGCTGGAGAGCGACCGATGGAATACACGAATTTGGGCCGGACCGGGCTCCGGGTCAGCGTCGCCGGGCTCGGCTGCGGCGGGTTCAGCCGGCTCGGGCTCGGCACCGGGAAGAGCGAGGCCGAGGCCGTGGCGCTGGTCCACCAGGCTTTCGACCTCGGGGTCAATTTGTTCGACACCGCCGCCGTTTACGGCACCGAAGAAGTCCTCGGCAAGGCGCTGAAAGGCCTGCCGCGCGATCGGGTGGTGATCGCCACCAAGGCCTGGATCCCGCGCGGCGGGGGCGGCTCCGCGGCGGAGCGGGCGGTCGCCAGCCTCGACAATTCGCTGCGGCTTCTCGGCATCGATTGCATCGACATCTTCGAGCTGCACGGCGTCGCGCCCGGCGCCTATGATCGCGCTTGTGAGGTCATCGCCCCGGCGCTGCTCAAGGAAAAGGCCAAGGGCAAGATCCGCCATCTCGGCGTCACCGAAACCGGCTCCAGCGACCCCGACCACGCGATGCTGCGGCGTGCGATCGAGGATCCGATCTGGGACGTCGTCATGCTCGGCTTCCACATGATGCACCAGAATGCCCGCACCGCGGTCTTCCCGCGCACGATCGCCAAGGGGTCGGCACCCTCTTGATGTTCGTCGTGCGCAACATCTTCTCCAAACCGGAGCGGCTCAAGGCCGCGCTGCGCGAGCTGGTCGCGAGCAAGCAGCTGCCGCGCTGGCTCGCCGACGCGCCACATCCTTTGGGTTTCCTGATCCATCAGCAGGACGGCGGCGCGGCGACCGTGACCGAGGCCGCCTATCGCTTTGTCCGGCACGAGCCCGGGGTCGATGTCGTGCTGTTCGGCACCGGCGACCCGGAGCACCTGCGCACCAACATCGCCTCGATCCTGAAGCCGCCCTTGCCGGCAACCGACCGCCGCATCCTGGCGAAATTGTTCGGCCATCTGGTCGGCGTCGGCCTCGACCCGCCGACCTACATGCCCGGCCTCACCCTGCATTGACGCACTCGGCGCTCAGGCCGGATCGACCACCTCCAGCGAAACGATCTCGTCGGGCTCGCCGGTGTAGACGATCAGGCTCACCGTCTCGGCGCCGATAAAGGCGCTGTGCGGCTGGCCGGTCGGGTTGAGCGTGTAGCCGCCGGTAGCGCGCGCGGGTGCCCCGGTCTTGGTGCCGCGGCCGCCTTCGAGATTGAACACGTGCTCGTCGGAGCGGGCCGTCGCGACGATCTTGATCAGCTTGCCCGGCGGCGGGGAGAATTTGGCGAGCCAGGCGATGCCGCCGCCCTTGCGCCGCCGGTCGCTCAGCACCTTGAGCTGAACGATGTCGTGGCCGTCATAGACCGCTGCCGGCCCGTAAAACGGCGTCGCCGGCGTCCATTCAGCCTGGTCGATATCGACATGGGTCGAAGCCATTCCCCGCTCCCTTCAGAAGATTGCCCCGCCAAGCTAACAGAGGCCGGCTGGCACCGTTCTGTCAGGAGTTTGGCGAAACCTCGGCCGGCGCTGGCGGCGGCGCTACTGCGTCGGCGGCAACGGGGCTTGCTGAACCGGAGCGTTCGCCGCCGGCGGTATCCCGACCGCCGGATTGGCCGCCCCCGGCGGCGGCGGATAGGGATAGGCTGGGCGGTAGGGATAGGGGGCCGGGTAAGGCGGGTAGGGGTAATAGCCGCCGGTGTACGGATCGTAATAGCACCCCGACAACCCGCCGGCGCACGCCAGCACGATCAGCATCGCCCGCCACCATCCTCGTCGCCGCATGACCCACCTCACCCTTGGCCGCTAAAATTCGGGCGGCGCTTGTCGAGAAAGGCGCGCACCCCTTCGACAAAGTCCGCGCTCGCCGAGCAGGCGGCAAAATTCTCCGCTTCGCGCCGCAGCTGCGCCGCGAAGCCGTCGCCGACGGTCGCCTGCAGCAATGCCTTGGTGCGCGCATACGCCTCGGCCGGGCCATCGGCGAGCCGCGCCGCCAGGTCCTCGGCCTCGGCCGCGAGGCGATCCGGCGGCGCCAGGCGGTTGACGATCCCCAGCGCCAGCGCGCGCCCGGCGTCGAACCGCTCGCCGAGCAGGGTCAGCTCGGCCGCGCGCTTCAACCCAACGATCGCCGGCAGCAATGCCGTCATGCCGCCATCGGGGCTGGTGCCGAGATGGATGTAGCCGCAGGCGAAGAACGCATCCTCGGCGGCGACCGCGAGATCGGCGGCCAGCACCAGGCTGAGCCCGAACCCGGCCGCCGCACCCTGGACCACGGCAACCACCGGTTTTGGCATGTGGCGAAGCCCGAGCAGCAGCGGGTGCAGCGCATCGACGGTCTGGTACAGCGCTTGCCGCCGTTCCTCGGCCGGCAATTGGATCAGTTCGCCGAACATGCCGATATCGCCGCCGGCGCAGAAATGCGTGCCCTCGCCGCACAGCAGCACAACCCGCGCCGCCTTGTCGCGGGCGGCTTCGTCCATGGCTGAGGCAAGGGCCGCGATGGTTTCTCGGTCGACCGCGTTCAGCAGCTGCGGCCGATTGATGGCGATCCGCAGCACCGCGCCGTCACGCTCGACGATTACCTTAGGCATCGGGCACCTTGGGCATCGGGCACCTTGGGCGTCGGCTGCTTCCTGGGGCCGCGCGCTCAGCCCGCGATCAAACCGCCGCCAGCCGGTCGAAGGCGGCGTGCAGCCGGTCGCGGTCCCGGCTTGCGTCGGCTTCACGCAGGCGCTGCTCCTCGACCACTTCGGGCTTGGCTTTGGCGATGAAATTCGGGTTGCCGAGCTTGGCCCCGATCTTGGCGATCTCGGCGTCGAGCCGGCCGATCTCCTTGGCCAGCCGCGCCTTCTCGCGGTCGAGGTCGACGACCTCACCGAGCGGCAGCACCAGGGTGGCGCCCTCGATCACCGCCTGGATCGCACCGGCCGGAACCGTCTCCACGGGTTCGATCCGCTCGACCCTGGCGAGACGCAAGAAATGCTCGCGGTGACGCTCGATCCGCTCGGCCGCCGCGGGCTCGGCATCCTTGACCAGCAACGGCACGCGGGAGGCTGGCGGCACATTGACCTCGGCGCGGACCGCGCGGATTGCCGAGATCGCCGCGACCACCCACTCGATCTCGGCCGCGGCGGAGCGATCGGCCATCTCCGGCGACAGCCCGGGCCAGGACGCCGAGATCAGCAAGCCCGCACTCTCCCCGGCGAAATATTGCCACAGCTCCTCGGTGATGAACGGCATGACCGGATGCAGGAGCCGCAGGATCTGGCCCAGCACCCAGGCGGTCATCGCCTGCGTCTCCGCCCGCGCCGGCTGGTCCTCGCCCTGCAGGATTGGCTTGGTAAATTCGAGATACCAGTCGCAGAACGTACCCCACACGAACTGATAGAGCCGGGCCGCCGCCTCGTCGAAACGGTAGGCGTCGAGCGACGAGGTGACCGCGAGGACGCAGTCGGAGAGGGTCGCGGCGATCCAGCGATTGACGGTCAGCCGCGCCTCGGCCGGCGAAAAGCCGCCCGCCGGCGCGCAGCCGTTGAGCTGCGCATAGCGCGCCGCGTTCCACAGCTTGGTGGCAAAGTTGCGGTAGCCCTCGACGCGAGCTTCGGCGAGCTTGATGTCGCGGCCGGGGGCGGCCAGCGCCGCCAGGGTGAACCGCAGTGCGTCGGCGCCATAGCGGTCGATCAATTCCAGCGGATCGATGATGTTGCCGCGCGACTTCGACATCTTCTGGCCGCGCTCGTCGCGCACCAGCGCATGGATGTAGACCGCGCGGAACGGCACTTCGCCGCGGAAATGCAGCCCCATCATCATCATCCGGGCGACCCAGAAAAAGATGATGTCGAAACCGGTGACGAGAACATCGCCCGGATAATAGCGGGCGAGCTCCGGGGTCTCCTCGGGCCACCCCAGGGTCGAGAACGGCCACAACGCCGAGGAAAACCAGGTGTCGAGCACGTCCTCGTCGCGGCGCAGTTCGACCGCGCGCCCATATTTTGCCTGGGCCTCGGCCGCCGCTCCGGCCTCGGTCTCGGCGACAAAGACCGTGCCGTCCGGCCCATACCAAGCCGGGATCTGATGGCCCCACCACAATTGGCGCGAGATGCACCACGGCTGGATGTTGCGCATCCACTCGAAAAACGTGTTCTCCCATTGCCGCGGCACAAACCGGGTCGCGCCATCCTCGACCGCGGCGATCGCCGGCTCGGCCAGCGCCCGCGCGTCGCAGAACCATTGGTCGGTCAGCCACGGCTCGATCACGACGCCCGAGCGGTCGTGATGCGGCACCATCAGGGTGTGCTCCTCGACCTTGTCGAGGAGGCCGGCGCGGTCGAGGTCGTCGACAATTTTCTTTCGCGCCGCGAACCGATCAAGCCCTCGATAAGGCGCCGGCGCCGCATCGTTGAGCCGCGCGTCGGCATCGAAGATGTTGATCATCTCCAGCCCGTGCCGCTTGCCGACCGCGAAATCGTTGAAATCGTGCGCCGGGGTGATCTTGACCGCGCCGCTGCCGGTCTCGGGGTCGGCGTATTCGTCGGCCACGATCGGGATCAGCCGGCCGACGAGCGGCAGCCGCACCGATTTCCCGACCAGATCGGCATAGCGCGCATCATCGGGATGGACCGCGACCGCGGTATCGCCGAGCATGGTTTCGGGCCGCGTCGTCGCGACCACGACAAAGCGCCCCGGCTCGCCCTCGAGCGGATAGCGGATGTGCCACAGAGAGCCCTGGGTCTCGCGGCTGTCGACCTCGAGATCGGAAATGACCGTGTGCATCTCCGGGTCCCAATTGACCAGCCGCTGGTCGCGGTAGACCAGCCCCTCGCGGTACAGCTGAACGAAGACGCGACGGACCGCGGCGGCAAGCCCTTGATCCATCGTAAACCGCTCGCGCCGCCAGTCGGGCGAGGCGCCGAGACGGCGCAGCTGACGCGTGATCGTACCGCCCGATTGCTCCTTCCACTGCCAGACCCGGGCGATAAACCGCTCGCGGCCGAGATCGCGCTTCGAGCTACCGGCTTCGGCGATCTGATTGCCGACGACGATCTCGGTGGCGATCCCGGCGTGATCGGTGCCGGGCTGCCACAAGACGTCGCGCCCGCGCATGCGCTGATAGCGGACCAAGACATCCTGCAAGGTGAAGGTCAGCGCGTGGCCCATATGCAGGCTGCCGGTCACGTTCGGCGGCGGCATCATGATCGTATAGGGCGGCTTGGCGCTGCCGGGGTCGGCGGCGAACGCGCCGGAGGCTTCCCACAGCGCGTAGCAGCGCTGCTCGACCGCGGCCGGCTCAAAGGTCTTGTCGAGCATCGCCGAACCGTTCCTGGCTGGGGCGTTCGCGGTCATCGCTCGACCGCCCCGCAGGCGTGGCGGCGAGGCGCCGTCGTCGGGCTGCCGGACCGCTTTCCCCGCGCTGCTCAGCGCAGCCCCGCCTCGCCGACGACGCGCGCGATCTCCTCGCCGACCAGCCGCTCGACGATTGCCGGAAGGTGATCGTCGAGCCAGGCCTGCAGCAGCGGCCGCAACGTGTCGCGAACGATTTCTTCGAGGGTGCGCTCGCCGGCTCCGATGGTCTGATCCGCCTCGGCCCGCCGCTCTCGCGGGACCGCGCCGAGCCGGGCAAAGGCGCTGGCCGCGGCACCCGATGTCGCCGCCGAAAGAATCCGCTCCGATCGCTCCGAGGGTTCCGGCTTGGCCGCGGCCTGCGGCGCGGCGCCGGATCGGGGGGCGCTCCCGGGCTTGGCGATGGCGCACTGGTCGATGGCGCACTTGGCGATGTTGGCGCGCCGAGCGGCGCGAGCCGGCGCACCGAGCCGTCGGCCCCGATCGCTTCGGTCAGTTCGAGAATGCCGCCGCGGTCCGCCGGCGCCCGCACCGGGCCGGTCGCCGATTGTCGGCGGCGATGACCCGGCTGATCGAAGCGATGATCTCCTCCATCGAGGGCTCCGGCATCGAGGGCTCCGGCATCGAGGGCTCCAGCATCGCCGGCTCCGGCGTCATGGGCTCCGACAGCGCAGATTCCGGCGCCGAAATTCCCGGACCTTTGGACTGCGGCTGGAGCTTGGCGTCCGACATCGGCGGAACCGGCAAAAAACTGGCGCTCCCGCTAAACTAGGCAATGGCCCGCAAATTTTCCAGCGGAACCGAAGTTGCCAGAGGAACCGGCGGGCAGCTTACGGTCATTCCTTCAGACCGCCGCCAAAGCCGATCCATTTGTCCTTCACCGCTCGGTAATGGCGCCCCATGTCGTAGAGCTGCACCGGCAGATGCAGGTCGGGGGCGATCAGCCGGCCGATCGATGCAGCGAGGTTGTATTCGGCGAGCGCCGAATCGTGCTCGGCGACGATCAGCTGCTCCTGAGTGGTCAGGAGCTGTTGGTTCTGGACCAGGACGTCGAGCGTCGTGGCGGTGCCAACCAGCGCCTCCTGCTGGATGCCTTGCAGGGCGATCTGGGCGGCGCGCACCGCGGCCGCGAACGATGCGATGCTGGCGCGGGCGGCCTTCAGGGTTTCCCAGCTCTGGGTCGCCGTCTGCACCGCCGCGCGCCGGGCGTCGTCGACCTGGCTGCGGCGCTGGCCGACCGTCTGCTCGGCCTGGCGGGTCTGCGAATAGATCGCGCCGGCTTCATAAAGCGGCACGGTCATCTGCGCCGCGATCGTGCCGGTGTTTTCCAGCGCGCCGCTAAAGGTGACCGAGGGGCCGAGCGAGCGGGAAAGATTGCCGACGATCGAAATCTGCGGCAGCAATTGGCCGCGCACCACGGCGATATTGTCGCGCGCCGCGAGCTCGGAAAAATTCGCCGAAATCACGCTGAAATTGTCGGCGGCGGCAAGGGTTTGCGCCTCCTCGCGCGTCGCCGGCAGGGTCGGGCGTTCGCGCGGCAGCAGCAGCCGGCCGGGCGGCTGGCCGACCGCGCGCACATATTCGGCCTGGCTCTGGCGCAAGGTCCCCTCGGCGGCGGTCAGGGTGCCGATCGCTTGGGCGAGCGAGGATTCGGCCTGCGCCACATCGGTGCGGGTCACCTCGCCGACCCGGAACCGGTCCTGCGTCGCTTCGAGCTGCTGGCGCAGCACTGCCACGTTGTTGCGGTCGACCTGGACCAGTGCCTGATCGCGAACCACGTCGAGATAGGCTTGGGCGACCGCCTGAAAAACCGAGGTTTCGACCGCCAGGGTCTGCGCCCGCGTCGCCTGGATCGTATTGATCGCCTGGCGCGTCTGGGCCAAGGTCCGGCCGCCGCTATAGACCGGCTGGGTTATCTGCAAATTGACGCTGTTTTGAAAAAAGGTCGAAAAAGCAGAGATCGAAGGCTCGATAATGCCGGCTCGAGCACCCCCGACCTGGCCGGTGAAATTGACCGTTGGCCGCCATCCCGAGAGGGCTTGCGGCACCTGCTCGTCGGTCGCCCGCAACAGCGCCCGCTGCGCCAACAGCTGCGGGTTGGTGTTGTAGGCTTCGGCCAATGCCTGGGTCAGCGTCTGCGCCCGCGCCGGCGCCGCGGCCAGCGCCAAGGGGATCAGGGCAAGTGCGGCAAACCCCGGCAGACGGCGCCCGCCAAACCGGATCGAGCCGCGCTGGCAGCGTCGATCGGCGCGATCGGTATCGGGAATTTGCTCGAATGCGGGCATTAACAACTCGTGGGCATTAACAAATCGAAGGCTGTGAGACTGCTTCAGAACGCCTGAAACACAAAGGCCGGTTTCGCCGCGAAACCAGGCAGCAGCGGGGTTGCGGCGTCGAAGATAACCCGTCGGGCGATCACCCCGCCAGTCCGCGTCGTCAGGATCGCGCGGCCGATCCCGCCCTCCGGCTTGACCACCGCGACGAGCCGCCCACCCTCGGCGAGCTGCGCAAAAATTTCGTCCGGCACAACGGCGACGGCGCCGCCGAACACGATCGCATCGTAGGGCGCCCGCAACCGGCAGCCCTGGGCCAGCTTGCCCTCGACCACGTTGACCGCGGCGATCGAGTGATCGACGAGCGCGGCGCGGGCGAACTTGGCGAGATCCGGGTCCTCCTCCAGCGCGATCACGGCGCGGGCCAACCGGGCGAGGACCGCCGCCTCGTATCCGGTGCCGGCACCGACCACCAGAGCGGTGTCGGCGCGCCCGACCTCGGCGGCCTGCAGCAATCGCGCCGCCACCATCGGCTGCATCAGATAGCGGCCGCCGCCCAGTGGCAGATCATCATCGACATAGGCCATCGGCCGCAGCTGCTCGGGCACGAACAGCTCGCGCCGGGTCAGGGCGATAGCCGCCAGCACCCGTTCGTCGGTGACCTTGTTCGGGCGGATCTGGCTCTCGATCATGTGGGCGCGCGCCGTGTCGAATTCCGTCATCCTGCTGCTACCGGCGGCCAATGGGCAGCCGGGTTATAGCCGCGCGGTAGAGCAAGCACAATCGGCAGGACGGGGTTGGTTCAGGACGGCGTCGGTTCAGCCTGGGTTCGGTTCATCCAGGCAGCAATTCGACCGGCTGCTCGTCGCCGAGTTCGGCGAGCAGCTCGCGCGCGCTGCGGCCCGACAGCGGATGGCGCCAGGCGGGCGCTATCTCGGCCAGCGGTTCGAGCACGAAACGGCGCTGGTGCAGCCGCGGGTGCGGCAAAATCAGCGCCGGCGACCGGATGATGCGCGCGCCGCGATAATCGAGCAGATCGAGATCGACGGTTCGCGCCGCGTCGGGCACCCCGCGCACCCGCCCAAATCGGCTTTCGATCATTTGCATCAGCGCCAAGAGGTCGCCGGCCGCAAGCCCGGTCTCGACCGCGGCAACCGCGTTGAGGAACCATGGCTGGTCCGAACGGGGCACCGGCTCGCTGCGGTACCAGGATGAGCGCTCGCTGATCGCGACGCCCGCTTCGGCCAGCGCCTCGAGGGCGGCCCCGAGTGTCTGCCGCGGCGAGCCCCAGCGTAGGCTGGCGAGATTGCCGCCGACGCCGATCAGGATCACGGGCGCCACCACCGCCGGCCTGCCGCGCGGGGTCTGGGCGCGCCGGTTTAGCGCACCAGGGCGCGGGCGATCGTCTCCCATTCCTCGTCGAGCGGTGCCGCCGAAACCGGACGGCCGGCGCGGCCGTACCAGCCGCCGGCATTGCCGAGATCGCCCTCGACGCGATGCAGATAGGCATGCGCCCACGCCCCTTCGGGGTCGGGCTGCTGCTGCGCGCATTGATGCGCCCGCTGCCAGTCGCCCTTGGCCTGCCACCATAGCGCCTGAAGCGCCATGCTCAATTCGGCGGGCGGCGCGTCTGCGGCGAGCGAGTTACGGTAGGTTTGGAAATCCATGTTGCGGTGTCCTCCGGGCTTCGGCCGAGCCTACCGCAAACCCGATCGCGTGTCCTTCAATCCACGAACGGTGGCCGCGCGGCTGAGGGGGCATGCGCCTTGAGCCATTCGATGATCGGCGGCCATGGTCCCAGCTCGTGCTGCAATCGGCCGAACGGGCCGAGCAGCGGCGGGAAAGCGGCATCGGCCGGCTTCAGCCAGCGATCGGGATAATCCTTTTCGAGGTGCGCTTTGTGCGGCCGCGGCTGCTGGTTGATGTAGGCGGCGACATCATAGGCGTCGCCAAGGCTCAGCGCCGGGTCGGCGAAGGTGGCGCCCTGCGGCATGTTCGCGTGCACGAACCAGGCCGCGGTGATGTTGCGCCCCATTCCGGCGCCGTCATTGTAGCTGTCCCTTCCCCATAGCGGCGGGAAAAGGTAGCGTTTCCGCGGCGCCGTCGACCCGGCCGAAGCGGCGCGCACGCCGCCGCCATTCGGCTGGTGACAGACCGCGCACATAGCCCCATAGACCTCCCGCCCGTGCTGCGGGTCGGCGGCGCGGTCGAGCAGCGCCAGGCGGGGGACGGCGCGGCCGTGCGTTAATGCCTGGGCCTGCTCCGCACCGCCGATGAATTTGAGGAAAGTCAGCATCGCCGTCATTTCGGGACCATCCGGCGGCAGCGGGCGGCCGTTCATGCTGCGCTGCATGCAGTCGTTGATCCGCTCCGTCAAGGTCTCGATCTTGCCCAATCGTGCGCTGAAAGCCGGATAGAACGGCCAGATTCCGGCCAATGGCAGCCCATATCTCTTGGTGCCGGCGTTGATATGGCAGCTCTCGCAGTCGAGCCCGTTTCCGGTGTAGCGCTGGCCTGGGTCGGGCGCGTCGGGGCCGATCAGCACCGAGGTGCGGGCGATCAGGTCCCGCCCAAGGCGCACCTCGCGCCCCTGTTGGTTGTCGGGCAGGGCATCGGGGTTGGGCACGTGCCACGGCGGCAACGCATTGCTCGGCGATACCGCGGGCTGCGCTGCGGCGGCAACCGACGCGCTGCAGCCGGCGACAACCAACAGCACTCGAAAGAGGCCGGCCAGCGAATTGCCGCGCATCGCGTTCTCCCTGTGGAATGATGGCGATCCCGTCTGCCGGATTGCCGCCGGTTTGCGGTCGGATCGGATGATCGCCGTTCTCGGCGGCTCAGGCACTCAGGCGACGAGGCGGTCGAGCCGGTCACGCAGCCGGTACCAGCCGCCAACCACCGGCAGAAACCAAGGGTTTCCGGAATAAAGCCGATGTTGGGGAAAATCGGGGCTGTCGAAGCTGCACGCGTAATTGGCGGCGCCGGCGATCTTGCGCGCCGTCTGCCAGCCGAGATAGGTCATCATCGCGATCCCGCTGCCGTTGCAGCCGAGGCAGTAATGGAGCCCCTCGCTTTCGCCCATATGCGGCAGCGCATCGAGGGTGAAGGCAGTGTTGCCGGTCCAGGCATGGGTGAGCTTGACGCCCGCTAATTGGGGAAAGCGCCGGGTCATGTAGCGATACAGAATCGGCGCGCTCACTCTCGCTTCGACCTGGGTAAACCGCGCGCGGCCGCCAAACACCATGCGCCGTCCGTCGGGCGACATGCGGTAGTAGCACAACACACGCCGCGTGTCGGACAAGGTGCGACCCTTGGGGATCAGCGAGCCGGCGAGATCGGCTGGCAATTCCTCGGTGGCGACGATGTGGCTGGCGATCGGCACGACGCGGCGCCGCAGCGCCGGGGTCAATTCGCCGGTGTAGCCGTTGGTGGCGATGACAATGTCGCCGGCCGTGACCTCGCCGCGGCTGGTCCGCACCCGCCACGCATTGCCGACGCGGGCGATCCGGTCGACCGCGGCCTTGGCGCAGATTTTGACCTCGCGCCGGCGGCAGGCTTCGAGCAGGCCCCGGTAATAGAGCGCCGGGTGCAATTTGCCGGACCGCTCGACCACCATGCCGCCATAATAATAGTCGCTGGCGATTTCCGCGCGTTGAGCGCCGCGCGGCACCATGTAGGCGCCCGACCCGGCCGCCGTGTTGAGCAGCGCCAGGCGCCCGGATTGCGCCGCGTAGTGCCGTTTCGTCCAGGCCCCGACGAACCGGCCGGCCTTCTCCCAATGACAGTCGATCCGCTCCTCGCCGATCAGCCGGTCAACCAGTTCAAAAGCCTCCGCGGCGTCGGCTAAAAGCTGCCCGGCCCGGCCGGGATCGACCGCGGGCGACCGCCCGGTAAAGCCCTTGCCGATATTGACGCCGCCGCTGACCGCGCCGCCATTTCTGGTGCTGGCGCCGGAGCCGGGTTCGGCCTGTTCGAGCACCACCGCGTCGATGCCGTGCTTGGCCAATTCGAGTGCTGCCGAGAGCCCGGCATAGCCGCCGCCGACGATCGCCACCCGCGACGAGCGCGGCACCTCGGCAAGCTCGCCCGCTACCGGCCGGTAGGCTTCCCACCAATACGGCGAGGGCGTGAAGTCGCGGTGCAGAATATCGGCGTTGAGCATCGGGCGAAGCCTATCACCGAGCCAATCCGGCGGCGAGCGGTTACCCGATCTTAACCATTAGCTGTCAACCTTGGGTTCTTCGATACCGATCGAGCGAGATCGCTGATGACGGCCAGACGAGATCCGGTGCAAACCCTGCAGCAGACGACCATGGCGCCGCGGAGATCGGGCGGCGCCGCCGGCAGCTGCGAGCCGCCCGGCGGGGGCCGCTGGCGCCGCCTGTGGGTTGTGGCCCTGACCGCGATGCTGGCGCTGGGCGCCCATCGGGCGCTGGCGCAGGATATGCCATCTTCGTCAATAATCCATTTGATCGGGTCGAATATGAGCCCCGACGCGCATCTGGTTTTATTGTGTCGTGACGAAGGCTCTAGGCGGCCCGTATTCGAAAATGAGCGGACCGGGGCGATCTTTCCGATCGTCAACCCGCGGCAGCGGGCGATCGCCAAAAAGGTGTGCGGGCGCGACCAGCTCGGCGCTGCGGAAACCGGCACCGTCAAGCTCGTCAACGACCGGGTCGAGCCGATTTTTGTCGGCTATAGCGGCGCCGGCGCGATCGATTGGCGGGCCACCGCTGGCTGCATACCGGTCGCCACCGGGGCCGGCGGGGTCGAGATCATCGGCCACTCGTTCTGCATCGCCACGGTCATGGCCACCAACTCGGGCAGCCGCTTTTGCGCCTCGCTGACGGCGCCGCCGAACTGCCTTGAGGCCCAGAACAACCATGTGACCCTGATCGAGCCGACCTTCGACACCAGCAAGCAATGCCGCTGGACGCATCAGGTCGGCACCTGCGTTTCCTACGACATCAGCATCATCCCGGTGGGCTGCACCGATGAAGCCTGGAAGACCGACAACTGCGCCAAGGCCGGCGGAGCGTCCTACAATCTGCCGGTCGAGCTGAGCTGCGCCGGGCAGTCGTCGGATCCGGTGTTCACCTGCCAGGGGCCGGTCCCGAGCAGCATCGCCGACCCGCAGAAATATCCGAGCAACTGCGGCAATCCCAATGCCAGTTGCGTCGGCAACTCGCGCGCCTGCGTCAACGCCTATTTCTTTCCGATGTTTTCCGGGCCACCCGCCAAGTATCAGCCCGTCGGTGTCTGCTCGGGCGGCCGAACCCTGGCCATAAACTTTTTCGCCGGGCACTAGAGGCGCAAGGCGGGACCCAGTGCCGAGATTGGCGCCGGCCTTCGGCGTGATTCCGCGAAGGGATCGCTTCCGCCCACCCCGCCTCGGCAAGCCTCGCTGACCGGAATGAGCCATCCCGAAGGTTGCCGTGCTCCGTCTCCCCGGCCTATGATCCGCATCCGCCGGGGCGACCGTGAGCGAGAGGGCAATCAGCATGGCAACCGCCGACCAAGAAACCACCCGCCTTTATAGCGAGCTTGAGGATCGGCTCCTCGCCCGCGATCAGGTCGGCGGCAGCCGCGTCTATTACCAATTGCTGCAGCGCGGCCGGCCACTGCCGGAAATCATGGCGCAGGCGGTGCGCGTCCATGCGCCCTATACGCATGTGCCATACCATCAGCGCATCGACGACGGCTTTCCCAATTTCGTCAATAACGACCATTGCCTGCTCTCGGCCCGCGCCGCGGTCAATCTGCAACGGATGCTGCCGGAAAAGCTGGCGGCGCTGCCACTGGCCCAGACCATCTGGTACATCCCCTCGGGGCTCGACATCTGGAACCAGAAGATCTTGAAGGCGCCGGGCCATTACGCGACCCGCGGCTACAAGATGCCGAATACCGAGCCGCCAAAGCCGGTGGTCTATTGGCCCGACCAGGAGCCGCTGCGGGAAAAGGGCCCGCTCGCCGAGCGCCTCAACCATTGGCTGACCCTGGTCGAGCGCGGCCAGGTGATCGATGCCTATCGTACTTTTCTCGGCCTGATCGAAGAAAAGCAGCATCGCCAGGAAGTCCTCGCCCAGCTGGTTTTTGCCGGGCTGATCGATGTTCAGGATCGCATGCTCTACAACCGCTCCTACACCACCGGGCACAAGGCCTACCGCGCCCGCTCGGTGGTCGAGCTCGGCAATGCGATCGGCTGGGACAACGCCCATGACGTGATCTACGCCGGTGCCCTCGACATGGCGGTCGGGCCGCGCTGGCACTCGGTCTACGAGATGGCCTGCAACATCGTCACGATCTTTATCGAGGGCGCGGAGGTTCACGCCGTGCCGCAAGGCGGCACCACCGAGCGCGAGCGCGCGCTATTGGCGAACACCGGCGATCTCGGCGAGACCGAGACCAGCGAACTCGTCGATGCGCTGATCCATCAGCACGAGCCCGCTTATATCGAGAAGATCAGCGCGCTCTTGTTGGCCGGCACGTCGCCGCGGCGGATCGTCGACGCGATCCAGCTGGCGGCGGCGCAGATCGTGCTCGAAACCAATGGCCCGAACGCCTACTCGATGCCGCAGCACACCTACGAATATTGCAACACGCTCGGCTGGTTCTACGACAATTTCGCCCACCCGCAGCGCTTGAAGCTGCTCTACGTCGCCGGCTCGATGGTCAATCAGGCGGCTTGGCATCAGCAGCATATGGGCTGGACCAAATCGGCGCCGATCAGCGCCCCCGCCGGCGCCGACCGGCTGACCGGCGACCAGATTATCGGCCGGCTCGAAGCGGCGATGGCGGCGCTCGACACCGCGCAATCCGAGGCCTGGACCCAGGCCTATCTCGACAGCGGCGCCGACCGCTCCTTGCTGGTGCAGCACCTCGCATTGATGGCGTCGCGGTTCGGCAACGACCCGCACAACCAGGAAATCCCGCAATGCCTACTGCAGGATTACGGCGGCAACCGCTGCGCCGACCGCGACCGCCTGCTGCTCGCCTGCGCCCACATCTCCGCCGGGCACCGCAAATACGGCGACACCTTCGAGGCGAGCCGCCGCTTCGGCGCGGCGATGGGCCTCTCCGAGCTGCACTGAGAGCCTCTTTCGGGCCCGCCTCTGGTCACGGACGCGCCTCCGACCTCGGGCCCGCCTCTGGCCTCGGGCCCGCCTCTGGCCGCCCCCGGCCGCGTGCGGCCGAACGGCGCGCGCGGGGAGCTGCGCCGCGGCTGGACCACCGGCGCCTGCGCCACGGCCGCCGCCAAGGCGGCGTTTATCGGCTGGTTGACCGGCGACTTCCCGGACCCGGTCGAGATCCGGTTACCGCGCGGCACCCGGGCGAGCTTCGTCTTGGCCTGCCACCAGCGTCTCGCCGACGGCGCCCGCGCCGGGGTGGTCAAGGACGCTGGTGACGACCCGGACGCGACCCATGGCTTGCTGATCCTGGTCACCGTGCGCCCCGGTCCGCCCGGCAGCGGCCTGGTCTTTCGCGCCGGGCCGGGCGTCGGCACCGTCACCCGCGCCGGCCTGCCGATCCCGCCGGGCGAGCCGGCGATCAACCCGGCGCCGCGGCGCATGATCGGCGCGGCCATCGCCGAGGCCGCTGCGACGCTTGCCGTCGCGACCGATATCGAAATCGAGATCGCGATCCCCGGCGGCGAGGCGGTCGCGCGCAAGACCCTGAACCCGCGGCTCGGCGTCACCGGCGGGCTTTCGGTCCTCGGCACCACCGGGATCGTTGTGCCCTATTCCTGCGCCGCCTGGATTCACAGCATCTACCGCGGCATCGACGTCGCCCGCGCCGCCGGCCTCGCCCATGTCGCCGGGGCGACCGGCGCCACCTCCGAGGCCGCGGTCAAGGCCTTGCACCAGCTGCCCGACCACGCGCTGATCGACATGGGCGACTTTGCCGGCGGCATGCTGAAATACCTGCGGCGCCACCGGGTGCCGCGGGTCACCGTCGCCGGCGGCATCGCCAAGATCGCCAAGCTCGGCCAGGGCCTCCTCGACCTGCATTCGCGCGCCGGGTCGATCGATTTCGACTGGCTGGCACAGCGCCTGGCCGAGGCTGGCGGCAACGCCGAGACCGTGGTCGCGGCCCGGGCTGCCAACACCGCGCTCGAAATCTACCAGAATGCCGAGCGCGCCGGCCTGCCATTGGCCGAGATCGTTGCCGAGCATGCCTGGCGCACCGCCGCCGCGGTGCTGGAGGGCGCCGGCGCCGAGCTCGAAATTGCAATCTTCGACCGTCAGGGCCGTCTCGCCGGGCGCACCCCGTTCCGTTCGGTCGGCTGAGCGGTGTCGGCGTTCGCGGCGGTGGGGCGAAAACGCCGCTCGTAGCCGGGCGAATAGAGCGCGCTGTCGCGAAACCCACCGGGGGCGAGCGCCCGGCCGACCAGGATCAGCGCGGTCCGCTCCAATCGCTCGGCCCGTACCAGCGCTGCGATCTCGCCGAGGCGGCTCTCGATGATGCGCTGGTCCGGCCACGACGCGCGCCACACCACCGCGGCCGGGCATTGGGCGCCGTATTCGGGCAGCAGCTCGCCGACCACCCGCTCGATCGCCTGGATCGAGAGATGGATCGCCAAGGTCGCCCGCGTCGCGGCGAACCGCGCCAGCCCTTCGCTTTCCGGCATCGCCGAGGCGCGGCCCGAAATCCGGGTCAGCACCACCGACTGCGCCACTTCCGGCACGGTCAGCTCGCGGCCCAGCGCCGCCGCCGCCGCGGCAAAGGCCGGAACCCCGGGGGTCACGGTAAAGCGAATGCCGAGGCCTTCCAGCCGGCGGATCTGTTCGCCGAGCGCGCTCCAGATCGACAGATCGCCCGAGTGCAGCCGCGCGACATCCTCGCCGCGCGCCTCAGCGCGCACGAATTCGCCGGCGATCGCGTCGAGATCGAGCGGGGCGGTGTCGATCCGGCGCGCGCCCGGCGGGCACCAGTCGAGAATCTCGGGCGGCACCAGCGAGCCGGCATAAAGGCAGACCGGGCAGCGCTGGACGAGGTCGCGGCCGCGCACCGTGATCAGATCGGCCGCACCCGGTCCGGCGCCGATGAAATGCACCATCATGTCGGGGTCCGCCTCAGCGCTTGGTCGCCGCCCATTGGGTGACCGGCATCGCCGGACGCCAGCCATGGAACCGGCCGAGCGGCTCGGCGCGGGCGATCGCGATGCGCCGCAGGCTGCCGCCATGGCGGGCGAACAGCACGGCGAGCCGCATCTCGGTCTCCAGCGCCACGGCATTGACGACGATCCGCCCGCCGGGCTCGAGCGCCGCCCAGGCCGCCTCGAACAGCGCCGGGTCGCCGGCCCCGCCGCCGATGAAAACCGCATCCGGCGAAGGTAATCCCGCGAGCGCCGCGGGTGCCCGGCCGACAATCGCTTCGAGCGCGTCGACCCCGAGTGCGGCGGCGTTGCCGCGAAGGCGTGCCGCGCGCTCCGCCCGCTCTTCGATGGCAAGGCAGCGGTTGCGCCGATGGCGCAGGCACCATTCGATGCCGACCGAGCCGGCGCCGGCGCCGATGTCCCATAAGAGCTGCCCCGCCCGCGGCGCCAAGGCGGCGAGGGTGACGGCGCGGATTTCGGCCTTGGTCAGCTGCCCGTCATTCTCGAACCAGCCATCGTCGAGACCGGGCGCCAGGGTCACCACGCGCGCCTCATGACCGGCCTCGACCTCGATCGCCACGGTGTTCAGCGGGTCGATCCCGGCAAGCCTGAAATCGGCCGCGGCCGCCCGCCGTACCCGCTCGCGCGGCCCACCCATCGCCTCGAGCACGATTATGGTCGAGCCGCCAAAGCCGCGCGCGGTCAACAGCTCGGCCAGCCGGCCTGGTGTCGCTCCGTCCCAGCTCAGCGCCAGGATGCGGGCGCCCGGCTGCAAATGGGGAATGACGCGCTCCAATGCCCGGCCATGCAGGCTGAGGCATTCGCAATCGGGCAGCGACCAGCCGAGCCGGGCGGCGGCGAGGCTGAACGCCGACGGCAGCGGATGGCAGATCATCTCCTTGGCCGGCACCAGCCGGGCCAGCTCTGCGCCGACGCCATAGTGAAACGGGTCGCCGCTCGCCAGCACGCAGGTCGGCCGCCCGCGGCGCTCGAGGATCATCGCATAGCCGTCGGCGAACGGCGTCGGCCAGCTGCGCGTCTCTGCCAGGAGCGGCTCGACCAGGCGCAGATGGCGCGCCCCGCCGACCACCAGCTCGGCCCGATCGAGGAGATGCCGCGCCGCCGGCGACAGGCCAGCGCGGCCGTCCTCGCCGATGCCGAGGATCGTCAGCCACGGCGTTGCCGGCGGGCTGGACAGTGGATCAGCCATCGGCCAAGACAGCCCGATGCGCATTCTCATTCTCGGCGGCACGGCCGAAGCCGCGGCGCTGGCGGCGGCACTCGCCCAGCAGCCCGATATCGACGCGGTCCTGTCCCTGGCCGGGCGCACCAGCAACCCGCGGCCGTCGCCATTGCCGAGCCGAACCGGCGGCTTTGGCGGCGTCGACGGTCTGGCCCGGTGGCTCGCCCAGCACCGCATCGAGGCGGTGGTCGACGCCACCCATCCTTTCGCGGCGACGATGTCGGGCAACGCCGCCGCCGCCTGCGCCGGTCTCGGCCTGCCGCTGCTGGGCTTGCGCCGACCGCCCTGGCAGGCGCGGGCCGGCGATCGCTGGATCGAGGTCGCGTCGATGGCGGATGCAGCACGCGCGCTGGGACCGGCGCCGCGTCGGGTATTCCTGACCGTCGGCCGGCTCGAGCTCGCGCCGTTCGCCACAGCACCGCAGCACGCCTATCTGGTGCGCTCGATCGAGCCGATCGGCGAGGCGTTGTCTTTGCCGCGGGTCGCCGAATTGCGCGCGCGCGGCCCGTTCGAGGAGGCCGCCGAGCGCGCGCTGATGGAACGCGAGCAGATCGACATCATCGTCACCAAAAACTCCGGCGGCTCGGCCACCTACGCCAAGATCGCCGCCGCCCGCGCGCTCGGATTGCCGGTGATCGTCGTTGCCCGGCCGCAAAAGCCGGCGGTCGCCGAGGTCGCGAGTGTCGCCGCGGCGCTGGACTGGATCGCGGGTCATCCGGGGCCTCGGACGCTGCGCGGCGTATAGACATAGGGCGCCGCCTGGCCGCCGCGGTCGATCCGGCGAGTGGCGGTCGCGCCGATCACGACCAATGTCGCCATGTCGGCGCTGACCGACCCGGCCTCGGCCAGGGGCACGACCGCAACCTGCTCGTCGCGCCGACCGATGGCCCGGGCGAAGACCACCGGGGTATCGGGACTGCGCGTCTCGGCGGCGATGCGCAGCGCCGTGCCGAGCTGCTCGGGGCGCGCCAGCGATGCCGGGTTGTAGAGCGCGATGACGAAATCGGCGCTGAGGGCGGCGCGCAGCCGCTGTTCGACGATCGCCCAGGGCTTCAGATTATCGGATAGCGAGATCGCGCAAAAATCGTTGCCGAGCGGCGCCCCCACCCGTGCCGCCGCGGCGAGCATCGCGGTGACCCCCGGCTCGACCCGGATGTCGAGCGCGCGCCATGCCGGTGGTCCCGCGTCGACCGCCTCGAACACCGCCGCCGCCATCGCGAACACCCCGGGATCGCCGCCCGAGACGACGCAGACCCGTCGTCCCTGCGTCGCCAGGTCGAGCGCCAGCCGCGCGCGGTCGATTTCGCTGCGGTTGCCGGAGCCGTGGCGCTGCTGGCCGGGCGTCGCCGGCACCCGGTCGAGATAGGCGTGATAGCCGACGAGATCCTCCGCCGCCGCGAGTGCGGCCGCCGCCGCCGCGGTCAGCCACCGCGGGTCGCCCGGTCCGAGGCCGACCACCGCCAGTCTGCCCGGCGCGGTCATCAGCGTCGGCCCGTTCCAGGCACCAGGATCAGCGAGAAGTAAGGCGCCCTCTCCTCGGTCAGCGCGGCGAGCGGGCAGATGCGCTGAGCCGGCATCGCCGCGCGCTCGACATAGACCGCGCGGTCGAGGAGGCCGGCAGCGGCGAGCGCGTCGCGCACCTTCGGCAGGTTGCGCCCGAGCTTGATGATCGCCACCGCATCCGCCGCGCCGAGCCGCTCGACCAGCTCGGCATAGCGCAAGGTGGCCGGCAACACGCTAACCACATCGTCGCCCCAGCTGAGCGGCAGCCCCGCGCCGGCCGCCGCCGCCGCCATCCCGGTCACCCCAGGCACGATTTCGATCGCCATCCGGCCGTTGAGCCGCAGCCACAAATGAATGAACGAGCCGTAGAAGAACGGGTCGCCCTCGCACAGCACCGCCACCTTACGCCCGGCTCCGACCTCCTCGATCAGGCGGGCCGCCGCGCGGTCGTGAAACGCGCCGATCGCCGCGGGGTAATCGGGGTGCGCCACCGGGATCTCGGTCGTGACCGGATAATAGAGCGCGAGCTCGCGTGCCGGCTCGGGGCCGGTGATCGCGTCGGCGATGCTGCGGGCGTTGCCGCGCTCGCCGATCTTGGCGAAATGCACGAGGCGGTCGGCGGCGCGCAGCACCTTGACCGCGCGCACGGTCGCATAATCCGGGTCGCCAGGACCGAGCCCGACGCCGACGAGGCGCGCCGCCGATGGCCAATCGCCGCGTGCGGCACTCATTCTGCGGCACTCGCCAAGGCATTGACCGCCGCCGCCGCGATGGCGCTGCCGCCGCGCCGGCCGTGCACGACCAGAAACGGCACTCGCCGATCCTGCGCCAAGGCCCGCTTGGCCTCGGCCGCGCCGACAAAACCGACCGGCACGCCGATCACCGCGGCCGGCGGCGGGACCCCCTCATCAAGGATTTCCAAGAGCCGGAACAGGGCCGTGGGCGCGTTGCCGATGACCACGACGGCGCCCTCCAGACGTTCCCGCCACAATTCGAGCGCGGCGGCGCTGCGCGTGTTGCCCTGCTGTTGCGCCAGATCCGGCACGCGCGGGTCGTCGAGGGTGCAGATCACTTGGTTGGCGGCCGGCAGGCGGGCACGGGTGACGCCGCGCTCGACCATCTTCGCGTCGCACAGGATCGGCGCGCCGCGCTTCAGCGCGCTTTCCCCGGCAGCAGCAAAATCGGCGGAGATTTCGACATCGCGCACCAGGTCGGTCATGCCGCAGGCGTGGATCATGCGCACGACGATGCGCTCGGCCGCACCGGAAAACCCGGCCAAATCCGCCTCGGCCCGGATCGCGGCAAACGAGCGCCGGTAGATCTCGCCGCCGTCGCGCAGATAGCGGCGGGAACTCATGTCTCGGCCGCAAACCGCCGGGCGAGGTCGGCCGGGTTCTCGACCGAGCGCAGGCGGTCTTCGATGGCGCCGATCGCCAGGCGGGCGATTGCCGGGTCGCGTGGCCTCCCGCCGATGACGATCCGATAGGCGCCATCCTCGCCGACCAAGGTCAGCGCTGCCGGGCCACGATGGGCGCAGCCCTTGGCGCATCCCGAAACATGAATACCGGCGCCATTGCGCAGCAGCGGGCCGGCGACGGCAGCGAGCCGGAGAGCATCGCGCCGCGTCGGGACCGAGGCACTGGCGCAGTCCGGGCTGCCCGGGCAGGCGAAAACGGCGAGGCGCGGGTCGCCGGGCTCGGCGATCAGCCCGGCCTTGGACGCGCGCGCGATCAATGCCGCCAAATGCTGGCGCCGGACCGCGGGAAACACGATGCCGCGCCACGGCGAGAGGCTGACCTCGCCATCGCCGAACCGCTCGACCCAGCCGGCGACCGCGAAGAGCTGCCCCGCGTCGAGGCGGCCGAACGGCGGCGCCACAACCACCCCGGCCCGGCCATCCGCCAGTTGCACGATGCCGGCGCGCGGTGCGAGGGGACGCGATCCGGGGATCGTCGCCGGCCCGAGCCGTGCCGCGGCGGCGAGCATGGCGCGCAAATCGGCCGGCATGTCCCGCATCGGGGCCAGCGAGCGACCGTCCGCGGCCGCCGCGGCGAAACCGGACAGCAGCGCGGCGAGCGCCGCCGGTAATTCGCCAGGCGCGGTCGTCCCGCACCAGTGCCGCCCGGCGCCGGAGGCGAGGCCGATCGCCACCGCCGCATGATCGATCGCCACCGCGCAAATCTCGGCTTCGAGTTCGATCAGCGGGAAGGTCCCGCCGCCATCGACCGCGATCGCGAGCTTGGGCGGCAGCCCCGCCACGCTCCGGACCGCCGCTTCGACCGCCTGCGCCAGCGCCGCGGCGTCGAGATGATCGGCCGGATCGCGCCCGGCGAGCGGCGAGACGATTGCCCGCGACAGTGCCGCCGGCCCGGCGGTGCCATCGAGCCCGGCGGCCGCCAATTCATCGACCAGAATCGGATGCGAGGCTTCGCTGATGCCGCGGATCTGCAGATTGCCGCGCCCGGAGATGTCCAGGCGCCCATTGCCATGACGTTGCGCGGCCGCGGCGATCGCGCGCAGCTGGCCGGCATCGAGCCGGCCGAGCGGCGGATGAAGCCGCACCAAGAAGCCATCGCCGGTCGCCATCGGGTGCATCAGGTCGGGGCACCAGCCGCGTTTGGCCGAATGCCGCGGGCGCAACCCGGATGCCGGTTCGGCTGTTGGATCCGCGGGCAGCATCACAGGTTTCCCGGCACCAGAATGGTCCGTCACCCGCAAGCCGGCCGCGCCCGCCGAGAAGGGCTCGCCCCGCCGGTTCACCCCGCCCGGCGCGCTCGCGCGTGACCACGAGCGGATGGCCGGTTTCCTGGCTCGCGGGTCGCCGCCCTACGCGCCGCCTTCCCAGGCCCTTGGGCCCAGTGGCATCACAGCGCCTGGCTCGCCGCTCACAGTTGCGGGGGCAGCCGCGGCATGGGCATATCGAGGCCGCACCGCGTTCCCGTTTGATCCCCGGAGGGAACCATCCACGGACCAAACTAAGGGCCGATATGAGCGCGGTCAACGCCGGCGCCAGCGATGCCGGAAGCGGCCGGCAACCGCAGCCTCGCCGCAGCATCGCCAATCATCGGAGGGTCCCGACCGGATTGCTCAGATACCTCGCCCAGGGCCGGCTCGCCGCCCTCTGCCTTCTGTGGCTGCTGACCGCACCGGCGGCGGCGGCGCCGCCCGTATCGATTTACGTGATCGCCGGCGGCTGGCATACCGAGCTGGCGCTCCCGGCCGGGCTGGTCGGCGGCCCGCTGGCGCCATTAGCCCGCGGCCTTGCCGGCGCCCCCTACGCCATTTTCGGCTGGGGTGCGCGCGGCTATTACATGGCCCGCGATCCCGGGCTCGGCGATCTGCTGCGCGCGGCAAGACCCGGCCCGGCGGTCATGCTGGTGATCCCGCTATGGGTGTCGCCGGTGCAATATGTCGGGGCCGGCAACGTCGCTGCCCTTCATCTGTCGCCGGGCGGGCTCGAAGGCCTGTTGCGGTTCCTGTGGAGCAGCCTGGCGAAAGACCGCGACGGCGCGCCATACCAAGTCGGCGCCGGCCCCTACCCGCATAGCGTCTTTTACGCCGCGGCCGGCAGCTATGATCTTTCGCACACCTGCAACACCTGGACCGCCGCGGCATTGCACGCCGCCGGCCTGCCGGTGACCGCCGCTGGCGTCGTCTTCGCCGGCCAGCTTCTCGGCCAGCTCAGAGGACTGCGCTGATCAGGGGATCTCGTAGATTGCCACCTCGTCGGCGATGCCGCGTAGCGCGCGCGATTGCGACACCGGCTTCAGCCCGCTGGTTTCGAGCAGGCTCATCGCCACCGGGTGGCTGACCACCGGCCCGGTCGCAAAGATCGAGCGCGCATCGGCGAGCCCTTGAACCCGCGCCGCGATATTGACGGTTCGGCCGAAATAATCCTGCCGGTCGTTGAGCACCACCGCCAGGCACGGCCCCTCGTGGATGCCGATCTTGAGCAGCAGCTTGTTGTCGCGGTGCGCGTCGTTGAGGTCGCCCATCGCCTGGCGCATGCGCAACGCCGCCGCGACCGCCCGGTCCGGGGTGGCGAAGGTTGCCATCACCGCGTCGCCGCTGGTCTTGACCACCGCCCCGGCCTCGGCGGCGATGATCTCGTTCAAGATCTGGAAATGCGCCCGCACCAGGTCGAAGGCGGCGAGGTCGCCGACCCGCTCGTAAAGCTCGGTCGAGCCTCGCAAATCGGTGAACAGGAAGGTCAGGCTGGTGATCTTCAGACGCTGATCGACATCGATCGTGTCGGCACCATAGAAATCGCGAAACACCTGGTTGGTTAAGAGGCGCTTGGCGGTCAGGAACGGCTTGCGCCGGCGCAGCAGCTCCTCGAGTTTGCCGGCCGCGACCCATAAGCCCGGCAATACCCTGGTGTCGGTGCGGTTTTCCAGCGACAGGCGCAGCGGCCCCGGACGCAGCTTCACGGTTTCGGTCGCCGCGCGCACCTGGTCGAAGACCAACGACAGGCTCTGGCGCTCGCGCGTCGGCTCGCCCTTGACGTCGAGAAACTGGGTGGTGTGGGTCACCGGGTCGAGGATGATGACAAAATCCGCCGGCAGCTGCAGCGACAGCTGCGCCTTGCCGCCGGGCGGCAGTTCGACCGTGTCGAGGGTGATCTCCTGGATCAGCTGGTCGAGGTCGTCCGGCAGATCGATTGCCGAGCTCCAGAAGATCTGGCGGAAGTACTCGGCGAACGGAAGCTCGTTCGGATCGTGCGCCGCGATCCGCCGCACCCGCCGATTGACGGTAAACGTGACCTCGACGATCTCGTCGAGGATCAGCGCATAGCCGGCCGCGCACCAGGCGCAGTGGTACTCGTCCTGGTTGACGTTCTTCAGTGTGGTGCTGGCGTCGAGCACGCCGCCGCAACTCGGACATAGCACGTTCCACGACAACTCGAAGAGGCCGAGCCTGGAAGCGTGCAGAAAGGCGGCGATCGCCCGCTCCTCGTCGATCCCTGCCGCGGCCGCGAAATCGAGTGCGTTGATCCGGCACAGCTCCCGGTCCGAGCCGTCGCGGACCAGTTCCTCGATCGCGTCAACCGCGGCCGGATCGGCCGATTGCCGCAGCACCGTAAACAGATTTGAGGCTTCGCTCATCGCCACGACACCCCGAAAAATCGCGAGCTGAAGGCGACGCGACCGATCGCCGGAGAGTTGGCCCGGCAACCGCCCGGCGCCCTCGCTCGCTAATAAATGTGGGGTGTCGAAGATCGCGATCAAAGCTCGTCGGGCCGGTGCCGCAACCGTGTCGGGCGGGCCGGCGAGCGGGCCAGCATCGGTACGGCGAACGTCAGCAGACGCTCACCGCCGTGGCGCCGCCGGCTATTCGGCGGCTTCGGCCGGCTCGGGCTCGACCGGGAGCGGCTCGGTGCCGGTCCACGGGTGCTCGGCCACGTCGAACAGAATGCCCTCCGGCCCGTAGAATTTGACCTCGAAGCCGCCGATCCGTTCGGCCTCGCTCTGATCCATGTAATGCCTGCCGCCCAGGCTCTCGAGCTTCTTGCCGGCCTTCTCGACATCCTCGACCAAGACGCCGAAATGATGCAGCCCGGTATAGTCGAGGCCGCGGCCGATCTGGTCGGTCTTGAACCGCAGGATCGCCAGGTCGATGGTGCCGTCGCTCAGGTGGTGGCCATAGGCGAGCGGCCCGTCATTCGAGCGGACGATCTTGAAATCGAACGCCTTCACATAGAAATCGGCCATCGCATCGGGGTCCTTCGCGGCGATCGCGATATGACGCAGCTTGGGCATGTCCGTTCTCCTCGTCTGCTGTTGATGTGAAACCCCGGTGATCGGTCGCCGCCGCGCAGCTGAAATCGCCGGAATACGAACCTCGCTCTCGGCCGGTCGCCGGCTAGCCCCGAATGCCGTAGCGCTCGGCCCAGCCCAACCCGGCCGCAGTCTCGCCCTGCGGCCGGTACTCGCAGCCGATCCAGCCAGCATAGCCGATCTCGTCGAGCAGATCGAACAGGAACGGATAGTTGATTTCGCCGATGTCGGGCTCGTGCCGGCCGGGATTGCCGGCGATCTGGATGTGCGGGTAATGGCCGGCCAGGGCGCGGATGCGGTGGGCCAGATCGCCTTCCATGATCTGCACGTGATAGAGGTCGAGCTGGAGCTGCAGATTGGGCCGCGCGACCTCTTCGATGACCACCATCGCCTGGCTCGTCGTGTTGAGGTAATAGCCCGGAATGTCGCGGTTGTTGATCGGCTCGATGATCACGGTGATCCCCTCCGGGGCGAGCCGGTCGGCGGCATGGCGCAGATTGGCGACATAGGTGCGCTCCGCCTCGGCGCGGTCGCGGCCATCGGGCCACAGCCCGGCCATCGCATGCAAGAGCCGGCACCCCGTGGCCTTGGCATAGACCAGCGCCTGCTCGACGCCGGCGCGGAATTCCGCCTCGCGGCCGGGCAGGGCGGCCATGCCGCGCTCGCCCTTCGCCCAGTCGCCGGGCGGCATGTTGAACAACGCCTGGACCAGGTTGTTCTGGCGCAGCAGGGCGGCAACGGTTTCCGGTGGCTGGTCGTAGGCGCCCAGATATTCGACCGCCTTGAAGCCGCAGCGCGCGGCGGCGGCAAAGCGGTCGAGAAACCCGACCTCCTGAAAGATGAAGCTCAAATTGGCGGCGAATTTCGGCACGGGCTGGTCCTCCCCGGAGCGACGCGAGAGATGGTCTGCCGGCTCGTTTGCAGCCGGTGGCACGGCCGGCTAGTCTTTGCCCGGACGCCGGCGAACGCAAGGGAGGCCGCACGTGGCGATACTGCTGGGCTCAATCGCCGACGATTTCACCGGTGCGACCGATTTGTGCAACACCCTGGTGCGGCGCGGCATGCGCACCGTGCAGCTGATCGACGTGCCCGGGCCCAAGACAGCATTGCCCGACGCCGAGGCGATCGTCGTCGCCCTGAAGACGCGCACGGTTCCAGCCGCGGCGGCGATCGACCAGAGCCTCGCCGCCCTCGCCTGGCTGCAGCGCGCCGGGGCGCGGCAGATCCTGTTCAAATACTGCTCGACCTTCGACTCGACCGACGCCGGCAATATCGGGCCGGTCGCCGAGGCGCTGATGGGCGCACTCGGCGCCGATTTCACCCTTTACTGCCCGGCCTTTCCCGAAGCCGGCCGGACCATCTATCAGGGCTATCTGTTTGTCGGCGACGTGCTGTTGTCCGAGTTTGGGATGCGCGACCATCCGCTGACCCCGATGCGCGATCCGTCCCTGGTGCGGGTGCTGCAGCGCCAGAGCCGCGGCAAGGTCGGGCTGGTCCCGGCGGCGATCGTCGGCCGCGGCGCCGGGGCGACCCGCGCGGCATTCGCCCGACTGCGCGCCGAAGGTTTCGCCCACGCCATCGTCGATGCGATCGCCGACCGCGATCTCGAGGCGATCGGCGAGGCCGCGGCCGATTTTCCGCTGATTACCGGCGGCTCCGGGATCGCGCTCGGCCTGCCCGAGAATTTCCGCCGCCAGGGTCTGCTCGGCGCCGGGCGCGGGGCTGATGAACTGCCGGCGATCGGCGGCGCCGCCGCGGTGCTGTCGGGTTCGTGCTCGACCGCGACCCTCACGCAAGTCGCCTATATGCAAGAGCGGGCGCCCTGTTTCACGGTCGATCCGCTTGCCGGCGCCGAGCCCGGCGAGGTGGTGCGGCAGGTGCTCGCCTGGGCGGCGCCGCTGCTGGGCCCACGGCCGGTCCTGATCTCGGCGAGCGCACCGCCCGACCAGGTCGCCCTGGTACAGCAGCGGCTCGGCCGCGACCGGGCCGGGGCCTTGGTCGAAGCCATCATGGCGCAGATCGCGCGCGGCCTCGTCGAGCGTGGGGTGCGGCGGCTGGTCGTTGCCGGCGGCGAAACCGCGGGCGCTGTGGTCCAGGCGCTCGGGGTCACCGGCTTGCGCATCGGCCGCCAGATCGACCCCGGCGTACCGTGGACGGTAAGTCTTCCCGCGAACCCGGGCGCGCCCGCCTTGGCGCTGGCCCTCAAATCCGGCAATTTCGGCGCGCCCGACTTTTTCCTGCGCGCCTTCACCGTGCTATCCGGAGACGAAGGATGACCCGCTCGACCCCGGCGCCCGCTATTTGCCCGCCTGTTCCCTCCCCCGCGCGCGGCGGAGGGTCAGGGTCGGGGCCGCTGTGCTCAGGGAGCCGCCGATGAGTGACGCCAAGGCGCGCGAGGCGATCTGCACGATCGGCGCGTCGATCTTCAATCGTGGCCTGACCGCCGGATCGTCCGGCAACATCAGCCTGCGCATCGGCGACGGCTGGCTGATGACCCCGACCAACGCCTCGCTCGGCCGGCTCGACCCGGCCCGGCTATCCAAGCTCGGCGATGACGGGCGTCTCGTCTCGGGCGCTCCGCCGACCAAGGAGAGTTTCCTCCACCGTGTCATGTACGAGGAGCGGGCCCAAACCGGCGCCGTCGTGCATCTGCATTCGACCCATTCGGTCGCGGTCTCCTGCCTCGCCGAAATCGACCCCGCCGACGTCTTGCCGCCGATCACCGCCTATTATGTGATGCGGGTCGGCCGGCTGCCGCTCGTCCCCTATTTCCGCCCCGGCGATATGGCGCTGGCCGAGGCGGTGCGCGGCTTTGCCGGCCGGCACCATGCGGTCTTGCTGGCCAATCACGGCCCGGTGGTGGCCGGCGCCGACCTCGACGCCGCGGTCAACGCGATCGAGGAACTCGAGGAAACCGCCAAGCTCTATCTGTTGCTGCGCGGCGCCGAGACCCGCTATCTGACCCTGGAGCAAATTCGCGCCCTCGGCTGAGCGGGAAGCGGCGGCGGCCAAAACCACGGGCGCCGCCCGGAACTCGCCCGCCGGCAGCATGGTTCTCTAGCTCGGCGGCCCGCACCGCAAATGCGGCGAGACGAGGGCGCGCCGCAAGGATGCGTCCATGGACGACCAAATGGAGCCGATCCGGGCGCGCGAAGCGCCGTCCGCTGCCCGCCCCGCGCCCTCCTGGGTCGTCGTGACGAGCGCGGTCCTGGTCACCCTGGGCGCGCTCGCGCGCCGCAACCCTGCGAGCGTCGGCACTCCGGCCGAGCGGACGGCGGACCGGGCAGCCGGCGTCGCGGCGCGCCGACCGCCGACGCCAACTCCCACGCACAGCCCCAGGCCGGGCTGGAAAGACGTGCTGCTTCGCGTCTTCTACGGGATTTCGGAAGACCGGATCATGTTGATCGGTGCCGGCGTCACCTATTACGTCATCCTCGCCCTGTTCCCCGGCATCGCGGCCATCATCTCGATCTACGGCCTGTTTGCCAATCCCAGCAACATCGCCGCCCATCTCAATGCCTTGTCGGGCTTTGCGCCGGGCGGCGGCCTCGACGTGCTGCGGGGTCAGCTGGCGCACCTCGCCCACCAAAATAGGGCGGCGCTCAGCTTCGGTTTCGCCATCAGCCTGCTGTTTTCGCTGTGGACCGCCAATTACGGCGTGTCGGCGCTGTTCGAGGCCTTGACCGCGGTCTACGAGGAGAAAGAACAGCGCGGCTTTCTCAAATACTATGCCACGACCCTGGCGTTTACGGCCGGGGCGATTGTCCTCGTGGTGCTGTCGCTCGCCGTCATGATCGCGCTGCCTCTGATCCTCGACCATCTGGCGCGCCCCGGCTTGTCGCCGGTGCTGCTGAAGATCATCAGATGGCCGATTCTGTTCATCCTGATCGTTCTGGCGCTGTCCGTCATCTACCGATACGGTCCGAGCCGCAGCGCGCCGCAATGGCACTGGATAACCTGGGGCAGCGCTTTTGCCGCCGTCTCCTGGCTCGCCGCCTCCGCTCTCTTCTCCTGGTACGTCGCCAATTTCGGCAGCTACAACAAAACCTACGGCTCACTCGGCGCGATCGTCGGCTTCATGACCTGGATGTGGCTGTCGATCGTCGTCATTCTGGTCGGCGCCAAGCTCGACGCCGAAATCGAGCGCCCGACAAGGCCGGTCGCCAATGCGGCCGGCTCGCCATAGAAGTGCACCCCAGTGGCCATGCGACAGCTGAAGATGGACGAAACCGGCGCTTTAAGATTGTCGACGAGGTTTCTGGTGGCGCGGCGCTAGGACGTCTCACCCATCAGCATGCGATCGCGGCCTGGGCCCACCGGGTTGACTTTTGCCCTTATTCGAATGCGGCGGCGGGTTTTCCCGCTCGCCGCATTGGCCCCGTGCGCCGTGCTCACGCGAGCGCCGGGACGCCTTCGCTGACGTTTTCGAGCTGGCCGACGGTTTCCTTGCCAAAGGCCAGCGGGATGAACGCGCCGATCGCGACCACGACGAAGATGGTGCCGAAGAAGATCGTCGGCGAGGCGGTGTGCGGCTCCATCAGAAACGGCGCCAGCACGCCGGCGAACAACCGTCCGAACAACTCGCCGAAAATGTGCCCGCGACCGCGCAATGCGGTTGGGAACTGCTCGGACAGGTAAACCCGGGTCGCGGTGAATGCCGACAGCACGGTGAAGCCGGTGATCAGCCCGCCCGTGATCATCACCACCGTCGCGTACTGCCCGGCCCGATGCGCGATCAGCATCAGGAAGATGCCGGGCAGCGAGCCCCCAAGCGCATACAAGATTGTCCAGCGCCGGCCGATGATCTCCATCAGGTAGCCGGTGAAGCCCTTGCCGGGAATGCTGGCGAAGTACACCAGCGAGGTCACGCCAAAGCCGAGGCTGACGGCCGCGCCCTGATCAACCAGCGCTTTTGGCAGCAGCACGGAAATCAGAAAATAGGCGGTGCCGGCGCAGACGCCGGCCAGAATGCCGACGACAGTCCAGCGCAGTTGGCCGCGAGCAAACAATGCCCAATAGGGCGGCAATTTCTCGCGGGCGGCTTCGGCGTGGTCGCCGAGCGCCTCGACGGTCAGCGGCGGCACCTTGCTCCCGCTCCGGCTGATGATCCGGTTCACGATGTCGGCCGCTATCTGCGGGTGGCCTCTGCGCAAATGCCAGCGCGGGCTCTCTGGAAGCACGAAATAGATCAGCACCGGCACGACGAAGATCACCAGCCCACCCGGCAATGCCAGATAGCGAAAGGCGTCCGGGTTGCCGGCGAGCAGGAAGGCGATGAACGGCACCACGGTGAACGAGATCGCCAGCGACATCTCATAGACCGCGCCGTAAGTGCGGCGGTGCTGAGCCGGCATCAATTCGGCGGCGATCGGGAACGCTGCCGAGACCGCACCGCCGGCGCCAATGCCGGTCAGCAGACGCAGGATGATCAGCTGCTCGGCATTTTGTACCAGCGGGATCAGCAGGGTGAAAAACGTGGTGGCGATCACCCCGATCAGCATCACCGTCTTGCGGCTCCAGTGATCGGACACCGCCGAGGAGGCGAAGCCGCCGAGGCACAGCATGAAAGTCGGGCCGACCGCGAGCCAGCGGATGTCGGACCCGGTCAGATGCAATGGCCCCTTGGCCAGCACCAATAGCGAGCCGGTGATCACCAGGTCGTAGCCCTCGATAAAGCCGACGAGGGCAAGCACGCCAATGATCAACATGTGGTAGCCGCCGAACGGGATACTGTCGAGCTTGCGCCCGAGCACATAGCCCGCACCGCTTACCGATCGGGCGATTGGTCGGATTTCTGCCATCATGACCTCCCAGATTGGTCGGATCCGGGGGACAATCATGCGATGGCGCAAAACGGGCGAGGCCGGCGCGTCGCGGTTGTTTGGGGGAGGTTACTGACTAATTTACCTGCACTGGTATCGACGCCTCGCGAGTTCTGGCAGCCGCATAATTTGCCGCCGAATCGACGTGTTTCTCCTGTTTCGAGTTTCAGGCGGCGATTATTTTTTTGCTCGCCTGTCCGACCCGGGTTGGGTCATAGCGCGAGCCTAGCGGAGCTGCGTCAACTTGTCATCCTACAAAAAGCGCTGGCAAAAACAGCCCCGACGCCCAATGCGCCGCGCAGTGTCGCCGGCTGCGCCAGCGGCCTATTCTGCGGCGCGCTGTCGCAGCAGAAATTCGCGCCCGGCCTTGACCATTGGCTGGCCGTCATAGGCGATGATGTCGGCGGTGGCGTAGGTCTCGCTCCACAATTCCGGCAGATAGGAGCCGGTGCCGATCACGTCGATCGGCGCATTGGCGGCGGCCATGATCCGGCACTTGGCCGGGCCTAAGCCGGAGCTGGCGACGATCTTGACCGCGCCGAACCCGGCCGCATCCAATGCCTCGCGCATCCGCCAGATCGCCGCCGCGGTGACCCCGGTGCCGACCAGATAGCGCAGCTCCTCCTCGGTGCGATAGCCGCGGATCGATTGCGGCGCGTGCCGCTCGATCACCGCATAGGAGCCAGCCGGATCGAGCCCCTCGCAATAGCGGCCACCCGGGGTGTCGAGCCGCACCGCGAGCCGGCCGGCGGCGGCGAGATCGGCAAAGCGCCGCGCCACCGCCAGCGCGTCGGTGATCTCCTGCCCGAAATAATCGACGAGCACGGTCAGTGGCTCGTCCGGGAACACCGCGCGGAACATCTCGGCTGCCCGCACCGTCGAGCCGGCATAGCCGACGAGCGCATGCGGCATCGTGCCGAGGCCCTTTTCCTGGCCGAACCACCGGGCCGTCGCATCGGCGGCGCCGGCAACAAACCCGACCGCACCCGCCGTGCGCCGCGCCGCCTCCGACCCCACTGCCGCGGCATAGGCCATCATCGCCGCCATCTCGGCCCCGGCGCAGTGGCGCGCATCCATCGCGATGAACACGACTTTTGGCAGGTCGGCGCACATCGCCCAGGCGTTGTAGGCGGCGACGCAGGCCGGCCCCAATCGCTGCAGCAGCACGGTTTCGAGGTCGACCAGATGATAGAGCGAGCCGGTGACATAGAAGATCGGCTCGCCGGCGCCGGCCAGCGCCCCCTCGGGGTGATTGAGCTCGATCGCAAAACTGGTGCCGCGCTCGGCCGCCGCGCTTTCGAGAAATTCGATCGCCAGGCGCGGCGCGCTAATCACCGGGCGCCGCAAAAACACCGCATAGGTCGCCGGGCGATCGCCGAAACGCGCGACGATCGCCTTGGTCTTCAAGAAATAGCTGTCGGTCTGCGCCGCCAGATCATCACTCACGTCAGTTAGCCCCAAGAACTGTCATTCCCGGGCGCAGCCGAAGCGGCGAGCCCGGAACCCAAGCACACAGTCAGTGCAGATTGTCGCGCGATCTCGACAGGTTTGGCTAGACGCGCGATGTTCATGGGTTCCGGGCTCCTCCCTGCGCTCGGCCCCGGAATGACTGGGCCGCTACGCGAAGGCGGCGAGGCGTGGTTTGCCGTAGGAGCCGTTGCCGCGGCGGGCGTGCTTCAGCGCCTCGGCGATCTCGAAGGCGAGCTCGAGCGCCTGGGTCGCATTCAATCGCGGGTCGCAATGGGTCAGATAGCGGTCGGCGAGCGAGGCTTCGCTGATCGCCTGGGCGCCGCCGATGCATTCGGTGACATTCTGCCCGGTCAATTCAAAATGAACCCCGCCGGCATGGCTGCCCTCGGCGGCATGGATGGCAAAGGCGCTGTGCACCTCGTCGAGGATGCGGTCGAACAGCCGGGTCTTGTAGCCGTTCGACGAGGTAACGGTGTTGCCGTGCATCGGATCGATGCACCACACCACCGCGCGGCCTTCGCGGCGCACCGCGCGGATCAGCCGCGGCAGCAACGCCTCGACCTTGTCGGCGCCCATCCGGGTGATCAGGGTCAGCCGGCCGGGCCGGTTTTGCGGGTTGAGCCGGTCGATCAGGCGTAACAGGTCGTCGGCTTCGAGGGTCGGCCCGCATTTCATGCCGATCGGGTTCCTGATGCCGGAGAGGAACTCGGCATGGGCGCCGTCGGCCTGCCGGGTGCGGTCGCCGAGCCAGACCAGGTGGGCGGAGCAGTCGTACCACTCGTCGGTGGTCGAATTGACCCGGGTCAGGGCCTCCTCATAGGACAGGAACAAGGCCTCGTGCGAGGTATAGAACTCGGTCTCGCGGATCTGCGGCGTGGTCTCCGAATCGAGCCCGCAGGCAGCCATGAAATCGAGCGTCTCGGTCAGCCGGTCGGCAAGTTCGCGGTAGCGCTCGCCCTGGGGCGAGTCGGCGACGAAATCCTGGTTCCAGGCATGCACCCGGTGCAGATCGGCATAGCCGCCCTGGGCAAAGGCGCGCAGCAGGTTGAGGGTCGCCGCCGATTGGCTGTAGGCCTGGATCATGCGCTGCGGGTCGGGCTCGCGCGCGGCCTCGTCGAATTCGAGGCTGTTGATGATGTCGCCGCGATAGGAGGGCAGGGTGCGGCCGTCGCGCTGTTCCACATCGGACGAGCGCGGCTTGGCGAACTGGCCGGCCAGCCGCCCCAGTTTGACCACCGGGCAGCCGGCGCCAAAGGTCAGCACCACCGCCATCTGCAGCAGCACTTTGAACATGTCGCGGATGTTGTTGGGGTGGAATTCGGCGAAGCTTTCGGCGCAATCCCCGCCTTGCAGCAGAAAGGCCTTGCCGGCGGCGACCGCGGCCAGCCGTTGTTCGAGCCGGCGGGCCTCGCCGGCGAACACCAGCGGCGGAAAATGCTGCAGGGTTTCCTCGACCCGGGCCAGCGCGGCGGCGTCGGAATAGCCCGGCACCTGCCGGATCGGCAGGCCGCGCCAGCTGTCGGGAGCCCATTTCATGCTCATCTCACAACTCCTCCGCGCCGTCTTGTCGCCGCGCCATCGGGCTCGGGCTCTCTTCGGATCGATCTGGTCACGTCTCACCTCCGGGGCTGGAGGCCGCTCCGCCATCGGCGACATTCGGGATCAGCTGGAGCCTGAAACACGAAAGCCGCCTCGGCAGGGCGGCTTCGGAAAAAACGCAAGGGCGCAATCCTAGACCGCCGTCCTGTACCGGCAGTACCAAAATCGCGCGATCAGACGGGGGCCGATGACGGCCTTAGCTCGCAGCATGGCGCGCACGCTAGCCGGACTGCGCCATCGGCACAAGCCCTTTTTGACCTGGGTCAGCGAGCCGCTCGCCTGGGTCAGCCACTCGTTCGAGGGCGAAACCACGAGCGCGCAAGGCCAGTTGGCGCCGGCCCGTTCCGGCGAGGTGGCGCTTGACCCCGGCAACGCCCTGTACGACACTTTTGTGATCGAACCTAAGGGAGCATTATCTACGATGATTTTCTATCCAGAAGAGAGAATCGCGATATTCATTGATGGTGCCAACCTCTATTCCGCCGCCCGCGGCCTTGCATTCGACATCGATTATCGCCGACTTCTTGATCTGTTCGGCACCAAGGGACGCCTGATCCGGGCCTTTTATTATACCGCCCTGGTCGAGGACCAGGAATATTCGCCGATCCGGCCATTGGTCGACTGGCTCGACTATAACGGCTATGCGATGGTTACCAAACCGACCAAGGAATTCACCGACACGATGGGCCGGCGGCGGATCAAGGGCAACATGGACATCGAGCTGGCGATCGACATGCTCGAAATGGCGCAATATATCGACCATGCCGTTCTGTTTTCCGGCGACGGCGATTTCCGCCGGCTGGTCGAGGCGGTGCAGCGCCGCGGCGTGCGGGTGTCGGTGGTGTCGACGATCCGCTCGTCGCCGCCGATGGTGTCGGACGACCTGCGCCGCCAGGCCGACCATTTCATCGAGCTGCAGGATCTGGCGCCGAACATCATGCGCAATCACCACGGTCGCGAGGAGATGCAACGGCCGCGCCCCGAACCCGTCGACGAGGCGTGAGCGACCTGCCGCCGGCGGCGGCGCCCCCGGGGTTGCCCGACGCGGCGCTGCCCGATCTGGCGCTGGCCGATTTGGCGTTGGCCGACGCAGCGGCACTCAATCTGGCGCTGCCGTCCCGCGACTGTCCGCTTTGTCCGCGTCTCGTGGCCTTTCGCCAGGCACAGCGCACCGCCCGCCCGGACTGGTTCAACGCGCCGGTCCCACCCTTTGGCGACGGCGGGGCCGAACTCTTGATCGTCGGCCTGGCGCCCGGCCTCAGGGGGGCGAACCGCACCGGGCGCCCGTTCACCGGCGATCACGCCGGCGAATTGCTGTACGCGACCCTGCGGAAATTCGGCCTGGCCGAGGGAAACTATCTCGCCCGCCCCGATGACGGCCTGGCGCTGAGCGGCGCGCGGATCACCAATGCGGTGCGCTGCGTGCCGCCGCTGAACAAGCCCGAACCCGGCGAGATCGCCGCCTGCCGGGGCTTTCTGGCGGCCGAGATCGCGGCCATGCCGCGGCTGCGGGCGATCCTGGCGCTCGGCGGCATCGCCCACCATGCCGTTTTGGCCGCACTTGGGTTGCGGCGCGCGGCGTTTGGCTTTTCCCATGGGGCATTGCACGCGCTGCCCGGCGGCAAGCTGTTGGCCGACAGCTATCATTGCTCGCGGCTCAACACCAATACCGGAAGGCTGACCGCGGCGATGTTCGAGCAGGTGTTCGCCGGCCTGCTGGCTCGGCTCGGTCGCTAACGCCCGGGGCGCAGCCGGCAAGGTCGCCAGACAAGCGATGCAGGAAGCGCATGGCTCGACCGCGAATGTGTCGGTGATTTTGCGATTGATTCGCAGCGGCAACCCGGCGATCTGCGAGGTGTTCGCATTTGCAATCTTGTGGAGTGCTCGATGCGTCGCCTCGCCTGGGCTGGGACATTCGTCGCCCTCGTCGCCGCTGGTTCCGCCCGCGCCGACATCCCGAGCTATGCGATTGCGCTCCAGAACAACCAGTTCGTGCCGAACCAGCTGACCATCCCCGCCGGGGTCAAGGTCAAGCTCGTGGTTAAGAACGCCAATCCGGTGCCCTCCGAGTTCGAAAGCACGCAGCTCCACCGCGAGCAGGTGGTCACCGCCGGGCAGCAGATTACCGTCTATGTCGGGCCGCTCGATCCAGGTATTTACGAGTTCTTCGACGATTTTCATCCGACGACCCGCGGCCATCTGATCGTCAAATAGCGAGCCACCCTGATGTTGGCGACTGCAATCATCGTCTTCCGCGAGGTTCTCGAAGCCTCCCTCGTCATCGGCATCGTGCTGGCGGCGAGCCGCGGCGTGCCGCGGCGCGGCATCTGGGTCGCCGGCGGCATCGTCGCCGGGATCCTCGGTTCGGCTCTGGTCGCCGCCGGCGCCGGAGCGATCGCCGAAGCGGTTAACGGCATCGGCCAGGAATTGTTCAACGCCGCGATCCTGTTCACCGCGGTGGCGATGCTGGGCTGGCACAATATCTGGATGAACCGGCACGGGCGCGAACTGGCCGGAACCGCGGCCACCCTCGGCCGGGCGGTCGTGGGCGGCAGCCGGCCGCTCTATGCGCTGGCCCTGGTCGTCGGCATCGCGGTGTTGCGCGAAGGCTCCGAGATCGTGCTGTTCCTGTACGGGGTCGCGATCGCCTCGGGGGCTGGCGGGTTCAGCATGCTGGCGGGCGGATTGGTCGGGCTCGCCGGCGGCGCGGCGATCGGCTCGGTCATCTATTTCGGGCTGCTCGCCATTCCGATGCGGCGGCTGTTCACCGTGACCAGCTGGCTCATTCTGCTGTTGGCCGCCGGCATGGCCTCGCAGGGTGCGGCCTTTTTGATGCAGGCCAATCTGCTGCCGGCGCTCGGCAACAATCTGTGGAACACCTCGTGGCTCCTGACCGAGAGCAGCATGCTCGGCGTGCTGCTGCATGTCCTGATCGGTTATTCGGCGCAGCCGGCCGGCATCCAGGTGGTGTTCTACCTCGCCACCGTGGTCGTGATCGGCGGCCTGATGCGGCTCTTCGGCCGTGCCCCGGTGCGGCCCTCCGGCAGGCCGGCCGCGACCGCCTCGGTTTGAGCTGACCCGGCCCGCCGCCGCAAGCTTCGGCCTTTCGGAACCGTTCTGCCTTTCGGAACCGTTGTGCGATTGGATTGCGAATGAGACGCAATAGCATACCGGCGCTGTTCGCCGGCGCCGCCCTCGGCCTCGCCATAGCTCGTCCGGCCTTGGCCGATTTCCGGGTCATCTACCCGGATGCCGAGGCCGGCGAAATCGCGATCGAGCCGCTCGGCGACATCGCTCACGATCCGTCCAGCGCCCATAGCCACGAGGCCAGCTTCGCCGAGGAGCTCGAATACGGGGTCAACGGTTTTTGGCGCACCGAATTGGAGTTGGAGCAGGCGCGTCCCGCCGGACCCGGCCAATCGGTCGATTTCAGCCAGGTCACCTCGGAGAATATCTTTCAGTTCACCCCGCGCGGCGAATACTGGGTCGATGCCGGGTTTTTCGCCGAGTTCGGCAAGACCACCTTGGGCCATACCCCGAACGAGACCACCTTGGGGCCGATCTTCCGCAAGGAAATGTTCGGCACGATCGACACCGTCAACCTGTTCATCGAAAAGGACATCGGCAATTACGGCTCGCCGCGGCCGGGATTTCTATATGCCTGGGAGACGCGCCTCGATCTCGGCACCCCGATCGAGCCGGGCTTCCAGGCCTATGGCCAGCCGAGCAGCTTTGTCGGCTACAATTCGGGCTGGCCGCAAGACAACCGCATCGGCCCGCAATTGTTCGGCACCATCGCCCAGTTCGGCCCCGGCAGCCTCAAATGGAACGGCGGCATCCTGTTCGGCGTAACCCGCGCCGCCCCGCGCGAAACCCTGCGCTGGCAGGCCGAATACGAAATCCATTTCTGATCCGTATCATCGCCGCGAGCCTCGGATGCCGCTCTCGTGCCGCAGACGACGCATTCGCTATCCCGGTGCGGCACCTTGCACATTGACCAGAAGCCCGTAGAGCGACTGCGAGGCGGCCATGAACAGGTAGTTGCGCTTGGGGCCGCCAAAGGCCAGGTTGGCGCAGACCTCGGGCAGACGGATGCGGCCGATCAGCTTCCCCGCCTGGTTCCACACCGTGACCCCGCAATAGCCGAGCGGCGCGTTGGAGCCGACCCACAGATTGCCGGCGCGGTCGGCGCGCATGCCGTCGGGGCCGCAATGCACCCCGTCGACCATGCAATCGGTGAACTGGCGCATATTGGCCAGGGTCTTGCCTTGCACGTCGAAGGCGAAGATCACGCCCTTGCCGCCGGCGGTCTGGCCCGGCCCCGGCCCGGTGCTGATCAAATAGAGCGTCTTGTAGTCGGGCGAGAAGCAGATCCCGTTCGGGTCCGGAACCTGGTCGCCAGCGACCACCATGTCGAGCCGCCCGCTCGGGTCCCAGCGATAGGTGTTGGTCGGCAATTCGCCCTTGAGCCCGCCGATCAGGCCGACGCCGTGATCGCCGAGGTTCGGATCATATAGCCCGTTCGGGTTGGCCGGGCCGCCATCGACGTCCGGGTGGCCCTCGGTCAATTGATCGCCATAGGGCGGGTCGGTGAACCAGATGCTGCCGTCCGGGTGCGGCACCAGATCGTTCGGCGAATTCAGGTGCTTGCCCTGGTAGGAATCGGCGATGACGGTCATCGACCCGTCGGGTTCCCAGCGCACCACGCGCCGGAAGAAATCCTGGGTCGAGAGCTGACGGCCCTCGAAGTCGAAGGAATTGCCGTTGCTGTTGAAGGAGGGCTGGCGATAGACGCTGGCGCGGCGCGTCTCCCAGACATAGCGGTATTGCGTGTCGCCTTTGACGTCGCTGAACACCAGATAGCGGCCCTCGCCCGACCAGGCCGGCCCTTCGGCCCAGGCGAAGCCGGTCGCCAGGCGATGCAGGCCGGCCAGCCCGACGACGTATTGGTGGAACGACGGATCGACGATCAGGATGTCCGGATCAGGATAGATGTCGGGCGGGGCGAGCGCGCCCCATTGGCGCGGCGGTTGGCTGATCACGGTCGGCGGCACGCCGAGCGCCGACCTCGTCGCCGGCTGGCCGCGAGCCAGCGCCGGGATCAAAGCTGAGCCGGCCGCGAGCAGGCTGCGCCGGGTCAGTCGGCCGTTTGGCAATCGTGGGATCATGCCTCTCCTCCCTAGCCATTGCCTGCGAGCCGGCGCGGATCGCGCATCCGCGACCCGCTTTCAGCAGGCGTTGCGCCCGCGCAGGATGCGGGCTCGGCTGCGCTGCCAGTCGCGCGCCTTTTCGGCTTCGCGCTTGTCGGCCTTGCGCTTGCCCCGGGCCAGGCCGAGTTCGATCTTGGCGCGGCCGCGCTCGTTGAAATAAATCGACAGCGGCACCACCGTCACCCCCTCGCGGCGGATCGCGCCCAACAGCCGGTCGACCTCCTTGCGGTGCAGCAACAGCTTTCGCGGCCGCCGCGGCTCGTGGTTGAAATGCGCCGAGGCGGCGTATTCCGGGATGTTGGCGTTGACCAGAAAGAGTTCGCCACCGCTCTCGCTGGCATAGGCCTCGACGATGCTGGCCTGGCCCTTGCGCAGCACCTTGACCTCGGTGCCGTGCAGCACCAGGCCGGCTTCGAGCGTGTCCTCGATCAGGTAGTCGTGGCGGGCGCGCCGGTTCTGCGCGACATAATGGTCGGCCGCCCGCATCGCCCGCATTGGGGACCTCGGTTCAGCCGGCTCAGTTCCGCCGGTTCATCCGCCGCTTCAATTGAGCAGCCCGGCGCCGCGCATCGCCCGCGCCACCCGGTCCTGGGTCTCGGGCGTGGTCTGCCACAAGGGCTGGCGCACCGCCGGCGCGCATTTGCCGAGCAGCGAGGCCGCGTATTTGACCGGGGCTGGGCTCGTTTCGGCAAACAGCGCGTCGTGCAGCGGGATCAGCCGCTCGTTGATCCGGCGCACGGTCGCGACCTCGCCCTTCTGCCAGGCCTCGTGCATTTCCGAGAGCAGCCGCGGCGCCACGTTGGCGGTGACCGAGATGCAGCCATCGCCGCCCTGCGCCAGATAGGCGACCGCGGTCGCATCCTCGCCCGACAGCAGCGAAAAGTCGCCGCCGATCTCGACCCGCATCCTGAGCGGCCGGGCGAGATCGTTGGTCGCGTCCTTGACCCCGACGATGTTGGGCAGCTTGGCGAGGCGCGCCATCGTCGCATTCGACATATCGACCGCCGAGCGGCCGGGGATGTTGTAGACCACGATCGGCAGGTCGACCGCGTCGTGCACCGCCTTGAAATGCTGATAGAGCCCCTCTTGCGTCGGCTTGTTGTAATAGGGGCAGACGATCAGCGCGGCGTCGGCGCCGGCCTCCTTCGCCTGCCGGGTCAGCGCGATCGTGTGATCGGTCGAGTTGGTGCCGGTGCCGGCGATGACCGGAACCCGGCGGTTGGCCGCCTCGGCGCAGAGCGCGACGACGCGGCGATGCTCGTCGTCGTGCAATGCCGGTGATTCCCCGGTGGTGCCGCACGGCACCAGCCCGTGCGTCCCCTGGCCGACCTGCCACGTCACCAGTTCCTGAAACGCGCCCTCGTCGATGCCCCCGTTGCGGAAGGGGGTGATCAGCGCGACCAGCGATCCTTTGAACATCGTTTCCTCCCGCATCGCAGCCTCGAAAAAACACGATAGTCTTCGCCGCCGCCGGCTTCAACATTGGCGACGGCCGGGGGTGGCGGCCGCGCCGGCGCCCGCAAACCCCGCCGCAGGCTTGCCCCACCGGCCAAAAACCAGTAATCAAGCTTGCCTCATCTTTGATTCGGCAAGGAAGGGGGGCCAACCTTGCTCGCCGTCAACCGCCTTTTTCTTTCGATTACCCTGGCGACGGCTTTGGCCGGAGCGGCGGGGGCCCAGACGCTGTCCCCGTCCGATCTCGCCGCCGCGCGCACGGTGCTGGCAGCGGCCGAAGCCGGCGATTGGAACCGGGCCTATGCCGAGGCCGCGCCGATCACCGATCCGCTGCCGCTCAAGATGCTGCACTGGCTCGATTATGCGAGCCCCGGCGCTCCCGGCCGGTTTGCCGATATCGCCGATTTCGTCGCCAAACATCCCGGCTGGCCGCACCAGAACGCGCTGCGTCGGCACGCCGAGGAGGCGCTCGCCGGCGAGAGCGACGCGGTCGCCGCCGACTGGCTCAAGCGCTACCCGCCGCTCAGCGCCGCGGGCCAGGTCCGCGCCGCCGAGATCTTGCTCAACGCCGGCGACACCGCCGCCGGCACGGCGGCGCTGCGCGCGGTGTGGATCAACGGCGATTTCAACGCGACCGACGAACAGCGCTTTCTCGCCAGCCATTCCGGCGCGATCCGCCCGCAGGACGACGTGGCCCGGCTCGACCGCTTGCTCTGGGGCGGACACAACGAGGCGGTGCGGCGCATGCTGCCGCGGGTGCCGGTCGAGTGGCGGACCCTGGCCCTGGCCCGCCTCGCGCTCGCCGCTCAATTCCCGGGGGCCGAGACCCTGGTCGCGCGGGTCCCGGTGCAGCTGCGCGCCGACCCCGGCCTGCGTTACGAGGAGGTGCGCTGGGCCCGCGAACGCGGTTTGACCGACCAGGCGACGGCGATGCTCGAAGCCAATGCCGGCGATCCGGTGCATCCGGCGGCCTGGTGGCATGAGCGCCAAATCATCGCCCGGCAGCTGCTCGCTGGCGGCAACGCCGACCTCGCCTACCGCCTCGCCGACCAGCACGGCGCGCTTGCCGGCAAGGCCGATTCCGACGCCGAATTCCTGCTCGGCTATATCGCCCTGCGCTTCAAGAAGGACCCGGCGCTGGCCTTCGGCCATTTCTCGCACATCCTGATCCGGGCCGACACGCCCTACGCCAAATCGAGGGCCGGCTATTGGGGCGGACGGGCGGCCGAGGCCGAGCAGAAATCGGCCCTCGCCCGGAAATGGTACGCCGCCGGGGCCGAGCACATGGCGACGTTCTACGGCCAGCTCGCCGCCCACCAACTCGGCGACGACGCGCCGCCGCACCCGGTGGCCGAACCGGTGCCGACCACCGCCGAAACCGCCGCTTTCGACGGCAACGACCTGGTGCGCGCGACCCGGATCTTTTTCGCGCTCGGCGACCAAGCCCACGCCAGGACCTTCCTGCTGCACCTGGCCAACGCCGCCACCACCCCGACCGAATTCGCCATGCTCGCCGCTCTGGCCGAGCAGAACCGCCGCATCGATCTTGCCATCGCCGTCGCCAAGCGCGCGATTGCGGCCGGAACCCCGCTGATGATTCACGGCTATCCGACGATCGCGCTGCCGCCCGGCGGCGACACCGAGCATGCCCTGCTGTTCGCGATCGTGCGCCAGGAAAGCGCGTTCGAGACCGACGCGCTGAGCCCGGTTGGCGCGCGCGGGCTGATGCAATTGATGCCGGCGACCGCCGACTATATGGCCACCCAGCTGCAGCTGCCGTTCGAGCCGGCGCGGCTGACGACCGACGGCCTCTACAACATCACCCTCGGGCGCGGCTATCTGCAGCACCTGATCGATGATTTCGGCGGCTCCTACGGGCTGGCGATCGCCGCCTACAATGCCGGTCCCGGCCGGGTGCGGCAGTGGCTCGCCGAATACGGCGACCCGCGCGGCGGCAAGGTCGACATGGTCGACTGGATCGAAACCATCCCGATCGACGAGACCCGGCTCTATGTGCAGCGGGTGCTCGAAAACCTGCAGGTCTATCGCGGGCAGGAAAGCCGCAACTCGGCCTTTTCGCTGGTCAGCGACCTCGCCCGCTGAACTCGAAACCTGGGCGTGGCCGGCGCTGAAATTGTCGCGGCCTGCGGCGGTGGCAAGCCGGCTTTGCGGCAGCCATTCGCCGGGCAGCCATTCGTCCCCATTGGTCCGGTGCCAGCCGGCGATCGCGCTTACGCCAGGACGACGCCGGTAACGATCGCGAGAAAATGGCAGGCGGCACCGGCCAGCACAAAACCATGCCAGATCGCCAGCCGATAGGGACTGCGCCAGGTCAACAGAAACGGGATGCCGGCGGAATAGCAGATGCCGCCGGCGGCGATCAACATCACCGTCTTGGCCGAAATCGCCGGGCCGACCGCGACCAGGCTGACCCAGCCGAGCACCAGGTAAAAGATCGCGGAGCGGCGAATGCCGCCGATCGGAAAGCGCAGTTTGAAGGCGATCCCGAGCCCGGCCACGGTCCATAGCGCCGCCGCGACGATCACCCCGCGCGCCCCGACCCGGGCGAGCGCAAAGGGCGTCGCCGAGCCGGCGATCATCGCGAAGATCGCGGCGTGATCGAACCGGCGAAGAAACTGGCGCCGCCGCGGCTCGAGCGCCGCGCGATAGGCGAATGAGCAGCCGAGCATCGCCAGCAGTCCCGCGACATAGACGCTGACGCCGGCCACCAGGCGGGGATTGCCGCGGACCAACGCCAACCTCAGCAACCCGACCGCCGCAATCGCACCGAGGATGAAGCCGCCGCCGAGGACGATGAGATCGGCCCGGCGCTCGGCCCGGCTGGGAGCCGCCGGCGGCAACGCCACGCGGGTCACCGCAGCACTCCTGGCGGGCGCGGCGGGCGATCCCATATCTGGGCAACGGTCTGCCCCAACCCGAGGGCTGCGACATGTTCGCCGATCGCCGCGCCGCCGGCCGAGCGCTTTTGCCACGGTTGCAGCACCTGCCCGCCGAGCGGCCGCTGGTGCTGGCCCTGCCGCGCGGCGGGGTTCCGGTCGGCTACGAGATTGCGCTCGGCCTCGACGCGCCGCTCGACATCGTGCTGGTGCGCAAAATCGGCGTGCCGGGCCAGCCCGAGCTGGCGCTGGGCGCGGTCGCCGACGGTGCCGCGCCGCAGGTGCTGATCGACGAGCGGCTCGCCGCCGCCTTTGCCGTCGATCCCGACTACATCGCCGCCGAAACCAAGGTGTTGCTCGCCGAGATCGAGCGCCGCCGCGGCCGCTATCGCGGGACCCGGCCGCCGGCGCCGGTCGCCGGCCGGACCGTCATCGTCGTCGATGACGGGATCGCCACCGGCAGCACCGTGCGGGCGGCGTTGCGCGCGCTGCGAGCAGCCGGTGCCGGCCGGATCGTGCTCGCCGTGCCGGTGGCGCCGCAGGACACGCTCGACGCGCTGCGGACCGAAGCCGACGAGATCGTGTGTCTCGCCACCCCGAGCCCGTTCTTCGCCGTCAGCGCCCATTACGACGATTTCGCCCAGCTCGCCGATGCCGATGTCGAGGCGCTTCTCGAAGCGCACGCGCGGGCACGCCCAGGCTCGACCGGGTGAGCCGCGGCGACCGGGTCCGTTTCAGCGGCTGCTGGTATCCGGATCCAACGACCAGTAATAGCCGACCGTCGGCGCCCTCGCCATCGAGTTGATCCCGACCGTCGGTCCGGTATAGGTGCTGATCGGCGGGGCTTCGAGGGTGCTGGTCGGCGGCTGTTTGGCGGAGGGCTCATCGCCGACGATCTGTTGCGAAATGTCGGGCACCGTGCTGAAGCTGACGGTCCCCGGCATGCTCAGGCAATCGTGGTGCGATTTGGCGTTGCACGACGCCGCATCGACCGCGCCCGCCGTCAGGAGATTGGCGCAGACGGCGACCGCCACGGCAGTCGGGACCCGAAGCATCATGTGAGCGCCGCAATTTACAACCAGCCGGGCCGATCCTGACAAATTATTAACCCCGCGTCCACCCCGCCGAACGCGCGCCACGCTGCCGCGCGATTCTTATTCGGCATCGGGCTGGCGCGAGGGTTGGGCGTCGGCAAACGCCGGGAGCGCCATGCAGCGCCCATAGACCCGCATCACCCGCGGATAACCCCCGAGCGGGCAGGCAAATGTCTGCGCCGGGGTCACCTGGGTCACCAGGCAGATATCGGCGATCGTCGGCCGCTCGCCATGGCAGAATTCGCCGCTCTGCGGATGGCTGGCGAGACGGGCTTCGATCGCCTCCAGCCCCAACCCCAGCCAATGCCGGATCCAGTCGAGCCGCCGCCCCTCGTCGAGCCCGAGCACATCCTCGAGGTAGTGGCGCACCCGCGGCACGATCAGCGGATGCGAATCCGCGGCATTGATCAGCGCCAGCCCGCGCACCCAGGCGCGCGCCTCGGGCTCGGCCGGCAACAGCGGCGGCTGCGGGTGCCGCTCCTCGAGATATTCGAGGATCGCCAGCGACTGGAACAATTCGGTCGTCCCGTCGATCAGGGTCGGCACCATCATTTGCGGATTGAGCGCCCGGTATTCGGCGGCGAACTGATCGCCGCGTTCGAGGTGCAAAAAACTGTCCTCGTGCGAAAGTCCTTTCAAATTGAGGGCGATGCGCACGCGGAAGCTCGCCTGCGAGCGGTAATAGGTGTAGAGCCTCATCCGCACCTCTCCATTCGAGTGTCATTGGCTCGGCAGCGCTTGGGCCGCTGCGGCAGGGTTGGTTTAGCGAGGATCAAAAAATGCCTGTCGCTCGTCTGACCGCATCCCTTCCGGCTGTCGCGCTGGCGCTCGTCGCTTGGGCGATGCCGGCCTCGGCCGCCGACCCCGGCGGCTGTTGCTGCGCCAGCTGCACCCTGATCACCGTCAAGACGCTGTCGCTCGATCTCGCCCGCGGGATCGCCGAGGCGGCGCTCGCCAAATGCCGCGCCGACGGCAACCATGTCAGCGTGACCGTCCTCGATCGCGACGGGCTGGTCAAGATCGCCTTTCGCGATGACGGGGCGGGTCCGCACACGCTCGTCACCAGCCGGCGCAAGGCCTTTACCGCGCTGACCTTCAAGCAGCCCTCCGGGCAATGGGCGCACCGCGTCTTGAGCGACCCGGCAATCGCCGGGCTCAAGGACACCGCCGGCACCATCGCACTCGACGGCGGCATGCCGCTCAAGGCCGGCGGCGAGGTGGTCGGCGCCATCGGGGTCAGCGGCTCGCCGGGCGGCGACAAGGACGAGGCTTGCGCCAATGCCGGCATCGCCGGCTTCGCCAACCAGCTCAAATGAGCCGATCCCGCCGGCGCCGCGCCTCCGCCTAGCCCCTACCCAGTCACCAAGCTGTTCAAACTTCGGCGAGAAGCTGATGCGCTCTTTGTTGCTGATCGCGGCGATCGTCTTCAATCTGGCCGCGCTCGCCGGCTGCTCGCTGAGCGATTGCGCCTATTACGGCGGCGGCAACTCCAGCGTGCACTGCGTCATTACCGGCCCGAGCCCGACTGGCGGCTATCATTGATCGAGCGGGGTTGAGGCAGATAGGCTGGACCAGCCGGCGCGAACCGCATTCGCCCGGCGCGACAGGAGGCAAAGGTGACCTGGCCCCGCGCTGGGTCCCCACGCGCTTCCTGGCGGCAGCCGCCGGCAGACCGGGCGCCGGCCGGCACGGGCGCACTCTTTCTAGCGGCTGAAGCCAGACCGGGAGGGAACGATGGCCGGATTGCTCGACGGAAAATCGGCGCTGGTGACTGGCGGCGGTGGCGGCATCGGCCGGGCGACCGCACTCGCCCTGGCCCGCGAAGGGGCCCGCCTCGCGGTCGCCGACATCGCCGCTGAAGCCGCGCGCGAGACCGTAGCGCTGGTCAATGCCGCCGGCGGACAGGCGATGTCGCTGACCGGCGATGTGGCTCGCGACGCCGACGTCCGGGCGATGATCGAGGCGGTGACCGCCGCCTATGGCCGGCTCGATTGCGCCTTCAATAATGCCGGGATCGCCGGCTGGCAGGTCGACGCCGCCGGCCGGAAGACCGCGGATTGGTCCGAGGAAGCCTTCGACCGGATGATCGCGGTCAACCTCAAGGGCGTGTGGCTGTGCATGAAGCACGAACTCGTGCAAATGCAGGCGCAGGGCGGCGGCGCCATCGTCAACACCGCCTCGATCGCCGGCCTCGCCGGACTGCCGACCGCGTCAGCCTATGTCGCCGCCAAGCATGGCGTGGTCGGGCTGACCAGGACCGCGGCGATCGAGTATGCCGAGGCCGGGATCCGGGTCAACGCGGTCTGTCCGGGCTATGTCGAGACGCCGATGACCGAGGAAGTGATGCGCCGGCGCGGTGCGGCGATCATCGCCCAGACGCCGCTCAAGCGCATGGCCGCGCCCGCGGAAATCGCCGAGATGGTGGTCTGGCTGTTGTCCGGGCGGGCGAGCTATGTCACCGGTGCGGCCTACAATGTCGACGGCGGCTGGATGGCGGCGTGATCGAGATCCCCGAACCAGAGCCGCCTTAACCAGAGACGCTTCGCCCGGCTGATCAGGAGTCCAATCATGGGTGATTTTGCGGTGGGTCAGGCGGTGCCGCGGTTCGAGGATCCGCGGCTCTTGCGCGGCGGCGGGCGCTATGTCGACGACATGGTGCTGCCGCGCATGGTCTTCGGCTCATGTGCTGCGCTCGCCCCACGCCCACGCGCGCATCCGCAGGGTCGACGCGGGCTCGGCCAGGACGGCGCCCGGAGTGCTGGCGGTGTTGACCGGGGCGGAATGGGAAGCCTCGGGCTGGGGCGACCTGCCGAGCCCGAGCGGCCTCAAATTGCGCGACGGCTCGCCCTCGTTCCGGCCGCGCTTTCCGGCGCTGGTCCGCGACCGGGTGCGCTGGGTCGGCGATTACGTCGCCTTTGTCGTGGCCCTGACCAAGGACCAGGCGGCGGACGCGGCCGAGCTGATCCAGGTCGATTACCAGCCGCTGCCGGCGATCGTCTCGACCGCGGATGCCGTCGAGCCCAATGCCCCGCTGGTCTGGGACGAGGCCGCGGGCAACGTCGCCTTCTTCCATCCCGAGGGCGACCCGGCGGCGACCGAGGCGGCCTTCGCCGGCGCCGCGCATGTCGTGCGCCGCCGCTTTGTGATCAACCGGGTGACCGCCGCCAGCATGGAGCCGCGCGGGGCGATCGGCGACTACAACCCGGCCGAGAACCGCTGGACCATCTACACGACCTTGCAGCGCGTCCACGGCTACCGCGCCGAGCTGGCGCGCCAGGTGTTGAAGGTGCCGGAAAGCCGGGTGCGCGTCGTCGCCGGCGACATCGGCGGCAGCTTTGGCATGAAATCGGCGATCTACAACGAGGTGGCGCTGGTCCTGCTTGGCCGCGAAAACGGTCGGTCGGCCGGTCAAATGGACCAGCACCCGCAGCGAAGCCTTCATGGGCGACGCCCAGGCCCGCGACAACGTCACCGAGGCCGAGCTCGCGCTCGACCGCGACGGCATGTTCCTCGGCCTCAGGGTCAGGACGATCGCCGCGGTCGGCGCCTATCCGCAGGCCGGCTCCAACGCCTTTGTCGCCAATCTCGGCACCTTGGCCGGGGTCTACCGCACGCCCGCGGTGCGGGCCGAGGTGACCGCGGTCTACACCAACACCAACCCGGTGCGCGCCTATCGCGGCAACGGCCGGCCCGAGGCCGCCTATGTGATCGAGCGGATTGTCGACGAGGCCGCCGCCGAGCTCGGCATCGACAAGCTGGAATTGCGCCGGCGCAACATGATCCCGCCCGAGGCGATGCCGTTCAAATCGGGGCTGACCTTCACCTATGATTGCGGCGAATTCGCCAAGAACCTCGACCTGGCGCTGCAGCTCGCCGATGTTTCCGGCTTCGAAGTGCGCCGCACGCAAGCGCGGGCCCGCGGCAGGTTGCGCGGCCTCGGCCTCTCCAACACGATCGAGCGCGCCGCCGCCGGCGGGTTCGAGGCGGCCGAGATCCGCTTCGATCGCGGCGGCACCGTGAGCCTCGTCTCCGGCTCGATCACCCAGGGCCAGGGCCACGAAACGGTCTACAAACAACTCCTCTGCGACCGGCTCGGCATTGATCCCAGCCAGGTGCACTACGTGCAGGGCGACACCGACAAGGTGGCGAACGGCGAAGGCACCGGCGGCTCGCGCTCGGCCGCTCTCGGCGGCTCGGCGGTCTATCTCGCGACCGAGAAGATCGTGGTCAAGGCCAAGGCGATCGCCGCCCATCTGCTCGGCGCCGAGGCGGGCGAGGTCGCTTTCGACGATGGCCTCTTTACCGCGCCGCGCTCGAACCGCGCCCTGACCATCGGCGAGGTCGCGACCCATTCGTTCAACCCGCCGGACCTGCCCGACGACATGGAGCCGGGGCTGATCGCCGCCGCCACCTTTACCTCGAAGCAGCAGAATTTCCCCAACGGGGTGCATATCTGCGAGCTCGAGATCGACCCGGAAACCGGGCTGGTCGAGATCCAGCGCTATAGTGTCGTCGACGATGTCGGCACGGTGCTGAACCCGTTATTGCTCGAGGGCCAGATCTGCGGCGGCATCGCCCAGGGCGTCGGCCAGGTGCTGATGGAGGACATCCGCTTCGATCCAGCTTCGGGCCAGCTCTTGACCGGCTCGTTCATGGATTACGCGATGCCGCGCGCCGGCGACTTGTCCGCGGTCCACTGCGACAGCAACCCAGTGCCGACCAAGACCAACCCGCTGGGCGTCAAGGGGGCGGGCGAAGCCGGCAATGTCGGCGCCTTGCCGGCGGTCGGCAACGCGCTGATCGACGCGCTTTCCCCGCTCGGCATCCGCCACCTCGAAATGCCCGCCACCCCCGAGCGCCTGTGGCGCACGATCCACGCCGCGAAATCCGCGATGTGAACTAACGCGCCGGGACCGCTGAACGTCGGGCGCACCCGCCAGGCGTCGCCCCGCCTGCTCAGCTCTGGCCGCTCAGCTCATGCCGGAGACCGAAGCGGGCTCGATCTCGTACATGACGCGCACTTCGCCCGGCTGGCGAAACGGATACTTGTCCTTGTCGAGATATTTCTTGGCCAGCGCGTCGATATGCGCGTCGGCGCCCTGTTCGGTGGCGCTCGTCACTCGGCCGCGGACCTGGACGTAGCGATAGGCGTTGTCGGGGTCCATGATCGCCAGCGCCACCGGCGCCCCGGGCTTCAGGTTGCGCGCCTTGGTGCGGCCCCGGGCGGTGTTCACCCGGATCTTTCCGGCGTGGTAGTCGAACCACACCGGCGTCACCTGCGGGGTGCCGTCGGGCATTATCGTGGCGAGATTGGCGAACGCCTTCTTCTGCTGCAGCAGGTCGAGATATTTGTCGAGATTTGCCGCCATCTGACGAGTTTCCCTTCGAGGCTAAACAATCAAATGGGCGACCGCTTCCGCGCCTGACGGCAACGGTCCCGGTGCCAAACATCGGCCCGCCGCCGCGGTTCCGCCAGGCTGCGTCACCAAGGTCTACGGTCTGCGCGCCCAGGATCGGGGTTTTAGCGAAAGCGAGCGGCCACGCCAATCGACGGATTGCCATAATCGCATGCTATAGGTCGGCCGGATCGGTGGCTCGGGTGCCAGCGTCGGGCGGCGTCAAAGCCGGGTGCCACCTGTTAATCACCTGCAAATAACAGGTGGAACAGGATCGTGGCGGCGGGTAGCGGTGCGCGTTTGTCAAACACCATGCTTGGTGCGGATCCGCGGATTGGTGCGGGCGAACCCGGTCCCGGTGCCCCATTTGGTGCGGGCGCCGCCGTGCTCGGGAGTGCGTGGCCACGCCGCGATTCCACCAGGATATCGGTGGCGCGAGCAGCCCGCCTAGGCTATGCATTTCCGCCAAACCGGCGACGATCCAGACGGGGAAAGCGATGAAGCGTCATGTCCCGAGCGCAGTTAGCGCAACAATTGTCGGTCTATCAATACTATTGTGCGGCAGTTTCCATTCGTCGGCGCAAGAAAAGACCGTGCCGGTATTGGGCTTGAACCCGCAGAAAACCAGCCTGACCATAAAGTCGCCGAACGCGCCTTCGGCCGCCTATGTCTTGGACGCGGCCCAGGTGGACGACATGATCGCCGAGTTGGCGCAGATGCGCGCCGACATGAAGCCGCCTCGCCCGGCGCGGGACCCTTCGCCCGGAACCAAGATAAACGTTGCCACCGTGGGCCGCTGGTGGGTGCAGAAGGACGGGGCCAACATCGATCTGGCGGTACTTCACCCCGGCTATGGCTGGGTCGGCATCGAGATGAGCCCGACCACAGCAGAGGAGCTTAATCGGCGCTTGGCCGCCCTCCATCCGGAGCCGGTTCGAGCCAAACACCATTATTACCGGCGGCGATAGCGCCGCCTCTCGGCGCTGCCGGGCTCAGCTGCCGGCGTCGGCCAGGATCAGCGCCGCGCCCTTTTCGGCGATCATGATCGTCGGCGCGTTGGTGTTGGTCGAGGTCACCGCCGGCATCACCGACGCATCGACCACCCGCAGCCGCTCGAGCCCGTGCACCCGCAGCCGGTCGTCGACCACCGCCATCTGGTCGCTTCCCATCCGGCAGCTACAGGTCGCATGGAACACGGTCGAGCCATATTGCCGCGCATAGTCGAGGAGTTCGTCGTCGCTCTTCACATCGGCGCCGGGAATGGTCTCGGCCACGACGTAGCGACTGATCGCCGGGGCCGCGAACAGCCGCCGCGCCAGCTTGAGCCCGCCGACGACGCAGCGCCGGTCGGTATCCTCGGCCAGATAGCGCGGGTTGATCGCCGGCTGCTCGGCCGGGTCCGGCGATTTCGCCTCGACATAGCCGCGCGACAAGGGCCGCATCTGCCACATGCCGATGGTCATGCCGGGCTTGTCGTCGAGCCGCCGCACCGGCCCCGGGGCGAAGCTCCCCGGCGAGAACAGGCATTGCACGTCGGGCGTCGCCAATTCCTCCAGCACCTTGGCCGAGGCGCAGACCAGCGACGAGGCATAGGTCAGCATGCCGGTGCCGGCGACCAGGTAGCGCAGCACCTCGCCGGCCAGCGGCAGGCCGCGCGCCTTTTCGTTCAAGGTCTTGGCGCCGGCAACCGAACAGGCGACGCGGGCGATGTAATGGTCCTGGAAATTCCGCCCGACCCCGCGGAGCGCGTGTCGCACTTCGATGCCGACGCGGCCGAGATGATCGGGATCGCCGACCCCCGACAATTGCAGCAGGTGCGGCGAGCCGATGGCGCCGGCGGCCAGGATCACCTCGCGCCCGGCGTCGACCCGCTCGACGGCGCCGCCGCGGCGGTACTCGACGCCGGTCGCGCGGGTGCCGTCGAACAGCACCCGCTGCACCAGGGCGCCGGTGACGATGCGCAGGTTCGGCCGTTTTTTGGCCGCCCGCAGATAGGTGCGCGCGGCACTCTGCCGGCGCCGGCCGCGACGGGTCTGCTGGACCCAGCCGATGCTGTCGCCGGCGCCGGGCGGCAGATGGTTGACGTCCTTGCGGTATTCGAGGCCGATCTCCTGCCCGGCCGCGATCATCGTGTGGCACAAGCAGCGGCCGGTCGGCGGCGTTCGAGGTCAAGAGCGGCCCGTCCGCGCCGTGAAACTCGTCGGCCTCGCCCTCCCAGCTCTCGGCTTTCTTGAAGTAGGGCAGCACATCGTCCCACGACCAGCCGCGGTTGCCGAGCTGGCCCCAATGATCGAAATCCTCGGGCTGGCCGCGGACATAGATCATGCCGTTGATCGACGACGAGCCGCCCAGCACCCGGCCGCGCGGGTAGGGGATGGCGCGCCCGTTGGTGCCGGGGTCGGGCTCGGCGGTAAAGCCCCAAGTGATCGTCGGGTGGTCGAGCAATTTCATGTAGCCGGCCGGGATATGGATCAGCGGGTTGCGGTCGGGGCCGCCGGCCTCGATCAGGACGACGCGCGTGGCCGGGTCCTCGCTCAGCCGGTTGGCCAGGACGCACCCGGCCGAGCCGGCGCCGACGATCACGTAATCCGCCTGCATCATTTCCTCCCGTCGTGCCGTTCCCCGGCTTGCGGTTCAGTGAAGCCGGCCCGCCCGTCCGCCCTGCTTTACGGGAGCTGTCATCGGGCAGGCCGCGCCTCCGTTGCCGCTGACGGGTTACCCCTCGATGCCGAGCAGCTTGGCGGCGGTGCCGCCGAGGATCGCGATGCGCTCGGCGTCGCTCAAGCCCGGGATCGACAGGACATGGTCGACCGGCACCTTGTTCCACGGGAACGGGTAGTCGGTGCCGATCATGATCTGGCCGACGCCGGTTTCGGCGATCAGATGGCGCATCCCTTCCGGGGTGAACATGATCGTGTCGAAATAGAGCTGGCCGTCCTTCAGGTACTGCGTCGGTTTCTTTTTCGGCAATGGCCCGACCCGGTTCGGAAAGGTCGTGATCACCGCATCCGAGCGGTTGGCGTAGGACGGCAGAAACCCGCCGCCATGCGCGGCGCAAATCTTCAGGCCCGGAAAGCGGTCGAGCGTCCCCTCGAAGATCAGATGCGACAGGGCGATCGTGGTTTCGAGCGGGTTGCCGATCGTGTTGGTCAAGAGGCCGCTGCCGCCGAGCCGGCCGCTCGGCTCCAACTCCCTGGTGCCGAGCGGGTGCATGAAGATCAGAATGCCGAGCTCCTCGGCCTTGGCCCAGACCGGGTGGAACTTCGGATCGGCCAATTCCTGCCCGGCGACGCTGCCGCCGATCGACAGACCGCGCAGCCCCAATTTCTTGACCGCGTGCTCGAGCTGCTCGACCGCCAGCTGCGGATGCTGCAGCGCCACCGTGGCGAAGGCGACAAAGCGGTCCGGAGTGGCGGCGCAGAATTCGGCCAGCTTCTCGTTCTGGATCCGGATCAGCTCGGCCGAGGCGTCGCGGTCGGCGCGATACCAGTAGGGATTGATGCTCAGCGCTTCGATATCGATCCCCTCGGCGTCCATCTCGGCGATCCGATCGGAGAGGTTCGACCACAGCAGTCCCGGCGCCTCCAGCGGATGGTTGATCACCGCCGCCGCCTCCGGAACGATGGTATGGGCGTGGATGTCGACAGTCTTGACCCGCTTGCCGTTGACCGCGACCTCGCGCCGCCGCCCGGGCCGGGCCGAACCTTGGGCGGCATGCGCCGGGCGCGCATTCGCCAGGCTGCATCCGACAAAGGCGATGCCGGCGAGCGCGCCGGTTAGAAGTTCTGCGCCGATAGCCATGTTCCGGTCTCTCCTGATTGACCTTGATCGGCGCAATCTAAGCCGCGGGCCCGGCATGGCGCCACCGGTTTGCGCCACCGGCCGATGCAGCCCTGGTTTGCCCCGGCGCGCGCCGCCCGAGGAATTCCGACGTTCCGGGGGCCGGCGATCAGTGTGGCCAGGCGACCGCGTTGAAATCGTCGATCAGGGCGGCGATGCGGCCCGAATCCGATTGATCCATGATGGCGCGGGCGCGCCGTGTGGCGGCCACCATGTCGAGGTTGCGGATGCGCTGTTTGACCCGCGGGATATTGCGCGGTGCCATCGACAGATCGCGCAGGCCGAGCCCGAGCAACAGCGCGGTAAAGCGCGGCTCGCCGGCCATCTCGCCGCAGATGCTGATCGGCATGCCGCGGCGCAGCGCCGCCTCGATCGCGAATTGGATGAGGCGCAGTACCGCCGGGTGCAGCGGGTTGTAGAGATGCGCCACCTGCTCGTCGCTGCGGTCGATCGCTAGCGTGTATTGGATCAGATCGTTGGTGCCGATGGCAAAGAAATCGGCCTCGGCGGCGAGCGCGTCGGCGGCAAGCGCCGCGCCCGGTACCTCGATCATCGCCCCCAGCGGCGGCAATGGCTTGGGCACCGGCACGCCGCGCCGCCGCAGCCGGCGGGCGACCTGCTCCATCGCCTCGCGCACCTGGCGGATTTCGCCGGGCGCCGAGATCATCGGCAACAGGATGCGCAACGGCCCCTCGGCGGCGGCGCGCAGCATTGCCGCCAGCTGCGGATCAAGCAGGCGGCGGTCCTGCAGGGAGAGGCGGATCGCGCGCAGACCGAGCGCCGGGTTGTCGGCCGGGAGGTAATGGTCGCTCATCGAGCGGGCGAGCTTGTCGCCGCCGAGGTCGAAGGTGCGCACCGTCACGGGCTTGCCTTCCATGCCGCGCACCAGGCCCGAGAACACCGCGTATTGCTCCTCCTCGCCCGGCAGATCATCGCGGTTCATGTACAGGAACTCGGAGCGGACGAGACCCAGCCCCATGGCTCCGTTGGCAGTCGCCTGCGTCAGCTCGACCGGCAGTTCGAGATTGGCCTCGAGGGTGATCTCGACGCCGTCGCGGGTTGCCGCCGGCAGCCGGCGCAGACGGGTCAGATGACGCTGCTCGCGCACCAGCAGGCCGCGCCGCGCCTCATAGTCGGCGATGGTCTCGGGCGAGGGGTCGATGATCACGGCGCCCTCGGTGCCGTCGACCACCACGATCGCCGCCGCCCGCGCCTGCGCGACCAGCGCCGGTACCGCGAGCACCGCCGGCAGCCCCAAGGCGCGCGCCACGATCGCGGTATGGCTGTCGGCGCCGCCGAACTGGGTGGCAAAGCCGGCGATCCGCCGCGGATCCATCAGCGCGGTATCGGCCGGGGTCAGCTCATCGGCGAGAATGATCGCCCCCTCCGGCACACCCGAATAGGCGACGTAGGGCTTTTTGATCAGGTTGCGAATCAGCCGCGTGCCGACGACGCGAATATCCTCGATCCGCGCCGCCAGGTACGAATCGCGCATCGCCGCGAAGCTCTTGGCGATTTCGTCGATCTCGATCTCGACCGCGCGCTCGGCGTTGATCCGGGACCGGCGAACCCGCTCGTCGACGCCGCGCACCAGGCGCGAGTTCGACAGCATTGCCAGATGGGCGTCGAGCAGATAGCCGATCTCCTCGGCGGCGGATTCGGGAAGGTTGGCGGCCTTGGTCTTGAGCTTGCGCAGCTGTTTCAGCGAAACCGCCACCGCTTCGGCGAAGCGGCCGCGCTCGGCGTCGATCTCGGTCTCCGGGATGTGGCTCTCATGGACCGGAAGCTCGCCGCCATCGCCGACATACGCCGGTCCGATGGCGATCCCCGGCGACACGCCGAGCCCGGTCAATCTCTGTTCGGCGGCGCTGCTCGCCTCGGTCAGCCCGGCGTCGTCGTCAATCCTCATCGAACTTGCATTCGATCAGCTTGGCCAGCGCCGCCACCGCCTCCGCAGCTTGCGGCCCGCTGGCGCTCAGCTCGATCGCCGTGCCCGGGGCCGCGGCCAGCATCATCAGCCCCATGATCGAGCGGCCAGAGACCTCGGTGCCGTTCTTACTCACCCAGACATCGGCCTCGAACTGCGCCGCGGTCTTGACAAAGCGGGCCGAGGCGCGGGCGTGCAGCCCGCGCTGGTTGCAGATCGTCGCGATCCGCCGCACCACGCTCGGCACGCCGGCCGCCGGACCGATTAGCGGGCCGTTGGCGGGGCCGTCGTTCATCGGCAGGCGTCGGTCAGCAATTGCGAAGCGACGTTGATGTATTTGCGCCCCGCCTCCTGCGCGCCCAGCACGGTGCGCTCCAGGCTTTCGTTTTGCCGCAGGCTGACGAGCTTGATCAGCATCGGCAGATTAACCCCGGCGATGACTTCGATCTTGGCCCGATCCATGACCGATATCGCCAGATTGGAGGGGGTGCCGCCGAACATGTCGGTCAACAGCACCGCACCATCGCCGCTGTCGACCTCAGTGATCCGGAGCAGGATTTCCTGGCGGCGCTGCTCCATGTCATCGTCGGGGCCGATGCAGACGGCGGCGATCTGGGCCTGCGCGCCGACGACGTGCTCGAGCGCGGCGACGAATTCCGCCGCGAGCCGCCCGTGGGTCACCAAGACCATGCCGATCATCGAATTTCCTCTGTTGAAACGGGCCGCAGCGGCTCAGCCGGAGGCGGCGCGGACGCCCGCCCGGATCGGCTCGTCGAGACCCGTCGGCGACAGATCGCGATGGGCGATCTCGGTTCGCCATCCCGCTTCGCGCAGCTGCGCGGCCAGCCGCTCGGCGACGTAGACCGAACGGTGGCGCCCGCCGGTGCAGCCGATGGCTATGGTAAGATAGGTCTTCCCTCTGATTTCGTAACGCGGCAGCAGCGGGTGCAGCAGCCGCCACAGCCGGGCGAAGAACGGCGCAAAATCCGGGTCGCTCTCGATATGCGCGGCCACCGCCGGGTCGCGTCCGGTCAACTCTCGCAGCGCGTCGACATAATGCGGATTGTCGAGGAAGCGCACGTCGAAGACCAGATCGGCCTCCCGCGGGATCCCGGCGCGATAGCCAAAGGAGGTGACAAAAACGCCCATGCCGCGATGGTCGAGCGCGAAATGGCCGGTCAACACCCGCTTCAAATCGGCGGCTCTCAGTTCGGAGGTATCGATCACCAGATCAGCGCGGTCGCGTAGGACGGAAACCACTTGGCGCTCGCGGCGGATGCCATCCATGATCGAGCGGTCTCCGGCCAGGGGGTGGGGCCGTCGCGTCTCGGTATAGCGCCGTTCGAGCCGCACGTCATCACAGTCGATGAACAGCACCCCCAGGCGGCGCCCGCTGCGGCCGACGATTTCGGCGAGCGGCTCGATCATGGTCTCGTCGGCAAAGCCGCGGGTGCGCGCGTCGGCGCCGACCGCGATTGCCGGGCCGTCGGCGGCGGCGCTATCGACCAGCTCGGGGACCAGGGCCGCCGGCAGATTGTCAAACGTCTCGTAGCCCAGATCCTCGAGCGCCTTCAGCGCAGTCGACCGGCCGGCCCCGGACATTCCCGTCACCAGCAGGACGCGGGCAGGCGGCATGCTTTTGCCCGCCCTAGGGCCGCTTTGACTACCCTTGGTCCTCATCGCCCGATTATAGCGGGCAATCCGCCCGCCGCCAACGCGCGCCGGAGGAGACGCAGCTTTGCCGCGGCGGCGGCTTCGAAGGCGAAGACGGCGAAGAGGGGGACGGCGAGCCCCAACACAGTCTCGACGCCCGGTTCGGGGATGCGCTCGATCTGACCCAAAGGGAGGAGGTCGACGATCAGCGCCAGCGGCGCCTCAGGGATTGCTTCGAGCCGCACGATGCCGATGCCGCGCACTTCGATGAGGCCGGCGAGCGTTGCCGGAGCGCTGGCCACGATCCGCTCGCCGCTGCGCCGCAGCAGGGTCTGGTCGTCGGCGACAAGGCGGGCACCATCATCGATCAGACGCAGCCCGAGATCCGATTTCCCGGCGCCCGAGGGGCCGCGCAGCATGACCGCGTCGCCCTCGATCGCGATTGTCGTGCCATGAACCAGTAGCACCGCGCTCACGACTGCGCCGGCAAGCGGATGCAAAACCGCGCGCCGATCACGACGCCGCCGGAGTTTTTGCGGTTTTCCGCCCAGATCATGCCGCGATGCGCCTCGACGATCTGCTTCGAGATCGACAGTCCCAGCCCGGAATGCGTGCCGAACTTCTCGCCGGCCGGGCGCTCGCTGTAGAACCGGTCGAAGATCGCGGTGAGCTTGTCCCCCGGGACGCCTGGACCGCCATCCTCGACGGTAACCAGCACCGCCCGTCCGGAATGCCGTGCGATCAGACGGATCTCGCCACGCGGTGCGCTGAACGAAACCGCGTTGGCGATCACATTGCGGAACACCTGTGACAGTCGCGTCTCGATCCCCGGTACCACCAGCTGGTGCGCGCGCTCGGGAAGATCGAGGACGAGGCGCGGCCGGTCGTCGGCGCGGGTCGCCTCGTGCACGTCGACGAGGGCGTGCAGCATCGCGGCAATGTCGACCGGCGCCAACTCAAGGCGGCTCAATTCGGCATCGAGGCGCGAGGCGTCCGAAATATCGGTGATCAGTCGGTCGAGCCGCTCGACATCGTCGAGGATGATCGCCATCAGCCGCCGCTGGTTGGCCGGATCCTCGATCCGCACCGCGGTCTCGACCGCACTTTTGAGCGAGCTCAATGGGTTCTTGATCTCATGCGCGACATCGGCGGCGAACCGTTCGATGGCGCTCATCCGCTGCCACAGGGCGTCGGTCATCTCGCGCAGCGAGCCGGAAAGATCGCCGATTTCGTCGCCGCGCCGGGTGAAGTCCGGGATCTCGATCCGGGCGCGGCGGCCGCGCGCGCGCTCGGCCGCTGCCGCCAGCCGGCGGATCGGGCGCACGATCGTGCCGGCCAGATAGAACGACATCAGCACCGTTACCAACAGCGCCACACCGAAGATACGCAACAGCTCGAGCCGAACCGTGCGCAGCTCCTGCTCGATCTCGCCGCTGCCGGTGGACAGCACCAGCGCCCCCAGCACCTCCTTGTAGCGCTGCACCGGGATCGCGACGCTGAAGACGAGGCCGCCGGTCGCCGGATCGCTGCGGATTGCTTCGCCGATGCGACCCTTGAGCGCGCGCTCGGCCTCGGCATAATCCGAGGCTCGCTGGAACAGGCTTTCGCGATATACGGGGTAGCGCTTGCGCCGGGGCAGCTTGTCGACGATCCAGTTGTAGATTTTTTCCCCAAAGTGGCGCAGCGGCCCCGCGCTGGCCGGAGGCGCCAAGGGGACGATCTGGACTGCATCGCCGGGCCCCCGCAGCACGCGGCTGTCGGCGATCATCTCGCCCTTGATGTCGAACAGCCGGGCCCGCGTTTTGGTCGGCGCCACCAGGCGGCGCATCATCTGCCGAGCCAGGTCGGGGAGCAGGATCTCGCCATCGTCAGCCGAGTCGAGGACGGCACCCTCGCCCAGTGCCGCGGCAAAGATTTCGCCCTGCATCTTCAAGGATTCGATCTGCTGCCCCATCAGGCTCGTCTGATATTTGCCGAGATAGAGAAACCCACCGGCCAGCAGCGCCAGGGCCAGCACGTTGACCGCGAGGATGCGTCGGGTGAGCGGCGAGATCGGCCAGCGACGGCTCCGGCTTTGTGCGCCCCCGGCGGCGCGGCGGCCGCGCCCGGGCGGCGGCGAAGCGGGCGATGCCGCCCCGGCCGCCTCGTCATCGGCCGCGATCGGCGACGGCGCGCCGCGCGAAGACGCCGGCGCGGCCGGCGCCGGTTCAGCGGTCGCGGTATCGATAGCCGACGCCATAAAGGGTTTCGATCTGAGCGAAATCGCTGTCGACCGCCTTGAACTTCTTGCGCAGCCGCTTGATGTGGCTGTCGATGGTGCGGTCGTCGACATAGATGTGCTCGCCATAAGCCGCGTCCATCAGCTGGTCGCGGTTCTTGACGTGGCCGGGGCGGTGCGCCAGGGATTTCAAGATCAGGAACTCGGTCACGGTCAGCTCGACCGGCTGGGTGCCCCAGGTGCACAGATGGCGAGCCGGGTCGAGGATCAGCCGGCCGCGCACCACCGCCGGTTCGCCAGTTGCATCCTCGCGCTCGCGGGCGAGCTCGCCGCGCCGGATCAATGCCCGGATGCGCTCGACCAAAAGACGCTGCGAAAACGGCTTTTTGATGTAGTCGTCGGCGCCCATGCGCAGGCCGAGGAGTTCATCGACCTCATCATCTTTCGAGGTCAGGAATATCACCGGGATGTGGCTCTGCCGGCGCAGCTGCTCGAGCAACTCCATGCCGTCCATGCGGGGCATCTTGATGTCGAGCACGGCGAGGTCGACCGGCTGGGCGTTCATTCCTTTCAGTGCTTCGGCCCCGTCGCTGTAGCAGCGCACCGAGAAGCCCTCGGCCTCGAGTGCGATCGATACCGAGGTCAGAATGTTGCGGTCATCGTCGACCAGAGCAATCGTGTTTGCCACTTCGCACATCCCCCGTTTATCTCGCAGCGATACCGAACGGCCCCAGCGTGATGCTGTGGCCTGTAAATACGGCCATTTGCCGGCAAAAACAAACCCGGCTCCCCGTTTCCGGCCGAACCGCGAGCAAAATCGGGCGCTGGCGGAGGGTCAACCGCGAAATTTCGGCTGCCGACGCCGGCTTTCCGATCGCCACCCGAGTTCCCATATAGTGAGCATGGCCATGTCGCACGCACATGCCGGGGCAAGTTATCGCACCGTTCCATTGAAAGATGGAACCTTCGGCGTCGAAATTAGCATACCCGGCACCTACCCGACGACGATGAGCAGCTTTGCGACCGAGTCAAAGGCGCAGGAATGGATCGCCAAACATAAAAGCCTCGTCGAGTTGAACGCTCCATTCGAACGCGCATGGCGGCGACGACGCAGCTCCTGACCAGGTGCGGTCTTTTGCGCCTGGGAGTACTGTGTCCAACTGCTAAGTTGATCGTCGGCTTAGGGCAGTGCCGGTATGAACGAGACCTGCCCGCGCCGCGATCCCGCTAGCTTTGCCCGCGGCCTGCTGCGCCGGTGCAACCGGGCGGCGCTAGCCACCAGCCGACTTGGCGCGCCTTACGCTTCGCTGGTGCTGGTCGCCGCAGACCTCGACGGCAGCCCGCTGCTGCTGCTCTCGGATCTCGCCCAGCACAGCCGCAACCTCGCCTTCGATCCGCGCCTCTCGTTGCTGTTCGATGCGACCGAGGGACACCCCGACCCGCTCGCCGGCCCACGGCTGACCGTGCTCGGACAGGTCGAAGCGGTTGCCGATCGGCGCCGGCTCGCGCGCTTTGCCGCACGACATCCATCGGCTGCTGCCTATGCCGGTTTCGCCGATTTCCGGCTGTATCGGGTCGCGGTCGAGCGCGGACATCTGGTCGCCGGGTTCGGTCGGATCGAGTGGATCGAGGCCGCGGCCTTGCTGTCGGCGTCCGACACCAGCGCGCTCGCCGCGGCCGAGCCGGCGTTGCTCGCCCGGCTCAATCAGGATCATCCTGAGGCAATCGCGCGGTGCGCACACCAGCTGCTTGGCCGCTCTGGCGATGGTTGGCGGCTGACCGGCATCGATCCCGACGGGATCGACCTGCGCCGCGCCGACGAGACCGGCCGGCTCGAATTTCCCGGGGCGGTGTTCACCCTCGGGGAGGTAGACGCCGCCTTTGCCAGGTTGGTGCAGGCGGCTCGGCGATAGCGCCGGCGTTGCACGAACTTTGACACGCTCGCCCGGCTATGGTACGGCGCCAAGTAGAAGCCGGCGCCGCTCGAACGATTTTGCCGGGCGCCCGGCCGCAGGAGGAAGCGTCGAATGAAGAAGGCGATCCGATGACCACGGCCAACAGCCGCTTCGGGCTCGACCGGCAGGGCATGCGGCACTTCGGGACCGTGCACTGGAACCAGCCGATGCCAGTCCTCTACGAGCATGCGGTCCGCCGTGGCGAAGGCGAGGTCGTCGCCGGCGGCAGCTTTTCGGTCAACACCGGCGCCTTTACCGGGCGCACCCCGCGCGACAAGTACATCGTCGAGGAGCCTGGCACCAAGGACACCGTGTGGTGGGGCAAGATCAACCAGCCAGTCGCGCCCGAGCGCTTCGCCAGCCTGCACCAGCGCATGCTGGCCTATCTGCAGGGGCGCGAGCTGTTCCTCCAGGATCTCTATGCCGGTGCCGATCCGGCCTATCGTCTGCCGGTGCGCGTCTTGACCGACAGCGCCTGGCACAGCCTCTTTTCGCGCAACATGTTTATCCGCCCGCCGCAGGACGAACTGGCCGGGTTCGAGCCCGCCTTTACGATTTTGCACGCGCCCAAGTTCCTCGCCATCCCCGAACTCGACCGGATCAATTCCGAAACCTTTATCTTCGTTAATTTTGCCGAGCGGCTGGTGCTGATCGGCGGCACTGCCTACGCCGGCGAGATCAAGAAATCGGTCTTCGGCTATCTCAATTTCGTGCTGCCGGCGCGCGACGTGCTGCCGATGCATGCCTCGGCCAATGTCGGTCGGGCCGGCGACGCTGCGATCTTTTTCGGGCTTTCCGGGACCGGCAAGACGACGCTCTCGGCCGACAATTCGCGCACCCTGATCGGCGACGACGAGCACGGCTGGAGCCCCAAGGGCATCTTCAATTTCGAGGGCGGCTGTTATGCCAAGGTTATCAACCTGTCGCCGCGGGCCGAGCCGGAAATCTACGCCACCCTCGGCCGGTTCGGGACGGTGCTGGAAAACGTCGTGCTCGACCCGGCGAGCCGGATGCCCGACGTCGACGACGACAGCCTGACCGAAAATACGCGGGCCTGCTATCCGCTCGACTACATTCCGAACGCCGACCCGACCGGGCTCGGGCCGCACCCTTCGAACGTGGTGATGCTGACCGCGGACGCCTTCGGGGTCATGCCGCCGATCGCCAAGCTCACCACCGAGCAGGCGATGTATCATTTTCTCTCAGGATACACCGCGCGGGTCGCGGGCACTGAAAAGGGAATGTCCAACGCCCCCGAGGCGACGTTTTCGACCTGTTTCGGAGCACCGTTCATGCCGCGCCATCCATCGGCCTATGCCAAGATGCTGGGCGCTCGGATCAAGGAGCACGGCGCGCAATGCTGGCTGGTCAACACCGGCTGGTCGGGGGGCACCTATGGCGTTGGCCGGCGGATGCCGATTGCCCATACCCGGGCCCTGCTGCGCGCGGCACTCGACGGCCGACTCGCTAATGCGCCTCTGCGGCGGGAGCCCAATTTCGGCCTGCTGGTTCCGGAAAGCTGCCCCGAGGTCCCGAGCGAGGTGCTCGACCCGCGCGGTACCTGGTCTGACAAGGCCGCCTATGATGAGACCGCGCGCGAGCTGACCCATCGCTTCGAAGCCAACTTCAAGGAATTCGAGCCGTTCGTCGGCGACGACGTTAAGGAGGTCGCGGTTCGCGCTGCCGTCTGAGGCCGGCCGGGAACGCCTCCTGTCGACTCGCGTTTCGCCCTTGCTGGGTGGAAGCGGGACAATGCTGACGTTTGCCGAGGCGCAGAAGCGGACCGAGCAATTTTTGACCGGGCAGATGGTCGAGGCGCTGCGGGCGGTCGAGTATGAATTGCCAAGCTTTGACGAGGAGCCGCGTGCCCTGGAGCTGGCGCACGCGGCGCGGGCGCGGATCGAGATTCGCCACGTGCGCGGCGCTTCCGACGCGACCTATCTGGTGCAGGCGTTCGACGACGAGCTTCTGATGCAATTGCAGCTCAACGTGCATCGCCTGGTCGTGGTCTATCGGGTTCCGGCGCTGGAGGCGCTCGACGCCGCCACCCTGGCGGTGCGGCTCGAACGCTGGCGCATCGGCGCCGAGCATGCCGGTTGGAAGTTCGGTTGGCGCGACGCACCAATCGCCGGCGACGCCGCCCGGCGCTATGTCGAAACCTATTGCTATGCGTTCGCCGGCGCCGATCTTCTCGAAGACGAGCCGCAACAACTCTATTGGCGCACCGACATCGTCCAGATGACCCGCTACTACATGCTCGAAGCCGCACGCTGCGGCATCCGGCTGTCGCCCCGCCGCGCCGGTTTCCCGGTGTAGTCAGGTCGCGCTCAGCGGATCGCGGCGGTGATCGCGGCGCCGAGGTCTCTGGTGCCGGCATTGCCGCCGAGATCGGGGGTGCGGGTGCCGCCCTCGGCCAAGACCTCGGCGATCGCCCGCTCGACCGCGGCGGCGGCGGCGGTCTCGCCGAAATGCGCCAGCATCATCGCCCCCGACCAGATCTGGCCGATCGGGTTGGCGATACCGCGCCCGGCAATGTCGGGCGCCGAGCCGTGCACCGGCTCGAACATCGAGGGGTATTCGCGCTCCGGGTTGATGTTGCCTGAGGGGGCGATACCGATCGAGCCGACCACCGCAGGCCCGAGATCGCTGAGGATGTCGCCGAACAAATTCGAGCCGACCACGACATCGAACCAATCCGGGTGGCGCACGAAATGCGCGGTCAGGATATCGATGTGGTACTGGTCGGTCTTGATGTCGGGATAATCGCGGGCGATAGCGGCAAAGCGCTCGTCCCAGAATGGCATCGTGTGGATGATGCCGTTCGATTTGGTCGCCGAGGTCACGTGCTTCTTGCGGCCGGCCGCGAGGTCGAAGGCATAGCGCATGATCCGGTCGCAGCCGCGGCGGGTGAAGACCGATTGCTGCATCGCCATCTCATGTTCGCTGTCGGCATAGAGCCGGCCGCCGATCTCGGAATATTCGCCCTCGTTGTTCTCGCGGACGACATAGAAGTCGATGTCGCCGGGTGCCCGGTCGCGCAATGGCGACTGCACTCCAGCCAAGAGCCGCACCGGGCGCAGATTGACATATTGATGAAAGCCGCGACGCAACGGGATCAGGAGGCCCCACAACGAGACGTGGTCGGGGACCCCGGGCTGGCCGACGGCACCGAGATAGACGGCGTCGTAGAGGCGCAGCCGGTCGAGCCCGTCCTCGGGCATCATCCGGCCGGTCTGGGCGTAGCGCTCGCAGCTCCAGTCGAATTCGCTCCAACTCAGCTCGAAGCCATGGGCGCGGGCCGCCTTTTCCATCGCCGCGACCCCTTCAGGCATGACCTCGTGCCCGATGCCGTCGCCGGCGATCACCGCCACCCGATAACGCTTTGCCATGCTGATTTCCTTGATGGGGCCGTTGTTTTACTTGTTGGTGTTCCAGATGTCGGTTGCGAGCAGCCAGCTTCCACCGATCCTGCGCCATACGACCACGTATTTGCCGACGATCCGCTGCGGCGGTTGACCCTTGGTTTCGAGGGTGACGGTGCCGATCTCGCGCGCCGCGCGCCGCCCAAGCTGCTGCACATCGACGGTGACGAGCTTGGCCTCGCCGACCTGCTGTGCTGTCTGTTTCCAAAAGGCTTCGATGGCGCTGCGCCCTTTGACCATTGGCCCGCCCGGCGGCAGCACATAGGCATCTTCGGCGTACATCGCGGCGACGCCGGCGGCATCGCCGCTGTTGAAGGCGGCGGCCCAGCGGTCGCTCAGCTTCTGTACGGTCTCTTTGCTCTGGGCCAGCGCCGGCCCGGAAGCCAAGACGCCGAGGCACAGAGCCACACCCAGGCACAGCGCCACGATCGCGATCCGTCGCATGATGATCCTCCCGTCACCGGGCGGCGATCATCTCGCGCTTTGCCGGTGTGGGCAATCGTCAGATTTCGATCGCGCCCGTGAGATAGGGAATGACGCGGCCGCCGATCGCCACCCGCTCGCCGCGCAGTTCGCAACCGAGGCTGCCGCCGCGGTGCGATAGCTGGCGAGCCTGAAGCTTAGATCGGCCGAGCCGACCGGCCCAATACGGGATCGAGGTGCAATGCGCCGAACCGGTCACCGGGTCTTCGTCCACACCCAGCGCCGGTGCGAAAAAACGCGAGACAAAATCGATTCCGGCCGACCCGGGCGCGGTAGCGATCACCGAGCGGCCGAGCTTGGCCAGCGCCAGGAAATCCGGGGTGAGCGAGGCCACCTCATCGGCCGTGTCGTAGACCGCCAGATAGTCGCGCGCAGCCAGCACCGCAGCCGGCTCGCGCCCGAGTGCCGGGCCTAAGCCCGGTGGAGCGGGGCAGGGTTCCGGCGGCCATGCCGGGAAATCGAGCGCCAAGAGTTCGCCCTCGCGGGTGACGGCGAGATCGCCCGCCTTTTCGGTACGGAACACGACGCGCTGCCGCTCGGGCGCCAGCACGGTGAAGATCACATAGGCTGCGGCCAGTGTCGCATGGCCGCACAGATCGACCTCGACCGTCGGCGTGAACCAGCGCAGCCGCCAAGCCTCGCCCTCGGCGACGAGGAACGCCGTCTCCGAAAGATTGTTCTCGGCCGCGATCGCCTGCATGGTTTTGGACGGGAGCCAGCTCACGAGCGGGCACACCGCCGCTGGGTTGCCGGTGAAGGGCCGGTCGGCGAAGGCGGCGACCTGATAGAGTGGGATACGCATGGCTTCTTACCTGCTGGTCGTGGCGGCCAGCGGATGGGCATGGTCGAGCGGGCCGTGGCCGCGGCCGAGACCGGGGGCACTGGCGATCGCCTGTCGCACATAGTTCCGGGCATGATCGACGGCGCTCTCGATGTCGCGACCCTGGGCGAGGCCGGCGGCGATCGCCGAGGCGAGAGTGCAGCCGGTGCCGTGGGTGTGGCGGGTGTCGATCCGCGGGCTTTGCCAGATCCGCGCGCCCGCGGCGGTGACCAGCACGTCAGACACCGTGGCCCCGGGAAGATGTCCGCCCTTGACCAGCACCGCCCGGCAGCCGAGCGCCAGCAGCATCTCGCCGGCGCGCCGCATCGCCGCCGTATCGCCAACCGACAGGCCGCACAGGGTCTCGGCTTCCGGCAGGTTCGGGGTCAGCACCGTGGCAGCGGCGATCAGCCGTCGCTTCAGCGCGCCGACCGCATCGGGGTCGATCAACCGCGCACCACCCTTGGCGACCATCACCGGATCGACCACCAGCGGAATGCCCGCTGCGCGCTGTTCCAAGGCCAAGGCAACCGCCTCGATCACCGCTGCATCGTGCAGCATGCCGGTCTTGATCGCGTCGGCGCCGATGTCGTCAAGCACGACTTCGATCTGCCGGCGGATGAACTCCGGCGGGATCGGCAGAACGCCAAAGACGCCTTCGGTGTTCTGCGCGGTTAGCGCGGTGATCGCGGTCGCCGCGTAGGCGCCCTGCATGGTCACCGTCTTGATGTCGGCCTGGATGCCGGCGCCGCCTCCGGAATCCGAGCCGGCGATGATCAGGACGCGGCCGCGCACTTATTCCGCCGCCTGCGCGGCCGATCGGTATGATGTTGCCGGCGGCGCATCATCGGCGGCTGCCGAGCGGATCGCGGCGCAGATGTCTTCGACCACCGCGGCCACCAATTCCTCGTCCTCGCCTTCGGCCATGACCCGGATCACCGGCTCGGTGCCCGATCGCCGGATCACCAGGCGGCCGGCGCTGCCGAGCCGCGCCTCGCCGCCGGCGATCGCCTCCACGACCATCTTGCGGTCGAGCGGCACAGCCTCGCCGTGGCGCACGCTGCTCGAACGCTGCGGCACCGGGGTAAACAGCCGGCAGACTTCGCTCGCCGGCCGTCCGGTCTCGACGATCGAGGCCAGAACCTGCAGGGCGGCGATCAGGCCGTCGCCGGTGGTCGCATAGTCGGCGAGAATGATGTGGCCCGATTGCTCGCCGCCGAGGTTGCAGCCGAGCGCGCGCATCTTCTCGACGACATAACGGTCGCCGACCGCGGTGCGGTGCAATCCGATCCCCTGGCCGGCGAGAAACCGCTCCAGCCCGAGGTTGGACATCACCGTCGCCACCAGCGCGCCGCCGCCGAGCCGACTGTCGCGCGCCAGCCCGGTGGCGATCAGCGCCATCAGCTGGTCGCCGTCGAGAATGACCCCGTGCTCGTCGGCAATGATCAGCCGGTCGGCGTCGCCGTCGAGGGCGATGCCGATATCGGCGCGGCGCGCCAGCACCTCGCGGCGCATCTGCTCGGGCATCAGCGCCCCGCATTCGCGGTTAATGTTGAGCCCGTCGGGCGACACCCCGAGAGCAAAAACCTCTGCACCCAGCTCCCAGAACACGGTCGGCGCCACCTTGTAGCCGGCGCCATGGGCGCAATCGACGACGATGCGCAGCCCATCGAGTCGCCGCCCGCGCGGAAAGCTCTGCTTGACGAACTCGATATAGCGACCGCCGGCGTCCTCGAGCCGCTTGACCCGGCCGAGCTCGGAGGGAACCGCGCGCCGGCCCGGCCCGCGGCCGAGGCAGGCCTCGATCCGCTGCTCGAACTGGTCCGACAGCTTGTAGCCGTCGCGCCCGAACAGCTTGATGCCATTGTCGCCGTAAGGGTTGTGCGAGGCCGATAGCACGACGCCGATATCGGCGCGCAGACTGCGCGTCAGCATCGCGATTGCCGGGGTCGGCAACGGCCCGACTAGCACCACGTCCATGCCCATCGTGACAAAACCGGCAGTCAGCGCCGGTTCGAGCATGTATCCCGAAAGCCGGGTGTCCTTGCCGATGACGACGAGATGCTTGTGCGCGCCGTTTTTGAAAGATTCGCCGACCGCCATCGCGACTTTGAGCGCGGTTTCCGGCGTCATCGGCTCGATGTTCGCAGTCCCACGGATCCCGTCAGTGCCGAAGAGCTTGCGCATCATAGCGGTCCCAGACCGGTTGAAGTGTCCCCGCGACAATATAATTCATCTAAAACGCCGACCGGAGTCAAACGACAAGTTTATTAATATTGGTTAACAAGAGATTGGCGGCTCTCCCATCTTCGGAAAGAGCCGCGGCGGGGGCTCAAATCGCGGACAAGCCGGGCCCGAAAAAGCCGGGCCGCGACGTCAATCAACCGCCGGGCTGCGGCTCTGGCTCGAGCCCGGTTGGGCGACCGGCTGGCGGAACCGAGCTGCGCCGGCCCGGTCTGGTATCGTCGCTCTGTGGCGGCGCGGCAGCTTCGCGCACGATACGCTCGCCCTTGATGATCCGGCGGATCTCGTCGGCCGACAACGTTTCGTATTCGAGCAAACCCTTGGCCAGGGCATGCAATTCGTCGAGACGTGCGGTCAGGATGTCTCGCGCCGTCTGCTCGCCCTCATCGACGATGCGACGGATCTCCTCGTCGATGACCTTGGCGGTCGCGTCGGAGACGTTCTTGCGCTGGGTGACCGAATGGCCGAGGAAGACCTCCTCCTCGTTCTCGCTGTAGCGCAACGGACCGAGCTTTTCGCTGAAGCCGAACTCGGTTACCATGCGCCGCGCCAGATAGGTGGCCCGACGGATGTCGTCGGCCGCACCGGTCGTAACCCGTTCCGTGCCAAAGATCAGCTCTTCGGCAACCCGGCCGCCAAACAGGCTCGCGACCATGGCCTTGATTTCGAGCTTCGACTGGCTGTACTTGTCGCGTTCGGGCAAATACATGGTGATACCGAGCGCGCGGCCGCGCGGGATGATCGTGACCTTATGCAGCGGCTCGTGACCCTCGGCATAGAGCATGCAGAGCGCGTGGCCCAACTCGTGATATGCGGTCAGCTTCTTCTCGTCCTCGGTCATCACCATCGAGCGCCGTTCGGCGCCCATCATGACCTTGTCCTTTGCCTGCTCGAACTCGCTCATCGCTACCGAGCGCTTGCCGCGCCGCGCCGCCATCAGCGCCGCCTCGTTGACGAGGTTAGCCAGATCGGCGCCGGAGAAACCCGGCGTCCCGCGGGCGATAACCTTGGCGTCGACATCCGCGGCGAGCGGCACCTTGCGCATGTGGACTTTGAGAATCTTCTCGCGACCGACCACGTCGGGGTTCGGCACCACGACCTGACGGTCGAAGCGGCCGGGCCGCAGTAATGCCGGGTCGAGCACGTCGGGGCGATTGGTGGCAGCGATCAGTATCACGCCCTCATTGGCCTCGAACCCATCCATCTCAACCAGCAGCTGGTTGAGCGTCTGCTCCCGCTCGTCATTGCCGCCGCCGAGGCCGGCGCCGCGATGACGGCCGACCGCGTCGATCTCGTCGATAAAGATGATGCAGGGCGCATTTTTCTTGCCCTGCTCGAACATGTCCCGCACCCGGCTGGCGCCGACGCCCACGAACATCTCGACAAAATCGGAGCCCGAGATCGTGAAGAACGGCACATTGGCCTCGCCGGCGATCGCCCGGGCGAGGAGCGTCTTACCGGTGCCTGGCGGCCCGACCAGAAGGACCCCTTTGGGGATCTTGCCGCCGAGGCGCTGAAACTTCTGCGGATCCTTGAGGTACTCGACGATCTCCTCGAGCTCCTGCTTGGCCTCGTCGATCCCGGCGACGTCTTCAAAGGTGATGCGCCCGACCTTTTCGGTGAGCAGCCTCGCCCGGCTCTTGCCGAAGCCCATCGCCCGCCCGCCGCCGCCCTGCATCTGTCGCATGAAGAAAATCCACACGCCGATCAGCAGCAGCATCGGGAACCAGGAGATCAGCACGCCGAACAGCGAGGGCACGTTGTCGTCGACCGGAGCGGCCGAAATCCGCACTCCCTTGTTGACCAGCTTGGTCACCAGATTCGGGTCGTTCGGCGCGTAGGTCGAAAACGCCCGGCTGTCGGTGAAGTGACCGTTGATGGTGTTACCTTGAATAGTCACGTCCGAGACTTGGCCGCGATTGACGTCATTGAGGAAGTCAGAAAAAGCCAGGGTCGATTGCGGCCCGCGGTTCGACGAAGTCTGAAATAGGTTGAAAAGCGCGACGAGAAGCAGCCCGATCACGATCCAGAGGGCGAGATTCTTGCCGAAATTATTCACAACAAACGCCTTTCCCTACCGAGCCGGGCAGCGTGCGCCCGATGAGCCTACGCCGAACGATCCCGGTCCGCGACCACTTTTGCCATCGTATGAGATAAGAAGCGCGCCCGCCTAAACAACTGCGAACCCCGCATCGGACAAAGATTGGACAGGTCGGAAAACCAGCTTTGGCAACACTGCCGCTCCGTCGCGTCGGTACCCGATATGAGGAACGGCGAGGATGCCGTTTTCATCCCGCAGGGCCGGTAAAATCGGGTGCACCAATGGCGGCACGCCAGCCGATGGCCGTCGCCGCACGCGGCGGCCGAGCAGAGCTGCCCCGGCGAGGCCGAGATAGTCGAGGGTGAGCGGGCCGGCCGCGGTCGCGGGCAGCGTGATCCGGAAGCGCCGGTCCCACAGCAGGCTGGCTCCGGGCGCAACCCGGACCGGGCCGCAAGCCGCGGCGAGTTCGCGTAGCACCAGCCGGCGCCCGCGCCAGGCAACAAACCGGCAGCCGCCGAGAGTAGCGCCCCCGGGCGCCTCGCCGGCGAGAACGCGACGCAGCCGCCCGAGCCGCCGCCGCCGCGGCGGATAGAGGCCGCCGCCCAGCACGGTGACGACGGTACCGAGAGCCCGCTCGGCAATATCGGCCGGCGCGGCCAGCAGCGGTGCGCAGTCGAGCACGGCGAAGCCGGCCGCATGCAGGCTGACCGACCGCACCAGCAGATCGTTGCGCGCCGATTGCCGGGCCACCCGCTCGCGACCGAGCCGCCCGGCCAGGTCGAGTGCCTCTTCGAGATCGCCGACGCTCGCCGCCTCGGGGCCCGTGCGCAGGCGCCCGCGGTCGAAGGCCGGGTCGTGATTGCTCGGATCGGCGATGAAGGGCTGGCCCTCGAGGTCGAGCGTTGCGACGAGGCGCGCCTTGGGGATCCCGAGCAGCGGGCGCAGAATACGGCAGCAATCATCGAGTTCGCGCACGGCCGACATCCCGGCGAGCCCCTCGGCGGCGCTGCCCGCTCGCCGACGAATGAGATGGGTCTCGGCCTGATCGTCGCTGTGGTGTGCGGTCAGCAGATGCAGGCAGCCATGCTTGCGACACCAGCCGGCGAGAAGCCGATAGCGGACGGCACGAGCCGCTTCCTGGATCCCGGTGGCCGGTTTTTCCTCGTCCCACACCAGGACTTCGTGCCGGATCGCCCGCGCCGACAGCCAGCCGGCGAGCCGCCGGATCTCGGCGCCGCTTTCCGGCCGCAGACGGTGATCGACGGTCAGCGCCCAGATCTCGCCGCCGCGCGCCCTTGCCCAGCGGTCGGCGAGGATCGCCAGCGCCAGGCTGTCGGGGCCGCCCGACAGGCCGACCGCCACCAACGGCGCGCGCTCGAAGGCGGCAAGCCGGTCGAGCGTGGCGGCAAACTCGGCCAGCCCCAGAGGCGCCGCCGCCGGCGGGTTCAACACCCGAGCCGCTTCTTCTCCTGCGCCGAGCGATCCTTAATGGCGCTGCCCGGATGCGGGAACTGGTGATCGAGCTGCATCAGCGCGATGCAGGCGTTATGCTTCTGGTTGGTGCGCGCCAGCGACATGCCGAGCTTCAAGAGACCGTCGGCTGCTTTCGGTCCTCTCGGATAGCGTTTGTAGCCCTCGGCAAAGGCCGCCGCCGCATCGGCGTACCTGCCGCGCACGTAAAAGCTTTCGCCCAACCAATACTGGGCATTTCCGGCCAGCGGACTGGTCGGATATTGCTCGATGAAGCTGCGCAGCGCGTCTTCCGCCGCTGGATAGTCGGCCCGCCGCAATAGGCCGAAGGCGGCATTGTACTGGGAGGAAGCCGAGGCGGACGGCAAGGTCCCGTTACCGGGCGAACGCAAGCTGCCGGCGCTCGCCGCCTGTCCGAGCGATCCGGTGGATCCGGGATAGGGGCGGTCCGGCGCTGGCCCGGTCGATGCGCCGGGCGGGATCCCCGGCGGGGTCAGCGTACCGAAATTCGCCGACTGATCCGCGGTCGGCATGCCCTCGGGCGGCCGCGGCCGGCGATAGGCCGGCACCGCATCGCCGAGCGGGGGCCCGCCGGCGGCCGTCGCCGCTCCCGGCGCGGCCGGCCCGCCGCCCTGACTGAGGCGCACGTCGATGTCGCTATTCACCTGCTCGAGCCGCCGACGCAGCTGGTCGACGTCATTGGTCATGTCCTCGACCCGCCCGGTCAGGTCGCGCATCTGCTGCTCGAGCCGATCCATCCGGACCTGAAGGGTCACGGCGACACTGCCGCCTTGACCGACGGATGGAGTCTCGTCTCCACCGTCGCGATAGACTTGACGTTGGAGCATGCTCAGATCGCGTTCGATGCGGTCGAGCCGCTCCTGCGTCGTCGCGTCCTGGGGGGCGGCGTCCTGGCCGTAGGCCATCGGTACTGCCGCCAACGACAGCATCACCCACAATAGGGTCGGTCGCGCTGGCGGCAGGATCGAGCGCCGGATCATCACGGTGGCCTCATCGAATACGCGCGGTAGCCGGGGGTGGCGCAGCGGCGGACCTCGGGCGACGCTAACCGTCAACCCTCGTGGTCTAGAGCCGGTTTCGGGCAAAAAAAGGGCGCCTTCGTCCTTGCACCGATCGGGCGCGTTACGGACATCGGCCAAGTGACAACGGGCGCAGCGGAGCGAACAGCTGACGCCGGGGCCAATCGGGGGCACGGGTCGCGTTCCCCGCGAGCCGACCGGCGACAGCCGCTCGAACATGGGAACCGCGGGGCGGGCTTGGCCGGCAAGCTCAGCCGGTAGGCTCAGTTGACGGTCGTGATGGCGACGCGATTCTGCGCCCAGGCCGCTTCGTTCGAGCCAGGCACGATCGGTCGCTCCTTGCCGTAGCTGATCGTGGCGATGCGGGCGGCCGGTATGCCCGCGGCGACCAGCACGTTTTTGACCGCATCGGCCCGGCGCTCGCCGAGGGCGAGGTTGTATTCGCGCGTGCCGCGCTCGTCGCAATGGCCTTCGATGGTCACGGTGACGTTCGGATAGTGCTGCAGCCAGCTCGCCTGCCGCTCGAGGGTCTGCTGCGCCTCGGCGCTGATGTCCGACCGGTCGAACGCGAAAAAGACTCGATCGCCCGCGGTCTGCGCGAGGTCCTGCTGCGAGCCCGGCACCGCCGCCCCCGGGGCGATGCCACCCGGGCCGCCGGGTCCGCCGGGTCCGCCGGGAGGGCCGGGCGGTGGCGGCGGCGTGCTGCTGCAGGCGGCAAGCAGCAACAGCAATCCGGTGAAGCCGATGACCTTGATCCGCATCTCTGAAATCCCCTTGAAAGGCGTGGACAATATCGTGTGGCCGTTTAGCGCAGCAAGGGAGACCACGCCGGATCCGACGCGGCGCCGGGCGTCGGCACAGTGCGGCGGTTGTAGCCGGTCAGGTCGATGGTTTGCAGATGCGGCGCACCGCCATAGCCGCGCGAATCGGACGGACCCTGGCTGAAATACATCAGCACCCGGCCATTGGGCGCCCAAGTCGGCCCCTCGACCAGGAAGCCTTGGGTCAGCTCTCGTTCGCCCGAGCCGTCGGGATGCATGACCCCAATCGAGAACGATTGGGCGCCGATCTTGGTGAACGCGATCAGGTCGCCGCGCGGCGACCACACTGGCGTGCCATAGTGGCCGGAGCCGAAGCTGATGCGATGGACGTTGCCGCCGTCGGCGTTCATCACGTAGAGCTGCTGTGAACCGCCGCGGTCGGAGTTGAAGACGATCTGGCTGCCGTCGGGCGAATAGCACGGCGAGGTGTCGATCGCGTCGTCGCTGGTCAATTGCCTCGCGCTGTGGGTGCGCAGGTCGAAGACAAAGATGTTGCTGGCGCCATTGATGGCGCGGCTCAGGATAACCCGGTTGCCGCCGGGCGAAAACCGCGGGGCAAAGCTCATGCCAGGAAAATCGCCGACGACCTCCTGCTGCCCGGTATCGATGTTCAGCAGGTATACGCGGGGGGTTTTGCCGGCATAGGACAGATAGGTGATCTCCTGTGCGCTCGGCGAAAAGCGTGGGGTCAGCACCAATGCCCGGCCATCGGTCAGATAGCGGTTGTTGGCGCCGTCCTGATCCATGATCGCCAAGCGCTTGATCCGGTCCTGAGCCGGGCCCGACTCGGCGACATAGACGATGCGGGTGTCGAAATACCCCTCCTCACCGGTGATCCGCTTGTAGATCTCGTCGGCGATGATGTGGGCAATACGCCGCCAATTCTGCTGGGTCGTCGTATAGCTGAAGCCGGCCAGCTGCTGTTCGGCGTCGACGTCCCAAAGCCGGAACTGGACCCCGAGCCGGCCGTCGCCCTCAGTCTGGACCGCGCCGGTAACCAGCGCCTGGGCGTTGATCTGGCGCCAGTCGGCGAATTGCGGCGCCGCGCCATTGGTCGCCGATACGTCTTGAATAAAGCTGCGCGGGTCGAGCGGGCGAAACAGTCCCGAACTCGCCAGATCGGCCGAGATGACCCCGGCGATGTTGCTCCCGGCTTGGGATTGGCCGCCGCCGGCCCCGGCAAAGGCCGGGATCGCGATCGGCATCGGCTGGACCTGGCCGCTGGTGACGTCGATCCGCAACGCGGCCCGCGCCAAGCTGCCCGACCACAGCAGGGCCGTGGACCAGGCAATCAGCGCGCTGAAAAAAACGAGGCGGCGTTTGTTCATAACAAGTCCTTTGGGCTGAAATCGACGATCATGTCCTTCCAGATCGCGTACTTGTCCGGAGGCAGGCGCAACGGCCGGCACAACGGATTGAAAAAGGCCCGCCGGGCACTTTCCGCCGCCGCACGGAAGAACGGATCGGCGAGCCGGCCCCGATCGACGATCGTCGCCTGCTGAACCATGCCGTCGGGCCCCACCTGGACCCGCAGCTCGACCACCAGGTCCTTGGCATCGCGCGCACCCGCCGGAATGTTCCAGCAACGCGCGATCTGCTCGCGGATCATGTCGAGTTCGCTCGCCGATAATTGGCTGCCGAGCGGCGCCTGTGGCTGCGACGAGGCCAAACCGGAGGCGGTCTCGACATTCCGCGACGGCTCGTCTGGCGCCGGCGCCGCGTCTGGCGCCGCCAGGTTTTTGAGCAGGGCATCGAATTGGCCGGGATCATATTTCTTGGCCTCGGCCCGCGCGACGGGTCGCGCCGTTCGATGCGAGGGCGTGGGCGTGGGCTCGGGCGCCTCGACCTTTTCGACCGGCTTTGGCGGCGGTGGCGGAGTGGGTTTGGGGGCCGGCACCGGGGGCGGCGGCGGCTCGGGTGCCGGCTTCTGCTCCGGCGGCGGCGGGGCGGGCGGCGCCGGCGGAGCGGCGGCCGCCGAGGGCGGCGGCGTCTCCTTGGGCGGCGTCGGGAGAGGTTTGGGCTTGGGCGCCGGCGGTCCCGGCACCGGGATCACTGGCTGGGCCTCGCGCTCGGGCCGGTTGGGGTTGGGATGCGTCGCCCGGGTTTCCGGTCCCATCGTCACCAGCTGAACCGCGATCGGCATTTCCTGCGGTACTGGCGGGTGAAACAGGGTCGGCAGGCCAAAGATGAAGAGGCTGCCGAGGATCAGGTGCAGCACCGCCGAAAAGGCCAGCCCCCGACGGCCGACGCCGTCGGTCATCGGCTCGGGCAGCGGGAGTTCCGGTGGGGGAACCGATGCTACGGCAGCCAGGCTCATCCTTGCGACCGAACGGCGGTTCTCAGTGCGTTGCCGTTGCCGCCGAATGCTCGGCAGGCGCCGCAGAAGGCGCTGTCGCGCCCTTTGGCGACTGCGCGATCAGCGACACTTTGCGAAAGCCGGCGGTGCTGATCAAACTCATGACCTCGAGCACCCGGCCGTAATCGATCGACTTGTCGGCCCTGACGTAGACGAGCGCATCGGGGTTGGCGCCGGTGATCGCCTGCAGCCGCGGCACCAGCGCGTCGCTGGCGATCGCGGTGTCCTCGATAAAGATCTTGCCCTCGCTGTTGACGGTGATGACCAGCGGCTCCTTCGGCTCGGTGATCGGCGGCGCCTGGGTCTGCGGCAGATCGACCGGCACGCCGACGGTCAGGAGCGGGGCCGCGACCATAAATACGACCAACAGCACCAGCATGACATCGACTAGCGGCGTCACGTTGATCTCGGCCATCGGCCGATAGCGCCCGTTGCGGACGCGGCCGTTGCCGACGAGGCTCGGTGCGGCCACGGTTCAAGGCCTCTCGTCGAGCTGACGCGAGAGGATCGCGCTGAATTCCGACGAAAACGCCTCGAGCCTCCCGGCATAGCGGCCGAAATCGGTGGCGAGCTTGTTGTAGGCGACGACCGCCGGGATCGCCGCGACGAGGCCGAGCGCAGTGGCGAACAGCGATTCGGCGATGCCGGGCGCCACCACCGCGAGGCTGGTGTTCTTCGAGGCGGCGATCGACTGAAAGCTGTCCATGATCCCCCAGACCGTGCCGAACAGCCCGACAAACGGCGCCGTGGCCCCGACCGTCGCCAGGAAGGCCATGAAGCGCTCGACCCGTTCCATCTCGCGGCCGACGGTCACGTTCATGACCCGCTCGATGCGTTGCTGCAGGCTCGCGCGCATGATCGCGGTGCCGAGCAGGCCCTTGGCCGCGCTGCGCCGCCACTCGCGCATCGCTGCCGAGAACACCGCGGTCATCGGGTCGGGCGGGCGCTGGCCGACGCGCTCGTAGAGGTCGTCGAGCGAGCCGCCGGACCAGAAGCTCTCTTCGAAATTCGCCGCCGCATGGCGCAGCCGGCGCAGCCGGATCACCTTGTCGAAGATGACCGCCCACGACCAGAACGATGCCAAGAGCAGGATCAGCATGACGATTTTGACGATGGCGTCCGATTGCAGAAACAGCGCGATGATCGACAGGTCATGAGGCACCGAACCGGCGAGCGGCAGAGTGTTGACGGCAGCAGGGGGCATTCTTTGAACCTTTTATGGCGTCTTTTGGATGATCGTCGGCCTCGCCGGAGGCCGCGGGCTCAAGATCGGCATGCACATCGCCGTCACGGCGTCTCGCCGGTCTCGCCGGCGAGCGCCAGGCGCGCCAACAGGTCGAGCTGTTCTGGCAGCGCCGCCGGCATCGGCAGATCGAGATGGCGAAAAGCGAGCCCGGTCAGCATGCGTCCGCGCGGGGTGCGCTGCACAAACCCTTCCTGGATCAGATAGGGTTCGATGACCTCTTCGACCACGTCGCGCTCGTCGCCGAGGGCGGCGGCCATCGTCTCGACCCCGACCGGACCGCCGCCGTAATTCAGCGCGATCGAGCGCAGATAGCGCCGGTCCATGCCGTCGAGCCCGCGCCCATCGACGTCGAGGCGCAAGAGTGCCGCATCGGCGGCGGCGGCGCCGACCGTCGTCAGTCCCTCGACCGCGGCAAAGTCGCGGATCCGGCGCAATAGCCGCATCGCCACCCGCGGGGTGCCGCGGGCGCGCCGCGCGATCTCGGCGGCGCCGTCGGGCTCGAGGTCGAAGGCCAGCACCCGAGCGCCGCGGCCGACGATCAGCGCGAGCTCGGCGGGCTCATAGAACAAGAGCCGCAGCGGGATGCCGAAGCGCTCGCGCAATGGCCGGGTAATCAGCCCCGAGCGGGTGGTGGCGCCGACCAGCGTGAAGGGCGGCAGGTCGAGGCGGACCGAGCGCGCGCCCGGTCCCTCGCCGATGATCAAGTCGAGCTGGAAATCCTCCATCGCCGGATAGAGGATCTCCTCGACCGCCGGCGCCAGCCGATGAATCTCGTCGATGAACAAAACGTCGCGTGGCTCGAGATTGGTTAACAAGGCCGCCAGATCCCCGGCGCGCTGGATCACCGGGCCCGAAGTGGCACGAAACCCGACCGCCATTTCGCGGGCCACAATCTGGGCGAGCGTGGTCTTGCCGAGGCCGGGCGGCCCGAACAGCAGCACATGATCGAGGGCTTCGCTTCGTGCCTTAGCGGCGTCGATGAAGATCCGCAGGTTGTCGCGCAACTGGCGCTGCCCGACGAACTCGGCGAGCGCCAGCGGGCGCAACGATGCTTCGGGCGCATCGCGCTCGCTCGTGGCCGGGTCGACGATGCGGCGGGCGCCCTGGCTCAACGCGGTGCTCCGTGCTGCGCGCCCGGAGCCAGCTCCTGCAGGCCGGCGCGGATCAGCGCACCAGTCTGGGCGGCCGGTCCGAGCCGCTGCGCCGCGGCAGCAATCGCGCCAAACGCCTCGACCCGGCGGTAGCCGAGGTTAACGAGAGCCGAGATCGCCTCGGCAGCGGGACCCTCATCCGCCCGCCCTGCGGCCGCCGACGCGGCGGTCAGCGCTACGGGCAGCGTAAGACCACTGACTTTGTCCTTGAGCTCATTGACGATGCGTGCGGCGAGCCTCGGGCCGACCCCCTCCGCGCGCGCCGGCACGGTGCGGTCCTGGGCCAGGATCGCGAGGCTCAGCTCCTCGGGCGTCACTGCCGACAGCACCGCGAGCGCGAGGCGCGCGCCCACACCCTGCACCGTCGTCAGCAGCCGGAACCAGTCGCGCTCGGCCGCGTCGATAAAGCCGTAGAGGTGGATGTGGTCCTCGCGCACATGGGTCTCGATCAGCAGGCGCGCCGGCGACCCAGGCGGCGGCAGCCGGCCGATGGTCCGGGTCGAGCAGAAAGCGAGATAGCCGACCCCGCCCACATCGACCACCACGCCATCTTCACCGACCCAGTCGACGATCCCGGCGAGCCTGGCGATCACCGGGGGGCTTCCCAGGCGCGGCGGGTCTGAGCGTGATGGGCGTGGCAGATCGCCACGGCGAGCGCATCAGCGGCATCGGCGGCGCCGATCTCGCCGCCGGACAAGAGGATCCGCCGGACCATCAATTGTACCTGGGTCTTATCGGCGTGCCCGGCGCCGACCACCGATTTCTTGATCAGATTGGCCGAATATTCGGCGACCGGCAGCCCGCGCTCGGCCGGCGCCAAGAGCACGACGCCGCGGGCGACGCCGAGTTTGAGGGTTGAGGCCGGGTTCTTGTTGACAAAGGTTTCCTCGACCGCGGCTTCGTCCGGGCGAAAGCGCTCGAGCACGATGCCAATTTGGCGGAAGAGGGCGACGAGCCGCATCGCCAATGGCTGATCGGCGGCGGCGTGGGCGATCCCGTCGGCGACATGGGCGAGGCGGTTGCCGTCGACGTCGATGATCCCCCAGCCGGTGTGCCGCAGCCCGGGATCGAGCCCCAAAACACGCATCCTCGAATCCCGTGCCCTCGCCGCCGGCTCAGGCACCGAGCCGCGCCATCACGTCCTCGGACACATCGAAATTGGCATAGACGTTCTGGACATCGTCGCTGTCTTCGAGCGCTTCGAGCAGCTTGAACAGCGCCGCCGCGGTCTCCTCGTCGATCGGCGCCGCGGTTTTCGGCCGCCACGCTAGGCGGGCCGAGCTAGCCGGGCCGAAGCGTTGCTCGAGCGCGTCGCGCACCGCGTTCAGATCGTCGGCGGCGGTGGTCGCGACATGCTGCTCGTCATCGCTCTCGACATTCTCGGCGCCGGCCTCGCTGACCGCTTCGAACATCGCATCGGCGCTTGCCGTGGTCGCCGGATAGATGATCTCGCCGACCCGATCGAACAGAAAGCCCACACTGTTGGTCTCGCCGAGGGCGCCTCCGGCCTTCGTGAAGGCGGCTCGGATTTCGCTGGCCGTGCGGTTGCGGTTGTCGGTCAGCGCTTCGACGATGACTGCGGTCCCGCCCGGCCCATAGCCCTCGTAGCGCACCTCGTCGAAGGCCGCATCGGCCTCGCCGCCGGAGCCGCGCCGAACCGCCCGGTCGACCGTGTCCTTCGGCATGTTCGCCTGACGGGCGGCCAGGATCGCGGCGCGCAATCGCGGGTTGGCGGCAGGGTCGGGCAGGCCGGTGCGGGCCGCCGTGGTCAACTCCCGGATGATCTTGGTGAAGACCTTGGCGCGCTTCTTATCCTGCGCGCCCTTCCGGTACATGATATTTTTGAATTGGGAATGGCCAGCCATCAGTCTCCGCGCGGGTCCCGGTCGGCCTCGGGTACGAGATTGCTCATCGGGACTACCGAGGGGGCTAGCAACCCAATATGGCAGGATTGGGGCATTTGGGCGCTAGCTAGCATGCGCCGCCGGGCATGGGCTGCGGGAGCGCGCAAACCGGCACCCGCCGCTCCGCTCGACCGCCGCACGATTCGCCCCGCAACTATTCCCCGCCCGGAAAACCGCGCTGGTGCGAGCTTGTCGCGGCCGAACCCCCGCGAGCATCGGCCCATCCACCTCGCCCTCACCCTCGCCCTCGCGCTCGAGCGCAGAACATGCGAGAGAAGCGCGATGGCGGCGGTTCGGCTAAAACAGGATAGGCCCGCACCGGCGGGAATTTTGGCGCTGCTGGCCTCGCGGCGGTTCGGACCGTTGTTCTGGGCCCAATTCCTGTCGGCGTTCAACGACAACGCGGTCAAAAATGCGCTGGTTCTGATGATCGCCTACCGCGCCGATACGGCCTCGAAGATGTCGGCGCAGATCCTGATCCCGCTCGCCGGCGGCCTCTTCATTCTGCCGTTCTTTCTGTGCTCGGCGACTGCCGGCCAGCTCGCTGACCAGCACGACAAGGCGTGGCTGATCCGTCTGATCAAGCTCTCGGAGATCGCGCTGATGCTGGTCGCTGCGGTGGGCGTCGTGGCCGCCAGCACCGGCCTGTTGCTGGCGATCCTGACCGCGATGGGGGTCGAGGCGGCGCTGTTCGGCCCGCTCAAATACGCGATCCTGCCGGATCTGCTTAAACCGCACGAATTGCTGCTCGGCAATGCGTTGGTCGAGGGGGGTACCTTTATCGCAATCCTGCTCGGCACCATCGCCGGAGTGCTGATCGCCGGGCGCCACGGCGCCTTGGCGGTGGCGGCGCTGATCCTCGTCGTGGCCTGCGCCGCCTGGGGATCGAGCCTGATGATTCCGCCGACCGGAGCGGCGGCGGCCCGAAGTCCGGTGCGCTGGAACCTCTTTGCCGCGACCGCGCGGGTGATGCGCGAGGCCGCCGGCGAGGCCGTACCGTTCCGCTCGATGCTTGGGATCTCATGGTTCTGGCTCGCTGGCGCCATCTATCTCTCGCAATTCCCCGTCTATGTGCGCTTCTCTCTGGGCGGGGCGGAGGCGGTGGTGACCCTGTTCTTGACCGTCTTCTCGATCGGGATCGCGCTCGGCTCGCTCGCGTGCAACCGGATGCTCGGCGGCCGGGTCAGCGCCCGCACGGTGCCGTGGGGGGCGCTCGGCATTGGCCTCTTTTCGATCGATCTGTGGCTGGCCAGCCCGGTCTCGGCGGCCGCCGGCCCGCTCGCCGGTCTCGGCGCGTTTCTCGCCGCCCCGGCGCATTGGCGCATCCTCGGCGATCTGTTGGGGATCTCGGCCTCGGGTGGGATCTTTATCGTGCCGCTCTATGCGCTGCTCCAGGCGGCGAGCCGGCGCGAGCACCGCGCCCGTGCGATCGCCGCCAACAACGTGATCAACGCCGCAGCAATGGTCGTCGCCGCCGTGATCACGATGGCGCTGATCGCGGCCGGAGTCGGCGTGTCCCAGCTGTTCCTGCTGACCGGCGCCGCCACTCTTCTCGTGGCGCTATGGTTTTGGTGGACGTTGCCGGGCCTCGATCTGCCGCAAGCAGCGATCGAAGGCGACTAACCCTCGCCCCGGTGGCCGCTAGCCCCGGCGGCCCGCCATCGCAATATGGCGCGGGCCAGGCTCCACGGCAGCGCCGCCGTCTCGCGCAGCGCAGCGCCGATCTCCAGCAGCAGCGATGGCGAGCGCACCCCGGACCGGCCAGCGACCGCGACCCCGGCGAGTCGAAACAACAGCGCCGCACGCCACAGATGAGCCCGGTCGCTGACCAGCACCACCGAGCGGAGCCGATGCGCGCGCAGCAACCGTGCGGTTTCGTGCGCGTTGCCGAGCGTGTCGCGCGAACGGGGCTCGATCAGCAGCGCCGCTTTCGGGACGCTGCACGCCAGGGCCAGACGGCGCATGATTACGGCCTCGGGCACCGCCCCCCGGCCGCCACCCGACAGCACCAGCACCGGCGCCGTTCTGGCCCGCCACAGCCGCACCCCGCATTCGACCCGCCGCCGCAGCCGCGCCGAGGGCGGGCAGCCGAGCACCACGATCGCGTCCGCGTGTAAAGCCGGTGCTTGCAAAAGATGTTTTGCTTTGACGAAAATGCCGGCGAAGGCAACCCCGGAGGCTCGCCGGGTCCCACCGCGCCGGCCGGCGTCGGGGCAGGCGGTGCGGCGAGTATAGAGATGATTAGCGCTTCGCCCGACGTCGATATTGCAGTGGTCGGCGCCGGCGCCGCCGGGATTAGCGCCGCCCGACGGCTGGCCCAGGACGGCGCCCGCCGGGTTTTGGTGCTCGAGGCGCGCGACCGGGTCGGCGGCCGGGTCCACACCATCGCACCCGCCGACTTTGCGCTTGACCGCGGCGCCGAATGGCTCCATTCGGCCGACCGCAATCCGTTGTCGCCGATCGCCCAGAGCCTCGGCTTTTCGGTCCATCGCCGGCCGCCAGAATGGACCCGCCGCCTGTCGCGCAGCGGCGAAACCGCCGCCGCCGAAGCCGACTGGCTCGCCACCCGCGAGGCGCAGGCGCGGGCGCGCCGAAAAGCAGCAGCCGAGCCAGTCGATCGTTCGCTGGCGAGCATCCTCCCGCCCGGCGGCCGCTGGAACCGGCTCCTCGACGCGACCAGCACCTGGGCCAACGGCGCCGAGCTCGAGCACGTCTCGGTCAAGGATTATGTGTGCTACGACGACAGCAGCACCAACCTTAACTGGCGGCTTGCCGAAGGTTATGGCCGGCTGTTCGAGAAACTCGCCGAGGGGCTGCCGGTGGCGCTCGGGATGCCGGTTACTCGAATCGATCATCGCGGCCATACGATTCGGATCGACACCGCGCATGGCACCCTCCACACGGCGCGGGTAATTGTGACGGTGCCGACCTCGATCCTTGCCGCCGAGACGATCGCTTTCGATCCGCCGCTTTCGGAAAAGATCGCCGCGGCAGCGGGGCTGCCGCTCGGGGTCGACGACAAACTGTTTATCGCTCTCGACGGCGAGCTTCCGGGCCTCGGCCGGGACGGATTTCTGGTCGGCTCGACGACCCGGCGCGAAACCATGAACTATCAGGTCCGGCCGTTCGGCCGCCCGGTGATCTATAGCTTTTTCGGCGGCCGGTTCGCTGCGGCGATGGAGGTCGAGGGCGAGGCCGCAATGTTCGCCTTTGCCGCCGACGAGCTCGCGTGTCTCCTCGGCAGCGACATCCGCCGCCGCATTTCGCTGCTCGCAGCGACCGGCTGGCTGAGCGACCCGTGGTCGCGCGGCTCCTATTCCTATGCGACGCCCGGCCACGCCGGCGACCGGGCGATCCTTGCCGCCCCGGTCGACGACCGGCTGTTTTTCGCCGGCGAGGCGACCTCGCCCAATTTCTTTTCGACCGCGCATGGCGCTTTCATCAGCGGGATTGTCGCCGCCGAAGCTGCCCTCGCCAGCCTTCGGCAACCTCGCTTAAATAGGTGTAGCGAACCGCTATCGGCTGCGCCGACCTTGTGTCGATCGCTATGATCCATCGGTCGCTGCGCGACCGGTTCCGCCCGCGGTCGCTGCACCGGCGCGATCGTGGGCGCCCGCGCAAGCTGCCACAGCAGGAGATGGAAAGGTTCTGCGAGCTGGTTGCTGCGATACAGCTGCGCACAACCAACCTGAAGAACCGGCACCTCTCTAGCGGCCGTGCCATCGTCCAAACAAACCGACGGCCTGGAGCCGACACTAACCCGCCACGGTTACACGGCGAAGGTGCTGACCGAGATGCTGGGTACGAAACCCGGTGAGATAAAGGCGCTGTTCAAGCAAACACTGGAGGTCGACCGCGCTCGCGAACTGCCCGCGAACAGAAGGAGCAGATGCTCGTCGCCGGACTGCCGATCTAACCCATGGGTCAGCAAACCGGTCGTTTGTCTGTCCCCTTGGGTCACAATGATTGTGGGCCCGACCCCGATGATTGCGGTTCGCTACACCTTTTCGCCCCCTCGCTCAAGCGGCGTCGGCCAAGGTATGGTATATTTCATCCTCTTGGGCGAAGTGCAGTCTCAGAATGGCGTCAAGTCCGTGAAGGACTCTCTGGATTTCGGCGAGGGTTCTTGGGTCCGGGCCTGCCGGCGGTAAATCGTTTGCCATTCGGCTCAGGCGCCGGACGAGTTGATGGATTTCCCGGTGCATCCGGCTCATCGCGGCAAGCGGGTCATCGCCGCCGATGAGTTGGGCCATGGCCGGATAGATTTCGGCGTCGTCCTGGCGTTCATGCGGCAGCAGTTGTATTCCCAATAATCCATTGAGATCCGACAATTCTGCGGCAACCTGATCTGGGGGCAAGATCGCCAGCCGATCGGCTGTGGACCGAACTTGCTCCAATATGGGGCCCAGCTCGTCGTGCTCTTTTTTGAGAGCACCCAATTGGGCCTGCGTGAGCGCCTCTCGGCCCTCCCGAGGTCCGCGAACGTGAAGGGCCCGCAAGGCGTTCAGGATGACCGCAACATCAATCGCCTCCTGGAGAACGGCCCCGGCCAGCGGAGGCAGATAGCCGAGCGCCGCGGCACCCATCGCGACGATCGACAAGCCCATTCCCGCGACGACGCTCTCGACGGCGATAGCGCGGGCGCGGTGGCAGATGCGCAGAGCTTCGGCGAGGCGATCGAGGCGGTCGACCAGCAGCACGACGCCGGCGGCCTCGGACGAGGCAGCCGTCCCGCGCGCGCCCATTGCAACGCCGACATCGGCGGCGGCGAGAGCCGGCGCATCGTTCACGCCGTCGCCCACCATGATCGTCGAGCCAGCCGAGCGCGATGCCTTGATGGCGGCGAGTTTGTCTTCAGGCTTTTGTTCGGCGAGCACGTCATCGACACCGAGAAGCGCGCCGATCGTCTCGGCCACGTCGCGGCGATCGCCGGTTAGCATGACAATGCGTTCAACGCCCGCCTTGCGCAGCAGCCGAAGGGCCCGCGGCGTCTCCGCGCGGATCTCGTCATGGAGGAGGAGAGCCCCAACCATAGCGCCGTCAAGGACGACAAACACGCCGGTCGCCCCGTCATACCCCATGCGCTGAAGAAACGCGCCGCTCCAATCCGCCGGGGCAGCGGATGCGCACACAAAGTCGTAGCTGCCGACCACAACCCGCTGATTGTCAACTATGCCCGTCAGCCCGGCGCCCGGCTGTTCCTCGACACCGGAAGGCATCGACAACGGCAAGCCGCGGTCGCGCGCCGCAGAGACAATGGCCTGTGCGATCACGTGTTGCGATACCTGGTCAAGAGATGCGGCAATCCGCAAAACCTCGGCGCCGCCGAGGTCCGGAGCGGCTTCGATGGCGACGACGCGGGCGTGACCGCCGGTCAAGGTGCCGGTCTTATCGAAGAACAGCGTCTTCGCCTGCGCCAGCTTCTCGAGCATGCCGCCACCCTTGATCAGCACGCCGCGCTTGGCGCACCGGGACATGCCAGCGACGATGGCCACGGGAACCGCCAGGATAAGCGGGCACGGGGTGGCGACGACCAGAACGGCCAATGCTCGTACCGGGTCTGCGGTCGCGAACCATGCCGCGCCGGCGACCGCGACGGACAGCGGTACGAACAGGAGAGCATACCGGTCGGCTAGCCTTGCCGATGGCGCCTTGGCGCGCTGCGCCGCTTCGACAAGCCTAACAATGCCGGCGAAAGTGCTATCGGCAGCGGCCATGGTAGCGATCATGTCGAACGGGGTTGCCGCATTCACGGCGCCGCTGCGCACGGCTTCGCCTGAGGCTCGCTGGACCGGCAGCGGCTCGCCGGTGAGCGCCAATTCATCGAGCACGGCGGTAGCGCCTGATACCGCTCCGTCCGTCGGGACGGCCTCGCCGGTCCGAACCAGCAGCCGGTCGCCCGGCCTGATCCTGTCCAGCGGTATCTGCACTAGATTATTCGCGCCGTCATAACGGTTCGCTGTGCGGGGAGCCCGGCTGAGCAGTGCCGACATTTCGCGGCGCGCGCGGGCCTCGGCGAAGTCTTCAAGGCTGCGCCCGCTCGCAAGCATCAGAGCGATCACAGCACCGGTCAGATACTCGCCGAGAGCCATGGCCCCGGCCATCGATAGCAGCGCGATCAGGTCGAGGCCCGCTTCGCGCCGCAGGACGGCGCGGCCGATGCCGACCAGAACGGCGAGGAGCACGGGCGCCGTACCGGACATCCAGATCCACGCGGCCCATTGCGGCTGCCCGCTCAACCATGCGGCGATCCCGGCGAACAGCCCGGCGGTTGACACCGCAAGCAGCACCAGGTCTGTCGCGCGGCGCAGAGTCATCCGTCAGCCCTGCCACAAGCGGGCGGCAGTAAGGATGCCTGCCGACGCGAAGGTGACGACCAGCAATCCCACAACCGCCGTGATTATTCCAAGAGCGATAGCGATGCCGTCGCGTTCGATGAGCCCGAGCGCGAGGACGGAAATAGCGGTGCCCGGCACCACATGACCGAGCGGCACCGGCAGCGTGATGATGATGGCCAGCACAAGACAGATGATGCCGACCGGCGCTCTGGCCCAGGGACCGGCCAGCCATCCGGCGCGCGGCCGCACGATGCGCTCGAGTCGCCGCAGCGTCGGGAGAATACGGGCGACGATCGTCTCAAAGGTGGAACGAGGGACGGAGCGCCGGGCAAGACGGGCGGGCAGCCAGGCCCTGCGATATCCGAGCGCCAGCTGCGCCGAAATGACGATCATCGGTACCCCAAAGAGGACGGAGAGCCCGGGCGCCGGCACCGGCAGCGCCATCGGGAGCGCGAGCACCAAAAGGAGCCCCCCGATCGAGCGATCTCCGAGGAACTCCGCCATGTCCCCGAGAGTAACGCGTTCGCCTGTCAGCGTCGCCGCCTGCCGGAAGAGCAGGTCCGACAGCGGGTCTTCGGCCGCGCGTTGGGAGGACATACGAAAGGTTGGATCTGGCATCATCATGCTGTTGGTCCGGTCGGATCCAAATCCCGCGCGACCGGGACCGAGCACACGCATGCCGCACGACCCGGGCCGCATTGGTGCCGAGCAGGTAATCCTTCATCGCCGGCCGATGCGATCCGACAACGACAAGTTCGGCGCCGGCCTCTTCGGCCAAGGCCAGAATTTCCGCATAAATGCTGTCGCCGTGCCGGACGAGAATGTTGGGATTGAGGTCGGAAGCATCGACCTGGCGGATCAGGGCGGCGAGCCGGATTTCCAGATAGCCGGCGATTACATTATAGCCGAGTGGCGCCGCCTCCGCCTGCAGGATGGCGTCGATATCGCGCACCATGGTGAGGGCATGAAGCCGGGCGCCGAACGAGCGCGCGAGTTCGACGGCCGAGAGCAGGGGAAGGCGGGTGTTCCGCGTCGAGACAGTGCTGCCGCGCATCAGAACGTCGCCACGGAGCGAAACCGGCGCGGAAGATCAATTTCGTCGGGCGTTTGCCCCATAATCCAGGACCAGCTGAACACTTGTCGGCCGCCGGAGAAGGCCAAATAGATGCGATTGGCCTCGGTTTTTTCCGGACATATGCGCACGAACCAGCGTTGATGCGCAGGGGCAACAATCGCGATCGGCATACCGGTGATCGCTACCATCCAAGCCGCCAGGAATGCTCGCATCCGTCCTCTCCAGGAATGTCCGGTCAAACGAGCTCCGACTGCGGCGAGGGGGCAGCCTGTCAACCCTGCCGTCCTGACCATCAAGACCGTATAAGGGGAAGCTTACGCCCCCCGGAAAATCACGGGCTTGATTCAGATCAATGGCGATCCCGGACAGCACGGGTACTCTTGTCGCCCGCAGTGCGGAGATCGACGATGGCCAGCAACGAATCCGTTCGGACAATGAGCCGCCTGGCGACCACCCTCGTTTGGGACCCGGTGGTGCGCTTTGGGCATTGGGCGCTCGTCGCTGCCTTCGCGGTCGCGTATTTCAGCGCCGAGGAGGAGGCCGCGCCCGATCCGTTGCATGTGTGGGGTGGCTATGTCGTCGGCGCGATCGTCGTGCTGCGGGTGCTATGGGGTTTTGTCGGGCCGCGCCATGCACGTTTCAGTGACTTTGTCTACGGGCCCTTTAAGACCCTTCTCTATTTGAGAGACTTATTGCGTGGCCGGGGCCGTCGTTATCTGGGGCACAGCCCTGCCGGAGGTGCGATGGTGATCGCCCTCCTGATCTTCCTCGGCGCGACCGTGGCGACCGGCGTCATTGCCTACGGAGAGCAAGGCAAGGGGCCACTGGCAACGGCGACGGTGACTGGCGCCAGTGCGACCGACAATGACGCCGGGCACAACCTCCGTCAGGGAGGGAGAGGGGAGAGCGCAGAAACTACCATTGGCGAGCTGCATGGCCTGCTCGCAAACATCACCTTGGCGCTCGTGGGCGCGCATATCTTGGGGGTGGTGTTAGCCAGTTTCGTACATAGGGAAAATCTGGTTCTCGCGATGATCAGCGGGAGGAAACGCCGCTCACCCGATTGAGCCCAGTCATGGCTGGTTGACGCAAGGGCACTCGGAGCGCGGGCACGACACAGTCACGACAGTTTTGATCGAAAGGCCACGGATATGAAGACGAGTTCTCTCCGGACAGTGCTGGTGCTAGGGGTTGGTGTCGTCCTCTGCGGAGTATCCTACGCCGCCGGGTCGTTACACGAATCCACGAAGAAGGATTTGATGACTGCGATGCACGGTGAGGCATTCGCTTCGCTGAAATACATGGCTTATGCTGAGGCGGCCCGTGCACGCGGCGACTCGCAACTTGCCCAGCTGTTCGAGAATACGGCCAAGGTCGAACGGGATGAGCACTTTGCCGAGCACGCGAAGTTGTATGGGCTCGTGGGGGACGACGCGGACAATCTGCGGGACGCCATCAAGGGCGAAAACTACGAGACAACCGAGATGTACCCGGCGATGGCGCGACGCGCCGAAGCCGTAGGGGACAAGAAGGCTGCACAACTGTTCCGGGAGGTCGGCGCCGATGAGGCCAATCACCGTGACGCCTTTAAAGCCGCGCTGGCGAAGCTGACGGCAAAATAACCGCTCCCGCTGTGCGCCCGACCTCAGGTATTGCGTCTGCCCTCACCTGACTTCAGGGCCCGTCCACAGCGACACCGGCAGCCAGCGCGAATACATCGAGTGGATGCTTGCCACCTACGCGGCCGAAAGCTGGACAGCTCCACAATGCCGGGATGGCGACGAGGACCGTTTTGTTGAGGTAACGGGCGACAGTTATTGAGTTGCTATGTGGCGTGCCTACGTTCAACGGCATGGGTGCCCTCCCAGGAAATATGGATATTTTTCTTTTACTCTCCGTTCTTGCCTCTCTTGTTGCGTATCCGTGGGGCTCCCGTATCCAGGGGGTGCCGAGAATCTTGTGCGGTACTTCCGGTCGCCGCCATTGTCGTCGATGCCGAGAAAGACCCGGCCGAGCGCGTCGAAACAGGCGGCGGCTGGGGTGTCGGCGTGGCGGGCGGCTTTTTCCGCGGCTGCCGCTTCGGCCGGGCCCATATCGCCGCCGATCCGCCGGCGGAACCAGTTCGGCAGATAATCCGGTTCGGGAAGGTGTTGAAAATACGCACCGACATCCGGATCGGAGGTGGGTCGGCGGTCACCGTGTCGTTGGCGTCCCAGCTCGTTTGCCGCCACGGATCAAAGACCACCTTGGCGAAGGTCTTCTCGGGTTTCAGGGTGGCGACGCCGCGCTCGACCGGATCGTAGAACAGGATCGGGCTGACACCCCTGATCGCGGCGAACTCGAAATCGTGCGAGGCGGTGAAGAAGGGCTCGTATTGCCGGACCGGCTTGCCCTTGTTGTTGGAGATCGTCCAGCCGCTGCCGATCCAGCGAGGGGCCGTTTCGGGGCCTCCCTCGGCGACCGGACCCGGCGCGGCTTGCTGCTTCGCCTGGATCTCGCGGCCAAAGCCGTCGGAGTAGTGCAGGCTGATCTGGGTCTTCGACAGCTCGCTCGGCCGCAGATCGGGGACGTGCGTTTCCCGCGCCAGCATCGCCGCAAAGACCGGTTCTCTCGTAGCAAAATAGCGTTCGACGTCGTAGACGACGCGAGTGGTCGCGTTTGCGAGCAGGCCCACGGCGCTGCCGTGCGGATCGCCGAAGAAGCTCGCCACCTCCGCCGCGGTAAGATCGGGCGCAAACCCATCGAGTGTATCGCCGAGGTTCTCGCCAACCTTGCCCATCATTACCGTGCCGGCGACAAGGCCGAGCGCATCGAAGGCGACGGCGGAGCGGTTGCCGTTGGGGTCGGCGACAAGCCGGGGTGACAGCGCCCGGTAATCGAACTCGGCGCGGATGACGTTGCCGAGGGGGTCTGTCGTCTCGATCGGGGCCAGATCGTGCCGGTCGTAGTCGATTCGCGTGACGCTGCTGAAGGGATCGCAATAGCGCCGGGCGACGAAAAAATGGCGCAGCGCCTCGGCCAATTCATGCTCCGCCCCGTCGCCCTCCTCGGCCGCGTAGAAGATACGGCCGGAGGGTTTCCACCAGTTCCCGTCGCCGTCGAGATCGACATAGCCGGCTTCCGGCAATACCGCGTTGCGGTCGGGCAGCAGGTCTTCCGGCGGCTCGCGACGCCGGTAGACCTTGGTCAAGAGATCGCGGGTGCTTCGGGCCGAAGCCGGAGCGTCCCGCGCTGAGCGCCAGCGCGGCGCTCAACGAACCGGTGCCGGTCACCGGGTTGGCGGCGAATTTCTCGTCGATGCCGCGGATTGCACCGCCGCCCTTCGGCAGGCTGATCTGCGGCGACGTGAATGGCGATGGCTTCGTCTCCGCGCTCGCCTGCCCGTTGCTACTCATTGTCCAGTTCACGGCCATGACGTCTCCAGGCGGGAATGGCTGCAGGCTGGCGCGGAACTTTCCGCGGCCCCGGGCTCGGTGTTCCAATCTTGGCGCGCCGCTGCCTCATCGAAGCGTGAGATCACATACGGGGAAGATTTATTCGCGGAAGTTCGCTGCCCGCCGCACATTCGTTCCCGGCGGTCGTGTCCCTGGGAGTGGGGTGGTCGTCGCGGACGTGCCGGTAGGGTTTGGTCCCAAACCCATCGATCTGACGGAGAGCCTGGCGATGACCGACGCGATCATCAGCCTTCGCAGCTTGTTTAGTGGTTAGGTCCCTCGGTAATGTCTCGGAGACACTTGCCGTCTCCCCTGGAAGTTGATCACGAATCGTTTTATAAGAACGAATCGGACACACGGGCAATAGGCGCTTGTTCTCACGTCGCAACCGGATTAACGCGCGTCGCGCTCCGCTGCCGCCAGACCAGGGGTCAATTCCCCTCCTCGCCCTTCGTTCCGGTCAGCCTGGGCGACCCAGGCGCGAATGGCGTGGCCAGTCGGCTCAAACTCGCGGGCAAGATCGTCAGGATCACGTCCGGCACGAACCAGATCCACCATCTGACGGCGAAACTCAGGCGAATACGATGGGTGGTGTTCTGGGCATCGGTGGCACCTTTGCGAAAGCTTCAGGGTGTCCACCAATCCGGGTCAATCCCACTGGGGCGGGTGCCTTCTTCGCGACTCCACAGCAGGACGAGGATACAGAAATGCTAGTTGACCTGGCCCTCTTTTGAGTGCTCAATAAGTTTGCTGCTCGGCAGTCTCTACCGTTTCTGCGAGAAATCCGTGCGCCTTTCGGTACCATCAGCGGGTCCACCATTGCGCAGTATTCTAGGGAAAGCCAAAAAATGCGCTTCGCGACATTACTCGGCGCTGCCGCTTTCATGCTGCTGAATCTATGGAATATTTCAGCTCAGGCGGGCCTGATCGGTGACGGGACGAACACAGTCTCGGCGTTGTTTTTCCTCGGGACAGCTGTTCCCGGGCCGCCCTATACAAATCCGCCCCCCACGGAAGTTGAAGGTGGCGGACCGATGCTGATCCCCGCCCATTTTCCCATTGGCGTGGAAGACGAGGCGACGATCGACGTCGGCGACACGACGATCACCATCACCAACGAGGCGTCGACGCCGTTTTGCAGCGTTTCAACGATGCCTTGTCCCGACGTGTTCACCGGCTTCGCCTTCACCTTTTCCTCAGGCGTCAACATCACCGGCGTCAGCGTCGACCCGGCCAGCGCCCCGGACTTTCGACCAGCCGGCGTCAGTTCCCTCGAGTTGCTGACGCCGACCGACATCATCGTCAACCTCGTTGGCGAAAACCCAACCGTCGGACACCAGTTGATTCTGGACGTGAGCACCGCCGTCACGCCGCCTCCATCGGTGCCGGAGCCGGCGAGCGTGACGCTTGTTGCCGTCGGCCTTGGCGCCATGCTGTTTCGACTGCGCAAAAAGCGGCTGGTGAACCTGAGCGTAACTTCTTTGTGATAACGGCCAAGTCATGAGCGAAGCCTTTCTGGGAACGATTAGGCTCGTCGGATTCAATTTTGCGCCGGTGAATTGGGCATTATGCCAGGGTCAGCTGCTGCCGATCTCACAAAACACAGCCTTGTTCTCGTTGATCGGGACTTATTTCGGCGGTGACGGCCAGGAAACCTTTGCCCTTCCCGACCTGCGGGGCCGCGTTGCCATTAGCCAAGGCCAAGGGCCCGGTCTGTCGAATTACACCCAGGGGCAGGCCGGGGGCGTCGAGACCGTTACCCTGAATGGCGCCCAGGTGCCGGCGCATACCCACACGTTGATGGCGGCGACAAATGCCACCGGATATAACCCCGGACCAGGTCTCGCCCTAGGCACCCCGGCGACGGCCGTCAAAATGTACGGCGCGAGTTCGCCGACGCCGCTGGCGTCCGCATCGATCAGCGTGTTCGGGTCGGGCAACGCTCATGAAAACCGCCAGCCCTATTTGGGGTTGAACTATATCATCGCGATGGCCGGTATCTTTCCGTCGCGAAACTGACCGCAGCCGTCATCGGGAGCTCGGTGAGATGGATCCGTTTCTCGGACAGATTAACCTTCTCGGCTGCAATTTTGCGCCGCAGGGCTGGGCGTTGTGCCAGGGGCAGCTGTTGGCGATTGCGCAGAATACAGCGCTGTTCTCGCTGCTCGGCGTCAGTTTCGGCGGCAATGGCACGACCGCGTTTGGACTACCCGATTTGCGCAGCCGCGCGCCGATCGGGTTTGGGCAGGGACCCGGGCTCTCCGACTATGCGATCGGCGCACCCGGCGGCGCGGAAACCGTAACGATCAACGCGTCGTCTTACCCGGCGCACTCGCATACGTTGTTTGCTGCCGCCGGCCCTGGCACTACGAATGCGCCCGGCGGCATGATCGAGGCCGAAGGACAAACCGGGGGCAGAGGCGGCACAATCAATCTCGCGCTTTACAGCGCATCCGGAACTCCCACCCCATTAGCTCCAGCGGCGCTGGCTGCGGCGGCGGGCGGCAGCCAGCCGCACGACAATGTTCAGCCCTATCTCGCCCTCAACTTCTGCATCGCCTTGCAGGGGATTTTTCCATCGCGAAACTAAAGCGGCCACCCCAGCATCAAGGAGCACTCGGCGCCGATGTCCCCCTACATATCGATGATCGAGGCCTTCGCCTTCAACTTTGCGCCGCGGGGCTGGGCAATGTGCGCCGGCCAGACCTTGTCTATCGCTCAGAACCAGGCGCTGTTCGCATTGCTTGGCACCACTTATGGAGGAAATGGTACGACGACGTTCAGCCTTCCCGACCTTCGCGGCCGATTGGCTTTGGGCTTTGGACAGGGGGCGGGCCTGTCGCCTTATGCGCTCGGCGCCACCGGTGGGCAGGAGTCGCACCAGCTCGTGGCGAGCGAGGTGCCCACCCATGCCCACAGCTTGAACGCGACCAACAACGGGCAGGTGAACGGCACCAATATACCGAGCAGCGGCGTGCTGATGGGCACCGGCTATGGGATCGAAGCCAACAATCCAGTCGAAAATATCTATGGCGCTTCGCCCTCGGTGGCAATGGCAGCCGGTGCAGTAGGTAGCGCTGGCGGTAATCAGCTGCACGAGAATCGGATGCCATTCTTGACGATCAACTATTGCATGGCACTGCAAGGAATTTTCCCGGCGCGCGACTGACCGGCGCGCCAACTCAATTGAAGACAACCTGGTAATCCTGATGGTCCTGCGCCGCAGTAAAGATTGGGATCAGGTAAAGCGACAGGTCCGGGCCGTCCTCGATCGCGATCCGATGAAGGCCTTCTGTAACGACGGAGTGACGCGGCCCGCGCAATATCAGCGAAAAGGGCCGGCGCGCCATCGCTCCCCAACCAGAAAACTCGGGCCGGTCGATCATCACCAATGTCAGGGAGAGCTTCGTTTGCGCAGGCCGAAACTCTCTCCCGATATAGGGGGTGAAATCATCGGCGCTCAGTTGCTCGATCGTCTTCATCTGAATTTCATCTCTGTTTGACGGTCGTCGGCCGTCAATGACCAGCCCATAATGCGGTTTCGACATCCGAGGGCAAACTAAATCGTGGCGGGGAACCTGCGAAAGAAATGGCGCAACCCGAGCTGAAATTGCGCACATCTCACGGGACAGTAGGATTGCGGCCGGCCGCCGGCGGCGCCTCCGAAGAGGCGTTTCTGTATTTGCTGTTCGCCAGCAATCGGGCGGCAGAGATGGCGCTGATGCCGATTTCGGCGGCCGATAAGGAATTCCTGCTACAGGTTCAGTTTCGCTCGATGAACGACACCTATCGCAAGAACTATCCCGCTGCCCGCTACGACATTGTCGAACTCGACCGTTGGCCCGTCGGACGCATCGTCACCAAAGTCCAAACCGATTGTGTCTACTATGTCGACTTCGCCTTGCTGCCGCAGGCGCAAGGCATCGGCATCGGTACGGCGGTATTGGCCGCCGCATTGGAAGAGCCGCGGCTGTTAGGTCTGCCCGCCCGACTGCGCTCTTTCTCGTATAACTGGGCGGCGCGGCGACTTTACGACAAGCTTGGTTTCACCGTGATTGCCGAGGAACCACCCCAAGTGGTTCTCGAATGGCGAGCAAGGTGCTGAGCCCCGGACCAGGGGATTTACCAAATATTGAGCGACGAACGACGATACGTCCATATAAGGCAACTCCCAATAATGACCCTTCAGTGTCGAGCTTCCGTACCACGATGTGAAGAAGAATATCATCTTCGCGATTTCAGATCAAAAGCCCTCCAGACTGTGTGAAAACTCGGATGCAGAACGAGGCGACAACATTAAAACGATGATAAAAGCGATTTGCACTTTAAGAAAGCAGCGATTACTTGTCGCCAGCGGCACCGGGTGGTTATATTGAATTGCGGCCACCCGGACCGCGATCCGACCCTAGCCATCTACCGCGTCGGGTCGATAAGTTTCGCGGCTTTTGAAGCGAATCATGCCAGCCCAAACTAAACCGCCACCAACGACACCCGAAGAGGAGGGTGTCGAACTGCATCCGGATTCGTGGGAGCGATTCGAGCAAACGGTCGATAAAGTCGTCAACGCTCCTCCGGTTCATCGAACCGGAAAGACAACTGACGCGAATCGGCCTCGGAAGCGTGGGCCTCGCGGCCCCGCCAAGTCGAGCCGCTAGGACGCTTCGGCTTCGGGTTTCTGACGAGTATCTCTGATACTTTAGCCGCTTACCGGCAACGCCGCGGGCAATCACTCATCTTGAAAAACAGCTCATCGGCTATGCCCGCGTCAGCACCGTGGGGCAGACGCTCGATAGCCAGCTTGAGCAACTTCGCGCCGCCGGATGCAGCAGCCGCAACATTTACTGGGAGAAGGTGACGGGCGCGCACTCCGACCGGCGCGAGCTTAACCGGATGCTCGGCAAGCTGGCCCCCGGCGACGTGGTGACGGTGCCGCGGATTGAACGTCTCGCCCGCTCGACGTTTGATTTGTTCGCCATCGTCAGCCGCCCCGTACTGATTGCAGCCTACCAGGTCAACCGCACAACAGCCGGCAACGCGCCGCCGAGACTTTTTCTGTCGCCAGAAAAACGCGCACGAGACGCGGTTTTACGAAGCGCTGCAGCAGGGTTTTTTAAGTGCGGTAACGCCGTTAATTAGCCTGCGCTGGAGACGGGCGAAGCGCCCCGCGGAACGCCTGCGGCACGGTCAGGTTCGGGCTCGCTGCGCATTGGCGCATGACCTTGGCGATATTGCCTTGGATGCGGCTCACCTCGATGACGTGGATGCCGGCCTTGGCCGCCAGATAGCCGTAATAGAACATCGCTGCCGAGGCACGGTCTGCGTCGGAAGCTTCGAGCAGATCCGAGCAGCGCACCCGCTCGACATTCCATCGGCCAGGCGCCACTTGGGCGCCGGAGGGTGCCGATGGCCGGGCGGCGGCCACTGCTGCGGGCGGGGGTGCGGGAGGCGCCGAGCCGGCAGCCCGAGCCGACGGGCTTGGCTGGGCGGCAAAAGCGGCGAGGCTGAGGCCGAGCAGCGCCGCCGAGACCCTGTAGTTCATTTCCCTCCCCTTCGCGACATCGATAAACCGAACCGTTGGGACGGTGCGCGCCAGCGTCAGTAGCAGGCGCCCGAGCTGCGCGCGGTGCCGCGGCGGATCGCGCCGCCGATCCCGCCGACTGCGGCGCCGATCGCAGCGCCACGCCCGGCATTGCCGCCAATCGCACCAAACAAGGCGCCGCCGGCGGCCCCCCGCGCCGCGCCGGAGAACGGCCCGGGCGTTACTGCCGCGCAGGGGGGCCGACCGTAGTTCGGCGGCGGCCGATAGCCAGGTGGCGGATAATGCGGCGAATATTGTGCACCAGCGGGATCGGACATCGCCGCCACGATCCAGCCGGCAGCGCCGAGCGCAAACATCAACCGACCCATTTTTTCGACACCGCACAATTACCGGGCAGGATCGCCGACGCGATCGGATGGTGATGATAGCGCGCCCGCCCGTCCACCCGCAATCACGGCCGATCCGCCATCGTCAAGCGGAGCATGCGCCCAATTGCCGCCGAAGCGCGCCGGCCACCGGTCAAGCGACACCGAGCCAGTCGGACGCGCCGGTAGCCCCGGCCGCCGCGTCGCGGGCAGTCAAGCCTCCACAACCGTGCTGGCAGTGCACCGCTCACCATCGATCTTGCGCCATCGCTAGCTCCAGTTCCAAGCCAGCATTACCAAGACACAGGTCTCCTGTGCCCGCTGCAAAGGGCTGCAGAGAACCAGCGCAAATGCCTCTCTGGCGAGGACCGGCCGGATCCGCTCGGCGAGCCGGCGCCCGTTATCCGTCAGCGGGATGTCCGTGGTCCCGGTGTGCTGCCCGCCGAGGCTCCACGCCGTCTCGCCATGCCTGATCGCGAAGACGTTCAGCTCCGCCTCCTTTGGGTTCAGACGTTGTCGGCCTCGGTCGAACGAACCCCCGCCGACGCCGCTTCCTGACCCCACCTCCAACCGGTGATCGCGGGCATGTCGTCGCCGTAGCGGGCAATGAACTGCTTGTGGTCGATGAGCCGGTCTCGGATCGCCTGCTTGGCATAAGCGGCACGGGCCCCGAGCTTTGGCACGCGGTCGATCACGTCGTTCACCAGGTGGAAGCGGTCGAGGTCGTTCATCACACACATGTCGAAGGGGGTGCTGGTAGTGCCTTCCTCCTTGTAGCCACGGACGTGGATATTGGCGTGGCCGGTACGCCGGTAAGTCAGCCGGTGGATCAGCCACGGATAACCGTGGAAAGCGAAGATGATCGGCTTGTCGGTGGTGAACAGCGCGTCGAAATCGTGAGCCGACAGGCCATGCGGGTGCTCGCTCGACGGCTGCAGCTTCATCAGATTGACGACGTTGATCACGCGGATTTTGAGATCGGGCGCGTGCCTGCGAAGGAGGTCGACCGCGGCAAGGGTCTCCAGTGTCGGCACGTCGCCGCAGCAGGCCATGACCACGTCCGGCTCGCCACCTTTATCGTTGCTGGCCCACTCCCAGATTCCGAGCCCGGCCTCGCAGTGCTTGATCGCTTCCCCGATAGTCAGCCATTGGGGGGCGGGCTGCTTGCCGGCGACCACGACGTTGACATAGTTGCGGCTGCGCAGGCAGTGATCGGTGACCGACAATAGGCAGTTGGCGTCGGGCGGCAGATAGACACGGACCACCTCCGCTTTTTTGTTGACGACGTGGTCGATGAACCCGGGATCCTGATGGCTGAAGCCGTTGTGATCCTGCCGCCAGACGTGGCTGGACAGCAGGTAATTCAGTGAGCCAATGGGCCGCCGCCAGGAAATGTCATTGCACACCTTCAGCCATTTGGCGTGCTGATTGAACATCGAATCGATGATGTGGATGAACGCCTCGTAGCAGGAGAAGAAGCCGTGCCGGCCGGTCAAGAGATACCCTTCCAGCCAACCCTGGCACTGGTGCTCGCTCAGCATCTCCATGACCCGCCCGTCGGGCGCGAGATGGTCGTCCCAAGGGAGCGTCTCGGCGACCCAAGCACGGTTGGTGACCTCGAGTGCATCCTGCCAGCGGTTCGAGTTGCTTTCGTCCGGGCTGAACAACCGGAAATTCCGGGCGTCCGTCACCCAGCGCAAAACGCGCGTATTTGGCGCGACCGGCGCAACAGCACAACCCGGTGGGCGCAGCTCCAGGGGCGAGTAGCGACTCCTTAAAATTCGTGATTTCTGCATAGCGGGCGCACAGTTGGCGGTTTAGCCTCGTGTCATGGGCAGGCTTTGGAGACAAAACCGATTTGAGTTGGGGCGTCTTGCGCTTCCGTCGTCAACTGCCGCCGTCTGGAGCACGTCCCAAATGAGACGATTGCCGAATTCACCAAAACGACGCTGATCGGCGGGTTACAAATTCCATTCGACTCGGCATGCACGAGCGTTTTTTGTGCGACGCAACAAGCCCTCGGGCATCGGCGTCCACCTCTTGATCTGGATCAAGGCTCCGCGGCACCAAACTCATTATTCCTCATGGGCGGGCGGCAAGTTCACAAAAATGCAATAATAAATTCTATCGAACTGCGGCGCATAAGCTGAGAGGCTAACATGACCGGCGATTCTGGATCTCGAGTGGCCGAGAAAGGTGCGAATTCGCCATCGACGTGGCCAATGCCCGGCGCGAACGACCTGCTCGACTACTGGGTCGACGCCTGGCAGCGCTCAATTCTGCTGCTTGATGTGCTCCGGCAGCGCGGCAACGGCAGTCGCGAGCACAATGCCCGCACGGCGCCTAATGTGCTGAGCTTTGATGCCGAGCTAGTCCTCGATGGCCGCTCGCTGCCGCGGGCGGTGAATTACGGGTTGGTGCGGATCATCCCGCTGCATGGCACCTTGGTCGACCCGAACAAGCGACCGTTCATCGTCTTCGATCCCAGGGCCGGCCATGGCCCAGGCATCGGCGGCATGAAGCACGACAGCGAGATCGGCGTCGCGCTTGCCGCCGGCCATCCCTGCTATTTCGTCGGCTTCCTGCCTGACCCGGTTCCCGGCCAGACAATCGAGGATGTGTGCGAGGCGGAGGCCCGCTTTGTCGAGGAGGTCGTCAAGCGTCACCCCAATGCCGAGGGCAAGCCTTGTCTGATCGGTAACTGCCAGGCCGGCTGGCAAATCATGATGATGGCCGCGATTCACCCGGAACGGGTCGGCCCGCTGATGCTCGCCGGATCGCCGATCTCCTATTGGGCTGGCGTCCATGGCAAGAACCCGATGCGCTATCTGGGCGGGCTGTTGGGCGGGACCTGGCTGACCTCACTGGCGGGCGATCTCGGCAACGGCATCTTCGACGGCGCCAACCTGGTTGCCAATTTCGAATCGCTGCACCCCGACAACACGTACTGGAAAAAGATCTATAACGTCTATTCACATATCGATACCGAACCGCCGCGGTTTCTCGAATTCGAGAAGTGGTGGGGTAGCCCGGTACTGCTCAATGCCGAAGAGATGCAGTCAATCGCCGATCATTTGTTTGTCGGCAACAAACTCGTATCGGGCGAATTGCACAGCTCAAACGGTACGCGCATCGACCTGCGTAACATCAAAACGCCGATAATCGTGTTCTGCTCCTGGGGCGACGACATCACTCCGCCGCAACAGGCGCTCGACTGGATTGTCCAACTCTACGACCATGAGGACGAGATCGTCAAAGCCGGCCAGACCATCGTCTATTGCCTACATCAGAGCATTGGCCATCTCGGCATTTTCGTCTCCGGCAAAGTGGCGACGAAGGAGCATGGCGAGTTCGCCAATGCCATGGATATGATCGATTTGATGCCGCCCGGCCTTTACGAGGCGGTAATAACGGGCCTCGATGAAACTGTCGAGAATCCCGAGCTGGTGCAAGGAAACTATCTTTTCAGCCTCGAGGCCCGCAACCTCGACGCCATTCGCAAGATTGGCGGCAATAGTCTCGAGGACGATCTTGCCTTCGCTACGGTCGCCCGCGTTTCGGAAGTTACCCAGGGCGTGTACAGCACCCTAATGCGGCCGGCGGTGCGCGCGATGGCAACCGAACCCAGCGCGGAGCTGATGCGGCGCAGTCATCCAAACCGCCTCCGTTTCGAGGCATTTTCGGACCAGAACCCGTTGATGCGGCCGATTGCGGATTGGGCCGAGACGGCGCGCGAAAATCGCCGTCCGGTACGCCCGGACAATCCCTTCCTCACCTTCGAGCACATGGCGTCGGACCTGATCGCAAGTGGGCTCGAAATGTGGGCCAAGGCCCGAGATGCGGCGACGGAGGCCTTGTTCTTCAACACCTATGGCTCCCCGCTCGTGCAGGCGGCGTTTGGCCTACGCGCCGACAACATTTCGGTGAGCCGCCGCATCGGACGCGATGTGGCGCGAGAGGCTGCCGCGCAACAAGCGGCCGCCCATCTCGAGCAGCAAATCGACCAGGGAGGCCTGATCGAGGCGGCAGTGCGCGCGTTGATCTACGTGCGTCTTCCAGAAGGCAAAGTCGACGAGCGCGGATACGCCGCCCTGAAGCAGATTAGCGCCGAGCTGCCGGCGGCCAAACAGATCGGCTTCGCCCGGTTCAAGGAGATCGTGAAGGAGCAGTACCTGATCCTGCTAATGGACCCAGAGCGGGCGATTGGAGCACTTCCGAAGCTCTTGGCAAGCGATCGCCGCCAATGCGAGGAGGCGCTGAGATTGGTGCGCCGGGTGCTCGCGGCGCGCGGCGCCCTGCCGGAAGAAGGCCGCCGGAGGCTCGAACGCATCGAGGCGATGTTCGCCGGTCCGCCCCCGAAGGTTGGCCGGGATAAGGCAGCCTAATTTGCCCCGGAATGAGAGGATCCATGCAGACCGAGCTCAACCGCCCGCGTGAACGTTATGACCGTCTCGTGCGTGCAGCCCAGCAACTGCGGCCGGTAACGACAGCGGTCTGCCATCCGTGCGATCAAATTTCAATCGAGGCGGTGGTCGAGGCGGCCCGGCTCGGGCTGATCGCCCCGATCCTGGTCGGCCCTCCCGCGCGCATAGGCGACGCGGCTCAGCAGGCGGAAGCGGACATCTCGGGATTCCGGCTCGAAGCCTCGGCGCACAGCCACGATTCAGCCGCCAAAGCGGTCGAATTGGTGCGGCAGGGCAAGGCCGAAGCGCTGATGAAGGGCAGCCTGCACACCGATGAACTGATGGGCGCAGTGGTCGCGCGCGACACCGGCATTCGCACCGCGCGGCGCATCAGCCATTGCTTTGTGATGGACGTCCCCGGCCACGCCGAGCCGCTGATCATCACCGACGCCGCAGTCAACATCGCGCCCAGTCTCGCCGACAAGGTCGATATCGTGCAGAACGCCATCGATCTCGGCCATGCACTCGGATTTCCGGAAGTACGGGTCGCGATCATGTCGGCGATGGAGACGGTCAACCCCGCCGTCCCGTCGACGATCGAAGCCGCTGCACTGTGTAAGATGGCGGAACGCGGGCAGATCACCGGCGGGGTCCTCGACGGTCCGCTGGCGCTCGACAACGCGATCAACGCCGAGGCCGCGGCGATCAAGCATATTGTCTCGCCGGTCGCCGGCCGCGCCAACGTGCTGGTGGTACCCGATCTCGAAGCCGGTAACATGCTGGCCAAGAGCCTGTCGTTTCTCGCCGGTGCGGCGGCCGCCGGCATCGTCCTCGGCGCCCGGGTGCCGATCATCCTGACCAGCCGCGCCGACAGTGTCATCACCCGTCTTGCCTCCTGTGCGGTCGCGAGCCTCGTGGCCGAGACCCGGCGGCAGAGCGCCGCCGCGGCGGTCCGGTAACGCAGGAGGAAAGAATGCCGCCCGAACTCATTCGGTCGTCGATCCTTGATGGGCAAAACGCGCTGATCGTCGGCGTCGCCAACGATCGCTCCATCGCCTGGGGCTGCGCGCAGGCGATGCATCGGGCCGGTGCCGAGATCGCGATGACCTATCTGAACGACCGGGCTCTGCCCCATGTCGAACCGTTGGCCAAAGCCGTCGAAGCCCCTATCGTGTTACCCTTGGATGTGCGTAATCCGGCGCAGATGGAGGCGTTGTTCGCGGCGATCGCGGCGAAATGGGGACGCCTCGATATCCTGGTGCATTCAATCGCATTCGCCCCGCGCGACGCCTTGGCGGGGCGGGTGGTCGATTGTCCGCGCGACGGTTTCCTGACCGCGATGGAGGTGTCGTGCTGGTCGCTGCTCGATCTGACGCGGCGCGCCGAACCGCTGATGACATCGGGCGGTACGATCTTCGCGATGAGTTATCATGGCGCCAACGAAGTCATCGAGAATTACGGGATCATGGGGCCGGTCAAGGCCGCCCTCGAATCGGCAGTGCGTTATCTGGCGGCCGAACTCGGCCCCAAACGCATCCGTGTGCACGCGATCAGCCCCGGCCCGCTGGCGACCCGCGCCGCCTCCGGCATTCCCGATTTCGATGCATTGATGGAACGGGTAGCCGAGCGCGCGCCGGCGCGCCGTCTGGTGACGATCGAGGAGGTGGGTGCGGCCTGCGCATTTCTATCGAGCGCCTACGCCAAGGCGATAACCGGCGACACGATGTATATCGACGGCGGCTATCACATCCTCGGCTGAAGGGACATGCCGGCATGACCAATGCGACAGAGCCACTGCTCGGTGTGATCAACGCCGGCTCTTCGTCATTGAAGTTCAGCTTTTACGAGGGCGAGAGGCGGCTCTTGACCGGCCAGGTCGACGGCATCGGAGTACGCTCCAGGGTCACTGCCAGCGGGTCCGGCGGCGAATTTATCGCCCCACCCGAACTGGCCGGAAAGCCGGCAACGTCACCGAGCGAACTGCTGCCGGCGATCATCCCATGGGCGCGCGAACAATTGGGCGGCCGGCAACTGACCGCTCTCGGCCACCGCGTCGTCCATGGCGGTATGCATTACTCGCGGCCGGCGCGGGTCACACCCGAATTGCTGGCCGAGCTGGAAGCGCTGGTGCCGTTAGCGCCATTGCACGAGCCGCACAACCTGGCGCCGATCAAAATGGCACTGCAGCTAAATCCCGACCTGCCGCAGGTGGCGTGCTTCGACACCGCCTTCCATCGGACCGCACCGGAGGTCGAGCAAGCCTTTGCGCTGCCCTATTCCTTTTACGAGGAGGGCGTGCGCCGCTATGGCTTTCATGGGCTCTCCTACGAATATATCGCCTCCGTCCTGCCGCAGCGCGCGCCGGAGATTGCCGATGGCCGCGTCGTCGTGGCGCATCTTGGCAATGGCTGCTCGGCCTGCGCGATGCGGGCCGGGGTTTCGGTCGCGACGACGATGGGATTTACCGCGCTTGATGGGCTGCCGATGGGGACCCGCTGCGGTGAACTCGATGCCGGCGTGGTGCTGCACCTGATCCAGCAAAAAGGAATGGCCGCCGGGGAACTGGTCGACCTGCTCTATCGCCGCTCGGGCATGCTCGGTCTATCGGGGCTTTCGTCCGATTTCCGAGAATTGCTGACGAGCGAGGAGCCGCGCGCGCGGTTTGCGATCGACGTATTCTGCTACCGGGTAGCCCGCCATATTGCGTCATTGGCGGCGGCGCTCGGTGGCCTCGATGGGCTCGTGTTCACGGCCGGCGTCGGCGAGAACGCGACAGCCGTGCGTCGCGACATCTGCCGCGCCTGTGCCTGGCTCGGCCTCCAATTGGACGAGGCGGCCAACCACAACAACCGCGAACGCATCAGCACCCACGGGAGCCGAGTAGCTGCGTTCGTCATCAAGACCGACGAGAACCTGATGATCGCTCGCCACGCCCGCGCCTTGGCGTAACATCGACTTCTGAAGGAGGGAGAACCATGTCCGAAACTCGCCGCACTGGCCAGCCGGCCGGAGCCGGTATTTTCTCCGCCGCTGATCTCAAACACCGCATGGTCGAGCGCGAGGCGGCAAAAGCGGCTGAAGAATTGCGCCGAATGCAGGCGCAGGAGGAGCAGCAAAAGGCAGTCATGGCGGAATTCCAACAGCCGCCGGCGCGTACGCCCGAACAATTGATGTCGCAGGTGATGCGGCTGGTCAGCCAAGCCGCCGACCGCGGCCAGAGCGAGGTCCAGGTCTACCGTTTCCCAAACGCAATGTGTACCGATCGCGGCCGCCGGATCAACAATACGGAGCCTGATTGGCCGCAGACATTGGAGGGTCGCCCGAAGGCTGGATACGAATTCTGGCGCGACCATCTGCGGCCGCTCGGCTTTGGGTTGAAAGCCGAGGTGCTCGACTACCCGGGCGGCATGCCCGGAGACATCGGCTTTTTCCTGACCTGGAAATAGACCGTCAGCAACGTCATCACTCTAACTCTACGAACTTTGAAAGGAAGCCTCGGATTGTCCTACGGGTTCGACGCTTTGGCGACAGCCTCGCAGCCGCGGCGTCCTTGTGCATTCTCGCCATTGGCGCACTCGAAGGCGCGGCGTCACCACTATGAGTAAGTCCATCCCTTACGATAATGGCACTCCGGAACGCAACCCACCCGCCGGGCCGGTCAATCGCGGACCGGTGGGCTTGGCTCGCCGGCTCGGCGCCGGCCTTTTGCACGAGATCCGCGAAGCATTGCCCCCGACCATCTTCTTTTTTGTCGGCTTCAATTTTGTCGTGCTCACCAGCAATCTTCTGGTCGCCCAGTATTTGATGGGCCTCAGCAATTTCATGATCACTACATTGGCGGCACTCGTGGTCGGCAAAGCAGTGTTGGTCGCCAACAAAATTCCCTTGTTGCGACGTTACGATCGCGCGGCCCTGGTCAGACCGATTCTGTTCAAGACTGCGTTTTACTGGGTCATGGTTTTTCTCGCGCGTCTGCTTGAGCGGTTTGTACATTTTACCGCGATCAAACATAATCATCCCGCAGATTTCTTCCGGCATCTGATAACAACCTTTTCATGGCATCGGTTTGTGGCGATTTCTCTGTGGATCTGCGTCCTGTTCCTGATCTATGTCACCGCATCCGAATTCAGCCATCTCTTTGGGCCGGGCGAAATATCACGCCTGTTGTTAACAAATCGGCCGTCCGAACTCCGGTTGAATCGGCGCCAACGGGTGCGCGAGTTGTTGCGGCTTAGCCGGCTCACTGACGAGCACTCGGCCGATGAGCTCCAAAATCCGACCAGCGCCGCACACCGCGAGTTGATCGATATCGTGCGGCGGCTCGCGCGCGGTCCGGCCCCGCTGAGAACCACCCATTCCAAAACCAGATAATTTTTACCCTGGCGCAGGCGCCGTCGGTATCGCACCGCGAGACGACGGTGCCAACATCGCCGCAATGACCGCTGACATGCCGGGTTGATTTCTACTTGCCAGGCTCCAGGCCTGGGTAGAAATTAACCCAGCGCGCGAGGCGAACCCGGCAGAAAACCTGAAAACTTATCCAATGATCGCACGCAGGAGGAAATGGTGGCCGAGCCGACTAGCCCCAAACCAGCCAAGACCGCGGAACAAATGCGTCTGGACGAGGTGCACGGGGAGAAGGGGCCCTGGAAGCAATGGGGACCGTATCTGAGCGAGCGGCAATGGGGCACGGTCCGCGAGGATTACAGCAACAACGGCGACGCGTGGAACTATTTCACCCACGATCACGCTCGCTCACGCGCTTATCACTGGGGCGAGGACGGCCTCGCCGGCTTTAGCGACGACCACCAACGGCTGTGTTTTGCCATCGCCCTATGGAACGGCAAGGACCCGATCCTCAAGGAAAGGCTATTCGGCCTGACCAACAGTGAGGGCAACCACGGCGAAGACGTTAAGGAATATTATTTTTACCTCGACAACACCCCGACCCACTCCTACATGAAGTATCTGTACAAATATCCGCAGGACGCGTACCCCTATGGCGATCTGATCGAAACCAGCCGGCGCCGCGGCCGCAACGACCCGGAACATGAGTTGCTCGACACCGCGATCTTCAATGATGACCGTTATTTTGATGTATTTGTCGAATACGCGAAGGCCTCGCCCACCGATATCCTGATCCAGATCAGCATCGCCAATCGCGGCTTGGAGGCGGCTTCAATCCACGTGCTGCCGACCCTGTGGTTTCGCAATACCTGGACATGGTGGCCGGAGCAGCCAAAACCCTCCTTGCGGCAGACGCCTGGGACAAACACGGTCACCATCGAAACCTCACACGCCGAACTCGGCGGTTTTCTGCTGCATTGCAATGGCAATCCGACGCTGCTGTTTACCGAAAACGACACCAATAACCAGCGGATCTTTGGTACGCCCAACAGCACCCCCTATGTCAAGGACGGGATCAACAACTTCGTTGTCTCTGGCAAGCAGGAGGCGGTCAACCCAAACCAGACAGGGACCAAAGCGGCGGCGAACTATCAGCTCAACATCGGTTCGGGCGAGACTGCTGTTATCCGGCTGCGGCTGAGCGATGCTCTTTCCCACGACCCGTTCGGCAGGCAATTCGATCAGATCATCGAACAGCGCCGCGGCGAGGCGGACGCGTTCTATCAGGCGATCACGCCAACCCGCGTCAGTGAGGACGAAGCGCGTGTGATGCGGCAGGCGTTGGCCGGGATGCTGTGGAGCAAGCAGTACTTCTTTTACGATACCGACAGGTGGCTCGAGGAACACGGCTTCGATCCGATGAATCCAAGACCGCTTCAGGTGCGCAATCGCGAGTGGTTCCACATGATCGGAGACAATGTCATCTCGATGCCGGACAAGTGGGAATATCCGTGGTTTGCGGCCTGGGACTTGGCCTTTCATACTATAGCCCTGTCGATTGTCGACATCGACTTTGCCAAGCAGCAGCTCGACCTGCTGCTCCGCCAGGCCTACCTGCATCCGACCGGACAGATCCCGGCCTATGAGTGGAATTTCAGCGATGTCAATCCGCCGGTACAGGCCTGGGCGACGATCTTTATCTACCGCATGGAGCAGGCGGTGCGCGGCCAAACCGATCTCGATTTTCTAAAGCGGATGTTCGGCAGGCTAACGTCAAATTTCGGTTGGTGGGTGAACCGCAAGGACCGCTTTGGCCGCAGCCTGTTCGAGGGCGGATTTCTCGGCCTCGACAATATCGGGGTCTTTGACCGCAGTGCGCCATTGCCCACCGGAGGCTATTTAGAGCAGGCCGACGGCACCGCTTGGGTCGCCTTGTTCTGCCAGAACATGCTCGAAATCGCTTTCGAGCTCGCCGCACATGACACGACCTTTGAGGAGCTGGCGGCGAACTACGCGATGGAGTTTCTATTGATCGCGCGCGCGATCAACGGGATCGGTCCGGGCGGCATGTGGGACGAAGAGGACGGCTTCTACTATGACGTTCTTCGCTTGCCGGACGGAACCGCGACGCGGCTCAAGGTCCGGTCGATGGTGGGTCTGTTGCCGCTCTGCGCCACGACGGTCATAGAAAAATGGCAGCGGGAGCGGGTCCCCAAACTGACATCCGATATCTACGATCGTTGGCGGCGCATGCCGGAACTCCACGAATCCATTCATCCGACGGGACCGGGGCACATGGGTGTCGCGGAGCGGGGCATCATGGGACTGGTAAATCAGACCAGGCTGCGCCGAATTCTGACCCGCATGCTCGACGAGAACGAGTTTCTGAGCCCGTACGGAATCCGCTCGCTGTCCCGCTATCACGCCGAACATCCCTATGTTTTTAACGCCGGCGGTCAGGAATATCGGGTGAGCTATCTGCCGGCGGAATCGGACAGCGGCATGTTCGGGGGCAACTCGAACTGGCGCGGGCCGATCTGGATGCCGGTCAACGCGCTGATCATCCGCGCCCTGCTGCATTACTTTGCTTATTACGGCGACAACTTCAAGATCGAGTGCCCGACCGGGTCCGGAAACTTGATGAACCTTTTCGAGGTCGCACGTGAAATCGTCAATCGTCTGACCCGGATATTCCTGCGCGACGAGAATGGACGGCGGCCGGTCTTTGGCGGCGCCGAGAAGTTCCAGCGCGATCCTCACTGGCAGGACAATTTGCTGTTCTATGAATACTTCCATGGCGACAACGGCGCTGGAATCGGCGCCAGCCATCAGACGGGGTGGACCGGTGTTGTAGCCGCGCTGATCGAGATTTTCGGCAAGCTCGATGCGGAAAGCTTTCTGCACGGCGGAACAGAGGCGCTCGGTCGAGAAAAGGAGAAGGTCTAGGCGGAGGGAGAGTGATGCCGCGATACCCTTCGCTGTTTCAGATCAATACTCGGGTCTGGCTGAACCAGCTATCGCGCAGTGCCGGCAAGCCCATAACGCTCGCCGATATTGATGACGCGACGTTCGACGGTTTTGCGGATCGGGGATTTGACTGGGTCTGGCTGCTCAGTGTCTGGCAGACCGGCGCCGCCGGGCGGGCGGTGTCGCGCAGCAATCCGCAATGGCGTGCCGAGTTCCAGGCCCTGCTGCCGGACCTGACCGAGGGCGACATCTGCGGCTCCGGCTTTGCGATCACGAGCTACGCTGTCGGCGATGCGCTGGGCGGCGTTGCGGCCTTGGCCAGCTTTCGGGACAGGCTAGCGCGGCGCGGCATCAAGCTGCTGCTCGACTTTGTGCCGAACCACACCGCACCCGACCACCCTTGGGTGAATAGCCACCCCGATTACTATGTCGAGGGCAGCGAAGAGGCGCTGGCCAGATCGCCCGAAAATTACCTGCGGGTCGACACCGATCGCGGGGCCAAGATCCTGGCCTATGGCCGCGATCCGAATTTCCCCGGTTGGCCCGATACCTTGCAGCTCAACTACGCCAATCCGGAGCTGCAGAAGGCACGGATCGACGAACTGACCGCGATCGCCGGCAAGTGCGACGGCGTGCGCTGCGATATGGCCATGCTATTGCTGCCGGACATCTTTCAACGGACCTGGGGAGTTACGCCGGAACCATTTTGGCCCAAGGCCATCCCGGCAGTGCATCAGAAATTCCCGGACTTCGCCTTCATGGCCGAAGTGTATTGGGATCTCGAATGGACTTTGCAGCAGCAGGGTTTTGCTTATTGTTACGATAAGCGGCTCTACGATCGCCTGCGGGACAGGCATGCCGCGCCGGTTCGTGGTCATCTGCTCGCCGAGCTCGATTACCAGGACAAGCTGGCGCGCTTTCTCGAAAACCACGATGAGCCGCGCGCCGCATCTGAATTTCCGTGGTCTCAGCATGCTGCGGCGGCGATCATCACGTTTTTGTCACCCGGGTTGCGGTTTTTTCACCAGGGTCAGTTCGACGGAGCGCGGCTCCGGATACCGACCCATCTCTGCCGCGGCCCGGTCGAGCCGAGCAACCCCGAGATTGCGGCTTTCTATCGCAATCTATTGCAGGTCCTGAAGCAGACCCCGGCTTTCCGCGACGGCTCCTGGGCGCAAATCGACCCGCAGCCGGCCTGGTCCGGAAACTGGACCTGGAACGATTTTATTGCCTACGCTTGGGCCGGGGACGACGGCTCACGATACCTCGTCGCCGTCAATTACGCCGGCAATCAGGGCCAATGCCGCCTGTCGCTGCCTTTTCCCGAGTTTCGCGGCAAATCAGTGCGTCTCGCCGATGTGATGGGGACGGAAGTCTACGATCGCGATGGCGGCGAGATGGTGGCGCCCGGTCTCTACGTCGATCACGCGCCCTGGTGCTATAACGTGTTTGAGCTGCGCACGATCTGACGGGCCATGGCCCCACGGATCGCCGCCGTTGTCCTGGCAGCGTTTCTCGCGGCGTGCGCCGGAATCGGGCCGGGAACGGTAACGCACGACCGTATCGACTATGGAAGCGCAATCGGAGATTCCTGGAAGGAGCAGACCCTCCTCAACATCGTCAAGCTCCGCTACGCGGACATGCCAATCTTTCTGGAAGTCTCGCAGGTCATCGCCGGCTACCAGCTGCAAAGTGCGGCTACCGGCAGCGTCACGCTGGGGAATTTCACCGGGAGCCTGATCGACCGATTGACGGCTGCCGGAACCGCGACGGCTGGCGGCACCTACACGGACCGGCCAACGGTCATCTATTCGCCACTTACCGGGGTGGATTTCTTGCGGCGGCTGATGACGCCGGTGCCGCCGAGTTCCGTTCTGTTCGTGCTGCAGGCGGGCTATTCGGCGGAGCGGATTATGCCGATCATGTTGGATTCGATTAACGGGCTTAATAACGAGTCGAACCGATTGGGACGGCCAGCTGATCCGAAATTTGTCCGTCTCGTCCATTTGTTGCGCGAAGCTCAGATCGCCGGCGCGATCCAGATACGGATCGAGCGTGCCAAGGGCGGCGCCGAGAGTTCCGCACTGATTTTCGGGCCAACCAAAGACCCGAAACTCGCCGCCAAGGGCCGGGAGTTGAAGAGTATTCTCGGGATCAGGCCGGACTTGCGGGAACTCAGGGTAAATTACGGCGGCTACTCAGGACGAGACGACGAGCTCGACATGATGACGCGCTCGATGCTGCAGATCATGCTCGAGTTCGCGGCCGTCGTGCAGGTACCGCACTCGGATGTCGTCGAGGGGAAGGCCGCACCCGGACCGGCCGATACTCAGGCGGCGGGATCGCTGAGCGGTCCGCCTTTGCGGGTCTTGGTGACAGATACAGCGCCGACTGAGGCGTATGTCGCCGTGCCATACGATAAAAAGTGGTTTTGGATTGCCGATACCGACATCCAAAGCAAGTACACTTTTGGCATCATCATGCTGTTGTTTTCGGTCGCCGATACCGGAGTGAAGGGGGCGGCGCCCGTCGTCACGATACCTGCAAATCAGTGACGCCACGTCATCGCTGGCCCGGCTGTTCGGCGATTGTCGCGTCGTCGTTGCCTTCGTCCGCCGCGGTCCTGGAGAGGGCGGGTGCGGGGCCACCTAGCTCCTTTAGTTTGTTCCCGGCTACCGTCGGCGACCCGCAAACCTACGTTGACATCGTAGGGCGCCGAGGCCGCCGGCCGAATCACTGCTGCCGAATATCACCGACGCGGGTTTCGCCGCAAATCTCGCCCCAGCACCGCCGCCGCAGCGCGACTGGCGATTGACGAGGCGCGGCACTTCCGCCACATCTTGGTTGCGAGCCGCGGCGGCCGATCTGCGCACGCGGCCGTCCTTGTCAGCGAAAGGAGCCGCCGCATGAGCGTGGCTGCGATGAACCACTTCACCGTGTTGAGCGACGACCTCGAAGCCACTCGCCGCTTCTATTGCGATCTGTTCGGGTTTCGGGTCGGCTGGCGTCCGCCGTTTCAGTTTCCTGGTTGGTGGCTCTATGCCAAGGATGGCGACATGCCGATCCTGCATGTGATCCATCGCGATCCGCTGCCGGCCGAGCGTGCCGGGGTGCTCGACCATATGGCGTTCAGCGCCAGGGACCTGCCCGGCACCGTGTCGACCCTGAAACGCGAGGGGATCGCCTACGAGCTGCGCCGTCTGCCCGGCGGCGGCATCTGGCAATTGTTCTTCGACGACCCGCACGGCGCCAAGGTCGAGTTCGATTTCGACAAGGACGAGCCGGCGCCACCGGGTCACGCCGCGGCCTGATGCGCCGCATTGCGGTCTTGGCCGGTTCTGCCGATCGGCCGAGATCTGCGCGTTGGCCCGGATCTGCGCGTTGGCCCACAGCGCGTTGGCCGAGGGCGCGGCCTGGTCGCTCGCCGGGCTTTGAATGCCGCGGGGCGGGCAGCCGGCGCCGGCGGCCATGAGCCGGCTCGACGAGGCGCTCGACCGCCTCGAACGGGCGGTGGCCCGGCTGGAGGCGGCTTGCCGCCGCCCCGGCGCCATTGCCGGGACCGCCCGGCTGGAGGCCGAAGCCGCGCCATTGGCGGCGGCCGCCGGCGAAATCGCGGTCCCAGAAATCGCGGTCCGGGAAATCGCTGGGCGGGTCGAAGGCGCTCTTGCCCGGGTCGGCCGGGCGCTCGGGGGGGAGGAGTGAGGTGAGCCAGGTCGCGGTAACGGTCAACAGCCATCCCTACAAGATCATCTGCGACGAGGGGCAGGAGCCGCGCATCCGCCGGCTCGCCCAGTATGTCGACGCCAGGGTCGGCGAGTTCGTCAAGGGCGTCGGCCAGGTCGGCGAAGCCCGCCTGCTGCTGTTGGCGGCGCTCGTCATCGCCGACGAATTATCCGACGCCAACGAGGCCCTGCAGCAGGAGCGCAGCCGGGTGCGCGCCACCGAAACCGAGGCCGCCGAGGCTGCCGATAACGCGGCGAGCGGGGTCCACGGCGTCGCCCAGCGGATCGAGGCTCTTGCGGCGCGGCTGGAGAGCCCCTAGCTTCCCCGGGCGGGGTGGAGCTGCGCGGTGCGTCAGGCCGCATGTTACCCCGGGGCCGATACCTACCTCATGGGTGCTGTCTCTGTCGGAGTCGTGGCTTCGGCACGCGGCGCCCACCTGCTATGGCGGGCCACGGTGGGATTGCGCGCCAACGGCCGAGGCGGCCCCACCCCGCACCGGCACGCGCCGGTTTTGACCGGCCGCTCCCGCGCCTGATCCAGCCGGCCTCGGCCGCGGCCGCCTCGGGGCCTCACGCGTTCTGGTGCCGCCTGCAGTCCCGTGCCCTCGCCGCCGGATCGGGAAGCCGCGCCGCGCTTGTCATCGCCGTGCCGTGCCGCCATGTTGTCAGCAGAACCGGAAGAGGGAAGCGATGCCGAGCGAATCGTTGATCGGCGGTGCGGCCGCCACCCCCGTCAGAGACGTCACCACCGCCACGTTCATGACCGAGGTGGTCGACGGCTCGTTCGAAACCCCGGTCATCGTCGACTTCTGGGCGCCGTGGTGCGGCCCGTGCCGGCAGCTCGGCCCGATCCTCGAAAAGACCGTGCGCGCGGCCAATGGCGCGGTCCGCATGGTCAAGCTCAACATCGACGAAAATCCCGAGATCGCGCAGCAGATGCGTGTCCAATCGATCCCGGCGGTCTATGCCTTCAAGGACGGCCGGCCGGTCGACGGCTTTGTCGGCGCGTTGCCGGAGAGCCAGGTCAAGCAGTTTGTTCAGCGCGTCAGCGCCGGCCAGGGCGGCGCCCCGTCGCCGGTCGAGGAAGCGATGGCGATGGCCAGGGAGGCCTCGCAGGCCGGCGACCCGGCCAGCGCCGGCGCGCTCTATTCGCAGATCCTGCAGCGCGAGCCCGGCAATGTCGAAGCCCTGGCCGGCCTCGCCCGCGCCCTGATAGCCCGCGGCGATCTCGCCAAGGCGCGCCAGGCGCTGGACCGGGTGGCCAAGGAAGACGCTGCGCACGCCGACATCGTCGCGGCGCGGACCGCGCTCGACCTCGCCGAGCAGGCGCAGAAAGCGATGGCCTCGGCCGGCAAGCTGCGCGCGCGGCTGGCCAAAAACGCCGACGATCACGAAGCCCGCCTCGAACTGGCCACAGCGTTGTTCGGCAGCGGCGAGCGGGAAGCGGCGATCGACGAGCTCCTCGGCCTGTTCAAGCGCGACCGCGAGTGGAACGAACAGGCGGCGCGCAAGCAGCTGGTCAAGTTTTTCGAGGCGATGGGCGGCGCCGATCCGTTGACCCTGAGCGGGCGGCGGCGGCTGTCGTCCCTGATGTTCTCGTGAGACTCATGTTCTCGTGACACCAATTTCTGGTGAACCGATGTTAGCGATGTTGTGGTGAGGAGGAAGCCTGATGAGCGAGCGCCCCGGCGTCGCCGCGCTGTGCGAGACCTTGCCGATCTTTCCGTTGCCCGGCGTGCTGCTGTTGCCGCGCGGCCAGCTGCCGCTCAACATCTTCGAGCCGCGCTATCTGGCGATGACCCGCGACGCGCTCGCCGGCGACCGGCTGATCGGCATGGTGCAGCCGAGCGATCCGCATCAGCCGTTGTCTGGCAATCCGCCGGTCTATCCGACCGGGTGCGCCGGCCGGATCACCTCGTTCTCCGAAACCGAGGACGGGCGCTATCTGCTGGCCCTGACCGGGCTGTGCCGGTTTCGCATCGCCGAGGAGCTGCCGCCAAAAGACGGCTATCGCCGGGTGGTGCCGCGCTGGGACGAATTCGCCGGCGACCTGCGCACCGTGCGCGAGCCGGGGTTTGACCGCGAGCGGCTGATCCGCGGGCTCAAAGCCTATTTCGACCGGCACCAGATCAAGGCCGAATGGGATGCGATCGGCTCGGTGCCGGCCGAGCGGCTGATCACCTCGGTGGCGATGGTCTGTCCGTTCGAGCCGAGCGAAAAGCAGGCGCTGCTCGAAGCCAGCGACCTCGAGGCGCGGGCCCAGCTGTTGACCGCGATTGTCGAGATGGCGGTGCTCGACCGCTTGGGCGGCGGCGACGCCCGGCACTGAGCGCCAGGCCCGATACTGATCACGCCGCGGCGCGGCGGAGGGAACCATGGACGGCGCCTCGGAAATCGATCCCAAGCTGTTGGAAATCCTGGTCTGCCCGTTGACCAAGGGGCCGCTGCGCTATGACCGCGAGGCGCAGGAGCTGATCAGCGAGGAGGCCGGGCTCGCCTACCCGATCCGCGACGGCATCCCGATCATGCTGGTCGACGAGGCGCGCCCGTTGCGCGACGACGAGGCCCCGACCAAGCGCCTGCCTTCCGGCTGAGGCGCCGGGAGCGGGCAATGAGCGCCGAGGGCGAGGGGGTTGCGCGCTGGCCGGTCGAGCTGCGGCTCAAACAGGCCGAAAAGCTGATCGAGATCAGCTTTGACGACGGCAGCCGGTTTCGCCTGCCGGCCGAGTATCTGCGGGTCGAAAGCCCGTCGGCCGAGGTCCAAGGGCACGGGCCGGGGCAGAAGACGTTAGTCCCCGGCCGCGCCCATGTCGGCATCATCGGGCTCGAGCCGGTCGGCAATTACGCGGTGCGCATCATTTTCGACGACCTGCACGACACCGGGATCTATTCCTGGAGCTACCTGCACCAGCTCGGCCTCGAGCACGACCAGCGCTGGCACGCCTACCTCCAGGCGCTCGCCGCCAACGGCCTAACCCGCGAACCCGCGCGCTCCAGAAAAGGGGATTGAGAAAATGGACGTCCTGCGGCGCTGGAGACTTAAACCGACAAACCCGTCTGATCCATGTTGGAAGAGTCCGGAATCGCACGCTGAGATCATTGTTAGCGGAAAGAGTGAAAGTGAGGCCCGGACGGCGGCACTGATCATGAAAGAGGGCTGGAGGCCTGTTGTCCCCGGAATGAAAAAAAACCTCTACAGCCCGTGGAAGGATGCTAGCGCGACAACGTGCGTAGAAATATCGACCGAAGATTGAGGGGCCATCAAATTGCTGCTCATCACTGACCCCAAATGCAAGCGAACGTGGCCTTACATTTTGTTCGCCTGGTTCGTATTCCCCGGCGCTGGCGCTGCCTTTTTCACTACTAACCTTAGAGTAAAGGGGGCCGAACAAAAAAGCGTTCTTGCGCCACAACCAACGACCGTATGGTTAGATACTCTCTTAGATTCGCTTTTGTTGATAATAGCCGTTGCTATTTACACTTTGATACTTATCGGCGTAGCTATTTTTACTGGGCTAAAGTACACCGGGCGCGCCGCATGAGGGATTTTCCGTAAGACCGGTTATGCGCCAAAAAGAAGGGGCTGGCGAGCGTGCGCGTGTCGCCGGCCCCATTTTTTTACGGTCATCGGCTCTCCAACCTGTACCGTGCGAGCATTCTACATCGGTTAATTTCCTTGTTTCAGATACTCCGGGGGAGCGCGAGGGGGCTAGCTCCCTCACATTGAACGGCGCGATGCGGCGGCCGGCCGAAGGTCAGCCGCGCGAAGCGGTCGCCGCGCTCGGGCCGGCGGAGAGGTGGCGGTATTCGGGGACCAGGCGTTCGAGGAGCTGGAGCATTCGTTCCTCGCGCCGCGCGCGGGCGTGCTCCTCCAATTCGTCGATCGAGCGGGCCAGCATCGCGTAATCGGCGGTGCGCGGGGCGGCCAGGCGAATTGCCGGGCTCGTGGTCGGGATCAGCGGCTCGGCCCGATGGAACAGCTCCTCGTTGAGCTTTTCGCCGGCCCGCAAGCCGGTGAATTCGATCTCGATGTCGCGGTCGGGGCGCAGCCCGGCGAGCCGGATCATCTGCCGCGCCAGATCGACGATCTTGACCGGCTCGCCCATGTCGAGGACGCAGATCTTGCCGCGGCCCTCCGGCATGCTGGGTCCGGGCGGCAGGGCGGCGGCCTGCAGCACCAGCTCGACCGCCTCGCGCACGGTCATGAAAAACCGGGTGACCTCGGGGTGGGTGACGGTCAGCGGTCCGCCCGCCGCCAGCTGTCGCGCGAATAGCGGCACGACCGACCCGGTCGAGCCCAGGACGTTGCCGAACCGCACCGTGACATAGCGGGTCCCGGCCGCGGCCTGGCGCGCCTGGTTAAGGTCGAGCGCCTGGCAAAAGCTCTCGGCGAGGCGCTTGGTGGCGCCCATCACGCTCGACGGGTTGACCGCCTTGTCGGTCGAGATCATGACCACGACGCCGACCCCGAACGCGCGCGCCGCCTCGGCGACGTTGCGGCTGCCGGCGATGTTGGTCAGCACCCCCTCGATCGGGTTGGCCTCAACCATCGGCAGATGCTTCAAGGCGGCCGCGTGAAACAGGATTTCCGGGCGTTCGGCGGCGATGGTGGCGTCAACCTGGCCGCGCTCGCGCACGTCGCGCAGCAGCGGCACCTGGCCGAGCCCCGGAAACCGTTCGCGCAATTCGAGGTCGATCAGGTAGAGCGCGTACTCGCTGTTGTCGAGCAGCACCAGCCGACCCGGCGAGAACGCCGCGATCTGGCGGGCGAGCTCGGCGCCGATCGTGCCGCCGGCGCCGGTGATCAGCACGCGCCGCCCGCGGATGAGCCGCGCCATGCCCTCGCGGTCGAGCACCGCCTGCGGCCGGCCCAAGCAGATCCTCGAGCGCAATCGGCTCGAGCGCGCGCTCGGGATTGTCGAGGTTGCGCTGGAAATCGGTCAGCTTCGGCAGCCGGGCCAGCGGGATGGCCAGCGCCTCGGCGCGGTCGAGCAGCCGGCGCACCTGATCGCCCGACAGGTTCTGCGCGGTGATGATCAGCTTTTGCGGGCGCTTGCCGCGGCGATCGAGCCGCTCGACCACGGCTTCGAGCGAATTGATCGTGCCGAGCACCGGCACCCGGCAGATCTCGCGGCCGACGCGCGAGGGCGTATCGGCGAGCACGCCGACCACCCGGTAGAAGGCGCGCGGATCGCGGATCATTTCGCGGATGAAGGTGTCGGCCCCGTCCTTGGCGCTGATCAGCAGCACCGGCACGCTGCGGTGCCGGGCGCGTTCGAGCACGTGGTCGAGGCCGCGGTCCTTGAACAGCCGGTAGGCCAGCCGCGGCGCGCCCAACAGCGCCACCAGCACGAACCAGTCGATCAACAGGGTCGAGCGCGGCAGCGCTTCGAGCCGGGTCACGACAAACATCGCCGGCAGAAACACCAAATCGGTCAGGGTGACCGCGCGGGCGATGTTGAACAGATCGGGCAGCGAGGCGTAGCGCCAGATGCCGCGATAGAGCCCGGTCAACAGGAACACGCCGGCCGCAATCGCGGTGAAGCTGACTGTATAGATCGCGCTCAGCCGCGGCTGGTAATGGAGGACGTCGCTGCCGAGGCGGAGGTAGAGCGACAGCACGATCGACAGCGCCGCCATCGCGCTGTCGTGCGCGAAGGCGAATAGGGCCCGTCGGTTGTTCGGAAAGATCCCCACCCGGCCCCTATAACAGGAAACCCCCCGAACGCGAAAGATCGCTTGCTCGCGGCAAGGCAGCGCGACCGAACCGGCCGCCCGGCCCCGGCCCCGGCCTGCCGGCAATGCCGCAGCAATGCTCCTTCGCGATCTATTTCGGCGCTGCCGCAGCGCCTCTACAATGACCCATGAACTGGCAGCGCCTCTACCGGATCCTTCAGCCGGAAACCCCCGGCGGTCGGGCGCGGGTCTTTCGCGCAGTGCATCACGCGATGGTCGCGGCCGGCATCGCGATCATGCTCGCCGACACCGTGGCGGACTGGCGACAGGCCTATTCCCGGGTGCTCGATATCGGCTTTCAGGTCGCCTGCGCATTCTTTTTTGCCGAGTACGTGCTGCGGCTTCTCGCCGCTCCGGGCGCACCCGGCGCCCGCGGCGAATGGCGGGCAAGGCTCGCCTGGGCGGTATCGGCCGGCGGGCTGATGGATTTCCTCGGCGCGCTTCCCGGGGTCCTCGATGTTCTGTTCAACCCCAAATACGCCAGCCTTTACGGCTTCGTCTGGGTGTTCAAGCCGGTGCGCTATGCGCCGGGGCTGGCCAGCCTGCAGCGGGTGATCAGCCGCGCCCGTCACGCTCTGCTCTCGGTGCTGCTGGGCTTTGGCATCGTGCTGCTCGCCGCCGCCAGCCTCGCCTATCTGCTCGAACGCAACGCCCAGCCCGAATTATTCGGCTCGATCCCGCGGGCGCTGTGGTGGGCGATCGTGACCCTGACCACGACCGGCTACGGCGACGTGACGCCAATCACCCCGCTCGGGCGGGTTCTGGCCGGCTTCGTCATGGTGTCCGGCATCCTAGTGTTCGCGCTGTGGGCCGGCATTCTGGCGACCGGCTATGCCGAGGAATTGCGGCGACGTGAATTTCTGCGCACCTGGGACCTCGTCGCCAAGGTGCCGTTCTTCAACACGGTCGGTGCCTCGGTCATCGCCGATGTGGCGCGCCTGCTGCGGCCACGCGATTACCCGGCGCGGGCCGCGGTCGTGCGCCGCGGCGAGGCCGGCGAAAGCATGTATTTCATCGCCTCGGGCGAGGTCGAAGTGCGGCTGCGGCCGGGGACGGTTCGCCTCGGGCCCGGCGAGTTTTTTGGCGAGATCGCGCTACTGACCGGCGAGCCGCGCAACGCGACGATCGTCGCGTTGCAGCCCTGCACCCTGCTGATCCTGGACATCGTCGATTTTCGCCAGCTGCTCGGGCGCCAGCCCGATCTCGCCCGGGTGGTCAGCGAGGAAGCCGAGCGCCGTCTGCTGACCAACCCCGCCCGCCAGCAGCAGCAGCGCGCGGCGGCGATCAAGCCCGGCTCGGCCGAACGATCAGCCCCACCAGCCCCCGCAAGATGACGAGCCCCCGCAAGATGACCAGCCTCCTGGCAACGCTCCTGCCGCCCGGCAGCGGCCGATGCCCGGCCAAGGCGGCAGGGCACGCGGCCGCCGGTCGTCGCCACGCACCACCTCGGGCCAACAGTGACCCCCCGCCGGGGACGATGACAATCGGAATGCCCTATCCATATAGGGCGTTAGGCTCACAGGTCGTCTGTCCCCGAGGGCCAGGGTAGTGGAGGAAAGAATGTCTGTTCGCCTGACGTGCAGTCGGTTCGGTCGTGGCGTCGTCGCCGTGACGGCGGTGGCCGCGGCGCTCGTCATCGGGGCCCCGGCCCGTCCTGCCGCAGCGCAGGCCGCGAGCGGCTACACCTATGCCCAGCCGACCACGCCAGCGCCCAATTACAATTATCAGAGCTATCAGACGCCGACCTACAACTACCAACAGCCGGCTGCGACCTATCCGTATAACCCGTACTACTCCTATTACTATCCCTATTCCTATTATCCGTACTATTCGTACTACAATCCTTATTATGCTTATCCTTACGGCTATGGCTATCCCTGGTACTCGCCGGTTGCCCTCGGGTTCGGCTTCGGCTGGGGCTGGGGCGGCTGGGGCTGGGGTCATGGCGGTTGGGGTCACGGTGGCTGGGGCCATGGTGGCTGGGGTCACGGTGGCTGGGGTCACGGCGGTGGCGGCTGGGGTCACGGCGGCGGCGGTTGGGGTCACGGCGGTGGCGGCGGTCATGGCGGCGGCGGTCATCGATAACCGATAGTCGGGGCCAGTCGGCGGCCGGCGATGAGCGGGCGGCGATGAGCATGCGAGGACGGCTCGGGGCGCATCTCGGCCAGGTCCTGGCAGACGCGACCATCCCCGAATTGCCCAATCATTACGCCGGCAAGGTGCGCGACAATTATGACCTCGCCGATGGCCGGCGGATCATCATCGCCACCGACCGGCTCAGCGCCTTCGACCGGATCATCGCCGCGATCCCGCTGAAAGGGCAGGTGCTGACGCAGATCGCGCGGTTCTGGTTCGATGCGACCCGCGATCTCTGCCCGAACCATGTCCTCGAATACCCCGATCCGAATGTCCTGGTCTGCCGGCGGTTGGCGATCCTGCCGGTCGAGATCGTCGTGCGCGACTACCTGGCGGGGACGACGGCGACCTCGATCTGGCCGATCTACCAGGCCGGGCGGCGAGAGATTTACGGCCTGCATTTTCCCGACGGCCTGCGCCAGAACCAGAAGCTGCCGGCGACGATCATCACGCCCACCACCAAGGCGTTCGACGGCGGCCACGACGAGCCGCTGAGCGCGGACCAAATCCTCGATCGCAACCTGTTGACCGTGCGGCAGTGGCAAACCGTCTCGGCGCGCGCCTTGGCGTTGTTCGCGCGCGGGCGCGAGTTCGCCGCCACGCGCGGGCTGATCCTGGCCGATACCAAATACGAGTTCGGCCTCGACCCCGACGGCCAGATCGTGCTGGCCGACGAAATCCACACCCCGGACAGCAGCCGCTACTGGCTGGCCGACAGCTATCAGCGCCGTTTCGCCGAGGGCCAGCCGCCGGAGAGCCTCGACAAGGATTTCCTGCGCCGCTGGGTCGCCGCCCGCTGCGACCCGTATCGCGACCCGCTCCCCGAGATCCCGCACGAGATCGTCGCCGAAGCCGCCCGCCTCTATGTCGAGGCGTTCGAGATCATCACCGGGCAGGATTTCGACCCGCCCAACCCGTCGACGCCGATCCTCGACCGCATCCGCGCCAACCTTTCGCAATATTTTTGAATGGCGCCGCTCGCCAGACTTTGCATTACGAAATGCCCAAGGAATTATTTTGCGATATTAACAATTTGTCGCGAGTGGCCTATGGTTTCTGACGCTCGAGCGCAGCTGGTCATCGAGCACCTGTTCCTGGCCTGCAAATAACAGGTGGAACAGGGCTGCGCGACGGCTTGGCGCGAGGCGCGGCGGCGTCCGCGCCCGGGTTTGCGCCGCCGCACCAGGCGTACTAAATTTGTGCTGCAAGCTCGGCTGCCGTCGCTTCGAGGTGACGGTTCACCGACCGAGCACGGAGGAAGACATGCCGAGAATCAAGCATATCGCGCTGACCACCAAAGATCCGGCAAAGACCGCGGCGTTTTACAAGGAAGCGTTCGGGATGCGCGAGATCCGCCGCAACCCGCGCGGCGCCGTATTTCTGACCGACGGCTACATCAACCTGGCGATCCTCAACTTCAAGACCGAGAAGGACGCCGATGTCGGCGCGCACGGCGCCAATTTCAGCGGCATCCATCATTTCGGCTTCGAGGTCGAAGACCTCGACGCGGCGGCGGCCAAGCTCGAACAGGCGGCCGGCGAGCAGCTGACCGCCAAGGACGGCCTCGACATGGAGATGGCCGCCGGCAGCCACCGCAATTTCGAGATGAAATGGGCCGGCCCCGACGGGGTCGTGGTCGACATCTCGCACACCGGCTGGGACAACGGCACGTGAGCGCCGCGTTCACGATCTGCGTCGGCACCGTCGGCAGCGGCGCCTGGACCAGTGCCGATGGCGGCGACAGCTGGCGGCGGGTGCGCAGTGGATTATCGGGCGAGAGCCGGGTCTATGGGCTCGGCGTCGATCCGCACCAGCCGCGCACCGTCTTCGCCGGGGCCGAGGACGGCCTCTATAAGAGCGGCGATGGCGGCCAGAGTTTCGAGCGCCTCGATACGCCGATGAACAAGATCGACGTGTGGAAGATCGCGTTCGACCCCGCCGACCCCGACACGATCTTTGCCGGGACCAGGCCCGCGGCCTTGTTCCGCTCCAGGGATGGCGGGCGGCACTGGACGCAACTCCCCGTCGACATGGTCGAGGACTGCCCCAATGTCGGGGTGCCGCGGGTGACGGCACTGACCGTCGATCCGTCGGACCATCGCATCGTCTGGGCCGGGGTCGAGGTCGACGGGGTACGGCGCAGCCTCGACGGCGGCGAAACCTGGATGCGGATCGCCGGCGGGCTCAGCGACCCCGACATCCATGATGTCGCGGTGCGCAGCGGCGGCAACGCCAGGACGGTGCTGACCAGCACCCCGCGCGAGATCTTCGCCTCGACCGACAAGGGCGAGAGCTGGCAGGGCCTCGGCGTCGGCAAGCAGTTCGGCCTGCCCTATTGCCGCGGCCTGGCCTTGAAGGCCGATGACCCGAGCACCGTCTTTGTCGCCACCGGCGATGCGGCGGTCGGCAGCACCGGCGCGATCCAGCGTTCCAAGGATGGCGGCCAGAGTTGGCAGCGGGCGGAATTGCCGGTCGAGCCGAACTCGCCGATCTGGGCGTTCGCCACCAACCCGGCCGATCCGGGCCTGGTCCTCGCCTGCAGCCATTATGGCGAGCTCTATTCGAGCCAGAACGCCGGTGATTCGTGGCGCAAGCTCGGCCGCGAGTTCACCGAGATCCGGGCGCTCGCCTGGACGCCGAACTAGCTGGCCTTTCTCAGCGCCCGGTGCTACACACCGGACGCTGATTGCACGCCCGCAGGAGAGGCCGCGCCCTGAGGCATTCGGGAACGCGGCGCCGAAGGAGCAACCGCCCCGGAAACTCTCAGGCAAAAAGGACTGCGGGCGGAAGGGCGCTCTGGAAAGCAGCGGGCGGGGTGTGCAGCCCCACCCGCTCACCGAAGGAGTAAGCCCAAGCGGCGGCCTGGTCCGCGCTCGGGTGAATCTCTCAGGGTCCACGACAGAGGGGGCATAGGGGACGCAGTTGCGTCCGCTCTCTGTCGGAGGTGCCCCGGTGCCTACCCAAGACGCCGTGCCAGCCCCGGACGCCGTGTCAGCCCCAGACGCTGTGTCAGCGGCGGACGCCGCGCCGCTCAAGCGAACGCCGCTCTACCCGCTGCATCGGTCGCTCGGCGCCCGGATGGTGCCGTTCGCCGGCTATGAGATGCCGGTGCAGTACCCGGCCGGCATCCTGGCCGAGCATTTGCACACCCGCGCCCAGGCCGGGCTGTTCGACGTCTCGCATATGGGCCAGCTGCGGCTGGCCGGCGCCGATCCGGCGGGCGCGCTCGAAGCGCTGGTTCCGGGCGACATCCGCGCGCTCGGGCCGATGTGCATGCGCTACACCCTGCTGCTCAACGGCCAAGGCGGCATCCTCGACGATCTGATGACGACCCGGCTGATGACGACCCGGCTGATGGCGACCCGGCTCGGCGACGGGCTGTTCGTCGTCGTCAACGCCGCGCGCAAGGCCGCCGATCTGGTCCATTTGCGCGAGCACCTCGGCGCCGCCGCCACCATAGAGCCGCTCGATGAGCGCGCATTGCTGGCGCTGCAAGGGCCGGCCGCCGCCACCGTGCTGACGCGGCTCGGCGGCGGCATCGCTGGGCTGCCGTTCATGACCGCGGCCGAATTGGTGCTCGACGGCCGGCCGTGCCTCGTCACCCGCTCGGGCTATACCGGCGAGGACGGGTTCGAGATCTCGCTGGCGGCGGCCGATGCGCCGGCCTTGGCCGAGAGGCTGCTGGCCGAGCCCGAGGTGATGCCGGCCGGCCTCGGCGCCCGCGACACCTTGCGGCTCGAAGCCGGGCTGTGCCTGTGGGGCCACGATATCGACGAGACGACGACCCCGGTCGAGGCCGACCTTGCCTGGACCATCGGCAAAAGGCGGCGCGCGGAGGGTGGTTTTCCCGGCGCTGCGGCGATCCTGCGCCAGCTCGCGCAAGGGCCGTCGCGCAAGCGGGTCGGTCTCCGCCCCGACGGCCGCGCCCCGGCCCGCGAGGGCACACCGATCGCTGATACCGCCGGCAACCCGATCGGCCGGGTCACCAGCGGCGGCTTTGGCCCGTCGCTCGGCGGCCCGATCGCGATGGGCTATGTCGAGGCCGCCCATGCTGCCGCGGGCGGCGCCCTCGCTCTGCTGGTGCGCGGCTCGGCCCGTCCGGCGCGCGTCGCCCCGCTGCCGTTCGTCCCCCACCGCTATTACCGCCGCCCCCACCCTAACCCGTCCCCGTCCGCGGGGGAGGGCGGGGTAGGGGCCCGTCGACCGGCGCAAAAGGAATAGGCCATGACCGAGCTTCGCTTCACCAAAGACCATGAATGGGTCCGGCGCGACGGCGACCTGGCGGTCATCGGCATCTCCGACTATGCCCAGTCGCAAATGGGCGACGTCGTCTATGTCGAATTGCCCGAGATTGGCCGCCAAATCGAGCAGGGCAAGGAGGCGGCGGTGGTCGAATTGGTCAAGGCGGCAAGCGAGGTCTACGCGCCCCTCTCGGGCGAGGTCGCCGAGATCAACGAGGCCCTCGCCGCCGACCCGGCCAAGGTCAACGCCGACCCGCTTGGCGAAGGCTGGTTCTTCAAGCTGCGCGTCGCCGACCCCGCCAAACTCGAGACCGAGCTCGATGGGCTGATGGACGAGGCGGCCTATCAGCGCTTTGTCGCGGAGCAGCATTAGATGCGCTATCTGCCGCTGACCCCGCGCGACCGCGGCGAGATGCTGGCAACGATCGGCGTCCCCTCGATCGACGCGCTGTTTGCCGAAGTGCCGCCGGCAGCCCGGCTTAACGAGCTTCTCGAGCTGCCGCTGGCGCAGGGAGAGTTGGCGGTCGAACGCGCGATCGGGCGGATGGCGTCGCGCAATCTCCCGGCCGGTTCGGCGCCGTTTTTTGTCGGCGGCGGGGCCTATCGCCACCATGTCCCGGCTGCGGTCGACCACCTGATCCAGCGCGGCGAGTTCCTGACGTCGTACACCCCCTACCAGCCCGAAATCGCGCAGGGCACCTTGCAGTATCTCTACGAATTCCAGACCCAGATCGCGTTGCTGACCGGCATGGAGGTGGCCAACGCCTCGCTCTATGACGGCGCCACCGCCGCGGCCGAGGCGGTGATGATGGCCAATCGCGTCACCGGGCGCAAACGGGCGGTACTGTCGGGCGGTCTTCATCCGCATTACCGTGAGGGCTGCGAGACCTATGCCCGCTTTGTCGGGTTCGAGCTGGCGGCGCAGCAGCCGGCGCCCGGCGAGGCCGAGGATCTGGCGCCGCTGATCGATGCCAAGACCTCCTGCGTTGTCGTGCAAAACCCCGATTTCTGGGGCGAATTGCACGATTGGTCGAACCTGGCGCAGGCTTGTCACGACCATGGCGCGCTGCTGATCGTCGTGGTCGCCGAGATCGTGTCCTTGGGCGCGATCCGCCCGCCCGGCGCGATGGGCGCCGACATCGTCGCCGCCGAAGGCCAGTCGCTCGGCAATTCGTTGAGTTTCGGCGGACCCTATCTCGGCCTCTTCGCCAGCCGCGACAAATTCGTGCGCCAGATGCCGGGCCGCCTCGTCGGCCAGACCGTCGACGCCGACGGCCAGCGCGGCTGGGTGCTGACGCTCTCGACCCGCGAGCAGCACATCCGGCGCGAGCGGGCGACGAGCAATGTGTGCACCAATTCGGGCCTGTGCGCGCTCGCCTTCACGATCCATCTGGCGCTGCTCGGCGAAGCCGGGCTGACCCGTCTGGCGCGGCTCAACCATGCCGCGGCGGTTGCCCTGGCCGAGCGGCTCGAACGCGTGCCCGGGGTGCGGATCGTCAACCGCAGCTTTTTCAACGAATTCGCGCTGCGCCTGCCATGCCCGGCCGCACCCATGGTCGAGGCGCTGGCGGCGAGGGGGGTGCTCGGCGGCATCCCGGTCAGCCGGCTTTATCCGGATCGGCCGGAATTGGCCAACCTTATGTTGGTCGCGGCGACCGAGACCGCTACCGAAACCGACATGGACCGGCTGGCGGTGGGCTTGGCGGAGGTGCTGTCGTGAACGATTGGAGCCAGGCGACAAGCGCCCGTCCGCAGGCCGGGTCGGCGACGCCGGCGGCAACCTTCAGCGGCAATCGCGGCCTGCAGATCGAGGAAAAACTGATCTTCGAGCAGGATTCGGCCGGTCGTTGCGGCGTCGACCTGCCTGAGCCGGCGCCGTTCGCGGCACGCCTCGGCGGGCTGGAGCGACTAGGTCCGATCGGCCTGCCGGGGCTCAGCGAGCCGCAGGTGGTGCGGCACTTCACGCGGCTGTCGCAAAAGAATTATGCGATCGACAGCGGGCTCTATCCGCTCGGCTCGTGCACGATGAAGCACAACCCGAGGCTCAACGAGAAGCTGGCGCGGCTGCCGGGTCTCGCCGACATTCACCCGCTGCAGCCGCTTTCGACCGTGCCGGGCGCTTTGGAGCTGATCGACACCCTGGCGCATTGGCTCAAGACCCTGACCGGCATGCCGGCGGTGGCCTTGTCACCCGGCGCCGGCGCCCATGGCGAGCTGTGCGGCATGATGACGATCCGCGCCGCGCTCGAAGCCCGCGGCGACCCGCGCCGGCGGGTGCTGGTCCCGGAATCGGCGCACGGCACCAACCCGGCGACGGCCGCAGCCTGCGGCTACGCCGTCGATCCGATCCCGGCCAATGCGCGCGGCCGGGTCGACCGCGCCGCACTCGAAGCCAGGCTCGGCCCCGATGTCGCGGCGCTGATGCTGACCAATCCCAACACCTGCGGCCTGTTCGAGGACGAGATTGTCGAGATCGCCGCTGCGGTGCATCGCGCCGGCGCGTTTTTCTATTGCGACGGCGCCAATTTCAACGCGATCGTCGGCCGGGTGCGGCCCTCCGATCTCGGCATCGACTGCATGCACCTGAACCTGCACAAGACGTTTTCGACCCCGCATGGCGGCGGCGGTCCGGGCAGCGGCCCGGTGGTTCTGGCGGCGTCCCTCGCACCCTATGCGCCATTGCCGTGGCTGGTGCATGGCGAGCGCGGGCTCGGGCTCGTCGAGCACAAAGGTGGCCCGGCAGACCAGGCGATCGGCCGGCTCAAGGGCTTTCACGGCCAGATGGGCATGTTCGTGCGCGCCCTCGCCTACATGATGAGCCACGGCGCCGACGGGCTGCGGCAGGTGGCCGAGGACGCGGTGCTGAATGCCAACTATCTGCGCGTGCTGCTCGAAGGCGATCTCAGTCTGTCGTTCCCGGGCCCCTGCATGCACGAGGTGCTGTTCGACGACCGCTTTTTGAAGAACACCCAGATCACCACGCTCGATTTCGCCAAGGCATTGATCGACGAGGGCTATCACCCGATGACCATGTATTTCCCGCTGGTCGTGCATGGCGCGCTGTTGATCGAGCCGACCGAGACCGAGAGCAAGGCCGCGCTCGATGAATTCGCCGCGGTGGTCAAGTCTCTCGCCGCCGCCGCCCGCGCCGGCGACGCCGCCCGCTTCCATGCCGCCCCGGTCTTGACCCCGCGCCGCCGCCTCGACGAAACCTTGGCCGCACGCAAGCCGGTCCTGCGCTGGCGCCCCGAGCCGAGCAGCCTCAGGCTGCAGCGCAGGAGCCTGCCGTCCTGGGTTCCCGCCTTCGCAGGAATGACAAATTAAGGGCGTCAGCACATTGATCACCCAAGCGCCTCATGGCGACATGCCGTGCTGCGGGAGCGCGTCATAGGCGATAGAGCGGATGATCTGCCGGCTTCGGTCGGGCGGTTGCGGGCCGACGCCCGAAAAAATCGCGCTTCGGCCAGTACCTGCCGCAGCTTCGAGGTTTCGGCCAGCCGCGCCAGCGCCGGGCAGGCAGCCTCAATGCGACATCAGCACCGGGATTGTCATGCTGGCGAGGATCGTGCGGGTGGTCCCGCCAAGCAGCAGTTCGCGGGCGCGCGAATGGCCATAGGCGCCGATCACCAGCAGGTCGGCGCCGAGATCGGCGGCGCGCGACAGCAGCACCTCGCCGATTGGAACCCCGGCGGAAGGGGTGCGCTCGATCTGCGCCTTCACCTGGTGGTGGGCGAGATAGCGGGCGAGGTCGGCGCCGGGCGGGTCGTCACGCCCGTCGGGGCCCGGCTGCGGGTCGATCGCCAGCACGGTCACCAGATCGGCCGCAGCCAGGATCGGCATCGCGTCGGCAACCGCGCGGGCCGCTTCGCGGCTCGCATCCCAACCGATCAGCACGCATTTGGACAGCGCCGTGAAATCGCCGGCATAGGGCACCACAAGGATCGGCCGGCCCGAGGCCAGCGCCACCCGCTCCGGGCGCGGGCGGATCATTGCCAATTCCTCATTGTCGGGATCGAGCTGGCCGAGAAGTGTCAAGTCGGCGTAGCGCGCATGGCGTGCCGGATCGGCTGCCGAGCCCTGATCGACCGCGCGCCATTCGCAGGAAATCCCGCGCAGTCGGGCCGTGTTTTCGAATTTCTGGCGCGCCTCCTCAGCCTGCTCCAGCGCGCGCTCCCGCCATTCCCGGTAGACCGGCTCGAGGATCGCCAGATCGGCATAGCCGCCGCGGCTCGGCAATTCGGCGCTCGGGATCGGATAGAGTGCCACGAGATGCGCGGCAAAGCGCTCGGCTATCGTCGCGGCCAGCGCCACCCGGCCCGAGGCGTCGGCGCCGGAGTCGACCACCACCAGAAGGTCCTTATAGGTCATCGCCCGATCTCCTCACCAATGCCATCCGGCGCCGAATTATGCGGCATCATTGCCCGGCATGCGAAACGGATGCTGCGGCGATGCGCCCCGGTCGGCGCGGCCGCCTCGCCTTCGCCTCCCGCTGCTTCTTGCCTTTGGCCCCGGCTTGCCTTCGCGCCGGGAATGGTGGAATAGACGAACCCCAGCTGATCGAGGGTCCTTCGATGCGCGCACTTGCTTTCGCCGGTCTCGTCTGTTGCACGGCGCTGGCCGCCTTGGCCGCCTGCGCCGATAACGCCAGCATGCGCACCCAAAGCTTCGTCGCCGGTCCGAACGGCAGCTTCACCTACCGCGCCCGCACCAACACGGTCATGACCGAGAACGGCGATGGCGCCGCCGAACAGATCCGCCGCGACTGGCTGGCCCAAACCCTGGCAGCGCGCGGAATGTGCCGCGCCGGCTACGTCGTCTACCAGCGCCAGCTGGCGATCCCGCCGCAGCGGCTCGCCCTGTCGGCGACCCCGGGAATGATCAGTTCCGGCATCTCGCCCGCCCCGCCAACCTATTTCGGCAATGGCGGCGACGTGGTCTATGCCGGGAGCTGCCTGTAGGTTCTGGCGACAGGAGTTGGCAGCAGCGCGTCGGGCCGGATCTAGCGCCGCGCGGCGGCGCCCCAGGTCTCGATGAGCGGGCCCCGCTTGCCGTGGACCGGATCGGCGGCCGGCAATGGCACCGCGGCGATATTGGCCAGCGCCCGCTCGCGCTCGGCGGCCCCGGGGACACGCATGTCGGGACCGTGGCCGCCCGGATAGGCGCCGACGACGAGCAGGTCGGGGCTCGCCCCCTCGCTCTTGTGCGCGACCCCGGCCGGGATCACGATGACGTCGCCGGCGCGCACCTCGACGATGTGACCGTCCTCGCCCCCGAGACGAACCCGGGCCGAGCCGGAGACGATGCCGAGCGCCTCATGCGCCGTGCTGTGATAGTGATGGTAGGCATAGATCCCGGCGCGCCAACCCCCGCTCCAGTCGTTGCCGGCGAACCGCGCCTCGCAGGCGGCCGCCGCACCGGGGCCGGTGGCGAGCGCGCCGCGATAGACAAGCAGCGGCAGGCGCTGATTGTTGGGAACCTGGCCATCATCGGTAAACAGGTGCTCCTCGATTGGCTGAGCAGGTTTTGCGATCGTCATCCCTGGTGCCTTTCGCCGGCGGGACGCCGAGGATAGTCCCCAGGGCAGACCCCAGCCAAGTGAAAACCGCCAAGCGCTCTCAATGACCAGCGCGCAGCACCAAGTTGGCGCGGCGACCTATTTACTTTTGCTAAAGGTTGCGCAACGCCAAGTTAATAACTGGACTGGTGTTGCCGGGCGCCGTTAACGATGTTCGTCAAGGCAATCCACTTGCCATCGGGGCATCAGTCGGGTAATCATGGGGCTGCTGCAAATCGCCGAAGGCGATGGTCCGGGCACACCTGTCGCCCAAACGCCGCATCGGCAAGCCGTCGCATCCAGAGATAATCAGGCGCGCGCTCAGCTATGGAGTACCCGGTCAAGACCGTTTGCGTCGTCGGCTTGGGCTATATCGGCCTGCCGACGGCGGCAACCCTGGCCAGCCGCGGGATCGAGGTGGTTGGGGTCGACGTGAACCCGCGTGTCGTCGCCGCCGTCAACGCCGGCCAGCCCTATTTCCCCGAGCCCGATCTCGATATGCTGCTGCGCGCCGCGACCACCCTCGGCAAGCTGCGCGCCACCGCCCGGCCGGAGCCCGCCGACGCGTTCGTGATCGCGGTTCCGACCCCGTTCAACGACGACCGCTCGCCCAATCTCGGCTATATCGAGGCGGCGGCGGACGCGATCGCCCCGGTGCTCGCCTGCGGCAATGTCGTGATCCTCGAATCGACCTCGCCGGTTGGGACGACCGCGCGGCTCGCCGAGCGCCTCGCCCGGCTGCGCCCCGATCTGCGCTTTCCGCCGGAGCGCCATGCCGAGCCGCTCGACGTGCACGTCGCCCATTGCCCGGAGCGGGTATTGCCGGGGCGCATGGTCCGCGAGCTGATCGAGAACGACCGGATCATCGGCGGCATGACCGAGGCCTGCGCCGAGCACGCCGAGGCGGTGTACCGGGTGTTTCTGCGGGGTGAGCCCTACCGCACCGACGCCGCCACCGCCGAGCTGGTCAAGCTCGTCGAAAACGCCTACCGCGACGTCAACATCGCCTTCGCCAACGAATTGTCCGTGGTCTGCGACCAGCTCGGGCTCAATGTGTGGCGGGTGATCGAGCTCGCCAACCGTCATCCGCGTGTCGCAATCCTGCAGCCCGGAGCCGGCGTCGGTGGCCACTGCATCGCGGTCGACCCCTGGTTCATCGTCTCGTCCGCGCCGGAGCACACCCGGCTGATCCGCACCGCGCGCGAGGTCAACGACGCCAAGCCCGGTTTCGTCGTGTCGCAGATCCGCGAACGGGCCGAGCGCTTCAAGCACCCGGTCGTGGCCTGCCTCGGGTTGACTTACAAGCCCGATGTCGACGACGTGCGCGAGAGCCCGGCGATCGCGATCGTGGCCGAACTGGCGCGCGGTGGGCATGAGCGCATCCTCGTTGCCGATCCGAATTTGCGCGCGCTGCCGCCGCCGCTGGCCGAGCTGAACGGCATCGCGCTGTGCGACACGATCGAAGCGGTTCGCGCCGCCGACATCGTCGCGGTCCTGGTCGCCCATTCGCCGTTTCGCCGCATCCCGCGCGAGGAGCTGATGCGTCGCGTCGTGATCGATGCGACCGGGCTCACCCATGTGGCGGGCTGATGTGCCGGGCTGAGGCGCGGATAAGCCGAGGCACCGACAGGACCAAAGCGCCAATGCGTCTGCTCTTTGTGTTCGGCACCCGGCCCGAAGCAATCAAGCTCGCGCCGCTGATTCGGGAATGTTCGGGGCGCCCCGAATTCGACTGCAAGGTCTGCATCACCGGGCAGCATCGCGACCTTTTGGGACGGTTTCTTGACTTATTCGAGTTGCGGCCGGATTGGAACCTCGACGTGATGCGCCCGGATCAGGGTCTGGCGTATCTGACCGGCGCGGTGCTGTCGGGGGTGAGCGGCGTGATCGAGCGCTGGCGCCCCGAGCGGGTCATCGTTCAGGGCGACACGACCTCGACTTTTGCCGGGGCTCTCGCCGCCTTTTATCATCAGGTCCCGGTGGCGCATATCGAAGCCGGGCTGCGCACCGGCGAACTTTATGCGCCGTGGCCGGAGGAGGCCAACCGGCTGCTGGTCGCCCGGCTCGCCGATCTGCATTTCGCCCCGACCGCGCGGGCGCGCGACAATCTGCTGCGCGAAGGAGTGGCCGCTGAGCGTATCGCAGTCACCGGCAATACCGGGATCGACGCCCTCCTATGGGTCTCGCAGCGCCTCGAAACCCGGCCCGACTTCGACGCGCGGGCGGCGGCGGTGCTGGGTCCGGACGGCGAGAAGATCCTCGCCGGCCGGCGACTGATTCTGATGACCGGCCATCGCCGCGAAAGCTTTGACGGCGGCATCGAGCGGATCGCGCGGGCAATGGCGCGGATCGCCCGGCGGCCCGATGTCGTGATTGTTTTCCCGGTTCATCCCAATCCAAATGTGCGGCGCGCGATCGAGACCATGCGCCGGCACGACAACATCCGGCTGATCGAGCCGGTCGACTATCCCGAGCTGGTCTATCTGTTGAAACGCTGCCACTGCGTCGTCACTGATTCGGGGGGCATCCAGGAAGAGGCGCCGTCGTTCGGCAAGCCGGTGCTGGTGACGCGCGCCGCGACCGAACGCCCGGAAGCGATGGAACAGGGGCTGGCGAGGCTGGTCGGCACCGATGAGGAACTGCTGGTCGAGGCGCTCGGCGAACTCCTCGACGATCCGGTTGCCTACCGGCGCATGAGCCGGGTTGCCAGCCCCTATGGCGACGGAGCGGCCAGCCGGCGGATCGCCGATCGGCTCGGCGCCTCGATCGTCGCCGCGCCCGGCACCGGTGCTGAGCGGAGCCCACCCGCGGCGCGGTGAGCAGGATTAGCCGGCGACGGCGAGAAGAGGCAGCGCGGCGGGCGGCCGCAGCTTGCTCCGATCGCCGCTCACCGTTGACTGAGCGAAGCGAACGCCGCCCAGATCGCCGCCCAGCTTCCGAGCGAGAACAGCACCAGCACGATCAGCGAGATCAGCGGGCTGAGCCGCGAGTCGGTGTCGACCTTGATGTTGTCCGCATCCGGCGGGCTGGGCCACTGGTTGGCCCCGGTGGCTGGGGCGACAAATTCGGAAGCTGCATTACGATCCATCGACCCCTCCCTCTCCAATCGGTATCGGCGGCGGCTGGTTCAGTCCGCATTATGCTGTGGCCTCGATTGTCCTAGTGGTGCGATGCCAACGGATGGTGCCATCCGTTGGCTGAATTGCACCACCAGCGCTTTGATCTAGTGGTCTGATTCACGTGACGCCTGGGAACCAAGCGTTACGCTCACACCACGTTAGCAATCGGCGCGACCGGCCCCAGTCTAATGGCCGTCAAAAACTCGTCATCTTGGATTTTAACAATTTTTTCAGTTCTCGGCGATACGGTACGAAATATAGATAAATTACACGCGTTAGACGTTGTGAAATTTGTGGCTCGGTCTTATCTATTGTCGAGTTGTGGGTCGCTGATCAACGGTGGATTGTCATGGCTGATATTTACTCTTCCGAAATAAATGGGCTTGCCCGACAATGGTCGGCCAGAGAGGACCGGCTTTCGCTGGCGGCCGCGGGCTTCGCCGTCTTTGGTCTGTCGCTGCTGTTCTGGGCGCCGCTGCTGCTGCCGATCCTGTTGCTGTTGCGCGGCTAGAGCGCGGCTCGCTGGGCCTCGGCGAGGCGGCGGTCGCTTCGTGGACGATTGCGCCGGCGTGCCCGAGAACCGTGCTTGCGGCTTCAATCGCCCGGAAGCGAGTAGCCCCAGGCGCGAATCTGTGCGATGCCGGCCTGATAGCCTTTCGGTGTCAGGCTGAAGGCAAAATGCGACTTCCGGGTAAAGACGTCGATCAGGATCAGCGCGCCGACCCCGAGCTCCCTGACGATGGCGCGCGATTGGCCGCTCGGAAAAATGCAATATTGCGTCGCCCGGCACTCGATCGCCGGGTTGCCGTCGACCCGCAACTCGGCCCTGACCGGCAGGGGGTGGCCGACAATTCCGATGTTGCCGGTGTCGAGCATGACGACGAGCGCGAACGAGCCTTTGCCGGCATACCCGGCTTGCCAGAACGGCACTGTGATCGAGCAGCCACCGGCGCGTTCGCCGGGGCTGCCGCCGCACTCGGTGATCCATTCGTCGGCCTGGAATTTGAGTGTTGCCGAGGCCGGTCCGGCCGTCCGCAATAAGGCCGCAACGGCGATCGCCAGGATAACGGCCGGGCGCTGCGGCCACCGCGGCCGCTCGATCTTCCGGCTGCTTAGCCCCGATCGCCCAGAGAGATCCGCCCCGCCGAAGACGGCCAGCACGCTTACCCTCGGCACCATCGCCCCCTAATCGGCAACCGGTTCGATCCTGCCCGGCCCCGCCGCCCGGTCAAGCGGCAACCGCGAGGGGCTGCACCGGACCGGGCAAGATCGTCGCCTGGACGCCCGACGGCTCCGCTGCGAGCCCTCGGCCCGCACGATCGCTCGACCCCAAGTCGGCTCATTAACGATATATTACGGTTGGCCGCCCGGCGCCGGCCTTTTTCAAAAATTAACTCTGATTCTGCTTCACATGGTACTGAAACAGCGCTAGGTTTAACTGTATCGTGCGTAACATCGCTCAGCGGGCCAGGGTCGGGTTGCCTGCCTCACCGCCTCGGTAGCTTGATGTCTCATACGACGCACCGCGCGGGATTGGTGGAACGCCCCGGGTCAAGCGGCGTTCTCAGCAGCACGCCGGACCGGCGAAGGACATTGTGGGGGACGAACCGGCTCCATTCGCTCGCCGAGGAGTCTCACTCGCCCGGTTAGGCCGAAACCGATGCGTAACAGAATCAAGGCTTTCGGATGGCTCGTTATCTGGTGACTGGCGGGGCTGGGTTCATCGGCTCGCATCTCGTCGGGTCGTTGCTCGACAGCGGCCACGCAGTCCGGGTTCTCGACGATCTGTCGAGCGGCAGTAGCGACAACCTGCCTCACGCCGTCGAATTCCTCCGCGGCGATGTGGCCGACCCGGCGACCGTCGGACGCACCTTCGAAGGCATCGACGGGTGTTTCCATCTGGCGGCGATCGCCTCGGTCGAACAGTGTAACCGCGAATGGTTGCGCACCCACCAAGTCAACCTGACCGGTACGATTAATATTTTCAACGCAGCGCGGCGATCGCGAGAGCGCGAGGTCCCGGTCGTCTACGCCTCCTCGGCCGCGGTTTACGGCGACGCGCATTGCGCCCCGGCCGCCGAGGACGGTTGTGCGATGCCGCTCAGCGCCTATGGGGCCGACAAGCGGGCTTGCGAGCTGCACGCCCGCGCCGCCGGCGTGACCCACGGGCTGCGCACGACCGGCTTGCGATTTTTCAACCTTTATGGTCCGCGGCAGGATCCGCGTTCGCCCTATTCCGGAGTCATCGCGATTTTTCTCGATCGGCTGAGCCGCGGCGAGCCGGTCGAGTTCTTCGGCGGAGGCGGCCAGGTTCGCGATTTCACCTTTATCGATGATGCGGTGGCGGCTCTGCGCCGGGCGATACCGGCGGCGAGTACGCGCGCGCCGGTGTTCAACGTGTGCACCGGAACAGGCACAACGGTGCGCCGGCTGGCCGAAACCATCGCCGCGCTATGTGCTGCCGAACTCGTCGTCCATCGCCGGCCGCGGCGCGGCGGCGAGGTCGAGATTTCAATCGGCGATCCGCGTCGCGCCGTCGAGGAGCTCGGGTTTCGCGCCAGCACGGCGCTGACTGACGGTCTGGTGGCGACGCTTGAAGCGTTCGGAACGCGCGAGCGGGTCGAAGTCTCGCCGCCTGATCCGCATCACCATCTGTCCCGCATCACCGCCTGACCCCGCGCCAGCGCCCCGACCCAATTCACCGCGCAGCCTGCCGCTTTCGTCCCGCGGTCAGAAATCGAGATCGGCGTAGTGGGTCGGCGGCGGCGCTCCCGGCAGGTGGTCGGCCAGGATTGGGCGAAAGCTCGGGCGCGATTTGATGCGCGCGTACCATTCCTTGGCCGGCTCGTGCGCGTCCCACGGCACGTCGCCTAGATAGTCGAGGCTCGACAGCTGCGCCGCGGCGGTGATGTCGGCGATCGAGAAATGGTCGCCCGCGAGCCAGCGCCGGCGTTCGACGAGGTAGCCGATATAGTCGAGATGGTGCGGCAGATTGGCGTGGCCGGCACGAATCGCCTGCGAGTTCGGCTGACCCTGACCGCGATAGCGCTTCATCATTTTTTCGCCGAGCAGGTTCTCGGTGACTTCCTGGTTCATCTTGATGTCGAACCAGGCGGTCAGTCGCCTGACCTCGGCGCGGTCGATCGGGTTGATCCCGATCAGCAGCTTTTCGCGATAGACCTCGTCGAGGTATTCGACGATCGCGGCCGGATCGGCGAGCACGGTGCCGTCGGGTTCGATCAGCACCGGCACCTCGCCGGCCGGATTGAGCGCCAGGAACTCCGGCCGCCGCTCCCAGATCTTCTCGGCTTTGAGGGTAAAGTCGAGGTCCTTCTCCTTCAGCACCACCCGCACTTTGCGGGCCGCGGGAGAAAGCAAAAGGTGATAGAGAACGCGCATGCCCGATTGTAACGAGCGGCACCCCGCGCGAACAATGCTTGATCGTCACGGCACCGCGAAGACCGGCCCCGGCGAGCCAGCTAACCGGCCGGTCCGGGCGACGCGTCGGTCACAATTTCTCAAAAACCGCGCAGGTGACGCGGTATTCGGCCACCAACCAAAAGAGCTTGGCCATCGAGCGCTGCCATTTTTCGAGCGACACGAACGGTGCCGGCAGCCGCGCCATATGCCGCAACAGGATCCACGGCCGGCGGCGGATTTCGTCGCGATAGGACATGCCGGCCCCGAGAATGGTGGCGTCGAGCAGGCGCGCGCCGGCGAACAGCGCCGCCAGCGCGGCCGGGCTCGGCCGGTACATCGTGTCGATCGGGTCGCGATGATAGGGATAGCTGAACGGCACCGTGACAAAGGCGAGGCCGCCGCTCGGCAGCAGCTCGAGGCAATGCCGCGCCAGCCGGTCAGGGCGGGTTACGTGCTCCAAAAGGTTGCAGCACAGCAACGCCCGTGCGCCCAAGGCCCGCAATCTGGGCAGATCGGCGGGATCGGTCAGATCGGCCCGGACATCGATCCCGGCGGCATCGCGCTGGTCGACGTTTATGATATCGATGCCGCGGCAGCGCAGCGGGCGAAACAGGCGCTCCTCGGTCCAAGGCTGGACCTGCTCGCGGAATGCCGCCGAGCTGCTCCCGAGATTGAGCAGCGGCGACAGCCGCTCGGGCGCAAACCCGTCGAGTGCGCGGCAAAGCCAGCAGGCTTCGGCTTCGAACATTGCGCTCTCGACGAGGCTCCCGAAGATCGCACCATGCCCAATCCCGCAGCGTCGCGAAAGACCGGCCGGCAAGCCGCGGGTCCCGGATCGCAAGATCATAACACCGCATGACGGCGCGACCGATGGCAGTTGCGATCCCGGTGCCGCTTGATGCGCGCGCCTTTCCCGACGGGACACCGCTCCACGCTTTTTTCGCCTGGAACGAGGCGCGCCGCGCGCGGGATCGCCGCTATCTGGTCGCCCGCGACATCGCCCGGCTGCTGCACGGCTTTGGCGGCGAGGTTTGCGTCGCGCATCTAGCGGGCGCCGCGCTCGGCCTGCGGCGGAGCGGCGAGCGCGTTCTGGCTCCCTCGGCAGCGGTCGACCGCGCGCAGGAATTCGTCGCGACATTTGCCGGGTCAGCCGCCGTCACTGCCGCGCAACGGGCGATCGAGGCGTTGAGGGCAGCCGTCGGGGCCCCGGATCGAGCCGCGCACGCAGCGGTTTTTCGGGCTTTCGAAGAGCTCGGCGAGCCGCGCGACCTCGATAATTTGGCTCGGCTGCGAGCGCAGCGGAACAAGCCGGGGCTGGCGCCCCGTCGCCGCCGCATCCTGGTCATCAAGCTCGGTGCGCTCGGCGATTTCATCCAGGCGCTGGGGCCGGTGCCGGCAATCCGCAGCTACCACGCCGGGGACCATGTGAGCCTCTTGACCACCAGCCGCTATGCCGAGCTTGCCGCGCAGACCGGACTGTTCGACGATATTCTGGTCGACCCCCGCCCCCGGCCACTCGAATTCCGAAGGTGGCTGGCGCTGCGCCGGGTGCTCCGCTGCCAGCATTTCGACCGGGTTTATGACTTTCAGACTTCCGATCGGTCGAATTTCTATTTCCGCCTGCTGCGGCCGGGACCGATCCCGCAATGGTCCGGAACCGCGTGGCGCTGCTCGCACCCGCACGCCAATCGCGGGCGGGACCGGCAGCACACGATGGACCGCCAGGCCGAGCAATTGCTGATGGCCGGGATCTACCCGGTCCCACTCACGCCATTTCTGCCGATTGCCGGCGCGCTGCCGCCGGTGCTCGAGAGCCGGCGTTTCGCCCTGCTGATCCCCGGCTCGTCGCCCAGCCATCCGGAGAAGCGCTGGCCGGTCGAGCGCTATGGCGAGCTGGCGCGGCGGCTGTCGCGGCGCGGCTATCTGCCGACGGTGGTGGGCACCGCCGGCGAGCGCGAACTCGGCCGGGCGATTTGCGCCGCCTGCCCGACAAGCATCGATTTGGTCGGCCGCACCGATGTCGCGGCACTGGCCGCGCTGGCGCGGGGAGCGGTTCTGACGGTCGGCAACGACACCGGGGCGACGCATGTGGCGGCCGCCGGCGGCAATCCGGTCGTCGTCCTGTTCTCGGCCGCCTCGAACCCGAAATTGTGCGCACCGCGCGGCGCCCAGGTCCGCGTTCTGGTTGAACCCGATCTGGCCGATCTCGCTGTGGAAAGCGTGCTCGACGCCGTGGCCGCGGGCGACGCACCGGCGGGACAATACAAGCTGCGACGATCCGAGGGTGTCGCTAGCCCCTAGCGACTACCGGCCCGGCATTTTGACGACGCACTATCATCAATCATCAAAAGCCCGCCTGATTTTCGCCGCCAGATCAGAATATGTGAACGGCTTGAAGATTACCTCGACGCCCGGATCGAGCCGGCCATGATGCAGGATGGCATTACGGGCATAGCCGGTGGTGAACAGCACTTTCATCTCCGGCCGCCGCTCCCGGGCGCGATCGGCCAGCTGGCGCCCGTTCATACCGCCTGGAAGCCCGACATCGGTAAACAGCAGGCGAAGCTCGGGATGCGCCTCCAGCAGGCGCAGCGCGGTCACCCCGTCGGCGGCGCTCAGCACCTGGTAGCCAAGCTCGCCGACCATCTCGACGGTATACCTGCGCACATCGGGATCGTCCTCGACAATCAGCATGGTTTCGCCGTACCGGGCGCGGGCCGGCGGTAGCGGCTCGGTCGGCGCCCCGGCCGCCTCGGCCCCGCCGTGGTGGCGCGGAAAATAAAGCTTGACGCTGGTGCCCTGGCCAACCTCGCTGTAGATCTTTACGTGTCCCCCGGATTCCTTGAGAAAGCCGTAGACCTGTGACAGCCCGAGGCCGGTGCCCTGGCCGACCCCCTTGGTGGTGAAGAACGGTTCGAAGGCCCGATCGATAATAGCTTCGGGCATGCCCGAGCCGGTGTCGGTTACAAAAATGCCGACATACTGGCCCGGCTGCAGCTCGCTGTGCATCGCGCAATAGCCTTCGTCGAGGTAGCAATTGGCGGTCTCGATCGTCAGCTTGCCGCCGTCGGGCATCGCATCGCGCGAATTGACGGCGAGATTGATCAGCGCGTTCTCGAGCTGGTTGGTGTCGACGAAGGTGTTCCACAGGCCACCGGCCAGGACGATCTCGATCGCCACCGGCTCGCCCAAGGTCCGCCGCAACAGATCGGACATTCCGGCCACCAGCTTGTTGGGCGAGGCGATCTCGGGCGCCAACGGCTGACGGCGCGAGAAAACGAGGAGCCTTTGGGTCAGCTGCGCCGCGCGCGCGGCACCCCCCAGCGCCGCCCCGACCGTGCGCTGCAGCTCGTGGCCGGCGCCGAGCCGACGCTGTAAATTCTCCAGATTGCCCATGATCACGGTCAGCAGATTGTTGAAGTCGTGGGCCACACCGCCGGTAAGCTGGCCAATCGCCTCCATTTTTTGCGCCTGGCGCAAGGTTTCCTCGATCTGCCGCCGCCGGGCGATCTCCTCGCCGACCCGTTCTTCGAGCGTCTCGTTGATCTCTTGTAGCTCGTGCTCGGCCTTGCGCCGGGCGGCGAGCTCGCGCTGGCTTGCCTCGTAAAGCCGCGCATTGTCGATGCCGATCGCGGCGTGCGCGGCAATCCCGCTGACGATCCGCTCGGCCCGCTCGGTAAAAGCGCCCGGCCGCGAATGCCCAAAAAACAGGCCCCCTAGCACCTCTCCCGAGCGTGAGACCACCGGGATCGCCAGATAGCTGCGCACCGGAGGCATAGCCGCGGGCGGCGCATGACCACCCAGGCTGTGGGCGTAGCGAGGGTCGGAGAGGATGTCATCGGAGCGCACCGGGCCCTGGCCGCGGAAGGTTTGCTGCAAGATCGGGGCATCGGCGGGAATCGGGAACTTCGTCAGGCTGTCGAATTTAGTCGTGTCGCCGCCGGGCGCACCCGATCCCGGCGCCGCCGCTTCGGTCGATCCCACAGCCGCCGACCCGCCCACGGTGGACAGCGCGTATGCCTCGGGCCGATCGTCGATCGTACTATAAAAGAACGCGCCGAACTCGGCCCCGGTCAGCTCCGCCGCGGCGTCGGTCACCGTCTGTACCAGCCGCTCCAAAGAGAGCTCGGCAGCGAGCGCGGCACCGGTGCGATTGAGGATTTCGAGAGTGCGCGCTTCGTCGCGCACTTCGGCGACGCGCGCCTCCAAGGTCTCGTTGAGCGCGAGCAGCCGGGCCTCGAGCGCCTTGCGTTCGCTGATCTCGTAATAGACGCCGCACAGCCAGCGGACATCGCCGCTGCCGTCGTTGGTGGCCTCGCCTCTGCCGCCGATCCAGTGCAGGCTGCCATCGCCATGCCTGACCCGGAACTCGGTGTAGTAGGCGCCGGTCTCTTTCGCGGTTTCGACTGCGGCATGCAGCTTGGCGATGTCATCAACAAAGATCGCGCGTTCCCAATCGGCGAATTTCGCGCTCGAAGCCTCGGGATCGAACCCGAACAGAGAAGCGATGTATGGCGTCCATTCCCATTCGTCGGTCGACAGATCCCACTCGAACCAGCCGACGCCGCCGGCCGTCTGGGCCAGGCGGAATCGCTCCTCGGTCGCGCGCAGGCGCCTCTCGATATGCTCCCGCTGGTACTCGGCCTCGTCCAATGCCGCGACCACTTACGCCAAGCCGAGCAAGATCGATTTCGCCTCGCTCATCGCCCGCATCTTGCCCCAGGCAATGTGCCGGGGCAGGTGGTTGAAGCCGCACGAGCTGGTGATGATGGTCTGCTCGGGGGCGAGCCACCTATAGGCCCGGATCCGATCGGCGATCTGCTGCCCGGTCTCGACATTGGGCGCCTGTACGTCGACCGCGCCGACCCCCAGCTGCTGGTCACCGAGCAGCCCTTCAAAATGGCCGGCCATGTCGTGCTCGATCAGGTAGGCATCGCAGTCGATGCGGCAGACGAGATCGGCCTTGTATCGGCCGATATCGAAGTAGCGATGGCCGATCTGCCCGTCGTAATCGGGGCCGACCGCATAATTGCCCTGGCAGACATGCACCGAGACATGGATATCCTCGGCCAGCCCGTCGAGTGCGAGATTGATCGCATCGACCGCGGTGCGCACTTCCTCCTCACCGGCGGCGGTGAAGTAAGGCTCGTCGATTTGGATATGCTTGCATCCGACCTCGGCCAGCCGGCGTAGATTGTGGCGAAGCAGCTTGCCGATATCGGTCATCATCCGGGCGAGGTCGCCATAATGCTCGTCATAAGCGACTGCGGCGAGCAGGTGCGGCCCGGTCATCGTGACCTTGACCGGCTTGCGCGCAAAACTCGAGACGGTCCTGAATTCGTCGGCCAGACCGAGATCGGTAGTCTCGCCGATCGGCCCCTTGCAGACTGCCGCCGGGTGGGTGACGTTCGGATCATGCGTGGTGATCGGCTTTGGTCGGGTGACCCCCTGGAACGCGGGAATCATCTGCCAGAAATGGTTGAGCATGGCATTGGGCGGCGAATGCCGATTATGGCTGCGCCGATGCATTTCACCGCCGCTGATTACATCGATGCCGGCAGCTTCCTGCTCCAGGATCGCCGCCTGCATCCCGCGATATTGCGCGTCGGCGAGGTCGGCCGGCAGCAGCTGGCCCAGGGTGACCAGCCGGTCGAGCGCCTCGTACCAGCGCGGCACGCTGTGCGCGCCGATGACCGTGGTCGTGTATTTCGGGTAGCGGGGCATCTGCCGTTTGCTGCTAGCGCTCCGAACCGTCGACAGCCGCACCCAAGCGGCCGTTCGCCGGTGCGGCGATTTCCGCCGGCAGCCGCCGCTTCCGCAGCGTTTCGAGCAAAGCCCCGAGCTCCTTTTGCCGATAGGGCTTATCGAGGCGCGGCAACGGCGACGCCTGCGGCGGCATGTCGGCGTAGCCGGTGGCGATCACCACCGGCAAACCGGGCCGGACCCGGCCGATCTGCGCCGCCAGCGCGGTGCCGGTGACGCCCGGCATCGCGTAATCGGTGATGACCGCATCGACCTGCGGCTGGACCCCCAGCAATTCGAGCGCGGCAGCGGCCGAGGCCGCCTCGAACGTCGCGTGGCCGAGATCCTCGATCATCGCCACGGTGCTGGCCCGCACCATCGGATCGTCGTCGACGACCAGAACCCGCAACGCGCGCGCCTCGCCGGCATTCAGCGGCCCGGTCTGGCTTTCCCGATCCATCGCCTCGGCCGGCGAGGCCGGCAGCCATAGCTCGACCTCGGTGCCGCAACCGGGCTTGCTGCCAATCCGCATGGCGCCGCCCGACTGGCCGACCAAGCCGTCGACCATCGACAGGCCGAGCCCGGTGCCGCGGCCGCGGTCCTTGGTCGTGAAGAACGGTTCGGCGGCCCGCCGCAAGGTCGCCTCATCCATCCCGACGCCGGTGTCGGCGACCCCGATAAAAACATAATCGCCGGGCTTGAGCCCCGGAATTTGCCCGGCCGCGACCCGGCGGGCGCGGGCGGTGATGTTGAGATGCCCGCCATGAGGCATCGCATCGCGAGCATTGACCGAGAGGTTCAACAGCGCCAGCTCGAGTTGGTTTGGATCGACCCGGGTGGCGGCGAGATTGGGCTCGAACTCGGTGGTGATCTCGATCGTCGGCCCAACCGAGCGGCGCAGCATCTCGATCATGCTGTCGACGAGCGTGGCAATGTCGACCGCTTCCGGCTTCAGTTCCTGGCGCCGGGCGAAGGCCAACATTCGCTTGGTCAGGCTCGCGCCGCGCTCGGCGCCCTGGATCGCGCCGTCGACCAACCGCACTGCCCGCTGGTCGTCGGCCACCCGTTTGCGAACCAGCTCGAGATTGCCCAGTATCGCCATCAATAGATTGTTGAAGTCGTGCGCCACCCCTCCGGTCAGCTGCCCGAGGCTTTCGAGCTTCTGCATTTCGTGCACTTGGGCGAGGGCTGCTTCCCGCTCGCGGGTGCGCTCTTCGACCCGCTCCTCGAGTTCGGCATTGGCGCGGGCGAGCTCCGCCGTCCGCTCGGCCACTCGGTTTTCCAATTCTGCGTTCAAGCTCTCGAGCTGACGCGTCTTGCGATAGAGCTCGGCGAACACCTTGACCTTGGCCCGCAGCAGCTCGGGCACGACCGGAACCGGAACGTAATCTACCGCGCCGAGCGCGTAGCCGCGCAGCAGATCGAGGTCGGTGACTTGGATCGCCGAGACAAAGATGATCGCGGTCGTCTGGAACCGCGGATGATCGCGGATCATCGAAGCGAGCTGAAAGCCGTCGAGGTCGGGCATGCACACATCGATCAGGATGATCGCGATCTTGCGCTTCAGCAGCAGCTCTAGCGCCTCGGCCGCCGAGCCGGCCTTGATCAGGTTCTCCCCGAGCTGCCCGAGGATCGCTTCGTAGCTCAATAACTTGGCCGGCTGATCGTCGACCAGCAGGATGTCGACCCGTTCCTGGCTGGCGACACCTGCTTGCTCGGGCGCGGATTTTGGCTCGGGCACGGCTACTCGCTCGGTCACGCGCCGGCCCTCTTCTAGCGATGCAGCCACATGCGCAGCGCCGATAGCAATTGCTCGGTGTTGACCGGCTTTGCCAGATAGTCGGAGGCGCCGGCCTCGAGGCACTTTTCCCGATCGCCCTTCATCGCCTTCGCGGTCAACGCGATGATCGGCAGACGGCGGAACGCCGGGTTGCCGCGGATCACCTGCATCGTCTGGTATCCGTCCATTTCCGGCATCATGATGTCCATCAGCACGATCGCCAGATCGGCCGTCGATTCGACGAGCGCCACTGCCTCGTTTCCAGTGGTTGCGGTCAGGACGTTCATGCCGCGGCGCTCAAGAACGCTGCTCAGCGCAAAGATATTCCGCGCGTCGTCATCGACCAGGAGCACGGTCTTGCCGACCAGATCCTCGTCGGAGCTGTGCAGCCGCTGCAGCAGCTTCTGCTTGTCCGCGGGGAGGTCGGTGATCACCCGGTGCAGGAACAGCGCGGTTTCGTCGAGCAGGCGCTCCGGCAATTCGACGCCCTTGACCAGGACGCTGCGGGCGATCGTGTGCAGCTGGGCCTCCTCCTTGTGCGACAATTCGCGGCCGGTGAACACCACCACCGGCAAGTCGGCCAGGGCCGGCTCGTCGCGGATGACTTCGAGCAGCTCGAAGCCGGTCATGTCCGGCAGCCGCAGATCGAGCACGACGCAGTCGATCTGCTGCCCGCGCAACGTGTCGAGCGCTTCGGCGCCGGTGCCGGCGGTGAGGATATCGATGTCGTCATGGCCGAGCACCTGCGCGATGCCGAATTGTTCGGCCGGGTTGTCTTCGACGACCAGCAGGCGCTTGCGGCGCGGCTCGACGAAATTCTTGATCCGGCCGAGCGCCGCCTCGAGATCCGCGGTATTCGACGGCTTGGTCAGAAACGAGAAGGCGCCGCGGGCCAGGCCATGCTGACGGTCCTCGTCGAGGGTGACGACCTGCACCGGAATGTGCCGCATCAGCGGATCCTGCTTGAGCTGGCTCAGCACGGTCCAGCCGAGCATGTCGGGCAGAAACACATCGAGCGAGACCGCGGTCGGCTGGTATTCGCGCGCCAGCGCCAGGGCATCGGCGCCGCGCATCGCCACCAGCACCTTGAACCCGCAATCATGGGCCGCATCGGAGAGGATGCGGGCGTAATGCGGGTCGTCCTCGACAATCAGCAGCGTCGCCTCGCCGGGCTGCAGGATGGTGCGATCGTCGGGTACCTGCTCGACCGGCATTTCGGCCAGCCGGACCGCGGCGAGTGTTGCCGCAGCCAATGGCGGAGTGGGTGCCCCCGCAGCCGATGCGGTCGCGGCCGCCGGGCCGATATACCTGAGCGGCAAGTATAGGGTGAACGTGCTGCCAACCCCGGGGGCGCTGCGCAGCTGGATCTCGCCGCCGAGCAGATTGGACAATTCGCGGCTGATTGCCAGGCCGAGGCCGGTGCCGCCAAACCGGCGATTGGTGCTGGCGTCGGCCTGCTGGAAGGCTTCGAAGATGATCTTCTGCTTCTCTGGCAGAATGCCGATGCCGGTGTCGGACACCTCGAACGCGACCACCTGCGGCGCGCTCGTCAACACCGGGTGGTCGGGGCTCCAGCCGCTGATTGCCGAATGGACGCTGAGCTTGACGCCGCCCTCTTCGGTGAACTTGAAGGCGTTCGACAGCAGGTTTTTCAGCACCTGCTGCAGCCGCTTCGAATCAGTGATCATGCTGCGGCCGAGTTTTGGGTCGACCTGAACATCAAACGACAGGCGCCGGTTCTCGGCCTCGTGCCGGAACGGCCGGACCACCATGTCCTGCAAGGTGACGAAAAACACTTCCTCGGCGTCGACCGTGACCGTACCGGATTCGATTTTCGACAGATCGAGGATGTCGCTGATCAGGTTCATCAGGTCGGTGCCGGCACTGTGGATGGTGCGGGCGAACTCGACCTGCTTCGGCGCCAAATTGCCCTCCGGGTTGTCGCCGAGCTGCTGCCCCAAGATCAGGATGCTATTGAGCGGCGTGCGTAACTCATGCGACATGTTGGCGAGGAAGTCGGATTTGTATTTCGAGGCGAGGGCGAGCTCGGTCGCCTTTTCTTCGAGCGCGCGGCGTGCCTGCTCGATTTCCTGATTTTTCCGCTCGACCTCGACATTGCGCTCTTCGAGCTGCTGCGCCTTTTGCTCGAGCTGCTCGTTGGTCTGCTGCAATTCGCGCTGCTGCGTCTGCAATTCGGTGGCCAGCTGCTGCGACTGGGTCAACAGCCCCTCGGTCTGCATCGTCGCCTCGATGCTGTTTAGGACGATGCCGATGCTGGCAGTCAGCTGATCGAGAAACGAGGTCTGCAGGTCGGTGAAGGCGCCGAGAGAGGCCAACTCGATGACCGCCTTGACCTGGCCCTCGAACAAGACCGGCAGCACGATCACGCTGTTCGGCTTGGCCTTGAACAGCCCGGAGGTGATCGGCACCACCTCGTCGGGAACATGGGTGATCAGCATCCGCCGCGAATTGGCGGCGCACTGGCCGACCAGCCCCTGGCCGTCGCGCAGCCGCTCGGGATGGCCCTGCGGCGGCAGATCGTCGGCAAAGGCCGAGAGCAGCCTCAGTCCGGCTTCCCCCTCGGCAAGATAGATCACGCCGTTTTGCGAATTGACCAGCGGCGCCAGCTCGCTCAGCAGCATGCGCCCGACCGTCGACAGGTCGCGCTGGCCCTGCAGCATGTTGGTGAAGCGGGCGAGGTTGGTCTTGAGCCAGTCCTGCTCGGTGTTGCGGTCGGTGGTCAGCCGCAGATTGTCGATCATCGTGTTGATGTTGTCTTTGAGCTCGGCGACCTCGCCGCGCGCCTCGACCTGGATCGAACGGGTGAGATCGCCCTTGGTCACCGCGGTGGCGACTTCGGCAATGGCCCGGACCTGGGTCGTCAGATTGGCGGCCAAGAGGTTGACGTTGCCGGTCAGATCCTTCCAGGTACCGGCCGCGCCGGGGACATTGGCCTGGCCGCCCAGACGGCCCTCGACGCCGACTTCGCGGGCGACCGAGGTTACCTGGTCGGCGAAGGTAGCGAGCGTGTCGGTCATGTTGTTGATGGTCTCGGCGAGTGCCGCCACTTCGCCCATCGACTTGACCGTCAGGTTTTGCTTGAGGTCACCATTAGCGACCGCGGTCACGACCTTGACGATGCCACGCACCTGTTCGGTCAGATTGGCGGCCATGACGTTGACCGTGTCGGTCAGGTCCTTCCACGTGCCGCTGACTTCGCGAACCTGCGCCTGACCGCCGAGCTTGCCTTCGGTGCCGACCTCGCGCGCCACCCGCGTCACCTCCGAGGCGAAGGCGTTGAGCTGGTCGACCATCGTGTTGATCGTGTTCTTGAGCTCGAGGATCTCGCCTTTGACGTCGACCGTAATCTTGCGCGAGAGATCGCCACGCGCCACCGCGGTCGTGACCTCGGCGATGTTGCGCACCTGGGTCGTCAAATTGGCGGCGAGCAAGTTCACATTATCGGTCAGATCCTTCCAGGTGCCAGCGACGCCCGGCACCACCGCCTGGCCGCCGAGCTTGCCCTCGGTGCCGACCTCGCGGGCGACCCGCGTCACTTCGGCGGCAAACGAGCGCAGCTGCTCGACCATCGTGTTCAAGGTCTCCTTGAGCAGCAGGATCTCCCCGCGGACATCGACAGTGATCTTTTTCGATAAATCGCCATTGGCGATCGCGGTCGCGACCTCGGCGATGTTGCGCACCTGCCCGGTCAGGTTCGAGGCCATGAAATTGACGTTGTCGGTCAGGTCCTTCCAGGTGCCGGCCACGCCCGGGACCGCGGCCTGGCCGCCGAGCTTCCCTTCGGTGCCGACCTCGCGGGCGACGCGCGTCACCTCAGAAGCAAAGGCGTTGAGCTGGTCGACCATCGTGTTGATGGTGTTCTTGAGCTCGAGGATCTCGCCTTTGACATCGACGGTGATCTTGCGCGAGAGATCGCCGCGGGCGACTGCGGTTGTCACCTCGGCGATGTTGCGCACCTGCGCGGTCAGGTTCCCGGCCATCGAGTTGACCGAGTTGGTCAGATCCTTCCAGGTGCCGGCGACGCCCGGCACCTGCGCCTGGCCGCCGAGCCGGCCCTCGGTGCCGACCTCACGGGCGACGCGGGTCACTTCGCCGGCGAAACGGTTCAGCTGATCGACCATCGTGTTGAGCGTTTCCTTCAGCTGAAGGATCTCGCCGCGCACATCGACGGTGATCTTGCGCGACAGATCGCCATTGGCGATCGCGGTGGCGACCTCGGCGATGTTGCGCACCTGGCCGGTGAGGTTGCCAGCCATCGAGTTGACATTGTCGGTCAGGTCCTTCCAGGTGCCGGCGACGCCCGGCACCACGGCCTGGCCGCCGAGCCGGCCCTCGGTGCCGACCTCGCGGGCGACGCGGGTCACCTCGCCGGCAAAGGCGTTCAACTGATCGACCATCGTGTTGATGGTCTCCTTTAGCTGCAAAATTTCGCCCGAGACCGTGACCGTGATCTTTTTCGACAGATCGCCGCGGGCGACGGCGGTCGCGACCTCGGCGATGTTGCGCACCTGCCCGGTCAAATTGCCGGCCATGTAGTTGACCGAGTCGGTCAGGTCCTTCCAGGTGCCGGCGACACCTCTGACCTGCGCCTGGCCACCGAGCTTGCCTTCGGTGCCGACCTCGCGGGCGACGCGGGTGACTTCGCCGGCGAAGGCGTTCAGCTGGTCGACCATCGTGTTGATCGTATCCTTGAGCTGCAGGATCTCGCCCGACACGTTGACCGTGATCTTTTTCGACAGATCGCCGCTGGCGATCGCGGTCGCCACCTCAGCGATGTTGCGCACCTGGGCGGTCAGGTTGCCGGCCATCGAGTTGACGCTCTCGGTCAGATCCTTCCAGGTGCCGGCGACGCCGAGCACGTTGGCCTGGCCGCCGAGCCGCCCGTCGGTGCCGACCTCGCGGGCGACGCGGGTGACCTCGCCGGCAAAGGCGTTGAGCTGGTCGACCATCGTGTTGATGGTCTCCTTAAGCTGCAGGATCTCGCCCGAGACGTTGACTGTGATCTTCTTTGATAAATCGCCGCGGGCGATCGCGGTCGAGACCTCGGCAATGTTGCGCACCTGCGCGGTCAGATTGCCGGCCATGAAGTTGACCGAGTTGGTCAGATCCTTCCAGGTGCCGGCCACCCCCGGCACTTGCGCCTGGCCGCCGAGGCGGCCTTCGGTGCCGACCTCGCGCGCCACCCGCGTCACCTCGGAGGCGAAGGCGTTCAATTGGTCGACCATCGTGTTGATGGTGTCTTTGAGCTCGAGGATCTCGCCGCGCACGTCGACCGTAATCTTGCGCGAGAGATCGCCGCGGGCGACCGCGGTCGTGACATTGGCGATGTTGCGCACCTGGTCGGTCAAGTTGCCGCACATCGCATTGACCGAGTCGGTCAGATCCTTCCAGGTGCCAGCCACGCCCGGCACCAGCGCCTGGCCGCCGAGCTTGCCCTCGGTGCCGACCTCGCGGGCGACGCGCGTCACTTCCGAGGCGAACGAGCGCAGCTGATCGACCATCGTGTTGATGGCCTCCTTGAGCAGCAGGATCTCGCCGCGCACGTCGACCGTGATTTTTTTGGACAGATCGCCGCTGGCGACCGCGATCGTGACCTCCGCGATGTTGCGCACCTGGGCGGTCAGGTTCGACGCCATCGAGTTGACGCTCTCGGTCAGATCCTTCCACACGCCGCTGACCTCGCGCACCTGCGCTTGGCCGCCGAGCTTGCCGTCGGTGCCGACCTCGCGGGCGACGCGGGTCACCTCCGAGGTGAAGACCCCCAATTGCTTGATCATCGTGTTGACGATCGTCGCCGAGCGCAGAAACTCGCCCTTCAGCGCCCGCCCGTCGACATCGAGGGGCACCGTGCGCAACAGGTCGCCCTGGGCCACCGCCGCGATCGCGTGGGTGACCGCCGCGGTCGGCCATAACAGATCGTCGATCAGGGTATTGACCGAAATCTCCATGCCGCCCCAGGCACCTTCCGACAGCCCAAACCGGACCCGCCGCCGGGTGCGGCCTTCGCGGCCGACGACATGGCCGACCTCTTCGAGTTGGCGCGCCATCCGCTCATTGGCGATGACAATCTCGTTGAAGGTATCGGCGATCTTTCCGGACAGTCCGGTCTGGTCGCCCTGCAGGCGAACCGAAAAATCGCCGAGGCGCATCGCCTGCAGCGCATGCAGCAGCGCGTGCTGATCGAACGCGCCCTCGAGGTGTCCGTTGCCGTGGCCGTTGGTAGCAATATTAGCGACATCTTCGAGGATCGGCGGTGGGTTCGGCTGCCCATCGGGAATGGCTTCGACAAAAGATTCGCTGGGCGCCATCGACAGCTCCTGCTCGCGCTACTGTTGATTGAGACTGGCTTGAAGTCTGCGCATATTCGCTCGGGGTTTCGCAAGTTATGGGACCATTAAACGCGAATTGCCCCGGTTTCTCGAAAGAAATCGATTATTTCACTGATGAATTTGATAGAGGCTACCACGGTAACAGCTTACAATCAAAGCACTGTGTGGCGAACCATCGTAACTTTTTGTAACATTGCTTGCCATAACGTGTCTGATCCCAGCGTTATCGGGAAGAATACCACTCAGATCCATTCCGCCGCCATGACACGAGCCGGCGTGAGGCTGTTCCGGTGAGAGAGGCGTCGGCCTGGAGCAATTCCGCACCGCGGGTTTCCGTGAGATTCTATCAGTTTCAGGAGATTAGAACCGCCGCACCGTTAAGCCCGCCGCCGCGCAACGCAGCGAGCGCATCATTGGCGCGGGCGAGCGGATAGGTGGCGGTGGCGACCCGCACCGCCGCGCGCGGCGCCAGGGCCAGAAATTCTTCAGCGTCACGGCGAGTCAAGTTGGCCACCGAGCGCACGCTCCGCTCCTCCCACAGGCGAGCATAGGGGAAGGCCGGAATATCGCTCATATGAATGCCGCCGCAGACCACGGTCCCGCCTTTTCGGGTGGCGGCCAGCGCCGCCGGCACCAGCGCGCCCACCGGGGCAAAGATCAGGGCGGCGTCGAGCGGCTCGGGCGGCGCCAGCGTCGAATCCCCGGCCCATTGGGCGCCGAGGCTGCGCGCGAAGTCCTGTGCCGCGAGGTCGCCCGGGCGGGTGAACGCAAACACTCGCCGGCCCTGGTAGCGGGCGATCTGGGCGATGATGTGCGCGGCGGCGCCGAACCCGTAGATGCCGATCGTGCGCGCGTCGCCAGCCATGCGCAGGCTGCGGTAGCCGATCAGCCCGGCACACATCAGCGGCGCCGCCTCGACATCGCCATAAGCGGGGTCGATGGTGAAGCAATAACGCTGATCGGCGACGGCGAACTCGGCATAGCCGCCATCGATCATGTAGCCGGTGAAGCGGGCGTGGTCGCACAGGTTTTCGCGACCGCCGCGGCAGTATTCGCAAACCCCGCAGGTCCAGCCGAGCCATGGCACCCCGACCCGGTCGCCGAGCGCGAACCGGTCGACCTCGGCCCCTTTTTCGACCACCGTGCCAATGATTTCGTGGCCGAGCACCAGCGGCAGCTTTGGGTGGGCGAGTTCGCCATCGATGATGTGCAGATCGGTGCGGCACACGGCGCAGGCGCGCATCGCGATCACCACCTGCTGCGGCCCGGCACGCGGCGCCGGCAATTCCGCCGCGATCAAGGGCTCTCCCGCCGCGATCAGCAATTCCGCTCGCATCGTTGCGCCCTCGCTGGTGCCAGCCTTAATTTGTAATTCGCGGGCGGCCCGCGCAATATCGCCCGATGCGCTGGATTGAACGGGCCTCGCTCGTCGCGGTCGCCGTGCTGGTCGCCGCTGGCGCCGGTTGCAGCCTAGCTCCGTCCGGCGGCATGGCCGAGCGCTGCGCCCGCATCATGAAAGAAGCCTATCCAGGGGGCGATATCGCCATCACCAACAGCGAGGCGTCGGTCACCAGCCTCACCACGATCGTCGCGCATGTCGAGGGGGTGCGCGGCGATCTGCCGGCAGGCGCAAAACTGCCCCGCCATCTGGCGGTCGAATGCCGGTTCGATCACAGCATCCTGATCGGGTTCCGTTGGACCGCGGGGCCGCTGCAGAGCGCCGGCAAGTAACTGTTGACTGCCGCCGGGTGCTCGGCGGTGCACGGCGATCGGCCGAGGCCATCGCAGGGCCGTGTCTATTTGCCGAACACAGTCGGGCAAGTATCTGGGATTGCTGACAATTTGGCAGCTTGGTTGCAAATGGTAAAGAGCGGTCCTAGATCCCCATTCGGGAGGAGCCAAAATGGATCAACGTTCGATTGTCAAACATCTGCGTCGTTGGCACCGCCGCGATAAGGCGAACGGCGACCCCGAGGCGGTGGATCGGGACCAGGGGAAGGGTCCGGCAGGACGTGTGCACAGCCCCACCACCGGCGGTGGCTTGCCGGTGCAGGATCAGCTGCGCAAGCAATGGGACCCGGCCAGAGGCGGCGGGCTGCCGGTTTTTCTGCGCCGCTTCGGGTAAGGCGAAGGCGATAGAACGGGCGTCGTCCTTTCCCCGCGGAAATCAGCACGGGCGCGCGATTGTCCGGTAACCCGGCGGCAAGGACGGCATCATGAAACGCGTCATCTTTGGCGTATCGGGCTGATGAGGGCGATCCTGCTGCGCCAGCCGGGCGACCCGTCGGCGCTTGAATATGTCGAATTGCCGACCCCGGCGCCGGCCGATGGCGAGATCCTGGTCAAGGCCGATACGATCGGGGTCAGCATGCCCGAGGTGCTGGTACGTAAAGGCGTCTACAATTGGATGCCGCCGCTACCCGCGATCCCCGGCATCGAGATGAGCGGCACCGTCGCCGCCCATGGCCGCGGCGTCGCTGAGCCGGCGATCGGCCAGGAGGTGTTTGTCAGTGCCCGCGATCTAGCGGTGCGCGCCGGCTGCTATGCCGAGTACATCGCGGTGCCAGCGCGGGCGGCGCACCCGCTGCCGCCGGGCTCGTCGCTCGAAGCGGCCGCATGCCTGTCGAATTACCAGGTCGCCTATCACGTGCTGCACACCGCCGCGCGCGGCGTCGCGGCGCAGACCGTGCTGGTCCACAACGCCGCCGGCGGGGTCGGCAGCGCCGCGGTGCAGCTGGCGTTGCTCGCCGGACGCAGCGTCATCGGGGTCGCCGGCTCCGATGCGAAGACCCGTGCGATCATCGAGCTTGGCGCCGGCCAGGCGATCAATTACCGCACCGAGGACATCGCCGCGCGGGTGCTCCGGGTCACCGAAGGCCGCGGCGTCGACCTGATCCTCGATCCGATCGGCGGCAGCGGCTTCGGGCGCAATTTCGCCATGCTGGCGCCGCTCGGCATGGTCGTCTCCTATGGCCGGCTCGATGGCCCGCCCGATGCGAATTTGGCGGCGGCGATGCGGGCCCATTCGGCGGCGAGCCCGGCGGTGCGCTTGTTTACGATCCACAGCTTCGACGACCGGCCCGATATTCGCGCAGCAACGATGAAGACCTTGCTCGGCCATCTCGCCGCCGGCGAGATCCGCCCGCTGATTCACGACCGGCTGCCGCTCGCCGATGCGGCCCGCGCCCACCAGCTGCTCGAAGCGGGCGCGGTCATCGGCAAGCTGCTGCTGAAGCCTTGAGCGCGACAATCCCGGCCGAACCGACCTTCGAGGCTCGCCGGCAAACCTCGGCACCGGGCCGCCCGTTGCGCATCGGCACCCGCGGCAGCCCGATGGCGCTGCGCCAGACGGCGCTCGTCCGCGACCGGTTGATCGCCGCCCATCCCGGCCTTGGTGCTGCGGGGGCGGTGGAGATCGTGACGATCCGCACCACCGGCGACCGGGTGCAGGACCGGCTGCTCGCCGAGATCGGTGGCAAGGGCCTCTTTACGAAGGAGATCGAGCAGGCGCTGATCCTGGACGCGATCGATCTTGCGGTGCATTCCCTGAAGGATATGGAGACCTGGCTGCCGGACGGGCTGGAGATCGGCTGTGTGCTCGCCCGCGACGACCCGCGCGACGCGCTCTTGTCGCGGTCCGCGGCAAGCCTCGCCTCGCTGCCGGCCGGGGCCAGGATCGGTACCGCGTCGCTCCGGCGCCAGGCCCAGCTGCTGCGGCGGCGCCCCGATCTGTCGGTGATCCCGATCCGCGGCAACGTCAACACCCGGCTCGACAAGCTGGCAGCCGGTGAGTTCGAGGCGATCGTGCTGGCGCTGTGCGGTCTAGAACGCCTCGGCAAGGCCGGGCTCGCGAGTGAAATCCTGGCGCCCGAGATCATGCTGCCGGCGGTCGGCCAGGGCGCGCTGGCGATCGAATGCCGCGCCGGTGACGACGAGCTGCAGCAATTGCTGGCACCGCTGCACGATGCCGGCGCTGCCGCCTGCGTCCGGGCCGAGCGCGCCATGCTGGCCGCACTCGACGGCTCGTGCCGCACCCCGATCGCCGGGCTGGCCGAACTCGCCGGCGACCGCCTCACCATCGAGGGATTGCTGCTGCAGCCGGACGGCAGCGGCGAAGTTCGCGGCCGATCCTCCGGCGACGTCGGCGACGCCGCGGCGCTCGGGGCCGCACTCGGCGGCGAATTGCGCGCGCGGGCCGGCCCCGGTTTCGGCTTTTGCTGAGCCCGGCCTGAGCCCGTCTCGAGATTAACCGCCGAGTTTGCTTTCTCGGGGCGCGCGCGGCGGCCCTTTGCGCAGGTCGGCGCGATCGGTTAGCCTGCCGCGTCAGAGATGGAGCACGGCATGAGCGACGGCAGTTTGGCGGCCGGGTACGTCGATGAGTTCCGGGCGCGCGGCGCGGCGATCGCCGATGCCTGCACCCGCTGCGGCGACTGCTTTCGCGCCTGTCCGATGGTCGAGCCGGCCGGGCTCGCGGCCGCCGATGCGAGCGAAACCAGTGCGGCCATCGTCGATCTGATCACCGGCGGCGCCGGCAACGACGAGGCGGTGCGCTGGGCCTCGGTATGCAGCGGCAGCGGCAGTTGCATCCCGGCCTGCAATTACGGGATCAACCCGCGCTTCATGGTCCAGCTGGCCCGCGGCTTTGCCCGTGCCCGGACCGGCGACCGGCCGCTCGCCGCCCGCTGGCGCCAGCCGTTCCAGGGCATGAGCCGCGGGGTGCGCGTCCTGTCGCGGTTGCAGATGCCGCCCGAAACTCTGGCCCGCCTGCGCGGGCTCGACACGCCGCCCCGCGACCGCCCACCCGAGGTGGTCTTCTACACCGGCTGCAACATTCTGAAGACCCCGCATATCGCGCTCCTTTGCCTCGACACCCTCGACCTCTTGGCCGTCGACTACGAGGTGATGGGCGGGCCGGGCCAGTGCTGCGGCGTCTACCAGTTCCGCGAAGGTGATTTCCACAAGACCGCGCGGGTCGGTTTTGCCACGATCGACGGGCTGGCCGCGGCCGGCACCGCGACCGTCCTTTCGTGGTGCCCGAGCTGCCAATTACAGATCGGCGAAGTGGCGTTGCCGAGCTACGAGTTGCAATTCGGCGCCAAGCCCTTCGACCTGAACCCGTTCCTGGTGTTTCTCGCCGACCGGGTCCCCGATCTCGCTCGGCTGATGCGGCACCGGGTCGACAAGCGCGTCGCCCTGCACGAGCGCCCGGTGTTGCCGCAGGTCATGGACGCGGTCAAAAAGCTCTTGTCGATCGTCCCCGGGGTCGAATTGGTCGACATCGACGTGCCGCGGGTCGGGACCCAGGCCAACAGCCTCGCGGTGTTGCCGGCGTTCAAGCGCGAACTGGTCCAGCGCGAGCTGGCTGCGGTCGCCGATGCCGGGGTGACGACGCTCGCCACGGTCTATCATGCCTGCCACCGCGAGTTGTGCGACGCCGGCGACGGGCGCAGCTTCGAGATCGTCAATTTCATGGAGATCCTCGGCGCCGGCCTCGGCCTTCACGCCGAGGACCTCTACAAGCGGCTGAAGCTGATCGGCGAGATCGACGACATCATCGCCGAAACCAGCCCGCTGATCGCCGCCCACAGGCTCGATCTCGACACCGTGCGCGACGCCCTGCTCCAGGAATTCGCGACCGCGCGCGGCTGATCGCCGATGGGGCAGCCCTGGGGTGCGGTCGCCCCTCTGCTCAACCATCTGGTTCGACAGCGTTCGACGGCAAAACCGGACCGGTCCAATCTGGGCGGCGATAAGCAGCCGCGTCATTCGGCAATGCGCAATTCATCGCGCGGCGGGCGGCGCCGATATTGGGGCGTCCGGCATGGACTGGCCGCCTGCATTGCCGCCATTTTGAGCGGTTGCGCCGCGGTTGACGCTTTCGCCCCGGCGGCGATCGACTACAATCTCCAGGCCGAGCAGATCAGGAACCAGATGATCCTGCTCAACGTCATTCGCGCGGCTTATCGCAAGCCGATGCAGTTCAGCGATTTCACCACCGTCACCGGGCTGACGACGGTGTCGGTGACCGCGGGGTTTTCTCTGCCCTTTGCGGCGATCCCCGGCTCGCTGACGCGAACATTCACAGCACTGCCGAGCGGCAGCTTGACCGGCGGCCCGAACTTCACCGTATCGATCTTAAACACCAAGGAATTCTACAGCGGGATCCTGCAGCCGATACCGATGCAGACCGTGACCTTGTATCTGCGCGAGGGGCTGCCCAAGGAGATGCTGCTGACCTTGCTGCTCTCCGACATCGAATACAAACAAAACGGCGAGATCGTCCATGCCTATAACAGCGCCTATCCGGTCAGCGCCGCCAATGTCAGGGTCGCTGATTTCCGAACTCTGCTGCATCAGTTGATCGTTCGCGGCCTCGACACGGAAAACATCGAGCAGAAGACGCCGATCGGCCCGCCGCTCGCCGAAAAAGACGTGAGCAGCCTTGCGACATTGAAGGATCTGCCCTCAAGCGAGGTGCTGGTAAAGTACGATCGCAGTTCGCGGGACCCGGACCTCTCGACCGCTGAGCGCGCCGAATTGAGGGCTAAAGGGCTCAGCGCCTACTATCGTCTGGAAAAAGACAGCACCCAATACCGGTTTTGCTTTGACGCCAACCTGGCGCAGGTCGGGCGGCCGATCGCCGACACGGGATTGCTGATGAATGCGGCACTGGTGTGCGGTGCTGCCGCCGACGTCAGGGCGCTGGCACCGCCACCGATCCGCCCCATCACCGGCGCGCCCGAGCAAATCCACCAACTGATGTTCGGCCATCTCTCCGTTGCGACCCCAACCGCGGCGGCGCCAAGCTCGGCATCCGGCGCCAGGCATCCGAATGCACGTCGGTCCAGCGTTTCGCTCGCCGGCCCCGGTGCCGGCGGCGAGCAGGAGCTGACCATAACGGCGCGGTCGGTAGAGCAGCTGATTTATTACCTGGGGGAAATCGCCCGCGCCCAGCTCGGCTTGACCGGGCCGCGCCAAGCCTGTCCGGTGGTGGCGACCGGTGCCGGAGCGTCATGTCTATTCCGCTTGTCGCGGGCTGGCCCGTCTGGCCCGTCTCTGGCCGATGCAATATCGACAACCTATGACGGCACGCGCTACTCGATCAAAGTGGACCCAAACGGGATCGACCGCTCATCGCAGGTCCTCGAACTGGTGTCGCAGCTATTAGCCTTGAACAACTCCGCCAAGGAGTTGCCGGCCCCGAGCATCATCCCGGTCATCCATTAATTTTCCGCCACCAGCGCTTTTAGCCGGTAGAGGAGGTCGAGGGCGTCGCGCGGGGTCAGCTCGTCGGGGCGGGTGCCGCGCAAGAGCGCTTCGGCGGCGGATTCGGGCGGCGGCGCGGGGTCGGAGCGGCGGCGGGCGGCGCTGAACAATGGCAGATCGTCGGCGAGGCGGGCGAGGGCGCCTCCTTGCTCGCCGTTTTCCAGGATCTCCAGCACCTCCTCGGCGCGTGCGGTGACTACCTTCGGCAGCCCGGCGAGTTGGGCGACATGGATGCCGTAGGAGCGGTCGGCGGCGCCGGGACCGACCTCGTGCAGAAAGACCACGTCGCCCTGCCATTCTTTGACCCGCATCGTGTGGCAGGCGAGTGCCGGGAGCTTGGCCGCCAAAGCGGTCAGCTCGTGGTAATGGGTCGCGAACAGGGTCCGGCAGCGATTGACGCCGTGCAGATGCTCGAGCGCTGCCCAGGCGATCGAGAGGCCGTCATAGGTCGCGGTGCCGCGGCCGATCTCGTCGAGGATGACAAAGGCGCTGGGGCCGGCCTGGTTCAAGATCGCCGCGGTCTCGACCATCTCGACCATGAAGGTCGAACGGCCGCGCGCCAGATCGTCGGCAGCACCCACCCGGCTGAACAGCCGGTCGACGATCCCGATCCGCGCCGCGCCGGCCGGCACGTAGGATCCGACCTGCGCGAGGATCGCGATCAGCGCGTTCTGCCGCAAAAACGTGCTCTTGCCGGCCATGTTGGGGCCGGTCACGAGCCAAATCCGCTCTTCGGCCAGCACACAGTCGTTGGCGACAAAGCCGGCACTGTTGCCCGAAGCGGCAAGCGCGCCCTCGACCATCGGATGGCGCCCGCCGCGGATCTCGAAGGCGGTTCCATCCTCAACCGCGGGCCGCACCCAGCCGCCCTCGGCCGCGCGTTCGGCTAGCGCCGCCGACAGATCGAGCGTGGCCAACGCCGCCGCGGCCGCGGCGATCTCCGCGCGCCGCGCCATGACCTCGCCGACGAGGTCGTCGTAGAGCCGCAATTCCAATGCCAGGGCGCGCTCGGCGGCCTGCGCGATTTTGCTTTCGAGCCCGGCCAATTCTGCCGTCGTATAGCGCTGGGCGCCGGCCATCGTCTGGCGATGGATGAAATCCGGCCCGAGCTTAGCGGCCTGGTTGGCCGACACCTCGATATAATAGCCGATCACATTGTTGTGGCGGATCTTGAGCGCGGCGATCGCGGTCTCGGCGGCATAGCGCGCCTGGAGGGCGGCGATGGTGCGGCGGCTCTCGTCGCGCAGCCGGCGCCACTGGTCGAGCTGATCCGAATAGCCGGCGGCGATAAACCCGCCGTCGCGGGCGAGGAGCGGCAATTCGTCGGCCAGCGCCCGGCCGAGCCGGTCGACCAGCACCCGATGTTGGCCCAGCCCTTGGCGGGCGGCGGCAAGCCGTTCGGGCAGCGGCACCAGGCCGCGCTCGGCCAGCATGTCCCGCAGCGAACCGGTCTCGCCCAAGGACTGGCGCAAGGCCGCGAGGTCGCGCGGACCGCCGCGGCCGAGGCTCAGCCGGGTCAAGGCGCGCTCGAGGTCCGGGCAATGGCGCAGCCGCTCGCGCAAATCCGCGCGCAGATCCGAACGGTCAATATAAAATTCGATCGCGTCGAGGCGGGCGGCGATCGCCTCGGGCTCGGTCAAGGGTCCCGCCAGATGGTCGGCCAAGAGCCGCGCGCCGGCCGCGGTGACGGTGCGGTCGATCGTCGCCAACAAGCTGCCGCGGCGCTCGCCGGCCGCATTGGACACCAGTTCGAGGTTGCGCCGGGTCGCTGCGTCGATCTGCATGACCGAGCCCGGCATCACCCGGTGCGGCGGTTCGAGGTACGGCGCCCGGCCCTGCTGGGTCAAGCCGACGTAATAGACCAGCGCGCCGGCGGCGGCGATCTCGGCCCGGCCGAAGCTGCCGAAGCCATCGAGTACCGCGACCCCGTAGAAATCCTCGAGGCGCCGGCGGGCCATGCCGCTCTCAAAGCGGGGATTGGGCAGCGGGGTCAGCACTGGCTTCCATTCGGCCAGCAGCTCGTAGAGCGCCGGGCGGGTCAGTATCCGTTCGGGGAGCACGATCTCCCCGGGCATCAGGCGGGCGAGGTCGCCCGGCAACGCCGGCTCGCTCGACGGCGCCAGAGAAAAGGCGCCGGTCGACAGATCAAGCCAGGCGAGGCCGATTTCGCCGCCCGCTTCGGCAAGGCCGACGAGGTAATTGTGCCGGCGCGCATCGAGCAAGCCCTCCTCGGTCAGAGTGCCGGCGGTCACCACGCGCACCACCGCCCGGCGCACCGGCCCCTTGGCGCCGCGCCGCCGCGCTTCGGCCGCGTCCTCGATCTGCTCGCAGATTGCGACCTTGAACCCGGCGCGGATCAGCCGGGCGAGATAGGTCTCGGCGGTGTGGACCGGCACCCCGCACATCGGAATGTCGGCGCCGTCGTGCCGGCCGCGCTTGGTCAGGGCGATGTCGAGTGCCGCCGCCGCCGCCACCGCGTCGTCAAAGAACAGCTCGAAGAAATCGCCCATCCGAAAAAACAACAGGCAGCCCGGATGGGCGCGTCTGATCTCGTGGTACTGGATCATTACCGGCGATCCGGCGGCGGCCGGGGCGCCGGCATCGGGGCGGAGCGGTTCGGTCATCGGCGCAAGGTCATTGGCGCAAGGTCACTGGCGAACGGGCGGCGGCAACGGTGCGCGGAGGCGGACAGCAGCGCTCCTTTGACGGTAGCATGGGCAGAGGCGAGCACGAACCAGGGCGAGCACGAAAGAGAGGATTGGCATGGTCGAGGCCCCGGCATCCTTCCCGGTCGTTCGCGAGGCAGTCGCCTCGTTCCCCGACCGCGGCCATTTCCACCGCGCCGTCTCGGGCCTGCTGGCCGCCGGGTTCGCGGCGAGCGATCTCTCGGTGCTGGCCTCGCACGATGCGCTTGCCGCCGCCGGCGAGCCGGGCGACGCCGGATCATCGATCCTTCCCGCCGGCCTCAGCGACGAGATCAAATACATCGCACCGCTCACAGTCGCCGGGATCGTGCTGCTGTCGGGCGGCCCGATCGCCGCTGTCGTTGCGGCGCTGGTCGGCGCCGGTCTCGGCGGTGCGGCCTTGAAGGAGCTGTTCGACGACTACACCGCGGCGCCACACAGCGACAATTTCCAGGCGGCGCTCGCCGCCGGTGCCGCACTTCTATGGGTGCGCTGCGAGGATCCGGACCGCGAACTCACCGCCACCCGCATTCTCGAAGAAGCCGGTGGCCAGCACGTCCACATTCATGGCCGCCCGTTGAGTGCCGAAAGCGGCAGCGGCTGAGCCACGACGCCGGAGCCAGGCGAAATCTGGGCTCACAGGCGAAACGCTCCGCCAGCACCGCCTTGGCCTCGGCGATGATGCGGTCGAGAATGACTGCCTCGGTGCCTTGGGATGATGTTAGCCCATTGGGCCAGCACCTCGCGGGCTTGCGCCACGGTCTGCACCTGGCAAATCGCGAGCGCGCCCGCGGTTTTATCGGCGCTATAAAGGGTGCGGCATTACCAAAGGACGGCATGACCGCTGCCCATTTTGTCCCTCACTTGATCGGGTCGGGCGGCAGCCAGCGCGGGTCGAGCACCTCCCCGATCGCGAACGGGCATCGATCCGGAAAAGCTTGCTCCGACAGCCGCATTTGGTAGGCCGCCTTCCGACGAGCCAACGGATAGCAGTGGTCGAGGATTTGCGCAGGAAGAGCCCGCAAGCTCGGGCTGTCCTCGAGCAGAACGGCGATGCCGTCGCGCTGTTCGGCAATCGTCCCGAGCCAACTGGCGGAACGTTTTCCGGGCCGCACCAAGCATTTCAGCAGGTGAATGAGCAGGACGGTCAGGCGGTTCCTTATTTCGCGCCGGTCGCTGCGGGCCATGCCTTCGAGCTCCTCGGCGATATTTTCGAGGTCGAGAGCATCGAGCTCGCCGCGCCGGGCCCGCTGCGCCTGATCCTCGAGCCAAGCCACGAAATCAGCCTCGTAAGCAGGCGCATTGGCCGGACGCGTCATCCTAGCCTCCTGGTCCGGTCGCTAACCGCCGAGATCGAGCGCATAGATATCCCGCGCCTCCCGAACGCCACGCAGCCGATGCCGGCCAAGCGGCTTGAGGAGAGCACTGTTTGCCGCAGCCGCGAGCTCGGCCGACACCAGAACAGTGTAGCCCAAGGGCTCGCACAAGGTCTCGATGCGGGCGGCCTCATTAACCGCCGGGCCAATCACGGTAAAGTCGAGGCGGTCGGCAGCGCCGACATTGCCGTACAGCACCTCGCCCAGATGGAGCGCCAGATCGACCGCGGCAACCGGCTTACCGGCGGCGCCCCTTACCTGGATCAGCCGGTCGATTGCCCGCATCGCCTCGGCCGCGGCATCGAGCGCATGGCCGCAGGTTTCGCCGCGCGTCGCATCGACGAACGGGAATATCGCCAACATTCCGTCGCCGATGAATTTGAGCACCTGGCCGCCGCGGGCCCGCAACGAGGCGGTCAAGGTCTCGAAAGTCTCGTCGAGCATCTCGATCACCGCAAGGCCCGGGGTCCGATCGGCGATCTCGGTAAAGCCGCGGATGTCGGCGTACCACAGCACGGCGCGAATGGCCTCGACCGAGCCGCGCGCCACGGCGCCCTCGTGAACCCGCTTGCCGGCGTCCGCACCGAGATAGGCCGCCAGCAGTCCCGAGGCGATGGTGTGGCCGGCATCGGCCATCAGCGCCAGGGACGCCGCCGGTAGCACCGCGCGCAACAGCAGGATGTGGTCGTCGTCGAAGCCTTCGGGCCGGTCGGTGGCGAACGAGAAGCCCACCCCGCTGCCGCGCGACACGTCGCCGTGCTCGCAGAACATCACCAGATGGGCGAAATAATCGGTGCCGCCCTCGGCCGCTACGCTTCTGAGGACGGGGAAGTCGAGTTGCGCCTCGGGTCCCGACAGTCGGCGGCGCAGGCAGGGCCAGGGCTGCGACCGGTCCGCGCTCGCTTCTCCTTGGCTCAATAGCCAGGCGAACGGGCTATCCAGCCAGTCCCGTTCGTATTCGCGGCCGCGTTCGTATTGCTCGGGTTGAGTGGCGTTGAGGTCGCGCCGCCAGGTGTAGCCATAGCCGCCCCATTGCGGATGGAGCGTGCGCATCCCGGCGAAGGCGCGCCACAGTGGCACCCCGGCCGCGACCAGACGGCGGCACAGACCATCCATGACCAGGTCGGCGGCGATGCCGCGCAGGCCCTGGCCGACCGCCCAGACGTGCAGCGCGATGATTTGCCGGCCGAGCGCGCCGTCAAAGCTCGCCGGGCGCGGCGGAACTCCGTCGCTGAGCAAGGGTTGGCCCCCAGGCATCGGATCCAGCTGTTAATTATGGAGCACGGGCGGCATCTGCAAACGGCTTTCTCCACGCATCTCGATTTCGTCGCCGCAGGGTGCTAAGCCCGACCGACCGCAAACCGGAGGTCAGACGTGCTCGATCGTATTCTCTTGACCAATGACGACGGCATCGACGCGCCCGGGCTTGAGGTCCTGGCTGGGATCGCCGCGACGCTCGCCCGCGAGGTGTGGATCGTCGCCCCCGAGCACGACCAGAGCGGGGTCTCGCACGCGATCAGCCTGCACCACCCGATCCGTCTGAGCGAGCGTGGGCCGCGGCGCTGGGGCGTTACCGGCACGCCCGGCGACTGCGTGGTGATGGCGCTGAGCCATCTGATGCGCGGGATGCCGCCGCAGCTGCTGCTGTGCGGGGTCAACCGCGGCGCCAATCTCGGCATCGAGACGGTATTTTCCGGCACGGTCGGCGGGGCGATGACTGGGATGATGCTGGGCATTCCGTCGATCGCGCTGAGCCAGGCCTGGAGCGACCGCGCCCGGGTGCGCTGGGATACCGCGGCCGCACTCGGCCCGCAAATCGTGCGTCGGCTGTGCGAGATCGGCTGGGGCATCGCCACCTGCCTCAGCGTCAACTTTCCCGATCTGCCGGCCGACCAGGCCGGGCCGCTGACCCTGGCGCGCCAAGGTTCGGGCAGCATCGAGGGGATGGACGTCGAGACCCGCACCGATCCGCGCGGGCTCACTTACCATTGGGTGAAATTCCGCCGCGGTGAGCGCGACCAGGGCCGCGAAAGCGATATCGAAGCGCTGAATTCAGGCCGCGTCGTCGTCACGCCGCTGCGTTACGACCGCACTGACGAGAAGGCCTATGCGCTGTTGGCGCGATCCTTGTCTCGCCGCGACGACGAATGATCCCGGTGCCGGCGTTGGCTGGTCAGGGGCGGCCGAGGAAGATCAGGTGCGAGGCATAAGACAGCCAAACCCGGTGCGAGCGCAAAAAATCGGCGCCAAGCACCAGATCGGCGTCCTGCAGCCCGAGCGGCGCGACCATGATGACCGGGTCGCGCACGACCTGGCCGGCGATGTCGAGTTGCATGAAGCGGTGGGCATGCGATTTGACGATTTCGGCGGCGGCGCCGCGCAAGGTGGTCACCGGGTCACGCGCCAAATCTGCCCCGGTCACCCCCAACGCCGCGGCCGAAGAGGCGTCGAGCGCAGTCAATTGCGCGCCGGTGTCGATCAGCGCCGCCAGGCGATAGCCATCGAGCGTGACCGGAAAAAACAGCCGGTCGTGCAGCGAACAATTCGCCGCTACCGTCGTGTAGGGCTCGCCCCAGGCCGGCGCCTCGCTCGGGCATGATTGCGGCGCGTATAGCAGCACGCGCCGATTGCCCAGATCGATGTCGACATCGAAATCGTCGAAGAAATCGGCGCCGAGCAGTCCGTCGAGCGGCCTGCCGTCGACCGTTGGCAACGAGACTGCACCGACCAGCACCCTGAAGCCGCGCGTTGTCATGCCGCCGACAACGAATTTGCTGAGCTTGGCGGTGCCGCCGGAAACCGCGGTACCGATGCTGCGCATGTGCCGGGCATATTCATAATGGGCGACGATCCCCAATCGACTGGCCGCTGCGGGGGTCAAGATCGTGCGTTCGGCCCCGGTGTCGAACAGCAGGTCGGCCGGCGAGCCGTTGACCCGCACGGTGACGATCGGAACATTGCCCATCGGATTTTCGGCAATATCGGCGCGGCGCTCGGGGCGGCAATCCTGCGCCGCCGCGCAAACCGGACCGGCCACCGTGGCGATCACCGCCCCCAGCGCCATCGCCACGAGGCAGAGCGCTCGTCGGATCTTGCTCACCGCAGCGGGCTGTTTGGATCGGGTCCGATCGTCGCGGCGCAGCTCAGGCGATGACCGCTATCCCTTGCACCTCAACGAGGATCTCGGGCTGCGCGAGGCCGGCGACGGTTACCAACGCGCTCGCTGGAAAGTTGTCGCCGAAGATCTCCCGGCGCAGCTCGGTAAAGCGGTCGCCGTAGCGCGCATCGGTAATGAAGACGGTCATCGTCACCATGTCCCCGAGCTTGCCGCCGGCCTCCGCCAGGGTCTGACCGAGCCGGGTGAACACCTCGCGCACCTGGTTATCGAAATCGCCGGCGAGCGAGTCGCCGGACCCGCTCATGGCGCCGATCTGCCCGGCCAGCCAAACTGTTCGGCCGCCCGAGGTAACCACCGCCTGAGAGTAGGCGCGAGCCTGCGCCGCTTCGCGACTGAGGTATTGTCTCGACGGCTCAGCTCCGCTCACCCCCGCCATCGCCGCCTCCCTCTTTGCCGCCGGCGACGAACTTGACCGAGGCTGGCCGGCCTGTCCAGCCGCGGCCGAACCCAGCATCGCCGAGGTATCCTATTTCGTCCCCAGCTGCGCCATGTTGAGCCCGCAGCGAACGCAATTCGCGAGGGTGAATGTAACCGTGCCGCTTTGGTCGTTGACCACAAACATGACCGGCACCCCCTGCTGGTCGAGCCAGATCGTGTATCGGGTGTCGCCGGTAACCTCGTATTTCTCGGTACGAATCGCGGTGCCGTCGATCGTCACGATCGCCGGCTCGCCGCCGCTGACGCGCACTTGCTCGACCTTGCCGTTGTCCGGCCGCATCATCTCATCGGAACCGAGGAAATTTGGCGACCACGGATTGGCCGGGTGAACCGTCGCCGGCGCGGTGATCGTGCCCAGCGGCGAGTTGATGACAAAGCTGTTGCCGCGCGCCTGGCCGTTGACCACGGTCGCTTGGGCCCCCTTGCTGGTGACGCTGTGAAACGACATCAGGCGGTTGCCCTGCCAATGCTCGGTGCGCTGGGCGTCTTCGCGGTAGAGATGGACGCCGAGCATCTTCACGTCGAAATGGGCGCGAGTCAAAACTGTGGTGCCGCCATTTGCCGGCTCGACGGTATTGACGTATGTGCCAATGTTGCCGAACACCGAGTGGGTTACCCGGTAGGTCAGCTGAAATGGCGTACCTGCCGCCGCCGCCGAGCCGACAGCGGCGAAGACAGCCATGACGGCCGCGATCACGGCAAACCCGAATATTCCAGCTCTGACATTGCAGATACGGCCGGCCGAGCTCCCATTGCGCGAAACGCCGCATTTTTCGGTCATGGCTTCTCCCCCGACCAAATGACCGCCGTCCCGGCACAAAACCGACCGGCTCTATCAAAGGTAATGGTTTTGGCGCTCCAATTCAAAGCAAAATATTGTGATCGGCGCAGTTTTCGCGCTGGGCCATAGGGATGGTTCTAAATTCGATCCGATCTTGCTTCGAGACAATCGCGGTGTTTCCGGAATATGGTCTGATCACTCGAAGCCCTATGCTGCCGAATATTCAGAGATCCGTAGACCAGGTTCACGGTTGGGGCGGCCAATCCGGCGTTAGCGCGATATGAGTCGCGCCATTGCAGTTCGCTCAGCCGGCGCCGGAGGATTGCTCGCGGATTGTCCGGGCGGCCGCTTTCTGCCGGTCGAATTCCTCGCGCCGGCGCTCGATCTCTGCCGCCGAGAGCCGTTCGATGTTCGAGTAGTCGAGCTTCCACGTCGGGTCCTCGCTCCAGAGCAGCGCCGATTGCACCGTCGTGCGCGGCGCCGGCGCGGCTTCGAGGATGCGCAGCGCCAGTTCCAGGGTAAACGCCTGCGATTGGGGATCGTTCGGGCGTCCGGCCGCATTGCCCAGCGGGAAATCGCTGAACAAAAGCCGTGGCACGCCGCAATATTCGACAATGTCCTTGGCGCAGCCCATCACCACGGTGGCGATGCCTTCTTCTTCCAAATGCCGGGCGGCCAGGCTCACGGTCTGGTGGCACACCGGTCAATTGGCGACGAGGATCGCGGCGTCGACCCGGTCGTCGCGGCAGCGCGCCAGCAGCTCCGGGCAGTCCCGTCCGACCGTCGCGCGCTGGCTGCGGTTGGTCGGCATGCCGTGAAAGCGGCGGGCCACTTCGCCGATTCTGCCGGTCGCCGCCATGTGCCGCAATTGCCGCAGCGGAAACCAGGTTTGGGTGTCCTCGGCGGTAGTGTGCACCCGGTCGTAGGCGACGTGGGAAATCCGCAGATCAGGGTCGACGGCGCTGTCGCCGGAATAGACCCGGTAGAATTTGGCGGCGGCGTTATAGGGGGCACCCGGGCCCTGCTCGCCTTTGTCCGGCTGGTAGGGCGCGGCGGTGGTGACGAGAGCGATCCGGCATTCGGCAAGGCGCCGCGGCAGCGGGCAGAACGGGACCGCGGCATAATGCGCCCAGCGATAGGGCGCGCCGTAGCCGAGCGTCTGATAATAGTCGCGGGTCCGTTCCATGTACCGGATCGGCGCATCGGCCTCGGCGGCGAAGCCGAGCCCGCCTTCCGGCTCTCCGACCTGCTCACTCATGGGCAAAACCAAACAGCTGATGGGCGTTGCGGTGCAGGATCTGGTCGACCGTCGCCTGCGGCAGCCCGAGCCGCGAGATATAGGCGAAGGTCTCCTTGTAGGCCTCATAATCCTGCAGCACCGGATAGTCGCTGCCGGTGACCAGATGGTCGGCGCCAAACGCTTCGAGAGCACAAGTGAAAGCCGCCTTCGAGCCGTAGCAAACGGTGTCGTACCAGAACTTCTTGGCGGTGACGCTCGGCGCTTCGGCGAGGTTGGGATGGCCGTTCGGGCTTTGGCCTTGCTGATCGAGACGGTTGAGCAGCATCGGGATCGGCCCGCCCAGATGCGGCACGATGAATTTGATGTTCGGGTAGCGGTGCGGGATCTGCCGCGCGATCATGTGCAAAACAAAAGTCGCGTCCTCCAACGAGGTCCCGACCGACCCGGTATAGCGGTAGCCGGTGATGAACGGCGAGCAGATACCGCTGCCGGCCGGGTGGACGAACAGGATGGCGCCACGCCGGTTCATCTCCGCGTAGATCGGCTCGAATTCGGTTTCGGCGACCGACCGGTTGAGGCAGATGATATTCATGTTGACGCCGACGCAGCCCAATTGGTCGAAGCCGCGCTCCATCTCCTTGAGTGCCGCGTCGATATGCGGCAGCGGCAGCATCACATAGGAGGCGATGCGCTGCGGGTAGCGATGCGCCAAGTCGGCATAGCCGTCGTTCAGCATCTGGACCGCTTTGACGCCTTCCGCCTCATTCGGCAGATAGGGCGGATGGTTCGGCGACAGCACCTGTTTTTCGACCCCGGCGGCGTCCATCAGCTCGAACCGCCCGCTGATGTCTTCCGGCGAATCCGAAAACGGGTGCAGCGCCATTCCGCGCTTGACCGGCAGATGAACCGGCGAGGCAAACCGGTCGCCCATGAACTCGCTGAAATTCTTCGGCGTGTAATGCGCGTGGACGTCGATGATCATCGCTTGGATCCGCTTTGTGGCCGCCTTTGCGAGGGTGAGGGTAAGCGCGCCTCGGCCAACTGCCAAGGGCGACGGTGTCCTTATCGGTTTGACGATTAGACGTGAGCCGAACTAAGTTCGCGACTGTGCCGGGCGACCGGCGCGTCAAAAGAGAAAATCCGGGAGGCCCGCGTGCGCGCCACCGTCATTCTTCGAAAGTTCAACGCTTGGATCCCGGTCGTCATTGGGACAACCGTGGGGATTGGGATTGCCGGACTGCTGGTCGGATCGGCGCCGGCGAAAGCCGACACGATGATCTGGAGCAATGGCAATGATGCGATCATCGGCCCGGTCATTCAGGAGTTCGATGCCAGCACCGGCGCGCGTCTCAAGGTATTTTCCGACCCAGCTGCGACGCCAGCACAGTTTGGTCGAGGGATAGCGGTCGTTGGATCCAATATTTACTATAGCCTGGATAATTCGACATCGGTTTACTTGACCAATACGAGCGGCGCGAATCTCGGAACAGCTTTTGTCGCCAATATCCCGGGCGCCAGTGGCATTCAATCGATCGCCTCTGATGGCCGGTTTCTTTATCTCGCACCCAACAGCACCACCCTGAGTCTAGACGAGAATGTGTACAAATACGATTTCTCCGGCAACCAAATTGGCCCGCCGATTACGCTGATCCCGTCGGGCGGTGTGGTTCAGGCAGGCCGAGACGGCCTTGAAATTGTCCGCAATACTTTTGTTGCAAATCAGCCCCGCGGGGACATTGGCCCTTACGATCAGTTCAATGCAACCAACGGGAGTTTGATCACTGCGGCATTCTTAAATCCCGGAACGTTCGGTTTCACCGGGGTGGCCTTTGACGGCTCCTTTTATTACGTCTTTGACGATGAAGCGGACCCGTCCCAGCTTGTAGTCTTTGACGCGTCGGGAGCCTTCGTCAACAAAGTCACCCTCACCGGCCTACCGGGGCCGAATGACCAGGCGTTCCTATCTGATCTCTCGGCCGAGGTTCCGGCCGTGCCGGAGCCGTCAACCCTCGCGCTCTTGGCAGCAGGCCTTTTTGGTCTCGCGCTGTTGCGATGCGCTAACCGCGCACGAGCGCCTCGGAACGGGTAATCGGCGGCACAGATGTTGCGTGGAGATTGGCGGAAAGGAGCCGGGATGAGCGACGAGACGAGTGTTGTGCCTGCCCCGCCGAGCCGCCGCCGGGTGCTCGGCTGGAGCGCTGCCGGCGGGATCGCGACGATGCTGGCCCCGTCGCCGTGGCGGGCCGCATTTGGCGCCGCCACCCCCTACAAGATCGGCAGCCTGCAGCCTTTGACCGGGGTCGCCGCGGCCGGCGGCAAGACTGCGCTCGTCGGCATCCAGATGGCGGTCGACCGGATCAACCAGATGGGCGGCATTAACGGCCGGCCGGTCGACCTGATCGTGGCCGACGACGAATCCAAGCCCGATGTCGGGCGCCGCGCGGTCGAAAAGATGGTCGACGAGGACAAGATCGACGCACACGTCGGCGGTTTTCTATCGAATGTTTGTCTCGCCTGCTCGCCGGTCTGGGAAGACCATCAACTGGTCAACATGATCGGGGTGTGCCTCGACACCACGCTGACGACGACCAAGTGCAACCGCTACACCTTCCGCACCTTCGACTATGCCCCGGCGCAGGCGGTCGCGTTCGCCCCCTATCTCGTCAACAAGCTCGGCAAGAAGTGGCATATCATCTACGCCGATTATGCCTGGGGCCAATCGACCCGCGACGCCTATGCCAACGAGATCAAGAAGCAGGGCGGCGAGGTCGTCGGCGGCACCGGCATCCCGCTCGGCACCGCCGACACCACCCCGTTCCTGGCCAAGATCAACGGCGATTTCGACGGGCTGTTCGGGATCTCGTTCGCCACCGACGGCATCACTTTGGCCAATCAACTCTACGATCTCGGGCTGACCAAGAAATACAAATGGGCCGGCGACGGGGCGATCGCGGAATCGACCAATCTGCCGGCGCTCGGCCACAAGATTGACGGCTTTATCGGCATCAACCGCTATCTGCCGGTGTTCGAACCGCCGCTCGACACGCCGGCCAACCATAAGTTCTTCAACGACGCGGTCGCCCGCCTCAAAAAGATCGATCCTTCGGGACCGCTCCCTGACCGCTACACCCAGTCGAACTACGAGGCGATGAACGCGCTGAAGCTCGGCATCGAAAAGTCGGGATTTCAGGGCCGCGCCGACACGCCAAAGCTGATCGCCGCGCTCGAGGGCCTCAAAATGCAGGAGGGCGATGACTTCCCGCAGGGCGACAAGACCCTGCGCAAGGAGGATCACCAAGCCTTTCTGCGCGAGTTTCTGTTCGTGATCAAGGCCGGCAAGCCGCATATCCTCGAAACTATCCCGTGGCAGAAGACCCTGGTGCCGCCGGCTTGCACATTCACCTAGGTGGCTGCCGAAGTTTTAGGCAAGGCGCCGGCTCTGGTCAGCGGAAACCTGGGACCGGGTTCGCCGCCGATCCTGAGCACCCGGGGCCTGAGCGTGCGCTTTGGCGGGCTGAGCGCCCTCGACAATGTCGATTTCGCGGTGGCGCCGGGCGAGTTGCGTGCCGTCATCGGCCCAAACGGGGCCGGCAAGAGCACCTTTTTCAACTGCCTGACCGGGGTCTTGCGGCCGACTTCGGGCCAGATCCGGTTTGCCGGCGAGGACATCACCGGGCTCTCGCCCGACCGAGTGTCGAAGAAGGGGATCGCCCGCTCGTACCAGATCACCAACCTCCTGCCCAACGCCACCACCCTCGAAAACGCCCGCATCGCCGCCCAGTCGCGCCGCCATGGCTGGAACCTGCTGCGCCACCACCGCGCCTTTCGCGACATCATCGAAAAGGCCGAGGCGGCGTTGGCCGCGGTGGGCCTGCTCGGCAAGGCGCACGAATTGGCCGCCAATCTGTCGCATGGCGAGCAGCGCAACCTCGAAATCGGCATCGCGTTGGCGACTGAGCCGCGGCTCCTGTGTCTCGACGAGCCGACCGCCGGGATGAGTGCGGCCGAAACCCATGAGACGATCGAACTGGTGCGCCGGATCGCCCGCGATCTGACCATCCTGGTGGTCGAGCACGACATGGAGGTGGTGATGCAGTTGGCGAACCGGATCACCGTTTTGCATTATGGCCGCATCCTGGCCGAGGGAGCGCCCGCCGAAATTCAGCAGAACCCGCGGGTGCTCGAGGTCTACCTCAAGACATGAACCTCGCGTCAGACCTGGCCGCGGCGGGGAGAGAGGCGACGGTGTCGGCGTCGGGCGCAGAACCGCTGCTCGAAGTCGAAGACGTCCACAGCTATTACGGCAAGAGCCACATCCTGCACGGCATTTCGGTCGCGGTCGGGCCGGGCGAGGTGGTGGCGCTGCTCGGCCGCAACGGGGTCGGCAAGAGCACGACCCTGAAGGCGATCATGGGCCTCGTCCACCCGAGCCGCGGCCGGGTGAGGTTTGCCGGCGAAGCGATCACCGGGCTGCCGCCGCACCGGCTGGCCCGGCTCGGGATCGGCTACGTTCCGGAGGAGCGGCGGATCTTCCGGCTGTTGACGGTGATCGAGAATTTGCGCACCGGGCTCGACCGCCACGGCGTCGGCCGGGAGCGCAAGAAGGCGCTCCTCGACAAGGTCTACGCGTTTTTCCCGGTGCTGGCCGAGCGGCGCAACCAGGCCGGCGGCACCCTCTCCGGCGGCGAGCAGCAGATGCTGGCGATCGCCCGCGCGATGATGCTCGAACCCCGGATCATCCTGCTCGACGAGCCGACCGAGGGGCTGATGCCGCGCATGGTCGGGCAGATCCGCGAAATCATCGAGGTGCTGCGCGGCGAAGGGGTGGCGGTGCTGCTGGTCGAGCAGAATGTGCCGCTGACCCTGGCCGCCTCCGAGCGGGTCTACATCCTCGAAAAGGGGGTGGTGCGCCATCACGCCCGCTCGCGCGATCTGCATGCCGATGACGGCATCATCCACCAGTATATGGGGATCTGAGGTGGGCGTGCCGCTGCAGCAGGTGCTGATCCAGACCGTCAACGGCGTTGTTACCGGCATGATCCTGGCGCTGGTCGCCTCGGGCCTGACCCTAATTTTCGGGATCATGGACGTGGTCAATTTCGCCCATGGCGAATTGTTCATGCTCGGCGCTTATGTCGGGGTGCTGACGATGGCGGCGACTGGCAATTTCTGGTTGGCGCTGATCGCCGCTACGGTGGCGATCGCGCTGCTCGGCGCGGCGATCTATCTGACCACCCTGCGCCCGCTGCTCGGCCGCGATCCGCTGACCACGATCCTTGCCACCTTCGGCGTGTCGCTGATCCTGCAGAACTATGCGCTGTGGCAATTCGGCCCGGTGGCGCGCAAGATCAGCGCGCCGATCGGCGGCCACTTCAGCCTTTTTTATCTGCAATATCCGTGGTATCGGGTGGTCATCGCGGTGATCTCGGGGGCGATCATCGGCGGCCTCTGGCTGTTCCTTAAATTCGGCACCTGGGGCATCTGGATCCGGGCCACGACCCAGGACCGGGTGATGGCCCAGGCGATGGGGATCCCGGTGCCGTGGGTGCTGATGACCGTATTCGCGATCGGCGCCGCGATGGCCGGGGCCAGCGGCGTGTTGTTCGGGCCGTTGACCGCGGTCGATTCGTCGATGGGGGTCGATTGGATCTTGAAGGTGTTCATCGTCGTCGTGGTCGGCGGCATGGGCAGCCTCGCCGGTTCGATCGCCGCCGCTCTGCTGATCAGCCTGCTCGAAGCCTATGCCTCGTTGTGGGTCAGCCCGGCGCAGGCGGTCATCGTCTCGTTCGTCGTGCTGATCCTGACCCTGCTGTTCCGCCCGACCGGGCTGTTCGCGGCCGGCGCCCGATGAGACGGCGGCCAACCGTCGTCTACTGGGCCGGGTTCTCCGTCATTCTAGCGCTGTTAATCGTCGCTCCCCTGGTGCTGCCCGCATTTTGGCGGCGCTTTGTCACCGAGATCCTGATCTGGGGTCTGCTCGCGATGTCGTCCGACATCCTGATCGGCTACACCGGGATGGTGTCGTTCGGCCAATCGGCGTTTTTCGGGCTCGGCATGTATGGCGCCGCCGCCGCCCTCCTCAGCGTGGCGCCGCCCAATCTGTGGCTGGCCCTCATCTATGGGCTGGCCGGGGCCGCCGCCGCCGCCGGCTTTGTCGCCTATTTCTTGACCCGGCTGCGCGACATCTACTTCGCCATCACGACCCTTATATTTTCGCAAATTTTCTACGTGATCATCTTTACCTGGACCGCAGTGACCGGGGGCGAGAACGGGCTGACCTTCGATCGCCCGCCATTGGCCGTGCCCGGCCTCTTTTCGATCCGTTTTAATGCTACCACTCTGCACTGGTTCGTGCTGGCGATGGTGGCGGGCTCGTATCTGATCCTGCGCCGCATTACCCAGTCGCCGTTCGGCATGGTGCTGCAATCGATCCGCGAGAACGAGGCGCGCACCCGGGCCATCGGCTATCCGGTCGAGCGCTACAAGATCGTGGCGGTCATGCTGTCGGGGCTGTTCGCCGGTCTCGCCGGGGTGCTCTACGCCTTGCAGAACGAATTCGCTGCCCCCGATTTCGTGTTTTTTCTGGTCTCGGGCGAAGCGGTGATCTTCAACGTCATCGGCGGCATCGGAACCCTGGTCGGGCCGATCGTCGGCGCCGCGTTCTTTCTGCTGCTGCGCGAGGGGCTATCGCGCTTTTTCACCGAATTCTATCTGATCCCGCTCGGCGCGATCTTTGTGGCAATGGTCATCTTCATGCCGCAGGGCCTGCTCGGCTTCATGCGCCGCTGGCTCAACCAGTAGCTCCTCTGCCCACAACTTGTGCACTGCATTATTTCTGGCCAGTTTTTTCAGAATTGTTAGGGTTTTTCCTGTTGCGACGCAGCATTAATCGCGGAATAATTGGCGCAGACGGGAAGCAGAGGCCCGACCATGACCGACACGTTGTTTTCGCATCAGAAGGCGGATGCGGCTGAGGCGCAATACGCCGAGGATGGCCTGCGCGCCTTTTTCGCCTATCGCGACATGGGGATCATTGACGCCACCCACGGCAAGTTGCGGGTGCAGCTGGTGCGCGCCGCGCGCCCGGCCTCGCAGGCCAAAGGCGGCACCGGCTTTCACATGCACACCGCCGACGTGCACGTCGTCTACATGGTCCGCGGCTGGGCCAGGTTCGATTACGACGGGATCGGCACTCTGGTCGAGGCCGGCGACTGTGTGCACCAGCGCCCGGGCATCATTCACAATCTCTACGACTGGTCGGACGATATGGAGTTCATGGAGATCATCGCCCCGGCCGATTTTGCCACCACCGAGATCACCCAGCCGGCCGCCGTGATTGCGCGCTGAATAGTCGGCAAGCCAGGGGCAGTCCGGGCTGGCTAGTGCTGCGTCTCAGTCGCTGGCGTAGACGACATTGCGCAGCATCGGATAGATAAAGCTGTTCCAGCGCTGGCCATTGAAGACCCCGTAATGGCCGACGCCGGTCTGCACGTGGTGGCGCTTCATATAGGGCCGCAGCCCAGTGCACAAATCCTGAGCGGCCAGTGTCTGACCGACGGCGCAAATGTCGTCGCGCTCGCCTTCAACAGTGAATAAGGCGGTGCGCCGGATCGCCTGCGGATCGACCCGTCGCCCGCGCCAGTGCAGCCGGCCCAATGGCAGCGCGTGCTGCTGGAACACCCGCTCGACCGTTTGCAGGTAGAATTCGGCCGGCAGATCCATCACCGCCAGGTATTCGTCGTAAAACTTGCGGATTGCCGCTGCCCGTTGCACCTCGCCATTGGCGATGTGGCAGAACAGGTCGAGCTGGGCCTTGACGTGCCGCTCGAGGTTCATGCTCATAAAAGCGGCAAGCTGGGTGAAGCCGGGGTAGACGCGGCGGCAGGCGCCATGGTAGCGCCACGGCACGGTGTCGATCAGGGCGCCTTCGAACCAGCTAATCGGCCGGCTCGTCGCCAGTTCGTTGACTTCGGTCGGGTTGATTCGAGTATCGATCGGTCCGGCCATCAGGGTCATGCTGCGCGGCTGCGCCGGATGGCCATCCTCGGCCATGATCGCCGCTGCCGCCAACGCCGCGACGCAGGGCTGGCAGACTGCGACCAGATGCGCACCAGGCCCCAGCACTTCGAGAAAGGTGATCAGGTGCTCGATAAAGTCGTCAAAATCAAAATGGCCGTAGCCTAAGCCGATGTCGCGCGCATTGTGCCAGTCGGTGATGTAGACGTCGTGGTCGGCCAGCATCGTGCGCGCGGTGCCGCGCAACAGCGTGGCAAAATGCCCCGACATTGGCGCCACCAGTAGAACCTTAGGTTGGGTTGCGGCCAGCTCCTTTTCAAAGCGCAACAAGGTGCAGAAGGGCGTGCGATGAACCGCGACCTCGCGCACTGCGACCGGGCGGCCAGCAATTTCGACCTGGTCGATGCCAAACGGCGGGCGGCGGTGGCTCAGTCCGGCGCGGGCAATAAGTTCGCATAGCGCTGCAACCGCCCGCTGTACCGCGTTTGGCGACGCATCGGTTCGGGAAGTTTGCGGGTGGGACGCAATGGGCGGCGGCGGCGTCAAGGCTGCCGCAGCGATGCCGGCCAAGCTGCGCAATGGCGCCATCGCGTCGGTAAGGGCAAGAAAATTCCGGTACATCGTTCGGCCCGTCTGCTGCGCCGCCAAATCCCGAAGATTAAAGGATTTGACGAGCCTATGCGAGATGGTTTGGCGCTGCGATCCCGGCTGTGGGACAATGGGTCTCCCCCCGGGTGCCGGCCATCAGAGGAGCACGGCGATGACCGATGTCATACTGACGATCAGCAGCAAGAACTATTCGTCGTGGTCATTGCGCGGCTGGCTGTTATGCCGGATGGCCGGGCTCGAATTCGCCGAGCTGGCGGTGCCGGTCGACGACCCGGCCAATCGCGCCGAATTGCTGCTGCTATCGCCGTCGATCCTGGTGCCATGCCTGACCCATGAGGGGATCAGGGTATGGGACACGCTGGCGATCGGCGAATATCTGCACGAGCTGAACCCGAAAGCCGGATTGCTTCCGGCCGCCCGTGCGGCCCGCGCCCGCTGCCGCTCGATCTGCGGCGAGATGCATTCGGGGTTCGCCAATCTGCGCTCGGCATTGCCGATGAACCTCAAGGCGCGGCACCAGGACTTCAAGGTCTGGGCTGGAGCGCAGGCCGATATCGACCGGATAACGACGATTTGGCGCGAATGCTTTGCCGAGCATGGCGGGCCCTATCTGTTTGGCGCATTGACCATGGCCGACGCAATGTATGCGCCGGTGGCGACCCGCTTTCACACGTATGACGTCAAGCTCGACCGCGATTGCAGCGCCTATTGCGAGCGCATATTGGCGTTGCCCGACATGGTCGCCTGGCGCGAGGCGGCACTGGCCGAGCCCGATGGCTTCGAGGAGCTCGATATGGAGTTCTGAGCGGTTGCTGAGCCAATCGGCTCAATCATCCGGGTGATGCCGATGCTGGTGCGCTGCCCTTGGATCGGTCAGTCGTCCATTACCGCATCGACCGGCGCCGGGGCGTCGACGATTCGCGGATAGGTCCGCCGGCTGAATGCCAAGCATACTGCCGCGACAATCAGATAGCCGAGTGCCACTGGTGCTGAATTGCCGATGCCGAGTGCCGTCCCATGGATGAAGCCGAAATAGGACAATACGGCACCGGCGGCGGCGAACAGAGCGGCGCGGTCGAATTCGCGATCGATGATAAAGACGGCGATCGAGCCGAGGATCAATCCGGCCAGGACGGCGCCGCCGCCCAATAGCGCCATGCCGTGATAGACGACGCCGACCGCGCCCAATTTGGCCATGCCGAGCTTTTCGGCCGAGGTGCCGGCGGCCCCGAGCGCCCCGTCGATCATAGTCTGCGCCCAAGCGGAGATGTTCGGCAGAATCGCCAGGACGATCGCCGGCGCGTGTCGGGAGGGCGTGGTCTGAAATGCCTGGGCGCCGATCACGAGCCCGATATAGAGCAGGATCGGCAAGATCGCGACCAGCGGGATCACCGCGAGCAGCAATGCGGTCAGGCCGAGAAAGCAGACAATGCCGATCACGACGCCGGTCGCCAAAGAGTAGCCGATCCGCCCGCCCACCGCCTTCCATCCGGGGTGACCGATATAGACCGCCGGCGGAAACGGGCTGCCGAGCAGAGCGCCGATGATGGCTCCGGTGCCGTCGGCCAAGAGGATCTTGCGCAGGCTGTAGTCGTCGCCGCCGGCTGCGGCGCTTTCGACATTGTTCATGCCCTCGGTGAAATTGTAGATGCCGAGCGGCACCGCGGTGACGAGCAGCGGCCCAATCCCGCCGAACGCCCGGGCGATATCGAGCGTCGGGTAAGGCAGATGCAGGCCGAATTGGCCGAGCGCGCCGGCGACCTCGGCTGGCTGCATCAACATGTCGAGATGGAGGAGCCGGGCGAGCCAAGCGAGTGCGGTGCCGAGCGCCACCGCGACCAGGCCGCCGGGCAACCCGAACGGCAGCCTGACCCCGGCCGTCCAGCTGACCAGCACAATGCTGAGCGACAGCATGAACAGCCACGGGTCTTCCCAGCCCAGAAAGGCCGGACGCATCGAGATGAACGCGATCGAAATCCCGGCGAGGGTGCCGAGCATCGCCGCGCGTGGCGTATATTTGCGCACGGTCGGCCCGACAAAAGCGCCGAGCAGCACGATCGCGCCGATTACCAGGCACCACACCAGGCCGCAGCGCCAGGCGAACAGCGCATCGTGGGTCTTCAAATAGATCGGCAGCATGATCAGAAAGACGACGATGAACATATGTGGTACCGACGGCCCATACGGCATCGCCGTCACGTCGCTGCGCCCCTGTTGCTTGGCCAGTCGCCATGCGAGATAGGCGTAATAGAGGTTGCCCAGGGGCAGCGCGATGCCGAGCGCCGGCAGGATGCGGCCGTAAACGATCGCGGCCGGCAGGTGCACAACGTGCAGGCACAGCCCGGTCAGCACGATGACGTTGAGGACCACATTGGTGAACAGCCCGAAAAAGCCGTTCCAGTCGCCGGCGACCCACCAGCGTGGGGGATTGGCCGCGGTGCTCATCGGGGGGTCTCCGCGCCGCCGTCGGCGCAGAGCGCCGCAATGACCGCCACGCTCGGCGCGACCCAGCCGAAAATGCCGCCCTGCGCCTTGATCATGGCGAGCCCGATCTCGTGGAATTCGGGGAAATACGAGCCGACGCAATCTTCGACAACGAGGCACTCATAGCCGCGATCATTGGCTTCGCGCACGGTGGTGTGGACGCAGACCTCGGTGGTGACGCCGCACACAATCAGCTGGGCGATGCCGCGGTTTTTCAGCATCGCGTCGAGATCGGTGGCGTAAAAGGCGCCCTTGCCCGGCTTGTCGACAATCGGCTCGCCGGGGAGCGGGCAGAGCTCGGCGACGATCTCGTGTCCGGCCTCGCCGCGGACCAGGATGCGGCCCATCGGCCCCTCATCGCCGATGCCGATGGCGAGCCGGCCGCGCGCCTTTTTCGCCGGCGCCAGATCGGCCAGATCAGGGCGATGGCCCTCGCGGGTGTGAAAGATTGCGAGCCCGCAGGCGCGCGCGTGCTCCAGCAGCCGCTGGGCGGGTGCTATGGTCCGGCGCAGCAGCGATACATTATTGCCGAGTGCGGCGCCAAAGCCGTCGGGCTCGAGAAAATCGCGCTGCATGTCGATGATCAGCAGTCCCGACCGCGCCGGGTCGAGATCCAATGAATAGGGCTGCGCCTCGACTATTGCCATGCTATCACCCCCGCGCCGGGCGGCCATCGAGCCAGGCCTGTGGCGGACCTGCGGTCTTTACGCAAGAAGCGAGCCAATTTGCCTGGACCCAAGCCGGCCGCGCGCCAGCCCGGCCTTTCTGTGCGTCGCCCGATCCGCGTGCTAATGATCGAGCGCTTGCCGCCGCCACCGGCCACGGTGTGATCCGGCCGCCCCAGAGGGAGTTTCGATGTCGAGCAGCACCCCGCTTTCCGGCCTTGTCGTGATCGAGATCAGCCAAAGCGTCGCCGCCCCCTATGCCGGGATGATTCTTGGCGAACTCGGTGCCGAGGTGATCAAGATCGAGAACCCGAAGATCGGCGACGCCGCCCGCGGCTGGGGGCCGCCCTTCGCCGCCGGGGCCGCCACCTGCTTTCACGCGGTCAACCGAGGCAAGCGCGGGATCACTATCGACCTCGCCGACCCGGCCGAGGCCGAAAAGCTGAAGGCGCTGGTGATCGGTCGCGCCGACGTCCTGATCCATAATCTGAAATTCGGCTCCCTCGACCGCTTTGGCCTGTCGGCGGCCGCCTTGACCGCGCAGAAGCCCGGCCTCGTCTATTGCAATCTCGGTGCGTTCGGCGCCGTCGGACCGCTGCGCGAGCGGCCGGGCTACGATCCCTTGATGCAGGCCTATGGCGGGCTGATGAGCCTGATGGGCGAGGATGGGCGGCCGCCGGTACGCGTCGGCGTGTCGATCGTCGACCTCGCCACCGGGATGTGGTCGGTGATCGGCATTCTCGCGGCGCTGAATGAGCGGCGCCGCACCGGCCTTGGCGGCGTCGTCGATACTTCGCTCTTCGAGACGGCGCTCGCCTGGATGTCGATTCCGATCGCCGCCCATCTGGTCACCGGCGCGGTGCCGACCCGGCAGGGGTCGGGGGTCGACATGATCGTGCCGTACCAGGCCTTTGCCGCCGCCGACGGCTATCTGATGGTGGCGGCCGGCAACGACAATCTGTTTCGCCGGCTGTGTAGCGCGATCGGCCGCCCGGAGCTCGCCCTCGACCCGCGCTTTCGCACCAACCAGGACCGGGTGGTCAACCGCCCGACCCTGATCGCGATCCTCGACGCGGTCTTCGCCGCCGAGCCGATTGCATGGTGGGCCGCGCGGCTCGATGCCGCCGGCATCCCGAACGGCCCGATGCAGACGGTCGACCAGGTGGTGGCGGACGCCCAGACCGCGGCCCTCGGCATGATCCAGCAATTGTCGGCGAGCTCGTCGGACGATCGGCTGGCGCTGGTCGGGCTGCCCTTGTCTTTCGACGGTATCCGACCGCCCTTCGCCAAGGCCGCGCCGGCACTCGGCGAGGACGACGCCCAGATCCTTCCCCGCTGACCGGTTTCAGTAATGGCCGATTGGCGGCGCCAAATCCTGCCCGCGCTGTTCGCCGCCGTGCTCGGCGCGTGTTCCCAATTGCCGCCGCCCGGCTCGGGAACGGCGGTCGGCAACGGCGCGAATGAGGTTCGCGAGCACCAGTCGGGGGAGTTTATCGTGCTGGTCGGGCCAAGGGCGCAGCACGCGGCACCTTTTCTCGGCATCCCCGGCACCAATTTTTTCCGCCTGCGCAGCTTTATCGATCGGCGCAACGGGCAGAGTGCGGACCAGCTCTACGTTTCCGACAGTTATAGCGGCCCGGAGCGGAATTGGGACGCGGCGCACGACGCCTCCGGCCATCCGCTGGTTTTTATTCCGATCAGCCGGCAGGAGATCACCTGTTCTTCCGGCTGTTCCTATGCCGAGGAATTTGCCGTGAACCTGCCGGAGCGCGAAATGCGCGCCAATCCGGACGGCTTGAATGTGATCTTTACCGACCCGACCGGCGGCGAACAAACAGTTACGGTGTCCGCCGCCCAGATCGCGGCGCAGCTAGAAGCTGTCGAGACGCAACGGCGGGCGGTACTGCGCGCCGTCGCCGGCTCTGTCGAGACGCCGCTGCCTGCCGCGGCTCACCATGCTGAATAGGCGCTGGCCTGGGCCTGATCAAACGCGGCTCGGAAACCCTGGCAACCGCCCGCGCTCGGAGCCATTGCATCCAACGCCCCAGCGCAGCTCGGGTCGTGACGGGGGATGACGGCTCCGGCCAAACTCGCGTCGCGCGGCGCCACGCCATGTCGCGACGCCAAGGCCTGAACCCCGGCGAACAGCAGCACCAAAATGACCGCCATCGCCCACGCCGCAGCGACCGTCCGCCAGATTCCGAAGGTTTTCTCGACGGCGCCGCGCTCGCGCCCGCTCACGATTTCTTCCGGCATCACCGCACCCGCAAATTCGCCTATTGCACCGCAATAAATAGGCAAGTGGCGCTGACCGAAACACCCCTTGTTTGGCATGGCTGTCTTGCGCATCAAATTGGCGTGACCGCGGCCGCCGCACGGACGCCATGGAACCACGCCGACGCCGCCGGATCAGTCGCCAGCCTCGTCGCCAGCCTCGTCGAACGCGAGCATCAGCGGCGCCGCCCGCGCCCGGATTTCCTGCGGCAATGGCGCCGGCCGGCGTGCGTCGAGGTCGAGCTGCACCCCGAACTGGCCGAGGCGGGCAAATTCCTTGCCGGTGCGCGGATCACTCATGCGATGCACCAATCGGACCGACGAGCCGCCGAGATGTGCAATCCCGGTCTCGACCAGATACGGCTCGCCGAGCCGCGGCGCCTCGATGAGCCGAAAGGCCAGCTCAAAGGTCGAGAATCCGCGGCGCTGCGTCTCCATATAGTCGCGGCCCATGCCGATCGAAGCCGCCGCCTGCAGCAGCGCATCGGTAAAGCGATGCACAAAGGCCTCGAGCGAGCAGCGCCCTTGCTCGTCGAGGTCGGCGGGCGCGACCCGGCCGCGCGCACTGGCGATGGCGCCCTCCATGTTCCGCGGCTCGAGGCGTACCTCGACGGCGGGTCCCTCCCATCCGGCGAGCTCGCCCGCGAGGGTCTCGCGCTTCGCGGTCGGGAACGCCGCGGGCGGCAATTCCCACGTCTCCTCGATCCATGTCACTCGCTCGCCGCTCGCGGAATCGACGATTCGGTGCCCGAGCCGCAATTGCGGGTCGAGCCCGATCGCGGCGCTGTCGAGATGAAAGCTGTCGCCAGCCCGCAGCTCGCGCACGAAGCGTAGGTCGAACCGACGCACGAACCCGCCACGGCGCAACAGCTCGGCGAGGCCGAGGCGCTCGGCGAGACCGGCCGTGGCCTGGTCGACGCGGCCGAGATAGCAGGCGATTGTGAAGTGCTCGGTGACGTCGCATTCCCAAGGCGCCACCGTGCCGCGATAGGTTTCGTGCCACCCGGTCATTGCGATCCCCGGCGCGCTGACGCCGCGGATTTCGGGCGCGCGCCCGGCGCCCGGCTCATGAGATCCGCCACCGCCCGTCGGGCTGCAGGCAGCTGTTCAGCCGGTAGTGCTCCGGAGCGACCGGCATCTTCCGCGTCGCCAAGGTATAGCCGATCGATTCGCAGGACCGGCCGTTAACACTGTATTTTCTGACCAAGGTTATGGTTCCGTAATTGCCCGAATCCGGGTTGCTCCATGAGGCGGTCGCACCCACGGTCGAGCCGTAAATCTTGGTGTTGACAATCCCTTGCATGAGGGCGAGGTCGCGCTTAGTCAGCTCGATGTTCGTTCTCATTCCGGGGCCGAGAAACTGTGCCTCGGCGGGCAGCGACACAACCAGAGCGATCGCCACCAAGATCGCCGTCCACGGCATCGACATTCCTGCTCTCCAGCGAAGCCGGCTTTATTATTGCAGCGGAACCTGCCGCTGCGGCTTGACGCAGGTCAACAAAAAACCCCAAAGGGCCGGCATGGATATGGCCAGAAGCTCCGATTTGGGCCATCTGACCGAGTAGGCTACTTATCGAGGCCGGAGTTCGGCGGCGGGCGTTTGCGCAAATTGCAACGGCGGAAGCGATGAAGCAGCGAAACGGGTCTCGACTGAAATGCCCCGTCGGCCGACGGGTGTTCCGCGACGGGGCGACGCGCGCGGCGAGTGCGGCTGCGCTCGGCATTCTGCTCGGCTGCAGCGCCTGCGCCGCGACGCCGGGGGGATCGCCGACCGCGGCCAACAGCAATCCCGATAACGATCCGGCCGAGCCGGTCAACCGGGCGATCTTCAAGGCCAATCTCGCCGCCGATCACGCGGTGCTGCACCCGGTCGCCCAGGCCTATGTCGACCATGTGCCGCAGCCGGTCCGCCAGGGCATCCGCAACATCGTGCAAAATCTCCAGGAACCGGCGAACGCGGTCAACGATCTGCTGCAAGGGCATGTTGGCGAGGCCTGGCAATCGGTCGGGCGGCTCGCGGTCAACACCACGGTGGGCGCCGGCGGCATCGTCGATGTCGCCAAAATATGGGGGCTGCCGCGGCACCGCGCCGATTTCGGCGAGACCTTGGCGATATGGGGCGTGCACGAAGGGCCGTTTGTCGAATTGCCGCTGCTCGGCCCGTCAAACCCGCGCGATGCAGTGGGCACTGTGGTCGACCTTGCGCTGAACCCGCTGAGCTATGTGGGCGGGGCGCCGGCAACCTATGCGAGCCTCGCGGCCGGCGGCGCCGACGTGGTCGACACCCGCGCCCGGCACCTGAAGGATCTCGATGAGTTGGAGCGCAATTCGCTCGATTATTACGCCGAGCTGCGCAGCGTCTATCGGCAACACCGGGACGCCCAGATTGCCGCGGCAAAGGCGAAGCAGCCCGCGCAAGGGCATGTCGACATCACCTTCCCCGATAACAAGTAAGATTGGCGTCAGCGGCGCATGTAGGGCGGGAACAATTCTTCGGGATCGTTGACCCACACAAACGGGATGCCGTGCACGTCGGCGCACTCGACCGCGTGGCGAAATTCGATCGCGACCGGGGCGTCAGGCCGGCTCTGATCGACCAGGGTCGACTGGCCGTGGGCAAAGCGCCAGCTGCCAATAATGCGCGCGGGATCGGTCGGGCTGCGGCAGACCGTAAATTCGATCAATCTGGCGCCGTAGGCTTCCTCCTTGCCCTCGATGACCGCAACCACCATCCCTCTCCTCTATGCCGAGTTGCTGGCGCCCCGGCCCGGTTCATCGAACGCGCCGGGAGAATGGTAGCGGGAGAGGGATTTGAACCCCCGACCTTGGGATTATGATTCCCCTGCTCTAACCAGCTGAGCTATCCCGCCGTGGCGCGGCCGGATATAGGAGATCGCCCGGTGGGGGTCAAGCTAGGGGTCGAGCCGAGGTCAAACCGCCGGGGCCGGCGCCGCCGGCCGGATCCAGCCGCCGCCGAGCACCCGCTCACCGTCGTACAGGACCGCGGCCTGGCCAGGCGCCACCGCCTGCGCCGGCTCGGCCAGGACGAGCTCGGCCGTGCCGGGCTCGGCGCCCGGGTAGATGGTTGCGGCTACCGGGGGCTGGGCCGACCGCAGCCGGGCGGCGAGCCTGACCCCCGCGGCATTGGGCGGCTGTGGCAGCAGCCAATTGAGCTCGGCGAGCCGGACCCGGGTTTCGCCCAGCGCGGCGCGCGGCCCGACCACGATGCGGCGCTCGGCGGCCTGGATCGCCAACACAAACAGCGGTTCGGCCGCGGCGACCCCCAACCCCTTGCGCTGACCCACGGTGAAATGGGCGATGCCACGATGGCGGCCAAGCACGCGACCGCTGCGCTCGACGATGTCGCCCGGCTCGGCGGCCTCCGGGCGCAGCCGCTCGACCAGCTGGGCGTACGAGCCCTGCGGCACAAAGCAGATGTCCTGACTATCGGGCTTGTCGGCTACCGCGAGGCCGAAACGCCGGGCCAGCGCGCGGGTTTCGTGCTTGGCGAGGCCGCCCAGTGGAAAGCGCAGGAATTCGAGCTCGGCGGGCGTCGTGGCGAACAAGAAATAGCTCTGGTCGCGGGTGCCGTCGCGGGCACGCAGCAATTCCGGGCCGGCCGGGCCGGCCACGCGCCGCGCGTAATGCCCGGTCGCCAGCGCCGAGGCGCCGAGATCGCGGGCGGTGGCCAAGAGGTCGCGAAACTTGATCCGCTGGTTGCAGCGGATGCATGGCACCGGGGTTTCGCCGCGCAGATACGATTGGGCGAAATCCTCGATCACCGCGGCGCGAAAGCGGCTCTCGTAATCGAGCACATAATGGGCAATGCCGAGCTGCCGGGCGACCGCGGCCGCGTCGTCGATGTCGCGGCCGGCGCAGCATGTGCCCTTGCGCCCGAGCGCGGCACCATGATCGTAGAGCTGCAAAGTGATGCCGACCACCTCAAAGCCACGCTCGGCCAGCAGCGCCGCTGTCACCGAAGAATCGACTCCGCCCGACATCGCAACGACGAGCCGGTGGTCGGCCGCGCTGCCCGGAAGATCGAGGTCGAGGGAAACGGCGCTCATGCGCGCAACTATAAAGACCTCCGCACCAGCCGCAACCGGCGCGGCCGGACTGTCCTGCGGGTCAACCGGAGAGCGCGCGTTCGATCGCCGCCGCCAGCTGGCGGGTTCGATAGGGCTTGGGCACAAAGATTTCTTCGGGCTGCGGCCGGCGCCGCTTCAGTGCGGCATGGCCGAGATAGCCCGAGGTGAACACGAACTTTATCTCGCGACCGAGCCGCCGGGCCTCATCGGCCAGAGCGAGGCCATCGAGCCTGCCGGGCATCACCAGATCGGTGAAGACGAGGTCGATCCCGGCTTCGCAGCGCAGCAATGCCAGGGCCTCATCGCCACTGGCGGCGACCATCGTGCGATAGCCAAGCGCTTCCAGCAAATCAGCGGCGAGAACGCGCAACTGCGGATCGTCGTCGACGACGAGAACGCGGGGCGCCGCTGCCGCCCCGTCTGCCGCCCGGACCTCCGACACCGCGATCTCCCTCCAGCGGTCCTGCACCGCCGCCTGGTGTTAACAGCCTCTTGCGCCGGGAGTTCCGCGAGGCGCCGGGTGTCGACGGCGCCGGCCGGTGCCCCCGACCAGCCGGCATCGAGGCCCATTGGCCAGCAATCGGCTTCGAGGCGGGGCAGCCCTGGCAAAATCGGCGGCCGGAAATCAGCCGATCCTGCGTCTAGCCGAGCAACAGGTTGCGGGTCGCCGCCGGCAATTGCACGGTCAGCCCGTCGAGCTCCTCGGTAATGCGGATCTGGCAGCCGAGCCGGGAGGTCTTGGTCAGGTTGAAGGCGAGGTCGAGCATGTCCTCCTCGTCCTCGCTCGCCCCCTCGAGCAGATCGTACCACTCGGGATCGACGATGACATGGCAGGTCGAGCAGGCGAGCGAGCCTTCGCACGCGCCCTCGATATCGATGCCGTGACGGTGGGCAATTTCGAGCACCGAAAGCCCGAGCGGCGCCTCGACCTCGCGGCGGGTCCCGTCGCGCTCGACAAACACCATCTTCGCCATCAGGCGGGGTCCGCGCCCGGTCCCGCTCCTGGCTCGGGCGGCGGAGCCAGATCCTCGGCGAGGAGTGCTGCCGCGAGCACACCCGGCGCGCCCGGCGGCAATTCTGCCGCGTCGACGAGGCGCAACACCGCGAGCCCGGCCTCGGCGGCGGCTTGGTTCAGCCGCGCCGCGACGCTCGCCTCAATCGGAGCGCCCACGGCGATTACCGCGTGGGTCGCCGGCCGCGCGAGCGCACGCTCGGCGCGCAGGCGGGCTGCGGCAAACAGCTCCTCCCATTGCTCGGTCGGGGCATCGAGGGCGGGAACGGCGAGGTTCTGCTCGAAACCCTCGCGGTCGCCCAGCACGACCGCGTTGCCGCCGACCGCCACCGCCACCGCGGCCTCCACACCGCCGAGATCGATGCCGATCGCGGCACCCGGCCCGCCCGAATCGTTCGGCGAGCCGTCCGGCTCCTCGATCTGAAACAGCTTCACGCGACCAAGCCGCCGAAGGATGCGCGGGTCGAATTAGACGTGGAACGATTCGCCGCAGCCGCAGCGGCCCTTTTCGTTCGGGTTGCGAAAGGTGAACCCGTTCTGCAGCTTTTCCTCGACGTAATCCATCTCGGTGCCGAGGATGAACATGACCGCCTTCGGATCGATCAGGACGGTAACCCCCTTTTCCTCGACGATCTCGTCGAACTTGCCCTTTTCATCGGCATATTCGAGCGTATAGCTGAGCCCGGAGCAGCCGCGCGAGCGAACCCCGATGCGGATGCCGGCCGAGGGCTTGCCACGCTTGGCGAGCAGCGCCTGAATCCGTTCGGCCGCGGCATCCGTTACCGTCAAGGCCTGCTGTCTCGCCCTCATCGGCTTCTCCAACGCATGCGTTCGATGATCATGTGGGTACGCCGGCAGGCTGGCGCACCCCGTTCTCGGCGGCGAGCCGGGCTGCCGCCGCGGAGAGCGCGTCGACCGCGAAATCGACCTCCGCCTCGGTATTGAAGCGGCCGAGGCCGATGCGGATCGCCGAATTGGCGATGGCATCGGAGAGGCCGAGCGCGCGCAGCACATAGGATGGCTCGACGACGGCCGAAGTGCAGGCCGAGCCGGTCGAGATCGCGATTTGCGGGCAGGCCTCGATCAGTGCCGGCGCCGACAGCCCCGGGAAGCTCAGATTGAGGTTGCCGGCGAGCCGCCGCTCGCGGTCGCCGTTGAGCCCGAGCCCGGCAACCCGCCGCGCCAGACCTTGATGGAGCCGATCGCGCAGCCGGCCCAACCGGGCCGCTTCCTCGGCCATCTCGGCGCTGGCGATCGCCGCAGCCCGGCCAATCCCGACGCACAGCGGCGCCGGCAGAGTGCCCGAGCGCAGGCCGCGCTCCTGGCCCCCGCCGTCGATCAGCGGCAACAGGCGGACCCGCGGGCGGCGCCGCACGTAAAGTACACCGACGCCTTTCGGCCCGTACATCTTGTGTCCTGAAATCGACATCAGATCGATCTGCATCGCCTCGACATCGAGCGGGATCTTGCCGGCGGCTTGCGCCGCATCGCTGTGGAGCAAGATCCCGTTGGCGCGGCACAAGGCGCCGATCTCGGCGAGCGGCTGGATCACGCCGATCTCGTTGTGCGCGGCCAGCACCGAGACCAGCAAGGTCTGCGGGGTCAGCGCCGCGGCCAATCTGTCGAGATCGACGAGCCCATTGGGCTCGACCGGCAGATAGCTGACCTCAAACCCCTCGCGCTCGAGCTCGGCGCAGCTTTCGAGCACGCATTTGTGCTCGGTCGTCAGGGTCACGACATGGTTGCGCGGCACGGCGCCCTGCGGATGGGTCTGGGCGAAACGCGCCGCGCCCTTGATCGCCAGGTTATTGGCCTCGGTCGCGCCGGAGGTGAACACGATCTCGCGCGGATCGGCGTTGATCAGCGCCGCGATCTCGGCCCGCGCCCGCTCGACCGCCTCGGCGGCGATATGGCCATAGGCGTGGCTGGTGCTGTGCGGATTGCCGAAATGCTCGGTCAGATACGGCAGCATCGCTTCCAGCACGCGCGGATCGAGCCGGGTCGTCGATTGGTTGTCGAGATAGATCGGCAGTGCGTTGGCGGCTGTATCCATGGGCAAGCTCATGCGGCTCGCGCCGATTTCGGGTGCGCGGCGGGTTGCGGGTGCGCCGCTGCGTCGGCAAAACCGCGCCGGCGGCGATAGAGGGCGATCCAGGCGTCGACGAAGCGGCCGATATCGGCCTCGATCGTGCTCCAGCCGAGGCTGACCCGGATCGTCGTGGCGGCGAGTTCGGGCTCGACCCCCATCGCCTTCAGCACGTGGCTCGGGCCTACCTTGCCCGAGGAGCAGGCGGCCCCGGCGCTGACCATAACGCCCTCAAGATCGAGCGCGATGATCTGGGTTTCTGCGGCGGTGCCGGGCATCGCGATGGCACTGGTGTTGGGCAGGCGCGGCACCGCGGCGCCGAGCACCACAGCGTCGGGCGCCGCCGCGAGGATTTCGGCCTCCAGCGCATCGCGCAGCGCCCGCACATGGTCGTAGATCGCGATCTCGGCGGCGGCGGCTTTGGCGGCGGCGGCGAACCCGGCGATGCCCGGCAGGTTCTCGGTGCCGGCGCGGCGCCCGCGCTCCTGGCCTCCGCCGCGCAATAGCGGCAGCAGGTCGAGATCCCCAGTCATCACCAGCGCGCCGATGCCGGGCGGTCCGCCGAGCTTGTGCGCCGACAGGGTAACGAGATCGGCGCCGAGCCTCGCCAGGTCGAGCGGGATCTTGCCGGCCGCCTGAACCGCGTCGCAATGATAGAGCGCACCATGGGCATGGGCGATGGCGGCGATCTCGGCCGCCGGCTGGACCACCCCGCTCTCGTTGTTGGCGAGCATGACCGAAACCAGCGCAGGCCGCGGGTCGGACGCCAGCATGAGTTGCAGCGCGTCGAGCCGCACCAGACCGCTGCCATCGACCGGGATCGGTTCGGCCTCGGCAGCCGCGTGGCGCACCGAATCGTGCTCGACCGCCGAAACCAGCACCCGCACCCGCCCGGCCCCAAGAAGCGCCAAATGGTTGGCTTCGGTGCCGCCGCTGACAAACACGACGCCTCGGCTCGGCGCTCCGGCAAGCGCCGCCACGGCCACCCGGGCGCGCTCGACCGCGGCCCGTGCCGCGCGGCCCCAGCGGTGTACCGAGGACGGATTGCCGCAGCGGGTGAGCGCCGCGGCCACGGCCGCGGCCGCTTCGGCTCGCAGTGGTGCGGTGGCGTTCCAGTCCAGATAGGTTTCGGTCCGGGACATGAGGCGGGGTCTCAGGATGGTCCGGACAGGGCGGCGACGGCAAAGCTCTGGCAATGGGTCCGGCCGCTGGTGCCGAGCACCCGGTGCTCGCAGACATCGGCGAGCGAAACCGAGCTCAAATAGAGATGGATCTGGTTGCCGAGCTCTTCCCACAGATCGTGGGTCAGACAGCGGGTCTTGTTGCCGCGGCAGCCGACTGGAGCGCCGGGAGCGCAGCGGACCGCCCGGATTGGCTCGTCGACCGCGAGGATTACGTCGGCGATGCGGATTTCGCTGCGATCGTGAGCCAAGAGATAGCCGCCACCCGGACCGCGCACGCTTTTGACCAACCCACCCTTGCGCAGCATGGCAAAGAGCTGCTCAAGATAAGACAGCGAAATCTCCTGGCGCTCGGCAATTTCGGCGAGCGAAACCGGCTCGCCGCCGCTATTTCGGGCCAAATCGACCATCGCCATTACCGCGTAGCGCCCCTTGGTACTCAGCCGCATGATCGGACGCTCAGGCCAGCCGTTCGGCGTCGTCGGCGCCGTTCGCGCGCCGCGGTTCCGCCGCTGCGGCCACCCTGCCATCGCGATCGGCGCCATTGCGATCGGCACCATCACGACCCGTTCCGTCGCGATCCGCCACGGCTTCGCCATCGCCGCCGGTCCGCGAGTCGCGCCCGCTCTCGATCTCGGCCAGCCGCGCCCGCAGGCTGGTGACTTCGTCGAGCAGGCCGTTGAGCGCGCGGGCGATCGGATCGGGAATGTCCTCACAGATGCCATAGGGTTGAAACACCGGCTCGGAAAGGGGTTGCGGCGAACGCGCTCCGAGCGGGCGCGCTCGCACCCCGACCATCCTGGCGCCGTTCGGTACTTCGGCCTGGACCAGTGCATGTGCGCCGATCCGCGCTCCGTCGCCAACCCGGAAGGGTCCGAGGATCTGGGCGTGCGAGCCGACGATGACGTCGTTACCGAGGGTCGGGTGCCGCTTGGCGCCGCGGGCGAGCGAGGTGCCGCCCAAGGTCACCCCTTGGTAAAGGGTGCAGTCGTCGCCGATCTCGGTGGTTTCGCCAATGACCACGCCCATGCCGTGGTCGATGAAGAGGCGTTTGCCGATCTGTGCTGCCGGATGGATTTCGATGCCGGTCAGCATCCGCCCAAGATGCGAGACGAACCGTGCCGCCAGCAACCACCCGTGCCGCCACAGCCAATGCGATAGGCAATGGAACACGACGGCATGAAACCCTGGGTAGCACAGCACCACCTCGATGCGGGACCGAGCGGCGGGATCGCGGGCCAACGTGGCGTCAATTTCGTCGCGCAGGTTTTTCAACGGCATCGATATCACTATATTAACGTCTCTGGGGCCCCGCCGCCGGCTTTCGCCGCACCGGCGTCCCGAGCGAGCATATAATTGTCCGACAAAAATGATCAAGAATTGCGGACCGAGACTGAGCCGGGTGGAGGGCCAATACCCCACCCGCGATCTTGGCTATCGATTGCCGGATACCAACTGGAAAAACCATGCCTGACGTAATCATCAACGGGCCGGAGGGCCGGATCGAGGCGCGCTATCATCACAGCCGCTCCTCGGCCTCGGCGATGGCGCTGGTGCTGCACCCGCATCCGCAGCACGGCGGGACGATGAACAACAAGCTCGTCCATGCCCTCTACCAGTCTTTCGTGCGCCACGGATTTTCCACCCTGCGCTTCAATTTCCGCGGGGTCGGACGCAGCCAAGGCAGCTTCGACCGCGGCGAGGGCGAATTGTCCGACGCCGCCGCGGCGCTCGATTGGCTGCAGACCTACAACCCCAATGCCGGAACCTGCTGGGTCGCCGGCTTTTCGTTTGGCGCCTGGATCGGCATGCAGCTGTTGATGCGCCGACCCGAGATCGAGAGCTTTATCGCGGTGGCTCCGCCCGCCAACATCTACGACTTTACCTTCCTCGCCCCGTGCCCGTCCTCGGGGCTGATCCTGCAGGGCGACCAGGACACGGTGGTGCCGATCGACTCGGTGCAAAAGCTGGTCACCAAGCTGTCGCATCAGCGCGACATCAAGATCGATTTTCGCAAGATCGCCGGTGCCGATCACTATTTCGCCGACAGCCTCGGCACCATCACCGGCCATGTCGATGGCTACATCCGCGACCACGCCCGTCTCGCCGACAAACCCCGGCCGCCGCCCGCGGGTGCTGCGCGCGCCGATCGTCGCTGATAGCTTTTCGGGGTGGTGACGCTCGTCGGGTCGGTGCCCCGTCGGTCAGTCAGTCGGCGAACGGATCGCGGACTAGCACGGTGTCGTCGCGCTCGGGGCTGGTTGACAGCAGCGCCACGGGCGCCTCAATCAGCTCTTCGAGACGGCGGATATATTTGATCGCAGTTGCCGGCAAATCGGCCCAGGAGCGTGCGCCACGCGTGCTCTGGCCCCAGCCGGCGGCGTTCTCGTAAACCGGCTCGATTTCGGCCTGGGCCGAGGTTCCGGCCGGAAAATGGTCGTAGACCGCGCCTCCGCGGCGATAGGCGGTGCAGATCTTGATGTTGTCGAAGCCATCGAGCACGTCGAGCTTGGTCAGCGCGATGCCGTTGATCCCGCCAAGCCGGATCGCTTGGCGCACCATGACCGCGTCGAACCAGCCGCAGCGTCGCTTGCGCCCGGTGTTGACGCCGAACTCGCGCCCGCGCTCGCCGAGCCGTTCGCCGATATCGTCCACCAGCTCGGTCGGGAACGGGCCACTACCGACCCGGGTGGTGTAAGCCTTGGTGATACCAAGAACAAAGCCGATGGCGCCGGGCGCGATCCCCGCTCCGGCCGCAGCCTGACCGGCCACGGTATTGGATGAGGTGACGAACGGGTAGGTGCCGTGGTCGACGTCGAGCATGGCGCCCTGCGCGCCCTCGAACAGGATGCGCCTGCCCTGGCGCCGCGCCTCGTCGAGCACCCGCCAGACGGTGTCGGCGTAGGGCAGGACACGAGATGCCACCGCGCGCAGATCGGCGAGCAAGGCGCTGCGGTCGATTTCGGGCTTGCCGAGCCCCCGCAGCAGCGCGTTGTGGTGCAGCAGCAGCTGATCGAGGCGCTGTTCGAGAGCCTGCGGGTCGGCGAGGTCGCACACCCGGATCGCCCGGCGGCCGACCTTGTCTTCATAGGCGGGGCCGATGCCGCGGCCGGTGGTGCCGATGCGGCCGGCGCCGCTGCGCTCCTCGCGGGCGCGGTCGAGCGCGCCGTGCGACGGCAGGATCAGCACCGCGTTGTCGGCGAGTCTGAGAGACTGTGGCGTGACCTCGACGCCCTTTTGGCGGATCGCGTCAATCTCGTTGAGCAACGCCCAGGGATCGACGACGACGCCGTTGCCGATGATCGACAATTTGCCCGGCCGCACCACCCCCGAGGGTAGCAGGCTCAGCTTGTATTCGACATTGCTGATGACCAGGGTGTGGCCGGCGTTGTGGCCGCCCTGGAAGCGAACCACGACATCGGCCCGCTCCGACAACCAATCGACGATCTTGCCCTTGCCCTCGTCGCCCCATTGGGCGCCGACCACGGCGACATTAGCCATCCGGCTTCTCCCTCAGCCGAGCGCCAGCGGCTCGCCGCCCGCGAGGAGGTGGCTGCAGCCGAGGCGACGCGCTTCGGCTCGCCAATCGGCGGCGGGTTCGAGTGCAGCAACGGTAACCCAGCCCTTTCTGCGCAACATCTCGGCGTCGGCGCGGTCGGCGCCGAGCGGCAGCAGCAGGCGGCGGATTGCCGGCGACTGCGGCAAGGTTCCGAGGATCGCGTCAGTATAGAGGGTAAACCCGGTACCCGGTTCGGGTCCGGCCGGGTCGCCGGCCAGATAGCGTCCGCCGCGACCGAGTTCGCCGCTCGATCCGCACGCTGCCGCCCCTCCGGCAAAAAAGGTAAAGCTGATCCCGGTGTGATATTCAAAGCCGCGGTTCTCAACCGGGTCGACGGTTGCCTTGAGCCCGGGTGCGGCCACGGCGAGCCCGTCGAGCACGGCGCCGAGCCGCAGCCGCTCGGTGCGCGCCCGCTCCGGAAGCTCGAGCCGATCGAGGCTGGCGAGCGCCGCCTCGGCCGGTCCCGCCGCCGCCAGCAGCCGGCCCAGCAGCTCCCCGGCGCCGCCGGGGAGCGCCGCCACCGCCGCGGCATCCTTGTGGTCGAGCGCAGTGCGCAATGCCGCCGCGCGCTCGCCGGCGATGCCGAAGGCCTCGGTCACCGCCGGAACCAGGGTCGGCAAGGTGATGTCGACCGACAGATGTGGCACGCCGAGTGCCGTCAGCGCCTCGCCGGCGGTCGCGATCACCTCGACATCGGCGGCGCACCCCGCGGCTCCGATCAGCTCGGCGCCGACCTGGCCGATCTGGCGCTCGGGCCGGATCTCCGAACCCTTTACCCGCAGCACCTGGCCGGCGTAGCTCAGCCGCAATGGCCGGGGCGCGTTGCCGAGCCGGGTGGCGGCGATACGGGCGATCTGCGGGGTCATGTCGGCGCGCACCCCAACCATGCGGTGCGACCCCGGATCCATCGTGCGGAAGGTGGCACTCGCCATCGCGGCACCGGCGCCCGACAGCAACGTCTCCTCAAACTCGACGAGCGGCGGCTTGACCCGCTGATAGCCGTGCGCGGCCAAACTGGCCATCAACCGCGCCACCACCTGCGCCTCGATCTCGGCTTCGGGCGGCAGCAAATCATGCATGCCGGCCGGCAGCAGGGCCGGGTGCGGAAGCTCGCTCATCGCCGCAGTTTGCACCACGCGGGCGCAGAGCACACGGACAAACGAGGGCGGTCCCGCCTAAAATTGCAAAGCCTTCACCTGGATCACATTGGGCAGGGCGCGCACCGTGTCGAGCAGCGCCGGGTTCAGCGGCTGATCGACCTCGACCAGTGCTATCGCGTCCTCGCCGGGCGCGGTCCGGCCGAGATGGAACGTCGCGATGTTGACCGAGGCCGCACCCAGGGCCTGGCCCAGCGCGCCGATAAAGCCGGGTTTGTCGAGATTGCGCACGAATAGCATGTTGCCGCCGAGCTCGGCTTCGAGCGGGATGCCCTCGACCGAGACGAGGCGCGGCTTGTCGCCGCCGAACAAGGTGCCGGCGACCTCGCGCGGGCGGCGCTCGGAGGGCGCGCCGTTTGGCGTTACCACGATCCGGATCAGGGTCTGGTAGTCGCCCGGCTCGGCCCGCCGCGTCTCGCTGACGCGGATGTCGCGGTCGCGGCAGATCACCGCCGCGTTGACCATGTTGACCGTGGCCAGCTGCGGCGACAGCAGTGCGGTCAGCACGATCGCGGTCAACGGCTTGACGTTGAGCTCGGCGATCGCCCCTTCGTATTCGACCGCGACCGCGGTGATCCCGCTCTCGGTCAATTGCCCGGCAAAGCTGCCGAGCTGCTCGGCGAGGTTGATGTAGGGCCTGATCCGCTTGGCCTCCTCGGCCGAGAGCGAAGGCACGTTGACGGCGTTGGAAACCGCACCGGTCAGCAGGAAATCGGCCATCTGTCCAGCAATCTCGACCGCTACGTTTTCCTGGGCCTCCGCGGTGGCAGCACCCAGATGCGGGGTGGCGACGACATTGTCGCGGCCGAACAGCGGGTTCTTGCGCGCCGGCTCCTCGACAAAGACGTCGATCGCCGCACCGGCGACCTGGCCGCTGTCAAGCGCGGCCGCCAGATCCGCCTCGACGACGAGGCCGCCGCGGGCGCAATTGACCAGCCGCGCCCCGCGCTTCATGCGGGCGAGGGCCGCCGCGTCGATGATGTTTTTGGTGGCGTCGGTCAACGGCGTATGCAGGGTGACGAAATCGGCGCGGGCCAAGAGATCGTCAAGCGCCACCTTGTCGACGCCAAGATCGACGGCGCGCTCGGCCGACAGGAACGGGTCGTAGGCCACAACCTTCATGCGCAGCCCCAAGGCGCGCACCGCCACCATTGCGCCGACATTGCCGCAGCCGATCACCCCCAGGGTCTTGCCGGTCAGCTCGACCCCCATGAAGCGCGACTTCTCCCATTTGCCGGCCTGGGTCGAGCGGTCGGCTGCCGGGATCTGCCGGCACAGCGCAAACAGCATCGCGATCGCGTGCTCCGCCGCGGTGGTCGAATTGCCGTAGGGGGTGTTCATGACGACGATGCCGCGCTGGGTCGCCGCCGCCACGTCGATATTGTCGACGCCGATTCCGGCACGGCCGATGATCTTGAGCTTGGGTGCCTTGGCGATCAGCTCGGCGGTGACCTTCGTCGCCGAACGCACCGCGAGCCCGTCATAATCGGCGATCCGGGCTCTGAGCTTCTCGGCGGTAATTCCGGGCAGCATGTCGACCTCGATCCCGCGCGCCGTCAGGATCTCGGCCGCCCGCGGGCTCAAATCATCGGAAATCAGCACCTTTGGCATTTGAAACTCTCCGATCTACCACATAAGAGTTACCGGGAGGCACGGAGAAGAAAAGCACACTACATGACCACACACGCTTCAATACATCCTTTAGCATTATACTATTAAAATTTATCAACAGGCCAATCTTATGGCCGCTCAGGCGAAGATAGGTAAGTATTTGCGCATCGTAGATCGGAAGCATCCGGTCGACCGCCTTAATCTCGACGACAAGCTCGTTCGCAACAACGATATCCATCCTATATCCACATTCGAGCCAAAATCCTTTATATCAGATCGGCAGCGGAACCTGTCGGGAATAGGCAATTCCATTATCTTTCAATTCGAAGCACAAACATTCTTCGTACGCCGATTCGAGAAGCCCAGGTCCGAGATGCCGATGAACGTCAATTGCTAGCCCAATCACCCGTTCGCTCAGGACGCTCCCGTGAGAAAGGCTCAACTCCCGTCTCCGTGCTCTCCGTGTCTCCGTGGTGAAGTCAGGCCGCCTTGGCGGCGCGCTGCTCGTCCCAGGCCCAGTCGAGCCACGGCATCAGCGTCTCGACGTCGTCGGTCTCGATGGTGGCGCCGGTCCAGATGCGGATGCCCGGCGGCGAGGCGCGGTGGCTGGCGATGTCGTAGGCGGCGTGTTCTTGTTCGAGCCGCGCGGTCATCGCCCGCACCGTCTGGAAGCGCTCTTCGGGCGAGAGCGCGGTAAACCATGGATCGGTGATTTTTAGCTGCGGCGAAGTGCAGGAGATGGTCACCGGGTCCTCGGCCAGAAACTCGACCCAAGAGGTGCGCCGCTCCCAGCCGGCGACCACCGCGAGGTTGCGCTCCGAGCGGGCGATCAGCCCGTCGAGCCCGCCAACCGATTCAGCCCATCTGAGCGAGTCGAGCGCGTCCTCGACGCACAGCATCGACGGCGTATTGATGGTCTCACCCTGGAACACGCCCTTGATCAATTTGCCCTTCGAGGTCAGCCGGAACAGCTTGGGTAACGGCCAAGGCGGGGTGTGGCTTTCGAGCCGCTCGACCGCGCGCGGCGACAACGCCAGCATGCCGTGCGCCGCCTCGCCGCCCAGGGCCTTCTGCCACGACCAGGTAACGACGTCGAGCTTGTCCCACGGGAGCCGCATCGCAAACACCGCCGAGGTCGCGTCGCAGATCGCCAGGCCCTGCCGTTCGGCGGCGATCCACTCGCCGTTCGGCACCCGCACCCCCGAGGTCGTGCCGTTCCAGGGAAACACCACGTCGCGCGCCCAATCGACCTGGCGCAGATCGGGCAGCCCACCGTAAGGCGCGTGCAAGACCCGCATATCCGGGAGTTTCAGCTGCTTGACATCCTCGACCCAGCCCTCGCCGAAATTCTCCCAGGCCAGCATGTCGACGCCGCGCGCGCCGAGCAGCGACCACAGCGCGATCTCGACCGCCCCCGTATCGGAAGCAGCGACGACGCCGACCTGCCAGTCGGTCGGGATGCCGAGGATCGCGCGCGAGCGGTCAACCACCTCAACGATCCGCGCCTTGCCGATCCCCGAGCGGTGCGAGCGGCCGACCAGTGCGGCTTCCAGTGCCGCCGGCGACCAGCCCGGCCGCTTGGCGCAGGGGCCCGACGAAAAACACGGGTTGCGCGGGCGCCGCGTCGGCTTCATCGCACCATTCCCTATAAATTCGAGGCGGTCCGTGCGCCGGGCGCCTTCCGCGCCGGAACTTATGGCTGACCCTGGGCAACGTCAATGCGGCGGCGCAGCATTAACTTTGAAATACCCAAAACTTTGGATCCTAAAGACCGGCGGTCCACCGATCCTGTCTGAGGCGGCGGCTCGGGGCGCTCCGCAGCTAAAAAGGGGGGCGCCCCGGTCGGGGACGCCCCTCAGTTGTGGCCTTCGGTTGGTCTTATCGGTCAGTCATGCCCGGGGCTGCTGTCGAGTCCGAGGGCGGGCAGGACCTGCGTGCCCTCTTTCTGGACCGCGGTAAGCCTGTGGGGATCGAGGCCCAGCGCCGCCAGGATGCTCGGCGCGATCTGGGCAGTCTCGACCGGGCTGGTCACCGTCCATGGCGACATCGACGGGTTGGACACCAGCATCATCACGTTGGTGTCGTCGTGCGCGAAGCCGCCATGTTCGGCCAGCTTCTTGCCGCTCCCCGAATAGGTGACCCCGATATTCGGCGTGACCAGGATGTCCGGGGAGCGTGGGTCGCCATTGGGCGGCAGCCCCGGCGGGTTGAACAGTTGGTTGATCCCCGGTCCCGAGAAGATCTCGCCGATACCGGCGATGTTATTGGTCGCCGGCGACTGGCTCTCCAGCATTTGTACCGCGCTCGCCGTTTGCGAGGAGTTTGCCAGCCAGATCAGCGAGACGTCGTCCTCGGTGGGGCCGATCCCGGTGGGGTTCAGCGGCGACTCGGAATAGGGCAGCAGGTTCGCCAGGATCGTCGCCGGCGAAGTGGTGATCGGGTCCCCTGGCTTGGTCGATATGCCGACGTAGCGAGCCGAGTCGATCGGGCTCTGGCCATGCTTGGCCGAGATAATGATCAAGGTCGATTGATAGAGCCCGCGCCGCTTGAGCGCCGCGACCATCTTGCCAATCGAACTGTCGGCGAATTCAATCTCGCTCAGCAGCGCCGGGGTCGGCGTGCCGATATTGTCCTGATAGCCACCGGCCACGCTGATCGATTTTTCGATGAGCTTCTGACCGACGCTGACCGCCTGAAAATTCATCCCGAAGACGTTCGGAACCGGCCGCCGCCTGGTGCCGCTGTGGTCCCTCCCGTCGATCTCGTTGAGGATCGCTTGCACTTTCAGGCTGTCGTAGCACTGAATGTTGGCAAAGCTGTCGGTCCAGGCGTTGCTGGGCGCGACCGTGGTTTGGTCGGGCAACGGGTTGCACGCCAAGCCGGCTGTCGCATTCACCGGCAGCGCCACCGGGATCGAGTTGATCTCGGGCGAGTAGTAGTCGTCGAGGTTCTTGCCGTTGCCGGGGCCGGAGACCGCCGAATAAGAGGGATGCTTGTCCGACCAGGCGGTGTAGCCGCCCGCTTGGTGCACGACGCCGAAGATCGTGTTGGTGCGAATGAAGTTCCACGGATAGACCGGGGCGCAGCCATGCGCCGGATCGCGCTCGAGGCGGCTCGGGTCGATCGAGGCGATGCCGCCGTCGACGCCCGCAGGCGCACCACCATTCAGCTGAGTCTGGTCGAAATCGATCCCCTCGTCGAACTCCGTCCTGGTGCCGCTCGGCGGCGCCGCGGGCGTGCACAGATCGGGCGCTCCGGCGACCCCGTTGCCGGTCGTCTTCGCCGGTGGGTCGAGCGAGCGGTCATAGGCGACGTCATAGAAGGCGCCGACGGTACGCGGCGAGCCGCCGGTCACCAGCGCCATCAAGCCGGGGAACGAATCGGACGGCTTGGAGGTCGACGTGTCGGTGAAAGTGATGCCGGACGCGCCGAGCGCTGCGAGGGTGGGGCAGTAGGAGGCGCCGCCGTTGACCCCGGCGAGCCCGCTCGCACAATTGGCGAAATCGACCGCGTGCATGCCGTCGATGCTGATCAGCAGCACCCTCCAGATGCCGTGGCCGCCGAAATCGTCACCCTGCCCGGCCCAAACCTGCGGTGTGACCGAGGCCGCCAGCAGCCCCGCGCCGAGAACCGTGCTTCGCCAGAATACGCCCATCGCCCGCTCCTTTATTGCCGAATGCGCGGGGATGGTATGCGGCGGGTGTGACACCTGGGCGACGGCGGGACGACAGTTTGATTGCGCCGGTTGATTGCGCCGGGACAATCAGCCGGCGGCGCCGGTCGCTTGGCTCACACCGGCACGTTCCAGATCTCGCGGGCGTATTCGCCGATGGTTCGGTCCGAGGAGAACCAGGCCATGCCGGCGATGTTGACGGCAGCGGTCCTGGCCCACCCGCCAGGCGTGCGCCACAGGCTCTCGAGCCGCTGCTGGGCCGCGCGATAAGCAGCGAAATCGGCCGCCACCATGTAATTGTCGGAATATCTGAGCCGTTGGGTCAAGGGCTCGAAGCGGCGCGGGTCCTCGGGCGAGAATGCGCCGGTCTCGATCGCGGCAAGGGCGTCGGCGAGTTCGGGCGAGGCGGCAATTGCATCGCCGGCGTCGAGCCCGTGGCGCGAACGCTCCACGACTTCATCGGCGCGCAATCCGAAAATCATGATGTTGTCGGCGCCGACCCGGTCCCGGATTTCGATATTGGCGCCGTCGAGGGTGCCAATCGTCAACGCGCCGTTCAGCGCCAGCTTCATGTTGCCGGTGCCGGACGCCTCCATTCCGGCGGTAGAGATCTGCTCCGACAGATCGGCGGCCGGAATGATCACCTCGGCCAGGCTCACATTATAGTTCGGGATGAAGACCAGTTTCAGCCGGTCGCCGACCAGCGGATCGTTGTTGATCACCGCCGCCAGATCGTTGGCGAGCTTGATGATCAGCTTGGCTTGCAGGTAGCTCGGCGCTGCCTTGCCGGCAAAGATTTTTACCCGCGGCAGCCACTCTTCCCCCGGGCTCGCCCGGATCGCGCGATAGCAGGCGACGGTTTCCAGGAGGTTCAGCAACTGCCGCTTATATTCATGGATCCGCTTGATCTGGACGTCGAACAGGGCGGCGGGGTCGAGGCGCAGCCCAAGCCGCTCGCGAATCAAACGGGCGAGCGCGCGCTTGTTGGCGTGCTTCACGCCGGCCAGGCGCCGCTGCAATTCGCAGTCGCCGGCCTGATCGGCGAGGCGGCTGAGGAACGAGGCATCGTCGGTGATCCCGCCGCCGCAGACCTCGCGCAGCAGGTTCGTCAGCAGCGGATTCGCCTGGTGCAGCCAGCGGCGAAAGGTGATGCCGTTGGTCTTGTTGACGATGCGGTCCGGATAAAGCCGGTGAAACTCATTGAAAACGGTAGTGCGCATTAACTGGGTGTGCAGCACCGACACGCCGTTGACCCGATGCGAGCCGAGGAACGCCAACTGGCCCATCCGCACCCGGCCGCCATCGGCCTCGTCGATCAGGGACAGCGCGGCCAGCCGCGCCGGCTCGGCCGGCGCCTGAGCCCGCACCGTTTCGAGGTGCTCGCCATTGAGCGCATAGATGATCTCGAGGTGGCGCGGCAAGACCCGTTGGAACAAGGCCACCGGCCAGCTTTCCAGCGCCTCGGGCAGGAGCGAGTGATTGGTGTAGGAGCAGGTCGCGCGGGTGATCCGCCACGCCTCGGCCCACGGCAGATGATAGAGGTCGACCAGAACGCGCATCAGCTCGGCGATCGCGATGCTCGGATGGGTGTCGTTAAGCTGGATCGCCGCCTGTTGCGGCAGGATCGAGATGCTGCCGTGGCTGTGCACGTGCCGGTGCACCAGATCCTGGATCGAGGCCGACACGAAGAAATACTCCTGGCGCAGGCGCAATTCGCGCCCCGATGGCGTGTCGTCGCTCGGGTAGAGGATCTTCGAGATCGCCTCGGCCCGCGCCTGCTGCGACAGTGCCGCGATGTGATCGCCCTCGTTGAACATGTCGAGGCGCAGCGGATCGACAGCGCGCGCCGACCACAGCCGCAGCCGATTGACGTGGCGCCCGCGCCAGCCGACGATCGGGGTGTCGTAGGCGACCGCCTGCACGGTCTCCTCCGGGCGCCACACCGCGTGCCATCGTCCGCCGGCCGAGGCGACCTGGTCGACCCGGCCGCCGTAGTCGATGTCGTAGACCACCTCCGGCCGTTCGAATTCCCAAGGGTTGCCGAACGACAGCCAGTGCTCCGGGTATTCGTGCTGCCAGCCATCCTTGATGACCTGGCGAAATAGCCCATGATCGTAGCGGATGCCATAGCCGCAGGCTGGGATCCCGAGTGCGGTCATGCTGTCCATAAAGCAGGCTGCGAGCCGGCCGAGCCCGCCATTGCCGAGAGCGGCGTCGGGTTCGGCGGCGCGCATCCGGTTGAGATCGACGCCGAGGTCGCCGAGCGCCACCCGGACGGTTTCGCTGAGCCGCAAATTTTCAACGACGTCGCTGAACAGCCGCCCGATCAGGAATTCGAGCGACAGGTAATAGACGCGCTTGGCGCCCCGGGCCTGGGTGGCTCGGTCGGCGACGAGCCAGCGGTGGATGATCCGGTCGCGCAGGGCCAGCGCGGTCGCGACAAACCAGTCGCGATCGGTCGCCGCCGCGGCGTCCTTGCCGACCGCCAGCGTCACCTTGGCGAGCACCGCGGCCTCGAATTCGCGGACATCGGCTTCGGTCGCCGGAGCGTCGACAATCGCCGGCGGCATACCCGTTTGCGCCAAATTCTCGTCCCGGATGTTCATCGGCATCGTAATAGAGCCCGCGGATCCGTTCATGGTCAGGATAATGGCCGTCCCGCCCATCCCGACGCGAGGCGGGCTCACAGTTACGCCAGCAATGCCGGCGCGTGCAACCCACGTGCCGAACCCCGCCGAGCGGCTCGATACCGTCACCGGCGTAGCTTTCCACGGCGCTGCAGCCTAGAATCGCCAGCGCAACCGGATCGCATGTTTTTGTGGAGAAACCCCTAATGCAATACCGAAGAATCTCCGCCGATTGCCATCTCGATCTTCCGTGGCTGCCGCCGGAGTTGTTCGTCTCCGAGGCGAACCGCGATCTGAAAGAGCGCATGCCCTATGTCGAAGACGGCCCCAACGGCCCGCACTGGATGACCCGGGCCGGGGTCGATATGGGCCTTCTCGGCGGTGTCGGCTCGGTCGGCGGCAAATTCGTTCCCGGGGTCAACTACCGGGTCGACAAGATGGCCGAGACCGGGCTCTACGCGGACGGCCAGAAGGGTGTGCGCCGGCCCGGCGATCCCGACCAGCGGATCAAGGACATGGACCGCGACGGCGTCGACGCCGAGATCATCTTCGGCATCCTCGGCGTCGCCTCGCGGGTGCGCGACCCTGAGGCGGCCAACGAGATGCTGCGCATCTACAACGACTGGCTGCGGGATTTCTGCAGCCATTATCCCGATCGCCAGGTCGGTCTCGCCTGTCTGCCCTATGGCGATATCGACGCCGCGGTCAAGGAGGTCCACCGCGTCGGCAAGCTCGGCCTGAAAGGCCTCGAACTCTCCTGCTCGTGGGACATGGAGCCGATGTGGCACCCGGTCTGGGAGCCGTTGTGGAAGGCGGTCAGCGACGTACAACTGCCGCTCCACTTCCACACCTTCCCGGCGGTCCCGTCTAGCGTGCGCGCGAGCCTCACCGGCGATCTGCGCCGCAAGGCTCAGTTTACCAGCGTCGCCGGGTTCCAGATGAACCTGATCAACATTATTGCCGCGATCATTGGCGCCGGCGTGCTCGAGCGCTATCCGAATTTGCGCATCGGCTTGGGCGAGAGCGGCATCGGCTGGCTGCCCTATGCACTCGACCGCATGGATTTCGAATATGAGGACCGCTTCCGCGACCTGATGAAGCTGAAGCCCAGCGAATACTGGCGGCGCCAATGCCGGGCGACATTCCAGTACGACCGGATCGGCGCCAAGCTGGTCGAGGATATCGGGGTCGAGACCCTGATGTGGGGCTCGGACTATCCGCACCCCGATGGCGTGTGGCCCGAATCCACGAAATACATCGACGAGCAGTTTGCCGGCTTGTCACCCGAGGTAATCCGCAAGATCACCTGCGAGAATGCCGGCAAATTCTACGGCCTGATCAACTAGCGGCGGCGCTGGACCGGCCCGATACTCTACTGGGCCGGGTCCGCCCTCTTCTGCAATACAGGAAGCGGTGCTGAGCGGGGCGGGCGAGGCCGGGGCCGAAGGGATAAAATTCGTGGACACGGTTCGCGTCGTCTGTGCGCATGACTGCCCCGATATGTGCTCGTTATTGGCGCGGGTCGAGGGTGGCCGCGTCAAGCGTATCGACGGCGACCCGGATCAGCCTTTCACCGCCGGGTTCGCCTGTGCCAAGGTCAACCGCGATGCCGAACTGGTGCATTCGCCCGAGCGCGTGGCGACGCCGCTGCGCCGGGCCGGGCCCAAGGGCGAGGGCCGGTTCGCGCCAATCGGCTGGGAGGAGGCGCTCCACGAGATTGTCGCGCGCTGGCAGGCGATCATCGCCCAATCGGGCCCGCTGGCCTTGCTCGGCTACGCCTATAGCGCGCATCAAGGGCAGATCAATCGCGGCTTGGTCAACGGGCTGTTTCATGCGCTGGGAACGAGCCGCCTGCGCGCCGGCACGGTGTGCGACACCTGCTGCGAGACCGCTTGGGACATGACCGTCGGACCTATTGGCGGCGCCGACCCCGAAGCGGTGGTCGACGCCGATCTGATCGTCGCCTGGGGCGCTGATCTCGTCGCCACCAACGTGCATTTCTGGGCCAAGGTCGAGGCGGCGCGTAAGCGCGGCGTCAGGCTCGTGGTCATCGACCCGCGCCGCAGCCGCACCGCGCGCCAGGCCGACCGGCACCTCGCCATCCGCATCGGCACCGATGCGGCCCTGGCGCTGGGGGTCATGCATATTCTGGTGCGCGACGGGCTGTGCGATCGTACCTATCTCGCCCGGCATACGACGGGCTTCGAGCGGCTCGAGCGCGACGTGCTACCGGGCTTCCCGCCCGAGCGCGCCGCCGCGATCACCGGCCTCGGGACCGCCGAGATCGAGGATTTCGCGGCACTCTACGGCCGCGCCAAGGCGTCATTCATCCGGCTCGGCGAAGGCATGACCCGGCTCGCCCGAGGCGGCCAGGCGTTGCGCGCGGTGGCGCTGCTGCCGGGAGTGACCGGCGCTTACGGCCGGGAGGGCGGCGGCGCTCTGCTGCTGACCGCTGCCTCGTGCGATCTCGATTACGATTTTGTGCGCAAGCCGTCCGGCCCGGCCGAGACCCGGACGGTCAACCATCTGCGCCTCGGAGAGGCCTTGCTCGAGCTAGCCGACCCGCCGATCCGCGGGCTGTTCGTCGCCGCCAATAATCCGGCAGTGACCTGTCCCGACGCCGGCAAGGTGCGTCGCGGGCTGGCGCGTGACGATCTGTTCACCGTGGTCCACGACCCGTTTTTGTCGGTGACTGCGCGCTATGCCGACATCGTTCTGCCGGCGGCCAGCTATCTCGAAACCGAGGATCTCTACCGCGCCTACGGCACCTACTACCTGCAATACGCCCCAGCCGCGGTGCCGCCCCAGGGCGAGGCCTGGTCGAACGTTCGCGTGGCCCAGGCTTTGGCGGCGCGGCTGGGACTTGCCGACGCGGTTTTCCGCATGGCGCCGCACGAGATCGCCGCGGCGATGCTGAAAGGTGCAAGGGGTGGCGCCCGGGCGCTCGACCCCGTGCAGATTGGCGCGGCCGGGCCGGTGCGCCTGGCGCCGCAAGGCGGGCAGCAGTTTCGCACGCCCTCGGGAAAGCTCGAATTCTATTCCGACCAGATGGCGGCGCTGGGACTGCCGCCGATGCCCGATTGGCGGCCCGATCCGGAAGAGGAACGGCAGGCGGCACGCTGGCCGCTGCGCCTCCTGACCGCGCCCGGCTACTTCCAGAGCCACACCGCATTTTCCGGCGTCGAATTCCTGCGCCGGCGCGAGGGCCCGCCCTTTTGCATGCTGCATCCGCACGAGGCACATGCCCGCGGCTTCACCGACGGCCAGAGGGTGCGATTGTTCAACGAGCGCGGCTCGGTCGGCCTGGTCCTGCGCATCGGCGACGAGGTTCAGCCGGGCGTCGTCCTAGTTCCCGGCCAACGCCCCGATGCCGAGACCGGATCGGGCACAATCAATCTCCTATGCTCGGACCGCTACACCGATCTGGGCGAAGGTGCGACCTATCAGAGCACCTGGCTCGACATCGCTTCCTGGAACGAGACGTCCTAGGCCGCTCGTCGCGTGCCGTGGGGGGCTTGCCGCTGCGGACCGTCGCTAGAGCGGCATTTGCTCGCGCGGTTGCGGCAGCCCGCCAATGTGCGCACCAAACTCGGGCAGGACGGACAACGCAGCGGTCGCGGCCCTGCGCCTTAGCCTGGTAGAGCGCGTCGTCGGCGCGCTTGAGCAGCCGGTCGCGATGCTCGCGCCATGGCGTTGCGGTGGTTACCCCGATGCTGACCGTGATCCCCAACCGCTCGCCGCTGGCGCGGATGATGAACGGTTCGCCGGCCACCGCCAGCCGCAACCGCTCGGCCACCGCGGCGGCGATCGTCGGATCAGTCTCGGGCATGACCACGACAAATTCCTCGCCGCCCAGCCGAGCGACCAGATCGACGCTGCGGACCGCCTTCATCGCTCGGGCCGACAGCTCGCGCAGCACGTCGTCGCCGGCAGCATGACCATAGGTGTCGTTGACCCGCTTGAAATGATCGATGTCGACCAGCAGGAGCGCCGCGCCGACGCCGTCCCGGTTGACCCGCGCGACCAGCTCGTCGAGATGGGCCAGCAAATACCGTCGGTTGTAGAGGCCGGTCAACTCGTCGGCCAGCGCCAGTGACATGCTGCGGTGATAGTTTTCGCTGAGGCGATCCTGCAGCCGCTTTCGCCGGATCTGGATGCCGGTGCGCGCCAACAGCTCGTTGCGGTCGACCGGGCGGATCAGATAGTCGTTCGCCCCGAGATCGAGGCCCTTGGCAAGGCGGGGCAGATCGCGGTCCGCCGCGATCAGCAGAATCGGCAATTGACGGAACAGCTCGTTGGTTCGGCATTGCGAGACCAGGCGCAGCGGGTCGGGGTCAGGGCTAGTCAGGCTGATAATGATCAGCTCGGTCCGAGGATCGAGGCGCGATTGGGCTTCGGTGCAGCTGCCAACCACCGTCACCTGATCGGCAACCGCCAAGGTCTCGGCAATCCTGGCCGCGGCGAACGCGTCCTCTTCGACGATCAGAATGCGGGCCGGCCCGCCATCCTCGGCCGCCGCCGCGGCGGCGCCGCCAAAGCGGCCGCAGATCTCGTCGCGCAGCCGCCACTCCTCCATCATCCGCCGCAGCCTAACCAGCGAGCGCACCCGCGCGAACAGGGCAATGTCGCTGACCGGCTTGGTCAGGAAATCATCGGCCCCGACTTCGAGCCCGCGCAGCCGGTTGGCGACGTCGGACAACGCCGTCACCATGACCACCGGTAGATCGGCAGTCCGCGGGTTTGCCTTCAGCCGGCGGCAGACCTCGAAACCGTCCATCCGCGGCATCATCACGTCGAGCAGGATAACGTCGGGCAACTCGGCCTCGGCAATCTCCAAGGCGGCGCTACCGCTGTAGGCGGCCAGCACGTCGAAATACTCGCTCGACAGCTTGGCCTCGAGCAGCTTGACGTTGATTTCTATATCATCGACGACCAGTACCCGCCCCGACATCGATCTCTCGCAAATTAGTTGATATGTCTCTCAGGCGATTGCGCATTTCTAAGCGAGGAATCGCCCAACCGTTTGCAGAAAGCTCGTCACCGAAATCGGTTTCGCGATGTAATCCTCGCAGCCGCCGCTCCGCATTTTTTCACGATCTCCTTTCATCGCGAACGCGGTAACAGCAATGACCGGGATCGCTTTAAGCTGTTCGTCTTCCTTGATCCATCTGGTGACTTCTAGGCCCGAGACCTCGGGCAGCTGAATGTCCATCAAGATCAGACCGGGGCGATGCAGGCGGGCCAACACCAACGCCTCGACGCCGTCCTTGGTCTGCAAGGTCTCGTAACCATGCGCCAACAGAAGATCGTTGAACAGCTTCATATTGAGATCATTGTCCTCGACGATCAAGATTTGCCGGCGCTGCGGCCGGGAGCCTGCGCCTTCGGATATCGGAGCAGCGGGTATCATGTTCGCGGGCCTGAAAAAGGGTGCTCAAATGACGGCAAAGCGGGTGAGCGACATGCGCATGGTTCCCCGTGTTCGCGATGCTGGCGATCGGGTTTAACGGCTCGGGTTTAATATTTGATGAGCACGCCGTCGATGCCCGGTCCTGCCGCCGGCAAATGCCGCCGGACTGCCGCCGGCAATGCCGACCAGCACAGCGCACGGGTCCCGCGGGATCGATCAGCTCAGCTTCGGACGCCGATCAGCAATGCGGCTTGCCCAGCGCCTCGATGTCGTCGAGCTTGGCGCGGATCGAATAATCGCCGTAATCGATCACCATGTCGCGCGAGACGCCGTCGTCAAGAAGGTGCATCCCGAGCTCGTAATCGGGCTCCTCGGCACTCGCATCGACCGGGAAGAAGGCGAGCCGGACATACCAACCGGGGCGTTCCAGCAGCGGGCTGAGCTTGGCCGAGGCCGGGTCGGCGGTAACCCGGGAGCCGATGACGGCCGAAACCTGAACCGCATTCTCGTCGGCGGCGCCGTCGAACACCTGGCGGGAGACGAAGGTTTGTCCCGCCTCGGCCTTGTTGATCAAGAGGATCGTGTGCGCGCTGGGAAACAGCACGCCGGGCGCCAGCTGGATGATATGCGTGTGCGGCTTGGTGAATACGGCGACGCCGCCCTTGCCGGGGCCGTCGAGCTGGGCCTCGCCGCGGATGTCCTGATCGAGACGGCCGTTTCGCGTCTGCCGCTGGTTGAAGCGATAGCGCAGCCCGTCTTTCGACTCCCAGGTGACAAAGCTCGAAGCGATCTCGACATCGTGGCTCTCGGCATAGCGCATCTTGAGCCGATAGCGCTGCTCGATGGTCCAGCCGTTACAGGTCTCGCCCCACTCGTAATCCATCGAGCCGTTGGCGTCGATCACCCCTGAATCAGTTCGGGTCGATCCCAGGCTCATCGAATAGAGCGCCCGGTGCGGCGCGATTTCGACCGCCTGCGCTGCCGTGGCAGCAAGCCCCAGCGCAAATGCAAAGGCGAGGAGGCGACCGGCGATCATCGCGGCAACGCCGGCGCGGCCCGGTGTGGGGCGGGTCAGGGCTTTGCTCCCGCCTGGTCCGGGGTGACCACCCGGAGGTGCAATTCGCGCAAGCGCTCCGGCGAGATCGGCGCCGGTGCCTGCATCAACAGGTCGCGGGCCTGCTGGTTCATCGGGAACGCGATAACTTCGCGGATGTTCGGCGTATCGGCCAACAGCATGACGATGCGGTCGATGCCGGGCGCCAGCCCGCCATGCGGCGGTGCGCCATAGCGGAAGGCGTTGAGCATGCCCGAGAAGCGGGCTTCGACCTCGGCCGCGGGATAGCCGGCGATGGCAAAGGCCTGGTACATGATTTCGGGGCGGTGATTGCGGATCGCGCCGGAGGCCAGCTCGACCCCGTTGCAGACGATATCGTACTGGTGGGCGACGATCTCGAGCGGATCCTGCTGCTCGAGCGCGGCCAGTCCGCCTTGCGGCATCGAGAACGGATTATGGCTGAAATCGGTGCGGCCGGTCTCCTGGTCGAGCTCGTACATCGGGAAATCGACGATCCAGCAGAACTCGAAAGCGCCATCCCTGGCGAGGCCGAGATCGCGCCCGATCTTCACGCGCGCGGCCGCCGCAAACGGGGCGAATTGGCGCGGCACGCCGCCCACGAAAAACACTGCATCGCCGTCGCCGAGGCCGAGTTCGGCACGTAGCGCTTCGGTCCGCGCCGGCCCGAGATTGCGGGCGACCGGTCCCGCACCCTCGCCGTCGCGGAAGAAAATGTAGGCGAGTCCCGGCTGGCCTTCCGACTGGGCCCAGGAATTCATTTGATCGCAAAACGCCCTGCTCCCGCCGTTAAGCGCCGGGATCGCCCAGACGCGGACGTCGTCGTCGGCCGCGACCATATTGGCAAACACCCTGAACCCCGAGCCGCGAAAATGCGCGGTCGCATCGCGCATCTCGATCGGGTTGCGCAGATCGGGCTTGTCGGTCCCGAAGCGCTGCATCGCATCGTGGTAGGCGATGCGCGGAAACGGCGCCGGCGTGACCGGCCGGCCGTCGCCGAATTCCTCGAAGATCCCGTGCAACACCGGCTCGACCGCGGCAAACACATCCTCCTGGGTCACGAACGACATTTCGAGATCGAGCTGATAGAACTCGCCCGGCGCGCGGTCGGCGCGGCCGGCTTCGTCGCGAAAGCACGGTGCGATCTGGAAATAGCGATCGAACCCGGCCACCATCAGCAATTGCTTGAATTGCTGCGGCGCCTGCGGCAGCGCGTAGAACTCGCCTGGGTGCAGCCGGCTCGGCACGTAATAGGGCCGCGCGCCCTCGGGTGAATCGGCGGTCAGGATCGGCGTCTGGAACTCGGCAAAACCCTGGACGATCATCCGCCGGCGGATCGAGGCGATGACCTGCGCGCGCAGCATGATGTTGGCGTGCATGCGCTCGCGCCGCAGATCGAGAAAGCGATAGGCGAGGCGCATCTCCTCGGGGTATTCGGCGTCGCTATTGACCGGGAAGGGCAGCGGCAAGGCTTCCGACTGAGTTTCGATCGCGGCGATCACGAGCTCGATTTCGCCGGTGGCGAGCCCGGGGTTGACGGTGTCGGTAGAACGAGCGGCGACCCGCCCGGTCATCGTCGCGACACTCTCCAGGCGCAGCGCGTCGGCCGCGGCGAACAATGGCGAGGAGGCGTCGATCACGCATTGGGTGATGCCATAGTGATCGCGCAAATCGATAAACAGCAGCTGGCCATGATCGCGCTTGCGGTGGACCCACCCCGACAGCCGGGCCGGCTGCCCCGCATCGGCGAGGCGCAGCGCGGCGCAGGTGTGGGTGCGATAGGCGTGCATTGGCGGCGGTCCGGCGCAGGGTTGCAGGCGAGCCGGTACACGGCATGGAACCGCGCCGCTTGTCAAGGCGGGGTGCCCAGGGCGGGCCGGGGGTCCGCTGCGCCGGCTCGGCGGGCGCGATTTGCCTCCCTCGCGGCGAGCGGATATGGTAGCCGCCTTTCCAGCGAGGGCCAGCCGGAGCTTGTGTGAGCGACATCTTCCGCGAGATCGACGAGGAGCTTCGTCGCGACAATCTCCTAAAGCTGTGGTCGCGCTACGGGCGCTATGTGATCGCCGCGGCGGCGCTGGCCCTGGCGATCGCCGGCGGCTACGTGGCATGGCGCGCGCACGAGCTCGCCGAGCGTCAGGCGCAGTCGGCCCGCTATGCCGGGGCGATGGGTTTGGCCGGCGCCGGCAGGACCGCCGATGCCGCGATCGTTTTTGCCTCGATCGCGCGCGAAGGCGGCGGCTACTCGATTCTGGCCTCGTTTGAGGACGCGGCCATGCGGGTCAAGTCGGGTGATCGCAAGGCTGCGGTCGCAATTTACGATCGCATCGCCAAGTCGGGGGGCGTCGATCCGGCGTTCCGCGATCTGGCGGTGCTGCTGTCGGTCATGCAGGCGACGCCCGAGGCCGATCCGCGGGCGACGGTCACCCGTCTGGCGCCGCTGACGGCTCCTGGCAGTCCATGGCGCCCGACCGCGCTCGAATTGACCGCCGCGGCCAAGCTCCGGCTCGGCGACGACAAGGGCGCGCTGGCCCTCTACGACACGCTCGCCGATGATCTGGCCGCACCCCGCGGGGTGCGCGCCCGGGCGGCCGAGATGGCGGCGGCGCTTGGCCCCTAATCCAGGTTGCAACCGCGCGATGTCCCGCTCTGCCGTTGTTGTCCTGTTGTTGCTTGTCGGAGTGCCGCTCGGCGGGTGCAGCTGGTTCGCCAGCAAGAAGCAGCCGCTGCCGGGCGAGCGGATCTCGGTGCTCAGCCTCGATCGCGAGCTCAAGCCTGATCCGAACCTCGCCCGGATCGCGATCAGCCTGCCGAAGCCGACGGTCAACACCGACTGGCCCGAGCCCGGCGGGTATCCGAACCATGCCATGCAGCATCTGGCGCTGCCATACCAGCTCACTCCGGCCTGGAAGGTCAGCGTCGGCGAGGGCTCCGGGCGGTATACCCAGGTCCTGGCCCAGCCGGTGGTGGAGAACGGGCGGGTGTATGCGATGGATGGCGGCTCCGAGGTCGGCGCCTACGCGGCCTCGAACGGCGCGCGCATCTGGCAAGTGGATGTCAAGCCGAGCAGGCACGGCAATTCCTTTGGCGGCGGGATCGCGTACTGGAAGGGGCGCCTCTTCGTATCGACCGGCTACGCCCAGGTATTGGCGCTCAATCCGAATAACGGTAAGGTGATCTGGAAGACCGGCGTCGGCGCCCCGGTGCGCAGCGGTCCGACGGTGGCCGACGGCCGGGTGTTTGTCGTGACCGTCGAGAACGAGCTGGTGGCGCTGGCGACCGATGACGGGCGGCGGCTGTGGAGCCAGGACGGCATTCCGGAGACCGCCGGGCTGGTCGGCAGCTCGAGCCCGGCCGTCGAGGGCGAAGTCGTCGTGGTTGGTTACTCCTCGGGCGAGCTATATGCCCTGACCGTCGAGAACGGGCGGTCATTATGGTCCGACAATCTCGCCGCGGCGCGCAACTCCGACGCGGTTTCGGCGTTGGCCGATATCCGCGGCCGGCCGGTTATCGATCGCGGCCGGGTCTTCGCCGTCAGCCATAGCGGGCGCATGGTGTCGATCGATCTGCGCAGCGGCGAGCGCAACTGGGAGCAGGACATCGGCTCGACCCACGGCCCTTGGGTCGCCGGCGACTATGTCTATGTGCTGTCGAACGACAACGAGCTGATCTGTCTGACCCGGAATGACGGCAAGGTGCGCTGGGTGCGCCAACTGCCGAGCTACGAGGATGAGAAGGCCAAGGAGGATCCGATCGAATGGGCCGGGCCGGTGCTCGGCAGCGACCGGCTGATCTTGTTGTCGTCGAACGGCTGGGCGCTATCTGTCTCGCCCTATACCGGAGCGCCGCTCGGCCGCCAGCAGATACCAGGCGGTGCGTTTGTCGACCCGGTCATCGCCAACAACACCCTCTATGTGCTGAGCGACGACGGCGAGCTTTCCGCCTATCGCTGACCCGGCCCGGCCCTTTAGCGCCTCCCGATGAGCCTTGTGGTCGCGATCCTCGGACGCCCCAACGTCGGCAAGTCGACCTTGTTCAACCGGCTCGTGGGCAGCCGGCTGGCCCTGGTCGACGACACGCCGGGGCTGACCCGCGACCGGCGCGAGGGGGCGGCCCGCATAGCCGATCTCGAATTCCGAGCGATCGATACCGCCGGGCTCGCCGAGGCGGCGCCGGCCTCGCTTGCCGGGCGTATGCAGGAGCAGACCGAGCAGGCGCTGGCCGAAGCCGATCTGGCGCTCCTCGTCATCGATGCGCGGGCCGGCGTCACCGAAGCCGACCGGCATTTTGCCGGCTGGCTGCGGCGCTGCGGCAAGCCGGTCGTCGTCGTCGCCAATAAGACCGAAGGCCGCGCGACGCTCCCCGGCATCGGCGAAGCCTATCGGCTCGGTCTGGGCGATCCGGTGCCGATTTCGGCCGAGCATGGCGAGGGGCTGGCGATGCTTTACGAGCGCCTGGCGCCGTTTGCCGCCGAGCTTATGCCAGCTCCGCAAGGCGCGCCGGAAGCGGCCGCGGACCCAGCCCCCGCGATGCCGCAGAAGCCGCTCCAGCTCGCGATTGTCGGCCGCCCCAATGTCGGCAAGTCGACCCTGGTCAATCGCCTGCTTGGCGAAGAGCGGCTGTTGACCGGCCCCGAAGCCGGGGTCACCCGCGATGCGATCGCCGTCGGCTGGGTGTGGCGGGGCCGGCCGATCTGTCTCGTCGACACCGCCGGGATGCGTCGGCGGGCGCGGGTCGACGACAAGATCGAGCAGCTCTCGGTCGGTGACGCGCTGCGCGCGATCCGCTTTGCCGAGTGCGTGGTCCTGGTTGTCGACGCCTTGCAGCCGCTCGAACGGCAGGATCTGACGATTGCGCGGATGGTCGCCGAGGAGGGCCGCGCCTTGGTCCTGGCCGCGACCAAATGGGATGCAGTGGCGAATAGTGCGGCGGCCTTGCGGCAATTGCGCGAACGGGCTTCGATCTCGCTGCCGCAGGTTCAGGGCGTCGCCCTCGTCCCGGTATCGGGGCTGACCGGCTACGGTATCGAGGCGATGATGGAGGCGGTCGTCGCCGCCGACACGGTGTGGAACCGGCGGATCTCGACCGCCTCGCTCAACCGCTGGCTCGCCGCCACCGAACAGCGGCACCCGCCGCCACTCGTCGCCGGCCGGCGGCTGCGCCTGCGCTATTTGACCCAGGTCAATACCCGGCCGCCGAGCTTCGCGCTGTTCGCCTCCAAGCCGAGCGAGTTGCCCGATTCGTACCGGCGCTACCTGGTCAACGCGCTGCGCGAGGCTTTCGGCCTTCCCGGCAGCCCGATTCGGCTGATGCTGCGGCAGGGCAAGAACCCCTATAGCGGGCAATAAGGGCTGTTCGCATCGCCGCGGTGCCGACCGGGCGACCGGGCACGCATCCCGATCGAGATTGAAGCTTGGCAAATCCTCCTATCGTCTTCCCGGCTGGGGCCCGGACCGATTGCTCCACCGCGCGGAAATTTCGAACAATGGCAATGCTCTACCAGCTGTTATCCACTCGTGCCGTAGACGCGCGGGGCCGGGCCTCGGCGGGGCGGCGAGTTCAGTGGCCGGTGAGCAGGGTTCTTGCCCAGCCTCGAGGCGGCTCCCAACCGGGCGGGAGTGTTGGAAGCCCAATCGCGCGGAAATTGACGAACCGTCATCGGAGTTGTGGGTTCTTTACTGCCTCGGTACCGCGCGATATGAATATTGCGGCCCTGGAAATCGGTCGAGGGGCCACCGGGGTTGGCAATGGTGCAGAAGGGGGACGGCGGCATGACGGAGATTATCGCGGCACTCCGCCGCGTGGGCGCGACCATGCAAATGGTTGCGCTTGGGGCGGCGTTGGTCATCGCCGCTTCGGGCCAGGTTGCGGCGCAAACGCCGCCCGCGCATCCGGCTGCGACGTCTTCCCTGCACGGCAAAAAGGCGCGGCCGAGCGAGAGTTCGAGCCTTGCCACCGACCAGTTTAGCTCGGAGCAGGCGGCCAAATCGCATTGCCCGAGCGATACGGTGGTCTGGGTCAACCTCGCCGGCTCCAAGGCCTACCACACCAAGGGCAACCGCTATTACGGCAAGACCAAGCACGGTGCCTTCATGTGCCAAAAGGAGGCCGATCAGTCGGGCTTTCACGCCGCCGGCCAGCGCATGCACACGAAAAAGGCGGCGAGCACCAAAACCACAAAATAACAGGCCGCGGATTTTTCTATGCCGCCGCGGCAGAGATCCGGACAAGTTCGCCGTTGCGCTCGCATTCCGGCACGGCGAGGTTGAGAAAAGCCTCGGCGACGCTTTCCGGCGGCGGCAGCAGGCTCGGCTCCTCGCCCGGAAATGCGCGGGTGCGCAGCCGGGTGCGCACCACGCCGGGATCGATCAGGTTGACCCGCACCCTGGTCCGGGCGATCTCGGCGGCATAGATCCGCACCAGCTCTTCGAGGCCGGCCTTGCTGACCGCGTACGGCCCCCAATAGGCGTAGGTGCTGCGCGCGGCGCCGCTCGTAACAAAGATCGCCCGCCCGGCCGGAGCGGCGCGCAGCAGCGGGTCCATCGCCCGGATCAGGCGCCAGTTGGCGGTCAGGTTGAGGTTGACGACCTCGTTCCACATTGCCGGCGGAACCTGCGCCAAAGGGGTGAACACGCCGAGTTCACCGGCATTGCCGACCAGGATGTCGAGCCGGCGATAGCGTTCGAACAAAGCCGCCGCCATTTGGTCGATCTTGACGAAATCGCGTAAATCGAGCGGCACCAGGGTGGCGCTGCCGCCCTCGGCGCGGATCGCGTCGTCGAGCTCTTCGAGGCCGCCGACGGTGCGCGCCGCCAAGACGACATGCGCCCCCTCGCCTGCGAAACGCCGCGCCACCGCGGCACCGATGCCGCGCGAGGCGCCGGTGATCAGCGCGATGCTGCCGGCGAGCCGCCCGCCCGTTGCCCCACCCTCGACCATCAGCGCGCCGACTTCAGGCCGGCTCGGCCAGCAACGAGAGCTGCACCGAGACCTTGCCGTCATCGGCGTCGATCAGCGGGATCGGATAGTCGCCGGTAAAGCAGGCATCGCAGAAGCGCGGCGCCAGCGGGTCGCGGCCAGCCTCGCCCATCGCCCGGTAGAGGCCTTCGATCGACAGAAAGGCGAGGCTGTCGACCCCGATGTAGTCGGCCATCGCCGCGACGTCATAGCGGGCGGCGAGCAGCTGGTCGCGCGCCGGGGTGGCGATGCCGTAATAACAGGAATGGCTGGTCGGCGGGCTCGAGATCCGCATATGAACCTCGCGCGCTCCGGCGCGCCGGACCATCTCGACGATCTTGATCGAGGTGGTGCCGCGCACGATCGAATCGTCGACCAGGATGACCCGCTTGCCGGCAAGATTGGCGCGACTGGCGTTGTGCTTCAGGCGCACGCCAAGGTGGCGGATCTGCTCGGTCGGCTCGATAAAGGTGCGCCCAACATAATGGTTGCGGATGATGCCCAATTCGAACGGCACTCCCGATTCCTGGGAATAGCCGAGCGCCGCCGGCACGCCCGAATCGGGCACCGGCACGACGATGTCGGCATCGACGTGGCTTTCGCGGGCGAGCTCGCGGCCGATTCTCTTGCGCGCCTCGTAGACGCTGGTGCCCTCGACGACGCTGTCGGGCCGGGCGAAATAGATGTGCTCGAAGACGCAGAAGCGGCTGTCGCGGTGGCCGAACGGCAACACGCTGCGCACCCCGTCGGCGTCGATGATCAGGATCTCTCCGGCGGCGACGTCGCGCACGAAATCGGCGCCGATGATGTCGAGCGCGCAAGTCTCCGATGACACGATCCATGCCTCGCCGAGCCGGCCTAGGACCAGCGGCCGCACCCCCAAGGGGTCGCGCACCGCGATCATCTCGTCCTGCGACAATGCCGCCAGCGAATAGGCGCCCTCGACCTGGCGCAGCGCGTCGGTCAGCCGGTCGACAACAGTCTCCTTGAGGCTGGTGGCGATCAGGTGGACGATGACCTCGGTGTCGCTGGTGGATTGGAACAAGCTGCCGCGATGCACCAGGCGCCGGCGCAGCTGGTAGGAATTGGTCAGGTTGCCGTTATGGCAGATCGCAAGGCCGCCGAACTCGAAATCGGCGAATAGCGGCTGCACGTTGCGCAGCGCCACCTCGCCGGTCGTGGCATAGCGCACATGACCGATCGCGGTCCGCCCCGGCAGCCTCGCGATCACCTCTTTCGAGCTGAAATTGTCGCTGACCTGGCCCATCCCGCGATGGGCGCTGAACTGCTCGCCGTCATAGGCGACGATGCCGGCCGCCTCCTGCCCGCGATGCTGCAGCGCGTGCAGGCCGAGGGCGACCAGCGCTGCCGCCTCGGAGTGACCGTAAACCCCGAACACGCCGCATTCCTCGTGCAGATGATCGGCGTCCGCAGGGTCGTCATCGCCCGGTGCGGCGATCGGATGGCCGGCGGTCAGGTTGGCGGCGGTCGCTGGACCGGTCGGGAGCATGGGCGATCCTCGTCTCGGCTCCCCAGAAATGGTCGCCCGAGGGCGCCAATGCGAGTGGGACGCCATGCCGCAACCCCGCTATTGCGCGTTGTTAATAAGCCGGTCGAGATCGCGCTGCTCGGCGGGCTTGTAGGCCGGTGCCGACGTGTCGGCAGGCTTTGGCGGGATCGGGGCGGCCGGCGCCGATAGCGCTCCCATCGCATCGCGGGCCGCTTGGGCTTGGCTCAGCGCATGTCGGCTGCCGTCAACCGCTGACGCGGTTTCCACTTGCAGGGATTGCGGCATCAGCCCGCGCAGGAGGTTCGCGCCTTGCGCCAGAAAGGGCTGGGTTCTGGCGTCCTGCAGCCAGCCCGGGCGGCCGGTCGGCGGCAGGCTGATGTCGAGCACCAGATAGGCGAGCGACACCAGGATGGCGCCGCGCACCACCCCGAACACCAGCCCCAAGGTCCGGTCGATCGGCGACAGCGCGCTCGATTTGACCCGACCGGCGAAATAGCCGGTCAGGATCGTCAGCCCGATCAGCGAGAGGATGAACAGACCGGCGCCGGCGATCAGGTCGGCGAGCAACGGCGTGCGGACAAAATGGGCGACGATGGCACTGGTGTAATTGAACCCATAAAGCGTGATCAGCGCGGCACCCGCCCAGGCGACGATCGACAAGGCCTCGCGCACGAATCCGCGGGCGAAGGCGAACACCGCCGAAAGCGCGATGACCGCGAGCACCGAAAGGTCGACGGCGTTCACCGCGCCACTCCGAGCGGCCGGCGGCTCCGCTCAGGGCGCGGCGACGCGCGCTTTGGCGACAGGCGCGCGACCAGATCGTTCAGATGCGCCATCGCCACCACGCTTGGCCCGGACAGGGCGGCGGGGCCGCGTCCCTTACCGCCTCGGCTCGGGACCCACGCTTCGGCAAAACCGAGCTTGTGCGCCTCCTTGAGGCGGGCTTCGCTATGGCCGACCGGTCGCACCTCGCCCGACAGCGCGATCTCGCCAAAAACCACGGCGTCGGCGGGGACCGCGGTCGTCGCTCAGAGCCGAGAGCAAGGCCGCCGCCACCGCCAAATCCGCCGCCGGCTCGGCAATGCGCAAGCCGCCGGCGATGTTGAGATAAATGTCGTTGGCGCCGAGCGACAGCCCGCAGCGCGCATCAAGCACCGCGGTGATCATCGCCAGCCGGGTGCCATCCCAGCCGACCACCGCCCGCCGCGGAGTTCCGAGCAAGGCCGGTGCCACCAGGGCCTGCACCTCGACCAGCACCGGACGGGTGCCCTCGATGCCGGCGAACACCGCGGTGCCGCTGACCGCGCTGGGGCTCGATTGATCGGCCGGGTCGTCGCCGCCTTCGCCGCCGCGGTCCGCTCCGGCCGCCTGACGGCCGCCGAGAAACAGCGCCGAGGGGTTTGGCACTTCGATCAGGCCGCGGTCGCTCATCTCGAACACGCCGATCTCGTCGGTGGCGCCAAAGCGGTTCTTGACCGCGCGCAGGATGCGGAACCGATGCCCGCGCTCGCCCTCGAAATACAAGACGGTGTCGACCATGTGCTCGAGCACCCGCGGCCCGGCGATGACCCCCTCCTTGGTCACGTGGCCGACCAGGATCAAGACGAAGCCGCGCTCCTTGGCGACCCGGATCAATTCCTGTGCCGCGCCGCGCACCTGGCTGACCGTGCCGGGGGCGCTGTCGAGGGTGTCGAGGTACATGGTCTGGATCGAATCGATGACCACCAGATCCGGCGGGTCGGCGCGGTCGAGCGAGGCGAGGATATCGCGCACGCTGCTCGCCGTGGCCAGCCGCACCGGGCAGGCCGCGACGCCGAGCCGCAGCGCGCGCAGGCGCACCTGGTCGATCGCCTCCTCGCCGGTGATGTAGACCGCCCCGGCTCCTTTGCCGGCACCGGACGCGATCGCCGCCGCGGCCTGCAGCAACAGGGTCGATTTGCCGATGCCGGGATCACCGCCGACCAGGACCGCCGAGCCCGCCACAAACCCGCCGCCGCATACCCGGTCGAGTTCGGCGATGCCGGTCTGCCGGCGAGGCGGCAAGAGGCTCGGCCCGGTCAGCCCGACAAAGTCGAGGGTGCGGCCGTCGTGGCGGTCGAGGCCCTTGGGAACCCGTTCGCGCGGCTGCTCTTCGATCAGGCTGTTCCAGGCCCCGCAATCCTCGCACCGGCCGGTCCATTTGGGGTATGCGGCACCACAGCGCTGGCAGACGAATCGCGCCTGGGCCCGCGCCATCGCTCAACCGCCCCGAATCAGACGAGGCATCGGGCAGCGAACCGATGGACGATCACGGCCCGGAGCGGGCGACCGGCGGCTGCGGCGCTCATGCGCGGCCGACATCCATGTGGATCGGCCCTTCGGCCCGCCCGTTGATGAACTGGTCGACATAGGGGTTGCCAGACCGATCGATTTCGGCCGCTGCTCCGTGCCAGACGATCTGTCCTTTGTGCAGCATCGCGATCCGGTCGGCGATCTTGCGGGCGCTGACCATGTCGTGGGTGATCGACACCGCGGTCGCACCCAATTCGCGCACGCATTTGACGATCAGGTCGTTGATCACGTCGGCCATGATCGGATCGAGGCCGGTCGTCGGCTCGTCGAAGAAGATGATTTCCGGATCGGCGGCGACCGCGCGGGCCAGCGCCACCCGCTTTTGCATGCCGCCCGACAGCTCGGCCGGCCGCAGCTCGCCGACCTCGCGGCCGAGCCCGACCGCGGCGAGCTTGGTCAGCGCCACTTTCCGCGCCGCCTGCCGTTCCATGCCGCGCCCCTGGATCAGCCCGAAGGCGACATTCTCCCACACCCGTAGCGAGTCGAACAGCGCGCTCCCCTGAAACAGCACACCGAATTTCTGCAAGATGCGTTCGCGCGCGGCGCGCCGCAGCCGCACGGTTTCGGCGCCGTCGATCGCGATCGACCCGGAATCCGGCCGCAACAGGCCGAGAATGCATTTGATCAGCACCGATTTGCCGGTGCCCGAACCGCCGATGACAACGAGGCTCTTGCCCGGCGCGCAATCGAGATCGATGCCGTCGAGCACCCGGTTGCGCCCAAAGGATTTGCGTAGCCCGCGCACGGCGATCTTCGGGGCCGCGGCGGCGGTCATCGCCATTGGCTGCGCGGGGGCGAGTTCATCGGGCAAACAGCGCCTGGGTGATGGCGTAATCGAAGAACAGAATCAATATCGAGGCCGAGACCACCGCAGCGGTCGTCGCCTGGCCCACGCCTTGCGCCCCGCCGCGGGAATAATAGCCGTGATAGCAGCCCATCAGCGCCACCAGGAAGCCGAACACGGCGGCTTTAACAAGGCCCGAGACGACGTCGCCGAGCTCGAGATATTGCTGGGTGCGGGCGAGATAGGCGGCCGGATTGAAGCCGAACCGGTAGACCGCGACGAGATAGCCGCCGAACACTCCGATGATGTCGGCGACGACGACCAGAAGCGGCAACGTCACCAGCCCGGCGATCAGGCGCGGCAGCACCAGATAGCGCAGCGGGTTGGTCGACAAGGTGGTCAGGGCGTCGATCTGGTCGGTGACCCGCATCGTGCCGATCTCGGCCGCCATTGCCGCCCCGACCCGGCCGGCGACCATCAGCCCGGCGATCACCGGCCCGAGCTCGCGGGTGACCGACAGCACGACGACGGTCGCCACCGCGCCCTCGGCGGCAAAGCGGCTGAACCCGGTGTAGGATTGGAGCGCCAGGACCATGCCGGTAAAGATCGCGGTCAGCCCGACCACCGGCAGGGAAAAATAGCCGATCTCGACCATCTGGCGCAGTATCGCGCGAGGATAGAACGGCGGCGAGACCGCGGTCGTGAGCGTTGCCCCGGCAAAGATCGCGATCCGCCCGGTCGCGGCAAGGAAGCCGAAAAACGCGGCGCCGATCGAGGCAAGAAACTTGATCATTCAGGTGATCGGCTCGATTGCAGAATTGAGCTTGGGCCGCCGCGATAGACCCGATGATAGCGCCGGCCGAGTGCCGTCAGCATCTCATACCCGATGGTACCGCAATCGGCGGCGGCGGCGTCGACCCCGTAGGGCTCGCCCAACAGCTCGATGAAGCAGCCCGGCCGCGCCGCCGAGGGGTCGACCGCAGACACGTCAAACACCGCGAGATCCATCGAAACCCGGCCGAGCAAAGGAACGCGCACGCCACCGATGCTGCCCGATCCGCGATGGCTCATCGAGCGCAGCCAACCATCGGCGTAGCCGACCGCGACGGTCGCCAAGCGTCCCGCCCTGGTCATCACATGGGCCGCACCGTAGCCAACCGGCTGACCCGCGTCAACGTAGCGGATTTGCACGATTCTGGCGCGCAGACGGACAATCTGACGCATCGGGTTGGGCAGGCCGGGCTGCGGATTGATGCCGTAGAGCGCCGCCCCGGGGCGAACGAAATCGAAATGAAAATCGCGGCCGAGAAAGATCCCAGACGAGGCGGCGAGGCTTGCCGGCATGTCGGCGAGCCGGCATTGCGCGGCCACGATGCGGGCGCGCTGCTCCGCGTTGAGCGGATGTGCCGGGTCGTCGGCGCAGGCGAGATGGCTGATCACCGCGCGCCAGCAGATCGGGCCGGGCCGGCGCAGATCTTCGGCCATCTGCTCGAACTCGGCCGCGCTCAAGCCGAGCCGGGCCATTCCGGTGTCGATGTGGAGCATCGCTGGCAGTTTATTCCCGCGCCCGGCGGCGAGGCGGTCCCATTCGGCGATCTGGCCGGGGTCGTTCAGCACCGGCACGAGCCCGCGCGCCACAAACTCCGCGGCCGAGCCCGGCGGCGGGCCGTTGAACACGGCGATCTCGGTCGCGCCAGGCAAGGCGGCGCGCAGGGCTATTCCTTCGTCCAGGGTAGCGACGAAAAAACGCCGGCAGCCGGAAGCGGCGAGCGCGCTCGCCACTGGCACCGCGCCGAGCCCGTAGGCGTCCGCTTTGACCACCGCCGCGCAGCCCGCCGGGGCGACGCGCTGCGACAGCAGGCGCCAGTTGGCGACGATGCCCGCAAGGTTGATTTCGAGGACACCGCCGGCGTACTCGGCTGGGTCGACGGCCATCCGCGGCCTCTCCACCCCCATCGGCGGGAAGCGCGGATTTGCTTGCCGCCTCCCCCGATCGGCCGGTAGAGGATCATGATTCGCGCTGCTTCGCCAGCCTCCTTTGCAGGCGGCCCCGACCGGCGCGCGACCCGAACCGCGGTTCGCTCAGGCCGGCAACAGGCCGGCAACAGGAGGGTGCGATGGCGATGGTTCGCTCCGGCATCGGCGACGCGCCCAAGCGCCGCGAGGATGTGCGCTTTCTGAAGGGCAGTGGCCGCTACCTCGACGATCTCGCCTTTGCGGGGCTGACCCACGCGGTGGTGCTGCGCTCGCCGCACGCGCATGCGCTGATCGAGCGAATCAATGCGAAGGCCGCGCGCGCGATGCCCGGGGTGGTGGCGGTGCTGACCGCTGCGGATGCGCAGGCCGATGGGCTGCAGCCGCTGCGGCCGACCGCCGAGACCAATGTCCACACCGGCGAGCGCTTCGCCTTTGCCCCGCAACCTTTGCTCGCCGCCGACAAGGTCCGCTATGCCGGCGAGCCGGTGGCGCTCGTCGTCGCCGATAGTCGCAACCAGGCGCTCGACGCCGCCGAGGCGGTCAGCGTCGACTATGCGGGATTGCCGGCGGTGATCACCCCCGCTGCGGCCCGCGCGCCGGATGCGCCGCAGCTCGTGGCCGAGGCCCCGGGAAATCTCTGTTTCGACTGGCGCACCGGCGACAGCGGCGCCGTCGAGATGGCCTTTGCCGCGGCTGCGCATGTCGTCGAGCTCAGCCTCGACAATCACCGTATCGTCACCAGCCCGATCGAGCCGCGTGGCGTCGTTGGCATGTGGGACCCGGAGCATGGGCGCTACACCGCCTATGTTTCGAGCCAGAGCATCCACGCCACCCGCGACAATACGGCCCGCGCGCTCGGGGTGGCCCCAGCCGCGGTGCGGTTTGTCGCACCCGATGTCGGCGGCGGCTTCGGCGCCAAGAACTTCATCTATCCCGAGCACGTGCTGATGCTGTGGGCGGCGCGGCGGGTCGGCCGCCCGGTCAAGTGGATCGCCACCCGCAGCGATGTCTTTCTCGCCGACCATCAGGCCCGCGACCAATCGGCCGAGGCAGCGCTGGCGCTCGACGCCCAGGGCCGCTTTCTGGCGTTGCGGGTCGACAGCACCGCCAATGCCGGCGCCTATCTGGTCAGCGCCGGCGGGGTGCAGACCTTTCAGTATGCGCACCTGCCGGGCACCGTTTATCGCATCCCGGCGGTGGCGTTGCGGGTTGTCGGCGTGCTGACCAACACCGCACCGGTCGGCGTCACCCGCGGCCCCGGCTTTGCCGAGGCGGTCAACATCATCGAGCGGCTCATCGACCGGGCCGCGCAACAGGGCGGCTTCGACCGCGCCGAGCTCCGGCGCAAAAACCTGGTTCCGGCGGCGGCGATGCCGATGACCAACGCCGTCGGCAGCACGGTCGACAGCGGCGCCTTCCCCGAAACCTTCGATCGTGCGCTCGACCGGGCCAACGTCGCCGGGTTCGCCGGGCGGCGCGCGCAGAGCGAGGCGCGGGGCCTGCTGCGCGGCCTCGGCTTTGCCTACCACATCAAGGCGACCGGCGGGGCGCCGAGCGAGAATGTCGAGATCCGCTTCGAGGCCGACGGCACTCTTTCCCTGATCACCGGGACCCAGACCATCGGCCAGGGCCATGAGACCACCTTTCCGCAAATAGTGGCCGAGCGCCTGGGGGTGCCAAACGAGCGCGTCCGCCTGATCCAGGGCGACACCGATCTGATCGCGGCGGGCGGCGGCCACGGCAGCTCTCGCGCGACCTATATGGGTGGCACCGCGATCTGGCGCGCCGCCGACGAGATCATCGCCAAGGGAACCCGCATCGCCGCCGAGGCGCTCGAAGCGGCCGAGGCCGACATCCGCTTTGAGGGCGGCGATTTCGTCGTCGCCGGCACCGACCGCCGGATCGGGCTGGTCGAGATCGCTGCGATCGGCCGCGACAAGGGCATGCCGCTCGACACCTATCATTACTGGACCCGGGAATGGATGACCTACCCGAACGGAACCCACGTCGCCGAGGTTGAGGTCGATCGCGAGACCGGCCGGGTGACGATCGCCCGCTATACCGCGGTCGACGATTATGGGGTGCTGGTCAACCCGATGGTCGCCGCCGGCCAGGCACATGGCGCGATCGCCCAAGGGGTCGGCCAGGCACTGTTCGAGCACGCGGTCTATGACCCGGGCTCGGGCCAGCTCGTTGCCGGCTCGCTGATGGACTACGCCTTGCCGCGCGCCGATGATCTGCCGTCCTGGGACATCGGCTTCAACCCGACCCGGTGCACGACCAATCCGTTGGGGGTCAAGGGTTGCGGCGAAGCGGGCGCCGTCGCCGCCTTCCCGGCCGTGGCCAATGCGATCCTCGACGCACTGGCCCGGTGGGGCGTCATCGAGCTTGCCGGGCCCGCCACCCCATCGCGGATCTGGCAAAGCATTCGAAGGTGAATTTACCGGCCGCGGTTCAGCGCCGCGGCAGCTGCGGGGCCAGGCGGCCGCCGAGCCGCACCGGCTCGACCCGGCGGGCGAGGCCGCTCGCATCGTCGGTCTCGAGCAGGATCCCGCACAAGCTGCCCTCGCCCTCGGCGACCTGCGGACGCTCGCCCGGCATCTTGGTGACAAAGCGGCGCACTGCCGCCGCCTTTTGCAGGCCGATCACCGAATCATAATCGCCGCACATTCCGGCGTCGGTCTGATAGGCGGTGCCGCCGGGCAGGATCTGGGCGTCGGCGGTCGGGATGTGCGTGTGGGTCCCGAACACCGCCGAGACGCGGCCGTCGGCGAAATGGCCGAGCGCCATCTTCTCGCTCGACGCCTCGGCATGAAAATCGATCAGAATCGCCGCCGCGCCGGCGCCGAGCGAACCCCCCGCGCCGAGCGGATAGTCGGCGAGGATCGTGGCGAGCCGGGCGAACGGGTCGTCGAGCGCGTCCATGAACAGCCGCCCCATCAGGTTGATCACCAGGACCGCGCCCCGATCCTTGACCGGGTGCAGCCGCCAGCCGGCGCCGGGCGTGCCGGGCGGAAAATTCGCCGGGCGCAGCACGCATGGGTCGGTGTCGATATATGCGATCAGCTCGCGCTGGTCCCAGACGTGATTGCCGGTGGTCAGGATGTCGACGCCGCACTCGTAGAGTTCGGCGCAGAGCCGCCCGGTCAGGCCGAACCCGTGCGCCGCGTTCTCGGCGTTGACCACGACAAGATCGAGGGCGAGCGCGCGCCGCAATCCCGGGACATGGGTTTTGATCGCCTCGCGGCCGGGGCGCCCCATCACGTCGCCACAAAATAGGATGTTCACCCGAAAATCGCTCCGCCTCTTGGATGCGTGGCAGGACGTTATGACGTTGTCGGGGTCGGAGCACGCATTTCCGCCTGGCGCGAGGCAAGCCGCCGCGGATCTCGGTTGCAGCGGCGCCCGAGTTCGGACTTGCCCACAGGGCCCGGCGGCCCCATGCTCGGATCGGCGTCACAGTGGAGGGCGCGCGATGACCGGCAACGCCGCTGCGGCGCGGCATATCGAGACGAGCGGCGCGCCCGTGCCCGGGCGAACCGTCGATCGGCGCCGGGGCGCCTCGGGCGAAGCCGCGGTCGAGCCATTGTCGCCGGCCGGCGGCGCGATCCTTGCCGGGATCGATCTGTCGCAGCCTTTGGCGCCGGCGGCAAAGCAGCGGGTTCTGGCCGCTTTTCATCGGCACCATGTCCTGGTGTTCCCTGGGCAGACGCTGTCGCGCCAGCAACAATACGAGTTTTCGGCCAATTTCGGCGAGGTCGAGCGCTCTGGCGCGCCGGCCGGCGCGCAGAAGCGGCATGGGGTCGCGCATGTGATCTCCAACCTCGATGCCGAGGGCAAGCCCGCCGACCGGTCCGGCTCGCCGGTCAGCAACTACCGCTGGCACACCGACAAGGCCTATCGGGCGTTGCCGCCGCGGCTGACCACGCTCTATGCGGTCGAGGTGCCGGCAAATGGCGGCGACACCGAATTCGCCAACATGATCCAAGCCTATGAGGCGCTGCCGGCGGCGACCAAGCGGCGCATCGATGGGTTGCGCGTCGTCTTTCGCTGGGGGGCGAGCGCCGATCGCCGATCTCCAGGGACGATGCCGCCAGGGTCGATGTCGCCAGGCTGGATTGCGCCGGGCTCGATGCCGGCGTCCGGGCCGGAGCTGCAGCCTTCGGTCGACCACCCGCTGGTGCGCAGCCATCCCGAGACCGGCGCCAAGGCGCTCTATCTGGGCAATCATTCCTCGCACATCGCGGGCCTGCCCGCGGCCGAGGGACGCGAACTGCTCGACGCGCTGGTCGAGCACGCGACCCAGCGCTGCTTTGTCTACGCCCACCGCTGGCGCGTCGGCGATCTGGTCATGTGGGACAATTGCTGCCTCTTGCATCGCGCCGTCGCCAATTTCGAGACGGCTCGCGAGCGCCGCATCCTGCACCGCACCGTGGTCAGAGGCGCGGCGCCGGTCTAGATCGCTCAGACGGGTTCCGCCGGCGCGATCGCCGCGGCACTCGCCGACGGCTCGTGCGCCTGGCGGGCGGATCTGTCGGGCTCGGCTGCTGGCCGCTGCGCCACCACCAGAATGCCGCAGGCGAGATTGCGGATGCCGAGAAGCCAGACCAGCAGATCGTAACCCAGCATCAGCAGATATAATGGAAACAAAAAATCGAAATAGATGCTTTGATAATAACGGTAGTAAAATTTCGGATGCTTGAACCCGACGCGATCGAGCAAGCCCCGCATCGCCGAATCGTAGCAGCCGTCATAAAAGGCGACGAAGCCGCACTCCTGTTCCCATTGCGGATGGAACGCGGCGATCAGGCGGCGCGCCAGACGGTTGGGGATCAGCTGGTTCAAGAGCGAGAACGGCGCGAACCGGCCCGGAAAGGTATGCACCATGACACCGCCCGGGCGCAGCGCCCGCGCGCAGTTTTCGAGGAATGCACGGTTGTCGTGAAGGTGCTCGACCACCGATCGGGAGACGATCAGATCGGCCGAGCCGTCGCCAAACGGAAAGGCGGGTGCTGCGGCGTCGGCAACCACCCGGCGGCGGACCTCCGGATTGCGGCGCAACTCCTCTTCGGAATAATCAACGGCGACGATGACCTGCCGCTGCGGCTCGCTGACGAAGGGCAGGAACGGACAGCCCTTGCCGCCGCCGATATCGAGCACGACCTGCCCCGGCCGCCGATTGACCAGCGCCGCCACCTCGTATTTGTAGAGAGTGTGCAGGTGGCGCGTGAAATCCGCCGGCAACCGGTCCTCCACGGCGCGGCTGAGCCGTCGATTGAATTCCAGGAAGCGGGCGAGCAGCGACATCATGCCTCGTGCGGATCTAACGGCGTAACGCCAGCCGGCAATTCAACGCGGCAATCGCCAAAACCTGGTTAAACCTCGGTTTTAGCGCCGGTGCGCTCGGCGATCAGGCGGTAGTGCTCGACCCGGCGGTGCCGCGCGAAATCAAACACCGTGCGCCGCAGATAATCGCCGAGCTCGAGGTCGAGATCGACGGCGATGACCTCGTCCTCCTCGCTCAGCGCCCGTGCGGCGATCTCGCCGGTCGGGCGCGACGATCGCCGAGCCGCCGATCATCGGAAACCCGTCCTCGGCGCCGCACTTTGCCGCCGCCAACACCCAGGCTGCGTTCTGATAGGCGCCGGCCTGCAGCGACAGGAGGTGGTGGAACAGGCGCAGATGCTCGGGCTCGCGGTGGTGGATGTTTTCGATGCGGCGTGTTGTAGCCGAGCGCCACGATCTCGGCCCCCTGCAATCCCATGACCCGCCAGGTCTCGGGCCAGCGCCGGTCGTTGCAGATGCACATGCCGACGACCGCGTCGAACGCGCGCCACACCCGGAAGCCCTCGTTGCCGACATCGAAATAGCGCTTTTCGAGATGCTGGAACGGCGCCTCGGGCAGATGCTCGGCATGCCCCGGCAGATGGATCTTGCGATAGCGGCCGACGATGCGGCCGTCGCGCTCGACCAGGATCGCGGTGTTGTAACGCCGGGTGGCGCCGTGCTCCTCGGTCAATTCGGCATAGCCGAGATAAAACCCGACGCCGAGCTCCCTGGCCAGATCGAACAGCGGACGGGTCTCGGCATTCGGCATCTCGCGCTCGAAAAAGCGGTCGATCTCGGCCTGGTCGGTCATCCACCAGCGCGGAAAGAACGTGGTCAGCGCCAGCTCCGGAAACACCACAAACCGCGCCCCGCGGCCATGGGCCTGGCGCAGCAGCGCCACCAGCCGCCCGACCACCCGAGCGCGGCTGTCGGCCTGATGGATCGGCCCCAATTGGGCGACCGCGGCGTTCAATCGGCGGGACAAGGCCATTCTCCTCCGGGCAAGGCACCCGAGGAGAGTTTACCGCAAACCGCCGCCCGCGCGCATCGGCGCGGCTGTTTTTCCTCTATCTACAGCAACACCCGGAGCCGCTCTGCTGCCGCCAATCCAACCTGTTCCACCTGTTATTTGCAGGTGAGTAACAGGCTCCGCGGCGCGAAGGCCGGCACCGGCCGACGCTCGACCGTCTCCCGAAATTGCCAATGATGCCCAACTTCCCGGCACCGGGTCAGTCGCAACGTATTATATGATTGTGGCGGTTCTGGCGCGCACTCGGGCGCGGGGGAGGCGGAATGCGCTGTGCTGTCCGCCCTACGCTCGCTACCTAATGGACAAGGCCCGAGTACCTATTCATGCCATGCCGGATTGCGGTTTGCTCCATCTCCATGGTTAGCTCCGTGGATCGACGGTCACGTCGCTTACTTTGATGCAAGCCGCTTCATGCGATGCATTCGTCAGTTGCATTGTTATGGTACACCTCTGGACAAAACCGAGAAGAATGACGGAACAACCGGTGAATGTTTCGGGAGGGTACTTCTCTCGGCAGGCCAATAGGGCAGCGCGAGCTTCCCGACTTGTGCCATTGACCTCATCTAAAAGAAGCGGAATGGCTACATCGGGAGTCAGGCTCCTCCCGTATGCCATTGGGTTTGTTTGACCGGGCGCTAAGAGATAGTCCATAGAGTCGGACGCCCGGATGTACACGCCGCGTATAACGACGGCTTTTCCCACGCCATATGCGTCAGGCCGAACCATATCCTCTTTATCGAGAACGAAGTCGCGAAAACTGATCGTGGCCGCGAGGCGATTAGCTTCCCACTGCGCCACCAATTTTTCGGGGCCATCAGGACATAGGCTCGCTTTGGTGTTTGCGAGCGCACACACGTCGAGGGCGTTCTTCAATAGCTTCTTGTGGTCAGCATCGAGCAGCGGATCACGAGCCGAACCCGTTTGCAGTGCAGGCGCGCCGGGCGGAGGCCCCGATGGTTGCCCTGCGTTAAGACCGAATTTGACCGTCACTGATATCTCGGCTTCCGGCGCGGTCATACTTGGCGGGAAAGCGGGCAGCACGGCACCACGCATCATCCCCTCGGCCGCTGCGTCGAGATCGGGGTAGCCGGTGCCGCTGATCACTGCGTAGTCGAGTACGCGGCCCGAGCGATTGACTCGAAAGCGCAGTACAACTCGACCTTCTTCACCGCGGACACGGGCACTCTCGGGGTAGCGTTTGTGCGCTTCAAGCCAAACACTCAACATCGACCGGTAGTCGGCGGTCCCGGCGCTCGGAGCGTAAGCGGTTGCCGCGCCTCCCCAGCATTGAGTCACGCCAGCGAGGGCGAGCACGATCAGCCGAAGGTATTTGATAAGAACCCCGTAGCACCGATCCCACCGATTTTTCCAGAATCGAACGTTATCGGACTTTACAGCGCGCGACCAACTGTGCCAAAACTACAACATATAGAAAAACAAAAACGGTTGAAATATAATAGGCACTAATTTAGGAGCCGCCAGTCCGCGAAAGTGATTCAATCTTGGCTCGTTTTGGTTCAAGTTCAATTTCTAGTTTTCTCAAAAAGTCAGCGGCATCCGTGAATTCGTTTGCCACAAGACGATATGACTCGCTCTTGTTACCATCCAATTTGTTCGCTTTCTCCTGAGCCTCTTTGGCACGATGATTGAGATAGTCAGCGAGCCATTGACATAAATCGTGTAGGGAGAACACCGTCAGGGTGTGTTTTACCATTTACAACTCCTCGGACTCAAATATCACCCGCCAAATATATTTTAGTTCATCCTCTCGGAGCGCCCTTAGCTCTTGCAGCAGTCGCTCGATATGCGGCTGCTCGGCAAGGTACGCGTCCCATTTCGCTACTTCACGTGCCATTTCTTCTGCTTCGTCTTCATCCATCACCGGAACGCGAAACCGTTTAGGCCATAGGACATTAGAGTCTTTGTCGCTCATCAGCCCACCCCAAATTGCAACCTGTTCGACCCAACGAAATATGGGGTCGCCCCGCAGTGATTTTCCAGAACGGCGGTTATCCGACTTTTGCCAGGAGGGTGCTGCGGTGCGCGCTTCACACCAGCGGGGCGCCGTGGGCGGCGGCGAGGGCGAGTTCGGGGATTGGGGCGCCGGCCGGCTTGGCGAAGGCGGAGAGGGCGCAGGGCAGGAAGTTGCCGCTGCCGCGCTGGGCGGCGAGGGCGCCGTTGTCGACGATGGTGCGGCCGCGGCTCAGGACGGTGAGCGGCCAGCCGTGCAGGTGGCGGCCTTCATAGGGGGTGTAGCCGACATTGTCGTGCAGCATGCCGGCGGTGATGGTGGTCTCGCGCGCGGGGTCCCAGATCGCGATATCGGCGTCGCTGCCGACCGCGATCGTGCCCTTTTTCGGGTAGAGGCCGTAGAGCTTGGCATGGTTGGTCGCGGTCAAGGCGACGAACTGGTTGAGGTCGAGCCGGCCCTGGCCGACCCCCTCGGAAAACAATAGCGGCAGGCGCAGTTCGATGCCGGGGAGGCCGTTGGCGATATCCTTGAAGGTGGTCTTGTCGCCATGCGGCAGCTTGCCGGAGGCGTCGAAGCGATAGGGCGCGTGGTCGGAGGAAAACACCTGGAAGGTGCCGTTTTTGAGCCCCTGCCACACCGCCTGCTGCGCGGCTGCGTCGCGCGGCGGCGGGCTGCAGCAGAATTTGGCGCCTTCGAGCCCGGGCTTGGCGATGTCGTCGGCGGTCAGGAACAGATATTGCGGGCAGGTTTCGCCATAGATCTTGAGCCCCCGGGTCTGGGCGTTGCGGATCACCTCGATCGCCTCGGCGGCCGAGACATGAACGAGGAGGATCGGCACGTCGACGAGCTGCGACAAGGTGACGGCGCGGTTGGTCGCCTCGCCCTCGGCAAGCCGGGCGTGGCTGACCGCATGCCAGCGCGGTTCGGCGAGCCCGCGCTCGAGCGAGCCGCCCGGTCAGCCATTTGATCATGTCGTAGTTTTCGGCATGGACCATGACGAGCGCCCCCTCGCGCCGCGCCACCGCCAGGATGTCGAGCATCTGGCCGTCGTCGAGCTGCAGCAGATCGTAGGTCATGTAGACCTTGAACGAGGTGTAGCCATCCTGGATCAGGGCCGGCAATTCCTGGCCCATGATGTCGGCGGAGGGGTCGGTGATGATCAGGTGAAAGGCGTAGTCGATGACCGCCTTGGGCCGCGCCGCGGCATGGTAGTCCTGCACCACCTGGCGCAACGACTGGCCGCGATGCTGGGCGGCGAACGGGATCACCGTGGTGGTGCCGCCGAACGCCGCGGCGACGGTGGCGCTGTAGAAATCGTCGGCGCAGACGACCCCGGCCGACGAGCGCTGCTCGATATGGCAATGGCTGTCGATGCCGCCGGGCAGGACCAGCTTCCCGGAGGCATCGATCTCGCGCGCCCCAAGGGCCGAGGCTGCGGCCGAGCGCCAGGACGACGCCATCCTTGATCGCGACATCGCAATGCGTCGTATCGGCGGCGGTCGCCACCGTGCCGTTGCGGATCACCAGATCGAATTCGGGCATGTCATTCCCCGCAGCAAAATCGGTGGTGGCCAGATCAGATAGCCGTTTGATAGCCGTGCGCGCCGCCGAGACTTACCCGATCCGGCCAAGAGCGCCTAGCCGCTCCGCGCCGCCGGCTTGGCTGCGTGCTGGCGCAAGGCGTCGTAGATCGGCACGGTGCGGGTGAGACGAGCAGCCAGCATCGCGGCAAAGCACGCCGCCAGCATCGGTAGGAGGGTGGTGAAGGCGCCGGTCATCTCGGTGGCGAGCACGATCCCGGTCACCGGCGCCCGGACGACGCCGGCAAAAAAGGCGGCCATGCCGACGATGGCGAAGGCCTCGGGCTCGATCCCCAGATGCGGGAAGGCCAGCCGAAAGAGAGCCCCGCAGAGGAGGCCGAGCTGGGCGCCCAGCACCAGCATCGGCGCGAACAGCCCGCCCGGGGTGCGCGCCGCATAGCACAGGGCGCCGAGAAGAAAGCGCAGCACGAAGGCGAACGGGATCATCGCCAAGACGGCGCCGCCCGACAGCACGCGCTCGGTGATCTGGTCGCCGCCGCCGGCTAGCGCCGGGCGCGAACCAGGCGACCAGCCCGACAGTCGCGCCGATCGCCCCGGCCTGCAGCTCGACCGGCCAGCGGCGGAGCCGCTTCGGCCAGCGCCACCGCGGCCAGAACCGTGCGGCCGTAGAGTGCGGCGGCGAGGCCGGCGAGGAAGCCCATCGCCACATAGAGCGGCCAGCTGGCGGCGGCGGCATAAGGCAGCGGGCCGGTCGCGATCGCCGCCTGGAGCGAGACCGCGACCTGAAAATCCGGGGCGTCGCCGAGAAACAGCCGCGACACCAGGATCGCCGTCGACGAGGCGCCGAGTGCCGCGATCGCGATCCGCGGTTCGAACCGCCGCACCAGTTCCTCGAGCACGAACACGCTGCCGGCGATCGGCGCGTTGAAGGCGACCGCGAGCCCGGCGCCGGCGCCAGCGGCGAGCAGCACGCGCAGATCGGGCCACGGGCGGCGCGAGATCCGGCCGACGAGGTGGGCGACGACCGCCCCCATCTGCACGCTCGGACCCTCGCGGCCGAGCGCCATGCCGGCGCCGATCGCCAAGAGCCCGCCAAAGAACTTGACCGGCAGCAGCCGCGGCGGGGCCGGCGGCAATTCGCCGGCGAGCGCAGCTTCCACCTGGGGGATGCCGCTGCCCGAGGCATAGGGTGAAACCCGGTGCACCAGCCAGGCGGCGAGCGCCACCGCGGCGGCGCAGCCGGCGACGACGAGAGTGAACCCGGCGAGGGGGTGCTGATGGGCGCGGGCGATCAGCGCGCCGCGGGCGCGGTCGGCCGCGTCCAAGCGCGAGGCGGAAGAGCGCGACGATGAGCCCGGTCCCGGCGCCGGCGAGCGGCGCCACCAGGGCGAGCGCGAGCCCATTTCCGCCGCCCTCCGCCGGCCGCGTGGCGTTTTCGTGTTCCGCCATACGCCGACAACGCCTCTTCTATCCGCGGCCGGTCAAGGGCTACTGTGGCGACGATCGAATTTCGCGAGAAGGGGCTCAGCCATGACCGCATCACAGGCGCACCGCCCGACCATCGCAGTGACCCGCCACGCGATCGCCGCCGGTCACTATCTCGCCGCCACCGCCGGATTTGCGATCCTCGAAGCCGGGGGCAATGCGATCGACGCCGGCTGCGCCGCCGGGATCGCGCTCGGGGTGTTGCAGAGCGACCTCGTCGATGTCGCCGGGGTGGCACCGATCATGATCTATGACGCCCAGAGCCGCGAGGTGGTCACGATCGCCGGGCTCGGGCCTTGGCCCCGGGCGCTCGACCCCGAGCTCTTCATGCGCGAGCACGGCGGCAAGATCCCGAAAGGCGTCATCGCGCACCGTGGTCCCGGCCGCGCCCGACGCCTGGATCACCGCATTGCGGCGCTATGGCACGATGAGCTTTGGCGAGGTCGCGGCGGCGGCGATCCGGCTCGCCGGCGAGGGCTTTCCGATGTATCCGCTGATGGCCGAGAGCCTGCAGCGGCACGCCGCCGACCACCGCGCCTGGCCATCCTCGGCGGCGATCTTTCTGCCCGGCGGCCGGCCGCCCGAAGCGGGCGAGCTGTTTCGCCAGACCGATCTCGCCGCCTCGCTGCAATACATGGCCGACGAGGAACGCGCCGCCCTTGGCGGCCGAAAAGGCGGGGGTGGGGGCCGCGAGGCCGGGCTCGAAGCCGCGCGCGACGCCTTCTACCGCGGCGATATCGCCCGCAAGATGGTCGCCTTCATCAAAGCGGAAGGCGGCCTGCTGTCAGCCGAGGACCTGGCCGAGTACCGCTCGCCGGTCACCCGGCCGGAGCGGCGCCGGTTTGGCGATCTCGAAGTCTTCACCTGCGGCGCCTGGTGCCAGGGGCCGGTATTGCTGCAGACCCTGGCCCTGCTCGATGGCACCGATCTCGCCGGCCTCGGCCACAACAGCGCGGATTACGTCCACCACCTGACCGAAGCGTTGAAGCTCGCCTTCGCCGACCGCGAGGCCTATTACGGCGACCCGGCGATGATCGAGGTGCCGCTGGCGACCCTGATCTCCGAGGAATACGCGGCCGAGCGCCGCCGGCTGATCCGCCCCGACCGGGCCTGGCCGGAGATGCCGCCGCCGGGCCGGCTCGGCGGCGAGACCGGGCGCGGCGCCGCGGGTTTTGCCCACGCCTTTGGCGAGCCCAACCCGGAGCCCGACACCTCCTATGTCTGTGTCGCCGACCGCCACGGCAACCTCTTTTCGGCGACGCCGAGCGATGGTTCCTACGGCTCGCCGGTGGTGCCGGGGACCGGGCTGATCCCGTCCAACCGCGGCTCGCAATCGCGCCCCGACCCGCGCCATCCGGCCGGCGTCGCCCCCGGCAAGCGGCCACGGCTGACCCCGAACCCGGCCTTGGCGATCAAAGCGGGCGAGCGTTTCATGCCGTTCGGCACGCCGGGCGGCGACGTGCAGAGCCAGGCGATGCTGCAGGTGCTGCTGAACCGTTTCGTGTTTGGCCAGGATCTGCAGTTGGCGATCGAGAGCCCGCGCTTCGCCAGCTACAGCTATCCATCGTCCTTTGCGCCCTATGACTATTACCCCGGCCGGTTGGCGATCGAGGCGCGCATCCCCGAGCCGGTGATCGCCGAGCTCGCCCGGCGCGGCCATGACATTCAGCGCTGGCCCGATTGGATGTGGACCGCGGGTGCGGTGTGCGCGATCGAGGCCGACCGCAAGCGCGGCGTCATCGAGGCCGGCGCCGACCCGCGCCGCGCCGCCTACGCGCTGGGGTTCTAGCTCGGAGGTTCTGAGTTAGGGCCGCGGCGCCTGATGTCCTCGTAGGGGGTGCCGTCGCGGCGGGTGTAGATGGCGGGCTTGCCGCCGGCCGGGGCCACCATGTCGATGTCGCTATAGTGGCCGACGCTGTCGGCGACCCGGCTGCCGATTTCGAGAATGGCGGCGTCGCCATCGGAGCGGTTTTGCAGGCAGTGACCATCGGGGTCGTTGGCGCGGAAGCCCGCCGCGTCGCCGGCGCGCAGCACCTCTTCGCCGGCGTCGGTGACGAGGACCACCTCGCCGGCCAGCACATAGACGAATTCGTCCTCGCCGGTATGCCAATGGCGCTGGCTCGACCAGGCGCCGGGCGGCAGGCGCAACAAATTGACGCCGAACTGGGTCAGGCCGGCGAGGTCGCCGAGCTTGGTGCGGGCGCGGGCGCGACACGGCCGGTCGAATGGCGTCGGGTAGAGGGTGCCGACGACCGGCGGCAGCGACGCGCAATCGATGCGCTTACTCATGGCCGGTACTCATGGCCGGAACTCCTCGATCGAGATGGTCCCGGCCAGGATGCCCGAGAGATGGCGAAATGGCCATCGCCGGCCGACCCATCAGCGGCGGCCCGCCGGCGCCGACCGGTTGCCGATCGGCTGATGGTTTGATTTCTGCCCGGCGATCAGCTCCAGGCGCAGATCGGCGGCGACCGCCGATCGCCGACCGCCGATCGGCGATCGCCGAACCGGCTCAGCCGCCCGCGGGCGCGCTGTAAATTGGGGCCGGTGCGTAGGCCGAACCCGGTGCGTAGGCTGGCGGCGGCGGATAGCCCGGCGCCGGCGCATAGGTCGGAGCCGGCACGTAAGCCTGAGCCGGCGGCGGTGGCGGGTAAGCCGCCGGCGTCGAGGCGAGGCCGCCGGCCGCGCCGACGCCCGCGCCGATTGCCGCCCCGACCGCGGCACCCGGAGCGCAGCCGATCGGGATCGTCGCGGCGCAGCCGATCGCGGCGCCGGTCGCCGCACCGCCGAGGCCGCCCGCCGTGGTGTTCGCAGCCGGGTTGGGGCTGCACGCGGCAAGCGCCGCGACGAGCCCGAGCGCACCAATAATTTTGATCATCGATCCTCCTATTTAGTGTGTTGGGTTCCAGCGGGCTCGTCCCCGGCGCGAAAGTGGCCGCGAACCCGGAAAACTGCGCGATGCGGGCTGACGATCCGACGTCTCGACCGTTTGACCATCGCGCGTCTATGGTCCCAACACGGATCTGACGGGTTCGATCCCGGCTCGCCATCGGGTATCATCAGGGGCGCGGCGAAGGAGGATGGAAGTTGAGCGCATCGCGAGGCGTCGGCGAAGGGGCGGTGGCACTTTCCGATTGGCGCGACGAGGTTTTCGCGGCGTTAAAGCGCGCCGAAATCCGCCAGGTCGGCTATGTGCCGGACGCCGGGCACGCGCAGCTGATCGAACTGGTGCGCGGCGATCCGCAGATCCGGGCGGTGCCGCTGACCAGCGAGGAAGAGGGCGTGGCCTTGGCGGCGGGCGCCTGGCTCGGCGGCGAGCGCGCCGCCTTGCTGATGCAGTCGAGCGGCGTCGGCAACTGCGTCAACATGCTCTCGTTGACCAAGAACTGCCGCTTTCCGCTGGTCATGCTGGTGACCATGCGCGGCGAGTGGGCCGAGTTCAATTCGTGGCAGGTGCCGATGGGAACCAAGACCCAGGCGGCGCTCGAGCTGATGGACGTATTGGTCTACCGGGTCGAGCGGGCCGAGGACGCGGCCGAGACCGTCGCCGCCGCGCTCGAGATCGCCTTCAACGGCGATGTGGCGGCCGCGGTGCTGCTGTCGCAGCGGCTGCTCGGCGCCAAGAGGTGGACGAAATGATCGCGAACGACCGCCGCCTCGACCGCCGCGCCGCGATCCGCGTCCTGCTCGACAAGCGCGACGACCTGTTGCTGGTGACCGGGCTCGGCTCGACCAGCTGGGACGCCGCCTCGGTCGGCGACGAGGCGCGCAACTTCTATCTGTGGGGCGCGATGGGAGCCGCCGCGATGGTCGGGCTCGGCCTGGCGATGGCGCAGCCGCGACGGCGCGTCCTGGTGGTGACCGGCGATGGCGAGATGCTGATGGGCCTGGGCGCATTGGCCACGATCGGGGTGCAGCGGCCGGCGAACCTGTCGATCGCGGTGTTCGACAACGGCCATTACGCCGAGACCGGCATGCAGGCGAGCCACACCGAGGCGGCGGTCGAGCTGACCGGGGTGGCGCGCGCCTGCGGCATCAAGGAGATCTTCGACGTCGCCGACGAATTGGGCTTGCGCGAATTTGCCGGCCGGGTGCGGCATGGCGGGACGACCTTGTTCGCCCGCATCGCGATCCGTGCCGACGAGCCGCCGCGGGTGCTGCCGCCGCGCGACGGGGTCTACCTCAAAACCCGCTTCCGCCGCGCGATCGGCCTCGAAAGTTGACCCTAGCTTTGCGCGCGCCGGCGGCGGAGCAGGCCGAACCCAATCAGCGCGGTGCTGAGGAGAGCAAGCGCACCCGGTTCGGGGACGCCAAAATTCGCCTGGAATCTGGGATCGGTGGCAATCGTACCAGCGTAATTGCTCAGGGTGTACCAGCCACCGCTCAAGTTTTCGCCATAGATCAGCGTGTATTCCAGACTGGGCCCGCTGCTATAGGGAATATGCATCGACGCCAGAACCGCGGTCGGCGATGTGCTGGTCTCGGAGGCCAGCGAGTCGAGCTCAACATTGATGCCACTGGGCTCGGTGCCGTTATTTCCGAGCTTCTCTTCGATGCTTAGGCTTCCGCCGGCGAAATAGAATTCGTAATTCGACGGATTGCTGCCTGGGGCGACGTTTGCGTTGCCCTGTGACGGCGCGGAGAGGTCGCCGATCTGGCAGATATCGCCGCCAGCCGAGCCGACCGTACCGACATTTGTTCCTGGAAAGGTTAATGTACCGTTCGCGCTGTCATAGATACCCGCACCTGAGCACGCTACTGGCGCCGCGTATCCATGTCCAGACATAAACATGGTTACTCCCATTCCAAGCAGAACGAACCGATAAATTTTCATCATACCTCTCCAACGATTTAATTTTGTACGCAGCAACGTTCATGCCATGTCAGATTTGCTCATATTTTTCAATGAGTCCTTGTCGACGCGGAGAGTGCTTGTAAAAATTCCTGACAGGTTTCGGCGGGTCGACCGATAGCCGCCGTCACATCAAAATATTTCGATAACGATGTGAAGATCATAATCCGTATTATGACGAATAGATGAATGTACATTCGTGGTAATCCTGTAAATAATCTCGACAAGGTCGTCCCCATCAAGTAAATTCCTTTAATGGAGATTTGGCGATGCCTCTCCTAAGGGCAGGGTCCGCGGTTTGCTCAGTCCGGCCTCGACCCAAACTTGAAATGTTTTGCGAGGCGCACCCTCGGCAGAAGGGGCGGGAACGGGACGGCAGTCGGGCCTCGACCGATCGGCCGGGCGCGGCTCATCGCTTGACCTTGATGCGTCGCAGGGGCGAGAGTTGCCGCAGGAACCGGCGGTTGCGCTGCTCAACGGATCTCGGATCCGGGTCGGCAGGCGGCCGGCGGAGGTCTCGAACCAAGAAAGGGCCGCACTCGTGAGCATCGGAACCCTGCCGCTGTCGCATTTTACCGTCCTTGACCTGACCCATGCGCGGGCCGGCCCGACCGCGGTGCGCCAGCTCGCCGATTGGGGCGCCAACGTGATCAAGATCGAGCAGCGCGGCGATGACGGGCGCGACGTCACCGGCTCCAGGCGGGAGGGGTTCGATTTCCAGAATTTGCATCGCAACAAGCGCAGCCTGACCCTCAACCTGAAGACCAAGGAGGGGCTGGCGATCTTTATGAAGCTTGCCGAAAAGGCCGATGTGGTCGTCGAGAATTTCCGCTCGACGGTCAAGCACCGGCTCGGCGTCGACTATGAGAGCGTCAAGAAGATCAATCCGCGCATCGTCTATGGCAGCATCTCCGGGTTCGGCCAGACCGGGCCCTACGCCAAGCGGCCGGGGGTCGACCAGATCGCCCAGGGGATGGGCGGGCTGATGTCGATCACCGGGCTGCCGGGTCAGGGGCCGGTGCGGGTCGGCATCCCGATCGACGATCTATGCGCCGGGCTCCTGCTCGCCCAGGCGATGCTGATGGCGCTGATCGAGCGCGAGAAATCGGGCGAGGGGCAGTGGGTGCATACCTCGCTCCTCGAGGCGCAGATCTTCATGCTCGATTTCCAGGCCTCGCGCTGGCTGATGGCCGGCGAGGTCGCCAAGCAGGCCGGCAACGACCACCCGACCGGGATTCCGACCGGGCTGTTTCCGACCGCCGACGGGCAGATCAACATCGCCGCCTCGGGCGACCACATGTTTCGCCGCTTTTGCGAGGCGGCCGATGCGATGGCCTTGCTCGACGACCCCGACTATGCGACTGGGGTCGCGCGCTCGAAGAACCGCAAGGCGTTGAACGAGAAGATCGCCGAGATCACCAGAAAGCGCCCGAGCGCCTATTGGGTCGAATTGATGAACGAGGTCGGCGTGCCGTGCGGACCGCTCTATACGATCGACCAGACCTTTGCCGACCCGCAGGTGCAGCACCTCGAAATGGCCCGGCCGATCGACCACCCCAAGCTCGGGCCATTAAAGGCGGTCGGCCAGGCGATCAACATGATGCGCACGCCCGAGCCGGAAAAGCTGCGGCCGACCCCGGGGCTTGGCGAGCACACCGACGAGGTGCTGCGCGAACTCGGCTACAGCGAGGCCGCGATCGGCGAACTGCGCGCCCGCGAGGTGGTCTGATCCCAAGGCGGCGTTGCCAGGCGCCGAAGGCGACGCGGCGATTTCGCTGAGATCGCGTCGCCGCACGTCGCGCTGACACCGCAATAAAGGAAGCAAGAACCCATGCTCGACCAACCAATGACCAGCAAGATGATCGCCGAGAAGGACGGGGCGATCGGCCATCTGATCTTCAACAACCCGGCCCGGCACAACGCGGTGTCGCTCGAGATGTGGCAGGGGGTCAGCCAGATCATCGACGATTTCGAGGGTGACGAGGCGATCCGGGTGATCGTCGTCAGCGGCGCCGGCGGGCGGGCTTTTGTCTCCGGCGCCGACATTTCCGAATTCAAGGAACGGCGCGCCTCGGAGGAGGCGGCTGCCGCCTACGCCCGGATTTCCGAAGGGGCGCGGCTGCGGCTCCAAGAAACCATGAAGCCGACGATCGCGATGATCCGCGGCTATTGCATCGGCGGCGGGGTCGCGACCGCACTCGCCTGCGACATGCGGATCGCCGCCGAGGGCTCGAAATTCGGGGTGCCGGCGGCCAAGCTCGGGCTCGGCTATGCCTATGACGGGATCAAGAAGCTGGTCGACCTGGTCGGGCCGGCCTGCGCCCGCGAGATCTTTTTTACCGCGCGCCAGTTCACCGCCGAGGAGGCGCTGCGCATGGGCCTGGTCAACCAGGTGGTGCCGGCGGGCGAGCTCGAAGGCTATGTCAAGAATTACTGCGGGATGATCGCGGCCAATGCGCCGCTGACGGTGCGTTCGGCCAAGGTCGCCATCCGCGAGGCGCTGAAGGACGAGAGCGCACGCGACCTCGATTTGTGCAAGCGGCTGGTCGCCGAATGCTTCGCCAGCGCCGACTACGCCGAAGGCCGCACCGCCTTCATGGAAAAGCGCAAGCCCGCCTTTATCGGGCGTTGAGGCACCGGGCGTTGACGCATCGGCCGGGGTGGCCGGCCCCGCCCGCTTTCCCCACGGACAGGGACTCGACCGGGACTCGGGGGGCCGGCACCCTCTGCCGCCGTGGCGGAGAGGGCAACCTCGGCGGCGCGGCGGGTCAGGCGCGGCCTAAGCGGCTCGCCACCTCGGCCTGCCATTGATCGAGCGGCATGAAGCCCGGGGTCTGGCGGCAGTGCTGTTCGGTCTCGGCCATGATTTCGTCGTTCGGCAGCGATAGGTCGATCGGCACGCCGTGCGGCTGCGGCACGTACCAGGGCGTGTCCATGTAGATTTCGATCTGGTTGCCCTCGGGGTCGGGGAAGTAGCAGCTGAGCGCGTTGCCGTGGCTGGTCTGCCGGATGGTGTCGATGCCGGCCTCGCGGGCGCGGCCGTAGAGCGTCTTCAGCGCATCGAGATCGGGAACCTTGAACGACAGCTGGTTGACCGTGCTGACGCCCTCGGGGGCGCGCCCGGAGACGATGACGAATTGATGGTGATGGCCGGGTGCCGCGGTCATGAAGGCGAGTTCGCCGCCGCGGCTCGAAATGCCGCGATCGGAGACGACGAGGCCGACGACATTGGTATAAAAGTCGACCATCTTCGACACGTCGCGGGCATAGACGCCGCAATGCGACAGCTGCGGGTGAATGGGTGACGGCATATTGACCTCCCGAGGTTGAATTCTTCCAAAAGATGGACCCGCCGGGTCAATCCGGCAAATCGAAAAACCGGCACCAGCCGTGCGGGCTGATCGCGCCGGCGACGACAGCGCAGCTGCCGGGCGGGCGGAACAGCGCGCAGGCGGCGCAGCTAAAGCCGCCGCGCGGCCGGTCCTGGTACTGCGCCGCGGCCTGCGACACCTGCTGTAGCACCGCGGCCGGCCCGCCGAGCGCGGCCACTCCCGACAACAGCCGCAGCAGGCTGCGTCTCAGCAGCGGCTGCCCCGGTCAGCGCCCCGGTCAGCGCCCCGGTCAGCGCCCCGGTCAGCGGTCGTGGCCATCAACGACCGGCGGTCAGCGGCGGCGCCTGCAGGTAGCTCTCGACCAGCCGGCGGCCGGTTTCGCGCATGATCTTTTTGTCGATCGCCGAGGTCGCGGCCGGTGGCGAGCGCACCACCGTGTTGTTGCAGTAGGTTGGGATTGCCTTGCCGTTGCCGCGGAACAAGCCCATCGGGTCATGGCCGGCGGCGACTGCGCGAATGCCGCGCCGGATTTGGTTGCGGAACATGCTGATCCCCCGATCGGTCTCGCTCAGGTGCTCGAGCCCATGCACCGCGATCGGCCGCTGCGAGACCTGGGCCTCGTAGTCGCCGGGGTGGAGCTGGCCCTCCTCGTAAGTGTCGGCGGCGAGCTGGCCGGGGAGCATGATGTTGCGGTCGGCCCACCAGGCCGGCGTCGTCACCGCGTCGGTCTCGCAGACATGGCGGAATTCGATCAGCATCGTGTTGGTGTCGTCGAGCGGAACCGCCCAGCGGGTCATCATCGGACCGCTGAAGGTGCGCTCCTCGCGCCCGGTCTCCCAGATCGGCGCCACCTGCTGCAGATTGGGCAGCACCACCTCGACCATGCGGGTCCAGATGTTATCGCCGATCCGGCGGGTCCCGACATAGACCATGCCGATCGGCGTCTCGACATATTCGAGTTCGGGCAACACGCCGAATTCCTCGGTGAAGACGGCGCCGGCGACGATCGTATGCAAGAACGCGGTATGGACCGGATCCATGGTGTTTTCATGGACCTGCAGCCAGTTCGCCGGAAAACAATATTTCCGGCCCGGGATCATCCGGTAGCCCGGCCGGTGATAGGTGTCGTAGATCGGGAAGGACGGCTTCTGCTCGGGCGGACCCATATAGGCAAAGACGATGCCGTTGGCCTCGTGGATCGGGTAGGCGCCGTGAAACAGGCGATCCTTCAAGGTGCTGTCGGCCGGCTCGCCCGGGGTTTCGAGGATCGTCCCGTCGCAATCAATGAGCCAGCCATGATAGCAGCAGCGGATGCCTTTGTCGCCGACCAGCCCGAACTCGAGCGAGGTGCCGCGATGCGGGCAATGCAGCTCCACGAGGCCGGCGGCACCGCTGCGGTCGCGAAACGCGACCAGATCCTCGCCCATGATCTTGAGCCGCAGCGGCAGGTCTTTCAGATCATCGGAAAAGCACACCGGCTGCCAGAAGCGGCGCAGGTATTCGCCGCCGGGCGTCCCCGGGCCGACATGGGTCAGCTCGGCATCCTCGTCGGGGATGTCGCGGTGCAGATACCCGCCATACCGCGTCTTCAAGAACCGGGTCCGGGTCGCCATCGGCAGCCTCCTGCAGACGAGCCGCTTCGAAGAGCGGGTTCTCTGATTTTGCCGGCGAGAATACGACAATCGGCCGCAACGCTCTACCGCAAAAGCCGTTCCGTTGGCAGCGGAAGCGCCGTCAGCGCCGCCCCGGCGGCCGGCGCCGCGGATGCCGCGGTGGCAATCCCGCTTGCGGTTAGATCGAGTTTTGCTAGAGATGCAGCCAGGGCTTCCTCCAGAGGGCAACGGTAGATTGCTGACCCGAGATGGCGGCCGCCGATATCGACACGCTGCAATATCCGGAGATTTCGCCGGGTGACCATCGGCTTCGAGGTGCTGGCACGGGATGGCGCGGCGCGGCGCGGGCGGCTCGTGACGGCGCACGGGGTCGTCGAGACGCCGGCCTTTATGCCGGTCGGCACCGCCGCGACGGTCAAGGCGATGACCCCCGAGGAGGTCGCCGCCAGCGGCGCGCAGATCCTGCTCGGCAACACTTATCATCTGATGCTGCGCCCCGGCGCGGAACGCATCGCCGCGCTCGGCGGGCTGCATCGTTTCATGAACTGGCCGCACCCGATCCTGACCGATTCCGGCGGGTTCCAGGTCATGTCGCTCGGCCAGTTGCGCAAGATCGCCGAGGACGGCGTGACCTTCCGCTCGCATCTCGACGGCAGCGCCCATCTGTTGACCCCGGAGCGCTCGGTCGCGATCCAGCACCTGCTCGGCGCCGATGTGACGATGGCGCTCGACGAATGCACCGCCTTCCCGGCGGCGCGCGCGGATGTCGAGCGATCGATGGAATTATCGATGCGCTGGGCGGAGCGCTCGCGCGCTGCCTTTGTCGAGCGGCCGGGCCACGGCATCTTCGGCATCGTCCAGGGCGGCGTTCATCCCGATCTGCGGCTGGAGATGACGGCGCGGCTCACCGAACTCGGCTTTGACGGCTATGCCGTGGGCGGGCTCGCGGTTGGCGAGGGGCAGGCGATGATGCTCGACATCCTCGACCTGACGGTGCCGGCATTGCCGGCGGATCGGCCGCGATATCTGATGGGGGTCGGCAAGCCCGCCGATCTGGTCGGCGCGGTACGCCGCGGCATCGACATGTTCGACTGCGTATTGCCGACCCGGTCCGGGCGGACGGCCCAGGCTTTCACCCGCGGCGGCCCGCTCAATCTGCGCAACGCCCGCCACGCCGACGACCCCGCGCCGCTCGATCGCGACTGCCGCTGCCCGGCCTGCACCGGATACAGCCGCGCCTATCTGCACCATCTGGTGCGCTGCGGCGAGATCCTCGGCGCGATGCTGCTGACCCAGCACAATCTGCGCTATTATGCCGACCTGATGGCAGAGATGCGCAGCGCGATCGAGCTGGGCGCATTGGCGGATTTCGCGGCTGCTTTTGTGGCTGCTTTTGCCGGGGCGCAACCGCGATCCGCGCGCGCGACGATCGAATGACCGAAAAGCCTGACTTGACCCAGCTCGGCCGACCGACCCGGCTGCCGCAATCGCCGGCGGCGGCGGTGCTCGAAACGGTAGCGAACCCGCATCCGGGCCTCGTCTACCTGGTGCGCTTCACCTGTCCCGAATTCACCTCGCTGTGCCCGGTCACCGGCCAGCCCGATTTCGCCCATCTGGTGATCGACTACGTGCCCGAGGCGGCGATCCTCGAAAGCAAGTCGTTAAAGCTCTATCTCGGCTCGTTCCGCAACCACGCGGCGTTCCACGAAGACTGTACCGTCGGCATCGCCGGCCGGCTGGTCGCGGCCTTGGCGCCGCACTGGCTGCGCATCGCCGGCTACTGGTATCCGCGCGGCGGCATCCCGATCGACGTGTTCTACCAGACCGCCGCCCCGCCCGACGGGCTGTGGCTGCCCGATCCGGGGGTGGCCCCCTATCGCGGCCGCGGCTGAGCCGGAATGGCCGACCCAATCCGCGCGGCGATCCGCGACCGGGCTTTGGCCGAAGGGTTTGACGCGGTGGGCTTTGCCGAGGCCCGTCTCGATGACGAGGCGCGCACCGGGCTCGCCGAGTTCATCGCCCGCGGCTATCACGGCGACATGGGCTGGCTCGCCGGCACCGAAGCGCGGCGCGGCGACCCTCAAATGCTATGGCCCGAGGCCCGCACCATCGTCGTGCTCGGGGTCAATTACGCCCCCGCGGACGACCCGCTGGCGGCGCAGCGCAGGCCCGATCGCGGCGCCGTCTCGGTCTATGCGCGCGGCCGCGATTATCACGACACCTTGAGGCGCCGGCTCAAGGTGCTGGCGCATTGGATCGACCGGCAATGGCCGGGCGCCTTGAAGCTTTTTGTCGACACCGCGCCGGTCATGGAAAAGCCGCTGGCGCAGCAGGCCGGGCTCGGCTGGCAAGGAAAGCACACCAACCTCGTCTCGCGCGAGTTCGGCTCGTGGCTGTTTCTCGGCGAGATCTATCTGGCGCTGGCGCTCGATCCCGATCCGCCCGAGCCCGACCATTGCGGCGCCTGCCGGCGCTGCCTCGATGCCTGCCCGACCGCGGCGTTCCCGGCGCCGCACCGGCTCGATGCGCGGCGCTGCATCTCGTATCTGACGATCGAGCACAAAGGCATGATCCCGCTCGAATTTCGCGCGGCGATCGGCAACCGCATCTATGGCTGCGACGATTGTCTCGCGGTCTGCCCGTGGAACAAATTCGCCCGCGCCGCGCACGAGCCCGATTTTCTGCCGCGCGCCGGGCTGACCGCACCGCGTCTGGCTGATCTGGCCCGCCTCGACGACGCGGCCTTCCGCCGGCTGTTCGCCGGCTCGCCGGTCAAGCGCATCGGCCGCGACCGGTTCTTGCGCAACGTCTTGATCGCGATCGGCAATGGCGAGCCGGGCGACGAGCTGCTCGGCGCGGTGCAGCGCTGTCTCGACGACCCGGCGGAATTGGTCCGCGCCGCCGCGGTCTGGGCGTTCGCCCGGCTGGCCCCGCGGTCAGCCTATATGGCCGAGCGCGCCCGCCGGCTCGACGACGAGGGATCAGCGCTGGTCCGCGACGAATGGGGGCGCCGGCGGTCCGGCGGTTGAGGTGCAGGCGTCGCACGATGGTTGCGCGCGGCAAATTCGCCCGGCACACTCCGCCCGGCCATCAGCGACGGACTCCTCATGCGAAACTTGCGCGCGCTTGCCTCGATCGTTCTCTTGGTCGCCGGCTGCACCCCCTACATCCCGGTCAAGCCGGCCTTCGGCATCAGCGCGCTCGCTCCGACCGGCTCGATCCCGCCGGAATTCGCCCGGTTCAACAATTACGATCCGCGGGTCAACACGGTGCTCGCCGACGAGATTTGCGCCACGCCCTATCGGCCCGAAGTCGAGAAATCCCTGACCGCGAACCCGGGCGAGATCCTCGCCGCGCGCGGCCGCTGCCAGCGCTACGACATCCCGTTCCCGGAACTGAGCCGGCTCTCGGAACCGACGCCCGAACCCCCGCAGTAAATCAGGCGCCGATCGGCACGGGCTCAGGCCGCTGTCGGAGCCGGCGACGCCGACGCCACCGGCGCTGCCGTAACCGCCGCGATCACCCGGTCGAGACGGGCCATCTGCATGTCCCAGCGGTAATTGGCTGCGACCGCGCCGCGCGCGCGCGCTGCCATCTGCGTCCGATATTCGCTGTCATGCAGCAGCCGGAGGATGTGCGCGGCGAATTCCTTGGGCTCGTCGGCCGCCAGAATGCCCTCCCCAGCGGCGATCGCGGTGGCGTTCCAGGCGATCGTCGAGGTCACGCATGGCAGGCCCATCGCCATCGCCTCGAGCAGTTTGTTCTGGATGCCGCGGGCCAGGCGCAGCGGTGCGGTAAACAATTGAGCCTCGTCGAGATCGGGCCGAGTATCGGCCACCCAGCCGGTCACCCGCACCCCGGGCCGCTGCGCCAGGCGGCGCACCGCCGGCGATGGCCGGCTGCCGCAGATCGTCAGGCTGGCCGTCGGGATTTCCGCCTGCACCAACGGCAGGATCTCCTCGCACAGCCATTGGACGGCGTCGACATTGGGGAGGTAGTCCATGACCCCAGTGAACACCATCGCGCCGGGGCGTTTCGCGCGGCCGGCACTGCGGAAATAATCGAGGTCGACGCCGTTGCCGACGAGGCTCACCGGAACCCCGGGAATCAGCCGCGCGAAATCGCGCTGCTCGACTGCGGTGCAGACCAGCGCGTGGGAAAAGCCGTGGGCGATATGGCGCTCATAGTCGAGCAGCCGGCGCTGCTCGGTCGCGTAGATCCATTTCATCGGCGCCCGCGCCCGCGCCGCGTATTGCCCCCATTTCAGCGAATCCAGATCCGAGAATTGCATGATCCGCGGCACCTGCGCGAACGGCTCGGCGTAGCGGGCGACATTGCCGCTGTAGACGATGATCAGATCGGGCTTCAGCGCGTCGAACTGTTCCCGGATCGCCCGGTGCAGACGCGGTTCGTCGTACGCCGCGACCGACAATGGCCCGCCGCCGATCAGCGCGGCAAGCGCGCGCAGCCGGCTCGCCGGCCGACCGAGCGGCACCGCGGTGACGCTCGCCGCATAGTCCCGCAGCCCCGGAATGTTGTCGAGGTCGCCGGCGCCATCGCCGAGACAGAAGACATGCACCTCGTGCGCCGCTGCCAAGTGGCGGATTTCGTTGAAGGTCGCGATCTTGTCGCCGCGGTCGGGCGGGAACGGCACGCGCTGGCAGATGAAGAATATCCGCACGGGTCCCTTGCCAATAATATCGGATCGTCGCTGCCGAGCTATATGCCGCGTTCGCGGTTGATTATAGTTTACCAGCGGGTGGGTTCGATCGGCATTTCGCTGGCCGGGTCCGGAAATAGCCGCGGCGGGACAGGGCGGATGCGCCGGTGAATGCGATCCGGGATTATCTGACGCAATCGCGCGACGCGGTCCAGGCGGCGATCGACGATCCAGGGTTTGGCAGGACCATCGCCGCCATCGTCGAACTGACCGCCGGAGCGCTCGGCCGCGGCGGCAAGCTGCTGCTTGCCGGCAATGGCGGCAGCGCCGGCGACGCCCAGCACATCGCCGGCGAGTTCCTGTCGAGGCTTAACTACGACCGCGCCCCGGCCGCGGCCTTGGCCTTGACCACCGACAGCTCGGTGCTGACCGCGATCGGCAACGATTACGGGTTTGAACGGGTATTCGAGCGCCAGATCCGCGGCCTCGGCCGGGAAGGCGATGTGTTCATCGCGATCTCGACCTCGGGGCGCTCGCCGAACATTCTGCGGGCGATCGACGCCGCCCACGAACGGGGACTCACGGTGGTCGGGCTGACCGGGCGCAGCGGCGGCGAGATGGCAGAGCGCTGCGATTTGTGCCTGCGCGCGCCGGCCGATGCGACGCAACTCATTCAGCAGATTCACATCACCGCCGGGCACATCATTTGTGCGCTGGTTGAAGCTCGCCTGTTCCCTCGGTGCTGACCATGGGCCGGCGTTGAGCGGCGATACGCCGATCCGGCGCACAGCGCGGCGACCGGCGGCGTTTCTCGACCGCGACGGCGTGTTGAATCACGATGACGGGCATGTCGGCACGCGCGCGCGGTTCCGCTGGATCGACGGTGCCGCGGCGGCGGTCAGGCGGCTCAACGAGGCCGGGTGTTTCGTCTTCGTCGTGACCAATCAGTCCGGGATCGCGCGCGGCCTCTATTCCGAGGCGGAGGTGGGGGCGCTCCATGCGCAGATCGCTGGCGAACTCGCGGCCTCGGGCGCGCGGCTCGACGACATCCGCTGTTGCCCGTTCCATCCCGAGGCTGTGATCCCCGAATACCGCCGGGAGAGCAACTGGCGCAAACCGGCGCCGGGGATGATCGCCGACCTGATGCGATCATGGCCGGTCGACCGCGCCGCGAGCTTTCTTGTCGGCGACCGCGACAGCGATTGCGCCGCCGCCGCGGCCGCCGGGATCGCCAGCCACCTCTTCCCCGGCGGCGACCTCGACCGCTTCGTCGCGGAGATTCTGGTCGCGCGAGGGCGCTTAAACCTTGGCGGTGGTTGAGAGCCTGGCCGATCGCGGCGCCAGCAGCCGATCGAGGCTCCACGCTCCGCCGCCCGCGACAAACAGATAGAAGAAGATGAAGCTGAACAGGATCGCCGCGTCGCCGCCGCTCACCGCCGGGAAAAAGCTCTTGGGAAGATGCCTCATGAAGTACGCCACGGCCATATCCCCGGACAGGATGAAGGCGACCGGGCGGGTGAACAACCCGACGCAGATCAGCGCCCCGCCAACCAGCTCGATCACTCCCTGCACCCCGAGCAACGATGCCAGGTGCAAATGCGCGAACGCCGCGATCGGCGGAACCCCGAAGAGCTTGGCCGTGCCATGGTCGAGAAAGGTGAGGCCGGCGACAAAGCGCAGGACGCTTAAGATCCGCGGGTCCCAGATTGACCACCAGCTGTCGTTGTCGGACACGGCGCAACCTCCTCGCGTGCGGTCGGGTTTAAGATTGAACGCGAATTATCGGCATTGCTGCGCCGATGTCGCTGGTATTTAATGTCGCGGCGCTGGCGCCGTTGCCCGCAGCCATTTACATTCGACTTTTGGTTAAAGAGCGGGCGCAATATGGCCGCGCAGGTTCGGACGGTGGCGTTTCACGGGATCGAGGTACTCGAGGTCGAGACCCAGGTCACGATCGCCTCGGGCCTGCCGGCCTTCACCGTGGTCGGCCTGCCCGACAAGGCGGTCGCCGAATCGCGCGAACGGGTGCGCTCGGCGCTGCAATCCCTCGGGCTCGCCCTGCCGCCAAAACGCATCACGGTCAACCTCGCCCCGGCCGACGTGCTCAAGGAGGGCAGCCATTTCGACCTGCCGATCGCCTTGGCCTTGCTGGTGGCGATGGGCGCCTTGCCGGCCGACGAGCTCGTCACCTATACGGCACTCGGCGAATTGTCGCTCGACGGCTCGGTGACCGGGGTCGCCGGGGTGCTGCTGGCCGGTTTGGCCGCGGCCAGCCGCGAGGGCGGGATCATCTGCCCGGCCGATTGCGGCGGCGAGGCGGCGTGGGCCGGCGAGATCGAGATCATCGCCGCGCCGAGCCTGCTGGCGATCGTTAACCATTTCAAGGGAACCCAGCTGCTGCCCGCGCCGGAGCCGCGGTTGGCGCCGTCGCGTACTGCCGGGCTCGACCTCAAAGACGTAAAGGGCCAGGAAAGCGCCAAGCGGGCGATCGAGATTGCTGCCGCCGGCGGGCATAATTTGTTGATGATCGGCCCGCCCGGATCGGGTAAGTCGATGCTGGCGGCGCGACTGCCGGGCCTGTTGCCGCCGCTCGAGCCGGCCGAGGCGCTCGAGCTCGGCATGATCCAATCGGTCGCGGGCGGGCTGCGCAGCGCCGGCTTGTCGCGCGAGCGTCCGTTCCGCGAGCCGCACCATTCGGCGTCGTTGCCGGCGATCGTCGGCGGCGGCATGCGCGCCCATCCGGGGGAGATCTCGCTGGCCCATCAAGGCGTGCTGTTTCTCGACGAATTGCCCGAATTCAATCGCGCCGCGCTCGAGGCATTGCGCCAGCCGCTCGAAACCGGCCGGGTCAGCATCGCCCGCGCCAACGGGCACGTGACCTATCCGGCGCGGTTTCAGCTGATCGCGGCGATGAACCCGTGCCGCTGCGGCCATTTTGTCGAGCAGGCCTGCGGCCGGGCGCCGCGCTGCGCCGAGGATTATCAGGGGCGGCTGTCGGGTCCGCTGCTCGACCGCATCGACCTGCACATCGACGTGCCCGCGGTGTCGCCGGCGGATCTCGCCTTGCCGCCGCCCGGCGAGGACAGTGCCGCAGTCGCCCGGCGGGTCGCGGCGGCGCGCAAACGGCAGACGGCGCGCTATGCGCAACTGCCGCCGGAGCGGCGCGTCGCCACCAATGCCGAGGCCGATGGCGGCTTGCTCGACGAGGTCGCCACGCCCGACGCGGAGGGCCGCGCCCTGTTGGTTCGCGCCACCGATCGGCTGCGTCTGTCGGCGCGCGGCTACCACCGGGTGCTGCGCGTGGCCCGCACCCTGGCCGACCTCGAAGGTGCCGCCGCGGTCGGCCGCCGGCACATCGCCGAGGCGCTGAGCTATCGCCGGCAGAGAACCTTGCCCGAAAGCACGTCGCGCCCGTGACGGGGGATCACGCCGGCGGCGGCGCGGGCGGTGCCGCACCGGCGCGATTGCCTGAGCCCATGACCCGCGTGGCCGGGAACGCGATGCGGGCCACGGTGCCGAGCGCCGGCGCGCTGCGCAATGTGAGGCTGCCGCCATGCTGCTCGGTCAAGGCTTCCGCCAACATCAGGCCGAGGCCGGCGCCGGGGCGGGGCGGCGGCCCGTCCGCGCCGGTTTGTCCATCGCCAGACAACGCGGCAGGCATGGGTTCGACGCCGATACCGGTATCGCTGACGACGAGGGCGAGCCCATCGGCGAGATCGGCGCTGATCTCGACCCGTCCGCCGGTCCCGGTAAATTTGACGGCGTTCGAGACGATGTTCAGCAGAATCTGGCGCAGCCGCAGCCGGTCGCAATAAAGGAGGGGCAGCACACTCGTCTCCGGCCGCCGGAGCAGTGCTACCCCGCCGCGCTCGGCCAATGGCGAGATCAATCGAAAGGTCTCGTCGACGACCTCGCCGACCGCGACCGGCTCTTCCCGCAATTCCACCGGGCCGGCCTCGCACCGGGCGATTTCGAGGGTGGCCTCGATAATCCCGAGCAAATGCCGGCCGCAGAAGATGATGTCTTCGAGGTAATTGCGATCGGCGCGGTCGCCGGACCGGCCGGACCGGCCAGACTGTTGCGCCTGCATCAGTTCGGCAAAGCCGATGATGGTGCTGAGCGGGGTACGCAATTCGTGGCCGAGTTCGGCGAGCAGTGCCGATTTGGCGGCGGCCGCGGCGCTGGTCCGCGCCAATTCGCGGCGCAATTGAGCGATCGTCGCGCGGCAGCGGTCGATCTCCTGGCCGCGGGTTTGGTTCTCGTCGGGCATCGCGACGCAATCTCCGATCATGCGGGAGCGATCCGACACGGCGGCTGAGAGGTCGGGGGAAGCTGCCGCGCCTCGTCCTGCTCGCCGGGCAAGTTCCGTCGTCGGATCCGCCGGTTGCAGATGCTTTGAATTGTCGCCGGTAATTGAAGTGTGCTTGGAAAGTAAGTTCGGACGCCGACGTAACGGTGCGGCGGTGGGCAAAATTCCATGCTTAACGCAATTGTATCAATTCTAACTATTAAGGTTAACGTGGGACAATAAGCGACGGCCGCAGCGCGGCGGCGGACCGGCTTTCCTCAGGCGCCGGCGTTCCTCAGACGCCGGCGTTCCTCAGACGATAGAGGCGCGGCGTGCGGCGCGTAGTCGCAACCCCGGCGCCGGCCGTTCGAGCAGGACTTCGCGTCGAAAGCGCACCAGACGCGCCGGCCGACCGCCGGTGTCGGAACTGATCCCGCCGGTTTCCTCGACCAGGCCCTGCTGCTCGACGAGCCGGCGAAAATTCTGCTTGTGCAGCCGCACCCCGGACAGCGCCTCGACCGTGCGCTGCAGCCGCAGCAACGTGAAGGATGGCGGCATCAGCTCGAACACTACCGGGCGGTATTTGATCTTGCCGCGCAGCCGGCCGATCGCGGTGGCCAAAATGCGGCGATGGTCGGCGGCCATCGGCACTCCGAAAACCGGGCCGTCGGCCGCCGGGATTGGGCGGCCGAGATCGCGCCAAGCCTCCGGGATCAGCGCTGCCTCATAAAGCAGCTCGTAGCGCTCGAGCACCAGTTCCTCGTTCCACGACGCGGCAAAGGCCAGACCCAGCCGTTCGGCGCGCAGCCGCCGCTCGGTTTCGCCGACTGCCTCCTGCGCCCAGCGGCGGAGCCGCGCGTGCAGCGGCGCCAGCGCCGCCGGCTCGCCGTTGCGCCAGTCCTCCCACGGGAAATGCCGGTACCAGCCATGCCACTCCGCGTCGGCGGCGCCATCGGTCCGCGCCTCGCGCGCCAGCGCCAAATAGGCGACCGTTAGGGCCCGGACCGGGCCGTTATCGGCGCTTTCGATCCGGTCGCGGTCGCCAAACGTATAAAGCTGCTCGACATAGCCGAGGCTCTGGCCGGTCTGTCGCTCGACCCAGGCGCGCAGCCCGACTTCGAGAGTGCGATGCTCAACCTCCAACGGACCCGAGGGCAGCGCCTCGACCGGCTCCGGCCCCAGCCGCACGGTCAGGATGCGCGGCTCGTCGGCGGTTGCGGCGACGATCGCCGCGCTCAGCCGAATAGACAGCGAAGCGCCGCGCTCCGCCGCGCCCGGACGCGGCCGGGGGGGCGACGCCACGGCCCTTGCTGCACCGCTCTGCATGCGAAGCGAACATCCCTGATGCGCGTTCGCCGCATCCTAGCATATCGATCCGGGCATATCGATCCGGCGCGGCGGCACTCGCATGAAGCCGATCGCTCATTCCGCCTCGATCCGCAGGTATTTCTCCGCCATCGCCTGCCAACGCGCGGTCCCGACCGCCTCCTCGCGCTCTTGAAAGGTGGCGAGATCGGCCTCGACGCGGGTGGTGTCGCCATCCTGCTTCAGCGCGCTCAGCACCTTTTGCGCGGCCCGGATCGCGGCGCGATGGGTCTGCGAGGGATAGATCCCGAGGCGGAAGCCCATGGTTTCGAGTTCGCCGGCCGGCACCATCGGGGTCTTGCCGCCCTCGAACACGTTGACCAGCGCCGGGCCGGCAACCCGGCGCGCGGCGATGCGCAATTCCTCGACATTCTGCGGCGCCTCGACAAAGCCGACATCGGCGCCGGCTTCGAGATAGGCATTGACCCGGTCGATCGCGGCCGCCAGCCCCTCGATCGCGCGCGCGTCGGAGCGGGCGATGATGATCAGGTCCGGGTCCTGCCTGGTATCGACCGCGGCCTTGATCTTGCCGACCATCTCGCCGACCGAGATCACCTCCTTGCCCTCGTAATGTCCGCATTTCTTCGGCGAAACCTGGTCCTCGAGGTGAAACGCGGCGACCCCCGATTTCTCGTATTCGCGCACCGTGCGGACCACGTTGATCGCATTGCCGTAGCCGGTGTCGGCATCGGCGATGACCGGGATTGCGACCGCCTCGACCGTCAGCCCGATAAAGCGGACATTCTCAGACAGGGTCAGGAGCCCGAGATCGGGATAGCCGTTGGCCCGCGAATAGCCGCCGCCGGTCAGATAGACCGCCTCGAACCCGGCCTGTTCGACCAGTCGCGCGGTGAGCGTGTCGTAGGCGCCCGGCACCATCGTGTAGCCGGTCCGCTCGATCAGTTGCCGCATCCTCTGCCGCATCGTCATCGATATTCTCCCTCGCCGCGCTGGTCCGGCCCGATCGCCGAGCCGCGGATATTGTCAGCAACGGCCGGGCGGACCCGGTATAAAATTTGCCATGCTGCACCAGCGAGGGGGAGGGCGGCGTGGCTGATGCGCGCATTATCGATGGCAAGGCGATCGCCGCCGAGCTGCGCCGGCGCGTCGCCGATGCTGCGGCGCGGTTGCGTGAAGGCCGCGGCCTTGTCCCCGGTCTCGCCACGATCCTGGTCGGCGACGATCCGGCGAGCCGCAGCTATGTCCGCGCCAAGGGCAATGCTTGTGCCACAGCCGGTCTCGCCTCGTTCGAGCGGCGTCTGCCGGGCGATGCCGGCGCCGCCGTACTGATCGGCGAAATCGCCGAACTCGCCGCCGATGACCGGGTCGACGGAATTCTCGTGCAGCTGCCGCTACCCGCTGGGATCGATGTTCATCGGGTGATCGCCGCGGTCGATCCGGAAAAGGATGTCGACGGTTTTCACCCGGTCAATGTCGGGCGACTATGGACCGGGTGTCCGGGTCTGGTGCCGTGCACGCCGCAGGGCATCCTGATGCTGTTGCACACGGCGCACCCGGATCTTGCCGGCGCCGAGGCGGTCGTGGTTGGGCGCTCGAACATTGTCGGCAAGCCGCTGACGGCATTGCTCGCGGCCGCCGATTGCACGGTCACGTTGGTTCATTCGAAGACCCGCGATGCGGCCGCCGTGGCTCGCCGCGCCGACATTGTGGTCGCCGCGACCGGCCGGCCGCTGATGGTCGGGGTGGATTGGGTCAAGCCCGGCGCGACGGTGATCGACGCCGGGATCAGTCCGATACGGGAACCGGACGGCGCCAGCCGGCTGGTCGGCGACGTCGATTTTGCCGCGGTGCGCGAAATCGCCGGGGCGATCACCCCAGTGCCGGGCGGCGTCGGTCCGATGACGATCGCCTGCCTGTTGCGCAATACGCTGATTGCCGCGTGCCGCCGCCGCGGGCTGGCTGATCCCGAGGTGTGAACCCCTGCCGCGCCCCAATTATGCCCTATGCGGCAGCGCGGAACGATCGCCCAGGCCGGACCGTTTGCCCCGTATCAGCAAATAGGCGAGGAGGCAATCGTTATGTTTCTCAAAACGATGACGAGCGCGGCTTTTGCGGCAGCCTGCCTGACCGCGCTTGCCGCGGCCCCGGCGGCCCAGGCGGCGACCCCGTATGGCGGCTATGGGTCGACCTATCAGAATGAGACGCCGCAGACCGCTCCGAACGCCGCGGCAAACTGGTCGCAGGGCGCCAACCGCGCCGACTGGTCGCAAGGCGCCAACCGCGCCGGTTGGTCGCAGGGCAATGCCTACCAGGGCAACGACGAGCTGGTCACCAATGGCCCGCAAAGCAACGGGGTCGAGCAGTCGGGCAACTGGTCGGCGCGGCAGAACGTGGCCCAGAGCCATCGCTACACCCGCCTGCTGGAAGACAGTGCCAGGTTCCGCCAGGCGCGGATGCGTAAGGAATGCGGCCCGATCACCGATCCGCAGCTGCACGCGAACTGCGTGGCGAGCTTCAACCAGTACTCGCCCTCGATGTCCGGTTCTTCGACATCGCCGCACCCTTATCGCAGCAGCTACGGCCGCTGATCCATAGCCGATCGTGACGGGAGCCGCCGAGGCGGCTTCCGTCAGCGGTAAGGAGGTAGCGCGCGCGTTCGCGTGCCGCGAACCTGTTCTGATTGTTGTCGCGGGTCTTATGCCAGGTCGCTGGGCTGATTCTTTGGCGGCGGGGTCAACACCTCGACGCCGGTTGTCGAGGCGACGACGACAAGCGAGCTGCGCCCGACAAAGAGGCCGCTTTCGACGGCACCGACGGTGAGTGCGATCCGGGTTTCGAGCCCGGCCGGATCGGCGATCGGTCCGAAGCGGCAATCGAGAATGAAATTGCCGCCATCGGTGACGTAGGGCTGCTCGCCGGCGCCATAACGCCGCTCGGGAGTGCAGCCCAATCGCGCCAGTGCGGCGGCAGTCGCTTGCCAGCCGAATTGGGTCGCCTCGACCGGCACCGGGGTATGTTCACCGAGCCGCTCCACCAGCTTTTCCTGATCGACCACGATCACCAGCCGGCGGCTGGCCGCGGCGACGATCTTTTCGCGCAGCAAGGCGCCGCCCAGACCCTTGATCAGGTGCAAGGTGCCGAGCTCGACCTCATCGGCGCCGTCGATGGTCATGTCGAGCCTTTGATACTCGGCAAAGGTCGCGATCGGGATGCCGAGCCGGCGCGCCTGGGCGGCGGTCCGCTCCGAGGTCGGGATGCCGACCACGCGCAGCCCGCCGGCCGTGCGCGCCGCCAGCGCCTCGACGACAAAGGCCGCGGTCGAGCCGGTGCCGAGCCCGAGCACCATGCCGTCTTCGACCTCCTCGATCGCGCGCAGCGCCGCCGCGCGCTTCAGCCGGTCGCGGTCGACGATCACGGGCCGGGCTTCGCCTGGGCGTCGACGAACCATACGAGTTCGCCGGCCGGATGCAGCCGCGCCGCCGGCAGCTCCGAATCGCCGGCCAGGGTTCGGGCCAAAGGCTCGCGCTTGTCGGCGCCGGCCACCAGAAAAGCGGTATGGCTGCTGGATTCGAGCGCCGGATAGGTCAGGGTGATCCGCGCCTCGGGCTTGGCGCCGACCACCTCGGCCACCCAGCGCCGTCGTTCATCGAGGACCTTGGTGCCGGGAAACAACGAGGCGGTGTGCCCGTCCGGCCCCAGGCCCAACAGCTCGATATCAAACAGCGGTCGCGCCGGGTCGAGCGCCTCGGCTCCGTAATAGGATTTGAGAACCCCCTCGTAGGCCCGCGCCGCGATGGCTGGATCGCCGGTTGTCCCGATCCCATGAATGTTCTGCGCCGGCGCCGGCACATGATCGAGCAATGCCTCGCGTGCCATGCGGTAATTGCTGTCCGGGTGGTCCCAGGGCACGAACCGCTCATCGCCCCAGAACCAGTGCACCCGGTCCCACGGCAGCGCCGCGCGATAGGGTGACGCGGCCAACAATCGATAGAGAAGGCGCGGGGTCGAGCCGCCCGAGAGGCAGATCGCAAAGCGGCCGCGGCTGGCGCCGGCGAGGTCGACGATCCACCGCGCGGCCCGCTCGGCCAACTCCGCGGCATCCGCTACGGCTTCGATTCGCATTTGGCTCGGCATCGCAATTCCTCAGGCTCGCCGTTGGCGGGAGTTGCGGATGGCGGTGATCGCAGCGGCATAGTCGGGCGCGTGGAACACGGCCGAGCCGGCGACGATCGCGTTGGCGCCAGCCTCGATCGCTCGCCACGCATTGGCGCCGCTCTGCCCGCCATCGACTTCGATGATCGGATCGAGCCCGCGTTCGTCGCACAGGCGGCGCAGTGCGACAATCTTCGGCAGCATCTCGGGCAGGAACTGCTGTCCGCCGAAACCGGGATTGACGGTCATGATCAGAACCACGCCGCACAGGTGCAGCACATATTCGATCTGCGACAGCGGCGTCGCCGGGTTCAGCACCACCCCCGCAACCTTGCCCAAATCGCGGATGTGGGAAAGCGTGCGATGCAAATGGATGGTCGCCGAAGGCTCGCAATGGACCAACAGATGATCGGCCCCGGCCTTGGCAAAATCGTCGAGGTAATGCTCGGGCTCGACGATCATCAGATGAACATCGACCGGCTTCGCGGTCACTTTGCGCACGGCGGCGACGACGACCGGGCCGATCGTCAGGTTGGGGACAAACCGGCCGTCCATCACGTCGACGTGGATCCAGTCGGCGCCGGCCCGGTCGATCGCCCGCACCTCGTCGGCGAGGCGGCCGAAATCGGCCGACAGGATAGACGGGGCGACGATTACCGGGTGCGCCATAGCCGTGCCGTAGCCATCGCGGTGGGGCCGCCGGGGGGCATCGCTAGGGGGCGAGCGGGCGCCATTGCCGGCCGCTGCGCCATAGGAGGTTGTCAGCTCCGTCCGGACCGGCGCCGCCGGCGGGGTAGAGTTCGAGCGGCACCGTCTTGTCCCCGGCCCACAAATCGAGGATCGGCTGCACGACCGCCCATCCGGCCTCGACGCCGTCGGCGCGGTTGAACAGGGTCGCCTCGCCGATCATGCAGTCGTAGACCAGGGTCTCGTAGCCGGTGCTGGGCTCGGTGTGAAAATAATCCTTGTAGCGGAAGTCCATCCGGACCTTGCCGAGCTCGATCCGCGGCCCCGGCATCTTTGCGCCGAACTGTAACGAGATGCCTTCGTCGGGCTGGATCTGCAAGATCAGCACGTTGTTGGTCAGAATATCGACCGAGGTGTCGCGGAACAGCGCAAACGGCGCCTTCTTGAACTGGATCGCGATTTCGGTCGTGCGCCGGGTCAGCCGCTTGCCGGTGCGCAGATAGAACGGGACGCCGGCCCAGCGCCAGTTCTCGATGCCGAGCCGCAAGGCGACGTAAGTCTCGGTCGTGCTGTTCGGATTGACCCCGGGCTCGTGGCGATAGCCTTGCACCGGGACGCCATTGATCGCGCCCGCCGTATATTGCCCGCGCACGACGTTGCGCCGCACCGCCTCGTCGTCGAGCGGCTGCACCGCCTCGAGCACCTTGGTCTTCTCGTTGCGTACCGCATCGGCGGCGAACGAGTTCGGCGACTCCATCGCGGTCAGGCTCAGCAGCTGGAACACATGGTTCGGCACCATGTCGCGCAGCGCGCCGGTCACCTCGTAGAAATTGGCGCGGCGTTCGACGCCGACGGTCTCGGCCGCGGTGATCTGCACGTGATCGATATGGTCGCGGTTCCACAACGGCTCGAAGATCGCGTTCGAGAAGCGCAGCGCCATGATGTTCTGGACCGTTTCCTTGCCGAGGAAGTGGTCCATGCGGAAGATTTGCGGCTCCTCCAACACTTTGAGAATGCGGGCGTTGAGCGCGCGCGCGGTCGGCAGGTCGCGGCCAAACGGCTTTTCGATGATCACGCGGCGCCAGCTGCCGGGCTTTTCTTGAGCGAGGCCGGACTCGCCAAGGCGTTCGATGATGGTACCGAACAATTGCTCGGCGACGGCAAGGTAAAACAAGACGTTGCCGCCGGTCTTGAACTGGCCCTCAATGGTCTTGAGCAGGTCGGCCAGGCGCGCATAGGTTTCCGGCGTGGTAAAGTCGCCGGCGAAATGGGTAATCCGGCTGGCGATCAAATCCCACGTCTTGGCATCGAACGGCTCGGTCGTGCCGCCCGAGGCAGTATCAGAAACAAAGCTTTTGACCCCGTCAGCGAGATAATCGCGAAAGGCCTCCGCCGGTTTCGGCGTGCGGTCGGCGGCGACGATCGCGAAATTGTCCGACAGGAGCTTGTCTTTGGCCAGATTATAGATCGCCGGGATCAGCAGGCGCTTGGTTAGATCGCCGCCGGCGCCGAAGATCACAATCGCGCAGGGCGGCGCCTTCGCCGTGCTCTTCACCAGGTTTTGCCTTGCCTCGACCCGCACATCCATCGGTTCAGTCCTTCACAATCGTTCCCGGCTCCTGGTGACCGCCAAACTCGTTGCGCATCGCCGACAGGATACGCTCGGCGAAGGTGTGGTCCTGGCGCGAGCGGAAGCGGGTATAGAGTGCCGACGACAGCACTTCGGCCGGCACCGCCTCCTCGATCGCCGCCTGGATGGTCCAGCGGCCCTCGCCCGAATCGGCGACCTGCCCGGTGAACCTGGAGAGTTCGGGGTCTTTTGCCAGCGCGATCGCGGTCAGATCCAACAGCCAGGACGCGATCACGCTGCCGCGCCGCCACACCTCGGCGATGTCGGGGAGGTCGAGCTGGTAGCGCCGGTTTTCCGGCACCGCCTGAATGTTGACATTGCGCAGGATGTCGAAACCCTCGGCGTAGGCCTGCATGACCCCGTATTCGATGCCGTTGTGCACCATCTTGACGAAATGGCCGGCGCCGACCGGGCCGCAATGCAGATAGCCCTCCTCGGCCCTGGGGTCGAGCCCCTTGCGGCCGGGGGTCTGGTCGATGTTGCCTTTGCCTGGCGCCAGCGTCTTCAGGATCGGGTCGAGATGATCGACCACCGCCTTGTCGCCGCCGATCATCATGCAATAGCCGCGCTCGAACCCCCACACCCCGCCGCTGGTGCCGACATCGACAAAATGGATGCCCTTCGGCTTCAGCAGGTCGGCGTGGCGGATGTCGTCCTGATAAAACGAGTTGCCGCCATCGATGACAATGTCGCCCTTGGCGAGCATACCGCTCAATTCGACGATGGTCTCGTCGGTGATCCGGCCGGCCGGCAGCATCACCCAGACCGCGCGCGGCGCCTCCAGCTGCCTGACGAAATCGCCGAGATCACGGCTGGGCTTGGCGCCCTCGCCGGCGAATTCGCGCACCGTGTCGGCGCTCTTGTCGAAGACGACGCAGCTGTGGCCGTTTTTCATCAGCCGGCGCACGATGTTGCCGCCCATGCGGCCAAGCCCGATCATTCCGAGTTGCATCTGAAGCCTCCTGCTTTCGCTTGCCGGCGCCGGTTACGACAGCGCCTGCTCAATGGCCCGCCCGAGGGTTTCGAGACCGGCGTCGAGGCCGCCCACAATGTGGATCCGCAGCGCCCGCCGGCCGCGCTCGGCCAGAACTTCAAAATCGCCGCGCGCCTGCGCTGCCTTGACCACGCCAAAGGTGTATTTCTGGCCCGGCACCGGCAAGTCCTGCGCATCGTCGCAAGTGATCTGCAGAAAGACGCCGCTGTTCGGGCCGCCCTTGTAGGCCTGCCCCGTGGAATGCAGAAAGCGCGGGCCAAAGCCGAGACAGGTTGCCGCCTTGGTGCGGTCGCGGATCATCGCGCGCCAACCCTGCAATGTCGCGATATGCGCCGGGCTGCGCTCGATATAGGCGAGCAGACCCGCATAATCGCCGGCGCCGATACGGCCGAAATGGGCTTTGAGCGCCGCCCTCAGGCTGGTTGCCGCGGGCGCCAGCGCCGCCGCGTTCTTCGGATCGGCGAACAGCTCGAAGCTGCCTTCGCTGAAAAACGGCTTCTCCTCGGGCAATGACCCGGTCTTCTCGTAGGCGGTGGTCAGATCGCGGGTCTTGACCTTGCTCGCCTCGACATCGGGCTGGTCGAACGGGTCGATGCCGATGATCGAGCCGGCGACCGCGGTGGCCATTTCCCAGCGAAAGAACTCCTGGCCGAGCTGCATCGTGTCGGAGACGACGATCCGCACCACCGGATGGCCCGCCGCTTCGAGGGCTGCGACCGCCCGCTCCTGTGCGGCGTCCTGGTCGGCGGCGAGCCGCAGATAGGCAAAGACCCGGTCATTGCCGTAGACCGCGGGCGGGCCGAGCGGCTCGGCGTCGACCGGGACGATCCCCTTGCCGAGCTTGCCGGTCGACTCGGCGAGCAATTGCTCGAGCCAGGCGCCGAAATCGGCGATGCCCGGCGAGGCGATGATCGTCGCCTTGTCGCGCCCATGGCGCTGGCAGACGCCGAGGATGGCGCCCAGCATCACCCCAGGATTTTCGACTGGCGGCGCGCTCGACGCGCAGGAGCGCACCATCTCGGCGGTGCTTTCGAGAAAGGCGCGCGGCTCGACCCCGGCCGCCGCGGCCGGCACCATGCCGAAATTCGACAGCACCGAGTAGCGCCCGCCGATGCTCGGCAGCCCGTGAAAGATGTGCCGGAAGCCTTCGGTGCGCGCCGCCTTTTCGAGCGACGATCCGGGGTCGGTGATCGCGACAAAGCGTTTGGGCGCCTCGGCGGCACCGACCGCCGCTTTCGCCCGATCGAAGAAATACTGCTTGAAGATGTTGGGCTCGAGGGTGCTGCCCGACTTGCTCGACACGATAAAGAGGGTATTCGCCGGGTCGATCAGGCTTTCGACATGGCGGATCTGCGCCGGGTCGGTCGAATCGAGCACATGCAGCGCCGGGCAGCCGGGCTTCTGCGCAAAGGTCTTGGCGAACACCTCGGGTCCGAGGCTCGAACCGCCCATCCCGAGCAGCAACACATGCCTGAAGCCCGCATCTCGGACATCGGCGGCGAAATCCTGCAGTTGCGCCACCGCTTTCAGCTGCTGATCGACGATGCCGAGCCAGCCGGTCCATTTGGCTTCGTCGGCCTCGGTCCACAACGAGGCGTCGCCGGCCCACAGCCGCCGCACCTTGCCCTCGCGGCGCCAGTCCTCGATCGCTTCCGCAACCTCCTTGTCGAGGGGTGCGGGCAGCTTGGCGCTCATTTGGTCGAGCTTGGGGCCGAGCACCGCGCGGCGCTTTTTCTGGACCGCGGCGTAAAGCTGGTCGGCGGCGTCGGCGAATTGGCGCACCCCGTCCTCGACCAGCTTCGCGGTCACCGCCTCGATCGAGATCCCGGCGCCGGGCAATGCCGCCATTACTCTTTCGGCGCCGCCGACGTCTTCTTCGAGGCTCGGGCGCGGCCGGCCGTGATCGCGATAGGCGTCCATCGTCGCCGGCGGCATCGTGTTGACCGTGTCGGCGCCGATTAATTCGTCGACATAGAGCACGTCGCTATAGGCCTTGTTCTTGGTGCCGGTGCTGGCCCATAGGAGGCGCTGGGTTTGTGCGCCTCGCTGCGCCAGGCGTTGCCAGCGCTCGTCGGAATAGATCTTGCCATAGCGCTGATAGGCGAGCTTGGCGTTGGCGATCGCGACCTTGCCCTTCAGCTGTTCGAGCCGCGTCTTTTCCGCCGGATCGGCAGTGGCGGCGATGCGCTGGTTGAGCGCCTCGTCGACCAGGGTATCGATGCGGCTGACGAAGAAGCTGGCCACGCTGGCCACCTTGTGCGGGTCGCCGCCCTTCCTGGCGAGGGCTTCGAGCCCGGACAGATAGGCCTCGGCGACCTCGGCATAGACCTCTTGCGAAAACAACAGGGTTACGTTGACGTTGATGCCCTCGCCGATCAGGGTGCGGATCGCCGGCAGCCCGGCCTTGGTGCCGGGCACCTTGACCATCAAATTCTCGCGCCCGACCTCACGCCACAGGCGGCGCGCCTCCTCGATCGTCTCGTGCGTCTGCAGCGCCAGATAGGGCGAGACCTCGAGGCTGATAAAGCCGTCGCGCCCCTGGGTCTGGTGATAGACCGGGCGCAGCGCGTCGGCGCCTTGCTGGATGTCGCGGATCGCCAGCTCCTCGAACAGCGCGCCGGGGTCGAGATCGCCATTCTGTTGCGCGGCGGCGATCAAATCGTCGTAATCGTCGCCGTGGCCGATCGCCTTTTCGAAGATCGACGGGTTGGAGGTCACGCCGCGCAGCCCATCGTCGGCGATCAGCTGGGTCAGCTGCCCGGTCTTTAGCAATTCGCGGCTGACAAAGTCGAGCCACACCGATTGGCCGTATTCATTCAGCGTCTTCAGCGGATTGGGCATCGCTGTTACTCCTTGCGGGCGAGCTGCTCTTTGGCAGCCGCATAGACATGCTCGGGGGTGAAGCCAAATTTGACGAGAAGTTCCTTGAGCGGCGCCGACGCGCCAAAAGTTTTCATGCCGATGATCGTGCCGCGCAATCCGGTATAGCGCTCCCAACCGAGGGTCGAGGCCTGCTCGACCGCGACCCGGCGGGTCACCGCCGGTGGCAGCACCGCGGCGCGGTAGGCTTCGTCCTGCTGCTCGAACAATTCCCAGGACGGCATGCTGACGACCCGCGCCCGAACGCCTTCGGCGCAGAGCTTTTCATAGACCCCGACACACAGCGAGACTTCGCTGCCGGTGGCGATCAGGATGATTTCGGGCGGGCCGCCGCCATGATCGGCCAAGACATAGGCGCCATGCTCTAGCCCGCTCGCCGCGGCGTAGCGGGTGCGGTCGAGGGTCGGCAGATTCTGCCGGCTGAGGATCAGGCAGGCCGGCTGATGCTTGAGCCCGAGAACGACCCGCCAGGCCGCGGCGACCTCGTTGGCGTCGGCCGGGCGCAGCACGACGAGGCCGGGAATGCCGCGCAGCCCGACCACCTGCTCGACCGGCTGGTGGGTCGGGCCGTCCTCGCCGACCCCGATCGAGTCATGGGTAAAGATGAAGACGACCGGCAGCTCCATCAGCGCGCTCAACCGGATCGGCGCCTTCATGTAATCGGAAAAGATCAGAAAGCCCGAGCCGTAGGGCCGCAGTTTCGACACCGACATGCCGTTGCAGATCGAGCCCATCGCGTGCTCGCGGATGCCGAAATGGAAATTGCGGCCGGCGAATTGGTCGGCCTCGAAATCGCCGGCGCCCTCGAAGGTCAGCCGGGTCTTGGTCGACGGGGCGAGATCGGCGGCGCCGCCCAACAGCCACGGCAGCCGCGCGGCGATCGCGTTCAGCACCTGAGCCGAGGAGTCGCGGCTGGCGATGCCTTTGGGATCGGCGGCAAAGACCGGGATGTCCCGGTCCCAGCCGTCGGGCAGGTCGCGCCGCTGCATGCGCTCGCTCAGATCGGCGAGATCGGGGTGGGCGGCGCGGTAGCGCTCGAACAGGGCCAGCCACTCGGCCCGCAGCTGTTTGCCGCGGGCGCCGAAATTGGCGGCGAAATGCTGGTAGACGCCGTCGGGGACCAGGAATTTCGCATCCTCGGGCCAGCCATAGCGCCGCTTGGTCTCGCGCACTTCCGCTTCGCCCAGAGGCTCGCCATGCGCGGCCGAGGTATCCTGCTTGTGCGGCGCGCCATAGCCGATATGGCTTTCGACGATGATCAGGCTCGGGCGATCCGTGGTGCGTTTGGCGTCGGCGATCATGTCGGCGATGCGCTCGCGGTCGTTGGCGTCGCTGACCCGCAACACCTGCCAGCCATAGCCGAGAAAGCGGGCCGCCACGTCCTCGCTGAATGCGAGTGCGGTGTGGCCCTCGATCGTGATGTGGTTGCTGTCGTAGATCCAAGTCAGATTGCCGAGCCGCAGATGGCCGGCGAGCGAGGCCGCCTCGCTGCCGACCCCCTCCATCATGCAGCCGTCGCCGCACAGGGCGAAGACGTGGTAATCGAAAATCTCGAACCCCGGGCGGTTGAAGTGTCGGGCGAGCCAATCGGCGGCGATCGCCATGCCGACGCTGTTGGCGATGCCCTGGCCGAGCGGCCCCGTGGTGGTCTCGACCCCCGAGGTCAGATGGTATTCGGGATGGCCCGGGCATTTGCTGCCGAGCTGGCGGAAATGGCGCAGGTCATCGAGCGAAACCGCCGGCGTGCCGAGCCGCTCATAGGCCGCGTCGACCGAGACGACGCCGGTCAGATGCAGCAGCGAATAGAGCAGGGTCGAGGCATGCCCCGAGGACAGCACGAAGCGGTCACGGTTGGGCCAGATCGGGTCGGCCGGGTCGAAGCGCAGAAACTGCTGCCAGAGGGTATAGACCACCGGCGCCATTGCCATCGGCGTCCCCGGGTGGCCCGAATTGGCCTGCTGCACCGCATCGATGCACAGGGTTCGGATGGTGTTGACGCAAACCTCGTCGATCGACCCGGTGGGTAGCGTCATCTCGGCTCCGTCAATGGCTCGGCTCCGTCAAGGGTAAAGCGCGGTTCACCATGGTCGCGCCGTGCTCGGCCGGAGAACGGCGACAATCCGGTCGACGATCCGCGCCACCGGCTGATCGACCGAGACCGCGATCGGGTTTTCCTCCGGTTCGGGCGGTTCGAGCGCGGCAAATTGGCTATCGAGCAGGCTCGCCGGCATGAAATGGCCGCGGCGGGCAGCAAGACGGGCGGCGATCAGCGCGCGCGACCCGGCGAGATAGATCAGGCGGACCCCGACGCCTTCGCCGATGATCCGATGGCGATAATCGCGCTTCAGCGCCGAGCAGGTGATGACGCCGCTCGCGTCGCGCGCCCGCCACGCGTCGATCGCCCCGGCAACGGCGTCGAGCCAAGGCGCGCGGTCGGTGTCGGTCAGCGGCTGCCCGCTCTGCATCTTGGCCAAATTCTCCGGCGGATGAAGCCGATCCCCTTCGATGAACTCGCAATTGAGCCGTTCCGCCAGGCGCTCCCCGACCGTGGTCTTGCCGACGCCGGCGACGCCCATGACCACGGCGATAATCGGGGCGTTGTGGTTCTGCCGCAATTGCGTGCGACTCCCCGCCCTTTGAGGCGTACTATAGGCCGCGCCGGCGCGGCGGTCGACCCGAGATTGATGACGATCGCGCGACGGCAGCATTGGTCGGGTTCATCGCCCAAAATCCTCCTGATGCTGGCCAATGGCCATCAAAAAAGGCTTAAACACCGCATTCAACCATGCCCCGCCGCCGTCGCGGGTTCAGCCCGGCCCGGCGAGGGCGCCGCGGAACCGCACCGGCCCGCTTGGCCCGGCTTCCCGCGATCCGCCCTGGGGCTCAACGGTGACGACGAGCTCGCCGCGACCGGCCAAGAGGCGGATGTTGGCCGGGGTCTCGGCGATCGTCTTGCGCCCGGTCCGCGGCAGCAGGCCGAGCGGGCGCGGGCCGCCGGCGCCCGGCGCCTCCAGCCACAGCTGATAGACCCGGCCGGCCGCAACCGGCGGCGGCGCCAGGCTGTCGGCGGCGATCTGATCGGCGCCGCTTGCCAGGCGTATCGCCCAACGCGGCTGTCCGCCGGGGTCGCGCAGGACGGCGACGATCGCACGCGCCGAAAAGTCGGGCGGCGCGCGCCCGATCAGCGCTGCCACCAGCAGGGCCAGCGCCAAAACCCCGAGCCCGGCCGCGAGCCCGCGCCAAAACCAGGCCTCGTCCCACAGACCAGCGAGCGCGGCGCGGGTCCGGGCTATGCTCACGGCGGCGCGGCCGGGAAGAACCGCGGCCTACCCAGAAGGGTGCCGGCGGCCGGGATCAACATGCGGCAAGTATAGCATCGCCAAGGCGGGTCTGCATCGCCGGGCGGGCTTGCATCGCCGGGCGGCCGGAGGTGGCGCCTCAGCGCCGGCTCTTGGCGGCGACCGGCGAGATCAGCACCCGGTCGACGCGGCGGCCGTCCATCTCGACCACCTCGAACTGGAAGCCGTCGGCGGTGACCCGGTCGGCGATCATCGGGACCCGGTTGAGGCGGGCCATCAGATAGCCGCCAAGGGTGTGGAAATCGGCGTCCTCGCCGGTCAGGTGGGACAGCCCCAGGGTCTGTTTCAGCTCGTCGAGGCCGACCATGCCGTCGATCAGCCAAGTGCCGTCTTCGCGCCGCACCACCCGCTGATCGGCGTCACCGGTGCCGGGAATGTCGCCGACCAGCGCTTCGAGGATGTCGCTCGGGGTCACCAGCCCTTCGAGATCGCCATATTCATCGACGATCAGCGCCATCGGCTCGCCGGAGCTCTTGAACACGTCGAGCACCCGCAGCACGCTGACCGTGTTCGGCAGATAGAGCGGCGGGCGGGTTGCCGCGCGCAGATCGAGGACGAGCCCGGCGAGGCAGCGACCGAGCAGATCCTTGGCCTCGACGATGCCGATGACCTGCTGCGACCCGCCCTGCACCACCGGAAAGCGGGAATAGGGGCTGCTGCGGATCTTGCGCCGGTTCTCTTCTTCGGGATCGTCGAGGTCGAGCCATTCGATCCGGGTGCGCGGGGTCATCACCGTGTTCGCCCGCCGGTCGCCGAGCCGCAGCGCCATTTCGACGATCTCGGTTTCAGCCTGCGGGATGTGGCCGGTGGCGGTGCCCTCGCGCAGCAGAAAGCTGATCTCCTGGTCGGTGATCGGCGCCGCCCGCTCGTTGCGCAACGGCAGCAGATGCAGCACGAGATCGGTCGAGGCGCTCAAAAACCACTCGATCGGCGCGCCGACCCGGGCGATCGCCCGCATCAGCTGCGCCAATGCCGCCGCGATCCGCTCGGGATGGAAGAGCGCGATGCGCTTGGGCACCAATTCGCCGATGATCAAGGACAGATACGAGATGGCAATCACCACCATCGCCATGCTGAGCGCGTGCGCGTAGCGGCCGATCCACCCGGAATATCCGGCCAGCACCGATTGCAGGCGATCGCCCAAGGTCGCTTGCCCGAAGGTGCCCGACAAGACCGCGATCACGGTGATCCCGATCTGCACCGTCGACAACAGCCGCGAGGGGTCGGAGCGCAGCTCGAGCGCGGCCTGGGCGCCGGGGCTGCCGGCCTCGGCCAGCGCCTTCAGCCGCGCGGTCCGGGCCGAGACCAGGGCGATCTCGGCCATCGCAAACAAACCGTTTACCAGGATCAGCAGCAGGACGACGGTGATCGGCACAATCAGCATCGCAATCGTCCGATTCGATCGCGGCGCATCTCGGGCCTGCGGCGCCGGCGACATGGGAGGAGCGTTGCCGCACCGCCGCCGCTCGCGGCTTTCGGCCGCCTGATCGAGCCGGGCGGCGGGCCTTGGCCAGGCCCATCGGGAAGGGCAGGGCGGGCCACCCTGCCAGCCGGTTCAGCGCGAATAGAACTCGATAACGAGATTGGGCTCCATCGACACCGGATAGGGGACGTCGGCCGGCTTCGGCGCCCGGATAAAGCGGCCCTTCATGCGGTCGTGGTCGATTTCGACATAGTCGGGGACGTCGCGCTCGCCCGATCGCGAAGCTTCGAGCACCAGCGCCATCGTCTTGGCCTTGGCTCCGAGCTCGATCTCGTCGCCGTCGCGCACGGTATAGGAGGGGATCGTCACCCGCCGGGCATTGACCCGGACATGGCCATGATTGACCAACTGGCGCGCGGCGAAAGGGGTCGGCACCAGCTTCATGCGGTAGACGACGGCGTCGAGCCGGCGCTCCAACAGCTCGATCAGATTGTCGCCGGTGTCGCCGCGCCGGCGCACCGCCTCTTCATAGAGCCGGCGGAACTGGCGCTCGCCGAGATTGGCGTAATAGCCCTTGAGCTTCTGCTTGGCGGCGAGCTGGGTCCCGAAATCCGACGGCTTCTTGCGCCGCTGGCCGTGCTGGCCGGGCCCGTATTCGCGGCGGTTCAACGGGCTCTTCGGCCGGCCCCAAAGATTGACCCCGAGACGGCGATTGATCTTGTATTTCGGTTCCTGACGCTGGCTGCTCATTCGCTGGAGATCCGTTTCAGGTTGTTGTTGTCCCGATCAGGCCATCCGCGCTCGACAGCAGCGGAGCCGGGGCGCTTTGCCCGCATTCTCAAGAATGGCGCAAAGCTACAACCGGCGGCGCACCGAAGTCAAACCGCGATAGGGATACGGGACACGATAGGGGTACGGGAATTGACCCGGTACAGCGCGAATATTCGTCTGGGGGGCTCGCGAGGATGTGTCCTCGCCATCGCGGGTTTGACTCCGGCGACCATGTCATTCCGGGATGCCCCGAAGGGGCAGGGCCGGAATTTATGATCACCGCAGGTCGCCGAGATATTTGAAGGCCCGCGTTCATGGGTTCCGGGCTCGCGGGCGACGCCCGCGCCCCGGAATGACCGATATTTTGATTCCTCCCACGGGCCCAGAGGAGGAGTAACACAACACCGATGCTCGAATACAAGGGTTATTTCGAAACCGTCGAGGCCGACGAGGGAGTGTTCGTCGGTCGCGTCGCCGGCCTTCGCGACGTAATCACCTTCGAGGGTGCGACCTTCGCCGAGGTCGAGCAGGCTTTCCGCGACAGCCTCGACGACTATCTTACCTTCTGCGCGGAACGCGGCGAGCCCCCGGATCGCGCGCACAGCGTCAAAATCCTGCTTCGCGTCAGTCCGGAAGCGCACCGACGCGCCCGCTCAGCGCGCTCAAGCCGAAGGGATGAGCCTCGATCAATGGATCGTCCGTCGGATCGAGAGCGGGACTTGAGCCCGCCGCCCTAGCCGTTGTGAACACGACCAGCTACTCCGCGGCGGCGGCGCGGGTGGCGCGCTTGCGGTCGTTCGGGTCGAGCAGGCGCTTGCGCAGGCGGATCGATTTCGGGGTGACCTCGACCAGCTCGTCATCGCCGATATAGGCGATCGCCTGTTCGAGGGTCATCGCCACCGGCGGGGTCAGGCGCACCGCCTCGTCCTTTGACGTGGTGCGGATGTTGGTCAATTGCTTGCCCTTGGCCGGGTTGACGTCGAGGTCGTTGCCGCGGCTGTGGGCGCCGATGATCATGCCCTCGTAGATCTGCGCCCCCGGCTCGATGAACATCGGCCCGCGGTCTTCGAGGTTCCACAACGCATAGGCGATCGCGACACCATTGGCGGTCGACACCAGGACGCCGTTGCGCCGGCCTTCGAGCGGCCCCTTATGCGCGGCGTAGCCGTGAAACAGCCGGCTCATCACCCCGGTGCCGCGGGTATCGGTCAGGAATTCCCCCTGATAGCCGATGAGGCCGCGGGTCGGGCCTAAAAAAATCAGGCGCAGCTTGCCGCCGCCCGAGGGGCGCATCTGCTGCATCTCGGCCTTGCGGCGGCTCATCTTGTCGACGACGATGCCGGCGAATTCCTCGTCGACGTCGACCACCACCTCCTCGATCGGCTCGAGCCGCCGGCCGGTCGCGGGATCGTTCTTGAACAGCACCCGCGGGCGCGAGATCGACAGCTCGTAGCCTTCGCGCCGCATCGTCTCGATCAGCACGCCCAATTGCAGTTCGCCGCGCCCGGCGACCTCGAAGGCCTCGCGCTGCGCGCTTTGGCTGACCTCGATCGCAACGTTACCCTCGGCCTCGCGCAACAGGCGCTCGCCGATCATGCGCGAGGTGACCTTCGATCCTTCGCGGCCGGCGAGCGGGCTGTCATTGACCGAGAAGGTCATCGCCAGGGTCGGCGGGTCGATCGGGTCGGCGGGCAGCGCCTCGTTGACCTCGGGTGCGCAGATCGTGTCGGCGACGGTGGTCAGCGCGAGCCCGGCCACGGCGATGATGTCGCCGGCTTGCGCCTCCTCGATCGGACGGCGGTCGAGCCCGCGATAGGCCTGTAATTTGGTCAGTCGCGCCTGCTCGATGACACGGCCGTCGCGGGCGAGCGACTTGACCGGCATATTGAGCCGCGCCGCGCCCGAATGAATGAGCCCGGTCAGCACCCGGCCGAGATAGGGGTCGTAGTCGAGGGTCGTCGCCAGCATCGCGAACGGCGCCTCGGGATCGGCCTTGGGTGGCGGCACATGCGCGAGGATCAGTTCGAACAAGGGCGCGAGGTCGCGGCGCGGCGCCGCCGGATCGCTGACCGCCCATCCATTGCGGCCCGAAGCGAAGACCGTCGGGAAATCGAGTTGCGCCTCGCTCGCCTCGAGCACCGCGAACAGGTCGAAGATTTCGTTGTGCACCGCACCGGCGCGGGCATCGGGGCGGTCGACCTTGTTGATCACGACGATCGGGTTGAGGCCGCGGCGCAACGCCTTGCCGAGCACGAACTTGGTCTGCGGCATCGGCCCTTCGGCGGCGTCGACCAGCACCAGCACGCCATCGACCATGCTGAGGATGCGCTCGACCTCGCCGCCGAAATCGGCGTGCCCCGGGGTGTCGACGATGTTGATGCGCACGCCCTGCCAGACGACAGAGGTGCATTTGGCCAGGATGGTGATGCCGCGCTCGCGTTCGAGCTCGTTTGAATCGAGCGCCCGCTCGGCGACCTGCTGGTTGGCGCGAAAAGCCCCCGATTGCCGCAGCATGGCGTCGACCAGGGTGGTCTTGCCATGATCGACATGGGCGATGATCGCGATGTTTCGGATATCCATGCAGCAACCTGCCGGCTCCCCGGCCGGCGGCCAAGGCGATGTGAGGGGGCTCAGGCCAGACCGGCTTCGGCGGCGAGACGCGACAGCGTCGTCTCGGGGCGGGCGCCGACATGGCTGATGATTTCGGCAGCGCACAAACTGCCGATGCTGCCGCAAGTGGGGAGCGGCAGGCCGCGGGTCAAGCCGTAGAGGAAGCCGCTGGCGTAGAGGTCGCCCGCGCCGGTGGTATCGACCACGCGCGCGACCGGCGCCGCCGGCAGCAGGTACTCCTCGCCCGCGGTCAGCACCAGGCTCCCAGCGGCGCTGCGGGTCAACGCCGCGATTGCCACCCGGCTGCGTGCCGCCGCGGCGGCGGCGGCAAAGTCGCGGGTCTGGTACAGCGCGCAGATTTCCGCCTCGTTGGCGAACAGGATATCGACATGGCCGTCGACCAGGTCGCCAAAGGCGGCGCGGTGGCGCTCGACGCAGAACGGATCGGACAGGCTCAGCGCCACCCGGCGCCCGGCGGCATGGGCGATGGCGGCGGCCTTGGCGAATGCCAGCTGGGCCAGCGGCGGGTCGAACAGATAGCCTTCGAGATATGTCACTTCGGCGGCGGCGATGATGTCGGGGTCGATGTCGTCCGGCCCGAGCCCGACGCAGGCGCCCAAATAGGTGTTCAAGGTGCGCTGCGCGTCGGCGGTGACCAGGATCAGGCAGCGCGCGGTGCCGGGGCCGGCGGTTGCCGCCGGGGTCGCGAACCGGACCCCCTGGGCGGTCAGATCATGGCGGAACACCTCGCCCAAGAGATCGTCGCGCACCTTGCCGATATAGGCGCCATTGCCGCCGAGCGAGGCGAACCCGGCCATCGTGTTGCCGGCCGAGCCGCCGGAAGCCTCGGTCGCCGGCCCCATCAACCGATAGAGCGCCTCGGCGCGCTCGGCGTCGATCAGGGCCATCGTCCCCTTGACCAGCGCCTGTTGTTCGAGAAACGCCTCGTCGGCGCGGGCGATCACATCGACGATCGCGTTGCCGATGCCGACGACATCGATCGGGGCTTCACTCATGCGGGAAAATGGCCTTGGCGGGAATGGGCGGCGGAATATAGCCGGGTTTCCGTTTCCGGCAAACGCCGGCTGCTCGGCACTGGCGGCGCGACGCGGAAAATCGATTGCGGAGTTTTGGATCTCATGGCTTGACTAGCCCGCCGCGGCCGAGGTGTCGCCATCGTCTTGATAGCGGCAGCGCCGGGAGGGGGATTTGGCTATGGTCAAGGGGCTGTTGAGGGTGGTGGGTTGTGCCGGCTTGCTGGCTGCGGCCGCAATACCGGCGGCTGTCGCGGCACCGAACGCACCCGCCGCGGCCGTGCTTGCGGCGCCGCACCAGCAAGCGATTACAGCTGCATATTATTATCACGGGCGGCATTACGCCTACCGTTACCATGGCAGATATTATGCGCATCGGGTTTACCGCCATAATCACTGGCACTATTACTAGGAATTTCAGCCCAGGCAGCGCCGCTCGATCGCCCACCAGACCGCCCAGGCGGTTCCCCCGAACATGACATGAACGCCCGTTTCGATGACGGGCGCGGTGCCGGCAATTGGCGGGCGTTGCAGAAAAACGGCCAAATCCGCGTCTTTGATTTCGCATTTTTCCAGGCAATAGCCTGGCGGCGCGCCACTTCGCCCGCACTATGCCGGTCAGACGCGGTTTTCGGCGCGATCGGCGGATAATCGGGTGGCCGCCGGCGTTGGCCTGCTGCAGCGCTGGCATGCGGCGCGCCGAAGGTTGAGCAAAACATGAGCGACCAAGAGCCCCAAGAACCGCCGACATCGACCGCGACGACGGCCGAGACCGAGCCCGAGGTGGTCGCCGCCATCGCCTCGGGCGAGGGGCAGCTGGAGGAAGAAGAGGTCATTCGCCAGCGCGCCTATGCGATCTGGGAAGCGGAAGGCCGGCCGCACGGACACGACCTCGACCATTGGCATCGCGCCCAGGCCGAGATCAATGCGGCCGCTTCGCGGCAGGACGCAACCGCCGCTCCCCCGCCGAAACAAAAGGCAAGCCGCAGATCGCGATAGACGGGCGCGCAATTCGACGGCTGGGCGGCTCGACGGCTGGGCGGCGTGCTCGACATCCCAAGCTCGGGCGGCCCGCGCATCGATTGATGGCCGCAGCGCTCGACCTCATCGATGGTTTTGCGACCGCCCATTCGCTGCCGAGCCTCGCCGCGCTCGAAGGCGAATTTGCGCGATGGTCGGTGGTGAAAGAGAGGCGGGCGGCAGATGCCGCGAAAGATCCGGTTCCCGGAATAAATCTGGTTTCTTTCCGACGCCGAGCGGGTATCCTCGCCCGCGGGGGTCGTTCGACGTGGCGGCAATGATCTTGCCTGGTGCAGCGGCGGCGAGGGTGCGTGCCCGGTTTGCCGGCCGCATCTCTTCCGGCGGCATCGCGTTCGCCTGTCCGCGTTCTCGAAGCGTCACCGTGCGCCGTGCCGCCATCGGCGGCCGGGTCCGCGGGAAAGTGTCCCTGGAACCTCTCGATCGGGTGTCGAACCCATGTTCAGCCGCAAGCGAAGCGAGACAGAGGATCGTAAAATGGCAGATGCGTCCGACGATCTGGGCATTCCGATGAAGCCGTCGCGACCGGCCGGAGCGCCGCCGACGAGCCCGGCCGCGGCGCGGCCGCCGGCGATGCCGCCGCGCGCCCCGGAACTGGCGCGGGCCGCCGATCCGCTGCGCCCGGCCGAGGCGCTCCGCCGCCCTAGCGACCTCAGCAACCAGCCCAGGCCCGATGGCGAGATGCGCCGGCTCAGCGTCGGCCGCGAGATCACCCTGTCGGGCGAAATCAATTCCTGCGACAAGCTGTTCATCGAGGGCAGCGTCGAGGCCAATCTCAGCAACTGCCGCGACGTCGACATCGCCGAGAGCGGGTTGTTCAAGGGTTCCGCCTCGATCGACGAGGCCGAGGTGCGCGGCCGCTTCGAGGGCAATCTCACGGTGCGCAAGCGGCTGTTGATCAAGGCCACCGGCCGGGTCTCGGGGACGATCCGCTACGGCCAGATCGAGATCGAGTGCGGCGGCCAGATTTCCGGCGACATCCAGGCCGAGCCGGCCGGCGAAACCCGCGACCTCAGCGCGGACGCGCTGCCGGTGCGCGCCGCCGGCTGACCCGGCGCCGGCCCTGCCCAGGATGCTGCAGGGCGGATGGCGGATCGGCTCCGGGCTCGGCCTCGGCCAGCGGTTCTGGCGCCGCCGCCGAGGCGCGCGCGGCGATCAGTTCGGCCGGGCCGGTCTTGGCCGGGTAATGGCAGAGTTCGGCGACGGCGCAGGCCGGGCAGTCGGGCTTGCGCGCCTTGCACACATAGCGCCCGTGCAGGATCAGCCAATGGTGCGCGTAGGCCTTGTATTGCCGCGGGGTGCGCCGCTCGAGCGCCAGCTCAACCTGGAGCGGGGTCTTGCCGGCGGCGAGGCCGGTCCGGTTGGCGATGCGGAAGATGTGGGTATCGACCGCGATGGTCGGCTCGCCAAAGGCGACGTTCATGACCACGCTCGCGGTCTTGCGCCCGACCCCGGGCAGCGCTTCGAGCGCCGCCCGCTCGCGCGGCACCACGCCCGCATGGCGCTCGACCAGGATCCGGCTCAGCGCGATCAGGTTCTTCGCCTTGGTGCGATAGAGGCCGATCGTGCGGATCATGCCGCTGACCCGTTCCTCGCCGAGCGCCAGCATCCTCTCCGGCGTGTCGGCCAGCGCGAACAGCGCCGGGGTTGCCTTGTTGACCCCGGCATCGGTCGCCTGCGCCGACAGCACCACCGCCGCCAAGAGCGTGAACGGGTTGATGAATTCGAGCTCGGTCTGCGGGATCGGCCGGGTCAGGGCGAGCCGCCGGTAGAACTCTGCGATCTCGCGTTTCGACATGGCGCGCATCACCGGCGAGTGTAGCCGTGGCGCCGCCCGCCGGCAAAGCTCCCCGGACAACAACACCGGCGATCGTCGCGGCTTTACCGCCTCTGGCGGCGCGGCTATCCTCCCGGGCGCGATGACCCCGAGCCCCGCCTTGGCCGAGCCGCCGACCGCGTTCGGCCTGTTCTTTGAGCGGATCCTGCTGCCGCATCGCAGCCTGCCGCCGCGGGGCTTTCATGCGCTGATGCTGATCCTCGGGCTGGTCAGCATCGCCGTCGGCGTGGGCTTTGTCTCGATCGGGGCGTGGCCGGTGTTCGGCTTTTTCGGCCTCGATGTCGGGCTTGTCTACATCGCCTTCCGCCTCAACTACCGCAGCGCGCGGCGGCGCGAGATCTTGCGGCTGGCCGGCGACACATTCACCGTCGAGCGGGTCGGCGTGCGCGGCAAGCGGCGGGTGTGGCGTTTTCAGCCCTATTGGCTGCGGGTCGTGCTCGAGGAGCGAGTTGACGAATCGAACCGCCTCTATGTCGCCTCGCACGGCAAGAGCCTGGCGATCGGCGAGTTTCTGGCGCCCGCGGCGCGGCGCGAGCTGGCGGCGACGATCGGCGAGGCGCTGCGGCGCTGGCGCAATTCGTTTGCCCCGCTCTGAGCCCCGCCGGCCGCCCGGCCGAGTAAGCCGGCAGCCGCTCCGGGCCTAGAGCCCCAGCACCTCGCGGAGCCCGTAGAGCCCCGGCGGGCGGCTCGCGACCCACCGCGCGGCGCGCACCGCACCGGTGGCGAAGACCGCCCGGTTGGTGGTGCGGTGGATGAATTCGAGGCGCTCGCCATTGGCCGCGAAGATCACGTGGTGGTCGCCGACCGCGTCGCCGCCGCGCAGCGCGGCAAAGCCGATATCGCCCGGCTGGCGCGGCCCGGTGATGCCGTCGCGGGCGCGCTGCTCGACCTCGTCGAGCGCCACCTCGCGGCCGGCCGCGGCGGCCCGCCCGAGCGCCAATGCGGTGCCCGAGGGGGCGTCGACCTTGGCGCGGTGGTGCATTTCCAGAATTTCGATGTCCCAATCGGGGCCGAGCCGGCGCGCTGCCTCCTCGACGACGCTCAGCAGCACGTTGACCCCGAGGCTCATATTGGGGGCCCAGACGATCGGGATGTCGCGCGCCGCCTGGCGGATCGCGTCGCCCTGCTGCGGCGACAGCCCGGTGGTGCCGATCACCATCGCCTTGCCGAGCCCGGCGGCGAGGGCGGCATGCTGGGCGGTGGCCGCCGGCGAGGTGAATTCGAGCACGACGTCGCTGTCTCGGATCAGCTTGTCGACCGCCTCGCCGATCGGGATGCCGATGCGCCCGATCCCAGCCAATTCGCCGATGTCCTGGTTGACATAACCGCTGCCTGGCGCCTCGCTGCCGCCGGCGACGGTGCAGCCTTCGGTCGCGGCAATTTCGGCGACCAGCATTCGTCCCATCCGGCCGCCACAGCCGACGACGCCCATCTTGGTCTTGGCCATGCTCTGCCTCCGATCCTTCCGGGAGGAGAACGGTTACCGATCGCCCGGCAAAAGACAAGTCCGGCAGGTTGTGAAGCGCCGGCGCCGGGACCGCGAGCGTTTTCTCTGGCGCGGTTTTCGTCTACACCCGGCGCCATGACGCTCTTGCGATCGGTCGCGACGGTCGGCTCCTACACCCTCCTGAGCCGCGTCATGGGCTTTGTCCGTGATATTCTGACCGCGGCGTTGCTCGGCGCCGGTCCGGTGACGGATGCGTTTTTTGTCGCCCAGCGCCTGCCCAACCTGTTTCGCAGCCTGTTCGCCGAGGGCGCCTTCAGCGCCGCTTTCGTACCGCTGTTCGCCGGCACCATGGCCGAGCAGGGCAAGGACGCCGCCCGCGCCTTTGCCGAGGACGCGCTCGCGGTGCTGCTGGTGGCGCTGCTCCTGTTCGTCCTCGTGGGCGAAATCTTTATGCCGGCGGTGATGCGGGTCATCGCCCCCGGCTTTGCCGGCGACCCGGCCAAGTTCGCGCTCGCCGTGGCCCTCGCCCGCATCACCTTTCCCTATCTGTTGTTCATCGCGCTGGTGGCGTTGCAAGGCGGGGTTTTGAACTCGGTCGACCGGTTCGCCGCGGCGGCCGCGACCCCGACCCTCCTCAACCTTTTTCTGATCGCCGCACTCTTAATGATGCGCCGGTTCGGCTGGCATGACGGCCGGGCCTTGGCCTGGGCGGTGACCGCCGCCGGCCTCGCCCAGTTTCTGTGGCTGATGTTGTCGTGCGCCCGCGCCGGGCTGGCGTTGCGGCTGCCGTGGCCGCGGCTGACCCCGCAGGTGCGCCGCACCCTGGCGATCATGGGCCCCGGAGCGATCGGCGCCGGGGTGACCCAGGTCAACCTGCTGATTTCGACCGCACTCGCCTCGTTCCTGCCCGGCGGCTCGGTCTCCTATCTCTATTACGCCGACCGGCTGAACCAGTTGCCGCTCGGCGTCGTCGGCATCGCCGTCAGCACCGCGATCCTGCCGCCGTTGTCGCGTCAATTGCGGCTCGGCGACCAGGCCGGCGCGGCGGCGACGCAGAATCGCGGGCTCGAGCTGGCGTTGCTGCTGACCCTGCCGGCGGCGGTGGCGCTGGCGGTGCTGGCCGAGCCGATCTTCGCGGTGCTGTTTCAGCGCGGCGCCTTCACCCCGGCCGACACCGCGGCGACCGCGGCGGCACTTGCCGCCTATGCCGTGGGGCTGCCGGCCTTTGTCCTCGTCAAGGTGCTGGCGCCGGCGTTTTTTGCCCGCCACGACACCAAGACCCCGGTCAAGGTCGCGGTCATGGCGGTCGCGGTCAATCTCGGTCTGACGCTCATTCTGATGCAGTTTCTGGCCCATGTCGGGATCGCCTTGGCGACGACTTGCGCCGGCTGGCTCAACGCGCTGACCCTGTTGGCCCTGCTGATCCGGCGCGGCCATTTCCGGCTCGACCGGCGGGCGCGGCGCAATCTGCCGCGGGTCGCGATGGCGGCGCTCGGCATGGGCGTTGTGCTGTTACTGCTGCGGCACGCCTGCGCTCCGGCCTTCGCCGGGCCGGCATTGCTGCGGGCGATGGCGCTCGCCGGGCTGATTGGCGCCGGGCTGACCAGCTTTGCCGCCCTGGCGCTGGCCTTGGGGATCGCCCAATGGCGCGATCTCATCGGCAGGCTGCGCCGGCAACCGGCTTGACCCGAGCCGGGCCGCGACGATAACTGCGGCAAAGCCATCCCATCGAGGTCGCATGGACCAAGCCCATCGAGTGGTCGACGAAGCCGGCGACGAGACTCGGCGTCCGATCCCGCCGAACCGCATTTTCTCCGGCGTCCAGCCGACCGGCAATCTGCACCTCGGCAACTATCTCGGCGCGATCCGCAACTGGGTCGCCTTGCAGCACGATTTCGAGTGCATCTTTTGCATCGTCGATCTGCACGCGCTGACCCTGCCGCAGGACCCGGCCGAATTGCGCGCCTCGACCCGCGAGGTGGCCGCGGCCTATATCGCCGCCGGGATCGACCCCGAGCGCTGCACGATCTTCAACCAGAGCATGGTGTCGGCGCATGTCGAGCTCGCCTGGCTGCTCGCCTGCCTGACCCCGCTCGGCTGGCTCAACCGGATGACCCAGTTCAAGGAGAAGGCCGGCAAGCAGCGCGAGCTGGCCGGGCTCGGCCTCTATGCCTACCCGGTGCTGATGGCCGCCGACATCCTGGTCTACCAGGCGACCCACGTCCCGGTCGGCGAGGACCAGAAGCAGCACCTCGAGCTTGCCCGCGACATCGCCGGTGCCTTCAACCGGCGCTATGAGCGGGATTTCTTTCCGCTGCCCGAGCCGCAGATCTTCGGGTCGGCGACGCGGGTGATGAGCCTGCGGGACGGCACCAAAAAGATGTCCAAATCCGATACCTCGGATTATTCGCGGATCAACATGACCGACGACGCCGAGGCGATCGCCTTGAAGATCCGTCGCGCCAAGACCGATCCTCTGCCGCTGCCCGAAACGATCGAGGCGCTCGAAAAGCGGCCTGAGGCTGACAACCTCGTCGGCATCTACGGGGCGCTCGCCGGCCTTCCCCGGGAGGCCGCACTCGCCCGCTTCGCCGGGCGCAATTTTTCCGAATTCAAGGACGCGCTCTCCGAAATCGCTGTCGAGGTCCTCGGCCGGATCGGCGGCGAGATGCGCCGGCTGCAGGCCGATCCCGGCTATATCGACCAGGTGCTGCGCCGCGGCGCCGAGCGTGCCCAGACGATCGCCGCCCCGGTTTTGCGAGATGCCAAAGAGATCAGCGGATTGCTGCACCCCTAGACCCAAGGTTGATCGGGTGTTGATTCGGCCGCCTGCATCCCCATGCTAAGAATCGCAATTCATTCCCAAGCTTTGGAGCCGCCGATGTTCATTCAGACCGAGCAGACGCCGAACCCGGCGACCCTGAAATTCCTGCCGGGGCGGGTGGTGATGCCCGCCGGCACCGCCAATTTCACCTCGGCCGAGGCCGCTATCGCTTCGCCGCTGGCCCAACAGCTGTTCTCGCTGCCGCAGATCAGCGGGGTATTTTTCGGTGCCGACTTCGTCACCGTGACCAAGGCCGAGGAGGGCGACTGGTATCAGCTGAAACCGGCGGTTTTGGCTGCGATCATGGAGCATTTCACCGCCGGCCGTCCGCTGTTCGCCGCCGGCGCCGAGGCGGCGCCAGCCGGTGGCGGTGCCGGTGCCGAGGAAGACGACGAGATCGTTTCGCAAATCAAGGAATTGCTCGAAACCCGCGTGCGTCCGGCGGTGGCGCAGGATGGCGGCGACATCATTTTTCATGATTTCGATGACGGCGTCGTCTATTTGCACATGCAGGGCTCGTGCTCCGGCTGCCCGAGTTCGACCGCGACCTTGAAGGCCGGCATCGAGAACATGCTGCGCCACTACATTCCGGAGGTGGTCGAGGTGCGCGCCGTCTGAATTCGTCGCCTTTGCGCCGGGCCGGCGATAGCCCGCTGATCCTGGCGCTTGATGCGGCCGGATCGTCCTGCTCGGTGGCGATCGGGGCCGGCGAGCGAGTGCTTGGCGCCGAGCACCGGCCGATCACGCACGGCCAGGCCGAGGCGCTGCTGCCGATGGTCGATGGCATGCTGCGCCGGGCCGGGTTCGCCGCCGCCGCGCTCGACGTCGTCGCGGTGGTAACCGGGCCCGGCAGCTTTACCGGCATCCGGGTCGGGCTCGCCGCGGCGCAGGGGATTGCCCTCGCCCTCGAACGGCCGCTGATCGGCGTGACCGGCTTTGAGGCTGCCGTCGCGATGCTGGTTGCCGACCCGACCGATTGCTGTCTGCTGGTGGCGCTCGAAAGCCGCCGCGCCGATCTTTACGTGCAGATTTTTGATGCTGCGGGCTGCCCGCTCGGCCGGCCGGCGGCGGTGCTGCCCGAGGCGCTTGCGGGTTTCGCCGAGGCGACCCTGGGGGTCGGGCGGCCGCTCGCCGTCGCCGGCGACGCCGCAGGGCGCGCGGTCGCGGCCCTCGGCGCTCACCCCGGTGCAATCCTCGTCGACGAGCGCGAGCAGCGCGCGATCGGCGCCTTGCGCGCGGCGTTGCGGCGCTGGCGTCGCGGAGAGTGCGGCCAAGCTCCGGTGCAGCCCTTTTATCTGCGCCCGCCCGACGCGACCCCGGCCGCCGCACGGCTCGAGCATGGCGGGCCATGAGCCACCGCTGGTGAGCCGCCGAATGGAGCCGGTTTCGGGCGCGGCCGCCGGCGCGCTCGCAACGCCATTGTCGATGCTGCACGCGGCGTGCTTCCCGCAGGAGCCGTGGAGCCCGCAGGCGATGGCCAAGATCATGGCGATCACCGGGTTCTTCGGACGGATCGCCTGGGAGGACGATGTGCCGGCCGGCTTTGCGCTCGCCCTCGACCTCGGCGGCGAGTGTGAGATCCTCTCGCTCGGCGTGGTCCCCGAGCAGCGGCGGCGCGGAACCGGATCGGCGCTGCTCGCCGCGATCGGCGACGAGGCCGGGCGGCGCGGCGGAGATCGCGTTTTTCTTGAAGTCGCTGCCGACAATACGCCGGCATTGGCGCTTTATTCGGCTGCCGGTTTTATCCAGATCGCTCGCCGCAGCCATTACTATCGCCGTCTTTCGGGCGCGGTTGACGCGCTGGTGCTGCGCGCCACGATCGGCTGCAGCCGGCTTTCGACTTAAGTTCGCTGCCGACTTGCCCGGTGCCGCCGCGGGCTCGCTCGCCACAAACAAATGTTACCGGCGCCGATCTCGTGATTGCAAGAAATCGGCGATCCAGCACATTGCCCCCGTTCCGGCTGTTACTTATATTCGGAGAGCAGCCCCAATGGGATTATCGATATGAACAACTCCGACCAAACCAGCGATTTGCTGGCACTGACGACAGAAATCGTCGCCGCTCATGTTTCCAACAATACGGTGTCTCTGGGTGATTTGCCGCAGCTGATCAACCAGGTGTACAACTCGCTCGCCAATATCGGCAGCGTGCCGACGCTGCCCACGGAACGGCCGCAGCCGGCGGTGCCGATCAAGAAGTCAGTACATCCCGACTACATTGTCTGCCTCGAGGACGGCAAGAAGCTTAAGATGCTGAAGCGGCACTTGAAGACCGCGTACAACATGACGCCGGAATCCTATCGTGAGCGCTGGGGATTGGCCGCCGACTATCCGATGGTGGCGCCGAACTATGCCCGCCAACGCAGTCGCCTGGCCAAGGAGATCGGCCTCGGGACGCGCGCGCGCCGGGCGCGGGCGTAAACCCCGCCGCGGTGCGGGGCAGCAGAGCTGGCGTCCGCGGCATAGGCGTCCCCGATCAGATGCTCTATACTCCTGAGCGGACGCCCCTGACGGAGACGCGATGACTTCGCGGCTGGAGCAACTGTGCCTCGACAAGGGCCTCAAGATGACCGAGCAGCGCCGGGTTATCGCCCGGGTCCTGTCGGATTCGGCCGATCACCCCGATGTCGAGCAGGTCTACCGGCGGGCCACCGCGATTGACCCGCACATCAGCATCGCCACCGTTTATCGCACCGTGCGCCTGTTCGAGGAGGCGAACATCCTCGCCCGGCACGATTTCGGCGACGGCCGCTCGCGCTACGAGGAAATGCCGAGCGCGCACCACGACCATCTGATCGACTTGCAGTCGGGCCGGGTCATCGAGTTCCGCAACGAGGAGATCGAAAAGCTTCAGCAAACCGTCGCCGACCAGCTCGGCTACGACCTCGTCGGTCACCGGCTCGAACTTTATGCGGTGCCGCGCGGTGCCAAACCCAGGGCCGATCACGAATGACCGAGTTGCAGCGGCCGAAACGATTGCGGCGGGTCCGGCTGCGCCTGCCCTCAGGGTCCGGTCGCGCGGCGTGATCGGCGGCGCTGCCTTTGCGCCCGGCAGCCTGAGCATCGAGCCGGCCCTCGGGCGGCCTGCCCGGCGCATCGTCGACATCTCCTCCGGCCCGCTGCAGGTTCGCCTGGCCGAAAGCCGAGCCGATATCGACGCCGCGCAGGCGCTGCGCTATCGCATCTTTTATGAAAGCCTCGGCGCCCGCGCAGCAGATGAGACCGCCCGTCGGCGCCGCGACTTCGACCGGTTCGACGAGGGCTGCGATCATCTTCTTGTGCTCGACCACCGAAGCGGCGGCGCAACCGGCACGGTGGTCGGCACCTATCGGCTGATCCGCCGGCCGGCCGCGGCCGGGCTCGGCGGGTTTTATTCGGCTGCCGAGTACGATTTGGCGCCGCTCCTCGCCCATCGCGGCGAGATCCTCGAGCTCGGCCGTTCCTGCGTCGACGCCGCCTACCGCCAGCGGCCGGCGATGCAGTTGTTGTGGAGCGGCATCGCGGCTTATGTCTTTCATTACGATATTGCGCTGATGTTCGGCTGCGCCAGCCTGCCCGGCACCCGCCCCGAGGCGCTGGCGATCCCGCTCTCCTACCTCCACCATTATCATCTGGCACCCGCGGCGCTGCGTCCGCGCGCGCTCGCCCACCGCTATGTCGACATGCGGCTGCTGCCGGCCCGCGCCCTCGACCCGGTGCGCGCGCGGGTCGATCTGCCGCCGCTGATCAAGGGATATCTGCGCCTCGGCGGCTTTGTCGGCGATGGCGCCGTGATCGATGAAGAGTTCAACACCACGGACGTCTGCATTGTCGTCAAGGCTGATCTCGTCAGCGCAAAGTATTCGCGGCATTACGTCCGCCAGGCAAAAGACATCAAGGATCCATGGGCACGGAATAGGTGGGCGACTTGAGCGCGGCTTTGAGGGCATGGGCTCGCCGACCTTGAGGATCGCGCGGGTCGCGCTCTACCTCGGCTGGACCCTCGGGCTGATGCCGGTGCAGGGCATCGCTCTGGCGTTGCGGCAGCCGTGGTCGCGCACCTTGCCGGTGTTTTATCATCGCTGGTGTTGCCGCATCCTCGGGCTGCGTGTGCGGGTGGTCGGGGCGCCGACCGCGGTGCGCCCGGTGCTGTTCGCCGCGAACCACGTCTCCTATACCGACATCTCGGTGCTCGGCTCGCTGATCATCGGCTCGTTCATCGCCAAGACCGAGGTGGCGGGCTGGCCGTTGTTCGGCTGGCTGGCGAAACTGCAGCGCACCGTCTTTGTCGACCGACGGATGCGCAGCACCCACCTGCAGCGCGACGCGATGACCGAGCGGCTGGCCGCGGGCGGTGCCCTAATCCTGTTTCCGGAGGGAACCAGCGGCGACGGCAACCGGGTCCTGCCGTTCAAGAGCGCCCTCTTCAGCGCCGCCGAACAGATGCAAGCCGTCGTGCCGGTCGCGGTGCAGCCGGTCTCGATCGCCTATACAAGGCTCGACGGCATGCCGCTCGGCCGGTTGCTGCGCCCGCTGATTGCCTGGTACGGGTCGGCCGAATTGGCGCCGCACCTGTGGATCATGCTCGGGCTCGGCGCGGTCGAGGTGGTGGTCGAGTTTCATCCGCCGGCCTTTATCGCCGATTGCGGCTCGCGCAAGGCGCTGGCCCGCTATTGTCAGCTTCGGGCGGCGGGCGGCATGGCCGCGGCGCTGGCCGGCCGGCCGCAGCCGGTGCCGCCGCCGCCGCGCGCGGCCGCCGGCGCCGCGGCCGTCCCAAGCGCCGGTGTCCCGAGCGCCGGTGTCCCGACCGCCGCCGCACGCGAATTGACGATGCCGGGTTTGCCGCAGAGAGAGGGCAGGGCGTGACCAAGCAGGTGTTTATCGCGACCTATGGCTGCCAGATGAACGTCTATGATTCGGCGCGCATGGCCGAACTGCTGGCACCGCTCGGCTTTGCCCGGGTGACGACGGCCGAGGACGCCGACCTGGTCATCCTCAACACCTGCCACATCCGCGAGAAGGCCGCGGAAAAGGTTTTCTCCGAACTCGGCCGGATCCGCGCGCTGAAGCGGGGGAAGGCGCGTCGCGGTGCACCCATGCTGATCGCGGTGGCCGGCTGCGTCGCCCAGGCCGAGGGCGCCGAGATCCGCCGGCGCGCGCCCTATGTCGACCTCGTCTTCGGGCCGCAGACCTATCACCGCCTGCCGGAGATGGTGGCGCGCGCGCTCGCCGGCGGCAGCGTGGTCGATACGAGCTTTCCGGCCGAGCCCAAATTCGACCATCTGCCGCAGACCCGGCCGGGGCAGGGGATGACCGCCTTTGTGACCGTGCAGGAGGGCTGCGACAAGTTCTGCACGTTCTGCGTCGTGCCCTATACTCGCGGCGCTGAGTATTCGCGCCCGGCGGCGCAGATCCTCGGCGAGGCGCGCGGGCTCGTTGCCTCGGGCGCGCGCGAGATCACCTTGCTCGGGCAGAACGTCAACGCCTATCACGGCGAGGCGCCCGGCGGCGGCGAGTGGGGCCTCGGCGAATTGGTGCGGGCACTGGCCGAAATTGCCGGGCTCGACCGCATTCGCTACACGACCTCGCACCCGCGCGATGTCGATGACCGGCTGGTCGCCGCCCATCGCGAGGTGCCGCAGCTGATGCCGTTTCTCCATCTGCCGGTGCAGAGCGGCTCCGACCGGGTGCTGGCGGCGATGAACCGGCGCCACACCGCCGCCGATTATCGCCGCACCGTCGAGCGTCTGCGCCAGGCCCGGCCCGACCTGGCGCTGTCCTCCGATCTGATCGTCGGCTTCCCCGGCGAGAGCGACGCGGATTTCCAGGCAACCCTCGACCTCGTCGCCGAGATCGGCTTTGCCCAGGCGTTTTCGTTCAAGTATTCGCCGCGCCCCGGCACCCCGGCGGCCACCGCCGCGGACCAGGTGCCCGAGCCGGTCAAGGCGCTGCGGCTCGCCGCCTTGCAGGCGCTCCTGGCGCGGCAGCAGCGCGACTTCAATGCGTCCTGCATCGGCCGGGTGCTGCCGGTGCTGCTCGAAAAGCCGGGACGGCACCCGGGCCAGCTGGTCGGGCGCAGCCCTTATCTGCAGAGCGTGCATCTGGCCGCCGCGGCCGAGCGGGTCGGCGAGATCGTCCCGGCACTGATCTTGGGCGCCAGTCAAAACAGCCTCTCGGGCACGCTGGCAGGGGTCGGGGCGGGAAGCGAGGCGGCAATTGGGGCGGCAAGTGGGGCAGGGACGGCGGTCGGGATGGTCGGGGCATGACCGCGCCCGCCGGCGGCATCGTCGGGGCGGAGCACGCCGAAGGACGCACCCAGCTCGAATTCGACGACAATCTGCTGCTGCCGCCGCTCTATGGCGAGCGCGACCAGCATCTCGATCGGATCGAGCGGCAGCTCGGCGTCTCGCTGGTCACCCGCGGCAATCGCCTGGCGATCTCCGGGCCGCCCTCGGCGACCGAGGCGGCGCACCTGGCCTTGTCGCGCCTCTATGACCGGCTGAAGCGCGGCCAGGAGATCGATCTGCCAGCGGTTGAAGCGGCGATTCGCCTCGCCGAGGCCGAGATCGCCGACAAGAGCCTGAGCCTGTGGCAGGAGGATGCCGCCTTTCGCACCCGCAAGCGGCGCATCGCCGCGCGTTCGCCGGGGCAGGCCCTCTACATCAAGGCGCTGCGCGACAGCGAGCTGGTATTCGGGCTCGGGCCCGCCGGCACCGGCAAGACCTATCTCGCGGTCGCCGCCGCGGTCGATTTGCTGATGACCGGGCGGGTCGAGCGCATCATCCTGTCGCGCCCGGCGGTCGAGGCCGGCGAGCGGCTGGGCTTTCTGCCGGGCGATCTGCGCGAGAAGGTCGACCCCTATCTGCGGCCGATCTTCGACGCGCTCAACGACATGCTGCCGGCCGACCAGCTGGCCCGCCGGCTCGGCACCGGCGAGATCGAGGTGGCGCCGATCGCCTTCATGCGCGGGCGCACCCTGGCCCGCGCCTTTGTCATCCTCGACGAGGCGCAGAACACGACGCCCGTACAGATGAAGATGTTCCTGACCCGCCTCGGCGAGGGTTCGCGCATGGTCGTGACCGGCGACCCGACGCAGGTCGATCTGCCGTCGGGAACCCGCTCGGGTCTGGCCGAGGCGCTCGAAACCTTGGCCGATGTCGAGGGCATCGCGATCGTCCGCTTCACCGATCGCGACGTCGTGCGGCACGAATTCGTCGCCCGCATCGTACGCGCCTACGAAGCGCGCGAACGCGCGGCGCGCGGCCCCGAGCCGTGTGCGATGGCGGCGAGAGATCAGCCGTGACCGAATTGGCCGCCCCACAATTGGCCGCCCCACAATTGGCCGCGTCGAAGGCCAATGCCGCCGTGGCGATTGCCTCGCCTTGCCCCGGCTGGGCCTTGGTTTGCCCGGCCGCCGAGGATCTGGTTCGCGCCGCTGCCCACGCCGCGCTGGCGCATGGCCTCCGGGATCGAGGGCTCGGGCCGCAGATTGCGGTCGAGATCGGCGTCAGGCTGGCCGACGATGCCGAGCAGCGCCGGCTCAACCGCGACTGGCGCGGGGTTGATGCTCCGACCAATGTGCTGGCCTTTCCGGCCTGGGAGCCGGGCGCGCCGATCCCATCGGGGGCCCCACTCCTGCTCGGCGACGTCGTGCTCGCCTTGGAGACCGTGGCCCGCGAGGCGCGGCAGCAGGATAAGCCGCCCGGCGACCATCTCTCTCACCTGGTCGTGCACGGCGTGCTGCACCTCTTCGGCTATGATCATGTGGACGAAGCGGAAGCGAGCGCGATGGAAGCGCTGGAAACCGCTATATTGGCGAGCCTGGGGGTACCGGATCCGTATCGTGCCACCATGTGACCAGCAGCAGCCGAACGCATTTTTCAGCATGACCGACCGAGAGCCGCCCGGAGTTAGCGGCCAGCCCGAGCAAGATCGGAGCTTTACGCGTCTGCGTGGCCTGCTGCGGCTGATCCGGCGACCGCGCAATGGCGAGAGCCTGCGCGAGACGATCGACGAGATGATCGAGGAGCCGCCCGGCGACGATCCCGATCCGCTCGGCGCGCACGAGCGGGTGCTGATCGGCAACATCCTCAAAGGCCACGACCAGACCGCGGCCGACGTCATGGTGCCGCGCGTCGACATCGTGGCGCTCGATGTCGAGACGCCGTTTCCCGATGTCGTGCGCTGCATGATCGAGCAGGGCCATTCCCGCGTGCCGGTCTATCGCGAAACCCCGGACGACGTGATCGGCTTCATCCACGTCAAGGATGTGCTGGCCCCGGTCGCCGAGCGGCGCGAGACCAAACTGGCGCCGCTATTGCGCAAGCTGTTGTTCGTGGCGCCGTCGCTGCCGATCCTCGATCTCCTGGTGCAGATGCGCCAGGCACGCACCCATATCGCGATGGTGGTCGACGAGTTTGGCGGGATCGACGGGCTGGTGACGATCGAAGACCTGATCGAGGAGATCGTCGGCGAGATCGAGGACGAGCACGACGAGGCCGAGACCCCGTATCTGATCGAGCGCGCCGACGGTACCCTCGTCGCCGACGCGCGCACCCCGATCGAGGCGCTCGAGCAGCGCCAAGGCGTGCGCCTGCGACCGGCTGGCGACCAGGAGGAGATCGATACCCTGGGCGGCCTGGTGTCGACCCTTGCCGGCCGCGTGCCCAAGCGCGGCGAGGTCATCGCCCATCCCTCCGGCATCGAATTCGAGGTGCTCGAAGGCGACCCGCGGCGGATCAAGCGGTTGCGCGTGCGCGGCCTCCCGCAGGCAAGGGGCGCATCGGGGCCGGGCGCATCGGGGCCGGGCGCATCGAGGCCGGGCGCATCGGGGCTGGGCAATGCGTGAGGCGATGTTGCGGGTTCGCGCCGGCTCGCGGGTCGACACGCCGCTGTGCCGGCTCGCGGCCGACCTCGCCGCACTTTCCGGTTGGCGGCGCTATGGCCTGGCTTTTGTGCTTGGGGTCGGCTTCGCCATGACGATGCCGCCGGTCGACCTGACCCCGCTGCTGCTGGTGGTGTTCCCGTTCCTGCTGTGGCTCGACGACGGCAGCGCCGGCCCGGCGGCCTCGTTCCGGCTTGGCTGGGTGTTTGGCTTCGGCTTTTTTCTCGCCGGCCTCTATTGGATCGCGGCGGCGCTGTTTGTCGATATCGACCGGTTCTGGTGGCTGGTGCCGTTCGCCGCGGCCGGGCTGCCGGCCGGGTTTGCCGTCTATATCGGCCTGACCCTGTTCGCGGTGCGGCTCGCGGTCAAATATTTCGCGCTGCCGCCGTTGGCGCGGGTCTGCGCCTTTGCCGTCGCCTGGAGTGTGGCCGAATGGGTGCGCGGCCATGCCTTGACCGGGCTGCCGTGGAACCTCGCGGGCTATGCCTGGTCGGGCGGCTTTCCGGGCGCGCTGACGGTGTTGCAGAGCACCGCCTGGGTCGGCATTTACGGGCTTAGCTTCGTGACCGTTGTTGCCGCCTCATTGCCGGCCCTGCTCGGGGTGCCGGCATTGGCGCCGCGGGCCGCGGCGCGGCGCTGGGCGCCGGCCATAGCGGCCGGGCTGTTGATCCTGGTCCCGGCCGTCGCCGGCGCGATCCGGCTCGACGCGATGCCGACGGTCCTGACCGGAACCTGGCTGCGTCTGGTGCAGCCAACGATCGCGCAGAGCTTGAAATGGCAGCCGCAGGCGGCGGCGGCGAATTTCCGCCGGCTCCTCGATTTGAGCGCCGCGCCGGCGGCGCAGCCGCTTGCCGCGGTGCTGTGGCCGGAGGCGGCGAGCCCATATCTGCTCGGCCGCAACGCGGCCGCGAGACGGGCGATTGCCGCGATCGTTCCGCCCGGCGGCTATCTGATTACCGGCGCGTTGCGGGCAAACCCGCCGCCGGCCCCGATCGAAGAGGTGTGGAACAGCATCGAGGCGATCGACCGCCGCGGCGACATTGTCGCGCATTACGACAAGGCGCATCTGGTGCCGTTCGGCGAATACGTGCCGTTGCGCCGCTGGCTGCCGTTCAAGAAGATTACCGCCGGCTCGATCGATTTGAGCGCCGGCCCTGGCCCGCGCACCCTGGCGCTGCCGGGGCTGCCGCCGTTCGGCGCGCTGATCTGCTACGAGGCGATCTTCCCCCATGCCGTCATCGACGAGAGCGACCGGCCGGCCTGGATGCTGAACGTCACCGACGACGCATGGTATGGCCGCACCTCCGGCCCGTTTCAGCATTTTGCCATCGCCCGCACCCGCGCCATCGAAGAAGGATTGCCGCTGGTCCGCGTCGCCGACAACGGCATCAGCGCGGTGATCGACCCGGCCGGACGGGTGCTGTCGCGCACCCAGCTCGACGAGATCGGCTATGTCGACGCACGGCTTCCGGCGGCGGCCGGGCGCACCCCTTACGCGCGCGCCGGCGACTGGATTTTCCTCGGGCTGCTGCTGCTTGGCACGGTACCAGCGGCGCTGCGGCTGCCGTGAGCCCGCCGATACCGCCTTGCGGTTGCAATGGCTTATTTTAGGTTGAAGCTTCGCCTTGACCCGGTGCCGCGCGGTATTCTAATAATACAATGGATTGTTAGCGAGAAAGCGGTCGACCCCAGATGGCGATGGACCAGCAGAGCCGGCGGCCTGGCCGGCAAAAGGGCGACAAGCCCAACCCGATCGACATCCATGTCGGCTCGCGCGTCCGATTGCGCCGCAACATGCTGGGGCTGAGCCAAGAAAAGCTCGGCGAGGCGATCGGCTTGACCTTTCAGCAGGTGCAGAAATACGAGCGCGGCGCCAATCGCATCGGCGCGAGCCGGCTGCACGATCTGAGCCGGGTGCTCGACGTTCCGGTGTCGTTTTTCTTCGACGACATGGACCCGGTGCGGGCGCCGGCAATCCCCGCGGGCTTTGCCGAGCCGCCGGCCGAGGCTTTTGATTCGGATCCGCTGCGCAAGCGCGAGACGGTCGAGCTGGTCAGCGCCTATTACCGCATCGAGGACCCGGTGGTCCGCCGCCGCTTGTTTGAATTGGCCAAGGCGCTCGCCGCCGGCGGCGAGCGGCCGCCCGAGAAATAGCCGCCGCAAAGAGCCTCCCGAGCACCCAGCGCCACCCCTGCTGGGGTGAGCCCGCAGCGTTCTCGCGCGTGGCCAGATCGGGGCTTGACCATCGCCCCCGGAGGCTTCATCAACCGCCTGGAGTTATTCAGCCGCGGCGCTGTATCAGGAAGGGCAAAGTTTTGGCCAAGCGCGATTTCGTCTTCACCAGCGAGTCGGTATCGGAAGGTCACCCCGACAAGATTTGCGACCGGATTTCCGATGCCGTCGTCGACACCTACCTGGCCGCCGACCCGCAGGCGCGCTGCGGCGTCGAGACCTTGGTCACGACCAATCGCGTGGTGCTCGCCGGCGAGACCCGCGGGCCGTCCACGATCACCGGCGAGCAGCTGATCGAAGTCGCGCGCCGGGCGATCCGCGAGATCGGCTACGAGCAGGACAACTTCCATTGGCAGCGGGCGACGGTCGATTGCCACATCCACAACCAGTCGAGCGACATCGCTCAAGGTGTCGACGCCTCCGGCAACAAGGACGAGGGCGCCGGCGACCAAGGCATGATGTTCGGGTTTGCCTGCAACGACACTCCGGACCTGATGCCGGCGCCGATCTTCTACGCGCACAAGATCCTGCGCGCGCTGTCGCAGGCGCGCCACGCCGGTTTGACGCCGCAGCTCGGCCCGGATTCCAAAAGCCAAGTCACCCTGCATTATGTCGACGGCAAGCCGGTGCGGGCGGCAAAGCTCGTGGTCTCGATCCAGCATTCCGACAAGGTCGACGAGCGTCAGGTGCGCGAGATCGTGCTCCCTTACGTGATCGACAGCCTGCCCGATGGCTGGATGTGCGACGAGGAGAATTTTCTGGTCAACCCGACCGGCCGCTTTGTGATCGGCGGCCCGGACGGCGATGCCGGGGTCACCGGGCGCAAGATCATTGTCGATACCTATGGCGGCTGGGCGCCGCATGGCGGCGGGGCATTTTCCGGCAAGGACCCGACCAAGGTCGACCGCTCGGCGGCCTATGCCGCGCGCTACCTGGCCAAAAACGTCGTCGCCGCCGGGCTGGCCGAGCACTGCACGATCCAGGTTGCCTACGCGATCGGCGTCGCCAAGCCGCTGTCGTTCTACGTCACGACCGGCGGTGCGGTCGACGAAGCCAAGCTCGCACGGGTGCTGAACGAGCTGATGGATCTGTCGCCGCGCGGCATCCGCACTCATTTGGGCCTGAACCGGCCGATCTATACGCCAACCTCGTCCTATGGCCATTTCGGCCGCGAGCCCGAGGCGAACGGCGCCTTTTCCTGGGAGCGGCTCGATCTGGCCGACGAGCTGCGCCGCGCCTTCTGACCCTCTGCGCGCGGCGGCGGTGAGCGAGGCGACGCACCGCCGGGTGGTTTACGGGCGGCGGCGGGGGCGGAAGCTGCGCCGGGCGCGACAGGCGCTGGTCGAGGGACTGTTGCCGCGCCTGTCCTTCGATCTGCCGGCGGCGGGGGAGCTCGACCCGCGCGCCTTGTTCGCCCAGCCGCCGCGTTCGATCTGGCTCGAGATCGGCTTTGGCGCCGGCGAGCATCTGGCGACGCAGGCCGAACGGCATCCCGATCAGGGCTTCATCGGCTGCGAGGTGTTCGAGAACGGCGTTGCCCGGCTGGTCGGCGAGGTCGAACGCCGGCATCTCGCCAATGTGCGGCTGTTCGTCGACGATGCGCGCCTCCTAATCGCGGCCTTGCCGGCGGCCTCGATCGAGCGGGTCTTTATCCTGTTCCCCGACCCGTGGCCGAAAGAGCGCCATAAGAAGCGCCGGATCGTCTCACGCGAGACGCTCGACCGGCTGGCCTTCATCCTCGCGGACGGCGCCGAACTGCGGCTGGCGACCGATGATCCCGGCTATTTTTCGTCGATGCTGGAAGAGGTGAGCGGTCACCCGGAGTTTGACTGGCTCGCCCGCCGACCCGCCGACTGGCGCGCCCGGCCGCCGGATTGGCCGCCCACCCGCTACGAAGAAAAGGCGCTTGCCGCGGGCCGCTCACCGGCCTTTTTGCGCGCCCGCCGCCGGCCGCGGCCGCGATCAGCCGCGCCCGGCCGCTGACGCGAGCTCGGAGAGCCGATCGGCCAGACGGTTCAGCTCCCAGCTGCGCGCCAGTGCCGCCGCGCGGCCCCAATCGGGCGTCTGGTCGGCGAGGTCGGGCAGCGGTGCGGCGGCGTCCATCGTCGCGATCCTGCGGTAGAGCCGCAGTGCATCGGCCTGCGCCGCGAGCCGCCCGTCCGCCAGTGCCTTTTCGAGCGACCCGTATTGCCGCAGCAGATGCGCCGCACTCTTCGGCCCGATGCCATGCGCCCCCGGTATCTTGTCTGACGGGTCGCCACGCAGCGCGATGAAATCCGGCACCTGACGGGGTTCGACATCATAGCGCTCGCGCACCTGCTCCGGCCCGATCCGCGCCATCTCGCCGGCCCGTACCGGCTGCAGGATCGTGGTCGTCGGCGAGGCCAGCTGAAAAGCGTCGCGGTCGCCGCTGGCGACGATCACGGTGCCGCCGCGTCGCTCCTCCTGCGCCACCGCGGCGGCGAGAAAATCGTCGGCCTCGTAGCCGGCCGCCTTGGCGCAGGCAAAGCCGCAGGCGGCGACAAATTGCGGCAGGATGTCGAGCTGCTCGATCAGTTCGCGGTCGAAGGCGCGCCCGCTCTGATAGAGGGCGAGCGCCAGGTGACGGTAGGTCGGTGCGTCGAGCGTGTCCCAGCCGACCAGCACCGCCCGCGGCCGCTCCTCCTCGTAGAGGCGCAGCAGGAAATTGGCGAAGCCGACGATCGCTCCGCCGCCTTTGCCGCCTTGCCGCCGGATGGTTTTCGGCAAGCCGTGATAGGCGCGGTGCGCAAACAAATCGCCGTCGATCGCCAGCAACGGTCGCTCCACGAAGGTTTTCCTTTTTCGGAACCGCGCTCGGCCGGGATAGGATCACTGTTCGATGTTCAATCGAGTGAAACACCCGGCCTGTCAATGCGTGTGCTGATTTGCGGCGGCGGCGTGATCGGCGCCTCGATCGCCTATTTCCTCAGCTGCCGCGGGATTGAGGCCATCGTCTTTGAAAGCACCGGCCTCGCCTGCGCGGCATCCGGGAAGTCAGGCGGTTTTCTGGCGCTCGACTGGTGCGACGGCAGCCCGCTCGAACCCCTGGCCCGGCGCAGCTTTGCGCTGCATGCGCGCCTCGCCGGCGAAATCGACGGCGAATGGGGCTATCGCCGCCTCGACACCTTTGGCGGCGTCGCCGGCAGCCGGCGTCACACCCGCCATCACGGCAACGGCTACGATCTCGAGTGGCTGTCGCCGGCGGTCAGGGTTGGGCAGCGTTTGGGTTCGCCCGCCAGCACCGCGCAAATCCACCCCGCCGCTTTTACCGCGGCGCTGATGCAGGCGGCACAGGCGCGGGGCGCCGAACTGCGTCTTGGACAGGTGAGCGGGGTGGCGCTTGACCGCGATGCAGCAAGGGCGACCGGGATCGAGGTCGATGGCGCGATGATCGAGGGCGACGCCGTGGTCGTCGCCATGGGTCCGTGGTCGATCCTCGCCGCCCGATGGCTGCCGCTGCCCGCGGTATTCGGACTGAAAGGCCACAGCCTGCTGTTCGAGACCGGCGCGAGGGTCGCGCCCGAAGCGCTCTTTGTCGAATACCGCGAGGCGACCGGCGCGATCCAGTCGCCCGAGCTCTTCCCGCGCGGCGACGGCACCACCTATGTGTGCGCGATCTCCAGCGAAAGTCCGCTGCCGGCCGACCCGGCCGAGGTCGCGCCCGACCCGGGGGCGATCGAGCGTCTGCACGCGATGTGCAGCGAAATGTCGCCGGTGCTGGCCTCGGCCAAGGTCTTGGCCCGCCAGGCGTGCTATCGTCCGATCACGCGCGATGGACTGCCGCTGATCGGCCGGGTCCCCGGCATCGAGGGCGCCTATGTCGCCACCGGGCACAGCGTCTGGGGCATGCTGAACGCGCCGGCCACCGGCGAGGCCATCACCGAGCTGATCGCCGACGGCGCCGCGCACACGGTTGACCTGGCGCCGTTCGACCCCGGCCGGCTTCCCCCACTGCTCCGGCGCGGCGGGGCCCGACTGTTCTGAAGGACCCGCATGAAAAAGATCAAAGTCCTGAACATTCAGCGCCTCAGCAGCGCCGACCGGGCCCGGATCGAGGCGGTCGATCCGGCGGTCGAACTGACCGATGCCGGCGGCTGGTTCGACGGCGAGCTGCGCGAGACCTGGCCCGCCTACACCGGGGGGCGCTACCTGCCGCCGGGCGCCAACGGGCAGGGCAGCCGCGCCGAACGCGACCGGCTCCTCGGCGAGGCCGAAATCATTCTCGGCGGCTTTCCGTTTCCGCTCGACCTTCGCGCCAGGGCGCCAAATTTGAAGTGGTTTCACCAGCGCCCGGCCGGGGCCAGCAACCTGTTGCGCGGCGATCTGTGGGGCAGTGCGGTGACGGTCACCACCTCGCGCGGCATGGGCAGCACCTTGGCGATGGCCGAATACGCAATCGCCGGCATCCTGCACTTCGCCAAGGGCCTGTCCCGCGCGATCATCGACCGGGAAGCGGGAACCTTTAGTCCGCGCGCGTATCGGCCATTGCTGATCGAGGGCAAGTCGGTGCTGGTCGTCGGCGCCGGCGGCATCGGCCGCGATGTCGGGCGGCTCTGCGCCGCACTCGGCATGCGGGTGGTCGGCACCCGCCGCCATACGCAGCCGGGCGAACCGTTGCCGCCGGGGTTCAGCGAACTCGGCGGCGCCGGCGATCTCGACCGGTTATTGCCGACGAGCGACTTTGTCGTGATCTCTTGCCATTGGACGCCCGAGACGACCCGGCTGTTCGACAAGCGTCGCTTTGCCCTGATGAAGCCGGGGAGCGTGCTGGTCAATCTCGCTCGCGGCGAGATCGTCGACGAGGCGGCACTCGCCGAGGCGCTGGCCCGCGACCATCTGCGCGGCGTCGTGCTCGACGTTTATGTCGGCGAATTCGAGCATCCGCCGCCGGCGCGGCTGTGGTCCGACCCGCGGGTGCTGGTGACGCCACATATCTCGGGCGCCAGCGACGAGAACCGGCACGGTGCGATCGACCTGTTCTGCGACAATCTGCGCGCCTATCTCGACGACCGCCCGTTGCGCAATGTCATCGATTGGGATCGCGGCTATTAGGCGCAGCCCCTGTCGCCCAGGCGCCGACACCGGATTTACCAAGTCGTCATGGCCGGGCGTGTCGCGGCCACCCACGCCTTACAGCGCAAACTGGGCCGGTTTCCGTGGATGCCCGGCACACGGCCGGGCATGACGAGTATGGTAAGCCCGCACCGTCCGACTGAGCGCTAGGTCGCGCGCAGGGCCGCCGTCTGCGCACGATCGAGGGCGCCGTCGGGGCCGAGGGCGACGCGATAGTCGGCGCGGGCGGTCTCGCGCGAGATCAGTCCGTCGGCGACGTCGAGCGCCACCTGCTCGGGATCGCGGTCGGCCGGGTCGCCAAAGCCGCCGCCGCCCGGCAGCTCGAGCCGGATCAAATCGCCGCCCGGCACGCTCTGCCGGCCCTTGGCGCCGATCGGCCTGCCGGACACCAGGGTGACCCGGCCGGGGGCGCCCTTGCCGCCGCCGTCGCGGCCGCGCGCCGGGTTGGCGATGCGCTCGAAATTGCACAGCATCGCGATCGGGGTGCCGTCGGCGCCGCCCAGTTCGATGATCTGGCCGAGTCCGCCGCGAAACTCGCCGGCCCCGCCCGAACCCTCGCGAAACTCGCGCCGGCGGAAGAGGACCGGGGCCACCGCCTCGGTCGCCTCGACCGGGATCGTGCGCACGCCCGAAGGGAACGCGGTCACGTCGAGCCCGTCCTTGCCGGGCCGCGCCCCAGCGCCGCCGCAATGAAAGATCGCGGTGCTGAACGGCCTGATTTCAGGTCGCGCCCTGTCGTCGGCGGCGCCCAATTCGTCGAGCACGTCGGCGCCGCCATAGATCTGCGGGATCCACAACGACGACGCCCCCTCGGCCGGGACCCCGCCATCGATGACCTGATGCAAGCAGCCGAACACTAGATCGGGCAGCATGTGGCCGACCGTGTGCCGGGCGGCGACCGCGCGCGGCCGCTGGACATTCAAGAGACAGCCCTCGGGGGCGCTGACCGTGATCGGCGCCAAGGAGCCCGCATTGTTCGGCACCTCGGGCGCCACCAGGCATTTGACCCCGAATGCGGTGTAGGCGGTCGTGTAGTTCAGGACGACGTTAATGCCAAAGGCGCTGGCCGGCGAGGTGCCGGCGAAATCGACATGGATGCCAGCGTCGTCGATGGTCATCTCGGCCGCCAGGGTCAACGGCCGGTCGAAGCCGTCCATCGCCAGGCTGTTGCGGTATTTGCCCGGCTTCAGCTTGCCGATCGCCTCGATCGTCGCCTCGCGCGAGGTCTCGATGATGTGCTCGCCCAAGCGGTCGAGATTGGCGATCCCGAACTCCTCCATCATCTCAATGAGCCGCCGGCTGCCTTCGTCGTTGCACGCGGCCAAGGCGTAGACATCGCCCTCGACCTGCAGCGGCTCGCGCACATTGGCCCGGATCACCCGCAGCAGATCCTCGTTCATGCGGCCTTCGCGGGCGAGTGCCATCAACGGGATCGACAGCCCCTCCTCGAACACCTGCCGCCCGTCCGGCCCCATGCCGAGCCCGCCGATATCGACGACGTGAACCGTGCTGGCAAAGAGGCCGACCGGCTCGCCGTTCAGAAAGGTCGGGCTGACCACGGTGAGATCGTGCAGATGGCCGCAGGTCAGCCACGGGTCGTTGGTGATGTAGTGGTCGCCCGGCCGCATCGTCTTCAGCGGAAAGGCGTCGAGGAAATGCTTGACTGCCGCCGCCATCGAATTGACGTGGCCAGGCGTCCCGGTCACCGCCTGCGCCAGCATGTTGCCGTCGCGGTCGAACACGCCGGCCGACAGATCGCCGGCCTCGCGCACGGTCGTCGAAAACGCGGTGCGCACCAGGGTCTGCGCCTGCTCCTCGACGACCGCGATCAACCGGCTCCACATGATCTGCATGTGGATCTGGGCCAGCGCGGTATTGGCTCTCGACAGCATCGACTTACCCTCTCCAACCGGTCGCATCAGGCATCAAATTAACACGACCAGCAGCCGGTGGCGATCGGCCCCGGCGTTGTGATAGTGTCGCCGCAGCGCCGCTTAATCGAGCCCCAGCGGCGATCATTTTTCCAGTCAACGAGGGAGGCGGCCATGGCCTATGAAGGGATGATTGCGGAGACCAATGCGATCCAGGGCGACAAGGGCGAGCCGATCTCGGCCTATCTCGCGCGGCCGTTGGGGCCGGGCCCGTTCCCCGGCATGGTGCTGTTGCATCATGCGCCCGGCTGGGACGAGTGGTACCGCGAGGCGACCCGCAGATTCGCCCATCACGGCTATGCGGCGATCAGCCCGAACCTCTATCACCGCGCCGGCGAGGGCAAGGCCGACGACGTTGCCGCCAAGGTGCGCGCCGAGGGCGGCGTGCCGGACGCCCAGGTCATCGGCGATGTCGAGGGTGCGGTTCAATGGCTGAAGACCCAGCCCTGGCTCAACGGCAAGGTCGGGGTGTTCGGCACCTGCTCGGGCGGCCGGCAAGTGTTTCTCTATGCCTGCCACACCAAGAGCATCGACGCCGCCTGCGAGCTGTGGGGCGGCCGGGTGGTGATGAGCAAGGAGGAGCTGAACCCGAAGCAGCCGGTAGCGCCAATCGAGTTTACCCGGAACCTCTCCTGCCCGCTGCTCGGGCTGTTCGGCAACGAGGACCGCTCGCCGACCCCGGAGCAGGTCAATGAGCACGAGGCCGAGCTCAAGAAGCACGGCAAGCAGTACGAGTTTCACCGCTACGATGGCGCCGGGCACGGCTTTTTCTACTACGACCGCCCGGCCTATCGCATCGAGCAGGCGGTGGATGGCTGGAAAAAGGTGTTCGCGTTCCTCGACAAGCATTTGGCCAAATAACCCTGCCGTCGCTGAAACCGGAATGTGCACCTCGATCGTCGAGATCGTCGGCGCCGACGGGGCCGGCAAGACTGGTGACGGGTGGATCGACCTGACCCATTCGGTGGTGTCCTACGACCACCCGCACCACGCCCTGCTGGAAGAGGCGATCACCATCGACTTCGTCAATTCGGCGCTCGGTCCGGGCGCCCGGGTCGCGGTCGAGCTGACCCTCGCCTCGGCCAAGGAGCTGAGCGCCGCGCTGGTGAGGGCGATAGAGGCGGCCGAGATCGAGGAAAGCGCCCGTCAGCGGCCAGGCCGCTAAACGGCGCGCTGGCCTATTCCCACGGCGCTTCCGATGCGGCGTTGCGGGCGGAGATGCGGCCGAAGGCGAAACACTCGCCGATGTTGCCGGTGCCCTGGTAGAGGTAGCTGTAGATCGAGCCCAATTCGCCGGCGCTGTAGAGCCGCCGGATCGGCGTGCCATCGGGGCGGACGATCTGGCCCCGCTCGTTGCGCCGCGGGCCGCCCTGGGTGTTGAGCATCGACGGCGACAATTCGACCGCGTAGAACGGCCCCTCGGCAATCGGTGCCAGCATCAGGGTGCGGCCGAATTCCGGGTCGCGCCCGGCGTCGCAGGTGCGGTTCCACCGGGCAACGGTGTCGGCCAGACCCGCCGGGTCGAGCCCGATCGTCGCGGCGAGGGCCGGTATGCTGGCGGCGGATTTGATCCAGCCTTTGGCCAGTTCGGCCCGGTTGTCGGCGCTCCACTCGTAACGCTCGATGATCTGCGTCCAGCCGTGGCTCGGGTGCTTGTCGTAGAGCGGGCCGGCGGAAAACAGCGTGTGGTCGCAAACGAGGAACATCGGGCACGGCGTCGACAGTGGCAGCCAGCGCCCGTTGACCGGGATCTTGCCGTGCCGGGTCTTGAACTTCTCGTCGGTAAAGCGCCGGGCGTCGGGGCCGACGACGATCATGCCGCCGGGCATTTGCTTGCTGTAATGCAGCGCCTGCATCGAGAACGAGGTGCGGAATTCCGGCACTTTCAGCGCCATCGACGGGCCGGCGTAATTGTTCATGTGCCACAGATCGGCGCCGACCGACTGGGCCATCGTGATGCCGTCGCCTTCGTTGTAGGGCGAGCCCGAAGTGTAGCAATAAGGGACGCCCGGCAGGTAGTTGCGGATCATTTCCTGGTTGTTCTCAAAGCCGCCGCAAGTCAGCACCACCCCCCGGCGCGCCTTGACGGCGATCGATTTCTCGCCGCGGCGGGCACATACGCCAAGGATTTCCTTGGTCAAATCGTGCTGGATCAGCGCTCGCCCGGGCGTTTGATAAAGCACCGGGATCGGCCGCTCCTTGACCAGGCTCTCGAACCGTTGCCAGGTATAGGAATAGCCATAGGTCGGGCCGTCATGGAATTTGTGCACGCATCGTGCGCCGGGCAGATCTGGAAACTCGATCCCGACCGGCGGATGCTGGTGTTCCTGCGGGTCGCCGCCGAGGCTTTCGAGCCATTCATTGTTGCGGCACATCTCCTGCGCCCACGCCTCGATCATCGCCTGCGGCACCGTGTAGGGGCCGCACAGCGCGCGCAGATAGGCCGCGGCGTCTTCGGCCGACGAGGTGTTCAGATAGCCCTGACCCGCGACCCGCGTGTTGCCGCCTTCCTCGCCCTCGGGCGCCTTTTCGAGGATGACGACCTTGGCTCCGAGTTCGTAGGCGGTGACCGCCGCGGCCACGCCCGCCGCGCCGAAGCCGACCACGACGACATCGGCTTCGAGGTCCCAGTGATCCGGCACCGAAGGCTGGTCCTGCATCGGGTGTTCCCATTCTGGGCGGTGGCGTCGGCGCGAAGGCCGGTTTAACTCGTCTTCGCACGAGGCGGCACATAGAAGCCGCACGATAGCGCCAATCGGAGGGCTCGAAGCCATGCCAATATTGGATGCCCAGGTTCACGCCTATGAACGCAACCACCCGGGTCGCCCGTGGGTCGGCACTCTGCAGGGGCCGGCCGAGGTTACCGGCGACCAGATGGTGGCGGCGATGGACGCGGTTGGCGTCGACGGCGCAGTATTGGTCTCGCCGTTCAGCATGTACCGCTACGACGCCAGCTATGCCCTCGATGTCTACGCGGCGCATCCCAGCCGGTTTCGGCTGGTCAAGCCGGTCGATCCGACCGATCCCGCGGTGGTGGAAACGATCGCCGAGTGGGCCGCGACCCGCGGCACGGTCGGCATCCGGATCTTTTTGAGGGACAACGTTTCAACCAACCCCGCCGACCCCGACATCAACCGCGTCTTGGCCACGGCGTCGCAGCATTCGCTGCCAGTCAATCTGGCGTGTACCGGGCGTCTGGACCAGGCCGGCCAGCTGGCGGCGCGGAACCCGAATACGCGGATGGTGATCGACCATCTTGGTCTGCCGCAACCGCACGAGCCGCCGCCTCCGGCGCAGCCATTCGCCGATCTGCCAAAGCTGCTGGCGCTCGCCGCCCACGATAACGTCGCGGTGAAAATCAGCGGGGCCTGCACGCTGTCGCATGAGCCCTTCCCGTACAACGACATCTGGGACCCGCTCGGCCGGATTTTCGACGCCTTTGGCTTCGCGCGCTGCCTATGGGGCACGGACTGGACCCGCGCCGTCGGGTTGTTGACCTATCAGCAAGGCGTCGAGGCGTTTCGTGTCACCGACCGGCTCTCCGCCGCCGAGCGAACCGCGCTGATGGGTGAGACCCTGGCGCGGGTCTACAATTGGTCGCCGGCAGCAGCCTGATCCGTCCCTTTCGTCAGGCCGGACGGGACCTGGCGTCCCGCATCCCGCCATGCAATTCGGCCAGGATCTCGAACGAGCGCTTGCGCTTGGCGTGGTCGAAGATGTTGGCGGTGACCATCAGCTCGTCGGCGCCGGTGCGGCGGACGAAATCGTCGAGGCCGCGGCGCACCGTCTGCGGCCCGCCGACGACCGCGCAGGAAAGCCCGTCATCGAGGATCGCGCGGGCATAGGGATCGAGCCCAGCCTCGAAATCGGCGACCGGCGGCGGCACCCGGCCGCGCCGCCCGATACGATTGTTCAGCATCGATTGCTGCAATGACGAGAACAGAAAGCGCGCCTCCGCGTCGGTTTCCGCGGCGACCACGGTCAGCCCGAGCATGACATTGGGGGCGGCGAGCTGCGCCGATGGCCGGAACCGCTCGCGATAGATCGCGATCGCCGGCATCATCATCGCCGGCGCGAAATGCGAGGCGAAGGCGAACGGCAAGCCCAGATATGCGGCAACCTGCGCGCCATAGAGGCTCGACCCGAGGATCCAGACCGGCACTTCGAGCCCGGCGCCGGGGACCGCCTGCACCGCCTGACCGGCCTCGGCCGGCTGGAAATAGCCGATCAGCTCGACGACGTCCTGCGGAAACTCGTCGGCGCCGCCTTGCAGGTTGCGGCGCACGGCGCGGGCGGTGATCTGGTCCGAACCCGGCGCGCGGCCGAGCCCGAGTTCGACCCGCCCCGGATGGAGCGCCGCGAGGGTCCCGAACTGCTCGGCGATCAAGAGCGGCGCGTGGTTCGGCAGCATGATCCCGCCGGCGCCGATCCGGATCGTGCTGGTGCCGGAAGCGACATGGGCCAGCGCCACCGCGGTCGCCGCACTGGCGATGCCGGGCAGATTGTGGTGCTCGGCCATCCAGTAGCGGCGATAGCCGAGCGCCTCGACGTGGCGCGCCAGATCGAGCGAATTGCGCAACGCCTGCCCGGCGTCGCCACCTTCGACGATCGGCGAAAGATCGAGAACCGAGAGCGGAACCATCGGCAGAGCATCGCATCTGAGGCGGCCTGCGGGAAGCCCCGTGCTGGCCGAAATCCGAGTTCGGCCGGGTTCGTATCGGGTCCTTGCCTGCTTTTCCGACCAGACCCGTAAAGGGCTAGACAACTCGATTCCGGGGGGCAAGCGAACCCCATTGGCCGGCGTCAATTTTTGGCCAAGATTTGAGAACCTTTGCCATTGACTATAAAGGATGCGTAGGATCCTCAACTAAATCTCTCGCGAGTTAATCGCAAATTGGACTGGCAAAATAAGATCGGGGAGGAAAAGAATGACTGGGTTTATCGATGCGGCGAGATCATCGCTCCGGTCACTGGCAAAGCAGCACCCGAAAGCGAAGCGCCTATTGCAGTCCGCGAACGTCCGGCTAGGCCTGGCGCAACACACCGTGGCCCAATTCGTCCCGCAGGTAATTCGGCCGCGCCCCCGCAAGATGACGGTCGCCGTAACCGCATATTGCAATTTGCGTTGCATCGGCTGCCGTTACGGCCGTGACTTCATGCCAGGGCAACAATTGTCGCTTGAAACCGTAAAGGCGCTGCTCGACGACGCCAGCTCGGCCGGCATCGAGACCGTTCGCTTATACGGCGGCGAGCCGTTGCTGCACCCGGAGCTACCGAAAATGGTGCGGCATGCAGTTGATCTTGGCCTGTCGACCTATGTCACGACGAACGGGCTTCTCCTGAAGCAAAAGATCAAAACGCTCTATGATGCCGGTCTGCGCAACATCACGATTGGCTTTTATGGGACCGCCAGCGACTACGATCTCTATGTGCAGCGGGACCATCGCTTTCGTCGGCTCGAAGAGAGCGTTGCGACGGTGCGCGAGCGGTATGGCTCTGCGGTATCCTTGCAGCTCAACTACTTACTGATGCGGCCGTCATGTACATTGGAGGCGCTGCATAGTGCCTGGGACTTTGCGCAACGCTACAATCTTGAGCTAACGACAGACTTAATCCACTATTCCCTGCCTTATTTTACCGATGGCGCGAACCATGAATTGCAGTTTCGCCAGGAGGATCATCCGGCAATTCAGGATTGGGTCGCAGAGCTGGCACGGCTGAAATCCGCTCATCCGGAGGTCATAACGGAGTCAATGTTAAGCATTTACTCGATTCCCGACTGGTTGATAAAAGGCCGAGACATGCAGGTTCCGTGTGATGCCCACAAGCTCATCTGGATCGGTGCCGATGGAACGGTGCAGCTGTGTTACGCCGCCTTCAAACTGGGAAATCTGCACGAACAACGGTTGCGCGACCTTTTACTTACGGACCAGCACCGCCGGGCCGCCCGAGATGCCTTCGCCCTGAATTGCCCCAACTGCCATTGCGAGCGGGAGGCGCGCGTGCTGAAGCATCTTCCGAGCCGGCGGCACTACGGCTCGACCGGCGGGTCTTAGCGGGATCGTGGCAGCCCGGATCCGTTGGCAACGGCGTAGAGGCCGGTATATCGAGCCCGTTCACGATCGAACCGGAATGCCTCGATCCGCTGCGCGGGACATGGCCGAGGCAGAACACGACTTGGTTCTTGGTTTTTCCGAGCGAATGGGAACTCGGCGCGCCGCGACGCCGGCAATCAGTTCGCGCGGCGGGTCAGCTCGATGTAGCCGAAGCGGTCGATTTCGGCGTCGAACATTCGGGTGACGAGTGTCGAGGTTTCGTCCTCGACGATGATCGCCGGGCCGGGGATTCGGGCGCCGGGGCGCAGGCTCTGGCGATCATGGATCGGCACCTCGACGAATTCGCCCGCATCGGGATCGAAGACCGAACGATGCCGGGCCGGTTCGGGGGTGTAGCGAACCGGCGGCGGCGGGGCATCGGCCGGTTCGACCGGGTGTGGGGCGGAGAGCAGCAACACCCAGCTGAGGAGCTCGATTTCGACCCCGGGGATGATGCGGCTGTAGAGCCGGCGATAGGCCTCCTCGAAGGCCGCGCGCAGGGTCGCGGCGTCGGCAGCGGCGTAGGGTCTGGACGGCAGCGGCACGGCGATCTCGTGGCCCTGGCCGCGATAGCGCATGAAGGCCGAACGGGTCTCGGTCAACGGCGCGTCGGGGGCGCCGCGGCGCACCACCGCTGCGGCCTGCTCGCGCATCTGGGCCAGGAGGGCATTGGCGGCGGCCGGGTCGAACGCGTCGAGGCGCTGCAGCCCGGAGCGCACGATCTCGTAGGCGATCGGCGCGCGCAGAAAGCCCACCGCCGAGCCGACCCCGGCATTGGACGGCACCAGAACCCGGTCGAGGCCGAGCTTTTCGGCGAGCCGTGCGGCGTGCAAGCGGCGCCGCCCCGCCAAAGGCGACGAGGGTGCGGCCGCGGGCATCCTTGCCGCTTTCGATCGCATGGACCCGGGCGGCGTTGGCCATGTTCTCGTCGACGATCTCGCTGACCCCGAGGGCGGCGAGTTCGACCGCGAGCTGCAACGGCTCGGCCACCTCGCGGCGCAGCGCCGCTGCCGCCGCTGCGCCGTCGAGCGCCATCCGGCCGCCGGAAAACCCCGAGGGATCGATCCGCCCGAGCACCAGATCGGCGTCGGTCACGGTCGGCGCCGGTCCCGGCGCGTTGGTAGCAGGCTGGCCCGGGATCGGCCCCGGCGCTGTCCGGCCCGACCGTGATCCGCTTCAGCCGGTCGACGCTGGCGATCGAGCCGCCGCCGGCGCCGATCTCGACCATCTCGATCACCGGGATGCGCAACGGCAGACCGCTGCCCTTTTTGAAGCGGTAGATGCGCGCGACCTCGAAGCTGCGGTTGGTCTGCGGCTTTAGATCGTCGATCAGGCAGATCTTGGCGGTGGTGCCGCCCATGTCATAGGAGAGGACCCGGTCGAGCTGGCATTGGCGGGCGATCTCGGCAGCGAAGATGGCGCCGCCCGCCGGGCCCGATTCGACAAGCCGCACCGGAAAGCGGATCGCGGTCTCGACCGAAGTCAGCCCGCCGCCCGACAGCATCAAATAGAGCGGGCAGGCGAACCCCTCGCGGCGCAGCAGGGTTTCGAGGTTCGCGAGATACCGGCCGATCTGCGGCTGGACATAGGCGTTGGCGCAGGCGGTCGAGAAGCGCTCGTATTCGCGCATCTCGGGCGAGACCTCGCAGGACAAGGTGACCGCGACCCCGGGCAGATGTTCGGCCAGAATCTCGCCGGCGCGCCGCTCATGCGCCGGGTTGGTGAAGCTGTGCAGAAAGCCGACCGCGACCGCCTCGATCCGCTCGGCCGAGAGGCGCCGGGCGAGTGTGGCCACGCCTTCTTCGTCGAGCGGCGCCAGCACCCGGCCCTGCGCGTCGATGCGCTCGCGCACCGGGAAGCGCAGCCGGCGCGGCACCAGCGGCGGTGGCAGGTCGATATTGACGTCGTATTGCTCGAAGCGGTTTTCGTGCCGGATCTCGATCGTGTCGCGAAAGCCCTCGGTGGTGACGAGCGCGGTTTTGGCGCCCTTGCGCTCGATCAGCGCGTTGGTTGCCAGGGTCGTGCCGTGGATGATGATCGTGAGGTCGGCCGGGGCCAGTGCGGCTTGGTGCAGCACCTGCTGGATCGCCGCGATGACGGCGCGCTCGGGCGCCTGCGGCGTCGTCAGGATCTTGGCGCTCCACCGCTGCTCGCCCATTTCGAGCGCCACGTCGGTAAAGGTGCCGCCGATGTCGACGCCCAGTCTCGCACCTTGTGTCACCCGATCGCCCCTCGTCCGTCTCAGGCGCGAGTGTTCGGTTTGCCCGGCGCGACTGTCAACCCGCGCGCTGCCAGCGGCGCTGACAAGCGGTGCCGGCGGCGCCTATGATCGATCGACCCTGCGTCCGGCGGCGATGCGAGGCTCGGCGCGGCCGGCTGGTCCAAATAGGAGAAAGTCGCATGCGGATCGGTCTGTTCTATCAAATTCAGGTGCCCAAGCCGTGGACCGCGTCGAGCAAATCGCAGCGCATCCATGAAGCCCTCGAGCAGATCCCCTACGCCGAGCAGCAGGGTTTTGAGAGCGTATGGTTTTCCGAGCATCACTTTCGCCCGGTGTGGTCGCACAACAGTGCGCCCGACCTGACGCTCGCGGCGGTAAGCCAGCGCACCAGCCGCATCCGCCTCGGCATCGGCGTGGTGCTGGCCCCGATCCATCACCCGCTGCACGTGGCGGCGCGGATGGCGACCTTGGACATCCTCAGCCACGGGCGGGTCGATGTCGGTCTCGGCCGCACCGGCTATCCCTATCAGCTGACGCCTTATGGGTCGGACCTGCGGGACACCCGCGGCATGTGGCAGGAATTTGCCGATCTGTTGCCGCGGATCTGGACCCAGGAGGAGATCGCCTATGATGGGGCCTACTACCAGATCCCCCGCCGCGAGGTATTGCCGAAGCCGGTGCAGCGCCCGCACCCGCCGCTATGGTCGGCCTGCGGCAGCGACGAGACCGCGCGGATGACCGGCGGCCTCGGGATGGGCGGGCTGTTCGGCAGCGAGGGCGGCCCGGAGCGTGTGCGCCAGCTGATGGCGCTCTATCGGCAGGCGCTGCCGGGCATGCCGGCCGGCGCCGATCGGCCGGTCCCGCGCGCCGCGCTGATGACCGCAGGCTTCTGTCATGAGGACCCGCAAATCGTCGCCCGGCGCGGCACCGAGCTCGTCGAATGGTATCTCGAGCAGCAGCGCGAGCGCGCCCGCCTGGTTTGGCGCGACTACGATCCCAGCACCGTGCCGCCCGATTACCAGGGCTACTACGCGCGCGACCAGCGCCTGGCCAGCGGGCCGCATCCGGGCGAGCCGACCCCGCAGGAGGTGCGCGAGGAAGGCGCCAAATTCTGCGTGGGCACGCCCGCGCAATGTATCCGCTTTCTCGAAATGTACGAGGCTTTGGGGATCGAGGAGGTGTTTCTGCTGTGCGCCGTCGGCCCGGCGCAGCATCAGGAGGTGCTCAACACGATCCGGCTGTTCGGCGAAGAGGTGATCCCGCATTTCCAGGCTCGGGGGCCGCATCGGGTCGCGGCGCAAGCCTCGGCTTGAGCCGCGGAGCGAAGGGGCGGTCATGTATGTCGGGACCCAGATCAGCCCGCGCGACGACAGCGACTACCGGGTGTGGGCGCAGCTCGGGGTCACCCATGTCTGCGTCGATCCGCCCGGCAACCCGCATCGTTGGAGCCTCGACGACCTCAACCGGCATCGCGAGCATGTCGCATCGTTCGGCCTCTCGCTCGACATGGTGCAATTGCCGATGTCCTCGGCGCCGCTCGAGAAACAGGAAAGCCCGCACATCCTGTTGGGCCAGGAGCCCGAGCGGCAGCGCGAGATCGACAGCATCTGCGCGCTGATCGAACGGCTCGCCGCGGCCGGCATCCCGGCGGCCAAATACAATCTGACCCTGCTCGGCATTCCGCGCACCGCGCGCGAACCCGGCCGCGGCGGCTCGCGCAACGCCGCGTTTCGTTGGCATCGCGCCGATCAGAACGCCCCGCCGACGGCTGCCGGCCTCGTCTCGGAGGATGAGAACTGGGCGCGGATCGAACATTTCCTCGCGGCCGTCGTGCCGGTCGCGACCGCCGCCCGGGTGCGCCTCGCCTGCCATCCGCAAGACCCCTACACGCCGCCCGGCTATCGCGGCGTCACCAGCGTGCTCGGCACCATCGCCGGGCTGAAGCGGTTTGTCTCGATCCACGAGAGCCCCTATCACGGGCTCAATTTCTGTCAGGGCACCATCGCAGAGATGCTCGACGACCCGGCAAGCGAGATCTTCGATGTGATCCAATGGTTCGGCCGGCGCGGCAAACTGTTCAACGTGCATTTCCGCAACATCAAGGGCCGCCGGCTCGACTTCGTCGAGGCGTTTCCCGACGAGGGCGACATCGACATGGCCCGCGCGCTCGCCGCCTACCGCGATGTCGAATACCAGTACATGCTGATGCCGGACCATGTCCCGCGGATCGACGGCCGCGACCCCTCGGGGGTGGCCTTCGCCTATTGCTACGGCTACATCCAGGCCCTGCTCGACGCGCTCGTCCCGCGTGGCCGGTAGGTCTTTGAGCCCTATTCAAGTACGGGGTTTGAGGCGGGCTCCGGCCGCAGAACCTTCGCTAAAAAAGAGCCGATCAGGCTCCCTATGCCACCGCTTTTAGGAGAGAAATCCCGATGTCTGGCATCACCCCGTGCCTCTGGTTCGATGGCAACGCCGAAGCGGCCGCCAAGTTCTATGCCGCCGTGTTCCCCGACAGTCATGTCGATGCGGTCCATCGCGCACCGAGTGACTACCCGGCGGGCAAGGCAGGCGACGTGCTGCTGGTCGAGTTCACCCTGCTGGGGCAACCGTTCACCGGGCTGAATGCCGGACCGCAGTTCCGGTTCAATGAAGCGATCTCGTTCCAGATACCGGTCGAGACCCAGGCCGAGGCCGACCGCTTCGCCGACGCGCTCTCGGCCGTTCCCGAGGCCGAGCAATGCGGCTGGGTCAAAGACCGCTTTGGCGTGTCGTGGCAAATCGTTCCCCGTCAGCTTATCCGGCTGATCGGCGATGCTGATCGCGCCCGGGCAAGGCGGGCGTTCGAGGCAATGACGCAAATGAAGCGCATCGATATCGCCGCGATCGAGCGGGCCGCCGACGGCATCGCCCCGTCCGCCTAAATCGCCAACTCCTCTCCGATCGACACTTCTCGCAGAGGTTTTGCGGCTGGCGCTTTTGCTTGAAGCGTGAGCACGAGACAGCCAGTCTGTACCCGTTGCCGGCTTCGGGCATTGATACGCAACGGCGCTGGCCAGTTGCCGGCGGTCCGCGACAGGAGGAGCAATGGCCACCCAGGACAGGATCCGCGTCGGCATCGTCGGCGCCAGCCCGGACCGCGGCTTCGCTTCGGTCGCACACATCCCGGCGTTGCGCGGCTTGCCCGATTTCGAGATCACCGCGGTATGTACGACGCGGCAGCAGAGCGCCGAGGCGGCGGCACGGCATTTCGACATTCCGCTGGCCTTCTCCGACCCGGTCGCCCTGGCCCGGCATCCCGAGGTCGATCTGGTGACGGTCAGCGTCAAGGTGCCGGACCACCTGCCGCCGGTCATGGCGGCAATCGAGGCCGGCAAGCACGTCTATTGCGAATGGCCGCTCGGCCGCAACACCGCCGAAGCCGAACACATGCTGGCGGCCGCGGAACGCCGCGGCATCGTTCATGTGGTCGGATTGCAGGGCCAATGGTCACCGACGCTGAACTACCTCAAGGACCTGGTCGCGGACGGCTATGTCGGCCGGGTGCTCTGCGCGACCTCGATCGGCCGTGCGCCCAACTGGGGCGGCACGCTCGACCGCGCCTACCAGGCCGATTTCGCTAACGGTGCCAACCTGATGACGATCACCGGCGGGCACCAGATCGACGCCCTGTGCTACTGTCTCGGCGAGTTTCGCGAGGTGTCGGCGGTGGCGCCGTGTCAGCGCAACGAGATTTTTGCCGCGGACGCGGGCATGACGATCCCGTTGACCTCGCCTGACCAACTCGCGATCTGCGGCATCCTCGACGGCGGCGCCGTGGTCTCGTTCCAAATCCGCGGCGGCATGGCGCGCGGCATCGAGTTTCTGCTCGAGGTCCACGGGACGGAAGGCGACCTGGTCGCGGCGTCGACCACCGGGGGCTCGATGCAGCGCCAGGAACTATCCCTGCACGGGGCGCAGGGCAACGGCAGCAAACTGGCAGAGCTGCCGATCCCGGCCAAGTACCGCTATGTGCCGGACGCTATCGCGGCCAACTCGCCCTATAATGTCGCTCAGCTTTACGCCAAGCTTGGCGAGAACATCCGCAACGGCACCAAGGCCAGCCCCGGCTTCGATGCCGCGGTACGGCGCCACCGGTTGATCGAAGCGATTGTCCGGGCCTCGCAGAGCGGCCGAAGACAGGTATTGGCATGAACCAATGATCTCGATCCGCGAACAGGTGACGATCGCCGCGCCGCCTGATGCGGTATGGCCGCTGCTGTCCGATCCGGCAACCGTCGCCTCCTGCATCCCCGGTGCGACGTTGACCAAAGCCGGCGACGGCGGTGCCTATCAGGGGGCGATGCGGGTCAAGTTCGGACCGACCGTGGCGCAGTTCCGCGGCGAGGCAAAGCTCGCCTATGACCACGCGGCGCGGCGCTGCACGATTGAGGGCCGCGGGATCGACGGCCGCGGCGCCTCGCGCGCCAATGCCAGCGGCGTCGTCGCGGCCACGGGGGACCGCACGACCTTGCTGAAGGTCGAGGGCAATTTCACCGTGACCGGACCCCTCGAAACCTTCGCGAACGCCGGTGGCGTGCATCTCGCGCGGGCGATCCTCGTCGAGTTCGCCGACAACGTTGCCAAGCTTGCCGCCGAGCGCGTGGCAGCGACCGGTCCGGGTGAACTTTCCCCCGGGTTCACGGAGCAACAAGCCGCCGATGCGGCGACCGAGATCGGGTCGGCGCGACGGCCGACGACGCAAGCAAGCAATCACGCCGACGCGACGACACCGGCGCCGCCGCGTCCGGCTGCGGCGGAACTGAGCGGCGGCAAGATTCTGTGGCGCGCCTTTCTGTCGTGGCTGCGGCAAGTCTTTGCAAGGAAAAAGGAAGCAGAATGAGCGACAACCAAGTTTCTGATGTCCTGGCGCAGGCTTTCGCGGCCGAGGGCACCGACACGCTGTTTACGCTGATGGGCGACGCCAACATGTATTGGTCGGCCTCGATGGCCGACAATCAGAAGGTGCAGCTGATCCATGCGCGCCACGAACATTGCTGCGTCGCGATGGCGGACGCCTATGCCCGGGCCACCGGCAAGATCGGCGTCGCCTCGGTAACCTGCGGTCCCGGCTTCACCCAGATCATGACGGCGCTGGTCATGGCCGCACGCGGCGGCGCGCCAGTTGTGGTATTTGCCGGCGACGCGCCGATCAATGCCTCCTGGTACATGCAACAGATCGACCAGGCGCCGCTGGCGCTGGCCTGCGGCGCGCATTTTGTGCCGATCCGCACGGTGGATCGGGCGTTGGACTGTGTGCGCGAAGCCTTCTATGTCGCGCGGGCCGAGAGAAAACCGGTGGTCCTCAGCGTGCCGCTCGATTTGCAAAAGGAGGAATTCCCCTATCTGCCCGACTATCAGGCCTCGATCGAGCTGATGCCGCGCGCGCAGGTTTTGCAACCCGACCCGGTACTGGTCGGCGAGATGGCCGCGATGATCGGCGAGGCCGAACGCCCGATTGTGATCGGGGGACGTGGTGCGACGTGGTCCGGCGCCAAACCGGCGCTCGAAGCATTGGCCGAGCAATCGGGCGCATTACTGGCGACGACACTGCTTGGCAAAGGGCTTTTTGAGGGCAACCCATTCGCGCTCGACATCGCCGGCACCTTCGCGACCGATCTCGGCCGTGAACTCTTCGCCGAGAGCGATCTGGTCATTGCCGCCGGCGCCGGGCTCGGCCATTACACGACCGAGGGCGGCTATCTGTTCCCGAACGCCCGTGTCGTGCGCATCGACACCCAGCCGAAAGGCCTGTGGCAGGGGCTGAAGACCGCCGACCTGCATGTTCAGGCCGACGCCCGCGCGACCGCCGAGGCGGTCGTCACGCGATTGCGCGAGCAGGGCATCCGGCGGCAGAACTGGCGCAGCAACGAGATCGCCAGCCGGATCGCCGCCTATGCCGAGACGCCCGACCCGAAACCCTATACCCCATCGCCCGGCACGCTCGACCCGCGCCCGGTGGTCAAGGAGCTTGACGCAGCGGTACCAAAGGACTGGGACGTCATTGTCGCCGGCGGCCATTGCTTCAGTTTCGCGATGACGCATCTGCGCGGGCGGGCGGCCGGCAAATACCACACGCCCTTGGATTTCGGCGCGATCGGATCGGGGATCTCGGCGGCGATCGGCGTCGCCGCGGCGCGCAACAATGGCAAGGTCATGCTGATCGACGGCGACGGCAGCCTCTACCAGCACATCCAGGAACTGGAGACGATCCGCCGCCACGGCATGAAGATCCTGATCTGCATCATCAACGACGGCGGATACGGGGCCGAAACGCACAAATTCCGAGCCTATGGCGTCGATCCGATGCATGCGACGCACGGACGCGGCGACCTCGCGCAGGTCGCCCGCGGCTTCGGCCTCAACGGCGCCACAGTGACCAGTTACGGCCAGTTGGATCGTCTGTTCCGCGAGCATGAGGCGCAGGATGGCGCCACCCTATGGGACGTGCATGTCGACGATCTGATCCCGTCGCGCAACTTTCGCCGGGTCCATTACGGCGAGGCTTGACCGCGGCTTTGCCGATGTAGATCGAAACCGATCAGCGCCGAATGAAGGCCACGCGATCCGGCTTGCGGGATGGCTCGGGCGGCGTACCGCCATGCCGTTATATCGGGACGAGCACAATGGTGGGCCGGCCCCCACTTCCGTACGGCAGGAGCGGGTTATCCTTGCGCTCCGCTGCGTTGCTCGACAAAACTCGTCCCTCAGCGGTTTTGCGATCGGCGGAGGGGAATATGCGCGTCGGATTCATCGGCCTCGGCATGATGGGCAAGGGCATGGCGGCCAATTTGCAAAAGGCCGGTCACGACCTGGTGGTGCACGATCTGAGCCGCGCCGCCGCCGAGCCGTTTCTGGCGAAGGGTGCCGTCTGGGCCAATTCGCCAAAGCAGGTCGCCGAACAGACCGAGATTGTGTTCACCTCGCTACCGGTGCCCGCCGATGTCGAGCTGGTAGCACTTGGGGCAAATGGCTTGATCGAGGGTATGCGTCCCGACACGGCCTTCTTCGACATGTCGACGAATTCGGTGGCGATGGTGCGCAAGATCCACGCCGCCTTCGCCGAGAAAAACCTTTACATGCTCGATGCGCCGGTCAGCGGCGGCCCGGGCGGCGCTGCCAGCGGCAAAATGGCGATCTGGGTCGGCGGCGACGAGCAAATCTTCAACCGCCACAAGGGCGTGCTCGACGCGATGGGCGACCAGGCGGCCTATATCGGTCCGATCGGCGCCGGCTCGATTGCCAAGCTGGTGCACAATTGTACCGGCGCGATCATCAACATCGCGCTCGCCGAGGTCTTCACGATGGGGATCAAGGCCGGGGTCGACCCGGTCGATCTGTGGCAGGCGGTCAGGCAGGGTGCCACCGGCCGGGCGCGCACCTTCGACCGGCTCGGCAACAAGTTTCTGACCGGGCAACACGACCGGGCCGATTTCGCGCTGCGCCTCTTACACAAGGATGTCGGCCTTGCGGTCGGTCTCGGGCGCGAGGTCGGGGTGCCGATGCGCCTCGCCAACATGGCTTATGAGGAACTGACCGAAGCGATGAACCGCGGCTGGGGCACCCGCAACAGCACCGTCGGTCAACTGCTCCAGGTCGAACGCGCCGGCATCCCGCCGCTCGCCGCCGATCCCGAGCGCATTGCCGCGGTACTCGAGGCCGACAAGCAGAAGTAAGCGGCGTCCCACGACATCGAATTGTGGTACGTCAACCGGATAATTTCGCTTTATTTCGCCTCTGGTCCTCCGGCAGTCCGGCAGTGCTGCCCTTACCCGCATTCCGGACCGAGATTGGCACCGCGCTGAGGTGCGGGTGGATTACCCGTCCGGTCTGTTACGTGCCGGGAGCGCGGGCCGGGCCGACGAGGCTCGCGCCGCCGTCGACGACCAGGGTTTGTCCGGTGATATATCGAGCGTGCGCCGACAGCAGGAAGCGCACGGCGTGGCCGATATCCCAGCCGAGCCCCTCGATCCCCAGCACCGAGGCCTTGCGTCGCGCCTCGCGGCCGGCCGGCGTCATCTGTCCGGTATACATGCGCGGGGTATAGATCGGCCCTGGGGCGACGCAATTGACGCGGATGTGCTGCGGCCCGTGATCGACCGCCATGGCCCGGGTCAGCGCGATGACCGCGCCCTTGGAGGTCGAATACGCGGTTAGGCCCCGCGGCCGCAGCGCCGAGATCGACGACACGTTAGCGATGGCGCCGCCGCCCGCGGTTTCGATCATCGCCGGGATCGCATAGCGCGAGACGAAGAACATGCTGTCGACATTGACCTGCATGACCCGGCGCCACAGATCGACCGGCGTGTCGACGACGCTGCCGCGGCCGCCGATGCCGACATTGTTGTCGAGCAGGTCGAGTCGGCCGAACTCTCGCACCGCGGCCTCGACCAGCGCCTTGCACTGGCCCTCATCGGCAACATCGGCCTGGATCGATACCGCGGCGCCGCCCTCTGCGGCGATCATCGACACGGTTTCTTCGGCCGCCTCGCGCGCGATATCGACGACCACCACCTTGGTGCCCGACCGGGCCAGCAAGAGCGCCGCCGCCCGGCCGTTGCCGATGCCGGCATCGGGCGCGCCGCCGCCGGTGACGATCGCCACCTTGCCGGCGAGCCCGAGATCGTCTTCTGCCCGCACTTCGTCGCTCATCTCCGACCTCTCCTCCCAGGGCGCCCAAGATATCGGCGATGCGTTTCCGGCGCCACGCCGACGCGGCGAGGCATGGTTCTCGCTCGCATGATCGTTTCCTCCGGCGCCGACCGCTACCGCCTCAGCGCCGGTCAAAGCCTATCGGAGGCAATACCTGAACCGCGGCTCTCGCCCGATGACCTAAGACCTGTCGCTCGGTCTGATGAATGGATCGACAAAATCGAGCGATTGCCGGTAGCCTTCAGCGATCTCGATCCGCGAGCAGATCGCGATCGCCGCGCCGCCGAAAGCGCTGTGGCCGTTGCCGTCCGGCCCGGCCGTGGTCGCCTCGTGCGTTCCTTGCGCGAGCTTGACCAGGGCAGACGACAACGGCGCCGATCAGGGCACGATCGGGTCAAGTTCAGGCCCGCGATGAGCGCAAGGAGGATCATGCGATGAGGGTCGGGATCTCGCTGACGAGCAATTATCCGGACGCGACTGATCCGCGCCACGGAGCGCGCTCGATGATCGAGCGTGCCGCCGCGGCCCGCCGCGCCGGGCTTGCATCGCTCTTTGTCGGCGATCAGCACGTGTCGCCGACACCCTACTATCAGAACACGCCGATGCTCGGCCGGCTGCTCGCCGAGTGGGGCGAGGCCCCATCCGGCTGCCTGTTCCTGCTGCCATTGTGGCACCCGGTGCTGGTGGCCGAGCAGATCGGCACCTTGGCCGCGATCGCCCAGGGCCGCTTTATCATGCAATGCGGGCTCGGCTGGGGCGAGGCCCGGTTCGCCGCGATGGGCGCCAGCATCAAGACGCGCCCTTCGGCCTTCGAGGAGGCTCTCGACATCGTCCGGCGCCTGTTGGCCGGCGAAACGGTGAGTTCCTCGCGGCGGTTCCGGATCGGCCAAGCGAGCCTGGCGCTGCGCCCGGTGGAACCCGTCGAGGTGTGGATCGGCGCCAGCGCGGCACCGGCGATCGACCGCGCGGCACGGTTGGCGGAGGGTTGGATCGCGAGCCCCGGCCTCACCCGCGAGGAGGCGCGCGCGCAGGCCGAATTCTATCGCAAGCGCTGCGCCGCCTACGGCAAGGAGCCGGGCGCCATCGTCTTGCGGCGCGACATTTGCGTCGGCCAATCGTCGTCCGAGGCGCAAACCGTCAAGCAGCATGCACTGGGCCACGGCTATCGCGGCATTGCGGCGGAGGCCCTGATCGCGGGCTCGGTCGACGAAGTCGCGGATGCGTTTCGGAGCTTCGGGGAAATCGGCTATACCGACATCCTGGTGCGCCACCTGACCAGCGATCAGCCAAAGGTCCTCGGCTCCTTGGAGCGGCTGGCCACGGTGCGCGCGAAGCTGGCCTGAATACCGCGCTGGCCTGAATGCCGCGTTGGCCTGAATGCCGCGTTGGCTTGAATACCCGGGCCGCTATTGGAGAGCACTATCACAACGCTGTCGCAGGGAGGATCTCCAATGCTCGAACTGTCTGACATCCAATCGTCGCAACAAGAGCTGGACAACTACTACGTGCAATTGGCGGCACAGCACATCACCCCGGCCTGGATCGGCGGCGGCATCAGCATCGAGCCGCAAAGCCAGGCGGTGCCCCATCTATGGCATTGGCGCGATCTGCGGCCGCAGGCGATGCGCGCGGCCGAACTGGTCGGCACCGCGCAGGCCGAACGCCGGGTGCTGCGCCTGACCAACCCCAACCTCTCTGGGGCCGCCAGCACCACGCTCGTCGCCAACATCCAGATCGTGATGCCGGGCGAGATTGCCCGCGCGCATCGCCATTCGGCGGCGGCGCTGCGCCTGATTATCGAGGGAGGGGGCGGCTACACCGTCGTCAACGGCGAGCGCGTGCCGATGTACCCGGGCGACCTCGTGCTGACGCCCAACGGGTGCTGGCACGACCACGCCAACGACACCGATGCGCCGATGATGTGGCTCGACGGCCTCGACACCCCGCTGGTGCGGATGCTCGAGGCCGGGTTCTACGAAGAATACCCCGAGGAGCGGCAGGCCATCGGTGCCGCGGTCAACGCCTCGCAATGGCATTACCCGATGTCGGAGATGCGCGCCGCGCTGGAGCGGCGGGCGGCCGCCGATACCGCCGAGGCCGGCGCGGAGATCGTGCTCGAATACCAGAACCGGGCCGCCGGCGGGCCGGTGATGCCGACGATCGCCTGCCACATGCAGCGATTGCGCCCTGGCGAGACGACACGGGCGCGCCGGCGTGTGTGCCGCGCCAACTACCACGTGGTCGAGGGCGGCGGCTACTCGGTGGTCGGCGGCGAACGCCTCGACTGGGAAGACAAGGACGTGTTCACCGCGCCGACCTGGACTTTCTGCGAGCACACCAACACCGGCGACCGCCCGGCCTTTCTGTTCAGCTTCAGCGACGCCCCGGTGATGCAGGCCCTGCGCCTCTACCGCGAGGAGACCCGACCGTAGCCGCGGGCCGCGCCGGCGCCCACGGCCAGCGCGGGAAATGACGAGCGCGGCCGTGGTTCCTGGCGGGGTCGACTGGTCTCGCGCAAACCGGACGTGCGCGGCCTCAAGGCATAGTGGCCGGTGACGAGAACGGTTTGGTGGCGTCCGCCAAAAACATGACCAGAACCTTCAGATCGCCCGCGCCGCTGCTGGACACCTGCATTGGCGTACCGGGTGCATGTCCGAGCATGGATTGGCCGGCGGCGACCCGGCTCACACCATGCGGGGTCTTTTGGCTAAGCTCGCCTGTCAGCACGTAGAAGGTTTCGGAGCCCGGATGCGAGTGCACCGGCGTTTTGGCTCCCGGCGGCCCGCCTGCGCTATTGATGCGCAACAGATATTCGGGGGCGGAAACAGGCGGCACGGGTCCGATCTCGGCCACCTTGCTGCCGCCAGGCGACGACCCGCCCGGCGGCCCCAGCGTGAACAGCCAAACCTTGCCCGCGACTTCGGCGGCGAGCGCGGTTGGGTCCGTGGCGGCCTGCGCTTGGGCAAGCGTCGGGAAATTGTCGATGCGCCAGAACAGCGGTCCAGACGGTAATTGCGAGACTTTTTTCTCTGCTACCGGCGAGACTTTGAATTTCTGCGCCAGAGCGGCGGGTGACCACAGCAACAAAGCGGGGATCGCCACCGCCAATAGGAAAAGCGCATGCTTGGAACCGAATGTACGGCGGATCATCTGCGTATCCTCTCACAACCCCAGACACAGGCACAATTAATGCCGCCGTCGCGGATCGGCTATTAAATTGGGAGCGCCGTGGAGGCTACCCGGTATCCTATTGGGCGCAGAGAGTTGCGGTGGTAGCGTCAACCGTGGCGGGCGGCGGCATGTTCGGCGGTGCGCAGGCCGAAGACGCAGGCTTTGATCAGGCCGCCGACATAGCCGAGGGCGCCGCCGCCTTCGAGTCCGCCGGTGGCGCCGCCGGCGGCGTAGAGCCCGGCGATGGCCGAGCCATCCGGCCGCTTGACCCGGCCGTGGCCGTCGATGGCGATGCCGCCCATCGTATTGGTGATGCCGGCGCAGATCGGGATCGCGAAGAAGGGCGGGGTCTCGATCCGGCCTGGGGCGCCGCTGCGGATCGAGCGCTCGGGCAATAAGGTCTGCAGCCGGTTGAAGCGAACCGCGTCATTGTACTCGGCGACAGTCCCGGCCAGGTCTTCCGGCGGGAGCCCAGCCGCCTCGGCCAGCGCCGCGACGGTATCGGCCCGGTGCAAGGCGCCGCCGCCCTCGATCAGTTGCGGATTGGGCGGGATCTGCGCGGCCTTGCCGGCGGTCTCCCAGATCGCCGCATCGCAGATCACGGTCGCGCATAAGGGGTCGTCGAGCCGGGCGAGGTCGTTGGCGATCGAAATGCCGCCCAGCCCCTCGTCGAGGATCCGGGCGCCGCGCCGATCGACCACAATCGCCGCGGTCGCGACCGCATCGATCTGCGGATAGGGCCACAAACCCGGGTTCTCCATCGCGGCGCGGCTCATCAGATGGCCGTAAAAACGGTCGAGCCCAATGAGCGCCGCACCCGCCGCGGCGGCCATCTTCAGGCCGTCGCCGACCGCGCTGCCGGCGTGGCGCATCAGCATCCGGTCGGGCCGCGGCCCGATATATTTACGGAGCAGCTCGGCATTGCCGGGAAACCCGCCATCGGCGATCACGACCGCATCGGCGCCGATCTCCAGCACCGCGCCATCACGGTGCGCGGTGACGCCGACGATTGGGCCTTGCTCCAGGCGCAGCGCCGCCGCCCTGGTGCCAAAGAGGAACCGGCCCTGGCGCTCCTCGAGGCGCCGGCGCAATTCGCCGAGCAGCCGGTCCGGGCCGCGCCCCTGCCAATCCTGCCCGGCCACCGCGGCGCGCGGCGGCGCCAACGTGAAGCGGTGCCAGCCGATCGGGCTCGCTTGGGTGAACGCGGCGCCCTGGCTCGCGAGCCAGTCGACCGTGCGGCCGGCATCGGCGCCGATCGCCGCCGCCAATTCCCGATCCGCCTCCCCGCCGGTCTGATGGTTGATCGCGGCAACGAGTTGGTCCGGGCTCAGCTTCACATCATGGTAGGAGACGTGAAAAATCCCGCCGGCCCAGCGCGAGCTGCACAGATAGCCTTCGTCGGCGCCGGCTTCGAGCACGGCCGTGCGCAGCCCCAATTCGGCGCCTCGCACCGCGGCGCACAGCCCGGCAAAGCCGCCGCCGATCGCCACCAGGTCGAAATGCATCGGTTCGGTCATCCAATCCTCTGCGCGGGGTCAGGGTGCGCTCGCATCGTCGCGCGACGCGACGCCCCGGGCGGCGACGATAATGCGATGCCGCCGGCAGCGTCAAAATCGCGCGCGGTTGACACCCGCGCCGCGGCACCGGCAAGCTGCCTCCATGCCGCAAATGCAGAATGTTTGCTGATGCCGGCCGGCGCCAACAGGCCGCTTGCCGGCATTACCGTGCTCGATCTCGGCCAGGTCTACCAGGGGCCGTACGCGACCCTCTTGATGGCCAAGGCCGGGGCCGACGTGATCAAGATCGAGCCGCCGCAGGGCGAGCCGCTGCGCCGGCGGGCGCCGCCGGGCAAGAGCACGACGTTTCCGATCGCGATGCTGAACTCGAACAAGCGGGCGATCACCCTGAACCTCAAAGACGAGCGCGGCCGCGCGCTGTTGTTCAGGCTGGTCGAGCGCGGCGACGTATTGCTGGAGAATTTCGCGCCTGGGGTCATGGATCGGCTCGGCGTCGGCTGGGAGGTCTTGCATCGGATCAACCCGCGTCTGGTTTACGCCTCGGGCTCGGGCTACGGCCTTTCGGGGCCGGACCGCGACAATCTGGCGATGGATTTGACGATCCAGGCGGTCTCGGGACTGATCGCCGCGACCGGCTTTGCCGAAGGGCCGCCGGTCAAGGCCGGGCCGGCGGTCGTCGACTTTATTTCCGGGATCCATCTTTATGCCGCGACCCTGACCGCCCTCTTCGAGCGCGAGCGCACCGGCCGGGGCCGCCTCGTCGAGGTGGCGATGCAGGAGGCCGCCTACGCGACCCTGACCTCGCAGCTGCACGCCTATTTCGAGACCGGCGAAACGCCGCCACGCGCCGGCAACGCCAGTCACGGCCGGGTGCCGCTGAACGTCTATCCGAGCAATGACGGCTATGTGGCGATGAACATTGCCGTCGAGGAGCATTGGCACAATCTGCTCAAGGCGATGGGGCGCGAGGAGTTGCGCCAAGACCCGCGCTTCGCCGACAACGCGGCGCGCGTCGCCAATCGCGAGGCGACCGACGCGCTGGTCGCGGCATGGACGAAAACGCTCGGCAAGATGGAGGCGTTCGCGATCGCCAAGCGGCACCGCATCCCGCTGGCGCCGGTGCGCGAGGTCGACGAGGTCATGCGCGACCGCCACATGCACGAGCGCGGCATGCTCGAATGGATCGAGCACGACGAGATCGGCCCGATCGTCGTGCCGACGACGCCGCTGCGCATCCACGGCGCCGACCCGGTCGACACCGTGCCCAGCCCGAAGCTTGGCCAGCACAACCGCGAGATCTACGGCGGCTGGCTCGGAGTGCCGGACGCCGAGATCGTGGCACTCGAACGAGACGGTGTCATCTGAGCCGGCCCGACTGCCGTTGACCGCTCCGTCGACCATCGAGGGCGGGATCGGGAAATTCATGTTCGTCCGCTTCGCGGCGAAACCCGCCTTTGCCGCATCGCGAAATCTGCACGCCTCCGAGGTGTACCAATGGAGAGTTAAGTCATGACCTTCGATGATTTGGTGCAACAGATCGACGAAACGGAGCGCCTGATCGTCGTGTATCGCAATGCCAAGGAAGTGGTCGTCGGTACTCAAGATCAAATCTATATAAGGCGCGGGCTTATGAACCGAACTATCTTCACCGCGGCCGAGATCGGCGATAAGATCGTCAATATACTTGAGCGGCGGCTGGCGACGATGCAGGCACAGCTCAAAGAACTCGATACCAAAGACCACGGGCAAGGCTGATAATCTCCCATGCCAGCCGGACGGAGAGCAGCCCATCACGAGCTCTTTGGGTGAATCTAGGTAGGTAGCGGCCCCGTTTTGGTCGAGCCGGTCACGGCTCTGTTTGCTCGGAGACTGTCGGTTTTCTTCACACGGCCCTCGTCGTCGAGAAATCGCAGCGGAGCGACGTAGCTATGAAGGCCGGCCGCTGCGACGCCGCCACCTCGATGATCGCCCACGAGGCAGCCCTCTCGGTGCCGCCGACGCAGCGCCGGCTACGCCGCCGCGGCACGCTGGCTCGCCTGAGCGATCGCCACTGGTCAGACGCCGAAGGTGAAGCGGCTCCCAGTGTTCCAGTCGACCAGTTGCGCCGGCATCTCCTCGCGCATTTTGGCGATAAAATTCCGGCCGGTGCAATGCATCGGGATCACCACGTCGGGCGCCATCGCTTTCAGCTCCGCGATTGTGTGCTCGACGTAGTCCGGGGGTGCGACCCCGAGGTGGAAGCCGCCGAGCACGGCGTGCAATTTGTCGACGCCCGAGACCGCCATTGCCGTCCTGATCGCATTGATGACCCCGCAATGGCTGCAGGAGGAAATCACGACGAGCCCGCGGCCCTCGACGACATAGCAAGTGGCATGCTCGTCGGGATGCTGGTCGGGGACCAGCTTTCCGCGCCGCTCGTTCTCAGTGAAGTGATCGGCCGGTGTCGGCTCGACCAGAGTGTTGGGCAACACTTTCTCGAATGACTGGCGGGCGATGTTGCCGGTCGTGAACGGGCCTGCGAGCGCGTGGGCATGGTCGCAGCACACGGTCTCGACGCGCGCGGCTTCGAGTGCCGCGCAGTCAAACGCCCCCCACGAGGCCGGCTCCTCGTCGCGCGAGCCGACCCATTTCTCGCGAAACGTCTCCTTGCCGCCGGCAAAGAGGCGCAGATCGTCGCGCATGCGGTCGCGGTAATGGGCGACAAAGCCGGTCAGCCCGCCGTAGTGATCGCGATGCCCGTGGCTCAGAATAAGCCCGTCGAGCTGCCCGGGCTCGATGCCGAGCAAGGTGAAATTGCGGATCAGCACCTCGGGCGTGTAACCGAAGTCGAGCAGGTAGCGGTTCGCTCCAGTCGCGCTTCTGGATTCGAGATGCAGCGACAATCCCCATTCACCGGCCAGGGTCGAGTTCAGATTGCTGCGTATGCGGCCGACATGCTCGATCGTGACCATCGGGTGGGTCGCCTTCGGCATGAACTGGTCGAACACCGAGTCGACGACGACCCGCAACGACAGCGATCGCACGACGGGTGCGGTGAAGGGATCTGCTGATTGCATATCATCTTTCTCCTATTCGGCGACTGTGGCCTGCGGCTGCACGGCCAGCGGCTTCCGCGGGGTCTCGATCGCGCAGAGGTGGGCGAAATGTCGCCCACGCGATCTTGAGCCGCCGCCCGTCATGGCGCAGCGTCCCGGCCGGTGGACATGCTGGCGATCGGCTCCATCACTCAACGGGATTGCGGACTGGGCGCGCGAACGGGTGGAATTTGTTGCGCCCTACATAGCGCCGCCCGGCATCGCTCTTCAAGGACGCGGTGCCAGAACGAGATTCTGGGAGCCAGGCCACGCAGGGTCGGCATCAGCCAGTAGGCGGCGGCGTGGCACCGGCTTCTCGGCACCGGCTGGCAAACCCGGCAAAATCCCCGTAGCCTGATCCATCGCGGGCGCGACACTCCGTGGTTTCGGTTGATCCGGCTCCAGCAACCAAATCATCTATGTGAAACCAATGCCTTTATGTCGCTCCCGCCAGCCCTTCGATGGTGCCCAATGAATTATTCAGGCGAGCGAGGGGTCGGCGCTTCCGGCTGGCGCTGAACTTCGGCTGAGCGAATGCCCAACCAGGTACCCGATCCAGGGCCCGATCCGTGGAGCGAGGCGATGCTCGAGGGCGAGTTTGCCCGCGCCTGGGAGCTGAGCGACCAGGTGCTGCGGCAGCGCCGCGGGCAATCCTGCGCCGAGCGGCCCTATCACCTGCGCTGGGTTTGGGACGGTGCCCCGCTGGCGGGCCGGCGGGTGCTGGTGCGGTGCTATCACGGCCTCGGCGACACCTTGCAGTTCATCCGCTTCGTGCCGCAGGTGGCGGCGGTCGCCGGCACGGTCATCGTCGAGGCGCAGGCCGAGCTGCTGCCGCTGCTGCGCTCGCTGCCAGGCGCCGCGGCGCTCTATCCGCTCGGCGCCGAACTGCCGCAATCGGACGTCGCGATCGAGTCGATGGAATTGCCGCACGCGCTGCGGCTGCGTATCGACGATTTGCCGGGCCCAATGCCCTACCTAGCGCCGCCCAGCGGTACCAGGAGCCCGCTGCGATTGGCCACGGACCCTACCGGGCGCCTGCGGGTTGGGCTGGTCTGGGCCGCCGGGGACTGGCGCCGCGAGCGCTCGCTGCCGCCGACGCTGCTGCTGCCGCTCGCCCGGCTGCCGCTTGATCTGATTGGGCTGCAGCGCGGGCCGGCACGCCACGCGGCCGAGGCGGCCGGGCTCATCGGCGCCCTGCGCGGGGTGCAGAGCGAGGACGCCACGATCGCCGAAACCGCGGCGCTGATCGGCGAACTCGACCTGGTGATCAGCGTCGACACGATGGTCGCCCATCTCGCCGGCGCGCTGGGCCGGCCGGTCTGGACCCTGCTCGACGCCGCGGCCGATTGGCGTTGGATGCGCCGGCGCGCCGACACGCCGTGGTACCCGACGATGCGACTGTTTCGGCAACCGCGGCCCGGCCGCTGGGAGCCGGTGGTCGAGGAGGTGGCGGCGGCGCTGGCGGTCGCCGCGGCGGCGGCGCCCGGAACAAGATCCGCGGCCCTCGTGTTGAGCCGGTGACGTTCTTCACAAGGAGATTGGCGATGCCGGCACCCAAGGCGGCCGAGGCCGAAATCACCACCGATCATGATCAGATCCGCAAATGGGCCGAGGCGCGCGGCGGCAAGCCCGCTGCTGTCAAGGCCACCCACCGCGGCAAGGATCCGGGCATCCTGCGGCTGATTTTTCCGGATGCGCCAAACGCCAACGACGACAGTCTCGAAGAGATTTCCTGGGACGAGTTCTTCCGCAAATTCGATGAAGCGGGGCTGGCCCTGCTTTATCAGGAGCACACTTCAGGCGGCCAAACGAGCCTGTTCAGCAAGCTCGTCGGCCGCGACACGGCGGAGGCGCGCGAGCACGGCGAAAGCCACGCCTCGCGCCATAGCCGCTGATCCCCGGCCGGTGGATTCTGCGGTTTGCGCATGGCGGCTCGCGCAAATTGGGTCGGTGAGTAGAAGTTCAGCCAAAACGTTTGAACCTTCGCCCGATCATCGCGTTGGCGAAGGTGGCTTTAGCAGACCCAGTCCAGAGCAGACCCAGGCCAGGAATGACAAAAACGGTCCTGATCACCGGCGGCGCGGGCTTTATCGCTTCCCATTGCGCGGCGCTGCTGCTCCGCCACGGCTATGCGGTGCGGGCTCTCGACAATCTCGATGCGCAGATCCACGGCCCGGAGCGGGTCCGCCCCGCCTATCTTGATCGCCGGGTCGAGCTGGTTGTGGGCGATGTCCGCTCGCCGCGGGCGGTGCGGCGCGCGCTCGCCAATGTCGATGCGGTGATCCATCTCGCCGCGCGCGTCGGGGTCGGCCAGAGCATGTATGAGGTCGCCGACTATACCGACGTCAATTCGCGCGGCACCGCGGTGTTGCTGGAGGCGATGGTCGAGCGCGCCAAGCGGCGCCCGTTCAGCCGCCTGGTCGTCGCCTCCAGCATGAGCGTCTACGGCGAAGGCCTCTACCGCACCGCCGCGGGCAAGTTGGTCGCCGCGGTCGAACGCGACGCGCGCGATCTCAGAGCCGGCCGCTGGGAGCCGAGCGACGGCGCCGGCGATGCGCTCGAACCGTTGCCGACGCCCGAATCGAAGCCGCTGTCGATGGGCTCGGTCTATGCGCTCTCCAAATACGACCAGGAGCGGCTCTGCCTGCTGGTCGGCGGCGCCTATGGCATACCGAGCGTGGCCTTGCGGTTTTTCAATGTCTACGGGCCGCACCAGGCGCTGTCGAACCCCTATACCGGGGTGCTGGCGATCTTTGCCGCGCGGCTATTGAACGACCGGCCGCCGCTGATCTTCGAGGATGGCGAGCAGCGCCGCGATTTTGTCTATGTCGGCGATATCGCCGAGGCCTGCCGGCTGGCGCTGTGCGCCGAGGCGGCGGTCGGACATGCGCTCAATATCGGCAGCGGCCGCGGCGTCACGATCAACCAGATCGCCCGTTTGCTGGCCGATGCGCTGGGCGTGGCGATCGAGCCGGAGATCACCGGCGAGTGCCGGCTGGGCGATATCCGCCACTGCTTCCCCGACATTTCCCGAGCCCGCGCGCTGCTCGGCTACCGGCCGCAAACCACCCTCGAGGAAGGCGTCGCCAAGCTCGTGGCCTGGCTCGACGGCAGGGTCGCGGTCGACCGGGTCGGCGAGGCGCTCGATGCCCTCTCATCACGCGGCTTGACGGTATGAGCTTGATGGCTGTGAGGGCGAGCATGAGGATCGCGCTCGTCAATCCGAACTGGGATTTCGCCGGCAGCATCTATTTCGGCTGCCGCGAGCCGCACCTGCCGCTCGAATTCGGCTATGCGGCGGCGCTGTTGGCCAAGGCCGGCCACGATGCCGCGATCATCGACGCGCAAGCGGAGGGGCTCGACGGTGCCGCGCTGCGGGCGCGCATCGCTGCCTTTGCGCCGGACATGCTGGTCGTCACCACTGCGCCGAGCTACCTGTTCTGGCGCTGCGCCCCGCCCGAATTGCGGGTTCCACAAGCGACGCTGGCCGTGCTCGCCGGCTTGGCGCCGGTGAATGTGGCGGTCGGCCCGCACGCCTCGACAACGCCGCGCGCCGCACTCGACAAGCTCGCCGTCGACGCCGTCGTGCAGGGCGAATGCGAGGAGGTGCTGGTTCGCCTCGCCGAGACGCCACGCCGCGATTGGGTCGGCATCGCCGGGCTGTGCCAGCGCGTCGGCGGCGAAATCGTCGTCCAAGGCGGGCCGCAGGCCGCCGATCTTTCCCGCCTGCCGGCGCTGCGCTGGCCGCGAGCGGCATTGCGGCGGCACGCCCATCACCATCACCGCTTCGATGCCGCGCCGCCGATGCCGATGCCCGGAGCGGAGATGGAGACCTCGCGCGGGTGCCCGTATCGCTGCACCTTCTGCGCCAAGGAGAACTTCCGCGACCGCTATCGCCGCCGTCCGCTGCCGACGATTCTGGCCGAGCTCGACGGGCTGATCGCGGCCGGGGTCGGCTATGTCTATTTCATCGACGAGATTTTTCTCCCGTGGCGCGAATTGCTCGAAGCGGTGGCCCGGCGGCCGGTGGCGTTCGGCGTCCAGACCCGCATCGATCTGTGGCGCGAGGACATGCTCGATCTGTTGGGCGCGGCGGGGTGCGTTTCGATCGAGGCCGGGGTCGAGAGCCTGACCGCCGCGGGCCGCGACTGGCTCGACAAGGATTGCCGCCTGACCACCGACGAGCTGACCCGCCGGCTCATTCACGCCAAGCGCTCGGTCGCCTTCGTGCAGGCCAATCTGATCGCGAGCGGCGATGACGACGCGGCCGCCGTCGAGCGCTGGCGCACCCAGCTACGAGCCGAGGGGGTGTGGGCGAACGAGCCGGTGCCGCTGTTTCCTTATCCGGGCTCGCCCGATTACCGGAGGCTGTGGGGATTGCCCGACGATCTCGCCTGGGAGCGGGCGGTCGATCATTACCTCGAGCACAACGCCGGGTTCAGCGACATCCAGGAAGTGCAGCCGCGCCGGCTGCACGAATTGGAGGCCGGCCCCCGGTGACGCAGCGGGCGAGGACCGTGCTGATGACGGCCGACGCAGTCGGCGGCGTGTGGTCGTACGCGCTGGGGCTGTGCGCGGCGCTGCCGGACGTTCAATTCGTGCTGGCCACCCTCGGGCCGCGGCCGGGGCCGGCGCAGCGCGCGGCACTCGTCCGGCTCGACAATGTGATCCTGGCGGAAAGCGACTTTCGCCTCGAATGGATGAGCGGGGGCGAGGCCGACATTGCCGCCAGCCGGCGCTGGCTGGAGAGGCTCGCCGACCGGCATGGCGTCGATCTCGTCCATGTCAACGGCTATGCGCAGGCGGCCCTCGATGGCGCCCGGCCGGTCGTGGCTGTCGCCCATTCCGATGTGCTGTCGTGGTGGCGGGCGGTGCATGGCGAGCCGGCGCCCGCGGCGTGGCGCGAATACCGGCGGCAGGTCGCCTGCGGATTGCGCGCCGCCGCCCGCGTGGTGGCGCCGACCACTGCCGTGCTCGACGATTTGCGACGCGAATATGGGCCGGGGCGCGAATATGGGGTGCCGGCGGGCAACGCCGCGATCATCGCCAACGGCGTCGATATCGGCGCGCTTTCGCTGGCGCCGAAGCGCCGGGCGATCATGGCCGCCGGCCGGATCTGGGACGAGGCCAAGAACCTGCTGCTGCTCGACGCCATTGCACCGCGGCTCGCCTGGCCGGTCGAGATCGCCGGCGACACGGCGCATCCGGAGCACGGCGTTGCCGAATTGCGCCATGCGCGCGCGCTGGGCGTGCTCGATGCGGCGCAAATGCAACAACGCCTCGGCGAGGTGGCGATCTTTGCCGCGCCGGCGCGCTACGAGCCGTTCGGCCTCGGCATCCTCGAAGCCGCCGCCGCCGGCTGCGCGCTGGTGCTGGGCGACATCGCCTCGTTGCGCGAGAGCTGGGACGGCGCCGCGCTGTTCGTGCCGCCCGACGATCCTGGCAAATGGCGGGCCGCGCTGGCGCGGCTGATCGAGGATGCGGACGAGCGAGCGGCGAATGGGCTTGCCGCCGCGGGACGGGCCCGCGCCGAGCGGTTTCACGATGGCGCACATGGCGCCCGCTATCGTGCGCTGTACCGCGAATTGCCGGGATGCCGGAGACGCGGCCGACCGGCGGGTCGCGTGATGGCGCGGCTCGCCCTCTTCTGCCATTCGTTGCGCTCCGACTGGAACCACGGCAATGCGCATTTTCTGCGCGGCGTGGTGAGCGAGCTCGGCCGCCGCGGCGTCGCGGTCCGCGTCTTCGAACCGGAAGATGGCTGGAGTGCCGCCAACCTCGCGGCCGATCTGGGGCCGGCAGCGCTGGCGGCGTGGCGGGCCGCCTATCCGGATCTGCCGGTCACCCCCTATGACCGGGCGAGGTTCGATCTCGACCGGGCGCTCGACGGCGTCGATGTCGCGCTGGTCCACGAATGGAACGATCCGGCGCTGATCGCCGGTCTCGCTGCCCGCCGCCGGGCCGGCGCCCGCACCCTGCTGCTGTTCCACGACACCCATCACCGCATGGCCAGCGCGCCCGATCGAGATGGAACGGCTCGATCTCGACGGGTTCGACGCGGTGCTCGCGTTTGGCGAGGCGCTGAGCGAGGCTTATCGCCGGCGCGGCTGGGGGCGGCGGGTGTTCACCTGGCACGAGGCCGCCGATCTCCACGTGTTCCGAGCCGGTCCGCGGCAACGCCGATCGCACGCGACCTCTTATGGATCGGCAATTGGGGCGACGACGAGCGCGCCGCCGAATTGCACGAGTTTCTGATCGAGCCGGTCGCGGCGCTGGGGCTCCGGGCGCGGGTGCACGGGGTGCGCTACCCGGCCGCGGCGCGGGCCGCGCTGATCGCGGCCGGCATCGACTATGCCGGCTATCTGGCCAATTTCCGGGTGCCGCAGGCCTTTGCCGCTTCGCGCATGACGATCCATGTGCCGCGCCGGCCCTATGCGCGGATGCTGCCCGGCATCCCGACGATCCGCATGTTCGAGGCGCTGGCCTGCGGCGTGCCGCTGGTCTCGGCGCCGTGGGACGATTGCGAGGCGCTGTTTACCGCCGGCGAGGATTACCTGGTGGCGCGCGACGGCGCCGAGATGCGCCGGCACCTCGCCGCGCTGCGCGCCGACCCCGCGCTGCGCACGCATTTGGCCGAGCATGGGCGAGCGACGGTCGCGGCCCGTCACAGCTGCGCCCATCGGGTCGACGAATTGCTGGCGATCTGCGCCGGGCTCGGCCGCGATCTGGCCATGCCCGCGATGGCGGCCGCGTCATGACGCCGCTGTCGATCGCGTTTTTCGGGTCGAGCCTGGTCTCGGCCTATTGGAACGGGGCGGCGACCTATTACCGGGGCATCCTGCAGGCGCTCGCCGCGCGCGGGCACCGCATCAGCTTTTACGAGCCCGACGCCTACGACCGGCAGCGGCATCGCGACATGCCCGACCCGGACTGGGCCCGGGTCGTGGTCTATCCGATCGACGGAACCGCCGGGGTCGAGAGCGCGCTCGACGAGGCCCGGTCGGCCGATCTGATCGTCAAGGCGAGCGGGGTCGGCGTCTTCGACGCGCTCCTCGAAGCGGCGGTGCCGGCAATCAGGCGGACGGGGGCGATCGCCGTTTTCTGGGATGTCGACGCGCCGGCGACGCTCGACCGCATCGCCGCCGATGCGGGCGACCCGTTCCGCGCGCTGATCCCGGCCTACGATCTGGTGCTGACCTATGGCGGCGGGCCGCCGGTGGTCGAGGCATACCGGCGCTTTGGCGCGCGCAGCTGCGTGCCGATCTATAATGGGCTCGACCCGGCGACGCATCATCCGGCGCCGCCGCAGCCGCGCTTTGCCTGCGATCTCGGGCTTATCGCCAATCGGCTCCCGGACCGCGAGCGGCGGATCGACGAGTTCTTTGTCGCGGTGGCGGAGGACCTGCCGGGCCGCCGCTTCCTGCTCGGCGGCAATGGCTGGGCCGACAAGGCGCTGCCGCCCAATGTCGATCGCCTCGGCCATGTCTATACGCGCGATCACAACGCGTTCAACTGCTCGGCACTGGCGGTCTTGAACGTCAGCCGCGACAGCATGGCGGCCTACGGCTTCAGCCCGGCGACGCGGGTGTTCGAGGCCGCCGGGGCCGGGGCTTGCGTCATTACCGACGACTGGGACGGGATCGCGCAGTTCTTCGAGCCGGGCCGCGAGATCCTGGTGGCCGAGAACGGTCCGGCGGTGGCCGAGCAATTGGCCCGGCTGACCGCGGGCGAGGCGCGCCGCGTCGGCGCCGCGGCCAGGGCCCGCGCGCTCTGCGATCATACCTATGCGCAGCGGGTGGCCCTGCTGCAGCGGGTGCTGGAGGGCATCGAGCCGGGGGCCGGGCGATGAGCGTCGCCGTGCCGCCGGCAGCCGACCGGCTGCGGATTGTCATCCTCGGCCTGTCGATCACCTCGTCGTGGGGGAACGGCCATGCCACGACCTATCGCGGGCTGGTCCGGGCCTTGTGCCGGCGCGGCCATCAGGTGCTGTTCCTCGAGCGCGACGCGCCGTGGTATCGCGAGCATCGCGATCTGGCGCAGCCGCCGTTTGGCGCGACCCGGCTCTACGACAGCCTCGCCGAGCTGCGCGAGCGCTGGAGCGGGGCGTTGCGCGAGGCCGACCTGGCGATCGTCGGCTCCTATGTTCCGGACGGGATCGCGGTCGCCGAGATGGTGCAGCGGACCGCCCGCGGGCTGGTCGCGTTTTACGACATCGATACACCGGTGACGCTGGCCGCGCTCGCCGCCGAACGCTGCGAATACCTGGCCGCCGAGCTGATCCCCGGCTTCGACCTCTACCTCTCGTTCACCGGCGGGCCGGTATTGCGCCACATCGAGGATGAATTCGGCGCCCGCGCGGCGCGGCCGCTTTATTGCGCGGTCGATCCGGACTGCCATCGCCCGACCATGGTGCCGGCCGAATGGGACCTCGGCTATCTCGGCACCTACAGCGCCGACCGGCAGCCGGCACTCGATCGGCTGATCGGGGCGCCGGCGCGGCTGTGGCCCGAAGGCCGGTTCGCGGTCGCCGGCTCGCTCTATCCGCGCGAGCTTGAATGGCCCGCCAACCTCGCGCGCATCGACCATATCGAGCCCGGCCGGCACGCCGAGTTTTACGCGCGGCAGCGCTTCACCTTGAACGTGACCCGCGCCGACATGGTTCGCTGCGGCTGGTCGCCGAGCGTGCGGCTGTTCGAGGCCGCTGCCTGCGGCGTGCCGATCATCAGCGACTGGTGGCCGGGTCTTGGCGAGTTCTTCCGGCCGGGCCGCGAAATTTTGGTGGCCGGCGATGCCGACCAGGTGCTGCATTGCGTGCGCGCGATGCCGGAGGCCGAGCGGCTGCGGATCGCCGGCAACGCCCGCGAGCGGGTGCTCTCGCGGCACACCGCGCTGCATCGCGCCGGCACTCTCGAAGCCTATGTCGCCGAGGCGCGCGAGCGGACCAGGCGCGACGGGTTCGCCAAGAGCTATGCCGCGGCCGGAGCGGGCGGGGCGGCGGCCGAGGTCCCGCCGCCATGAAGCTCGCGATCTTCGGGCTGTCGGTCAGCTCGTCCTGGGGGAATGGGCACGCGGTGCTGTGGCGGGCGCTGATCCGCAGCCTCGGCGCGCAAGGCCACGCAATCGTCTTTTTCGAGCGCGACGTGCCGTATTACGCCGAGCATCGCGACCTGAACGAGATCGACGGCGGCCGGCTGGTGCTTTATCGGTATTGGCAGGATGTCGCGGCCGAGGCCCGGCGAGAGTTGGCCGAGGCCGATGCGGCGGTGGTGACCTCGTATTGCCCGGACGCGCTCGCCGCCAGCGCGCTGATGTTCCAGAGCCGGGCGTTGCGGGTGTTCTACGATCTCGACAGCCCGGTCACCCTGGCGCGGCGCGCCGCCGGTGAAACGGTCGCCTATCTCGGACCAGACCGGCTGGCCCCGTTCGATCTGGTGCTGAGCTACGCCGGCGGCGAGGCTTTGAGCGCATTGCGCGAAGAGCTCGGCGCGCGGCAGGTGGCCCCGCTCTACGGCTGCGTCGATCCGGATCGGTATCGGCCGGCGCCGCCGCCCGACATGGGGCGCGCGGCACTCTCCTATCTCGGCACCTATGCCGCCGATCGGCAGCACGAGCTCGACCGGCTGTTTCTCGCCGCGGCGCGGCAGCGACCGGGCGAGCGGTTCGTGATCGGCGGCGCGCTCTATCCGGGCGATTTCCCGTGGAGCCCGAACATCTTCTTCGAGCGGCATGTGAGCCCGGCCGAGCATCCGCGCTTTTACGCCGCGGCGCGGGCGACTTTGAACATTACGCGGGCGGCGATGGCCGCTTGCGGCTGGTGCCCGTCGGGCCGGCTGTTCGAGGCGGCCGCCTGCGCCACCCCGATCCTCAGCGACTGGTGGCCGGGGCTCGACGCGTTCTTCGCCCCGGGCCGCGAGGTCGTGATCGTGCGCAGCACCGCCGACGTGCTCGCGGTTCTCGACCTCGGCGATCGCGAGCTCGCGACAATCGGCGGCGCGGCGCGCGAGCGTACTTTGGCCGAGCACAGCGCCGGCCGGCGGGCGGCGGAACTGGCAGAATTGCTGGCTGCCGCCATCCGATCCCCCGGTCCCTGACCCCGAGAGGAGGGCTGACAATGTGGGGAATTATCCCGGCCGCCGGCAACGGCACGCGCATCCAGCCGCTCGCCTTTTCCAAGGAGTTGCTGCCGGTCGGCAGCCGCCTCGACGGCGAGGCGGAGCGGCCGCGGGCGGTCAGCGAATATCTGATCGAGCGCATGCTGTGCGCCGGCGCCGATCGGATCTGCTTTGTGATCTCGCCGTGGAAGTCGGACATCCTGCAATATTACGGCGCCGGGATCGAGGGCGCGGCGGTCGTCTATGTGGTGCAGCCCGAGGCGCGCGGCTTGTGCGACGCGATCTTCCGGGCGCTGCCGCTGATCCGGCCCGAGGAGCCGGTGCTGGTCGGCCTGCCCGATACGATCTGGCTGCCGGGCGACGGGCTGGCGGCGCTGCCCGGCGACAAGCTCGCGTTCCTGACCTTCCCGGTGGCGCGGCCCGAGTTGTTCGACGCGGTCGCTGCCGATCCCGACGGCCGGGTGCGGGAAATCCAGGTCAAGGCGCCGGGCGCCTCGACGCGCTGGGTGTGGGGTGCGTTCCGGCTGCCGGGCGAGGTCCTGCACCGGCTCCACCGGCTGTGGCTGAAGCGCGAGCGGCGCGACGAGTATGTCGGGACCCTGGTCAACGCCTATCTGGCCGAAGGCGGCGAGGCGGTGGCGGTGGCCGCCGGGACCGACTATGTCGATGTCGGCACTCTGGGCGGCTATCGCGAGGCGATGCGGCTGCTTGGCGGCAAGGCGGCGCAGGCCCAGCCCATTCTCGCCACGGCAAGTGCGGCCCGGGGCGGGCAGCGCCGATGAGCGTGCTGCCGCCGGACGAGATCCGCCGCCAGGCAGCGGCGCTGAGCCCATGGTTCCACAATCTCGATCTCGGCGGGGTGAAGACCGCCCCCGAGCATTTCCTCGGCGACTATCCGGCGGTCAAGTGGCGCCGCTTCGCGCATGCGCTGCCGGCCGATCTCAGCGGCCGCAGCGTGCTCGACATCGGCTGCAACGGCGGCTTCTACGCGATCGAGATGAAGCGCCGGGGTGCCGCACGGGTGCTCGGCATCGACACCGACGACACCTATCTGCGCCAGGCCCGTTTCGCCGCGCAAGTGGTCGGCGCCGACATCGAATTCGCGCAGCTCTCGGTCTATGACGTCGCCGTGCTGGCCGAGCGCTTCGACCTGGTGCTGTTTTTGGGCGTGCTCTATCACCTGCGCCATCCGCTCCTGGCGCTCGACCTGATCCGCGAGCATGTCGTGCGCGACCTCTTTGTCTGCCAGTCGATGCAGCGCGGCAGCCCGGCCGAAGAGCGGCTCGAACCGGATTATCCGTTTTCCGAAACCGCGGTGTTCGAGCGCCCGGGCTTTCCGCGCATGGCCTTTATCGAGCATGGCTATGCCGGCGACGGCACCAACTGGTGGGTCCCCAACCGGGCCTGCACGGCGGCGATGCTGCGCAGCGCCGGGTTCGTCATCGAAGCGAACCCCGAGGAGGAGGTGTTCGTCTGCCGGCTGGGCAAGGCCGAGCCTGGCAGCGCCGTCTATCCGGCGCGCCCAGGGCGGCACGACACCGGAGCCGCGGCATGATCGAAGCGGTGATGCTGTGGAACGAGCCCAATAACAAGTCGCACTGGGACTTGGAGCTCGATCCCGACTGGTCCCGCTTCGCGCGCATGATGCGGCTCGCCGGGGACGCGATCGCCGGCGCGGCGCCGGGGCTGCCGCGGGTGCTGGGCGGCATCTCGCCGATCGACCCGGCGTTCATCCGCAACCTTACCGCGCAAGGTGTGCTCGATCGGCTCGACGTGGTTGCGGTGCACGGCTTTCCGCTCGACTGGAATTTGTGGCCGATCGACGACTGGCCGGCGAAGCTCGCCGAGATCGCCGCGGTGACCCCGCTGCCGGTCTGGGTCTCCGAATGCGGCGCGTCGAGCTTTGGCGCCGAGGAGGTGCAGGAATTCGGCCTGCGCCGCACCGCCGAGCTGTTGATCGGGCGCGCCGCGCGGATCCACTGGTACAGCCTCTACGACCTACCGCAGGCCTGGCCGGCCACCACCCGCCACAAGGAGGCCGAGGGCTCGTCCTATTACCGGCATTTCTACATGGGGCTGCTGCGCGAGGACGGGACACCGAAGCGGGCGGCCCGGTGCTTTGCCGAGTTCGCGCCCGACCTCGGCATCTGCCAGTGGTTTCATTTCGAAGATCACCGGCTCGACGACGCGGTGCGATGGCTGAAGCGGCTCGGGGTGCGGCATCTGCGCACCGGGCTCAGCTGGGCCGACAGCTTCCGGCCGGACGCCGAGGTATGGTTCGACCGCCAGATGCGGGCGTTGGAGCCGTTCGACGTGACCCTGACCTTTTGTTTCACGCCCGAGCATCTGGGCTTGGCGGCGCACCATACGAGCCCGCCGCAACGGGACGACGCGTTCGCCGAGTTCTGCGTGCGGATGATCCGGCGTTATGGCGGCGCCGGCGTCCGATCGGGGCCGAACCCGGCGGTCGCGGCCTCGCCCGGATGATTTCGGCGCCGGACAAGCCGCCTCGACCAGCGCCGACAGTGCTCGACGCGCTGGCCGGAGGCGGCCCGGTGCTGGCGCCGCTGCTGATCGTCGTCGCCCACCCCGACGACGAGACCATCGGCATCGGCGCGCAGCTGTGCCGGCTGCAGGACGCGCTCCTGGTGCACATTAGCGACGGCGCGCCGCGGGACGGCGAGGATGCCCGCCGGCACGGCTTCGCCGACATTGCGGATTATGCCGTGGCGCGGCGGCGCGAGCTTGGAGCGGCGCTGATTGCGGGCGAGGCTGCCGCGGTGCGCAAGGCCGCTCTCGGTATCCCCGACCAGGAAGCCGCGCTCGATCTCGCCGGGCTGTCGCGAGCCGTCGCCGAATGTCTGGAGCGGGAGCATCCGGCGGCGGTTCTGACCCATGCCTATGAGGGCGGCCACCCCGACCATGATGCCGCCGCCTTCGCAGTGCATATGGCCGCCCGAAGCATCGCCGCCGCGGAACGGCCGGCGATCATCGAAATGCCGTACTACCATGCGTTCGATGGCCGGATGGTCACCGGCGTCTTTCTGCCCGACGGCCGGCCGGCGGCGCAGTCGGCACGGTTGGCGCAGTCGGAGGAAGTCGCGATCCGGCTCGGCGCAGCCGATCTGCGGCGCAAGCGGCGGATGGTGGAGTGCTTCGAGACGCAGCGCGCGATCCTGGCCTTATGCAGGCTCGACATCGAGCGCTTTCGGCCGGCGCCGGCCTATGATTTCCGCACACCGCCGCATCAGGGCGCCCTGCTCTACGAGATCTTCGGCTGGAGCATCAGCGGCGTCGAGTGGCGTCGCCGGGCGGCCCTGGCGCTGGCCGCGCTGGGCCTGGGCTGAACCCGATGGCGCTGAGCGTGCTCGGCATCGGCTACAGCCTGGCGCCGGTCGGCCCCGACGCAGTCGGCGGCGCCGAGCAGGTGCTCTCGGCGCTCGATCGCGCGCTGGTCGAAGCCGGCCACCATTCGATCGTCGTCGGCGCGCTCGGCTCGCGGGTCGCCGGAACCCTGGTCGCGGCCGGCCCGGTCCCGGCCGATATCACCGACGAGGCGCGCGCTCGGGCAGGCGAGCGGCACCGCCGCGCGGTCGCCGAGGCGGTGCGGCGGTTTTCGGTCGATGTGGTCCACAGCCACGCCCTCGATTTCGCCGATCACCTGCCCGAAACGGCGGTGCCGACCCTGGTGACGCTGCATTTGCCGCAGGACTTCTATCCGGCGGGTGCGGTGCCGGCGACCCGGCCGCAGACCTGGTTCAACTGCGTCTCGGCGAGCCAGCGGGCGAGCTTCCCGCGGTTTGCGGCGATGCTGCCGGAGGTGGAGAACGGGGTACCGGTCGGCCGGCTGCCGGGCCGCCATGCGCGGCGCAATTTTGCCTTGTGCCTGGGCCGGATCTGCCCCGAAAAGGGCTTCGAGCATGCCCTCGACGCGGCGCGCCTGGCCGGCGTGCCGTTGCTGATTGGCGGCGCGGTGTTCGCTTATGAGGCGCATCGCCGCTATTTCGAGCGCGAGATTTGGCCGCGTCTCGGGCCACGGGCGCGCTTTCTCGGCCCGCTCGGATGGGCGCGCAAGCGCCGGCTCTTGAATGCCGCGCGCTGTCTGTTGGTCCCGAGCCTGGCCTCGGAGACGAGTTCGCTGGTGGCGATGGAAGCGATCGCCTGCGGCACCCCGGTCATCGCCTTTCCCGCGGGCGCGCTCGCCGACATTGTCGAGCCTGGGGTCAGCGGCTACCTGGTCCCGGACGCCCGCGCCATGGCCGCGGCGATCGGCGCCGTCGACCGCATCGATCGTCAGCGCTGCCGCGCCGAGGCGCGCCGCCGGTTTTCGCTGGAGCGGATGGTCGCGGGCTATTTCGCGCTCTACCGCCGCCTCGCCGCCGAGCGCGCGTCGTGATCGAGATCGGGCAAGTCACCAGCGACCAGGGCATGGCCGGCCTGCGGCATGAATGGGCGGCGCTGTGGCAGCGCGACCCGATGGCGACCCCGTTCCAGTCGCCGGCATGGCTCTCGGCCTGGTGGCGCTTTTTCGGCACGGCCGAGCCGCTGGTGCTGACCGCGCGCGAGGGCGGCGGCCTTGTCGGCATTCTGCCGCTCTACCGGTTGCGCGAGGCCGAGTGCCGCAAGTTGCTACCGATCGGGGTCGGGCTGTCGGATTATGTCGAGGCGCTGACCGACCCGGCCGCGCCTGGCGCTGCCGACAAGCTGATGGCGGCGATCGCCGACATCCGGGAATGGGACGAGTGCTGGCTGCCCGATCTCGCGCCGGAGGGAGGATTGGCGCGCGCCGCCGCCGTTTGCGGCGCGAGCGACCGGATCATCGCCGCATCGCCCTCTCCGGTGCTGGCGCTGCGGCCTTCTTCGGACGATCTCGGCGGGGCGGTGCCGCGCAAGACCCGGCGCGACCTGCGCCAGGCGCGGGGCCGCGCCGCGGCCGCGGGCGGGGTGGTGATCGAGACAGTTGCCGAGGACCGGATCGAGGCGGCGATGGGCGATCTCTTTCGCCTGCACGCGGCGCGCTGGCGCGCTCGGGGCGAGGCCGGGCTGTGCGGCGACCCGCTGGTGCAGGGCTTTCACCGCGCCGCCGCCGCCGGCTTGCACGCGGCCGGCATGCTGCGCCTCTATCGGCTGCGGATCGGCGGGGCGGTGCGCGCGGTCTATTACGGGTTCGTCGCCAACGGCACAGCGTATGCGTATCTCGGCGGCTTCGATCCGGCGGAGCCGCGGCTGAGCCCGGGCTTGCTGATCATCGGTCATGCGATCGAGCAGGCGGTGGGCGAGGGTGCCCGGCGGTTCGACTTCCTGCGCGGCGGCGAAGCCTACAAATATGCCTGGGGCGCCGCCGATCGCGCCAAGGTCTCCCGCCGCCTGAGCCGCCGATGCGCCGGCTGAGCCAGGCCGAAAGGGCAGCCTGCCCGGCGGCGGCGCATGACGTGCTCGCCCGCTATCTCGACGGCGAGGTTTCGGCCGAGATCGCGCTGATGCACCTGCTGCTGGCGGCCGGCGGTTTGCCGGCGTTGCGGGGATGCCTGAGCCGGCTCGGCGCCGCCCGGCGGCCGGCCCTGGTGCGGCTGGCCCGGCTCGCCGACACCCACGGCCAGGGCTTGGCGCGCGCCGCGGCGCTGGTCGAGGCCGGGCTGACCGAGGCGGTTGGCGGCGATCGCCTGGCCGCGACCCGGGAGCAATACGACCGCGCGGTGGCGCTGGCGCCGGAGGCGGCGGTAGCGCTTTATTCGCTCGGCGACCCGGCGATCCTCGCCCGTGCCACCGGCGAGCTTGCCGCAATCTTGGCCGATTGGGGACTTTTGGGAGCCGATCGCGACGCGCTCGATATCGGCTGCGGCATCGGCCGCGTCGAGCAGGCGCTGGCGCCCCGGCTGCGCCGGATCGTCGGCATCGACCTGTCGCCGGCGATGGTCGCCGAGGCCCGGCGCCGATGCGCCGGCATCGCCAACGCCAGCTTCGCGGTCGGCACCGGCGGCGAGCTTTCGCAATTCGCCGGGGCGAGCTTCGATCTGGTGCTGGCGGTCGACAGCTTTCCGTGCATCGTCGCGGTCGAGCCGGAGCTTGCCCGGCGCACCATCGCCGAGGCGGCCCGGCTGCTGCGGCCCGGCGGCGCGCTCGCGATCTTCAACTATTCCTATCGCGGCGATCCGGCGATCGACCGGGCCGAGGCCGCCGCCGCCGCCAACGCCGCCGGGCTGAACGTGCAGCGCAACGGCACGCGCGATCTGGCGCTGTGGGACGGGACCAGCTTTCTGTTCAGCGCTCCGCCTCGCCGCGAATAAACGCCTCGGTGCGGGCGCGGGCCTCGTTGTCGGTGTATTGCTCGGGCGGGCTCTTCATGAAATAGCTGGCCGGACCCAATAGCGCGCCGCCGACGCCGCGGTCGAGGGCGAGCTTGGCGCAACGGATCGCGTCGACGACGACTCCGGCGGAATTCGGCGAGTCCCAGACTTCGAGCTTCAATTCGCAATTGAGCGGCAGGTTGCCAAAGGTCGTGCCCTCGATGCGGATGTAGCACCATTTGCGATCGGTCAGCCACGGCACGTAATCGCTCGGCCCGACATGCGCCTCGTCATCGGACAGACGATCCGCGAGTTGGCTGGTCACGGCGTCGGTTTTCGAGCGCTTCTTCGATTGCAGGCGCTCGCGCTCCAGCATGTTCTGGAAATCGCTATTGCCGCCGAAATTGAGCTGGTAGGTGCGGTCGACCCGCACGCCGCGCTCGCGAAACAGATTGGCCAGCACCCGGTGGACGATGGTGGCGCCGACCTGGCTCTTGATGTCGTCGCCGATCAGCGGCAGGCCGCGTCCGCGAAACCGCTCGCGCCAGCGCGCGTCCTTGGCGATGAACACCGGGATGCAATTGACATAGCCGCAACCGGCCGCGAGCGCCTGCTCGGCGTACCAGCGCGCCGCAATCTCGGAGCCGACCGGCAGGTAGGAGACGACGATCTCGGCGCCGCTCGCGCGCAGGATGCCGGCGACATCGTCGACCGGCTGGGCCGACTCGATCACGGTTTCGCGCAGATAGCGGCCGATGCCGTCATGGGTCGGGCCGCGCCGGACTTCGACACCGGAGAGGCGGACCGGGGCGAAGCGCTCGGTATTGTTGGGTGGGGCGGCGATCGCCTCGGCCAGATCGCGACCGACCTTGCCGTCGGCGATGTCGAAGGCGGCGACGATATCGATGTCGGCGATATGATAGCCGCCGAGGTCGAGATGCATGATCCCGGGTATGGCCGCGGTTCCGGTCGCGTCCCGGTAGAACTCGATGCCCTGCACCAAGGACGAGGCGCAGTTTCCGACGCCGACGAGCGCAACCCTGATTTTCGCCAAGAGAGAGCCTCCGCGGCGGCAGCCGCTCTGAACCAGGGAGCAAACGCGGCAATCGCCCTCGAAGTTCAGCGTACCAGGGGTTTTTCGCCTGATCTGCTAACGTCGCGCCAACTCGGCCGATCGATCCGAACTGACGGATAACCTTACAGACGTGTGACGCTTGATGGCAAAACCCGAGGAAATCCCGCCAGTTGGCGCAATGGCGCAAATTTTGCTGCGGTTTGATGCCGCTTCTGTTTCATTCGGTTGGCGGCAAGCACGTCGTAGCGGCGAGACCGCGGGAGAATATTTGATGCAGGCGATCCGCTCAACCGATCAGAGGCTGCCGCTTTCGACCGCGATTCTGTCCAATATCGTGCTGGCCTTGCTGATGTGGAACCTGGCGCTGCGGTGCGCGCTGCTGCTCGGCCGCTGGGTAATGCCCGTGAGTTCGGCGTCGGGGTGAGGTTTGCCGCTCAGCGGCCCCCGGCATGTTGCGCGGCCAACCGCATTGCGTTGTCGAGACGATGGTGAAAGGCGCTGGTCGCGCCGCTCGCGCCCAGCGGATAGCGGCCATCGCCGCGCACCGATGCCCAGGCGCCGAGCTCGGCGCAATCGCCAGGCGAGGCTGTCGGCTCGCCGCGGCGGCCGCACCTGGTGCGCCGCGCAAATGCCGCTGTCGTGCACCACCCGATCGAGATAGGCGGCGACACCCGGGGCCGCGCCATCAGCCGGCCGCCCCGCCTTGAACCAATTATCGAGATTGCCGATGCCCCAGTTATAGGCGGCGATGGCGTCGGGCCAATCGCCGTAGCGGCGGTATAGCAGCGCCAGATAGGCGCGCCCGATCGCGCGATTTTGCCCGGTGTCGAAACGATCGCCGCCGCCGACGTCGCTCGCCGCTGCGGCGCTGACCTGCATCGGCCCTTGCGGACCGCTGGGGTCGTCGCGCCACATCGCCTGGTCGGCGCCGTGGCTCGAACTCGGCGCCGTCGACGGCAAAGGCCACCCGATCGAGCGGGCTCTGCGCCTTGGCCGCCGGAGCCGGGTGGTGCGGCGGCTTGCGTCCGCTCGCCACGGCCGAGACGGCGACCGCCTGGCTCAGCAAAAAGACCATTGCCGCCGCTCGCGAACAGCGCATTTTCGAGGTTCCGTAATGGCTTGGCGGCGGTCAGCATAGCCGCTGGTAACAAATCGTCAACGCAAGAATCGACGCGCCGCTGGCAATAAAGGGTTAATAAAATTTGGCTCAACAATCCGTTTTTATAGATCGAACTTTGTTCGCGCCCCGGGATGTAGTCGGCGCGAGAACGCTGTAGCAATCCGCCCGCGGCTCGCTACAGCACCTCGAACAGCCCGGCCGCCCCCATGCCGCCGCCGACGCACATGGTGACGACGACATAGCGCACGCCGCGTCGTTTCCCCTCGATCAGCGCGTGGCCGACCATGCGCGCCCCCGACATGCCGTAGGGATGGCCGATCGAAATCGCGCCGCCGTCGACGTTGTAGCGCTCGGGGTCGATGCCGAGCCGGTCGCGGCAATAGAGCGCCTGGACGGCAAAGGCCTCGTTCAGTTCCCAAAGCCCGATATCGTCGATCGCGAGCCCGTGCTGGTGAAGCAGCTTGGGCACGGCGAAGACCGGGCCGATCCCCATCTCGTCCGGAGCGCAGCCGGCGACCGCGATGCCGCGATAGACGCCGAGCGGTTCCGAGCCGCGGCGCTCGGCTTCGCCCGCTTCCATCAGCAGCGCGGCCGAGGCGCCATCGGAGAGCTGCGAGGCGTTGCCGGCGGTAATGAAGCGGCCTTCCTTGACGGTTTGCCCATCGCGGAACACCGGCTTGAGCGCGGCGAGGCCGGCGATCGTGGTCGACGGGCGGTTGCCTTCGTCCTTGTCGAGGGCGACCCGAACCACTGAGGTTTCGCCGGTCTCGCGGTTGTCGACGCGCATCAGCGAGGGGAGCGGCGCGATCTCCTGGTCGAAGCGGTGCTCGGCCTGCGCCGCGGCGGTGCGCTGCTGCGAGGAGAGCGCGTATTCGTCCTGCGCCTCGCGGGTCACCTGATAACGCTCGGCGACGATCTCGGCGGTCTCGATCATGGTCATGTAGAGATCGGGCCGGTGCTCGATAAGCCACGGGTCCTGCGCGCGGTATTCGTTGCGCTCGTCGTTCTGCACCAGCGAGATCGACTCGACGCCGCCGCCGACGGCGATGGTCATGCCGTCATGCACGATCTGTTTCGCCGCGGTCGCGATCGCCATCAGCCCCGAGGCGCATTGCCGGTCGACCGTCATCCCGGCAACCGAGGCCGGCAGCCCGGCGCGGATCGCCGCCTGGCGGGCGATGTTGTAGCCGGACGACCCTTGCTGCAAGGCAGCGCCGAGCACGACGTCCTCGATTTCGGCCGGGTCGACCCCGGCGCGCCGCACTGCCTCGGCGACGACATGGCCGGCCAGCGCCTGCGCCTGGGTGTCGTTGAAGGCGCCGCGATAGGCCCGGCCGATCGGGGTGCGGGCGGTCGAGACGATCACGGCTTCGCGCATGGCGGCCTCCCGTTGGCGGCGCCCGAGCGCGGTTCGCCATCGCCCGGTGCGCTAGCGATAGTTTAATGGCAAAGTGTCATGTAGCATCGCCGCTCGCAACTCTGAAGGAGCGAGCCATGCCCGACACCTATCCGCTGCCGACCGGCGAGGCCGCCGGCCTCGGCTTTGCCGCCCGGCCGCTGCAGCATCTCGATCGGCTGATCCGCGAGCACATCGAGGAAGGCCGCTATCCGGGCGCGCAGATCGCACTGGCACGGCACGGGAAGCTCGCGCTCTATCGCAGCTATGGCGAGGCCAAAACCGAACCCGGCCGCGAGCCGGTCGGCGCCGAGACGCTGTTCCTGTTGTTCAGCCAGACCAAGGTTTTGACCAGCGCGGCGATCTGGGCCTTGATCGAGGAAGGCCGGCTGTCGTTCATGGACAAGATCGCCGACCATCTGCCGGAGTTCGCCCGGCGCGGCAAGGGCGAGATCACGTTGCACCAGGTGATGACCCATCGGGGCGGGTTTCCGTCGGGCGACGTGACCCGGGAGACCTGGACCGACCATGCCCGGATGCGCGCCGAGGTCTGCGATTTCTCGCTCGACTGGACCCCCGGCAGCCGGCTGCAATACCACCCGCGGGCGGCCCATCTGACCCAGGCGATGGTGATAGAGGCGGTGACCGGCGAGGATTACCGCCAGGTGATCCGCGACAAGGTGCTGGCGCCGCTGGGGCTCGCCAACGACATCTTCGTCGGCGTGCCGGCCGCGGAGCAACGGCGCTGCGCCGACACCTACGCGCCCGAGACGCGCGACAACTCGGCCGAGTTCAAGGCGGCGGGGATGCCGAGCGGCGGCGGCTATGCGACCGCGCGCGGCATGGCGGCGTTCTACCAGATGCTGTTGGGCCAAGGCCGGCTCGGCGAGGTGCGGATGTTTTCGCCGCGGCTCGTCGGCTACGTCACCCGCAGCCATACCGGCGAGACCGGCGACGATGCGATGGCCGGCATCCCGATGCACCGGGGCCTCGGGCCGCATGTGCGCGGCGACAGTGACCGCATCCGCGGGCTCGGCGCGATCGCCGCACCAGAGACCTTCGGCCATGGCGGCGCCGGGACGTCCTATTCCTGGGCCGACCCGACGAGCGGGGTGTCGTTCACCTATCTGACCAATTTCGTCCAGCCCGACCCGTTTCACTCGGCGCGGCTCGACCGGGTCGCCAACCTGGTCCACGCCGCGATCGATTGAGATGACCCCGGAACGAGCGTGGCATCAGCGCCTTGCGCATATCGTCCGTCGTTCCCGCGGGGGTGACGGAGAAAATGCGCGTACCAGTCTGAGCGCCTGTTAAGCGCGATGGCGCCGCGGGTTGATCCGGTCCGGTCCGACGCGACGTTGCCGGCGCGCGCCGATGTGGTGATCATCGGCGGCGGCGTGATCGGCGCCAGCGCCGCGCTGTTTCTCGCCGAAAAGGGCGTCTCGACCGTGCTGTGCGAGAAGGGGCACATTGCTGGCGAGCAATCGAGCCGCAATTGGGGCTGGTGCCGCAAGATGGGCCGCGACCCGCGCGAGATCCCGCTGATCATCGAGAGCCTGCGCCTGTGGCAGGGGATGAACCGGCGGGTCGAGGCCGAAACCGGGTTCCGCGAGTGCGGCATCATGTATCTGGCCGAGAACCGGGCCGAGCTCGACCAGCTCGAAGAGTGGCTCGACCATGCCCGCCAGTACCAGCTCGACACCGGCCTGTTGACCCGGGCCGAGGCCGAGGCATTGCTGCCGGGCCTGCGCGGCGACTGGGCCGGCGCGCTCTATACGCCGAGCGACGGCCGGGCCGAGCCGCAACGCGCCGCACCGGCGATCGCCGAGATGGCGCGGCGCCGCGGTGCCGCGATCGTCACCCGATGCGCGGTGCGCGGCATTGAAACCGCGGGCGGGCGGGTGTCGGGCGTGGTCACCGAAAAAGGCCGCATCGCCTGCGCCTCGGCGGTACTCGCCGGCGGCGCCTGGTCGCGCCTGTTCTGCGGCAATCTCCAGATCGAGCTGCCGCAACTCAAGGTGCTGGCCTCGGTCATGCGCACCGAGCCGATCGCCGGCGGCCCGGAAATCTCGGCCTCGGGCGGTCTCTTCGGCTTTCGCAAGCGGATGGATGGCGGCTACACGGTGGCGACCCTCGGGGTACGGACGATCGACCTCGTGCCCGACAATTTCCGACTCGCCTTCGACTATCTGCCGGCGGTGCGGCTGCACTGGAAGAAATTGCGCTTCCGGGTCGGCCGGCGCTGGGCCGAGGAATGGCAGATGAAGCGGCGTTGGGCGCTCGACGAAGCCACCCCGTTCGAGGCGGTGCGCACGCTCGACCCGGAGCCCGACCAAATCGTCCTCGACCGCGCCCGAACCGCCGTCGCTGCGGCTTTTCCGCTGTTCCGCGACATCGCCGTGGCCGAGAGCTGGGGCGGGATGATCGACGTCATGCCCGACGCCATTCCGGTGATCTCGCCGGTCGCGAAGGTGCCGGGCTTCTTTATCGCCACCGGGTTTTCCGGCCATGGCTTCGGCATCGGCCCCGGCGCCGGCCGGCTGGTCGCCGACATGGTCGCCGGCGATCCAACTCTGGTCGATCCGACGCCGTTCCGGCTCGCCCGCTTTACCGACGGCTCGAACCCCCGCCCGCACCCGCTGGCGAGCTAGCGCCCCGATCTCCGTTCTAGACCACCATTCGATCCCGTCAAATTGTCATTCCCGCGAAAGCGGGAACCCAGGGGCGGGCGACCTGCGGCGGCGCAAGGCCGCCCGCTTGCGCGGGGGCGACGGGAAATATTCCGCTTTGCAGGACTAAGCCTTATCCCCGAGCACGGTGCCGGCGGCGATGCCGGCTTCGCTGGCGGCGATCTTGGCGCCGCTGTCGAGGCGTACGCGCGACACCTCGACAAAGCCGCCCTCGGCCAGGATGCGCAGCCCGTCGGGGCCGGATGCGACGACCTCGCCGATCTTCTTGCCGCGCACCGCGCCAAAGGTCGCGGCCGGGAGCTTTTTGGCATCGAACAGATAGAGCTTCTGCTCGCCGAAATTGGTCCAGGCGCCGGGCGCCGGGTTGCAGCCGCGGATCAAATCGTAGACGAAATCGACATGGCTCGCCCAATTGATCTTCGACTCGGCGTCGCGCACCCAGCCTTCGTAGGTGGCGCGGCTCTCGTCCTGGGTGGTCTCGGTGGCCCGGCCCTTGACCACCAGATCGGCGGCTTCGACCAGGGCCTCGACCCCCATCGGAAAGATCTTGTCGAAATAGAGCGAGCCGGCGGTGTCGTCGGCGGCGATCGGAATGCGCTTTTGCAGGATGACCGGCCCTTCGTCGAGACCCGGGGTCGGGCGGAAGATCGACAGCCCGGTCTCGGCGCGCCCGCGGATGATCGCCCACGGGATCGAGGACGGCCCGCGATGCAACGGCAGCAGGGATGGGTGGAACTGGATCATGCCGTGCTTGGGGATCGCGCAGAATTCGGGCGGGGCGAATAGGAGGACATAGGCCATGACGCCGAGATCGGCCTTGAGATCGGCCAATGCGGTCTGCGCCTCGTCGCTCGAATACTTGGCGAAGCGGTGGACTGCGAGCTTGCGCTCCTCGGCGGCGGCGACCAGCGGGTCGGGCCGGGCGCCGGGCTTGTCCGGTGCGGCAAAGACGCCGGCGATCTCGTCGCCGCGCGCGATAAAGGCCTCGAGCACGGCCTTGCCAAAGGCCTGCTGGCCGACAATGACGATGCGCATCCCGCTTCCTCCGACTTCAACGCTTTCGATGTTGTCCCGCCATCCGGCCCCGGGAAGCAAGACATCATCGCCTCGGGCGCAGAGTTTCACGCGCGAGCCTCGGGGGGCAAGCCCGAAGCTCAGGCCAGCCCGCAGCTCAGGCGGGGCCGCTGACCCCGGCCTCGGCGAAGCTCGCCATGCCGTTGTGGCAGGCCGCCGCCGCCTTCAGCAGGCCGAGCGCCAATGTCGCCCCCGAGGCCTCGCCGAGCCGCATGCCGAGATCGAACAGCGGACGCTGGCCGAGCCGTTCGGCGAGCACGCGGTGGCCGGGCTCGGCCGAGAGATGGGCGACGATGCAATGGTCGAGCGCATGAGCGTCGGCGGCGTAGAGCACCGCGGCGGCGGCGGTCGAAGTGAAGCCGTCGAGCACCACCGGCACGCGGCCGAGCCGCGCCGCCATGACGGCGCCGGCGATCGCCGCCAATTCGAGGCCGCCGAGGCGGCGCAAAAGGTCGAACGGATCGGCCGCCAAGGGCCGGTGCCGGGCCACCGCCGCGGCGACCGCGCGGCGTTTCTCGTCAAGCGCCGCCCCGGCGACCCCAGTGCCGGGGCCGGTCCACAGCACGGCGTCGCCGCCGAACAGCCCGGCGCACAGAGCGGCCGCGACGGTGGTGTTGGCGATCCCCATCTCGCCGAGCGCCAGCGCGTCGATGCCGGGCTCGACCGCCATCATGCCGTAGGCCATCGCCCTGGCGCATTCATCCTCGCTCATCGCCGGCACCTCGACGATGTCGCCGGTCGGGGTGTCGAGGTTCATCTCGAAGACCCGAAGATCGGCGTCGACCACCCGGCACAGCTGGTTGACCGCAGCGCCGCCGGCGATGAAGTTCTGCACCATCTGCGCGGTCACCGAAGCGGGGTAGGCCGAAACCCCGCGCTGGGCGACACCGTGATTGCCGGCGAAGACGATCGTGCGCGGACGCTCGAGGCGAGGCGGGTGGCGGGCCTGCCAGGTCGCCAGCCATATCGCCAGCTCCTCAAGCCGGCCGAGCGAGCCGGCAGGCTTGGTCAGCTGCGCCTGGCGCAGCGCGGCGGCGGCGCCGGCCTCGAGATCGGGGCCGGGCAGATGGGCGAAGAGCGCCCGCATCTCGTCGAGGGTCGCGGTCGGCTCGGGCATCGGCGGTTCGGGCATCGGCGGCTCGGGCATATTTGGTCTCCTGTGCCGGGATCTGATCGAAGATCGTTGTCGAAGCCGGGAGCGAACCCAAGCGAAAAGGCAGCCGGGGGCCGCCTGCTTCGGCTATCGTCGGCGACGATGAGCGCACCCGAACACTTGTCGCGCCGGCGCCCCGGCATCCTCGCCGGTTTTGCCGCCGCCGTCGCCTTTCTGACGCGGGTCCCGATCGGGCCGCCAACGCCGGAGGGCTGGCGCCTGGCCGACGCGGCCTGGGCCTTTCCGCTGGTCGGGGCCGGGATCGGTGCGGTCGCCGCTTTGGTCTTCCTGGTCGCCGAAATTCTCGGCCTCGGCCCGGGGCCGGCGGCGCTGTTGGCGGTGCTCGCCGGTCTCTGCCTGACCGGCGCCTTGCACGAGGACGGTCTGGCCGATACCGCCGACGGCTTTTTCGGCGGCGGCGACCGCGCCCGCCGGCTGGCGGTCATGCGCGACCCGCGGCACGGCACCTATGGCGTCCTGGCGCTGGTGCTGAGCGTCGGCCTGCGGGTGGCGGCCTTGGCCCAGACCGGCGAGGCGGTCTATGCCGGGCTGGCGCTGATCGCCGCGCACGCCGCCTCGCGCGCCCTGTTGCCGGCGGCGATGCGGGCGCTGCCGCCGGCGCGCGACGACGGCCTCGGCGCGGACGCCGGCAGACCCGGCACTCTATCGATGCTCGCCGCGGCGGCGATCGGGGCGGCGATCGCGCTGGCCGCGCTCGGACCGTTGCTCGGGGCGCTGGCGCTGGCCGCGGCGGCCGCGGCAGTGCTGGTTGCGGCGATGATGTCCTCCCGGCGGATCGGCGGCGCCACCGGCGATGTCATGGGCGCGCTTCAGCAGATCGCCGAGATCGTGATCCTGCTGGCGGCGGCGGCGCGATGAACGCGATCGTCGCGACCCGGTTCTGGTGGGTGCGTCACGCCCCGGTCGGGCATGGCGGGCGCATCTACGGCCAGACCGATCTATCCTGCGACTGCTCGCAGGATGCGGTCTTCGCCGGGCTCGCCGATCAATTGCCGGGTGGTGCGGTCTGGGTCACCAGCAATTTGCGCCGCACCCACGAGACCGCGGCGGCCATCATCCGCGCCGGGGTGGCCGGGCCATCGTCAATCCCCGGCCCCGAGGCGCTGATCGTCGCCGATCTCGCCGAACAGCATTTCGGCGCGTGGCAAGGCCTCAGCTATGACGAGCTCGATCGATCGCGCAACGGTGACTTCCACCGCTTCTGGCATGCGCCGGCGCACCAGGCGCCGCCGGGCGGCGAAAGCTTCGTCACGGTCATCGACCGGGTGGCGCGGGCGATCAATGAGCTGGCCGCGGCCTATGCTGGGCGCGACATCGTCGCGGTCGCGCATGGCGGCACGATCCGCGCCGCGCTCTCCCTGGCGCTCGGCCTCGATCCCGAAGCGGCGCTGGCGTTTTCGATCGACAATTGCTCGCTGACCCGCATCGACCGGATCGATGGCCCCGGCATGGGTCACGGCTGGCGGGTCGTGACCGTCAACCGTTTGCCGCGCTGATGGTCAGCCCGGCGGCATCGGCATTCCGGCGAAGCGCTGCATGTCGCCTTCGAGCTTCACCCAGGGCTGCGCCCGGTCGCAGTAGATCTGCATCGTGGGCTTGACCCAGCTCGCATCATCGAGCGTGCCGGCGGGGATCATCACGACGTCCGGCATCACTTCGGCCTCGCTCGCGATCGGCGAGGCGCAGACCGGGCAAAACCGCCGGTAGGTTGCCTTGCCGGTGTCGCCGCGGTCCTCAAATGTGGCCAGCGCACCCGCTATGCTGACCGCCGGTTTCGGCAGCGCCACCACGACGTTGAAGGCGCTTCCCGACGCCTTCTGGCATTTGCTGCAATGGCACAGGCCGACGAAAATCGGCTCGGCATCGGCCGAGTAGCGCACTTTGCCGCACACGCATCCGCCCTCGATCTTCATCCCGCCCCTCCGTTCATCCGATCCGGCGGCATTCGCCGCCGCGGGTGAAGCTAGCCCAGGCGGCAGCGAAAATCGAGACCGGCAACGAAAGGGTGACCGCGATCGCCGCCGCGTGCTAGCGTGACCGCCGCGATGCGACAGGGAAGTCCGGTGCAACACCGGCGCTGCCCCCGCAACTGTAAGCGGCGAGACCGCGGCAACGGCCACTGGCATCCCCCCTCGCAGCTCGGGGGCACCGGGAAGGCGCCGCGGGCGACGACCCCGAGCCAGGAGACCTCCGCATCGCGCGACAAGGGACAATTCCTCGGGCGGAGGAGGAGGGGCCTGTGGTGTCGACGCCAACCTATCCGGCGAGCGCGGGCGATCGGGCGGGCGCGGATCGCGCGAGCGGCGGGCTGCCCGCGGTGACCCTGGTGCTGGGCGGCGCCCGGTCCGGCAAGAGTCGCCATGCCGAAGCTATGATCGAGGGCGCCGCTGCCGGCGGGACCTATTGCGCCACCGCCGCGGCCGGCGATCCTGAGATGGCGGCGCGCATTGCCGCGCATCGGGCGCGCCGCGGCCGGTTCTGGCGCACTGTCGAGGAGCGCCTGGCGCTGGCCCCGGTGATCGCGGCCGAGGCGACGCCGGAGCGGCCGCTGCTGATCGATTGCCTGACCTTGTGGCTGTCGAACCTGATGCTGGCCGATCGGCCGGCGGATGACGAGGCGGCGGCGCTGTGCGCGGCATTGCGGCTGGCGGACGGGCCGGTGGTGCTGGTGGCCAACGAAGTGGGCCTGGGGCTGGTGCCCGAGACGCCGCTCGGCCGCCGCTTTCGCGACGCCGCCGGGCGGCTCAATCAGCAAGTCGCGGCCCTGGCCGATCGCGTCGTCTTCATCGCCGCCGGCCTCCCCCTGGTCCTGAAGGAGGAGTGAGATGCGCCGGGTTCCGGCGACGGTGATCACCGGCTTTCTCGGCGCCGGCAAGACCAGCCTCGTGCGCCATCTGCTGGCGCGGGCGCAGGGGCGGCGGCTGGCGGTCGTGGTCAACGAGTTTGGCGAGCTCGGCATCGACCGCGAATTGCTGCTGGGCTGCGGCGACGATGTGTGCGGCGCCGGCGACATCGTCGAATTGGCCAATGGGTGCCTCTGCTGCACCGTCGCCGACGATTTTCTGCCGGCCTTGAGCCAGCTGCTCGACCGCCCGGCGCCGCCCGAGCACATCCTGATCGAAACCTCGGGCCTGGCCTTGCCGAAACCGCTGGTCCAGGCCTTTGCCTGGCCGGAGATCCGCACCCGCACCACGGTCGACGGTGTAGTGACGGTGATCGACGCCGCGGCGGTCGCCGCCGGCCGCTTTGCCGACGACCCGGCGGCGGTGGCGCGGGCGCGGGCGGCCGACCCGGCGCTCGACCACGATAATCCGCTCGACGAGGTGTTCGGCGACCAGCTCGCCTGCGCCGATCTGGCGATCCTCAACAAGGTCGACCTGGTCGCCCCGGATCGCCTGGTGGCGCTGCGCCGCGAGATCGCCGAGCGGCTTCGCCCCGGCGTCGGGCTGGTCGGGGCGCGGGACGGCATGGTGATGCCCGAGGTGGCGCTGGGCCTCGCCGCGGCGGCCGAGGACGATCTGGCGACGCGGCCGTCGGTCCACGATCTCGAAGCCACGCACGACCACGACGATTTCGAGAGCTTTGTCGTGGCGTTGGGCGCGATCAGCGACAGCGAGGCGTTGCTCGCCCGGTTGCGCGCCGCGATCCGCGGCCACGGCGTGCTGCGGCTCAAGGGGTTTGTCGATCTGCCCGGCCGCGACCGGCGGCTCGTGGTTCAGGCGGTCGGCGACCGGCTGACGCAGTATTTCGACCGGCCGTGGGCGACCGGCGAGGAGCGGGCGACGCGGCTTGTCGTGATCGGCGAGAAAGGCCTTCCCCGGGCGGCGATCGCGGCGGCGTTGGCGGGCTGATGCACCTCCTCGCCACCCTCCCCGGCACCATCGACGACGGCTCGGCCGCGGTCGATCTCGCCCAGACGCCGGGCGACCTGGTGATGCTGTCGAGCGCCGACACCGAATTGGCGTTGCTCGCCGCGGCCCAAGCGCGCCGACGGGTGCAAGAGCCGGGCGCGCCGAGCCTTCGCCTCGCGCCGATCCTGCGGCTCGGGCACCATTTTTCGGTCGACCTCTATATGGCGACAGTCGCCCGCGCGCGCCTGGTCATCGCCCGGGTGCTCGGCGGCAGCGCCTATTGGCCCTATGGCGTCGAGCGGCTGGTCGAAACCTGTCGAGCCAGCCAGATCCCACTGGCGCTGCTGCCCGGCGACGACAAGCCCGATGATGAATTAGCGGAGCAATCGACGATTGGCCGCGCCAGCCGCGACCGGCTGTGGCGCTACCTGGCCGAGGGCGGCCCGGCCAACGCCGACAATCTGCTGCGCTATGCCGCCAGCCTGATCGGCCATGACACGGCCTGGGCTGAGCCCGCGCCATTGCTGCGCGCCGGGCTCTACTGGCCGGACCTGGCGTTGCCGAGCCTCGACGACATCGCCGCCGGCTGGCGCGGCCAGGCCGGGCGCGGAACCGGCGGGGTGGTGCCGGTCGTGTTCTACCGGGCGTTGCTGCAATCGGGCAACACGGCGCCGGTCGATGCGCTGGTGCGGGCGCTCGCGGTACGGCGGCTGCGCCCGCTGCCGATCTTCGTGCACAGCCTGAAGGACGGCGAAGCCGCGGCGCTGATCCGGACGCTGTTCGCCGAAATTCCGCCGGCGGTGATCCTCAACGCGACCGGGTTTTCGGTGCGCGCGGGGGCCGGCGAGGATCCGCTGGCGGCGGCCGACTGCGCGGTGTTGCAGGTGGTCTTTGCCGGCGGCGACGAAGCGAGCTGGCGCGCCGGAAGTCGCGGGCTCGGCGGCCGCGATCTGGCAATGAATGTGGCGCTGCCCGAGATCGACGGCCGCATCCTGTCGCGGGCGGTGTCGTTTAAGGCGCCGTTGGCTGAGGCGCCGTTGGGTAAGGCGCCGATGGGCCGCGATCCCGAGACCGAGATCGATCTGGTCGGCTACCGGCCGGTCGCCGACCGCGTCGCCTTTGTCGCCGAGCTGGCGGCCAATTGGGCGCAGCTGCGCGAGAAGCCGCCGGCCCTGCGCCGGGTCGCCTTGATCCTCGCCAACTATCCGAGCCGCGCCGGCCGCATCGGCAATGGCGTCGGCCTCGACACCCCGGCCTCGGCGCTGGCCGTGCTGCATGCGCTCCGCGCCGCCGGCTACCGGGTCGTCGATATCCCCGACAATGGGCCGGCGCTGATCGGGCGCCTCGCCGCCGGCCCGACCGGGGCCAACCCTCGCGCCGCGGCCGCGGAGACCTTCTCGTTCGCCGAGTATTCGGCCTTCTTCGCCACTCTGCCGCTCGCGGTGCAGCAGGCTGTCATCGCCCGCTGGGGGCCGGGCGAACGCGACCCCTATTTCCACGAGGGGCGGCTCGATTGCGGGCGGTTCGCGATCCCCGGCTTCCGCGCCGGCAATGTCGCGGTGCTGGTCCAGCCGCCCCGCGATTACGGCCTCGATCCGAAGGCGAGCTATCACGACCCGGATCTGCCGCCGCCGCATGCCTATCTGGCCGCCTACGCCTGGCTGGCGCAGGATTTCCGCGCCGACGCGGTCATTCATCTGGGCAAGCACGGCACCCTCGAATGGCTGCCGGGCAAGGCCTTGGCGCTCTCGGCCGAGTGCCTGCCCGAGGCGGTGCTGCCGCCCTTGCCGCATCTCTACCCGTTCATCGTCAACGACCCCGGCGAAGGGACCCAGGCCAAGCGCCGCGCCCAGGCGGTGATTATCGATCACCTGACCCCGCCGCTGACCCGCGCCGGCAGCTATGGGCTGATGGCCGAGCTCGAGCGGCTGATCGACGAATATTACGAGGCGAGCCGCGGCGATCGGCGGCGGGTGGCGCCGCTGGCGGCGGCGATCCTCGAACAGGCGCGGGCGGCCGGGCTCGACGGCGATTGCGGCATTGCCGCCGGCGACGATCCGGCGACGGCGCTGCGCAAGCTCGACGCGCTGCTGTGCGAGATCAAGGAGTTGCAGATCCGCGACGGGCTGCATGTCTTCGGCGAGAGCCCGGCGGGCGAGCGGCTCGACGCCTTGCTGGTCGCGTTCGCCCGGTCCGGTCGCGGCACCGCACCCGAGGATGCCTCCTTGCTGCGCGCGCTGGCTGCCGATCTCGATCTCGGGCCGGACCCGCTCGCGCTCGAGCTCGCCGCACCGTGGAATGGCTCGCGCCCGGCGGTGCTGGCCGAGGCGGTGCCCCGACCCCAATCCTCCCCCGCATGCGGCGGAGACAGGCCCACCGATCGGGCGGGGCAGGGCTGGCGCACCGCCGGCGACACGGTCGAGCGGCTCGAGGCGCTGGCCTTGCGCCTGGTCGCGGGCGAAGCTCGGGCCGAGCCCGGTTGGTCACACACCCGCGCGGTTCTGGGCTGGATCGACCGGCAGTTGCGGCCGGCAGTTGCGCGTTGCGGGGCGGCCGAATTGGCCGGGCTGCTGGCCGGGCTCGACGGGCGCCTGGTGCTGCCGGGCCCCTCCGGCGCGCCGAGCCGAGGCCGCCCCGAGGTATTGCCGACCGGGCGCAATTTCTTTTCGCTCGATACCCGCGCGGTGCCGACCCAGGCGGCCTGGCAGCTCGGCTGGAAATCGGCGGCGCTGCTGGTCGAGCGCCACGCCCAGGAATACGGCGCCTATCCGGCGCGGGTGGTGCTGTCGGCCTGGGGCACCGCCAACATGCGCACCGGCGGCGACGACATCGCCCAGGCCCTGGCACTGCTCGGGGTGCAGCCGGTGTGGGAGCGGGCGAGCGGACGGGTCATCGGGTTCGAGATCATGCCGGCCGCGGTGCTCGACCGGCCGCGGGTCGACGTGACGCTACGGGTCTCGGGCTTTTTCCGCGACGCTTTTCCCGGGCTGATCGATCTGGTCGATTCGGCGGTGCGCGCGGTCGCCGCACTCGACGAGCCGGCCGAAATCAATCCGCTGACCGCCCGGGTCGCCGCCGACAAGCGCGCGCTCGAAGCCCAGGGTGTGGCTCCGGCCGAGGCGGCGAGGCGCGCCGGCTATCGGATTTTTGGCGCCAGGCCCGGCGGCTACGGCGCGGGGTTGCAGCGTCTCGTCGACGAGCGGGCCTGGGCGGAGGAAAGCGATCTCGCCGAGGCGTGGCTCGAGGGCAGCCGCTACGCCTACGATTCCGGCGGCGAAGGGCGGGCCGAGCGGGCGATGCTCGAAGCCCGGCTCGCCGGCGCCGACGCGGTGCTGCACAACCAGGACAACCGCGAGCACGATCTGCTCGACAGCGGCGACTACTGGCAATTCGAGGGCGGATTGGCGCTGGTCGTCCGCCGACTGTCGGGCAGCGCCCCGGCGGTCTACCACAATGATCATTCGCGGCCGGAGACGCCGCGCATCCGCAGCTTGCGCGAGGAATTGGGGCGAGTGGTCCGCGGCCGCGCGGCAAACCCGCGCTGGATCGAAGGGGTGATGCGCCACGGCTACAAGGGCGCCGCCGAGATCGCCGCCACGGTCGATTACCTGTTCGCCTTCGCCGCGACGGCGCGCGCCGTCGATGATGCGCATTTCGAGGCGCTCTACGACGCCTATCTCGCCGATGAACGGGTGCGCTCGTTCATGGCCGACCACAACCCGGCCGCGCTGGCCGACACCGAGGCCCGCTTTCTCGAAGCGATCGACCGCGGGCTGTGGCGTCCGCGCCGCAACAGCGCCGGTGCGGCACTGGCGGGGTCACAAGGATGACGGCCGCGGGCCCAAGCCCGGTGTTGCGGGCGCTGTTTCGCGCCCCGGCCTACCTGTACCATTGGCGCTGCGGCTGGTTGCTGGATCGCCGCTGTCTGCTGCTGGTTCATACCGGTCGGCGCAGCGGCCGTCGCCATGAAACCGTGCTCGAAGTCGCGGAATATCGCCGGCAGGGGCCGGAAATGGTGGTGGTCAGCGCGTACGGCCGCGGCGCCGATTGGCTGCGCAATATCGAGGCGACGCCGCGGGCGGAGGTGGTTATCGGCCGCGACCATTTTGCCGCCGCGCATCGGATTCTCGGCGACGAGGAGGCGATCCGGGTGATCAGCGGGTATGAGCGTCGCAACTGGCTGATCGGGCCGATCGTCCGCTGGGGGTTGAGCCGTTTTCTCGGCTGGCGCTACCGGGGCACTGACAGCGACCGCCGCCGGCTGGTCGCACAGCTGCCGCTGATCGCGTTTCGGCCGATCTGATGACCGACCCGACCGCCGACAATGCCGAGGCGGAGACCAACCGCCGGCACAACGAAAAGATGGCGCGGCGCAAGGCGGCGCGCGAGCGCATGCTGGCGACCAAGACGCAAGAGCGCGGGCTGCTGATCGTCCACACCGGCACTGGCAAAGGGAAATCGACTGCTGCGTTCGGCATGGTGCTGCGCTGCCTTGGCCACGGCATGCCGGTCGGCATCGTCCAGTTCGTCAAGGGGGTATGGGGTACCGGCGAGCGGGTAGCGCTCGAACGCTTCGGCGACCTCGTCACCTGCCGGGCGATGGGCGAAGGCTTTACCTGGGATACCCAGGACCGGGCCCGCGACATCGCCGCCGCGCGCGCCGCCTGGGATGTCGCCAAGGCGATGATCGCCGACCCCGCCTTGCGGCTGGTGCTGCTCGACGAGCTCAACATCGTGCTGCGCTACGACTATCTGCCGCTCGATGAGGTGATGAACGCGCTGACGACGAAGCCACGCGGTCTGCACGTCATCGTCACCGGCCGCAACGCCAAGCCCGAGTTGATCGCCGCCGCCGATCTGGTGACCGAGATGACCCTCGTCAAGCATCCGTTTCGCGGCGGCGTCAAGGCCCAGCGCGGCATCGAGTTCTGAGGGTGCCGGCCCCGACGGCAGCCGGCGCGATCGGGTCGATCAACATTGGTCGGGACTGTCCGCGGCGCGGGTCGGATCCCACTGCAGGCTTGACAGAAACGACAGCCAGCGATTGGTCTCGCGGAGTGCCTGCAAGACCGACGTCACGAACCACAGGTTCAGACAAAGCAGGAACAAGGTGCTCAGCTCGAACCAATGGATGATGATCCAGCCTGCCATCCAACACCTCTGCCGGGCGATCCTATGCGTGCCGGTGCGCGCCCAGCCGCGCCGGCCGGCTCGAACCGCGCCGCCGCGGCGGTTCCAGGTTAACATCGGGTCGGCAAAGGTGAATACTCCCGAGCGGCGCGGCTGCCGCGCGGTGGTTTGAGCTGGGGTTTGAAGGGAGGGTGCGATGCCGGGTTCCGCTCGGGTGGCGCTGATCACGGGGTGCGGCAAGCCGGTCGGCATCGGCAATTCGACGGCGCGGGCATTGGCCGCGGCCGGGGTCAGCGTCGTCGTTGCCGACGTGGTCGCCGCCGGGGTCGCCAACGAGCACAATGTCCAGGGCGATACCGATGCCTCCTGGCGCGGGGTCGAGAGCCTGGTAGAGGAGCTGGTCGGCGCCGGCCACACCGCCTCGTCGACCCTGGGCGATGTCGGGATCGAGGCCGACGCCGCGCGCATGGTGGACGAGGTGCTGGGCCGCTATGGCCGGCTCGACATTCTGGTCAACAATGCCGGGGCGCCGCAGGGCGCCGACCGCAACGAGATCGAGAACGTGCCGCTCGAGGCCTGGGAGCGCACCATCGGGGTCAACGCCCGCGGCTGCTTTTTGATGTCGCGCGCGGCGGTGCCGGCGATGCGCAAGGCGGGCTGGGGCCGCATCGTCAGCGTGTCGTCGAAGGCGGCGTTCCGGCCCGGGCGCAACCGCGCGGTCTACGCCGCCTCGAAAGCCGCGATCGTCGGCTTCACCAAGTCGCTCGCCGTCGATCTGGCGCCCTGCGGGATCACCGTCAACGCCGTCTGCCCCGGCCCGATCCGCACCTCGCGGGCGATCAGCACCAATCGGCGCGAATATGGCGACGACCTCGAAATCGGCTTTGCCGAGCGCGCGAAGGCGATCCCGGTCGGCCGCTTCGGCAGCCCCGACGAGGTCGCGGCGATGATCGCCTTCCTCGCCTCCGAACAAGCCGCCTTCGTCACCGGCCAGGCGATCGGCATCGACGGCGGCTGGTGATGCTGATGCGATATGATTGCCGGATCCGGGCGCAACGGTCCGATCCGTCGCCCCGCTGCCGCGCCGATCCGAGGGCGGCGGTGTTTCGCCGGTAGGCGTCCGTGCTGTCGAGCGAGGTATTGCGCTTTATTCGCGGGACAGTCAGCTCGGTCTGGACCTTGGAGCTGTTGCTGCTGGTCAGGCGCGAGGCCGACCGGGAATGGACCGTCGAGTCGCTGACCCACGAGTTGCGCAGCAGCGTCGCCATCGTCAGCGATGTGCTGCTCCGCCTCGGCAGCGCCGGTATCGTTGAGGAGCGAGATGGTGTTTACCGCTATCACCCGGCCAGTGCCGAAATCGAAGCCGTCATCACCGCCTTGGCGCAAAGCTATGCGGAGTTTCCGTTCGCCGTGACCCAAGAGATTTTTGCCGCACCCAACGACAAGATCCGGCTGTTCGCCGATGCGTTCCGGCTGAACCGCGGTCGCTCCGAATGAATTCGGTTCAGGCCGCGATCTATTTCCTGTGCTTCGTCACCAGCGCGACGGTCATGTTGCTGTTGCTGCGCAGCTATCGGCGGAACCGTGCCCGGCTGCTGCTGTGGAGCGCACTGGCGTTTGTGGCGCTGGCGATCAATAACTTTCTGTTGTTCATTGATATCGTGCTTCTGCCGAATATCAGCCTGCTGCCCTTACGCCATGCGAGCGCACTCGCGGCCGCGGCGCTGCTGATATATGGCTTCACCTTCGAAACCGACTGAGAAATCATGTATCCAGCTGGGCTCGCCGCCTTTGTTTCCGGCCTTATCACGATGGGCTATCTTGTTATCGGTGGCTTTTTCTTGCGCTTCTGGCGGCGTACGCGTGACCGGCTGTTTATGATTTTCGGGGTCGCATTCTGGCTGCTCGCGCTCAACTACATCATGTTTGCCCTCTCCGGGGACGCCGCTCACGAAACCGGCTGGGCCTTTCTGATTCGACTTGCCGCGTTCTGCCTGATCATCTTCACGATTGTCGCCAAAAATTTGTCGGCAGTCGGAGCCGCGGCCGATCGCGACGGCTGACCATGGCTCGGCGCTCGGACACGGCATCTTGCCGGTCGGAGCATCAGCCGTCAGTGAGTTCGCGGCGGACGATGCGGGCGCCGTCGGCCAAGGCCTTCAATTTGGCGAAGGCGAGATCGCGCGGCAGGTATTTCATGCCGCAATCGGGGGCCGCGATCAGCCGCTCGGCCGGGATATGGGCGAGCGCCGCGCGGATCCGGGCGGCGACGATTTCGGGCGTTTCCGGCTGCGGGTCGCCCATGCTGATCACGCCGAAGATGATCGTTTTGTCGCCAAGATGGTCGAGATTGCCGAGATCGAGGTTGGGCTGCGCCGCCTCGATCGAGATCTGGGTCGCCGCCGTGCCGGTCAATTCGGACAGGAACGAATAGCCGTTGGGCTTGTCGCGTGAGACATAGGCGTAGCCGAAGCACAGATGCAGCGCAGTCGGGCCGGGAATGCCGGCCAACGCCCGGTTGATCGCCGGCAGAGCCAGGCGCCGCGCCTCCTCGGGCCGGGCCTGCAGCCACGGCTCGTCGAGCTGGATCACATCGGCCCCGGCCGCTTTCAAGTCGCGCAGCTCGGCGTTGACCGCGGCGGCGTAGTCCATGACCAGCTCTTCCTCGTCGCGGTAGAACTCATTCTTGGCCTGGCGCGACATCGTGAACGGGCCGGGCATCGTGATCTTGATCGGGTGAAGGGTGTGGCGGCGCAGGAACTCGACATCGCGGACCTCGACCGGGTGTAGCCGGCGGATCGGCCCGGTGATGCGCGGCACGGTGACGGTGCCGGAGGAGCGCCCGCGGACCACCGCCGGGTTGTCGAGATCGACCCCGGAGAGCGCGGTGGCAAAGCGGTTCGAATAACTCTCGCGGCGGATCTCGCCGTCGCTGACGATGTCGATCCCGGCCTCCTCCATGTCGCGGATCGCCAGGCGGGTGGCGTCGTCCTGCGCCGCTTCGAGCCAGGGCTCGGCGATACGCCACAACTCCTGCGCGCGCACCCGCACCGGCGGCAGATGCACCAGCTGGTCGCGGTCGATCAGCCATTCGGGCTGCGGATAGCTGCCGACGACGGTGGTCGGAAGCAGGGTTTCGCTCATCGCGGCCGCGCCATGTCGCCGGGTGGGACCATCGCTCTCCCCTCCTCTTCGGTCGGAATTGCCGAGGGTTGGGCAGCCTAGATCGCAGCGCCGAAAAAGCGGAGTCGTTTCGGTTGGGATCGCCGCGACCGGGGGACGGCCGGGCCCGACGATTGTTGATCCGGTGATGATCCCCGCCTGGCTCGAGACGCTGTCCTTCGCCTTTATCCTGTCGGGCGTGCTCGGCGCCGCGATCGTCGCCGCCGATCTGGTGCGCCGCCCGCAGCGGATGTGGATCATGAATGTGGTCTGGCCGCTGACGGTCCTCTATAGCGGCCCATTTGGGCTCTGGGCCTATGTCGCGGTCGGGCGCCGGGCCGGCGACAAGCCGTTCTGGCAATCGGTGCTGACCGGGGCCACGCATTGCGGGGCCGGCTGCTCCCTGGGCGACCTGGTCGGCGAATGGGCGGTATTTGCCACCGGGCTCGTCCTGGCCGGCTCGCCGCTGTTGACCAAATACATCGTCGATTATGGGCTGGCCTATGTGCTCGGCATTTTCTTTCAGTATTTCTCGATTGCGCCGATGCGCGGGCTCGGCTTTGCCGACGGCATGTGGGCCGCGATCAAGGCCGACACGCTGTCGTTGACCGCCTTCGAATTCGGCATGTTCGCCTGGATGGGCATCACCCAGAAGCTGCTGTTTGCCGGGCTGGAGCCAACCAGCTGGGTGTTCTGGTTCATGATGCAGATCGCGATGATGCTCGGATTGGCGACGACCTTTCCAATGAACTGGTGGCTGATCCGCCGCGGCATCAAGGAGGCGATGTAGCCGGGGCGGCGGCGAACGGGAGCGATCCCCCTTCCGCTTCGGGGTGCTAATCTCAGCGGATGCCGAGCGATGTGATCGATCTGCGCGATTTCTACCTGACCGGGCTCGGGCAGGTGGCGCGCCGCATGATCCGCCGGGCGATCCGCCGCATCTGGCCCGATCTGCGCGGCATGCGGCTCCTCGGCGTCGGCTATGCGACGCCGTTCCTGTCGGCGGTCGCGGCCGAGACCGAGCGCACCGCGGCGCTGATGCCGGCCTCGCAAGGGGTGCTCGGCTGGCCGCCCGACGGGCGCAACCTGGTCGTTCTCGCCGATGAAGGCGAATTGCCGTTCGCCGACTATTCGATCGACCGGGTGCTGCTGGTGCATGCGCTCGAATTCGAGCGAGCCGGCCGGACCGATGCTGAAGGAGATCTGGCGGGTGCTGGCCGGCGGCGGGCGGCTCCTGGTCGTCACCCCCAACCGGCGCGGCATCTGGGCCCGGCTCGACCGCACCCCGTTCGGCTCCGGCCGGCCCTATACGATGTCGCAGCTGTCGCAGCTACTGCGCGAAGAGCTGTTCACGCCGGTGGCGAGCGCGACCGCTCTGTTTGTGCCGCCGGCCGGCGACCGCATGATCCTGCGCTCGGCCCCGGCCTGGGAGCGGCTCGGCAGCCGCTGGTTCCCGCGCTTTGCCGGGGTGGTGCTGATCGAGGCAACGAAGCAGATCTACGCCAAGCCCGCCGCCGCGCGCGCGACCCGCCGCCGCCTGGTCTACGCACCGGCCACACCCGGTCTGTCGCACCGCGAGCTGCGGCCTTAGCCGATTCTGGCCGGGGCTGCGTCCGGTCTGCCGGACAGGACAAAAACGCCTTGCTCGGCCAGGAGGTTGGCGAGGTTGCCGTGCGGATCGAGCGCGTAGGGCCGGCCGTGGCGGTCAAGGGTGACGCTGCGTTCGACCTTGACCCCGAGTTCGTCGCACAACGCGGCAAAATCGCGGATCGTGCACAGGTGGATGTTCGGGGTCTCGTACCAGGGGTGCGCCAAGAGGTCCGACATCGGCATCCGGCCGCGCAGCAACAGGTGCAGGCGAACTCGCCAAAAGCCGAAATTCGGGAACGAGACGATCGCGCGCCGGCCGATGCGGACCAGCGCCTCGAGCACGCGGCGCGGCTGCCGCGTCGCCTGCAGGGTCTGGCTCAGCACGACGACATCGAACGCGGCCTGCGGATAGGCGTCGAGATCGCGGTCGGCGTCGCCCTGGATGACCGACAGCCCATGGCCGACGCAGGCATTGACCCCGGACTGGCTCAATTCGATGCCGCGGCCGTCGACCGCCTTGTGGCGCGCCAGATAGGCAAGCAGCGCGCCGTCGCCGCAGCCGATGTCGAGCACCCGCGCGCCCGGCTCGATCATCTCGGCGATCAGCCGCAGATCATGGCGCAATTCGCCGGCGGCGGCGAGTCCGGCCGCGGGCCGCGCCGCGGCCTCGTCGAGGTTCAACGATGCCGCCATCGCCCCACCATCGCCTGCGGGCCCGTGCGGCTAGCGGGAGAGGCCGCGATGCTCGGCGCAACCGGCGAGAAAGCCGCGCAATGTCGCGAACAACTCGGGCTCGTTCAGCAGAAAGGCGTCATGCCCGTTTTCGGTGGCGATCTCGACAAAGCTGACATTGGCCGCCACCGCATTCAGCGCGTGCACCACCTCGCGGCTTTCCGATGTCGGGAACAGCCAGTCGCTGGTGAACGAGATCACGCAAAAGCGCGAGCGGGTGCCGGCAAAGGCGCCGGGCAGCGAGCCGCCGTGCTCGGCCGCGAGGTCGAAATAATCCATCGCCCGGGTGATGTAGAGATAGGAATTGGCGTCGAAGCGGTCGACAAAGGTGCTGCCCTGATGGCGCAGATAGCTCTCGACCTGAAAATCGGCGTCGAAGCCATACGTCACCGCGCGCCGGTCTTGCAGGTTGCGCCCGAATTTGCGGTGCAGGGCGGCTTCCGAGAGATAGGTGATGTGCGCCGCCATGCGGGCCACGGCGAGGCCGCGCGCCGGCTTGCGGCCGAGGGCGAGATAGCGCCCGCCGCACCAGTCGGGGTCGGCGATGATCGCCTGGCGCCCGACCTCGTGAAAGGCGATGTTCTGCGCCGAATGGCGCGCCGCGGCGGCGATCGGCACCGCGGCGAAGACGCATTCGGGATAGCTCGCCGCCCATTGCAGCACCTGCATGCCGCCCATCGAGCCGCCGATCACGCAGAAGAGGCTGTCGATGCCAAGGTGATCGAGCAGCGATTTCTGCGCCCGCACCATGTCGCGCACGGTGATGACCGGGAACGACAAGGCCCAGGGCTCGCCGGTCGCCGGGTCGAGATCCTGCGGCCCGGTGGTCCCCATGCAGCCGCCCAGCACATTGGCGCATATGAGGAAATAGCGCTCGGTGTCGAGCACCCCGCCGGGGTGGATCAAGGTTTCCCACCAGCCGGGCTTGCCGGTGATCGGGTGCGGGTCGGCGGCATATTGGTCGCCGGTCAGCGCGTGGCAGACGAGGATCGCGTTCGACCGCTCGGCGTTGAGCGCGCCATAGGTCTGGTAGGCGATCGTGAATGGCCCGAAATCGACGCCGCAATCGAGCCGCAGCGGCTCGCGCAGCAGCAGCCGATGGCCCGGCCAATCCTGAACCGAGCGCGAAACCGGGCGGGGCGATGTTACAGTCGACACGAGGTTTGTCTGCAAGTCTGGCGCGAAATGGGGCAAGTGGGTGTCGATTCGGGGGCGCTAGCTAGGGAGCGGTGGCCGGGCATGTCAACGTTTTCTTTGATTTCGCGCGAATGGGCCTCTACTACTGGCGCCCCCGAGCCATGTCCCTGACCATGTCCAGCACCCCGTCCGATCTGGCAGATTTGCGCCGGCGCATCGACGCGATCGACGATCGGTTGCACGATCTCTTAGTCGAACGAGCCGAGATCGTCGCCCGGGTCGCGACCAGCAAGCGGGGCGCGCTCGGCGGGAACGGCGGCGACGCGGCGTTCTATCAACCGGCGCGCGAGGCGCAGATTTTGCGCCGACTGGCCGGTCGGCATCGCGGCATCCTGCCATTCGCCCCGGTGGTGCGGATCTGGCGCGAGCTGTTGGCGGCGACGGTGCGGCTCGAAACTCCGTTTTCGGTTGTCGTCTTCGTCCCGGCCGGAGCCGAAAGCTTGTGGGATCTGGCGCGCGACCATTACGGCAGCCAGACGCCGCTGTCGCCCTATGGTTCGCAGCGCCAGGTGATACGGGCCGTGGCCGAGGGCCGCTCCACGGTCGGTATCCTGCCGCTGCCGAGGGAGAGAGAGGCCGAGCCGTGGTGGCCCGAGCTGCTGTCCGAGGACGAGGAGGCGCCGCGGGTCATTGGCCGGCTGCCGTTCGGCGCCCGCGGCAACGCTCGCGGCGAGGCCGAGGCACTGGCGATCGGCCGTGCCGCGCCGCAGCAGAGCGGCGCCGACCGCACCCTTCTCGCGATCGAAGCGGCGCCCGGCGTCGATCGGGCGCGGTTTCGCGGGGCTTTGGCCGAGAGCGGTCTCGCCTGCACCTATTTTGCCGCCTGCGAGCGTGGCGCGGTTGCGGTGAATCTTCTCGAGCTCGATGGCTTTGTGCCGCTTGCCGACCCGCGCCTCACCTGCTTGCGCCGGCGGCTCGGCGCGGCCTTGCATCGCCTCCTCCCGGTCGGCGGCTATGCCCTGCCCTTGCCGGCGGCGGCGCTGTCGCCCGGCGCCGCGGAAGGCTGAACCCCGATGTCCCGCTCGACCGGCCCGGTCCCGCGTCCGGGCATTCTCGACATCGCGCCCTATGTCGGCGGCGAGGCGCGTGCTGCCGGGGTGGCCCGGCCGATCCGCCTCGCCTCGAACGAGAGCGCGCTCGGGCCGAGCCCCAAGGCGATCGCCGCCTATCAGGCCTTGGCTCACGAGATCCACCGCTATCCGGAGGGTAGCGCCGAACTGTTGCGCCAGGCGCTGGGCTCGCACCACAATCTCGATCCGGAGCGGATCGTGTGCGGCGCCGGCTCCGATGAACTGATCGGTCTGCTGTTGCGCGCCTATGCCGGGCCGGGCGACGAGGTGTTGTACAGCCGCCACGGTTTCCTGATGTACCCGATCGGCGCCCAGGCGGTCGGCGCGACCCCGGTCGCGGTGCCGGAGCGCGACCTGACCGCCGATGTCGACGCCTTCCTGGCGCGGGTCAGCGAACGGACCCGCCTGGTGTTTATCGCCAACCCGAACAACCCGACCGGTACTTACCTCCCGGCGCGCGAGATGGCGCGGCTGCAGGCCGGGCTGCCGCCGAACGTGGTGCTGGCGATCGACGCCGCCTATGCGGAATTCGTCAACCGCAACGATTACGAACCGGGCATCGGGCTGGTCGACCGGGCCAAGAACGTGGTCATGCTGCGGACCTTTTCCAAGATCTATGCGCTGGCTGGGCTGCGCCTCGGCTGGGCTTACTGCCCATCGACGATCGCCGATGTGCTGAACCGCATTCGCGGGCCGTTCAATGTCAGCGCGCCGGCGCTGGCGGCCGGCATCGCGGCACTCGACGACACCGAGGCGCTGGCCCGGGCCCGCGCGCATAACGATCACTGGCAGCCCTGGCTGTCGGAGCGGCTGGCGGCGCTCGGCCTGCCTTTGACCCCAAGCGTCGGCAATTTCGTATTGCCGCGCTTCCCCGACGACCCGGGCCATGACGCCGAGGCGGCCTTTGCCTTTCTGCAATCCCGCGGCATTCTCACGCGCAAGATGGGCGGCTACGGGCTGCCGCAATATCTGCGGATCACCATCGGCACCGGCGAGGAGATGGAAAAAGTGGCGGCAGCACTCGGCGAATTCATCGGTCGGCGATGAGCGAAACGCCGTTCGAGCGGGTGGCGCTGATCGGGATCGGGCTGATCGGCTCGTCGTTGGCGCGCGTCCTGCGCCGCGACAGCCCGGCGACCACGATCGTCGCCTGCGCCCGCCGCCCCGAGACCCTGGCCGCGGCGCAGCGCCTCGAGCTGGCCGACGAGGTCACCCACGACCCGGCGGCGGCTGCGGCCGGCGCCGATCTGGTGGTGGTCGCGACGCCGATCTCGGCCTACGCCGAAATCGGCCGGCGGATCGGCCCGGCGCTGAGCGCGGGTGCGATCCTGACCGATGTCGGCTCGGTCAAGGAGGCGGTGATCCGCGACCTCGGGCCGCATGTGCCGGCGGGGGTCCATTTCGTCCCCGGCCATCCGGTCGCCGGTACCGAGCATTCCGGCCCCGAAGCGGGCTTTGCCGAATTGTTCCGCGACCGCTGGTGCATCCTGATCCCGTTGCCCGAGACCGCCCCCGCGGCGGTCGCCAAGGTCGGCCATATGTGGGAGGGGGCCGGCATGCGCGTGGTCACGATGGATGCCGCGCATCACGACCGGGTGCTGGCGATGACCTCGCACCTGCCGCATCTGATCGCCTACACCATCGTCGGCACCGCTACCAGCCTCGAAGAGAGCCTGCAATCCGAGGTCATCGCGTTTTCCGCCAGCGGCTTTCGCGATTTCACCCGGATCGCCGCCTCCGACCCGGTGATGTGGCGCGACATCTTTCTGAACAACCGCGAGGCGGTGCTCGAAATCCTGCAGCGCTTCAGCGAGGACCTGACCGCCTTGCAGCGCGCAATCCGCTGGGGCGAGGGCGATACCTTGCAGGAGCTGTTCACCCGCACCCGCGCGATCCGCCGCTCGATCATCGAAGCCAAGCAGGCCTAGCGCGCACTCCGGCAAGCGCGCCGGATGTCGGCGAAGCCGCCTACCGCTCGTGGTTCCAGCAACGGTAAGTTGCCCCGTGGGTAGAATGCCATACCGGCGAAAGTTGGTACCCAGGGCAGAAGTGAGTCTCGGCCGCCGGGAAGGCGGAATATCGATGCGGGTTCTTTTGACCTTGGCGGTCTTTGGCGCAGCCTTGCGCATCCTCGCCGATCCATCGGCAATGGCGGCAGCCGCGCCGCCGGTTGTGGTCGCCTCGAAGATCGACACCGAGGGGGCGCTGCTCGGCAACATGATCCTCGAAACGCTCGCTTCGCACGGCATTCCGGTGCGCAACCGGCTGCAACTCGGGCCGACCGACATCGTGCGGGCCGCGATCCTCGCCGGGCAGATCGACATCTATCCCGAATACACCGGCAATGGCGGGCTCTTCTTCCACATGGAAAAGGACCCGGTGTGGAAGAGCCGGGCGCGCGGCTATGCCGAGATCGCCAAGCTCGACCGCGAGCAAAACCACCTGATATGGCTCGCTCCGGCGCCGGCCGACAATACCTGGGTCATCGCCGTGCGCCGGGACCTGGCGCGGCGCCAGCACCTGGCGACGATCAGCGATTTCGCCCGCTGGGTGAATGGCGGGGGGCGCATCAAGCTTGCCGCCTCGGCCGAGTTCGTCGAGAGCCCGTCGGCCCTGCCGGCCTTCGAGGCGAGGTACGGTTTTCGCCTGAGCGACCGGCAATTGCTGACCCTGGCCGGCGGCAACACCTCGGCGACATTGCGCGCCGCCGCCGAGGGGATGTCCGGGGTCGACGCGGCGATGGCCTATGGCACCGATGGCGCCATCGCCGCGCTCGGCCTCGTTGCCCTCGACGACGACAAGGGCGCGCAGATCGTCTACGCCCCGGCGCCGGTCATTCGCGCGGCGGTGCTGCAGCGATACCCGCAGATCGCCGGCCTGCTCGACCCGGTCTTTGCCGGCCTGACCCTGGCAACCTTGCAGCGGCTCAACGCCGCGATCGCGGTCGATGGCGAGGAGGCCGCGGCGGTTGCCGCCGCCTATCTGAAGTTGCGGCACCTGCAACGATGACGGCACCAGCCGATCCCGCCGCGCTGCGCCCGGCCCCGAGCCTGAGGGTCAGCGTGCGCAACCCGGTGCTGCTGGTCCTGGTCATCGTCGGGGCGGTTGCGGCGGCAGCCTCGGGGTTCGTGGCGCTGGCCCCGAACCGGTTGATCTCCGGCCGGCCGATCGGGCTGTTGAGCGCCGCCGGCCCCGGCCCGACCATCGCCATCGCGGTCATCGGCGCGCTGCTGCTGGCGGCGGCGCTGTTGCCGCGGCAAAGGCCGCTCAACGCCTCAGCGGCGGTGCTCGCGGCACTTCTGCTGCTCTCGACCATGGCCGCGGCGGGAGAGGCCGCGCGCAATATCGCCGCCGGCGCCGGCCCGGCGGCGCGGGTCTCGCTCGGGACCGGGTTCTGGACCATCGCGGGCTGCGCCGCGCTCGCGATCGTCGACCAGATGCAGCGGCTGCGCGCCGGCCCGGCCCTGCGGCTGGCGGCGGTCGCCGCGATCGCCGGCGGGTTTGCCGCGCTGGCGCTATCCGGCGCGTTCGACCAGCTGTCGATCGCCCGCGAATACGCGACCTGCCACCAGCTCTTCGCCGAAGCGCTCGGCCGGCATATCGCGCTTGTCGCCGGCTCGCTCGGGCCGGCATTGGCGCTGGGCTTCCCTTTGGGGGTCGCCGCGGTTCGGGCGCCGCGGCTGCAAGGCCCGCTATTCGCCGTGCTCAACACCTTGCAGACGGTGCCGTCGATCGCTCTGTTCGGGCTCCTGATCGTGCCGCTCTCGGCGCTGGCGGCGGCGCTGCCGGGGCTCGCCGCACTCGGCGTCGGCGGCGTCGGCCCGGCGCCGGCGATCGTCGCCCTGGTGCTCTATGCGCTGTTGCCGATTGTGCGCAACACCGCGGCCGGGCTCGCTGGCATCGACCGGGCGGTGCTCGAGGCGGCGCGCGGCATGGGCCTGACCCAGCGGCAGATCTTCTACCGGGTCGAGCTGCCGCTCGCCTTGCCGGTGCTGCTGGCCGGGCTGCGCATCGTCATCGTGCAGACGATCGGGCTCGCCATCGTCGCCGCGCTGATCGGCGCCGGCGGGCTCGGCACCTTTGTCTTCGAGGGCTTGGGCCAATACGCTCTCGATCTGGTGCTGCTCGGCGCCTTGCCGACGATATTCCTCGCCCTCGCCGCCGATTTTCTGTTGCAAACCGTGGCCGCCCTGCTGCCCAGCGGCACCCCCCGATGATCGCGCTCGACCATGTCGCCAAGCGCTATGACGGCCGGGCGGTGGTCGACGATCTGTCGCTCGAGATCGCGCAAGGCGCGTTCTGCGTGCTGCTCGGCACCTCGGGCTGCGGCAAATCGACGACATTGCGGCTGATCAACCGGCTGGTCGCGGCCGATGCCGGGACGATCCGGGTCGGCGGCGAGGACGTGGCTCGGCTCGCCCCCGAGGTCTTGCGCCGGCGCATCGGCTACGCGATCCAGTCGACCGGGCTGTTTCCGCATTGGAGCGTCGCCGATAACATCGCGACGGTGCCGCGCCTGCTGAAATGGCCGGCGGCGCGGGTCGGCGCGCGGGTCGACGAATTGCTCGAATTGCTGCGGCTCGATCCCGCCCTCTATCGCGGCAAGTACCCGCACCAATTGTCGGGTGGCGAGCAGCAGCGTGTCGGCGTCGCCCGCGCGCTCGCCGCCGATCCCGAGCTGTTGCTGATGGACGAGCCGTTCGCCGCGGTCGACCCGATCACCCGCGACGCGCTGCAAGGCGAGATCGCCCGCATCCACCGCGCGACCAGAAAGACTATCGTGTTCGTCACCCACGACATCGACGAGGCGTTGCGGCTGGCGAGCGTGATCGCGATCATGAACGAGGGCCGGATCGCCCAGCTCGGGACCCCGCTCGATCTGCTCGAACATCCGGCGAATGCGTTCGTCGGCGATTTTGTCGGGCGTCATGGCCTCGGCCTCAAGCTCCTCTCGGTGCGCACGGTCGCCGACCGGCTGCGCCGCGGCGAAGGCGCCGAGGGCGAGCCGCTGTCACCCGAGACCACATTGCGCGACGCGCTGTCGGCGATGACCCAGCGCCGCGCCGACCGCTTGCCGGTCGCCGATGCCGAGGGTCGCGCGCTCGGCGTCATCACCCTGGCCGATCTGGTGCGGTGAGGATATGCGCGGCGCCAAGGTGCTGGCGAGCCCGCTGCTGTGGGTCGGATTGCTGTTTGCCGCATTGCTGCTGCGGATGGACGCGCTGCGGCCGGTGTTTCACTGGGCTTTCCCCGGGGTCGAGCCGGTCATCTACGACCGCGCCAGTTTTCTCGAACTGTTCCTGGCGCATTTTCGCCTGGTGGCGACGGCGAGCCTCGCCGCGGCGCTGCTCGGCGTGTCGCTGGCGGTGTTCGTCACCCGGCCGGCCGGGCGCGAGTTTCGCACCATGGTCGATCTCCTCGCCGGGGTCGGGCAGACCTTTCCGCCGGTCGCGGTGCTGGCGATCGCGGTGCCGCTGATCGGCTTTGGCGCCTGGCCGACCATCGTCGCGCTGTTTCTTTATGGCCTGCTGCCGATCATCGAAAACGCCATCGCCGGCCTCGAAGGCGTGCCGCAGGCGGTGCGCGAAGCGGCAGACGGCATGGGCCTCACCCCGTGGCAGCGGCTGCGCGCGGTCGAGCTGCCCTTGGCCGCGCCGCTGATCCTCGCCGGGATCCGGATTTCGGTGACGATCGCGATCGGCACCGCGACGATCGGCTCGACGGTCGGCGCCTTGACCCTGGGGACGCCGATCTTTGACGGGCTGGTCGCGAACAAGCTGCCCTTTGTGATCGAGGGCGCCGTGCTCGCGGCACTGTTCGCGATTGTGACCGATATGCTGTTCGCCCGCCTCGACCGCCGGCTGCGCCGCCACGCAGCGCAATAGCTTTGAAGCACTTGATTTGAGCTTGGCCTCGCATTAGCCTTTCTGTAAATAAAAACAGGGGGTAGGGATCATGGCATCAATCGATTGGGCTGTTAAAGGTTCGGAATTCGTTAACTGCAACTGCGCTTATGGCTGCCCTTGCCAATTCAATGCCTTGCCGACCCATGGCGACTGCCGCGCCGTGGCCGGCTATCAGATCGACGAAGGGCATTTCGGCGAAACTCGGCTCGACGGATTGCGCGCGGCACTGCTGGTCGCGTGGCCCGGCCCGATACATCAAGGCAATGGGACGATCCAGCTCGTCATCGACGAGAACGCCGACGCGCGCCAACGCGAGGCGCTGGTAAAGATCCTGTCGGGTGAGGAGACCGAGCCGATGGCTACCGTGTGGTGGGTCTTTGGCGCGATGTCGCCGAACAAGCTCGAGCCGTTGTTCAAGTCGATCGCGTTCGAGGTCGATGTCGCGGCACGGCGCGCGCACCTGGCCATTCCCGGCGTCGTCGAGACCACCGGCGCGCCGATCCGCAACCCGGTCACCGGGGCCGAGCATCGCGCCCGGATCGACCTGCCCCACGGTTTCGAATATCGCATCGCGGAGATGGGCAGCGGGACCACTTCGGCGACCGGAGCCATCAAGCTCGACCTGAAGGACAGCTACGGCCAGTTCGCCCAGATTCACCTCAGCAATCGCGGAATCGTCGACTGAGGGCGGCAGCGGCGATGCCGGCTGGCCTCGTCTACGGCCTGTTGCGCCACGACCGCGCCGTGGTGGCGGCCGGTCTCGCTGCCGTCGTCGCCATCGCCTGGCTCTACCTGTTGCTGGGCGCCGGCCTCGATATGGATGCGATGGGCCCGGGCGGCGGCGGGATGATGGCGATGGCGCCGGCTTGGACCCCCGGCTATGCCACGCTGATCTTCCTGATGTGGGCGATCATGATGGCGGCGATGATGCTGCCGAGCGCCGCACCGACCATTCTTCTCGCCGCCGCGCTTGCCGGCAAGACCGCCGCTACCGGCCGCGGCGCGTCGCGTGCGGCCGCCTTTGGGCTTGGCTATCTATTGGTCTGGGTCGGGTTCAGCCTGGCCGCGACCCTGCTGCAATGGGGCCTCTCTCGGCTCGGCATGCTGTCGCCGGCAATGGCCAGCCGCAGCACCGTGGTCGCCGGCCTGATCCTGGTCGCCGCCGGCCTCTACCAGTGGACGCCGCTAAAGCAGGCCTGCCTCGTCCATTGCCGCTCGCCCCTGGAATTGCTGGTGCGCTATGGACGGATGGGCTTTCGGCAAATGGTCGGCGGCGGCATCCGCCACGGTGCCTTCTGCCTCGGCTGCTGCTGGATGTTGATGGCGCTGTTGTTCGTCGGCGGGCTGATGAATTTGTTGTGGATCGCCGGTTTGGCGTTGCTCGTGCTGATCGAGAAGACGCTCCCTTGGGGGCTGTGGGCGAGCCGCCTGACCGGTGTTGCGCTCGCCATCTGGGGGATGGCGATGCTGGCCTCCGCGATTTATCCCTAGCGAGCGCCGTCCGCCGCCGATTTGCGCGGCATCATCGGGTTCCCGGAACCATCGTGCGCGCGGCCAGCGCGGTCATGATCAGCGACAGGCCGAGAAACACCATGTTGATGCCGACCAGGAGGCCGATCGCCCATGCCGCCGAGCTCGGCCAGCCGTCCCAGATCAGGTAGGCGAGCAGCAGGTCGACGAGGCCGCTGAACAGGACCCACCCCCAACTCGGCAGATGGCGGCGGTGCTCGATCGCCAACAGGATCGCGGCGATGCCCTCGATTACGAAAAATGCGCCGAGCCAGATCGTCAGGGTCAGGACCCCGGCGATCGGCCGCAGCACCAATACCAGCCCGAGCAGGATCGCCAGCACCGCGGCCAACAGCGACCAGGCGAAACCCGGCATGCTGCGATGCTGCAGCACCGAGATCGTGCGGAAGATGCCGCCGACAAAAAACAGCCAGCCGATCACGATCGTGATCGCCAGGCTGGCAACTTCCGGCACCGCGATCGCCAGCAGCCCGAGCACCATCATGACGATGCCCTCAGCGAGGAACAGCTTCCAGTGGGCGTGGATCGCGCCGGCCAGCTGCCCGCGGATCGCGTCGAGACCGGTAACGGATTGATTGCTCATCGTGCTCGCCTTGGCCCATGTTGATGGTTGCTGCCGTCGATCATAGCCGATCGGCATTGGCATGGGCGAGGGCTGGCTGTGGCCCGAAACCTGGGTTCGACGCCGCCCTGCCGCTTCAGCCGCCGTTTCCGACCGCGCGCATGGCGGCCTTGGCCAGCGTATCGATGCTCTGCGGGGCGGAGGTGGCAGCGGCTCCAGCCTTGTGGGCGCCGACCACGGCGAAGACGACGAACCCGCCTTTGGGACGCGGCGTGATGAAGTAGCGTGCGGTGCGCTCTTCGCTTTGCTCGGTGCACGACAAGCTGGCGCTATATACCGTGCCTTTATCGATCTGGCGGCTCGACCGCGCCGAGGCGAAATCGCCGTTGCACATTTTCGGATCGACCGCGATCAGATTGGAGGCGATGGCGAGAGCGCTGACGTCCGGGCCGGGCGGGATGATCTTGACCGCGCCGGCGGCATTGTCGGACCGCCACACCGCGGCGAAGCTCGACAGGGCTGCCGGCTTGTCGGTCATGACGATCCGCGCGTTCGGCAGCCGCGCCGCGGTAAAGAAGTCTTGCGCCAGCCGGACCTCCTCGAAATCGGTCGAGGTCGCGGCCGGGAGCGCGCCAGCGGCCGGCGGCAGCGAAAATGCCGGCGGTGCATCGCCGGCCGCCGGGCGCGGCGCATCGAGCGCGGCAAATTTCTGCCCCGGCGTCGCGGTGAAGGCCAAAGGCGGACCATTGGGCGGCGTTGACACCGGCGCCGGCGAGGCGGCCGTCGGGGGGGCGGCCGGCGAAGGGGCGGCCGGCGCTGTCGCCGGGGCGGCGGCCGGCGCTGGCGATGCGGGCGTGGGACCGGCGGCGGCGGACCGGGCAGACGCCGGCTCGACCGCAGGCTCGGTTTCGGCAAGGGTCTGCGGCGGCGCTGTCGAGGGATGCGCTGCGAGCGCCACCGACTGCTGCACGCAATGCTCCAACTCGGCCATCGCCGCGCCGGCGCCGTTGAGCGCGAACAGATAGGATTGCCCATCGGCGATCAGGCTCAATTCGGTGCCGCGGCGCAGGCGATCGACGATTCGCGCGTCGTCGGGCAGCACCACCAGCACGACTTGCCGGTTCGGGATGGTGGCGACCATGGCTGTCCGGGGACCGCCATCAAAGCGCAGCGCCACCGGCAATTTTGAGCGCGGGGTGAACGCCCAGCTGCGGTCGACAAAGCCGAGCCACCAGCGCCCGTTATTGGTGGCCAGGATGAACATGTTGATGCCGCTGTCATAGGCGACCCCGGCCGAGCAGTGGGTAAAGCTGCCGGTTCGGTCGTCGGTATAGGCGCCGCCCGACCAGAAGCCGGCGCGAAATGCTCGCAATGGCCCGGCGGCGCTGGCTGTGCCTCCCCAGCATGCCAAGGCTGCGGCGACGATCGCAGCAATCCGGACATAGGACATCGCACCCTCCCGTCTCAGGGCAAATTTATCACTTTTTTGACGGAGGCGACCAGCCCAGGCGCGGTCCGCAGGTCTGGCGACGACGCCTTGGCAGGGCGGCCAGCCGGAGGCGCACCAGGGGCGGGAATTTTGTCAAAGCGATGGTGTTGGCGATCGGGAGCTGGCGCCTTGGCGCGCCGCAGGCCTTGGGAGGTAGAGATGAGGCACGCATTCCTCGCGGCCGGCATTTCCATGCTGGCGATCAGCAGTCCGGCCCTGGCCCAAGTTCAGGTTCAGGTGCCGCCGGGCACCGTCGTGACCACGCCGGGTTCGTCCGCCACCACGTCGCCCGCGACTTCGACGGTCGTGACCACTCCGGCTCCTGGCGCGCCTGCGGTGACGACACCCGCAGTGCATCCGGCAGCGACGACGGTCGTCGTGGCGCCGACCGCACCGCCGCCGCCGCAGGCCGAAGCCCCGCCGCCATCGCCCGGCCCGAGCTATGTCTGGACCCAGGGCCATTGGGCCTGGAACGGGATGCAGTATGTCTGGGATCCCGGCAGCTATGTCATGCCGCCGACGACGATGGCGCGCTGGACCCCCGGGCACTGGGAGCAGAGCCCGAGCGGCTGGATCTGGATCTCCGGCAATTGGGATTGAGCGGATCGCCCGAGAAGGGGCCGGCGCCGCGGCTTAAACGGCGGGACGGGTTCGCACCGCGTCCGGCACCTTGCGCGACAGGAACTGGCCGTCTTTGAGGTCGCCGGCGAAGGTGCTGCCCTCGACCACGATCTTGCCGCGCAGCATGGTCAAGGACGGCCAGGCGGCGAGGTCGCGGCCCTCCCACGGGCTGTAATCGGCCTCGTGCATTTCGGCCGCACGCACGACATGGCGCTGTCGCGGATCGAGCACGACGATGTCGGCGTCGGAGCCGACCGCCAGCGCGCCCTTCTTCGGGTAAAGGCCCATGATCTTGGCGGCATTGGCCGAAACCAGCCCGACAAAATCGGCGAGGCTGCGGCCGCGCTTTTCGACCGTCTCGGTGTAGATCAGGCTAAGCCGCGGCTCGACCCCGGCATTGCCGCCAGTGGTGTCGTCGATTTGCCGGCCCTGCAATTTGATCCTGAGCGGGCAGCAGATCTCGTCGGTGGCGACGGTCTGGATCGCGCCATGGTCGCTCGCCGCCCATAGCGCCTCCTGGTCGGCCGGGAATTTCAAGGACGGGTAGGTGTGGTAGATCTGGCCGTTCGGCCGCTTATAGTCCTCGCAATTATAGAGCAGGTACTGGTGCAGGGTCTCGCCGTAGATCGGGGCGCCATTCGCCCGCGCCGCCGCGATTGCGTTGACCCCGGTCGCCGCCGAGGTGTGCATCATGTAGAGTGCGGCACCCTCGATACTGGCGGCGAGCCGGATCACTCGGTTGAACGCCAAGTCTTCCGACAACGTGTTGTGCACCTCGGCCATGTTCTCGAAGCCGATCCGGTCTTCGCGAATGAGCTTTTCGTACATGTGCATGACAAGGTCGTTGTCCTCGGCATGGATCGCGGCGATGCCGCCGGCCTTGGCCAGGACCTTCAGCACCTCCCAGATGTCGCCGAAATCGACCATCCGGCCCTTGCGGCTGGGCGTGATGTCGGTGGTGAAGATCTTGACGCTCGGATGGCCGGCGGCGACCGCCTCGGCCAGCTGCGGCAGGATTTCCGGCGCGAGCTTGCCCTGCACCATGGTGTGAAACGCGTAGTCGCAATGGCAATCGCCGGCCCATTCCCGCTGACGCCGCTCGATCGCCTGCTGCACGGTGTCGCCGTCGCCGACCAGCGCGAAATCGAGGATCGTCGTGGTGCCGCCATGCAACGCCGCCTGGCTGACCCGCGCCGGCCCGTCGGTCATCTGGTGCTGGGTGGTGCCGGGCACCACGATCGGCCAGCGGCAGTGGACATGCGGGTCGATCCCCCCCGGAATGACGATCTGTCCCGAGGCATCGACGGTGCGGGAGGCGCCGATCGCGGCGAGGCTGCCGGGTGCGCCGATCGCGGCGATCTTGCCGCCGGCAACGCCGAGATCGACCCGTTCCTCTCCGGTGGGGAGCACGGCGCGCCCATTGGCGATGACGATGTCGAGCATCCGGTCCCTCCTGTTCGTGGCCCCGATCAGGCGACGCGGTAGCGCTCGATCGTGGCTTTATTGAATTTGAGGCCGAGGCCGGGTGCGGTCGGCATGACCAGCTCTCCGTTCTGCTGCTGCGGCACCTCCTCGAACAGCGGCATCAGCCACGGCATGTATTCGACGGTCAGCCCGTTCGGGACGGCGCCGATCAAGTGAACGTGGACCTCCGGGATAAGATGGCTGACCACCGGCAGGTTGAACGCCTCGGCCATGCCGGCGACCTTGAGCCACTGGGTGATGCCGCCGACCCGCACCAGGTCGATCATCACCACATCGACCGAGCGCGCCTCGACCATATGGCGGAACGGCGCGATGCCCCAGACATATTCGCCGCCGGCGATCGGCGTCGACAGCGCGGCGGTGACACGGGCGAGGCCGGGGTAATCGTCGGCGGTGGTCACGTCTTCGAGCCAAAATAGGCCGACGCCGGCATCCTCGACCCGGCGGCCGATGTCGATCGCCTGCTCCGGCCGCCAGCGCTGGTTGATGTCGCACATCAGCTTGAGGTCGGGGCCGATCGCCTCGCGCACCCGGCGCATGCGCTCGACCTCCCTCGCCGGCGTGGTCTCGCCGGGTAATGCGAGCTGCGTCTTCATCTCGCGCCAGCCCTTGTCCTTGAGGGTGGCGGCGGCCTTGACCACGCGGTCGAGCGGGAGCCCGCGCATCAGCGCGCCGCTGGCATAGGTCGGGACCCGGTCGCGAGCGCCGCCGAGCAATTTCCACAACGGCAGGCTCATCGATTTTGCGCGCAGGTCCCACAGCGCGGTGTCGATCGCCGAATGCGCCAGGTTGAAGATGCCGCCCGGCCCGGCCGAGCCCGCCGCCGCGCGCAATTTGGCGGCGATCATCTCGACCCGCACCGGGTCTTCGCCGACGCAGAGCGCACCCAATTCCTCGACCGCGCGATTGAGGGACCCGGTTAGGGAGCCGCCGAAATAGGTGGCGCCGACCCCGACCTCGCCGGCATCGGTCTCGACTTCGAGGGTAACGATCGGGCGGGTGCCGTTCGGGTTTTCGGCGGCGCCGGCGAGCGGCTCGTCGGCCGGGAGGGCGACGATATTGGCGCGGATGCCGGTGATTTTCATCGGGCAGCCTTTCGCTGGATCAGCTCTTGTAGCCGGGATCGAGGCGATCGCACAGCCGCAGCAAGGCCGGCCATTCGCGCTGGCCCTGGAGGCGCGGCATGTTGCCCGAAAACTGAGCGGCCTGGCGTTCGCAGGTTTCGGCCGACGGCACCACCATCCTGGCGCCGGCGGCGACCGCGGCCTGGATCTTCAGCTGCGCTTCGGCCGAACGCTCGAAATGGTAGGTCAGCGAAAACGCTTCGGCGACATTGCGGCCGGTGGCCAAGAGGCCGTGGTTGCGCAACACCAGCACCGGATACTGGGCGATGTCGTATTGCAGCCGTTCGCGCTCGTCCATCTCCAGCGAGACGCCCTCGTAATCATGGTAGCCGAGGCGGTTGTAGAAGCGCATCGCCCATTGCGAGAGCGGCAGCAGCCCCTCTTCCAGCGCGCCGACCGCGATGTCGGCCTCGGTGTGGGTGTGGACGACGCACTCGACGTCGGGCCGGCCGAGATAGATCGCACCATGGATCACGACGCCGGCGTTGATCGGCTCGTATTCCGAGGGCTCGATCAGATGACCGTCGGAAATATCGACCTTCAAGAGGTTCGAGGCGGTGATCTCGTCGAACATCAGTCCCGACGGGTTGATCAGCATCTGGTCGGTGGTGCCGGGCACCCGCGCCGAATTATGGGTCAGCACCAGATCGTCCCAGCCGAAATGGGCGATCAGCCGATAGCAGGCGGCAAGATCGACCCGCACCTTCCATTCCTCCGGGCTGATATGCGCCGGCCGGTTCGAGAAGTTGGCTTCGAGCGTGTCCATCTTTTTCTCTCCGTAAGTAGCGTAATTGCGAGGAGCCGCAGGGCGACGATGCAGTCTCATCGACCATCATGATCCGCGAGATTGCTTCGCTTCGCTCACAATGACAATAAAGAATAAGATCAGCTTGCGCTGGTGCACGGGTCGTGCTTCGCGCCGATCGGGAGGCCGCAATGCACGCATCGATAAAGGTTCAAGCGGCCCGCAGAGAAACTGAAAACATGGCCGCAGCGTGGACAGTCGAACCAAATTATCCAGACAATCAGCATGAGGGTCAGAATCAGCCTCTACACAAAACCAGGATAATAGGTGAAGCAGCGACGCTTTCGGCCTAACAACACAGGCGATATTCAATATTATCCCTATAAGGCTAACCGCTGCCGCCAGGAAGAACCTGCGACCGCCATCGCCGCCAAGTTTCCGCATATTTATCCGCGCTCACTAGGCGTGCTTGCTACGAGGCGGATCAGCGTCGTTCAGTCGCCTATGGCCGCAGGAATTTCGAAGAGCCGCCTGTGGAGCATCCTACCGCTGTCAATTGCGGGCCAGGACTCCAAGAATCAGGCTCGGCCCGTGCCGCGCTCGGTGATGGCAGCCGACGATCCGCTGTCTGGCGGGCCACCTGACGCCAGCGCTTGTTGATGGCGGATCAGAGTCGTTCATCGCCTTGGCCGCAAATTTCAGAGCCGCCTTGACATCCTCCGCTTGTCAATTGGCGAGCGCCAGGACTGCATGATCTGCTCGGCCGTGTCGCCATCGGCGATGCCGCCGACAATCACGCTGACGGGGGCGCGCGTGCCTTTGATACAAGGCTTCCCGTGATGGATTGCGGGATCGATGCTGATCCTGTCGCGCCAATTCAGGTCGATGATGCGGGACGGTGTTTATCAACTGTTAGGCCGGGGTGAACATCGGGACCGGCGGGCCGCCATCGCTCTCTTTGAAGACGAGGCGGACGGGCTGGCCGATCTTGATCTGGTCGAGGTCGCAATCGACGATGTTGGTCATCATCGTCGGCCCCTCGGCCAAGGTTACATAGGCGATCGCGTACGGGATCGGCGCGCGGCGCATCACGCTGTAGGTGTAAATCACCCCGTTGCCCGAGGCCTGCTGCAATCCGGTCTTGTCGCTGAGGCAGAACGGGCACAGCGCGCGCGGGTAATAATAGGTCTTACCGCACGCAGTGCACTTGCCGATCATCAGCTTGCCCTCGCCCGCGGCCTCCCAGAACGCCTTGGTTTCGAGATTGGGCACCGGCGCCTGGATCTTGCGCTCCTGGCGTTCCTGGCTCTGCATCGCGTTCACTCCCGCTCCATGATTACGGTGGCCGCGCCGTGGCGGGTGCCGAGCGAGCCGCCAGTGCCGTGCGCCAATGCGAGATCGCAGTTCGGCACCTGCACCTTCGGATGGGCCTCGCCGCGCAATTGCCGCACCGCCTCGACCACTTTGGTCAGCCCGCCGCGGTTGGACGGGTGGTTGTTGCACAGGCCGCCGCCATCGGTGTTGAACGGCAGTTTGCCGGTGCCCGAGATCAGATTGCCGTCGGACACGAACCGGCCGCCCTGCCCCTTCTCGCAAAAGCCCAGATCCTCGATCTGCATCACGACGGTGATCGTAAAGCTGTCGTAGATCGAGGCGTATTTGATGTCGGCGGGCTTGACCCCGGCCTCCTCGAAGGCCTTTGGCCCGGACCACACCGCGCCCGAATAGGTCAGGTCGATCTGGCCGCCCATCTGGTGCTTGGGCGCCTCGCCGGCGCCGATGATCCGGACCAGGGGCCGCTTCAAGCTGCGCGCCACCTCGGGTGCCGCGACGATGATGGCGCCGCCGCCATCGCTGATCACGCAACAATCGAGCCGGTGCAGCGGGTCGGCGATCATCGGCGAATTGACCACGTCCTCGACCGTGACCACGTCGCGCAGCATCGCATGCGGGTTGTACTGCGCGTGATGCGAGGCCGCGACCTTGACCCAGGCCAATTGTTCGCTGGTGGTGCCGTACTGGTACATGTGCCGCATCGCGCACATCGCGTACATATTGGCGGTGGCCGGCGCGTAGGGGTTCTCGAACGCGGTCTCGGCCGACTGCACCGTCGGGGCGCGCGGGGTGGTGCCGGTCGCCACCCCCTCGGTGCGCGGCCGGCCGGCGAGGGTGATCAGCGCCACCGAGCATTTGCCAGCGGCGATCGCCTCGGCCGCGTGGCCGACCTGCAAGAGGTACGACGAACCGCCGGTATCGGTCGAATCCCAGTGGCGCAATTTCAATCCGAGATAGTCGATCATCGACAAGGCGCCGAGGCCGGGCGTGTCGCCGGAGGCGCAGAAATAGCCGTCGATGTCGTCCTTCGTCAGACCGGCGTCGGCGAGCGCGCCCGCAGCACACTCGGCGTGCAATTGGAACAGCGATTTGTCGTCGGCCTTGCGCGTCGGGTGCTCGAAAATCCCGACAATGTTGGCCTTGCCCTTGATGCTCATCGCCGGCTGGTCCTCCCGATGGCGGCTGGTTCCGCTAAGTCCCCAATCGGATACCGTCCGGCGCCCGCGGTCAATCCCGATCGCGTGCGTGCGCCGATGGATCGGCCGGCCTCATGGCGGGAGGCGGATGATCGCGGTGTCGCCATGCCGCTCGAGGGCCGTGCCGAATGGCCGCGACAGCTCGGCCAGACGGTCGAGGATCGAGCGCGCCGCAGCGCCGGTTGCGATCGAGGGCCGGCCGCGGGTGGCGAGGTCGCCGGCGCCGCCGAGCCCTCGGGGGTCGAGCTGCAGCGGGGTCAGGGTCATGTCGACAAACCGGCCGCCATCAAATCGGCACGCGGCGACGACGCTCTGCCATACGGCTTCGTCGTAGTGGCCTTCGGCGGTCGCGGTCTGAAAGATCAGGTTGCCGAGATCGTAGAAGATCGGCCGGTCGCGATAGATTTCGATGCCATGCAGGCGCGGCGCGCCGTGGCTCGCATAGAGCGCGGCGCCGGCATCGATGCAGCGATGTGCGAATTCGCGCTGCCATCGCGGGGTGCTCCGGCCGCCATCTTCGAGGATATGGTTGTGGTGATAGGCCAGCACGATGTCGGCCTCGGCCGTCGCCGCGGCGATCGACGCCAGAATGCGGGCGAGATCGGCCGGGTGCAGCCGACCGTCCGAGCCGCGGCGCAATTCGTTGACCCCGGGCCGGGTCGGGCTCGCGGCGGCGCCGTCGCGAATGGCGCCGCTCGCCGCCGCCACCAGGGCCACCCTACCCGCCGCGGTCGGGCGGTAGGCCGGGGCCGCCGCCGCGGCGAGATCGGCGCTGGCCCCGGCATGGGCGAGACCACGGCGGTCGAGTTCGTCCACCATGCCGATGATGCCGCCGCCGCCGAGATCCCAAACATGGTTGTTCGCGGTCGCGAGGAGCCGGATCGACAGATCGTCGAGGCAATCGAGCACGGCGGGATCGGCGGCATGGAGGAACACCCCGTCGCGGGTCGGCGCCTCGGCCGACGGGCTGCGGATCGCGGTTTCGAGATCGGAAAAGCACAGATCGGCGCGGGCCAGCATCGCCGCCAGCTCGGCCAAACCCGGCCAGGGAGCGGCGCGCAGATCGGCGCGGATCAGGGCCTGGCCCAGCAGGATCAGGCGCAAGACGACACGGTCCAACAGCCGGCCATGCAGCAGCCGGCCGGCTAGCGCAGCAACTCGGGCAGGGTGCGGATGATCCGGTCGGGTCGGACCGGGCAGTCGGGCGGCAGCCCGGTGCCGTAGCCGTCATGCCAGATCGCGTGGATGCCGAGCCGCTGCGGTGCGGCGATTTCCCATTCGAGATTATCGCCGACCATCCAGGTGTCGCCGGGTCCGACCCCGAGGGCGCTCATCGCATGGGTATAGGCGCGCTCCTCGGGCTTGCCAAAACCGTGCTCGCCCTCGATCTGGACATGGTCGAAGCGCTCGGCCAGGGCGAAGCGGATCACCTTCTTGCGCTGCGGCTCGGCCGCACCATTGGTGATCAGCGCCAGGCGCACGCCTTGCTGCTTGAGCTGGTGCAGGGTCTCGTGCGCATCGGGAAAGAGCCGCAATTCGGCGTCGTGCAAGGCATTGTACTGATCGGCGATCAGGTCGCACAAAAGCCGGTCGGGGATGTCGTGGCCCAAAGCCGCCAATTCGGCGAACGCGTCGGCGACGATGCGGCGGCGGGCCTCGATGATGCGGTGACGCCAGTGCTTGTGCTGCGCCGGATCGGCCCATAATTCGCTTGAACTGCGCTGGATCGCGGCGATCACCGCGGCCTCGGAAAGCGGCGCCAATCGCTCGGCGAACCCGCCGATCACCCGCCGCCATTGCGACTCGGCCGGCCCGAACGCCACCAGCAAGGTGTCGTCGAGGTCGAACAGGATCGCGCGCGGGAGTTTGGCCATGCCGAGCTTGGTCACGCGATCTCAGGCGATCGCTGCCGGGGCTTGCGGCACGCCGCGCCAGAATTCCGGGTCGTGGCCGAAGAAGATGCGGGCGCCGCCTTGTTCGAGCGCCGCGAGCTGGTCGAGCGAGGCGAGCATCGCCGCGCGGTCATCGACGTTGCGCGGCAGGCGCCGCTCGCGCAGGGTTTGGCAGAAGTAGCAGGCATCGGCCGCGAGCACGATTTCGCCCTGGTCGAGCCGCAGCCGCAGCGACTGGTGCCCGGGGGTGTGGCCGTAGGTCGGCAGGCATACGACCCGGCCGTCGCCGAACACGTCATGCTCGCCATCGACCAGGCGCAGCTTGTGCCCGAGGTCGAAGTCGCGCGGGTTGAAGCCGCGCCTGGCCGCGGTGTCGGGGTCCATGCCGGCATCCCATTCGCGCCGCTGCACCAGCATCGTCGCATTCGGGATCAGCGCGTTGCCGCCGACGTGGTCGAAATGGAAATGCGAATTGATGACGAGGTCGATCCGGCCGGGGTCGCGGTCGATCGCCTCGAGCCGGGCGCTGATCTCCTCCCCCGGCGCAAAGCCGATCGTGAACAGGCCCGCCAGCCGGCCGCCGAGCCGGACCGCCGGGTCATGCTGGCAATCGGGATGCATCCCGGTGTCGAACAGCGCGCGGCCCTTCGGATGCTCGATCAGGTAGACCGGGATCGGCACCGTGATATCGCCCTCACCGCCCTCCATCAAATGGCCGAACTCGCCGGTCACCGTGCCGCAGGTAAAGGCGTAGAGCTTCACCGTCATCGCCGATCCCTCAGCCGCTGGGCGAGGTGCGGTTGGCGTCTTCGAAGAGGCGCATGTTCTTGTCGCGGTCGCCGGGGCGCTCGGTCGGGGTTTCGGGGTCCCATTCGGCGTCGCGGCGGTCGCCGATCAACCGGTCGAGGTCGGACATTGGCGCTCCTGGTTCTATTCGGCGGCCTCGGCTGCGGCTGCGGAGCGGTGGCCCTTCTGGTGAAAGTAGTTCGCCCGGTAGAATTCGAGCACCAGGTCGCGATAGACCGCCGGCCGATAGCGCGCCGGATTGCCGGGACCCACACAACTGGCCAGGCAGTCGATGACCCGGTCCGGGTTCGGGCTGTGGAAATAGGCGATCGAATAGCGGTCGGTCCCCGAATCGTTCAGGACACCATGCGGGGTCGACAGAAAGCGGTCGTTCGACCAGCGCCGCATCATGTTGCCGAGATTGATCAGAAAGGTGCCGGGGATCAGCGGCGGCGCAAACCATTTATCGCCCGAGGGTCCGTTGGGCGGCAGCCGCACCGCCAGCCCCGGCACCTCGGTACGCGCCAAGGCGGTCATGAAGCTGTTGTCGGTGTGCGGGCCCTGGCCGAACAGATTGTCCTCGACCACGCTCTGCGGCGGATAATGCAGAAAGCGCGCGGTGGCGTGCGCCTCGTCGGCGAAATAGGGCGCGAAGAAATCCCGCGGCATGCCCAGCGCCACGGCGAAGGGCGGCAGCATCCGGTCGCACATCGCGCCGAGTGCGGCGAAATAGGCCATCATGTCGGCGCGAATCTGCGGCAATTCCGCCGGCCACTGGTTGCGCCCGCGCAGGGCCTTGCCGGCGATCACGTCGGGGTGGTCGGCGGCGCGGTCGTGGCTGATGAAGAAGCTCTCGTTCTGGTTCGGCCGGGTCGCCTTGTGCACGGTCGAGGCGCCCTGCACCGAGGCGTTCACCGGCAGATAGCCGATATTGTTGTCGTTGAGCCTGAGCGCCAGCTTTTGATCTAGCGGCAGCGCGTGAAACCGGCGCGAGGCGGCAAAGGCGCGCTCGACCAACTCGTCCGGCACGCCGTGGTTCAGGGCATAGAAGAACCCGACGGTTTCGCAGGCCTGCCGCACCGCGGCCGCGACCCGGTCGAGGGCACCCGGCTCGCCGGCGAAATAGGCGCCGTAATCGATGACCGGGATGGTCCCGGCGACCGCTTCGAGGTCGGCCACGCCATGTTCTTTGAACAGATGCATCCCGATCCTCCGCAGGCACCGGCCGCGATTATAGCCGGCGCCAAGCCCCGGCGGCCAGCCGCATCGCCGGCGGGCGGCATCGGCTCGCGTTGGTAGCGGTTCCGGGCGACCCGCACCCCGCCGTGCCTCGATCGCTTTCGATCGAGCAGGCGTAATTTCTCCCTTAATAAACGCAGCTCATTGCGCGGAGTAGATCGCACAGCACGGCAAGACCGGCTGGTAGAGCGACCAATTGAATCGGATATCTCTTCGCTTCACTCGCAAGTCCTCAGCGGGCAAAGATATCGCTGCGCAACAAGCGGAACAGCTCGGAAACATGCGCCACCATGCTGACTGGCCGGTGCAGCGGCGCGCCCTGGCAAGCTGCGGGATGGCGAGATCGCAGCCGGCCGCCCAGCTATTTGCCATCCGGAGCGGACCCGATTTGGAGGGACAAAAGCGATGAACCGGGAGATTGACGGCGAGGCCGTTGCCAGCCGCTGCAGCTTGGCCAAGCTGGTCTGCGACCCGCTGATCGGCCTTGTCATGAAGAGCGACGGCGTCGATCGGCACAGCATCGAGCTGTTATTCGAACGGCTGGCGCGCGAACGCCGGCGTCGGCGTGGCGATGTCGATCCGCCGGTGCGCGGCGCGATGCTCGGCCCTTGCTAAGCATCCGGTGGTCGCGGCTGCTAGTGGCACGAATTTGACGCTGGTACCCATCCGAGTTTTCGTCATGCCCGCGAAAACGGGGGACCCAGAGCCTGCCCTTGACGTGAACGGGTGGGCCGCAAGCATCATGCCGCACCTGGACCCCCGCTTTCGCGGGGGCGAAGAGGACAGGGACTGGGATCCATCTGTATGGTTCAGACCACTGGATGGTTCAGACCGCTGTATGGTTCAGACCACTGGACAATGCGCGGATTTGCTACCGACCCTGCGCCTCCCCCAAGCCGCGCCTTTGAGATGGCCCCGCCGTTGACGACGGCACGGCTTTTTGAGACGGGTGGCGGAAGCCGCAAGCTACTGCGCGGCGGCGCGAAGCGGGATCAGCGGTTTGAGGAAGCTGCGCACGCGGTTGATCGTGCGCGCCTTGAGTTCCGGCGGCTCGCGCCACGGAAACACGGTGATCTCGGCGTTCGGCGCCAGCGAGGCCACGTCGATCGAGGTTTGCAGCGGATGCGAGGGCGTGTCGTCCGGCAAGACGAGGATTGGCGTCCGGCAGTTCTTGATGAACTCGCGCGGCACGCTGTACAGGAAATCAGGCTGGGCGCGCCACAAGCTGTGGAAATACTTCTCGATCGTGTCCATCGACACCTCGGGTCGGCGGGCGCGGAAATCGGCGAGCCAATTGTCGTGGCTGTGCCGCACCATGACGTCGGGGTCTTCCGGCCGGTGGCCGACGGACTGGCAGAACACCGCGGCGACGACGCGGTTTGGCGCCCGCTGCAATAGCTTCCCGGCAAAGCAACCGCCGATGCAGTAGCCCATGTAAAAGAATTCGCGGATGCCGAGGTGGTCCATCAGCCCGAGCTGGTCGTCGGCGAACGCGTCCCACGCCCTGTCGACTGGCACCGGCCCGGTCGATTCGCCGCCATTGGCATTGCGCTGGTCCATCGTGATGCAGCGGAAGTCGTTCTTGAACTCTTCCATTGCATTGATGACGGCGGTCGGCCAGTTGCTGACGCGCGAATTGAGGCCGCCGCCGGGGGTGACCAGCAGTGGGAAGCCCGAGCCGGTCTCCTCGTAGCGAATGCGAATATCGCCTTTTTGATAGAATGGCATAACATCTCCTCCGACGCTGAGGGCGCCGCGTTGGTCGCGGCCGGTGGGGTGTGCGGGCAGACGTTTTACGCCAATCGGGCGCGTTTTCGAAAGCGTTTCGCGGCAAGCGACGCCCGATCAGGTGCGGTCCGGCAAAGCGGCACGCGCGCTCCCGAGGCTCGCTATGAATTGCCGACCGCAAGCCCCAGCTCCGGACCGCCCCTGGCCCGGATCGCGGATGAGGAAGTGTCGACGCGGAAGCGGTGCTCGGGGATTTCGGTAAAGAGGTCGGCATAGCGCCGCGGCACCGGGATGTCGGCGAGGGCGCGGACGCGACCGCCCGCGTCGATGCGCACGGCGACCAGGAAGCTGCCTCCGGAATTGGCGATTTCACCGAGCGCCAGGTGCATCCGAGCCTCGTCGTCGCCGTAATATTGCGGCCCAAACAGCCGCTCTGCGGTATCCGCGCCGACCACAAACGTGGTCCCCGGAAACAACCGCGACTTTTCGACGAAGGTAGGCGCCCGCGTCAGTTCGACCGAAGACTTCCAGGCGAATTGCGCGAGCCGGCGCCGCACCGTCTCGCCCGCCAGCGGCGGCTTGTCGACGTTGGTGACCGAGATTTCGAATGCCAAGGGCTGCTGCTTGAGATCTTCGGCGACCCGCGCCAGCAAGACGTGCCCCTCATGCATCGGGTTGAAGGAACCCGGGAACAATACCGAGGGCCGCGGCGCCGACAGCACCATTTGGCCATCGGGCTGGACGGTGAGGCGATCGAGTTCGCCGGCCAAGAGCTGATCGACCGTATCGCCGGCCGCCCCAACCGCCGCCACCGTCTCGGCATAATGTTCGTCGGCATCGATGAGGCTCTGCGGCGTCGGCGCGGCAACCCCGCAGGCGCGGGCCAGCCACAGGACGATGGCGCGCGACACGAGGTCTTCTTCAGCGGCGCGATCACGCCGGCCCTTGGCCAAGACGCAAGTGCAGTGCGCGACAATGGCGGCGTTGGCGAAGGCGATGTGAAAGCGATGCTCGCCTCGACGCGGGCGATCGCTGACCAGCGCCGCCGTCGCACCCAGGCCAACGAGATCGGCGCCCGCCCCAATGCCGATGCCCGGCGTCAGCCTGGCGGCGCGGGCCCGGGCGGTTCGGGCCATCGCGATCGCGGTGTCGGAGCTGCACGCCTGTGCCGGCGCGAAGCCGAGAAACGCGGCAAGCGCCTGTGCGTCGTAGGGAATTTGCGCCTCGATCAGCAGCCGCGAGCCGCCGGGAACGCGAAGCAACTCGCCGACCGCGCCACTGCCGCCGCCGGTGATCGCGAGTGCCGCCTTGCGGCCGGACCCATGCGATGCGGAGATCAATTGCTGCCACGCGGCGTCTGGCGGGTTCATCGTCGTCTGTGGTCCGGCGCTCAAAAAATGCCTGGTGAACGATGAAAGACAGCTGGGACAGAGTCAACAAAGTGCCGCGCAAGCACCGTGCCGTCGGTACCCGGACCGCCGCTTTCGCCGGCGCGACGAGGACAGGGAATGGGGTCCATCTCTAAAGTTCAGAGCGCTAGCAGGTTCGATTTGGCTGCTGACGGACCCGTGCCGCCGGGTGGTTTGCCGGCAGACGGGCATGGCCGGGACCGAACAGCTTTTCTCGCAAGGTTCCCGCCGCGTAGTTGCGTTTATAGACGCCGCGCCGCTGTAGTTCCGGCACGACGAGATCGACGAAGTCGGAGAAGGTTTCCGGCGTCACCGCGTAAGCCAAGTTGAAACCGTCGATGTCGGTGTCGGCCATCCAGGCTTGCAATTCGTCGGCGATATCGCTGAACGAGCCGACGATGACCGGCCCGCGTCCGCCGATTGCCGCGTGGCGCGCGATCTCGCGTACCGTCCAGCTGCGCTCCGGGTCGGCGATGGTGAAGGCTTCCAAGGCCGAGGTCATCGCATCGCGTTGGTCAAACCGCACCGGCTGGTCCGGCGGCAGTGTCGAGAAATCGACCCCGGTCCACCCGGACATCAAGGCCAGCGCACCTTCCTCGCTGACATAGCGCAGATAGTCTTCGAGCTTCTCGCGAGCCGCCTCGCGCGTCGCTGCGGTGATGACGGTCATCATCGTGAAGATCAGGATTTGCGCGGGGTCGCGGCCACACGCGGCCGCCCGGCGTCGGATATCAGCGACGATGTTGGCGATGATTTTCTTCGACGGGCCATTGATGAAAACGCATTCGGCGTGCTGTGCCGCGAACTCCCGACCGCGAGTCGAGGCGCCGGCCTGGTACAACACCGGCGTGCGCTGCGGCGAGGGTTCGCAGAGGTGGATGGCGTTGAGCTGAAAATACGGGCCGTTATGGGTGACCCGGTGGATGCGGTCGGCATCGGCGAATTTCCGCCCTCGCCGATCCCGCAGCACGGCGCCATCCTCCCAGCTCGCCTCCCACAGCTGGTAGACCGCCTGCATATAGTCCTCGGCGATCTCGTAGCGGGTATCGTGGCCTTCCTGCCGCGTGCCGACCCCGCGTGCGGCACTTTCGAGATAGCCGGTGACGATGTTCCAGCCGATGCGGCCGTTCGTCAGGTGGTCCAAGGTCGACATGCGGCGGGCGAAAGGGTAGGGTTGCTCGTAGGTCAGGGCGCAGGTTACGCCGAAGCCGAGATGGCGGGTGACGTAGGCCATCGCTGGGATGACCATTAGCGGATCATTGACCGGGACCTGCACCGCATTTTCCAATGCCGTGCGCGGCGCGCCCCGGTAGACATCGTAAATCCCTAGCACATCGGCCAGAAACAGCGCGTCGAATTTTCCTCTTTCCAGAATGCGGGCCAACGCCACCCAGTAATCGAGGCTGTTGTACCTGTCCGATTGGTCGCGGGGATGGGTCCACAATCCCGGCGACTGGTGACCGACGCAATTCATGTCGAATGCGTTGAGGCGGATCTCTTTCGGCATCGGCATCGATGGTTACCCCCGCTCGAGATCGGCGGCTGGTGATCTGGTGGGGCGGCTAGATCCGGGCGGATCGGCGCGGAACATGGTAAGGCGCACCCTCAGCGGCTTTTTGCGAGCGCCTTGGCCTTCCACAACTCCCACGGCCGGCCGATCTGCGCGCTGTTGGTCTCGGCCGCCGCTTTGGCTTCCGCTTCGTTGAGGAAGACGACCTGCCCTCCTCCCAGGCGGAGCGCTTCGCTGGCGAGCCGGGCGTTGACCTCGGTATAGACGGCGCGGAACACGGCTTCCTGGACCGACCGGCCGGCGACGACGTTGCCATGGCCGCGCATCAACGCGACCGGCGCGCCCCCGATGGTTTTGGCCAGAGCCGCGCCGAGCGCCGGATTGCGGATCAGCATGTCGGTGGCCGGCCCGCCCGCGTCCCGGATCTCGAACACCGGGACCCCGGGTCCAAGAAATCCGCCGAGATGGAATATCGGCCGCAGCGCCACGCCGGCGACGCCAAACGGGATCACCGCCGGCGAGTGGCTGTGCACGACCGCGTGCACCGCGGGCTGGGCTTTGTAGATCTCGCCATGGATGAAGCGCTCGAGATAAGCGGTGCGACCGCGGCCATCGACGGCGTTGCTGTCGAGATCGAATTCGATGATATCGGCCGCGGTGACCAGCGCCGGCGCCATGCTTCGCGCCAGCAAGAAGCGGCCCGGGTCCTTGTCGTGCCGGGCACTGACATGACCGAAGCCGTCGAGCACGCCCTGATCGGCGAGAATGCGATTGGCGGCGACGAGATCGTCGACCAGTTCGGCATCCGCCGAACTCGCCGATGACGCGGCCGCAGAGCCAGATGCGAGGACCATGCCGATCAGTTCGGTCACCAGATGTCGCAGCATCCGCCTCCTCCCGCCCAAGTTCAGTCGTCATTGCCCCGTTGAACAGATTGGCGGTCAAATCCGCAGCGCGAGCATAGGCCTGGATGGCGTTGTCCCATAGCACGGCGGAAATCTGCTGCCACAGGATCGCCCGGGGTCGGGCGGCTTGACCGCGGGTTGAAGGGATGCGCTGATCTCCAGCGTAGCTGTTGGTATTGGAGGAAGCCCATGGCGCCGACGGTGACGGCAATGCCGGCGCGGATGCCGGCCGAGGAATGGCAGACGCGGTGCGATCTTGCCGCGTGCTATCGCCTGGTCGATCTGTTCGGATGGTCGGACCTGATCAATACCCGGATCACGGCGCGCGTGCCGGGCCGGGACGACCATTTTCTGATCAACCCCTATGGCCTGCTGTTCGACGAGGTGACCGCATCGTCGCTGGTCAAGATCGATCGCGACGGCAACAAGGTCGAGCCCTCGCCATCCGAGATCAACCGCGGCGGTTTTGCGATCCCGAGTTCGGTGCATATGGCGCGCCCGGAAGTGGCTTGCGTGCTCCACACTCACTCGATTGCCGGCTGCGCCGTGTCGATGCAAAAAGCCGGGCTGCTGCCGCTCAACCAGCACGCGCTGCAGGTGATCGGCGACGTCGCCTATCACGACTACGAGGGCACGGCGCGCAACCCCGAGGAACGCGCGCGCTTTCTGGCTGATTTCGGCGATCGCCATATCATGGTGCTGCGCAATCACGGCCTGCTGGTCGTCGGCACCAGCATCGCCGCGGCGTTTATCGCGACCTATCGTATGGAGCGGGCGTGTGCGATGCAGCTTGCCTTCCAGCAATCGGGCGCCGAATTCCACCCGATCGGCGACGCGGTCGTCAGCGCCGCCTATGACAATGCCAGGGCTCGCCTCGCCGGCGGCCGCAATGATCCGGCCAGGTTCGAATGGCCGGCCCTGTTGCGCAAGCTCGACCGCATCGACCCTTCTTACAAGCAATAACCGGAGCGGAGCCCGCAGCTCCATCCACCGGGTCCGACAGTAAAGGATTGGGGCAGGGCTGCGTCACAGGTCCTTCAGGAATTCTGAACCGGGTGCCACACCCGTCACCAACAAGCGATCACGCGCCCGGGTGCAGGCGACATACAGCAGCTGCCGCTCGGTTTCGTAGATGTCATCCAGTTCTCCTTCGTCCGCCGCTTCGGCGATGCGGGACTCTAGCGGCAAGACGTCCTGATCGCAGGCCATCACGACGACGGCGCGGAACTCCAGGCCCTTTGCCAGATGCATGACGGAGATCGCGACCTGATCACCGAGGCCGGCGCCTTCCGTTGCGGCGCGAGCCCGGCCGATCTCGCCCGGCGACCGGACGAAGATACCGATCTCGTCGGGACGAATGCCGTCGGCGATCGAGTTTCGGAGAAAATCCGCTACCGTCTCGGTTTCCTGCCCGGCATCTGCGAGAACCGCAATGCTGGGCGCAGGACCTTCGAACACCGAGACCGTGCCGCTGCGTTCCTCCTCGTTTCCGTCAGGGTCGCGCAGCGCACCGGGCAACAGGCGATCGGCGACGCTGCGGATCTGCCGCGAGGTGCGGTAGCACACCTTCAGAGTTGCCGAGCGGCCTCGCACCTCGATGCCGAGCGCCTTCCAGGAGAACGGATGCTGGAAGATCCGCTGGCCGCTGTCGCCGGCGAAAAATAATGCGTCCGCGCCCGGCGGCGCGATGGCGGCGAGAAGGGAGAGTTCGGCGGGCCCCAGATCCTGCGCTTCGTCGACGACGATATGGTCGAACGGCTTGCTCTCCCGCGTCGCATAGTCGGCCGCAACATCGCGACACACCCCGGCGCGGGTGAAGATGTCCCGTTCGTGCAGGGCCCTCGCGACCGGCCCGAAGACCGACCAAAGCCGCTCTCGCTGGCGCGGCCCAAGCGGTGTCCGGCGCCCGAGCCGGGGCACCTTCGCATAACGCGCCAGCCCGTCTATGCCCCAGGCATCGACGACATTGGTCCACTCGGACAACAAAAAGCGCGAGGTGAAACCCTTTACCCCGGCCGCGGTAGCCGCCTCCCCGATCATCGTGCGCAGCGCATCGGGGGAGACGATCCGCGGGCGGCGGCCATGGATCAGCTGAAACAGCTCGCTCGCCATGCTCTGCCAGTCGGTGACGGTGATCCGCGGCACGATGCCGCCAGTCTCCGGGGCGAGAACTTTGAGCTTCGCCGCGAGCGCGCGCGCCAATGGCTCGGAAAACGTCGTCAGCAGCACCCGGGCCTGCGGGTTCGCCCGCGCCAGACCAACCGCCCGATGCAGGGCGACAACGGTCTTGCCGGTTCCGGCCGAGCCGCACACTCGGGCCGGGCCCGAGAACCGGCGTTCGACCATCGCGCGCTGCGTGGGATGCAGGAACACACTCCACCGCTCCCACGGATAATCGAGCGCCTGGCGCAGTTCCTCCTCGTCCACGACAAGCCGGATGCGGCGCTGCGCGTCGGGGTGCGTATAGGGGTCACGCTCGACCGGCGGCGGCGGTGCGGGCAGCGTGCCGGAAGCGGCAAATTGCAGCAGCGCTTCGGCGGCCTCGGCGGGCAAATGCGCGGCGACATCAAAAAATCCGTCTTCGGTCGTGGCGCGCACATCGCCGAGCCAATCGGAGGGCACCCCGGCGGACAACAGGGCGCCATCGCCGAGCGAGGCGAACAGCAGCTGGTCGCCGGCTGCAGCGGCCGGGATCGCCGGCGCGTTCGGCAGCGCGGGGGCAACCTCTTCCACCCACTCGCGCACCTCGACGATCTGGACCGCGCCGGTCGAAGGATGCGTCTCGATCCGCCGCCGCTCGGCCCAGGCATAGGCTTTGTCGTGGTGATCGACATAGGCGACGAGCAGGCTGTCTTCCGTCCGGTGCACGATCAGCCGCAGATCGCGGCCGACCCGGACCGACCAGAAATTCTGATCCCTCGACTTGTCAATGCGGTGCAGTGACAGCCCCTTGCCGGCGGGGTCGATCTGCAAATCGACGACCGTGGTCTTGACTGCCTTCGCCTCGGCCGCGGGCAGCCGGGCCAGCGCGCCGGTAAAGCTGTCGGCGAGCAGAAAGCGCATACGCGCCTAGACCCGGTAGACCTTCATCACCTCGTCGCCGAAGTGGTTGATGACCTTGACCGCGATCACCCCGTCGCGCGGCCGCGGAAACGGGCGGCTGGTGGCGCGATAGAGAGTCGACCATGCCTCCTCGTCGATCTCGGCGCGCAGTGCCGTCTTCAATGCCTTGTACGGGTCGTTCGCGCCGAGAAAATAGGCGTGGCGGACAAAGAAGCTCTCTTCGTTATAGTCGGTGTCGATAAACCAGGCGGCGATGTCGCGCACATCGTTCGAACGGATGTCGCCGGTATTGGGGTCGTAGACATCGACGCCCTTGACCGTGACCGTGATCTCGCCGCTGTCGAGTGTCGCGACGTCGATGTCGGGCTCGCCGAAAATGACGAAAAGGTTGCCCTTGCCGGTATTCTTCAGTTCGTCGGACATGTGGAGGTCGGGGTTCATCCGCGCCTTCAGGATCGGCAATGGGCCGAGCCGGTCGAGTTCCGAGGAGTGGGCGTCAAAGTTGAAGGCGCAGGCGATCAGCATGTCGAAACCGGCTTCGTTGGCCTCGCGCGCGGCGGCGGTCAGGTCGGGGCGCGAGACGGTGCCGTATTCCGGGCCGATCAGGATCGCGGCGCGGCGCATCTCGTCGCGCTCGCGGAAATGCCCCTCGGCGCCTACCCAATGGCCGGGCCATGGTGTGACGCTGTCGAAATCGATCTTGCCGCTCTTGTCGGATTGATGGATGCCCGCGCTCTTCAGATAATCGATGACGATCTGCGAGAAATCGACTTGCGGCGCGCCGGTGCGCCGGCGCTTTCCGTCGGCGGCATCGAGGTCGTCGGTCAGTTCGGTTTCGTCACTCGCGGCGATGCGGTGCGGCGACAGGCTCTCGACCGTGAACGGGCCGGCGACCCTGACCCGGCCGTTGTCGGCATAGGGGCGGTCATAGAGCAATTCGACATCGGCGGCCTGGGCGATCGCGGCGTCGATCTCCTGCTGGCGCGCGATGCGCGCCTGCCACCACGCGGCATGATCGGCGCGCGCCGTCTCCGGCCAATCGGCGCCGGCCTCGCGCGGAATTTCCCACTCCTGCCACTCGGGTTCACCGCCGGCGTCGCTCCGCTCTGTCATTCCGGGACGGTGCGAAGCGCCGGGCCCGGAACCCATGAGCACGGACGCCGGGGTTCGAGACACATTCGCCGGTGCGCCCTCCGATGCTGCGGTGTTCATAGGTTCCGGGCTCGCGGCGTCGCCGCGCCCCGGAATGACGGCGGGAGAGCGGCCGAGGGCGGCGTTCAGCGACGCCCGCAACGGTTCGAGAACCGTCTGCCATTTCTCCCAGATGTCGTCGATGCGCGAATTGTTGGCGATCGACTTCAACGTGATGTGCGGCACCCGCTCATAGACAAAGCCCTGGCGCAGATCGTTGCGGGTCGGGCCGTCGAATGGCGGCTTGCCGGTCAGCTCGGCCTCCTTGCGCCGGCCTTCCGGGCTGTCGGCGAGCAGATACCAGGGATAACGCGCCGCCATCAGCCGCGTCCGCGCCAAGGCCAGCGCGACCCGGCTGGTGTCGATCGTGATCCACCGCCGCCCCCATTGCTCGGCGACATAAGCCGTCGTCCCGAGCCGCAGGTCGGATCGAGCACAAGGTCGCCGGGATCGGTGGTCATCAGGATGCAGCGGCCAATCATCGAGGCCGATGTCTGGACGATGTAGGATTTTTCTTCGCGAACGGCTAGAGAATTTGACGTCGCGCCATATGTTGTTGATCAAAGAGACAGGGAAGTCATCAAAATACCGGACATAGGATAAGCTCGTTCCACGGGCTTCTGCCCGCTGGGCCTTTATTAGTCGGCCCATACCAACCTCATTAGTCTTCCACCGGTTTTGCATGCTTGGCCGGAAAACTTCGACCGTCGGAGGTAACAGGGAACCAGGATGCTGCACCCTCGCCCCTTTGTCCTCCCCATACTTTGCGACGTCAGATTATCCTGGCGGTAAACTCTCAAATCACCCGGCGGGCTGGCGCTTTCGCGTTCCTCCCGATGTCATCGGTCTCCAGAGTTGTGTCAGACAGCTGAAGCCGAGTATACTCACTCGGAGCCGCTCGCGACCTCTTCTTTCGGCAGAAGGGGCGACCTGATATTTCAAAGCCACCTTTGATTTGGCTGCACCATAAGATATAATCTAGTTACAGGCGCGAGATAGTCTTGCGTTTGACTACTTGTTTTCTCAATGGAAACAAAGGCAACAAAATTATCGCTTCCAAACACCTCATCCATCACCGCGCGCACGCGGTGCACGTTCTCGTCGCCGATCTGGACGAAGATCGAGCCACTATCGGTCAACAGGTCGCGGGCGACGGTCAGGCGGTCGCGCAGATAGGTCAGGTAGGAGTGGATGCCGTCCTTCCAGGTGTCGCGGAAGGCTTTGACCTGCTCGGGCTCGCGGCTGATGTCGGTCTGGCGGCCATCCTTGACGTCGCGGGTGCGGGTCGAGACCTGCCAGTTCGAGTTGAAGCGGATGCCGTAGGGCGGGTCGAAATAGATGCACTGGACCTTGCCCTTCAATCGCTCGCGCTCGGCGAGGCTCGCCATTACCGCGAGGCTGTCGCCGCAGATCATGCGGTTCGACCAGTGCGCCTCGTGCTGGTAGAACTCGGCCGCGACATCCCTCGGCACGCCATTGAAATCGGCGAAGAGGCTCGGCTGATCCGATGTGGCCTCGTCGGTCGCGGCGCTGCGCCGGCGCAGATCGTCGATGATCGCCTTGGGGTGGATCTTTTCCTGGATGTAGAGCGGCGGTGTGCGCACGATCAGGTCGGACCAGTCCTGATTGTCCTTGCCGCGCCACACCAGCTGCGCCTCGCCGATCTCGATTTCGCCAGTCTCGGCGAGCTGGCGCCGCTGCGCCGCGGTCAAGGTAATGCGCATGCCGTTCCACAATAGCTGCGGGTCGCGGTCGGGGTCGCGCTCGCGCCGTTCGCCCTCGGCCAATGGCATTTGCCGCTGGTAATGCTTTGGCGGCAGTGGCGAATGGTCTTCCTCGCGCTGGAAGAAGCTCTGCATCTCCGCCGTCGGGATGTTGACCCGCTTCTCGCCGTGGCGCAACGCCCCAACCTGCTTTGGCCGCGCCTGTCTCCCCTGGCCGCGCGCCATCAGGCAAGCTCCTTCACCGTCAGCCGCTCGACAAGGCGGCCGAACTCCTCCTTGATCGCGAAGACCTCGCGGAACTCGGCGAATTCCCAACGGCCATAGATGCCGAGCCCGTTGACGCCGGGTATCCACAAAGTGCGCATCGCATCCGCCTTCAGTTGCGCGTCGAGCCCGCGATAGCCCTTGGTTTCGAGCACGAGGGTGACGATCTCCCCGCCGCCGACATCGAGGCGGACCAGGAAATCCGGAATGTAATGCCGCGCCACCCGCCCGATGCGGTACGGCACCTCGAACTGCATGCCCTGGTTCTTGGCGTAGCTGACGACGCGCGGATGCGCCTCCAGCACGCGGGCCAGCTCGGCCTCCCACTCGCTGTCGAGCACGACGTGGCTGACATGGCTCTTGCGGTGGTCGGTCGCATAGACCGGCCGCGTCGTCTGGAAATTCACCGACGCGGTCGAGCCCGACGGCTGATAGGGATCGAGCACGGCGCGGGCGGGCCGCTCGTCGCCGGTCGATCTGACGATGGCGTTGGCGATCAGCTCGGCGACCGTGTCGGCAATTTCGAGGATAGAGCGACCGCGCCGATCGGCACGCCTTGGGCCACCAGATAGCCCTCGTCGAGCCAGCGCTTGCAGATGCGCTGGATCTGCGGAAACAGGTGCTGCCGCGCAAAGCCGTCCTCGTCGCGGAAGTCGCCGGTAAAGCAAATGTTTTGCGAGTCGGAAACTGATCTCCGACGGGCGAAACGCGGCGATCACCTCCGGGGTCAAGGTGATGCTCTCGCCGACGATGCCCTGCATCAGCACCTCGCACGGGCCGACCTCGCGCGGCGTCAGCACCAGCCGTGAATTCTCGTCGAACGAAGCGGTCAAATTCTCGGATGGCAGATCGACGCGGAACCCCTCGACCCGCGGAAAGGTAATCTCGAGTTCGCCGCGCTGCGGCACGGCGTGGACATGCGTCGCGATCTTTGGCTTGGTCGGCGGGGCCTGGACCGCGCCCGCGGTAAAGGCGAACGGAATCCCCATGACTTGCGCGTACTCGACATCGAACAATTCGCCGTCCTTGCCTGGTTCATAAGATAGCCGGCGCAGGCCGCGGCCGACCACCTGCTCGCACAACAGCTGCGTGCCAAAGGCGCGGACGCCGAGAATGTGGGTGACGGTGTTGGCGTCCCAGCCCTCGGTCAGCATCGACACCGAAACGACGCAGCGGATCTGCTCGCCGAGGCGACCCCTTGCGGCCGACCGTGTTCATGACCTCGCGCAATAATTCGCCATCGGTCGGTTCGGCGGTGTCGCCGGCGCCGCGTTCGCGAGCGCGCTGCTCCTTGAGGGCCTGGATTTCAGGCGCCGCGGCGGCACGGAATTCTCCTTCCAGCGTGTCGCCCGCCTCGATCTGGGTGCTGTCGATCAGCAGGGTGTTGGGCCGGGTCAGCCGCTGGCCGCTCTCGTCGTAATTGCGGAACAGCTTCAGCTCGCCCGGGTGGAAGGCGCGGGTCTCGTCGATTGTCTCGTTGTCTTCTTCCGGCAGGCGCTCGAAGCCGGCGATCCACTCGTAGACGAGCTTCGAAATCGCGGTGTTCTGGCACACGACGATGAACACCGGCGGCACGCCGACCCGCGCCTTGTCCCACTCGTGGTAATAGGTCTCGTAATTCGAATAGAGCGCGTAAAGCGCGGTTTGCAGCATCGCCGGCAGGTCGAGCGGGTGACGCGTGCGCAGCAGGTCGCGGCCGACATGCTGCCACAAATTGCGGTAGACCGGATCGTCCGCGGCGGCGAAATTGTCGGCAACCGGGATGCGCGGCAGTTTGACGATGCCGCACTCGATCGCATCCATCAGACTGAAATCGGAGACCACCCAGGGAAACAGGGTTCCCTCCCGATAGCCGGAGCCGCGCAGGAAAAACGGCGTCGCCGATAGGTCATAGACCGCGCGCAGCCCGATTTTGCGCTTCAGCGCCTCGATGCCGCTGATCCACAGCCGCGCCATCTTGTCGTTATTCTCGGCCTCGGCGCGGCCGTCGCGGTCGAGCGCCCCCTCCTCGGAAATCGCCCGCTTGCGGTAGCAATGATGCGCCTCGTCGTTGATCACGAGGACATTTTTGAAGGCGAGCAGCTTGCCGCAGGCGCGGTCGAGCATCTGCCCGTCGGTCTCGCGTGTTTCTACCGGCTCGGCGTCGTTGCCGGTCAGGAACGCGCGCCCGACCCGCGAGAGTCCAAGCGTCTCGCGATGCAGGAACGCGTGATAGTTGGTAATGACGATCGCCGCCTTGCCAATGTCGCCGAGCATGTCATTGGGCAATAGCTCGCGGGCGCGGTAATAGCTCTCGGGGTGCTCGGGGTAGAGCACCTGCAGCCGATCCTTGATGGTGATGCCGGGGGTGACGATCAGGAAGGCGCGTGCGAAGCGGTCGGAGCCCGGCATGCGCACGGCGTTGAGCGTCTGCCAGGCAATAATCATCGCCATCACCGTGGTCTTGCCCGCCCCCGTCGCCATTTTCAGGGCGAGGCGGACAAGCTCCGGGTTGGCCTCGGCATTGGCTGCCTCGATCGCACGCCACAGATTGGCGTACTGCCTTCTGCCGCGGGCGACCTCGGTCAGCCAGATCAGCGTCTCGACAGCCTCGATCTGGCAGAAGAACGGCCGTTGATGGGAGAAATCGGGGCTGCGCCAATGCTCTAGAAGACGCTGTGTGGTGGGCGTGACGCCCCAATCGGCGCCGCCGGGCAGCTTCCGCCACGCGTCGACATGACCCCGGATCTCATTGATGATCGTATTGTCGCTGTAGGTCTCAAGCGGCAGCGCGCCCTGGGCAGCCGCTCCCCTGCGCCTCGCGGCCGGCACCGGAACGATGAATTTCGACGGCCGACGCCCTTCGACCGGCGGCAGACCGAGCGGCTGACCATGCTCGTCGAGGGGATGGTGAAATCGCGGCTTGGCATAGGGCGAGTTGAGGATGGGCCGTTCGTAGAAGGTGCTCGCCATCCGCATCTCCCCAGGTCGATGCACGGAACTGCTCGAACGTCTTCTCGCTTATTCGCGCGATGAGTGTATCTGCGGCCGCCCCTCCCGGCAACCGCCCGCATCTTGTCGCGGAACGCCGATATATTGCGCTCCAGCGCCAAATCCCGCAGCCACGTGAGAAACACGGCAGCCACGTGAGAAATACGATCGACGCAGTACTCGACATAGATGTTCGGCCGCAATCCCACGCTGCGGGCGTCCACCATTTCTTACAACAATGTGAACGACTTCACACTGTGATGGGGTTATTAAGGCGTAGAGTTGCGCAGTTAAACGGGCCTCCGGAAAACCGATATGGCCGAGTGTCGATCCTCTGCGCCGAACTGGATCGGCACGTTTGATCCGCCGCGCCGGGGCTTAATGAGCGCCCCACCCGCCCCCAATGAGGAAACGCGTTCGATGCGACCGAGCCTGACACTCTTGGGCCTTTTGATGGCCGCACTTGCCGGTCTTCCTTATTCGGCGCACGCACAAGTCACTTCGTCGGCGGCACTTGCCGGGGCAAATGCACACGCCCATGAAATGCAGAGGCTGTTCCCGGACGCCAACCGGAGCAGTCAGGCGACACCGCGCCTGATCCGGAAACTAGAGATCGACCAAGACCCAAGCGGGGCGGTTGCGAGCGTGCAACCGAACGGACCGACGTTAACCGCAAAAAGCGCCTTTTTCCTGGATCTCGGCAGTAATGGGCGCACTTGCTTCACCTGTCATCAGCCGCAGGACGGGTGGACGATCAGCGCAGAGCACGCGCGCGATCGTTTTGCAGCGGATAGCAACGACCCGCTGTTTCGCTTGGTCGACGGCGCCACCTGTCCGTCGGACGACGTCTCGACGCCGCGGGCTAAGCGGCAGGCGTACAGCCTTCTGCTGGACAAGGGCCTGATCCGGATCGGCCTGCCGGTGCCGGCGACGGCGCAATTTCAGATCCTGAATGTCAGCGATCCCTATGGCTGCAACACCAACCCGTTGACCGGATTGACCAGCCCCACGACCGGTATCGTGTCGGTTTACCGCCGTCCATTGCCGGCGACTAATCTGGGTTTCTTGAGCACGATCATGTGGGACGGGCGCGAGCCGAGCCTTTTCAGCCAAGCGGTCGATGCGACGCTCATTCACGCCCAAGCTGCGGCCACCCCGAGTCCAGCGCAGCAACAGCAGATCGTGGCCTTCGAAGGCTGTACGCCGGCCGATACCCCGTCGCTGTGCGCAAATACCCCCCGAGGTTCCGGGGTCTTCACCGCACAAATTATCGACAACCAAGCCGGCTACCTGGCCGCAGACGGCGCGCTTGGCGGACCGGAAACTCTTTCTCGGGAATTGGCGAACTTCTTTATTGGGATCAATGATCCGCTTGGCAGCAATCCGACAGGAGTGCCCTTCACCCCGGATGTCTTCAGCCTCTATGACGCATGGAGCGGCCTCGGCAGGCATTCCCCCGCGGCTGCCGCTCGCGCGGCGATCGCCCGCGGCGAGCAGGTCTTCAACACAACGAAGATCAATATCACGGGAGTGGCAGGGCTGAACGACGTGCTCAACCAACCAAGCATCGCCGGGTTCTGCGGGACCTGCCACGATACGCCCTTCACCGGCGATCACTCGGTCAAGGCGGCGCTGAACATCGGCATCGCCAACGCCGGTGCCAACAGCCCTCCCGCCGTCGACATCTCCGGCCTGCCAGTCTTCACCCTCTGGTGCACGTCCGGCCCGTTGGCCGGACAGATTTTTGAGGTGACTGACCCCGGTCGCGCCCTGATCACCGGTCAATGTGCTGATATCGGCAAGCTGAAAGGGCCGATCTTGCGCGGGTTAGCCGCGCGCGCACCATACTTTCACAACGGTTCCGCCGGCACCTTGCAGGATGTCGTAGAGTTCTATGATCAACGCTTCACGATCGGACTGAGCGACCAGCAGAAGGCCGATTTGGCTGCGTTTCTGAATTCGCTCTGACGATTACCTGAAGGCTATCGGCCGGCGCTAAAGCCTCATTCACTCAGGCCACGGATGGTCAGCTCACGACCCGTGACGCATTCCGGCGGCGAAGCAGGGCACAGCTCCTGTTGCCGGGAACTTCAGACGATCTGGTTGCGCAATTGCTGATCGCCGCGCCACAGACGCCCCAGATTGTCGAGCAGGATCTCGATGACGTTGTCCTCGTAGCGGCGGGTCTCGCCGGCGGTGTGGGGCGTGATCAGAACCTGCTCCATTGCCCACAGCGACGAACTCGGCGCCAGCGGTTCCTCGGTTGTCACATCAATGCCGGCGCCGGCGATGCGGTGCGCCGCCAACGCCTCGATCAGTGCCGCCTCGTCGACCACCCGCCCGCGCGCCACGTTCACGAGCTGGGCGGTCGGTTTCATCCGACCGAGCGCTTTGGCGTCGATCAGGTTCTCGGTTTCGGCGGTGAGCGGACAGGTGAGGGCCACGAAATCGGCCTCGGGCAGGAGCGCGTAGAGCTCCTCCATGGCGTGCACCCGATCCGCAGCACCGCGCCCGAAAGCCGGGTGGCGCCGCAGCCCGATGACGTGCATCTCAAAGGCCTTTCCCAATTGGGCCAGGCGTCCGCCGATGTCGCCCAGGCCGACGACCAGGAGGGTCTTGCCACCGAGTTCGTCCTCGCGTCGGGCGAGATCGCCGATCATCCCGCGCCAGAGGCGCTTTTTTTGGTTGTCGCGGGCCTCCGGGAGACGACGGCTCAAGGCCAGCATCAGCGCCATTGCGTGCTCGGCGACCGCGCGAGCGTTGACGCCTCGGGCACTCGATAGCCGGATGCGGCGACGCGCCAGCTCGGCGTGCGGGAATTGGTCGGTACCGGCGCTGATCGCCTGAATGAAGCGAAGTCTCTGCGCCCGATCGAGGAGCTGGTTCTGCCACAGTCCGGAGATCACCAGCACATCGGCTTCGCCCACCCGGTTCTCCAAGGTTTCGGGGTCGCGGACCGCGAAGCTGTTGATGCCGGTCTGGAGCGCCGCGAACCGCTCCTGCAGCCGATAAGCAATATGGGCGAAGCAAATGACGATGTTCTCGGCAGCGGGGATCATGGCGCATAACACTCAACGAAGCTGATGCTCCGGCCGGAGAGCCGATCGCTCCGGCCGAGCTCGCAGACGAGGAGAGGATCGATGAGCAATCCCGCCTTCAAATTCGACCATGTCCACATCATCAGCCAGGATCCGGAAACCTCGGCCAGATGGTACGCCGAGATGCTCGGGGCCGAGATCACCGCTAATACGACGGCCCGTGGCGCGCCGCAGATTTTCATCGCTCTCGGCGGCATGACGATCCTTATTCGCGGCCGGCGGCCGGGCGAGGCCCCGGTCGCCGCCAGGCCGATCCGGCAATTCGCCGATTTTTCCAGCCATGACGCGCGGGGCATCGACCATTTCGGTTTTATGTACCAGGGCGACCTCGAAGCGTTCTGCGCGGCGTTGCGGGAAAAGGGGGTCACCTTTCCGGTCGAGTTAAAGAGGGGCGTTGGTGGCACCCTCCTATGCTATGTCGCGGCCCCCGACGGTGTCAGCATCGAGTTGATGCAGTGCTGAGCGAAATACCGACGGCTCCCCCGACAGCTAACCGCGGCCCGGCCGGATCGGCATCGTCGCGATGCTGGTCCAGGCGACCGCGGCGCCGGCCTTTTCGGCCGCTTGTTCGGGCGGCAGCGTGCGGTCCCAGTGGATGGCAAGAAACCGCCGCCCCGTCACCTTGCTGGCGGCATCGGAAACCAGCCAGACAAGCGGCGGCGCCATGATTTCCGGCTGGATCATCCGGGCCCGATCGAAGCCCGCGACGTCGGAGATCATCGGCGTGTTGGTGATCCCGCCCGGCACCAGAACGTTGACGGTCACGCCGGTACCGTCGAGGTCCTTCGCCATGATCGCGCTGAGCGCCTCGAGCGCGGCCTTGGACGGGCCGTAGGTCGGGTAGCCGGCGAGCAACATTGTCCCGAGGCTGGTCGTGACATTGACGATGCGGCCCCAGCCCTGGCGCATCATCTCGGGCACTACCGCGTTCGTCAGCGCCAACGGCGCCGTGGTATGGACCGCGACGAAACGGCGCCACTGATCCGGGGTGATCTCCCAGAATTTGAGCGGGCGCTGCCAACTGTCGGGCCGGATTGCACCGGGGCCGATCCCGGCATTGTTGACAAGAATGTCGATCCGGCCAAACCGGGCGCGCGTCGCTGCGGTGATCGCGCCGGCGGCCGTGTCGGTGGTCAAATCGGCCTGGATGGTGAGGAGTTCACCGGCCTTTCCTTGCTCGCCCGCGCTCGCGGCAAGCGCCTCCAGCGGAGCACGGTCGCGATCGACGCCGGCGACCCGGATACCCGCCGCCAGCAAGCCCCGCACCATGGCCCGGCCGATACCGCCCGCCGCCCCGGTCACGATCGCCACTCTTTGGATTCCGTTCATCGCGTGCCTCCTGCTCTATCGGCCTCCATTCTACCTCGTTCGGGGTCAGAAGGCGGCGACCAGGTCGTCGACGAAAGAAGCCGCCCCTCAGGCAGGGTCGGAGCGTCCAAGCCCCTCTCCCACGGTCCACCCACGTCCACAGCCAATTCGTGGGTGATATTGTGGGTGGGCGGCGGACCTTGCATCATTGATTTAATTGAATGATTCCAGAAATAATGGCGGAGGGGGCGGGATTCGAACCCGCGAGACAATTCATCACCGTCTACACACTTTCCAGGCGTGCGCCTTCAACCGCTCGGCCACCCCTCCATGCCTGCCTGCGCGTGGCGCGGCTAGCGCCGCAGACTAGCCACGGCAGCGGGCGGGCGCAACGCGCCGAAGCGAGCTGCAACCGGGGTAGAACCGCTCGCGACAACTCGTCATTTGCGTCTCGCCTTCGGCCGCGCAATTGGAGGATGATCGGCGCGCGATGGCGGGTAGTCGAGGGGTGAGGGCGATGGGCGGGATTGACGAAACCCATGATCCGAAGCGGCAGAGCTGGATTGCCTCGGCCAATGGCCACAGCGAGTTTCCGATCCAGAACTTGCCGCTCGGCGTGTTCGTCCCGGCCAGCGGCGGCGCGCCGCGCGGCGGGGTCGCGATTGGCGAGATGATCCTCGATCTCGGCGCCGCGCATCAGGCGGGGCTGCTGTCGGGCGAGGCGGCAACGGCCGCCGAAGCCGCGTCCGGGCCGAAGCTCAACCCATTGATGGCGCTGGGAGCGGCCCCGCGGTTGGCGTTGCGCCAGCGGGTCTCGGCCCTGCTCGCCGCCGACGGGGCCGAGCGGGCCAAGGCCGAAGCCCTCGCCGCGCGGCTGCTGTACCCGGCGGCGCAATGCGCCTTGCAGCTGCCGGCCGCGATCGGCGAGTTCACCGATTTCTTTGCCGGCATCCATCACGCGACCAATGGCGGCCGGCGCCGCGACCCGAACAACCCGCTCGGCCCCAACTATAAATATGTACCGGTTGCCTATCACAGCCGCGCCTCCTCGGTGCGGCCGTCCGGCGTGCCGATCCGCCGTCCCAACGGCCAGCGCAAGGCGCCGGACCAGGCGGTGCCCGGCTACGGCCCATCGCAAAAGCTCGATTACGAGCTCGAGCTCGCGGTCTGGATCGGCCCCGGCAACGCTCAGGGCGAACCGATCCCGATCGCGCGCGCCGGCGATCACATCGTTGGCCTCGGCCTCGTCAACGACTGGTCGGCGCGCGACGTCCAGCAGTGGGAATCGCAGCCCTTGGGCCCGTTCCTCGGCAAGAATTTCGGCTCGACCGTGTCGCCGTGGATCGTGACCGCCGAGGCGTTGGCGCCGTTTCGCGTCGCCCAGCCGGCCCGGCCTGCCGGCGACCCGCGGCCCTTGCCATATCTGTGGGACGAGGGCGACCAGCATGCCGGCGCCTTCGACATCGCGCTCGAAGCCTATCTGCTGACCGAGGGGCTGCGCGCCAAGGGGCTGCCGCCGCACCGCATGTCGGCGAGCAACACGACCGATCTTTATTGGACCTTGGCGCAATTGGTGGCGCACCATACCAGCGGCGGCTGCAACCTCGGCGCCGGCGACCTGTTCGGCACCGGCACGATCTCCGGCCCGACCCGTGAGGGTTATGGCAGCCTGATGGAATTGAGCGCCGACGGCACCCGCACGACGACATTGGCCTCGGGCGAGACCCGTACCTTCGTCGAGAACGGCGACGAGGTGATCTTCCGCGCCCATTGCCGGCGCGAAGGCTTTGCCACGATTGGCTTTGGCGAGTGCCGCGCCCGCATCGTCTGAGCCGCATCGGCTGACCGGGGTCGTATGACTGGGACACCCGGCTGGGATCACCCGGCTGGGATCTCCCGGCTGGCATGATCGCGGCTTACAGCGCCATCAGCCGGTCGAGCCTGGTCTTGTCGGCGCGCAATTCGCCGGCGTCGCCGGAATAGCGGATCGTGCCCTTTTCCAGCACATAGACCCGGTCGGCCAGCGCCAGCGCAAAATCCACACCCTGCTCGGCGAGCAGGATGGTCAGGCCTTGCGCCTTCAATTCGCCGATCTTGTCGCGCAGCATCTCAACCACCAGCGGCGCCAGCCCCTCGGACGGCTCGTCGAGCAGCAACAGTTCCGGGTTGCCGAGGAGGGTGCGGGCGATCGTCAGCATCTGCTGCTCGCCGCCCGAGAGAAAACCGCCGCGCTGGTCGCGCCGCTCGCGCAGGATCGGAAACAGTTCGCCGACCGTCTCGATCGTCCAATGGCCGGGCCGGCGCGCGGCGCGGGCGCCGACTTCGAGGTTTTCGCGCACGGTCAGCTCGGCAAAGATGCGGCGGTCCTCCGGGACAAAGCCGATGCCGGCGCGGGCCACCCGATGCGGCGCCCAGCCGGCGATGTCGCGGCCGTGCCAACGGATGCGGCCGCTGCCGGGCGGGGTCAGCCCCATGACCGAGCGCATCGTCGTCGTCTTGCCGACCCCGTTGCGGCCCAATAGCGAGACGCATTCGCCGGCGGCGATCTCGAGCGAGATGCCGAACAGCACGCGGCTCAGGCCGTAAGCGGTGTGGACCTCGTCGAGCGCCAGGAGCGGGGTCATGCATGGCCGCCGAGATAGACGCGGCGCACCTCGGGGTCGGCGCGCATTTCGGCCGGCGTACCCTCGGCCAAGAGCCGGCCCTGATGCAGCACCGCGATCTTTTCGGCGATGCCGAACACCACCTCCATGTCGTGCTCGGTGAACAAGAGGGTCAGGCCGCGCTCGCCGGCGATGCGCTCGAGCAGCTGCATCGTCTGGTGCGTCTCGCTCGCCGACATGCCCGCGGTGGGCTCGTCGAGCAGCAGCACCCGGGGGTCGCTGGCCAGAGCGATGCCGAGCTCGAGCTGCTTCTGATTGCCGTAGCTGAGCGTGCCAGCGACCGCGCGCGGCTCGTGGCCGAGGCCGATCGAGGCGAGCAGGGCGGTGGTGTCGCCGCGGTAGAAATCCTCCGAACGAGACCAGAAATTGCGGCCCCGGCCGCGATGGGCGAGAAATGCCGCCTGGACGTTTTCAAACACCGAAAGTTGCGGAAAGATGTTGGTGCGCTGAAACGAGCGGCCGACGCCCAGGCGGCAGATGCGATGCGGCGGCGCGCCGGTGATGTCGCGGCCGTCGAGCAGCACCTGTCCGCCATCCGGCAGCAGATGGCCGGTGATCAGGTTGAAAAAGGTCGATTTGCCAGCGCCGTTAGGGCCGATCACCGCGGCGATCTGACGGGTCGCGACGGTCAGGCTGACACCGCCGACGGCGACAAAGCCGGCAAACGATTTGCGCAGCTCATGCACCTCAAGCATCGCGCCCGGCCAGATGGCGGCGCACCGCCCGGAACCCGGCGACCAGGCCGCCAACGATGCCGCCCGGAAAGACGAACAGCAGCACCAACAGGATGACGCCGAGCACGAACGGCCAATATTGGGTGTAGTCGGTGATCTCCTGGTTGAGCCAGACCAGGGCCAAGGCGCCGACCGGCGGACCCCAGAAATAGCCCATGCCGCCGAGGATCGTCATGATCATGACCTCGGCCGATTTCGACCAGAACACGTAATCGGCAAAGACGCCGCGGTTGAAGATGCCATAGAGCGCGCCGGCGAGCCCGGCAAAACCGCCGGCGGCGACAAAGGCGGCGAGCTCGTAAGCCCGCACGTTGAGACCGATCGCGGCGGCCCGCTCCGGGTTGTCGCGGATCGTTGTCAGCATGCGGCCGAACGGCGAGCGCACCACCCGCCACAGGATCGCCAACGAGACCGCGACCAGGGCCAGGGTCACCAGGTAAAAGCGGTCGCCGGAGCCGAGCTCGCGCAGCCCGGGAACCGCCGCCATCCAGTGCATATCGGGATAGGGGATCTCCGGCAGGCCCTGGTCGCCGCCGGTCACCGCATTCCATTTGTAGGCGACGGCCCAGACGATCTGCGAGAACGCCAAGGTCAGCATCGCGAAATAGATCCGGGTCAGCCGGACGCAGAAATAGCCCGAAACCAGCGCAAACAGCGCGGCCCCCAGCCCGGCCGCCGGAAACGCGACGCTGAACGGGACCCCATAGGTTTTCATCAGGATCCCGCAGACATAGGCGCCGACCCCGAAATAGGCGACATGGCCAAAGGATACCAGCCCGGTGGTGCCGAGCAGCAAATTGAGGCTTGCGGCAAAGAGGGCGTCGATCGCGATCTGCGTCGCCAGAAAGGTATCGTAGCGCGAGCCCAGCCACGGGACCCAGAACGCGACCAAAAACACCAGCAATGTCCATGGGACGGCGCGGGCGGACGGGAACCGGCGCCGGGTCATCGAATCGGCCGGCCGAACAGGCCCCACGGGCGGATGACCAGGATCACCGCCATCAGCGCATAGACCGAAAACAGCGAGAAACCGGGAAAGATCAGGATGCCGAACGAGAGCACCTGGCCGTAGATCACCGATCCCCAAAATGTGCCCCAGAACGAGCCGAGCCCGCCGATCACCACGACGATGAAGGCCTGGACGATGATCAGCACGTCCATCCCCGGGACGATGCTTTCGATCGGCGTGACCAAGGCGCCGCTCAACCCGGCAAGAAACGAGCTGACGACGAACATCCCGGTATAGAGGGCGCCAACATTGGCCCCCAGCGCATCGAGCATCTCGCGGTCATAGGCGGCCGCCCGCACCATTCGGCCGGCGCTGCTGCGGGTCAGCACCAGCCAGACGGCAACGGCGATGGCGGGCCCGAGGGCGATGATAAACAGATTGTAATAGGGCTGGGTGGTGCCGAAGATCCGGATGCTGCCATCGAGCAGCCGCGGCCCTGACACCGAGAGTTGGCCGGTGCCCCAGGTATACTTGGCGATGTCGCCGAAGATCAGCACCAGCGCGTAGGTCAGCAACAGCTGATAAAGCTCGTCGCGGCCATAGAGGTGGCGCAGCAGCAGCCGCTCGACGATGCCGCCGAGGACGGCGATTGCCAGCGCCGCGAAGATCGCCGCGACCCAGAACGCTCCGCCGACCGGATGGAGCCATTGCATCGCCTGCCAGGCAAGATAGGCGCCGAGCATGTAAAACGAGCCATGCGCGAAGTTGAGGACGCGCATCACGCCAAACACCAGGGACAGCCCCGAGGCGATCAGAAACAGGAACATCGCCGCGGTCAGGCCGCCCATGAACTGGCTGAACAGAAACGACGCCGCCACCGCCGTTCAAACTCCCAAATCGCGTGCCGAGGGCGGCGTTCGCAGGCGTGCGCGGCTGCGCCGCCGCCGTCAGTTGGTCGCCGCAGTGGGCGGCAAGAATTTCGGGTTCTTCATGACGGCAAAGGGATAGGCCGCATTCTTAACCATCTGGCCCCAGAACTCGCCGGCGTCGGTCTCGTGAGTTTTCGGGTTGATGGTGCGCTTGCCGACCGGGGTATCGAAGGTCAGGCCGAGCAGGGCCTGGGAGACCTGCTGCTCATTGGTGTTGCCGGCCTTCTTGATGGCATCGGCGAGGGCCTCGATCAACTCGTATCCCATGACCGCCCAGCCCGAGCCGTATTTGGAGTTCATGAACGCCTTCAGGTGCTGCTCGAAGGCCTTGTGCGCCGGCGGCTCGCCAGCGCCCCAAACCACCGGATCGTAGGTATCGGACCAGATGCCATAGGGATAATCGGTGCCGAGCGCCTGCGCTTCGTCGACGGTCCCGACCTCGGCGCCATCGGCCAGCCGGTTATCGATCGCCTTGAAGTAGCCGAGCGGCGCTGCTTCCTTGGCGAAGGTCACAAAATCGCCGCCATACTCATCGCAATATACGGCATCCGGCTTCTTGCCCAACTGCGCCGTTATAAACGGCGTAAAATCGGGCTCGCCGAGCTTGGGCCATTCCTGGTCGACGATCTGAATGTCTGGCCGCATCTGCTTGATATACTTTACAAATGCAGCGACCGCATCGCGCCCATAGGCGTAATCGGGAGCGATCGTGGCGATCCGCTTGACGTTGGTCCATTTGGCCATGACGATCGCCCCGGCATGGCCTTCAATGTCGGTGTTGGAGCTAAGCCGGAAAATATAGGGATGCAGATTTTCCGGTGCGGTCAGCCGGGTGGTCTTGGCCACCGGCGCCACAAAGACGATCTTGTTCTCCTTGGCGATCGTCGACACCGCCGGCGCCTCTGCCGAGGTCAAGGTTCCGGCCAGGAAGTCGACGTTGTCCTTGATGATCAGTTCGCGCGCGAGGCGCACTGCCTCATCGGCGTTGGCCTTGCTGTCGCGTGACAGCAGTTCGAGCTTTCTGCCGAGAACGCCGCCCTTGGCATTGATTTCCTTGACCGCCAGCTCGGCGCCTTTCAGCACCGGAACGCCGTAAACCGCGGCCGGACCCGATAACGGGATCGGAAACCCGATCTTGATCGGCTCGGCGGCCGACGCCGCCACCGGCATCAGCAGGATCAGCGCACCACCAAGCGCCAGAATATGACGGCGGAACATGACCATACCTCCCCGTTGTCGGCACGTTTTTAGCATTCTTGGTTCGCATTTGGTTGAAGCCGTCGGTTGCTGTCAAGCGCTGTGCGGCCGCGCCCAGCGCCGGCGCCAATTCGGCACGCCGCCCAGCGGCTCGGCGATGGTCAGCGCGCGCATCACCGCGCGCGCCAGGCAATCCGCCGCGGCAGCACCCAGCCGCAGCAGCGTCTCGGGCGGCGCTGGCGGTCCGGCGCCGGTCGACAACGCGAACACGCTGTCGCCGTCGAACGGGGTGTGGATCGGGCGGATCGCGCGGGCGAGCCCGTCCTGCGCCATGATCGCCAGCCGCCGGCAGCCGCCCTTGTCGAGTGCCGTATCGGTGGCGACCACCGCGAGCGTCGTGTTGGCGCCGGCGACGATGGCTTTGCAGCCCGAGAAATCCTGCGGGTCGAGCGGGCGATCGGGCGCCGGCGGCTGTGCCTCGATCTCGCCGGGTAGCGCCAGTTCGGCGGCCCAGAAGCGCCCGCAATCGGGCCGCACCGCCGAGCCCCAGCTGTTGACCGCGACGATCGCGCCGACCGTGGCGCCGTTGGCGAGCACGGCCGATGCGCTGCCGAGGCCGCCCTTGAGCCCTCCGGCCAGGGCGCCGAGGCCGGCCCCGGCATTGCCCTGCACGAATTCCGCCGCCGCGGCCTCGACCGCGCGCCGGCCGAGCGCGCGATAGGGTGGTTCGCCCGACCACACCTGCCGGCCCGGAAAGCCGAGGTCGAACAGGATCGCCGCCGGCACGATCGGGACCCGGATCGCCGGCGAGCGCGCGGCCGAGCCGACGGCAAAGCCGCGGCCGTTGGCGGCGAGCCAGTCCATCACCCCGCCCGCGGCGTCGAGGCCAAAAGCCGAGCCGCCGGACAGTACCACGGCGTCGATCCGGTCGACCAGCGCATCGGCGCCGAGCAATTCGGTCTCGCGGGCGCCGGGTGCGCCGCCGCGGACATCGACCGAAGCGGTTGCCGGCGCTGTCGCCAGCACCACCGTCGTGCCCGTAACGCCGTCGATATCCTCGGCCTGGCCAACCAGGATGCCCGGCACGTCGGTGATCAGGTTGCGCGCTCCATGTGCAGCCACAGCCATTCCTTTCGACAGGCAACAGGTCAAAGCGGCGCGTTTAGCGCGGCGCGCCGCCGCCGGCGAACGGTCCAGCCGGGCGAGCCGCGATATCGCCGATTTCACCGAGCGACGTCCCGGCGGTGGGCCACTCCGCTAGACGCCCGGCGCCACTAGCGGTTTCGGCTCGAAGCGCCGGGCTTTCGTGGCGTGGCCACGATCTGTCGAGGAGCCGATCGCGACTCTTCAAGGGCTCCCTTGTCGCTTGGCAGAGAACGACCGGGATGGCCGCGACCGTGATAAAGAGCGCCGATTGGGTGGGTCGTCGCCTGGGACGAGGCAGCCGCGCGTCAAGTTTACTGCTGCGGGTCGACCTCGCCTTCGGAGGACCGTATTTGTCGGAAAGAATTACCCCGGAGCTGGCCCGCTCGGCTTCGCTTGGGACGAGGCCCGCGGGTCACCAAGGCCGCTGCCGGATCAGCTGCGGGCGCGTCGGGTTTTGGCCCGCATCCGGCCGCGCTTGCGGCCGAGCCCCAGCTGCTTGGCCATCGCCGAGCGCTGCTCGGAGTAGGCCGGGGCGGTCAGCGGATGGTCGCTGGGTAAATTCCACCGCCGCAAGTATTCGGCGACCTGCAGACCATGCTTGGTTCCGAGATGGCGGCGCAACGTTTTGCCACGGAACCCGCATTCCAGGCATACCACATGACCGTGCTGCACTGATCTTTTGACCGGAACGGCCGGCAGACGCAGCGATGATTGCTGAGCCGGCATTCCGAGATGCCGGATCGCTTGGTCGACCGAAATAATCAGGGCCGAAAGCTGCTCCGGCGCCAAACTATGGTTGCCGACATAGCTGGCGATGATCTTGGTCACTGGACGCAAATCTCCGCCTTTTGGCGTGGTGTCGTTACTCATCGCCGCATATCTCCCGGGCGCTTGGTTTAAGCCGCTCCTTTTACGGCAATTGACGAAGAGATCAAACAAATTCTCGACATCTTGGCAATGTTCGCCTCCATCTCCTTGTGATCGGCTTTGGCAATGTCGGGCAATTCCGAACGCAAGTAGAATTTCGCAACACCGGCCGAGCAAACCCGGTTTGCGAACTCCGGCGCGCGATCCGCACTGGCGATGCTGCCTGGCAATGGGCGAATTCGTCTTCGGACGAGGTCGAATCGATTGCAGCTTTGGCGACCCGCGCGCCTCTGTGCGATTTCAAGCAACCCCGCGAATTGAGGAAGGGGCCGCGCCGCAAGCGGATGGCGCGAAGCCGCGAGCGCCGCCGCACGGCATTTGGGTGCATTCGGCGCCATGCCGCGGCGGCTGTGCAGGCCGACCGGCTGGGTCCGAGCGTTATTCGGGCGGTGCCGCTCCGGGGGCTGGGGCGGGGACCACGCCGCGCGCCGCCCAGGCGGTTGCGGCCATCGCCCGCGGCCCGTCGGCGGCGCCGGCGAGATAGGCGCGGCGCACCCATTGCGCGAGACGCTCCAGCTGGTCCGGCGTGAGCCCTTTGACATAATCGCCGACCGGCCCCTGGGCACGTTCGATCGGCTCCCAATAATCGGCGAAATCGCGGTATTGCTGATGGATCGTCAGCGAACAGGCGTCGACCGCCTCGAACCCAGCGTCACGAAACGCCGCGGCGAGCTCGTTCGGGCCGCAGAGCGGGCTCGAAAAATGGCGGGCGCGCGCCCGGTCCGCGGTCGGATCGAGGGCTGCGGCGGTGTCCCAGAACATCCGCTGATATAGAAGGCCGCCCGGGAAGTCCCAGACCGCGGCGGCGACCACGCCGCCCGGGCGGGTGACCCGCCGCATCGCCTCGAGAGCGCGGCCGGGAGCGGACATGAAATTGAGCGCCAGCTGCGAAAACGTGCGGTCGAAACTGGCGGCGGGAAAGTCGAGCGCGGCGGCGTCGCCGGCGACAAAGCGCAGCCGCCGGTCGGCCGAGCGCGCGGCAGCGTAGGCGATATAAGGCTCGGCGATATCGATGCCGACGATCGCGGCGGGCTCCGGCCGGGCGGCGAGCGCGAGGGCGAGGCTGCCGGTGCCGCAGCCGACATCGAGCACCCGCTCGCCGGGGCCGAGCCCGGCCCAGGCGATTAGCCGATCCGCCAATAGCGGGCTCCAGCGCCCCATCAGCTGCTGATAGGCCTCGGCGTCGTTCGCGGTATAGCGCGACGGCATCGGCAACCCTCCTTGGTTGAACTCGGCCAGTCGCCGCGTCGGCCGCCTGCTCACTCCCCCATCTGTAGGAGCGCGCCGCGCTGGCGGGCGTCGCGAAAGGCCCAGAAGAAGACCGCGGTCCCGAGCGCCAACCAGACCAGGTCGAGCCCCGCCGCGGTCAGCAAATAGCCGGCGTGGAAGACGTGTTGGAACAGCACCGCGCGCATGCCCTCGAACACATAGGTCGAAGGCAACGCCCAGGCGACGTGCTGCAGCCAATGCGGCAGGATCGACACCGGGTAATAGACCGCACTGATCGGCGACAGAGTGAAGACGGCGAGCCAGGCCAGGCTTTCGGCCCCCATGCCGTGACGCAGGATCATCCCGCAGATGGCCAGCCCCAACGCCCAGCCCATCGCCAGCAGCACCGCAAAGAACGCGATGAGCGGCGCGCCCAGCGAAAAGATCGAATAGTGATAGAGCAGGATCGCCAGCAAGGCCGCCGGCACGACCCCGATCAGCACCCGGATCAGGCTCATCGACAACAGTGCCGCGACCCATTCGACGGGCCGCAGCGGGGTCACGAACAGGTGGCCGAGGTTGCGCGCCCACATCTCTTCGAGAAACGAGATCGACAGGCCGAGCTGGCCGCGGAACAATACGTCCCACAGCATGACCGCGGCCAGAAGCACGCCAAATGCGCGGAACACATAATTGCTGTTGACGTAGAGGAACTGGCTCATGAACCCCCAGATCAGCATCTGCAAGGTCGGCCAGTAGAGCAGCTCAAGTGTGCGCGGCCACGAGCTGCGCAGCAGATAAAGATAGCGCAGCAGCATCGCCCAGACCCGGCCGGAAGAAAAGCCGCTGCCGTCGGCCGCCGCTACCCGACTGCCGATATCCGGCCGGTTCACGACACCGGCTCCAGCTCGGGCGGGGATTGCCGCACGATATGCAAAAACACCTCTTCGAGGTTGGCCCGGCCGTAGCGCTCGATCAGCGCCGGCGGGCTGCCGCGGTCGACGATTTTGCCGGCCTTCATCATCAGCACGTCCGAGCACAGCCGCTCGACCTCGGCCATGTTGTGCGAGGCCATCAGGATGGTGGCCCCGCTGCGCGCGCGCCAATCTTCGAGATAGCCGCGCACCCAGTCGCCGGTGTCGGGGTCGAGCGAGGCGGTGGGCTCGTCGAGCAGCAACAGCTCGGGTTCGTTCAGCAACGCCTTGGCGAGCGCCACGCGGGTCTTCTGCCCGGCCGAGAGCTTGCCCGCCGGGCGGTCGAGGAAGCCGCCGATCTGCAGATCCTCGGCCAAGCTTTCGATGCGCTCGCGGCGCCGCCGCAGGCCGTAGAGCCGGGCGTAGATCAGCAAATTCTGACGCACGGTGAGGCGATGCGGCAGATCGACAAAGGGTGAGGAAAAGTTCATCCGCGGCAATGCCCGGTAGCGATGGCGCAGCATGTCTTCGCCTAGCACCTCGACCCGGCCCGAGGTCGGCAGCAGCAGGCCGAGCAGGATCGAGATGGTCGTGGTCTTGCCGGCGCCGTTACCGCCGAGCAATGCCGCGGTCGTGCCGCGCAGGACGGTAAAGCTGATCTTGTCGACCGCGACCGCGCCGGGATAACGCTTGACCAGGTTGTCGACGGCGATGGCAGGCGCGGGCATCGCCCCTATATGGCGCATCAGCAGCCGATCGGCCAGCATCGGGCTAGCAGCGGCGGCGGCGACCCGCCAAACTGTGGATCGGACAACCGATGCGAGTTGGCAAGACCCTGACGTGACCGACACCACCCGTCTTGACGCGAGCGAGCCCACCACCGGCTCGGGCCGGATCAGCCTGCGCACCCTGGTGCCGATCCGTTGGGTGGCGATTGCCGGCCAGGCGCTGGCGCTCCTGACCGTCCATTTCGGCATCGGCTTTCATCTGCCGCTGCTCCCGGCGCTGACTGTCGTCGCCGGCTCGGCGCTGCTCAACGTCATCCTGATCGTGCACCGTCAGGTGGCGCGCCAGCTCGGCGAGCGCTATGCCGCGCTGTGTCTCGGCTATGACATTTTGCAACTGGCGATCCTGCTCTATCTGACGGGCGGCTTGCAGAACCCGTTCTCGATCCTGATCGTGGCGCCGGTGACGGTCGGGGCGACGATCCTGTCGCGGCGCCCGGTGATCGCGCTGTCGATTTTTGCCGTGGCCGCGATCAGCGCGCTCGCCTTGTGGCATCTGCCATTGCCGTGGCGCAGCGGGCCCGGCCCCCTGGTATTTCCGCCCGAGATCGTGATCGGGACCTGGACCGCGCTGGTGCTGGCGACCGTATTCATCGCCGGATACACCTGGAGTGTGGCGCAGGACGCGCGCCGGCTGCGCGACGCGGTGGCCGCGACCCAGCTCGCCTTGGCCCGCGAGCAGCGGGTCTCGGCGGTCGGCGCGCTCGCTGCGGCGGCGGCGCACGAGCTCGGCAGCCCGCTCGCCACGATCGCGGTGGTCGCCAAGGAGCTGGTGCGCGACCTGCCGGCCGACAGCCCGCACGCCGAGGATGCGGCGTTGCTTTTGAGCCAGTCCGAGCGCTGCCGCCGCATTCTGGCCGAGCTGTCGCACCGGCCGGAAGAGGATGGCGGCTCGCCCTATACAAGGCTGCCGATCTCAGCCCTCGTCGAGGCCGCCGCGGCGCAACACCAAGAGCGCGGGGTCCGGCTGATCTTCGCCATCGCCGGCGCGCCGCACGAGGACGAGCCATTGGTGCGGCGCAGCCCGGAGATCCTGCACGGGCTCAACAACCTCGTTCAGAATGCGGTGCAGTTCGCCCGCCGCGAGGTCACCGTCACCACCTTCTGGGACGCGAAAACGGTAACGGTCGAGATCAGCGACGATGGGCCGGGGTTTCTGCTGCACCTGCTCGGCCGGCTCGGCGAGCCGTATCTCTCGACCCGCGCCGGTGCCGCCGATCATATGGGCCTGGGCATCTTTATCGCGCAGAGCCTGCTGGAGCGCAGCGGCGCCGGCCTCACCTTCGAGAACCTCGACGAGGGCGGCGCGCATGTTGCGATTTCGTGGAACCGTGCCAATCTGGAGACAGTAGAACAACCCCGCTCGCCCGCGGCGCTGGCGCGCGAGCTGCGCTGAGCGGCTCGCCCGGCTGGCGCGAGGGTTAAGCGCGAGCAGAAATCAGGCGACCATCATGAACGCGACCGACCGACCGACCAATTTCGCCGCGCCCGAGGGACCGGCCGCGGCGCTGCGCGGGCTCGCCGAAGCCGAGCGCACCCTTCTGATCGTCGACGACGACGCGCCCTTGTGCCAGCGTTTGGCGCGGGCGATGGAACGGCGCGGCTTCATCGTCGCCACCGCCGACAGCGTGGCCGCCGGCACCGCCGCGGCGAGCGAGCATCCGCCGGCCTTTGCCGTGGTCGACATGCGGCTCGGCGATGGGCGCGGGCTCGACGTGGTCAGCGCCGTGCGCAAGGTCCGGCCTGGCGCCCGCATCGTCATGCTGACCGGCTATGGCAACATCGCGACGGCGGTCGCCGCGGTCAAGGCGGGGGCGATCGACTATCTGCCCAAACCCGCCGACGCCGACGCGGTCGAGCGCGCGCTGTTGGCCCAGGAAGATGGCGTGCCCGAGCCGCCCGAGGACCCGATGTCGGCCGACCGGGTGCGCTGGGAGCACATCCAGCGGGTCTTCGAACTGTGCGAGCGCAACGTTTCGGAAACCGCGCGCCGCCTCAAGATGCACCGCCGCACCCTGCAGCGTATCCTCTCCAAGCACGCGCCCCGAAATTGAGTGGTCGGCTCCGCTAGTGCTCTGGTAGCCTCGGGCGCATTCAGATCGTGCGGGCTCACCGCGATCGTCATGCCCGGCCGTGCCGGGCATCCACGCAAAAGGGCAGAGCTTGGCAGCAATTCGTGGATCGCCGAGACAAGCCCGGCCATAACGGCTTCGTTGAATCCTTACGTCTGGCTTTGAGCACGAGTTCGCCAGCCCTCAAACGAAGAGCCCCGCCGGGGCGGGGCTCTTGCCGGTCATCGGACCGCTGTCATTTGCCGTCTATTTCTTGTCGTCGCTGTGCCCGCCTTTTCGGCCGGCCTCGACGGCAATTTCGGTGTTGTGCTGAAAGCTCTGGTCCGGCACCTCGCGACCGACCGTGCCTCCGGGTTTTACCTGGTCGCGGTCCCGCTGCTTTGTCAGATCGGCTTGGCCGCCGGTGTGGCCGGCCGTTCCGGTGCTTTGGTGTTGCGGCTTCTCGCTCATCCCCGGCTTGGCCGTATGGGATTGTTCTCGATCTGCCATAATCAAAACTCCGACTGTTCCAGTCTTCGCCGCTCATCCGACAGATTTTGGACGAGAGCTTGATAGGTTAACTCCGGTCATCCGGCGGCAGTTCCACAGAAGACCGGCATCCGATCTCCGCCGCCGTCAACAGGTCAGTCGACGTTGGTCACAGCATCCGTTCGATGCTGTTATTGCCTTGAGCGCGAGGGGGCACCGATGACAGCGCCGTGCGCCGCATTTCGCCGCCGCGGCCGTCGTTGCAGCCTTGCCGGGGTGCGACGCCCGGCGGGCGCGCTACTCGGCCGGAACCGCGGCTGGTTGCGGCCGGCCGAAGCTCGGGCTGTCGGTGCGGTCGAGCAGCGCCTCGGGGCCCTCGCTCGGCAGGTTTTCGGCCCAGTTGATCGCGCCGTCGATGTCGCCTTCCCACATCTCGCGCGGCAATTCATAAAGGAACTCGACGCCATAGCCGTTGGGATCGTTGATGTAGACGCTGTGCGTCACCCCGTGGTTGACGCGCCAGTTGAACTTGACGCCGCGGCTCTGCAGAAACGCCAGCTGCTTCAGCCACGCCTCGCGGTTCGGCATGGTCAGCGCCACGTGGTTGATCGCGACCCGGCCATCGGACAACACCCACTCGGCCGGATTGGGCAGGTTCGGGCTCTCGACCAGCGCCACGTCGTGGTGGGTCAGCTTGCCGCCGTGGTCGCCGCTATAAAAGCGCATGCGAGGCGGGTTCGGGCGATCCGGCCGCGGGTGCAGCTCGCCGACCTGGGTCAGGCCGACGATCTCGGTCCAGAACCGGTGCAACTCCTCGATGTCGCGGACATTCAGCACGAGGTGGTTGATGCCGGACGGGGTCACTGCCCGCTCGGGCGCCTTGAGATTAGGTTCGGTCATGGTCGCACACTCCGGAATTGCTCGCATATTTGTTACCCCGAAGCGCGTGAGCGCGCAACACGCGCGAAACCCGCCGCGGGCGCGTCAGGTTAGCGGCGGACGGCGCTCGGGCTGGGTCGCCTCGAAGGCGCGGGCGGCGCGCAGCACCCGGCCGTCGCCATAGAGCGGCCCAACGATCTGCAGCCCGATCGGCAGGCCGGACGCGGTCAGGCCGCATGGGATGCTGGCCGCCGGCTGGCGGGTCATGTTGAACGGATAGCTGAACGGCGACCAGTCGATCCAATGGCGCTCATATGCCGGATCGTTCAGGTCCTGCCCGGCGGGCAAGGCCGGGATCGGCATGGTCGGGGTCAGCAGCAGATCGTAGCGCTGGTGAAAGGCCGCCATCCGCCGGCCGAGCGCGTTGCGCACCAGGTCGGCCTCGACCCAGTCGGCGGCGCTGAACTTCTCGCCGGCCGCCGCCGTCGCCAGCAGGCCGGGATCGGCCAATTGCTTGCGCTCGTCGGCAAAGCCGCGCAGCAGGGCGGCGAGCCCGGCCGCCCAAAGGGTGAAGAGCGCCTCGCGCGGCGACTCGAAAATCTGGCCGACCTCGTCAACGACCGCACCCAGCGACTCGAACTGGCGCGCCGCGCCGGCGACCGCGGCGGCGACCTCGCCATCGACCCGCGCATAGCCGAGATCCGGGCTGAAGGCGATACGCCAGCCCTTCACTCCGTCCTCGATGCCGCCGCGCCAATCGCGGTTGTCGGGCGGCAGCGCGTATGGGTCGCGGTGGTCGGGGCGGCACAGCACCCCCAGCATCAGTGCCGCATCGGCAACGTTTCGTGCCATCGGTCCGTGATGTGAAAGGAGCCCCAGCGGCGAGGGCGGATAGGCCGGGACCCGGCCGAAGCTCGGCTTCAGCCCGAAGGTCCCGCAAAACGCCGAGGGCGTGCGGATCGACCCGGCGCCGTCACTGCCGAGATGCAGCGGTGCGATGCCGGCGGCGGCTGCGGCCGCGGCGCCGGCGCTGCTGCCGCCCGAGCTGCGCGAGAGATCCCACGGGTTGCGGGTGATCCCGGTCAGCGGGCTGTCGCCCAATGCTTTCCAGCCGAATTCCGGGGTCGTGGTCTTGCCCAGGATGACCGCGCCGGCCTCACGCAGCCGGGCCACCGCCGGCGTGTCTTCCGACCAGTCCTGATCGCGCTCGACCAGATGCGAGCCGCGCAAGGTCGGGAACCCGCGCATCAGCATCAGATCCTTGACCGTTACCGGGACGCCATCGAGCGGCCCCGCGGGCTCGCCCCGCCGCCAGCGCGCCTCGGAGCGGTGCGCCGCCGCCAATGCGCCATCATGGTCGACGATGCAGAAGGCGTTGAGCGTCGGCTGCAACCGGTCGAGACGGTTGAGCAGCGTCCGGATGGCCTCGACCGGCGACAGGGTGCCGGCCCGGTAGCGCTCGACGAGGGCGAGCGCCGAGGCGTAGCCGATATCATCGTCGCTGGCCATCGCCCCTCCACCTGCCGTGATCGGCGTTATCAGAACATGCCGAGCCCGAGGATGCCGTCGCTCGGATCAAGCCCGGCCAGCACGCGCTTGCCGATCAGGTCGCGCAGCGTCTCGCTGGTGCCGCCGCCCAAGGTGCCATAACGGGCGCCGCGGTAGAAGCGCGACACCGCGAACTCGTCGGTGAAGCCGTAGCCGCCATGCACCTGGATCGCTTCGCTGGTCACTTTGAGCGCCATCTCGTTGCAGGTGACCTTGGCGACCGCCGCCAGCAGCGGGTCGGGGAACGGGTTGGCGCTGGCGCAGGCGCGATAGAGCACGCTGCGCGCGGTCTCGATTTCCCGGTACATCTCGGCGATCTTCCAGCGGATGCCCTGAAAATCGGCGATCGGGCGGCCAAAGGCCCGGCGCTCCTTGACGTATTTGACCGCCTCTTCGAGCGCACCCTCGGCGAGCCCCAATGAGATGCTGGGGTTCAGGCAGCGCTGGGTGTTGAAGGCCGAGAGCAGCTTCCGAAAGCCGTCCTCCAGCACCAGGTTTTCCGGCGGCAATTCGCAATCCTCAAAGCGGATCTCATGCAGATTCTCGCCACCCATCGTGTGATAGGCGCCGGTCACCGAAAACCCCGGCGTGCCCTTTTCAACGAGGACGCAGCCGATGCCGTCGCGCCCGGGCTTCTTGTCGACGCGGGTGAAGACGACGAACATGCCGGCCTCCTCGGCGCGGCTGATCAGGGTTTTGGCACCGTTCAGCCTGAGCCGGTTGCCGACCCGGTCGACGTTGGTGCGGTAATTAGCGACGTCGGTCCCGGCGTCGGGCTCGGTCATGCAGATCGCCAGCAGGCAATCGCCGCTGACCACCGCCGGCAAAATCCGCGCCTTGATCGCCTCCGGCGCGTAAGTCGAAATGACCCGGGTCTGCACCCCGACCTCGCCCAATACCGCCATCGCCGTCACGTAGCACACCTTGGCGATCTCCTCGAGGACGAGCGCGGTATCGAAAACCGGCAGGCCGAGGCCGCCATACTCCTGCGGCACCGCCATGCCGAGGACCCCCAGCTCGGCCAGCTGCCGCATGTTTTCCCAGGGGAAGGTGCCGTCCATGTACTCGAGCGCGCGGGCGCGGAACTCGCCCTGGGCCAGATCGCGGACCGTCTGCACAAACCGGCGCTGCTCGTCGGATAGGCTAGTCAGCACGGGGTTCTCCTCGTCAGAGCGGCGGTCGCCGAAGATCAAGATTATGACGCCGACCCGTCGCCAACGGCCATCGATTCAAACGTCGAGCCGGTTGTCACTGTTGGCGGCGGCGGCGCCCGCCGGCTGGCTTGCGTCGAACCGCCATCGGCGCAGATCGTCTGGCCGGTGGGGTGGCGCCCTTCGAAACCGGCGAGGAAGCGCGCCCGAAACATGACACAAAACCGAGGCGGTGCGGAACCCCGACTCCGGGTACGGATCGGGGTAAGCAGAAGTGCGGCTGCCGGTGGTCATACCGGGAATGTAAGGCCGCAGACTGTTCGGTTGACCAATTCGGATTGCTGGGCGCAATGGGCTTGTCGCGCTGGGCTCCGGTGCGCAGGATGGGGCGATGAACCGGCTGCTGCAGGATCTGCGCATCGTCGAGATTTCGGCCTTTGTCGCCGCGCCCTTGGGCGGCATGACCATGGCGCAGTTCGGCGCCGAAATCATCCGCATCGACCCGATCGGCGGCGGCATCGACTATCACCGCTGGCCGGTGACCAGGGATGGCGCCAGCCTCTACTGGGCCGGGCTCAACAAGGGGAAGCGCTCGGTGGCGCTGGCGCTCGGCCTGCCGGAAGGCCGCGAGCTCGCCCGTGCGCTGGTCGCTGCACCCGGCCCCGGGGCCGGGATCCTGCTGACCAACCTGCCGCCGCTAAGCGGCCTCGACTTCGCCAGCCTCAAAGCCGCCCGCGAAGATGCGATCGTGCTGCGGCTCGTCGGCAACCGAGACGGATCGGCCGCGGTCGACTACACGGTCAACGCCGCCAGCGGGTTTCCACTGGTCACCGGCGAGGGGGGCGGGCGGCCGGTTAATCATGTGCTGCCGGCCTGGGACATCGCCGCCGGGCTCTATCTGGCGACCGGGCTGTTGGCGGCGGAGCGCCATCGCAGCCGGACCGGCGAGGGCCAGGAGGTCGTCGCCGCACTCGCCGATGTGATGCTGGCGACCGTCGGCAATCTCGGCTATGTCGGCGACGTGCAGATCAACGGTGCGGCGCGGCCCGCCCTCGGCAACGATCTTTACGGCAGCTTCGGCCGCGATTTCGCTACTGCCGACGGGCGCCGGGTCATGATCATCGCGCTGACCCCGCGGCAATGGCGGGCTCTGGGCCAGGCGACCGGGCTCGCCGAAAAGCTGACGATGGTCGGGACCATGATGGAGCTCGATCTCGACACCGAGGCCGGGCGCTATGAGGCGCGCGACATGATCGCCGCCTTGCTCGCCCGCTGGTGCGCCGGGCGCAGCCTCGACGATATCGCCCGCCGCTTCGCCGGAACCGGGGTGCTGTGGGGCCGATTTCAGGATTTTATGCAGCTGGTGCGGGACGATCCGCGCTGCTCGGCGGCCAACCCGCTCTTTGCCGAGGTCGAGCAGCCCGGGATTGGCACCTATTTGATGCCGGGCCTGCCGCTCGACTTCGCCGCTTCGCCGCGCCTGGCGCCGCGACCGGCGCCGCGTCTCGGCCAACATAGCGATGCGGTCTTGGCCGAGGTGCTGGGCCTCCCCTCGGCCGAGATCGGCCGGCTGCACGATCGCGGCATCGTTGCCGGACCCGATTGCGCCAGCCGCGAGAATGGTTAGAGCGCCAAGTCCTCGCGAGCCGTTAGCTATCCTTGTCGCCGGCGCCTTCGCGCAATTCCCGCAGCAACTGGCGCACCCGGCGCGCGGTGCGCAGCTTGCGGGCAATGTCGGGGGCGAGCCGCAGATCGCCCGCGGCGTCGAGCCAGCCGGCATCGATGTCGGGCGGCAATTCGCGCATCGCCTCGGCAAAGGCGAGAAAGATTTCCTCGACCTGGCGGGCTCCGAGACGCCGTTCCGTGGCCACCCGGCACCTCCTCCGGCTACGACTGCGACAGACTAGATCCGGGCCCTATCATCGTCGAGGGCGCCGTCGCGCGACTAGCGCGGTACGAGCCGGGCCGGGCCGATGGCACCTTCACGCCCGCCGCGGGCGCGGTTAAGATGCCGCCGGGTTCACCTTTACCAACACCAGGAGGATCGCTTCATGGCCATCACCATGTATCAGGCATCGGTGCCGACCTTTTTGCAGCTGCTCGGCGGCCTGAAAGGAGTGCTCGACAAGGCGCAAAAACACGCCGCCGAAAAGAAGTGGGACGAGGCCACGGTGCTGAATCTGCGGCTGTACCCCGATATGTTCACCTTGGCGCGCCAGGTGCGGCAGGCGAGCGAGCACGCCTTTGGCGCCGGCCGGGCCGCCGGGGTCGAGGTGCCGCAGCTGCCGGCGATCGACAACAGCTGGGCCGAGATGCAGTCGCGCATCGACAAGACCGTCGACTTCTTAAAGGGCCTGCGGCCGAACCAGCTCGACGGCAAAGAAAATTCGCAAGTCACGATCACTCAGGGCGGCCAGCAGCGCAATTTCCGCGCCCAGGTCTATCTTTTTCACTTGGCGATGCCGAACTTTTACTTCCACATCACGACGGCGTACAACATCCTGCGCTCGCTCGGCATCGACATCGGCAAGCGCGATTTCATGGGCCAAATGCCGTCATAACCGGCTGCGTTCGGACCCGTCAGGAACCGCCTTTCACCCGTCGCCCCCGCGCAAGCGGGGGCCCAGGGCCGATGCTCCGGGGCTCGCGGCCGTGGCTTCCAGTCTTTATGCAAGGCGCGACCGTACATCTCTCCCGGAGGCGAGTTAAGCTACCGCCGCCTTGCGCGGGCCTGACCCGCGTAATCACGTCTTGCTTCGGGCAGTCGAAGACGTAGACGTCCAGGTCAAGCCCGGCCAAAGCGAAGTAGGAGCGCGATTTCCTTCTTTCTTGCCGTCGCGAGACTGCCCGGACGGCGCAGTGCTTCGGGGCTTCTAAGAGCGCCTGTCAAACTGGACGGACGAAAACGTGACGCTTGCGGCCGGCGCTGAGCTTCACCGTCCCGTTTGGGCCGAGATCATCGAGCCGGACGACGCGGCTCTCGTTGTCGATGACAGCATCGTTGACGCGCGCTCCACGGCCGCGGATCAATCGCCGCGCCTCGCCGTTGCTAGCGGCGAGGCCAACATGATTGAACAATTCCAATGCCGGTACACCGCGTTCGAGCAGATCGCGCGGTACGTCGTGACTGACTGTGCCGGTGGCGTGCAGCGTGAAGTTAGGGAAGGTTACGTTTAATGAGCCGAACACGGCACCTGCCGTCTGCGCCGCGGCTTCGGCGGCCTCACGCCCGTGGCACAGCGCCGTTGCCTCGGTCGCCAGGATCATTTTTGCCTTGTTGATCTCGCTGCCTTCGAGGGCTTCGAGCCGGGCGATCTCGTCCAGTGGCAATTCGGTAAACAGCCGCAGAAAGCGCCCGACATCCGGGTCTTCGGTGTTGCGCCAGAACTGCCAGTATTCGTAGGGCGACAGCCGCTCGGCGTTGAGCCACACCGCCCCCTGCGCGGTCTTGCCCATCTTGTCGCCCGAGGCGGTGGTCAGGAGCGGCGTCGTCAGGCCGAAGAGGGTGCGCCCGTCCATGCGCCGGCCGAGCTCGACCCCGCCGACGATGTTGCCCCACTGGTCGGAGCCGCCGAACTGCGCCGCGCAGTCGAAGCGGCGGGCCAGCTCGACAAAGTCATAAGCCTGCAGGATCATGTAGTTGAATTCGAGGAAGGAGAGCGGCTGGTCGCGTTCGAGGCGCAGGCGCACGCTGTCCTGGCTCAGCATGCGGTTGACCGAGAAATGCCGGCCGACATCACGCAGGAACGGGATGTAGCGCAATTCGTCGAGCCAGTCGGCGTTGTTGACTATCGCCGCGTCGATCGGGCCGTCGCCGAAGTTGATGAATTTGGCGAAGATCTTGCCGATCCCGGCCATGTTGCGGGCGATCTCGGCATCGTCGAGCAGCGGGCGCGCCGTGTCCTTGCCCGAGGGATCACCGATCCGGGTGGTGCCGCCGCCCATCAGCACGATCGGCCGGTGCCCGCTTTTCTGCAGGAGCCGCAGCAGCATGATCGACACCAGGCTGCCGACATGCAGACTGTCGGCGGTGCAGTCGTAGCCGACATAGGCGGCGAGACGGCCCTCGGCGAGCCGCGCGTCGAGCGCCTCGAAATCGGTGCATTGATGGATATAGCCGCGGGCGAGCGCGGTCGCGAGAAAGTCGGAGCGGGGAGGCGACATGGCACCGTCATCTAACATAGCCGGGCCCGGCCGGCCACAACACTCCCGCCCCCAATTTGACCTTGCCCCGAGGGCCGGGGAGCGAAGGCGGGTGCGGCGCGCGCTCGGGCTGATGAGCGGCACCTCGCTCGACGGCATCGATGTGGCGCTGGTCGAGACCGACGGCGCCACCCGCGTCGAGGCCGGCCCGGCGCTGACCATCGCCTATCCGCACACCTTTCGCGAGCGGCTGCGCGGCGTGCTGGGCGGGATCGGCCCGGTCGAGGCGGTCGAAGCCGAGCTGACCCGGCTCCACGCCGAGGCGGTCGAACGTTTTCGCGAGCGCCATCCTGGACTGTTGATCGATCTCGTCGGCTTTCACGGCCACACGATCCTGCATCGCCCGGCCGAGCGCCGCACCTGGCAATTGGGCGACGGCGCCGCTTTGGCACGCCGGCTCGGGATCGACGTCGTGGCCGATTTCCGTTCGGCCGATGTCGCCGCCGGCGGGGAGGGCGCGCCATTGGCGCCGCTCTACCATGCCGCACTCGCCGAAGGGCTGCCGAAGCCACTGGCAGTCCTCAATCTCGGCGGCGTCGCCAATGTGACCTGGATCGGGGAAAACGGTCAGATCCTCGCTTTCGACACCGGGCCCGGCAACGCGCTGATCGACGATTGGGTACGGCGCCATACCGGCGCTGCAGCGGATATGGGCGGCGCGCTCGCCCGCGCCGGACAAGTTTCCGAGGAGCATGTCGCACGCTTTCTGAGGCGGCCGTTCTTTGCGCGGACGCCGCCGAAATCGCTCGACCGCGACGAATTCCGCGATGCCGCGCCCGACGATCTCTCGCTTGAAGACGGTGCGGCCACTCTGACCGAGATGACCGCCGCCGCTGTCGCCATGGCGCGTCGCCATTTTCCGGCGCCGGTGCGCGAGTGGCTGGTCTGCGGCGGCGGCCGGCACAACTCGGCGCTGATGGCGGCGCTCACCCGCCGGCTCGGCGCCTTGGTGCGCCCGGTCGAGGCGGTCGGCTGGAACGGCGACGCGCTTGAAGCGCAGGCCTTTGCCTATCTCGCGGTCCGCTCCGCTGCCGGGCTGCCGCTCAGCCTGCCGTCGACCACTGGCGCGCCGCGACCGATCAGCGGCGGCCAATTATTTCCCGGTCACTAACGCCGCTGCGAGGTGCTTGACGGTAGCAACCGGGCAAAGGGTTACTGGGCCGGCACCAATTCCGGCGTCTTGGCTTTGGCGAAGGCCGGCATCACCTCCTTGCCGAAACGTTCGAGCTGTTCGAGCGCCACCGCCTTCGGCACCCCGACGCTGAGGCTGACCGAGACCCGGTCGAGCCCCGGATAGCGCCGTTCCAGCGCCTTCAGATGCTCGATAATCTGCGCGGGCGAGCCGCACAGGACGCCGCCGGCGGCGATCGCGTCTTCGATCCGCGGCAGCTTGGCCTGCGGCGCGCGCAAGGGATCGCGCATGATCTCGATCTGTGCGTCGCTCAAGGCCCGCACCAGCCGCAATTCGCCAAACATCTTCATGTTTTCTTCATAATATTTGCCCGCCTCGCGGATGCCCTGCTCGCGGCTGTCGGCGATGTAAAAATGGAAGCCGAAGGAAAGCCGTTCTCCCAGTTCGAGCTGCTGGCCAATGCGGGCATGCGCCTCTTGCCAAGCCAGCACGACCTTGTGCATTGCCCCGCCTTCGGCCGAGCCGCCGCCGATCAGACCCTGGATGCCGTGCTTGGCCATGAAATCGAGCGCCCGATCGGTGCCGCCCTGGATCGGCTGCCAGCATTCGACCGGGAGCCGCAGCGGGCGCGGCACGAGGGTCAGCTGTTCGAGGGTGTAGCCGCGATACGGCACCTGCGGCGGCAGGGTGTAGTGCTTGCCCCGATGGGCAAAGGTGTCGTTATTGAACGCCTTGAAGATGATATCGACCTGCTCCTCGAACAGCTCGCGGTTGGCCGGCTGGTCGAGCAACGGCGCGCCGAAAGTCTCGACCTCGCGGGTGTGATAGCCGCGCCCGACGCCAAAGGTGATGCGCCCGCCGCTCAAGATATCGGCGGTGGCGTAGTCCTCGGCCAGGCGCAGCGGATGCCACATCGGGGTGATGTTGAAGCCGCAGCCGATGCGGATCTGCCTGGTCACATGGGCCAGATGCAGCGCCATCATTAACACGTTGGGGATGCACTCGTAGCCTTCGTGCTGAAAATGATGCTCGGCCATCCAAAACGTGTTGTAGCCGAGCCGGTCCATCAGCTGCGCCATCGCCTGCGCCTTGTCGAAGACGGTGGCCAGATGCTCGTTCGGATAGCGGCGATCGTTGACCGGGGTGCCGCCATAGCCGACGTTTTCGATGTCGACATGCCCGGCGAACAGACTATCGAATTTGGTAATCATGCCATGACCTCCACGGGGGAACGCCGATCGATCTGGCCACGATTGTACGCCGGGACGGCCGGCTGGCAACCGGCATGGCCGGCGCGCACCCGGCCGGGCGACGCGCACCGGCGTGCTTTGTCGATTGTCCGCAAGCCTCGCTGAAGCTAGGCTCGCCCGTAGCCGGCCACCGGTGCGAGAACGGTTGGGACCAGGATGCGTGCTTTGGTGCTGTTGTCGGCGATCGGTTGGGCCCTTGTCGCCGGGGCGCCGGCTTTTGCCCAGCAAGGCGGGCGCGGGCTCGAGGCCGAGCAGCGCGATATCGGCCGGCTCGAAACCCATATCCGGAATTATGGCCAGGCGCTGGGGGTGATCAGCCAGCTGACCCGCCCGCTCGGGGCCGAAACCGAATGCCAGGGGGTATGTTATTCGGCGAACGGCACGCGGCCGGTTTCCTGGAGCTGCGCGCCGAAGGAGAGATGCGATTTGCACTGTCTGGCCAGCCCGCCGGTCGGCGGCTGCGACTGATCTGGCCGCCCGCGCGCCATAGGCCGCGGCCCGCCCCGCGTCCGGTGCAGGGAGGCCGCCAGCTGTGGACCACTCAGACCGTTCAGATCACGTGGGAGGCGCGCATCGCAGGGACATCGAGGCGATGCCAGCGGCGACGTTGAGCCCGGTGGTGCCCTCAATGCTGACCGGCTGCAGCGAGATCGAATTGCCATTGCCGCCGACCAGCACGTTGACCCCGGCGCCCACCCCCGCGGTGGCATTGGCGGCCGCGCCCGAATAGGTGCCGGCCAGCGCGCAGGGCAGCGGTGTCGCGGTCGGCGCAATCACCGACCATACCAGCACGCCGCCATTGATGTAGCCGATGTCGACGCCGAACTTGTTGATCGAGCCGACATAGTGTTCGGGATGACCGGGTCCCGGCAACTCCGTGCAATTGAGCGAGCGCGAAGAGCCGAAGATAAAGCCAAACCCGCTCGATACGTTGCAGCTCAAGATGCCGACCTTGACCCCCGCGGCATGGGCTGGCGCGGCAAGCACCACGGCACCCGCCATCAGGGTAAGCGCGCTGATCGCAATCGCGAGTTTTTTGAACATTCCGTTGATCTCCTGGTGGATAAGCTCATCCGAAGGCGCGCTGGCCAAACGCCCGCGCTGTCCGTTGGTTCCGAGATCCTGAACTCGCGGTTTTGCGAGGGCAATACCGAAGCTTTGCCGGCGTGTGACGCGGTCCGATCGGCGCCGTCGAACGGCGGCACCCGCAAGCGCCTTCGGGCAAAATTAAGCACTCGCGTCCGGGGCGATTTTTTGGAACAATCGGCTTCCGCGGTCTCGACCGGACCGCGCACCGACTCGGACAGGAAACGGACTTGATCAGAGATAGGAATTTCCGCCAGCCGCGCCGCCGCGATTTCGACGATGATGGTTACGACCCGCATTTGCGTGACTTCGGCGCCGCGCCGCGCTTCACCCCGCCCCGCTTCGACACGCCTACAGGGCCGCCAGTGCGGGCCGTCGTCAAGTGGTTCAAGCCCGAACGGGGGTTCGGGTTTGTCGAATTGGCCGACGGCACCGGCGACGCCTTTCTGCATGCCAGCGTTCTCGAGCGCAACGGCATCACCGCCGTCCAGCCGGGCGAAACCCTGGAAATCCGGGTCTCGCCGGGGCAGAAGGGCCCGCAGGTCACCGAGGTGCTCAGCGTCGACAGCAGCACTGCCGCCCCGGCTGGGGCTCGGCGCTCGGCGTTTCCGACCGGCGGCGCGCCCGGGCGCCAGTCTTACGAGCCCACCGGGCCCTCGGTCGAGGAAGCCGGCACGGTAAAGTGGTTCAATGCCCAGAAGGGCTTTGGCTTTATCGTCCGCGAGGGCGGCGGCAAGGACGCCTTTGTCCACGCCTCGGTGCTCGAGCGCTCCGGGATCGGCACCCTCAACGAAGGCCAGCGCGTACTGGTCGACATCGCCGAAGGCCGCAAGGGGCCCGAGGCGGTCAGGGTGCGCCTCGCCTAAATCGGGAATTGCGGCGCCGACGCCGGCGCTTGGGGGGCCGGCGTTTAGGGGGGAAGGCGATGGATTTCGGCGCGGCGCTGTTCTTTACCGATTATTCGATGGCTCCGGGCGAGCTTGGCCGGGCCTTGGAAGCGCGCGGCTTCGAGTCGGTATGGGCGCCCGAGCATTCGCACATCCCCTCCTCGCGGGCGACCCCGTTCCCGCAGGGCGGCGAGTTGCCGAAAAAGTATTACGACGCGATGGACCCGTTCGTCAGCCTGACCGCGGCGGCGGCAGCGACGAAAGCGCTGAAGGTCGGCACCGGGGTGTGCCTGGTTGCCCAGCGCGACCCGATCCAGACCGCCAAGCTCGTCGCCTCGATCGACCAGGTTTCGGGCGGGCGGTTTCTGTTCGGCATCGGCGGCGGCTGGAACGCCGAGGAAATGGCCGATCACGGCACCGCGTTCAAAACCCGCTTCAAGCTGATGCGCGAGCGGGTCGCGGCGATGAAGGCGATCTGGACCGAGGCCGAGCCCGAATATCATGGCGAGTTGGTCGATTTTCCGAAGATGCGCACTTGGCCAAAGCCGGTGCAGCGGCCGCACCCGCCGGTCATCGTCGGCGGCGCCTTTCCGCACGCGGCGCGGCGCGCGCTGGCCTACGGCGACGGCTGGGTCCCGCACGCCGGCCGCCCGCAATACGCCGACGTGACCGATTTCCTGCCGCAGTTCAAAGAGATGGCGGCAGCCGCCGGGCGCCGCCTCGACACGGTCCCGGTCACCGTGTTCGGCGTCGCCGAGGACCTCGATCGCCTCAAGCTCTACCGCGACCGCGGCATCGCCCGCGCCGTCGTCAGCCTGCCCTCGGCCAAGGCCGACGAAATCCTGCCGCTGCTCGACCGCTGGGCCGACCTGATCCGCCACGCCGCATGAGGTCCTGGGGTCTCTCCCGGCCCGCTCGCTCCGGCGTTTGCCACCGATCGCGGCGGTAGCGGGTTCGTCTAGGCGCCGGGTTTGCGCCAGTCGGCGCTCAGCATCGCGAACAGCAGGTGGTCCTGCCATTTACCTTCGATGCACAGATACTGGCGGGCGTGGCCTTCCTGGTGAAATCCGGCGCGGGTCAGCAACGCCCGGCTTGGAACGTTGATCGGCAGGCAGGCCGCCTCGACCCGGTGCAGGCGCAGCCGCTCGAACGAGAAGTCGAGCACCAGCGGCAATGCCGCACTCATATAGCCCTGACGGGCATAGGGCTCGCCGACCCAATAGCCGAGGCTCGCGGTCTCCGAGACGCCGCGTCGGACATTGGACAGGCCGATCCCGCCGACCAGTGCGTCGTCGTCGGCGAAGACGAAGAAATTATAGGCCTGGTCGGTGCGCCAATCCTCGACATAGCGAGCGACGCGCGCGCGGAAGCTCAGCCGGGACAGCGCGTCGGGCGGCCAGCTCGGTTCCCACGGCTCGAGAAAGCGGCGGGAGCTGGCGCGCAGGCTCGCCCAGGCCTCCCAGTCGCCGCGCTCGGGCATGCGCAGATAGACCCGCTGCCCGCTGAGCCGGAACGGGTCCGAGCGCGACAGAAACAGACGCGGAAAGGATTTGCGCTGCGGCGCCATGTTAGTGCGGCATCAGGGTCAAGGCGGCATCAGGCGGCGAGCCGCGCTCGCACCCGGTCGAAATCTTCGAGCCGGCTGAGCGGCCCCAGCGCCGTCAGGGTCGGCGGGCCCGAGCGCCAGCGGGCGACGACGCGCGCGATCGCGGCATCGTCGACCATTTCGATCCGGCGCACGATTTCGGGCGGATCGAATGGGGTACCGTGGATCAACAGGTGCTGCGCCAATTGTTCGCAGCGCGCCGAGGTGCTTTCGAGCGACATCAACAGGCCGGCTTTCATCTGGGTCTTGGCGCGGGCGAGTTCGACCGGGCTTAGCCCGTCATCGAGCTTTCTCGCCTCCGCGCATAATGCCGGCACCAGTTCGGCTGCGTCATCCTCGCCAGTGCCGGCGTAGATCCCGAACAGCCCGCCATCGCGGTAGCTGTGGGCAAAGCAATGGATCGTATAGACCAGCCCCCGCTTTTCGCGGATCTCCTGGAACAGCCGTGAGGACATGCCGCCGCCGAACGCGGTCGACAATACCGAGGCGGCGTAGAAGTCAGGATCGCCGAGGGTCAGCCCGGGAAAGCCCAGCACCAGGTGCAGCTGTTCCAGATCGCGCTCTTCGCGCCGGTCGCCGCCGGCATAGCTCGCCGGCTCGGTGGTGGCCGGGCGATCGGCCGGCACCGCGCCGAAGAGCTTTTCCGCCAGTGCTGCGACCCTGTCGTGATCGAGATTGCCGGCCGCCGCCAATACCATCCGCCGGGCGCCGTAGTGGTCGCGCAGATAGGCGATGACGTCCTTACGCCCGAGCCGGCGGATGATCTCGGGCCGGCCCAGCACCGGCCGCCCCATCGCCTGGTCAGGATAGGCGCATTCCTGAAACTGGTCGAAGATGATGTCGTCCGGGGTGTCGTTGGCCTGGCCGATCTCCTGCAGGATCACGGTGCGCTCGCGCTCGATCTCCTCAGGCTCGAAGGTCGAGTGCTGCAGGATGTCGGCGAGGATGTCGAGCGCCAGCGGCACGTCCTCTTTCAGCACCTTGGCGTAAAAGGCGGTGCTCTCGCGCGAGGTGTAGGCGTTGAGGTGGCCGCCGACCGCCTCGATCTCCTCGGCGATGGCCAGCGCGGAGCGCCGCTCGGTGCCCTTGAACGCCATGTGCTCGAGGAAATGCGCGACCCCGTTGATCGCTGCCGGCTCGTGCCGGGTCCCGACATCGACCCAGATGCCGAGCGAGACCGTGTCGACCGTGTCGATCCGGTCGGTGGCGACGTGCAAACCGTTGCAGAGAGTGGAAACCCGCACCGTCATATTGCTGCTCCCGCGCGCCGTGCACGGGCGCGAATGAATTGCTGTACTTGATCGCGGTCGTTGGCGAGGACAGTCATGCGTTCGTTCTTGTCGAAGAGCTCGGCCAAGGCCGGCGGCGGCGGCGGGCGAATCCCGGTCGCGCGCTCGACCGCATCGGGAAATTTGGCCGGGTGGGCGGTGGCGAGCGCCACCATCGGCGCCGCGTCCGGCCGCCGCCGGAGCTCGGCCCGGGCGGCGGCGAGCGCTACCGCGGTATGCGGGTCGATGATCATTCCCGAGCCGGCGTAAGTATCGGCGATCGTCTGCATCGTCAGAGTGTCGTCGACTTTGTGGGCGGAAAACAAGCCGCGCGCGGCGCGCCATGCCTGCGCGTCCGCCGGCAGGCTGCCGCCATTGCGAAGTGCGTGCATCGCCTCGGCGATGGCGGCGCCGTTGCGGCCTTTCAACTCGAACAGCAGCCGCTCGAAATTGCTCGACACCTGGATGTCCATGCTCGGGCTCAGGCTCGGCTCGACCGCGGCGATCGCCATCTCGCCGACCGAGAGATAGCGTGCCAGGATGTCGTTGCGGTTGGTGCCGATGACCAGGCGCGCGACCGGCAAGCCGATCCGGCGGGCGACGTGCCCGGCATAGACATTGCCGAAATTGCCGGTCGGCACGCTGAACGACACCGGCCGCGCCGGCGCGCCGAGTGCGGCGGCCGCGGCGAAATAATAGACCGTCTGCGCGGCGATCCTGGCCCAATTGATCGAGTTGACCGCGGCGAGGTTCAGATCGCGCCGCAGTTCTTTGTCGGCGAACAGCGCTTTGACCAGGTCCTGGCAGTCGTCGAAGGTGCCCTCGATCGCGACCGCATGCGCATTGGGCGAAGCGACCGTCGTCATCTGCCGCCGCTGCACCGCGGAGATGCGCCCGTGCGGGTAGAGCATGAAGATGTCGATCGCGGCTCGGTCCCGGCAGGCGGCGAGTGCCGCCGAGCCGGTGTCGCCCGAGGTGGCGCCGATGATCGTCACGCGCTCGTGGCGCCGCGCCAACGCCGCGTCGAACAGCCGGCCGACGAGTTGCAGCGCCAGATCCTTGAAGGCCAGGGTCGGGCCGTGAAACAGCTCGAGGAGCCACAGCCCCCGGTCGACCTGCACCAGCGGCACCACCGCGGCATGGTTGAACTGACTATAGGCGGCTTGCGCCATCGGCCGCAGCGCGGTCGCCGGAAACGCCTCGCCGGCAAACAGCGCCATAACTTGGGCGGCGAGCTCGGCATAGGGCAGGTCGGCAAAGCCGCGCAGCACCGCGGCATCGAGCGCCGGCAGATGGTCCGGCACATAGAGGCCGCCATCCTCGGCGAGGCCGGCAAGCAGCACGTCCTCGAAGGAGAAGGTCTGGGGTTGCGGCCGCGGGTCGCGAGTGCTCAGGTAGCGCACGGGGTCGGACGCGGTCGGCATCGGCCGAGCCTATCGCTGCGCTCCAGCCGCGGCAACCCGGTGCATCACGCGCTGTGGCCGCGGGCCGCCGCTCGGCCTGCGATGCCGGGCAATACGCGACGGAAAATCTTATGCCGGTAAAGGGCTGGTCTTGCTGTGCTCTTTCGGCGATTTCAATTGATTGAAGCCGCCGCAGGCGCAGCGGCAGGTCGGCGCTGCCGGCAAGCTTTGCCATTACCGCGACCCCGGCGCGGTGATGCCCGGTGCGGTAACACCCGGCTCGTCTTCAGCCACGGGCATGCCTGCTCCGCCGGCGCCGAACAGCGGCAGCTGATCGACGGCTTCGGCCGGCGGCCGGCTGAAATTCGAGACGGCGACGCCGAGCAGGCGAATGCCGCGTTTCGCCGGCAGCACGGTACGGACGAGTTCGGCGCTGGCATGGCGCAACAGATCGTGGCGCGCGACCGCAGCGGCAAAGCTGCGGCTTCGCGTGACGATACGGAAATCGGCGAATTTCACCTTGACGGTCACGGTCCGCCCGAAGGATCTGGCCTTCTCGCACCAGGCCCAGACCTCGTCGGCCATGGCTTCGATGCCGGCCACGATTTCGCCGGGCGCCGTCAGGTCGCGCGCGAAGGTAGTCTCGCTGCCGCAGGATTTGCGCTGGCGATCGGCCACCACCGGGCGCTCGTCCTCGCCGTGGGCGATCCCCAGATACCAGGCGGCGGATTTGCCGAAATGCTGCTGCAGGAAAGCGAGCGGCTTTGCCCTCAGATCCGCGCCGGTCTCGATGCCGAGCCGCTGCATCCTTGCCGCGGTCACGGGTCCGACCCCATGGAATCTGGCGATCGGCAAGGATGCGATGAAATCCGGGCCAATCTCGGGGCTGATAACGAACTGGCCGTTCGGCTTGCGCTCGCCCGACGCGAGCTTGGCGAGGAACTTGTTGTAGGAGATTCCGGCCGAGGCCGTCAGGCCCGTCTCCGCGAAGATGCGCGCGCGAATCTCCTTGGCGGTCGCCGCGGCGGTTGGCAGCCGGCGCCGGTTTTCGGTCACGTCGAGATAGGCCTCGTCGAGTGCCAACGGCTCGATCAGCGCGGTATATTCGCCAAAGATCGCGTGGATCTGCCGCGATACGGCGCGATAGACCTCAAAACGCGGCGGCACGAACACCAGCTCGGCGCATCGGCGCATCGCCGTCGTCGAGGGCATCGCCGAACGCACCCCGAAAACGCGCGCCTCGTAGCTCGCCGCGGCCACCACGCCCCGCTTGGCGCCGTGTCCGACCGCGACCGGGCGGCCCCGAAGCGCCGGGTCGTCGCGCTGCTCGACCGACGCGTAGAACGCGTCCATGTCGATATGAATGATCTTGCGCACCGACATGCGGGCACCATATCAGAGCATAAACATAAAGTGAACACCAACCTCTCTCAGCGGCTGGAGGTCGGACCCACTCCCAGCGCGGCACGGGTCGGATCCGACGATTTACTGGCCCGGAGCGATGGATCAGGAAAACGTGTCCGCGGCGCAATCCGATCTGTTCAACCGCCCCGGCCTCGCAGGCTTGGCTTTGGCCGAAGCCATCGTCGCGCCGGCCGAGGAGCTGGCGCTGACCGCCGCGATCGACCGGGCGGAGCTGTCGCCGTTTCGCTTCCACGGATGGCTTGCCAAGCGCCTGACCGCCTCCTACGGCTGGCGGTACGATTTCGACACGTCGAGCTTCGGCCCGGCCGACCCGATCCCGGATTGGCTGCTGCCATTGCGCCAGAGGGCGGCCGGGTTTGCCCGTCTGCCGCCGGACCAGTTCGTGCAAGCCCTGGTGATCCGCTATGATCCGGGCGCCGGCATCGGCTGGCATCGCGACCGCCCGGTTTTCGAGCATGTCGTCGGCATATCGCTCGGTGCGTCGGCGACGATGCGGTTCCGGCGCCGCCGGCCGGGCGGCTTTGATCGGAGATCGGCGTTGCTGCCGCCCCGCTCGATCTATCATTTGGCCGGCGAGGCTCGGCACGAATGGGAGCACAGCATCGCCGGGATGGCGGTGACGCGCTGGTCGATCACCTTTCGCAGCCTGTCGAAGAAGGCCTGATCCGCACCACAAAATGCGGCGGCGGCTGACCTCGAACGCGATGGGTTGAACCTGTGCGACGCATTTCAAGGCTCGCACCCGGCGACGCTGCCGCTAAGATAGCATCCGGATTCCCCCGCCGCGCGGCCCAGCCATGGAACGCAACCGCACCGCCTTCGCCACCCGCGCCGTGCATGGCGGCGGCGGACCCGACCCGACGACCGGGGCGGTCACGGTGCCGATCTATGCGACCTCGACCTATGCGCAAAAAAGTCCCGGGGTGCATCAGGGCTACCAGTATGCGCGCACCCGCAATCCGACGCGCGAGGCGCTCGAGCGATGCCTCGCCGATCTCGAAAACGGTGCCGCCGGTTTTGCCTTCGCCTCGGGCTCGGCGGCGATCGCTGCGGTGCTCGAATGCCTCGACCAGGGCGCCCATGTTGTCGCCACCGACGATCTCTATGGTGGCACCTGGCGGCTGTTCGAGCGGGTGCGCCGGCGCTCGGCCGGCCTGCAGACGACCCTTGTCGACATGTCGGACCCGGCTGCCGTCGAGGCCGCGATACGTCCGCAAACCAGGCTGATCTGGGTCGAGACCCCGACCAACCCGATGCTGAAGCTGGTTGATCTCGCCGCGATCGCCGCGATCGGCCGCCGGCGCCGGGTGTGGACCGCCGCCGACAATACCTTTGCCAGCCCGTTTGTGCAGCGGCCGCTCGATCACGGCTTCGATCTGGTGGTCCACTCGACGACCAAATACCTGAACGGCCACTCCGATGTGATTGGCGGGATCGCCGTCGTTGGGGACGACCGCGAGCTATGCGAGCGGCTCGGGTTCTTGCAGAACGCGGTCGGCGGCATTGCCGGACCGTTCGACAGTTTCCTGACCTTGCGCGGGATCAAGACCCTGGCCTTGCGCATGGAGCGCCACTGCGAGAACGCCCTTGCCGTCGCCGAATGGCTCGACCGGCACCCGGCGGTGCGGCGCACGATCTACCCGGGGCTGCCAAGCCATCCGCAGCACGGGCTGGCGCGGCGACAGATGAACGGCGGCTTTGGCGGCATGGTGACGGCCGAGTTGGCGACCGACCTTGACGGCTGTAAGCGTGTGCTCGAGCGGGTGCGGCTGTTCACCCTCGCCGAGAGCCTCGGCGGCACCGACAGCCTGATCGAGCATCCGGCGATCATGACCCATGCCTCGGTGCCGGCCGAACAGCGCCGTGCCATCGGCATCGGCGACGCCTTGGTGCGCCTGTCGGTCGGCATCGAAGACGCGGGCGACCTGATCGCCGATCTTGAGCAGGCCTTGGGCTCGATATCGTGAGCGGGCTTGGCCTTGCTTCGGGGGCTGGGCGGGTTCCGCTCGAGGTCGCGATTGCCTGGATCGACGGGGCCACCAACCGCCTCGAAGCAGAGCGGGTGGTGCTCGACCGGGCATCGGATCGGGTGTTGGCGGAGGACGTTCGCGCCGTCGCGCCGATCCCGCGCCAGGATTGCGCCGCACTCGACGGGTTTGCGATCAGCGCCCCCGCGACGATCGGCGCCGGCCCTTACAACCCGATGACGATGCTGTCGGTCGCGGTGACGGCCGGTGCCGCCTTGCCTGCCGGGACCGACGCGGTGGTGCCGCTCGATCAGGCCGAAATCGCCGATTGCGGCCACCTCGTCGTGGTCGAGCCGGCGGCTCGCGGCGCCAATGTCGATCGGCAGGGGGCGGTGGCTGCCGCGGGCGCGCTGCTCGCGACCGCCGGAACCCGGCTGATGCCGCATCATATCGGGCTGCTGGCCGCCGCCGGCCTTGCCTGCGCGCCATTGGTGCGCCGGCCGCGCGTGGGTCTGGCGCTGGCGGGCACCCTCTTCCCAGGTGAGGCCGCGGATCGGCCTGCCGCCGCCGGTAACGGCCCGATGCTGCGCGCGGCGATCGGACGCGACGGCGGCGACATCGCCGAAATGCCGCTCGCCGACGCATTCGCAGGCGACAACGCCGATATCATTCTCGTCGTCGGCGATGCTGGGCCGGGGTGCTACGGCCGAGCGGCCGCTGCACTGGCCGCAGCGGGCTCGCTCGACCTGGATGGCGTGGCGCTGGTTCCGGGCGAGACGAGCGGGTTCGGCCGCACCGCCGCCGGAACGGTGGTGGTGCTGTTGCCGGGCCCGCCAGCGGCTTGCCTGTGGGGCTACGAACTGTTCGCCGGCCGCGCCATCCGCCGTCTCGGCGGCCGCGAGCCGGTTCTGCCCTATCACGCGTGCCCGATGACCGCCGCCCGCAAGATCGTCTCGACGATCGGAACAACCGAGATCTGCCCGGTGCGCCTGTGCCCGGCCGGTGAAGTCGAGCCGATCGCGTCTTTTGCCGAAATCGGGCTGATGGCGGCCGCTGTCGCCGACGGCTTTGTCATCGTTCCCGCGGCGAGCGAAGGGTATCCGCCGGGGGCATCGGTAACGGCATACCTCTTCCGATAGCGGCATTCTTATCAATTCAATGCCGGCGGCGAATGGGTCTCCTCCGCTACGCCGACGGCCACGATTCTCGCTGCGACTGAGCAAAATAAGCCGGGTGTGAACGGCATTTGCAGTCGAGCCGATGATTTGAAGCGCGTTATGCGCGAATGTCCTAATTCTTCTTGCGCGCTATCGACGAAAACACGCGGGATTTGCCTCGCCGGTTAAGAATTATAGTGATTTCTGCCTCCGACCTGAGGTTTTATCGGTCGCGTTAACGATTCTTAACGGCGCGCGATCGGGGACAACAGGATTTCGCGCCGTTCTTGAACCGGGGGGCAAGCAATGCGCGCGAAGGTCGGCTGGGGCCTCGTCTGGGGCGCCGTTCTGATTGGCTTCTGGATGCTGCCAAGCCGCCGAGCGGCGGCTGGCAATTGCGCGCTTTACGCCCGCGCGCAAACCGGCGTCGATCTTTATGGCGCCGCCGGCGGCTGGTGGGACGAAGCGGCCACCCAGTATTGGCGCGGGCATGTGCCGCAAGTGGGCTCGATCCTGGTGTTCAAACGGACCGGCTACATTCCGTCGGGCCATGTCGCCGTGGTGGCCCAAATCATCGGTGCCCGCGAAATCATCGTCAACCAGGCCAACTGGTATCGCGGCAGGGTCACCCCCTATGTGCCGGTCGTCGACGAGTCGCCGAACAACGACTGGACCGAGGTCTCGGTCATGGATCTGGGGACCGGCAAGTACGGACGCGACAATCCGTCGTTCGGCTTCGTCTATCCGCAAACCGGCCCGCGCGAGATTGTCGCCAGCACCGAGACCGATACCGTCGGCTTTCATGCTGGCCTAGCCGCGGGCCGCGCCGCCTTTCAGCCGGGTCAACCGGACGAGCTGTTCCGTTTCGCCGGCGTCGCGGCAGCCGACGAACGGCGGCGGAATGTCCGGCACAAAACCGCGGCGCGAGGATCCCGGCGCAAGCGGGCCGCGGCGCACGCTCCACACCTCGCCGCGGCCATGCACGCGCGTCGGCGGGCGGAGGGTCACGCGCATTCCTTTGCTCATGTCCATCCCGCGGCTTATGCCCATCATGAGCCGGTGCATGCGGCGCTGGCACAACCACGCTCCGACGCCGCGCCCAGTCGCCGGGCGGAGCAAAAACCGCGACATCGGGCCTAACGTCGGGTCCGGCGGCCTGGGTGCCCGACGGTTCGGGCGCCCCCGGTTGATGCCCGCCGGGTTGGCGCACACCGGTTGACAGCGCCAGTGCTCGCGGGCCTATCCTCGCCGGCCGCCGCTCGCGAGGGGAACCATGCCGCCAACCAACACCGATCCAGCGGTTCTGCCCGCCCATCTCCTATCCGCCGAAATCGGCGCCGGCCGGCTCTCGCCGGTCGATCTGGTCGAGGCCCTGCTCGCCCGCATCGACGCGCACGACCAAAAGCTGCACGCCTTTGTCGAGGTTTACGCCGCCGAGGCGCGGCTCGCCGCCGAGGCCGCCGACAAGGCGATCCGTTCGGGCCACTCGATCGGACCGCTGCACGGCATCCCGATCGCGCTCAAGGACCTGATCGAGATCGTCGGGCGGGTGACGACCGGCGGGTCGCAGGTCTGGCGCGACCGGCGCTCGACCTACACCGCGACGATTGCCCGACGCCTGATCGCCGCCGGCATGATCGTGATCGGCAAGACCCATACGGTCGAGTTCGCGATGGGCGGATGGGGCACCAACCAGCACCGCGGCACCCCGTGGAACCCGTGGGACCCGGCGGTCGCGCGCACTCCCGGCGGTTCGAGTAGCGGCACCGGGGTGGCGGTCGCCGCGTGCATGGCGCCGTGGGGGATCGGCACCGACACCGGCGGCTCGGTGCGGCTGCCAGCCTCGTGGTGTGGGCTCAGCGGGCTCAAGACCACGATCGGCCGGGTCAGCACGTACGGAATCCTGCCGCTCAGCCCGTCGCTCGACACGCCCGGGCCGATGGCCCGCTCGGTCGAGGACGCGGCATTGCTCTACCAGGCGATCGAGGGGCCCGACCCGCTCGATCCGCGCACCCTGGGGCGGCCGCCGGCCGGCTCGCTGGCGATGATGCGGCGCGGCGTGCGCGGGTTGCGGCTGGCGCGGATGCCCGAGGATGAACGCGACCGGGTCGCCGCCGAGGTGCTCGCCGCCTATGATGCGGCGCTCGATACCCTGGCGCGGCTCGGCGCCGAGATCGTCGCCGTCAGACTGCCGCGCCGCTTTGCCGACTACACCCGGCTGGTCGGCCGGATCATCGGCGCCGAATCCTATTTCCTGGTCGGCGATCTGATCGACGACATGAGCCTGCCGATCGACGAGGCGGTTCGGCCGCGGATCGCCATGGGCCGCGGCATCTCGGCGCGCGACTATCTGGGCGCCCTGCGCGAGCGCGATCAGGCGAAAGAGGATTTCGCCGCCGCGCTCGGCGACGTCGACGCGCTCTTGACCCCGACCACGACGAGTGCGGCGATCCCGCTCGACGCCGTCGACCAGAATTCGACGCCGGCGCATTTCACCCGCTTCGTCAACGCGCTCGAACTGTGCGCGCTGGCCGTCCCCGACGGCTTTACCGCGACCGGGCTGCCCTTGTCGTTGCAGATCGTCTGCCGCGGCTATGACGAGGCCAGCGCCCTGCGCATCGGCTGGGCCTATCAGCAAGCGAGCCAATGGCACGAACGCCGCCCGCCGGCATAGCCGGCGCGCCAACGGGGCCACGGCGGCCGGGAATCAGCCGGCCTTTGCCTCCCGCAACACGCGCATGACGCAATCCGGATCAGCCTCGATCACCCTGAGCAATGTCGAGGCAGGCCCGGATGGGCGTCGGCGCCCCTGTTCGTATTGCTGCACCGTTGCGAGGGTAAAGCCAAAGCGCCGCGCGAACTGGGCCTGGCTTAATCCTAGTCTGGCGCGAAGAGCGCGCACCTGCTCCGGCGTGTGCGGCGGAGAGATCGCTTCCGCTTCCGACAGTTCCTGATCGGTCCACGCATCCCCATCTTGGACTGCCTGCCGCTCAATTTCTTCGTCGCTCGGGTGACGACGCGCCGCCAGCTTCGCCAAAAGCCTGGCCTCGTCGATATCAGCCCGGGTACGTCGCACGATACGCATCTCGTTCTTTTCTGTTCGCATAACGCAGGCTGATGATCCTGCGGGCCGCACCGCGCGGGGTATAGACGCAATGCAGGATCACGCTTCCAACAGACCCGATCGCTCGGATGCGAGCTTCCCCATAATCACGTCGGTCGTCGACATGCTCCATGACCAAGCCGTCGAACAGCATGATTGCGAGTTCAAACGGCAAGCCGCGCTCTGCCTCATTCTGTGCGCTCTTCGCACCGTCCCACTCGAAATTCACTCGAGGTCGTCAGAAGTCGATATAGGACATGCGTCAATGACGTACAAGCACCGTCACGCACCGAGGCCGAAGCGGCGGGTCAGGAAGTCGAGCACGTCGGCGGCGCAGCGGTCGGGAAAGGCGTCGCAGATGTTGTGCGGCGCGCCATCGTAGACCCGCATTTCGACATCGGGAACAAGGCGGCGGAACGGCTCATAATTCGCGGTCGAGCCGATCGGCTCGGCGCCGGGGACGACAACGAGCGTCGGACATTGGATGCGGCCGAGCTCGCCGCTCCAATCGTAGCTCGCCATCAGCAGGACGAATTTGCCGATATAGGCCAGGTCGTTCCGGGCGGCTTCGTCGAGAAACCATTCGACCAGCCCGGGATCGACCTGATCGAGCGGCAACCGGTCGGCAATGGTCTCGGCGAGAAAGCCGCGCAGGCCTTTGGCCTGGATCTGCGGGATCCAGCTCGGCGCCTGGCTGTTCTTGAGCCCCGGGGTCGAGCCGAACAGCATCAGGCTGCGCACCCGCTCGGGTCGATTCATCGCCAATTGCTGGCCGAGATAGCCGCCGGCCGAATTGCCGACGATATGGGCGCTCGGCAGGCCCAGATGGTCCATCAGCCCGGCGACGTCGGCGACGATGCGTTCGAGGGTCAGCGCCCGGTCGGCCGGCGGGATCTCCGAGCCGCCATGCCCGCGCAAATCCATCCGCACCACCCGATAGTGGCGGGCGAGTGCTGGAACCCAGGCGTAATAGCGCTTGGCGCTGCCCATCGCCGCGTGGAGCAGCAATAGGGTCGGCGCCTGCTTCCAGGGGTCGGTGAAATCGTCGATCATATAAGCAAGGTGCAGGCCGTCGGTCGTGGTAAAGCTTGCCATCGGGCACCTCCTCCAATCCGCCCGCATGGGCTTCGGTTCTGGTGGGTTGGACCAACATAAGGAGTTTGCAGGCGCTTGCAGCGGCTCTCACTGCCCACGGTGCCGATTCCGGTAATGCCGCCGCGGCCGGCACGCGCGCTGCCGCTGTTGCAGTTTCTCAAGACCGCCGCGACCAACACCATCGCCGTCTGCGACGAGGAACTGTTCGACACGTTATTCGTCGCGCGCCGCTATTTGCACCAGCGCGTGTTTTTTGTCAGCGATCCGGAGGGCATCAAACGGGTCTTCCTCGACAATGTCGAGAATTACCCGCGCGTCGCTCGCATTCGCCGTCTGTTCGCGGCGGAACTGGGCACCGGCTCGCTGGCCAGCGAAGGCGAGACATGGTGGCGTCACCGCCGGGTCGCTGCGCCGACCGTCGACCGGCGGGCGATCGCGCCCGAGATTCCGGCGCTGATCCGGCTGAGCGAAGCGGCCGCCGACGAAATCGAGCAGCGCGCGCGCGACGAAACCTTCGATATTGAGCTCTTGATCGTCCGCCTGCTGATTGGCTTGTGGAACCAGGTGGTCACCGGCCAGGACCCCGGCGCCACATCGATGCTGAATGCCCTTTCGAAGGTTCCGCGCAAGCCGCGCCTGTCCGATCTCGCCGGCGTCGCGCGGCTCCTGGAGCCTCTCCGGCCGCGCGAGAGACGCGGTCGCCGACGGCTGGAGTTCGACGATCGGCTTCAGGCGTTGATCGCCGAACGGTCGGCACCGGGTTACACCGGTCCCTATGATCTGATCTGGCGATTACTCAACACGCCGGACCGCAAGACCGGCGCGGTCTTGCCGAGGGATGAGGTACGTGACGAGGCCGCGAGCCTGATCGCTGGCGGCGTGTCGCCGACGGTGCGGGCCCTGACTTGGGTCTGGTACCTGCTGGCCCTCGACCCGGGTGTCGAAACCCGCCTGCATGCCGAGCTCGATAGGGTCGTGCGGGGCGGGCCGCTTACCCCGGACCATCTGCCGCAGCTCGCCTATCTGCGCCAGGTGATCGAGGAGACGATGCGGCTCTATCCGCCGATCCCGGGGATCCCGCGTCAGGCGGCGGCCGATGATGTGCTGTGCGGCCACCACGTGCCCGGCGGGTCGATCGTCGCGATCCTGCCTTGGGTCGTGCATCGCCACCGTCGGCTGTGGACCGACCCGGACCGGTTCGATCCTGACAATTTCAGCCTGGAGCGGCGGGCCACGCGCCATCGTTTCGCTTACCTGCCGTTCTCCGCCGGCCCGCGGGTGTGTGTCGGCGCCGGGTTTGCCATGACGCAGATGACGATCGTCGTCGCCGAGCTGGCGCGGCGCTTCCGCTTTCGCCTCGCGGCCGACCACCCGGTAGTGCCGGTCGGCCACATCAGCCTGCGCCCTTATGGCGGCCTGCATGTCACGGTGGAGCGTCGGCGTGCCGCCCTGTGAGGCACGCCCATCCTCGCGGGCCGTGCGCCGCCGCTCGCCAAATCGGCGAAGCAGCGCTAGGGTCGCTTCTCACGCTCGCCGCGAATGGGGCTGGCGAGCCGCCGGGATGACCGCATGGCCGATATTGTTCTGATAAACCCGCGTTTTGACGTTTCGTACTGGGGGCTGGAGTATGCAGTGCCGTTTCTGGGCGTCAAGGCGGTCCTGCCGGTCGCCTGTTTGCCGCTGGTGGCGGCGTTGACCCCGGCCGAGCACCGCGTCACGCTCGTCGACGAGAATATCGAACCGATCGATTTCGCCCGATGCGCGCGAGCGGACATTGTCGGGATTACCGGCATGAACGTGCAGCGCCGGCGGATGCGCGAGATCCTGGCCGAGCTGAAATCGCGTGATGTGTTCACCGTGGTCGGGGGCCCGTACGTCACCGTCCAGGAAGGGGATATCGCTGATCTCGCGGATGTCGTCTTTATCGGCGAGGCCGAACAGACCTGGCCACGTTTTCTCGCCGAATGGCACGAGGGTCGCCATCAGCGCCGTTACGAGCAGGCCGAACGGACCGACATGGCGACGGTCCCGGCGCCCCGCCTCGACCTGTTGAAGATGAAGAAATATGCTTTTGCCAGTGTGCAGTTTTCCCGTGGCTGCCCGTTTTCATGCGAGTTCTGCGACATCATCGTGACCTTTGGCCGGCGGCCGCGGATCAAGACTTCCGCCCAGGTATTGGCCGAACTCGACGCGATCGTCGCGGCAGGCATGAATTTCGCCTTTGTCGTCGACGACAACCTGATCGGCAATAAACGGGCAATAAAGGCGGTGCTGCGCGAGGTCGTCGCATGGCAGCAGGCAAAAGGCTATCCGCTGATGTTCGCGACCGAGGCGTCGGTCGATCTGGCGGACGAGCCGGAGCTGATGCAGCTGATGGTAGACGCCAATTTCAGCGATGTTTTCGTCGGTATCGAAAGCCCGAACGAGGCGTCCCTGCGCGAAACCAAAAAGACGCAAAATCTGCGCGATCGCGGCGGCACGATGCTCGACAAGGTGCATCGCATCCAGGACGCCGGAATGGAGGTGTGGTGCGGGATCATTGTCGGTTTCGACAACGACGACCCCAGCATTTTCGAGGCGCAGAGGCAATTCGTACAGGACTCGCGGATCGTCAACGCAATCGTGAACATGCTGGTGGCGATCCCGCGGACTCCACTTTACCAGCGGCTCGCCGCTGAAGGCCGGCTGGACGCCGCGGGCGACCCGGCGGATTTCGGGGCGTTTGGCACTAATGTCCTGCCGCTGCGGCTCAGCCGAGACGAGTTGCGATCCGGATATGTCGAGCTGATGCGCGACCTCAACGCGCCGGCGGCGTTTTTCGGGCGGGTCGAGGCGCTCTATATCGACGCCCGTCTGCAAGTCGGACGAACTCGGGCCGCCTATATGCGCCGCCATCCACTGCGCCGCCTGCGGCTCAACGCGCGGCTGCTGTTCGAATCGGCCGGGATCCTGGCGCTGTTGACGTGGGGTGTGCCGGATAAGGCATTGCGCCGCGAATACCGGCACTGGATCCTGCGGGTTGCCCGGCGCCGCCGCGACAACCCGGAAATCATCCAGAGCTGCGCCATCAAATGCGCGATGCATTATCACATTCACCGGATGATCGAGCAGATGGATGCGGTGCCTCCGCTCGCGGTACCGCAGGCCGCCTGAGCATCCGCGCCGTCGATCGGCGAAGCCCGGGATCGGCGCATTTGCATGGGAGAAGTCATGAAAATCGGCATTTTCCTGACCGGCCAGCACCCGCCCGGCAGCGACATCCTCGCCGAGCTCGAAGGCCAGTACGCGATGACCCGCCTCGCGCGCGACCGCGGCTGGGACGCCGTCGCCAGCGGCCAGCATTATCTGAGCGAGGGCGTGCGCCAATTGCAGCTGATCCCGTTTCTGGCGCGGCTCGCGGCCGAGGCCGGGGAGATGACCGGCATCGCCGGGGTATTGCTGGCCGGCCTGCACAATCCGGTCGGGGTCGCCGAGTGCATCGCCTCGCTCGACGCGATCTGGCGCGGCAATTTCGTCTTCGGCGTCGGGCTCGGCTATCGCGAGACCGAGTTTGACGCGTTCGGCGTGCCGAAGGGCCAGCGGGTGCGCCGCTTCGAGCAATGCCTCGACGTGGTGCGGCGCCTCTGGACCGAGGACAAGGTCAGCTTCGAGAACGACATCTGCAAGCTGGTCGACGCGACCGCGACCTGCCGGCCGGTGCAGAAGCCCTATCCGCCGATCTGGATCGCCGCCAACAGCGACGCCGCGGTGCGCCGCGCCGCGCGCCTCGGCGACAGCCTTTTTATCAACCCGCATGCGACGATGGCGGTCATCACCGGGCAGATGGCGCTCTACCGCGACGAACTCGCGCGCCACGGCAAGCCGTTCCCCAAGGTATTGCCCTATCTGCGCGAGATTTTCTGCGCCAAGGACAAGGCGACCGCGCTCGAGATGGCCGGGCCCTACCTCGCCGCGAAATATCAGACCTACGCGCAATGGGGGCAGGACCAGGTGTTGCCCGGCCAAGACTCGTTCCGCCAATCGCTCGACGCGCTCACGCGAGACCGCTTCGTGCTCGGCAGCCCCGAGGAATGCTATGAGGAATTGCGGCCCTGCTGGGAACAGGCGGGCGCCAACTTCCTGATCTTCCGCACGCATTGGAGCGGTATGCCGGTCAGCCACGCGCTCGCCAGCATGCGATTGATCAGCGACGAATTATTGCCGGCGCTGCGCCAGGTCGCGCCGGCGGGCGGCTCTCGCACCTGACCGGCTGCAACTCAGCGATTGTTGACACCGCAAAGTGCTTCAAGAACGGGCGCTTTCGAGAGACGAAGGCGGTTTAGCTTTCTCCGCCGTCGAGCGGGTCCGACGGGACATGCCAGAATGCGCCTATGCGACCCATCAAATGTCGACACAGTGAGGGCGCATAGCAGCGCGGAAAACACAAGGTTGACTTTGGTACAGCACGCAATCCGATTTCTGAGGCCGATCAGACTCAGCGACTTGCGAACAGCGCGTCGCACCAACCTGCGCGATCATTCTGATAGTGAAACTCATAGAATGATACTAACGAGAATCCTCGCTCGGTAAGAAACCGATAGATCTCGTCCAAGCTTGGTTGTTCTTTATACATGTCGCAGAAGATAATCTCCATGAGCACAAAGCCGATTCTCCCTTGGCGTAGCATGTCCTCGCCGCCGCGTAGCACCTCCAAATCGAATCCCTGAGTATCCACCTTTAATATGTCGATCCGCTCCACCGCGTTCTCGATACAGTATTCGTCTAAAGTACCGACGGTCACCGCCGTCTTCTGTTTCACCGTGCCCCAGCTGTCGGGCCCTAATTCGAGCAACGAGCTCATAACAGATTCGGTGTTCTCGATGAGATGTGCCGTTCCTCCCCGATGGCCGAGCGCAACATTATTTAGCACCAAGTCAGGGATGCCTTTTGTCGCCGCGCGCAGCCGCTCAAAAGTGTCGGAAGCGGGCTCGAACGCATGGATCATCGGATGGTCGAAAAAGGCCCTAATCTGCCGGACAGTTTGTCCTGCATTTGCTCCGACGTCGAACACTGTGGGGCGCGCGATCGCGCTGGTCAGCTGCCGCATGTCATGAAACGGGTTGATCCCAGTGACCTTGCCGCCCGGCAGTTTTTGAATTTCGAACCCAAACTTCCGAAGTCGTGTCCTTATCGCCTGCTTGATAGTCTGATTGGTGCTCAACAAGGAAATCTTCATACCCTCATTTTTGAAAACGATGATCGGAAGCTGTCAAGCTGAATATGCAAGTGAGACTTACGTCTTGCTTGGAAATGCTTTTCCCGGAAGGCGCCTTATGTGCCGATTTTGACAGCGCTTCCGGCCAGTGCAGACCTCTGCCATGCCGCACCGTTGCACACCGTAATCCCATGACCATGACGCAGGAGGACGCAGAGACAGAGCTTGCGAGTGGCGCGGGCGAATCTGTCGAACAGAGGCGGCGCGGGAGACATTCGGTTCGCATTGCCCGGCGTCTGGCGCAGCGTATCCGGGCGGCGCTTCCCATCGCTGACGACAGCGTCCCGGTTCGAAAAGTAGCTCAATAAGCGGCAAGCCCTTGGGCGCCCTCGTTGACAGGCAAGCCGCCAACCGCCGGGAGCGCCGCCAGCGAGCCGTTCTGCAGGTCGACCTGGAAGGCCTCGACGGTGCCGCTGCCGCTGTTCAGCACATAGAGGAAGCTGGCGCCGCGGTCGGCCGATGACCGCCAGATCGTTGGGTCCGCTGGCGCCCGCTGCAACCGCCGCAAGGAGCGTCAGACTTCCATTCGGTGCAACCGTAAACGATGAAAGGCTATTGCTCAAATTATTGGAGACATAGGCGTATCGCCCCGTAATGGGTTCGAGTGCGACCCAGCAGGTCGCCGTTCCTCCATCGCTTATATCCGCGCTGATCTCTTGCAAGGCGCCGGTTGTCGTGATCGTGAATGACGAGACCGCTCCTGTGCCGAGCGTGGGAATGCTCGTGGCTTCGCCAAAAGGCTCGGCAACGATCATGTGCCCCTGCCGGTCGAAAGCAAAACCAAAATAGGTCGGTAACGCCGGCCCTGGGGCCTGGGTTATCATCGGTGCGCCATTTTCACCGACCGGAAAGACGTAGATCGAGTTGGTTCCCTTGACCGTCACGACCAACTGATTCCCGTCGGGCGTGAACTGCACCCGTGCCGGCGAGCGGACGTAGGCAGGCGGGTTCCGGCCACAATTGTAACTCGGCGTTGGAAGCCCGGAGACGGGGCAGTTCACGCCGGTGCCGGTGCCGTTAAGGGGGCCCGGGTCTATTATTGATTGCACGGAATTCCGGAGCAGGCTCATTTTGCCAAAACTGTTCACTGTGAACCCGGTAATATTGGGGCTCGCGCCACAGAAGGGGCTGCTGCCCGGCCCGCCCGCGTTGAGTACGTAGAGCAGATCTCCGTAATTTCCACGGCCGTCCAATGTCTTGACAGCCAGGCTGTTTGGAAACAAGCCGCCGGACTTAACCCGGTCCGCGAACCTCAACTTGCCATTGCTCGTCACCAGGAACGCGGTAACGGTGCCTTGTTGACAGTCTTGGTCGTTTTCCGCGAGGCTCTCGGCGTTGACGGCGAACAGCAAATGATGCGCCTTGTCCAATACAAGGCTGCCCTGAGAACCCAGCGAGTCCGCGGGGTCCAGTTGGGCGCCGCTCCCGCTGCCGCGAGTTGCGATCGTCTGTATCAGGTTCAGCGTTCCATCACTTGCGCGATGCCAGACCAGTATCTGGTTGTTCCCGATCGCATTGGTCATCGCGTACACCGTCCCGTCCGCCCACGCCTCGGCTGCGGCCAACGGAGCAAAATAGTGCGCAAATCAAAAGCTTGGTCAGATTGCGAAGCACCGGCATCCCCTGAATATCCTTTTACCCGACGACGCCTTAGGGTTTCACCGGAGAGTTGATGAATCCTTGCGCTGGATTCACCGTCGACGCAACACGAATCGGATTCCCACCTCCCCTTCGAGCGGCGGACCTCCTTGGGACGACCGCCCGCAACGTGCGGGCGGCCAGGGTGCGAAGGGCGGAGGCGATGCGCGGCTAGGTGCCGGGCGGGTAGAACACCAGCATGCGCACTTCGAGGCTCTCGCGCGGCGGTGCGTCGGGCGGCGAGGTCGGGTCGTCGAAGCCGGTGTGGGCTGAAAACCGCGCAGCACCTTGGGCCGCGGAGTCGAAGCAGCGGATCAGCACCACCTCGTCCGACTGCATCTTCGGGAAATAATAGTAGCGTTGGCTTGGATTGTAGGTGACCGAATAAGTTTCGCCGGTGCGGTCCGGGTATTTGAGGTCGCTGGCGACCAGATTTTCTTGCGAAAGGCTCTGCGCATCGCACAAGGTCAGCGGCGATTCGAGCACCGGGCCGCGGATCGGCCGCCACAGATTGATGATGGCATAGCGGTGCTTCAAGAGTTCCTCGGCCTCGTCGCCCATCAGGTCGCGCACCCGCTGCGGCGACGACCATGCGGTGTAGTCGTTGTGGACGCGTTTGGCCGGGATCTTGATCGTCTTTTCCTTGGCCGACATCGCCGCGTTGCGCACGATGTGGTCGAAAGCGACGACACGCGCCGCCCCGGTCGCCTCCTTCATGAACCGTTCGCATTCGGGGTAATAGATCGAATGGATCTGCTGCTCGTCGTAGAAATTCGTCATCGCCGTCTGGCGGCGCAGCAGCATAAAGCCTTCCTTATCGAGCGAAAGCTGCCCGATCAGTGGCCGCGCATCGTGGATCGGAACCTGGTGCTCGATGTTGCGGCCGGTGCGCGACGGCGTCCCCGGCGGCGGCTCGTAATTGTAGGCGACCGGCTTTTCCGCCATCGGCTCGAGAAAGTTCAGCGGCGCCACCACACCCTTCAGATCTCGCGATGCCAAGCCGTCCATCATGTCCTCCGCGTCTGAATCAACGCCCCGATGTTGCTGAACAGACGGTAGGATAGGCAACCCTCGAGGTCAAACGCGATATCGAACGCGCGGAGCGGGCCGATGTCGGCCCGAGCGGCGCCAGGTTGCGCAGCCCGAAGTTTCGTGGGAAAATTGGAGTGTGCCATGCAATGGCGTCGCAACAAGAACTTGGGAGCGCCTCGATGACCGAAGTCAAAGGCTATCACGCCCACGTCTATTACAATGCCGAGACCAAGCCGGTCGCCGCCGGGCTGCGCGACACGATCGTCGGCAAGTTCGCGGTCGAGCCTGGCGGCTTCAGCGACGAGCCCCGAGGGCCGCACCCGATCTCGCAGTTCAATGTCATTTTCAAGAACGAGGAATTCCAGAACATCGTGCCGTGGCTGATGCTCAATCGCCAGGGCCTCGACGTCCTGGTCCATCCGCTGACCGAGAGCTCCTACGACGACCACAGCAAAAACGCGCTGTGGCTCGGAACACCGGTGCCGATGCGGCTCGACATCCTGCGCCCGACCTACCGCGCCGAGCTGTTGCCGAAGGACCAGCCGCTAAGCGCCTGAGGCGGTGGCTTCAGCCGGGCTCGGGTAGGGGCTGGTGCGCGGCATGCCCGGCGGATTATCGCCGGCCGTGATCCGCTCCGAACCATAATCCGACCGGGTGGCACCGCCCTAGGCCGACTGCCCACGCCCTGCTATGCTGCATCGCGATAGGAGCGCAGCCATGAGCGGGCCACAGGTATCACCGCGGTCTCGAGACGCCCCCACCGTCGCGTTGATGCTGCAAGGCGGCGGGGCGCTCGGCGCGTATCACATCGGCGCCTATCAGGCGTTGGCGGAGCACGATTATCACCCGGACTGGGTCGCCGGCATCTCGATCGGCGCAATCAACGCGGCGGTCATCGCCGGCAACCGGCCAGAGGACCGCGTAGCGCGCCTCGCTCAGCTGTGGGAGACAATTTCCTGGCCGGAACTGCCGAGCGGCCCGGCCCTCACACCCTGGCTGACTTGGCACAACATCGCCAGCAACGCCGAAGCGCTGCTGTTCGGTCAGCCGCATTTCTTCACGCCGCGGCCGTTAAGCCCGCTGCTGGTGCCCCAGGCGCCGCCGCAGGAGGTCAGCTTCTACGACACCACGCCACTGCTGGGCACGTTGCGGCGGTTCGCCGATTTCTCGTTGATCAACGGCCGCGCCGTCCGGCTCAGCCTGGGCGCGACCAACCTTGCCACCGGCGATCTGGAGTTCTTCGACAATTGGCGGCAGGCAATCGGCCCGGAGCATGTGCTGGCCAGCAGCTCGCTGCCGCCCGGCTTTCCTGCCACCCTCGCCGATGGGACGCTCTATTGGGACGGCGGCTGCGTGTCCAATACCCCGCTCGATGCGCTCGTCGATGCACCTGGGCATCCTCGAATGGTGGTGTTCCTGATCGATTTGTGGGCCGCCGCCGCGCCGCCGCCGCAGACGATCAGCGCGGTATTGTGGCGAGCCAAGCAGATCCAGTTTGCCAGCCGCACGGCGCACCAGGTCGATGCGGTGGCGACCAAGGTGAACTTGCGCCACGCGGTGCGCTTGCTGAAGGCGGCCGGGGTTCCCGAGGCGGCGGCGGTGCCGGACGACCCGGTGCTGAGCCCGCGGCGGCTCGACATCGTGCACATCGTCTATCGTCCTAGCGAGGACCAGATCCCCAATAGCGATGCGGAGTTCTCCCGTCGTTCGATCGCCGCGCGGCGGGAAGCTGGCTATCATGACATGCGGGCGGCGCTGGCGGCGGAACCTTGGCTGCGACAACCGCTGCCGGCGCATCTCGGTGCGCTGGTGCACCGGGTGGAACGAGGGCAGGTGCTCACCCGGCCGGAGCCCAACCTGCATTCGATGACCGACAAGCTGGCGATGACCGACAAGCCGGCGATGACCGACAAGCTGGCGGCCGCCTGAACCGCGCCCGGATGGAGCTTTGCCCGGTCTTTCAGGCTGGAGGGGAACGGATTTCCACGCCCGGCACGGGCCTGCCCGAGGACGGCACGATCGCGATCGCGACCGGCCCGTAGAGCTTCAAAATATCGCCGGCAAATTTCGCTTCGTCAGCGTCGGCCACGCTGACGAACACCGCCGTTTCGCCGTTATGAATGAATTTGACGAAGTTATTCTGTACGTCGCCGAGCACCATCGGATCGACCTGCAGCGCCGCCAGCTCGGCCTGGACCGTCGGCGGCGGCGGGGCTGTCTCCCTCAGTACCCGATGCGCCAGGCGGCTGGCCGGAACGCCCTCGGTGTGCAGCCGGTGAAGAGCGTCGAGCGCGATGCCGCTCGATTGAAACAGGCCGACAACCAGCTGCTCCGACATCAGAGACCTCCTCGCACTGCAACGATGATTAAACGCGCCGCCGGCAAATGAGTTCGCCGGCGCGGCTGCGCGCCGCACCCATCGGATGGTCCGCGTGAAACGATCAACTCTCGCTGCGATGTCGGGCTAGGGTCGCAGCGACGCAAACGGTCCAACGGTCTTGGCCGCCGTCGCGTCCCGGAAGAGTCGCGTCCCGGAAGAGACGAGGTGCGGCGCTCGGCACCTGCTGCAAGGGCTGGCGCGTTTGGAGAGCGGTCGATCGCCAATGAAATACCTGCTTCACGCCGCCGTTGTGGCCGCTGCGATGCTTCTTGCCGGTGCTGCCGACGCGCAGACCAGCGTGATTCAGCAGAACAGCACGTCAACGCCGGGCTCGATCCAGCAGAACAATGTCAGTATCAATGGCGGCGACGAGGGCAGCAGCGTGACGGTCAGCGGCGGAGCGATTTCAGTCGATATCACGCGATCCGGCGGCCGCGTCGTCGGCGACGGACAGCCCGCGTCGGAAGACCGGCCGATCGGGCCGGTCGAGGCGATCCACAGCGACGGCGCCTTTTCTCTGAGGATCAAAATCGGGCCGGCGCCCAAGCTGACGATCGAAGCCGACAAGAACATCCTGCCGATCATCAAGACGACGAGCGAAAACGGCCGTCTCGACATATATTCCGATCGTTCCTATTCGGTGAATCGACGGATTATGGTCACGGTGAGCTTGCCGAACGTCAGCGACATCTCGGCTTCCGGCAGCAATCAGATCCAGGCAGACGGTTTTGCCGGCGGCCCGCTGTCGGTCTCCCTCGACGGCTCCAACCACGCCGTGCTGGCCGGCCGGGTCGCGGCGCTAACCTGCGTGCTGAGCGGCGCCAATCACCTGGCGGCGCAAGGGCTCGCGGCGGGCTCGGCGAATGTCGCCCTGAACGGGTCCGGCGATGCGGCGGTCGACGCTAGCCAGCGGATCGTCGCCAATATTTCCGGAGCGGGGACCATCACCATTTCCGGCAATCCCAAGGAGCGTAGCACCGAGGTCAACGGCGCCGGCCGGATCAACTTTGTCCAATAGGGTGCGCGGGCGTGCGACGCCCCGGATTGCACAGCGAGCCGCTCGTCACCCCCGTCCCTTCGTGAGCGATGCCTGATTACCAGATATTCGAGGCGGGCGATGTCGTCCTGCAATCCGGGCTGACCTACCGCCGCGCCCGCCTTGCTTATAAAACCTACGGCACGCTCGATGCGGCGCGGTCGAACGTCGTGGTCTATCCGACGTCATACGGTGCGCAGCATTACGATCTCGAATGGGCGATCGCCCCCGGCAAGGCGCTCGATCCAGTCAAATATTTCATCGTGATCATGAACAAGTTCGGCAATGGGCTGTCGTCGTCGCCAAGCAATACCCCGCCGCCCTTCGACCGCGCGCGATATCCGCATTTCACGATGACCGACAATGTCCGGGTTCAGCAGCGGCTGCTGCACGAAGTCTTCGGCATCGAGCGGGTCCGGCTGCTCTACGGATTTTCGATGGGCGCGCAGCAGGCGTTTCACTGGGGTGCCCTCTATCCCCGACCGGGTCGAGCGGATCGCCGCGATCTGCGGCTCGGCCAAGACTTCGCCGCACAATTTCGTCTTTCTCGAAGGGGTCAAGGCAGCGCTGACCGCCGATCGCCGCCTGGCAGGACGGTTGGTTCGCGTCATCGCCCACCCGCGGCTTTCAGGCGATGGGCCGGGTCTATGCCGGCTGGGGGCTGAGCCAAGCCTTTTACCGCCAGGAGGAATGGCGCAAGCTCGGTTTTTCGTCACTCGAGGACTTCCTCATCGGCAGCTGGGAAGCGGGCTTTCGCCGCCGCGACGCCAACGACCTGTTGGCGATGCTGTGGACCTGGCAACACGCCGACATCAGCGCCAACGAGCTCTATGGCGGCGATCTCGGCCGGGCATTGGGCGCGATCACCGCCGACACCCTGGTCATGCCGTGCGAGACCGACCTTTATTTCACGGTCGAGGACAGTCGCCGCGAGGTCGCGCGCATGCCGCGCGCCGAATTGCGTCCGATCCCGTCGATCTGGGGTCACCGCGCCGGCAACCCCGCACAAAATCCGACCGACGCCAAATTTCTCGACGACGCAGTGAGCGAGCTGTTGGCGCGCTAAGCCCAGCAAGGATCGCCGCGGGCTCGGCTCGATGATCAATCGCTCGCCATCCTTGCGAAGAATTGCCTCTTTCCCGGGAAGCTCGAACTCTCGCGGGATGCGCACCGCCTGGTTCTGCCCGTTCCTGAAAAGTCTGACCCGCCGCTCCTGGCTCATCGCGATCTCCAATCGGCATAGGCCTGAACATATGCTGATGGGCTCGATTTTCATCCCGTGAGCGCCGAGCGTCGCCGGTACCGTGCCGCCGCCCAGCCGGTTGACGATGGCCGGATATCTCAAGCCGCGGCGAGTTGGCGCGGACGGTAGATCGCGATGTGGGCGATGCGGGCGACCGGCGTCGCCCGGTTGGCATAGACAAGCAGGTCGAGATCGACGAATTGGTGGCCCTTCTTCTCGTAATTACCGGTGACCAGCGCCTTGGCCGAGAGTTCGTCGCCGATCTTGGCCGCGGCGAAGTGCTCGATCCGGCTGCCGACATGCATCCACGGCCCCAACACCACATTGTGCCGCAGCGCCCAATTGCCGATGTGCAGGATCGTGCCGGGATGCACCAGCCCTTCGGCGGCGTAGAGCGGCAGGCTTTCGCGCACATCGGCGAGATATCGCCTTGCATCCTCGGCCCCGACGCGGAACGGATGGATGGCGAACCAGGTGCCGACCGCGAGCGTCGCCTCGGCGGCCGCCGGCCGGTCCTTGGGCGGCTCGGGCGGCGCCGGGGCGGCGGCGAAGATCGCCGGTGGCGGCGATGCGCCGGCCGGCAATGCGGCATGGCCGGTGGCGCACAGCTCGCCGCGGCTTTCGACCCTGAGGTCGAGCCCGTCCGCGGTTTCGCTCGCACTGACCGTCACCCGGTCGCCGTCATAGATCGGCTTGAGCAGCCGGCACTCGACGGTGCCGCGCTCGAGCCAGGCCCGGCCCCACAGCCCGACCGGCAGATGCGTCATATAGGCGTAGACCTCGACCCCCGGCACCAGCCCGCCCGAAAAGCCGAAGCGGCGCGCGACCGCGTCGTCATGGATCTTGTTCTCGCTGTCCTTGGCGGTGTTGAAGGCTTCGATCTGATAACGGCCGAAAGTCGATTGCGGCATGGCTCGGGTTCCTGCGGCCGAAGATAGCGCGGCTCGGCACAGGCTCGCACCGCCGCATCAGCCGCGCAATCCCTTCGGCGCAAGAGGCTCTTCCCAATACGGGTTCTGCGCGTTCTGCGACGCCGCGCGCACCAAGCACGCCTGTCAGCGCGGACAAGCGATCGGCTCGTCTCCGCCGCTGGCCACCGCGGCGTTCGTGCTAAAGCGAAGCCGCTCGCCCCGCTGCCCGGCTGTCGCGCAGCCCCGAGCGGGCCAGGCGCGGTAATACCTCGGTGCAAAAATACGGCAGCTCGTCGAGATAGTTGACGAACGAGACCGCGATCCCGCGGAGCCCTGCCGCCGCCAATCGCGCCATGTCCTCCGCCACGCTGTCCGGGTCGCCGACCAGCGGCAGCCCGCCCATGCCGTTGGCCTGGTGATTGCGGATGCGCTGGAATTCGTCGGGCGAGTGGGTTTGCGGCGTGACGTTCTTCATCGCCAGAATGTTGTCGACCGCCGCCCAGTCGGCATTGTCGACCACGGCATGCCGGTAATAGTCCCGAGCTTCTTGCGCCGTCGGCCGGCAGGTGACGACCCCGACCGTATAGACGTCGATCTCCCGCCCGGCCTGCTGCGCCGAGGCCCGCACATGGCTGATATGGTTCGCCGTCTCGGCGAACGAGATGCCGCGTGACACGTTCGAAAACAGCGCGTCGCAGTTGCCGATCGCGAAGGCCTGGCCGGTCGCCGAGGCGCCGGCGTTCATGATCAGCGGCCGCGTTCCGCCATAGGGTTTGGGCTTGGAGCGCACGCCGTGCAACTTGAAGAAACGCCCATCAAAATCGAAATCCTCGCGCGCCGACCAGGCGAGCTTGACGATGTCGAGCCATTCCTGCGCGTATTCATAACGCGCCTCGTGGTCGCGCAACGTTGCGCCGAACATCTCGAACTCGCCCTCGTTCCAGCCGCAGACGAGATTGAGGCCGAAGCGCCCTTCGCCGATGTGGTCGGCGGTGACGAACTCCTTGGCGGCAATCAGCGGCGCGATCAGCGGCGCATGCACGGTTCCGAACACGGTCAGCCGTTCGGTCTTGGCCAGCAGCCCGCAGGCCCAGGTCACCGTCTCCCAGGTTTCGCCCTGGTAATCGGTCGCGCCGCCATAGCCCTTCCAGCGGCCGATCGGCAGCATGAACTCGATGCCGGCCCGGTCGGCCATCTGCGCGAGGCTGACACAATCGGGCCAGCTCCCGGACCAGCGCTCCGGCACCCTTGTGACCGCGCGCCCCGAGGAGCAATTGGCGCCGAACAGGCCGAGCTTGAGCCGGTTGGCGCTGCCCATCGCCGCCCGCTCTTTGCTGCCGATCTCGAGGTTCAAAATCGCACCGTCCGGCTGATCTGAGCACGATCATCATAGGCCAGAGCTGCGGGCAATGCTGCAAGCCAACTTTCGCTGGGCCTTGCCGCACCTCGGTCCGGCCCCCTAAGCTTTGACCGACACGAGCTTGGCCGGTGCTGCGAGGGGTGATGGCTGATCGGAAATTTCGGGTGGTGGTCTGCGGCGCCGGGGTTTCGGGGCTGTTCATGGCCGAGACCTTGAAGCGCGCCGGCATCGATTTCACCGTCTACGAAAAGGCCGGCGAGGTTGGCGGGACGTGGCGGGACAACACCTTTCCCGGCCTCTTTGTCGACGTTCTGTCGCGGCAATACGAATTTCCGTTCCAGCCCAATTACGCCTGGTCGCGCAAATACGCGCCGGCGGTCGAGATCTGGACCTATATCCGCAAGGTCGCGCGCGACCGCGGCCTCACCCGCTTCATCCGCTTCAACGAGGAGATCGTCGCGGCGCGGTTCACCGCCGGCCGCTGGCAGATCGAGACCGCCACCGGCGCCACCGATGTCGCCGATGTTTTCGTCTGCGCCACCGGCTTTTTGCACAAGCCGCTATTGCCCGATATCGCTGGCCGCGAGAGCTTTGCCGGTCCGTCCTTCCACTCGGCGCGCTGGGACCACAGTGTGCCTCACCAAGGCAAGCGCTGGGGCGTCATCGGCAGCGGCGCCAGCGGCGTGCAGATTACCGAGGCATTGGCCTGGGCCGGCTGCGAGGTCACCCAGTTCATCCGCCGCGCCCAATGGGTGCATATCCGCGACAATCCGCACTCGACCTGGCGCGAGCGGCTGAAGCTGCGGCTGCCCGGCGGCTACGCCCGCGAGCAGCGGCGGCTGTGGCAATTGATCAACGAGAGCGACCGCTGGCGTCTCGAGCCCGGGCCGCAACGCCAAGCCATGGAGCGCGAGTTCCGATCCTATCTCGACGGCATCAAGGATCCGGAGCTGAAGCAGAAGCTGACCCCGGACTATAATCTCGGCTGCACCCGCATCCCGAAATCGGACAAGGACTATTACGCTGCGGTGCAACTGCCGAACGCGCACATCGTCAAGGGGCAGATCGAGCGCATCGTGCCCGACGGGGTGGTCATGGCGGACGGCGCCAAGGTCGAGCTCGACGTCCTGGTCTACGCTACCGGCTTTGATGCGCACGCCTATATGCGCCCGATGCAAGTCACCGGCCTTAACGGGGTGACCATCGACGAGGCGTGGCGCGAGAAGATTTTTTCCTATGGCGGCATCGCCGTGCCGGGGTTTCCGAACCTGTTCATGCTCTATGGGCCGTTCGCCCCGGTCAACAATGTGCCGGTGCCGCTGGGGCTCGAGCAGGAGATCGCCTGCATCATGCGGCTCGTCGGCGAGGCCCGCGCCCGGCGCGCCGCGGTGGCCCCGACCGCCGCCGCGACCGAGAAATTCCTGGCGCGGCTCGGCATGGCCTTCCCCGGCACCGTCTGGCTCGGCGGCTGCAAAAACTGGTACACCGGCGATCAGCCGACGCCGATTTTGTGGCCGTTGCCGCAACACCAGCACAAGGCGTTCTTTGCCGAGGCGCCGGCCGAGGACTTTGAATTCATCCCGACCGGACAGGAAGGTTGAACCGGCCGTCTCGTCCCGACCCGCCCGGCCGATCTTGAGTTGTCGTGCTTTGTGGCGAGCCGCCCTGGGGTTAAAGTGCCGCACGGCCCAATAAAGGAAAACAGCCATGATGATCGACATGCACACCCATTGGCGCCCCGTCGAAGTCGCCGACGCCCTGCGCGCCCGCACCAGGGAACCGCGCATCCTGCGCAACCCCGATGGGGTCGAGGTGCTGAAGGCCCCGCGGATGGGCGAAGCGCCGCTCGCCGACGCCTTCGACACCGTCGATTTCCATCTCGCTCGGATGGACCGCCAGGGTGTCGAGGTCAGCGTGCTGTCGCTGCTCGGCTCGTTCTGCTGGATCGAGTTGCAGCCGTTGGACGTGGCTGGCCCGCTGTGCCGGCGGGTCAATGACGGGCTCTCTGCGATCTGCGACGAACATCCCGGCCGCTTCGCCGCCTATGCCGCACTGCCGCTGATGGACATTTCCGCCGCCGCGGCCGAACTCGAGCGGGCGCTCGGGCTGCCAGGCATGATCGGCGCGCAGATCCCGGGCAACGGCTTCCTGACCCGCAATGACGCCGAAGCGATGCGGCCGCTGTTCGAAGTGGCGAACCGCCACCGCGCGGTGCTGTTCATCCACCACGGGCCGCGGCCGGGCGACGCGTTCCCCAAGGTCGCCGGCGACACCGACAACGCCCGCCGCCGCAACGGCACGCTCGACATGCAAGCGAGCCTGTCCTCGGTCATGGTGACGTTGTCGCTGACCGACTATCTCGCCGACTACCCCGACGCGATGGTCCACGTCCACAATCTGGGCGGCAACATTCCCTACGAGGTCGAGCGCATGGACCATCGCTGCCTGCTCGACACGCCGCAGGAGGAGCTGCCGTCGTCGCGCTTCCGCAAGGCGGGGGTGTACGTCGATTGCAACTCGTTCGGCCCGCGCGCGATCGAGGCGGCGGTGAGCCTCTATGGCGCCGAACGCATCGTGTGCGGCACCGACGGCACCGAGTTCGGCTGCGACTGGACCACGAAGGCGCTGGCGGACGCGCAGATCGGCGATGAAGCGCGCGAGCAGATCCTGCACCGCAACGCCGCGGCGATGCTCGCCCGTGCCGGCGCCGCCCAGCGCGAACGCGCCGCCGCCTGATCCTGCTGCGCTCGGCCGCCGCCTGGCGGGCAGCGCCCGCGGCCGCTTCCCCGAGCGATAGGGGCGATTGATTGCGTTCGGCCGATTGGAGGCATTGGCGCGGCCGCGGCATCCCACACCTCCGACGCCCGAGGGGTGCCGCGAAGCCGGGCTTTCAGTGCGGCCGTGATGGGCTAGACTATGCGCTCGAATAAATAGTCCGGCAGCGGGCCCACCTATGGGCCTCGGGGAGGGCGGAAATGCAGGCGGATTACGTCATCGTCGGGGCGGGCTCGGCCGGCTGCGTACTGGCCAACCGGCTGACCGAGGACCCCGCTACCAAGGTTTTGCTGATCGAGGCCGGCGGGCGTGACTGGAACCCGCTGATCCATGTCCCGGCCGGCTTCTTCAAGATGCTCGACCACGATACCCTGACCTGGAAGTTTCGCGCTGAGCCGGACCCCGGCACCGGCGGCCGGGCGATCGTCTATACCCGTGGCCGGGTGATCGGCGGCTCGTCCTCGATCAACGGGCTGATCTACATCCGCGGCCAGCCCGAGGATTACGATCACTGGGCGCAGTTCGGTAATCGCGGCTGGTCGTGGGACGATTGTCTCCCCTATTTCCGCAAGGCCGAGCGCTGGGAAGGCGAGGGCAGCGACGCACGCGGCAAGGACGGCCCGCTCTACACCTCGAAGACCGACCGGCCGCCGATCTGCGCCACCGTGGTCGAGGCCGGCAGAGAGATCGGCCTCGAATACCGCGACGACGTCAACGACCTGCCGCCCGGCCATGCCGACTGCATCGGCTGGTGCCAGCAGACCCGCGGCGGCCGCCGCCGCGCCTCGACCGCACGCACCTATCTGCGCCCGGCGTTGAAGCGGCCGAACCTGCAGCTCGTCACCAAGGCCCTGGTGCACCGCATCCTGTTCGAGGGCAAACGCGCGGTCGGGGTCGAGTTCTCGCGCGGCGGTCCGGGCGGCGCCGTCGAACGCGCCGATGCGGCGCGCGAGGTGATCCTCGCGGCCGGTGCCATCGGCTCGCCGCATATCCTGCAATTGTCCGGCGTCGGCGACCCGGAGCATCTCGCCCGGATCGGCGTGCCGCTGGTGCACGAACTGCGCGGCGTCGGCCGGAACATGCAGGACCACTACGTCGCGCGCGTCTCCTATCCGGTCGTCGGCGCGCAGACCGCCAACGAGCGCTCGCGCGGCCTGCCGCTCGCCGGCGAGGTCATGCGCTGGCTCTTCACCGGCAAGGGCATGCTGACCTACAGCCCGTCGATCGTCGCCGCTTCGGTCAAGGTGCTCGAAGAGTCGGCGACCCCCGACGTGCAGTGCACCTTCGCGCCGGGCAGCTTTAAGAACGGCCAGATCGGCGAGCTCGAGGAAACCCCCGGCCTTTCCGCCGGTGCCTGGCAGATGCGGCCCTTGTCGCGCGGCTATGTCGAAGCGAAGTCGAGCCGGCCCGGCGACATGCCGGCGATCAACCCGCGCTATCTCTCCGAAGAAAGCGATCGCCGCGCCATCATCGGCGGTCTCAAGCTGGCCCGGCGGATTTTTGCCGCGCCGGCGCTGCGGCCGTTCGTCCGCGAAGAAAGCCTGCCCGGCATCCAAATCCAGAGCGACGACGAATTGCTCGACTACGCGCGGCGCTACGGCGGCACCTGCTATCACGCCAGCTGCACCTGCATGATGGGAAACCATGCGCTGGCGGTCGTCGACGACGAATTGCGGGTGCACGGGCTCGACGGCTTGCGGGTCATCGACGCCTCGGTGATGCCGGCGGTCACCTCGACCAACACCAACGCACCGACGATCATGATCGCCGAAAAGGGTGCGGCGATCATCAAAGGTGCGGCGCGGCAGCGGCTGGCGGCGTAGCAAAACGGGCCGGACGGGCAGCAAGCGTATTGCTGATAAGCGCGGCGCGATCCGTTGGATTGCCGTCCGCTGCGCGATGCCGTCGCGGTATTCGCCTCTAAAGGGGAACCGGTGAAGCCTGCCCCGTTCGCATATCATCGTCCCGCCACGATTGACGAGGCGGTGCGGCGGCTTGCCGAACTGGCGCCGCAGGACGCAAGGGTGCTGGCCGGCGGGCAGAGCCTGGTGCCGATCATGGCCTTCCGTCTGGCCCGCCCGACGCACCTGATCGACATCAACAGGGTCGCCGGTCTCGATGCGCTGGCGGTGCGCGGCGGCAAGCTGTGCATCGGCGCGCGGGTGCGCCATGCGGCGTTCCATCAACCAGTCGGCGACGGCCCGCTCGGGGCGATGCTGGCCGCCATCGTGCGCCACATCGCGCATTACCCGATCCGCTTGCGCGGCACCTTTTGCGGCAGCCTCGCGCATGCCGATCCGGCGGCCGAGTGGTGCGCTGCGGCGGTGACCCTCGATGCCGAGCTGACGGCGATCAGCGTCCGGGGCGAGCGGGTCATCGCCGCGCGCGATTTCTTTCGCGGCGCGATGGAAACGGCGCTGGCGCCCGACGAGCTGTTGGGCGAAGCCCGGCTGCCGATATTGCCTGACGACACCCGCTTTGGCTTTGTCGAATTCAGCCGCCGCGCCGGCGATTACGCACTGGCCATGGCGCTCACCGCATTCCGCCTCGAAGCGGGGCTGATCGCAGCACCTCGGATCGGGCTCGGCGGCGTCGAGGCTCTGCCGCGGCGCAGCCCGGCGGCCGAGGCTGTGCTCGCGGGCCAGGCGCCCGACGCGGGATTGTTCGCGGCGGCAGCGGCCGCGGCGGCAGCGGCGATCGCGCCCTTGGAGGATGCTCAGACCGACGCGCATTATCGCCGCGAACTGGCTTCTGCGATGGTTTATCGGGCGCTGACGCGCGCCCTTGCCCTGGGCAGCGAGCGAGCATGAGCGACCGCCTCGACATCACCCTCACCATCAATGGCCGCTCCTACCCGATCGCGCTGGAGCCCCGCCGCACCCTGCTCGACGCGATCCGCGACGAATGCGGCCTGACCGGCACGCATATGGGATGCGAGCACGGCGTCTGCGGCGCCTGCACGGTCCTCGTCGATGGCGCTCCGATCCGCGCCTGCCTGATGTTCGCGGCGCAGGCCGAGGGTGCCGCGATCCGCACCGTCGAGGGGCTGGCGAGCGGTGATCGGCTGCATCCGCTGCAGCGCGCGTTGATCGCGCATCATGGCGTGCAATGCGGCTACTGCACGCCGGGCTTCCTGATGCTGGCGGCCGGCGTCCTGGAGCGCGAGCCCGACATCTGCGACGACGAATTGCGCGACATTCTGTCGTCAAACCTGTGTCGGTGCACCGGCTACCAGGGAATTGTCGCGGCGGTGCGCCAGGCGATCGCCGAATGGCGCGGGGGTCCGGTATGAGCGCCGACCCGAAGCCATCCGGCGGCCCTGTCCTCGGCCGCTCGGTGCCGCGGCTGGAGGACCCGCCGCTGGTCAGCGGACGCGGCCGGTTCGTCGGCGATATTTCGTTCCCCCACCAGCTCCACATGCGGGTGGTGCGCTCGCCCTATGCCCATGCCCGGCTGCGCGCGGTCGATACCGCCGCCGCGCTCGGCGCCCCCGGGGTCGTCGGCGTGTGGACTGCCGCCGATATCGCCGAGCTGCCGCCGATCGATTTTCGCGACCCGGCGGCAGAGGCGCTGCGCCCCTATCGCCAGCCGCTGTTGGCCAGTGAGCGGCTGCGCTATGTCGGCGAGCCGGTGGCGGCGGTGTTCGCGACCGATCCCTACCTTGCCGAAGATGCGGCCGATCTGGTCGCGATCGAGGCCGACGAGCTGCCCCCGGTGCTCGACGCCGCGGCGCCGCCGGGCCGGTTTGGTCAGAGCCTCTCGACCGAAGCGATGGAGCTGCGCGGCGGCTATGGCGATGTCGAGGCGGCGTTTGCCTCGGCCGATGCGATCGTGGCGCTCGACCTCGAGATCGGCCGGCACAGCGGCGTCCCCTTGGAGCCGCGCGGTGCGCTCGCCGATTGGGACGCCTCGCGCGATGTGCTCGCGCTCTACGGCGCCGCCAAGGTGCCGCACCGCAACCGCGACGCACTGGCGCGGATGTTCGGGCGCGCTGCTGCCGCAATGGTGCTGAAGGAAGGCAATACCGGCGGCGGCTTCGGCATCCGCGGCGAGCTCTACCCGGAGGATTTCCTCGTTTGCCTCGCGGCGATGCGCCTCGAGCGGCCGGTCAAATGGATCGAGGACCGGCGCGAGAATTTGATGGCGGCGAACCATTCGCGCCAGCAGCGCCACCTGGTCCGCGTCGCGGTCGATGCCGAGGGGCATGTGCTGGCGCTCGACGACGAGTTCTATCTCGACCAGGGCGCCTATGTGCGCACCCATGGCGCGCGCGTCCTCGAAATGACGATCGCCATGCTGCCCGGCCCCTACCGCATCCCGGCCTATCGCGCCTGCGGCCATTTCCGGCTGACCAACAAGACGCCGGCGGCGACTTATCGGGCGCCCGGCCGTTACGAGGGCAGCTTTGTCCGCGAGCGGCTCCTCGACGCGGTCGCCGACCGGCTCGGCCTCGACCCGCTCACGGTGCGGCGTCGCAACCTGATCGCCAAGGCGGAAATGCCGTTCCGCCGCCCGCTCAGCGCGCTCGGCACCGAGATCGTGTACGATTCGGGCGACTACGCCCTGCTGCTCGACAAGGCGCTGGCGCGGATCGGCTGGGCCGAGCTGCAGACCGAGCTGAGACGCCGCCGCGACGCCGGCGAGCTGGTCGGCGCCGGGCTCGGCATGTTCGTCGACAAGGGTGGCCTCGGCCCGGCTGACGGGACGCGGGTCAGCGTCGATACCACTGGTGCGGTCGAGCTGGTGACCGGCGGTTCCAATGTCGGGCAAGGCTTCGCCACGGCGATGGCGCAGATTTGCGCCGATGCGCTGGGCGTCGATTACCGCCGGGTGCGGGTCGTCTGCGGGCAGACCGACCGGATCGCCTACGGCATCGGCGCCCACGCCTCGCGCGCCTCGGTGATGACCGGCAGCGCCACCCACGCGGCGAGCCTCAAATTGCGCGAGAAGGCGCTCGACATGGCCGCGTCATTGTTGCAGGCCGCACCGGGCGCGCTCGACATCGCGGATGGCGTCGTCGTGCATCGCGATCGGCGCGGCGGTCCGTCGATCACCCTCGGCGAGATCGCGCGCCACCTCGCACCGGACTCCCCGGTGCTCGGCGACCGTGACCCCGGTCTCTGCGCCGAAGGCTGGTTCCGCACCTCGCACATGACCTACCCCTATGGCGTCCAGATCGCGGTGGTGCGGGTCGACGCCGACACCGGCCAGGCCACCGTCGAACGCTATCTGTGCGCCTACGATATCGGCCGCGCGATCAACCCGATGCTGGTCGACGGCCAGCTGATCGGCGGCGTCGTCCAGGGCTTGGGTGGTGCCCTCTACGAGGAATTCCGCTACGACGACCGCGGCGAGCCGCTCTGCGTCACCTTCGCCGATTACCTGCTGCCGACCTTGCGCGAAGTCCCGCCGATCGAGGTGCTGCTGACCGAGGACGCGCCGAGCCCGTTGAACCCGCTCGGCATCAAGAGCGCCGGTGAAGGCGGCATCACCCCGGTCGGCGCCGTCATCGCCGCCGCGATCGACGCGGCAATCGGCCTCCCCGGCGCCATAACCCGGCTGCCCGCCACCCCGCAACGCATCAAGGCCCTGCTGCGCGCCGCGCCGCAGTCCCGCCGCCCCGCCACCGCCGCCGCCGCCGCGAAGTAGCGGCGTTCGGTAACACTGGCGGGGAAATCAACTCCAGAAGTCGGGATTAATTCACTAAATAATACTTTCGCTCCGATCTGCAGTTATCGGTGCTGGCCGAATGATCCAAAATTAGCCACTACCCAGTCATGGCCGGACTTGTTCCAGGGCTGTCCGGTTCCGCAAAGCCGATTGCAAGCCAAGGCTCTATTCTCAGTTGTCATCACCGGGCTCGTCCCGGTGATCCACGTCTTTCTTCGACGCCCGACCCCGGCACGTGGATGGCCGGGACGAGCCTTCGACTTGTTCCGGCCATCCACATGCCCCGACCGAGCCCAAGCGAAGGTCCGGATCACCGGGACGAGCCCGGTGATGACCGCTGAAACAAGGGGCTTCGGACTGGCGTTGCGATCAGCTTGTCGGACCGCCGTGACCCACCATGCCAGGCAAGATTGCGGTGCGGCTCCGCCCTTGGGCGGGCACGCTCTCAGCCTTAGCTCTCGGCGCGGCGCAGGCGGTGCAGGGTGATTTCCGGTGGGCAGTTGATCCGGACCGCGACGATGCACGAGCCGACGCCGACCGAGGTGTAGCCGACCATCCGGCGATAGCGCCACGCCCCCGCTCCCATCCGCCTCGGCAGGGCCGCATCGAGGGTGATCGGGATGGCGCCCGGCAGGCAGATCTGGCCGCCATGGGTGTGCCCGCTCAGCATCAGGTCGAACCCGGCATGCGCCGCCTGGCGATAGATCTCCGGAGTGTGCGACAACAGGATCGAGAATTCGCCGTCGGGAATTGGCGAGGCGGCCTTTTCGATGTTGTCGACCCGGTAGTAATGGGCGTCGTCGATGCCGGCCAGATAAAGGCGCTCGCCGCCGCGGCAGAGCGGCAGGGTCTCGTTGAGCAGCATGCGGATCCCCATCGCTTCCAATGCCGGGACCATGCGGATCGTGTCGTGATTGCCCAATACCGCATAGACCGGGCCGGCGATGTGGGCGCGCATCCGCGCCATGCCCTCGATCGTCGCGTCGTAGGGACCGAAGGTCTTGCCGCGGTAGTCGCCGGTCAGCACGCACAGATCGTAGCGCAGGTCGGGCAATAGCTCGCCGAGCCGCCGCATCGCGGCCTCGTTCATATCGACGTGCAGATCGCTGATCTGCAGGATCGTCAAGCCGTCGAACGCCGGCGGCAGCGCCGGCATGGCGATATCGTGACGCCGGACCTGCACGTTTGCGGCGTTCCGCCGCGCCCGCCCGTACAACCCGCTGAGCTTCAAGGCGCCGCGGATTACGCTCGGGCTGAAATACCAGTTCTCCGGATGAAAGTAGTTGAGGCCCTGGCCAAACACCCGCCCCTCGCGGTCGTCCTCGATGCCGAGGCGCTGGCGCGCATAGAGCCGACCGAGCCGCTGCTCCAGCCGGCCGATAATTTCCGCGTCCGCCGAACCCGGCATCGATGCGATCACGAGAGCGCCCCGCCCCTGCTGCCGCCGCGTATCGATAGAGCCGAAAGTTTAAGATACATGCAATTTTAGGCCGAACTATGACCGCGCAAAATGTGCATGCGGTGGAGCGCGAACGCCGGCCGACCCAGGCCTGCCGCCCGACGGCTTCAAATCGGGCCGCAAGCTCATTGCATATCCCTGCGCGCTTCTGTACCAACCGTGCTGACGGTCATCGAGACCGCTGCGGGCACCCGTAGCTCAGCTGGATAGAGCGCTGCCCTCCGAAGGCAGAGGTCGTGAGTTCGAATCTCGCCGGGTGCGCCACCAGGCGGCCGATCGGGTCGTAACCACCCGTTCCGGCGCGCCCACCGCCGATCTGACCGGCCGCTGTGGCGGCGGGACCCGCCCGGCGATTACCGCAGCAGCCGAAACCTCTGCCGAAAACTCCGGGGTTTTGGATGTGCTCGCAACCCCGACCGCGGTGACGGCGTCAGTGGTAGTTGGCGCCGCCGTTGACGTGGATGGTCTGGCCGGTGATGAAGCCGCCATCGTCGCTGACCAGAAACAGGCAGGTGGCGGCGATCTCGTCGACCTTGCCCTGACGGCCCAGCGGAATGCCGGCCGCATTCGGCGTATGTCCTTGATACCATTCGGGATTGTCACGCCTGGTAGCGATGCTGCCGGGGGAGACCACATTGACCCGGATGTTCTGCGGCGCGAACTCCGAAGCCAACGCGCGCGCCAGCCCGACGAGGCCCATCTTTGCCGCCGAGACATGGGCGCGGCCGCTGCCGCCGGTGAACGCTCCCTCGCCGGTGAAGAACAGGATGCGGCCGTAATTGTTCTTGACCATCGAGGGGATCACCGCCTGGGTGGCATAGAAGGCGCCGTCGAGCACCACGCCCCTGACCTGCTCCCAATCTGGGACACTGACCTCGGTGAACGGCTTGTGCGGCCGGATCGCGGCATTGTTGATCAGGATGTCGACCCGGCCGAACTCGGACATGGCCCGCGCCACCATCGCGTCGACCTGGTCCTTTCGGGCCATGTCGGCGAGGACGGCAAGTGACTTGACCCCGCGTTCGCGAACCTCGGCCGCCACTGCTTCGGCTTCGGCCTGGTTGGTGCGGGCATTGACCACGAGATGCGCCCCCTCGCCGGCCAGCATCAGCGCCGTGGCGCGGCCGATATTGCGGCCGGAGCCGGTAACCAGGGCGACCTTGCCATCGAGCTTACCCATCAGCGCATCCCCCTATGACGGATTTCGAGACCTGAACAGGAGCCGACCAGACCGCCGGCCCGGCCAGCGTGGCGGCGCCGCCCGATCAACCATCCGCAGCATCGCCGCGGCGGTAGCGAAGATAGCGCGGCGACCACATCTTGGCGCGGATCGCGGGCTCGATGCCGTCGGTATCGACCCCTTGGGTCAGCCCCTCGCGGTGCGCTTCGATGGCGGTCGCCAAGGCCACCGCAAACGCCACCCGGCGCAATTCAGTCACCGGCGGCAACAGATTATGGCGCGGGTTGTCGCGGGCCGGCGAGGCCTCGGCCAGCGCCTTTGCCGCGGCCATGAACATCGTGTCGGTGATCCGCCGCGCCCTGACCGCAACCGCCCCCAGCCCGATCCCGGGGAAAATGTAGGAATTGTTGGTCTGGTCGACCTGGTACTTGATCCCGTCGCGGGTGAGCGGCGGAAACGGGCTGCCGGTGCCGATCACCGCCCGGCCCTCGGTCCAGGCCTCGATGTCCTCGGGCGTCGCCTCGGCGCGCGAGGTCGGGTTCGACAACGGAAAGATCACCGGCCGGCGATTGTGCTCGGCCATCGCCCGCACCACCGGCTCGGAAAAGCCGCCGGGCTGGCCCGAGACGCCGATCAGCGCGGTCGGCTTGGCGTTGCGCACGACATCGAGCAGCGAGATCTTGCCCGGGTGATCCAACGCCCAATTCTCGATCGCCGCCCGCTGCTGCACGAAAGGCGCCTGAAACGGCTCGATCGCGTTGCTGCCGTCGACCAGAAGGCCGTCGCGATCGACCATGAAGAACCGCGCCGCGGCGACATTCTCCGGCAGGCCGGCCTCGACCATCATCTTTAACAGCAGGCTGGCGATGCCGCAGCCGGCCGATCCAGCACCCAGCACCGCGATGCGCTGCTCGGCGAGCCCGACGCCGGTGACGTTGATCGCCGACAGCAAAGTGCCGGCCGCGACCGCCGCCGTTCCCTGGATGTCGTCGTTGAAGGTGCACAGCCGGTCGCGATAGCGGTCGAGCAGGCGCGAGGCGTTGGCCTTGGCGAAATCTTCCCACTGCAGCAGCACGTGCGGCCAGCGATGGGCGATGGCGCCGACCACCGCCTCGACGAACTCATCGTATTCCGGGCCGCGCACCCGCTCGTGGCGCCAGCCGAGGTAAAGCGGGTCGGCGAGCCGCTCCTGATTGTCGGTGCCGACATCGAGCATGATCGGCAGGGTGGTCGCCGGGTGCAGCCCGCCACAGGCGGTGTAGAGCGCGAGCTTGCCGATCGGGATGCCCATGCCGCCGGCGCCCTGGTCGCCGAGCCCCAGGATGCGCTCGCCGTCGGTCAGGACGATCGCCTCGACCCGGTCGAAGCGCGGATTGGCCAGGATCTGCTTCAGGCGCCGCTTGTGCGGCAGGCTCAGGAACAGGCCGCGCGGCTTGCGGAACAATTGACTGAACTGCTGGCAGCCGGCGCCGACCGTCGGCGTATAGACGAGCGGCAGCAATTCCTCGATGTTCTGCTGCAGCAGCGCGAAAAACAGGGTTTCGTTGTTGTCGTGCAATTCGCGCAGAAAGGCATAGCGCTCGAGCTCGCTGGCAAACCGGCGCAACACCAGGAGCCGGCGCGAGACCTGCTCCTCCAGGGTACCGATATGCGGCGGCAGCAATCCGTGCAGGCCGAACTCGTCGCGCTCGGCTTCGGTATAGGCGGTGCCCTTGTTGAGGAGCGGGTCGGCGAGCAAGGCCCAGCCGGTCTGCGAGGTCACCAGAGTGTCGGGCTCGCTCGCCTCCGTCCGCCGCGATGAATGGGGCATTGGCCGCGAGCCTAGCCGAGGCGCCGCCGGTAGAGCCCGATCAGCCGCTCCCAGTGCCGTTCGGCGGCCCCTTTGTCGTAGCACCAGCGCTCGGGAAAGGCGAAGCCGTGATGGACGCCGGGGTAGAGTTCGATCTCGCCGGCGGTCCCGGCCCGGCGAAACAGGCCGCGCAATTCCTCGACCATCGGCAATGGCGCCAATTCGTCGTGCTCGGCACAGCCGATGTAGAGTTCGCCGGCGACCTTGCCCAAGGAGAGATGCGGGCTCTCTTCGGCGTCGCTGATCAGCCAGGTTCCGTAAAACGAGGCGGCGGCGGCGATCCGCTCCGCAAACCGCGCCGCGGCGGCCAGCGCATAGGGGCCGCTCATGCAATAGCCGTGCGCGCCAACCGCTCCGGGCTTGGCCGCGCCTTGGCCGTCGAGGAAGGCCAGCATCGCGCCGATATCGGCCATGACCGGGGGGATCGTCATCCGGGTGCGCACCGCTCGCATGCGCTGGTATTCCGGGCTGTCGCGCTCGACCACGGTGGGGCCAAAGATCGTGTCGCGCCCGGCGCGGTAATAGAGGTTGGGCAGCATGACGAAATAGCCGACCGTGGCGAGCCGGCGGGCCATATCCTTGAGCTCGTCGCGCACGCCATACGCATCCATCAGCAGCAACACCGCCGGATACGGGCCGCCGCGCTCGGGATGGGTCACGAACGTCGCCATCGCCCCATCCCTGGTCGTGATGTCCACCGTCTGCTCGATCATCGGCTCGTCTCCGGAATTCGCTCGGCTGCCGCCCCGGCCCGCATCATCGCTCCGATCGTCGCCAAGTCACATGGGCAAAACAAACAGCGCCGTTGTGCGACGGCGCTGCTGTCGGCGGCGAGGCGGGGGTGGCTTATTCCGCGGCGGCGCGGGTCGGGGCGTGCGCGGCTTTGAGCACCGCGGCGGCTTCCTTGGCGATGCGCGTGCCCTCGAAGAAGCGGGGGTTCTGCGTCCCCCACAGCGTCACCGCGTTGGTGAAGGTAAAGTCGCGGAAATCGTCGGCGGTGATCAGCCCGTCCTCGACCAGCTCATAGGCCTCGGGCAACGGCTGCAGCATGTCGGGCACATCGAAATGGCCGATATCCGAACTGAAGATCGCGTTGATGCGGGCGCCAAACGGGTTGGCCCGGCCAAACGCGGTGACGTTCATCCGGTCGTCGGCCTCGCAGCCGAAATAATAGGGCTTGGCGTAGAGGTCGAGCCAATCCTCCTTGCGGGTGATCTTGCACGCCGCATAGTCGTCGTGGACCGGAACCCCGCCATCGACCGTGTCCTCCTCGCGGGAAGGCCAGCCGTCGCGCCGATCCAATTCGGCGGCGATGTCGCCATAGCCGTACTGGTCGACATATTTGCGCAGCAGCGAGCGGTCGAGCTTGTCCGGGTGCATATAGGCGAGGCCCTTGGCGCCGCGCCGCTCCCAGTGCTCGATCAGATCAGCGAACAGCTGGCAGCCCCAGCCAACCCCGCCTTCGAGAAAGCCGAAGCGCAACTCCGGAAAGCGCCGGGTCACCCCGCCCAAAAACAGCGCCTTGGCGACGGCGTGGCCGGCGGCGGCGAAATGGCCGATATGGTTGAAGGTAAAGTTCGACGGCGAGTTGCGCTCGCCATAGCTGCGCCCGCCGGTATGAAAGGTCGGCGCGATCTTCAATTCGCGGCATTTCTGCCAGACCGGGTCGTAGTCATGCTCGCTGTCGATGCCGAGCTGGTCGAAGGCGACGGCGAAACGGGCCAGCGCCGGGTCGATCGCCTCGGCCGCCGGCAGACGGCGGGCGACGCTGCTGCCAAACATGCACACCTTGGTGCCCAATTGCCCGGTCACGTATTCGAGCTCGGCCAGCGCCTCTTCGGGGCTGTACATCGGGATCACCGCCGCCGGGGTCAGCCGATCGCTGAGCTTGGCGAAATAATCGGCGGTGACGATGTTGAAGCCGCGAATCACCGCGCGCCGCGTCTCGCCGTCGGGGATGCGGTGAATGCCGAGCCCGGCGGTCGGGTAGATGATGCCGAAATCGATGCCGAGCTCGTCGAGCCGGTCGTACAGCATGCGCGGCATCATCGCGGTGGCGCGGTCGCGGGTGTTGGTCGTCTGCCGCCCCCAATAGCCTTCCATGCCGACGCCACGGCGCTTGCGCTCGTCGATCGACAGGTTCAGCGAATCCGGGATCCGGCGCTGCGCCGCGAGAAACCCGTCGGCCGCCTTGTCGCCGGCCGCCTTGCGCATCTTCTCGGCGAACACCGGCGTATACTCGACCCAGTGGCCGTCGCCGTCGATGACCGGGTGGCCGAGTTTCGCGTGGATCTCTTCAGGGGTCGCGTGCGCGCTCATCGTCTCTCTCTCCGGGGTGGTGGCGCTTGCATCCTAACCAGCGGCGCGCCCGGCCTAGCTTTATCGAACCGGGAATGCGCCGCGACCATCGTCGATGTTCGCAGATGCAAAGGCCGCGCGCAACCACGCCAGGCTCCGCCCCCGGGGTCAGGCGGCGAACGCGGCGAACAGTTCGTCTAGCGCCACCAGCTGGTTGCCGTGGAGCGAATTGGGGACCAGGACCGGGGTGTTGACCCCAGCGGCGTGCCAGGCGGCAATGCCGTCGCGCACCTTTGAGGGCGGCCCCGACAGCGTGTTGTCGGCGAGCCAGCGATCGGTCAGGTAGCTCGGGATGTCGTCGCTGCGATTGTCGGCAATGGCCTGTTCGACCGCATTCATCTCCGCGACGTAGCCGGCTTCCTTCCAATAATTGCGGTAGTTCGGCAACAGGGCGTAGCGGATGAGCCGATGGCGCAGCAAGGCTCGCGCCGCCGCCTCGTCCTCGGCGATGCACACCGGCAGCATGTTGCCGATCAGGAAATCCGGGTCGCTGCACTGTTCCGCCGGCACCACCGAGAGCGACTGCGCCATGTGCGACAGGCTGGCATTGGCGAACAGCACGCCATCGGCGATTTCGGCGGCGAGCGCCACCATTCGCCGGCGCAAGGCGGCGAGCACGATCGGCGGCAAGGCGCCGATCCCCTCGAAGGATCGCAGCTTTTCGACAAAGCCTCGGGTGTCGGCCAATGGCTTGCCGGGGCTGACCCCGAGCCGCTGATGGGTCGGTCCGTGGGCAACCCCGATGCCGAAGCGGAAGCGCCCGCCCGAGACCTCGTGGATGTAGGCGGCCTGCATCGCGAATTCCTCGGCCGTCTGCGCATAAATCGGCGCGATCGCGGTGCCGAAGCGGATCTGCTCGGTGGCCAGCGCCAAGGCGGTGCACTGCGCCATATTGGAAAAGCGGCTCGGCAGATAAATGCCGGCAAAGCCGCGGCGCTCGGCCTCGCGCGCGATTTCGAGGGTCTGCCGCCGCCGGCCCGGCACGGCGACGAGGCTGATCGCGGGTAATTTCTCGGCCATCGCCAGACCCCCTGTCGCTTCGCCGCAGCTCGGTCAGCCGCCGCCCCCAAGCCGACCTTTGGCGGCGATTAAGCCGGGTATATCACAGCTCAGCAGATCGCCGACGCGCTCGACCGTCAGATCCGCCGGCGGATACGACGCGGCATCGGCGGCCAGCGCATATTGCCCCTGAAGCGGCAGCACCGTCGTCACCCGGTCGCCCCACACTTTCTTGACCGCCTCGAGGATGCGCGGCTTGTCGTCAACCAGCACATAATGTTCGGCCGGGTAGCGCTCGGCGATGTCGGCGAGCTCGTCCTCCTTGTGGATGTAGATCAGCACGCGGCCGTCGACCGCCTCGAAGATGCCGGAGCGCTCGACCTTGCGCGGCTGGAACACCACATCACCGTCGGAGAGGATCACCGTCGGTCCCCACTCGCGCAAACGCCCCAGCACGTCGAGCGAGCCCGGATAGAGCCGGTTGGCGAATGGATAGTCGACCAGATACGACGACATGCTCAGCAGGCGAATGTCCTTTGGGTGCTCGACCCGGTAGCGCTGCAACGCCCCCAGATAATCGCGGTAGCCGAGTTCGCTGAACAGATCCTCGAGGATCGCCCAGTAGCGGTCGCGGCAGGCGGCGCCGAACTCGCGTTCGAGGTGGCGCTTGAGATCGCTCTGGATGTGGTCGTTGTCGATCAGGGTATTGTCGACATCGACCAGAAATACGGTCGGGCTCGTGGTCATCGGGCGGTCACCGGTTCGGGTTGGCGGAAGGGCGGCGACCTGAGCAGCCCGCCGGCCGGAAGCCAGAGCATGACCTCGCCCGGACCCGGCCTCAAGGGTGGAATGACGCGCCCGCCCAGCCAGCAACCACCCGCCGGCAATCACCCGCCAGCAATCACCCGCCGTGTGAAGCAGGTCATAGAGCTCCGCCCCCGGGCCGGCGATGATCGCGTGGTCCGGGCTCCGCCCGGAACAGGAGGGTTAGATGTCGAAAAATCCACTCAAGGGCAGCGAACGTCAGCCATTGCCGGGGGCGAAGCCGGTCGGCAGGGCCGATCCTGGCGAGCGCCTGGAAGTCAGCGTCATTCTCCGCCGCCGCAACGCCAACATGTTGAAGGAGAGAGTGACGGCACTGGCCCGGCGCGACCGGACATCCCGGCATCTATCGCGCGGGCAACTTGACCAGGAGTTCGGCGCCGACGGCTCGGATATTGCCGCGGTCAAAAAATTCGCCGCCGACCATGGCTTGGCGGTGGTCCAGGAGCACGCCGGGCGGCGCACCGTCGTGCTGTCGGGAACCGTCGCCCAGTTCAATGCCGCGTTCGGCGTCGATCTGCAGCGCTTCGAGCACCCTGGCGGCTCGTATCGCGGGCGGACCGGCAACGTCCACCTGCCGGACGAGCTGATCGGCCGCGTCGAGGCGGTGCTCGGCCTTGACGATCGGCCGGTTGCCAGGCCGCATTTCCGCGTTCGCCCGGCGCCCGGCAATGTGCGCTGGCACGCCGATGCGGCGGCCGGCGCCGCGTTCACGCCGCTCGAGATCGCCTCGCTCTATAATTTCCCGCCCGGAACCGGAGCCGGTGAGTGCGTCGCGATTATCGAGCTTGGCGGCGGCGAGCGGATGGCGGATCTGAATGCCTACTTCTCGACGCTCGGCATCGCCTCGGCCCCGAAAGTCGTCGCGGTGTCGGTCGACCATGGCAAGAACCACCCGACCGGCGATCCGAACGGGCCCGACGGCGAGGTGATGCTCGATATCGAAGTGGTCGGAGCGGTCGCGCCGCAAGCCCGGATCGCGGTTTATTTCGCCCCCAATACCGATGCCGGCTTCCTCGACGCGGTCACTACCGCCATCCATGACGCGACCAACAAGCCTTCGGTCATCTCGATCAGCTGGGGCGGCCCGGAATCGTCCTGGACGGCGCAGTCGATGAGCGCGTTCGACGAGGCCTTCCAGTCCGCGGCGGCGGTCGGCATCACGGTCTGCGTCGCCTCGGGCGACAACGGCTCGGGCGACGGCGTCGGCGACGGCGGGGATCACGTCGATTTCCCGGCGTCGAGCCCGCACGCGCTGGCTTGCGGCGGCACCAGGCTCACCGCCGCCGGCGGCGCAATCTCGGGCGAGGCGGTGTGGAACGACGGCGCCCAAGGCGGCTCGGGCGGCGGCGGGATCAGCAGCGTCTTCACCCTGCCGGCCTGGCAGGACGGGCTGCACACGACCAAGACATCGGGCGGTGATGCGGTTCTGACCATGCGCGGCGTGCCTGACGTCAGCGGCGACGCCGACCCGCAAACCGGCTACCGGGTGCGGATCGACGGGACCGACACGGTGATCGGCGGAACCAGTGCCGTTGCCCCGCTATGGGCCGGCCTGATCGCCCGCATCAACGCGGCCAACGGCAGCCCGGCCGGCTTGGTCAACCCGATCCTCTATGCCAATGCCGGTACGCTTCGCGACATCGCGGCCGGCAATAACGGCAGCTTCGCGGCGGGCCCCGGCTGGGATGCCTGCACCGGCCTCGGCAGCCCGGACGGCGGCAAGGTCGCGGCTCTGCTCGCATCGGCCAAAACCGCCGGATCAACCCCGACGAGCTGAGCCTCGCGGGCGGCGGTCGGCGCGCTCGCGACCCGAGAAGTCGATCGGGGCCGAGGCGCCGCCTGCAGCCCGCGTCCGCATCAAAAGGCGCCCGGCGCGTCGCCCGGGCTTGTCGATCGGGAATTCGTCGACCCGGACGGATCCCATTCCCTGTCCTCGTCGCGCCCGCGAAAGCGGGGGTCCAGTGCCAATGGCAGAGTGCTCGCGGCTCCTAGTCTAGGTTTTCTCGATCATCGCCTTGAGCTTGGCGACGGCGCTGCCGGGGCTGGTCAGGATTGGCCGGTCGAGCGCCGCCGCGACCGCCGGCGCTGCGCGTGCGGTCGAAAAATGGGCGAGCAGCACCGCATCGCAACCGGCGAAGCGCGGCGCCGCCTCGGCGATCAGCCGGTCATGGGTCGTCGCGTCGCCCGCCTTGAGCGCCGCCATCGCCCCGGCCACGCAATAGCTCTCGATCGTCGCCGGCGACCGGCGCGATGCGGCCATCGCGCGGAACTCGTCCTCCATCGATTGGACGCTCGGCGCAAAAGTCGCCAGCATGCCGATCCGCCGGCCCGAAGCCAGTGCCGCCTCGAACATCGCCTCGTTCGGCTTGAGCACCGGAACCGGGGCGCTGGCCGCCGCGGCCTCGATCGCCTCGCCAAAGGCCGAGCAGGTGAACAGGATGCCGGCGGCGCCGGTGTTGGCGGCGTAGTCGGCCAAGGCCAGGATGCGTCTGGTCATCGCCGCCGTGAGTTCGCCGTCGCGCTCGCGGTCGAGGCTCAGCGAATCATCGAGAATGTTGCTGCATTCGGCCTCGGGCCACAATTCGCCAAACGCCTGCTCGACCGGCGCGATCGCAACCTTGACGGCATGGATCAAGGCGATGCGGGTGCTCATCCTCGGCTCCCCTCGGAGATTTCGGCGGGGTGAGGATCAAGCCCGGATCGCCCTGCGGGTCAAGCCTGAGCGTCGCTGTCGCGGCGTTGGTCGGCTGCCGCGGCGGCGGCGCGCCGAGCCTGCCGGGTTGCCTTGGCCGCGGCGCCCGGCGAGGATCGCGGCAATTGCCGCTACTCCGCCGTCGGCCTGGCGAATGCCGCCGGAGAAAACGAATTCTGCCGGGCGGCGGCGCGCGCCTGGCGCACCCGCTCGCGCGAGGCCGCGTATTCCTCGAGTAAGGCGCGATCGGCCGCAGCCACCCTGCCTTGGGTCGGCAAGACGCACGCGGTCGGACAGCGGGTGATGCCCCGCGTCCTGATGAATTCGGCTACCGCCGCCTCGCCGCCGCGCTCGGCCGACATTCGCGCTGATTTTTTGCCGCTCATCACGCCCGCCATTCTCTGCCCAATTCGATCCGTGCAGAGTGGCAATCTGGTTGCGCGAGACGGCGCTGGCCATGACGGATGTCTCACCGGATTCCAGCGGGAACAATCGACTACGGTGTTCGCCGATGGCACCGAGGGGAAGGCGGGAGCATCTTTCTGCGCAACCGTGCCGGTGGCGCCGGGCGGAAACCTCATTCAAGGTCCCGATACGTTCCGGCCTGCGGCGATCGCTCAGCGCGCCGCCGCGGCCGGTCCGGATGGGGTCGCCGGCGGCGCCGGCTTGGTGCCGATGAACAGCTCGACGGTCTGGTCCGGCAACGCTTCGCTCGGCGGGACCCGGCTTTGATAGGGGATGCCGAATTTGGTCAGCCCGGCCAGCAATATCTTTGTCGTGCCCGAACCACCGTTGCCGGCGTCGTAGACGTTGATTCCCATGGATTTGATGTCGCCGAATATCGTCGTGGCTTCGGGGCCGCGAGCATCCCAATTCGCCGATTTCAGCACATTGACGATTTCGGTCGCATAGCGATAGGCCTCGATATCGTCGGGCATGCACGAGACCACGACCTGGTGGGTTCCGAACGGGCGCAAGTAGTCGGCGAGCTTGGCCGCCGCATCGGCGCTGATGTTGCGCCCGCGCTCGCGTTGCCGCAGCTTGTCGACCTCGCCTTGGAGGGCGTCGACCTGCTTCGTCAGCACTGCCGAATGCACCTGCGCGGTCAGGTGCGAGATCCGCACCGTGGCGCTGCGCTGCTGCCAGATCGTCGCCCCGATGACGAGCCCGCCCAATAGCACGATCGCGGCCATCCGCCGCCGCCGGTCGGTCGGCGCCCCCGGCGCCCCGGCGCAAGCGGCAGTCGCGACGGCAACCAGGATCAGCACGAGCAATTCCGGCAACCACCCCGCAACGCCACTCGCCCACGCCATTGATGTTTCCCTTTGAACCCCTGCTGGAGAGCCGGATTGCGCGGCCGATCGGGATGCTATTCGAGAGCCAGCGCCGCCTCGGTGGGCTCGGCGCCCCGGCCGCCGACGCCGATAAAGAGGACCATCACCGCGGCGCCGAGCAACATCAGCCCGGCCAGCAGGAAGGCCTCGAAATAGGTCCCGAATACGGTGCGCGACACACCGCCGAGATAGGCTGCCGAGGCGCTGCCGAGCTGATGGATTACGGTGATCCAGGCGACCATGATCCCGGTCTTCTCGGTGCCGACGACCCGGTTGAGGAGCCGCACCGTCGGCGGCACGCTGGCGATCCAGTCGAGGCCGTAAAACACCGCGAACAGCGGCAGCCCCCAGATCGACCGGCCGAAGGCGAACGGCAGGTACATCAAGGCGAGGCCGCGCAATCCGTAATACCAGGCGAGCAGCAGCCGGTTGTCGCAGCGGTCGCTGAGCCAGCCCGACAAGGTGCCGCCGATGAAGCTGAACACGCCGGCCGCGGCGAGGAGGCCGGCGCCGGCGACCTCGCTCAGCCCGTGATCGACGCAGGCCGGGATCAGATGGGTCCCGATCAGCCCGTTGGTGGTGGCGCCGCAAACAAAATAGCCGCCCGCGATCAGCCAGAAATCGCGCTTGCGCCCGCCCTCGCCAAGCGCCCGGAAGGCGACGGTCAACGGGTTGCCGGCCGGCGCCGGCTCCGCCCTGGGGCCGCCGGGGTCGCCGTAGGGCGCCAGCCCGAGATCGCCCGGCCGGTTGCGCATCAATAGCGCGACCAATGGCACGAAGACCATCACCACGAGCGCCAGTACCACCGCCATCACCCGCCAGCCAAAATGGGTGACGAGCCCGGCCAGGCTCGGCAGGAAGACGAGTTGGCCGGCGGCATTGGCCGCGGTCAGCACCCCGACCACCAATCCCTGGCGGCTGCGGAACCAGCGCGCCGCGATATAGGCCGAGATAAAGCTGCCGATCACGCCGGTGCTGGCGCCGACGACGACGCCCCACAGCACGATCAATTGCCATGCGTGATGCATCGCCGGCGACATCGCCACGGCCGCGGCGGTCAGGGTCATCGACAGCGCCATCGTCCGGCGCACGCCCCAGCGGTCCATCAATGCCGCGGCGAACGGGCCGACCAGCCCGTAAAGCAACAGATTGATGCCGATCGCCAGCGATATCGTCGCCGGCGACCACGAGAATTCCCGTTCGAGCGGGACGATCAGCACGCCCGGCGCGGCTCGGACCCCGGCCGTCAACAGCCCGACGACAAAGGTGGTGCCGGCGATGACCCAGGCGTAATGCAGCTTTCTGGCTGAACCCAACTCCTGCTCCTCAGCCGACCGGCGTCGGCAATTTCCGTCCGGCGAAATGCGCCAGCAGATTATCGATGAAGAGTTCGCCCATCGCGGCCCGGGTCTGGTGGGTGGCGCTGCCGGTATGCGGCATCAAGACGACGTTTTCGAGCGCGGTCAGCGCCGGCGGCACATGCGGCTCGTGCTCGAACACGTCGAGCCCGGCGGCGCCGATTGCGCCCGATTGGAGGGCCGCGGCCAGCGCCGTCTCGTCGACGATCGAGCCGCGGGCGATGTTGATCAGCGTGCCGTCCGGCCCCAGCGCGTCGAGCACCTCGCGGTCGACCAGATGCCGGGTGCGCTCGCCCCCGGTGGCGGCGACGACCAGGATGTCGCTCCAGCGCGCGAGCTCGACGAGATCGGCGAAATAGGGGTAGGGCGCCTCGGGTTTTCGGCGCGGGCCATGATAGCCGATCGTAGTGCCAAAGGCGGCGCAGCGCTCGGCGATCGCCTGGCCGATGCGGCCGAGCCCGATAATGCCGACCCGGCGTCCGCGCAGGGCGCGGCCAAAGCGCAGCTCGCCGGCGGGCCATTGGCCGCGGCGCACGAACTGGTCGCCCTCGACAATCCGCCGCTCGACCGCCAGCAGCAGCGCCAGCGCGGTGTCGGCAGTGTCCTCGGTCACGACGTCGGGGGTGTTGGTGACCTCGATGCCGCGCGATTTCGCATGGCCGACGGCGATCGCATCGACCCCGATGCCGAGGCAGGCCACGATCTCGACCCGCGGCAAGGCGTCGATCAGCGCCGCCGGGCAGCCGTGCAGCGCATAGACCGCGATCGCCCGTACCCGTGGCGCGAGCCGGCCCAGCAACGCCTCGCGGTCCGCCGCCTCCCACAGCCGGTGGACTTCGAACAAGGCTTCGAGCCGCGCCTGGGTTGGCGGATAGAGCGGCCCGACCAGCAGGATTTCCGGCTTCTCATCGGCCATTCCCGCTACTCGCCTTCGAGCGGCTCGGTGTCGACGATCTCGATGCCGAACCCGGCGATGCCGACATAGGTGCGCGAGCGGGTCGCCAGCAGCTGGATCGACGAGATTCTGAGGTCGCGCAAAATCTGGGCGCCGAGCCCGACCTCGCGCCATTGCACGTTGCGCTCGCGCTCCGACAGCGTGGCCTCCTCGCCGACCGTCGAGGTCGGGACGCCGGAGGTGCCGTCGCGCAGATAGACCAGCACCCCCTGGCCCGCCGCCTTGAAATGGTCGAGCGCCGCGCGGATCGGCTTGGCGCCGCCGAACACGTCCTCGAGCACGTTGGCGCGATGCAGCCGGGTCGGGACCCGCGCCCCGTCGCCGATGCTGCCATAGACAAAGGCGTAGTGGTGCACCTTGTCGAACGGGGTCACATAGGCATAGCCGGCAAGCTCGCCGATCTCGCTCGCCACTTTGAACTCGGCGACCCGGCTCACCAGCTTTTCGCGCGCCTGACGGTAGGCGATCAAATCGGCGACCGAGATGCGCTGCAGCGCATGCTTCTCGGCAAAGCCCGCGACCTGGGGGCCGCGCATCACCGTGCCGTCGTCGTTGACCAGTTCGCAGATCGCCGCCACCGGCTCGATCCCGGCGAGCCGGCAGAAATCGACCGCCGCCTCGGTATGGCCCGAGCGCATCAGCACCCCGCCATCCTTGGCGATCAGCGGAAAGATGTGGCCGGGCCGGACGAAATCGGCGCGGCCGGTGTTGCCATTCGCCAGATTGCGGATCGTCGCGGTGCGGTCCTCGGCCGATATGCCGGTGGTAGTGCCGTGGCGATAGTCGACCGAAACGGTAAAGGCGGTGCCGTGGATTGCATCATTGTCGGCGACCATCGGCGCCAAATGCAGGCGGCGGGCGATCTCGCCGGTCAATGGCGCACAGACGATGCCGCAGGTATGGCGCACGATGAACGCCATCTTCTCGGGCGTGGCATGGACCGCGGCGAGGATCAGGTCGCCCTCGTTCTCGCGGTCGTCGTCATCGGTGACGACAACGATCTCGCCGGCGGCGAACGCCTCGATCGCCTGGCGGACACGGGATTGGGGCACGGCGATCCTCTCGGCGGCAGCCGCACGGCTAGGCAAAGCCGTTGGCGGCGAGAAATCTCGGGTTCGCCAGGCGCAGCCGGGCGATGGTCAGCCGCCACAGGATAGCGCGGGCGCGCGCCGCGCGCTCGGGCGAATTCTCGAAGGCGCCAATGCGCAAGTCGCGGGCCAGGCGGTGCAGCAGCTCCGCCGCAGCCGCAGCCGTCTCGCCATGCTCGGCCTCGGCTTCCAGCCTAACCCGCCCCGGCGTGCGGGGAAGGGAATGGGAGGGGGCTGGGCCGGCGGCGGCGTCGCCGCTATAAAGCATCCCGAACTCGGCGAGAATCGGGTCCGCCGCCAAATCGGCCGCGGCCTCGCGCTCGGCGATCGCGATGCAATTGGCGACCAGCCGCGCCTCGAGCCGGCGTTCCGGCGGCAGCAGCGGCAGCAGCTCGTTGATCAACACCTCGCGGGCCAACGCCAGCAGCGCCGGAGCCTCGGGCAAATCAGCATCCGGCATCTTAAGCATCTGGCATCTTAAGCATCCGGCATCTTAGGCATCTGGCATCTTAGGCATCTGGCGTCTCACGCATCGGCCGGCGCCCCGCCGGGGTCGAGCAGCATCAATATCGCCAATTCGCATTCGCTGGCCCGCCGCCCGGTCAAGGCCAGGTCGAGGCTGCGCTCGCCGCCCAAAATGTGGCGCTCGCTCTGCTGCAAGGCAATCACCGCCCAGCGCACGCTGGCCAGCACCTCCCAGAAATGGACCCGCGCCGGGTCGATGACCGTGCCGCTCTCGCCTTCATAGCCGCGGTAAAAGGGGGCGCGCGGGGCGATCCCGCCGGCTTCGCGGTCGAGTCGGGCAAAGCGCCAGCCTTTTGAGCAGAACCAGCCGATATCCTCGTGCGGGTCGCCCCAGCCGGCGAACTCCCAATCGAGAATCCCGGTCAGCCTCGCACCGTCGAGCAGATAGTTGCCGGTGCGGAAATCATGGTGGCACAGCACCGGGTCGGCGGGCGGGGGCAGGTGGGTTTCGAGCCAGCGCATGCCCCATTCCAGCACCGGCCGCGGCGCCGGATGACGGTCGAGATAGGCGCGAAACCCGGCAATCTGCGGCGCCGGCCCGGTGTTCTCGGGCGGCGTCAGAAAGCCCAGATCGGGCCGCGGCGGGTGGATCGCGTGAATCCGCGCCAACTCCTGCCCGAGCCGCTCGGCGATGCCGGGCAAATGCGGGTCGAGCGCCGGATCGCGGGTGATCCGATGCCCGGCCGCACTCCCCGGCGCCCGGCGCATGATCAGAAACGGCTTGCCGTAGACCGCCGGGTCGGCGCTGGCGAACAGCGGCTCGGGCACCGTCACCCCGGCCGCGAACGCCGCCCGCAACACGGCGAATTCCTGCAAGCGGTCGAGGCTCGACGGCACCCCGGTCATCGCCGCGGCGCGCAATACCAGGCGCTGCTCGCCGGCCAGAAGGCCATCCGGGAAGTTCGCGTCGAGCCCCCAATTCTCCTGGATCGAGCCGCCGCTCAGCGGGGCGAGCCCGGTGATTTCGCAGGCCGTAGCACCACTCGCCCCGGCCAGAAAGCGGGCCAGCGCCGCCCGCCGCTCGTCGTTGTCGGCGGCGGCGGCCGGGTCAGATCGCGGCGACCGCGTGCCCGCCATCGACCGCAATCACCGCGCCGGTGATGTAGGCGCCAGCCGGCGAGGCCAACAGCAGCATCGCGCCGTCGAGATCGTCCGCCCGTCCGAGGCGCTTCAGCGGGATGCGCCCGATCAGGTTTCGCCCGGCCTGGGTCTGAAAAAACTCGCGGTTGAAATCGGTTTCGACATAGCCGGGGGCCAGCGCGTTGACCAGGATGCCGTGCCGCGCCAGCTCCATCGCCAGCACTTGGGTCAAGTGAATGAGCCCGGCCTTGGCCGCGCAATAGCTCGGGACCCGAGCGATTGTCCGCGAGCCCAAGACCGAAGCGATATTGACGATCCGCCCCGGCCGCTCTCGTTCGACCAGGTGGCGGGCGAATTCGCTGGCCATCAGCCAGGCGCCCTTCAGATTGGTGTCGACGACGTAATCCCACTCGGCCTCGGTGTGCTCGAGCACCGGCTTCGAGACGACGACCCCGGCATTGTTGACCAGCAGAGTGAGCGGCCCAAGTCCGGCTTCGGCCGCGGCGACCGCGGCGGCGACGCTCTGCGGCCGGGTCACGTCGAGTGCCACCGGCAACGCGCCGCCGCCCTCCGCCGCGATCTCACGCGCCACCTCGGCGAGGCGTTCGGTGCGCCTGGCGGCCAGCGCCACCTTGGCCCCGGCGGCCGCCAGCAGCAGCGCCAGATGCCGCCCGATCCCGCTCGAAGCACCAGTCACCAGCGCCACCTCTCCCGAGAGATCGAAGCTCGGCAGCGGCGTCACGGACCGTTTTCCTTGGTGCGCCAGCCTTCCCCCCACGCCCGTGGCCGGGCTTGACCCGGCCATCCACGACTTTCTTTAGCTGGGCCGCAGCGGCTGCCAAGGCGTGGATGCCCGGAACAAGTCCGGGCAAGGGAACCTGATGATGACCCGGTAGTCACCGTGCCAGCTCCGCGGCGCGTTCGCGCAATTCGTATTTCTGGATCTTGCCGGTCGAGGTCTTCGGCAGTGGCCCGAACACGACGCTCTTCGGCGCCTTGAAATGCGCCAGATGCTCGCGGCACCAGGCGATGATGTCGGCCGCCGCGACCGCGCCGGCATCGGGGTTCAGCATCACGAAGGCGCACGGGCTCTCACCCCAGACCGGGTCGGGTTTGGCGACCACCGCCGCTTCGATCACCGCCGGATGGCGGTACAGCACCTCTTCGATCTCGATCGAGGAGATGTTCTCGCCGCCGGAAATGATGATGTCCTTGGCCCGGTCCTTGATCTCGACATAGCCGTCCGGGTGGGTGACCGCGAGGTCGCCGGTGTGGAACCAGCCCTCGGCGAACGCGGCCGCGGTGGTCGCCGGGTTTTTCAGATAGCCCTTCATCAGGGTGTTGCTGCGCAGCACCAGTTCGCCGAGGGCGGCGCCGTCGGCCGGCAGATCGGCCATCGTCGCCGGGTCGACCACGCGCTGGCCGCCGAAAGTCAGGCTCGCTACCCCTTGCCGCGCCATCCGCCCGGCGCGCTCGTTGGCCGGCAAAGCGTCCCATTCCGGCTGCCAGGCGCACACCGTCGACGGGCCGTAGCTTTCGGTCAGACCATAGAGGTGGGTGACGCGGAACCCCATCCGTTCCATCGCCTCGATCACCGCCGAGGGCGGTGCCGCACCCCCGGTCGCGGCCTCGACCACATGGTCGAAGCGGCGTTTGTCCCGCTCCGGCGCGTGCACCAGCATATTCAGCACGATCGGCGCGCCGCACAAATGGGTGACATGGTGTTCGGCGATCGCGGCGAAGATCGCCGCCGGCTCGACCCGGCGCAGGCAGATATGGGTCCCGGCCACCGCGGTCACCGCCCACGGATAGGTCCAGCCGTTGCAGTGGAACATCGGCAGGGTCCACAGATAATTGGAATTGCGATCGAGCCCGAAGGTGATCGCGTTGCCGAGCGCGTTCAGAAAGGCGCCGCGATGGTGGTAGACCACGCCCTTGGGGTCGCCGGTGGTGCCCGAGGTGTAGTTGAGCGCGATCGCGTCCCATTCGTCGTCCGGGCCGGCCCAATCGGCCGCCGCATCGCCCTCGGCGAGAAAGGCCTCGTAGTCGGTGCCGCCTAGGCCTTCGCCGCCGGCCAGGTCGTCGATCTCGACCAGCGGCAACGGCTCGGCCAGCTGCTTCAGCGCGGATTTGACGATCGGGGCGAATTCGCGGTCGGCGATCAACAGCCTGGCTTCGCCGTGCGCCAGGATGAAGGCGATCGAACGCGCGTCGAGCCGGTAGTTCAGCGCATTCAGCACCGCCCCGGCCATCGGCACCCCGTAATGCGCCTCGAGCAAGGCCGAGACGTTCGGCGCCAGGACCGCGACCGTGTCTCCTGGCCCGATCCCGCGCCGCCGCAGCGCATCGGCGAACCGCCGGCAGCGGGCGTAGAACTGGCGATAGGTCAACCGCCGGTCGCCGTCGACGACCGCCAGCTTGTCGGGGTAAGCCGCCGCCGCGCGGGCCAGAAACGACAGCGGCGTCAGCGCCCGAAAGTTCGCGGCGTTGCGGGCGAGATGGGGTGCCTCGTATTGCTGCGGACCCGCGGCCGATGACAAGATCAAGCCTCTTTCGTTTCAGCCGATTGCGCCGGCATTCTTGAAAAGCACTTCTTAGGGGGCATCCTCGGGGGCGGCGCTGCCGAGGTCAAGCCGCGCCGCGTGGCCGCAACCGGAGGGGCCGCTGATGCATATCGACATCGTTGCCGACATCGCCTGCCCGTGGTGCTTCATCGGCAAGCGCCGGCTCGAACGCGCGCTGGCCCTGCGGCCGGGCATCGTTGCCACCCGGTCGTGGCGCGCCTTCCAGCTCAACCCCGACTTGCCGAGCGACGGGATCGCGCGCGAGGTCTATCTGGCGGCGAAATTCGGCAGCCCGCGCCAGGCCGCGCGCAGCGATGCGGCGATTGTCGCCGCCGGTTCGCGCGAGGAAATCGAATTCGCTTTCGAGCGCATCCGGCGGACACCCAACACCTTGCGCGCGCATCGGCTGATCCGGCTGGCGGCGCCCGGGCGCCGCGGCGGCGACATGGTCGAGGCGCTGTTTCGCGCCTATTTCATCGAAGGGCTCGACATCGGCGACCTCGACACGCTGGCGGCGATCGCCGCGCGCTGCGGTCTCGACCACGCCGCGGCCCGCGCCTATCTCGCCGCCGAGGACGGCGCCGCCGAAGTGCGCGCCGAAGAGAGCCGGGCGCGGCGGCTCGGCATCCATGCCGTCCCCTGCTTCGTCGTCGAAGGCGATTATGCGATCGCCGGCGCGCAGGAGCCGGAGATGTTTCTGCCGCTGTTCGACCTCGCCGCCGGCATCGGCCGCGAGGCCGCGGCCCCGGTGGTGTGAGCCCGCGATCCCGGGTTCAGGCGGCGAAACCATAGAGCCGGGCGGCGTTGCCGCGGGTGATCTTGAACCGGTCCTCGGCGCTGGCATCCTTGAAGTCGCGCGCCACGACCTCCTGCGAATGCGGCCAGGACGAGGCCTGGTGCGGGTAGTCCGACGACCACATCATGCGGTCGACGCCGATGAACTGGCGGCTGGCGACCCCGACGAAGTCGTCGATATAGGTGCACCACATCTGCCGCCGGAAATATTCGCTGGGCTTCAGTTGCAGCTTGAACCCCGAGGCGATGCGCGAGCGCTCGAACAGCCGGTCCATGCGCTGCAAATAATAGGGCAGCCAGCCACAATTGTTCTCGGCCGAGACGATCTGCAACTCGGGGAAGCGGTCGAGCACGCCCGAAAAGATCAGCACGCTGAACGAGCGCTCGACCTCGTGCGCCAGCACCGTCGCGCGCATATAGCGCTCGCCCCAGTTCCACTGGCTCTCCATGCCCATGCCGGTGATCGCGTGCAGGCTGACCGGCATCCGCAACTCCTGCGCCGCCGCCCAGAACGGGTCGTAGATGTCGGAGCTGTAGGGCCGCTCATCGGGCGGCGAGCACCAGATCATCGCCCCCTTGAGGCCGATCTTGGCGCAGCGTTCGAGCTCGCGCGCGCCGGCCTTGGGGTCATAGAGCGAGATCATCGGCAGCCCGGCCATGTGCGCCTTGTCGTAGCTGCAAAATTCGCCGAGCCAGTCATTGTAGGCGCGAAAGCAATCGGCTTGGAGACCGGCGTCCTTGAGCCAGAAGATGCGGAAGCCCAACGTCGTGTACAGCACGTCGGCGTCGACCCCGTCGAGCGCATTGTCCTTTTGCCGCTCGGCCGGGTCCCAGCCGCCGGGCCGCGCATCGGCATAGGTTGCCTTGGTCAGAAATCCGGCCAGCTCCTCGGGGCTCTTGCCGGCGGCGAGCCCGATCCCGATCGGGTGCGGGGCATAGCCCTCGTAAAGAAAATAGGCGCCTTCAAGCCCGGGCGGATCGACCACCAGTCGCGGTGCCCGCTCCCGATATTTCTTGTCGACGCGCGAGACCCACAAATCGGGCGGTTCGCTGACATGCGAATCCGCGGAGATCAGCTTATAGTCCGCCATCTTCACCCTCCCATCGAACCCGCCGCAATCGCCGCGGCCCGGCGCCCGCCATGACGCTCTCGTTGCGTTACGATAGAGGAGCATCGGGCGCTGCGTCCAGGCTTCGCGGCCGGGCGGAGCGACGGCGCGGCTCCGGCGTTAGCGAGCCGGCGCTAACCGGCGGCCAGGATTGCCCAGGGGTCTGAGATGAACGTGCGCCGCATCCGCAAAAGTTGCAAATCGCGGCTGGTCGCCTGGCTCGCAGCGGCATTGCCGGGGTTGGCGATCGCCGCCGGCGGCCCCGGCTGCCACGCGCAATCGGTACTGACCTATCACGGCAATCCCGAGCGCAGCGGCAATTTCACGATGCCGGGTCTCGACTGGGAACGGGCCCGCGGGGTCCATCTCGAGGCCGATTTTCAGCCGCGCTTTTCCGGCCACGTCTATGCCCAGCCGCTCTATTGGCAGCCCGCGGGATCGCCCCCCGGATCGCCCTCTGGGACGCTGATCGTCGCTACCGAAAGCGACACGGTCGAGGCCATCGACGCGCGCTCGGGAAAGATCGTCTGGACCCGGGTTCTGGGCCGGCCGGTGCCGCTATCGGCGCTGCCATGCGGCAACATCGACCCGTTGGGCGTCACCGGTACGCCGGTCATCGATCCGGGGACGCAGGCGGTCTATCTCGACGCGATGGTCGCCGAGGCTTCGGGTCCGCGGCACAAGATCTTCGCCCTGTCGCTGAAGGATGGCGCCGTCCTGCCTGGCTGGCCCGTCGACGTCGCCGCCGCACTGGCGACCAAGGGTGCGACCAAGGGCCGGCACTTCAACGACCCCGATCAGAACCAGCGCGGCGCGCTCGCCATCCTCGATGGCCGGGTCTATGTCCCCTATGGCGGGCATTTCGGCGATTGCGGCGACTATCACGGCTGGGTCGTCGGCGTCAGCCTCGCCAACCCCGGAGATGTCATCGCCTGGAGCACCCGCGCGCCGGGCGGCGGCATCTGGGCGCCGGGCGGGATCGCCAGCAATCGGCGTTCGTTGTTCGTCACCACCGGCAACACCAAGGATGCGCGGCGCTGGAGCGATGGCGAGGCGGTGTTGCGGTTGGCGCCCGACCTCGCCCACAGCACCCGGCCGCAGGATTATTTCGTCCCCTCCGACTGGCGCTCGCTCGATGCCAGCGACGCCGATCTCGGCGGCACCAACCCGCTGCCGCTCGACGTGCCGCCGGCAACCGGCGCGCAGGCGCTGATCCTGGCGCTGGGCAAGGATGCCCGCGCCTACCTGCTCGACCGCAGCAATCTCGGCGGCATCGGCGGCAGCCTCTTGAGCGAAACCGTCGCCACCGCCCCGATCCGCACCGCGGCTTCGGCCTATCCGGTCGCCGACGGGGTCTTCGTCGCGTTCGCCGGGCCGGGCGCGCATTGCCCGACACCCCACCGCGGCGACGCGCTGACCGTCCTCAAAATCGGCGCCGGCTCGCCGCCCACCCTCGCCACCGCCTGGTGCGGCGCGCTCAGCGGCCGTGGCTCGCCGATCGTCACCACCACCGACGGCCATTCGGATCCGGTGGTATGGATGCTCGGCGCCGAGGGCGACAACCGGCTGCACGGCTTTCGCGGCGACACCGGCCAGCCGCTCTTCGCCGGCGGCGGCCCTGGCGACCGGATGAGCGGCCTCCATCATTTTCAGGATCTGCTGCCGGCCGGCGGCCGGCTCTACGTCGGCGCCGACGACCGCCTCTACGCCTTCTCGTTCTGATCGGTGATCGGGCTGTCGCTCACTGGGCGGGGGTCAGGTCGAACAGGCGGTGCAGCCGGTCGGAGAACCAGCCGGCGACCCGATTGGCCGGCACGGTTTTGTCGATCTCGGGCGAGGCGATCAGCTGGCCGGCAGCCTGTCGCCGGGCGAGGGCGCGGCACAATTCCTGGGCGATCGGCGGCCGCTCCTCCAAAATCGGCGCCAGATCGTCCTTGGCAAGCTCGTAGAGGATGGTCGGCGCCATGGCCGAGATCCTGGCCTCGGCGGCGGCCCCGGTCAGCAGCCCGATCTCGCCAAAATGATCGCCCGGACCGAGGCGCATCATCTCGATCTCGCCGACCGACGACACCCGGGTCAAGGACAGCACGCCGGCCCCGATGATGAATAGCGAGCCCAATACCTCGCCGGGCTCGACCACGGCCTCGCCGGGTTCGTAGGTCTTGCGCTTCAGCTTTGCCGCCAGCGAGCGCCGCTCGTCCGCGGTCGCCGCGGCAAAAATCTCGACAAGGCCGAGCGCCCGTTCGGCAGCGCTTGGCGGCGGCAGCGCCGGGTCGGCCGGCAGGCTCTGGGTCGAGCGCGAGGGCGATGCCGGCCACCGCCAGATGCCGCGAAATCAGATCGAACAGCTCGTTCTGCGCGCGGCTCGACTGAACCAGATCCTCGACGAAGAAGGTGATGCCGAACTCGGTGTAGCTCGCGGTGATCGACTTGACGATGATCTGCGGCGCCGGTGTCGCCAGGATCAGCCGCGAATTCATGATCGCCTGTTCGAGGATCTCGCCGCCGGCCGCGGGCGGCGTCTTGGCGTCGAGATGAACCGTCACGGTCATCCCGTGGATCCCGGAAGGCGAGCTCGAATTGACGATCTTGGCCTTGGCGATGGCGCTGTTCGGAACGATCGCCAGATCGCGCTGGGCGGTCAGCACCAGGGTCGCCCGCCAGTTCATCTCGATCACCCTGGCCGTCGGTCGCGCCGTCGATGCTGATCCAGTCGCCGGGCCGATAGGGGCGGCTGAAATTCAACACGATCCCGGAAAATACATCGCTCAACGTGCTCTGCAAGGCGAGCCCGAGGATGATGGCGACGGCCCCCGAGGTCGCCAGCAGCCCCTGGATCGGCAGATCGAAGACATAGGCGATGATGGCAAAGAGGGCGGCAATATAAACCAACCCGGCGAGCAGGTCCTGGACCAGCTTGCCCTCTCGCGGGCGATGCTCGGTGACGACGAGGGCGCGCAGCACGCCGACCAGGAACCACGCCGCCCACAGCCACCAGGCGATCTTCAGGGCGCCGTGGACCGCGTCGCGGACCGGCATCCCGGTCGCGGTCATCTTCCGATAGGGGAGGACGCCGGCGTGCAATAAGAGGATGGTCAGCGCCGCCAGCAGCAGCACCCGCACCGCCGCCCGGCGCAGCGGATGCCGGCGAAACAGCAGATGCGTCAACAGCGCGGCCACGGCAAAGATCAAAAGTGCGAAGAGCAGCGGGTCGTGCAGGATCGCCCCCAGCATGGTCATGCCCATCGCCATGCCGGAGGCGATCATCGCGCCGCTTCCGCGATCATCGCGCCGAGCCCGCGATCCATCGGTCGAGCGCGCCGCGGGTCGAACCGAGGGGCCGCACCGTCCATCCGGGGGTCGCCGCCTACCGGCTGCCGCGCGCCGCGCTCAATGCCCCGCTGCATCGCGGCGACAGGGATTGGGCGTTGGCGCGCAGGCAGGCGATCGCCCGGCCGCCGCCGAGCGGGACGCCGCTGCACAGCGCGTGGTAGTCGCCGCCGCAGGATTGGCGCAGCACCATCAGCTGCTCGCGTGGCGACATCGGCGCCGCCGCCGGGGCCGCAGCCGCGGCACCCGCACCCGCACCCGCCGCACCGAGGAGGCATGAGGCGCCGCCGCGCCCCCGGCGCCAACCGCTTCGACCGCGCGCCGGCACGCCGCCGACAGGCTCGACGCGTGCTGCTGCAGGCAGACGAGCGAGGCCTTGCCGCCGGTCGGCACGCTGGCGCAATGCGCCTGGTAGTCGGCTGGGCAGGCTTGGCGAATGGCGTTGCGCTGCGCCGCGGTCGGCTGCTGCGCCGCGGCCGGCAGGGTGAGCCCGACAACCGCCGCCGCCAACAAGGCGATGCGCCGCGCGGCCCGGCAACAAGTTTCGACAGTCAAGTTCCTTTTCTCCTCGAGCGGATGGATGCCTACAACAGAGCGAATATTGCCTGATCGAACCGCCAAGGGGGCGACAAAATGAGCTGTCCGGCGATCCGCGCCGCCGCCGCCTCGACCCGTGGCCCGGCCTGAGCGCCACCACGTCGGCCGGGTGCCCGGCGAGCCCGGCGGCTACGGGCCGGTCGCCCGCGCGCTGCACTGGCTCGTCGCCGCACTCGCGGTCATCGTCGTGGCCTTTGGCTGGGCCGCCGAAGCCGCGGCGCGCAACACCACGGCGCGCGCCAGCCTGCTGCTGCTGCACCGCTCGCTCGGGCTGACCATCCTCGCCTTGATGGTGCTGCGCGTCCTGTGGCGCGCGCGTCACCCGGCGCCGGCGCGGCCGGCCGCGCTCGGCCCTATGGCGGTGGCGCTGGCCCGCGCCACCCATCTGGCGCTCTACCTCGTTCTTATCGCGATGCCGCTCGCCGGCTACCTCAACGCCGCCGCCGCCGGCCATCGGGTCAGCTTCTTCGGCATGGTCTCGATCCCGCCGCTGCTGCCGCGCGACGAGCGCCTGGCGCAGGCGGCGATCGCGGCCCATCTGGTCGGCCAATACCTGCTCTATCTGCTGGTCGCGGTGCACCTCGCCGGCGCGTTCTTTCACCGCGTCGTCAGGGGCGACGGGACCGTCCTCGAGCGGATGTTGCCGCGGCGCCCGGTGGCTAGGCCGGCCCGGCGGCGACCAGGCTGAGACGGCTGCGAAAAAACTCCAGCGCTTCGGCGAGATTGCGCGACACGCGCAGCCGCTGGCGGCCGCTCTGCACGATGAACTCGCCCGGCCGGGCCGATGACGGCGCCGTCTTCAGGATCGTGTAGGCCGGCGCTTCGTGGGTGTGGCGAAACACCGAAAAGCGGGCGAGGCCCGGGCCGTGGTCGATGGCATAGTCGCGCCACACGCCGCGGATCACATGGAGACTGTAGAGCCCGAGCAGCTGGTTCAGCTCGCCACGGGTAAAGTACACGGTCCGCTGCCGCGCCCGATAATCGCCGAGCGCCAAGACGGTGGCAGTCTTCCGGCTCATCGCTGTCCTTCGCCAATTGCCGCAAAACCGAGTGTCGGCGATTTCCCCGATCGCGTCCAGCCGCCTCGCACAGCCGCCCCGCACGGCCGCCGACGTCGCAGTCCGCCTGCCTCCGGGCGCTTCGCCGCTCTTGACCGATCGCTGGCGGCGGGCAAACAACAGCGTCCGGGTCGGTGCCGGCTGCTGCCCGAGAGCGCCCGGCACCGCGAAACGCTCCGGCGAAAGGCAAGGGAGAGGGACTTTGGACGAAGTCGAATGCGTCGTCGTTGGCGCCGGGGTCATCGGGCTCGCCGCGGCGCGGGCGCTGGCGCTGGCCGGCCGCGAGGTGCTGGTGCTCGAACGCGCCTGGACGATCGGCTTTGAGACCTCCTCGCGCAACAGCGAGGTCATCCACAGCGGCATCTACTACCCAAAGGACAGCCTCAAGGCGACCGCTTGCGTCGCCGGGCGCCGGCGGCTCTACGCCTATTGCCGCGAGCACGGGGTCCCGTTCGCCCAGCTCGGCAAGCTGATCGTCGCCGCCGAGGAGAGCGAGATCCCGGCGCTCGAACGGATCGCCGCCGCGGCTCGCGCCAACGGGGTCGACGATGTCGAATGGCTCGGCGCGTCGCAGGCAATGGCGCTGGAGCCGGCGCTCCATTGCGTCGCGGCACTGCTGTCGCCGTCGACCGGCATCATCGACAGCCACGCGCTGATGCTGGCCTATCAGGGGGAGGCCGAGGCGGCCGGTGCCGCGATCGTGCTGCGCACACCGGTGGTCTCCGGGCAAGTGCGCAACGACGGCTTCGCGCTCGGGGTCGGCGGCGACGAGCCCGGCACGATCGGCTGCCGCTATCTGGTCAACGCCGCCGGGCTCCACGCCCCTTCCCTGGCCCGCGCCATTGCCGGGCTGCCGCCGCACACGATCCCCGCCGCCTATTTCTGCCGCGGCGTCTATTTCACCTTGAGCGGGCGCTCGCCGTTTCGCCGGCTGGTCTATCCGGTGCCGCCGCCCGGCGGCTTGGGCGTCCACATCACCCTCGATCTCGCCGGCCAGGCTCGCTTCGGCCCCGATGTCGAATGGATTTCCGCGGTCGACTACGCCGTCGATCCGGCGCGCGGCGAGGCCTTCTACGCGGCGGTGCGCCAATACTGGCCGGGGTTGCGCGACGGCGCGCTGCAGCCGGGTTATGCCGGGATCAGGCCCAAGATCAGCGGACCCACCGAGCCCGCCGCCGATTTCGTCGTGCAAGGTGCCGCCGATCACGGCGTGCCGGGGCTGGTCAACCTCTACGGCATCGAATCGCCGGGCCTGACTGCCTCGTTGCCGCTCGCCGACGAGATCGTCCGGCGGCTCGGCGAAGGCTAGGCCGGCTCAGCTTCGGCGATTGCACGACACCCACAAGGCGAGCGGCCAGGCCAACACCGCCGGCAGGCTGTCGCGGAAAACCCCGACCTGGGCGCGCCAGTCGAAATCGTCCGGCAGCGCCGGCGCCCGCGGATGGGCGAACAGCACGACGCCGACCGCGAGATAGATCATCGCGAAAGTGGTGAAAATGCCCATCGCTGCCGCTCGCGCTCAGGTGACAACCAGACCAACTTGGCCGGATCGGCTCTACAATAATCGCCGCGACCACCCAAATCTCCGCCGGTCCGCGCTGGCTGATCTGGTTCGGGCTGCGGCCTAGTGTCGCGGATTGGAGCCGCTGACGCGGAACTCCGCGGGTGAGCCGGCGCGCGGCCGAGAACGAGCGGAGGCGAGGCGATGCTGATCGGCGTTCCCAGGGAGCTGAAGACCCACGAATACCGGGTTGGCCTCGTTCCGGGCAGCGTGCGCGAATTGGCGCATCACGGCCACGAGGTCGTCGTCGAGAGCGGCGCCGGAGCCGGGATCGGCTTTGACGACCGCGCCTACCAGGCCGCCGGGGCCCGCATCCTGGCCAGCGCCGCCGAGGTCTTTGCCGCGGCCGAGCTGATCGTCAAGGTCAAGGAGCCGCAGCCGGCGGAGGCGGCGCTGCTGCGCCCCGAGCAGATCCTGTTCACCTATCTGCATCTTGCCGCCGAGCGCGAGCTGACCCTCGGCCTGATCCGCTCCGGCGCTGTGGCGATCGGCTATGAGACGGTCACCGACGCCGCCGGCGGGCTGCCGCTGCTGGCGCCGATGAGCGAGGTCGCCGGGCGCATGTCGGTGCAGGTCGGCGCGCACTGTCTCGAACGCGAGCAGGGCGGGATCGGCGTGCTGCTCGGCGGGGTTCCGGGGGTGCCGGCGGCCAAGGTCGTGATCCTCGGCGGCGGCGTCGCCGGCACCAACGCGGCGCGCATGGCGATGGGGATGGAAGCCTATGTCACGGTGATCGATCGCTCGCTGCCGCGGCTTTACGCGCTCGACCTGCAGTTCGGGGCCCAGCTGCACACGCTCTATTCGACGATGGAAAACATCGAGCGCGAGGTCGCCGCCGCCGATCTGGTGATCGGCGCCGTGCTGATCCCGGGCGGGGCGGCGCCAAAGCTCGTTAGCCGCGAACTGGTCCGGGCGATGCGCCCGGGCACGGTGCTGGTCGACATCTCGATCGATCAGGGCGGCTGCTTCGAGACCAGCCGGCCGACGACCCACGCCGCACCCACCTATATCGAGGAGGGGGTCGTCCATTATTGCGTGACCAACATGCCGGGGGCGGTGGCCCGCACCTCGACCGTGGCGCTGAACAACGCGACGCTGCCTTTCGTGCTGGCCTTGGCCGATCGCGGCTGGCGGCGGGCGCTCTGCGACGACCCGCATCTGCGCCACGGGCTCAACGTCTGCCGCGGCCAGGTGACCCACCCGGCGGTCGCGCGCGAGCTCGGCCTGCCGTTGCTGCCGGCCGACCAGGCGCTGGCCGACTGATCCGCCCCGAGGCCGCCAACCGCGCCGGCCGCTATTTCATTCTCGCCGATCGTGTATTGCCTATGGATTGCCCCGGCGTTGCTCCCTATGTCACACCAAACTGGCAAGAGACGGGGGAATGACGCTGCTACCGATGCTCCCGACTAGCGCCGCGGCGCGGCTCGACGATTTGCTCGGCGCGTCAAACCGGCCCGAGCCGGTGCCGACCCGGCAGATCGACGATGCGGCGCTGGCCGCGATCGGCGATCTCTATCGTGAGATCCTGCCGGCGGGCGGTGCAATTCTCGACCTGATGTCCGGCTGGGTCAGCCATTTGCCGCCTGAAATCGCCTATTCGCGCGTCGTCGGCGTCGGGGTCAACGCCTGCGAGCTGGCGGAAAACCCGTTCCTCGACGAGTGGCGGGTGCAGGATCTGAACCGCACCCCGCGGCTGCCGTTCGCCGCCGCCGAGTTCGACGGTGCGGCATTGTGCGTGTCGGTGCAGCACCTGACCCGGCCGGCCGAGGTCCTCCGCGAGGTCGGGCGCGTGCTGAAGCCCGGGGCACCCCTGGTCGTGACCTTTTCGGAACGTTGCCGCCCGGCCCCGGCTATCGGCTGCTGGTGCCTGCTCGACGACACCGGGCATCTGTGCCTGATCGCCCATCACTTTTGCGAAGCCGGCAATTGGGGCGACATCCGCTGCATCGATCGCACCCCGCCCGGCGGCGGGGACCCGCTTTACGCGGTGATCGGGCGCAGCCTGGGTCCGTGGCCTCCCGGCAGCGACGATTGAGCGCGGCGGCGGCCCCGCTCGATCATTCGATCAGCTGTCGTAGGCCACCATCGCGGTCAACGGCACGTCGATGCGGCTGCGGCCCTGCAGAAAGCTCAATTCGATGATGCACCCGGCCGCGGCAACGATGCCGCCGCGCTGGCGGACCAGATCGATCGCCGCCTGCATCGTGCCCCCGGTCGCCAACAGGTCGTCGAGCACGGCGATGCGCTGACCGGCGGCGACGGCATCCTCCTGGATCTCGATCGTGTCGCTGCCATATTCGAGGTCGTAGGTAAAGCGCACGGTCCTGCCCGGCAACTTCCCCTGCTTGCGGATCATGGCGAAGCCGCAGCCGAGCTCGCAGGCAACCGGTGCGGCAACCAGAAAGCCGCGCGACTCGATGCCGACCAGGAGATCGGGCTGATGCGGCCGCAGCGCCTTGGCCAGACCGGCGACCGTGGCCCGCCAGGCGGCCGGATGGGCGAGCAGCGTCGAAATGTCGTAGAACAGGACGCCGGGCTTGGGGAAATCGGGTACCGAGCGAATGTGCTCCTTGAGGTCCATTAACAGTGCCTCCGATGATCGGCATCAGCCGCCCGCCCGCCTTGGCGTTGCGGCATAGCGGCTTTTGCCATAGTTGAAAAGGCCTCGGCCGGCCGACCCGGGTTTCACAGGCATCATGGCGTGATCGCTGCCACTCTCGTCGAGACCGAAGCTGGGGGATCGCTGATCCTGGCGCCGGCTGGGGAATGGCTGGTGCCGAGCGCCGCCGAGCTCGACCGCAGGCTGCGGGCGCTGAAGCTGCCGCAGAACCGCCGGGTCACCCTCGATCTCGGCGGCGTCGAGCGGGTCGACAGCGCCGGGGCCTGGCTGCTGTTGCGCACCGAGCATGATCTGGCGGCGCGCGGCAACGCGGTCGAAATGCGCAATCTGCGGCCGAGCTTCGCCCCGCTTTTCGATCAGGTCCGCGCCACCGGCTTTCTCGCCCCGGCTCCCCACCCGCGGCTGGCGCATTGCGGCCTCGTCGGGTTTGTCGCCCGGATCGGCGAGGTTTCGCTCGGCCTCGCCGCCCGAATCTTTCGTCTGCTCGGCTTTCTCGGCCTGGTCTTTGAGACCGCACTGCGCCTGTTGCGGCATCCGGGCCGGCTCCGGCTGACCGCGATGGTCGCCCAGATCGAGCAAACCGGTCTCGACGCGCTCCCCATCGTCGGCATGTTGTCGTTTCTGATCGGGGTGGTGATCGCCTACCAGGGCGCCGACCAGCTGCGCCGATTCGGCGCCGAGATCTATACCGTCGACCTGCTGGCGGTCGGCATCCTGCGCGAACTGGGCGTGCTGATGACCGCAATCATCATCGCCGGCCGCTCGGGCAGCGCCTTTACCGCGCAGATCGGCACGATGCAGGTCAATGAAGAGGTCGACGCGCTGCGCACGATCGGTCTCGACCCGGTCGAGGTGCTGGTGATCCCGCGCCTGTTCGGATTGCTGCTGAGCTTGCCGATGTTGACCATCTTCGCCAATTTCATGGGGCTGCTCGGCGGCGCCTTGATGGCCTGGGGGGTGCTCGGGATCACCATCCCGCAATTCATGCACGAGTTGCGGCTCTCATTGAGCCCGAAAACCTTTTGGATCGGCGTCATCAAGGCGCCGTTCTTTGCCGCGATTATCGCCACGATCGGCAGCTACGAAGGCTTTCAGGTCTCCCGCAGCGCCGAGAGCGTCGGCCGCTTGACCACCCTCTCGGTCGTCGAATTGATCTTTCTGGTGATCGTCGCCGACGCCGCCTTTTCGGTGTTCTTTTCGATCTTGAGGATTTGAGGGTGCTTGAGGATTTGAGCGTGGCCGCGGTTCCAGGCGAGGCGATCATCAAAATCCGCGGTCTGGTCAACCGGTTCGGAACCGAGACGGTGCATGACGGCCTCGACCTCGACGTGCTGCGCGGCGAGGTTCTCGGTGTGGTCGGCGGGTCGGGCAGCGGCAAGTCGGTGCTGCTGCGAACCGTCATCGGGCTCAACCGGCCGGTCGAGGGCCGGGTCGAAGTGTTCGGCGCCGACATTCCGCGAATGAGCGAGCGGGCGAGGCGCAAAATCGAGCGGCGCTGGGGGGTTTTGTTTCAGGACGGCGCGCTGTTCAGCTCGCTGACCGTAGCCCAGAATATCGAGGTGCCGCTCCGCGAGTTCTACGATATGCCGCTGCCGCTGATGGACGAGATCGCAGCCGTCAAGATCGGCATGGTCGGTCTGCCCGAGGAGGCAGCCAACAAATATCCGGCGCAGCTGTCGGGTGGCATGCGCAAGCGCGCCGGGCTCGCCCGCGCCCTGGCGCTCGATCCGGAGATCGTCTTCCTCGACGAGCCCACCGCCGGGCTCGATCCGATCGCCGCCGGCGAGTTCGACCGGCTGATCGGCGATTTGCGCGGCAGTCTCGGGCTGACCGTGTTCATGGTCACCCACGATCTCGACAGCCTGTTCGCAATCTGCGATCGGGTGGCGGTGCTGGTCGACCAAAAGATCCGGGTCGGCACGCTCGAGCAGTTGCTGCAGGATGAGCACCCTTGGATCCATGCCTATTTCCACGGTCCGCGCGGGCGGGCGGCGCAGCACGCCGAAGCGGCTGCTCACCCGCAAATGACGGCGGCAGCGGCCGCCGCGGCTCCGGCCTGAGCCGTTCCGGGCAACGGAGACAGGTGAATGGAGACGCGAGCCCATTACGTTGCGGTCGGCGTGTTCGTCTTGACGATCGTCTCGCTGGCATTCGGCGCCGTGCTGTGGCTCGGCCGGGTGGAATTGTCGCAGGCGCTCGAGCGCTATTACATCTTCTTCAGAGGGTCGGTTGCCGGTTTGGGCAAGGGCTCCTCAGTCCAGTACAACGGCATTCCGGTCGGCCGCGTGATCGACGTCCGGGTCGATCCGGACAACATCGCGCAAATCCAGGTGACGGTCGCGATCGACACCCAGCTGGTGTCGATCAGGTCGGACGCCCGAGCCTTTCTCGACACCAACATCTTGAGCGGCGTCTCGACCGTGCAGATCCGCGGCGGCACGCAGGAGGCGCCGGTTCTCGAGCCAAAGCCCGGACATCACTATGCCATCATCAAGCCGGCGCGCTCGGAGCTTGAACAGGTCAAGGCCTCGCTCCCCGAACTGACCGGCGAGCTCAAATCGGTGGCCAGCAATCTGAACGCGCTGCTCAGCGCGCGAAACCGCCAGGCGGTCACCGACAGCCTGGCGAACATCCGCACCGTGACCGCGGCTTTGGCTGGGCACAGCCAGGATCTCGGCGCCCTCCTCGGCAACGCCAACGCATCGGCGGTGGCGCTCCGGTCGCTGTTGCACAATGTCGATCAGAGCTTTTCCGGGCGCGGCGGGTTGAAGGATCAGGCCTCGCATACCCTGAAGGACTATGACCGGGTGGCGACAAACCTGATCGCCACCAGCCACGAACTGCAGCTGATCCTGGCCGAGAACCGGCCGGGCATCCGCCGCTTCAGCCAAGCAGACCCTGCCCGGGGTCAACGACCTGGTCAGCGACGCGCAGCAGCTGCTGGCCAATGTCAACCGATTGGTCGACCAGATCGAGCGCGACCCGACGCGGCTGCTGTTCGGCGACCGGCGCCGCGGGTACCAGCCGCGATGACCGGCCCGCCCGAGCGCATCCCGTCCGCTCGCCTCTCGGCGCAGCGCATCGCCCGCCGCTCGCTCGCCGGCGCCGCGGTGTTGGCCTTGGCCGGCTGCGCCAAACTCTTCGTCGCGACGCCGCCGGGAAAGCTCTACCGGCTGGCCGCCGAACCCAGCTATCCCGCGGATCTGCCGCACCGCCGCGGGGTGCTGCTGGTCGACACGCCGCAGGCCTCGGCCGGCATCGACACTACCCGGATCGCGCTCAGCCGCTCGCCCTTTTCGCTCGACTACTATGCCGACGCGGAATGGACCGACCGGGTGCCGGCCCTGCTGCAGGACGCGATGCTGGCGGCGTTCGAGAATAGCGGCGCGATCACCGCGATCGATCGCGACGCGATGGAGTTGCGTGCCGACTACGATTTGCAGACCCAGATTCGCCACTTCGAGGCGGATTACGCTCCAGGCGGCGCTGCCCGCCCGCCTCAAATCCGGGTGGCGCTCCTGGTCCGGCTGGTCGCCGCGGCGCAGCGCCGGATCATCGCTCAGCGCGCGTTCGAGCGGCGCCAGCCGAGTGCCGCCAACAATGTCCCCGACGTGGTCGCGGCGTTCAACGCGGCAGCCGGTGCGGTGATCTCGGACATCGTGCGGTGGACGGTCGGCGAACTCGCTTTGACCCAGCCGCGGCGCTCGCTATGATGGACCCCTTTCGTTCGCATCAGGGGGCAGCGTGGCGGGCTCGGACAGAATGATCGATATGCCGGCTGGACCGGCCGAGCTCGGGCGCCTGCATGCGGCCGCTGCGATCGTCGTCGAGTGCCGGCGCTGGTTCGCGGCGAGCGGGACGGGCCTCCTCGGCGAACTGGCGGCCGGCGCGGCGCCGCTCGCCGATTGGCGGCACTATCCGTTGGGCGAGGTCTACGATCCGCGCAGCCACGGCCAGTATTTCTATCACCGCCACCCGCAGGCGGTCCGGCCGGCTGGCGAGCACGGCCATTTTCACACCTTTTTGCGCGCCGAGGGCATGCCGTCGCGGATGGCGCCGCTGGTGCTCCCGGAGACGGCGGTCGCGGCCCTGCCGCCGGCGCCGCCACAGGCGCCGCCGCTGAACCATGGCGGGCGCGACGAGGTCAGCCACCTGGTGGCGATCGCACTCGATCTGCGGGGCGAGCCCACTCGGCTGTTCACCACCAATCGCTGGGTCACCGGCGAGACCTGGTACCGCGCCGATGACGTGATCGGCATGCTCGACTGCTTCGCCATTGGCGAGGTCGGGCCGTCGCTCGTCCTCAACCGCTGGATCGTCGCGATGATCGCGCTGTTTCGCCCGCAGATCGCCGCCCTGCTGCGCCGGCGCGACGACACCGTGATGGCCTGGCGCCGCCGCCGCCGCACCAATGTGTTCGAGGATGCCCGGCTCGAAATCGCCTCGAGCCTCGAGATCGATCTCGAGGCCCGGCTCGCCCTGGTCGAGCGGCTCGGCCCCGAGCCCGCGGCCGGTTCAGCCGCCTGGGCATCGCTGCTGCCGCCAATGGCCGACGGCTGGGGCGAGGGCCACGCCGGCTGACCGCGCCGGCCGGCCAACCTCGCTGGATGCGCGCGGCGCGGCTAGCGCCCGTCGGCGCTGCCGTTGGGCGGTTGCGCCGACAGCGGTGCGCGTGGCGGCAGGTTGTTGGCATTGAGGCATTCGTTGAGCTTGGCGTCGCGCTTGGCGTTCGAGGCCGGGGTAAAGTCGGGAAACGCGGCCTGGGCCTGCCGGGCGCAGGTGTCCATGCCCTTCCATTTGATGATCGCCCCATTGCCGGCCTGGGTGGCCCAGGCCGTGCCCGCGAACCCCAGCATGCCGATAACCAACGACGATACCAGCCACTTCATGCCTTGCCTCATTGCCTGCGTTGACCCGGGGGCCTGAATTTATCCAAGGGCGCCGACCCCGCTCCAGGGGACTATACATGATTTCGCCAAGGCCGTTGCGGCGCGCGGCAAACTTGGGCTCCATAGCGCCGGGCTGGACCGATCGAGCGGAGAAGCGGCGATGCTGAAAATCTGGGGCAGGGCGACCTCGTCGAACGTGCAGAAGGTGCTGTGGTGCTGCGGCGAACTTGGCATCCCGTTTGAGCGGGTCGATCTCGGCGGGCCATTCGGCGGCAACCAGGATACCGACTATCTGGCGCTGAACCCGAACGGCCTGGTGCCGACCGTGCAGGACGGCGATCTGGTGCTGTGGGAATCGAACACGATCTGCCGCTATCTCGCCACCACCCATCAGGGCGAACGGCTCTATCCGGCGGCGCCGGCGGCGCGCGCGCTGGTCGAGCGCTGGATGGATTGGCAGCTCTCCACCCTCGGGCCGCCGATGGGCGCGCTGCTCTACGGGCTCATTCGCACCAAGCCCGAGGCCCGCGACCAGGCCGCGATCGAAGCGGCGCGGCGCAAGGCGCTGGTCGCCTGGACCATCGTCGAGGAGGCGCTCGACGGCCAAGCCTTCCTCGCCGGCGCCGAATTGAGCCTGGCCGAGATCGTGATGGGAACCCTGGTCTATCGCTGGCACGCCTTTCCGATCGAACGGCCGCCGCTGCAAAACCTCAAGGCCTGGTACGAGCGGATGCGCGTGCGGCCGGCGTTCAAGACCCACATCGAAATCCCGATCACGTAACGGCGGGTCCGTTTTCCACATGTTCCTCGGCTCGCGCACGCGGTAGAGTTGGATCGGTGAGAGCGGGGAAGCCCGCGTCGTCGGGTGAACAGGGGAAAGCGATGACCTATCTGGCCAAGGCCTGGATGCTCGGTGCAGTTGCGGCGATCGGGGTTGTCATCGCCGCCTCGGTGCCGGCGTCGGCGCAGGACAAGCAAGCCGTCCTCAAGGAGCGGCAGGCGACGATGAAGGAGCAGGGCCGCAACCTCGGTCAAATCAAGGGCTATCTCGACGGCAAGGTCGACCAGCCGGCGGCGGTAACCGCGGCGACCGATCTGACCCGGACGACGAGGAAGATCCCCGACCTGTTTCCGCCCGGAACGGCTGGGCCCAGCCCCGACGGCAAGTACCAGCCGAAGCCCGCGGTGTGGAGCGAGCGCAGCAAGTTTCTCGACGCGCAGAAAACCGCGGTGGGCAAGGCCGACGCGCTGCTGACGGCGGTCAAGGGCGGCGACAAGAACGCGGTCCGGACCGCCTTTATCGACCTCGGCAAGAACGGCTGCGGCGCCTGCCACACCGGTTTCCGCGAAAAACTCCAACCCTGAGGGCGGCGGCGCTCGCGCTGCTGCTCGTCCTCTGCGGCGCAGGGTCCGCGCCCGCGGCCGGGGACGATGCGGCGGCGCGCGGCGCCTACCTTGCCGCTGCGGCCGGCTGCGGCCAGTGCCACACCGCCAAAGGGGGTGCGCCCTATGCCGGCGGGCGGGTGCTCGAAACCCGCTTCGGCGCCGTCGTCACCCCCAACATCACCCCCGATCCGCGCACCGGGATCGGCCGATGGAGCGCCGGCGAATTTGCCCAGGCGATGCGCTGGGGCGTCGCCCCCGATGATTCGCACTACCTGCCGGCGTTTCCGTTCCCGTTCTACAACCGTCTCGAGCCGGGCGACCTCGCCGACCTCAAGGCGTTTTTCGACCGACTGCCGGCGGTGTCGAAGCTCGACCGCACGCTTGCGCCGCGTCCTTTCGCCCGGGTCCGCGCCGCCATTGCGGTCCTCGCCATGGATTTTCCCGGACCCTGGCGGCCGGATCCGCGCCGCGACGCGGTATGGTACCGGGGCGCTTATCTGGTCGCCGCGATCGGCCGCTGCGGGCAGTGCCACACGCCGCGCAATTGGCTCGGCGCCCCCGACCCCGACCGGGCGCTGGCCGGCGGCATTGACGGGCGGGGCCATGCCGCGCCCGACATCACTCCCGACCGCGCAACGGGAATCGGGCGATGGAGCCTCGGCGACATCGTCACCTTGCTCGAAGACGGGCAGAAACCCGATTTCGATTTCGTTGGCGGCAGCATGGGCGAAATCGTCAAGAGCACCGCTCGGCTCGACCCCGCCGACCGCCGGGCGATCGCCGTCTATCTGAAATCGCTGCCGCCGATCGCCGCCTCGGCAATGCATCCGCCGCGAAAAGTCGGCGCCTCGAACAAACACTGACGGGCACTCCTTTCGCTACTGGACGCTCGGTCGAGACCCCTTATGATGCGGGCATTCGGTCGATGATCGGCGGTAGGAGCGGGTGGTGGCGCGAGGGCGACCCGATAAAAGCTTGGCCCGCTTCGAACGGATCGCCTTGGTTCTGTCGGGCGGCGACGCGCTCGGCGCCTATCAGGCCGGCGCCTATGCGGCACTCGAACAGAGCGGGGTGCGGCCGAACTGGATCGCCGGCACCGCGATGGGCGCGGTCAATGCCGCGATCATCGCCGGCAATCTGCCGCATGAGCGGGTGGCGCGCCTGCGCCAGTTCTGGCACGAGCTCAGCCGGCGGGCGGCGAGGCACGCGCCGCGCCCGTTCGGCCGATGGGCGCAGCGAGCCGCGGAGCGCTGCCTCTCGGTGCTGCGCACCGGCTCCGAATACGCCCGGCCGGCGGCCCAGCCGCTGGTCACCGCCGCCGAATTCGCCGAGCTCGTCGCCCGCGCCGTCGATTTTGAGCGGGTCAATTCGGGCGCGGTGCGCGTCGTTCTCGGCGCGGTCAATCTGGCGAGCGGGGCGGAGACGTTTTTCGACAACGACCGCCATGTGCTCGGCCCCGACCATGTGCTGGCCGGCACGCCCTTGCCGGGGCTGCCGCCGGTCGAGATCGACCGCCAGGTGTTCGCCGGCAGCGCCCTCCCGGTCTCGGCGCTCGATGACGCCCGCCCGGCCGATACCCTGTGCTTTGCCGTCGACGGCTACGACCCGGTGCCCGGCGGTCGCGGCGGGATCAGTCGCACCACCCGCGAAATCGCGGCCCTGCGCCGCACCCACGATCTGCGCCGGATGATCGGGCTGCTTGGCGAGCGGCTGCCGCCAGGGGCGCGCGGCGAGATCGACATCCGGCGCTGCCTGGCCGAGGCCAGCGATGCGACAATGACGATCCTGCACCTGGTGCACGAAGGCGACATCGCCGATCTCGCGGCCAAGATGGCCGATTTCTCGCCCGATGCGGCCGCCCGGCGGTGGCGGGCGGGCGAGCGCGACGTGGCCACCAGCCTTGCTCATCCGCGCTGGCTGGCGCCGCCGCCCCGGCTCTCCGGGGTGGTCGTTCACGAGGTTCGCGACGGGGTCGTCGCGCCGCCGCGCTGAACCTGCGGTCTGCTGATCATCCGGCTATAAAATCGGCAGGCGAGCGCGCGCTGCCGTCAAATTCAGCGGTTTTCGTCGCGTCCCAAGAATCCACCGCTCATCCGCTGCGCCCCGGCGAGCCCTGCCGCGGTGACGCGCGTCCCCCTTGCCTAATCGTTTGTCAATGCAAATATAGGATTGAAATGAAAGGTGTTTTGATATGGGATGGTCTCGCCTGATAATTGATCGAAACGGCCAGCCGTTTTGCGACTTCGGACACTGCCACGCTCGGCAGCTTCCGGCATTTACGAGGACATATGCTTTACGACGCCTACCAGGCACAACAGGACCTTTTCGGGCCGGTCCGGCTGTTCGCCGAGGCCGCCCATGATTGGCTGTGCCAGCCCTGGCTGCCGATCGGCGGCTTGCCCTGCGTGCGCAGCGCCGCCGCGGCGATGGATCTGCTCTCCCACGCTCACCTGTCGCATCGGCGGCCGGATTTCGGCATCAAATCGGTAACCATCGAAGGCCGGGAAATCAGGGTGATCGAGGAGGTCGTCGCCTCGCATCCGTTCTGCAACCTCACGCATTTCCGCAAGGATTGGACCCGCGAGGAGCCGACGGTGCTGGTCGTGGCGCCGCTCTCCGGGCATTTCTCGACCCTGTTGCGCGGCACCGTCGCGACCCTGCTCGCCGATCACAACGTCTACCTGACCGACTGGAAGAATGCGCGCGACGTGCCGCTGCTTCACGGGCGGTTCGATCTCGACGATTTCGTCGAGCTGGTGATCCGCTTCACCGGGCTCCTGGGACCGCGCATTCATCTGGTCGCGGTCTGCCAGCCCTCGGTCGCGGTGCTCGCCGCGGTGGCGTTGATGGCGGCCGGGGCCGACCCGTGCCAGCCCGCCTCGATGGTGCTGATGGGCGGCCCGATCGACACCCGGGTCAACCCGACCGAGGTCAATCGCTTTGCCGAGGCGCATGATCTCGACTGGTTCAAAGAGCGGGTCATCACCACCGTGCCGGCGCGCTATCCGGGGCGGTTCCGCCGGGTCTATCCGGGGTTTCTGCAGCTCGCCGGCTTTCTCGGCATGAATCTGGAGCGGCACGTCTCGGCCCATTGGACGATGTATCGCGATCTCGTCCGCGGCGACGGCGACAGCGCCGCGGCGACCCGCGCCTTCTACAACGAATACAGCACGGTCATGGATCTGCCGGCGGATTTCTATCTGCAGACGATGGACCGGGTGTTCCACCGCCACGACCTGCCGCAGGGCCGCTTTGCCGTGCGCGGCGAGCTGGTCGTGCCGGCGGCGATCGAGCGCACCGCGCTGATGACCGTCGAGGGCGAGCGCGACGATGTCTGCGGCCCCGGCCAGACGGTCGCCGCGCAGGATCTGTGCAGCGGCCTCGCGCCGGCGAAAAAGACCCATCACCTGCAACTCAAGGTCGGCCATTATGGGGTGTTCCACGGCCGCCGCTGGCAGACCGAGACTTATCCCAAGGTCAAATCGTTCATCCGGGCCCAGAGCTAACCGCACGAACCATTAGCGGCACGAACCAGCGGCTGGCGCCGATACAAGCGAACCGTCGCTCCGGCGAAATCGGGGGCCGGCAGTCAGCCTCGGCGCGGAGGGAAAACGTCCTGGCCAACTCCGCCCGAAAAAGTACAGCCCAATCAGCCCAACCTCGGCCATTATGGGGCCTGCACGGCCGCCGATGGCCGATCCGTCCCGAGACCGCGCCCGCCGCCGGGCGATCATCGGGGAAGTGCTAGGGGAGGAACAAGCATGGCTATGGCCGGCAAGGTCGTGATCACCTGCGCCGTCACCGGGTCGATCCACACCCCGACGATGAGCCCCTATCTGCCGCTGACCCCGGACGAGATCGCCCGCGACGCGATCGCCGCAGCCGAGGCCGGGGCGGCGATCCTGCATCTGCATGCCCGCGACCCGAAAGACGGCCGGCCGACCCCGGACCCCGGCGTCTTCATGCAGTTCCTGCCGCGGATCAAGCAGGCGACGAACGCCGTCGTCAACATCACCACCGGCGGCGGCCACGGCATGTCGTTGGACGAGCGGCTCGCCGCCCCGTTGCGCGCCAAGCCCGAGATGTGCTCGCTCAATATGGGCTCGATGAATTTCGGGCTCTACCCGATGCTGTCCCGCTACAAGGATTGGCAGCATCCGTGGGAGCCGCAGCATCTCGAAATGACCCGCGACTTCATCTTCCGCAACACCTTCGCCGACATCGAGCGGATCTTGAAGGATCTCGGCGAAGGCTGCGGCACCCGCTTCGAGTTTGAATGCTACGACGTCGGGCACCTCTATAACCTCGCCCATTTCCTCGATCGCGGGCTGGTCAAGCCGCCGCTGTTCGTGCAGACGATCTTTGGCATCCTGGGCGGCATCGGCGCCGACCCGGAGAACCTCGTCCATATGAAGCGGATCGCCGACAAGCTGTTTGGCAACGGCTACGCCTGGTCGATCCTCGCCGCCGGCCGCCACCAGATGCCGCTGGTGACGATGGGCGCGATCATGGGCGGCAATGTCCGGGTCGGGCTCGAGGATTCGTTGTGGCTCGGGCGCGGCAAGCTCGCCACCAGCAATGCCGACCAGGTCGGCCGGGTGCGCACGATCGTCGAAAATCTGTCGCTCGAAATCGCCACCCCCGACGAGGCGCGCTCGATGCTCGCGCTCAAGGGCGGCGACGACGTCGGGTTTTAGGCCGGGGGCAGCGGAGATGATCGACAAGCGGGTGCGTAACCTGGCCGAGGCGGTGGCCGGGATCAGGGATGGCGCGGTGATCCTGTGCGCCGGCTTTGGCGGCGCCGGTCTGCCCGACGCGCTGTGCGAGGCGGTGATCGAGCAGGGTGCCCGCGACCTCACCGTCGTCGCCAACAATGCCGGCACCGGCCGCGCCGGGCTTGCCGCGCTGATGGCCGCCGGCCGGATCGCCAAGATCATCTGCTCGTTTCCGCGCAGCTCGGGCTCGGTCGTGTTCGAGGAAATCTACGCCGCGGGCCGGATCGAACTCGAGCTGTTGCCGCAGGGAACCTTGAGCGAGCGAATGCGCTGTGCCGCGGCCGGGCTCGGCGGGTTCTATTCGCCGGTGTCGGTCGGGACCCGTCTCGCCGAGGGCAAGGAACATCGCGAGATCGACGGCCGCATCTATGTCCTCGAAAAGCCGCTGAAGGGCGATGTCGCGCTGCTCGCCGCCGACCGCGCCGATCGCTGGGGCAACCTCACATTCCGCAAGTCGCAGCGCAACTTCAACCCGACCATGGCGATGGCCGCCGATCTGGCGATCGCGCAGGTGCGGCACATCGTCGAACTGGGCGAGCTCGACCCGGAGATGATCGTCACCCCGGGCATCTTTGTCGACCGCATCGTCCAAGTCGCGTTCTAAGAAGCCGCGCTCGAAGGCGACCTGCCAAGACGCCGGCGCCCCGCCCAAAATCGCAAGGCCCGCGAGACTGCGGCAATTTTGCTGACGGCAGCCGGGCTGGCGGATGGCGGCCCGAGCCGCTATAACCCGCGGCCATGCGCCGCTCGACGCGTTTTGGCATCGCCGCCGCGATTGTGCTGTTGGTGTTGGGCGGCGGCTACACCGCCTATTGGTGGATCGCCGCCGGCCGGATCGAAAACGGCCTCGTCGCCTGGCGCCAATCGATGCAGCCGCGCAAGATCGACGCGTCGTGGCAGCGCTTGCGGGTCGCCGGCTTTCCGCTCGGCTTCCGCATCGAGCTCGGCGGCGCAACGCTGGTCGATCGCGCCCTGACCCCGTCGCCCGCAATCCATCTGCCGGTGCTGACCGGCAGCGCCCGGCCGTGGGATTTCGCCGACTGGCGCCTCAGCGCGCCGCAAGGGCTGGCGGCCACGCTCGCCGCCGCCGGCGCCCGGCCGCCGGTAAAGCTCGCGGCCAATGCCGCGCACGGCACGGTTTCGCTGGTCCGCGGCGGCGCGGCCTGGCTGTGGCTCCGTTTTGAAGGGCTTGTCGCCGAGGCCGGCGGCCGGGTTCCGATCAAGGCCGCCGATGCCTGGATCACGGTGCCGCCAACGCCGGCGCGAACCGATGCCGAGCCGAGCCTTGGGCTCGCTCTCGACCTGCACCAGGTACGGCTGCCCGCGGCGCCGCCGACGATGAGCGGAACGATCGACGATCTGGCTCTGGGCGTCACCCTCAAGGGCGCGGTGCCGGACGGGCCGCTGCTCCAGGCGGTCGCCGCATGGCGCGATGCCGGTGGCACGATCGAGCTTGATAATCTGCAGCTCAAATGGGGCGGGCTTGGTGCCAACGCGACCGGCACGATGGCCCTCGATCGCGAGTTGCAGCCGGAGGGCGCCTTCTCCGGCGGGATCGAGGGGTTTGGCACGATCCTCTCGGCCCTCGTCGAGGCGGATCGCCTCAACGCCGAGCAGGCGGCGCTGGCGCAGATCGCGCTGTCGGCGCTGGCCCGGCCCGGACCCGACGGCCAGCCGCAGATCAAAACCTCGTTCTCAATTCAAAACGGCAAGATGTATCTCGGTCCGGCGAAGCTCGGCCTGGCGCCGCGGATCGTGTGGAAGTAGCTGGCGGTGCTAGGCAGGGGGATGGGCAGCGGATCGGCGTCGAACAACCCTGACCCGTCCGCCACGCCGGCTTGATAGCGCCGGGCCGATCGCCATCTGTGTGCGGCAACACGGCGGAGCACCGTTCCCGGTCATGAAAATGCACAGCCCCCGACCCAGCCCGGCGTATCCGGTGATGATGGCCGAGTTGATGATGGCGTCGTGGGAGACGATCGCGCGCCGCAGCCTGATGATGGTCCAGGGCGCCTGCTCGCCCGCCGAATACCAGCGCATGGCGATGGAAAAGGCCGCGGCGTTTCAGCTCTCGGCGCTGGCGGTGCTGACCGGGCGTGGCGAAAAAGCGGCGCTGGCCCCCTGGCACAGGCGCGCCACTCTAAACGCCCGGCGGCTGCGTCGAAAGCGCTGAACCCCAAAGCGGGGTTATTCCGCCGCCCGAACCTCAGAGCGGGATCGCCAGCAAGGTGTCGATCTGGCGGCTGTCGAGGACGGCGATCTTGGTGGCGAACTTCCAGGCAGCGCCATCGCGCCGGACCCTGTCGACATAGCGGCCGGCGGCGAAAAGGGTCATGTCGCCGTCCTGCATCGTGCGCACCACCACGAAGTTGGCGACCACCGCGAGCACACCCGCCGCATCGCCGACGATCTTGATCGCCGACACCAGGTGGCGATAGCGCTGCGGCTCGTAAATATTGGCCTGGCGCAGGGCGCTGACCCGGTCCGTCAGCATATTGCGCGAGGTCGCGTAGATCAGCCCGAGCGGCAGGCCGGCCTCGTAGTTTTCGGCCGACGTGATCCGATAGAAACAATCCTCGGTAAAAAAGTCGGGCCAGTGCTCGAGCTCGTCGCCATCGAGACAATGAACATATTCGGCATAGAGCTGCTCCAGCTCCAACCGCTGCACGACCGCCTCTAAATCCATCGTGTCAGCCATCGCGCAAAATTAGACAACAAGGGATCGGCCCATCGCTTTCGTCTTGGCCGGGCTTGTCCGGGCCATCCGGCTTTTGCCGGCCGCAACCAACACGTGGATACGCGGGCCGCTCACAGCCCCATCAGCGGGCGATAGGCATGCCAAAAGCTGCGCACCGACGCTTCGGTCGTCCGGTTGGCCTCGGAGACATGGTCGCGACCGCCCATTTCGAGCACCGAGCATTTGTCCTCCGAGCCGTGGATCGCGCGCTGGATGAAATTGCCGACCGCGCCATCCTCCATCGACACATATCCCGCCGGCCCGACGAGATTGGCCTGCGCCAACCGCAGCGCGGTCAGCTCGGCGTCGTCCTCCTCAAAGCCGAGATAGATCCATTGCAATTCGGTCTTGTCCGGGCCCTTGGGCAAGACCAGCCGCAGGGCGATCGAATTCTGGATCTGCTGCAACACGAAATTCGGGAACAGCGACAGGATTTGGGTCGTGGTGTCGTCGCCGAACTCTTCGCTCATCGTGAGGAAGCCGGGCTCGGCGAGCCGGAAATTCTCGCGCAGCGACGGAATGCCGGCGTAAAGCTGGTCCGAGGTGGCGGCATCGACGCGGTCGACCTTGTTGCGCGTGTAGCTTGCGTGATGCGCCCCGTTCTCGGCGATGTCGACGCCGCCTTCGGAGGTCAGGCGCGACACGCGGAACGTCGTGAAAAAGCTGTGCAGCAGGGTCGCGTGATAGGTGTCGCGCACGTTCTCGAAATAGAGCTTCCAGTTGTTGTGCAGGATCTGCGAGGTGGTGCCCAGGACCTTGGGCTTGCCGTGCATGACCCGATGAATCCGCGAGCCCATCAAATTGCCGATGTAGTCGCCCAATGGCGGCGCGCCCGCGGACAACGTGCCGAAGACCAAGTCGCCGAAGCGGTCGACGCGGAGCTTTTTGAGCCCGTGCTCCTCGAGCCGAAAGCCCTGCGGCATGCCGCCCTTGCCGGCGATGCCGCGGCGGAAGGCGATGCTGTCAAGGTTGCCTTCCAGATCGTAACGCCAGGCGTGATAGACGCAGGTCAAATTGTCGGCATGGCCGCGCCGCTTCAGGCAGACGAGATTGCCGCGATGGGCGCAGCGGTTGACCATCGCGTGGATTTCGCCGTCAGGGCCGCGGGTGACGATGACCGGGGTCTCGCCGAGAAATGTCGTCAGATAGTCGCCGGCCTGCGGCAATTCTCCGGCCAAGGTCAGAAACTGCCAGGTCGGCCCGAGAAAAATCCGGGCCAATTCGGTGCGATAGATTTCCGGATCGGCAAACACCCGATAGGGCACCCGGGCATTGCCCTCGGCCGGCCATTTGAGTGCTACTTCGTCTGACATCGGGCGTGACCTCGTTCGGGGTTACCCTCACCCGCCTTGCTGTGCGCGGCACCCTCTCCGGCAATGCCGGAGCGGGAAGCGGCCCGTCGCCAAAGCGATCGGCAGGGTGAGGGCCGGCTTCGGCTTAGGACAGAGCCAAAAAGGCGCGTCAGCCGCCGTAAAACACGTTGTCGCCCAGATCCTTCATCTCGAGGATCGCGGCGTCGGGCCGGCCGATAACCGGCTTTGGCAGATGCGCCTCGACGACCTCGCCGACGACGATGTGATGGTCGCCCTGCTCGACGATGCCGGTGACCTTGCATTCGACCGCGGCCAGCGCGGCATCGAGGATCGGCGCGCCGTTGGCGCCTGGGTGGATCGCCTGGCCGGAGAGCTTGCCGTCTTCGAGCTTGGTCGGCTTGAAAAAGGTGAACGCGACGCCCTTGTGCTCCTTGCCCAGCATGTTGAGCGCGAAGTTCCTGGTGGCCTTGACGATCGGATAGGCGCCGGAATCGGTCTTGACCCCGACCACCACCAAGGGCGGGTTGAACGCGCTCTGGGTCACCCAATTGACCGTCGCGGCGGCGACGTTGCCCTTGCCGTCATCCGCGGTCAGCACATAAATCCCGTAAGGGATCATCCGCAACGCGGTCTTCTTGGCGTCCTGGTCCATTTTTCGCTCTCCCCGGCGATCGGCTTCACCTGCCGGCGATCATAGCCGAGAATGGTGCGGCGATGAACCCGCCTCGCGCGCCCGCCCGCCTCAGCCCGCCTCAGGATGTCTCCCGGCCGAAGCCGGCATCGGCATATTCGGGCACCCGGTAATAGACCCATACCAAATTCGCTAGCAGCACCGCGCCGGTGACGAGGAACACCCAGCGCAGCCCAAACGCCGCCGCCACCGCCCCGCCGCTCAGCGGCCCCAAGGAGTTGCCGAGAAACATCGCCGAGGCGGTGATACCGTAAACCGTGCCGCGCTGCGACCGCGGCACCAGGCGGCCGACCAGCGCATTGGCGGTCGGCAGGATGCCGCCGATGAACAGGCCGACGCCAAACCGCTCGGCAACAAACAGCCAATAACTGCCGACAAAGGCTTGCGGCAAGGTCGTCAGCGTGGCCCCCAAAAGGCTGATCAGCAACACCCGGCGATAGCCGAGCCGGTCGCTGCGCTTGCCGAGAAATGGCGAGGCGACGACATCGGCGAGCCCGGTCACCGAAAAGGCGATGCCGCTCAGGGTGGCGAGGTCGGGCCGCATGCCGACCAGATCCTTGACGAACAAGGTCACCACCGGCTGGACCGTGCGCACCCCGAACTGCGCCATCAGCAGCACAAAGAACAGCGGCAGCAGCCCCGGCGAGCGGGCGACGGCGATCAGGCTGGCGAGCAGGGAGCGCCCGCCGCGGGTGCGCGGCGGCGCCACGAAATGCTCATGCACCCCGAACCAGACGAGGCTCGTCGTCATCAGCACCGTCGCCCCGGTGCAGTAGAATGGAATGCGATAGCTGCCGGTGGCATCGGCCAGCGCCCCGCCGATCAGCGGGCCGACCAGCGAGCCGACCAGTTGCCCGGTGCTGAGCCAGCCGAGCGCGAAGCCCAGCCGGTCTTCCGGGACCTGGCTCGCGACCAGTGCGATCGCCGAACTGGAGAACCCGGCGAACACCCCCATCAGCGCGCGAAATGCGAGGAACTGCCACACATTGGCCGCGATCCCCATCAGCGCCGCGAACGCGCCGATGGCGACGCTCGAGCGCAGCAGCATCAGCTTGCGGCCGCGGCGGTCGGCGAGCCGCCCCCACAATGGCGAGGCAAACGCCGCGACAAACGAGGTCACGCCGGCGAGGATGCCGGCCCACAGATCGACCGCACTCGCCGACTTGACGCCGAGCACCGGCAGAAACAGCGGCATGATCGGGCTCAGCATCGAAAATGCCATGGTCATGACGAACTGGATGCCCACCATGGCCCACAAGGTGCGCTGCCACTGCACCCCGGGTGGTTGTCGGCTGCCGTCCTCGGCCGCCGTGATGCGCTGTTCGGCCATATCCCCCGCTGACCAGGTCGCCTCGGGGCGAAGCGTGGGCTGACCCCCGGCTTTTTAGCTGAAGCGGCGGGTGTCGGCATCGGCTTCGCGCGGTCGAGGCCTGCTCGCAAAGATGGCTTGCATGCAAAGATCGTGCGTGCTGCCGGCCGCTTCGATTTGCCGCGGCTTGCGGCCGGCGATCGGCAGCGCCCGAGCCGGTGTGCTCGCGCCCGGAGGCCCGATCGAGCCGGCGGAATGCCTAGAAGCTAGGCGAAGTCTTGTCGCAAAAAAGCGAGAGACATTCGCGCATTGCTGCCCTACACTTCGCGCAAGGCTCCGCCACAGGAGCCGTTTCGAACGGGAGAGAGCGATGGCAGCGGCGGGCGTAAGGGATATTCCGTGGTGGAAGGAGCCGACCAAGGACCAGTGGTACGCCTTTGTCGCGGCCTGGTTGGGCTGGACCTTGGATGCGTTCGACTTCACCGTGTTCCTGCTGATCATGCACCCGATCGCGCAGACGTTTCATGTGTCGATCACCGCGGTGACGTTCGTCTTTACCATTACGCTGTGGATGCGGTTGATCGGCGCTACCACCTCGGGCTGGTTCGGCGACCGATTCGGGCGCAAGAAGCCGCTGATGGTGGCGATCCTCGGCTACTCCTTGTGCAACTTCGCCGCCGGCTTCTCGCCGACCTTCCTGTTCCTGTTCGGCGCGCGTGCCGTGCTTGGGCTCTTCATGGGCGCCGAGTGGCCGGCCGGCGCCTCGCTGGCGATGGAAACCTGGCCGATCCGCTCGCGCGGGATGATGGGCGGGCTGCTGCAGGGCTCTTGGGGCTTGGGCTTTCTGCTGTCGTTCGCGTGCTACGGCCTGTTCTACAATTCGATCGGCTGGCGCGGCCTCCTATGGATCGGCGTGCTGCCGGCGCTAGCCGTCCTCTATGTCCGCTTTTTTGTCAAAGAACCCCAGGTCTGGATCGACAACCAGCGCCTGCAGCGCGCCCAGAACCGCCAGGTCAAGGCGCCGCTGGTCAGCATCTTCAAGCGCGGCATGATCCTCAATACCTTGAACTGCTGCTGGTTCATGGCCAGCGGGTTCGTTCTGTACTATTCGATCAACGTGTTGTTCCCGACCCATCTGCAGGTCGACCTGAAGATGTCGCCGGGGAAAATCGGCGAGATCGGCGTCGCCGCCAATCTCGTCGTCTTCCTGGCCAGCGTCAGCTGGGGCTGGGTGGCCGATAAAATCGGCCGCAAGGCGGCGCAAATCCTGCCGGCGCTGATCGCCATTCCAATCGCCCCGCTCTATCTCCTGACCGGCAATTTCACGCTGATCTGGTGGGCCTATGTGATCCAGGGGGCGTTCGGCAGCGGCGGCTTCGCCAGCCAGGCGCCGAGCTACCTCGCCGAGCGGTTCCCGACCGAGGTGCGGGCGACCGCGTCCGGGTTCTGCTACCACCAGGGCGCGATCTGGGGTGGGCTGGTGGCGCCGATCCTGGCCTACGCGGCCACCGCTTGGCATCTCGGCTACGCCATCCCAATGCTGGTCGGGACGATCTGCGCGGCGCTGAGCTTCGCCATCGCGATCGCGCTTGGGCCGGAAACGCGGGGTAAGGAACTCTCGGCCGAACTGGTCGTGGCCTGAGCGGGACGGGTCGGACCGGGCAGGGCCTCGCCGGCCCTTGACCCGGAACGGCCCCAGGCTCGGTGGTGGGGTTCGATGGCACGAATTTGGCGCTTGGTGCCCATCCCACTAGGCGGTGGGGGCCGCTATCGGATCAGCGCCCGCCACAGCATGTCGACCCCGCCCCCGGCGAGGGCGCATAGCACCATCGCGCGGAAGATGATCGGCGGCACCCGCCCGCGCAGCCAGCGCCCGAGCGGCATGCCGAGCTGGATCGGGATGATTGCCACAACCGAGATGATCAGATCGGACCCGGTCAACGCCCCCGATCCGCCGAGCGAGAGTGTCAGGGCCAGGCTCGCGGTCAGGGCGAGGATCGCCATGTGCTTGATAAAGGTCGCCGGATCGACGCCGAGGCCGATCTGATAGGCGATCAATGGCGGACCGAACATCCCCGACATGCCGCCGAGCAGCCCGGACAGCAGGCCGACGCTCGGCCCGGCCCAGCGCTCGGCGCCGCGCCTGATGCGCAGCCGCGGCACGAACAGCAGCATCACCGAGAGCAGCACAAAGGCGGTGCCGACGACGATGTCGAGGATGCGCCGGTCGATGCTGATCAGCAGGTGAGCGCCGATCGCCGTACCGAGCACCAAGGTGCCGAGGATCGGCGACAGTCGGCGCAATGCAATCAGGGCCCCGCCGGCCTCCAGCATCTGCCGGATATTGGCGGCGACCATCGGCAGGGTCAGCAAGGCCACGGCAACCGGGAGCGCGAGAAATTGGGCCAGCAGCGGGACCAGCACCAGCGGCAGCCCGATGCCGAGCGCGCCCTTGACCACGCCGCCGAACATCAGCACCAGGACCAGGCCCGCATCGGCGGCGGCCGGCAGGCCGAGGACCGCCTTGGTTAGCATCGCCGGGATTTGCGGGGTTCGATCGGCGCCGGCATCACCGCCGGCGCAGGCACGCCTCGGTGACGATCAGGTCCATCGGAATGTCGTGCGGCTGCGGCCGGATCGTGCCGATCATCGCGGCTTCGAAGCCGACCCCGATCGCCCACGGCCGCGGCGCCAGTGCCGCCAGGGTGCGGTCGAAATAGCCGCCGCCATAGCCGAGCCGAAAGCACTCGCGGTCGAAGCCGACGAGCGGCGCCAGCACCGCCTGCGGCACGACGATGTCGCGCTGTTCGGGGACCGGGATGTTCCATACGCCGTCGACCAGCGGATCGCCCGGCCGCCAGGCGCGGTATTCGAGCGGGCCCGCTTTGTCGATGACGGCCGGCAATGCCGCCGCCGAACCGCTGGCAATCAGCCAATCAATCAGCGGGCGCGGGTCGAACTCGGCCTGGAACGGCCAATAGACGCCCAAGGTGATCCCCGGCCGCTCGGCCAGGAGCGCGCGCAAACGGGTCTCGATCGCGGCCCCCCAGTCGCGGCGTTCGGCCGGCGCCGTGCCGGTGCGCCAGGCCAAGAGCCGCTGCCGTTCCGCCCGGCGCCAGGCCTTGACCGTGTCCGGCTCCATTCTTCATGCCCTCGTCTCGGCCGCAGGCCGGTATCTGACGAGGCCCGCGCCGATGGTGATCAGGGGCCGATCAGCCGTCATTCCGGGATCAGCTCCAGCACCTCTTCGCCATCATGGAGGCGCTCGGCAAGCTGTTCGTGAAATGCCTTCAGCCAGGCGACCATCTCCTCAGGACTTTTGGCCGGCCGCACGCCCTCATATTCCTCCGCGATTTCGTCCATGATCAAGCGCATGTTGCGCACCTCGACCCCGCCAAATGGATAATCGAACAACAGATCGAAATAGAATTTAGACGACCTGGCTCTGTTGGAAGGTTTGAAACGTAGCCGCTGAATCTTGCGCAGCCAAGTCCGTAATTCCCGCTGGAAATGTTGTCGCAATTCAGGGGCGAAATCGAAGCCGACCAGTTTAACGAGGTGCAGATTGATCGGGTCGTACAAGCCAAGGATGATTTGCTCAACGAGCTTGCGCGGGAGGGCCATCGCCATGGATTCGTCGATTTTCATTCGACCCCTCCCGCCGGCAATCAGAACAGACCGGTGATCCGCCCCTCGGCGTCGACCTCGATATTGTTCGCCGCCGGCACCCGCGGCAGGCCCGGCATCGTCATGATCTCGCCGCAGATCGCCACCACGAACTCGGCGCCGGCCGACAGCCGCACTTCGCGCACCGTCACGGTATGGCCGCTCGGCGCGCCCTTGGCGCTGGGGTCGGTGGTGAAGCTGAGCTGGGTCTTGGCGATGCACACCGGGAAGTGGCCGAACCCCTGATCCTGCAGCTGGGCGAACTGGTCCTGCACCGGTTTGGCGGCGTCGATGTCCTCGGCCCCGTAGATGCGCTGGGCGATGGTGCGGACCTTTTCGAGAAGCGGCATCTCGTCGGGATAGAGAAACTTGAGCTTCGCGGCCCCGCTCTCGGCGAGATCGACGACCTCATGGGCGAGCTCGACCGCGCCCTCGCCGCCCTGCGCCCAATGGTCGGCGATGACCGCCTTCACCCCCTCGGCCGCGCACAGCTCCTTGAGACGGGCGTGCTCACGAGCGGTGTCGGCGCTGAAGCGGTTGACCGATACCACCGCCGGCAGACCGAACTGGCGAAGATTGGCGAGGTGCCGCTGCAGATTGGCAAAGCCCTTTTCGAGCGCTTCGACATTTTCCTCGCGCAGGCCGTTGAGCGCCACGCCGCCATGCATCTTCAAGGCCCGCACCGTCGTCACCACCACCGCGGCGGCCGGTCGCAGCCCGGTCTTGCGGCATTTGATGTCGATGAACTTCTCGGCCCCGAGATCGGCGCCGAAGCCGGCTTCGGTGACGACGTAATCGGCGAGCTTCAGCGCCGATGTCGTGGCGATCGCCGAATTGCAGCCATGGGCGATGTTGGCGAACGGGCCGCCATGAATGAAGACCGGGTTGTGCTCGATCGTCTGCACCAGGTTGGGCGCCAAGGCATCCTTCAACAAAGCCGTCATCGAGCCCGCCGCCTTGACCTCGGCCGCGGTCACCGGCTTGCGCTCGCGGGTCTGGCCGACATGGATATTGCCGAGCCGGCGCTGCAGATCCTGCAGGCTCGTCGCCAGGCAGAAGGTGGCCATCACCTGCGAGGCGGCGGTGATGTCGAAGCCGTCCTCGCGCGGATAGCCGTTGGCGACGCCACCGAGCGAGGTGATGGTCGAGCGCAAGGCCCGGTCGTTCATGTCCATCGCCCGGCGCCAGGAAACCCGGCGCGGGTCGATGCGCGGTTCGAGGCCGTAATAGACGTGGTTGTCGACCATCGCCGCGAGCAGGTTGTTGGCCGCGCCGATCGCGTGAATATCGCCGGTAAAATGGAGGTTGATGTCTTCCATCGGCACGACCTGGGCATAGCCGCCGCCGGCCGCCCCGCCCTTGACCCCAAAACACGGGCCCATGCTGGCTTCGCGCAGGCACAGCATTGCCTTTTTGCCGATCAGGTTCAGCGCGTCGCCGAGCCCGACCGTGGTCGTCGTCTTGCCTTCGCCGGCCGGGGTCGGGGTGATCGCGGTGACGAGGATCAGCTTGGCGTTCGGCCGTTCGGGCAGCGCGCGGACATAGTCGAGCGCGATCTTCGCCTTGTACTTGCCGTAAGGCTCGATCGCGGATTCCGGGATGCCGAGCTTTTCGCCGGCGATCGCGCCGATCGGCCGCATCACCGTTTCCTGGGCGATCTCGATATTCGATTTCGGGTTTTTGTGTTGTTCGTCTCCGCGCGCCACGCCGCTTCTCCCTCGCTCTATGCTCAGGCGGTCTTAGTCCCTTCCGGCCGGCCGGCGCAACCTTTGCCGCCACCCGCCGGCGCCCGCTCGCGCCGCGCCTGAAATCGCGCCGAACGCGCGCCGCTTCGGCCGCCGCGGCCGCGCTACTGGATCGTATCGGCGCCGGCTTTGGCCACCTGCCCATCCTGGGTTCCGTTGCCGCCGCTGGCGCCGATCGCGCCGACGATCTTGCCGCCGGAAACGAGCGGCAATCCGCCCTCGAGCGGCACCGCGCCCCGCAATGCCAGGATCGCGGTGCGGCCCTTGCCGAGCGCGTCCTCAAATACTTTTGTCGGCCGGCGGAACAATGCCGCGGAGCGCGCCTTGTCGATGGCGACCGCGACCGAGCCGATCTGGGCGTTGTCCATCCGCTCGAAATAGATCAGCCGGCCCGCGGGGTCGACGATCGCGATGACGTAGGGGATCGGGGTGATTTTGCCGGCCTCGGCTTCGGCCGCGGCGGCTGCCTTTTTGGCGTCGGCGAGCCCGATCGGCAGGCCGTAGGGCATCACCGCCTGGGCCCGAGCGCCGGCGCTCCACCCCAGCGCGGCCACCAGACAAAACAGCAGCGCAACTCTCCGCGGCATCGCCGGCATCGCATCCTCCCGGTCAAATCAGCGCTTGGCGGAGATGTTACACCCGCCATCGCCGATCGCACCTCTCCAAGATAATCGCCGAACCGGCGAAACCTCCTCCTCTGCCGGCGCTCATCGCGGGGCCGCTTCGCGCAGCGCGGCTAGGCTTGTGCGCTGATGCCCGGCGGCGTCGAAATTGGCCGGGTCGAGCCAGCGCTCGAAGGCCGCGCGCAGGGCCGGCCACTCGCGGTCGAGGATCGAGAACCACGCGGTGTCGCGGCTGCGCCCCTTGTAGACCGTGGCCTGTCGGAACAGCCCCTCGTAGCGAAAGCCGAGGCGCTGCGCCGCGGCCCGCGACGGCGCGTTCAATGCGTCGCATTTCCACTCGTAGCGGCGGTAGCCGAGTTCGTCGAACACCCGGCGCATCAACAAATACATCGCCTCGCTCGCCGCCGGCTTGCGCTGCAGGCGCGGGCTGTAATTGATGCCGCCGACCTCGATGACGCCGGCGGCCGGGTCGATGCGCATCAGGCTCGCCACGCCGACGGCAAGGCCGCTCGACCGCTCGACGATGGCGTGGACCAGCGGGTCGTCGCGCCGGGCCGCCGCCTCGAGATGGGCGCGGTAGGGATCGAACGAGGGAAACGGGCCATAAGGCAGATAGGTCCAGTTGCGGCCTTCGATATCGTCGCTGATCGCGGCAAAGAGGTCGACGGCGTGGCGCCCGGGGTCGAGTGGCTCGACCCGGCAGAAACGGCCCTCGATCGGGGTGCGCGGCGGCCGTGCCCGCGGCGACCAGTCCGGCAATGCCGGACCGATCGGCTGGCCGAGTTCGTTCCTGCGCAGTTCGCTCATGCCGTGCCTCCACCGACCGCCGCCTGGATGATCTGATCTCGCCGATTACGGCGATCGCCGCAAGCCGTGCGAGCCCGGCCGCAACTGCCGTGAGCGGATCACAGCCACCACAGGCCGATCAGGATCGTCACCGCGGTCAGCGGGGCGCCGACCCGAAAATACTGCCAGAAGCCGATCCTCAGGCCCCGCCGGGCGGCCTGCTGCACGACGATCAGATTGGCCACCGAGCCGAGGATCGTCAGATTGCCGGCCAAGGTTGCGGCCATCGCGGCGATCAGCCAGGCGCGGCGTGGATCGGGCAGGGCTGCGACGAAGGGCTTCAGCACCAGCACCGCCGGCACGTTGCTGACGAGGTTCGACAACGCCGCGATCGCCACCGCCAGCACCGGCATCCGGTCGAGGTGTTGACGGCCGATCTCGGCGACGATCTGCGGCGACAGCAGCACCTTTTCAAAGCCGGATACGACGATGAACAGACCGGCGAACATCAGCAGCAGCGGCCAATCGATCTCGCGATAGACCTTCTCGCTCCTGACCCTGCGGGTCACCAGCAGCAGCGCGCCAGCAACCAGCGCCAGCTTCGCCGGCTCCAGCCCGGCGAAGAATCCGACCATCATCGCCAGCGCCACCACCGCCGTCTTGATCGCCAGCGGCCGGTAGGCGTGGGCCGGCGGCGCGGCGCCGCGCAGCCCCGCGCGGGTCCAGAACTCGGCCGGATGAAACAGCGCGATCAAGGCAAACGTCGCGGCGAGCCCGAACCCGGCAACCGGCGACAGCGCCGCGGCGAACGCGCCATAGGGGATGCGTGAAAAGCTGCCGATCATGATGTTCTGCGGATTGCCGGTGATCGTCGCCACGCTGCCGACATTGGCGGCCATCGCCACCGCCAACAGGTACGGCACCGGGTCGCGGCGCAGGCGCAGCACCAGCTCGAGGACCAGCGGGGTCAAGGCCAGGCAGATCGTATCGTTGACCAGGAAGGCCGAGAAGAAGCCTGAGGTCACGATCACCGCGGCGAGCAGCAGCAGCGGATGGCGGGCGCGGGTCACGACCCAATTGGTGACCAGGCGGAAAAAGCCGGAAAGCCGCAGATTGGCGACGACGATCATCATGCCGAGCAGCAATGCGATCGTGCCGAAATCGATCGAGCGCAGCGCCTCGTCGAGCGACAGCACCCCAAGTCCGACCATCAGGCTGGCGCCGAGCAAGGCGGCCCCGGCGCGGTCGAGATAGAAGCCCGGCAATTTGCCGATCGCGATGGTCAGGTAGGTGGCGGCAAAAATCAGCACCGCAGCGGCGGAAATCGGGTCCGAGGTGTGGACCGCCGGCGCCGCCCACCTCGCCGATACGGCCAGCGCCGCCGCCCCCACGCTGTACAAGAGGAAATGCCGGCCGCTCATGCCGCGGCCGCTGGTCCCGCGTGCCCTGGTCGGCGGTCAAGGCCCCCGCGCTGCTGGGAAATATGCCTAGCCGCCGGCAGCCTGCACCCTGGCCCAGCTGTCGCGCAGCCCGACCGTGCGGTTGAAGACCAGACGCTCGGCCCGCGAATCCGGGTCGAGGCAGAAATAGCCCTGCCGTTCGAATTGCACCGGCTCGCCTGGCATCGCCGCGGCCAGCGCCGGCTCGACCCGGCCGCCGGTCAGAATTTCGAGCGAATTGGGATTGAGATCGGCGAAGAGATCGCCGTCGGCGCCTGGATCGGGACGGGTGAACAGCGGGTGATAAAGCCGGATTTCGGCCGGCAGCGAGGCCCTCGCGGCGACCCAGTGCAAGGTTGACCGCACCTTGCGGCCATCGGGCGTGTTGCCGCCGCGCGTCGCCGGATCGTAGCTGCAGCGCAGCTCGACGACCTCGCCCGCCGCATCCTTCACGACCTCGCGGCAGGTCACCAGATAGGCATAGCGCAACCGCACTTCGCGGCCCGGCGCGAGACGGTAGAAATTCTTCGGCGGATTTTCCATGAAGTCGTCGCGCTCGACGTAAAGCTCGCGGGCGAACCGGACCTGGCGGGTTCCGGCGGCCGGGTCTTCGGGGTTGTTGACCGCGTCGAGCTCCTCCCCAGCGCCATCGGGGCCGCCTTCGGGATAGTTCTCGATCACCAGCTTCAGCGGGCGCAGCACCGCCATCCGCCGGGGCGCCGTCCGGTTCAGCTGCTCGCGCAGCGCGTGGTCGAACATCGCCACGTCGACCAGACTGTTGGCGCGGGCGACGCCGACCCGGCCGACAAAATCGCGGATCGCCGCCGCCGGCACCCCGCGCCGCCGCAGCCCGGCCAGGGTCGGCATGCGCGGGTCGTCCCAGCCGGCGACCCGGTGCTGGCTAACCAGCTCGGTCAGAAAGCGCTTCGAGAGCACCGTGTGATCGATGTTGAGGCGGGCAAACTCGTACTGCCGCGGCCGCGACGGCACCGGCAGATGGTCGAGCAGCCAGTCGTAAAGCGGCCGATGGTCCTCGAATTCGAGCGTGCACAGCGAGTGGGTGACGCCCTCGATCGCGTCCGACTGGCCGTGCGCGAAATCATAGCTCGGATAGATGCACCATTTGGTCCCGGTGCGCGGGTGCGCGGTATGCAGGATGCGGTAGAGCACCGGATCGCGCAGATTGATGTTGCCGGCCGTCATGTCGATCTTGGCGCGCAGCACCCGCGCCCCGTTCGGAAATTCGCCGGCGCGCATGCGGCGGAACAGGTCGAGGTTCTCGGCCGTGCCGCGCTCGCGAAACGGGCTGTTGCGGCCAGGCTCGGTCAGGGTCCCGCGCATTCTGCGCATGTCCTCGGCCGGCAGATCGTCGACATAGGCGTCGCCGCTGCGGATCAGCGCTTCGGCCCAATCGTAGAGCTGCTCGAAATAATCGGATGCGTGATGGAGATGCGGCCCCCAGTCGAAGCCGAGCCAGCGCACGTCGCGCTCGATTGCGTCGATATATTCCTGTTCCTCGCGCGTCGGGTTGGTGTCGTCGAAGCGCAGATGGCAGCGCCCGCCATATTCCTGCGCCACCCCGAAATTGAGGCAGATCGACTTGGCGTGGCCGATATGAAGATAGCCATTGGGCTCGGGCGGAAACCGGGTCACCACCTCTTTGACCCGACCGGCGGCGAGATCGGCCTCGATGATGTCGCGGATGAAGTCGCGCCCCGCCGGCCCCTTCTCGTGCACTGCCGCCGCCTCGCTGGTCATCGCATTCCCCGGTTCCGCTCAGCGCCTAATGTGGCCAATCCGCCGGCACCCGCCAACCCTGCTCCGAAGCCGGGTGCCAGCCGGCCGAGCGGTCGCGGCGGTCTTCCGCCTCGGCGGTGCCGGGGGAGGGGACCCCTCCCGAGCGCCATCGCCAACGCGAGCATAGGCGACCTGAACCGTCGCCGGTATTTTGCGACCCATGCCGGTGCAACCGATCGACGTGTCAGGCCGCTTGCGCAACTATGCGATCGTCACGGCACTCGTGGCGATGGTCATCGTGTACGGCTCGCTCTACCCGTTCGAGTTCAGCGTACCGGCCGCCGGCGGCAACCCGCTCGGCGTGCTGCTCGACAGCTGGGCAGACCGCCCCGCTGCCGGCGATTTCCTGGCCAATATCCTCTTATACATGCCGTTGGGGTTCTTCGGCATGATGTCGTTTCCCAGAAATGTCCGGTTCGGGCTCCGGCTTCTCCTGGTGGTCGCCGGCGGCGCGCTGTTGTCGCTGGCGATGGAGCTGACGCAATACTACGACGTCGGTCGCGATACCGCCGCGAGCGATCTATACGCCAACACGATCGGCACATTGATCGCGGCCCCGGTGGCGATGGTGTTCTCCGGCCGCGTGCGCTTTCCCCTGTTTCAGGAAATCGCGGCACGGCCGGTCCCGGTGCTGCTGGTCGCCGACTGGGTCGCCTATCGCCTTTATCCCTATGTGCCGACGATCGACCTGCACAAATATTGGCACGCGCTGCGGCCGCTGATCCTCGACCCAATTCCAGCGCCGATCGCGCTCTATCGGCATGCCGCGATCTGGCTCACGCTATTCGCCCTCATCGAAGCGATCGTCGGCCGCCGCCGCTCGGGGGTGCTGGCGCCACTCTTCGCGGCCGCCATTCTGGGCGCGCGGGTGCTGATCGTCTCGACGATCCTCAGCGCCGCCGAGGTGGTCGGCGCGGCGGTGGCGATCTGCCTTTGGCCGGTCCTTCGTGGCCTCGATCATCGGCTGCGGTCGGGTTTGCTGTTCCTCGTTCTCGGCGGCTACGTGGTGATCGAGCGGCTGCAGCCCTTCGCCTTCGCGGCCTTCGCCCGCCCCTTTGACTGGGTCCCGTTCAATGGCTTCATGAACGGCTCGGTCGAAATCGCGGCACTGTCGTTTTTGGAGAAATGCTTTCTCTACGGCAGCCTGCTCTTCCTCCTCGGCAACGCCGGAATGCGGCTGGCGCTGGCCGTCGCCATCGTTGCCGGCATGCTGCTCGCGACCAGCTGGGCGGAAACCTATCTCCCGGACCGGTCGGCGGAGATCACCGATGCGCTGATGACCGTGCTGATCGGGGTCGGGTTCGCGCTGATTGGCGATCGGCGTCGCGGCGCGGTCGCCCGCACCGCGTCCGAGCGCGGCCGCCGCTAGCTGCGCGGCGCACCCAGGTTCTTGTGAAAGAAGGCAAAGACCTTGTGCCAGCCGTCGACCGCCTGCTCGGGCCGGTAATTCGGCCGGTAATGCGCGAAAAAGGCGTGGCCGGCGCCGTCATAGCGGTGGAATTCGTAGTTTTTGCCGTGCTTCTTCAGCTCGGCCTCGGTGCGGTTGACCTGGTCCGCCGACGGGTTGGGGTCCTCGTTGCCGAACAGGCCCAAGAGCGGCGTGTTGATGCCCGAGGTAAATTCGATCGGCGCCGTCGGCTGCGCCTTGGTTAGCCGCGACTTGTCGTCGACGATGACGTTGCCGCCCCAGCAATCGACCGCACCCTGGATCAGATGCGACAGCTTGGCCGCGACCAGATAGGTCTGCCGCCCGCCCGAGCAAAAGCCGATCACCCCGACCTTGCCGCTGGCATGCGGCTGCGAGCGCAGATAGTCGATCGCCCCGGTGACGTCGCCGAGCATCTGCTCGTCGGGCACGCCGCCACCCTCGCGCACCTTGTTGACGACCGCTTCATGGGCGCCGTCGCCAACCCGGAAATAGAGGCTCGGCGCCACCGCGGCATAGCCGTGATGGGCGAATTTGCGGGCGACCTCGCAGGTCCACTCGTCCCAGCCCGGCATGTGATGGATCACGACGACGCCCGGATGCGGCCCGTCATTGGCCGGGTGCGCGTAATACGCCTCGCCGCGGTCGCCGCCATGGCCGCGATAATGCGCCATCCCGGCTTGGATATTGCGAAACGCCATGTCGATCCTCCCTCCAGAAGCCGGCGGCTCTCTTGGCACCGAACCCGGCCGAATGCAAGTCGCCTGTCCGCATCCGAAATGGTCGCGGCTTGACATTTGCGCGCTCGTCCCGACCCTGCCGCATCGGGCCGGGTGAGGAGAAAGCCGGATGAACAGCGCTTTGGGCGGGCTGCGCGTCATTGATTTCACGACCACGATCGCCGGGCCGCATTGCGGGCGGATGCTGGCCGATCTCGGCGCCGAGGTGATCAAGATCGAAGCGCCCGAGGGCGACATGATGCGCACCCGGCCGCCGCTGCGCGCCGGCGCCAGCACCAGCTTCGGCCAGTTGAACGCCGGCAAGAAGAGCGTCGTCCTCGATTTGAAATCGCCGCGCGGGTCCGAGGCGGCACGCCGGCTCGTCGCCACCGCCGACATCGTCGTCGAGAACTTCCGTCCCGGGGTGATGCGCCGCTTCGGCCTCGACTACGCGGCGCTCAGAGAGATCAAGCCCGACCTCGTCTATTGCGCGATATCGGGCTACGGCCAGAGCGGTCCGTCGGCCGAATTGCCGGCCTATGCGCCGGTGATCCATGCCTCGTCGGGCTATGATTTGGCCCAGATCGCGCACCAGGAGGAACCGCGGCGGCCGGATTATTGCGGCATCTTCATCGCCGACGTCTTGACCGGCACCTATGCCTTTGGCGCGATCATGACGGCACTCTACCGGCGCCAGGTGAGCGGCGAGGGTCAGATGATCGACGTGTCGATGCTCGAAAGCATGCTGAGCCTGACCCTGAGCGAGATCCAGGCGGCGCAATTCACCGTCGTGCCGCCCGGCCGGCCGATCTTCGGCCCGATCGCCACCAGGGACGGCTACATCATGCCGGCGATCGCCAGCGAGCGGAGCTTTCAGAACCTCGCCGTCTCGAGCGGCCACCCCGGCTGGATCACCGATCCGCGTTTCGCCCGATACACCGATCGGCGGCGGCACTGGGGCGACCTCGTCGACGAACTGGAACTCTGGTCAAAGGAACTTACCACCGCCGAGGTTCAGGCGATCTTCGACCGCCACGGGGTGCCGTCCTCGCCCTACCGCACGGTCAAGGAGGCGATGGCCGACCCGCAGCTCGCCCACCGCGACGCTTTTACCGAAATTGCCGATGCCGGGGGCAGCTTTCTGGCGCTCAATCCGCCATTCCGCCTGTCCGCCGCTGCTGTCGCAGCCCAGCCCTTCGCCGCCGCCCTCGGCCAGCACACCGCCGAGGTGCTTGGCGCGATCGGCTACACGCCCGCCGAGATCGAAGCGCTCAGCGCCTGAGCCAAGACGGCCTGCGTTCCGTCCAGAAAACCCCTTGCCCGGACTTGATCTGGGCATCCACGTCTTGACGCCAACAGGTGGAAATGAACCAAGGCGCGCCTAGCGTCGCAATGCTTCACGGGTGACGACGACCTCGCCTACCGCCGTCAAGCGCACCAGATTGACGGTCTGCGCCAGTTCGGGGGAGCCAGAATAATAGGCCGGCACGGCGCCTCTGCCGACTTGCATTGGCCGGTCCCAGTGGCCCAGCGCCAGATAGTCGGCGGCGGTGGCCGCGATCTCCTCGTCGCCGAACACCCAGGACGGGCGCAACGGGTTGGCGCGGGTCTCCGGCGGCTCGTAATGGCCATGCCCGACCGCGACCTGCCAGCGGCTGGCGCGCGGCCGCGGCCCGCGCAACGGCGGCATGTCAACATAGTCGCGATGGGCATGCCCCCAGATTTCAAGATCATAGGCCGGGAACGGCACGGCCTCGTCATGGGTGACGCCCAGGACCGCGAGGTTTGCGATCTGCGCCAGCCCGCCACGGACATAGACCGAACCAGGCAGCGCCGGATCATGGTTGCCGGGCAGGATCACCACCGGCATGCCGGCCTCGGCCAGCAGCCTTGCGGCGCGGTCGATCACGGCGGCGCCGAGACTGTTGGCTTCGAAGGTGTCGCCGGCGAGAAGGACGAGCTGTGCGCGCAACTCCCGCGCCGTCGCCAGCACCGCCGCGAGCCCGGCCGTGCCGTCGCCGCCATGCACCGCCGCGGTGCGGCTGTCGTCGACATGAATGTCGGAGCTGTGGACCAGCACCACGTCCTGTGCCGAAGCGGCGCCCGGCCAGCCGGCCTCTGCTCGCTCGTCCGGCTGCTGCCGCTGCGGCGCTGCCATCAGGCGGTCAGCACCTCATAGAGGTGCCCGTTCGGGTCGCGGAAATAAAAGCCGCGGCCGCCATGGCGATGGTTGATCGTCATGTCCTCGGCCGAACGCGGCCCGCTGCCATAGACGAGGCCCTCGCCGAGCACCCGCTGGTAAATCCCGTCGAACTCGGCCTCGCCGACCTTGAACGCATAATGGTGGCGCTCGAACCCGTCCCGATCGTCGAAATCGATGGTCAGGTTCTCGTCGACCCGGACCGGCGCGAAATGCGACATCGGCCCCTGATATTCGAGCCCGAAGATCCGCGCGAAAAACCGCGCCGAGGCCTCCTTGTCATGGGCCGGCACGATGGTGTGGTCGAGATGGATGGTCATGAACTCCCTCCTCGCCGTCTTTCAACCAAAGATGGTGCTGCCGACACCCCGCCGCAAGCGGACCCCTACCGGGACGGTGTTCCCGGCGCGTGGCCGCCGAGATCGGCGAGGATCCGGTCGGTGGAAATCGGCGCGGCCTTTAAGGCGAGCCTTTTCGGTCCCAATACCCGGCTGCGGCGGGAAAGACGGGCTGACAGCGCGTCGCCTGGGGTGCGCCATCCAAGGTGTCCGCGGCCGCGCGCCAGACGGCATAGTGGGGTGCGGCCCGATGCGCCTCCAGCGCCGCCTCGTCCCGGTAGACTTCGTAGAAATAGTAGACATTCTGGTCCTGCCCGTCCTGCAGGACGTTGAAGCGCAGGCAGCCCGGCTCGTCGCGCTCGGAGCCGAGGGCATCGACCTCGATCGCCTTCAGAAAGCGCTCGCGCGCATCGGGCTTGACCCGAACCTTGACCCACATCGCCAGCATGCCATTTCCTTTCTGCTCTTAGCCAGGCGTCGAACCTAACCGGCGTCCCGCTGCGGCACGAGGCTCACCCGGACGCCGATCTTACGCCGACCGCTACCTACGAGAATACGCCGACCCACCGATCGCGCACACCCTAGCCGCACCTACGCCGGGTCACCGGCAGCATCGCTTTCCCGGCGTAGGCCGGGACCCATCTCTCCACCCCCGGTGATTCGCAATTCGGCGCGATCGTCCGAAGAAGGACCGGAACGCAGAGTTTGCGAGCACTGTGCGTCCTGGCCTTCGCCAGGAAAGCCGGGACGGAGGGCTTCAACAGCAAACGCGAGCAGGTCGCGGCCTTTACCCATTGCGGCGGCCGACCAGCAGCAGCGATCGTGTCGATACTGGTCCCTTCGCTCTCAGACCGGACAACGCAAAGACGACCTGGTTGTCGTCGCTCCCGAGGACCGCGACACACTGCCCAGCGATATCGCGCAGCCATGTGAGCCTGCATCCCAGCGCCGGCGATTGGCCTCGTGAACGGGGTTGGCCATCCCGATACTCGCCGTTGCTTTCGGAAATTCTCGGCAGCGGCTCAATACGAGCGCGGCATTCCCAGCACGTGCTGGCCGAGATATGCCAAGATCAGATTGGTCGAGATCGGTGCCGTCTGGTAGAGCCGGACCTCGCGCCATTTGCGCTCGATGTCGTATTCCCGGGCAAAGGCAAAGCCGCCATAGGTGGCAAAGGTCGCCTCGGCGGCGTGCCAGGTCGCCTCCGAGGCGAGCAATTTCGCCATGTTGGCGTCTGCACCGCATTCCTCGCCGGCGTCGAACAGGGCGGCGGCGCGGCGGCAGATCATGTCGGCGGCTTCGAGTTCGGCAAAGGCACGCGCCAATGGGAACTGCACCCCCTGGTTCTGGCCGATTGGGCGGTCGAAGACGACCCGCTCCTTGGCGTAGTCGACGCCTTTTTTGAGGAGCCAGCGGCCGTCGCCGATGCATTCCTGGGCCACCAGGATGCGCTCGGCGTTCATGCCGTCGAGGATATAGCGAAAGCCCTTGCCCTCCTCGCCGATCAGCGCATCGGGCGGCACCTTCAGATTGTCGAAAAACACCTCGGTGGTGTTGTGGTTGATCATCGCCTCGATCGGCCGGATCTCGACCCCGTGCCCCAAATTCTCGCGCAGATCGACGAGAAACACCGAGAGTCCGTCGGTGCGCCGCTTGATCTCGGCGACCGGCGTCGTGCGCGCCAACAGCAGCATCAGGTCGGAATGGCGGGCGCGCGAGGTCCACACCTTCTGCCCGTTGACGACATAATGGTTGCCTTCGCGCACCGCCCGGGTCTTGAGCTTGGTGGTGTCGGAGCCGGTGGTCGGCTCGGTCACGCCAAACGCCTGCAGCCGCAATTCGCCGGACGCGATCTTGGGCAGATAGCGCTCCTTCTGCTCGGCGCTGCCATGACGCAGCACGGTGCCCATGATGTACATCTGGGCGTGGCCCTGGCTCGCGGTGCAGCCCGAGGCGTTAATCTCCTCGAGAATCACCGCGGCGGCGCGCAACGGCAGGCCCGAGCCGCCATATTCCTCCGGGATCAACGAGGCGAGAAACCCGGCCCGGGTCAATTCCTCGATGAATTCGGTCGGATAGGCCTGCTCGGCTTCGAGCTTGCGCCAATATTCGCCCGGATAGCCCTCGCAGATCCGGCGCACCGATTGGCGCAATTCGGGATAGTCCTCGCCGAGGGCCAGCATGGTCGGCGTGTCGCTCATCTCAGCGCTCCTGATGCCGCGGGTCTGCCGGAAAATAGCCCGCTCGGGCGCCAATTACCAATCCGCACCGCCGCCGGCGCGTGATGATCAGAGAACCGGTTCGAGCGCGGGAAGCCGTTGGGGACGAGCCGGCCGGCGCCGCCGCGCGGCCCGAGCCAGGGCGTGAGATCGGGCTCGGTGCGGGTGCGGCTTTCGGATTGGCGCCAGGTGAGCCCGTCGGCGAGGCGGAACACCTTGGCGTCGGCGAGCCCGCCCGCCTTGTAGCGCTGCAGAATGACCCCGCGTCCGCGGGTCATCAGCGGGATCTCTTGGAGCTTCAGCACCAGCATTCGGCGGTTGTCGCCGACCAGCGCCACCGCGTCGCCGCCTTCGGCCTGGGCGCAGAGGCGCGCCACCGCACCCTCGCCCGCGGTCAGCACCTGCTTGCCGGCGCGGGTCTGGGCCACCGCCTCGTCGCCGTCGACGACAAAACCGCGCCCGTCGCTCGCCGCCACCAGCAATTCCATGCCCGCCCGGTAAGGGAACATCGCGACGATGTCGTGCTCGTTGGGTAGGTCGACAATCACCCGCAGCGGTTCGCCCTGGCCGCGCCCGCCCGGCAGCCGGTCAACCCCGATCGTATAAAACCGGCCGTTGGTGGCGAACACGACGAGGCGGTCGGTGGTCTCGGCCGGGATCGCAAATCGCGGGCCGTCGCCCTCCTTGTATTTCTGCTCGGCCGCGGCGGCGCCGTGCCCCTTGACCGCGCGCACCCAGCCCTTGGCCGAGCACAGCACCGTCACCGGCTCGCGTTCGACCATCGCTTCGGCCGGGATTTCGCCGATCGTCGGCGCCTCGGCGAGCGCGGTGCGGCGCCGGCCAGGTGCGGTGTCGCCGCCGAATTCGGCCTGGGTCCGGCGCACTTCACTGGCCACCGCGCGCCACTGCCGCCGCTCGCTCGCCAATAGCCGCGCCAGCCCCGCCTCCTCGGCCGACAACGCCGCCATCTCCTTCCTGATCGCGATTTCTTCGAGCCGCCGCAAGGCGCGCAGCCGCAAATTGAGGATCGCCTCGGCCTGGACCTCGCTCAATTCCCAGCGCGCCATCATTTCCGCCTTCGGCTCGTCGGCCTCGCGGATGATCCGGATCACCTCGTCGAGGTTGAGATAGACGATGATCTGGCCCTTCAGGATTTCGAGGCGGCGGGCGACCGCGGCGAGGCGATGGCGGCTGGTGCGCTGCAGCACCTCGCGGCGATGGTCGAGAAACGCCTGCAGCGCCGCTTTCAGGCTCATCACCCGCGGCACGCCGTGTGGGTCGAGCACGTTCAGATTGAGCGGCGCGCGCACCTCAAGCTCGGTCAGCCGGAACAGCTGCTCCATCAGCATCTCGGCCTCGACGTTGCGCGTCTTCGGCTCCAGCACCAGGCGCACATCCTCGGTCGACTCATCGCGAATGTCGGCCAGCAGCGGCAATTTCTTCTCGTCGAGCAGTGCCGCGATCCGTTCGATCAGCCGGCCCTTGGGCACCTGGTAGGGCATCTCGGTCACGACGATCTGGAAAAGCCCGTGGCCCAGCGCCTCCTTTTGCCAGCGCGCCCGCAGGCGAAAGCTGCCGCGGCCGGTCTCGTAGGCCTGGCGGATATTCGCCGCCGGCTCGACCAGGACCCCGCCGGTCGGAAAATCGGGGCCCGGGATATGCGCGTGCAGCGCCTCGACCCCGGCCGCCGGATCGTCGATCAGCTGTAAGAGCGCCGCGCACAACTCGCCCACATTGTGCGGCGGGATGCTGGTCGCCATGCCGACCGCGATGCCCGAGGCGCCATTGGCCAAGAGGTTCGGAAACCGCCCCGGCAATACCACCGGCTCGCGGTCCTCGCCGTCATAGGTCTGGCGGAAATCCACGGCGTCCTGGTCGATGCCGTCGAGCATCGCCTGCGCCACCGCCGACAACCGGCTTTCGGTGTAGCGCATCGCCGCGGCGTTATCGCCGTCGATATTGCCGAAATTGCCCTGGCCGTCGACCAGCGGATAGCGCTGCGCGAAATCCTGGGCGAGGCGGACCAGCGCGTCATAGACCGCCAGTTCGCCATGCGGGTGGAATTTGCCGATCACGTCGCCGACGACGCGGGCGCATTTCTTGTAGCCCGAGGCCGGGTCGAGCCGCAGCTGCTGCATCGCATGCAGGATGCGGCGATGCACCGGCTTCAGCCCGTCGCGCACATCGGGCAGCGAACGCGACATGATCGTCGACAGCGCATAGGACAGATAGCGCTCGCCGAGCGCCTCGGCGAAATCGACCTCGCGGATCTCGCCGGAGAGGACGCTAGCAGCCATGGGTGGATGACCTCGGGCGGTTCAGCCGTCGATGGTAGCGGCGACGGCGCGTTGCCGCATGCGCTGGACGAAGCGGTCGCGCGCCGGCGGCAGGCCATGGCCGTGCGGCGCCAGCACGTGGTGCGCCAGGAAATGCTCGGTAAGCCGCAGGCCGGCGGCGACCTCGGCCCTATCGGCGATCGCCTCCCGCCACAAAAACGCCGGCAACGCCAATAGCTTGTGATGATAGGGCCGGCCGGCTTCGCGCGACACCGCGCGGCCCGAACGCGGCGAGACATAGGCCAGGCCGGTGGTGGCGCCGGTCGCCGCGCAGCGGCTCAGGTCGAGACCGAAACCCAATGCGGCCAACAGGCTGCACTCCCAGGCGACATAGCGCGCCGGCCAATCCGGCGCCGAATCGAGGGCTTCGAGCAGCCCGGCAAACGCCGCGAACACATCTTCGTGCGGCTCGCGCTCGGGGAGCGTCGCCGTCGCCAGCGCCGCCGCCGCGGCGAGTGCGGCGAGCCGGTCGGGATCGTCGATCAGGCGAGCGGCATGGGCCGCCACCAATTCGCAAGCGAAGGCGCCGAGATGCTCCGGCAAACGCCCGCGCCAGGCCGCCGCGACCTCGTTGCCCGGCTGCAAGACCGGGCGCCTCTTGGCCGACTGGCCGCCATGCACCAGCCCCAGATGCCGCCCGTGCCGGCGGGTCAGCAGTTCGACGATCAGCCCGTTCTCGCCGTGCCGGCGCACCCCCACGACAAAGCCGACGTCGCGCCATTCCATATTCGGCTGGCTCAGGCGTCGTAATCGAGGCCGAGCGCGGCGAAGCGCTCGCGGTCCTCGCCCCAATGCTGGCGCACCTTGACGAACAGGAACAGATGGACCCGCCGCTCCAGCAGCATTGCGAGCTCGGCGCGGGCGCGGGCGCCGATCGCCTTGATCCGCTGGCCGCCCTCGCCGAGCACGATCGCGCGCTGGCTCTGGCGCTCGACATAGATCACCTGCTCGATGCGCACGCTGCCGTCGGGCCGGTCCTGCCAGCTCTCGGTCTCGACCGTCGAGGCATAGGGCAATTCGTCGTGCAACTGCAGAAACACCTGCTCGCGGGTGATCTCGGCGGCGATCAGCCGCTCGGGTGCGTCCGACAGCTGATCTTCGGGAAACAGCCACGGGCCCAATGGCACCGCCCCGGCGAGATGGTGCTTCAGATCCTCGACCCCGTCGCCGCCAAGCCCGGAAATCATGAACACCGGATCGAAATTCCCGGCCTTCGCCAGGCTCGCGGCGAGCCCGAGCAGGGCGTCGCGGCGCACCAGGTCGATCTTGTTCAGGGCCAGCACCGAGCGGCGGCCGCGCTCGGCGAGGCGATCGAGGATGCGCCTGGTGTCGCGGTCGATGCCGCGCCCCGATCCCGAGCGCTCGGCGTCGACCAGGAGCACGGTCTCGTCGGCATCCTCGGCTCCCGACCAGGCCGCCCTGACCATCGCCCGGTCGAGCCGGCGGCGCGGCGCGAAGATGCCGGGGGTGTCGACAAACACCAGCTGCGAGGCGCCCTCGATCGCGATGCCGAGGAGGCGGGTGCGGGTGGTCTGCGCCTTCGGCGTAACGATCGCCAGCTTGCGGCCGACGAGCCGGTTCAACAGCGTCGATTTGCCGGCATTGGGCGCGCCGATCAGCGCGACATAGCCGCACCGGCTCGGCGCGGGCGCGGGCGCCTCAACCATCGGCGCCGCCAATCCTCAAGCGGCGTGCTGCTTCGCCCAATCGACCACCTCGGCGTGGGTCGCGAACCACACGCCTTCTCGCGCCTTGGCATGGCGGATGATCTCGTCGAGGATCCAGATGCGCGAGCGGTAGCCGATCACGTGCGGGTGCATGGTCAACTGGAACAGCCCGCCTTCGGCATGGGCCGCGTCGAACTCGCGGCGGAAGATGTCGAACACGTCGCCCGGCGGCGTATACGGCCGCAATGCCGAAAACCGGTTCATCATGAAATAGACCGCATCGTCGCGCACCCATTCGACCGGCAATTCGACGACCCCGGTCGGCGCCCCGTCGAGCAGCAATTCGTAGCAATCCTCGTCCGCCATCAGCGACGAATCATAGGCGAGCCCCATTTCCTGCTCGATCTCCAGGGTGTGCCGGCTGAAATCCCAGGAGGGCGTGCGCAGCCCGACCGGCCGCACCCCGCTGGTCTGTTCGAGCACATCGGCCGAGCGCAACATCAAATCGCGTTCGGCCTCGTAGGGCAGCACCGAGTTCAATTCGTGAATCCAGCCGTGGATGCCGATCTCATGGCCCTCGGCGACCACCCGCCGCTGTTCGTCGGGATGCAGCAGCGCGGTCACCGCCGGCACGTAGAAGCTCGCCTTGACCGCATGCTTTTCGAGCACCTTCAGGATGCGCGGCACGCCGACCCGGTTGCCGAACTGGCCCCAGGCGAGCCGGCCGATCGAGTTGCCGCCGTCGCGCAGGTCGCTCGTCTCATGGTCGCTATCGAACGACAGCGCCACCGCGCAACGCGCCCCGCCCGGCCATTCCGCCGGCCGCAGCCGCCGCCCGGCGCGGACCCGCTCGACCCGCTTGCGCCATTCCGCCTCGGGCCATTGCCAGGGTTCGAGACTGGAGTTCTGATTCGGCTCGCGAGCGGGTTTGCCATCGTTCATGCCGTCCTCCTGCGCGTCGGTGCGATCCGGCGGCGCGGGAGACGGGATTGGTCGGAGCGGAGAGATTCGAACTCTCGACCCTCAGCACCCCATGCTGATGCGCTACCAGGCTGCGCTACGCTCCGACCGGGGCGGCTCCCGCCGAAGCAAGAATCATAGCCGCCCGCCACCCGCCGCGCAACCGCGCCCTCTCGAGGCCACGGCGAACCTCAGCGCAAGACGAGCTTGTCGAGCAATGCCCGGATCTCCTCGAGGTCGCGCTGCACCGCTTCGAGCGCCGCGCGCAGCGCCTCGCGGGACGAAGCCGGGCTGCCGGCGGCTGCGGCAGGCTCGGCCATCGGGTCGGACGCGAACGGCGTCGCCGGGCTCGGCTCGGCCAGCACCACCTCGCCGGCCGGTGGCGGCGGCGGAGGCTGGTCGGCGCGCAGCATGCCGTCGCGCAACAGCTTCTGCACGCCGCGGATCGTGTAGCCGTCGCGATAGAGGCAGTGCCGGATGCGGCGCAACAATTCGACGTCCTGGGGCCGGTAATAGCGCCGGCCGCCGGCGCGCTTCAGCGGCCTGATCTGGGCAAACCGCAATTCCCAGAAGCGCAGCACATGCGCCGGCAGGTCGAGCGCGTCGGCGACTTCGCCGGTCGTCCAAAACGCCGCGGCCGATTTGCCGTTGCGCCGAGCCGCCCCGGTCACGGCTGCCTCGGGCTCGCCCGCCGGAGCCACGTCTGCCGGCGTCACGTCCGCCCGAGCCGCGTCCGCCGGAATCGGGTCCGCCCGATCCGGCTCGGCCGCGCTCACCTCAGCCCAGCGGCGCCTTGGCCGCCTTGGCCGCCGCCGGCTGATCCTCGCCGCTCTCGCCGAGCCCGCTATTGATCTGGTCCTTCAGCGAATGGCTGGCGCGAAATACCAGCACCCGGCGCGGACTGATCGGCACTTCCTGGCCGGTCTTGGGATTGCGGCCGATCCGCTGCCCCTTCTGCCGCACCGCAAAGCTGCCGAACGACGAGATCTTGACCATCTCGCCGCGTTCCAGCGCGCCGGAGATCTCGGCGATCACCAATTCGACAAGTTCGGCCAATTCGTTGCGCGACAGGCCGACCTCTTGATAGACCGCCTCGCTCAGCTGAGCGCGCGTCACCGTATGCCCGGCCATTTAGCCCTCCCCGCTTTTGGCGAAGGTTAGCGCGACCGGAAAATGCCGTCAAATCCAAAGCGTTGCGTCGAGCTGTTGGGCCGAGCCGTGGCCCGGAGGCTTCCGCCGAGCCGTGGCCGGGCCGGCGCCGAACCCGGCGCTACCAGCGCACCAGGCTCGCCCCCCAGGTCAGCCCGCCGCCCAACGCTTCGATCAGCACCAGGTGGCCGGGCCGGATCCGCCCGTCGGCCACCGCCGCCGCCAAGGCCAGCGGGATCGAGGCGGCCGAGGTGTTGGCGTGGCGCTCGATCGTGCTGACCACCTTCTCGGGTGGCAGCCCGAGCTTCTTGCCGACCCCGGCGATGATCCGGCTGTTGGCTTGATGCGGCACCAGCCAGTCGATGTCGGCCGCGGTCAGCCGGTTGGCGGCGAGCGCCTCGTCGACCACCTCGCTCAGATGCGCCACCGCCTGGCGGAACACCTCGCGCCCTTCCATCCTGAGGAAGCCGGTCTGGCCGGTCGATGACGGCCCGCCATCGACATAGAGGATGTCGTACTGGCGCCCGTCCGAATGCAGGTGATTGGAGAGGACATAGCGGCCGCGCGCCGCCGGCTCGGGCACCGCCTTCAACACCAACGCCCCGGCGCCGTCGCCGAACAGCACGCAGGTGCCGCGATCGTCCCAGTCGAGAATCCGCGAAAACGTCTCGGCGCCGATCACCAGCGCGGTGCGCGCCTGCCCGAGGCGCAGCGCATTGTCGGCCGCGGCCAGCGCAAAGATAAACCCGGCGCATACCGCCTGGATGTCGAAAGCCGCGCCGCGGTGCATGCCGAGCCGGGCCTGCACCCGGGTCGCGGTCGCCGGAAAGGTGTTGTCCGGGGTCGCGGTCGCCAGCACGATCAGGTCGAGATCGCTGCCGTTCATGCCGGCGCCGGCGAGCCCCTGCTGCGCCGCGCGCACCGCGAGGTCGGAGGTCAGCTCGCCGGCGGCGGCCACCCGGCGCTCGCCGATGCCGGTGCGCTGGCGGATCCACGCGTCGGAGGTGTCGAGGCGCAGCGCCAGCTCGTCATTGGTGACGATCCGCTCCGGCAGATAGGCGCCGCAGCCGACGATTTGCGAGCGCAGCTCCATGGCCGGCTTCAGAAGCTCGCCGGCTGCGGCACGGACGTCGTCTCATAAAGCCGCGCCAGATCCTCGCGGGTCCGGTCGAGAAAGCCGTTGAGCTTCATGTCGACCGCGACGCCGATCGCGTTGGCGAACCCGAGCGCGTCGGTCGAGCCGTGGCTCTTGACCGCAATTCCGCCCAATCCGAGGAACACCGCCCCGTTGTAGCCGCGCGGATCGAGCCGCAGCCGCAGCTTGCGCAAGGTGCCGCGGGCGAACAGATAGCCGATGCGCCCCAGCAGCGAATGGCGGAACGCATCTTCGAGAAACTCGCCGAACAGCTTGACCGTGCCCTCGGCGGTCTTGACCGCGATATTGCCGGTGAACCCGTCGGTGACGACGACGTCGACCGTCCCGGCGGCGATGTCGTTGCCTTCGATAAAGCCGTGAAAGCGGATCGGGCTCATCGCCCCGCGCAGCCGCAGTGCCGCCGCCCGCACCGCGTCATTGCCCTTCACCTCCTCCGAGCCGACGTTGAGCAGGCCGATGGTCGGCTCGATCAGGCCCAGCACGGTGCGGGCGAAAGCGTCGCCCAATAGCGCGAACTGCACCAAATTCTCGGCGTCGCATTCGACATTGGCGCCGAGGTCGAGCATCACGCTCTCGCCGCGCCGGGTCGGAAAGAACGAGGCGATCGCCGGCCGGTCGATGCCGGGCAGGGTCTTCAGCACGTTTTTCGCGATCGCCATCAAGGCGCCGGTATTGCCGGCGGATACGACCCCGTCGGCGCGCCCGTCGGCGACCGCGTCGATCGCCAGCCGCATGCTCGATTGCCGGCCGTTGCGCAGCGCGAGGGACGGCTTCGTGTCGTCGAGCACCACCTCATCGGTGTGGTGCAGGGTCGCCGCGGCGCCGAGGCGCGGCAGCCCGGCCAGCAGCGGGCCGAGTTCCGGCTTCGCCCCGAAGATCAGGAAGCGCAGCTCGGGATGGCGCTCGAGCGCCATCGCGGCGCCCTTCAGCACCATGCCCGGCGCCTGCTCGCCGCCCATTGCGTCGAGGGCGATGGTGATGCCGCCGCTCACCCTGCGCGGCCTCCCGCGACGGGTTCTCAGGCCGGCTGCGAACGCGGCGCGCTAACCTCGCGGCCGTCATAAAAGCCGCAGGATTCGCACAGATGATGCGGCCGCTTGAGCTCGCCGCAATTCGGGCATTCGGCATAGGCGGAGGGCTTCAGCGCATGGTGCGAACGGCGCATGTTGCGGCGCGAGGGCGAGGTTTTCTTTTTCGGGACGGCCATGGACCAACTCGTTTTCGGGGATCGCGGGGAACCCCGCTAATTAGCCAAAATCGGCGCTCGCGGCAACAGCGATGGCGCCGCCCGGCCGGGCGACCGGAAATTCTGCGCGGACGGAAATGCTGCGCGAACCAGGCCGCTCGCTCGCCCAGCGCCGCATCCGCCAGCTCACTCGAGCGTGGTCTTGCCGAGATTCGCCAACCCGGCGAAGCCGGCGCCCGGCTGCGGCTCGGCGTCGATCTGCGGTGTCTCGGCGTCGGGGTGGCGCGGAAACTCCGGCAGCGCCAGCGACAATTCCTGGGCCACCGCTTCGCCGATGTCGATCGCCGCCCCGCACAGCGGCTCGAACACCGGCTCATCGGGATCGGCGGCGGCATCGAGCTCGTCCGGCGCCGCGTCGGCCGGGCCGTAGCGCAGCGCGAACGACCCGGAAACCGTATCCGGCACCGGCTCCAGGGTGACGACGCAGGTCTGGGTGAACGCGGCCTCGAATCGGGCTTCGAGCAGAACCGTCTCACCCGCCCCGCGGCGCAGCGTCACCGTCGCTCGCAGCCGGTCGAGAGCTTCGAGGCCGAGCCGGCGGGCGAGGCGCTCGCGTTCGTCGGCAGCGGCCTCGATCCCCTGGCAAAAGGGCTCGACGCCGAGCCGGGAGAGCGCCACCGGCCGCGAAAATTCGGCTTCGGTCGTGTTCACCCAAGCCCCGCCGCTGCGGCCATCGCGAGACCGGGCTCGATCGCCTCGGCGCGCGGAAAGCGGACCCGGCCGCCCAGCAGCTCGGCCGCCGGCTGCCGGGCGAGGTCGCTCACCGCCCTGCGCACATAGCGGGCCATCGCCTCGCTCGGCGGCGCCGATTCGCGCCGGGTTCCGTAGAGATTGCGCTCGAGCGCCGCGCGCAACGCCCGATCGTCGCTCTCGACCCCGTCCTGGTAGGCGCAAATCCGGCCGTAAAAGCCGCGCGCCATCCGCTTCACCTGCTTGCCCACGCTCAGATCGCCGGTCCCCATCTCGCGCAAGGCCCGATCGAGATCGGCGAACATCGCATCGAAGAAGTACTGACCGAGCCGCTTGGCCTGCGGCCGTTCGGCCTTGATCCGGTAGAGATAGAAAAACGCGTGCAGGCAGATCAGCTCGAAACGCCCGTCGAGCGTGTCGGGCACGCCATACCCGGCGAAAAACACCGGCCGGCGCGCCTGCTCGACCACCCGGTCATAGGCCAGCGCCGCCGCATCGCGGACCGGCTTGTGCCGGAAATCGAAAATCCTCATCAAACGAGCCCCCAGCCGGTTTGTTGACAATGAGCGCCGCCGGGCTGACACTCCGCTGCGCAGATGGGGGACATCTCACTCTTGTTCAATCTAGGTCCTGCTTAGTCGAGGCGAACCGCGAACGTGACTTCGTTGCACCCGATCCTGTCGAACTGGCAAGCCATGCCCAACCTACGCTTCACCTGTGCTGCCGCGGCACTGTCGGCCGCGATGATCTTGGCCGGTTGTGCCGCCACCGTCGAGCAGCGCGGCAATCTGCCGCCGCGTGACGAACTTGCGGAAATCCACCCGGGCAAAACCACCAAGGACCAGGTCGTCAAAATCCTCGGCTCGCCGTCGAGCGTCGGCGTGTTCGACGACAAATCCTGGTATTACATCAGCCGCCGCACCAGCCGAGTGGCGTTTTTCGATCCGAGCGTGCTCGACCAGGAAGTCTATATCGTCGACTTCAACAATGACGGTGTCGTTCAGGCGGTCGACCGCAAGACCTTGAAAGACGGGCGGGACATCACCCCGGTGGCGCGCACCACTCCGGCGCCCGGCCGACAGCTGACCTTTCTCGAGCAGATCGTCGGCAATCTCGGCCGGTTCAACGGCGGCGGTGGTGGCGCACCGAGCACCGGCAACGGCGGCCAGGCGCCCGGACCCAACCCGGTCGACGAGAAGCACTGAGCCGGCGCCGCCGCGGCGACGCCGCCGGGCTCTCGATCGGCCGATCCCGCGCCGCCGGCCGGCCTGGCTCAAAGGGCCCATCGGGCCAGGATCGCCAGCAGCAGCAGCGCCACTATATTGGTGATCTTGATCATCGGGTTGACCGCCGGGCCGGCGGTGTCCTTGTAAGGGTCGCCGACGGTATCGCCGGTGACCGCGGCCTTGTGCGGCTCGGAACCCTTGCCGCCGTGATGGCCTTCCTCGATGTACTTTTTGGCGTTGTCCCAAGCGCCGCCGCCCGAGGTCATCGAGATCGCGACGAAAATCCCGGTGACGATGGTGCCGAGCAGCATCGCACCCAGCGCGCTGAACGCCGCCGCCTGGCCGGCGATCAGGTCGATGATGATGTAGAGCACCACCGGGGCTGCCACCGGCAGCAGCGAAGGCACGATCATCTCGCGGATCGCGGCGCGGGTCAGCAGGTCGACGGCCAGCCCGTAATCGGGCTTGGCGGTGCCGGCCATGATCCCGGGGATCTCGCGGAACTGGCGGCGCACCTCGACCACCACCGAGCCCGCCGCGCGGCCGACCGCGGTCATGCCCAAGGACCCGAACAGGTAGGGCAACAGACCGCCGATAAACAACCCGATCACGACATAGGGGTTCTGCAGCGCGAAGTTTACCTGCAATTTCGGAAAGTAATGCTGCAGATCCTCGGTATAGGCGGCGAACAGCACCAGCGAGGCGAGCCCCGCCGAGCCGATCGCATAGCCCTTGGTCACCGCCTTCGTCGTGTTGCCGACCGCGTCGAGCGCGTCGGTGGTGCGCCGCACCTCGCGCGGCAGGTCGGCCATCTCGGCGATGCCGCCGGCATTGTCGGTGACCGGGCCATAGGCATCGAGCGCGATGATCATGCCGGCCAAGGCCAGCATCGTCGTCGCCGCCACCGCGATGCCGAACAGCCCGCAAACGAGGTAGGATGCAATGATGCCGACGCAGATCACCACGACCGGCAGCGCGGTCGCCTCCATCGACACCGCCAGCCCCTGGATCACATTGGTGCCGTGGCCGGTGGTCGAGCTCTGGGCGATGCTGCGCACCGGACGGTATTCTGTCGCCGTGTAGTATTCGGTGATCCACACGATCAGGCCGGTCACCGCGAGCCCGACGATCGCGCAGGCCCACAGCCCGAGCCCGGTGACCGAAGCCCCAGTCGTCATCGCCAGCGGCTGCGAAAAGCCGACGAACCAATATATGACCCCGGCGATCGCTGCGGCCGACAGGATGCCGGTGGCGACGAGCCCCTTGTAGAGCGCGCGCATGATCCGCTGGTCGGCGCCGAGGCGGACAAAATAGGTGCCGATCACCGAGGTCACGATGCACACCGCGCCGATCGCCAATGGCAGCAGCAGCATCTTGTCGCGCAGCACCGCCGATTGCCCGGCGGGCGGGGTGAAAAAGATCGCGGCGAGCAGCATCGTCGCGACGATCGTGACCGCATAGGTCTCGAACAGGTCGGCCGCCATGCCGGCGCAGTCGCCGACATTGTCGCCGACATTGTCGGCGATGACCGCCGGGTTGCGCGGGTCGTCCTCCGGGATGCCGGCCTCGACCTTGCCGACGAGATCGGCGCCGACGTCGGCACCCTTGGTAAAGATGCCGCCGCCGAGCCGGGCGAAGATCGAGATCAGCGAGGCGCCGAAACTCAAGCCCACCATGGCCTCGAGCACCGGGCGCAGATCATTGCCGGGCACCGTCGCGCGCAGGATGAAGTAATAGATCGACACGCCCAAAATGCCGAGCCCGACCACCAAAAGCCCGGTCACCGCCCCGGCCTTGAAGGCGATCGCCAGCCCCGGCTTCAAGCCGCCGCGGGCCGCCTGGGCGGTGCGCACATTGGCCCGCACCGAAACGTTCATGCCGATATAGCCGGCCGAGGCCGACAAAACCGCGCCGATCAAATACCCGACCGCGACGCGCCAGCCGAGCAGCGCGCCGAGCACGATCAGGATCACCACGCCGACCACGGCGACGGCGCGATATTGCCGGTTGAGATAGGCGCGCGCCCCGACCTGCACCGCGCCCGAGATCTCCTGCATCCGGGCGTTGCCGGCGTTCGCGCTCAGCACCTGCCGGCTGGTGACAAAGCCATAGAGCAAGGCCAGCACGCCGCAGCCGATGACCAGATAATAATAAGATTCGTAAATCATCCGAAAGATTGCCTCACGACCAGCAAACCGGGAACCCTCCACGACCCGGCCAAGCCAGGTCGAAGCGCGCGGAACATGGCAGAAGCTTAACCCTTGGGCAACCGCCGAGGCAGGCCCCAATCGACCGGGCAGCGCCGCTCTGCACCCTCCCGCCGGCGCGCCGGGCGAGGGCCGCGATCAGCGGTGCTGGCGCTGCGGGTTTTCAGAAATGGCGATATCCGCCGGCCTCGACCGCGATTTCGCGCCCGTCGCGGTCGAAGAGGCGCACGCCGTCGCCGGGCTCGATCCGGCCGATCGGCGAGAGGCGCAGGCCAAGGGTCGCCGACAGCTCGGCGATCCTGGCGTCGGCCGCGGGCGGCGCGGTGAACAGTAGCTCGTAGTCGTCGCCACCGGTGGCGAGGGCCACGGGATCGGCCCATCCCTCGGCGAGGATGGTCAGCGCCGCCGGCGAAAACGGCAGATTGGCGAGTGCGAGGGTTGCCGCGCAGCCGGAAGTCTCGCAGATATGGCCGAGATCGGCGACCAGCCCGTCCGATACGTCGATCATCGCATGGGCGATGCCGCCGAGCGCCGGGCCGAGGGTCACCCGCGGCTCGGGCAGCTGATAGCGCGCGGCGAGCGCCTCCGCAAAGGAGGGCCCCAGGCCAACAAGGTCATCGCCGCGCAGAACCTTGAGGCCGAGATAGGCGTCGCCGATCGTGCCGGAGACCCACACGGTGTCGCCCGGCCGGGCGCCGCTGCGGCGGATCTCGGCTCCCGCCGCGACCTCGCCGATCGCGGTCAGGGACAGCACCGCCGGCCCGGTGGTCGCGACAGAATCGCCGCCGAGGAGGGCGACGCCATACCGCCGCTGATCGTCTTCGAGGCCGCGGGCAAAGGCCTCGATCCACGCCGCGCCGAGCCTCGCCGGCAATGCCGTCGTCAGCAGATAATGGAGGGGCCGCGCCGCCATCGCCGCCAGATCCGACAGACTGACCCGCAGCAGCTTCTTGGCGACCAGGTCCGGCGGGTCGCCGGGCAGATAATGCACGCCCTCGACGATCGCGTCGGCGGTCATCACCAGCCGCTGTCCGGCGCCGCACTCGACCAAGGCCGCATCGTCGCGCAACCCCAGCCCGCCCGGCCCGGCGAGCGGCGCGAAAGTAGCGCCGGATGCGCTCGAACTCGCCCGGCGCTTGGTCCGCAGGGCCGGCCGGCATCGCCGCTACATGTCCGCCGCGCGCAGGCTGCGCCCGAGCCGGTCGAGCACGCCGTTGGCCAGCCCCGGTTCCTTGCCGGCAAAAAAAGCGTGGGCGATGGCGATGTACTCGCTGATCGAGACCCGCGCCGGAATATCGGCCCGGTGCACCAATTCCCACACTCCGGCGCGCAGGATCGCGCGCAGCACCGCATCGAGCCGGTTGAGGGGCCAGTCCTCGACCAGGGCCGTCGAAAGGTCGCGATCGAGCCGCTCCTGGTCAGCGGCGACGCCGCGCACGATGTCGGCAAAGAACGCCGCGTCGGCCTCGGCCAATTGGTCGCCGTCGATCTCCTGGTCGAAGCGGTAGCGGGCGAATTCGCGCACCACGGTTTCGGGATCGAGCTCGCGGTTGAGCTCGAGCTGGTAGAGCGCCTGGACCGCCGCCAGCCTGGCGACGGTGCGCCGCCGGCCGCCGAGGCGCGGGCGGCCCTCGCCGGTGGCATGGTCGTCGGCGGCGTTCATCCGCCAGCCTGCGCCAGGCGCTGTTTCAAGGCGACGATCGCCAGGCAGGCGCGCACCGCCGCACCGCCATGGTCGCGGCCCTCGGGCGGCGCCCGTTCGAGCGCCTGCGCCTCATTCTCGACGGTCAGGATGCCATAGCCGATGGCCAGCCCGTCGCGCACCGCCAGATCCTGAAGCCCGCGCGCGCTCTCGGCGCAGATATGGTCGTAATGCGTGGTCTGGCCGCGGATCACGCAGCCGAGCGCGACAAACCCGTCGAACCCGCCGCCGGCCCGCGCGGCGAGCCCGATCGCGGCCGGGATCTCGAACGCGCCCGGCACCTCGATCATCTGATGGGTGGCCCCGGCGGCGGCCAGCGCCTGCTCGGCCCCGCGCCGCAGCGCCGCGGCGATGTGGACATAATAGCGCGACTCGACGAGGAGGATATGCGGCGGCCGGCTCATGGTGCCGCACCCCCGCCAGCGACCGGCGCCGCCGCCTCGAGCAGGCGCGCCACGTAGCGGGCGATCATGTCGATTTCGAGGTTCATCTCTTGCCCCGGCTGGGCCGCCTCGAAGGTGGTGCAGGCGAGCGTATGCGGGATGATGTTGACGCCGAACCGTCCCGCCGCCGGCGCGTCGGCCGGGACTGCGCTCCCCGGCACCTCGCTCCCCGACACTTCGTTGACCGTCAGGCTGACCCCGTCGAGGGCCACCGATCCCTTGGGCGCGATGAACCGCATCAGTGCTTTGGGTGCGGCGAACACAAAGCGCACCGACTCCGCCTCGGGCCGCCGCTCGACCACCCGGGCCACCCCGTCGACATGGCCCGAGACCAGGTGGCCGCCCAATTCGTCGCCGAGCCGCAAGGATTGTTCGAGGTTGACCGTGCTGCCCGCTCGCCAATGGCCGAGCGTCGTGCACGCCAGGGTCTCGGCCGAGGCCTGCACCGTGAACGCGCCCTCTTCGACCGCGATCACCGTCAGGCACGCGCCGGAGCAGGCGATCGAGGCGCCGAGCGCCAGCGCCGAGGTATCGAACCCAGTCGCGATCGTCAGCTCGGAAAGCTCGCCCGGCTTGATCCGCCGCACCCGCCCGATATCGGTGACAATGCCGGTAAACATGCCGACAGGCTACGAGGCCACCGGCCAATTTACCAGCAGCCTCTTGCCGCGGCGCGGCTGCCATGCGCAACGTGACGCTTTTGCGACGGCGCCGGCAGGGGGCCCGGGCTTGATGGCGCAGGCACTGATGCTGCAAGGAACCGGCTCGGATGTCGGCAAATCCCTGCTGTTGGCCGGGATCGCCCGCGCCTTCACCCGGCGCGGCCTGCGGGTGCGCCCGTTCAAGCCGCAGAACATGTCGAATAATGCCGCGGTCACCGCCGGCGGCGGCGAGATCGGCCGGGCCCAGGCGTTGCAGGCGCGGGCCTGCCGGGTCGAGCCGGCGAGCGACATGAACCCGGTGCTGTTGAAGCCGCAATCGGACCACGGCGCGCAGATCGTGCTCGGCGGCAAAGTCTGGGGCAGCGCCTCGGCCGGCGATTACCGCCGGCTCGCGCCGAGCCTGTTGCCTTCGGTGCTGGCCGCCTTCGCCCGGCTCTGCGCGGCCGCCGATCTGGTGCTGGTCGAGGGCGCCGGCAGCCCGGCCGAGATCAATTTGCGCCCGGGCGACATCGCCAATATGGGCTTTGCCGAGGCGGCGGCGGTGCCGGTCGTGCTGATCGGCGACATCGAGCGCGGCGGGGTCATCGCCCAGCTGGTCGGGACCCATGCGCTGCTGTCCGACCGCGAACGCGGCTTGCTCGCCGGCTATGTCGTCAACAAGTTCCGCGGCGACATCCGCCTGTTCGACGGCGGCGTTGCGGCGGTGACCGCGCGCACCGGGCTGCGCTCGTTCGGCACCGTGCCGTTCTTCGCCGCCGCCGCGTTGCTGCCGGCCGAGGATTCGCTGGCCCTCGCCCACGACATGAACCCGCTCCCCCGATCGGGCGGAGAGGGTGGGGCGAGGGGGGCTTTCCCGGTGAGGGGGGCGTTCCCACCGGGGGCCGGCACGATGCCGCTGCGCATCGCCGTCCCGGTGCTGCCGCGCATCGCCAATTTCGACGATCTCGACCCGCTGCGCGCCGAGCCCAATGTCGAGCTGATCCTGGTCCGCCCCGGCCGGCCGCTGCCGCGCGAGGCGGATCTGGTGATCCTGCCGGGCTCGAAGGCGACGATCGGCGACCTCGAATGCCTGCGCGCCGAGGGCTGGGACATCGACATTCTCGCCCATCGCCGCCACGGCGGACACATCCTCGGCCTCTGCGGCGGCTACCAGATGCTCGGGCATAGCATCGCCGACCCCTCGGGCATCGAGGGGCGCCGCACCACCGCGGCGGGGCTCGGGCTGCTCGACCTCGACACCGTGCTCGGCGCCGAAAAGCGGCTGGTCGCGGTCGCCGGCCGCGAATTGGCCAGCGGCCTGCCGGTCGCCGGCTACGAGATGCATCTCGGCGCCACCACCGGGCCTGGCCTCGCCCGGCCGATGCTCAGCCTCGACGGCCGCGATGACGGCGCGGTCAGCGCCGATGGCCTGGTCGCCGGCTGCTATCTGCACGGCCTCTTCGCCAGCGATCCGTTCCGCCGCGCCTTTTTGGCGCGCCTCGGCGTCGCCGCCGGCGATCTCGCCTATCAGCAGCAGATCGAGGAGACGCTCGACCGCTTGGCCGGCCACCTCGAAGCCCATCTCGACCTCTCGGCGCTGCTCGCCGCGGCGCGCCCGCCCCGGCTCGGCGCAATCACGCCCACAGGCTGAGATGGGCTGCCAGCCATCCGCCCAGCACCAGGCCGCCCAGCACCAGGCAGGCGAGCTTGTAGAGGCCGAGCGCGCGATGGATGTCCGAGGTCGCCGCCCGCGCCGTGCCGTCGCCGAGCCACGGGTCGACGATCAGGCCCTCGGCGTAGTGCCGCGGCCCGGCCAGCGCCAAATCGAGCGCCCCGGCCATCGCGCCTTCGGGCCAGCCGGCATTGGGCGAGCGGTGCTTGCCGCCGTCGCGCAGCATGATCGCCACCGCCCGGCCAGCCCGGCAATTCTCGGCAAAAACCGCGGCGGCGGCGATCAACACGCCGCTGATCCGCGCCGGCGCCAGATTGGCCAGATCGTCAAAGCGGGCGGCGGCCCAGCCAAAGGCGAGATAGTGCGGGGTCTTGTGCCCGATCATGCTGTCGAGCGTATTGGCCATCTTGTAGGCGAAAAGCCCCGGCAGCCCCAGGAGCAGATACCAGAACGCCGGCGCCACCACGCCGTCGCTGAAGTTTTCGGCGAGGCTTTCGATCGCGGCGCGGGCGACGCCGTGCGCATCGAGGCGATTGGGGTCGCGGCCGACGATGTGGCGCACCGCCTCCCGCCCGGCCGCGAGCCCGCCCCGGTCGAGCGCCAGCGCCACGGTCGCGACATGATCATAAAGGCTGCGCTGGGCGACCAGCACCGCGATCAGCAGGATTTCGACCGCGGCACCAAGGAGGCTGCCGCGGCACAGCCGCTGGACCACGAGCCCGAGGGCGGCGGCGAGCCCGACCAGCGCGATGACGCTGACCATCCCGCGAACCCGGCGCGAGGCATCGCTGCGGATCTCGCGGTTGAGCTTGCGGTCGAAGAACGCGACGGCGCGGCCGGCCAGCACCACCGGATGCGGGATCCGCCGGAACACCCCCGGCATGTCGCCGAAGAGCGCATCGACGGCGAGCCCGGCGGCGAGCAGCAGCAGCGGATCGGCGGCGATGGCCCCGTTCATGGCGGCGGCAGTCTCGGCCGCGGCTCGGGCCCGGTCAACCGGGTGGCCGGATCATCCCGCCCCGCATCCGCTGCCGCATCCGGGGCCGCGTCCGGGGCCGCATCGGCCGCGCGGCCGCGTTGCGGCTGATGTTCGACAGCTTTGTCGTGGTCGACTGGAGTGCCGCGAACCTGCCGCGGGTCGGCCGCGACAGCATCTGGATCTGCCGGCGCTGCGGCGACGAGGAAACCCTGCTCAACCCGCCGACCCGCCATGCCGCCAAGACGCTGCTCGCCGATTGCCTGGCGGCGGCGCTGGCGAGCGGCCAGCGGATGTTGCTCGGCTTCGACTTCCCGTTCGGCTATCCGGCCGGATTTGCCGCCCGGCTCGGCCTTGCCGGAGCGCCGTGGCGGGCGGTGTGGGACGAAATCGCCGCTCTCCTGACCGACGACGCGGGCAACCGCAACAACCGCTTCGCCGTCGCCGACGATCTCAACCGGCGGGTTTCGGGCGGCGCCTTTCCGTTCTGGGGCTGCCCGGCGGCGCCTCCCAGAGCGCATTTGCACGGCCGGCATCACCGCCGTCACGACAGCGAGGGGCTCGCCGAACGCCGGCTGGTCGATCTTTACATTCCGCGCGCGCAACCCTGCTGGAAGCTGCTGGGCGCGGGCTCGGTCGGCGGCCAGGCCTTGACCGGCATCCCGGTGGTGCGGGCCCTGCGCGACGACCCTCGCTGGGCCGGGCACGCGCAAATCTGGCCGTTCGAATCGGGTCTCGCCGCACCCGCGCCGGTGCCGATCGTGATCGCCGAAATTTATCCCTCGCTCTGGGCGGTGGCGCCGGCGCCGGGCGAATTCAAGGACCGCGCCCAGGTCCGCACCGTCGCCCGCTGGCTCGCCGAACTCGACCGCGCCGGGGCCTTGGCGCCCTTATTCGCCGGCGACCCGGGTCTGACCTCGCCGCAGCGCCGCCGCATCGAGACCGAGGAAGCCTGGACCTTGGGCGTGACCGCTCGCCGGCAGCGGCCGATCGCCACCGCCGGCTCCGGCGCAACCATCGCCGGGTTGCCATAATCACCTGCCATATTGCCGCCGATCAGTCGCCCGAGAGCGCGCCCTCAAAGGGGCGCAACATCGTGCATGGAAGATCCGATGACACCTGTTAATGACCTGCAAAAAACAGGTGGAACAGGTGGGCGGAGAGGGGATCGGCGGTTCGCGCCACGATGCGCCGGCAACCCGGCCGAGCGGCGGTTCCGCGGCCGGCTGGTGCCGGACCCGAGATGATTTCGACCACCGTTCGCCGCCGCCGGGTTTGCGACCGGCGCCGCCGCGCGCCGGCTCAGTTCAATTGGCCGCGCAGCTGCTGCAAAATCGCCGCGGCCTGGTGGCGGGCGGCACCCTCGGGGGCGCGCACCACGTACTGCTCGAACGCCGCCGCGGCAGCCCGCAGATTGCCGAGCTCGCGGTTCAGCATGCCCGCCTCGCGCCACAGTTCGGCCAAATCGGGCGCCAGCATCAGCATGGTGTCGACGACTTTGACCGCGCGCTCGAGGTGCCGCTCGTGGATCAGCCGCGATTTGAGATTGTTCTGCAGGCGCAGCAGAACGTCGCGGTCGGCAACCGGCGCGTAATATTGCGGCGCCAGCTCGCGGTCCTCGCCGACCACCGCCTTCAACAGCTCGCGCAATTCGGCCGCGCCGCAAACCTGCCCGGCGTGAAACGGGTCGAGGATCAGCCGCTCCGCCCGGTCGGCCAGCCGGATCAGAAAATGGCCCGGAAAGGCGAGGCCGGCTGCGTCCCAGCCCTGGGCGCGGGCGGTGTCGATAAACAGGATCCCCAGCACCACCGGCAGCCCCTTGCGGCGGTCGATCACCCGCATAAGGTTGGCGTTCTGCAGGTCGTCATAGGTCAATTCGTCGCCGCAATAGCCGTATTTCAGCAGGATGATCTCGTTGAGCGCGCGGGCCCGTTCGGCAAGATCGCCCGAGGCTGCCGGGTGGCGTCCGACATCCCGCGCCATCGCCCGCAGATGTTCGCGGTAGCGGGCGAAATCGACCCGCTGGCGCTCGAACGAGGCCAGCGCCAAGGCGGCTTCGGCGATCGGCAGCACGCGCCCGTCGGAGGCGCCCAGCTCGCGCAGAAAGCGCGCGCAGCTCTCGGGGTCGGGGCGCTCGACTTCGCGGCGTGCAGCTTCAGGGCGCAGGGCTTCGGGACGTTGCGGCGGCTCGCTCATGTTCCGGTTCGCTGCTGGTCGGCGGGTCGACTGGAACAGGACGATATTTTCTTCGACCCTCGCCTGTCCACCGTCACCAAAAGCACCGCGCGGGCGATGCCGGAGGCTCACAGCTTTTGCACCTCGACCGGAGTGGTCGGCGCGGCGCCAGGCATCTCCGGCGCGGGCCCGCCGGTCGCGGGGTAGGGTCCCGCCGACGGATTTGGTCCGGGTGCGCCGGGCCCAGCCCCCGGCCGGACCTCGATCAACGAGACCACCCGCTTCACCCCCGGCACATACCGCGCGGTGTTGGTCGCGTCGTCGATCTCGGCCTGGCTGGCCGCCGAGCCGAGCAGATAGACCGAATGGTCTACCGTCTCGATCGCGTAATTGGCCGAGCGGACATCGCGGTTGAAAACCAGGTCCGATTTGACCTGCGAGGTGATCCAGGCATCCTGCGCCGAGTTCCATGGGCCTTCGGGTGGCGCCACCTCGATCTCGTCATAGACCCGGTGCACGCCCGGCACCTGGCTCGCCGCCTGCGCCAGCCCGGCCTTCAGCTGCGGGCTCGGCGCGAACCCGGTCAGCAACGCGCGCCCGTCGTAAACCGTCACCTGCGGAACCGCCAGCATCTGCGGGTCGGCCTCGGCCAAGGCGGCCTCGACATTGGTCTTGAGCGCGAAATCATCCACCGTGCCGCCGACCCCCGCGGCGCAGCCGCCGAGCATGACCATCGACCCGAGCCCAAGGGCGAGCCCCAGAACCGTCCGGCAATTCGCCACCGATCACCCCCCCCGGCGCCAAAATTTCCGTTCGGGATGATGACGAGAAACCGGCGGCGTTTCCAGCCGCGGCCCTGGTCCGGTTCTCGGCTGGGCGTCGTGGCGTCGCCGCCGGCTTCGGCCCAGATCGCCGCAACCGCGATGAATTCCCTGCCACGGCAGGGAGTTGCCGGCAGGGCAGGGTGCCCGCCCCGAGCGCCGCCCGTCTATCCGTCGGCGCGCCAGGCGCCCGGCCAGTGGCGCGGCAGGCGGCGTCGGGCGACCAGCATCAGATCGAATCGCAGATCGAGCCCGGCGAGGTCGGGACGGGCGGCGAGAAACGCCTCGGCGGCGCGCGCGATGCGGCGGCGCTGGCGCGGGGCGAGTGCCGTCGCCGCCACCCCGAGATCGCCGCGCGACTTGACCTCGACGATCGCCAGCACCCGGCCGCGCCGGGCGATGATGTCGATCTCGCCGGCCGGGCAGCGCCAGCCGCGCGCGACGATCCGCCAGCCGCGCGCCCGCAAATGCCACAAGCTGAGCCACTCCGCGATGCGCCCGCGACGCTCGGCTTGCCGCCGCCGCAACAGGTTGTCGCGCCCGACCCGCCTCATCGCTCGTGGTCCCGGGTCCGGTCCGTCGCCCGCTCTCGGATCGCCAACGCGCGACGATAGAGCTCCTTGCGCGGCAACCCGGTCTGCTCGGCGAGCCGGGTTGCCGCCTCGCGCACGCCGTGCTCGTCGAGCGCCGCGGCCAAGCGTCGGTCGATCTCGTCCGGGTCGGGCCGGGCGGGCTCGGGTGGGCCGACCACAATGACGATCTCGCCGCGCGGTGGTCCGTCTTGTCGATAATCCTCGGCGAGCCCGGCGAGCCGACCGCGCCGCACCTCCTCGTGCAATTTGGTCAGTTCGCGCGCGACCACGGCCTGGCGGGCTCCAAGCGTGTCGCTCATATCGGCGAGTGTTGCGGCCAGCCGCGGCGGCGCCTCGTAAAAAATCAGGGTCGCCTCGATCGTCGCCAGACGGGCCAGCGCCGCGCGCCGCGCAGTGTGCTGCTTGGGCAGAAAGCCGGCGAACAGAAACACGTCCGGCGGCAGTCCGGAGAGGACGAGCGCGGTCAGCGCCGCCGATGGGCCGGGCGCCGCCGTTACCGGCAGCTCCTCGGCGATTGCCGCGCGCACCAGCTTGTAGCCGGGATCGGAAATCAGCGGCGTCCCGGCATCGCTGACCAAGGCTATGCGCTCGCCGCGCCGCAGCGCCGCCAGGATCGCCGGGCGCGTCGTCTCGGCATTGTGATCGTGGTAGGTGCGCAGCGGCGTCCGGATCGCGTGACGGGCGAGCAGCCGCGCGGTAATCCTGGTGTCCTCGCAATAGATCTGGTCGGCGCCGCGCAATACCTCCAGAGCCCGCAAGCTGACGTCGCCGAGATTGCCGATCGGGGTCGCCACCAGGTGCAAACCCGGCATCGCCGCCGCCCCCGCGGCGGCAGCCGGCGGCTCGGCCGGGTCGGGTTTACTCGGCCGGGGTGCGCCGCTAGGCTCGCCGCCCCCGCCGTCGTCACCCGAGGTTGCCCGTGCCGCGCTGGTATTTCCCCCGGTTCGCCTCACCCGTTCTGGTCCCCGTGGTTCTGGTCGTCGTCGCTGCGCTGGCCTCCTGCGTGCCGCCGCCGATGGTAGCGGCGCCGGTCGTCACCCCGCAACCGCCTTACGGCCAGCCGCTGCCGCCGCCGACCCGGCCGCCGCCGCCGATCGCCGCCGGGCCGGCCAAAGTCGCGTTGCTGGTGCCGCTGTCGGGCGCCAATGCCGGGCTCGGCCAGGCGATCCTCAACGCCGCGCAGCTGGCGTTGTTCGAAACCGGCGGCGATCAGCTGACCCTGGTGCCGCGCGACACCAAGGGCACTCCCGGCGGTGCTGCCAACGCCGCCCGCGCCGCCCTCGCCGATGGGGTGGGCCTGATCCTCGGGCCCCTGCTCGCCGCCGATGTCGAGGCGGTGGCGCCGATTGCCCGCGACGCCCATGTCGACATCATCGCCTTTTCGACGGTGACCGATCTCGCCGGCGGCAACACCTTCCTGATGGGCTTTCTGCCGGGGCAGGAGGTGGAGCGCGAGGTTGCCTATGCGCGCCAGCGCGGGCTCGCCCGCTTCGCCGCACTCGGCCCCGACAGCGCCTATGGCCATTTGATGGTTGATGCGCTGCGCCAGGCGGTGTCCGCGAGCGGCGGCGCGGTGACGCAAGCCGCGTTTTACGGCCCGGGCGGCGGCGATGCTTCTGCGGCGATCCAGCGGCTGCTGCCGGGCCGCGGCTCCGCGCCCGGCTCAGCCCCACCGAGCCCGGCTCCGGCCGCACCGGATCAGACCGCGCCGGCGCCGCTGGCACCGCCGAATTTCGATGCGCTGCTGCTGCCCGATGGCGGCGACCGGCTGAAAGCGATCGCCCGCAAGCTTGTCGCCGCCGGGCTCGACACCAGGGCGACGCGGCTGCTCGGCAGCGGCTTGTGGGACGTGCCCGACATCGGCGACGAGCCGGCGCTCGACGGCGGCTGGTTCGCCGCCTCGCCGCCCGACGCGCGGCGCGGCTTCGAGCAGCGCTACCGGGCCACCTATGGCCGCGAGCCGCCGCGGCTGGCCTCGCTCGGCTACGACGCCGCGGCCCTCGCCGCGGTGCTATCCCGTGATCAGGGCGGGCCGCCCTTTTCGCGCGAGGCGATCCTCAACCCGAACGGGTTCAGCGGTGTCGACGGGCTGTTCCGTTTCACCCCGCAGGGGCTGGTTCAGCGCGAGCTGGCGATCCTTGAGGTCGAGCCGCAAGGCAATGTCGTCGTCAGCCCGGCGCCGCAATCCTTTCAGAACCTCGGCTATTGAGCCGCGGGCAATTCGGGCCGCCCGGCAAAGCGGCGGCAAAGATAGAGTTGCAGTCGGATCTCGCAGGGGCCACTTAAACGACATCGTGAGCGGTCACGCCGCCCGCCGGGCGCTGTTCGCGCCTTTCGCACCGGCGGCGATGCGCGGCCGGGGAGATCAGCATGTCGCAACACAAGTTTCGCGTCGGCCAGGCGGTGGAATTCTCTCCCGACCCGGGCGTCGATCGATTGAGCCGGGGCCGCTATACCATCGTCCGGCTGCTGCCGCTCGAAGGCAATACGCCGCAATACCGAATCAAAAACACCACCGACGGCCATGAGCGGATGGTGCGCGAGAGCCAGCTCGGTACCTTATAACCGCTCCCTAACCGGGCCGGCCGTTCGTAACCGTCCGCGTCAACTCCTTTCGGGGGTGGCGCGGTACTCGGATGCCGGCCTATTCCGGCAAATAACTGAAGCCGATTGATGACCTCGCTCAACGACGAGATCGCGCGGCGGCGTACCTTTGCGATCATCTCGCACCCGGACGCCGGAAAGACCACCCTGACCGAGAAATTGCTGCTGTTCGGCGGCGCGATCCAGCTCGCCGGCGAGGTCAAGGCGCGCGGCGACCGGCGCCGGGCCCGCTCGGATTGGATGGCGATCGAGCGCGAGCGCGGCATCTCGGTCTCGTCGGCGGTGATGACCTTCGAGCATCAGGGGCGGGTGTTCAACCTGCTCGATACCCCCGGCCACCAGGATTTCAGCGAGGACACCTATCGCACCCTGACCGCGGTCGACAGCGCCGTCATGGTGCTCGATGCCGCCCGCGGTATCGAGGAGCAGACCCGCAAGCTGTTCGAGGTATGCCGGCTGCGCAACGTGCCGATCGTGACCTTCATCAACAAGCTCGACCGCGAGAGCCGCGACCCGTTCGATCTCTTGGATGAGATCGAGCAGAGCCTGGCGCTCGACGTCGCCCCGGCCTCCTGGCCGATTGGCATGGGCCGGGATTTTCTCGGAACCTACGACCTATTCGCCGACGCGCTGCTGCTGTTCGAGCGCAGCGCCCGCGACCAGGTGATCGAGCCGGTCCGGTGCCGCGGGCTCGACGACCCCGAGCTCGCCCGGCGGCTGCCCAAAGCAGCGCTGGCGAAATTGCGCGAGGAGGTTGAGATGGCGCGCGGGCTGTGTGCGCCGTTCGAGCCTGAGGCGTTTCGTTCGGGCCATCTGACCCCGGTCTTCTTCGGCAGCGCGCTCAACAATTTCGGCGTGCGCGAACTGTTGGACGGCGTCGCCGAGCTGGCGCCGGCGCCGCGGCCGCAGCCGGCCCAGGGTGCCAACGGCGTGCAGGCAATTCGGCCGCAGGAGCCGGAGGTCGCGGGCTTCGTCTTCAAGGTGCAGGCCAATGTCGACCCGCAGCACCGCGACCGCGTGGCCTTTGTGCGCCTCGCCTCGGGCCGCTTCACGCGCGGCATGAAACTGAAGAACGTCCGCACCGGGCGGACGATGTCGGTGCAGGCGCCGGTGTTTTTCCTGGCCCGCGAGCGCAACCTCGCCGAGGAAGCGTGGCCCGGCGACATCATCGGCATCCCCAACCACGGCAGCCTGAGGATTGGCGATACCCTGACCGAGGGTGCCGAGATTCGGGTTGCCGGAATTCCGAGTTTTGCCCCCGAGATCCTGCGCCGGGTGCGCGTCGACGACCCGATGAAATCGAAGCATCTGCGCCACGCGCTCGAACAATTGGCCGAGGAGGGGGTGACCCGTGTGTTCAAGCCGGCATCCGGGGGCGACTGGATCGTCGGCGTCGTCGGCGCCCTGCAGCTCGACGTATTGGCCGCGCGGCTCGAGGCCGAGTATGGGCTCGCCACCCGCATCGACGGGGCGCCCTACCAGGCCGCGCGCTGGCTCGAAGCCGACGACCCGGCCGAGCTCGAGCGCTTCCGCCTGCGCAACCCTTCGGCTAGCGCCGAGGATCACGATGGCGTGCCGGTGTTTCTCGCGCGCAACCCCTGGGATCTGCGCACCACGATCGAGGAATGGCCGAGCCTGCGCTTCAAGGAAACCCGCGAGCAGAGCTGAGCGCGACGTCGTTGGCGGTCTTCCAGCTCTTCTGTTCGGGGCCGGTCGGCTGGATGATCGATCGGCGCCGCGCATCCTTGCCAGCCGGCGGCGCTCCACCCATACTCAGGGACATGCGGCGCCTGATGCTGGATCCTCTATTCGAGAGCGCGGCCGAACTACCGGTTCGGGCCTGCGATCATCCGGACTGCGCCGGCGGCGGCGAGTTCCGCGCGCCGAAATCGCGCCTCGACCTGCACGATTATTACTGGTTCTGTCTCGACCACGTGCGCGCTTACAACGCTGCCTGGAACTATTACGCCGGGATGAGCGACCGCGAGATCGAGGCCGAGATCCGCAGCGACACGGTGTGGCAGCGCCCGACTTGGCGGCTCGGCGATCGGCACGGCCCCGGCTGGGCGGGGCGGGTGCGCGACCCGCTAGGCGTGTACTCCGGCGACATTCCCGGCGACCGTCGCGGGCGCGAGCGCGACCGGACCAACCGAGAGGCCTCGCGGCGTGCGCTGTCGGCTCAGGAACAGGCATTGGCGGTGTTCGAGATCGAGCCGCCGTTCACCCCGGTGCGCCTCAAGGCGCGCTACAAGGCATTGGTCAAATTGCATCATCCGGACGCCCATGGCGGCGACAAGGCGGCCGAGGAGAAGCTCAAGATCATCAACCAGGCCTATGCCACTCTGAAGGCCGGCTATTTCGCGTGAGCCTCGGCCATTTCAGTTGAACCCGAGGCGCGCATCGCGCAAATTCCCCTCCGCTCCACCTGTCAGGACGCAAGAAAATAATGCCATCCGTTCAGCCCGCGGCGCCCGCCGACGCATTTCCGCTCGATAAGCCCGACATCACGATCTCGGTCCGCCAGACCTTCGGCATCAACAGCGATCTCCAGGTCCCGGCGTTCAGCCAGGCGAGCGAGCACGTCCCCGATTTCGACGACGCCTATCGCTTTGATCACGATACGACTTTGGCGATCCTGGCCGGCTTTGCCTTCAACCGTCGGGTCATGATCCAGGGTTATCACGGTACCGGCAAATCGACCCATGTCGAGCAGGTCGCCGCCCGGCTCAACTGGCCCTGCATCCGGGTCAACCTCGACAGCCACATCAGCCGCATCGACCTCGTCGGCAAGGACGCGATCGTGCTGCGCGACAACAAGCAGGTGACCGAATTCCGCGAGGGCCTCCTGCCCTGGGCCTTGCAGCACCCGGTGGCCTTGTGCTTCGACGAATACGATGCCGGGCGGCCGGATGTGATGTTCGTGATCCAGCGGGTGCTCGAGGTCGAGGGCAAGCTGACCCTCCTCGATCAGAACCGGGTGATCCGGCCGCATTCGGGCTTCCGGCTGTTCTCGACCGCGAACACGGTCGGTCTCGGCGACACCACCGGGCTCTATCACGGGACCCAGCAGATCAACCAGGGCCAGATGGACCGCTGGAATATCGTGGCGACGCTCAATTATCTGCCGCACGATGCCGAGGTCGAGATCGTGTTGGCCAAGGTGCCGAGCTACGACAACGAGGACGGGCGGCGCACGATCAGCGCCATGGTGGCGCTCGCCGATCTGACCCGCGCCGGCTTTATCAACGGCGATATCTCGACCGTGATGTCGCCGCGGACGGTCATGACCTGGGCTGAGAACGCGGCGATCTTCGGCGACCTGTCGTTTGGCTTCCGCCTGACCTTTCTGAATAAATGCGATGAGACCGAGCGGCCGGCGGTGGCCGAATACTACCAGCGCTGCTTCGGCGTCGAGCTAGCCGAGACCGGCGTCAACGCCACCTTGATGTAGGCGGGGATGAAGTTCACCGTATCGATGGATTTTCGTCGCCCCCGCGCAAGCGGGGGGCCAGGCCAACTGGCTGAAACCTTGGGTCCCTGCTTTCGCGGGAATGATGAATTGGGCCGAGGGTGTAGGCACGGGCATGGCGCAGGATTTCTCGCCGACCGAGATCTTCAAGCGGGCGACTGCCGCAACCCTGCGCGCGATCGCCGAGCGCGACGACGTCACCATCGGCTTTGGCCCGGAGGCGGCGGGGCTCAGCGGCACCCGGGTGCGGCTGCCCAACCCGCCACGCGACCTGCCGGCCGAAGAGGCCGCGCAATTGCGCGGCGCCGCCGACAGCATGGCTTTGCGGCTGCGCTACCACGACGCGGCGGTGCACAGCCGGCGTCTTCCCGGCAGCCCGCTGGCGCGCGCCGTTTTCGAGGCGGTCGAGCAGGCGCGGGTCGAAGCCTTGGGCTCGCGGCGCATGGTCGGGGTCGCCGGCAACCTCGCCGCGGTGCTTGACGAGCAATACCGCCGGCAGGGCTTCGAGCGGATTACCGAGCGCACCGAGAGCACGATGGCCGAGGCGGTGCGGCTGCTGACCCGCGAGGCCCTGACCAGGGAGCGCCCGCCGCCTTCGGCGCGCCGCGTCGTCGATCTGTGGCGGCCGTGGCTCGAAGCCAAGATCGCCAAGGATTTGGGCGAGCTCGACCGGGTGATCCTCGATCAGGACGAGTATGCGCGGGCCACCCGCCGCATGCTGCAGGATCTCGACATCGATCTCGGCGAGGCCGAGGACAGCGAAAGCGACGAGCAGCAGGAGGGCGAGGAGGCCGAGGGCGAAAACCAGAGCGAAGGCGAGGGTGCGACCACCGGCGCCCAGCCCTCGCCCGACGGCTCGCCGGCCGATGGCGAGGCGGAGGATGCGCAGGACGCGGCCGAAGCCGGCGACGGCGAGATGATGCCGGGGTCGAGCGACGACGATCCCGGCCGACCGGGCCGCCCCGGCACGATGCCGCGCGGCCGGCCCGACGACACCGCGGTCTATCGCGCCTTCAGCACCCTTTCCGACGAGGTCGTCGAGGCCGACCAGCTATGCGACGCCGACGAACTCTCGCGGCTGCGCCAATTGCTCGACCAGCAGCTCTCGCATCTGCAAAGCGTGATCGCCCGCCTTGCCAACCGCTTGCAGCGGCAACTCCTGGCCAAGCAGACCCGTGCCTGGGAGTTCGACCTCGACGAGGGGCTGCTCGACGCCGCCCGGCTGTCGCGCGTGGTCGCCAACCCGGTCCTGCCCTTGGCCTACAAGCGCGAGCGCGAAACCGATTTCCGCGACACCGTGGTCACTCTCTTGATCGACAATTCGGGCTCGATGCGCGGCCGCCCGATCACCGTCGCGGCGATGAGCGCCGACATCTTGGCGCGCACCCTCGAGCGCTGCGCGGTCAAGGTCGAGATCCTCGGTTTCACCACCCGCGCCTGGAAAGGCGGACAGGCGCGCGAGCGCTGGATCGCCGCCGGCAAGCCGGCCAATCCGGGCCGGCTCAACGATTTGCGGCATATCGTCTACAAGCCGGCCGACATGCAGTGGCGCCGCGCCCGACGCAATCTGGGGTTGATGCTGCGCGAGGGCATCCTCAAAGAAAACATCGACGGCGAGGCGCTGGCCTGGGCGCACCACCGGCTGCGCGAGCGCACCGAGCAGCGGCGTATCCTGATGGTCATCTCCGACGGCGCTCCGGTCGACGATTCAACCCTCTCGGTCAACCCCGGCAACTATCTCGAAAAGCATTTGCGCGAGGTCATCGCCGGCATCGAGCGCCTCGGCGAGGTCGAATTGACCGCGATCGGCATCGGCCACGACGTGACTCGCTACTACCGCCGCGCTGTCACCATCGTCGACGCCGAGCAATTGGGCGGGGTCATGCTCGAAAAGCTGGCCGAGCTGTTCGAGGAGGAAGGCGACAAGACCCGCGTGCGAAGCCGCCGCCGCGCCGCCTGAGGCGCTCTGGTCGGAGGGCCAGGGCGGACGCAATCCGCCTCGTTCGCATAGCTCTGGGCCGGTACAATTCCGCCTGGCAAGTGCCGGCCCCGGCTCTATTGCCGCGATCCCAGGACGAATTGGGTCGCATTAAGCCGCGCGGTATATGGTGGCGGCAACCCAACCCAAGCCAAGCCGAGTCGCGATTATGCCCGGCCTCGCCGTTCCAACCACGCCGCTCGACCTCGTCGCCCACGTTATCCAGGTGGCGTTGACCCCGGTGTTCCTGCTGTCCGGCATCGCCACCCTCTTAAACGTGTTTTCGACCCGGCTCGCGCGCGTCGCCGACCTGATCGCCAAGGCAACGGATACCGATGGCGCAGACGCACCGGCGGATCTGGCCCGCTATCTGTCGCATTTGCGCCGGCGGTCGCTGGCGCTCGACGTGGCAGTGGTGCTCGGCGCGATCGGCGGCGCTGCGACCTGCATCTCCGTCCTGACGCTATTTGTCGGCGCTCTCAAGGACGCCACCGTCGCCTCGGTACTGTTCACCACCTTCGGCCTCGCGGTCATTTGCACGATCGGCGCGATCGCGGCGTTCACCGCGGAAATGATGATGGCCGGCAGCGGCATGCGCGCCGAGGTCGCCGCCGGCCGCCGCTCCGCCAAGCCCGGCTGAGCCGCGCCGGCCTTTGCGCTTAAGGCTTCTGGTACCGGTGCATGCGGGGGTCTGCCGCCGCCCGCTCGGCGCACCACATTCAATTTGATCCACGTCGTCGCCGGCGGGCAGCAGAACATTTCGCTGCCCTGCGATACGGGCGCGGCGCGTCAGAAAGGCCAAATCATGGACGTCGTGTTCGCCGCCCCGTTGCCGCCCGCTTCCCGGCTTCGCGCGGCGATCCGCGACAGCACCCGGCTCGATGAGACCCGAGCGGTGGCGCAGATCCTCGCCGCCGCGGAGATACCGCCCCTGGCGCGCGAGCGGATAGCCGAACGCGCCCGCCAGCTGGTGACCGCGGTGCGCCGCGAGCGGCTCGGCCGCGGCGGGATCGACGCGCTTTTGCACGAATACGCGCTGTCCTCGCAGGAGGGCGTGGCGCTCCTCTGCCTGGCCGAGGCCTTGCTGCGCATTCCCGACGCCGACACAATCGACCAGCTGATCCGCGACAAGCTTGGCGAGGCCGACTGGGCGCGCCATCTCGGGCATTCGGACTCGGTCTTCGTCAACGCTTCGACCTGGGCCTTGATGCTGACCGGCCGGCTCCTGCATGCCGCGCCGGGCGGGCATGATCTGCGCGCCGCCTTGCACCGCTTTGTCGCGCGCTCGGGCGAGCCGGTGGTGCGCCAGGCGGTGATCGCGGCGATGCGCGTCCTCGCCCGCCAGTTCGTTATGGGGCGGACCATCGCCGAGGCGCTCGACCGCGCCCGACCCGCCGAGCGGCAGGGCTGGCGCCATTCCTATGACATGCTGGGCGAGGCAGCGCATACCGCCGCCGACGCGGCGCGCTATCTCCATGCCTATGAGGCGGCGATTGGCGCGATCGGCGCCTCCGTGGCCGGGCGGCCGGTAAGCGAGGCGCCGGGCATCTCAGTCAAGCTGTCGGCCCTGCACCCGCGCTACCAAATGGCGCAGCGCTACCGGGTATTGGCCGAGATGGCCCCGGCTTTGTTGGGCCTTGCGCGCCGGGCAGCCGAGGCCGGTATCGGCTTTACCATCGACGCCGAGGAAGCTGACCGGCTCGATCTGTCGCTCGATCTCGTCGAGGGATTGGCGCTCGCCCCCGAGCTTGCCGGATGGGACGGGCTCGGCCTCGCCGTCCAGGCTTATCAGAAGCGCGCCTTGCCGCTGCTCGACTGGCTCGCCGATCTCGCCCGGCGCGGCCGGCGGCGGCTGATGGTCCGTCTCGTCAAGGGCGCCTATTGGGACAGCGAGATCAAGCGCAGTCAGGAGCGCGGGCTCGACGGCTACCCGGTCTACACTCGCAAGCTGTCGACCGACGTCTCCTATCTTGCCTGCGTGCGTCGGCTCTTCGCTGCCGGCGAGGCGCTCTATTCGCAATTCGCTACCCACAACGCGCATACTGTCGCCGCCGTCATCGAGCTCGCCGGCGAGCGGAAAGACTGGGAATTCCAGCGACTGCACGGCATGGGCGAAGCGCTTTACGACCAGATCGTCGGGCCCGAGCGGCTGGATCGGCCGTGCCGGGTTTATGCCCCGGTCGGCAGCCATGAGGAGCTCCTGGCCTATCTGGTGCGGCGGCTGCTCGAAAACGGCGCCAACACCTCGTTCGTCAACCGTATCGTCGACGAGCATCAGCCGATCGACCGGATCATCGCCGATCCGGCGCCGCGTCTCGCCCGGCTGCCGGTCAAGCCGCATCCGCGAATTCCGTTGCCGGCCGACCTCTATATGCCGGCGCGACGCAACTCGCGCGGCCTCGACCTCGACGATCCACGGGCGCTGACGGAACTGCGCCAGGAGCTGGGCGAGGCGCTCGACCGCCCCTGGCGCGCCGCGCCGATTATCGGCGGGGTCGAACAGCCGGGCGAGGGCGAGCCGGTGCTCGACCCGAGCGATCGCCGCCGCCGGGTCGGGACGGTCGTCATGGCCGGCCCGGACGCGGTGGATCTGGCGCTCGCCCGCGCCGTGTCGGCCGCACCCGCATGGGAACGCACTCCCGCCGGCGAGCGCGCGGCGATCCTCGAACGCGCCGCCGATCTGTTCGAGAGCCACCGGACCGCCTTGATCGCGCCGGTCATCCGCGAAGGTGGGCGCACGCTCCCGGCGGCGCTGTCCGAGGTCAGAGAAGCGGTCGACTATCTGCGCTATTACGCGCAGTGCTGCCGCGCCGACTTTGCCGAGCCCGAATTGTTGCCCGGCCCGACCGGCGAGCGCAACCAATTAGCCTTGCACGGGCGCGGCGTCTTTGCTTGCATCGCGCCGTGGAATTTCCCGCTGGCGATCTTCACCGGCCAGGTCGCCGCCGCCCTTGCCGCCGGTAACGCCGTCCTCGCCAAGCCGGCCGAGCAGACCCCGCTCGTCGCCGCCGCCGTGGTACGGCTGCTGCATCAGGCCGGCATCCCTTCTGCCGCACTGCATCTGCTGCCGGGCACCGGCGAGGCAGTCGGGGCGCCATTGGTCGCCGATCCGCGGGTCGCCGGGATCGCCTTTACCGGCTCGACCGAGACCGCGCACGGCATTGCGCTGGCGCTCGCGCAACGGCCCGGCCCGCAGGTGCCCTTGATCGCTGAGACCGGCGGACAGAACGCGATGATCGTCGATTCGTCGGCGCTCCCCGAACAGGTCGTCGGCGATGTGCTGAGCTCCGCCTTCGACAGCGCCGGGCAGCGCTGCTCGTCGTTGCGCCTGCTCTATCTGCAGGACGACATCGCCGAGCGGCTCATCGCGATGCTGACTGGCGCGATGGCCGAGCTCGCGATCGGCGACCCGGCGCTGCTCGCGACCGACATCGGCCCGGTGATCGACGAGCCGGCCCGCCAGGCGCTGGAGCAGCACGCCCTGCGCATGGTGCGCGAGGGCCGGCTGCTCTATCAATGCGCGCTGCCGGCGGCGGCCGAGCACGGCACCTTCTTCGCCCCGCGCGCCTTTGAGATCGACAGCGCCGGGCGGCTCGATCGCGAGGTCTTCGGCCCGATCCTGCACGTCGTGCGCTGGCAAGCCCACCGGCTCGACCGGGTGCTCGACGAGATCGACGCGACCGGCTACGGCCTCACCCTCGGCGTCCACAGCCGCATCGACGCGACCGTCCGCCATGTGCTCGGCCGCGCTCGGGTCGGCAACGCCTATGTCAACCGAAACATGATCGGCGCGGTCGTCGGCGTGCAGCCGTTCGGCGGCGAGCGCCTCTCCGGCACCGGCCCCAAGGCCGGCGGCCCGCGCTACCTCTCCCGCTTCGCCACCGAGCGCACCACTTCGATCAACACCACCGCCGCCGGCGGCAACGCCACCCTCTTATCCTTGCAGGACGATTGCTAGCGGCACTGGCCGGTCGGGTCTATGGTTGCACAAAGCAGCTGGCGGCGGGGGCAGGGATGGCACAAGGGCGGCTCAAACATTTCGGCTGGGGCCGCGAGGGCGAAGGGCTGACCGGGGCCGAGGAGGCGTCCTCCCTCGACCGCTATCGCCGGCTGTTTCGGGTGGACCGGTTTGACGAGGTCTCGCCGCCGCCGCTGGCCGAAATCCGGCTGCGCCCGCCGCGCATCAATCCGCCCGCCGCATTGGCCGCCTGCTGCTCGACCGAGACCTATGACCGGGCGGCCCACACTCACGGCAAATCGTTCCGCGACTACGCCCGCGGCCTCGTCGGCGATTACCGCTCCGCCCCTGACGTCGTCGCCTATCCGAAGAGCGAGGCCGAGATCGCCGCGGTCATCGACTGGGCTGGCGGCGCGCAGGCGGCGCTGATCGCGTTCGGCGCCGGCAGCAGCGTCGTCGGCGGGGTCGAGGCGGCAATCGACGGCACCGGCAAAAAGGCGGCGGTCACCCTTGACCTGCGTCATCTCGACCGGGTGCTGGAGATCGATCCGGTATCGCGCGCGGCGCGCATCCAAGGCGGGGTGTTCGGACCGGCGCTCGAGGCCCAGCTGCGCCCGCATGGGCTGACCCTGCGGCATTTTCCGCAGAGCTTTGAATATTCGACCTTGGGCGGTTGGATCGCGACCCGCTCGGGCGGCCATTTCGCCAGCCTCTATACCCATATCGACGATCTGGTTGAGAGCATCCGCATGCTGACCCCGCAAGGTCCGCTCGAGACCCGCCGGTTGCCCGGATCGGGAGCCGGTCCCAGCCCCGACCGCCTGCTGATCGGCTCCGAGGGGATTCTCGGCGTCGTCACCGAGGCGTGGATGCGATTGCAGGACCGTCCGCGCTTTCGTGCCGGTGGCGCCATCCGCTTTGCTGATTTCTTCACGGCGGCGCGGGCAGTCAAGGCAATCGCCCAGGCCGGGCTCTTTCCGGCGAACTGCCGCATCCTCGACCCGCAGGAGGCGGCGAACACCGGCGCCGGCGACGGCAGTGCCGCGATCATGGTGCTGGCCTTCGAATCGGCTGACCACCCGCTCGACGCCTGGGTCGCCCGTGCGCTCGAATGCTGCGCCGACTACGGTGGCACACCGGAGCGCCCCGGCGAGCGCGACGCCCACCGCGAAGGTGCGGCCGAAGTCTGGCGCCAGGCCTTCATCCGGATGCCCTACGCGCGCGAATCCATGATCCGGCGCGCGATCATCGCCGACACGTTCGAGACCGCGATCACCTGGGAGCGGTTTGAGGTGTTCCACGACAAGGTCAGGGCTGCGGCCGAAATTGCGATCCGCGACGCGACCGGCCGGCCGGGCCAGGTCACCTGCCGGTTCACCCATGTCTACCCCGACGGTCCGGCGCCGTATTTCTCGTTTCACGCACAGGGCAGTCACGGCGATCTTGAAGCGCAATGGCGTACGATCAAGGCGGCGGCCGGCGATGCGTTGATCGAGGCTGGCGGGACCATCACACATCATCATGCGGTCGGCCGCGATCATCGCCCGTGGTACGATCGGCAGCGGCCGGACCTCTTCGCCGCCGGGTTGCGCGCGGCCAAGCGTGCGCTCGATCCGCAGGCGTTGCTCAATCCCGGCGTCTTGATCGATCCATGAATTTTGGCGCTGCGACCGCACGCTCAATTGCGCCGGGGAGCGCCGAAGCAGCGCCGGAGCGGAGCGCGGGCAACGTCCGGTCAAACTCCTGAGTTCCACCACGATGCTCGCTCAAGCTGGCTCAAAGGCGCCTTCTATGACCGAGTGTTGCAGAAAAACCGCAACATGTTGACAGGGATTTGATTGGGTTTCAGCGAAACTGTTGCAAGAATATCGCTCCGATTGATGTTTTGCGGCGATTCCCCGGCGAGCGGCATGGTTGCAATAAAAACCGATTGCCATCGGCCCGGATGATAGTGAAGATGAGCGAACGGTGGCGTGACGACCATCGTCACACGCGTATTTGCGGCCGGAGGTAAGGGATGAGACATCGCTATCTGCTAGGCGCCGGCGTAGCGCTTGCCGTGGCGTTCGGTGGGGTTCAAGCGCACGCGCAGCTCAACATATTCGGGCCTTATCCGCCAGGAGCCTTCTATCTGGGCCCAGAGGGCGGCTGGACCTCGCTGACCAGCGAGAATCCCTCGCTCGTTGTGGTGGGTCCTAGGGGAAATGCCGCGGGCCGTAGCGCGCATGTAAGCTTTGACAGCGGCTACAACGTCGGTTTTCGCGCCGGCTACATGTGGGGTCCGTGGCGTTTTGAGGGTGAATACAGCTACCGGCATAACGGCGTCTCCACATTTGATGGGCTAAGCGGAGCAAACGGCAACAGCCATTCCAATGCCATTATGGCCAATGCCATATACGATTTCACCTTTGGCTGGCCGATCACGCCTCATATCGGGGCCGGCGTCGGTGCTGTGAATCTCGACCGTGGGATCAGTGGCACCGGCAATTTGAATGTGCCTAGCCTGGGTGAGGTAGCCGTCAATCCTAATTTCAACGGCAACAAGTGGGTGTTCGGCTATCAGGCGATTGCCGGCATTCGCTATATGATCAACCCGACCCTCGCCCTCGATGTCGACTATCGTTACTTCTCCACCCCGAGTCAGACGGTCGACAACACTCATCTTGCCCCAGTGACCAACGCTTGCTGCGTCTTTTCCAGCTTTAAAAGTGGCTACAACACCCAAAATATAGTGGCCAGCATCACGATGATGTTCGGCGCGCCGCCGCCCGCAGCACCGCCGCCGGCACCCCCGGCGCCGCCACCGCCGCCGCCGCATCAGGTCTATCTGGTGTTCTTCGACTGGGATAAATTCAACATTACCCCGGAGGGCATGCAGATCCTCCAGGCTGCGGCAGCCCATTATCGGGCGGGTGGTGCGGTGCAGATCCAGGTCACCGGGTACACCGATCTCTCCGGCTCGGCTGGGTATAACCAGCGCCTCTCCGAGCGCCGGGCCAACGCCGTGGCCGTCGCCCTCGAACGCCTAGGCGTGCCGCGCAACGAGATGATCGTCGCCGGCCGCGGGATGAACGATCCTCGGGTGCCGACGCCGCTGGGTGTGCGCGAGCCGCAGAACCGGCGCGTCGAGATCGTGTTCCCGTAACCATCCTTTGTCGACCCGCGCCCGGGGCCCCATCTGCAGGGGCTCCGGGCAGGCGCCGCGGCCATCCCGCGGCGTTTTTTTGGTTTATATCGAAGCGCGCTGAGCATTGGTGCCGAGCGGTGCAAAGTGCCCTCGTATAAGAGACCTGTTTGCCGACTTTTCGCGGACACCAGTCACTGGCAAAGTGCTTCCGATCTGCAGCGAGTTCACAGTGGCCAATCCGCAATCCGTTCTGACCCTCATTTGACACGAAGGGCTGGATGGGGGCGCCGTAGCTCGGACCAGATTGCCCACGCCCCATCGCAACCCCACGGTTCGTCACTGGGCCTGTCACCGAAGGGGCTTATGGCCGGGCGGCGTCGCGGTATATGGTTCGCGGGAGCTACGAGACGGCGGCGGCCTTGGTGTGGCCGATACCCGGTCCGCCATCTGCGTCCCGAAAAAAAATGATGGATTTTCGCTTCTGCCGTTATTCAACCTCTATATTGAGCTACCCAAACGCTTGAAACAGGACATTCGCAGACATATTATTGTCTTTGGCCGAGACAGTGCGCGACAGCCAAGAGTTGCGCCTCCGCGGAACAGATTGGCACCTTGTGTCGTTCACATCGCGGCCTGGTCGGAGCCCCCTGGGGTAAGACGAGCGTGAGCTAGGCGTACCCATCCGGAACTGCTACAGAGGATTACAGGCATGAAGCATCTCTTGAGCGGCGTTGCGATCGTTGCCGTGCTGGCGATCGCCGCGCCAGTATGGGCGCAAAACTCGGTAGGAGCTCCCGGTCCGAGCCCGGGCGGACCCGGCCTGACGCCCTATAGCGGCGGCGGTGCACCATCGGCGCCGCCGGCCGAGGCTCCAGCTGCCGCTCCCGCGCCAATGGCGATGCCGCCCGCGGGCCCAGCGCCGTCCGCCTCAAACTCGGCGATGCCGCCGACGCATCACGTAATCCATCACCACTACTACCATCACCATTACTACCATCACGTGATGGTCCACCATGGCCCGCGCAATCCGGAAGACACGACCGCAGAGTTGAACCGCGCGGAGCTTAGCCGGATCCAGTCGGGCAATGTCGGCGCGCCACCGCCAGCCGAGGAGCCTGGCGCTGCGATGCCGGGACCGGGCCGGCTGCCAGGTCCGAAGGCCAGTGGTAGCGGATATATCCCGCCCACACATTGACCTCGGACTAATAGCCGGCGGATCGATATTCGACTGAGTGAGCGGCTTGTTCAGTATGCGGCGAGGGGCCCCGGCTTCCTCGCCACATCCTGGCTAGCGCAGGGTGCAGATGCCAGGGGTAGCTTAAGTTATCCGACGACCGGATTTCGCCGGTGCGCTACCCGCTCCATGTCCTCGAGCAGATCGTGCAGTGTTTGGTCGGCGACATACGCCATCTTGGCGAAGGCGCGTAGAAAGGTGTCGGTGCGCGGGAATTGAAACAGGGTCTCGTCCGCATCTTTGGTGGTTGCCGAGCTGACCAGAACGACGTTGTCGAACGGCTGCAGAATTAATTCCTGCAGCGCCTTTCCAGGCCCGGTCACATACTCGACGACACGGCAGCGCTCGGGGTCACGCAACTCCTGCAGGATCGTCATCCGATAAGCAGCGCGGGTCGTCGCCGCCTCGATCAGGGCGCGGGCGAACGGCCGCAGGAAGGTTTCATCAAAGCCGAGCAATGCGGTTGGATGTTCATCGGTGACCGCGGAGCGCATTTCGAGGGTGGTCCACAAAGAGGCGCGCCCGCTCGAAATAATCCGCTGACGCAAGATCGAGGTTGATCGAATCAATCGGCATCGGCGACGAAACTGAGCGCGCCGAAAGAAACGCAAAGCAGGCCGGCTCACGCTTGAGCGAAATATTCGTGGTCGCTTCAAGGTTTCGATCGGTTAGCGCGGGACTGTCGGCCATGGCAAAACTTACTCCAGCAGGGTCTCGCATCGAGCAGTCGCCTCCGATCGCTCGCGGCGCCCCTTAGCAAAGAGATACCCCTATGGGTTCGTCGAGATAGACGGTTTCGGGTCCGCTTGTCAAAGCGCATCATGGTCGCGGACGAGGGCTGCGGCCTTCAGCCGCGCATCGGCGGCGCGATTATTGCGTGAGTTCTACGGCCGAGGCCGAGACAGGCACCACTTGTACTGGTTCCGCGTAACCGGACCAACGTACCACCCGGACGCCCTATGTGCGCCTGTCGCAGCTGGCCCTGGCGCTCCTATTCCGATTCGCGCTCGATCGCCTCCTCGGTGGCGAGCCATTCGGCTTCAGCCTGGGCGATCAACTGGCTGATCTGAGCGCGCCGCTTGAACGCATCAGCGCCAACCCCAGCGCCGGCGGATCCGTTCAGCGCGGCAAAGCTGCGATCGAGCGCCTGTCGTTCCTGCGACAGCCGGGCGATCATCTGCTCCGCCTGGCGAGCACGCTTGCGCAAGGGATCGAGTTCGCGCCGCTTTTCGGCGGCCCGTCGCCGAGCCGCGCGACGATCGTCGGGTGCAGCCGAGCGCCGCGCTGCTGTCAGCACGGGAGCTTCGAGCAACTGGCGGCGGTAATCGTCGAGATCGCCGTCGAACGGCCGCACAGTGCCGTCGGCGACTAGCCACAGCCGATCGGCAACGAGTTCGAGCAGGTGCCAATCGTGGCTGATCAGGACCACCGCGCCGGAAAACTCGTTGATCGCCTGCACCAGCGCCTCGCGCGTTTCGATATCGAGGTGGTTGGTCGGCTCGTCGAGGACCAGAAGCGACGGCGCGTCATGCGTTACCAGGGCGAGGTTCAGCCGCGCCCGCTCGCCGCCCGACAGATCGGCGACCGCCACGAAAGCCTTGTCCTGGCCAAAGCCGAAGGCGGCTAGCCGGGCCCGCAAGGTTTCGGGCAGCGCCGCGGGCAGCAGTGCCGCCAGATGGTCATAGGCCGACTCCCGCGGCCGCAATTCCTCGATCTGGTGCTGAGCGAAATAGCCGCAGGCGAGCTTGGGCGAGCGGGTCATCTGCCCGCTTAGCGTCGGCAGCCGGCCGGCGAGCAGCCGGGCGAAGGTCGTCTTGCCGTTGCCGTTGGCGCCGAGGAGCGCGATCCGATCATCCGGGTCGAGCCGCAGATCGAGCCGCGCCAGCACCGGCTTTCCCACCTCGTAGCCGACACTCGCCCGTTCGAGGCTGATCAACGGTGGGCTCGCGCGCGGCGGGTCGGGGAAGGCGATTCGCGGCGCCGGCTCGCGGGTAGCAAGCACCACCGGCTCGAGCCGGGCCAGCGCTTTCAGCCGGCTCTGCGCCTGGCGGGCCTTCGACGCCTTGGCGCGAAAGCGGTCGACAAAGGCTTGCAACCGCTCGCGCTGGTCGGCCTGCTGCCGCGATACAATTTCGAGCCGCCGCGCGTTTTCGCGCCGCGCCCGCAGAAACGCGTCGAAGCCGCCGGAATAGGCGGTGAGCTTGCCCTTTTCGAGATGCAACGTCAGCGTCGTCACCGCGTTCAGCACACTGCGGTCGTGACTGACCAGGATCAGGGTGCGGCGATAGAACCGCAGGAAGCGTTCGAGCCATAGCGAGGCTTCGAGATCGAGATGGTTGGTCGGCTCGTCGAGCAGCAGCAAATCGGGCTCGGCGAACAGGATCGCCGCCAACGCCACCCGCATCCGCCAGCCACCGGACAATTCGTCGAGCGCGCGGCGCTGCATCGCGTCATCAAAGCCGAGCCCGGCGAGGATGCGCGCCGCCCGGCTCGGCGCCGAATAGGCGTCGATCTCGACGAGCCGGGTTTCGATCTCGGCGGCGCGCAACGGCGCCGGCCCGGCTTCGCGCTCGGCCAACAGGCGGGCGCGCTCGCGATCGGCGGCGAGCACCGCATCGTGCGGGGTCGCCGGGCCGCTCGGCGCCTCCTGGGCGAGAAACCCGACGCGGCACCGCGCGGCAATCTCGATCGTGCCGTCCTCGGGCTGCAGCACCCCGCGAATCAGGTCGAGCAGGGTCGACTTGCCGACGCCGTTGCGGCCGACCAGCCCGACCTTGGCGCCCTCGGGAATCTGCGCACTCGCCCGGTCGAGCAAGGCGCGGTGGCGATCGATGCGGTAGGTCACCTCGAACAGGGTCAGCATGCCGGGTTTATCTCACCAAGCCACGAAGCCGGAATGACGCCAGCTGCCTCTGAGCTCCGGCAGCAATGGCCGACCATCGCGTGGCATAATCCGCCACGAACGAAAGGAGACGCAAATGATCAGGACGATAGTGATCGGCGCCGGCGTGATCGGCGCCTCGGTCGCGTATCGGCTGGCACGGGCCGGCGCCTCGGTAACGGTGCTGGAAGCGACCCGCGTCGGCGGCGGCACCTCCGGCATCAGCCTTGCCTGGACCAACGCACACCAGAAGCCGCCGAAACCCTATCACGACCTGAATGTCGCCGGCATGAAGGCGCACATGGCACTCCTTGAGGAGTTCGGCGCCACGCCGTGGCAGCACGGCGGCGGCAGCCTCGAATGGGTGGCCGCGCCCGATCGCGCAGCCCAGCGCGCAAACGTCGATCAGCTGCTTTCCTGGGGCTATGCCGCGGAGTGGATCGCGCCGCACCAGGTGCAGGAATTGGAGCCCGATATCGACCCGGCCGCGGTCGGCGATGCGCCGGTGGCGTTCTTCCCCGAAGAAGGTTGGCTCGATCCTGTGGTCTACGCCCATGCTATGCTGTCCGCCGCCCGCCGTCGTTATGGCGCGAATGTGATCTGCGGCGCCCGGGTCGTCGACCTGATCATGGTCGGCGACCGGGTGACCGGCGTCCGCCTCGCCGACGGCGCGCAATACGAGGCCGACACCGTCGTCAACTGCGCCGGCCGGTGGAGCAACGAGGCAGCCCGGGATGCGGGTTTGCATTTGCCGCTGGCACCGACAGTGGGGTTCCTGGTGTTCACGCCGCCGGTCGCCGCCGGCTTGAGCCGGGTGGTGCGCACCCCCGTGATCGACGCGCGCCCTGACGGGGCCGGGCGCCTGATGCTGCATTGGAACGACACCGATGCGGCATTGGCCATCGATACGCAGCTCAGTCCGTCGATGCCGCAGGCGCGCGATCTGGTGCGGCGCGCCCAACAGCTGCTTGCCCTCGATCGGCGAGGTCGAGCCGGAGGCGGTGCGCATCGCTATCCGGCCGATCCCCGGCGACCATCTGTCCGCGATCGGGCCGATGCCGCGGGTTTCGGGCTACTATATTGCCGTCACCCATAGCGGCGTGACGATGTCGGCATTCCTCGGCGCAGCGGTAGCCGACGAGATCGTCGGCGGGCGGCAACGGGCTGAGCTCGCCGATTTTCGACCGGGGCGCTTCTTCAATTGACCGCAGTCGGCGTCTGGCGGTGCAGCGCCGGCGGGCGGGCGCCGGCAAACCCTACGCTTCGCTGACAAGCATCGTGCGTGCCGTTTCCAGTCCGCTCGCCAGCGCCGCCTCGACCGTGCCCATATCCGGACCGGCATAAAGCGCCTCGCCGGCAAAGAACACCGCCCCGAGATCCGGCTCTTTCAGGGCCAATTGCGCCGCCCGCGTTTGCGGCGTGGCATAGGAGTAGGCGCCGCGCGCGAACGGGTCGTTGCCCCAGTTGATCGCTCGCGAGGCGAGCGAGATCTTGCCTGAGGCTATCGGGCGCCGGGCGAAGATCTCGGCGAGCGAGGCGAGCCCCATCTCGACGAGTTCGGCCGCTGAGTCAGCGAAGAGACGCGGTCGGCCTTGGGTCCCGCGAACCAGCCGGTCAGCACCGGATGGGCGGCCGGATGCTGTGTCCACCAGGTCGGGACTGTCGCATCGGAAATCAGAAAGGACAGGTCGGCCAGATCTCCCCGCGCAGGATCCGCCCACCATTTCGTGGCGAAGCGCAGCAGGATCTTGACGACGTTGCCAAAGCCGATATCGCCAGCGGCGGTGGTGGTCGGTTCGCGCGCTGAGGGTGGAAGCGCGATTTCGCGGAAGAGCGGCAGCGGCACGGTAAGGATCGCCGCATCGGCCTCGAACACCGCCCCGTCGCGGCAGCGCGCGGCTATCCGTCCGCGATTTTCCTCGATCGCGGCTGCGGCACGGCCGAGATGGATCAGGGCGCCATGTCTGCGGCATTCAACCTCGAGATAGGCGACGAGCGCACCGTAGCCTTCGGCGATCCGGCCCTGCTCACCCTCGTCGCGGGCCAGCCATTCGTCGCGGATGGCAAAGGTGCTGGCACGGCGCGGGTCGGCCGCGTCGTAGCCTTCGACCACGCGCGTGATCGACCGCCGCAACTCGCCGTATTGCTGGCCGGCGAAATGCTTATCGAGGAATTCGGCAATCGGCAGATCGGCCTTAACCGTGCTCAAGGCCCGATAGAACTGTTCCCGCATGGGCGATCGACGACGACACTTCCGGCAGCAAGGCACCGGTGCGGGTGCTCCATCGCGTGCCCCGGTGCGGCGACAGCGATAGCCCCGCGTCGCGCATCAGGGTGCGGGTCACCGGCGCGGCACCATGGACGAACTCGGCGCCACCCTCCGCCGGATAGCCAAACTCCGCGGCCGGCAGCGGGTCGATGCGTCCGCCGCAGCGGTCACGCGCCTCGACGACGGTAACTCTTTTCCCGGCGCGTGAAGCTCGCGCGCAGCCATCAGCCCCGCCGCGCCGGCGCCGACCACAAGGAAATCCGTCGGAGGCAGCGTGCGCCGTCATCGTGACGTCGGGGCTCGCTGTGAAGTTCGTAGCGGTGGACGGCAACGCAGACAGCGGCTGGAGACGAATTCCGGCGCGGAACCGGGCTTGTCGCAATCAGGCGGCCGCCTCCTTGTGCGCGGCGGCGCTGAGCGCGCGGATCTGGCTGGCGGCGTGCTTCAATTCCTCGTCGCGCAGCTGCCGAGGCCACCTCGTCCTCCTCGGCCAGCGCCAGAAGGCCGCGGAATCGGAGCGGCTTTTCGAAGAATGCTCATCACGACGTCGAGCGGCAATTGCCCCTCGGCCATCGGGAGCGGGATCTGCTCGGCGAGGCCCGGCCGGATGTGATAATGGGCGCCCATGCTGAAGGGGTCGAAGCGCAGCGCCTGCTCGCGCTTACCGGCGACCGCCACCACAATCGAAGGCCGGGTGATCTGGTCGTCGCGGCCGGCCAGCCGCCGGTCGGGGTGGAACAGGATTTCGAGATGCGGACCGGCATCGATCCGGTGCCAGCCGGTTCTGTCCTCGGGCATCTTTTGCTGCATCCGAACTCGCTCCATCGCTCACCTCCCTGTTCAAAGCAAACGTCGCCGAACCCGGCCCCGCCGTCACTGCAAACCGTAGAACCCCATGGCGCCGCCGGCCATCACCTGATGCTTTGCCTGCGCGGAGAGCGGCCCGAGCCGGTCGCGGACCATCTGCGGGGCGCCCGGAAAGAAGCCGTCCTGATGCGGGTAATCGGTCGCCCACATGATCTTGTGCGGGCCGATATAGTCGGCCAAGACGGCGATGCTGTTTTCGACCGGCTCGAACGAGATCCAGCAATTGCGCTGGAACAATTCGGTCGGCCGCATTTTGGGGGCCGATTCGTTGAACCCTTGGTCGTCGAAATGCCGGTCCATGCGGTCGAGCCAAGGCGCGATCCAGCCGCCGCCGGATTCGAGGAACGCGACGCGCAGCCGCGGGTGGCGATCGACGACGCCGCCCCAGATCACGCTCATTGCCGCCAGCATCATCTCCATTGTGTGGCTGATCATGTGGCGCGCCGCGCGGTCCTGCTCGAAACGGTCGACGCCGACCGTCGGCATCGCGGTGGTCGAGCCCTCGTGAAAGCCGATCGAGAAGTCGAGCTCCTCGGCCATGGTCCAGAACGGCTCGTAGATCGGGTCGCTGATCATCTTATTGCCGTGATACGGGTTCGGCCGCAGAAAGCCGCCGGGCATGCCGAGCGTTTCGCGCGCATAGCGCATCTCCTCGATCGCCAACTCGACCGACTGCATCGGCAGCATCGCGACGCCAAACAGGCGATCGGGATAGGGCTTGCAGTAATCGGCGAGCCAGCGGTTGTAGGCGCGGCACATCGCGCCCGCGAGCCCCGGGTCTGCAACGGCCCCGGCGAACAGGCCGAGGCTCGGGTAGAGGAAAGCGGCGTCGATCCCGTCGGCATCCATGTCGAGGATGCGGGCGTGCGGGTCGAACCCACCCTTTTTTCCTTCGGCATATTTGAGGGTGTCGGGCTTGACTGTGCCCTGCCGGACGCCGACCGCGCCGAGGCTGCCAATTCCCCGCGGATTGCCGAGCAATTTGCCCTCGACGCCGAGGCGCTCTTTGCCATTATCGTCGATGACAAACCGCGGCCGGCGTTCGCGAAAGGCGGGATCGATGTAATTATCCCAGAGATCGAGCGGTTCGAGGATATGACCGTCGGCGTCGATGGCGTTGTAGGCGTGAGCCATGACCGTTTCCTTCCGGGTGCGTGCAAGCCAATAACTCTAGCCGACGCACGCCGCCCGCGCGAGACCGAACTCCGTAAAATGCGGGCGACGCCAGCGAGTCGAAGATCGAAGCCGACAGGCTGTTCTCGGGCCCGCCGTCAACCCGGTTCCGACCGCAAGCAAAACCTGGTTTTTAGGCAATTGGCAAACGGCACCGTCGCATGTTAATCCCGGTCGAGAGGGTTTGATGTCACGGCCGCGAGCAGCTGACGATTTCAGGACAATCCGTGCCCGCATGGAGGAGTTGCGGCGGGAGAGGCGCGCCGATCAACCGGCACCGACAGCCGATGCCATCGCCGGTCATCGCGGCCCGTGCGCCTGTGGCAGGAGCCTCTTCCCCGACGAGTGCGACGGATCGTGCAAAGCGTTTTGACGGCCACAGGCGGCCATCTGAGCAGCGCGGCGCCGGGAACGGCCATCTCGCGGGTTGCGCCGGACCGGTTCAGAGGCTGAGCGCGAACCCCTCGTACCCATTCGCCGCGATCCCGGCGCAGGTCTCGCGATAGCTAGCCATCCCGCCGGCATAGGGCATGAAGACCCGCGGCTTTCCCGGCACATTGGCGCCGAGATACCAGGAGTGCGCGGCCCGCGGCAGCAACGTGGCGTTCGCCGCCTCGTTGACCTGAGCCACCCACCGGTCGACCGCCTCGGGCGTCGGCTCGATGTGCTCGAAGCCGTGCTCGCGCATATGGGCGATGCAGGCGGTGATCCACTCGACGTGCTGCTCGATCGCCACGGGCATATTGCACAGCACCGACGGACTGCCCGGACCGGTAATCGTGAACAGATTCGGGAAGCCGGCCGCCTGGAGCCCCAAATAGGTGCGCGGGCCAGCCTGCCACGCCTCGCGCAGTGAGAGCCCGTCGCGACCGTAGATGTTCATGCCCAACAGCGGCCCGGTCATCGCGTCAAAGCCGGTGGCGAACACGATCACGTCGAGCTTGTGCTCGACGCCGTCGCAAGTCTGGATGCCATGCTCGGTAATGCACTCGATCGGCGTTGCGCGCACATCGACCAGCGCGACATTCTCGCGGTTGAACGTCTCGAAATAGCCGGTATCGATCGGCGGTCGCTTGGTGGCGAAAGGATGGTCGATATCGGCGAGCTTCGCCGCCGTCGGCGGGTCCTTCACCAGCTCTTTGATCTTCTGCCGAATGAATTCGGCCGCGGTGTCGTTCGCCGCCTGGTCGACCAGCAGGTCGCGGAACGCGGCGCGGAATTGCAGCCCGCCCTTCTCCCAGGCCGCCTCGTAGATCGCCTGCCGTTCCTCAGGCGTGACGTCGTGCGCCCGCCGGTCGCAGATCACGAACGGATGCCCGTTCGGGCGTGGCGTGCATGATGCTCTTGAGTTCGGCCGCGTTGTCCTTGGCCCAGCGCTTGAACTCGCCGGTCAACGGCGCATTGCGGGCGGGGATGCTGTAATTCGCGGTGCGCTGGAAAACGGTCAGGTGCGCCGCCTCGCGGGCAATCACCGGGGCCGCCTGGATGCCGGTCGAGCCGGTGCCGATCATGCCGACACGCTTGCCGGCAAAGTCGACGCCCTGTTGCGGCCACTGCCCGGTGTGATGCCAATCGCCGGCAAACCGATCGAGCCCCGGAATGTTCGGGATATTGGCGGCGGACAGGCAGCCGACGGCGGTAATCAGGAATTTTGCGCTCGTACTCTTTGCCGGCCGCAATCGTCACCCGCCAGCGGTTTGCCGCCGCATCGTAGCGAGCGCTGGTCACGCGAGCGCCAAAGCGGATGTCGCGCCGCAGATCGAACCGGTCGGTCACATAATTGAGGTAGCGCAGGATCTCCGGCTGCTCCGGATAGCGCTCCGACCAGGTCCATTCCTGCAACAGCTCGGGAGAAAAGTAATAGGCGTAGGAGTGGCTTTCGGAGTCGCAGCGCGCGCCCGGATAGCGGTTCCAGTACCAGGTGCCGCCCACGCCATCGCCGGCCTCGAGCAGCCGCGCCGAAAGCCCGAGCCGATCGCGCAGGCAGAGCAGCTGGTAGAGGCCGGAAAAGCCGGCGCCGATGACCAGCGCGTCGAAGCTGACGGCCGGTTCCGACGGGGCGCCGATCGAATGCGTGTCGTCACGCGGCATCAAAGGCTCCAGTTGCAGAGTTGGTCGGAGTGGATCGGCGGGTTCTGCCGCCGCGCAAGCGCCCGCCCTCCCCCGCATACCGGGAGAGGGGAGGCTGGCTTCGGATCAGGTCATGTAGTTCGAGAAGCGGACGGTGGTGGCGCGGGCGCGGTAGTCGGTCTTGACGTTGACCAGTGCCACCATGCCCTCGTCGACCTTTTTCTGCGCGCGCTCCAGGGCCGGGCGGATCGCCTCGGGCGCTTCGACATATTCGCCATGGCAGCCGAGCCCCTGGGCCATGATGTCGTAGCGGGTGTAGCCGAGATAGCGGCCGGGCTTGTTGCCCTCGGGGTCGGCGGTCCAACCGCCGTTCAGGCTGACGACGCACAGCAATGGCAATTTGTGGCGCACCGCGGTGTCGAGCTCCATCGCGTTCTGGCCGAACGAGCCGTCGCCGTGCAGGCAGATGACCTGGGTCCCGGGCTTGGCCGCCTTGGCGCCGACCGCGAACGGTAAGCCCACCCCCATCGTGCCGAACGGCCCCGAGTTGAGCCGGTGGCCCGGCGTGTAGGTCGGGATCGACTGGCGGCCGAAATTCAGGATCTCCTGGCCGTCGACGACGAGGATCGCGTCGCGCTTCATGAAATTTTTGACTTCCTCGCACAGCCGCAGCGGGTGGATGTCGCCGTCGGTCGGGTAGTTGCTGCCGGGGCCGGTGCGCTTCTGCGCCTCGCCCTCCTGCAATTTGCGGCGCCACGGCGCAAAGCGCTCGGCGGTGTTGCCGTCGATCGCGTCGATCAGCTGCGTCAGCACTGACCTGCAGTCGCCGACGATCGGGATATCGACATTGCGCGCCGACATGCCGAGTTCCTCGGGGTCGATCTCGATCCGCGCGATCTTGGCGTCCTTGTTGAAGCGCGGCGGGGCGGCGTGGGCGATCACGTAATTCATCCTGGTCCCGAGAACGATGATCAGATCGGCCTCGCGGAACGCATTCGAGCGCATCGTCAGATAGGAATAGGGGTGGTCGTCGGGGACGACGCCGCGGCCCTGCGGGGTCGTGAAAAACGGGATCCCGGCCTTCTCGACAAAGGTGCGCATCTCGTTCCAGGCCTTGGACCACAGGACGCCGCCGCCCGAGCAGATGATCGGCTGCCGAGCCTTGTTGATCGCATCAACGAGGGCGTTGATCGCCTTCGGCTCGGCATAGGGGCGCGCCTCGATAACCTGCCGGCCGAGATAGCTCCAATCGACCTCGCCCTCGTCGACCTTGGCGTAGAGCACGTCGCCCGGCATGTCGAGATAAGCGGGGCCGGGCTTGCCGTTCAGCGCCTTCTGGAAGGCGAAATTCACCTGCTGCGGGATGCGCTTCAGATTATGGACGCGATCGGCGTACTTGACGCACGTCTTCAACGCCGCAACCTGGTCGATCTCCTGGAATACCTGGCGGCCGAACTGGCTGATCGGGCTCGATCCGCCGATCGCGACGACCGGGCAGCAATCAATCAGGGCGTTGGCGAGGCCGGTGCCGAAATTGAGGGTCGCGGGGCCGCTCGCCGCCATGCATACGCCCGGACCCTGGGTCACCCGCGAATAGGCCTGCGCCATATACGCGGCACCCTGCTCGTGGCGGGTGTCGATCGCGCGGATGCCCTCCTTTATGCACGAGGTTTCGGCATCGAGCATCGGCCCGCCCATGATGTAGAAGAGATCCCTGACGCCCTGCGCCTTCAGGCACTTTGCCAGGATCTGGTAGCCTGCCAGTTCCGCCATCTAAATATCTCCTCCGGCATTATCGTCATGGCCGGGCTCGTTCCGGCCATCCACGCCTTCATCTTGCGCCGCCGGTCGTGGCCTCTTGGCCGCCCGAAAACGCCCGGACACGACCGAAATTGGTGCGCATGCTGGGGTCAGATCGTTCCGTCCTTCTTTAGCACCTCGACGTCGCCCTTGCTCATGCCGAGCCATTCGCCGAGCACCTCTACCGAGTGCTCGCCCAGCAACGGCGCCGCTTCGAGCTTGGGTGGCCTCCCGTCGAAGCGCACCGGCCAGCTCGGCATCTTGAACGGCCCCGACGGGTGTTGCATGGTTTGCAGGATGCCGCGCCGCTCGAACGAAGGTTCATTGATCAATTCCATCGTATCGAGCACCGCGCCGGCCGGCACTCCGGCCGATCCGATGAGCCGCATCGCCTCGTGCTTGTCGTGGCGGCGGGTGAACTCGGCAACCATCGCGTCGACCTCCTCACGGCGCTCGCGCCTGGCCTCGATCGTCTCGTAGCGCGGATCGCCGATCAGATCCTCATGGCCGATCGCCTTTAGGAGATTGTGCCAGTGGTCCTTCTGGCGGGCGAAAACATAGACCCAGTCATTGGGCCCTCCCGGTGCGCACGGGAAGATGCCGGCCGGCGGCGGCGACCCGGTGACGCTGCGCGACCCGGCGCGTCCGGCCGCCTTGCCGGTCACCGCTTGGGTCTGAAAGGCGATGCGGATGTAGTGCAACATCGCGTCCTGCATCGCGATCTGCAGCCGGCGTCCCTGACCGGTCGACTTGCGCTCGTAGAGGGCGCCCAGAATGCTGATCGCCATCAGCATGCCGGTGCCGGTGTCGCCCAATGACGGGCCGGGCTTGCAGGGCGGCCCGTCGGGCTCGCCGGTGATGCTCATGGTGCCGCCGCAGGCCTGCGCGATCATGTCGAAGGCGAGGTTCCTTTCGTATGGGCTGCCTTCGCCGAAGCCTTTGATCTGGCAATAGATGATGCCGGGGTTGATCGCCCGGATCGCGTCATAGCCGAGACCGATGCGCTCGATCGTGCCAGGCGCCATATTTTCGACCATGACGTCGGCCCGACGCGCCATGTCCTTGACCAGGGCGAGGCCGCGTTCGGATTTGAGGTTGACCGTAACCGACTTCTTGTTGGCGTTGAATTCGAAGAAATAATAGGAATCAGGGCTGCCCTCGGGGCCAACAAAGGCGGTGCGGCCGGGTTCGCCGCCTTTCGGGTTCTCGACCTTGACCACCTCGGCGCCGAGCCAGGCAAGCGCCTCGGTCGAGGTCGGTCCGGCTTCGAATTGGGTCAGGTCGAGCACCTTGACCCCGGCGAGGCATTTGAGCGGCACGCCCGTTGCGTCCATTGCTTTGCACTCCTGCACGACCACAATTCGTCACGATAGCCCAGCCGCTCCAGTTTCGGAAATCGGCATCGTGGCGCGCCGCTGCGGTTACCCCGGCAAAACTCTTTTGCGCCGCTCCGCCGATTGCGCTAGGGGATGCCGGCGACCGCGGGTTTCTTGCGAGAGTTTATCGAATCCGCATCCGGGGGGTGTAGACATGGCGGCGAACCGGCCCAGCGTGTTCATCGACGGCGAGGCCGGCACGACCGGCCTCGGCATCCGCACCCGCCTCCAAAACTTGCCCGAGGTCGCAGTCAAGAGCTTGTCGCCGGCGCAGCGCAAAAACCCGGTGGCACGTCGTGACATGATGGCGGCGGTCGATCTGGTGGTGCTGTGCCTGCCCGACGAGGCCGCGCGAGAGGCGGTGACGCTGGCCGACGGGCTCGGTCCCGATGCACCGAAGCTGCTCGACGCCAGCACAGCGCATCGCGTCGATCCGGACTGGACCTACGGCTTTGCCGAATTGGGAGACCGCCAGGCCGCGCGCATCGCCGTCGCCGGCCGCGTCGCCAATCCGGGCTGCTATCCCACTGGTGCGATCGCGTTGTTGCGGCCGCTGGTCGATGCCGGCATCGTGCCGACCGACCACCCGATCGCGATTAACGCGGTCAGCGGCTATTCTGGCGGCGGCAAGTCGATGATCGCGGCTCACGATGCGGCCGGCGGTCCGGCCTTCGAGCTTTATGCTCTCCATCTCGAACACAAGCATGTGCCCGAGATCGAACTCTATTCACGGCTTACGCGCAGGCCGATTTTCGTGCCCTCGGTCGGCCATTTTCGCCAGGGAATGCTGGTTTCGGTGCCGCTCCACCTCGACACCCTGCCAGGCAAGCCGCGCGGCGCCGACCTGCGCGAGGTATTAGCCGCGCGCTATCGCGATTGCCCGTTGGTGTCGCTCGTCGATCCAGCAAGCCACGGTAAGCTCGAACCGGAGGCGCTCAACGAGACCGACCGGCTCGAGCTCTCGGTCCATGCCAACGAGGCGCGGCGGCAGGTCGTTTTGGTTGCCCGGCTCGACAATCTCGGCAAGGGCGCATCGGGTGCCGCGGTGCAAAACATCCGCTTGATGCTGGGATTGGACAGCGGTGCATGAACGAGGATACGGCCGGCTGATCGAAGCTGACCGGACGCGATAGCCCGCAGCCCGGAGCCGTTAATCAGCAGCACCCCGATCCCCTGGCGCGCAGGCTCGCCGCCGTCGGCCGCGCTGGCTCGCGTCATTTTTTGGCGACGCCCCACATGAACAGCGCCGGGCCGATATCGACCCCGACCAGATCCTTATGGAACGCGTATCGCGCCGAATATTCGCCGAGCGGGATATAGGGCACGCTTTTGAACGCCTCGCGCTGGAGATCCTCGGCGATCGATTTGCGTTGGTCGTCGTTCGCGGCGAACAGCCATTGGTCGCGCAGCTTCTCGATGATCGGGTCGGTCGGCCAGCCGACCCAAGCGGCGGTGCCGTTGGCGCGCAACGGGGCGTTGACCGACGGATCGAGGATCGCAATGCCGGGAAAGCTGGTCAAAAAAATGTTCCAGCCGCCTTGCCCGATCGGCGCCTTCGAGGCGCGGCGGGAGAGGAGGGTCCCCCAATCCATCGACTGCACTTCGACGTTGATGCCGAGCCGGCGCAGCAGGTCGGCGGTAACCAGGGCCAGCGCGTGCAGTCTGGTAAAGTCGGTCGGATCGAGCAGCACGACCTTTTCGCCGTGGTAACCGGCTTCTTTGATCAGCTCTTTGGCCTTGGCCAGGTTGCGCGGCCCTTCGAGCGGCTCGGCTCCGGCGTTGCTGGCCATCGGCCCGCCGCACGGAAAAAAGCTGTAGCAGGTGTTCCAGTATCTATGGTCGCCGGCGACCGCCGACATATAGGCCGATTGATCGACCGCATAGAGCAGCGCCTGGCGCATCTTTTGGTTGTCGAATGGCGGCAGCAGCTGGTTGAACCGCAGCAATCCGGTGACGCCGAACGGGCTGGCCTGGACCAGGGTGACGCTCGGGTCGCGATCGAGCAGCTTGTAGAAATCGGCCGGCGGATTCTCCCACCAATCGGCCTCGCCGGCGGTGAACGCCGCGAGTGCGGTGGTCTCGTCCGGGATATAGAGCCATTCGACCCGCTCGACGTTGACGACTTTGCCGCCCGAAGCCCAGCTCGGCGGCTCCTTGCGCGGCACGTATTCCGGGTTCTTGACAAAGACGACCCGGTGGCCCGGCTGCCATTGGCTGTTGACGAATCTGAACGGGCCGGAGCCGATCGTGCTCTTGATCTGCTGGTTGGCGCTGGTCTCGGCGACGCGCTGCGGCATGATGAACGGCACATTGCTGTCGGGCTTGGCGAGTGCCGCGAGCAGCAGCGGAAAGGGCCTTTTCAGCACTATCGCAAAGCTGGTGTCGCCGATCTTGCGGTATTGGGCGACGACCGAGGCGACGGTCTGGCCGAGCGCGTCGCGCTTGCTCCACCGCTCCAAGGAGGCAATGCAATCGGCGCTGGTGACCGGCTGGCCGTCGGAGAATTTGAGCCCCGGGCGTAAGGTGAAGGTGTAGGTCAGCCGGTCGGCGCTGATCGTCCAGCGATCGACCATCTGCGGGTGCGGCTTGAAGTGGCTGTCGAGCGCGAACAGCGTGTCGTAGACCATGTAACCGTAGTTGCGGGTGATCACCGCCGTGGTCCAGACCGGATCGAGCACGCGCAGATCGGCTTGGGCGATCAGCCGCAACGTCGTGTCCGAAGCGGCGCAGAACGCGGTTCCGCTCGGCAGCGCGAGGAGCAGCGCCAAGACGGCTGCGGTAACGTGCCTCATCTGATCGCGTCCCATTTCTCGTCAGACGGATGCGCGAAAGATCGGATTTCGCTTGGCCAATCGGCGCCGTTAACCATGTCATCCTAGTGCACGTCAAAAACCGCCGATAGACCTTGTGTCGACCGAGAGACGCGCTGAGCCAACCCCACTCACCCGAAATCGACCCGCCTGGCGGTCGCGGCTTGACGGGTGGCCCTCGCCGGCGCAAGGCTGCGCGCCCGGACCCACCCGCTACCTGCGCTCGATCCCTTATGGTCCGCAGCGCTCGTCGATAAGCTTCGCAAGCTCTTGATGGAGGAGAGAACCCATGGCGGATACCGCGATCTGGAATTTCCGGCAGCTGGCGCATCACGAGCTCGACGGCTTTGGTGGCATCGGCGAGGGCATGTCGATCCAGATCGCCAAGGACGGCCGGCGCATCCTGTGGCTCGCCCATGAAAGCGCGCCGAAGAATTTCACCGCGGTCGACGTCAGCGACCCGCGCGCGCCAAAGATCGTCGCCCGCCGCGACCTGCCGCAATCGCATATGCGCTCGAATTCGCTGGAGACGGTCGGCGACATCATGGCGGTCGCCTATCAGACGACCATGCCGGGCCTTCAGCCGGCCGGGTTCGAGCTGTTCGATATTTCAGACCCGGAGAACCCGCGCTCGATCACCTTTTTCGATTGTTCCGGGCCGACCTCGCGCGGCGTCCACCAGCTGTGGTTCGCCGATGGCGAGTACATCCATATGAGCTCGGGCGCGCCCGACTTTCAGCCGACCCACCCGAAGGACGACCAGTTCTATCGGATCATCGACGTGAAGAACCCGTCAAAGCCGCAAGAGGTCGGCCGCTGGTGGCTGCCCGGGACCCGCGAGGGCGACAGCGCGCCGCCGCCGGCGCGGCATCCCGAAAACGCCGACACCGGCTTTCGTCCGCACAATACCAACGTCTATCCCGAGCGCCCCGACCGTGCCTATCTCGGCTACATCGACGGCGGGCTGGTGATCCTCGACATCGCCGACAAGGCGCACCCCAAGATGGTGTCGCGCTGGGACTACCATCCGCCCTATTTCGGCTTTACCCACACCGTGGTGCCGTTTTTCGAGCGCGGCCTCCTGATCGTCAGCGACGAGTGCACCCGCACCGAGGGCGCCGACTGGCCAAAGCTCGTCTGGGTCGTCGATGGGCGCGAGGAGACCAACCCGGTGCCGATCGCGACCTGCCCGCTGCCGCCGCTCGAAACCTATATGCGGCGCGGCGCCCGCTATGGCGCGCACAACCTTTACGAGAATTTGCCAAAGCCCAATGCGTGGAAATCCGACCGCATCGTGCTCGCCACCTATTTCAACGGCGGCCTCAGGGCCTATGACACCTCGAACCCGTTTCAGCCGGCCGAGATCGGCTATTTCGTCCCCGAGCCGCCCGAGCGCGCGCCGAGCGGGGCGGTCCAGATCAACGACGTGTTCGTCGACGAGCGCCAGATCGTCTATACCGTCGACCGCCATGTCGGCGGCCTCTACACCCTCGAAATGGACTTCTGAGCCTGGGCGCAATCGGTTGCCGCGGCAGGGTCCCGATGGGTCCTGAATCGCTGTTCGCCGGCAAGGAGGCGCTGCCATTCGGGCGCCGCCAGCGCCGGGCGCGCGGGGCGCGGCTGCCGGTCGTGGCGGTGACCGGGTTTCTCGGCTCGGGCAAGACCACCCTGATCCGCACCCTGCTCGACACCGCCGAAGGCGCCAACACCGCGATCGTCGTCAACGAGTTCGGCGAGATCGGCATCGACCACGCGTTGCTGCGCCCGAGCAGCGATGCGACCGTGCTGCTCGGCAATGGCTGCCTGTGCTGCAACCTGCGCACCGATTTGCAGGAGACCCTGCGTGCCCTCTTCGCCGACCGCGCCCGCGGTGCGGTGCCGAGCTTCGAGCGGGTGATCATCGAAACCTCGGGCCTGGCCGATCCGGGGCCGATCCTGCAGACCTTTGCCACCGACCGCGCGCTCGGCCGTGAGTTCCATCTGCAGGCGCTGGTCGTCGTTGTCGACGCGGTTGCCGGCGCCGGCAACCTCGACGATCGGCCCGAAGCGGCCACCCAGGTGGCGCTCGCCGACCGCGTCGTCGTGACCAAGAGCGACCTTGCCGATGCGGCGACGATCGCCCGGCTGACCCGGCGCATCGCCGGGTTGACCCAGGCCCCGATCGGCCTCGCCACGCATGGCATGATCGCCCCCGCCTTCGTCCTCGACGAGCCGCCGCCGGCACCCCGGCGCTTCGAGCCCGGCATCCGCCAGCACGATCCGGCGCATGATCATGGCAATGGGCATACCCATGAGCACACCCACGGTCTCGAAAGCTTTGCGCTGACCTTCGACGAGCCGCTGTCGTGGCCCGCGGTCGCGCAGGCGATGGCGGTGCTGACCGCCTTGCGCGGCCCCGATCTGTTGCGGGTCAAGGGCATCCTCGCGCTGAGGGAATGCCGCGGCCCGGTGGTCGTCCACGCGGTGCAGCACACCGCCCATCCGCCGGTCGAGCTCGAAGACTGGCCCGACGCCGACCATCGCTCGCGGCTGGTGTTCATCACCCGCGGCCTCGAGCGGGCGCCGGTGGCCGAGCTGTTCGCCGCCATCGGCGCGATCGCCGAGCCTGCCGCGCCGGCCGAGGGCGCAGCGCAACACCGATCCTGAACCCATAAAAAAGCGGCGCCCGGAGGCGCCGCCTTGTCGCAGGACGAAAGAGCTTTGCTTACGCGGCCTTGTTGCCGTTGCGGCGACGGCGGAACACGCCAAAGCCGACGAGGGCAGAGCCGAGCAGCGCCAGAGAGGCCGGCTCCGGCGTGGAGATGGTCGACGGCGTGCTGATCGATTTGGAGCAGCTGATCGGCGCGCCAGGCGAGACCTGGCCGCAGGCGATCGCCATCGAGGCCGATTGCCCCAGAGTGTAGACGCCGGCGGTATCGCTGGCGAAGGTTCCGAGCAGGTCGAGCGTCAAGGATCCGGACACGGTCGAGGTCGTCGGCGTCAGCACCGCGGTGAAAATGCTCGTGAAATCAAAGTCGACGCTGTTCCCTGTGGTACCGGGGCCACTGTAGATCGTTACGGTGTCGACAAACGGATGCGTCCCGGTGCCCGGCGTGAACACGGTGAACCCCATCGCGCTCTGGGTCACCACATCGCCGACGGCAAGATAGCCCGGCGTATGAGCCGCCGCGCAGCCGGCGCCCGCCGCGGAGCAGAAATTGTTGGGGTTGCTGAGGAACGGATCGACAAACGAACCGAGCATCTCCGGCCCGGACAGATTAAGGGTTGTGGTCGCGGCCGAAATGTCACCCGGGGGGGCGAGAGTGTTCGGCCCATCGATCGTGACCGACAAGCCCCCGTTCGGGGCGACCGGCTGGGCGCTGGCCGGTCCGATCGCGGCGGCCGCCACCAGCCCGGCGGCCCCGAGTAGGCTTAGTCCAAAATTCCTCATCTCGACCTCCTGGAAAGGGCGCGGACGCGACCCATGCGTTCGATCATCATTAAAGCAATTGCCGTGCCAGCGGCTTAGCGCCCATTAAATCAATGTGTTAACGACCTCCGCTCGAATCTCTGCACGGCTAGTGTTAAGAAATCCGACAGGCTTCACGCGGCCGCCGATCGGCTATCGCGCGGCACTTCCAATTATATCAACGGCTTGCCAGCGCACCATGGTTTGGCCGGCGTAAAGAATTCCGACAGGCTCCGCCCGGCATTCCGCCACCGCCGCAGCGCCCTGGCGCAAGGCATGCACGGCGGGCTCAGCGCGTTTCGCGACTTCGCGCCGAGCACAATCTCCGACACGAAGCCGTCACGATTGCGAAACAACCATTTGATACTCTTGCCCCTCGCCGGCGCAGAGGGAAAAGGCGGACAGGAAAAAAACCTGCTTGCCTGATCTTTGACATAATCGCTAAATTGACTGACGCCTAGAAACCTGAGAAACTCAAGGTTGCCCGGGCGCAGGCTTGCCGCCGCGCGGCATGGCCGGTTGGGGCCTTGGCCTTTCCTTGGCAACCATCTTTATTCAAATGGGCGAAGTCCGCACTAGACAGAAGTTCGTGGTTAATGCCGGGGAGGACATTGGGCTTTGCATGTCACTTGGCGCGACCCCACGGTCGCCGATGCGCCGGGTTCGCCCAGAGCATTGCACGATCGCGACGGCTGGCTGCCGGCGCTCGCCCGGTGGTTTGGCGCCCAACTCGTAAACCGATCCTCAATGATTTTCGGCTGAGCATCGGCGGTCGGCGACGGCGCGCGGTTCCGCGCTGCGTCCAAATCGGCCGCATCAGGCCGCGCTCGGTCCCGGCCGGAGCGTCCCGCAGGTGGCGCCCCAACTGCGCCGGCAGGTCGTTGACCGCCGCTCGTTCGATCGCTCGGGCCTGCGCCGACACGCCACGGTTCACACCAGGTTGAGCAGGGAGTACGCCAATGCATTCCGTGTCGTCGGTACAGCAACGATCCGCCCCGCCGCCGCTTGCCGCCGCCAGATCGCGGATGTCGAGCCTGGTCCAAGCTTACCGGGATGCGTTCGATGGGGTCCCGGCGCACACCCCGGCCCTGCTGAGGGCGGCGCATCGGCTGCGCTATCAGGTGTTTTGCGTCGAAAACAAGATCTTCGATCCCGCCAAAAACCCGGATGGCCTCGAACGCGACGGCTTTGACGAGCATTCGATGCAAGCGGTGCTGCTGCACCGGGCCGGCAAAGCCGTTGTCGGCACCGTTCGCCTGGTATTGCACAAGCCGGGGGCGCAGCATGGGTCGCTGCTGTTTCACCAGCTCTGCCACGACCCACGGCTGGACGAGCCGGATTTTCTGCCGCTCGAGACGACCGGGGAAATCGGCCGCTTCGCGATCTCGAAGCTGCTCCGCCCGCGCGGCGACGGCGACCAGCCCAGCCAGTTTTACCCGCCCCACGAATTCGCCGCCGATCCGCAGCGGCTGCTGCCGCAGATGACCCTCGGTCTAATCAGGGTGGCGCTGCAAATGTGCATCGAGCAGCGGATTCGCGATGTCTGCGCGGCCATGGAGCCGAGCTTGCTGCGGCTGCTGGCGCGCTTCGGTCTGCACTTCGCGCCGCTCGGACCGCCGGTCGACTATCATGGATTGCGGCAGCCGTGCTACGCGAATTTGGTCGAGTTGTTCGCCCGCGCCCGGATCGAGCAGCCCGAGGTGTGGGCGGTCATGACCGATCACGGCCGGCTGTTCGGCCCCAGCCAGAACGGCGACGAAGGGGAGGATCAGGCGGTTCACTGCGCGGTTGCGCCGATGGCGCGACACGGCCGGTTGCGGCCGGCGGCCACCGACGGTCTTCTCAATCGCCCAATGGGAGCGCCAGCATGATCGAGCCGAGCGACATCGCCACGCCGCGGCCAGCGTTCTCTTATGAAGAGGCGTTCGGCCGCAACCTCGGCTGGGTGACCGAGGGCGAGCAGCAAACCTTGCGGCGAAAGCGCGTCGCGATCGCCGGGCTGGGCGGGGTCGGCGGCGCCTATCTGTTGACCTTGACGCGGCTCGGCGTCGGCGAGTTCCACATCGCCGATCTCGATTGCTTCGAGCTTGTGAACTTCAATCGGCAGGCCGGCGCCACCCTCGACGCCATCGGCCGGCCCAAGGTCGAGGTGATGGCCGAGCGGGCGCGGCAGATCAATCCCGAACTGCGGATTGCGAGCTTTGGCGAGGGGGTCGATGAGGCCAACCTCGATGCGTTCCTGGCCGGGATCGATGTCTGTATCGACGCGATCGACTTTTTCGTGCTTGGCATCCGCCGCAAGCTGATGGCGCGATGCGCCGAACTCGGCATTCCGGTGATCCTCGCCGCACCGCTCGGTATGGGCGCCGCCTATCTGGTGTTCAAGCCGGGCGGGATGAGCTTTGAGCGCTGGTTCCGGCTCGACGGCTTGTCTCAGGAGGAGCAGTACGTCAATTTTCTGCTGGGGCTGGCGCCAGCCGGTTTCCATCGCGCCTATCTGGTCGATCCGAGCCGGGTGGACCTGCGCGGGCGGCGCGGCCCGTCGACGGCGGCAGCCTGCGAATTATGCGCCGGGGTTGTCGCGGTCGAAATCCTGAAGCTGCTGCTCGGGCGCGGTCGGGTGCGGGCAGTGCCCTATCACCACCATTTTGACGCCTATCGCGGGCGCTGGAGGGTCAGGCGGCTTCCCGCCGGCAACGGCAATCCGATCCAGCGCCTGAAAATCGCGGTGATGCGCCGCCTTGCGGCAGGGTGGTCGCGCCGAGCGTCCGAGGTGTCGGCGCCGGCAATGGCCGAGCGGCAGGAGGCGAAGGCCTGACATACCACCGGGCCGCGACGATGGCCGCGGCCCGGAGGATGGTTCTGCATGACCGGCGCGTTGCCGGAGTGTCGGCGAACTTTACAGCTGCTCGCGCTAGCCCATCGTCACCGCGCAAAAGACCAGCCGGAAATCCAATCCGCGGCGATCAGCGCCGGCCGTAACGGCGCCAGGCAAGTCCGAGGCCGAGTAGCGCGGTGCCGAGGAGCGCGATCGATGCCGGTTCCGGTACGACGTCGGCGGTGAACGGGTCTTGCAGGTTTTCCCCGAACATGCCGGAGCCGTTCCAAGCCGGGCAGCCGGTCGTGCAATGCTGGAAGTCGTACTGCGCTTCGAGGTCGGCGATGTCGGGCAGCAACAGCGCGTCGAAATTCTTCAGAAAGAACTGGCTCGACAACTGCTTTGTCCACGCCCCGACGACGCTGGTATCGACCTCAAGGTAGAAGTTCGAGGTACCGACTTTGCCGCTGTTTGTCAGGTCGCCTGCGGCAGCGGCCGTCTGGGTCGGATCGACCGTAGTGCCATTATCGACCGCCCCGGGAACCAGATCGAGCTGGGCCAGCAAAGTGCAGCCGCTGGTTCCCGCCGGCGGATTGGCGCAGGTATAGCCGGTAAATTGCGACTGGCTGGTGCGCAGGGTCGCCGGATTGCTGGCGTCGAGCTTGGCCTGCGTCTGGTTGTTCTTGTCCCACCAGTAAAGGTCAACGATGCCGCCATTGCCGGTGGCACCTGTTGTCGAAAACGACGTAATTGTCGTCCCGTAGAAAAACCCGGTGATCTGGTTGCCGCCATTTTCTCCATCAACAAAAAACGGCGGCCCGTTTTGCGAGATACTCTGGTTCGGGATGGTCACCTTGCCAGGCGCCAAGGTGCTGACCACAAAGGCGCCAAACGTGCCCTCGGTGTTATTGGCGGAGGTAGGTTCCTGGACGCAGCCGGTGCAATCGGCGCCGGTGTTGCCACTGGTCGCCAGATAGGGCGAGCCGACGCCGACTGTATCGTTGCCCGGGGCCACCTGCTCGACCCCGCTAAACTTCCCGTAGAGCGGTCCGGGCGGCAGGACGATCGGGCTGGCGAACGCACCGGCCGCGCTGACGAGGGTCGCCACGAATGCCGTTCCCGCCAACAGCTGCGTCAATTTCATGGTCGATTGCTCTCTGCTCAACTAACCTATTTGTCGAATGCACATCCTGCGCCAACTGAACGGGGTGAATCCGAATCAAGGTTAAACAGGCAGTTAGCATTGGCGCTTAGCGACGCCGGCCGGGCTGCCCGGCCGGCATGTAAAGTTTGCCGTCGGGCTTTGGCGAGGCTTTTTTGGCCCCTTGCTCGATCGGCCGCCCCAGCGATGGCGGCAAGCGGGCGAACCCAATCCATCCGAGTCGTTGGCGTTCGGTAAAAACTCGAAATAATGCAGCATCTTGGCGATGTCGCGATCGCTTCAACCGGGTCGCTTTATCGATGCTGACGAGGAAATTCGGTCGCTAAGAGGACCGTCGGTTCGCGGCGTCACGTGTGTAATATTTTCCGACAGCTCGCTCCGAGCATCGGCAGCTCAGTCGACGAGCACCGCCTTGCCGATCACCGAGCGGTCGATCAGCGCCTGCGCCGCCGCGGCCGCCTGCGCCAACGGGAAGCGACGCCAGATGCGCGGCCGGAGCTTGCCCTCGGCGGCGAGGTCGAGCAACACCTTGGTGTTGGCGGCGGCGATTTCCGGATGGCTTTCGTTGAGGCCGCCGATGCGAACGCCGATCGCCTCGATGCCTTTGATCAGGAGATAGTTGGTGCGGGCCAGCGCCGGCGCGCCGCCGAGAAACCCTAGGATCAGGATGCGCCCGCTCCAAGCGAGGCAGCGCAAGGACTCCTCGAATGTCGGGCCGTTGACCGGGTCGTAGATGATGTCGACGCCGCGGCCTTGGGTCAGCGCCATGACCTGGTCGCGAAAACCGCCCCGGTATGGGATCGCATGGTCGGCGCCCTCGGCCAGGCACACGGCGCGCTTTTCCTCGGTGCTGGCAGTGGCGATGACCATGGCGCCCAAGAGCTTGGCAATCTGAATCGCCGGCAGGCCGATGCCGCCGGCCGCCCCGTGGATCAGCACCCGGTCGCCGGCCCGGAGCCGGCCGCGCTGCAACAGCGCGTGATAGGCGGTGGTGTAGGCGCCGCGAAACACCGCGGCCTGGTCGAGGCTAAGCGCGGCCGGGACCGGGTCGCAACTGTCGGCGGCGGCGTTGGCCAATTCGGCGAACGCGCCGAGCCGGTGCCGGCTCATCACCCGGTCGCCGGGCTTGAGATGGGTGACCCCCGACCCGACCGCGACGACTTCGCCGGCACCCTCGTTGCCCGGAATGAACGGCGGCTCCGGGCGAAACTGGTACTTTCCAGCCAGCATCAGCACATCGACGTACTGGATGCCGCGCGCCCGGATCCGCACCTGCACCTCGCCCGCAGCAGGCGGCGGCGGGTCGGGCATTTCGCGCAACGCCAGCACTTCGGGACCGCCGAACGCCTCGCACACGATCGCCTTCATCGCCCGACCTCCGCGTCGCAACAAAGCCAAAGCTTGCCCCGACTGGGCCGCCGCGCGCCAGCGCGTTTAACAGAAGCCGGAATTTGCGGCATGCTGTTCACAGCGAGGGAGACCAAATGATCGACCGACCGGGGGCAGCGATCGCCGTTTCGCAGCAACCGCCGGCGCCCGGCCGTCGTCCGGAGCGGCTCGCGCTGTCGAACCAGATCGCCGTGTCATTGCTGTGGTTCGCGCTGTTCGCCAACTGGCTGACCGTGGTGCCGGTCATCGTGCCGGACCAGGTAGCGACGATCCTTGGCCCCGATGCCGCGGCCAAGGAAGGCATCAGCGGCACGATCCTGGCGATCGGCGCCTTGATGGCGCTGGTGATGGCGCCGGTCGCGGGTGCGCTCTCCGATCGTGGGCGCCGTCAGAGCGGGCGCCGCCGCCCATTTCTGATCGCCGGCATGATCGGGACCTGCGTCGGCCTGGCGCTGCTGGTTCCGGCCGGAGTCGGCGGCAATCTGATGGTTTATCTGCTGGCCTACGTCAATCTGCAGTTCTGGTGGAACTGGGCATGCGGTCCCTATGCCGGCCTCATTCCCGATGTCGTGCCGGCGGCCGAGCAGGCCAGCGCCAGCGCCTGGATGAACATCATGAGCATCCTCGGCACCTTCGCCGGCAACGGTATCGCGGTGGCGCTCTATGTCCATGGCCGGCCGGCCCCGGCGATCGCAGCACTTATCACAGTCAATCTCGCCTGCCTGGCACTGACCCTGCGCGGCGTGCGCGAGCCGCCCGGCGCCAGGGCTGGCCCTCGCGGCCGTTTCGAGTTCGCAGCCTTTCTGCGCTCGTTCTGGCTCAGCCCAGCCGCCCACCGCGACTTCTACCGGGTGCTGGTGAGCCGGCTCTTCGCCAATCTCGGCGTGTGGTCGGTGCTGACGTTTCTATTGTATTACCTGCGCGATGTGATCGGGGTGGCCGAGCCGGGCAAGGTCTTGCCAATGCTGCTGGGGAGCGGCGCTCTGCTCGGCATACCGGCGAGTCTCCTTGCCGCGCGCTTGGCCGACCGGTGGGGCATCGTTGGCGTCGTGCGCGCCGCCAACTGGCTGATGGCGGCGGCGGCGCTGGCCTATGTGCTGATCGCCTTTCACCCGGGCATCGCCCTGACCGCGCCGGTGTTTCTGGTCTACTTCGCCGGCTGGGGCGCCTATCAGGCGGTCGATTGGGCCTTGGCGCTGAAAGTGCTGCCGAAAAGCGAGAACGCCGGCAAGGACATGGGGATCTGGCACGTGGCCCTGGTATTGCCGCAGATTCTCGGGCCCGCTCTGACCGGATGGCTCATTACCGGCGCCAAGCTCGCGGTTTCTGAGCGCTTCGCCTACGCGCTTGCTTTCGCGATCGCCGCGTTGTGGTTCAGCCTCTCGGCGGTGCTGGTCGCGCGGGTAAGGCTGCCGCGTACCGCCTGACCAACCGTTCTTCGCCGACGGATCAGACCTCGAAAGCCTGCCCGAGGAAACTTTCCCGGGTGCCCAAGCGTGCCTCAAGGAAGGTGAGCCTTTGGGACGAAAGGAGAAGCAATGCCGACCATCACCCGGGCGCTGATCGCGGCCATGCTGCTGTGCGCCAACATCGGCAGGGCGGGAGCGCAGCCGCAAGACGCGAAAAGCAGCGCCGCAGCCAACCCGAGCCCGGCCGATCCGAGCCCCGCCGACCAAAGCCAGGCGCCACCGAATTCCGGCAATACCGGCCAGGCATCGCCGCAAGCGCAATCGAATTCCGACGCCGTGTCCGGCTCGCTGAGCCACGAACTCAACCGGTCGGGCGGGGTGATCCGGCCGCCGCCGACTCACGACCGTGGCGTCGTGCCGCCGCCGAACCAAGGCGTGAGCCGCACCCCGGTCATTCCCCCGCCCGGCAGCCCCGGCGGCAACCCCGCAATCCAGCCGAAATGATCGGACGCGTCGTTCCGGCGACGAAAATCGGCGGCGGTGATCAAACGTAACGGAAGGTGGCGAACATGCCGGCGGCCATGTGGTAGAGCATGTGGCAATGAAAGGCCCACCAGCCGGGGTTGTTGGCGTCGAATTCAACCACGACGCGCTGCGCCGGGGGCACCCGCACCGTGTCGCGCACCGCACCCGCAAACCGCACGCCGCCGATTTCGATCACCTGAAAGCGGTGGCCGTGCAGGTGCATCGGGTGCGCCATGCCGGTCGAATTGGTCATGACCAGCGCCACTCGCTCGCCCTTGGCGATCGGCAATGGCGGCACCTGTGGGTTCCACACGATGCCATTGATCGACCATATATATTTCGACATTTCGCCGGTCAGGTCGATATTGTGGACCCGATCGGGCCGGCGCGGGGCGAGCGGCTCCAGCGCGCGCAGCCGGCTCTCCAGCTCCATCGTGATATCCGGAGCCGCGGCGGGCGCCTGCACCGCAATGCGGGCGATCGGCGCCTTGCCGGCGGCCAGCACGATGCCGGTGCGGCTGCGCTCGCCCTCTACCATGGCCAATAGCGGATAGGCCGCGGTGCCGCGGGGGATCGTCAGCACCAGGTCGAGCCGCTGGGCGACGTTGATCGGAAAACGCCGCCCCATGACCGGCTGCACCAAAGTCCCGTCGACCGCGATCAGCCGGCCGTCTAGCCGGCCGAGATCGAAATGGTACCCCGACATTGCCGAGGCGTTGATCACCCGCAGCAGCACCTGTCCGCCGGGCTCGACCTTGACGACTTCCGGGTCGGCGAGGGTGCGGCGGTTGGCAAGAAAGGCGTCATAGGCGACATCATTGAGGTCGGGCGCCCCGGCCGGTCCGGCCTGAGCCATGCCGTTCATGCCGTTCATTCCGGCCATTGGCGCCGTGCCGCCTCCCAAACCCATTCCCGGCATCGAGGCGCCTTTTTTCAGATTGGCGAAGATTTGCGCGGGCTGTGTAAAGCTGAAATCTTCGAGCATCAGCACGATTTCCTGCAGGCCCGGGCGGTCGCGTTGGTCGCGGATGATCAGCGGCGCGGATAGCAGCAGCTGCTCCTGAAGCCCCTGGTGCGAGTGCATCCAGAAGGTGCCGCCGAAGGCCAGCGGGAAATCGTAATCGGCATGGCCACCAGGCGGGATAGGCGGACCCGAAATGCCGGGCACGCCATCCTGCCGCCAGGGCGGGGCAAGTCCGTGCCAATGAATCAGGCTCGGCCGGCCGATCCCGTTCTCGACGCGCACCCGAAAGCGGTCGCCGACTTCGGTGGTGATGCCCGCGGTTCCGTTCGGCTGGCGGATGTCATAGACCGAACCCGATTTACCATTGACCTCGATCGTCGTCCGCTGCAGCCGCAGCACGGTTTGCCCCGGCTCGGCTTGCGCCGCGGCCAGGCGGGGCCCGATCACCGCCGCAGCAAGAGTGGTGGTCAGCACGGTGCGGCGGGTCGGCATGGGTAGCGTCTCCTGCAGGTTGCCGGATAGTATCCCTGGCGTCGGACCGGCGGGAAGTGCCCAGCGCTCGCTCACACGGGTTCGCTTTATCGAGAATGACCGGATATTGTACCCAGATCATAGCGGCGGAGGCGGTTGATGAGTGCGACGGCGGCAGCGACCTTGAGCCCGGAAACGGTGCTCGCTGAGATGAAGAAGCACGGAGTGACCCATGTCGTTTACCTGCCCGATAGCGAGACCAACTGGCTCTATTTGCTGATGAAGGCCGATCCGGCGGTGCACCTTGTCGGCGTCGGCCGCGAGGGGAACGCCTGTTCGATCGCCGCTGGGCTGTGGCTTGGTGGCGCGAAGCCGCTGATTCTGATCCAGAACACCGGCATGCTGGAAGCTGGAGATTCGATCCGTGGTTGGCTGATGAGCCTCAACGTGCCGGTCGTGCTGATGGTCGGCTATCGCGGCTGGACCCGGCACGGCGTCACCACCGACACCGTCGCAACCTATACCGAGCCGTTCCTGATGGCCTTCGGTCTCAACTATTACCTAGTCGAAAGCGACGCCAATTCCGAACGGATCGGGGTCGCCTTCAGAGAGGCGGAACGCACGCAGCGGCCGGTCGTGATCCTGGTCGGCGACGAATATCACGGCTTCAACAGATAGCAAGAGCGAGAGCCTGCCATGATGCACACCGTCGACATGATGAAGGCCGTCGCCCATTACCGCGGTGACGCGATCCTCGTTCCCGGCCGCAGTGGCCGCTACTGGATCGACCTCAGCGACAATCACGCGCTCGATGTCGAAGTCGGCGACCCGGCGATGGGTGGGCATGCCGGGCTCGGCCTCGGTCTCGCCCTGGCCCGTCCCGACAAAAAGGTCATGCTGTTCGATTCCGAGGGCGACATCCTGATGAGCCTCGGCATGTTGGCGACCGTGGCCGAACAGGCGCCGCGGAACCTCTATCATTTCCTGATCGACAACGGCGTCTATGCGACGACCGGCGGTCAGCCGGTGCCAAACGCCGACAACATCGCCTACGACGTGGTTGCTCGCGGCTGCGGCTACCCGCGTACCTTTGCCTTCACCGAGATCGGCGATTTCGAGCGCGAACTGCCTCACATCATGGCCGGGGCGGGCCCGGTCTTTGTCGCCTGCAAGGTCGTCGCGGAGGTCGAGAACGAGCCGATCGGCCGCCGACGCCGCTGGCAGACCCGCACCCGCGATCAGGTGGTGAAGGATTTCCGCACAAAACTCGGCGTCGGCTAACCCCAGACCATATACTCGCCGACCGAGGTGATACTGCGACCATCGCGAAGCAATCCCGAAGCGTTCCGATCGCCAACCCTTTTGACCGCGAGGATGCCCTCGCCCCGAAGATCGCTAGAATGCGCAAGGGAAACGTTAGCAGACGGGTGCGGTCATGCAGCACGATGCAGAATTTGATTACATCATCGTCGGCGCCGGCTCGGCCGGCTGCGTGCTTGGCCAACCGGCTCAGCGCCGATCGGAGCACTCGCGTCCTGCTGCTCGAGGCCGGTGGCAAGGACCGCAACCCGTGGATCCACATTCCGGCCGGATTCTATCGCAACATCTACCACCCCAAGATCACCTGGCAATTCGAGACCGAGCCGCAGGCCGAACTCGGCGGCCGGCGGCTGATTTGGCCGCGGGGCAAGGTGCTGGGCGGGTCGAGCTCGATCAACGGGCTGATTTATATCCGCGGGCAGCGCCAGGATTTCGACCTGTGGCGCCAGCTCGGCAATACCGGCTGGTCCTACGATGATGTACTCCCATATTTCCGTCGCGCCGAAAACCAGGAGCGCGGCGCCGACGAGCATCACGGTGCGGGCGGCCCGCTCGCCGTATCCGATCTGCGCGCGCGGCATGAGCTGCACGACGCCTTTATCGCCGCCGCCGTCGAGGCCGGCTATCCGCGCAACGATGATTTCAACGGCGCCGAGCAGGACGGGGTCGGCCCGCTGCAGCTGACCGTGCGCAACATGCGCCGGTGCAGCGCTGCGGTCGCCTATCTGCGCCCGGCCTTGAAGCGGCCCAATCTCTCGGTCGAGATCCGCGCCCTGGCGCACCGGGTCTTGTTCGAGGGCAAGCGCGCGAGCGGTCTCGAATTCGGCCAGGACGGGGTGGTCCGCCGGGTGCTGGCGCGCCGCGAGGTAATCCTCGCCGGCGGCTCGATCAACTCGCCGCAATTGCTGCAGCTCTCCGGCGTCGGACCGGGCGAATTGCTGCGGACCTACGGCATTCCGGTGATCCATGACCTACCCGCGGTCGGCGAGAATTTGCAGGATCACCTCAACACCCGGGTGGTCTATCGGGTGAGGCGGGCCAATACCCTCAATGAGATCTCGCGCAGCTGGGTGCGCCAGGCCCGCGCCGGACTCGAATATGCGCTCGCCCGCCGCGGCGCGCTGATGATGGGAGCGGCCCCGATCGGCCTTTTCGTGCGCACCCGTCCGGGCCTCGACTCGCCCGATGTGCAATACCAGTTTCTCGCCGGCAGTTTCATCAAGCCGGGCGAGGCGATGCACGATTTCCCCGGCTGCCAGGCCACCTGCATCCCGTGCCGCCCGGAAAGCCGCGGGTGGCTCAGGATCCGCTCACCCGATCCGGCGGCCCCGCCGGCGATCGAGCCCAATTATCTGTCGACCCAGGCCGACAAGGACACGCTCATCGCCGGTCTGCGGATCGCCCGCGCGGTGTTCCAGAGCCCGGCGATGGCCGCACTCGTCACCGGCGAATTTCTGCCCGGACCGGTCACCCAAACCGACGAAGAATGGCTCGAGCACATCCGCCAGAACGCCGGCACGACCTTTCACCCGACCTCGACCTGCACGATGGGTCGGCCCGAGCGCGCCGTCGTCGACAGCGAATTGCGCGTCCACGGGGTCGAGGGGCTGCGCGTGATCGATGCCTCGGTGATGCCGGCGGTGGTGTCCGGCAACACCAACGCGACGGTGATCATGATCGCGGAGAAGGGCGCCGAGATGATCCTCGCCGCCGCGCGCACCACCCCCTCAGCCAGGGCAGCATAGGCGAGGCCGCTCGGTTTTCGCGGCAAGGGAGATCCGGCCATGACCACCAGCCCGCCTGCCGAGATCGGCATGCCGCTCGACGAGGTCGACACCCCGGCGCTGGTCATCGACCTCGATGCCTTCGAGCGCAATCTCGCCCGCCTGCCACAGCAGATCGCCGGCAGCGCCGTGCGGCTGCGTCCGCACGCCAAGACCCACAAATGCCCGGTCATCGCCTTGAAGCAGATGGCGCAGGGCGCGGTGGGCGTGTGCGTGCAAAAGGTCGGCGAGGCCGAGGCGATGGTCTATGGCGGCGTCCCCGACGTGCTGGTCACCAACGAGATCGTCGGCCGCCGCAAATTGCGCCGGCTGATGGCGCTGGCCGGGATCGCCCGGATCGGCGTATGCGCCGACGACCTTGGCCAGGTCGCGGAACTCGAAGCCGCGGCGGCCGAGGCTGGGGTGATCCTGCCGGTCTATGTAGAAGTCAACATGGGCGGCAACCGCTGCGGGGTCGAGCCGGGGGAGCCGGCGCTCGACCTGGCCCGGCGGATCGCCGGCGCACCGCATCTGGGCTTTGCCGGGCTCCAGGCCTATCACGGCTCGGCCCAACATCTGCGCGGCTGGGACGAGCGCCGCGCCGCGATCGCCGGGGCCGCGGCCAAGGCCGGACACACCCGCGAGCTATTGGAGAAAAACGGCATCCCATGCCCGATCGTGACCGGCGCCGGCACCGGCAGCTTCGAGTTCGAAACCTCGAGCAGCGTCTATACCGAGCTGCAATGCGGCTCGTACATCTTCATGGACGCCGATTACGGGCGCAATCTCGACCGCGACGGCGCCCCGACCCGGGCGTTCGAGCCGAGCCTATTCGTGTGGGCGACGGTGATGAGCCGCCCGACCGAAGACCGCGCCATCGTCGATGCCGGGCTCAAGGCCCTGGCCTTTGATTCGGGTCCGCCGCTGGTCTGGGACGAGCCGGCGGCGACTTACGAGCGTGCTTCGGATGAGCACGGCCGCCTCGCCGTCACCGCCGCCACCAATCGGCTGATGATCGGCGACAAGATCCGTCTCGTCCCCGGCCATTGCGACCCGACGGTCAATCTTTACGACTGGTATGTCGGCGTCCGTCACAATCGCGTCGAAGCAATCTGGCCGATCACCGCCAGGGGTGCGGTGTATTGAGGCCCGCGGCCCGAGCCTGCCTGTTCGGAACCGCTGCGCAGGTCCGGGCGTTGGCGCGCTGCCCGCCATCATCCCGGGCCGGTCTGACAACCGAGGCCCGCTCTATGCAAACCGTCAAATACCGATTGTTCGAACCGCGGTTGGCGCCGCGCCGCACCAAGCTCGAGGTCCCCGGCTGGGGCGGCAAGCCGGAGCCGCGCCGCGACGGCTCGCACGAGCACGCGTGGCACTGCATGCCGTTCAACGAAGGGGCGCAATACGGCATCGAGCTGTTCTATCCGTTCGACAACGAGCTGCACGTCACGAAACGCGACGGGCGGGTGGTGCTCGACGGCGATTTCGGTCCCGATCCGATGACCGGCATCGAATGGCCGCCGTTCCGCCCGTTTGGCGAGGATTATTACACCTACCAGTTGCTGCTCGATCTGAAGGTTGCCGACGACATGGCGGTGCGGACCGAGCCGCATCCCCGCTTTTACACCTCGGCCGAGGATGACGTGCCGATCGCGGTGCCGGCGCTGCTGCGCACCAGCTGGTGGCCGATGATCTCGTTTGTCGTGTTCAAGGCGCCGCCGCCGGGCCGCACCCACATCTTCCGCCGGGGCGAGCCCTTCATGCAGATCCTTTTCGTGCCGGCGGATGTCCAGTTCGAGCTGGTGGCGATGAATGAAGAGGAAGCTGCAGAGCGCGAAATGCGCTCCCGCCGCATCTACGCCAGCCGCGACACCCTAGCTAAAGAGACAACCTGGACCTCGTCCACCGATACCGTGTTCGACGGCACCTATCGTCAGATCCTGCGCGCGGCGCGGGCCAAGGCGCGCGAAACCGGCAGCTGAACCGCACGCGCCCGGCCGCTCACGCCGTTAGCGGTTGATCACGACACCGCCCAGGCCCGGCACCCCGACGAACGTACCATGATGATGGTGATGGTGGGGACGCCGCACGTATCTGTGGTGGTGATGGTGGTGGTGGTGATAATGATAATAATAGGGCGAGTAGGCGTAGGGCGGCGGCGGGTTGGGATACGGGTAATACGCCTGCGCGACCTGTAGCTCGGCCGAAGACGGCGCCGCCGCCTGCGCCCGCATCGCGTCGTCGGCCTTCAATAATTCCGCGGCGTTGGCGACTGGAGTCAAAAGGTCGGCGTAGGATTTCACCTGCATCGGTTCGGTAGCGACTGTGGGTGCGGGTGCCGCTTGCGCCGCGCTCATGGTCGCCAGTCCGGCGACCGCGCCGAGCAATCCGGCGATTTTCTTGTCCATCGGGTCCTCCTGGTTCGCGACGCCAACGCGTCGGGGTGGCGTTAATCCGTGTCACCCAAACACGAGCGGCGAATTGGAGGTTCCGATGAGAGCGGCTTTGAGCCGATTACTGCGGTCGACGGTGGGTTAACTGATAGCTGGCCAAATCTCCTTAACCAAGCCCGAAAGGGGACGACTCGAATAGTCTGTCGGTCGCGACCCAATACGGTTATTGCGCTCGCGCAGCCGTCATATGATTCAGGACCGTTTGACGCTGACCGCCGGCTGGCCGCTCAGCGATTCGGTGCGGCTTCCGCGCAGCGCCAACAGGGCGGTTGCCACCGCGGCGATGATCGCGAACAGGCAGGCGCTCAAAAAGATGTGCGTCGGCTTCAGTCCGCGGGCCAGCAGATACCCGCCAAGCGCCGGTGCGACGATCCCGCCGAGCCGGCCGATGCCGAGCGCCCAGCCCAGGCCGCTCGTGCGCATCCGCGCCGGATAGAGCTTGCCGCAGGTGGCATTGGCGCCGGTCTGGCTGCCGATGATCGTCATGCCGGCGAAGAAGGTGACCAGCAGCAGCAGCGCGTAGGGCAGCGCCACGAGCGCGATCACCGCGATGAACACCGCACCGGCCGCGTAGTGGAAGGCGAGCGAGCGCTCGGGGCCGACCTTGTCGATGGCCAATCCGAGATAGAGGACGGCCCAGATCGCGCCGAAATCCCGGAAGCTGGAGGCGAACACCGCCTGGCCGGGCGTCATGCCCATCAGGTTGAACACGGTCGGCATCCAGAACACGAACAGGAACAGGTTAAGCAGGCTGCAAAAGAAAATCAGCCATAGCAGAAACGTCTGCAGCGCATAGCCTGGGCCGAACAGCATCTTGATCGGGTTGTCCTGAGCGACGTCGATCGCGTGCCGCTCGGCCTGTCCCGGAGCAATGTCGAGGCGCTGCAGCAGCGCGCGATCACGCACGGTCAAATTCGCCTTCGCCGCCACAAAACGTGGTGATTCCGGCAACCACACCGCCATAACCAGCGCCAGTATCAGCGGGAACGTGCCGCCGATGATGAAGATGATCGGCCAGCCAAAATGTGCCAGCAGCACGGCGACGATCTGGCCGCCGACAAAACCGCCGATCGGCGCGCCGGTAAAGCTCGCCATGATCATCAATGCGCGCCGGCGCTGCGGTGCGTAGTCGCCGGTCAAGGTGGCCGCTCCCGGAAAGGCGCCGCCGATACCGAGCCCGGTGAAAAACCGCAGCGTGCTGAGCACCAAAAGCGACGGCGCAAAGGCGCTCGCCAACGACGCGAGGCCGATGAACAGGGCGCTGACGATCAGCAATGGCCGGCGCCCGACGCGGTCGCCGATCGGACCGGCCGAGAGGGCGCCGATCATGATGCCGATGCTCGACCACAAAAACGCGACGGTGAAGGCCGGCGGCGGCAAATGCCAGGCGCGGATCAATGACGGCACCGACCAGCCGATCGAATTGACATCGTAGCCGTCGCAGATCTGGATCAAGGTGCACAGCGCCGCAACGCGGATCTGCAGCGCGCCGATTGGCTGATTTTCCAATGTCATTTCGGTCGATGACAGCGGCGCGTGCGCCATTTTTCCTCTCCCTTTGCCCGGTTCATTTTTCGCCGGTGTCGCATGTCCGCGATGGGCGCGCAAGCCCTGGGCGGGCGTGCTACGATCCGCGCCTTTGGCCGATAGCGGTAAAGGGCGCGCCAACGGACGCCGGGAGATCGCTGAATGAGAACCGGTGACGATTATCGCAACGCGCTGCGCGACGGACGCAGGGTCTGGGTCATGGGCGAGGGCAGGGTCGACGATGTAACGACACACTCCGCGACCTGCGCGATGGTTGACGAATACTCCCTCTGGTACGATCGCCACTCCGATCCAGCCTGGCGGGAGATCCTGCTCTCGCCGTACGAAGCCGATGGTGAACGGATGCCGTGGGGCTTTGTCGCGCCGACCAGGATGGAGGATCTGGTCGGTATGGGCCGGTCCTTTGCCAAGACGCTGTTCTTGAACGCCGGCAACGTCACCCACACTCCGGCCTATGGCAATCTGATCGCGCTGGGCGTGCTGAGCGCGGTGCAGGCGAAGAACCTTGCGCCCGACCGCAGTGCGGCGGCGATCGCCTATCGCGACATGATTGCCCGCACCGGTCGGTTTCTGACCTTTTGCGGCGGGGCGCCAATCATCGGCCAGCGCATGCGCCTCGACCCGGCCGAGCGCGTCGCGCTGACCCTGGTGCGCGAGACCGATGCTGGGGTGGTAATTCGCGGCCGGCTCGGCATGCACACGAGCCCGGCCTTTGCCGAAGACGTCTATGTCGGCCATCTTTCCGGCATCGATATCGGCGGCCAGCGCGCGAGCTTTATCGTGTCGGTCGCTGCCCCTGGTGTCAGTGTGCTGTGCCGCAAGCGCGCGGCGCGCAGCGAGAACCCGTTCATGGCGCCGCTCTCCAGCCGGTTCGACGAACTCGATGGCCAGATGTGGCTCGACGATGTGTTCATTCCGTGGGAGCGGGTGTTCTTCGTCGACCTTACTCCCGAGGCGATCCCGCGCTGGCTGCGCTGGCACCATCTTTACGGCTGGCTGGGGCGGGCCGAATTCACCCTCGGTCTGGCGCTCGCCGTGACCCAGGCGATGGGTCTCGCGCATAACCAGCAGTCGATCGAATACCTGATCGATCTGGTGGCGGCGGTGCAGACCGTGCGCAGCTGCCTTGTCGCGGCCGAGCGCGACCCGGATTTCACCCCGGCGGGCTTTTGCTTTCCCGACCACGCCCACCTCGCCGCCGGCGGCATCGCGCTGTTCCAGGCGCGCCAGCGCATCTCCGAGATCCTGCGGATCGTGCCCGGCTCTTCGCTGGTAGTGGCCCCGTCCGACGCCGATCTCGCCGACCCCGAGCTGGCGATCGGTCTGGAAGACGCTTTCGGCGGCGGCGGCTATACCGCTTTGCAGCGCGCAGCATTGCTGCAATTGGCCGCCGATCATGTTTCCTCGGCGCTCGACGGCCGCGAATCCGCCTTTGAGCTGCACGCCAGCGGCGGCGTGATTAATTGGCGCCATTGGCTGCGCCGCAGCTTCCGCGATTACAACGATCTGGCCAACGCCGTGCTCGGCGCGCTCGACCTGCCGATGCCGGAGATCGACCTCGGCCATATCCGCACCGCCCCGATCGCCGCTCGCCGCGCCGGGCCGCCGAAAGGCAAAACGCAGCCTGGTTGATCTCCCAGCCTCGCCGCATGCCGCTCCGCTCCCCATATCCAGCTCGCCCATGACCCTGGCCGCTTCGCTGTTTCACCCGGCAGTCGCCGAATGGTTCGATCGCAGCTTTGCCACGCCGACCGCGGCGCAGGCCAAGGCGTGGCCCGCGATCCAGGCCGGGCGGCACACCCTGATCGCGGCGCCGACCGGATCGGGCAAGACGCTCGCTGCCTTTCTCGCGGCGATCGACGGGCTGGTGCGGCAGGGGCTCGCCGGTGGTCTCGCCGAGGCGACGCAGATCGTCTACGTGTCGCCATTGAAGGCATTGTCGAACGATATCCGGCGCAACCTCGAAGCCCCGCTCGCCGGCATCGCCGAGGCTTTGCGCCGCCAGGAGTTGCCGCAGGTCGACATCCGCACCTGGGTGCGCACCGGCGACACCGCGCCCGGCGAGCGGCAGCGCATGCAGCGCACCCCGCCGCATATTGTCGTTACCACGCCCGAATCGCTTTACATCCTGCTCGGCTCCGAATCCGGCCGCAAGACGTTGGCGACGACACGCACCGTAATCGTCGACGAGATCCATGCGGTGGCGGCGAACAAGCGCGGTTCGCATCTGGCATTATCGCTCGAACGGCTGGCGGCACTGTGCGACCAGCCCTTGCTGCGCATCGGCCTGTCGGCGACGCAGAAGCCGATCGAGGCGGTAGCCCGCTTTCTGGTCGGGGCCGGACTGAAAACTGGAGCGAGCCCCGATTGCACGATCGTCGATATCGGCCACCGCCGGGCTCGCGATCTCGCGCTCGAGGTTCCGTCCTCGCCGCTCGAAGCGGTGATGTCGGGCGAGGTCTGGCAAGAGGTTTACGGTCGTCTGGCCGAGCTGATCGAGGCGCACCGCACCACGCTGATCTTCGTCAACACGCGCCGGTTGGCCGAGCGGGTGACGCGGCAGCTGTCGGATCGGCTTGGGGCCGATCAGGTGGCCGCGCATCACGGCAGCCTTGCCAAGGAGCAGCGGCTCGACGCCGAGCAGCGGCTGAAGCAGGGTGGGCTCAAGGCGCTGGTGGCGACTGCCTCGCTGGAGCTCGGCATCGATATCGGCGATGTCGATCTGGTCTGCCAGCTCGGTTCGCCGCGCTCGATCGCGAGTTTGCTGCAACGGGTCGGGCGCTCCGGGCATGCGGTCGACGGCACGCCCAAGGGCCGGCTGTTCCCGCTGTCGCGCGACGAACTCGTCGAATGCGCGGCGCTGATCGACAGTGTTCGCCGCGGCGAGCTCGACCGGCTGCGGATCCCCGACGAGCCGCTCGATGTGCTGGCCCAGCAGATCGTCGCCGAGGTCGCAGCCCGGGAATGGGGCGAGGACGAGCTTTACGCGCTCTGCCGCCGCGCCTGGCCCTATCGGCAATTGACGCGCCCCGATTTTGCCGCGGTCGTGGCGATGCTGGCCGACGGCTTCACCACTCGCCGCGGTCGGCGGGGGGCCTTGATCCATCACGATGCGGTCAATCATCTGCTGCGCGGCCGGCGCGGGGCGCGGCTGACCGCGCTGACTTCGGGCGGCACGATCCCCGACAACGCTGACTATCAGGTATTGCTCGAACCGGAAAATCAGGTCATCGGCACGGTCAACGAGGATTTCGCGGTCGAGAGCATGGCCGGCGATATCTTCCAGCTCGGCAATGCGGCCTACCGCATTCAGCGTGTCGAACGCGGCACCGTGCGGGTCGAGGATGCGGCCGGAATGGCGCCGACCATCCCGTTCTGGCTCGGCGAGGCGCCGGGCCGCACCGACGAGTTGTCGCAATCGGTCTCGCGGCTGCGGGCCGAAATCGCCGCTCGGCTCGGGGCCGACCCGGCCGTGGCCGGCAACAACATTGTGCACTGGCTGATGGACGAGGCCGGCGTCGCCGAACCGGCGGCGGAGCAGCTCTTCGAGTATCTGGCCGCGGGACATGCTGCGCTGGGGGTGCTGCCGACCCTGGAAACGCTGGTGTTCGAGCGCTTCTTCGACGAAGCCGGCGGCATGCAGCTGGTCATCCATTCACCCTATGGCAGCCGCATCAATCGCGCCTGGGGGCTGGCGCTGCGCAAACGCTTTTGCCGCAAATTCAATTTCGAGCTGCAGGCGGCGGCGACCGAGGACAACATCGTGCTGTCCCTGACCGGGGCGCACAGCTTCGATCTTGCTGAGGTCGGGCACTATCTGCATTCGGCCAGTATCCGGCAGCTCTTGGTCGAGGCCCTGCTCGATGCGCCGATGTTCATCACCCGCTGGCGCTGGGTCGCCGGCGTGTCGCTGGCGTTGCCGCGGTTCCGCGGTGGCAGGAAGGTGCCGCCGCAGCTGGCGCGGATGGCGGCCGAGGACCTGATCGCCGCGATCTTTCCCGACCAAGTCGCCTGCGCCGAGAATTTGGCGGGGGCGCGCGAGATCCCCGATCACCCGCTGATCCGCCAGACGATCGCCGATTGCCTCGGCGAGGCCATGGATCTCGACGGCTTAACCCGTCTGCTGGCCCGGCTCGAAGCCGGCGACATTCGCGTCGTCGCCCGTGATCTGACCGAGCCCTCGCCGCTCGCCCTCGAAGTCTTGTCGGCCCGGCCCTACGCCTATCTCGATGACGCGCCGCTCGAGGAGCGCCGCACCCAGGCGGTGATGAGCCGGCGCTGGCTCGCGCCTGAGGCGGCGAGCGAGATCGGACGGCTTGATCCAGAGGCGATAGAGCGGGTGCGGGGTGAGGCCTGGCCCGACCCGGGCAATGCCGACGAACTGCACGATGCGCTCGTCTGGCTCGGTTTCCTCGGCGCCGACGAGGTGCCGCCCGGCTGGCGCGAGTGGTTCGACCAGCTCGCCCGCGACAGGCGGGCGACGCGGCTCTCGGTGCCGCGCCAGGACCATTCGCCGGCTTCGTCGGACTCTCGGCTCTTCGCCCCCGCGAAAGCCGGGGTCCAGGGGACTCTGGGTTCCCGCTTTCGCGGCAATGACGAGAAAAAAGCGGCGGGTACACGATTGTGGGTCGCGGCCGAGCGCTTGCCGCAGTTGAAGGCGCTCTGGCCCGAGGCGAATGCCGACCCGGCGATTGCCGTGCCGGCGCCCTATTCGGAGCGGGTTTGGCCGCCTGGTGAGGCGCTGGTCGAGACCCTGCGCGGCCGGCTCGAGGGGCTGGGGCCAGTCGCGGCAGCGGTGCTGGCCGAACCGCTTGGGCTCGGCGCGAAGGACATCGCCGCCACCCTTGCCGCGCTTGAAACCGAAGGCTTCGCGATGCGCGGGCGGTTCACCGCTGGAGCCGCGGCCGACGAGTGGTGCGAGCGCCGGTTGCTAGCGCGGATCCACCGCTACACCGTCAACCGGCTGCGTGCCGAGATCCAGCCGGTCGCGGCGCGCGATTTTCTGCGCTTCCTGCTCGATTGGCAGCGAGTTACGCCGGAGACGCGGATGAAGGGACCCGACGCGCTCGAAATCCTGGTCCGCCAGCTCGAGGGGCTCGAGGCCGCGGCCGCCGCCTGGGAGACCGAGATCCTGCCGGCGCGCCTCGACGGCTACGAGCCGTCCTGGCTTGACGAACAGTGTCTCTCCGGCCGGATCGCCTGGGCCCGCCTGCGGCCGCGCAACATGCGCGCGAATGGCGGCGAGCGTAGTCCGACGCCGGTGCGAACAACGCCCATCACGCTGCTGGCCCGCCGTCACGCCGGGCTGTGGGCATCGCTGTCCGCGGCCGATGACCCCGCCCGACCCAGCTCGCGGGGACAGTTGGTGGTCGACTACATCCGCCAGTACGGGGCCTCGTTTTTCGATGAACTGGCCGATGGCGCCGGCTTGCTGCGCCCGCAGCTCGAAGACGCGCTGGCCGAGCTGGTGGCGCTCGGCCTTGTCACCTGCGACAGCTTTGCCGGGTTGCGCGCGCTCCTGGTGCCATCGGCTCGGCGGCGGCCGAACACCGGAGCGCGGCGTCGGCGCAGCCCGACGTTCGGCATGGCCGATGCCGGCCGCTGGGCGCTCGCCCGGCGCGCCTCGCCACAGCCGGCCAAACCCGAGGCGATCGAGCATCTGGCCCGCACCCTGCTCTTGCGCTACGGCGTGGTCTTCTGGCGTATGCTCGAGCGCGAGGCCCCCTGGCTGCCGCCGTGGCGCGACTTGTTGCGCGTCTATCGCCGGCTCGAAGCCCGCGGCGAGATCCGCGGCGGCCGCTTTGTCGCCGGCTTCTCGGGCGAGCAGTTCGCGCTCCCCGACGCCATCGGCATGCTGCGCGAGGTTCGCCGCCGGCCGGCTTCGGGCGAGTGGGTGTCGTTGTCCGGCGCCGACCCGCTCAATCTCGTCGGCGCGCTGACTCCCGGCCCGCGGCTTGCCGCGTTGACCGGCAACCGGGTCCTCTACCGTGACGGCCTGCCCGTCGCCGTGTTCGCCGGCGGCGAGGTCGAGTATCTCGAAACCTTGGACCCGGCCGGCCAATGGGAGGCCCGCAAGGCGCTGCTGCGCGGCGCCGTCCCGGCCTCGCTCGTCGCCTTGGCCGGGACCTGATCCTCGAATCAAGCCGGCCGGCCCGAGCGAAACGCCCGCACCAGCTCTGTCGGTCGCACCGGCGTAGCGTTGACCTCGACCCCGAACGGCGCCAGCGCGTCGCACACGGCGTTGGCGATCGCTGCCGGCGGCGCCACCGCACCGCCTTCGCCGACCCCTTTGACGCCGAGCGGGTTGAGCGGCGAGGGCGAGTGCTGGTGGATGATCGTCATCCTCGGAATGTCGCCGGCCGTCGGCAGCGCGTAATCCATCAACGATCCGGAGAGCAACTGCCCGTTGGCGTCGTAGACGATCGCCTCGCATAGAACCCCGCCCAGCCCCTGCGCGGCGCCGCCCATGATCTGGCCCTCGACCAGCATCGGGTTGACGACATTGCCGCAATCATGGACGACCGCGTAGCTGTCGATCGTGACCCGGCCGGTGTCGCGGTCGACTTCGACGATCGCCGCATGCACCGCATAGCTCCAGGTCACCGTCTCGGGGTGCCAGTATGCGGTCTCTTCGAGGCCGGCTTCGACCCCCGCCGGGCGCAGGTTCTCCCAGCCGGGCCGCGCCGCCTGCGCCACCTGCTGCAGGCTGACGGTGGCGCCCGGCACATCCCCCGGCACCCCGACAATGCCGACGCCGCCGCCCTGAGGTCCTGGGCGCAATTCGAGATCTGCCGGTGCGCATTCGAGGAGATGGGCGGCGATCGCAAACACTTTATCGCGCAGTCGGGTACTGGCCTGGTGCATCGCTGCCGAGGCGGTCACCGTGCTGCGGCTCGCCATCGTGCCAAATCCGATCGCGATCGCCGCGGTATCGGCGAAGGTCAGAACCACGTCTTCGGGCGCTACCTTCCACAAATCGGCCGCCACCTGGGAAAAGATCGTCTCCATGCCCTGACCCTGCGGGGCGGCGCCGCACGACACGTAGACCTTGCCCGATGGGTCGATGCGGACAAAGGCGCTCTCGAATGGCCCGACCCCGGTCCCTTCGATGTAGCAGCCGATACCGAGCCCGAGATAGCGCCCCTCGCTGCGCGCCGCGCTCTGGCGTCGGCGAAACGCGGCGACGCCGCCGACCGCGTCGAGCGCCTTGGCGAGCGCGCCCGGATAATCGCCGCTGTCGTAGACGATCGGCTCGCCGTCGCGGTAGGGGATGCCGACCCGATAGGGCATCTCCTCGGCTCTGATCATGTTGCGCCGGCGCACCTCGGCCGGCTCCAGGCCCAGGGCACGCGCCACCAGGTCGATAGTCCGCTCCATCGCGAACGCGGCCTCCGGCCGGCCGGCGCCGCGGTAGGGCGCGTTCGGCACCTTGTTGGTGACGACGATCCGGCCTGATGCCGCCAGATGTTCGATCTTGTAGGGTCCGGTCAGGTGGACCGCGGTGTTGTAGGCGACCCCCGACCCGATCGGGTTCCAGGCGCCGCAGTCGACGAGGTAGTCATCGCGCAAAGCCAGGATCCGGCCGTTGTCGTCAAATCCGACCTCGACATCGTGCAGTTGGTCGCGCGAATGGGTGGCGCTCATCAAGTGCTCGCTGCGGCCCTCAATCCAGCGCACCGGACGGCCGAGCCGGCGGGCGAGAAACGCGACCAGCAGGTCCTCGGGATAGACGTGGCCCTTGCCGCCAAAACCGCCGCCGACATCGAGCGCCACGCACCGCACCCGCGCCTCCGGTAGACCCAAGAGCGACGCGGCTTCGCGACGCACCCAATGCACCACCTGGGTCGAGGACCAGATCGTCATCGACTGGGTGCGCGGATCATAGGCTGCAACGACGCCGCGACACTCCATCGGCACGGCCGCATAGCGATGATGGTAAAAGCGGCGTTTGAGCCGGTGTGGCGCTGCGGCCAGCACCGCCTCGGCCTCTCCCCGGCCGATCGAAAAGGCGCCGACGAGGTTGGTCTCTAACCGATCGTGAACGATCGGGCTGCCTGCCTGCAACGCCGCCTCGGGATCGACCACCGCCGGCAATTCCTCGAGCTCAGAGCCGACCGCTTCGGCCGCATCCTCGGCCTGGTGGCGGCTTTCGGCGACGATCACCGCGATCGCCTCGCCGACATGGCGTACCTTGTCGTGCGCCAACAGCGGCTGCTGCGGATTGAGAAATTTGTGCTGGACGACCGACGCCCATTTGCGCGGCATCGAGATCTGGCCCTCGGGCACCGGCGGCAGCGCTCGCAACAAATCGGCGCCATCGAGCGCGAGTACGACGCCGGGCATCGCCGAGGCGCGCGCGACATCGACCCCGCGGACGCGGGCATGGGCCGCCGGGCTGCGCACCATGACCGCATGCAGCATGCGCGGCAACACCAGATCGGCGATGAACTGACCCTGTCCGGTCAACAGCCGGCGGTCTTCGCGTCGCAGCAGCGAACGCCCGACAAAAGGGAGTGCGGTGTCGGTCATCGATCAACCCTCACTGCTGCCGCGAGTTTGCGCGAATTGCCGGTGCCGCTTTAGCACCGGGCGGCTGCATCCGATACTTGCGGGCACGCGGCCGAGAGATGATAACAGGCGATTACTGCCAGACGAGTACAACCATGCGCACCTTGACGCCTAATTGGATCTTTCCGATGCTCGCCCTGATTGTCGCTGCGTGTCAGGCGCCTCCCGGGGGCGACCAGGCGATTTCACTGCCCTTGGCCGATACCACGATTTCCGCCCAGCAGCCCGGGACCCCGGCGACCTCTCCGGCCAATCCGATGTCCGTCGTCATCGGTCCGAACGGGCTGCATTCTCGCTGACCCAGCCGCCCGCTGGCGCGCTGTTCGGAAGCGTTCCGAGCTGCCCGCCATGCGCGCCCCATAGGCGCGCGTCTGCGAAGGCAAAGTGTGCCAGGATCACGGCCCGAGGAATCTCGTGCACGACAAACACGAGGCGGCTGCGGCGATCTTGTCTGGCCGGGTCGGGTAGCCAGTCTTTTGGCCACTCGTCGAGCCATTCGGGGGCGAACATCGCATGCTGCGCCGCCTGCACCACGGCCGGCCGTTCGGGCCGGTCGGCGAAGCGCACAATTCCCTTGACCCGCAGCAAATCATTGCCGCGGTCGCGGGCGAGCCCGCCCAGCGCGCGGGCAAAGTCGAGCCTCGTCATCTCGCCGCCGAGACTGACGGTGAAGGCGTCTATGCCATGAGTGTGGGCCGCGGCGGGTTCGTCGGTCAAAGGCATCGGCGCGGTGGTCTTGGCCGTCCCGAACAGCACCGCGCCAGGGTCGCCGGCCCCAGCTGCGACGATCCGCGGCGCCTCGGCGTTAATCCGGTCGAGCCGGCGCGAGAGATCGGGGCCGAACGGCGCGAGATCGGTCTTGCTGATGACGAGCCTATCGGCCAGCGCTATCTGCCGCGCCGCCTCGGCAAAGCGGTCGAGGGTCTCGGCGCCTGTCGCCGCGTCGACCAAGGTGACGACCCCGGCCAGATGCAAGGTATGGTCGAGCATCGGGTCGGCGCCCAGAGTGTAGAGGATCGGCGCCGGATCGGCGAGCCCGGTGGTTTCGACGACCAGCCGGCGGAATCGGCGGATTTCGCCGGCGGCGCGCCGGTCGAGCAGGCTGCGCAAGGTGCGCGCCAGATCCTCGCGCACGGCGCAGCACAGGCAGCCGCCCGGCAGATCGACAACGCTGCCTTCAACGAAATCGACCAGGTGATGGTCGATTGCGATCTCGCCGATCTCGTTGATGACGACCGCGGTATCGGAGAGCGCCGGCGAGGTCAACGCGCGGCGCAGAAGGGTGGTCTTGCCGCTGCCGAGAAACCCGGTCAGCACGGTTATCGGCAAGGTCTCCGGTTCGAGCATCTTTGTTGACCACGTCTCCGCAGCTGATCCAGGCTCGATCGTTTCACGGCGGCGCGGCCCAGGCAAGCATCCGCGGCGAGGGGTAGTGTCTCAGTTTGATTGTAACAGATCATCCGACCAACCGATCCGCCAACCGGGGCGCGCGGCGTTCGGCTGCCTCATCGATCAGCGCGACTACATCCTCCATAGACCAAAGCCGATCCGCGATTCCGGCCGCCATTGCTGGCGTCACCCGGAGCGTCTTGTGGATACGCACGAAGTTGTACCAGAGCGCATAGAGCGCGACCATGTGCGCGTGGTTTTCCAGCTTCTTCGAGAACGCATTGGTCAGCCGCGTGAACCGCCGCATGCTCATGCGCATCGTCAGGTTTGCCCGCTCCGTGTAGCTCGTGCTGACGTGCTTCGGATCGGGTTTCCCGGTAATCGTCTCTTTGCGGGCGCCGACGCACTCGGCAGGGCTGTAGCGCCGGCCGGCAGCATCGGCCGTCGTCGCCGCCCCGGCGCCGTACAGCTTCACCAGCATCGCGTAATCGATGTCTGCCCCGAAGGCATCCTCAACGGCTTGCAGATACGCCTTGTGGCCGTCCGTTGTTAGCTGCACCCGGTTCACCAGCCGGCCGCGAAGATCGTCCATGAGCATGAGGGCATATTCGCTGTCCCGGCCGCCGACCAGGTAGGACACCAAGAGCTTGCTGTCGGCATCGATCGCCGTCCAGGTCCAGCAATCGCCGATCGTCGGATCGCCCGCCCGCGTGCTCTTGGGCGCGTTCTTCGCCTTGGCGTGAACGAACGACCAAATTTCGTCGCATTCGATGCGCTTCGCCTTCACGCCGCGCACTGCCTTGTCGTGATGGGCCAGCGCGGCCTCGCCAGCGTCCCGCAGCAGCTTGTCCACAGTGTTGATCGACACGTCCGCAACCCGGCTGATCGATCGCATCGACGAGCCTTCGCAGAGCATCGAGAGGATTTGGACGCGCTTGGTGAGGGGCAGCTTGTTCATGCGGGGCATTATATGAACTTTTATGCTTAGCGTCAACGTAAAAAGATTTATTTTAACGAAGTCGTTAAAGCGATATTGACACTAGATCGGGTAACTTGTGGATGACGGGTTCAGATTGCGAATGGACGTGGATCACTACAATTGGGCGCATCCTGCGGAAGAGCCAATTCAACTAATACTCGATATCAGCGATGACGTTGCCGAGCGAATCATAGCTGAGGGCATCAAACCAGACGAAGCCGCTTAATCCTTTCCTCTCCATCGGGTAGCGGCGCCCTTTCGCGCTATCTCTCGTCGCCGCTCAGGCGTCATCCGGGCTGCACGCGCCTTGCCACCCCGAGCACCGAGTTCCTGCGCTGCCGATTTCGCCGAATCGGGCAACTCTTCCTCTTCCTCGCCGGTCGCGATCCGCATGACCTTGACGGCGTTGCCGATCACGTCGGCGGGGCGCTTCTCGCCTCGGGGGCCTTTAGGCATAGCGCAGTGACCTCGTGACGAGCTTGTCGTTTTTACATAGAGAGCAGGTGCCGTGCACTTTGTCGAAGTCGGTCGTTAATCCGAGCGACGCGGTAATGGGGTTGATCTGCTGACGGGGCGAAACCTCCGCGCCTTCGGCGATGCAATCGTCGCAGAGCGGAGCTGGCGTGCGCTCCCTCAAAAATCGGTATACACGTTCGGGGTTCGTCGCGCCGCTGCCCGAGCGGCCCCTTGGGAACGAGAAGGTCCGAAATGATTTATCGCTCATCGTCCGCTCCATGCTTTCCGGTAAGCATATGGGATCGGAGCGGCCGGCGCGATAGCCGCGTCAAGCGGGATCAGCGCCTGTTACAATCAAACTGAGACACTACCCGGCGAGGGCCGCCCGAGCGCTAGCGAAGCGGTTGCATTCTACGCTCTGCGTCCGCATCATGCCGGCCATAAGCGCGCGGCATGGGCAGGTCGGCGGGCAGGTGGGGAAATGCAGACGATGCCGTGTCGACCATTGTGAGCGGCCATGCGCCGGCGGAGAGCGGCGAGAGCTTGCTCGCGGTTTCCGGCGTCTCGAAGCATTTCGGCGGCGTGCGCGCGGTCGAGGATATGTCGCTCGAGGTGCGCCGCGGCGGGCTGACCTCGATCATCGGCCCGAACGGGGCCGGCAAGACCTCGCTCCTCAACATCATCAGCGGCTTCTACCGGCCCGATAGCGGCTCGGTTTCGTTCGAGGGTCGGGACGTGACCGGGATCCGCCCGTCGGGAATCGCGGCGCTCGGGATTGCCCGCACCTTTCAGAACATCGCGCTGTTCAGCGGCATGACCGTGCTCGACAACATCATGCTCGGCCGTCATGTGCGGATGCGCGCCGGGGTTCTGTCGTCGATCCTCTATTGGGGGATGGCACAACGCGAGGAGGTGGCCCATCGCGCCCGGGTCGAGGAGCTGATCGAACTCCTCGAACTCGAGGACCTGCGCAAGCAGCCGACCAGCGGGCTCGCCTACGGCTTGAGGAAACGGGTCGAGCTTGGGCGCGCGCTGGCCCTCGATCCTAAGCTGTTGCTGCTCGACGAGCCGATGGGCGGCATGAACCAGGAAGAAAAAGAGGATATGGCCCGGTTCATCCTCGAGGTGAACCGGGAGTGGGGCACGACGATCATTCTGATCGAGCACGACATGGCGGTGGTGATGGACATTTCCGAGCGGGTGGTGGTTCTCGATCACGGCCGCAAGATCGCCGACGGCACGCCCGAGGAGGTGCAGCGTCACCCGGATGTGATCCGCGCCTATCTCGGTGGCGCCGAGCGCGCCGAGGCGGCCGAATGACCGACGCAGCGATTTCCCGCGCGCCGACCACGCTGCCGCGGCTGCTGGCCCGCAACGCTGCGACGATGGCCGGGCGACCGGCGATCCGCGAAAAGACCCGCGGCATCTGGCAGACCTTCAGCTGGGCCGAATATGAACGCCAGGTGGGCGAATTCGCACTCGGCCTCGCCGCCCACGGCTTTGGCCGCGGCGACAAGCTGGCGGTGATCGGCGACAACCGCCCGCGGCTTTACTGGGCGCAGCTCGCGGCACAGTGCCTCGGCGGCGTTGCGGTGCCGATGTACCAGGACGCGATCGCCTCCGAGATGGTCTACGTGCTGAACCATGCCGAGATCCGCGTCGTCGTCGCCGAGGACCAGGAGCAGGTCGACAAGATCCTGTCATTGCGGGCCCGGTTGCCGCACCTCGACCTCGTTGTTTACGACGACCCGCGCGGCATGCGGCATTACCCGGCGCCTGCTCTCGAACCGTTCGAGCGGTTGCAGGCGGCGGGCCGCGAGTTCGGCGCGGCGCGGCCAGGCTATCTCGACCGCGCGATCGACCAGGGCATGCCCGCCGATGTGGCGCTCCTCACCTACACCTCGGGAACCACCGGGCACCCCAAGGGGGTGATGCTGTCGCACGCCAATCTCCTGGCCGCGGCCGAGGGCTTTGTTGCCGCCGAGGATATCCGGCCGACCGACGACATCCTGTGCTACCTGCCGATGGCCTGGATCGGCGAGTCGCTGTTTTCGCTGGTACTGACGTTGCTCGTCGGCTTCACCTGCAATTGCCCGGAGCGCCCGGAAACAGTGCAGCGCGACCTGCGCGAGCTCGGCCCGACGGTGGCGCTGGCGCCGCCGCGGATCTGGGAGAACACGCTGGCCCAGCTGCGGGTGCGCGCGGCCGACGCGAGCCCGCTGAAGCGCCGAACTTTCGAGCTGTTCCGTAGTCTCGCCGAGCGCGCCGGAGCCGCGGCGGACGCGGGGCGGCCGCCTTCGCCGCTGCAGCGTCTCGGCCTGGCCCTCGGCGAGGTGCTGGTCTATGGGCCGGTGCGCGACCAGCTCGGCCTCGGCCGCGCCCGCTGGGTCTATACCGGCGGCGCCCCGCTCGGTCCTGACACCTACCGCTTTTTCCGCTCGTTTAGGATCAATTTGAAGCAGGTCTGGGGTTCGACCGAGCTGGCGGGGCTCGCCTCCCTGCAGCGCGATGGCGAGGCCGATCCCGATACCGTCGGCCCGGCTATTCCCGGCACCGAGATTCGCATCGCCGCGGATGGCGAGGTGCTAGTCCGCTCCGCCGCCGTGTTCAGCGGCTACAACAAAGACCCCGAGGGGAGTAATGCCGCGGTCGACGCCGAGGGCTGGTTCCGCACCGGCGATTGCGGCTTTCTCGATCAGCACGGCCATCTCGTCGTCGTCGATCGCGTCAGGGACGTCGGCAAGCTCGCCGATGGTGCAGCCTTTGCCCCGCAATTCGTCGAGAACAAGCTGAAATTCAGCCCCTACATCGCCGAGGCGGTGGCCTTTGGCGATGGGCGGGCGTTCGTCGCGGCGATGATCGCGATCGACCTTGGCACTGTCGGCTACTGGGCCGAGCGGCGCGGCCTCGCGTATACCTCGTTTCAGGATCTGAGCGCCAAGCCGGAAATCCGCCGGCTGGTCGGCGAGGAGATCGCGCGCTGCAACGCCGGGCTGCCGGCTGCGGTGCAGATCCGCCGCTTTCTGCTGCTCAACAAGGAATTTGACGCCGATGACAGCGAGATCACCCGCACCCGCAAGGTGCGCCGCCGCTTCATCGTCGAAAAATATGCTGCCGCGATCGAGGCACTTTACGGTGCTGCCGAAGAGATCGAGCTGAGCACCGAGATCACGTATGAGGATGGGCGCAAGGCGGCGCTCGCCGCCAGGATCGCGATCAACGCCGTCGCCGGACCGGCCACGGCGGCTGGCGAGCTCGCTTTCGCCTGAGACTGGCGATGGCCGGGATCGACTGGCAGTTCACCGTCGCCCTGGTCATGAATGGGGTCATGATCGGGCTGATGTACGCCTTGATCGCGCTCGGTTTTGTGCTGATCTACAAGGCGACCGACGCGATCAACTTCGCCCAAGGCGAGTTCGTCATGTTCGCCGCCTTTATCGCCGCTGGGGCAGGCGATCTCGGCGGACTCCCGTTTTGGCCGTCGGCCCTGCTGGCGGTCCTCGGCATGGTGGTTCTGGGTTTTGGGATCGAGCGCGTGGTGCTGCGGCCGATGATCGGCCGGCCGGTCATTTCGGTGATCATGGCGACGATCGGCCTGGCCGCGGTGCTCAGAGGCTTCGCCACCCTCGTCTTCGGCGCTGGCACCCGGGCGATTAACATGCCGGTCGGGGACGAGCCGGTCCTACTCGGGCCGATCAGCCTGCCGCCGGTGCAACTCGTGGGCGCCGTGGTCAGCCTGGTTTTTCTCGCCGCCTTCAGCTGGTTCTTTCTGAAGAGCCGGGTCGGGGTGGCGATGCGCGCGGTCGCCGACAGCCAGCAGGTGGCGATGGCGATGGGGATCAACGTGCAGCGCTATTTCGCGCTGGCCTGGGCAATGGCGGGGGCGGTTTCGGCCTTGGGCGGCGTCGTCTGGGGGGCGATGCTCGGAGTTCGACAACCAGCTGGCGCTGGTCGGCCTCAAGGTGTTTCCGGTGGTGATCTTGGGCGGCCTCGATTCGATCGTCGGCGCGATCGTCGGCGGCCTGATTGTCGGCGTTGTCGAGAATCTGGCGGCCGGCTATCTCGACCCCTATGTCGGCGGCGGCACCAAGGATTTCGTCCCCTATGTGCTGATGATCGCGGTCTTGATGATCCGGCCCGAAGGCATTTTCGGCCGCCGCCGGATTGAGCGGGTGTGAGCATGTTCCACCGCGAAGCCGGCGTGTTCAAGACCAGCTACGCCGCCGACATGGCGCTGTTCCCGCTGCCGATCGCCCAATGGAGCGTGGCGGCGATCGCTGCATTCTTCATTGTCGTCGTGCCGCTGACCTTTAGCGAATACTATGTTTCACTACTCAATCTGGTGCTGATTGCGATCGTCGGCGCGCTCGGCCTCAACATCCTTGTCGGCAATACCGGGCAGGTGTCGATCGGCCAGGGCGCCTTTATGTCGGTCGGCGCCTATACCGCAGCCAATTTGATCAGTCGGCTCGGCATGCCGTTCTGGATCGCGATCCCGGCCGGCGGGCTGATGGCCGCGTTCGTCGGCCTGATCGTCGGCATTCCGTCGCTGCGCATCAAGGGGATCTATCTGGCGATCGCCACCTTGGCGGCGCAGCTGATTATCGAATGGACGATCAATCACGTCCAATGGATCTCGGGCGGGGTTCAGGCCTCGATCGAGATCCCGCGCCCGTCGGTTTTCGGCATCGTGCTGAAGCACGAGGTGCAGATCTACCTGTTCTTGATGTTCTTCGTGGTGCTGGCGCTGGTCGCCACCCTCAACCTGGTGCGCAGCCGCCTCGGCCGCGCCTTTGTTGCGATCCGCGACCAGGACATCGCCGCCGAGATTATCGGCATCAACATCTTCCGCTACAAGCTCTATGCGTTCGCGATCTCGTCCTTCTATGCCGGGGTCGCCGGCGTCCTTGAAAGCTATTATCTCGGCATCGCCAATTACGAGCAGTTCCAGATCGACGTATCGATTGATTATCTGGCGATGGTGATCATCGGCGGCCTCGGCTCGGTGTTGGGATCGGTTTTAGGCGCGGTCTTCGTCACCCTGCTGCCGATCGCCACGCGCTGGTTTCTCAACTCGTTCGGCGGCCTGATCTTTTCCCATGCTGACCTGCTCAATGTCGTGCCCAATCTGCGGCTGGTGATCTTCGGCGCGCTGATCATTTTTTTTCTGGTGGTCGAACCGGAAGGGCTGAACCGGTTATGGCGCAATATCCGCACTTACTTCCGGGTCTGGCCGTTTTCCTATTAACTGAAGCAACGGGAGGAACGATGATGACGGTATTATCGAGGGGCATGGCGGGGCTCGCCGCCGGCGTCGCGGCCGGGCTGATGCTGGCCACCGCGGCGGTGGCCCAGCCCAAAGAAATCCTGATCGGCGACCAGTGCGACCGCACCGGCCCGACCCAGATCGTCGGCACCGTCTTGTGCCCGGCGATGCAAGATTATTACAAGCTGATCAATTCGCAGGGCGGGGTTGACGGCTGGATGATCCGTGGCGACGAAATCGACAACCAGTACCAGGTGCCGCCGGCGATCGAGGCCTATGAGCGGCAAAAGCAGATGGGCGTCGTGATGATGACGCTCTATGGCACGCCGCAAACCGTGGCGCTAAACCAGCGGCTCGAGCAGGACCATATGCCGACGACCTCGCCCGGCTTTGGCATCGCCGCGGCGGCCGACGGCACCCGCTTTCCCTATCTGTTTCCGATCGCCGCAACCTATTGGTCGCAGGGTGCGGCTGCGATCAAGTTCGCCAAGGATAAGCTGGGCGGCAGCCTGAAGGGCAAAAAGATCGCCTATGTCTATTATGACAACCCGGCCGGCAAGGAGCCGATGCCGATCCTCGACGCCTTGCAGAAATCCGAGGGGTACGAACTGCGCACCTTCGCGGTGCCGCCGCCGGGGGTCGAGATGGGGGCGCAGATCCTCGATATCACCCAGCGCTATCATCCGGATTTCGTGATCATGCATCTGTTCGGCCGCTCGCCCTCGGTGGCAATCAGGGGCTTCAAGGGTGCGGGCTATCCGCTGTCCAAGGTGCTCGGCCTGGTCTGGGCCTCGGCCGAGGGCGACATCAAGGCGGCCGGCGGTTGGGGTGTGGCCGAGGGCTATAACACGCTGCAATTCGCCGGGGCCGGCGACAACTATCCGGTGCGCCAAGAGATCAAGGCGATGTACAAAAAGGAGGGCAAGGAGCCGCCCGCGACCATGGACGACACGGTGATCTACAATCGCGGCCTCCTCCAGGCGGCGATCCAGGTCGAAGCGATCAAGAATGCGCTGAAGATCAGCGGCGGCCAGAAGCCGACCGGGCCCCAGGTCAAAGCAGGGCCTCGAACAGATCCACGACTTCACCTTGGGCGGGCTGGTGCCGCCGCTGCAGATCACCCCGACCGATCACGAAGGCGGCGGTTGGGTCCGTATCTTCCAGGTGCATGACGGGAAGTTCGTGGCCGAGACCGACTGGTTCCGCGCCTACCGCGACGTCGTCGAGCACGCGGTCAAGACCGCCGAGGTCGACTAGCCGGGCCGGCGGAGCGCAGGATCGCGGGTCGAGGATCGCGCGCGGTGCTGGCGCTCAACAACATCGAAGTCGTCTATGACGGCGTGATCCTGGTGCTGAAAGGCGTCTCGATCGAGGTCGCGGAGGGGCGCATCACCACCCTCCTCGGCGCCAACGGCGCCGGCAAGACGACGACCTTGAAGGCCATCTCCGGCCTCCTGCGCAGCGAGCGTGGCGAGGTCACCAAGGGCACGGTCGAGCTCGATGGCGTGCGGCTCGACCGCCTGGCGCCGCACGATGTCGTCAAGCGCGGCGTGAGCCAGGTGTTCGAGGGCAGGCGGGTCTTTGAAAACCTGACGGTCGAGGAAAATCTCGTCGCCGGCGCCCACACCCGCCGCCATTTCGCCCGTGCCCGCGAGGCGATCGATGGCATCTTCGAGACGTTCCCAGCACTTCGGGAGCGGCGCCACCAGCCCTCGGGTTATCTCTCCGGCGGCGAGCAGCAGATGCTGGTGATCGGCCGCGCCCTGATGAGCGAACCCAAGGTGATCCTGCTCGACGAGCCCTCGCTCGGCCTGGCGCCGCTGCTGGTCGCCGAGATCTTCGGCATCATCCGCCGGCTGCGCGAGGAGCGCGGGCTGACCGTGCTGCTGGTCGAGCAAAACGCGGCCTTGGCGCTTGACATCGCCGACCACGGCTATGTGATGGAAAACGGCCGCATCGTGCTCGAAGGGTCGGCCGACGCGTTGCGCCAGAACTCCGACATCAAGGAATTTTATCTCGGCCTCAACGAAGCCGGCGCCCGTAAATCCTACCGCGACCTCAAACACTACAAGCGCCGTAAGCGCTGGCTGTCCTAGGCGCAGCCGACTGCCGGAAACGGGCTGGATCGCACGGGCCGGCCGCGCGATAACTGCGGCACCCGATTATTGGAGCGCCGCCGATGAGCCAGACACTTCCCCGCGTCGCCGTGATCGGCACCGGCGGCACGATCTCCTCGCTGGGCGCATCGAGCCTCGATGTGCTCGACTACCCCGATTTCGGTCAGAAGCTTACCGCCGAGGCGCTGCTCGACCGCTTTGCCGAGACCAGGCTCGTCGCCGACCCGTTGCCGTTGACCTTCCGCCAGGTCGGCAGCACCGATATCGGGCCGAAGGATTGGCTCGAGCTGCGGGAATTGATCCATAAGACCGCGCGTGACGATCCCGCGATCGCCGGGTTTGTGATCCCGCATGGCACCGCGACCCTGGAGGAGACGGGGTTTTTCCTGAACTTGACTTTGCGGGTGGCGCAGCCGGTCGTGCTGGTGGGGGCGCAGCGCCCGGCGAGCGCGCTCGGCACCGATGCCGGGATGAACCTGGTCAACGCGCTGCGCGTTGCCGGCTCGCCTGAGTCGCGCGGTAAGGGCGTGCTGGCCGTCTTGAACGACGAGATCCATGCCGCCCGCGACGTGGTCAAAACTTCGACCTACCGGGTGCAGACCTTCCGCTCGCTCGATTTCGGCGCGCTCGGCCATGTCGACGGCGACGGCGTGCATTTCTACCGCGCCCCGTTGCACGCCCACATGCCCGATACCGCGTTTGCCGCGCTCGACCTCGCCCTGCCGTTGCCGCGGGTCGACATCATCTATTCCTACGCCGGTGCCGATGGCGCGCTGGTCGACGCCACGGTAGCCGCCGGAGCCCGTGGGCTGATCTCCGCCGGGTTCGCGCCGGGCAGCCCGACACCCGAGCAGCGCGCCGCGTTCGAGCGCGCCGCCAAGGCCGGGATCGTCGTCGTCCAATGCAGCCGCGCCTTCAGCGGCCGGGTCGCCCCGCGGCGTCGGTTGCGCGACAGCGGGATCGTCGCCGGCGAGGATTTCAGCCCGCAAAAGGCTCGCATCCTGTTGATGCTGACGCTGTCGACGACGACCGATATTGCCGCGATCCAGCAGGCGTTTCAAACCTACTGACCGGTCGGGACGCGGCTAGCCCTCGTGCTGCGGCACCAACCCGCCGTCGACGAGGGCGTGCAATAGCCCGCGCAATTCGGCGGCGCGCTCGGGCCCGAACCCGATCTCGAACCGGCGCTGCGCTGCCCGCCAAGCGTCGCGGGTCTCCTCGAAGCGCGCCTCGCCGGCAGGGGTCAGGCGCAACTCCTTGAGCCGCCGGTCGGCGCGCCCCGGCGTGATCGTTATCAGCCCGTCGCGTTCGAGCGGCCGGATGTTGCGGCCGAGCGTAGTGCGGTCGATGACCAGTTCGGCTGCGAGCTCGTTAATCGTCATCGGCCCGCCGCGCCTGAGCTTTGCAAGGATGCCGTACTGGCCGGTGCGCAGCCCGTAAGCCGCCAGGTGCCGATCGTAAAGCTGCGTCACATAGCGGGCCGCCTGGCGCACCGCCAGGCAATTGCAATCCGACAGGTTCGGCTGAGCGGCGGGAGACACGAAAGTTGCCCTAAAAATCCGCGATCACAGAAGAGTCGGGTGCATATGCGCACTTGTCAATTGTCGGCTTCCCAATTATAAGTGCGAGGCTCAGCTAAAACCGACTCGCGTTGATAAAGTATCCGCGATTCAGACAACGAGGATCACGCCGTGAAGCATCTGCTGTACGGGATAGCGGCGATTAGTGTACTGGCGATCAGCGCTCCGGTCTGGGCGCAGCCGGCTGCGAGCACCACCCCACCGGCCGCCTATTCGGGTCCATCGCCGCGCGGCGAGACTTCGGCCGAACGTGCCGGCCCCTCGCATCACGTGTATCACCCGCGCCACGCGGCGGCGCATCACGGCGTAGGTAGGCGACCGGGCCAAGGCGCCGCCGATGAGCTGAACCGGCAAGAGCTCTCCCGGCTCGACAGGATCAGCCCGACCTCGGTGAATCGGATGTCAACAGGAGGGCGGGTGATATCGGGCGGCACATCGCGCTAGCGGGAATCGCACGCATTGAATGCGGGCTTAGCGCGCTCGGCCAGCAATCTATGATAAGCGGCCGGCCTTGAAGAATGCGAGGAAATCATCTTGTCGACAATCACGCTAGGACGCAGCCGGCTGGGACTGTTGGGTTTTCTGCGGCCGATCTAAGGCGCCGGATGGCCTAGCGCGAGGCGGCCAAGGCCGCCGAGGAAGGTTGGCATCCCCGTTATGGCCGCTCGACTGGCCCGCGCTGGTCGGGGACGGTCTTGGCCTTATCCGCCCAATCCTTCGACCACGCAGTGACCGGCTTTGGCACGGCCACGCCGTCGACCCGGATCTCGTCGACGTGCTCGTTGAAGAAGCACAGCAGTCCTTTGATCTTCGGGCATTCGGCGATCGGCTCGGGATAGCTCCACACCAAATCTGGGTAGACCTCGTCGCCGATCTTGACCGAGTAGTATCGGGCACGCCCCTTATAGGGGCAGGCGGTGGTTTTCTCGCTCGGGACCAACAGGTCCATGCGAACGTCTTCGGGCGGGATGTAATAGCGGGTCGGCAGCCGGGTTTCGAACAGGAACCGCGCCCGCCGAGTCTCGGCCACGACTTCGCCGCCGACCACGATCTGCACCAGGCGCGAGGACTGGATCGCGTCAACCCGCTTATAAGGGTCGCGCGGGTGGACGAAGATCTCCTCGTCCTCCTCGTACCAATGGTCGACCCGGTCCCAGTAAAAGGCGACGAAATCGCCGATCGCGGCGACCTCTTCGAATGGCTGCGGATAGCCCCAGACCGCGTTTTCCGCGGTCCGCTCGCCGACCCGGACGGTCCAATACGAGGCCGTCCCCTTGTACGGGCAAAAGCTGTGGTGATCGGTCGGGGTCATCAGCTCCATGCGCACATCGGCGCGCGGGAAGTAATAGACCGGCAGGTGCCGGGTCTCGAACAGCAGGTGCGCGTTGGTGCTGTCGGCGATCGTCTGGCCGTTGAACTCGACGCGCACCCGACGCGGCGAGCGCTCGAACAGGATCTTGTAGTCGGGGTTGGTCTTGAACCCGGATTCGCGCGCCACGGGTTCGCGCGTCTGCGGTGCCGCTGCCATGATCCGATCCTCCGACTGTTCCGTTTTAAAAAGTGAGCGCGCAGCCCGCAGACCGCAAGCCCCAAACCTTTGGCCCGGGATCAGTGCTCGGCCGGTGCCACGCCTTCGATTTCGGCGGCTTCCTCGATCAGGTTCGACTTCATCTCGATTAGCATGTCGAGCAGGCGCGCGCGATCGGGCTCGGCGATCCCGACGAGCGCTTCCTCGCGGACCTCGGCGGCAAGCGCGAAAATACGGTCGAGCAGCGGATAGGCGGCCTCGGTTAGATAGAGCAGATGGGCGCGGCGATCCTTGGGGTCGGCGCGGCGTTCGATCAATCCGGCGGCCTGCAGCCGGTCGAGCAGGCGGGCGAGGGTGATCGGCTCGAGATCGAGGATCTGCGCCAGCGCCGCCTGGTTGATGCCCTCCTGGCGCGCCAGATAGGCCAGCACCGAGGATTGCGCGCGGGTCAGGCCGAGCGATGTCGCCCGCGCCCGCTGCTCGAAGCGCTTGCGCAACAGGCGGGCGACGTCATTCAGAACAAAGCCAAGGGTGCGGCTCGGGACTTCGTGGATCATGGGCGCCCCAACCAACGCTAGGCCTCTATTATAGGCTTACTTATCGTCACCGTCTCGCCCGGCGCGCATGCCAGATATGCTCACCGATTGACAGCGCCCGCGCTGGGTGTTGCAGTTGGTGCCCATTGTTTCCGGAAGGTCATGAAAGCGCCACCCTTCGATTATGTCCGCCCGCGGAGCCTCGGCGAGGCGCTCGATCTGCTGGCTGCCGGCAACGGCGAGGCGCGGGTCGTGGCCGGCGGGCAATCATTGCTGGCGATGATGAATTTGCGGCTGGCCGCGCCGGGGCTGCTGATCGACATCGCGCGCCTGCCGGAGCTGGCCGCATTTGGCGAGGACGAAGCGGCGGTTACCCTCGGCGCCGGCGTCACCCACGCCGCGATCGAGGACGGGCGGGTCCCCGATCCGTCGCAGGGGCTGATGCCGCGGGCCGCGGCGGGTCTCGCCTATCGCGCGATCCGCAATCGCGGCACGTTGGGCGGCAGCCTCGCCTTGGCCGACCCGGCGGCCGAGTGGCCGGCGGTGCTGGTGGCACTCGGCGCGCAGGCAGCCGTGCACGGCGCCAACGGCCGGCGGCGGCTCGACTGCAACGGCTTCGTGACCGGGATCTTCGAAACCCGGCTCGCCGACGACGAAATCGTCGAGAGCGTGAGCATCGCCAAGCTTTCGGCAGGCGCGCGGTGGGGCTACGTAAAGCTCTGTCGCAAGACCGGCGAATTCGCCAGCGCCTTGGCGGTGGTCGTTGCCGATCGGGCGCGCGGCTATTGCCGGGTGGTGCTCGGCGCGGCAAACGGGCCGCCGCTGGTCCTGGCCGAGGCGTCGCGATCTCTGGCCGAAGGCGCATGCGGCGACGATGCGCTGCAAGGCGCGATCGGCGCCGATCTCGACCGATCTACCGACCGGCATTTCGACGATTTTCAGCGCAGTCTGCTCAGCGTGGCGGCGCTGCGCGCGGCGCGGGAGGCGAGCGCATGACCGCGCTGCGGCTCCGGCTCAATGGCGCCACGATCGCTGACGAGGTGCCGGCGCGGCTGTCGCTCGCTGATTTCCTGCGTGAGCGGCGCAACCTGACCGGGACGCATCTTGGCTGCGAGCATGGGGTGTGCGGCGCCTGCACCGTGCTGGTCGACGGCGAGCCGGCGCGCTCCTGCCTGATGCTGGCGGCGGCCTGCGACGAGCGCGCGGTCGAGACCATCGAAGGCTTTGCCGGCGACCCGTTGATGACGCGGCTGCGCGACAGCTTTCACCGGCATCACGCGCTGCAATGCGGCTTTTGCACACCGGCGATGCTGATTACCGCGCGCGACCTGATCCGGCGCGGACAGGCCGGCTCGGAGCAGGCGATTCGCCGCGGCCTCGCCGGCAACATCTGCCGCTGCACCGGCTACACCAACATCGTCGCCGCGATCGCCGCCGCCGCAGCCTTCGCCGAGGGTCCGACCGATGCCGAATGATGCCTGGGGCATCGGCGCCTCCCTGCTGCGCCGCGAGGACGAACGCCATCTCTGCGGTCGCGGCGAGTTCGTCGCGGACATCAAACTGCCGGGCACGATGGAGGTGGCCTTCGTCCGCAGCCCGCATGCCCATGCCCGGATCCGGTCGATCGCCAAGCCGCCCGATGCCGAGGGCCGGGTCTTCGCCGCGGCCGACCTGCCGCGGATTCAACCGATCCGCGTCGTGACCCAGGCGGCGGGGGCGAAATCGCCGCCCTGGACCCCGCTCGCCACCGACAAGGTGCGCTATGTCGGCGAGGCGATCGCCGCCTGCATCGCTTCCTCCCGCGCCGAGGCGGAGGACCTCGCGGCTGCGGTCGCGGTCGATTTCGAAGTGCTCGACGCGGTTGTCGACGCTCCGCGCGACATGCGCGGCAGCCGTCACCCGGTGCACGAAAGCTGGGGCGACAACCTCTATAGCGAGCGGGTGTTCGAGGGCGGCGACATCGACGCTGCCGCGCGCGCCGCCGCGGTCACGATCCGCCGCGACTACCGCATGCACCGGCAGTCGGGGGCACCACTCGAGGGCCGCGCCGTGCTCGCCTGCCGCGACCACCGGCTCGACGAGATCGTGGTCTACGCCTCGACCCAGACGCCGCACACCGTGCGCGTTGCCTTGGGCGAGTTCCTCGGCCTCGAATTGCACCGTATCCGTGTTGTTGCCCCCGATGTCGGCGGCGGGTTTGGACCGAAGGCGCGGCTCTACCCGGAAGAAATCATCCTGGCCGCCCTGGCGCTCGAGCTCGACCACCCGGTGCGCTGGGTCGAGGACCGCGGCGAGCACCTGCTGACCTCGGCCCACACCCGCGACCACCATTACAAAGTCACCGCCTATGCCGACGGCCAAGGCCGGATTCTCGGGATCGATGCCGAGATCGTCGTCGATGCGGGTGCCTATGGGCTGTGGCCGCAGGGGCCGTACCAGGAGGCGGCGATGGCGGCGCGCAACCTGCCGGGGCCGTACACGATCCCGAACTACCGGGCGCGGGCCGCGACGGTCGCGACCAACAAGACGCCGCTCGGCCCCTATCGCGGGGTCGGCCGGCCGGGCGCCTGCTTTGCAATCGAGCGCACAATCGATGAGGTCGCCCGCGCCGTCGGCCGCGACCCCACCGAGGTGCGGGCCTTGAACATGGTGCGCCCGGAGGAGATGCCGTTCACCACGGTCGGCGGCATGCGCTTTGACAATGGCGACTATCCGCGGAGCGTGCGGCTGTGCGCCGAACTGCTCGACCTGCCGGCGGTGCGCGCGCGCCAGCAGCAGGGCGAGCCCGACGGCAGGCTCGTCGGCATCGGCTTTGCCGCCTTTGCCGAGCAGACCGCGCACGGGGCGGCCGAATTCGTCAGCCGAGGCGCCTCGATCGTGCCGGGGTTCGAGAGCTGCACTGCGCGCATCCTGCCCGACGGCTCGGTGGTGCTGATGGTCGGCATCCAGTCGCACGGCCAGGGGCTCGAAACCACGCTGTCGCAGATCGCCGCCGAGGAGCTTGGGATCGATCCGGCGCGGATCTCGGTGCGCCATGGCGACACCGAGAGCACCGCCTTCGGCTTTGGCACCTTCGCCTCGCGCAGCATGGTCATGTCGGGCGGCGCGGTGGCGCGCGCGAGCCGGATGCTGCGCGACAAGCTCACCCGGATCGGCGCGCATCTATTGCAATGCGATGTGGCGGCAGTGCACTGCGCCGACGGCACGGTCCAGGGTCCGCACGGCTCGGTGGCGATCGCCGAGATCGCCAAGGTCGCCCATCTGAGGATGGATGGGCTGCCGCCCGGCGTCGACCCGCTGCTCGACGCTACTGCCACCTATGAGCCTGCGGTCGGCACCGGCGTCTTTTCCTATGCGACGCACGGCGCCGTCGTTGCGGTCGACCCGCAGACCGGGTTTGTCGAGCTGCTCGACTTCGCCGTCGCCGAGGATTGCGGCACGATGGTCAACCCGATGATCGTCGAGGGCCAGATCCGGGGCGGCGTCGTGCAGGGGATCGGCACCGCGCTCTACGAAGAGATCCCATATGACGAGCAGGGCCAGCCCCTGGCCGGGACCTTCGCCGACTACCTGCTGCCCGGCGCGGCCGAGATGCCGGCGATCAAGATCGGCCACCTGCACACGCCCTCGACCGCCACCGAATACGGCATGAAGGGCATGGGCGAAGGGGGTGCGGTCGCGCCGCCGGCCGCCATCGCCAACGCCGTGCGCGACGCGCTTGCTGCACTTGGTGACCGAGCCGGCGCCGAGCTCAATGAAACCCCGATCACTCCCCGCCGCGTTCTGGCGGCGATCGAGAAACATGCGCGGTAAATCGACCTCACGATCTGAAGACCGATGGCCGCTCCCGGGAGAGGCCTAGAGGAAATAATCGCCTGATTTGGCGCTCGCGGTCGCGATGCATCGTGAAGCGCGCAACGCCGGACGGTCGAGAAGCTGGATTGTTCGGTGAGGGCGAGGTTTCTCGCAGTTGGAAAAATAAGGGCCGCCGGCCCGCGACGTGGCGGACTGGCGGCCCTGTTGGCTGCGAAAGTGCTGCGGCTTAAAAGTCCATGCCGCCCATGCCGCCCATTCCGCCCATGCCGCCGCCCGGCGGCATCGCCGGCGGCCCCTTGGGCTCGGGCCGCTCGGCCACCATCGCCTCGGTGGTGATCAGCAGCCCGGCGACCGAGGCCGCGTCCTGCAGCGCGTGGCGCACGACCTTGGTCGGGTCGATGATGCCGGCCCGGATCATGTCGGTAAACTCGCCCTTCTGCGCGTCGTAGCCGTAGTTCGAATCCTTGCTGTCGAGCAGCTTGCCGACGATGATCGAGCCGTCAGCGCCGGAGTTTTCGGCGATCTGCCGCGCCGGGTAGAGGATCGCCTTTCGGATGATGTCGATGCCGACCTTTTGATCGCTGTTGGCCGGGTTCAGAGCGTCGAGGGTGCGCACGGAATAGAGCAACGCGGCGCCGCCGCCGGCGACCACGCCCTCTTCAACCGCGGCGCGGGTCGCGTGCATCGCGTCGTCGACCCGGTCCTTGCGCTCCTTGACCTCGACCTCGGTCGAGCCGCCGACGCGAATGATCGCGACGCCGCCGGCGAGCTTGGCCAGCCGCTCCTGCAATTTCTCGCGATCGTAATCGGAGGTGGTCTCCTCGATCTGCTGGCGGATCTGGGCGATCCGGCCCTGGATGTCCTCGGTCTTGCCGGCACCGTCGATGACCGTCGTGTTCTCCTTCTCGATGCGCACCCGCTTGGCTTGGCCGAGCATGTCGAGGGTGACGTTTTCGAGCTTGATGCCGAGGTCTTCGCTGATCACCTGGCCGCCGGTCAGGATCGCGATGTCTTCGAGCATCGCCTTGCGCCGGTCGCCGAAACCGGGCGCCTTGACCGCCGCCACCTTCAAGCCGCCGCGCAACTTGTTGACGACAAGCGTCGCCAAAGCCTCGCCCTCGACATCCTCGGAGACGATCAGCAAGGGCCTGCCGCTCTGCACCACCGCTTCGAGCATCGGCAGCATCGCCTGCAGGCCGGACAGCTTCTTTTCATGCAGCAGGATGTATGGGTTTTCGAGCTCGGCCACCATCTTCTCGGCGTTGGTGACGAAATAGGGCGAGAGATAGCCGCGGTCGAACTGCATGCCCTCGACCACGTCGAGTTCGGTTTCGAGGCTCTTGGCCTCCTCGACCGTGATCACCCCCTCGTTGCCGACCTTCTGCATCGCCTCGGCGATCATCTCGCCGATCTCGCGCTCGCCATTGGCCGAGATCGTGCCGACCTGGGCGATCTCGTCATTGGTCGAGATTTTCTTCGACCGCTTCTTGATGTCTTCGACGACCGCGGCGACCGCAATGTCGATGCCGCGCTTAAGGTCCATCGGGTTCATCCCGGCGGCCACCGCCCTGGTGCCCTCGCGCACGATCGCCTGGGCCAAGATGGTCGCGGTCGTGGTGCCGTCGCCGGCCTGGTCGCTGGTCTTCGAGGCGACCTCCTTGACCATTTGCGCGCCCATGTTCTCGAACTTGTCGGAAAGCTCGATCTCCTTGGCGACGGTAACGCCGTCCTTGGTGATCCGCGGCGCGCCAAACGATTTATCAAGCACGACGTTGCGGCCCTTTGGCCCCAGCGTCACCTTGACCGCATTGGCGAGAATGTCGACGCCGCGCAGCATCCGGTCGCGCGCGTCGGCATGAAATCTGACGTCCTTGGCAGCCATTCCTTGCTTCTCCTCAGGCGATCACGCCCATTATGTCGGATTCTTTCATGATGATCAGCTCTTCGCCGTCGAGCTTGACTTCGGTGCCGGACCATTTGCCAAACAGCACACGGTCGCCCGCCTTGACGTCCATCGGCTGAATCTTGCCGTCGTCACCGCGCGCGCCCGGCCCGGCCGCGACCACCTCGCCTTCCATCGGCTTTTCTTTCGCCGTGTCCGGAATGATGATGCCGCCCTTGCTCTTTTCCTCTTCCTCGACGCGCCGAATCACCACACGGTCGTGCAGCGGACGAAATTTCATCAAATCCTCCTTGACCCCGATCCGATTTCGCAATTAGCACTCTCCCGGCGAGAGTGCTGCCTAGATAGCCGCCGTGCCTCGGCTTGTCAAGCAGCCGGCCGGCCGGGTCGAGGCGTGGCCGACAAGCACCGGCGGGTTTTGACAATGGCGCGCGTCGGGGGCACTCTTTGCGGGTTGTGATCGGACCGGACGCTACTGAAGAGCCGTGCAGATGCCGCGAAACGTAGATTGGGAAATCCCGGGCGAGATCCAGCCAAAGCCCGGCGAATGCAGCTTCGACCTCGATCAGGCGCTCGGCGCCGTGCTCGGCGTGCGCGCGCAGATACCGGAGGACGCGTTTACCGCCGGTACGCTCGGCACCGAGCGCGCCGGCAGCGGCGTCCTGATCCGCCGCGATGGCCTGGTGCTGACGATCGGCTATCTGGTCACCGAAGCCGAAACGATCTGGCTCACCACCGCCGCCGGCGGGGCGGTGCAGGGCCATGTTCTGGCCTATGATTCGGAAACCGGCTTCGGTCTGGTCCAGGCGCTCGGCAGCTTGAACACGGCGCCGCTCGAACTGGGCGTCGGCATGCGCGTCGGAGCCGGCGACCGCGCCATCATGGCCGCCGAGGGTGGCCGCCGCCACGCCATCGCGGCACGGGTCGTCGCCCGCCAGGAATTCGCCGGCTATTGGGAGTATGTGCTCGATCATGCAATTTTCACCGCACCGGCGCACCCGTTCTGGGGCGGGGCGGCGCTGATCGGCGCCGATGGAAGGCTGATCGGCATCGGCTCCCTGCATGTCCAGCATTCGAGCGGCCGCGAGTTGCGCCGCGACGTCAATATGGTGGTGCCGATCGATCTGTTGCCGCCGATCCTCGATGACATGCTGACCTATGGCCGCCCGAACCGGCCGATGCGCCCGTGGCTCGGCCTCTACGCCGCCGAGGTCGAGGACGCGATCGTCGTCGCCGGGCTGGCCGAGCGGGGGCCGGCGAACAAGGCCGGGCTGCGCCCCGGCGACCGCATCCTCGCGGTGCGCGACGACCCGGTGGCGAGCCTCGCCGGGTTCTGGCGCAAGGTGTGGGCCGGCGGTCCGGCCGGCAGCGAGGTCCAGCTTCAGGTGGTACGCGACGGCGAAACCTTGACGGTTCGCGTGCTGTCGGCCGACCGCACCCGGTTTCTCAAGGCGCCAAAGCTGCACTGAGCACCGGGAGCGCGCCGTACCGGGCTTGATCGACCCAGGTCGGCGCCGGGCCTTTGGCGATCCGGCCGGAGCAGCGTCTGGAGTGTCGACATTGACAGAGGTCCGCACTCGCGGTTAACGGGGATATCCGCCGTCAGATCCGCGAAAGAAGAGCCCGTGTCCGCAGCTGCCGAGCCGTCCCCGCCGCATCGTTGCCGCCGCGCCCGCTCGGGGCGCATCTGCGCCGCCTGGAAGCGGAGGCGATTGCGATCATGCGCGAGGTCGCCGCCGAATTTCGCAAGCCGGTCATGCTTTATTCGATCGGCAAGGATTCGAGCGTCATGCTGCATTTGGCGCGCAAGGCGTTCTTCCCGGGCAAGCCGCCGTTCCCGCTGTTGCACATCGACACGTTGTGGAAGTTCCGCGAGATGATCCTATTTCGCGACGCCACCGCGCGCCGCCTCGGCATCGAGCTGATCGTCCACACCAATCCCGAGGGGGTGCGGCGCGGCATCGATCCGATCGGTTCGGGATCGGCGCTGCACACCCAGGTGATGAAGACCGCGGCCTTGAGGCAGGCGCTCGACATGCATGGTTTCGATGCGGCGCTGGGCGGCGCACGGCGCGATGAGGAAAAAAGCCGGGCCAAGGAACGCGTCTTCTCGTTGCGCGGCGCCAGCCACGACTGGAACCCGAAAAACCAGCGCCCCGAATTATGGCGGCTCTACAACACGCACCTCGGCGAGGGCCAGACGATGCGGGTTTTTCCGCTGTCGAACTGGACCGAGCACGAGGTGTGGGAATACATCGCCGCCGAGGCGGTCCCGGTGGTGCCCCTGTACTTCGCGGCCGTGCGTCCGGTGGTCGCGCGCCACGGTGCCTGGATCATGGTCGACGATGACCGGCTGCCGCTCGACCCGGGCGAGGAGCCGCAGCAACGCCAGGTGCGGTTTCGCACCCTCGGCTGCTATCCGTTGACCGGGGCAATCGAATCGGCGGCGACGACCGCGGCCGAAATCCTCGCCGAATTGCGCGACACCCGCCGCTCCGAGCGCCAAGGCCGGCTGATCGACGGCGATGAAGAGGCGGCGATGGAACGAAAAAAGCGCGAGGGCTATTTCTGATGCCGGATTGCGGCGATCCCCCGGCGATCCCGCGCGATCGGGATCTGTTGCGCTTTCTGACCTGCGGCTCGGTCGATGACGGCAAGTCGACGCTGATCGGACGGCTGCTGCACGATTGCCAGCTGATCTTCGACGACCAGCTCGAGGCGCTCGAACGCGAGTCGCGGCGCTTTGGCACCACCGGCGAGGCGATCGATTTCTCCTTGCTGCTCGACGGGCTCGAAGACGAGCGCCAGCAACGCATCACGATCGACGTCGCCTATCGATTTTTCGCCACCCCCCGGCGCGCCTTTATCGTCGCCGATACGCCGGGCCACGAGCAATACACCCGCAACATGGCGACCGGCGCCTCGACCTCTGAGCTCGCGGTGATCCTGGTCGACGCCCGCCATGGCGTCGTCGCGCAGACCAAGCGGCATGCCTTTATCTGCTCGCTGCTTGGCATTCGCCACCTCGTGTTGGCGGTCAACAAGATGGATCAGGTCGGCTACGAGGAGCGCCGCTTCGCCGCGATCGCCGCCGATTTCGCGAGTTTCGCTGAGAGGCTGGGCGCCGCGGGACTGGGCGAGCCGGTGGTCCGCGCGATCCCGCTCTGCGCCCTTTCCGGCGACAACGTCATTGCCCGCTCCGAGCGAATGCCGTGGTATCGCGGGCCGGCCTTGCTCGATCACCTCGAAACGGTCGATACGGCCGCATCGGTGGCGCCCGCCGGCAACGGAGATGCGCGGTTCCGCTTCCCGGTGCAGTGGGTCAACCGCCCTGACGCCTCGTTCCGCGGCTTCTCGGGGACGATTGCCTCCGGTGCAATCGCACCGGGCGATCTGGTCGTACTCGCCGGGTCGGGCCGATCGACCCGGGTTTGCCGCATCGTCACCTTCGACGGGCCGCTCGACCGAGCCGGCGCCGGCGAGGCGGTCACCCTCGTCCTCGACGACGAGATCGACATCGCCCGCGGCGACCTGCTCGCCGACCCGGACGACCCGCCCGAGTTTGTCGACCAGTTCGCCGCGCATGTGATCTGGATGAGCGAGCACCCGCTCGTCCCCGGCCGCTCCTACCTCTTAAAGATCGGGACCCGCACGGTGCCGGCTACGGTGACCGCGCTAAAGCATCGCGTCGATGTCGAAACCCTCGCACATCTGGCCGACAAGACGCTGGGCTTGAACGAGATCGGGTTCTGCAATCTGTCGACCGCGGCCCCGGTGGCGTTCGACCCCTACATCGTCAACCGCGATACCGGCGCGTTCATCCTGATCGACCGCTTCACCAACGAGACGGCCGGGGCCGGGGTGATCGCCTTTGGCCTGCGCCGGGCCAGCAACATCCATTGGCAGGCGCTGACTGTCGGGCGCAACGAGCGGGCCGGGCTCAAAGGCCAGACCCCGGCGGTGCTGTGGCTGACCGGGCTGTCGGGCGCCGGCAAATCAACGATCGCCGATCTGGTTGAAAAGCAACTGCTCGCCCAGGGCCGGCACACGATGCTGCTCGACGGCGACAATGTGCGGCACGGCCTCAACCGCGATCTGGGCTTTACCGACGCCGACCGGGTCGAGAACGTCCGCCGCGTCGGCGAGGTTGCGCGGCTCCTGGCCGAGGCCGGGCTGATCGTGATCTGCTCGTTCATCTCGCCGTTCCGCGCCGAGCGGCGGATGGTCCGCGAGCTGACCCGCCCAACCGCCTTCTTCGAGATTTTTGTCGACACCCCGATCGAGGAATGCATTCGGCGCGACCCAAAGGGCCTCTATGCCAAGGCCAAGGCCGGCGGCATCGAGCATTTTACCGGCCTCGACTCGCCCTACGAGGCGCCGGACGCCCCCGAGATGCGGGTGGCGACGATCGGCACCTCGGCCGAACAGGCGGCGGCAGAGATCATCGACGAGCTGCGCCGGCGCCGGATCATTTGACCGGCAGCGGCGTGGCGCTCCGGGCCACGGCCCGGCCGTGCCCGCGCTCGGCCAAAAGCTTGTCGAAATAGGCGATGGTGCGCGCGAGGCCGTCCTTGAGCTCGGTGCGGGGGTGCCAGCCCAGCACCGCCTCGGCCTGGGCGATGTCCGGGCAGCGCTGTACCGGGTCGTCCACCGGGAGCGGCCGGCGCACGATCGTCGAGCGCGAGCCGGTCAAGGCGATGACCCGCTCGGCGAGTTCGGCGACCGAGATTTCGACCGGATTGCCGAGATTGACCGGCCCGGTAATGTCGTCGGCCGCGGCCATTAGCGCGACGAACCCGTCGATCAGATCGTCGACATAGCAGAAGGCGCGGGTCTGGGTGCCCTCGCCGTAGAGGGTGATCGGCTCGTTCTGCAGCGCCTGCACGATAAAATTGGAGACGACCCGGCCGTCGTTCGGATGCATGCGCGGCCCGTAGGTATTGAAGATGCGGGCGACGCGGATCTTCAAGCTGTGCTGGCGGTAGTAGTCGAAGAACAGGGTCTCGGCACAGCGTTTACCCTCGTCGTAGCAGGCGCGCGGCCCGATCGGGTTGACATTGCCGCGATAGCTCTCCTGCTGCGGATGCATCGTCGGGTCGCCATAGACCTCGGAGGTCGAAGCCTGGAAGATCTTGGCCTTCAGCCGTTTGGCCAGCCCCAGCATGTTGATCGCGCCGATCACACTGGTCTTGGTGGTCTGCACCGGATCGAACTGGTAATGGATCGGCGAGGCCGGGCAGGCGAGATTGTAGATTTCGTCGACCTCGACAAACAGCGGATGGGTAATGTCGTGACGCATCGCCTCGAAATGCGGGTTGCCCAACAGCCGGGCGACGTTGTCCTTGCGCCCGGTGAAGTAGTTGTCGACGCAAAGCACGTCGTCGCCACGGCCGACGAGCCGTTCGCACAGATGCGAGCCGAGAAACCCGGCGCCGCCGGTGACGAGAACGCGCTTGGCAACGACGCTGGTCATCTGGGGACCTTCCGGTTGGAGTGTTGGCCGGCTGGAGGGTTGGCGCCGAGCGGCGGCGGTCAGGCGAGCGCCCGCAATTGCGGCCGGGCCGTGTGCGCCGCGCGGCCGATGCTGACATAGGACAGACCGGCGGCGACCATCTCGTGCGGCTGGTAGACATTGCGCAGATCAATCACCAGCGGCCTTGCCAGCAGCATTCCGACGCGGGCCAGATCGAGCGCGCGAAAGGCATTCCATTCGGTCAGTAGCACGAGCGCGTCGGCGCCGGCCATGGTTGCGTAGGCGTCCGCGCAATAGTCGAGTTCGGGCAGCAGCTTTCGCGCCTCGTCCATCCCCTCGGGGTCGTAGACGCGAATCTTCGCCCCGGCGGCGGCGAGGCGCGGCAGGATCGCGAGGCTCGGGCTGTCGCGCATGTCGTCGGTATTGGGCTTGAAGGTCAGCCCGAGCACGGCAAGGGTCGTGCCGGCGACGGTGCCGCCGCAAGCGGCGATGATCTTGTCGGCCATGCGCTCCTTGCGCGCATCGTTGGCCTGCACCACGGTCTCGACGATCGCCAAGGGTGCTTCGACTTCGCGCGCGGTGCGCACCAGGGCGCGGCAATCCTTCGGAAAGCAGGAGCCGCCAAAACCCGGCCCGGCATGCAGGAACTTGCGGCCGATGCGGCCGTCGAGGCCGATCCCCTTGGCCACGTCCTGCACGTCGGCGCCGACCCGTTCGCACAGGTCGGCAATCTCGTTGATAAAGGTGATCTTGGTCGCGAGAAAGGCGTTCGCCGCATATTTGATCAGCTCGGCGGTTTCGATGTCGGTGAACAGCATCGGCGTCTCAAGGAGATAGAGCGGGCGGTAGAGTGCGCGCAGGATCGCGCGGGCGGGTTCGCTATCGGCGCCGATCACCACCCGGTCGGGGCGCATGAAATCCTCGATCGCCGAGCCTTCGCGCAGGAATTCGGGGTTGGAGGCGACATCGAAGCCGCCCGGCGGGTGCGTCCGTCGCAGGATCTCGGCGACCTCGCGGCCGGTGCCGACCGGCACCGTCGATTTGGTCACCACCACGGCATATCCGGTCAAGGCCCGCCCGATCTCGGCGGCGGCGGCGTGGACGTAGGACAGATCGGCATGGCCGTCGCCGCGTCGCGATGGCGTGCCGACCGCGATGAAGACGGCGTCGGCGCCGGCGACCGCGCGCGGCAGATCGGTGGTGAATGAAAGCCGCCCCGCCGCTGTGTTCCGGGCCACCAGCGCTTCGAGCCCGGGCTCGAAGATCGGCATCTGGCCGTGCTCCAGCCGGGCGATTTTGGCTTGGTCCTGGTCGACGCAGGCGACCTCCACCCCGAACTCGGAAAAGCACGCTCCCGAGACCAGCCCGACATACCCGGTTCCGATTATCGCGATGCGCATCTTTGGTCCGATCCTCGCGCCAATGCAGCACAGAAACGTCGGGTCGCCGGGCTTATTCCCCCGCCGGTTTCGCCCCGCCTTGTTCTGAGCGGGCTTATTCCACCACAGCCGCCCCGCGGCAAGCCGCCGCATTGGCGTGCCGCGCCGGAAGCGCCGAGGCAGATAATCCGTTATGATGCAATCAGGAGTCCAATTCGGCAGAGCGCCATGTCGCAAGCGGTGCTGGTAACCGGCGGGGCGGGCTATATCGGCTCGCACGCCTGCAAGGTGCTGGCCGCGGCCGGCTGGCGTCCCATCGTGTTCGACAACCTGTCGCGCGGGCGGCGCGAGGCGGTGCGCTGGGGGCCGCTGGTCGAGGGCGATCTCGCCGACCGGGCCCGGCTCCGCTGCGCCATCGCCGAGCACCGGGTGACGGCGGTCATGCATTTTGCCGGCTATGCCTATGTCGGCAAATCGGTGGCCGATCCGGCGCTCTACTACCGCAACAATCTCGAGGGCAGCTTGGCCTTGCTGGAGGCGATGCGCGAGACCGGGGTCGGCGAGATCGTGTTTTCCTCGACCTGCGCCACCTATGGTGTCCCCGACCGGGTGCCGATCGGCGAGAGCGCGCCGCAGCGCCCGGTCAATCCCTATGGCGAAACCAAGCTCGCCATCGAGCGCGCCTTGCACTGGTACGGCGCCGCTTACGGCCTGCGCTCGGTCAAGTTGCGCTACTTCAATGCCGCCGGCGCCGACCCCGACTGCGAAATCGGCGAATGCCACGAGCCCGAGACCCACCTCATTCCGCTGGTGCTGCAAGCCGCGCTCGGGCAGCGGCCGCGGATCGAGATCTACGGCACCGATTACCCGACCCCGGACGGGACCGCGATCCGCGACTACGTCCATGTCCACGATCTGGCGATCGCCCACCTGCGAGCACTCGAGCGCCTGCGCCAGGGCGGCGCCAGCATCGCGGTCAATCTGGGCACCGGCAGCGGCCACTCGGTGCGCGAGGTGATCGCCGCCGCCGAGGCGGTCAGCGGCCGCAGGGTTCCGGCCCGCGCCGCCCCGCGCCGTTCGGGCGATCCCGCCGCACTGGTCGCCGACCCCAGCCTGGCGGCGGAGATTTTGGGTTGGCGCGCCCGGCATTCCGATCTCGACACGATCATCCGCACCGCCCTTGCCTGGCAGACCAGCGCGTCGCGGTGAAGCTGCAGGTTGCACGCTCGTTCCCGCTGGTGGTCAGGCCGACCCCCCGGCTGGCGTGGAATAGGCTGGCCGGCAAAGGCCGGCAGGAATGAATCGGACGATTATCCGTTATGCCAGCGCTGCCCCTGTCAACCGTCGGGAGAGCGGCATCGGTCCCGGGAGAGGTCGAGGATGACCCTGGTCGACACCGACGCGGATGCGGCGCGCCCCGCCTTGCTGCCGCGCGCGCCGGTCGAGCCGGCGGCGGCGATCCGGGTCAGCGGCAAGTTCTTTTTTGCCGGCGAACGGAAGCACTTCGTCAAGGGCGTCACCTACGGCACGTTTCAGATCGGCAGCCATGGCGCGCCGTTTCCCGAGCCGGCGGTCGTCGAGCGCGATTTCGGCCTGATGGCCGAGGCCGGGGTCAATACGGTCCGGGTGTTCACGGTGCCGCCGCTGTGGCTGCTCGACGCGGCCCAGCAGGCGGGGTTGCGGGTGCTGGTCGGGCTGCCCTGGTCGCAGCACGTAACCTTTCTCGACAGCCGGGCGACGCAGGCCGAGATCCGCGCGGCGGTCAGCGCCGGGGTTCGCGCCTGCGCCCGCCATCCGGCGGTCTTCGCCTATCTGGTCGGCAACGAGATCCCGCCCGACATGGTCCGCTGGCATGGCGCGGAGCCGGTGCGGCACTTTCTGAAGGGCCTGGTCGGCCTGGTCAAGCAAGAGCACCCGCAGGCGCTGGTCAGCTATGCCAACTTTCCGTCGACCGAGTACCTGACCGTCGACTTCACCGATTTTGTCTGCTTCAACGTCTATCTGCACGACCAGGCCGCGTTCGCCCGCTATGTCGCGCGGCTGCACAACCTTGCCGTCGACCGGCCGCTGGTGTTGACCGAATTCGGCGTCGATTCGCGGCATGAGGGCGAGGAGGAACAGCGCCGGGTCCTGTCGTGGCAGGTCCGCACCGCGTTTGCCGCCGGGGTTGCCGGGACCTGCGTGTTCGCGTGGACCGACGAATGGTTCACCGGCGGCCACCTGGTCGAGGACTGGGCGTTCGGCCTGGTCGACCGGGAGCGGCGGCCCAAGCCGGCGCTGGATGAAGTCGAGCGCGCCTATATGGGCCCGCTGCCGCCGCCGCTGGCGCATTACCCGCCGGTCTCGGTCGTGGTCTGCGCCTACAATGCCGAGCGCACCATCGATGCCTGCCTCGCCTCGCTCGCGGTGCTCAACTATCCCGATTACGAGGTCATTGTCGTCAATGACGGCTCGCGCGACCGCACCCTCGAAATCGCCGAGAGCTATCCTTATTGCCGGATCATCAGCCAGCCGAACAAGGGCCTGAGCGTCGCCCGCAATGTGGGCGCCGAGGCGGCCTGCGGCGAGATCGTGGCCTATACCGATAGCGATTGCGTCGCCGATCCCGACTGGCTGACCTACCTCGTCGCCCGGATGGAGACGGGTGGGCTCAGCGCCTGCGGCGGACCGAATTTCCCGCCCCCCGAGGACAGCCTGGTGCCGGCTGCGGTCGCGGTGGCCCCGGGCGGCCCGACCCATGTGCTGCTGAGCGACGAAGTGGCCGAACACATCGCCGGCTGCAACATGGCGTTCCGGCGCGAGACCTTGCTCGGCCTCGGCGGCTTCGACCCGGTCTACCGAGCCGCCGGCGATGACGTCGACATCTGCTGGCGCTTCCAGGATGCCGGCCATGTCATCGGCTTCAGCCCGGCGGCGATCGTGTGGCATTTCCGCCGCAACACGGTCAAAGCCTATTGCGACCAGCAGCGCGGCTACGGCAAGGCCGAGGCCCTGGTCTATTCGAAGCATCCATTCCGCTTCAACCTGTTCGGCCAGGCCAAATGGCTCGGCCGGATCTATGGCGATCTGTCGACCTCGCTGCTGCTGTCGCGTCGGCCGGTGATCTATTCGGGGGTGTTCGGGCGCGGCCTGTTCCAGACCCTCTACGAGCCGCCATCCTCGCTGACCGCCTATCTGCCGCTGACCTTCGAGTGGAGCGCGGCGGCCCTCGTTCTGGCGCTCGGCGCGGTCGTCGGCGGCGGCTGGTGGGGGCTCTGCGCGGTGCCGTTGCTGGTCACCTGGGCGATGTGCGTCAACGGCGCGCTGAGGGCGCCGATCGACGCGCGTTTCACCGGGCTGAAGGCGCGCGCGCTGGTGGCGCTGCTGATCTATCTGGGTCCGCTGCTGCGCGGCTGGGAGCGGGTCAGATGGCGGCTTCGCGAGCACCGCGCGCAGCCGCGTCTGGCGCCGGCGGCGACCGAGCAGCGCGCCCGGATCGCGTGGCCGCGGCGCGCCTTTCACCTCGCCTATTGGAGCGAAGCCGGCATCGAGAAGGAGGTGCTGCTCGGCGGGTTGATGGATTTCCTGGCGCGGCAGAAATATTTCATCATGCCCGACACCGGCTGGAGCAGTTGGGATCTGGAGATCGCCCGCGGCCTGTGCAGCCGCGCACTGGTCACGGTCTGCGTCGAAAACCATGGCGGCGGCAAGCGGCTGTTGCGGGTGCGCTGCGCGATGCGGCTGTCGCGCTTCGCTCTTTTTCTGTTGCGCTTTTATGCGATCGCGACGGCCCTCGCATTGATCCTTGGCTGGCCGCTGGCGGCGGCGGCGATTGGCGGGGCCGGGCTGGTCAATTTCGCGGTCATGTCGGTCCGTCTCGGCGGCTTTGCCCGGATGATGCACCGCATCGTCGAAACCGTCGCCAGGCCGGCCGGTCTCGTTGCGCTGGCGCCGCTGGCGCGCTCGCGAAGTTCGGCCGTCGCGCCGCAGACCGCTTGATGCACCGGGCCGGCCCGGCCGCGGGCGCCTAGGCGAAACCGCAAAATCCGTCGCGATGCTGAAGCAGCTCCTCCCCTATCTGCGCCCCTATCGCGGGCAGGTCGCTTGGGCCTTGGCGCAAGTATTCCTGATCACCGGCTTCGAATTGTTGAAGCCGTGGCCGCTGCAGGTGGTGATCGACGACGTGCTGGGCGGCAAAAAGATCCCGGTCGCGGCGTTGCAAGGGCTGCCGGTGAGCCGGCTGCTGCTCCTCGCCTGTCTCGGCATCGTCGTGGTTCAGCTCGGCGGCGGCGGGCTCACCCTGCTGCACAACTACACGACGATCCGCGTCGGCCAGAACATGGTCAACGATCTGCGCGGCGCGCTCTATGCCCATCTGCAGCGCCTCAGCCTGGCCTTTCACAGCCGGCAGCGGGTCGGCGATCTGCTCTATCGCGTCACCGCCGACAGCTTTGCCGTACAGACGATGATCATGAACGGGGCCTTGCCGATCCTGTCGGCAGTGGTCCTCTTGGGCGGCATGCTGTTCATCCTGTTCCCGCTCGATCCGAGCCTGACCCTGCTGGCGCTGACCGTCGTGCCGGTGCTGTTCGCGCTGATTTCCGGGTTCAACCGCAAGATCATCGATGTCGCCACCGAGGTGCGCACCACCGAGAGCCGGGTCTATTCCCTGGTGCAGTGGGCGATGTCGTCGATCAAAGTGGTGCAGGCGTTCACCCGCGAGGAAGACGAGCATCGCCGGTTCATGGGCGCGAGCCGGCAGAGCCTGCGCGCGACCTTGCGCCTCTACAGCTGGCAGACGCTTTATTCGGGCGCGGTCAACGCGGTGATCGCCGGCGGCACCGCACTCGTCGTCTATGCCGGCGCGCATGCGGTCCTCTCCGGCGCGCTGACCATCGGCCAGCTGATTGTCTTCATCTCCTACCTGGCCCAGCTCTACGCCCCGATCAACCAGATCACCCAGAGCTGGGGGCTGATCGCCGGGGCGCGAGTTGGCGCGCGCCGGGTGTTCGAGGTGCTCGACACCGAGCCCGACCTCGTGGACGGCGGCCGCAGCTTTCCGCCGCAGGGCGCCGGCGGGCGGGTCGCCTGGCGCCGGGTCGATTTCCGCTATCGCCCGCAGACCCCGGTCCTGAGCGGCATCGATCTCGAGGTCGAGCCCGGCGCCAGGATTGCGATCGTCGGCGCGACCGGGGCCGGCAAATCGACCTTGCTCGGCCTGCTGCCGCGGTTTTTCGATCCGACCCTAGGTGCTGTCGAGATCGATGGCGTCGATCTGCGCCAATACAGCCTCAAATCGTTGCGCAGCCAGATCGCGCTGGTGTTGCAGCCGCCGCTGATCTTTCCACTGTCGGTGCGCGACAACATCGCCTATGGCCGGCCGGGCGCCGACGATGCAGCAATCGGACGGGCGGCCCGCCTCGCGCGCATCGACGATCTGATCAACGCGCTGCCGCAGGGCTACGACACCGTGATCGGCGAATCCGGCGTCTCGCTGTCCGAGGGCGAAAAGCAGCGGGTGACGATCGCCCGCGCGCTGCTGCGCGATGCCCCGATCCTGATCCTCGACGAGCCGACCTCGGCGCTCGACGTCGCCACCGAGGCGCTGGTGATGGAAGGGATCGAGCGCCTGATGGCCGGCCGCACCACGTTCATCATCGCCCACCGGCTGTCGACGGTGCAGCGCTGCGACCGCATCGTCGTGCTGAAAGACGGGGTCATTGCCGAGCAGGGCGATCTGCGCGAGCTGCTGCGGCGCGACGGCATCTTCGCCGGGTATTACCGCACCCAGTTCGCCTCCGGCCATTCGTCTCCGAGCGAGATTGCCGTGGCTGGTTGAACGGCAGTCAGACTTATTCTCTAAAATCGCGAACTCGGCGAGTTCAACGCTGGGCCAAACCAGGTACTGCCCAATCCTGGCCCTCTCTTCGCCACAACTTCTTCAAATTTGGCAAGATACGGCGATCGCGCTGTGGCGACGAGCGCGGCGGTGACTGACCGACGGTGGTCCGAACCAGCAACATTTCTGTCCACTGTCAGATACTGATTGGCCAAAATTCAAAAGTTAATGATTGAATGTTGTCAGCTTGCCCGAGAGCCGCTAGGGTGCCGACCTCTCAAGGTGCCGCCAGCTCGATATTCATCCTGGCCTCGGGGGACGATCGGCTCGGCCGGAATGCCCGGCCGTCCGCCTCATGGTTGGAGCATCGACGGCGACGCTGCGCGTTGACCTAGCCGCAACCTGGTCCGATCGGACATCCACGGTTCGGCGCCGGGTGGGGAAACATGGTCACCGAAAGCCGAAGCTCGGGAAGCAAGGTCTTCCCTGAAATCCGGATTTGCTTTTTTGCGAAGGCACCGGTCGTGCTGCCGCGCTGGACGCCCGCGGTCGTGCTCCTGGTCATGGTCGCGAGCGGCGCCGGCCTGTGGTGGCTCGCGGCCAAAAGCAGCGCGGAACGGCGTCTTGTCGCCGATGAGGAAGCCGCGATCGATCGCGGCCAAACCGCGGATGCCGGTCTGCGCGGGGATCTCGCCAGCCTTGAGGGCCGGCTCGCCGCCACCGACCGACAGCGCCAGGCAGTGGAATCCGACGCATTGTTTGAGGACGGCCGCCTTGCCGAACTCGCCGCTGCGCTCGCCGGGTCGCGGCAGGCGTTGCAGCAGGAGCAAGCCAAGAGCGCCGCGCTGACAACGCGGCTCGGTAAGACCAACGCCGACCGCGCCGCCGCCGCGGCGCAGTTTGCGCGATACCAGGCAAATCTTTCGCAGATGGTCGACGATCTTCGCCGGCTTGGCGCGGCCCGCGGCATCGCCGGGTATTTGCGCGCGCGCCTGCAGGTGCAGCTCGAGGCGCTCGGACGCGCGCTGGCGCAGCCGCCGCCGATGACGGCCGCGGCTCAGCCGGCAGCGAACGATGCGACCGGCGCCGCAGCGGATGATCTGGGATACCGCCAGATCGCCCAGTTCGAGCGCGCGCTCGGCTCGGCCGGAATCGACGTCGCCCGCCTGTTCGCGCAGCTCGGGCATGCCCCGGCCGAAGGTGGCCCGTTCGTGCCACCGCCCAAGGCCAATCAGCCGGTCAACACCTTCGACCCCGAAAAGCTGGCAGCGATCCGCGGGCTGGCAAAGGTGCTGCCGATCGAGGCGCCGCTCGTGCAATACCGGGTCGGCAGCCCGTTCGGGCCGCGGCTAGACCCGTTCAACGACCGGGCCGCCTTCCACACCGGCATCGACATGGATGCGCCCTATAATTCGCCGGTCTATGCGACGGCGGCGGGCACGGTCATTTATGCCGGCTGGCTCGGCGCCTACGGCAAAACCGTCGAGATCGACCACGGCTTCGGCATCGACACGCTTTATGCCCATTTGCACCGCTGCCTGGTCGCGGTCGGTGAGCAGGTCGCGGCGCAGGCTGAAATCGGCCTCGTCGGCACCACCGGGCGCAGCACCGGCCCGCACGTGCATTACGAGGTGCGGGTCAACGGTCAGCCGCAAGATCCCGAAAAATTTATGGCGCTTTCCCGGCTGATCCCGGTCGCGGCCCGAGCGGTCAGCCCAGCGGCAGCTGAACCAGTAGGAAGTAGCCGTTGAGCATCAGCAGCACGGCGAGGAAGGCGAGCACCCCGCTCAAGTGCAGCAGCGGACGCGAGGCGGCGACGATGGCGACCGAACCCAGCACGATCGCGATCTGAAACAGCGCTTCGGAAAAATCGAAGTTCGGATCTTCGCGAGCGGCGCGCTCGCGCCGCGTTTCCCATGTCTTGGCCGTAGCCAGCAGCTCTTTTTTGCCGCGGCCGCCGACCGGGTCGCTTTCATAGCGCGCGGCTTTGGCCCGCCAGCGCGCGATCATGTCGGCAATCTGCGCCTTGGCCGCCGGCGGCATCGCCGGGTCGGCGGCAAGCCGGGCGGCGAGCTGGTCGGCGGCCAGCCGGTAGTCGGTCTGGCGGATATCTTTCGACTGGTAATAGGCATAGGTATCGGAGGCCTGGATGTTGGCGTTCAGCATCGTCTTGGTCGCGTTCGACCCGCCGAGCGTGGTGATCGCCAGCAGCATCGCGACGACGCCGAGATAAATCCCGGTGAATTTGCGGAAGCTCGCATCTGCCTCGACCCGGCGCTCAGCCTCTTCCCCGCGTATCGCATCGGCGATCTCTTGCGCTTCCACCCGTTCCTCCTGGGTCAACAGCTGGGCGAGATTCGCCGATTTGCCAGCCGGGTCAAGACCGCGAGCGGGCCGTGCGCCGCATCAGAACAATCATATTTCCAATGTGTCTGCAGTTCGGGCGTGCACGGGTTCCGGCCCTGGCTTGCCAAGGGTGCGTCGTTCGATCCGGATCAGGGTCCCCCGCCATCGATCTCCGACGACGAGATGTTTACGCAATCCCCCGGCGCGTTCAGGCGGCGCGGCTCAGAGTTAGCCTGTCCCACACATCGGCGAGGCCCGCCACCAGCGCCTCGATGTCAGCCTCGCTGTGCAGCGGGGTCGGGGTCAGGCGCAGACGCTCGCTGCCCCGGGGCACGGTCGGGTAGTTGATCGGCTGCACATAGAGATGGTGGCGGTGCAACAGCGCGTCGCAGGCGGCCTTGCACAATTCGGCGTCGCCGACGATGACCGGGACGATATGGCTCGGCGAGCGCATTACCGGCAATTCCGCTTCGGCGAGGCGGCGCTTCAGGGTCGCCGCGCGCTGCTGGTGCAGGTCGCGCTCGACCCGACTCCCCTTCAGATGGCGCAGACTGGCAAGCGCGCCGGCGGCCAGCACCGGCGGCAGCGACGTCGTAAAGATAAAGCCCGGCGCGTGGCTGCGCAAAAAATCGATCAGCGCCGCGGAGCCGGCGACATAGCCGCCCATCACCCCGAATGCCTTGCCGAGCGTCCCCTGGATCACGCTCGGGCGGTGCATGACGCCGTCGCGCTCGGCAATGCCGCCGCCGCGTGCGCCATAAAGGCCGACCGCGTGCACCTCGTCGAGATAGGTCATCGCGCCGTGCTGATCGGCCATATCGCACAGCCTGCCGATCGGGGCGATGTCGCCATCCATCGAATAGACCGATTCGAAGCAGACGAGCTTTGGCCGCTCGGCGCCGAGGCCCGCCAGAAGGCGTGCCAGATCGTCCGGGTCGTTGTGGCGAAAGATGTGCTTTTCGGCCCGGCTATGGCGGATGCCGGCGATCATCGAGGCGTGGTTCTGTGCGTCCGACAGCACCACCGTCTGCGGCATCTCGCGCGCCAGCGTCGACAACACCGCTTCGTTGGCGACATAGCCCGAGGTGAAGACCAAGGCAGCTTCGCGGCCGTGCAGATCGGCGAGCTCGCGCTCGAGCAGCAGATGGAGGTGGCTGTTGCCCGAGATGTTGCGGGTGCCGCCGGCGCCGGCGCCATAGTCGCGCAGCGCCGCAGCCATCGCCGCCAGCACCGAGGGATGCTGGCCCATGCCCAGATAGTCGTTCGAGCACCACACCGTCACCTCGGCGCCGACGCGGTGGTCGAAGGCGCGCGGAAAGCTGCCGCAACGCCGCTCCAGTTCGGCGAAGACGCGATAGCGCCCTTCGGCGCGCAACGCCGCAAGACGGCGAGTGAAAAAGGCTTCGTAGTCCATCGACCGCCAAACCCCCCAGGAGCACCGACGATAGCACAAACCGGCGCGGCGCTCGCGGACGCCGTGTCGCAGGCGGCCGGCCCGCTGAATTGCCTGGCACGGCGCCGGGAGGGTGAAATTCTGGCCTCGGTCGGCCGCGATCCGGGCCGCCGCCCCATCGGATGGCCAAATCACGGATCGGCGACGACGATCAGGTGGCCAGCACCCGGGGCGACCGCCGCGCCGACGACATCGCCGACCGCGAGGCCCAAATTGCGCACCTGCCGTGCCAGCGCGCGCACCGAGAGGGGAAAGCCGCAATCGAGCTCGATCCGCGCCACCATGCCTTCGTTTTTGACGGAGACCACCCGCCCGTTGAACCCGCCACCGCCAGGCGCGGCTCCGCCCCGATGAATATCGATATCCTCGGCCCGGACGCAGAGCCAGACCGCGGCGGCGCAGCCGGCGCCAAGGTCGCCGACCGCGACATCGATCCGCTTTCCGGCAACCGTGATCGTGGCGCTGTCGCCGGTGCGCTCGACGATGCGGCCGGGGAGAATGTTCTCAAAGCCGACGAACTCGGCGACGAAGCGATTGGCTGGTGCGGCGAAGACCATTTCGGCCGGGCCCGACTGGACGATCGCGCCGTCGCGCATGATCATGACCCGGTCGGCCAACGCCAAAGCGTCGCCGTGGTCGTGGGTGACGAAGATCGCCGGCACACCAGCGCCGCGCAAAAATTTTTCGAGATCGCCGCGCAACCGCTCGCGAGTTTGCGCATCGATTGCCGAAAAGGGTTCGTCGAAAAGAAATAGATCGGGCTCGGCGGCGAGCGCGCGGGCCAATGCCACGCGCTGCTTTTCGCCCGGGCTCAAACCCGCCGGATAGCGGCGGGCGAGATGCGCGATGCCGAGTTCGGAGAGCAGTTCGGCGAGGCTGTGCCGCGGCAGATTGCGGCGCGGCCGGCGCAGGCCGATGGCGATGTTGGCGGCCACGCTCAGATGCGGGAAAAGGCCGAAATCCTGAAACAGCAGGGCGATGTTGCGGCGCTCCGGCGGCAGCCGGGTCACCGCCCGCCCGCCGATCGTGATCCGGCCGCTGTCGGGGCGATGAAACCCGGCGATGGTTTCGAGGGTCAGAGACTTGCCGGCGCCGTTGGGTCCGAGGATCGCCAGGATCTCGCCCGGCTGCACCGCGAAATCGAGCTGCCTCAAAGCGAACCCGCCGAGACGCAGCGACAGATTTTCGACGGCAACGGCGGCCGCGGTCACCGGCTACCGATCGCGCCCGCACCGTTTGCGTAGGCGAGGCGGCGGAACAGGATGAACAGCGCCAGCGAAACCGCCAGCAGCATGACCGAGGCGGCGGCGGCCTCGTCAAGACCGGAGCGGACGAACAGCGTGTAGATCCGCACCGGCGCCGTCATCGGATAGTAGGCGAGGATCATGACCGCGCCGAACTCGCTGATCGAGCGGGCATAGGTCAGGGTCAGGCCGGTCAGGATGCTGCGCCGGGCCAACGGCAGGCTGACCCGCAACCAGGTGCGCCACGGCCCGAGGCCCAGGGTGCGAGCGATCTTTTCGAGCCGCGGATCGACATTCTCGAAGCCGATCCGCGCCGCGTTGACCGTGTACGGCGCGGAGACGAACAGCATCGCCGCGACGATGCCGGCGAGGGTCCCCCAAAACTTCAGCCCAACGAGTGCGGCCGGCGCCCCGACGATCCCGTCGCGGCCCAGCACCAGCAGGAGGGCGATGCCGGCGACGGTGTGCGGGACCGCGAGCGGCAGGTCGACGATGGCGGCGACGAGGCTCTTTCCGGGAAAGGCGGAGCGGGCCAGAAGATAGGCGAGCGGCACGCCGAGGAGGCCGGCGACGGTCGCGGTCAGCAGCGCCGCTTCGAGGCTGAGCCGCAGCGCCTGCCACAAATCGGCGGTCCGAAAAGCGGCGGCGAGGCTCGCCCCGCTGGGTGTCGCCGCCAGCGCCAGCAGCGGCACGATGATGAAGGCGCCGAGCAGGCCGCCGAGCAGCCAGCACACGAGGAAGACACCGCGCGGATGGCTCGGCGGGGGGTGCCGCGCCCAGCTTGGCCTGGTAACGAGGTCGGCGGCCGCGGTCACCGCGCCGGCCACGGCCTGACCAGCGCGCGCAGGGCCGCGGGAAGCTTGCCGGGATCGGGCGCATAGGCCGGGGCGAGGCCGCCAAAGCCGTCGGCCGTGATGATCCGCTGACCCTGCGGCCCGAGCAGCAGGGCGACATATTTCGCCGCCAAATCGGGGTGCGCGGCATTGGTCGGCACGCTGACGGCATAGACGATCGGCGTGCCCGGCACGTCGCCGTTTTTGGTATGCGCGACGGCCTTGGCATAAGCCGCGCCATCCGCCGGATCGCCGAGGTCGATCTGCGGCGGCAGGTCGAGATAGCGCAGGTGGTGCTGCAATGCGTCGGAGCGGTAGATCGCCAGATAATCAATCTGACCGATCTGCAGCGCGGCGATCAGCGAGGTCTCGGTGTCGCGCATGTTCGCCTTCGGCGCATTGGCGAGGATCGCGGCGGCCAGGCCGGGCACATGGTAGTAGCTCTGGGCCAAGCTCAGCATCTGCAAAGTCTGATAGCCGGACGGGTCGGTATCGGGATTGGAGCGGCCGATCTCGACCCCGGGTCGCGCCAGGATGCGATACCAGTTCTGTGGCGTGATCTCGCCGGCATATTTGCTGTTGTCGGTATAGACAAAGGTGATCGCGTTGCGGGCAAAGCCCGCATACCACGTCGCATAGCCGGGGCGGCCGGTCCGGGCATACAGATATTTCGGGATGACGTTGTAGTCGGCGACCGCGATCACGTCGCAGGGCTGGTGCAGCGCGGTGATCTGGCGCGCCATCTTGACGCTGCCGCCGAACTGCGGCTGCACCGCGACATCGGGATGCTCGCGCGCAAAGATCGCATCGAGTGCGCGAAACGGCTCGGCCAAGGTGCCGGCGGCAAAGACGTCGAGCTTGACTGTTTCGGCCGATCGCGCCGCGCAGCTGATGGCGGCCACGGCCAGCAGCACGACAGCCCCAACGGCCAGGCGCATTGGACCAAACATCAATTTCCTCGGGGGTCGGCTATTTCGCGGCGGCGCATACGAACGTGGCGCGGGCCGGCAGCAGCAATGAACAATAATCGAGCTTCCAGTCGGTGTCAACGCGCGTGGCGCGCGTGCTGGGAGCGCATTCGGCCTGCGCCTCTTTGCCCACCTCGGCGCGGGAGCTGACCATCGCGTCGTAGCAGATCGCCACCCGCATTCCGCTGTCCCTTACCCCGGCGGCGGCGGGCTGCGGATAGGTCGGATAGGGATCGAGCGCCGTGCAGCCGGCGAGCCCCGTCGCCAACGCCAGTAACGCGCCCGTCGCGGCCCGCCTCATGCCGTCTCGGCGAGCGCCTGTTCAAGAAACGCCGCGCAGGCCAAGAGGCGCGCATCGTCCTGCAGGCGCCCGACGAGTTGAACCCCGGTCGGCAGGCCGCTGTCACCCCAGCGCGCCGGCACCGTCGCGCAGGGGGTGCCGAGCAGGGTCCACATCCGGTTGAACACCGGGTCCCCGGTGTAGCCGAGCCCGGCCGGCGCCTCGCCCGCTGCGGCCGGCGTCAGGATCGCATCGACCCCGGCGAAAAATCCGGCGAGACCGGCGCGGGCAGTCTCGGCAAGGGCGCGTGCGGCGTCGTATTCCTCGGCGCCGACCGCCATCCCGGCGTCGAGCTGCTGGGCCAGGCGCGGCGACAATTCGGCGCTGTGTGACAGCCGCTCATGGGCCAGGCCGCGCGCCATCTCGTAACCCATGATCCGGTCCTGCGCCTCGTTGAGCCGGCGATGCTCAGGCGCGATCGCCAGCTCGGCGACCACGGCGCCGGCGCGTTCGAGCGCGGCCCGCGTCGCATCCAAGGCGGCCGCCGCCTCTGGTTCGGCTTCCTCCCACATCGGGGTGCGGTAGAGGCCGAACCGCGGGGCTTGCGCCGGCATCGCCAGATGGCGCAGCGCTGGCCGCTCGCTCAGCACGCCGGCGAAAAAGGCCGCGTCCGCGACATTGCCGGCGAGCACGCCGACGGTGTCGAGGCTGTCGGCGAGCGGCTTGACCCCGGCCCGGCTGATCAGCCCGAAACTCGGCTTGTAGCCGACGACGCCGCAGAACGCGGCCGGGCGGATCACCGAGCCGGCGGTCTGGGTGCCAAAGGCGAGCGGCGCCATGCCGTCGGCGACCGCCGCCGCCGAGCCGCTCGACGAGCCGCCCGGAGTGTGTGCCGGGTTGTGCGGGTTGGCGGTCTTGCCCGGGGTGAAGGCGGCGAATTCGGTGGTCACGGTCTTGCCCAGCACGACGGCACCGGCGGCGCGGGCGAGCGCCACGCAGGCGGCGTCGGCGGCCGGAAGGTGGCCGCGGTAGATCGCCGAGCCGTAGCCGGTCGGCATGTCCGATGTGTCGATCAGGTCCTTGACCGCGATCGGGACCCCATGGAGGGGCCCGCGCGGCGGCTCGCGGTCGCGCCGGCGCGCCTCGTCCAATACTCGATCGCGATCGAGATACTGCCAGGCGCCGACGACATCCTCGCGCGCCGCGATCCGGTCGAGATAGGCGGTCGCCAGCGCCTCGGCTGAAAGTTCGCGCGCGGCGATCTGGCGGGCGGCCTCGCGGGCGGTCAGCGAGCGCGGTTCGGTCACGGCGGTCTCCACCAAAGGATGGCCGAGTCTCGCATATCCCGGGATCGCCGCACAGGTGCGAACGGCGGCACCGGCCCGGTTTCGGGTGCATATAAGGGTTGGTAAGGTCGGGCTCGGGGCGATCGCCGCGGGCCAGCGGACGGCGCGGAGGCATCACCATGGCCCAACCCCCCGACGACCAAGAAGGCGGCGAACGCTCGCGAGCCGGGGCGGTGATCGGGCTCGTTGTGATTTTGGTGCTGGTCGTCGCCGCGGTCTACGTCGTCAACGCGCTGCGCAAGGAGTCCAACCTCGAGGATTGCCTGATGTCCGGCCGGAGGAATTGCGTGCCGATCGAGGTTCCTTCCTACAGGCGATAGAGCGGGGCCGGCGGGAGATAGAGCGGCGGCCGGCCGCCTGCTAGGATCGCCGTTGCCGACAAACAAGGGAGCGGCACGATGATCGAGATCCCGGCGCGCCGCGGCAAGGCGGCGCATTTGCGCCGCGGCCAGACGGTCGAAGTGGTCAACACCAAGGGCCAGCAGGTGGTCGACACCTGGGCGTTTGCCGCCGTCGACTGGGCGGCGACCTGGGCGGCGATCTGGGCGAGTTCATGTCGATGGAGCACAGCCGCGTCGCCATCGGCCGCATCATCCCGGCGGTCGGCGACACCTTCGTCACCAACCGGCGGCGGCCGATCCTGACCCTCGTCGCGGACAATTCGGGCGGCATCCACGACACCCTCTTTGCCGCCTGCGACCGCTGGCGCTACGAGACGCTCGGCTTCACCGAATATCACGACAATTGCGCCGACAATCTCGCCGCGGCATTGGCCGCGCTCGGGCTCGCCGCGCCGCACACGCCGGCGCCGCTCAATCTCTTCATGAACATCCCGGTCGTCGACGGCAGCCGGGTCGAGGTGCGGCCGCCGGTCAGCACCCCCGGCAGCCATGTGGCATTGCGCGCCGAAATCGATTGCATCGTTGCTTTTTCGGCTTGCCCGCAGGATCTGCTGCCGGTCAACGGCCGGGCGATGCAGCCGACGCATGCGCATTTCGCGATTTCCGGCTGAGCTGAAGGCTTGCCCGCAACAACAGCGCGGCCGAAACCGGCGGCACGGCGTTTACTGCTACCGGGGGTCGTAGCGACCCCTCGCCGGCGCGGGTGGACGCCCCAGGATCTTGCCGCGGGAACTTGCCAATGTCGCTCAAGCTTAAGGTCGGTCCGAACCTGCTGACAATAAATCAGGGCTACAGTCTGCTGGTGACAGAGCCCGACGGGCAGATCCCGTGGCCGAGCAAGTGCGGGTTTTTCGTCCGCGACACGCGGGTGTTAAGCTCGTGGGCGATCTATGCCAACGGCTACTCTTGGGACTTGCTGAACTCGGGGGCGATCACCTATTTCGCCGGGCAGGTGTTCCTGACCAACCCCGAGATCGTCACCGAGGACGGCACTATCGAGGAGCGAACCCTGCTGCTGCAGCTCGGCCGATCGATCGCCGAGGGCGGCATCCACGAAGACATCGACCTGACCAATCACGGCCGCAAACCGGTCAAATTCAACCTCGAAATCGTGATCCGTTGCGATTTCGCCGACATTCTCGAGGTCAAGAGCGAGCATCTGGTGCGGCGCGGCCGGATCTCCACGGTGTGGGCCGAGGACGCCGCGACCTTGACGACCGAGTACCGCGACCGGGACTTCGTGCGCGAGCTGATCGTCAGCCGGCGGCGCAACGCATCCCGTTGCGTCTACGCCAACGGCCGGATCAGCCTGGAGGTCTCGATCGAGCCCGGTGCCACCTGGCATACCTGCCTCGAATACTCAGTCACCGCCGGCGAGCGCCGCCACCAGGCGCCAGAGGGGTGTATCGCCCATGCGCCGACCTCGCTGCTCGCCGAGCCGCTCGAAAAATGGCGAGCGACCGTGCTCAAGCTCGCGTCGAGCAACGAGGATTTCGAGAACCTCTATCGCCAAGCGGTCGAAGACATGGCCGGATTGCGGCTGCCGGTCGAGGGCACCCATCATCTCGAATTCGCTCCGGCCGCCGGCATCCCCTGGTTCGTCGCACTGTTCGGCCGCGACAGCCTGATCGCCGCCTTGCAGAACGCCCACATCTATCCTGATTTTGTCCGCGGCGCGCTCGACGTGCTGGGCCGCTACCAGGCCACCGGATGGGATGACTACCGCGATGCCGAGCCGGGCAAGATCATGCACGAACTGCGCATCGGCGAACTCGCGCACTTCAAGCTGGTCCCGCACACGCCCTATTACGGCACCGCCGATGCGACGCCGCTCTACCTGATCGCATTGCACACCGCATGGCGCTGCACCGGCGACCGGCAGCTGGTCGAGCGTCATCTCGGCACCGCCGAGCGCTGCCTCGAGTGGATCGATCTGTACGGCGACCGCGACGGCGACGGGTTTCAGGAATACCAGACGCGCTCGCCGGCCGGTTATGAGAACCAGGGCTGGAAGGACGCCGGCGACGCCGTGCTCTATCCAGACGGCAGCCCGGTCAAGGGGCCGAAGGCGCTGTGCGAGCTGCAAGGCTATGTCTACGACGCCTGGACCCGCATGGCCGAGCTTTACCACGTGCTCGGCCAGGACCGCAGGGCCGAGGAGCTGCGCGCCAAGGCGAAAACCCTGTTCGCCCGGTTCAATGACGTGTTTTGGGACGAGGACAGCGGGTTCTATGCCTATTGCCTCGACGGCGACAAAAAGCAGGTGCTGACCGTCGCTTCGAATCCGGGGCATTGCCTGTGGAGCCGGATCGTGCCGCCGGCGCGCGCCCGCCGCGTCGTCGAGCGGCTGCTGCGGCCCGACATGTGGAGCGGCTGGGGGATCCGCACATTGTCGAGCGCCCACCCGTCCTATAACCCGCTGTCCTACCAGAACGGGTCGGTGTGGCCGCATGACAACGGCATCATCGCAATCGGCTTCCGGCAATACGGCTTTGCCGCGGAGGCGGCGCAAGTGGCGCGCGCGGTCAGCGACGCCGGGAGCTATTTCGCGCTCTACCAGATGCCCGAGCTCTATGCCGGGATCGAACGCGACGATACCAATTTCCCGGTGCAATACCCCGAAGCCAACGTGCCGCAAGCCTGGGCCGCGGGCTCGGTGTTCTCGATGCTGCAGGCGCTGATCGGCTTCGAGACGGACGCACCGGCGGGCAGGCTCTACCTCGACCCGGCGCTGCCGGACTGGCTGCCCGACCTGACTTTGTGCGATCTGCGGCTCGACAAGCAGTCGTTCGACCTGCGGTTCTGGCGCGACGGGCAAGACACCCGGTTCGAGGTGCTGAAGGGCGACGCGCAGGCAATCGAGCGGCGATCACTGGCGCACGGCCTGCGGCACGACTAACCTGCTGGCTTCCCGGACCGGGAGAACCCAGAGTGCGACCGATCCCGCTTGGCGCCAAGGGCAGCTTCACCCTTCTGGTGCGGCCCGAACATCTGGCCAACAGCTTCAAGGACGCTGCCTTGCCGCCGGTGCTGGCCACTCCGGTCATGATCATGATCATGGAAAACGCCGCGCTCAATGCGATCCGCGGCTATCTCGACCCGGGCGAGAGTGCGGTCGGCACCGCGGTCGACATTCGCCACCTGGCGGCGACCCCGGTGGGGCGGCAGGTGACCGGCGAGGCGGTGGTCACCGCGCTCGATGGTCGCCGGGTCGAGTTTGCGGTCAAGGCGAGCGAGGGCGACACCCTGATCGGCGTCGGCTCGCATCGGCGCGCGATCATCGACCTGGCGAAATTTGCCGCAGCTATGCGATAGAACTCGCGTTATGCGCGCGGCGGCCACCATGCACGCTCGCGCTTTTGGGGAGGGATTCGTATGCGCCACCTGTTCGCTGTCATCGGGCTTGCGTTTGTCGCCGCGATTGCGCCGCCCGGAGGCGGCTCGGCTCGTGCCCAGGACGCGCTCGCCGCGGCTGAGGCGAGCAACATGCAGATCATCGGCCATAGTGATTTGAACGGCGTCGGCAAGGGTGGCGAGGGATTGGCGCTGAAGCAGTATGCCAATGGCCAGCGGGTGCTCTATCTGGCGCATGAATCGGCGCCGATGTGTTTCAGCGCGATTGATGTCACCAAGCCCGAGCAGCCCCAGGTGATCGCGCAGATCCCGGTCGAGGCGGATTTCGTGCGCTGCAACTCGCTCGGCCTCGCTGGCGACACCTTGGTGGTGGCGCACCAGACCGAAAAGGCGGGCCAACCGCATGCCGGGCTCGACGTATACGACATCCACGATCCGGTCCACCCCAAAAAGCTGTCGCATTTCGACACCTCAGGTCCGCATTCGCGCGGCGTGCATTACGTCTGGTTCGTAGACGGGCACTATGCCTATCTGTCGACCGGTGCCCGCAACTTTGTCCCCCGCAATCCAAAGGACGACCAGTTCCTGATGATTGTCGATGTGTCGGACCCGGCGCATCCCCACGAAGTCGGCCGCTGGTGGCTGCCGGGCACCAGGGTCGGCGATGCCGCCGCGGCGCCGCCGCGGGTCGAGTCATTCGATTCCGGCATCCGCATGCACTCCTTGACGATCCCTGTCGACCAGCCGAACCGCGCCTATATCGGCTGGATCGACGGCGGCTGGGTGATCCTCGACATCAGCGACAAGACGCATCCGCGCGCGGTCACGCGGCGCTCATGGCAATCGCTTGACGAGGGCTTTGCCCATACGGTCGTGGCGATCCCGTCACGCAAGATCGCAATCCAGAGCGAGGAGGCCATCGGCAACAATTGCGCCGACTGGCCCAAGCGCAACTGGGTGTGGGACATCGCAAACGAGCGGCACCCCTACCCGCTGGCGCCGTTTCCGCCGATCCACGACATGGCCGCATTGTGCAAGGCCGGCGGCAGGTTCGGCTCGCATAACATCGACATGAACCGGCCGATTGCGACCTCGCGCACGCTCGAAAATACGGTTGTCGGCAGCTATTTCAACGGCGGGGTGCGCGCCTATTCGATCGCCGATCCATCGCATCCGGCCGAGATCGGCTATGTGATCCCGCAGGCGCCGCCGGGAAACCCGACCCATACGATCCAGATCAACGACGTCTATGTCGACGAGCACGGGCTGATCTACGCCAACGACCGGCTGACGGGCGGGCTTTACATCATCCGCTATACCGGCAGCGTGCCGCTCAACTGAGCGTGCGCCCCGCTCGATCGAGCGAGGGCAAATCATCGCGGAGCAGCGTGGACGAGGCGCGCGCCCGTTGCCCGGGTGGTCGTGATGCGGGTGGTCGTGACGCGGGTTGTCGGGCGGGCATGCCTGCCGCATGATGATGGCGGAAACTAAAAGCGGGCGGGGGAATGGTCGCCAGAAGCAAGATCTGCTCGAGCTTTGCCGAGGCGGTTCGAGACATTCCGGACGGGGCCACGATCGGGTTTGGCGGGTTCGCCGTGGTCGGCATGCCGATCAACCTCTATGGCGCGGTGGCGGCGCAGGGCGCCAAAGGGCTGACTTGCGTGTCGAACTCGACGCGCGGCGGCGCCACCTTGCCGCCGGAGGCGCCCGACATGGGCCAGATGATCCAGAACGGGCAGGTCAAAAAGGTGGTTTGCGCCTTTACCGCGCCGACGCGCGCCTCGCAGCGGCTGATCCTCAGCGAATATGTCGCCAAGGGCTTGATCGAGGCTGAGCTGGTGCCGCAGGGCACCCTGGCCGAGCGGATGCGCGCCGCCGGCGCCGGCATTCCGGCCTTCTATACCCCGGCCGCGGTCGGCACCGAGCTCGCCGAGGGCCGCGAGACGCGAATCTTCAACGGCCGCGAATACCTGTTGGAGCACGCCTTGCCGCTCGACTACGCGATGATCCGCGCCTACCAGGCCGACGAAGCGGGCAATCTGCGCTACCGCCGCTCGCAGCGCAATTTCAACCCGATCATGGCGATGGCCGCGCGGGTGACGATCGTCGAGGTCGAGGAGGAGATCCTGCCGCTGGGTGCCATCGACCCGGACGACGTGCACACCGCCGGGGTCTTCGTCCACCGCATCGTCAAGATCCCGCCGCCGCCCGAAGGCTGGTGGCCGCAGCGGCCCGGCAGTTCCGGGGGGAGTGTCGCACGATGAGCGAACGGGCGAAGGGGCTGAGCCGGCAGCAGATGTGCGACCGGCTGGCGATGGAGTTCGGCGACGGCTGGATCGTCAATCTCGGCATCGGCATTCCGACCCTGTGCTCGAATTGCGATTTCGGCGACCGCGAGATCATTTTTCACTCGGAGAACGGGGTGATCGGCTACGGCCCGCTGGCGCCTCCGGGCGAGGAGGACCTGCACCTGGTCAACGCCGGCGGCCAGCACGTGACCCTGCGGCCGGGTGCGGCGATCGTCCACCACGCCAACTCCTTTGCGATGATCCGCGCCGGCCGCATCGACGTGACCGTGCTCGGCGCCTACGAGGTCGCCGAAAACGGCGATTTCGCCAATTGGAAGATGGCCGGGCAGCAGGGCGGCGGCATCGGCGGGGCGATGGACCTCGCGGCCTGCGCCAAGCATGTCTTCGTGGCGATGGAGCATCAGACCCGCAACGGCGCGCCGCGCCTCGTCGAGCGCTGCGCCATCCCGGCGACGGCGCGCGGCGTCGTCAATTTGGTCGTGACCAATTTCGGCCTGTTCGAGGTGACCAAAGCGGGCTTGGCGATAAAGGAAATTGCGCCGGGCGTGACGGTGGACGAGGTCAAAGCCGCCACCGGCTGCAACCTAATCATCCCGCGCGAGGTGCCGCCGGTGCGGATGGCGCATTAAGGGCGGATGCAATCCGCCATCGTCGGCAATGACCGGCGCTGTCTGACAGGTGCGGTGCGGATCGAGGGTCCGGCCGTCAACCGGCATGGCGCGCACTCAACGGCAAAGGCCGCTTTGATCTGCATTCGCCGCTGTCACCCCCGGCGGGCTTAGGCCAGGAAACACTTTAGAATTGGTCAGCAGATGACCCCAAATCCGATCTCGATCGCGATTGTCGTGGTCCTCGCCGGGCTCGGCGCGCTGGCCATTCTCGGCGGGTATCTCGCCCTCGGAGTGATGCTGATCGTCGCGGCGGTGATCGTGCTGGCGGCGGTCAAGATGGCGCAGCAATGGGAGCGGGCGGTGGTATTGCGGGCCGGCAAATTCACCGCGGTCAGGGGACCGGGCCTGTTCTGGATCGTTCCGATCCTCGACAGTGTGGCTGCGGTCATAGATACCCGGCTGCGCACGACCCAATTCGTCGCCGAGCGGACCCTGACCAGGGACACCGTGCCAGTCGATGTCGATGCGATCATCTTCTGGATCGTCACTGACGCGCGCTGCGCGGCGCTCGAAGTCGTAAGCTATGGGGATGCGATTGCCTGGGCGGCGCAAACCTCGTTGCGCGAGATGATCGGCGCCGCCGACCTGGCCATGCTGCTGTCGAACCGCAAGGCGATGGACGAAGAGTTGCGCCAAACGATCCATTCGAAGACCGCCGAGTGGGGGATCGATGTCAAATCGGTCGAGATTCGCGACGTCAAGATCCCGGTTGCGCTGCAGGATGCGATGAGCCGGCAGGCGCAGGCCGAGCGCGAACGCCAGGCTCGCGTCATCCTCGGGACCGCCGAGGCGGAGATCGCGCACAGCTTTGTCGAAGCCGCCCGGACCTACGCCGACAACCCGGCTGCGCTGCACCTGCGCGGCATGAACATGCTCTACGAAAGCGTCAAAGAGCGCGGCAGCACGATCATCGTCCCAAGCAGTGCGATCAATTCGATGAACCTCGGCGGCATCACCGGCTTGACCGCGCTGTCAAAAGCCAATCTCGCCGCCGAGGATCAAGTCCCCGAAACGCCGGCCGGACCGTGGTCAGCGCCCGGCACTTCGACAGTCTGACAGCCGCCGGCGGCCAACGCCGTGCCGTAGGACCTCGGATGCGCCGTAGCCGTAAGAGAGGAGAGACAGCATGCATCGGGTATTGATCACCGGAGCGGGCGGCGGGATCGGGCGGTCATTGCGCGAGACGTTGCGCGGGGTTTATCCGGTGCTGCGGCTGTCCGACCGGGTGCCATTGGCGCCGGCCCGCGACGGCGAGGAGATCGACCGCACCGAGATTGCCGATATGGCGGCGGTCGAGCGCATGGTCGAGGGGGTCGACGGCATCATCCATCTCGGCGGCAATTCGGGCGAGGCCGGGTGGGACGTCATCCTGCAATCGAACATCGTCGGCCTCTACAACGTGTTCGAGGCGGCGCGGCGGGCGGGCGTGCAGCGCATCGTGATGGCCACCAGCAACCACGCGGTCGGCTTTTATCCGCGCGCCCAGACGATCGACCACCGGGTGGTGCCGCGCCCGGACAGCCGCTACGGCGTTAGCAAGGCGTTTTCCGAGGCGCTCGCCAGCCTCTACTCCGACAAGCACGGGATCGGCTTTTTGTGCGTGCGCATCGGCAATTTCGGGACGCAACCGATCGACAAGCGGCGGCTGGCGATCTGGATCAGCCCGCGCGACCTGAGCCAGCTGGTGCGCATCGGTCTCGAACACCCGGAGGTCCGCTACGAGATCGTCTATGGCGTCTCAGACAACCGGCGCTCGTGGTACGACAATTCGAACGCCGATCGCCTCGGCTATCGGCCGCAGGATGATTCCGAGCCCTATGCCGCCGCGGTGCTGGCGGCCGAGCCGGGCGGCGCCGACCCGATCGCCGAGCAATATCAGGGCGGCACCTTCTGCGCCGCGGAATACACCGCCAAAACGCCGCGAGGCTAGCGGCCGAGCGACCGGGATCCGGCCAGTAAGCGTCCCTCCAGGAAGCGTCCCTATAGCACCGTGAGCACGGCTTCGGGCGGGCGGCCGAGGGCAGCCTTGGCGCCGGAAAGGACGATCGGCCGCTCGATCACGATCGGGTTCTTGACCATCGCCGCGATCAGCGCGTCCTCGGACATGGCCTTGGGGTCGATGCCAGCGGCGGCGGCCTCCTTTTTGCGCAGCAGTTTCGATGCCGGCATGTCGAGCCGGCCCAGGATCTTCTTCAGCTCGGGCGCCGAGGGCGGGGTCTTCAGGTATTCGATGATCTGTGGCTCCACCCCGCGCTCGCGCAGCAGCGCCAATGTCTTGCGCGAAGTGTTGCAGCGCGGGTTGTGATAGATCGTTACCGCCATTTCCATCCTCCCTGCGGGTCGGGCATCGAACCGGGCGCCAGGATAGCGCGCGACGGTCGCGCCGACAGGGTGTAAATTCGTGCCGGCCGGGACGAAGCAGGCGCGCCGGCGTTATCGTTGGACCGAAGCTGAGCCACCACAAAGGAGCACGCAGATGCCAGAACATGTGTACCGGATCATCGAGGTCGCCGGCTCCTCGGAGAAGAGCATCGAGGATGCCATCCAGAACGCGGTCGGGCGGGCCTCGCGCACATTGCGGCAGGTCGGCTGGTTCGAGGTGCTGCAGACGCGCGGCCATGTCGAGGATGGCCAAGTGGCGCATTACCAGGTGGTCCTCAAGGTCGGGTTCACCCTCGAAGACGAATAATCCTTCGCCTCGCCCGGTGGCGTTCAGCGGCTGCGGACGGTCAGGGCGATCGCCAGCCCGGTCAGCGCCGAGGCGAGGCCGGCGAGCCGAAAGGTCGCGCCAAACGCCGTGAGGAAAGCAGCGGCCGGGTTATGCCCGGCGGCTGCCGAAGCCGTTTCAATGGCATGGAAGCCGAGGGTGAGCAGGGCGGCGCCGCTGACGATGCCGAGGGTGCGGGTCAGCATTGCGATGCTGCCGGCAACGCCGCGGTGGCGCTGCGGCAAGGTCGCCATCACCACATCGATATAGGCGACCTGGAACAGCCCGGCGCCGAACCCTTGCACCAGCAGAGCCGCCAGGATCGCGTAAAGCCTCGGGGCGGCACCCCAGCCGCCGATCAGGAACAGCCCGCCGCCGCCCAGGACCGCGCCGACGAGCGCGATGCGCTCGGCCCGAATATGCTCGATCATCCGCCCGGCGAGCGGCGATGCGGCGATGCTGCCGGCAAAGGACAGGGCGAGCACCGCGCCGGCCGCCGGCAGCGACAGCTCGGTAAAGCGAACCAGGTAATAGGGGACGAACAGCAGCACCGCGAAGCTCGTCAGGTAGACCAGCACGCTGGCGAAATTGACCATGGCGAAGCCAAGGCTGCGAAATACCTCGAGATTGATGACTGGTGCGGCAATGCGGTTTTCCCGGCGCACAAACGCCACCAGACTGGCCAGCGCCAGCGCCAGCAATGGCGCGGCGAGCCAGTCATAGCGCCCCAGTCCCTGCAATGCGTTGACCAGTAGCAGCAGGGTGGTGATCGCCAGCGCCAGCAGAAACGCGCCGACGAGGTCGAGCGGCTCGCGCGCGCCGGCGTGCTGCGGCGGCGCCAGCCCGCGCGCGAACAAAAGTGCCATCAGCGCGATCGGCGCGCGGAACCAGAACACCGCCGGCCAGCCCCAGCGGCTGACCAGCGCCCCGCCGATCAGCGGCCCCGCCGCCGAGCCGAGGGCGAAGATCATCGTGAACGCGGCGACGGCGCGGCTGCGGCGGTGTTCCGGGAACAGCCCGGTCACCAGCGCCGGCGCGACGCTGATCACCAGGCCCGCGCCAATCCCTTGCAGGAAGCGGAAGAACAGCAGCCAGCCATAGGCCGGGGCGGCGGCGCACAGCAGGAACGCGGCGACACACCAGGCGAGCCCGGCGCGGAACACCCGGGCATGGCCGAAGAGGTCGCCGACCCGGCCAAACGCCAGCATCAGACTGGCGTAGGTCAGCACATACGAGATCACCACCCACTGGATCATGCGGATCGGCAGACCGAAGCTGTGGGTGATGGCGGGGAATGCGATATTGACCGCGGTGTCGAGCGGGACGATTGCGGCGCCGAGCCCGACCAGCACCAGGCGCAGCCATTGCCGAGCGGTCATCTGCGCAGAATGCCGCACTGGCCGCGGGAGCTGGCCCCGTACAGAAAAGCCCCGGTCGGGGGGGACCGGGGCTTCTGCCCGCCTGCCGATTTGCCCACCGGCAGGCGCGGATGCATCGTTGGGGGGACATAACGATGCCGAGGACATACTGCGGCGATTCGGTTCCGGTTGCAATTCATATCTAAAAAATTAACTGCGAATTGCGGCCCAGTGCCGTCGGCCAGTGCCGCCGAACTGGCCTGCTGCGCGGCCAGAACAACATTGCGGGAGGGCCCGAGCGCGCCGCGCACATCAGCCAACAGGAAATTCAGCGCATCGAGCGAGACCGGCTTGAAGCGGGCGCGCAACGGCTCAGGCCCGGATGCTATTTTTCGTGGTATTGGTCGAGCGAACAACCCGATGGAGGCCGGCGATGCCGATGCCGCGCAACAAGACCGAAGACGACATCACCGCCGAGGTGCTGCAGCGTTTCGCGCAGACCCCGGACCCGCGGCTCAGAGCAATCATGCTGAGCCTGATCGGCCATCTGCACGCCTTCGTCAAGGAGGTCGACCTGACCGAGGCGGAGTGGTTCCGGGCAATCGAGATCCTGACCCAGGCCGGCCACATGAACAGCGACAAGCGCCAGGAATTCATCCTGTTTTCGGATACCTTGGGGGTGTCGATGGTGGTCGACCTCCTCAACCACCGCAAACCCGATGGCGCGACCGAGTCGACCGTGTTCGGGCCGTTCCATCGCCAGAACGCGCCCGAAATGCCGTCGGGCGGCAACATCGCCCATCTCGACCACGACGGCGCGCCCACCCTGGTCAGCGGCCGCGTGCTCGATCTCGACGGCCGGCCGATCGCCGGCGCGTTGCTCGATGTGTGGCAGGCGCAGACCAGCGGCCTTTACGATTTGCAGGACCCCAATTTGCTCGAACTGCACATGCGCGGCAAATTCCGCAGCGATGCTGAAGGCCGCTTTCTGGTGCGCACGGTGCTGCCGGTCAATTATCCGATCCCGTCCGATGGCCCGGTCGGCGCCATGCTGCGCGCCACCGGCGGCCATCCGTGGCGCCCCGCGCATATCCATTTCGTCGTGTCGGCCAATGGCTACGAGCCGGTGACGACGCATATCTTCGACCGCACCGACGAATATCTTGGCAGTGACGCGGTGTTCGCGGTCAAGGATTCGCTGGTCTGCGACTTCACCCGGCACGACGCCGCCGATGGTGCCGCCCGCCGGCTCGGCATCGCCCCGCCTTTTTACACGACCGAGTTCGACTTTCGCCTGAAGCCCGCATCCGAGGGCGGCCCCGACATGCTCGACGCCCAGCGCCGCCTCGCCGCACTCGGCGCCCGCTAGCGCCAATATCCTTGTCGCGCCGCGCCAATCGCCACTAGACTTCGCGGCAATCGGCCACGGCGGCCAATCGGTTACGGAGGAAGGAATGCCCGAAGCAGCGCCAGGCGGAACCGACATCTTTGAGATCATGCACACCCTGCGGGCGATGCGGCGGCTGAAGCCAGACCCGGTGCCCGACGATCTGATCCGCAAGATCCTGCACGCCGGCCAGGCGGCGGCGAGCGGCGGCAACACCCAGCGCTGGCGCTTTCTGGTGCTGAAAGACCCGGCGAAGAAAAAGGCGGTGCAGGTTTACTACAAGAAGGCGTTCGACGAAGTGGTCGGCCCGCGCTATGCGTCGAGCCCGCCGCCGCCGGGCTCTGACCCGGCCCGCTACAAGCGCCAGCATTCGGCGGTCGAATACCTGACCGACCATTATCACGAAGCGCCGGTGTGGATCGTCGCCTGCCTCGAGGACGGTGCCAATCCGGGGCGCACGGCCGGCTCGTCGATCTATCCCGCGGTGCAGAACATGCTGCTGGCGGCGCGCGCGCTCGGTCTCGGCTCGACCCTGACCACCCGGCACACCGCCTACGAAAAAGAGGTTGACGCGGCGATGGGCATCCCGCCCGGCTTCCACTCCTATGCGATCCTGCCGATCGGCTATCCGATGGGGCGGTTCGGCCCGGTTGGCCGCGGCCCGCTCTCCGAGGTCGTCTATCTCGACGACTGGGGCAAGTCCTATCCCGGCATTTAGCGGACGGGAGTGTCCAGGTGGTTCAGCATTATCTTACCGTCATGCCCGGCCTTGTGCCGGGCATCCACGCCGGCTGACAAGGCGTTCGTGGCATTTCGTGGATGGCCGGGACAAGCCCGGCCATGACGGGGCGGGCACAGGAGGATGTGCTCGCTTCACTACGCTGACGCAAGGAGGAAACCATGGCCAGAATCACCCCGGTCTCCGGCAAGGCCGACGTGCCGGCCGAGCATCAGCACGTTGTCGACGATGTCGTCAAGGTTTTCGGCGGGGTGCGCGGCCCGTTCAGCATCATGCTGAAGAGCCCCGCACTGGCCGAGCGGGTGCTGCCGCTGGTGACGTTTTTCCGCGAAGGCAGCGTGGTCGAGGCAAAGCTGCGCTCGCACGCGATCCTCGCCGCGGTGCGCGAGAAGGAAGCCGCCTATGTCTGGGCCGCCCAGGTCGGGGCGGCGCGACGGGCCGGCGTGCCGGACGCCACGATCGATCTCATTCGCGCCAAGGGCGATCCCGCCTCGCTGCCCGCCGACGAGCGTGACGTCGTCGCCTATACGCGCCAGCTGATCCGCACCAACCGGGTCGACCAGGCGCTGTTCGACCGGCTCAAGGACCGCCATGGCGAGCAATGGATGGTCGAATTGACCGGGGCGGCAAACTATTTCGCGTTCCTCTCCGGCATGGTCAATGCCTTCGAGGTGCCGGCTCCGCCCGACGGCGACAAGCTGCCGGGCTAGCGCGCACCACCGGCGACAGCCCGCGCCATGACCGGCCGTGGGCTGATCTTCGCCGCCCCGGCTTCGGGCAGCGGCAAGACCCTGGTCACCGCCGGCCTGTTGCGCCATCTGCGCCGGCGCGGGCTGCGGGTGGCGGCGGCCAAGGCCGGCCCCGACTTCATCGACCCGACATTTCATGCCGCGGCGAGCGGCGGCCGGTGCGTCAACCTCGACCCATGGGCGATGCGGCCGCAGACCCTGGCCGGATGCGTCGCGGCGCTCGAAGCCACCGCCGATATCGTGCTGTGCGAAGGGGTGATGGGCCTGTTCGACGGCACTGGCAGCGATGGCGAGGCGGGCTCGACCGCCGAATTGGCGCAGCTTACCGGCTGGCCGGTGGTGCTGGTCGTCGATGCGCGCGGGCAGGGTGCCTCGGTCGCCGCCCTGCTGCGCGGCTTTGCCGGTCATCGGCCCGAGCTGCTGCTCGCCGGGGTGATCTTCAACCGGGTCGCGAGCCCACGGCATCGCGCGCTGCTCGCCGGCGCCGTGGCGCGGCATCTGCCCGACCTCGCGCTTCTCGGAGCACTCTGCGCCGACGCGTCGCTGGCCCTGCCGTCGCGCCATCTCGGCCTGGTTCCGGCCGGCGAAATCGCCACGGCCGAGGCGGTGATCGACCGTGCCGCGGCGCAGGTCGCGGGCGCCATCGACATCGAAGGGCTCCTGCGCCTGGCGCGCCCGTCGCTGCTCGGCGCCAGGGTCGTCACCGATGTCCGCGGCATCCCGCCCTTCGGCCGCAGCATCGCCGTCGCCGGCGACGACGCGTTCCGGTTTGTCTATCCGGGGGTGCTCGACGGCTGGCGTCGCGCCGGCGCCGCGCTCAGCTTTTTCTCGCCGCTTGCCGATGAGCCGCCCGACCCCGGCGCCGATGCGGTCTATCTGCCGGGCGGCTATCCCGAGCTGTGGGCCGGCCGGCTCGCTGCCGCCGAGAGGTTTTTAGGCGGGCTGCGCCGCGCCGCGGCCGAGGAAAAGCCCGTCTATGGCGAGTGCGGCGGCTACATGGTCCTGGGCGAGGCGCTGATCGACGCCGCCGGCCGCCGTCACGCGATGGCCGGGCTGCTGCCGCTGGTCACGAGCTTTGCCGAGCGCCGCCGATCGCTCGGCTATCGCAGCGCGAGCCTCGTCGCCAAGACGCCGCTCGGCGCCGCCGCCGCGCACTTTCGCGGCCACGAATTCCACTATGCGACGGTAATTTGCGAGGGATCGGCCGACCGGCTGTGGTCGGTGGCGGACGCGGCCGACGCCGATCTCGGGCAGCAGGGCCTGCGGCGAGGCTCGGTCATCGGTTCGTTCATTCACCTGATCGACCGCGGATGAGATTGGATTGGGCGGATCAAGCTCCGAACGAACCGGGCCTTTGCCTGCGCGATCGAGATCGTTGCGCTCAAACTGCCCTGGGCAGGAATTACGGAACAAGCGCCGAACCCCCGGTAATGAGGGCTCTCGACACAAATTGTGCCCGCGACGATTGCTGCCGTTCGCTCGTCGCTCGCGGCAGATTTTGGACCGATGCTGGCCGCTTGCCTAATCGGTCGATTGGCGGAAAGCTTTGGCGGCCAGCTCGCGGGCGGGGCGGCAGGGTCTCAGAAAAGGGCGGCGGATTGGCGGGTTTTCGCGGCGTTGATGCAGGGCAGGCGCGGCCGCGCGGCGAATCGGCGCTGGCCGAGATCGGCCGGCAGGCGGTGGCGCTCGACCTCGGCGCCCCGCTGGCGATCCGGGTCAGCCCGCGGGCGCGGCGGGTCGGGCTGCGCATCGATGCGGCACGGCGCCGGGTCGAGCTGGTGCTGCCGCGCGGCGTCCCGGCCGAATTGGGCCTACGCTTTCTCAGGGACAAGCGGCAATGGATCGTCGCCCGGCTGGAGGCGCTGCCGCGTCCGGTGCCGTTTGTCGAGGGCGCGCTGGTGCCGGTGCTGGGCGCCCCGCATCGCATCCGCCGCTCACTCGACGCGGCGGCGGCGCCGGTGACGGTCGCCGATGGCGAGATCCGCGTGCGCGGTGATCCGGCGCATATCGCGCGCCGGGTGCGCGACCACCTCGCGGCCCTCGCCCATGACGAGCTGGCGCGGCGCGCCCGTCCGCTCGCCGCTCGGATCGGGCACAAGATCGCGCGGGTCACAGTGCGCGACACCAGGAGCCGCTGGGGCAGCTGCTCGTCGGCGGGCAATCTGTCGTTCAGCTGGCGGCTGATCTTCGCCCCTGGGCCGGTGATCGATTACGTCGTCGCCCATGAGGTGGCGCACCTGGCCGAGATGAACCACGGGCCGCGCTTCTGGCGGCTGGTCGACAGCCTCGCGCCGGGCAACGCCGCGCCGCGTGCCTGGCTCGACCGCCACCGCGCCCAATTGCTCGCCTATGGCTGAGCCTCGGGGACTGTGTCAGCTTGGCGATCGGGCCGCTCGCGCATGATCCACATCAGGAGGGTGAGGCCGGGCAGGCAGGCGAGGGTGCTGAGGACAAAGAATGGGCCCCAGCCGAGCATATCGGCGAGCGCTCCGCCCGAGGCCGACAGGGTGGTGCGCCCGACCGCGGCAAGCGACGACAGCAGCGCGTATTGAGTCGCTGTGAAGGCGATGTTGCAGAGGCCGGAGAGGTAGGCGACGAACGCCGCCGAGCCCATCCCGCCGGTCAAATTCTCAACCCCGATGGTCAGCGCCAGCACCGCTACATTGTGTCCGACCCAGGCCTGCAGCGCGTACATCAAATTCGACAGCATCTGCAGCACGCCGCAGAAGAGGAGGGCGCGCATGATGCCGAGCCGCAGCACGATGACGCCGCCGAGGGCGAGCCCGGCGAGGCTCGCGCCAAACCCGTAGATCTTGCCGATGCTGGCGACCTCGACCTTGGTAAAGCCGAGCGACACGTAGAGCGGGTTCGACATCGTGCCGGCCAGCGCGTCGCCGAATTTGTAGAGAATCACGAAGACCAGGATCGCCAGCGCGCCGCGCCGGGTCAGCATGTCGCGAAACGGGGCGAGGACGGCGCGCTCCAGCCAGGCGACGACCCGGGCGAGGGCGGTGTCGCCGGGCAAGGCCTCGGCTGGGCGCACGCCGCCCGGCTCGGGGGTGAGCCACACCGTAACCATGCCGACCCCCATCAGCGCCGCCATCAGCCCATAGGCAAACCGCCAGCCAGCGAAGCTCGCGGCGTAGAGCGCCCCGGCCGAGGCCGCCAGCATGCCAAAGCGGTAGCCCCATTGGGTGGCGGCCGCACCCGCCCCCTGTTCTTCGGGGCGCAGCAATTCGATGCGGTAGGCGTCGATGACGATGTCCTGGCTCGCCGACAGAAACGCCACGGCGAGCGCGGCGAGCGCGGTCAGCCCCGGTGCGGCTCGCGGATCGGCGAGGCCGAGTGCCAGGATCGCCGCCGCCAGCAATGGCTGGATCGCCAAGGCCCAGCCGCGCCGCCGGCCGAGCCGCGCGGAATACAATGGGATCGGCAGTCGGTCGATCAGCGGCGACCACAGAAACTTGACGCTGTAAGGCACGCCGACCAGGGCGAAAAGCCCGATCTCGGTGCGCGACACGCCCTTTTCGGCCAGCCGGAACGACAATGTTGCAAAGGTCAAGGCGAGCGGCAGCCCGCTCGAAAACCCCATCAGCAGGACGGCGATCAGCCGCGGCTCGCGATAGACCCTGAGCGCCGAAAACCATCCGGATCGCGTCGCTGCGACGAACTCCTCGTCGGCCCCCACCCTCCCGCGGCGCGGGTCCCTCCCTCTCCCATGATCACGGGGGAGGGTCGGGATGGGGGCCGACACGATCGGGTGCCCCTATTTGGATGGCTTCGGCGCGGCCTTTTCGGCGTCGGCGGCGACCTGCATCTTGATGATCTTGTCGGGGTCGGTAACCGCGCCATTATTGGCCGGGTCGCCCTTTTTGAGCTGGTCGATGTACTGCATGCCGGAGCTGACCTTGCCCCAGATCGTGTATTGGCCGTCGAGCGAGGGAGCGGGCGCGAACATGATGAAAAACTGGCTGTCGGCGCTGTTCGGGTCCGAGGTGCGGGCCATCGCCACGGTGCCGCGCACGAACGGCTCTTGCGAGAACTCGGCCTTCAAGGGATGGCCCGAGCCGCCGGTGCCGTTGCCGTTGGGGTCGCCGGTCTGGGCCATGAAGCCGGCGATCACCCGGTGAAAGGTCAGCCCGTTGTAAAAGCCGCGGCGCACCAGAGCCTTGATCTGGGCGCAGGTCGCCGGCGCCAGATCGGGCCGCATGTCGATCACGACGCGGCCGGCCGGCACATCGAGGTAGATCGTGTTTTCGAGATCTGCTGCCATCGCGTTGCCTCCGACAACGAGCGCGGCGATCAGCATGAGGAGCCGACCCAACGCTGCCATAAATTGATTCCTGTATAAGGGGTAGGTGGGCGAGCTTAACCGAAGCGCCGCGCCTGCGAAAGCGCCTCAGCTTCGTCGCTCGTACCAGCCGCCGCGGCGAAAGCGGTCGAGATAGGTCGGCAGGATGCCCTCGACCGCGGTCGGCGTTATGCCGAGCGCCGCCAAGGTCATTGCCCCCGAGGAGACGACGTTGTCGCGCTTCAGGAGCTCGACCTGGTCGGCGGTCAGCGGCGGGTTCGGCAATATCGACATCAGCCGCGCCTGCAACGCGGCGAGGCCGAACGGCAGGTCGACCAGCAGCCGCTTGCGGCGAATCTCGGCGAGCAGCAGCTCGATCAATTCGCGGAAGCTGTAGATCTTCGGGCCGCCGAGCTCATAGGTGCGCCCCGCGGTCGCCGGGTCGTCGAGGCACCGCACCACCGCGTCGGCGACATCGCCGACATAGACCGGCTGAAACCGGGTCTCGCCGCCGCCGATCAGCGGCAACACCGGCGAGATCATCGCCATCGCGGCGAAGCGGTTGAAGAACTGGTCTTCCGGGCCGAACACCACCGACGGGCGCAGGATCGTCACCGTCGGGAAGGCGTCGCGCACCGCGGCTTCGCCCGCCGCCTTGGTGCGCGCATAAGCCGAGGTCGAGCGCGAATCGGCGCCGATCGCCGAGATATGGACAAAGCGTTCGATGCCGGCCTCGCGCGCCAGGCGGGCCAGCCGCGCCGGTCCGGTATGGTGCACCCGCTCGAAGCGCTGCGCCCCGCTCTCGGCGAGGATGCCGACGCAATTAACCAGCGCCTCGTTGCCGGCGAGAAAGGCCGGCAGCACCGCTTCGTCGTCGATCGCCAGGTTCAGCGCCGCGATCTGCCCGACATTGCCGAGCGGCATCAGAAACTTGGCGCCCTCGGCGTGGCGGCAGCCGACGGCGATCACATCGCCGCGCGCGGCGAGCCGCTGCACCACGTAGCGGCCGATAAAGCCCGACCCGCCCAAGACCGCGCTGCGGCGATTTCTCATCGGTCCTCCGGCGATGCACCGCCAGCCCCATGCCCCGGCGCCGGCCTTCTATAACGCAACGCGTGCATTGCCGAAAGGCGGCGCCCTTCTCGCCGGCCGGGTGTTGCATTAGAACCGTGGCCCGAGGAATTTTGACTCGGGGGCCGCGGCCTTGCCGGGCAAAGCTGTTTGGAGCGTGCGATGGCCGATCAGTCAGTGTTGAGCAACGAATATCGGGTCCCGGAGCGGATGAAGGCCTGGGTGCTGGGCGGCCCCAACGAGATCCTGCCGGTCGAGAAGCCGGTGCCGCAGCCGGGTGCCGCCGAGGTGCTGGTGCGGATCGATGCGGTGGCGGTGTGCGCGACCGATCTCGAAATCATCCGCCACGGATTGCCGGCGATGGTCGATGGCGGGCTGCCGTTCCACAAGAATTTGACGATCGGCCACGAATACATGGGGACCGTGGTCAAGCTCGGGCCGGCGGTCGATGAATATGCGGTCGGCGACCGCGTCACGGTCGAGGTCCATGCCGGCTGCGGCCGCTGCGCCCGCTGCCGCCAGGGCATGTACACCGCCTGCCTCAATTACGGCGATCTCGCCAAGGGCCACCGCGCCAACGGCTTCACCACCGATGGCGGCTTCGCCCAGTACGCGGTCAACAACGTCAACACCCTGGTCCATGTGCCGGACGACATGACCGACGCCGAGGCGACCCTCGTCGTCACCGCCGGCACCTCGATGTACGGGCTCGACGTCCTGGGCGGGCTGATCGCCGGCGAAGGGGTCGTCGTCACCGGGCCGGGGCCGATCGGGCTCTTGGGCGTCGCGGTCGCCAAGGCGCTCGGCGCCGACCCGGTGATCCTGACCGGGACCCGCGAGCGTCGGCTCGACCTCGGCAAAAAGCTCGGCGCCGACCATGTCGTCAACGCCCGCCAGGAGGACGCGGTCGCCGCCGTCAAGCGCATTACTCACGGCAAGGGCGTGCAATTCGTCGTCGAATGCTCGGGTGCCCCAAATGCGCTCGACGAGGCGGCGCAGATGGTCGATCGCGGCGGCCGCATCTGCCTCGCCGCCTTCCCCGCTGAGAAGGTGCCGGTCGACCTCGCCTACCTGGTGCGCAACAACATCTACGTCTACGGCATCCGCGGCGAGGGACAGAGTGCCACCCACCGGGCAATGGCGCTGATGAAGCAGAAGCGTTTCGACGCCAAGCTGATCCACACCCACACCTTCCCGCTCGACGAGTTGCCGACCGCATTGAAATACGCCCGCGAGCGGATCGACGACGCGATCAAGGTCGTGGTCAAGAACCAGCCGTAAGCGCGGCTGCCGGTAGGTTCTCTCCGGCGAACAGGCCGCCCGCACTATGGGTGCTCAGCGGCGGCTCCGGTCTTGCAACTCCAGCGTCACCAGGCGGGCGACCGTGGTGACAAGATAGAACCGCCCGAGGACCGACTCCAGATTGGCTAGGCTGCGGGCGAACGCATCGACCGGGACGATGTCGCCGTAGCCGGTCGTCGTCAGCGTGGTGAAGCTGAAATAGAGCATTGAGCGATATCGCCCGCGTCGCCCCTCGGAGCCGGAAGATTGAATGCGGCAGGGTTCACGTTCCAGATCAGCCGAAATGCCGCGGCGAAGATCGCCGCGAGGTTCAGATACAGCACGGCCGCACCTTGAAGACGATAAGCCGTGACGCGTCCACGAGCATACACCGCTTGGGCCACCACCCAACTCAGCGCCGAGTAGGTTACGATGTTACCCCCGCGGATAAGGACGTTCGCTGCAAGTAGCGACCATTCCGGGCCGAGCGAGAAGCTCGCCAATCGGACCGCCACCCCGAGCAGGATTATCACGATGGCGCCGCGTCTCTGCGAAATCAGGACGACGATCACCATGACCGTCAGCACCAGCGCCTGACCAACCATCTCCGCCATTGGCCGTCCGTGTGCTGCCAGCGGCGCAGCCAAAAAAAATCACGCAGAGCTCCAGGATCAGCAGGACCGTCAGGCTCGGATCCCTCGCCCGTTCCTGCCAGCGTTGAACAGGGATCACCCGCCTTGTCCTGCTCGCACGGAGGCGCTGAATGCGATTCTCGATCTGTCTCCGACAGACACCCGGTACATCGTGGTTGGATCGGTGGCCTGCAATTTCATGAGCTTCTCGCGGTTCAGCTGGTCGGCTTACCAGAACCCCTCCTGAAGCGACAACTGTGTGAGCCTGCTTTCGCTGTCCGAACCGCCGCGGACTGCTATCGAATTAAAGCAGGTTTGCCAGGCACCTCTCATTGCCCGGTACTCGTCCCGACGATACGTTCAAGGTCATGGCCAAAAACCGGCCGTAGACAACTACTCAGCGGCGGGTCGCTTGCGCTCGTCCAATTGGGCGGCAGCGGGTCTTGACCCGAACAGGCGCCCCTTGACCCAGTCGCGCAGCTGCTGGAACACGACATAAAGGCCAGGGATCAGGAAGATCCCGAGGACCGAGGCGGCCAACATGCCGAAGAACACTGCGGTCGCCACCGCCTGGCGGGTCACGGCACCAGCGCCGCCCGAGATCAGCAACGGCACCAGCCCGAGGATAAAGGCGAAGGAGGTCATCATCACCGCGCGGAATCTCGCCCGCGCACCGCTTAACGCAGCCTCGGCGACGGGCAAGCCTTCCCGGTGCGCCTGCATCGAGAATTCGACAATCAGGATCGCGTTCTTGGCGGCGAGCGCGATCAGCACGACGATGCCGATCTGCGCAAACACGTCGTTCGGCAACCCGGTCAGCAATAGCCCGCCAAGGGCACCCGCCAGCCCGACCGTGACCGAGACGATCACCGCCGCCGGTATCGCCCAGGATTCGTAGAGCCCGACCAGCACCAGATAGGCGAACAGCACCGCAAGCGCCAAAATCACCGTCGCCTGGCTGCCGGCGAGCTTTTCCTGATAGGCAGTGCCGCTCCACGAATAGCCGAAGCCGGCCGGCAACGTCGCTTTCGACACCTGTTCCATCGCCGCCAAAGCCTGGCCCGAGGAATAGCCGGAGGCTGGCTGCCCCTGGATTGCCACCGCGCGCAGATTGTTGAAGCGGTAGATGTAGCCCGGGCCGAGCACGGTCTCGATGGTGGCGAGCGTGCGGATCGGAATGAGCGCGCCGTTCGCCGCGCGGACATGCACCTCGAAGATGTCGTTGACATGCATGCGTTGCGCCGTCTCGGCTTGCAGGATGACTTGCCAGGTCCGACCGAATTTGTTGAAGTCGTTGACGTAGTAGCCACCGAGCGACGCCTGCAAGGCGGTGAAGATGTTGCCGATGCTGATCCCCAGGGTCTCGGCCCGCTCGCGGTCGATGTCGAGCCGGATCAACGGCGTCGAGGCGCCATAGGTGGTAAAGACGCCGGCCAGCGCCGGGTTGGCATTCGCCGCCTGAACCAGACCGCGGGCGACCGCCGCCATCTCGCTCGCCGGTGCGCCGGCGTAGGATTGCAGCTGGTATTCGAACCCGGCGCCGGTGCCGAGACCGATGATCGGCGGCAGGTTGAAGGGTATGACGATCGCCGCCGGCAATTTAATAAACTCGGCGCGCAGATGCTTGAGCACCCCCCACACGCTGGTCGCTGCCGAGCTGCGCTCGGCGAACGGCTTCAACGTGACGAAGAACGTCGATTTGTTCGATTGGGCGATGCCGTCGATCATGCTGTAGCCGACGATCGAGGTGACTGCCTCCACCCCCGGCGTCGCCTTGGCGATGCGCTCGACATCCGCCGCCACTATGCTGGTCCGGTTGAGCGAGGCGCCCTCGGGCAATTGCGCCTCGATCAGCAACGCACCCTGATCCTCTTCGGGCAAAAAGCCCGCCGGAACGGCGTGGCCAAACCACCCGATCAGGGCCACCGCAACCCCGACCAGCGCCAACGTCAGCAACACGCGCGGCGCCAAGCGTCCGACGACACCCGTATAGCCGCGCTGCATCCCGTTGATGCCGCCTTGCATCGCCCGGATGATGCGGCCGGGCCGATGGCCATGGCGCAACAGCAACGCACACAGCGCCGGCGACAAGGTCAGCGCATTCACCATCGAAATCAGCACCGACACCGACACCGCGACCGCAAATTGCTGGTACAGCTGGCCGACAATGCCGGGAATGAAGGCGACCGGAACGAACACCGACAACAGCACAAGGGTGGTTGCGATGATCGGCCCGGTGATCTGGCTCATCGATGCTTTGGTCGCCTCGGCTGGCGACATTTCCGGATGCTCGCCCATCATGTGCTCGACCGCCTCGACGACGACGATCGCGTCGTCGACGACGACGCCGATCGCCAGCACCAGCGCCAAGAGCGAGATCGTATTCGCCGAAAAGCCCATCGCCAGCATCACGGCGAAGGTGCCGACCAACGACACCGGCACGGCGACGAGCGGAACCAAGGTCGCGCGCAAACTGCCGAGAAACACGAAGACGACGATCGTGACCAGCACAAAGGCCTCGATCAGCGTCGAAACCACCTTGTGGATCGAGGCGTTGACAAAGACTGTCGTGTCGTAGGGGATTTCCCAGGTCACATCATCCGGGAAGCGCTGGGCCATTTCCGTCATCGCCTGGCGCACGGCCTTGCCGGTCGCCACCGCGTTGGCGCCCGGCGCCAAATAGATCCCCATCGCCGACGCCGGCCGACCGTCAAAGCTCGAAAACACATCGGCCGATTGTGCGCCGAGTTCGACCCGCGCCACGTCGCGCACCCGTATCAGCGAGCCGTTCGGCTGGGCGCGGATGATGATCGCGCCGAATTGCTCGGGGGTTTCGAGCCGGCCTTGGGTGGTCAGCGGGATCGTCCGCTGCTGTGCTTCGACCACCGGCGCACCGCCGATGCGGCCGACCGCGGCCTGGACGTTCTGCGCGCGCACCGCGTTGATGACGTCCTGCGGCGTCAATCCCAGACCCGTCAACCGATCCATGTCGAGCCAGATGCGCATCGCATAGTCTTGCTGGCCGAACAAGCTGGCCTGGCCCACCCCCGGGATGCGGCTGATCGCGTCGCGAATGTTGATCAGCATGTAATTGGACAGGAACAGGCTGTCGCGTGTCCCTTTGGGCGAGCGCAGCACCACGACTTGCAGAATCGCCGAGGATTTCTTTTCGACCTCGACGCCGTTTTGCTGCACTTCCGACGGCAGCCGAGCCATCGCCCGCTGCACCCGATTCTGGACATTGACCGTGTTGGTTTCGGGGTCGGTGCCAACCGCAAACGACACGGTCAGGCTGTAGGACCCGTCATTGCCCGAGAACGAGCGCATGTAGAGCATGTTCGAGACGCCGTTGATCTCACGCTCGATGACCTGGCCGACGGTCTGCTCGACAACTTCGGCATTGGCGCCGGGATAGGCGGTGGTGACCGATACCTCGGGCGGCACGATGTCGGGGAACTGCGCAATCGGGATGACAGAGAGCGCGACCAGCCCGGCGATCGTGATCAGGATCGAGATGACGATCGCGAGCCGTGGGCGGTCGACAAAAACAGCCGAGATCATCGGCGATTCCCCCTTTGCACCGGCTCAGGCGGGTGGTGCCGCGCTCGGCGCCACGGTCAGGCCCGGGCGGACCCGGGCTTGGCCTTGCACGATTACCCGGTCGCCGGCGGCAAGCCCCTCCTTGACCACTGCCGTGCCGTCGCGCTGCACGTCGACCTTGACCGGACGCATGATCGCCTTGTCTTGAGCATCGACCACGAAAACGTAGGTGCCGGCCTGATCTTCGGCGATCGCCGATTGCGGGATCACCAGCGCCTGCACCGGCTTGCCTTCCTCGAGGAGGACCCGCACGCTCATCCCATCGGCGAGCACGCCCTTCGGATTGGGAAAGACCGCGCGCAGCGGGACCGAATCGGTGTTGGGATCGGCCTGCACGCCGACGAAATCGATATGGCCGTGCTGGTCGTAAGTCGAGCCGTCGGCGAGCCGCAGCCGCGCGACGATCGAGTCGAGCCGGTCCTGCGGCGCATCGCGGCGCGTCTCGATCATCTGGCGCTGGGTGACGTTGAAGACGACCTGGATCGGGTCCTGGCGCACCACCGTCGCCAGCACCCCGCTGTCCGGCCCGACAAGGTTGCCCGGCGAGAACGCCGCTTGGCCGATGCGGCCGGCAATCGGGGTCTGGATCTTGGTGTAGGACAGGTCGACCGTGGCCGCCTGCATCGCGGCCTTGGCCTGGTCGAGGCTCGCCTGGGCCCGCAGCAATGCCGTCTCACGTGCGTCGAGTTCGGACTGGGGGATCGTCTTCGTCTTGATCAGCTCGCGGCCGCGGCGGGCTTGCAGATCGGCCAAGGCGAGTGCGGCGGTGGCGGCGGCGACATCGGCGCGGCGCTGGGCCACCACCGCCTCGAAGGGTGCCGGGTCGATTGTGAAAACGGTCTGCCCCTGCGGCACCTGGTCGCCTTCCTTGAACAGGCGCGGGCCGAGATAGCCCGAAACGCGGGCGCGCAGATCGACCTTGTCGACCGCTTTGACCCGGCCGACGAACTCGGAGGTCGGCGAGACGTCGCGCATTTGCGCCGCGGCTACCAGCACCGCCGGCGGTGCTGGTTGCGCCGGTTGGGCAACGCAGGGGGTGGTCAGCCCGCCGCAGAGAACGATCAGCACCACATACCCACGCCAGCGCGATAAACGAGCGCCAAATTTTGCCATGATCACAGCTTCGATTCGCCCCCGAGGCGGCGCCAGCAGCAGGCCCCGGGCGATCTGGGGCCGCAGGTTGCCGGCGCAGCGGTGAAAGAGAAGCGGCAAACCATAGCATCATGCCGGTCTCCGACCAAGCGACACAGAGATTCGCCCTTGGCGCGTTGACATCGGCCGGAGCCGGGCTTATCTCGGCAAGTCCGAGAGGCCCAGGTGGCGGAATTGGTAGACGCGCTAGATTCAGGTTCTAGTGGGCGATTGCTCGTGGAAGTTCGAGTCTTCTCCTGGGCACCACTCGGCAACGTCGCCGCCGCTGGTGGCGGCGCGCACGGCGGCGGCAAATGACTTACCGGGTTCATCAGGGCGATCTGCCCGAGGGCATCGAATTCGCCGAGGCGGTGGCGATCGACACCGAGGCGATGGGGCTCAACCCGCATCGCGACCGGCTATGCCTGGTGCAGCTGTCGGGCGGCGACGGCAACGCCGATCTGGTGCAGTTCGCGCCCGGCTGCTACGAGGCGCCGCGGCTGCGCCGGCTGCTTGCCGATCCCGGCGTCACCAAGCTGTTTCATTTCGCCCGCTTCGATCTGGCCATGCTGTATCATTACCTCGGGGTGATGGCGCGGCCGATCTATTGCACCAAGATCGCCTCTCGCCTGGCGCGCACCTTCACCGACCGGCACGGCCTGCGCGATCTGTGCAAGGAGGTGCTGAACGTCGATTTGTCCAAGCAGCAGCAGAGTTCGGATTGGGGTGCGGCCAGCCTCACCGACGAGCAGCTGCGCTACGCCGCCTCGGACGTTCTTCATCTGCACGCGCTGCGCCGCCGGCTCGACGCCATGCTGATCCGCGAGGGCCGCGACGCTTTGGCTCGGGCCAGCTTCGAGTTTTTGCCGCACCGTGTGCTGCTTGATCTCGGTGGTTGGGCGGAGCAAGACATCTTTGCGCACTGAGCGCTCAATCGGGAAAGAGAGGCTCACAACGCTGTCGATTGTCAGAGCCGGCCGGGCTGCCGGGTGGCGATAAACCAGGCCCCGGCCGCCGCTGAAGCGGCGATGATGCCGCCGGAGCCGATGCCGCCGGAACCGTGCCGAGCCGATGGCGGCAGGATCGACATCGCCGTCGCGCGCCGCGTGATCCGCGCCGAAATCAGCGGCCTCGAAAGTCTTGCCGACGGGCTCGACGATGGCTTTGGCGCGGCGGTCGGGCGGTGTGCGGCGGTGCGCGGGCGGATCGTCGTCACCGGGGTCGGCAAGAGCGGCCATGTCGGCCGCAAGATCGCCGCCACCTTGGCCTCGACCGGAACCCCGGCGCAATTTGTCCATGCCGGCGAGGCGAGCCACGGCGATCTCGGCATGATCGGGGCCGAGGACGCGATCCTCGCCCTGTCGAATTCCGGCGAGACCGCGGAGCTCGCCGACATCATCGCCTACTCGCGGCGCTTCGGCATTGCCCTGATCGCGGTGACCGGCGGCGCCGGGTCGACCCTCGCCGCGGCCGCCGATGCGGTGCTGCTGCTGCCGGCTGCCGCCGAAGCCTGCCCGATGGGCCTGGCGCCAACCACCTCGACGACGGCGATGATGGCGCTCGGCGATGCACTCGCCATCGCCTTGCTCGAGCGGCGGAATTTTTCCTCCGCCGACTTTCGCGTGCTGCATCCGGGCGGCCGGCTCGGCCGGCGCCTGCTGCGGGTGGCCGATATCATGCACGTCGGCGGCGACATTCCGCTGGTCTCGCCGGCGGCGCCGATGTCCGAGGCGATCGTGGTGATGACTCAAAAGAGCTTCGGCTGCCTCGGCGCCTGCGACGGCGACGGGCGGCTGATCGGCGTCATCACCGACGGCGATCTGCGCCGGCACATGGGCGACGCGCTGTTGGCCCGCAAGGTGGCCGAGATCATGCATCGCACGCCGCGGACGATCGCCGCCGCCGCACTCGCCGCCGAGGGGTTGGGTCTGATGAACCGAACCGCGATCACCTCGCTGTTCGTGGTCGACGACGACGGCCGGCCGATCGGCTTTCTGCATATGCACGATTGCCTGCGTGCCGGGATCGCGTGACGGCGCGATGACGCTCGAACCGCAAGCCAACCCAGGCCCGCCCGCCGCGGTCCGCCGGCATGCTCGAAAGGAGCAGGGTCTTTACCTCCTCGCCGACCGCTACAGCCGGCGCGTCTCGCTGCTGAAGCGGGTGTTGCCGGTGATCGGCGCCGCCCTCTTGCTGCTGGTGGCGGCGTGGCCGCGGCTCGGTCCACTGATCGATACGGTGCGCCTGGTCCAGCCGGCGATCGATCTGCGCGCGGCGCGCGAGCTCAAAATGCTCGACCCGCGCTATGCCGGGATCGATCGGCAGAACCGGCCCTACGTCGTGACCGCCGCGGTCGGCCGCCAAGTCTCGAACCGTAACGACCTGATGTCGCTCGATCGGCCGCAGGCGGTGATGATCGTGCGTGGCGGCGCAAAGGTCGTGCTGAGCGCGGCGACCGGGATCTATCAATCGCAGGCAAAGCTGCTCGATCTGTTCAACGACGTCACCTTGACCCATCAGGACGGGACCCGGTTCGTGACCGGCCGTGCGCATGCCGATCTCGCCGACAATACCGCCGAGGGCCACGAGCCGATCGAAGGGCACGGGCCGTCCGGCGATATCTGGGGGCAGGGCTTCCGCATTCTCGACAATGGCAACACGATCGTCTTCACCGGCCATTCGCATGCGGTGCTCAAAGGCACCAAGCCAGGCCAGGCGCCGGCGGCGGCGCCGGCGGCATTGCCGCCCGCGGTCGCGCACACCGCGGCGCAGATTGAAGCCGCGGCAACCCCGGCTCGGGCAGCGCCGCGCGGCGAACGGCGCGCCGCCAGCCGGCCCTCGGTCGGGAACCATGCGGCAAAAATGCCGATCCGGCACCACCGGCCCGCCAAAAGCCCCGCCAAGAGCAGGGTCGAGCGCCGTCCGGTTCGCCGCAAGGCCGAGCGCAATGACGGCTGAGTTCGCGGCTGGCCGGGCGGCCCTGCCGCACCGGGCCGCGCTGCCCGGGCGCCGGATCATGCCGCGCCTCGCCGTGCTGCTCGCCCTGCTGTTCTTCGGCTCGCTTCCCGCCGCGGCGCAGGGGCTGAGTTTCGGCGGCGCCTCGACCGACAATCGCCCGATCGACATCACTGCCGATCAGGGGATCGAGTGGCGGCAGCAGGCGCAGGTCTATATCGCCCGCGGCAACGCCGTAGCCACCCGCGGCAACACCGCGGTGCATGCCGACACGTTGACCGCGTATTACCGCCCGAGCAAAAGCAAGACCGCCGAGGGCGGCAACGAGGTCTATCGGCTCGACGCCGACGGCCATGTCGTGATCAAGGGGCCGAGCCAGACCGTGGTCGGCGACCACGCGGTCTACGATGTCGACCGGCAGATGGCGGTGATCACCGGCAAGGGGCTGAGGCTGACCACGCCGAGCGATGTGGTGACCGCGCGCGACAGCCTCGAATGGTACGACGCGCCGCAGATCGCGGTCGCCCGCGGCGATGCCATCGCCAGCCGTGGCGACAAGCACATTCGGGCTGACGTGCTGACCGCGCACATGACCAAGTCGCCGCACCCGACCACCGCCGGCCCGACCGCCGCCGGCCGGGGCGGATCGCGGGCAGCGCCGGCGGTGAAGCCCGCCCCGGTGGCGCAGAAGCGGGGCGGCTCGGTCGATCCGCTCGGCGCCGGCGGCCAGACCTCACGGATCAGCCGGGTCGACGCCCAGGGCCACGTCGTCGTCTGGAACGCGACCGATATCGGGCGCGGCGATTATGGGGTCTACAATGCCGATACCGGCATCGTCACCCTGCTCGGGAACGTCACAATCACCCGCGGCCAGGACGTCGTAAGGGGCCAATATGCCGTCGTCGACCTCAACACCAATGTCAGCCGGATCATGAGCGTTGCCGCCAAACCGGGGGCGCCGACGCAGCCGGTCGAAGGCGTTCTGGTGCGCCAGGACACCGCCGCCGGGACGCCCGCCGACCGGGCGGTCAAGGCCAAATCCGCCGCCAAATCCGCGGTCGGCAAATCTGCTGCGGCTCGCGGCCATTTGCCGCCATGAGCGCCAGCCAAAAACCTCGGCGCCCGGCCAGCCTCGCCGACGCCAGCCTCGCCGACGATGGACGGCCGCGGCTGGTCGCCGACAACCGTGCCCCGCGCGCGCGGCCGGTCGCTGAGCGCGGCCTGCAGGGTCACGGGCTCGGCAAGAGCTTCAAGCGGCGGCCGGTGCTGCGCGGCGTCAACGTCTCGGTCCAGCGCGGCGAGGCGGTCGGGCTGCTCGGGCCCAACGGCGCCGGCAAGACCACCTGCTTCTACATCATCACCGGGCTGATCGCCGCCGATACCGGGGTGGTCAGCCTCGATGGCCAGGACATCACCGATCTGCCGATGTACCGCCGCGCCCGGCGCGGCATCGGCTATCTGCCGCAGGAGGCCTCGATCTTCCGCGGCTTGACCGTCGAGCAGAACATCCGGGCGATCCTCGAAGTGGTCGAGTCCGATGCCGAACGGCGCGAGGCGATGCTCGATTCGCTGTTGGCCGAGTTTTCGATCACCCATCTGCGCCGCACCCCGGCGGTGGCGCTGTCGGGCGGCGAGCGCCGCCGCTGCGAGATCGCCCGGGCATTGGCGACCCAGCCGCATTTCGTGCTGCTCGACGAGCCGCTCGCCGGCATCGATCCGATCGCGGTCGGCGACATCCGCGATCTGATCGGCCATCTCAAGGATCGTGGCATCGGCGTGTTGATTACCGACCATAACGTGCGCGAGACGCTTGAAATCGTCGATCGCGCGTATATACTGCATGACGGCCAGGTGCTGATGGAAGGCGAACCCGCCGCAATCGTCGCCGACGCCGACGTAAGACGGGTTTTCCTGGGCGAACGGTTTAGCCTATAAGCCGCTCCGAGCGGAGCGTGATGTGAACAGGATGGGTTTCTCCCAGCGGCTCGAGCTGCGCCAGTCGCAGGCGTTGGTGATGACGCCGCAGCTGCAGCAGGCGATCAAGATGCTGCAGCTCTCGAACCTCGAGCTGACCGATTTCGTCGACGCCGAAATCCAGCAGAACCCGCTGCTCGAACGCCGCGAAACGACCGCCGAGGAGGCCTCGCCCGCGGCTGCTCCTGCGGTCCCCGAGGACATCGCCCCAGCCGCGCTGCCCGAGGCCTTGCAGAACGACTTTGCCCCCGATGCGGCCGAGCATTGGCATGCCGAGGCCGGCGCCGACGGCGACGGCTCGGTCGATCTCGGCGGCGAGCCGCAGGCCTGGACGAGCCGCAACGGCGCGCAGGGCAGCGAGGACCGTCCGGGCTTCGAGCAGACCGCGGCCCGCCCGCGCACCCTGCGCGAGCACGTGATCGAGCAGATCGGGGCCGATTTCGTCGAGCGGGGCGACCAGCTGATTGCGCTGCACCTGCTCGAACTGCTCGATGAAACCGGCTATCTGCGCGGCGGGCTCGACGGCGTGGCGCTGCTCCTCGGCTGCGATCTGGCCCGGGTCGAGATGGTTCTGGCCAGGCTCCAGCTGTTCGATCCGGCCGGCGTCTTCGCCCGCGACCTGCCGGAGTGTCTGGCGCTCCAGCTGCACGATCGCAACCGGCTCGATCCGGCGATGCAGACCCTGCTCGACAATCTGCCGCTGCTGGCGACGCGCAATATCGCCGCGCTGATGCGGGTGTGCCAGGTCGACGCCGAAGACGTCGTCGGGATGATCGCCGAGATCAAGTCGCTCGACCCGCGCCCGGGCCTCGCCTTCGACCCGCCGCTGGCCCAGCCGGTGGTGCCGGACATCTTGATGCGGGCGCACCCCGAGGGCGGCTGGATCGTCGAGCTCAACAGCGATACCCTGCCACGCGTGCTGGTCAACAACAGATACCATGCCCAGGTCAGCCGGGCGGCGCGCAGCAAGGCGGAAAAGGACTATTTGACCGACCGCCTGCAGGCGGCGAACTGGCTGGTCAAGTCGTTGCACCAGCGGGCGACCACGATCCTCAAGGTCGCGGCCGAGATCGTCCGCCAGCAGGACGGGTTCTTTCGCCGCGGCGTGCAGTCATTGCGACCATTGATCCTGCGTGACATCGCCGAGGCCATCGGCATGCATGAAAGCACGGTCAGCCGGGTGACCAGCAACAAGCACATGGCGACCCCGCGGGGGGTCTACGAGCTCAAGTATTTCTTCACCTCGTCGATCCCCGCTTCGAGTGGCGGCGAGGCGCATTCGGCGAAGGCGGTGCGCCATCTGATCCGTGGGCTGATCGATCGCGAGCCGGCCGCCGCCACCTTGTCGGACGAGCGCATCGTCGAGCTGCTGCAGCGCGACGGCATCGACATCGCCCGGCGCACGGTAGCCAAATACCGCGAAGCGATGCGCATTCCGTCCTCGGTCCAACGTCGCCGCGAAAAGCTGCTGGCGCCGTAGCCGTCTGGTGCTGTTGACGCGGCCGCCGGGGACGCCTAGCGTCAAGTCGCTTGATCGCATCCGCGGTCATTCCCAACTCCGCATAACGGGAGTGTGCTACGGGCTCCCGGTTGCGAGCGGGAAGGCAAATCAATTCATGCAGCTGACCCTCACCGGCAAGCACATCGAAATTGGCACGGCGTTGCGTGCGCATGTCGAGGCGAGCCTCGGCTCGATCCTCGAGCGCTATTTCAAGACCGCGATCGAGGCTCACGTCGTGCTTTCGAAGGAGGCCCATCTGACCCGTGCCGACATCGCCCTCCATGTCGGGCGCGGGATCGTCGTCAATGCCGGCGCGGCGGTCGGCGAGGCCTACACCGCATTCGATGCGGCGGCCGAGCGGCTGGCCAAGCAGCTGCGGCGCTACAAGCGGCGCCTGCGCGACCATCATGCCAAGGCCGCCAACCTTCGCGAGGGCGAAGCGGGCGAGGCTCTGGAGCGCGCGCGAAGCTACGTCCTGGCGCCGGAGGCGGCGGAGGCCGATGAGGAGGATCCCGCCGGCGGTCCCGCGGTGATCGCCGAAATCAGCACCGAGCTGCCGCGCCTGACCGTCGGCGAGGCGGCGATGCGCATGGATCTGGCCGATGTGTCGGTGCTGCTGTTCCGCAACCGCTCGCATGGTGAATTGAACCTCGTCTACCGGCGCGCCGACGGCAATATCGGCTGGATCGATCCCGAGCTCGACCCGGCGCGGCGGGCGCGGCGGGAGCCGGCTGTGGCGCCGCCGGTTCGCTGATGGCGAAATTTTTTCGCTGCGGCGATCGGCGCTCCTTTGGCGATCGGACAGAGCCGGCAAATCGGACCGTTTCGGCGAATTCATGGCTCGGCCGCGAGGCCGCCGGCACCGGTTCGCACGGGCACTGACGGGTCCCGCCCGGCCGCGCCATGGAGATCGCCGATCTGATCACGCCGCAGAGCGTGGTGGCCCAGCTGCGCGTGGCAAACAAGCGCCAGGCCTTGCAGGAGCTCGCCAAGCGCGCGGCGGCGATGACCGGGGTGCACGAGCGGACAATCTATGATGTTCTGATCGAGCGGGAGCGGCTCGGTACCACCGGAATCGGGATGGGGATCGGCATCCCGCATGGCAAGCTGCCGGGCCTCGACAAGCTCTACGGGATCTTTGCCCGGCTAGAGCGGCCGATCCCGTTCGAGGCGATCGACGACCAGCCGGTTGACCTGATCTTTCTGTTACTGGCCCCGGAAACCGCCGGAGCCGACCATCTGAAAGCGCTGGCCCGGGTCTCGCGGCTGCTGCGCGACCGTGCCATTTGCGACAAGCTGCGCGGCACCGACAGCGCCGACGCGCTTTACGCGCTGTTGACCGACTTCACCGCGAGCGACGCCGCCTGATCCGCCCTGGGCGGTGCCGCTTCCGGCTGTCGCCGGCGCCCCGGCCATCGCCTGGCCGTCAGTGTACGCTCATCGGTTCGAGATCGTGCTGCCGCACGGTGGCAAAGGCGACGTCGCGATCGGCCAGCATGGCAATCTGCGTGCCATCCGCGGCGTGGACCGCATAGCCGGTCGTGCCGTCGACCATCACCCGTTTGATGTAGGCCAGATCCTGCACGCCAAAGAGCGCGAGATCGTGCGGCGACATGCGCCGTATCCGTTCGATGTTGTCCATCTGATCCTTTCCCTCCGACCCTGGTTGCGCCGCAGCCGAATTATCCGCGCGAGCGCGGCGCCGGGCTTTGGCCGGAGGCGGCGCCTCTGATTTCGACCGTGCGCACCTTCGCCTCGACCTCGGGACGAATGAGATCGATGTGGAGCAGCCCGTTGTCGAGCCAGGCCCCGCTGACCTCGATCCCCTCGGCCAGAACAAAGGAGCGCTGAAACTGCCGCGCGGCGATGCCGCGATGCAGGTACACCCGCTCGGCCTCGTCGCCTTGCCGGCCGCGGACCACGAGCTGGTTGTCCTCGATCGTGATGCCGAGGTCGTCCATCGTGAAGCCCGCAACCGCCAGGGTGATGCGCAGCGCGTTCTCGCCGAGCTGCTCGATATTGTAGGGCGGATATCCGTCGCTCGAGATCTTGCTGACCCGGTCGAGCGCGCGCTCGAAATGGTCGAAGCCCAGCAGCAGCGGCGAGTTGAATAGCGACAGCCTGGACATGCCTTTTCTCCTCAAGGGTGAGCGAGAGAGCGCCGTCGGACCCGGATGCGGCGTCCGCCGGCGCAAATCATTCCACGCATATTATCTGGGTTGAGCGCGTCGCCCGATCAAGCAAGGGTCGAGCCTCGCTCAAGGCCGGGGCGCCGCCGGCCCCGCTGCGGCCGCTTGCCGGCGATTTTGCCGGCCGCCGGCGCTTTCGCCGGACAAAGCCCGCACCATATCGAGTGGCGCGGCGATCCCCGGCAGCTGCGCGCGGAGCGGACCATGGCGAGACCCGGGCTGAACTGGCGCATAGTCGTGGCGCTCTGTTGTTGCGCCTTCCTGGTACTGGCTCCGGCCGTCGCCCAGGCGCGCGCCGGCGCCTCCTTTGGCGGTCGCCCGTCGAGCATCGGCAGCCGCGGCGGGCGGAGCTGGGAGTACAATGGCGGCCAGCCATTGAGCCGCGGCGCGCCGGCTGGGCCGGCAGTGCCGGGCCGCCCCGGCTTGGCACCGGGATCGAGCTATCCGGGCTACGGCGGCAGCGCGTTGCAGCGGCACCCCTTCATGACCGGGCTTGCCGGCGGGCTGCTCGGCTCGTGGCTGTTCGGCCGCGCCGCCAGCGCCGGCGGCGGTGCCGGCTCGGCCATCGGCGCCCTGTTCTGGATCCTGATCATCGGCGGGCTCGTCTGGTTCGCGCTGCGCCTGTTTCGCCGCGCCTCGGGAACCGCCGGCTGGCCCCGCCGATCGCCGTTCGCGGCCCGTTCGGCGGCAATGGCCGGGCCGCCGCCCGGCCGCGATCGCGGCCGCGATGTCAATCTCGCCGACGCCGATCTGCAAGCCTTTCAGCGATTGCACGCGGCGATCCAGGAGGCCTGGAGCGCCGGCGATCTCGCGCGCCTGCGGCCGCTGATGACGCCGGAAATGCTGAGCTGGTTCACCGAGGAGCTGTCGCGCAACACCGGCCGGGGCGTGCGCAACATCGTCGCCAATGTGGAGCTCGTCGCCGCCGAGCTGACCGAGAGCTGGGAGGAGCGCGATCGGCAATTTGCCACCGCCTTCCTGCGCTGGCGGGCGATCGACTATACATTGCGCCCCGGCGCCGGCGAGCCCGATGCGATCGTCGGCGGCGATCCGCGGGTGCCAATCGAGGCCGAGGAAATCTGGACCTTTATGCGCCCGCGCGGCGCCGGCTGGCTGCTGTCGGCGATCCAACAGGTCTGATCGCCCGAACTACTGCCCCCGAACTACTGCCGCAGACCGCGGATGCGCGGGTCGCCTTGGCCGGGCGTGTCTTCGGCCTCAAAGCCGAAGCGCTGGGCCGCGGTGACGATATCGTCGAGAAATTCCGCGTAGCCGGCCCGCGGGTCCGGGTCGCCCGCTGCAGCTTGGCGTCGGCGCGGGGCGAGAAAACTCGCCGACGGCACCTCCCCGACCTGCCGGGTCGCCTGCTCCAGCCCGAACGCGCCGTCCGCATCGGGAGCGGACAGCACCCGCACCCCCCGCTCCAGCCCGCTGGCGAGGTCGTCGTTCTGCGCCGCGTCGCTGGCAAAGGCCTCGGCCGGATAGATCCGCTCGATCCCGGCGCGATCGGCGATGTTGGCGCTGGCCATGGTGAGAACGTCAACGCCGCTGGCGGCGGTGCTGTTCCGAGCCGGCTTCTCGACAATCCTCAGGGCCAGGCGGCTTCGGGCGGCAAGGACATCAGGATCGCCTCGACATTGCCGCCGGTCTTGAGCCCGAACCGGGTGCCGCGGTCATAGAGCAGGTTGAACTCGACGTAACGGCCGCGGCGGACCAGCTGATGACGCCGCTCTTCGGCGGTCCACGCCAAGCGCATGCGCGGGCGCACGATCGCCGGATAGACTTCGAGAAACGCCTCGCCGACGGCGCGGACAAAGCCGAAGTCGCGCTCCCAGTCGCCGCTGTCGAGATAATCGAAAAAGATGCCGCCGGCGCCACGCGGCTCGCCACGGTGCTCGAGGAAGAAATATTCGTCGCACCAGGCCTTGAAGCGCCGATGGCAGTCGGGGTCATAGCCGGCGCAGGCCGCGGCAAGTGCGGCGTGAAACGCCCGTTCCGCCTCGGCGTCGGGATAGATCGGGGTCAGGTCGCTGCCGCCGCCGAACCAGGCCTTGCCGGTAACGATGTGCCGGGTGTTCAGATGCACCGCCGGGACCAGCGGCGAGCGCATATGGGCGACCAGCGAGAGCCCGGCCGCCCAAAACCTGGGGTCGGCGGCGGCGCCCGGAATGTCGTTGCGGAATTCGGCCGAAAACTCCCCCGACACGGTCGAGATATTGACTCCGACCTTTTCAAATACCCGGCCGCGCATGATCGAAATCACCCCGCCGCCGCCGCCCGGGCGCTGCCACGGGGCGCGCTCAAAGCGGCCGGCCGGGCCCTCGGCGGGGCGTTCGGCGGCATATTCGTCCTCGATCGCCTCGAACGCGGCGCAGATCCGGTCGCGCAATTCGGCAAACCAAGCGGCGGCGCGGGCGCCGCGCTCGGGATCGGGCGGGAAACCGGCGGCGACTTCGCTCATTGCGGAAGCTGATCGGTCTGCCGCAATGCTTCGGCAAGCGCGATCGCCCCGGCCAGTGCGACATTGAGCGATCGTGCCGGCGGGCGCAGCGCGATCGCGATCCGCGCGGCCGCAGCGCCGTGCACCGCCGGCGGCACCCCGGCGCTCTCCCGACCGAGCAGCAGCGTGTCGCCGGGATCGAACGCGAACCGGTGCAGCGCCGCATCTCCCGAAGTGGTCATCAGTACGAGCCGCGACGACCGGTCGCGAGCGGCCGTAAACGCCGCCCAGGAGGGGTGGCGGGTGACCTGGCACAGGGCCGCGTAGTCGAGCCCGGCGCGCTTCAGGCGACGGTCGTCGAGCAGAAATCCGCATGGCTCGATCAGGTCGACCTCGACCCCGAAACAAGCGGCGAGCCGCAGCAGCGCCCCGGTATTCTGCGGGATGTCCGGCTCGTAGAGGGCGAGGCGCAACCTAATTCCCCGGTGAAACCAGCCGCGGCCCCGGCGCTTCGGCGCGCATCTCAGGTGCTGCGGCGGGGCAAAAGCTATCATACAAGTTTGCCCGACCGCGGCTTTGCCGCCCATTTCTGCGGCAGTCTGTCGCATAGTTCGGCTTCTTCAACAGTATAGCTTCGCGCGGCGGTCGCGGCCGGCGAACCAGCACGCAGAAAAGGGATGTTGAATGGCCGATCTCGCCCAGCAGCACATTCTCGCCGCGCGACGCAGAACCGCGGCTTATGATGGGCGGGGCTATGGGCTTGGGGGCCTTGACGGCCGCGGTGCGGGCCGCCGCGGCTTGCCGGCCGCCGAGGCTACCGCCATCAGGATCGGCTAGGAGGGCAGCATGGCCGACACGCGTCCCGGTGCGGGCCGCCGGATTCTCCGCTGGATCGATTACCGGCTGCCGTTCATGGCCGTCGTCGAGCACGAGCTCTACGAATATCCGACTCCGCGCAACCTCAGCTACTGGTGGAATTTCGGCTCGCTCGCCGGCTTCATGCTGATCGTCATGATCGGCACCGGCGTGTTCCTCGCCATGCAATATACGCCAAGCTCGGATCTCGCCTTCGATTCGGTCGAACGGATCATGCGCGATGTCAATTACGGCTGGCTGATGCGCTATGCCCATGCCAATGGCGCCTCGATGTTCTTCGCCATCGTCTATATCCACTTGTTCCGCGGGCTCTATTACGGCTCGTACAAGCGGCCGCGGGAACTGGTGTGGATGCTCGGCGTGATCATCCTGTTGCTGATGATGGCGACCGCGTTCATGGGCTATGTGCTGCCGTGGGGGCAGATGAGCTACTGGGCGGCGACCGTGATCACCAACCTGTTTTCGGCGATCCCGCTGGTTGGCCACGGCATCGTGACCTTTCTGTGGGGCGGCTTTGCCGTCGGCGACCCGACCCTGCACCGCTTTTATGCGCTGCATTATCTGTTGCCGTTCGTCATTGTCGCCGTGGTCGGCCTGCACATGATCGCGCTGCACACCCACGGCTCGAACAACCCGCTCGGGATCGACCTGAAAGGGCCGCAGGATTCGATCCCGTTCCATCCCTTCTACACGATCAAGGATCTGTTCGGACTGAGCATATTTCTGCTGATCTATGCCTTCTTCGTGTTCTACGCGCCAAACTTCCTCGGCGATCCGCAGAACTACATCCCGGCGAACCCGCTGCAGACGCCGCCCGAGATCGTGCCCGAATGGTATTTCCTGCCGTTCTACGCGATCTTGCGCTCGGTGCCGGACAAATTGCTCGGCGTCATCATGCTGTTCTCCTCGATCCTGGTGCTGTTCGTGCTGCCCTGGCTCGACACCTCGCCGGTGCGCAGCGCCCGGTTCCGGCCGGTGTACAACAAGGTTTTCTGGCTGCTGGTGATCGACGTGCTGGCGCTCGGCTGGGTCGGCGCGCACCCGCCCGAGGGCATGGTTATCACCATCGGCCGGATCGCGACCTTCTACTATTTCTTCCATTTCCTGATCCTGTTTCCGCTGATCGGCTGGTTCGAGCGGCCGCGCCCGCTGCCGACCAGCATTGCCGCCGCGGTACTCGGCGATGCTGCCCTGGGCGGCGCCGGATCGCCGCTGGAGAAAGCCTGAAATGGCACAGCACCGCTTCTCGCGATCGATCGGCGCGGCGGCGTTTTTCTTGGCGCTGGCGGCGCTGACGCCGGCGCGAGCCGCCGACGAAACCCCGCCATTGCCGCACCAGCAATGGCCGTTCGACGGCATCTTCGGCACCTATGACCGTGCCGCCCTGCAGCGCGGCTTCCAGGTCTACAAGCAGGTCTGCTCGGCCTGCCATCCGGTCAAGCATCTGCATTTCGGCGACCTCGCGGCGCTCGGCTACACCCCGAACGAGATCAAGGCGATCGCCGCCAGCGACCAGGTCACCGACGGGCCCAACGATAAGGGCCAGATGTTTCAGCGGCCCGGCCGCCCTTCCGATCCGATCCCCGGCCCGTTTCCCAATGACGAGGCGGCGCGGGCGGCCTTGGGCGGGGCGCTGCCGCCCGATCTGTCGATGATTGTCAAGGCGCGCGACGGCGGCCCCGATTACGTCTACGCGATCCTCAACGGGTTCAAGCCGCCGCCGGCCGGGTTCAAGGTGCCGCCGGGACGGTATTACAACGAGTATTTCCCCGGCCATCTGATCGCGATGCCGCCCCCGCTCAGCGCCGGCGCGGTGAAATATGCCGACGGTACCAAGGCGACGGTGCCGCAGATGGCGCACGATGTGGCGAGTTTCCTCACCTGGGCGGCGGAGCCCAAACTCGACACCCGTCATCGCACCGGGGCCAAGGTGCTGCTGTTTCTGATCGTCGCCGTCGGCGTCTTTTATGCGGCCAAGCGCAAGATCTGGGCGGTCGTCCACTGAGCGGGCGATGAGCGTGCCCGCCCTGGTCCCCGGCCCGGTTATCGGCATCATCGGCGGCAGCGGCCTCGATCAGATCGACGGCCTGACCGATGTCGCCTGGCGCCGGGTCGACAGCCCGTTCGGCCCGACCTCGGATGAATTCTGCTTTGGCGCCATCGGCGGCCACCCGGTGGTATTCGTGCCGCGCCATGGCCGCGGCCACAAGCTGCCGCCGTCGGAGATCAATTTCCGCGCCAATATCGATGCGCTGAAGCGCTGCGGCGTGACCGACATCGTTTCGCTCTCGGCGGTCGGCAGTCTGCGCGAGGATTTGAGGCCTGGCGATTTCGTCCTCGTCGACCAGTTCATCGACCGCACCTTTGCCCGGCCCAAGAGTTTTTTCGGCACCGGCTGCGTCGCCCATGTCTCGATGGCCGAGCCGGTGTGCGGGCGGGTCGGCGACGCGCTCGCCGCGGCCGCGGCACCGGCCGGTGTGACCCTGAAGCGCGGCGGCGTCTACCTGGTCATGGAGGGGCCGCAATTTTCGACCCTGGCGGAGAGCCGGCTCTACCGCTCATGGGCCTGCGACGTGATCGGGATGACCAACATGCCGGAGGCCAAGCTCGCCCGCGAGGCCGAAATCTGCTACGCCACGGTGGCGATGGTCACCGATTACGATTGCTGGCACCCGGACCACGACGCGGTCACGGTCGACACCATCCTCGGCGTGCTGCTGGCCAATGCGCAAAAGGCCAAGGCGCTGATCGGCCAGGTCGTGCCGTTGCTCGCAGCGGCCGACGGCTCGTGTCGGCAGGGCTGCCGGCGTGCCCTCGACCATGCGCTGATCACCCGGCCCGAACAGCGCGACCCGGCCATGCTCGCGCGGCTCGACGCGGTCGCCGGTCGGGTGCTGGGCAAGCCGGGATCGGGCGAGGCGAACGCGCGATGAACGTCGGCGGCCGGCCGATGCGCACGATCTGGCTCGCGGCTGACGGGCGACGGATCGAGATCATCGATCAGACCCGTTTGCCGCACGAATTGGCGATCGTGACGCTGGCGACCATCGACGACGCGGCGCGCGCGATCACCACGATGCAGGTGCGCGGCGCCCCGCTGATCGGCGTTGCCGCGGCCTATGGCATGGCCCTGGCAATGGCCGCCGACCCCTCGGATGCGGCAATCGAGCGGGCGGCGGCAAGCCTCGCCGCGACCCGACCGACCGCGGTCAATCTGCGCTGGGCGCTCGACCAGATGATCTGCGCCTTGCGCGCGGCGCCGCCGCAGAACCGCTGCGACGCGGCCATGGCGCGGGCCGGCGAGATCGCCGAGGCCGATGTCGCGAGTAGCCGCGCGCTCGGCGCGCACGGCGCCCGGCTGATCGAGGAAGCTTGGCGTCGCCACGGCGCCGCGCGGCCGGTCGAGGTCTTGACCCACTGCAATGCCGGCTGGCTCGCCGCCGTCGACTGGGGGACCGCGCTGGCGCCGGTGTATCACGCCCATGAGGCCGGCATCCCGGTCCATGTCTGGGTCGACGAGACCCGGCCGCGCAACCAGGGCGCCAGCTTGACCGCCTGGGAGCTCGGCCAGCACGGGGTGGCGCACACGGTCATCGTCGACAATGCCGGCGGCCATCTGATGCGCCGGGACCTGGTCGATTTGTGCCTGGTCGGCAGCGACCGCACCGCCGCCAATGGCGACGTCGCCAACAAGATCGGCACCTACCTGAAGGCGCTGGCGGCGCACGACAACGACATTCCGTTCTATGTGGCGCTGCCGTCGCCGACCATCGACTGGCGGATCGAGAGCGGGGTAGAGATCCCGATCGAACGCCGCGACAGCCGCGAGGTGACCCATGTCGAGGGCTGGACCGCGGCCGGCGAGCGGGTCTCGGTGCGATTGACCCCGGCATCGAGCCCGGCCGAGAATTACGCCTTCGATGTGACCCCGGCGCGGCTGGTCACCGCACTCGTCACCGAGCGCGGCATCTGCCCGGCCTCGCGCGCCGGGCTGCTGGCGCTGTTTCCGGAGCATCGTTGCTGAGCCGGTGATGGATCTGCGCAAGGGGGCGGCGATGGACGGCATAGCCGGGATCGACCATGTCATCGTCGCGGTCCGCGATCTCGAAGGCGCCCGCGACGCATGGCACCGGCTCGGCTTCACCCTGTCCGCGCGCGGCCGCCATATCGGCCAGGGCACCGGCAATTACTGCGTCATGTTCCCGGCCGACTACATCGAGCTGCTCGGCGTCGCCGATGCCGCCGATTCGGTCGCCCGCATCCAGGCGTTCCTGGCCGGGCGCGAGGGGCCGATGGGCTTGGCCTTCGCCCCCGCCGGCAGTGCCGAGGAGGCGCGTGCGGCGCTGCAGCGCCGGCAGCTGCACCCGTCCGAGCCGCGCCCGCTCGCCCGCCGGATCGAGCTGCCCGAGGGAACCGCCACGGTGCGTTTCAGCCTGGTGTCGCTGCCGGCGGACGAGACCCCGGGCCTCGACAGCTTTTTGTGCGGCCATCTGACCCCCGAGCTGATGCGCCGGCCGGAATGGCTCGCCCATCCGAACGGTGCGGTCGGCTTGAAGGCGGTGCATGTGCTGGTCGAGCACACCGCGGCGCTGTTGGCGGCCTATGACCGGCTGTTCGGGATCGTCCAGGTGACCACGACCGACGCCGTCGCGGCGATCCAGGTCGGGCGGCAGCGGCTCATTTTCAGCACGCCGGACGATTTTCGCACGATCCACCCGGCGTTGGCCCTCGACCCGGCATTTTCGCCGCTCGGCATCGTGGCGCTCGAGCTCGGCGTCGAGCGGCGGCAACGCACCGCCGATTGGCTCGGTGCTCGAGCGGTTGCGTTCGACGAGATGCCCGACGGCAGCCTTGCCGTGCCGGCACGCGAGGCGAATGGTGCGATCCTGCTGTTCTCCCAAGCCTGAGCCGCCGGCGTCGCCCCGGCGCCGTCCGGCGCACGCGCGCTATCCGCGACCATAGGCCCACGCTATTGTTTGTGATCCCGTACCCGGCAATCAATCCGATTGCGCTCGGCCCCTATGCGATCGGCCCGGTAGCGATTGCGATCCGCTGGTACGCGCTCGCCTATATCGTCGGGCTGCTGATCGGCTGGCGCTATTGCCTCGCGCTCGCCGATCGGCCGCCGCGCCTGGTGCGTCGCCTGGATATCGACGACTTCCTGGTCTGGGCGACGATCGGGGTGGTTCTCGGCGGCCGGATCGGCTACGTCCTGTTCTACAACGCTCCCTATTATGCGGCTCATCCGCTGCAGGCGTTCGAGGTGTGGCATGGCGGGATGTCGTTCCACGGCGGCGCGCTCGGCGTCACCCTCGCCATCATCCTGTTCGCCCGCCAGCGCCGGATCGCGGTATTCGCCTTTTCCGACATCATCACCGAGGCGATCCCGATCGGCCTGTTCTTTGGCCGCATCGCCAATTTCATCAATGGCGAGCTTTTCGGCCGGCCAAGCGACGTGCCGTGGGCGATGATCTTTCCCAATGGCGGCCCGGTGCCGCGCCACCCGAGCGAGCTGTACGAGGCGTTCCTCGAAGGCATCCTGCTGTTTTTGCTGCTGTTCGTCGCCGAGCGGCGCGGTGCCAGGCGGCGTCCGGGGATCGAGACCGGGCTGTTCCTCGCCGGCTACGCGGTGGCCCGGATCATCGGCGAATGTTTCCGCCAGCCCGATCCGCAGATCGGCTATCTGTGGCTCGGCACCACCGAGGGCCAGCTGTTGTCGATCCCGGTGCTGATCGCCGGCATCCTCGTCATCCTGTGGGTCCGCCGCCGGCCAATGCCGACCGCGCCGTGACCGGCAACGCGCTCGCCACGAAGATCGCCCGCCGCATCCGCGCCGAGGGGCCGCTCAGCGTGGCGGCCTACATGGCGCTGGCACTGCACGATCCCGAACTCGGCTATTACGCGACGCGACAGCCGCTCGGCGGGGCCGGCGATTTCATCACCGCGCCCGAGATCAGCCAGCTGTTCGGCGAGCTGATCGGGTTGTGGTGCGCCCTCGTCTGGGAAGACATCGGCCGGCCCGACCCGGTGATCGTCGCCGAGCTCGGGCCGGGCAGCGGGGTTCTTGCCGCCGATCTGTTGCGCGCGGCCGCTGCCCTCCCTGAATTCCGCCGCGCGATCCGCCTCTATCTGGTCGAAACCAGCCCGCGGCTGCGCGAGGAGCAGCGGCGCCGGCTGGCCTTCGCCGAGCCGATCTGGCTCGACCGCGCGGGGGAATTGCCGGCGGGTCCGGCCTTGATCGTCGCCAATGAGTTTCTCGACGCGCTGCCGATCCGCCAGCTGGTGCGCGGCAATCTGCATTGGGCGGAGCGGATGGTGGCGCTCGACCGCGCCGATCGGCTGGTGTTCGCCGCCGGACCGCAAAACCCGGCCTTGTCGCTGCTGGTGCCCGAGGCTCTGCGCGATGCCGCGCAGCCCGGCGAAATCTTCGAGCTGTGCCCTGCCGCATTGGCCTTGGGAGCGGCCCTCGGTGCCCGCCTGAAGGATTGTCCGGGGGCGGCGTTGCTGATCGACTACGGCCATTCGGCGAGCCGGCTCGGGGCGAGCCTGCGCGCCGTCGCGCATCACCATGCGGCTGACCCGCTCGCTTCTGCCGGCGGCGCCGATCTGAGCGCGCATGTCGATTTCGCGGCTTTCGCCGACGCCGTCCGCGCCGCCGGGGCCGACTGTTACGGACCGGTGCCGCAACGCCGGCTGCTCGCCGCGTTGGGCATTGGGGCGCGGCTCGCGGCCTTGTCCGAGCGGGCGAGCCCGGCGCAGCGCCGACAGCACGAGAGCGGCGTCGAACGCTTGCTCGACCCGGCGCAGATGGGCGATTTGTTCAAGGCCGTGGCTTTGGTCTCGCCGCGGCTGCCGACCCCGTTCGGTTTCGAATCCGCCGGAGCGCCAGCGTGATCACGCTCGACCTGCTCGATGATGATGGTGCTGCGCGGCACGCCTTTTTCACCCGCCGGGGCGGGGTCAGCCGGGGGCTGTTCGCATCGCTCAATTGCGGCTTCGGCGCCGGCGACCCTGCTGAGAACGTCGCCCGCAACCGCGCCCTGGCGCTGGAGCGGCTCGATCTGCCGGCCGACCGGCTGGTCACTTGCCGGCAGGTCCACAGCGCCGTGGCGCTCGCCGTCGAGCGACCGTGGCGCCGCGATGATGCGCCCGCGGCCGATGGCATGGCGAGCTCTGTCCCCGGCCTGGCGCTCGGCGTGCTGGCCGCCGATTGCGCCCCGGTTCTGTTCTGCGATCCGGTCGCGCGGGTGATCGGCGCCGCGCATGCCGGCTGGCGCGGAGCGTTTGCCGGCGTGATCGAGGCGACCGTCGCGCAGATGGCGGCGCTCGGCGCCGAGCCGGGCCGTATTCGGGCCGGGATCGGCCCCTGCATCGGCCCCGCCTCCTACGAGGTCGGCCCCGAATTTCCGCTGCCGATCGTGGCCGAGGACCCCGGCGCCGAGCCGCTGTTCGCCCCGGCGCGGCGAGCCGGCCATCTGCTGTTCGACCTTACCCGCTATGTCGAGCGGCGCCTCGGCCGCGCCGGAATAAAGCTGGTGCAACGGGCATCGCGCGACACGGTCGCCGAGGCGGAGTGGTTTTTCAGCTACCGCCGGGCCTGCCTGCGCGGCGAGGCTGCCTACGGCCGCGAACTGTCGGCCATAGCACTCGTCGAATGATCAAGGGATGCCGCGATATCCGGCTCGAGCCGCGCCCCCGCCGCCGGCCCGCCGGCATCGCCGCACTGCTGCTGTTGCTGCTGGCGGCCTGCCAGCCATTGCCGCATCCGTTCGCCGATGACGTGCCACGGCCGGGCTCGCCGATGCTGACCCTGCGCGACAACGCCAGCATCACGATCGCCCCCGTCAAGGGCGGTCCGCGGGCGACCGCGCTGAAGCTGGCCCCGGCAATGGCCAGGGCGCTGCTCAAGCGCGACATCATCGCCAGCGATCGCACCGCCAGCATCGCCAGCTATCAGCTCGACGGCAGGATCGAAGGGATGCCGCCCGCCGGCGGCAAGGCCGCGATCGTGGTCTTGTGGGAATTGCGCGATCCCGCCGGCAAGTTTCTCGGCGAGCGGGCGGAGCGGCTCGAAGCCGCGGCCGGCGATTGGCAGCAGGGGCGGAACGATGCCGTCGCCCGCCTTGCCGGCGCCAGCGCCGAGCAGATCGCCGCCATGCTGCTGCCCAAGGCGCCGCCGGTCGAGACGGCCGCGGCCAATGAGGGGCGCACTCGGCTGTTGATCAGCGGGGTCGCGGGGGCGCCCGGCGACGGCGGCAAGGCCCTGGTCGGCGCCATCGCCATGCTGCTGAAGCAGCAGGACGTGGCGATCGTCTCCGGCCCGCCGGCCAAGGCCGATCTCGTGCTCGACGCCGATGTCGTCGTCGGCAAGCCCCAGGACGGCAAGCAGCACGTCAAGATCGTCTGGCATGTGCGCCGCAAGGATGGCAGCGAGATCGGCACCGTCGCCCAGGAAAACGATGTCCCGGCCGGGCTGCTCGACGGCCCCTGGGGTGACGTCGCCTACACCGTCGCGGCGGCGGCGCAGGGCGGCATCATGGAGATCATCGCCCGCGGCGAGCGGCAGTTGGCCGGCAGCTCCTGAACTCCCTCTCTGGTCCGGCGTTTTGCCTAGGTCAGCCTTTCGGCGCTGCCCGGCTCGCGTGGTTGCCAGAGCGGGCGCGAATTATTACATTACCGCTACGTGTAGCCGCGGGGCTGGGCCCGCCGGCGCCGGTGCTGGCTGCCGCCTGATGAAAATCCTCGCCTGCAACAGCAATCGGCCGCTCGCCGAAGCGATCGCGGCCTATCTCGACCTGCCGCTGACCAAAGCCAGCGTGCGCCGGTTTTCCGATATGGAGGTGTTTGTCGAGATCCACGAAAACGTCCGCGGCGAGGACGTCTTCGTGATCCAGTCGACCTCGTATCCGGCCAACGATCACCTGATGGAGCTGCTGGTCAGCCTCGACGCGCTGCGGCGCAGCTCGGCGCGGCGGGTCACCGCGGTCGTCCCGTATTACGGCTATGCCCGCCAGGATCGCAAGACCGGGTCCAGGACCCCGATCTCGGCCAAGCTCGTCGCCAACATGATCACCGCCGCCGGCGCCGACCGGGTGCTGACCCTCGATCTCCATGCCGGCCAGATCCAGGGTTTCTTCGACATCCCGACCGACAATCTCTATGCCGCCCCGGTGCTGGTGAAGGACATCCAGGATAATCATTCGCGCCGCGAGCTGATCATCGTCTCGCCCGATGTCGGCGGCGTCGTGCGCGCCCGCCAGATCGCCCGGCGGCTCGACACCGACCTGGCGATCATCGACAAGCGGCGCGAGCGGGCAGGGGTGTCCGAGGTCATGAACATCATCGGCGACGTCGCCGGCCGCCGCTGCATCCTGGTCGACGACATGGTCGACAGCGGCGGCACCCTGTGCAATGCGGCCTCGGCCCTGATCGAGGCCGGCGCTTCGTCGGTATTTTCCTATGTCACGCACGGGGTGTTGTCGGGTGACGCGGTGGCGCGGGTCACGGGCTCCCCGATCGAGATGCTGGTCATGACCGACAGCATCGTCGCCACCGAGGCGGTGCAGCAGGCCGGCAACATCCGCCAGGTGTCGATCGCGCCGCTGATGGCCGAGGCGATCCGCCGGATCAGCGAGGAGCGCTCGGTTTCGAGCCTGTTCGATTGAGCCGGGCGTGCTGCCGCGCGGCAGCGGGCCCGGCGCGATGCCGATAGCGCACCAAATCATCATCGGTTGGGCTATATAAAGGCCCGATGCCATCCCGCCTTCGAGAGGAGCCTTAGTCGATGCCCGAGATCATTCCGCTGAGCGCCGAGTTGCGCGACCGCGCCGGCAAAGGCGCCGCCCGGGCGACGCGGCGGGCGGGGCGCATTCCCGGCATCGTCTATGGCGGCGGCCAGGAACCGACGCCGATCAGCCTCGATCCGCGCGAATTGTCGCGGGCGCTGGCCAAGCGCGGCTTCCTCGCGATGCTGGTCGATCTTTCGCTCGACGGCGCGGTGCAGCGCACCCTGCCGCGCGAGGTGCAGTATCACCCGGTGACCGACGCGCCGCTGCATGTCGATTTCATGCGGGTCGGCGCCGATACCCGGGTCACGGTCAGCGTGCCGGTCGTCTTCACCAATCACGAGCAGTCGATCGGGGTGCGCCGCGGCGGCATCCTCAACATCGTGCGCCATGCGGTCGAGCTGGTCTGCCCGGTCGACAACATCCCGGACCATTTGACCGTCAGCCTCGAAGGGCTCGATATCGGCGACAGCGTCCACATCAGCGCGGTGGCGATCCCGGAAGGCTGCCGGCCGACCATCACCGGGCGCGATTTCACGATCGCCAGCATCGCGCCCTCGCAAGCGGTGCGCGAGGAGGCGGCGACCGCCGCCGCCGCACCGCCCGCTGCCGAGCAGCCGGCGGCGGCGCCCTGAGGTCGGCGGGATCGCGGCGGCGCAGGTGCCACGATGCGTCTCGTCGTCGGCCTCGGCAATCCGGGCCCCCGCTACGCCCGCAACCGCCACAATATCGGCTTTCTCGCGCTCGATGCGATCGCCCGCCGCTACGCGGTCGGTCCGTTTCGCAACCGCTTCAAGGGCGAACTCGCCGAGGGCACGATCGGGTCCGAGCGCCGGCTGCTGCTGAAGCCGCAGACCTTTATGAATGCCTCGGGCGAGGCAGTGCTTGCCGCGATGAGCTTTTACAAGATCGCGCCCGAGGACATCGTCGTGATCCATGACGAGATCGATCTGCGGCCGGGCAAGCTGCGGGTCAAGCGTGGCGGCGGCAGCGCCGGCCATAACGGCCTGCGCTCGATCGACGCGCTGATCGGCCCCGATTACTGGCGGGTGCGGATCGGGGTCGGTCATCCGGGGATCAAGGAGCTGGTGCAACCCTACGTGCTGCAAAACTTTCCGGCCGACGAGATCGGCGAATGGGTCGAGCCGCTGATTGACGCGGTGGCCGAGACCGCGCCATTGCTGCTTTCGGGCCTGCCAGAGGCGTTCATGAGCGAGGTCGCCCGCCGCATGGCGCCGCCGGCGCCCGAGGCCGCGCCGCCCGCTCCGCTGCGACCCTGAGCCGATGGGTTTCAGCTGCGGCATCGTCGGCTTGCCCAATGTCGGCAAATCCACGCTTTTCAATGCCCTGACCGCGACCGAGGCGGCCGAGGCGGCGAATTACCCATTCTGCACGATCGAGCCCAATGTCGGGCGCGTCGCGGTGCCCGACGAGCGGCTCGCGGTCTGCGCGCGCCTGGCGAAATCGGCGAAGATCATCCCGACCCAGCTCGAATTCGTCGACATCGCCGGGCTGGTGCGCGGTGCCGCCGGCGGCGAGGGGCTCGGCAATCAGTTTCTCGGCCATATCCGCGAGGTCGACGCGATCGCCCACGTGGTGCGCTGCTTTGCCGACAGCAATGTCGTCCATGTCGAGGGCTCGGTCGACCCGATCCGCGACGTCGAGACCGTCGAAACCGAGCTGATGCTGGCGGATCTCGACAGCCTCGAACGGCGCGCCGTGGCGGTCAACAAGCGCGCCCGCGGCGGCGACGGCGAGGCCAAGGCCTTGGTCGGCATCATCGAGCCGGTGCTGGCGGCGTTGCGCGCGGGCGAGCCGGCGCGCTCGGTGGTCGGCGCCGATCGGCAAAAGAGCCTCGACGCCCTCAATCTGCTGAGCGCCAAGCCCGCCCTCTACATCGCCAATGTCGACGAGGCCAGCGCCGCTGCGGGCAATGCCGAAAGCCGGCGCCTCGCCGATTATGCCGCCGCCCGCGGCGCCCGTTCGGTGGTGATCTCGGCGGCGATCGAAGCCGAATTGGCGCAGTTCGCCGATGCCGGCGAGCGGGCCGAGTTTCTGGCTTCGCTCGGGCTCGCCGAAGCTGGCCTCGGCCGGGTGATCCGCGAGGGCTATGCGCTGCTCGATCTGATCACCTTCCTGACCGTCGGCCCCAAGGAAGCGCGCGCCTGGACCGTCGAACGCGGCGCCCGAGCGCCGCAGGCCGCCGGCCGCATCCATACCGATTTCGAAAAGGGCTTCATCCGCGCCGAGACCATCTCCTACGAGGATTTCGTCGCCCATGGCGGCGAGCAGGGCGCCAAGGACGCCGGCCGCATGCGCCTCGAAGGCGCCGATTACATCGTCCGCGACGGCGACATCATGCATTTCCGGTTCAATGTGTGATTGGCAGGGTTCACTGTGCGATCGGCCCGCCCGGCTGATCCGGGGTCACCCTTGGGGCATTCGGGAGACCCGGTCGGGCATTCGGGAGACCCGGTCGGGCATTCGGGAGACCCGGTCGGGTATTCGGGAGGCCCGGCGCGCGGCGCTTCTCGCCCGGAACTCTGTCCGATGACCCACAGCCGCGAAGCACAGCTGTTTCCGGTGCCCGAGGCCCCGACCGGCGAACTGTTTCCCCCGCCCGAGCCCAGAGAGCTCGAGCACGCGACCGGGATCTTGCCGTACCAGTTATTGCGCGATGCCATCGAGCGGACGCATGAGATCCGCTCGCTGGAGCCGATCGCCGACGATCAGATCCAACCGGCGAGCATCGATCTGCGGCTGGGCAACGTCGCCCATCGGGTGCGGGCGAGCTTTCTTCCGGGCACCGGAAGCACGGTTGCCGAGAAACTGTGTCGTATGCGGCTCCACACCCTCGACCTGCGGGAAGGTGCAGTCCTCGAACGGGATTGCGTCTATATCGTGCCCCTCCTTGAGCATCTGGCGCTGAGGTATCGCACCTCGGGCTCCGCCAATCCGAAAAGTTCGACTGGCCGGCTTAACGTATTCGCGCGCGTCATCACCGACCATGGCACCGAGTTCGACGCGATAAGATCGAATTATTCTGGCCCGCTTTACGCCGAGCTGTCGCCTCGATCGTTCAGCATTCGCGTTTGCAAGGGTTCGCGGCTGGTGCAGCTTCGGGTGCGGCGCGGGCGGCCGACGTCGAGCAACGCCGCGCTGCGCCGGCTGCACGAAGAGGTCGGCTTCAGCATCGCGCCGCCCGGTGTCCCGATCGGCCGGGAGTTGATCGAGGGCGGTCTGGCGGTTACCGTGGATGTAAGTGGTACGCTAGAGGATGGCTTCGTCGGCTATAAGGCCAGGAAGCACACGCCGGTAATCGACGTTGACAAAATCAATCACTACCACGTGCGTGAGTTTTGGGATCCGGTATTCAAGGGAGCCGGTGAGGGAATAATATTGGACCCTGAGGATTTTTACATTCTGGCGTCGCGCGAGCCGGTGGCGATACCAATCGACCAGGCGGCGGAGATGCTGGCCTATGACACGCTGGTCGGCGAGTTTCGAGTGCATTACGCCGGCTTCTTCGATCCTGGCTTTGGCATGGCCGAGACCGGCGGCAAGGGCAGCCGCGCGGTGCTGGAGGTGCGGGCGCACGAGGTCCCGTTCCTGATCGAGCACGGCCAGATTGTCGGCCGGCTGGTCTATGAGCGGCTGATCGCCCGGCCCGACAAGCTCTACGGCCGCGACATCGGCTCGTCCTACCAGAGCCAGGGGCTGGCGTTGTCGAAGCACTTCCGGGCATTTTCGACCCGCTGAGGAGCGCCGCGCCGCTCGTCGATCACGGCACTCCCCAGTGCCGGCGCAGTTCGTCGCGATGGCGCACGAGCCAGTAGAGGCCCACCAGGGTGTGGCCGTTCTCGACCGCACCGGCGTCGAGCATGGCTTCGATCTCGGCCATGGTCCTGACGACGACGCGAATGTCCTCGCCCTCTTGCGCCAGACCATGCACCCCGGCGGCGGCGCTCGCATCGACGCGGGCGCAGAACAGCAACACACTCTCGTCCGAAGCCCCCGGCGAGGGCAGATAGCGCTGGATCGGGACCAGTTCGCCCTCGAGCGCCAGACCGGCTTCCTCGCGGGTCTCGCGCATCGCGACCGACTGCGGCGGCTCGCCGCCCTCGACCAGACCGGCCACCACCTCGATCTGCCACGGCGAGGCGCCGGCCAGCATTGCCGGCAGGCGCAGCTGCTCGACCAGGACAACCTGGTCCCGGTCGGGATCGTACAACACCACCGCGACCGCCTCGCCGCGGCGCAGCACGTCGTGGGTCAGCGGCGCGCTCCATTCTCCGGAAAACCGGCGATGCCGAAACCGGATCACGTCCATCCGCAAAAACCGCTGGAAAGCCACGTCCGTTTCGATGATCTGGACATCGGGATGGTCGGGGCCACCAGCGGGCGGCGCCATGGCGCTCATGCCGAGGCTTGCGTCTCGGCGGCGGCGGCGCCGGTGACGGGCGGGTTGCGCGGCAGCCGCAAGGTGAATTCGGTGAATTCCCCGGGCCGGCTGTCGACGGCGATCGCGCCGCCGTGCTCCTGGACCACGATGTCGTAGCTGATCGACAGGCCGAGCCCGGTGCCCTCGCCGGTAGGCTTGGTGGTGAAGAACGGGGTGAACGCCTTGTCGCGCACCTCGGGCGGCATGCCGGTGCCGTTGTCGTGCACCCGCACCTCGACCCCGTCGCCGCGATCACGGGTCGCGACCTCGAGCTTCGGGGCGAAGGCCGGGTCGCCGCCTTCGCGGCGTCGCTTGTTGACCGCGTAGAACGCATTCGAGAAGAGGTTCAGGAACACCCGGGTGATGTCTTGCGGAACCACCCCGACAGGGCCGAGACCCGGGTCGAAAACGCGTTCGATGGTGACGTTGAAGCCCTGGTCCTGGGCCCGCGCGCCGTGATAGGCGAGGTTGAGCGCCTCCTCGATCAGCGCGTTGAGGTCGGTCTGCCGGCGCTCGCCGCTGTCGCCGCGCGAATGCAGCAGCATGCTCTTGACGATGCCGTCGGCGCGCCGGCCGTGCTCGGCGATCTTGGCGAGATTGCCGTTTAAGGTCGCGATCAGCTCGTCGATCTCGCCGGCGCTGTCCGCCACCGATGCCGATGCGATCGCGTCGTGCAATTCGTCGAGCAGCTCGCGCGACAACTCGGCAAAATTATTGACGAAATTGAGTGGGTTCTTGATCTCGTGGGCGATGCCGGCGGTCAGCTGGCCGAGCGAGGCCATCTTTTCCGCCTGAACCAGATTGGCCTGGGCCGCCTTGAGCTGGTCGTGGGCGGCGCGCAGCTCGCTTTCGCGCCGGCGCTGCTCCTCGATCAGCTTGCGCAGCTCTTCGAGCGTGTCGCGGAAGGCGGCGAGGGTGCGCGCCATCGCGCCGATCTCGTCCGGCCCGGCCGGCGGGATCGCCACCGCGAGATCGCCCGCGTTGAGCCCGTCCATCGCCGCCACCAGCCGGCGCAGCGGCACTGCGATCGAGCGCAGCACCAGCAAGGTCAACAACGCGCCGACGAAGATCGCGGCCGAGACCACGATGCGCGACACCCGCGTCGCCGCCGCCGCCCCGCTCACCGCCCGCTCGCGCGCGGCGATGGCCAGGCGGGTCTCTTCGGCGACGATCGCGCTCAGCAGCCGGTCGACCTCGACGCTGTGTTCGCTGGCCTGGGCCAGCAGCGCGTTGCCCATCACCCGGTGGTCGGCGGTGTACTGGTCGATCGCCCGTTCGGCCAGGCGGTGGTACTGCACGAGTTCGGCACGGACCACGGCAACGGCATGCGGGCGATGCTGACCCAGCCGGTCGAGATCCCGTTCCATGTCGACACGAGCGGCGGTGGCGTTGTGCTGGGAGAGCATCAGCATGCTGACCGCGAGGTCGGTCATCCAGTAGCGCATCTCGCCAAAGGCGATCTGCGCGCTGTTCGCATCCTCGATGACCTCGAGCAGCTGGGCGGCCTTGACCATCTCGGCCGAATTCTCGGCAAGCTCGCGGTTCAGATACCCGTTGGTGCCGATCAGGACGAGGAGGAGCGCGCTCGACAGCACGATCAGCCGCCCCCGGATCGTCAGCCGCCCGATCATCTCGTTGTCGCCACGGCGCTCACCTCGGCTGAACCCCGCGTCAGCGGAACAGCGTGATGCTCATCACGCCGCCGAGGTCGCCGAGCTTGCGGCCCTCCTTTGGGTAGCCGGTGATGTCGAGCGCACCCTTCGGCATGCCGTGACAGGCGAGACAGGACTGGGTGTAATATTCCGGCACGGCGAAGCGGTAGGCCATGCGCCCGTCGATGTCCACGGTCGCCGAATAAGGCTGGCCATGCGGCCAATCGGGGTTCAGCAGCTTGGTCTCGATCACCTTGGTTTCCCAGGCATCGGGCAACGCCTTGCGGTTGCGCACGAGGTCGGGCGGTGCAGTGATCTTGATCAGGGCTTCGCCATTGGCCAGCCCGTTGAAGGTCTCACTGACGAGCCGGCCGAACACCGCCGGAATGAGGCCCTTGAAGCCCACCCCCTTCTCGTTGATGGTCGCTTGATTGTCGTTCGCCACCACGACGATGGCTTTCATCAGCACCCGCAGCAGATGTCCCTCGCGTGAGGCCGGGTCGACCGTATTCGGGTCCACGCCGGTGGCCTTGCGGTACATCGCGGCGGCCTGGTTCAGCACCACCTCTCCGGTCAGGTGTTTGTCGCCGATATCGGGATTGTTGATCAGCGGCTCGTTATTCGAGATCACCTTCCGCGCGTCGCGCAGCATCTCGGCCAGGCTTTGCGCAATCGCGGCGTCGCTGCCGGCCGGGGCCGCGGGCTCCGCGCCCCAGCCCGGCGCCGCACCGGCAAGCAACAGAACCAGCGCCGCGAGCATGGTTCCCGGCCGCCGCTTGGGCAAACTTGCCGCCGGCATCCCCACCGGCATCCCCACCGGCATCCCCAGGCACCCTGTCATCATCCTCGCCGAGAGTGCGCAGGCGGCTGCCCACGAAGCAACGAATTTGGCGACGGACCGCGCCCAGCCATCGATCATAGCTTCGGCGATCATGGCTTCGGCTGACCCGGCGTCAGCTCGGCGAGCCGTTGCTTCAGCCGCCCGAAATCGATCGGCTTGGCGAGAAAGGCTGCGGCGCCGAGTTCCTCGGCGGTGTGCATCCGGGCGGCGTCGCCATAGGCCGTCACCATTACCACCGGAAGCTCCGGCCGGCGCTGCTTGACCTCGCGCAGCAGGGCGAGCCCGTCCATGCCCGGCATGTTGATGTCGGAGAGGATCACGATCAGCTCCGGCCCGAACTCGGCCAGGCGGCGCAATCCCTCCTCGCCCGAGGCGGCAAAGTGCAGCACATAGCGCCCCTCGCGCACCTCATGGCGAAAGCGCTGGCGAAAGAGATCCTGCAGGTCGGGCTCGTCGTCGACGATCAGGATGCTGAACCCCATGGCCTTGTCTCCCCGGCCTTGTCTCTGATGGCCGCACGGTTGTCTTTGGGGGCCGGCGTCCTGGGGGCCGGCGTCTTTGGCGGCCGGTTCAAACGATTCTCCCATCGAGCACCGCTTCGGGTGCCCGGCTTTCGATCTCGACCACCCACAGATCCGGATCGCGGCCGCGCTGGCGGGCGACATAGGCATCGGCATCGGCCTCGGCAACCGCGGCGCCGCCGGTGGCCCGCATCCAGATGAGCTCGCCATCCGGTCCGCGCGCCTGAGCCAGCACCGCGCAGCCCTCGTCGCGGCCGTTGAGCTTGATCAGCACCGCGCCCGAATCGCCGTCGCCGCGCGCCACTACCGCCACCGCAACCGCGGCCAGGTCGCAGCGACGGATCAGCGCCCTGATCCAGATCGCGGTCTTGAGCCGAGCCTCCATCGCCGGATTTGGCCTCGCCGCTCAGCCGCGACCGGGGGCCAGCGGCAGCCGGATGCGGACCCTGAGCCCCTGCGGCATCGCGTTTTCGGCCGAGATCGTTCCGCCCATCGCCTCGACATTGCGCCGCGCAATCCACAGCCCGATGCCGAAATAGGTCGGTGCCGCCTCGTCCGCCGCTTCCTCCGGCTCATCGGCGCGGCGCTCGGAATAGTAGCGCTCGAAGATGCGCTCGAGCTGCTCCTCGCGCACCCCCGGGCCGCGGTCGGAAACGGTCAGGTCGGCAAAGCTGCCGTCATGGGTCAGATGCACCAGGATTTCGCCACCGGCGGGCGAGAACGAGACGGCGTTGTCGATCAGATTGTCGAGGACGGTTTCGATCATCGCTTCGCTGCCGAGGACATAGAGGCCGGGCAGCAGATCCGCGGTGATGGTCAAGTCGCGGCTGGCCAGCACGATCGTCACGTCGCGGCTGTCGCGGATTGCCGAGCGGGTCTGGATCATCCTGCCGATGACGCGGCCCAAATCGACCGGGACCAGCGGCTCGTCGATCAGATCGGCGGCGGCCTCGTCGAGCTCGCGCGCCGATGCGACCAGACCGTCGAGCCGGTCGAGCGCATGTTCAACAACGCCGAGCGCCCGGCGGACGCGGCTGTTGTCTTCGGGGAGCGCGCGGCGCAGCGGCTCGAGCGATTGCCGGATGATCGCGATCGGGGTCTTGAAGGCGTGGGCGTTGTCCTCGGCCGTCTGCCGGATTTCGGCGGCGGAGCGGTGCAAGGCTTCGACCATGCGGTCGAACTCGGCGGCGACCTCGGCCAATTCCGGCACGTCGGCGCGGGCCCCGAACGATCCGGCATCGGGTCCCTGGTCGCGGATCCGCCGCGCCCGGCGGGCGAAGCGGCGCAAGCCGCCGCGCACGCCGAGCAAGGTTGAAAAGGTGATCAGCGCCATCGCCAGATAGATCACCGCGGCGATGCGCACCGGCGGCGTCGCCCAGTAGGGCTGGCCGAAATGCGCCGAGGGAAACGCGTCCGGCGAAAACGACGAGACCACTGCCCAGCATCCTACCGCGGTCGCCAGCGGGGTCACCGCGGTGACGATTTCGGCGCCGCCGGTCGGCCGATGATAGATCAGCGAGAACGGCCGCTCGCCATGACAATTCTGCGCGAGATTGGCGAGCACGCCCTGCTCGGCAAGCGTGCTGCGCTCCGCCTGCAGATTGGCGGGCTCGACCGTGGGCCACGAGGCCACATAAAAGAACCCGTCGCTGCCGGCCCCGGCCGGCGCCAGCAACAGCTTGATCGTGGTGACTTCGCCGGCGAAGCGGGCGAGGGTGGGGCCGAGCTGGGGCAAGCTGTCGATGTCGGCGGTTTGCAGCAGCGGCAACAGCGACTGGCTGATCACCCGCCCCTCGTCGCGCACGCTGCGCAGCAGCAGCTGCTGGCCCTCCTCATAGGCGTTGCTGAATTCGATATAGAGAAAAACCGGCACCAGCAGGAAAATGATCGCCAACAGCCCGGTTTTAGTCGTCAGCGACCACGCCCAACGCAGGGTCCGCCGCCGCCTATCCTGGTCCGGTCCAGCGATATCCGAAACCGGCATAATTCCGGATGTGGTCGAAGTTGGGATCGCTGTCGCGGAACTTCTTGCGGATACGCTTGATGAAGGTACGGACATTGGCGCGGTACCCCTCTGCCCCATGGCCGGCGACAAAGTCCTTGCCGTGCACGAGATCATAGATCTCACGATAGCCGACGTCCTGCCCCGCCTTTTCGGCGAGCCGCGCCAAAATCCTGAATTCGGTCAACGTCAACTCGACCGTGTTTCCGGCCCACAGCGCCCGGTTGGTGTCAAACCGCAGCTCCAGCCGGCCGAGTGCCACGACCTCCGGTCGCGGCGCGTCGGCATCGCCGAGCGGCCGTGCGCCCGCGGTGATCAGCTGCAGGCGCTTGACCAGGATCGTCAGGCGCCGGGACTTGTCGATGAAATCGACCGCACCGCCGGCCAGCGCCGCCTCCTCGTAGATGTCGTCGGACAGCGCGGTCAGAAAGATCACCGGGATCGCGATCCCGCGACCGCGGATGCGGCGCAGCACCTCGATGCCGGTCAGCTGCGGCATGCGCCAATCGAGCAGCATCGCGTCGGCGCCGCCGCCCTCTTCGAGATAGGCGAGCACGTCGTGGCCGTTGTCGAACGGGGTGACCTCGTATCCCTCGTCGACCAGATTGAGGCCGAGCAATTCGCGGAACAGATCGTCGTCGTCGACCAGAAGCAGATGCACCATCGTCGAACCGGCCCTAGCTCCCGCCGGCGGCAACCAGCGAGCGCAGGCAATCCTGCCTTTGGCCGGGGTCGGCAGCGCCGCCTTTGAACGCGTAGCGCAGGGTGCGCATCTTGCCGCTGCGCAGGTCGAGGTAGAAGTAGAGGTCGAGCTCGCAGGCGGCGCTGCGGTAGCGCCACACCGTGGCCGGGGGCGCCTCGTAGCGCGCGCTGGCCGCGCCGAACAGACGGGTTGCGGCCCCCTGGTCGAGGCCGATCAGCTGATGCGGCGGCGGCGCGGCGACGCCGGGCGGGCGCATGCCGGCTTCGGGCCCAGCCATCGCCAGCGCCGGCTCGGCGCTGCCGGCGATCGATTGATCGCTCGTCGGCGGCGGTGCCGGCTTGCGCGCCGGAACCGGAAAATACCGCCGCCGCGGCGGCGGTTGCCAAGTCGGGAGCACCGGCAGCGTCGCGACCGCATGCGGCGCCGGCGGCGGCGGCGAAGTTCTGGCGCAGGAAGCGAGCATGGCCATCCCGACGCCCGTCAGCGCCGGATAGAACAGCCAGTGCCGCCGCTCAGTCCGCCTCGCCTCTGCCACGATCCAGCCTGCACCCGCTCACTTTCAGCCCTAAATATAACACAGGTCATTGCCGCGCCAGCCTCTCGATCGCGCCGATATCACCGTCGCGATAGATTGCGACAATCTGGTGGTCATTCAGGAGGACATAGGTTTGGTCGCCACGATCGCAGTGCAGGCGGGCCACCGGGTAGGCAGGCTCCACCAGCAGGGCGGCTAATTTTTTGGCGAGGTCGGGCTGGCGCGGCAGCAGTTGGATCAGTGCCTGGCTGCTTTCGCGCGCATAGGCAAAGCTGAAATTGCCGCCGCACACATCGCCGCCAAGTGCAGCGTCGCGCCCGTTCGGCTGATTGAGCACGACCGTGTCGGGGCGAATGGTGATGGTCTGGTGGTCGGTGTTGGCCCAGGTGCCGAGGAGCGGGTTTGGCGATCGCGTGGGGAGGGCGCAGCCGGCCACAGCCAGCATGGTCAGCATCGCCATGGCACCAGGGAAATGCCGTCGACCTCGGCAGCGGGGCACGTTTGGCCTCTGATCTGGTTGGATCGGCCAGCATATCGCCAATCTCCGCTTCGCGCGACCGGCGTGCGCCGATCTGGCCTGGCAATCCAATGGCGATGGGTTCGCCGCCGCGCGCGTTGCGCCGCCTTGCGGCTTGACGCCGCTATAGCCGGCGCTCAGGCTGGTTTCCGCGCATGGCGACGGGAGTGAGCGCGATGAAGCTCTTATGGTTCCACCTGATGCCCTATACCGAGCTGCCGGACGATTTCCGCGACCAGCATCCCTCGGTCTGGGTCGACATTCATTCCTCGCTGTTCGACCCGCGGCGCGCCCATATGATGTATAACGACTTCATGGACGAGCTCGAATTCGCCGCCGAATGCGGCTTCGACGCAATCTGCGTCAACGAGCACCATTCGAACGGCTACGGGCTGATGCCGTCGCCGAATTTGATCGCTTCGTCCTTGGCCCGGCGCACCAAAGATGTGGCGCTGTGCGTGCTCGGCAATTCGCTCGCCCTCTACAACCCGCCGACCCGCGTCGCTGAGGAATTCGCGATGATCGACGTGATTTCGGGCGGGCGGCTGATCGCCGGCTTCCCGGTCGGCTCGCCGATGGATACCTGTTACGCCTACGGCCAGAACCCGAGCCTGTTGCGCGAGCGCTATCTCGAAGCCCACGACTTGGTGATGCGCGCCTGGACCGAACAAGACACCTTCGCCTTCAATGGCCGCTTCAACCAGCAGCGCTATGTCAACATCTGGCCGCGCCCGGTGCAAAAGCCGCACCCGCCGATCTGGATCCCGGGCGGCGGCTCGGTCGAGACCTGGCAATGGTGCGCCCAGATGGATTACGTCTACTGCTATCTGTCGTATTACGGCTACCAGGCCGGCCAGGCCACGATGCAAGGGTTCTGGGACGAGATGGCCCGGCTCGGCAAGGACCGCAATCCGTACCGCGCCGGGTTCCTGCAGTTCGTCGGCGTCGCCGAGACGCGCGAGGAGGCCTTTCGCCTTTACCGCGAGCCGGCCGAGTATTTCTATGGCCGCTGCCTGCATGTCGATCCGCGCTTCGCCGGGCCGCCCGGCTATGCGACTGAGGAAACCCAGCGGCGCGGCATCCAGAGCCAGGTCGCGTTGGCGGCCCAGGCCTCGCGCTACGAATCGAAGTTTCAGATGCTGGCCCGAGAGATGGATGCGATCGTCGACAAGGGCTACGTGATCATCGGCTCGCCCGACGAGGTCGCCGCCCAACTGCGCCAGGTCGCGACCGACCTCAATGTCGGCCACCTGATGCTGCTCTTGCAGTTCGGCAACATGAACAAGGGATTGGCACAGTACAACACCCGCCTCTTTGCCGACAAGGTGATGCCGCAGCTCGGCGATCTCTTTGCCGAATGGGAGGACCGCTGGTGGCCGCAGCCGATGGCCGGCGCCGCCCGCGCGCCGCTGTCGCGGTTCCAGCCTGCGGCGATCGCGGCCGAATAGCGCCGCCGGTCAGCCGCGGTGCCGGCATCGCTCAGGGGGAATCTCCGTCTCGACGATAAGGATGGATTCCCCCAAAAGGATGGATATCGCCAACCACGTAATTGCCGCAGTCGCGTTGTATTATCGCGGTGTCGGACGCTGGCGAACCGGTGCGGGATTGTCATGAAGGCGTTGCCGGCACCTGATCCCCACCTGATAAAAACAGGTGGAACAGGGGCGAGCCACCGCGGGCGGACCGGCACGCACCCGCTGGCCATCCCGCCCACCGGGGTGCAGGGCTGGTACGCGAATTTGTCGGCTGAAACAGAGGGAGCCCGGCCATGCCGTCGATGTTCAATGCCCGCGATGCCGCCAACTACGAAAGGCTGATGGGCCGCTGGAGCCGGCGGCTGGCGCCGCTGTTCATCGAGCACGCCGGCGTGCGCGATGGCGAACGGGTGCTGGAGGTCGGCTGCGGCACCGGCAGCCTGACCTTCGCCCTTCCTGCGGCGGCAAACATCGCCAGCCTCGTCGCGATCGACCATTCGGAGATCTATCTCGCCGCGGCACAGGCGAAAAACCGCGACCCGCGCATCACGATCGAGCACGGCGACGGCGCCCAGCTGCGCTTTGCCGATGCGAGCTTCGACCGCGCCGTGTCGATGCTGGTGCTGCCCTCGGTGGTGCCGCGGCCGGAACTGGCGGTCGCCGAGATGCGCCGGGTCACCCGGCCGGGCGGGGTGGTCTGCGCCGCCTTCTGGGATTCGCCGGGCGGGGCCACCGCCAACCGCATGTTCTGGGACACCGCCGCGGTGCTCGACGAGGCCGCCGCCGCCGCGCGCGACCGCACCATGTCGCGGCCGGTCTACGCGGTGGGCGCGCTGCCGCGGATCTGGGCCGAGGTGGGCCTGACCGAAATCGACCAGCGCTCGTTGATGATCCGCATGGAGTTCGCCGATTTCGCCGATTACTGGGAGCCGTTCGCCAGCGGCGAGGGCATGCTCGGCGATTATGTCGCGAGCCTCGACACCGTTCGGCGCGACCGGCTCGAGCGCCAGCTGCGCGCCGCCTATCTGACCGGACGGCCGGATGGCCCACGCTCGTTCGCGACGGTAGCGCTATCCTGCCGCGGGGTGGTGCCGACCGGCTGACCGCCGCCGACGATCCCCGAGCGGCGGTGGCGGCGCGGACTTCCGGCGCGCCGCTCTCGCCCCCTCAGCCGGTGTGGCCGGCATGGTTGACCGGGGCGGCCGGAAACCGCGCGGCCTCGACCGCGGCGGCGGCCATCGCGGCGGCGTCGGGCAGCCCGCCCGGGCTGCTCTCGGTCCAGCGGGCGCGCAGATTGCCGGCTCGGTCGAGCAGCAGATCGGTCTCGCCCTGATTGCCGGCGTCGAACAGCGACAGGGTGCTGACAACATCGGCCGAGACGCCGACCAGCGGCACTGGCTGCTCGGCATCGCCGGGCGCGGCGGCAGGGGTGAGAGCGACCGCCACGATGGACAGCCGGCCGCCGCTCTGCTGCGGCACCGCCGCGAGCTGGGCCAGGCGCGCAGTGGATGGCGGTCGGCCGAACAGTGCCAGCAATGCCGGCCCGGTCTTCAAAACGTCGTCGAGGGTGTGCTGGCGGCCTTCCGACTGGAAGGCGAAGTCGGGGATCGCCGAAGTGGCGGTGGTCGATACCGTGGGTCCGAGCTGGCCGGACAAAACGCCGGCGGCGCGGGCGCGCACGAAGTTGATCACGTCCCACCGCTCGGCCGGGGCCAGCACCGCGGCAAAGCCCGGCATCACGCCGTGGGCGCGGCCGTTGCTGACCCACCAGAAGAGATCGCCCGGGCTATGGGCAAACAGATGCGGCGCGGTCAGATCGGCCGGATGCACCGCGAGGCCGGCGGCGGCCGGACCGTCGCCGCGGCCGCCGGCGCCGTGGCAGAGGGCGCAGTTCTCGGCATAAAGGCGGGCGCCACGGACCACCGCGGCGGCGGCGTAGGGTTCGGCCGGGGCGTAGAAGCTGGTCGGATAGGCGGGCTCGACCGCCGGCCGCACAAAGATCGCGCCGAGACCGAAGCAGAGGACGAAACCGACGCCGGCGATTATCATCGCCCGGTAATGGCCGGCCGCCGCGAGGGCGACACCGGCAGCCGCGCAGGCGCCAGCGAGCGCCGCCACGATCGCCAGCGCCACCGCGGTCGGGGTCGCGAGCGCGCCGAGCGCGAGGCGGAACGGCAACGGCCAGCCGGGCTCGGAGTGCAGGCCCGGCGGCAGGATGCCGAGCAGGCCGACGATGGCGAGGACGATCAGCCCGAGCCCGGCCTCGATCAGCGCGTTGCGCCGCAGATGATCGATCGCCGCTGTCCAGATCGTCGTTCGCGTGCCCGAAATTGGCGCGAGACGCGGCCCCATCCGCAGCAGGTTGACCGCGCCGAACGTCACCATCATCGCGAAGATCGCGATCTTGGCGAGCAGCAGCCGGCCGTAGAGGGTGCCGAGCAGGGCCGGGACGGTGCCGGCGAGGAACCAGGTGTTGACCAGGCCGGCGGTGAACAGGATGGCGACGCTCGCCGCCGCCAATATCGAAAAGCGCCGGACCGCGCGCCGCGCCGCCGCCGCCCAGTCGGGATCGCCGATCCGCCGCGTCTCGGCCAACAGCAGCGCCAGCGGGATCAAGGAGCCGAGCCAGGCGCCGGCGGCGAGCAGATGGAGAATGTCGGCGGCGAGGTGCAATTCGCCCGGCCGGCCCGGCGTCGCCCCGCCATGGCCCGCCCAAGCGAGGCTGCCGAGCAGGCCGCCGGCGAGCACCAGGCCGGCCCAGTTCCACACGCGTGGGTGCCAGCGTTGCCGGGCCAGCAGGCAGGGCCCCAGCAGCATCGCCAGCACAAAGCGCGCGAGCCAGACCTCGCCGAAGCGGGTGCGGGTCAGCACGGTCGTGACGACGCCTTGAGGCAACACCAGGTCGAGCGGCTGGCCGCTCAACTTAGCCGCCAACACCAGGAGCCAGGCCAAGCCCGAAACCAGCGCCAGCAGCAGGCTCGCCCAGCCGAGGAGAGACAGCCGTCGGCGCAGGCTTTCCGAGCCGTCCGGGGCGGCGACGAGGCAGAGGAAGGCGAACAGCCCGGCGAGCGATATCGTCGACGCGTAATGAACCACCCGCGCCGCGATCAAATAATCATCCATCGCACCCCCGCTGCGTCAGCATCGCCGGCGATTGCTGCCGCGGCACCTCATCCGCCACCCACGGTGAAGGTGAAGTGCCCGGTGGTCGTATGAGTGTCGACCGAGAGGGCGTGCCACGCGACGCTGTAGGTGCCGGGCGGCAACTTCTTCAGCGACACCCGCAGCTCGGTCGGGTCTTTGGGATCGACCTGAGCCGGGCCGGTATCGACTTGGTTGCCGGCTTGGTCGGTCACTGTTGCCGTGGTGAAAGCCGGTTCCAGCTGTTGCGTGAACCACATCGTCACCGCCGCCGGCGCGGTCGGCACCGAACTGCCGACAGCCGGGCTCGCATGATCGAGAAAGGCGTGCGCCTGCACCGCGGGCGCGCCGAGGGCAACGGCGGCGAAGACCGCCGCTGCCCCCATCGTGCGCTGGGTCACCATTGGGAGATCGGCCGGCCGATGCTGTGCGGGAACAGGTCATCGAGATAGAAATGCAGCTGTACCACCCCGCCGATCCCGTGCCCCGACAGGTTGTTGGTCGGGATGATCGCCTCGGCGCCGACCTGGAAATATTGCCCGGCCCAGATGACCCCGGGTTGGACCGTGCCGGTCGTGGTCCCGCTATAGCCGCGGTTAAACGGCGAGGTCAGCGCGAATTCGACCAGCGGGATCAGTCGGTTGAACGGAGGCCCGAGCCCCACGTCGCGAACTTCTTCCTGCAAATAGGGAATGCTGTATTCGATCGCGAAGCCGTAAAAGACGTCGTCGGGGTTCTTCACCCCCATGGTCTCGGTCTGGGTCGGAACGTCGAGGGCGATATTGCCGGTCAGCGCGAGCGGGCGCAGCCAGGGCAGCGAATCGGGCAGGTCGCCAAAGCCTTTGCCGAAGTCGAAGGTCGGCGACAGCGTCGTAAAATTGGGCGCGCCCACCGCCTGACTGCCTGTATTCGCCCAGTTCACGTTAAGCCCAGCGAGCGCCATCGCCTCGTGTGGCGCGTTGATAAACAGCTGATATTGCGTTCCGGTGTTGAGCCCGCCCCAGCCGGTGACGGTCGGCAGGCCGGGTGAACGGATATGCTGCCAGTCGCTGCCGATGGTGAAATCCCATTTCGGGGTAATCAGCATCGACAGATCCGGCCCAACATCGAGTTCGCGCGAGCCGTCGCTCTGGGTCGGATTGAGGCTGATGGTCGGCAGCGACATCTCGTCGGCGACAAACGGGTCGTCGGTCAGGATCGTCGCCGGGAAAAAGCGGTCGCCGGCAAAGCCGTGCGCCATCGCCTCGGCGCCTGGCAGCAACGCCGCCACGGCCGCAGCGGCGATGCCGCGGCAAACTACGCGGTGCATGATCGTGCTCCGTAAACAATCGCGAAGTGCCGGCGCGCCGCGATGCGGCTCCGGCAGGTTGGGCTATGTCGTCGAGCAAGCCCTGGCGATCGGGGGTGCACGGGAGCGGTAGGCGAGCGCGGTCGCGGCGGGCGGCGCGCGGTCGGCCGCCGCCAGTAGCATCGGAGCCTCGATGCGGGTCGGCGTCGGCAGCGGGACGGCCATCGCCGGGGCGAAGCCGGCGAGGGTGCCGAGCGAACTGCACACCGCGCAATCCGGGTGATGGTGCTTGCTGTGGCCGTCGGTCTTGTCGCCGGGTGACTCGTCGCCGTCGAGATGCCCGGTCAGCAGCGCCAGCAGCCGCCAGCTGAGGTCATGCCTCAGCGCCGGCGCGTGTTGGCGCTGGGCCACGGCCTCGAAGGCGTGGTCGAGATCGAAGGCGAGATGGATCGGGACCAGCGCATTGACGCCCAGCGCGATGACGCCGAGCCACACCGCGATGACCCCGAGCCTCAGCCGACGCGGCGGCATTCCGACCCGTCCCCCCGGCGCACGGCGCAAGTCGCGCCCGTCGGCGAAAATAGAGGCCGGCCTAAAGCTTGTCTATCCGGTGCCGCGTGTTGCCGAGCGCTGCCGAATTACCGTAAGGTGGCCTTGAATGGTGAACCGCCGAGCGAGCGGCCGGAGAGACCTGCGATGAGGCCCCGGGAGATCGAGCGCGCGCTGGCGCGGGCCCAGCGGATCTGTGCCGGCCGCAGGCTGCGCTTGACTCCGGTGCGCCGGCGGGTGCTGGAGCTGATCCTGGCCTCGCGGCAGCCGATCGGGGCTTATGCGCTACTCGCCGAGTTGCAGGGCGAGCGCGGTCGTCTCGGGCCGCCCACCGTTTATCGCGCGCTCGACTTCCTGCTTGCCGGCAAGCTGATCCATAAGATCGAGAGCATCAGCGCTTATGTCGCCTGCGCCGATGTCGACCACCCGCACGAAAGCCAGTTCATGATCTGCGACGACTGCGGTGCTGCGGAGGAGATCCGCGACGGCGAAATCGTGGAAAGCCTGCGTCGGCTCGGTGAGGGTCGCGGCTTTGCCGTCGCCCGCCAGGTCATCGAGGCGCGCGGGCTGTGCCCGGCCTGCCGCGCCACCCATTGCTGATCACGGATCGGCGGGCGGCGCACGGGCGGGTGGGCGGCATGTCCCGTCGAGGTCGGCCTAACCCTGCGCCCGGGCGCGCTGGCGCCGGCGTTTGGCTTTGAGCTTGGCCTTGCGCCGGGCGGAGCGTTCGTGGGTCCGCGGCCTGCGTGTTTGAGCTCTTTTCATCGCGCCTTCCTGTCGTCATCCCGGTCTGAGCGGTTTCCGCCGGCGCGTTTTGCCGCGAAGGTGATTTCCTGGGTCGGGGATCGGGTCCAAAAGCTGGGGCGAGTGACCGGATTTGAACCGGCGACATCCAGATCCACAATCTGGCGCTCTAACCAACTGAGCTACACCCGCCGTCGCAGGTGGAAGTAGCGGTTCGCGCGCAACCCGTCAATACCAGGGCATCGGGACCAGGGCATCGGGACCAGGGCATCGGGACCAGGGCATCGGGACCAGGGCATCGGGACCGGGGCATCGGGACCAGGGCATCGGGACCGGGGCGGCGGAGCCGGCCTTCCCGGCGCGTGGCCCGCATCCCACATCTGGGGCATGCCGATTTCATCCGAGGGCTGGGGCAAAATGGCGCTGCTGACCCCGCCGCAAATGGCGCTGGCCGACGCCCAGACGATCGCCGGCGGCATCCCCGGCATCACCCTGATGGAAAATGCTGGACTGGCTGTCGCCGACGCCGTCTCGCGGCGCTGGCCGCCGCGGCCGCTCGTCGTGCTGTGCGGCCCCGGCAACAATGGCGGCGACGGCTTTGTCGCCGCGCGCATCCTGGCCGAGCGGGGCTGGAACGTGCGGGTGGCGCTGCTCGGCGAGCGCACGCGGTTGCGCGGCGATGCGGCTGCTGCCGCCGCACGCTGGCCGGGGCCAACTCCGGCGCTGACGCCGGCGGCGCTCGACGGTGCCGATCTGGCGATCGACGCGATCTTCGGCGCCGGGCTGGCGCGGCCGCTCGACGGGGCGGCGCTCGCTGTCGTCGAGGCGCTTGGCCGGCGCGCGCTGCCGGTGGTCGCGGTCGACGTGCCGAGTGGGATCGACGGCGCCACCGGTGCGGTGCGCGGGGCGGCGCCGATGGCCGCGCTGACGGTTACTTTTTTTCGCAAGAAGCCGGGTCACCTGCTGCTGCCAGGGCGGATCCATTGCGGCCGGACGGTACTGGCGCAGATCGGCATCCCCGATCGGGTGCTCGACCAGATTGCCCCCGACACCGTCGAGAACGATCCCGCCTGGTGGCTTTCCGATCTGCCGCGGCCCGGCCTCGACAGCCACAAATATACCCGCGGGCACGCGCTCGTGGCCGGCGGCGCGGCGATGACCGGGGCCGCCCGGCTGGCCGCCCGCGGCGCCGCGCGGCTCGGCGCCGGGCTCGTCACAGTCGCTTCGCCCGAAGCCGCCTTCCCGATCTACGCGGCGGCGCTGACCGGGATCATCGTCCACCCGATCGGCGGGCTCGACGATTTTCGCACCTTGCTCGCCGACCGGCGGCGCAATGCCGCGCTGATCGGCCCGGGCGCCGGGGTCGGCGGCGACACCCGCGACAAGACCTTGGCCATCCTCGAAGCCGGCAAACGCGCGGTGCTCGACGCCGACGCGCTGACCGCGTTCGCCGGCGACCCGCAGGCCCTGTTCCCGGCAATCCGCGGGCCGGTGGTGATGACCCCGCACGAGGGCGAGTTCGCGCGCTTGTTCGATCCCGCCGGCAGCAAGCCCGAACGGGTGCGCCGGGCGGCCCGGCAGAGTGGTGCGGTCGTCGTGCTGAAAGGCGCCGACACGGTGATCGCCGCACCCGACGGTCGGATCGCGATCAACGCCAACGCGCCGCCCGATCTGGCGACGGCGGGCAGCGGCGATGTGCTCGCCGGCATGGTGCTGGGGCTGTTGGCGCAGCAGATGGAGGCGTTTCGTGCGGCAGCGGCGGCGGTGTGGCTGCACGGCGACGCTGCCGGCCGAATCGGCGCCGGGCTGGTGGCCGAGGATCTGGTCGAGGGGCTGGCGCCGGCATCGCGCAAATTGGCGCTGAGGCGCGGGGAAGCTGCGCTTGGCGGTTGACGGCGATGCGGCACTCGGGTCTCTGTCGGGTCCCGCCACTGCCGCGATGGCTGCCATGAACGATCGCCCTCCCTCCGGGTTTTTCGAGGGTGTCTTCGACCGGACGTTGACCAATCTGCGCGGCGCTTGGCGCGACATCGCGCTGTCGGCGCGCGGCGTCTTGACCCGGACCCCGCGGCCCGAGCTTTCCGGGGACGATGCCGGCCGGCTGCGCGAGCAGATGCTGAGCTGTCTCGATGCGCGCGGCGGCGAGGTTACGGCGCGGGCCCGGGCGGCCGACCTCGGCCGCACCTATCTATTGCTCGACGCCCACGGACGCGAGCGCTTTTTGCGGCTGCTCGCCGGCGAGTTCGATGTCGACCGCGGTGCGATCGATCGCTGCTGCGCGGCCTTGGCCAAGGCCGACGGGCCGAGCGAGCGGGCCGCCGCCGAGCGCGAGCTGCGCAATGCCCTGGAGCCGCCGCGGATCACCCTGCTGCGCCAGTTCAATGCGCTGCCCGAGGGCGTCAAGTTCCTGGTCGATCGGCGCGCCGAGCTGCTCGACCTCGGCCGCAACGACCCGCTGCTGCGCGGTCTCGAGGAGGATCTGAAGCGGCTGCTCGCCAATTGGTTCGACATCGGCTTTCTCGAGCTGAAGCGGATCGGCTGGGAATCGCCGGCGGCGCTCCTTGAAAAGCTGATGGCCTACGAGGCGGTGCACGAGATCCGCAGCTGGACCGATTTGAAGAACCGGCTCGAAGCCGACCGCCGCTGTTTCGCCTTTTTTCACCCGCGCATGCCAGACGAGCCGCTGATCTTTGTCGAGGTGGCGCTGGTCGCCGGCATGGCGAGCGATATCGACGCGCTGCTCGACGAGGCTGCACCGGTCGGCGATCCGCAAGCCGCGGACACCGCAATCTTCTACTCGATCTCGAACTGCCAGCAGGGTCTGGCCGGGATCAGCTTTGGCGACTTTCTGATCAAGCGGGTGGTCGACGCGTTGGCCCGCGACCTGCCGCGGCTCAAGGTGTTCGCGACCTTGTCGCCGCTGCCCGGGTTTCGCGCCTGGCTCGATCGCCAGACCGAGGCGGCGCCCGAAAGGCTGCTGCTGCCGGCGGAGCGCAGTGCCCTCGAAGCGCTCGGCGACGGCATCGGCGAGCGCGATCTGGGGGCCCTGCTCGACCGCGCCGACTGGCAGGCCGAGCCGCAGCTCGCGGCCGCACTGCGCGAGCCGCTGTTGCGACTGTGCGCGCGCTATCTGTTGCGCGAGCGGGCGCCGTCGGGGCGGGCGCTCGACCCGGTCGCGCATTTTCACCTGAGCAATGGCGCGCGCGTCGAGCAGCTGAACTGGCTGGCCGACGCATCGGCCAAGGGCCTGCAGCAATCGGCCGGGATCATGGTCAACTATCTCTACCGGCTTAACGATATCGAGGCCAACCACGAGGCTTATCGCGGCGAGGGCCGGGTCGCCGCCTCGGCCGCGCTGCGCTCATTGGCGCGGACTGGCTGAGGCTCCCCCGTTGCCCCAGGGTGACCAGCAGCAGGGTTGCCGCGCCGCGATGCCGCCGCTCTTGATCGTGGCCCGTCGCCGGACCAAGTCAGGAGCCGCCGTCCGGCGCTGGCGCCGCTGGTCTAGGTCGCCGAATATGTCTGTGCTAAGAACCGGCCGCGGCCGGGCCGGCCCGGCCGGCGTAGCGGCGGGCGTGGCGGAACTGGCAGACGCACTGGATTTAGGTTCCAGCGATGCAAATCGTGGGGGTTCAAATCCCCCCGCCCGCACCAGGGCGAGCCAAGATCCCAGGGCGTGCCAAGATCCTAGGGCGTGCCAAGATCCCTGGGCGCGCCAAGATCCCTGGGCGCGCCAAGATCCTGGGCGCGCCCAAGATCATTGTCGAGAGGCGGGTGCCGATGAAGTGCTTGGAGTCGATCATGGGGATCTGGCGATGGCCGGATCGCCAGGCGGGTATTACCGGGAACCGCGCCGCGCGGAGCGGCGGCGGCAGCAGGGCCGGCGTCCAATGCAGGTGCGTCCGATGCAGGTGACCGAAACCAGCGCCGAGGGGCTGACCCGCGAGTACCGCGTCGTCGTCCCGGCCGGCGAGCTCGAGGACAAGGTTGTCACCCGGCTCGACGAGCTCGGCCGCACCATCCGCCTGCCGGGTTTCCGTCCCGGCAAGGTACCGATGCAGATCCTGCGCCGGCGCTATGGCGCCTCGGTGCTGGGCGAGGTTCTGGAAAATACGGTGCAAGGGAGTTCGGCCGACACGATCCGCGAGCACAATCTGCGCCCGGCCCTGCCGCCCAAGGTCGATATCGTCTCGTTCAGCGAAGGTGCCGACCTCGAGTACAAGATGCTGGTCGAAATCCTGCCCGAAATCCCCGATCCGAATTTTGCCGATCTCGGCATCGAGCGGCTGGTGGTCGAGGTGCCGGCGGAGAGTGTCGACGCGGCCATCGAGCGGATCGCCGAGCAGCAGCGCAAATCGACGCCGGTCGAGCGCCCGGCGCAAAGCGGCGACATTCTGGTCGTCGATGTCGAGGGGCGGGTCGGCGACCAGGAGATTCCGGGCGCCAGCGGCAAGGACCGCCAGATAGCACTCGGCAGCGGCGGTTTCATTCCCGGCTTCGAGGAGCAGCTGATCGGCGCCGCGGCCGGTGAGCACCGTACCGTCCGCTCGACCTTTCCCGAGGGCTACGCCGCCGCCGAGCTGGCCGGCAAGGAGGCGGAGTTCGTCGTCGACGTCAAGGAGGTGCGCGAGCGCGCGCCGCTCGCCATCGACGACGAGCTCGGCAAGGCTGTCGGGCTCGAAACCCTGGCCGAGCTGCGCCAGGAGGTGCAGCAGCAGATGGAGCGCGACTACGCGGTCGCGGCGCGCTTGCGCCTGAAGCGGACCTTGCTCGACAAGCTCGCCGAACGCTACGATTTCGGCGTCCCGCCCGGCATGGTCGAGCTCGAGTTCAACAATATTTGGGCGCAGCACCAGAGCGAGAACGCAGCGCAGCGCGAAGGCGACGACTCCGGAGGGGACGCCCCGGGTGGCGATGGTCCGGGTGGCGAGGCTGCTGCGGCGCCGGGCGAAGGCGTGCAGTTGGAAGCCGAGACGGCTTCGGCGGGTGCAGCTGGCGACGAGGCCGCGGCGCCCGATGCCGAGCCGGGCACCGGGGAGGCGGCAACGGCGGGTGGCGAAGAGACCGCGGCCGAACAGAGCCTCAAGGCCGAATACCGCAAGATTGCCGAGCGCCGGGTGCGGCTCGGTCTGCTCCTTGCCGAGGTGGGCCGGGCCAACAACATCACCGTCACCCAGGAGGAGATCAACCAGGCGATCACCCGCGAGGTCCGCCGCCATCCCGGCTACGAGCGTCAGGCGCTCGATTTCTACCGTCAGAACCCTGAGGCGGTGGCCAATTTGCGGGCGCCGATCTTCGAGGACAAGGTGGTCGACTTCATCGTCGAACTGGCCAAGGTCGAAGAACGCCGGGTGAGCCCGCAGGAGCTGCTGGCCATGTCCGATCCCGACGGCGACGCTGCCGCTGGTGCGCCGGCCGCCCAGCCAAACCCGCCAGGCGAGCCGTCAGGCTGACCCGATCCTATCCGTGCGCCGCCGGTGCGGCGTTGCCCCCGAGGAGACCGCCCATGTCGGACTATTTCGAACAGCACATGAACAACCTGGTGCCGATGGTCGTCGAGCAGACCAATCGCGGCGAGCGCGCCTATGACATCTATTCGCGCCTGCTAAGGGAGCGGATCATCTTTCTCGTCGGGCCGATCCACGATGCCGTCGCCAGCCTGATCTGCGCCCAACTGCTGTTCCTCGAAGCGGACAACCCGAACAAGGACATCAACTTCTACATCAACTCGCCGGGTGGGGTGGTAACGTCGAGCCTCGCCATCTACGACACGATGCAATATATCCGCTCCCCGGTCGCCACCGTCTGTATCGGCCAGGCCGCCTCGGCGGGCTCGCTGCTGCTCGCCGCCGGTGCGGCCGGCAAGCGCTATTCCTTACCGAACTCGCGGATCATGATCCACCAGCCCTCGGGCGGCGCCCAGGGCCAGGCCACCGACATCGAGATCCAGGCGCGCGAGATCCTGGCGCTCCGCGCGAGGCTGAACGAGATCTACGTCAAGCATACCGGCCAGCCGCTCGAAGCCATCCAATCGGCGCTCGAGCGCGACAAGTTCCTGTCGCCGTTTGAGGCCAAGGAGTTCGGCCTGATCGACGAGGTGGTCGAAAACCGTCCCAACCGCGACGAAGCGGAAAAGGGTTTCAAATAGGGCCGAGTGCGTAGCCGTGCCGGCGCCATGGCGCTGAACGATCATGATTAAGTAGTTGTTGATCGGCTGCGAGCACATATACTCGATCGCGCGGCGGGGCTGTGCGTTGGCGTTCGCATCGCCGGCGGCTAAGGCCCGCCATCGCGCGAGCTTGGTCGCTCGGCTGGGCTGGTGGCGGACCGGAGAGGACGAGGCTGGAGAGGCGGGCGCGCGTCTCGGCGGATGACGGAGTGGCGATGACCAAATCCAGCGGTGGCGACTCGAAAAATACGCTCTACTGCTCATTCTGCGGCAAGAGCCAGCACGAGGTCAGAAAACTGATCGCCGGGCCGACCGTGTTCATCTGCGACGAATGCGTCGAATTGTGCATGGACATCATCCGCGAGGAGCACAAGACGACCCTGGTCAAGTCGCGCGACGGGGTGCCGGGGCCGCGCGACATCTGCAAAGTTCTCGACGATTACGTGATCGGCCAGGACCACGCCAAGCGGGTGCTGTCGGTCGCGGTACACAACCACTACAAGCGCCTCGCGCACGGCGCCAAATCCAACGATGTCGAGCTGGCGAAATCGAACATCCTGCTGGTCGGGCCGACCGGCTCGGGCAAGACTTTGCTGGCCCAAACGCTGGCGCGGATCATCGACGTGCCGTTTACGATGGCCGATGCCACCACCCTCACCGAGGCCGGCTACGTCGGCGAGGATGTCGAGAACATCATCCTGAAGCTGTTGCAGTCGGCCGATTACAACGTCGAGCGGGCGCAGCGCGGCATCGTCTACATCGACGAGGTCGACAAGATCTCGCGCAAATCCGACAACCCCTCGATCACCCGCGACGTCTCCGGCGAAGGGGTGCAGCAGGCCCTGCTGAAGATCATGGAGGGCACTATCGCCTCGGTGCCGCCGCAGGGCGGGCGCAAGCACCCGCAGCAGGAATTCCTGCAGGTCGACACCACCAACATCCTGTTTGTCTGCGGCGGTGCCTTTTCCGGGCTCGAACGGATCATCGCCCAGCGCCGCCAGGGCACCTCGATCGGGTTCGGCGCCGAAGTGCGCGGGCCGGACGAGCGCAAGACCGGCGAGATCCTGAGGGATCTCGAGCCCGAGGATTTGTTGAAGTTTGGCCTGATCCCTGAATTCGTCGGGCGCCTGCCGGTGGTCGCGACTTTGGACGACCTCGACGAGGCGGCGCTGGTCGACATCCTGACCAAGCCGAAGAACGCGCTGGTCAAGCAGTATCAGCGGCTGTTCGAGATGGAGGATGTCCGGCTCGAGCTCAACGAGGAGGCCCTGAAGGCGATCGCCAAAAAGGCGATTTTGCGCAAGACCGGGGCCCGCGGCCTGCGCTCGATCATGGAATCGATCCTGCTCGAATCGATGTTCGAGCTGCCGAGCCTCGTCGGGGTCAGCGAGATCGTGATCAATCGCGAGGTCGTCGAGGGACGGACCAAGCCGCTGCACATCTATTCCGACCGGCGCGGCGATGTCGGCACCGGCGATTGATCCCGCCGCGGATGGGCCCGGCGCCGGCGATCGGCGCGCTGGCGGCCGCGCCGCGCGAGCGCCGGCAGGGCCGCTCGTCTTGACTGCCGGCAAAGCCGGGCCAACCTAAAGACCGCATGCCTGTTTCCGACCGCCCGGCTCGCTCCGGGATGGCATTTGAAAAAGAGGGCTCATGTTAGAACTCGTGCGCGGTGCGCTCTACCCGGTCCTGCCCCTTCGCGACATCGTCGTCTTTCCGCACATGATCGTGCCGCTGTTTGTCGGCCGCGAAAAATCGGTGCGCGCCCTCGAGGACGTGATGAAGGATGACAAGCAGATCCTGCTGGTCAGCCAGAAGAACGCGGCCCAGGACGATCCCGGCACCGCCGACATCTATACCGTCGGCACGGTCGGCACGGTGCTCCAGCTGCTGAAATTGCCGGACGGCACGGTCAAGGTGCTGGTCGAGGGCGCGCGGCGCGCCCAGATCACCCGCTTTGCCGATAACGAGGCGTTCTTTCAGGCCTATGCCGATCCGATCGCCGAGAAGACCGGCGAGTCGCAGGAAATGTCGGCGTTGGCGCGCACCGTGGTGGCGCAGTTCGAGCAGTACATTAAGCTCAACAAGAAGATCCCGCCCGAGGTGCTGGTGTCGATCAACCAGATCGACGACCCAGCCAAGCTCGCCGATACGGTCGCCTCGCATCTGAGCCTGAAGATCCCGGAAAAGCAGGAGCTGCTCGAAACCGAAGCGGTCTCCGAGCGCCTGGAAAAGGTGTTCACCTACATGGAGGGCGAGATCGGCGTCCTGCAGGTCGAAAAGCGAATCCGCAGCCGGGTCAAGCGGCAGATGGAGAAGACCCAGCGCGAGTACTACCTCAACGAGCAGATGAAGGCGATCCAGAAGGAGCTCGGCGAGGGCGAGGACGGCCGCGACGAGATGGCCGAGCTCGAAGAGCGGATCAATAAGACCGCCTTTTCCAAGGAGGCGCGCGACAAGGCCACCGCCGAGCTCAAAAAGCTCAGGAGCATGAGTCCGATGTCGGCCGAGGCGACGGTGGTGCGCAACTATCTCGACTGGCTGTTGTCGGTGCCGTGGCACAACCGCACTAAGATCAAGCGCGACATCAAGGCCGCCGAGAAGGTGCTCAACGCCGATCATTTCGGGCTGGAAAAGGTCAAGGAGCGAATCCTCGAATACCTCGCGGTGCAGCAGCGCATCAAAAAGATGAAGGGCCCGATCCTGTGCCTGGTCGGCGCTCCCGGGGTCGGCAAGACCTCACTCGGCAAATCGGTCGCGCGCGCCACCGGACGCAACTTTGTCCGCATGTCGCTGGGCGGAGTGCGCGACGAAGCCGAAATTCGCGGCCACCGGCGGACCTATATCGGCTCGATGCCGGGCAAGGTTCTGCAAGGCATGAAAAAAGCCAAATCGTCGAACCCGCTGTTCCTGCTCGACGAGGTCGACAAGCTCGGCGCCGATTGGCGAGGCGACCCGTCCTCGGCCTTGCTCGAAGTGCTCGACCCGGAGCAGAACGGCTCGTTCAACGACCATTATCTCGAAGTCGATTACGATCTGTCGGACGTGATGTTCGTCACCACCGCGAACACCTTGCGTATCCCGCAGCCCTTGCTCGACCGGATGGAGATCATTCGCATCCCCGGCTATACCGAGGATGAAAAGGTCGAGATCGCCCGCCGCCACCTGATTCCAAAGCAGATGAGCGCGCACGGCATCCGCAAGAGCGAATGGAGCATTAGCGAGGACGCAATCCGCGATCTAATCCGCCATTTTACACGCGAAGCGGGTGTACGAAATCTCGAGCGCGAGATCGCCAACCTGACCCGCAAGGCGATCAAAGACATCCTGATGAAAAAGACCGAGCGGGTAGCCGTTACCCGGCGCAACCTCGAAAAATATGCCGGGGTTAGGCGCTTCCGCTTCGGCGAGGCCGAGAGTGAGGATCTGGTCGGCGTGACGACCGGGCTCGCCTGGACCGAGGTCGGCGGCGAGTTGCTGACGATCGAGGCGGTCACCCTGCCCGGCAAGGGACGGGTCACGGCCACCGGCAAGCTCGGCGACGTGATGAAGGAGTCGGTGCAGGCGGCCGAGAGCTTTGTCAAATCGCGCAGCCACGCCTTCGGCATTCGGCCCGCAGTGTTCGAAAAGCGCGACATCCACGTCCATGTGCCCGAAGGCGCGACGCCAAAGGACGGGCCGTCCGCCGGCGTCGCGATGGTGACCTCGATCGTCTCGGTCCTGACCGGCATCCCGGTCAAGAGCGACATGGCGATGACGGGTGAGATCACGCTGCGTGGCCGGGTCTTGCCGATCGGCGGCCTCAAGGAAAAGCTGTTGGCGGCGCTCCGCGGCGGCCTGAAGACCGTGCTGATCCCGCAAGACAACGAAAAGGATCTCGCCGAGATCCCGGACAACGTCAAGCGCGGCTTGAAGATCATCGCAATCCGCACGGTCGATCAGTTGCTCGGCGAGGCTCTGGCGGCGCCGCTGACCCCGGTTGCCTGGTCGGAAGATGGCGAGCCGCCGCCGGTCATTCCCGGAACGGGCGAAGAACGCCCGGGGTTGATGACCCACTGATTGAGGGGTACAGCAACCCTCGGTTGCGCGTAGCATGCGGCGCAGTGTCGGCAATTGGACGTAATGCCTCAGAAAAGCTTCGATTATTGCTCCGAGCCGGCGGTTGACCAGTGGTCGCCGCCCGCTCTAAACTCTGCGGCGAAAAATCCAGGGAACGATCTCGCACACTCGCGCAGGGGGGTAGCCCGTGAACAGGAATGAACTTGTCGATGCCGTCGCCAACAAATCCGAATTGAGAAAGTCCGAGGCGAGTCGGGCGGTCGACGCAGTGTTTGATGCGATTATCGATGCCTTGAAAGGCGGCGACGAGGTTCGGCTGATCGGGTTCGGCACGTTTTCGGTCGCCGCCCGCGCAGCCTCCGAAGGTCGCAACCCGCGGACCGGAGAAAAGATCAAGATCGCCGCGTCGAAGCAGCCCAAGTTCAAGGCTGGCAAGGGACTGCGCGATTCGCTGAATTGATCTCGGAAACGCGATTGTCGGACATCGACCCTGATGCGTTCGTCGGGATCGAGGCCGCGAGCGATCGCTGCGCCATCTGCTCGGACCGGGCTGCGGTGATTGCGGGCGATTAGCTCAGTTGGCAGAGCACCTCGTTTACACCGAGGGGGTCGGGGGTTCGAGCCCCTCATCGCCCACCGCGGGACCAGGAGCGGGTCTGCTCGGCTTCAGTGTCGCCCGCTCGCATCCAGGCGGCCCTCTGGTTGACACCCGCGAGCCGGAAGGGTAAGGCTCACTCCCCCGCTCGAAGGCCCAAGGGGGGCGTAGCTCAGTTGGTTAGAGCGCCGGCCTGTCACGCCGGAGGTCGCGGGTTCGAGCCCCGTCGCTCCCGCCATCGATCGTGGATCGCCGCTCCTTGTCGGGTCGTCGCGCTTGGCGTCGCACCCGGTTTCCCGGCCCGGCGAGTGAGCCTATATCAGTAGTCGGATCGAATGGCTGTGTCGTGCGTCCATGACGATTGGAGCACGGCGGGGGCGCCGCCGGAGTGTGTCGATGAACGATCTGTTGCGTGAATATTTCCCGATCCTCGTCTTCCTGGTCATCGCCGGGGCGGTCGCGCTGGCGATGGTCGCGGGCTCCTTCATGCTTGCCCGCCAGCACCCCGACAGCGAAAAGCTGTCGCCCTACGAGTGCGGTTTCGAGCCGTTCGAGGATGCCCGGATCCGGTTCGATGTGCGCTACTATCTGGTCGCCATCCTATTCATCATCTTCGATCTGGAGGTCGCCTTCCTGTTTCCGTGGGCGGTCTCGCTCGGCGATATCGGGTTGTTCGGCTTCTGGTCGATGGTGCTGTTCCTCGGCATCCTGACCATTGGATTCATCTATGAATGGCGCAAGGGAGCCCTCGAATGGGAGTGAGCGACGCGCCGGCCCGTCCGATTAGGAGCCAAACTCCGCTTGGCTCGAGCCCGGCCGGCGAGCCGCAAAACCTGCTGCTGCGGGCCGCGACCGAGGACACCCGCGACAAGGGGATTGTCGTCGCCCGGCTCGACGATCTGCTCAATTGGGCGCGCAGCGGCTCGTTATGGCCGATGACCTTCGGACTGGCCTGCTGTGCCGTTGAGATGATGCACACCGGTGCTGCCCGCTACGATCTCGACCGCTTCGGCGTGGTGTTTCGCGCCAGCCCGCGGCAGGCCGACGTGATGATCGTCGCCGGCACCCTTTGCAACAAGATGGCGCCGGCTTTGCGCAAAGTTTACGACCAGATGGCCGAGCCGCGTTGGGTGATCTCGATGGGCTCGTGCGCCAATGGCGGCGGCTACTATCACTATTCCTATTCGGTGGTGCGCGGCTGCGACCGGATCGTGCCGGTCGATGTCTATGTGCCGGGCTGCCCGCCGACCGCCGAGGCGCTGCTCTACGGCGTCCTGTTATTGCAGAAAAAGATCAGACGCACCCGCAACTTCGCGCGCTAGCCAGCCGATGGAAGAATGCCCGCGATGGAAGAACGTCCGCCATTGGAAGAACGACTAAAGTCCCTCGCCCAGCATCTCGCGGCGGCGTTGCCCGACGCGGCGAGCGCGAGCGAGATCCGTTATGGCGAACTGTGCGTGCGCGTCGAATGCGCGGCTTTGCCGCGGGTGCTGGCCTTTCTGCGCGACGATCCCAAATGCCGCTTCTCGGTGCTGTGCGACATCTGCGGCGTCGATTTTCCCGAGCGCGCGCGGCGCTTCGAAGTCGTCTACAATCTCCTGAGCATGAGCCTCAACCAGCGCATCCGGCTGAAGGTGGAGACCGACGAGAGCGAGCCGGTGCCGTCGGCGACCGGGCTCTTCAGCAGTGCCGGCTGGTGGGAGCGCGAGGCCTGGGACCTGTTCGGAATTTATTTTGCCGGCAACCCCGATCTGCGCCGCATCCTGACCGATTACGGCTTTGAGGGGCATCCATTGCGCAAGGACTTTCCGCTGACCGGCTATCTCGAACTGCGCTACGACGAGGAGCAGAAGCGGGTGATCTACGAGCCCGTCCGGCTGCCGCAGGAGTTTCGCAGCTTTGATTTTCTGTCGCCCTGGGAGGGAATGGACAAAATCTTGCCCGGTGACGAGAAGGCCAGCGACGAGAGCACAGCGGACGCCGGCAAGCCGGCCGGGGGAACGCCGTGAGCGAACGGCAGCCAGCCCTTCCGGGCGAACTCGAAGGCCCGCCGCGGATCAAGAATTTCACGATGAATTTCGGGCCGCAGCACCCGGCGGCGCACGGGGTCATGCGGCTGATCCTCGAGATGGACGGCGAGACCGTCGAGCGGGCCGACCCGCATATCGGCCTGTTGCACCGCGGCACCGAAAAGCTGATCGAATACAAGACCTACCTGCAGGCGATCCCCTATTTCGACCGGCTCGACTACGTCTCGCCGATGTGCCAGGAGCATGCCTTCGCGCTCGCTGTCGAAAAGCTGATGGGGATCACCCCGCCGCCCCGGGCCCAGTACATCCGCGTGCTGTTCGCCGAAATCACCCGAATTCTCAACCATTTGCTGTGCATATGCGCATTTGGCCTCGACATCGGCGCGATCACGCCGTTCCTGTGGGGCTTTGAGGAACGCGAACGGCTGATGGAGTTTTACGAACGGGTCTCCGGGGCGCGCCTGCACGCCAATTATTTCCGTCCGGGCGGTGTCCATCTCGACCTGCCGAACGGCCTCGCCGACGATATTCTGGCGTTCTGCGCGACTTTTCCCAAGACGATCGACGACATCGAGCGGCTGCTGACCGAAAACCGCATTTTCAAGGAGCGCTGCGTCGATATCGGCGTGATCAACGCCAAGGACGCCGCCGATTGGGGCCTCTCCGGGCCGATGCTGCGCGGTTCGGGGGTGGCCTGGGATTTGCGCCGGGCGCAGCCTTACGACGCCTATGACAAGATGGATTTCGATGTGCCGATCGGGCGCAACGGCGATGCCTACGACCGCTATCTGGTGCGGATCGAGGAGATGCGCCAATCGGTCCGCATCATCGGGCAGGCCTTGGCGCAAATGCCGCCCGGCCCGGTCAAGGTCAACGACCGCAAGGTGGCGCCGCCGCCGCGCGCCGAGATGAAGAGCTCGATGGAGGCGCTGATCCATCACTTCAAGCTCTATACCGAGGGCTATCACGTGCCGGCCGGTGAGACCTATACCGCGGTCGAGGCGCCCAAGGGCGAGTTCGGCGTCTATCTCGTCGCCGACGGCACCAACCGGCCCTACCGCTGCAAGATCCGGGCACCGGGTTTCGCTTTCCTGCAGGCGACCGATTTTATGAGCCGCGGCCACATGCTGGCCGACATCGTCGCGATCATCGGCTCGATGGACATCGTCTTCGGCGAGATCGACCGATGAATTCCGCGGATGCGGCCCTGGTCGAGCAGCCGGAGAGCTTCGAGTTCACTCCGGAAAACCTGCGGGTGGCGGAGGCCCATATCGCCAAATACCCGCCGGGTCGGCAGGCAAGCGCGGTATTGCCGTTGCTCGATCTGGCGCAGCGCCAATCGGGCGGCTGGCTGCCGCGGGCGGCGATGGACCGGGTGGCGCAGATGCTCGGCATGGCGCCGATCCGGGTCTACGAGGTCGGCACCTTCTATACGATGCTCAATCTGCGCCCGGTCGGCCGCTATCTGCTGCAGGCCTGCACCACGACGCCGTGCTGGTTGCGCGGCTCGGACGCGGTGGTCGGGGCGTGCGAGAGGAAGCTCGGGATCGGGGTCGGCGGCAGCACCCCGGACGGTCTCTTCACCCTGATCGAGGTCGAATGCCTCGGCGCTTGCGTCAATGCGCCGATTTTGCAGGTCAACGACGATTTCTACGAGGACCTCAACGGGCCCTCGACCGAGGCTCTGCTCGACGCGCTGCGCGCCGGCAATCCGCCGCCGCCGGGCTCGGCGATCGGCCGGCACGGCTCCGAGCCGGAGGGCGGCCGCACCACTTTGACCGGGCCGCCCGCCGAGGCGGGCGCCGGACCGGAGAAGACCTGAATGCTTGCCGATAAGGATCGCATCTTCACTAATCTCTACGGCCAGGGCGACTGGCGGCTCGACGGCGCTCGGCGGCGCGGCGATTGGGACGGCACCAAGGAGCTGATCGACAAGGGCCGCGACTGGATCGTCAACGAGGCCAAGGAATCGGGGTTGCGTGGGCGCGGCGGCGCCGGCTTTCCGACCGGGCTCAAATGGTCGTTCATGCCCAAGGAGAGCGAGCGGCCGACCTATCTCGTGGTCAACGCCGACGAGAGCGAGCCCGGCACCTGCAAGGACCGCGACATCCTGCGCAACGACCCGCACAAGCTGGTCGAAGGGGCGCTCCTCGCCTCGGCCGGGATGGGCGCGCACCATTGCTACATCTATATCCGCGGCGAGTTCTACAACGAGGCGCAGCGCCTCCAAGCCGCGATCGACGAAGCCTATGGCGCCGGGCTGATTGGCAGGGATGCCTGCGGCTCGGGCTACCCGTTCGAGCTCCATCTGCATCGCGGCGCCGGCGCCTATATCTGCGGCGAGGAAACCGGGCTCCTCGAAAGCCTCGAAGGGCGCAAGGGCCAGCCGCGTCTGAAGCCGCCGTTTCCGGCGCAGGTCGGGCTCTATGGCTGTCCGACCACGGTCAACAATGTCGAAACCATTGCCGTCGTGCCGACTATCCTGCGCCGGGGCGCGGCCTGGTTCGCCGGCATCGGCCGGCCGAAAAACAGCGGCACCAAGATCTACTGCCTCTCCGGCCACATAAACACGCCGTGCAATGTCGAGGAGGCGATGAGCATCCCATTGAAGGAGCTGATCGAGCGCTATGGCGGCGGGGTGCGCGGCGGCTGGGACAACCTGCTTGGCGGTAATCCCGGGCGGCTCCTCGGTGCCGGTGTTGCCGAAATCGATCTGCGAGACGGTGCTGATGGATTTCGACAGCCTGCAGGCGGTCAAGAGCGGGCTCGGCACCGCTGCGGTCATCGTCATGGACAAGTCGACCGACATCATCAAGGCGATCGCGCGGCTGTCGCAAATTCTACAAGCACGAAAGCTGCGGCCAGTGCACGCCGTGCCGCGAGGGCCTTGGCTGGGTGTGGCGGGTCATGGAGCGGATGGTCGCGGGCAACGCCTCGGTCGCCGAGATCGACATGCTGCTCGATGTCTCCTATGAGATCGAGGGCCACACGATCTGCGCCCTGGCCGATGGCGCTGCCTGGCCGGTGCAGGGGCTGATCCGCCATTTTCGCCCGGAGCTGGAGCGGCGTATCGCCGAATACCGCGCTGCGGCGCTGCCCCGGGCCGCGGAATGAGCGGCGACGAGCCGCCAACTGTGAGAGCGAGGCGATGCCCAAGCTGACGATCGACGGCGACCCGATCGAGGTGCCGGCCGGCACGACGATCCTGCAGGCCTGCGAATTGGCCGGCATCGAGGTCGCGCATTTCTGCTTTCACGAACGGTTGGCGATCGCCGGCAATTGCCGGATGTGCCTGGTCGAAGTCGAGAAATCGCCAAAGCCGATCGCGTCCTGCGCGATGCCGGTCGGCGACGGCATGGTGGTCCATACCAAATCGCCCAAGGCCCTGAAGGCGCAGAAAGGGGTCATGGAGTTCCTGCTAATCAACCATCCGCTCGACTGCCCGATCTGCGACCAGGGCGGCGAGTGCGATCTGCAGGACCAGGCGATGGCCTATGGCTTCGATCGCGGCCGGTACGATGAGAACAAGCGCGCGGTGCGCGACAAGGATTTCGGGCCGCTGGTCGGAACCCACATGACCCGTTGCATCCATTGCACGCGCTGCATCCGCTTTCTGACCGAGATCGCCGGCGTCCAGGAATTGGGCGCCACCGGGCGCGGCGAAGACATGGAGATCACCACTTACGTCGAGCGCGCGGTCGGCTCCGAGCTGTCGGCCAACATCATCGATCTGTGCCCGGTCGGCGCCCTGACCTCGAAGCCCTATGCGTTCATGGCCAGGCCATGGGAATTGGCCAAGACCGAGACCGTCGACGTGCTCGACGCGGTCGGCAGCAACATCCGGGTCGACGCCCGCGACGGGCAGGTCTTGCGCGTGTTGCCGCGGGTCAACGAAGAGATCAACGAGGAATGGATCTCGGACAAGACCCGCTACGCCATCGACGGGCTGCGCCGCCGCCGGCTCGACCGCCCCTATTCCGGCCGGCGCGGTGTCAGGACCGGGACCGTCAGGGCGGAGATTGATTGGCGCGAGGCCTTGGAGATCGCCGCCGACCGGCTGAAGAGCGTTCCGGGTGAGCGCATAGCCGCGATCGCCGGTGATTTGTGCGACCTCGAATCGATGTTCGCGCTGAAGGAGCTGCTGGGCGGGCTCGGCGCGCTGAGCCTCGACTGCCGCCAGGATGGGGCGCGGCTCGATCCGCGCTGCCGCGCCGGCTATCGGTTCAACACCACGATCGCCGGCATCGAGGAGGCCGATGCCTGCCTGCTGATCGGCTCTAACCCGCGCTGGGAAGCCCCGCTCGTCAATGTCCGGCTGCGCAAGCGCCATCTGCGCGGCGGCTTTGCCATCGCCGCGATCGGGCCGGCACTCGATCTGTCGTATCCGGTCGAGATGCTGGGCGAGGGCGGCGACACCCTGCGCGCGCTCGCCGCCGGCGAGCATCCTTGGGCTGAAAAGCTGCGCGCGGCGAAAAAGCCGATGCTGATCCTGGGGCAGGGGGCGCTCGCCCGCCCGGACGGCGCGCAGGTGCTGGCGCGCGGCGCGCGGGCTTGCCGAGGAGTGCGGGCTGGTACGCGACGGCTGGAACGGGTTCAACGTCTTGCACCGGGCGGCGGCGCGGGTCGGCGGGCTCGAACTCGGCTTTGTGCCGGGGCCGGGCGGGCGCGATGTCGCCGGCATTGTTGAGGGCTGCCGCTCGGGTGCCATCGAGGTGCTCTATCTGCTCGGCGCCGACGAGATCGACATGGGCGACCTCGGTTCCGCCTTTGTCATCTATCAGGGCCATCACGGCGACCGCGGGGCCGAGCGCGCCGACTTGATCCTGCCGGGTGCCGCCTACACCGAGAAGGACGGCACCTACGTCAACACCGAAGGGCGGGTGCAGCTCGGCCGCCGCGCTACCTTCCCGCCGGGCGACGCGCGCGAGGATTGGGCGATCATCCGCGCGCTTTCGGCTGCCATCGGCCGGAAGCTGCCCTTCGACACGCTGGGCGAACTGCGCCGCAAATTGCGCGATGCTCATCCGGGGCTGGCCGAAATCGATCGGCTGAGTCCGGCTGCATGGGGCGAATTCGGGGAGCCCGGGCCGATCGATCCCGACCCGTTCGTCTATCCGATCGCCGATTTCTACCGCACCGACCCGATCAGCCGGGCGAGCCAGACCATGGCCGAGTGCAGCACGGTGTTCCTGGCGCGGCACGGCGAGCTGCCGGCACGGCCCGACATCGCTCGGCCAGGCGCGGATCGGATCGGCGCCGATGGCTAGCTTTTGGAGCGGCTATGCCGGGGTGACGCTGATCACTATCGGCGAGGTGCTGGCGGTGGTCGTGCCGCTCTTGATCGCGGTCGCCTACCTGACCTACGCCGAGCGCAAGGTGTTGGCGTTCTCGCAGCTGCGCAAAGGGCCCAACGTCGTCGGCCCGTTCGGGCTGCTGCAGCCCTTCGCCGACGGGCTGAAGCTCTTGATCAAGGAGACGATCGTCCCGAGCGGGGCCAATCGGGTGGTGTTCATCATCGCCCCGATCGCGACCTTCACCCTGAGCCTCGTCGCCTGGGCGGTAATCCCGTTCGATCCGGGCGTGGTTATCGCCAACATCAATGTCGGCATTCTCTATCTGTTCGCGATTAGCTCGCTCGGGGTGTACGGCATCATCCTCGCCGGCTGGGCGTCCAATTCGCGCTACGCGTTTTTGGGCGCGTTGCGCTCGGCGGCGCAGATGGTGTCCTACGAGGTCGCGATCGGCTTTGTCCTGGTCACCGTGCTGCTCTGCGTCGGCTCGCTCAATTTGAGCGACATCGTCATGGCCCAGCGGCATATCTGGTTCTGCATCCCGCTGCTGCCGATGTTCGTGATCTTCTTCATCTCGGGGCTCGCCGAAACCAACCGCGCCCCGTTCGACGTGGTCGAGGGCGAGACCGAGCTGGTCGCCGGCTATTTCGTCGAATATTCGGCGATGGCGTTTGCCCTCTTCTACCTCGGCGAATACGCCAACATGATCCTGATGAGTGCCATGACCAGCGTCCTGTTTCTCGGCGGCTGGCTGGCGCCGGTCGGCGTGCCGCCCTTTACCTGGGTCCCCGGTTGGATCTGGTTTCTGCTCAAGGTCGCCTTTGTGCTGTTCTGCTTCTTGTGGGTGCGCGCCACCTTTCCGCGCTTCCGCTATGATCAGCTGATGCGGCTCGGCTGGAAGGTGTTTCTGCCGTTTTCGCTGTTCTGGCTGGTGCTGACCGCGGGGGTATTGACCGCGGGTGGCTGGCTGCCGGTGCGTTAGCGGGCAACGAGACGAAGGGACGCGGACAGCATGGCATCTCTGGCACGCGGCGCGCGCGGTCTGCTGCTGAGCGAACTGCTCTCCGGGCTGGCGCTGACTTTGCGCTATATGTTCAAGCCGGCGGTCACGGTCAATTATCCCTACGAGAAGGGACCGCTCAGCACGCGCTTTCGCGGCGAGCACGCGCTGCGCCGCTATCCTAATGGCGAGGAGCGCTGCATCGCCTGCAAATTGTGCGAGGCGATCTGCCCGGCCTTGGCGATCACCATCGAGGCGGAGCCGCGCGAGGACGGCAGCCGGCGCACCACCCGCTACGACATCGATATGACCAAATGCATCTATTGCGGCTATTGCCAGGAGGCCTGCCCGGTCGACGCGATCGTCGAGGGGCCGAATTTCGAATTCTCCACCGAAACCCGCGAGGAATTATTCTACGACAAGCAGAAATTGCTCGACAACGGCGACCGCTGGGAAGCCGAGATCGCCAATAATTTGGCGCTTGACGCCCCCTACCGATGAGCCGAATGCCGTCAGTCGCCAAACGTTCCCTCAGCCCCGACCCTAACCCTCCCGCGCTTGCCGGGGCGGCAATGGGTGGGGGGCTGGACAAAGCAGAAGCTGATCGATAGGACTGCCGATGATCCTGCAGGCGATCCTGTTCTATCTCTTCGCCGCGGCCGCGGTGGCCGCCGGGGTGATGGTGGTGGCCGCCCGCAACCCGGTGCATTCGGTGTTGTTCCTGATCCTCGCTTTTTTCAGCACCGCGGCCCTCTTTGTGCTGATCGGCGCCGAGTTCCTGGCCATGATCCTGGTCATCGTCTATGTCGGCGCGGTCGCGGTGCTGTTCCTGTTCGTGGTCATGATGCTCAACATCGACTTCGCCGAGATGCGCAGCGGGTTTGTGCGCTATCTGCCGGTCGGCGCGCTGGTCGGGCTAATCCTGTTGGCCGAGCTGGTGCTGGTCGCGGCGAGTTGGGCGCTGACCGCCTCCGGGGCGGTCGCACCAATGGCTCCGATCAAGGGCGGGGTCACGCTTACCAACACGCGCGCACTTGGCGATATCCTCTACACCCGCTATCTGTTCGCGTTTGAGGGTGCCGGGCTGATCCTCTTGGTGGCGATGATCGGGGCGATCGTCTTGACTTTGCGGCATCGCGCTGGGGTGCGCCGGCAGTCGATTTCGGCCCAGCTCGCCCGCACCCGCGCCCAATCGGTCGAGGTGGTCAAGGTGCGGGTCGGCGAGGGAGTATGATGGCGATCGGGCTGCCGCACTACCTGACCGTCGCCGCGATCCTGTTCACCCTCGGGATCTTCGGCATCTTCCTCAATCGCAAGAACGTCATCATCATTCTGATGTCGATCGAGCTGATGCTGCTTGCGGTCAACATCAACTTCGTGGCCTTTTCGGTGTTCCGCAACGACATGATCGGCCAGGCTTTTGCCATGATCGTCTTGACCGTCGCCGCGGCCGAGGCGGCGATCGGGCTGGCCATCCTCGTCGTCTATTTCCGCGCCCGCGGCACGATCCGGGTCGAGGACATCAACATGATGAAAGGCTGAAGGGGGCCGGGGGATCAAGATGGCAGGGTGCGCAGACTTCTCGCCTTGCTCGGATTTGATCCGGGCATCCACGTCTTCGAGGTGGCCGGGGCCGCTCGACGGCAAGGCGTGGACGGCTCGGACGAGTTCAGCCAAGGCAACACCCGACGATCGGCCTGGGCGGACAAACCCTGATCGCGCTGCATCCGCCTCGCGGAGGGATTAGATTTGCCGCTGGCGGTCGTCTTCCTTCCCCTTGTCGCGGCGCTCGTCGCCGGTTTTTTCGGCCGCGCGATCGGCGATCGCGGCTCGCAAGTGGTCACCTGCGGCGCTCTGCTGATCTCGGCGGCGCTGGGAATCATCGTCTTCCGCGGCATCCTGGCGGCGCCTGGCCCCGAGATCATTCCGCTGTTCCAGTGGATCGTCGCCGGCGGGGTCAGCGTCACCTGGTCGATCCGGCTCGATACCTTGAGCGGGGTGATGATCCTCGTCGTCACCATCGTTTCCTCGATGGTTCATGTCTATTCGGTCGGCTACATGGCCGAGGACAAGTCGATCCCGCGCTTCATGGCGTATCTGAGCCTGTTCACCTTCTTCATGCTGGCCCTGATCACCTCCAACGACTTCCTGCAGCTGTTCTTCGGCTGGGAGGGCGTCGGCCTGATGTCCTATCTGTCTGATCGGCTTCTGGTACGACCGGCCCGCGGCCAATGCCGCCGCGATCAAGGCCTTCATCGTCAACCGGATCGGCGATTTCGGGTTCTCGCTCGGCATCTTCGCGGTGTTTGTGATCTTCGGCAATCTGACCTTCCCCGAAGTATTTGCCCGGGCGCCGAAAGTCGTCGGCACCACGATGGATTTTCTCGGCTGGCGGGTCGATTCGCTGACTCTCGCCTGCATCCTCTTGTTTATCGGCGCGATGGGCAAATCGGCGCAGATCCCGCTGCACACCTGGCTGCCCGATGCGATGGAGGGGCCGACGCCGGTATCGGCGCTGATCCACGCAGCGACGATGGTGACCGCGGGTGTCTTCATGGTGGCCCGCCTCTCGCCGCTGTTCGAATACGCGCCGACCGCCTTGGTCGTAGTCGGGATCATCGGCGCCACCACTGCGCTGTTTGCCGCCAGCGTCGCCATGGTCCAGAACGACATCAAGCGGGTCGTTGCCTATTCGACCTGCAGCCAGCTCGGCTACATGTTCGCCGCCGCCAGCGTGTCGGCCTATGCCGCCAGCATCTTCCATCTGTTCACCCACGCCTTCTTCAAGGGGCTGCTGTTCCTGTGCTGCGGCGCGGTGATCCATGCGATGGGCGGCGAGCAGGACATGCGCCGGATGGGCGGGCTTTGGCGCAAGATCCCGGTGACCTATGTGACAATGTGGGTCGGCGCCCTGTCCTTGAGCGGTATTCCGCCGTTTTCCGGCTATTGGTCGAAGGACACGATCCTCGCGGCGACCTGGGCATCGGGCAGCGCCGTCGGACGCTATGGGTTCTGTCTCGGCACCCTGGCCGCGTTCATGACCGCGTTCTACATCTCGCGGGTCATGTTCATGACCTTTCACGGTGAGCCCCGCGCCGACGAGGAAACCATGCACCATGCGCATGAGAGCCCGTGGGTCATGCTGATCCCGCTGATCGTGCTGGCGATCGGCGCCGCCGCCTTCGGCTGGCTCGGTTACGGCTATTTTGTCGGCGCCCACAGCGCCGGGTTCTGGAAAAGCGCGATCCTGGTGCTGCCCGGCCATGACGCGCTGGCCCGGGCCGAAGACATCCCGGTGGTAATCGCTTATCTGCCGCTGGTTTGCGGCATCGCCGGGATCGCCTTGGCTTATTTGTTCTACATCGTCGATGTGCGGCTGCCGCAGCGGTTGGCCCAGCGCTATCGCGAGCTCTACCTGTTCCTGCTGAATAAGTGGTATTTCGACGAGCTCTATGATCTGTTGTTCGTGCGCCCGGCGATGGCGCTCGGCGACGGGCTGTGGAAATCGGGCGACGGCGCGGTCATCGACGGCCTCGGGCCGAACGGGATCGCCGCCCTGACCCGCGATCTGGCGCGCCAGGCGAGCCGGCTGCAGACTGGCTATCTCTATCACTACGCCTTCGTCATGCTGATCGGGCTGGCGGCTTTCGTCACCTGGTACCTGTTGTTGCCGCATTGAGCGAAGGGCGTTCCTCGTGAGCCATTGGCCGCTCCTGTCGCTCGTCACCTTTGTGCCGCTGGTCGGGGTCGTCTTCATTCTGATGGCCCGCGGCGAGCCGGCGCTGGTCGCCCGCAACGCCCGGTTCATCGCGCTGTGGACGACGCTCGTCGAGCTTGCCCTGTCGGTCGTGCTGTGGATCGGGTTCAACCCCAATACCGCCCAGTTCCAGTTTGTCGAGCGGGCCCGCTGGGTCAACCTCGGCGGCTTCACGATCAGCTATCATATGGGGATCGACGGGATCTCCCTGTTCTTTATCTTGCTCTCAACCCTGCTGACCTTGCTGTCGATCGTCGCCAGCTGGGAAATCATTCAGGTCAGGGTTAAGGAGTATATGATTGCCTTTCTCGTTCTCGAAACCTTATTGGTCGGTATATTCTGCGCTCTCGACTTTGTCCTGTTCTATGTATTTTTCGAGGGCGTGCTGATCCCAATGTTCCTGATCATCGGTGTATGGGGGGGTGAGAACCGGGTTTATTCAGCGTTCAAGTTTTTTCTTTTCACGTTGCTGGGCTCGGTATTGATGCTGCTGGCGATCCTGACCGTCTACATGCAGACCGGATCGACCGACATTCAGGTGGCGTTGAACCACACCTATCCGCTCTACCTGCAGAAATGGCTGTGGCTGGCGTTTTTTGCCTCGTTTGCGGTCAAGGTGCCGATGTGGCCGGTGCATACTTGGCTTCCCGATGCCCATGTCGAAGCGCCGACCGCGGGCTCGGTCATGCTCGCCGGAGTTCTCCTGAAGATGGGCGGCTACGGCTTTGTGCGGTTTTCGCTGCCGCTGCTGCCCCTCGCGTCGTCGTTCTTCACCCCGCTGATCTTCACCTTGAGCGCGATCGCGGTCATCTACACCTCGCTGGTGGCGCTGGCCCAGACCGATATGAAAAAGCTGATCGCCTATTCGTCGATCGCCCATATGGGCTTTGTGACGATGGGCATCTTTGCCGTGACCCGCGAGGCGGTGCAAGGCGCGGTGATCCAGATGCTGAGCCATGGGCTCGTGTCGGGCGCGCTGTTCCTGTGCGTCGGCGTGCTCTATGACCGGCTGCACACCCATGAAATCGCCCGCTTTGGCGGCCTGGTCGAGCGCATGCCGGCCTATGCCTTCGTCTTCATGGCGTTCAGCCTGGCCGCTGTGGGCTTGCCCGGCACCAGCGGCTTTGTCGGCGAGTTCCTGATCCTGCTCGGCACCTTCCGGGTCAGCACGCTCGAATGCACGCTCGCAGCGACGGCGCTGTTCCTGGCCCCGGCCTATATGCTCTACCTCTATCGCCGGGTGATCTTCGGCACCATCACCCGCGCCGATTTGCGCAACATCCTCGATCTTAGTCCACGCGAGAAACTGGTGTTCGCGCCGCTCCTGATCCTGGTGCTATGGATGGGCATCTACCCGACCTCGTTCCTGCGCCCGATCCGCGCTTCGGTCGACCATATCGTCGCCCAGGCGCACGCCGCCACCGATGCTGCCGGCATGCGGCGCGCCAGCCTGCCCTAGCCCGCGCCATGCCGCTGCATCTCGCGTTTTCCGATTGGTCGCCTGCGCTGCCGGAGATGCTGATGGCCGCCTCGGCGATGGCGCTGTTGCTCCTCGGCGCGTTTCGCGGCGAGGGCTCGACCCGGCTCGTCTCATGGCTGGCGATCCTGGCGCTGATCGTGATCCTCGCCGTCGCCTTCGCCGGCGGATCCGCGCGCCGGGTCGGCTTTTACGGAATGTTCGTCACCGACGCCTTTGCGCTCTTCATGAAGTCGCTGGTGCTGACCGGCTCGGCGGTCACCATCCTGATGAGCATGCGCTACAACGACGAGCAGGGGATCGGCCGCTTCGAATTCCCGGTGCTGGTGCTGCTGGCCACCACCGGGATGATGGTGATGATCTCGGCCAACGACCTGATCACCCTCTATGTCGGGCTCGAATTGCAGAATCTGGCGCTCTACGTCGTCGCCAGCTTCGACCGCGATTCGCCTCGTTCGAGCGAGGCCGGGCTCAAATATTTTGTGCTCGGCGGGCTGTCCTCGGGGATGCTGCTCTACGGCATCTCCTTAGTCTATGGCTTTGCCGGCACCACCGGCTTTGCCGACCTCGCCCAGGTGCTGGCGGGGGGTGCCGTGGTCTCGCCCGGCCTCATTGTCGGGCTCGTCTTCATCATCGCCGGGCTCGCCTTCAAGACGTCGGCGGTGCCGTTCCATATGTGGACGCCCGATGTCTATGAGGGGGCGCCGACCCCGGTCACCGCGTTTTTCGCAGTCGCCCCCAAATTCGCGGCGCTGGCGCTGTTCATCCGGCTGATGATCGGCCCGTTCAGCCCGCTGATCGGCGAATGGCGGCAGGTCATCGTGTTTCTGTCGGTCGCCTCGATGATCCTTGGCTCGGTCGCCGCGATCGCCCAGCGCAATATCAAGCGGCTGATGGCCTACAGCTCGATCGGCCATGTCGGTTATGCACTGATCGGGCTCGCCGCCGGTACCGCGGCCGGGATCCGCGGCGTGCTGGTCTATCTGGCGCTCTATCTGTTCATGACTGTCGGGGCCTGGGCGGTGATTTTGTGCATGCGCCGCAACGGGCAGATGCTTGAGGAGATTTCCGACCTCTCCGGATTGTCGCGCACCCGCCCGGCCTTGGCGCTGGCCCTGGCGATCTTCATGTTCTCGTTGGCCGGGATTCCGCCGGTCTCGGGCTTTTTCGCTAAGCTCTACATCTTTCTCGCCGCGATCGACGCGAAGCTTACCGGCCTTGCCGTGATCGGCGTGGTGACCAGCGTGGTCGGGGCCTTTTATTATCTGCGCGTCGTCAAGGTCATGTATTTCGACGAGGCGGAGGCCGCCTTTGATGCGCCGATCGCCGGCGAGCTCAAGGGCGTGCTGCTGGTGACCGCATTGGTGACCTTTTTCTTCTTTCTGCTGCCGGGGCCGCTCGTCGGCGGCGCCGAGGCGGCAGCCGCCTCGCTGTTTCTGCGATGATCCCGGCGCCGCTTCTGCCGGCCGGTTGGCGCCTGGTCTGGCGCGAGACCGTCGGCAGCACCAATGAGGAGGCCAAATCTCTGGCGCGCCGTGGTGCCGCCGAAGGCACCCTGGTGTCGGCGTTGGCCCAGACCGCCGGGCGCGGGCGGCGCGGCCGCGAATGGCGCTCGCCGCCCGGCAATCTCTATCTCTCGCTGGTGCTGCGCCCGTCCTGCCCGCCCGATCGCGCAGCACAACTCGGCTTCGCCGCGGCGTTGGCGGTTGCCGACGCGCTCGGCGCTCTCGTCCCGGAGCTTGCCGGGCTTGCCGGCAAATGGCCCAACGACGTGCTGCTCGATGGCCGCAAGGTCGCCGGCATCCTGCTCGAATCGGAGATCGGCGAGGGTCAGAACCTCGCTTTTCTGGTGGTGGGCGTCGGCGTCAACCTGATCTCCGCACCGCCCGACGTCGAGTTTCCGGCCACTTCGATCGCCTCGCAAGGCTATCGCCCATCGGAACCGGCGGCGCTGCTCGAAGCCTTCGCGCGGCATTTCGATGCTTGGCTGCGCTGTTGGCGCAAGGTGGGGTTTGCGCCGCTGCGCGCGGCATGGCTCGCCCGCGCGGTCGGTCTCGGCGAGCCGATCCGGGTTCGCCTCGAAAACGCCACCCTCTACGGCCGGTTCGCCGATCTCGATCATGACGGCGCGTTGCTGCTCGACACTGCGGACGGGCTGCGGCGGATCTCGGCCGGCGACGTGTTTCCGGCAGGCTAGCGGGCTTCCCATGCTGCTCGCGATCAACGCCAACAACACGAACACGGTGTTCGCCGTGTGGGATGGCGCTCGCCTGACCGGGGCGTGGCGCGCCGCCACCGATGCGCGCCGCACCGCCGATGAGTATGTGGTGTGGCTCGATCATCTGCTCGGACTCCACGATCTGTCGCGGCGGCAGATCGATGGCGCGATCATTGCCAGCGTCGTGCCCGAGGCGAACTTCAATCTGCGCCGGCTATGCCGCGAGTATTGCCGCACCGAGCCGCTCGTCGTTGGCGAGCCGGGCGTGGCGATCGGAGCGCGCTCGCTCGTTGACCGGCCGGAGGAAGTCGGCGCAGACCGTCTCGTCAATACCGTGGCGGCGCACGACCGCTACAAGGGGCCCCTGATCATTGTCGATTTCGGCACCGCGACCACCTTTGACCTGGTGGGCGCCGACGGCAATTATCATGGCGGGGTGATCGCACCCGGCATCAACCTGTCCTTGCAAGCGCTAGCCATGGCTGCGGCGAAGCTGCCGAGCGTGCCGATCGCCCGCACCGAAAAGGTGATCGGCACCAGCACCGTGGCGTGCATGCAGTCGGGCATCTTCTGGGGCTATGTCGGACTGGTCGAGGGACTTGTCGATCGCATCAAGCGGGAATTCGGCGCGTCGATGAGCGTCATCTCCACCGGCGGCCTGGCGCCGCTGTTCGACGGCTCGACCGGCGTCATCGACAAAGTCGATCCGGATTTGACCTTGTGGGGGCTGCGCCTGATTTATCGAAGAAACCGCAATCAATGAATGATCTGCCTTTGCCTTATCGCGTTCCCGGCGGCGCCGGCGACGACCCGAATGCGCTGTTGTTCGTCTCGCTCGGCGGGGCCAGCGAGATCGGCATGAACCTCAGCCTCTACGGCTCGGCCGGGCAATGGCTGATCGTTGATTGCGGGGTCACCTTTGGCGATGATTCGCAGCCCGGGCTTGACGTCGTCATGCCCGACCCGGCGTTTATCGCCGAGCACCGCGAACAGCTGCTCGGCATCGTCGCCACGCATGCGCATGAAGACCATATCGGCGCCATTCCCTATCTGTGGCCGCGACTGCGCTGCCCGGTCTGGGCGACGCCGTTCACCGCCTCCCTATTGCGCGCCAAACTCGCCGAGGCCGGGCTCCTCGACAAGGTCAAGATCAACGTCGTGCCGATGTCGGGGCGGTTCACGATCGGTCCGTTCGACCTCGAGCTGATCACCCTCACCCATTCGATCCCCGAGCCCAACGCCGTCGTGCTGCGCACCGCCGCTGGAACCGTGCTGCACACCGGAGACTGGAAGCTCGATCCCGATCCGCTGATCGGTGAGCCCGCCGACGAGGCGGCGCTGCAGCGGCTCGGCGACGAGGGCGTGCTGGCGATGATCTGCAACTCGACGAACGCGCTGCGCCCCGGCAGCTCGGGGTCCGAAGCCGAGCTGCGCCGGTCCTTGACCGAGCTGATCGGCCGCTATGACGCCCGCGTCGCGGTCGCCTGTTTCGCCTCCAACGTGGCCCGGCTCGAAACCATCGCCCGCGCCGCCGCGGCGCATGGCCGCGAGGTGGCGCTGGTCGGCCGCTCGTTGTGGCGGATGGACAAGGCGGCGCGTGAAAACGGCTATCTCGCCGATCTGCCGGCGTTCCTCTCCGAGGACGAGGCGGCCTATATCCCGCGCGACCGCATCCTGATGATCTGCACCGGGAGCCAGGGCGAGCCGCGCGCGGCATTGGCCCGCATTGCCCGCGACGACCATCCGGCCGTCGAGCTCGAACCGGGCGACGTCGTGATCTTTTCCTCGCGCATCATCCCCGGCAATGAGAAATCGATCGGCCGGCTGCAGAATGCGCTCGCCCGCCTCGGCATCGAGATCGTCACGGAACAGGACCATTTCGTCCACGTCTCGGGCCATCCGGCGCGCGACGAATTGGTCCGCATGTATCAGATGATCCGCCCGAAGATTGCGATCCCGGTGCATGGCGAGGCTCGCCACCTGATCGCCCACGCCCAGCTCGCCGCCGAGTGCCAGGTGCCGCTTCCGCTGGTCGTCGACAATGGCGACATGGTGCGGCTCGGCCCGAGCGGCGCGGCGATCGTCGATGAGGTGCCGGTCGGACGGTTGGCGAGCGACGGCAAGACCCTGTTGCCGGTCGACAGCGCCACCCTCAAGGACCGCCGCCGCGCCGGGTTCAACGGCACCGTCGTTACCACCCTGGTGCTCGACCGCGGCAGCCGGCTCGCCGCCCCGCCGGCGACGACCGTGATCGGGCTGGTCGAGCCCGACGCCGCGCAGACGATCGCACCGGCCCTGCGCAGCGCCATCGAGCGCGCGCTCGACGAATTGCCGGACCGCGCGCGCGCCGACGATGCGGTCGTCGCCGAGGCCGCCCGTCGGGCATTGCGCCGCCTCCTCAACGAACGCTTTGGCAAGCGTCCGCTGGTCGAAATTCAGGTGGTGCGGGTTTGATCGGGCGATTGAACCATGTGGCGATCGTCGTTCCCGATCTGGCCGCGGCGAGTGCCGTCTATCGCCAAACGCTGGGCGCGCTGGTATCGCCGCCGCAGGCCTTGCCGGCGCACGGCGTCAGCGTCGTCTTCGTCGAACTGCCGAACACCAGGATCGAATTGCTCGAACCGCTCGGCGATGCCTCGCCGGTCCGCGGATTTCTCGAGCGCAATCCCGCCGGTGGAATGCATCATTTGTGCTACGAGGTCGATGACATCATCGCCGCTCGCGACCGGCTGATTGCCGAGGGCGCGCGTCTGCTCGGCAGCGCCGAACCGCGGCCGGGCGCCCATGGCAAGCCGGTGCTGTTTCTGCATCCAAAGGATTTCTGCGGGACCCTGATCGAGCTCGAACAGGCGTGAGCGCTCGAAAAATTGCCGGGCTCGGCAGGCTCGGGGTACAAGGTCATGACTTGGTTCACCGGTGCGATCGTCTACGTGCTGGTCTGGTGGCTGACATTGTTCGCCGTGCTGCCGCTGTGGGTGACGCCTTCCGAGCCGGGCGAACCGGGTCATGCCGCCGGGGCGCCGCAACGGCCGCGGCTGGTGCTGAAAGCGGCGATCACGACCGTCGTCGCCGCGGTCATCTGGCTGGCAATCTACTTCGTCCTGCGCTCGTCGTGGCTCGGCTTCGGCGGCTCGTGAGGTGAGCGCTGCCTATTGCCGGATGGCGCCTGGCCATCCGCAGCACGGCCCCTATCACGATACCGAGTACGGCTTTCCCGCCGCGGACGAGCGGGTGCTGTTCGAGCGGCTGATGCTCGAGATCAACCAGGCGGGCCTCTCTTGGCTGACCATCCTCAACAAGCGAGCCGGGTTCCGCGCCGCCTTCGCCGATTTCCAGGTCGACCGCGTCGCCGCCTTTGGCCCGGATGACGTCGAGCGCCTGCTCGCCGATCCGGGCATCGTACGCAACCGGCTCAAGATTGCCGCTGCGATCGACAATGCGCGCGCGATCCAGGCGCTGCGTCAATCGCATGGATCATTCGCCGGCTGGCTCGACACCCACCATCCGCGCCCGCTCGAGGCATGGACTCGGCTGTTTCGCCAGACCTTCCGTTTTACCGGCGGCCAAATCGTCGGCGAGTTCCTGATGAGCCTCGGCTATCTGCCCGGTGCGCATGTGCCCGATTGCCCGGTCTCGGCCCGCATCGCCCTGCTGTTGCCGCCATGGGCGCGATCCGACGGCTGAGCTTTTTGCCGAGTCGGCAAACCGGCGTTTGACGACCGCAGGCGTTTTTTGTTACCGAGATGCCGCCGCTGGCGCGCCGCGAGGATCGGGGGATATGCCGGGATGCCACGGGCCAAAACAGGGAATCGTTGAGTGATCGAGAAACCGGGCGCGGGCCGGGGCGTTGTTTCGCCCTGCACCGGGTATGTGCGTAGTTGTCAATCAGGGTGGGTTTGATGTCGTTGCGGCGAAGATATCTTGAGATCCTGTCGGGCATGGTTCCGCTCGGTGCGGCCGGGATTTCCTTGGTGCTGGGTGCTCCGGCCCCGGCGGTTGCCGCGCCCGAGCCGCTAGCGGCCGAGCCGCCGGCGGCGACCCGGGCGCCGGTTTCCGAGCGGCTCGCCGCGATCCGCGATGCCGTATCGGCGGTGGCACCCGCGGCCAACGCCGCCGAGGACGGCCCGCAGCTCGCCTGGTGGGGCAATTGGCACGGCGGCGGCGGCGTGGCGCAACGGTGGCGGCGGCTGGCGCAATGGCGGCGGCGGCTGGCGCAATGGCGGCGGCTTTTGGCACAATGGCGGCTGGCACAATGGCTGGCACAATTATTGGCGCAACTGGTGAGCCTCCTTCGCCGCGGGATGGACGCGGCCGGCAGTTTGCGGCTATAGAGATTGCGCGCCCGCATCGCCGGGCGGCGATCAGCTGGCAGCTTGAGGTTGGGCTCGATCGAAGGCTCGTCCGATCGGTGATGAGGTTGCTCCGATGTCGTTGCGGCAGAAATATCTGACAATCCTATCGGGGGTCGTTCCGGCCGGTGCGGTCGGCATCTCGCTGCTGCTCGGTGCGACGGCGCCGGCTGCGGCAAACCCGGAGCCGGCAGCGCAGCAGCCCGAGGCCGCGGCTCAGGCGCGCGTGTCGGACCGGCTGGCCGCGATCCGTGAGGCGGTTTCCACCGTCGCCGGGCAAGACGCGGCCAAAGCCGGCGACAGCAACCAGCGCCTCGCCTGGGGCAATTGGTGGCGCAACTACCGGCCGTATTGGGGCGGCTATGGCTGGCCCAACTGGAACAATTGGCACAATTGGAACAATTGGAACAACTGGTGGCGCAACTGGTAATCGGCGATTGCTGATCGGTTGATCGTGCGCGCGATGCCGGCGAGCGGCGCCATGCCTGTGATCGACCTGCTCGTCATCCAGCCGACCCCGTTCTGCAATATCGATTGCCGATACTGCTACCTGCCCGAGCGTAGTTCAAAAGCGGTCATCGCGCCGCAGACCCTGCACAATCTGTTTTCCCAGGTGTTCGCATCCGGCTGGGTGCAAGGCGGGCTGTCCGTGGTATGGCATGCCGGCGAGCCGATGGTGCTGCCGATCGCGTTCTACCGCGATGCGTTCGCAATGATCGAAGCGCTGCGGCCGCCGGACCTCGAAGTGGCGCATTCGTTCCAGACCAATGGAACCCTGATCGACGACGCCTGGTGCGCGTTCTTTGCCGAGGCTCGGGTCAATCTCGGGGTCAGCGTCGATGGCCCCCGCCACCTGCACGACCGCAACCGGCTGACCCGGTCAGGCCGCGGCACGTTCGACCGCACCATCGCCGGCATCCGCTGCTTGCGCCGGCATGGGGTGCCGTTTCACGTGATTTCGGTATTGTCGTCGCAGAGCATCGCCGCCCCCGGCGAGATGTTCGATTTCTACGTTGCCGAGGGGATCGACAATGTGTGCTTCAATGTCGAGGAATCCGAGGGCGATCACGTCTCCGAATCGTTCGCCGAAAACCAGGCCGACGTCGCCTATTACGACTTTCTGAGCGAATTCTGGCGGATGACGGCGGCGCTGCCCGGCAAGATCGCGTTCGTGCGCGAAATAGAGCACGCGCTGCAGCAGGTGATCCGGCCCAAGGAAGCGCACTTCCGCAACCAGCTGGTCGAGCCGTTCGCAATCACCAGCATGGACTGGGCCGGCAATATTTCGACGTTCTCGCCCGAGCTCTTGGGGCTGAAGAACCCGGCCTATGACGATTTCATCCTGGGCAACATCAACCGCGATGCGCTGGTCGAGATGCCGCTCAGCCAGGCGTTTTTGCGAATGCGAGACGACATCGATGCGGGCGTCGCGCTGTGCCGCCAGAGATGCGAATATTTTTCGGTATGCGGCGGCGGCGAACCCGTGAACAAGCTCGCCGAAAACGGCAGCTTCGCCAGCACCGAGACGGTTTATTGCCGGCTGACCAAGATGCGCGCGACGGATCTCGTTCTCGATGCGCTCGAACGCCTTCCCGGCCAAGAGGCTCCCGGCGAACCTGCGCCTCGGGGCGGCGGCGGCAGCCTGGTGGCGCTCCGGCCTCGGGGAACGTCGGGCAAAGATCGTGGACCGGCCGAGCGCGCCGGCACGCGGGCATGACCATCGTTCAATTCGGGAGGACAGAATGAGAACGAGATTGCGGCGGGTGGGGCGATGGCTGGGCATGTTCGCCCTCGGCGCGGCGATGCAGGGTGGGCTGTGCGGGCTCGCCTATGCGCAAGCGACGAACTCCAGCCCGGCCGCCGCCAACTCGTCGGCTGCCACCCCGTCCGCCGGGGGCTCCGGTGGTCCGGCCGCGGGCTATGGCGGACCCGGCATCCCGGACGAGAGCTCGGCCCTCGCCGCACCGAGCGAGCTTGAACCGTCGACCGAGCTGCCGGTGCTCTATGTCACCAGCGTCGAGATCATGCGCACCCAGACCAAGCCTGAGCTCGACGTCGTGCGGGTCACCGGTCTGACCGGAGCGCAAGGCTGGAGCTCGCCGGAACTGGTTCCGACCTTTAGCGGCAAGCCGCTCGACGGTATCCTCGATCTGCAGTTCGTGGCGACGATGCCGCTGCAGACCGAAGAGGCGACCGGCTTTGTGCCGATCGGCGCGGTCTTCCCGCTCGAAGCTGGCCATGCCTTCAAGGGCGTGCGGGTGCGCGGCTCCGAGAATGCGATCGAAGTCGACCAGATCCCCGGCAGCAAGACGGTCCAGATCAACGTCAACGATTGCCGGGATTGCGTCGGCAAGAAGTTCGCCGAGCGCGGCCAGGCCCCTCCGGGAACCCCGGGGACGATCCGCCAGGAGGATCTTCCAAAGATCCTGCGCTGGATCCCCCCGAACCACGGCATCCGCGGGATCACCCACAATCCGAACCGGCTGAACCTGATGCTGGGCAACGACAATACCATCATCGCCGCTTACTGGGAGTAGGCGGCGGGGCGTGCGAGCCAGGGGTGCCCGGCGTCCTCGTCTGCGCGACCGCGCCGCCACCGGCGTGCGGCCGTGGCGCGGCACTCGGTGGCTTCTGGCCGTCAGCCTGACCGTCGCCAGCGTTTCGGGCAGCCTCGCGGCGCATGCCCGGCCGCTCTCCGCCGGCAATCCGGTGGCCCTCGACCAGATGGCGTCGGCGGTCGACGGCGCCGAATCGAGCTTCGGAACCGATCTGAGGATGTGGCGCGCCGACCCGCGCGGACCGCAGGGACCGATGCAGGTCTCGGCCGCGGCGGCGGCCGATGTCGGCGGCGGCGACCGGTTCGATCCGACTCGAAAATCTGGCGATCGGCCGCGCCTATCTCGCCTCGCTCTACCGGCGTTACGCCAATTGGGCCGATGCGGTCGCCGCCTATAATTGGGGGCCAGGGAACATGAACGCCTGGATCGACCAAGGCCGGCCGATCGGCAAATTCCCCGAAAGTGTCGCGCTCTACCGGCTGCGGGTGCTGTTCGGCGGCGCGGCGCCGGGCGGCAGGGCTTTCGCCTTCGCCGGCCACCATCTTCAGCCGCGCCGCTCGCTCGCCGATCGCCGCCATCCGAGCCGCGCCAGCCTCGCCGTCGAACAGCTCTACGGCGCGATCATGCGCGAGGGCAGCCCCTGAGCTGCGCTTGCCCAACGTTCTGAGACGGACGGCATTATTGGCATGCCTGACAAACCAACCACCCTCGAATTCCTCGCCGGTCAGCAGCAGCGCATGCTTGAAGAGATCGGCGTGGTGCGCGACGACATCCAGGTGCTGACTGCAATGGTCATGCGCCTGAATGGCACCGTCGGGCTTGTCCTGACCGAATTGCGGGCCGCGCACAGCCAACACCAGCGCCTCGCCAACCGCGTCCGCCGCCTCGAGGAAGAGCCTTAGTATGGGTTGAAACCGCCGCCTCCTATGCGCTTCGACTTTCGTGAGCGAGTCGGATCAGCTCGCGCAAGATTTCCGTATGTTTTGGCAGATCGTCTTTTGTTAGACGAAACCGATAATTCCCCCATCGCGCGTCATAGCTAAGTGCATCGAGACCCGCTGCGTCGATCTGTTGCTGGATATCGTCTGACTGCTTAAGCTTCACTTCAACTACAAGTCCACTCTTTTGCGGGCGAAAGGTCACGAAGTTATCTGGCCGCCCATCCTTCGCGAGCCCAATATAAAACTTATTGTATTTCATTGCCAACGAGGGATTGAATTCACGCACCATGCCAAGCAATTGGTCGGCGATAGCCACCGTGGCCTTAGTGCCTCTATTTTCCCAGTACGCTCTATCCGTAGGAGCCGCCTCGGCGTCCTCATCTTCATCTATTAAGCCGCGAGTGAGTTCGTCCATGACGGTGGTGAACACCAGCGTCGTGTGTTCGGCGATCTTCAGGGCCTGCAACTGGATCGCAACCAGCGGAATGGTTCCGTTGAAGAGGGATACCACATTTAAAAAGCGGCTGGTGATATCTTCCGCTACCAGAACAGCGCAGTGGTCGTATTGTGGATATCGCTTTCTCTCTATATCCCAATACTCTATCGTGCGAACGATATGCGTCTCATCCGTTGCGCCGAGCTGTACCTCCACTTCATATCGTCGCTTTGTTTCCGAATCTTGTAACAACAAGTCGAGGCGCCCGGCGTGGGGTTGACTTCGCTCCTTATCGCGCAACACCAAATCGCCAAGACCCAAGATTGACGGGTCTTCGGCGATCCGGTCCTGCACCCAGCGCTCGTTGAGCTCGGGATGAGATTTCAGCGTGAGTCGCTCAGGCCTCAAATAATTGATGGGCATGGCGCTCACCGTTAATCAAATGTCAGCACGGTTCTTGCGACTTCGCCGGCTTTCATCGCACGGAAGGCTTCGTTGATGTCGGAGAGACGGCCGCTTCTTGGTCACCATCGCATCGAGGTCTAGCCGGCCCTGGCGGTAGAAATCGAGATAGAGCGGGATGTCGGTGCGGAAGCGGTTCGAGCCCATGCGCGAGGTTTGCACCTTGCACTCCGGACGGATCGCCATCCATGGGAACTCGATCATCGCATCGGGCGGCAGCACGCCGACGATCGTCGCAGTGCCGCGGATCGCCAGGCTCTCGATCGCCTGCCGCACCAGCTTGGCCAGGCCCACCGCCTCGAAGGCGTGATCGACGCCCTGTCCGCCGGTCAGCTCGCGCACCCTTTTGACAGGGTCGTCCTCGGCGCTGTTGACGAAGTCGGTGGCGCCGGCGCGGGTCGCCATTTCGCGCTTGGCCTCGAACTGGTCGACCGCGATGATCTGCCGCGCCCCGCCGATGCGCGCCCCCTGGATGATCGACAGCCCGACCCCACCGCAGCCGAAGACGGCGACCGTCTGCCCGGCTTCGAGCCCCGAGCTGCGCAATGCAGCGCCGACCCCGGTCAGCACCCCGCAGCCGACCAGCGCCGCCCGGTCGAGCGGCAATTCGGGGTCGATCCGCACGATCGAGTTCTCGTGCAGCAACATCTTTTCGGCATAGCTCGAAATGCCGATGAACTGGCGCAACGGCTGGCCGTTCTGCGACAGCCGCGGAGCCGCGCTGTCAGGCCGGGTGACGATGCCGCCGGTGCACAGATTGGGGTGGCCGGACAGGCATTGCGGGCAGTTGCCGCAAAACCCCGAGAGACAGGCGACGACGTGATCGCCGGGCCTGACCGTCGTCACGTCGACCCCGACCGCTTCGACCACCCCGGCGCCCTCGTGCCCGAGTACGATCGGCCGGTCGAGCGGAAACCGCCCGACCCCGTCGACGACGTGCAGATCGCTGTGGCACACCCCGGTCGCCACCGTGCGCACCAAAACCTCGCGCCCCCAGGGCTCATCGATCTCGATCTGCTCGATCGTCAGCGGTGCTTGGACTTTGCGAAAGACGGCGGCGGCGGCTTCCATGCCCGATCCTCCCGTAATCGATTGCCTTGGAACCAGAATAAGCCCGGGATCGCAGGACGCAAAGGCGCAGCCCTGCCGGCCGGCGGCGAGAGCAGTGACCGGATCGATCTGCGCGGGCGCGTCCCTGCGCAAGAGCGACAAAAATATCCCTATGGTTATTTCATGCCAGCCATGCTATTTGTGCAAAGTGCGTCAGACGGAGAAAACTCGCGGCAAGCGCACGAACGAACAGGCGAGAAGGCGCGGGCGCCGACGCTATCAGGCTCGCGTCTGGGAGACGAGGGATGACCGCAAAGCCGTCGCGCAAGGCGTCCGGCAACCCATGCGCGACGCCCTTTGGCCCCTGGCAGGTTGCCAGAGTTGGATCGGGAGGCGCCGCGACCATTGGCCGGCCGGGTTCGCCGACGAGGGTCGATGAGGCCTGCCCGAACCCACAGCGCGCCGTCGGCCGCATGACGCCAAGCATCGAGACCAACGATAATCGGACCGCGTCATCGCCGCTGACGGGTTGCTGGCCGAGGATATTCCCCGGTCTCTAGCACGGTTTGGCACGGTCACGATGGCCCCAAGGGCCCAAGGGCAGCGGCAAAAGCAATGCCGCGCACGATTGGAACAGGAACAACGCTTCGAACCGGTACCGCCCGATGCGGTCCGCCGAGAAGGGCGAGGCATCGACCCCGGCAGGAAAGAGCAATTTGAGCTGACCGTTGCAAAACGGCCGCTTTGGCCTCGCGCCTTCTGTGCTGTCGCATTGACCAACCCCGGTTCACCTCAACTGGGAGGTCACAAATGGCAGATATCCGCCTATTCGGCCGGTCATCGACCGCCGGCTTCATGCTCGGCCGCAAGCTCGACAATATCCCGTTCAGCCCATACCACCTGGCGATCATCGCCGTGCTTGGGTTCGTCGGCTTTGTCGAGGGCTATGACCTGTCGATCACCGGCTCGTTGCTGGTATTGGCAAAACAGCCGCTCCATCTGACCCCGGCCGACATTCGTTTTGTCGCGGTCGCCTCGACCCTGATGGCCGTGGTCGGCGGCTTCACCGCCTCGGCAATGTCCGATCATTGGAGCCGCAAGACGGTGATGCAGATCGGCGTTGCCGGAACCACCTTCTTCACCCTGCTGATCCCGCTGGTGCAGAACGCCGAACAGTTGATTATCGTGCGATTGCTGACCGGTCTCGGCGGCGGGTTTGCGGTCTCGGCAGCGTTTCCGATCGCCGCCGAACTGATGCCGGCACGGCACCGGCGCACTTACGGTGCGATCTATGAAATGTTGCTAGCGGCCTCATTCACCATGGTGCTGCTGGTCAGCTATCTGCTCGCCGGCAATCCGAATGCGTTCCGGCTGATGGCGTTGCCGGGCGGGCTCGTCCTGTTTATCGCGCCGGCGCTGATCCATTTTGTGATCCCCGAGAGCCCGCGCTGGCATCTGCGCCGCGGCCGGGCCGAGGCCGCAGTCGACGTCGTCAATCGAATGATCGCACGGTCCGGCAGTCGCGTCCCGCCGTTGTCGGTCGAGGCGCTCTGTGGCGGCGCCGGGCCAACCCGCGAAGAACTCCCGCCCTATTGGGCTCTGTTCCGCCGGGGTCAGCTGCGCTGGACGGCCGTCGGAATCCTCAGCGGCGGCTGCGCCGCGACTGCTGCTCTTCTGATCCATATTTTGCTGCCGAAGGCGCTCGTCGATCAGGGTTTGGCCGTATCGCTGAGCTTCGGGCTGGCCACGATCATTTACGCCGCGAGCATCCCGGGCAAGGCCTTCACCGGCTACCTGATGGAGATTATCGGACGGCGCTGGACAATTTTCTATGCGCTTGGTGGGTCATTGCCGGGGCTCGTTTTGATGCTGATGGCGCATCGAGCCGGGGTCCATGCGACCGCCGTGATGATGGTGGGCGGGGTGATCACCGGCTTCACCGTGCTGTCGTCGTTTACCGCCACCCGGGTTTATCTGTCCGAACAGTTCCCGACGGCATTGCGCGGGCGCGGGCACATCTTCGGCGAGTCGTTCGGGCGGATCTTTGCCGGCGTGCTGGCGCCGTTTCTGATGGCCCCGCATACCGGATCGCCGACGATCTTCTTTGGCACGATCCTGGTGGTGGTGTCGGTCGGCGCCTTCATCCCGGTGCTGTTCGGCAAGGAGACCGTGGGCCAGCTCGAAACCGTGACCGAGGGTGCTCCGGCGATCGCCTGATCACCTGTCCGCGGAAGCCGGGAACGCTCCCTTCGGATTTCCGGCTCCAGCTAGTCGGCGGCGGCGTGCTCCCGGCGGCGTTCGTAGCGGCCGGCGGGGGTGTTGACAGGGTCGGAGAGCGGCGCGGCGGCAAAGGCGGCGGCTTTGCGCGCGGCCGGCGCGTCGGCATAGAGCGTCGTGCGCTGGCGCGGGGTGCGGCCGAGACCTCGGATCAGCGCCTCCATCGCCGCGGGCGGCATCTCCTCACCGTGTACCGCACCGGCGGCGCGAGTGATGCTCTCGTTCATCAGGGTACCGCCCAAATCATTGGCGCCGGAGCGCAAGCAAAAGGCGGCGCCGCCCTCGCCCATCTTGACCCACGAGGTCTGAATGTTGGTGATCAGCGGGTGCAACGCCAAGCGGCCGACCGCGTGCATGAGTACCGCCTCGCGCCAGGTGGCGCCGCGCCGCGCCCGGCCTTTGAGGTAGATCGGCGTTTCCATCGGCACGAACGGCAGCGGCACGAACTCGGTAAAGCCGCCAGTCTTTTGCTGCAGCGCGCGCAAACGCAGCAAATGCCGGGCCCAGTGCTCGTAGCGGTCGACATGGCCATACATGATCGTGGTCGTAGCCCGCAGGCCGACGCCATGCGCCGCTTCCATGACCTCGAGCCACTCAGCCGTCTTGATCTTGTCCGGGCAGATCACCGCGCGAACCTCGTCGTCGAGGATCTCGGCCGCGGTGCCGGGCAGCGAGCTCAGCCCCGCTTCCTTCAGCTCGCCCAAGAAGTCGGGGAGGGTGCGGCCCAAGGTCTTGGCGCCTTGCCAGATTTCGAGCGGCGAGAAAGCGTGGATGTGGATCTCCGGCGCCACCTCCTTGATCGCCCGGCACACCGCGAGATAGGTGCTGCCGGTATATTCGGGGTGGATGCCGCCCTGCAGGCAGACCTCGGTGGCGCCGCGCTCCCACGCCTCCTCGACCCGGCGCTGGATTTCGGCGAGGTCGAGGTCGTAGGGCCGGCCGCGCAGGTTTTCGCTGAGCTTGCCCTTGGAGAAGGCGCAAAACTGGCAGCGGAAATAGCACACGTTCGTATAGTTGATGTTGCGGGTGACGACATAGCTGACGGTGTCGCCGTTGACCCGCCGGCGCAGCCGGTCGGCCGCCCGGCAGACTTCGGCAAACGCCTCGCCGCGCGCCTGGAACAGCCGTACGATTTCGGCCTCGGCCAATGCTTCGCCGGCGGCGGCCCGGTCGAGAATGGCGGCGAGCTGTCCGCGTCCACCCTCACCCAGCCGGCCCTGCGGTCCGGGTGCCCCCGCTCCCGCATTGCGCGAGAGGGTCCTGACCCCCGGATCACAGTCCGGGGGGAAGGGGGTGAGGGAAGGCGGCTCGCTGCCGGAGCCGGCGATCCATCGGTCGGGGCGGGCCAGGCCCTCGGCGTCCATCGCCCGCAGCACCGGCGCGCGCAATGCCGGGTCGAGCCAGCGCTCGGGCGCACGTGCATATGCAGGATAGATCGCCAGGCGCGGCACCAGCAGCTTGCCGGCGGCGGCGCTCTCTCGCGCCAGATGGTCGAGCGCCGGCCATGGCGCCTCCGGGTTGACATGGTCGCGGGTCACCGGCGACACCCCGCCCCAATCATTGATCCCGGCGGCGATCATCTCGGCCAACGCGCCGGGGTTCAGGTTGGGCGGTGCCTGCACGCTCATCGCCGGGCCGAAGATCAGCCGGGCAGCGGCGATCGTCCACAGATGGTCATCGAGACTGGGCTCCGGTGCGGCCGCCATCTTTGTCCCGGGCTTGGCGCGGAAATTCTGGATGATGATTTCCTGGATCTGGCCATAGCGGTCGTTGAGCTCGCGCAGGGCCAGCAGCGCCTCGATCCGCTCGCGCCGGGTCTCGCCGATGCCGATCAGAATCCCGCTGGTGAACGGCACCGCCGCCTCGCCGGCGAGACGGATCGTTTCGAGCCGGCGGCCCGGGTCCTTGTCGGGCGAGCCGAAATGCGGCCCGCCGCGACCGCCCAACCGCTCGGAGGCGCTCTCCAGCATGATCCCCTGCGACGCCGAGACCCGGCGCAGCATATCGAGGTCCGCTCTGGTCATCAGGCCGGGGTTCAGGTGCGGCAACAGCCCGGTCTCGCGCAACACCAGCCCGGCCATCTCGGCGAGGTAGGAAAGCGTGGTCTCGTGGCCGAGCCGGGCCAAGGCCTCGCGCGCCGCGACATAGCGCAATTCGGGCTTGTCGCCCAAGGTGAAGAGCGCCTCGTGGCACCCGGCCGCGGCGCCGGCGCGGGCGATCGCCAGTACTGCCTCGGCGTCGAGATATACCGGCTCGCCCGGCCGCGGCGGATGGGCAAAGGTGCAGTAGTGGCAGACGTCGCGGCACAGCTGGGTCAGCGGGATGAACACCTTGGGCGAATAGGTCACGAGATCGCCGTGACCCGCGTCGCGCAATGCCGCTGCGGCGTTCATCAACTTTGGCAGTTCGCCGGCCGGGCCATCGGCGAGCGCCAGCGCCGCGGCGGCGGCGAGCCGCTGTCCGGCCAATGGCCGCTCTAGAGTCGGGTCGGTGGTCATTGCGCAAGATCCTCCTGCCCTTGCTCGTCATGCCCGGACGTATTCCGGGCATCCACACAATCGGGGCTCCGATTGTTGGCGGTAGACGGGGATAGCCGGGTCGGGCCCGGTCATGACGATAAGAGAGCCGTCAGTCGGTCCCTCCGGTCAAGCAGCGCCCGAGTCTGCGTCTGCGAGGCGATCCGCAGAAAGGCGGCGAGATCCTCGGGATTGTCAATGTCGAGCGCGATCCCCGGCAGCCGCAGCACGGTCGGCCGAATGCCCACCGCCTCGGCCGCCCGCAGATGCGGGAAGAAGCTGTCGATGCCAAAGCGCAAGGGCACCGCATCGGGCGGCGACATCAGGACCGCGTTCGAGCCGCCCTCGTCATGCGACGGCACGATCGTAAAGGACGGTGCCGGGCGGTGCGCCGCGATCAGCTGGCTGATCTCCAAGGCGGTGACCAGCGGGATGTCGCCGGGCAGGGTCAGCATGCCGCACCCCTCCGCCGCCAGCACCCGCGCCGCCGCGGTGACGGCGCCGGTATGGCCGTCGCGGGCGCCGTCCTCGACGATCCGGGCGCCGAAGCGCAGCGCCAGCTGGCGCGCCTGCGGGTCAACGGTGACGACAACGATCCCGGCAAGACCCGCTGCCGATGCGAGTGCCGCGAGCACATCCTCGAGCATCGCCAGGACCAATGCTCGACGCAAATCGGGCGCCAGTAGCGGGGCGAGCCGCTCCTTCGCCCGATCGCGCTCCTTGACCGGCACCACCGCCCACAAATTCATGTCAAGGCGCTGAGTTCATTCTCGAATCGCCCGGCTCATCCCACCTCGTCCGGGCCGGCCTTGTGCCGGGCATCGACGAAAGCCTGCCATGCCGTTGCCGCGTGGATGGCCAGGGCAAGCCCGGTCATGGCGGGGTGAAGTTCGAGTTTGCCCATGAATACTAAAAGCCCCAGCCGGCTGCCAGCACCACCCGCGCCAGGGCCTCGCGGTCGGCCATCGTCTCCATCAATGTGCGGGTCGTGGTCAGCGGCAGGTGGAGGTCGGCTAGCGCACCCGCATCAGCCTCGTCGATGACGTAATGATCGAGGAAATCGCGGTAATGATAGGCGACCGCCGCAGCCCCGACGGCGAGGCCGAGCTCGGCCATCATCTTGGCGGTGGGGCCCTTGATCGCCTTGCCGCCGATCAGCGGCGACACCGCAACGACTGGCGCCCGGCACGCGCGCAAGGCGTCGCGCACCCCGGGCAGGCTGAGGATCGGATCGATGCTGATCAGCGGGTTCGACGGGCACACCACGACCATGCGCAAGGCCGGATCGGCGAGTGCGCCGACGAAATCGGGCTGCGGGTGCGCGGCTGCAGCGCCGGCAAAGGCGATCTCGCGGATCATCGGCGTGCATTGCCGGCGCACGAAATAATCCTGGAAGTCGAGCCAGCCCTCGGCAGTGAAAAGCCGCGTGCGCACCGGGTCGTCGCTCATCGGCAAGAGCCGCGCTGAAATCCCGAGCCGGCGTCGGAAATCGTCAGTGATCTGCGACAGGCTCTCGCCGGCGGCGAGGCGGCGGGTGCGCTCGACATGGGTGGCGAGATCGCCGTCGCCGAGCTTGAACCAGGTGTCGCCGCCGAGCTGTTCGAGCGCCGCCATGAAGGTCCAGGTCTCGTCGCGCCGGCCCCAACCGGTCTGCGGGTTGTCGATGCCGGCCAGGGTATAGAGTAGGGTGTCGAGATCGGGCGAGACCGCGAGCCCCAGATGCGTGAAATCGTCGCCGGTGTTGGCGATGACGGTCAATGCCCCCGGCGGCAGCACGCGGTAGAGGCCGAGCGCGAGCTTGGCGCCGCCGATCCCGCCCGATAGCGCCAGGACGGAACCGTTGCGCCCGATCATCGGAAGAGATCGTGCTCGGCGGGACGGACCAAGGCGGCGGCCGGCAGTTCCGGAGCCGACCAGCCGAGCCCGCGCACCAGCACCATCGGCATCGCCTCGTCGGCCTGGCCCATCACCAGCCCGGCGGCCGCGGCGATCTCGTCGGCGAAGCCGGTTTCGGTCACCAGCAATTCGCGCCCGAAAAGGTCGGGCTGACCGCGCAGATCGACCATCGCCGGCAACCCGGCGGCGCCGAGCGCGATGCCGACGGTACCCTTGCGCCACGGCCGGCCAAAGCTGTCGCTGATGATCACTGCGATCCGCGTACCAAATGCGTCGGCGATCTGCCGCCTCAGCCGCGCGGCCGAGCCATCCGGGTCCTCGGGCAGCAACAGCACCCGGTCGACCCCGTCATCCCGTGGAATGTTCGAGTGGTCGATGCCGGCGTTGGCCATGACAAAACCGAGCCGATGCTCGACGATCAGCAGCCCCGGGCGGTGACGCACCACGCGCTTTTGGCTTCGCCGAGCACCACCTCGACAAAGCGCGGGTCCTTATCGGTTTCGGCGGCGAGCGCGAGCGCGCGTTCCGACGGCTCTACCTTAGCCACGTCGACATAGCGTCCCTCGGCCTTGGAGACGATCTTCTGCGCCACTACCAATACGTCACCTTCTTCAGGCGTCAGTCGGTTGGCTGCGAACGCCTCGAACGCGATCGCGCCGAGATCGTCGCCTGGCTCGACCAGCTTGATGCCGGCCAGCGCCTTGATCGCAATCTCGCCGATCATTATCCGAGCTGCGCCCTCAGCAACGGCACGACCTTCTCAGAATAGAGCTTGAGGAAACGGGCCTGGTCCGGGCCGGGGGCGTGAAACACCAGGTGGGTGAAGCCGAGCTCGACATAGGGGCGGATCTTGTCGACCTGCTGTTGCGGGTCGGCCGAGACGATCCAGCGGCTGGCGGCGCGGTCGAGCGGCAGCGCCGCGGCGAGGCGCTCCATCTCGACCGGGTCCTCGACCCCGACCTTCTCCTCGGGGGCCAGCGCCAGCGCCGCCCAATGCCTTGTGTCTTCCTTGGCGCGCGCCGCGTCGGTGTCGAACGACACCTTGACCTCGATCATCTTTTCGAGGCTCGCATGCTCGCGCCGGGCCCGGGCCAGGCCCTCGCCGACCTTGCCGGTCAGTTCGGTATAGAGGTTTGGGTTCTTGCCGCTGGTGCAGATGAACCCCTCGGCGACCTGGCCCGCCATCGCCGCCGCGAGCGGGCCGGAGGCGGCGACCCAGATCGGCACCTTCTCCTTGGGCTTGTCGTAGATGGTGGCGCTTTCGGTGCGATAGAATTGGCCCTCGAAGGTGACCCGGTCCTCGGTCCACAATTTGTTGATCAGCGCGATCGCCTCGCGCAGCCGGTCGCGCCGCTCCTTGGGGCCCGGCCATTTGACGCCGATCGCCGGCACCTCGTTCAGCGACTCGCCAGTGCCGACGCCGAGCACGACGCGCCCCGGGAACATGGTTCCGAGCGTGCCGAACACCTGGGCGACGACCGATGGGTGATAGCGGAAGGTCGGGGTCAAGACACTCGTGCCGATCGCCACCCGCCGGGTGCGGGCACTGAGCGCGCCGAGCCAGGCGAGCGCCGACGGCGCATGCCCGTCGGTATGCTTCCACGGCTGGAAATGGTCGCTGACAAAGACCGAGTCAAACCCGGCCTCCTCGGCCAGGCACGAAAAGTCGAGCAATTCGCGCGGGCCGAATTGTTCGGCCGACGCTTTGTATCCGAGCTTCAGCAAAGGCTGCTCCTTAAGTTGGGATCACCACCGAGACGCGAGGGCGCGGCAAATCCTTGCTCCTGCGTGCCTGCCGGTGCAATTCACACCTTCGCCAGCACGTCCTCACGAAAGCGGCGCATGTTGGCGATCATGGTGTCCGGGGTGTCGCCGTCGAAGCTGAAATCGACATGGCCGACGCCGAGACCCGCGAACGCCTTCAAATCGGCGACCACATCGGTGGTTTCACCGGAAAACAAGCGCCGCTCGCCATCGTCGGCCCGGGCGGGCAACGATTTCCCCCAGCCGGTGACCCGGTAGGCCAGCGCCACCTGCGCCGGGTCTCGCCCGGCCTCGCGGGTCAACCGGCGCAGCCGCTCGACCCCGGCGGCAAAGCGCTTCATCGAATCGAGCCGGTGCTGCGGGTTGGTGCCGATCGGATACCACCCGTCGCCGAGCCGGGCGGTGCGGCGCAACGCCGGACCGCTCTCGCCGCCAACCCAGATCGGCGGGTGCGGCTTCTGCACCGGCTTGGGCTCAAACAGCACATTGGCGAATTTGACGAATTTGCCTTCGAATCGCGGATCGTCCTTGGTCCACAGCTCGCGGCAGGCCAGGAGATACTCGTCAGTAACCTGACCGCGTTCGGCGAAGGGCGGCACCCCCAACGCCTCGAATTCCTCGCGCATCCAGCCGGCGCCGATGCCGAAGGTCAGCCGGCCGTTCGACAGCATGTCGATGGTCGCCAGCATCTTGGCGAGCAGCACTGCCGGCCGGTGCGGGACCACGGTGACCGAAGTCACCAGCCGCAGCCGCGAGGTCTTGCCGGCGATAAACGCGACCGCGGTCAACTGCTCGTGCCGGTCGCCGCGCGAGCGCCCGGGAAACTCGCCGGTGTCGCTATAGGGATAGCGCGCCTCGATGTCGCGCGGGATCACCACATGGTCGCTGATCGTGGCGTAATCGTAGCCGATCGCCTCGCCCTCGACGGCGATGCGGGCGAGGTTGTCCGGCCTGGCGAGGGAGCCGCTGACCGGCGCGCCGAACCCGAACTGCATCTTTACCTCCGCGCGCGGTTGTTGCTTAATAAGGCTAGCAGGATGGAAGCGGTTTGGCTCGGGGGAATCTGGGCTGCCGTGGCGAAGGCGACCGATCGCCGCCAGGATGCGGGGACACCCGGCACAGTGGGTAGTAGGTTGGGTTCGTCTGCCCTGACAGTCTCCTGGCCGCTAGCCAGGGCCAGGCGCAAGATGCGTCCGGTCGAGATGCCTGTGGCAAAAGAAAGTCACCCTACGGGCGGACTGGCCACACCGCTAGCATTGTAGTATTTGAGGCACCTCGCGTCGCTGGAATTCAGCAAACAAAGTTACGGATCGTTACATGCCGTTACAAAAAATACAATGCTTCAAATGAATGGCGGAGGATACGCGAGCAAAATTCTCTCTAATGCACGGGGGTAAGGTTGGAAATCGGTCATCCCTTAACTTCGAGCCATCAAACGGCAACGGAGTTTGCGCCGAGCGCGGCGTTTGAGATCGTCGAGCCGGCCCGGCGTCACCTCGCGATCGTCGACCAGAGCCGCCTGCGCCGCGAGTGCCTGAAGCTGGCGCTCGGCCAACAGCCCCGGCGCTGGCGGATCGCCGACGTGCCGAGCACCGCCGATCTGGTGCGCCTGGTGCGGGAAGGCGAAGCCTTCGCGGTAATCCTGCTCGGCGGGTCGAGTTGCGGCCAGATCGATCTGGTCGACTTGGCGCTGCTGGCAGCAGCGGCGCCGCAGACCCCGGTACTGGTGACCGCCGATTGCGACGACCCGGTGCGCGCCCGCATGATCCTGCGCTCCGGCGCGCGCGGCTTCCTGCCGATGAGCCTTGGCCTCAAAGTGCTGGTCGCCGCCCTCGAGCGCATCCGTGCCGGCGGCACCTTCGTCCCGCTGGTCTTGAGCGAGCTCGACCCCGAAGAGGCCAAATGCGAGTCGGGGCCGGCGACCTGGCAACTGCTGACGCGGCGCCAGCGTGACGTGCTGGCGCTGATTTCGGAGGGCAGGTCGAACAAGCTGATCGCACAGGCGCTGGCGATGTCCGAGAGCACCGTCAAGGCGCATGTCAAGCAGATCATCAAGCGCCTCCAGGTCGCCAACCGCACCCAGGCGGCGCTGCTGGCTACCGGAGCCGCGCGGCAGCGGACCCCCGCACCGACCGTCAACCTCGCCGGACAGCTATTGTAAACCGCCCCGCCCGGCGAAATAATCCCCGGCGATAGTCGCGGCGCTTCGAGCGGCGCCGCCAGCCGAGGAGGATGGGTCCGATGTCGAGCCGAAGCGTGATCCCGGTCGCGGCCTATCCGCAGCTCGGTAAGATCAGCGAGGCCGATTATTTCCGGCTCTATCGGCAATCCCTTGATGACCCCGAGGGGTTCTGGGCCGAGCAAGCCAAGCGGCTCGATTGGATCAAGCCGTTCACCCGGGTCAAGAACGCCTCGTTCACCGGCGACGTGCGGATCGCCTGGTATGAGGACGGGACCCTCAACGCCTGCTGGAACTGCGTCGACCGGCACCTTGCCCGTCGCGCCGAGCAGACCGCGATCCTGTGGGAGGGAGACGACCCGGCCGAGGATCGCCGGATCACCTATCGCCAGCTGCACGAGGCGGTCTGCCGCTTCGCCAATGTGCTGAAAGAGCGGGGCGTCGGGAAGGGCGACCGGGTCACGATCTACCTGCCGATGATCCCCGAGATCGCGGTGGCGGTACTGGCCTGCGCCCGCATCGGTGCCATCCATTCGGTGGTGTTCGGCGGGTTCTCGCCGGATAGCCTTGCCGGCCGCATCCGCGACTGCCGCTCGACCTGTCTCGTCACCGCCGATGAGGGGCTGCGCGGCGGCCGCGCCGTACCATTGAAGCGCAACACCGATGCCGCGCTCGAAAACTGCCCGGACGTGACGGACGTGATCGTGGTGCGCCGCACCGGCGGTGCCATCGACTGGGTCGCCGGCCGCGACATCTGGTATCATGAAGCCTGCGCCGCGGCTTCGCCCGACTGCCCGCCCGCGGAAATGTCGGCCGAAGACCCGCTGTTCATCCTCTACACCTCGGGCTCGACCGGTCAGCCTAAGGGCGTGCTGCACACCATCGGCGGTTATCTCGTCTACGCCTCGATGACCCACGAATACGTCTTCGACTACCGCGACGGCGAGGTCTATTGGTGCACCGCCGATGTCGGCTGGGTGACCGGGCACAGCTACATCGTCTACGGGCCGCTCGCCAACGGCGCCACCACGTTGATGTTCGAGGGGGTGCCCAATTACCCCGACCCGTCGCGCTTTTGGCAGATTGTCGACAAGCACCAGGTGGCGATCTTTTATACGGCGCCGACCGCGTTGCGCGCCTTGATGCGCGAGGGCGAGGAGCCGGTGCGCCGCACCAGCCGGCGCTCGCTACGCATCCTCGGCACGGTCGGCGAGCCGATCAACCCAGAAGCGTGGCTATGGTATTACGACGAGGTCGGCGAGCGGCGCTGCCCGGTCATCGATACCTGGTGGCAGACCGAAACCGGCGGCATCCTGATTACCCCGTTGCCAGGTGCGACGCCATTGAAGCCCGGCTCGGCGACCCGGCCGTTTTTCGGCGTCGAGCCGCTGCTGGTCGACGGCGAGGGCAATGTCGTCGAAGGTCCGGGCGAGGGGAATTTGTGCCTCGCGCGCTCCTGGCCCGGGCAGATGCGCACGGTCTTCGGCGACCATCGCCGCTTTGTCGAAACCTATTTCTCGGCGTTTCCGGGATTGTATTTCACCGGCGACGGCGCGCGCCGCGACGAGGACGGCTATTACTGGATCACCGGGCGGGTCGACGACGTGATCAACGTTGCCGGCCACCGGCTCGGCACCGCCGAGATTGAAAGTGCGCTCGTCGCCCACCCCAAGGTGGCCGAGGCGGCGGTGGTCGGCTACCCGCACGACCTCAAGGGCCAGGGCATCTACGCCTATGTCACGTTGATGGCCAGCGAGGAGCCGAGCGAGGAATTGCGCCGCGAACTCACCATCTGGGTGCGCGGCCAGATCAGCCCGATCGCCGCACCCGATCTCGTGCAATGGGCCCCCGGCCTGCCCAAGACCCGCTCGGGCAAGATCATGCGCCGCATCCTGCGCAAGATCGCGGCCGACGAGCACCACGCCCTCGGCGACACCTCGACCTTGGCCGACCCCACCGTCGTCGACGATTTGGTCGGCAACCGCCTCAACCGCGCCGGATAATCTCTGCGGCCGGTGGAAACCGCGCCCGGAGCGTGTGACAGAGCACCACCGCTGCGAGCACTATCCGAGTCCCTCGCGCAATAGGCGGGTGGCGACGATCAGGAGCGCCAGGTCGGGGAGGGCGGCGGTGCGAACCTCGCGAGCTACCGCCTCGGCCGGGGCGAGTGCCGCAGCGTTGGCCGCGGCCCAGGCGGCGAGCGGGTCGGGCTCGCCCGCATGTCCGCTCGCCAGGATGCGCAGCGCGAAATCGGCTTGCAGCGCCAAGAGATCGTCGACGATGGCCTCGACCGCGAGCCGCTGCCACTGGGTCTCGGCCGGCAGGCGCCGGGCCGCGGCGCGCATCTCGTCGAGGGCAAAGCGCACTCCGGCGCCATAATAGACCCGCGCCGCGCGGTCGAGCGGCTGGGCTGCCCGTTCGGCGAGTTCGGCAATGTCGAGCGCCGGGGCCATGAACATCATCGCCCCGATGCGCGCGGCGAGCGGCGCCGGGACACCGGCTTCGCGCAGGCGCAGGCTGCGCTCGTCGGCGATGCCGCGATCGCGCGGCGGCAGCAGATCGGCAAGCGAGCCCGCCAGATCGCGCACCCCCGAGGCGAGGCGTGCAATGTCGGCGGCGGGATCGAGGCGGCGGCGGCGCAGCAGCCAGACCGCGGCATGCTCGACCACCAGCGCGATTTCCAGCAGCATCTCGGTCTGCACCCGCGCCGCGACCTTGTCGTCGAGCGCCTCGATCTCGGCCCAGAGCCGCGGCAGCTCGAAGATATCGCGCACGATCAGATAGGCGCGGGCGATTTCGGGCGCGGGCCGGCCGGTGCGGGCGCGCATGTCGCTGACAAAAGTGATGCCGGCGCGGTTGACCAGGTCGTTGCTAACGACTGTGGCGGCGATCTCGCGGCGCAGCGGATGGGTCGGGATCAGCGGCCCGAGCCGGTCGCGCAACGCCGCCGGAAAATAGCCACGCAGCTCGCGCTCCAGCTCCGGCGCCTCGGGCAGATCGGAGGCCAGAAGCTCGTCATCGAGCGCCATCTTGGCATAGGCCAGCAGGATCGCGAGCTCGGGTCGGACCAGCCCCTGGCGATGCGCGGCGCGGGCGGCGAGGGTTTCGTCGTCGGGCAGGAACTCGAGCCCGCGATCAAGCCGGCCCGAGCGTTCGAGATCGCGGATCAGCCGCGCCTGGCGGTCGAGTGCCGCGGCGCCGCGGGCCTCGGCCACCGACAGGGCCTCGCCCTGCAAATAATTGTCGCGCAACACCATGGCCGCAACGTCCTCGGCCATGCCGAGCAGCAGCGGCTCGCGTTCCGCGGCCGCCAGCGCGCCGCCGGCGATCGCCCGGTCGATCAGGATCTTCAGGTTGACCTCGTGGTCGGAGGTGTCGACGCCGGCCGAATTGTCGATCGCATCGGTGTCGATGCGGCCGCCGTTGAGCGCGTAGGCGACCCGTCCGCGCTGGGTCACCGCGAGATTGGCGCCCTCGCCGACAATCTTCGCCCGAACCGCGTCGGCGTCGATGCGCAGCGCATCGTTGGCGCGGTCGCCGACCTCGGCATGGCTCTCGCCCGGCGCCTTGACGTAGGTGCCGATCCCGCCGAACCACAATAGATCGACCGGAGCCGTCAGCACTTCGCGGATCAGCTCGGTCGGGGTCAGATGATCGGCCTCGATCCCAAAGAGGCGCTGCATCTGCGGGCTGATCGCCACCGACTTGGCGCCGCGCTCGAAAACACCGCCGCCTGCGGAAATCAGTGCCCGGTCATAATCGGCCCAGCTCGATCGCGGCAGCCGAAACAGGCGCTGGCGTTCGTCATAGCTGCGCGCCGGATCGGGGTCGGGATCGACAAAGATATGCCGGTGATCGAAGGCGGCGAGGAGCCGCAGCCGGCGCGACATCAGCATGCCGTTGCCGAACACGTCGCCCGACATGTCGCCGACCCCGACCACGCTCGCATCCTCGGTTTCGAGGCAGTGCCCGAGCTCGCGGAAATGGCGCTTGACCAGTTCCCAGGCGCCCCGCGCGGTGATCCCCAGCGCCTTGTGGTCGAAGCCGGCCGAACCGCCTGAGGCAAAGGCGTCGCCGAGCCAGAACCCGTATTCCTCGGCGAGCGCGTTGGCGTAGTCGGAAAAGGCCGCGGTGCCCTTGTCCGCCGCGACCACCAGATAGGGGTCGTCGCCGTCGTGGCGCACGACATCCGGCGGCGGCACGATCCGGTGAGCCCCGGCAGTTTCGGCGACGATGTTGTCGGTCAGGTCGAGAAGGCCGCGGATCAGGATCTTGTAGCACTCGACCCCCTCGGCGGCGGTCTGATCTCGAAGCACGGGCTGATCGCGCGCCCCGGGCTGCTCGCGCAGATCGGGCGGTCGTTTGACGACGAACCCGCCTTTCGACCCGACCGGCACGATGACCGCGTTCTTGACCGTCTGCGCCTTCATCAGGCCGAGGATCTCGGTGCGGAAATCCTCCTTGCGATCGGACCAGCGGATGCCGCCGCGGGCGACCTTGCCGGCGCGCAAATGCACGCCCTCCATTCGCGGGCCGTAGACATAGATCTCGAACAGCGGCCGCGGCCGCGGCAACAGCTCGATCGCACTGCTGGCGAGCTTGATCGCCAGATAGGGCTTGGGCGTGCCCGAGGGCAGCTTCTGGAAATAGTTCGTCCGCACGCTCTCGATCACCAGGGCGAGAAAGCCGCGCAAGATGCGGTCCTCGTCGAGGCTGGCGACCGCGTCGAGTGCGCGTTCGATCTCCCGAACCTCCGCCGTCGCCGCCGGCGAACGCTCGGCCGTGGTCCCGGCCGGATCAAACCGGATCTCGAACAGCCGCACCAGCCGCGCGGCGACCTCGGGATGGGCGGCCAGCGCGTCTTCCATATAGGCCTGGCTGAACGCCGCCCCGGCCTGCCGCAACAGCTTGGCGTAAAGCCGCAGGATCGTGACCTGGCGAGCCCCGAGGCCAGCGGCCAGCACCAGCCGGTTGAGGCGGTCGTTCTCGACCCGCCCGGTCCACACCGCGACCAGCGCCTCCTCGAAGCGGCCGCCGACCGCGGCGGAGACCGCGGTCGCCGCTACCGGGCCGGCGAGCTGGAACTCATGCACCCAGACCGCACCGCCGTCGACGGCGTCGATCCGGAACGGCTCCTCGGCGACGACCCGCAGGCCGAGATTTTCCAGCATCGGCAGCACATCGGAGAGGGCGACAGGCTCGGCCCCGCGATAGAGCCGCAATCCCGGCCGGCCGCCGCCGGCGATCGGATGCAGCGAAACTTCGAGCGGCGAGCCGGCCAGCACCCGCTCGATCCGCGGCAGGTCGGCGATCGCCTGGGCCGGTTCGGTCAGCGCCTGGTAGGCGAGCGGGTAGGGCTTCAGCCGGCGCAGCCGTGCCTGCGCCTCGGCCTCGCCGAATTCGGCCTCCGCCGCCTCCTGCAGCCGGTCCGACCAGCTGTGCCCGGCCTCGGCCAGTTGCCGTTCGAGCGCGGCGGCGTCGACCGCCGGCACCGCACCGCGGGTGGTATGGATGATGAAGTGGATGCGGGCCAGGGCCGAATCGTCGAGATGGGTGTAATAGGCCGAGACCCGGCCGGCAAACGCCGCCTCGAGGATCGCTGCAAAGCGGCGCCGCAGCGCGCTGTCGTAGCGCTCGCGCGGCGCATAGACGAGGCAAGACACAAAGCGTTCGAGCGGGTCGCGGCGCACGAACAACGCGATGCGCTGTCGCTCCTGCAGGTTGAGGATGCCAATCGCGGTCGCGAACAGCTGGTCCTCGCTGCCCTGAAACAGCTCGTCGCGCGGCAAGGCGTCGATGATGTGCAGCAAGGTCTTGCCGTCGTGGCCGGTCGGCGACAGCCCGGCGCGGTCGATGATATGGCGCACCTTGAGCCGTAACAGCGGGATCGAGCGCGGGCTGCGGCTATAGGCGAGCGAGGTCAACAGCCCGACAAACAACCGGATGCCGACAACCTCGCCGTCGGCGCTGAAATGCCGCAGGCCGATCGCATCCATATGCGCGGTGCGGTGGACGGTGGCGCGCAGGTTGGATTTGGTGACGACCAGCAATTCGCGGCGGCGCAGGAAATCCTGCACGTCGGGCGGCAGCGAGGAGAGGTCGCGCAATCCGCCGAAGATCGGATAATCGCGGTCGCGCAGGATCCCCAGCGCCGGGCGCGCCGGTTGGGCAGCCTCGGCGAATTCGTATTCGCGATAGCCGAGAAAGGTGAAGTTGTCGTCATCGAGCCAGCGCAGAAAATCCTGGGTCTCGGCAAGCTCGGCCTGAGGCACCGGCGGCTGGGGCGGCCCCGGCAGCTCGTCGAGCAGCGCGCGCAAGGTCTGGCGCATCGGCTGCCAGTCGCCGACCGCCACCCGCACATCGGTAAGTACGCGCGCCATGCTCTGGGTCAACAAGGCGAGGTTCGCCGGATCGGGCTCGCGGGTGATCTCGATCTGCATCCACGATTCGCGCAGGTCCTGCGAATCCTGCAGGCCCGGAGGTTCGCGCCGCCCTGAGGCGTCGGGCTGGCGAAGCTGGCGCAGCTTGCCGGCCCGATCGCGCTCGACCTCGATGATCGGGTGGATCACCAGGTGAACGACCCGGTCCCCGGCATTGATCGCCGCGGTTGCCGAATTGACCAGAAACGGCATGTCGTCGTTGGCGATCTCGACGATGGTGTGCGGCGACGACCAGCCATCGGCCGCCGGCTCTGGGTTGTAAACCCGGATCTTGGCCTGGCCGGGACGGCGGCGGCCGGCGAAACGAAATAGCGACAGCGCCGCGCCGGCCAGATTGCGCGGGCTGCGCCCGGCGACGTCGGCCGGCGGCACATGCTGATAAAATAGGCTGATCACCTGCTCGGCAGTGACGGCATCGACCGGTTCGCCCGATTCCCGCGTCGCCGAATCCTGTGCCAAGGCGATCGCCTTGCGCAGCAGCCGCGCCTTTTTTGCCTGATCCGGCGGCTTGGCTTCGCCCGGCTCCATGCCTTCGCCGGTGGGCGCCAGTTCGATTGTCGTACTCATCGAGATTCAAACACTGGGCGCTCCGGCCGGTTCGGGCAAGCCGCTTGCGCGCCGAGCGTGGTGGAAAGTGCCGCCGGACTGGGCAATGATGCCGGCGGTTCCGTTGCCGACCCGATTTATGCGCCTGTTGTCCAACCTTCGCCGCGGCGTTCTCTATCTGCTGCCGCTCGCCATCCTCCTCGCCGCGTTGGCGGCGCGGGTTGCCGCCCCCAATCTGCTCGACCGGTTGTCGTTGATCGCGTTCGACCTCTATCAGCGCGCCCTGCCGCGGGCGCCCGGAGACTCGCCGGTGCGCATCGTCGATATCGACGACAAGAGCCTCGCCAAGATCGGCCAATGGCCATGGCCGCGTACAATCGTGGCGCGGCTAGTCGACCGCCTCGCTGCGGCCGGCGCTGCGGTCGTCGCCTTCGACATCGATTTCGCCGAGCCCGACCGGACCTCGCCCAGGATGCTGCTGCCGCTGCTGGCTCAAACCGGTGCCGCCGAGCCCGGGATCCCCGACAATGGGCCCGCCAGCAATGGGGCCGCCGGCAATGGGGCCGCCGGCACCGGGGTAGACCGGGCGGCGGCCGAACGGCTGCTGTCAACCCTGCCCGATCCCGACCGGGTGCTGGCGGCGGCGATGCGGCGGGTCCCGGTGGCGATCGGCTTTATCCTGACCGATCGCGGCGAGACGCGGGCGCCGGCCGAAAAGGCCGGCTTTGCCTTTGCCGGCAGCGATCCGCTCGGCCATGTCGACAATTTCACCCGGGTGATTCCGAACCTGCCGGTGTTCGAGGCCGCCGCCGCCGGGGACGGGTTTTTGAACCAGCTTCCCGAATGGGACCATATCGTGCGCCGGCTGCCGCTGATCCTGAAGCTGAACGGCAAGCCTTATCCCTCGCTCGCCGCCGAGGCGCTGCGGCTGGCCTTTGGCGCCTCGACCTATATCGGCCGGGCAGCGGGGGCCAACGGCGAGAACAATTTCGGCCAGGACACCGGCTTGACCGCGATCCGGATTGGCCCGCTGACGGTGCCGACCGACGCGGCCGGGCGGGTCTGGCTCCACTATGCGCGGCGTCGCGACCGCACCGTCTCGGCCGCCGACGTGCTCGCCGGAAAATTCGCCCCGGGGCTGTTTGAGGGCGACATCGTGCTGATCGGGACCTCGGCGGCCGGGGTCATCAACGATCAGCGGGCGACCCCGCTATCGCCGGCAGTGCCGGGGGTCGAGATCCACGCCCAGCTGATCGACGATATCCTTCACGGCGATTTCCTGACCCGACCCGATTGGGCGGTCGGCGCCGAAATCCTGTTTGCGCTCCTGGTCGGGGGCGGACTGATCCTGGTGCTGCCGCGGATCGGCGCGTTGCCGAGCGCGGTCCTCGGCGGCGTCGCGGTGGTGGCCGCGCTTGGCGGCTCCTGGGCGGCCTTCAAATATGCCCATCTGTTGCTCGACCCGGTGTTTCCCTGGACGGTGATCACCCTTGTCTATCTGGTGGCGAGCCTTCTCGGCTACCTGCGCACCGAGGCGCGCCAGCGCGAGATCCGCAGCGCCTTCTCGCGTTACATGTCGCCGCATTATGTCGAAGAACTCGCCGCCCACCCCGAAAAGCTTGTGCTCGGCGGCGAGATGCGGGTCATGACCATCATGTTTTGCGACATCCGCGGGTTTACCAGCCGGGCCGAAGGAATGGACGCCCACACCCTGACCCGCTTCATGAATAGGTTCTTGTCGCCGATGACTGTGATCATCACCGACCAGAAAGGAACCATCGATAAATATATCGGCGATTGCATCATGGCGTTCTGGAACGCGCCGCTCGACGACCCCGATCACGCCAAAAACGCCGTGCGCGCCGCCCAAGCAATGCGCCGCCAGTTGATCGAGCTGAACCGCGGCTGGGCCGACGAGGCGGCCGCCTCCGGCGCGCCGTTCCGGCCGGTGCAGATGGGCATCGGGATCAACACCGGCGAGTGCGTGGTCGGAAATTTCGGCTCGGAGCAGCATTTCGACTATTCGCTGTTGGGCGACCCGGTCAACCTCGCCTCTCGCCTCGAGGGGCTCGGCAAGGTCTATGGCATCGATCTGGTGATCGGCGAGGAAACCGCCGCACGTCTCGACGAGCCGGCGCTGATCGAGGTCGATCTGGTCGCGGTCAAGGGCAAGAGCCAGGCCGGGCGGGTTTACACCCTGCCGCCGGAGACGATCGCCGAAGGCGAGTTCGTCGACCGCCATCGGGCCCTGCTGCGCGCCTATCGCCATCAGGATTGGGCCGCAGCACTGCGCCTGCTCGACGACGGGCGGCTGATCGCGGCGCGTCACTTGGCGCCGGTCTACGCGCTCTACCGGCAGCGAATCGCCCATTTCCAGGCCGAGGCGCCGCCGCGTAATTGGGACGGGGTGTTCACCGCCGAGGAGAAGTGACGGTTACATTGGCTTAACCTTAACCCATTGATCGCGTCCCGGCCTGCCGAAAATTTTTGCAGTTTGTGTCCGCTCGGTAACGAAATTGACTTTATTTGAAGCGCCTTATCAACGATAATCGCGGGTGGCAACGTCAGGCATCGGGGATGACACCTGCCACGGCGGCCGTTGTCGCCGAAGGAGCGTCGGGTATGGGCGTAATGGAGTTTCAGGTCTGTCGGCGTGGCCGCGAAGCGCGTTGGGTGGTCACTCTCGGCGATGCCATCTACGGTGCCTATCTCGACAAGGAACAAGCCTTGCTCGACGCCGTCGACGCCGCCCGCGATGCCCTCCAGGGCGGCCGCGAAGCCCAAGTGTGGGTCCGCGACCGCGCCACCGCCGCACGGGTGTTCTAACCATCCGGGTAGCCCCGGCTCTCCCGCCTTTGAAGATGCTAGGCTCGGCTCTGCGGTACGGCACCTGGTTTAGGGGCGTTAGGTAGCGAACGGAATCAGCCGAGCGCCGCCAGCATCTCGGCGGTGACGAGAGTGACGCCGCCCTCGCTGCGATAGAAGCGCTGGGCGTCGAGAGCGGGATCGTCGCCGATCACCAAGCCTTCCGGGATATGGCAGCCGCGGTCGACGACTACCTTGGTCAGCCGGGCATGGCGGCCGACCACGACGTCGGGCAGCAGCACCGCCTCGCCGGTGCGAGCGAACGAGTTGACCCGGCAGTTTGAGAACATCAGCGAGCGCCGGATCGTGGCGCCGGAAACGATGCAGCCGCCCGAGACCATCGAATCGACTGCCATGCCGCGGCGATCCTCGTCGTCGAACACGAACTTGGCCGGCGGCAATTGCTGCTGGTAGGTCCAGATCGGCCACAGCGGGTCATAGATGTCGAGCGAGGGGGTCGGCGTGACCAGATCGATATTGGCCGCCCAATACGCGTCGATGGTGCCGACGTCGCGCCAATAGGCCTCGGCCTCGGGCGTGGTCTTGACGCAGCTGTCCTCGAACGAATGGGCCCTGGCGAGCCCGCGGCGAACCAGGTTCGGGATGATGTCCTTGCCGAAATCATGGCTCGACCCCGGATCGTGGTGGTCGCGCTCGAGTTCGGCGTAGAGAAATTCGGCGGTGAACGCATAGACCCCCATGCTGGCCAGCGCCCGGTCGGGCTTGCCGGCCATCGCCGGCGGATCCCTAGGCTTTTCGCGGAAATCGACGATCCGCATCGAGCGGTCGACCGCCATGACCCCGAAATCCGAGGCTTCGGCCAACGGCACCTCGACGCAGGCCACGGTGCAAGCGGCGCCGCTGGCCACATGGTCGGCGAGCATGTTCGAGTAATCCATCTTGTAGATGTGATCGCCAGCCAGCACGACGAAATATCGCGGCCCGGCGGCGCGCAGAATGTCGAAGTTCTGATAGACCGCGTCGGCGGTGCCGCGATACCACGTTGCCTCGTCGAGCCGCTGCTGCGCCGGCAGGAGATCGAGAAACTCGCCCATTTCCGGGCGTAGAAACGACCAGCCCATCTGCAGATGGCGTAGCAGGCTGTGCGCCTTGTACTGGGTCAAGACCGCGATCCGCCGCACCCCGGAATTGAGGCAGTTCGACAGGGTGAAGTCGATCAGTCGGAACTTGCCGCCGAAGAACACCGCGGGCTTGGCCCGCCGGTCAGTCAATTGCTTGAGCCGGCTGCCGCGGCCGCCGGCGAGGACGAGGGCCAGCGCCTGGCGAGCCAGCCTCTGTTGGATGCGTGCGCCCGACAACATGCTCGCCCCCTCTGGCCGCGTCGCCCGCGGCGGTTACACAATAACGCTCGGATCTGTACGGCCGGCAATCGCGACGATGTCGGCGAGGGCCGCGGCAACTCTGCCGAGCGGCGCCAATCGCGCCGCCGCATCCTGTCGATGCCGCTCCGCATCGGGTTCATAATCTTCGAGGTAAACCGGCTGGGTGGCGCCGTTGGTTCCGGTGCCCGACAGGCGGTAGACGATGCGTGCACCCCCGGCAAGCCCGATGAGGATCGCCTGATGCCGGCTGAGGCTGCCATCGACCGGGTCGTGATAGGCGAAATCGTCGGCGCTCACGACCCTAAACCCGCCAACATCGCGCCCGGGCAGATCGCCGAGCGACCGCCGCAGCCGCTCGATCACGCGATCGGCGGGCTCGGCGGCCAAGCCTTCGTAATCGTGCCGGGCATAAAAATTGCGGCCGTGCCGGCAGCCGTCGCCGCCCAGCGCCAAGGTTTTCCCGGCAACGCCCTCGCCGACCGCCTCCGGCAGCGCCTCGAACAACGACTGGATAAACGCTTCGACATAGCCGGGCTGGCGGAACACCCGGACCTTCTGGCGCAGCCCCGAGGTCCCCGGCCGCTGACCGGCAAACGCACTAACCGCCACCGTGCGGATCGTCATCGGCCGGTCCCGCCTATCGCCAATCGCGCGAGCCTACACCCTGCGCGAGTGCAGGGCACGCATCACCTGCGCCGGCCGCACCCGTCATGCGGCAGGGCGGAAAGCTTTGAGCGTGTTGGGAGGGTGACGGCCAATCAGCGCCTCAGGCCGCGCCTCACAAGTTCCAGAAGCAAAAGGGATCGCGCGTCCGCTACTTGACCGCCGCGGCCAGCTCATCGAGATGGAGCGGTCTGGAAGAGTTCGCGTGCTCCGTAGTACAAAAAATACAATTCAAGTTAGACACTATGTGGCAAGTGCCGTCGATCAGTCGAATTCGGCCCTTTTTTCGAGCCCTTTGATCGCCGACAGGTCGACGGCGGACCGGTCGGTTGCGGCTATCGGCTGCACCTTGATCGTCACGCTATGGATGGTGCCGGTAAAGGCGGCGGGGACCTGGTACTCCTCGCTCACTGGCGTGCCCAGATCCTCGCCGAGGTCAGCGCCTTCGTCGGCTGAAAACATGAAGGGCTGGGTTCGAGCGATCCGGCCTTCGGCGACCTGGGCGGCATCGACCGAGATCCGCCCGGTTCCGCCTGAGCCCGGTTTGCCGCCGTCATAGGCGAATTCGAAGCGGATATTTTGGCGGCCGGAGGCGACGCTGCCGCTCGCCGCAATCTCGTAACGTTCGATGCCAAGCCAGTTGTAGGAGAAGCGCGGCCGCCCGTCCTGCAGCCACAGGCTCCATCCGCCGAACCTGCCGCCCTGTGCGAGGATCACGCCGGATGCGCCGGACGCAGGGATTTCCAGGTCGGCAGTGATCGTGAACGAGCGATTTTTTATATTGATGAAGGCGTTCTCCATCAGCCCGGACATTCCGGGAAAGACGGTCAGCGAGGTGCGCCCGCTCATCAGGTCGGGTCGGCCAGCGGCCGCGGCGTTGAGTCGCTCAATGCTGCGATCATCGATCGGCAAAACGTGATTGGCGATCGCGACCCTGAAAAAGAGATCCTGCATTTCCTTCAGCTTGGCAGGCTCCTTCGCGGCGAGGTTGTTGGCCAGGCTGAAATCAGCGCGCGTGTTGTAAAGCTCCCATTTGTCATTGGCGAGGCTGGTGCGCGGTTGCAGTTCCCACGGCGCCCGGTGCACGGTTCCGGCCAGCCAGCCGTCATGATAGATCGCGCGATTGCCGGTGATCTCGAAATACTGCGTCGTGTGGCGATCGGGCGCGCGCGGATCATCAAAACTATAGACCATGCTGACGCCCTGCATCGGGATCTGCTCGGTGCCGTTGACCGATCTGGGTTCGGGCAAGCCCGCGGCCTCGAGGATGGTCTGGGCGACGTCCACGACATGGTGCCATTGCGAGCGCAGCCCGCTTCCGGACTTGATGCGGCTCGGCCAGCTGATCACCAATCCGTTGCGGGTGCCGCCGTAATTGCTCGCCACCTGCTTGGTCCAGGTGAATGGCGTGTCGCCGGCAACCGCCCAGCCGGCGGCGTAATGGTTGTAGGCCATCGGTCCGCCCAGTTCGTCGATGTGCCGAAGCTGGACTTCCAGCGGCTCGGTGACGCCGTTGAAGTAGAAGTTCTCGTTGAACAGACCGTTGGCGCCGCCCTCGGCGCTGGCGCCGTTGTCGCCGACAATGTAGAGGATGAGCGTGTTGTCGGTCTGCCCGGTGTCTGCGATGGCCTGAAGCAGCCGGCCGATCTCATGGTCGGCATATTCGCCAAAGCCGGCAAAGACCTCCATCTGGCGCGCGAACAAGCGCTTCTCGTCGGCCGATAAGCCGTCCCAATCCTTGATGAAATGCGGCTTCGGCGCGAGTTTGGTGCCGGGCGGGACGACACCCAGCCGAATTTGTTTGGCGAGGGTCTCGTCGCGCAACCTGTCCCATCCGGCGTCGAATTTGTTGCGGTACTTGGTAATCCATTCCTTGGGAACCTGATGCGGCGCATGGACCGCACCCGGCGCGAAATAGATGAAGAACGGCTTGTCGGGCGCCAGCGATTTGACCGACCGCATCCAGCCGATCGCCTGATCGGTCATGTCCGTCATAAAGTGGTAGGCAGGGTCGTGCGGCGGCTCGACTTTGAGCGTGCCGTCATAGATCAGTGGCGCCCACTGGTTGGTTTCGCCTCCGAGAAAGCCGTAGAACTTGTCAAATCCGGAACGGGTCGGCCAGCGATCGAAGGGCCCGACCGGGCTGATCTCCCACGCCGGGGCCTCGTGATACTTGCCAAAAGCGGCCGTGCCATAGCCATTGAGGCGCAGAATTTCGGCGAGCGGCGCGATGGCGTTGGGACGCATCCCGGTATTTCCCGGAAACGCCGTCGCCATCTCGGTGACGCCACCCATGTTGTTCATGTGATGATTGCGGCCGGTCAATAGCGCCGCGCGCGTCGGCGAGCAGAGAGCGGTCGTGTGGAATTGGTTATAGCGCAGCCCCCGGCTGCCCAAGCCTTCGAGTGTCGGCATGTTGATCGGTCCACCAAAGAGGCTCGACTGACCAAATCCCATATCGTCGAGCAGCACCACCAGCACGTTGGGGGCATTGGCTGGCGGCTTGACCTCGAAGCGCGCGGGCGGAATCACGTTGCGCGCGTCGAGCACATCGATGGTCGGCGGCTTCGGCTCCGGAATCGGCAGCACCGAGCGATCCAGCACTGGATTAGCGGTTGCCGGGGCGCCGGGCGCCTGCAGCGCGGGGGTCTGTGCTGTTGCCGCGCCCGATAGCCACGATCCGCCAAAGGCTGTCGCCAGCGCCGCCTTCGCCGTCGAGAGAAACAATTGTCGCCGATTCATTCTGTTGGCTCTCCTCGAAGCCTGATTACGCAATGAAAGCCGATGTGGCAGTGCCAGTATCAATCGCCTGGGAATAGCGTGCGGCAGGACCATAGCGCCGGCAGTAATTCGGCGCAGACAGATACGAGCCGCCCTTGATCACCTTGCTCGGGAGGTGCCCCGCCGGCAGCGCCGGGTCATCGCTGCCCTCTCTGCGCCGCCCTGCGAAATGCTGGGGCCCCCGCGCGCGGGGTTGGTCCCGACTTGAATGATCCTCAAAAGCGCAACGTGGCGCCGAGGAGCGGGCCCTTGATGTGCACGTTGAAGCCGACCAGGCTGCCGCTCGCTTGATAGTTGACGTTGAGGCTGCGGTAGCCGAGGTGCAGGTCCAGCCACGGCTTCAACCTGTAATCGAGCGTGCCGGTGATCTGCCAGTCAACATGGGCGCCAATGCCAAATCCGCCGACATCGCCATAGGCGGTAAGGCCGAAACCGTTGCCAAAATCGCGGTGATAGCGGGCGACGAGCAACGGATCGGCCCAGCTTCCGATCTCGCTGACGCTCGTCGTCGGCAATAGCCTGCCGTTCAGGGTGGTATCCGCAGACTGGCCCCACCAGCGAAAGCCTAGCCCGCCGTCGATCGTCTGCGCCGGTTGGTCGAGCACCCGGTAGAGGAAATCTCCGGTGACAATGCTGGTAACCAGCGATGAGTTGCCGCCCGAAAAAAAGATGTTGTGGGGAGTAGTGATTGGAAAACCGAGCGGCAGATGAAGCGCGTCGGCGAAGATCCCGAACCGGCCGTAGCGCAACTCGGCGGCACCCATAAACGGCGCATTGTTGAGGCCGCCGATGATCTGACCGGCGCCCTTGCTGACATCGACCTGCGGCGCGCGCTGGAGCGGTGTGCTGATCGCCATGTTGATCCCCGCCAGCCACAGATAGGGATAAGCGATCAGCTCCAATCCGCTCGCGAACGTCGTCGGCGCGGGAGTTAGCGCCGGCGGTGGGGCGAGGGGTGGCGGGCTTGCCGCAGGTGGCGGAGACGGAGGCGGGGTCGCGGGCCCGCTCGGCCCTGAATATTGCTGTGCGCAGACGCTCTGTGACCCGATCGCCAGCGCTGCTGATACAGCGGCGACAGCGACCGAAATGCGGGCTTTTCGCTTGAACATTCGTTACAATAGCTCCATCTGATGCGTCGGCCCGGTATTTGATCCAGCGCGCGTCACGGTGATGGCCCGGGCCTCTTTCTATCAATCAAAAATTCGAGACACGGCCTACTCTGACCCACATTCGTTGAGCGGCGGGGCTGCCTTGCCAGTGAGCGGGGCGGTCAGACCCGCGGCAGTGCCAATCGGAGCGCCGACATAGATTGTCGAACCCATATTGCTGTTGGCGACCGTGCCTTTGCAATATTTGAAAAAGGACTTCTCGCAAGGATATGGTCCTAGGATTTGATATCCTGCCGTGGAGGTGCCGGGCTTGGCCTGGGTGATCGGGCAAGAGCATATGATTTGTCCCTTCGGCACCGGCTTGTCGAAGCCCGGAAAATTCGTCTCCTCTGTGCTTCGGAAAACACACTCCGCCGTCGCATTGAGCGCAGGCACCGTCGGAGTTTCCGGAGCAGGTGTAGACCCCGCTACCGCCCTGCGGCGAAGCAATCTGCTCGGGCAAACTGTAGGTGTTCACCATGTATTTGTTGTTGGCGCCGGCGGCGTTGATCGAACAGACGTCCTCGTCCTTGCCCATCGGAAACGGCAGGCTGATGCTGTTGCCTTGAGTTGAGGCGCGGTAGGGGCAAGTCCAAGGCAGGTTCACGCGACGCGGGGGAACCAAGCGATACGATCGGACCACTAGCCTCCGCGGCAAACCATCGGTGCGACCTCGCGCATGAAGCACTCCATCGATTGCAGCAACTGGCCGAGATCGCGGTTGGCGTGGAAATTGATCTGGAACGCGTCGAGACCGTCCGCCTCCCGGTAGCGCAGCAGGTCGCCGGCGACCTCGGCCGGCGTGCCATGTCCGGTTGGCCGCCTATCGCTCGGTGGCGCATTGCCGGTGATCGTGCTGAACTCGACACGAAAGCTCATCCGCGTCGGGATCGGTTCCCGGCCGGCCGCCTCACACGCTTTGCGCAGCGCGCCGCGGCGTTCGACCAGCTGGGCGATCGGCAAAGGCGTCGGCTGCCACACCGCAGCGAAGCGGGCGGCGCGCCGCAGCGCAGCGTCGCTCGTGCCGCCGATCCAGATCGGCGGATGCGGCTGTTGCAGCGGTTTCGGGTTCACGTGCATGTCGGCGAAGGCGGCGAACCTGCCGGCAAACGACACTTTGCCCGGCGCCCAGCATGCTTGCCACAGGCGCAGATACTCGTTGGTTCGCGCGCCGCGCTCGCTAAACGGCACGCCTAGCGCAGCGAACTCTGCCTCGTTCCATCCCACGCCGACGCCGACCGTCAACCGTCCGCCAGACATGCGGTCGAGCGTTGCCAGCGCCTTTGCGGTGGCGATGGGATTGCGGTAGGGCATGATCAGCACCGAGACACCGATGCCGATGCGGGTGGTGTGCGCGGCGATAAACGACATTGCGACAAACGGGTCGTAGACATTGGTCCACGGCACCGAACGGGCGTCATCGCCGACGACGATGTGGTCGTTGACGAAGATCGCGTCGAAGCCGACATCCTCCGCCGTCTTGGCGGCGGCGATGATCGCTTCGGGTGAAGCTTCAAAGCCGAGATAATCGGAGTTGGGAGCGCGGGTCGAGAAGCTGACGGTCATGGCGTCTCCGGCGTCGAAAGTAGCGATGGCGGTCCCATACTACGCGAAGCCGACGACGGAGTGGGGGGTGTACGGCTCTTCCAGCGCCGCGACCTCCTCGGCGGAGAGCTTCACATCCCCGCCGCGATCGCATTGTCGAGATGATGCAGCTTGGTGGCGCCGACTATCGGCGCGGTGATCACCGGCTTCGCCAACAGCCAGGCGAGTGCGATCTGCGCCCGCGGCACGTCGCGCGCCCTGGCCACCTCGGCGACGCGATCGGCGACCTTCTTGTCCGCTTCGTCAGTCCGGGCAAACAGCCGGCGCAACGCCTCGTCGGTTTCGGTGCGGATGCTGGTGTAATCCCAGTCGGGGCTCAATTTGCCGCGCGCCTGCGGGCTCCACGGGATCACGCCGATGCCCTCCGCCGCGCAGAGCGGCAACATCTCGCGCTCCTCCTCGCGGTAGAGCAGGTTGACGAGGTTTTGCATGCTGACAAAGCGGGTCCAGCCATGTTTCTCGGCGATACCGAGGGCACGGGCGAACTGCCAGGCGTGCATCGACGAGGCATGAACGGACGGCTGTCCTCCTCGCTGAGGCTCCAGGCGTGATTGCCGCGGTTGCCGCCGCCGCAGCTCATGCAGCCGAGGCAGATGCGCGACACGTCGGGATCGGAGCGGCCGAGCTTGGTGTAGTCCATGCGGGCGATCCTACACGCAGTCTGCTAGGCCCGGGGCGGCGTATTAAGGTTCACCGTCACGTTCTTGCGCTGGGTGAAGCTGTCGAGCATGCCTTCAAGCGAGAATTCGCGGCCGATACCGCTCTGCTTGTAGCCGCCGCAGGAATGGCCGGGCGCCTGCCCGCCGCCCTGGTTGACCTGCACCCAGCCGCTCTCGATCGCGTGCGCCGCGCGCAGGCCGCTGCCGATGTCAGGGGTGCCAGCCGCCAGTCGTTCGAGGTGTCGGCGAAGACGGTCGGGATCGCGAAATAGCCTTCGCTGAGCGGCCCTTCCTGGGTGGCAGCCCGCCGAACACCAACCGCGCCTCCTTGCGTATCAGCCCGTCCTCGACGTAGCCGCACACCTCGGTGAACTGCTTGTTCTTGATGATGCTGCCGATATCGGTCGCCTCGAGCGTGGCTCCCGACATGCTGCCGACCCAGCTGCCGTTGATCAGCATTTTCGCCCGGCGCAGTTCGGGCTTGGCGGGTTCGGTCCCGGTCGATCGGCGGAGGTCTTCGGTCATGGTCATGACGAGTCCCTTTCGCTGTGCGGTATATCGAGCTGGATATTGCCTTAATCCATATATGGGCGCTGGGCGAAGTTGCCGCCGAGCATCCTGCCCGATGCCGGTATCGAGGAGCCATTCGGCCCGGTCGCTGTCATCGCGCCGTTCAAGAATTTCGATGATGTCGTCGCGAAGGCCAACCGGCTGCCGCCGCGGTTGGATTCGGGCTCGGCTCGGAAGGCGGCTCCGAGGCGATCGCGGCCTACCTCAACACCAAGTTCGTCACCCAGGCCGGCCTGTGAGACAAAGGGGAGTGCGGGGCTTCGGCCCGCATCCCCGATTGGCGAGAGGTGAGCGATGGCTGAAGACGAGGCGCTGTTCCAAAAGGGTATGCCGATCCGGCGCGAGGTGCTGGGTCCCGAATATGTCGATGCGTCGATGGCGCGGGCGGATGAGTTCATGATGTCGTTCCAGCGCGCGACCACTGCCTGGGCCTGGGGTTGGGCCTGGGGCGAAGGAACCCTCGACCGCAAGACGCGCAGCCTGATGAACCTCGCGATGCTGACCGCGCTGAACCGCGCGCCGGAGATCAAGCTCCACGTCAAAGGCGCGCTGAACAACGGCGTCACCATCGACGAGATCAAGGCGGCGTTGCTGCACGCGACAGCCTATTGCGGCATCCCTGCCGGGCTCGACGCCTTCCGCGCAGCGCACGAAGTGCTGGTGGCTGAGGGCGCCCTCAGCAAGAAACCCTGACGCGATGAGCCGGCTGCGGCGGCGAGGGACGAGCGCCGCAGCCGACTCCGGCCGATCGATTGGCCCGGCGCTGATGGCGGCTACAAGATGAGCGGCTACGGCCGTAAGTCCGGCATCCATCAGATGGAGGAATACCTCAACGTCAAGGCGGCCTGGATCAGACCCACCTGACGGCGTGAAATAAGGGACGGCCACGGTTTCCGCGCCGGGAACCGTCGCCGCTTCACAGGGAGCGCGCTGATGAAATTCGGCATTCACAACCCGTCCTGGGTCTACGGCTCCGATCCCGCCGCAGCGTTCGAAGGGCTCAAGGCCAAGGCGCAATGGGCCGAGAACCACGGCTTCGTCTGGTTTTCGGTAATGGATCACCTGATCCAAATTCCCGGCGTCGGCGCGCGGGACCAGCCGTTTATCGAGGGGTGGACCGCCCTCTCGGCGCTCGCCGCGGTGACCAGCCGCATCCGTCTCGCCACCCTCGCGACGTCGGTCGGCTACCGCAATCCTGCACACCTCGCCAAGATTGCCGCCGGGGTCGACCAGATCAGCCGCGGCCGTCAGACGCTCGGCATCGGCGCCGGCTATTTCGAGACCGAATACCGTCAATACGGATGGGAATTTCCCGAACGTCCGGCGGTGCGCATCCGCCAGATGGAGGAGGCCGTGCGGCTCATCGTCCAGATGTGGACCGACAAGCGCACAACGTTTCGCGGCCGGTATTTTCATGTCGAGGATGCGATCCTCGAGCCGAAGCCGGTGCAGAAGCCGCACCCGCCAGTGATGATCGCCGGCGGTGGCGAGCAGTTGACGCTGAGGGCGGCGGCGCGCCTCGGCGATCTCTGCAATGTCGGCGGCGACCTCGCCACGGTGAAGCATAAATTCGACGTGCTCCGGCGTCATTGCGATGCGGCAGGACGCGACTTCGCCGCCATCGAAAAGACCCACAACAACAGCTGGCTGCTGGCGCGCGATGCCGCCGGCGTGGCCGCCAAGCGCGAGCGCCTGTCGGCGCGGGGCCCATTGCGCGGCTTCGTCGGCACCATCTCCGAGGCGGTCGACCTGATCGGCGAGTACCGCGATGCCGGGGTCGATCTCTTGATCAACAGTGACTATCGCAACGACCTCGGTACCCACGAGTTAATGGCGGCCGAGATCATGCCGCACTTTGCCTGAGGGAAGGAGCGATGGAACGCGTTCGCGCCGCCGATGATTTCGCGACCATATAGGGCCCTCCTGCGCAGATCTCGGACCATGCGCCAGCGCTCTAACTAGCCGACCGAGTTGTAGACGTCACGCCAACGCTTGATGGCGTTGATGTGGCCGTCCACCGTGCTGAGGTTCACGCCCATCGTCACGACGGATATGTGGCTCCCGCCAGCGTCGCGCCACGCCGCAATGTCGCCGGGCCATTGGTTGTCGCCGCGACTGTACTGCTGAATGGACTCGAAGCCGAATGCATCGACATCTCTGCCGAGCGCGTGCAGCTTCGCCTCGATTCTCGCCTTGATTTGGATCGCTTCGGTTTGAGTCCGGCCCGAAAACAGGAAACCGTCCCCGATCCTGGCCGCACGGTCGAACGCGGCCTCACTCGAACCACCCAGCCAAATCGGGATCTGTCGTTTCGGCCGCGGCAAGATCCCGGCTCTGTCGATCCGGTGGTCGGAGTCCTCATGGTCGACCACAGGCTCCTCCCATAGCTTACGGATCAAGGCAACCTGCTGCTCCTGGCGCTTGCCGCGGCGGCGAAAATGTTCGGGACATTTCGAGACCGTCGTATTCGACCCAGTTCCAGCCGATCCCGACGCCGAGCCGGAGCCGGCCATCCGAGAACAGGTCGACATCTGCGGCCTGTTTGGCGAACAGGGCCGTCTGTCGCTGCGGCAGGATGATCACACCGGTGGCCAATTCGAGTTTCTCGGTGACGCCGGCGAGGTAGGCGTAGGTGACCAGCGGCTCGTGAAAGGGATCGGTTTCCTTATACGGGCCGGTCAATTTCGGCTCCCGGCCGGCATGCACGGCGCCGAGGACATGGTCATAGATCACGATATGGTCGTAACCCAAATCTTCCGCCGCTTGGGCAAACGCCTTGACCGCCCCGGTATCGCCGCCGAGTTCGATCTGCGGATAAACCACACCGGCTTTCATCGTCCGTTCCCTCTTTCACCATGCGGCGACCTGCGCCAGATCCGAACCATCGCACCCAGCCCTCACGGAGCCGGAGCACATGACGCTTTCGGCGAGCTATCGAATAGGCCGGCGCGAAGCGCGCCGAGTATCTAGGCGACGCCGAAGAGAATCGCCCCCAACAGGACGGTTCTCTTCAGGCTCTCGATAGAATCAGGCAGCCGGGCGAGCGACCGCGACAAGCTTGTTTCCATCGGGATCGCGAAGATAAGCGAGATACGCCCCATTAGCCCGCACGCCCGGCGGGTCCTCGATTGACGTGCCGCCATTTGCGACCCCGGCTTTGTGCCAAGCTTCGGCCAGTTTGGGATCGCCTATCGAAAAACCGATCGTGCCGCCGTTCGCGGACGAGGCCGGTTTGCCGTCGTTGGGCTTCGTCACCATGAAGCGCGCGCCGTTATGCGTGTAGGCCAGCCGGCCTTCGCGCACCTCTGTGCCGGGTTGGCCGCCGATCGCGGTGAACAGCGCATCGTAGAATTTCTTCGACCGAGCGATGTCGTTGCTACCGACCATGATATGGCTGAACATTATCGTCTCTCCTCCTCAGGAACTGATACCTAAACGCTGCGCACCAAGTCTACCCGATCACCTGGTGGCTTCTCGTTTTCCTAGAAGAACACAAAGGACCGGACCACGACGTTCTTTCGGCATCGGGCATTCATGGGCGCGGTCGGGTCGATACAAGCGGTATGGAAAGACCAGCGCGAGACGGAGCCGTCGGTCACCGAATCGTAGCATTTGAGCATCGAGACCTCGGTGGGCTTCTGTCGGGGAAACCAATACCACTCGTGGTCGGGACGGTAGGTGAAGCGGGTGGTCTCGCCGACGCGGTCGTCGTAGATCCGGTAGTTGGTGATGTAGGGCTGGTCGGCGAAGGAGGGCCAGGCGCAGAGCACGAACGGAAACTGCTCGACTGTCTCGATCGGCTTGGCGAGGTTGATCGACATGAACCGCCGCGACATCTTCTTGTCGGCTTCTTCCTCGGTGTAGTGCTGCGTGCGCCCGAAATTCCGCAGGTTCCTGGTGAGCAGCTCGCGACAACGCACGCGGCCGCTGTTGTCGTTCAAATCGTTGTGCACCAGGTTGGCGTAATTGGCGTTCACCCCCGGGTTGTTGCCGTCCTGGTCTTCGGTACGGTCGCCTGTGTAGTCCTTGTCAAAGACGTCGTGGTTGTAGACCAGCGCGTCGGTCGCGTCCGGGAAGAATTCGAGGAGGAGCTTCTCGATCTCGGGGTAGTATACGCGCTCCACCTCCGCCGCATCGTAGATATTCGAGCACTTGGACTCGAGGTGGGCCAGCGACAGACCGAGCCGGTCCATGCATTCGGGGCTGTTGGGCGAGAGGCCCGGATAGTACTCGCCGATGCGCCGTGCATCGCGCAGCACCTGCGGGAAATAGAGATCCCGTCGCCGGTTACCCGCCTCGTTCAAGCGCAGGATCGCCGCTACGTCGGCGCGCGCCGGGTCTCGCCACAGCGCGTTTGACGGCACCACGGAATAGCTCGGCCGCTCGTAAACCGTGTAGGGCAGCGGCAGCGCCACGCCGCCTGCCGGGGCCTTAATGCTGTTCGAGTGGCGGATGTACTTGACACACTCGTCATAGTCGCGGAACCCCAGGCCCCATTGGGTCTTGATTGGGCCCGGCGGCGCCTTGTCGATCATCTCGATAACGCGCTGGCGCTCGCCCTCGGCAATCTCCGCGAGCGCATCCTGGAGCGCCGCAGCGGTTCCCGCATCGCCTTCCCGGTCGAACGCCATGTAGGACAGGCCGCCATGCGCCGCGATCGGCGGCGGCTGGCCTTCCGTGCGCTGGAGAGGCGGCACATAGGCCGACAAAGCTCTCTCCGCGTCCGCCGCAAAATTGTTGTCGGCCACCTCGAACTGGCTCATGGCACACCTCCGGTTATCTCGGCCTCACCGTGGCACACCGAGCCGGCATTTTCCAGACCCGGCGATCGCGTCTTGCGACGCAACTGCGCAGCCGGTGCGTGAGGCCAGTCGTTGCCTCGTTCGCTCAGCCGCTCTTATGTGTGTGTTCCGGATGATCTCATGCCCGGCCGCCTCTTGCCAGGGCGGCAGGTGCCAGTCATTTTCCGGATTGCCCGCGATTGCGAGGCCGATCACACTGCTGCGGCAGGTGGCGGACGGCACGCTGCTGATCATCGTATGCTGGTATGCTTTGGTGCGCCCACACCGAGGCTGACCGCTCGGCTCCAGGCAAAGGAGACCACATCCATGACGATCGATGTCGCGACCGGCATTGTCCGCATTCTCAAGCAAGAGGGTGTGGGTTGGGTTTCGACCTTCCCGGTCTGCCGGGTCAACAACGCGCTCGGCCGGGAAGGGGTGCCGATGCTGATGATGCGCGACGACCGCTACGCCGTCGCCGTCGCCGACGCGTTCTCGCGCATCAGCGCGGGCTCCCAGGGGGGCTCCCAGGGGCGTTCACGGATCGGGGTGTGCACCTTCCAAGGGGGCGTCAATGCCGCCGGCATGCAGTACGCCTATGCCGGGATGGCGCAGGCCTATGAGGATGGCTCGCCGGTGCTGTGCATCACCGATGGCGTGCCGGCCGGCGCCTCGGGCAACAGCCAGTACGATGTCGCATCGGCGATGAAGACCGTGTCGAAATGGTTCGGCTATCTCGACAAGCCCGAGCGCACGCCCGAGCTGATGCGCCGCGCCTTCACCATGCTGCGCAGCGGCCGGCCAGGCCCGGTGATCCTCGCCATTCCCAACGCCACGGCCACCTACGACGAGACCGCCGACCCCTACCATCCGGTGAAGGGCTGGAAATCGGCGCCGGACCCGGCGGATGTGCGCACTGCCGTCGACCAGCTCCTCAAAGCCCGCAACCCGCTGATCTACGCCGGCGAGGGGGTCATCTACGCCGGCGCCTCGGAAGAGCTAAAAGCGCTGGCCGAGCTCGTCAATGCGCCGGTGATCACGACCCTCAAGGCCAAAGGGGCGTTCCCCGAGGACCATCCGCTGTTTGTCGGCGTGCGCGGCGATCAGGTGGCGCACTACCTGAACCAAAGCGACACCATCCTCGCCATCGGCACGAGCCTGTCGCCGGGCCGCTTCAGCCACGGCATTCCCGATCCGGCGAAGAAGACCATCATCCACTGCAACGTCGACGAATTGCACATCAACAAGATGTATCCGACGGCGCACGCGGTGATCGGCGATGCGCGCCTGACCTTGCAGGCGCTGCGCCAGGAAGTGTCCGGCCGCACATCTGGCGCCACGGGCGGCGCCGGACGGAATGCGGGCGATGTGGCGGCGGAAGTGCGGGCGGCACGCGACCAGGCACTCGCCCGATACCGGCAGGTCATGAACTCCGACGAGACGCCGATCAACCCCTATCGGGTGTACGGCGATTTGATGCAGGTGCTGGATCTGAAGAATTCGTTCGTGACGCACGAAAGCGGCAACACCCGCGACCAGCTGAGCACCGTCTTCGACACGCTGATCCCGCGCGGCTTTCTCGGCTGGGGCAATGTCTCGACCTTAGGCTTCAGCCTGGCGGCCGCGATTGCCGCCAAGAAGGCGTTTCCGGAGAGGGCATCGGTGGCGGTGACCGGCGAGGCGGGCCTCGGCTACATGCTCGGCAACCTCGAGGTGCTGCTGCGCGAGAAACTCGGGGTCACGATCGTGCATATCAGCAATGGCGGCTTTGCCGGCTATGGCCCCGGCTTCTGGGGGCCGGGACACGATCCCTTCACCCACCGGGTGCTGGGGCCCGACGAGGTGGACATGTCGAAGGTGATCGGTGCCCTCGGCTTCCACACCGAGCGGGTCAGCGAGCCGGCCGAAATCATCCCGGCCCTGCGGCGGGCGCTCGAAATCAATAATTCAGGCCGCCCGGCCTATCTCGAATTCATCTGCTGCCAGTACCCCGTCTACGGCCAGTGGGTCGGGCGGGGGGAGTGAAACGCATTTGCGTCCCCACATCGCTTCCCCAACGATCGTCATGGCCGGGCTTGTCCCGGCCATCCCCGCGATACCGCACAGGCCGTGCCACTTTCCGTGGATGCCCGGATCAAGTCCGGGCATGACGAAATTGTGGACGCGTGTACCCTCTGAGTGTTCAGTGCACTAACGGATGAGATTGAGACAGATGCCGAAGCTGATCCCCGTCGCCGACGCCTTGAGCAAGCCCTTCTGGGACGCCGTCAATCAACGGCGGCTCGTCCTGCAGCACTGCGCCCAATGCGACCGGCTGCAATACCCGCCGCAGCAGGCCTGCCAGGTCTGCAACTCGGCCGCCGGCCTGACGTGGAAAGAGGTCGACGGCAGAGGCCATATCGCGACCTACATCGTGATCGAGGATGGCCGCCTCAACCGGCGCATGCCCGATCAGCCCTATAACCTCGCCATGGTGACCTTGGACGCGGACCCGCGGGTCAATTTCTATTCCAATCTCCCGGGCACCCCGCCCTACCAGGCGCCGGTGGGCGCCGCCGTCGAGGTGACGTTCGAGGAGGTGGCCCCAGGCCAGCTGATCCACGAGTGGCGGGTCGTCGGGTAGTGGAAGTGCAGATCGTCCGACAGGGCAAGGTTTTCCAGATCGCGTTAGGTGTTGCCTTGGTCTCGCTATTGGCGACCTTTCTGGTAAGTGTTTGGTTACTGATTATGGTCGTCGTTGCCTCGTTGATCGCGTTCCGAATGTATCGAAATTTTGGGTTCAATCTCGTTCAAGAACGAGGATTGATCCTCGCGATGGAGATAGTTGCAACGGATTTCGCCGGATGGGGCACGTTTTTTCCGCTCAGTCGAAGAAGGGCAACCGACTGGTTGGAGTCCGTGGCATTCGGGGTGGAGGGTCACTTGCTCGACACGTATATGCCGCAAGCTCTCCGGGCAAAACTCCTTGATGATTTCCGTCCATCGGAAGCATCAATACGACAAGAGTCCCAATAAACAGGCAACGTAGTGCCGCTATTCTTTCTTGAAAACTAATCAAATTACCTATCTAACCACAGTGAAATTTATCAACTCCAGGAGGCCACCCGATGATCAATGATTCCACCTTTCCGCCCGGCATGGCAACGTTCGTCATGGCCGTTTCCGCGTTTTCAATCCATCTGGGCAAATGTTCCGCCGTATACCAGAATAGGGGAGTCACGGTGGCGGCTTGGGATACGGGTAACGTGACAGTCCAGCTCGCCGACGAAGACGACGTGTCTTTTCATTATGACGGGGCAACGGCAGCAGCCGTGTTGATGCGGGGACAGACGCCGGATATTAGCCAGGAAGTGGCAGCAGAGCTTGTCGGCTATGCTGGCATGAATGGAATATCTATGGGAAACCAAGCACCCCCCAAGCCCTGATGTCGTCAGTGACGACTTGACGATATTAGGCAGAATCATGGTTGCCCAAAAAATGATCGAATTTGCGGCTTTTAGCGGCAAAGCCTCTTCAGGGGGGAGAGGGAGGGGCCCATCGCGGAGCGATGGCAGGGTGAGGTGGGTACTGGCCCCGCGCTCTGGAATCCCCCACCTCACCCTGCCCTCTCCGCCCCCAGCGGCGGAGAGGGAGGAAAGTCCGGAGCATAGAGGAAAGGTGAAGGCATGAGCGCGCCAGAGGGGTATCGGTGGCGGCGAGACAAGGACGGGCCCGGCGTATGGGAGCACCGCGGCAAGGTCGCGGTGGCTGGTGTCGGCCATTCGCCGGTCGACCGTCGCTGGGACGGCGTCTCGATGGACCAGACGCTCGGCGCCTATTCGATCCTCGCCTGCCAAAAGGCGATGGCCGAGGCCGGTGTCACGCCGGACCAGATCGACGGCGTCATCTGCTGCGACAGCCATATCGCCGGCGGCAGCGGCGGCTCCGCGTCGCAATGGGCGCCGCGGCCCTACTTCGCCCCGCCCTATGATTCGGAGTGGGGGCTCACCCTGGTCAACGCGCAGTGGCTGATCGCGCAGATGGGCCTGCGCAATGTCAAATTTGCCCCGACCGGGGTGCCGACGATCAGCGAGATGGTCGGCATGGCGGCCCAGGCCGTCGGCGACGGCGTTTGCTCCACCTGTCTCGTCATCTACCCGACCGGCAATCTCGAAGGCCGCTATCGCCGCGGCGGCGAGAACGCCGACGACTATGCCCGCGGCGCCCGCCAATGGACCGCACCCTGGGGCAATCACGGCGGCAACGATTTCATCAACATCTTCCCGCACAATCAGTACTGCCTGAAATACGGCGGCCAGCACGACGACCTCGCCCCCTTTGTCGTCAACCAGCATCGGAACGGGCTCTTGACGCCGTGGGGCTACAATGCCACCCACAATGTGCCGCAGCTCACCATCGAGGATTACGTCAATTCGCGCTACATCCTGAACCCGCTCCGGCTGTGGGACTGCGACCGGCCGGTCAACGCCTCGACCGCGTATCTGTTTACGACGGCCGAGCGCGCCCGCAACATGCGAACGCCGCCGGTCTATGTGCTCAATCACTCGCAGCACAATTTCCGGAAGCGCAGCACCCAGGAAGATCTGGACGAGATCGAGGACTGGACCGACCACGCCGCCAGGCGGATGTACGAGGGCGCCGGGCTCGGGCCCGCGGACGTCGACATCTTCAACCCCTATGACGGCTACGCACCCATGGCGCAGTTCTTCCTCGAGGGCTTCCAGTGGCACGGCGTCAAACGCGGCGACGCCTTCGCGTTCTATGCCGGCGATATCCGGGTCGAGGGACCGCATCCGTTCTCTTCGAGCGGCGGCAATCTGGGGACCGGCCGCCTCCGCACCGCCATGTACACCGACAGCATCGAGCAGCTCCGCGGCACCGCCGGCCCCCGCCAGGTCAAGGTCCGCGCCGAGACCGCGCTGGCGGCATTCACCACCCCCAGCAGTGGCGGCTGGATCATGTTCGGCAAATCGCCGAGCTGACGGTCTGCGACGCTGGAGATCACACGCGCGCGGCGATCACTCTCAGCCACGTGCAGCGCTATTTGCCAAAATCTAACGCTTGGTACCGGATGCGAAGTTCGGTTGATGCCGCACAGCGGCGGTTCGAGTTTGTGGCGCTGGCGGTCGCTTGTGCGCCGACAGCGGTCCTTCATACTGATCCTTCGCAGCGATTTCTGGAATGTGGCTTATGCGGGGCGAGGAATGGGTCCCTCTGGAAAATTGGCCGGCCTGCCACCATTTGTTCCGCATCCGGGGGCTTGCGGCGGGGTCAAATGGCGCGATGCAGAAAACTGTTGAGATAACCCTCACCGAGGACTCATTTGGGCCAATGGGTCGCTACGCCCAGCGGGTGCTCGCCAAGCAGAGAATTGGTGTCAGCGGCGGCGGCGTGACGCGCGTCGTCTCCACAGATGGCTTTCGCACGCAGGGTAACCACCCCTGGAAAATACTCTGGGCCGAGGGCTCGGCAGAGATGCTGCGCGGTGTCACAGACGTGCGGATGGTCGACGGCAGCGGCGCTGTTGTTGTCGATGGTGAGCTGAACACCCACTATGGCGTGCCGACCGATGTCGCTGGCGGTGTGGAGTTCTACGTTTTGCGCCGCGAATAGATTTGCTGAATGGGCACACCGCCCCCGCCCGCTGCGCTACCTGCAAAGCTGCGTCGGCGGGAACGTGGCCGTCTGAGGCATTTTTCGTCAGCGTGCGTTACCAACGGCAGTTAGATCGGTCGCCTCGCGCGCAGGCATGCTGATCGACAATCCGCTGAGCGCGGTCGGCGGCCGCAGCAATCTCAGCGCTCAGGCTGTCGGCCCACAACTGATATCTATTATTCCAATCTCGCATCATGTCTGCGGCTTGCGCCGTATACCCTTGTGCGCTTAAGGCCTCGATATCCGCGTATTCTTTTTTGAAAAGCCGCTCCGCTTCATTCCGTCGCTGCGACAGGGCAGAAAATTCCTTCGCGCGAATGACACCTTCTTCATCGCGACAATCATTCTCGACGCTTTGGGGGCGCGCGTTTACCTGCTGCCGGTACCAATATCGCACGCAGTCGTCCTGGTCGGCGCGAGAAGCCGGCGGGACACACTGTCGATGCCAATATCGCGCACATTCCGTCAGTTCAGTTTCGCTGAGACGAAAGGGTGACGTAGCCGATAAAGCCGGCGCGGGAGCACTCGGAGTTGCGCCGGCGGCGATGGGGTGCGTGGCGAGCCAATTCCTGGCTTCCTCAGAGCCGTTCGTAGCCGCCTTTGTTATCCACTCCCGCGCTTCGCCTTCATCCTGCGCCACGCCCCAGCCCTCGTGGTAAAAGACCCCGATATTAAATTGCGCACCTGGGTTCCCTTGATTGGCAGCCATTCGGTACCACCGCATCGCCTCTGTGTCGTCCCGCGCGACGCCCCATCCGTTCGCGTAGGCCGTCCCAACGTTAAGTTGGCCGGGGGCATCTCCCTGGTCTGCGGCCTTGCGATACCAGCGCGTTGCCTCGGTTTCGTCCCGCGCCACGCCCCAGCCATTGTGATATAAACCCCCGATATTGAATTGTGCACGTACATCTCCGTGGTCTGCGGCTTTCCGGTACCAGCGCATGGCCTCGGCATAATCCTGAGCCACGCCCCAGCCCCGTTCGTACAACACCCCTATGTTGTAAGCGGCACGTGCATTCCCTTGATCGGCGGCGATGCGGAACCACCGCATTGCATCGGAATAATCTTCCGGTTGCCTGCTTCCCTACCCTTCGCAAGGGCCTCGGCGGCAGAGCCTTGGCGAGCAGCCACAGGGGGCGCTGCGGCTGGTGGTGCCGACATCGCCGTGCCGAAGTGCAACAGGCACTTAGCGTAGCCTGAACCACTTCTATCCGGCGACGGCACTCCCGGCGGGAACCAGCAGAAGCCGTTGCCTGTCTCAACCTGCTCCGTGAAGACCACATCTCGACCCGCGACGACACATCCCCCGTAGTGGTCGTCGTTGTTTCCCGGTCCAGTCGGCGGGAACCAACACTGGGGCGCACCGAATGCCATCGAGAATGCTTCGCCAAGTCTAACCTGACGTGGGGCGAACATCCCTTCCTCATCATACACACATCGCCAATATGGCTCATTGGCATGGCCGGGCGGCCCTTCAATGTCTTGCTGAACGATGTGGTTACAATCCGCTTGGGCTTTCATGGCAGCTGCAGGCGATACATCTTCAGAAGCTACGTCGGGATCGTTCGACCGACTATGCTGAAGGCTAAGGAAGACACCAGCAAGAACGCCCAATACGACGAGCACGATCAGGCTACGGTGTTTCATCGGCAAACCCTATGTGCCGCGAAGCACGACGAGGGCGTCTGTCGCCTTCACGCCCTGACCGGACGGCAGAACCATCAGCGGGTTGATGTCCAACTCCGCCAGATGTCCTTGCATGTGCATGGCGAGGTGCGACACGCGCACCAGGGTATCCGCGAGCGCCTCGCGGTCCGCCGCCGGGCGGCCGCGAAAGCCTTGGAGCAGCCGGGCGCCTTTGACTTGCGTGATCATCGCCTGGGCTTCGGAGCGCGTGATCGGGCAGCGTCGCAGCGCCACATCGTTGTAGATTTCGACCATCACGCCGCCGCTGCCGAACAGCAGCACCGGGCCCAATTGCGGGTCGCAAGTGACGCCGACGATGACTTCGACACCGTCGCCGACCATCTCCTGCACCGAGACGCCGATGATCCGGGCCTGTGGCGCATGGGCCTCGGCATTGGCTAGGATCTCGGCGTAGGCGGTTCGCACTTGTGCCGCATCACGCACGTTCAGCCGAACAACCCCAGCCTCGGTCTTGTGCAGGATATCCGGGGAATCGACCTTGAGAGCCACCGGAAACCCGAGCTCTTCTGCGGCCGCGACGGCGGCCTCGGCGGAATTTGCCCGGTGCTCGCGGGCACTCGCGACACCCCAGGCAGCCAGCAGCGCTTTGCTCTCGGATTCCGAGAGTGTCGGATGCCCCAATTGAAGAGCCTGGGCGATCGCCGCATCCTGCGCCGCCGTGCGCGACAGGGCCGTGGCAAAGCCATCGGCCAGCCGACGCTCGCGCCATGCATGATAGGCAAGGCGGCTCTGCAGGCCTCGGGCCAGTTTGTCCGGCGTGTAGAAGATCGGTATCCGGGCACCCTTGAGCTGGGCCAGGCCACTCTCGGCGCCCCGGCTTCCGGTCCACAAGAACACCACTCCCTTGTCGGTCCGATCACGCTCTTTGATAACCTGCTGGGCCTGGGCGTCCGCCCCGGCACTCGCCACGACGAGCGTCCCCATCCGCGGATCATTGATCATGTGTTGGATGATTTGCGGGAACGACTCGCTGTTGGCAAAGCCTGTCACATCGGCAGGATTGGCCGCCCACCCGAAGCCCTTCAGGATCGCGTTGATGCCGTCTCGCGCCCCGTCCCCAAGCGTCGGCAGGTCGAGCCCGGCCTGACCGCACATGTCGGCGGTCAGCGAGCTGATGCCGCCCGAGTGGGATACCACCGCGATGCCGGGCACCTGGGGCTTGGGGGTGTGGGCCAGCAGGTGCGCCACCTCCAGGAGTTCGTCGTAATCCTGGACCCGGATCACCCCGTACTGGGCAAAGATTGCATCATACCGGGCATCGGCGCCGGTCAGCGCTGCCGTATGCGAGCGTGCCGCCCGGGCTCCCAGTTCCGAACGCCCGATTTTGATCAGCACGATCGGCTTGCCGTGCTCTGCGGCGAGCTTGGCCACTTCGAGAAATTTATCGGCCCGCTTGAAGCCTTCGACAAAACCGGCAATGACCCGGGTATCCGGATCGTCCAGCAGATAGCGGGCGAAATCGGTAAAGTCGAGGTCTGCCTCGTTCCCGGTCGAGATGATATAGCTGAAGCCGATGCCGTTCTCGACCGCGCGCACCAGGAACGGCCCGAACGCCGTGGCACCGCTTTGGCATACGAGACCGATGGGCCCGGTCAGCCCAGACGCCCCGCGCGAGGAAGCGGTGGCCCAGATGTCGTGCTTGACATTCGCCAGCCCCAGGCAGTTGGGGCCGCTGATCCGCATGCCCGAGGTGCTGGCAAATTCACCCAATTCCCGCTGCAAATCGCGCCGGTCGTCCATGCCGCGCTCGGCAAAGCCCGCCGAGATCACGGTCGCCGATCCCGCCCCCTTGCGGTGGCTCTTCTCCAGGACATCGAGCACCTGGTCCCAGGGCACCACGACGGCGACCAAATCGGGGGCTTCCGGCAGGTCCGTCACGCTCGGGTAGGACTTCACCCCCATGATTTCGTCATAACGCGGGTTCACGGCATAAACCCGCACCCGGTCCTTGGCCTTGAGTGCTGCCGCCAGAAACCGCCCGCCATACTGCATCCGCGGCGTAGCACCCACGATCGCAATGGAGCGCGGGTTCAGCATTTTGTGGATCGACGCCATCTGTGGTTCTGTCCAGAACTCCATGACACCCCCTGAAAAGAAACATATTCCGCCATCTGTTTGGCAAATTGGGCGGGCCAAGCCCACGCTCTAGAGCAGGATCACATGAAATGGAAACAGTGCTTCCATTTCAGGGGTGAACCCTGCTCTCGATTTAAGGATTGAGACCGGGACTGCGATAGCCCGATAACAGCTTCCGCCCGCAGCCCTTCGCCGACGACGCGGCGCGCTGAGCCCGTGCCGATGAGTGTCTTGGCACATCCTGCCGCGCTATCTTCGCCGTTCTGATGGTCGGGGTTGAGGTCCGCCGGCACGGAATCGAGCAAGGTGGCGCAACCGCTGCATTGCCTCGGCCTGCCGGTCGTAGGTCCTCACTGGACGTTCTGACTCTCACGGTCCCAATCCCACCTGATGGAGCCACTTCTATGAGCAAGGTGAATATTATCGTCCTGGCGCTCGTCTCGCTGATGCTCGCCAGTACGCTGGCACTAGGGCAAGGCGGGAATCCCCCGGCCAGGGCGAGGGAAAACGCAGCGGCTTCCGGTGAGCGCACGATCGAGCTGGCGCAGACTGCCCAAGCCTTCGATAGGCCTTTTCGCATTAGCTACCTTAGGCTTTATTGCACTCCAGATAACAATTCGCACTTCCAAAGTGTGACAGGTAAGCTTCGCAAGACCAACTTCGCTCCCCCGGCAGCGCCTCTCTACATTGGCAACAACGTTCGAGCCTCGACCGCGTTCTTCGGGAGGTTCGACGCGGGCTGGGGTGCTCATGACCTGGAGAGCCAATTATATCATCCTACTCCGGCAGTTCAGTTTCTCATCATCCTCGAGGGCGACTTTTCGATCACGGCAACCGATGGTGAGACGAGGCGGTTCCGAGCTGGTGATGTCCTCCGGCTTGAAGACACCGCGCCGTGCAAGGGTCACATTACTGTCGTGGGCGACAAGCCTGGCTTCACGATGTTCGTTCGGTGAGTTTCGAATTTGGCGAGTTCGATCGGCGAGACCATTCACTGGACGGCGGCGGCGATCGTCGCCTGGCCCGCATCAGCGTCTCCTCGGTGCGGCGCATGTGGCGTTCGCATGGTCCTCGGCCGCGTCGGGTGCGGCAGCAGGCGCCATCAATTAGATCTTTTCTAAACTATTGACCTCGTCGCATCCCTCCCCACATAGGCGCCACGTGAACCGCATAACCCAGGGGTTTATCATGGGCCGCGAAAATCTGCAGCGCTTACAAGAAAAGTTGGTGGAGGAACGAGCGCGCGTGCTCGGCGAGCAAAACGCCCTTACCGCCGGCGAGCATCTCCCCCGGCAGTTGATTCGCGAACTTGCCGAGATCGACAGCGCAACCCGTGCCGTCGCCGCCGAGCTTGCTCGCCGCAGACCGAGGGTCGGTTACGGGTCGGAAATCTGATCCACCGAACGCTGCTCGCGCCGCCGGTCGGGCGCCACCGTGCGGTTGGCGCTGGCGGTTCGAGGTAGCGCTGGCGGTTCGAGCTAGCGCTGGCCGGGCGGGAACGCTGGTCGGCGCGACCTCAGTCGCCGGCTGCCCGACGGGCGAGAACGTCGACCGAAACTTCCTCCTCCTGGAGCCACCGCGATAGACCGCCGCCGATTACGCCGCCGACGATCGGCGCTAGCCAAAATAACCACAGGCAGGAAAGGGCGGTCCCTCCTCCGAAAATTGCGGTCGCGGTTGAGCGTGCCGGATTGACCGACGAGTTCGAGACCGGAATCGCAACCAGATGAATGAAGGTCAAAGATAGCCCGATAGCGATCGGAGCGAAGCCCGCCGGAGCGTTGGGCGATGTCGCGCCGACGATGACGATTAGGAACAACGCCGTTAGCACCGCCTCGATCAGCGCCACCTGCAACAGCGGGAAATGACCGGCTCCGCCATAGACATTGGAAATCGTCAGGAAGTCGTTCCATTTCCCCGGAGGAGCGCCGGCGAGGATGACGTGGAAAACCGCCGCTGCCGCAACACCTCCCACCACCTGCGCGATAATATAGGGGATCGCGTCAGCGCTCTTGAAGCGCCCGGCGGCGACAAGGCCGCAGGTTACCGCGGGATTGAAATGCGCACCGGAAATATGACCGACGGCATAGGCCATCGCGAGAACCGCGGCACCGATCGCGAAGGCCACCGTCATCAGACCGGCCGAGGGCGCGGAAAATAGCGCCGCGCCGCAGACCGAGCTGACCAGCATGAATGTCCCGATAAACTCGGCGCCTAATCTTCGTAGCATGTTCCGCTCCCTCGCTGATTTGCGACTATCTCGGACGCAACTGTTTTTGGGCCCGCTATCGAACCTGCGGACGAAAGGCTCGGCGTCATAGTTGCCGCCTGCAATAGATAATTTTGGTGACCAGATCTGAGTAGGGCGCAGAGCTGGTGATGCTAATTCGACTCCAGACTTCAAGAGCCGACGGCGTGTTTAACTATCGTGTCTATAATGTATGGGCCGAGGCTATGCCAACCACGATAATTGGAAGATGTTGCCTTGTGCGATCTTACATTCAATTACCATAATATTCTCGCGTCCGCGACTCTTTGCAGAGGACAATCGCCACTTCAGCTTCTGATTAGACTTGCTCTACACTCTTGGTTTCGACGAGATGGGGTCCGCGATGAGGCGCCGTGGAGACCGTTCGACGCGCGATTACAATAATCCAGCCTTTACTGACCAGATATGCCGCGAAAGTACTATGAAAATACTTCAATGAAAAAAACGAAGACTTTCTCAATACGAGCATTTTTCAAGGGGACACATGGTCCCATCAGGAACCTGCGTGAGACGATCCCCACCCATCATGGAAGCCTTGACTGGGCTCTCCGACGATGCAGTGCGAGCCGGATCAAATTTCTGACCCGTGGCCCACACTTGCCGTGTGCCGCGCCAGCTCGGCGGCGACCGCGCGGGTGGCGCTGTCGATTTCCGCAAGTTCACGTAGCAGCTGCGGGGGCAAGCGCTCGCCCGCCACATGGGCACCGGGATCAGCAAGGATGCGCCCTCGCTCCTCCACCAATCTTTCTTGTAGCTGCAACAGCTCTTCGCGCTTGGTTTCCTGACCCGCCTTTGGCGGGTGCCGAGCCAGCTCGGCGGCGACCGCGCGGCTGGCGCTGTCGATTTCGGCAAGCTCGCGGATTAGCTGCGAAGGCACGCGCTCGCCCTCCGCATCGGCGCTCGGATCAGCAAGGATGCGCGCTCGCTCTTGGGCTAATCTTTCTTGTAGGCGCAGCAGCTGTTCGCGGTTCATGACAGACCTTCTGCGTTAATACGGGCCGGCGCACAATGTGGGGCGGCATCAGATTTTAGTAAAGCTGATAACCGAGGGGGTGCTGGCGCATCTCGGCAAACGCCGGAGAGCGTCCGCAGAGCGTGACGAGGCCATACGGTTGCGCGTGCAGAGCTGAATGCCAGGTTCGTCTGTCGGGTGCCTGCTCGATCAGCGGTTACCTTGAATAGAGCCAAGCCCGACCCATGAGAACAGGCGCCGTCCAAACAGGGCGGCGAGCCCGACCATGATCGAAGCGGTGCCGAGATTCCAGACCAGGATCATCACCGTGGCGTCGAGATCGTGAAACAGCGACAGCGCGGTTGCGGCGATCGCGGCAACGGCAAGGCTGCCGGTCAATGTCGCGGCCATCGGCCGCAGCGGCGCGGCGTAGCGCAGCATGACCAGCAAGGCAAGCGACAGCGGCAGGCTGGTCAGCACCAGGGTCGCAAAGCAGCGGGCGGTCTCGCCGAGACGGATGCCGCCCGGATCAAGGGTGATCCAATCGGTCAGACATTGGTAGCCAATCGTCGATAGCCAGGCACCGAGGGACGGCGCCGGAAGCAGCAGCCAAAAACGCGACCGGTCGGGCAGGCTCAGCATGAAGGCAGCGATCGCGGCACTGATGCCGGTCAGCATCGCGGCCGCAAGGCTGACGACGAACCGGGTCTCCCGCAGGCATTTTGCCAAATCCGGCCGGATGCCTTGGCTGATCGCCAGCAGGCCGAGGATGATTGCGGCCAGAAAGAGCCACCCGAACGCGCGCCACAGCGGCGGGCTCAGGCGCCGCATCGGGGGCAGGTCGCGCGCCAGCGAGTCAATCAGATCGGGTGTGGCGATCACCTGTCTGCGCCTTCTGCGCTGGGAACTTCCCGAGGCTTTTGATCGCGTGGCGGGTTGCAACCTTCAGCGACGCGACCGTCGTTCCGCTGATCGCCGCCGCCTCTTTCAGTGACTTCTCCTCGATCTTCAACAACTCGATCTTCAACAAATGGAGGGCCTGCCGTAGCCCGGCGGGCAGCCTTTCGATCGCCGCCGCAACCATCTCGCCGTTCCAATGCCTTCTCGGACAGGTTCGCCTGGTCGGCGGGAAAGGTTTCATGCTCGGGCAGCAGCACCGTATCGCGCGAGCGTACGCGCCCCCGGCGCGCGCTGGTCGGCTGCCGGCGCCCACGGTCGTGATAGCCGGCGCGGTGGGCGACATCGTCTTTGGCACGGTCGGGCACCCGACGCGGCTGGAATACACCCTCGTCGGCAAGATCGTGAACCTTGTCGCGAAACTGGAAAAGCGCACGAAGGCGGAAGCAATGCAGGCGCTGACGACGGGCGAATCCTACGCCCTGGCACTCGACCAGGATTACCGCCCGGTCCGGCATGCCGAGCGGCGGGAGGCCCGGAAGGTCGGGCGTGGCGGACCCCGTCGATCTTGTCGTGCTGGCGTAACCTTCAGCCGTCTCGGAGCGAAGTGCTGATTGTTAGCCCGGCCACGGTGGCCGGGGAATTGGGACCGATCGACTTTGATCCCAGCAACGGCTTCTCCCCCAGCCGACCGCGATCGGCGGCTGTTGCCCCCAACCGCCGTGCCGATCGGCCCCGCGGGCGGCGCGATCGCTGCGAAAGCGGGGATCGGGCTGCGTTTCCCGCACCATGCTGCCGTGCTCGAAACCCGGCCGAAGGTCGCCTGGCTGGAGGTCCATACCGAGAACTACATGGGCGGCGGCAAGCCCATTGGCATGCTCGCGGCGATCCGCGCCCACTATCCGATCGCGCTGCACGGCGTCGGACTGTCGCTCGGCAGCGCCGAGGGGCTCGATAGGGCGCATCTCGAACGCGTCCGGGAGGTGGCCCGGCGCATCGAGCCGGACATCATGTCGGAGCATCTCTCGTGGAGCGTCGCCGACGACCGCTATCTCGCCGATCTGTTGCCATTGCCGATGACCGAAGAGGCGCTCCACACCGTGTGCCGGCATGTCGATCAGACGCAGGAATACCTAGGCCGGTCGATTCTGGTCGAGAACCCGTCCACCTACCTGCGCTGGCGCCACTCGACGATCCCGGAGTGGGAATTCCTGGCGACGCTCGCCGCTCGCACCGGCTGCGGCATTCTGTGCGACGTCAACAACATCTATGTCAGTGCTGCCAACCACGGCTGGGATGCCTCGGCCTATCTCGCCGCCCTGCCGCCGGCTGCGATCGGCGAGATCCACCTGGCGGGACATTCGGTCCGGGAACTCGAAAACGGGCGCGTGCTGCGGATCGACGACCACGGCTCGCGCGTGATCCCGCAAGTATGGGCGCTTTACCGTAAGGCGCTGGCGCGCTTCGGCCGGGTCCCGACCCTGATCGAATGGGACACCGATATACCGGAACTGGAGGTGTTGCTCGACGAGGCGGCCCAAGCTGCGGCACTGCTCGCCCAGCGGCAGTCTTGATGCCGATACCGACGCTGCTTGAAGTGCAGCGCGCGGTCGGCCGCGCCCTGGTCGTGGGTGATGATGCCTCTGTTGCTGCGCATATCATCGGCGACGGCATCGCGGGCGCGGCAAGGCTCAACCTCTACCGCAACACGTTGATCGGCAACCTGACGAACGCGCTGCGGCTCGTCTATCCGGCGATCCATCGCCTGGTCGGCGCCCCGTTCTTCGAGAGTGCGGCGCGTCTGTTCATCGAAGCACAGCCGCCGCAGAGCGCCTGGCTCGACGAATACGGCGCCGGCTTCGCGGAATTCCTCGCTGATTTTGCGCCGGCAGCCTCGCTGTCCTACCTGCCCGGCGTGGCGCGGCTCGAACGGGCGGTCAATCGCGCCCTGCACGCCGCCGACGCCGCTCTCCTCGACCTGTCGCTTCTCGCCGCCGTCGACGCGGCAGATCACGGCACCATCGCGCTCGCACCGCATCCGTCGGTCGGGCTGGTTACAGCGCAATATCCGGTGGACGAGATCTGGGGGGCGGTGCTCGAAAAGGACGATGCCGCCATGGCAGCGATCGATCTCGCCGCCGGACCAGTCTGGCTGCTGGTCGAACGCAGCGCCAACGGGGTCGAGGTGCTTCGGCTTCCAGAGCCGGAATGGCTTTTTCTCGCCGGGCTGTGCGCATCGCGGCCATTGCAGGAAGCCATCGATATCACGCCGCAGATCGATGCCGCGGGCCTGCTCGCAGGCCATCTGGCGGCAGGCCGATTTGTCGGCTTCGAGCTGCGATCGGAACCGGCCCGATCCTTCGCGGGTGGTTCGGCGAGCTGACGATTGGAGCAGTCATCTCGGTGATTTGCTGGCACCAGGCGGAGCATTGCCGACGATTGCCGCTGAAGCTATGCATAGCGTACGCGGAAGCCTCGTATCGCCGTACGCTTGTGCGGCGCTGTGAGCGAGAAGCAGCCCACTGCGACCAAAGCAAAGCACGGCCTGGCGTCGGATCGCGGCCAGTTGGGTCCGGTTCTTCCCGTGACGGCGGCCGGTCTCGATCGTCGAGCGGCAGCTATCTTGCCTGATCTGATGGTGCTATCACCCGCGATATCGACGATCCATGGCCCGAAAATCAGGGAGAAACAGGAAAAATGATCACGACGGCAGAACCGATCGTCCCGATCCCGAGTTTCGAGGAACTGAGCCCGGCGTTCCAGGCGCGGGCGCGGCGCGGCCGTGAGCACCTCGGCGTCAACGTCAACAGCCTCTTGGCCTTCGCCCATTCCGAGGAACTGGGCGGGGCGACGCGAGACTATTTTGAGGCGGTGGCGAGGTTGACCGTCTTGCCGAACGATCTGCGGCTGTTGATCCGCCTCGCGGCCGCGACCGCCAACCAGTGCCGCTACTGCACCGCGCATCAGCGCCATCAGCTCAAAAATCTCGGGGTGTCGGAAGAAAAGATGGCGGCGCTCTGGAAACCAGACACCGATGGGCTGAGCCCCCGCGAGCGCGCCGCGGTCCGCTTCGCACAGGCGATCACGCTCGATGCCGGCGGCATCGCGGCCGATGTCTATGCCGACTTCATCCGCGAATTCACGCCGCAGGAGCGCATCGAGGTGGCGATTGTCGCGACCTCGATGGGGATGCTGAACAAACTGAACGACGCGCTGCGCGTGCCGCTCGAATCGGAGTTTGAAGCGCTGGTCGCCTGATCAGGAGCGCCACCCGACGGCGAAGCCGCCGAGGCCCTGCGCGGCGCGGCAATCGGTGCTCGTCTCTGCCTTCTCGAACTCGAGCGGGATGCCGGCCGCGCGGCACGCCGGCATTGCCATTCACCCCGCCGGTCATCGCGCTCGGATTGTAAATCCATTCAGGGTCACGCCGCGTAACCTTTCGCCGATCCCGACCGAACCTCGTGCTGTTGGTCTCACCGGGAGACCCGCCATAAGAGAGAGGTCCGACATCATGAACCGCCGCCTTCTTGCCGCCTCCGTGCTGTCAAGCGCGGTCGGGCTCGCCTTTGCGATGCAGGCGCCACCGAGCGCCGCGCAGGGCATGAAAAACATGCCGCCGGTCGTCCAGCAAAACATGCAGCGCATGGCGCAAGATCACCTGCAGAAGTGCTACGGCGTCAACGCCATCGCCAAGAACGACTGCGCCGCCGGGGCGCATTCCTGCGCTGGCCAGGCAACCCAAGCGCGCGATCCGAATTCGTTCGTCCTGCTGCCGGCAGGGGATTGCAGCAAGATCGCCGGCGGCAGCCTCAAGCCGGCGTAACCGCGCATTTCGGGCGGGTTGCGGCCCAATCCGGGCAGGGCGCTGGGTCGGGGCCGCATTCCCGTTGCAACCGACGCCAGCCCTACGGCATCCGAGGGAGAGACATCCATGACTAGCCCCGCGACCCAGGCGCCGGGCCGCGCATCTCCGGTCGCACTGGCCGGGCAGGCCATCGGCTGGCTCGATCGCATTCCCTACACGCTGCTGGCACTGCCACTGCGGCTGGCCGTCGCCACAGTGTTCTGGAACTCGGCGCAGACCCATCTCGCCAACTGGCAGACGACGCTCTACATGTTCGCAACCGATTACCGCCTGCCGTTTCTGCCGCCGGTCCCGGCCGCCTATATGGCGGTGACGATCGAGGTGACGACGCCCGTCCTACTGGTCTTTGGCCTGCTGACGCGGGCATCGGCGGCGGTGCTGCTGGGCATGACCGCAATCATCGAAATCTTCATCTACCCGCAGGCCTGGCCGACGCATATCCAATGGGCGGCGATGCTGCTGGTATTGCTGGCGCGCGGCCCTGGCAAGCTCTCGCTCGACTGGCTCGTCCGCCGCTGGTTTCTCGGTGACAGCTGAGCCTCAACGACGGCGACACGCGGCCTGATCCTCCGCCGCCAAGCTCACCCGGACCAAGAGGCGGCCGCGGTGCGGCTTGTGATTATATCGCTCCGCCAGGGCCATGAACCGATGATCGGGGATCATCGTGCGTTTGCCAGCGCCTCGCCCTAGTCTAATTGGTTGCCGCAGCACCGGGGACTGGAGCAGACGGGTAGCCCGCCTTGGTCGTGGCCGCCGTCAGCGTGGCGAGTGTTGCTTTCTGGTCGTCGTAGGTGACGGTCGCGGTCTTCTTGGCGAACGACACCTGCACCCCGGCGACGCCAGGCACCGCGGCAAGGCTCTGCTTCACGATATAAGGGCAGGCCGCACAATACATGTTCTTGACCGCAAGTGTGACAGTCCGGTCGGCCGCCATTGCGGAACCGGCCGCTGCCAGTACGATGCCGATGATCAATGCGCTGACGGTTCGGTTCATCGGACTTCCTCCAGTCGTTGGTCAAACTCAGGCGGCGAGCAGCATCGGGCCGAGATAGTTGAAGGCGACCGCGGCGAGTGCCAACCCCGTCGCCGCCCACAACGCGCCTTTGACGAGGCGGCTCGGCAGCGGCCGGGCACAGGATCCCGCGGCGCAATCGATTTTCGATTGGCGATAGACGCGATAATAGCCGACGCCGAGAAACCCGGCAGTCGCGGCAAAAAACGCCGGCTGATACGGTTCGAGCGCGGTCAGATTGGCGATCCACGCGCCGCTGATGCCGAGCGTGAACAGCACCAGCGGGACGATGCAGCAGGAAGACGCGGCGAGCGCACCAAAAAGACCGCCCACCGCCGCCAGTCCCGCCTTGGGGATTGGGGCGGCCTCATCGCCTGCTTCGTGATCTCGCTGCCGCCGCATAACCCGTTTCCGGTCCCGCCCGCTCCTGTTCCGCCTGTTATTTGCAGGTCCATATCAGGCGCTCGCGCCTCGCCGCTCCGCCACCGCACCCGACCTGCGCCACGCCCCGAGGAGTGCAAGATACGATGTGAATATGGCAATTTGATTGTCGCGCGTCGAGAATGTTCGGGGTGGAGCAGAGGCCGGGCAAGAACCCGGATCAGGGTGAAAATTCGGCAAGTTCTCCCATCGTCTTCCCGGCGCAGGCCGGGATCCATTCCTCCGCCGCTCGGAAAATTCCAAGCAGCGGCAACGTCGTACAACGATTATCCACTTGTGCCGTGGACGGGTGGGCCCCGGCTTTCGTGTTTGGTCTCGGAAGATTGGCGTGATGACACACGGCTGTGGCATGCTATCGAATGGTTGAGGCAGCGGCTGCAAGAGGAAGCGCAGCTCGTCCCGGTAGTCCATGGGAGGGACCCGCGCGTCCGATGTCGAACGGCGGGCAATCCCACGCCGATCCACACTCCGACGCCTTTTACTCGCGTTAAGCATGATTTGCCATTGCTCAGGCCTTTCATAAACGCGACTATAGCCTCCAAATCACCGGCTCTGGCGAATGTCGGTTCAGACATTAATGCACGTCATGCGTCAAGAATCGCTCCGGCTGTTGCGCTTGATCGACAGCCCTTTTTTCGTCCCGGTGTCCTTCGCTGTGTACCTGGGATTGCGGTTCGCCTTGATCGCCTGGGTTCCGATCCAGCAACACTCCGACGAGCTCTGGTACTACGATCGGGCGGTAGCAGTGGCTGCCGGTCAGGGGTATTCCGAAGCCCAGGTGTTGACTGCTTATTGGCCGGTAGGGTGGCCGGGCTTCCTCGGAATCGTGTTTTGGCTGGTCGGCCCGTCGCCCTTTACCGGCCAAATGGTGAACCTTCTGTGTTCGGCCGCGATATTCGTGCTGACGCTTCGCCTCGGTGCTGTCTTGTTTAGAAACGAATTGGTCGGCCGATTAAGCGTGCTAATTCTGACGATCTACCCGAATCAGATAGCATATGTTCCGATTCTCGGTACAGAACTTTTCTATACCGCGGTCTTGCTGTTCGCCGTCTACGTTCTCGTTTCGTCGGGTGGTTGGTGGCGACTCGTCGCCTGCGGAATCGCGTTTGGGATTGCAACATTGACGAAAGCGCAAACCATCTTTCTCCCAGCTGCGCTATTTTTGGTTTGGTGGGCCGTTCCCGAGAATCAACGCCGGTTATTCCCGCAATTGGGCCGTGCAGCCGTCGTCTACGCGGCTATGGCCGCGGTTATCCTGCCATGGAGCGTTCGCAATTACTTCGTCTTCGGTGAATTCGTGCCGATTTCCACCAATGGCGGATTAGTCTTGCTGACGGGCAACAATCCCAGTGCGGACGGCGGTTTCACCCCTAATGACTCGCTGGTCAAAGAGGTTCCACGCGGTGTAAAGCAGCAAGTAGCTGCGGACCACTTGGCTCGCTCGCTAGCACTGTCGTGGATTGGACAGCACCCGGGGGCGGCGATCGCGCTGATCCCAAAAAAGATCTGGCAGCTGTGGGCGAGGGATGGTGAGGCCGAATGGGCTTATCAGGCAGGTTATAAGTACTACGACAAATATTGGATTTTGTTCAGGACGATACGCGTTATTAACCAAGCTTACTATGCAGCGGTGATATTCCTTGCCGGAGCGTCGATTTTGTTTTGGAGTAGGCGTGCTGGAATAGTATTGGCGGAATGGGCCACGGGGTATGTGATTTTTGTCTATACAACAATAATATCAGTAATATTCTATGGTTTTTCGCGCTATCATTTTCCAGCAATCCCGTGGATCGCGATGTATGCGGGGTGGACGATTGTGCAGTCGGTCGGGTTCACCCGGTTGCCCGCCTGCTCGGCTGCGTAACTGGCTTCCGCTATCGGTTGCTGTCAAGTTGCGCATCGGTCGAAAACGGGGCTTCCGTTCCGGTGGTTTTCAGCGTCGCGAATATTCAATGCCGCGCGTAGCGGCGTCAGGGAAGCCGAGACAAGGCCCACACCAGGCGGTGGGTCCACGGGTTGAAGAGGCGGGGCTTGTAGAATTCGACCGCCGCCATCTTGCCCGCTTCGCCCCAGGTCGGATAGGGCGCCAGCATGCCGGCGATATCCTTGAGCTTCAGGCGCTGCTCGATCGCCAGCACCCAGACATGCGCGAGTTCCCCGGAATGCGGGCCGAGAACGGAGGCGCCGAGAATGCGTCCGTCGCGACGCGCCACAATCTTCACGATACCGCCCGTGCTTCGTTCGGCTTGCGCCCGGTCGTTCTCGGTCAACGGAAAGCGGATCACCGCGACATCCTCGCCGTGGCGGCGGCGCGCTTCGGCTTCGGTCGCGCCGACCTGCGCCAGTTCCGGATCGGTATAGGTGACCCAGGGCAGCGCGGCGTAATTGACCCGGGCAGGGAGATGGAACAGCGCGTTGCGGATCACGATGCCGGCCTGATATCCGGCAACATGCGTGAAGCGCGGCCCGTCGATCGCGTCGCCGATCGCATAGACGCCGCGCGCCGTGGTGCGCAGCCGCCGGTCGACGGTGATGCCGCGACTGGTGTGTACGATGCCGGCGCGGTCGAGGTCGAGCCCCTCGACCCGCGGCTTGCGGCCCGCCGCGACCAGCAGGTGCGAGCCTTCGATGCGGCTCGGCCGCCCATCCTTCTCGATCGTCAGGGCGATCCCCGTCCCGATCGCCGCGACCGATTTGATCTCGGCCTTCTGAAGGATGGATACCCCTTCCTTGGCCAGACACTCGAGCAGCATCGTGGCAAGCTCCGGATCGTCCCGTGGCATCGCCCTGGCCGCCTCGACGACCGTAACCGCGGCGCCGAGCCGCTGATGCGCTTGCGCCAGCTCGATGCCGATCGGGCCGGCGCCGATGATCACCAGATGCTGCGGCAGCCGGTCATTGTCGAAGATCGTCTCGTTGGTGAAATACGCAACGCCGTCGATGCCCGGGATCGGCGGCACCGCCGGCTCGGAGCCGGTCGCGATCACCACCCGCCGGGCGCGGACCCGGCGGTTGCCGGCGACGATCTCGCGCGGCCCGACGAACCGCGCTTCGGCATGGATCACCTCGACCCCGAACCCGGCGAACCGTTCCTCGGAATCGTGCGGCGCGATCGCCTCGATGACGCCCTGCACATGCCGGTGGACGGCAGCGAAATCGATGTTGGGCTCGGCCGCGTTCACTCCGAAGCGGCGGGCCGTGCGCACGCCGTGCGCCACCTTGGCGGCGGCGAGCAGCGCCTTCGACGGGACGCAGCCGGTATTGAGGCATTCGCCGCCCATCCGCCCGCGCTCGATCAGCACCGTGCGCGCTCCGAGCTGGGCGGCGATCGCGGCGGTCGTCAGCCCGGCGGCGCCGGCGCCGATCACGCACAGCTCGGCGGCGAGATCGCTCATCATCACCTCTTCGCTCGGCATCAGCTTGCCTGATCCTTGAGGCCGGCCTCGCGCAATTTCGCCCGTGCCTTGCGCGCGATCAGGATCAATGCGGCGGCCGTCGCCGCGAGCCCGGCGCCGAACAGGACCCATTTGGCGCGGCCGCCGCTGCCGACCGCGTTGCCGAGCACCCCGAGATAGGTGTAGAGCGCCGTCCCCGGAATGATCCCGACAAACGTCGCCGCGACGAAATGCCGGAACGGGATCGCGGTGACGCCGAACAGGTAGTTCTGCACGTTGAACGGCACCAGCGGGCTGAGCCGCAGCAGCGCCACGATCTTCCACCCATCCTCGGCCACGGCCCGATCGATCGCGGCGATGTTGCGCCGGGCCTCGACCAGTCTCCGCACGGTATCGCGGGCAAGATGGCGAGCGATCAGGAAGGCGAGCGACGCCCCAGCGGTCGCCGCGACGACGACGATCGGCAGACCCCAGAAGCCGTAGGCGAACCCGGCGGCGATCGTCAGCAGCGCCTCCGGCGCAAGGACGACCGCGCCGAGGACATAGATTGCCGCAAAGACCGCGATCCCTGCGAAACCGAGGCCAAGAAGCCAACCGCGCAACGCGTCGAGCCATGCGCTTACCGGCAGCAGATACCAGCCGACGGCGATCCCGATGATGACGGCCCCTGCCCCCAGCCAAGCTAACCAGCCGATGCCGGATTCCGGTCGTGCCACAAGGCGCCTGCCCATCGTTAAATGAGTATCGCCGCCTTGCTTGGGGTCGTCGGTTGCCGGCCTGGCCAAGCGTCCAAACAGGCGCTGGCAAAGCACCGGACAGGGCGGGTATGCGGCGGCAGCTTGCCGGGGTTCGCCGGGTCGCGAGGAGCTCGTGTACCGTCCATTGATGCGCATCGGATCTGCCGGGAGCGGGCCGACGCCGAATCTGAGGTTCGCTGCTCCGGCTGAGAGGTTACGTCGATAGCATTGCCGCCGCTAAACCGGGTGCCGCTGCGGGGCTGGCCCGCGCCGTTGCGCGGGCGGTGTCTGAAAGGGCCAGCGCCGGCCAGGCGGGGCGCTGCGTCTCAAACGGCATCGCCAAAACCTTCGACATCCAAGCTCGTCCGGTCCGGGACCACCGGGGACGCCGATCGTTATCGCCCGCTGCGGTACATCGCGCCGCAACGTGCGATGTATCCGATCCCACAGGATCAGGTGCCAAGCCGGAACCGAAGGTGCGGCACGCGTCCGCGGCTGGATCGGACCACGATCGTTTCGCGTTCCGGCCACTCGTTGCGCAATGCCGGCAGCAATGCCGGCAGCGCCTGAGCCTGGTTCAGGGGTTGGGATGATTACCGAGATCATGCTGCCGATCATCCCGCCCCGGCCGAGCAGGAGCCGCCGCCGAGGACGCAAAACCGGGCGCAGTGCGCATGGTTGAGCGGCACCGCGCCGCCGGATTCGCGCAGGCTCTGCCCCAACTCGAATTGCCGGTCGTAGGGCAAGAGGGTACAGGCGACGACGCCGGGAGCGGGCGCACCCTTGCGTTTGATGACCATGCGGGACGACGCGCACATCACCGCGTCGGGCGAGACGCCGAGGATGCCCCAGCAGGCGGTGGTGATCTCGGGCACGTCCTTCGTCGCGTCCATCTCGGGGAACAGGACGAGCTGCTCGGGATCGAAGGCGTCGAGCGGCAGTTCGTATGCGCGGAACAGCCGGGCATAGCCGGCGCGCAATGCCGCATCGGTCTCGCCGGAAAAGCGGCGCCCGGCGACTCGGGCGGCGATGCCGTTGCGGCACAGCCAGCTCAAGCCGGCGAGACTCGGCGCCCAGCTGCGCCGGCCGCGCTCGGCCTCGTGCCAGGCCGCGGCATAGTGGTCGAGCGACACGCGGATCACGAGCTGGTCGGCGAACCGGGCGTTCAGCGCGAGCAGCTTCTCCTGCAGCTTCATCATCGGGCGCATCGCATTGCTCAACACCAGCACCCGAAGCCCGCGGCTAAGGCAATCCTCGAGCATTGCCGGCAATTGCGGGTTCATGAACGGCTCGCCGCCGGTGAAGCCGATTTCCTCGGTACCCAACCCGTCGCGTTCGATCTCGTCGAGATATAGCGCGACCTCGGCAGCCGAGAGATAGACGAGGCGGTCGTTCTTCGGCGAGGATTCGATGTAGCAGTTGCGGCAGGTGAGATTGCAACGCGTGCCGGTGTTGAACCACAGGGTCCGCAGTTGCTTCAGCGAAACCCAGGCACGCTCCTCGCCCTTGGCGGTGACGAAAGGGTCGCGGAACTTGGCGGGGTTCAGCGGCGGTTCGATCTCGGCGTGAGCCGGCTCGCTGTTTGTCAACACGTCCTCTCCAAACCCGGGCGTCCTCACAGTCCTCATTCGCGATAGGCTGGCCCGAGGTTACGAAGAGGATCGAGATTCCAGCGCAAAGATCCCGATCGTCGGCGTCGATGTGCCTTCGTGTGCACAACGGCCGCATCATCGGCCGGTTTCCCAATCCCGTCAAATCAATCGGAGAACATCCAGTTCTGGTGCAATTCAATCCGCACTATGTATTCTACCGTCCGCAAGCGGCGAACTCCCAACGGCAGCTATGGCGTCCATGCACGCCGCAGCGACGCCGCGAGTTCGAGCGACAGGTGGTTCGGTTGGGCGAGCAATTCAGTGGGCCCGCGGGCGCCGCGCCTTGCCGCCGCCTCGTCGAGATAATCCCATCCGCGAGGCATTGGAATTGCCATAGCCCAACGCATCCGGCGACGGGGCGGTCGCATGCCGTCGGTTTCAGCTTTCGGCGGCTTCTGGCCTGCACCGATGAATACCATATTTCGCGGTTTCGAACGGGAACCCGGGCCTCGTCCTGATTTGAATCAATGCACGGAAGGCCCTCGCTTGGTTCGATGCGCCCGAATTCGCGGCCTGCTGCCGGTCGCAGAACGGAGCATCGAGTGCAGAACCCGCTTAAAATCACTTTTCGCCACATGGACAGCTCGGAAGCCCTCGCGGTGCGCATCCGCGGCCGGGCGGAGGATCTCGAGCAATTCTTCGACCGGATCATTGCCTGCCGCGTCGTCGTCGAATGTCGGCACCCGCGTCGCCGGCAGGGCAATCTGTTTGAGGTCGGCGTTGATCTCGTCGTCCCGGGCCGGGAGATCGTCGTGGGTCGCGATCCGGCGGCCCGTCACGCGCATGAGGATGCCCATGTGGCGGTTCGCGACGCCTTCGATGCGGTGCGCCGTCTGCTCGAAGATTACATTCGCGAGGAGCGCGGCGACGTAAAGCTGCACGCGGTGCCCGACCACGGGCGGATCGTCCGCCTGCTTGCCGATCGGGATTGCGGGTTCATCCTGACCGCCGACGGCGCCGAACTCTATTTCCACCGCAACAGCGTTGTGAATGGCGGGTTCGACAAGCTCGCCGTCGGCGACGAGGTGCGTTTCGTCGCGCAGCACGGCGAGAGCATAGAAGGCCCCCAGGCGAGCACCGTGGTTCCGGTCGGCAAACATCACCTTCCGCCCGGCGATGCAACTCGCGCCTGAACTCTTCCGGAGGAGACCGGACATGGATGCTCCGAGACCGGCAACCACGGCAGATATCGTCGAAAACTTCGGCCCCTCGACGACGCGCTGGTGATGCGGATCGTCAAAACGGAAGCTACCGCCACGTAGATCCGAATAGAGCACGCGGGGAACGTGCATCGCGCCCGGGCATGTGGCACGCGCGGAACCCGATCCGTACGAGCGCGGGTAGATCTCCCGCGGCCTCACCCAGTCGTTCGAGCCCGCGGTTTCTCCGATGCGCTGACGAACCATTCCGAGCGCGCGGCCGCATCGCTCGGCGCCCGCAGGCGGGAGATGCGACGTTGCAGCGTGCGCAGCGCATCGCTGCCGATTCGGTGCCAGTTGTACGCATGGGGCGGATCCGGACGGTGGACCAGGAGATGGACGCGATCGGTGCCGATGCTTCGCACCAACGCAAAGGGCTGGTCGGCATCGCCCTCGCCGCCGGCCAGCCAACCATACGCGAACAGCTCGAAGCCACCGTCATTCCCTTCGATCATGATCAGCGCCTCACGGATTTCGCCGCCGTGCTGCAATTTGAAGTCGTCAGATGAGATTGCCACGAGGTCCTCCCTGAAATGCGGGACAGGTTGCACCGTCACGGATGTCGAGGGATTGATCTGGGTCAACGCGGACCTTTGAGGGATTGGACTACGGAAAAGATCCGATGAACAAACCCATTGCCGCCGCTTCGACGACGCTCGTCCGGGATGTGCCGGCAATTGATTGGCGAGCGGCGGACGACGAACCGCGTGAGGTACATGGCGCGGCGTTCCGGCCGATCGTATCGGCATTACGGTGGAGAAAGCGATTACGAGATCCTGTTCGCCGCGCCGTCATCGGCGACCGGCCGGATCGCCGAACTGTCGCGATCCCTCCACCTGCCGATCACGCCGATCGGCGATATGGCGGTGCCATCCGGGGCGGATCAGCCGAGTGTGGTCATTCTCGACGGACTCTGCCGGCCATTCGCTTTGTCGGCCGAGGGCTGGACGCATTTTGGCGGGAGGTCCTGATGCCGCCTGTTTCTTCCGTCCCTTGGAGTATCCGCGGTTTGCTGTGCGATCTCGCTGCGCGCGGCCCACACCCGGCGGTCGTCGCATTGGCGGAGGACGGTATTGCCGCATGGGACAGCGCGACCCTCGCCGACAAGGCACTGCGATTGGCCCGCGGGCTGCGAGACAGCGGGGTGTCGAGGGGCACCCGGGTCGCGCTGTGGGCGCCGAACTCCCCGGTGTGGATCGTCGCCGCCCTCGCCGTTCTCTCGGTCGGTGGGGTCCTGGTGCCGATCGATGATCTGGCGGATGCCGAACAGTTCGAAGCGGCGCTGACCTCAAGCGGCGCGCGGCTCGTCTTCACCACGGTGCGTCACCGCGGAGCTGCCGGCGTGATCCTGCGCGCCAACAGCGTGACTGTGATACTTGTCGATGACGCCGGGGAAACCACACAGTCCCCAACCACTTGGCAGTCGCTAGTGAGCGAGCAAAGCAAAGACCTGCCGGTCTTGGCCGGGGAGGAACCCGCGCTGCTGTCCTGGACATCCGGCACCACTGGCTCGCCCAAGGCGTTTGTGCTGACGCATCGGAATATCGCCGCCAATGTCGAGGCATTGCGCGATCTGGCCGTCGTCGGTCCGCGCGATCGCGCGCTGTTGCCATTGCCGCTGCACCACGCCTACCCGTTTGTCGTCGGCATGCTGACGACGTTGACCCTCGGAACCGCGATCGTGCTGCCGGGAGGCACGACCGGGCCGTTGCTGATGCGGGCATTGCGCGATGGGGAGGTCACCGCGATCGTCGGCGTGCCGCGCCTATACGAGGCACTGGTGGCGGCGATCGAACTGCGCGTCAACGCTCGCGGCCGCACCGTGCGCCTGGCGTGGCGGCTGCTCTTGGCATTGTCGATGCTTGTTCAGCGGGCGACCGGGCTGAGTCCCGCACGCCTCGTGTTCGCGCCTATTCGGCACGCCATCGCGTCGCGCCTGCGGCTCCTGGTCTCGGGCGGGGCGCGGCTGGAAAGGCAGACTGAGGAACGACTGGAAGCGCTCGGCTGGACGGTGCTGAGCGGGTACGGGTTGGCGGAGACCGCCTCGTTGTTCACCGGCAACCGGCCGAATGACCGACGCCTCGGCAGCGCCGGACGGCCGCTCGCCGGCGGCGAGGTCCGCATCGCCAGCCCCGACGAACAGGGGATCGGCGAGATCGAGCTGCATGGCAGCTCGATCACGAAAGGCTATCTCGACAATCCCGAGGCCGATCGGGCGGCGTTCACACAGGATGGATGGTTCCGCACTGGCGACCTCGGGTTTGTCGATCGCGACGGTTTTCTGTTCGTCACCGGACGGGCCAAGGAGGTCCTGGTGCTCGGCGGCAGCAAGAAAGTGATCCCAGAGGATCTGGAGCGGATCTATGGCGTCGCCCCCGAGATCTCCGAAATCGCAGTGTTGGAGGAGAAGGGCGGGCTCGTTGCGCTGGTGCGGCCCGATCCGGTGAAGCTGCGGGCGCGCGGGGCAACAAATTTCCGCGACGGCATCCGCGTCATCCTCTCGGAAACGGCGCAGAGCCTGCCCTCCTACCAGCGATTATCGGGATTTGCGTTGACGGACCAGCCGTTGCCGCGGACCCGTCTCGGGAAATACCGCCGCTTCCTGCTGCCTGCTCTCTATGGCCGGGCGCTCGCCGGGGGCGCCCGCCATGTCCAGCACGCGCTGACATCCAAGGACGCGGCGTTGTTGCACGATCCGACCGCCGCCGCGATATGGGCCATGCTTCGCCAGCGTTATCCGGACAATACGATCGACCTCGACACCAATCTCGGCCTCGATTTGAACCTCGATTCATTCGCCTGGATGGAACTGGCGATCGTCCTGCAGGAGCGGCTGGGCGTCCATCTGACGCAGGCGGATATCGCCGCGGTCGAGACGATCGGCGACCTGCTGCGGCTGTCGATCGCCCGCCGCACAGAGGCTCGCGCGCCGCCGCCGGAAGAGCCCGTGACGGAGATCTACATCGAGCGCTGGCTCGCCCCGACGGGCCTATTCCTGACGGCGCTCGGTTTCGCGCTGCATGTGCTCAATCGGCTGGTCATGCGCGGCCTGTTCAGACTGCGCGTCACCGGGGCCGAGAGATTGCCCGCGAAGGGGGCGTTCGTTATCGCGCCCAACCACGCCAGCTATCTCGACCCGACGGCGATCGCGGCGGCGCTGCCGTGGCCCCGCTTGCGCCATCTCTATTGGGCGGGGGATGCCTTGCGTCTTTTCCCCGGCCCGCCCGGGCGGCTGTTCTCCCGCGCCACCCATGTCTTCCCGGTCGATGCAATGCATCCCGGCGCCGCGCTCGACACCGCAACCCGCGTGCTGCAGGCCGGCGATGTCGTGGTCTGGTTCCCGGAAGGCTGGCGTTCGCCTGATGGAAGGCTGCAGCGTTTCCTGCCCGGGATCGGCCAGTTGCTGCTGCGCAGCGGAGCTTCAGCGGTGCCGGCCTACATCGGCGGCGCATTCGAGGCGTGGCCGCGGGGGCGGCGTATCCCGAGGTTCCGCCGGATCACGGTCGCCTTCGGCTGCCCCGAGCCGGTCGAGGCGCTGCGCACGACCGGCGCCGGCCGGAGCGATCAAGAGCGCGTAGCCGACGCGCTGCGCCAGCGGCTCGTTGATCTCGCCTCGCAATCGGGTGCGGTCGCCGAGGCGGCCATCGCCAATCCGTCAGCCAGTCGAACCGAGAGCAGTGGCTGATAACCACGGGCGTGGAAACCCGGCCTTCGCCGTTCGGTATTGGTCGACGTACTCCTGCATGATCGTTTCGATGATGCGACCGTCCGAGAACTCGTGGAGAGATCGGGATCAGGACCGACGCCGCGCCAACTCACCTGGCTCGCCCAGCCCGTGCCACGGCCGATCGACGGATGCGCCCTGCGGAATGCGATGAAGGCAACAGCGCGGCGCGGACTCGGCTCGTCGATAATTGTGGTAGCGGATCCGACGCCTCCCGGATTAGCGATGTAAGTAGCCGATCGCGCCGGCGAGGGTACGCAGTTTCGGGTAGTCGGCCTCGGGGACGTCGATGCCGGTGCGCTCGTGCAGCGCGACGACGAAATTCATGAAGTCCATCGAATCGAGGTCCAGCGCTTCCCGCATGTCCTCGTCGTCGGCGAGGCTGTCCGGGTCGGCCTCCGGCGCGATGCCGCGCAGGATGTCGCAGATCAGCGTCTTGGCTTCGGTGTCGATCATAGCTTTTGTGGCTCCTGCAATAGCCGGGCGATCGCGTTCAACAGCCGCGCGCCCTGGTGTCCGTCGCTGGCGCGGTGATCGCCGGCGAGGCTGACCGTTACCAGCGGCCGCGGCTCGACCCGCCCATCGACGACCCACGGCCGCATCGAGACCATTCCGAAACCGATCAGCGCCACCTGCGGCGGGTAGATGATGCCGATCACGGTCTCGGCGCCGCGCTCGCCGAGGCTGGTGACGGTGACGGTTGGCGAGGTCAGTTCCGAACTGCGCAGCCCGCCGCCGCGGGCGCGCTGCACAAGATCGCGCATCGCCGCCATCAGTTCGGGCAGCGTCAGCTTGTTGGTATCGCGGATCGCCGGCGCCACCAGACCGCCACCGCGCAGCGCGATCGCCCAGCCGACATGGATGCCGTCCCCGGGCTGGAACGCACCGTCGACATAGGTCCCATTGAGTTGTGGCACCTCGCGGATCGCCAGCGCGCTCGCCTTCAGCAACAGCACTGCGGGCAGGAGCCGGTCCGTCACCGGCTGCTGTGCATTGAAGGCCTCGAGCCAGGCGAGCGCCGCGCCGAGATCGGCCGTGTGAGTTAGGTAGTAGTGCGGGATCTCCCGCTTCGCGCGCGCCATCGCCGCGGCAATCGCCTTGCGCATCTCGGCCAGATCGAACCCGGCACGACGCGCCGGGGCAGCGACGGCAGCCGCCGGCGGGACCCGCCGCGCCGCGATCGAATTCGACGTCGGCTAGCGAGACCGCCCCCTCGACGCCACTGCCGGTTAGTGCCGCAGCATCAATCCCCAATTCAGCAGAGCGGCGGCGCGCCGCCGGCGAGATCTTCGGGCGTATCGACGGGGGCAGAACCGCCGGGGCCGTGACCACGGGTTGGGGCGTGCCCTTTACCGGCAGCCGTGGAGGCGGAACAACTGGCGGCACAGCCCGAGCCGAGTGTGGCTCGGCGCGCTCGCCAAGGCGCGCCAGCACGGCGCCAACCGGCACCTTGGCTCCGACCGGCACGACGATCTCGGAAACGACGCCTTCGTCGAAGATCTCGACCTCGATGGCGCCCTTTTGGGTCTCGACAACGGCGACGATGTCGCCCTTCTTGACCCGCTCCCCGGGCTTGACCAGCCATTCGACGACGGTGCCGGCCTCCATGTCGGCGCCGAGCGCCGGCATCCGGAAATCAGTCATGCGGGGCGGACGAGGCTGCGGGCGGCGGCGGCAATCGTCGCCGGCTGGGGCAACGCGGCGTCCTCCAGATGCCCGGCGTAGGGCATCGGCACCTCGGCGCCACATACTCGGCGCAGCGGCGCATCGAGATCGAAAAAAGCCTGCTCGGCGATGCGCATGCCGATCTCAGCCGACAGGGAGCCGCTCTTCCAGCCCTCGTCGACGATGACGACGCGCCGCGTCTTCGCGACCGAGGCGAGGATCGTCGCGGTGTCGAGCGGCCGCAATACGCGCAGATCGACAACGTCCGCCGAAATCCCGTCACCCGCCAGCATATCAGCCGCGGCGAGCGCCTTGGCGAGGCCGTTGCCGTAGCCGATCAGGGTCACGTCGCCGCCGTTGCGGCGCACCTTGGCGCGCGCGATATCGACCGCCGTAACCGCCGCGTCGAGTTCAGCTTCGACATTGTAGAGCATGACGTGCTCGAAGATCAGCACCGGGTTCGGGTCGGCAAGCGCGGCCGCCAGCATCCAGCGCGCATCCTCGACGACGGCCGGGGCCAGAATCCGCAGCCCTGGGATATGGGCGTACCAGCCTTCGAGGCTGTGCGAATGCTGCGCCGCGACCCGCCTTCCGCCGCCGGTCGCGATCCGGATCACCAGCGGCACCGCGAACTGGCCGCCCGACATGTGCGGGATGGTGGCGGCGTTGTTGACGATTTGGTCGAGCGCCAAGAGGCTGAAATTGACCGTCATGATCTCGACGATCGGGCGCATCCCGGCAAGCGCCGCGCCGATGCCGGCGCCGACATAGGCGCTCTCCGACAACGGCGTGTCGCGGATGCGCTCCTCGCCGAACTCGTCGAGCAAGCCCTTGGTCACCGCGTAGCAGCCGCCGTAGCGCCCGATGTCTTCGCCCATCAGGAAGACCTTGGGATCGGCGAGCAGCGCGTCGCGCAACCCCTGCCGGCAGGCCTCTCGGTAGGTGAGCGCGGTCATGCCGGCACCCGGTCCATCGTTACGAAGCGTTCCAGCTCCGCGACTGGTTCGAGCGTGCCAGCCTCGGCGAAGGCGACGGCCGCTTCGATCTCGGCATCGGCTTCGGCCTCGATCGCGCGCACCTCCTCATCATGGATCAGGCCATTGGCGCGCAGCCATTCCTCGAAGCGGCCGATCGGGCCTTTCTTGCGCCACGCCGTGACCTCCTCCTTCGACCGGTAGAGCTGGGCGTCGAACATCGAATGGGCGCGGAAGCGATAGGTGCGGCATTCGAGGAATTGCGGTCCCTGGCCGCCGCGGATGCGTTCGACGGCGGCGCGGGCCGCGACCGCGACCGCGACCACGTCCATGCCATCGACCGCGGTTCCGGCCATGTGATAGCCGGCGGCCTTGCGCACCAGTTCGCTCTCGGCCTCGGCCCGCGCGAGCGCCATGCCCATCGAATAGAGGTTGTTCTCGCACACGAACAGCACCGGCAGACGCCACAGCGCAGCCAGGTTCATGCTCTCGTGGAATTCGCCCTCGTCGACCGCGCCGTCGCCGAAAAAGCAGACGGTGACCGCATTGCGCCCTTGCATCTTGTCGCCGAGAGCGGCGCCAACCGCCAAAGGCAAGCCGCCGCCGACGATCGCGTTGCCGCCGTAGAACCGCGCCGCGCGGTCGAAGATGTGCATCGAGCCGCCGCGGCCGCGGCAGCTTCCCTCCTGTTTGCCGAGCATCTCGGCCATCAGCCGGTCCATCGCGATGCCGCGGGCGATCGCCTGACCGTGCTCACGATAGGTCGCGACGATCGCGTCCTCGGGGCCGAGCGCCTCGATGACGCCAACCGACACCGCTTCCTCCCCGTCATAGAGGTGCAGAAAGCCCAGGATCTTCTGCGCCTGGTACAGCTCGACGCATTTCGCCTCGAAATGCCTGATGCGGATCATCTGGCGCAGCAGATGGTGCAGATGCGCGTGATCGAGGTGAAGCTTCGTCATCGCTCGTCGCTTTCCAGGCTCGACAGGTCGCCCTCGGGAAGGCCCAGTTCGCGCGCCTTCAGAAGACGCCGCATGATCTTGCCGCTGCGGGTTTTCGGCAGATTGGCGCGGAAATCGATCTCCTTCGGCGCAACGGCGGCGCCGAGCCGCTTGCGCGCATGGCCGAGCAGTTCGCGGCGCAGTTCCTCGGACGCGGCAAAGCCCGGCTTCAGCGCGACGAAGGCCTTGACGATCTCGCCCGCCATCGGGTCGGGCTTGCCGATCACGCCGGCCTCGGCGACGGCTCGGTGCTCCATCAGCGCGCTCTCGACCTCGAACGGCCCGATCAGGTGGCCCGATGATTTGATCACGTCGTCGGCGCGCCCGACGAACCAGAAATAGCCGTCGGCATCGCGCTTGGCCAAATCGCCGGTCAGATACCACGGCCCGACGAAGCAGTTACGGTAACGCTCCTCCTCGTGCAGGTAGCCGCGCATCATCGACGGCCAGCCGGCCTTCAAGGCCAGCTCCCCCTGGACCATCGGTTCATCGATGACCAGCGACCGAGCCGTCCCGGCGCCCGCTGCACGATCGCCGCCTCGATTCCCGGCAATGGCAGGCCCATCGAGCCCGGCTTGACCGGCAGGGCGGCATAATTGGCGATCATGATGCCGCCGGTCTCGGTCTGCCACCAATTGTCGTGGAACGGGCGGCCGAACGCCTCGACCCCCCACAGCACCGCCTCCGGGTTGAGCGGCTCGCCGACGCTCGCCATGAACCTGAGCGCGCCGAGGTCGTAATCGCGCACCGCGGCGGCGCCGAGCTTCATCATCATGCGGATCGCCGTCGGCGCCGTGTACCAGACGCTGACATGCTCGCCGGCCAGCACGCCGTACCAGGTCTGGGCGTCGAACTCGGCCTCGACGACCAGATTGGTGACGCCGTGCGTCAACGGCGCAATGATGCCGTAGCTGGTGCCGGTCACCCAGCCGGGATCCGCGGTGCACCAGAAGATGTCGTCCTCGTGCAGGTCGAGCGCATAGAGGCCGGTGACATGGTGCGTCACCACCGCCTCGTGCACGTGGATGGCACCCTTCGGCCGACCGGTGGTGCCGCTGGTGAAGTGCAGCAGGGCCCTGTCTTCGGGCGCGGTCGCCGGTATCACGAACTCGGCGCTGGCCGCCGCCATCAGCTCGCGCCAGCGCAAGGTGCCCGGCAGCGGCGGACCGTCATCGACGAGGATCACCTGCGCCAGCTGAGGCAGCCGGCCGCGCAGCGCCTCGACTTTGCGCCGGTACAACGCTTCGGTCGTGACCAGCACGCGGCCGCCGCCGATCTCGATGCGGGTCGCGATCGGTTCGGGGCCAAAGGCCGAGAACAGCGGCGACACGACGCATTTTGCCTTCAGCCCGCCGAGCACCGCGATGTACAGCTCGGGCACCCGGCCGAGCAGGACAAACACGCTGTGGCCGGCGGCGACGCCGAGGCGGGTCAGGACATTGGCGAAGCAGTTCGTCTCCTCGGCCAGCTCGCGATAGCTGATGTCGCGACGGCCCCCCCTTTTGTCGATGCAACGCAATGCGATTTTGTCGGCGCGGCGGCCGTGCGCGTGCCGGTCCACCGCCTCGTGCGCGATGTTGAGTCCGCGCCCGCCGGGCAGCCCATCGAGCAGGGCGCGCGCCTGCGACCAGTCGAAACGGGCGCGGGCCGCGGCATAATCGAGCAGGTTCGGTCGCCGCGGCAAGCGCGAGACGTCCTTGTCGATCGTTGAGGGCACGATGCCATTCGGCAAGACGGCGTCCATGTTCGGCCTACATCGCCATTTCCGGCTCGAGCGCGCGCTGTTCCTTTTTCTCGGGGATTTCCGTCATCGTCGCTTCGGTCAGCAGCAGCACACTGGCAACCGACACCGCGTTTTCGAGCGCGATGCGGACCACCTTCGTCGGATCGATGATGCCGGACTCCACCAGATCGACATATTCCTTGCGCGCGGCGTCGAAACCGTAATTTCCCTGCCCGGTCAGCATGCGGTTCACCACGACGCCGCCGTCGACGGCAGAGTTTTCCGCGATCTGGCGCGTCGGCGCTTCGAGGGCACGCTGCAAGACCTGGACGCCGGTGCGCTCGTCACCCTCGCATTGCGCCTCTTCCTTGGCGACGGCCTCGGTGCAGCGGATCAGCGCCAAGCCGCCGCCGGGCACGATGCCCTCGGCGACCGCCGCCTTGGTGGCGCTGATGGCATCGTCAAGCGCCTCCTTGCGCGATTTCATCTCCGCCTCGGAGGGGGCGCCGACGCGGATGACCGCGACCCCGCCAGAAAGCTTTGCCAGCCGCTCCTGCAATTTCTCGCGGTCGTAATCCGAGGTCGTCTCCTCGATTTGCTTGCGGAGCTGGCTGCACCTGCCGTCAATATCCGACTTCTTGCCGGCACCGCCCACGACTGTCGTGTCCTCGTTGGTGACGACCACCCGCTTCGCCGTGCCGAGCATCTCAAGAGTCGCGTTCTCGAGCTTGACGCCGACCTCCTCGCTGATCACCTGACCGCCGGTTAGCACTGCCAGGTCTTCGAGCATCGCCTTGCGGCGATCGCCGAACCCCGGCGCCTTGACCGCCGCGACCTTGAGCCCGCCGCGCAATTTGTTGACCACCAGCGTTGCCAGAGACTCTCCTTCGACATCCTCGGCGACGATCAGCAGTGGCCGGCCCGAACGCACGATCGTCTCCAACAACGGCACCATCGGCTGCAAGCTCGACAGTTTTTTCTCGTGAATCAGAATGTAAAGATCTTCCAGCTCGGCGCTCATCTTCTCGGGATTGGTGATGAAGTAGGGCGAGATGTAGCCACGATCGAACTGCATGCCTTCGACGACTTCGAGTGTCGTTTCGGTGGTCTTCGATTCCTCGGCGGTGATGACGCCCTCGCCGCCGACCTTCTCCATCGCGTCGGCGACGAGTTCGCCGATCGCCGGATCGTTGTGGGCGGAGATCGTCGCCACCTGCGCTTTTTCCTTGCGGGTACCGACCGGGCGCGACATCTGGCGCAGCGCCTCGATCGCCGCCTTGGTGCCGCGGTCGAGACCGCGCTTTAGGTCGATCGCGCTGGCGCCGGCGACGACGTTGCGCACCCCGTCGGCAAAGATTGTCTGCGCGAGGATCGTCGAGGTACTGGTGCCGTCGCCGACGGCGTCGCCGGTCTTCTCCGCTGCCTGGCGCAGCATCTGGGCACCGAGGTTCTCCTCCGGGTCCTTGAGATCGAACTCCTTGGCGATCGTCACGCCGTCGTTGCACACGATCGGCGCCCCCCAGCTCTTCTGCATTAGCACCGACTTCGATTTGGGGCCCAGGGTGACGCGCACCGCGTCGCAAAGCTGCGTGGCACCGCGCAAGATCTTTTCGCGGGCGGCCGAACGGAATAGGACCTGCTTGTGCGCCACTGGATGCCTCCTGTCTCACGCCTCTGCTGCTGCCGCGGTCCCCACGGCCGGATCTGCGTCCGTAGCGACTTTCGCTTCCCTATGGCCATTTGCCGGCGCCGGCATTGATCAAGGTCAAAGCGCCGCGCCCTTTCAGCGCACCACCGTTACGGGGCAGGAGGCCCAGCTGATGACCTTTTGCGCGACGCTGCCAAGGAGGAGACCCGCCAGCCGGCCGTGCCCGCGGCTGCCGACCACGATCAGATCGGCTTCTCGTTGCTTGGCGGCGGCGATGATCTCCGCCGCCGGGTCGCCGACCGCCAGCATCGTCGCGATCCGTAGCCTGCCTCCCTCGCTTGCCGTTCTGGAGGCGTCGTCAAGCAGGCCATGCGCGGCCGTGAAACCATATTCGGCCGCCGGCGCCTGAATCCCCTCGATGCGGGCATATTCCTCGATGCCGGGATCGAGCACCGGCGCGACATCGGCCGCGACCGTCAACAGGACGAGTTCGGCATCGTATTTGCTCGCCAGATCGGCGGCGAATGCCGCCGCCTTTAGCGCGGCCGGCGAGCCGTCGACCGCCGCCAGAATCCGCTTCATGGCGCACCTCCGACTGTACAGCTCGTCGTCAGACTTTAATCGTCGTTCGCCGATGGCGGTTTGATCCAGCGCAACGCGGCGGCGGGATTTCGCGAGGCGTCCGACGATGACCGTGGCAAAACGATTCCCCGCCTCCGCGAATAACTGACCGGCCGAGAGCCCGACGCACTCATCACCCTTGTTGCGCTCCCGCAATTCCGGCTCTTTCCAATCAGCCCCATCGATCATTCCGCTGCCGCGTGAGCCCGACCGACGCCGAGCGGATCGTTCGGCTCGTCGCCCACCATGTCCGGGTCGAGATCCACATCGGCAGTCCGCGTCTCGGCCGAGTTGCCCGAGAGCGACGCGCGATCCGGGTGCTGCTATTGATGACCTTGTCGGCGGCGCGGCATCGGGCAGGTTGCGGGGCTGCTGCCCGGCCACATGTCCCAGAAGTTCGTCAGCCGCGCGCCGCTGTGGGTGATCGTCATCCCTGACCGACCATCCCTGACCGACCGAGGGAGCGATTTATGATCGAGATGCTGAAAGGCTTGCCGGAGGGTGTCGTGGCAGCCGTCGCCAAGGGGCGCGTGACCAAGAAGGATTATGACGAGGTCCTGGTCCCCGCGGTCGAGGCGGCGTTCAGGCGCCGCCAGAAGGTCCGCTGCTACTACGAGCTGGGGCGGGAGTTTTCCGGTATGGAAGCCGGCGCGGCATGGGAAGACTTCCGGGTCGGGGTCGGGCATCTGTCGGGTTGGGAACGGGTTGCGGTCGTCACGGATGTTGATTGGATCCGGCTCTCGATCAATGCTTTCCGGTTCCTGGTTCCCGGCGAAATCCGGATCTTTCCGACGACCGAGGCGGGCGAGGCTCGGCGTTGGATCCAGGCTGACCTTCAGTGACGCTCCCGCTCGCGCCATCATCGGTTTGGGCGCGCGGAATTTCTTGGTTACGATTGCCCATCAGCGCTGCCGCGCCCGCTACCCCGGCGATCGCAATCAGCGGAACCACCCAGTAGTCGACTGCCTCGACCAGGGGCCCGGCCAGAAAGGTTCCGAATACGGTGGCCATCGCGTTACTGGCGGCCAGTAAACCCATTGCCGCGCCTCGCCGATCGGGGTTAGGCTCGACGCAAGCCCGGTCCCAGAAACGCTGAGAACGGGCCAGGCAAGCATCACCAACGTGAAGCCGAGCATGGCGATGCCTGGTATGCCGGCGGACGGCACCAGGGCCAGAACCGCAAGAGCCGCAAACCCTGCCATACGCAGCGCCAGGCCGACCTGGAAGACAAGCCGAGGCCCGTAATGCTGCGGCCCGCAAGCACGAAAAGCCCGACGGCGATGCCCGCCGCCAGCGCATAAGCAGAGGGTTGTCGTTGGAACGATGCGGAGTTGGTCTCATAATCAGCAAGTGGCCCCATGTGAGGGGCGGCAGGCGCAACCCGTGTTGGGCGCCGTCTGCGGGCAGGCCGATCTGGCCGACGACAAGCGCCAAGGCTGACAACGCGGCGACGAGCCAGTAGCCGTAGGCGGGCGGTCCCAGAGCGATCAATCCCGCAATCAGGAGCCGCACAAGCTGGCCGCACTACAGCCATCCGATGTGGGGGTTCCACTCGGATTTCGGCACAAAATCGACCACGAACAGCGGGGCGACAGTGCCGACCACACCGACGCCAAGGCCGCATAGCAGCGCCAGGACGATCCCCGCGGCGAGATGGCGAGCCTCCGTGATCGAGCCGAGACCAAGCGCCGGCGCGATAAAGCCACCAAAGAAGACCGGACGGAAGAGGCGAAGCCCTGATTGGATCCCGAGCAACGAATTGGCGGAGATCGCCGATCCCCAGCTTGGTGCCGAGGCGATCATCAACGGCACCGGCAGGCCAACAAGCCAGCCGAGCACGAGCATATGCTCGCGGCGGTAGATGTCGGCGAACTTACCTGAGACGAGATTGGCGAGGGCCTTGACGACGCCGAAGCTGGCGATGAACGACACCAAATAGCGGTGGCTGCGATGCCGAACTGCTCGGATCCGATCAGCGGAACGACTGTCCGCTGCAGCCCGACCATGCCGTCGACGAAGGCGGTTGATCGGCACGAGCAGCGAGAATTTCCGCCAATTCTCATCAGGCCAAGCCGGATCGCAGCCGTCGGTTTGAACCGTCGGCGGCACGGCAGGGACCAAAAGGTCCCAGATAATTGGCGTCCCCAAGGGGATTCGAACCCCTGTTACCGCCGTGAAAGGGCGATGTCCTAGGCCTCTAGACGATGGGGACGGGAGGCAACGGCGTCTCGATCTAGAACCGTGCGTCGAAGAAATCAACCCGTCCCGCCGCCGCCTCGGTGCCGGCGCCGGCCGCGCGGTTCCCTCGATCCGCGCCGCGCGCTGCCCATCTATGCGGGACGCGGTCCGAGCGAGCCCTAGCATGGCGTCACCACCGGCCTTTGACGATGCGTTTCGCGCCCGCTTGCGGGTGCTGTTGACCTGGCGGCGCGACGTGCGCCGGTTTCGCCCCGATCCGCTGCCGGAAGGCGCGCTCGAACGGCTGATCGAGACCGCCGCACTCGCCCCCTCGGTCGGGCTCAGCCAACCCTGGCGCTTCGTCGCGGTCGAGGATCAGGCCCGGCGCGCTGCGGTTCGCCGCAATTTCGCCGCCGCCAATGCCGCGGCCCTCGCCGCCCAGGCGCCGGAGCGCGCCCAAGACTATGCCCGGCTCAAGCTCGCCGGGCTCGACGAGGCGCCGTCGCATCTCGCGGTCTTCGCCGATCGGGCAACCCGGCAGGGGCAGGGCCTCGGCCGCCGCACCATGCCCGAGATGGTCGATTATTCGGCGGTGGCGGCGGCGCACACTCTGTGGCTGGTGGCGCGCGCCGAGGGGATCGGCATGGGCTGGGTGTCGATCCTCGACCCCGATACGGTCGCGGCGATCCTCGAAGTTCCCCCGGCCTGGAAGCTGATCGGCTATTTTTGCCTCGGCTATCCGGCCGAGGAGGACGCGGTGCCGATGCTCGAAACCGCCGGCTGGGAGACGCGGCGCCCGGTGCGCTCGTTCCTGATCCGGCGATGACCCAATCGACCATGAACCACGCCGGCATCCGGGTCGGCATCGGCGGCTGGGTGTTCCCGCCATGGCGCGGCGCCTTCTATCCGGCCGGCCTGACCCAGGCGCGCGAATTGTCCCATGCCAGCCGGCAGGTCACCGCGATCGAGATCAACGGCACCTTTTACGGCAGCCAGAAACCGGCGAGCTTTCGCCGCTGGCGCGACGAGACGCCGGACGATTTCGTCTTCTCGCTCAAGGGCCCGCGCTTTGTCACCCACCGCCGCGACCTGGCCACCGCCGGCCCCTCGGTCGAGCGGTTCCTCACCAGCGGTGTGGTCGAATTGGGCCCGAAGCTTGGACCCATCCTGTGGCAGTTCGCCCCGTTCCTGCAGTTCGACGAAGAGGGTTTCGCGGCCTTTCTGGCGCTGCTGCCGCGCGCGATCGACGGCCACGTACTGCGCCATGTGGTCGAAGTGCGCCATCCGAGCTTCGCCGCACCGGCCTTTGCCGAGCTGCTGCGGCGCCACAAGGTCGCGGTGGCGCTGGTCGACGACGAGAAATACCCGGCCCTCGACGAGGTCACCGCCGATTTCGTCTATGCCCGGCTGCGGCGATGCTCGCTCGACGAGCCGGCCGGCTATTCGCCGCAAGCGCTCGATCGCTGGGCCGAGCGGTTTCGCGCGTCCTCGGCAGCCGGGCTCGACTGCTTCGTCTATTTCATCAACGGCGCCAAGGTGCGCGCGCCGGCGGCCGCACTTGCGCTGTTGGCGCGGCTCGGCGCCTGACCCACCCCGCCTGACCCGTTGCGAGCGCCGGCGTCAAGCCTTGACAGTCGAGGCCCGGTAGATCTCGTCAATCGATTTCGCCAGGGCGGCGTTGAATTCGGCGTCGCTCATCCGATCCGTCAGGCCCTCGGCAAGCGCCCGCGAAAAGCTCGCGATCACGCCATGATTGGTCGCGAGGCGGCGGCAGGCCTCGGCTCGCGTATAGCCGCCCGAAAGCGCCACGACCCTGGCGACGCGCGGGTGGTTCACCAGCGGCAGGTAGAGATCCGGGACCTCCGGCAGGGTCAACTTGAGCATGACTTTGCGGTCGTTCGGCACGGCGTTGAGCTTGCCGGTCAATTCCGCCAGCAGGATGGCCTCGGCGCCGGCCTTGTCCGGGCTCTTGATCGAGACTTCCGGCTCGATGATCGGCATCAGCCCGTGCCGGGCAATCTGCGCCGCCACCTCGAACTGCTGCGCCACAATCGCGGCGATGCCGGACTTCGAGGCGAGGTTGATCACCGAGCGCATCTTGGTGCCGAAGACGCCGAGCCCGACCGCGCGGTCGAGCAGCGCGTCGAGGCCGGGTATCGGCCTCATCAGGCTGACCCCGTCCTTCTCGGGCTCGAGCCCCTTGTCGACCTTCAAAAACGGGATGACGCCGCGCTCTTCCCACAAAAAAGTCGGAACCGGCCGATCCTGTGCTTTGCCGTCCATCGTCCCTTCGAACAGGATCGCCGCGATCACCTTGTCTCCGGTGAAGGCAGGTGCGGTCATGATACGCACCCGCATCTGGTGCATCAGCCGGAACATCTCGGCCTCGCCGCTATAGGCGCTGTCCGGAATCCCATAGAGGCGCAGGGCGCCCGGCGTCGATCCGCCGCTCTGGTCGAGGGCGGCGATGAAGCCGGGCTTGCCGGAGATTTGCGCCATCATCTTGTCGTTGGCCATGATCGTCACTCTCATGGTGAAGCTGGCTCATGCTGGAGCTGGCTCACGATGTGGCCAGCACGCTCGTGGGTCGGCGTTGCGGCCTCGGCCTGTTGCCATCGAGCCGGCCGATATTGGCATGGAGCGCGAGATAGGCGCAATCCTCACCGGCAGTAATGGACCACGTTCGGCTGATGCCCTCGCTCCACAACGTTGTTCCGTGCGCCCTCGTCGAGCTGGTGCTGTGCGCGGCGGTGGGTCTGCCCCTGGCGCGTCGGCTCGTCGCCGACCGGCCGCTGGCAATGGCGATCTCGCCGGTTTTGGGGTGGGCGGTGTCGAGTGCGCTGGCCCTGCCGATCCTGACCCTTACCGGGTTCGGGCGCCTCAGCGTCGCGCTCCTTTGCGGCGCGGCCGTGATCGGCGGCCTCGCGGCACTGCGGCCGTGGCCTCGAGGATCCGCCCCGCGCCCCGCTTTTGCCGGCAGCGCTTATGGCGCGGCGGCGCTCCTCGCGGCAGCCCTCCTCGCAATCGTGCCGGCGCTCGCCGTGTGGCCAAAGCTCGGCGGCGGCGGCATCCTGTTGGCCCTGCCGATGTTCGATCATTCGAAGGTGGCGATCATCGACGACATCGTCCGGCTTGGCCTGCCGCCGGGCAATCCGTTTTTCGGCGGGTTCGGCCCCGCCGCCGCTGGCCGCGCCGCCGCCTCTGGCGCGGCCCCGGGGGCCGCCGCTGGGCTGGCCTACTACTACCTCTGGCATTTCAGCGCCGCCATGCTCGGCGCGTTAGCCGGGGCGAGCGGGTGGGAAGCCGACATCGCATTGACCTGGTTTACCGCCTTTGCCTCGCTCGCCCTGATGATCGGGTTTGCCGCCAGGCTCGGCGGGCAGCGACTGGCGCCGATCCTGGTGGTGCTGCTCAGCCTCGCCGCCTCGCTCCGCCCGATGCTTCAAATTGTGTTCGGGCCGCATTTCCTCGGACGGGCGCTTGCCCCGGGGCCGTGGCCGCAGAGCTGGATCTTTCAGGCGAGTTGGGCGCCGCAGCACCTCGCCTCGGCCTGCTGCGTCGTCGTTGCGGTGCTGATCATGTCGCGGCTGGCCAGGCCGCGCAGCTGGCCGCTGGTGCCGCTGCTCGCGGTCATTGTGGCGGCGGGGTTCGAAAGCTCGACCTGGGTTGGCGGCGTCATCTTTGCCGCCGGGGCACTGCCAATCGGCGTCGCGTTCCTGCTGGCCGAGAGCGATGCCCGAGCCCGGATCGATCTGGTGCTGAAGGGGGTTGTCGCGATCATCCTCGTCGCCGCCATCTCGTTACCGTTTTTGCGCGACGAATACCTAGCGACGGCGGCGCGGGGTGCCGGGTTCCCGATTGCGCTGCGGCCGTTCGCGGTGCTGGGCAGCATCGTGCCGCCGAGCGTTTGGCGTCCGCTCAATCTCGGGGCTTATTGGGCGGTTTTGCTGTTCCTTCAGTTTCCCGCGATCTACCCCGCCGGCGCGGTCGCGATAATCGGCGCACTGGCCGGCAAGGCAGCGGCGGCGGCGGCGAAAAGCGGCTGATCGTCGGATTTGCCCTGCTGGCCGGGGCGAGCCTTGTCATTCCGTGGCTGTTCGCCAGTACCATCGCCAACAACGACCTCGCCTGGCGCGGCGTCCTGCCCGCGATCCTGGTGTTGACCAGCGTCGCCGCGGCCGGCTTGTCGCGCTGGCTCGCGACCGCGCCGCGGCTCGCCATGGCGGCGATCGCCTGCTGGGCAATCGGGGTTCCGGGCGGCTTGCGGGTCGCCGCGGAGAACGCCGTCGGCGTGCCGGCCGCATCGGCGGCACTCCTGGCGCAGACGCCGCAACTCTGGGCCGCGGTGCGCCGGCACACGGCGCCGCGCGAGCGTGTCGCCAACAACCCGCTCTTCCTTGCCGACACGGTGCGCTGGCCAGTCAACATTTCCTGGGCCCTCTTTGCCAACCGGCGGTCCTGCTATGCCGGCTGGAACCTGGCGCGTGCCTTTGTGCCATTGCCGGGTCCGGAGATCGACCGGATCAATGCGCTGTTCGAGCGGGTCTTCGCCGGCGCCGGCGCGCCGCAGGACATCGGCGAGCTGGCCACCCGCTACCATTGCCGCGTGATCGTCTTGACCCCGAGCGACGGCGCCTGGCGCCACGACCCGTTCGCCGGCAGCCGCCAGTTCCGCCTGGTCGACGAAAACCCGGGGCGATGGCGGATCTATCGGGTGGTCGGCGGCGCCGATGATCCGACGGGAGCTCGCAACCGAGCGCCGCCCGAGGCTGCCGCGACCCGCACAAAAGTCAGCGCGATCCGCGCTGCCGCTCGTACGGTTCCGCGCACCGAGCCGGCAACCTTGGATTTCCCCCCGCTGCGGCGACGATAGGGCATCGGCACTTCGAGAATGCGCAAGGCGGCGCCGGCGGCGCGCATCTGCATTTCGAGGTTCCAGCCATACGTCATCTCGCGCATGCCCAGGCGTTCGAGACAGTCGCGGCGGATCGCGCGATAGGCGCACATATCGGTGTAGCGCACGCCATAGAGCGCTCCGATGCCGAGCCCGGCCACATACCCGGCGAGACGCTGCAACGCGCTCATCGAGCCTGGCTCCCGCTCGCCGCGGGTGCGCGAGGCGATGACGAAATCGAACTCGCCACGTCGGATCGGGTCGACCAGCCGCGCGATCAGGTCGCCCCGATCGGCGCCGTCGCCATCCATAAAGACGACGACCCCACATTCCGGCGCTGCCGCGGCCCCCGCGGCGCAGGCCCGGCCATAGCCTTTGGCGTTGACCGCGACGACGCGCGCTCCGGCGGCGGCGGCCGCGGCCTGGGTGCCGTCGCTGCTGCCGCCATCGACAATGATGATCTCCTGCACCAGGTCGCGCGGGATCTCGGTCACCACCGCGGCGATCGATTGCGCCTCGTTCAACGTCGGAATCACGACGGCGACTGCTAGAGGCTCCATCGCAGGCCGCAATTCTGGCACGGCTTCGGTGGCTCGTCGCCGATCAGCGCCGCCCGGAAATCCTGGTAGGCGGCACCGTTCCAGATCTCGCGCAAGCTCTCCTGGGTCGCGTCCCCGAGCGTGTAGCTGTCGTAGCCGCGCGCCGAGAACGGGGCAATGCAACAGGGGAGCGCGCGGCCATGTGCGGTGAAATACATCAGCGACCACGGCCGCCGGCACGCCGACCACGGCGCCGCGTCCGGGCTGCGCTTCAGGCTGATGCCGGGCTCGGTGGCGCCCGAAGCATCGATCGAGACGCCGAGCGTCCGGCCGAGCGTCTGCGCCGCGGCGATCGCCGCCTCCTCCTCCCGCTGGGTCTTCTCGAACAGCGAGGATTCGCCGCGGGCCAGGCCGCGGCCGAGATCGTCGAAGACCAGGCGCTGCAGATAGACCTCGCTGACCCCGATGCGCGCCGCCAGCCGGACAAAATCGGGGAGCTGATCGACCGTCTCCTTGAGCCCGGTCAGCCACAGCGAGACGCGCGGCGTGGTCGCGCCGATCTCGCGCTGCAAGGCAGTGAATTCGCCGACGTTGCGCACGATCCGATCGAACATGTTCTTGCCGCGGACCTTGAGAAAGCTCTCCTTTTCGGCGGCGTCGAGCGACACTCGCAATTCGTCGAGACCGGTCTCGATCAGCTCCTGGCGCTTGCGCGGCGCCAACAAGGTGCCGTTGGTGTTGAACAGCACATAGACCCCGCGCTCTTTCAGATAGCGGATCATGCGCGGCAGGTTCTTGACCAGCATCGGCTCGCCGACCCCGTGCAAGACGGCGCGCACCAGCCCCGGCGATTGATCGACGATCGAGGTGAACAACTCCCAGCTCATATCGGCCGGCGGCTCCAGCGCCTCGAACGTGCGCGGGCAGGTCTCGCACAACAGATTGCAGCGGTTGGTGACTTCAAGATAGATGCAGACCGGCGGCGCGTCCGCCACCCTGGAGCGCTCTTCGCCGACCGTCTCGAAATAGCGTCGGGCCGCGACCGGCTCGCTCGTCGCCATCAGCTGCTCCCGAGATTGGGCCGCAGGCACGCTGGCATCGGCTGCGCCAGCCCGCCCGGCGCTGCCGCCCGGGCGAGGAGTTCGCGAATGCCGAGCCGCTCGATGCACGCCGCGGTCGCCGGGGCGGGGTAGGGGGCCAGCCGGGCGGGTGTCGGTGCCGAGGCCAGCTCGCGACAAAGCCGCAGAAGTGCCGGCGCATCGTCGACATCGTACCAGGTGTCGAGCTCGACCACCGGCAAGACCGAGCGTGCGCGCGCGCTCTCGCGTCTGCGCGGCGACCTCGCTCGTGCTCCAGGCGATATCCTCGAACAAATGAATATGCGGCCCCTTGATGCCGATGACATAATAGCCGCCATCCTCGGCGGGACCGAGCACGACCCGGTCGCAAGGCTCGGCGAGGACGATGGCCGCTTCTATCAGCATTCGCGTCGGCAAGGTCGGGCTGTCGGAATTGAGCAGGCACACCGCATCATGCCCTTGGGCGAACAGCGCCTGCGCCGCGTGCAGCAGCGAGCGACCGAAACCCCGGACGCGCTCGGCCGACACGCCCGCCCCATCGGCAAGGACGAGACCGGTGCCATCGGCGAGCATTCCGTCGAACTCGGCCTCGACCCCGGCCGGGGCATGGGCGACGTAGCCGCGGATCGCCACCTGGCGTGCGGCCAGCGCGATGTTCTCGGTGATGTCGCGCAGAAAGCCGGCGCTGAGCGTCGAGGCCGCGATCGGCGACAGCGGCGGCACCAGCCGGGTCTTGACCGCGCCGGGACGCGGCGCCTTGGCCATCACCGCGATGGCGCAGCCGCCCTCGCCGCACGCGACCGTAGCCGACCTCACGACCCGCTGAACCAGTTGTAGCCGCGATCCTCCCAGAACCCGCCCGGCATCCGATTGGTGACATAGATCGTCGTCACCCATTTGGGGTTTTTGAAGCCGAGCTTGGTCGGAATCCGCAGCTTGAACGGATAGCCGAATTTGGCCGGAAGGGTCTCGTCGGCGAATTTGACAGCCATGATCGTCTGCGGATGCAGCGCCGTCGCCATGTCGATGCTCCCATAATAACCGTCGGCGCATTGGTAGCCGATATATTTCGCGGTCAGGTCGGCGCCCACCTGATTGAGAAACACGCTGAGCCGCGGCCCGCTCCATTTGCCGATGACACTCCATCCCTCGACGCAGACATGGCGGGTGATCTGGCTTTCTTGCGGCAGGCGGTAGATCTGCGGCACCGTCCAGGGCCGCTTGTCCGCGATCAAGCCGGACAATTCCAGGCGATAATCGGCGGCGGCCAATTTCGGCACGTCGGCTACCGGGAAATAGGCGTTGTAGCGGAAATCGTGCACGATTTCGCTTTCCGGGTAGGTCGGAGCCAGCACTTGGCGCCGGAACAAAAACGCCTGCGCGCGGTCGTTCCACCGCGACATCGCCTGCAACACGGCTTGCACGCCATGCTGGTCGGAGATGTCGCAGCCGGTCAGCAGGGTCAGCGCGCCGAGGCTCAATGTCTGCCGCAGAAACAGGCGGCGCTCGATGCCGGCCACGATCGTTTTGGCTTCGGGGATCGAACCGGTCATCGCTCGCCTCCGTCGTGCGGGCCCGGCGCCACCGAGGCGCGGCCGAAGACCATCGCCACCAGGGTTTTCGGCACCAGCAGCGTCAATGCGAGATGGACCACGAGAAAGCCGACGATCGCCGCCATGCCACAGAAATGCACGACGCGCGCCACTTCGTAGCCGCCGAACAGCCAGGTCAGGTATTGCAGCTGCACCGGCTTCCAGATGCTGAGGCCGGACAGAACCGTCACCAGGATGGCTGCCAGCACGCCCCAGTAGAACACCTTTTGCACGGCGTTGTACTCGCCGAGTTGATGGCTGAGCCGGCCGCGCAGCGCCGCCACAAGGTCGCGCACGAAGGCGGCCGGGCCGACCGGGAGGAAGTCGCGGCGAAAGTGCCCGGAAACCAGCCCGACGATCAGATAGGCGAGAAAATTCAGCACCAGCACCCACATCGCGGCGAAATGCCAGGCCAGCGCATTGGCCAGGCCGTCATCGTTGTTGAGCGCCTCGGTCACAGTGAAATTGCCGCCCAAGGTCAGGTAATACGGAAATTCGTAATAAATCGGCAGTGCCGGGTAGTAATCATAGATGCGCCAGCCGCTGCCGATCATGACCAGGATCGCCAAGGCATTGACCCAGTGCATGATGCGCCGGCTCAGCGGGTGGAGCTGCACCACCGCCGGCCGAGCCGTCTCGAGTTGCGCCGGAGCGGTCATGGCAATACCTCCAATCCATCGGCCCGCGCGCGCCGCTCGGTCCGAGCCTGGCGCAGGAACGCCACGAATTTTGCCGAATTCGGGCTCAGCGCATGCGCGGTCTGCGCCGCCCAATAGATGATCGGCGGATAGCTTGCGTCCGGCAATTTGTCGGCAATCGCCAGGCTGGGATTGGCGGCCACATCGGTGGCGTAAACGATGGCCAGCCGCACTTTGCCATGCGACAGCAGGTAGGCGGCGTCCGCGGTGCCGACGACACCCACCGATTTTTTGCTGACCGCCGGCCACAGCCCCAACGCCTGCAGCGCCTTTTGGGTGTCGGCGCCGGCCGATGCCGCCCAAGGGTCGACGATCGCGATCGGCGCCTTGCCGGCGAGCGCAGCGAGATGGTCCGCGGCCGGCGGGGGGCCGGAGCCTGCTTTGGCGATGCCGGTGCCGAGCGCGGCGACCACCAGCCGGTTGCGCCAGAGCCGCTCGACCGTCTCGGGCTTGATCAGATTCTGCCGGGCGGCCGCGCCGGCCGCGGTCTCGCCTTCGCCGATGATCACGTCGTCGCGGGCATGGTGCGCGATCTGCTCCAGCATGAGCGGGGTCGGCGAGGTGAAGATGCGAACCGGGACTTTGGTCTCCTGTCGCCACAACACGGCGAGGTCGGCGACCGCGTGCTGCAAGGTCGGCTCGCAAAACACCACGACATCGGGCGCCACCGGGTAAGCGGCGCGCGCCGATGTGATCGCCGCCAGAACACAAAGTACCAGCAGCGCCAGCAGATGATGGCGCGCCATCGACCGGCACCGCGGGACATGCATCACATATCCCAAAGCCGCCTCGCTCAGGCCTGGAGCTGCTCCGCCAACTCGGCAAATCCGGCAACCACGAGCTCGGTGGCCGGGTTCGGCACCGGGTCGGGCGGGCCGCTCGGTCCCCATTCGGCCGGGCGGCGGACGAACGCGGTCCGGTAGCCTTCGCCGCGAGCGGCGTCGAGGTCGAAATTGTGGCACGCGACCATCAGGATTTCGCCGGGAGCCATACCGAGCAGGGCCGCGGCGCGACGGTAAGCCTCGGGCCGGGGCTTGTAGACGCGCAGCATCTCGCAGGAGATCACCGCGTCCCAGGCGATGCCGTTGCCGCGCGAGACATCGACGACAAGCGACAGGCTGAGGATGGTGAACGAGACGCAGACGTATCGCTGGCGCAGACGCGCCAACGCCGGCGGGAAGTCCAGCCAGGCGTCGAGCCGGTGCCAGCGCGCCGCGATCGCGCGCCGCTCCGCCGCCGAAAAAGCCTCGATCCCCGCCGCGCTGAGCACCTCGTCGAGCACGTCGCGATGCACGTCGTCGATGTTGAAGCTCGGCTCGACCGCGCCGAGCATCCGGCTCAGCGAGCGGCGGCGGTACTCGTTGGCGAGCCCGTGCCAGTCGTGTTCGAGCCGGTGCCGGGCACCGCATTCGGCGAGCGCCGCGGCGAGCCCGGCATGCCAGTCGAGGATGGTGCCCCCGGTATCGAAGGCCAGCGCCTTGATTCCCTGCATCGCTGCCGTCCCTCGCATCCTTTCCTCTCAGCCGGTCCTCTCAGCCGGTCCGCTCAGCCGGCGCGCACCCGCGCCGCCGGCACCATGAAATTGCTGACGATCAGCCGCAGCCGCTCGTCCTCGCTCGCCTGGAGGACCTGGCGCAGGGCATGGATCGCAGCCCCGGTGGCGGTCTCGTTCCACAACCAGTCGCCGAGCTGGCGGCTCGACGGTTTGGCGGCTCCGGCGGCGGCCGCCTCCAGGCAATAGGCCTTCACATCGTCGACCGCGAAACGCAGGGTCAGCGGCGCGGAAAAGCCCTCGCGCGGGCTCGGCGGCGCCTTGCCGCGAAGCCAGTCGGCGACATACCGCGCGGCCTCGCCGATCGGCAATCCGCTGAGCCCGACCGTGGTGCGGCGGTGCTGGGCGACCCAGCGCTGATGCGCGCCCTCCAGCCGCAGGATCTCCGCCTCGAGCCGTTCCGCGAGCGCGGCGGCCGGCTCAGCCGGGGCCGCCGCCGCAACGAAGGGCGGGCGCCAGGCGGGATCCGGCTGGGCGCGCGGGTCGTCATCGGGAAAGTCCTCGATGATGACCGGGCCGCTCTCGCGCTCCAAGAGCCGCAGGGCGGCAAGGATCACCCGCTTCTGAAACGCCGGCTCGCTTGGCGGCCCGAACGGGCGCCCAAGCTCGAACGGCACCCAAAGCGCGCGCGGCGGCTTGGTGTTTTCGGTCTGCGCCCGGATCAGGCTGATCGCCACCGTGGCGATGCCCTCTTCCTCGAGATAATGCCCCAGCGCGCTCACGGCGCGCGTGCAGAGCGGTCAAACGGGGGAAAGGATGACGGCGTCGACCTGGTCGTGCTTGAGCCGGCCGGCGAGTTCGCGGGCATGCGGCTCCATCTGCACCGGATCGGTGGCGCCCATGAACGAGTAATGGGTCTGGGCGAGCGACCCGATCGCGCCCTCGGCGGCCAGCTCGCGCAGCCGGTCGAGCGGGAAGACGACGTTCCAGTCTTCCTGAAACCCGGTGCGGTCGAAATTGATCGAGATGTGGCTGCACAAGCAGATCAGTTGGCCGCAGCCGTCGCCGGGATCGCCCGGTAATCGGGGTCGCGCCCGCGAAACGGGTCTTCGCCGCGCACGACGAGGCCGGCCGACGAGACGATCGCCAGCCGGCGCTCGGCCAGCGGCGGCCCGACGACCCAGGGCCTGGTCGTGAAATCGGGGCATTCGAGCTCGGCCAGGCGCTGCGCCTGCGCTGGCGGCAAATCGGTCAATCGCGTCACTCTACTCTCCTCGTTTCGCCGGTTCTCAAGTCACCGGGCGGCGGTTGCCGCGGTTGGTTCAAAGTGAATGCTCGTCGGCTGCGGCTTCGCGATCGGACGCCCGATCCGGCCAGTCGAGCAGCGCCAGAGCCGGTCGTACCGTTCCCTCCAGCAGCTCGCGCTGCGGTTTCGAGCGGGCCAGCACCCGCACGCCCAAAGTCACCCCCAGCAGCAGCCGCGCCAAATCGGCCGGGTCGCAGTCGGGTGGAACCGACCCATCGGCCTGCGCCGCGGTTACCGCCCGGCGGAAGAACGCCTCGATCTCGCCGAGACGGGCCGCGACCTCGGCCCCGAGTTCCGGGTCGTGCGGCGCCACCTCCAGCGCGGAATTGACCAACAGGCAGCCGCGACGGTCGCGGTCATCGAGCGAGCGCTCGACAATCTCGCCGAGAAAGGCGCGGACCGCTTGCTTTGGTGGCAGGGTGGTTTCGAGGCGGGCGATGCGTTCGCGTGTCGAGCGCTGCGCATAGCGCTGCAGGGCCTGGCGGAACAGCGACCGCTTGTCGCCAAAGGCGTTATAGAGGCTGGTGCCGGTGATGCCCATCGAGGCCGCCAGATCGCGCACCGAGGTCGCCTCGTAGCCGTCGCGCCAGAAGCAATCCGTCGCCGCGTCGAGTGCGGCCGCCTCGTCAAACTCGCGCGGTCGGGGCATTGCGCGCCTTTCCCCGCTTCAAACCGAATTCGATTGTGTCGCGGTTTTGTGCCGATCGATACAAAACATTTGCACAAATCTGGTATGCAAGGAACGCATTGGGGCTGTCGCGCGGTTCCGACCGGAAATAACTCCTCGCGGCGCGCCGGGCGGTCGCGCCGCTGATCGCCTCCGAGATCAGGCGAAGCTCGCCTCGCCGGCCGCGGCCCGCTCGCGGCGGAGCCATTCGTACCAGGTATCGAGCCCTTCCCCGCTGCGCGCCGAAACCCGCAGCAGCGATGCCGCGGGATTGACCGCGCGCGCATTTGCCTCGGCCGCGGCGATGTCGAAGTCGAGATAGGGCAACAGATCGATCTTGTTGAATATCACCAGGTCGGCGGCGCCGAACATGTGCGGGTATTTGAGCGGCTTGTCCTCGCCTTCGGTCACCGAAAAGATCACAACCTTGGCGCGCTCGCCGAGGTCGAACAAGGCCGGGCAGACCAAATTGCCGATATTCTCGATCAAGACCACCGAGCCCGGCGGCGGCTTCAGCGCGGCCAGCCCGCGCCCGACCATCAGCGCATCGAGATGGCAGCCGGTCCCGGTGTTGATCTGGACCGCCGGGGCACCGGCGGCGCGGATCCGCTCGCCATCGTTCGCCGTCGCCTGATCGCCCTCCAGCACATAAAGCGCGAACTCGTCCCGCAAATCGCGGATCGTGCGTTCGAGTAGCGTGGTCTTGCCGGCGCCGGGCGCGCTGACCAGGTTGAGCGCCAGGATTTCGCGGCCGCGAAACCAGCCGCGGTTCTGCTGCGCCAGCGCATCGTTCTTGGCGAGGATCCGCGCTTCGAGCGCGACCGTCGTGCCATGTTCGTGGCCGTGATCATGCGGGTGCGGATGATCGTGCCGGTGCGGATGGGTTTGATCGTGATCGTGATCATGCTCGGGCGGATGACTGTGCCGGGTGCCGTCGGGGTGGACGTGCTCGTGGGCGGCCGGCTCGACCGCGCTGCGATCTCCGGTCCGCAGATCGAGCACGCTCGGTTTCGCCGCGCCGCCGCATCCGCAGGTCGCGCACATCAGGCTGCCTCCTCCACTTCGATGCTCTTGATCGTCAGCTCCTGGCCGGCGAGCCGCTCGATGTCGAACGCGCCGCAACGGCAGGGAGTGTAGAGATCCGGGGTTCCGAACTCGGCGCCGCAGCGCCGGCAGCGCGCGCGGCCGTCGATCTCGCTGACCTCGAGGACGGCGCCCTCGACCGCGGTGCCGCGCGCCACCGCGTCGAAGCAGAACCGGATCGCGTCGGCCACGACCCCGGAGAGCCGGCCGATCTCGAGGGTGACGCGCAGCACCCGGCGGCCCTGGGCGGCTTCCTCGGCGCTGTCGACTATGGCCGCGGTCAGGGCAAGCTCATGCACGGCCGGCCCTCAGCAGATCCGTGGCAATTGCTCGCCGACCAGCATATCGACGATGCGCCGGCCGCCGAAGGCGGTGTGCATCGTCACCCGGCCGGGCTCGCCGCGAACGACCCGGCCGATGGCACAGGCCGCGGCCCCGAGCGGATCGGCGCGCAGGGCGGCGAGTGCGGCCGCGGCTTGCGCCGCCGGCACCACCGCGACGATCTTGCCCTCATTGGCGAGGTAGAGCGGGTCGAGCCCGAGGATCTCGCAAAACCCTTTGACCTCCTCGCGCAGCGGCGTCCGCGCCTCGTCGATCTCGATCGCGACCTGCGAGGCCTCGGCGATTTCGTTGAGCACGGTCGCCACCCCGCCGCGGGTCGCATCGCGGACAAAGCGCGTGTCCGGCGCCGCATCCAACAACGAGGCGATCAGCCGGTGCAACGGCGCGCAGTCGCTCTCGATCGGCGTCTCCAAGCAGAGATCGCCGCGCGCGCACAGGATGGCCGCGCCGTGATCGCCGAGCACCCCGTTGACCAGAACCCTGTCGCCGGGCTCGGCCCGCCCGGCGCCTAATTCCACTCCCGGCCGGATCACACCGATGCCGGCGGTGGTGATGAACAGCTGGTCGCAGGCGCCCTTGTCGACGACCTTGGTGTCGCCGGTGACGATCTCGACCCCGGCCTCGCGTGCCGCACCGGCCATCGATTGCGCGACCCGGCGCAGGAGATCGACCGGGACGCCTTCCTCGATAATCACGGCGCAGGACAGATAGAGCGGCACCGCACCGCCGACCGCGAGATCGTTAACCGTGCCATTGACCGCGAGCTTGCCGATATCGCCGCCGGGGAAGAACAGCGGATCGACGACATAAGCGTCGGTGGTGAAGGCGAGCCGGTCGCCGCATGCGGCCAACCGGGCGAGATCGAACCGGGCCTGGTCCTCCAGCGGCGCCAGGGCCGGGTTGTCGAAGGCGCGCACAAAGACGTCGTCGATCAGATCCTTCATCGCCTTGCCGCCGCCGCCATGGGCGAGCGTCACTTTCGGCACATTGAGCCGGCCGAGACGGCGCGGGCGGGCAGCGGCGAAAGCGCTCACGCCGCGTCATCCCGACGGACGCCGCCATATTGGAAATAGGCGGCGCACGCCCCCTCCGACGACACCATCAGCGCGCCGAGCGGCTGTTCCGGCGTGCACGCGGTGCCAAATACCTTGCACTGCCACGGCTTGATGACGCCCTTCAACACCTCGCCGCATTGGCACGATTTGGGGTCGGCGATCTTGACATTGGGGATGGCGAATTTCTGCTCGGCATCGAACCGGGCATAGGCTTGGCGCAGCCTGATCCCGGAATGGTCGATCGAGCCGAGGCCGCGCCACTCGAAGAACTCGCGCAATTCGTAGACCCGCGACACCGCCCGCAGCGCCGGCCTATTGCCGGCTTCGGGGACGATCCGGGCATACTGGTTTTCGATATCGCACAGCGCCCTTCGGCGATCTGCTGCAGCACCATCCAGATCGATTGCAGCACATCGAGCGGCTCGAACCCGGCGACGACCATCGGCTTTTGATAGTACCGCGCGACGAATTCGAACGGCGTGGTGCCGATCACCATCGCCACATGGCCGGGGCCGAGAAACCCGTCGAGATGCAGGTCGGGGCTGTCGAGCACCGCCTTGATCGTCGGCACGATGGTGATGTGATTGCAGAACACCGAGAAGTTGCGCACCCCGTCGCGCTCGGCCTGCAACAGGGTCAAGGCGGTCGATGGCATCGTCGTCTCGAAGCCGATCGCGAAAAACACGATCTCGCGGTCGGGGTGCTCGCGGGCCAGCGCCAGCGCGTCGATCGGCGAATAGACCATGCGCACGTCGGCGCCGTCGGCCTTGGCCTGCAATAGGCTCTTTTTCGAGCCCGGCACCCGCATCGCGTCGCCAAAGCTGGTGAAGATCACCTCCGGCCGCTCGGCGATCGCGATGCAATCGTCGATCCGTCCCATCGGCAGGACGCAGACCGGGCAACCCGGCCCGTGGATCAGCTCGATCTCCTTTGGCAGCATGCCTTCGATGCCGTAGCGGAAGATCGAATGGGTGTGGCCGCCGCAGACTTCCATGATCTGCAATGGCCGACGGCGTGCGGTCTCGATGCGCGACACCAGCCGCTCGATCTCGGCGGTCAGCGCCTGGGCCTTCTGCCGGTCGCGGAATTCGTCGACATATTTCATGCGCCACTCCCGCGCGCCGCCGAGCCGCGGTCATCGGCCAGGAGGGTGTGCACCAGATCCCAGAGGATGTGATAGGCGGCAACGTGGCATTCCTGGATGCGGTGGATCGAGCCCGACGGCACCGTCAGGCAATGATCGACCGTCGCCGCCGCCTTGATCGCCCCGCCATCGCCCCCGGTGAGCCCGATCGTGGTCAGGCCGATCTCCTTGGCCTTGGCGAAGGCGGCCAACAGGTTCGGCGAATTGCCGCTGGTCGAAACCCCGATCAGGCCGTCGCCGGGCCGGCCCTGGGCGATGATCTGGCGCACGAACACATGCTCGAACCCGACATCGTTGCCGACCGCGGAGATCATCGCGACATCGGCAACCAGGCTGATCGCGGCCAGCGCCGGCCGCCCGGCGGTGACCGGGTGGGTGAATTCAACCGCGATATGGGCGGCATCGCAGCTCGATCCGCCATTGCCCATCGCGAACAGGCGGCCGCCGCCGCGATAGACCTGCGCGATCGCCCGCGCCGCCGCGACCAGCGCTTCTCCTTGTGCGGCGAAAAACCGGGTGTTGGCGTCGCGCGAATCCGCCGCCTTCTCGGCAACCGAGTGCAACAGCGCGGCCGCGAGCTTGCCGGCGTCCTGTTCCCTGCCGTGCAGAAACGGGTAGAGGCTCTCGAGCGCGCTCTGGTTCGACATGCTATTGCACCACCTCTGGCAAAAGGTGCGGCATCTGCAGACATTGCGGCGTCATTCCGGGGCGCGCGGCAGGCGCGAGCCCGGAACCCATGGACACCGGCCGCCAGAAGCTTAGTACAAAGGCGTGTGCGCTCTCGGCGAAGCCCGTGTTCTTGGGTTCCGGGCTCCGGCTGTGCCGGCCCCGGAATGACCAAGCTCGGGGTGCCGATGTCAGATCTGTAATCACTGCGCCGCCGTTTCTTGAGCCCTCATCATCGCCTCGATCTCGGCCTGGGCTTCGCCGAGATCGGAGAGGATCTGCAGGGTCGCGGCCGCTTCGGCCTCGTCGATCCGGCTCATCGCAAAGCCGACATGCACCAGCACCCAGTCGCCGCGGCAGGACTCGAACGGATGATCGTCGTCGATAATGCAGGCGATGTTGATCTGCCGGCGCACGCCGCAGACATCGACGGTCGCCAGCGCGTTTTCGGCGTCGTCGAGCCGGACGATCTGGCCCGGTATCCCTAGACACATGCTGACTTTCCTTCCTGGAGCGGGGCCTGGAGCCGGGCCTGGAGCCGGGCCTGGAGCCGGGCCGCGGCGATCGCCGCCTGGCCGAGCGCCAGTCCGCCGTCATTGGCCGGGACCTGCGCGTGGCCGAGGACGGTGAAGCCCAGCGCCTGCAAACCGCCGAGCGTCTGCTCGAACAGGATCCGGTTCTGAAAGCAGCCGCCCGACAACGCAACCGTGTCGAACCTCGCGCCGCCCTCGGCGAGCGTCCGGGTCATCGCGATTATTGCCGCCGCGAGCCCCCGGTGAAAGCGTGCCGCGATGACCGGCGCCGGCGTATCCTCGGCAAGGTCGCGCAACAGCGCCCGCCACATCGGCCGCGGCTCGAGCGTCAGTCGCACGGTCTCGCCAAGGATCGCGAACGGGTAGGCGCCGGGGTCGCCAAGTTCGGTCTCATCGACGATCGCTTCGAGCCGCATCGCCGCCTCGCCCTCATAGGCCTGGCGTTCCCGGCAGAGGCCGATCGCCGCGGCGACCGCATCGAACAGCCGGCCGCAGGACGACGCCGGCACCGCGTTCAGACGGCGCGCGATCATGGTGTCGATCGTCGCCAGCGGCTTGGCGGCGAGATCGGCGCACAGTTCGAGCCCGCCGAACGATCGGGTCAGCTCGGTCCAGCCGATGCTGCGTGCGAGATGCGCGTAGAGGCTGCGCCACGGCTCGCGGACCGCGCTCGCGCCGCCCGCCATCGCCACCGGGGCGAGGCAGGCGAGACGCCGGTAGCCGCGATAATCGGCGAGCAGGAACTCGCCGCCCCAGAGCGTCCCGTCATCGCCCCAGCCGAGCCCGTCGAGGGCGATGCCGAGCACCGCGGGCGCCGCCAGGGGCCAGACATTTTCGGCGAGGCAGGCGGCGATGTGGGCGTGGTGATGCTGTACCTCGACGAGCGGCAGGCCGGCGGCACTCGACATTTCGCGCCCGAGCTTTGCCGCGAGGTACTCCGGATGCAGATCGGCCGCCACCGCCGCCGGCCGGTGGTCGAACAGCTCGCGGTAGAGCGCCAGGTTCCGGCGATAGTCGTCGAAGGCCGCCGGGTGCTCGAGATCGCCCTGATGCTGCGACAGGATCGCCTGGCCGTCCTTGAGGAGACAGAAGGTCGCCTTCAGCTCGCCCCCCATCGCCAGGATTTCCGGCGCTGTTTCGAAGCCGGCAGGCAGCGCCACCGGCGCCGGGGCATAGCCGCGCGCGCGGCGCAGCAGGCGCGCCCTCCCGGCCATCGTCCGCACCACCGAATCGTCGACCCGGTTGGCGATCTGGCGCTCATGCATCAGCGCGTAGCCGGCGATGGCGCCGAGCCGGGCCGGCACCTCCTCGTCGGCGGTGACCTGCGGCTCGTCCGAATGGTTGCCGCTGGTCATCACCGCCGGGCCTTCGAGCCCGGCCATGACCAGGAGGTGCAGCGGCGTCGTCGGCAGCATGAAGCCCAGTGTCGCGAGGCCGGGTGCGACCGCGGCGGGCAGGCGCTCGGGCCCATCCGCCGGCAGCACCACGATCGGCGCCGCCGCCCCGTTGAGCGCCCGTTCCTCCTCCGGTGCGAGCGTGCAATAGCGCCGGATCATCGCCAGGTCGCGCGCCATCAGGGCAAAGGGCTTGGCGTCGCGGTGCTTCAGCCGGCGCAGCCGGGCGACCGCGTCGGCGTTGCTCGCATCGCAGGCGAGGTGATAGCCGCCGAGCCCCTTCAACGCGACGATTTCGCCGGCGCGGATCAGCCGGGCCGCCGCCAGGGTTGCGTCGCCCTCCGGAATTTCGCCGGGAATATCGCGGGCCGGCCCCTCGTCGATCCGGCGCAGCACCGCGCGCGGACCGCAATCGGGGCAGGCGATCGCCTGGGCATGGAAGCGGCGGTCGGCGGGATCGTGGTATTCGGCGAGACAGGCCGCGCACAGAGGAAACGGCGCCATCGTGGTGCGGACGCGGTCGAACGGGATGCCGTGCGCGATCGTCAGCCGCGGCCCGCAATGGGTGCAGTTGGTGAAGGGGTAGCGATGGCGCCGCCCTCCGGGGTCGAGCACTTCCGCGGCGCAAGCCGGGCAAATCGCCGCGTCGGGCGACATCCGGGTGCGCGTCGTCCCGTGCGCGCTCGCGGCGATATGGAAGCCTGCCGGCAACCCGCCGGCAAAATCGCCGATCTCGATGCGCTCGATCTGGGCCAGCGGCGGCGGCTCGCGCTCGAGCCGATCAACCAGTGCGGCAACCCGCGCCCTGGCGCCGCGGGCGCGGATCAAGACGCCCTCGCCGTCGTTCAAAACCTCGCCGTCGAGGCCGAGCTCGCGGGCGATGCGCCACACCGTCGGACGAAACCCCACGCCCTGCACGCAGCCGCGCACCCGGATCTCGACCGCGACCGTGGGTTCGGCGATGGCCCGCGAGGATCGCAGATCCGCGCTCATGGTCGAGCAGCGACCGCCGGCCTCACATACTGCTGATCTTGATATAGCGGAGCACATCCTTGAGGTTGGCGGCGATCCCGATCAGCACCAGCACGCCGATGGTCGCCCCGGCGATCCGCCATCCGGTGCTCGCTGACTTTTCGTTCATCGGCTTGATCCTCTCGTTCATGACGATATACGCCCCTGATTGCAGATCTCCGCCGGCATGGCCGGTGCCGATGCGAGCTCGGCGATCAATTCCTCGACCGTGGCGACCGCCTGATCAATGGCGCCGCTGACCGGCGGGCTCAAGCCGATGACGCCATCCTCGTCCTCGCCAAAGCTCAGTGGCTCGCAGGCCACTAAAAGGATGCGGCAGCAGGTTCCGCCGAGGAGGGCGACGACCCGCAGCACTTTCGCCGGGTCGAGATCGTGGAGCGGCAGCAGCAGGTCTTCGGGGTCGGGATCGGCGGCGCCGGAGGGCAGCTGCGGCTCGACGATCGAGATCGTGCCCGGCGGCTCGCCGCGCTGCGCGGTGTCGACCAGGATCGCGGCCTCGCAGCCGTCGAGCAGCGCATAGGTCAGATCGATGCCGCGAATGCCGAAATCGGCGACCGTGACCGATGCCGGCTGCGGCCGCCCTGCCAAGCGCCGCGCCACTTCGACGCCGAAGCCGTCATCGCCGTTGAAGATGTTGCCGATGCCGGCGACCAGGATGCGGGTCATCGCCCGCCCTCCGGGCCGAGCAGCTCGACCTCGTCCTCGGCGAAAAAAAAGCGGTGGCCCGGATAGCGGTCGAGCCCGAAATCGCGGCCGGGATCGTCGACGAGGGTCACGGCGACGTGTACCCGATCCTCGAAATCGCGCTCGATCGCCTCGATCACTGCCTTCTGGTCCTTGAGGACGATGTCCATAATGTCGGCGCGGCGCTTCGGATTGAGGCGCACATGGGCGCCAACCGCGAGACCGCCGCCGTCTGCCTCGCGAGCGCCAAGGCCGACCCGCGAGCCCGGGCGCCGCAGGGCGCCGTGCAGCCGGCCGAATTGCGCCGGGGTCAGGGCCTCGACCCGTTCGAGCAAGGCGCGGGCTTGGCGATCGGCGGCGGCCATCTCCTGTTTCTCGGCGTCGGTCATCGCCAGAATGCGCAGGGTCAGGATCTCGTCGATCTCGGTGCCGTCGAACAGGTCGCCCGGGCTCTCCGGGGCGACCTGCGGGTTGTCGTACAGAATGATCGGCGCGGCCAGCATCATGTCGCTGTCGCGCGCGCCGCCGACCAGCACCGGCCAGGCCCCCTGATTGCGGCAGGCCGCCGCCGCCGCCGCAAGCTCCGCCGGCGGATCGATCAGGGACAGAAAGGCGCCGTCGTGCACGCCGAGGACCGTGTGGGTCGAGGCGAAGGCCAGGCGCTGGGCGGCGTCGCGGCGCCGCTCGTGCGCGGGCCAGCGCGTGGTGTTCTCGATCCGCACCGTCAGCCGCCAGACGTCGCGCGCGACGTCGTCGGCGGCGATCGCAATCGACCCGCGCAGCGCGGCGCCGGTGCGCTCAACGGTGCCGCTGGCGCCGCCGGGATCGGCGACCGGCTCGCGCTCGCTGACCGCGGGGATGCCAAACGGCACCGACACCGGGCCGGCGCGCAATCGCGCGACAGGCAGCTCCGGGACGACGATTTCGCGTTCGACCGCTTCCTCCCACGACGCCAGCCCGGTTCCGGCAGTCTCCGCGGCCGCGACTTTTTCGCCGGCGCCCGCGCGCATTGCCGCAGCATCGCCGTCTGGCGGCTCGAGCTTCCGGGCCTCGCGCAGCACGATCTGCAGAAAGCGCACCCGCACCTCGACCGCGGCCTCGGCGTTGCCGCGCAGCAGGCATTGCGTCTGGATCTGCCACGGGTCGCCGCCTTCGGCCTCGGCCCAGCCGCGCGGAAAGACGCCGCCGAAGGTCCAGCGCTGCCGGTTCTTTATCGCCGACGGCCGATAGGGATAGAGGATGTAGCCCTCGTAGAGGACGGCGCGGGCGATCTCGGCGACCCGATCCAAATTCATCGCGCGGGCTCCGTCGGCGCCGCATCGAGCAATCTCTGCAAGGCCGCCTCGAAGCTCGGCAAGCCCTGTTGCCGCTTGTAGCGGGAAATGCCCTCGAAGAGGGCGCGCGGCAGGCTCAGCCAGGCGCTGTCGGGATAATACTGGTCCATCATCTGCCGCCATAACCCGACCGGCAGCTGGCAGGAGGCCTCCTTGCTCCACGGGATCTGCGCAATTTGCAGCCGGTCGCAGAAATCGCGATAAAACACCGAGCCGCTGAACAGCAGGGCCAGCGGGGCGGCGCCCGAAATCAGCCCGGCAAAATATTTGGTCGCGGCGACGTTGAAGTCGAAGCTGCACGGCACCGGCAAGCGCACCGTGCAGTCCTGCTCGAAGCCGGCGACCGCGACATTCACATGGGTCCACAGAAAGCTCTGCAAGGTCCGGCCCCAGCGTTCGGGCGCCCCGAACAAATCGGCCAGCCGCTCGTGCTCGGCGGCACCATAACCCCGGCGCGCCGGCTCGATCCGGATCTGGCAATTCAGCATGACGTTCTCGATCGCCACCGTCGGGGTGGCGTTGCCGAGCCGCAACGCAAAGCACAAGGTCGGGATCGCCGCGTAAGGCTCGACCGTGATCCCGTCGACGGCGAAATCGAGGTCAACCACGGCCCGCCGCCCGATCCGCAGCGGTGGCCTCGCTCCGCAGCCGCGCGAAATATTGCGCGATCTCGTCCCACACGGCATTGCCGCCCGACAGCCCGCGCCAATGGCTGCGGATCAGCCCGGCCAGCGCATAGCAGCGGTCGATCGGCGCCCGGTAATATTCGCGCGCACCCCTGGTCCGGTTGACCAGCAGCGCTTCGACCTCGGGCGCCAATTCGTTCAGCACCGGATTGCCCGCTGCCAGTTCCGACCAAGCTTCGAGGCCGAGTGCTGATTGGATGGCGCCGGCGGCACCAGGATAGAGTGCCACCGGCCGCCGCGTGGCGCTGTCGACAAACACAAAGGCCAGCTCGATCGGGATCTGAAACGCCGCCCACTGCGCCTCGCTGATGGCAAAATCGCGCAGCAGCCGCAAATTCTGCGGGATCAGGCGATAGGGCGAGCCGAGGCGGGCCGTCTGCATGTCGGCGCAATCTGGGCAGGCGCAGACCACGCCGCGGTTCGCCAGCTCGATCAGATGCGGGTGCGTGGCCGCGATCGGCACCTGGCAGAACTGGCAATGCTCGAGCCCCGCGGGCGGCGATACGAAATGCCGCAGCTGCGACACCCAATTCCCGGACAAAGTCGAGCCGGGCACGGCAACTCACCCCTCGGCCGCAAGGGCGGAGAATTGCGGCTCGGGCAAGCCCTCGATCAGGATCTCGTCGAGGTCCGGCGCCGCCTCGACGATCGCCGCCTCGATTTCGCTCCGCAACGCCGCGGCATCGATACGCCCGTCGCTGCCGGCGGTGGCCCGCAGGCGCGCGGTGCCGCCCTTGACCTCGGCCAGCACCACGCCGATGCCGCGCAACGCCCAATCCGGACGCAGCCGGTTGAGCGCCGCGCGGATGCGGGTTTCGGCCTCCTGCGGGTGCAGCCCGTGCAACAGCAGGATCGCGCGGGCCTGCGGGTCATCGGCCAGGCGGTCGAGCAACGCCGCGCCACCCGGCGCGCCGGCGACGATGGCGATGATCCGCGCCAGTCCCAAAGTATGCAGTTCGAGCACCAGCTCCAAAAGCGCGCGGGCGGGTTCGCGCGCCCGCGGATCGGCGATGCGATCGAGGTCGGCGATCAGCGCCTCGACCCGGCGCAGCGAACCTTCGATGTCCGGCCTGTCGCCGTCGTCCATCGTCAACCCTGACGCGACACGCCGAACATCGGCGAATGCGTCGTCTTCAGGGTCTTGCCCGGCCCCAGATACATGTGGACCCCGCACGGCAGGCACGGGTCGAAGCTGCGCACCGTGCGCATGATGTCGATGCCCTTGAAATTGTCGGGGCCGTTCTCCTCGAACAAGGGCGTGCCCTGAACCGCGTCCTCGTAGGGGCCGGGGGTGCCGAAGCGGTCGCGCGGGTTGGCGTTCCACGGGGTCGGAGGGTAGGGGTGATAGTTGGCGATCTTGCCATTGCGGATCACCAGATGATGCGAGAGCACGCCGCGCACCGCTTCATGGAAGCCGCAGCCGATGGCTTCGTCCGGCACTTTGAACTCGGTAAAGGTCCGGGTGCGCCCAGCCTGCACCTCGGCCAACGCCTTTTCGACAAAATGCATCGCCGCGGCCGCGCAATAGGCCTGGAAATAGGTGCGCGCGCGATCCCGCTCGATCGTGTTGCTCCATTTCGGGATCTTCCATTCGAGCTCCATTTCCGGCTTCAGCGCGGTCTTGGGCAGATAGATCTTGACGCTGTTGCCGGTGGCCTTGACGTAGCCGATGTCGACGAGCCCGGCGAGCGCTGTCGACCACAGCCGGGCGATCGCGCCGCCGCCGGTGTCGAGCGCCAAATGGTCGCCGGTGCGCTTGTCGAGCCAGCGCGGCGACATCACCCACGAGTAGTTGCCGTCAAAATTCCGCTTTTGCGGGCGCGGCAGGGTGGTCTGGTTCCACGGGTGCTCCTTGTCGACCGGGTTGCCGAGCGGGTCGCGGCTGACAAAGGTCTCACAGTTCTCCCAGCCGTCGTAATAGGAGCTGCCGAGCAAAATCCGGATCTGCAGGTTGATATCGACGAGGTCGGTGGTGACGAGTTTGCCGTCGACGATCACCCCCGGCGTCACGAACATCGCCCGGCCCCAATCGGTCATGTGCCGGTACTGGTAGTCGCATTTGTCCGGGTCCTGGTATGAGCCCCAGCAGCCGAGCAGAATGCGGCGGCGGCCGACCTCCTCGTAGCCCGGCAAAGCCTCGTAAAAAAAGTCGAACAAATCGTCGTGCAGCGGCACGCATTTCTTCATGAACTCGATATACCGCATCAGTCGGACCAGATAGTCGGTGAACAATTGCACCGAGGGCACCGTGCCGACCCCGCCCGGATAGAGGGTCGAGGGGTGGACGTGGCGTCCTTCCATCAGGCAGAACATCTCGCGCGTCATGCGGCTGACCAGCAAGGTCTCGCGGTAGAACTCGCCGGTGAACGGGTTCAATGCCCGCATGATGTCGCCGATCGTGCGAAAACCGTGGTCGGCGGCATGCGGCGCCGCGGTGGTTTCGGCCTTGGCCCACACGCCGGGGTTGGTCTCCTTCACCATCTTTTCGCAAAAATCGACGCCGACCAGATTGTCTTGAAAAATATTATGGTCGAACATGTATTCGGCGGCTTCGCCGAGATTGACGATCCATTCGGCCAACGGCGGCGGCTTAACCCCATAGGCCATGTTTTGCGCATAGACCGAGCAGGTCGCGTGGTTGTCGCCGCAAATGCCGCAGATCCGGCTGGTGATGAAATGCGCGTCGCGCGGGTCTTTATTCTTCATAAAGATGCTGTAGCCGCGAAAGATCGACGAGGTGCTGTGGCACTCGGCGACCTCGCGATTGTCGAAATCGATCTTGGTGAAGATGCCGAGCGAGCCGACGATCCGGGTGATCGGATCCCAATTCATCTCGACCAGCTGGCCGCGCTTTTTTTCGGGCTGCGGCGGTGCGGATCTGCCGGTCTCGAGTGCTACATCAGCCATGATCGGGTGTCCTCTGCTGCAGGGTCAGCGCGCGGCATCATTCCTCAGACCGGCAGCCCGGGCCGGTAACCGGTCGTCAGCTCGGGCCGGTTGTGCCGCCACTTCGGCTCCTTGTTCAGCGTGTGGTTGGTCAATTTGCGCAAATTGCGGATCAGCGCGCCGTAGGGCCGGATCAGCCCCGATGACAGCACCGCTCCCGGCGGCTCGTCCATGAACGGTTGAAACTTGTCGGGAAAGCCCGGCATGGTGCAGCCGATGCAGATGCCGCCGACATTGGGGCAGCCGCCGATCCCGGCCATCCAACCGCGCTTGGGCACGTTGCATTGCACGACCGGACCCCAGCAGCCGATCTTGACCAGGCATTTATGCGAGCTGTAATCGGCCGCGAAATCAGCCTGCTCGTAATAGGCGGCGCGGTCGCAGCCATTGTGGACGGTGTTGCCGAACAGCCAGGTCGGCCGCCCGGCATCGTCGAGCGGGATCAGCGGCGCCAATCCGGCGAGCTGGCGCAGCAGATAAAGCAGGGTTTCCATGAAATTGTCGGGCTGGACCGGGCAGCCGGGGACATTGACGATCGGCAGCCCGGCCTTCGATTTCCAGTCCCAGCCGAGGAAGTCGCGCAGGCCCATGCAGCCGGTCGGGTTGCCCTGCATCGCATGGATGCCGCCCCAGGTGGCGCAGCTGCCGGCGCCGACCACGGCCAGCGCCTTCGGCGCCAGCCGGGTGATCCAATCATTGGTCTTGATCGGCTGCCCGCTCTCGGGATCGGTCCCCATCGCCGCCCAGTAGCCTTCGCCGCTCAAATGCTCGTTGGGGATCGAGCCTTCGACGACCAGCACGAAGTTGTCGATCTCGCCGCGCACCGCCTGATGCCACGGCTTCAGAAACTCCTCGCCGGTTTCGTAGGCGAGCACCGGATTGTGCAGGTGCACCTTGGGCAGCCCGGGAATGGCACCCAGCACCACCTCCTCGATGCTCGGCTCGCTGGCGGCGGTGATCGAGACCGAGTTGCCGTCGCAGCCGAGCCCGGCGGTCAGCCACAGGATATGAACTTCCTTGACGCTCGGCTCGTGCTGGGTCTTGCGGCCGTAAGGAACCGCACCGGAATCGGCCATACCCTCCCTCCGTCCTCGACGGCGCTGCGCCGGTTGCCGGCGGAGCGCCATGCGCCTCGGGCGGTCCCCAAACGGCGGCGGCGGCAGATGGTTCCGGCGCTTATGCCGCCAGATACGCGCGAGGAGCCGATCCGGATGCACAAGCTTGCCGGAACGAGGTCGAACACCGGCTGGCGTTGCGTCTAATAGGGGCGGTCGCGCAGATCGAACGCGTAGAGCAGGCGCGACAGCAGCAATTCGCCGACGAAAAAGATCGCCACGCCCGGCGGCGATATCGGCAATGCCGAGGGACAGCGGGCCGGCACAGGCGAGCAGCGGAAACAGCAATTCCGGGATCTGGTCGAGCCCGACCGCCGGGCTGCTCGGCGCCAATCCAAGCCGGCGCTTGCAAAAGCTGGAGAACAGGTCGCCGGCCATCGCTAGGCTGCCGACCAGCAGCCCGATCCGCCAGGGCAGGCCGACCAGCGGTGCGCCGGCGATCGTCGTCGCTATGCCGAGGACGATGCCGCGGATCGTCTTCGAGCGGCCGAAAAGCCGTCGTCCGTCGACAAAATAGCGGCCCCCGTCGATCGCGCCGGCGAGCCGGCCGCCGAGCAGTCTGCCGGCGATCATCGGCGTTCCATTGGCCAGCAGCAGCAACCCCAGCAACCGAAAGATCAGCAGCGGATGCACGGCTCAGCGCGGGTCGAGCGAGGCCTGATTGGTCCCGCCCCATGCCGCCACCGCGCCGTTGCGATCGGCGCCCGAAATCAGCGGCGCGCCGGGCATCAGCACCCAGCCGGCAACGTCGGCGGTGACCATCGGGCCGTCGAGGTCGCGCAGCAGCATATGAAAGCCGTGCCGGTAATAGGCGAGGCTGCGGCGGTCGGCCGGGTCGTGCGGCAGGCCGCGGACAAAGCGGCGGATCGGCCGTTTCGGGACGATCTGGTCCTTGGCGCCGTACATCAGCAGCAGCGGCGCGTGCAGCCGCGGGGCCGCGGCGAGGGCCGCCCCCATCAGGTTGACCAGCCCCCAGATCGTATCGACCCGCGTCGCCTTGATCACCAGCGGATCGCGCGACAGCGCCCGCAGCATCGCGATGTTGTCGGAGGCCTGGATATCGAGCCCGCGGCCGGTCAGGGTCAGGCTCGGCACCAGCCGCACCGCGATCGCCAGCGCCAGGCGCGGCGCGAGCCCCATCGTCGCCCGGCCCCATACCGCCGGGGCCACCAGGATCACCCCGTTGACAGCTGGGATCGGCAGGCCGCCGGCCCCGGTCATTGCCAGCACCGCTACGGCACCCCCCATGCTCTCGCCGAGCAGATAGAGCGGCGTGCCGGGATAGCGCCGGTGCAGGATGTCGCAGGCGGTCACCGCGTCGGTGGCCAGCGCCAAGCGTCCCGGCCAGCGCCCGTGGTCGGGTGCGGCGCCAAAGCCGCGCTGGTCATAGGCGTAGGTGGCGATGCCCTCCTTGGCCCAGGCCTTGGCCGGCGCGGCGAAGGCGTTGCTATAGTCGTCGAAACCGTGCAGCGCCAGGATCACCGCCCGGGGCCGGCCGGACGGCAGCCATCTGCGCAGCGGCAACAGCCGGCCATCGGTGGCGACGAAATCGCGAGCGGTGAAACGCGGCGCTGGTCCCGGCCCGGGTGTAGCGGGGCCGCTCGCGATCGGGGTGGGCGGGTCGGCCGGGTCCCTCGCCTGGTGCGTCCTTGCGGCGCAGCCGGTCAGCACCAGCAACGCGATCATCAGCCAGGCGGCGCATGAGGTAGAGAGGGTCCGCGGTCCTGTGCTGCTCACGCTGGTCCCGACCCGTCGAAACCCTTTATCGGCCGGCTCCGGTAGTTCGCCCGCGTTGCGACCGGCGGCGCGGTTCGGATCATTGATTGTGCCGCGGCAATGGGTATCATCGACCCGGTCAAACGGTCAACCGGGTCACTCGGCGCCCGCGTCACGCCGATCTCGGAAAATCTGCGGCTGGTTAATGGAACCTTTCGAAACCATTTATATCGACGAGATGGTGGCCGCGTGCAACGGCGGCGGCGGCCCGCTCGGTCATCCGCGGGTCTATCTGAACCTAGCGCCATCCGGCCGGGCCGAGTGCCCCTATTGCTCGCGCGTTTATGTCAATCGGCCGAGCACCGGCGCGCTGCCCGAGAGCCTGCCGAAGGGTGAGCAGGAGCGGCGTCGGGTGTGAAAGCAGGAACTCGTGGACGATATCGAACAGCCCGCCGCGCTCTCCGGTAAACTTGGCCCGGACGCCGCGATCACGGCAGGGCCAAAGGCCGCAATCGCGGCGGTGCCGGCCGCCGCCGCACCGGCGCAAAGCCCTTCGGTGGCGGTGCCGGTGGCGGTGGCCGTGGCGCCGCATCACGTCTTCCTGATCGACGGTTCGGGCTTCATCTTCCGCGCCTACTTCGCCCGCGCGCGCGATCCCAAGGCGGAACGCTTTCAGCGCCAATCGGACGGGACCCCGACCGAAGTCGTAATGATCTTCAGCAACATGCTGGATAAATACCGGCGCGAGACCGACGCCGATCGCATGGCGGTGATCTTCGATGCCTCCGGCACCAGCTTCCGCAACCAGATCTACGACCAGTACAAGGCCAACCGGCGCGAAATGCCCGACGATCTGCGCCCGCAATTGGCGCATGTGCGGCGCGCGGCGGACGCTTTCGACATCTGCCGGATCGAGATGGACGGCTTCGAGGCCGACGATCTGATCGCGACCTATGCGCGGCTCGCGGTCGAGGCCGGCGCCAAGGTCACGATCCTCTCTTCCGACAAGGATCTGATGCAGCTGGTCGACGATCGGGTGACGATGCGCGATCCGATGACCGACCGGCTGATCGGCGCCGAGGAGGTGCGCGAGAAATTCGGCGTCGGGCCGGACAAGGTCATCGAGGTGCAGGCATTGTGCGGCGATTCGGTCGACAACGTGCCGGGGGTGCCGGGGATCGGCGTCAAGACCGCGGCCGAGCTGATCAACGCCTATGGCGACCTCGAAACCCTGCTCGCCCGTGCCGGCGAGATCAAGCAGCCCAAGCGCCGCCAGGCATTGATCGACAACGAGGACAAGGCGCGGCTGTCGAAGGTGCTGGTCAAGCTCGACGACGCCGTGCCGGTGCCGTGCCCGCTCTCGGCCTTGGAGGTCAAGCCCTACGATCCCGACAAGCTCTTCCCGTTCCTCGATGAGATGGAGCTGCGGGCGCTCAAGACCCGGATCGCCCAGCGCCTGTCGGTCAGCGCGCCGGCTTCAGCGCCCGAACATCCCGAGCCGGTGATCCCCGAGGTCCCGCGGTTCGAGGCGCCGCGCAGCTATGCGCTGATCGAAACCGCGGAGGCTATCGAGCGCTGGATCGAGGCGGCCTACGAGGCCGGGACCGTGGCGGTCTGGCCGGCGCCGAGTGCGGTTGCCGGTGAGCGGCCGGCACTCGCCGGGCTCGCGCTGGCGCTGTCGCCGGGGCTCGCCGCCTACCTTCCGCTGGCGCACCGGCCGGCGGCGGAGCTCGACCTTGCCGCGGCCTGCGAGCTGGCGCCTGCCGCCGCCCTCGACATGCTGCGGCCGCTCTTCGCCGACCCCGCGGTTCTGAAGATCGGGCACGACGTCAAGTCCGCCACCCATCTGCTGGCGCGCTCGGGCCTGGTCCTGGCGCCCTACGACTGCACGATGCTGATGTCCTATGTGCTCGAGGGCGGGCAGTTCGACCATTCGATCGAGAGCCTGGTGCGGCGCTCGTTCGAGCACGAACTGACCACGCAGAAGGAGCTGATCGGTACCGGCAAGAGCCTGGTCGCGCTCGCCGAGCTGCCGCCGGAGCGGGTGCGCGAGTTTGCCGCCGAGCGCGCCGACGCGGCGCTGCGCCTGCATCTGCTGCTGAAGGCGCGGCTGGTGCGCGACCGCATGACCGCGTTCTACGAGACGATCGAGCGGCCGCTGGCTCCGGTCGTGGCAGCGATGGAACAGGCCGGGATCAAGGTCGACCGCGAGGCGCTGGCCGGACTGTCGCGCGATTTCGGTCAGCGCATTGCCGAGCTCGAGACCGCGACCTACCGCGCCGTCGGCAACGCGTTCAACATCGGCTCGACCAAGCAATTGGGTGAGGTGCTGTTCGACAAGCTGGGCCTGCCCGGCGGCAAAAAGGGCAAGACCGGGGCGTACGGCACCGACGCCTCGATCCTCGAAGAGCTGGCGCCGTTGCACGAGGTGCCGCGGCAGGTGCTCGAGTGGCGCCAGCTGACCAAGCTCAAATCGACCTATGCCGATGCGCTGGCCGACGAGATCGACCGCGAGACCGGGCGGGTGCACACCTCCTACGCGCTCGCCGTTGCGGCGACCGGGCGGTTCTCGTCGAACAACCCCAATCTGCAGAACATCCCGATCCGCACCGAGGAGGGGCGGCGCATCCGCCGCGCATTCATCGCCGAACCCGGCAATCTCTTGCTATCGGCCGATTACAGCCAGATCGAGCTGCGCCTGGCCGCCCATGTCGCCGACATCCCCGAGCTGAAACAGGCGTTTCGCGACGGGGTCGACATCCACGCGCTGACCGCGAGCCAGGTCTTCGGCGTGCCGCTCGCCGCGATGGACGCGACCACCAGGCGGCGGGCGAAGGCGATCAATTTCGGCATCATCTATGGGATCAGCGCCTTTGGCCTCGGCGCCCAGATCGGGGTGCCGCAAAGCGAGGCCGCCGCCTACATCCGCGCCTATTTCGAGCGATTTCCGGCGATCCGGGCTTATATGGAGCGGATCAAGGCCGATTGCCGCCGGGCCGGCTACGTCGAGACGATCTTCGGCCGCAAATGCTGGATCGCCGGCATTCGCGACGCCAACCCGGCGCGCCGTGCCGCGGCCGAGCGCCAGGCGATCAACGCGCCGTTGCAAGGGGCCGCGGCCGACATCATCAAGCGGGCGATGGCCCGCATCCCGGCCGCGCTGGCCGGCGAGGCGCTAGCCGCACGGATGCTGCTGCAGGTCCATGACGAATTGCTGTTCGAGGTGCCCGAAGCCGAAATCGAGGCGACCGCGCGCCTCGTCAAGGCGGTCATGGAGGGGGCCTGCGCCCCGCATTGCGAATTGACGGTGCCGCTCGTCGTCGAAACCGGCTGGGCTCACAGCTGGGACGAGGCGCATTAGGGGCGAGGGGCGACCCCCGGCCGCCACGGCGCTTATCCGTCCAGTAGCACGACGCTCAGATTTGGGTCCCTGCACGAAATCAGAATACGAAACCGGCCGAGTGCGAAGCCCGGCCGGTTGATTCTTATCGTGTGCGCAGCGAAGACGGGGCGGTCAGTTGCGGCGGGTGCCCATCAGCTGCATCAGCATCATGAACAGGTTGATGAAGTCGAGGTACAGCCGCAACGCGCCCATGACCGCCTTCTTGCTGGCGATTTCGGCGCCGTCGCCCTCGTAATACATCTCCTTGATCTGCTGCGTGTCCCACGCGGTCAGGCCGACGAAGACGATGACCCCGATCACCGAGATCGCGAATTGCAGCGCGGTCGACTGGGTAAACATGTTGACCAGCGAGGCGATGATGACGCCGATCAGCCCCATGAACAGGAACGAGCCGAATTGCGACAGATCGCGCCGGGTCGAATAGCCGTAAAGGCTCATCGCGGCGAAGGTGCCGGCGGTGATGAAGAACACCCGCGCGATGCTGGTTCCGGTGAAGGCGATGAACAGCACCGCCATCGACAACCCCATCAGCGCGGAATAGCCCCAGAACACCAGTTGCAACGTGCTCGCCTGCATCTTCTGCACGCCAAAGCTCATCACCATGACGAGCCCGAGCGGCGCCAAGATGACCAGCCAGATCAGCGGGGTGCGCGCAATCGACATGTAGAAGCCCGACGCCGCCGCGACATAGGCGATGATCCCAGTCAGCGCGAGCCCCGACGCCATGTAGTTGTAGACGCGAAGCATATATTCTCGCAAACCGACATCGATGCCGACCTGCGCGTCCGCCGACCGCACCGTCCAGCGGGGCTGCGAACCCAAAGCCATAGACCCCCTCCAAAGAGAGAAGCAGCGCGAGGATGATTCCTCGCCCACGATATTGGCACAAAACGCGATCTTTTCAATGACCCTTGCCCCGGGACTCTTGCCGGGACCCGCGCCGGGTGCGGTCGAGGCCGAGCCGAGCGGTCCCGCCGCTCGCCGGCAATGGCGGCGCGCGCCCTATTCGTTGCGCAAATAGGATGCGGGCTTGGCGCCGAGCGCGCGCCAGGTGCCAGCCAGGCCCAACCCCAGGGTCAGCAGCAGCGCCAGTCCCAGGGTCCCGAGCAGCGGGCCCGGCAGCAATACCCAATCGAGCCGCATCAGGCGAACCACGACAAAGGCCGCGGCGAGGCTGCCGAGCGCTGCGGCGATCAGCGCCGCGAGCAGGCCGACGAGCCCGTATTCGATCAGAAAGCCGGCGAGGATGGTGCCGCGGGTGGCGCCCAGCACCTTCAGCACCACCGCCTCGTAGACGCGGCGCCGGTGGCTCGCGGCGATCGCGCCGCCAAGCACCAGCGCGCCGGCGGCAAGGGCGACGAGTGCGGTCAGCCGGACCGCGGCGCCGATGAGGCCGACCACGCGGCCGACCGCGGCCAGCGCCTCGCGCACCGGGATCGCCGAAACGTTGGGGGACCGCAGGGTCACCCGGCGCACCAGCGCTTCCTGCTGGGCGCGCGGCAGATAGACCGCGGCGAGGTGGGTCTGCGGCGCGGCTTCGAGCGTCCCCGGGGCAAACACCAGGGCGAAATTGATGCCGAGCCGCCGCCAATCGATTGCCCGCAGATTGGCGATGCGCGCGGTGATCTCGCGCCCGAGCAGGTTGACGGTCAGGCTGTCGCCGACTTTGAGCCCCATGCCCCGCGCCAGCTCCTCGTCGAACGAAACCAGCGGCGGGCCGTGATAGTCGGATGGCCACCAGGTGCCGGCCACCAGGCGCGAGCCGGCCGGCAGATGGGTGGCATAGGTCAGCCCGCGGTCGCTGCGCAATGCCCAGCGCGCGCCGGGCTTCACCGCCGCCTGTTCGACCGGAACCCCGTTCAGCCGGGTGATCCGACCGCGCATCATCGGCACCTCGTCGAAGCGCGCGCCCGGAGTGTGGCGCACGATGTCTTCAAACCCGGCGAGCTGGCTCGGCTGGATGTCGATAAAGAAAAACGCCGGCGCCTCGGCCGGCAGCCGGCTGCCGATCTCGCGGGCGAGGTTGCCCTCGACCAGCGCCACCGCGACCATTACCGTCAACCCGATGCCGAGCGACAGCATGATCTGCGCGGTGGGCGCGCCCGGCCGGTGCAGGTTGGCGAGCGCCAGGCGCAGCAGCGGGCGGCGCGGGCGGCCGAGCCTGCCGGCGCCCAGCATCACCACCGCGCCGGCGCCGCGGAAGGCGGCGAAGGCGGCGATCGCGCCGAGCACGAACCACCAGGCGAGCGCCCGGTCCTGCGCGTTGGCGATGACCAGCGCCGCGAGCGCGGCCGCCAGCACCGCGGTCACCGTCGCGGCGACCGGCGGCACCCGCCAGCGCCGGCGGTCGACCAGTTGGCGAAACAGCGCGCCCGCCGGGATCCGGCCGATTGCGGCGAGCGGCCATAGCGAGAAGACCAGCATCGTCAGGAGCCCGTAGAGCGCGGCCAGCCCGAGCGGCGCCGGATAAAGGCCGAGCCGGGCCGACACCGGCAGCATGCCGGCGAGAAACGGCCGGACCGCGAGCGGCAACAGCGCGCCCAGCGCGACGCCGGCGCCGATGCCGAAAAGCGCCAGCGCCAACAGCTCGATCAGATAGACCGCGAACACCAGCCGGGTCGAGCCGCCGAGGCATTTCAAGGTGGCGATCGTCGCGGTCCTGGCCGCGATGTGGGCCCGCACCGCGTTGCCGATCCCGACCCCGCCGACCAGGAGCGCGGTCAGGCCGACCAGCGACAAAAACTCCGCGAGCCGGCCGATCAAGCCCTGCAGCGGGCGCGCCGCATCGGCAAAGCTGCGGATCTGCCAGCCGGCCTGCGGAAACGCCGCCTGCGCCGCCTTGACCCAGGAAGCGGCGTCGGCTCCGGCCGGGAGCCGCAGCCGATAGTCGTAGCCGACCAGCGCGCCGGGCTGGATCAGCCGGGTTTCGGGCAGGGCCGCGGCGGCGATGATCACCCGCGGACCGAGGATCAGCCCGCTTGCGGCGGCGTCGGGCTCGGCCACGATGGTGCCGCGCAGCTGCAATGCCGCGTCGCCGATCTTGATGATGTCGCCCGGCTTTACCCCGAGCCGGTCGAGGATGGCGGGGGCGACGACCGCGCCGAACACGCCATGCCGCGGTCCGAGCGCCGCATCCAGGCGCTGCGGCGGCGACAGCACCACCCGGCCGTAAAGCGGGTAGGCGGCATCGACCGCCTTCAGCTCGATCAGGCTCTGCCGTCGGCCGTCCTGGGTGCGCGCCATCGCGCGCAACTGGGCGATCCCGGAGAGCCTGCCGCGATGCGCCAGAAAGGCGTGTTCGGCGGGGTCGGCCGGGCGGTAGGCGAGGCGTGCCTCGACATCGCCGCCGAGGAGCGAGCGCGCATCCCCGGCGATGCCGGCGGTGAGCGAGGCGGCGAGCGAGCCGATCCCGGCGATCGCGGCGACGCCGAGGACGACGCAGGCGACCAAGACGCGCAGCCCGCCCAGGCCGCCGCGCAGCTCGCGGCGCGCCAGCCGAAACGGGTAGAGCCATGCCCCCGTTGCCGTCACCGCGCCCGGCGCGCTCACCATGCCCGGCGCGCGGCGCCGAGCCGCAGCGGCGTGGTGCGCCGGTCGTCGACGATGCGGCCATCGGCCAGCCGGATCTGGCGCGCGCAGCGCTCGGCCAGGCTCTGATCGTGGGTGATCAGCAACAGCGCGGTGCCGTGCCGGGCGCGGTGCTCGAACAGGCAGTCGATGACCAGGCCGCCGGTGGCGCCGTCGAGATTTCCGGTCGGCTCGTCGGCGAGCAGCAGCATCGGGCCGGCGATAAAGGCGCGGGCGATCGCCACCCGCTGCTGCTCCCCGCCCGAAAGCTGCGCCGGATAGTGGTCGAGGCGATGGCCGAGGCCGACCGCGTCGAGCCCCCGAGCCGCCGCGGCAAAGGCGTCGCGATGTCCGCCGAGCTCGACCGGCAACGCCACGTTTTCGAGCGCCGTCATGGTCGGGATCAGATGAAACGCCTGAAACACGATCCCGATCGCGCGCCGCCGCAGCCGGGCCAATCCATCCTCGCCGAGCCCGCCCAGATCGTGGCCGTCGATCCGCACGCTGCCGGCGGTCGGCCGTTCGAGGCCGCCCAGCACCATCATCAGGCTCGATTTGCCGGAGCCCGACGGGCCGACCAGGCTCACCGTCTCGCCGGCGGCGATCTGGAGCGAGATCCCGCGCAGAATGTTGACGGGTCCGGCGGGGCTGCCCAGAGTGAGGTGAACCTCGTCCACCACCACGAGCGGGTCGCCGGAATGCAGCGAGCTGGTCATGTTCGGTTCCGGGCGAACACCGCGGCGGCGCCGACCGGCTGGCGGCGGCGCCCCGGACGATATGGCGCCGGGCGTCGGCTTTTCAACGCGCCCTCGCTGACGGTGGCGCTGCTCGGGCTCGGCCTGTTCGCCGCCGGCTCCTCGGTGGCGATGGCGGCGCCGGCGCCGGCTCCGGTGATCGTCGATTTTGGCGACAGCCTGACCGCGGGCTACGGGCTGATGCTGCAGCAGGCGTTTCCGGCCCAGCTCCAAGCCTGGCTGCATCGGCATGGGCTGGCGGCGCGCGTCGTCAACGCCGGGGTTTCCGGCGACACCACCGCGGGCGGCCTGGCGCGGCTCGATTGGGCGCTCGCCGACAAGCCCGATCTGGTCATCCTGGCGTTGGGCGCCAACGACGCGCTGCGCGGCATCGCCCCGGCGACGGTGCGCGACAACCTCGACAGCATGATCCAAAAGATCGAGGCTCGCGGCGCCAAGGTGCTGCTGCTCGGCATGCTGGCGCCGCCGAACTGGGGCGCCGCCTATCAGCGCGATTTCGACCGGATCTTTCCCGATCTCGCGCGCCGGTACCACGTGCCGCTTTATCCGTTCTTTCTGGAGGGAGTTGCGATGAAGCCGAGCCTCAATCAGCCGGACGGGCTGCACCCCAACGCCACAGGCGTCGGCGTGCTGGTCGACCATATCGGACCGGTGGTCGCCGGGCTGGTTTCCCGGCCGGGCGGGGGTGCGTGATGAGCGCGCCCTTTGCCGCTGCCGCCGCCAGCGGGGAACCGGCGAGCCTCGCCGCGCGCTGCCTCACCGGGCTCGCCCCGGTAGAAGGCGCCAACCTCGGCATCGTCTACGTGACCGAGCCCGCGGCGGCGGTTCTGCCCGAGCTGTTGCGCGATCTGAGGACGCACACCGGCATCGCATCCTGGGTCGGCGGGGTTGGTCTCGGCGTGTGCTCGGCCGCGAGCGAAATATTCGAGGAGCCGGCCGCCGTGGTGATGACCGCGGCGTTGCCGCCGGACGGCTTTCGCGTTTTTGCCGCGACCGCCGATCCGGGCTCGGACCTGCCGCGCCGGCACGCCCCCTGGATCGAGAAATCGGGACCGATGCTGGCCCTGATCCATGCCGACCCGCGCTGCCCGGACCTGACCAAGGCGGCAGTCGACACCGCCACAGCGAGCGGCGCCTTTCTGGTCGGCGGGCTGGTGTCGCACCGCTGCAACCAGCCGCTCGTCGCCCACACCGGCGCCCCCACCAGCGCCCCCACCGGCGGCGATGACGGCCTTGGCGCCGAGGGCATTGCCGGGCTGATGCTGGCGCCGGAAATCGGGGTGGCGACCGCGCTGACCCAGGGCTGCATGCCGATCGGCCCGGTGCACCGCATCGACGAGGCGCGCGACAATGTCGCGATGGTGATCGACGGCCGCCCGGCGCTGAGCGTTTTCCTCGAGGATATCGGCCCGGAGCTGGCGCGGGATTTGCGCCGCCTCGGCGGGGTTATCTTTGTCGGGCTGCCGGTGCCGGGGTCGGATACCGGCGACTACCTGGTGCGCAACATCATGGCGATCGATGCCGGCCGCGGCTGGGTCGTGCTCGGCGCCGAGATCGCCGCCGGCGACCCGATCCTGTTCTGCCGTCGCGACCCCGACAGCGCGCGGCGCGACATGGTGCGGATGGTGCGCCAGCTCGCCGGCCGGCTCGCCGGGCCGCCGAAGGCCGGGATCTATGTCAGCTGCGTCGCCCGCGGCGCGGCGCTGTTCGGCGAGCCCGGAGTGGAAGTGCAGCTGATCCGCGAAACTCTCGGCGATTTCCCGCTGATCGGGTTTTTCGCCAATGGCGAAATCTCGCGCGACCGGCTCTACGGCCACACCGGCGTGCTGACCCTGTTTACCTGAACCGATGCTGCGGCTGTTCGTCGGGATCGGGTTTCCGCCCGAGCTGAAGCTGCAGCTCTCGCTGTTGTGCTCCGGCGTCAACGGCGCCAAATGGGTCGATCCCGGCAATTTCCATCTGACCCTGCGCTTTATCGGCGAGATCGGAGAGGACCGGGCCGCCGACGTCGATGAGGCGCTGGCCCGGCTGCGCGCCCGCCGCTTCGCCTTACAGCTCGCCGACGCCGGGGTTTTCAGCGGCGACAAGCCGCGCAATCTGTGGGTCGGGGTCGAGCGCAGCCCGGAGCTCGTCGCCCTGCGCGACAAGATCGAGCATGCGCTGATCCGTGTCGGATTGCCGCCCGAACCGCGCAAATTCGCGCCGCACGTCACTCTGGCCCGGCTGCGCAACCCACCGCTCGACCAGCTCGGCCAGTTTCTCGCGGCGCATGCCGGATTTCGCGCCGAACCGCTCCCGGTCGCGGCATTCAGTCTGATCGCGAGCTTTCCAACCAAGGCTGGCTCGGTCTACGAGGACCAGGCCGACTATCCGCTGGGACATTGACGCCGTTGCTGGGGCACCGATCTGGTCGAAAGGGAAGACGATGGCTCATTGGCTGGTGAAATCGGAACCGTCGAGCTACGCCTGGGCGCGGCTGGTCGCCGATGGCCGCACCAATTGGGACGGGGTGCGCAATGCCCAGGCGTTGAACAATCTGCGGGCGATGCAACCCGGCGATCGCGCCTTCTTCTATCATTCGAACGAGGGCAAGGAGATCGTCGGCATCGCCGAGGTAGTCCGGGGCTTCTATCCCGACCCCGCCGACAAATCGGGCAAGCTCGGCATGGTCGACCTCGCCCCGGTGGCGCCGCTGCCCCAGCCGGTCAGTCTCGCCGCGATGAAGGCCACGCCCGAACTCGCCGGCATGGCGCTGCTGCGCCAGTCGCGCCTGTCGGTCTGCCCGGTCGGCGACCGGGAATGGGACGTGATCTGCCGCATGGCTGGCGTTTCCAGCTGAGCCGCGGGCTGCGGCTTCCGACCCGCGGCGCCACCCGGGCTCAGCGGCCCCGGCCGAGCCCGGCCCGGAAATCGCGCAGCGTGAGCTCGAGATTGCCCTCCTCGTCCAGCAGGCGGGCGCGCAACTTGGCCTCGGCCGCACGCTCGAATTCGCCGCGGTAAAGGTGATAGGCCTCGATGCAGCGCTGCGGTGTCGGCGATTGATCGAGCAGGCGCTGAAACACCTGCCGGCGCACCCGGGCGATGCCGCGGTACTCGCCGATTTCGATCCCGAATTCGACGGCCTCGGCCGCCTCGTTCCAGCGTGCGTCGTCGGGAAACGTGAACAGGTTCATCGTCAGCCGCGCCGCCCCGATCCGCCGCTCCCCGGCCCGCTCGCCGAGCTTTATCGATAGCGCGCCTGCTCGGCCGGCTCCAGTTGAGCGGCGCGATAGCTCTGCTGACGGGTCGTTCGGAGCCCGGGAACGCCATTGCGGTCAAAAGCTTTTTCCCACTCCACCAACTCCTCGTCGGAGAGCAGGTAGCGGGCGCACGCTTCCTCGCGGCTGATCAGGCCGGTGCGGGTGGCGGCCACCACCGCCGCCTTGCGGCGCGGCGACCAGCGCTTCGTGTCGGGCGCCGGCAAGGCCAACGTTGCAGCTGGGCGCGATTGCGGCATGGGTCTGGCTTCCTCGCTGGCAGTTGCGCGGCATGGCGACGCCCTGTGCCGCCAACGGCGTCTGCAAAGGGACGCCCGTATGGCGGCGATGGCACTTATTTGACGCCCGAGAACTCCGGTTTATTCCCGCCGCGGACGGCTCTTGAGATATTTTACGGACGGATACCCCGAAAGGGGCAGCTCGGTTGGCGCTGGTCGGCACCGAGGCCAGGTCGCCGCGGCGGGTCGGTAACAGAGCTCTCGGCCCGGCGTTTTACGCTGGCGGCCCTCGCCGGAACCGACTATCACCTCGGCGCGGCCGAGCTGCGAGACCGTTGCCGGGAACCGCAGCACCCCGGCCGCGCAGGCTGCGAATGAGCGGGCCGCCGACCGCCGCAACAGAGTACGAGCCTGCTTTCCAATGATATTTCAGCGCTTGCTGGTCGGCCTGGTCGATTATTGCCGGCGCCACGCGGTGCTGGTTGTCGTGGCCGGGCTCGTTGTGGCCGGATTCGCCGGCGCTTACGCCCGACATCACCTGGGCATCAGCACCGACACCGACAAAATGTTCGCCAAGAGCCTGCCGTGGCGGCAGCGGGCCATGGCCTTCAATGCCGAGTTCCCGCAATTCTCCGATCTGCTGGTCGCGGTCATCAACGCCAAGGAGCCGGAAGAGGCCAACGCGACGGCTGCCGGCCTGGCGGCGGCGCTGGCCGCGGACCACACCCACTTTCGCAGTGTGCGCCGTCCCGACGCCTCGCCGTTTCTGACCCGCGAAGGCTTGCTGTTGCTCGATACGAAACAGCTCGAGCAGGTGCTTGAGCGAACCATCGACGCCCAGCCCTTTCTCGGGCAGCTGGCCCGCGACCCAAGCGCGCGCGGCTTGTTCGCCGCCCTCGCCCTGTTGGGTCAAGGGATCAAGAACGGCCCGGTCGACCTGGCGCCGTATCGAACGGCACTCGCCGGGTTCCACCGGGCGATGGCCGCGGCACTCGCCGGCCACCCGCAGCCATTGTCGTGGGCGAGCCTGCTCGGCGGCAAGCTCGCGAGCTTGGGCGGCCCGTACAAATTCGTGTTGGCCCAGCCCAGGCTTAATCACGGCGTCCTGGAGCCCGGCGGCGCCGCCACCGCGGCAATCCGCGCCGCCGCCGCCAAGCTCGAATTCGTCAGGGCGGGCGACGCGCGGGTGCGCATCACCGGCAATGTGGCGCTCTCCGACGAGGAATTCGCCAGCGTGGCCAAGGGTGCGATCACCGGGATGATCGGCAGCATCCTCTTGATCTCGCTGTGGCTCTTTCTGGCGGTCCGGTCGTGGCGCCTGATCGTGCCGATCCTGTTGACGCTCGGGCTCGGGCTGATGCTGACCCTGTTGTTTGCCGCCGCGGCGGTCGGCACCTTGAACCTCGTTTCGGTCGGCTTCGGCATCCTCTTCGTCGGCATCGCCGTCGATTTCTCGATCCAGTTCTGCGTGCGCTATCGCGAGCGGCGCTGGGAAAATCCCGACCACGGCGCGGCGATGGCCGAAACCGGCCGGCGGGCCGGCGGCCAGATTCTGGTCGCGGCGATGGCGACCTCGGCCGGGTTTCTCGCCTTTGTCCCGACCGAATTCCGCGGCGTCGCCGAGCTCGGTCTGATCGCCGGGGTCGGCATGCTGATCGCGTTCCTGTGCACCGTGACCTTTCTGCCGGCGGCGATCACCCTGTTCCGCCCGCGCGGCGAAGCCGGCGAGGTCGGCTTCCGCTGGGCGGCGCCGCTCGACGATGTCGCGCGCCGTCGCCGCCGGCCGCTGCTCGCGCTGTTCGCCGCTCTGGCGGTATTCGGCGTCGCCTTGCTGCCGCAGCTGCGCTTCGACTCCAACCCGCTGCACACCAAGAACCCCAATACCGAGGCGATGCGCACGCTCTACGACCTGATGGGCTCGCCGGTCACCAACCCGTTTACGATCGACATCCTGACCTCGAGCCCGGCCGCCGCCGGCGCCCTGTCGCAGCGGCTGCAAAATCTGCCGCTGGTCGCCGGGGTGCTGTCGATCGACAGCTTCGTGCCGAAGCACCAGAAAGCGAAGCTCGGGCAGATTGAGGATGCGGCGCTGCTGCTGGGGCCGACCCTCGCCCCATTGAAGCCGCTGGCGCCGCCCACCGCGGACCAGATCCGCGTCGCCGCCAAGGAGGCCTACGCGGCGCTGGCGCCGGCGCTGGAGAAGCCGTCGCCCGATCCGCAACTCGCCGCGATCGCCAACGATTTGCGCCGGCTGGCGGCGGCGCCCGATGCGGTCGTGCTCGCCGCCAATCGGGCGTTGACCCGGTTTCTGCCGACGCAGCTGGCCGAATTGCGCGCCGCGCTATCGGCGCAGCCGGTCTCGTTGCAAAGCATCCCGCCGGCGCTGGCGCGCGACTGGGTTCTGCCGGACGGGCGGGCGCGCGTGCAGGTGCTGCCAAAAGCCGCGGCCAACACCAGCAGCGGCCTGAAGAAGTTCGTCGCCGAAGTGACCGCGGTCGCCCCCAACGCCGGCGGCCCGGCGGTGACCATCGAGGCGACCAGCGCCACGATCGTCGGCTCCTTTCGCTCGGCCGCGGTCGCCGCCGTGGTGGCGATTACCCTGATCCTGTTCGTCGCATTGCGCCGGGTGCTCGACGTGTCGCTGGTGCTGGCGCCGCTGCTGCTGTCGTCGCTGATGACCGTGCTGGTCATGGTGCTGGCGCCGCTGCCGCTCAATTACGCGAACATCATCGCGTTGCCGCTGCTGCTCGGGGTCGGCGTCTCGTTCAACATCTACTTTGTGATGAACTGGCGGGCCGGGCGAACTGCGGTGCTGGGCTCGGCCACCGCGCGCGCGATCCTGTTCTCGGCGCTGACCACCGGCACCGCGTTCGGCGCGCTGGCATTGTCGCAGCACCCCGGCACCGCGAGCATGGGGCAATTGCTGCTGATCAGCCTCGGCTGCACCCTCGTCGCGAGCCTGGTGTTTATCCCGGCGCTGCTGGCCTCGGTGCCGGTTCCGCAGGCGGCACCGGGGCCGCCGGAAGCCTGACCGGCCCGGCCCGAGGTCAGCCGCGGGTCGAGCGCGACGAGCTGCGTCCCTGTTCCGGGCGAATTCCAAAGCGGGCCATGTAGCCGGCATAGCGCTCGTGCTCGCGCGCCGGATCGAGCCCGTAATCATCGAGCCGGGCGCGGCGGCCGCGGTACCCGCCGTTCGGGTTCGCCGCCACCCGTCGGGCGATGCGGCCGGCCGCTTCGGCATCGAGCGCCTGTCCGAAATGCCGGTAGAGCCCGGCCACGGTGCCGACCGGGTCGCCGACCAGTTGGGCGTAATGGACGTGGCAGATCGGCTGGGCGAAAGCCTCGCGATCGGCGGCGGCAACCATCATCTCGGCCGCGGCCAGCCAGCGCTCGCTATCCTGCCGGCCGATGTCGATGCGGTCGATCCGGCGGCTGAAGGGTCGCCGGAGCACCTCGGTCAAGCGCGCGACCGAGGCCAGCACCGCGACCGGGTCGCGATGGACGAAAACCAGTTGCGCATCGGGATAGACCGCGCGGATCGCGCCGAGCGCAAAAATATGGTCGGGGCATTTGAGCACCCAGCGTCCCTCGCCGCCGGCTTGATGACGCAGATGCTGCAAAAAGCGCTTGTGGAAGCGGTAGGCGTCGAAATGCCCGGCGTCGTCGAGCCAGCGCCGGTAGCTCGGGATCCGATAGGTCGTATCGAAGCGCAGACTGGCGAACAGGTGCGCGGTGATCTCCGAGCATTCCTGCGGCGAACCCGCCTCGATCGGGTGCAGACGGCGGAATTGCGGCGCCAATAGCTGAAACAGGCGCAGCTGGCGCGCCACCTGCTGCGGTCGGCGATCGCGGCCGCCGGGCCGGCCTTCGGGATAGGGATGGATCAGCTGCCACACCCGCGGCACGAGGTTGGCCCGGTCTTCGATGAGGAGGCCGTGCAGGAAGGTGGTGCCCGAGCGCGGCAGGCCGGCGATGATCAGCGGTCGCTCGATCGGCTCGTCGAGAATCGCCGGATGGCACTTTTCCGCCTCGCGCAGGCGCAACAGGTTCGACAGGAAGCGCACCGTATCCCAGCGAATCGCCGCACCTCCGAAGAGGCTCAGATCGGCTTCCTCGCGGCACGATTCGAGCAGCATCCGCAACGGCCGCGCGAACGGAATATCGCCGAAATCGGCTAATCCGGTGCGCCGCCGCGCGCGGGCGATCAAGGCTTCGGCGCTCGGCGGCCGCCGCAGCCGGGCGAGCCCCTCAATCATGGCGCCGGCGGGTGCGGGCATAGCGCCGGCGGGTGCGGGCAATTGCCCCGCCGACGCGATGGCGCAACGATATCAAAGCCGCAAACCGCAAGGTTCGCTCTCCCTCAGGCGCCACCGGCGATCGGCGACAGTCCACAATACATTTGGCGGAAAGGGGCGCGGCCGTCCCTGCGCAAATCGCGCCGGCGCGGGTCATGCGCTGCCCGCCCCCGCCGGTCGACGGGCGGCTTGCCGCGCCGCCGCGGGGCCGAGCGGGGCGGGGTCGAGCTCCTTTCCGGCAAGAGCGCCGAGCCAGTCGAGCCCGGCGCGCAGCCGCACCACCTCGCCGACCACGACGATCGCCGGAGTTTCGCCGCCGAGTGCGGCCGCGGCGGCGTCGCCCAAGGTCGAGACCCGCACCTGCTGCTCGGCCGTGGTAGCGCGGCTGACCACCGCCACCGCCTCGTCGGGCCGGCGGCCGCCGGCGATCAGCCGGGCCACGATATTCGGCAGGTGCTTCAGCGCCATGTACATGACCAGCACCGGCGCGCCGCGGGCGATCGCAGCCCAATCGAGGCCGTCGGGAACGGTGCCTTCGCTGTTGTGGCCGGTCAGGAACGTCACCGCCGAATTGGTGTCGCGATGGGTGACCGGGATCCCGGCATAGGCGAGCCCGCCGATGCCGGCGGTGATGCCGGGAACGATGCGGAACGGGACCCCGGCGGCGACCAGCGCCAGCGCTTCCTCGGCGCCGCGGCCAAAGACGCAAGGGTCGCCGCCCTTGAGGCGCAGCACCCGCTTGCCGGCCTCGGCCAGGCGAATGAGCCGGGCGGAAATGTCGGGCTGGCTCGGCGACGGACGGCCGCCGCGCTTGCCGGCATAGTCGAGCGCCGCACCGGCCGGCGCCAGGCGCAGGATGCGCGCATCAACCAGCGCATCATAGACGACCGCATCGGCCCGCGTCAGCGCATGCAAGGCCAGCGCCGACAGCAGCCCGGGGTCGCCGGGGCCGGCGCCGACCAGCCACACATGGCCGGGCTCGAATTCAGGCAGACCAAGACGCGCGCTGTCGATCAACGATCGTCCCCGGGCAGTGAAGGTGAAGGGGCTGACGCCTCAACGTAGTCATCGCTCTGGGATTTGCTAAGATCGACCGGGTCGAGGGAGGACACTTCGCCGCCCTCTTAGGATGGACCGGGAGGGGATCGCGATGAGCACGCGGCGAACGGTCGTTCTCGGGGCCATGGCGTTCGCGCTGGCGGTCGGCGGTTCGGCTGCCGAGGCGGCAATCAATCTCTTTGGCGACTATTACTCGAACGTCGCCCGCGCCGCGGCGCAGAACAACGCGGCGCAGGTTCAGCAGCTGGTCGGCAGCGGCGAGGGCAACCCCAACCAGCCCGATGAGCATTTGCGCACCGGGCTCCACTACGCGGCGATGAACGGCAATCTCGAAATCATCGAGATCCTGATCAAGGCGAACGCCAAGCTCAACGTTCCCGACCCGCTCGGCGACACCCCGCTGCACCTCGCCGCCGACCAGAGCCAGACCGAGGCGGCAAAGCTGCTGCTCGACGCCGGGGCCGAGGTCGATCCGCAAAACCGCGATGGGATCACCCCGCTGATGATCGCGGCGAACCGTGGCGATCTCGAGCTGGTCGAAGCGCTGCTCGCCAAGGGCGCCAGCCCGAACAAGACCGACTACACCGGCCGCGACGCGCTCGGCTGGGCCGAGGACAGCCATCGCCCGGCAGTGGTGGCGGCGATCCGGCGGGCGCAGGGCTCGGCCGGCCGCTGAAGCACGCGGGATGCGGCCCCAGGGATGCGGCCCGGAGCGGCCGCGATGCGGCCAAGGCTCCCCGGCCCGTGCTGCCGATCTTCCAGAGGTTGCCCGCGTCGCCGGGCGCAAGCCCGGCTGGCAGCGAATCGCGAATGGGGTTACACCGGGTCCGGCAACCAGCGGCCAAGGATGGCGCGGCCCGCGCGCGTCGTCGGCCCGGCACGAGGGCGGTAAATGCGCATCGAGATCATCTGCACCGGCGACGAGGTCCTGACCGGCAAGATCGTCAACACCAACTTCAGCTATATGAGCCAGAAGCTCGAGGATTTCGGGCTGTCGGTCGTCTGGGGAACTATCGTCGGCGACGACCGCGACGAATTGCTGGCGGCGTTCCGCATGGCCGGCGAGCGCGCCGACGCGGTCATCGTCAATGGCGGGCTCGGCCCCACCGTCGACGACCTGTCGCAGGAGATCGCCGCCCGCGCCGCCGGGGTCGACCTCGTTTTGAACGAGGACTGGCTCGGGCGCATGGAGGAGTTTTTCCGCCGGCGCAACCGGGTCATGTCGGCGAACAACCGCAAGCAGGCGATGCTGCCGCAGGGCGCCGAGATTCTCGACAACCCGGTCGGCACCGCCTGCGGCTTCGCCCTCGACATCGGCAAGGCGCGCTTCTTTTTTACTCCGGGGGTGCCGCGCGAGCTCTTCCGCATGCTGGAGGAGCAGATCGTCCCGCGCCTGCTGGCGCGCGGCGGGACACCCGGCGTCATTCACCTGAAGCGGTTTCATTCTTACGGGCTCGGCGAATCGCATGTCGACCAGCTGCTCGCCGGGGTTGAGGATCTGGTCCCCGACCGCACCCTGAAGCTCGGCTTTCGCAGCCACTATCCGCAGATCGAGACCAAGCTGACGGTGCGCGGCGTCGATCAGGACGACATCCGGCGCAAACTCGGGCCGGTCGAGACCGAGATCCGCAAGCGGCTCGGCAATTTCATCCTCGGCGAGGACGACGAAACCCTCGAAGGTGTCGTGCTCGCGGCGTTGGCCGGGCGCGGCGGCTCGCTGGCGGTCGTCGAGACCTTCACCGGCGGCCAGATCGCAGCCCGCATCGCCCACCTGCCCGGCGCCGAGAACGTTTTCCGCCGCGGCTGGGTGGCCCGCGACCCGGCCGCGATCGCCACCGCGCTCGGCATCGGCGATGGGGTCGGCGGGGGCGGCGGGGGCGGCCTGAGCAGCGGCGAATTCAGCCGCGAGGCAGCCGAGGCGGCAGCCCGCGCCGCGCGCGCCGAAACCGGCGCCAGCCATGCGCTGGCGGTGTTGATCGAGGTCGATGACGGTCCCGACCGGATCGATTTCGGCGGCAGCATCCATCTGGCGATCGCCGCCGCGGACGGCGTCGAATCGCGCCGCTCGCGGATCTATGGCGGCCGCGACTGGGTCCGGCTCGGCGCCGTCGAGCTCGGCCTCGATTGCCTGCGCCGCCACCTGTCGGGCCTGCCGGTGACCGAGCGCACCGATTTCGAAAGAACCGAGCAAAATAGTCCGGGCTTGGCTCGGCTCCTCGGCGGGCGGCCCTAGGGCGGCCACGACCCGGGAGTCACGGATAGTATTGCGGCGCTTCGCGGCGGTCGCGCATGCCATAGTCGCGAATGATCCGCACCGCCCGGTGCCGCAATTCGCCGCCGGCATCCGGGCTCGGCCGCCAGGCCCGCCCCGATCCTGCTCCTGATGCAGCATCCCGCCACGCTGCCAGCAGCAGCAGTTTGCCGGGATCGGTAATGCTTTCAAAAACCTCGTGCTCGATCAGGCCATCGGAGCCGCGGCTCAGCAGCCCGAGACGCTGCGCCACGCTCGCGGGGTTGGCGTCCCTGACCTCGCTGATCGTCAGCAGCTTGGCGGCGCCAATCTCGGTTTGATCGAAGCGCTGCTGCGGCAATTCCGCGCCGGCAGCAGCCGCGCTATCGGCCACGATCTCGCCGACCCGCAGATGATAATTCTCGAGAATCTCCGATCGGCCCTGCTGCTGGGCGTCGTGATGGGCGCCGACCGTGCGCCAGCGCACCAGCGCTTTTTCATCGCGCCAGATCGACAGCGACAATATCCAGCCGGTCCGCTCCCGGCTCGAAAATCGCTGGTTGTCGATAAAGCCGTCGATCTTTTCCAGCTCGGGTCGGAGCAGCCCGGCAACAGCGAGGTAGTCATTCCACCGCGGCGGTTTCGGCTGCACCTCGAAGATGACCGCGAACATCGTGACCTCCTGCGGCCGCGATCTCTTAGGACAACGCGCGCAACTCACCGGGGCGGCCGGTTCGCCTGATATGATCGATCGGGCCGCCGCCGTCGATGCCAAGTTGCTTCGGTCGCGGTCGAACTATGCGGCGTCAACCGCCTGGCAAAGGCGGCGACGACCGCCGCACCAGTCGTCGATGCCCGCTCTCAGCCCTCGCTCTCGGCCGGACCCTCGCCCGGCAGGGGCGAGGATGCGGGCTAGCTGCCTCAGGGAGCGCCGGTCGCCCGTTGCGTCTGGGTGGCGCCGCCGGTCACCGTATGGCCAATCGCTGACACGTCCTGCCCGGCCCCGGCCACGGTGTTGCAGGCCGAAACCAGCGAGCCCAATCCCAGCAGCATCAAAACGCCGAACACCAGCCCTACCGCGCCGTAACGCTTATCTTGCCTCATCTCAGCCTCCAAGCCGTCGGTCGCCCCCTACAAAGAACGACGCGAGTGCGGTCGGGTTCCGGTCTGCCGCTGATTGAATAGCGTGGCGGGCTCGTTGAATAGCGTGCCGGCTCGGCCGATTGTTCTTTGCTTGCCGCTGGATGTCGATTGTTTGCGCCGCGCCCCGCCTCGACATTCGATCGAGAAAAGAATCTGCCAGTCTGGCCAAAGTTCGAGCGGAAACTTTTAAGGATTGCGCACGTGAACCCTTGGCGGTGGAACCGTTTCTTTGACGGCGCTGTTTTGACACTCGACTGAGCAACTGAAAGGAGGTTGAGAATGGCTACGGTTGTTGGAACCGACCCTTCGGTACGCGAGACCGCCCGCCTGATCGCCAGCGACAAGGTCGAAGGCACGGGGGTGCGCAACAGCGGCGGCGACAAGGTCGGCACGATCGAGCGGCTGATGATCGACAAGCGGACCGGCAAGGTCGCCTACGCGGTGATGAGCTTTGGCGGCTTTCTCGGCATGGGGCAGGACTATGTGACCCTGCCCTGGCATGTGCTGCGCTACAACGAGCGCCTCGACGCCTACGAGGTCAACATCACCGAGGACCAGCTGCGCGGCGCTCCGGCGCCCGCCCAAGGGTGGGAAACCGGCAATGTCAGCCGGGACTGGGAGCGCAACATCTACAACTACTACGGGGTCGATCCCTACTGGTAAGCCGGCCATACCGGTTAGCCGGCGACCCTGGTTCGAGCTTACGGCAGCGGAGCGGCTTCGGCCGCTCCGTTTCGTTTCTGCGGCCGCCTTTCCTCCGGATCACGGCTGAGCCTCCGCCGCCGGCACGCCGCCCGGCGATATCCGGCGCAACGCAGCAAGGGTAGGACCTCGATCTCTCCGAGCCGATTCGCCGCAAGCTCGAAACCCCGCTCCATTGCGCGGTCGGCGCCAGGCCGTCGCGGCCGTGAGTTTAGCGTCGAATTCGCCCGCGATTTGACGCTATCGGCGCCGGCAAGCAGATTGTGTCGCCGCACCGGTGCGCTCAGGCGAAATCGGCGCGCCGTCGGGGGTCGGAGCAGCGCGGGGCGACATGACGTTTCTTCAGGCCATTCTCCTTGCCGTCGTCCAGGGCGCTACCGAGCTGTTTCCGGTCAGCAGCCTCGGCCATGCGGTGATCCTGCCGGCCGTGCTGGGCTGGCATATCGACCAGGACTCGCCGCGATTCCTGCCGTTTTTGGTGGTCTTGCATGTCGGCACCGCGACCGCATTGCTGATCTATTTCTGGCGCGACTGGCTCGGCCTATTGCTGGCCGCGCTTGGCCGCGGCGGCGCCACCGCCCGGACCGTCGATCAGAACCGCCGCCTGATCGTGCTCCTGGTGCTCGGCACCTTGCCGGCGGCGGTGCTGGGCTTCGTCTTCGAGAAATGGCTGCGCCACCTGTTCGGCTCGCCGGTTGCCGCGGCGCTGTTCCTGATCGCGAATGGTGTCGTGCTGTTCGCCGGCGAGCGGCTGCGGCGCCGCGCCCGCGCCGCGCGCGACCGCAAGCGGCTGGCCAGCGCCAGCTGGGGTGACGCGATCGTCGTCGGCCTCTGTCAGACGACGGCCTTTCTGCCCGGCATCTCGCGCTCCGGCGTGACGATCGTCGGCGGCCTCTTGGTCGGTCTGCGGCACGAGGATGCGGCACGGTTTTCGTTCCTGTTGGCGACCCCGGTCATCGCCGGCGCTGCCATCCTCGAAATTCCCAAGCTGTTGCACGCCCCGGTGGGAGCCGGCGCGGCGGCGATTGGCGGCGGTGTGCTGTGGGTCGCCGGCATCGTCGCCGCTGTGGTCGCCTATGCCAGCACCGCCTTTCTGATGCGCTATTTCCGCTATCGCGAGGAAAGTGCCGCACTCGACCCGTTCGCCTATTATTGCTGGGCCGCCGGCGCGCTGGCTTTGATCTACCTGAAGATCGCCTGATCTCTTCCGCCGTCGCTCTCTTCCGCCCTGACCGCTCTCTTCCGCCGCGACCGCCCGCGCTGGTGCTCTCGGGGGCGGCGGGTGACAGCGGTCCGCGCAGCTGCTAGAGATTTCGCGATTTGACAATGCCCGCAGGGAGGAAAACCGGTGGCGAGCAAACCCTATGTCGTGGCGCTCGAAGAGCACTACTTGGACCCCGAGGTCAAAAAGCACTTCACCGGGATCGACGCGCACAGCGCACCGCGGCTGGTCGAGCGGCTCGACGATGTCGGCGCGCTGCGATTGAAAGAGATGGACGAGGCCGGGATCGACCTGCAGGTCCTCTCGCACGCCAATCCGGGCTTGCAAAAGATGGACGCCGAGACCGCTGTGCGCCTGGCGCGCGGCGCCAACGACCGGCTCCACGAAACCGTGCGCGCCCATCCCGATCGCTTCGCCGCCTTTGCCGCGATCCCGACCCCCGACCCGAAAGCCGCGGCGGACGAGCTCGAGCGCACCGTCACCCGGCTCGGCTTCAAGGGGGCCATGGTCAATGGGCTGACCAATGGCGTGTTTTTCGACGACAAGCGGTTCTGGCCGATCTTCGAGCGCGCCGCCGCCCTCGACGTGCCGCTCTACATGCACCCCTCGCTGCCGCATCCGGCAGTGATCGAGGCCTATTATAAGGATTACGTGCAGCAATACCCCTCGCTATTGCGCGCCGCCTGGGGCTTTACCGTCGAGACCGCGACCCAGGGCGTGCGCCTGGTGTTGAGCGGGGTGTGCGACGCCTATCCCAATCTGAAGATCATCATCGGCCATCTCGGCGAAGGCCTGCCGTTTTATCTGTGGCGCATCAGCATGGGGCTGGGCCGCGACGGCAAGGGCGGCAAAAGCTTTCGCGACACCTTCTGCGAGCATTTCTACATCACGACCAGCGGCTTTTTCTCCGACCCGGCCTTGCTGTGCTGCGTGATGGAGATGGGCATCGACCGGATCATGTTCTCGGTCGACTATCCGTTCGTTGATAACCCGCCCGGCGCCAAGTGGATCGAAACCCTGCCGCTGGGCCCCGAGGACCAGGTCAAGCTATTGAGTGGCAACGCCAAGCGGCTGCTGAAGCTGTAGCCGGCATCATCCCGGCCTTGGGCCGGTTTGTGGAAGCGCTGGCGGCGATCGCGCCGCCAGCGGGTAGCTCAGCCGGCCATCGCCGGCTCTACCGGCTCGCTGTGCGCCGAATGCGGCAGGTACCAGTGCCCGTCGCGGTTTTCCAGACGGCCGGCGCGGCGATGGCGCTGCAATGCGATGCCGAGATGGTTTGGCCGGACCGCCATGCCGAGCTCGTGCGCTAAATAGTTCAATACCTCGACGGCGGTGGCCCCGCCGCCATTCGCCTCGATCGCCTTGATGGCCGCGTCGCTCATCGACAGGCCGCTCTCCGGCTGCGTCGAGCGTGGCTTGCGCCGGGCGGTACTGGCGGCCGGGCCGGCATTGGCCGAGGCGGCCACGCGCGGGCGTCCCCGGCGGGCGGGTGCGGCGCTGGCCGCGCTCTTGCCGAACCGGGACAGCACGCGCTCGGCGATTTCCAATTCGTTCAGCTGGTCGGCGAGCTTTGCCCGCTCGGCATCGAGCCGCGCCAGTCGTTCGGCAATCCGCTGCTTTTCCTGCGTCAGCTCATCCACGCTCGCCATTCCTTGATCTCCCTCCACCATTCGCTGCGCCGCACTGCGGCGGCGTCTTCGCATAGATGGAACAGGCCGTGGCTTTAATAAAGGCCGGCCGAAACTAATTGTTGCACTTGTACGTCGATTTTGGCGCTGACCTGCCTCGGGCGCGACGATCGGCTCGCCAGTTAGCGGTCGCCAGCCGCCAGTCCCCGGCCGCAATGGCGCGATCTTCTCGCCAATGGCCTCGGCATCGGCGCGCGGCGGTATTGCCCCCGAGTTTGGTTAACCCTGCTGCGGCCTGGTGCGCTCGGCCACCGCTTCCATTGCCAGACGGTTGTCGACGCAGTCGCGATGGGCGATCGGGCGGCGAACGAAACCGCTGGAGAGGAGCCCCCGGCGCAATCGATCAAAGCCGTCCTCCGGCAGCGCCGGATCTCGCCCCCAGACGCCTTGCGCCTGATAGCGGGCGATGGCGCGCGCCAGAACCCCGCGGTCGAGCGCCGGAAAGAACCCAGCAATCGCGGCGCCAATCTCGGCCGGCGCACTGTCCGCGACCCATTGCAAGGTGCGGTCGATCGCGCCGACCATGCGCCGCAGCGCCTCGCCATCGCCGGCCAGTCGCTCGCGGGTCGTCACCAAGGCCGTGTAGGTGGTGCGCCCGCGGCTGCTGGCGGCATGCCATAAATGCCCGGCGCCGCTCGCCAGCGCCTCCTCGACCACCGGCTCGAACAATTGCACGGCGTCGATCCGGCCGGCGCGCAATGCTTCGAGGTTGTGTGCCATGCTGCGGTCGGCAATGCGATCGAGCCGATCGGGGTCCAGTCCGGCCTGGCGCAGATCTTCCTGCAGGCACAGCCACGGGGTCGGCACCTCGCTGACGCTGCCGAGACGCAGGCCGGCGAGATCGGCGAGGCGAAAGCCCGGATTGGGCTCGCGGCCAACGATCGAGAACGGGTCGCGGCAGACAACCTCGGCAAAGCAGACGAGCGGCGAGCCGGGATTGTCGTCGTGATGCTTGATGACCCGCATTGGCCCGGCCCACAGCACGTCGACCGCACCTTCGAGCAATGCGGCTTCGGCCCGTCCGGCGCCCGGCGACAGCGACGTCTCGACCTCGAGCCCATGGGCCGCATAGGCGCCGGTCGCCTGCGCCGCGTAAAACGGCGCATAGAGCACAAACCGGTAATTCTCGAACAGCCGCAGCCGCATTTATTGCCTCAATCGACTAATATCTATCGGCAGTCCACACCCACCCCACTGCCCTGGCCCCTCCCATTCCCCCCAGGCCGGGGAGGAATGGGTGGCGGCTCGGCGGGCGAGGTGACGCCGTCGGCTGCCTACAGCACGCCCTCTTTGCGCAAGCCCTCGACCTCGCCGGCATCGAGGCCGAGCCAGTTGTGCAAGACCTCGGTGCTGTCGCCGCCCAGCGCCGGCGAGCCTTTGAGCCGCACCGTCTTGCCGTCGATCCGCACCGGCCAAGTCGCCATTTTGTAGTCGCCATTGTGGTGATGGACGGTCTGCATGATGCCGCGCGTCTCAAAGGTCGGCTCGTTCTGCAGTTCCATCGTGTCGAACACCGCGCCCGACGGCACGCCGACCGCGATCAGCTTCTCCATCGCCTCGCGCTTGTCGTGCTTCTTGGTCCATTCGCCGATGATCGCGTCGAGTTCCTTCTCGTTCTTGACGCGCATGTCGCCGGTGGCAAAGCGCGGGTCCTCGATCAATTCCTCGCGGCCGATCAATTTCATCAGCCGCGACCAGTGCTCGGGATTGGCCCGGCTGGTGGTCAGATAGACATAATCGTTGGATCCGCCGCCCTTGGCCGGGTAGAGCCCGGAGGGTGCATTGTTGCCGCCGGCTGATTTGGCGCCGCGGCGGGGTGCGGGTTTGCCGGTGCGCGCCATCGTCGAGAAGCAGGTGCGCATGTAATGGACCATCGCGTCCTGCATCGCCAATTGCAGCCGGCGGCCCTGGCCAGTGCGGTTGCGCTCGTGCAATGCGCCCAATATCGTCGCCGCCATCAGCATGCCGGTGCCGGTGTCGCCAAACGACAGGCCCGGCTTGACCGGCGGCCGGTCGGGCTCGCCGGTGACGCTGATCGGGCCGCCGGCGGCCTGCGCGATCATGTCGAAGGCGAGGCCCTTTTCATGCGGGCTGCCGGAGCCGAACCCCTTGATCTGGCAATAGATGATGCCGGGATTGATGTTCTTGACCAACTCGTAGTCGAGGCCCAGGCGCTCGATCGTGCCGGGCGCCATGTTCTCGGCGGTGACATCGGCCTTGCGCAGCATGTCCTTGACGATCGCGAGCCCCTTCGGCGATTTCAGATTGATCGCCAGGGATTTCTTGTTGACGTTGAACTGGTGGAAATACCACGGATCGTCGTCGGGCTTGCCCGGGCGCAGCCGGCGGCCGGGATCGCCGCGGCCCGGATTCTCGATCTTGACCACCTCGGCGCCAAACCACGCCAGCACCTCGGTGCAGGTGGTGCCCGCCTCGAACTGGGTGAAATCGACGACCTTCACACCTTGCAGAAAATTGAGGTCCTGGGTCACGTCGCTCATCACTGCTCCTCCCATCGCGCATCGATCCTCGACACAGCCTGCGCCTTCGCGCTCCCCACCGCAACGCCTTCGCACCGGGCCCCGTACGATCTCGCCAAGCGCCGGCGACGGCCAAGATCGCCGCTTCCATCCGCCCGGTGCAGACCGGCGTCGCGGCATTGTCTCGGCGCCGACAATCGCCTGACTTTGTCCGGCGTCGCCGCCGCTGTGACATGGTTCACGCTTGCTCTTGGCCGGGTGCGTTCACTATGCGCAGATGCGTCGCAACCAGGAGGACCAGGTCATGCCGGCATTGTTTGGATCTCCAGTATTGGCGCCGAGCGGCGACGGCCGCCTCGAACTGTTCATGTTCTCGATCGATGGCGGCTTGTGGCACATCTGGCAAACCGCGTGGAGCAATGGGTGGTCCGGCTGGAACTCGTTTGGCGGCGGGTTCGTCGAATGGCCCGCGGCCATCGCCCGGAACGGGGATGGGCGCCTGATCACCTTTGCCGTCGGTGGCGCCCTCGAACAGATCGAGCAGACGAGTTGGTCAAATGGCTGGTCGGGGTGGTCCTCGCTCGGCGTCCCGCCCACTGGCTCGATCAACCCCCCGGCGGTCGCCGCCGGCGCGGACGGCCGGTTGATTTTGTTTGCCAGCGGCACCGGGCAGGGCGGGCCGCCGCAGTTATGGCGTCTGGAGCAAAGCATTTGGGGCGGCCCCTGGAACCCGACATGGATGTCCCATTCGGCGCCGGCGGGACAATTTATCACCGGGCCGCCAGCAATGATCCTCGACGCCCAAGGCTGTCTGCAGGTCTTTGTTTTGTCCGCCAGCGGCGAAATGTGGAATATCCGCCAGGTTGCCCCGGCCGGCGCGTGGACCGGCTGGAACTCTCTCGGCTCGGGCGGCGCGGGGTTCAGCGATCGCCCGGCGGTGGCGGCCAGTGCCGACGGCCGGCTCGAATTGTTCGTGCGCGGCAATGACAACGCGCTGTGGCATGCCTGGCAGGAGGCAGTCGGCGGCGGCTGGTCGGCGTGGATTTCGTTTGGCGATGCCGGCGTCGGATTTCAGGATCATCCGGCGATGGCGCCGAGTGCCGATGGGCGCCTCGAACTGTTCATCACCGGGCTCGACGGCAATCTCTGGCACACTTGGCAGACTGAAGCGAGCAATGGATGGTTATTCTGGCAGCTCACACGGCAATGGCGGCACCCGCTTGCTCAACGGCCCGGCCTTGGCGGCGAGCGGCGACCGCCGTCTCGAATTGTTCGTGCTCGGCGGCGACGGCGCGCTCCACCACATCTGGCAGACTACGGCCAGTAACGGCTGGTCCGGCTGGATTTCGCTCGGCCACCCGTGATCGGCGCCATCGCGCCCCCGCCTGATACATTCGTCTGCCTGAGACATTCGTCTCAGAAAGCTCACAACCCAGACGGCGCAGCTCTTGGTTAGCTTCGGCAATTCTTCGCCTTGATCGCGTTCGGCACTCTCTTTGACCGGGTCGGCGATCGGAATCTCTGCGGCTTTATCGGGGGCAACATGGCAATCAGGGGATCGGCGAACGCGCTCGGCTCGCTGCCGGGCGGCGGGGTCAAGGGTATTTGGCCGGCGCTCTTTGCCGTGGCGGCGTTGCTGGGGTCGAGCGGCTCGGCCCGGGCTCTGGTCATCGATGCGACCTATGATCCGAGCGTCGGCTCGGCACCGGCCGGATTTACCGCCGCCTTTCAGGATGCGGTGAACTTCTACCAGTCGACCTTTTCCGACCCGATTACGATCAACATCGACGTCGGCTGGGGCGAGGTCGCCGGGTCGGCGATTTCCTCGGGCGCGCTCGGCGAGAGCGAGACCTACCTCGCCGGCTTCTACAATTACGGCCAGGTGCGCAATGCGCTTACCGCCGACCGCAGCTCTGCCGCCGATCTTACCGCAGTCGCGAGCCTGCCGGCCTCCGACCCGACCGCCGGGCGGCCGGAGCTGATGGCGACCGCCGAAGCCAAGGCGCTGGGATTGCGCGGCGGTGCCGGCACCGACGGCTTTGTCGGCTTCGACAAGACCTCGCGATGGACCTTCAACCCGGCGCAGCGCGCGGTTGGCGGCGCCTACGACTTTATCGGCGTGGCCGAGCACGAAATTTCCGAGGTGATGGGCCGCATGGCCGATCTCGGCACCTTTGACGGCGCGCTGACCCCGCTCGACCTGTTCCGTTACTCCGCGTCGGGCAGGCGGGCGCTTGCTCCGGGCAACGGCCAGTATTTGTCAATTAATGGCGGCGCGGCCAATCTCGACACCTTCAACGGCACCAATGGCGGCGATCTCGGCGATTGGGCCGGGCGCAGCATCGACGCCTACAACGCCTTTGCCTATTCGGGCGTTGCCCTGCCGGTGTCCGCCGCCGACATCACCGAAATGGACATCCTCGGCTATAATCTCACGGGGGCCGGGGCCGGCGGCCGGGGAGCCGTGGCGCAGCGCGGTGTCGGCACCGCCGCACCCCACGCGATCGTGCCGATTGCCGAGCCGTCATCGATGGCGGTGCTGGCCGCGGCGGTGTTGGGGCTCGCCCTCTACCGCCGCAAGCGAGCGCCGGTCCCGACCCGCTCTTAGACCCGCTCTCAGTAGCTGGGTTTGCTGGCGGCGGGAGTCAGCTGCAGCTCGTGGGTCCAGCACGACCGGTCCTGGGTGTGCAGATACCAGAACGCCTCGGCGATCTTGACCGGGTTGATCACCAAATCGGGGCGGTTCTGGTTGCGCGGCAACGCATGCGTACCGGGCAAATCGATGGTGCCGTCGATCACGATATTGGCGACGTGCACGCCGTGCTCGGAATATTCCTCGGTCAGCACCTGCGCCAGGGTGCGCATCATCACTCGGGGATAATACAAGGACTGCCCGGTCATGCGCTTCTTGCCGCGCAGCGAACTCGAATTGTTGGAGAAGAAAAACGATCCCGCGCCGTGCTTGCGCATCGCCGGCAACACCTCCTTGGCGACGAGAAACGGCCCGCGGCAGGCGATGTGCAGCGCCGTATCCAGAATCTCCAACGGAACGTGTTCGAGCAATTCCTTCTCCGGCGGCAGATCGCGGCCTTCGAGATAGCCCGCATTGTACACCAGAACCGCCGGGTCGCCGGCCTCGCGGCGGATCGCGGCAAACGCCGCTGCGATCGAATCCTGCGAGACCAGGTCCAGCTCGACGATCAGGCATTGGCCGCCCTGCTCGCGGATCGCCGCCGCCAAGGCCGACGCATTGGCCTCTCGGCGGGTCGTCAGCACCGTGAGGAACCCCTCCCGCGCGAATTTCTGGGCGATCGCACCGCCGACCCCCCAGCGCACGCCCACCGGCAATTCGCTGTCGTCGACCGCGTGCCCGTGCGCGAGCCGGGTATTGCGGCCATCCGACTGCCACTTGGAGGTAGCCCCGACCACCACCGCAACCGGCTTGCCCGCGCTATTGGCCTTGCGATTTTCGCTCATTCGGAAAACCCTTTCCCTATTGCTCGCCCCGGTTCCGCCTCACCCCCGATGGTGAGCCCGCGGGCGAACCAGCCAAGCCTAATCCGCCGCCGCCCGCAAGTCGGTGCGACCCGACCTCCGCAGCGCGATGCGCGACGGTTATTGGGATCCTGTCGAACGGCAAACGGATTACCGCGCCATTGGCAGCGCCCGAGATCGAGGACGGTGAGCCCTTCAGATTCAGCCAATAGCGGTCGGGCATTGGGTTCGCCGGCTTCCTGGCATGGGCGACGACGAACTCCTCAGGCCCGCTCAAACTTTCGCCCGGCCGCGCTTTTCGGCGAGGCCGGAGGTGCCTTCACGCCGCGCCAGCTCGGCGGCGACATCATCCGGCGCGACCCCGGCATCGGCCCACAGCACCAAGAGGTGATAGAGCAGGTCGGCACTCTCGCCGACGAGCTTGGGCGCATCCCCCCGGATTCCTTCGATCACCGCCTCGACCGCCTCCTCGCCGAGCTTCTGGGCAATCTTGGTGCGGCCGCGGGCAAACAGGCGCGCGGTGTACGAGGTCTGCGGATCGGCGCCGCGGCGCGACCCGATCACCTGCCACAGGCGGTCGAGGGCGGCGCCCAATTCGTCGGCCATGGCTCAGCTCCGCATCGGGATGCCGCACTCTGCGAGCCGCGCCTTGGCCTCGCCGATGCGAAACGCGCCGAAATGAAAGATCGAGGCCGCCAGCACCGCGGTCGCATGGCCGTCGCGGATGCCCTCGACCAGATGGTCGAGCGTGCCCGCCCCGCCCGAGGCGATGACCGGCACCCGCACCGCATCGGCGACGGCGCGGACCAGCGCGATGTCGAACCCGGCCTTGGTGCCGTCCCGGTCCATCGAGGTTAAGAGGATCTCGCCGGCGCCGTAATCGACGAGCCGGCAGGCCCATTCGACCGCGTCGATGCCGGTCGGCCGCCGCCCGCCATGGGTGAACACCTCCCATCGCTCGCCCGCCGCTCGATCGGCAGCCGACGCCTTGGCGTCGATCGCGGCGACGATGCACTGGCTGCCGAATTTCTGCGCCGCCTCGCGCACGAATTCCGGACGGGCCACGGCGGCGGTATTGATCGACACCTTGTCGGCGCCGGCGAGCAGCAGGCGGCGGATGTCCTCGACCATGCGCACCCCGCCGCCGACGGTCAACGGCATGAAACATTGCTCGGCGGTGCGGCGAACCACGTCGTAGAGCGTGTCGCGCCCCTCATGGCTGGCGGTGATGTCGAGAAAGCACAGTTCGTCCGCACCCTCGCGATCGTAGAACCGGGCCTGCGCCACCGGGTCGCCGGCATCGACCAGATCGACGAAATTGACGCCCTTGACGACCCTCCCGTCCTTGACGTCGAGACACGGGATGACGCGCATCTTCAGCATGCCGGCTCCTCGGCCATCAGGCGCAATGCGGCGCGCGGGTCGATCCGCCCGTCATAGAGGGCGCGCCCACAGATGACCCCGGCGATGCCGCAGCGCTCATGCGCTCTCAGCGCCGTGAGGTCGGCGAGCGAGGCCACCCCGCCCGAGGCAATAACCGGAATGCCGATCTGCCGCGCCAGATCGGCGGTCGCCGCGGCGTCGACCCCGCCCAAGGCGCCGTCGCGAGCAATGTCGGTATGGATGATCGCCGCGACCCCGCAATCGGCAAAGCGCCGAGCCAGTTCGACGACGCCGATCTCGGTCTCCTCGGCCCAACCGGCGACGGCGACCCGGCCGTTCCGCGCATCGATGCCGACCGCGATGGCACCCGGGTGGTCGGCCGCCGCCTGGCGCACCAGCTCCGGGTCGCGCAACGCCGCGGTGCCGAGCACGACCCGGTCGATGCCGAGCCCGAGCCAATGCTCGATCGCCGCCCGATCGCGGATGCCGCCGCCCAATTGCATGCGCAGCCCGACCGCGCCGCGGATCGCCGCCACTGCGGCACCGTTGACCGAGCGGCCGGCAAAGGCCCCGTTCAGGTCGACGACGTGCAGCCATTCGAACCCGGCGCCGGCGAAATGCCGGGCCTGGGCTGCCGGGTCACGGTTGAACACGGTGGCGCTGGCCATTTCGCCGCGTACGAGGCGGACGCAGGTGCCGTCCTTCAAATCGATCGCCGGGTAAAGGATCACGGCTGCGTCGGATCCTCGGCGAGCAGCTTATAGTAATAGTGGCCGGGCACGATCCGGCCGTCGACCCGCGCATAGACCGGATGGGTTCCCCAGCGGCGATAGCCGAGGCCTTCGTAAAGCGCGATCGCCGCTTTCTGGGTGTCGCGCAGATCGAGGTTCAGCACCGCCAGCCCCAATTCGCGAGCCAGTCGCTCGATCTCGAGGACGATGCCGCGGGCGAGGCCGTGGCCGCGCGCCCACGGCGCCACGAAGGCGCTGGTGAGCACCCCGGCGAAGGCCTGCGCCTCGTTGTTGCGCGGCGACCGGCTCAATTGCGCCGAGCCGGCGACGACCCCATCGAGACGGCCGACGACGAGCCGGCGCTCGGGTACCAGCAGCACGCCCTTCCAGTAATTCTCCAACACCTGGCGCGGTGGCGGCTTGAGCCAGCCAAACCCGCCGCCCTCGGTGATTGCACTCTCGGTTGCCTCGCACAGATCGTCGAGCTCGTTGCCCGAATAGCGGGTCAGTCGCTCGACCGAAATCGGCGCCGTGGCCGCGGGTCCGCCGCTCATGGGCGCCACCCGAGAAAATTGCCGATCATGCGCAGCCCCGTCTGTTGGCTTTTCTCGGGATGGAACTGGGTCCCGGCGAGGTTGTCGCGGCCAACCAGCGCGGCGAGCGGGCCGCCGTAATCGGTGACCGCCAGCAGATCGCCGCGATCGGCCAGCCGGAAATGGTAGCTGTGCACGAAATACGCATGGGCGTTCCCCCCGAGCCCAGTGAGCAGCGGATGCAACGCCAGCAACTCAAGCTCGTTCCACCCCATATGCGGGATCTTCAGCGCCGGGTCGGCGGGTTCGATCGCCACCACCTCGCCGCCGAGCCAGCCGAGCCCGGCGACGGTCTCGAACTCGCGGCCGCGTTCGGCCATCAGCTGCATGCCGACGCAGATCCCGAGAAACGGGCGGCCGCGGACCATCACCGCTTCGTGCAGCGCCGCCTCGAGGCCGGGCACGCCGGCCAGCCCGCGCCGGCAATCGGCAAACGCGCCGACGCCGGGAAGGACGACGCGATCGGCGGCGGCGACCATCTCGGGCCGGCTCGTCACCAGGATCTCGGCGGCAATGCCGCAATCCGCCGCGGCGCGCTCGAATGCCTTGGCCGCCGAGCGCAGATTGCCCGAGCCGTAATCGACGATGGCGACGCGCATCATGAGTTGGCCGTCACCGGGCCAGGCGTCACCAAACCGAACATCACGGGGCCGAACATCACAGGGTCCCGCCGAGCACGCCCTTGGTCGAGGGCACCGCACCGCCGCGCCGCGGATCGATCTCGACCGCCTGGCGCAATGCCCGCGCCAGCCCCTTGAAGCAGGATTCGACGATGTGGTGGTTGTTCTCGCCGTAGATGTTCTCGACGTGCAGGGTGACCCCGGCCGATTGGGCAAAGGCCTGAAACCACTCCTTGAACAATTCGGTATCCATTTCGCCGAGCTTGGGCCGGGTAAACGTCACCTTCCACACCAGGTAGGGCCGGTTCGAGGCGTCGAGGCTGACCCGGGTCAGGGTCTCGTCCATCGGGATCACCGCATGGCCGTAGCGGGCGATGCCGGCGCGGTCGCCCAATGCCTTCGACACCGCCTCGCCGACGACATAGCCGGTGTCCTCGGTGGTATGGTGAAAATCAATGTGCAGATCGCCGGCGGCGTTGAGCTTGACATCGATCAGGCTGTGCTTGGCCAATTGCTCGAGCATATGGTCGAGAAAGCCGATGCCGGTGGCGATCTCGGCCGCACCGCTGCCGTCGAGATCGACCGCGCCGCTGATCCGGGTTTCCTTGGTGTTGCGCTCGACCCTCGCCACCCGCACCGGTGCTCTCCTTCGTCGCCGATCGTTGCCGCCACCAATGTCGATCGCGACTATGCCTTATTTAGCGGTTCCGCGACCGCCTCGCCACTGTCGGGCTTGCGCCGGCCCTGGCGTCACGCGGTCCCGACCCGTTCGGCGACCCGCACCAGCAGCGCCAGCATCGCCGTCATCCGCTCCTCCTGCGCACCAAAGCGCGATTCTATCGCGCTGATGCGGTGTTCGAGGGCGCTGATGCGGTGTTCGAGGGCGCTGAGACGCTGCTCGAGGGCGCCGAAGCGCAATTGCAGGTCACGCAGCTCGGCGGTCATCGTCAGCATCCGGGAGCCGAGTAGCTCGAGGCTGATCTTTTCGTCGCTCACGCTGGTCTCCAAGCCGCTATCGAGGGCGATCGTACACCGCGATCGCCTGATAAGCTAACGGGGCCGGATTGCGAAGAGGTTGCCGCCACCGCGCCGCGCTTGATCGCGGATCGCGCGGGCTTACATCTCGTGGGGTCGCGGCACCCGGTCCCGAACAGGCGCATGGATCATTCCGACAATAATATCTGGCACGGCACGACCATCCTGTGCGTGCGCAAGGGCGGCCAGGTCGTGGTCGCCGGCGACGGCCAGGTGACGATGGGCCAGACCGTGATGAAGTCGAACGCGCGCAAGTTGCGCCGGCTCGCCGGGGGGGCGGTGATCGCCGGCTTTGCCGGGGCGACCGCCGACGCGATCGCCTTGTTCGAGCGGCTCGAAGCCAAGCTCGAGCAATATGCCGGGCAGTTGCCGCGCGCTTGCGTCGAGCTCGCCAAGGATTGGCGCACCGACCGTCTGCTGCGCCGGCTCGAAGCGATGATGGCGGTGGCCGACAACAGCGTATCGTTGATCCTGTCCGGCACCGGCGATGTGCTCGAACCCGAGGACGGCATCATCGGCATCGGCTCGGGCGGCGGCTATGCGCTGGCCGCGGCGCGGGCGCTGGTCGCGATCGACGGGCTCGACGCCGAGGCGATCGCCCGCCGGGCGATGGCCATCGCCGCCGGGATCTGCATTTATACCAACGACAAAATCACCTTAGAGAAACTCGATAGCTGAGGCCCAATGCCCTCGTTCAGCCCGCGCGAGATCGTCTCCGAGCTCGATCGCTTCATCGTCGGCCAGCACGACGCCAAGCGCGCTGTCGCGATCGCGCTCAGAAACCGCTGGCGCCGCCAGCAGCTCACCCCCGAGCTGCGCGAGGAGGTGCTGCCGAAGAACATCCTGATGATCGGACCGACCGGCTGCGGCAAGACCGAGATCGCCCGCCGCCTCGCCCGCTTGGCGCAGGCGCCGTTCGTCAAGGTCGAGGCGACCAAGTTTACCGAGGTCGGCTATGTCGGCCGCGATGTCGAGCAGATCGTGCGCGACCTCGTCGAGATCGCGATCGCGATGACCCGCGAGCGGCTGCGCAAGGAGGTCGAGCCCAAGGCCGAACTCGCCGCCGAGGAGCGGGTGCTCGAAGCATTGGTCGGCGGCTCGGCCAGCGCCGATACCCGCCAGAAGTTCCGCAAGCAGCTGCGCGAGGGCGCGCTCGACGACCGCGAGATCGAGATCGCGGTGCAGGAGAATGCGGCGTCGAGCCTGCCGACCTTCGAGATCCCCGGCATGCCCGGCGCGCAGATGGGCATGCTCAACCTCGGCGATATTTTCGGCAAGACCTTCGGCACCCGCTCGAAACCGAAAAGAATGAGTGTCGGCGACAGCCACCGGGTGCTGATCGCCGAGGAAAGCGACAAGCTCCTCGACCAGGATATGGTGGTGCGCGAGGCGATCGGCTCGGTCGAACAGAACGGCATCGTCTTTATCGACGAGATCGACAAGATCTCGGGCCGCGGCGAGCGCGCCGGCGGCGGCCAAGGCGGCCCCGACGTCAGCCGCGAGGGGGTGCAGCGCGATTTGTTGCCGCTGATCGAGGGCACCACGGTCGCGACCAAGCATGGTGCGGTCAAGACCGACCACGTGCTGTTCATCGCGTCCGGCGCCTTTCACCAGTCCAAGCCCTCCGACCTGTTGCCCGAATTGCAGGGGCGGCTGCCGATCCGGGTCGAATTGAAGGCGCTCGGCCGCGACGATTTCCGCCGCATCCTGGTCGAGCCCGAGGCCAGCCTGATCACCCAATACAAGGCGTTGCTGGCGACCGAGGGGGTCACCCTCGACTTCGAGGAGGCAGCGATCGACGAGTTGGCGCTGTTGGCCGAGGAGATCAACGCCGCGGTCGAGAATATCGGCGCCCGCCGCCTGCACACGATCCTCGAACGGCTGCTCGAGGAGATCAGCTTCACCGCCTCCGACCGCCCCGACGGCACCCAGGTCACGATCGACCGCGCCTATGTCCGCGACCAGGTCGGCGCACTGGCGCAAAACGCCGACCTCTCCAAATTCATCCTCTGAGCCGCGATCGCTCGCAGATCGGGAGGAGAACTTGACCTTTGCGCGCTGAGCGGGGTTAGCTGGCCGGCCCGCCCCTGTTGCCTGCCCTTGTTGCCTGCCCTTGTTGCCTGCCCTTGTTGCCTGCCCTTGTTGCCTGCCCTTGTTGATTGTCATGCTCTGACGCGCTCTGAGCGGAGGCCGATCGGATGCCCTACGACCGCGACAATGTATTCGCCCGCATCCTGCGCGGCGAGATCCCGTGCACCAAGGTCTACGAGGACGAGCACGTCCTTGCTTTCCGCGACATCAACCCGCTGAGCCCGACGCATATTCTGGTCATCCCCAAAGGCGAATACGTCTCGCTCGACGATTTTTCCGCGCATGCCTCGGCGGCCGAGCACTCGGCCATGTTCCGCGCCCTCGGGCAGATCGCCAGGGAGCAGGGCGTGACCGAAACCGGCCATCGCATCATCGCCAATGCCGGCCGCGACGGCCACCAGGAGGTGCCGCATTTTCACGTGCATTTGTTCGGCGGCCGCGACCTCGGCCGGATGCTGCTGCGGCGGTGATCATCCCGCGCCGGCAGAGATGAAGCGCGTGCCTTCGTAGAGCGCCGCCAGCGGACACGAGAAGTCGAGGCTGTCCAGCGCGAGCGGCGCTGCCTCGGCGATCGATGTGGAATTCGCCGGCCAGCTGCCATCCGGCTCGCCGTCGCCGGGCCAGTCGAGAAATTCCTCGAGCGTCATCCGCGACAGGGTCAACTTTGGCAGCGCCGACATCGTCGTCCTCCGCTCCCGGGGATAAATATCGTGCCGCCGCGCTGCAAAGTCGACGCACTGCTTCAGCCGGCGCGGATGTCGATATCTTTGGTCTCGCGCAGAAACAGCACGCCAATCACCAGGGTCATCGCCGCGATCGCGATCGGATACCACAGCCCGTCATAGATATTGCCGGTCGCGGCCACGATGGCAAAGGCGATCGCCGGCAGAAAGCCGCCGAACCAGCCATTGCCGATGTGATAGGGCAGCGAGACCGAGGTATAGCGGATGCGGGTCGGAAACAGCTCGACCAGCAGCGCCGCGATCGGCCCATAGACCAGGGTCACATAGCCCACCAGCACGACGAGCAGCAGGATCACCATCGGGTGGTTGATCCGCGCCGGGTCGGCCCTGGCCGGATAGCCGGCGGTCTTGAGCGTCGCGTTCAGGGATTTGGCGAAGGCGGCGCTTTTCGCCGCGGCATCGGGTGCGGTTGCCTTGTAGCTCGGGATCGCGGTGTTCCCGACCTTGATTTGCGCGGTGCTGCCCGGCGGTGCCGCCGCATTGCTGTAGGGGATGCCGCGGCTGACCAGCGCGCTTTTGGCGACATCGCAGGCGCTGGTGAATTTCGCGGTGCCGACCGGGTTGAACTGGAGCGAGCATCGGCCGGGATCGGCCTCGACCACCACCGGTGCCGCGCCGATCGCCGCTTCGAGCGCCGGGTTGGCGTAATGGGTGATCCCCTTGAATATCGGCAGGTAGGTGGTGACCGCGAGCAGGCAGCCCAGCATGATGATCGGCTTGCGCCCGACCCGGTCCGACAGCCAGCCGGACAGGATGAAGCCCGGGGTCCCGATCGCCAGCGCCGCCGCGAGCATCAGGATCGCCGTGGTCGGCGCCACCTTCAGCGTCTGGGTCAGGAAAAACAACGCATAGAACTGGCCGCAATACCACACCACCGCCTGGCCCGCGGTGGCGCCGAACAGGGCCAGCAGCACGAGCTTGAGGTTGTGCGTCTCGGCGAAGGATTCGCTGAGCGGCGCCGACGACCCGCGACCCTCGGCCTTCATCCGCTGGAACAGCGGCGATTCGTTGAGCCGCAGCCGGATGAAAACCGAAATCGCCAGCAGCACGATCGACAGCAGAAACGGGATGCGCCAGCCCCAGGCCTCGAAGCTCTTGGCGTCGAGCCACTGGCGACAGCCGAGGATCACCAGCAGCGACAGAAACAGGCCGAGGGTCGCCGTCGTCTGGATCCACGCGGTGTAGAGCCCGCGTTTGCCGGGCGGGGCGTGCTCGGCGACATAGACCGCCGCACCGCCATATTCGCCGCCCAGCGCCAAACCCTGCAGCAGCCGCAACAGGACCAGGATTACCGGGGCGGCGAGGCCGATCGTGGCATAGCCCGGCAACAGGCCGACCAGAAAGGTCGACAGGCCCATGATCGTGATGGTGACCAGAAACGTGTATTTGCGGCCCACCAGGTCGCCGGCTCGGCCGAAGACGAGGGCGCCGAACGGCCGCACCGCAAACCCGGCGGCAAACGCCAACAGCGCGAAAATATAGCTCGCCGCGGGGTTGACCCCGGAAAAGAACACCGCACCGATGGTCGCCGCCAGCGAACCGTAAAGATAAAAATCGTACCACTCGAAAACGGTGCCGAGCGAGGCGGCAAAGATCAGGGTCCGCTCCTCGCCGGTCATGCCACCCGCCAGGCCGCGCCGCGCCGTCGAGACGTTGGCCATGCTCTCCTTCCCTTCATGCCGGTGCGGGGGGCCGCCGGGCCGCCGCCGACCTCGTCACAGCGGCGCGAAGCGGCTGCCGAACGGAAGGAAAATAGCCGAATTGGCGAAATTGAGAAAGGCAGGGCCGTCCCCGGTGGCGCCCGAACCCGGTGGCGGCCCGGCCGCCTCAGCGGGTTTGCGCCGCGGCGGTCGGTCGAGCCTCGCCAAACGATGCCTCAGCGGTCGAGCACCGCGCGCATCGATGCCGGGATCGGCTCGTTGAGGACATGATCGTAAAGCGCATGCAGCAACTCGCTGCCGTCCGACTTCCCGTCGAGAAAGGCGGCGATGCGGGCGCCTACCGGATCCGGCGCAACCCTGGCTCTGGGCGTGCTGCGCGGATAGCCGCGACCCGGGCCATAAACCTGTAGAACTCGTCTGGCATTGTTGCACATTTGTGTCGCACTCTGTAACAGGCGGAACCGGATTGTTCAATTTGCTGCGGCTACCGCCTCACATATGACAGAACTCAAACAGTTTGTAACAAAAAATCGATCCAACCCAAATCTGCGGCCGCGACCTGCGTCGAACGCATGGAACTTTTCCTCACCGACACTTCGCGAGGATGCCTCGGAGCCCGGCGTCGACGAATGCCACGGCCTCCGGTAAGTTCGCGACGGGCGGAACGGGGGCTGAAAAAATGAGCGGTAGGCGGTTCGCGATGTTGCTCGGCGTCATGCTTCTCGCGCTCGGCGTCATGCCGCTCGCCGGCGTGCCCGGGCACGCGGCGCAGCTGCAGACCGTCAGGTTCGGCACCGACTGGAAGGCCCAGGCCGAGCATGGCGGCTATTACCAGGCGATCGCCACCGGCATCTACAAAAAATACGGGCTCCAGGTCGAATTGCGGCAGGGCGGTCCGCAGGTCAATCATGCCCAGCTGCTGGCCGCCGGCCGGCTTGATTTCAACATCGCGACGAATTCGTTCGTGCCGCTCAACTACGTGCACGAGAACATCCCGATGGTCGCGGTCGCGGCGATCTTTCAAAAGGACCCCTCTGTACTAATCGCCCATCCGAATGAGGGCGACGACAGCTTTGCCGCGCTCAAGGGCAAGCCGATCATGATCGGCTCCGACACCAGGGTCGGCAGCTGGCTCTTTCTGAAACACAAATTCGGCTATTCCGACGCCCAGATCCGGCCCTACGCCTTCAGCGTGGCGCCGTTCCTCGCCAATCCCCAGGCGATCCAGCAGGGCTATCTGTCGAGCGAGCCGTTCACGATCGAGCAGCACGGGGTCAAGCCGGTGGTGCTGCTGCTCGCCGATGCCGGCTATTCGAGCTACAGCTCGTTGATCGAGACCTCGAAAAAGCTGGTGCACGACGATCCCGGTCTGGTGCAGCGCTTTGTCAATGCCAGCATCGAGGGCTGGCACGATTACCTCTACGGCGATCCCGCGCCGGCGAACGCGCTGATCAAACGCGACAATCCGGAGATGACCGATGCGCTCCTGGCCTATGGCATCGCCAAGATCAAGGAATACGGCATCGTCGACAGCGGCGACGCCAAGAAGTACGGGATCGGCGCGATGACGCAAGCGCGCTGGCTCGACTTCTTCGATACGATGGCCGCGGCCGGGGTGTACCCCAAGAATATGGACTACAAAGCCGCCTACACCCTCCAATTCGTCGACAAGAAGTTTGGGATGAAGCCCTGAGCGTCCGGGTGGTCGAGAGCCCGGCGGCGGCGCCGATCGTCTCCTTGCGCGGCGTCGCCAAGCGGTTCGCCGGCGGGGTGACCGCACTCGACCCGATCGACCTCGATATTGCCCGCGGCGAGTTCCTGAGCGTCCTCGGCCCGTCCGGCTGCGGCAAGACCACGCTGTTGCGAATCATCGCCGGGCTCACCCGGCCCAGCGCCGGCGAGCGCCGTCTCGGGGTGAGCCGCGGCGCCGAGCGAACCCGCGGCCAAATCGGCTTTGTCTTTCAGGACCCGACCTTGATGCCGTGGAGCACGGTCACCGGCAACGTCCTGCTGCCGTTTCGCCTGGCCGGGCGAGTGGGCGCGGCCGAGCGCACCCGCGCCGCCGCCGAGATCCGCGCGGTTGGGCTCGCCGGCTTTGAGCGCGCCTATCCGCGCCAGCTCTCGGGCGGCATGCGCATGCGCGTCTCGATCGCCCGGGCGCTGGTCACCGACCCCGACCTCTTGCTGTTCGACGAGCCATTCGCGGCCCTCGACGAGATCACCCGGATGGCGTTGAACGACGATCTGATGCAGTTGTGGGAGAGCCGGCGGCCGACCGTCGTGTTCGTCACCCACAGCGTCTTCGAATCGGTTTACCTGTCGACCCGGATCGCGGTGATGACGGCGCGTCCGGGGCGGATCTGCGCCGAGTTCCCGGTGGATTTGCCGCAGCCGCGCCAGCGGGCGTTGCGCACCGCGCCGGCCTATGCGGCGATCTGCGCCGCCGCTTCGCGCCATCTCGCCGAGGCGATGGGCCCCGAGGGCCAGCGATGAGAGGCGGGCGATGAGAGGCGGGCGATGAGAGGCGGGCGCCGCGATCGCTGGTGGCGGCTCGCCGCCCCGCTGATCATCGGCGCGGCGCTGCTGGCACTGTGGCAAGGGGTGGTCCGCATCGAGGGCATCCCGGTCTACGTCCTGCCCGGCCCGCTGGCGATCGCCAAGGCCTTGTGGAGCGATGGGCCGAGCCTCTTGGGCTCGCTGATGGTGACCTTGCGGATCACGCTCGCCGCCCTCGCCGCAGCCGCCATCCTCGGCGGCGCCATCGCCCTCCTGTTCTCGCTGTCGCGGGTCCTGGAGATCAGCCTCTTCCCCTACGCCGTGATCCTGCAGGTGACGCCGATCGTCGCGATCGCACCCTTGATCATCATCTGGGTGCAGCAGCCATTCGTCGCCTTGCTGGTCTGCGCCTGGATCGTCGCGTTTTTTCCGATCGTCTCGAACACCACGATCGGGCTCAACAGCGCCGACCGCAATCTCGTCGCCCTGTTCCGGCTTTACGGCGCCTCGCCGTCGCAGACCCTGCGCTATCTGAAATTGCCGACGGCGCTCCCCTATTTTCTTGCCGGGCTGCGGATCAGCGGCGGGCTCGCCTTGATCGGCGCGGTTGTCGCCGAATTTGTCGCCGGCACCGGCGGCGCCGAGACCGGGCTCGCCTTCCGCATCCTCGAAGCCGGCTATCGCCTGGCGATCGCGCGCATGTTCGCCGCGCTGTTTCTGCTGTCGGCGACCGGCATCGCGATCTATCTCGCGATCGATCTGCTGTCGCGGCTGGTGCTGCGGCACTGGCACGAAAGCGCCGTCGAGGAGGAAGAGGAGTAAGCCCAGCCGCCGATTACCCGCCTCTAGCCCGCCACCCGCGATCAGCCCAGCGTGCGCGGGTCGTCGATGGCGAAAGTCAGGTGCTCGGTCGGCTGCGGGGTGGTGGTCAGCAGGCTCACCCCGTCCGGCGCCTCGAACCGGTGCCACAGCCCTTGCGGGACGATCACCGCCATGCCGGCTTCGAGCGCAAAGGATTGCGGCCCATCCTCGCCCATCAGGTGAAACACCGTGGCGCCCTCGACGATCTGCACGATCTCGTCGCCGTTCGGGTGGCGCTCCCACGGGCCTTCGCCGGAAAATTTGGCGAGGTTGATCGCGCTGTCGCGATAGGGGGCGAGCCTGGCAAAGGCGCCCTCCCGATCGGCCTCCGGGGTCTCGGGAGTGCGCCCGCGCAGCATTCTGAGGTTGGCCAGCTCGGCCTTGAGATCGATGATCGTGAGCATTCTTCCCTCCGAGTGGGGGCGGCGACGAGCGCGAGCTTACCTGCGGGCATCGAGCCGGTGAAGGGCATGCGAGCCCGGCATGGCAATTGCGCGGCGCGGCGGCCGCCCGAGCCTCGATACGTCATCAATCCGCCCACATCTCGCTATACTGATAGCGACCCGTAGGCTTTCCGGACCGGCCTCTTGCGCAACCTCTCGTTTCCGTTGACCCGCCCGCTCGATCTCGCCCGTGCCAGCCGCCGCCGGGAGCAGGGCTTCACCCTCCTCGAGCTGCTGGTCGTTCTCGCCATCCTCGGCTTGCTGATCGGCTTGGTCGCCCCGGCGGTGTTGCGCCAGCTCGGCTCGGCCAAGGAAAAGACCGCGCACCTTTCGATCGAGCGGCTGGAAAGCATTCTCGACATCTACAAGCTCGACGTCGGAACGTATCCGACGACCGAACAGGGGCTCGAGGCGCTGCTGGTGCGGCCCGACGGGGTCAGCCACTGGAGCGGCCCCTATCTGAAGGGCGAGAAAGTGCCCGAGGATCCCTGGGGCCATCCCTTTCTCTACCGCATGCCGAGCCAGCGGCCGGGGCACGATTACGACCTCTATTCGCTCGGTCCGACCGGCAAGCCCGGCGGTACCGGGTCGGACTCGGAAATCCTTAACGACTGAGCGGGCCGGGGTCGCCGGCCGGTCGACCGGGTTTGCCCGGTGGGCCGCTCAGGCCACCCGGTTGCCCCAGGCGAGCACGACATAACCCTGCGGCAGGGTCGAGCCGATCCGCACGATCGCGGCGCGCCGCACCCGTGCGTTGCCCGGGCCGCGCGCGCTCGCGATGATGCGCACGGTCAGCACGTCCTGCGGGCTCGCGCCGAGCGAAGCGTTTGCCCCGGCCAGCGGCGGGATCAGCGCGAGCGCCGCGGCGACCACCGGATCGGCGGCGGCCGGGTTCGGCTCGGGCGGCCCGTACAAGGTCAAATGCGGCCGCAATGCCGCGAGCAGGGCCGGGGTCATGCCGAGCACCTTGCCGAGCTCGCCAATGCTTTCGAGCGGCGAGCCCGGTGGCCCATAATCGAGCCCGGCGGCACGATATTGCGCGGACAGCACCGCCTGCGGGGGCGCTGTCGCCTCCGTGCCGACCCAGTCGGAGATCGCCACGGTCAGCCGCTGCGCCGTGGCCTGGTCGCTGCCGACGGCGCGCAACAGCGCCTCCATCAGCGCCGGCGAGGCCAGGTTCGGATTGATCCGCGCCGCCTCATCGGCCAGCCGCACGGTCACCCGGCTGTCGCCGATCGCCAGCGAATGAGGGGCGCCGTCGAGCCGCCAGCGCTGGTCCGGCCGCGGGTTCGCCAGGTTGAAGATCGCCTCCGAAATCCCGCCATCGGCGGCGGCCGCGGCGACCGCGTTGTCGACCAGATTATCGGCGATGCGGATTTCGGTTCGCCCGCTCGCGGTCAGATGGAGCACCAGAAAGGCGATCAGCACCAAAGTCCACAGCACGATCAGAAGCGCGAACCCGCGGTCGCGGCGCCCACTCGCCCGGCCCGATGCGATGCGCCGCATCGCGATTACAGCCCGTTGGGGTTGGCCGAGCCCGAGCCGCCCTGATGCTCCACCTGCTGCGGCACCAGCCCGGCATTGATCAACTGGCTGCGCAAATCCTCGGTCAGGGCGCGCGCATCACGCTGATCGTGGACGACATGCGGGGTGATCAGCACCAATAGCTCGGTGCGCATCCGCGAATTGGCCTGGGTCGAAAACAGGGTGCCGAGGATTGGAATGTCCTTGATGAAGGGCAGGCCGCTATTGCCCTGCGAGACGTTGTCGCGGATCAGCCCGGCCAGGCCCACCGTCTGGCCGTCCTGGACCGCCACCCGGGTGCGGAACACCTGGTCATCGAACGTCGGCGAGCCGGTGACGGTATTGGTCGCCTGGGCCGCGACGTCGCTGACCTCCTGGGCGATGTCGAGGGTGACGAGGCCGCCGGTGTTGACCCGCGGCGTCACCTGCATGATGACGCCGGTTTCATGATAGTCGACGCTGTTGACGATCGGGGCGTTGGCGGTCAGCGTGCTGGTCGCGGTCCCGGTCAGCACCGGCACCTGCTGGCCGACCTGCAGCCGCGCCGGCTGGTTGTCCAGAACCATGACCTCGGGGGCCGAGAGCACCTTGACTTTGGTAACCGCGGCGAGTGCGGCGAGCGCAAAATTCGGCCCTTTGCTCAGGACGAAGTAGGGGAGTGTCGAGGGAAACGGCAAGTTGCCCAGCGGCGGAAATGGCGGATTGAACGGGCCGCTGGTTCCAGTCGATCCCAATGTCTCGGCCACGTGATCGGTCTTGAAGAAGAATTGCGTGCCGTACTGCAGCTGGTTATTGAGATCAACCTCGGCGATCGTCGCCTCGATCAATACCTGCAGCGGGACGATGTCGATCTTGTGCAACATTCCTTCAATTACCGAGTATTCGGCCGGCGTCGCATAGATCAAGAGCGCGTTGTTTGCTCGGTTGGCGATGATCCGGATTCGGTTTGTCGCCCCGGCGCCTTCGCCGCCGCTCTCGCTCGACAGCGGCTCGGTGGCCGGCGTCCCCGCCGCCGCCGTCTCGGTCGGCGCCGGGATCGCCGCGCCGAACCCGCCGCTGGTGGCGCCGGTGCCGCCGGCAGCACCGCCACTCAAGCCGCTGGTGCCGCCCAGGGTCGACCCGGCGCCGCCGCTCAGACCCGACGTGCCGCCGGGCGCGCCGCCGGCGGTTCCGCTGTTGAAGCCGATATTTTGCTGGCCGGCGCCGGGGGCGGTGCTGCCCGGCGGCGGTGGGGTCGGCGAAACATGGCCCGGGGTGAAGGCCCGCTGCAGCAGATTTTCTAAGTCGGAGCTCTGGCCGTTCTGCACGTAATAGACGTGCCAGGTTCGCGCCGTCGCATCCTCGACCCGCGAAGCCAGCCGGAAAAAGCGATCGGCGGCGTCGATGTAGCGCGGTTGCTCGGAGACCACGAGCACCGCGTTGACCCGTTCCATCGGCAGCACTTGAACAATGTTGTCGAGCGGCCCATTGGCCTGGGCTTGCAGGACTTTTTGCAGTTCGTCGGCGAGCTTGGCCGGATCGCCGCCGTTGCCGACCGGGAAGAGGGCATAGGATCGGCCGGACAAGATATCGGTGTCGAAGGCCCGGATCAAACCAACCAGGGTCTCGCGCACCGCCGCACTCCCGCTGACCAGCAGCGCGTTGCGCGCCGGGTCGGCGACGATCTTGCCGCCTTCGCCGACATAGGGTTCGAGCATCTTGGCGAGGTCTTTGGCGGCCGCATAGCGCAGCGGCACGACCTGGGCGCCGGCGCCGATGCTGCCGGCCCCGCCGGCCTGATTGGTCACCGCGCCGACCGCGATCGGCACGACGTCGTAGATGCCGTTTCTTTGAACCAGGGTGGCGCCGTTCTGGTTGAGCAGGGTTTCGAGCGCCGGCAGCAGGGCCGAACGCGCCAGCGGAGTTGCCGTCTCGATCGAGCCGGTGCCGCGGACCCGCGGATCGATCGTGAAGTTCAGCTTCAGGGTCGTGCCGAGGATGGTGCGGGCGATCTCGCGGATGTCGGTGTCGACGAAATTCAACGTCACATCGCCGGTTTCTCCGGCGGCGACCACTCCCGGCGGCGGCGGCGAGGTCTGCGGTCCGGTCGACCCGGCCGCGGCCCCGCGAGCCTCGAACATGCGCTCGCTGGTGCGATTGGTCGGGATCGGGCCGCTGACCCGTGGCGCCGCCGGTTGCAACCCGGCCGGCTGCTCGAGCGGGGTCAGCCCGGGGGCGGGCGGCCGCTGGCAGGCGCTCAGAGCCAGCAGCAGGGCCAAGCCGAGCCGGCCGGCCGATCGCCGGCAGTCGCGCATCAGGGTTCTCGCTCGCCGGGCCGCCGCGGCGGCCGGTTGGGCGGCAGCGGCGGAAACTGCGGCCGCGAGGCGGTCGGCCGCAAGACCGGAGGGACCGGGGCGGGTGGCGCATTGCCCGTCGCCGCCGGCGATGGCGGCGGCGCCAGGTTGGGATCGAATTTCGGCTGCAAGGTCCGGGTCCCGTTCGGACCGGTCAGTGAGACTTGCTTGGCGGTGATGCGCTCGACCCGCCAGCCGCTGACCAGTTGGCCCTCGCTGACGCTCAGAGCCTTGGTCCCGAGCGGGGCAAAAATGGCGATCCGATGGCCGGGCGCGATGACGATGCCGGTCAGCCGGGTGTCGGCGAGCCCCGAATCATCCGCCGTTTCGCCGCCGCTCGGCGGCGGCGGCCGCCTGGTGCTGCTGAACAGCGGTCGGGCGAGGATCGTCGCCAACAGCTCGTCATACTGGTGGCGTGGCTGCCGGGGCCGCGCCAGCGGCAGCGCTGCCGGCCGCGTCGCCATCGCCAGCGCCGGTGCCGCGGGGTCGCGCCGCGAGCCGATCTCGACGATCGTGATCGCGGCGAACAGGGCGCAGCCCGCCAGCAGCAAAACCAGCACCATGCGGTCGATCATGGCTGCGCTACTGCGGCTTTCCCGGCGAGCCGGAAGCCGTAGACATCGAGCCCCGCGTCGAGACCGAAATCGCCTCTGCCATCCGGCGGCAGCCCCGGCCGCCGGAGCACTCCATGCACCTGCAAATTGTCGACGATCAGCGGCGGCGTCGCCGCCTCGATCCGGGCCAGCAGCCGAACCAGGGTCGCATACGGGCCATTGAGCGCGAACCGCAGGCCGATGCGGCGGTAGCCGGCGGCGGTTGTGGCCGGCAGGCTCTCGGTGCTGCCGATGGTCACCCCCACCCGGCTGGCAAAGCCCTCGATGCGGCTCTGCAGATTGGCCGAAGCGATGGCATCGCTGGCGCCGTCGAGGGTGACCTTGCGGGTGCGTGCGGCGGCGCGCAACTCGGCCACCTGTGCGCGCAACCGCGGCAATGCCGCGGCCGTGGCCGCCAGCCGGGGCAGCAGCATTCGGCCGTCCTCGAGCCGGGCCTCGCGCGCCTGATAGAGATCGACGAGCGGCGCCACGGCGAGAAAATACAGGCCTCCGAGCCCAAGGAGCACCAAACTCAGCGCCAGCAGCCGACCGCGTCGGCCCGTTGGCAGGGCTGTCATCGAGGCTACGGCCCAACCTCCGTGATGATCGTGAAGATCTCCTGTCGCAGCGCCTCGATCCGGGTGACCGGCGCGGCGAAAGCCGGGTTGTGGAATTGGCCGTCGGCGGCCAGCGCGCCGATCAGCGGCGCCGCCGAGGCCGAGCGCCCGCTCATCGTCAGCTTGCGCTGGCGCAGCTCCATCTCGGTCAGATAGGTGCCGTCCGGCAGCACCTGCGTCGCCGCCGCCAACACCGCGAGCGGCTGCCCAACCTTTTGCCGCTCCTTTTCGATCAGGTCGGCGCTGCCCGACAGGCGGGCAATTTCCCGGCGCAGGCCATCGGCCTCGGCGGCGGCCCGGCGCCCCGCCGCCAGGCTCCGATCGAGCACCGAGAGCGCGCTCGACTGGCGCACGAAGGGGGTGACCACCGCGGCCAGCGCCAGCACCGCGCAGCAGATGGCCAACGGCTTGATCAGCCGGCTGGCGCCACGATCGCCCGAATGGCCCACCCCGTCGAGCGGCAGCCAGGAGCCCGCATCCGGCCCATCGGCGATCTCCGCCCGCACCGGGGCGATGCCGAATTGTCCGAGTAATCCGAGGAGCGGCGCCAGCTTCGCCCGCGGCACCACGACGAGGCGCAGCGACAGCCGCCCGTTTTGCCGATCGGCGCCGATGATCTTGTGGTTCCAGTAAAGCTCTTCCGCCCGGAACGGAGTTTCGCGATCCATTTCAAAGGCCAGCGCCTGATCGATTTCGCGCTCGGCGGCGAGCGGCAGGGTCACGGTCTTGCCGAGCACGTCGCGTTCGCTGAGGCGCAGCACCGCCGGCTGGCCGGCCGAGCGGGGCAGTTCGGCGAATCCCGAGGCGCTGAGCGCGAAGCGGCCGAGCGGGCTCTCCTTGCCGTTGCGGCGCAGGCCGACCCCGACCGCCTCGATGCGCTGGCCGTCGGCTTCGATCGGGGTGAGCACGGTGGCGTCGGCCTCGGTTGGCGCCGACCGCCGCAACCGCGGGGGCAGCAGCTCCGCCAGCTGTCCGAACCACCAGCCAAGGAAGTCACGCACCATGCCCGGCACCGAGCCGATCCTGATCCGCCTGAACGCTGCGCCCGCATGCTACAGACCAGCGCGGCCCCCGCAAAGGCCGACTGGGCGCCGGCCTCGCTCGCGGCAACAGAGTTTCCGAATGTGGCCCGATCAAGGCGATTGCGGCCCGCGATCGGCGATGCCAGGCGATAGATAACGTCTCTGCGCGGGTATCAGGCCGGCTCGCACCCGCAACGCGAGGACCGCGCCGGCGCCGCCGCTCCCGCCGCACGCGAATCGCCGGCCGGGTTCAAAGCTCGGGGGCCACGATCAGCGCCGGCCAATGGCGCCGGTCGCCCTTGGCAAAGACCAGGCCGATGCGGATCAGCTGCGGCGGCGCCGGGCCGTCCCAGCGGCTCTGCCATGCCGCCGGCTGGTCGGTGGCCGACGCGCCCCAATAGGCGATCTCGAGATGCTCGACACCGGCGATCAGCTCGGTCACGGTCGGCTTGGCCGGCGGCCCGAACGGGATTTCGTGCAGATCGGGGGTCCAGCGCAACACCAGCCGCTTATCCTTGAGCTCGAGCACGATGTCGGCCCGGCGGGTGGTGCCGAGCCCGGTCGGCAGATCGCCGACAAAGCTGAGCTGGGCCGCGTCGCCCTTGATCTGGCCGCCAGGCGAGGCCCCCGGACCAAATCCGCCGGGCGTCGGTGCGGCGATCCCGGTCAACAGGCCGCGCAGCACCCGGGCCGAGGCGTCGAGATCGGCGGTCTGCGCGAGCCGCTGCTGCTGGGCATGCCACAGCGCCAGCCCGGTCCGCACCCCCTGGGTCAAGGCGACCACAAGAAAGCCGAGCACGACCATGACGACCAGCATTTCGATCAGCGTGAACCCGCTGTGCCGGCCGGTCGGGGGCTGCTGCGGCATCGGCGGGTCAGCCGCCGGCGATGGCGGTGCCGAGCCGCAAGGTGTGCAGCACCACGGCGCGCCGGTGGCCGCGCGCCGCCCACGAGATCGCCACTTCGACATCGAACAGGCTCGTCGTCTGCGCGCTGACCCCGTCCTCGGCCAGGCCCTGCCGCTGCGCCACCGGCGCGATACGCAGCTGCCAGCGGTAGCCGCCGCCGTCGTCGCCCTGCTGGTCGCCCTCGACCAGGGCGGCGTCGCGCCCGACCGCGGCCAGATGCGACTGGGCGCGCTGCAGCGCCTCTTCGGCGCGCGCCGCGGTGTCGACCGCGAACAGCCCGCCGCTGCCGGCCTGGAACAGCCCGATCAGCGCCAAGGAGGCGATGGCCAGCGCCACCACGACCTCGAGCAGGGTGAAGCCGGCCGCCGGGGCTGGTTCAGCGCACATCGGCGACCGAGACCCGGCCGGTCAGCCAATCGACCCCGACCGCGACCCGGCGCGATCCGTCGGCCAAGGTGATCCGGCCGCCGCTCGAGCTGCCGTCGGGGTTGAAGCGGATGTCGCCGCTGGTGGCGCTGCTCTTCTCGCCGTTGATCGTCAACAACGCGATCGACATCTTCGGCGGCAGCGGGCGCGGCGGGTCGCCGCCGATCCGGTAGCGATGGCTTGCCACATCGAGCGCGAACGCCACCGGATGATTGTCGGCGATCGCCTGCGAGCGCGCCAGGCGCAGACCGGAGGCAAGCTCGGCGGCGGTCCCCTGGAGCCCGAGCGCGCGGCTCCACGGCGCCCGGTAGCCGACGAACAGCGCCATCGCCAGGCCCATCACCGCCAGCACGACCAATAGCTCGATCAGCGAAAAGCCGCGGCACCGGCGATCGCCGGGTGATGCGAATTCGAACTCGTGAGGAAATACTAAAGCCCGGTCATTCCGGGGTGCGGGCGTAGCCCGCGAGCCCGGAACCCATGCACACCCGACGGCAAAAATATCGGCAATGCAGGTGTTCTTAGGTTCCGCGCTCGGCCCTTCGGACCGCCCCGGAATGACGTTCTTCGGTAGGAACACCAGCGGGCCCGGCGGTGTCGCCGGCCGCTTCTTACCGCGCCAGATCCTCATTGCGCCAAATCATTGAGGCTCAGCATCGCCGTCAACAGCGCGCTGATGATGCCGGCAACCGCCAGGCCCATGGTGATCGTGATCAGCGGTACCGCCAGGGCCACCAGCCGCTGCATCATCAACCGCGCCTGCTCGTCGTGGATGTCGGCGGCTTTGAGCGACATCGCCGCGAGCTGTGCCGCCTCCTCGCCGAGCTGTAGGAGATGGATCGTGCGTGCCGGAAACACCCCGGCTTCGGCGAGCGGCCGGGCCAGACCGGCGCCGCCCTTGGCCTTGAGTGCCGCGGTATCGACCGCCGCCGCGGCGGCGAGGTTGCCGAGCGCGTCCCTGGCGATGCCCAGCGCCGTGATCAGCGGCACCCCATTTTCCAACAGGCTGCCGAGGGTGCGGGTCAGCCGCGCCGCCAGCGTCTCGCGGATCAGGCTGCCGGCGATCGGCAGGCGCAGCAGCAGGCGATCGAACGGCAGCCGATAGGCGGGTTGCGCCAACAGGTGGCGGGCGACCAGACCACCCACCAGCACCGCCGCCAGCAGGTAGGGTGTCGCCGCGCCGACCACCGCGCCGAGGGTCATCAGCACCCGGGTGGCGGTCGGCAACTGCGCGCCGGCCTGCTCGAAGATCGGGGTGAATTGCGGCAGCACGTAATCGAGCAGCAGGACGATCGAGCCGATCGCCGCAACCACCAGGAGTGCCGGGTAGATCAATGCCGCGCGCAGGCTGGCGCTCAGGCTGCGCTCGCGTTCGAGCAGCGCCGCCAGGCGGTCGAGCGTGGCCGGCAAGGTGCCGCCCGCTTCGCCGGCGCGCACCAGGCCGACATAGAGCTTGGAAAAGCTGCGCGGCTCGCCACCGAGTGCCGCCGCCAGCGAGCTGCCGGAGCGCACCTTGTCGCGAACCCGGCCGAGGATCGCGCGGGCGCGGGCGCTACGGGTATTGTCGACGACAAAGCGCAGCGCGCGGTCGAGATCCTGTCCCGCCATCAGCATGATCGCAAGCTCGCGGGTGGTTTCGCCGAGCGACGATTTGTCGAGGCCGCGGCTGCCGCCGATCTCGATCTGCAGGAGCTCGCCGAGGCCGCGGCGCCCTTCGGCCGGATCGGCCCGCAGCACGGTCTGGCCCTGGCGCTGCAGCCGCTCGACGACGGCGGTGCGATCGGGCGCGTCCATGACGCCCTGCACCACCTCGCCGCCGCCATTGATCGCCGACCAGCGGAACGACGGCATCTGTGCTCGCCTCGATCATCTATACGCAAGCCGACGCTGATCTTGCCGTATTGGCCGGGTATGGTACAGCTGCAACCGTGCCGGCCGCGGGCCGGCGGCGGCGGGGCAGGGCATGGCGATAGCGCGGAATCGGATCGAGCGGCCTGTTCCTCACCTGCAAATATCAGGTGGAACAGGTGGCGCGAACCTCGGGCGAAGCGCTGCCGCGGGCGGGTGCGGCCGTACTGGCGAGCCGGCGCGAGCATGACGGATAGCCGCACCGATGCCGCGACCCGTCGCCGCGGGCTGCCGCACAGCTCGCATTGGGGCGCGTTTTCGGTCCTGGCGCCCCCGCCCGCTATCGCGTCCGGCATCGCGCCCGGCATCGAAATCCTGCCCCATCCGCGCGATCGCGATCCCTCCGCGCTGCTCGGCAACATCCCGGCCGCCCTCTCGCACCGGGCGCGCATCGCCCGGCCGATGGTCCGGCGCGGCTGGCTCGAGCGTGGCCCCGGCCCCGACCCACGGCGCGGGCGCGGGCGCGGGCGCGACGAATTGATGCCGCTATCCTGGCCCGAGGCGCTCGACCTCGTCGCCGCCGAATTGCGCCGGGTCTATGCCGCGCACGGGCCGCGCGCCGTCTTCGGCGGCTCCTATGGCTGGGCCAGCGCCGGGCGGTTTCACGACGCGCAGCACCAGCTCCACCGCTTTCTGAACCTCGCCGGCGGCTATGTCCGCTCGGTCAACAGCTATAGTTCGGGTGCGGCGGCGGTGATCCTGCCGCACGTGATCGGCCCGCAAGGGGCGGTCGCCGGCAACAACGTCAGCTGGGCCGAATTGGTCGAGGAGAGCGCGCTGGTGCTGGCCTTTGGCGGCATGGCGCTCAAAAACAACGATGTCGGCGGCGGCGGCACCGGCCAGCACGTCGCCCGCGGCAATCTAGCGGCTGCGCGCCGGCGCGGCGTCGAATTCCACCTGATCGGACCCTTGCGCGACGACCTGCCGGCCGGGGTCGAGGCGGTGTGGCATCCGATCCGTCCCGGCACCGATGTCGCGCTGATGCTCGGGCTGGCGCACACCCTCGTCGCCGAAGGGCGGCACGACCGCGCCTTCCTCGACCGCTGCTGCGTCGGCTGGGAGACCTTCGAGGCTTATCTCCTCGGCCGCGGCGACGGCCAGCCGAAGGATGCGGCCTGGGCAGCGGCGATCTGCGGGCTGCCGGCGGACGAGATCATCGGCCTGGCGCGGCGGATGGTCGGCCGGCGCACCCTCGTTACCTGCTCGCAATCCTTGCAGCGGGCCGAGCATGGCGAGCAGCCGGTCTGGATGGGCGTGGTGCTGGCTGCACTGCTCGGCCAGATCGGGCTGCCGGGCGGCGGCTTTGCCTATGCGCTGGGCTCGACCTCAAATACTGGCAAGCCGCCTCTGGCGGTGCCGCTGCCGACCGTGCCGACCGGCCGGAACAGCATCTCCGATTTGATCCCGGTCGCGCGCATCGCCGATATGCTGCTCAATCCGGGCGAGCCGTTCGACTACAACGGCCAGCGCCTCGCCTATCCCGACATCCGGCTGGTCTATTGGGTCGGCGGCAATCCGTTTCATCACCACCAGGATCTGAACCGGCTGCGCCGCGCCTTCGCCCGTCCGGATACCGTGATCGTGCATGATTCGGTGTGGACCGCGACCGCGCGCCACGCCGATCTCGTGTTGCCGGCGACGATCACCCTCGAGCGCGAGGATATCGGCGCCTCGTCCGGCGATCCGCTGATGGTGGCGATGCACCAGGCCGTCGCGCCCTATGGCCAGGCGCGCGACGATCACGCGATCCTCGCCGGGTTGGCCGAACGCCTCGGCTTTGCCGCGGAATTCACCGAGCGCCGCTCGCCGCGGCAATGGCTCGAGCACATCTTCGAGCCGACCCGCCGCGCCCTCTTGGCGCGCGGCCTCGAGGCGCCCGATTTCGCCCGGTTCTGGGCGGAAGGCGAGCTGGTGCTGCCGACCCTGCCATGGGATGGCGGCATCGTGCGCGCCTTTCGCCACGACCCCGCGGGCGCGCCGCTGCCGACCCCGAGCGGCCGGATCGAGATCACCTCGGCGACGATCGCCGGCTTCGGCTATGCCGATTGCCCGTCCCATCCGACCTGGCTGCCGCCCAGCGACGGCGCCGGATCGCCGGCCGCCGCGCAGTTCCCGCTGCTGCTCGTCGCCAATCAGCCGGCGACCCGGTTGCACAGCCAATTGGATTTCGGCGCCACCAGCCAGGCCGCGAAGATCGGCGGGCGCGAGCCGGTGCGCCTCCACCCCCGGGACGCAGCCGCGCGCGGCATCGCCAATGGCGACATCGTGCGCATCTGGAACGATCGCGGCGCCTGCCTCGCCGGCGCGGTGCTGAGCGACTGGCGCTGCGGCCCGGGCGTGGTGCAGCTGTCGACCGGCGCCTGGTACGATCCCGACGACCCGCAAGCGGAGCAACCGCTTTGTGTGCACGGCAATCCGAACGTCCTGACCCGCGACCTCGGCACCTCGCCTCTGGCGCAGGGCTGCACCGGCCAGCTCTGCCTCGTCGAAATCGAGCGCTTCGCCGACCCGTTGCCGCCGATCAAGGCCTACGACCCGCCACCCGGTGCGCGTTGATCGCGATCAATCCGGCCGCCCCAGGAACTCGAGCAGCAAACCCCCGACCGGTTCGGGCTGCTCCTGTTGCACCCAGTGCCCGGCGCCGTCGATCAGATGAGCGCCGACCATGCGGGTGCAGGCCGTGCTCTGCATCCGCTCGAAGGCGCCGGGGCGCTGATAGGTGCCCCAGTCGCTGCGGCCGGCGATGAACATCGACGGCACGTCGATGGTGCGGCCGGCGAACAGCTGCAATTCGGCTTCGAAAAGGCCGGAGGTGCGCGAGCGATACCAGTTGAGCCCGCCCTGAAACCCGTTCCGCGCATATTCGGCGGCGTAGACCGCAAGCTCGCGCTCGGGCAGCCATTGGCACGCCGCGATCTCGGCTTCCGACGGCATCACCGGCGCCACCGTCTCGGCCATGTTCCGGTCGAGATCCATGATGTAGTAGGTCGGCATCTTGGCCAGTTCGCCGGCGCTCCACGATTTGAGAGGGTGCGGCCGGTTGCCGCTCCAATCGGCGCTCTTGTAGTGGAAATAGCCGCGCAGAAAGGCGTGGACCCCCTGCGGGCAATGCCACATCTCGGCGTTGGCCGGCCGGGTCGAATAATACCATTGGTAGTGCTTGCGCGGCCGGTCGAGCGCGGCCAAGGCCGCGTGGATGTCCTCGCCGGCCGCTGCATCCTCTGGCGGCGCCTCGGCGGTGTCGAAGGGCAACGGCGGCGGCCCGGCGAAGGGCGCGCTCATCAGCACCAGCGAGCCGAACACATCGGGCCGCACCAGCGCACACCAGGCGGCGACCCCGGCGCCGAAATCGTGGCCGATGACCGCCGCGACCGAGCGATGGCCGAGGGCCGAGACCAGCCCAATCGCGTCGCGCACCGCGTTCAGGATGCGGAACGGGCGCAGGTCGCCGTCGTAATCGGCGCTCCAGCCGGTGGTGCGGCCATAGCCGCGCTGGTCGGGGGCGACGACGTGAAACCCGGCCGCCGCCAGCATCGGCATGATCCGGCGCCAGGAATAGGCGATCTCTGGAAAGCCGTGCAGCAGCAGCACCATCGGCCGGCCGCGCGGCTCGAACCCGGCCTCCAGCATATGGACGCGCAGCCCGTTGACTCCGGCCACGAACCGCGAGCGGATGCCCGCCGCCAGCACGGCGCGATCGAGCGGCGGCAGCTCACTCACCGGCTCGGCCATCGGGCTCAAGTCTGCTTGAAGCAGCGGTTGGCATTGTCCCAGAACAGCTTTTGCCGAACTTCCCGGCCGAGGCTCGGCCATTCGAGGATCTTGTCGATCGAGTGCGGAAACCAGGATTCATAATGCGGATAGTCCGAGCCGAACATCAGGCACCCGTCGCCAAGCGCGCCGGTCACCATGTTGAACATCGGCTCGTGCTCGTGCGCCTCGATGTTGCAGAACACCCGGCCGGCGGCGAAATGCTCGCTCGGCAGATGCTTCAGCTTGGCGGTGCGGCCGACATAGCTGACCTGCTCGTCCATGCGCCGCACCCAGAACGGCAGCCAGCCAAAGCCGCATTCGAGCACGCAGAGGCGCAATCCCGGATGGCGGTCGAGGATGCCGCCGGCGAGAAACCCGGCCATGAACCGCATCGCCCCCCACGGATGGGAGCACAGCCGCGCCAGATAGACATTGTCCCACATGTCCTGGTAGCCCGGAAAATAGGGCGGCGACCAGGTGAAGCTATGATGTGCTATCGCCAAGTCGTGAGCGGCGGCGGCCTGCCAGATCGGCTCGAGATCGGGGTGGTCAACCGGCATGTCGTTGTCGAGCAGCGGTTGCACCGCCACCGCCCATTTCGAATTGCCCCAGTCGCGGATCTCGCGCACCGCCTCGCCGACATCGCGGGTCGAGGCGACGATCGGGCCCTTGAGCCGGTCCGGGTAGGGCCCGCAGAACTCCTGCATATGGCGGTGATAGGCGCGGATCAGCCCGACTTCGAGCGACACGTCGGGCAGGCCGACGACGCTGGTCCATACGCTGGGCACGAGGAAATGCACGTCCGAGCCCTCGGCGTCCATGTCGAGCACCCGGTTGTCGGAGCGGTCGTCGACGACGCCGGGCGAGGGTCGCCGCTCGCCGCGCCACACCCGGCCATCGGCCGAGCCGGGCCGCGCCTCGGCCTCGCCCAGGGTGCGCTCATAGGCCCGGCTGGCGAAGCGATAGGTGTTGCGGATGCCGCCATCGACGGTGCGCGACTTGATCGCCACCCGATAAGGCGCCAACTCGTCGAGCCGCCGGCGAAAGCCCGGATCGACATATTTCTCCAACACGTCGGCGCCCGGATCGATATGGGTGTCGGTATCGTAGACGCGAAAGCCGTCCTTCATGTCTCAACTCCCTGACCGGCTCATAAAATTGAGAACAGCCTTAGCCGCCGGCGCCGCCGGCAAACGCGGCCCAGCCGTCGGCGCCGAGCCGCTCGAGCGCGGCAAAGCGCTCCTTATAGGCCATCTTCGGGCTGTCCGCGATCCAGTAGCCGAGATAGACGTAGGGCCGGGCATGCCGCCGGCACTCCTCGACCAGCCACAAAATGCTCCAGGTGCCGAGGCTGCGCCTGGACTGCTGCGGATCGTAGAATAGCTGTAGACGGCGGAGACCCCGTCATCGAGCAGGTCGACCAGCGCAGCGGCGACGAGGCGGTCGGCAGGGTCGCGAAACTCCGCGATCCGGGTCCGTACCGGGCTGTCCTCGACCATCGCGCGATAGTCGCCATAGCTCATCGAGGCCATTTCGCTGTCGCCGTGACGCGCCCGCTGATAGGCCGAAAACAGCTGGAATTGCTCGACCGTGGCGCGCGAGGCGAGGAGCTTCGCGGCAAGGTCGCGGTTGGCGTTGCGCACCCGCCGGGTCGATCGGGTGTCGGCGAAGCGGTCGACGGCGATGCGCACCGGCACGCACGAGGCGCAGGCGCGGCAGGCCGGCCGGTAGGCGAAGCGGTGGCTGCGGCGAAACCCGGCGCGCGACAGATCGTCGTAGAAATGCGCGCTGCCGCTGCCGAGCTCGACGATCAGCTTGCGCTCGGCCCGATTGGGCACATAGGGACAGGCCACTGGCGCGGTGGCGAAGAATTGTTGCAGCGCCGGGGCGAGGCCGCCGGGCGAGGGGAGTTCCCGCCGCAGCCATTCGCGGCGCGGCTTGTCGTTGCCCCCGGGCTTGAGCTTCATGCCGGTTTCCCCAATGCGCATCGCGATTGCCAGCGGATCTGCCGGCCCGCGATCCGAGTATGACGGGAGCACGCCGCGCATGCCAGTCCTGGGACAGATCCAGTCCTGGGACAGATAACGTAGCGACGGTTGAGATACGGTTTGCCGCGGTCGACCTCGCTGCATGCGCGCCCAGGGTCGCCCGATTCGCGCCCGGATCCCGGACCGATTTCGCCCCGGCCGGAATGGGCGCGACGACAGCGGCACTCAGCCGGCGATGAAGCGGTCGATCTTGCGATAATGGAACAGCCAGCGCCCGTCCTGTCGCACGATCTGGTCGGCATAGCCGCCGCCCGAACCGATTTTTGGTCCTTGCGGGTCGTTCTGCATGACCATCCAGTTGGAACGCACCTCGGCGCGCGCGCCGTCGAGCGTGATTACGATGTTGGTCACCAGATGCGCGGCGCGCGGCCGCTCGGCGCCGGCCCGCGCCCGGATGCTGCGCGCCAGTTCGGCGATCGCCGCGCGCCCGCTCGCCCTGCCAAACGCGGTGTCCCAGGTGCCGTCCTCGGCGAACAGCGCCGCCATGTCGTCATAGCGGCCATCGTCGAGGCGGAAGCAGTATTCGGCCATCAGTTCGCGGATCGCGTCCTTGTCTTCGACCTTCGTCGGCATCGGCGTCCTTCCCTGAATTGCCCGCGTCGCCCGGCAGGCGGCAGCGCCTATAATGACGCTTTTCCGCCGCGATCAAAAAACGCTATGTTGGCCGTGCCACCAAACAATCAGCGGTGGTGTCGGGCGAAACCTTCGCGGGCGGTGTCGCGATGACCAAGCTGGTGGCTTGCCTTCTGGTGATTTTCGGGCTGGTTTTCGGGCTCAGCAGCGGCGCGCACGCCGATGTCGTTTACGTCTGGAAGACGCTTTCAGCGACCATCGACGGCCAGCCGACAAATCTGACCGCCGCGGGCGAGGTGACCCTGACCGACGCCGGGTTCAGCCAGGGTTTCGGCCAGGTGACGACCACCCTGGTGCCGGGCGGCAACACGATCGCCAGCCAGGTGCTCGATGGAATCCGCTCGGCCAGTTTCCAGATGTTCGGCGGTCCGATGTACACCACCAACGGCACGTCGTTGATTAATATCGTCGCCACGGTTGCCGGCGCCAATCTCAACGTCGTGGGTAATGAATATCAGCAAATGTATGGCGGATTTTTCATGGACGCCAATGATACCGACGTCTATTACGGCGACGGAACCGGTTCGATATATTATGGGTCCGACGACGAGAATTCCCCGTGTTTCGGCCCAGCACAACCCGGCCAGTCCCATTGTCAGGTGACCGGGGTTTTCGAGCGGGTGGTGCCCACGCCCGAACCGGCGACCTTGCCCCTTTCGCTCGCCGCACTCGGCTGGTTCACCGTGATCGCCGCGCGAACGCGCCGCCCGAAACCGCAGCTGGTGCGACGCGGTTGCGGCCGGGCCGGCATCTTTCCCTTGTTTGCGCGCCGCCCGGCACCAAGATGAACCAGCACGCAACCGGGCAGAAGGAGCCGGCGATGGCGACGCCGATCACCCTGGAGATCTTCACCGACTACGTTTGACCGTGGTGCTATCTCAGTACCGTGCGTATTGAAAAGCTGAAGCGGGCATTCGACGTCGAAGCGAGGCTGGTGCACTTTCCGCTGCATCCGGAGACGCCGGAGGAGGGCCGCTCGATGGCGGAGCTCTATGCCGGGCGCAATGTCGATCCCGAGGCGATGTATCTGCGGATGAAATCGCTGATGGACGCCGAGGGGCTGCCCTATGGAAGGCGGACCCACACTTACAACAGCCGGCTCGCCCAGGAGCTCGGCAAATGGGCCGACACCCAGCCGGGCGGCGAGGCGATCCACGACGCGCTCTATCGCGCCTATTTCGTCGATGCGCGCAATATCGGCGATCCCGAGATCCTGGTCGAAATCGCGCAGGCGGCCGGCCTCTCCGGCGAGGAAGCCCGCGCCGTGCTGAACGAGCGCCGGTTCAAGGATGCGGTCGATGCCGACTGGGCGAAATCGCACGCCTATGGGGTCACCGGGGTCCCGACCTTTGTCGCGGCCGGTTATGGTGTGGTCGGCGCCCAGCCCTACGAGGTGCTGGAGCAGCTGCTCGACAAGGCTGGAGCGTCGCGGGCCGGAGCGTCGCGGGCCGGCTAGCCGCGAAACGGCTAGCCGCTGTTCGGGCGCGGCCGGCGTGAGGCCAGCGCCACCACGACGCTGAGCCCGGACAGCACGGCAAAACATTGCAGGGAGCGGACGTAGCTGCCGGTCCAGTCACGCAGCGCGCCCGACAACAGCGGCCCGGAAGCCTGGGCCAGCACCTGCGCCGACAGGGCCAGGCCGCGGATCGCGCCGTAATTCGCCCGGCCGAAATAGTCGGCCCAGGCCACCGGCAGCAGGGTCAGCACGCCGCCGATGCCAAAGCCGAACAGCGCCGCGGCGACCGCCCCGCTCGCGGCCGACGCGATGCCGATCATCAACAAGGTGCTGGCCGCGAGAAACGCGCCAGTGACCGCGAGCGGGTATTTGAGCGGCAACGCCCGCGGCAGCAGACCGCAGGCGGCGCTCGCCACCGCCGACATCAGCGAGAACAGGCTGACCGTCGCCGCGGCGACCGCCGGCGCGATGCCGCGCTCGATCAGATTGGCCGCCTGGTGCAGGCTGACCCCGGCTTGCACCGGGTAGACCAGCACGGTGTAGAGCAGCAGCAGCCAGAATGCCGGGGTGCGCACCGCCTGCCGCCGGGTAAAATTCGGCTCCAGCGGCGCCGTCTTCGCGCGGTCGAGGGGTGCCGGGCCGGGTGTCCGCCGGTCGGGCTCGAGCCCCAGATCCTCCGGCCGGCGCACCATCAACAGCGCCACCGGCAGAAAGCCGATCGCCAGCACCGCCGTGCCGATCGCGAGCCAGCCGCCGCGCCAGCCGTCAACCCGCATCGCCACTTCGGCGATCAGCGGCATCGCCACCAATCCGGCCATCTGCGCCACCGTCGCGATCGACGTAGCGAGGGCGCGGCGGGCGACAAACCAGTTGTTAAGCGCGCTGTAAATGCCGAGCTCGAACGGCGCGGCCCAGTTCAGCCGCGCCAGGCAGAACAGCAGATAGAACATCAGCAGTGAGTCGGTCAGCGACAGCAGCAGCAGGGCGATGCCGGTCATCAGCACGGCAAAGCACAGCGCCAGGCGCGAGCCATGGCGATCGATCAGCGGGCCGATCAGCGGCGCCGCCAGCGCCGCCAGCACGCCGCCCAGCGACACCGCCCCCGACAAGGCGGTGCGCGACCAGCCGAACTGCCGGGTCAGGGGCTCGACAAAGACCGACAAGGTGGCGACCGCCCCGCCCTGACGGGAAAATCCGGCGCAGCACAGGCAGCCGAGCACGACCCAGCCATAGAAAAACGGCAGCCGCCCGGCGAGCAGCTGCGCCAGGCTCGGCCGCCGCGGCGCCGCGGGTGCGGCGCCGGCCAGCCGGAAGCGGCGCCGGTTCAGCTCGGCACCAACCCGCCGTCGACGTTATAGGCCTGCCCGGTGATGTTGCGGGCGCCGGGCGAAGCGAGGAACACCGCCATCGCCGCGATATCCTCCGGCGTGTTGGCCCGCCGGATCGGGATCTGGGCGTCCTGTTCGGCCTGCAATTGGGCGATGGTAATGCCGCGTTCGGCGGCGCGGGCCACCGCGTTGCGCGCGCCCAACTCGGTGCGCGTCACCCCCGGGCAGATCGCATTGACGTTGATGTCGTGCGGCCCGAGCTGCTGTGCCGCGGTCTTGGTCAGGGCGATAACCGCACCCTTGCTCGCGGCATAGGCGGCGTTCGAGGCGCCGGGATAGCCGCGCCCGGAGATCGAAGCGATGTTGATGATCCGCCCGCCGCTTTCGCCGCGCTGATGTTGCGCGATCATCTCCTTGGCCGCGCGCTGCAGGCAGAAAAACACGCCCTTGGCGTTGACCCGATGGATGCGGTCCCAATCCGCCTCGCCAAGTTCCATGATTGGGGCATAGCGGGTGACGCCGGCATTGTTGACGATGATATCGAGCCGGCCGAACTCCGCGACGGTGCGCGCCACCATCTGATCGATGCTGGCGACATCGCCGCAATCGGCCGCGATCGCGATCGCCCGCCGCGCGTTGGTCGCCACCTCGGCCGCGGTGCGCTCGGCCGCGGCGAGATCGATGTCGGCCGCCGCGACCGTCGCCCCAGCCGCGGCCATCGCCATCGCGGTTGCCCGCCCGATTCCGGCGCCGGCGCCTGTCACCAGCACGATTTTGTCCTGCAACACCGTCATCGCCACCCACTCCTCTTTCGGCTCCGAGGCCGCCGCCAGCCGATCATGCCACGGAGGGCCTGCGTCGTGCACCCTGGCTCGGACCTTGGCGACGTCATCGGAACGTCACTTAACCGTCAACCTACGGTAAATTTCGCCACCTACGGTCCCCGCCTCGTAAAATCTTCACCGAGAGGGATCAACCATGCCAAGCGGAGTAATGCAGCGCGGCGGCTCCGGGCGCCGGTACCGGCTGCTGTGCACGGTGGCGCTCTATGCGATGGCGATCAATTCGTTGGCGCCTTTCGCCGCGGTTGCCGCACCATCGATGAGCAATGCAAATGACGCCAATACCACAACGCCGATCAAGCACGTCATCGTCATCATCGGCGAGAACCGCACCTTTGATCACCTCTTCGCCACTTACAAACCGGTGAACAAAGGCGAGAAGGTGCTGAATCTGCTGTCGGAAGGCATCGTCCAAGCCAACGGCTTTCCGGGGCCGAACTACGCGGCCGCTACTCAGTGGCAGGCCCAGGACACCACGACGTATCAGCTCAGCCCGGGCGTGAAGATCCCATACAAGACCCTGCCGCCGCCACTGGCCGGGGGCGGATACACTCAGACGATCGGCGGCCAGACACTCGACGGACAGCCGCCCTTCCTCAACGTCCCGCAGGCGATGAGCATCGAGAACGGGCTGCCGATCAATTATTATCCGTTCCTGATCACCGGAGCCGTTGCACCCACATCGATCCTTGGCAAGCCGGACACCCGCATCGTCTATGACGGCAGGCTCGTCAACAACCTGCCCCCGGGCCCGTACCAGATCACCCCTGGGCTCTATAACGTTTATATGGAGAGCCCGGTCCACCGCTTCTATCAGATGTGGCAGCAGTTCGACTGCAGCGCGTCTGCGGGCTCCGGCGTCTGTCAGAACGACCTGTTCCCATGGGTCGAGGCGACGGTCGGCGCCGGCAGCAATGGCAAGCCGCCGCCCGCTGGCTTCACCTATAAAGAAGGTGCGACCGCGATGGGCTTTTACAACGTCCAGCAGGGGGACGTGCCCTATCTCAAGCAGCTCGCCGACACCTATTCGATGAGCGACAATTACCACCAAGCGGTTAACGGCGGCACCGGCGCCAACCACCTCATGCTCGGTACCGGCGATGCGATCTGGTTCAGCGACGTCAACGGCAATCCGGCGATGCCGCCGCACAACCAGCTGGTCGCGGCGGGGACCGCCAATGCCGGCGTTGTCGACGAGATCGAGAACCCCGATCCGCTATCCGGCACCAACAACTGGTACACCGAAGACGGCTATGGCGGCGGTTCGTACGGTTCGCCATCCTATGGCGGCGGCAGCTATAGTGATTGCGCCGACACGACGCAGCCCGGCGTCGGCCCGGTCGTCGCCTACTTGAACTCCATCAATATCAACCCGAACTGTCAATCCGGACATTACTACCTCTTGAACAACTACAATCCCGGCTATTACGGCGACGGCACCAACGCCTATGCCGACAGCATGACGGCCCCGAACGCCGATCTTAAAACCGTGTTCACGGTGCCGCCTTCAACTGTGCCGAACATCGGCGACGCCCTGCTGGCAAAGCAGGTCTCGTTCGCCTGGTTCGGCGACCAGTTCTATGCCTACCTCGCCAATCCATTGCTCAATTACGTCAGCCCAGACAACACCTACTGCAACATCTGCAACTTCTTCCAGTACTCGACCTCGATCATGACCAATGCCCCGGTGCGGCAGGCGGTGCTGAAAGACACGACCGACCTCTACAACGATTTGCAAAGCGGCAATCTGCCGGCAGTGTCGTTTGTCAAGCCTGACGGCTATCTCGACGGCCACCCGGGATCGTCAAAGATGAACCTGTTCGAGGGCTTTGTTAAAAAGATCGTCGATCTGACCAAGGCCAACCCAAAGCTGTGGGCGAACACAGCGATCTTCATCACCGTTGACGAAGGCGGCGGATACTACGATTCGGGCTATGTGCAGGCGCTCGACTTTTTTGGTGACGGCACCCGCATCCCGATGATCGTGGTGTCAAAATACAGCACCGGCGGCCACATCTCGCACACCTATAACGATCACGTCTCGATCCTGAAATTCATCGAGGCGAACTGGAGCGTGCCGCCGATCTCCAATCGCAGCCGTGACAACCTGCCGGACCCGGTTACTGGCGCCAATCCCTACGTGCCGATCAACCAGCCGGCGATCGGCGACCTGATGGATCTGTTCAACTTCGCTCGCGGCCAATCGTAAGGCCCGCAATCGCCGGTGTCGGGAAGCGCCTCGCCTCCCGGCGCCGGTATGCGCGATCGGCTCAGCCGATGACACCGGCCTCGCGCAAGGCGCGGATTTCGTCCTCGCCATAGCCATAGTTGCGCAACACCGCCTCGCTGTCCTGTCCAACCACCGGGGCCGGACGCGGCTGCACCTTTTCCTGGCCGGCGATCCATAACGGGCTGTTTACGGTCAACGAGCTGCCGTCCGTGAACGGCACCAGCGCCTCGCTCGCCAGGATCTGCGCGTCCTCGTGCAATTCCTCCATATCGGCAACGATGCCGAAAATCAGCCCGGCCTCGTCGAGGATGCGACGCCATTCGGCCTGGTCGCGGGCGGCGAAGATCGCGTCGAGGATTGGGATCAGCAGCCCGGCATTGGCCTCGCGCGAGGCCGGTGTGGCAAAGCGCAAATCGTCGAGCGCCGCGCCGCCGCCGAGGCAGGCCTTCAGCTTCTCCCAGCGCCACTCGTCGGCGGCGATCGACAACAGAAGCCAGCGATTGTCGCGGCAGCGGTAATGGATTCTGAGCGCATTGATCCCGCGCTCGCGCGGCGGCTGCGGCACGACCTTCTCGCCGCACAACGCCGCCTGCACCGAGCAGCCATTGGCCCACAGCCCGTTGGCCAATAGCGACGAGCCGACATAGGCGCCCCGCCCGTTGCGCTCGCGCTGATAGAGGGCGGTCACGATCGCGCCATAGGTGCCCATCGCCGAGGGGTGGTCGCCCATCCCCGGCAGCGAGCGCGCCGGAGCGGCCTCCTCGCCGGCGCGAACCAGGTGCATCAGCCCCGAGCGCGCCCACCAGGCGGTCGCGTCAAAGCCCGGCTTGTCGGCCTCGGGGCCGGTCTCGCCATAGCCGGTAAACGAGGCATAGATCAGGCGCAGATTGAGCGGCGCCAACTCTTCATAGGTGATGCCGAGGCGGCGGCGCACAGGCGGCGGATAATTGGTGATAAACACATCGGCGGCGGCGACCAGCCGGTAGAGCACCTCGCGGCCGGCGGGCTGGCGCAAATCGAGTGCCAGGCTCTGCTTGTTGCGACCGTCGAGCACAAAACCGGGATTGCTCTCGAGCCCCGGCCCAGTCGGCGGCGTTGCCCGCCGGCGATACGGGTCGCCGGCGCCCGGCGGCTCGATCTTGATCACCTCGGCGCCAAAATCCGACATCACCGTCGCCGCCGCCGGACCGGCGATAAAGCTGGCGCAGTCGATCACCTTCAGCCCGTCGAACACCAGCTCGCCCATCGGCAATCTCCCAGCATTTTCGGACGGCCGGGCGAAGGCCTCGCCATTCGGCAAGGCACGCTCGCCGGTGCGCCCGGTGACCAGGATCGAGGTGCGGGCCGGATCGGTCAACATCGGCGCGCAGGTGCCGCGCGCCGAGCCGATCAACCCGGGAGGAGCCGCGGGCTAAAGGTCGCGCACCGGCCGCGCTGTTGTTCTGTTTCCTAGCCGACGAGGTCGACTTCGATCGCCTCGAACATCCGGTAGGCTCCTTTCGCGATCTCGACCCTGGCGCGGGCGACCGGGGCCAGATCGGTGCCGCGCAGCGCATAGCCGAAGGCAAGGCTCTCGGGGACGAGTCGGCTCGACCCCCCGCTGCCGCCGCCGAAAGCACGCGCAGCGCGGCGCAGCGCCGCCAGCACCTCGCCAAACGTCGTCAACCGCACGGCCGGCGCGGCGCCGCCCGAGGGCGTCGGCACCGTCGCCGGTGATGGGCCGTTGTCGCGCAATTCGCCGATTTCGAGACGGGTGTCGATGATGCGGCGGACCTTGCCGGAAGCGGCGACGGTGACCCGCACCTCGCCGACGCCGGGTGTCAGCACCGGCAAGCCGGCGACCAGCTGGCGATAGACGACAATGTGCTCGAAGGTCTCCGGTTCGGCCATGCCGCGGCCACCGTCGGCCGGGCCACCGGCATGCTGGGCCGGGAGGATCGCGGCGAGGCCGAGACCGGAGGCGCCGCCGAGCGCTGCTTCGGCCGCGGCCAGGATTTGCCGTTCGGTGAGGTTCGAGCGGGCCGGCGTCGCCGGGGCGTATTCGACCATGTAGCCACTCGGCACCACGGCAAAGCGTGCACCGCCGGCGCTAGCCCGCAAACGGTCGAGCGGCGCCTCGGGCAGCGCTATCGGGGCCGTAAAGCCCAGCCGCCGCATCGCCGCGAGCACCGCTATTCGCGAGGCCTGGCGGGGGACGACGCGGGCGAATTTGACCATCGCCGGAAAGCGCTGCACTGCTTGCGCCTGGGCCGCGGAGGGTGCGTTGCCGACCCAGCGCCACCAGTACCAGTCGCGGGCGGCAGTGGCGTTGGTAAAGAACCGCTCGTTGAACAGCCGGGTCTGCGCGTCCGCCGCCGACGAGCCGACCGCGGTCGAGGCCGGCTGCTGGGTCGAGGAAACGTCGAGCAGACTATCCTGCCAAGCCTGGCTGAAGCTGTCGCCGCTGTTCCAGTGGTTCCAAAAATTGCTGCCGTAATTGGGGTCGTCGTTGATCAGCCCGGTCGCGCCGAATAGCATCCGGAAGCCGCGATTGCATACGTTCCAGGTGCGGATCGGGTTGTTCGGGGCAAACACCATGCACCCCTCGCAGGTGGCGAGGAACAGATAGCGCAGGCGCTGGTCGCCGATCGACATCTGCGAGGAATTGAGAAAGATCACGTTGTCCCAGGACCCGCCGAGCGGGGCGCTGTAGTCGCCGCTCGAAGCGTCGGTGCCGCCATGGCCAGCATGGTAGAAAACCTCGACCGAGTCGCAGCCGTAATTGTTTTGCCAGTCGTCAAACGGCGGATCGTACTGCCACCACTGGACCTGCTGATCTTTGACCCGAAACGAGGTCTGCTCGAACTGGTTGACGTATGAGAGAAAGCCGTCGGCGCTGGCATGGGTGTTGTAGGCCACCTGGCCATCGGCATAGACCTGCATACTGGCCGCGCCGTAGGTGTGCTCGGGCGGCAGCACGTCGGCGAGGTGCGCCTCGGCGGCGAACGGGCTTTCCGGCTCGGTCGAGACGGTCGCGGCGGCGGCCGTCGGCCGCTCCAAGGCTGTGTCGGCGAGGGTTGTGTCGGCGGTGGTCATCGTTGGCTCCTGTTTGCGATGAGCGTGGTGAGCGCGTCCTCTGACCGCAATGTCCGCAGCAAGAGGGCAGCCCCGTGAAGCTGTGAAAATACGGCGCTCTGGCCCGAGATCCTGTGAAGCCGGTCACACCGCGACTATGGATTGCGGCATTGATTGTTTGACATCATCTATAATTTGATCGAATTACCCAGTTTCTGCTGCCGAGCAAGGCGCTATCGCATGGGCGCGATCGGCAGTGCTCTTCGAGGCAGCGATGATGGCCGATAATCCGTTTTTCCAGGTCTGGGACACGCCGTTCGGCATGCCGCCGTTCGACCAAATCCGCCCCGAGCACTTTCCGCCGGCCTTCGATCGCGGCATGGACGAGCACCTCGCCGAGATTGCCGCGATCGCCGCCTCGCCCCGACCGGCCGGCTTTGCCGACACGATCGAAGCGCTCGAACGCAGCGGGCGGCTGCTCGATCGGGTGAGCCGGGTCTTCTTCAACCTCGACGCCAGCGACACCAACTCGGCATTTGAAGAGATCGCCCGCGACTATGCGCCAAAGCTCGCCCAGCACCAGATGCGCGTGGCGCTCGACCCGGGCCTGTTCGCAAGAGTGGCCGAGCTCTATGCGAAGCGCGGCGAACTCGGCCTGGCCGAGGATCAGCTGCGCCTGCTCGATCGCCACCATCTGCGCTTGGTGCGCGCTGGCGCCCTGCTCGGCCCCGAGGAGAAGGCCCGGATGGCCTCGCTCAGCCAACGCCTGGCGACATTGCACACCTTGTTCGGCCAGAACGTGCTGCATGACGAGCGCGAATGGCGACTGGTTCTGGAGGAGGCCGAACTCGAAGGCCTGCCGGGCTTTGCCCGCACCGCCGCGGCGCAAGCCGCCGAGGAGCGCGGGCTGGGAGGCCAGTATGTGGTGACCCTGGCGCGCTCTTCGATCGAGCCGTTTTTGACCTTCTCCGCGCGCCGCGATCTGCGCCGCACCGCCCACCGGGCCTGGACCGCGCGCGGGACCCATCCGGGCGAGGCCGATAACGCGCCCCTCATTCGCGAGATCATGGGTTTGCGCGCCGAGCAGGCCCGGCTCCTCGGCTACGGCAACTTCGCCGCCTATCAACTCGACGATTCGATGGCCAAGACCGATGCTGCGGTCGAGCACCTGTTGCTGCAAGTGTGGGAGCCGGCCAAAGAGAAGGCGCGCGACGAGCGCGCGGCGCTCGAGGAGATCGCCCGTGCCGAGGGCCTCAACGAGCCGATCGAGCCTTGGGACTGGCGCTACTACGCCGAACAGGTCCGCCGCGCCCGTTACGATCTCGATGAAGCCGAGGTAAAACCCTATTTCGCGCTCGACAACATGGTCGAGGCGGCATTCGATACCGCGGGGCGGCTGTTCGGCCTCACCTTTACTGCGCGCCCGGACCTGCCGGCCTACCACCCAGATGTCCGGGTGTGGGAGGTGCGCGACCACGCGGGAGCCCATGTCGGCCTCTTCCTGCACGACAATTTCGCCCGGCCCGGTAAGCGTTCGGGGGCATGGTCGAGCCGCTACCGCGATCAGCAGAGCCTCGATGGCCCGGTGACGCCGATCGTCGTCAACAACAACAACTTCGCCAAATCGGATGCCGCCGGCGGGACACCGACCCTATTGAGCTTCGACGACGCCGAAACCCTGTTTCACGAATTCGGCCATGGGCTGCACGCGCTGTTGAGCCGGGTACGCTACCCCTCGCAATCCGGCACCGCGGTGCGTCGCGATTTCGTCGAGTTTCCGTCGCAGATCTTCGAGCATTGGATGTCGGCGCCGCAGAACCTGCGCAAATATGCTCGCCATTACCAAACCGGCAAGCCGATCCCCGAGGCGTTGCTGGGCCGGCTGCTCGCCGCGCGCAACTTCAATGAGGGCTTTGCCACGGTCGAATACACCGCCTCGGCGCTGCTCGACCTTGAGCTCCATCGCGACCCGCAGCCCGAGACCCTCGACCCGGACCGGTTCGAGCGCGAATTCTTGCAGCGCTACGAGGTGCCGCGCGAGATCGGCTTGCGCCATCGCCCGGCGCATTTCCAGCACCTGTTCGCCGGCGGGGGCTATGCCGCCGGGTATTATGCCTATCTCTGGGCTGAAGTGCTCGACGCCGACGGCTTTGCCGCCTTTACCGAAGCGGGCGATGTGTTCGACCCGGAGTTGGCCGCACGGCTCAAGGCGATCTATAGCGCCGGCGACACCCGCGACCCGATGGCGCTCTATCGCGCCTTTCGCGGCCGCGAGCCGCAGGTCGCCGCGCTATTGGCCCAGCGCGGTCTCGCCGGCGCCGCATAGGTGGCCTGCGGCTCGCCGGCCGGCCGCTATTTCTTGCCGACGGGCACCGGGATGCCGGCGATCTTGACGTTGACCGCGCCCAGATGGTTGCGGCTGGTGAAATAGAGCGTCTTCCAGTCGGCGCCGCCAAAGGCAAGGTTGGTCGTGGCCGAAGCGCCGTGGACGATGCGGCCGAGCTTTTTGCCCTTCGGGTCCATGATCCACAAGCCGCCGGCGCCGCCGCAATAGACGTTGCCCTCGACATCGACTTTCATACCGTCGGGCACACCCGGCTCGGGCCCGCGCAAATCGGCAAACACCCGGTCGCTATGCTTGGCCAAGGTGCCGTTGGGCAAGAGTTCGAACGCACGGATATGGCCGCGGCGTGTGTCGTTGACGTAGAGCACGCTCTCGTCGGGTGAAAACGCGAGGCCGTTGGGCAGGACGAAATCGTCGATCAACAGGCTCAGGGTGCCGAGGTCGGGGGTCACCCGGTAGACCCCGCAAAAGGTCAGATCCCACTGGTTCGGCGCGTTCGGGCTGGTCCATGGATCGGTGAAATAGATCGAGCCGTCGGATTTGACGACGACGTCGTTGGGCCGGTTCAATTGGCGGCCCTGAAAGCTGTTGGCAACGACGGTGATGCTGCCGTCCGGCTCCTGCCGGGTGACCCGGCGCGAATCGTGCTCACAGGCGATGAGCCGCCCTTGCAGGTCGCGGGTCAGTCCGTTGGCGCGGTTGGTCGGCTCCAACAGCAACGACACGCCCCGGCCCGGCTCGTACTTCATGCGCCGGTTGTTATGGATGTCGCTGAACACAAGATAGCCGCCCTCGCGCCACCACAATGGCCCCTCGGCTGGTCCTTGCGATCCGCCAAAACCGTCGGCCAGCTCCTCGATTGACTGCGAGGTTGCGACGATCCGCTCCAGCTCCGGCGTCAATTGCTCGATCCGCTTCGCCCCTTCGGCCATGGCGATCCTCCTGTCGGTGCATGCATGAAGCACGCGTGGCCGGACAAATCCGGCCACGACGTTCGTTGGTCAATCTTTATACCCGGTGCCGGCATGCCCGGAGCGAGGTCCGGGCAGGCGCGGTAGTACCGGTCGGCGACTTACGCGCGCGCCCCCTGATAGAGCGGGCCGCGGACGATCTGGCCGGGCAATGCGTCGGTCAGCTGGCCGTGGTCGAGCAGCACCGTGCCGTTGACGATCACATGGTCGATCCCGACCGCTTCGCGCTTGACCTCCACACCGCCCGCCGGCAGCGTCGCGACCGGTTCGCGCGGTTTCGACGCGATCGTGTCGGGATTGAAGATCGTGATGTCGGCGACCTTGCCGGCGGCGATGAAGCCGCGATCGGTAATGTCGTGCATCAGCGCCGTCTTGCCGGTCAGCCGATAGACCGCCTCTTCGAGGGTCATCACCTGCTGTTCGCGCACCCAATGCCCCAGCAAATTCGTGCTGGTTTCGTGCCGGTCGGCGGTGTGCGGCCGGCCACCGCCGTCGCTGGTGCCGATCACGGTATATTGCGAGCCAAGGATGTGCTTCTGCGTCTTCGGATCGTTGTTGCGGTCGATCGCCTGGAAGCAGGTGTTCAGGTCTTCGTCGAGCGACAGATCGAGGAAGGCGTCCATAATGCTCTTGTTCTGATCCTTCGCGATCTGCGCGACGCTCTTGCCCTCGAGATGGCGGTTCTGCCCCTTCGTCGTCATGAATACCTGGACGAGATCCCAGCGCCGGTTGAAGAAGCCGCGCGCGCGGCCGCGCCGATCGGTCATGCCACCTTGCTGCTCGATCGTCCCTTCGACCGCTTCGGCCGACAACGCCTTGCGTAGTTCGGGGTCGCGGAACGCCCGCATACGCTCTTGATAGGGCAGGGCCATGACCTTGTCCCACGTCGGCATGCCGCGGAAGATGCCTTCGGGGTGGGTGATGTCCTCGTCCTGCGGCACATTGAGGCCGCGCTGTAGATCGAATATCGCCCCGGCAACGGTCGAGAGGCACGAGCCGTAGCAGCGCGCACCGCTCTTGAACCCATCCTCGAGCCAGCGCAGATGCTCGACCCACTCGTCGGGGTTGGCGATCGGATCCGACATCAAGTTGTAGATCGACGGCCGTCCGGTGCGCGCCGCCAGCTGGCGGGCGACCTCACGGGTCTGTTTGGTGCCGCCCGGCGCGCCGCCGGCAACCTGGAACACGCCGGTGCCGAGTTCGCCGAGCACACTGGCAAGCGCCCAACGCTCGGCGTCGTCACCGACTCCGGCCGGGTCGCCGCGATCTTTCGGGGCCGTCGAGAAGCCGAGTGCACCGTCATGCATCGCCTCGCGAACCAGCCGCTGCATGGCAGCCATTTCCTCGGGGGTCGCCTGCCGCTCGGAGGAAGCCTCGCCCATCACATAGCGGCGGACGCCCGAATGGCCGACCAAGGTGCCGACGTTGATGCCGCGCCGCTTGCCGAGGGCATTCAGATAGTCGCCGACCAATTCCCAGGTCACGTCGACCCCGGCTTTCATGACCGGGAGCGGGATCTGTTCCGCGTCGGAGAAGAATTCGAGGTACCACTCGCTATCGCCGGGCCGAACCGGGGCGATGACCTGGCCGCATTGGCCGACGACAACCGTGGTATGGCCGTTATGCACCCACGAGCCGCAATAGGGGTCCCAGACCGCCTGCGGGTCGAAATGGGTATGATGGTCGATAAATCCGGGCGCCACGACCCGCCCTTCGGCATCGATCGTGCGCTTGGCGGCGGCGCCGGCGTACTTGCCGACTCCGACGATCTTGCCGTCCTGCACCGCCACATCTGCCGCGAACGCCGGTTCCCCCGAACCGTCCACGACGCGCCCGTTTTTGATCAAAAGATCATACGCCATGATTTGTTTCTCCTCGTTGCCCCGCCCGGTTCGAGCCTGGGCCGTCGTGGCGGGCCCTTCCCACCGGGGCCGGTGCCCGCCCCGCACCCTTCGAAAGATGCGAAACGAATCCTACGCTTCGCCATTGCGTCCAGCAACAACTTCCCCTTGATTGTGGCGTTTCGGGTCACAAACAAACTCTGCTGATCGGTTTTGCACCATGACTTATGAATATTGTGCATTTATCGGATGCAAATGATTCATTGGCTTGGACTCGAGGCGACCAACCTGCTATCGCCCGTCGGCGACGAGCCGCGGTCGCACCGAGCCCGCCGGTCGCGGCATCGCTGCGTCTTCTTTTGATATCGAAAGGCCGGGAAATCATGATACCGCTTCGCCTCGCCGGCGCCGCCGTGGCGCTTGCCATGATCGCCGCCGGTGCGCGCTTGGGGCACGCCGCTGCGGCGCCAAGCCAGGTGATCGAGATGCCAGACGGACTGAAATACATCGATACCAAGCAGGGCGACGGCGCGGTCGCCGCTGCCGGGGACAAGGTCTCCGTCGATTACACCGGGTGGCTTTACAAGGACGGGGCCAAGGGCGCCAAGTTCGACAGCTCGCTCGATCGCGGCCAGCCATTCCAATTCACCCTTGGCGCCCACCAGGTGATCGCCGGCTGGGACGAAGGGGTGGCCGGCATGAAAGTTGGCGGCGAGCGCACCCTGATCATCCCGCCCGAACTCGGCTACGGTGCGCGAGGCGCCGGCGGCGTGATCCCGCCCAACGCCACTCTAATGTTCGACGTCAAGCTGTTGGCGGTGCAGTAGCCCCAGCGGTCAGCCGCGATCGATCTGAACCGTAGGTAAGAAACACCATAAACGACGGAGGAAGCGATGTCAGTCGACCGGGATATCGGCGGCCTGGAGATCGGCCATACCGAGGCGGGCGCTGCGCTCTCGGGGTTTACTGACGACGCCTTTGACGCCCGCTATGCCGAAAAGCAATCCGCGCCTCTCGGCAGCAGCGGCAACAGCACCACCGGCGGAGCCCAGGCCGGGCCGCAGCGCCCGCGCAGTCGCAATTCTTATATGCGCGCCCGCGCCCGCCGTCTGGCCGCCGCCGCGCAATCCTGATCGGCCGTCCGAAATCCCGAAAGGTTGCGGAGGCGAGCGATGCGGATCGGGATCCATCTGCCGCATATCGGGCGCAAGGCCGGGCCGCAAGCGATCCGGCGCGCCGCGGTCCAGGCCGAGGAGTTGGGCTTTGCCGACGCCTGGGCGAGCGAGCACATCATCCTGCCCAGGGACGCGCCCTATCCGCCCTCGGCAATCTTCTACGATCCGGTATTGACCCTGACCTGGGCCGCCGCCTGCACCAGCCGGATCGGGCTCGGCACCAGCGTCCTGGTGCTGCCGATGCGCCATCCGTTGCCGCTTGCCAAGGAATTGGCGACGTTGCAGAACCTATCCGAGGGGCGGCTGATCCTCGGCGCCGGGGTCGGCTGGCTCGAAGCCGAGTTCGCCGCGCTGGGGGTGCCGTTCACCGAGCGCGGCCGGCGTATGGACGAAGGCATCGCCTTGATGCGCGCGGTGTGGAGCTGGGACCCGGTGAGCTTTACCGCGCGCCACATCCCGGCGGTGATCGAAAACATGCGGATGCTGCCGCAGCCTGAAAAGCCGATCCCGATCTGGATCGGCGGCAGCTCGGAGCGGGCTCTGACGCGTGCGTTGCGGCTCGATGGCTGGCACGGCTCGCGAGTCTCGCCCGAGCAGGCCTCCTCGATCGCGCGCCGGTTGCGCACCGTGCGCCCGGAGCCCGAATTCGCGATCTCGGTCCGCAGTAGCTGGGACGGCAAGGACGAGGCGGCGCTCGCCGCCCGGCTCGCCGGCTATGCCGAGGCCGGCGTCGGCCACGTGCTGGTCGAGCCCGCCGAGCGCACCCTCGACGACTGGCTCGCCGCAGTCGAGCGGATCGCTCGGGTGGTGGCAAAGCTTTGAGATAGCGGCCCACGGCGACGAGCTCGGAGTTTGACGATGAAACTGGCGATCGCGCTCAGGGTCTCGGCCGCAGCCGGCATCGATATGGATCTGGTACGCGAAGCCGAGCGGCTCGGCTATGAAGCGGTGTGGTGCGGCGAGGCCTACGGCACCGACGCGGTATCGCCGGTCGCCTGGGTCTTGGCCCAGACCACGCGGATCAAGGCCGGCACCAGCATCATGCAGATGCCGGCGCGCACTCCGGCCTGCGCCGCGATGACGGCGATGACTTTGCAGGCGCTCTCCGGCAATCGCTTTCTGTGCGGCATCGGCCCGTCGGGGCCGCAGGTGATCGAAGGCTGGCACGGCGTGCCGTTCGGCAAGCCGCTCGCCCGCACCCGCGAATACATCGCCATCATCCGCCAGATCCTCGAGCGCAAGGCGCCGCTCGAATTTCACGGCGAACACTATCAGATCCCGTACACCGGGCCGGGCTCGACCGGGCTCGCCAAGCCCTTGCGCAGCATCATCCACGGCGACCCGAGCCTGAAAATCTACACCGCGGCGGTCGCCCCGGCGGGGCTGCGCACCGCCGGCGAGGTGGCCGACGGGACCCTGCCGTTCTTCATGTCGCCGGAGCAGGCCGGGGCGATCACCGCACCGATCCTCGAAGGCATCGCCAAGGCCGGCAATGGCAAAACCCTCGCGGATTTCGATGTGGCACCTTATCTACGGGTCAGCATCGGCGACGATGTCGCGGCCTGCCGCGATGCGATCCGGCCCAATCTGGCGCTCTATATCGGCGGTATGGGCGCGCGCTCGAAGAACTATTACAACGACCTGGCCATACGCATGGGCTACGCGGCGGCGGCGGCAACGATTCAGGAGCACTATCTCGCCGGCCGCCGCAAGGAGGCCGAGGCCGAAGTGCCCGACGCGCTGATCGACGAAACGTCGCTGATCGGCCCGAAAGAGCGCATCCGCGACCGGCTGCAGGCCTGGAAGGATCTCGCCCGCGACCACCGGGTCGGCTCGCTGGTGCTGGCCGGGGCTGATGTCGCAGCGTTGCGCCTGGTCGCCGAAGCGGTCTCGTGAGAGAGGCGGGGCAGGGATGAGCGGCTCGCAGCGCGCACTCGCCGCGACGATCGAACAGACGGGCTTCGCCTTTGTCCAGGCGCCGCAGATGGCGGGGCTGCTCGGCGAGCCTGCATTGGACGATTGGCAATCTTTTGCCGCCAGCTGGAATGACCTCGGGGTCGACGCCTATATGGCCGATGGCGGCCGCTATCGCCGTCGCCGCTTTGCCGCGCTGCGCGCCAGCCCAGCCGGGATTGTGCGCAAGCCGCATCAGCCGCACTACCAGAGCCAGGACTACAACCCGCTCAACGGCGGCGTCGAGCGCTGGTTCGACCCGGTCACCGAGGACGTCATCCGTCATCCAGCTCTCGGCGCGATCCTGCGCACCTGCCATGAGCTGTTCGATCGGATGACTCCGGCGGCGATCCGACCCGAGGCGTGGCACGTCGAGCTGCACCAGTTCCGCATCGAGGCGCGGGCGGGCCAGCAGGGCCGGCCGACACCGGAAGGTATGCATCGCGACGGGGTCGACTGGGTGCTGGTGCTGATGGTGCGCCGCGAGAATGTCGAGAGCGGCGAGACCACGATCTACGATCGGGCCAAGCGTCCGCTCGGCAGCTTCACCCTGACCCGGCCGCTCAATTCGGCCCTGGTCGACGATAGCCGCGTCTTTCACGGCGTTACCCCGGTCGAGCCGCTCGATCCGCGCCGCCCGGCCTATCGCGACGTCTTGGTGGTGACGTTCCGGCGCGAATGACTGCCGGGCGCGAATGACCGACCGAACGTTTGGGCGGGTTAGGCATCGGGCGGCTGCGCCTGGGCGTGATCCTCTGCGGCTACGGAGCGGCGGGGCTTTTCTATGTCAGCTGCTTGTCGGCGGGGAACGCGCTGCGCGAGAGGGAGGTTTGCGCGGACGAGCGCAGCATGCGCCAGAAACAGATTTGGAGGTATATGATGAAGCGGCTCATCCTGGCGACGGCCTCGGCGGTCGCCCTCGCAATCGCCGGCACCGGCCCGATTTACGCCGCCAGCAACACCATGCCGAGCGCGACGCCGCCAGCCACGTCGCCCACCGCCACGTCGCCAACCGGCCAGGCCGCAACCGATCAGTCGTCAACCGGCGCCGCGCAATCGCCGATGCCGCAGACCGGCGCGAACCAGCCGGTAACGCCTTCGCCGTACGCGAACGCTAATCCCGGCCAGCCAAATATGGCCACCGCGCCGGTCTCGCGCAGCGAGGTCCGTCAGGCGCAGCAGCAGCTGCGGCAGGATCACCTGTACCGCGGCAGGATCGACGGCATTGTAGGCTCCGAAACCCGTCAGGCATTGCAGCGCTATCAGCGCAAGAACGGCCTGCCGGTGACCGCGCAGCTTGACCAGGATACGATGAACAGCCTCATCGGCAACGGTCAGGGGTCGAGCGCGCCGCCGGAGACTGGCGCCATGGCGCCTGCGAACGGGGCGGGCAGCCCTGGAGCGGCCATGCCGAACGCCGGCGCCAATCCGCCGAGCCCGGGCGCGACCACGCCGAACACTGGCAGATAGCCGAACCCGACGACGGGCCCGCCGCGGTGGCGAGCGGGCCTCTTTCGGCGCACCCCTAGAAATCTCTCTTGGCTCGACACGAGCGCCGCTCTGGCGACAGGCTTGGTTCGGCGACGCTGGTAATATGGGCGCGGGGGCTGGACTCGGCGGCAGTCGCGTACCACTCTCGACCGTCGGCGGGAACGGCGTCCGGGCGTGGCGCCAAACCCGGACGAGAGGGGAAAGAAATGGCCGAGACTGATGTCGAGAGCCTGGTCGAATACGCTCGCTCGGATCGGGTCGCCACCCTGACCCTCAATCGGCCGGATCGGCTGAACGCATTCAGCGACGATCTGGTGCGGCATTTGGCCGAGGCCTTGCGTCGCTTCGATCTCGATCCCGAGGCCGAAGTCGCCATCATCTGCGGCGCCGGCCGCGCTTTTTCCAGCGGCGCCGACGTGCATCAGCGCCAGCTGCGCCGGCGCGAGGAATTCCTGCAACATGGCGGGCCGCAGGGCTGGGGCGCCAACTCGGCCGATTTGTTGACCCGATCGGTCAACTGGAAGCCGGTCATTGCCGCACCGCACGGCTACGCGATGGGGCTGGCGCTCGGCATCGTGCTCGAATGCGATCTGATCGTCGCCGCGGCCGGGACCAAATTCCAGGTGACCGAAACCTCGCGTGGGCTCGGCGGCTCGAAATACTGGGCTTTATTGAATTTCCGCGGGGGTGCGGCTTTCGCCAGCGAGGTCGCGCTGACCGGCCGCTTCTTTACCGCCGAGGAGGCGCTGGCGGCCGGCATCGTCAACCGAGTGGCGCCAGCGGGCGAGCATCTCGTAGCTGCGCGCGAACTTGCCGTCGAGATTGCCCAGAACCCGCCGCTTTCGGTGCGCGCGACGGTGCGCACCCGACGCTGGTACATGGAGCGGCTCGAGAGCGAGGTGGCAATGCAGACCGCACCCTTGAAGCTCTATCTGACCGAGGATTTTCACGAAGCGGCGCGCGCCTTTGCCGAAAAGCGCCGGCCGGGGCCGTTCAAGGGCCGCTGAGGCGCGTGGCGATTGAAGGGACGAATTTGGCGATGATCACGTCAGCTTATGTGCGCACCATGGCGGCATACAACGCCGAGATGAACCGGCGCTTCTACGGCGCCGCGGCCCGGCTGTCGGACGCCGAGCGGCAGGCGCCGCGCGGCGCGTTCTGGGGCTCGATCCAGGGAACCTTGACCCATATCCTTTGGGGCGACCGGCAGTGGATGTCGCGCTTCGACGATTGGGAGAAGCCCACGACCCCAATCAAAGAAAGTGCGCGGATGATCGCGGGCTTCGCCGAGCTCGCCGTGGCACGCGAACAGGCCGACGCCAGTATAACACGCTGGGCGCACAAGATTGATGATGCTTGGCTCGGTCAAGACCTGGTCTGGTTCAGCGGTGCGGCTAATCGCGAGATGCGTGCGCCGAAGCGGCTGCTGGTAGCACACTTCTTTAACCACCAGACCCATCATCGGGGTCAGGCGCACGCGATGCTGACCGCCGCCGGGCAGGAAACCGGCGACACCGACCTGTTCCTGCTGATCCCCGACATCATCGCCTGAGCGGACGGCCGCCGGGCGGCCGCGGGTTTGCGCCGATTCGCCTCCGGGATTATGATCACCCAAAGAAAAAGCCGGCCTCGATCGCTGATCGCCAGCCGGCTCGCGAATTTCGGGGAGAAAAGCCATGGGAGCAATCGCTGGAATGGTCGGGACCGGAAAGGTCGGTGCGGGAGTGGTCGGGGCCGTTTTGCTGCTGACTGCGCTGGCGCCGGCCGGGCGGGCTGACGGCGGTGGCAACAGCAGCAGCGTGCGCTGGCAGACGATGATCGGCATCATCCAGCCGGGTAACGTGGTCGGCGGCATTGGCGGCGGCATGCAGCCATGGTCGGCACTCGGCGGCCACGCCTATGTCGATCTGGCCGACGGCACCGTAGACTTCGAGGTCAGAGGCCTCGTCCTCGCCGGCGGCAACGGCATCGGCACGCGGGCCACCGTGACCCAGGTCAAGGGAACCCTGGTGTGCGCCCCCAAATCGGCGAGCCCGGTGGCGATCGACACCCCGCTCGTCGCCTTGAGCGCCAAGGGCAACGCCGAGTTCGACGGCTCGTTCAACTCGTCGACGGCCGGCTGCAACGCCGCCGACGTCGCCTTCCTGATCCGAATATCGGCCAATCGCTGGATCGCCAACGGCGCGGTCCGCTCACCCTGAGCGATCAGCTGGCCCGGCGGCAGGAAGGTCCGCGTCGCGAAAGCTCCGGCGCACAGCTGATTGCTGCCTTTGCCGGGGCCCGAGCTTACGCTATCCTTGCATCGCTGGGCGGGGGCGGCAGCAATGACCTATTGCGACATCGTCTGCGGTGATCAGGGCCGGATCGACCCGATTGTCAGAGTCCAGGACCGGGCCGAGAGTTTGGCGAGCGGCAGCATCGCTGGAGCGCCGGCCCGCTGCTGAGCGAACGAATGACGGCATGCCCTTTGCCTCCCGGCCAATCCATGACGTATCGATTGGCTCGACTTTTGCTGGCCGCGGCGGTGCTGATCGGGTTGCTCGGGCCCGCCCGCGCCGCCGATGACGACGCCCGGATCATCCATGTGCTGAACCGGTTGGCGTTCGGCCCGACGCTTGACGACTTCAACTATGTCAAGACGATCGGGGTCGAGCGCTACATTGCCGAGCAGCTCGATCCGGCCGCGATCGAGGAGCCGATTGCACTGCGCTTCGCCTTGGCCGAGCTCGACACCCGGGGGCTTGACGCGGCGGCGCTGCGCCAGCTCTACGGGCCGTTGCGGACAGTGGACGGGGTCCGCCCGACTTTGGCCGAAATCCGCTCGCAACAGGTCCGGGCCGCGCGGGTGGTCCGCCAAGCAGAAGCGGCGCGCGTGCTCGAGGCGGTGCTGAGCCGGCGTCAGCTGCAGCAGGTTATGGTCAATTTCTGGTTTAACCATTTCAACGTCTTTGCCGGCGACGGGCTCGACCGGATCTGGATCGGCAATTATGAGGACGAGGCGATCCGCCCCTACGCACTCGGCCGGTTCCGCGACCTGTTGTTCGCCGTAGCCAAGCACCCGGCAATGCTGGTCTATCTCGACAATACCCAGAACGTCGCGCGCGGACTCAACGAAAACTATGCCCGCGAAGTCATGGAGCTGCACACGCTCGGCGTCGACGGCGGCTATACCCAGAACGACGTCACCACCCTGGCGCGGGTGTTTACCGGGTGGCGGGTCAATCCGCCGAACTCGGTCGAATTTCCGGGCGTCGCCGCGGTGTTCGAGGGCGCCGATCACGATTACGGGCCCAAGGTGTTTCTCGGGCGCCGGCTCCTCGCCCAGGGCCGGGCCGAGGGGGAAGAGGCGCTCGACATGCTGGCCCGGAGCCCGGCGACGGCTCGCCATATCAGCTATGAGCTGGCTCAGTATTTTGTCGCCGACACCCCGCCGCCGGCGCTGGTCGAACGCCTCGCCGCCCGCTTTCTCGCCACCGGCGGCGACATCCGCATGGTCTTGGCGACGTTGTTCGCCAGCCCCGAATTTTGGGACAGCGCCGGGCTGAAATACAAGACACCCTACGAATACGCGATCTCGGCGGTGCGTGCGGCCGGGATTCCGGTCAACAATGTGCGCCCGCTGCTCGGCTGGATGGGCCGCCTCGGCATGCCGCTCTACGGCTGCCAGACCCCGGACGGCTATCAGGATACCGAGACGGCCTGGCTGAGCCCAGAGGCGACGATGCAGCGCATCAACTTTGCCGTGGCGCTCGCCCGCGGCTTTCTGCCGCTCGGCGCCGAACCCGAAACCGCGGCCGGAACAGGTCGGCAGCACGATCGACCGGACCCGGTCGATCCGGTCCGCCTCGACGAGATTTTCGGCGCGACCCTGTCGCCCTCGACCCGCGCCGTGGTCGCCGCGGCGCCGCCGGTGCTGCGCGCCGCGCTGATCCTCGGCAGCCCCGATTTCATGCATCGGTGATCAGCGCCGCAGGATAAGGAGTTGCGATGGCCAAATCCGAATTTTCCCGGCGCGTCCTGGTCCGCGCGGCGCTCGCCGGGGCGATCCTGCCGCTCGCCCCCGGCGCGTGGGCGGCGACCGCCGACCCGAGCCCCGGGCGAAGCGGCGGTGCGCCCACACGCCTAATCGTGATCCTGCTGCGCGGCGCCGTCGATGGCCTCAGCGTCGTGGTGCCCTATGCCGATGCGGCCTATTACGAAGCCCGCCCGACGATCGCCGTCGCCCGCCCTTCAGAACCCGGCGGAGCGCTCAACCTTGACGGCCATTTCGGATTGCACCCGGCATTGGCGGCGCTGTTGCCGCTATGGCGCGAGCGCGGCCTCGCCTTTGTCCACGCCGCCGGCTCGCCCGATCCGAGCCGCTCCCATTTCGAGGCGCAGCGCTACATCGAGAGCGGCACGCCCGGCTGCAGTACCACCGCTGACGGCTGGATGAACCGGCTGCTGCAGGCGCTGCCCGGCCGCCGCGGCCCGACCGACGCGATTATGATCGGCCCGACCTTGGCGCGCATCCTCTCCGGCGCCGCGCCGGTCGCCAATCTGCCGCTTGGACCCGGCGACGCCCGGCCAATGCCGCTCGACCGCCCGCCGCTGGCCGGCGCTTTCGCCCGCCTCTATGCGGGGGACGATGCGCTCAGCGCCGCCTATCGCGAAGCTCGCAGCGCCCGGACCCGGTTGCTCGGCGATCTGGTGCGCGAACAAGCCGTCGCCGATGCCGGGTCGCCGCCGCCGGCGAGCTTTGCCGCACGGGCGGCTCGGCTCGGGCGCCTGATCGGCGGCGACCAGCGCATCCGGCTCGCCTTTATTGGTCTTGGCGGCTGGGACACCCATGTCGATCAGGGTGGCGCCAAGGGGCAGCTCGCCCGGCGTCTCGGCGGGCTCGGCGGCGGGCTTGCTCAGCTTGCTCAGGGGCTCGGGGCGGCGTGGCGCGACACTGTAATCGTGGTGCTCTCCGAATTCGGCCGCACCGTGCGCGAGAACGGCGACCGCGGCACCGATCACGGCCACGGCAATGTGATCTGGGTCGCTGGCGGTGCCATCATCGGCGGACGGGTGTACGGCGAATGGCCCGGCCTTGCGGCGGCGCAGCTCTATCAGCGCCGCGACCTCGATGTCACCACCGATTTCCGCGCCGCGCTGGCAGCAATCCTCGGGCCGCATATGGGCCTCGCCGACCGCCAGCTCGATTTCGTCTTTCCCGGCGCCCCTGCGGCCGCCGCCGGGCTGGCGCAAATGCTGGCGGTCTGAGCGGCGCCGGCAGCCCCGTCCGCCGGGCGCTTTCATCTTTTGTTCAGAGGGAATGAGCGATGATAGCGCGCCGTTGTGAACCAGCCGCTACGCCGGGGGCTACCAAGCTTGGAGCGATGAAGCCAAACCTCGCACATGGGGCCTCGCTGCCGCACCCTCGGATGCCAGTCAACTGCCGTGATCGTCGACCCGCTGGTCGCGGGCCGCGCGGCGCCGGCGGCGCCGGGCGGGCGTGCAATTGTTGCAGCCTCGACCAGACTTATGCTGTCTCATTTGTCGGCCGGCAAGGCGAATGGTAAACGACAACTTCGTTGCGCGTCGGGCCGACCGGTGCTATAGCTGCTTGGCCGCCGCAAGTACCTTGCCGCAACGTGTCGGAACCGGGGGTGGCGTCTCTCGCTGTCGGCGTTTGTGGGATGTCGCCTTTCACCGCCGTCGGAACGCTGAACAGGAGCGCAGGGGTGCACCGCACGTTGCTTCGCGCCGCAGGGATGCTGATTGCGCTGGTCGTCGCCGGCTGCCATGGCGGGCCGCCGTTACCGCCGGCCCCGCCGGCGTCGGCATTGCCGTCGAGCGAATACGTGATCGGCCCGGGCGACAAGCTGAACATCTTTGTGTGGCGCAACCCGGAGCTGAGCGTGACGGTAACGGTGCGGCCGGACGGACGCCTGTCGATCCCGTTAGTCAACGACGTGGTCGCGATCGGCAAGACGCCGACCCAGCTCGGCCAGGAGCTCGAGCAGCGGCTGGCGCGATATATCAAGGAACCGGTGGTCACCGTCATCGCCGAAGGGTTCGTCGGGCCGTTCAACGAGCAGGTACGGGTGATCGGCGAAGCCTCCAAGCCCGAAGCGCTCCCATACCGCACCGATATGACCGTGCTCGACGCGATGATCGAAGTCGGCGGTCTGACCCGCTATGCGGCTGGCAACGATGCAGTGCTGGTGCGGACTGCCGGCGGCCGACAGCAAACCTATTCGGTGCACCTCGACGACTTGATCCAGGACGGCGACGTTGCGAGCAACGTCGCGCTGCAGCCGGGCGACATTTTGATTATTCCGCAGCGCCTGTTCTGACGATGGTTGATCTCGCCGCAACCGGGGCCGCGGTCGCCGAGCGGACCGGGCCGAAATGATACCGGTCGAAATTTCGGGGGCTTTGGGATCCCGCTTACCCGAGTGGAGCCGTCGATGAATTCGTTCAAGTCGCAAGCCATGCCGGTCGTGCTGGCGATGTGGCGGCAGAAGTGGCTGGCCATCGGCATCGCTTGGCTGGTGTGCACGGTCGGCTGGATCGCGGTCGCCTTGATCCCGACCAAATACGAATCGACCTCGCGCGTCTATCTCGACGTCGATCCGCTGCTGACCCCCCTGCTGCACGGCTTGGCGGCCGATACCGATCCGACGCGGCATCTCGATTTTCTGCAGCGCACTTTGCTCAGTCGGCCCAACCTAGAGCAGCTCGTCCGCCTGACCGATCTCGACGCAAAGCTGACCACTCCCGAGCAGAAGGATGCGCTCTATAAGCGGCTGGCTGAGGGCATCGAGGTGCGGCCTATCACCACCAATCTGATGACCATCTCCTACCGCGATAGCGATCCGCAGGTGGCCAAGAATGTGGTCCAGTCGCTGTTGACTATTTTTGCAGAAAAGACCGCCGGCAGCAGCCGCAGCGAGATGGATAGCGCGCAGCACTTCCTCGATGAGGAGATCGCCTCCTATCGCGACCAGCTGCGCGCCGCCGAAAAGCGCCGGGCGGATCTCGCCCGACAATATCCGGACATCATTTCGGACCGCTCGCCGGATGCCCCGGCCAGCGCCGGAGATAGCGACACCCGGCTCGATCAAGCCCGCAATGCGGTGGTCAAGGCGAGGAATGATCTGGCCGATGCCGTCACCACGCGCGATTCCCTGCGCAAGCAGCTGGCCTCGATACCGCCGATGTTGACCGTTGAGCGCAGCCCGCAGGTGATCGTCACCGACGGGCATTCGTTGAGCCCGGACGCGGCGCGTCTGGCGCAGCTGCGCGCCCAGCTCGAACTCGCTGCGGCTGAAATACACCGACCAGCATCCCGACGTCATTGCCGCCAAAGCCGAGATCGCCGAGCTCGAGGCGGAAGCGAAGCACGACGGCGGCGGCTCGGGAGGCGTCGGCGCTCCGGGCAAGACGCAGATCCCCAATACGGTCTACGACCAGCTCAAAATCACCCTGGTCGACGCCGAAGGTAAGGTCGCCGCGGCGCAGCGCACCTTGCTTGCCGACGAGAATGAGGAAAGCCGCCTCGAACGGATCGTGCAGTCGGCGCCCAACGTATTGGCCCAGGTCCAGGATCTCGACCGTGACTATGGTGTGCTCAAAAAGAATTACCAGGAGTTGGTGGCGCGCCGCGAGGCGGCGCAGATCGCCGACAACGCCGACACCCGAACCCAAAAGATCCAGTTCCGCATTGTCGATCCGCCCCGGCTGCCGCTGTTTCCGGCGGAGCCCAATCGGCCGATGCTGGTATCGGTGGTGCTGCTGTTCGGGATCGGCGCCGGGATTGCCGCACCCCTGTTGATGCTACAGCTCGACCGGTCGTTTGCGACGATCGGCCAATTGCGCAGTCTCGGCATTCCGATCCTGGGCAGCGTGACCCGCTTGTCGCTGGGCGCGGCCCGGCGGCGCGAGGCGATCCAGCTGATCGGGGTCGCCGCCAGCGCGTTTGTGCTGATCGCGGTTTATGGCACCTTGCTAGCGCTGAGCATCGGCCTCCATTCGGTGGGCGTGAGCTAATGGCAGAGTCGATTGGACTGATCGAGCGCGCGGCAGCGCTTCTGCGCCAGCGCGAAGCGGCCGAAATCGGCCTGCCGGCGGCGCGCCCGCCGCTGGCTCCGGCAGGAGCTCTCGAACCGGAGCAGGCTGTCGATGACGCTGCTCCGGAACTGGTGCTCGACCGTGGCCGGCTCGCCAGCTTCGGCATCCCGCTGCCATCCTCGGAACGCTCGCGCACGGTCGAAGAATTCCGCCTGATCAAGCGCAACCTGATGGCCGAATGGTCGGCCGGCAGGATCGGTGATCAGCGGGCGGGCCGGATCATTATGGTGACCAGCGCGCGACCGGGCGAAGGCAAGACCTTTACTGCGGTTAACCTCGCGCTGGCCTTTGCCTCCGAGAGGGATGTGAAGGCGTTGCTGGTCGATCTTGATACGCAGCACTCGGCGCTCAAATCGATCCTTGGCATCTATGGCGAAAAAGGCATCGTCGACGTGCTTGCGGGCGACCGCGATCTGTCCGACGCTCTGGTCCGCACGAATATTGCCAATCTACTGGTTCTGCCGGCGGGGCAGGGTGGTCCGCAGGTGCCGGAGTTGTTCTCGAGCAACCGGATGGCTGCCTTGATGACCGAAGCGACCCGGCGCTATCCCGATCGCTTCATCATCCTCGACACGCCGCCCTGCATGGTGAGCAGCGACGCCGCCACCTTGGCGCCGCTGGTCAGCCAGATCGTCTTTGTCGTCGAAGCTCACCGCACTCAGCAGGACGAGATCGAAGCCGGGCTCAGCATGCTCAGTTCCTGCCCCCAAATCAGCCTGTTGCTGAACAAGAGCGAGTTGACGAGCGCACATTTCGGCTCCTACGGCTATGGTTATAATTATCCCGGCGGCGAGGGCCATGAATTGCGCTCGGACAAGACGGCGCCAGCCTAAAGGCCTCGCAGGCACGCTATCGGCCACCGCGCGTTTGCGGCTGGGGCTTTCCTTTCTCCTGATCGCGGGCCTAACCCGAGCGCTGCCTAGCGAGGCGCAGCCAGTGAGCGGCGCGGGCGGGCTCGAGACGGGCGGGGGCGGGCTTTCTGGCGTGGGTCCCGGCGCGCCCGCCCCCGACATTCTGCCGCCGGCACCGTCCGGCCCATTCGGCCTGCCCAATCCGCTGACCCCGCCCAACGCTTTGCCCAACGGGATCACCCTGCCGGAGCCGCAGCAACCTCTCTATTCCTTGGCCCTGCCGATCCCCGGGGCCGGGATCAGCACGCTGCAGCAATACAATCCCAATACGCCGGCGGTGCTGATCCAGCCCTACGCTTCGGTGGGCGAGCGGTTTACCGACAATGCGCTTTACACTTCCTCCAACCGGACTGCGGCCGCCGAAACCCGATTATTGCCGGGGGTCAGCATATCGGCCGACACGCCGCGGCTGAAGGGTGTGTTCACCGGCACGGCCGAAGGCGACGTCTATACTCCAACCAGCGAACTCGATCAGATATTCGCCAGTCTCTATGCCAGCGGCACCGGTACCATTGTTCCTGACCGACTGTTCGTCGACGCCCACAGCGTGATCACCCAGGCCTCGCCATTGGCCGGTCTGGGCTTTGTCAATCCGACCCTGCTGCCGCGGACCCGGCAGACCCAGGTATACGCTAATACGGTGTCGCCCTATCTGCGCGAATTGATCGACGGCCTGGTTGACACCGAATTGCGCTATCGCTTTGGTGCGACCAACTATGGCGGCAATACCATAGCCGCGGCGCCGACCCTATCGCCGAATTCGACCCTGCTAGCCAACGGAATCCTGAACGAGGGCACGTTTACCGCGGCAACCGGCCAGAATTTCGTGCGCGGCCTGTCGCGATTGACTGTCGACGCCTCGAATTTCAACTCATCCTCGACCAGCCGCAATTCGCAGTTCAGCAGTTTCGACGATCTCGAATATCGCTTTACTCCGAACATTGCCGCACTCGGCCGGATCGGCTACGAGAATCTGCAATATCCCTTTGCCCCGGCGGCGACCTTCGCCGGCCTCACTTGGCTCGCCGGCGGACGGGTCGGTCTTAACGGCTATAACAAGGGGTTCCTCAGCCTCGAATACGGTCGCCAGCAGGGCGTGTACGGCTTCACCGGGGATGCCTCGTTCAATATCACGCCGACAATGAACGTGAACGCAAATTTGGTGCAAGGGATCAGCACCCCGTCGGAATACCTGCAATCCGCGCTCTCCACCTCGACGCTCAACCCCTACGGCGCGATCGTCGATCAGTATTCGAACCTGCCGACCGCGTTCTATAACCCGGGCTTGGGGCTGACGAACGGCGTCTATCGTCAGCACCTGTTCAATCTCGGGATCAATGACGCGATCGGCATCAACCACTATTCGTTGTACGGTTTTTACGACACCCAGACCTCATTGACGCCGCCGACCACCGGTACGACCAAGAGCGTCGGGGGAATTTTCACCTGGGAACGTGATATCCGGCCCGATCTCAACGGCAGCGCTTCGCTCGGCTACACCAACAGCGCCAATGTGCTTACGATCAGTAGCACCGTTCCGATCGATAATATAAGGACGTTGACTACTAATCTAGGGTTCAACTATCTGCTCACCCGCAACCTCACCGGATCGGTCTATTATACCTTTTCGTATCAGCCCAATGGCGGGGCAGTGGTGTCCAGCGGGGGTAGCGGCAGCGTGGTGGTGAACTCGCTCGAGTTTCTGCTGACCAAGGCGTTTTGAGCCCATGTATGCCGAGTTCTATGGGCTCGCCACCCGGCCGTTTCAGCTGACGCCCGACGCTCGCTTCTTTTTCGAGAGCAGCGTCCATCGGCAAGCGATGGCCTATATGGTCTACGGCCTGCACCATGCCGAAGGCTTCATCATCATTACCGGCGAAGTCGGGGCAGGAAAGACGATCTTGGTCGACAATTTGCTGGCGACGATTAGCGAGAACAGCTTTGTCACCGCCAAGATCGTAACCAGCCAACTCGGCGGCGACGACCTGCTGCACATGGTCGCCGCCGGTTTCGGCATCGCCAAGGAGGGGCTCGCCAAGGGCGCGCTACTGCAGCGCATCAACGATTTCGTGCTGGCTCAGCACCGCACCGGAAAGCGGGTGTTGCTGATCGTCGACGAGGCGCAGAACCTGTCTTTCGAAGCGCTCGAAGAGTTGCGCATGCTGTCCAACATCGTCGTCGACAAAACCATGGCGTTACAGAGCTTTCTGCTCGGACAGCCGCAGTTCCGCGCGATCCTCGGCAGCCCGGGGCTCGAGCAGTTGCGCCAGCGGGTGACGGCCGCCTACCATCTCGGGCCGTTGAGCGAGGCCGAGACCAGAGCTTATATCGAGCACCGCTTGCGGCGCGCCGAATGGAAGGGCGATCCGCAATTCACCAATTCCTCGTTTCCAGTAATCCATCAGTACACCGAGGGCGTGCCGCGGCGGATCAACACTTTGTGCTCGCGCCTGCTGTTGTATGGCTTTCTCGAGCAGCTCCACACCTTGACCGCGAACGCCGTCGACAAAGTTGCCAGCGATCTGCGCGAAGAAATTGCCGTGGTCAGCACAGCGCCGGCGCCCGGTGTCGATGCCGAAAAGGGGGCTCTGGGCGCGGCACTTCCAGCAGTCGTCGAGCGACTGGCGGGGCTCGAAAAAAGCGTCGACCGGCACGAGCGCCTGATCCGCCGGGCGATCGAAATCGCAGCCCATTATTTTCAGGGTGAACGGCCATGAGCTCTGCGGCAAAGCTGGTCCGGCCTCCTCCGGGCGAAGCGCTCCGCATCGATCCGGCGCAAGCCGCGCGGGGCCCGCGGTCCAGGCCGGATAGCGGCCGTCGCCGTCGCGGGCGCAATGACGATCGATGTCGAGGATTATTTCCAGGTCGAGGCCTTTGCCGCTACGATCGACCGCAAGGATTGGCACCGCTTGCCGGAACGGGTCGAGCGCAACACCGGGCTGCTACTCGATATCCTGGGTGAGGCGGGCGTTCAGGCGACGTTTTTCACGTTGGGCTGCATCGCGCGGCAGCATCCGGCGCTGGTGCGGCGCATCGTCGCCGAGGGTCACGAACTGGCCAGCCACGGTGCTGATCACCGCCGCGTTGATCGTCAATCGCGGGCGGCTTTTCGCGAGGATGTACGCACCAGCAAGCGCATTCTCGAAGATGCTGGCGGCGTTATCGTTTACGGCTATCGCGCACCGACCTTCTCGATCGGCCGCGACACTGCCTGGGCTCATCCGATCCTGGCCGAGGAGGGCTACCGCTATAGTTCGAGCGTCTACCCGGTGCGGCACGACATCTACGGCAGTCCCGACGCACCGCGCTTCCCATTCGCTCCCTGCCGCGAAATGATCGAAATCCCGCTGACCACCGTGCGGGTGTTGGGAAATGACGTGCCCGCTTCGGGCGGCGGTTACTTCCGCCTGTTTCCGTACGCGCTCAGCCGCCTGTTGCTGGCGCGGGCGGGGACCGCCGGTGCTGCACCCCCGGTGTTTTATCTGCATCCCTGGGAGGTCGATCCCGGGCAGCCGCGGCAGCGCCAGGCGCCGCTGCGCTCGCGGGCGCGGCATTATCTGAACCTCCGCCGCACCGCACCCCGGCTGCGCCGCTTGCTGCGCGATTTCGCCTGGACGCGCATGGACCGGCTCTATCTGAGCGAGGCCTCAGGCCCCTATCCTCTGATCTCCGGATGGATGGACTATCGCCGCTCGCGGTGAGATCGTTCCAGCCGCGGGATGCCGAGCGCTGGGACAATTTCGTGCGCGCTCGCCCGGACGGAACGTTCTTTCATCTCTCGCCGTGGCGGCGGGTGATCGAGCGCGCCTTTGGCCACCGCACCCATTACCTCTTGGCCGAGCGCGCCGGCCAGGTGACCGGGGTGCTGCCGCTGACCCATCTCAGATCGGCCTTGTTCGGCTCGTCGCTGATCGCCAACGCCTATGCCGTCGAGGGCGGCCCGATCGCCGCCGACCCGGCCAGCCTCGCCGCGCTCGAAGAGAGCGCCGTGCGCCTGATGGATACGCTCAGAGCACCGGTGCTCGAAATCCGCAGCTTCTCCGAAGGCCGCGCCGATTGGGCCAATAGGTCGGGCCTTTACGCGATCTTTCGTAAGCCGATCGAAGCCGCGGCCGAGGTTAACTTGAAATCTGTGCCGCGCAAGCAGCGCGCGATGATTCGCAAGGGCATGCAGAACGGGCTGCGCTCGCATATCGACGACGATGTTGGCCGTCTTCATAAAATCTATGCCGAAAGCGTGCATAATCTCGGAACCCCGGTATTTGCCAAATCTTATTTCCAGATCTTGCGGGAAGAATTCCCCAATGCCTCGGACATTGTCACGGTGACCCGCGATCAAAAGGCGGTGGCGGCAGTGCTCAACTTTTATTTTCGCGACACGGTTCTGCCGTTCTACGGCGGCGGGGGCGTGGCGGCGCGGGCGCTCGCCGCCAACGATTTCATGTATTGGGAGGTGATGCGGCGAGCCGGCGAGCGCGGCTGCCGCCATTTCGATTTCGGCCGCAGCAAGATCGGCACAGGGGCATACGCGTTCAAACGCAATTGGGGGTTCGAGCCGATGCCATTGGTTTATCAGTTCCGGTTGGCAAAACACCACGACGTGCCCGATTTGAACCCGCTCAATCCCAAATACGCCCGGTTGGCCGCCCTGTGGAAAAGATTGCCGCTGGCGCTCGCGACCCGGCTCGGGCCATTGATCGTCAGGGGGATCGGCTGACCATGGATGTCTTGCACGGGCCGGGTTCACCGGACGATCGAGCCACCTCGGCAAATGCCTTGCCAATGGGGCCGCCCCCGGTTGCCACGGGCCGCCTCGACGCTGCAGCACCCGCCCGGGGTTGGCCGGCGGCGGTAGTGCTGATCGGATTGTCGGCCCTCGTCTTCGGCGCGGTATTTCGCCACGACGTCGCGGCGGCGGTACGTGTGTGGATCGAGTCGACGGCCTACAATCATTGCTTTCTGATTCTGCCGCTGATCGGGTTTCTGCTGTGGGAGAGGCGGGCGGCGATCGCGTCGATGTCGCCGGCGCCGGCGTTTTGGCCGCTCGTCGCCATGCCGCTCCTATCCGCGGTTTGGCTGGTCGCGGCGATCTTCGACGTCAATGAGGGCCGGCAACTGGTGGTCGTCGCAATGTTCGAGGTCGTCTTGCTGGTAACGCTGGGGCCGCGGGTGTTCCGGCGGCTGCTGGCGCCGATGTTGTTTCTGTTCTTTCTGGTGCCGACCGGTGCCTTTCTGGTGCCGTCATTGCAGACGATCACCGCAAAGATCGTGGTCGCCGGGCTGCACGCCTTGCACATTCCGGTCTTCTCCGACGGGTACATGATCGAAATCCCCGAGGGCAACTTTGAGATCGCCGAAGCCTGTGCCGGTCTGCGGTTTCTGATCGCCTCGACCGTGTTCGGGTGCTTTTTCGCCGTGGTTATGTACCGCAGCTTTTGGCGCCGCGCGGCGTTCATTGCGCTGTCCTTGGTAGTGCCGATCGGCGCCAACGGCATGCGCGCATTGGGCATCCTGCTGTTGGCGCATCTCGAAGGCAGCGCCACCGCGGTTGAGGCCGACCACATCATCTATGGCTGGCTGTTCTTTTCGCTGGTGATCCTGCTGCTGATCGCGATCGGGATGGCGTTTGTCGATAAGGCCGAGCCGGCGCTGACCTTGCCGGTACGGCCGCCGCTGCCGGCCGGGAGGGCGCCGGCCTGGCGGTTCGCAGTCGCGGCGGCAGCTGCCGTTCTGCTCGCGCTCGCGGGTCCGGCCTACGCGGCTCGGCTGGACGGCGAGTTCCCGGCTTCGGCTTTGCCGCACGCCGCGAGCCCACGGGTCCGTGCGCCGTGGCGGCTGGCAGCGGATCCCGGCATCGGCTGGCGACCGAAGGTCTACGGTGCCGATCGCCAGTTTCTGCAGGCGTTTGCGGCACCCGGTGCCGACCTCGTCGTCAGGTATGTAGCACTCTATCGCCTGCGCGCGGTCGGCAACGCGCTGACCAACACCGACAACCGCATCGCCGACGACAAGCTGTGGCGAGAGGCCGAGCAGGGACCCGCAGAGCTGTCGCTCGGCGGCGAGCCGGTCCGGGTGACCGCCACCCAGATTGTCAGCGGTCCGCGCCGTCGGCTGGTATGGTCGTTCTATCTGGTCGATGGGAAAATTGTCCGCGGCTTGCTCGAGGCCAAGCTGCTGCAAGCCCGCGCGGTTTTGCTGCGGCGCGCCCCGCTCGCCGCATTCGTCGCGGTTTCGGCGAGCATGGACGATCCCGATCATCCCGCCGCCGGTCAGCTCGAAAGCTTTCTGCAGTCAACGCAGCCGCTGTCGCAATACCTCGATGCGCTGCTCCGCGCCGACCAGGTGAGCGCCGCCCGAAGCGCCAGCGCCAAATAGCCGGGAGCGGCAGCACGAGTGTAATTTGCGATCGCCTCGGTCGAAAAGGTGCCTGGGCATCATCTATCCGCGCCGCCGACCCGGGCGCCGGCCGGGGCAGCGCCGAGCGGACGCCGGCGCCGGCTAGGTGGTTGCCGGCGGCAATTTGGGCTGTGCCGATCCCGGTGCACCGCATTGCCGCGGCGTCCATTGCTCAGCCAGCGCCTTGATCTCGAAGGGGGTTGCCGCCCGGCCGCCGAGTTCGCCCATGAAGAAGTCGAGATACTGCTCGATGCGCCGCAAAAAAGCCCGCAGATCGGCCTCGCTGCGCACATATGGCGTATTGCCCGGGGCAAGCGAGGGGCTGTGATAAGTAAAGCTGAAGACGCGGTGACCATGTCGCAGCAAGGCGCGGGTCAATCGGCGCTGTTCGGCGAACGAGATGCCCTCAGGGGTCAGGGTGATGCGCTCGATCAGCCCGAGCCGGGCGAGAATGCCCGGTACGTGCAGCGCCTTCAGCCGCTCGTTCATGGTCAGCACATAGGCCATCGGCCCGCCTGGGGCGAGCAACCCGGTATAGCCGATCGAAAGCGGGATCTCGAGCAAGGCCGGACCGGCATCGAACCAGTAGGGCCGTGCCCCGCAATGCGAGAAATCGGGCCCAAACTTGCGGCTCAGATTGGTGCCGGGAACGACGCTGACGTCGATCTCATAGCCGAGTTCGGCGAGAATCCGCGCCGTCGCCGGGCCGACCCCGTATCGGCCCGCCTTATAAATGCGCGGTCGTACCCCGAGGTTTTCGCAGATGATCCGGGTCAGCTGGGAGAGCTTCTCGCGCTCAAGCTCAATCGGCAGGTTGCCCGGGTACGAGTTTTCGTCGGTTGCCTGCTCGACGAAGGGTGGGGTGTCCCACGGTTGGAGGTGGGCGCCGATCTCGCAGGCTCCCGAGCGGTGCAGGTCGCGGATGAACTCGTATCCTTCCGGCGTGCTGCTGACCGGGTAGTCGAGGACGAAGGTCGGGCGCACCCCATGGCGTTCGAAGATTGGCTGAGTTTGCGCCTGACGCTTGACCGAGGTGACGCCCATCGCGCGGCGGGGCTGCTCGCTCGCCCAGTCGAATTCGGCTTCGGTGTCGACCACGACGACGATCAACGGAGGGTGGTCGGCCGGCCAGTCGATCACTCTCCAGGTTTGGGGGTCGAGCATGCCTCAACGACGGCGGCCGACGATCTGCGCGGATCGCGCCGGCAACCGGTTCGCACGCGGCCGCCGGGAACAGCGAGGAATCGCCAAATCATGTTGCAACGCGCAGCCCATCATCTTGTAACATACCGTAACACGGGGCCCATTGATATGCGAGCGCTCAGGGCACGCTCCCGAACTTGCGACGGCATATCCCCAAGAGGTGCAGAATCTCTCAATGCCGCCTAGCCGGTGGGTCGGCCGATGCCGATCGTAGGTCAGCAGATAACAACCTTGCGCATCCGGCGCCCACGACGATGATGACCCCCACCGAGAATTCCGGGAGCAGTAGCTTGCGCCCGCATCTCCTCCATGTGTTCCCAAGCTTCGGGATCGGCGGGATACCGCTGCGGATGGTTAGGGTAATCAATCATTTTGGCGAGCGGCTGCGTCACACTGTGGTGGCTCTCGACAATAACTTCGAGGCGGCTCAACATCTCGCCGTCGATCTCGGTGTAGGCTTGCTCGCGCCTGGGCGACCGCGGCGCGGTCTGTTCGGGGCTCTTGCCGAGAGCAGCGCCGTGCTGCGACGGCTGCGGCCTGATCTGTTGATCACCTATAATTGGGGGGCAATCGAATGGGCGATGGCCGATCGGCTGCGGCCGGTCGCGCGCCAGATGCATTTCGAGGCCGGCTTTGGCGAGGAAGAGGCCGACCGCCAGATCCGGCGCCGGGTATGGTTTCGGCGTCGCGCCCTTACCCGTTGCGTTAAGGTTGTGGTGCCGTCGCGTCGGCTCGAGGATTTAGCGTGCCGAGTATGGAAGTTACCGGCGCGGCAGGTCGCCTATATCCCCAACGGGGTCGACATCGAGCGCTTTGCCGATCCGCGCGACGCGATACCGGGCTTCGCCCGCCAGCCCGGTGAATTGGTGATCGGCACGGTGGCGCCGTTGCGGCGGGAAAAGAATATCGGGCGGCTGCTGCGCGTCTTCGCCCGGCTCGACCCGTCGCTCCCGATACGCCTGGTGATCGCCGGCGCGGGCGTGGAGCGGGCGGCGCTCATTGGGCTCGCCGATCAATTGGGGCTGGCCCAGCGGGTAATCTTTACCGGCCAAGTCGCACCGGAGGCGGTGCTGGGCGGCTTCGACGTCTTCGCGCTGTCCTCGGACACGGAACAGATGCCCAATGCGCTCCTTGAAGCGATGGCCGCTGGCCGCGCCGTCGCCGCGGTCGATGTCGGCGATGTCAAGAGCATGCTGTGCGAAGACAATCGCGAGTTTGTCGCCGCGCGCGACGACGAGGCCGGCTTTGCCGCGGCGCTGGCCGGCTTGCTGCGCGACCCTGCCAAGCGCACGGCGCTGGGGCGGCAAAACCGCGAACGGGTCTCGAGCTCATTCTCGCAGGCTCGCATGTTTACCGCTTATTCGCTAATTTTCGGCCTGAATGACGGTCGATGATCCAGACCGGGAAGCCGCCCCCAAGCAAGCCAGCGCTGGTCGCAGCAACCATCCGCGCGCCGGCGGGTGTGCTCGATAAGCTGGCGCTAATCGGGGCGGCGCGATCGTGATCCGGCTAGTGGTTTCCGGGCCATTGCCGCGCCCGCCGGTCATGCGGTCGCACTGCCTCGCCAATCCCGACAGCCTGTTGGCAATCGCCGGCTATCCCGAAGCGGCGGATGCCGCAAATACTGCTTTGTCCGATCGCTTCAGCCTGATCCTGCACGACCTGCGAATGGGCGGCGCATGGAAACGCACCAATCGCGGCAGGTTGCGACAAACCGAAGAGGTGCTGAGCGGCTACATCAATGCCGATCCGCGCGACGGTATCACGCTACTCGACATCGGCGCCTCCGATGGGATTACCACCGTCGAAGCGTTGCACGCGTTGCGCCGGACGTTTGGCGCGAGGGTCACGGCCATCGTCGCGGACCGAAATTTGTCGCTGCTGCGTTACCGGCGCGGTCCGGTCGTCGAATACCGCGCCGCGGATGGCGAGCCGGTAATGGCGCGCATCGGGCGCCTTGGTGTCCGACTCGCCCGGCCGCGGCAGGGGGCGCCGTCCGAAGCCAATCGGTTGGCCCGACTTTATCTGAGATGCATCGGATTCCGCGCTCAGATGCGCCGCGAGGCAGAGATCCCCTTGGTGCATCCGGTGGCGCGCCGCGAGCCAGGCGTTGTTGTCATCGAACTTGATTGCCTGGTTAGCAAGGAATGCTTAAAAGATCGTATTGCGGCGATCCGAGCGAGCAACGTGTTGAACCTCGGCTATTTCGCTCCGCCCCAACTTCGCCTTGCGGTCGGGCATCTGCATGGATATTTACGGGACGGCGGATGCCTGGTCGTCTCGCGCAATCACGACGAGCCAAATGGCGAGCGCGAGAACGGCTCGGTTTGGCTCAAGCACGGTGCCCGATTCCGCTGGGTCAGAGATTTCGGCGCTGGCTCCGAGATCAGACAAATTATCGATGATTGGCCGGTCGGCTGACGCTTCGGCTTCCCTGGCCGCGCACAGCCGATAACGAGCGGGCGACGAGCCAGAATTGATGGGCGGCTTTTTCCTATTGTGCACCGGGCCGAACCGCGATCGGGCGGCGGCGCTGTCGGGGTTGCGCCGGGCCTTCGCCGAGCTCGGTTTCGAGGCTCCGCAAATCATTGAGGCCCGGGATTACGTGTTTGCCGGGTATCCCGCGTTTGAGAATGGGTCCGTCCCGCTCAAGCGATCTCCGAACGGCGACTTCGTCTACGTCGGCGGCACCCTGGTCAGCGAGGGCGGGTTCGGCACCGCCGCCGCGGCCCGCTTTCCCGATTGCGCCGCCTTGGCCGCGGCCGGGGACGATCCAATCATGGGTCATTACGCGGTGGTTCGCGCCCGCAACGGCCAGACCGAGATCCGGCTCGACCGGTTCGGCGGGTACCATCTTTTCTACAACCTCGCCGCGGGCGTGGTGTCGTCGTCATTCTACGCGATCGCTTCGATTCTCGACAGCCTGAGCCTGTCACAGCAGAGTGCGTGCGAATACGTTTTTAACGGCGTCGTTTCCGGTAACCGGACCTTGTTCGGCGAGGTGGTGCTGGCACCGATCGGCGCCACGATCCGGGTCGGCCCGCACGGATTGGACGTGGTCCGCCCGGCCCTGCGGGTGACCCGCGAATTTACCTCGGAAACCCGCCAAGCCTCCCTCGACCGCAGCATGGCGCTACTCGACCGTTACTTCGCCGCGGTCACCGGCAGCTTTGGCGACCGGGTCGGCTGCGCCCTTTCCGGCGGCTATGATTCGCGCCTGATGCTGGCTTGCTTGCGCCGTCACGGCGCCCGGCCGCGCGTCTACGTCTATGGCAGCGCGCCCGAGCGCGATGTCCGGCTGGCCAGCGAAATCGCCCGACAGGAGGGCTTTCCGCTCGCGGTTATCGACAAAAATGACCAGCCGATGATCCCGCCCGACGAGTTTGCTCCGATCGCGCATCGCAATTTTCTTGCGGCCGACGGCTATGGCTATGGCGGCATTTTTCAGAACGACGCCGAAATCGCCGAATCGGCGCGTCGGGTGCGCGGCAACTCCATAGCTTTCAACGGCGGCGGCGGCGAAATTTTCCGCAACTTCTTTTATCTCCCCGATCGCCGATACACCATTCGTGAATTTTTATGGAGCTTTTATAGTCGATTCGATCCGGCCATCTCAATGCCGGCATTCGATGCCGCCGCCTATTACCGCGAGCTCGAAAGAAAGGTAATGGATCTTCTGGATACCGACGAGCCGTTGCTGGCCCGCCCGACCGTTGAATGGCTCTACCACAGCTTTCGTTGCCGGGCCTGGGACGGCAAGGTCGACAGCGTCGCCGCTCGCTACGGGTTCACCGCGATGCCATATCTCGAACGCTCGATCACCGAGCATGCCAGCGCGCTGCACCTGTCGTGGAAAAATCATGGCGCCTACGAGGCCGCGATGATCTGCCGCGCCGATCGCCAACTGGCGCGCTATCCGTCGATCTACGGTCATAATTTCGCGGCACCGCCACCGCTCTCGCGGCGGATCGTCGACTACGCGACCTATGTTCGACCGCCCTGGTTGCGGCGCTATACCTATCGCCTCAAATATGTTCGCCGACGCCTCGGCGACTGGCCGGGCTACCTGGCCGAGCCGTACCGCGACGCGGTGCTGCCGGGTGGGGCGCAGATCCTCAGCCGGCTGTTTCGGGTCGAGCGCATTGGCGACGAGGCCCAGTTTGCCAGAATCCTGTCGCTCGAATACGCGCTGCGCCGCTTCGGCTCGCGTGTTAAAGTCGAGTTTTGAGGGCGGCCCATGTGCGGGATAGCCGGCATCTTCGATTGCCGCGGGCGCGGCGAGCCCGACCGGGGCCTGTTGCGCCGCATGACCGACCTACTCGCTCATCGCGGTCCGGACGGCGACGGGTTCTATCATGCGCCAGGGGTCGGGCTCGGTCATCGCCGCCTCGCGATCATCGATCTGGCCGGCGGTGCCCAGCCGATCTTCAATGAGGACCGCACGGTGTGCGTGGTTTTCGGCGGCGAGATCTACAATTTCCAGCCGCTGATGGCCGAGCTTGCGGCGCTAGGGCATGTGTTTCGCACCCGTTGCGACACCGAGGTCATCGTTCATGCCTGGGAGGAATGGGGTCCGGCGTGTCTCGAGCGTTTCAACGGGATGTTCGCCTTTGCCCTCCACGACGAGCGCCGCGAGATCCTGTTTCTGGCACGTGACCGGCTCGGCGAAAAGCCGCTCTATTACAGCTTTCTCACCGACGGACGCCTGCTGTTCGCCTCCGAGTTGAAGTCGATCGTGTGCGCTGCTGCGGTCGATCGCAGCCTCGACCCGCAGGCGATCGAGGAGTTCTTCGCCTTCGGCTATGTTCCGGACCCGCGCTCGATCTATCGCGGCGTCAAAAAGCTGCCGCCGGCGCATTGTCTGCTGCTGCGGCGCGGCGAGGCGCCGCCCGAACCGCGGGCCTATTGGGAATTGCACTTTGTCGATGGCGCAGCGATCGAGCGCGAGGAGGCTGCCGAAGAGCTGATCGCCCGGTTGCGGCGAGCGGTCGACATGCGCATGGTCGCCGATGTTCCGCTCGGCGCGTTTCTGTCAGGCGGGGTCGATTCGAGTGGGGTCGTGGCGCTCATGGCCGGTCTGCAGCCCGATCCGGTCAGCACCTTCACGATCTCGTTCGGGGCCAGCGGTTTCAACGAATCCGCCCACGCCGAACTGGTTGCCCAGCGCTACGCGGCCGATCATCGGGTCAAGGCTGTCGACCCGGATGGCTTTGAGCTGATCGACAGCCTGGCACAGGTTTACGACGAGCCGTTCGGCGACAGCTCGGCGCTGCCCACTCTAGCGGTCTGCGCCATGGCGCGCGAGAACGTGACAGTTGCGTTGTCGGGAGATGGCGGGGATGAGGTGTTTGGCGGCTATCGGCGCTATCGCTGGCATCGTTTCGAGGAACGCTGGCGCCGGGCGTTGCCGCAAGGGCTACGCGGGCCGCTGTTCGGGATACTAGGCACGGCCTATCCAAAGCTCGATTGGGCGCCCCGTCCGCTGCGCGCGAAGGCGACGTTACAGGAGCTGGCGCAGAGCGCCGGCGAAGCTTATGCCGCCTCGGTTTCGGTCTCGTCCGCGGCATTGCGTCGACGGCTGTTCAGCACCGGCCTCGCCCGCGAGCTGCAAGGCTATGCCGCATCCGAGGTGCTGACCGCACACATGGCCCGCTGCGACAGCGCCGACCCGTTGTCGCAAGTCCAATACGTCGATTTCAAGACCTACCTGCCGGGTGACATTCTGACCAAGGTCGACCGGGCGAGCATGGCGTGTTCGCTCGAGGTGCGGGTGCCATTGCTGGATCACACTTTGGTCGAGTGGGCCGCGACATTGCCTTCGGATTTGAAGCTGCGCGGCGGCCTGGGCAAGCTGCTCTTAAAGGCCGCACTCGAACCCTATCTGCCGAGTGAGATTTTGTACCGTCCGAAGCAAGGTTTTGCCGTTCCGCTCGCCCGCTGGTTTCGCGGGCCACTGGCTGCCAGGTTGCGCGAGCGGCTGACCGGTGCCAATCTGCGGCGGTGCGGCTTGTTTGATCCGGCGGCGGTGGACACGCTGTTGGACGAGCACCAGTCCGGCCGGCGCGACCATAGCCCCACTCTGTGGTCGTTGGCGATGTTCGAGGGATTTTTGCGGCAGATGAACTCGCAATCGGCGGCCGCTGCGACGCCGCGAGACGCCGTGGTCGGGGCCAGCGCCTGACCGTGCCGCATTTTATTTCGGCGGCCCGGCGCGTTCGATCGCGATGCTGCGAACCTGCTGCCGGCGCGATGCATTGCCGATCGTAGCCGGCTTCTCCGGGATACCGAACCATCGGTGCATGGGACTGACGGTGTGACCGGCGAAACCTCCGGGCCGGCGCGCGACGAAGCACCCGTCGGCGACGATCGGCGAAAGTGCCCGACCGTGTATCGCCGCGGCCGATTCAAGGTATTGCTGATCGCCCATGCATTCCCACCGGTCAATGTGATTGGTGCGCTGCGGGTCGGCAAATTTGCGAAGTATTTGCACACGGCGGGCCACGATGTACGGGTCATCGCCGGAGTTCCGCGGAACCGCTCGCTCGCCGTGGAAATTCCGGCCGACCGCGTCAGCTATGCGCCCGAATGGGCCGTCGATCAGCTGTTTGACGGGGTGCGCGATTTCGTGAGGCGCTTGCTGTCCGACAACCGCGGAGGAGGGGGCGCCGCAGCACCGGCAGCAGCGCAAGCCCGGGTGCGAACTGGGTGGTCCGCCGCGCTCGCCCGGCATTACTACGCGATGCTGCTTATTCCGGACTTCCGCGCCGGCTGGATCGGCGCCGCCACGGTGCGCGGCTATGAGCTGGTGCGTAAGTGGCGGCCCGACATCGTCGTCGCCAGCGCGCCGCCAAATTCTGGCCTGATCGTGGCCTCGCGGATCGCCCGGATCTGCGGCGCACCGTGGATCGCCGAATTGCGCGATTTGTGGGTCGATAATCCCTACTATGAAGATCCGGCCTGGCGCCGCTTGGTCGACCGCCTGCTCGAATGGAAAATCCTTGGCAGCGCCGCCGGGCTGGTCTCGGTCACCCCGCAATGGGCCGAGACCTTGCGCCGCAATTATCGCAAGCCCACCGCCTGCATCCTCAACGGCTACGTCGCGGAGGATTTCCCGACAGCTCCGCTGGGGCCGCCGCCCGGTGACGTCGTGTCCATCCTCTATACCGGAAATATTTATTTGGGCTATCGCGATCCTAGTCCGCTGTTCCAGGCGATCGGCCTGCTCGGGGCCGAGCGCGAGCGGGTCGCGGTCCATTTTTACGGACCGCCGCGCGCCGACATCGAGCCGTTGGCCATCAAACTCGGGGTCGCCGACCGGGTTTTTATGCATGATCCGGTGCCGTACAAGCAATCTCTGGCCTTGCAGACCGCGGCCGATGTGCTGCTGCTGCTGCAATGGAACAATGCAAAAGACGCTGGCAATATCCCGGCCAAGTTCTACGAATATCTCGGAGCCAGGCGCCCGATCCTGCTCTTGGGCTACGAAGCGGGCGATCTGGCGACGATGATTCGCGAGCGGGCGGCTGGGGTGGTCGCCACCGAGCCCGAGGCGATCGCACAGCAGCTCAGGGAGTGGATCGCGCAGCGGCCGGCCGGGATCGCGCCAGTAGGGCCCGGTGCACGCGCCGGTCTGACCAGGGACGAGCAGTACCGCAAATTCGAGCAGTTCCTGACCGAGATCCTGCAGATCCCGCCATAGGCTGGCAACGGCCGGTCAGCGTGCCATTAGCACCGGGAGGCTCGCCTCCATGATGATGTGCCGAGTGGCACCGCCAAAAATCATCTGGCGGATGCGGCTCTGCGTATAGGCCCCCTTGATCAACAGATCGGCGCCGCCCGCGAGCGCCTCTTTCAGAAACGACTCGCCCTGCGGCTTCTGCCGGCCGATCGCGGTGCGCAGGCTGACGTCGATCCCGTGCCGTTCGAGCGTGCGGGCAAGCTCCTCGCCCTCGGGTCCCGGCTCGGGCATGTGCTGCGCGCCGACGGCAACGATCACCACATGCCGCGCCTGCTTTAGAAACGGCATGCCAAGGGCCACCGTCAGCGCCGTCTCGGTGCTGCCGTTCCAGGCGATGGCGATTACCTCGCCGAGGGTCGAGGGCGCCCGCGGCGGCACCATCAGCACCGGGCGCCCGCTCTCGAACAGCGCGTCTTCAATCGTCGCCTCGGCGATCGAGGCCAGCTTTTCCGGCTGCTCGACCAGGATCAAATCGAACACCCGCCCGACCATTCCGACGACCGCGTTCTGCCGGCCGTCCTCTTCGCGCCAGGAGGCGGTCGGGCCGTTGTGCCCTGGTGGCAGCGGGCCGATCGGCACGCCGCGCGCGTTCATGAAGTCGCGAAACAGGCGCCGAGCATGATCGCGCCGGTCGTGGCCCTCGCGCTCGAGGGTGCGGTCGACCTCGGACGAGATCGAAAATCCCATCTCTCCGCCAAACACGACGGCATATTCGGTAGTCAGGCTGTGCAGCCCGACGATATGGCTGTCGAACCGGCGCGCCGTCAGCATTGCGGCCTCAAGAACCGGCGCCGCGTTGCCGTCGCCGACCACGGTCAGTAGGTTCTTCATGATCCGATCCCCGCTCGCGCTCGAACCGATTTAAAACGAGCCCGCTGAATCAATCTTACATCATCGCCGGGCCAACTGCGACAATTAGCAACAGGGTTGAGGCGGCGGCCGAAAGGTTCCATGATTCAGCAGTGCTGAACTCATGGGATCGTACCTGCGGCGGCGGCGATCGGGAGAGCACAAAGAGCGCGCCGCGGCGGTTCGACAGGAAGCAGGGGATGTCGAGGGGATTCAACGCCCACGTCACGCGCGCACACCTGCTCGCGGCAGTGGCGGCAGCACTGCTGGCGACCCCATTCTGGGCCAGGGGGCAGACCGCAGCCCCAGACAAGCTGCCGCAATTCGTCAGCCTGCGCGCCGGCGACGTCAATTTGCGGGTTGGTCCGGGCGAAAATTATCCGATCGAATGGGTGTACAAACGCAGGGACCTACCGGTCGAGATCATCGAGGAATTCGAAAACTGGCGCCGAATCGAGGATTGGCAGGGCACCAAGGGCTGGGTTGTCGACCGGATGCTGACCGACAAGCGCGACGTCATCGTCGCCGGTGCGGTACGACAGCTCTATCAGCGCCCCGATCCGGCGGCGCCGGTCGTTGCCCGGGCCGAGCCCGGGGTCGTGGCCCGGCTGGTCGAGTGTCAAGGTGCGTGGTGCCGGGTTCAAGCCGTCGGTTACAGTGGCTGGATGCAGCGCGGCGCGGTCTGGGGCGTTTCCGCCGATGAAACGCTGCCCTAGCCTAGTTTCCGCCCATAAAGGTGCATTTCTCGATGATTGCAATGATTTGTGTCACGATTGGAACCGCCGCCTAACGGGATGGCGGGCTTTGGGGCGCGATTATCGGCGAACTGGCGTTATCGGCGCACTCAGGCGCACAGGTTTGCGGCCGGCGTCTGCCGGCGGGTACGATGGTAATGCCGAGTTAGTTCAGGTTGGGTTGAGGCGGGCGAACAGGACGAGGTTGTGCCAGTTCCTGGTAGCTCAGTTGCCGATATTGCTTGAGGAGCGCGCAACCCAGCACCGCTTCGGCAGGCAGGCCCTGCCGCCCGGTGGCTTTGACGTCGATCTGCGCCAAGTCACGCGACACCAGGCCAAGCAGATCGCGATTCTCATCCAGCCATTGTGACATCGCCTTCAACTCGTGACCGATCTCATGTGCCGCGAAAACATCGAATATGCTGGCTTGCACAGTGCGTTCTTGGCGCATTGTCGGCTCCGGCGGCGGCAGGATTTTGGACTCAGTGGCATCAGCCAAAATACCTGAAACCGCCGGCGCTTGCTTGCACAAATCCGGCATTATTCAAGCAAAATCAATCGTTTGCTGTTTATGGACCGAAACTAGCTAGTCTAGGCGGCCGCGGGCGGGCAGCGGGCGGTCTTTGGGGCGTTCACCGCGGATAGAACTGGATGCTGCCGGCCACCGCGTCGGCGACATGCTCCTTGGTGATGACGCCGATCACGTCCTTGGCATGCGGCCGGTGCGGCCGACGCCCGGTCCGGGCGACGACGAGCGCCATGACCGCGTTCTTTCGCCACATCCGAGAGATCACGTCGAACGCCACCTCGTCGTCGCGGACCAAGGTGAAATTGCGTTGCGCCACATCGCCGAGGGTGACGCCCTTTTCGACATCGGCGATGCCGAGCCGCAGCCCGGTGTTGATCCGCACCACGCCGATGATCCGATCGGCGCGGGTGACGATGACGTGCTGCATCGCCCCGTGATGCTCGGGCAAGCGCAGAAAGTCGACGAGACCCGTTTCCGCCGGCACCGTCATGAAATCGCGGCGCATGACTTCCTTGGCGCGGCGCACCAGGAACATGTTGGTGTGCAGCGCCTTGGGGATGTCGTGCCCGCGCCGGGCGAGCTTCATCGTATAGATGCTCTCGCGCGACAGCAGCCGGCGCACGCCGAGGCTGGCGGCGACGGCGAGGACCATCGGCAGCACGATGCCGTAATCGCGGGTCATCTCGAAGATCATCGTGACCGCGGTCATCGCGGCACCGGTGGCGCCGCCGACCATCGCCCCCATCCCGACCATGGCGAAGGCCGGCAGGCTCAAGCCCAGCGCCGGGGCGGCGAGCGAAACGACGGCGGCAAAGGCGCTCCCCAGCGTGGCGCCCATGAACAGCGAGGGCGAGAAGATCCCGCCCGACGAGCCGGAGCCGAGGCTGAGCGAGGTGGCCGCAAGCTTGCCGAGGAACAGCAGCGCCAGGAGCCAAGCCGTCGACGCCAGCCCGCCGGTCAGGATCGCCTGGATCGTGGCGTAGCCGACGCCCTCGACAAAATAATGCCCGAACCCGCGAAAGAACCCGTACATCAACAGCCCGACCAGGAGCATGCCGAACATGTGCCGCAGATAGCTGCCGGGGATCATGTCGAACAGATCCTCGAGCAGGTGCAGGCCGCGGACAAAACCGGCGGCGGCGATGCCGACGCCGACGCCGAGCAGGGTGTAGAGCAGCATCACCACCGCGGCGATGCCGGGGTTGTTCGGCAGCGCCGCGATGGCGGGCACCGCAAAGGCCGGGTGCGTGCCAAAAAACAGCCGCCCGATGAAGGTCGCGGTCGCGGTGGCGACGGCCACCGGCAGGAAGGTGTTGACGCTGACCTCGGGCAGCATCAGCTCGATGGCGAACAGCACCCCGCCGATCGGCGTGTTGAAGGTGGCGGCGATGCCGGCGCCCGCGCCGGCGGCGATCAACGTGATCCGCTGCGCCGAGCTGAGATGAAGGACCTGACCCAGGGTCGAGCCGAAGGACGCGCCGATCTGGATGATCGGGCCCTCGCGGCCGACCGCCGAGCCGGTGCCGATGGCGATCGCCGAGGCGAGCGATTTGACCACCGCGACGACCGGGCGGATCACCCCGCCATTGTAGTAGATCGCGTCCATGACCTCGGGCACGCCGTGGCCTTTGGCTTCGGGCGCGAAGTTCGAGACGAGAAAGGTGACGATGATGGCGCCGACCACCGGCACCAGGACGACCAGCGCGCCCCAGGGGCTTGGCGGGGTGAACGCGTTGGCGTCATAAGTGAACGCGAAGGTCTTGAGGAACATTATATTGTGCACGAGACCGATCAGCTCGCGGAAGACGAATGCCCCGAAACCGCCGACGAGCCCGACTGCGAATCCGAGCAGCGACATCGGCAGAAGACCCAATCGCGGATCGCCGACGCCCCAACCTTTGAGTCCCGGGGAATAGTCACCGGGTGGAATTCGTTCTCTGTTGCCGTGGTCGGGGGCGAAACTAGTCGGCCGGGGCACGGTATCCTGTGCTTCAGTCAAGTGCGGGGTTCCTCATTGGCGATTTATCGGGCCGGCGGAATGATGATACACGCGGCGGCGATCGGAAAACACGCGGTGATCGGCAAAGACGTTGCGCCGACAGCCGGGCGGTGCGGCTAGCACGGCGGCGCTGACCGGCACCATCATCATGGATCTTTCCGTTGTCATCCCGGTACGGAACGAGGCCGAGAACGTCGCGCCCCTCGTCGCCGAGATCCGCGCCGCCCTCGACCCACTATGCGTCTTTGAAATCATCTATGTCGATGACGGCAGCACCGATGCGACCGCCGCCGAAATCCTGCGGTTGACCGCACAAACTCCAGGGTTGCGCTTGTTGCGGCATCGGCGGAGCTGCGGTCAGAGTGCGGCAATTCGCACCGGGGTCAAGGCGGCGCGCGCCGCCTGGGTCGCCACCCTCGACGGCGACGGCCAGAACGATCCGGCCGATATTCCGGGATTATGGAATCTCGCTCGCGCGGCGCCCGCGGCCGCGCAAATTCTGGTCGCCGGACATCGCCGCGTCCGGCAGGACACCTGGTCGAAGCGGGCCGCCTCGCGCATCGCCAACCGGATCCGCCGCCGGCTGCTCGGCGACGGCACCCCGGATACCGGCTGCGGGCTGAAGCTGTTTTCGCGCGCGCTGTTTCTCGATCTGCCCGATTTCGACCACATGCATCGCTTTCTTCCCGCTCTGGTGTTGCGCAACGGCGGCGCGGTGCTCTCGGTGCCGGTCAATCACCGGCCGCGCCACCGCGGCACCTCCAATTACGGCGTCCTCGACCGTCTCGGCGTTGGGATTGTCGATCTCGCCGGCGTCATGTGGCTGCAGCGGCGCGCCACTCGGGCGCAGCTGCTCGACGACCCAATCTCGCCGCTGACGGTGCCCCAGCGGGCGTCGCCAGCGGCGAGCGTCGCCAACGCGTCGACGGCACCGGCGCTGCGGTGAGTGCCGGGCGCACGCGGCGCGCGCTTCCGCCGGCTTGGCTGCACGGCTCGGCCCGGCTGGTGCTGCTGGCCCTGCTGCTGGCCGGGGCGGCCCTCGCCTGGCGCTGGCGCGCTGCGATCGGGCCCGCCGAACTCGGTGCGACGATCGGCCAACACCCGCTGGCGCCGCTGCTGTTTCTCGCCGCCCACATGGCTGGCAGCCTATTGTTCGTGCCGCGCACGGTGCTGGCGATCGCCGCCGGGCTGTTGTTCGGGGTCGGCTGGGGCATCCTCTGGGCCGCGATCGGCAGCGTCGCCGGGGCCACGGCCGGGTTTCTCGTCGCCCGCTATCTGAATGCCGGGCTCGTCGATCTCGCCCGCAATCCGACGATCCGGCCGATCCTCGATCGGGTCGAGCGAGGCGGCTGGCGCGCCGTTGCCGGGCTGCGGCTGATCCCGGTGGTGCCGCACAGCCTGGCCAATTACGGGCTGGGACTGACCCGGCTGCCGCTTGCCGGCTATGCGCTGGGCTCGCTCGTCGGCCAGCTGCCGATGACCATTGCCTATGTCGAATTCGGCGCCGCCGGGGAGCGGGTCATGCTCGGCGCTAGCGGCTGGCTGGGGCCGACCCTGATCGGGCTGGCGGCACTCGCCCTGTCGATGCTGATCCCGGCGATCGCCCGCCTGCGGCCGCGCTGAAAGTGGCGAGCGCCCGCGGCATCGGGCCGCCGGTCGCCCAATCGAGCAGCTCGACCGTGTGCACGACCGGCGCCGCGGCACTCGGCGCCAGCTGGGCGATGCAGCCGATATTGCCGGTGGCGACGAGATCGGGCCGGGTCTGGGCGATGTTGGCGAGCTTGCGCGCGCGCAGCTTGCCGGCGATTTCCGGCTGCAGCAGGTTGTAGGTGCCGGCCGAGCCGCAACAGATGTGTCCTTCGGGCACGTCGACCACCTCGAACCCGGCCGCGGCGAGCAACGCTTTCGGCCCGGCTTCGAGGCGCTGGCCGTGCTGCATCGAGCAGGCCGAATGATAGGCGACCCGCTGGCGGCGGGCGGCGATTTCGGGCAAGGGCGGGCGCAAGCCCAAGCTCTCGACGATTTCGCTGACGTCGCGGGCGAGAGCGGCGATCCGCGCCGCCTTGTCGGCATAGGCCGGGTCCTCGCGCAGCATGAAGCCGTAATCCTTGACCGTGGTGCCGCAGCCCGAAGCATTGATGGCAATGGCGTCGAGGCCGCCCGACGCGCGTTCGCGCTCCCAGGCGTCGATATCGGCGCGGGCAAAGGCGAGCGCCGCCGCCTCCTGCCCCAAATGATGGTTGAGCGAGCCGCAGCAGCCGCTGCCCGGCGCCACGACGACCTCGCAGCCGTGCCGGGTGAGGAGCCGGATCGTCGCCGCGTTGATCTCCGGGGCGAGCACGCGCTGGGCGCAGCCGGCGAGCAAGGCCGCGCGCATCCGCCGCCGGCCTTCGGCCGGGTAGACGCGCGCCCGGTCGGAGCGAGATGCGGCCGGGAGCCTGGCCGGGGCCAAGGCCAATAACGGCGCCAGCCGGGCCGGCAGAAATCGTGCGAACGGCTTGGCGAGTAGGGGGAGGCGAAGGGCGAGGCGAAACCATGACGGCCGGGTCAGCACCACGCCCAGCAGCCGCCGCAAGGCCCGCTCGGCCGACGGCCGGCGGTATTTCTCTTCGATCCAGCGCCGCGCGTGGTCGACGAGGTGCATATAGTTGACCCCGGACGGGCAGGTCGTCATGCAGGCGAGGCAGGAGAGGCAGCGGTCGATGTGCTTGACCGTTTCGGCGGCAGGCGGGCCGGCGCCGGCCAGCATGTCCTTGATCAGGTAGATGCGCCCGCGCGGCCCGTCGAGTTCGTCGCCGAGCAGGAGATAGGTTGGGCAGGTCGCGGTGCAAAACCCGCAATGAGTGCAGGTGCGCAAGACCTTTTCGGATTGCGCGGTGTCGGGATCGGCCAGCTGCTCGGGCGAAAAATCGGTGCGCACCGGCTCAGCTCCCCTCGACGATGCGGCCGGGGTTGAGGATGTGGCGCGGATCGAAGCTCTCCTTGACCCGCGCCGAGAGCGCCGCCAGTGCCGGGGGCTGCGGCTCGAACACCGGGACCGCGCGGCGCAACGCCGCCGGGGCCTTGATCAGGGTGGCGTGGCCGCCGCCATGCCCGTCGGCGCCGCGGATCGCCGCCCGGATCAGCCCGGCGCCGCCATCCTCGGCCGGCTCCTTGCCGGCCCGCCCGTTATCGAGGGCGACCGCCACCCATAATAAGCCGCCGCCCCAATCGGCAAACCAGGCTGCCTCGGCGCTGCGGGCGATCGCCTGGCCGAGCGCCGCGCCGCGGGCCGGCGCCACCGACACCCGCCACACCGCGCGATCGACGTGACCGGCGAGCGGCTCGACATCACGGATCGCCCGCCAGAATGCCGTCGAGGCGTCATCCGCGAGGACCGCCCGCTCGCCATCGGCGGCGAGTTCGGCCAGCAGCCGCTCGCGCCGGAAGGCGACCGAGGGCGCCGGCCCTTCGAGGCGAAAGGCGGCGACGCCGGAGGCATCGGTCGGCCCGGCCGCCAGCCCAGTCGAGAGGGTGGTCGCGCCGGCCGGCAGATAGGCGGCGCCAGAGACCTCGTGCGGGCCGCCGAGCGCCCGGCTGATAAGGGCTGAAGCTGCCGACGGATCGAGGCCGCACAGCATGACGGTCTCGGTATGCTCCGGCCGCGGCAGGACCTTGACCGTGACCTCCTCGAGTGCGGCGAGCGTCCCATAGGAGCCGGCCAGCAGCTTGGAGAGGTCGTAGCCGGTCACGTTCTTGACCACCTTGCCGCCCGATTTGAACACCTCGCCGCGGCCGCTGACCGCGCGAAAGCCGAGGAAATGGTCGCGCGCGGCCCCGGCCTTGATCCGCCGCGGCCCGGACAGATTGCAGGCGAGCGCGCCGCCCAGGGTCGGCTCGCCGTCGCCGCCGAGCAGTTTGCGCCAGTCCGGCGGCTCGAAGGCCAGCATCTGCCGGGCCGGGGCGAGAGCGGCTTCGATCTCGGCGAGCGGGGTCGCCGCCGCGGCGGTCAGCACCAGCTCGGCTGGCTGGTAATCGCGAATGCCGGAGAGGCGCGACAGGTCGAGGATGCGCGGCACCTGCAGCGGCCGTCCGAGGCTTCGCTTGGTGCCGCCGGCGACGAGCTCGAGCGGCTCAGCGGCGGCCAGCGCCTCGGCGACAGCCTCGCGCAGTTCCGTTAGGTCGCCGGGCGAAAACAGCGTCATCCGTACACGATGTCATCGCGCGTTCAGTGACGCAATCTCACCTCCGCTCGTCGCCCGATCGGGATCATCCCCACGTTGCCCCATGACCTTCGAATGACAGGACAAGATTGAAAGCGCAGCAGGCCAGGAACGGCTAGCCGACCGGAACAGGCAAGGCGCGATCCCACTCGGTGGCGGAGCGGAGGCGATCTTATCTGCGCCCACACCGCCGCGGGGCCGCGGCCGGGCGCAGAGATGCGGTCGGCACACGTGCCCGTCGCCGCAATCGGCGGCGCAGAAGGCCGACGACCTCCAGCGACGGGCAGAGGGTGCTACCTGCCGCGCTCGCCGCAATTATGACGGGAGCGAAAGTGCCATCGCGCGGCGCCTTCCAGCGTAGTGTCCGGCGAGCAGCATGAGAAAGCCTAGCGGCAGCGCCAGCAGTGAAAGGCTCGAGGGTTCCGGCAGCGGAGCGGTCCCGATGTCGAGCGTGAAGCTGTCCGCGTCCGCCCCGCTTCCCCATGTCCATACATAGGAGCCGGGCGTCACACCGAGGCTGCTAAAGGTCTGGTTGTCATAGGTCGCGCTGTCCGACAGGGCAGCGCCGGAGAGATAGCCGGATGGCAGGAAAAGTAGGCCTGGAGAGCCGAAGATGCCAACGGTGTCTCCGCTGCCGCTACTGGCAGAGGTGGCGCTCCCGCTCCCGAAACTCGCTGGCCCGACAAAACCGACGTAATCGTCGAGCGGTTCGACAGTGACCGGCCCGGTCACTATAAACGCGTCACTCGGGTTTATCGCGGCTGCTTCGTTGTCGGTGAAAATAAAGCTCAGCCCGGTCAGGTCGATAGTACCGCTCCCCGTGGCTACGACGTTGCTCCCCTGTTGCACGAGGGTCACGATATAGGCGGCCTGTGCCGGCGAGGCAGCCAAGCCGGGGCCGATCAGCATCGCCATGCCGAGCACGCCCGCACCGATCCGTTTCATGAACGTTATCTCACCGCCCCCTTAAGGTTAAACTACCGATTACGTGCGACCGTAATAGTTGCACGCCATGTTCGCCTAAATTTTGACAAAGAGCACTAGAAAATTACGCGAAATTCGATTGCGGCATTTGTCGCACCGGCAACGGCTCGCATTGACGGGCGCGGCCTTTAGAAACGCGGCAGGTCGGGGAAGGGTAGGCGGCCGGCGTGGATGTGCAGGCGGCCGAGTTCGGCGCAGCGGTGCAGTTGCGGAAACACCTTGCCCGGGTTCAAGAGGCCGTCGGGATCGAACGCGCATTTGAGCCGCTGCTGATGGGCCAGATCGGTTTCGCTGAACATGGTGCCCATCAGGTCGCGCTTTTCGACGCCGACCCCGTGCTCGCCGGTCAAAACGCCGCCGACCTCGACGCACAGCCGCAGGATGTCCGAGCCGAATTCCTCGGCGCGCTCGGTCTCGCCGGGCCGGTTGGCGTCGTAGAGGATCAGCGGGTGCAGGTTGCCGTCGCCGGCGTGAAACACATTGGCGACGCCGAGCCCGTGCTGTTTCGAAAGTGCGCCGATGCCGCCCAGCACCTGCGCCAGCCGGCCGCGCGGGATGGTGCCGTCCATGCAGAAATAATCGGGCGCGATCCGCCCGACCGCGGGAAAGGCGGCCTTGCGCCCGGACCAGAAGGCGAGCCGCTCGGCGTCGCTGCCGCTCGTCCGGATCGAGGCGGCATGGTGATCGCGGGCGATGGCTTCGACCTGGGCGATCAGGTGCTCGATTTCGGCCACGGCGCCGTCGAGCTCGACGATCAGCAAGGCTTCGACATCGAGCGGGTAGCCGGCCTTGACAAAGGCTTCCGCCGCATGGATCGCCGGCCGGTCCATCATCTCCATCCCGCCCGGGATGATGCCGGCGGCGATCACCGCGGCGACGCAATTGCCGGCGTCCTCGATGGTGGCGAAGCCGATCAGCAGGGCCTGCGCCGCCAGCGGCTTGGGCAGGATGCGCACGGTCACCTCGGTGACGACGCCCAAGAGCCCCTCCGACCCGGTCGCCACGCCCAAGAGATCGTAGCCCTCGGCATCGAAATGCCGGCCGCCGAGGCGGACGATCTGGCCATCCATCAGCACCAGCTCGACGCCGAGAATGTTGTTGGTGGTGAGCCCGTATTTGAGGCAATGCACGCCGCCCGAATTCTCGGCGACATTGCCGCCGATGGTGCAGGCGATCTGGCTCGACGGGTCGGGCGCGTAATAGAAGCCGGCGTGCTCGACCGCCTGGGTCAGCGCCAGATTGGTGACGCCGGGCTGGGCCACCACGCAGCGGTTGTCGTAATCGATGTCGAGGATGCGGTTGAACTTGGCCATGCCGAGCACGACGCCGTCGGCCAGCGGCAAGGCCCCGCCCGACAGCGAGGTGCCGGCGCCGCGTGGCACGACCTTGACCCCCAAGTCGCGGCAATAGCGCAAGACCGCCGCGACCTCTTCGACCCGCGACGGCAGCACGACGGCCAATGGCAATTGGCGGTAGGCGGTCAGCCCGTCGCTCTCATAAGCCCGCCGCTCGGGTTCGGAGACGATGACGCCCTCGCCGGCCACGATCTGCCGCAATGCCGCGACGATCTCGGCGCGGCGCTGCAGGACCGCGGCATCGGGCGCCGGCATCTTCATCGGCCGGGTCCGCCGCTGGGCGGTGGATCAGGGTCAGCCCGGTCGCGGCTCAACTCGGCTGGGTCTCAGCCCTGGCGCGCCTTGTAGCGCGGGTTGGCCTTGTTGATCACGTAGACCCGGCCCTTGCGCCGCACGATACGGCAGTTCTTGTCGCGCTTTTTCAGCGATTTCAGCGAATTGACGATCTTCATCTGCTTTGTCCTAAACGAACCCGGTAAGTGGGCGCCCGGGAGCACGAAATCAAACCGGCGTTCGCGCCCGCGACGGTGCTTTTGTCAAACGGAAGCGGCGAGTTGGTGCGGTCGAGAAGACTCGAACTTCCACGGAGTTTCCCCCACAGCGACCTCAACGCTGCGCGTCTACCAATTCCGCCACGACCGCACGGCAGGGGACAGCCTCGCATCTCGCCGCGAGGCGGCGTGATTAGCAAATCCGCGCACCCATATCAAGCAGCATGGGCTTGGCGCAGGCAACCACGGGCGACGGGATCGAGTGGCGGGCGAGCGCCGAGCCGGTGCCTTATCCGACGGCCATCGCCGAGATGGAAGGGCGGGTCGCGGCGATCCACGCCGGCGAGGCATCCGAGCTCGTCTGGCTCCTGGAGCACCCGCCGCTCTACACCGCCGGCACCAGCGCCCGCGACGAGGAGCTGCTCCAGCCGGCGCGGCTGCCGGTTCACCGCACCGGCCGCGGTGGGCGCTACACCTATCACGGTCCGGGGCAGCGCATCGCCTATGTCATGCGCGATCTCGCAAGGCATGGCGAGGATGTGCATTGCTACGTGCATCATCTGGAGGAGTGGGCGATACGCACGCTCGCCGGCTTGGGCGTCAAGGGCGAGCGGCGCGCCGGCCGGGTCGGGATCTGGGTCGCGGATGGCGACCGGGAGGCCAAGATCGCCGCGATCGGGGTGCGGGTGCGGCGGTGGGTGACCTATCACGGCATGGCGATCAACATCGATCCCGACCTCGACCATTACCGCGGCATCATCCCATGCGGCATCGACCCGAAGGTTTCCGGGTATCGGGTGACCTCGTTCGCCGCCCTCGGTATCCCGGCGACGATGGCGGATGTCGACGCGGCGCTGCGCGCGAGCTTCGACCCGGTGTTCGCTGAGCCGTCGGCATGCGCCCCCACCTCAATCCTCCCCCGCTCGCGGCCGAGGGAGCGAGCGTAAGTTGCGCCGATGAGCACGCTGTTTGAAAACCAGGCGCCGCGGCCGCTGGCTGACCGGCTGCGGCCGAAGAGCCTCGCCGAAGTCGTGGGCCAGGATCATCTGCTCGGCCCCGACGGCCCGATCGGGCATATGGTGGCGAGCCGGCAGCTGTCCTCGATGATCCTGTGGGGACCGCCGGGATGCGGCAAGACGACGATCGCACGCCTCTTGGCGACCGGCACCGAGCTGCATTTCGAGCCATTGTCGGCGGTGTTTTCCGGGGTTGCCGAGCTGCGCCGGGTGTTCGACGCGGCCAGGAGACGCCGCGAGATGGGCCATGGCACCTTGCTGTTCGTCGACGAGATCCACCGCTTCAACCGGGCCCAGCAGGATGCCTTTCTGCCGGTGGTCGAAGACGGTACCGTGATCCTGGTCGGCGCCACCACCGAGAACCCATCCTTCGAGTTGATCGGGGCGCTGTTGTCGCGGGCCCAGGTTTTCGTGCTGCGGCGGCTCGGCGACGATGACCTCGAAACCTTGTTGCGGCGGGCCGAAGACGCGCTCCGGCGTTTCTCGGGTGCGAGTGAGACTCGTGTCTCGGGTGCGAGTGAACTCGTGCCACACCGGCCGGCGACGCTGTGCTTCGCCATGGGCTGCCGCTCACCGACGACGCTCGCGCGGCGCTGCGGGCGATGGCCGACGGCGACGGCCGGTTTCTGCTCAACCTCGTCGAGGAGATCGCCCGGCTGCCGGCCGCCCCGGCACTCGGGCCGGGCGAACTCGCCCGCCTGGTGCAGCAGCGCGCCCCGCTCTATGACAAGGCGCAGGAAGGCCATTACAACCTGATCAGCGCGCTGCACAAATCGTTGCGCGGCTCGGATACCGATGCGGCACTCTATTGGCTGGCGCGCATGCTGGCCGGCGGCGAAGACCCGAGCTACATCCTGCGACGCCTGACCCGGGCGGCGGTCGAGGATATCGGGCTGGCCGACCCGCAAGCGGTGGTCCAGGCGCTTTCGGCGTGGGATGCCTATGACCGGCTCGGCTCGCCCGAGGGCGAGCTGGCGATCGCCCAATGCGTGATCTATCTGGCGACCGCACACAAATCGAACGCGGCCTATTCCGCCTTTGGCGAAGCCCGGGACATGGCGCGCGAGACCGGCTCGCTGATGCCGCCCTTGCACATCCTGAACGCGCCGACGCGGCTGATGCGCGACCTCGGCTACGGCAAGGGCTATGTCTACGACCACGCCACCGAGGACGCCTTCTCCGGCCAGAACTATTTCCCGGACGCAACCCCGCGCCGCGCCTTCTACCGGCCGAGCGACCGCGGTTTCGAGCGCGAGGTCAAAAAGCGCCTCGATTACTGGGCCAAGCTGCGCGAGCGCGCCGGAGAGACAGCGCCATGACCGATCCCGTCGAGATGGTAACCGTCGGCGGCGAGGACGGGTCGCTTCGCCTCGACCGCTGGTTCAGGCGGCATTATCCGGCGCTGGCCCATGGCCGGCTCGAAAAGCTGCTGCGCACCGGCCAGATCCGGGTCGACGGCAAGCGCGCCAAGGCCGGCGACCGGCTGGCGCCGGGCCAGGCGGTGCGCATCCCGCCGCTCGAAGTTCGGTCGCCCTCGGCTCCATCGACGCCGCGCCGGCTGCTGCCGGCCGACGAGGCGATGCTGCAGGGGGCGGTGCTGCACCGCGACGACGCGGTCATCGTGCTCAACAAGCCGCCCGGCCTCGCGGTCCAGGGCGGGACCAAGTCCGAACGAAATCTCGACGGGCTGCTGGAGGGCCTACGCTTTGGCAATGCCGAGCGGCCGCGGCTCGTCCACCGCCTCGACAAGGATACCAGCGGCGTGCTGGTCATCGCCCGCAGCGCCGCGGCGGCGGCGGGCCTGACCAGGGCGTTTCGCGACAAGACCACGCGAAAAATCTATTGGGCGCTGGCGGTCGGCCTGCCCAAGCCGCCGCAAGGGCGGATCAATCTGGCGCTCACCAAGGGACCGGGCGGCAATGGGCCGGGGAGGGGCCGGGAGCGGGTACGCGCCGACCCCGACGAGGGCAAGGCCGCGATCACCTATTACCGCGTCATCGACAGTGTCGGCGAGCGGGCGAGCTGGCTGGCGCTGTTGCCGGTGACCGGGCGTACCCACCAGCTGCGCGCGCATTGCGCGGCGATCGGCACGCCGATCCTCGGCGACGGCAAATACGGCGGCCCGGCGGCGCATCTCGACGGACCGCCCGGCTCGCGGCGGCTGCACCTGCATGCGCGCGCGCTGGCGATCCCGCATCCGCAGGGTGGAATCTTGCGGGTCAGCGCGCCACTGCCGCCGCATATGCGGCAGAGCTGGGAATTTTTCGGCTTTGCCGGCGATGCCGAGGATCCGTTCGCCGGGCTGGAGCTGCCGCAATGAAGCGCTTCTACCGGGATGTCGAAATCGTTGCCGCCGCCGCCGGTCACGCGGTCATGCTCGACCGCAAACCGATCAAGACGCCGGCGAAGTTTTCTCTGGTGGTGCCGAACGCAGCGCTGGCGACGGCGATTGGCGCGGAGTGGGAGGCGCAGCAAACCGAAATTCGCCCGGCGGAGATGCCGCTGACCCGGCTCGCCAGCACCGCGCTCGACCGGGTGGCGCCGCAGCGCGCCGAGGTGGTGCGGCAGATCGCCGATTATGCCGCGACCGATCTCGTCTGCTATCGGGCGGCGCATCCGCCGGAACTGGCCGCGCGCCAGCAGGCGGTATGGCAGCCGCTCCTCGATTGGGCGGCGCTACGCTTCGATGCTCGGCTCGACATCGCGGTCGGGGTGATCCCGGTCGGCCAGCCGGAGGCGAGCCTGCGCGCCTTTGCCGCCGCGGTCGCCGAGCACGATGATTGGGCGCTGGCGGTACTGCACCTCGCAACCGGCGCCTGCGGCTCGGTGGTCATCGCCCTGGCGCTCGCCGAGGGCCGTCTCGACGCGGCCGAGGCCTTCGCCGCCTCGCAACTCGATGAGAGCTTTCAGATCGCTGCCTGGGGCGAGGATGCGGAGCAGGCACGGCGCCGCCGCGGGCTGTTCGACGATCTCGCGGCGGCAGCGCGGTTCCTGTCGCTGTTGCGGGCGGCGAGCGGCGAGCGGCGATTAGTTCCTCATCTGGCTTCGAGCAGGTGAAACACCGATCGGCAATGTTCGGTGAAGTCGCGCTTGACGATCGACCAGCCGCTGTCGGCGAGCCGGGCTTCCCATCGGCGCAGCGAGTAGCCGCGGTAGCCGATTTCCCATTGATGGCCGCCCGGCGGCTCGGCGGCAAAGCGCTTGCGCCACAGCAGCTTCTTCATCGAGAAATATTGGCGCAACGTGGTCCGGTTCAGGTAGAGGTCGAGCGCTACTTGAAACGCCATGTACGGCACCGAGACGATCAGATGGGTGGCACCGCTGGCGCGAAAGGTGGAGAGCACCGGGCCCACTCGGCGCCAATCGATGTGCTCGAGGGTCTCGCAGCATAGGATCGCGTCGTAGCCGGCGATCTCCTCGGACTGCAGCTCGCAGATGTCGCGTTCGAGGTGCGGCACGTCCGGGTAGGCAAAAGCCCGCGGCCCCCGGTCGAGCGTATGAACATCATAGCCGACATTGGCCAACAGGCTGGTGACCAGCCCCATGGCCGGCCCGATTTCGAGCACTTTGTGGCAATCGATCGTGCCGAGCAGATCAAGCTGCAGCCATTGCTGCACGATGCGCTTGCGCGAGTAGTAAGCGCTCCACTGCTGCCGGCGCGTTGTCATCACCGGGCTCGGCGCGGTGATCCACGCCTTTTCCTCGGATGGCGAGGGCCGTGGATGGCCGGAACAGGTCCGGCTATGACCAGCCGAAAAACGCATTGATCTCCTCGGGTTTGCTGAGCCCAGGCGCCTAGCTGGTCGCGGTCTTCCCGGCCGCCTGTTCGGCGCGGAATTCGGCGAATACCTTGCTTGCCAGCATCATCGATTCGCGGATGATCGGGACCCCGACATAGCCCGACAGGTGCAACAGCGCTTCGGTCAGTTCTTCCTCGGTCCAGCCCTGGTGCAAGGCCATGCGCAAATGCAGCCCGAGCTCGGGCTCGCGCCCGGTGGCCGCGTCGGAGATGACGCAGATCAGGGCCCGGGTCTTCACATCGAGGCCGGGCCGCGTCCACAAGGCGCCGAACACGGTTTCGGTGGCGACGTCGATGAATTTCTTCATGACCGGGTCGCTGTAGATCTCGCGGGCGGCGCGTTCGACCGCCGCGTCTCCCATCAGCCGGCGCCGCATCGCCGCACCTTTTTCGTAAAGCTCGCTCTGCGCCATCGCCTCGTCCTTGCTGTGTCGGCCGATCGCCACGGCGCGGAGTTTGCCCTCGATCCGCGCCGCCGAACAAGGGGCGAGGGAAGCGAAAGCGCCGCGGCGCTGGTCTCGCCACCTCGGTTGATGCTATCTCGCGGGGCAAGGTGGCGAGGCGAGATGGACAATATTCTCGAACGTTTGGAGGCAAAGCGCGAGGCGGCGCGGGCCGGCGGCGGCGCCCAGCGCATCGAGGCGCAGCATCGCCGCGGCAAGCTGACCGCGCGCGAACGCCTCGAAATTCTGCTCGACCGGGGTTCCTTCGAGGAATGGGACATGTTTGTCGAGCATCGTAGCCATGATTTCGGCATCGACCGGCTCAAGGTTCCGGGCGACGGCGTCGTCACCGGCTACGGCACGGTCAACGGCCGGCTGGTCTTTGTCTTCAGCCAGGACTTCACCGTATTCGGCGGCTCATTGAGCGAGGCGCACGCCGAAAAGATCTGCAAGATCATGGACCAGGCGATCAATGTCGGGGCGCCGGTAATCGGGCTCAACGATTCGGGCGGGGCGCGCATCCAGGATGGGGTGGCCTCGCTCGCCGGCTATGCCGAGGTGTTCGAGCGCAACGTCTTGGCCTCGGGCGTAGTGCCGCAGGTCTCGATGATCATGGGCCCGTGCGCCGGGGGTGCGGTCTACTCGCCGGCGATGACCGATTTCATCTTCATGGTCAAGGACACCTCATACCTGTTCGTGACCGGGCCGGAGGTGGTGCGCACCGTCACCCACGAGACCGTGACCCAGGAGGAGTTGGGCGGTGCGGTGACCCACACGACCCGCTCGGGGGTGGCCGACCTCGCCTTTGACAACGATGTCGAGGCGCTGATCGAGCTGCGCCGGTTCATCGACTTCCTGCCGCCCTCGAACCGCGCGCCGCCGCCGCAGCGGCCATCCACCGACCCGCGCGACCGGGTCGAGCCGTCGCTCGACACGCTGGTCCCGGCCAACCCGACCAGGCCCTACGACATCAAGGAACTGATCCTCAAGACGGTCGATGACGGCGATTTCTTTGAATTGCAGCCGAGTTTCGCCGGCAACATCATCATCGGTTTCGCGCGGATCGAAGGCTCGACGATCGGCATCGTCGCCAACCAGCCGATGGTGCTGGCCGGCTGCCTCGACATCGACAGCGCCCGCAAGGCGGCCCGCTTCGTGCGGTTTTGCGACTGCTTCAACATCCCCATCGTAACCTTGGTCGACGTGCCCGGATTTCTGCCGGGCGTGGCCCAGGAGCATGGCGGCATCATCAAGCACGGGGCGAAGCTGCTGTTCGCGTTTGCCGAGGCGACCGTGCCGAAGGTGACGCTGATCACCCGCAAGGCCTATGGCGGGGCCTATGACGTGATGAGCTCGAAGCACCTGCGCGGCGACGTCAATTTTGCCTGGCCCGCGGCCGAGATCGCGGTCATGGGACCGAAGGGCGCGGTCGAGATCATCTTTCGCGCCGATTTGGGCGACGCCGCGGCGATCGAGGCACGCACCGAGGAATACCGCGAGAAATTCGCCAACCCGTTTGTCGCCGCCAGCCGCGGCTTTATCGACGACGTGATCGAGCCGCGCGACACCAGGCGCCGAATCGCCAAGGCACTCGCCATGCTGCGCGGCAAGCAATTGCAGAACCCGGCCAAAAAACACGACAACATCCCGCTGTGACGCTGCCTTCCGATGATGGCCGATGATCAGAAACAATAGAAACGTCATGGCCGGGCTTGTCCCGGCCATCCACGCGCCACCTGCACCCGCCTGGGCGGCTTCCGTGGATGCCCGGCGCAAGGCCGGGCATGACAGCCTAATACGGTCTGGTGCCCGGCGGCCTTTCCGCTCAGATAAGCCGGTCGTAGAGATCGGCCCAAGTAGGGTTCGCGGCGAGTATCAGGCGGACCTTCCAGGTTCGCGGCCAATGCTTCATGTTTTGCTCGCGCTGGATTGCCGTTCGGATGTCCGCGTGATGTTCGACGAATACCAACTGCTTCAGCCCATATCGCTTGGTGAAGCCGGGTACGATGCCTTCGCGATGCTCCCAAGCACGTCGGGCAAGACTGCTTGTGACGCCGGTGTAGAGAATCCCATTGGGGCGATTGGTGACGATGTAGACCCACGCCTCGTTCATCTGCGAAAAGTGGGCCATTGCCGAACTGGCGGCAACGCCTTCGTGGATGGCCGGGACGAGCCCGGCCATGACGGTCCCAATTAGGGCGCGTCATGTTTCGTAAAATCCTGATCGCCAATCGCGGCGAGATTGCCTGCCGGGTTATTCGCACCGCGCGGCGGATGGGGATCGCCACGGTCGCGGTTTATTCCGATGCCGATGTCGAGGCCTTGCATGTGCGCATGGCCGATGAGGCGATCCGGATCGGGCCGGCGCCGGCGGCCGAGAGCTATCTGGCGATCGACCGCATCGTCGCGGCGTGCCGCGCCAGCGGAGCGGAGGCGGTTCATCCCGGCTACGGGTTTCTGTCCGAGAATGTGGCGTTTGCCGAGGCGCTAGCCGTGGCCGGCATCGTCTTTGTCGGGCCCGGCCCCGAGGCGATCGCGGCGATGGGCGACAAGATCGCATCGAAAAAGCTCGCCCGCGCCGCCGGAGTGCCGACCGTGCCGGGCTACCTCGACATCGTGCCCGACGCCGCGGCGGCGGTCGGGATCGCCCGCGACATCGGCTATCCGGTCATGATCAAGGCGTCGGCCGGCGGCGGCGGCAAGGGCATGCGCATCGCTACGTCGGAAGAGGAGGCGCTGGACGGGTTTCGCGCCGCCGCGGGCGAGGCGAGGTCAAGTTTTGCCGACGACCGCATCTTTATCGAGAAATACATCGAGGAGCCGCGGCACATCGAGATCCAGGTGCTGGGCGATGCGCATGGCAACATCCTCTACCTCGGCGAGCGCGAATGCTCGATCCAGCGGCGGCACCAGAAGGTCATCGAGGAGGCGCCGAGCCCGTTCCTCGACCAGGCGACGCGCGCGGCGATGGGGGCCCAGGCGGTGGCGTTGGCCCGCGCCGTCGACTATCGCTCGGCCGGCACGGTCGAGTTCATCGTCGACCGCGAGCGCAATTTCTACTTTCTCGAGATGAACACGCGATTGCAGGTCGAGCACCCGGTGACCGAGCTGGTGACCGGGCTCGATCTCGTCGAATTGATGCTGCGCGTTGCCGCCGGCGAGAAGCTGCCGTTCGGCCAGGAAGATTTGCGGCTCGATGGCTGGGCGATCGAGGCGCGGATCTACGCCGAGGACCCGGCGCGGGGCTTTCTGCCGTCGATCGGGCGGCTCGTGCGCTATCTGCCGCCGGGGGGGAGGGGCTGCGGCTCGACGACGGCGTATTTGAAGGCGCCGAGATCAGCGTGCACTACGACCCGATGATCGCCAAGCTCGTCGCCTGGGGCCGCGACCGCGATGCCGCCACCGGCCGGCTGCGCGACGCCCTCGATAGCTTCTACATTGCCGGCGTGCAAAACAACGCGGCGTTTCTGGCGGCGATCCTGGCCACTCCGCGGTTTCGCACCGGCGCGCTGTCGACGAGCTTCATCGCCGACGAGTTTCCGGCGGGATTTGCCCCGCCGCCTGGCTTTGTCGAGCCGGACACGACGATCCTCCTCGCCGCGGCGCTGGCGCACCGGCGGATTCGCGAGGGCGAAACCGCGATCGACGGCCAGTTGCCGGGTGCCGGCGGCGAGATCCTCGAGCGATCGACGATCCTGCTCGATGGCGCGGCCCATCCAGTCGCGGTGCGGCCGCAAGGCGGCGGCTATGCGGTCGAGATCGGCGGCAAGGGCCGGGTCGCCGGCACCGATTGGCGGCCGGGCCAGCCTTTGCTGCGGGTTGAGACCGAGGCCGGGCGGACGACGGTGCAGATCGAGCGGCTGCGAGGCGCGGAGTTTCGCCTTGTGCATCGCGGCGTCGTGCGCCGGGCGCGGGCGCTCTCGCCGCGGGCGGCCGAGCTGTTGGCGCTGATGCCGGCGAAACAGGCGGCGGATACCTCTCGGCTGCTGCTGTCGCCGATGCCGGGGCTGCTGTCGTCGATCGCCGTGGCGCCCGGCCAGGAGGTCAAGGCCGGCGAGGCGCTGGCGATCATCGAGGCGATGAAGATGGAGAATGTGCTGCGCGCCGGGCGCGACGGCCGCATTGCCGCGATCCGGGCCAAGCCCGGCGACAGCCTCGCGGTCGACGAGGTCATCCTCGAATTCGAGTGACGCTGTCAGCGATGGTCATTCGCCAGGACGCCCTTACAGCATCGGCAAGCCGTGCTGACGGCCGGCCAGCGGAAAAGCGGCGTCGAGCCGGGCGATCTGCTCGGGCGCGAGTTCGAGGTCGCCGGCGGCGGCGTTTTCCTCGGCATGCCGCAGGTCGGCGGCCTTGGGGATGGCGAACACCGATGGCCGTCGCACCAGAAAGGCGAGGGCGGTCTGACGCGGGGTCGCCCCGACCTCGCGGGCGATTTCGGCCAAGACGCGGCCGCCGGCGGTTTGCGGACCGGGAAAGCGCGCGTGGCCGAATGGGCTATAGGCGACCACCGCGACTTCGTGCTGCTCGCACCACGGGATCACCCGATGCTCGATGCTGCGCTCGAGCAGGTGGTAGAGCACCTGATTGCAGGCGATGCGTCCGCCGCCGCCGGTGAGCTTCAGCGCCTCTTCGAGGTCCGCGGTGTCGAAATTGCTGACCCCCCAGCTGAGGATCTTGCCGTCGCGGCGCAAATCCTCGAAGGCCGCGATCGTCTCCGCCAGCGGGTGCGAGCCGCGCCAATGCAGCAGGTAGCAATCGAGCCGGTCGGTGCGCAGCCGGGCGAGCGAGCGCTCGCAGGCGGCGCGCGTGCCCGCGCGCGAGGCATTGTGCGGCAGGACTTTGGACACCAGGAAGACCTCGTCGCGACGCCCGGCGATGGCCTCGCCGATTAGTTCCTCGGCCGCTCCCGAGCCATACATCTCGGCGGTATCGATATGATCCATGCCGAGGTCGAGGCCGCGCCGTAGGGCGGCGATCGCCGCCGGGCGAGGGGCCTGCTCGAAATTCCAGGTGCCCATTCCGATCACCGCCACCTCGCGGCCGGTCGGGCCGAACGCACGCCGCTGCATGGGTCATCCTTCCTCTATTGCCGCCGCCGACCGGGTGCTGCCCGGTTTATTCGGACGGACACCCCTAGGCCGCGTGATGATGACGCGATTTCGCCGCGGCAAACAGCTTGAGCATGGCGCGGTTGAATGCCGGAATATCGTCGGGCTTGCGGCTGGTGACCAAATTGCCGTCGTCGACCGCTTCCTGGTCCAGCCACTCGGCGCCGGCGTTCTTCAGATCGGTCTTGAGCGACGGCCACGAGGTCATCCGCCGGCCGCGGGCACAGCCTGCCTCGATGATCGTCCACGGCCCATGGCAGATCGCCGCCACCGGCTTGCCGGCGTCGAAGAACGATTTGACGAAGGCGACGGCCTTGGGTTCCATCCGGAGCTTGTCCGGGTTGAGCACCCCGCCCGGCAGCAGCAGCGCATCGAAATCCTGCGCGCGGGCCTCGCCGAGCTTGACTTCGACCGGCAGGGTGCGGCCCCAATCGGTGAAGTTCCAGCCGCGCACCTCGGCCGGCTTGGGCGAGACGATCCGGGTTTCGGCGCCGGCTTGGTCGAGCGCCTCGCGCGGCTCGGTCAGTTCCACCTGCTCAAAGCCGTCGGTGATCAGAATGGCCACTCTGAGCCCCTTGAGGTCTTCGCTTGCCATGATCGGTGTCCTCTTGCGAAATGATCCGAAATGATGCGCCTCGGATTCGCGGGCGGCGGCTTGAGCAAGGGCCGCGCGAGGCCGGGGCGCCATGACGCCGGTCATCTTTTTGGGGCGCCGACGTCTTTCCGGGGTCAACGGTGCAGCCGGCCGATTGCTCCCGGAACCCGACGGGCGAGCGCTCGCCGACCGGCGACGGCATCGAGATGATGAGGACGGTTCGGCTGCGCGTATCGGGCCGCGTGCAAGGGGTCGGCTATCGCGCCTGGGCAATCGAGACCGCCAAAAGGCTCGGGCTGCGCGGCTGGGTGCGCAACCGCGCGGACGGCTCGGTCGAGCTGTTGGCGACTGGCTCGGACCAAGCGGTCGCGGCGATGATCGAGGCGGCCCGTGCGGGTCCGCGTGCGGCCCAAGTCGGCGCGGTCGCGGTCGCGGACGACGAGGACGATGGCGCCCAGGAGTTTGCCGCCCGGGCAACCGAATAGCAGCGCTCGCGCCTGCCGGCGCCGCCGCGGCTTGGCCGGTCAGGCCGGGTCAGGCGGCTTCGGCTTCGTCCCGATCCTCGGTTCCGGTCGGGCCGGAATCCTTGCCCTTGGCCGAGGGATCGCGGTCGACCAGCTCGATCACCGCCATCGCCGCATTGTCGCCGTGGCGAAACCCGGCCTTGATGATGCGGGTATAGCCGCCGGCGCGCCCGGCGTAGCGCAGGGCCAGGGTGGTCATCAGCTTGTTGGCGAGCGGCGCATCCTGCAGCCGGGCGATGGCGCGGCGCCGGTTGGCGAGACCGCCATGCTTACCCAAGGTGATCAGCCGTTCGACGATCGGCCGCAGATCCTTGGCCTTGGGCAGGGTCGTGGTGATCTGCTCGTGCTTGATCAGCGCAGCGGCCAGGTTTTCGAACATCGCCTGGCGATGCTCGGAGCGGCGGCTGAAGCTGCGGCCTTTAAGGCGATGGCGCATCGGGACCTCAATAGGGCTCGTCGAGTCGCTTAGCCAGCTCCTCGATGTTCTCGGGTGGCCAATTGGTGATTTCCATGCCGAGGTGCAACCCCATCTGGGCCAGCACCTCCTTGATTTCGTTTAATGATTTGCGGCCGAAATTCGGCGTCCGCAGCATCTCGGCTTCGGATTTCTGGACCAGATCACCGATGTAGACGATGTTGTCGTTCTTCAGGCAGTTGGCCGAGCGCACCGACAATTCGAGCTCGTCGACCTTGCGCAGCAGGTTTTTGTTGAACGGCAGCTCGCTCGGTCGCGTCTCGTCGGAGGGATGCCGCGGCTCCTCGAAATTGATGAACAGCTGCAGCTGGTCCTGCAGGATGCGGGCGGCCAGTGCCACCGCGTCTTCGGGGGTCACGGCGCCATTGGTCTCGAGCCGCATCGCCAGCCGGTCGTAATCGGTGACCTGGCCGACGCGGGTGTTCTCGACGCGGTAGGAAACCTTGCGCACCGGGCTGAACAGCGCATCGACCGGAATGAGGCCGATCGGCGCGTCCTCCGCGCGGTTCTGGGTCCCGGGAAGATAGCCCTTGCCGTTCTCGACGGTCAGCTCCATCGCGATCTTGGCGCCGCTGTCGAGGGTGCAGATCACCAGCTCCGGGTTCATGATGTCGATGTCGTGGCCGGTTTCGATCGCCCCGGCGCGCACCTCGCCCGGGCCGGTGGCGCGCAGCCGCATCCGCCGGGGGCCGTCGCCATACATCCGCAATTCGACGCTCTTGACGTTCAGAACGATGTCGGTCACGTCTTCGAGCACGCCCGGGATCGACGAGAATTCGTGCAGCACGCCTTCGATCTGCACCGAGGTCACCGCCGCCCCCTGCAGCGAGGAGAGCAGCACGCGCCGCAGCGCGTTGCCCAAGGTCAGGCCAAAGCCGCGTTCCAACGGCTCGGCGACGACGGTTGCGATCCGCTTGGGATCGTCGCCCGGTTCCACCGAAAGCTGCTTGGGCTTGATCAGAGTTTGCCAGTTCTTTTGAATCACGACGCGAACCTCGGTCGGTGAAGGCGGATGCCATCCGCGACAACGGCCGATGGCGGCGCCACCGGCGTTTTCCTCGATAAGAAGCCCCGCGCCAGCAGGGCCGATCTGCCGGTCAGACGCGGCGCCGCTTGGGCGGCCGGCAGCCATTGTGCGGGATCGGCGTCACGTCGCGGATCGAGGTGACCGCGAACCCCACCGCCTGCAGGGCGCGCAGCGCCGATTCCCGGCCCGAGCCCGGACCCTTGACCTCGATCTCGAGGGTGCGCATGCCATGCTCCATGGCCTTGCGCCCGGCATCCTCGGCGGCGACCTGGGCGGCGTAGGGGGTCGATTTGCGCGAGCCCTTGAACCCCTGGCTGCCCGACGACGACCAGGCGATGGTATTGCCCTGGGCATCGGTGATGGTGATCATCGTGTTGTTGAACGTGGCGTTCACATGCGCCGTGCCCGAGGTGATGTTCTTGCGTTCGCGCCGGCGAAGGCGCGGCGCTGGCGCCGCCGTTCTGGCCATCTATCTGGATCCGCCCTGGTGCTGAAAGATCTGGGGTGCTGAAAGATCGAGGGTGCTAGAAGATCGCGGGTGCTGAAAGATCGCGGGGGCTGGCGTAACGGGTGCTACTTCTTTTTGCCGGCGATCGGCCGCGCCGGACCCTTGCGGGTGCGCGCGTTGGTATGGGTGCGCTGGCCGCGCACCGGCAGCCCCTTGCGATGGCGCAAGCCGCGATAGCAGCCGAGATCCATCAATCGCTTGATGTTCATCGCGACCTGCCGGCGCAAATCGCCTTCGACGGTGAATTCGCGGTCGATCACCTCGCGCATGCGCAGCACTTCATCGTCGGTCAATTCGTGCACCCGCCGCTCCGGCGGAATGCCGACGCGATTGCAGATCTGGAGGGCCGTGGTCCGCCCGATGCCGTGAATGTAGGCAAGCCCGATCGGCACCCGCTTTTGATTGGGGATGTTGACGCCAGCAATTCGCGCCACGGACGCTTCTCCTCGGTAAAGTCAACAGGTGATTATGGCTGGGCACAGCCGCAAGGGCAAGCATCATATCGACGCAAGCGCTCGCGTCAACCGCCGTCTGGTGTTGCGGTCGCCGCGGCATCATGGCGCTGCCGCGGTATCGCGAAATCAGCCGAGAATCGTTTCGATCTCGAGCGTCACCGCGTCGATCTCGGCCATTCCATCGACGCACTGCAAAATGCCGCGGGACTGGAAATAGGGCAACAACGGCTCGGTTTGCCGGCGATAGACCTCAAACCGCGCATGCACCGCCTCCGGGCGGTCGTCCGGACGATGGACGAATTCGCGGCTGCCACAGACGTCGCAGACGCCGGCGACCCGAGGCCGGCGATAGCGCTCGTGGTAGCTGGCGCCGCAGGTGGCGCAGCTGAACCGACCGGCGAGCCGGTCGACCAGCGCCGCCTCGTCGACCCTGATCAGGATGACGTGATCGAGGCTGAGCCCGCGCTTGCCCAGCATGTCGTCGAGCGCCTGCGCCTGCGGCACCGTTCGCGGAAAACCGTCGAGCACAAAGCCGGGAAGGCAATCGGGTTCGACGATGCGCGCGGCGATCATGTCGATGATGATCGGGTCGGGGACCAGCTGACCCGAATCCATGATGCCCTTGACCCGCATGCCAAGCTCGCTACCCGACGCGGTCGCCGCGCGCAGCATGTCGCCGGTGGCCAGATGGCGCACGCCGCGGCTTTGTTCGATCCGCTTGGCCTGGGTGCCCTTTCCCGAGCCCGGCGGACCGAGCAGGACCAGGTTCATCCGCGTCGCCCCCTGAGCTTTGCTTTCTTGATCAGCCCCTCATACTGGTGGGCCAGCAGGTGCGAATGGATTTGCGCCACCGTATCCATCGTCACGCTGACCACGATCAAGAGGCTGGTCCCGCCGAAATAGAACGGCACCGAATATTCCGAGATCAGGATTTCCGGCAGGATGCAGACCGCCGCCAGGTAGGCGGCGCCGACCACGGTCAGCCGGGTCAGCACGTAATCGAGAAAGTCGGCGGTGTTCTTGCCGGGCCGGATGCCGGGAATGAACCCGCCGTATTTGCGCAGATTGTCGGCGGTCTCGGTCGGGTTGAACACGATCGCGGTATAGAAAAAGCTGAAGAAGACGATCAGCGCGACGTATAGCCCCATGTAGAGCGGCCGGCCGTGCGACAGGTAGGCGGTGATCTCACCGATCCAGCCGCCAAAGCCGCCGCTGCCGCTTGCCTCGAAATTGGCGACCGTCGCCGGCAACAGCAGCAGCGAGGAGGCGAAGATCGGCGGGATCACCCCCGAGGTATTGAGCTTCAGCGGCAGGTGCGAAGCGTCGCCGCCGAACATCTTGTTGCCGACCTGGCGCTTGGGATATTGCACCAGGATGCGGCGCTGGGCGCGCTCGATGAACACGATGAAGGTGACGACCGCAACCGACAACACCAGAAAGAAGATGATGAAGTAGGTCGAGATCGCCCCGGTGCGCCCGAGTTCCAGGGTCGAGGCCAGCGCATGCGGCAGGTTGGCGACGATGCCGGCCATGATGATCAACGAGATGCCGTTGCCGATGCCGCGCTCGGTGATCTGTTCGCCGAGCCACATCAGAAAGACCGTGCCGCCGACCAGGGTGACGACCGTGACCAGGCGGAAGAACAGCCCCGGATCGAGCACCGCCGTTTCGGCGCCGGCATGCATGCCCTCGATCCCGACCGAAATGCCGTAGGCCTGGACCATGCCAAGGAGGACGGTGCCGTAGCGGGTATATTGATTGATGGTCTTGCGTCCGCTCTCGCCCTCCTTCTTCAGGGCCTCGAGGGTCGGCGACACCGCGGTCAGCAACTGAATGATGATCGATGCCGAAATGTACGGCATGATGCCGAGGGCAAAGATCGTCATGCGTCCGAGCGCACCGCCCGAGAACATGTCGAACATGCCGAGGATGCCGCCGGCATTGCGCGAGAAGATGCTGTGCAGGATCGCCGGATCGATCCCGGGGATCGGGATATAGGTGCCGAGCCGATAGATCAGCAGCGCGCCGAGGGTGAACCAGATCCGGCTCTTGAGCTCGGTCGCCTTGGTGAAGGCGGAAAGATTGATGCTGGCGGCGAGTTGTTCGGCGGCTGACGCCATTCGGTTCCATCCCTAACCCAAGAGCCCGGCCCAACCAACATCCCGCCCTAACCCGGTGCCCGGCCTAGCCAACAGCCGGTCCGGTTTGGGCGGCCGCGTTTCAGGCGGAGGCGCCCGCCTCGGCCTGCGACTTCTGCTTGCGACCCGGGCGCACGATCACCCGGCCGCCGGCTTCTTCGACCGCCGCGATCGCCGCCTTGGAGGCGCCCGCGACCTCGATCGTCAGCGCCGCGCGCAGCGCTCCCTTGGCCAGCAGGCGAACCCCGTCGCCTTGCCGCCGCAGCACTCCCGCGGCGACCAGCGCGGCGCCGTCAAGGGTGCCCTCGGCCTTGAGCTTGCCGGCGTCGAGCGCCTGCTGCAACCGACCAAGATTGACCACCTTGAAATCGGGACGGAACATCGAATTGTCAAAGCCGCGCTTGGGCAAGCGGCGGTGCAATGGCGTCTGCCCGCCTTCAAAACCGTTGAGCGCCACCCCGCTGCGCGCGGTCTGGCCCTTGCCGCCCCGCGCCGAGGTTTTGCCCTTGCCCGACCCGATGCCGCGCCCAACCCGCTTGGCGCGGTAGTGGGCGCCCGGATTGTCTCTGATTTCGTTGAGCTTCATTCGCTGCATTCTTTCGTGGATGGGCCCGCACCAGCGGCAACCCGGTTCCGGCCGGTGTCGGCGAGCGCCGCTCGCGAGCAGGGCCGCCGGCGGCGCGGAACGCGAGGCGAAAATTCGCTCTAGCTCGCCTCGACGATCCGCACCAGATGCCCGACCTTGCGGATCATGCCGCGCACCGCGGGGGTATCCTCGAGCACCCGGCGACGGTGCCGCCGGTTCAGGCCGAGCCCCTTCAGGGTTGCCTCCTGGTCGTGCCGGCGCCCGATCGGGCTGCCGGTCTGCTCGACCATGAGCGTCTTCTTGCCGCCGCCTTCGCCGGCCGTCTCGCGCCCGGTTTCGCCGGCCATCACGCCGGTTCCCGGGCTTCGGCGTCGCGGCGGCCGAGGATCTCACCGACCTTCTTGCCGCGCCGCGCGGCCACCGCCCGCGGGCTGGTCGCCTGGCCGAGCGCGACAAAGGTTGCCTTGATCATATTGTGCGGATTGGCGCTGCCGATCGATTTGGCGACCACGTCATGGACCCCGAGCGCTTCGAAAATCGCCCGCATCGGGCCACCGGCGATGATCCCGGTGCCGGCCTTCGCGGCGCGCACGATCACCCGCCCGGCGCCATAGCTGCTGACGATGTCGTGGTGCAGGGTGCGGCCTTCGCGCAGCGGCACGCGGATCATGCTGCGCCGCGCCTGCTCGGTGGCCTTACGGATCGCCTCTGGCACCTCGCGCGCCTTGCCGGCGCCGTAGCCGACCCGGCCCTTGCGGTCGCCGACCACGACGAGTGCGGCAAAGCCGAACCGGCGGCCGCCCTTGACCACCTTGGCGACCCGGTTGATGTTGACCAGCTTTTCGGCAAATTCGTTGTCTTCGCGGTCGCGCGACTGGCGGTCGCCGTCGCGGCCGCGCCGTTCGCCCTGGTTGCGCGCCATTGTCCGTGCCATGCCAACCGACCCCTTCAGAAGTCCAGACCGCCCTCGCGGGCGGCGTCGGCCAGGGCCTTGACCCGGCCGTGAAACAGATAGGCGCCGCGATCGAACACGACGCGCTCGACCCCGGCGGCCTTGGCCCGTTCGGCCAGCAATTTGCCGACGGCACCCGCGGCGGCGATGTCGGCCCCGGTGCCGAGGCTCGCCTTGAGCCCGGGATCGAGGCTCGATGCCGCCGCCAAGGTTCGCCCGGCCGTGTCGTCGATCACCTGCGCATAAATATGCTTCGACGAGCGGAACACCGAGAGCCGCGGCCGATTGCGAGCGAGGCGCTTCAAATTCGCCCGCACCCGCAGGCGCCGGCGCAGGAACAGGGCTTTGGCTTTTTGCGGCATCGGAGCTACTTCTTCTTGCCTTCCTTGCGGCGAACGACCTCGCCGGCATATTTGATGCCCTTGCCCTTGTACGGCTCGGGCGGGCGGAACGCGCGGATCTCGGCGGCGACCTGGCCGACCCGCTGGCGATCGGCGCCGCTGACCGAGATCACGGTCGGCCGCTCGCAGGTGATCCGCACATCGGCTGGGATCGGAAACGGGATGTCGTGGCTGTAGCCGAGCTGCAGGTTCAGATTGCTGCCCTGGACCGCGGCGCGATAGCCGACCCCGCTGATCTCGAGACCGACGGTGAATCCCTTCGACACGCCGGTCACCATGTTGCTGACCAGGGCGCGGGTGGTGCCCCACATCGCGCGCGATTGCTTGCTGTCGTTGGCTGGCGCGATCGTGATGGCACCATCGGCGATCGACGCCGTGACCGCGTTGCTGACCACCAGGCGCAGCGTGCCGAGACCGCCCTTGGCGGTCAGGGTGCGGTCGGAGAGCTGGACTTCGACCCCGCTCGGCACCGGCACTGGGTTCTTGCCTATGCGTGACATGTCGCTTCCTCAAAACACCCGGCAGAGTACCTCGCCGCCGACTTTGGCGGCCCTGGCCTCGTTATCGGACAAAACGCCGCGCGGGGTCGACAGGATGGCGATGCCAAGCCCGTTATAGCTGCGCGGCAGATCGGCGATGCGCGAGTAGATCCGCCGTCCGGGTTTCGACACCCGCGCGATTTCGCGGATCACCGGCTCGCCGTCGACGTATTTGAGCTCGATCTTGAGCTCGGCCACGCCGGGCCGCAAATCGTCGCGCGAGAAGCCGCGGATATAGCCCTCGCGCTGCAACACTTCGAGCACATTGGCGCGGATCTTCGAGGCGGGCGAGGCGACCACCGCCTGGCGCGCCCGCTGCCCGTTGCGGATCCGGGTCAGCATGTCCCCCAGCGGATCGCTCATCGTCATCGTTGCGATCTCCCTACCAGCTCGATTTCAGCATGCCCGGGATCTGCCCCGACGAGGCGAGTTCGCGCATGGCGATGCGCGACAGCTTGAACTTGCGATAATAGCCGCGCGGACGCCCGGTCAAGGCGCAGCGGTTGCGCACCCGGGTCGTCGATCCGTTGCGCGGCAGCATGGCGAGCTTGAGCTGTGCCGCAAAGCGCTCCTCGGGAGGGGCGGTGCGATCGGTCGCGATCGCCTTGAGGCGCGTCCGCTGCGGCGCGATCTGCTTCGATAGCTTGATCCGCCGCGCGTTCTTTTCGACCGCGCTCTTTTTTGCCATCCGGCTAAGCTCCTGCCACTCGATAACTCCCTCGACCAATCAATTGGCGAACGGCATGTCGAAGCCCTTCAGCAGCGCCTTCGCCTCGGCATCGGTCTTGGCCGTGGTCGTGACCACGACGTTCATCCCGCGCACCGCGTCGACCCGATCGTAATCGATCTCGGGGAAGACGATCTGTTCTTTCAGGCCGAGCGCGAAATTGCCCCGGCCGTCGAAGCTCCGGCCCGAGATTCCGCGAAAGTCGCGCACCCGCGGCAGCGCCACGTTGATCAGCCGATCGAGAAACTCGTACATCCGCTCCCGGCGCAGGGTCACCTTGCAGCCGATCGGCATGCCCTGGCGCAATTTGAATGTCGCGATCGACCGTTTGGCGCGGGTGATGACCGGGTGCTGGCCGGTGATCGCGGTCAGTTCGCCGGCCGCGGCGTCGACCTTTTTGCTGTCCTGGACCGCCTCGCCGACGCCCATGTTGACGACGATCTTTTCCAGGCGCGGCACCTGCATCGGGTTGCCGTAGCCGAACTCCTGCATCAGCGCCGGGCGCAACGCCGTCTCGTAGTGTTCCTGCAAGCGCGGCTTGCTCATCTCTCTCACCTGTCGATGACTTCGCCCGAGCGGCGGGCGACGCGGACCTTGCGCCCGTCGTCGAGCACCCGGTAGCCGATTCGGGTCGGCTTTCCCGAGGCCGGGTCGACATGGGCGATATTGGAGATGTGCAGCGACAACTCCTTCTCGACGATCCCGCCCGGATCGCCCATCTGCGGCTTGGTATGCCGCTTGACCATGTTGACGCCCTGCACGACGGCGCGGCGCTCGGCCGGGATCACCCGTAGCACCTCGCCGGTGCGGCCCTTGTCGCGCCCGGCGATGACGACGACGTTGTCGCCTTTTTTGATTTTCAACTTCGGCATGGCCTCGCCCTTGAAGATCGGCTCATCGCAATACCGGGGCTGCTCATAAGACTTCGGGGGCGAGCGAGACGATTTTCATGAACCGGCGCGCCCGCAATTCGCGGGTCACCGGTCCGAAGATCCGGGTCCCGATCGGCTCGCCCTGCTGGGTGATCAGCACCGCGGCGTTGCGGTCGAAGCGGATGGCGCTGCCGTCGATGCGCCGGATTTCCTTGGCGGTGCGCACGATGACCGCACGATGCACGTCGCCCTTCTTGACCCGGCCGCGCGGGATCGCTTCCTTGACCGACACAATGATCACGTCGCCGACGCTGGCGGTGCGCCGCTTGGAGCCGCCCAGCACCTTGATGCATTGCACCCGGCGCGCGCCCGAATTGTCGGCGACGTCGAGGTTGGTCTGCATCTGGATCATGCCGCACCCCCTGCCGGCGCTTCCGCCCCTGCCTGCGGACCCGGCGCGGACGCGGCGGCAGCTTCGCGCTGGCCCGGCCCGGTGCCTTCGCCCGACGCGCCGAGCACGACCCAGTGCTTGCGCTTCGAGATCGGTCGGCTTTCCTCGATCTGCACCGCGTCGCCGATATGCCAGCGATTGTCGGCATCGTGCGCGGCGAATTTCTTCGAATGGGTGACGAATTTCTTGTAGACCGGGTGCATCACCCGGCGCTCGACCTTGACGATCACGGTCTTGTCGCTGGCGTCGCTGACGACGATCCCGCGGAGCACGCGTCTGGACATTCTGTTGCTTCCCTAGCTCGCCCGGCGGCGCTGGTGCTGGATCGTCTTGATGCGCGCGATGTCGCGGCGCACCTGGCGAAACCGGGCGGTATTTTCGAGCTGCCCGTTGGCCCGCTGAAATCTGAGGTTGAAAATCTCCTTGCCGAGCAGATCGATCTGGCCGCTCAGCTCGTCATCGGTCTTGGCCCTGACGTCGCCCGCCTTCATCGCGAGGTCTCCTCGCCCGGGCGGGTGACGAAGCGGGTGCCGAGCGGCAATTTCGCGGCGGCGAGCTCGAACGCCTCGCGCGCGGTCTCGGCCGGCACCCCGTCGAGCTCGAACATGATGCGCCCGGGCTTGACCCGGCAAATCCAGAATTCGGGCGACCCCTTGCCGCTGCCCATGCGCACCTCGGCCGGCTTGTGCGATACCGGCACATCGGGGAAGACGCGGATCCAGATCCGCCCGGCGCGGCGGATGTGGCGGGTGATCGCGCGGCGCGCCGCTTCGATCTGGCGCGCGGTGATCCGCCCGGGATCGGCCGCCTTGAGCCCGTAGGCGCCAAAGTTCAAGGTCGTTCCGCCCTTGGCCAGACCATGGACCCGGCCTTTATGGGCCTTGCGATATTTGGTGCGTTTCGGACTTAGCATGAACCCACACTCATCCCCCGATACTCAGCCTAACAATTCGCGCCGGCCGCGCTCGTGGCTGGCTGGCGGCCCCTGGCCTTCGGCCGCCCGCTTTTCCTGGGCCATCGGGTCGTGCGCCAGGATCTCGCCCTTGAACACCCAGACCTTGACCCCGCACACCCCATAGGTCGTCTTGGCGGTGCCGTAGCCGAAATCGACGTCGGCGCGCAAGGTGTGCAGCGGCACCCGCCCTTCGCGATACCATTCCATGCGGGCGATTTCGGCGCCGCCGAGCCGGCCGGAGCAGTTGATCCGGATCCCTTGCGCACCAAGACGCATCGCCGACTGCACCGCGCGCTTCATTGCCCGGCGAAACGCGACGCGGCGCTCGAGCTGCTGGGCAATGCCGTCGGCGACCAGCTTTGCATCGATCTCCGGCTTGCGGATCTCGACGATGTTGAGGCTGACTTCGCTCGAGGTGACCTTGGCGATGTCGGTGCGCAATTTCTCGATGTCGGCGCCCTTCTTGCCGATGATCACGCCCGGCCGGGCCGAATGGAGGGTGATCCGGCTTTTGCGCGCGGCCCGTTCGATGACGATGCGCGACACCCCGGCCTGGCCCAGCCGCCGGTTCAGAAAACGGCGCAGCCCGAGATCGTCGAGCAACAAATTGGCGTATTCCTTCCGCGCGAACCAGCGCGAATCCCAGGTGCGATTGATGCCGAGCCGCAGCCCGATCGGATTGACCTTCTGGCCCATCTAACTCGTCTCCATCTCAGGCGGTCCCATCTCGGGCGGTTTCCATGTCAGACGGTCTCCTCCGGGCGCTCGCGCACGATCACCGTCAGATGCGCGAAATGCTTTTCGATGCGCGCCGAGCGGCCGCGGCCGCGAGTGTGGAAGCGTTTCAAGACAAAGGCGCGCCCGACCGTGGCTTCCTTGACGTAGAGCCGGTCGACATCGAGCTGATGATTGTTCTCGGCATTGGCGATCGCCGCCTGCAGCACCTTCCTGACGTCGGCGGCGATGCGGCGCCGCGAAAATGTCAGCTCGGCCAGCGCGGTCGCGGCGGTTTTGCCGCGGATCGTCTGGGCCACGAGGTTGAGCTTGCGCGCGCTGATCCGCAGCCCGCGCAGGCTGGCCAAGGCCTCGCTTTCGTCGAGGCGGCGCTCTGCCGCGGGCTTGCTCATCTCAGGCTCTCCTCGCCTTTTTGTCGCCGGAGTGGCCGTAAAAGGTCCGGGTCGGCGCGAATTCGCCGAGCTTGTGGCCGATCATATTCTCCGTCACCAGGACGGGAATGAATTTGTGCCCATTATAGACGCCAAAGGTCAGCCCGACGAATTGCGGAAAGATCGTCGAGCGCCGCGACCAGGTCCGGATCACCTGGTTGCGCCCCGAGCGGCGCGCCTCTTCGGCCTTTTTCAACAGATAGCCGTCGACGAACGGCCCCTTCCACACCGAGCGGGTCAAGCGCTTTCTCCGTGCACGAAACAGCCTCTAGCGTTTACGGCGGCGGCGGACGATCAGCCGGTCCGTCGCCTTGTTGTGGCGCGTCTTCTTGCCCTTGGTCGGCTTGCCCCACGGAGTCACCGGGTGACGCCCGCCCGAGGTGCGGCCTTCGCCGCCGCCATGCGGATGGTCGATCGGGTTCATCGCCACGCCGCGCACCGAAGGGCGGCGGCCGAGCCAGCGGTTGCGCCCGGCCTTGGCGATCACGATGTTCTGTTGGTCGGGGTTGGAGACTGCGCCGATCGTCGCCCGGCACTCGGAGCGCACCATGCGCAATTCACCCGAGCTGAGGCGCAAGAGCGCATAGCCCTGATCGCGGCCGACGAGCTGGACGTAGGTGCCGGCCGAGCGGGCGATCTGGCCGCCCTTGCCGGCCTTCATCTCGACATTGTGGACGATTGTCCCGACCGGCATGCTGCGCAGCGGCATCGCATTGCCAGGCTTGACGTCGACCCGCTCGCCGGAGATCACCGTATCGCCGGCCTTGAGCCGCTGCGGCGCCAGGATGTAGGCGAGTTCGCCGTCCTGGTAGCGAATGAGCGCGATGAACGCGGTGCGGTTAGGATCGTATTCGAGGCGCTCGACGGTGGCTGGCATGTCCAATTTGCGGCGTTTGAAATCGACGATGCGGTAGCGCCGCTTGTTGCCGCCGCCGCGCCAGCGCACGGTGGTGCGCCCGGTGTTGTTGCGCCCGCCCTGGCTGCGCAATCCCTCGGTCAAGGCCTTGACCGGCTTCCCCTTCCACAATTCGCTGCGGTCAACGATGACGAGCTGCCGCCGCGACGGGGTGGTCGGATTGAAGGTTTTGAGCGCCATCGCTCCGGCTCCTCGCCTAGATCCCGGTGGTCACGTCGATCCTCTGGCCTTCGCCGAGGGTGACGATCGCTTTCTTGAGGTCGGAGCGGCGCCCGAGCCGGCCGCGGAAGCGCTTGAGCTTGCCCATGACCCGGATCGTGTTGACGGCCGTTACCTTGACATCGAACAGCCCTTCGACCGCCGCCTTGACTTCGCGCTTGGTCGCGGTCAGCGGCACGCGAAAGATCACCTGGTTGTGCTCGGAGGCGTTGGTCGCCTTCTCGGTGATCACCGGGGTGCGGATGATGTCGTACATCTGCTGGCGCGTCAGCTTCGTCTCGGCGCGCGGGATGACGCGGAACCGGCTCATTTGAGGCGCGCCTCCAGATGCTGCACGGCCTCGCGGGTCAGCACCAGCAAGTCGCGGCGCAGGATGTCGTAGACGTTGGCGCCCTGCTGCGGCAGCAGATCGACCCGCGGCAGGTTGCGCGCGGCGCGGGCGAAATTCTCGTCGACCGCCGGTCCGTCGATGATCAGCACCGAACCCCAGCCGAGCGTGGCGAGCCGGGCCCGCAACGCCTTGGTCTTGGCGTCCTCGGCGCGGGCCGCGTCGATGACCACGAGCTTGCCTTCGCCGAGCTTGGCCGACAATGCGGTCTTGAGGCCGAGCCGGCGCACTTTCTTCTGCAGATCGAAGGCGTGGCTGCGCACCACCGGGCCGAAGATCCGCGCGCCGCCGCGAAACTGCGGCGAACGCAGGCTGCCCTGGCGGGCGCGGCCGGTGCCCTTCTGCTTGTAGGGCTTTTTGCTCGTGCCCTGGATGTCGCTGATCCCCTTCGCTTTATGCGTACCGGCGCGGCGCTTGGCGAGCTGCCAGTTGACGACGCGGGCGAGGATGTCGCGGCGGATCGGCAGCCCGAAGACGGCATCGTCGAGCTCGATGTCGCCGACCTCCTGATTGTCGAGATTGCGCACCGAGAGCCTGCTCATTCGGGTTCTCCCGACGGGTTCTCGGCCGCGGGCCCGGCCGCCGGCCGCGCCCCGCGCAATGCGGCGGGGAAGGGGAGGCCGTCAGGCATCTTGCGCTTGGCCGCGTCCTTAACCATGACCAAGCCGCCCTTGCTCCCCGGCACCGCGCCCTTGATCATCAACACCCCGCGCTCGGCGTCAGCGGCAATCACTTCGAGGCTCTGCACGGTCACCCGCTCGGCCCCGAGATGCCCGGCCATCTTCTTGTTCTTGAAGGTCTTGCCCGGGGATTGCCGCTGGCCGGTCGAGCCGAGGCTGCGGTGCGAGACCGAGACCCCGTGGGTCGCGCGCAGGCCGCCGAAATTGTGCCGCTTCATGCCGCCGGCAAAGCCCTTGCCGATGCTGACGCCGACCACGTCGACGCGCTGCCCGGCGACGAAATGCGCTGCGGTCAATTCAGCGCCGACCTCGACCAGGGCATCCTCGGGGACGCGGAACTCGGCGAGTCGCGCCTTCGGCTCGACCTGCGCTTTGGCGAAGTGGCCGCGCTGCGCCTTGGAGACGTTCTTGACCTTGGCGGCGCCGACCCCGAGCTGTAGCGCGCTGTAGCCATCCTTTTCGACGGTCCTGCACCGCCACCACCTGGCAATTGTCGACCGCGAGCACGGTCACCGGCACATGGTTGCCATCATCGGTGAAGATCCGGGTCATGCCGAGCTTGCGGGCGAGAAGGCCGGTGCGCATCGCCCAATCCCTAGAGCTTGATTTCGACGTCGACACCGGCGGCAAGATCGAGCTTCATCAGCGCGTCGACCGTTTGCGGGGTCGGGTCGACGATGTCGAGCATCCGCTTGTGGGTGCGGATCTCGAACTGCTCGCGCGACTTCTTGTCGATGTGCGGCGAGCGCAGCACCGTGAATTTCTCGATCTTGGTCGGCAGCGGGATTGGCCCGCGAATCCGCGCGCCGGTGCGCTTGGCGGTATTGACGATCTCGCTGGTCGACTGATCGAGCACGCGGTGATCGTAGGCCCGCAACCGGATGCGGATGTTCTGATTGTCCATCTGGCGTAATCGTCCCCCAATCGGGTCTTGTTGTTTCGCGCGGTTTGTGGATCAGGCCCGGGATCGGGTCCGGGGTCGGCGGAGCTGCCCGACACATGCCGGGCGGGGCGATCATTTGATGATTTTGGCGACGACGCCGGCGCCGACGGTGCGGCCGCCCTCGCGGATCGCGAAGCGCAGGCCCTCATCCATCGCGATCGGCGCGATCAATTCGATCTCCATCGAGATGTTGTCGCCGGGCATCACCATCTCGGTGCCTTCGGGCAGGTGCACGGTGCCGGTCACGTCGGTCGTGCGGAAATAGAATTGCGGCCGGTAATTGCCGAAAAACGGCGTGTGCCGGCCGCCTTCCTCCTTGGTCAGGATGTAGGCCTCGCACTGGAAGCGGGTGTGCGGGGTGATCGAGCCCGGGGCGGCCAAGACCTGGCCGCGCTCGACCTCCTCGCGCTTGGTGCCGCGCAGCAGCGCGCCGATATTGTCGCCGGCCTCGCCCTGGTCGAGGAGCTTCCTAAACATCTCGACCCCGGTCACCACGGTCTTGGCGGTCGGCCGCAAGCCGACGATCTCGACCTCGTCGCCGACCTTGACGATGCCGCGCTCGACCCGGCCGGTGACCACCGTGCCGCGCCCCGAGATCGTGAACACATCCTCGATCGGCATCAGAAACGGCCGGTCCTTGGCCCGCTCCGGCTGCGGGATATAGGCGTCGACCGCGGCCATCAATTCCAGGATCGAATTGTGCCCCTGCTCCGGGTTCTTGCCTTCGAGCGCGAACAGCGCCGAGCCGCGCACCACCGGCAGATCGTCGCCGGGAAACCCGTAGGACGACATCAATTCGCGCATCTCCAATTCGACCAGGTCGAGCAATTCCGGGTCGTCGACCATGTCGACCTTGTTCATATACACCACCAGCGACGGCACCCCGACCTGGCGCGCCAGCAGGATATGCTCGCGGGTCTGCGGCATCGGCCCGTCCGCCGCCGACACCACCAGGATCGCCCCATCCATCTGCGCCGCCCCGGTGATCATGTTCTTGACGTAATCGGCATGGCCCGGGCAGTCGACATGCGCGTAATGCCGGTTCGCCGTCTCGTATTCGACATGCGCGGTCGCGATCGTGATCCCGCGCGCCCGCTCCTCCGGCGCCTTGTCGATCTGGTCGAACGGCACAAACGTCGCGCCGCCCCCCTCCGCCAGCACCTTGGTGATCGCCGCCGTCAACGTCGTCTTGCCATGGTCAATGTGACCAATCGTCCCAATGTTGCAGTGCGGCTTCGTCCGCTGAAATCTCGCCTTCGACATCGTTCCGTTCTCCGCTCAAACCGCCTCGGGGCCGGGATCAAGCCATCTTGGCGCGGACTTCGTCCGCTACCGCCTGCGGCACCTGCTCATAATGGTCGAAATGCATCGTGTATTGCGCGCGGCCCTGGCTCATCGAGCGCAACGTGTTGACATAGCCGAACATGTTGGCGAGCGGCACCATCGCGTCGACGACCCGCGCATTGCCGCGCGTATCCATGCCGGTGATCTGCCCGCGCCGGCTGTTCAGATCGCCGATCGCGTCGCCCAGATACTCGTCGGGCGTCACCACCTCGACCCGCATGATCGGCTCCAGCAATTTGGGCGCGGCTTTCATGACCCCCTCCTTGAAGGCGGCCCGCGCGGCGATCTCGAACGCCAGCACGCTCGAATCGACATCGTGATAGGCGCCGTCGAACAGGGTGACCTTCAAATCGATGACCGGAAAGCCGGCGAGCACCCCGGTTTCGGTCGAGGCCTTGAGGCCCTTTTCCACCCCCGGCACATATTCCTTGGGCACCGTGCCGCCGACCACGTCGTTGTCGAAGACGAAGCCCTCGCCCGGCGCCAAGGGCTCGAAGCGCAGCTTGACCCGGGCGAACTGGCCGGCCCCGCCGGTCTGCTTCTTGTGGGTATAGTCGATCTCGGCGGTGCGGGTGATGGTTTCGCGATAGGCGACCTGCGGCGCCCCGACATTGGCGTCGACCTTGAACTCGCGGCGCATGCGATCGACGATGATTTCGAGGTGCAATTCGCCCATGCCCTTGATCACGGTCTGGCCGCTCTCGTGATCGACGGTGACCCGAAACGAAGGGTCTTCGGTGGCGAGCCGCGCCAACGCCTGGCCCATCTTTTCCTGGTCGCCCTTGGTCTTCGGCTCGACCGCGATCTCGATCACCGGCTCGGGAAACTCCATGCGCTCGAGCACCACCGGCTCGGCTGGGTCGGACAAGGTGTCGCCGGTCGTCGTGCTCTTCAGCCCGGCCAAGGCGACGATGTCGCCGGCGCGCGCCTCCTTGATGTCCTCGCGGTGATTGGCATGCATCGCCAGCATGCGGCCGACCCGCTCGCGGCTGTTCTTGACCGTGTTCAGCACCTGGCTGCCGCCGGCCACCACCCCCGAATAGATCCGCACAAAGGTCAGCGAGCCGACAAACGGATCGCTCATGATCTTGAAGGCGAGCCCGGCGAACGGCTCGTCGTCTAAGGAGTGGCGCAGCACCGGCTCGTTGGTGCCCATCTTGACGCCGTTGATCGCGGCGACGTCGGTCGGCGCCGGCAGATAGGCAACGACCGCGTCGAGCAGCGGCTGCACCCCCTTGTTCTTGAAGGCCGAGCCGCACAGCACCGGGACAAAGGCGGCGCCGATCGTGCCCTTGCGGATGCACTGCCGCAAGGTCGCCTCGTCAGGCTCGACCCCGCCGAGATAGGCTTCGAGCGCCGCGTCGTCCTGCTCGACCGCGGTTTCGATCAGTCGGGTGCGGAACGCTTTCGCCTCGGCCATCATCTCGGCCGGGATGTCGCCGATATCGAACTGGGCGCCGAGCGTCTCCTCGCGCCACTTGATCGCCCGCATGCCGACCAGATCGACGACGCCGACAAAATCGGCTTCGACGCCGATCGGCAGCTGCAGCACCAGCGGATGCGCACCGAGCCGGTCGTCGATCATCGCGACGCAGCGCGGGAAATCGGCGCCGACCCGATCCATCTTGTTGATGAAGCAGATCCGCGGCACGCCGTATTTGTCGGCCTGGCGCCACACGGTTTCGGATTGCGGCTCGACCCCGGCGACCGAATCGAACACCGCGACCGCGCCGTCGAGCACCCGCAGGCTGCGCTCGACCTCGATCGTGAAATCGACGTGGCCCGGGGTGTCGATGATGTTGATCCGGTGATCGTCCCAGAAACAGGTCGTCGCCGCCGAGGTGATGGTGATGCCGCGCTCCTGCTCCTGCGCCATCCAGTCCATCGTGGCGGTGCCTTCATGCACCTCGCCGATCTTGTAGGAGCGCCCGGTGTAATAGAGGATGCGCTCGGTCGTGGTGGTCTTGCCGGCATCGATATGGGCCATGATGCCGATGTTGCGGTAGCGCTCGAGGGGTGTCTGGCGTGTCATCAACCAAGCTCCGAGGGCCGGCGGCAAAGCCTGGCCCCGACCAAAAATATTGTACCGACCGTCCTCTGTCCGCGACCGCCGTCCGTGCTACCAGCGATAATGCGAAAAGGCCTTGTTCGCATCGGCCATGCGATGCGTGTCCTCCCGTCTTTTGACCGCGACCCCGCGATTATTGGCGGCGTCGAGCAATTCGCCCGAGAGCCGCTCCTCCATCGTGTTTTCGCCCCGCCCGCGCGAGCCCGAGATCAGCCAGCGGATCGCCAATGCCTGGCTGCGGTCGGGCCGCACCTCGACCGGCACCTGATAGGTGGCGCCGCCGACCCGGCGCGAGCGCACCTCGACCGACGGGCGCACGTTGCCGAGCGCATCGTGGAAGACGCGCAGCGCATCCTGGCCGCTGCGTTTGGCGATGCGGTCGAGGGCGCCGTAGACGATCCGCTCGGCGACCGATTTCTTGCCCTCGTACATCAGGCAGTTCATGAATTTGGTCAGCACCGGGTCGCCGAACTTGGCGTCCGGCAGGACTTGGCGTTTGACCGCGGCGCGACGGCGTGACATGGGCCTCTTCTCCTAACCCTTGCGGCTAACGGGGCCGCTTGGCGCCATATTTCGAGCGGCGCTGCCGGCGATCCTTGACCCCCTGGGTATCGAGCGTACCGCGAATGATATGGTAGCGCACCCCCGGCAGATCCTTGACCCGGCCGCCGCGGATCAGCACCACCGAATGCTCCTGCAGATTGTGCCCCTCGCCCGGGATGTAGCTGGTCACCTCGAAGCCGTTGGTCAGCCGCACCCGCGCCACCTTGCGCAAGGCCGAGTTCGGCTTTTTCGGCGTCGTCGTGTAGACCCGGGTACACACCCCGCGCTTTTGCGGACAGGCTTCCATCGCCGGCACCTTGTCGCGCGCGACCTGGGGCCGCCGCGGATGTCGGATCAGCTGGTTTATCGTCGGCATTCGCACATCCTCAAGCACGCTCAGACACGGCAATCGCCCGGCGCCGGTATCGCGCCGGTGCGATGAAGCACCTCTACCCGGTAATAGTACAGCACCCTCTCGCAAGGGTGCAGAGCCAACAAACCTTCGATCGGGCCGCGTCTAGGTGGCTTCCTACGGCCGGCCCCAAAGAGCAGCCATATAAGGGCCCGGCATGGGCCGGGTCAAGCCCCTTGGCGCGCCGGTAAGCATAACGCAGGCGGGAAAGCCCGCCTGCGTTATGTCGCCCCTGGTTCTCAGGCGGTCTTCTTGTCGGCTTCCACCAGCTGCGGCGGGGCTTGATTGGCCGCATCGGCGGCGATCTGGGCGAGTTCGCGGTCGCGCTCGGCGGCGACCTCGCGCAGGCGGGCGATGACGCTGCCGGTGCCGGCCGGGATCAGGCGGCCGACGATCACGTTCTCCTTGAGCCCGGTCAGGTTGTCGATCCGCCCGGAGACCGCCGCTTCGGTCAGCACCCGCGTCGTCTCCTGGAACGAGGCGGCCGAGATGAACGAGTTGGTCTGCAGGCTGGCCTTGGTAATCCCCTGCAGCACCGGGTGGGCCACGGCCGGGCGCAAGCCGTCGCGCTCGGCCTTGGCGTTTTCGGCCTCGAACTCGGTTCGATCGACCTGCTCGCCGGCGAGCAGGGTGGTCTCGCCCGGCTCCTCGACCTCGACCTTCTGCAGCATCTGGCGCACGATCACCTCGATGTGCTTGTCGTTGATGCGCACGCCCTGCAGCCGATAGACCTCCTGGATCTCGTTGATCAGGTAGCTGGCCAAGGCCTCGACCCCGAGGATCCGCAAAATGTCGTGCGGCACCCGGTTGCCGTCCATCAGCAGATCGCCCTTCTGGACGTAGTCGCCTTCCTGCACGCTGATGTGCTTGCCCTTGGGGATCAGATATTCGACCGGGTCGGCGCCTTCCTCGCTCGGGACCACGATGATCCGGCGCTTGGTCTTGTAATCCTTGCCGAACTCGACCCGCCCGTCGCTCTCGTTGATGATCGCGAAATCCTTGGGCTTGCGCGCCTCGAATAGTTCGGCGACGCGCGGCAGACCGCCGGTGATGTCGCGGGTCTTCGACGATTCGCGCGGGATGCGGGCGAGCACGTCGCCGGCCTTGACGTGCGCCCCGTTCTCGACCGACAGGATCGCGTCGACCGACATGAAATAGCGCGCCTCGAGCCCGTTGCCGAGCAGCAGCACCTCGCCCGCCTCGTCGCGCAACGTGATGCGCGGCCGCAGCTCGCTGCCGCGCGGCTGCTGCTTCCAGTCGATCACCACCCGCGACGAAATCCCGGTCGCCTCGTCGACCACCTCGCGCATCGACAGACCTTCGCTCAGATCGACGTAATGCGCGATCCCGTCCTTCTCGGTGACGATCGGGATCGTGTAGGGGTCCCATTCGGCGAGCCGCTCGCCGCGCGTGACCTGGGCGCCCTCATCGGCCAACAGCCGCGCCCCATAGGGCACCCGATGGCGCGCCTTCTCCCGCCCGGCCTCGTCGTTGAGCACGATTTCGAGGTTGCGGCCCATCACCACCGGGACCCCGGTCGAGTTCAGCACCACGTTGCGGTTCTTGATCTCGACGACCGCGTCGAAGGCCGCCTCGACCGAGGATTGCTCGGCGCCGCGCTGCGCCGCCCCGCCGATATGGAAGGTGCGCATCGTCAACTGGGTGCCGGGCTCGCCGATCGACTGCGCGGCGATGACGCCCACCGCCTCGCCAATATTGACGACGGTGCCGCGCGCGAGGTCGCGGCCATAGCACTTGCCGCACACGCCGACCCGCAATTCGCAGGTCAGGACCGAGCGGATCGGCACGACATCGATGCCGGCCCGTTCGATCGCGTCGATCGCGTCCTCGTCGATCAGCGCCGCCGCCGGCAGCACGATCTCGCCGGTCAGCGGGTTGAGGATGTCGACCGCGGCGCTGCGCCCGAGGATGCGATCGGCGAGCGGGGCAATGACCTCGCCGCCATCGACCACGGCGCGGGTCAGCAGGCCGCGGGTCGTGCCGCAATCCTCCTCGGTGATGATCGCGTCCTGGGCCACGTCGACGAGGCGGCGGGTCAGGTAGCCCGAATTCGCCGTTTTGAGCGCGGTGTCGGCCAGCCCCTTGCGCGCGCCGTGCGTCGAATTGAAGTATTCGAGCACGGTCAGCCCTTCCTTGAAGTTCGAGATGATCGGGGTTTCGATGATCTCGCCCGACGGCTTGGCCATCAGCCCGCGCATCCCGGCCAGCTGCTTGATCTGCGCCGGCGAGCCGCGCGCGCCCGAATCCGACATCATCCAGACCGAGTTGATCGGTTCGCCCGGCGGCGCCGAGCGGATCATCTTTAGCATCTCCTCGGCGACCTGGTCGGTGCAGCGCGACCACACGTCGACCACCTTGTTGTACTTTTCGCCCTGGGTGATCAGGCCGTCCTGGTACTGCTGCTCGTATTGCTTGACCTGCTCCTGCGCGTCGGCGACCAGGACCCGCTTGGCCTCGGGAACGATCAGGTCGTCCTTGCCGAACGAAATCCCGGCCTTGCACGCCTGCTGGAAGCCCAGCGCCATCAGCCGGTCGCAGAAGATTACCGTCTCCTTCTGGCCGCAATGGCGATAGACCTGGTCGATGACGTTGCTGATTTCCTTCTTGGTCAACAAGGTGTTGACCAGCTCGAAGCCGAACGCCGGGGTGCGCGGCAGGATCTCCGACAAGAGCATGCGGCCGGGAGTGGTCTCGACCCGCAGCACCGCCGGGTTGTTGTCGGCGTCGACCGTGCGATATCGCGCCTTGATGCGGGTGTGCAGGGTGACCGCCTTGGCCTCGAGCGCCTGCTCGATCTCGCCGATATTGCCGAACACCATGCCTTCGCCCGGCTCGCCGGCGCGCTCCATCGTAATGTGGTAGAGGCCGAGCACGATGTCCTGCGAGGGCACGATGATCGGCTTGCCGTTGGCCGGGCTGAGAATGTTGTTGGTCGACATCATCAGAACCCGCGCCTCGAGCTGCGCCTCCAGCGACAGCGGCACGTGCACCGCCATCTGGTCGCCGTCGAAATCGGCGTTGAACGCGGTGCACACCAACGGGTGCAGCTGGATTGCCTTGCCCTCGATCAGCACCGGCTCGAAGGCCTGGATGCCGAGCCGATGCAAGGTCGGCGCGCGGTTCAGCAGCACCGGGTGCTCGCGGATCACCTCCTCGAGGATGTCCCACACCTCGGGCCGCTCCTTTTCGACCATGCGCTTGGCCGCTTTGATCGTGCTGGCGAGGCCGTAGAGCTCGAGCTTCGAGTAGATAAACGGCTTATAGAGCTCGAGCGCCATCTTCTTGGGCAGCCCGCACTGGTGCAATTTGAGCTCCGGGCCGACGACGATGACCGAGCGCCCCGAATAGTCGACCCGCTTGCCGAGAAGGTTCTGGCGGAACCGGCCCTGTTTGCCCTTGAGCATGTCGGAGAGCGACTTCAGCGGCCGCTTGTTGGCGCCGGTGATGATTCGCCCGCGCCGGCCATTGTCGAACAGCGCGTCGACCGCCTCCTGCAGCATGCGCTTTTCGTTGCGCACGATGATGTCGGGGGCGCGCAGCTCGATCAGCCGCTTCAGCCGGTTGTTGCGGTTGATCACCCGGCGATAGAGGTCGTTCAGATCCGAGGTCGCGAACCGGCCGCCATCCAATGGCACCAGCGGGCGCAGCTCGGGCGGGATCACCGGCACGACTTCGAGGATCATCCATTCGGGCCGGCTGTTCAATTCGGTGAACGCCTCGACCAGCTTCAGCCGCTTGACCAGCTTCTTGCGCCGCGCCTCCGAATTGGTCTCACGCAGTTCAGCGCGCAGCTTCTCGCGCTCCTCGCCGAGATCGATCGCCGACAGGATCGTGCGCAGCGCCTCGGCCCCGATCGAGGCGGTAAACTGATCCTCGCCGTAATCGTCCTGGGCTTGCAGAAACTCCTCCTCGTTCAACAGCTGGTGCTGCTTCAACGGGGTCAGGCCCGGCTCGATCACCACGTAGTTCTCGAAATAGAGAACACGTTCCAGGTCTTTGAGGGTCATGTCGAGCAACAGGCCGATCCGGCTCGGCAAGGATTTCAGAAACCAGATATGCGCCACCGGCGAGGCCAGCTCGATATGCCCCATGCGGTCGCGGCGCACCTTCGACAGGGTGACCTCGACGCCGCATTTCTCGCAGATGATGCCGCGGTACTTCATCCGCTTGTACTTGCCGCACAAGCATTCGTAATCCTTGATCGGCCCGAAGATCCGGGCGCAGAACAAGCCGTCACGCTCCGGCTTGAAGGTCCGATAGTTGATCGTCTCGGGCTTCTTGATCTCGCCGTAGGACCAGGAGTGGATGCGCTCCGGACTGGCGATCGAGATGCGGATCTGGTCGAAGCTCTGCGTCCCGGTGACCTGGCCGAAGATGTTCATCAACTCGTTCATGAACGACCCCTTCTGGAAATTCTGTGGTGGCGGCGGTCCGCGTCGGGCCCGCTGCCCTGCTTGGATCGCGTGCTGCTGATCAATAGTCGCGTTGTTCGAGCTCGACATTGAGGCCGAGCGATCTGAGCTCCTTGACCAGCACGTTGAAGGATTCGGGAATGCCGGCCTCGAAATTGTCGTCGCCGCGCACGATCGCCTCGTAAACCTTGGTGCGGCCGGACACGTCGTCCGACTTGACCGTCAGCATCTCCTGCAAGGTGTAGGCCGCACCGTAGGCTTCGAGCGCCCACACCTCCATCTCGCCAAAGCGCTGGCCGCCGAACTGCGCCTTGCCGCCCAATGGCTGCTGGGTGACGAGGCTGTAAGGGCCGATCGAGCGGGCGTGGATCTTGTCGTCGACCAGATGGTGCAGCTTCATCATGTAGATATAGCCGACCGTTACCTTGCGATCGAACGCATCGCCGGTGCGGCCGTCGACCAGGGTGACCTGGCCCGAGGACGCCAGCCCCGCCTTCTCCAGCATGGCCACGATGTCGGCCTCGCTGGCACCGTCGAACACCGGGCTCGCCATCGGCACGCCGCTCGTCAAATTGCCGGCGAACTCGATCAGCTCATCGGCGCCGAGGCGGGCGATCTCGGCCGCTTCCGGCCCCTGATACATCTCGCCCAGAACCCCGCGCAGCGCGCCGTCGCCGGCGCCGCGACGAACCGCGGCCAAGACCTCGCCGATCTTCTGGCCGAGCCCGGCCGCGGCCCAGCCGAGATGGGTTTCGAGGATCTGGCCGACATTCATCCGGCTCGGCACGCCCAACGGGTTCAGCACGATGTCGACCGGGGTGCCGTCGGCGAGGTAGGGCATGTCCTCGCACGGCATGATGCGCGAGATCACACCCTTGTTGCCGTGCCGGCCGGCCATCTTGTCGCCCGGCTGCAGCTTGCGCTTCACCGCGACGAAGACCTTGACCATCTTCATCACGCCCGGCGGCAATTCGTCGCCGCGCTGCAGCTTTTCGACCTTGTTCTCAAAGCGCGCGGTGAGCTCGGCGACGGCGTCCTCGAGCTGCTTCTTCAGCGCCTCGATGTCGGCCATCCGGGCGTCGTCGCGGATCGAGATCTGTTTCCACAAGGCACTCGGATGCTCGGCCAGCACCGCCTCGGTGATCTCGGTTCCCGACTTCATTCCCTTCGGCCCGCCGAGGGCCGTCTGGCCCAGCAGCAACTCCCTGAGCCGGGCGGCAAAGCTGCGCTCGATGATGGTGCGCTCGTCGTCGCGGTCCTTGGCTAGCCGCTCGATTTCGGCGCGCTCGATCGCCAGCGCGCGCTCGTCCTTGTCGACGCCGCGGCGCGAGAAGACCCGCACCTCGACGATCGTGCCGGATACCCCGGGTGGCAGGCGCAACGAGGTGTCGCGAACGTCGGACGCCTTTTCGCCGAAGATCGCGCGGAGGAGCTTCTCCTCCGGGGTCATCGGCGATTCGCCCTTGGGGGTGACCTTGCCGACCAGAATGTCGCCGGGCTTGACCTCGGCGCCGATGTAGACGATGCCGGCCTCGTCGAGGTTTTTGAGCGCCTCCTCGCCGACATTGGGGATGTCGCGGGTGATCTCCTCCTGGCCCAATTTGGTGTCGCGCGCCATCACCTCGAATTCTTCGATATGGATCGAGGTGAACACGTCGTCGGAGACGATGCGCTCGGAGATCAGGATCGAATCCTCGAAATTATAGCCGTTCCACGGCATGAACGCGCACAGCACATTGCGCCCCAGGGCCAATTCGCCGAGCTGGGTCGACGGCCCGTCGGCGATGATGTCGCCGGCGGCGACCTGATCGCCGACTTTGACCAGCGGGCGCTGGGTGATGCAGGTGTTCTGGTTCGAGCGCTGGAACTTCAAAAGATTGTAGATGTCGACACCGGACGCCGCCGAGGAGGTTTCGGCGGTCGCCCGGATCACCACGCGGGTAGCGTCGACCTGGTCGACCACACCCGAGCGGCGGGCGATGATCGTCACCCCCGAATCGCGCGCCACCGTCTCTTCCATGCCGGTGCCGACGAGCGGCGCCTCGGCGCGGATCAGCGGCACCGCCTGGCGCTGCATGTTGGAGCCCATCAAGGCGCGGTTGGCGTCGTCGTTTTCGAGAAACGGGATCAACGCCGCCGCGACCGAGACCAGCTGCTTTGGCGACACGTCGATCAGGTCGATGTCCTGCGGCCGCTGCATGACAAAATCGCCGCCCTTGCGGCAATTGGTCAGATCGGCCACGACCCGGCCCTCGGCATCGGTCTCGACATTGGCCTGGGCGATCGCGTAGCGGCCTTCATCCATCGCCGAGAGATAGACGACCTCGTCGGTGACGCGGCCGTCGACCACCCGGCGGTACGGGCTTTCGATAAAGCCGTACTGGTTGACCCTCGCATAGGTCGCCAGGCTGTTGATCAGGCCGATATTGGGACCCTCGGGCGTCTCGATCGGGCAGATCCGCCCGTAATGGGTCGGGTGCACGTCTCGCACCTCGAAGCCGGCGCGCTCGCGGGTCAGCCCGCCCGGACCCAGCGCCGACAGCCGCCGCTTGTGGGTGATCTCGCTCAAGGGATTGGTCTGATCCATGAACTGCGAGAGCTGCGACGAGCCGAAAAACTCGCGCACCGCCGCCGCCGCCGGCTTGGCGTTGATCAGATCGTGCGGCATGACGGTGTCGATCTCGACCGAACTCATCCGCTCGCGGATCGCCCGCTCCATGCGCAGGAGGCCGATGCGGTACTGGTTTTCCATCAGCTCGCCGACCGAGCGCACCCGGCGGTTGCCGAGATGGTCGATGTCGTCGATCTCGCCGCGGCCGTCCTTCAACTCGACCAGAAGCTTGAGGATCTCCAGGATATCGGCCTTGCGCAGCGTGCGCACGGTGTCGGCGGTGTCGAGCCCGAGCCGCGAGTTCATCTTGACCCGGCCGACCGCCGACAGGTCATAACGTTCGGAATCGAAAAACAGGCTGTTGAACAGCGCCTCGGCGGTCTCCAGGGTCGGCGGCTCGCCCGGGCGCATGACCCGATAGATGTCGATCAGCGCGTCTTCGCGGGTGGCGTTCTTGTCGATCGCCAAGGTATTGCGGATGTAGGGCCCGACCGTCACGTGATCGATGTCGAGGACCGGCAACTCATCGATCCCGGCCTCGACCAGCTGGGCGAGCGCCACCGCGGTGATCTCGTCGCCGGCTTCGAAATAAACCTCGCCGGTCGCCTCGTTGATGATGTCGGAGGCGAAATAGCGGCCGATCAGCTCTTCGTCGCGGACCAGGATGTCGACGAGCCCGGCCTCGCGCAGGCGGCGGGCGATGCGCGGTGTCACCCGCTCGCCGACGGCCAGCACCACTTCGCCGGTGCCGGCATCGCGCAGATCGTTGGCGAGCTTGCCCTTGAAGTGATCCGGGTCGAACGGCGCCATCCAGCCCTGCGGGCCGTGGCGGAAGGCGATCGAGCGGTAGAACCGCCCGAGGATCTCCTCCTTGGTCATTCCGGCCGCTTCGCCCGGCTGCAACGGCTTGCCTTCGGCCTTGCGCTCGGCCCGCAGCGCCTCGGTCGTGGCGTCGTCGAGCGCCATCAGCAATGTCGTCGCCGGCAATTTGCGGCGCCGGTCGATGCGCACATAGACGTGGTCCTTGGCGTCGAACTCGAAATCGAGCCACGAGCCGCGATAGGGGATCACCCGCGCCGCGAACAGGTACTTGCCCGAGGAATGGGTCTTGCCCTTGTCGTGATCGAAGAACACGCCGGGGCTGCGGTGCATCTGCGAGACGATAACCCGCTCGGTGCCGTTGATGATGAAGGTGCCGTTCTTCGTCATCAGGGGCATGTCGCCCATGTAGACGTCCTGCTCCTTGATGTCGCGGATCGAGCGCGACCCGGTGTCCTCGTCGACGTCCCAGACGACGAGGCGCAGCGTGACCTTCAACGGGGCGGCAAAGGTGATGCCGCGCTGCTGGCATTCATCGACGTCGTATTTCGGCGCCTCGAGCTCGTAGCGCACGAATTCGAGCTGCGCGCGCTCGGAGAAATCCCGGATCGGAAAGACTGATCTGAGGACTTCCTGCAGCCCGACATTGGCGCGCTGCTCGGGGCTTTCGCCCATCTGCAGAAAGTGATCGTAGGAGCTCTTCTGAACTTCGATCAGGTTCGGCATCGGCGCGACCTCGGGGACGCGTCCAAAGCTCTTGCGGATGCGCTTCTTGCCGCTCAGGGATATGGCCATGCTGCTCCTCGCTATGGGCCGCCGCAGGTCGACCCGATGTCGTCTCGTCCCGATCTCGCCGCGTCGCCGCCGGTCTCTCGGCCGCCCGGCATCGCCGACGGCAATTGGCCGATCGCGGCGAGCGCCGCTACTCGCCGATTGCGCCGGCATCCGTCGGGCCTGCCACCCGCCGGGGCGTGCCGCGCGGCCGAACTTCATCCCGCTTGCGCTTTACCTCGCCGACGCCGAAACCCGGCGTGCGCGACGGATCGCGCCCCGGTTCCAGGTCTCGGGCGTCGGGCACGGCAGCCGCGCGTCGGCGCCGCCCCTCGGAGATATCTCGTAGCAAGCCTACTTTATTTCGACAGTCGCGCCGGCATCTTCAAGCTGTTTCTTTATCTTCGCCGCCTCTTCCTTGTTAACGCCCTCTTTGACCGGCTTAGGGGCGGCTTCGACCAGATCCTTGGCTTCCTTCAGACCGAGGCTGGTGATCGCGCGCACTTCCTTGATGACGTTGATCTTCTTCTCGCCGATCGCGGCCAGGATCACGTCGAACTCGGTCTGCTCGGCGGCAGCCTCGGCCGGCGCGGCCGCAGCGGACGCCGCCACCGCAACCGGTGCGGCGGCCGAGACGCCCCACTTCTCCTCCAGCATTTTCGATAGCTGAGCCGCCTCGATCACGCTCAAGGCCGACAAATCGTCAACGATTTTTGCCAAATCCGGCATCTTCTGCTCCCAATTCCAAGATCAACATGGCGGTGGACGAATGAACCGCGGCGCCGTTACCCGGTGCCGCCCTGGTTTTCGGCATGGGCGGCGAGAACCCGCGCGACCTGTCCGGCCGGCGCCTGCAGCACCCGGGCGAGCCGCGTCGCCGGCGCCACCAGCAGCCCGACGAGCTTGCCGCGCAATTCGTCGAGCGACGGCAGCAGCGCCAGTTCCTTGACCCCGGCGACGTCGATCAGCTGTCCGCCGAGGCCGCCGCCGACGATGGTGAGCTTGGTGTTGCGGTTGGCGAACTCGACCGTGAGCTTGGCCGCGGCCACCGGGTCGCGCGAAAAGGCGATCGCGGTCGGCCCGGTAAACAGCGCCGAGAGGGGCGCGAACCGGGTGCCGTCGAGCGCGCGGCGCGCCAGCCGGTTCTTGGTCACTCGGTAGCGGGCGCCGCCGCTGCGCATCTGCCGGCGCAATTGGGTCGCCTCGGCGACGGTCAGGCCCGACTGGTGGGTCACGACGACGCACGCGGTCTCGGCCAGATCCTGCTGCAAGCTCTCGACCAGCTTCTGTTTTTGTGCTCGATCCACTCCGGTCTCCGACCTCGATCTCGCGCGCCGCGCCCGGCCGAAACCGTCCAGGGCTCCGGCGGGTGCCGGCTAAGTCCTGGCGTCTTCGGCCAAATCGGTCAATTCGAGCCTGACGCCCGGTCCCATGGTCGAGCTCAAACTGACCTTCTTGATGTAGGTGCCTCTGACGCCGCTCGGCTTGTTCCGGGTGATCGCGCCGACAAAGGCGCGCACATTATCCGCAAGCGCGTCCGGGGTAAAGCTCGCTTTGCCGACCCCGGCATGGACGAGGCCCGCCTTCTCGGCGCGAAACTCGACCTGGCCGCCCTTGGCCGCGCGCACCGCCTCGCCGACATTCTGGGTCACCGTGCCGAGCCGCGGGTTCGGCATCAGGCCGCGCGGCCCCAGGATCTTGCCGAGCCGGCCGACCAGCGCCATCAGGTCGGGGGTGGCGATCGCCCGATCGAAATCGATGTTGCCGGCCTGGATCTTTTCGGCCAAATCCTCGGCCCCGACCACATCGGCCCCGGCGGCTTCGGCCTCCTTGGCCCGGTCGCCGCGGGCGAAAACCGCGACCCGCACGGTTTTGCCGGTGCCGTGCGGCAACATCACGGTGCCGCGCAAATTCTGGTCCTGCTTGCGCGGATCGAGGTTCAGGTTCATCGCGATCTCGACGGTTTCGTCGAATTTTGCCGAGGCCCGCGACTTGACCAGGCCGACCGCTTCGCCAAGCGGCAACGCCGCTGCCCGATCGATCCCGTCATACGCCTTTTCAAGGCGCTTACCCATCTTGGCCATATTCTTCACTCCACCACGTCGAGGCCGATCGAACGCGCCGAGCCGACCAGCATGCGGCAGGCGCCCTCGAGATCCTTGGCATTGAGGTCGGGCATCTTCTTTTCGGCGATCTCGCGGATCTGGGCCATCGTCACCCGCCCGACCGAGCTGCCCTTGCCGGTGGTCTGCGAGCCTTTGTCGATCCCGGCCGCCTTTTTGAGGAAGTAGGTGTTGGGCGGGCTTTTCGTCACAAAAGTAAACGAGCGGTCGGCAAACGCTGTGATCACCACCGGGATCGGCATGCCGGGCTCGAGGCTCTGCGTCGCGGCGTTGAATGCCTTGCAGAACTCCATGATGTTGAGGCCGCGCTGGCCGAGCGCCGGGCCTATCGGCGGCGACGGGTTCGCCTTGCCGGCCGGTACCTGCAGCTTGATGATGCCGACGACTTTCTTTGCCATTCCTAGAGCTCTCTAAGCCTTGATCCTCGCCCGGTGGCGAGAGGGGGTGTGGGATCGCGGGTGGCGCCCGCTCAGACCTTTTCGACCTGCGCATATTCGAGCTCGACCGGGGTTGCCCGGCCAAAGATCGAGACCGCGACCTTGAGGCGCGCCCGCTCCTCGTCGACATCCTCGACCAGACCGTTGAACGAGGTAAAGGGCCCATCGCAGACCCGGACCTGCTCGCCCACCTCAAAGGTGATCGAGGGCTTCGGCCGTTCGATGCCCTCCTGCACCTGGTACATGATGCGCGCCGCCTCGTTGTCGCTGATCGGCGACGGCCGGGCGCCGCGGCCGCCGAGAAACCCGGTCACCTTGGCGGTGTTCTTGACCAGATGCCAGGTCTCGTCGTTCAAATCCATCTTGATCAGCACATAGCCGGGGAAGAATTTGCGCTCGGAGCTGACCTTGGCGCCGCGCTTGACCTCGACCACCTCCTCGGTCGGCACCAGGATCTCCTCGAACCGGTCGCCGAGCCCCTTCTGCTCGGCCTGCTCGCGGATCGACGAGGCGACCTTCTTCTCGAAGCCCGAATAGACGTGAATTACATACCAGCGGCTGGCCATCGCGCTCGCCTCGAACCTAGCTTCCCAGGCCAAAGATCACCCGCACGCCGGCCGAAAACATCTGGTCCACCAGAAAAAAAAAGCCGGCGGCGATGAACACCATGACAAACACCATCGCGGTCGTGACCATCGTCTCTTTGCGGGTCGGCCAGGTGACCCGGGAAACCTCCTGGCGGACCTCCTCGGCGAACTTCAGCGGAGTGGTTTTATTTGCCATAACCTATTTGCCATAACCTGAGCGCGAACCTGAGCCACACGGACGCCATGATGCCACCGATCCAGCAATGGCGATCCCGCCAACATATGGCCCCGCGACCGGCCGCGTTCCAGGATGCCACTGGCTCCGACGCCCGCCGGCTGGCAGGAGTGGAGGGGCTCGAACCCCCAACCCCCGGTTTTGGAGACCGGTGCTCTACCAATTGAGCTACACTCCTATTTCGTCGCCCGCTCCTAGGCGGTTTGTGGATCAGGTCCGGGGATCGGGTCCGGGGGTCAGGTCCGGAGGTGACCGGCCGGCGGGTGCGGGGCGGTCATTTGATGATTTTGGCGACGACGCCGGCGCCGACGGTGCGGCCGCCCTCGCGGATCGCGAAGCGCAGGCCCTCATCCATCGCGATCGGCGCGATCAATTCGATCTCCATCGAGATGTTGTCGCCGGGCATCACCATCTCGGTGCCTTCGGGCAGGTGCACGGTGCCGGTCACGTCGGTCGTGCGGAAATAGAATTGCGGCCGGTAATTGCCGAAAAACGGCGTGTGCCGGCCGCCTTCCTCCTTGGTCAGGATGTAGGCCTCGCACTGGAAGCGGGTGTGCGGGGTGATCGAGCCCGGGGCGGCCAAGACCTGGCCGCGCTCGACCTCCTCGCGCTTGGTGCCGCGCAGCAGCGCGCCGATATTGTCGCCGGCCTCGCCCTGGTCGAGGAGCTTCCGGAACATCTCGACCCCGGTCACCACGGTCTTGGCGGTCGGCCGCAAGCCGACGATCTCGACCTCGTCGCCGACCTTGACGATGCCGCGCTCGACCCGGCCGGTGACCACCGTGCCGCGCCCCGAGATCGTGAACACATCCTCGATCGGCATCAGAAACGGCCGGTCCTTGGCCCGCTCCGGCTGCGGGATATAGGCGTCGACCGCGGCCATCAATTCGAGGATCGAATTGTGCCCCTGCTCCGGGTTCTTGCCTTCGAGGGCGAACAGCGCCGAGCCGCGCACCACCGGCAGGTCGTCGCCGGGAAACCCGTAGGACGACATCAATTCGCGCATCTCCAATTCGACCAGATCCAACAGTTCCGGGTCGTCGACCATGTCGACCTTGTTCATATACACCACCAGCGACGGCACCCCGACCTGGCGCGCCAGCAGGATATGCTCGCGGGTCTGCGGCATCGGCCCGTCCGCCGCCGACACCACCAGGATCGCCCCATCCATCTGCGCCGCCCCGGTGATCATGTTCTTGACGTAATCGGCATGGCCCGGGCAGTCGACATGCGCGTAATGCCGGTTCGCCGTCTCGTATTCGACATGCGCGGTCGCGATCGTGATCCCGCGCGCCCGCTCCTCCGGCGCCTTGTCGATCTGGTCGAACGGCACAAACGTCGCGCCGCCCCCCTCCGCCAGCACCTTGGTGATCGCCGCCGTCAACGTCGTCTTGCCATGGTCAATGTGACCAATCGTCCCAATGTTGCAGTGCGGCTTCGTCCGCTGAAATCTCGCCTTCGACATCGTTCCGGCTTTCGTCAGAAATGGAGTCAACCAGCACCACGCGGGCCGACTGGAGCGGGTGATGGGGATCGAACCCACGTAGCCAGCTTGGAAGGCTGGAGCTCTACCATTGAGCTACACCCGCACGCCGCCGTCCACACCACGCCGCCCGAACGCCACATACCCGTCGAGCCAATTGCCGCCGCTCGCCCTCTCGATCGACCCCATTCGCCGTCGCTCGCCGCATCAGCCGCTGCGATGGTGGAGGGGGTTGGATTCGAACCAACGAAGACGTACGTCGGCAGATTTACAGTCTGCTGCCTTTAACCACTCGGCAACCCCTCCGGAACCCGCGTGCCGCCCGGCGCGGCGGAGTCCGCGGTCATAAGGTCTGGGCCCGCTCTTGTCAATTGGGCTGTGCCGCGGCCAAGAGCGGGCTGTGCGGTGGCCAGGGGCGGGCTGTGCCGCTCTGGTAGCGTTGCCGCCTGTTGGTTCGCCTCGGCTGATGCTAGAGGCTGCGCTCGATCTGCGTCAAGCCGCCGGAGCCGATGTGATCAAACCGATACGACCGACCCGCCAAACCCCCGACCTCCGCCCCGGCCGCGCGCGCTCGCTCCGGGCGCGCCAAGGCGAGCGTGCGCCGCCGGTGGGCGGGCGCTGGATTTACGGCCGGCACGCCGTCGCCGCCGCCCTCGCCAATGTCGAGCGCCGCTGGCGCCATCTGGCGGCCGTTGTCGGCCATGAAGAGGAGGCGCGGGCGCTGGTGGCCGGGGCAAAGGCGGCCCGCAGCGGCGGCGGCGAGCCGGTGCGGGTGCTCGAGCGCGACGCCTTCGCCGCGCTGCTGCCGGCCGGCGCCGTCCATCAGGGGCTGGCGCTCGAGGTCGAGCCGCTGGCCGGGCGCGATCTCGAGGCGGTGCTGGGGCGGGCCGCGCTGACCGCAGCGCGGATCGTGGTCGTGGCCCTCGACCGGGTCAGCGACCCGCACAATCTCGGCGCGGTGCTGCGCTCGGCGGCAGCCTTTGGCGCACTTGCCGTGGTCAGCGTCGCGCATGGCGGGGCGCCGGCTGGGGGCGCGCTCGCCAAGTCCGCGTCGGGCGCGCTCGAATTGGTGCCGCTCGTCTCCGTCGTCAACCTCGCCCGCGCCCTCGACCGGCTGAAGGCCGCCGGGTTTTGGATCTGCGGTCTCGACGAGACCGCAGCACAGCCGCTCTCCGCACTCGATCTCGGCCGGCGGGTGGCGCTGGTGCTCGGCGGCGAGGGCAGCGGCATGCGCCGGCTGGTGCGCGAGCGCTGCGATTTCCTGGCCCGCCTGCCGACCCGGCCGGAGCAGCCGAGCCTCAACGTCTCCAACGCCGCCGCGGTGGCGCTCTACGAGCTGGCCCGCGGCGAGCTCGGGCGCGGCGAGGTCGCCCCCAGCCCCGATCCCGGCTGAGTGCGCGCCGGTGCGGCCCGATTGCCGTGCGCCCAAACCTCGGTTATCAGGTAATTGTCCCGCCGGGTTAGCACAGTGGCAGTGCAGCGGTTTTGTAAACCGAAGGTCGGGGGTTCGAATCCCTCACCCGGCACCAAGGCGATCAGTTACTTCTTTGCCTGACGCGAGTTAGGGCGAACAGCGTCTAGGGTTGGACGCCTCATGCCAAATGGGGTGTATCCGCTGGTGATTGACAGCGGTTGTTGCGCCCGATACCACACGCTGTACGCCTACGGGACGTCAGTTCGACATAGGATGGCAGCTCGAAAAGGGCCAGCGGGAGGAGGGGGCGGGCATTTTGCCGGCATTGCTCGAAGTCAGAAATTTGCACACCGAGTTTCGCACCGGCGCCGGCGCCGTGCCGGCGGTCGACGGCATTTCGTACAATGTCGAGCGCGGCGAGACGGTGGCGATCGTCGGCGAGAGCGGGTCGGGCAAGACCGCCGGCGCGCTGTCGCTGTTACGTCTGATCCCGGACCCGCCGGGCCGGGTGACCGACGGCGAGATCATGTTTGCCGGGCGCGACCTGTTGCGCCTGTCCGAGGAGGCGATGCGCCAAGTGCGCGGCGGCGATATCGGCATGATCTTTCAGGAGCCGATGACCTCGCTGAACCCGGTGCTGACAATCGGCCGGCAGATTACCGAGAGCCTCGAGCAGCACCGCGGCGCCGACCGGGGTGCTGCCCAGCGGCGCGCCGCCGAGCTCCTGGGGCTGGTTGGCATCGCTGATCCGCTGCGCCGCCTAAAGCAGTATCCGCATCAGCTGTCGGGCGGCATGCGCCAGCGGATCATGATCGCGATCGCGATCGCCTGCGACCCCAAGCTGATCATCGCCGACGAGCCGACGACGGCGCTCGATGTGACGATCCAGGCGCAGATCCTCGAGCTGATGAAGGAGCTGACACGCCGGCTCGAGGTGGCGCTGATCATCATCACCCACAATCTCGGCGTCGTTGCCCGCTACGCCAACCGGGTCAACGTCATGTATGCCGGCCGCATCGTCGAGAGCGGGCCGGCGGCGGCGATCTATCACGATCCGCGGCACCCCTACACGATGGCGCTGCTGCGCTCGGTGCCGCGGCTCGACCGGCCGCGCCAGGCGCGGCTCGACCCGGTCGAAGGCCAGCCGCCCGATCTGACCCGGCTCGATCAGGGCTGCGCGTTTCGCCCGCGTTGCCGGTTTGCGATCGAGGTCTGCGCGCGCAAGCGCCCGGTGCTGGAGCCGGCCGGGGACGGCCGCCATCTCGCTGCGTGTTTCCGCAGTGCCGAGATCGGCGCCGGGCCGGCGCCGCCGCCGCTCCGTCTGGCCGGCGAATACGCCGGCCTTTGACAAAGAAACACCGTCTGGCCGATCGATCGGCCGACCGACAAGAGACCGGGAGGAAAAATGAAGTTCGGATGGAGCCTGGTGGCGGCGGGGGTCAGCGCTCTCCTCGTCTCGGCGGCGGTCGCGGCGCCGGCGAACGAAGAGGAGGCGCCCAAGCGCGGCGGGACATTGACCTATGTGATCCCGGCCGACGCTCCGCCCTCGTTCGACGGTCACCGCGAGGGCACCTTTGCAACCCTGCACGCGGTCGCCCCGTTCTATAGCGTGCTGATCCGGATCAACCCGCAAAACCCGTCCTCAACCACCGACTTCGTCTGCGATCTGTGCACGGCGATGCCGACGCCGACCGACGACGGCAAGACCTACACGTTCAAGATCAGGCCGGGCGTCAAATTCGCCGATGGCTCGCCCTTGACCGCCGCCGATGTGGCGGCGAGCTGGGACAACATCATCCATCCGCCCAAGGGCTCGATCAGTCCGCGTGCCAGCTGGTACGAGATGGTCGATCGGGTCACCGCTTCCGACCCTTCGACGGTGGTCTTTCAGCTGAAGTTCGCGACCAACGCCTTTCTGCCGGCGCTCGCCGACCCGTTCGCCTTCGTCTACAAGAAATCGATCCTCGACAAGAACCCGCGCTGGTATGAAACGAACATCATGGGCTCCGGCCCGTTCAAATTCGTCAACTATCAGGCCGGGCAGTCGATCTCGGGCAAGCGCAACCCCGACTATTACCGTCAGGGACTGCCCTATCTCGACGGGTTCGTCGGGATCTTCGCGCCAAAGCAGGCGGTGCGGGTCGACGCGATCCGCTCCGACCGGGCGGCGATCGAGTTTCGCGGGCTGCCGCCCTCGGCCATCACTCAGCTGAAGCGGGAGCTTGACGGCAAGATCGAGGTGCAGCACAGCGACTGGAATTGCGGCAATCTGGTCCAGCCAAACCATCAGAAAAAGCCGTTCGACGACGCTCGGGTGCGCCGCGCGCTGGACTTGGCGATCGACCGCTGGGGCGGCGCGCCGGCGCTCGCCAAGATCACCGATGCGGGCACCGTTGGCGGTATCGTGTTCCCTGGCTCGCCGCTGGCGCCGACCAAGGCCGAGCTCGAACAGGTCGCGGGCTTCGGGCCGGATATCGAGCAATCGCGGGCCGAGGCACGGCGGCTGTTAAAGGCGGCCGGAGCCGAGGGATTAAGCTTCACCTTGCTCAATCGCAATGTCGATCAGCCCTACAAATACGTCGGCACCTGGCTCGTCGACCAATGGAGCAAGATCGGGCTGCACGTCACCCAGCAGGTGCTGGCGACCGGTCCGGAATTGGCGGCGTTGCGCAGCGGCAATTTCCAGGTCGCGCTGATCGCCAATTGCCACGGGGTGGTTAATCCGGTGCTCGATGTTCAGGCGTTTCTGCCGACCTCGGTCTATAGCGCCAATTACGGATACTACGAAGATCCGAAGGAGGTCGCCCTTTACAACAATATGCTGCGCGAAACCGACTTCAAGAAACAGCGCGGGCTGATGCTCGACTTTGAGAAATACGTCCTTGACACCCAAGCCCATGAGATCTGGGTATTGTGGTGGCGCCGGAACATTCCCTATCGGTCCTATGTCAAAGGCTGGAAGATCAGCCCGAGCCATTACCTCAATCAGGATCTGGCGACCATCTGGCTCGACAAGTAGGACTGGCTCGACAAGTTAGCGGCTGGCTCGACAAGTAGGCGCATAAGAGACGGCCACGATCGATGATCAAAACAAATCAAACAGGGAGCGAGATATGAAGGTCCGATCGGCACTGATTGCGGCGGCCATTGCCGCGGCGGCGGCGTTTCCGGCGGCGGCGGGAGAGGAGGAGGCGCCCAAATCCGGCGGCACCTTGACCTATCTGATCCCGGCCGACGCACCGCCCAGCTTTGACGCCCATCAGGAGGAGACCTACGCGACGATCTTCTCGGCGGCGCCCTTCTACAGCCTGCTGGTCCGGATCAACCCGCAGGACCCGTCGTCGTCGACCGACATCGTATGCGACCTATGCACGGTGATGCCGACTCCGACCGACGGCGGCAAGACCTGGACGTTCAAGATCAGGCCGGGGATCAAATTCACCGACGGCACGCCGCTGACCGCCGACGACATCGTCGCCAGCTGGAACGAGATCATCCATCCGCCGCAAGGCATCCTGAGCCCGCGCCAAAGCCATTACATGATGGTGGATAAGGTGGAGGCGCCGGATCCATCGACCGTCGTGTTCCATCTGAAGTTTGCCACCAATGCATTCTTGCCGGCGCTGGCGGATCCCTATTCGTGGATTTATGAGAAGAAGATCATCGACAAAGATCCGAAGTGGTACATGCAGCATATCATGGGTACCGGCCCGTTCAAATTTGTCAGCTACCAGGCCGGCCAGGCGATCAAAGGGGTGAAAAACCCCGATTATTTCCGCAAGGGGTTGCCGTATCTCGACGGGTTCACCGGCATCTATGCACCCAAGCAGGCGGTGCAGATCGACGCGCTCCGCTCCGACCGGGCGGCGATCGAGTTCCGCGGCTACCCGCCATCGGCGATCAGCCAGCTAAAGCAGGAGCTCGACGGCAAGATCACCGTGCAGCAGAGTGACTGGAATTGCGGCAGCATCGTCGAGTTCAACGAAAAGCAAAAACCGTTCGACGATGTGCGGGTGCGCCGCGCGCTGACCCTGGCGATCGACCGCTGGGGGACCGCGCCGCAGCTCTCCAAGATCGCCGTGGTCAAGACGGTCGGCGGCATCGTCTTTCCGGGCTCGCCATTGGCGGCGACCAAGCCCGAATTGGAGCAAATGGCCGGCTACTGGCCCGACATCGAAAAGTCGCGGGCCGAGGCGAGACGCCTGCTAAAGGAAGCGGGCGCCGAGGGCCTCAGCTTTACCCTGCTCAACCGCAACGTCGACCAGCCCTACAAATACCTTGGCACCTGGGTGATCGGCGACTGGAGCAAGATCGGTCTGCACGTAACCCAGCGGGTGGTGCCGACCGGGCCATGGTTTCAGGCCTACCGGAGCGGCAACTATCAGGTCGGGATCATCGGCAACTGCCAGAGTGTGGTCAACCCGCTGCTCGACGTGCAGCGCTACCTGCCGCCCGACGTTTATTCGGGCAATTTCGGGCAGTTCAAAGACCCAAAGGAGGTGGCGATCTACGATAAGATGCTGCGCGAGACCGACTTCAACAAGCAGCGGGCATTGATGCGGCAGTATGAAAAACGCGTCCTCGACGGTCAGGTGCACGAGGCCTTTTTGTTGTGGTGGTATCGGGTGGTGCCCTATCGTTCTTATGTCAAGGGCTGGAAGATCGGCCCGAGCCATTACCTGAACCAGGATTTGGCAACGATTTGGCTCGACCAGAAATAGCAGCGGGGTGGATCGCGCTATGACAGCAGCGGCGCGCGAGGCGGCCCCTCTTCTCGAGGTCAGGGGCCTGCGGATGCATTTCCCGGTTACCGAGGGGATCGTCGCCCGCCGTCAGATCGGCGAGGTCAAGGCGGTGGACGGGGTCGACTTTACCGTCGCCCGCGGCGAGACCCTTGGCCTCGTCGGCGAGAGCGGCTGCGGCAAGACGACGACCGGTCGCTGCATCCTGCGGCTCGAGCGGCCGACCGGCGGCGAGATCCGTTACGACGGCACCGATATCGCCCGGCTCGGGCGAGGCGAGCTGCTGTCACTGCGCCGCCGCATCCAGGTCATCTTTCAGGACCCGTACAGCTCGTTGAACCCGCGCATGAAGGTCGGCGAGATCATTGCCGAGCCGATCAAGGTGCATCGCGTCGAGCGCAACGCGGCGCGGCGCGCAGCACGGGTGCGCGAGCTGTTGTCGGTGTGCGGCCTCGATCCCAAATTCGCCGACCGCTATCCGCACGAGATGTCGGGCGGCCAGCGCCAGCGGGTCGGCATCGCCCGCGCGCTGGCGCTCGAGCCCGAATTCATCGTCTGCGACGAGGCGGTGTCCGCGCTCGACGTGTCGATCCAGGCGCAGATCGTCAATCTGCTCGAGGATCTGCGCGAGCAATTTCGGCTGACCTATTTGTTCATCGCGCACGATCTCTCGGTGGTGCGGCATTTGTGCCAGCGCGTCGCGGTCATGTATTTGGGCCGGATCGTCGAGCTTGCCGAATGCGACGAATTGTTCGACCACCCGCTGCACCCTTATACGCAGGCCTTGCTGTCGGCGGTGCCGGTGCCCGATCCGACGATCGAAGAGGGGCGCGCGTTCCGGCCGGTCAAGGGTGAGGTGCCGAGCCCGATCAACCCGCCTTCGGGCTGCGTGTTCCACCCGCGCTGCCCGATCGCGGTCGATCGCTGTAAAGTCGCCCGGCCCGAGCTGCGCGAGGTGCGGCCGGGCCATTGGGCGGCGTGCAGCGAAATCCATTAGCGCGTGGCGGACCCGCCGGACGACCTGCAATACCGGGAGAACAAAAACATGCGGTTGGCGGCAATGACAGTACTTTTCACTCTCCTCGCGGCCACGACCTCGGCGGCGCCGAACGAAGAGGCGCCCAAGCGTGGCGGCATTCTGACCTATATGATCCCGGCCGACGCGCCGCCTTCCTTCGACGGGCATCGCGAGAGCACCTATGCCACGGTGCATTCTGCGGCGCCGTTTTACAGCGTGCTGATCCGGGTGAACCCGGAAGATCCGTCGAATATGAGCGATCTCGTTTGTGATCTGTGCACGACGATGCCGACCCCGACCGATGGCGGCAAGACCTGGGTCTTCAAGATCCGCCCGGGCGTCAAATTCACCGACGGCTCGCCCTTGACCGCCGCCGATGTGGCGGCGAGTTGGAACGAGATCATCTTTCCGCCCAAAGGGGTGCTGAGCCCGCGCGAGAGCAATTACCTGATGGTCGACAAGGTCGAGGCGCCCGACCCGTCGACCGTGGTGTTTCACCTGAAATTCCCGACCACCGCGTTCCTGCCGGCAATCGCCGACCCGTTCGCCTGGATTTACGAAAAAAAGATCCTCGATAAGGATCCGCACTGGTACGAGCAGAACATCATGGGCTCGGGCCCGTTCAAATTCGTCAGCTATCAGGCCGGGCAATCGATCAAGGGCGTGCGCAACCCCGATTATTACCATAAGGGGCTGCCTTATCTCGACGGGTTTGTCGGGATTTACGCACCAAAGCAGGCGGTGCAGGTCGATGCGATCCGCGCCGACCGGGCGGCGATCGAGTTCCGCGGGTTTCCGCCGGCGGCGCGCGACCAGCTGGTGCGCGAACTCGACGGCAAGATCACGGTGCAAGAAAGCATCTGGAACGTCGCCAGCGCGGTGACCCCGAACCACAAGAAAAGGCCGTTCGACGATGTGCGGGTGCGCCGCGCGCTGACCTTGGCGATCGACCGCTGGGGCGGCGCGCCTGGGCTGTCCAGGATCGCGATCGTCAAGACCGTCGGCGGCCTCGTCTATCCGGGCTCGCCGCTGGCCGCGACCAAGGCGGAATTGCAGCAGATCGCCGGCTATTGGCCCGACATCGAGAAGTCGCGGGCCGAGGCGCGCCGGCTCTTAAAGGCGGCGGGGGCCGAGGGGCTGAGCTTTCAGCTGCTCAACCGCAACGTTGATCAGCCCTACAAATACGTCGCGACCTGGCTGATCGACCAGTGGAGCAAGGTCGGGCTCCACGTCACCCAGCGCGTGCTGCCGACCGGGCCATGGTTTCAGGCCATGCGCAGCGGCAATTTCGATGTTGTGCTCGAGGCGCCCGGCCACGGCATGGTCAACCCGCTGCTCGACGTGCAGAAGGTATTGCCCTCCTCGGTCGATGCCGAAAACTACGCCAATTACGAAGACCCGCCGGAGGTCGCCCTCTATAACAAGATGCTGCGCGAAACCGACTTCAACAAGCAGCGCGCGCTGATGCGCCAGTTTGAAAAGCATGTACTCGACACCGAGGCGCACGAGATCTGGGTGCTGTGGTGGTACCGGATCGTGCCCTACCGATCCTACGTCATGGGCTGGAAGATCAGCCCGACCCACTTCATCAATCAGGATTTGTCGACGATATGGCTGAACAAGTAGACAGGAAGGCAACGGGGCAGCCGGTCCGCTGTCGCGGCCGCGCACCCCGAAGCCGTCGCAGCGGACACGCGGGATGTATCGCTACATCGTAAACCGGCTGTTGCTGGTGGTGCCCACCCTGGTTGGCGCGGCGGTGCTGGTCTTCGCCCTGATGCGTCTCATTCCAGGCGACATCTGCGTCGTGCGGCTGGGCTCCGGCGGCGGCACCTTCGACGAGGCCGCCGTCGCCGCCTGCCACGCCCAGCTTGGCCTCGATCGGCCGGTCTGGCGCCAGTTCTTCGACTTTGTCTGGGGCTTCTTTCATTTCGACTTTGGCGTCTCGATGTGGACTGGTAAGCCGGTCTCGTTCGAGATCATGCAGCGGCTGCCGATTTCCCTCGAGATCGCGATCCTGGCGACCGTTGTCGCACTGCTGCTGGCAATCCCGCTCGGCACCATTTCGGCGCTGAAGCAGAACAGCTGGATCGATCTCGTGGTCCGCACCGTGGCCATCGCCGGGATCGCGACCCCGTCGTTCTGGCTCGGCATTCTGTCGATCCTGTTTGTGCTCAACCTGAGCCAGTGGGCATTCGGCTCGCCCTGGATGCCGCCGATCACCTATGTCCCGATATGGCAGGATCCGATCCGCAATCTGTCGCTGGCGTTCCTGCCGGCGATCACCGTCGGCTACCGCTATTCCGCGATCGTCATGCGGATGACGCGCTCGGCCATGCTCGAAGTGCTGCGCGAGGATTACATCCGCACCGCCTGGGCAAAGGGCCTGGTGCACCGGATCGTGATCAACCGGCATGCTTTGAAAAACGCGCTGCTGCCGGTCGTCACCTTGGCCGGGATCGAGTTCGCATTCCTGATCGGCGGCCTCGTCGTTACCGAACAGGTGTTCAACCTGAACGGAGTTGGCCGGCTGTTCGTGCAGGCCGTGCAGAACCAGGACTATACGCTGACCCAGGCGCTGGTGATGCTGGTCGTCGCCGTGTTTGTCCTGACCAACCTCGTCGTCGATCTGGCCTATGCGTGGCTCGATCCGCGCATCCGCTTCGCCTGATTTGAGGTCGCCAAATGGCCATCGCAGACACCGTCCTGTCGCCGTCCGCAGTCGAACTGCCGCAGAGGCGGCGCTCGATCGGCGGGTGGATCCTCGACTTTTGTCGCCATCAGATGCTCGGCACGGTCGGGATGGCGATCGTGCTGGTGATCCTGTTTGCTGGCCTGACCGCGCAATGGATCGCGCCCTACAGCCCGACCGCCAATGATTTTGCCGCGATGACCCAGCCGCCGAGCTGGGCGCATTGGCTCGGCACCGACGAATTCGGCCGCGATTTGCTGTCGCGCATCATCTTTGGCGCCCGCACCGCGCTGATCATCGGCTTTTCATGCGCCATTGTCGGCGGGTTCGCCGGCCTCGTGCTCGGTGTCGCCAGCGCCTATTTTGGCGGTTGGATCGATCTGTTGATCCAGCGCGTCCTCGATATCCTGATGGCCTTTCCGCTGATCATTATGGCGCTGGCTGTCGTGTCGATCTTCGGCACCGGTGTCTCCAATGTCATCATCGCGATCACGATCCCGCTGTTTCCACGTTGCGCGCGGGTGGTGCGCTCGAGCGCCTTGGCGATCCGCGAAGTGCCCTATGTCGACGCCGCGCGCGCCTGCGGCTTTAGCCACGCGCGGATCATCCTGCGCCATATGGTGCCAAACGTGATGGCGCCCTTCCTGATTCTCCTGACCGCGTTTGTCGGCCAGGCGATCCTGGCCGAGGCAGCGCTGTCCTATCTCGGGCTGGGCGTGCAGGAGCCGGTCCCGGCCTGGGGGCTGATGCTGCAGGGCGGGGCCGAGGAATACGCGACGACGGCACCTTGGATCGCGATCTTTCCCGGGCTCGCGATCGCCTTGACAGTGTTCGGCTTCAGCATCTTCGGCGATGCATTGCGCGATGCGCTCGACCCGAAATTGCGCGACCGCTGATTTCGCGATGCCACGGCCGCGACGCCGACCGCCCGCCTGACCGATAACGCTGGCTGACCGATAACGCGGGGCGGGGCATGTCAGGCCGCCGGCTCGATCGATCCGCTGCGCCCGCCGCATTTGCTTGAACAGTTGGCCTTGCGCGGCCGTCCGTTGAGCCGCGACTGTATCCGCGCCAGGGCCAACCCGGTTCCCATCCCTACACCCGACGATGCTGGAGCCATGCCGGCGCCTCACCCGGCACCGAAATTCGCGGTGGTTTAATGGGGCGCCAATTGCTGGCGGGTTGATTGACCATGCTGGCGTGCTACTGTGGCGACGGTCGTGCAGTCGGGGGAGCGGTGACCCGGTGTAGTGGATCATACTGGCGGCAGTGGGGGCCGCCGGTTCGGCGGCATTCCGCCAAAGGACGAGCTTGCGGCGGTGTGCGGAAGGCGGCGGATGAGCGGCAGCCCGCCTCCGCCATGGCGCCTGCCCGATTCGCTGCGCTGCCGCGAAAATTGGTGGTTTTCGCCGGCAAAAGTTTTAAGTGGTCCAGCCGGCGGGCGGCGATGCTGTTGCCGCTGCTATGCGCCGCCTGCATGGTCGGTCCGGATTATCGCTCGCCGCCGGTCGAGGTCGCGGCCAACTATCTCGAGGCCGGCAATCCGTCGGTGCTGACAAGGAGCGAAGAGTACCGCGACTGGTGGTCGGTGTTCCGCGACCCGGTGCTCGATCGGCTGATCGCGATCGCCTACAACCAGAACCTGAGCCTGGTCGCGGCCGGCACCCGGGTGCTGCAGGCGCGCGCCGAACTGGGGGTGGCGATCGGCGACTTTTATCCGCAGTCGCAGCACGCGACGAGCGCGCTGATTTACGACCGGCCGAGCCACGCCGACCCGACCGCCACGCCGCAAAGCCAGGTGTCCGGCTTCTGGCGCGCCTCGCTCGGCGCCTCGCTCGATTGGGAATTGGATTTCTGGGGCAAGTTCCGCCGCGCCATCCAATCGGCCGACGCCGCCTACCTCGAATCGATTGCTTCCTATGACGATGCGCTGGTGACGCTGCTCGGCGATGTCGCCACGACCTATATCGGCATCCGCACCCTGCAGACCCAAATCGATATTGCCCAGGACAATATCGTCAAGCAAAAGAAGGCGCTGGCCATCGCTGAAGCGCGCTTTCACGGGGGCGTGGCGACCAAGCTCGATGTGTATCAGGCCGAAAACGTGCTCGGCCAGACCGAATCGACGGTGCCTCAGCTGACTGCCCAGCTGGATCAAGGGCTGGACGCGTTGCGCGTGCTGTTGGGGATGGCGCCGCAGCCGCTCGACGCTCTGCTGCGCGGACCGGAGGGGATCCCGGTGCCGCCGGCCGACGTCATAACCGGCATCCCGGCAGACTTGGTGCGCCGCCGGCCCGATATCCGCGCCGCGGAGCTCGCGGCGGTGGCGCAGAGCGCCGAGATCGGCGTCGCCAAAGCGCAGCTCTATCCGGCGTTCAGCCTGCTCGGCAGCTTCGGCACGGTTTCCAGCAACATCGCCGGCCATAAGCTCAGCGATCTGGTGATGGGCCGGGGCATCACCTTCGCCTTTGGCCCGAGCTTCCAGTGGAACATCCTGAATTATGGCCAGATCACCAACACGGTCCGGGTGCAGGATGCGAAGTTGCAGGAGCTGCTGGTCGACTATCAGAACACGGTGCTGACCGCGCAAAAACAGGTCGAGGACGGGTTGGCGACCTATCTGCAGTCGCGCCGAGAGGTCGACGATTTGCGGCGCAGCGTCGCCGCCGCCAACGCGGCGCTGGGCCTGGCCTTTCTGCAATACCAGCTCGGCACCCGGGATTTTACGACGGTGCTGACCGCCGAGCAGAACCTTTATACGGCGCAGACCGATCTCGCCTCGGCCGAGGGCAATGTTTCGACCGGGCTGGCTTCGGTCTATCGCGCGCTGGGGGGCGGATGGCAGATACGCCAAGACAACGAGTTCGTGCCGGCGCCGACGGTCGCCGAAATGCGCGCCCGGACCAATTGGGGCGAGCTGCTGCCGCCGGCCGGTCAGCCGCAGCCGCCGGCCCCGGCCTTGCCGACCCCGGTCGATGTCAGCGCCAAGGTTCGGCCGCCGCAATGGTGAGGATGACGTGAAGATTTTTGCCGCGATCAGCGCGCTGTGGCGGCCACGCTCGGAGGCCGGGGCGGCGGGAGGCCATGGCCCGGACAAGCTGCTGGTGGTGCTTGGCGCGGTGCTGCTGGCGCTCGCCGCACTCGGCGGCTGGGGGGCGGTGCGGTTGCACCCCGGGTGGCCGCTCGCCACCGCCACTGCCGCCGAGCCCAGAATACCGCCGGCGAGGCCGTCCCACGGCAGCATCGTGCCGGCGCAGGCGACGACGCCGAGCGCGCCGGTTCCGGTGGTGCTGCCGCGGCTGCAATCGGTCACCAACTATGCCGTGATCACCGGCAACGCCGCGGCGGTCAACGCGGTCAAGCTCGTCGCCCGGGTCGAGGGCTATCTCGAAGGCCTGCATTACCAGGACGGCGCGTTCGTCAAGAAAGGCGATTTGCTGTTCACGGTGCAGCAGGACCCCTACAAGGAGCAGCTGCAGCAGGCGCGTGCCCAGGTCTTGACCGCGCAGGCCTCGCTGATCTACGCCAAGACCGAGTTCGCGCGGTACACCGCCTTGGTCAAGCAGGATGCGGCGACCCAGACCGAGGTCGACCACTGGAATTTTGAGCGGGCGAGCGCCGAAGCCTCGCTGCTCAGCGCCCGGGCCCAGGTGGCGATCGACGAGGTCAATCTCGGCTATACCGAAATTCGGGCACCCTTTGACGGCATCGTCGGCAAGCACCTGATCGACCCCGGCAATGTCGTCGGCGGCGGCGGTCAGCAGGCGGCGCTGGCCGAGATCACCCAGCTCGACCCGATCTATGTCGTCGCCAATCTGAGCGAGCAGCAGGTTCTGCAGATCCGCCAGAACCTCAGTCAGCACCGGCTGACCCTCGCCGATCTGCACCGGGTGCCGGTCGATGTCGGGCTGTCGAACCAGAGCGGGTTTCCCTATCGCGGCACGATCCAATATGTGGCCCCGGCGCTCGACCCGCAGACCGGGACCCTCCTGGTGCGCGGGATCCTCGCCAACCCGGACCGCAACCTCGTGCCCGGCTTTTTCGTGCGCATGCGCCTGCCGATGGGGCCGGTCAACCGCAATGCGCTGCTGGTCCCCGACCGCGCCTTGCAGGCCGATCAAGGCGGGCGCTATCTTTTGGTCCTCAACGACAAGGATGTGGTCGAGCAGCGTTATGTGCAATTGGGCGAGCTGGTGGGGTCGTTGCGGGTGATCACCGGCGGTCTGAAGCCGGAGGACCGTGTCGTTGTCGGCGAGATCTGGCGCGCCACCCCTGGCACCAAGGTCACCCCGCAGCCGATCAGCATCGATGCGGCGATCGGGGTGTCGGCGTCGTCGCCCGCGGCGTCGGGAGCCTCGCCCGGCGCCGCCGCGCCGAGTTCGCAAAAATGATCTCGAAGTTTTTTATCGAGCATCCGGTCCTCGCCAATGTGCTGGCGATCGTGCTGGTGCTGATCGGCGCCATCTGCGTGCTGCGCCTTCCGGTCGCGCAATATCCCAATGTGACGCCGCCGACGGTGCAGGTGACCACGCGCTACCCCGGCGCCGGCCCGCAGACCGTGGTCAATACCGTCGCCCTGCCGATCGAGCTGCAGGTCAACGGCGTCCAGGGCATGCTCTACATGGAGTCGACCAGCGCCTATGACGGCACCTACGTCCTGACCGTCACCTTCCAGATCGGCTCCGACCCGAACATGGACCAGGTGCTGGTGCAGAACCGGGTGACCAACGCCATGGCCCAGCTGCCCGAGGCGGTGCAGGCGCAAGGCGTGGCGATCCGCGCGAAATCGTCGTCGATCCTGGAATTCGTGACCCTCAATTCGCCGGACGGGTCGCGCGACGCGCTCTACATGTGGAACTACGCGACGATCAACCTGGTCAACGAGCTGGCCCGGCTGCCCGGGGTCGGCAATGTCGCGGTGATGGGCGCCGGCGAATATTCGATGCGGATCTGGATGGACCCGCAAAAGCTCTATTCCTATGGGCTGGTGCCGGAAGATGTAATCCGCGTCATCAGGCAGCAGAGCCAGGAGGTTGCCGCCGGGCAGGTCGGCATGCCGCCGGCGCCAAAGGACCAGCAGTTTCAGTACACCGTCGACATCCAGTCGCGGCTCGACAACCCGAGCCAGTTCGGCGACATCATCGTCAAGAACCAGACCGCGCAAGGCGGCAAGCTCGTCCGGCTCAGGGATGTGGCGCGGATCGAGCTCGGCGCCCAGACCTATGCCCAGGACTTCAAGCTCGACGGCAAGCCGGCGGCCGGCATCGCCATTTACCAGACCCCGGACGCCAATTCGCTGAAGGTTGCGAGCGAAGTTGCCGCCAAGATGGCCGAGCTGGCGCGCCGCTTCCCGCCCGGGCTGCACTACAGCATCCCCTACAACACCACGATCTTCGTCAAGAACTCGATCGCCGAGGTCTACAAGACCTTGTGGCAGGCCGGGGTGCTGGTGCTGATCGTGATCCTGGTGTTCCTGCAGAATTTGCGCGCGACACTGGTGCCGGCGACGACGGTCCCGGTCACGATCATCGGCGCCTTCGCCGGCATGGCGGCACTTGGTTACACCGTCAACCTATCGACCCTGTTCGCCCTCATTCTGGCGATCGGCATCGTCGTCGACGACGCGATCGTCATCGTCGAGGGCGTCTCCAAATACATCGAGCAGGGCATGTCCGGGCACGACGCCGCGATCCGGGCGATGAACGAATTGTTCGGCCCGATCGTCGGCATCACCCTCGTCCTGATGGCGGTGTTTCTGCCGTCGGCCTTTGTCCCCGGCCTGAGCGGCCAGATCTTTGCCCAGTTCGCCTTGGTGATCGCGGTGACGGCACTGATCAGTGCGGTCAATGCCGCGACCTTGAAGCCGACCCAATGCGCGCTGTGGTTGCGCACGCCCAAGCCCGTCGGGCAGCGCAATTTCTTTTATCGCGGCTTCGACCGCGTCTACGGCCATATGGAAAATGGCTATACCGGGCTGATCGGGCGGATGGTGCGGCACGCCGGGCTGATGGTGCTGGTCGGCGTCGGTCTGGCGGTGGTTGGCGTGTGGGGCATCGCCCGGTTGCCGACTGCGTTCATCCCGAACGAAGACCAGGGCTATCTGATGATCGCCGCGCAACTGCCCGACGGCGCCACGCTCGGTCGCAGCACGGCCGCACTCGCCAACGCGACCAAGATCGCGATGGCCACCCCCGGGGTTCAGACGGTGATCTCGATCGCCGGCATGTCGGTGCTCGACAACAACGCCGACCTGGCCAACGCCGGCGTCGATTTTGTCGTGCTGAAGCCGTGGGACGCGCGCAGCAAGGCCAACGGCACCGACATCCTCTCGATCGCCGGGCATTTGCAAAAAGCGCTGAACAGCGCCCCCGACGGCCGGCTCTTCGTGTTGGCGCCGCCGCCGATCCAGGGCATCGGCAATGCCGGCGGCTTTCAGATGCAGGTCGAGATGCTCGGCGGCAATTTCGACTATCAGAAGCTCAGCGACGTCACTCAGCAGATCGTCAGAAAGGCCGCCGCCGACCCGCAGCTGCAGCATGTGCTGACGACCTTCCGCCCCGGCGCGCCGCAGGTCGCGGTGACCGTCGATCGCGACCGGGCGCAGACGTTGCGGGTCTCGGTCGGCGATATCTTTTCGGCGCTGAGCGCCTATCTCGGCTCGACCTACGTCAACCAATTCAACAAATTCGGCCTCACTCTGCAGGTCTACGTCCAGGCCGATTCGAAATACCGCCTGCACCCCGACGATCTGTTGAACCTCTATGTGCGCAGCCAGGACGGGAACATGATCCCGATCGGCGCGGTCGCGCATTTGAGCGCGGTGGTAGGGCCGCCGCTGGTCACGCTCTACAATCTGTTTCCGTCGGCGACGATCGTCGGCGATGCGGCGCGCGGCTACAGCTCGGGCCAGGCGCTGACGACGATGGAGCAAATCGCCAAGAAAACCCTGCCGGCCGGGGTTTCCTACGAATGGTCGGCGATGTCGTACCAGGAAAAGCTGACCGGCAACCAGTTGTATTACCTGTTCGGCCTGTCGGTGCTGCTGGTCTATTTGTGTCTGGCCGGCCAGTACGAGAGCTGGATTTTGCCGTTGGCGGTGCTGTCGGCGGTGCCGCTGGCCCTGCTCGGGCCGGTGATCGCCCTAACCAGTCTCGGCGTCGCCAATAATCTCTATACCCAGATCGGCCTGATCCTGATGATCGCGCTGTCGGCTAAGAACGGCATCCTGATCGTCGAGGTGGCGCGCGAGGGCCGCATGGTCCACGGCAAGCCGATCCTGGAAGCGGCGGTGGAGGCTTCGCGCACGCGGTTTCGGCCGATCCTGATGACCTCGTTCGCCTTCGGGCTCGGCGTCCTGCCGCTGGTGCTGGCGACCGGCGCCGGCGCCAATTCGCGCAAATCCTTGGGGATCAGCGTGTTCAGCGGGATCATCGCCTCGACCTGCCTGGCCGTGCTGTTCGTTCCTTCGTTTTTCGCGGTGCTGCAGCGCTTTGATGAAGCCCGCAAGGCGCGCAAAAAGGGCAAGGTGATGCATCCGGCCGCCGCCGCCGAGTGATCCTGGCAGCCTGATCCTGGCGGCCCCGAACCGCGCGGCGGGCCGCTCCGCCTAAGGCCCGGGGTCGCGGCTAAAGGCCGCCGCGGCGCCATGCTCGAGATAGCGCTTTGCGTCGAACCGCCCGAACATCTGGATCAGGCTCGCCACCGCGCCGGTCCACCCGGTCTGATGGCTGGCGCCGATGCCGGCGCCGTTGTCGCCGTGAAAATACTCGTAAAACAGCAGATGGTCGCGCCAGAACGGGTCGGTCTGAAACTTCTCGCTGCCGCCGAACACCGGACGCCGGCCGGCCGGATCGCGCAGAAAGATCCGGAGCAGCCGATCGCTGATCTCGTGAGCAACCTCGAACAGGTTCATCAATATTCCGGACCCGGTTGGGCACTCGATCTTGAAATTATCGCCATAATACGAGTAATAGTGTAATAGCGCGCGAATGATCATGGCATTCATCGGCATCCAGATCGGCCCGCGCCAGTTGGAATTGCCGCCGAAGCTGCTGCTTTCCGACTCCGCGGGCTGGTAGCCGACCCGATATTCCCGCTCGCCCACCGAAAAAATGTAGGGATTGTCGGCGTGCCACCGCGACAAAGCGCGAATGCCGTAGGGACTGAGAAACTCGTCCTCGTCGAGCATCCGGGTCAACAGCCGGCGCAGCCGATCGCTGCTGACGAGCCCGATCAGGCCGCGCTCGGCGACGCCGAAACGACCCGGACCGGTGGCATGAACGCTGTTGCCGAGGAGCGGCATGCGCCGCACCATGTCGGCCATTCGCGCGGCTAGGCGAGGAACACGCTCGCGCTGCCATTTCTCGACCGCGGTCGCGGCGCATAGCGGCAATAGCCCGACGATCGAGCGAATCTTGAGCCGGGTGGCGCTGCCGTCCGGAAGACGCAGCACGTCATAGTAAAAACCGTCCTCCTCATCCCACATGCCGTCCGGCCCGATGCCGTGCATGGCGCGGCCGATCAGCACGAATTGCACCGCAAAGCTTGACGCCAGCTCTTCATAAGTCGGGTCGCGCGCCGCCAGCTCGAAGGCGATTTCGAGCATGTTCTGGCAGTAGAGCGCCATCCAGGCGGTGCCGTCGGCCTGCTCGAGGTAGCCGCCGGTCGGCAGCGGCGCGCTGCGGTCGAACACGCCGATATTGTCGAGCCCGAGAAACCCGCCTTCGAATACATTTTTGCCGAGGCGGTCCTTGCGATTGATCCACCAGCCGAAATTGGCCGAGAGCTTGCCGAACGTCCGTTTCAGGAAATCGAGATCGGTTTGGCCATGCACCTCCTGCTCGAAGCGATATAGAAAGATCGCGGCCCAGGCCTGCACCGGCGGGTTGACGTCGCTGAAATTCCATTCATAGGCCGGGATTTGGCCGGTCGGATGCAGGTAGGCGCTGTCGAGCAGCAGGCACAGCTGCTGCTTGGCAAAACCAATGTCGACCGCGGCCAGCGCAATCGCATGGAAGGCCAGATCCCAGGCGGCGAACCACGGATATTCCCATTTGTCCGGCATCGCCACGATATGGCCGGCCAGCATATGAAACCATTCGCGGTTGCGGACCGGGCGGGATGTTGGCTGCATCGGGTCGGCGCCATGCTCTTCGAGCCATTTGTTGGCATCGAAGAGGTAGAATTGCTTGCTCCACAGCATGCCGGACAAGGCCTGGCGCATGATGCGGGTCGCATCCTCGCCGACCCCGGCGGGGGTCAATGACCGATAAAACTCGTCGGCCTCGCCCCGGCGCGTGTCGAAAATCTGTCCGAAGCCGCTGCCGAATGGCGCATCGGCAATGGCATCGGCGAGCCGCAGGCGGATCGTCGCGGTCTCCCCGCCGCCGATCTCCAGCCGGTAATGCGCCGCGGCCTTAGTCCCGGCGAATTCGGGGTTGACGGTGTCGGTCCGGCCGGCGACGACCCGCTCGCCGATGCCGTCCTTGACGTATTGGGTGGGGTTGGGCGTGCCGAAAATGCGCTCGTGGTTGGTCTCGTTCTCGGTGAACAGCAGCCTCGCATCACCCTCGCATTGCAGATACCAGTCGCCGAGCTCGGGGTGGCGAGCGGCGATCGTCGCGGTGCAGCCCGCCGCCGCGATCCGCCGCAGAACGGGTTTGGCCGGACCTGGCCACCATGCCCAGGTGTTGCGGAACCACAAAGTCGGCAAAACGTCGATCGTCGCCGGCTCGGGGCCGCGGTTGGCGATGCTGATCTCGACCAAAAAGTCGCGCGGCGCGGCCTTCGCGTATTCAACCAGCACGTCGAAATAACGATCCCCGTCGAACACCCCGGTGTCGATCAGCTCGTATTCCGGCTCGTCACGTCCGCGGCGGCGGCTGGTGTCGACCAGGTCGGCGTAAGGATATTGCTGCTGCGGATATTTATAGAGGTACTTCATATACGAATGGGTCGGCGTGTTGTCCAAGTAGTAATAATATTCCTTGACGTCCTCGCCATGGTTACCTTCGCTGTTGGTCAGGCCAAACAGGCGCTCCTTGAGGATCGGGTCGGCGCCGTTCCACAAGGCGAGGGCGAAGCACAAAAGCTGCTTGTCGTCGCACAGGCCGGCAAGTCCGTCCTCGCCCCAGTGATAGGCGCGCGAGCGGGCGTGATCGTGGGTAAAGTCCTCCCAGGCGTTGCCGTGCTCGCTGTAATCCTCGCGCACCGTGCCCCATTGGCGCTCGCTGAGGTAAGGTCCCCATGCTTTCCATGGCACGCCGCGGCGCTCCTCGTCGAGCCGCCTCGCCTCCGCCGTCTGCGGGCGGGCCGTATCCCCGGTCATCGCACCGCTCCTCCCCGAGCCCGCGCAATCGGTTCGGGAAGCTTAATCCAAAGTCGCCAAAGAGGATCAACTTTTGAGGTGGCCGGTATCGTTCCACAGCCGGATCGCCGGCTCGCTCGGAACGTGCTCGTAGCCCAACAGACTGAGGCTCGCGGTGCCGAGCAACAGATAGCGCCCGCCCGAGGCCGGGAGCCCGAGCCAACGGGCGGCGAGCACGCGCGAGATGTGCGCGCTCGAAACCACCAGCACATCGCCCGCGACGGCACGAAGCCGGGCGACCGCCCGATCGGCGCGGGCAGCGATCTGTTCGGGCGTTTCGCCGCCTGGAGCGCCATCGCGGAACAATCGCCAATCGGGGCGTTCGGCGAGGATCTCGGCGGTGCGGCGGCCCTCGTAGACGCCGTAATCCCATTCCGCCAAATCCGGGTCAATCGCGGCGGCGGCGCCGAAGCCCGCGAGCGCGCAGGTCCGCACCGCGCGCTGCGACGGGCTGGTCAGCACCTTGGCGAAGATCGCGCCGTGCAGCCGCCGGCCGAGGGCTTGCGCCTGTTCCTCGCCGTGCTGGGTCAGGGGCAGGTCGGTGCGGCCGGTATGCTGGCCGGACAGGCTCCAGGCGGTCTCGCCGTGCCGCGCCAGATAGACGAGGGGAAGCGGTGCGCTCATGATTCTCTCCTGTCTGCGATGCCGGCCGGCCGGCGGTTGGCGGCAAGGCGGCCACGCCACAGCCGGCGGCTTTCGATGATTTGCCACACGCCGAGCGCCGGCAGCCCGATCGTCAGATCGCGCGCCCGCTTGACCAAGGAGAGCGCGAGCGCCATGTCCGGCGCCAGACCAAAACTGGCGCCAATCAGCACATAGGCGCCTTCCTGCACGCCGACTGCATTGGGCACCGCGAAGGCAAGAGTGCGGATCGCGTAGAGCAGGCTCTCGATCACCAGCACGGTCTTGAACGGCAGTGGCGCGCCGCCGAGCCGCAGGGCGAGCCAGGCTTCGAGCGCGCCGGCGATCCAGCAGGCAAGATGCAGCGCAAAGCCGTTCCACAGGCCGCGAGTTCGCCGGTAGGTCTGGTGCAGCGCGTCCTGCAACGCCGCGGCGCCGGAGGCGGTTCGCTCGGCCCAGCCGCGACCGAGACTGCCGGCCAGCCGCTCGAACAGCCGCAAGCCGTGGCGCTGCGCCGCGACGAAACCGATCGCGCCGAGGCTCGCGGCGACGAGGCCCGCGGTCACCGGCAGGGTCATTTCGGACCCGGGCCGCAGCCCGACCAGCAGAACCAGCCCGAGCGCCGTGTAGGCGAGCTTGGCGAGGAATTCGAGGGTCAGGTCGACGATCGTGCTGGCCGCCGCTGTCGACCCCGGCACGCCGGCCAGGATCAGCGCCCGGGCGCCGATCACGCAACCGCCGACCGGCGACAGTGGCAACACCTCGGATCCGGCTTCGCGCAACAGGCGCGCCGCCAAAAAGGCCCAGATCGGCCGCCCCGGCACCAGTCCGCGCCAAGCCAATCCCATGACCGCGATCAACCCGAGATGGATCAGGCAGATCGCGGCGAACCCGCGCCAGCCGATCGCGGTGAGCGAGCGCAGCACGGCGCCGGCGCCAAACACCGCGATCAGCACCGCGATCACGGCGAGGCCGATGACGGCGGCGACGATCGGGATGGCTTTCATCCGCCCTTCCTGGCACGCACGCGGGTGAAAGCCAACCCGCACGCCGCACCAAAGCCGGCGCGGCCGGCCCTAATAGGGCGGCGGATAATAGTACGGCGGCGGATAGTAGTAAGCCGGCGGGTAGGACGCGGCCGCCGCCGCTCCCGCCGCCGCGCCGACGGCGACGCCAGCCGCGACACCGGCCGCGACCGGGACACCGCCATAATAGGCGCCGCCGCGATAGACGGTGCCGCCGTAATAGCCGCCGCGCACCGCGGTGTTGCCATAGGGCCCGCGCACCGCGCCGCCGCCGTACGGGCCGCGCACCGCGCCGCCGCCATTGGGCCCGCGCACCGCCGCACCGCCCATCGGCCCGCGATAGGCGGCCCCGCCATTGGGCCCGCGCACCGCGCCCCAGCCAAAGGCATGCGGCGCCGCCGCCGCAGCGAAAAAAGCGCCGAGACAGAACAGGGCTGTCCGGTTCATGGCTTACTCCCGGTGGCTTTGGCGGGCGCCGCCGTGGCGGGCGGCTTCAACGCGATTTGGGTCGCGCCCGCCGGCGGGTGGAACACAAAATCCGCGTCGGTCGGGTGGATCGCAAAGTCCCAATTGGAGAATTCGGCGATAAAATCGGGCTGCCCAGGCAATGAGCGATAGGTCACGATCAGCCGGCGCGGCAACGACTGACCATTCTTTTCCAGCCACAGCTCCAGGTCGATTTGCGGCGGCTGCGAGAAAAACAAATGAAGATAGGGGACGCCGTCGATCATCACGGTGTTGACCACCCGTCCGGCGGTCACGCCGCTGAGGACTGCCTTGCTCGGCGCCTCGGTCAGAAAATCGGCGAGCGGAAAGTCGACGCCCAGCCGCCCCATTGCCACCTTCATCATCCCGGCGATCGTGTCGGGCACCGGAATGCTCGCATATTTGTTGCCGTTGGCCATGTAGACGATGACGGTCTTGCCGTCATAGACGAGCTTGCCCGGGCCGTCGTCGCCGGTTCGGTCGACCAGCAGGCGATCCGGCCGGCGCACGGTTACCTTCAGGGTATGAAAGATGTGCAGCAGCTGGCCGGCCTGATCGGCGTAGACCCGGATCGTGCGCGCCTCGAACGAGAATTCTTTCGACTGCAAGGCTTGGCCCATGCGGGCCAGCGCCGCGCTCGCCTCGGGGCTGATCGACGGTTTTGCCGCGGTAGCCGCCGATGCCGCAGCAATCGAGAACAGGCTGCCGCCGGCAACGCCGCTGGCGAGCAGGGCGGCGAGGATCGCAACTTGCCTCAGCTTCATCAATTTTCTCCATTGTTTTGTTGGCGCACAGGGCGGGCACGCCGCTACAGCGGGGCCCGGCAGGATACGGCCGGCGGCCACAGCGCCTAGCGGACGCTGCGCCCACAGAAAAACACCGCACTCGTCCAGACTGGCGCTGCGGCGCGCGCGCTCGGGCAATGTTGCCTTCGGATGCCGCTGGCCTCGACCGAAAGCGCCGGCGCCCTGAGGCTGCGAAGATACCCTGCCAAACCCGATCAGAAGCGCGAGGCAAGCGGGCCATCTTTCGCCATCGTACCTGCCGTGACGGCGCCGCCCCGGCACTCCATGGCGACCATATCGTGCAAGCGTCCCGATCGCAATCCCACCCCGAGCGCCTCGCCGCGGCGCTGCCGCCCGCGAGCTTGCGGGCGGCGTCGCGGTGAGGAATTGCCGGGGCACGGGGTTGGGGTATGGCTCAACCGGGCGGTGTTGCGGTCGGAATGGCCGGCAGTGTGTTGCTGTCGGTGCGCGGCACGATCGCCCATTTGGGGGCGGTGGTGAGGCCGGCGGCGGCCGGGGTCTCGACATTAGCCTTCATCCAGGACCACGCCTGTGCCGCGCCGGGTGCGCCGGCATCGTCGAGCATCGCCATGCCGCCCAACAGGTAGAGCGGGTAGCCCTCGGCGCCGAGGTCGGCGGCGAAGGCGGAGGGGCCGTTGGCGCGGCCAGTGGCAACGCCGGTGGTCGGATTGACCAGCACCCCGGTCGGCGAGAGATATTGCGGGGTCAGGGTCGCGATCACCGCCGGCCAGCCATTGAGGAAACCGCCCGCCGCCTGCTCGACCGGCATCTGGTAGGTGTTGACCATCCAGGGCTGGCCGGAATTGTTGACCAGGCCGATCGGGTAAGCCCCGGAGTAGACTTGCAGCGGCTTGGCGGCAAAGCCCAGCTCGGCTTCGCGGCCGATCGCGAATTGCACATACCACTGCATCCAGGGCGAGGTGAACGAGCCAACCGCGTTCTGGTTGTAGACGCCGAGGTTGACCATTTCGGCGACCGACGCTTCGAGCTGCGAGTTCGGCCCCGGCGCGCCGGTGCTTTCCCAATTCTGCATGACAGGGGCTTTGCCGGCATAAGGACCCTGGTTGCCGGCAGTCCACGGGTCGCCGGTGGTTGCACCCCATGCTTTCATGGCAGTGCCGTCATAGGGCGTGCCGGAGATCGCGAAGCCCCTTCCATGCGCGCGATAGCGTCGTTCATCAGATAGGTGAAGTAGGCCTTTTCGGGCGCACCGTCCGGAGCGATAAAGGCGGCCTCGGCGCGGCTGCGCCCGACCCAGGCGGCACCGCGCAACTCGCCATTGATGGCGCCATAGGTGCCGTCCGGCCCGCGGCCGTCTGGATGCGTCGGATCGTCAAGGCTCTGTGCGGCACTGAACCCGGCCCACATGTAGATCTCCTCGAGGTAGTAGGGGTCGCCGGTCAACAGGTACGGCACAAAGAACGGCGCCGGCTCGTGCGCGGTGCCGAACGACCAGGGCTGGTTGATCTTGAGCGGGCCGACGATCTTGACCGCATCGGCGGGCTTGGTGCCGTAATAGGCCAGCAGCGCCTCGGTGTAGGTGGTCAGGGTTTGGCGGTCGGTGATCGAGACGACATGGCCGAGCCCGGTCTCGGGGCTGAGCCCGGTCGGATCGGCGCGGCTCAACCGCTTGGTCGGGTCGCCCTCGCGCAGATTGGCCGGGAAGGCGCCGGCCAGATCGGCCATGCCCAGCGACATCTGCCGCATCCGCCAGTCACCGCCATAGAGCCACAGCACGTTCCAGGTCGGGTACGGACCGATCTCCTGGCGCGCCCCGGGCGAGTTCATACCGGTCTGCCACAGCCCGCCATCCCAAGTGCCATCATAGAGGTCGTGCGGCGGATTGGTCCAATAGCCGTACTCGGTGGCGATCGCACTCGCCGGCACCACAATCGACGGGTCGAAATTGGGGATGAAGCGGGTCGATTCGAGATAGGCGAGGTTGTTGTCGATATCGACTTCCGGGTTCGGCGTGCCGCCCAGCCAGAAGCTGCGCGACCAGCGGGTCAACGCGTAATGGGTCAGGCCCGATCGGGTGTAGGCGACGGCGTTGGCTGCGGTCAGGGTAAGATTGTAGGTCAGGTCTTCGAGCTCCTGGGTGTTGTCGTTGTCGCCGACCGCGCGGACAAACACCTGGTGCGTCTGCGGCCAGAAGGTCGCGTAGAAATGCGGCCGGAACGGGTGGTAGCCGTCGCCAAAGCCGATGTCGTATTTGCGCGTTGTGCTGTCGTCGCCGAGGATGATGGTCTGCGCCACCGGGCCTGCGGTCCACAGCTTGTAATCGCCGTTCTGCAGCATGGTGCGCGCGTCCACCGTCCAAGTGCCCCCTCCGGCGGTCGGGGTCAGCTTCATCTTGGCGTCGAACATGTATTGCATTAGCAGCATTTGCGCTCGGGTCAGCGGCGTGTTGCTGTTGGCGGTTTGGTTCTGAAAGGTCAGGGTCAGCACGCCGCCGGCCGGGAGGCTCGGGATCACCACGGCAACGACCGCGAATTCGACCGAGCCGTCGGCATAGCGGTTCTTGACGTCGGCCTGGGTGGTAAGCGGGCTGCCGTCGAGCAGCACCTGCGGCGCCACCGCGATCGCGCCATCGATAAACGGCCGGCCAAACTGCAACGGATAGTTGCTGATCGCCCGCCCGCTCACATTCGTCAGCGTGATCGAGTTGGTGACGCTTGGAACTGGTAACATCGCTGCATGGCTCGCCGCGGAAACAAAATAAAGTGCTGCCGCGACAGAAAATAAGGCAAAGCGCGCCATTCTCGGCATCCTCTACGGAATCCGACCGATACCCCCATTAATTGGCCGTTGCCGAGAGCGTGGGATACAAGAGTTAAAGAACAATGATAGAAAACGAAAAGAACGTGGTTGTCGAGACCTTGGCTTCAAAATTGGATGAGTGCGATTACTGAGCGAAATTCCTTGGAAATGATGTTTAATTGCCCTTTATTTTTTGCCAGAAATATGATATATCCTGTCAAGAATACGCGCGCCGGCGTGCTGACCAATCGAAGCGCCGGCCCCGCTATTGCCGGCGCCCGCGCGAACCGGGCGGGCCGCTCGTCAGCGCCGTTGGCTAACGGCCGGGCGAGCAGGCGGCGCTGGCGCTTCTCTGCAGTCGCAAGCCGGCTCCGGGGACGCCGGGCCGGCTTGGCGCCGCCGCTCTATAGATCTTGGGTCTGTGGTGCCGGACCCTCGGAGCGGCGTCGGCGCTCGGCCATGAACTCGTCGAATTCAGTCTTGTCCTTGGCGTGCCGCAACCGGTCGAGAAACTCGAGGAATTCGCGCTGCTCGTCTTCGAGCCGGCGCAGGGTTTCCTCGCGATATTCGTCAAAGGCACGATTGCCGGTGGCCGAGCGGGCCCGCCCGCCGCCGCTTGTGCCGCAGCCCCAGCGCTCGGCTGCCGCCTGCATGCGCCCCATGCGTTGCTGCATCCGCTCCATGCGCCGCTGCCAACGGGTTCCGCCGCCCTGCGCCCAGCATGCCATTCGCCCACTCCCTATCAGAAAACCGAGAACCACCAGGCCGAGCGGCCACCACAGAATGAAGCTGATCACCGCCAGCCCGATCCACGCCGGCTTGCCGACATCGTCCAAATACGCCGCCAAGTGATGCATGACCGCACCATGTGAATGTATCTAACATTTACATAGCCTCGCCTCGGCCGGCTGTCAAGCGCCGCGGCGCGGACCCTCGGGCTCGGCCGCCTCGGCAATCACGCCGAGCCCGCGCAGATAGATCAGCATGCCCGCTTCGAGCAGGTCTTCGGGGCTCATCGGCAGCCGCCGCCGGCCGCCATCGCCGCGGGCGAACAGCGAAGCGATGCCGTGCGCCAACGCCCAGACATGCAGGCTCATCATCAAGGACGGCGGCCGCTTTTCCGGGGCCAGGCGCGCGCACAAGGTTTCCGAGGCGCGACGCAGCACCGCAAAGCTGCGGTCGGCGGCCTGACGCAACGCCGGATCTTGGTCAAAGGACAGGCCGGCCTCGAACATCGCTGAATAATAGGCGGGCTCGTCGCGGGCAAAGGCGAGGTAGGCCCGGCCGACGTTTTCGAACGCTGCGAACGGTTCGGGCCGGCCGTCGTCCCAGGCACGGTCGAGATGTGCGGCAAACAGCTCGAAACCGCGGCGGGCGATATCGGCGATCAGCGCGTCACGGTCGCGGAAATGCCGGTAGGGTGCGGCCGAACTGACCCCGGCCGAGCGCGCCGCATCGGCGAAGGTGAACCCGGCCGGCCCTTTCTTGGCGATCAGATCGAGTGCCGCCTGGATCAGCGCTTCGCGCAGATTGCCATGGTGATAGCCGCGGCGCCCGTCCGGGCCACGCCCCCACCCGCTCATCGAGGAGACCCGCTCATCGCGGAGACCCGCTCATCGCGGAGACCCGTTCATGGGTCCGGCCAGCTCATCGATCCCGACCCGCTCATGTGAAATCCTTTTACATCTTTGCGACCGGGTGAGGCAGCGCGTTCGCCGGAACCTCAGGGTTGGGGCGAATGGCTTCAGTTTACCTTATCGTGCGGCGGGCCGCTTGACGGATCGGCGCAGCTTGAACTATCTAGACGATCTACGGCTCTTCGTATAGATATGCGGGTTCTAGCGATGGCCTTTCATGTCAGGGATCGGGCGACCGACGCCGCCGTGCGGCGGCTGGCGAAACTCAAGCGCAAGACGTTGACCCAGACGATCCGCGAGGCGGTCGAGCACGAATACCAGCGGGCGCAATCGGCGGTCCCATTGATGGAACGGCTCAGGCCGATCCAGGAGGAGTTCGCCAATCTTGCCCGGCCTGGCGGATTGCCGGCCGACAAGGCGTTTTTCGACGAGCTGTCGGGCGATCCCTGATGTTCCTCGATGCCTCCGCGATCATCGCAATCATCGTGCGCGAAGCCGATGCCGACACCCTTGGGGCGCGGCTGGCCCGAGCGGCGAGTGTGTACACCTCGCCGATTGCGGTCTATGAGGCCGTTCTCGGTCTCGCCCGCATAGGCGCCATATCGATCGGCGATGCCCGCGCTGTGCTCGATCGCTTTCTCGAGGAGGTCCGGGCTCTGATCGTGCCGATCGACACCGAGATCGGGCGCGCCGCGGTACAGGCTTTTGAGCGATACGGCAAAGGACGCCATCAGGCCGCGCTGAACATGGGCGATTGCTTTGCCTATGCTTGTGCCTGCGGGATCGACGTGCCGCTGTTGTGCAAGGGTAACGATTTTCCGCAGACCGACGTGACCCTCGGTTGAAGAGCGACCAGGGTGTTCTGATCTCGAAGCCGATAATTGACGCGGAACGAACAAGGATAAGCCGATGGATGCCTGGTGGCAGTGCGAAGTTCCCTACCCGTTTGTGCCAAAGGACGTGCTCGACGCCGCCCCCTCGGTGCGCGGCAGCCTGCCGAACAAATACTGCGACCCGAAAATCGCCGCGCAACTGTTCGAGGAGGTCATCGACGAGTTTCTGCTGTGCGACGAGATGGGCATGAACGTGCTGGCGATCGAGCACCATGCCGGCATCAACTCGCTGTTGGGTGCCAACCCGATGCTGGTCGGCATCCTCGCCCGGCAGACGCGGCAGGCGCGCATCCTCAGCCTCGGCACGCTGGTCTCGCTGCGCCAGGACCCGGTGCGCATCGCCGAGGAATACGCGACCGCCGATGTGATCTCGCGCGGGCGGCTCGAGATCGGTTTCGTCAAGTCGGGCGGCACCGAGATGCCCTCGGCCAATGCCAACCCGGTCGGCAATATCGAGCGCTATTGGGAGGCGATCGACCTGATCAAAAAGGCGCTCAGCGAGCATGACGGGCCGTTCAGCTGGGAGGGCAAGCATTTCACCCACCGCCACGTCAACATCTGGCCGCCGCCCTATCAGCGCCCGCACCCGCGGCTGTGGTCGGCGACCGGCGACCCGGAGACCGCCGAAGAGGTCGGGCGGCGCGGCATGGTTCACGTGCTGGTGCTGCGCGGCCCCGACGGCACCAAGCGCGCCTACCAGGCGTATCGCCAGGCGCGAGCCGAGGCCGGGCTGCCCAAGGTCACGACCGACAATTTCGCCTATGCCGCCTTTGTCTATGTCGGCGACACCGAGGAGGAGGGGCTCGAGGTCGGCGGCAAACTCCTCTGGTTCCTCAATACCAGCCTCAAATCGGCGCCGCAGCATTCGCGGCTGATGCCCGGCTCGTTCCCGCCCGAGCGCGCCCCCGCGGCCTATCGCACGACAACCCGCCCGTCCGCCGAGCCGAACCTCGTCAATGCCGAAAAGGGGGTTCCGAGCGCCGGCGAAAACATCCGCCGGCTGATGTCGATCGATGCCGAGGAGGCCAAGGCGATGGGCATCCTTTTCGCCGGCAATCCGGACAGCGTCACCCGCCAGATCCTCGAATTCTATGACCGGGTCGGCGGCTTCGGCCATTTGAGCATGATCGGCCGCTCCGGCTTCATGACCCATGCCGAATCCGAAAAAGGCATCCGCCTGTTCGCCCGTGAGGTGCTGCCGCGTCTGAAGGAAATCGCGCCGGTCACGGTCGGCTGACGGTTGCGCGTGGCCGGCTGCCTGGCCTCAGCAGCCGAGTTTGGCGGCGAGGTCGGTGAAACTGTCGGCGATCACGTCGAAATCGTGCTCGGCCTTGAAATCGCGGGTCTTGTTGGGCCCGTGCTCGAGCGGCCGACTGACAAAGGCGGTGCGAAAACCGCGGCCGCGGGCGGCGACGAGGTCGCCATTATGCGCCGCCACCATCATGCATTCTTCGGGCTTCAGGTCGAGAAAGGCGGCGGTACGGTCATAGGCCTCGGGCTGCGGCTTGTAGGCGTGCGCGACCTCGGCGCCGAGGATCGCGTCCCACGGCAGCCCGGCATATTTGGCCATGTTGACCATCAGCGCGACATTGCCGTTCGAGCACGTCGCCAGGATGTATTTGCGCTTGAGCCGGGTGAGGCCCTCGACCGTGTCGGGCCAGCCGTCGAGCCGGTGCCAGGCGCGATTGAGATGGTCGATCTCGGCTTGGCTCAAACTCGAAATCCCGAATTCCGGCAACAGCTCGACCAAATTCTCGCGATGCAGGTCGTCGAGCCGGGTCCATGGCCGCTCGCCGCTCCGCACCTTGGCCATCGCCGGCTGATAGCGCGCCCGCCATTTATCGGCAAAGTCGTGCCAGTCCTTGTCGTAGCCTTTCGGCCCGAGAACGGCCTTGGCCTCGCGCGCGATGCTGTCACGCCAGTTCACCACGGTGCCGAATACGTCAAAGGTCAGCGCCTTCACATCCGCAATCGCCATCGTCCGATCTCCTGTCGCTTGTTCCCGCGTCAGTCACTGCCGGATGTTGCGGAGCGTCAACGGTATCGTGAACAACCGAATCCGGCGTGGGAGGATCGTGCGGCATGGCCGCACGTCGACAACTCAGCATACACGTGTATTATACGTGTAAGGAGTTCGGGCATGTCAAAGAAATTGACGATTACGATCGACGACGAGGTTTATGCGGGTCTGCACAATGTCGTCGGGCGTCGCCGGATCAGCCGTTTTCTGAACGATCTTGCGCGTCCGCATGTCCTGCAACGCGAGTTGGCGGAAGGCTACAAGGCGATGGCTGCCGATGAAGAGCGCGAGCGCGACGCCTCGGAATGGGTCGAAAACCTGACCGGGGATATCGCCGATGAGCCCAGATAGGCCGCCGCAACGCGGTGATGTCTGGTGGGTGACGTTCGATCCGTCGGTTGGTGGAGAGATCCGCAAAACCCGCCCCGCGGTGGTCATGAGCAACGATGCGGCAAATCGGGAGCTGAACCGGGTCCAGGTGGTCCCGCTGACCAGCAACGTCGGCCGCCTCTATCCGTCCGAAGCATATGTCCGGCTCCGGGGCCAGCAACGCAAGGCGATGGCTGACCAATTGAGCACGATCAGCAAGCTTCGCCTGCGGGATAGAGCTGGCCGGCTCAGCCCCGAGGACCTGACCGCCGTCGAGCGGGCAATTTGTCTGCAGCTCGGTCTCTGAGGTTCCGCGTTTGGCGCCGGGGGTCATGACGCCGGTGCTCCGCCTTCAGGCAGTAATCAAGGGATGGTCAGCGCGATCAGCTGTTGCGCGGCGTGGTCGAGCCGCTCGAGGTGGCGGCAGGCGTCGATCAGCTCGGCGAATTGTGCCTCTGGGATCGCGAGGCCGGGGGCAATTGGGCGGATCCGCCGTGCTTCCTCCTCGAAATCCCAGATGAATTCGCGGCCCGTGCCCTCCTTGGCGAAGCTGCGTCCGTCTTTCAAAAAGACCGTGATCCGCGGGCCGAACAGGGTGCGCCCGACAGTCGGGATCAGGGTCACGCGCTGCATCAGGTCAAGCACCTCGGGCGGGTCGCTCTCGCCCGGGCCGGGGGTCGCGCCGCGCAGCAGCGGATAGCCGCGCGCCGCGGCGCCGTAGGCGGTAAAGTATTGCGTGCTGCCGACCCGCGGCTTGCCGTCGCTGCCCGGTGTCGGAAAGGCCGGGCTCGGATATTCGGTCTCGAACCAGTTGACCAGCGCCTCGATGCGGTCGATGTCCTGGTAACGGATGCCGTTCTCCTCGCACAGCGCCGCGGTCACGTCGATATGGGCGATGTTGTAGCCGGCGGTCGAATAGATCCGGTACAGCGTTTCGAGAAAGATCCAGTCGCGGCCGAGCCCCCGGGTGATCGCGGCCATCTCGGTGCGGTTCGCGCCGGTGAAGCTGTAGCGCAATTCGCCGCGGCTGTTGCCGGCATAGGCATGATAAAAGCCGGCCTCGCCCTCCAATGTCGTCTCGCCGCCGGGAACCCCGTGCCTGGCCAAGGCCACCGCGAGCAGCGCATTGCGCACGGCGCCCCCTTCGCGCAAAGAGCGGCCGCCGCTCCTGGCACCTTCGAGGTTGCCGGCGGCGAGGTTGACGCACTGGGCGATGGCGCCATTGATCTGGTTCTGGTCGAGCCGGCCGAGCTTGGCGGCGGCGATCGCCGCGCCGAAGATGCCGAACACCGGCCCGGCGTGGAAGCCGCGCGACATGACCGTCGGGATGAACTCGGCGGCCATCCGCTCCATGACCTCGTAGCCGGCGGCGATTGCGGTCAGGAATTCGTGGCCGGAGGCGCCGGCAACTTCCCCCGCCGCCAGCGCCGCCGGCAGGATCGCCGTACCCGGATGGGTCAGCATGCGAAAGGTGTCCCACTTGCCGCCGGCGAAGATCGTCTCGGTATTGACAAAGGCGGCCCCGGCCTTGCTGAGCTTGGCGCCATTGCCCAGGACTGTCGCAGCCCCGCCGCCACCGGCCTCCTCTTCCTGCATCAACGCCAGTGCCTGCCGGGTCGCCGGCATCCGGTGCGCCACCAGCGCCGAGGCGAGCGCCTCCAGGGTCACCCCCTTGGCCCGGTCGACCACCGCCGCCGGCAAATCTTGGTATTTGAGGTTGGCGACGAAGGCGGCAAATTCCCGGCTCAACGACATGGCGGCGTCCTCGCGGCAACGAATTTCTGCCGGTGAGCTTAGCCCAATTGCGCCAACCAAATCTGGAAAGAGATGCGATGACGACCTTGCGGGAACGGATCGGCGTCGATGTCGGGCGCAAGCTGAACCTCGAGGATGCGATCGAGTGGGCGGCCCGGCACGAGGTGCGCTGGATCGACATCGAGCTCGATAGCGGCGCCAATACGTTGGCCAGCTTTGACGGCGCGCGCGTGGCCAGGGTGCGCCGGGCCTGCGAGCGCCATCGAATTCATCTCGGTCTGCACACCGCCTCCTCGGTCAACGTCGCCGAATATGCGCCCTATGTCGGCGAGGCGGTCGACCGCTATCTCGCAGCCTATGTCGAAATCGCGCCCAAGCTCGGCGCCGAGTGGATCGTCGTCCATGCCGGTTACCATTTCGGCTCGGACCAGGAGATGCGGATGACCGCCGGGCGCGAGCGGCTGGAGCGCATCGCCGCGCATGCCGAGCGGCACAGCGCGCTGCTACTGCTGGAAAACCTGAACAAGGAGCCACCGGCGGCGGAAATGCACTATCTCGCGCACAGCCTCGCCGAGTGGCAATATTATTTCCAGGCGATCCGCTCGCCGGCGCTCGGGTTGGCGTTCACGGTCAATCATGCGCATCTCGTCCCCGAAGGTGTCGCGGGGTTTGTCGATGGGCTCGACATGGCGCGAGTAGCCGAGGTGCGGCTCGCCGATTGTTGGCGCAACGGCGACGAGGTGCATCTGCCGCCGGGCGCGGGCGATCTCGATTTTGCCGACATGTTCCGCCGGGTCGAAGGCAAAGGCTTTACCGGACATTACATCAACGCGTTCGGCTCGCTCGACGACATGCTGGCCGGGCGCGACGAACTGGTCCGGCTGGCCGGCTAGCGGCGGCTCCGAGATCGAGCCGGCCGGCGCTGCTGGCCGCCGCCGCCGTGACCGCGGTTGCGACCGACCCCGCACGTGGCCGACCCGATCACTTGTTGCAGTGGCTGACCTTGACCACGCAGTCGCCGGCCTTGCCTTTCTGGCAATCGGTCAGTGCCGCGACGCGCGCCGCCGGCTCGGTCTTGCGCGCCGAGGCACCGATGAACTTGCCGTTGGCGGTCGCCGCCAGAGCCGCGCATTGGCCGGCGCCGGTGTGGATGATGACCTTGCAGCCGCTGGCGCCGCACGCGCTGATCGCCAGCTCGGCGGCCTTTTGCGGCGTGCTCTGGTCCCAGCTCCAGCCCTGCCGGCCGGTCCCCCGTTCCCAGGCGATCGCGCCATAGGCGGCAAGCGCCGGCGTCGCCGATAGGATGACGGAGGCCACGGCCAGGATCAGAGCGAAGAGTGGGCTTTTGTGACGCATCGGGTAATTCTCCTGCAACGGGCTCTCCGCCGGGCCGGCGGCGCAGCGGCTGGGTTGATCACGACGGCCCGGTAAAGATCGGATACAGCACCCGATCGCCGGGCTTGATGTCGAGGCGAGCGGCGGTGCCGCCGTTCAGCTCGATGACCGCGCGCACCGGTGCGGCGGCGGCGATCGTCGCATCCGATTCGGGCACCGCACGCTGGGCGATGTTGACGATCCGGCCGCGCTGATCGACGAACAGCATATCAAGCGGGATCAGGGTATCGTGCATCCACATCGTGGCCACGGTCGGCTCTTTGAAATCGAACAGCATGCCGGCGTCTGGCGCCAGGCTGCGGCGGTACATCAGCCCTTGCTCCAGCTGCGCCCGGGTTTCGGCCAATTCGACCTTGAAAGGGTGGCGGCCGCTCGCGCTGACGATGGTCAGCTGGGCGGTGGCGAATTGCTGAAGCTGCGGCGGCGCGGCTCGGCCCGGCAGCGGGGCGGCGAGCAGAACGACGAGCAGCAGGATGGCGCGGCGCGTGCACATGCGGAACCGGTCCGTCCAAATTTTCGGGGCCCCATTGGCGCAGCCGATCGGATCGCTGGCAAGCCGGGAATTGCCGGCTTTGGCAGACCGGGACCCGGCGCGCGGCAGCTTGTGGGGCCGAACCCGGCTCGCTAGGCTCGGCGCGCTGAGATCATGCACAACACCGTACTGATTGTTTTTGCCGTCACCGCGCTGCTCGGGCTGGTCAGTTTGCTGCTGCCGCTGGCCGAGCGGTTTTCGATCCCGTACACCGTGCTGCTGGCCCTGGTCGGGATCGCGATCGGCGTCGCCACCAACATTCCGGCCGCCGACCTGCACGGCGGCGCGGTGCCCGACATCATCGCCACCCTGCACAATTTCGGGCTCAGCGCCGAGTCGCTGCTGTACATCTTTCTCCCGGCGCTGCTGTTCGAGGCGGCACTCAACCTCGATACCCGCCAGCTCGGCGACGAGGTCGCCCCGGTGCTGCTGCTGGCGGTGATCGGTGTCGTCGTCTGCACCCTCGTCGTCGGTTTTGCCTTGTGGCCGCTGGCGCCGGTCGGGCTCGTCGCCTGCCTGATCCTCGGCGCCGTCATCGCCACCACCGATCCGGTCGCGGTCGTCGCGATCTTCCGCGACATCGGCGCGCCGCGCCGGCTGTCGACCCTGGTCCAGGGCGAGAGCCTGTTCAATGACGCGGCGGCGATCGCGATCTATGCGCTGGCGGTCGCGATTCTGAGCGGCGCCAGGCCGGCAAGCCCCTGGGCCGGGGTTTTGCTCTTTCTGCGGCAGTTCGTCGGCGGTCTCGCGCTCGGCTACGTCGCTGGCTGGGCGGCGGCGCTGTTCATGCCGACGCTGCGTTCGAGCCGCCTCGCCGAAGCGACGATGACGATCGGCTTTGCTTATGCAATCTACATCATCTGCGATCATTACCTCGGCGTTTCTGGGGTGGTCGCGGTCGCGGCCGCGGCGCTTGCGGTCAGCAGTGAAGGGCGGCGGCGCCTCGCCCCGTCCAATTTCGAAAGTCTCGTCACCACCTGGGAGCAGCTCGCGTTCTGGGCGAGCTCGTTGATCTTCCTGTTCGCGGCGATGCGAACGCCGGATCTGTTGGCGCGGGCGAGCTGGGGCGACTTCGCTCTGCTCGGCGCGCTGATCGCGGCGGCGCTGGTGGCGCGGGCGCTGACCCTCTACGGGCTGATCCCGGTGCTGAGCCTCGCCCGGATCGCGCGGCCGATCGACGCCAAATACAAGCTCTTCATGCTATGGGGCGGGATGCGCGGGGCGGTGTCCTTGGCGCTGGCGCTGGCCGCCACCGAAAATACCTCGTTGTCGCCCGAGATTCGGCAGTTTGTCGGGGTGCTGGCCACCGGCTTCGTGCTGTTCACCCTCCTGGTGACGGCGCCGACGATGCGGCCGCTGATGCGGCTGTTGAAGCTCAGCGATGCCTCGCCGGCCGAGATCGCGCTGCGCGACCGGGTGATCGGCCTCGCCCTGTCGTCGATGCGCGCGGCGATCGAGACGGTCGGGCGCGAGCACCGGATTGCGCCCGAGATCGTCGGCGAAATCACCACGGTCTACGACGCCAATACCCGCGCCCCGGCCGATATCGCCGAGGAAAACGCCCAGCTCCCGACCGAGATCCGGACCCGCGCGGCGGTCTCGGTGCTGGCCGACCGCGAGCAGGAATTCTGCCTCGAATATTTCGAGGGCCGGACCGTGTCGCGGCGGGTCGCCGCCAGCCTCTTGACCCATGCCGCAAGGCTGCGCGACGGCGCCCGCACCCAGGGCGTCGAGGGGTATCGGCGGGCCGGTGACCGGCTGCGCGCGTTTGGCGCGAGCTATCGCGTGGCGCTGTGGGCCCACCGCCGGATCGGCATCGCCGGCCCGCTCGCCCGCCGGCTTGCCGACCGCTTCGAGGTCCAGCTCGCCGCCCGCTTCGTGCTGGAAAATCTGGCGGCGTTCAACCACGAGCAGATCGGCCGGGTGTTCGGCGCCGGGCCGAGCACGGCGCTCGGCAGGCTGATCGAGCAGCGCCTGGGTGAGATCAACCGCGCGATCGCCGCCTTGCGGCTGCAGTATCCGGCCTATGTGCGTCAGCTCGAGACCCAGTTTTTGGCGCGCACCGCCGCGCGGTTCGAAGAGGAGAGTTATCGCCGGCTGCGCGCCGAATCGATCGTCAACCAGGATGTCTTCGAGGATCTGCAGCGCAAGCTGCGCCGCCGCCGGCGCAGCGGCGAGGCGCGCACGGTGCTCGATCTGGGGCTGAAGCGCGACGAACTCGTCGGCCGGGTCCCGATGTTCGCCGCACTCGACGACAAGGCCCGGCGCGCGGTCGCCCGGCTGCTGCGGCCCCGGCTCGCGGTGCCCGACGAGGCGGTGGTGCGCCGCGGCGAGCGGGGCGACGCGATGTACTTCATCTCCTCGGGCGCCGTCGAAGTGCGGGTCACGCCCCAGCCGGTCCAGCTCGGCAGCGGCGATTTCTTCGGCGAATTGGCGCTGCTGGTTGCCGAGCGGCGCAACGCCGACGTCGTGGCGCTGGGCTATTGCCAGCTGCTCAGCCTCGCCGCGCGCGACCTCGATCGGCTGTTCGAGACCGAGCCGAGCCTGCGCGTGCAGATCCGCGCCGTAGCCCAGGCCCGCATCGCCGCCGACACCGAAACCGGCTAGGCGCCGGCGCCGGCGACGCCCGCAGCGGTCCGGGCGGCGAGCGCGGGTGACCCGCCGAGAGAGCCGGGATAGCATCGGGCATCGCCGCCGCTTGTCGCCGCGATCCGAACCGGGAGACCCAACCATGGGAATGCTTGTCAATGGCATCTGGCACCAGGAAGACCCGCCGACGGCGGCGCCCGACGGCAGCTATGTGCGTCTGCAATCCGGGTTTCGCGACCGCGTCACCCGCGACGGCGCCTCCGGGTTCAAGGCGCAAAGCGGGCGCTATGTACTGGTAACGGCGCCTTCCTGCCCGTGGGCGCACCGCACCGTGCTGATGCGAAAGCTCAAACGGCTCGAGGCGGCGATCCCGATCCTGCAATCGGATCTGCCCAAGGGCGAGGGTTGGGCCTATTCGCAGGGCTTCGACGATCTGGCCCCCAAGAACGGCGTGTTCCACGTCCATCAGGTCTACGCCGCGGCATGTCCGGGCTTTACCGGCCGGGCCACGGTCCCGGTGCTGTGGGATCGGCACCGCCGCACCATCGTCAACAACGAATCTTCCGAGATCATCCGCATGCTGAACGCGGAATTCGACGCGTTCGGCGATCCCGCGGTCGATCTCTATCCGGCGCCGCTGCGCCCGGCGATCGACGAGACCAACGCGTTGGTCTACGAGGCCGTCAACGATCGCGTCTACCGCTGCGGCTTTGCCAAGACCCAAGCGGCTTACGAAACCAGCTTTGCCATCTTGTTCGCCGCCCTCGATCAGCTCGAGGCCCGGCTCGGGCAGCAGCGCTATCTGGTCGGCAATCGCTTTACCGAAGCCGATCTGCGGCTGTTCCCGACCCTGGTGCGGTTCGACGCGGTCTATTACAGCCATTTCAAATGCAATTTGCGCAGATTGTCCGATTACCACAATTTGTCGAACTATACTCGCGAGGTCTATCAGATGCCGGGCGTGGCCGAGACCGTCGACATCCCGCGGATCAAGCTCGGCTATTGGGGCGGCATGCGCAATCTGAACCCGAGCGGCATCATCCCGCTCGGCCCGGAGCTCGATTTTTCGGCGCCGCACGACCGCGGCCGCTTTGCCGGAGCGCCGTGACCGAGCGCATGGAAGCCTATCGCTACCCGCATTATTACGAGATCGCACTGGCGCCGCAGGACCCGGCCGGGGAGATCGACTTCTTTGAAGCGGCGATCGGCGAGTTCGCCAAGACGCAGGTGCGCCGGGTGTTCGAGCTCGGCGCCGGCACGGCACCCTATCTCGCGCAATGGCACCGCCGCGGCTACGCCTATTGCGGCCTCGATTTGAGCCCGCAGATGCTCGATTTCGCCCGCGACAAGGCCGCCCGCAACGGCATCGCGGCCGAGTTTGTCGAGGGCGACATGCGCGACCTCGATCCCGGTCTCGGCCGGTTCGATCTCGCTTATGTGATGCTGGGCTCGCTCTATATGCGCTCGAACCGCGAGTTCCTCGACCATCTCGACCGGATCGCCGACCTGCTGCCGGCAGGGGGGCTTTATCTGTTGGACAGCGTCGTGTGGTTTCGCATCCTGCACGACTATCGGCGCAGCTGGACGCGGCGCCGCGGCGGCGTCGAGGTGCGCACCCGCTATCGCGCCGAAATGCTCGACCCGATCGCCCAGACCTATAACGAGACCCTGAGTTTTGCCGTCGACGATTGCGGCCGGAAGCTGACGATCGAAGGGCGGGTGCCGGTCAAGATGTTCTTTCCGCAGGAGTTCCTGTGCCTGGTCGAGCTCAGCGGCCGGTTCGAATTCATCGGCTGGTACAATGATTTCAGCCTGACCGCGCCGCTGACGCCCGAAGGTCGCCACATCGTCATCCTGCGCAAGCGCTGACTCCCATTGTCTTGCAATCGGGGACATTGTTGAGCGTTTCGGAAGGGGAACTGATATGGCTGTACCCGATTTCCAATCGTTGATGCTCCCTGTGCTCATGGCGACAGGTGGCGGCGAAATCTCGGCCCCAGATCTTCGCGACCGGGTAGCAGCGACCGTAAATCTCAGTGAGGAAGATCTCAAGGAGATGCTGCCAAGTGGTCGTCAGACTACCTTTGCTAACCGTACCGCATGGGCCAATGTGTTCTTGCAGCGAGCTGGACTAATTGAAAAGACCGGGCGCGGCATATATCGCGCGACTGAAGCGGGGAATCAGGTCCTCGCAGAGAAGCCTGCAAAAATCGACATGCCATTTCTCGAACGGTTCCCGAGTTACGTGGAGTGGCGCCAAAGGAGTGCCGCGGGTGGTTTCGCCAAGCTCGATCGCAAGGACGGAGGCTCCGCGATCGGCGAACTGTCCGTAACCCCAGAAGAACTGATGGGACGAAGCTACGAGACCTTGACCGGGGCACTTGAAGCTGACCTGCTCGATAGAATGAGAGAAATGTCTCCCGCTTTTTTTGAGCAGCTTGTCATCGATCTTCTGCGAGAACTCGGTTATGGCGGCGGCCAGTCAGAAAGGGGAAAAGCAACCGGAGGGCCGGGGGACGGGGGCTTGGACGGAGTTATTAACGAAGACGCACTTGGACTTGATCGCGTCTATGTCCAAGCGAAGCGATACGGGGCGGGAAACGCAGTCGGCCGGCCCGAGGTGCAGGCCTTTTCTGGCAGCCTCGACGGCGTCAGCGCAACGAAGGGCATTCTGATCACGACCGGTTCGATCTCTCCCGCCGCGCGCGAATATGTATCACGTATATCGAAGCGGATTATCCTTATTGATGGCTTGGAACTCTCCAGACTTATGGTACAGAAGGAGATCGGAGTCCGCGTTACTGAAACATACAAGATCAGAAAAATAGACGAGAACTATTTTTCGGAATAGATCGCAAATTTCTACCGAGGTTACAACCGGAGCACCAGCCCATGGCCACCCGCTTTTCCGATGAGGCCTGGCAGAGGACGACGCCGCTGCGCGAGGCGATCAATGCGCTGCCGTTCAACGCCGAGCTGGCCGCCGGCACGCTCGGGCGCGAGCGCTTCCAGCATTACATCACCCAGGACGCGCTCTATCTCGCCCAATTCTCGCGCGCTCTGGCGGTCGCCGCGGCTAAGGCGCCCGACACCGGGGCACTGCAGGATTTCGCCCAGTCGGCGCTGGACGCGGTCGTGGTCGAACGGGCCTTGCACGAGCGCTATCTGCAGCTGTTCGGGGTCGACCCGGCCAGCCTCGCCGCGGCCGAGCCGATGCCCGATTGCCTCGCCTATACGAGCTTTCTGCTGGCGACCGCCTATCATGAGCCGTGGGCGGTGCTGATCGCGGCATTGTTGCCGTGCTTCTGGATCTACTGGGATGTCGGCTGCGCCATCGCCGGCCGGGCGGCGCCCGACAATCCCTACCGCGCCTGGATCGACACCTATGCCGATCCGGCCTTCGGCGCCGCCGTGCAACGGGTGATCGCCGCCGCCGACCGCGCGGCCGAGCGAGCGGGCGCCGCGGTTCGCGCCGATATGCATGCCGCCTTCACCCGCGCCTCGCAATACGAATGGCTGTTCTGGGACGGCGC
>CAVWJX010000006.1:0-30310 GCA_963755435.1 uncultured Alphaproteobacteria bacterium
CACTCGATTGTCCCTGGCGGTTTTGAGGTGATGTCGTAGGTGACGCGGTTGATACCGCGTACCTCGTTAATGATACGGGTGGCGGTGCGGCCGAGAAATTCGTGCGGGAACGGGAAGGTGTCGGCGGTCATCCCGTCGGTCGAGGTCACCGCGCGCAGGGCGCAGGCGTAATCGTAGGTGCGCGCGTCGCCCATGACGCCGACGCTGCGGACCGGCAGCAGCACCGCGAAAGCCTGCCAGATCGCGTCGTAGAGCCCGGCGTTGCGGATCTCCTCGATAAAGACCGCATCGGCCTTGCGCAGGATTTCAAGCTTGTCGCGGGTAACCTCGCCCGGGATGCGGATCGCCAAGCCCGGCCCCGGAAACGGGTGGCGTCCGACCAGCCGCTCGGGCAGGCCGAGCTCGCGGCCGAGTTCGCGCACCTCGTCCTTGAACAATTCGCGCAGCGGCTCGACCAGCTTCAGCTTCATCCGCTCGGGCAGGCCGCCGACATTGTGGTGCGACTTGATCGTGACCGAGGGGCCGCCAATAGCGCTCGTCGATTCGATCACGTCGGGATAGAGCGTCCCTTGCGCCAGAAACTCGACATCGCCCAGCCTGTGCGCCTCCTCGTCGAATACGTCGACAAACGCGGCGCCGATCCGCTTGCGCTTTTCCTCGGGGTCGGTAACCCCGGCGAGCCTCGCCAAAAACAGCTCGCCCGCGTCGCGATGGATGAGCGGAATGTTGTAGTGCCGGCGGAACAGCTCGACCACGTCTTCGGCCTCGCCGGCGCGCAGCAGCCCAGTATCGACAAAGATGCAGGTCAGCTGGTCGCCGACGGCTTCGTGCAGCAGCGCCGCCGCAACCGCGGAATCGACCCCGCCCGACAGCCCGCAAACGACGTTGGCATGCCCGACCCGTTCGCGGATGCGCTCGAGGGCATGGGCGCGGAACAAGGCCATGGTCCAGTCGCCGCGGCAGCCCGCCACCTTGTGGGTGAAATTGCGCAGCAGTTCGGCGCCCTGCGGCGTGTGCGCAACCTCGGGGTGAAACAGAAACCCGTAAAACCGGCGCTCGTCATCGGCGATCGCGGCAAAAGGGGCGGCTTCGCTCGCCGCCACCGCGCGGAACCCGGCCGGCACCACCTCGACCTTATCGCCGTGGCTCATCCAGACCTGGGCGCGCTCGCCCTTGCGCCACAGCCCGTCGAATAGGAGGCAGTCGTCAAGAATGTCGACAAAGGCGCGGCCGAACTCCTGATGCTCGCTCAAGGCGACGCGTCCGCCCAATTCGTCGCACATCGTCTGCATGCCGTAGCAGATGCCGAGCACCGGCACCCCGAGCCGAAAGGCGTTCGCCGGCGCCCGCGGTGCTGCACCCTCGGTCACCGAGGCGGGTCCACCCGACAGGATGATCGCGCGCGGGTGGAAGTCTCGCAGCTGGTCCTCGCCAATCGTATAAGGCTGGATCTCGCAATAAACGCCGCTCTCGCGCACCCGGCGGGCGATCAGCTGGGTCACCTGGCTGCCGAAATCGAGGATCAGGATGCGGTCGGTCATTGCAGATCAGTCTCCGAGGTTTTCGGGTGGCGCTCGAACAGGGCGACGAAAAAGCCGTCGGTGCCGTGCCGCGCCGGGGTCAGGGGCAGGTAGTCGTCGCCGGCGGGGGAGGGGCCGCCGATCGTCTCCGCCCAGGCGCGCGCGGCGGAGACCGGAAAAAAATCCGGCGCCGCGGCGAGAAAGGCCTCGGCCTGCGCCGCGTCCTCCTCGCGCAACAGCGAGCAGGTGGCGTAGACGAGGCGGCCGCCGGGGCGGACCAGGCGCGCGGCGCTGCGCAGGATCTGCTGCTGGCGCACGGCTAGCTCGGCCAAATCCTCGGGGCCCGCGCGCCACTTGGCGTCGGGGTTGCGCCGCCAGGTTCCGGTGCCGAGGCACGGCACGTCGACAAACACCAGGTCAAAGCCGCCGGCGTGGCGCTTGACCCATTTGTCGTTCTCGCTCGACAGCACCCGGCGCTCGACATTGCCGACCCCGGCGCGGCGCAGCCGCAAAGCGGCGCGTTCGAGCCGGCGGGCCGAAACGTCGCAGGCGACGAGCTTGCCGCGATTTTCCATCCCGGCCGCCAGCGCCAGGGTTTTGCCGCCGGCCCCGGCGCAGAAATCGACGACCCGCATCCCGGGCCGCGCCCCGGCCAAGAGCGCGGCGAGCTGCGAGCCCTCGTCCTGCACGTCAAAGAGGCCGTCCTTGAAGGCCTGCAAACCCGAGAGCGGCGCCCGTGCGGCAAGCCGCAGCCCGAGCGGCGACCACGGCGTTGCCTGGGCCTCGACCCCCTCGGCGGCGAGCGCCCGCCGCACCGTCTCACGCCCGGCTTTCAAGAGGTTGACCCGCAGATCGACCGGCGCCGCTGCATTGAGGGCTGCCATCTCGCGCTCGAGGCCGTCGCCGAACACCCGATCGAGACCGGGCTCGAGCCATTCCGGCACGTCGTTCGCCACCCAGCGCGGCATCTGCGGGTGGCGCAGGATGCGGGTGCCGAGGCCGTTGACCAGGCCCAGCTCGGCGCTGCTCAGGCTCGCCGGGCGAAAGCGCTCGCCGTCGCAGCACCCAGCGACCATCTCCGGCCGCCAGCCCTCGACCAGTATCAGCCCGGCCAGCACCCGGCTGCGCGCCGCGATTTCCACCACGCCTCGGCCGATCCGCTCGATCCACCAGTCGAGCGCTGCCCGGTGCCGCAGCACCGCATAGACATGACCGGCGATCTGCACGCGGTCCTTGGCGCCGATATAGCGCCGACGCCGGAAGAAATCGGCCGCGGCATCGTCGGCCGGGCGTGCTGCGGTTTCGATTTCGCCGAGAATCTCGATCGCTGCCGCAACCTGAGCGCCGGGGGTCAAAGCGCCAAGCCGCCGCTCACTGAGCCTCCCTTCCCGCAGGCGGAGCGAGGGGGAGATCTGCGCCGCCCGCTCACCCGACCCTCGGGGTCAACGATCGGCTGGGTAGTTGGGCGCCTCGCGGGTGATCGCGATATCGTGGACGTGGCTCTCGCGCAGCCCGGCGCCGGTGATCCGGACAAAGGTGCAATTCTTCTGCATCTCGCCGATCGTGCGGTTTCCGGTATAGCCCATCGCCGCGCGCAGCCCGCCGATCAGCTGGTGAACGATGTTGCCGACCGGCCCTTTGTGCGGGACCCGTCCCTCGACCCCTTCGGGCACCAGCTTCAAGGTGCTGGTCACCTCCTGCTGGAAATAGCGGTCGGCCGAGCCGCGGGCCATCGCCCCGATCGAGCCCATCCCGCGGTAATATTTGTAGCTGCGGCCCTGATAAAGAAACACCTCGCCCGGGCTCTCGTCGGTGCCGGCGAACAGCGAGCCCAGCATCGCGCAATCGGCCCCGGCGGCGATCGCCTTGGCAAGATCGCCGGAAAACTTGATGCCGCCGTCGCCGATCACCGGCACCCCGAACTTGCGGCACTCGGCGACGGTGTCGGCGATCGCGGTGAATTGCGGCACGCCGACGCCGGCGACCATGCGGGTGGTGCAGATCGACGCCGGCCCGACCCCGACCTTGACCGCGTCGGCGCCGGCTTCGATCAGGGCGCGGGCGCCGGCCCCGGTGACGACGTTGCCGGCGATGACCTGGGTGTAGTTCGACAGTCGGCGGATCTCGCGGACCGCGGCAATCACCCGCTCGGAGTGGCCGTGCGCGGTGTCGACCACCAGCACATCGAGCCCGGCGGCGAACAGCGCCTCGGCCCGCTCGGTCCCGTCCTTGCCGGTGCCGGTCGCGGCGGCGGCGCGCAATCGCCCGTGCCCATCCTTGCAGGCGGTGGGAAAGCGCTGCGCCTTTTCGATGTCCTTGACCGTAATCAGACCGATGCAGCGATAGGCCTCGTCGACGACCACCAGCTTTTCGATGCGGTGCTGATGCAGGAGGCGTTTGGCCTCGTCGCGACCCACACTCTCGCGCACCGTCACCAGATCGTCCTTGGTCATCAGCTCGGCAACCCGCTGGCGCGGGTCGCTGGCAAAGCGCACGTCGCGATTGGTCAGGATGCCGGCGAGCCGACCAGCCAGTCCCCCAGATTGGCCGCGCTCGACCACCGGGATGCCGGAGATATGGTGATCGGCCATCAGCCGCAAGGCTTCGGCCAAGGTCTCGTCAGGATGGATCGTGACCGGGTTCACCACCATCCCGGCCTCGAATTTCTTGACCTTGCGGACCTCGTCGGCCTGCTCTTCGATCGGCATGTTGCGGTGGATCACGCCGATGCCGCCGGCCTGGGCCAGCGCGATCGCCAAGCCGCTTTCGGTGACGGTATCCATCGCCGCCGAGACCAGCGGGATGCCGAGCTCTATCTCGCGGGTGAGGCGCGTACGGGTATCGGTATCGCCCGGCAGCACCGCGGAGGCCGCCGGAACCAGCATCACGTCGTCGAATGTCAGCGCCTGGCGGATTTCCATGCGAGCCTCTCAAGCGATGACGGCGCACTATACACCAGTGCGCCGTCGCCAAAAGCCATCGGCTCAGATATAGGCGCGCCGCCGCGGTTATGCGCCCCGGCGGAACCCTTTGGCGACGACGTAGGTCTCGGCCGATTCGGCGCCGCTTGCCGGCGCCTCCGGCGAGCTCGCATCCGCGGCATCGGAGGTAAGGTTCTGTTAGGCGTGCCCCAGCATCAGCTTGACCAAGGCGACAATCGCTGCCGTCTGCGCGATCATCAGGCCGATCACCCAGTTCAGGACCTCGGATTTCAGCTCTGCGAGGTCGGCTTTGCCGGCAAGCCGCAGCTGTTCCAGATCGGCCTTGGTGGCGAGCCGCAGGTGCTCCAGATCGGCCTTGCCGGCAAGCCGCAGCTGCTCCAGGTCGGCCTTGGTGGCGAGCCGCAGCTGCTCCAGGTCGGCCTTGGTGGCGAGCCGCAGCTGCTCCAGGTCGGTCTTGGTGGCGAGCTGCGAGAGATCAAAGTCCCGGCTCTCGCGGAGAACCTCGGCGATCGCCTCGGGTGCTCCCGCCTCCTTGAGCCGGCGAGCCGCGCGCAACGTATCAAACGTGCCGGCCATTCCGCGGGGGTCTCCTTTCAACACTCCGTGGCCAGACGGACGCTCCACACTATAGCTAGCCGGCGCAAAGAGCGTCCGAGTTTCGATGGCGCGCCAAGGCGAGTGGGGTGCTGCCCGTCGGGCATCATCGCCGGAACCCCTTGGCGACGACATAGGTCTCGGCCGATTCGGCGCGGCTCGCCGGCGGCTTGGCGTGGCGCAGCTCGGTGAACGACCGCTTGAGGCGCACCAGCAACGCGCCTTCGGTGCCGCCCTGAAACACCTTGGCGACGAAAACCCCGCCCGGTTCGAGAACATCCTCGGCGACATCGAAGGCGGCCTCGGCGAGCGCGACGATGCGCAGGTGGTCGGTCGCGGCGTGGCCGGTTGCGGCCGGCGCCATGTCGCTCAATACGAGATCGGCGGCGCCGCCGAGCGCCTCCCGGATCGCCATAGCGGCTTCGGGATCGAGCAGATCGACGCGCAGCAGGAGAGCGCCGGCGATCGGCGCGGTCTCGGCGAGGTCGACCCCCAGAACCCGGCCGCGCCGACCGGCGCGCTCGACCGCGACTTGGCTCCAGCCGCCCGGGGCGCAGCCGAGATCGACCACCCGGCGTCCCGGCCGCAGCAGGTGGAAGCGCTCATCGAGCTCGATCAGCTTGAAGGCGGCGCGCGAGCGGTAGCCCTGGCGTCGGGCGGCGGCGACATAAGGATCGTTCAGCTGGCGTTGCAGCCATTCGGTCGAAGATGACTTGCGCCGGCGGGATTTGTGCAGCCGCACCGCCGGCGGGCGGTCGCCGGAGCCGCCAGCGCTCTTGGCCACCTAGCCCTGGATCAGGTCGAACAGGATGCCCTCGCGCACCCCGCGATCGGCGACCCGCAGGCGGCCGACCGGCCAGGTCTCGCAAATCGCGTCGAGAATGGCGCAGCCGCTCAGCACCAGGTCGGCGCGCTCGCGCCCGACACACGGGCTGGCGGCGCGGCCGGCGAGGTCGAGACCGGCCAGATGCGCCGAGACTGTCGCGATTTGCGCGAAAGTTAGGCTGCTGCCATCAACTAGCGCGCGTGTATAGCGCGGCAAGGCCAGATGAATGCCGGCGAGCGTCGTCACCGTCCCCGAGCTGCCCAGCATCTGCACCCGGTCGCGCTCGACCTGGCGCAGGATGCGATGGGCGTTCTCAAAGGACCGCAACGCGCCGGCGGTCTCGTCGACCATCGTGCGATAGGCGGTGGGCGAGACCTCGCCGCCAAACCGGTCGGTCAGGGTAACCACGCCCAGCGGCAGCGAGATCGAGCCCAGGATCCGGGGGCGCCGCCGGCGGTGGTCCCCGCCGGCGCCGAGCCGCAGCCAGACGATCTCGGTCGAGCCGCCGCCGATATCGAACACGATCGCATAGGGGATACGCGGGTCGAGCAGCGGGGCGCACCCTGAGACCACCAGCCGCGCTTCCTCGGCGCTCGAAATGATCTCGATCTCGATCCCGATCTCGGCGCGCACGCGTTCCAGAAACGCCTCGCAGTTCGCCGCGCGCCGGCACGCCTCGGTCGCGACATAGCGGCCGCTGGCGATGCGCCGAAAAGCGATCTTGTCGGCGCAGACCTTGAGCGCTTCGAGGGTGCGGGCGATCGCGCTCTCCGACAATTCCCCGCTCGCCGCCAGCCCCTCGCCGAGCCTGACGATGCGCGAGAACGCGTCGACCACGCGGAACCCGCCGCCGGCCGGCCGCGCCACCAACAGCCGGCAATTGTTGGTGCCGAGATCAAGGGCGGCGACATTGGCGGCAAACCGCGGCGCCGAGCGTGGCAAGCGGGCCGCCGCGGCGAGTTCGTCGACGATCGCCGGGGCCGGGCGCAACGCCGCGACCGGCGCGAAACGCCTCCCTGCGGAAGCGGCAGCACCGCGATCGAGCGGTCCGGCACTGCTCAGCGGCTTCTCCACGGCCGGCGTCCCATCGACTATGACACTTGATCGTAACGCAGGCTGGCTTTGAATCAAAACCCCGCGAATGCAGGCTTTCGCTCCGATGCGCGCCGGCAACGAGCTCGGCGCGACCGGAAGATGCGTCGGCCGCTGTGGTCGACCCCGAAAGTTGGCGCGCCGCGACCGTTGGCTCCGCGACGGCACCCGGCAGATGCGATTGGCCCGCGGTCGCGAGCCTCTACCCACGACCATTTCAATGTGCTATGTGCCGCAGCGTTGCGGGCCTCTTCGCGCGCCGGGCGGATGGGGGATCGTCTAACGGTAGGACAGCGGACTCTGACTCCGCCAGTCTAGGTTCGAATCCTAGTCCCCCAGCCAATTTTTTCAATAAGTTGTGGTCGAGCGTCCGTGATCCGCGGAAGTGATGTCGGCACCATGTCGGCACCGGAGCAAAAAATCGGTCGGCTAAACGGCGCAATCCAAAAAAACGAATGCTGGTTTGGGAATGGCGGCACGCAGCCCGTAACTCGCAACCGGACGATCGATCGAACCGCCTTGAGCGCGCGTTTGCTGTGCGAATGCGACGCCATGAGGGGGAAGCGATTTGAATCGCGTTCTGGTACGCCAGATCGCGGGTTCGGCCGATTAAAGGCCGGCTGCGAATGGGAGCGACATACGACCAATAAACGGCGAGATAAAAGCACCGCCGTCGGCCGGTGTGCATGTGGTTGGCTGGATTGGATTTTTCTGTCGGCTCCCGCTCACGTCCTGCTGCCGCTCAATACGAAAATCCTAAGAAAATCAAGTGTCGCCGCGCCGTCGGCGGGTATTTTCACTAGGGCTGGCCCCGATGACCCGTCGCGACGATGATTTTCGCATTCGGCCGGGACGGGTTCGGGATCGCGACGCCCATAGCTTCATCGGCTAGGTCAAGCGAGCTGCGAGGAGGGCTGCTCAGGGTGGGCGCGCGCCAAGGCCGCAGCGGTGCGCTCGCCCGGAGTTTGCGCTCTCCTCGCGGCACGTGATCGTCAAGGCGCGGGTCGTCCGTCATCGTGGCGCGCGCTTTCGGGCAGACATCGTGAAGCTTGCCTTTTGGGCTCCGTCGCGACACGCCCCGGTAGACGTTGCCGCGGCGGCCTTCGATCAGCCATTCGGCGCCGTCAAGGCCTTGCCGCTCGTCGGCAGGGTCGAGGGCCCAGAAGTTGGCGGCGATCAGCGCCTCCCGAAATCGCGCCCAATCGGCCGGCGACAGCTACCTCGGCCGACGCATCGTCCGCAGCCGGCGCCGGGAACCACTCGTACCACCACCCAGGCGTGACCGCGTCGCCCAGGCGGCCGATGCGAACGCTCGCGTCGCCGTCAAAGCTGCTGCGCCCGACGAAGCGGCAAGCCTCGGCCTCGCGCCTCACTGTGCGGCACAGCGGCTCTTCATCGGCGAGCATGAGTGCGCGACCATCGCGGTGATCCGATCATATGCCGGCCCGCGGGGCGTTGAAGCGCGCGACGCCGCCGCGAGCATTGAAATCATTCTCCTTTCCCTCGAAGGCGCCGCCGGGTCGCCGGTCGTGATGCAGGAATACATCAATCCAAACAACCACATGCGCCCGACCACCGTCGGCGCTTTTATCTTGCCGTCGTAATCGGGCGTCTCTCAGCCCTCTTCCCGGCCATGATTTTCTCCTGATGCTAGACCTATCCGAACCTGCGAGGGAATGCGACCGCGTCCGCCAGGCTGCGAGGATCGGGGGCTGATGGTCCCTGCAGTCGTTCGTGCTCGATCCCGCGTGCCTTGCGGGGGCACATGTCTGCGTCGGGATAGCGGGGCCACACCGGCAGTCAGGCGCGCTCTCGGCCTTCGTGAAGGCGTCGTCGCCGGCAAGAGATCGTGCTCTCCGCTTCCGCATCGATCCATCAGTTCCCTTCCGCCGCAGGGCGGAACTCATGTCGGTCCTCCGTCATCGGTCCGTCGTTCGAGCTGCTCTCCGCGCGCTGCCGCTATGCCGCGTTCGTCTCCATCACTTCGCCAGTAACCGGATCAAACGGCTGCTGACCGGCTGCCGAAAACCGGAACTCGGTCCCGTCGCGCCACATGCGATGCATGATCACGGCGAGCTTGCGTGCGACCGCGACGACGGCGCGCTTGTGGCCGCGCTTGGCTGCCACGCGGACGCCCCAGGATTTGAGCGTCGACCACTTGCGGGAGCGCGTCAGCATCGCGCTCGATGCCTCGTAGAGCGCGGTCCTCACGTCACCGTCGCCGCACCGCGAGATGTGGCCGTCGCGATCGACCGACGTGCCGGACTGCTCGCGTCTCGGCGTCAGGCCGAAATGCGCGCCGACGGTCTTCGATTTGCGGAACCGGCTCGGATCATCGATGCCGGCCTTGACCGTCAGCGCCGTCACCGGACCGACGCCGGGAATGCCCATATATCGCCGGCAGAGCTCGTCACGGCCGGCGACCTGGACCAGCAGCGTGTGCAGCCGCTTGTACTCGGTCCATAGCGCCAGCCAGGCCCGCAGCATGCATTCGGTGACGCCGGCGATCAGCGGATCGCCCGCCACCACGTCGCGCACCCGCTGCATGAACGAGGCGCGCTGCACCCGCCGGCCGAGCATGAAGCCGAACGCCTTCATCGAATGCCGGACCTCGTTTTCGATGTCGAGCAGCTTGCGTTTCAAGGTCCGCCGGTGCGCCAGCAACAGCTTTACCCGGTGGCTTTCTTCGCTCTTCACATGCACGGTCTTGAACCAGCCCGAGCGTACCAGCTGCGCCAGCCCGCGGGCGTCGTTCTTGTCGGTCTTGTTGCGCTGCGCCTTCAGCGCCGCGGCGGCGTGGCGGGTCTCCAGCAGCACCATCGGCACGCCGCGCGCGACCAGTTCGCGATAGAGCCACGGCGACCAGGCGCCGGCTTCGAGGCCGACCCGCTGCAGCCGCGGCAGGTACGGTTCCAGCACGCGATAGAGGTCGTCCGGATCGGTCGGCACGCTGGTCTCGAGCACGACGGCGCCGTCGCGGCTGTTGACGATGCAGATCGCGGTCGTTGCGGCGGCGGTATCGAAAGCGGCGTCGAGCTTCATCGGAGGACGTCCTCTGCGGCGTGGTGGAGGGCCATCACTCTGCCGCACCGCGGGCCTCGACGATGCTCGCTCATGCGCAAGCCCGATTACGCCGCCAGTCCGCCCATAGGTCCCCCTGGCATCCGGCGTTTCGCCGCCGAATCTGCGAGGGGGCGCGCCAGCCCGCGATCGAGCGCAATCCCCCCAAGGCATCGCGTTCGAAAGGGAAACGCACGCGAAGAGCGGTTCCGATGCGGCGCGAAGTCGCGATATCGATCGCTGGAGCGACCCGCCGAAGACCCCGCGACGCGCAGATCAATGACGGCCGAGAACACGCGGAAGAACTGTCGGCATGCATCACAAAGAGCCCATCAGCGTCCCCGACTGCGCGGCGACTGCGACATTCATCGGGTCGTCAACGGCCGTCCGACGACCGATGCTCGACGCGGATGGCGCCCGTAAGACCGGTCTCGTCCACGATCTGGCGCAACTCGGCGGAGAACGCCGTCGCTTTGGTCTGATCGATTTCGATCTCGAGCCGGATGGTCGCGGTCACGGTGCCTGCGGCGCGCATTTTCGGGATCAGCCGCGTCCCCAGCCGGTTCCATTGCTCCGGCGGAATGCTGCCGGCGACGCTGATAATCGCGTGTGCGCCGGTGCCGCCGGCGTCCGGATAGGGACTTTCGGGAATGGCCGGTTTCTCGCGCGGCGTTGGCTCCGGTGCCGGTACGGGAACGGGGGTGATTTCGGGAGACTTCAGCTGCTCCGCGAGCGTCTTGGTGAGGAGATAAACATCGGCATCGAAGGTGATCTCAGTCGGGCTGACATCCTCCCGGAACCAGACCCGCCGGTATCTGCTGTCCGGCTCGGCGCCGGAGGCAAGGCCGAACTCGCCTGCCGCGACGAATTCGGCGAGGCGCGCCCGCAGGACCGGATCGGGATCGATAAGGCGCGTCAGCGTGCCGTTCAGAAGGCTCTGCCGCAAGCTGGCGACGGGCCAGGCGCCGCTTTCCTTAAAGGCCGGCGGCCAATGGCGATCGATGTACCCGGCACCGATCCCCTCGTTGAGGAGGCCTTCGTTCTTCAGGGCGGCGATCATCCGTCCGCAGAGGGTCTCGCGCTCGCTGGAGTGACCGGCGCCGAGATCGATAACCTTGAGCCCGGTCGGCGCCTTCGCATCCGACACGACGACGAACCGGTAGCCGCTCCACACCTGGTCCTTGGCGGCATCTTCCGCGGTCTTGACCTCCGCTCGCACTTCGACGCGCTCGGCCTGATCGACCTCGGCACCGAGCAAGCCCTCCCGAAGCTCTCTTTCGACACGACGCCAGGCGAGCATGTGCTCGATCGCGTCGCGCAACTCCCGCCCCGGCTTTCGCAGGCACCAGATCAGCGAGGCCGGATAAAGGCGCGGCGAGGCGCCCCGGTCGCGGGTCCACTCGGCAACCCGGTTGGCGACCGCCCCGTTGGCGTTCCATTCGGTCTCCGGATCGCCGACAACCAGCCGTAGCCGCGGCGCGTCCTGGATCGCCATGCTGTCGGCCGGAAACGCTCTGACCTCGACGCTCGCGCCCCGCTCGAATTCGCTTTCGACCAACCGCCGGAGCGCCGGCCTGACCTCCGTCTCTTCGTCGAGCGATGCGCGCCGGTCGCTGACGACTTTCCGCAATGTCGCCTGATGGTGGATGCGATACCCGTCGGTGCCGACCTTGCGAATGAAAAAGCTCGCGGCCTCCAGCTTGCTAGCCGCCGTGTCGATCGTCGCGGTATCCACCTCGGGCGGCTCGCCGAGCGCAAAGCGCAATTCCGGCAGATGTGCCACCTTATCGATCTGGCCGCCCGACGATTCGAACAGGACCGCGGCGCCGACCCGGCGATGGATGTCGCGCAGCGCGCCCTTAGTGTCCGCGTCGAGCGCCCGCGCGTGGCTCGTCTCGCCCGCGATGTCGGTCAGGATGGCGGCGTCGAGCCGGCTCTCGCCGAGCTGGCCGAGCACAACGGCCCGGAAGTCGGCATTGTCGAGCGGCGCCGATCCCAATGTGATCAGCGGCTCGCGCCGCGCCTTCTCGAAATGCTCGCGGGCCGCCAGCGAGATCCATTGCGCCAGCATTGCGAGGGTGCCGCGGGTCTGCTGGAACTGCGTCAGGGCGCGCCATTTGCGCTGAAATACCGACAAGGTAGCCGGGTGGAACGGATAGCAGGCCTCGAACCGGCCCCGCAGAAAATCCCGCGCCTTGGTCTCGGTCGCCGCGGAATCGACGGCGGTCCACTCCGGCGGAAGCTGGTGCCGCCGCTCGAAGCACCAATCGGCGTAATCCCGTGCCACTCTTTTTCGAATGCGCTCGTCGCCGATATCCTCGAACAGCCGGCGTCGGATCACCTCGCTGATCTCGGCTTCGTCGTTGGCGAACAGGTCGCGCGCAACGCGGCGCACAACTTTCGTTATCCGGTCCTGCCACACCTGATCCGCATCGGTCATTTCTACCTGGCTGCGCGGCAAGCTGATCACGGCGGCGGCGCGGGTCATGCCCGTGGTCGCCACCGTCAGGTTCTGGAGGAAGGAATGAAAGCCATCGGCCATGCCGCGGTGGCGATTGATGAAATTGAGCACCTCGTCGAGCAGCAACAGCACCGGTGCATTGGCCGCGGCGAAGACCCGGCCGATCGCCTCGGTGCCGGGCGGGGTTGTCGCTGCGGCGGTGCCGAGCGCCTCGACCCCCTGGTCGCCGGCAATCTGCCGCGCGAGATCGATCCACGGCGTTTCGCGCCCCGGCTGCGGGTCCCAAGCATTGCCGACGAACACCCCGACGCGGGCAGCGGGAGCCGTGGCGAGCCCGGCAGAATTGAGCAAGTGCGGCACACCAGGGAAATCGATCGCGCGGGGGCCGGCATTGGCGAGGTGGAAGAGGGCGGTCAATGTATGTGTCTTGCCGCCGCCGAACTGAGTTACCAGCGTCAGTACCGGCGAGGTATTGGTCGTCTCGTCCGATAGCCGGCGCAGGACCATGCCGGCGTGCTCGGTCAATGCCCGCGTGAAGCAGGTGCGCGAGAAGAATTGCTCCGGCCTCTTGTAATCGTCGGGGGCGGTGCCAGCGACCACCTGTTCAAGCGCGATGGCGAACTCGTCGGGGCTGAAGGATCGCCCCTCGCGCACCTCGCGCCGCGGCGTCACGTGCTTGTACCAAGGGTCCACCGGAACCTCCCTAGCTGATCTTGCCTCCGGCAAGCGGGCCAAAGAGCGTTTTAAGGTTGTCGAGTCGGCAAATACAGACCATCGAGCAAAAGCAAACTGCCCGCCTGCGGCGGGTATTCTTGCGATAGCGAACGCTGCTGGCTTATACAAAAAAGTAACGGATGTAGCCGATCAAAAATGCTCCCGTCGAAACGAAGCTGAGCACGTACGCAATGGTAAGGTAAAGTGTGAGGCCCAGTCTGTCATAATCAGGTGCGATGCCGATAACATTGGAATAATAATCATCGTCGGCGTGCTCCAAGTCGTATCGTAAAATACACCGTTTGAATTCAAATATGGACCCCCAGCTAACTCCAAGGAACACAGCGTACGTAGCTCCAATCTGTGCCGTGATTCGCGGCGCGTTCGGGAAAAAGCTGGTCCACACCACCAGCCAACAGAAAAGCGCCACAATCGAACCAATCCGACAGACAGTGGGCATGCCCAACCGTGTCACGATCCAAACAAATACCGACACCAGGGTTTCTAACAAAATTTCGACAGCGGGGTGTGCAATAGCGGCAGGCAGCAACTCACCTTCTCGCGCGCGGAGCGCAGCGAGGGAAGTCTCCATCAGATGGTTGACGATCACTACTGTGAGCATTGGCAACAGCACACGGAGGGCCATGTCCTTCGCGAAAACGCGATGCGCTGCCTTTCTCGCTAACTCGCGCAAATGCAGGCGCTCTGATACCGACGGCCCGCGTTCATTGTCTTCTTCGTGATCCCGCGGATCATCATCGTTCATCCACGGGAATAAGTAACTCATGCCCTCGTAGGGATCGTTGGGATCGCGGCTCATCCTTGTTATCGCGGCAATGCAAGCAGCATTGCGTCGAGCAGCCGCTTCTCGTCCGAACCTTGCGGGTACAGCGCCGACAATGCGTTGCTGAGGCGAACAAAATCGGGGCCGCGCTCCTGTTCGGCGGCGAGCAGCGCGCGCAGCGCATTGGTCCGGCCGCTTGCTTGCAGCAGCATCGCCGTGTGTACGCGATCGAGGGTGGTGGCCTCGGTGACGGCCGCCTGAGCGGAGGCGGCGACAAACCGCCTTCGCCGCCCACGCGGCTGCTCTGCTGGCGCATCGCGCGCACCCGGAAAGAGTTCGAGTTGGCGCGCCGCGGCCGGGGTAAGCTCGATCCGGTCGGCGAGACCCGCGGCGCCCGCTTCGCCAAAGAGCAAGCGGGCGCGGTCGCGGACCGGCAACAGGCGGACGATGCCTTTGTCGATATCGATGATCCGGTCCTTCCAGGCGTCGAGATGAATGCCGAGCGGCTGCGCGAAGCGGCGGGCGATGTCGTAAATCAGGGTGAAGCCTTTCGGCTTTCGGCTGCCTCCGTCCTCATCCTCATCAGCGTCGTCGGCCTCCTCTTCGTCTTCGTCGGCAACGGCGCTCTCATCAGCGCTGTTGCTGGCGGTCGAGCGGATGGTCCACAGGAATAGCGCGGTCAGCCGAGCATCTTCTTCGAGCGCGCCGGCGCCGCCGTTGCGGGCCTGCGCCTCGGCGGTGCCGAGGATCTGGTGCAGTGCGGCGCGGCCGACCACTTCCCAGACCTTTTCGAGATAATCCTTGAGCGGCACCTCGCGGCCATCCGGGGTTTCGACCCGCGAATAGCGGCTGAAGATCTCCAGGGCCGGGCCGATGCAGGCGAAGACGAGATCGGCGCCGCGCACCCCCTCACGTTCCAATCGTGTCATCCATTCGCCGACACGATCAGGCAGCTCGCGCAAGACATCAGCCCAGTCGCCGGTAATATCCTCCGTGCGCGGCCGGCAAACGAGATGAATGCTTGTCGCAAGAGCGGCGCTATCGCGAGCGCGCAGGCGCGTGGCTGACTCAGTGGCGATGGGCCAAGATCCGGTGACCACCCACCCGCCTTTGCTCAAACCGGAGAGCAAAGCCTCCCAGCCCTCAGTCGTCTTGTGCGCGAAAACGACGGAACCAATTCCGTCGTCCCGCGTCACCCGGCGACCCTCGGCAAACGCCTCGGCCATGGCATGCTCGAAGAATGCGCGGTCCTTAGGTCGCCCGTTCACAACCTTGGTTTCGTCTTGAACTGCCTCGGCATCTTTGGGCGTGAGTGGGTTGTCGAGATCGTACGAATCCCGCAACAGCCTGCCGTCGGGCATCACGCGTTTCAGCCAGACGAAAAAGAAATCAGAGAGATCCGAATACGGAACGGCGTCGTAGTAAGGCGGATCGGTAAACCAGACAGGAGCGGCATCGTCGGGCAGCGGGGAGTTGGTTGCATCGGCGGATTGGGTCTGAGCCCGGTTGTTTATACATAACAGCCGGTCAATGACCTCCGCCATCGTCGTCAGCGTTACGAGGAAATCACCGGCTTGACCGGAGGAAATACAATTCTCGGCAAAATCCCATACGATAGGAAGTGCTTGTCTCGTGAACAAATTCCTGACTTGCGTTTTCGAACTTTCCCAGCGGCAGGAAGAGTTGAATATATCAGTCCATCGACTAAATCCGAGTCCGAGGATATCCCGGAGGGCGCCGTCGGTCGTCGTTTCGCCGATACACTTTCCAAAGACCAACAACGATAGCTTTTGCCTTTCAGTGAAAAGATCGCCCCATTCCGTCATGCCGTAGCGCTGAACACGAAATCCAAGGGTGCCGACCGCCGGCATCGGTTCGTTCGGAACGGGCTGTAGAACTTCGTTCGCCCTAACGGAACAAATACGCTGTAATTCCTCGGACGAATTGCGTACCGCAGTGTAATCGCGCCGATTTGGTAGACGGTAGCTTCGGCCTCGGGTATCACGATTCATTGTCACAACCGCGAGTATCCGGGCGCCGCCGATCCGTTCACCTTTGTCGTCGAAGACCACATCGGCCCCGCCGCGTTGGGCGGCGAGTTGCAGCACGGTTCGCGGATTTCTGTTGTTGCCCGGCAGGACATTGTCACAGCACGGGCAAACGACATTGGCATTATTACCTTTAGCCTTCGTGGCGAAAGGTTCAATGAAGCCGGCCTGCGAGTTCTCGCGCCCATGCCCCCGAGCAATGCGAAACTCGATCGGACCCCCGAGCGGCTTGGCTTTGATCAGCAGGACCTCGCATTCCCCATCCGCAGCTTCTCGAAAATATCGCGCTCTCGTGGCCCCCCTTTTTGAAAGCCAAGCAGACTTGAAAATGGGAATTTCTGCCCCGCAGTTCGGCGCTTCGCAGCGCACGGTGCGCGCCCACAGATATGCGATCGGCCGAGAACCGTCCTCGTCGACCGGGTAAAAGCGTGCAAGGTCCTTCTCTGCTGCCGCTTTGATCTCTGCTGCCACTCGGCGAAGCTCTTCGCCGAACCCAGGCCCATAGCGGGGAATGTCCTCCAGCATGGTTTTGAGGATCAGGCAGGCAACCGGGTTTAGATCGCTCGCGAAGGCGTCACAGCCGAGGCGCAGCGCCTCCAGCGGGATCGAGCCGCCGCCGGCGAAGGGATCAACGACGAGTGGCTTCTCTTCCGGATGGGCTGCCTTGACCAGACCGCGCCCGGCCTCCAGAAACGATGGACTAGCGGCGTGGTCCCAATTGGCGAAGTCGCCGATGAAGCGGAGCAACGCTTCGCGCAAATCCTCATCGCTGTTGCCGAGACGGCCCGGCATCGGCCGCAGAAGATCACGTGCCTGCGCCCTGAAATCTTCCGGACAGTGGGGATCACAAGGATCAGGTAGCAGTAGCGCCAACAGCATCGCCCGACAGGACGCCAACGTCCGACGCGCCCACCACAGGTGCAATGTTGAGGGGTGGCCGTGCCGGATATTTTTTTCTTTCGCCGCGTGCTTCGATACCACCGCGATCGGGAAGTCGACCTCGGCGAGGCGCTTGCACTCGCGCGGGATCACCGGCCCGGCCTGTAGGGCGTCTGCTGAGTCGGGTCGCTCAGACCAATCGGCTGGGTCAAGGCGTTTACCGACAGATAGTAGTGCGCGACCTGCTGGACCTCGTGCCAATCGAGAGCGGCCGGGTTGGTGATCGGCGCCTGCAACACGGCGGAGTCAGCGCAGTTCGTAACCACATAGAGCCAATAGCAATCGCGCCGGTCCTCGGCGACCCGCTTTTCGTTCGGGGTCAACCGAATGATCCCGGTTTCGGCGGCCAACCCCTTGACCTCGATCAGCCGCAACTCGCCGCTCTCCAGATCGAGGCTGGTCACGTCGTAGCCGAGGTTCTTCTCGCTGATATCGAAGACCTGGCGCCCGAGTGAGCGCTCGTGGTTGATGACGGTCTCCATCGCGATGCGTTCGGTCTCGGGGTTTGGGCGCAGCCGCGCGACCTCGGGCGCGGCGCGTTCCGGATGCGGCAGCACGAGCGCCGAGGCCAAACGCTCGACTCCCTGCAATGTCAAGGCCCGTTGCCGGGCTAGCTCCTCGCGACGCCGCGCGCGCCGCACCAGCAACTCGGAATGGCGATTCTCCGCCTGGGCGAGCCGGCCCTCGGCACCGGCGATGCCCTGCTCCTGATCTTCGTGCGCGCGGCCAATCTCCTGGTCCGCCCTGGCGAGAAGCTCGGTCAATGACGTGTCGACATGCGCGGAAATGCGGTCGACCTCGGCGACGCGCTCCTCGCGCACCTCGTCGAGGAAAGGCCGTAACGCAAGCCTGTTCAGCGTGTCGGTCGCCTCGGGCAATGATGCTGTCGCAGGCATCTCGTCTGGCGAAGTGCCAAGGGTCAGGTCGCCGAGGATCGAAGGCTCGCGCGATCGAGCCTCGCCATTGTCATCGATCTCGATCACGAAGAGCCGCTCGTGCACGGTGTGGCCGAGGCCATCGACGACGCGCGCCCGGTAGAAATCGAGCCGAGATGGCTCGTCCTGGTCGACCGAATAAAAGCACGCGCCGGCCGCCCAATTAGGCTGCGCCTGCTTCAGGGCGTGGCGCCGCAATGCCTCGAACAGCGGATGGCCTGGGGTCACCCATTCGAGGTTCCGCGCGTCCGCGGTGTCGCGATCGGTCGATAGGCGGGGATAGCGCGCAACCAGCGGCGGCAGCCGCCAATCGGGTTCCCGCTCGAACAGGCGCAGCGCGGTCGGCGTGCGGCCGGGATCGAAGGTGTGCGGCAGGCCCGCGACCTCTCTCAGCGGCATTGTCGCCGCCGAGCCGGCATCGGCCAGAAAGCGCGCAATCGTTTCCGGGACGACGCGGTGCTCCTGCGCCCGCGCGCGCCGCTCGATCAGCATTTCCAGGTTCAATTTGCGCGAGGCCAGGCCTTCGAGCGCGTTCTGGCAGATCGCGCGGAAGTGATCTTCGTCGACACCGCGCAGCAGCCGATCCTCCATGTCTTCCTCGCCGAGCTTGCCGGCGTAGTAGTCGCGCAGGGTGCGCTCGATCTGAGCAGCCGGCATGATTTCGCCGACGACGTTGAAGACCGCATCATCGTCCAACGCGTCGCGAATCTCCTGGAGTTTGTGCAGCAGCCGTTCGAGGACACGCCCCTCGACGGTATTGGTTGCGACGAAATTGAAGATGAGGCAGTCGTGGCGCTGGCCGTAGCGATGGATGCGGCCCATCCGCTGTTCGAGCCGGTTGGGGTTCCATGGAATGTCGTAGTTGATCAGGAAGTGGCAGAATTGCAGGTTGATGCCTTCGCCCGCGGCCTCAGTGGCGACGAGCACCTGGATGGCGCCGTCCTTGAACTGCTGCTCGGCATAAAGCCGCGTCCCCGGGATGTCGCGAGCGCCGATATTCATCGAGCCGTGAATCGACCCGGCCTTCAATCCCCAGGCCGCCAATTTCGACAGGATGTAGTCGAGGGTGTCCTTGAACTCGGTGAAGATCAGCAATCGCTGATCCGGATCGGCGAAAAACCCTTGGCTTTCGAGGAGGCTGTGCAGCTTCGCCAGCTTGACCTCGCTGACGGTTTCCTCGACGGCTTGCGCCAAAACGGCAAGACGCTCCAGTTCGGCGATTTCTTCGCGAACCTGCTCGGGGTTGCCGGCCAAGGTGATCGCTTCAAGGACGCGCTCCCAGCGTTCCCGATCCGCCTCCTCCATTTCTTCAAGCTCGTCTTCGGTCGGGATCTCGGCCGGCGCCTCGCGAGCAATGTCGCGTGCTTTCTTGAGGAGTTCAGTGAGGCGGTTGACCCGATTTTCGAGCGACCGTCGCAGCGCGTAGGTCGATGAAGCGAGGCGGCGCTGATAGAGCGCCATCAGGAAGCCGACCGCGCGCGCCCTTGTGTCCTCACCGCGGGCGGCGGCAGCGGCGCTCTGCCGGCGGATGAAGCGGGTGACCTCGGCGTAAAGCTCGAACTCGTCGCCGTCGATCTTGAAATCGACACTGTGGGGAATGCGCTTGGTGAACACCTTGCGGGCGACCCATTCGCCGTCGTCCGCCCTCTCGGGGAAATAGACCATCGCTTCCTTGGTCCGCCGCAGGTAGAAGGGCGCCCGGCGGTTCTCCATCGCCTGGCGGATTGAGGTCACGTCGGCATACACGTCCGGGTCTAAAAGCTGGAGGAACAGCGTGAAGTTTTGGGGGTCGCCCTTATGCGGCGTGGCCGTCAGCATCAACATGTGGTCGGTGGTGTCGCGAAGCAGCTCGCCGAGGGCGTAGCGGGCGGTCTTGCGGGACGGCGGCGACCACGACATGCGGTGCGCCTCGTCGATGATGACGAGATCCCAATGGACCTGCCGCAGGCCCGGCAGAACGTCATCGCGCTTCGCGAGGTCGAGCGACGTGATGACCTGTGACCGTTCGAGGAATTGGTTGATCCCGTACTGCTCGCGGAGGTCGCCGCCTTTGACGACCTCGAACTTCTCGTCGAATTTTTCCTTCAGCTCACGCTGCCATTGAAATGCGAGATTCGCCGGGCAGACAACGAGAACGCGCTCGATCAGCCCGCGCAGCTTCAATTCGCGGACCAGCAGACCGGCCATGATGGTCTTGCCGGCACCAGCGTCGTCGGCGAGCAGGAAGCGGACTTGCGCCAGCTTCAACAGGTGGTCGTAAACCGCCTCCAATTGGTGCGGCAGCGGATCGACGCGGCTGATTGACAGGCCGAAATAGGGGTCGAACTCGAAAGCGATGCCCAGGGCATAGGCTTGCAGGCCGAGCCGTAGCAGGTTCGGATCGCCGTCAAAGGCGAGAGTCGCGGATTGGATCGTGATCTGAGCGAGGTCGGCCTCGGTCAGCGTGACGCGGCGAAACCTCTCGGTCTTGATCCCGACGACGCCCAGCACCCAGCCGGCCGGTCCGTCGGCCTTGACGGTTTCCACCCGAACCGGCTCGCTGAATTGCGGGCCGGTCAGGATTTGCCCCTCTTCAGGCTGCATCGCGCCTACGACGACCTCGCTCCCTACCTTGACGCGGATGATGTAGCTTCCAGGCGGGAATGGAAAGAAGCGAGAAGCCGGGAAGCCCGTCCCCGGCGGCCATGCTGCGTCGCCTCGGGTCGCCCTCAGGAGGGGTCGCGCCGCGCGCTAGGCTGCTTCAGCAACTCGGCGGCCTCGACGCCGAGCGCTTCGGCAAGCCTCGCGACGATCTTGAGGCTCGCGTAATAGGTGCCCTTTTCAAGCTGGCTCAGGTAGCTGCGACTGACCTCCGCTTCGTAGGCGAGATCATCCTGCGACAGCCCCTTCTCGTGCCGGAGGCGGCGCAGATTGGTGGCGAATACCTCGCGCAGGTCCATGCGCGAAGCGAAGCCACCTGTTCAAAATGCGCACCTCGATATACTGATCACACTGCTTGGATCGGAGCAGAATGTGGAAAGAGCGCCATGCCGTTCGCCGCGCCGCGAGGCCGGGATGTCGGCCCTTACCGAGCCAGTTCCGCCCTTCATCTGGCCGTCTCATCACGTCCTGGCCGGGGCGGCTCAATACCCATTTCCGGTACCCTTCCACCACGTTCTAGCGGGAGCGTCGAAGGTCATGGGCGTTATCGGTGGTATCGACCACCGCGGGGCCGAATGGTTGAAGACGGTCCTCGAAGAGCACCAGGATATTCAGGCAGTGCTCATCATTGCCGTTTTCGCCGGATGTCCGACACGCCAGCGTGACCTTGAAGAGCTGTCAGAACTCCAGGGGCGCGGAAACGGTCGGCTTCAATTTCGCCTGCTGCCCATGGTGGGAGGTCCCGGCGCGCCGACGAATTGCATCGCCGTATCGCCGCAGAAGAAGGACGCCGCCTGGGTATTGATTGCTGGGGCTTCGCCGAATTTCGGTCTCGATGGGGTCGATCCGACGCAGACCAACTTCGTGTTTCCGGTCGAGCCGCTGTTGTTTGACCAATGGCGTCGCTGGTTCGATCTCATTTGGCTCCGGTCAGGACTATTGACGAAGACGACCGCCAACATCCCTGCGCTGGTGCCCGCAACAGGTTCCCCCGAAGCGACCGCACAATGGAATAGCTACTGCGTCAGTTGCTTTGAACAAGTGCGAGTCCAAGGAGATGCTCTGGTATTGGTCGATCCGGAGACAGGGGAAGTCCAGCCGCAGAACAAACGCGACGGGTCGGTAGATGAACCACCGACGGCCATCCTCGGCGTGCCGAAACTAGACGCGCTCGCGAAGCGCATATCGGAAATTGCCGCGAACGGGAAACAGCTGACAATAGCGTATTCCAATGCGATCAGGCCACTTGACGCCCCAGTAAACCCGCGAATATTCGGGCAAGAGAGTAGGCACACCGATGGCAGCATCACACATCATCAGGCATTTAGAGTGTCGATGTTTGAAGAACAAGAGTTAAAAGAGATCAACGATTTTCGCAGAGGCAGTCAAACTGTTATCGAGGTGCTTGGGCTGCCTTTGGAGAAAGGGGTTTATTGGGTTCCGGCTGGCGTGATCGGTATCATCGAAACCGAAGTCAAGGCGATCGACGAGAAGGCGCGGCAGAAATTGTCCGGGTTGGTCGGGGACGATGTCGCCAGCTACGTCAAATCGAAGGCGGACAAGGTCAAAAAGGATCTGTCGGAGGTTTTTCGGCGGCTCGGCGGCAAGGGCGAGATACCTCAAGACGCAGTCACCGGACTGATGGACGACCTCATTCGCCGGCTCGAACAAGGGATCGGAGATCGGTTCGTTGCGCCACTGAGCTTTTTGGAGATCCGTTTTTCCTTGTCCCCGGACGAAGGCGTCCGTGCCCCATGGGCGCAACCAGCAAAATTGGCGGTAGCGCTGGCCCGCTTTCCAAGAAGGATCGCCATCAAACCCAAATTGCTTACGGGCCTGCAAACCCCCGAGGCCGACATTCTCGGCGCGATGAACATAGCCAGCGACATCCTTGGCAGGCTGCGCCGGGACCATAATTTCGAACGCCGCGCGCGGAGCGAGTTGCACCTTCTTGAACGCATAGCCTTCGCTCTGATGGCGGATAGGGATCGCTGCGAGGCAGCCTTCATGTTGATCGACGGTGCTCTGCCTGATGAGGTCAATGCGTTCATTGCCGGAAAGGAGGCGGCACAACGGGGAGTGGTTCAGGCCTCTCGTTCGATTGAGCCCGCGTCGCGAGGAAGCTCAGTTGATCCCAATCCCGGCCAACGGTAGCGCGACGAAGAATTGCCGATTGAGCGCATGCGCCATGGTCTTCATCGCGTGCAGTCCTTATCAGGCCTCAAAGTGGCGCCGACGGGTTGCGATGAAACGAAGGGGCTTATCTAACCCGGCGCCCGCGACTCGAATTTGATCGATATCCGGGCCGGCCTCGACCGCTCGACCGCTTGGCTCGGTGCGGCGCGTAGCCCCTCCAGATTCGCGAGCGCCTCACGCATGACCCGGCCGCAGCGTTCGGCCAACGGGATCAGCCCCTCCCGCAAATGGGCGAGGTGCTCCTCGACGGTGAGGCCCCGTATCCTGCGCCCCTCTCGGCCGTAGCGATCCTGAAAGTGGGCGCTCGGTCCATCAAGACCGAAAAACTCGTGCTCGATCAGGATGGAAAGATTGCCCACCCACCCCTCGACCCGCATGAAATCCTGGTACGCGGCGACGGCCCGGTCGATTAGCATCATTACTGCCGGTCCGGCGCCATACTCATCGATGAGCCCGCGCCGAAAATAAAGGAGAACGACGGCGAGGTCTTGATCGACCACGGCTTCCGCGCCGATCCGATTGAGGAGGAACGACCCCTCTTCGAACCGCGTCATCACTCGTTCGGTGTGGCGCTCGCGCTCGCCCGGACGCGAGTACCATCGCGACATCGCACGCGTCACAGCCATCGAGTTGTCGCTGAGCGCCTTGTTGATCGCGGCCCATTCGAGCCGGTACTGCTCTTCCCGGGCCTTCGCCTCAGCGTATTGCTCCGAGGTCAACGCCAGAGGCTCGGGTAGGTTGTCCTCGGGAAGCTCATCAGGCATTGCAAACTGTGGCTCTCGGACCTTCGTCTCGGTCATGGCAAATCGCCCATCGTCTCTCGCATCTGCCGGATCAGGTCGCGGAGGCGTCGCCGCTCCGCCTGAGACTGCTGGGAATAGAACCCGCCCCGCCAGTTGCCGTTGCGCTCGGCTGGGGGCGCTCCAGGGCTTCGACCGCCGTGAATGCGACATCGCCCGTTCGGCATCGCCGGCGATTGGCAGATTGTCCCCCGCCGTGTCCGGGCTCCGCACCGATCCGCCGCTCGTGCCGCCTCAATCCCGCGCTGCCAGCCGGGTCCGCGAGGTTGACCACTCGAATTTTTACCCATCCCCCTGCCTCCGGCTCGAAACCGCCCCGACGACAGCTTGGCCACCAGGGGCAACGAGGACTTTCTCGACGACCACCTTCTGGACCGTCGCTTTGCCCCGATGGCGGTTCAACGCGTCCATCTGTGCGGTGAACAGCGTCATCAGCTTGCGCGCAAGGCTTAGATATGCCTGTCGTCCACCAGGTGTTTGCTCGACGTGGAGCGCCCGCCGGCTTGCGTCCATTACCGCAAGGTGGGCTGTGATCATCTGACAGACGAGCATCGCCTCTAGCTCATCCTTCGGGCCGATCCGGTGCAGCAGCGCCAGTACGAGGTTTGCCGCCGCAGCGTCGAAGGGCTTCGTGGGATCGGTGCGAAGGACGTTGAGGATTTCCTGAAAGAGCATCTCGGCGATGCTGTGCTCGGTCGTCCCGAACGCGGCGAGGAAGCGGGTTCGGAAATCTTCCCGGTCCTCTGTTTCATCGAGGACCGGGTCGATGGCAGGACCGCGCGCCGTTTTCGAGAGCCTGACGCGCGGTGCTGGCACCGATAGCGGAGGTGGCGTAGGTTCGGTTGCGCCTTCCAGCGTGGACATACGATCAGGTCCCTCACGCGGCCTTGAGCATCGTGCGCGTCATGGCATCGATCCTGGTCGGTGGTCGCGGCAATACCATCGGCCGGGGCTACCACCGGTCACACCGTACCCGAATGCACCCCAGGCACCGCATTCGATACAGAAGTGGAGCACCGCTGGGCCACAGCGCTCGACACGGCCGCGGCGCGACGGGCAAGGCCGGTCGAATGTCGGCTCCCCTGAACCGGGGGGCATCAGCGGCTCGAACCAAGCTGCCGGCGCCCACAGATCCGGCCCTGTCTGTTGTTCGAATTGTTCAAAATGTTCACAAGTCGGGGCTGGTGAGAGGTTCTGAACGTTCTGAGCATTTTGAACGGCGGGCGAGGGCGCCGATCGCTGCTCGTCGGCACCCCCGTGCAGCTCGGCGAGCCGCTGCCGCCAGCGGTTCACGGTACCCTCTGCCAGAGCCGGGGCGACACTTCCCAATCGCCGCGCGGCCGCCCATTGCCGGCCCGCGCCGCCGCTCTTATCCACCCCGCTTCAGCGACCACATGCAGAGCCGCAGCCCGGCGCTCGGCGTCGCGCAGCCAGGTCCATCCGGGGCGCTGATAGAGCAAGCGCTCATTAAGCGCGGCAGGCCGGTCAGCGAGGATATGCCGCGCGATGATCGCCGCGTCTGCCTCCGCCCGGCCGATCGCGAGCCCGGCGATCACGCGATCGAGCATCGCCGCGAGATAGTCGAGATACCCGCCCGCGCGCACCACCGCATCGGCGGTGATAGCGCGCGGCTCGGGGCCGTCGCCCCCTGCCCACGCCAGGAGCTCATAGATAAGCGCCAGGCGGAGGGCGCGGCCCGGTGTCTTGCCGTGCCAGCCGGCAGCGAGCCCGCGGGATGATCGCGCCCGTTCCATCGCCTCGCGGCGCAACTCGTCGAACAGTTCGAATGCGTCGGGGTCGAGCCGCAATATGCGGGGCGCCGGCTCCCCTGACGGGTCGCCGTCCATCGCCAATTCCGACAGGCGCCGCACGGTAACCATAAGCCGTTCGCGACGCGCGCGGGCCTCGCTGCTGAGTTCGCGCACCAACGCCGTGATCGGTGCCGGCTCCGGCCATATGTATCCCAGCCGCTCCGCCAAGCCGTCATCCGCGCCGGCCAGCGCCTCACGCAATCGGTCGGGCTGCATGCCGCCGAGGATCGTTAGCGTTGTGCGAGCGATGCGCACCGGAGTGCCGTGGTATTTGACCCGGTCCGCGACATAGGCGCCGCCGTTCCACGCCTCGAGAAAGAACGCCCGGTCTCCGCCGTGGCCGCCATAGCGGTCATGGTTTCCCAACCACCCGGCCAGCTCGTCGCGCATGTAGAGGAGCCCACGCGGCTGCTCGGCGAGAAGCCGTTGCAGCTCCTCGGTGGTCGTGTCCATTGCGACTACCCGCGGCCTCGGCGGTGGCGGTGGCGAATCGGCACCGGGTGGGCGCTGGGGCGGCGATGTGCCGTCCTTTGTCGCCGCACGAACCGCCGCGCGCCACTGCTCCTCGATCGCACGGGCGCCCTCGGCGAGCGCGGCGTGTTCCGTGCTCGCGGTTTGCCAAGCCGGCTCGGCCTCGCGCTCGATGGCCCGGCTCGCCTCGACGATCGGCCGCAGCGCAGGCGTCTTGCCGGTCGACGGGGGCCCGACCAGCGCCAGCCACACATGCGGCGGCTCGCTCCACGTCGCGGTAGCGCCGGCGTGCCTGGCGTTGCCGATCCATGCCGAGGCGCCGGCGATCAACCCAGCCGCGACATAATCGCGCGGACAGCCGCGTGCCGCCGCCTCGGCCGCAATCCAATCGCCCCACCCCGCCGGCAGCGCGTCGTTATCGAGCGCGGGAGCCGGCGTGCGGTCGTCCTCCACCAGCCGCATATCTGGATCACGCCACGGCGGCGGCGGAGCCTGACCCGTAGCGCGTTTGACGGCGAGCCTGAGATCCACGGTCACAGCAGCCCCCGTGCGGCGAGCGCACTGCGGAGCGTCGCTTCCACTTCGCGCGGCGCGAGCCCAGAAGCAACCGCGGCAGCGGCGAGCGTATCGGCGACATCCTGGGCGTTGAGCACCCCCGCCGCGACGAGGCGGGCGACACCGAAGGCCTCGTTGTTAAGCGTGCTGTTCCGATTTCCGACAGGCGCGCGCGCCACCCGGTTCGCTGCATGTCGCAGCGCGGCGCTGCCGTAGCGCGAACCGCGTTCAGGGCTGGACAAGTCCGTAGCCAGCGCCCATGCCGGCGTTCTCGCCGGCGGCGGGGTCAGCTCGTCCAGCAGCCAATCGGGCCACGGCGCCGGCGGTTCCTCGCGCAGCACCGGCTCGCCCTCGGTCGGCCACCACACGATGTAGCCGCCGTCCGCGCGACCGTCGATGCCGGACACCGGCCTGCCGGTCCAGCAGCGCATCCCTGCGGCATGCTCGAACAGCACGTGCAGGCCGCCGGAGCGGGTCCGGTGGGTACGGGTCGTCGGCAGCCGACGACGATGCTGCACCCACCACACGGCCGCCTCGGGATGTCGCGGCGCGTCGATATCGAGCGCGTCGACGCCCGACGCGTCGCCGGTCGGCACCCCAACGAGCGGGGCGGGGTGGCGGCGCCACAGCTCGCGGAGCGCGGAAGGATCGGCAGTCGCGTCGTGGAAGCCATGTGGGCATGCGGGCGCCTTGTCGGTCCGACACGGGAAGGCGGGCAGCCCGAGGGCGAGAGCCGCGCCGAGCGCGCGGACGGCCGTGATCACGGCCGCAGCCCTATCTCGCTGGTAGAGCGCCGGACGCAACGCTCCAGGTAATCCCGCAAATCCCGGTCCGTATAGCGGACCGCCCGCCCGAGGACTCGGAAGCGCGGCCCGGTGCCGGCCGTCCGAAAGCGTTCCAAGGTACGTAGCGATAGCCGGAGCAGCTTGGCCGCCTCGGCTGTGGTGAAGAGCGTGTCGAGATCGTCCAATGTCGTCACCGTCATGTCGGGGCGCCGTGCGGCACCGAGTGACAGGACGATGGGGCCGATGTCGCGCGGCTAAGAGGGGGGCTTAGGCGGATCGGCGAGCGCCATTTCAGAGATGGATTTCTCCAGGGCGAGCAGGACGAAGCGTCGCGCGTCGGCGACGGCAAGCGCCGCGATCTGCACGCACGACTTCTCGGTCATCATGCTGTCCACATTTATCGCGGCGTTAATCCACCCGAGGTCTTCGGCGCTCAGCTTCGATTGGAGCACCCGCGGCAGCGATCGGAGCAGCGGTTTCGCCGCGTTGATCTGTTCGCGCCACCGTCGCAGCGTGTCCGCGGTGACGCAATTCTTGCCCCGGGTCGGTTTGATGCTGAGAGCGTTCAGCTTCGTCGCGACCGCTTTATTGGCGTCCGCCGGCGAGAGGCCTATCCATTCGAGCCGCTGGGTGGCGCCGACCGCAATGCCGATCAGTGCGTAGCGCCTCGGGCTGGATGTCGCTCGACCCGTGCGCTTTATCGGCTTCAGGATCGGCTCGATGTTGTTCTCGTTCAGCGCCAGCAGAGCGCTGTGCAGGCTCATTAGGGGCACGTGCAGGCTCTCCGCTAGCACCGGTTCGAATCGGATGAGAAAACCCCACGCGGCGCGGAGAGTGACGACGGCGCTCAGCCGGCCATGCGTTTCGCCCGGCGGCAGACCATGCGCAAAGCGCAACTCGACGAACAGCGCCCCAAGGGCTTGGTTCAGCGCTTCAAGGTCGGCAGGCCCGATCTTCTCCGGCAGGCTGGGCGCAGCGTCGGCCAGCTCGGACTCTGGGACCTCAGCCGCCATGCGCGGAGCGCTCGCCCAGACCCTCGGCCAGCAGCGTGACGGCTAGGGTGTTGAGGCTAACCCCTTCGCGCTTGGCGCGCTCGGCCAGACGGCGATGCAGCGATTTCGGCGCGCGGAGCTGCCACTTCCCGCTGTACCCCTCCGCCGGCTCGGCCGAAGGGGGCGGGATGGGCCTCCCCGCCTCCGTCATCGCCGCGATCCAGCAGCGTTTCGCGTCCTCGCCGTTGGCGATGGCTTCCTCGATCGTCTCGCCATCCGACATGCAGCCGGGCAGATCGGGGAACTCGACCAGCCAGCCGCCGCCTTCGTCGTCGCTCAGCGGCCGGACCGTGAAGCGATATTCGGTGTCACTCATTCTGCGCTCGCTCGCACCGCCTCGATCAACGCGACAAAGCGGCGGACGTAGACCGGCTTGATCGGCCGCCGCGCCGGAACCGACACCGCCTCCGCGACGGCGGGATGCTCGAAAACCACGTGGCTGCCGCCCGGCTTGCGAACGTTGACGCCATGCGCGGCAGCTACCGCCTCAAGGCTCGCGATCCGCCAGTCGCGCGGATTCGCCTGCATCCGGGCGAGCGTCCTGTCGGCGCGCGGCATGCCCTGTCGCTCTCGTCAGTTAGATGGTATCAGTGGCGGTACCGTGCAGCAAGATTAGACTGAGTCGGTTGATGCTGTCTGAAATCTTTGGTGGGGATGCAGTCCTCCACGGATGCTGGACCATGGGGCGACGTTGCGCCGAAACCCGGTCATCGCGGCGGCGCTCAGCCGGGTCACGTGCTCTTCAAACCATCAATAATCTCTCGGATCTGTTTTGGGTCCTGTGGCGGGAAATTACCGTCCGTGCCCCCAAACACGAGCGCTCGTGGAATATGCTGCGTTTTAACCTGCGGAGAGTTGTCGATTAGCACCATCCGCTTGTTGTTACCGTGCACCCTATGATGATCTTCGAGCCACGAATTGACATGCAAGTCTTGAGCACCGTAGCCGCCGATGAGCAGGCGCGGGCAGGTATGAAGTGTCCTGACGAAGGCGTTGTAGTAATACCCGAATGGAACACAAGCTCGGGTCATCCATCGATCCTTTCCCTCGCCCGCGATGATTGGCGACGGTTGAGCAATTCCCTGTGGCGGTTGCAGCGTGCTGCCCATCCCCATTCTGGCTGCAGCGTGGCGCACGATTTCGCCCCTGTATCCAGGGAGCCAGGGAGGGAAGTCAAAACGGACGCTTCCGTGCAGATGCAGCAGTACGGCGGGATGGGTAGTTGACTGAGCGGGGAATCCCGAGAAGTCGAATTCTCCGCAATTGTGCGGCGGCGCGGACATGCCGAACCCGTCGTACCAGTCCCCCGCTGGTCGATGAGATCGTCGTAGTTTAGGGTCAAGACGGTAAGATCAAAGGCTGCTTTCAGCCGATCGAAAAATGCTTGAAGCGCGGCGGCTGAGGCATTAGCGGTTTGCTCGATTACAAAGTTCTTGATACGACCCACAAGTCGCGTTCTCGCAATTAAAAAGCTGTGATCTTCAGCGTCTGAAAGCTCAGGCAGTAATTCCGCAAAGGCGCTAAGATGGCCGGCAATGCGCTGCCAGGCGGTCGGGAGCCGCCGACGAACCTGGAACTCATCCAATTCCTCAAGAGCAGCCAGAACCGTCTCAAAGTTGAAGTTTCCTTCGCTGCGCTGCTCCCGCAACCGGGTGATCACCAAGCGGATAGGTTCCTCCTCGATTTGGCGAACGAGGTCGGTGATCTGTTTCGTTGAGGGTGCGCCCGCATGAATGGCGGAGCCGGCGCCAAGGATCAGCAGAAGGCGGGGTCGCTGAGGGTTAAGTCCCGTCATTGTCTGATCGTCCTGTCACTCACGATGCGATGCCGCGCAAATCTCACGTGGCAAGCGCAGCGTGTTTTGCTGGGCTCGGGTACGCCGTTCACTTGCGCTTTCGGCTCCTCATACGCGAAGTGGCCTCGCTTTGCGCCCGAGCGCCCCCTTGGGTCGAACGCAACGCTACCTGCCGGCGTCGCCGGTCCGGGAAGGGAGCGCGACCACCTCGGCCGAAGCCGCGGCGCCGGGCTTCCGGTTCATAGCAGCGGCGATCTTTGCGCCCACCGCGTCGTTGGCGGCGCGCAGGG
>CAVWJX010000007.1:0-318384 GCA_963755435.1 uncultured Alphaproteobacteria bacterium
GGCGATGACAGCAAGTGATGAAATCGACCCCGAGAGAGCATCTGGCAAGATAGCAAACCTGGAGGACCGTATAGATGACCGATGATCGTGCCGCTATGGAGCGGATATCTCGCACCCGGGAGGCGGTGGGAGTCTTTACCGATCCTGCCGCCTTGGAAGCAGCGGTATATGAACTCCTCGGTTCGCGATTCGACAAAGCAACAATTTCGGTGCTCGGTTCCGACGCCGAGATCCGGAAGCGCGTCGGCCATCTCTATCGCAGCGTCGAGGAAATCGAGGATGATAGGCGCGCGCCGCCTTCGTTTCGGTGGGTACTCGATTGAAAGAGGAAATGGCCGCGGTGGTGTTTCCTTTGTACGTCGGCGGCCTCGCCGGCTTGGCGGCAGTCGTCGCCTCGGGCGGCGCCCTGGCCCTGGTAATCGCCGGGATCATTGTCGGCACCGTCACCGGAGCCGGCGTCGGCGGTCTGCTGGCTAACGCCATTGCCGAGCATCATTACAAGCGGGTCGAGGAACAGGTTGTGCAAGGCGGTCTGGTCCTGTGGGTCAAAGTCGCCGGCCATGATGCTGAAAGGCGGGCGCTCGCGGTGCTCAAGAAAGCCCGCGCCCACGACATCCACATTCATCAGATCCGGCGCCAATGGGGGCCGAATGACATGCGTGGCTAGCCGTTGGACGCAACTTGTCGTCGCCGCTGCGAAATTGCACCTGCGCGCACTTTGTTGAAGTCGTCGTTCCGCAGGGGTCAGTAACCGATGACGATCAAAGCGGGCAACAAAGCCTTGGGAGAAGTGCGATGGCCGAGAGCGAAATTCTGACCCAAGCTCCAGTCACGGCACCGACCGCGGACGCGACCGGGGACAGCGCCGCTGGTCTGACGCAGGCGGAGGCCGAGCGGCGCCTCGTTCAATACGGCGAGAACGCGCTCGCCGAGCACCACGTCAGCGCGCTTGAACGCCTCTTGCGCTTCTTCTGGGGACCGATCCCGTGGATGATCGAAATCGCCGCCGTACTGTCGGCCGTGCTCGGTCACTGGGGCGATCTGGCAATCATTCTGTTGATGCTGTTCATCAATGCCGGCGTCGGCTTCTGGCAGGAATTCAAGGCCGATAACGCAATTGCGCTGTTGAAGCAGCGACTTGCATTGATGGCGCGGGTAAGGCGTGACGGCGAGTGGCGCGACATAGGGGCGCGCCTGCTGGTGCCGGGCGACCTCATTCTGATCAAACTCGGCAACATCGTCCCGGCCGACGTGAAGCTCGCCGAGGGCGCCTATCTCTCCGTCGACCAGTCGGCGCTGACCGGCGAGTCGCTCCCGGTGGACAAGAAATCCGGGGACGACGCCTATTCTGGCTCGATCGCCAAGCAGGGCGAGATGAATGCGGTCGTCACCGCGACCGGCATGCACACCTATTTCGGCAAGACTGCACATCTCGTCGAGCAGGCGGGCACGGTCTCACACTTCCAGCGCGCCGTCTTGCGCATCGGCAATTTCCTGATCCTGACGACGGGCGGCCTCGTGCTGACCATCGTCGTCGCCGGCATCTTCCGCCACAACCCGCTTCTCGAAATGGTGCAGTTCGCGCTGATCCTGGCAGTCGCCTCGATCCCGGTGGCATTGCCGGCGGTGCTGTCGGTGACGATGGCGGTCGGCGCCGAGCGCCTGGCGCACCTGAAGGCGATCGTCTCGCGCCTCGTGTCGATCGAGGAAATGGCTGGCATGGACACACTGTGCTCGGACAAGACCGGCACTTTGACCAAAAACGAACTGACCCTCGGCGATCCGCAGCCGGCCGTCGGCGTCGCGCGCGAAGAACTGCTGCTGGCCGCTGCACTTGCCTCGCGGCGCGACGCGCCTGATGCGATCGACACCGCGATCCTGGCCGGAACCCCGCCCTCGGCCGCGGTTGATCCCTACACGGTGCGCGCCTTTCACCCGTTCGACCCAGTCGTCAAGCGCGCCGCGGCAGAGGTCGAACGCGACGGCGAGAAATTCGCGGTCGCCAAGGGCGCGCCACAGGTCATCGTCGATATGTGCGAGCCGGGTGACGACGAGCGGCGCGCCATCGCCGGGCTCGTCGAAGAGGATGCCCGCCGCGGCTACCGCACGCTTGGGGTCGCCCGCCAGGATGGCGGCAAGTGGCAATATCTCGGCCTGCTCCCGCTGTTCGACCCGCCGCGCGACGACTGCAAGGAGACGATCAAAGCGACTCGCGAGATGGGCGTCGACATCAAGATGGTGACCGGCGACCACGAGGCGATCGCCCGCGAAATCGCTGGTCAGCTGAACCTCGGTCAGAACATCGTGGTCGCCGACAGCGTGTTCCAAGACGGGATTGCCGGCGATAAATTGTCGAAGATCATGGCCGCCGACGGCTTCGCGCGCGTCTTTCCCGAGCACAAATTCGAGATCGTCAAGGCGTTGCAGGGCGCCGGCTGCATAGTCGGCATGACCGGCGACGGGGTCAACGATGCGCCGGCGTTGAAGCAGGCCGATGTCGGCATCGCCGTCTCCGGCGCCACCGATGCCGCGCGCGCCGCGGCGGCGCTGGTGCTGACAGCGCCCGGCCTCTCGGTCATCACCACCGCGATCGAGGAGGCGCGCCGCATCTTCGAGCGAATGACTGGATATGCGATCTACCGCATCGCCGAGACGATGCGGCTGTTGCTGTTCATGACCGCGGCGATCCTGATTTTCAACTTCTACCCGGTCACCGCAATCATGGTCGTGCTGCTGGCGCTCTTGAACGACATCCCGATCATGATGATCGCCTACGACAACGCCCCGTTCGCGCGGACGCCGGTGCGCTGGGACATGCACCGGGTGCTGACGATCGCCTCGGCGCTCGGCATCTATGGCGTGCTCGAAAGCTTCGTTCTCTATTGGCTGGCGCGCGACTATCTCGCCCTGCCGCCCGCGGTCTTGCAGGCCACGATCTTCCTCAAATTGCTGGTCTCCGGCCACATGACGATCTACCTGACGCGGAACAAGGGATGGGTGTGGCAGCGCCCTTGGCCGAGCTGGAAGCTGGTCGTGCCGTGCGAGGCGACGCAGCTTTTCGGCACGCTGATCGTCGTCTACGGCATCGCGATGGCGCCGATCGGCTGGTGGGTGGCCGGGTTTGTCTGGGGGTATACGATCCTCTCGTTCTTCGTCGCCAACGCAGTCAAGGTCGGCACCTACCGGCTCCTCGAAAATCTTGTCGCCTCGCATGCGCGCCACCTCACCCGCATCGAGGGCCATGCGAGCCTGCCCACGCATTGACAAACCCGATACGGCCAAGTTTCTCGGAATGACGCAGGACCGCATCGTGCAAAAGATCTGGGATACCGGCCTGTTCATGGGAGCGCGAACGCCGACAGAGCATTGGCCGAAAATCCCTCGGCAGGAACGGGATATCCTGAAGAAGGCCACCGCTTTTTTCGCCCGGGAGGGAAGTCGATGAGGTTCGCGCTCATCGATGCGGCGAAAGCAGAATTCCCCATCCATCGTCTGTGCAGCGTGCTCGGCGTCACGCCAGAGAGGCTATTTCGCCTGGAAGGAGCGGACCGTCAGCCGCCGCCAACGCGATGACATGGTGCTGTTGGCGCGTGTCCGGTCGGCTTTTGCCCGGTCGAACGGCACCTATGGCAGTCTGCGGATGACGCGGGAGCTGCAGGAGGCCGGGCTTTTGGTCGGTCGCCGCCGGACGGCCCGCCTGATGCGCGAGAACGGCCTCAGGGCTCGGCAGAAACGGCGGTTCAAGCGGACCACGGATAGCCATCACGCCTGGCCGGTCGCTGCGAACCTGCTCGATCAGGACTTCACCGCAACCGGACCTGACCAGAAATGGCGCGCCGACATCTCCTACATTTGGACCCGCGAAGGCTGGCTATACCTCGCCGTCGTCATCGACCAGTTCGCCCGCCAGGTGGTCGGCTGGACGACCGGCGACCGGTTGCATCGGGACCTGGCTCTCGCGCCCCTGCGCAAGGCTCTGGCCATACGTCGCCCGGCAGCTGGGCTGATCCATCACTCAGACCGTGGCAGCCAGTATTATTCGGTCGATTATCAGGCCGAGCTCGAGAAGCACGGCATCCTGATCTCGATGTCCGGGAAGGGAAATTGCTACGACAACGCGATGGTCGAAACCTTCTTCAAGACGCTGAAATCCGAGCTTGTGTGGCGGACCATCTTCGGCACCCGCCGGCAAGCCATCCAGGCCATCGCCCGCTACATTGACGGCTTCTATAATCCCGTCCGGCGCCACTCCGCCCTCGACCTCGCAAGCCCCGTGTCAATGCGGAATGAACTTTCCCGATTTGTACCAAAGTAAAATTCGCCCGTTTCTGGATCAGCCGGCCGGCCGATCGAGAGGTTGCAATTTTGGCGGTCGGCCACGGCGGGGTGGAATGGCTGCCGGGAATGATGGATCGATGAGGGGCTTGAAGCGGAGGTGCTCGGGCATCGGGTCGGCGTGCTGGCGCAACCGGTAGCTGGGCCCCTCGATCTGGATGACGACGGCGTGGTGGAGCAGGCGGTCGAGCAGCGCGGTGGCGACGACGGGATCGCCGAAGACCTCTCGCCCCTGGGCAAAGCCGCGGTTTGAGGTCAGGATCATCGCGCCTTTTTCGTAGCGGGCGTTGACCGGCTGGAAGAACAGATTGCCACCGCCGGGCACGACCGGCAGGGAGCCGATCTGGTCAACGATCAGCAGCGCGGATCGGCAGAACCAGCGGATGGGTTTGCGCAACTGGCCTTCGCACCGGCCTTGGCGAGGCGCCGACGATCTCGGCCAGGATGGTGAAGTCGACGCTGCGCCCGGCTTTGACGGCTTCGACGCCAAGCGCCACGGCAAGATGCGATTTGCCGGTGCCGGGGGGCCGAGGAAGTGGCCGACCGCACGGCGATCAACGAATTGAAGCTCGGCGAGAGCGAAGACGCGCTCGCGGTCGAGCGCGGGTTGGAAGGAGAAGTCGACGCCGGCGAGTCTCTATTAGCTGATATTTGCTCTGACAGACGGTGCCGGCTGTCTGAGCCTTTGTGGCTGTCGCCGGTGGTCAAGCGGCCATGAGTTTCTCCTTCGCCAGGGGAGCGCGTCAAGGCCGTTGCTGATTGTATTCGGTGATCCAGGTATCGAGGTCGGCCTGCAGCTCGTCGATCGTGCGGTAGATCTTTCTTGCGGAACGCCACCCGATAGAACTCGTCGAGCACAGTGCGGTGGAAGCGCTAGCAGATTCCATTGGTCTGCGGGCTCTTGGCCTTGGTGCGGGTGTGATCGATGTCTTCGACCGCTAGGTAGAGCTCGTACACGTGGCTTTCACTGCCGCTCGGTGCCGCGAAAGGAGCGTATGTTCTCAGCGACTGCGCTACGGGGTCGCCGACCGTTATCCTGATCGCTACCGGTTCCGAAGTGTCGGTTGCACTAGAAGCGCACAACCAACTGACGCACGAAGGAATTGCAAGCCGGGTCGTCTCGATGCCGTCGTGGGATTTGTTTCAGTCGCAACCGCAATCCTACAAGGACACAGTTCTTCCTCCCGGCGTGAAGGCGCGAGTCAGCATCGAGGCAGGCTCCACGCTCGGATGGGAGCGCTACGTAGGCCTCGACGGCGCAATCATCGGGCTGAATTGCTTCGGAGGGTCGGCACCCGGTGAGATCGTGATGCGAGAGCTGGGCTTCACCCCGGAACACGTTGTCAAGGCCGTCAAATCCCTGATCCGGGGGCACAAACCAGGATAGAACCGGCGGACCGAGATTTAATCTCCAGCGATGCTTCCTTCCAATCCGAGCCAGGGTGCAACTAATAAGCGCCTGCTGGGTGAGGTGTTCACCAAACGATCATCTCCCTTGAGATCATCTCCCTCGACAGAAGGGCTCGCGTTACCATCGGGTGAGCACCGCAGGCCGGAAAAGGGCGGCCCGATCCCCGCCCAGCGACCGCCCTGCGCGGCCTTCGACAGATGGTCTTGCGGCTGCCGATCTCGCCCGAGGGAATCGCCGAGCTGGCGCGCCTCGGCTGGATCACACTGCGCGACGGCGGCGACCCGCAGGCCGTGGCGGATGCCGTGATCGATCTTGCCGACGCGCTGCTCGATGCCAAGCTGACGCAAGAACCGTTCGGGCGTGACATCCGGTGGGGAGAGCGATGCCAGGATCGCTGCGCGGCTCGGAGTCAGCGGCCGGCGCGCCCACCAGACGTGAAGGAAATTAAGCGCCTTGATCAGCAGGCAAGTCTCGTCAGGCTCGGCGATGTCCAGCTCGACCGACGTGTCCTTGCCGGGCCTCGCGACGGTGGCCAGCACCTCGAACAATTCGCCGAGCCTCTTCACGGCCGCTGGCGAGGCATTCTCCACAGTCAGCCGCACCCGACCGCCGCCTTCGATTTCAAGCTCGGCAACATCGAGCACGCCTACCGTCGTCTTGGCGCCTCGATTATAGAGGCTGCCAAACTGCTCAGGATGGGCAGCACGCGCGCTGACCATCGGCTCCGGTCAAAAGCGGTAGCCGACCTCCTCCTGCGTAACCCAGCCGCGCTTTGCCGCCTCGGCGGGGGCGACGACCGCATCGTGCGCCGCGACCTGATACAGGACGGCGGCCGAACCATGGAAGAGCCGATCGGGTTTTGCTTCCTGGGCCGGATCGCCGGCAAAGCTCATCGCTCGGCCATCCTGCACGATTCGATCGATCGCCTGCAAGACGGTGTTGGTCGGGACCTCGCCGTGTTGTTCAGTCACCTTCGCGGCGATGGCGCCGGCCGTCGTCGCACCGGCATCTCCGATGATCGACGCTACCCAAGGGATAACCGTCGCGACCTCGATCCGAGCCTCGGCCCCCCAGCCGCGTTGCTTCGCCCCCGCGGGACTGACAAGCGACCAGCCGGCGCCGCCAAGATCGGCGTCGAACGGCACTTCGCCCGTCTCGCGGCTGTAAAACCGCTCAGGTTTGACGCGCTCGGGGCCACCCATGTCGAACAGGCACCAGTGACCTTTGGCAACGCCTTCGCGCACGATCCGATCGAATAAGCCCGCCTGCTCCAACACCGGCCATCGTCGGTTCCAAAGGAACGCCTCGCGCAGCTTTGGCCAGCGCGGGCGTCGAAGAACAGCTTTCCGAGGCTGATCAGCACCTCGTTGGTTGTCGCGCGATCGGCGGCGACCATCTCGCCTTCGCTTTTCAAGAGCTTTTGGATCTTGGCGAGCACTGCGGCGCCGCCCTCGCCGGCCGCCGGACTGATTCCTTTCCGGACAACGGCGCCCGAAGATGCCGATGCAAAGCACAGAACCCGGTAGAGGCCGGTCACCGCCGTCTGGAGCGCCAGCTCGCGTTCCTTTCCTGCGTGCATCGAAATCATCGCGGTCGAGCTGTTCGCGGCGGATGCCGTAATCCTCCGGTTTGTCGTTTAGCCGACGGAGGGCAAGGACGGTACGCGCTAGATCGACAATTCGGTTGCGCGCCTCGTTGGCCTTCTGGACGCGATCCTCCGACCATCGGTCGCCTTCGAGGAACACCGTCTCCGGGACGAGCAGGAAAACGATATTCTGCTGAGTGCGCGTTTCGCGAGGACCTTTTGTCTCGATCAGCGCCACCGGATCGAGGTGATCGGCATCGAGCGACACGATCCCGAGAACGGGCCTGCCGAGATTGTCGGTGATGTGCTCCGGCGCGGCCACGTCGGGAATGACGCGGAACAGGCCGTTCTCGGCCCCAACTAGCTTGCGGGCCGTCGCCGCAAGCAATTGCTTGACCGGCTCGTCACGCAGACCTTCCCTGATCTCGGCCAAGGCGCGATTGATAGAACGCCGTGTTCTCGATTTCGCGCAGCGAGGCTTCGACCTGCGGTGGAGTCAAACCGGGAAATGCCGTTTCGAACAGCGCGTCGCGTTCGGTAATGCCGAAGAGGTTCGAGCCGAGGCCTTCCGCCCTGCCGACGAGGCTGTGCAGGAACACGACGCGCCACGCTAGCTCATGCAGCGGATAGCCGGCTGGATGCGAGTTGCTTCGGTCGGCGATTTCCGCGCGGCTGCGTCCTGCGGCGAGCATCCCGGTATCCGGGCCGCCGACATCGGTGTCGAGCACGGTCTTCAATTCGCCCGATCGGGTGCGGCCCAAAATCTCGTCGACAATGCGGGGTTCGCGCAGATTGACATGCGCGGTATGCACCGTCGGGACGGATTGCTGCTTCGTCCAGATGTCCCGCACGACCAAGGCGAGCAGGCGAAGGACGCCCCGTGTCCCCTGAAATGTCTCGACGGTGGCAAGCTTGGTGTTCAGGAAGTGGAGGAACCGCGGGTGGAATGGGTAATAGGCCCGGATGCGGTCCCGATAGTCGGCCTGGACCGCCTCGTCGGGCAACGCCGCAGAGCTGCGCTCGTAAAGCTCGGCATATGTCCGGACAGCGGCCTCGGCCGCCGACGGATCGACCGACGTGAATAGCCGCTTGCCAAGGACGCCCGAAAGCTCGGCAGCCTGGACCGGCACGACAGCGGTTGCATCGCGCGCCACGACGCTCTGCGCGTCTCGGGAGGCTCGTTCCGCGATCACCTCCGCCTCGGATTCGGTAAGCGGTGACCCTCGGATGTGCGAAAGAAGGTCGACGATGCGCCGCGTCTGCCGTGCAAACGCGTCTGATTGGCTGACAAGCGTCACGACGACCACGAGCCCGTTATGGGTACGCGCGTAGCCATGGAGCGACAGCGGGAACGCGGCAAGCTGCTCGGCTCCATTGGGTCGCGCCGCCTCCAGCCGGGCCGCGTATTGCGCAAGCTCGTCGAGCATGACGAGCGCCTTGCGGCCTTTGAACAGGTCTCAAAATAGGTCGAGCCTGGAGCCGCCGTGGCGGTCGCATCGTCGCCGAGCGCCCGGTAGAGCGCCTCGCCGCCGATCTGAAACGCGATCTCGCCCCACAAGGTATATGGAACCAGTTCCGAGCCTCGCGGGCGATGAACCGCCAGTTCGTCGCCGGCGACCCCCGCGACGCTGCATTCGCCGGGCGAAGGAAGCGTCGCCCCATCAATCACAGGCGCGGCAACTGCGGTAAGCTCGGCGCCGCGGAACGCTAGGTGCGCCAGCGCTATGAGCGTATGGGTTTTCCCTCCTCCGAACGCAGTCTCCAGCCGATAGATGGCGGGAGCCATGTTGTCCCCTGACAGGCGCAGCATCGCGCCTCGCAGGACAAAGTTGATGCCGTCCGTCGGAGCCGTGCCGTCGCGGAAAATTGCTCGGCATCGGTATAGAGGTTGTCGATCCCCCCCCCCCGCGACCGCGATAGTGGGCAACGACCTCCGAGAGGCTCGCCGTGAAGATCTCGGGGTTGAAGGTTCCCTGGAGAATACCCTCGCGCGGCCGGCAGCTTTCGATGATGCTGCTCACGTCCCCCTCCGCTGCCGCATCCAGCCTATGCGCCGCATTTCGCGGATCACGTTAAGGCAAATGATGCGGGAGGGAAAGCCGTAGCGCTGCCTCAGGCTGCCCCAGCTCTCTACGGTGCTGACGCGATCGTCAAGTCTTCGAGATTCGGGCTGCTAATCGCCCGGCCGGGGTCTTCGGCCCGATCCAAACTCTCAGATTTCGAACGTTAGTTGAACGGGCGACCGCTCCAATTTCGAGGATCGGCCCGTGTGGCGTCATGATGACAACCTGCACAAAACGGACCCGCAGGCGCAGTTGCGCGACGCAATGGCCGACCGCGGCGACTTGGCGGCCGGAAAACCGCCCTTCCAACCACGGTAGCAGAACCGCCAACGCCGCCGCGTGGTCGCACCCCTCGTCCGGCTCCCGGTCGACGAGGCTCTGCCGGCCGCGTCCCTGGCGAAAAAGTGGATGCGATCGTCGATCCCCTCCATCTCGCCGTCGCACAGCAGGTCCCGCCGGCTTGGGCGCGCGTCGGCCGGGAACAGCGAGAACTTGATGCTCGATGAGCCGGCATTGATCCGGCGCGCAGTGCGCAATTCGCCCGCTTCGGCGACGACCTCGCGCATCAGCTCGTCAGTGTGCAGCGCCCCCTTCATCAGCGCCTCGACTTTGCCGTCGCGGGCCAATGCAACGGCAATGGCCGCCGCGGCGTGGCTGTGCGCGGTCGCGACGAGCGTATAGGGCGACAGATCGACGCCCGCCTGCTCGGCGGCGGCACGGATTTTTGCTTCGGGCTCGACCAAAACGACATCGAAATCTTCGCGCTCCTGTCAGGTGACGTGAATCCGACCCATATCGCTTTGAGCGTCAGCATTCGCGCCAAGCTCGCGCTGTCGCCCAGTTGCAACTCGTCGAATTTGCGATTTTCGATGAGCTGCATTCGAGGGCCCCATGCTAGCGTTTTGCTCGACTTACGAAGCGGCGATGATGACCTGATGATGACCTTGAGCGCGCCCGTCGTTGCGGCATGGCCGAACGTCTCGTAGCCCTTGATAGACGAGCGCTTTCATTCTGTTCCTCCATCTTGAGATTCGGCCGGCAACCGGTCGCCCTCATCAGACCGATAGCCGAGCGCCAGCGTCTGCCGGTAATCCGCACGAAACAGCGCCTCCGCCACAGCAGGCCGGTCGACGCAAAGGCGACCACGAATCTCGTCGACCGAGTTGGCGCCATGCACCTCCAGCCACTCGGCCAGCCCCCGTTTCAGGTGACCGATATGATCGGGGCCGTGGCGCAATAACGCCGATGCGGTCTGCACTGCGTCAGCGCCGGCGAGCAGGTACTTGACGATCTCGTCCGCTCCTTCGACGCCTCTGCCGCCGACGAGGCTGAGCGCAGTCCGGCCCGCGAGGAGCGCGATCCACATCAGCGGGAGACGGATGTCGTCGGACGTCGATAACCGCAGGCTCGGCCGGAAGTCGAGCGCCCCGAGATCGATGTCCGGCTCATAAGGGCGGTTGAACAGGACGACGCCGCTCGCGCCCGCGTCGGCAAGCGCGTCGGCCAGATGCAGCGGCGCGGTGAAGTGAGGAAACAGCTTGACGGCGACGGGAATGGCGACTGCTGCGCAGACGCCGCGCACGGTCTCAACCAGGCGGCGCTCGACATCGGCGGCGCTCTCGCGCGGATCATCGGGCAGATGAAACAGATCGAGCTCGATCGCCGCCGCACCGGCGGATTGAAGGTCAGCGGCGATGCCCGTCCACCCCTCGCGGGTGATGCCGTTGAGGCTGGTGATCAACGGAATGGAGAGGCTGTCGGCGGCGCGCCGGACGACCTCGAGGCGGGCGGCGAGCGCACCGTGATATCCCGACAACGGCGGCAGGTAGCTGGTCACTTCCGGGTGGCTGTCGGCACCGATTGCGCCGAAGGCGTCTAGCGCGGCCCGCTCGGCCTCGATCTCTTCCTCGTAGATCGAGGCGGTGACGATGGCTGCTGCGCCGGCGTCTTCGAGCCGCCGAATGCCGTCGACGGTCGCCGAGAGTGGCGAGGCGCTGGCCAGGACCGGATGTGCCAGCGACAAGCCGAGGTAGTCGGTCTGGAGGTTCATTGCGCCGCCTTTGCCGGCGGCGCCGGCTCGGCCTGCGTCGCGGCCTCCTCCTGCCAGAACGGACGGAAACGGGTGCCGTCGCGCGCCGCCATGTCCTCATAGAGGCGGTAGCGCTCGTCGACCGACGCCTGCGCCTGGCGCAACAGCATGCGCGCATCGTCCGGCCGCGTTCGCGTCAGAATCCGGTAGCGCAGCTCGCGATAGGCGTACTCTTCGAGCGGCAGGCGCGGCCGTGTGCTGTCGAGGCGGAACGGGTTCATATCGGCGCCGCGCAACCGCGGATCGTAGCGGAACAGCGGCCAGTATCCGCTGGCGACCGCCCGATGCTGCTGCTTCATGCCGTCACGCAGATCGAAGCCGTGAGCGATGCAATGGCTGTACGCCAAGACGAGGCTCGGTCCGTCATAAGCCTCGGCGTCGCGCATTGCCTGAATTGTCTGCTCGGGGCTGCCGCCCAATGCAACCTGGGCCACGTATACGTAGCCGTAGGCGATCGCCTGCAACGCCAGATCCTTGCGCGGCGTACGCTTGCCGGCGGCGGCGAACTTGGCCGAGGCGCCGAGCGGCGTCGCCTTTGATGATTGACCGCCGGTATTCGAATAAACCTCGGTGTCGAGCACCAGCACGTTCACGTCGCGGTTCTGCGCGAGAACGTGGTCGAGCCCGCCGGCGCCGATGTCGTAGGCCCACCCGTCGCCGCCGACGATCCACAGGCTGCGCCGCACGAGGTATTCCGCGACGGCCAGCAGATCCTGTGCCGGGCCATCCGCCGGCTCGCCGAGCACGCGGCGCAATTCGTCCACCCGTACGCGCTGCGCGACAATCTCGCTATCGGTGCGTTGCGGCGCCGCGAGGACGTCGTCGGCAAGGCGCGGCCCGATCCGATCGGCCAGCGCCCGCACCAGATCGCGCGCGATGGCCGCCTGCTGATCGATCGCGAGACGCATGCCGAGACCGAACTCGGCATTGTCCTCGAAAAGGCTGTTGTTCCACGCCGGACCGCGGCCGTCGGCGCCGGCGCGCCACGGCAACGACGGCAGGTTGCCGCCGTAGATCGACGAGCAGCCGGTGGCGTTGGCGATCTGCAGGCGATCACCGAACAATTGCGACAGGAGCTTCAGATACGGTGTTTCGCCGCAGCCGGCGCAGGCGCCGGAGAACTCGAACAACGGCCGGACGAATTGCAGGCCGCGCGACAGATGCAGATCGACTTCTTCGCGCCGGTGTTCGGGCAATGCGTCGAAAAACGCCAGATCGCGCCGCCCCTGATCGACCAGCGGCAGCCGTTCAGCGAGGTTGATCGCTTTCGTCTTGGCATCGAGCGGATCGTGCGCCGGGCAGTGGTCGATGCAGATGCCGCACCCGGTGCAGTCCTCGACCGCGATCTGCAGCGTAAAGCGCTTGTCGGGATAACCGCGGACATTGACCGCCGCCGACGGGAAGGCATGGGGCGCGTCGACAAGCAGCGCCAACTCATAAGCCTTAGCGCGGACCACGCTGTGCGGGCAGACGATGCTGCACTGGCCGCATTGAATGCACAAATCCGGCCGCCACACCGGCACCTCATACGCGACATTGCGCTTTTCGTATTGCGTCGTGCCGCCGAGATAGCTGCCGTCGGCCGGCAGCGCGCTGACTGGGATTTCGTCGCCGCGCCCGGCGAATTGCAGCGCGGCGATTCGGCGGATCTGGTCGGGCGCGTCATCCGACACAAAGACCAGCAGCTCCCGTGTCGAGGTGACCGCCTTTGGAATTGCCGCTTCGTGCAGATGGGCGACGGCGGCATCGACCGCGGCGAAGTTCTTGTCGAGAACCGCCTTGCCCTGAGTGCCATAGGTCTTCTCGATCGCGTGACGGATGCGGCGGATGCCTTCATCGCGCGGCAGGACGCCGCTGATCGCGAAAAAGGCGGTCTGCAGGATCGTGTTGACGCGCGGGCCGAGACCAAGGCGTTGCGCGAGGCCACTCGCGTCTATGACAAAGAGGCGCAGCTGCTTATCGACGATATGCTGCTGCGCCGGCCGCGACAGGTGTTGCCACACAGAGGCGGCGTCGTAAGGGGCGTTGATCAGCACCGTCGCGCCCGGCCGCGCCGCCGCCAGCACGTCGCGCTTGTCGAGAAAATCGAATTTGTGCACGCCGATAAAGTCAGCCGCCTGCAGCAGGTAGGGGGCGGCGATCGGCGCATCGCCGAAACGCAGATGACTGATCGTCTCGGCACCGGATTTGTGGCTGTCGTAGACAAAGTAACCCTGCGCAAAGCGACCGGCGTCCTCGGCCAAAATCTTGACGCTGTTCTTGTTGGCGCCGACTGTGCCGTCGGCCCCGAGGCCGCAGAACAAGGCGCGATGGATGCCAGACGGTTCGATGTCGAAGCCGGCATCGACCGGCAGGCTGGTGCCGCAGACATCGTCGGTGATGCCAACCGTGAAATCGCCGTGCGGGTCGGGCGCCGCCAGATGGTTGTATACGGCCTTGGCCATCGCTGGGTTGAATTCCTTCGAGGACAGGCCGTAGCGGCCGCCGACGACGAGCGGCAGGTTGGGGCGCAAACCGCGCGCGGCGGCGTCGGCCAGCGTCTGTGCGACATCGAGGCATAAGGGCTCGGCCGGCGCGCCCGGTTCCTTGGTGCGGTCGAGCACCGCAACGCGCCGCACGCTCGCCGGCAAAGCGGCGAGAAAATCGCTCGCCGACCACGGGCGGTAGAGTAGCACCTGCACGATGCCGACACGCTCGCCCCGGGCATTTAGATGCGCGACCGTGGCGCGCAATGTCTCGGCCGCCGAACCCATCACGACCGCGACCCGCTCGGCCTGCGGATGGCCGTCATAGCGGAACAGATGATAGTGCCGGCCAGTTAGCGCCGCGAAACGCTCCATCGCCCGTTGCACGATGCCGGCGGCGGCTCGGTAATGCGGGTTTACGGTCTCGCGCGCCTGGAAGAACGTGTCGGGGTTCTGCGCCGTGCCGCGCGTCAGCGGCCGCTCTGGGCTTAGCGCGCGTCTGCGATGCGCGCGCACGAGATCGTCGTCGATCATCGCGCGGATCGCCTCGTCCGGCAGCATCGCAATCGTATTGACTTCGTGCGAGGTGCGGAACCCGTCCATGAAATGGACAAAGGGCACGCGCGCCTCCAATGTTGCCGCCTGCGCGACGAGCGCCAGATCGTGCGCTTCCTGCACCGACGCCGCGCCGAGAAGTGCAAAACCGGTCTGGCGCACCGCCATGACGTCGGAATGATCACCGAAAATCGACAACGCCTGGGTGCCGATCGACCGCGCTGCGACATGAAAGACTGTCGGCGAGAGTTCGCCGGCGATCTTGAACATGTTTGGGATCATTAAGAGGAGGCCCTGCGAGGCAGTGAAGGTCGTGGTCAACGCACCCGCCTGCAACGACCCGTGCACGGCGCCGGCGGCGCCACCCTCGGCCTGCATCTCCTGCACGACGGGTACCGCTCCCCACAGGTTCGGCCGACCCTCGGCCGACCATTGATCGGCGAGTTCGGCCATCGGCGAGGATGGCGTGATCGGAAAGATCGCGCACACATCGTTGACGCGGTAGGCGACATGCGTGACCGCGGCGTTGCCGTCCAGCGTTTCCTTCTGATTCATCACTGTCGACCTCACGCGCGCAGGCAAAAGCCGCCTGGCGCCAGCGGCTCGCCGATCGGGCCGTCAGGGGCCGCGGCCGCCGGCGTCTCGGCGACCATGTCGATCGCATGGCAGGGGCATTGCTCGAAGCAGATGGCGCAGCCGGTGCACAAGGCGAAATCGACCCGGTAGCCGCGCCTAGTCCCGAGCTTTGCGATCGCCTGTTCGGGACACGCCGCAAAGCAATTATCGCATTCGAAGCAGTTGCCGCAGGAGAGACAGCGCTGTGCCTCGTAGCGAGCTTCCGTCTCGCCGAGCCCCGACACGACTTCCTCGAACCCGCTGACGCGCTCTGCAAGAGGGAGCTGGTGCTGCTGGCTGCGCTCGGCTGCCGCAAACACTGGCAGGCGCAGCATCTCGCGCGACACCAGCGGCGGCGGTGACGACTCCGCGTAGGTCGCCCGGCGTAGCCAGGCATCGATATTGCGGGCGGCACGCTTGCCGTGACCCACCGCGACCGTCACCGTGCGCTCGCCCGGCACGACATCGCCGCCAGCGAAAATTCCGGGGTGGCCAGTCATCATTTGGGCATCGACGATGACCGTGCCGTCCGGCCGGAACCCGATGCCGGGCACCCTGCGCAGAAACGCAGTGTCGGTTTCTTGCCCGAGCGCCAGGACGACCGCGTCGGCTTTGAGCGTCTCGAATTCGCCGGTCGGCTGCGGCCGCCCGTTCGCATCGAGCGTCATGCGCTCCACGGTCAGCGACGGACCGACGATTTCCTTGATGCTCGTCAGCCACTTGATCTTGACACCTTCTTCGATCGCCTCGTCGGCTTCGAAGGTGCGCGCCGGCATATGCGCGCGGTCGCGGTGATAGACGATCAGAGCTTCGTCCGCGCCGAGCCGTCGGGCGGTGCGCGCTGCATCCATCGCGGTGTTGCCGCCGCCATAGATGACGACGCGGCGGCCGAGCCGCGGCGCCTCGCCGGCATCGGCTTCGCGCAGCAGGCTTACAGCATCGAGCACCCGGCCGGCGTCGCGCGCCGGGATGTCGACGTGGCGGCCGACCTCGGCGCCGATCGCGATGAACACCCCATGAAAACCGCCGGCGTCGCGCTCGGCGACGACATCCCCGACTTTGTGATTGAGCGTGATCTTGACACCCATCTCCTCGATGCGCCGGATCTCCGCGAACAGGTCGGCGCGCGGCAGGCGGTAGGCGGGGATGCCGAAATGCATCATGCCGCCGGCGACAGGACCGGCTTCGCGAATTTCGACGGAATGACCTATTCGGGCGAGATGATAGGCGGCAGATAATCCGCTCGGTCCGGCGCCGACGACGAGCACCCGCCGGCCGCTCGGCGACCGATCGATCGGCAGCGCCCAACCTTCGGCCGTCGCGAGGTCGCCCAGAAAGCGCTCGACCGCATGGATGCTGACCGCTTCGTCGACGCCGGCGCGATTGCACGCGATCTCACACGGGTGATAGCAGACGCGGCCGTGCACCGCGGGCAGCGGGTTGTCGCCAACCAGCTTCTCCCAGGCGGCACGGAACTCGCCCGCCTGTGCGAGAGCAAGCCAGGCCTGGATCTGTTCACCGGCTGGGCACGCATGGTTGCACGGCGGCAACAAATCGACATAGGACGGCCGCCGATTCCGGATGGGTCCGGTGCCGCGCGCGCTCGCCGGACCGAGGAGCGGCGTCAAATCCTGTCGGTGCTGTGGCATTGTAGACCTCATGCGCTCACTCACCTTCCGACGCTTCCGCGGCTCACTGCCGCCGGCCGCGACTGACTGATTCAGTCCGGGAAGCCCTGAACGGACCCACGGGTCATCCGCCCGGTTACCGTTGCGGGCTGCGTCATCGCCCGATACCCTCCCGCCTCGTCCGTTCGCCCCTTGGCGCCAGGCGCGACGCAGCGGCCTTGCGCGGGGCGGGGCGGCGTACGAGCCGTCGCGGCGGGTCAGGCGCCGGCTCCTCTTGTGCGAATTCTTGCGCCGCGCGATACCAGTGATCCTCGTGCCGGCCATCGGGTTGCGCCTCCTCCAGCCAGATCGCATGCGCCCGCTCTCTTATGCGCGCTTCCCGGTCGAAGCTCATCCGCCTCTCCTCTCGCTATTTTTTCGCCGATCGCTGTAATGCCGGTGCCAGCCGCGACTGGCCGGTCAAGGTTCTGCGATGGGTGATTCTTCCTCCTGGTCCGCGGCTGCCTCATTGACCTCGATCAATCCGACTTCGATCGTCGCCCCGTGGACCTGCCAGTCGGGAACACCGTCCAGCTCGGCAAAGCGCTTTTTTGGCGGCCGCGAGCGCCTCGTCGGGCGAGTCAGTGAGCGGGGTAGCGATTGAACGCTGGCACGCCGTGAAGGCTCGGGCGCCGCGGGCGTAATGATTGAGAAAGGAGACGCGGTAGCACCAGCCGGTTCGGTCGTCTCCAGCCGGTTTCGCCGCGTCGCTCAAGCTGGCGCGCGGTCCCGCTTCCGCCGGCGCCGCATCCCCGATTGTACATCCATATTGTGTGGACGTTACGATGGGTGCGCTTTACGCCGGCATTGCGCTGCATCAGCGCCAGGCGCGCGATCAGCCATTATTTTGGTTTCAAGGGCGTGTCGGCGCGGCCCCGCCGACGCATCTCCGAACGGTCTGGCATGGCGGGCCGGACCAAAGCGGTGGATATTTGCGCATGACCATTCCATCCAGCGGGACGCTGCGAAACCGGCTGCTCGCGGCGTTGCCCGAGCAAGTCTTCGGCCATCTCGGGCCGCATCTCGATCCGGTTTCGCTGTCGTCGCGGCAAATCCTCTAAGAGCAGAATACCCCAATCGATCATGTCTATTTCCCCGAGCAAGGGGTGCTGTCCGTGCTGGCCGTCATGGCGAACGGCGCGATGGGCGAGGTCGGCATGATCGGCGCCGAGGGTATGGCGGGCGCGCCGTTGCTGCTCGGCGCCGCTAACTCGGCCCAGCGTGTCATCGTCCAGGTTCCCGGCACCGCGCTAAGCATCGCTGCAGCCGCGTGCCGCCTCACCTTCGAGCAGCAGCCGGCAATTCACGAAATCGTGCTGCGCTTTGTCGACACGTTTCTTGACCTTGGCGCACAGACCGCCGCCTGCAACCTGCATCATTCGGTCGAGCAGCGCCTTGCCCGTTGGCTACTGATGGCGTGGGAGCGTACCCGCGCCGACACGATGCCGATGACCCACGAGTTGCTCGCGTCGATGCTCGGCGTGCGGCGCACCGGCGTGACCGCGAATCGCTCGCGAACTGCAGCGCAATGGCTTTATCCGCTATCGCCACGGCCAGCTTGCCATTGTTGATCGCGCCGGGCTCGAAGGCGCGGCGTGCGAGTGCTATCGCATCGACCACGAGCAACTGCACCGCCTTTCCTGACAGCGGATGCGCCGCGGGGCTGCCGCAAAAAAACAAAAAGCGCACAATCTGTCTGATAGCGGACATTGCGGCAGATTGTCACGTGTTAGCATTCGTGCGCTCCCTTCCCTGCTGATCGCGAGGCACCAATGGCAGAAGAGAATAATGCCGTCCGGCAGTCTGTTGCGCCCGGACCGGAACCCGATCATTCCGAAAAACTGCGTACGCTGCCGCGCAATTGCTGCTGTGCGGCGTAATATTTGCGCCGGATGTCGGCCAGATCGATGCGGGGCGTCGGTGTTTTGAGCCGCATGTCCTCCATCGTATCGGCGATGATCTCGGAGATCGCCATGTCGCGAAACCATTTGTGGTTGGCCGGGATCACATACCACGGTGCCCATTTGGTGCTGGTTCGTCCGAGGGCTTCCTCGTAGGCCGCGCTGTATTGCGGCCACAGCTCGCGCTCCGAATAATCGCTTTCGCTGATCTTCCACTGACGCGCCGGGTCGTCGAGCCGCCGACGGAAGCGCTCCAACTGTTCTTCCGGACTGATATGCAGATAGAACTTGAGTATTTTGGTGCCGTTCTCGGACAGCATCCGCTCGAAATCGTTAATCAGATCGTAGCGCTTCGACCACACCGAGCGGGGCACCAGGTCGTGCACGCGGACAACCAGCACGTCCTCGTAATGCGACCGGTTGAAGATCACGACTTCGCCGCGGCCCGGCGCCCGCTGATGCGCACGCCAAAGGAAATCGTGGGCAAGCTCCGCCGGGTTCGGCTGTTTGAAGCCGTAGACCGATGTTCCTTGGGGGTTCATGCCGGTGAACAGATGCCGGATCACCCCGTCCTTGCCGCCCGCGTCCAGTGCCTGCAATACGATCAGCAGCGACTGGCCGGCATCGGCGTAGAGGAGGTACTGTAGCCGATCCATACGTTCGACTTGCTTGCGGATCTCCGGCGAGGCTTTCTCGTGCAACTCGTGCTTGCCGGTGTACGATGGATCGATGTTCGCCAGGTACGCTGTCTCGCCTGGTACGACGATGAATTCCTTCCGGTAGGTCACTCTCAGATCCCCCATTGCCAGTGTTTTGCAACGCGGAGCGGCGATGCCCGGATGTACCGAATAGCACCCGCTGGTCCGCTGCGCTCGGGTCCGGCACATTGGTGTAATAGGCCGAAACCAACTGGGAAACGCCAGACACGCTTGCGTCGGTGGTTTGCCGGGCAATGGACTTCCTTCCATTGCCCATCCTTTCAGAAGCCCATTTGCCACCCGTATGCGATTGGCATGTAAGGTGCAGCCAATGCTATCGGAGGTTTCGGCACTGGCCGTTCAGCCGGTGCCCGGACAGGTACGGAAATGTAAGAACTACCTCTACGATGCACCAGTCTGGGAAAATACCTAACCCAGGTGACGCGCTGCAATTGATCAGGATCAATTTCTCGCGGCCGCGGGTGGGTCAGAGTTCCGATGCAACGGCGGGAGCAGACCCGATGACCATCAAATCCCCCTATGTCCGCTGGTTTTCCGACTTGCGCAACGGCGATGTCGCTGTAGTGGGCGGCAAGAACGCCTCGCTTGGCGAGCTCTACTCCGAGCTGGCGAAGGAAGGTATCCGTGTGCCCAACGGTTTTGCGCTGACCGCCGAAGCCTATCGCGAAGCGCTGACCGCGGCCGGCGCGTGGGAGGAGTTGCGCGCGCTTCTTTCCGGCTTCGACCATCGCGATGTCGCAGCGCTCGCCGAACGCGCCAAAAAGGCGCGCGAGATCGTATACCAGGCAACCGGCAGCACCGGCCTGCGCGAGCATATTCGTACCGCGTACCGCGAACTCGAACGCGAATGCGGCAGGAACGTTGCGGTCGCGGTGCGCAGCTCGGCCACTGCCGAGGACCTGCCGACCGCCAGCTTTGCCGGCCAGCATGAGAGCTATCTAAACGTGCGCGGCCAAGCCGCCGTCGTCGAGGCGTGCCGGCAATGCTTCGCCTCGATCTTCACCGACCGCGCGATCGTCTACCGCATCGACAACGGCTTCGACCACTTTAAGGTCGCATTGTCGGTGGGTGTCATGAAGATGGTGCGTTCGGATCTCGCAGCGAGCGGCGTCATCTTTACGCTCGACACCGAATCCGGCTTTCGCGACGTGGTGTTCATCACCGGGTCCTATGGTCTCGGCGAGGACATCGTGCAGGGCAAGGTCGATCCCGACGAGTTCTATGTGCACAAGCCGACCTTCCGGCAGGGCCGCCGCGCGGTATTGAGCCGCGCGCTCGGCGGCAAGGAGATGCGCCTCGTCTTCGCCCGCGGAAAAGGCGCCGCGAGCACCCGCAATCGGCCGACCCCGTCGAGAGAGCGCGAGCGCTTTTGCCTGACCGATGCGGAGGTGCTCGAACTGGCCGATTACGCAATCCGCATCGAGGACCACTACTCGAAACTCGCCGGACATCCGACCCCGATGGACATCGAATGGGCCAAGGACGGCGAGGACGGCAAGCTCTATATCGTCCAGGCGCGGCCGGAAACGGTCGCCTCGCAGCGAACCACAGAAAACTTCGAGACCTATGCGCTGAAAGGCGATGGACCGGTACTGGTAACCGGCCGGGCGGTCGGCGAGAAGATCGCCGCCGGCACGATCCGGGTCATTACCGACAAGGCGGGGCTTGCCGCATTCCGCCCGGGCGAGGTGCTCGTCGCCGAGGCAACGAGCCCCGATTGGGAGCCGGTTATGAAAACCGCCGGCGCGATTGTCACCGATCGCGGCGGCCGCACCTGCCATGCCGCGATCGTCGCACGCGAACTCGGTGTACCGGCGGTCGTCGGCGCCGAAGCGGCAACCGAGACGCTGAAGACCGGCATGACGGTGACGGTTAGCTGCGCCACCGGCGAGACGGGCAATGTCTATGCAGGCAGGCTGCCGTTCGAGGCGACCCGCGTCCCGGCCAGTGTCGTGCCGCGGCCGAAGACTGAGATCATGGTAAATCTCGGCAATCCCGAACTGGCCTTTCACGTTGCGATGCTGCCGAACGACGGGGTCGGCCTCGCGCGCATGGAATTCATCGTCGGCGAGCATATCGGCGTCCACCCGATGGCGCTCGCCTGCCCCGAAAAGATCGTCGCCAAGACGGCGCGGCGCGCGATCGAGAGGCTGACCCGCAATTACGCAAAGCCGACCGATTTCTTCATCGAACGGCTGTCCGAGGGCGTCGGCACGATTGCCGCGGCGTTCTGGCCGAAGCCGGTGATCATTCGCCTCTCCGACTTCAAGACCAACGAATATGCGAGCCTGTTGGGCGGCGCCGGCTTCGAGCCGAAAGAGGCTAATCCGATGCTGGGCTTCCGCGGCGCCTCGCGTTATGCCCACCCAGCCTATGCCGCCGGCTTTGCGCTCGAATGCGCGGCACTGAAGCGGGTCCGCGACGAGATGGGACTAACCAACTTGCGGATCATGGTGCCGTTTTGCCGCCGCGTGGCCGAGGGCAAGCAGGTCATCGCCGAGATGGCGAAGCACGGCCTCGTGCGCGGCGAGAACGGCCTCGAAATTTACGTGATGTGCGAGATCCCGAACAACGTCATCGCGATCGACCAGTTTGCCGAACTGTTCGACGGCTTCTCGATCGGCTCCAACGACCTGACGCAACTGACCCTCGGGGTCGACCGCAATTCGGCAATCGTCGCGTTCGATTTCGACGAGCGCGATCCCGGCATGCTCGAGATGCTGCGCCTTGCTGTGACCGGCGCGCACCGCAACCACCGCCACGTCGGGATTTGCGGCGAGGCGCCGGCCAACTATCCCGAGATCGCGCAGTTTCTGGCGGGCCTCGGCATCGATTCGATCAGCGTCAACCCGGCGAGCCTGCTGCGCACGATGACCGTCGTCCACGACGCCGAGCAGCAAAGCGCCGGGGCTCCCTTGGCGGCGCAATAGCATCCCGGCGAGATGCAACGATGGCCGCGATCGTTACGTTGACGATGAACCCCGCGCTCGACATTGCGACGGCGACGGAGCGCGTCGTGCCGACGCACAAAATGCGTTGCGAGACGCCGCGCTACGATCCGGGCGGCGGCGGGATCAACGTCGCACGGGCGGCCCACGCCCTGGGCAGCGAGGCGCTGGCAATCTTCCCGGCCGGCGGATCGGCTGGCGAGATGATCCGCCATCTGCTGCGCGGGGAGGGCGTCGAGCATGCGGCCGTCGCGATCGCCGGGTTTACCCGCGAGAGCCTTGCCGTCGAGGAGCGCCGGAGCGGCAATCAATTCCGCTTTATCCTGCCGGGACCGGAGATCGGCGCGGCCGATCAGGAGCGCTGCCTCGACCAGCTGTCGGCCGCGATGTCGGGCGCTGCCTACATCGTCGCCAGCGGCAGCCTGCCGCTCGGCGTACCCGCCGATTTCTATGCGCGCGTCGCGGCGCTCGCGAGGCATCACGGCAAGCGCTTTGTCCTGGACACTTCCGGTGAGGCACTGAAACAGGCCGGCGCCGGCATCTATCTGCTGAAGCCGAGCCTGCGCGAGCTCGAAGATCTGACTGGCGGGGCCATCCGCGGCGAGCGCCAGGAAGAAGAAGCCGCGCGCGAGCTGATTGCGGAGGGCCGCAGCGAAATTGTCGTACTGTCTCTTGGACCCCGAGGGGCGCTATTGGCAAGCGCGGCCGGGGTCGCCCGCTTCCCGGCCATCCCCGTAGAAGCGAAAAGTACGGTCGGCGCCGGCGACAGCATGCTGGCTGGTATTCTTGTCGGCCTCACCCGCGAACTGCCGGTCCGGCAGGCAGTGCAACTGGGTATGGCGGCGGGAGCGGCCGCACTTTTGGGACAAGGCACGCAATTGTGCCGACGTGGCGATGTGGACCGGCTTTACGCCAGATCTCGTGCGGCCGCTCCCCAACTCGGTGCCAAATCCAAGACGAAGGAGTGACGGCAATGACGGTGAAGATCGCAATCAACGGTTTCGGGCGTATCGGGCGGCTCGTACTGCGGGCGCTGGTTGAAAACGGACGCGATGATATCATTCCTGTCGCCATCAACGACCTCGGCAGCATCGAGGCCAATGCGCACCTGTTCCGTTACGACAGTGTGCACGGCCGCTTCCCCGGTCAGGTCGAAATCAATGACGATGCCATTACGATCCGCTATGCCGGTCGAAGTTGCGGCCCAATCAAAGTCTCGGCCGAGCGGGATCCGGCCAAGCTGCCGTTCCGCGGCGTCGACGTCGCGCTGGAATGCACCGGTCATTTCACGAAGAAAGAAACCGCTGAGCAGCTGATCACCGCCGGCGCGCGCAAGGTGCTGATCTCGGCACCCGCCACCGGCGCCGACGCGACAATCGTCTATGGCGTGAACGAAAAGACGATCACCCGCGACATGACGGTGATTTCAAACGCGTCCTGCACGACCAATTGCCTCGGGCCGATGGCGAAGGTGCTGCACGACAGCTTCGGCATCCTGCAGGGTTACATGGTGACGATCCATTCTTATACGGGCGACCAGCACACAATCGACACATTGCACCACGATCTGCGGCGCGCCCGGGCAGCGGCACTGTCGATGATCCCGACCAGCACCGGGGCGGCGCGGTCAATCGGTCTGGTGATACCGGAACTCAAAGGCAAGCTCGACGGGGTTGCGATCCGGGTGCCGACACCTGACGTCTCGCTCGTCTCGCTCGACCTGGTTCTAAAAACGCCGGCGACGGTGTCGCAAATCAATGATGCGATGCAGGCAGCCAGCCGCGGGAGGCTGCGCGGAGTCTTGGACTACAACACCGAAAAGCTGGTCAGCGTCGATTTCACCCACAACCCGGCCTCTTGCATCTTCGATGCGACGCAGACCGCCGTCGTCGGCGAAGGGCTCGCGCACGTCGTCGGCTGGTACGACAACGAATGGGGTTTCTCCTGCCGCATGTTGGATACGGCCGCGCTGTTCGGCAGGCTCTAATTTTCGCATTCAGACCGGGATCGCGTGGACGTGGACATCGTGGGCTGAGTGAACCTCGAGCGTCTCGACCGCGATCTTCTCTTCGGCGGCGTTGCGCACATTGACCCACAGCAGAAGCCCGCCCCGGGCTAGCTGTTCCTGGATGCGCGCGGCATGGTGGCGGTGGATCAGACCGCCGAGCGCCGCCCCGAACATCGCGCCGCCGCCCGCCGCAACCAGGGCCGCGAGCCCGCCGCCGATGCCGCCGAGCGCCAGAAACCCGATCGATGCGAGACCGATGGGAATACCGAACTCGCTTTCCACCCGCGAGATCCGGGAGAAGAAGGTCTCGTGCGGCGCGCGCGGTTCGTCTTCCATCTCCGCGACGCTTTTGTAGCGATGGCCGAGCTTCTTCTCGACTGCGGCCTCGTCCGCCAGAACGCTGAAGGCGGCGCGGTCGAAGCCCTTGGTTTCGAGGTCAAAAACCGCCCGTTCCAGCGTGTCGGCATCGTCGAACACGGCAACGGCTTCACGGATCGTCTGAGCCATGAGCAGACCTCCAAAACATTATTGCACGCCACGAACCCAGCCGATGTCGCGCCAAGCCAATCCGTGACGTCGACCTCGTCACTTATAATTCGCTGGTGACAACGGCCAGCGCCGCAGTGAATCCATTCCGCCATCACTACCTCCATATCGCGCGCCATCATAGCATCTGCCGCAACCTGATACGGGTGTGGGTCGCCAAGTTCGAAGCTGGCGAATTCGACGAGAATGCCGAGGCGGCGAGCCTGATCACCGACTATGAAGCCCGGATTGCTGCGCTCGAGCGGCTGGTCGGCCGCCAGGCTCTCGGGCTGGAGTTTCTAAAGGGGGCGCTGAGAAGCACACGGTCGCCGAGAAGCGGGCCTACATCCGTGATCGGCGGCCCCATGTCTCTCCGTCGCCAAAGGATCGGCTGATGGGGATCGCGCGCTCGACCTTTTATGACGCGCCACCGGTGAAAGTCGGCGATGCCGAGTGTATGGCGCGAATCCGGGCGATCTGCGACGAGTTCGAGGCCTACGGCTATCGCCGGGTCACGGCCGCTTTGCGCCATCAGGGTCTGATCGTCAACGGCAAGAAGGTGCGCTGGCTGATGCGTGAGCACGAATTGCAGCCGAGACGGCGCCGACGTTATGTCGCCACGACGGACAGCGATTACGACTACCCGATCTTCCCCAACCTCGCGGCCGGCATCGCGGTCGACGGCCCCAACCAGCTCTGGGTGGCGGCCATCACCTACGTGACGATCGCGGCCGGGTTGGTCTACCTGGCGGCCATCCTCTGGAACGGAATTCGGGAACAGAAAAGGGAAACCTTATCAGCGCCTTGGGTTTGTACCAGATATCTTGAGGCGCGCGCCAATGTCGGCCATCTGATGCAAGGCAGACGATCGGGCTTTTCGTCGGCCCTTGCACCTTCCGGCCATTCCCTTTCCGACTCGGGCTATCCCAAGTGGGGCATGAATCAGAGCTGATCTGTATCCTCTGCCCGCGGATCGCGAGCTCTACGATGAACGCGGACGGCTATGTCCAGATCGTCGACCGCACCAAGGACGTCAGCAAATCGGGCGGCGAATGGATCAGCTCGATCGAGCGGGAAAACATCGCCGTTGCTCACCCGGTAATCCAGGAAGGCGTCGTGGTCGTCCACCCTGACGCGCGCTGGGGAGAGCGGCCGCTGTTGATGGCACTGCTGCAGCCCGGCAGTGCGCTTGATCGCGATGCAATGGTGGTGCACTACACTCGTAGGGTGGCCAAATGTTGCATCCCCGACGAAATCGCGCCAGGGCTGCCGTACACTGCGACCGGAAAGCTGCTCAAGTCAAGGATCCGCGAGCTCTATTGCAACGAGCCGAAAACCATGCCGTCCTGACAGCCTCCGTCGATTGACGTGTTTCGATCCTGATCAGCTCCTCTGGGAGTCCGAAAAATCTGCACGGCCCCCTCATCTGCCGAACTCGCGACTTGTCGTCGTTGCATACGGTATATTGAGCCCAATGTGATACCCCCAATGAGAAACCCCGGCCGGGGGAAGGCCGGGTTTCGGGCGGAGACGACCGCGGGGGGATTGGCCGCCTCGCCATTCGAACATGACTCCAATAAACTGGCCTGGGTCAAACGCACTGGACAAATCCGGCTTTCGCGCACAGTTGGGCGCGGAGGGCAAAGCTATTCGCGACGCCGGTGGTTCGAAGATGCGTGAGGGTGGATGCATGGACCTCCCGCAGATAGCCAGCGCTGCTCCATCGAGGATGCCCTGCGACCGCTATTTTGGCTCAAGCGGGGTGTCCAACTCTCGTTTGCTTTTCGAGCTGGTCCGCCTCTCTCTCCAACTCGGCTGCTCTCTTCAGGCGGGCGTCCCAAACCCACGGGTTTCCTGCTCGCTCGGCGAATTCGCGATACCAAACCGCCAGCTTTCGGAGCTTGTCTGGCTCGTCCATCGCCGCTCCCTCCACGAGCACCAATCGCAGGCCTGGGGTTGCTTTAGGGAGCATGGGCCATCGTGAGTGAACGCGGCAAGACTCGGAGAATACTTAACCAACGGTAGCGGTCACCTCGGAAATCACTTAACCGCCATCGGTTGTCGTGGTGTCTGCGGCACAGCCGTTGTCTGGTCACCAGTGGTCACGAGGGGGATCGACGCCGCGCGCGCCAATCACTAGGCGGACCAGGTCGGACAGGGAGCCCGCGCCCATCTTCTTCATGACATTGGCGCGATGGGTCTCGACCGTACGCTGTGCCAGGTTGAGGCGCGCCGCGATCTCTTTATTGGCGTGACCGGCAACGACGTAGTCCATCACCTCGCGCTCGCGTCGCGTCAGCCCCGCGATGCGCATTGCAGATGCTTCGCGCCACGCCGAACGCTCCACGGAACTTGCTTCGTGCCGCAGGGCGCGGTCGATCGAGGCGAGGAGTTCGTCCGGTCGGACCGGCTTCTCGATGAAATCGAAGGCGCCCGCCTTCATCGCCTCGACCGCCATGGCTATGTCGCCGTGGCCGGTGATCACGATTGCCGGCAACGCCTTGCCCCCAGCCGCGAGCCGGGCGAGGAACTCGAAGCCGCCCATGCCGGGCATACGTTGATCCGTGACCAGGCAGGCTTTGCCGATGGCGTGGTAGGAGATCAGGAAGGCCTCGGCGCTCGCAAACGTCTCGGTGCGATAGCCGGCCTCGGTCAACATCTCGCGCATGGCGTCGCGCACACCGCGGTCGTCGTCTACGACGAATACGGTCGCCTGCGCCTCAGTATCGGCCAATTCGGAAGTCGGGGCCGGGGCCGACACCTCGCTCACAGGCGGCGCCGCGGCGAGGAGTTGTTGAATGACCCGCAACAGCTGTTCGCGCCTTACCGGCTTAGCGAGGCTGAGGCTACCGGTCGTCTCGATGTCGCGCAAGCTCGTGCTCCTGATGTCGCCCGTCAAAAAGACGACAGGAACCGGGCCTTCGAGAGCGGCGCGCAATGCCTCGGCGGTCTGCGAGCCGCTTATTCCACCGGGCAACATGTAATCCGAAACGATCAGGTCAGGTCGAAATCCGTCGCCGACGAGTGCGAGCGCCTCACTGCCGCTGGCGGCGGCGAAGCTTCGGTATCCTTCTGCAGCCAATAGCAATTGAAGCATTTCACGCTGCGTTGCATCATCCTCGATGACGAGGATCGCCCGGTTGCGATGCGGCTCGATTTCGCGAGGCTGGACCGGGGATGAACCTCTGCCCCGGCACTCGCGGTGCGACTGGTACTTCGGCGGCGAAGACCGATCCTTTCCCGAGTGAGGATCGGACAGTGATCGCATGGCCGAGCAATTCTCCTAGCCGCGCAACGACAGCGAGGCCAAGGCCGAGGCCGCCCTCTCCCATGCCGCCAGAAGCCTGATGGTATTCGTCGAAGATGCGGGGAATTGCTTCTTCGGCGATGCCGATCCCAGTATCCCACACCTCGATGCGAAGCTTGTTGCCGAAGTGTCGGCAGCCGAGCAGCACCGTGCCTCGGGTCGTATAGCGGATCGCGTTCGACAAGAGATTGCGCAGCATCGATTCGACAAGACGCGGATCGCTGTGCACCACCGATCCACATCGCACGACGCGCCAGCCCAAACCGTGGAGGGCAGCGTGTTGGGCAAATTCACCGTCGAGCCGGGCGAGCAGATCATTGATCGGGAAATCGGCGAGCGCCGGATGAATGGTTCCGGATTCGAGCTGATTGATGTCGAGGAGTGCATCGAGCATGCCGGACATGCCTCCGAGCGCTTCCCCTGCCCGGTGCAGCAGCCCCATCGCCTTCTCATCTTTGATTTCGCTCTGAAGTGCGTCGTGCAAAAAGGTTAAGGTCTGCAAGGGCTGGCGCAGATCGTGACTGGCGGCGGCGAGAAAACGGATTTGGCGAGATTGGCTTGTTCTGCTGCCTGCTTGATGGCGCCAAGCTGCCGCTCTGTGCGCCGGTAATCGGTGATGTCGTTGAGCGACACCAGATCCATCTGGTGGCAGTCCCCCCTTGCCAAACCGCTTTAGCGCTGACGAGGAGTGTCCGGCGACCGAGCGCTGGCAGATCAATTTCGAACTCGCGATTCTCGACGTCTCCACCTCCGCCCTTGACGCGATCAAGGAACGTGCGCAGCGCCGGCACTTCGAGGTGATGCGCGTCGCTGTCCGGAAGCAGCCAGCCAATTGTGTCCTCAGGCGAGGCATTCAAGAGGCGATAGAACGATTGACCCGCCGATACGACGTGCATCGACTCGTCGAGGACGATCAGCGGTTCGCGAACCGTGTCAATGATCGCCTCGGCATAGGCGCGCGCGGCCTGGCTCTCGTGCTCGACCGCCTTCATCGCGGAAATCTCGCTGAGCGAGATGACGACCCCTTCGATGCGGTTGTCCTGGGTTCGGTACGGCGAGGTGCGATATGTATCCAAGGTGCCCGATTCGTTCCTGACCTCACGCTTGGTCGTTGCGAGATCGGCGAGCACGGCCCGGGCATCGGCGATCAGATCGACGCCGGGAAAGGGGTTTGCCAGATCGGCGAGCGGCCGGCCGACATCCGAGGCGATGAGATTGAAGCACGATGCCGCGGACGGCGTGAAAAACCGGATGTTGAAATTCTCGTCGAGAAATAGAGTCGCCGCATCCGAGCTGTTCAAGATGTTCTGCAGGTCGTCGCTGGTGCCCCGTTGCCGTTGCAGAGTTTCGTGAAGCTGATTATTGGTTGTGGTCAGCTCCTCGTTGAGGGACTGCAGCTCTTCCCTTCGAGGTTTCCAGCTCCTCGTTCGTCGACTGAAATTCTTCATTGATGGACACCGCTTCCTCGTTGGTTGTGTTTCGGCGTGGGAAATTGACCCCGGTGAGGGGGGTGATCGGCGCCGAAGTTTGGCTCTGTCGCAATTTCGATGCAGGATACGCTGGATTTGGTAGGCATTGCATTGGGGGATGCTGTGCTGGAGACGATTGGACGGATCCGGCGGGAGCACTTTGTCAAAGGCAAGTCGATTAAGGAGATTGTGCGCGAGCTGAAGGTGTCGCGGAACACGGTGCGCAAGGTTCTGCGTTCGGGAGCAACGATCTTCGAGTACACACGGGCAGTGCAGCCGCGGCCGAAACTGGGGGTCTGGGGCGATACTCTCGGCCGCATGCTGTCGGACAACGAGGCCAAGCCGGCGCGCGAGCGGCTGAACTGATCCGGATTTTCGAGGAGCTGGGCGGGCTGGGATACAAAGGCAGCTACGACGCGGTGCGGCGCTGTGCCAAGGCCTGGCGTGTGGCGCATGGCGCCGCGACGACTGTGGCCTATGTGCCGCTGAGCTTTGCGCCGGGCGAAGCCTACCAGTTCGACTGGAGCCACGAGGTCGTGCTGATCGGCGGCACGACAGTGACCGTCAAGGTGGCGCATGTGCGGCTGTGCCACAGCCGCATGCTGTTTGTGCGGGCCTATCCGCGCGAGACCCAGGAGATGGTGTTTGACGCGCACAACCGCGCCTTTGCCTTTTTCCGGGGCACCTGCACCGCGGCATCTACGACAACATGAAGATGGCGGTCGAGGCTGTCTTCATCGGCAAAGATCGCTTGTTCAACGGCTGTTTTCTGCGGATGTGTGGTCATTACCTGGTCGAGCCTGTCGCCTGCACCCGGCCGCGGGCTGGGAGAAGGGCCAGGTCGAGAACCAAGTCGGGCTGGTGCGCGAACGGTTCTTCACGCCGCGGCTGCGGGTGGCGAGTTATGACGAGCTGAACGCCTGGCTGCTCGATCGCTGCGTCGCCTACGCCAAGGCGCACCGGCATCCCGAGCTGAGCGACCGCACGATCTGGGAAGTGTTCGAGGCGGAGCGGCCGAAGCTGGTGCCGATCACCGGCCCGTTCGATGGCTTCCAGGCGACCCAGGCTGCGGTGTCGAAGACCTGTCTGGTGCGGTTCGACAACAACAAGTACTCGGTCGCCGCCCGCGCCGTGGGTCGGCCGGTCGAGATCCAGGCCTATGCCGAGCGCATCGTCATTCGTCAGGACGGCGCGATTGTCGGCGAGCATCGCCGCGCGCTTCGGCCGCGGCCAGACGGTCTATGACCCCTGGCATTATGTGCCGGTGCTGGCCCGTAAGCTGGGGGCGCTCAGAAACGGCATCCGGTTCAAGGACTGGCCGTTGCCGGCCAGCCTGGAGCGGATCCGGCGCAAGCTGCGGGGCTCGGACGACGGCGACCGCCAGATGGTCAAGATCCTGGCGGCGGCGCTGACCGACGGGCTGGCGGCCGTCGAGGCGGCCTGCGGCGAGGCGCTCGCCGGCGGGGTTCATTCCGCCGACGTCGTCCTCAATATCCTGGCGCGCCGGCGCGAGCCTGAGCCGGCGCCAACGATCCGCACCCCAGAGACGTTGCGGCTGCATCATCTGCCGATCGCCGACTGCGCGCGATACGACCGGCTACGTGGGGCGGCAGGCTGATGGACCGCAGCGCCATCCTCGAGCTGATGGCCAAGCTCAAGCTGTTTGGCATGCGGGTGACCTACGATGAAGTGATGGCCACTGCGATCAAGCGCCAGTACGAGCCGGCACGGATCATTGGCGAGCTGCTCGCCGCCGAGATCGCCGAGAAGCAGGCGCGCTCGATCAAGTATCAGATGACCCTCGCCAAATTGCCGCTCGCCAAGGATCTCGACGGCTTCACCTTTGCCGGCACACCGATCAACGAGAGCCTGGTGCGCGATCTGGCAACCGGCGCCTTTCTGGCCGAACAGCGCAACACCGTGCTGGTCGGCGGAACCGGCACCGGCAAGTCGCATCTTGCCATGGCGATCGCGCGCGCGTGCATTCGCGGCGGCGCCCGCGGCCGCTTCTACATCGTCGTCGACCTCGTCAACCGGCTCGAAAGCGAGACCCGCGCCGGTCGCCAGGGCCGACTCGCCGACTATCTCACCCGCATGGACTTCCTCGTGCTCGACGAGCTCGGCTATCTGCCGTTCGCCCAAACCGGCGGCCAGCTACTCTTTCATCTGATTAGCCGCCTTTACGAGCGCACCTCGGTGATCGTGACGACTAACCTCGCCTTCGGTGAATGGCCGAGCGTCTTTGGCGATGCCAGAATGACCGCAGCCCTGCTGGACCGCCTCCAGCGACTCGTGGGTGGCGCGACCTGCAGCCGCCATTTCAGCCAGGCGAGCAGCCTCTCCTCGGGATAGAAAAGCTGATCCTTGGTGCTGATGACGATCGTGCACTGGAACGCGCCCATGAGCTGGTGCCAGGAGAAGGTCGTCGGTACCGATGGCGCCGCCGGCACGTTTGGCGCGTTACGACGCGTGGTGATCTGCGGCGGCGGTGGCGGCGTCACCTGCTGTGCGACTGCCTCTTCGAACTGCTGAATTGAAATGTTGTAGATATCGCCTCGCTGAATGCCGGGCGGCAGGTCGACCGAGAGCAGACCGGCATAGCGACCCACGCCCGCCGGCACCGGAACGAACGTTACCCCGGCGGCCGGGCAGCCGATCGTGTTGGTATCGAGCGCGGTGAGGAAGTGCTTCGGATACGTGGCGTCGGCAAGCGAGATGACCTGGAGGAGCGCACCGCCGGCAAGTAGAGCGAGCCGGTGCTGTGCGCGGGCGTGTTCCCCCAGTTGATCATGAGCTCGTCGACCGCGCTTGCCGAGGCCGAGGCGCGGATCTCGAACGGATGCGGCATCACCCGCGACGGCGCGACGCCGGGGTTCGGACCGTCGATCCAGGCGATGTCGCGCTGCGCGAGCTTGTCAGACGTGGCGCTGATGGCGCCATCGGGGATCGGCGTGTCGTCGAAGCGGATTTCGGCGATCATGCACTGATGCGGCGCGCTACTGATCGCGGCATTGAGTGATTGCTCCCGCTCCATGGCCCGTCCCATTGCGACTGCGGACCCGGTGGCGTCGGGATTAGGAATTTGCTCGATGGTTGGTTATTGTCGATCCAGCAGCCAAAATAGGTATCGACTTCCTGGCCGGCAATTGTGGTAATCGGCACCGCGTTGGGATCGTCGTGCTGCGTGTTCATGCCGGCGGGACCGGTCAGGTTGACCCTGTCGGTCGCGAAGCACGGGATGGTGACGTATTCCAGATGGCCGTTCTGATCGGTCTGCACGCCGAGCAGCGGGATCTTGTGGTTCGGACTGCCGTCGGTACCCCAGCGATACGTGCCCTCGCCGGTGCCGACCTCGTGGAAGTCGGATACCGTGCTCGCCGCCTGGAACAGCCGGAAGAAGACGCGCACCGTCGTGGTCGTCGCCGTCGCCGCGACAAGGCGTACGCGCGCCACCGCGAAGTTGAAGGTCGGGTTGCCCGCCTTGTCGGTCGGCAGGAACTCGAGCGCCGAGGCATCCTCGTCCTGCGAGAGCGCATTATCGAAGGTGTCGCCGTTGGCGATCTGGCGCGGGTTGTTCAGATTGTTTAGCACGTCGCGGATGTAGCGGATCGTGTCGCTCGCGTCGGTCGGGTTCGGCACGCTGAATATCTGGTGCGCCTGGTTCGGCGTGACCTTGAAAAACCGCAGGTCGAAGCTCAGCCAGGAGGGATATTCCAGCGGATTGGATGGCGTGAGGTCGGTGAAGAACGGGTCCTCGCCCTTCGACAGCTCGATGTTAGCCTGCGCCGGTGGGGCCGAGCCGACCGGGAACGTGACTGTCAGGGTGACCACCGCGGCCTGGTGCAGGTTCAGCGCGCCGAACGCATTCTCGTTCGGGAACGAGACCGTGAACGGATAGAGAAATGTCTGGAAGTCGGTATCGAGCGTGGGTCAGTGGAGAGCACGGCGGTGGACCATAGGTGTTCAGGCTCGGCAAATTGGCCGCGATCGTCGCAATCTGCGCGGCGCTTAGCCCCTGGTTAAGCGTGGACAAGATCGAGGGGGTGATGGTCGGCACCGGGTTTGGCGGATTGGCGCTCAGTGCCGCCGTGCTGGTGAAGCCGAGCGAGGCGTTGGTGAACCCGCTCGCCTCGATCAGGCAGGCCGACGGGAATGAGGCGTGCACGTCGACCTCGTCCTTGCTGAAGGTCGATTTCTCCAGCCGGAACCCGATGCTCGGCGTGACGCAGGACCCGCTGCCGATCGCATCGGTAAAATCCGAGCGTGTTCTCCGGCGTGCACGATTCCGGTGTGAAGGCATAGGTGAAGAAGGTGGACGGATCTGGCGCGTAGCCGCGATTGGTCGTGCCGGTCTGGCTGTCCCGATCGGCGACCGCGGCGGATCGCTCCGAGCAGTAGGTGCCAGGCGGTATGATCGGCGGCTCTAGGATGCGCCTGCCCTCGGCGTAAGGTCGCAGTAAAGCCGCCCTCGGGCGTGCTCCAGGTCTGTCCCGACGCGAGATTGAAGATGAAATGCACCAGGTAGCGCGGGCTCGCGCCCGGGCCGTAGTCGATGATGCGCATCGGCTGACCGCCGTTGCCGTCAGTGTCGGGATCGACTGCGAGCCGTCCAACATATGGGAGACGGTATCGTCCGGCCCGAGATAGACGGGCCAGAACGCGCCGCCGAAAATGTAGTTGTTGCGATAGAGGACAACGGCATGGCTGTTGTTCGGATCGCCGTTGACGAACGTCCAGGAAATGTTGCCGTTCGCTTGGTCGGTCCACGCCCAGGACACGGTGACAAATGTGGATACTCGCGGCGCCGTCGGAATGCCGCCCTTCGGCAGCAGATGGGCACGCCCCGGATGAAATACCGGATGGGTGCCGCCGCTCCCCGGGCGGACCTCGTGACTGGGTCTGTGGGCTATCCGCTGGACGCGCCTGGCCATCAGCGTTTCCTCCGCTCTTCCACATCCGCCGCTTCCGGTCGGACGGCTGGCCATCGCTTTAGCTGTTGCGGGGTGTGGTGACGTGTGAACGGCGTCACAAACTGTCGGCGATTTTTACCGTCGGCTGACCAGCCACGATGTACGTGATGATCCGGTCGATCACGCGGCCGCGTAGAAGTCCGCTTCGGAGCAGCGGCGGACGAAAAGCCCGATCATCTGCCTTGGATCAGATAGCCGACATGCCGGGTCAAGGAGTTATGCTTCCCGTAAGATATGACCAGAAATGAACCGCAAAACCGCCGTCTCGGCTAATGCCCGCGTCAGCACCTACGGGCAGACCCTCGACGCCAGCTTGACCAGCTACGCGCGGCGGTTGCAGCTGCGAAACATCTACCGCGAGAAAGTGACGGGCGCGCACAGCGACCGGCGCCAACTTCTGCGGATGCTCAAGCCACCTCGTCCCCGGCGACGTGGTGACGGTGACGCGCATCGAAGATTGGCCCGCTCGACCTTCGACCTGTTCGCCATCGTCAAGCAGATCGTGGACGCCGGGCGCGCAATTCCGCTCGCTGGCCGAGCCGTGGGCGACACCGGTACGAGCACCGGGCGGCTTGATGATTGCCGTTCTGGGCGGCCTCGCCGACGTGGAGCGCGATCTTATCTGCACCCGCTGCGCTGAAGGCCAAGCTGCGCTACGGTCAAGGAAAGCTATCGGCTGCCCCCCTTCCCTGACCCGGCGCAACGGAAAGAGGCCACCAGACGGCGCGCGCAGGGCGCGACGTTGAAGGAATTGGCCGACAGCTAGGACCGCAGCATTTCCACCATGCGCCGCGCCACGCGCGACGCATAACCGGCACCGGGGGCGTATTCATGTCAATATTCTATTGACCGATGTGCGTAGCTCGAAAATGGTACGCTGGAGAGCTAGAAAATGTCTGAAAACGATGAGAAATCAGTTATCAAACAGAGAACAATGCGAATGGCCGACGGAAGCGTATGCACTTTCCGGTCTAGAGAAAAATCGTGGTTTGTTGATAAACATGGCGTTGAGTGTGTAATACTTGAAGTATTTGATAACAGGTGCAACATGGCAGTCTAGTTATGTAAATAACTGGATAAATAATAGAGAAATCCGACTGTCACTGACGAAGCTCCGAACCAAGTCTTAATTTTTTCGAAATGAACAAGTTTTGGTTCGACTTTCGCCACGGTGGTTGGTTTGTAGGGGGTTTTGTACGGACATTTATTTACGAAATTTACAAAATTTATCCCATATTCGGCGGTCTCCTTTGACGGTTCAGCGGTTTTTCTACGTTGGTGGGTAATTGTAGTGGTAGGAGATGGGTGAACGCAGATTAATTGAGAGAGGTCGCTATGTAATGTATGGGTATGTTTTACGCTTTAGTGGTCTGAATGATACAGAAGATATTTTTGGGGTGTTTCGTGTTATGATGTGGGAATGCGAAGAGATGTCGAGGTTGGCTCGGGCGGGGGATGGGAGCGTTGGAGGCATCGCAGAAGGCTTGCAGAGGATGAGCTTCTTTGGGTGTCGCGGGAAACTGGTCGACGTCGGGTCGGCGCGAGCTAGCGGAAAATGCGAGGCAGGTGGCGGCTGCGGCGGCTTTCTGGCGGCACATTGGCCAGATCAGGTGCCAAAGGGGATGCCGCGCACCGGCATACGAGCGTGTCAGAGAGCGCCGCGCGGACCGAGGTCAGATTGCGCGCGCTGGAGCGTAGCATGCGATGTAACAGGATGACGAGCGGACGCGACAGGTCGCGGCTTGAGAGGCGCCGTATTTTTGCCGAGCGCCGAGCGCTTGATCAGCAAGATTGGGCTTCGGACGACGGTAAGCTCTCAGAATCCTGCAGGAAACGCGCGCTTGGACTGTAGAGGTCGAAGGCGTGTGCGAGGGGGGGAAAGGCAGCAGCGACGTCTCAGGGATCGGCGAGTTTTCTCAACTTCGATCAGGCCTCGTCGTAATCGTGGCCGGCGGCAAGCGTCGCGACGAGGCCGATCAGGAGATCGATACAGGCGATGCGAAAATCCGGGCGCGGCAAATCGATCGCAATGACAGGGTTCGTCGTGATGGCGGTGGTGATGTAGCTGGGAGAGTGCACTCGACACATCTGTCGGCGCGTACCGCTGGCAGCTATGCGTCGCAGAGAAGGTTGAAGGTGCTTTCTAATCAAGCATCTCCTGTCTCAAACACTAAACCACAAGACGCATCGTATGTCATTCGGCATCGCCGGGCGTTTGCGTCGAGGCTCTCGCCTCGCCACGTAAAGGATGCGTGAGGTTGCAACACCAGCAGCGGGATGGCGCGATCTCAAACGGACCAGTCTGTTTCACTGCCGTAATAGGGGCGTCTTCCGCCGCACTCACGAGGCGATTGGGCGCACCGAGACTTCTGACAGTGCCAGGCCGGCGAGCTTCGTTATGTGAAAACCAAGGCACTACGCGCCTTTCTCAAGTCGCGCTAAGCGGAACAACCGCTCGGTGAGGCGGTCGCCGGCAGATTGGCTCGGCGCACATCCCGGTCGCGTCGTAGGCGATCGTCCATATAGAAGGTTTTGGCACGCGATTTCGGCAGCGGCGAGTTCCCTCCCCTCGGCGCGATTGGCGGAGGATGTTAGTCCCGGCGGCACGCCATCTCGGCATCGCTTTGGGCGGTCGGCCAGCGGCCGCGCTGGCGCGGCGGCTGATGCTGCCAATCAGCAAGGATACCCTGCTGCACGACAGCGCGTGATCCGGATAGACAAAACTGGTGCGGCAAGATTGATGCCGAGCCAGGCGTGCGCGGATTGGCGAAGGTTGGGCGTGAGAAGCAGCGGGCGCGGTTACGGCAGATAGGGGTAAGAGTGAATGACGACATAGATGGCAGGCAAGATGGATCAACAGATCAGCTGGCGATAGGTCGATCAACATAAGATCAAAATAGAGGTAGAGGTTTTGATAAAAAAAAAAAAAAAAAAAAAAAAAAAAAAAAAAAAAAAAAAAAAAAAAAAAAAAAAAAAAAAAAAAAAAAAAAAAAAAAAAAAAAAAAAAAAAAAAAAAAAAAAAAAAAAAAAAAAAAAAAAAAAAAAAAAAAAAAAAAAAAAAAAAAAAAAAAAAAAAAAAGCATCTATCGCGACCTCGAAGGAGAAGCGCATCTAGTCGACCTACTCCCCGTCGTGGCCCGCTGAGAGGAGTGGTTAAAAAAAAGTAAAAAAGCGCGCCATCCGATAGACGGCGACGCGGCGCGAAAGATACGCCGCCATTGCGCACGAGACTGCGGAGATGACGGACATGGAGGAGACTGTAACCAGAGGATGTGCAGTGGCGCCGTAAGGCGTGGCAGGTTTCCCTAGATCGCTCAAAAAAGCGGCGTTAATCTCCGCCAGATGTCGTGCGGTCAATGTCGCCGACGAGACGACGGCACTACCGCCTAAGGCCGCCTGAAAGGCGAGGAGCCGCGCTGTGGCAGAACCGGCATGCTGGCCTGGTCGATCGCCGAGCCGATCGCGTGGTCGAACAGCATTGAGATGATTCGTGGGAAGCCGGGCAGCGCATTGCGCGCAGCTGTATCATCATCTGGCTCAGCGGACGACCGCGAGTCGGCGGCGCCGTCGAGAAACCTTCGGTACCCCGATCGTGCAGGTCCCGACACCGTGCGAGAGCAACAGAGAGGTTGTCGCGCCATCGCGAAGTCCGCGGTGGCATCTCGAGTCGACACACGCGGCGGCGGTACGCATGTCGGAGCGCGAAGACCAGGGCGGCGCCGTAGCCCGCAGGATCAGCCGATGCGCTAGCACCAGCGCTGCTCGGTTTTGCTGGAACCGGTGCGTCTCGATCGTAAGAAGAACGGTGCGTCCGGGATCGGGACGCTCTGCGCCCAGGACTGGACCGGGCGCGCCGCAGAAAGATAGCGAAAGATGTTAATGAGGCCGGTATGTGGCGAAACGCCGAAGGGAACAGCCCGGAGTCCTGAGCCGCCTGGTGGGACTGCGGCAGCGAGATGTAGCGCCAATAACGACGGAAGTCGGTATGCTCTAGAGATCACCGGCTGGTACAATGCCTTAACGAACCGAGCATCGGCGGCAACGGCGAGTTAGAGCCAGGAACCAGGCGAGCGCCGCCGTGCTGCTAGGTTGAGCAGCGGCAGATACGGCGGTTATGTGCAAAGATGACCTGATAGATAAAAAGTTGAAAAGAACAGAAGGCAAATATGGCAGGCGACAGAACGTGACAGATGGAGATTAGTTAACTGGCGCGGCGGTCGGCAGTGATGATCGTCGTGGCGCGAAAGAGAGGGCAGCGCAGATTCTGACCTCGCTAGAAACAAACGAAGGGTAGATATGTACCTCGAATGCTACGAAGAGCGAAGAATAGCGATAGTTGTTGTGAAAGCGCGGTCGCTTCTCAAAAGAGCCGAGAGATAGTGGGCACCTCAGAAATTTTGACTGAAACGGCGGCGCAAACAAGCCTATAGAATGAAAAGCGAGCAGAGAGGTAACCGCCTCATTTGGCACGGCGATAGGGTTAAGGATAGCCATCAAAAGAACGAAGCCTGACGCCGCCACGTCGAGGCTGTGATGCGGCACGCGGTGCATCGGACGGGCTCGCCGTCTCGCCCAGACTTAGCCCAGAATTGAAATAGTGGTGCCATGTTAGAAAATCTCTAAAAGATGGATGTCTTGCAAAAACAGACGCGACGAGCAGCCGGTCACGCTACGAACAGAGATAGAACTAGACGAGTATCTATTTGACGGCGACGCTCGGCGCCTTGCGACGGCCTAGAGACTCTGCGAGATGAAAAAAGCCGCCGAGTGCGACAGGGTCCGAGTGAGGTTCTATTGTGACCGCTCGCTCATGTGCGCTGACTCTGAAACCGATTATGGCTCCCTGTCGCGGATGATGCAAGCAGAGACCGGTTTTACCGCGTCAACAGCCGCGCGACGGCTCGAGCGAATCGAAGCTCAGCTTTGCCGCATCGGGAGGCGCGTTTGCTCGCCGCGCGCGACGACCGCGCCTCGCGTTCGAGCGAGGCCAGGTTTGAACCTTCTAGCGTTCATTCCGTCATTTCCTTTCTTACTACACCTCGACGACGGTTTGGAAAACCCGTTAGTCTTTCAATATAGTGCAAAACTACAGAAAAAAGTCTTGAAGCAGGCTGTCTGGTATACACGAATTAGATAGGTCTGGCGGTATCGTACTCAGTGCGCTGGCAGTGATGGTTAATCGCCAGCGGCCGTTCGAACTGGAACTCTCTTGCCGGCGCCACATAAGCGTGATAGAAGTGAACCAGTCGGGGACCATCCGATGAGTGTAGGGTAAACGAGTACGACAGGCCATGCGGCCGCTCTTTGGCCACGATGACGCGTTTGATCTTGCAGGCCGAGATCATCGCCGCGTGGACAATCACCGTGATCAGGTCGCGCTGTCGATGCGCTTTGACCGACAGCACGCAGAAGCCGTTCTCGGGGTTGTGTAAGGTCACGTTAGACCAAGCCGATAGAGCTTCCTTCGGGCTCGCTAGCGATGTCTACGCCACTCTGATATATTGGACGTGAAGATCGACCGGTGTAATAGCCATTCGAGCGGGCTGCCGAGAAGGCGTTGTAGTCCGACGAAGAGTTGGACAGAAAAATGCGTTCGAGCTATCTCCAATATTGCAGCGTGATTCGAGTATCAAAGGATGATAATCTCAGTTAGGCGAATGAACAATAACCATGGACATTCGAAATTACCCGAGACTATAGCCATATGAGCGATGTAATAGATACCGAAAACGCGAGGCATTACAACCGGCGCTATCGATATTTGTAAAAGCATTGTAGCCTGTATCGAGCTCCACCTGCAGAAGTGGGCCGGGCGACGCGGTTAGGAGCACCGCCTGCTCCACGACTGAGATATCGATGATGTCTGATGGAGAACGCCCCACGGCAGCCGCTTTTGCGATGCGCTGGCGATCGATGAACCCGGAGCCTGCAATCCGAGTGGCATTGCGCTGTCGATTGCAGAGGCCATCAAGAGATCCGAAGAGCTCGAGCTGACCGCGAGCACGCGCCGACGCGCTTAGCTTACACGCACGATGAGGCTATCTGCGAGAAAGTATCGCTTAGCTAGGCTCTGAGACCGTTCGGCCCTGGCTGAGCTTCACCACCCCTGCTGACAGAAGTTGGCAAGGGTTGGGTCATTGGAAACATCCAACCGGAGAAATCCAATGCCCAAATTCGTGATCGAGCGTCAGTACCTGGTGTCGGTGTACCAGCACATCGTTGTCGAGGCCGAAACCCTCGAAGCGGCCTGTGACGATGGCCGTGACCGAGGATATCGCCTGGGACACCCAGGAGATGGACAGCGACAACGCTCGCAAGACCACGGTCACCAACGCCAAGGTGATCCCCGACAGGCTCGAACTCGTCGCCGGCGACATCATCCTCGGCGCGATCGGCCCGCAATCCCCAGCTTTGGGGTTCCCGGGTACGGCCTCAGCACCTTTCTCTACGCGAATGAGGCCGAGACCGGCCTGATCCTCGAAATCCCCGCAGAATTCACCGACGACGAATAATCCGCCCCGCCCCCTCAGCAGAAGTTGAGGGGGAAGAGGCGTCGGAGCCGTCAGGTCATCGCGATCGTGCCCGGAACCACCGGCAGGAATAGACCTGCGGTGCACGGGCACGGCCGCCGTCGGAGATCTGTCACGACGAGAGGGGCTCAGGCTTCAAGGCCGAGTTCAATCCCTGCGTCTGCTCCCACCAGCACGGCCTTTTCCCCTTCACGAGCAGCAGCTTGTGAGGGGCGCGGCGTCAGGAGCGGGCAACCCGCCCCCTCCTGATCTGAAAGGGAGTTAAACAACATTGACCAACGCTCCGACTCAGGCCATCGAAGCAATGGGCATCAGACGTCCGGCCGATCAGCGTTTTACAGTCCCTGACGAATTGCAGGCCTTCAAGACCGCATCTCGCGGCGGACCAGCGGTCGAAGGTCCTCAGCACCCGCAAGCTGGCAATCGAGATTGCTTCGGAAACCGGCTGCCGACGATCATCGGGTCTGCTGATCGGTGGACCCGAGCGGACATTCGACTACGCCGACCCATTGGTCGTTCGGGCAGCTCTGCTCGCTCGCCATCGACGGCACTTCCCCGGCGTCCTACTTCCGCGACAGCGAGGTTGCCGACGCCGATCATCGCCGACTGCCTCAACTTCAACCTGCGCTTCACCCGCGGGGTCGAAGACGTCAAGCTCCTGGCTCAGGTCAGGATGACGATGTCAGCGAGCTGCGCGCCGCCACCGGCCCCGACTACGGCCGCATCTGGAACGCGGACGTGGTCGACTCCCTCGTCGAGCGTTTCGGCGATGGGGTCTCGGGACATTGGCGGGTGCCGGGTCATCTTCGGCACGGCGCATTACCGTCGACAATAGGACAACACGACCCTCTACGCGAGCGATCGCGACATGTTCGTGTTCCTCGCCGATGAGGATCGCCGCATCGAGATCCCAAACCGCCGTGACGGCAAACCGGGATCCCTCGCTCGCGGCTTCTTCGTGTGGAACTCCGAGGTCGGCAATACCACCCTCGGCGCCGGGTTCTTCCTCTTCGACTACGTCTGCTCCAACCGCTACGTCTGGGGTGCGGACCAGTACACCGAAATCCGCATCCGCCATACGAGCGGCGCGCCAGACCGTTGGCTCGAAGAGGTGACCCCGGTCCTTCGCGAATACGCGGAGGGCAGCGCCAAGCCGGTGATTGCAGGCGATCGAGCACGCCCGGGAGAAACGCATGGACGACGATCTCGACGCAGTTCCTGGCAAAGCGCTTCGGCAAATCTCTGGTTCCGGCTCTGAAGGCCGTCCATCAGACCGAGGAAGGCCGGCCGATCGAGACCCTGTGGGACGCGACCGCCGCCGCCACCGCGCATGCTCGCTCGCTTGACCGAACAACGACAAGCGGCTCGAGATCGAACGCAGCCGCCGGTGAACTGCTGAAGCCGGCAGCCTGACCCGAGCCTCACCCCTGCTGACAGAAGTCGGCGGGGGTCGAGGCGTCGGAGCATCCCGCTCCGAGGAACTTACTCATGAACATCATCAAACTCGACGCGGTGCGCCGGCACACCGGCCGACGAGCTCAGCGTCGATCAAGCCAAGACCCATCGTCAGCCATCCGAACATCTCGGTCGTGAAGGCCCAGGCGGCAGCCCTGTCTGTCTGCACTTCCTGGAAGCTAACGACGGCCCGAGGAGTGGCTGCGGGCTTCGAAGCCTGTCTCGTGCTGGATCGAGGGGAATCGCGCGTCCGGCTCGACCCGACGGCACTCACCCCGCGGCAGAAATAGCCTCCTCGCCCTCGTCAGCAGCAGTTGGTGGGGGTCGAGGCGTCGGAGCACTTCCGCTCCGGCATTAAGGAGAGACCCCGATGGGTCAGTACCACATCCCCGTCTGCCCCGACCTCGCCGAGGTGTTCATGCCGCACGATGTCGGAAGCGGCCTCGAAGCCGCCGAGCAGCTCTTCACCCGGCCGGGTACCTGCGCCGCTCTCGTGGCCTTGGTCTCGGCCCGTGGCGGCAACATGCCGGCCGATCTGTCCCCCTCGCACCTCGTCGGGCGATGGGCCGGACAGCGTGTGTTGATCCAAGGCGACTATGCCGAGGATGACGACCTTCCCGGTTGGGACGGACCGCCCTTGTCAAAGCTCTACTGCGCCCTCCGCGACAAAGAGGACGAGAAGCCTGACCCGGGGCAGCCGGTCTTTGCCGACCTCTCGGACGAGGTTGCCGCCTTTCTCGAAGGGGCCTGCTCGGTACGGTTCTTCAAAGCCACATGGGGCAGCAGCTATTGCGTCGCCGTCAAACCGGTGGCGCACGAGTTCGGCGGCAGCGGTGTCGCCGAAGACGTCATCGACACCCACTACAGCGCCGACGATCTCGCCTTTTATAAGCGCGTCGGCATGCGGCCGATCGACGTTCAGCGCCCTCCGCGCTCCGGCGACTGGCATGGCATCCGGCCTCACGAAGTGGCCGAGGGCCAGCGCCGGGTGATCGTCAATCTCGACACAAGCGAATACCTGGACCCGGAGAAATTCGGCCAGATCCCGACCCTCGCCGGCATGCTCGCCTTTCGCGGGCCGCCGCCCTGGCCAAAGGCCCTTGAAAAAGCCGACCCCGGCGGCATCGCCGCGATCGATATCGCCGGTGCGCTGTTCACGCTCCTCACCCACCCGCAGCGGCGTGGCGGAGGCGACATTCCCAATACACGGTGTCAATCGGCGCTGAAGTTTGACCCCGGATCGGCGTCCAATAGTGACCCCTCGGCGGCGTCGGTTCAGGCTTGTCCCGGTAGCGAACGGGAGGGACCCGCGCGCGTCGCGCAGTGCCCTCACGAGCGACGGAGCGGCGCGCGTGGGAGGGGCCTGTTGGCCCACCGGGGCAAGCCGGGGTGGTACAGCGGCTGTCAGGCGCGGTTTTTGAAGCGCCAGCTCTCGTTGCCGGTTTCGACGATGTCGCAATGATGGGTGAGGCGGTCGAGCAGCGCCGTGGTCATCTTGGCGTCGCCGAAGACGCTCGGCCATTCGCCGAAGGCCAGGTTGGTCGTCACGATCACCGAGGTCTGCTCGTAGAGCCGGCTGATCAGGTGGAACAGCAGCTGGCCGCCGGCCTGGGCGAACGGCAGATAGCCGAGCTCGTCGAGGACGACGAAGTCCATCCGGGAGAGATAATCGGCGAGCCGGCCCTGGCGTCCGGCGCGGGCCTCGGCTCTCGAGCTGGTTGACGAGATCGACGACGTTGAAGAACCGGCCGCGGGCGCCGCCGCGGATGCAGGCGCGCGCGATCGCGATGGCAAGATGCGATCTTGCCGGTGCCGGTTCCGCCGACCAGCACGACGTTGCGCTGATGCGGCCAGGAAGTTGCCGCTCGGCCAGATCGCGCACCAGGCTCTCGTTGATCGGCGTGCCGGCGAAGGCGAAGTCGTCGATGTCCTTGGCCAGCGGCAGCTTGGCGATGGTGATCTGATACTTGATCGAGCGCGCCTGCTTCTCGGCGATCTCGGCGGTGAGCAGATCGCCGACGATGCGCTGCGGCTCGTGCTGGCGCTTGACCGCGGTGGCCATGATCTCGTCGAAGGCCGCCCGCATGCCGTAGAGCTTCAGCTCGCCCATCAGCTCGAGGATCTCGGTGCGTTCCATCAGCCTGCCCTCCTCGTAGGCCTGTCGTAGCGGGCGCAATCGGCGACCGGCGCGATGCCGCAGCCGCAGCGCCTCCGGGGTCAGGATCGTCGCCGCGCGGCTCGGGCTCGCGCCGCCGCGCCAGGATGTTGAGGACGACGTCGGCGGAATGAACGCCCGCCGCAGCGCTTCGGCGCAGGCCGCCTCGACCGCCGCCAGGCCGTCGCTCAGCACCGCGGCCAGGATCTTGACCATCTGGCGGTCGCCGTCGTCCGAGCCCCGCAGCTTGCGCCGGACCCGCTCCAGGCGGCCGGCAGCACCCAGTCCTTGAACGGCGCGCCGTTGCTGCAGCGCGCCGGGCTTGCGGGCCAGCACCGGCACGTAATGCCAGGGATCGAACACCGTCTGGTCGCGCCCGAAGCAGCGGCGATGCTCGCCGACAATCGCGCCGTCCTGGCGGATCACGATCCGATCGGCATAGGCGTGGATCTCGACCGGCCGGCCGACCGCGCCGGCCGCGACCGAGTATTTGTTGTTGTCGAACCGCACCAGGCAGGTCTTCGACACCGCAGCCTGGCGCCGCATGGAAGCCGTCGAACCGGCCGGCATACGGCACCAGGCTCGGCCGCTCGGCCTCGAACACCTCCCAGATCGTCTGGTCGCGCAGCTCGGGATGCACGGTGCGCCTTGGCGTAGGCGACGCACTGATCGAGCAGCCAGGCGTTCAGCTCGTCGTAGCTCGTCACCCGCAGCCGCGGCGTGAAGAACCGCTCGCGCACCAGACCGACCTGGTTCTCGACCTGGCCCTTCTCCCAGCCCGCCGCCGGCGTGCAGGCCACCGGATCGACCAGATAATGGCTGCACATCTGCAGGAAGCGGCGGTTGAAGGCGCGCTCGTTGCCGACGAAGATCGCCTCCACCGCCGTCTTCATGTTGTCGTAGATGCCGCGCGTGCAGGCGCCTTTGAAAAAGGCGAAGGCCCGGTCGTGCGCGTCGAACACCATCTCCTGCGTCTCGCGCGGATAGGCCCGCACGAACAGCATCCGGCTGTGGCACAGCCGGACATGCGCCACCTTCACCGTCACCGTCGTGCCGCCGATCAGCACGACCTCGTGGCTCCAGTCGAACTGATAGGCCTCGCCCGGCGCAAAGCTCAGCGGCACATAGGCCGCAGCCGTCGCTGCGCCGCGCGCCCGCTGCCACGCCCGCGCATAGCGCCGCACCGCGTCGTAGCCGCCTTCGTAGCCGAGCCCGCGCAGCTCCTCGAACACCCGGATCAGCGTCAGCCGCTCGCGCGCCGGCTTGCGCCTCGTTCGTCCGCCAGCATGCCGGTCGAGATCGTCCTGCCAGGCCCCGAGCTGCGGCAGCGGCTGCATCGCCCGCGCGTACTCGAAGCTCCGTCGCCTCCGAACGCAGAACCTTCCGCACCACCTTCCGCGACACCTTCAGCTCGCGGCAGATCGCCTTGATCGACTTGCCTTTGACAAAATACGCCCGCCGGATCCGCCGATCGTCTCCACCACCAGCATCCCCCGCCACCCGCTCGCATCCCCCAGCGGGTAGCCTGCGCATCACATCGCATAGGGGGTCAAAATTGGACGCCGATCACCCCCCTCACCGGGGTCAATTTCCCACGCCGAAACACATACACGGGAAGAAGCCTTGGCTCGTGGCAGCAAGAGTGTGTGGCGCGGTGTGAACAGCATCCAGGGAAGGTGGCGCGGCTGTCGCGTCCTCGGCACCAGCGACATCGCCAATGGTGATCCCGATTGGCCCACGACCGAGGAGGTCCTGAAATCAGGCACCGACATCAGCGGGGTCGCGATCAAGCATCTCGTCGCCGTCAGCCACTTCTAGCCGACCCTCGACCCTGCTGCGCAGAAGCGTGGTGGGGTCGAGCCGTCGGAGCATTCCGCTCCGATGGAGCTTCCTTAAATGAACGTCCACTTCATCCCCGTCTCGCAGAACGCGAAGACCGGCCCGATCCCCGTGTCGATCATCGAACGGGCGTCATGCTGGCCCGGCTGCGCGCTCTACAGGAATGGCTGCTACGCCGAGACCGGCGTCCTTGCCCTGCATTGGCATCGCGTATCCCGTGGCCCCGCCGGCGGATCGTGGACGGAGTTCTGCGCAAAAGTCGCCGCACTCCGGCCCGGCCACCTGTGGCGCTACGCGCAAGCCGGCGATCTGCCCGGCTACGGTCCGGCAATTGACGCTGGTCTCCTCGGCGAACTCGTCGCCGCCAATACCGGCAAGAGGGCGATCGCCTTCACCCACAAGCCGGTGCTTGGCGACGATCCTGCCGCAGCCGCGAACCGGCGTCTGATCGCTGCCGCGGTCGAGGCCGGGTTCACGGTCAATCTCTCGGCCGACAATCCCGCACATGCCGACCAATTGGCGGCACTCGCGCTCGCACCGGTGGTGACTGTGCTCGCCCACGCGTACGGTCGCAAGGCCATCCGGCGTCGATTTAAGCGACGACGCGACGAGTGGGCCGAGACGATCGGCGAATGGCGTGACCGCACCGCTTCGCTGCCGCGCTACACGCCGGCGGGAACGCGAATTGCGATCTGCCCCGCGACCTACAGCGACGCCACCTACAAGAGTTGTAGCGCCTGCGCCCATGCCCGGGATGCCGTGATCGGCTTTCCCGCCCACGGCGCCTGGCGGCAGGTCGAGGCGGCCACCGCCGCCCGCGATGTGCCAGTTGGCGACGGCTGGGCATTTCGCGACCATCGCACGATGGCCGAGCTGATCGCCGAGGACACCGCAGCAGCCTGACGCCTTCACTCTCCAGATCTGCGGGTCTGGAGGGTCGAGGCGTCAGAAACATTCCATACCCAATCTTGATAACCCGCTTGGCTGCGTGCCCGGCGGGGTTTTTGCGTTTTGGGCGCGGCAATACCGGCGATTTCCCTAATCTTCGTGGAAGTTCTACGCGGGGAAAGCGTCAGATGGCGCCATGAGCAGCCGATCGTCGGTCGCGAGCCAATGAGACGGTTCGACCTAAGTCGTCGCCGCGTCCTCGTGGAAAAGATCGACCGGCTATGCCCCGATATTGTTTAAAAACTTGGATCCTCCGCTTCAACGAAGGCTGGCCGGCAACATTGTAATACATCTCATTCCCATTTCATCCCCATTCCGGTCATTTGCTGCGAAAACTGTCCCACGACCAGCCTCAGAGGCGCACCATCAGCGCGATGGCATGAAAACATGGCCGAACCACAGGCCGTGCCGAAGAGGCCTTATATTAGACAACCAGGGTGCCAGGTTTGGATCGCCACGAACGAACGTGACGATCTGCACCCCCGCTGCGCTGAGGCAGGTATCCCGTGATCCCGGCAAAGTAGCTTTCCAGCTACGTCGCATTCGTCAGGTCATGGGGGGTTGGCGCACCACCAGGGTCAGACCGAGGTTGTTGTCGGCCCGACGAAATTTCTTCGAAGAATGTGAACCTGCTCACATCCGGGTCAGGTCTCCTAAGACGATAATTTACCAAGCCGCCAACTCGGCGGAATTCGACCGACGCGATGCCAAAAGAAAAGACCAGGAGATTTTGCGGAATCTGAAAACGTGTCAAATCGAGGAGACAGTCGATGAACACCGCAGCGCCGGCTCCGGGGAAGGACCAGACCCCGCAGCTCAGCCATTTCGTGCTTTACGCAGAGCGCAGCATTGAGCTCGGCCATCACAGCCAGGCCGAGGGCAACCTCGGCGTCAGAACTGTCGTCCAAGACCGACCGGGTTCGCAACTCTCGCTCGCCGAGCACGCCCGGGCCCACACTCTCTACGCCCCCTCCGTCGCGCTCGCAATCTATGCCGAGGTCCGCGACGTCTTCACCTCCGCGCTCCACCGCGCCCTCGATGTCGGCGTTGGCGCTGAGCATCCGTTTCCGGAGATGATGCCGCTGTTGCCGCTTGCGCGCGCCGAGGGTGACGGCCGCGAAATCATAGTCGGCCGACACCAGCAGGTCTCCCTGACGCCCGGCAGCTATGGCTCCGTCACTCTGCTGTACGAAAGCGAGTTGTGGCTCGCAGCCGGCACCTATGTGTTCGCCAGCTTGCAGATGGACGAAAGATCGCGGCTGCTCGGCGACCCGGGCGAAGTCCGCCTCGGCATTGCCGGCTGCATGACGGTCGCACCAGGCGCCCGCGTCGCCCCGCATCGGCATCACCCCGAGGCCCGCAATTTCAAGATCTTCGTCGCCGGCGATGACGGTCAGGATACCAATGGGAAATCGGGTCGGCCCGCCGGCAGCGGCAGCGGCCGCCTGCCCGCCGTCTCGGTCGCGGAGGACGTCTCGATTCATGCTCTGCTCGCCGCTCCGCACGGCACCTTGCAAATCGGCGACGGGGTGAACTGCAAAGGCGCGTTCGCGGCATTCGACATTCGAGTGGGCGATCATGTCGGCTTCGAATTTGAGAGCGGCTTTGCGGATTCGCCACCCGATGAACGCGGGTCGCAACAGCTCCACGGCTATGCGGGGGTTCCGGACCCGGCGCAATATCCGCTTGTCGGCCCGGTTCCGAACGAAACGATGATCCAGCTCGAATTCGGCCTTCCGGTTCGGGACGCTGCGGGTCTCGCCAGCTTTATCTCCGCGGTCTCGGACCCGAAAAACCCTAAGTTCCGCCAGTTCCTGACCCAGGCCGAATTCACCGCCACCCACGGCGCAGCACCCGCCGACTACAAAGCCCTGCAGAACTGGGCGCAGGACGACGCCGGCTTCACCATCGCCGCCACATACCCCAACAACCTGCTGCTTACAGTGCGGGCTACCGCGTATCTTATCGAGCAAGCGCTCTACGCTAACCTTGTCTACCGCCGCCGCAAGGACGGCTCCGCCTACGTCGCCGTCGATCGCGATCCCTCTCTCGACCTGTCGGTGCCGATCCTGGAGATCAACGGCCTCAACGACTATGCCCTGCCGTATCCGAAAAGCAGGAACGGCACCGGCGGCGGGCAGTCATACCGCGCCGCGGATCTGCGCGACGCCTATCTCGGCGTCAATGCCGCCAACCAGAATCTCGATGGCACTGGTCAAGTCGTTGGCATCGTCGGATTTGACGTGTTCCAGTTGTCGGACATCCTCGGGTACACGGCATTGCAGGTCCCGGCGGGCGGCCAGCCCGCGCTGCCGGTGATGCCGAATGTCACAATCGTTGCGCGCGAAGGGGGCAATCCGACCTCCGGCTCCAATGTCGAGGCGACGCTCGATGTCGAAATGGTGCTGGCCATGGCGCCAAACGCGCAGATCCTCTTTTTCCAGGGCAGCACCGGCATCACCGGCCATCTGGATGACATTCTGCACGCAATGGCGACCTCCAACCCGGCGCTCACCGTTGCTTCATGCTCGCTCGGGTTCGGCTATTCCGACAACGCCAATCAGGCTGTGGGCCAGATGGCCGCCACCGGCGTGACATTCTTCAATGCGTCGGGCGACAACGGCGACATCGGCAACAACGATCAGGGCAACAACAAGTTCGTGAACCAAACCTTGGTCGGCGGCTCGATCCTAGCCACCAATCCGCTGACATCGCCGCCGCCCGGGGCAACCTATCCGACCTCCTACTACAACGGCGACGCAACCTGGCCGGATAGCGGCGGCGGCATAATGAACGGAGTGACGATCCCGGACTACCAGGTCGGCGTTGACATGTCGTCGAACGGTGGGTCGACCACCTCACGCAACTACCCGGACGTCGCATTCCCTGCCCAGGACATCGAGTTTCTCGTCCAAGGGGCTGCCACCTCAGGGAACGTCGGGACAAGTTTTGCGGCTCCGCTCTGGGCCGGCTTTATGGCGCTGGTAAACCAGTTCGGCGCGCAGAACGGCGGCGGCGGCAAATCCGGCTTTATCAACCCTACGCTCTACGAAATCGGCCTCACCCGCGGTTCGGCAAACGACCTCTATAAGGTCTGCTTCAACGACATTGCCGACGGCATCAGTAACGGCGTCGGCGGTGGCGGCGGCGGCCATAACTCGGTCGCGGGCTACGATCTGTGCACCGGCTGGGGCACGCCCAACGGAGCGCTGATCAACCAGCTCGGCTCATCGACACCGCTGGTCTCGAACCAGCCGCTGTCGCTGATTCGTTTTGTCGTCACCACCGGCAATGATGACGCCGGCGGCGGCCTGCATGGCAGCAGTCAAACCGCCACTGTTTTCCTGCCGAGTGGCGCCACCTTCACGCTGACGCTGCGGAACTCCGGTGAGTCGAACTGGGGAAACGGTTCGGTGCACCAGGTCGATTTCCCGATCCCCCCTCAGGACGACAACGGCAATCCGGTGCCGCCGCTGACGGCGACCGAAGGCATCGCCGGCGTCGTCATCAATCTCGTCCAGCATAACCCCGATTGGAGTGCCGACAACTGGGACATCGCCGCATTGCAGGTCAGCCTGCTCGATGCCGGCAGCCCGCAAGTCTGCCAGTTGGACCTGGTCGGCACATCGGTTCTGCAGGATGGCAGCACCGGCCTCGTCCGCCTCAGTAAAAACCCAGGCGGCAGCGGCAACGGACCGCACTCGCCGGAATATCTCACGGGCCCCGGCTCGGGCTGCACCTAAGGCGCCCGGCAGCCGCGATTTTTTGACGGCCGCCCCAAGGTCAAGGTCACCGACCCCGCGAAACCGATCGTTTATCGGCGGCTACGGCAACCACGAATACGGCAACCGGGTCGGGATTTTTCGCATTCTCGCCGTGCTGGACAAGTACGGCATCACGCCGACCCTGGCGCTCGACAAGGCGGTGGCCGACCATTACCCGACGCTCGTCGAGGAGGGCCGCAGACGCGGCGCCGAGTTCATCGCGCACGGCCTGTCGCGGCGGCGCCTCATCCATACCGGCATGGCGCAAGACGAGGAGCGCCGATATATCCGCAGCTCGATCGACGCGGTCGAGCGAGCGACCGGCACCCGCCCGGTCGGCTGGTCCGGCCCCGACTTCCAGGAAACGCCGAACACCCCCAACCTGCTCGCCGCTGAAGGCATTCGCTACGTCTGCGACTGGGGCAACGACGAGCAGCCCTATCGGATGAGCCCGAACACCGGCGAACTCTACTCCCTCGGCGTGAACGCCTATCTCGACGACAACTACATCCACCTGCACGGCCGGCGGACGATCGACGAAGTCAACCTCTTGTGGCGCGAGTGGTTCGACGGCCTCTATGCCGACGGTGCGACCACCGGGCGTATCATGGTGCTGCACCTGCATCCCTGGATCATCGGCCAGCCTTGGCGCATCCGGCATCTGGACGAGGTGCTCGGCCATATTTGCGCCCATCAGGGAGTGTGGAAGGCCACCGGCAGCCAAATTATCGATTGGTTCAAGGCGCACTCGGCCTAGCGGGGCGGAACCGGCTCATCCGGTTGGTAGACGAACGGAGACGATCCATGACATTGGCACCCGGGCGCTTCGACTATGCCCCGATCAACGACCGCCCGATCATCAGGTGGCCCAACAACGCCCGGGTCGCGTTCTGGGTGGCACCGAACATGGAGTTCTTCGAGTACCTGCCGGAGAACCGGCCGACTCAGCCCGACATTCCGCATTATTCGCGCATGGATTACGGCAACCGCGTCGGCTTCTGGCGCATGCTCGACGTGCTGAACAAGCACAAGATGCGCGCCTGCTGCTGCCTGAACCTCGAGATCCTCGACCATTTCCCCGAGATCAAGGACGCGATGGTCGCCGCCGATTGGGATTACATGGCGCATGGCCTCTACAACAGCCGGCCGATCTACGATTTGAGCGAGGAGCAGGAGCGCGCCTATTGGCAGGACTTCATCGCCCATCTGCAGGAGATGACCGGCAAGCGCCTGAAAGGGCGGCTCGGCGGTGGTGCGGGCTACACGGTGCGCACCGACGACCTGATGGCCGAGGCCGGCTGCCTCTACCACACCTCCTGGATCATCGACGACCAGCCCTGGCCGATCAATGTTCGCGGCGGCCAGAAATTCATCTTCGTTCCCTATACCGGCCAGACTAATGACGCCGGCATGCTCGCCTGGAACCGCGAGGCCGACCACTTTCAGCAGATGATCAAGGACCAGTTCGACACGCTCTACCGCGAGGGCGCCGAGAACGGGCGGGTGATGTGCCTGTCATTGCATCCCCACAATATCGGCCGGCCGAACGCGGCCAAACATCTCGACGCGGCGTTGCGCTACATCCTCGGGCATGATGGTGTGTGGGCGACCACCGCCGACGACATCGCCGAATTCTATCTCGCCAACTACTATGACCAGGTGAAGTCCTGGATCGCCGAGCGCAAGGCACAAACCAAGAGCGCGACCCCGTGACGGAGAACAGAGCACCGAGCCGAACAGGGGAACGCCGATGTTGATCGCCGACGCACAAATTCATCTCTGGAACAAGGGCACGCCTTCCGCGCACCATCGCCAGCAACCCTATTCGGCCGAAGCCGCGATCGCCGGCATGGATGCCGCCGGGACGAATACCCGTTCCGCAGCCTCCATCCGCATCTGCATCGCTGCGTCGATGCGTTCGGCCCAGAGCGGATGTTCTGGGGCACCGACATCACCCGGATGCCGTGCTCCTGGCGGCAATGCGTGAGCCTGTTCACCGAGGAACTACCCTGGCTCAAGGGCCGCGACCTCGAGCTCGTCATGGGTGAGGCCCCGTGCAACTGGGTCGGCTTGCCACTCCCCGCCGGCGCCCGCAGCTGAGGTGACCGCCGACGGGGCCAGCCAGACCGCGGCACCCTGAACCGGCCCACGCCCACGGTAGCGCATCGCCACGACGAGCGCACCGCTCAATCGGGCTTACCCGCTGCAATGGCCGCATTACGGACGGGCTCGCGCTAGCCCTCGCTGAGGCCTTCGTGCGGAGCACCGCCAAGGCGCTCGATCAGCGCCTTGAGCTCGTCGGTGGCAGCGGCGAGCCGGCCGCGATCGGTGCCGCGCAGCACCAGGGTCACCCCGAAATCGCCGCGCCGGAAATAAGGGTAGGAGCCGATCTCGACATCGGCAAAGCGGTCCTGCAAGGCCGCCAGATCATGCGCCAGAACGCCCTCGCCGAGATGGCAGCTGACGCTCCGGCTCAGCACCTTGTCGCCGCCGACCAGGCGATAGCGCAGCTGCGCGAAAATCCCTTGCATGATGCTGGGAACCCCGGGCAGGACAAACACATTACCGATCCGAAAGCCCGGCGCGCGCGAGATCGGGTTGGGGAGCAATGCGGCACCCTCGGGCACCATCGCCATGCGCAGCCTAGCCTCGTTCAGATGACCGGCCGGATAGTGGGTTTCGAGCAGCCGCCTGGCATCATCATGCAGGATCAGCGGCACGCCAAAGGCATCGGCCATGCTTTGCGCGGTGATGTCGTCATGGGTGGGGCCGATCCCGCCGGTGGTGAAGACATAATCGAACCGGCGCCGCACATCGTTGACGGTGGCGACGATCACCTCGGCGACATCGGGAATGACCCGCGCCTCGCGCAGCCGGATACCGGCCTCGCTGAGCCCGCGGGCGAGAAAACCCAAATTTTCGTCCTGGGTGCGGCCCGACAGGATCTCGTTGCCGATGATCAGCACGCAGGCGGTAACGATCCGCGGCTCGCTTGCCGCCGCACCGGGGTCGGGATTGCTGTCGGTCATTTCTGGATCGGCCTCGTCGGCGGTGCGGAAGGCACCTACATAACGCACTTCATAAAGGAAATGCGCCGACCGGCACAATCGCGCGGCAGTGAGCGAGGTTGCCCCGGGGCGCGCAAGTTCTTACTTTGGGTAGGCCTCACCAGGAGCGCGGTGCCGATTGACGATGCGGAGAATGGCCGGATTGCAGCAGAGAGCGGCGGCGAGCCCCCCTCCGAGCGAGACTTCGGGTCCCGAGACCCGCGACGGCAGGATCAAGCTGCACGGCCCCGAAGCCTTTGCAGCGATGCGGCGGGCCGGCGCGCTGGCGGCGCAGACGCTCGACTTCATCACCGCCTATGTCCGGCCCGGGGTGGCCACCGGCGAGCTCGACCGGCTGTGCCACGACTTTGTCGCCGATCATGGCGCGATCTCGGCGCCGCTCAATTATCGCGGCTTTCCTAAATCGATCTGCACCTCGGTCAACCATGTCGTCTGTCACGGCATCCCGGGTGAGCGGCGGCTCGACGAGGGCGACATCGTCAACATCGACGTAACCCCGATCCTCGACGGCTGGCACGGCGATTCGAGTCGCATGTTCCTTGTCGGCGAGCGCATTGCGGTCAAGGCGCGCCGCCTGGTCGAGGTGACCTATGACGCGATGATGCGCGGCATCGCGGTGATCCGCCCCGGCATCCATATCGGCGCGATCGGCGAGGCAATCCAGCGCCATGCCGAAAGCCACCGCTTTTCGGTGGTGCGCGATTTCTGCGGCCATGGGGTCGGCCGGATCTTCCACGATGCGCCATCGATCCTGCATTACGGCCATCCCGACGACGGGCCGGTCATGCGCGAGGGCATGATCTTCACCGTTGAGCCGATGATCAACGCCGGCCGCTGGGAGGTGAAGATCCTCAGCGACGGGTGGACCGCGGTGACCAAGGACCGCTCGCTGTCGGCCCAGTTCGAGCACACGGTCGGGGTGACCGCGACCGGCCATGAGATCTTCACGACCTCGCCGGCCGGCCTGCACCGGCCGCCCTATGCGCTCGATACTGCGGCAGAAACCCTCGCGCCAGCACCTCGTCCGCGGTAAGCGAAGAAGCATCGGGAAACGCAATTTCGGCCGGTCGCGTTTCCGTTGCGACGTCCTCGCACACGCATCCGCGTAGGCCTCAGTCAGCAACGGCCGAACCTCGATGAGCGGCTGAATTATCCGGAAAAGCGAGCCTATCCTTTGAGGGCCATGGCCGGCACTGCAAGCCGCGCCAAGGTTGGCGGCGATCCGTCACGAGAGGGCGGCTGGCGCAGGCCGGGCTTTCGCCGTACAAGCGCGCGGCTGTCGCCGGTCGGAGCCCGCCCATGCTGTGTCGCGCATTCTTGCCGTTCTGCCTGATCGCGCTGACCAGCGCCGCTGCGCTGGCGCAGCTGCCGCCGGCGACCGGAGCGCCGCAGCCGCTGGTCCCACCCGCCGCAGCTCCGCCGGCGCCAGAACCGCAACCGCAACCCCCCGGATTGCAAGCGCCGCCGCCGCAGCTCGCGGCACCGCAGCCCGCAGCGCCGCCGGCCGCTGGGGCGCCGCAAGCTGCCGGGGCGCCACCATCGGGCCGGGTGTTCTGCGACCAGAATGTCGATGTTCAGCTCGCCGATCCCGATACCGCGCCCGAGCGCTACCGCCGCTTTCTCGGGATCTGGAGCGATGCGGCCTGGGACGCGCACACTTGTGCCGCACTGATCGTCGAGCGCATCAACCCGGACGGCACCGCCGCGATCGTCTATGTGTTCGGGCCGCAGGGGTCCAATTCGCCGGCACCGGGCGGGGTGCTGCACGGCACCGGGGTGATCCGCGGCGGCGAGCTCAGGTTTCAGAATTCGGACGGCAGCCAGTTCGCCTTTCAGCCCGGCATCGTCGATATGACCGGCCATATGATCAACCCGCAGGGCGAGAGCTTCGCGGCGACTTTCAAGCAGACGCCGTAACGGCGGACCGGCGGAGACGAGTTGACCTTGGCAGGCGGCGTTCCCAAATCTCGCCAACGCCGGGGGCGAGCGCCGGCCGGGTCGGCGGTCGCCTCGCGCGGGTCTACCCGGCGGCAATCAATCATCGGGTCCGAGCCTCGCCACTGACCATGCCTCGATCTGTTACCCCGTCGCCGATCAACGAGCTGAACGAGCGCAGCCGCGAGATCTTTCGCCTGATCGTCGACGGCTACGTCGCGACCGGCGAGCCGATCGGCTCGCGCACCTTGTCGCGGCTGCTCGGCCAAAATTTGTCGCCGGCGACGATCCGCAACGTGATGGCCGATCTCGAAACGGCGGGCCTGCTCTACGCCCCGCATACCTCGGCCGGGCGGCTGCCGACCGAAGCCGGGCTGCGGCTCTTCGTGCATGGCCTGCTCGAGGTCGGGCGGCTCGCCGAAGACGAGCGCCGCAGCCTCGAAAGCCTCTGCCTCGCCCGCGGCAAGAGCCTGCCACAGGCGCTCGACGAGGCGATCAGCGCGCTCTCGGGCCTCGCCCATTGCGCCGCCGTGGTCGTCGCGCCAAAGCAGGACCGGCCGTTGAAGCACCTCGAATTTGTCCATCTCGGGCCGGGCCGCGCGCTCGTCGTCCTGGTCACCGAGGACGGCCTCGTCGAGAACCGGGTGATCGAGGTGCCGCTCGGTTTGCCGCCCGCGGCATTGGTCTCGGCCGGCAATTATCTGAACGCCCGGTTGATCGGCCGCACCATCGAGGAGGCTCGCTGCGAGATCGAGCAGGAGATCCGGTCGCATCAGGTCCAGCTCGATGCCCTGACCTCGAAACTCGTCGCCGCGGGGCTCGCCAGCTGGGCCGGGGACGACAAGGGCAGCGCGCTGATCGTTCGCGGCCAGGCAAACCTGCTCGACGACGTGACCGCACTCGCCGATCTTGAAAGGTTGCGCAGCCTGTTCGAGATGTTGGAGACCCGCGAGACCATCCTGCGGCTGCTCGACGCCAGCAAGCAGGGCGAGGGGGTACAGATCTTCATCGGCGCCGAGAGCCATCTGTTCGGGGTCGCCGGCTGCTCGATGGTGATCGCCCCCTATCACAACAGCCGCGAGCAGATCGTCGGCGCGATTGGGGTCATCGGCCCCACCCGGATCAACTACGCCCGGATCATCCCGATGGTGGATTACACTGCCAAGGTCATCGGGCGGCTCATCGGATAGGAAGGATCATGGACGATATCAGGAATGATCAGGAGCCGGCGGCCGATGCGCCGACCCCCGCCAACAGCAATTTCGACGAGGATCTGGCCGCACTTCCGCCGCAAGCACGGGTGGCGGCGCTCGAGGCCGAACTGGCCGAGTACAAGGACCGCCTGCTACGCGCGCTAGCCGAAGCCGAAAACACCCGCCGCCGCACCCAGCGCGAGCGCGATGACGCCGCCAAATATGCGATCAGCGGCTTTGCCAGGGATCTGCTGTCGGCCGCCGACAATCTGCGCCGCGCTCTCGACAGCCTGCCCGAGGCCGAGGCCAGCGACGAGCGCACCCGCAGCCTGCTCGCCGGAGTGGCGGCGACCGAGCGCGAGCTGCTCTCGGTATTCGAGCGCAACGGCATCCGCCGCATCGACCCGCAGGGCGAGCCGTTCGACCACAATTTCCATCAGGCGATCTTCGAGGCCGAGCGCGCCGACCGGCCGCCGGGCACCATCGTCGAGGTGCTGCAGCCTGGATATGTGCTGCACGACAGGCTGTTGCGGCCGGCTATGGTCGGCGTCGCCAAACCGCCGGTGAAGCCGGCCGGGGCGTTGTAGCGCCCGGCACCCGCCCATATATAAACCAGCGAAGTCAGGGGATGACTGCACGACCAGTTCCCGGGGGATCGGGACGGTGCTTCCCTAGGCCGCCCGGTCCTGCTTTTGAAATGAGGTGTCCATGAGCAAGGTCATCGGTATCGATCTCGGCACGACCAATTCCTGCGTTGCCGTAATGGAAGGCAAGAACGCGAAGGTCATCGAGAACAGCGAGGGCATGCGCACCACGCCCTCGATGGTGGCATTCACCGAATCCGGCGAGCGCCTGGTCGGCCAGGCGGCGAAACGCCAGGCGGTGACCAACCCTGAAAACACGTTCTTTGCGATCAAACGGCTGATCGGCCGGCGCTTTACCGACCCGATGGTCAAAAAGGACGTCGATCTCGTCCCCTACAAGATCATTCCCGGCGACAATGGCGACGCCTGGGTCGAGAGCCGCGGCAAGAAATACGCGCCCTCGCAGATCAGCGCCTTCATTCTGCAAAAGATGAAGGAAACCGCCGAATCCTATCTCGGCGAGACGGTGACCCAGGCGGTGATCACCGTGCCGGCCTATTTCAACGATAGTCAGCGCCAGGCGACCAAGGACGCCGGCAAGATCGCCGGGCTCGAAGTTTTGCGCATCATCAACGAGCCGACCGCGGCCGCACTCGCCTACGGCATGGAGCGCAAGGGCACCGGCACGATTGCGGTTTATGATCTGGGCGGCGGGACCTTCGACATCTCGGTGCTCGAAATCGGCGACGGCGTGTTCGAGGTCAAGTCGACCAACGGCGACACTTTCCTTGGCGGCGAGGATTTCGACAAGAACATCATCGATTATCTCGCCGACGAGTTCAAAAAGGAGCAGGGGATCGACCTGCGCAACGACCGGCTCGCCTTGCAGCGACTGAAAGAGGCGGCGGAGAAGGCCAAGATCGAGCTGTCGTCGTCGATGCAGACCGACGTCAATCTGCCGTTCATCACCGCCGACCAGCACGGGCCCAAGCACCTCAACATCAAGTTGACCCGCGCCAAGCTCGAAGCCCTGGTCGACGACTTGATCCAGCGCACGATCGGCCCGTGCCGCAACGCGCTGAAGGATGCCGGGCTCAAGGCCTCCGAGATCAACGAGGTGATCCTGGTCGGCGGCATGACCCGGATGCCCAAGGTGATCGAGACGGTCAAGCAGTTCTTCGGCCGGGAGCCCAATCGCAGCGTCAACCCCGACGAGGTCGTGGCGATCGGCGCGGCGATCCAGGCCGGGGTGCTGCAGGGCGAAGTCAAGGATGTCCTGCTGCTCGACGTGACGCCGCTGTCGCTCGGCATCGAGACCCTGGGCGGCGTCTTCACCCGCCTCATCGACCGCAACACGACGATCCCGACCAAGAAGAGCCAGACCTTCTCGACCGCCGAGGACAACCAGACCGCGGTCACGATCCGCGTGTTCCAGGGCGAGCGCGAGATGGCGTCCGACAACAAGCTGCTCGGCCAGTTCGATCTGGTCGGCATCCCGTCGGCGCCGCGCGGCATGCCGCAGGTCGAGGTCACCTTCGACATCGACGCCAACGGTATCGTGCAGGTCTCGGCCAAGGACAAGGCCACCGGCAAGGAGCAGCAGATCCGCATCCAGGCCTCGGGCGGGCTCAGCGAGGCCGATATCGACAAGATGGTCAAGGACGCCGAGGCCCATGCCGAGGAAGACAAGCGCAAGCGCGAGTTGGTCGAGGCCAAGAACAACGCCGATGCATTGATCCATACCACCGAACGCACCCTCACCGAGAACGGCGACAAGATCCCGCAGGGCGACCGCGACGCGGCGCAGCAGGCGATCCAAGCGCTGAAGGACACGCTCGGCAGCGAGGATGCCGGGCAGATCAAGGCCAAGACCGAGACGTTGGGCCAGCTTGCGATGAAGCTCGGCGAGGCGCTCTACAAGGCCCAGCAGGCCGGGTCCGGCGAAGGCGGCCCGGGCTCGGGCGGTGGCGGTGGCCCTGGGCAGGGCGGCTCCGGCGATGCCGGCAGTGACAAGGTCGTCGATGCCGATTTCGAGGAGGTGGACGATCAGAAGAAGCGCGGCTCGGCGTAACCGCGCCGCGGCGCGGTGATCGGAATACGGTTCACCCCGGCGGCTCGTGCCGGGGTGAGGCGCGCCGGTCCAACCGCCTTCGAGCCCGTCCTTCTCCGGCCCAACCTTCCTCGGTAGCGAACGCCCCCGATCATGGCCAAGCAAGATTTTTACGAGGCCCTCGGCGTCGACAAATCCGCCGGCGCCGACGAACTGAAGAAAGCCTATCGTAAGCTGGCGATGCAATGCCACCCGGACCGCAATCCGGGCGACAAGACGGCCGAACAGAAGTTCAAGGCCATCAACGAAGCTTACGACGTTCTGAAGGACGATCAGAAGCGCGCCGCCTATGACCGCTTCGGCCATGCCGCCTTCGAGCAGGGTGGCGGGCGTGGCCCCGGTGATTTCGGCTTTTCCGGCGGATTTGCCGACATCTTCGACGAAATGTTCGGCGAGTTCATGGGCGCGGGCCGGCGCGGCCAGGCCGGCCCGAGCCGCGGCAACGATCTGCGCTACAATCTCGAAATCTCGCTCGAAGAAAGCTTTCGCGGCAAGCAGACGACGATCCGGGTGCCAAACCTCGTCGCCTGCGACCAGTGCAGCGGCAGTGGGGCCGAGCCCGGCTCCAAGCCGGTCCAGTGCCCGACCTGCCATGGGCGCGGCCGGGTCCGCACCCAGCAGGGGTTCTTTTCGATCGAGCGCACCTGCCCGAGCTGCCAGGGCGCCGGCCGGGTCATCGAAAAGCCGTGCAAGAGTTGCGGCGGCCAAGGCCGGGTGCGGCGCGAGAAGACGCTGTCGGTCAATATTCCGCCGGGGGTCGAGGACGGCACCCGCATCCGGCTCGCCGGCGAGGGCGAGAGCGGGGTGCGCGGCTCGGCGCCGGGCGACCTCTACATCTTTGTCACGGTGGCGCCGCACCGAATCTTCCAGCGCGACGGCGCCAACATTCATTGCCGGGTGCCGATCCCGATCACCACGGCCGCCCTCGGCGGCAACATCGAGGTGCCGACCGTCGATGGCAATCGGGCGCGCGTCGCGGTGCCGGCCGGCACCCAATCGGGCCACCGCTTTCGGCTTAAGGCCAAGGGGATGACGGTGCTGCGCTCTGCCGCACGCGGTGACATGTTCATCGAGGCGACGGTCGAGACCCCGGTGAACCTGACCAAGCGCCAGCAGGAATTGCTGCGCGAATTCGAAAAGGAAGGCGATGGCGGTCAGACCCACCCCGAGAGCGAAGGCTTTTTCGCCCGGGTCAAGGAATTCTTTGAAGATTTAAGAGAATAACCTTCCGACGGAGCCGGCAGTGTAGGTGTGTTCCATTTTATGATCATAGACAATGGGATGTAGTTGGCGACGTGTAGGTAAAGCCGAACCGCATCTGCTGGCGGGGGAAGGGAAAGAAGACTTGACTTGCACTCAGCATTAAAGAGTTCGCTGCATTTTCCAAGGTGACGGGTAAGATCTTTAAAAGTAGTTAATCCACCGCCACCGTCGCCGGCGCATGGCGGACTGGCGCCTCCACCGCTCGCCGCGGCTGGCGGGTCGTTCCCCCTGGCCAGCACCGCTTCAAGGGTGGTGCGGATCTCGGCCAGCTTTTGCGGGTGCTCCACCTTGTGGCCGAACAAATTCTTGACATAGAAAACGTCGACCACCTTTTCGCCGTAGGTCGAGATCTTCGCGCTCGACACCTGCAGGCTGAGCCGGGTCAACTCGCGGGTTAGCTCGAACAACAGGCCCGGCCGATCGCGGCCATTGACCTCGATCACCGTGTGCGAGGCGCTGGCGTTGTTGTCGACCAGAACCCGCGGGGCCACGGTGAACACCTGCGTGCGGCTGGGGAAGGCGGGCGGCCGCGCCAGCTCGCGATGCGGCTTCAAATCACCGGTCAGCACGTTCTCGAACACGACGGCGAGCCGGGCGAGCTTGTCGGGGCGGTCGAACGGCCGGCCGGCGAGGTCCTGCACCCAGAAGGTGTCGAGCGCCATGCCGGTCGACATCGTCATGATCCGGGCATCGACGATATTGGCGCCGTTGACCGCGAGCGCGCCGGCGATGCGCGAGAACAGGCCCGGGTGGTCGGCCGTGTAGAGCGTGATCTCGGTCACCGCGCGCTGCGGATCCACCCGCTTTTCGACGGTGAGCGGCGCGCCCCCCGCCTGCGCCTCGCGGATCAGCCGGGCATGCCGGGCGTGGGTCTCGGGATCGAACGAGAGCCAGTAAAACGGATAGCCGGCCTTGGCGAACGCGGCGAATTCCTCGTCGCTGAAATCGGGCAGCCGCTCGCGCGCCGCAGCCAGCGCCGCGGCCACCCGCGAATCCCGCGCCTCGACCGTGAGCCCGCCCGACATCACCTCGACCGCGCGGTGATAAAGCTCGCGCAGCAATGCCGCCTTCCAGCCGTTCCACACCTGCGGCCCGACCGCCCGGATATCGGCCACGGTCAGGATCAGCAGCAGCTTCAGCCGCTCCGGCGACTGCACATGCCCGACAAAATCGCCGATCGTCTGCGGGTCGCCGACATCGCGCTTGAACGCGGTGCCGCTCATCAGCAGATGCCAGCGCACCAGCCACGCCACCGTCTCGGTCTCCTCGGTGGTGAGCCCGAGCCGCGGGCCGAGCTTCAAGGCGATGCGCTCGCCGAGCACCGAATGGTCGCCGCCGCGGCCCTTGGCGATGTCGTGCAGCAGCACCGCCACATAGAGCGCACGGCGGGAGCAGACCGTCGCCACCAGGGCGGTCGCCAGCGGCAGCTCGTCCTTGAGCGCACCCGCTTCGATCTGGTGCAGGATGCCGATCGCAAAGAGGGTGTGCTCGTCGACCGTGTAGTGATGGTACATGTCGTATTGCATCTGCGCCACGACCCGCCCGAAATCGGGCACGAAGCGGCCAAAAACCCCGGCCTCGTTCATCCGCCGCAAGGCCGTCTCCGGATCGTTGCGCGAGGTCAGGATTTCGAGGAACAGCCGGTTCGCCTCGGGGTCGTCGCGCAGCTGCCGGTCGATCAGCCGCAGGCATTGGCCGGCGCGGCGCAGCGCGCGCGGATGAATGTCGAGCCCGCTCTGCTGGGCGACATGGAACAGGCGAAGCAGCGCCACCGGATCGCTTTTGAAGAAATCCTCCGACGGGATCGTCAGCCGCTCGCCGTCGAGCACGAACCCGTCGAGCCCGCGCCGGCCGCTGCTCCAGCGTACCCAGGAAAGCCGCCGTTTGCGCTTCTGATCGGCCTCGAGGATCGCGCAGAAGATCCGGGTCAGGTCGCCGACATCCTTGGCGACCAGGAAATAGTGCTTCATGAAGCGCTCGACCCCGCGGCTGCCGGCGTGGTCGGTGTAGCCCATGCGGCGCCCGATCTCGCCCTGCAAGTCGAAGGTCAGCCGTTCCTCGGCGCGGCCGGCGAGGAAATGCAGATGGCAGCGCACATTCCACAAAAAGCTCTGCGCGCGGGCGAAACGCTGCGACTCCTCGGCCGATAGCACCCCCAGTTCGACGAGCTTGCCGACATCGTCGATGCGATAGATGTATTTGGCCAGCCAGAACAAGGTGTGCAGGTCTCTGAGGCCGCCCTTGCCCTCCTTGACATTGGGTTCGAGCTGATAGCGGCTGTCGCCGACCCGGCGGTGCCGCTCGTCGCGTTCGGCGAGCTTGGCCTCGACGAATTGCGCCGCGGTGCCGCGCACGATTTCGGCGTCGAAGCGCTTCTTGAGCTCGCCAAATAGCGCCGCGTCGCCCCATAAATAGCGCGCCTCCAACAGGCCGGTGCGGATCGTCAGGTCGGATTTCGCCTGGCGCAGGCATTCCTCGACCGAGCGGGTCGACTGGCCGATCTTGAGCCCCAGATCCCACAGCAGATAGAGCAGCGACTCGATAACCTGCTCGGTATGCGGGGTCTGCTTGTAGGGCAGCAGGAACAGCAGATCGATATCGGAATAGGGCGCCAGTTCGCCGCGCCCGTAGCCGCCGACCGCGACCAGCGCCAGGCGCTCGCCGGCGGTCGGGTTGGGGAGCGGATAGATCTCCTGGGTGAGGACATCAAACAGCACGCGGATCAGTTGATCCATCAGAAAGCACTGTTCGCGCACCACCGCGGTGCCGTCACCGGCCGCCTCGAAGCGACGGCGGATCTCGGCGCGGCCGGCGGCGAGTGCGGCCTTCAGCGGCGCGACCATCGGGGCGCGCGCGAAGCTCGAGGTTTTGACCGAGCCCGCTGCGGCCGACAGTTCCGCGGCCAAGACCCGGCGGTCGATGATGTCGCGCTGCCGCGTGATGCTGCCCACGATGCTGCCCTTCCCCGGGCCCTTCCCCAGCCGTGGCGCGAACGCGGCCTGGGCGGGCTCGGTTCCCCGGCCCACCGTGGCAAGCGCCGTGGATGCGGCTTCGCTGCGCCGCCCCCACCGCCCGAGGCCAGCCATTATGCCAGCCCCGCCATCACGTCAGCCCAGCCATGACCAGCCCTGTCATTACCAGCCCCGCCATTAGAGGTGACGCCCGGCGTCGACGGTGATGATCGAGCCGGTCGTATGCGTCAGATGGGTCACGCAGGCCATCACCGCCAGCGCCACGTCATGCGCCTCGATCGCCCGCTTTAACGGGGTCGAAGCCGCCGCGGCGGCCATCATCTCCTCGGTGCGGCCGGGGACAAAGCCGGTATGGACCATGCCCGGCGCCACGATGACGACGCGGATCTGCGGGCCGAGCACGCGGGCCAGCGCCATGCTCATCGTATTGAGCGCCGCCTTCGAGGCGCCGTAGATGATCGAGCTGCCGGTGCCGTGCTGGGCCGCACCGGAGGAGATGTTGACGATGACCGCGTCGCCCGACTGGCGCAGCAGCGGGACAAAGGCCCGGATCGTCGCGAACGGGCCGCGCACATTGGCGGTCAAGACCGCGTCGATCAGCGCATCGTCGAGCGCTTCGAGGTCATGGTGCGGCACCATCCGGGTAAAGCCGGCGGAATTGACCAGGATGTCGGCGCGGCCGAACTCGTCGCCGACCATTTGCGCCACCTTGCGGATCTGGGCCGTATCCTCGAGCGGCAGATGCATCGCCCGATGGCCGTGGCCGGCAAGCCCGGCGATCAGCGCCGCCGCCCGCTCGGCGCCCTTGTTGTAGCCGACGACGACCCGCGCCCCGGCCGCCGCGAACAGCCTGACGGTCGCCGCCCCGATGCCGCTGCTGCCGCCGGTCACGATCGCGACCTTGCCGGCCAAGGAAGCACGGTCTTCGATTGTCATTCATCGCTCCTTGCCGGACCGCGGCAACCTGATCGCCGCGCCGTTGCCGGAGCTTCTACCAGATATCAGGTCTCCGCATTTACGAAATGTCTCCGGGCGAGCGGCGGGATCGGCCGGACTTGCCCTGACACGCCGCCGGCTTCACACCTGTTCCACCTGTTATTATCAGGTCGAGATCAGGTTGCCGCAATCCGGTCGATAACAATTCCGCGCCGATCATAGGCGCCGACACCGCGAGAATATAATGCGATCATGGCAATTCAATGGTTGCCGGTTCCAGAGCGTGCCCGACAAATCCACGGTCAGTGTCATCTCGAACTGCCAGCGGGTGACATTTTGATCGGGCGCCTACAGGAAAATGGCCGATAAGGTGAATTCTGGAAAAGCCCGCAGAAAACGTGCTCCGGAAAGTCGAGGAGCGAGTAGTTACCTCTGCTCGATCAGGGACTGGCCGTGAGCCGGGATCGTGCGTTGCGGAACGGTGTCGCGCGCCAGTCTGACGTTGTTTCGCTGGGTGGTTTCGAGATGGGTGCGGCCAAGCGGAATCAGTATAGTCGAGAAGAATTTCTCTACGCTCATCGGTACTGCTGCTACTGCGGCGACGTGGCAACCACCACTGATCATTGTCCGCCGCGTGCGTTCTTCATCAACAGGCAATGGCCGGAGGGATACGAGTTTCCGGCTTGCGAACCATGCAACCGGCAGGCTCGCCGGGATGAGCAAGCACTGGCGGCGCTGATCCGGATCAAACTAGTAGACAATCGGACGGGAGCCAGACGAGACGAATGGATACGTCTGTTCGAAGGCATCAGAAACAACTGGCCGGACATCGTCCAGGAATGGGGAGATGTAAGCGCCACCAGCCGAAAGCGTTTGTTCCGTATCGCTTTCGGTGCTCGGGGTGACAAACTTCGCCGAGATGGTTGGGGATCACTGAATCTAGGCTCCATTACCCACGCGGCCATCGTACGTTTTACGGTCAAGCTCGGAAAGGCACTCTTTTACCGCCACATCGGGAGGCTGTTTGACCGCGACCTTTACGTGCGGCATATCGATAGCTTGCAGCGCAATATCACCCCTGAGAGCGTACGGTCGATATTTCAGTTTGCTCCGAATTTTATGCATCCGGAACGTGGCACGAGGTCGTTGGCTCATCAGTTCATATACAGGTTCAACGCTAGTCCTGAATACGGGGTTGTCTACGCTGTAGTCCAATTCAGCGAGCAGATGATCTTCCAGATCATGGCGGTTAGCCAGGACATGGCGACCACATTGGCCGATGTGCGAGCGGCGTCTGGTAAGGAAATGCGCATTGAGGGGCTTGTCAGGGCACCGTTGAGGCACCGGCAACCCGATCCGACATGAAAGGATGAGAAAACTCGTAGGGGTCCCAGTCGCGCTTCTCCTATGGTCACTCTGATGTATTGCCATCAGGCGCGCCACTATTTTTACCATATCTTGTGATATTTCTAGTCTACTAAGTGCATCTCTCATTTGTGCGTTACTCTAATTTTCTATGTTATCGGGCGGTATCGGCCAGCCCTTCGCCTTCGGCGTCGAATCCGCCGAATGAGCTTACCTTGCTTGACGTGGGGGATGATCACGCCCCAAATGACAAACATGAAGGCGCCCACAGAGCCCAGAGGCCCAGAGCCTCGCCGTCGTCAACCGTTCGCGAACTAGCTTAGCCAGAGTATGCTATGCAGAGGGAAAGTTAATGCTGACACGACTGGTCTTCCGTGATCTCCCGCGTAAGCTGTTTCTTACAGCATTAATTATTGCATGTCTGGTATTTGCTTACGAATTCCTACCCGATAATGACCTCCTTCTGGCCATCGTCCTTATTCCACTCGCGGTTACCCTTATGATCGAGATTACCGAGATGGTTCTCCGAAGCAAAAGTGACTCCGCAAATATCTCTACCATTCTCAAGATTCTTGAGAATATGGAGGCGAGCGGGCAGATCAGCAGCGTCCAGCGGCGAAGTATGATGCATACGCTTTTGGATAGGCATTGGTCGTCAGAGGATCGATTAGATATTGAAGTTGGGGAGTCACTCCGTCGACACGGTGACTCACTTCGCACGACCTTGCGGAACTAGTCACGGTGCCTACTGAACGCCAACGCGCGACAGAAATATTGGGTCGTAGACAGAGGCTGGAAGACCTTGTCGCAATGGGATTGGCCGAGTACGCCAAATGGGATGTCGTAATAGACCGCGAGAGAACGACTGGAACCTTACTCCCGGGTTCTGAAATCAATCGAGTTTCGGACTCCCTCACTGCACGACAGTGGGACGAGATGCAGGAAGATGCTCGGGATTTACTTACAACATTTGCCAGAAGTGATACGAGGTGGGCAGTGCCTATTACCCAGGGCGTCATAAGTGCATTTCTATATTCACTTCTACTCATCATTGTTCTTTTAATTATCAAGGAGAATGACATTGACATTCTTCACGCCCTTGGGATCGAACAAACTATTCCGGCGCCACATAACACCCCATAACGCCGAATTGTGTCTCTCGGGCCTGTCTCTCTCAAAATCCTCGTTTTTGAGAGCGATTCCCATAATGCAGATATCTTGACTTAAGCACTTCGCTATGGCGCGGGTTGCCCGTAGGCGGCAGGCGTAGGGTGCTGGGGGGCGGAGAGGGGGATGGGCGCCAAGTCGCCAATCCGGCTTAGGCCGCGGCGCCCTCCAAATGGGATTGCACGATTTCGGCGAGGAGCGGGTTGAACCGGTCGGCGGCCTCGTACTGCACCCAGTGGCCGGCGCCTTCGATGATTTCGAAGCGGGCGTCGAGTTGAAACGAGCGCAGGGTGCGGGCGCGCTCGTCGAGATGCGGGTAGGCGGTGGCGTCGCGCCCGCCCCAGATGCCGTCGAGCCGCGCGGTGACCGCCGGCAAGGCGCGGACCAGGGTGTCGGCGCGCGAAAAGCGGCGGCTCCTGACCCGGCCGCGCGGCGCGTTCTGCGACTGGATGTAGACCGCGAGCTCGTCGATCTTGGCCGGGTCGGCGATCATCAGCGCGCCGAGATTGTGGCGATGGGTGGCAAGCGCCGCATCGGCCGAGGCGCCCGCCGGCACCCGCTGCAGATCGGTCGGCTGGCGGACGAGGCCGAGCCCGTTCGAGCCGACCACGGTGAAGGCGCGCACCCGGTCGCCGAGCTGGGCCGCGACCTGGCCGCCGAGCACCCCGCCGAACGAGAACCCGGCGAGGTGCAGCTCCTGGTGCCGCGGCAGCACGATGTCGAGGCCCTCGACGACGATCCGGGCCAATCCCTCGGCGGTGTGCGGCTCGGGCGGGGTCGCCGAGCAGCCGAGCCCGGGCAGATCGGGGGCGATCACGGTGAACGCGCGCGACAATGGCAGGACGTTGCGGATCCAATGGGTCCAGGAGCCGTAGCCGCCGTGCAGCAGCACCAAGGGCGAGCCGCTGCCCCACACCCGCCAGACCATGCTGCCGTCGCCGCACGGGGTGTCGATGCGCGCCGCCTCGGCCGCGACACGCTCGACGAAGGCCGTGGTTTCTTCGCTGATTTCGGCCACCGATCGCCCCTTCCAATGGTTTACCCAGGCTGATAGCCGGTTTCGTGCCGCCCGCCTAGCCCCGCCTCACCGGAAGCGCGCCAGCGCGCTCAATCGCACAATTCGCTCTCCCCGACCGTCCGGGCGTAACTATATCACCCTGAGTAGGCGTCGCCGGGCAGCAAGCGGGCGGGGCCCGTCCCGTTCGGAGCCGATGATGCCGGAACGACAGCTTGAAGCGTTGATGTGGGCACAAGCCTGCGAGGCGATGGAACGCGCCGAGCGTCTGCATCGTCAATTCTTTCATCGCGGGCATGCGACACCCTATTGGGAAGCGCCATGCGACATTTTCGAGACCGACGAAACCTTGACGATCCTGATCGCCTTGCCGGGGGTGGCACCCGACGCGATCAAGGTGACCCTGAGCGCCGGGGTGCTGATGGTCAGCGGCGAGCGGCCGCTGCCGCCCGAGATAGCGCACGGCCGGATTCACCGGCTGGAGATCCCGCATGGCCAATTCCAGCGACGCATCGAGCTGCCGCCGTTGCGCTTCGAGATTTCCGGCCGGCATCTGGCCAATGGCTGCCTGATGGTGCAGCTGCACAAGCTGTGAGGACCCCAACGGTTTGCCACAGCGCCGCCGCCATCGACCCCGTTTCCAAGGATTTATCGAATGCCCCTCGAAGAACATGAATTGCGCACCGCGGAGCCGGCGCCGCCGCCCGCCACCGGCGCCATCGAAACGACGCTCGCCGGCATCCCCGCGCTGCCCGCCGATGCGCTGATCCTGGTGCCGACCCGCAGCCTGGTGCTGTTTCCCGGCACCGTGCTGCCGGTGACCTTGGGCCGCCAGCGCTCGATTGCCGCGGCGCAGGCGGCGATCCGGCTCAATCGGCCGATCGGCCTCGTATTGCAGCGCGACCCGGCGACCGAGGACCCGATCGCGGTCGATCTGCATCGCATGGGCACCGAGGCCAACATCCTGCGCTACGTCACCAGCCCCGATGGCCAGCATCATGTGATCAGCCAGGGTGAGCGGCGCTTTCGCATTCTCGATTTTCTCGACGGCTACCCGTTTCTGGTGGCCCGGGTCGAGCACATCTCCGAGAGCGAGGCCGCCGGCAAGGACATCGAAGCGCGGATGGTCAATCTGCGCAACCAGGCGATCGAGGTCTTGCAGCTGCTGCCGCAGACCCCGGTCGAGCTGATCAACGCGGTGCAGCAGGCCGGCTCGGCCGCGGCACTCGCCGACCTGATCGCCAGCTTCATGGACATCACCCCGGCCGAAAAGCAGGAGATCCTCGAAACCGTCGATATCGAGAGCCGGCTCGAACGAGTCTCGGCGATGCTGGCCTACCGCAGCGAGGTGCTGCGGCTGTCGCGCCAGATCAGCGAGCAGACCAAGGAAAAGATCGACGACCGCCAGCGCGAGTTCCTGCTGCGCGAGCAGATGAAGACGATCCAGAAGGAGCTGGGCGAAGGCGACGACGCCAAGAGCCAGGAGATTGCCGAGCTCGCGAAGAAGATCGCCGAAGCCAAGATGCCGGCCGAAGTCGAGGAGCACGCCAAGCGCGAGCTCGCCCGGCTCGAGCGGATGCCCGAGCAGGCCGGCGAATATTCGATGGCGCGCACCTATCTCGAATGGCTGATCGAACTGCCGTGGTCGATCGAATCTGGCAAGCCGATCGACATCGCCGAGGCGCGGCGCATCCTCGACGCCGATCATTTCGGGCTCGCCAAGGTCAAGCGGCGGATCCTCGAAAACCTGGCGATCCACCAGCTGAACCCGGAAGGCCGCAGCCCGATCCTGTGCTTTGTCGGCCCGCCCGGCGTCGGCAAGACCTCGCTCGGGCAGAGCATCGCTCGCGCCACCGGCCGCAAATTCGTTCGCGTCAGCCTCGGCGGGACCCACGACGAAGCCGAGATCCGCGGCCATCGGCGGACCTATATCGGGGCGCTGCCGGGCAACATCATCCAGGGCATCCGCCGGGCCGGCGCGCGCGACTGCGTGATGATGCTCGACGAAATCGACAAGCTCGGCCGCGGGGTCCAGGGCGACCCGGCCTCGGCCTTGCTCGAAGTCCTCGACCCGGAGCAGAACTCGACCTTTCGCGACAATTACCTGGGCGTGCCATTCGACCTGTCGCGGGTGATGTTCATCACCACGGCGAATGTGCTCGACACCATTCCGGGCCCGCTGCGCGACCGCATGGAAGTGATCGACCTGCCCGGCTATGTCGAAGATGAAAAGTTTGAGATCGCGCGACGCTATCTGGTCGCCCGCCAGCTCAAGGCCAACGGCTTGACCGCGGAACAGGCCGAGTTGAGCGACGCCGCCTTGCGCGCGATCATCCGCGACTACACCCGCGAAGCCGGGGTGCGCCAGCTCGAGCGCGAAATCGGCGCGACATTGCGCAGTGCGGCGATGCAGATCGCCGAAGGTACGGCGCGGCATGTCGAAATCGGGCCGGACGATCTCGCCGAAATCCTCGGGCCGCCGCGGTTCGAGAGCGAGGTGGCGATGCGCACCAGCGTCCCCGGGGTCGCCACCGGTCTCGCCTGGACCCCGGTCGGCGGCGATATCCTGTTTATCGAGGCGACCCGTTTTCCGGGGGGCGGCCGGCTGATCCTGACCGGTCAGCTCGGCGAGGTCATGCGCGAAAGCGCGCAGGCGGCGCTGAGCTTGGTCAAGGCGCGGGCGGCCTCGCTCGGGCTCGACCCGGCGATGTTCGAGAAGAGCGACATCCATGTCCACGTACCGGCGGGCGCCATCCCCAAGGACGGGCCGTCGGCCGGGGTGGCGATGTACACCGCGCTCGTCTCGCTCTTGACCAACCGCACGGTCAAGAGCGACACCGCGATGACCGGGGAGATCAGCCTGCGCGGGCTCGTGCTACCGGTCGGCGGCATCAAGGAAAAGGTCGTCGCTGCCGCCCGCGCCGGGCTATCGACCGTGATCCTGCCGGCGCGCAACCGCCGCGATTACGACGAGATCCCGGAAAGCGCCCGCAACAGCCTGCGCTTCGTGTGGGCCGAGCGCGCCGAGCAGGTAACCGAAGCCGCACTCGAACGGCGACCCGCTCGCCGGCGCGCGCCGGCGAGTGAGCGCTATCGGACCGCGACCCGCTGCGGTCGGTCGGACGGTAATCGCTCAGCCGCGGGATCGCCGGCGGCGAGCAACACCCAGGCTCAGGAGGCCGGTGGCGAGCAGGGCGAGCGAGCCCGGCTCCGGCACCGGGTCGCTGCCGGCGGGTGGATCGGAGGCCGCCGCCAGCAACACCGACCCGCCCAGGAATTGCAGCGTGACAAAGCCGTTGCCGGACTCGTAACCGGTAATCGAGCATCGGGTCGCTCGCGGCGCCGTTCAGGATCGAGCCGCCGCCGCCGCCGCTCGTGCCGACTCCGGCAGAGCCGCCGCCGGCGCCGCCGCCGCCGCCGCTATAGCCGCCGCCCCCGCCGCCGCCAAACCCCTCGCCGCCCCCGCCGCCGCCAAACCCGCCGCCGCCGCCCTGGTCGGCGCCAACGCCGCCGGCGAGGCTGCCCCTGGCAATGCCTAGGATGGTAAAGGAGCCGCCGCCGCCAGCGCCGGGCTGCGAGGCGCTGACCGGCGGGGCGTTTTGTCCCGGAAACGCCCAACCGCCGCCCCCGGCGCCGGCATCCGAGCCCGCGCCGGCGAGGCCGCCGTAGCCGCCCGTCCCGCCCGCGCCACCCGCGGTCCCGTCAGGCGCATTGCCGCCGGCGCCGCCCGAGGTCGTCGTCAGGCCGCCCTGGCCCCCGCTGAATGATCCAGCGCCGCCGCCGCCGCCGGCGATCGCCAGGATCGAATAGTCCTTGGGTTTATTCGGCGGGCCCGCAACGACAAAGCTGCCGCCGCCGCCGCCACCGCCGCCACCGCCGCCTCCTTCGCCGCCGACCGCGATCTGCAATATCTCGCCGTCGAACAGCGTAAACCTGCCGGAGACGAGCGCTCCCAACCCGCCGGCCGCCGAATAGCTGCCGCCGCCCTGCGCCCCGGCGGCTTCAATCGAGCCATGTGCCGGTCTTCGGGAGGGTAACGGTGACAATTTTGTCCTTGTAGACGAAGTGGTGCGTGATCGGCGTCGCGGATGCGGCCGCGGCGCAAAGACACGAAGCGGCCATCCCGGCCCCCACCAGCAGCGCGTTTTTCATCCTCGAATCCTCCTCGGCAAGGGCTTGGTCTTGCGCACCCGCCCCCGTCGGTTGCCACCGGAAACTCGACCCATCCGGGCAGGGTGTTAAATTCTGCGGGTCGACATCGCGGCTCGCTACGAGCCCGGTCCAAAAGCGTCCAAATTTTTGCAAAAAATCGAAAGCAAAGATCCGCCATCATGCTCGCCCGCGCTCGGCGTGGCTGCTAGAGTATGGTTTACGCAATGCAGCATTTTCGCCGCGGAGACGCCCATGGATCGGCGCGGTTTCGATGGCAGCTTTTTGTTTGACGGCTTTCGGCTCGAACCCGGCGGCCTGTTCCGCCTCGATTCAGCAGGCGGCGCCGAACCGGTCAGCCTCGGCTCGCGCGCCTTTGATTTGCTGTGCTTGCTGGTCGAGCGGCATGGCGATGTCGTCGCCAAAGAGGCGATCATGCGGGCGGTCTGGCCCGGCGCGGCGGTCGAGGAAGCCAATCTGACGATGCAGGTCGCGACATTGCGCCGCGCGCTCGACCTCGACCGTAGCCAGCGCAGCTGCATCCAGACGATCCACCGTCGCGGTTACCGGTTTGCAGCGCCGGTTGTCACCCAGACCGGCGGGCCGGCGGCGGACCTCGCCGAGAGCGGTCTGCTCTTGCCGAGCCGGCCGTCGATCGCGGTATTGCCGTTTCAGAACATGTCGGGCGATCGGGCGCAGGAGTATTTCGCCGACGGCATGGTCGAGGAAATCATCACGGCGCTTAGCCGCATCCGCTGGCTGTTTGTCGTCGCCCGCAATTCGAGCTTCGCGTACAAGGGGCTGAAGATCGATGTGCGGCAGATCGCGCGCGAGCTCGGCGTGCGCTATCTGCTCGAAGGCTCGGTGCGCATGGCCGCGGCGCGGATACGCATCTCCGCGCAGCTGATCGACGCCAGCGCCGGCGCACATTTATGGGCCGACCATTTCGACGGGGCCCTCGACGACGTCTTCGAGTTGCAGGATCGTGTTGCGGCGAGCGTCGCGGCAGTTATCGAGCCGGCGCTGGAGGCGATCGAGATCCGCCGCTCCAACGCCCGGCCGACGCACGACCTGACAGCGTATGATCTTTATCTGCGGGGGTTATCGGATTGCTTTTCGTTTGAAAGGCATGACGCGATCCGGGCGCTCGCACTGTTCGAGCAGGCGATCGCGCGCGACGCGCATTTTGGTCCGGCCTTGGCGCTCGCCGCCTATCTGCAGATGCAGCTGATCGGCAATGGCTGGGTCGAGGATGCGCCGTCCTCGCGCGCGAAGGCGGTCGAGCGCGCTCATCGAGCGCTGCAAGTCGCCGGCGATGATCCCGCGGTATTGGCCGAGGCGGCTTATGCGCTCGCGGCACTCGGCGAAGACATCGCGACGATGCTTGCCCTGGCCGACCGCGCGCTCGCCCTCAACCCGAATTTCGCGCGGGGCTGGTTTATCAGCGGGGTGATCGGGCTATGGGCGGGCGAGGCCGACCGTGCGATCGAGCATGTCGAGACCGCGTTGCGGCTGAGCCCGCGCGACCGCCTCGGTGGACATTTCCACGTGCTCGGTGCAGCCAACTTCTTTAAGAGGCGGTTCGCCGAAGCCGAAGCAAAACTGCTATTGTCGATGCAGGATCATCCGCGCCATGCGAACAGCCACCGTTTTCTCGCCGCCTGTTACGCCCATATGGGTCGGCTTGACGAAGCGCGCGCTGTCGTCGAGCGATTGCGCGCAATCACCGGCGAGGTGATGACGACCGCCTCCTGGTTTCGCAACGCCGAACAGCGCGAGCTGCTGACCGCCGGCCTGCGTCTGGCCATCGACCGGGCCGAGCCGCCCGCGCCGGGCTCGCTACCGTGATCCTGCCGGCGCGCAACCGCCGCGATTACGACGAGATTCCGGAAAGCGCCCGCAACAGCCTGCGCTTTCTGTGGGCCGAGTGCGGCGAGCGGTGATACCATGAAGGCATGCGAGGTGATGACGACCGCCGTCGTTTCTGTCGAGCCCGATACGCCGCTGAGCGCGATCGCCAAGGCTCTGGTTGAGCACGGGATCAGCGCGGTCCCCGTGCTTGACTGCAACGGCGCCGCGGTCGGCATGGTTAGCGACGGCGACCTGATCGGCCGCGACGCCGCCGCCCGACAGGCGCGCCGCGACTGGTGGCTGGCTATGCGCGCCGAAGGCGAGGCGCTCGGCCCGGAGTTTTTCGCCACCCTGCGCACTTCCGAGCGGCGGGCGCGCGACGTGATGACGGCGCCGGCGATTACTGTCGGCGAAGACGCCGATCTCGGCGAGGTGGCGAGGCTGTTGACCGAGTACCGCATCAAGCGGGTGCCGGCGATGGCCGCGTCATCGGCATCGTCAGCCGCGCCGATCTGGTTCGCGCGATGGCCGGCGGGCACGGAATGCCGGCGAAGCCCGCGCCGGGCGCTGCTGCATCGGGCGCGTGAGCGCTGGAGCATGACACAACGGGATTCCTGCGTCAGCGGTTCGCGAGCGAGCTGTGCGCCGACGGTCGACGGGCGATCAACGCCGCCTTGCCGAATTGGCGGGCAAGGCCGCGCGGCGAGGCAGCTGCGCTTTATCGATACTGGGCGCGCGATTTGAAAGCGCAGGGTTTTCGCTTGGCGGCCCGGCTTTCAGATCTTGCGGGCGGAAAGCCCAGCGTGGGGCGAGTGACGTGGGTGTAACGGCCGCTTACGATCACGCTGGCCCGGCGGCCACGGGCCGGAGCTTTCCGCTAGGCGCCACGCTGTTCGCCGACGGCGTCAATTTCAGCGTGTTCTCGCGCCAGGCGACACGGGTCGAGCTGCTGCTGTTCGATGGTGCAGAAGCGGTGCACCCGGCGCGCGTGATCGAGCTCGATCCCCGCACCCACCGCACCTATCACTACTGGCACGCTTTTGTGCCCGAGATCGCTGCTGGCCAGCTCTATGCGTATCGCGCCATTGGTCCTTTCGATCCCAGGCAGGGCCTGCGGTTCGACCCGAGCAAGATCTTGCTCGACCCCTACGGGCGCGCCGTCATCGTCCCCGAGGGGTATTCGCGGCAGCGGGCGAGCCAATACGGGCAGGCTGACGCGAACGCGATGAAAAGCGTCGTGGTCGACACCACCGAATACGATTGGGAGGGCGATGCGCCGCTGCATCGCAGGTTTGCCGAGACAGTCATTTACGAGATGCACGTCGCCGGCTTCACGCGCCATCCCAGTTCGGGAGTCGCCGCCGAGCTGCGGGGAACCTATGCCGGCATGATCGAGAAGATCCCGTATCTACAGGACCTCGGCATTACGGCGGTCGAACTACTGCCGATCTTCCAGTTCGACCCGCAGGATTGCCCGCCGGGGCTGGTCAATTATTGGGGCTATTCCCCAGTATCGTTCTTCGCTCCGCATGCCGGCTACAGTTCGCGCAAACACGCGCTCGGCCCGGTGGACGAGTTCCGCGACCTCGTCAAAGCGCTGCATCGCGCCGGCATCGAGGTGATCCTCGACGTCGTCTACAACCACACCGCGGAGGGGAATGAAACGGGCCCCACCCTCTCGTTTCGCGGCCTCGCCAACGAAGCATACTACATCCCGGACCAGGAAAACCGCGCCCACTACGCGAATTACAGCGGCACCGGGAACACGCTGAACGCCAATCAGGCGATCGTGCGTCGCATGATCCTCGACAGCCTGCGGTACTGGGTCGAGGAGATGCATGTCGACGGGTTCCGCTTCGATTTGGCCGCGATCCTGGCCCGCGACGAAGCCGGCCGCCCGCTCGAAAATCCGCCGGCACTGTGGGACATCGAGACCGACCCCGTGCTGGCCGACACCAAGCTGATCGCGGAGGCGTGGGATGCGGCCGGGCTCTATCAGGTCGGAAGCTTCATCGGTGACAGCTGGAAGGAATGGAACGGCCGCTTTCGCGACGATGTCCGCCGCTTCATGAAAGGAGACCGGGGCACGTTGCGGCTGATGCCGCCACGCGTGCTCGGCAGCCCGGACATCTTCGGGCACAGGGAACGGGAACCCGAGCAGAGCCTCAACTTCGTGACCTGCCACGACGGCTTCACGCTGAACGACCTGGTTTCGTACAACGGCAAGCACAACGAGGCGAACGGCGAAGCCAACCGCGACGGCATGGACAACAATCTCTCTTGGAATTGCGGGATTGAGGGGCCGAGCGAGGATAAAGCGGTCGAGGGGCTGCGCCAGCGCCAGGTGAAAAACTTTATCGTCATGCTGCTAACCTCGCTCGGCACGCCGATGCTGCTGATGGGCGACGAAATGCGGCGCACCCAACGCGGCAACAACAACGCCTATTGCCAGGACAACGAGGTCAGCTGGCTCGACTGGGACCTGCTCGACCGGCACGCGGACCTCCACCGCTTCGTGCGGATGCTGATCTCGCACCGCCTCCGGGGGATCGCGATGCGCCCCGAGGAGGGCTTCGAACCGAGCCTCAACGAGGTGCTGTGCCGTGCCGAGTTCGACTGGCACGGCGTCCGGCTCGACTGCCCGGACTGGTCGGACGACTCGCACAGTATTGCCTGCACTGTGCGGCCGCGCGCGGGTCTCGTTCCGTTGTGGCTGCACCTGATGTCCAACGCCTACTGGGAGCCTCTCGACTTCGAGCTGCCGCCCGTGCCCGAGACGGCCGCATCCGGCTGGCAGCGCTGGATCGACACGGCGCGGGAATCGCCCGAAGACATCGTGGAGCCACTTACCGCTCCATTGGTGCAGGAGGCGCAATACCCTGTGATGCCGCGCTCGTTCGCGGCGCTGATCCTGCGCACCGGCGGCCGCTCAATTGTCACCAAGTCCCAGTAGCGTCGCGGTATGGCGCGCGAACATGCGCTCGTCGTCGGTTGGGATGACCCAGGCCTCGACGCACGAGCCCGCAGCGCTGATCTTGCCAGTAGGGCCGATGTCGCGTCGCCTCAGGGCTGCATAAGCGACCGCACCGATGACGAGAACACCCGCACCAGCGAACCATAAGAGTTCGGCTTCGAGCATGGTGCCCTAAGTTACCTAGCACCTGCGACATGGCGTAACTACGCACGGGCGGGGTCGATCCGCTTTGCGCCAACGGTGCACCTTCCAATTCGTGCCGCGCGCAATCAGGCGGCATGCACCTCGCGTGGCTCAGCCTCGGCCGTGCTCTCAGGACGAGTGGGTTCGCTAATCCGGAACCACGCGACATACAGGGCGGGCAGGAAGATCAGGGTCAGCACCGTCGCCACAGCCAGCCCGCCGATGATCGCGAACGCCATCGGGCCCCAGAAGACTGTCGGTGCGATCGGGATCATGCCGAGGGTGGCGGCGGATGCGGTGAGCAGGATTGGGCGGGTCCGGTGAATGGCCGCCGTGACGACAGCGTCCCATGGATGGAGGCCCGCCGCCCTCTCGCGCTCGATCTGGTCGATCAGGATGACCGAGTTGCGGGCGATCATGCCGGTCAGCGCCAGCACGCCGAGGATCGCGACGAAACCGAGCGGGGCCTGCGCCAACAGCAAGGCCGCGACGACGCCGATCATGCCGAGCGGCGCCACGCTGAGCACCAGCACGACGCGCTGGAAGCTTTGTAAATAGAACATCAGGATGGTCAGCACCAGCAGCAGCATGGCCGGTACGACGGCCATCACCGAAGCCTTGGCCTTGCCGCTCTCCTCCACCGAGCCGCCCGTCTCGATGCGATAGCCGCTCGGCAGCGTCGCCGCCAACTTGTCGATCCCGGGCTGTAGGCGCTTCACCGCCGTCGCCGGCTGCACCCCAGGCACAACATCGGCTTGCACCGTCAAGGTGGGAACGCGGTTGCGCCGCCATGCGATCGGATATTCCTGGGTGTAATCGAAGCTGGCGATCTGCCGCAGCGGGACCACCCGCCCGCCCGGCAACGGGATCTGCAGCGAGCGGATCGATTCGAGCGAGGTCCGCTGCGCCCGTTCGGCACGCGCGACGACGTCGACGAGATAGATGCTGTCGCGGACCTGCGTCACCGTGGTGCCGCTCACAACCGCGTTCAATGCGGCCGCCACGTCCTGTGAACTGAGGCCGAGCTGCCGCGCCTGGTCCTGGTCGATGCGGATACGCATGACCCGCGCCGGATCGACCCAGTCGAAGTTGACGTTTCGCACGCCTGCCGTCGCCCCCAGCAAATCGGCGACCTTCAAGGCGATCGCGCGCACCTGCGACAGGTCCGGCCCGATGACGCGATACTTTACCGGCCAACCAACGGGCGGTCCGAGCTCCAGCGGGTAGACCCGCGCGACCACCTGCGGGAAGCGCGTGGCCAGGGTTTTTTCCAGGCGCGCCCGCACCTCTTCGCGCTGCTTCAATCCCTTGGTCACGACGACCGCCTGGGCGAAGGCAGGATTGGGGAGCGCCACATCGAGCGGCAGGTAGAAGCGAATGGCGCCCTGGCCGACATAGGTGGAGAAACGCTCGACATCCGGGTCGGCGGCGAGCAGTCGGTCGACTCCTTCGACAACACTGCGAGTCGCCAGGATCGAGGCGTTGTCCTGCAGCTTCAAATCGACCAGTAGCTCGGGGCGGTCCGAAGACGGGAAGAACTGCTCCGGCACGAGACGGCTCCCAGCCAGGGCCGCCACGAACAGCGCCGCCGTCACCCCGATGGTGATCCACCTGGCCCGCATCGCCGCCAACAGGCAGCGCCGGAACAGCTTCATAGCCGCGCCCAGGGTTTCGCCGTGCGGATGCTTGGGCGGGCGCAGCAGCTGCACGCCGACAACCGGCGCAAAGAGGCCCGAAACCACCCAAGAGGAAAGGAGGGCTAGCGCTACGACGGCGAACAAGGAGAAGGTATATTCACCGGCATCGCTGCGCGCGAAGCCCACGGGCAGGAAGGCCGCGACGGTGACCAGCGTGCCGGTGAGCCGCGGGTAGGCAGTGGTGTCATAGGCGAAGACCGCCGCTTGCTCCTTATTATCGCCGCGCTCCAGGCGGAACACCATGCTTTCGATCGTGATCATGGCATCGTCGACCAGCAGACCGAGGGCGATGATCAGGGCGCCGAGCGAGATGCGCTGGAGGTCGATGCCGAAGACCTCCATCGCCGCGAATACGGCCGCCAGCACCAGCGGAATCGAGACGACGACGACAGAGCCGGCGCGCAAGCCGAGGCTTAACACACTCACCGCAAGGACGATGGCAATCGCCTCCCACAGCGCTTCCATGAATTCGTTGATCGAACGGCTGACCACTTCCGGCTGGTTAGCGACCAGGATCGGTTCGATGCCGATCGGCAGGTTGGCCCTGATCTCCCGCATGGCCTCTTGGATGTTGTGGCCCAGCGCGAGCACGTCGCCGCCCTTGCGCATCGAAATCGCCAAGCCGAGGGCAGGTTTGCCGTTGACGCGAAACATCGGCTCCGGCGGGTCGGCGTCGCCCCGCTGCACCTTGGCGATGTCGGCGAGGCGGATGATCCGGCCGCCGACCGCGAAGTTGACGGCGAGGATGTCCTTATCGGACTTGAACGCGCCGCTGACCCGCAACCTGATGTCTTCCGCGCCGGTCGTGATCGTGCCGGACGGGACCACGATGTTCTGCGCCTGCAGCGCCGCCGTCAGCGTGGCGGGGGTGAGACCGTAACCGGCCAGCTTGGCCGGGGAGAACTCGACGTAGATGCGTTCGGGCTGGGCGCCTATCAGGTTCACCTTGGCGACATCGGGCACCTGCAGCAGTTTCGAGCGGATATCCTCCACGTAATCGCGCAGCTGGCGATTCGTGAATCCATCTGCCGTAAAGCCGTAGATGATGCCGTAGGTGTCGCCGAATTCGTCGTCGGCGACAGGACCGATCACCCCCTGCGGCAGCGTCAGCTCGATGTCGTGCACCTTCTTGCGCACCTGATACCAGGTATCCGACACCGCCTTCGGCCCGGTCGAGCCCTTCAGGTACACGAAGATCGTCGATTGACCGGCCTCGGTGAAGCTCTTCAGGTAGTCGAGGTGGGGCGTCTCCTGCAGCTTGCGCTCGATCCGCTCGGTGACCTGAAGCATCGTGTCATGCAGCGTCGCGCCGGGCCATTGCGTCTGCACCACCATCGTCTTGATGGTGAACGACGGGTCCTCATCGCGTCCCAGTCGCATGTAGGAGGCGACGCCGAGGACGACCAGCGCCAGCATCAGGTAGTAAACGACGGGACGGTGCGCGATCGCCCAGGCGGATAGGTTGAAGCGGTTCATTGCGCCGCCCCCAGCAGGCGAACCGTCTGGCCGGGCCGCAAGGCGTGCACGCCGGCGGTCACCACGAGTTCTCCGCTTTGCAGCCCGTGCGTAACGACGATGCTGGCCGAGTCCTCGCGTTGCACTTGAACGGGCCGCAGCGAGACCAGGTGACTCTTGGGATCGACCACCCACACGGCGGGCTGATTGTTCGCACTGGTTAGCGTGGTTGCCGGCAGCTCGATGCCGCCCGGTGCCAGCATGTGCGTCCGCCCGGTTACCGTCGCGCCGAGCCGCATGGCTGCCGGCAGCTCGGTCAGCCCGACCTTGACCCGGTAGCTGCGCGTCACTGGATCCGCCTGCGGTGCCACCTCGCGCACCCGGCCAACCGTGAGGATGGCCGGATCGTCGCTCAGCGCGACGCTGATCAGCGCGTCGGGAGCCACCCGGCGCATCAGGCTGCCCGGCACGTCGAACACCGCGTCGGCGCCGTCGTTGTGCGCGACCGTGACAATCATCTGGCCGGCTCGCACCACCTCGCCGGCCTCGGTGCCGGTGGCGATCACCGCGCCTGGCGCGTCCGCCCGCAATTTCGTGTAGCCGAGCTGGTCTTGAGCGTTGTGCATCACGGCAGTGGTGGCATCGACCTGCGCTTTGGCGCTGAGATACGTCTTCTCAGCGGCATCGAACTGGACCCGGGTGGACCAGCCCTGGCCCAGCAGCGTCGTTGTACGCTGCAAATTATTGGCGGCTTCGTGGAGAGCTGCCTCCGCGGCGGCATGCTCGGCCTGCGCGGCGCGCAGGCCGTCCTGCTGCGGCAGCGGGTCGAGTTCGGCGACAAGGTCGCCTGGTTTGACGACCTGTCCTACATCGACGCGCCGCGCGATTACCCTGCCGTCGATGCGGAAGGCGAGGCTCTCCTCGGTACGCGCCCGGATGTGGCCGGTCAGCGACACGGGTTCCCCTGCGGCGTGCGGGGTGGCGACAACGGTGCGAACGGGCCGGATCTCCGGCGGAGAGGGCACCGATCCGGTGCCGAACCCGAACAGGGTCAAACCCAACCAGGCAAGGGCAGCAGCGGACTTCATGGAGGACCTCGTGCTCTAGGGCCCGACTCGATGGGCGGCTGACAGTCGGGACACATCGGGCTCAGCCGGGTCACGCTCGATCAGATCGCACGCGCTGCCGGGGTGACCCGCGGCGCTGTCTACTGGCATTTTCGCGATAAGTTGGAGATCCTCTGAAAGCCCTTTTTTACAATTGCCAGAGCCATACCAAAAACCCTATCGGTCTCTGAATGGCGGCGCTTTGATTCACATCAATCTTCACCAAGCCGGCTGATGCATACGACGTGAGTCCCGTCAGCAGCTGCGGCTGGGCGGCTGCGCACCGCCGGCACTTTGTCGGCCGCATCTTCATCGACACCGGCGATGCGTCAGTCTTCGTCACAGAACGCGAGTAATCTCTTAAACATTCGGCTATCCGGTTGAGACTACGGAGGGAAACCGCATGATCAATAAGAAACCAACCTTGGTTCGTTCCTGGAAGGAGCGAGCACGTAACCCAAGCTTGATTGCTCTGCTGGTCCCCCAGGTCTTTCTGCTCTTCGTCGCCTTGCCGTTGGACGCGACCGGCGTACCGATCGCCGAGCCAGTCGCTTGGTCGTTACTCGTCTTGTCGTTACTCGTCTTTATGCTGACCGTGGTTTTGGCGTGCTCTCGCGCCGGAGCGTCGCAATCGTGATCTTCGTGGTCGGCTTGCGGCTAGCGTGGCGAGCTTTGCCCTCGCGGGGAACGGGCGCCGATTACCGTGACCGCGCTCAACGACGGTGGGCTGATGCTAGTGTTTTCGGCAACGCGCCGGAGCGGCGCCCGGTAATGGCGCAGCAGGTGAACGGACAGAACGGTCGTCAGGCTGTCGAGAGAGAGCTGGTTGCCCTCCGCGCCGTTCAGGAACTCGTTCTCGTAGAGATCGGTGAGGCTGCGCACATTTGCCGTTTTACGACCCAGCTTCCTTTGTCGATTGTGCGAAATCGTGCCAAAATCGGCGACTTCGGCAGGACTTCCCTTCTAAGGCATTGAAATTATTGGAGCGGGTGAAGGGAATCGAACCCTCGTCGTAAGCTTGGGAAGCTTCTGCTCTGCCATTGAGCTACACCCGCCGCGCCGACAATGATAGGCAATCGGCGGCAGCCTTCAAGCCGCTTTCGCGATCAGGCTGTTGTCGCGATCAGTCGCCTCTGGGCTTCAGGCGCCGGTTGCCGGCGGCTCGCACGGCACCGTGCCCATATTCGCCGGCAGACAGACTTCGAGGATCTCGACATCGTCCGAGGTGCGGATTTCGTTGTGCGGCAGGCCGCCGGGGATAAAGCAGGAATCCCCAGCTTCGAGCCGGCATTGCGTGCCGTCGGCGAATTCGAGCTCGACGAAGCCCTTGAGCGCATAAACGAACTGGCCCTCGCAGACGTGGTAGTGCCAGCCGGTCGGCTCGGTCATGCCGGTGACCGCCGACATCACCTGCGCCCGCATCCAGCCCTCGCTTGCCGCGGTGACGCCGAGATCGCGGTACTTGAAAAAGCTGCGCCGGCCTTCGGTATAGTCCGGCTGCTTGGCGCTGGTCACCGCCACCTTCATCCGCGCCTCGGGCATCCTCGGCTCGGGCGTCTTCGGCTGGGCCTGGGCCGCCGGTTTGGTCAATGTCGCCGCTGCACTCGCCATTTTGTATCCTCCCGCTGGAACCGCGCTGATCATAGCAGCGCTTGGCCGTGCGGTGCTATCCTCGCCGCTCAGACTTGAGAGGAGGATCGCGATGGCGAACATACCCGGTGCGGTGACCGAGCCCAGCCGCGTGCGCGGCGAAAACCTCGAGCTGAAAAGCGGCGGCGACACGATCACCGGCTATCTGGCGCGCCCGAGCCAGCCCGGGAACTATCCCGGCATCGTCGTGATCCACGAAGCCTTCGGCCTGGTCGAGCACATCCGCGACATCGCCCGGCGCTTTGCCAATATTGGCTACAACGCGCTGGCGCCCGATCTCTATGCCCGTGCCGGCGGGCCGTCCGACCCCGGCAACATGGCGAGCGTCATGCCGGTCATGTTCGGCAAGTCGGATCAGGAGGCAGTGCAGGATCTCGAAGCCGCCGCCGCCCATCTGCGGGCCTTGCCAGGCGCCAGCGGCAAGATCGGCGCGATCGGCTTCTGCTCGGGCGGACGCCAGACCCTGCTCTTTGCCTGCAGCAGCGACAAAGTCGATGCCGCGGTCGATTGCTGGGGCGGCTTCATCCATCGCGCCACCCCCGACGCCGAGACGACGCCGTCGCGGCCGACGCCGATCCTCGACTTGATCGACCGGTTGCGCTGCCCGCTCTTCGCGGTGTTCGGCGAGGAGGATCAGAACCCTTCGGTCGAACATTCCGAAGAACTCGCCAAGCGCGCCCGCGCTGCCGGCAAGGACGTCACGGTCAAGGTCTATCAAAACGCCGGCCACGCCTTCCTCGCCGATTACCGGCCGAGCTATCGCGAAGGTCCGGCCGCCGAATTGTGGCGCGACGCCACCGCCTTTTTCGACAAGCGCCTGAAATCCTAGAGCCGCGGCGCTGGCGGGGCGCCGCACGCTCGGCGGCCGGCGCCGATGGCCTACCCCGGCCGCGCGGCCGGCTGCGGCTAGCGCAGGCGCGGGCCCGGGTCGATCCCGAGATAGACCCGGCCGCCGATCGGATACCATTCGGGCGCGATCGTGACCGTCTGGCCGACGACGTGCAGGTCCCGCCAGCACTCGGCGAGGCGGCTTTCGCGCTTGAAGGACGTGCTGCCGCCGTGCCGGTACACCAGATCCATCGCCTGGCGCGCGCTGTCGGCGGCGTAGACCGAGGCCAGCCGGCAGCGGGCGCGCTGTTCGAGGGTGGTGTCGTGGCCGGACGCGACGGTGTTCCATAGCTCAGTGATCATCGCGGTGCGGTAGGCACGGCCCGCGTTCAGGATCGCATCGGCCCGGCCGACGGCGTCCTGGACCTGCGGGTTGTCGCACAACAAGCCGGTGCGCCCGCGCGGCGTCTTGCCGCCGGCGAGGTCGATCAGCGCGTCGATGCCGGCGCGGGCGATGCCGGTGATGACCGCGCTGTGGTGCGGCCCGACCCAGCACTGGGTCGGCAGCGCATAGGTGACCCCCGGCCAGCGCTCCCACTGGTTGTCGAGCGGGATGCCGGCATGGGGCATCGTGCGCCGCTCGGGCAGAAATACGTCCTCGACCGTCCAATCGAAGCTGCCGGTGCCGCGTAGCCCGGCCACGTCCCAGCTGCCGGGGACGATCTCGGCTTCGGTGCGGGCAAAGACCCCGCGCCAGTAGAGCGGCCGGCCTTCGGGGCCGAGCCGCGGCCGGCCGTCGTCAAGGATCTGGAAGCTCCCGAGCATCCAGCTGCTCTCCTGCGAGCCGCTGCCAAACTGCCACCGCCCGCTGACCCGGTAGCCACCGGCGACCGGGACCCCTTGCCCGCCGCCCTGCACCGCGGTGCCGGCGATCGTTGCCGGCCCGTCCCCATGGACCTCGCTCACCCCCTCGTCCGGCAGGCCAAGGGTCACCAGCTGGCCGATGCTGTTGTTGGCGAGATTCCAGCCCACCGAGCCCGCGCCCTCGGCCAACAGCTCGACGACGCGCAGATAGGTGAGCGGGTCGACCTCGAGGCCGCCGAGCGCGCGCGGGATCACCATCCGGTAACAGCCGGCCGAGCGCAGCTCTTCAACGAGGGCCGGCGGCAGCCGCTGCTCGCGCTCGATCTCGTCGCGATAGCGGCGGATCACCGGCTGCAATGCGGCCGCCGCCCGGACCACGGGTTGCGCGTCGATGTCTGCCGGAAGGCAAGTCGCCTCGGCTATCGTATCCATTGCTCCTCACTCCCGTCATTTCAGCCGCCGGGCCTGGCCGCGCCATGCCGGAGAACCGGGTTCGATCTGAAAAACAGTTGTAGCAGCGCGCCGGCGATATTGACGAGTGCTTGATTGCGCGACCGCATTTTCAGGCGGAGCCCCTTGGGTTCCGACGTGGGCTGCGGGTGTGATTGCCCCGAACCGATCGCTCCCCCCGCGGGGTTCACCTTCACCAACCACGGTGGTCGCGCATGAATCTGGTTGCGTCAAGATTGAGACAAATCGGATGATGGGCATGACGGGTTACCGACCCGACGAACTGGCCGAGCCTGCCGGCACCCGCCGGGAACGGGAGCAAGAACGTGAAACTCATAAAGCTGGCGCCGATTTTTACTGCGCTGATCACGACGGCCTGCCATAGCCCGTCGGGCCTAGCCCCGTCACAGGCAATCGACCTGGCGCCGAACAACGGATCGGGGCACGGGATCGACTTGCCGATCGACGCCAGCGATGTGCTGATGGAGTTGCAGCAAAGCCGGATGAATTTCGTTGCCCGCTATTATCGCGAGCCGGAATCGCGTTGGCCCCCGCTTTCGGCAAGCGAGGCCCGACGGCTGTCGTCGCTCGGCTTGAAGATTGTCGCGGTGTGGGAATCGCACTCCCGAGACCCGGCGCATTTTTCCTATTCCTGGGGGTACTCCGACGCGCTGATGGCCGCTCAGCAGGCCCGAGCAATCGGGCAGCCTGCCGGCAGCGCCATCTATTTCGCGGTCGATTTCAATGCGCGCGGCGCGGCGCTTGACGGGGTTGACCAATACTTTCGTGGCATCGCGGCGGGCTTGGCGGCGGCCGGTGGCGGCAGTGCGCATTATGCGGTCGGCGTCTATGGCTCCGGCGTTGTTTGCGACGCGATCAAGCGCGCCCAGCTCGCCCGCTACAGCTGGCTGTCGAACTCGTTCGCTTGGGAGGGTTCGAGCAGCTATAACGCCTGGGACATCATGCAAGGCGCTCCGTCCGCGCAGCTGTCGTTCAACCAGGATTCCGACGAAGCCAGGAACGACTACGGTGCTTTCCGGATCGCTGGCGGTGCGCCCGCCTTTTCCTCCGACCCCGCTGGGCTCGGCGTTGCCGCAGCGCCTCAAGACCTGCCAGGCGGGCAACCCATGATCTTTTCGGCGGCAACTCCGCGCTGAGACACCGGCGCGGCTGACCTATTGGCCGCCGAGCCGGCAAATTCCCGGCTCTCGAACGGCGCTCGGGCCGCCGCGGTCCGATCGACGGGCTCGCGCTTGCGCCTAAACCAGGGCGGCCCCGGCCGGAGTTGTCATTCCCGGACGCACGTGGAACACTTGCCGGCAGCGGATCGAGCGCCGGGAGGAACGCCCATGGATGTCGGCATGATGATGGTGTTCGCCAGCTATGGCTGGGACAACATCGGCGACGAACTGGTTTGGGACGAGGAGATCCGCCTGGCGCGGCTGGCGGCGGATTCGGGCTTCGACGTGTTGTGGTCGGCCGAGCATCACTTCTTCGACTACTCGTTCTGCCCCGACAATCTGCAATTGATGAGCTATCTCGCGGCGGTTTGTCCAAATGTCGGGCTCGGCACCGCGGCGGTGATCGTGCCGTGGCATGACCCGTTGCGCGTCGCCGAGCAGGCCGCGGTGCTTGACCTCTTATGCAAGGGCAAGTTGCGGCTGGGGCTCGGGCGCGGCCTGGCGCGGCGTGAGTTCGCGGCGTTTCGCGGATCCATGGACGAGTCGCGCGAGCGCTTCGACGAAGCCGCTCCAATGATTGTCGCAGCGTTGCGCACCGGCGTTATCGAGGGGCATGGCAAACATTACCCGCAGCCCCGCATCGAGCTCAGGCCGCGGCCGCAACATGATTTCGCCGGCCGGATCTATGCGGTCGCTTCGAGCGAGGATTCGGTCGAGGCGGCGGCCCGGCTCGGCGCCCACATGGTGATGTTTTCCGACCGGCCGTGGCCGATGCGGCTGCCGGCGATCGAGCGCAATCGCGAATTGCACCGGAAATTCCACGGCCGCCCGGCGCCGGCGATGATGATCACCGATTTCTGCATCTGCGGCCCCGATCCGGCGCAGGCCGAAGCGCATGCGCGGCAATACATGGGCAAGTTCGTCGAGAGCAACTTCCACCACTACGAATTCCTCGGCGACCATTTCGCCACCGTTAAGGGCTACGACGCCTATGCGCAAAAGGCGGCGATCGCGCGCCAGGGCGGGCTCGAAGCCGCGGTCGCCGGGTTCATGCAGGCGGCAATCTGGGGCACGCCCGAGCGCATCCTGCGCGAATTGGAAACGCGGCGCCGGGTGATCGGCGATTTCGAGCTTAACGCCGCGTTCCGCTTTGGCGGCGTGCCGTTCGAGATCGCCGAGCGCGGGCTGAAGCTGTTTGCCGCCGAGGTGCTGCCGGTGCTGAAGAGCTGGCGGGCCGAGGACAGCGCGCGCGCCGCCGAGTGAGGGAGTTAAACATGGCTCAGGATGCAAAGGGCGAATACCGTGGCCTCGCCTATCGCGACGATGCCCAACTGAAGGCCTGGCTGGCCAAGCGCCCGACCGAGGCGGCGCTGGAGCCGGAATTGCCGATCATCGACCCGCACCATCATTTCTGGGACACGCCGCAGCGCGGGCGCTACCTGCTGCCCGAGTTGCTGGCCGACATCGCCGGCGGCCACAATATTGTCTCGACAGTTTTTCTCGAATGCCGCTCGATGTATCGGAAAGCCGGTTCTCCGGCGATGGCGCCGGTGGGCGAAGTTGAATTCGTCAACGGCATCGCGGCGATGAGTGCCTCGGGCGGGTATGGCCCGTGCCGAGTCGCCGAGGCTATCGTCGGCCACGCCGACCTCACCCTGGGTGCCCCGGTTCGCGAGGTGCTGGAAGCGGAGATCACCGCCGGTGGCGGCCGGTTCCGCGGCATCCGCCACGGCGTCTCCTGGGATGCGAGCCCCGAAATTGGCAAATACGTCTCGCGCTTCATCCCGCCGCACCAGGTGCGCGACCCGAAATTCCGCGAGGGTTTTGCCGAATTGGCGCCGCTCGGCCTCAGTTTCGAATCGTGGCAGTATCATCCGCAACTGGCCGATGCGATCGACCTCGCCCGCGCCTTCCCCGAGACGACGATGATCCTCAATCATGTCGGCGGCGTGCTGGGCGTCGGCCCCTATGCCGGCCGTCGGCAGGAGATCCTCGATGGCTGGAAGCGGGACATCGCCGAATTGGCCAAATGTCCGAACGTTAATGTCAAGCTCGGCGGGGTCGGCATGACCTCGTTCGGCTTCGATTTCCCCGAGCGCGATCTGCCGCCGTCCTCGGAAGAGCTGGCCGCGGCCTGGCGCCAGTACATCGAGCCTTGCATCGAAGCCTTCGGACCCGAGCGCGCGATGTTCGAGAGCAACTTTCCGCCCGACAAGCAATCTGGCGGCTACACCGAATTGTGGAATGCGTTCAAACGCATCACCGCGGGTGCTTCGGCCGCTGAAAAGAAGGCGCTCTTTAGCGGCACCGCGGCCCGGGTGTATCGGATCACCGCACCTTGACCCGACGGCCCTGCGCGGCCGGTCCGGCGCGCCGAACCTTGGAGTAGGTCTGATGCCGGCACCATACGAAACCCATCGCGCGCAGCTCAAAGCCATCCTGCTGGCCTGGGGCATGCCCGACGACAATGCCGAGACGACCGCCGAGATCCTGTCCTGGGCGGACCTGCACGGCGTCGACAGCCATGGCATCTCGATGATCCCGGGCTATGACCGGCTGCGCCGCAGCGGGCGTGCCAACATGCAAGCCCGGCCGCGCATCATCCGCGAGACGCCGGTTTCGGCGTTGATCGATGGCGATGGCGGGCTCGGTCATGTGCCGGCGCGGTTCGGCATGCAGGCGGCGATCAACAAGGCCAGGCAATCGGGGATCGCCATCGCCGCGGTGCGCAACTCGGCGCATTTTGGCGCGACCGGCTATTACACCCTAATGGCCGCGAATGAGGGGCTGATCGGCATGGCCTGCACCAGCGCCTCGAGCATCCAGGTGGCGCCGACCTTCGGCAAGGAGGCGAAGCTCGGCACCGACCCCTGGTCGTTCGCCGCACCCAGTGCCGATGGACCGCCATTTCTGCTCGACATGGCGACGACCACGGTCGCTGCCGGCCGCATCCGCAACAAGGCCAATGAGGGACTTCCCTGCCCGCCCGGGTGGGTCCTCGACAAGGACGGGCGGCCCAGCACCGATCCCGGCGAGGCGCGCGAAAAGGGCGGCTTTCTGACCTCGCTCGGCGGCTCGCCGGAAAACTCCAGCTACAAGGGGTACGGCCTCTCCGCGATGGTCAACATTCTCGGCTCGTGCCTGTCGGGGGCGACCCTGATCACCGACCCGATGCATGGCAAAAAGCCGCAGGGCAACGACATCGGCCATTGCTTTATCGCGATCGACCCCGGCCTGTTCCGCGAGCGTGAGGAATTTTCCGCCGACGTGACCCGCTTCTGCAACGATCTGCGGGCGACAAAGCCGGTCGATCCGGCCCAGCCGGTGATGGTCGCCGGCGACCCGCAATGGAACAACGCGGCGGCGCGGTTGCGCGAAGGCATCCCGGTCGGCGCCGGCCTCTTAAACCAGATCCGCCAGATCGCCCAGGCCAGCGCCGCTCCCTGGCTCTTGGATTGAGCTGCGCCTAGCGCGGCAGGCAGGCCAACGACCAGCAGGCTCGCCGGTCAGAACGCCGGTTACGGCGTTTCGCCGTGCGGCAACTGGTGTTGCAGCAGCTCCTTGATCCGGCCTTTCATCGCGCGCTGGTCGAAGCTGCGCAACAGGTTGATACGGTTGCGGTTGGGATCGCCGCCGTGCCAGTACTCATAGACCTCCTGGCGCAATCCGTAGGACGATGCGGCGAGATCGTGCGCCAGACGGAACAGCCGCGATTTGTATTCGACATCGACATCCCGGCCGCGCATGTAGCGGTCGAGATAGGGACGGATCGCCGGGCTGGCGAGGTCGTTTTCGCTCGGCTGCATGATGATCCCGGAGGCGCAGATCTCGCGCAAGAGTTCGACCATGCGACCCGAGACCTGGGTGAACCAGATGTGCAGGTCGCGCGCCGGACCCAGGGTCCATTGCCCGGAGGGGGTTGGTCCGGCCCGGCGCTCGACCCCGTCCATCGCGTGCCGCCACACCTCGCAATAGGTCGCCATCTCGCCGAGCTTGGCCGCGACCTCGCGATAGTCGATGACCCCGATCGCCTCGGCCACCATCGTCGCCACCGCGGTCAAGAGGCGCATGCGGACCTCGACCCGGCACAGATTGGACCAGCCGAGAAAGTTGAAATTGACCCCGCCGCCATCGGCGCCGAGCATCCGGACCATCGGTGTCGGGTCATAGAGCATGAAAAGCCGGTCCCACGGCACCAGCACACGATCGAAAAACAGCATGCAATCCTGCTCGTCGAGCATCTGCAAGGGATGTCCCCACGAGCCGAACCAGCGCGACACCGGCTCGCGGGCCAGGATCTTGAGCCCCGGCGCGTTGGTCGGGATGGCGAAGGCCAGCACGCATTTGGGATTGCTGCGCCGGGCGAAGGTCGCCGACAAGGAGACGTAGCACTCGTGGCTATGCGGTGCCGCGGTCGAAAGTTGCTTGCCGCCGGTGACGATCACGCCGGCATTGGTCTCCTCGACGACGTGGAGGGCGACTTCTTCGTCCTCGCCGACAGTGCGCTGTTCGTTCTGTGGCTGGGTGCTGCGATCGACCTGCGGGTCGCCCAAGGCGTGGGTCAGGAACAGATCGTGGCGCTTGCAGTACCTGTAGTAGTTCTCCAGGTTTTCGCCGAAATCGCATTTCGGGTGCTTGACCGCGCTGAACTGGTCCTTCAGATGCAATGCCGAAATAATGTACGGCGCCAGGATGTCGGGGCTGCGGCCGAGCTGGCCCCAGGAGAGCTCGTTCCACAACTCGCTGTTGCGCCGCTTGCGCTGCAAATCCTCGGCCGAGCGCGGCAACAGCCAACTGGTGCTGATGCGCTCGCCGCTCTCCGGGTCGAGACAGGTCATCTGGTCGCGGTATTGCGCGCTGTTCTGCAGATCGTAAATCCGCGCCAGCTCGGCGACCATGTCCCGGAACGCCGGATGGGTCGTCACGTCGGCGGCCCGCGCGCCGTCGATCCAGACCTCGCGATCGTCTTGGAGGCTCGCCACATAGCGCCGCCCGGTCATCGGGCCCGGCCCCGCTGCGGCTTCCGGGACCCTCGCCGCGCTTGCTGGTGTCATCTCGCGCTATCCCTGTTCAGCCCGCCATCAATAACGGCGCCAGCAGATCCGGGTCGGACAGCATCGGGTAGTGGCCGGCATCGATCTCACGGTATTCGGCGCCGAGCTTTTCGGCGGTGCGGCGCTGGTGCGCCTCGCCCGGGTTGGCGGCGCGACGGCAGCGGATCACCGTCGCCGGCCATTTCTCGGACCAGAAGCTTTTTAGCGACACCGGCTCTTCCATCGCGGCGATCGGGTGCGGCGTGTAGCGGGCCAGGGCAAAGGCGCGCAACTCAGGGGTGAGATCGGCAAAGCTGCGGTTTTCGGCATCCTCGCGTGACGGCCCGACCGCGAGTGCGGTGGTGACCCGCGGCGTTGGCCGGTTGACGATCTGGGCGACCCGTTCGCCATCGACGAGCGCCAGCGCATCGACAAAGACCAGTCGCCCGATCCGCTCACGGGCGAGTTCGGCCGCCCGGCACAGCACCATGCCGCCCGAACTCGTGCCGGTCAGCACGACCTCGTTCAGATCCTCGTAAAACAACAGATCGGCGATGTCGGCAGCATGGGTTTCGACGGTGATCCCGGGCCGCAGCTGGTGGCGCCGCTCGGCGCAGCCGTCGAGCGAGGGCGCATAGACGGTATGCCCCGCATCGCGCAGCCGCGCCGCGGTCGGCTTCCAGATCCAGCCACCCTGATAGGCTCCGTGGATCAGCACATATGTCGCCATTTCACTCCCCTTATTTCGTTACGGGTGCGCGCGGCATGCCGGACGCGAAGCCCCAATAAGCCCGGGTTTGCCGCCGATCTTTCCGCCGCGCGGTCTGGAACGGGCCTCACCCGGGCTTGACCCAGGGGGGGTGCGAGCCCGGGTCGGGCCTTGTTACCTTGACCGGGGGCAATTTCGCTTCCGCGGCGCCGTTCTTGACCGGTTTGATCTTGGCGCCGTCGAGCTCGACGTTGATCTCGAGCAGCGATGTCTCGCCTGACTGGCCGACATTGACCCGCAGCATGTCGCTGCGGATCTCGATGTAGCGGCCGACCACGTCGAGCAGGTCCTTTTGCAGGGCCGGCAGAAACTCCGGCGCGTCGCGGCTCGCGCGCTCGTGCGCCATGACGATCTTCAGCCGGTCGCGGGCGATCACCGCGGTGTTACGGCGCTCCGGGAACAGAAAATCGAGCAGTCCCATCATGCCCTACCGAACAGGCTGCGGAAAAAGCTGCGGCGCTCGGGCTTGAGGAAGCGCATGTCGCGCTCCTCGCCGAGGAGCCGCGCCACGGCATCGAGATAAGCCTGCCCGGCCGGGCTCTGCGGGTCGAACACGACCGGGGTTCCGGTGTTCGAGGCGCGCAACACCGACTCGGATTCGGGAATCACGCCGAGCAGCGGGATCGACAGGATCTCCTTGACATCGTCGATCGCCAGCATCTCGCCGCGCTCGACCCGCTCCGGCGAATAGCGGGTCAGCAGCAGGTGGATCGCCACCGGATCCATGTTGTTCTCGGCACGCCGCGACTTGGAGGCGAGGATGCCGATGATGCGGTCGCTGTCGCGCACCGAGGAAACTTCGGGGTTGGTGACGATGATCGCCGCGTCGGCAAAATAAAGCGCGGTGATCGCGCCATGCTCGATCCCGGCGGGGCTGTCGCAGACGATGTAGTCGAAACTTTCCTTCAATTCGTCGAGCACCCGCTCGACCCCGTCGCGCTTCAGCGCATCCTTGTCGCGGGTCTGCGAGGTCGGGAACACGTAAAGACTATCGTTCCGCTTGTCCTTGATCAACGCCTGGTTGAGCTTGGCGTCGCCATTGATGACGTTGATGAAATCGAAGACGACGCGGCGCTCGCAGCCCATGATCAGATCGAGGTTGCGCAATCCGACGTCGAAATCGATGACGACGGTGCGATGCCCGCGCAACGCCAGGCCGGCGGCGACCGCGGCGGCGCTGGTGGTTTTGCCGACCCCGCCCTTGCCGGACGTGAGCACAATCACTTTTGCTGCCAATAAAGACCTCCCCTTTCCCCCGAGCGGCCGGCCCGACGGACCGATCGATCGCGCCGGCACTGCGGGCGGGCGGCGTCGGGCGGCCCATCCGACAGCCCCGCCCCGGCAATCGCCACTGGCTAATCTGAGCGTCAATTACGGGTGATGGTCAACCGCTCATCGACGAGCGCAATCTGCACCCGCAAGCCCCTCTCGGCGGCCGGCATTTGATCGCTGACCAGGTAATGGCCGGCGATGCTGACCAGCTCGGCCTCGAATCGGTCACAAAAGATCCTCGCCTCGGCATCGCCGCCGGCCCCTGCCAGAGCCCGGCCGCGCAGCGCGCCGTACACATGGATGTTGCCGTCGGCCATGATCTCGGCGCCGGGGCTGACCGCGGCGGTGACCACGAGGTCGGCGCCGCGCGCATAGATCTGGGTCCCCGAGCGCACCGGCTGGGTGACGAGGCGGGTGCGGGCGGCGGCCGCGCCGCGCGGCTGGGACGCTGGTGGTTCGGCGAGCGGCGCCGGTTCCGGCGGCGGCCGCCGCCGATTGGGCTGCGCCGCGTTGGGGGCGAAGCTCGCCAGCCCCGCTGCAGCCGCGGCCTCAACCTGCGCCGGCTCGGCGTTCTGCACCCCGACCAGGGTCAGGGTATGGCGGCGCAGCACCTCCCGCGCTTCGGCAAAATCGGCGGCGACGGCTAATTCGCCGGCGTCCTTGAGGTCGAGCACCACCGGCGCATTCAGGAAAAACCGCGGGCTGCGGCCGATCTGCTCAGCGAGGTCGTGCTCGAAGGCCCGGTCTCGCAACAGCCCGGCGCGCACCACCATGATGGTGAAAACCGCGCCCTGCACGAGATTGCCCGCCATCCGAGAACCGCCGCCAGCCGCACCGCGAATATTGAGGGGTTAGCGCCAAATCACGCCTCCCGCAACGATTTTACCCGCCGCCTCCCGATGTGCCGCCTATTTGCCGGCGAATTTCCGCCTTTATAATGATTTCGGAATTTTCCTTCGGGGCTCGAGGCCGATGGCGAGAGGCGGCATCGCCCGCACCACCGATGCGGCGGAATTCACGCGGTTCGGGGCCGAGCCCGGCTGGGCGTTCGCGATCCGCCACCGGGTGCGCTGGAGCGAGTGCGACCCGTTCGGCCACGCCAACCACCGCGCCTATTTCGAATGGTTCGAGGAGGCGCGCAACCGCTATCTGGAAACCCTGGGCCTGGCGCCGCTGTCGGCCTCGACGCCAGGACCGGTCATCGCCGAGACCGGCATCCGCTATCGCCGGCCGCTCGGCTACGGCGACGAGATCCTGGTCGGCGCGCGCACCACCCGGCTCGGCAACACCAGCTTTGCTATGGAATACGCGGCTTGGCGCGGCGGGTTGTGCGCCGAAGGCCGTGCCGTGCTGATCCTGGTCGTGGCCCGGACCGGCGTAAAGACGCCGCTGGCCCCGGAGCTGCGGCGCGCCATCCTGGCCCGCGATCCCGCCGCCGGCGAGAGCGCCCGCAGCGAGTCCGGCCGCGGCGACGGGCAACCCGGCCCCGCGGAAAATTAGCGCCGGGCGCGGCGCGCCGATTAGGCCAGGCGGGGTTACCCGCTCGCCATTTCCCAACCCCGGTCATCCCGGGGGACCGCCTCCGCAATGAGGCTGCCCGACCGCAGCTACCATTCGGCCGGCAGCTTTGGCTCCGGCTGGCGCTCGCTCTCCTCGGTCTCGGGACCGGCTTCGGAGTTCGCCTCGGGGCCGTCCTCGTCGCCGTTGCCGGCTCGGCGCAATGCGGCGCGCTCCTGCTGCTGCTTGATTTTCTCGTCTTTTTTGGCCTTCTTGGCGCGGTCGCGCTCGGCGCGTTCGATCCGGTAGTTCGGTTTGCGCGGCATCGGGCAAAGCTCCTATCTACGCGCCGGGCAGGCGGCGGGCAAAACACAGGGGGCGGGCCTTGGCAGATCGTGTCGATCCGGTTGTAGCGTCGGTCATCCGCCATCGCCTCCTGGCCATCGTCGAAGAGATGGGCGAGGCCATGTTGCGCACATCTTATTCGCAAATCCTCAATTCGAGCCGCGACTTTTCGACTGCGGTCTGCGGTCTCGACGGCCGGCTGATCGCCCAGGCCGAGCACGTTCCGATCCATGTCGGGGCGTTGCCGTACGCTGCCAAGGCAATAGCCGAATTTTTTGCCGGCGATATCCACCCCGGCGACGTCTTTCTGCTCAACGACCCTTATCATGGCGGCAACCATCTTCCCGACCTGACCGTGTTCGTGCCGGTGTTCGCCGGCGACGAGCCGCGCTTCTGGTCGATCAACCGGGCGCACCAGAGCGATATCGGCGGGGCGACGCACGGCGCCTACAACGCCGCCGCCACCGACATCTGGCAGGAAGGCATCCGGATCACGCCGCTGCGGCTCTATGACCGCGGCGAACTGCGCCGCGACGTGCTCGAGATGATTGCGACCAATGTCCGCCATCCGCGCGATTTCCGCGGCGATCTGGCGGCGATGGTCGGCTCGGCGCATCTCGGCGAACGCCGCCTGCTGGCGCTGGCCCAAGAGTTCGGCTGGGCCGTCGCCGAGCTTGCGATCGAGGCGGTGCTCGACGGCGCCGAGCGGCAGACGCGGGCGGTCATCGCGCAATGGCGCGACGGGGTCTACCGCGGCGAAGCCCTGCTCGACGACGACGGCCGCGGCAATCAGGACATCCATATCCGTGCCACCGTTGAAAAGCGCGGCAGCGACCTCGTCATCGACCTGTCGGATTCCCACGACGAGGTGGCGAGCTTTGTCAATTCGTCCTACCCGAACATGCGCTCGGCCGTGGTCGTCGCGCTCTCGTATCTGATCGACCCGGATACGCCGAAAAACGACGGCACGTTTCGTCCGATCACGGTGATCGCGCGACCGGGAACCGTGGTCTGGGCCAATCCGGGGATGCCGGTGACGCTCGCCACCAACCATTGCGGCCAGGAGATATTGGAGGCGATCGTCAAGGCGCTGGCGCCGGCCTGTCCCGAGCGGGCGATGGCCGGCTGGGGCCGCCGGTTCCGCATTGCCGTCCAGGGCCGAGACCCGCGCGCCGAAACCGGCGGCGCCAACGCGCCAGGCGGCAAGCCTTTCATCTGGCATTTCTTTCAGGCGCGGCCGGGGGGCGGCGCCTCGCCCGCCGGCGACGGTTGGCCGGGTGCCGGCGAGTGGCAGGCCGCCGGCGGGATCAAGTTTGGCAGCCTCGAAGTCACCGAGCTGCGCTTTCCCTTGTTCTTTCGCCGCCATGAGTTCCGCGTCGATTCGGGCGGCGCCGGCAAATATCGCGGCGGCCCGGGCGGCATCGTCGAGATGGTTGTCGAGACCGCCCTGCCGGCGATCGGCAACACCGCCGGCGACGGCGTGCGTCACGGCGCCTGCGGCATCCTTGGCGGCGGCGACGGTCTGCCGCACCGCTACACACTCTATTCGGACGGTCGCCCGCCGCGCCCGATCAGAACCAAGGAGACCGGCCTCGAGATCCGCCCCGGCGATGTGCTGATCCTTGAATCGGGCGGCGGCGGGGGCTGGGGGAACCCGGCCGAGCGCGACCCGGAGGCCTGGGCCGGGGATCTCGCCAACGGCTTCGTGACGCGATGATGGTGAATGTTGTGGTCGCTCGCCGCGGCGCCGGCTGATCTCACTTGCCCCGGTACTCGGCCGATGCCGCGGCGATTTCCGCGATGATTTGCCGCGCCGCCGCTCGCCGATCCGGCTGCTGGATGATCGGGCGCCCGACCACCAGATGATCGGCGCCGTTGCGGATCGCATCGCCAGGCGTTGCCGTCCTCTTCTGGTCGCCAGCTTCCGTCCCGATCGGCCGAATTCCCGGCGTCACGATCAGGAAGTCGTCGCAACTCACCGCGCACCGGATCAGCCGGGCTTCGTTCGGGGAGGAAATCACCCCGTCGCAGCCGAGTGAGGCGGCTTCCGTGGCCCGCCTCATCACGAATTCGTCGAGCGACAAATCGGTGCGATATTCTTGGCGCAGATCGCTTTCGGACATCCCGGTCAGCACGGTGACCGCCAATATCTTCAGGTCCGAATTTTCCCGACCCCTGGCCGCCGCGCCGACCACCTGGCTTTCCCCGATTACCGTCAGAAATCGGACGCCGAGTTTGGATGCCGCCCGGACCGCGCCTTCGATCGTGGCCGGAATATCGATGTACTTAAAATCGAGAAAGACGCCTTTGCCGTCGCCGGTCAGTCGCTCGATCAGCGATTTCAGATCCGGGTCGAGCTGCAGCATCAGCCCGATCTTGTAGAATCCGACAATGTCGCCGAGTTCGTCGACGATCCGGCCGGCGTCCCTCGCCGTCGGCACGTCGAGCGCGACAATCAGCCGGTCTGTCGCCGAGAGCGACTGCCGATCAGTCCTTTGCGGCGCGCCCGTCATACCGGTCATCGGCCAATTCCCCTATATCGGATCGGTGCCATGACCGAGGCTCAGCCGCCGGTCGACTGGCGGAAGGCGCGCTCGAATTTGTCGAACTCGCCGGCGGCGGCATCGGACACCGCCCAATAACCGATATCGCCTTCGTTCCAGTGGTGGAGCGTATAGCCGCGGCGGGTCAAGGTCTCGGCGAAATCGCCGGGCTGCTTTGGCAGGACGAAAACGTTGATGATGTGCTTGTCGGCCCGATAGACCAGCGCCGGCACCGGCTTGCCCTCGATCAGGTCGAGGCGGCCGCCGATCAGCGGAAAGCCTGCGGCGGCGAGATCGACGCCCGGCGGCGAGATGTCGGTGCGCCCGGCAAACCAGGGCTTGACCGTGTGCTTGTCCGAGGATTGGACATCGGTCAGGTGGCTGCCCAACAGCGAGCGCAGATGGCTGTCGATGACCTCGTTGGCGATCGCGTTTTCCTGGTGTTGGCCGGTCAGTACATAGGTTCCGCCGGAGCCGATCGCGAGCGCGAGCAGGATCGAGGCGGCATAAGCGAGCCAACCGGGGGCGAGCCAGCCGGGGGCGAGCCGGTTAGAGGCGTGCGGCGGAGCGGGCCGGGCTGGCGCCGGCTCACGCCGCAGCGATGCCCGCACCGCGCTGCGCAGCGCCTCGGGCGCCTGGTATACCGGCGCCGAGCTGCGGATGCCGTCGCGCAGGCGCTCGAGCGCCGCCATTTCCGGGCCGCATTCGGCGCAGCCCGCAATGTGTTGGCGCAGCAGCGCCCGCTGGGCGGCGTCGACCTCGCCATCGACATAGGCGTCGAGAAGCGGGCGGACCTCGTCACACTGCATCGCCCTCAACCTTTCTATCCAGGCCCGGTTCTCCATCCCAGGCCCGTCGCAACGCCGCGCGGGCCCGGTGCAGGCGCGACATCACCGTGCCGATCGGGACCCCGGTCACCTCGGCGATCTGGCGATAGCCGAGCTCGTGCAGTTCGCGCAGCACGATCGCCTCGCGCAGCGGCAGCGGCAGCTGTTCGAGCAGCCGGTCGAGGCGGCGCAGGTCCGACCGGCTCAGCAGCAACGCCTCGGTATCGCCGGTGGCCCCGGGTGCCGCCGACGCCGACCCGTCGAGATCGGCCGCGGTTTCCAGCGCCACCAATTCCGCTGGGCGGTTGCGCTCGAGCCAGCTGTAAGAGGTGCGCCGCACGATCCGGAGCAGCCAGCTCCGCGCGTCGCCGTCGCGATAGCTGTCGAAATAGCGGAACGCCCGCAAATAGGCCTCCTGCACGACATCGGCGGCGTCGGCGTCGTTGCGGGTCAGCCAGCGCGCCAGCGAATAGGCGGCGTCGAGATGGGGCAGCGCCACGGTTTCAAACCGGCTTCGCTGCCGCCGCTGCTTGATCCAGCTCATCAACCCATTCTATCTCACACCAGTCCCGACCGCCGCGCCGGTGCGTTTATTCCCGGCCGGGCAAATGGCGGTCGTTGCCACGCTGCGGTTGCAATCGGCACCCCCGGGCATCACACTCAGGGCACGCAGGAAAGGATCATGCCGATGGAAATGACCGGCGAATTTCGCATCCCGGCGCCGCGCCAGCGCGTCTGGCAGGGGTTGAACGATCCGGAGATCCTGAAACAGGCGATCCCCGGCTGCCAGACGATCGAAAAAGTGTCCGACACCGAGTTTGCCGCCAAGGTTGTCGCCAAGGTCGGGCCGGTAAAGGCCACCTTCAACGGCAAGGTGACATTGTCGGACCTCGACCCGCCAAAGGCCTACACGATCGCCGGCGAGGGCACCGGCGGCGTCGCCGGGTTCGCCAAGGGCAGCGCCAAGGTCAATCTCGACGAAGATGGCGGCGAGGCGACCCTTCTGCGCTACGAGGTCGCGGCGCATGTCGGCGGCAAGCTCGCGCAGATCGGCTCGCGCCTGATCGACGGCACCTCGCGCAAGATGGCCGAGGATTTTTTTGCGCGCTTTGCCGCGGTGGTGGCGCCCGAAGCCGCCGGCGCGGCGCCGACCACCACCCCGCCGACCACCGCCTCGCCGCCGCCCGACGCCGCCGGGCCAGCCGCCGAAGCGGCGCCGGTCACGGACGGGCGAGCCGCCGCCGATCGCAAAACCGCACCGGCGCCGACCGACGCTGCCAGCGGCCGTCTGCCGCCGGCGCTGTGGGCCGCCGGGCTCACCGCGATCGTGGCGCTGATGCTGCGCTACTTCACCCGCCGCGGCTGAGGGCACCGGCGCCGCCGTCAATCGCCCAAGCCGCCTCATGGGTGCCGCCGAGCGCCAGGGACCGCGCCGGGCGGCCGCGAACGCCTTGACCGCGAGCGTCCGCCGGCACAAAACTCCGGTCGGCTGCGTCCGCCGGCTCGCAGCCGATGATTGGCGATCCAGGGAGGGTTCGATGCAAAAGACGGTGAGCCTCACCGTAAACGGCAAGCCGGTGTCGGCGACGGTCGAGGGCCGCACCCTTTTGGTGCAGTTGCTGCGCGAGCAGCTCGGACTGACCGGCACCCATGTCGGCTGCGACACCAGCCAATGCGGCGCCTGCGTCGTCCATGTCGACGGCGAGGCGGTCAAATCGTGCACCCTCCTGGCGCTGCAGGCCGAGGGCCGCTCGGTCCTGACGATCGAAGGGGTGGCGACCGGCGATACCTTGCACCCGATGCAGGAAGCCTTTCGTAACAACCACGCGCTGCAATGCGGATTCTGTACTCCCGGCATGGTGATGAGCGCGCTCGACCTGGTCAAGAACAACCCCAACCCGTCCGAACGCGAAATCCGCGAATATCTCGAAGGCAATCTGTGCCGCTGCACCGGCTACCACAACATCGTGCTGGCGATCGCCGAGGGTGCGGCGGTGATGCGCGGCGAGGCGCCGCCGGCCAATGTCCACGGGGCAGCGGCGGAGTAGGGCGATGACCACGGTCGGAACTCCGGTCCGGCGGCGCGAGGATTACCGCTTCCTGACCGGACAAGGCACCTACACCGACGATATCGACCGCCCACACCAGCTCTTTGCCTACATCCTCAGAAGCCCGCACGCCCATGCGCGGCTCGCCGGCATCGACAAATCGGCGGCGGCCGCCGCGCCGGGGGTGGCCGCGGTTTATACCGGCGCGGACATGGCGGCCGACGGCGTCGGCGGGCTTCCTTGCGGCTGGCAGGTGCATTCGAAAGACGGTTCGCCAATGGCCGAGCCCGCGCACCCGCCGCTGGCGCAGGAGCGGGTGCGCCATGTCGGCGACCCGGTCGCGGTGGTTGTCGCCGAGACCTTGGAGCAGGCGCGCGAGGCCGCCGAACTGCTGCGCGTCGATTATGCCGAGGAGCCGGCCGTCGTCGACCCGGCCGCGGCCTTGAAGCCGGGGGCGCCGCAGGTCTTCGCCGAAGCGCCCGGCAATCTGTGCTACGATTGGCAGCTGGGCGACCTTGCCGCGGTTGATGCCGCCATCGCCAAGGCGGCGCGGGTGGTCAAGCTCGATCTGGTCAACAACCGGCTCGTCCCGAACGCGATGGAGCCGCGCGCCGCGATCGGCGATTTCGACCGCGCCACCGGCGACTACACGCTCTACACGACGAGCCAGAACCCGCATGTGATCCGCCTCTTGATGGGCGCCTTCGTGCTGCACATCCCGGAGGCGAAATTGCGGGTCGTCGCCCCCGATGTCGGCGGCGGCTTCGGCTCGAAGATCTATCATTACGCCGAAGAGGCGATCGTCACCTGGGCCGCCGGCAAATTGCGCCGCCCGGTCAAATGGACCGCCGAGCGCTCGGAAAGCTTCATGTCCGACGCGCATGGCCGCGACCACGTGACCCATGTCGAACTGGCGCTCGATCCACAGGCGAAGTTCCTCGCCCTCAAGGTTTCGACGATCGCCAATATGGGCGCCTATCTGTCGACCTTCGCGCCGTGCATCCCGACCTATCTCTACGGGACCCTGCTCGCCGGCACCTACACGACGCCGGCGATCTACGTCGAGACCAAGGCGGTCTTCACCCACACCGTCCCGGTCGACGCCTATCGCGGCGCCGGCCGGCCCGAGGCGACCTTTCTGCTCGAGCGCATCGTCGACCTCGCCGCCGACGAACTCGGCATCGACCCGGCCGAATTGCGCCGGCGCAACTTCATCCCCAAGGACGCCTATCCGTACCAGACCCCGGTCGCGCTGCAATACGACAGCGGCGACTATGGGACGACGTTGGAAATGGCGCTGAAGGCGGCCGACTACGCCGGCTTCGAGGCACGCCGGCGCGAGGCGACCGGGCGCGGCAAGCTGCGCGGCATCGGCATCGCCACCTATATCGAGGCGTGCGGCATCGCTCCCTCGGCGGTGGTCGGCTCGCTCGGGGCGCGCGCCGGGCTTTACGAGAGCGCGGCGGTCAGGGTGCATCCGACCGGAAGCGTCTCGATCCTGACCGGGTCGCACAGCCACGGCCAGGGCCACGAGACGACGTTTTCGCAATTGGTCGCCGACCGGCTCGGCATCCCGATCGAAAGCATCGAGATCGTCCACGGCGACACCGCCAAGATCCCCTACGGTATGGGTACCTACGGCTCGCGCTCGCTGGCGGTCGGCGGCTCGGCGATCGTCAAGGCGATGGACAAGGTGGTCGAGAAAGGCCGCAAGATCGCCGCCCATCTGCTCGAAGCGGCTGAAGCCGACGTCGAGTTCAAGGACGGGAATTTCACTGTCGCCGGCACCGACCGCTCGAAGAGCTTCGGCGAGGTGGCGCTGACCGCCTACGTTCCGCATAACTATCCGGCCGAGCTCGAGCCCGGCCTCGACGAGACCGCGTTCTACGACCCGAAAAACTTCACCTATCCATCGGGCGCGCACGTCGCCGAAATCGAGATCGACCCCGAGACCGGGCATGCGAGCGTCATCAGCTTCACCGCGAGCGACGATTTCGGCCGGATCATCAACCCGATGATCGTCGCCGGCCAGGTTCATGGCGGGCTGGCCCAAGGGATTGGCCAGGCATTGCTCGAGGGCTGCGCCTACGACAAAGAGACCGGCCAATTGCTGACTGGCTCCTACAACGACTACGCGATGCCGCGCGCGGCCGATCTGCCGAATTTTGCATTATCGACCAATGTCACCCTGTGCACGCACAACCCGCTCGGGGTCAAAGGCTGCGGCGAGGCCGGGGCGATCGGCGCGCCGGCGGCGATCACCAATGCGCTGGTCGATGCGCTGAAGCCGCTCGGGGTGCGGCATGTCGAGATGCCCGCCACGCCGGAAAAGCTGTGGCGCCTGATCCAGCAGCACCGCCAGCCGCTCGCTGCGGAATAGGAAGCGGCCGAAAATTGATTAGCCGCTTGCCACTTTCATCATTGTCATGGCCGGGCTCGTCCCGGCCATCCATGCTTACCAGCATCGCCAGCAATCGCGTTTCGTGGGTGCCCGGAACAAGTCCGGGCATGACAGACGGGAGAAAGCTCGTCCGCGGTGCGGCGCCGACGCGAGAATAGGGAGAGCCCGATGTATGAATTCACCTATCACAAGCCCGCGAGCCTCGACGAGATCACGAAGCTGCTCGGCGCCAGCGAGGACGCCAAGCTCGTCGCCGGCGGCATGACCCTGATCCCGACCCTGAAGCAGCGGCTCGCGCGCCCCTCCGACCTCGTCGACCTCGCGGCGATCGCCTCGTTGCGCGGCGTCACCGACGCCGGCGACGCGCTCGTGATCGGGGCGATGACCCGGCACGGCGAGGTGCACAATTCGCCGGTGGTCAAGCAGGCGATCCCGGCCCTGGCGGCGATGGCCGGGATGATCGGCGACCCGGCGGTGCGCAACCGCGGCACGATCGGCGGCTCGATCTCGAACAACGATCCGGCGGCGGACTATCCGGCCGCCCTGGTCGCCCTCGGCGCCACCGTGCACACGACCAGCCGCGAGGTCCCGGCCGAGGACTTTTTCACCGGCATGTTCGAGACGGTACTCGAGCCGACCGAGATCGTGACCTCGGTGCGATTTCCCAAGCCGCAGGCGGCGAACTACCAGAAATTCCGCAACCCGGCCTCGCGCTATGCGATTGTCGGCGTCTTCGTCGCCCGCACCGGGGGTGGCGTAAAGGTCGCGGTGACCGGCGCCGGCCCCTCGGTCTTTCGCGTTCCCGAGATGGAAGCGGCACTGGCCAAATCCTTCACCGCCGATGCGATCAAGGACATCGCCATCCCGGATGACGGGCTCAACTCCGACATCCACGCCAGCGCCGAATACCGCGCCCACCTGGTCGGCGTCATGGCCCGCCGCGCCGTCGCCGCCTGCGCCTAGCCGAAACGGCGGGACCCAATTATTTCCGGAAGACCAGTTCGGCGCCACCGTCGCTGGCCAACAGCTCACGCATGCTCACCGGCAAGATGTCGCCGCCTTCGCTGATCCGGTGCAGGGCAAAGCCGCGCTCGAGCATCGCCGCAAGAAAGGCTTCCGGCGATGGTCCGGCGGCGGTGAAGAACGGCTTGACGAACTCGCAGACCACGGTCAGATGCGGCTGGGCCATGATGCCGCGCATGCCGTCGATGATCATCGGCTCGCTGCCCTCGGCGTCCATCTTGACCAGGTCGATCGGCCGGGTTTCGGGCTGCCAGTAGGCGTCGAGGGTCGTCGCCGGCACCGCGATCGTGGTCTTCTCATCGTGATAGAGCTCGACGAACGCGTCGCTGAACGACAGCATGCTGCCGCTGCCGCGGTGCCGCTCGAGGAGCGTAATTTCACGCTCGCCGCAGCTGTCGCAGACCAGCATGCGCTCGGCCCGGACAAACGGGATCAGCCCGTTGATGTCGATGTTTTCGACCAGCAGGTCGAAGATCGCGGGATTGGCCTCAAACGCGCGCAGGCAGCCCTGCGGGCCGACGAGGCGCCCGAGCAGCGTCGTGAACCAGCCGACATTGGCGCCGATCTCGACGACGGTCATGCCGGGCTTGACCAGCGAGCGCAGCGCCCGCGTCACTCCCGGCTCCCAGTTGCCGTTCAGGATCAGCTGCGGCGACAGCGACAGATCGCGCGCATCGACGAAGAGCGGCTGCCCGTGGATCGTCGTCGTCAGCACCCGGTTGGCGCCAACATAGACGGCCTGCCGCTCGCGCTCGCGCGGTCGGGCGGGTTTCGCCCGCTTCCGGCGAAACGCCCGCAGCAATCGGCCCATCGACAGCCCTAACCCGTGCTACGGCGCACGCCCGCGACTCTAGGCCCCGAGCCGCTTTCGCAGCAATTCGTTAACCAGCGCGGGGTTGGCCTTGCCTTGGGTCGCGCGCATCACCTGGCCGACGAAAAAGCCATAGAGCTTGTCGCGGCCGGCGCGGTATTCGGCGAGTTTGTCGGGCTGGGCGGCGAGGACCGCGTCGATCGCGGCGGCGATGGCGCCGGCATCGGTTACCTGACGCAGGCCCTTCTGTTCGACAATTGAGGCCGGATCGGCGCCGCTCGCGACCATCTCGGCGAACACATCCTTGGCGAGCCGCCCGGAAATCGTGCCGTCGTCGATCAGATCGATCAGCCGGCCCAGCTGCTCGGGCGAAACCGGCGATTGCTCGATGCTGATCCCCTGCCGGTGCAGCGCGGCGAACAGATCGCCGGTGACCCAGTTGGCCGCGGCTTTGGGGTCACGGCCCTCGGCGACGCGCTCGAAAAACAAGGCATTGGCCTGCTCGGCGACCAGCACCTCGGCCTCCTCGGGCGCGAGCCCAAGTGCTGCAACGAACCGCGCCTTTTTGGCGTCGGGCAATTCCGGCAATTCGGCGCGCAGCCCTTCGACCCAGGCCGGATCGAGCACCAGCGGCAAGAGGTCCGGGTCGGGAAAATAGCGATAGTCGTGCGCCTCCTCTTTCGAGCGCATCGGCCGGGTGATGCCGCGCGCCGCATCGAAGAGGCGGGTCTGCTGTACCACCTTGCCACCGTCCTCGAGCAATTCGACCTGACGGCGCGCTTCATATTCGATCGCCTGCATCAAATAGCGCACCGAGTTGACGTTCTTGATCTCGCAACGAGTGCCGTAGGGCTCGCCCGGGCGGCGCACCGAGACGTTGGCGTCGCAGCGCATCGAGCCCTCGTCCATGTTGCCATCGCAGGTGCGCAGATAACGCAGGATCGAGCGCAGTTTGCGCAGATAGATGCCGGCTTCCTCGGCGCTCCGCAGATCGGGCTCCGAGACGATCTCCATCAGCCCGACCCCGGCCCGGTTCAGATCGACGTAGGTCAGGCTCGGGTGCTGGTCGTGCAGGCTCTTGCCGGCGTCCTGCTCCAGATGCAGCCGGGTGATGCCGATCGCGCGCGCCCGCCCATCGGGCATGTCGAGCACGACCCGGCCATGGCCGACCACCGGCTGCAGGTATTGCGAGATCTGATAGCCGGCCGGCAGGTCCGGGTAGAAGTAGTTTTTACGGTCGAACACGCTGGTCAAATTGATCTCGGCGTCGAGGCCGAGCCCGGTCCTGACCGCCTGCACGACGCAATGGCGGTTGATCACCGGCAGCATGCCCGGAAAGGCGGCATCGACCGGCGACACCTGGGTGTTGGGCTCGGCCCCGAAGGCGGTCGCCGCCCCCGAAAACAATTTCGCCTCGGAGACGATCTGGGCGTGCACCTCGAGCCCGATCACCGTCTCCCACGGCCCGTTGCGGCCCTCGATCACGGCACTCTCTCCGCTACTGCCAAAGCGGCGCTCATCGCGTAGCGCGGAAAAGCAAAGCGCCTTCCGCTGTCGGGCACCGTTGGCGGATTAGGCTCCGCTCATCCGCCCTACACTGAAAAACCGGGGCGGACGATGGCAGCGCTGCCGCCCGGCCGATATAGTGGCTCAGGGAGGTCATAATCATGCTGATCTTATAAGTTTTTTCCAATCGCAAAATCCTTAAGGCGGCATATTCGGAGCCGACGATCTGCGCTTCCAAGTTTGCCGGCACCGTTGGCGGATTAGGCTCCGCTCATCCGCCCTACACTGAAAAACCGGGGCGGACGATGGCAGCGCTGCCGCCCGGCCGATATAGTGGCTCAGGGAGGTCATAATCATGCTGATCTTATAAGTTTTTTCCAATCGCAAAATCCTTAAGGCGGCATCTTCGGAGCCGCCGATCCGCGCTGCCAAGTTTGCCCACTCGCACCGATCTCGGCTCCTGTTCCGCCTGTTTTTAACAGGCTGGAGATCAGGTGAGCGGGTTCTTCGACCGGGCTCGCGCACCAGCAAGAATGCCGAAAACCCAATCGGCGCGCCAATACGTTTCGCGGCGTTCCAGAATAGTGTCCCGGCCATGTTGTCGGGATCGCTGGACACCCATTCCCGGTACGGGCCGTATTCTTCCGATCGCGCGGACAGGGTGCGGCAAATCGTTGCCGGTTCTGCGCCTTGCAAGGCAAGCTGCTCCGCCAGTCCGTCCTCGAAAAAATCCATAAACCGAGATCGCTGCTCCGGGATGGCGAGATAGGCGGCTTCGTCGATCAGCCTGTACCAGAGACATGCTTCCTCGACCTTTACCGAGAGTTCCTGCCCATCGTTTATCTCGCGCTCATCCTTCAGCACGTCCTTCGATACCTCCGTGCCGACGCCGAGATTGTGAACAACGTAAGCGGTCAGCACGCTTGCCTTCTCACTGATCGTTTCATCCGTGTTTTGACGGCCCCGGTACTTCATCACTCTCTCGGGCCAATCCGCATTGAGGCGTGTCGTTGCAGCGGGTGTTGCGAAACACAGCGGGATCGCAAGATCAGCACCATCAAGAATCCCGAAATCCCGTGCGGCGGCCTCGCAGCTTTGAACCCTGCTGTTTTCCGGCATCCACAACCCGGCCGCTCGACATTGTCGGGCGCTCCATAAGTGCCGCTCAGGGTCCCGCATAGAATATAATTACGGCTATTTTGCCGTTGCCGATAACGATACCAGCCGCCCAGCACTGGACGGTGCAGAACAAGTTCCCGATCTACGTTATGCACGGATATCGACGGGTTTGCCCTCCGCATTCGCGATGAAGTCAGGCAGGTGGCGGAATTGCGCGGCGCTTTCCAAGACCGTGGCGGCGCGCAGCACGGTTTCCTCGTCGAAGGGGCGGCCGATCAGCTGCAATCCGAGCGGCAGCCGGTCGGCCGAGAGCCCGGCCGGGACCGAGATCGCCGGCAGCCCGGCGAGGCTCGCCGGCACCGTGAACAGATCGTTCAGATACATCGCGATCGGGTCGTCGGTGTTGTCGCCGATGGCGAAGGCGGCCGAGGGTGCGGTCGGCGCCAGGATGCAATCGACCCGCTCGAACGCGGCGGCGAAATCCTGTGCCACCAGCGCGCGCACCCGCTGCGCCTTCAGGTAATAGGCGTCGTAATAGCCGGCCGACAGCACATAGGTGCCGATCAGCACGCGGCGGCGGACCTCGGCGCCGAAACCGGCGGCGCGGGTCAGTTCGTACATTTCGTCGAGGCTGTTGCCTTCGACCCTGAGGCCGAAAGCGCACCCCATCATAGCGCGCGAGGTTCGAGGACGCCTCGGCCGGGGCGATGATGTAGTAGGTCGCCAGCGCGTATTTGGTGTGCGGCAGGCTGATCTCGATGGGCTCGGCGCCGGCGGCGCGCAGCCAGTCGACGCCCTCTTGCCACAACGCCTCGATCTCGCCCGGCATGCCTGGGGCGCGGTATTCGCGTGGGATGCCGACCTTGAGGCCGCGGATATCGCCGGTCAGCGCCGCCTCGTAATCCGGCACCGGCAGCGGCGCCGAGGTCGAGTCGCGCGGGTCGTGCCCGGCCATCGCGCCAAGCATGATCGCCGCGTCGCGCACGGTGCGGGTCATCGGCCCGGGCTGGTCGAGCGACGAGGCGAAGGCGACCACGCCCCAGCGCGAGCAGCGGCCATAGGTGGGCTTCAGCCCGACAATGCCGCAAAAGCTCGCCGGCTGGCGGATCGAGCCGCCGGTATCGGTGCCGGTCGCGGCGAACGCGGCGCGCGCCGCCACCGCCGCCGCAGAGCCGCCGGACGAGCCGCCCGCCACCAGCGGCCGGTTGTCTCCAGGCTTTCGCCACGGGTTCTCGACCGGGCCGTAATAGCTCGTGGTGCTCGACGAGCCCATCGCGAACTCGTCGAGATTGGTCTTGCCGAGCATGACGGCACCGGCCTGCCACAGCCTGTCGGTCACGGTCGATTCGTAGGGCGGGCGAAACCCGTCGAGAATGTGCGAGGCCGCGGTGGTCAAGACACCCTTGGTGCAATAGAGGTCCTTGACCGCGATCGGGATACCGTCGAGCGCTCGCGCCTCGCCGCGCGCCAGCCGATCGTCGGCGGCTTTGGCCATGGCGAGAGCCTCTTCCGGCGTCTCGGTGATAAAGGCGTTCAACGGCCGCGCCGTCTCGACCGCGCGGATATAGCTTTCGGCCAATTCGCGGGCCGAGAATTCCCTGCGGGAGAGACCGGCGCGCGCTTCGGCAAGGCTGAGCCCGGTCAGCGAACCGCCGTTCACTCGATCACCTTGGGCACGGCAAAGAACCCGCGGGCGATCGCCGCCGGCGCGGCGCGCGGCGCGTTTTCGAGGATCGCCTCGCGGCAATCGCCGTCGCTGACCCGGTCCTCGCGCATCGGCAGGCGCATCGCCGCGACGCTGGCCATCGGCGCCACCCCCGAGGTGTCGACCTCGCTCAATTGCTCGACCCAAGCGAGGATCTGCGTGAGCTCGACGGCGAGCGGCTCGAGCTCGGCTTCGCCGAGCCTGATCCGCGCCAACGCGGCGATGCGCGCCACCGTCGCCGCGTCTAACGCCATGCTGGTCCCAACGCCATGTTCTATTGCTCCGGAAACTGCGCCAGTGCTCAGACGCATTTAGATGGTGCAGTCTCACCTCAATTGTCATGCCCGGGCTTTGTGAGGGGCATCCACGGAAAGCGACAGAGTCTGTGTCTAGGTTCGTGGATGACCGGGACAAGCCCGGCCATGACGGGCCAAGAGGGTCGAATGAATCGCGTGTCTGCGTCCGAGTACTAGGACACGTAAAATGGGGTATCGTCGGCCATGATCGTAGCCGACCCTGCGGCGCTGCGCGAGGCGGTGCCGCCGGGCGCGCGGCTGATCGGCCTCGATGTCGGCACCAAGACGATCGGCCTCGCCCTCTCCGACACCCGCCTCGTCATCGCCAGCCCGCTCGAAACCATCCGCCGGCGGCGGTTTGGCGAGGACATGGCGCGGCTGTTCGCGCTCCTCGACCTGCACGGCGCCTGCGGCCTTGTCGTCGGCCTGCCGCTGACCTTGGCCGGGCGCGACGGGCCACGCACCCAAGGGGTGCGCCAGTTCGTGCGCAACCTCCTCGCCTTGCGCGACCTGCCGGTGGCGCTGTGGGACGAGCGCCTGTCGACTGCTGCCGTGACCCGCGAAATGATCGCCGCCGACCTCAGCCGAAAGCGCCGCGCCGAGATCGTCGACCGGGTTGCCGCCGCCTATATCCTGCAAGGCTTTCTCGATCTCCTCGGGCGAATTTCGGCGCAGCCTCCCCCGCCTCGCTTCGGCGTGATCGAACGGCGCGCCGCCGCCCGCCCGGAAAAAGCCCGTGCCGCGGAACAAAGCGCCCCTTGCTCGGTTTGGCATTCAGCGGGTCGGCTCGAGCCGCCGCAACTCGGATATACCCCGGACCCAGGCGCGCCGAGGTGGCGACGGCGCAGGAGAGGAATGATGAAGGCTCTGTGCTGGCACGGCAAAAAGGATATCCGCTGCGACACCGTTCCCGACCCGGAGATCGAGCACCCACGCGACGCCATCATCAAGGTGACGAGCTGTGCGATCTGCGGCTCCGACCTTCATCTCTATGACGGGTTCATGCCCGGCATGGAGTTGGGCGACATCATGGGCCACGAATTCATGGGCGAGGTGGTCGAGGTCGGGGCCGAAAACAAGAAGCTCGAGGTCGGCGACCGGGTGGTCGTGCCGTTCACGATCATCTGCGGCGAATGCGACCAGTGCCGGCGCGGCAATTTCTCGGTGTGCGAGCGCACCAACCGCAACAAGGCGATCGCCGACAAGCTGTTCGGCCACACCACCGCCGGGCTGTTTGGCTATACCCACCTGACCGGCGGCTATCCCGGCGGCCAGGCCGAATATGTGCGCGTGCCCTACGCCGACGTCGCCCCGGTCAAGGTCCCGAACGGCCTCTCCGACGAGCAGGTTTTGTTTCTCGGCGATATTTTCCCGACCGGCTGGCAGGCCGCGGTCCAGTGCGACATCGAGCCAACCGATACGGTCGCGATCTGGGGCGCGGGCCCGGTCGGCCAGTTCGCGATCCGCAGCGCGATTTTGCTCGGCGCCAAACAGGTCATTTGCATCGACCGATTGCCCGAGCGCCTTTCGATGGCACGGGCTGGCGGCGCCACCACGATCAACTTTGCCGAGGAGAGCGTCGTCGAGCGCTTGAATGAGCTGACCGACGGCAAGGGCCCGGAGAAATGCATCGACGCGGTGGGGCTCGAGGCGCACGCCAGCGCGACGATCAATTCGATGTACGACCGGGCCAAGCAGGCGCTGATGCTGGAGACCGACCGGCCGCACGTTCTGCGCGAGATGATGTATGTCTGCCGACCGGCCGGCACCCTCTCGGTGCCCGGCGTCTATGGCGGCCTGTTGGACAAAATTCCGTTCGGGATGTTCATGAACAAGGGCCTGACGATGCGCACCGGCCAGACCCATGTGAACCGCTGGACCGACGATCTCCTGCGGCGCATCGAGGAAGGCCAGATCGACCCGTCCTTTGTCGTCACCCACCAGGTCAAGCTCGAGGACGGGCCGCAAATGTATAAGACCTTCCGCGACAAGGAAGACGGCTGCATCAAGGTCGTGCTGACCCCGTGAACAGAGGTGCTGCAATGGCTGATCGCGATAACGACACGGTATCCCGCGCCGATGGCCGAAGCACCGGGACGGCGATGATGGTCGCCCGTGGGCTCGGCTGGTTCAGCATCGGCCTCGGCCTGGTCGACGCGCTGAGCCCGGGCATCGTGACCCGAGCGCTCGGCATGGAGGGAAAAGAAGGCCTGGTGCGCGGCTACGGCGTGCGCGAAATCGGCACCGGGATCGGCATTCTGGCGGCGCATAATCCGACCCCGTGGCTGTGGGGCCGGGTGGCCGGCGACGCGCTCGACCTGGCGAGCTTGGCGACCGGGCTCAGGGCACACCCCGAGCGCAAGCGCAATATCGTCCTGGCGCTTGCCGCGGTGGCCGGGGTCACCGCCATCGATGCGGCCTGCGCACAGGCGCTCGGCGGCTCGCGGCCCGCCGCTTCCGACCAACCGATCCGCGATTACAGCGACCGCAGCGGCATGCCCCGCCCGGCCGAGAGCATGCGCGGCGCGGCCAAGGATTTCGCGGTGCCGCGCGACATGCGAACCCCGGAAGCGCTGCGCCCCTACACCAGCCGGCAGCCGGCCGATCACCTGGCCTAGTTCGCCCTCTGCGTCGCCGGCGCCGAGGGGCGCCTTTCCCCGCAACTTTCCGGCGAATGGCCGTGGCCGAGCCTTGCCGCGGGACGGGCTGCTCCCTATACTCGCCAGTGCATGGAAGCGAGCGTTAACGCCGCCGGGTTTGGGCGCCGCCACCTGCTCGGCGTCGCGGGCCTGTCGCCGGCGGAGATCGACCGCTTTCTCGATCTTGCCGACGGCTATGTCGAGTTGAACCGCCAGGCCGAGAAAAAGCGGTCATTGCTGCGCGGTCGCACCATCATCAACTGCTTTTTCGAGAATTCGACCCGTACCCGCACCTCGTTCGAGGTCGCCGGCAAAAGGCTCGGCGCCGACGTGATCAACATGGCCGTGGCGGTGAGCTCGATGGTCAAGGGCGAGACCATGATCGACACGGCGATGACTTTGAACGCGATGCACCCGGATGTTCTGGTCGTGCGCCACCCCGAATTGGGTGCGGTTCAATTGCTGTCGGAAAAGGTCGATTGCGCGGTCATCAACGCCGGCGACGGCAGCCACGAGCACCCGACCCAGGCATTGCTCGACGCGCTGACGATCCGCCGCCGCAAGGGCCGGCTCGACGGGCTCCTGGTCGCGATCTGCGGCGATGTCCTGCACAGCCGGGTCGCGCGCTCGAACATCGCGCTCCTCAACATCATGGGCGCTCGGGTGCGGGTGGTGGCCCCGCGCACCCTGCTGCCGGCGGCGATCGAACGGCTCGGCGTGGAGGTGTTCCACGACATGGCCAAGGGGCTCGCCGGCGTTGACATCGTGATGATGCTGCGTTTGCAGAGCGAGCGGATGCATGGCTCGTTCGTACCCTCCACCCGCGAATATTTTCATTTCTTCGGCCTCGACTACGACAAGCTGCGCGCCGCCAAGCCCGATGCGCTGATCATGCATCCAGGGCCGATGAACCGCGGCGTCGAGATCGGCAGCGAGATCGCCGACGACATCGACCGCAGCCTGATTCGCCACCAGGTCGAGATGGGGGTCGCGGTGCGCATGGCCTGCCTCGAGATCCTGACCGGCGATCGCGGCAACAGCCCCAACGCTTCCCCTCCCCGCGAGCGCTTGAGGGGTAGGGAGGAGGCGTGAGCCGTTTGGTGATCCGCGGCGCTCGGCTGCTCGACCCGGCAAGCGGGCTCGATCAGGTCGGCGACCTGGTGGTCGAAGCCGGCCGCATCGTCGCGGTCGGCGGCGATTTCGCGGGCTGTGCCGAGGCTGCCGAGACCATCGCCGCCGCGGGGCTATGCCTCGCGCCAGGGCTGGTCGATATGCGCGTGCAGCTGCGCGAGCCCGGCGCCGAGCATATGGAATCGATCGAGAGCGGCGGGCGGGCGGCGGCCGCCGGCGGGGTTACGACGATGGTGGCGCTGCCCAACACCGAGCCGCCGGTCGACGACGTTTCGGTCGTGGAGTTCCTGGCCCGGCGGGCGCGCGAGGCGAAGCTCGCCAAGATCCACACCTATGCCGCGGCGACCAAAGGCCTCAAAGGCCGCCAGCTGACCGAGATGGGGCTGCTTGCCGCCAACGGCGCGCTGGGCTTCACCGACGGGGTCGAGGCCATCGCCGACGCGCTGGTCATGCGGCGCGTGCTCGCCTATGCCCGCAGCTTCGATCTCCTGGTGCTGCAGCACCCGCAGGAGCCGAGCCTCGCCGCGGCGGGCGAGGTCAACGAGGGCGAGATCGCGACCCGGCTCGGGCTGCCGGCGATCCCGGCCGCGGCCGAGATCATCATGGTCGAACGCGACCTGCGGCTGGTCGAGTTGACCGGCGCCCGCTATCACGCAGCGCACCTTTCCACCGCCGCCGCGGTCGGCGCGATCCGCCGCGCCAAGGCCAGCGGGTTGCCGGTCACCTGCGACACCGCGCCGCCATACTTCACCCTGAACGAGACCGCGATCGGCGACTACCGCACCTTTGCCAAATTGTCGCCACCCTTGCGCAGCGAGGCCGACCGCCGCGCGGTGATCGACGGGCTGCACGACGGCACCATCGATGCGATCGCCAGCGACCACGCGCCGTGGGACCAGGATTCGAAGCGGCTGCCGTTCAGTTCGGCGGCCTATGGCATCGTCGGGCTAGAAACCCTGCTGCCCTTGTCGCTCGAACTCTACCACAACCGCGATCTTGGCCTGCTCGAAGTGATTTCGCGGCTGACCTCGAACCCGGCGCGGATCCTGCGGCTCCCGGTGGCTCGGCTGACGCCCGGCGCGCCGGCCGATCTGGTGCTGTTCGACCTCGACCATGCCTGGGAGATATGCACTGACGCGTTCCACTCGAAATCGAAAAACGCGCCGTTCGACGGCCGTCCGGTGCGTGGCCGCGTCCGGCGCACCATCGTTGACGGCCGCACCATTTTCCGGTGCGAGGACTGAGGTGGGTCGGACCCGACGAGATTGCTTCGATGCTCTCGCGATGACCGCACATCAATGTGTGGTTGCGAGAAGCGGAGCGAGCACGCAATCTCGCTGCCGATGACCGAGCTATCGTTCTCGCCGCCACCTTCGGCTATCTGCTGGGCTCGATCCCGTTCGGGCTGGTGCTGAGCCGGCTCGCCGGCCATGGCGACATCCGTCGCATCGGCTCGGGCAATATCGGCGCCACCAACGTTTTGCGCACCGGCAGCATCGGCCTCGCGGCGCTGACCCTGCTGTTCGACGTCGGCAAGGGCTGCGTCGCGGCGGCGCTCGCCCATGGCTGGGGCGAGGGAGCGGCGCTGGCCGCCGGGCTCTGCGTGATCCTCGGCCATATGTTTCCGGTCTGGCTCGGGTTTCGCGGCGGCAAGGGCGTCGCAACCGCCCTCGGCGTACTGATCGCGCTGGCCTGGCCGGTGGCGCTCGTCGCCGCCGTGATCTGGCTCGCCGTCGCCGCCTACTCCCGCTATTCCTCGCTCGCCGCCTTGATCGCCTCGGTAGCCAGCGCCGCCGCGGCGCCGTTCCTCACCGACCGGGCGACCGCTCTGCTGATCGCGGCGATCGCGCTGATGATCATCCTGCGCCACCATGCCAACATCCGGCGCCTGATCGCGGGCAGGGAAAGCCGGATCTCGTTTCGGAAAAGCTGAGGGCGCCCTGGCCGCGCGCGCGCTCGAACCCGAGGAGCGGCTCGACTGGCTTCGTCTGATCCGCACCGAATCGATCGGCCCGGTCAGCTTTTACGCGATGCTGCGCCGGTTCGGCTCGGCCCGCGCCGCACTCGAAGCGCTGCCGCGCCTGGCCCGCCGCGGCGAGCGCTCCGGGACCGTGACCGCGGTCACCCGCGCCGCTGCCGCCGCCGAACTCGCCGCCCTCGATCGCATCGGCGGCCGGTTGGTGTGCTGGGGCGAGCCGCTCTATCCGGGCGCGCTTGGCGCGGTCGAGGACGCGCCGCCGGTCCTGAGCGTGCTCGGCCAGCCCGAGTTCCTCAACCAGCCGGCGGTGGCGATGGTCGGTGCGCGCAACGCCTCGGCCAATGGGCGGCGCCTCGCCCGCGAGCTGGCCGAGGGGCTCGGCCGCGCCGGGCTCGTCGTCGTCTCGGGCCTGGCCCGCGGCATCGACGCCGCGGCGCATCTGGGTGCGTTCGAGACTGGCACCGTCGCGGTCGTCGCCGGCGGCGCCGACATCGTCTATCCCGAGCAGAATCGCGGGCTCTACGACGCGCTGCGGCGCCAGGGTGCGATCGTCGCCGAATTGCCGCTCGGCAGCGAGCCGCAGGCGCGCCATTTCCCGCGCCGCAACCGGATCATCTCGGGGCTGGCGTTGGGCGTGCTCGTGGTCGAGGCGGCGGCGCGCTCGGGCTCGCTGATCACCGCCCGCTTTGCCCTGGAGCAGGGCCGCGAGGTGTTTGCCGTGCCGGGTTCGCCGCTCGACCCGCGCTGCCGCGGCGCCAATGATCTATTACGGCGCGGCGCCACCTTGACCGAGTTGGCCGAGGACGTGCTGGCGCAAATCGGTCCGCTGCTGCGCGCGCCGCTGCCGCCGCGCACCCCGCGGTCGTCGCCGGCGACGCCATCCTTGGCGAGCGAGCCCGGCTGGCCCCCGGCTTGGCCCGGTGGCGACGCGGCAGCGCCGGCCGCCGACGAGGACGCGCTCGCCGTGATCCTCGAAAGTCTGGGGCCGACCCCGGTCGCAGTTGACGAACTGGTGCGCCAGTGCCAATTGACAGCTTCCGCGGTCGCCACTCTGTTGCTCGAGTTGGAATTGGCCGAGCGGGTCGAGCGTCATCCGGGCAATCTCGTCTCGCTGCGCTGAATAACGCCGCGCTGTGGCCTCTTGCCGCCCGGGTTCACCGAACGGTCCCATGAAAGTCGTCGTCGTCGAATTGCCGGCTAAAGCGAAAACGATCAACAAATATCTGGGCCCCGACTACCGGGTGGTCGCCAGCTACGGCCATGTGCGCGATCTTCCGGCCAAGGACGGCTCGGTTTTGCCCGACGACGATTTCGCGATGTCGTGGGCGGTCGACGGCAAATCCGAAAAGCACATGAAGGAAATCGTCCAGGCGATGCGCGGCGCCGACGGCCTGATCCTGGCCACCGACCCCGACCGCGAGGGCGAGGCGATCTCGTGGCACGTCCAGGAGGTGCTGAAATCGCGCCGGGCGTTGAAGGGCATCGAGGTCAAGCGGGTCGTCTTCAACGAGGTCACCAAAAACGCCGTCGTTGAGGCGTTCCGCCGGCCGCGCGAGATCGATCGCGAGCTGGTCGACGCCTATCTGGCGCGCCGGGCGCTCGACTATCTGGTCGGCTTCACGCTCTCGCCGGTGCTGTGGCGCAAATTGCCGGGCAGCCGCTCGGCCGGCCGCGTGCAATCGGTGGCGCTGCGCCTGATTTGCGAGCGCGAAGCCGAGGTCGAAGCCTTCAAATCCCGCGAATACTGGACCGTCGAGGTTACCTTCACGACCGAGGCCGGGCACAGCTTCACCGCGCGGCTGACCCATCTCGAGGGCAAGCGCCTCGAACGCTTCGATCTCGATACCGAGGCCAAGGCGCGCGCCGCCGCCGCCGCGATCCTAAATGCCCCGGGCTTCGCCGTCGCCGAGATCGACAGCCGGCAGGTGCGGCGCAACCCATTTCCGCCGTTCACCACTTCAACCTTGCAGCAGGAGGCCTCGCGCAAGCTCGGGCTTTCGGCCAGCCGCACGATGCAGCTCGCCCAGCGCCTCTATGAAGGCGTCGATCTCGGCGGCGAGACGGTCGGGCTGATTACCTACATGCGCACCGACGGGGTGGCCATCTCGGGCGAGGCGATCGCCGCCGCCCGCCAGCTGATCGGCCAGGATTTCGGTCCGCGCTACGTGCCCGACGCGCCGCGGGTCTATCGCAGCCCGGCCAAGAACGCGCAGGAGGCGCACGAGGCGATCCGCCCGACCGATCTCGCCCGCAAGCCGGCCGGCATCGCGGCCTATCTCGACCGCGACCAGCACCGGCTCTACGAGCTGATCTGGAAGCGGACCCTGGCGAGCCAGATGGCCTCGGCCCTGCTCGAGCAAGTCACCGTCGATATCGCCGACGTAGCCGCGAAGCTGCGGCTGCGGGCCACGGGGCAGGTGGTGCTGTTCGACGGCTTTCTGGCGCTCTACCAGGAAGACCGAGACGATGCCGCCGACGAGGACAGCCCCGGCGCCCGGCTGCCGCAGATGCGCCAGGGCGAGGCGCTCGCCCGCGGCGCCGTGGTGCCGAGCCAGCATTTCACCCAGCCGCCGCCGCGCTATACCGAGGCGAGCCTCGTCAAAAAGCTCGAGGAGCTCGGCATTGGCCGGCCCTCGACCTATGCCTCGATCCTCCAGGTGCTGCAGGACCGAGCCTATGTCCGGCTCGACAAACGGCGCTTTCTGCCCGAGGACCGCGGCCGGCTGGTCACCGCCTTTCTGACCAGCTTCTTCGAGCGCTACGTCGAATACAATTTCACCGCCGACCTCGAAAACCAGCTCGACGACGTATCGGGCGGGCGGGTCGATTGGAAGGAATTGCTGCGCAATTTCTGGCGTGACTTTTCGACCGCGGTCGACGGCACCAAGGATCTGACGATCACCCAGGTGCTGACTGCGCTCGACGAGGATCTCGGGCGGCATTTCTTCCCGGCCGACGGTTCGGGGCGCGACCCGCGGCTGTGCCCGGTGTGCGGCGCCGGCCGGCTTAGCCTCAAGCTCGGCAAGTTCGGCGCCTTCATCGGTTGCGCCAACTATCCGAACTGCCGCTATACCCGCCCCTTGGCGCTCGAAGGCGATGGCGAGGCGGCGCTTGCCGATACCGCCTTGGGGACCGATCCGGCGAGCGGCCTCGAGGTCACGATCAAGAAGGGACCGTTCGGCCATTACCTGCAGCTTGGCGCCGGCGAGGGCGAGGCCAAGCCCAAACGGGTGGCGCTGCCGCGCCAGCTCAAGCCCGCCGATGTCGATCTCGACACCGCGCTGCGGCTGCTGGCGCTGCCGCGCGAACTCGGTCGCCACCCAGAAACCGGCGAGACGATGATTGCCGGGATCGGCCGCTTCGGCCCCTATATCAAGCATGGCAAAACCTTCAAGTCGCTTGGCGCGGACGATGATGTGCTGACCATCGGGGCGAACCGCGCCGTCGTCCTGTTGGCCGAGCCGGTCGAGCGGCGCCGCGGCGCGCCGCAGCCATTGCGCGAATTGGGCTCGCATCCCGAGGGTGGCGCGGTGGCGCTCTACCAGGGTCGTTACGGCCCTTACGTCAGCCATGACGGCGTGTTCGCCACGTTGCCGAAGAGCGCCGACCCGGAGAAGTTCTCGCTCGAAGAGGCGCTGGCGCTGCTGGCCGCACGCCGGGCGGCGAACCCGCGCCGGGAACGCCCGAACCCGAGGAAAGCGCGCGCGGCCAAGCCGGCAGCGGCAGCCGAGCGGGCCGCGGCCGCGGCCAAGATGCCGGCGCGACCGGCGCGAAAGACAACCAAGCAAAAGCCGGCGGCAAAGCCCGCCCGCGTCGGCGCCGCCAAGACAGGCGCCAAGAAAACAGGTGTCCGGACGACCGGCGCCAAGCCAACCGGCGCCCGGACGGCTGGCGCCAAGACGACCGGCGCCAAGAAGGCGGCGGGGACGGCCGCGCCCGGCCGATCTGCCGGGGCCAAGAAACCGCGCTCGGGCGCGCAGCCGGGCTAGATGGCGCGCTCGCGCCCGGCGCCTCCGGCACGACCAGGACCGGCGCCGAAGCAAAAGCGGGGTCAGCCCGGGCTGCCCTCGGCGGCGGACATCGTGACCTTCATCCGCGAGAGCCGATCCGCCGTTGGCAAGCGCGAGATCGCCCGCGCCTTTGCCGTCCCCGCCGCTGACCGGCCGGCATTGCGCGATGTGCTGCGCCAGATCGAGCGATCGGGAGCGGTGACCCGCGCCGCCAACAAGCGCCTGGTCGGCGGCGCGCCGTTGCCTGAGGTGACCGTCGTCGAGCGCATCGGCACCGACGAGGACGGGGTACCGCTGGCCCGCCCGGTGGTCTGGCCCGGAGCCGAGCCGGGGCCGATCCTACGGCTCGCCGACGAGGGCGGCGAAGCGATCCCGGTCGGCGCCCGCGCCGCAGCGCGGCTGGTCGCGCTCGAATCGGGCGAGATCGAGGCCAGGGTCCTGCGCCGGCTCGATCACGGCGGCGACCGGGTGGTCGGGGTCTTTCGCCAGGACCGCGAGGGCGGCCGGGTGATGCCGACCGACCGCCGCAACAAAACCGAATACCGCGTCGCGCTCAGCACCGCCGGCGGCGCCGCCGAGGGCGAGCTCGTCGTCGCCGAAGCGCTGCCGGCCGCCCGGCTCGGCGCACCGCGGGCGCGGATCGTCGAGCGGCTGGGCGCGGCCGATGCGCCCGGCGCGATCAGCCTGCTGGCGATCGCCTCGTTCGAGTTACCAACCGAGTTTACGGCGGCGGCGTTGGCCGAAGCCGAGGCCGCCCTGCCGGTCAGCCCGGCCGGACGCACCGACCTGCGCCAGCTGCCATTGGTCACGATCGACGGCAGCGACGCCCGCGATTTCGACGATGCGGTGTGGGCCGAGCCCGATCCCGACCCGGCCAATCCCGGCGGCTGGCATCTTGTCGTCGCGATTGCCGATGTCGCCTGGTATGTGCGGCCCGGCAGTGCGCTCGACCGCGAAGCCGAGCGGCGCGGCAATTCGGTCTATTTCCCCGACCGGGTCGTGCCGATGCTGCCCGAGGCCTTGTCGAACGAGCTGTGCTCGCTGAAGCCCGGGGTCGATCGCGCCTGCCTCGCCGTCGATCTGTCGATCGATGCCGCCGGCCGCAAGCGCCGCCATCGGTTCACCCGCGCGGTCATGCGCTCGGCCGCACGGCTGACCTATGAAGAAATTCAGGCGGCGCAAGACGGGCAGGGCGAGTTGCCCGTTGCGGTGGCCGCCGCCGCGGTGGCCGCGCTCTACGGCGCCTATGCGGCCCTCGCCCGGGCGCGGGCGGCGCGCGGCGCCCTCGAACTCGACCTTCGCGAGGATCGGGTGGTGCTCGATGCCGAACGGCGGCCGGTCGCGGTGGTCCCGGCGGTCCGGCTCGACAGCCACCGGCTGATCGAGGAATTCATGATCCTCGCCAATGTCGCCGCCGCCGAGGAGCTCGAGGCCCGGCGTCAGCCCTGCATGTACCGGGTCCACGACGCGCCCGACCCGGAAAAAGTCGCGGCGCTGCGCGATTTTCTCGACGAGCTCGGCATCCCCGGCCTCGCCTTCGCCAAGGGCCAGGCGCCCAAGCCCGAGCTGTTCAACCGGCTGCTGCGCCGAGCCGAGGCGAGCCCGGCGGCGGCGCTGGTCAACGAGCTGGTGCTGCGCTGTCAGGCGCAGGCCGCCTATGGCCCGGACAACATCGGCCATTTCGGGCTGGGGCTGCGTCGCTACGCGCATTTTACCTCGCCGATCCGCCGCTATGCCGATCTGCTCGTCCATCGCGCGCTGATCGCCGGGGCCAATGCGGCGGGAAGCGAATTCGGCGCCGGGGCCCTGCCGGCCGATGTCGACCAAGAGCGGATGGCGGCAACCGGCGAGCACATCTCGGCGAGCGAACGCCGCGCCGCCGCGGCCGAGCGCGCCGCGATCGAGCGCTACCGCGCGACCCTAATCGCCGACGCGGTCGGCGCCCGGTTTGCCGCCCGGATCAGCGGCATCGCCGAATTCGGGCTGTTCGTCACCCTGGCCGAGAGCGGAGCCACCGGTCTCGTGCCGATCTCGACGCTGCCCGGCGATTATTACGACCGGCACGAAAAAGTGCCGCGGCTGGTCGGCCGGCGCTATGGCCGCGTCTTTCGGCTCGGCGATCCGGCGATGGTGCGATTGGTCGAAGCCGATGCAATCGGCGGCCGGCTATTGTTTCGCATCGAGGACGACAGGACCGCGGCGGGCTCCAGCCGTGTGGCCGGTCGCGGCGCTCGGCGCAGTTGATTGCGGCTCGGCGCCGATTTAGCATCCCGGCAGCAGCAGCCGGACAGCTTTGGCCAACGCTGGCGGCGCAATAGGCAGGTAGGTTGCCGCGAGGATGGGGGGTTCCTCGATGCCGAGGTCGTGGCGTCCGGCAGCTGTATTGGCACCGGCGGCATTGTGCGCACTGTTGATTTTGCTTGCCGGCTGCGCCGAACGCCCACCATTGCCGGCGGACCCGACCGCTCGGTTGTTCGGGCGCGGGCTCGACGATATCGCCGATCTCTACCTCGAACCGGTATCGAGCCGGGTTGTTGCCCTTGCCGCCGCGGCGCGGCTGTCCCAGCTCGATCCCAAATTCGCGGTGCTGGAGACCCCGGGACCGGGCGAGCATACCGAGATCGTGCTCAATTACGGCGACCGCGAACTGGCGACCTACCCGAATGCGACCGGCGACGACCCGCATCTGTGGGGCGCGTGGCTCGGCCAGCTGCTGGTCGACGCCAAGGCCGCCTCCCCGACCCTTGCGGCAACCTCCGACGACAAGATCGACGAGGCGATGTTCGACGGCATGACCGGCGCGCTCGACCGCTTTTCGCGCTATTCGTCGCCGGCGACCGCGCGCGACCAGCGCGCCGCCCGCGACGGGTTCGGTGGGGTCGGGCTGACCCTCGACCCATCCCCCGACCGGTTCAGGATCATCAAGGTTTTGCCGGGCGGCCCCGCCGATCTTGCCGGCATCCGCGCCGGCGACACGATCGTTTCGCTCGATGGCCGGCCGACCGCCGGCCGCTCCCAGAGCGCAATCGTCCGGGCGCTTCGCGGCCCGGTGCTGACCCCGGTGTCGCTCGGCATCGATCGTCCGGGGAGCGCCGGCATCCGTAACTACCAGCTGCAGCGCGTGCTGATCGTCGAGCCGACGGTCACTGCCTCGCGCGCCGACAGCATCGCAATTTTGCATGTGTCGAGCTTCAACCAGGACACCACCCAGCGGTTGGTCGCCGATCTCGACGCGGCGCGGCGCCAGCTGGGGCCGCAACTGCGCGGCGTCGTGCTCGATCTGCGCGGCGACCCTGGCGGGCTGCTCGACCAGGCGGTGAGCCTCGCCGACGTGTTTATCGCCACCGGGCCGATTGTGGCGACCGTTGGGCGCAATCCGGCGAGCCACCAGTTTTTCGCGGCTTCGGGCGACAGCCTCGCGCCGCATCTACCGATTGTCGTCCTGGTCAATGGCGGCTCGGCCTCGTCCTCGGAGATTGTCGCCGCCGCCCTCCAGGATGCCGGCCGCGCCGTCGTGGTCGGCACCGCCTCCTACGGCAAGGGCACGGTCCAGACGGTGATGCGCCTGCCCAACAACGGCGAGCTGATTTTGACCTGGGCGCGGCTAGTTTCGCCGTCGGGCTATCTGTTGAACGGTCACGGCGTGGTACCGACCGTATGCACCAGCGATCTCGGCAACGACGAGGCGTCGGTCGAGGTCGCCTTGCAGCGGGCCACCGGCGCAGCGGCGCTCTCGCCGCTGACCGCGCGTCCGCGCAAGTCGCTCGACGATCGGGAGTGGGAGGCACTGCGCGCATCTTGTCCGCCGCGCCTGGGCGAGCGTCCGATCGATCTCGCGGTGGCCGAGCGCCTGTTGGACGACCCGGCTCTCTATAGCCAGGCGACGCACCTGATCACCGCAAACCCGAGCCTCGCGGCGCGGCCGGTCGGCACGGCGCCGGCGTCGACCCGGCCTTCCTTGACAGGGGCCGCCGGAGCGCTATCTTCGGATATCCGCAATCCCTGACCCCGGGGTCGCCAACATGGCCAAGACCAGCACCGTTTTGATCAAACTCGTCAGCAGCGCCGACACTGGCTTTTATTATGTAACCAAGAAAAACCCGCGGACCAAGACCGCCAAGCTGGAATTGAAAAAGTTCGATCCGGTAGCGCGCAAGCACGTCCTGTTCAAAGAGGCCAAGATTAAATAGGCGGAGACCTCCTCCCTCCCTGTTCAGACCGACACCGGAACCCGTTCGACCCGCCGCGGCCAAAAGCCGTGGACTCGCCGGGACCAGCCCGGCGATGACGGAGACAGAGCGGCGTTGGGCGGGTCTCTATCGGAGCCAATGCGCCAGGCAGCCCTTCACCAAGCGCTGCGCGGCGGAGCGAGTCTGGTGTGTGCCTGCTTGGGGGATGGTGGCGCTCAGGGCCAGCCCCACGGCCCCCAATCCCAATTTTCCTGATTCATGATCGCCGTCATTTCCTGCTGGCTGGCGATCTGCCGGGCGAAGACTTCCTGCTTGTAGGCGTCCCAGTTCTGCTGGTTGCCGAGGTAGAGGCAGTTGCAATCGAGCGGGTCGGCGTAGAGGTAAACGAGATTGCCGTCTCTGACGCGGGTGACGAAACGGTTGGCCGGCAGCATCCGCATCGCCGCGATGCGATGCGGCGAATCGGCCGGCCGCACTTGGAACCCGGCGGCGGCCAGCAGGTCTTCCTTTTGCCCGACCTGCTGCTGCGGGCTGACGCACCCGGCGACGGCCAGCAGCGCCGCGGCGACGACGCCGAGACGAGTTGATCTATTCACCCGAATTCTCCCGATATCTGTTCATAGACTGTAGGCGCGCCGGACCGGCCGACGCAACACGGCAGGGTGCTGGAGTTCAGCTTCTGCAGGCGCGGGCGACGCCGACCGGCCGGCCGTTCTGCGGGTCGACTATCGGCACTGGCACACCGTTTGCGGACGCCGCGCGCCGTGCGATCTCGCTACCGGCGGCCGATGACGGCACCGCGGTGATCGGCACGGCGAAGTCGGCGGCGGTAGCGATCGCCAGGAGCGGGCTCGGCACGGCATGCCCGGACAGCGGCTTGCGCGGTATGGCGCCGACGAGGCGGCCGGTTTCGTCGACCACCAGGAGCGGCTGGGTTTGGTCGCTGCTGCGAACCAGTATTGCCAGAACCTCGACCCCGGAGGCAGCGGCGGAGACCACGTCGAACCGGTCTGAGATGACGTCCTCGAGGCCGGTCGGAGCCAACGGCACGGGATCGCGCGCGCGCTCGCGGCCGCTATGGATCCGGGCGGAATAGATCGAGCGCGGATCGAGCCACCGCGCGACCAGCACGGCGCCGGCCAACGCCAGCATCAGCGGCACCAGCATGGCATCGACGCGATGGGTCAATTCGGCGATCAACACCAGGGCCGAGACCGGCCCGGCGGTGGTCGCCGCCAGCATCGCGCCGGCGGCGATGATGGCGTAGCTGCCGGCCGGCGCCCCCGGCCACAGCCAAGCCCAGGCATGGCCGAGCACGCCGCCGAGCAGCGCGCCATAGGTCAAGGTCGGGGTGAACAGCCCGCCGGGGCCGCCGCTGCCGAGGCAGCCGGCGGTCGCCACCGGCTTCAGCAGGAACAGCGCGAGCAGCAGCGGCAGGCTGACTTGGCCGAGAAAGGCCTGCTGAACCGTATCCTTGCCATTGCCGAGCAGCTGCGGAAACGGCAGGGCGAGCAGGCCGAGCGCGGCGAAGACGATGAGAGGTGCGGCCAGCCGCGACCGGCCGGCCGGCTTTTGCCTGTCGGACCAGGCGATCAGCCGCACATAAGCCGCGGCGGCAATGCCGATGAGCGGCCCGGCCAGGATCGCCCAGACCGCGGCTTGCGCCGAAAAGCCGTAGCTCGGGATCGCGTAGGTGGGGAGGTTTGGCAGCATCAGCCAGGACACCGCGGTGGCGATCAAGGACACCGTCATCGCCGGCAGCACCAGCGGCAAGGCCAGGGTTCCGAGCAGCACCTCGAGCGCAAACAACGCGCCGCCGAGCGGCACGTTGTAGACCGCGGCAACGCCGCCGCCGGCGCCGCACGCGGCCAGCAGCCGCCGCTCCGGCGGCGACAACCGGGCCCACTCGGCCAAGATGCTGGCGACCACCGCGCCGAGCTGCTTGGGTGCCGCTTCGCGTCCGAGCGAGGCGCCGAGGCCGACGATGACGATCGACAGCACCGCCTTGATGCTGGTCGCGATCGCCGCGACCCGGCCCGAGTGAAACCAGATCGCCTCGGCGAGTTCGCCGCCGCCGTGGCCGCCGGTGGTCGATCGGGCGAGCCAGCGGTAGAGGCCGACGATCAGCCCGGCGCCAACCAGCACGCCGATCCGCTGCGCCGCACTGGTGCGCTCGACCGCGGCGAGGAAAGTCCCCGCCTGGTAGCTCCAGGCCAGGTGCTGCACCGCACGCAGCAGCCGCATCAGCGCGCCGCCGCCTAGACCCGCGCCGACGCCGGTCAACAGCGCCAATCCCCAAAAACGCGCAGACAGGCCGCCCGAGCCGGCGCCGAGGTTGAGGTTGGGTTGTGGCGGGACTGGCGGCATTAGCGGCTCGGCCGCCGATATGTCACCCGATCCGATGGCCGCACGGTTCCGCCGACCCGATTACCGGCTCGCTTGAAGCGTTGATCTTTCGCGGTCATCACCAGGCTCGTCCCGGAGATCGGCGCCTTTCGCCGACCCTGATCGGGGCATGTGGATGGCCGGAACAAGTCCGGCCGTGACGAGGCGAGGGACTTAGGCTCGCGACTTGCGGCCCGACCCTGGGTACTCACGGCGCGATCGGTCGAGGATCGATAGTCGCCGGAGCGGCGGCGAGTTCGGGCGCGGGCGGCTGCGGGGTCAGGACCACACGCAGCAGGGTCAGGTGCCCGTGAAAGGCCGGGCGCTCGGTTGACAGCATCAGCTCGATCGGCCGGTCGGGCAGGTCGGCGAGCGCCACGGTCAGGCTGGTTTCGAACACCCCGCCCCGGCCGGGATGGATCAGGGTGCGAGCGCCGCCGGCATTGGCCTCGACGACAAAGCCGTGCTCGGCGGCATCCGGCGAGATGTCGACCCTGACCGACACCGACCAGATTGCCGGCGGCAGCATGATCTGCGGGCCGCGCAACAGACACCGTGCCCGGCCGGTGATGTCGACGCCCTCGGTGGCGGGTAGCTGCGGACGGTCGTTGACCACGAACAGCTCGGGGCCCCAGGCGATCGCTCCGAGATCGCCCGCCGGATCGGCAAGACCGGGGCCGAGGGCGCCCTCGGCGAGCGCCCGTTCGCCCGGCGCGAGGGCCTCGCGCCAGGCCGCCGATGTCGCCGGACCCACCGCGGCAGCGCCGGCGACGCCGCCCGGCCCCGCCACGCCGCCAAGGCCGAGACCGCCGCCGTCGCCGCTGCACAGCCCGAGATGCGCGGCGATCCGTTTCGCCGCGGTCAGTGGATCGTCGCTGCGGGCATCGAGCACCAGCGCCCCCGGCATTGCGGCAAAAGAGCCGAGCGCGGCGCAGCTGCTGGCGACCAGCCGGGTGGCCGCCGCGAGCCCCAGCCCGCGCCGGGCGACCAGATCGGCGAGCGCCGCCCACGGGTCGTCGCGCACCACGACGAACGGCCGGCCGGTCCCGGCCAGCGCCCGCCTGATCCGGCCGCCCGGATGGCGTGCGGCAACGACGCCATGCGCGGTGCCGCCGCTGTGCAGCAGGCTGTGGGTGACCTCCTCAAAGGTGTTGGCGGCGATCAATGCGGACGAGCCGAAGGCCTGCTGCACGAGCCGGGTCGCCGCAACCTCGCAGCGTTCGGCAAAGCGGCCCGGCAGACCGATCACGAAGAACAGCATTCAGCACCACAGCGGCCCGCTCGCGTGAAGTCCTAGCGGAACTCGGGCGCAGGTGTCGAGAGCCGCCGGCCGCGTGGGATCGATCCTTGACCGCGCCCGGGTTGCCGGCCATGTTGCCTGGTCTCGGGCGAGGCGCCGGCACGCCCGGCGGCGACGGCCATGCGCTGGCGGCGGTGGGGCCGAGGTTTGGCGGCGCGCCGCGTTGGCTTGGCGAAGGAGTGCTACATCGCGGCCTGCCCGACGAAATTATCTCGAGCGAGACGACGCTGGTCCAGCTGCAATGATTTATTCTGTCGATTGGTCTGCCGAGCCGGTTCGCCGAATGGTGCGACGGCATGATCTGCGCGCTGCTGCACGCAGCGGGAGAGCGCTTCGAGGCGGTCGGCGCCAACACCCTGGAAGAGATCGCTCTGGCGGTGATCAATTCCGCGGCGCCGCGGCTGGTCATCGGCGCGCGTCAGCCGACCGACGAGCTGCGCAACGCGCTTATTCGGGCCGGCAGCCGCTTTGTCATGGCGCTCGACGACCCACACGCGGCTTATGGCAATCTCTTGACCCGGCACCGATACGACTGGAAGGAAGCGGTGCGGGCCGTCGCCGGCAGCTGCGCCGCGGTGATGAGCTATGCGGCGATGCCGGGTGCGCTGGTGCTGCGCGCCGACCGGGAAGGCAAGGACCCGCTCGCCACGGTGACGGCGATCGCCCGCTGGCTCGACCTGGCGGTGGCGTCGGCCGACATTGCCGCGTTGGTCGAGGAGCACGCCGAGCCGGGCGGCGCTGCAGCCCAGGACCGCGACCACGACTGGCGCGAGGCGATCTCGGCGGCGGACCGCGCCGTGGTCGATGGCGCGCTCAGCGGCTATGTCGATTATTTCCGCGGCGCCGGCCTCGGCCAGATGCTGTGGGCGCGGGATTTGTTTTTTGTCGGCGATGCTCCGGAGCTGGCGGCCACCGAGACGATCGATGTCGCGGGGCCGGTCCGCAACCTGTTATTCGGGCCGTATCTGACCCTGCCGCCGGGAGAGTGGGCTGCGACGGTGGTGCTGGCGGTCTCGAAGCTCGCTGCCGATATCAGCTACAGCGTCGAGATCCTGTCCGGTGCGGCCTGCCTGTGCCTCGGCCGGGGGACGATCCAGCCGCGCGGCGAAGGGGTATGCGAGGCCACGATCGAGTTTACCGTCGCCGAGGCGACCGAACAGCCGATTGCGTTGCGCGTCGCCAATTTGCGCTTCGCCTTTGGCGGGCGCCTGGCGCTGGCTCACGTCGCAGTGTCGCCGCGAGTGAAGCCGCGGCCCTATATCCCGGCCGAGCTGACCGCGGCGCTGGGGTTGTGAGGCGGCGCGGTCGGCCAGGTGCGCCGCCGGCGCCGGGGTTTGGGCTGACCGGCCCGAGGCCGGAAAGCTCGCCGGCGCAGAGCCATGGCCGCTATGGCCGGCGGCGATGAGATTTTTGCAGTGGCGCGGTGGGCGGCGCGTGAACGGCGAGGCGCGCGCCATCGCAGCGCCGCCGGAGCGCCCGGCCGAGCCGGAGGCGGGGCTCGCGGCGGTGGGCCAGCGGCTCGACCGCATCGAGACGACGCTCGAGCGGGTGTGGGGCGACCTCGACTTTATCCGCAACCGGCTCAGCTGCTACATCGGCGACGGCATCGCTTTGACCTACCTGCTCGATCAGACGCCGATGTTCGTCAACTGCAACGATTTCGGATGCCCGGTCAACCTGATCGACGGCGGCCGCTACGAGGAGGAAAACCTCGACGTGCTGCTGAGCTTCGTGACCCCCGACACCGTCTTTGTCGATGTTGGCGCCAATGTCGGGTTCTATACCGTGGAGATCGCCCGCCGGCTTTCCGGCACTGGCCGGGTTTATGCGTTCGAGCCTCACCCCAAACTGATCGAGCTGTTGCGGCGCAATGCGTTTGTGAACGGGCTGGCGCCGGTGGTCAGCGACTTCCCGTTTGCGCTCTCGGATCATAACGGGCCGGCTGATCTGCAATACCCGCTCGGTCATTTGGGCGGCGGGCAGGTGTCGGCACCAGGCCAAATCGCCGGCCACGCTGTTGCCGGTCATAGCGTTGTTAGATCCGAGTTAAAAAAGCTCGACGATGTGCTCGGCCGGGATTTCCGCTGCGACCTGGTCAAAATCGATGTCGAAGGCCACGAACTCAACGTCCTCGAGGGCATGCGCGAAATCGTCGGCAACTCGCCGCGGATCAAGATCCTGTTCGAAAAGCTGGTGCCCAAGATCGGCAACGAGACCGATCTCGAGCAATATTTCGCGGCGCAGGGTTTCGCGCTCTATGCGGTCGGCGCCGACGCTTCGCTCGCCGAACTCGCCGAGGGCGGTTTGCGCGATTGGGGCGGGTACGCGCTGGCGGCGCCGCGCGGGGTGATCGACGGCGAGGCGCTGAACCGGTCGCGATTTTCGATCTACGCCAAGCAATTGTGGCGCCGTCCGACAGTCTCTGCGACCGATGCGGCGGCGGCCGATGGGCATTACCGCGCGAGCGCCGGCGCCCTGTTGTTTCACGGCCCCTACTGGTTCCTGAAGCGCGGCCGGTGGCGGTTCAAGCTGCACGGCCGGGTTCGCGGCGCGGTGAAGTTTTCGCTGTTGGAGCGGTTTGGCTACCCGGTTTCAAGCTTCAACCTGGAGGCCGGCCAGAGCGAGCAGGTCCTGGTATTGCGCCGCGACCTGGTGCATTTCGAGTGCGCAGCCTACGCCGCCAGCAGCGATGCCGAGATCGAAATTGACCGGATCGACTTCATCCGCGAGGGCTAGGTTGCCAGGTGCGAGCGGTGGCGCACCGGCGCCCGATCCCGGCGCGGACGGCCCGGTCTATTTCCTGCTGCACATCCCCAAGACTGCGGGACAGACGATCCAGGTTCATCTCGCGCGGCATTGCGCGCCGGGGGTGTTTTGGCAGTCCCGCCGCACCTTGCGTCCAGCGCGCCGCGCCGCGCCCGGCGAGCTTCCCGATTTACGCCAGGCAAGGGTGATTTCGGGGCATCACATCGGCCGCTCGATGGAAACGCTGTTCGCCGGCCGCGAGATTCGCCGCATCGTGCTGCTGCGCGATCCGCTCGAACTGCAAATCTCGCTCTACAACTGGCAGATGATGGACAATCTGGCCAAGGGGCTTGGGACCTACGGGTTTGCGTTGCATCAGCGGGCGCTGCCGCGCGATTTCATCGCTCATTTTCTGCTGTCGCGGTGGCTGGAGATCCCGTGGCGGGCGCTGTTGGCGACGACCGAGGCGAACAAGCACGAGATGCTGAACCGGATGCTGGCCGGCTTCTGGTTTGTCGGCGGCCACGCCGATTGCGACCGGCTGATCGAGGTGCTCGGCCGCGACCTCGGCATTCCGCCGGCGGCACCGCGGCGCAACAGCTCGGCCGAATTGCAGGGGCGGACCGGATGGCGGCTGTTGACCGCGGAGGATCTGCCGGCGTCGGCGCGCCAGGCGTTCCGCGCCCATAACCGGCTCGATCAGGCGCTGTGGCAGGATTGGCGCCGCGCCGGCTTCGCCGCAGCATCGGTGCGGCCGCAGCCCGGTCAATCGGGTCAGAGCAGTGGCTTTCTAGGCCACGAGCTGGTCCGCCCCTGGTGCCTGCTCGGCCGCTTTGCCGGGCAAGGCTGGGCCTCATGGCGCCGGCCGGGTTGTGGCCCGGTCGTCTCCCGCGGCGATCGCGCCCGCGACCTTGGCCAATGGGAACTCGCCGCCCGGCATTACCGGCAGGCGCTGCAGGCGATGCCGAACGCGGCGGCGATCTGGGTTCAGTACGGCCATGCCTTGAAAGAATCCGGCAACATCGCCGAAGCCGAGGTGGCCTATCGGCGCTCGCTCGTGCTGAGCCCGGATACGGCGGACACGCATCTCCAGCTCGGCCACGCGCTAAAGCTGCAAGGACGGCTCGGTGAGGCGGCGACCTCCTATCTGCGGGCGGCGGTGCTCGACCCGGCGCGGGACGATCCGCGCGACGAGCTGATCGGCCTCGGCTGGACAATCGCGCGCATCGAGGAGACACTGGCGGCAGGCGTCCGGGCGATCGAGCGGGTGGAGGAATGCCAAAATCTTGTCATTCCGGGGCGCGGGCGCCGCCCGCGAACTCGGAACCCATGAACACAGGACTGCAAGCATGCGGGAATTCCGGTGTGCTTGGGTTCCGGGCTCGGCCCTTCGGACCGCCCCGGAATGACGTCATGGCCGTTTTTCCCGGCTCGCCGGACGATTACAATCGAACGGCGACCCGCAGCAGATCGGCCGGGCAATGAGTCCAAAGCCACTGAGGATTGCGGTGATCGGGGCCGGGATCGGTGGCCTCAGCGCCGCGCTGTCGTTGCGGCGGGCCGGGTTTTCGGTCGATGTCTACGAGCAGGCGGCGCGACTGACCGAGATCGGCGGCGGCATCAACATGGGTCCCAACGCCGCGCGCATCCTTTACCGGCTCGGCCTCGGCGAGGCGCTCGACCGCGAAGCGGTGCGCCCGCGCGGCAGCCATCAGCGGCGCTGGGATGATGGCCGCACCTTGCAGCGGGCGGCGCTCAATCCGCTGTGCCAGGAGCTTTACGGCGCGCCGCACCTGACGGTCCATCGCGCCGATCTGCTGGCGATCATCGCCGCCGGGTTTCCGGCCGAGCGGATCCATTTCGGCCACCGCCTGAGCGGGCTCGCCGAGGAGGCCCGCGGCGTCACCGCCCGGTTCGAGAATGGCGCGCAGGTCAGGGCCGATGTGCTGGTCGGGGCCGACGGCATCCACTCGGCGGTGCGCGCCGCGCTGTTCGGCGAGGAGGCGCCGCGTTTTGCCGGCTGCGTCGCCTATCGCGGCCTGGTGCCGGCCGAGAAGATCGCCGACCTCGGGCTCGAGCTCGGCTCGCAATCCTGGCTCGGGCCGGGCGCGCACCTCGTCCATTACTTCGTGTCGCGCGGGCGGCTGTTGAATTTCGTCGGCTGGACCGAGTACGACAGCTGGAGCGGCGAGGACTGGACCGACCGGGCCACGGTTGCCCGCGCGCTTGCCGCGTTCGAGGGCTGGCATCCGCAGGTGCGGCGGATTATCGGCGCGGCCGAAACCTGCTTCATCTGGGCGTTGTTCGATCGCGACCCGCTGCCTCGCTGGTCGGTCGGCCATGCGACTTTGCTCGGCGACGCCTGTCATCCGATGTACCCGTTCATGGCGCAGGGCGCGGCACAGGCGATCGAGGACGGTGCTACATTGGCGGCCTGTCTCGCCGCCGGGCCGGACGATCCGGCCGCGAGCCTGCGGCGCTATGAAGGATTACGCCTGCCAAGGGTAACCCGCTTGCAGCAGATGTCGCGGGCCAACAAAACCCGCTACCACCTCGCTGACAGCCCGGCGCAGCAGGTGCGCGACGCCGAATGGGCGAAGGCCGGCGACCGCTCGCCCGAGGCGTTGGGCTGGCTGTTCGGCTTTGACGCCGGTGCCGTCGAGGCCGATGCCGGAGCCGGAGCCGCGTAAGGGGCTGGCCGGCGCATTCCGGCCGGTCGCGACCGGTCTGGCGGGGGTTTGATGGCGGTGCCGAGGGCGTACCGGGGTATGAGGTAGCAATGACGTTGGTACCGATGCCGCTGTTTCTCGCCGCCGCGATGGCGCTGACCCCGCTCGGCCCCGGGCAGCAGGCGCGGATTGCCGCCTGGCTGGCCTGGGCCGAGGCCTATCGCGACTGCTACCAGCCGGCGCCGTTCAGCCTGCGCATCGACCAGACATTTACCGCGCGTTGTATCGAGCGCAATTTGCGCCAGCAGCAGGATGGCCCGCCCGAAGAGCGCGCCGCGACCTTGGCCCTGATCGCAGCGACCCCGCAGCTGGTCGCCCTGCTGAACGCGCCCGTCAGCGGCCATCGCGGCGCCCGAAAGCCCGCCAAGCTCGACCCGCCCGCCCGCTAGCAGCCCAAAGCTGCCGCGCGGCCGGTGACCGCGGTCAAGGTCATCATCAACCTTGGCGACGAGGCGATCGAGCTTTGCCGGGGCGTGGGATCGGTGGCCCGCCGCCCCCACGCCCGGCGGCCCAGCGCTCCGGCGGCAGCCCGCACGCCGGCGGCAACGCCGGCGTTACAGCAGGTCGGCGATGGCCGCGTGATAACGGCCCAGCGCCTCGAGGTGGTCGGCCATCCGATGCCCGGCGATGCGCCGGTGGTGGCGCCGGTCGAAGGTCGTGGTCAGGCACAGATGCGAGGCCCCGGCCGCCTTCCAGAAGCGCGCGTCGCGCGCCCAATCGGCGGCGCTCCCCGCACCCATCGAGACCCACACCTCGATCCCGATGCGAGCGGGGTCGCGGCCGGCCGCCTCGGTCAGGCGGCGCAGCCGGTCGAACGCCTCGGTCGCGGTCTGGTCGGCCGGATAGGCATTTGGCATCCAGCCGTCGCCCCTTTTGGCGATGCGCTCGAGGGTGCGCTCGTGGTGGCCGCCGAACCATACCGGCACCCGGCCCGAGGCGGGCCGCGGGTTGATCCCGGCATCTTCGATCTTATGCCAGCGGCCGTTGAAGGTGACATGCGGCTCGGCCCACAGCTTTTGCATGACCTCGACCTGTTCTTCCGAGCGGCGGCCGCGATTGTGGAAATTCTCATTGAGCCCGGTGAACTCGACCTCGTTCCAGCCGACCCCGATGCCGAGCCGGAACCGGCCGCCCGAGAGCGCGTCGAGCGAGGCCGCCTGCTTGGCCACCAGCACGGTCTGGCGCTGCGGCAGGATCAGGACACCGGTCGAAAAGCCGAGCCCCCGGGTGCAGCCGGCGAGATAGCCGAACAGCACGAACGGGTCATGAAACAGATCCTCCGAGCTGTTGCGGTCCCAGCCCGGCCGGCTCGCCGCATTGACCCCCAGCACATGGTCGGGAGCCTCGACAAAATCATAGCCGATCGCCTCGGCGCTCTGCGCGTATTCGCGCACCGTAGCCGGATCGCCGCCGATGTCGCCGAGCGGCAGCAGCGCACCCAATTCCATGATCGCTCTCCCCGTCCTTGGTCGCAGGTCTCCGGTCGCGTGTCTGCTGGTGACACCCGGCGGAAGACTAGCGCGCCGGCGCGCGGCCGACCACCGCCGTCATCGGATCGCTCTGGTCCTCGACCCACTCGGCCAGCTGATGCGTTTTGATTTCGACAAAGCCGGCGTGGCGCAGATAATGCGCGACGAGTTCGGCATGCCCGGCATCGTCGAGCGCCCGCCAGATCGCCACTGCCTTGGTCCAAAAGCAGCGGTTGGAAAAGCCGATAATCGCCGGCGACCCCGGCCGCAGCACGCGTGCGACCTCGCGCAGCACCGCGAGCGGCTGCTGCAAATACTGGATTGAGACGCAGATCATTGCCGCATCGATGCTGGCGTCGGCGAGCGGCAACAGCGGGTCGCGGTTGAGGTTCTGCACGAACCACCGCGTAAAACGCGGGTTGGCGGCCAATTCCTCGGCGTTCATGCCGTGGCCGATCACCTGGCCATAGGCGATCTCGGGCGGCAGGTGGCTGATCCAGCTCGACATCAGGTCGAGCAGCACCCCGCCCACCGGCAATACGGTGCGATAAAATCCGGTCAGCGCGGCGATGGCGTGCACGTCGATATGGCAGACCAGCCGCGCCGGCGCGTAAAAGACCTCGTCCTCGTCGCGATCAAGCTTGTCGAAAGCGCCCGGCACCAGCCCGAGGATCTGCGCATCCATTCGAAATCGGCCTCGGTAGATTGTTATCGGTCGATGCTGACATGAACGCCGCGGCGCCGCCAGCGCCTCTGTCGAGCCCGCCGATCACTGTCGCCGGCCGTGGTGCGACACCGGCCGCCAACCCACGCCGCGCAATTGACGGCTTTGGGCAATTACGGTATTTTCATGGCGCAAGGAGTAGTCGGGCGTGACGAAACGAGCAATCCCGCGCGATGACGGAGCGAGAACATGACCACGTCTATGAGGAAACCGTTGCCAAATCGCCTGTTGTGGTGCCTTCTTTCGTTAATAGTCTTGGTCTGGCACGGCCCGGCCTCGGCTAATGATCGCAATTTCACCCTGATCAACCAGACAGCACAGACGATCACCGGTTTATGGACGTCAATCCCAAGCGACAACGTTTGGCATTGGGTCAAGGGTTTTCAGAGCATCGGCTCCAATGGTTCCTCGCAGATTATTTTCGACAATAGCGGCCCGTGCCAGATCCAGTTCCAGATCCGCATGGATGACGGCTCGGAGCACACTTGGCCGCAAGGCGTGAATCTATGCCAAAACGGTCAGGTGACCGTGACATTCGACAACAATACCGGCATCTACAGCGTATCCTATAAATAGCCCCGCATTAGATCGGCGAAGTCGCTTCGTGCGCCGGCGGCGCTGCGCGGGGGCGGCCGCCGCCGCGGATTGACCCCTGGCGCCGCGTCGGTGCGCCCAGCGGTCGCGGTCGCCTTTCCGCCTGGTTTGCGCTAGTCTGCGGCCAGAAGATTTCAGGAGGAAGCGCGCATGTTGCAGATGGCCGGGCGCATCGGCGTCCTCGGCACCGAGACCGCGTTCGAGGTGCTGGCCCGTGCCGGCGCGCTGGCGGCACAGGGCCGCGATATCATTAATCTGGGCATCGGCCAGCCCGATTTCCCAACCCCCGAGCACATCGTCGAGGCCGGCCGCAAGGCGCTCAAGGACGGTCATCACGGCTACACCCCGGCCAACGGCATCGTCCCCTTGCGCGAGGCGGTCGCCGCCGATCTTTATCGCCGTCACCGGGTCGAAGTGTCCCCGGCGCAGGTTCTGGTGGTGCCGGGCGGTAAGGTGACGATGTTTTTTGCGATCCTGATGTTCGGCGAACCGGGTGCCGAGATCCTCTATCCGAACCCCGGCTTTCCGATCTACGAGAGCGTCATCCGCTTCTCCGGCGCGGTGCCGGTGCCGATCCCGCTCTATGAGAGTGCGGGCTTTTCGTTCAGCGCCGCCGAGGTGTTGGACAAGATCACCCCGCGCACCCGCCTCCTGATCATCAACAGCCCGGCCAATCCCACCGGCGGCGTGGTGCCGCGCGCCGAACTCGATCGGCTCGTCGCCGGGCTCGAGCACCATCCGCAGGTGGCGGTGATGAGCGACGAGATCTACGGCGAGATCCTCTATGACGGGGCCGAGCATGTCAGCCTGTTGTCCTATCCCTCGCTCCGCGACCGGCTGATCCTGCTCGACGGGTGGAGCAAGACCTATGCGATGACCGGGTGGCGGATGGGCTATGGGGTGTGGCCGCAGGCGCTGTTCGCGGCGGCGGAGCGGCTGGCGATCAACTGCCATTCCTGCGTCAACGCCGCCGCCCAGTTCGCCGGCCTGGCAGCCCTGACCGGCCCGCGCGAGCCGGTCGAGCGGATGGTCGCCGCCTTTGCCGAGCGCCGTCAGTTCATCGTCGAGGCGCTGAACCGGCTTCCCGGCTTTACCTGCGCCCGCCCGGGTGGCGCCTTCTATACCTTCCCCAACATCACCCGAACCGGGCTCGACGCGCGCGCGCTGCAAGGGCGGCTCCTCGAAGACGCCGGGGTCGCGACCATCGCCGGCACCAGCTTTGGCGCATTCGGCGAAGGCTATCTGAGGTTTTCCTATGCCAACAGCCGCGAGGCGATCGCCGAGGCGGTCGAGCGCATCCGCACCCTCTTGGGCAATCTGCCGCGCCCGGGCTGCTGACCGGATCGCACCCTCTTGACTAATCTTTAGGCAGAGTGATGCTTATATCGCCGGCTATTCCGGCGGGTGGAGCCGCTCGCCGCGGTTAAGCAGCGTCGCTCGGGCCGGTTGGCACGGGTTATGCTGAAATTGTCAGCGGCTGGCGGGCGGGCGCCCGGGAAAGATTGAGCGGCGATGAAAAAGATCGAGGCCATCATCAAGCCCTTCAAGCTCGACGAGGTCAAAGAGGCGCTGCACGAAGTCGGGATCAAGGGCATCACTGTCACCGAGGCCAAAGGGTTCGGCCGGCAGAAGGGCCATACCGAGCTTTATCGCGGGGCCGAATACGTCGTCGATTTTCTGCCCAAAGTAAAAATCGAGGTGGTCATGGAAGACGCGCTGGTCGAGCGCGCGGTCGAGGCGATCCAGCAGGCGGCGCATACCGGGCGGATCGGCGACGGCAAGATCTTTGTCACCAATATCGACGAGGCGATCCGCATCCGCACCGGCGAGCGTGGCGGCGACGCGATCTGAGCGGGATGTTGGTGCGCCGGTTGCATGCGCGCGTCTCGATGGGCGGGCGCCGCCCGGCGGGTCTCGCGTCAGGCCTGGTGGTGGCGCGCCCTGCTGCTGGCCGGCGGCGGCGGTCTCGTGCCTCGCAGTCGCGTGCTTCGAATTTGTCGTCAACCTGAAAACGGAACCCAGCGATGTCCGATACCGCTAAAGTGATGCAGCTGATCAAGGAGCACGAGGTCAAGTATGTCGACTTCCGCTTCACCGATCCGCGCGGCAAGTGGCAGCATCTGGCGCACCATGTGCGCACGATCAGCGACAATTTCCTGAATGATGGGGTGATGTTCGATGGTTCGTCGATCGCCGGGTGGAAGGCGATCAACGATTCGGACATGATGCTGGTGCCGGATTGCTCGACCGCGGTGTTGGACCCGTTTGCGGCGCAGACCTCGCTGATCGTGTTTTGCGACGTGCACGAGCCGCTGACCGGCCAGCCCTATGCCCGCGACCCTCGCTCGACCGCGAAAAAGGCCGAGCAGCACCTGATTTCGACCGGCATCGGCGATAAGGCCTATTTCGGGCCGGAGGCCGAGTTCTTCATCTTCGACGATGTGCGCTACCGTGCCGGGATGAACGGCGCGATGTACCAGATCGACAGCGAGGAGGGGCCCTACGTCTCCGACAAGGAATTCGCCGACGGCAATTCCGGCCACCGCCCGCCGATCAAGGGCGGCTATTTCCCGGTGCCGCCGGTCGACGGCCAAGCCGATCTCAGAGCCGAGATGTTGTCGGTGATGGCGGATATGGGGCTCCTGGTCGAGAAGCATCATCACGAGGTGGCGCCGAGCCAGGCCGAGCTCGGCTTTCAATTCTCGACCCTGGTCGACACCGCCGACAATATGCAAATCTACAAATACGTCGTGCACAATGTCGCCCAGCAATACGGCAAGACCGCGACCTTCATGCCCAAGCCGATCATGGGCGACAACGGCTCCGGCATGCACACCCACCAGTCGGTGTGGAAGGGCGACAACACGGTGTTCGCCGGCAATCTTTACGCTGATCTCTCGGAGACTGCGCTCTACTACATCGGCGGCATCATTCGCCACGCCAAGGCGATCAATGCCTTCACCAACCCGACGACCAACAGCTACAAGCGGCTGATTCCCGGCTTCGAGGCGCCGGTGCTGCTCGCCTATTCCTCACGCAACCGCTCGGCCTCGTGCCGCATCCCGTTCGTGTCGAGCCCGAAAGCCAAACGCGTCGAGGTGCGCTATCCCGACCCGGCCGCCAACCCCTATCTGGCGTTTGCCGCGATGCTGATGGCCGGGCTCGACGGCATCCAGAACAAGATCCATCCCGGCGACCCGATCGACAAGAACCTCTACGACCTGCCGCCCGAGGAATTGAAGGACATTCCGGTGGTGTGCGGTTCGTTGCGCGAAGCTTTGGGCGAGCTTGCCCACGACCACGCCTTTCTGTTGAAGGGCGAGGTGTTCAACAAGGACCAGATCGAGTCCTACATCGAGCTGAAATGGGAGGAGGTGTATAATTTCGAGCACACCCCCCACCCAATCGAATTCCAGATGTATTACAGCGTCTGACGACAGCGACACCGCGGCGGCTTTGCGCGTGGCGGCGGCGCGGCCCAGGGCGGCGTCGTCGACTGCGCCGGCGCGGTGATCGGCCGCCGAGCCGGTCTGGAATAGGCTAGCCATGCCGCCGCTCGGTCTTGGCGCAACCGGTCCGCACCGCAGCGGCGTTTGACACTCGCCGCCGCCGGGCGCCCGCGCCGCGACGGCAGCCGTCCGCTATTGCGCGACCCAGCCGCCATCAACCGAGAGAGCAGCACCGGTGATTGTCTTGGCCGCCTCGCTGCACAGGAACACGGTGAGCGCGCCGAGCTGTTCCGGGGTCGTGAATTCGAGCATCGGTTGCTTCTCGCGCAGCAGGTTTTCGCGCGCGGCCTGCACTGCGATGCCCTCGGCCGCGGCGCGGGCTTCGATCTGGCGCTGCACCAGCGGGGTCAAGACCCAGCCGGGGCAGATGGCGTTGCAGGTGACGCCGTCGTTTGCGGTCTCGATCGCGACCACCTTGGTCAACCCGACGATCCCGTGCTTGGCGGTGACGTAGGCGGCCTTCTCGGCGCTGGCGACGAGCCCGTGCGCCGAGGCGATATTGACGATGCGGCCCCATTTCCGGGCGGTCATATGGGGCAGCGCCGCCTTGGTCGCGTGAAACGCGGCACTCAGATTGATCGCGATCACCTGGTCCCAGCGGTCCTCGGGAAACTCGACGATTTTGGCGACGTGCTGGATGCCGGCGTTGTTGACCAGGATGTCGGCGCCGCCATATTGGCGCGCGCAATCAGCCACCAGTTCGCGGATCTGCGCCGGTTTGGACATATCGGCCGGGGAATAGGCGACGGCGACGCCATGCGTGGCGGCGAGCCCGGCGCGCAGCCGCTCGATCTCGGCGCGATCGCCAAATCCGTTCAGCATCAGCGCGCAGCCTTCGGCCGCCAGCGCCGCGGCAATGCCGAGGCCGATCCCGCTGGTCGACCCGGTGACGATGGCGGATTTACCTTTCAGCATGAATTCTCTCCTTATACTGACCCTCGTTCCCGATGCCGGAACATCTTGACGCGTGGCATATTGACGCCAGGGGGACACCGGCGCTGATTTCGTCGTATTACACGACCTGCGCCGCGGCGCCGCAAAACGGTTGGAGCGTGCTGAGCCATGGGCGGTCAACAATGCGGGTTCGCAAGAGCTGCGCCATGTCGCGGGCGGGCGCCGTTGCCGCAGCCCTTGGCACAGGTAGCGCGGCGATGAAGCGCCGCAAATGCGTCGAGGAGAAAAGGTCGATTGATGCCGGATGATCGCGGGGCGGCCCGCATTCTCGCGCGCGGGAGCGCCGAATCGCCCTCGCTCAGGGTGGTCACCTACAACATCCATGGCTGCGTTGGGGTCGACCGCCGCTACGACCCGGCGCGGATCGCCGCCGTGTTGGATGAAATCGACGCCGACATCGCCTGTCTGCAAGAGGTCGGGGTGCGGCGCGGAACCGGGCTCGATCCCGACCAGGCAGCTTATCTGGCCGAGGCGACCGGTCGCCGGATCATTCTCGGCGCCGGGGCCCGCGGCCGCCGCGGCCGCTTCGCCAACGCGATCCTGACGCGGTTTCCGGTCGCCGCCGCTCACGCGATCGACCTCGCGGTTTCGGATTATGAGCCGCGCGCGGCGCTCGATGCCGATCTGATGATCGGCGAGCGGGTGCTGCGCGTACTGGCGACGCATTTCGGCCTTCACGCTGGCGAACGACGGTTGCAGGCCAATCGCCTGATCGCAGCACTCGACGAGCCGTTCACGCCGGACCGGCGGGCCGCGCACGCGGTGCTGCTGGTCGGCGATTTGAACGAATGGCGCGGGCGCAGCGGCGGCATCCGCGCGCTCGACCGCTGCCTCGGGCCGAGTGCGGCGCCGCGCACCTTCCCGTCCTGGATGCCGGTCTTACCGCTGGACCGGATCTATGCCGACGGGCCGGCGGTATTGCGCGACGTTCATGTCTATCGCTCGCCGCTCGCCCGCCTCGCTTCCGATCACCTGCCGCTGGTTGGTACCCTGTGGTGGACCGCAGGCCAGCCGCGCCGCCGCGAGCGTGGCCGGGTGCTGCGCTGGCCGGCGCGGTCGCCATCCGGCCCGAGCGCGGATATTTGATCCCGATCGGGCCAATCCGAATGCCCGGGGCGATCGGCCGGCGCGGTGCCGATCCGGTTGCCTCGCCCCGATGGCCGGGCTAAACCAGGGTCATGGCGCCAAAGCGAAACCCGCTCAATCTGAACCCGCTGCAGCTGCGGACCCTGACCCTGTTGCAGGAGTTGGCGCGCCAGCCCGACTATGCGCGGCCCGGCGAAGAACCCGACAGCATCGTTCTGACCCGCCTGCCAGCGCCGCATGGCGACCATTTTCACATCGGCGAAACCGTGGTGGCCTCGCGCGATGCCACCGGGCTGCGCAACCCGGCGGTGTGGGCGGCGCTCGAACGCAAAGGCCTGATCCGCTCGTCGCCGCCGACCGCGACTGTGACCGCGCTCGGGCTCGGCTATGACACCGGGCTGCGCGAGGCGATCCTGCACACCGCCGCCCATTAAGCCCGGTTGGCGGCTGAGCCCGGCCCGCGATCGAGCCGGGCGGGCGGCTACCAGGAAAACCGGCGGGCGACCGCGATCGGACATAGCTCCCGCCCGGCAATCGAGCCGGCGGCCAGCGCCGCGTCGATGTGCGCCAGATCGGGCTCGGCTTCGCCGCTGATGCCGAATTCCGCGGCGTGGATGCCGCCGGCGATAAAGAGACTGTCGAGACCCGCCGCCGCCGCGCCGGCAATATCGGTGCGCAGGCTGTCGCCGACCGCGAGAATGCGCGAATGGTCGGCGATGCCGAGGAGGGACATGCAGCTGTCATAGACCGAGCGATAGGGCTTGCCGTGCCAGCGCACCTGGCCGCCCTCGTGCTCGTACCATTGCGCCAGCGCGCCGGCGCACAATGCCAGCCGCGCGCCGTGCATGACCACCAGATCGGGGTTGGCGCAAACCATCGGCAGCGCCTTCGCCAACCCGCGGCGCAGCAGCGGCGCATAATCCTCGATCGTATCGTCCCAGCCGGCGGGGCCGGTGTTGAGGATGAAATCGGCGGTCTCGGCATCCTCGACATAGTGGAGCCCAAGCCCCTCGCGGATTTCGAGGTCGCGGTCCGAACAGATGTGCAGGCAGCGACGGCCGAGCCTCGCATAAAACGGGTCGTCGCGACGGTGAAGGAACTGCCAGGCCTCCTCGCCGGACGACATGACGTGATGATAGGTGCCCGGCGGCACGCCGATCTCGGTGATGCGGCGCACCACATCCTCGGCCCGGCGCGGCGCGTTTGATAAGAGGGCGATGCGCTTGCCGGCGTCGACGAGCGCGCCGAGGCAGGCGAGGGCGCCCGGCAGCGGCGCGACTCCGTCATGGATCACCCCCCACAAATCGAGGATGAACCCATCGTAGCGCGGCGCCACCGCGGCAATGCCGGGAACAGAGATCGCTCGCATCAGCCATCAACCTCGGCGATGACGCGGCGCCGGTCAAGCCCCGGAAAGCCCGCGCGCGATGCAGCAGAAAGCCCAGTTCACCGACGCAGGAACTCTGCCGTGCATCTCACCTGCTTGCCTATTTTTTACGAATATTTACGAAATTTCTTGGAGCATGCCGGCCGGCAAGTCCGTTCAGAAGACCAGAAGAATGTAGGTTCGTTTAGTCTAGGAGAGATCATGAGGACGGTTTTGTACGTGGGCCCGCTGCTCGAAAGCAACGGAAAGTTCAGCTACGACACCTTCTCTCTCGCCGAAGGGTTGCGCCGCTCATTCCGTTACCAACGCGTCGAGCAGGCGCGGCATGACCGCGATGCCATGGTTGCAGAAGCTGAGGCCAATCCGAATATGCGCGTGCAGATCTGCGAGACCGCAGTCGAATTTCGACAAAAGGTGGCGGTGGCCGGGAATCCAGCGGCCGGGGAGGATGGGAAAGCCGGCGGCTGAGCTGTCTCGGCAGAGCCGGCCATCGTCGGGGCCAGTGCCGCTCGCCCGACAGATTGCGCATCCCGGTCACCCCGTGGGGGCGATATTTTGGCTCCTCGTGGGGGTTGCGGCCGTCCGGCGCGGGCACACCGCGGGTAGGGTCACGTTGATAGTCCGGGCGTTCGGCCCTATGTTCGGCCGTGCATGACCCCCCTCGCCCAGATCCGCAATTTCGCGATCATCGCCCATATCGATCACGGCAAGTCGACCCTGGCCGACCGGCTGATCCAGGCGTGCGGCGGGCTCGAGGCGCGCGAGATGCGCGAGCAAGTGCTCGACAGCATGGAATTGGAGCGCGAGCGCGGGATCACGATCAAGGCCCAGACGGTTCGCCTGCAATACCGAGCCCACGACGGCGAGAGCTATGTCCTCAATCTGATGGACACGCCGGGGCATGTCGATTTCGCCTATGAGGTCAGCCGGTCCCTGGCCGCGTGCGAAGGCTCGCTGCTGGTCGTCGACGCCAGCCAGGGGGTCGAGGCGCAGACCCTGGCCAATGTCTATCAGGCGATCGAGGCCGGGCACGAGATCGTCCCGGTGCTGAACAAGATCGACCTGCCGGCGGCCGAGCCGGAGCGCGTCCGCGAGCAGATCGAGGATGTGATCGGGCTCGATGCATCGGACGCGGTGCTGATCTCGGCCAAGACCGGGCTCAACATCGAGGGTGTGCTCGAAGCCCTGGTGAAGCGGCTGCCGCCGCCGGCGGGCGATCTCGCGGCACCCTTGAAGGCGCTCTTGGTCGACAGCTGGTACGACCCTTATCTCGGCGTCGTGATCCTGGTGCGGGTCAAGGACGGCGCGCTCAAGGCCGGGCAGAAGATCCGGATGATGGCGACCGACGCGATCCATGCGGTCGAGCGGGTCGGCGTGTTCACCCCCAAGGGGGTCGCGGTCGAGGCGTTGGGACCGGGTGAGATCGGCTTTATCACCGCCGGGATCAAGACCGTCGCCGATTGCCGAGTCGGCGACACGATCACCGAGGACCGCCGCCCGGCGGCCGAGCCGTTGCCCGGCTTCAAGCCGGTGCAGCCGGTGGTTTTCTGCGGGCTGTTCCCGACCGACGCCGCCGATTACGAGCGGTTGCGCGACAGTTTGGCCAAGCTGCGCCTGAACGATTCGAGCTTCGAATACGAGCCCGAGACCTCGGCGGCGCTGGGGTTCGGCTTCCGCTGCGGCTTTCTCGGCCTGCTGCATCTGGAGATTATCCAGGAGCGGCTGGCCCGCGAATTCGACCTCGACCTTTTGGCCACCGCACCTTCGGTCGTCTACCGGGTGCATCTGACCAACGGGTCGGTGCGCACCCTGCACAACCCCGCCGACATGCCCGACCCGGTCAGGATCGACCACATCGAGGAGCCGTGGATCAAGGCGACGATCCTGGTGCCCGACGCCTATCTCGGGCCGATCCTGGCGTTGTGCGAGGAGCGCCGCGGTGAGCAGGCCGATCTGACCTATGCCGGCAGCCGGGCGATGCTGGTCTATCGCCTGCCGCTGAACGAGGTGGTGTTCGATTTCTACGACCGGCTCAAATCGGCGAGCCGCGGCTATGCCAGCTTCGACTACCAAATCGACGACTATCGCGAGGGCGACCTCGTCTTGATGAACATCCTGGTCAATGGCGAGCCGGTCGATGCCTTGTCGGTGATCGTCCATCGGCACGAGGCCGAGCGCCGCGGCCGGGCGCTGTGCGAACGGCTGAAGGACCTGATCCCGCGACAATTGTTCCAGGTGGCGATCCAGGCGGCGATCGGCGGCCGCATCATCGCCCGCGAGACGGTCAAGGCGCTGCGCAAGGACGTCCTCGCCAAATGCTATGGCGGCGACGTGACCAGAAAGCGCAAGCTCCTAGAAAAGCAGAAGGAAGGCAAAAAGCGGATGCGCCAGTTCGGCAAGGTCGAAATCCCGCAATCGGCCTTCATCGCCGCCCTCAAGATGGGCGACAGCTGACGCGCGCCGCGCCCGCCGCCTGGACCGTCGTTGGGACGGGCTAGCGCAGCCCTGTTGCCATCGGTCGTCAATGACGCCTGTATCTCGGTTTGGAGCGGCCGGGCGACCATGTGTTCCCCGGCGCGCCGATCGCAGTCATGACCCAGTCTACGGAAAGGGCCGACGCCGCAGTCCGCAACGCCACGGCCTTGGGACCCCAGCGATCCGACTCGGGTCGAGGCCTTGCAGCGGCATTGGTGCTGGGCGACGCCGAACGGGGCATTGCCACGCCTCTCGGATCTCGGCGATGTCCACAAGCGCCACGCCAGCTTCGAGAAGCATGAGGCGGCACCGCATTGTCGAACATATCCCCCGATCGCAGGGTTAACGGGGGAAACAAGTGCGGTGGAACCGTCTTTTGGGACGGGAGATTGACAAGGCGAAGCCGCGCCGACCCGGCGATTAGATAGACTGGTATAGCGCCGCGATCGGTGTGGGAGAGACCGCGTGCATTTCTTTGGAATCGATTGGGTCGGAATCAACGCGGAGAACGGGCGTAAGCTCCTCCTCTCAATCATATATATCGGAGTCGTCCTGCTTGCCGGCGTGATCCTGCGGGCGCTGGTCGGGCTGGTGCTCGGGCGCACGGACCACGCGACGATTTAAACAAGGTTCTGGACGCGCCAGGGTGTCAGCCTGCTCGCGGCGTTCGTCCTGATCCTCGGATTGTTGTCGATCTGGTTCAACGACCCGACCCGGCTCGCGACCGCCTTTGGTCTGATGTCCGCAGGCCTCGCTTTTGCTCTGCAGCAAGTGGTGACGGCGATCGCGGGCTATTTCGTCATCCTGCGCGGGTCGACTTTCACCGTCGGCGACCGCATCTCGATGGGAGGGGTGCGCGGCGACGTGCTGCGATTGGGCTTTATTCAGACGACGATCATGGAAATGGGTCAGCCGCCCAGCATGCAAGCCGCCGATCCGGCGATGTGGGTCAGGAGCCGCCAGTTCACCGGCCGCATCGTCACGGTCAGCAATTCCAGGATTTTCGCCGAGCCGGTGTTCAATTACACCCGCGACTTCCCTCTCATTTGGGAGGAGATGGCTCTTCCAATCACCTACCAGGCCGATCGCAGCCGGGTGGAGGCGATCCTGCTGGAGGCGGCGAAGCGACATGCGATCGATCCCGATGCGATGGCGGCCGAAGCCAAGAGCGAACTACAGCGCCGCTTCGGGGTTCAACCGATTGATCTGGAGCCGCGGGTGTTTTACCGCATTACCGACAATTGGCTTGAGTTGACGGTGCGCTTCATCGTCGAGACGCATCGGATTCGCGACGCCAAAGACGCGATGAGCCGGTACATTATCATCGAATTGGACAAGGCTGGCATCGGCATCGCGTCTGCGACCTACGACGTCGTGGGCTTTCCATCGATCGAAGTCCGGTCGACCAGAGACAGCGTAGACCCGCGGCGGCAGACCTAGGCGAGGCCGCGATCGGCGGCCGCATCATCGCCCGCGAGACGGGTTTGTCCGGCAACTCGTCGATGGCCGGGACATGCCCGGCCATGACCGTCGCAGCGACGCCTTTTAGCTATGGCGGGGCCCTAGTTGATCAGCCCGTAGAACTTGCCGGCGTTCTCGCAGGTGATCTTGTGCACCACATCGGCCGGCAGACCGGCAAACTGCTCCTTGATGTATTTCGAGGATTCCGGCCACACGCCGTCGGTGTGCGGATAGTCGGAACCCCACATCAGGGTCTCGACCCCGATGTCCTCGTAGAGCTTGGTGCCGATCGGATCGAACTGGAACGTCGCCTTGCACTGGCGACGCCAGTATTCGCTGGGCTTCATCTTGATCAGGTCGCGGAAGCGGTCTTCATACTCGAAATCCATGCGGTCGAGCGCGTAAGGCAGCCAGCCGATGCCGCTCTCGCCAAACGAGACCTTGAGCCGCGGATGGCGCTCGAGCACGCCGGCGCCGATCAGCGCCGCGATGATGTTGATCAGGCCCATCTGGAATGCCGAGACACCGGTGAACATCGCCGCCCGCCGGACTTGCCCGGAAACCCCTTCGCGCGCCCTCGGCGACGTCGTCGGGAAGGTATGGAAATGCAACGGTAATTGCACGTCCTCGACGGCTTTCCACAACGGCTCCCAGACCGGGTGCCACATCGGCTCCATGTCCCATGAGCACGAAAGTTCGAGCCCCTTGATCCCCATCCGCGCGACCCGGTGGATTTCCTTGACGGTCTCGTCGATGTCGCCATAGGGCAGGCAGGCGAGCCCGATCTCGCGCTCGGGATAGTGGCTGCAGAACTCCCGGAGCCAGTCGTTGTAGATGCGCAGCATCTGGTTCGAGGCTTCGCGGTCGTTCAAGCGCGAGGCGGCGCCGAGAATGCCGTAGATCACCTCGGCGTCGACACCGTCGCGATCCATATCCTTGATCCGCAGATGCGGGTCGCTGCAGCGGCGGATGTCCTTTTTGCCATCCTCGTACATGCCGGTCTGGGCCATGATGTCGACCCGGTGGTTCTGCCCGGGGACGAACGGTGCGCCACCCGGCCCGACGCCGTTTTTCAGCCCGAAATCGGCGCCGTTCTTGGCCACCCAGTGCGGCCCTTGCGGCCCGTCCGCAACATAGGGCATGCGGTCTTTCAGCTCGCGCGGCGCCTCGGAGACGAACAGGTCGGGCGGCATCCACGGCATGTCGAGATGGCAATCGGCCGAGATTCTGCGATACTGCATGTCGTTTACTCCGCTCCACAATTGACCAAGCAGATGTGCCGCCCGACTGTACTCTCACCCGGCGCGGATTTCCTATCGATGCGAGGCCCGATGCGCGGCGTTTTTGCAACTGCGGCATGAGTTCCGCGCAACCCCGGAGCTGACCGCGGCGGCCCGGCCGGTATAGGATCGACGCCATGCCCAGGCTCAGCGTCAATCTCAACAAGATCGCGCTGTTGCGCAACTCGCGGCGCACCGGCGTCCCCGATGTGGTGCGGTTCGGCCGGCTCGCGCACGAGGCCGGGGCCGATGGGCTGACCGTCCATCCGCGCCCGGACGAACGTCATATCCGGCGCGGTGACGTGTTCGATCTCGCCCGGCTGATGCAGCCGTGGCGGCCGGGGTTCGAACTCAACATCGAGGGTTATCCGGACGAGCGCCTGATCGAACTGGTTAGTCGGGTGATGCCCGAGCAATGCACGCTGGTCCCGGACGGGCCGGGGGTGCTGACCTCGGAGGAAGGCTGGAGGCTTGGGCCCGAAGAGCGCGCGGTGGTGTTGCCGGCGATCGCCGCGCTCAAAAAGCGGGATGTGCGGGTGATCCTGTTTGTCGATCCCGACCCGGCGAGCGTCGAGCCGGTGCGCGCGGCCGGCGCCGACGGCATCGAGATCTACACCGGCAGCTATGCCGCTGCATTCCGCGCCGGCTCCCCGGACGCTCGGTTGGCGGCCTGCGCGGCAACCGCGGCGCGCGCCGCGCAGCTCGGCCTCGCGGTCAATATCGGCCACGATCTAAACCTCGCAAACCTGCCGCCTCTGGTTGCGGCGCTGCCGGGGGTGGCCGAGGCCTCGATCGGCCACGAGCTGACCGCCGATGCGCTGGTCATCGGCTTTGCCGCGGCGGTGCGCGCCTACAAGGCGGCATTGGCCGACCCCGGCTGAGAGAGGCAGGCGGGCCCGGCTGCCGCCATCGCCGACATCGGGCAGAACCCGGTCCAACCGGATATGATATAATCGGCGGCTGCGAGGGCGGCCGGCGAAGCCCGCGAATGGTTGCGGCTGGCCGCTGGACCGAACCCGTGGGCCGATCAAGGATGCCTGCCGCGATGAGGTACGTCACACGGGTGCTACAGCCGGGCGAGACCGTGGTCTATCAGACGCGGCTGCATTGGCTGATCTATCTGCGGGCGATCCTGGCGCTGATCGTCTGCGGCTTTTTCGTCGGCGGCGCGCTTTCGCTCGCCAGCAACCAGCGGCAATCTCTGAGCCTGGCCTTGTGGATCGCAGCGGCGATCTTCTTCCTGCTCGCGATTTCGGCGGCGCTTGGCGCGTTCATCCGGCGCGCCACCACCGAGCTCGCGGTCACCGACCATCGGGTGATCTACAAGACCGGGCTTCTGTCGCGCCATACCCTCGAGATGAACCGATCCAAGGTCGAGAGCGTCGACGTCAACCAGACCCTTCTCGGCCGCATGCTCGGCTATGGCACGATCATCGTGCGCGGCACCGGCGGCAGCCTCGAGCCGATGCGCCGGATCGCCGACCCGCTGACCTTTCGCAGCCATATCACCGCCGCCGATCAGACCCGCCTCTAGCACCCGCCGCGACGCCGGCAGGCTCGCGGGGAGCGGCGCCCCCGGACCGCGCACCCGCGCCGCGCAAGCGATCCGCGCGCCGGTCATCGCGCCCGACAGCGATAAAGCATCTGGCTCGCGGCGCCCTTCTCCCGTAAGCTCGCGGCCGCGCGCCGAGCGGAAACCGCTCCGATGCTCGCTGTCGATAAGGAGTTCGTTCCGGTGCCGTGCCGCCCCCCAACCCTGGTGCGCCGTGCCGCCGCCGCGGTGGTCGCGGCATTGCTGTTCGCCCTGCCGGCGACCATCGCCAGCACGCCGGCGTTGGCGCGCGGGGCGCCCGACAGCTTTGCCGACCTCGCCGCCCGGCTGCTGCCCTCGGTGGTCAACATTTCGACGACGCAGATCCTGAAGACCACGAGCGGTAACGGCGACCAAAACCAGCCCGACATGCCGCAATTTCCGCCGGGCTCGCCATTTGAAAAGTTCTTTCACGACTTTCTCGAGCACGGCCTGCCCAAAGGCGACCAGCCCGACCTCGCGCCGCGCAAGGCAACTTCGCTCGGCTCCGGCTTCATCATCGATCCGGCCGGCTACATCGTCACCAACAACCACGTCATCGCCGACGCCGACCAGATCACCGTGATCTTGCACGACAACACCAATCTGAAGGCAACCGTCGTCGGCCGCGACACCAAGACCGACATCGCGCTGCTCAAGGTCAACGCCGGCGAGCCCTTGACCGCGGCGACCTGGGGCAACAGCGATGCCTCGCGGGTCGGCGACTGGGTGCTGGCGATCGGCAACCCGTTTGGGCTCGGCGGCAGCGTCACCGCCGGCATCCTGTCGGCGCGGCAGCGCGACATCAATTCGGGGCCCTACGATGATTTCCTGCAGACCGACGCGCCGATCAATCGCGGTAATTCGGGCGGTCCGATGTTCAACATGGACGGCCAGGTGATCGGCATCAATACCGCGATCTATTCGCCCTCGGGCGGCTCGATCGGCATCGGCTTTGCCATTCCGTCGGAGCTCGCCGAGGAAGTCGTCGACGAGCTCAAGAATGAGGCCGATCACACCGTGCATCGCGGCTGGCTCGGCGTGCGAATCCAGGCAGTGACCGACGAGATCGCCGAGAGCCTCGGGCTCGGCAAGCCGCGCGGTGCGCTGGTCGCCAGCGTCACCGGCAACGGCCCAGCGCAGGCCGCCGGGATCGAGCCGGGCGATGTGATCCTGGCCTTCAACGGCAAGGATGTCGAGGACATGCGGAGCCTGCCGCGGCTGGTTGCCGAGACGCCGGTGAACAAGACGGTCGCCGTGTCGCTGTGGCGCAGACGCGCCCAGACGACCGTCGAGGTCAAGGTCGGCAAGCTGAAGGACAGCGATCTGCAGGCCAATGCGCAGCCCGACGTGACCAAGCAAACCGCCAAAAGCGCGCCCGGCCTGGTCAAAACCTTGGGGCTGACCCTTTCCGGCATCACCCCGGATCTGAAGGACAAATATTCCCTCGGCGACGATGCCAAGGGAGTGGTCGTCATCGACGTCGCGAAGAACAGCGCGGCCGACAATCGCGGCGTGCGGCCGGGCGACATCATCATGGAAGCGGCGCAGGAAGAAGTCAGAAACCCGCAGGATGTCAGCACCAAGATCGACCAGGCAAAGAAATCCGGGCGCAAATCGATCCTGCTGCTGGTCGAGCGGCAAGGCGACCTGCACTTTGTAGCACTGCGTCTCGACCGCAGCTGAGCGCCGGGACCGCGGTTCGTGACGGCGGCGGCGGCTGGCGAGATCAGCGCTCAGCCGGCGAATTCCGCTTGGTGGTAGCCTTGGGCGTAGAGCAGACCGGTTAGATCGGCATGGTCGAGACGCCAGCGCGCGGCGGCGGCGACCGCAGGCTTGGCGCGAAAGGCGACGCCGAGCCCGGCGGCCTCCAGCATGGCGAGGTCGTTGGCCCCGTCGCCGACCGCGATCGCCTGGGCCGGTGCGATGCCCTCGGCCACGGCGAGCGCGGCGAGCGCGTCCCGCTTGCCGGCGCCGGTGACGATCGGCGGCACCACCTTGCCGGTCAGACGGCCGGCGGCGATCTCCAACCGATTGGCGACGACGTGGTCGAAGCCGAGCGTGCGCGCCACTCGCTCGGCAAAGATCGTGAACCCGCCGGTGACGAGTGCTGTTGCCGCACCGGCCCGGCGCATCGTGGCGACCAAGGCTGCGGCTCCGGAGGTCAGGCGAATCCGCGCCGCCGCCTGGTCGAGAACGCCGGCCTCGACCCCGGCCAGCAGCGCGACGCGGGCCTCAAGCGCGGCGGCAAAGTCGATTTCGCCATTCATCGCCCGCCGGGTGATCGCGGCAATCCGCGGGCCGAGCCCGAGGATCAGCGCCAGCTCATCGAGCATCTCGTTTTCGATGATCGTCGATTCGAGGTCGGCGACGAGCAGCTGCTTGCGCCGGCCCGCCGCCGGCTGAACCAGGATGTCGACCCGGCCGGCACCGATGACGGCACGCGCGCTGGCGGCGAGAGCCGCGGGATTCTCCCCCGCGTCGAAGACCAGTTCGCAGGCTTTGTCCGGCGCGAGCCAGACCGGCGGGGTCGAGACCGCCAGCGCCACGGCGACCGCGGCGGCGTGGTGCCGCAGGCAGCAATCGCGAGCGGCGCCGATCAAGGTGAGGGCAACGCGCATCAAGGAACGTCCTACGCCCCTCGGCCGAGCGGCGACAAGCGGCGCGACGCGGACCTGGCGAAAGCATGGTCGCCAATGCCGCCCGTGGTGGTCATCGCCGGTCCGACGGCGAGCGGCAAATCGGTATTGGCCGTTGAGCTGGCGGCGGATCTGGGTGCCACCGTCATCAACGCCGACGCGCTGCAATGCTATCGCGACCTGCAGATCCTGACCGCACGGCCAGACCGCGTCGCCATCGAGCGGGCGCCGCATCGGCTCTACGGTGTTCTCGATGCGGCCGAGCGCGGCTCGGTCGGCAACTGGCGCGGCCGGGCGGTCGCCGAGATCGCCGCCGCCGCGCAGTCCGGCCGGCTGGCCCTGGTGGTCGGCGGCACCGGCCTTTACATCCGGGCGCTGACCCACGGGCTGGCGCCGTTTCCGGTGATCCCCGAGCCGGTCCGGGCGCAGGCGCAGGCGCTCTACCGGCGGCTCGGCGGTGCGGCGTTTCGCCGGCGCCTGGCCGAGCTCGATCCCGTAGCCGCCGAACGGCTCCCGGCCGGGGATAGCCAGCGGCTGGTGCGCGCCTATGCGATGGTGCACGCCACCGGACGGCCGATCGGCGCGTGGCGCGCGCGGCCGCATGCGCCGCTCGCCTGCCGCATCGCCACGATCCTGTTGATGCCGCCGCGCGAACGGCTCTACGCCGCCTGCGACGCGCGGTTTGCCGCGATGATCGACGCCGGCGCACTCGCCGAGGCGGCGGCGCTGATGGCGCGCGAGCTCGCCTCCGACCTGCCGGCGCTGAAAGCGTTGGGGCTGCCCGAGCTGATGCGACATCTGCGCGGCGAGACCTCGCTTGCCGAGGCGGTCGCCGCGGCCCAGCGCGCCACGCGCCACTATGCCAAGCGGCAGACGACCTGGTTTCGCCATCAGCTCGCCGCCGACCTGATTCTGGACGAGCAATTTTCGGAAAGTTTGTTGCGCCGCTCACGCCAGTTTATTCGTGAGTTTCTGTTGACCGGCCCGGAATAGCTGATTAGGTTGCCGGCCCCGCCTTAAGGGTGATGGTGCCTCGGCGGTTCATTTCCGGGCGTTTTGCCGACCGCGAAGGCGGATTGTTGTGCAACAGGAGCATGGTCATGTCGGCCGAGCCGATCAGCGGAGCAGAAATCGTCATCAAGGCGCTCGTCGACCAGGGCGTCGATGTCGTTTTCGGCTATCCCGGCGGCGCGGTACTGCCGATCTATGACGCGCTCTTCAAGCAGAACGCGCTGCGCCACATCCTGGTGCGCCAGGAAGGTGGCGCGGTGCATGCCGCCGAGGGCTATGCGCGCTCGACCGGGCGGGTCGGCGTCGTTCTGGTGACCAGCGGCCCCGGCGCCACCAATGCGGTCACCGGGCTCACCGACGCCTTGATGGATTCGGTGCCGGTAGTGTGCCTGACCGGGCAGGTGCCGACTCATCTGATCGGCAATGATGCATTCCAGGAAGCCGACACCACCGGCATCACCCGGCCTTGCACCAAGCACAATTACCTGGTCAAGGATGTGCGCGAACTGGCACGCACGCTGCACGAGGCGTTTTATGTCGCCAGCAGCGGCCGGCCGGGGCCGGTGGTGGTCGATCTGCCGAAGGACATCCTGTTCGCGCTCGGCCCCTACAGCCTGCCCCAGGACGGGCGGCACAAGAGCTACCGCCCGCAGCTTCTGCCTGATCCGGCGCGTATCGCCGAGGCCGCCCGGATGATCGCCGCGGCCAAGCGGCCGCTGTTCTACGGCGGCGGCGGGCTGATCAATTCCGGCCCCGAGGCCTGCGCCGATTTTACCGAACTGGTGCGCGCCACCGATGCGCCGTGCACCTTGACCTTGATGGGCCTGGGTGCGCTTCCGGCCAGCGACCCGCACTTTCTCGGCATGGTCGGCATGCACGGCACCTACGAGGCCAACCTGGCGATGCATGGTTGCGATCTGATGATCGCGGTCGGCGCCCGCTTCGACGACCGGGTGACCGGCCGCCTCAACGCGTTTTCGCCCGGCTCGAAAAAAATCCACATCGACATCGACCCGTCGTCCATCAACAAGAACGTGCGCGTCGATCTGCCAATCCTCGGCGATGCCGGGGCGGCGATGACGGCGCTGCTCGCCGCCTGGAGATCGGCGCAGACAAAGGCGCGAACAAATGCGCCGGTGGGTGATGCCCCGGCCGCGCGCGCGCAGTGGTGGCGCACGATCGAGGGCTGGCGCGCCCGCGACTGCCTGCGCTACGACAACAGCCGCCGCGATGTGATCAAGCCGCAATATGCGCTCGAACGGCTCTATGCGCAGACCGGCGGGCGCGACCTCTACATCACCACTGAGGTCGGCCAGCACCAGATGTGGGCGGCGCAGTATCTGAAGTTCGAAGAGCCGTATCGCTGGATGACTTCGGGCGGGCTCGGCACCATGGGCTACGGCCTGCCGGCGGCGGTTGGGGTGCAGATCGCCCATCCCGAGGCGCTGGTCATCGACGTCGCCGGCGAGGCCTCGATCCTGATGAACATCCAGGAGATGTCGACCATCGCCCAATACCGTTTGCCGGTCAAAGTATTCATTTTGAACAACCAATATATGGGTATGGTCCGCCAATGGCAGGAATTGCTGCATGGCGGCCGCTATTCCGAGAGCTACACTGCGGCCCTTCCAGATTTCGTCAAATTGGCTGAGGCTTTCGGCGCTTCGGGGCGGCAGGTGGAGAATCCGGCCGAGCTCGACGACGCGATCGCCTGGATGCTGGAGACGCCGGGTGCGGCGATCCTCGACGTCGCCGTCGACCGTGCCGAGAACTGCTTTCCGATGATCCCCTCTGGCGCCGCGCACAACGAAATGCTGCTCGGCCCTGAGGACGAGGCCCAAAAACCGGTCTCCGAAGAGGGCATGGTGCTGGTGTGAGCGCGGATCGCCGATGGAACGGAAGATGATTGTCATTCCGGAACGGCCCGCAGGGCCGTGTCGGGAACCGATGAACGCCGACTATGAGAAATGCGCACTATCGGTCGTGCAACATCGGTCAGGACCGTGTTCATCGGTTTCGGGCTCGCCGCTGCGCGGCGCCCCGGAATGACGGACTGGTAATACGGTGGCTGAGATCGAACGCCATACCGTCGCCGTGCTGGTCGACAACGAGCCCGGCATCCTCGCCCGCGTCGTCGGCCTGTTTTCCGGGCGCGGCTACAATATCGAGAGCCTGACCGTCGCCGAGATCGACCGCCGCAACCGCCTGTCGCGGATCACCATCGTGACCTCCGGCACGCGGATGATCATCGAGCAGATCAAAGCGCAATTGTCGCGACTGGTGCCGGTGCACCAGGTTCACGATTTGACCGATGAGGGGCCCTTCGTCGAACGCGAGATGATGCTGGTCAAGGTTGCTGGCAAAGGCGAGGGGCGCATCGAATCGCTGCGCCTGGCCGACATCTTCCGCGCCCGCGTCGTCGATTCGACGACCGACAGCTTTGTCTTTGAGATGACCGGCTCGGCTGAGAAATTGAACGCCTTTGTCGCGCTGATGGAGCCATTGGGACTCGTCGAAATCTCGCGCACCGGCGCTGTCGCGATCGCCCGCGGGGCGGCGAGTTTTAAACACGGCAACGGCGCGAATTAGGGCAGTCTGCATTTAGTCCACGTCATTCCCGCGAGAGCGGGAACCCAGGGCCACCGCTCCCGGCGCTCGCCCTGGACCCTCGCTTTGGCGAGGGCGGCGGTATCCCCGGAGAGGAGGCCGGACATGCGTGTGTATTACGACCGCGATGCGGATGTGAACTTGGTCAAGTCGAAAAAGGTTGCGGTCATCGGTTACGGCAGCCAGGGCCATGCCCACGCCAACAATCTGCGCGACAGCGGGGTCAAGGATGTGGTCGTGGCCTTGCGCCCGGGCTCGGCCTCGGCGCAAAAGGCAGAGACCGCCGGCTTCAAGGTCATGACCAATGCCGAGGCCGCGAAATGGGCCGACCTGGTCATGATCCTGGCGCCCGACGAGCTGCAGGCGGCGCTCTACAATGGCGAATTGCGCCCCAACATGCGCCAGGGCACGGCGCTCGCCGTGGCGCACGGGCTCAGCATCCACTTCCGGCTGATCGAGGCGCGCCCCGACATGGACGTGTTCATGATCGCGCCGAAGGGGCCGGGCCATACCGTGCGCTCGGAATATCTGCGCGGCGGCGGGGTCCCGTGCCTCGTCGCGGTCGAGCAGAACCCGTCCGGCAACGCGCTCGAATTGGCGCTCAGTTATGCCTCGGCGATCGGCGGCGGGCGCGCCGGGGTGATCGAGACGACCTTCCGCGAGGAATGCGAGACCGACCTCTTCGGCGAGCAGTCGGTCTTGTGCGGCGGGCTGACCTCGCTGATCCTCGCCGGGTTCGAGACCCTGGTCGAGGCCGGCTATGCGCCGGAGATGGCCTATTTCGAATGTTGCCACGAGGTCAAGCTGATCGTCGACCTGATCTATGAGGGCGGTATCGCCAACATGCGCTATTCGGTGTCGAACACCGCCGAATACGGCGATTACTCGCGTGGCCCGAGGGTGATCGACGAGCATGTGCGCGCCGAGATGAAGAAAATCCTCGGCGACATCCAATCGGGCCGCTTCGCCCGCGAATGGGTGCTCGAAAACACCGCCGGCCAACCAAGCTTCAAGGCGCTGCGCCGGCGTGCCGCCGAACACGAAATCGAAAAGGTCGGCGAGAAATTGCGCGCGATGATGCCGTGGATCAGCGAGAACCGCCTGGTCGACAAGACCCGCAACTGAGCTGCCGCCCGTCGGGCGGCGGCTTGCCCGCAGGAGCGCCGACCGCGCTTACCAAAAATAAACCAATTTAAAGTTGTATGCCGGGTGGAAGGCGGTCCGGCAATGCGCTTTGCGGTAAGATCGTTCGGTTCGCTGCGGGGACTGCTGGTCGTGATGATCGCGGCGCCGGTCGTGCCGACGATCGCGTCGTCGATCCTGGTTCTGGTGCGCCTCGCGCATGGCCGGCACGCGGCGAACACGGTTGCCCATATCGCGCTTGCCGGCATGGGTTTGCGGATCGTGGGCGGCGGCCTGGCGTTGTGGGTGGCCGGCCGGCTGATCCGCGCGACGCGGCTCTTGTCGCGCGCGGCCGGAGCGCTCGACGCCGGTGCGGCGCCGGTGGAAACCCGCTCGGGCATCGGCGAAATCGACGATGTGCTCAAAGCGATCGGCCAGGCGGCCCGGTCTTTGCGGCGGCGTTCGCAAGCCTACGAGAACGCGGAGGCGGCGCGCCGCGACAGCGAAACGCGCCTCTCCGATTTTGCCGAGAGCGGATCGGATTGGTATTGGGAAACCGACCGGGAGCATCGCTTCAGCTATCTGTCCGATCGCATCCGGGTGTTCGGCCAGGATCCGACCAGCCGGCTTGGCCGCGCCCGCTGGGAGCTGGTCGCCGAAGCGGGCAGCGAGCCCGAGAAATGGCGCAACCACCGGGCCACCTTGGAGCGGCACGAGGCCTTTCGCGAATTTGTCTATACAAGAAAGGTCGGCAACGATCCGGTGCAGACGGTTTCGGTCAGCGGCAAGCCGATTTTCGGCGCGTCGGGCGAGTTCTGCGGCTACCGTGGAACCGCGCGCGACATCACCGAGCAGGTGCGGGCCGAGCGTGAGCTGCGCGCGGCCAAGGCCGGAGCGGAGGCGGCAAACCTGGCCAAATCGCGGTTTCTCGCCAATATGAGCCATGAGCTGCGCACCCCGCTGAACGCAATCTTGGGCTTTTCCGAAATGCTGGAGCGGGGCACGGCCGGAGCGCTGCAAGACCGACAGCAGGAATACATCGGCTACATCCGCCAGAGCGGATCACATCTGCTCGACATCATCAACGAGATCCTCGATCTGGCCAAAATCGACGCTGGCAAGCTCGACCTCGAAGAAGACGCGCCGATCGAGCTGCACGCTCTTGCCGATGCCTGCATCGCCCTGGTCGCCGAGCGCGCTGAAACCGGCATGCTGAAGCTGTCGCTGCACGTCGAGCACGCGATGCCGCGGCTCGTCGCCAACTCGACCCGGCTCAAGCAGATCCTGCTGAACCTGCTCGACAACGCGGTCAAGTTCACCGATCCCGGCGGCGCCGTCACCCTTGCCATCCGGCGCGGCGCCGATGGCGGCGTCGAATTCGAGGTGCGCGATACCGGATTGGGCATGACCGCGCGCGAGATCGAGATCGCGCTCGAGCCGTTCGGCCAGGTCGACACCGGCCTCGCCCGCCGGCGCGCGGGCGCCGGTCTCGGGCTGCCGCTGGCCCGTCGGCTGACCGAATTGCATGGCGGTGGTCTTCGGATCGACAGCGAGCCGGGCCGAGGCACGCGGATGGTTGTCAAGCTGCCGCCGAGCCGGGTATTCACCGGATCGGCTCTATCCCCGACCGCCGCCGAGGCGTGTCGGCGCGTGTCAATTTCGGTCGCCGCCGCTGGCTAGAAGCGGCCGACCCGATCTGCCGGGCTCTGCGACGCCGATGCGCGTTCTCCATGTCAGCGCCGAGCTCTATCCGTGGGTCAAGTCGGGCGGGCTCGGCGATGTCGCCGCGGCGCTGCCCCCGGCGTTGCGCGCGCTCGGCGTCGAAATTCGCCTGTTGCTGCCGGGATTTACCGGGTTTCTCGACGCATTCTCCGAGATCGCCGATGTCGTCAGGCTGTCGACGCCGTTCGCGCCGGAACGGGTGCGGGTGGCTCTGGCCCGCCTGCCCGGCACCGAGCAATTCGCCTATCTCGTTGACCATCCGCCATTCTACGACCGGCCCGGCAACCCCTACGCGGCTCCGGATGGCACCGATTGGCCCGATAATCATCGCCGTTTCGGACTGTTCGGCTGGATTGCGGCGGCGCTTGCCCGCGGCGCCGATCCTCGCTGGCGACCTGATATCCTGCATTGCCACGATTGGCACGCCGGTCTGGCGCCGGCCTATCTCGCCGCAGCCTCGCCTGCCGATCGCCCGGCCGCGACGGTGTTCACGATCCACAACATCGCCTATCGCGGGCTGTTTGCGCCCGATACTTTCCTGGAGCTAGGACTGCCGGCCGGATTCTTTGCGATCGACGGCGTCGAGTTCTACGGGCAGGTTTCGTTCCTCAAGGCCGGGCTGTTTTACGCCGATCGCCTGACCACGGTCAGCCCGACCTATGCGCGCGAGATCGAGACCCCGGATTTCGCCTGGGGCCTCGATGGTCTGCTGCGCAGCCGCGCCGGGGTCCTGACCGGGATCTTGAACGGGGTCGATCGGCAGGTCTGGAATCCGCGGCACGACCCGAACCTGCCGCAAGCTTACGGCGTCGACGATGCGGCAGCCGGCAAATTAGCGGCTAAGACGACGCTGCGCCGCCGCCTCGGGCTGGAGCAGCGTGCCGCAGCGCCACTGTTCGGGGCGGTGAGCCGGCTGACCCCGCAAAAGGGCCTCGATCTGCTGCTCGCGGTGGTGCCGCAGCTGGTGGCGAGCGGCGGCCAGCTGGCCCTGCTCGGCGCCGGCGACGCCGATCTCGAACGCGGCTTTGCGGCGGTGGCGCAAGCGCATCCGGGGTCGGTCGCGGTCGAGGTCGGGTATGACGAGCCGCTCTCGCATCTGATCATCGGCGGCGCCGACATCGTGGTCATGCCGTCGCGTTTCGAGCCGTGCGGCCTCACCCAGCTCTATGCGCTGTGCTATGGCAGCTTGCCGCTGGTGCATCGGGTCGGCGGGCTCGCCGATACCGTCGTCGGTGCCGACCGGACGACCCTGGCGGACGGGACCGCGACCGGGTTCAGCTTTGACGACGAGAGCCCGCAGGCGCTGCTGGCGGCGATCGAACGGGCCATCGCGTTGTTTGGCGCGCCGTCCTCATGGCGGCGGCTGATGCGCCGGGCGATGACCCGAGACTTCAGCTGGGAAGCCGCCGCCCGCCAGTACCTGGCGCTCTATCGCAGCTTGCGGCCGGACCTGCCATCCTAGGCTAGACATCAGAGAAGCGGTTTGAATTACCTGGCCGATGGCGGCCGGCACAGGCGGTCGAGCGCCATGCGGGCCATCGGGTCGCCCCTCGGCAGCAAGCGGATCTGGCGCTCGAGCTGGGCGCGCAGCGCCGGCGCTTCGGAAAACTCGCAATCGGTCCAGAAGCGCTTCGCCGGATCGAAATAGCCCAGCGTATCGAGAAAGGCGACGGCGAAATAATAGCTCTCGGGCAGTGACTCGCCCGCAGCGCGCGCCGCCACCGCGCCATCGGCGGCGATCGCCGTCTCAAGGCACCACGACAGCAGCCGGGCGATCTCGTATCGCGCGCGCTCCCGCTGATCCGGGCGCAGCCGCGGCCAGCCCAGCTGAAAGAGCACCGCCACGTCGTAGTTGTTGTGATTGGTCAGGCCGTCATCGTCGAGCCAGCCGTTCGGGTAGCGGTCTTCGCGGATCGTGATCAAGGTGTCGATCAGTCGCGGCCAATGGCCGATCCGGCCCTCGAGGTAGCGCGCCATGTGAAAGGTCATGCTGAGGTCGACGGTGCGCCACCGCTCGCCGTCGATCTGATAATCCGCCCCGAAAAAGCCGGTCGCCGCATCCTGCCAGCGCGCCACAAACCGCCGGATCACGGCTTCGAGCCGCGGATCCCAGCGATAGCCGGGCGGGCGGCGGCGCAGGATCAGCCGGACGAGGTCGGCGGTGGCGAAATTGAGCTCCTTGCGGCGGTCAACCCCGTCCTCGGCCAGATGCGAGACCAGCAGGCTGTCGAGATAATCGCCGAGGCGATCGGGATGGTTGACCCGATCGAGAAACCGTGGCGCCGGGCCGCCCGCGAAATCCGCCGCGAGCATCGCGTCGACCGAGGCGTCGAGCTGGAGAAACCACACCCCGGTTCCGGCGCCGTAGCTGCCGTCCTCGTCAGGACGAAGACCGCTCGGCGGCTCGGCCAACCGGGCCAGCGCGCGCAATCGGGTGAGCGAGGCAACGGCGGCGGCGAGGTCGCCGGTATATTGTAGGCGCCAGCGGACCTCGCCCAGAGCCTGGCGCAAGAATGAGGTGTCGCCGCCGATCGCCTCGACGCCGTCGAGCCGCGCCTCGAGCGCGCGAAGCTCGGGGTCGACTCGACGACAAAGCTCGGCCATCGCTGGGAAATAATCGGCGAGCGCGGCTTGCGGGCGCCAACCGGCAGGCGGCCGCAAAACCTTACCCTGACTGGCCTCGTTCATCCGCGCGGCCGATGCGGCCCGTCAGTCGGCAGCTTCGGCATCGGCTTTCGCGGCGAGCCGGTCCGGCTGCGTCAGCGATCCGAAGGCGGTGACGCAGCACAGCCCGGCCACGGCGATGACGATCGAGAGGGTGAGCGGGCTGCCGCCTGGTCCCAAGGTCAGCGCCGCGGTGGCCAGGGCGGCGCCGCCGATCTGGATGAAGCTGCCGAGACCCGAAGCGGCGCCGGCGATCCGCGGGTCGACGCCAAGACTGCCGGCGGCGGCGCTGGGGGTGATGAATCCGCTGCCGCAACACACGAAAATCATCGGCCCGATCACGATATAGGGGCCGGTGAAGTGCAGCAGCGCCAGCAGCACCATGACAAACCCGGCCGGGATCAGCACGATCGTGCCGATCGTGATCAACCCGTCGATCCCGAGCCGGCCGGTCAAGCGATTGGACAAAAAGCTGCCGACCATAAAGCCGACCGGCGGCAGCGCGGCGTAATAGCCGTACTGTTCGGGGCTGATGCCGAAGCTGCCGATCAGCACCGCCGGGGCACCTGCGGCGAAGATCTGAAACCCGGCATGGGCGCCGGCGGCGGATAGAGTATAGCCGAGAAAGAGGCGGGCGCCGAGCAGGCGGCGATAGCTCGCCAGCATGCTTCCGCCGCTCATTCCGGCGGCCGCCGCGACGCTGCGGTCGGGGACATAGCGCAGCATCAACGCCATGGTGCCGCAGGCGAGCACGGCGACGGCCAAAAAGCTCGCCCGCCAGCCGAACCATTGCTGCAGGTAGCCGCCGAGCACCGGCGCGCAGGCCTGCACCACGGTCGCGGCGAAGGCCCGCCCGGCGATCACCCGGGCCGCGGCCGCGAGGCCCCAGATCTCGCGGATCAGGGCGCGGCCGACGACCATCCCGGCGCAGGCGCCGATCCCCTGAAGGATGCGCGCTGCGATCAGCATTTCGATGCTCGTGCTGGCGGCGCAGAGGAGGCTGCTGACCGCGCTCAAGGCGAGGCCCCAGAGCACGGTCCGGCGGCGGCCGAGGCGATCGGATAGCGGCCCTAGCACCAGCATGCTGACCGCGAACGCCAGCAGATAGCCGACAAAGGTCAGCTGCACCCGGGCGATCGAGGTATCGAAGGCATGAGCGATCGCCGGCACCGAGGGAACGTAAATGGTCGAGGCGGCGATCCCCAGCGACGAGGCGCCGGTCAGGCTCAACAGTACGATCCGGCGGTGCACCGGGCCGAGGCCATCCGCGGCCAGGGCGGCATCGGCCAAAGGCTCAGCCAATACCGGCACTCGCCTGCGGATTTCGCCGTGAGTGGCGCAGCTTGGTGGACGCCGGCCTGCCGCTCGGACCCGGCTCGGCGGTGTTGGCGGCTAGGGTGCGGCAGCCGCGACGGGACAACCCGGTCAGCCGGATCGGCCGGCGCGCCAGCCAGTGGTCGAGCGGCGCAACCGGCAATGCGAGGTCCTCGCTGTCGCAGTCGGGCGACAGCAGAACGGTCAGCCGCCGGGTCCCGGCGGGCCAGGTGACCTCCAGCCGTCGGATCGGCGCCCCGGCGGCGCGCTGCCCGGCACCTTCCTCGCGGCGCGCCAGCTCGGATACCAGGGTGCCGGCGCCCGAGGGCGGCCCGTGCAGCTGATGCGCCGGACCGCGCGCAAACGAGCCCGGCGGCGGCGGCAGCGCGAGTTCGAAGCGGGCGTCCGCGGGCTCCAGGATGCGGGCGACAAGCGTGTCGCAGCCCAGTCGAAAGCGGGCGAAATTTCCGGCCAGGCTCACCGGCTCGGCGCTGGTGTGGATCGCCCAGGCGATGTCGCCGCAACTGAGGGGGTCGACCTCGTCCTGGATCACCACCTGCCGGCCGATCAGCGCGGCGCCGCGGCGCACCGCGCCAACGGGCTTGCCGTAGGCCGCCGACAGATCGAAGACCACCCATTTGCTGTCGCCGTCGACGCAGCTGCCGATAATCGTCGCCGGTGCGTCCGGCACCTGATCTCGCCCGCCGATGGTCAAGGTGTTGTGACCGGCGGACCGGTTGCGGTAGTAGCGCCAGCGCAGCCCCGGCCGGTGGTCGTCGCCGTGGTCGAAGTAGCCGGGCAGATCATAATCGTCCGGGCCGAGATCGACGATCCAGCGGTGCCGGGCGCCGTCGAGAACGAAGCTGCCGGCATCGGCCTGAGCGTGCAGGGTTATGTCCTCGGCGGCTGTCGCACCGCCGCCCGCCCAACCCGGCGAATTCCCGCCCTTGATCGCCAAATAGACCGGACGCGCCGCCGGCGCGCCGGACCAGGTATTGCGAAAGCAGGCGAGGTCGGCGCTGTGAAACACCTTGCCAGTTGGCAGGCCGAGCGCCAGCGGGCTTGCCTGCTCGGGTGCGGGCCAGATCGCGGCGAACGCGAGATGCCAACCCTCGGGGCGGCCGAGCAGCCAGCCGTCGATTCCCCGCCTGAAGCGGTGCGCTAGCCAGACCAGCGGCGCCACGTCGAAATGGTGCTCCGAATCGGCAAAATTGAAGGCCGCTCCGAACGGCCCGACGGCGTGCAGGGCGAAGTCGCCACTCTGGGCGAAACCGGGGCGTTCGGCAAGGCCGAAGCTGTCGCCAAGCGCGCCCTCCAGCGCTGCAACCATCAGACCGGCGTAGCGCATCGCCAATGACCAATAGCTTAGCCCCTCGCGCCAGGCGCCGTCCGGGGCCAGGGCGGCTAGCACGTTCCAGGCCGACGCGAGTCCGCTCCGCACGAGGCTTGCCGACAACGCCCGGTGCCGGCGCATGACGGCGAGCGCCGCGATGGTAATGCCTGAATTCGAGACGAGGGCGCAATTGTCGCGGCGCTTCGGCCACATCAGGGCGGGGTCGGCGTAAGCCGCCTGCGCCGGCTCCAGCACATGGTGCAGGATCGCGTCTTCGATCGCCCGCCGCTCCGGCGGCGTCAGCCTGTCATAGAGCCAGTCGTAGGCGAGTGCGACGGCGACGGCGATCTCGGCGCAATCGAGAAAGGAGCGGAGCACAACACGCTCCTTCCAGGTGGCAGCGGCGGCAAATCCGGCAAGTGCCGCGCGGCTCGCCGCCAGGGCGAGGTCGGCCGCGGCGCCTCCGGCGGTCAAGGCGATGAATGCAGTGTCGATCAGACGCCGAGCCCGGCGTTTGAGCGCCGCGCGCGGGTCCGCCGGCTCGTGCTGCGGCGGCGGAGCGGCGCTCTGCTCGGCCGCGATCTGCGCCAACGTCCGGATGGTGCGCGCCTCGAAATCGGGGTTGGCCGCGCCGAGGCGGCGAATGCCGGGCAAGGCGCTGCGGCGAAACAACAGGTAGGGGTGGCGCCCGATAAATTGACCGACCGCGACCGCCGCGCCGGCGAAGTCCGGTCCGTCCTGGGTCTCCAGCCGGCGCGATCGCGCGTTGTCGAAAGGCAATCGAATCCCCCCGCAGGGCAAATATGACCGTTGCCGAGCCCAGGGGGATAGTTTCTATCCTCGGTTAATTAACGTTTGCTTTCTTGCGCCCCGAGCGCTCGGCAAAACGACGCTTCGTACAATCAGCCAGTCAAAATCGCGTCGGAGCCCTCGATGCGGGCAGCCAATGCCGCGGCAAGAAACCGGTCGATGTCGCCGTCGAGCACACCGCCGGTGTTGGCGGTCTCGACCCCGGTGCGCAGATCCTTGACCATCTGATAGGGCTGCAGCACATAGGATCGGATCTGGTGGCCCCAGCCGATATCGGACTTGGTCGCGTTCTTGGCGTCGGTCGCCGCCTCGCGCCGTTCCAATTCAGCCTCGTAGAGCCGGGCGCGCAGCATCGCGAAGGCATGGGCGCGGTTCTGGTGCTGCGAGCGCTCGCTCTGGCACTGCACGACGATGCCGCTCGGGGCATGGGTGATGCGCACCGCGCTGTCGGTCTTGTTGACGTGCTGGCCGCCGGCGCCCGACGAACGATAGGTGTCGATGCGCAGATCCTTGTCGTTGATCTCGACCTCGATCTTGTCGTCGACCACCGGATAGACCCAGACCGAGGCGAAGCTGGTATGGCGGCGATCGTTCGAATCGAACGGCGAGATCCGCACCAGCCGATGCACGCCGCTCTCGGTCTTGAGCCAGCCATAGGCGTCGGGACCGCTGATCCGGACCGTCGCCGATTTAAGGCCGGCCTCCTCGCCGCCGCTCTCCTCGAGCCACTCGACCTTGTAGCCGTGGGCTTCGGCCCAGCGCGCGTACATGCGCAGCAGCATCTCGGCCCAATCCTGCGCCTCGGTGCCGCCGGCCCCGGCATGGATTTCGAGATAGCAGTCATTGCCGTCGGCCTCGCCAGAGAGCAGGCTCTCGAGCTCGCGCCGGGCGGCTTCGGCGCGCAGGGTTTCGAGACTCGCCTCGGCCTCGGCGACAACCTGCGGCTCGTCCTCGGCCTCGCCCAATTCGATGAGCTCGAGCGCCTCGTCAACCTGACGCGCGATGCGCCGATAGCTGCCGATCGCCTGGTCGAGCCGGGTGCGCTCGCGCAGCAGCTTCTGCGCCGCGGCGGGGTCGTCCCATAAACGCGGGTTCTCGGCCTCGGCGTTCAGTTCGGCAAGGCGCCGGGTTGCGCTGTCCCAGTCAAAGATGCCTCCTCAGCAGCGCCAGCGACCTTCTGATGTCGCCGGCCGCCGCCTCGATTTCGGCTCGCATGCTCCGCTCCGCTCCGTTCGTCTCGGTTCGTCGATCCCGGTGCCGCTGATATAAGCATCGGCGGCGATGCAGCAGCGCCGCTAATATAGGCCGCCGGTGCCGCTGGCGGGCGCGCCATGCGCCGGCACCATCGGAGTGCCGGCGGCGGCGCCCAGTCCCGCCGAGCCGGCCCCGGCCGCTCCCAGCCCGGCGTCGCCGGTCGCCGGATTGCCGCTCGCCGCGTCGCCGTTGCCGGCATCATCATCTCCGGCCCCGGTCTGGCCGCCCCCGGTCGGGCTGTCCCCCAGCTGGCTGGTGGGGGTCTGGCTGGCCGAGACCACCGATCCGCCGTTTTCGCCGGGATGCGCCACAGCACGGCCCTCGCCGGGTGCGGTGCCGGGCTTGTACGCCTCGTAGATCGCCGGCGCGTCGCCGGAAACCGGCAGGCCGGTGGCGGCGCTGACCCGATAGAGCTCGAGGCCGGGCGGGATGCGGAAATCGACGACCGGCGCGTTCTTTAGCGCGGCGATCATGAAATCGCGGAAGATCGGGGCCGCGACGTGGCCGCCGGTCTCATCCTTGCCGAGGCTGCGCGGCTCGTCATAGCCGACATAGACGCCGGCGACCAGATCCGGGGTGAAGCCTTCGAACCAGGCGTCGCGGAAATCGTTGGTAGTCCCGGTCTTGCCGGCGATCGGCCGGCCCACCGCCTTGACCGCGTCGCCGGTGCCGCGCTGCACCACCCCTTCCATCATCGTCACCAGCTGATAGGCCGAGCCGGGGTCGGCCACCTGCTCGCGCGTGTCGGGGATGACCGGCACCGGCTGGTGGTGCCATTCGACGTTGCTGCAGCCGTCGCAAGGCCGGTCGTCGGCGCGGTAGATGGTCTTGCCGTTGCGGTCCTGGACACGGTCGATCAGGGTCGGCGTGATCCGCTTGCCGCCGTTGACCAGCATCGCATAAGCGGCGGTCAGCCGCAGCGGGGTGGTCTCGCCGGCGCCGAGGGTGATCGCATATTCGCGCGGCACGTGATCCAAGATGCCGAAGCGCTTGATCGTGGCGGCGATCGGGTCCATGCCCACCATCGTCGCGAGGCGCACGGTCAGGGTGTCGATCGACTGCTCGAGCCCGACGCGCAGCGGGGTCGGCCCGCGGAAGCTGTTGTGCTCGTAATTGGTCGGCGTCCACATCGGCAGCCCCGGGCCTTGCGGCAGCGAGATCGGGGCGTCGCTGACCCGCGTCGACGGGGTGAACCCATGATCGAGCGCGGTCAGGAAGACAAACGGCTTGATCGCCGAGCCGGTCTGGCGATAGGCCTGCGTCGCCCGATCGAACTGGCTGATCGCAAAGCTGAAGCCGCCGCTCAGCGCCAAGACCCGCCCGGTATGCGGATCCATGGCGACGAGCGCGCCCGACACTTCCGGCACCTGGCACAGGGTGAACCCGGCGGGGGCGCGGCGGCTCGCGGCGGGCGCCGTCTTGGCCTTGCCGGCCGCATCGGCCGCGGCAGCCTTGCCGGCGCCGCTCTTGGCCGCGGGCGCCTCGATTGGCGTCACCATCACCACGTCGCCGGACTTGACCACATCGCCGGCACCGCGCGGGAACGGGCCGAGGCTGCCGCTGCGGTAGCGCGGCCGGGCCCAGCGCATCTGCGCGAACGGAACCTCTCCGGTGGCGCCGTCGGCAAAGCCGATCGCCGCGGCGCCGGGCGTGGTATGCAGCACCACCGCCAGGCGCCAGCCGACATCGGTGACGACCGCCGGGATCGGCACCGCGGCGAGTGCCGCTGCCCAATCGCCCTCGGGATCGATATGGGCGATGGCTCCCCGCCAGCCTTCATGGCCGTGATCATAGGCGATCAGCCCGTCGCGCAAGGCCTTGTCGGCGTCGGCCTGCAGTCGCGGGTCGAGGCTGGTGCGCACCGACAGGCCCGACTGATAGAGCGCCTTCTCGCCATAGCGCGCCAACAGCTCGCGCCGGACCTCCTCGGCAAAATAGGGCGCCTTGACCTCGCTGGCCTCGCGGCGATGGCGCAGCACGATCGGTTCTGCTTTGGCCGCTTCGGCCGCCGCGCGGCTGATGAAGCCGTCATCGGCCATGCGGTCGAGCACCCAGTCGCGGCGCGCCATGGCCGCTTGCGGATCGCGCGACGGGTTGTAGCGGTTCGGCGCCTTCGGCAGGCCGCCGAGGAACGCTGCCTCGCCGAGGCTCAGCTGGTCGAGCGACTTGTCGAAATAGGTCAGCGCCGCCGCCGCCACCCCGTAAGCGCCTGAGCCGAGATAGATCTCGTTCAGGTAGAGTTCGAGGATGCGGTCCTTGGGCAGCGCCGACTCGATCCGGGTGGCAAGCAGGATCTCCTTGATCTTGCGCGCGACCGACACCTCGTCGTTCAGCAGCATGTTTTTTGCGACCTGCTGGGTGATGGTCGAGGCGCCGATCGGGCGGCGGCCGTCGCGCAGCCGGCCGACATCGGTGATCGCGGCGCGCAAGATTGACAGCGGGTCGATGCCATGGTGGGTGTAGAAGGTCTTGTCTTCGGCCGAGATGAAGGCGTCGGAGACCTGCTTCGGGATCGCCTGGATCGGCACGAACACCCGGCGTTGGGTGGAATATTCGGCCAGCAGCCGGCCATCGCCGGCTTGGACCCGGGTCATGATCGCCGGCTGATAGTCCGCCAACTGCTGATAGTCCGGCAAATCGCGGCTGAAATACCAGATCGTGATGCCGACGAATCCGGCCGCGGCGATCGCCATGATCACCGCGCAGATGAATAGAAACCTGATGAGCTTTACCATTTGTTCGGCGCGGCGAGACGCTGGCTCCGGCTGTCACTGGCCGCCGCGTTGACCCCGGTCCGCTCGCGGCGGCCGATTATATGCGCGAGCGTGGCGGCTATTCCAAGTCTGTTTCGGCGCAGGTTGAGCCGGCTCGGCCGCCCGGCCGCAGCGAAAGCCCGACGAGGCCATTGTAGCGCCGCCTTTTCCAATATACATTGCCAATTGCGAAAAACCGCCACCCGCCTGCCGGGCGCCGCGCCCGGCGGGACAACGCGATGCGGGTCCGCATGATCGGCGGCGCCTCTGCCGCCGCGCCGGGCCACAGGGTGACGCATATTGTAGGAACCCGAAGCCGTCCGCTGACGAGATCCGCCATGGCCGATATCAAATTGTTCCGACAGGGCATCAGTTCAGGCGTGACCGGCTTCCTTGCACACGGGATCGCGCCGCCGGCCGATTTTCGCGCGGCCGCGGCGGCGCGCCTCGGAGTTACGCCCGCATGGCAAAGCGCATGCTCATCGACGCCACCCATCCGGAAGAGACCCGGGTGGTGGTTCTCAACGGCAATCGTCTCGAGGAATTCGATTTCGAATCATCCACAAAGCAGCAGGTAAAGGGCAACATCTATCTGGCCAAAGTGACGCGCGTCGAACCGTCGCTGCAGGCCGCTTTCGTCGAATACGGGGGTAATCGGCACGGGTTTCTAGCATTCAGCGAAATCCATCCCGATTACTTCAGGATTCCGGTCGGCGACCGACTGGCTGACCGCGGCGGGCCGATGCGTTCCGACAGCAACGCGCCGCAGATTGCCGACGACAGCGCCGAAGACAGCAGCGATGAAGCGGGCGGCGATGAAGCGGGCGGTGAGGATGCCGGGGTGCCGCTCGAAACGGCGCTGCCCGAGCCGGTTTCGATCACCGAGGCGCCGTCCGAGGGCGAGGACGAGCCGGCGAGCGCCGAACTTGCGGACGACTTGGCCTGGCATGCGGTAGATGAGCCGGCGGCCGGCTCGGTCGAATCTGCCGGGGAGGGCGCCGCCGGAGCTGCGGCATCGGCGTGGACAATGACGCCTTACGTCGAGAGCCCACCCGAGTTCGAGCCGGCGGCGCCGGATCCGGCGGAAGCGGCCACCCGTTCCGACGAGGCGGAAGAGACGGAGGATGCAGCCCGGGGCGGCGACACCGGCACTGAGCGATGGGCGCCGGCCGGCGCCCTCGACGAGGCGGTTCTCGGCCCGCCCGCCGACGCCGACGAATTCGCGTCCGGGGAATTTTCGCCGGGCGAAATCGCTCTCGCCACCGCGCCGCCCGCCCCGATTGCCGGCCCGGCGGCGCGCGCTCCGGGCGATGGCGAGGCCGGCGAAGCCGAAATCATCGAAACGCTCGGCGGCGACGAATTCGAGGACGCGCAGCGCCAGCGTTCCCGGACCCCGCGACACTATAAAATCCAGGAGGTGATCAAGCGCCGCCAGATCATGCTGGTCCAGGTCACCAAGGAGGAGCGCGGCAACAAGGGAGCGGCGCTGACGACTTATTTGTCGCTGGCCGGGCGCTATTGCGTGCTGATGCCGAATACCGCCCGCGGCGGCGGGGTGTCGCGCAAGATCACCAGCATCTCCGACCGCCGCCGCCTGAAAGACATTCTCGAGGAACTCGATATTCCCGAAGGCATGGGAGTGATCGTGCGCACCGCCGGCGCCGAGCGCTCCAAGGCCGAGATCAAGCGCGACTACGAATACCTATTGCGGCTGTGGAACGAGATCCGCGAGCTGACATTGAAGTCGACCGCGCCGGCGCTGATCTATGAGGAAGGCAATCTGATCAAGCGGTCGATTCGCGATCTCTACACCCGCGATATCGACGAAGTGCTGGTCGAAGGCGAAGCCGGCTACCGCACGGCAAAGGCATTCATGAAGATGTTGATGCCGAGCCACGCCAAGCGGGTCCAGCCGTACCGCGATCCGCAGATCGGGCTGTTGCACCGCTTTCAGGTCGAGAGCCAGATCGACGCGATCCACTCGCCGATCGTCCAGCTGCGTTCGGGCGGCTACGTCGTGATCAACCAGACCGAGGCGCTGGTCGCGATCGACGTCAATTCGGGACGCTCGACGCGCGAGCGCAACATCGAAGAGACCGCGCTGCGCACCAATCTCGAAGCGGCCGAGGAGATCGCCCGCCAGCTGCGCCTGCGCGATCTTGCCGGGCTGATCGTCATCGACTTCATCGATATGGAGGAGCACCGCAACCAGGGGGCGGTGGAGCGGCGGCTCAAGGACGCGCTGAAGAACGACCGCGCCCGCATCCAGGTCGGCCGGATCAGCCCGTTCGGCCTCCTCGAAATGTCGCGCCAGCGGCTGCGACCGTCCCTGGTCGAGACCTCGACCCAGCCCTGTCCGCATTGCGGCGGCACCGGGTTCATCCGCTCGACCGAATCGACGGCACTCTATGTGCTGCGCTCGATCGAAGAGGAGGGCATGCGGCGGCGCTCGGCCGAGGTTTGCATTTATGTGCCGACCGCGGTGGCGCTCTACATCCTCAACCATAAGCGTGACTCTTTGGCGCAGCTGGAAGCGCGCTATGGCATTCACGTGCTGGTGGCGCGCGACGATGCGCTGATCCCGCCGGCCTTCCGGCTCGAACGATTGCGCGCCTACGAGCCGGGAGAGACGGCGGCGGTGGCGCCGGCGCCGTTGACCCAGGCGAGCGAGATCGAAGAGGAGGAGCCCGAGGACGAAGTTGAGGGCGAGGCAACAGCGGAGGGCGGCAGCGCCCTGACGTCCGAGGCCGATGGCGAGGACGAGCGCGGTCGCGGCCGCCGCCGCCGCCGGCGGCGGCGCCGGCACGACGACGAAGCCGGGACCCGCGGCCCAGCCATAGCGGCGCGCGCCGATGAGACCGAGGAAGCCGAGGCCGACGCGCCGGCGGCCGCCGCCGGGGCCGAGCCGAGCGAGCATCGCAACGGCGAGGAAGACGCGGACGGCGACAAGCAGCGACGCCGGCGCGGGCGGCGCGGCGGCAGGCGGCGCGGGCGGCGCGAGGACGGCATCGATGAGCTGGGCCCGGCCGCAGCCACAGTCGAGATCGTGGCTGTCGACGACGAGGGCGGCGAAGATCTCGGTGCGGGCGGAACCGCAGGCCGCGAAACCGAACCGGGCGAAACCGAAATCGTCGAGGCGGCGATGCCGTTGCCCGAGGAAGTTGGCGTGCCGGAACCGGCTTTGGCGGGTGAGGCCGCGTTCGAAGCCGCGAGCATGCCGGCGCTCGCCGGCGAACCCGCAGCACCGCCCTGGCAACACGCGAACGTTCTGTCCGCAGCGTCGCCGACCGGGCAATCTCCGGTCAGCCTCGATGCGGTTGCCGCCGACGCGATCTCCGCCGATCCGGTCTCCGCCGATCCGGTCTCCGATCGGGAAGGGCGCCTCGGGGCCGCCGCCCCGGTGTGGCAGCTGCGCCCGGCGCGCGAGCCGGAGCCCGATCCCCGAGCCGCGGCCGAGCCGGAAGAAAGCTTGCCGCCGCCCGCGCCAGAGGCGCCCGCGCCCGAGACGCCATCGGCGCCGCTACCGGAGCCGGCCCATGCGACCGAGCCGGCTCATGCGACTGAGTCGGCCCATGCGACCGAGCCGGCCCATGCGACCGAGCCGGCCCATGCGACCGAGCCGGCCCATGCGACCGAGCCGGTGTCGGAGCGGCCGGTAAACCCGCGCCGGGGCTGGTGGCAGCGGCTGATCCAATCCTAGCTGGCGCTGGGCTCGAATGGCGCCGGGCCTGGGAGTGGCGGAATTGGGAGTGGCGAACCTGGACGGGTGGGGCTGGGAGCCGGCGTCATTTGCGGCGGAGCGGCCGCAATTCTATCGTGACGGCCGGCTCGGCTTCGCCGAGCGCCAACTCGGTCGGGTCTGCCGACGCGCTTTTTGAAAGCGGGATCGATGTTGCTCCGTCCTGTTCTGAGGGCCGCGGCTCTGATGGCCGTCGTGGTGCTTGCCTTTGCCCAGATCGCCGCGGCGCAGCCGGGCGGTGGCAACAGCGTGAGCCTGTTGCGCGACACCGAAATCGAAGCCGATATCCGCACGATGATGACGCCAATCTGGCAGGTAGCCGGGCTCGACCCCGACGCCGTCCACGTCTATCTGGTCGCTGATGACAGCATCAACTCGTTTGTCGCCGGCGGTCAGAATATTTTCATAAATTCCGGCCTACTTTTGCGAGCGAAGTCGCCGAACCAGCTGATCGGCGTGCTCGCGCACGAGACCGGCCACATCGCCGGCGGCCATCTCTACAAGGACGCTGAGGCGATGCGCGACGCCAGCATCGAAGAGATCATCGCGATGGTCGCCGGGGCGGCCGCGACGGTGGCCTCGCACGGCAGCGACGGTGGCGCGGCGCTGCTGGGTGCTGCCGGGGTCGGCGAGCGAGCTTTTCTGCAATTCTCGGTGACCCAGGAAGCCACCGCCGACCATGCCGCGATGAATTTTCTCGATGCCACCCACCAATCGGCTCGCGGTCTATTGCAGTTCCTGGAAATGATGCAGACCGAGGAGCTGCTGACCGGAGAGCGTGAGAACCCCTACCTGACCGATCATCCGCTCACCCAGGAGCGCATCGATTACGTCCGAGATCACGTCGACCGCTCGCCCTATTCAAATGTTCCGGACAAGCCATCCTGGATCGCCATGCTGCAGCGCATCAAGGCCAAGCTCGCCGCGTTCACCGAGCCGCCATCTTCGACCCTGGCCAAATACCCGGCCGACGACCATTCGGTTCTGGCGCGCTATGCCCGGGCGATCGCGCTCTACCGTATTCCGGACCTCGACAAGGCTCTGCCCGAAATCGACGGGCTGATCCGCGACGATCCGGCCGACCCGTATTTTCGCGAGCTGAAAGGCCAGATGCTGTTCGAGAATGGCCATGTCGCACAGGCGGTGGGCCCATATGAGCAAGCGCTTCGTCTCGATCCGGACGCGCCGCTGCTGCGGATCGAACTCGCTCAGGTCTATATCGAGAACCATGAGCCGGCCCAGAACCGGCTTGCGATCGCCTATCTGAGCGATGCGTTGCGTACCGAGGACAAGGACGTCGAGGCCTGGCACCTGCTGGCGACCGCTTATGGGCGCGACCATCAGTTCGGCATGGCGGCGCTGTCCCTGGCCGAGGAAGCGCTCGCCGCTGACAACAAAAAGGACGCGGTCGGGGAAGCCGGCCAAGCCGAGCATCTGCTGCCCCGGAGCAGCGCCGCCTATGGCCGGGCGCAGGAGATCCGCAGCCAGGCCAGGGAGCTCGACGATTAGGCCGCGTTCGGACGATTTGGACCGGGCGGGGTTGCCGCCGTCACTTTGTATTGGGGAGCGGAGTTGATGCTGGTTGGCGTACGCGTGATGATCATGGCGCTGGTTTGCGCGCTCGTGGCTGTGGCCCCTTGCGGCGCGAGCCGGGCGGCCGACGCGACAATACCGCAGCGGCAGCAGATCGAAACGGTCGTTCACGATTATCTGTTGCAGCACCCCGACGTGCTGATCGCCGCGCTGCGGGCGGCGGAGGACAAGCTCGACCGCGACAACGACGCCAAAGCCTCGCAAGCGGTGACGCAGCATCGCCCGGAGATCTACGACAACCCGGCAACCCCGGTCGGCGGCAATCCGCAAGGCAGCGCCACGATCGTCGAGTTCTTCGACTACCGCTGCCCCTATTGCAAGCAGGTTCAGCCATCGCTCGAAGCGCTAATCAAGCAGGACCCGCAGCTGCGCCTCGTCTATAAGGAATTCCCGATTCTCGGGCCGGTGTCGGTTACCGCCGCGCACGCGGCCCTCGCGGCGCAGCGCCAGGGCAAGTACGACGCGTTTCACGCGGCGATGATGGCGGCGCGCGGAAACATTAGCGACGACACCATCTTCCAGGTGGCGGCTTCGGTCGGGCTCGATGTCGACCGGCTCAAACGCGATATGGCGTCACCCGAGATTGCCCGACAGCTGAAGGACAATTTGGTTCTGGCCGACGCGCTCAACATTCACGGCACCCCGGCCTTCATTGTCGGCGATCGGGTGGTGCCGGGCGCCGTCGATCTCGGCACCCTGAAGACCATGGTCGCCGATCAGCATCGGCAGTAGCACGGCAGTGGGGCGAGACCCGCCGCTTGGTGCGTGCTCGCGCAACCCGAACCGACCGGGCTCAATGCTCGGCGTCGGGCTGGTTGTCCGGGTGGGCCGCTTGAAACGGGCCGAGCTTCATGCAGCTGGCGACGATCCTGGCGATCGTCGGATAGGGGGTCATGTCGAGGCGATAGCGTTCGGCATTGACCGCCTGCGGCACCAAGGCCACATCGGCCAGACCGGGCTGGTCGCCATGGCAGAAAACCCCAGTGCGCGGGTCGCCGGCGAGCAGCGTTTCGAGCGCCTGAAAGCCGGTGTCGATCCAATGATTGTACCAGGCGGCGATGTCGCTCTCGCCGCGGCCGAACGAATGCGTCAGGTAGCGCAGCACTCGCAGATTGTCGATCGGGTGGATGTCGCAGGCGACGATGTCGGCGAGCGCCCGCGCCCGCGCCCGATCGGCCGGGTTCGCCGGCAAAAGCGGCGGGTCGGGATGGGTTTCGTCGAGGTATTCGATAATCGCCATCGACTGGATCAGGATGCGGCCGTCATCCTCGAGTGTCGGGACCAGGGCTTGCGGGTTGACGTCGCGGTAATCGGGCTTAGTCTGATCATTGCGCCGCAGGTGGATCGGGACCGTCTCATAGGCAAGCCCCTTCAAATTGAGGGCGATGCGGACGCGAAACGCGGCCGAGGACCGGAAAAAACTGTAAAGCTTCATTTTGCCGCCCCTTCGCCGAAGCCGGCCGTCAGGCCGTCTGCCGATCGTAGCCGATCCCGGCCGGGTCAAGAAGGTCGGCGCCGCGACCGGCGCGAGCCGCGGCGGCCGGGCCACGCGATCGAGCGAAGAATCCGGCTCGAGTTCTCGGCCCAAGCGGGACTGAAAATCGATGCGGGCTTGACGCGGGCGTCGCCGGCGATTGCCGGGCACGCGACGATTTCGGTGCGCGCGGGCCAATTCCGGCTAATCATCTGTCTCGCTAATCGAGGAAACGCGATAAAACCAACGGGTGAGATCGAACCCGTTCGATTTGACATGCCCGGCATCGTTCCGGACGAAACCGGACCGCCGGGCGTGGGTTTTTGCCCGACAAAGCGCCGCCGGATTGGCGCTTTTGGCGGCGTTATGGCCGCATCCGGCGCTGGCCCAGAACCCGCCTGCGGCCAGCAGCGGCAGCGCGACCCCGGCGGCGTCGGCCATCACGGTGCTCCCGACCGTCGAAATCGTCGGGGCCACCCCGCTGCTCGGCTCAGGGGTCGATCGCAACAAGGTACCGGCGCAAAGCAATGTGGTGACCGGCCAGGACATCACCCGCGACGGCAATGCCGATGCGCTGCGGGCATTGAACGAGGCGGTCCCCGGGGTCAGCCTCGACGCCGCGGCCGGCAACCCGTTTCAACCGAGCCTGTTCTACCACGGCTTCCAGGCCTCACCGTTGCAGGGCAACCCGCAGGGGCTCGCGGTCTATCTGAACGGCGCGCGGTTCAACCAGCCGTTTGGCGACACCGTTAATTGGGATCTGATCCCGAGCCTGGCGGTCGCGCGCATGGACCTCGTCGGCTCGAACCCGGTGTTCGGGCTCAACGCGCTCGGCGGCGCGTTGTCGGTCGAGATGAAGAACGGGTTCACCTATCCCGGCGCCGAGATCGATCTGCTCGGCGGCTCGTTCGCGCACTACCAGGGCGAATTTCAATACGGGGTACGCAGCGGCAATGTCGCGGTCTATGCCGCGGGCAGCGGACTGCAGGAGGGCGGTTGGCGCGACCTGCAATCCTCCGATCTCGGCAACTTTTATGGCGATCTCGGCTGGCGCGGCGAGCGCGGCGAGGTCCACGTCAATGTGACCGCGGCTCAGACCCGGCTGAACGGCCCCGGAACCGCACCGGTCCAGCTGTTGGCGGTCGATCCCGCGGCGCAATTCACCGCGCCCAACCTGATAACCAATAAATATACCCGGGTAAATCTTACCGGAAACTACGACGTGTCCGACAATACATCGCTGCAGGGAAACGCCTATTACGATTATTTGCTGCAAAAGGTCTATAACGGCAATGTCGCGGATGCCTCGCCATGCGATGACGGGTCGGGCTTTCTGTGCGTGAGCCCGGGCGTGTTCGCGACCGGCCGCAACGGCGCCCCGATTGCCGATTTTCTTAATGGCGGCCCATATTCGGATCTCGATCAGCAATCGACCAACACCAACGGGTACGGCGCCTCGCTGCAGGCGACCAACCACAAAGAGGTGCTCGGGCGCTCCAACCAGTTCATCGTCGGGGCAAGCTTCGACGGCGGCCAAACCCTGTTCGGCGCCAGCACCCAGATCGGCGGGTTGTCGCTCGCCGATCGGGTGTTCGCCGGTCCCGGCATCACGATCGACCAGGCCGGCGGGCTGATCGCCCCGGTGCGCGTTGGCATCGCCAACGCCTATTACGGGGCGTTTTTTACCGACACCTACGACCTCACCCGGTTGCTGTCGGCCAACGTCGCCGGCCGCTACAATCTGGCGCAGATCAACCTCAACGACCAGATTGGCACGGCGCTGACCGGCGACCATACCTATGGCCGCTTCAACCCCTCGGCGGGCCTGACCTACAAGATCCTACCAGCGCTCAGCCTCTATGCGAGCTGGGCGGAGGCAAACCGGGCGCCGACCCCGGCCGAGCTCAGCTGCGCCAGTGCCGCCAGCCCGTGCAGCCTCGGCAACTTCTTTGTCGGCGACCCGAACCTGAAGCAAGTCGTCGCGCACACGGTCGAGGCCGGAATTCGGGCCGAGACCCATCCTTTTACCGGAGCGCGGCTGACATCCGATCTGGCGCTCTATCACACCACCCTCGCCGACGACATCTGGCTGGTGAACAGCCCGATCCAAGGCCGTGCGTTTTTTCAGAACATCGGCGCGACCCGGCGCCAGGGTTTCGATATCGACTTCAAGCTCAAGACCGATCGCCTGCTCGCCTGGATCGCCTATTCGTACGTTGACGCGACGTTTCAGACCGGCTTTACCGAATTGAGCGAGAACAATCCGGGCGCCGATGCCAATGGCAATATCCAGGTCCAGCCCGGCGACCGGCTTCCCGGAATCCCCAATAACTTGTTCAAGCTCGGCGTCGACTACAAAGTCACCGACGCCTGGACGATTGGCGGCGATGCGATTGCCGCGGCGGGGCAGTTCCTGTTTGGCGACGAGGCCAATCTGACTGCACTGACGCCCCCCTACTTCGTGCTGAACCTGCACACCAGCTATCAGGTCACCCGAAATCTCCAGCTGTTCGCGCTGTTGGAAAACGCCTTCGACGCGACCTACTACACCTACGGCACCTTTTCCCCGACCGCCTCGGTGCCGATCGTCCAGGCCCCCGGCGCCACCGACCCGCGCAGCTACAGCCCGGCTGCGCCGATTGCCGTGACCGTCGGCGTCCGCGCCACCTTCTGATCAAGCCCGCTGAACTTTCCCCAACGCTCGCGGGCCGCCGCGTGACCCGCCACGCTAGCCGAGAGCACGGTACGGCGCCCCCGCGAAGGCTGCCGCCATCGCCGAAAAAGCCGGCGTCGGCTGCAGCTCGGCGTCGAACGGCAATGGCCGCGACGGCAGCCCGTCCTTGCGCCACTTCGCCTGGTTGGTCTGGCGGCGCACGATCCAGCTATGGCGGTCCGACAGACCCCAGGTCACCACCATCTTGACCGCCGGCTCATCGAGTGCGGCATCGAGAAATCTGCGGTAGGTGTCGGCGACCAGCCGGTCGCGAACCGCGAAATCAGCCGGCGCGTATTGGTCGGTGACGTCGAGCTCGGTGATCTGGATGCTGAGCCCAAGCCCGGCGATGTCGGCCAGAAACCGCCGCAGCCGCGCCGGCGAAAAGGGTGGCCCGCCGGCCGCCGTCAGATGTGCTTCGATGCCGACCGCGTCGAGGGGGGTCCCCGCCCGCTGCATCCGCTCGAGCAGGTTGAGCAGCACGGTACGCCGGGTCTCCTGCTCGGGGGTGTCGAGCTCGATGTCATATTCGTTGACGACGAGCTGCGCCTTGGGATCGGCTTCGCGCGCGGTGCGATAGGCGAGGTCGAGATAGCCCGGCCCGAGGGCGTCGAGAAAGACCGCCTTGCGCAGCCCGTCCGGGCGGCCGTCCTTGGGCTCGATCGGCTCGTTGACCACATCCCAGCTGTGGATCATGCCGCGATAGCGCCCGCCCAGCGCCCGGATCCGGTCGATTACCGCGCGCTCTTGCGCCGCCCGGCTTGGCAGCGCGAAAAACCAGGAGGGCGTGCGGAAATACCACAACATATTGTGGCCGCGCCGCGCCAGGCGGCCCTCGACCGCGAACCCGACGACCGTGTCGGCGCGACGGAAATCGTCGTCGCCGGGAGCGCCGCGATTGATGTCGGCCCATTTCATGTCGTTCTCGGGCACGACGAGAGCGGCCTGGCGCAGCACCAGCGCGACAAAGGCCGGATCATGCGTGATCTGGGCCGCCGAGATCGTGGTCCCGTAGAGGAGCCCCTTGTGCGCGGCAAGACGGCGCAGCTCCGCGCTTTCGCCCGTGGCGGCGGCAAGCACGGATGCCGGCGCGCCGACACCGCCGGCGACGCCGGCTGCGAGTGCTGCGAGGCCATTGGCCAGAACCCGCCGGCGCTGCGGAGCACGGCGATCGAAAATCTGGCGGCTCACCGCGGTGGCGCCCTGCCGACCGGCCGCGCCGGTGGCACCGCACCGAGGTTTTTGGTCAGTTGCTCGAGATTGGCCAGCGCCGCTATCGCCTCCGGGCTGCCCGGGGCGACATGGCCGACCGCCTCCCAATCGTGACGGGCACCGTCCGCATCGCCTTCGAGACGGCGGATGTTGCCGCGTTCGAGTAGCGCCGCCGGCGAATTGGGCGTCAGCGTCAGAGCCTGGTCGATATCGGCGCGCGCCGGATCGAGGCGATCGAGAGCGCGATAGGCCGAGGCGCGGTAGATCAGTGCATCGACGCGCTCGGGATGGGTTTGCAGCACCCGGTCGAGATCGCCGATCGCGCGGTTGTAATAGCCGGCCGAGGCCGCCGCCTCGGCGCGGTCGATCAACAGATCGGGATCGCCCGGCTGCAACGCGAGGGCCTCGCCCGCCGCGGCATAGCCGCGCACCGGGTCGCCGGCCAGCAGCCAGGCCTGTCCTGCCTGGTCGAGCACATCGGCGCGCAGCGCTGCCGGTGCCTTGGTCATCGCCCGAGCCAGCTGCTCGAGGCGGGTCGCCCCCTCCTGGTACTTGCCGAGCGCGATCAGCGCGACCGCGGCGCAATGGCCGGCCGGATGCGCCCCGCCATGCGCGAGCCAAGTCTGCGCCAGGCGCTGCGCGGCGTGTGGATCCTGGCGGGTGAGCTGCATGCAGTGGGCGTAGGTTGCCGCATCGGCGGCGGCCGAGCGCGGCGCGCCCTGCGTCGGGGCCGGTGCGAGCGCCGGGCCCGGAGCGGATTGGCCCGGCTGCTCGGCCGCATTCGCCGTCAGCAACAGCGGCGCCAGCAACAGCGGCGCCAGCAACAGCGGCGCCAGCACCAGCGGCGCCAGCAAGGAGACAAGCCAAAGGCGGCGAGCCGATCGCCGAATTGCCCGCATTTTCCCCCTCGTTGCGCGGGTTCGCCGCACAGCCTATAGCACAGTGCGGGGCTGCCGCGATATTGGGCATGGGATTGGCATCGGCCGTCGCGGATCGGCCTTGCCGAGGTGGGCAGATTTTGGCTTTCGCTCCCGAAAGCGGGGCGTCGGGCCGGTCCGAGAGACGCGCTCCGGCCTGCGCCCCCCGCAACGACCGCATCGAGGCGGCCGGCAATTGCGTTCGATGAGCGCGGCGCACAGCCGCCTGTTCTGCTTCGGCCTCGGCTATAGCGCGCTGGCCTTGGCCCGCCTGCTCGTCGCCGACGGGTGGGAGGTGGGCGGCACCTGCCGCAATGCCGAGACAAGGGCGGATCTTCGCGCCCGCGGCTTCGCCGCCGACCGGTTCGAGCGCGGCCGGCCGCTGCCCGCCGCGGCGCTGGTCGGGGCGACGCACGTGCTGGTGTCGGTGCCGCCCGATGCGGCCGGCGACCCGGTGCTCGACAGCCATGGCGGCGACATCGCGCAAGTGCCGGGGCTCGCCTGGCTCGGCTATCTGTCGACGACCGGGGTCTATGGCGACCGCGCCGGCGGCTGGGTCGACGAGACCAGCGCATTGCGGCCGAGCGGCGAGCGCGGCCAGCGCCGGGTCGCGGCCGAGCAAGGTTGGCTCGAGCTGTGGCGAAAGCACGGGGTCCCGGTCCATATCTTCCGGCTGGCCGCGATCTACGGCCCCGGCCGCAGCCCGTTCGCGGCATTGCGCGCCGGCACCGCCCGCCGGGTCGACAAGCCCGGCCAGGTGTTCTCGCGCATCCACATCGAGGATTTGGCGCGGGTGCTCGCCGCCTCGATGGGCCGGCCGCGCCCAGGGGCCGTCTACAATGTGTGCGACGACGAGCCCGCCGCAGCGGACGCGGTGGTGGCCCACGCCGCCGCTCTGTTGGGCCTGCCGGCGCCGCCGCTGACGCCGTTTGCCGAGGCCCCTCTGTCGGCGATGGCGCGCAGCTTTTACGACGATAACAAGCGGGTCTCCAACGCCCTGATCAGGCAGGAACTCGGGGTCGTCCTGCGCGTTCCCGATTACCGTGCCGGGCTCGCTGCGATCCTCGCCGCGGAGGCTCCAGGCTTGCCTAACCAGGCTTCTGGCTTGCCTAAATAGCCGGCATCCGGCAAGTTCGCGACCAATTCGACGGCAGCCCGGCGCTGCTACCCGATTGGGAGGAAAGCTGATGACCGCTTACAACGTGTTGATGATGGGGGCGTCCTATGGCTCGCTGCTGGCGACCAAGCTGTTGTTTGGCGGCCACCGGATAACCCTGGTATGCCTGCCGGCGGAAATCGCGGCGTTCAACAGCGAGGGAGCGCGCGTGCGCATGCCGATCCGGGGCCGCAAGGAGCCGATCGAGCTCGACTTCGCGCAAATTGCCGGGCAGCCTGCGGGCGGCCGGACCCGGCGACGTCGACCCGGCCGACTACGATCTGGTGGTGCTGGCCATGCAGGAGCCGCAATACCGCTCGCCCGGCGTGCGCGAATTGCTCGATGCGGCGGCGCGCAAGCGGGTGGCGTGCATGTCGATCATGAACATGCCGCCGCTGCCCTACATGAAGCGCATTCCGGGCCTCGCTGCCGACCCGTTGAGGACGTGCTACACCGATGCCGGGGTGTGGGACAATTTCGAGCCGGGGCTCGTGACTCTGTGCAGCCCAGACCCGCAGGCGATCCGGCCGCCCGGCGAAAAGATCAACGTTTTGCAAGTGACCCTGCCGACCAACTTCAAGGCGGCGCGCTTTGCCGCCGAGGCGCCGACCGCGATTCTGCGCCAGATGCAGGCCGACATCGAAGCGGTGCGCTATGACCCGGGCGACGGCCAGGCGATCGAGCTGCCGGTCAAGCTCAAGGTGCATGATTCGATCTTTGTGCCGTTGGCGAAGTGGGCGATGCTGCTGACCGGCAATTACCGCTGCGTGCGCCCGGACGGCTCGATCACCATCAACGACGCGGTGCACGCCGATCCCGAGGCCTCGCGCGCCGTTTATGATTTCGTCTGTGGGGTGTGCGAGAAGATGGGTGCCTCGGGAAACGATCTGGTGCCGTTCGAGAAATATGCCGCGGCGGCGCGCGATCTGGTGCGGCCGTCCTCGGCGGCCCGCGCGCTCGACAATGGCGCCCCGAACATTGAGCGCACCGACCGGCTGGTGCAGATCATCGGCGCGCAGTACGGCATGCGCAACGCCACCGTCGACCAGACCGTCGCCACGGTCGATGCTCGGCTTGCCGCCAATCGTAAAAAGGCCGCAGCCTGATCTTCCCCCGGAGGTGACCGCCGGCGTCCTGTTGTGCACGGGCGCCGGCGCGGCGCCCACATTTCGGGGCGGCGATCAGCGGTTGACCGGGCCGATGTTGCACTGCATCATATCCGCGATCGATGGGCGGCGACGAGAGCCCGTTGCCCTGGTTGCGCGCGCGAAAGAACGCGGACAGATCCAAGGAGTTTGGCAAGGGAGCGCTTGAAGGCGGTTTTGGATGCTGGCGGCTCGGTGCTGCCGGCAGCAGATGCAGCACATGGGAGATGTCTGCGATGGCCAAAACCACCGATTTGCCCGCCGCCGATTTGCAGGCCATTGATTTGCCTGAGGGTGTCCTCGTTCGCGGCGCAATGAAGCCTGGCTATCAGGCGCTGCTGAACCCCCAGGCGCTGGCCTTTCTCGCCGGTCTCGAGCGCAAATTCGGCGCCGAGCGCCATCGTCTGCTTGATCATCGGGCCGCGATCCAGCGCCGCCTCGATGCTGGTTGGAAGCCTGATTTCCTGGCCGAGACCAAGCCGGTCCGCGATGGTCACTGGCGGGTGGCGCCGATCCCGCGCGACCTCGCCGACCGCCGCACCGAGATCACCGGCCCGACCGACCGCAAGATGGTGATCAACGCGCTTAACTGCGGGGCCAATGTCTATATGGCCGATTTCGAGGACGCGACCACGCCCAGCTGGGACAACCTGCTCGAGGGCCAGGCTAATTTGTGCGATGCAGTACGGCGCAGCATTGCCTTCGACGATCCCGAGACCGGCCGGCATTACGCGCTAAGCGGCAAGACCGCGGTTTTATTCGTGCGCCCGCGCGGCTGGCATCTGCCGGAAAAGCACGTGCTGGTCGATGGCGCGCCGATGTCGGGCGCGCTGTTCGATTTCGGCCTGTTCTTTTTTCACAACGCCAAGGAATTGGTGGCGCGCGGCAGTGGCCCCTATTTCTATTTGCCGAAGATCGAGAACCACCTCGAGGCGCGGCTCTGGAACGACGTATTTGTCGACGCTCAGGCCAAACTGGGCCTACCGAAGGGCACGATCCGTGCGACCGCGCTGATCGAAACCATCCTTGCCGCATTTGAGATGGACGAGATCCTCTACGAATTGCGCGACCATTCGGCCGGCCTCAATTGTGGGCGTTGGGATTATATCTACAGCACAATCAAAAAGTTTGCCGAGGACCCGGCCTGCCTGATGCCCGATCGCGGGCAGGTGACGATGGAGAGCCATTTTCTGCGCAGCTACAGCCTGCTGCTGATTAAAACCTGTCACCGGCGCGAGATCCATGCGATGGGCGGCATGGCGGCGCAGATCCCGATCCGCGACGATCCGGCCGCGAACGCGGCGGCGATGGACAAGGTGCGCGCCGACAAGCGCCGCGAGGCCGGCGACGGCCATGACGGCACCTGGGTCGCCCATCCGGGGCTGGTCGGCATCGCCAAGGAGATCTTCGATCGCGAGATGCCGCAGCCCAACCAGATCGCCCGCAAGCGCCAGGATGTCGATGTCGACGCCGCCGATCTGCTCGCCGTGCCCGAGGGCACGATCAGCGAGGCCGGGCTGCGCCAGAACCTCAATGTCGGCATCGGCTATATCGAAGCCTGGCTGCGCGGCAGTGGCTGCGTGCCGCTCTATCACCTGATGGAGGACGCCGCCACCGCCGAGATCAGCCGCGCCCAGGTGTGGCAATGGATCCGCCACCGCGCCCGGCTCGAAGACGGCCGCACCATCGACGCGGCATTGTGCCGCACGATGCTCGATGAGGAAACCGCCAAGCTGCGCGAACTGGCCGGCAATGGGGCCTATCGCCACGACCGCTACGCGGACGCCGGCCGCCTCATTGGCGACCTGATCGAAGCGCCCGAGTTCCCCGAATTCCTGACCATCCCGGCCTACGACATGATTATCGCCGAGGGCGCCTAGAGCCGCCCCCAAGCCCGCAGCGGGCCGAACAGCGTCAAAGAGCGGACGCAAGTTCCTTGACGCCAGAACTCTCGGGACTAGGCTGCCGCCAGCGGCGCCGGGATGACAGAGGACCGCGGGGGTGGCCAACGAGACGCGGGTAGAGCATCGGTTTACGGTCATCATGTGCGCCGATGTCGTCGGCTATTCGCGGCTGATGGGGCTCGACGAAGAGGGTACCCTGGCGGCGCTGCAAAGGGTCCGCCGCGATCTGGTTGACGCCAGCATCGCCGAGCACAAGGGCCGCATTGTACGGGCGATGGGCGATGGGCTCCTGGTCGAGTTCGGCAGCGTCCTCGATGCGGTGCGCTGCGCGCTGGCGATTCAGCGCGCGATGCCCGAGCACGGCGCCACCGCCCCGGCCGATCGCCGCATCCGGCTGCGCATCGCGATCAACATGGGCGACGTCGTGACCGACGGCGACCTTATTCACGGCGACGGCGTTACCATCGCCGCGCGGATGGAGAGCCTAGCCGAGCCGGGAGGGATCAATGTAAGCCGCGCGGTGCGCGACCAGGTGCGCGACCGGTTGCCGATCGCCTTTGAGGATCTGGGCGAACACGAGGTCGCGCATATCGTGCGTCCGGTCCGTGTCTTCCGGGTGGTCTCGGCCGCCCCGCCGGAAGCCGAAGCCGAAGCCGGCGCCGCCAGCCGCGCGGTTGCCGCCGCCGCTCCGGCGGTCCTGGCTGCGGCCGCTTCGGCCCCGACAAAGCCGGCTCCGGAAAAGCCGGCGGTCGCGGTGCTGCCGTTCCAGAATCTGGGCGGCGATGCCGACGCCGAATTTTTCCTCGACAGCGTTGCCGAGGATCTGATCACCGAGCTGGCGCGGGCGCGATGGTTTTCGGTGATCGCCCGCAACACCAGCTTTTCTTATAAGCACAAGGGCGCCGACGCCAAGCAGCTGGCCCGCGAACTCGGGGTCCGCTATGTGGTCGAGGGCAGCTTGCGCAAGGCCGGCAGCCGGGTTCGGGTCAGCTGCCAGCTGGTCGACGCGGCCAGCGGCCAGCATCTATGGGCCGACCGGTTTGACGGCACCCTCGAAGACAGCTTCGACTTGCAGGACAAAATCACCGAGAGTGCGATCGGCTCGGTGGCGCCGGTGCTGCGCCTGGCCGAGATCGAGCGGGCGCGGCGCAAGCCCGAGGCCGCTCTCGATGTCTACGATCTGACCCTGCGCGCCTTGCCCGCCTGCTTTGCCGAGACCGCGGCCGACAATGAGACGGCGCTGCACCTGCTCGATCAGGCGCTGCAACAAGACCCCGGCTATCCGACGGCGAACGCGCTCGCCGCCTGGTGCCGGCAGCAGCGCCATCTGATGAATTGGCCGGGGACCGAGCCAGACGACCGGGAGGAAGCCAAGCGCTTCGCCCGCCTGGCGATCGACGGCGGCGCCGACGTGCCGCTGGCGCTGGCCGTCGCCGGCGCGGTGCGCGCCGCCTTGACCCGCGACCATGATCTGGCTCTGGCGGCGGTCGATCGAGCGGCGATGATGAACCCCAACGCCGCCATCGTGCTCGGCTTTGACGCGGTGACGCGGTGCCTGTGCGGACAATACCCGCGGGCCATCGAGCACGCCAAAAGGGCCCTCCATCTGAGCCCGCTGGAGCCGCTTGTGTATCAGGCCGCCTTTGCCATGGCGCTGGCGTGTCTGCTGACCGGGCGGGCCGAGGAGGCGGTGGCGCATGCGCGCCAGGCGATCGCCGGCAATCGCTATTTCGCGTTTCCCTATTGCGTGCTGGCTTTGGGTTCCGCCCGTCTCGGCCATGCCGGGGAGGCAGCGCAGGCGGTGCAGCGCCTTGCGCAAATCGCGCCCAACTTTCATCTCGGGGCGCTGAGGAGCATCCGCTTTGCCGACGCGGCGCAGCTCCAGCCCGATCTCGACCTGCTGCGCGCCGCCCATCTGCCGGAGTGACGGCGAAGCCCGGCCCACCGGCGCGGGGTCGATCAATTGTATCAGCCGCGCCGCTACTCTGTTAATGTCCTGTAAATCGCACGCCGGTGTGAGGTTGCTCACAGGGTCGGGACGGTTCGCGGCGCATTATCGCTGCAGCTTGGGATAGGTGTGCCCAGATCATGTCCGAGGAAGCCCGCGGCCGAACAAGGCGCCGTCTGGCGGCAATTCTGGTCGCCGGCCATAGCCGACTGGTTCCCGGAGACGAGGTCGAGGGCTTCGCCGAGCTGCGGGCGGTGTTGAGCGACATCATCGCGCCGCTGAGCGCCCGACACGGCGGAAAGATCTTCAAGCAGACCGGCGACATCGCGCTGGTCGAGTTCGAAAGCGTGGTCGATGCGGTGCGCTGCGCCGCCGCATTGCGCCACGGCATGGGCGAAAAGAACCGCGGCCTGGCGAACGAGCGACGCATCGCCATGCGCATCGGGATCAATCTCGGCGACATCATCGCCGAGGGCGGCGATGTCTTTGGCGACGGCGTCAATATCGCGGCCCGGCTCGCCGCCCTGGCCGAACCGGGCAGCATCTATCTTTCCGAGAACGTTCACGACCAGGTCGTCGGCAAGGTCGAATTCGACTTCGAATATCTGGGCCCGAAGGATCTGAAGAACATTCGCCAGCCGGTTCGCGTGTTCGGCATGGGCGGTCCAGCGGATCAAGCGCCGGCCGAAGACAGCCGCAGCGACGCCCCGGCCACTACCGCAGCCGCGACCCCGGTCGCGAGCGATGAGGAACCGTTCGACGACCGCCGCGCCGTCGCGGTGTTGCCGTTCGCCAATTTCAGCGGCGACCCGGAGCAGGAGTATTTCGCCGACGGCATCACCGAGGACATCATCACGATGCTGGCCGGCTGGCGCGCCTTTCCGGTCATCGCCCGCAACTCGACCTTTACCTACAAGGGTCAGACCGTTGATGTCAAAAAGGTCGGGCGCGAACTCGGCGTGCGCTATGTGCTCGAAGGCAGCGTGCGCAAATCGGGCCACCGGGTGCGGGTCACCGCGCAGCTGATCCGGGCCGATACCGGCCATCACATTATGGCCGAGCGCTACGATCGCGACCTGACCGATCTATTCGAGTTGCAGGACGAGATCACCACCACGATCGCCGGCGCGATCGAGCCCGAACTATTGAAATTTGAACGCGACCGGATCGCCGACCAGCCGCAACACAACGAGGACGCCTATGCGCTCTATCAGCGCGGCGTGTGGCACCATTACCGCCACAGCAAGCCCGACAATGTCGAGGCGCAGACGTACTTTCGCCGCGCGCTGGCGCTCGATCCGCACTATCCGCAAGCGACCGCGGCGTTGGCGATCGCTGTTTGCAATGCGGCTTATCTGGGCTGGACCGCCGAGGTCGAGCACAATTATGTCGAATCCTATGAGTTGGCCCAGCACGCGGTCGGCCTCGACGCGCGCTATCCGAACGCTCACTTCGCGCTTGGCCTGGTTGGGATGTGGACCCGGCGGTCCGATCGCGCGATCGCGGCACTTAAGGAGGCAATCAATCTCAACCCGAGCTTTGCCGCCGCCCATGTTCTGCTCGGCCAGATGTGTCTTTACGGCGGCCGGCCGGAAGATGCGATCGTGCAGGCAGAGAAGGGAATCCGCCTCAGCCCCACCGATCCTAGGCTGTTCATCTGGCTGCCGGCGCTCGCCGGCGCGCATTACCAGCTGCGTCATTACCAGGAGGCGGTCGAGATCGGGCGGCGCTCCTGGACATTGAACCGCAACTGGCCGGGCGGCTTGCGCTATGTCGTCGCCGGGCTGGCCCAGCTTGGGCGGCTCGAGGAGGCGCAGGCGGCACTCGTCGAGCTCCGGCGGCTGAATGCCAATCTCGCCTTTGTCGAGGGCAATTTGAAACGGCTGTTCAGCGAACCCGCCGCGGTCGATCACATCCTCGACGGCCTGCGCCTTGCCGGCTTCGAATAGCGAATGCAGAACGCACCCGGTTCTTGCTGCGCCCCCTCCCGAAACGACCCCTTCGAGCCCTTGTCGGAATATTTTACAATACGTCAATAGATTAGGTCAATTTGAACTTGTTTTACGGCTTCAAAGCGGCACGCGCCTGTCGGAGTAGTTTACAGGTTGCTCCCCAGCCCATACGAGGGCTTGATCTAAGTGAATGATTTTACATGGATGGTATGAATTTTGCTCTAGTATTAAAATTCAAATCGAGGAGTAAGCGACGATGCGCAAGCCGGCAACAATTATCGCAGCGCTGGGTGTCGGCATCACCGGAGCCTTGCTCGGGGCCACCTCGGCGTTTGCTGTTCCGATCACCTATACCGAGCAGGCGGTAGGCTCGGGCAGCCTCGATGGGGTCGCATTCACCGGTGCCACCGTGGTGCTGACGATGGTCAACGATACCGCCAACGTCATCGGCGGACCAACCCTCTTCGAAAATATCGGGACGGCAACTGTAAGCGTGGCCGCTGGCGCGCCGGAAACCTTCACCGACACGACCGAAGTATTCTCCGCTCCAGCTATTCCTAGCGTCGGTTTCTCGGATCTGACGCTCGGCTTTGATATACTTGATAACGTCAATTCGACTTTTGCAACATACGACCTTACGACAGCGATTGGGCCGATAACGGGTGCGCCGCTTATCAGTGCTGGCGTCTCTTTCCCCACAGACAGCGGGCCGTTTATCCTGTACGGCGTTACCGGGAACGTGACGTTCACCGCGAGCCTGGCAGCGGTGTCGGAACCCTCGGCGCTGGCGCTGCTGGCCGCGGCGCTCGCCGGTCTTTTCGGTGTCGTCCGCCTTCGCCAAAGGTCCTGACAACTGCTGCGGCCATATCGGCTGCCGGCGGCGCGGCCGTCATCGCGTCGGTCGACTGCGGTTCAGCCCGGGCTACCCGCTATGGGCATTGGACCGGGGAGCCGTGGAAATAGCACTGCTGTCCGCCTTCCTCGCTTGGATTGGCGTCCTCGACCCCGGTCATCGTCGGGTCGTCCGGGCACTGGCCGGTCGCGGCGTTGCCGCCGGTGCATGGCAGGCTGCCGGCGGTGGCGGCGGTAAACGCAGTCTGATCGACGATTTGCGGCAGAACCGGAGCCGTCAGGTCGGGGCTCTGCGAGCTTGCCGTCAGGGTTGCCGGAGCGACCCCGCCAGGACAAGGACCCAGCGCTCCAGTCGTCGAATACCCGTCGCTGAATATTAGAGTAATGTCGGCGCCGCACAAATCGGCGTTGGTAACCGCGGTGGTGAAGCCTTTGGAAAATTTAATATTATCATTTGCCCCGGCTCCCGGAAGGTTGAACTCCATGATCAAACATTGCGCAGACGTCGCCATGCATTGGCTATATACCGATCCAAGGTTGTAGTGCCCGGAATTGCTGTTGTCGCTGTCCGGATGCGGGAAGTCGGCATCCTGCAACAGGTTCTGCCGAGATTGGGAGAGAATATGAAACCGATTGTTGAATTTGAGCCCGGAGGGCAGCGTCAGAACCCAGGCGAGCAGCGTCTGGTTCGGCCGGCCGTTGGCGGCGCCGGTCACGGTAAAGGTGATCGAGCTGCTCGCCGGCGGATCGCTCGCCGTCGTCGTTGATTGCGGGATTGGGTTGAGAAACCCGCTCTTCACCACCTGCGCTTGCTGTGGCACCGGGAGAAGCGGCCCCTGCTGCGCCATGGTGGCCACTTGATCGGCCAATCCATTTGCCACGGTGGGCTTGCCCGAGCATCCGGCCGGTAGCGGTGGCATCGCAAGCACACAGGCGACCGTCGGTTCGGTGCGCAGGTTGCCAGTCGTCATCAGATTGGCCATGCAAGCCGGATATTTCGCATCGCACTCGCCGATAAAGGGGCTGGCCGGGATCGGCGGTAGCACCCCGCCATTCGGGTTGCTGACGGAATTATACGGGTCGTAGGGTCCCGCCCCGAAGGTCGTGTGGTCGAGGGCGAGATCATGGCCGATCTCGTGCGCCAAGGTGTCGGTCCGAGGCGTCAGCGGGAAAGGGGGGAAAAATGTGTTTCCGCCGATCGAGACGCCGTTGTTGTTGATCCAGCTGAAGCCATAGAGCTGGCCGCCGGCTTGTTGCGATGGCGGATTGAGCTTGGTAACAAAGAACATATTGATCACGGTCGGCTGCGGGGCCAATGGAGCCGTCGGCGTCTTGGCCGGCGGCGGGTTCCCCGAAATCTCGGGCTGCTGCGAAAGGGTCAGGAAGTCCTGGCTCTGCAAAATCACGGTTCCAGCGGCGTTTGTCGTCTGCGTAACATTCAAGGTCTGGTAGGTCGTGCCATTCGACTTTAATGGCGAGTTATACTGCACGATGTTGTTAAAAGTCACATCGACGCCGATCTGGTTTAACAGCGCCCGAGTGATGTTTACACCTCCGGTGGCCGGGTTGGCGGCTCCCGTGGTCGGATTGACTGCGAAACCGATCGGGTTCGTGGTCTGGTTCTGATTTGTCGGTTTGCCGATGACGCTCGTCGTGTTAAATGGCGCGCATCCGGTCCCGGTGTTCGAGCATACGTCGATCGGCTGGACCACGATATACCGGGTGACCGGGACCGACTGGGCAAGCGCTGCACCCGATGCGAAGCAGAGCGCCGCCGCCCACAAGAAAAGCCCCACCTTCGCGGCCGGCTGCCGGCTCCGAGCGCCCATCATGCGTCCCCTTTTTGGCCGTTGGCGGATAGCCCATCCGCAATCTTACAAAGAGCCTGCTCACTGAAAATCCGAAAATACAAGCAAAATGCTCGTTAACCAAAACGGTTCGTTGCTACTTGATGCGACGGTGGCCTAAAGTGGTCCGAAGCCTGGATTAATCAACCGCTCGGCAGGAAGGCGTCCCATGCGTGCGTCGTTCAAAACCTTAACGCTATCTCGGATAGCGCTCGCGGCCGCCGCCATTTGGCTTTATGCTAGCGGGGCGGCGTGGGCCGGCGGCGGAGGCGAAAGCTTGACGAGCCTCAATAACCTGATAAGCGGCCTATGCGGGTTTTTGAACATGACGTCCTGCCCGCAATTGCCGACGATCACGCAGGCGGTCTTGGAAATCGCCGGGCTCGAAACCTCGCCGCCTGAGATGGTTCGTGCTCTCAACAGCGTCCCGCCAGGCAGCAACGTCGACGCCGGCAACGCGGCCGCGATCCCGCCGATCAACTTCCCGCTCACCGCGACCACCTCGCCCAGCGTGTCGAACCTGTTGGCGACCCTGACGCCGTTGGCGTTCATCGCCGCCGGCGACAAGAACTGGTCCGGTGCCGAAAAGAATAGCAAAACCGCTGCGGCCGCGCAGCTTTATGATACCGACGCAGACACCTTTCTCTACGCAGTGACCAGCGGAGCTTCGGTCGCGACGACCGGGTTGACCATTCCCGATACGCTCTATTTGTTCTATGACGATCTGTCGCGAACCGTCGCGAACTTCCCGCAAAGGCGAACTGCCGCCGAGTTCACTTTACCGTTGACGGTGTTGAATAACGACGGCGTCACCGAGCGCCCGGTGGCGGCCACCTTGCAATACATTGCCCCGAGCCGGGGTGGGCTGCCGTGCTCGGCCAGCACCGTCTCCGGCAACTTCTCGGGGAGTGGAAACCAGACCCTGATGGCAGCGCAGGTCGGGGTCGATTGCGCCGTCGTCTTTGCCGCCTCGCCGGTTTCGCCAAGGGCGCATGCGATCTTCGAGGTGCAGATCCCACTCCTCGTCACCGCGGCGACCGACCCGGGGTATTTCTGGTTCGCCCAAACGACGTCCTACGGGCCGATCAATCAGAGCATACCGAGCGCCTTCTTCAGCGACGATCTCGGCTTCACTCCCGCTGCGGGCGCGCTGGGAGCTGACGGACAATATATCGGAATCGCTCCGAGCGCGGCGCCATTGTGCACCAGCGTGTCGTGTCCGGCGTCGAGCCCGCCGCCCGGCGTCTTCGCGCTGTGCGCCGACCTGCCGCGAAACGGCAACGGCCGAAGCCTCGTTCCCTCGGTCGCGGCGTATTATGCGATCGCGACGGATGGCGAGACGCTCCTCTCGGCAGCGCTTCCGGCGACCGCTACCAGCGTGTGTCCGGCGCTCTGAAGCTTGGTGGGGCAGTTCGGCCCGGGCGCGGCGCGGCTCAAACGCCGCATGACACCGCACTAGCACACGCGCGGAGGCGCTGCTGACCCTCATCGTGCTCGTTGGCAGCCTTTTGGTTGTCGGCCTCTGGGAATTTTGCCGGTCGCGGCGGCCGCGCGAATTCCCGGCGATGCGGCGACGCCTCGGCAATATCGGGTTCTGGCTGGCCAACCTCGTGCTCGTCGGCTTCTTTTTGGGTTCGCCGCAGCAGACCCGGGCCGGCATCGGGGCGATCTCGGGCGTCGGCCTCCCGGCATGGCCGATCGCCGATGCCGGGCTGAGCCTGGCGGCGGGTTTTCTGCTGCTCGATTTCCTGCGTTACGCGGTGCATCGTTGCGAGCACGCGGTGCCGCTGTTTTGGCGCTTTCACGCGCTGCATCACTCCGACCCCGATGTCGACGTGACGACAGCGGTGCGCCATCATCCGCTGGAATATCTGCTGACTTCGGCGGTTTACTGGATCGCGCTGGTCGTGCTCGATGTCCCGGCGGGGGTTGTGCTGATCGACGCTGGCGCGGTCTTTGCCCTAGCGGCGGTTCAGCACGGCAATATCCGGCTCCCCGAGCGGCTGGAGCGGTGGTTGCAGCCGGTGCTGGTTACGATCGACCTGCACCGCGTCCACCACTCGATTTCGCCCGAGCAGGCGAATTCCAATTATGGCGCCGTGCTCTCGCTGTGGGACCGGCTGTTCGGCACGTTCACCCGCATCACCCGCGCGCAGCATCAGGCAATCGTCTTTGGTGTCGCCGAACTGCCCCGGCGCGATTGTCTCAAGCCGTCGGCGATGTTGCTGACGCCCTGGCGGCTCGGTCGGGCGGGCCCGGTCGCGCCGGGTCGCGCCAAGCGGATAGTCGGTAGCGGCTAATCGGCGCGGGCCGCGGTCCGGGTCAGCATGTCGGCTTTGCGGTTCAGCGCTTCGATCAGTCCGTCGATGCCCTGGCTGCGCAGGATCGCGGCAAATTCGGAGCGGCGGGTCGCCAACTCGCTGATCGTGCCGTCGAGATAAATATCGTCGATCAGCCAGCCGCCGGCGGTGTCTTGCCGCATCAGATAGTCGACCTCGACCGGGTCGCCATTGGCCTTGACAATCCGGCTGGTGACCAGCGTTCCGGACGCGGTCGGCTGCTGCCCGGTCACTTCGAGCTTTTGCCCGTCATAGCTGTCGAACCGGTCGGCATAGATCGCCGAGATATAGCGGCCATAGCTGTCGGTAACCTGCTGCTGCTGGGCCGGGCTCAACCCGGCCCAGGTCGGGCCGACCGACAACCGGGCCATGAACGGCAGATCGAACGAGCTGCGGATGACCGGCTCCAATTGCGCAAAGCGGCCGCTCTCGCCGAGCGTCGCGCCGCTCTTCATCGTGCCGAGCAGGTTGGCATAGAGGCTCTGAACCGTGGCGCCGGCGCCGGCCGCCAGGGCCGAGCCAGGGCCGGCAACCCAGGCGCCGGCCAGCATTGCGGCAAACCATATGGCTTTGCGCCCGAACCGCTTCGCCGCGGCCGGCGTGCCCATCGCCGCCGGCAATGTTAATGAACTACCCTTGATCATGACCGATCTCTGTTGCATCCTCTGTTCCACTCGTCTAGGTGCGTGCGGCGCAGCAAGTTTCAAGCGCATGGCTCGGCTGCGAGCGATTTGCCGCGACATGAGGCGGCGGGGCTTGCATCCCGGTCAGAGCTATCCATGGCGGCGCAGCGCCGGGGTCGACGGCCGGTTGCTGCCGCGGCGCCCCGGCCGGCGGCGCCGTCGCGGGTGGCGCATTGCCCGCCGCACCGACGAGCCTGCAAAAAACTGGTGAGGCATGCGATCGCCGTTTGACCTGTTGGCGCTGCTGCTGGTGCTGGCAGCGATCTTCGGTTACCTGAACCATCGCTTTCTCGGGTTGCCGCTGACCGTGGGGCTGCTGTTGATGGCCCTACTAGGCGCGATGCTGCTGATCGCCGTCGGCGCCGCGATGCCGCAACTCGGGCTCAAGCTCGTGCTGCGCGGCCTGCTCGCGCAGGTCAATTTTCCGGTGGCGCTGCTCAACGGCTTTTTGAGCTTTCTGCTGTTCGCCGGCGCCCTCGAGGTGGATTTCGCCGAGCTGTTCGGGCGCAAATGGACCGTGCTGGCGCTGGCGATATTTGGCACCGTGCTGTCGACCGGGCTGATCGCGGCGGGATTGTGGGCGGTGGTGGCGGTGCTGGGGATCGGCATCCCGTTCGCGTGGTGCCTGGTGTTTGGCGCCTTGATCTCGCCGACCGACCCGGTTGCGGTTCTGTTGGTGCTGCGGCGGGTCGGCATCCCTCGATATTTGCAGGCGATCATCGCCGGCGAGAGCCTGTTCAACGACGGCATCGGGGTGGTCTTGTTTTCGCTGCTGCTGTCGCTGGCGATCGGCAGCGGCGGGCAGGTGCATGGTCCGTTGCGGGTGGCCGGCGAGTTTCTGCTTTCGGCCGGAGGCGGCGGGGTCCTTGGTCTCGTCCTCGGATACGCTGCATTTATGCTGCTCCGCGGCATCGACGACTACAATGTTGAGCTGATCATCTCCCTGGCGCTGGTGACCGGCACCTACAGCCTGGCCGGCCAGCTCGGGATCTCGGGACCGGTCGCGGTCGTCGTTGCCGGCATCCTGATCGGCAATCATGGCATGCGATGGGCAATGAGCGAGCTGACCCGGCAGCATCTGAAAACATTTTGGCTGCTGGTTGACGACACCTTGAATGCGCTGCTGTTTCTGTTGATCGGGCTCGAGATCGCGGCGATCGATCTGGCTTGGCGCGCGCTGGCCGCCACCGCCATGATGATCCCGGTCGTGCTCGCTGCGCGCTGGCTCAGCGTCACCGCCTCGGCGCTGCCCCTCAATCTGCGTCTGCCGGGGCGGTTCGGGTCGTTCACGGTGCTGACCTGGGGCGGGTTGCGTGGCGGGATCTCGGTGGCCTTGGCCCTGGCGTTGCCGATGACCGCTTATAAGGACCGAATGTTGACGATCGCTTACGGGATCGTCGTGTTCGCGATCGTCGTCCAGGGGTTGACCCTCGAATGGGTGGCGCGGCGCGCGCTACCCGGGCCGCATGGAATTCCGGGCGCCGGCGAGGGCGAGGCCTGAGCGCATCCGGGCGGCGCGCTGGCGCTGGTCTGGCCGCGGCGACAATGGGCAGCGCCCCGCGGCGTCGCTACGTTAGCGGGAACGCGAGCCTGCGCAAGGGACCGGATCTGTGGAAGCGTCGCACGAAAATCGCCCCGAGCAAGACCCGGACGATCAGCCCGGTGAGGGCGCGCCGCGCGGCGTCAGCGAACACGAGGTCGAGGACATCGAAGATCGCGCCCGGCTGCGCACCCCGGTCATCTATGAAATCGTGCGCCGCGAAGGAGAGACCGAGATGGACCGCCCGGCCACTTCGCTGTGGTGGTCGGGCACGGCGGCCGGGGTGTCGATCAGCTTTTCGCTGCTGGCCCAAGCAATCCTCTGGGTGCATCTGCCGGCGGCGCCATGGCGGCCGCTGGTCAGCGGGTTCGGCTATTCGGTTGGGTTTCTGATCGTCGTGCTGGCGCGCCAACAGCTGTTTACCGAGAACACGGTTACTGTCGTGCTGCCGGTGATGGCCGAGTTCACCCTCGCGAATGTGCGGCGGCTGGTGCGGATGTGGGCGATCGTCTTTGCCGCCAACATGGCCGGCACCTTTGTCGCGGCGCTGTTTTGCACCCTTACCCCGGTGCTGACCCCGGAACTGCGCCACGGCATGCTCGAGCTCAGCGGGCATCTGATGGAACTCGGCTGGGCCGCGATGTTTTTCCGCGCCGTCGGCGCCGGATTTCTGATCGCGGCGATGGTCTGGCTGATCCCCAGCGCCGAGGGCGCGCAGTTTCAGGTGGTGACGATGGCGACCTACCTGATCGCCATCGCCGGCTTCACCCACATCGTCGCCGGCAGCGTCGAAGGGTTTATGCTAATGCTCGATGGTCAATGGAGCCCGTGGCAAATGATCGCCCGGTTCACCATACCCGTGCTGCTCGGCAACATCGCCGGCGGCACCGCGCTCTTCGCCGTCCTCTCCTACGCGCAAGTCATGAAGGAGATGTAGCGGCGCGCCGTAGCGCCGGCGGTCGCGGCGCCCCCCGCTCAGGCGTGCCCCATTTCAGTTGATCGAGGCGAGTTCTTCGATACGCAGGCCGGCGCGGACGCGGGCGACCAGCTCGTCGGGCTCATAGACGACGCCGACCGGGTTCTTGTCGGCGGCCGAGCGCTGGCGCATGTAGGCCTGACCCTCGACCGCGGTCGCGAAATTGTCGACCAACAGCTCGACCTGGTTGTGGTCGGGGTCGTAGTAATACATCGAGGTCGTGACCCCGTGGTTGACGCAGCGATGCGGCCGGATGCCGATCTCGTTCAAACGCAGATAGTTCTCGGTCAGATCGTCGAGTCCGGCAAAGGTGAACGCGACATGGTGCAGACCGGCTTCCTTGCCGGCCTTGCGCTGGTCGGGCTCGCGCTCGGCGAGCGGCCCCGGATCGATAAAGGCGACCCGGTGGTGCTCGTCGTCATAGCTGATAAAGCAGATGAATTGGTTTTCGTGCAGGACCTCGGCCCCGAGGACCTGGCAATACCACTCGACCATCTCCTGCCGGCGATTGGTCTGCAGCACGATATGCGAGAGTTTCTTCGGTGACGCCATGATCTCCTCCCCAGGCGAAGGCGCGGCAATTCGGCGCGATCGGCGCACAGAACCGGGTGCAAGTCAACCGCAACCCTTCGGCGATCCGTCGCCGATCGAAGCTCGCACGTCCTTTAAGGCTCAACCCGCCGGGCGCGTGGCGAGGCGGGGCGGGCCGCGGCGGAAGGCTTCGTGGCGCAATAGATAGAGGCCGGCAAGGGTCACGATCGCGGCGCCGATCGCGATCGAGAGGGTCGGGCTGCGGCCGCCGGAGTGGCGCTCATGGCCACTCAGAGCCAGTCGGGATCGAAGCCGAGCACTGTGGCGCCGCCGAGGATTGCCGGCAGATGGCCTGGCGCCAACGCCAGGAAATGCTCGGCATAGAAGCGCGCGGTGGCGATCTTGGCGCGCAGAAAGGCTGGGTCGCCGGCGCCGGCGCCGAGCAGCCGATCGGCGGCGAGCGCCTGGCGCGCCATCAGCCAGCCGCCGCCAGCAATGCCAAAAAGATCAAGGTAGGCGGCCGATCCCGCCGCGGCTTCCGCCGGCTCGGCCCGCAAAAGATGAGCCGTCGCGGTTTCGAGCGGCCCGATCGCGGCGGCGAGCGCGCGGCCGAGCCCGACGAGACCGGCGGAGAGCGAACCGGCTGCGGCAGTGGCGGTCGCTCGCATCTCGGCGAGCAATGCCGCGGCCGCCTCGCCTTGGTCGCGGGCGAGCTTGCGGCTGACGAGGTCGTTCGCCTGGATGCCGTTGGTGCCCTCGTAGATCGGCGCGATCCGCGCGTCGCGCAGATGTTGGGCCGCGCCGGTCTCCTCAATGTAGCCCATGCCGCCATGCACCTGGATCCCGGTCGAGGCGACCGCGACGCCCAAATCGGTGCACCACGCCTTGACCACCGGGATCAACAGATCGGCGCGGCGCTGGGCGTGTTTGCGCCCGGCTGGATCGGGATCGCGGCGGCCGCGGTCGAGCAGTGAAGCGGTGTAATAGGCGAGCGCCCGCGCCGCCTCGCTCGCCGCGCGCATCCACAGCAGCATGCGCCGCACATCGGGATGATGGACGATCGGCAATGCGCCGGCATCGGCCGCCGGTGGCGGGCCTGGCGGGCGGCCCTGCACCCGGATGCGGGCAAAGTCGCGGGCCTGCTGATAGGCGCGCTCGGCGATCGCCACCCCTTGCAGCCCGACATTGAGCCGGGCGTTGTTCATCATCGCGAACATGTATTCGAGGCCGCGATGCTCCTCGCCGATGCGCCAGCCGATCGCCTCTTCATAGGCGAGCACGCAAGTCGGCGAGGCGTGGATGCCGAGCTTTTCTTCGAGGCGCAGGGTGCGCACCGCGTTGCGCGGCCCCGGCCCGCCCGCGCCGTCGGGCAGGAATTTCGGCACCAGGAACAACGAGAGGCCCTTTGATCCCGCCGGCGCTCCGGCAGTGCGCGCCAGCACCGCATGGACGATGTTGGGCGCCAAATCATGGTCGCCGTAGCTGATGAAGATCTTCTGCCCGGTGATCCGGTAATGGTCGCCGCGCATCGCGTCATGGGCCGGCGTCGCGCGGGTGGTCAGTGCGCCGAGATCGGACCCGGCCTGCGGCTCGGTCAGGTTCATCGTGCCGGTCCACTCGCCTGAGACGAGCCGGCCCAGATAGAGCCCTTTCTGCTCGTGCGACCCATAGGCCTGCAGCAATTCGATCGCCGCCATATTTAGGAGCGGGCACAGCGCGAAGCTCATGCACGCCGCGTCCCACATCTCGGCCACCGGCGCGGCGAGCGCCAGGGGCAGCCCCTGACCGCCATATCCGGGATCGGCGGCGAGCCCGTTCCAGCCGCCCTCGACATGGCGGGTGTATGCCTGGCGAAATCCGGGTGGGGTGCGCACCGTGCCGTTTTCGAGCATGCTGCCGACCCGGTCGGCCGGCTGGTTCAGCGGCGCGAGCATGGTTGTGGCGAACCTCGCCGCCTCGTCGAGGATCGCGCCGACCAGCTCCGGTTCGGCCATCCCGTAGCCGGGCAGCAGCGCCACCGCGCCGATCCCGGCTACCTCCTCGAGCACAAAGCGCATCTCGGCGAGCGGGGCGGCATAGGACATCGGATGGTCTCCGGAGGGCGGGGTACCGCCGGCGATCTTACAGGCTCACAACCCCAGCAGCGAGACGCCGAGCGCCCGCCCGCCTGCTCCCAGCGCCTTGTCTAGCGTCGCCAGAGGAAGCATGCGACGCTGCGCAAGCTCCAGGTATGCCGCGTCGTAAGGTGTGAGTTGGAGGCGATCGGCCAGGTGCAAGACAGTCGTCCAGGCGTAAGTGTCGGTATCTTGATCGACGATGATCGACATAGACCTGAGCTGGGCGATCGCTGCGTTACGGAACGCCGCGTCGATCCGTTTGCGCCGTATTGCATTGTGAAAAGCATTGGCGATTTCGAGGCGCCGCAGCGCCGGAACGACCGCGCCGGTCTCGACAACCTGATCGAGCAGAGCGTCGGCCGGCGGTGTGCGTTCGTCTTCGAAATGTCAGCGAGGCGTCGAGTACAAGGCTCACAACCGGCCTTCGTTGATCAGATCCTTGATGCTGAGCCCTCCGAGCGTGACGCCTTTGCTCATTTCACGGATGCGTTGCGCGGCGGCGCGGGCTTCGACGCGGTTAAACGCGGCTCTCGGCGGTACCAATCGCGCAACCGCTTTGCCGTGTCGCGTGATCACCACCTCCGCGCCCTGCTCGACCAGATCAAGCAGCTGGCCGAGCCTGTTCTTTGCCTCGAAGGCGCCAACTTCCTTCATTGCGACCCGTCCCCGCTTGTCAGCCTAGCCTGACACCAGCTTGATCGGTTTATGGCTTAAGCTCGAGCACGCCACCCATCTACACGCTGACCAGCTTGCCAGGGTTCATGATGCCCTCGGGGTCGAAGGCGTGCTTGATGCGGCGCATCAGCTCGATCTCGACCGCCGGCTTGTAGTGGGTGATCTCGTCGCGCTTCATGATGCCGACGCCGTGCTCGGCGCTGATCGAGCCCGCAAGCTCGCGCACCACCCCGTGCACCAGGTCGTTGAACTCCTGCCAGCGTGCCAGATAAGCCGCCTTGTCCATGCTCTCGGGCTGGGTCAGGTTGAAGTGGATGTTGCCGTCGCCGACATGGCCGAAGGCGATCGGCCGGATGCCCGGGAGCCGGTCCCCGACCGCGGCGCTGGCGCGGGTGACGAACTCGGCGACCCGGCTGACTGGCACCGAGACGTCGTGCTTGATCGAGCCCGAATAAAGCTGGGCTTCGACGATCGCCTCGCGAATCCGCCATAGCGCTTTCGCCTGCGCCCCGCTCGCGGCGATGACGCCATCGGCGACGAGGCCGGTGGCGAGCGCCTCTTCGAGCAGCCGGTCGAGCAAGGCGCGGATGCCGCTCTCGCTCTGGCTTGACGACATTTCCAGGAGCACATACCAGGGGTGGTGCAGGGCCAGCGGATCGATCGTGCCGGGAATGTGGGCCAGCGCCAGATCGAGGCCGGCGCGCGGGATCAGTTCGAACGCGGTCAACTGGTCGGCGCTGGCGGCGCGGGCATGGGCGAAGAGCCCCATTACATCGTCGATTTGGGCCAGGCCGACAAAAGCGGTCTCGACGTCGCGCGGCTTCGGAAACAGCTTGATCGTCGCCGCGGTGACGATGCCGAGCGTGCCCTCGCCGCCGATGAACAGCTGCTTCAGATCATAGCCGGTATTGTCCTTGCGCAGCGCCCGCAGCCCGTCCCAGATGCGGCCGTCGGGCAGCACTACCTCGACGCCCAGGGTCAACTCGCGGGTATTGCCATAGCGCAGCACCGCGATGCCGCCGGCGTTGGTCGACAGATTGCCGCCGATCTGGCAGCTGCCCTCGGCGCCGAGGCTCAGCGGAAATAGCCGGTCGGCCGCGGCCGCCGCCTGGTGCAGGTCGGCGAGGATGCAGCCGGCCTCGGCCGTCATCGTGAAGTTATTCGGGTCGATGACGCGGATCCGGTTCATCCGGCCGAGCGCCAGAACGATGTTGTCGCGGTCTTGGGGCGGGACCCCGCCGCCGACGAGCCCGGTATTGCCGCCCTGCGGCACGATCGCCAATCCCGCCTCGGCGCAGATCCGCACCACCGCCGCGACCTCGGCGGTCGAAGCCGGGCGCACCACCAGCCGCGTCGCTCCGCGATAGAGCCGCCGCGCCTCGACCAGGTAGGGCTCCTGGTCGCGCGGGTCGTCGATCCAGCCCTGCGGTCCGACCGCCGCCTTGATCCTCTCCAAACTCGCCGCGAAATCCATTGCCAAATTCTCCGGTTTACGCCGCGGTGGTTTGATCCCGGTTTTGCCTACCCTCGCCACAGATCGGCAAATTGGGTGGCGACGACCTTCTCGAAAGCGACGTTGCCCTGCAAGATCCCGAGGTCGCGCGCGAACTGGTTCATCCCGGCGACGAATTCGCGTGATATCGCCGGATCGTAATAGGGCAGGTCGCGGCGGATCAACTCGGCGATCAGCGCCGCCTCCGCCGGTGGGAACAGTCTCCTTCCAACCTCGCTCGCCCGGCCGACATCGGCTTTGAGCGCCTGCTGGGTGGCGCCCAGCGCGCGCACCGCCGCCGCTGCGGTTTCGGGCGAAGCCTCGATCATCCGGTCGGTCGCGGCCAATGCCGACATCGTATAGTTGAAGGCGGGCTTTGGCCCGTCGCCGCGCCGCACATCGAGAACGATGGTGCCGGCCCCGCTGCGCACCGCAACCTCGGCGCCCATGCCGTTGGCCCAGAACCCGTCGATCAGGCCGGCTTCGAGCGCCTTCGCCGCGCTCACCCCGAAATTGACGGTTTCGGTCCCGGTCCCGGCCGTCCCCGGCACCGGGGCGATCGTCACGCGATCGCGATCGAGATCGACCCCGGCCTCGGTCAACAGCCGGCGCAGGCCCATCTCGACCCAAGGTGCCGCGCCGATGGTGCGGCCCTTGACGACGCTGAGATCGCCGCGCACGGCTCCGAGATCGGCGCGCATCACCAGGAACCAGTACATCCCTTGCGCCTGAGCGCAGAGCAATTTGACCCCGTCCCATTCGGGAAAGGCGGCCAGCGCCGAATGCGCCGAGCCGCCGACAAAGTCGACCGCCCCGTCGCGCAATTGGCGATAGGCCCGGTCGACCGGAAAGATCAGCTCGATCGAGATGTCGAGCCCTTCCTTTCGGAAGAAGCCGAGCTCGGCCGCGGCCACCGCCGGAAAATACGAGTTCGAGATCAAATCGGGCACCGCAAGCTTCATCGGGCGACTCCCATTCGGCAGCGATCTGACCATATCAAGCCCCGACCCGGGCGGTTAGGGAGATCGAGATGAGAAGCGATCACGAGCACCCTGATTGGAAACTCCACGGGGTCAAGGTCATCCCCGGCGATCAGCTCGATCGCAACACCGCGCAGACCCCTGGCATGGACCGCGCCGCGGCGATCAATTTCGCCCGCGTCGGCGCGCAACAGCTCTGGGCCGGCACGGTCAAGATCCATGCCGACGCCAAGACCGGCGCCCACCATCACGGAGCCCTTGAAAGCGTGATCTATGTGCTGAAGGGCCGGGCACGGATGCGTTGGGGCGACCATCTCGAATACGTCGCCGAAGCCGGTCCGGGCGATTTCATCTTCGTCCCGCCCTACGTCCCGCACCAGGAGATCAACGCCTCACCCGAGGAGGCGCTCGAATGCGTGCTGGTGCGCAGCGACAACGAGGCGGTCGTGGTCAATCTCGACATCGAGCCGGTCGAGCGCCCGCAGCGGGTGCGCTGGGTCGACCCGATCCACCGCGACGGCTAACCCTTCGCCGGCCGCGCTGCGCTCATGGCGCCGACCCCATGCGGGTCTCGTCGACAAAGTTCTCGGTCGCCGCGTCGATCGCGCGGCCCTTGCGCCCGCGTGGCGCGTGAACGTAGAGCGCGGCGGCCGCCGGCTGCCGGTCGGGCAGGGGGGTCGGCGGCAGCGGGATTTCGTAGGCGACCGGTGCCGTGTGGTCGGCCAGCAGCAATTCTGGCCGGTACACCTTGTTCAACTGAAACAGGCTGCGCACGAAATTGGTCTGCCCGCGCGCCAGCAGCCGGGCGACAATGCTGCCAGCCGCCCATAGCTGGCGCCAGTCGAGGTGCTTGCGCATGATCGCGCGCTGGGTCGTCACCAGCTCCTGGTAGAATTCGGCGAGCGGCAATTTGGTCGGCAGCACCGCGTGCTGGATGTCGAACAAGCGATAGTCGCGGGTTTCCAGGCGCCGCCCGTCGGTCACCCAGCTCTCGGTGCCGGGGTAGGGGGTGTTGACACTGATGTTGATCACGTCCGGCATCTCCAGGCACCAGTCGCGCACGATGCGAAAGCGCTCGTGATCCCAATCGGGGTCGGCGATCAGGTTGACCGCGACATTGATGCCGAGCGAGCGGGCGAATTCGACCGCCTCGAAATTGCGGTCGAGCGTCACCCGCTTGCGATATTTCTTAAGCCCCTCGGCGTCGATCGCTTCGAGGCCGAGAAACATTGTCTTAAGCCCGAGCCGGCGCCACAGCCGGAACGCGTCCTTGTTGCGCAACAGCACGTCGCCTCGGGTTTCAAGGTAGTAGCGCTTGTTGATCCCGGCGCGGGCAACGGCCTCGCCGACCTCGATGCCGTGGCGCTCGTGGATAAAGGCCACGTCGTCGACGATGAAAATGCCGGGTTCACGGATCGAGAGTAGATCCTCGACGATCCGCTCGGTGCTGACCAGCCGATAGCTGCGGCCGTAAAAGGTCCAGGCGCTGCAGAACGAGCAGTCCCACGGACAGCCGCGCGAGAATTCGATCGAGGCGCAAGGATCGAGGGTGCCGATGAAATACCTGCGGCGATGGCGCAGAAGATCGCGCGCCGGGCTGAGCTCGTCGAGCGAATGGACGAACGCGGGTGGAGGCCCTTCGCCCTCGGCAGTGACCGCGCCGGCCACCGTCCTCGGGTCACGGCCGGCCGCGACAGCCGCCAGCAACGCCGGCATCACTGCCTCGCCTTCGCCCTTCAGCACGCAATCGATCGCCCCCGCGCCATGCGCGATGATGGCGGCCGCGGTGAACGAGGCGCTGTGTCCGCCGACGCAGACGAACACGCCGGGAAAGCGCGCCTTCGTCGCCTTGGCGAGGTCGACGATTTCGGGCACGTTCGCCAGGTAGTTGCAGGAGAACGCCACTATTTCGGGCCGCCAGCGCTCGACCGTGCGGAAATACGCCCGATGGTCCTCGACCTGGAGATCGAGCAGCCGCACCACGTGACCGGCACGCCGCGCCGCCTGGGCGACCAGCTCCAGGCCCAACGGTTCGAGCCTGAGAAATACCTTGGTGTACAGCAGAGGGCCAGGATGGACGCCTAGAAACCGCACATGATTGTCCTTTGGACGCCGTCACTCGGCCGCACTTAGGCGGTACCGCGGCTCGCGGCAAGCCGCTCCGCCCGCAGTCCTCAGAGCGTGCTGCCCATCCGGGTCTCCTCGACGAAATTCTCGGTCGCGGCGTCGATCGCCCGCCCCTTGCGGCCGCGCGGCGGGTGAATGTAGAGCGAACTCAGGCTCGGTCTTTTAGCCGCGGGTGGCGACATCTCGTAGGCCACCGGGGCCGAATGATCGGCGAGCAGCAATTCCGGTCGGTAGACTTTGTCGAGCATATAGAGGCTCTTCAGGAAATTGCGGTTGCCGCGCAGCAGCTGGCGGGCGACGACGCTGGCCGCGGTATAGGCCGCGCGCCAGCTGGCGAACTTACGGTAGAACGCCCGCTGCGTCGTCACCAGCTCCTCGTAAAATTCGGCCAGCGGCAGCCGGGTCGGCATCACCGCGTGCGCGATGTCGTAGAGCCGATAGTCGCGGGTGGTCAGCTCGCGCTGCTCAGTGAGCCAGCTTTCCGTTCCCGGATAAGGGGTGTTGACGCTCAGATTGACCACCTCGGGAGCTTCGAGACCCCATTCGCGCACCACGCGAAAGCGCTCGTGATCCCAATCGGGGTCGGCGATCAGGTTGATGGCGACGATCAGGCCGAGCGATCGGGCAAATTCGAGCGCCTCGAAATTGCGGCCGAGCGACATCCGCTTGCGATATCTGGTCAGCGACTCCTCGTCGATCGCTTCGATACCGAGGAAGAGATATTGGAGCCCCAGGGATTTCCAGTAGCGAAACGCCTCCTTGTTGCGCAACAGCACGTCGCCGCGGGTTTCGAGGTAATAGCGTTTCTTGATGCCGGCGCTGGCGATCGCCTCGCCGAGCTCCATCGCGTGGCGCTCATGGACAAAGGCCACGTCGTCGACGATGAAGATCCCGGGTTCGCGAATGCGGCGAAGGTCCTCGACCACCCGATCCGGGCTTAAGAGGCGGTAGCTGCGGCCGTAAAACGTCCAGGCGCTGCAAAACGAGCAATCCCATGGGCAGCCGCGCGAGAACTCGATCGAAGCGCACGGATCGAGAATGCCCAAATAGTAACGGCTGCGATGGCGTACCAGGTCGCGGGCTGGCATCACGTCGTCGAGCGAATGGACAAAACCGGGCTGCGGCCCCTCGCCGTTCGCGGTGACGGCGCCGGGGACGGTAACAGGATCATGCCCGGCCTCGAGGGCGGCGAGCAGCAGCGGGATCGAGGCCTCCCCTTCGCCTTTGAGCACGCAATCGATCGCACCCTGGCTGTGCTCGATCAGCGCGTTTGCGGTAAACGAGGCGCTGTGTCCGCCGACGCAGATGAACAGCTGCGGAAACCGCGCCTTGGTGGCCTTGGCGAGATCGACGATCTCGGGAATATTCGCCAGATAGTTGCAGCCGAAGGCGACGGCATCGGGCTGCCAGCGCTCGATCGTGCGGAAATAAGCGCGCTGGTCCTCGACCTGGAGATCGAGCAGGCGCACCGGGTGGCCGGCCTGCCGCGCCGCCGCGGCGACGAGCTCGAGGCCGATCGGCTCGAGCCGCAGAAAGATCTGCGAATAGGTCATCGGGCCGGGATGGACGCAGAACAGCCGCATCAGATTGCCCCTTCACTCGCCGCACCCATCCGGCTCGCCGAACGCGCCAGCGAGCTTCCAAGCTACTGTGAGGCCGAACCCCCGCGCTTTCCATGGGTTCCTCGAAATATGATAAAAATCACCGCGCGACAGGTGGCAAGATCGCCGCACCCCTGCGCGAGGAACCTGGACATGACCACCGACTGGATGAAGCTCGTCACCGATCTGGAGCGGCTCCTGAAGCTGCGTTCGATCCCCTTTGGCATGAAGCTGTTCGAGCGCCGCGACGAGATGGAGGCGATCGCTAAGATCCGCCGGCCCAAGGCGGTGCACACCCTCGATCAGATCGTGGCGCAAGCGGCGCGACTCGGCTGGACCGTTGGTCTGACCGCCGAGGATCTGGTCGGCGCCCAGTGCCGGGCGGTGGTCGGGCTCGGCCTGGCCAAGGACGCGGCGTGGCGGTCGGGTCAGCACATGGTCGATGTGTGGTACAGCTCGCCGGCCGATGCCGGCGCCCACCAAGCGGCGATGGAATGCGTGCCCGACGGCCGCTTCGAGGCGCTGGCGGTGGCACCGCTCGCCGCCGGGCGGCTCGATCCGCCCGACATCGCCCTCTTCTATGCGACCCCGGGGGCGATGATCTATTTCATCAACGGGCTGCAATGGGCCGGCTACAAGCGCTTCGACTGGAGCGTGGTCGGCGAATCGGCCTGTGCCGATTCGTGGGGCCGGGCGCTCAAGACCCGCGAACCGAGTTTGTCGATCCCGTGCTTCGCCGAGCGCCGCTACGGCGGCGTGCTCGACGATGAGATGCTGATGGCCTTGCCGCCAGACCAGCTCGGCAAGGCGATCGCCGGCATGGAAGCGTTGGCCAAGAACGGTCTGCGTTATCCGTTCCCGCAATACGGCATCCAGCAGGACGCTCGCGCCGGTCTCGCGGTCAGCTATCCCGGCCGCGGCGGCTGAGCGGCGCAGCCAGTCCTCGGGTCTAGGCCCGGCCGCGTCGGCGGCGAGCCGGCCCCGGCGCGGCGATCGCCAATCTCATAGAGGCTGCGGCTATTGTCCTTCTCGTTGATCGCTACCGCGGCGGCCTCGATCACCGCAGCGATCTCAGCCAGCGGCTATGCCGGGGTGGCGGGACTGATGGCCCTCGAATCCGCCTGCATTCCGCTGCCGTCCGAAGTGATCATGCCGTTCGCCGGGTATCTCGCCTCAACGGGCCGGTTCAGCCTCCTGGGGGTGGCTTTGGCCGGGGCGATCGGCTCCAACCTCGGCTCGACCGTCGCCTATTGGGTCGGGTGGTGGGGCGGGCGGCGCTTTGTCGACCGCTGGGGACGCTGGGTATTGCTCGATCATGGCGATCTCGACCGGGCCGAGCGGTTCTTCGCCCGCTTCGGTGCCCCGGCGGTACTGATCGGGCGGGTATTGCCGGTGGTACGCACCTTTCTGGCGCTGCCCGCCGGCATGGCGCGGATGCGGCAACTGCCGTTCCAGCTCTATACTTTCGCGGGCTCGCTGGCCTGGTGCTACCTTCTGGCCTATATCGGCGAACGCCTCGGCAAGCGCTGGGACAGCGACCCCAGATTGCGGGCGGCGATGCACCGCTACGACCTGGTCGTGGCGGCTGCCGTAGTCGCGGCGATCGGCTGGTTCGTCTGGCACAAGCTGCGCCGCCGCCCCGGGTAACGCAGCGGTGCCGCGCCTAGAGCCCGACGCGGCGGGCCGCCTCGTGCAGCGCGTGGCCAACGCGATTGATGAGGCCGCCGGCGGCACTCTCCTCGACCAGCGCGTCGAGCCGGTCGGTGGCGAGCTTGGCCTGGCTCCAGCCGTCGCCGAGCGCCTCGTGCGCCCGCGCCATCAACGCGCCACGCCGCCCCGGCTGCTCGATCAGGCTTTCGAGGTGGTGGCTCAGCCCGAATAGCGATTCGGCGAACCCGACCAGCCGGTCGATCGGCCGCGCGTCCTGAATGTCGCGCGCCTGCGGGGCCTCGGGCAAATCGCGGCGCGGCGTCGCGCGCCAGGCGAGCCCGGCAAGCGGGTCGTTCGCCTGCTTCGCCCGGCGGCCCAGGGGTTCGACGCCCTTCCACAATCCGCCGGCCATGCGCAACAGGCTGGTGTGGTCGAACACCTCCTTGACGACGCCGGGGTCGAGCCGCGGCGAAATCAGGATCGCCGGCACCCGGAAGCCCAGCCGGTCAAATGAGTAGCGCTCGGTATGGCCGTCGGGCGCCACCGTATGCGGCGGCACAACATGGTCGAAAAACCCACCATGCTCGTCGTACATCACGATCAAGAGGGTGCGGTCGAACAGCTCGGCATTGGCGCGCAAGGCGTTGTAGACCTCGGCGATCAAGGCGTCGCCGCGCAGCACGTCATGCGGCGGATGCTGGTCGTTTTGATTGGGGCCGAGATAGGAGGGCTCGATAAAGGTGTACGCCGGCAGGTCGCCCTTGGCGAGATCATCATTCCAGTGGGCAAAGCGGCGGTAGCTGTCCAGATGTGTCAGTTGGTGGGTCAGCACCAGAGATTGCGGCACGTCGCCGAAATAGATCCGCCATTGGACGCCGGCATCGTGCAGCTCGTCATAGAGCGTGCGCTCGTCGTAAAGATGCAACTTGCGGCTGAACAAGCTACCCGGCTCGCTGACATGGCCCAATGAGGTGCCGGAATGGGCGAACAGCCGGTTGATCCAGGTCGGGCCCGGCAGTGACGAGAACCAGTGGTCGCAAACCACGAAATGCTCGGCCAGCGTGTGCAATGCCGGCAGAAAGCCGCGCGGGTAATAGCCCATGATCTCGCGCCGTTCGGCTTTGGTGCTATTCGGGTGGGTGCGCGCGAAATCAGCTACAAAGCCCTGGTTGGTGCCACCCGCCAGCTGCGCCAGGCCGTTCGGCAGATAGTGGTGCGGGTCGCGGTCAATGTTGCGCGCGGTGGTCGGCGCCTGCGCCACGGCGCCGTCATCCGGGTCGGGGTTGGTGTGCAGATGAGCCGGATCGATCCCCTCCAATCCGGCATGCACCTCGGTCATGCAGCCGAGCATGCGGTCGAAGGCGGCGTTTTCCATCATCAGCACGACGACGTGTTCGATCGGCGAAGCAGGCGGCATGGGCTATCCTGCGGCGGTGTCTCAGCGATGATAACAGGTGGATGCGGCGTTCGGGTTCGCCAACTCGTCGTGGTTTTTTTGGAACTCCAAAACTCGCGCGGGCGCCGCTTGCCCGCTACCGTCCCCGCAGCAAGAGGTCGCGGGCGCGGTTGATCTTGGTCGCAAGGTAGTCCGAGCCGCCATGGTCGGGGTGCAGCTTGACCATCAGCCGGCGATGCGCCTCCTTGATCTCGGCCGGGGTGGCGCCGCGGGCGAGGCCGAGGATCGCATAGGCCTCGTCCACCGTCAGATCGCCGCCCGCCGACCCGCCGCCTCCGCTCGCGGAACCAGCGCGTCCGGAACCGCTGCCGATATCGTCGCGCCAATCGGGGTGGAGGCGGTCGAGATAGGCTTCGAGCAGGCGGGCACCGTCCTCGTCGGCCGCTCGGCATTCGCGCAGCAATGCCAGGAGATCGCCGTGGCCAAGCTCTTCAACTCGCATTCCGGCAAACTGGCCGCGCAGCACGGTGCCGCTCATGGCCCCGGTGTCGTGATCGAGGCTCATGCGCAGAAACGCCGTCGTCACCGAGGAAACCCGGCCGCCGGCCGGGGCGCGGTGGCGGTCGATAAAGCTGCGAATTCGCGATAAGAGCGGCATCGACATGGCGAGCGGGAACAGCAAGGCAGCCAGTTCGCGCACCGGGGGAACCAGCACCAGTGCAACCACGGCGACGGCGGCGACGCCGATCCCGGTCCATTTGAGATTGCGCGCGAGCCGCGCCGGGTCGGTGTTGACGAAGAGGTAGACCAGCAGCAGAAAGCCACCCAGGACCGCAACCCCGCCGAGCAGGAACAGCATCGCCGCCGCTCACCCCTTCAACTGGGCGGTCAACCGCAGCACCTCGCCGCCCTTGCCTTGGCCGTAGGCGGCAAGCGCGCGGTAGCCGCCGGCGGCATAAACCGCGACCGCCGCCAGCAGCTCCTTCAGCCGCTCGGCGCTGCCCGCGTCAAAGCTCAGATAAGCGCCGCGCGACAGGCTCGCCATCTGCTTGAACGCGGCTGCCGCGGTGCGGTCGCTGCCTTCATGAAACAGAAACATCGGCACGCCCAAGAGCCCCAATTCACCGGCCAGCCGGCACAGCCGGTCGACCTTTTCCTCCATCGCATCGCCGACAAAGATCAACGCATTGACCCGGCGCTTGCCGGTCTCGCGGATCGCCTGGCTCAATACCCGCTCGATCTGGGTCTCGCCGCCGACGCAGCGCACCGTGCTCATGACCCGGTGCAATTCGGCGGCCGTGGTCATCCAGCGGCTGGCCTTGCATTCGGCAAACCCGCGGTAGAAGACGAGCTGAATTTCGAGGCCGCCCAATGCCGCGGTCGCCTCGAACATCTCGCCTTGGATACGGCAGGCGCGGTCCCAAGTGGGCTCGCGGCTGGCCGTGGCGTCGAGCGCGAAGATCAGCCGCCCGCGCCCGCCGCCGGCGTGCACCGGCATGCGCTTCAGCTGGTCGAGAAAATCTGCGACCTCGGCCGAATGCTGGCCGGCCGGAAGCCCTTTTGTCTCGTCGCTCATCGAGATTTCCTCACGCCGGGGCGAGCCACACGGATGTATCGTGGAAGACAGCGCCGCCGCGCGGCAATCCGGGGTCGGCGCTGGTTAAGAGATTGATCCCGACGCCGTCCTCGAAGGCGTGGTTGGGCCAGATTCCCTCGACGATGACGACCCTCTGCTGCAGCCCGTCAAAGGCGCGGGCATGGACGACGACACTGCCCTTCTCGTTGCCGATGCGCACCCGCTCGCCGTCGGCGATGCCGAGGCCGGCCAATGCCGTCGGGTGGATGAGGACGGCCGGCCGGCCCTCGCGGGCGATGCCCGAGGGTGTGTTGTTGAAGCTGGTGTTTAGAAACGAGCGCGACGGCGCGGCAACGAGGCGAAACGGCCGCGCCGGGTCGCCGTCATCGGTGACCGCGACATGGTCGGGGTACGCCGGCAATCTCGCGTGGTCATGGCCAAGGGCCGCCCAGTCGGCGCGGAAATGGAATTTCTTGTCGGCATGACCGAAGCCGTCGAGAAAATGCCCGCTCGCGAAAGGCGAGCAGCAATCGAGCCAGCCATCGGCTGGGAATTCGGCGACACCCGGAAGGCCGCTCGCGCGCAAGGTATCGTCGATCAATTCGAGCGGGCTCATCGCGAAACCGGGATGCCGCGCGCCGAGGCGCCGGGCCAGCGCGCAGATCACATCGTGGTTCGAGCGGCATTCGCCATGCGGCGGCAGGATCGCGCGGCTGAGCTGCAGATAGGTGTGGGCGCCGGCGGTGTAGAAATCGTCGTGTTCGAGGAAGGTCGTCGCCGGCAGCACGATGTCGGCCATCGCCGCGGTCTCGGTCATGAACTGCTCATGAACGCAGACGAACAAATCGTCACGGGCAAAGCCCTGCCGCACCAGGCCGGATTCGGGGGCCACCACCATCGGATTGGTATTTTGGATAAAGAGGGCAGTTATCGGCGGGCCATCGCCGAGATCGCGCCGGTGGCCGGCCAGCACCGGGCCGATGCGCGACTGGTCGAGGATGCGAGTCGCCGGATCGAGGACGTCGAGCCCCTCGAGGAGGGTGCGGTCGAGCGCCACCAGACCGTGGTTCGACTGCAACGCCCCGCCGCCCTCATATTGCCACGCCCCGGTCACGGTCGGCAGGCAGGTCACCGCAAAGATCTGCGCCGCGCCGTTGCGCGAGCGCGAAAAGCCGTAGCCGAGGCGGATGTAGCTGCGCTTGGTCGCTCCGTAGAGCCGGGCGAAATCGACGATCGCAGCTGCCGATAAGCCGGTGATCGCTGCCGCCCAGGCCGGGTCGCGGGTCGCCAGATGCGCCTCGAGGCCCGCGGGGTCGTCGGCGTAGCGCGCCATGTATTGGTGGTCGGCAAAGCCTTCCTTGAATAGTACGTGCATGACGGCGCAGGCGAGCGCCCCGTCGGTGCCGGGCAGCGGCGCCAGGTGCAAATCGGCGGCCTCGGCGCTGGCGGTGCGGTAGGGGTCGACGACGACCAGTTTCGCGCCACGCTCGCGCCGCGCGGTCGCGACATGGGCCATCACATTGATTTGGGTCGAGACCGGGTTGCCGCCCCAGACGACGATCAAATCGGCTTTGGCCATTTCCCGGCCGTCGACGCCGCGCAGCACCCCGACGCCGGCACGCCAGCCGGTCCCCGTCAGCATGCTGCAGATCGTCAGATCCTCGCGCGAATAGCCCATCGCGTGGCGCAGCCGGTTGATGCCGTCGCGCTGCACCAGCCCCATTGTGCCAGAATAATAATAGGGCCAGACCGCTTGGGCGCCATGGCGCTGCGCGGCGCGGGTCAGCGCTTCGGCGACCTCGTCGAGTGCGGCATCCCACGAGATCGGGACAAAGGCGGCCCGGCCCATGCCCTTGTCGCCGACCCGGCGCAACGGCTGCGCCAGGCGGTCGGGGTGATGCTGGCGCTCGGCATAGCGCGCGACCTTAGCGCAGACCACGCCCGCGGTGTAGGTCTGGCTGCGGGCGCCGCGGATCCGCCCGATGCGGCTGGCGCCGGGCTCCCCCGCGGCAGGCTCGATGCGCTCGACCTCGAGCGCACAGGCGCTCGGGCAGTCATGCGGGCACACGCTGGGCAGGATGTCGAGAGGCAAGGCCGAACTCCGCGGCTGCGTTCGCTAAGGGAACATGGAGAATATAAGGATGGGCCGGTCCGGTCGATATGCGACGGGCCCGGGTGTCGCTTCCGCGGCATCGGGTGAAGCCCTACGGCGGTGTCGTGTCTGGTTAACTTAACCATCAATGCAGCAAAATTAACCTTCAATATTGCCGAGGATTTCGACCTCTTCGCTTAGTCTTGGCTACACAAAGTCAGACCGGCGAGCCAAAAGGGGTTTGCGATCATGTCACTGAAGACGCACAAAGACGAAGGTGAATACGAGGCGGCGATCGCCGCGTTCATTCAAACCAGGGGCGTCACTCGCTGCCCCACCGCCTGCGTCGTGCGCACCCAGGCGAGCGTCAGCAAATCAGACCGGGAGGCATTGCAGCAACGCGCGGCCGAGCTCGAAACACGGCGCATCCGACGGCATGGCCGGGACCCGCTGGCCGCCTATCGGCGCGCCCCGTGAGCGGAGGCCGACTCTGGTGACTGGTGGTTCGGGGGCGTCACTGGCGGCCAAAGCGCTTGCCGTGGCCCGCAAGCCGCTCGGCCGGCAGCTGGACCCCCTTCTCACCATCGGCGACGACCCGGCCGATTGGCTGGGCCCGGCGGCCATGCGCTCCCAGGATCGTCAAAATCGCACCTACGTCGCGCTCGGCCGCGACCAGGCAAAAGCCCACTCCCATGTTGAACACTTCGAACATCTCCGCCCGCCCGACCCCGCCATATTTCTCGATCAGGCGGAAGATCGCCGGCTCCGGCGGCAGGCTGTCGATCACGAACCCTACTTTGGCCTCGACCCGCGCGAGGTTCAGGAGGCCATCGCCGGTGATGTTGATCAGCGCCTTGATCCTCGGCACCCGGTCGATGATCTCCACGATTTCGGGGACGTAGATCGGGGTCGGGCGCAGCAACTCGTCGCCGAGTGAAGTTCCAAGCTCGGCAATGACCTCGCCGAGCGGCAGCTTGGCCTGCTCCAGCAGGACATGGCGCGCCAGGGTCAGGCCGTTGCTGTGGATGCCGTCACTGGCAATGCCGATGACGACGTCGCCGGGGACGAGGTCGCGCCCGGTAATGATCCGATCGAGCGGCACCAGGCCCACCGCCATGCCGACCAGGTCGAAGCCGCGAACCACGTCCTTGAGCTGGGCGATCTCGCCGCCGCTGATCGAGATTCCGGCCTGCCGGGCGCCCTCGGCAAGCCCAGCCGCGATCGCCCCCAGCATCCCGGCATCGGCGGTGCCGACGGCGATGTAGTCGACCATCGAGAGCGGTCGGGCGCCGACGCAGATCACATCGTTGACGTTCATCGCCACGCAATCGATGCCGATCGTGTCGTATTTCTTCATCATGTCGGCGACGATCGATTTCGAGCCGACCCCGTCGGTGCAGATCGCGAGACCGACCCCGCCGATGTCGATGACATTGGCGAAATAGCCGATGTCGAGCTGGACCGCGCCGAGGCCGCCGGCGGCGGGCCAGGTCTGCTTGATCGCGGCGACGATCCAGTGGAGGCCGGTCTCGGCGGCGGCGATGTCGACCCCGGCATCGCGGTAGCGGTTATCCTGCGCCTGCATCAGCTATCCATCAATTCACCGCCGGTAATGCGATCGATCGCCCCAGCCATGCTCGATTAGACCTTTGCCGCGCGCTCGCCTAGACTGATCATCGCGCGGCTCAATGGAGGATCGCCCATGACCATCGCATCCGACACCCTGCAATTGCGTCCGCTCGGCGAGGCGCTCGGCACCGAGGCGCTCGGCGTCGATTTGGCGCGGCTCGACGACGCGACCTTTGCCTGGATCCGGCAGGCTTTCGCCCGGCATCCGGTGCTGGTGTTCCGCGATCAGCATCTGGGCGCCGGCGACATCGCCGCGTTCGGCCGCCGCTTCGGCCGGCCGCGTATCCATTCGCTGGTCAGCTATCGCCATGCCGAGCATCCCGAAGTGTCGTGGCTGCGCAATGTCGACGATGCCGGCAATGTCGACTGGTACGGGGTCAAGCGGGCGACCGACTGGCACACCAACTCGACCTATGAGGAAGAACCGCCGTTGCTGGCGATGCTGCATGCGCTCGAAGTCCCGTCGACCAAGGGCGGCACGATGTTTGCCGATATGTGCGCGGCCTATGACGCGCTCGCGCCGGCAATGAAGCAGCGGCTGGCCGGGCTTACCGGCTTGCACGGGCGCACCGACGGCCCGGCCGGCGCCCGGCTCTACGATCCCGACGAGGAAATGCGCCGCACCGATAAGAAATACGAGGAGCAGCGGCGCCCGGCGGTGGTGCCGCACCCGGTCACCGGTCGGCCGATCCTGTTTGTCAATCCGATGCACGTGCACGGCTTTGACGGGATGAGCCGCGACAAATCCTGGCCGCTGATCGAAGAGCTCGCCCAACACGCCACCCAGGAGCGCTTCACCTATTACCATTCCTGGCGGGTCGGCGATCTGTTGATCTGGGACGAGCGGGCGACGATGCACCGCGGCGCCGGCGACTATCATCCCGAGGAGCGCCGGGTCATGCTGCGCACGATCGTTTACCCAAACTGAACCAGACCGGCCGAACCGAATTCATGCACCCGATGCCGGAGGAACCCGCGTGGAGCTCAGCGACGAGCAGTTCGAGCGCTATGCCCGCCACCTGATCCTCGACGAGGTCGGCGAGGAGGGGCAGGCGCGGCTGTTGCAGTCGCGGGTGCTGGTGGTCGGCGCCGGCGGGCTCGGCTCGCCGTTGCTGCTCTATCTGGCCGCGGCCGGGGTCGGCACCATCGGCCTCGTCGATCCCGACCGGGTCGACCTGACCAATTTGCAGCGCCAGATCGTGCATATGACGTCGAGGGTCGGCGCGCTCAAGGTCGAGAGCGCCCGCGCCACTTTGGCCGCGGTCAACCCCGGGATACGCGTCGAGACCTACCCGGTCCGTCTCGGGCCGGACAATGCCGAGGCGATGATCGCCGGTTACGACTTGGTGGCCGACGGCAGCGACAATTTCGCCACCCGCTATCTGTTGACTGATTTGTGCTGCCGCCTCGAAAAGCCGCTGGTCGCCGCCGCCCTGTCGCCGTTCGAGGGTCAGATCTCGACGTTCCGGCCCTATCTCGGTGCCGGACATCCCTGCTATCGCTGCCTGTTCCGCGAGCCGCCGCCACCCGATCTGGTGCCGCGCTGCGAAACCGCCGGGATCCTCGGTGCGGTCGCCGGCGTACTCGGCACCTTGCAGGCGGTCGAGGTGCTGAAGGAACTATTGGGGCTGGGCGAGAGCCTCGACGGCACCTTGTTGATCTATGACGCGACGCGCGCGCGGTTTCATTCGATCCGCATCGCCAAGGACCCCGAATGCCCGACCTGCGGCCAGCACGCCTTGGCTGCGGCGCCATAGGATCTCGCGGCCGTTGAGAGGCACCGGGCCAGCGCCAGCGTCTCTGCCGTCTTAACGCGGACTATATCTATCCTACGAACGATCGGCATCGCTTCTTTATTGGCGCCGGCAATAACCTTGCCCGGCCCGACAAATCTCGCGCCCGACCTTTATGCTTTGTTTATGCCGTCAATGGGCAATGCCTCTCGATCGCTTATACGGCACGGCGCATTTTATCGCTTCCGCCGATCCTACCGCAATCCTGGACCGGGTTTGGCGCCATCGGGCGCGATCAGACGAGATGCATTCATGGATACTGCCATGCGCGATTTCCTGATGATCGTCGTTGGCGTCGGCTTCTTCGCCGTCGCGATCCTCTACGTGCTCGCCTGTGAAAGAATGTGAGACGGACATGCTGCTCGATTATGTCCTCGGTGGGATCGTGACAATCGTGATCATGATCTATCTCGTCTATGCACTGATCAACCCAGAGCGGTTCTAGGACCGCGCCATGACTCCAAATGGATGGATCCAGATCGCGCTGTTCAGCGTGATCGTGATCCTGATTACGCGGCCGCTCGGCGGCTATATGACCCGGGTCTTTGCCGGTGAGCGCACGTTTTTGTGGCCGGTGCTGCGGCCCATTGAGCGCGCGGTCTATTGGTGCTGTGGGGTCGATGAGAATGAGGAGCAGCACTGGCTGACCTATGCCGTCGCGATCCTGCTGTTCAGCGTCGTCGGCTTTATTACGCTTTACGCGCTGCAGCGGCTGCAATGGTATCTGCCGTTCAATCCACAGGGCCAGACCGGGGTGGCGCCCGATCTCGCCCTGAACACCGCGGTCAGTTTTATGAGTAACACCAACTGGCAGGCCTATGGCGGCGAGACCACGATGGGCTATCTGGTGCAGATGGCCGGGCTCACTGTGCACAATTTCGTGTCGGCCGCGACCGGCATTGCCATGGCATTGGCGCTGATCCGCGGGTTCGTGCGGCGCGAGGCCAAGGCGATTGGTAATTTCTGGGTCGATCTGACCCGTTGCACGCTTTACGTCCTCCTCCCATTCGCTGTCGTCTTCGGGCTGGTCCTGGTATGGCAAGGGGTGCCGCAAAATCTCGGCGCCTATACCGAGGCGACAACTCTTGAGGGCGTCAAGCAGGTGATCGCGCAGGGCCCGGTCGCCTCGCAGGAGATCATCAAGGAACTCGGCACCAACGGCGGCGGGTTTTTTAACGCCAACTCGTCGCATCCGTTTGAGAACCCGAACGCGATCACCAACCTGATCGAGTTGGTTTTGATCTTCGCGATCGGCGCCGGGCTGACGAATGTCTTGGGCCGCATGGTTGGCGACGAGCGCCAGGGCTGGGCGATTTTCGCCGCAATGGGCGTATTGTTCCTCGCCGGCGTCACGATTGCCTACAATTCCGAAGCGCACGGCAACCCGGCGTTCGCCCAATACGACATTAACTCGACGCCGAGCACCGTCCAGACCGGCGGCAATATGGAAGGCAAGGAAGTGCGCTTCGGCCCGGCGCTGTCGGCCTTGTGGGCGACGGTGACGACCGACACCTCGTGCGGTGCGGTCAACTCAATGCACGACAGCTATCTGCCATTGGGCGGGATGGTGCCGCTGATCAATATGCAGCTCGGCGAGGTGATTTTCGGCGGCGTTGGCTCCGGCCTCTACGGCATTCTCGGTTTCGCTATCGTCGCGATGTTCGTTGCCGGGTTGATGGTCGGGCGCACCCCCGAATACCTTGGCAAAAAGCTCGAGGCCAAGGAGGTCAAGATGACCATCCTCGCCCTCCTCAGCCTGCCGTTGTCGATCCTCGGCTGGACGGCACTCGCAGTGGTGCTGCCGGCCGGGGTTGCCGGCATCGCCAATGCCGGCCCGCACGGCTTTAGCGAGATCCTTTACGCCTACACCGAGGGCACCGGCAATAACGGCAGCGCCTTTGCCGGGCTCTCGGCCAATACGCTCTTCTACAATACGACGATCGCGGCGGCGATGCTGATCGGCCGATTCATCTTTGTAATCCCGCTATTGGCCGTGGCCGGGTCATTGGCGCAAAAGAAATTACTGCCGCCCTCGGCCGGCACCTTTCCGACCAACCGGCCATTGTTTGTCGGCCTGCTGGTCGGCGTCATTCTGATCATCGGCGGGCTGACCTATTTCCCGGCGATTGCGCTGGGCCCGGTGACCGAGCAGGTGGCGATGAACCAGGGCAAGCTCTACGCCGGCCCGTGAGCGGCTGAATTCCCAAGGAATTTACGATGACCGATCTTTCTCCGATTGTCGGCGTTCCGCCAGGCGGGCTCTACAAGCGCAACCTGCGGCCAGTGGCGTTGTTCGACCGCGCGTTGATCGTGCCGGCGATCCGGGCCTCGTTCAAAAAGCTCGATCCGCGCACGCTGGTCAAGAACCCGGTCATGTTCTGCGTCGAAATCGTTTCGGTTCTGACCACCGTGTTTTTCCTGCGCGACCTGTTCGTCGTCGGCGGGAAGGTGGTCGGCGGCGATGCGCTGTTTTCCGGGCAGATCACGCTGTGGCTGTGGTTCACCGTGCTATTCGCCAATTTCGCCGAAGCCGTCGCCGAGGGCCGCGGCAAGGCGCAGGCCGACACCTTGCGCCGGACCCGGACTGAGGCCAAGGCGAAGCGCATCGAGAGCGCGCAGCGCCGCGATTTCGACCTCGTCGACGCCGCGGCATTGCGGTCCGGCGACCTGGTGCTGGTCGAAGCCGGCGACCTGATCCCGAGCGACGGCGAAGTGATCGAGGGTGTTGCCTCGGTCGACGAATCGGCGATTACCGGCGAGTCGGCGCCGGTCATCCGCGAGAGCGGCGGCGACCGCTCGGCCGTCACTGGCGGCACCAAAGTTACCTCGGACTGGCTCAAGGTGCGGATCACCGCGGCGCAGGGCTCGACTTTCCTCGACCGCATGATCGCTCTCGTCGAGGGCGCGGTGCGGCAGAAGACGCCGAACGAGATCGCCCTCAACATCCTATTGGCCGGCATGACCCTGATCTTTGTCTTCGCCACGGTGACCATCCCGAGCTTTGCCGCTTATGCCGGGGGGGCGGTGTCGGTGGTGGTGCTGACGGCGCTCTTCGTCTGCCTGATCCCGACCACGATCGGCGCCCTTCTGTCGGCGATCGGCATCGCCGGCATGGACCGGCTGGTGCGCTTCAACGTGCTCGCCATGTCGGGGCGCGCGGTCGAGGCCGCGGGCGATGTCGACACGCTGCTGCTCGACAAGACCGGCACGATCACCCTGGGCAACCGTCAGGCGACCGAGTTTTTGGCGCTGCCGGGGGTCGATGAATCCGAGCTCGCCGATGCCGCGCAATTTGCTTCTTTGTCCGACGAGACGCCCGAGGGGCGCTCGATCGTGGTCCTGGCCAAGGAGAAATATGGGCTGCGTGGGCGCGAGATGGCGCCGCTCGACGCCCGGTTCGTCGCATTCTCCGCGCAGACCCGGATGAGCGGCATCGACGTCGACGGGGTTTCGATCCGCAAAGGCGCCGTCGAGTTGATCATCGCCTTGGCCGAAGGCGGCAGCACTGCGCCGGCGACGCGGAGCACCGCTTCTGGTGTACAGGCGGCATTGCGCGCTGCGCCGGTGTCCGAGGCGGTGCGCCAGACCACCGTGATTGCCGAACGGATCGCCAAGGAGGGCGGGACCCCGCTCGCCGTCGCCATGGACGGCCGAATTCTCGGCGTCATTCACCTGAAAGACATCGTCAAGGGCGGCATCCGCGAACGCTTTGCCGAATTGCGCCGGATGGGCATCCGCACGGTGATGATCACCGGCGACAACCCACTGACCGCGGCGGCGATCGCCGCCGAATCCGGGGTCGACGATTTCCTCGCCCAGGCGACACCTGAGGACAAGCTCGCGCTGATCCGCGCAGAGCAGGCTAAGGGCAAGCTCGTGGCGATGTGCGGCGACGGCACCAACGACGCGCCAGCGCTGGCGCAATCCGATGTCGGCGTGGCGATGAACACCGGCACGATGGCGGCGCGTGAGGCCGGCAACATGGTCGATCTCGACAGCGATCCGACGAAGCTGATCGAGATTGTCGAGATCGGCAAGCAACTGCTGATCACCCGCGGCGCCTTGACCACGTTCTCGATCGCCAATGACGTGGCCAAATATTTCGCGATCATCCCGGCGATGTTTGCCGCGTTCTATCCGCAGCTGGGCGTGCTCAACATCATGCGGCTGCACAGCCCGCAGAGCGCGATCCTCGCGGCGATCATCTTCAACGCGCTGATCATCATCATGCTGATTCCATTGGCGTTGCGCGGCGTGCAATACCGGCCGAGCGGCGCTGCGAGCCTATTGCGCCGCAACCTCCTGATTTACGGCATCGGCGGCCTCATCGTGCCGTTCATCGGCATCAAGCTCATCGACCTCGCCGTCACCGCCATCGGCCTTGCCTGAGGACTCCTCCCATGCTGCGGCAAATCCGTCCGGCGATCATGATGATTATCGTCATGACCGCGATCACCGGCCTCGCCTATCCGCTCGGCATGACCGGGCTCGCGCAACTCCTCTTTCCACATCAGGCCAATGGCAGCCTGGTCGAGCAGGACGGCAAGGTGATCGGCTCGACCTTGATCGGGCAGAACTTCACATCTGACAAGTATTTCCATGGCCGCCCGTCGGCGACGACCGAGCCCGACCCGAAGGACCCGACAAAGTCCATTCCAGTGCCCTATGCCGCTGACAACTCCGGCGGCTCGAACCTCGGGCCGACCAACCAGGCGCTAGTCGACCGGGTCAAGGCCGATGCCGCCAAGCTCGCCAAGCAAAACCCGGGGACCCCGATCCCGGTCGATCTGGTGACCACCTCGGCGAGCGGGCTCGATCCCGACATCACCCCGGCGGCGGCATTGTTTCAGGTGCCCCGCGTGGCCAAGGCGCGCCACCTCGACCCGGCCAAATTGCGCGCGCTCGTCGTGGCGCAAATCCATGACCGCGTTCTCGGCATTCTCGGCGAAAAGCGGGTCAACGTCCTCGAACTGAACCTCGCGCTGGACCAGCTGCACTGAGGGCAGGGCCCGGCAGCGGCATCAATATTCCTTGTAGGGGAGAAACTTGCCGCAGAGGGTCAGCTTGACGCGGTCGCCTTTCGGGTCGGGCTGGCGCTCGATCGCCATGTCGAAATCGATGGCGCTCATGATGCCGTCGCCGAATTCCTCCTGGATCAGCTCCTTCCAGGTGGTGCCGTAGACCTGGACCAGCTCGTAGAAGCGGTAGATCAACGGATCGGTCGGCACCGGGGTCGGCCCCATGGTCGCCAACGAGCCGCGATAGGGAATCTCTTCGAGCAGGCGCTGCTCGCCCGGGTCTAGTCCGAGCAACCTTGCCGCGCGCTCGGCCTGCTCGGGGCGCAATTTCATCTGGCCCAGCAGTGCCGCGGTCAAATAGACCGCCGAGCCGCCACCGATCCCGGTGGCGATCGCCTGCCAAGTCAGGTGCTTGGCGCGTTTGACTGCGAGGATCTTGCGGGTCAACTCGTCACGTGTCATCGACGTCCTCCCACGGATACGATCATTGTTACCGGCAAGCCGCGTGCCAAGCCTGCCGTCGAGCGTGTAATATTTGCATCGTCGGCGCAGGCACGCGCGCTGGGGACCGCGGCGTCGCCGGCGGTCTTTCGCGTCGGCCACGATTTTGCCGCAGACCGGCCGCTGATGGCTGTGCGGCGCGGCGAATGACGTGCAGCCGGGAATGAGGAGCAGCCGAATGACCGAAAACTTTGTCGGAAAGATCGTTCTCGTCACCGGCGGCGGCAGCGGGATCGGGGCGGCGACCTGCCGCGCCTTCGCCGCCCAAGGCGCTGACGTTGCGATCCTCGATCGCGATGCCGGGGCAGCCGAGCGGGTCGCGGCCGAGATCACCGGGCGCGGCGGCCAGGCCGAGGCATTCGGGCTCGACGTCACCGACCGCGACGGATTTACCCGGATCGCCGCCGGCATTACCGAGGCCACGGGCGGGATCGACATTCTGGTCAACGGCGCCGGTGTTACGGTGCGGCGCATGATCGCCGAAATGGGCGCGGAAGATTGGGACCGGGTCATTGCCGTCAACCTGACCGGCGCATTCAACGGCATCCGCGCGATATTGCCGCATATGCGGGCACGCGGCGGCGGCGCCATCGTCAATGTGGCCTCGATCGCCGGGCAGCGGATCTCGTTTGGCGGCACCGCCAATTATTCGGCCTCGAAGGCCGGGCTCCTGGGGTTGACCCGCCATGCCGCCTATGAGCTCGCACCCGACCACATTCGGGTCAACGCGGTCTGCCCCGGGCCGACGGCAACTCCGTTCGGCGGTGCGGTGCCGACCGAAGCGAGCAGGGCGGCGCGGGCACGCTCGATCCCGCTTGGGCGCATGTGCGAGGCCGAGGACATCGCCGACCCGATCCTGTTCCTGGCCAGCAACGCGGCGCGGATGATCACCGGCGTGGCCTTGACCGTCGATGGCGGCGTGCTGATCAAGAACGACACGCCCTACGAGGAATATTTCCGCCCCAGATAAGCAGCCGCAACGGCCCTCGCCCTCTGAATGGCGGCTCCGGTCGATATTGTCCCGGCTTCCGGCACGGCGCGGCGTCGGCGTGCGGCAGCTTGGTTCAGGACGCCGGCAGGCGGCCTCAGTCTGCTGATCCTCGGCACGTTAGTGCTGCGACTGCTGTTCGCGGCGTCGCTCGGTCTCGGCATCGACGAAAGCTACGTGGTGGCGGCCGGGCGGCGGCTGCAGCTCAGCTATTTCGATCATCCGCCGATTGCCTGGTGGCTCGCCTGGGCGGCGGTGCACCTCTTCGGCAGCGATCGCCCGATCGTCGTCCGCCTGCCGTTCATCCTGTTGTTCGCGCTGAGCACCTGGCTGATGTACCGGGTGACCAAGGCGCTGTTCGGCGCACGCGCAGGGCTGTGGGCGGCGGTGCTGGCGAATTTGTGTCCGGTCATCGGCGTCACCGCGGCGAGTTGGGTCCTGCCCGACGGCCCATTGTTCGCTGCACTGCTGGGGGCGACGCTGTGCCTGGTCGCGGCGCTGCCGGCGGCCGGGATAGCTGCCTGGGCCTGGTGGCTCGGCGCCGGCATCTGCGCCGGTCTGGCGCTATCCTCAAAATATTCGGCCGGGCTGACGATCCTCGGTGCTGTCGGCTTTCTGCTGAGCGAGCGGGAAGGGCGCCGCTGGCTCGCCCGGCCACACCCCTACGTCGCCGGCCTCGCCGCCCTATTGATGTTCGCGCCGGCGCTGATCTGGAACGCCGAGCATGGCTGGGTGTCGCTGCTGTTCCAGGGCGGCCGGGCCGAGGGTCGCTTCAACCCGTTCGGACCCGTGGCGTCGCTCGCCGGCGGCGCCTTGTTCATGCTGCCCTGGATCTGGCTGCCATTGATGCTGTGCGGCTACCAGGCGTGGCGCCGCGGACCGGCCGACCCGGGGCGATGGCTGCTGTTCTGCCTCGCGGCTCCGCCGATCGTGTTCTTCACCGCGGTCTCGCTGTGGAGCCATGTGCTGTTTCACTGGGCAGCGCCCGGCTACCTCCTGCTGCTGCCGCTGCTTGGCGAGGCCATCGCCCGCCGCCTGGTCGACAGCCGCACCCGCCGCAGCATCCGGCGGTGGCTCGCGGCGACCGCAGCCATAGTTGTCGTCGGCGTCGCATTCGTCGCCAGCGAGGTGCGGTTCGACTGGCTGCCGGCGATCGTGCCGCTCGCCAAAGACCCGGCGGTCGATGCGGTTGATTGGACTTCACTACGCCAGCAGCTCGCCCGGCGCGGTCTGCTCGGCCGGCCGGGGCTGGTGGTCGCGGCGACGCGCTGGCTCGATGCCGGTAAGATCGACTATGCCCTGCGCGGCCGGGCGACGGTGATCTGCCTCGGCGATGACCCGCGCGAATACGGGATCGTGGCACCGGTCGCAAACTATGCCGGCGCCGACGTGCTGATCGTCGCGCCGCGCGTCCCGCCCTCGCAAATTGCCGCGCGATTTGGCCGGCTGTTCGATGCGATCGATACCCTGCCACCCGCTTCGGTGCTGCATCGCGGCCGCCTGGCGCTGTCACTGCCGCTCTATCTGGGACACCGGCTGCATCTGCCGGCCGGATCGGCCGAGCTTGCCGGCGCTATCGTCGGCAGCCGTTGAACATCCACTCACCAGGCCAACGCCCAGCCGTCGCGGCGGGGGTCGGAGCCAGCGAGCAGCATACCGGTCGCCGGGTCGCGGCGGATGATTTCGACGCTGCACGGGCCGTCGAGGTCGCCGACCGTCTCGATCGGATGGCCGCGGCGGGCCAGCTCCTCGCGCACCGCATCCGGAAACCGCCGCTCGATCGTCAGCGCGTCGGCGCCGTCATGCGGATAATTCGCGTACTGGCCGGGCCCGTTCGAAGTCCAGCGCGGCATCTCGGCCGCCTGCTGCGGATCGAGGCCGAAATCGATCATCGCGGTCAAAACCTGCAGATTGACCTGCACTTGGTGGTCGGCGCCGGGGGTGCCGAAGACGCACCAGAGCACGCCGTCTTTCAGCACGATCGGGGGGTTCATCGTGTGCCGCACCCGGCGGCCGGGAGCCAGCCGGTTCGGATGCCCCGGCTCGAGGTGCCAATAGGCCATGCGGTTGTTCAAGAGGATACCGGTATCGCCGGCGATGATGCCGGCGCCGAACCCGCTGTTGATGCTCTGGATGCCGGAGACGGCGTTGCCGTCGCCGTCGGCGGTGCAGAAATAGGTCGTGTCGCCGGCCGCCGCGTGCGGCGCGATTGCGGTTGGTGCGGCGCGGCGCATGTCGATCCGGGCGGCAAGGCCGGCGGCGTAATCGGCCGATAGCAGCCGGGCGAGCGGCGCCTCGACCGAGCGCGGGTCGGCGGCCCAGCGCTCGCGGTCGGCAAAGGCAAGCTTTTTCGCCTCGACCATCGCATGGACCGCATCGGCCGATGCGAGGCCCATCGCCGCCAGATCGAGATGTTCGACGATCTTCAATTCTTCGAGCAGCACGAAGCCGGTCGAATTGGGCGGCGCCTCGAGCACGGTATAGCCGCGATAGTCGATCGCGATCGGCGCTTGCTGCTCGGCACTGAAGGTGGCGAGATCATCTTCCCTGACCAGCGCCCCGGCTGCGTCGAGACCGGCGCAAAGCCGCCGCGCCAGCCGGCCGCGATAAAACGTATCGGCGCCGTCGGCGGCAATCTCTTCGAGGGTGCGGGCGAGATCGGGCTGGACGATCGGCGCGCCGAGTGCCGGCGCCGCGCCGTCGGGGAGAAAAATCGCGGCTGTGCGCGGGTCGACCAGCAACGTGTCCCGGTATTCGTCGGCGAAATGGCAGTAGGCGCGGGTGGCGGCGAACCCGTCGCGGGCCAAGCCGATCGCTTCGGCGAAGAGCTCCTGCCACGGCAGCCGGCCGAATTTCCTATGCATCATGTCGAGCCCGGCGAGGGTCCCCGGTACCGAGACCGACAACGGCCCGATGCGCGGGATGCCGCCGGCATAGCGTTCGGGGGTGGCCGCTTCCGGCGCCGGCCCGGTGCCGTTGAACACGACGGCGCGCCCGGTCGATTGCTGATAGACATGATAGAAGCCGTCGCCGCCGAGCCCGGACATCATCGGCTCGACGACGGCGAGCGCCGCCGCGGTCACCACTGCCGCGTCGATCGCGTTGCCGCCGGCCCGCAGCGCCAGAAGCCCCGCCTGCGCCGCCAGCGGGTGGTTGGCCGCGACCGCCCCGCGCCGCCCGATGGCGAGCGGCCGGTAGGAACGCATCTGGGCAGCCATCGCGGATCCCCCTCTTTTTTTCTCTCGCCGAAAGAGATTATTGATCAATGCCGACCTGTTCGAGGCCAAGCAAGTCCGAGGTTGAGCCAGCCAACCCGAATTCGGCTTTTGCCAGCGTCGGTCTTCACCCTGCCGGCTGGAAGGTTGCCCGGCGCGTCGTCACCCGCCCCCCTGCGCGCAAGGAGCCAGAAACTCGGGAACGCTGACCCACGCTCCCGGGAGCGCGGCAAAACAGGGCTGGCTCGGCTTGCATTGGTACATGTACGCCCAATGCGTCAGCAGCAGATTGCCGGTGGCGATCGTGGACATCTGATTTTCCATGGTCCACTCCGACCACTGCCTGATCATCGTGCCAAAGCCGACGGTCGGCTCGGCATCCGAACCGCGGGAGCTCGCCGGCTTTGCGGATAGCGGGGTAAAGGTCAGATGCACGTCGCCCTCGGGCGTGACCGATCCGACGAGCTGTAGACAGGAAACCTGAGCAGAGGCCGCTGATCCGCCGGGCCGTGTATAGGACACCGGTGCGGTTCCCCAGAAATATCCGCTTGCATAATTGGTGATTTAATAAACGGTCTGGTCAGAAACCGACGCCGGGGTCTTGCGCGCAGGGCTCGACGCCAGCGCCAAAAGATTGGCTCTCGGCACGTACCAGTAGGTGTGCGCGAGCCACTGCCAGCGCCCGGTGCGCGGCGTATCGCTGCGCGGGGTATCGTTTCTCGCCATCGCCGGTGAACCGGCTAGACCCGCCGCGGCGGCGATCAGGACTGCGGCCAAGAGCTTTCTTGCCCAACCCGCTCGCATCTGGTTTCTCCGCCATATGTTTATGTTAGGGTCATCGCGAAGCGGGCGAGGGCACCCGGCGCGGGCTCTTAGGCGGCCCTGCCGGGTTGCCGGCGCTAGCCTTCGAACCGGTGATGGGTCGGCGCGTTCAGCGCCTGGCAACGAGCTTGCGCGGGATCGATGAAGACGCGGTTAATGGTCAAGATCGTCGCCGGGCTCGCGATGATCGGGGTGCTGCTGATCGCGGGCTGCGCCGCCGGCGCGACCGGGTCGGGAAACCGGCAGAATAATGGTCTCTACGGCGGCGTCTCGGGCGGATGGACCCGGCCGTGATCGCTCGCCGGCAATGATCGCACCGAAGACCAGCTGCGGGGTCATCGTCGGCGACGGCCGGCGTATCCTGTTGGGCCATGCGACCCGCTCGCCGCGCTGGGACATTCCCAAGGGCGAGGCCGAGCCTGGCGAGGGGTTTGCCGACGCTGCTTCGCGCGAGCTATTCGAGGAGACTGGGTTGGTGGCGCCGGCGGCCGCGCTTACCGCGCTTGGCGTCCATCCCTATCTGCGGGCCAAGGATCTGGCGCTGTTCGCCTGGACGCCGCTACAGCTGCCCGACCCGAAGAGCCTCGCCTGCGCGTCGCGGTTCGCGCTGCCCGACGGGACCCTGCTGCCCGAGTTCGACCGCTTTGGCCTGTTTTCGTGGGAGGACGCGCTGGGCCGGGTCGGCCGGAGCATGGCGCGGGTTCTGGCCACGATCCGGCGCGGATCCTCTACAGAGCGCTTCGAGATGACCCGCCGATCGTGATAGGCTGGCGCCATCCGCAACGAGGAGATCGCCGATGCCCAAGCTGCGCCACATCGCCATCGCCGCCGAAGACCCGGAAGCGATGGCTGAATTCTACAAGAAGGCCTTTGACTTCAAGGAGGTCGGGCGGCCCAACGGGTTTCTCGCCGACGGCGTGTTTTTGAGCGACGGCACCCTCAACATGGCGATCCTCAAATTCAAGACCGACCAGCTCGGCAAAGGGATGGACTATCGCGGTATTCACCATTTCGGCGTGCTGGTCGAGGACGTCGACGCGTTCTCGAAGAAGCTCGAAGGCCTCGGCGCGCGGCCACTACATCGATCAGGGCCAGGGCGGCCACCAGGCCGGCTATTTCGAGAAGAAGTTCTTTGGCCCCGAGGGCATCCTGTTCGACATCGCTGAGCATGGCTGGGCCGGGGCCGAGCCGCTGCCGGCCGAGGTCAAAGAGGCGGCCGAGTAGAAGACGAGCGCGAGGAGAGGCTTTGGGCGGTTTCGCTGCATCTGAGCGACAGGCCGGATACTAGTCTCGTGCGCTTCGTGATTACCGGCGGCTGCGGATTTCTCGGATCGCGGTTGGCGCTGTTGCTGCTGGAGCGGGGCAGCAGCCTCGGGCCGATCGACGAGCTGGTGCTCTTCGATACGGCGCCGCCGGCGTTGCCGTTGCCGCAGGATCGCCGGCTCAAGCTCGCGACCGGCGACATCGGCGACCGCGAAACCGTGCGGCTGCTGCTGGCCCCTGGTGCGGCGGCAGTCTTTCATCTGGCCGCGGTGGTCAGCGCCGAGGCCGAGGCCAACACCGAGCTCGGCTACCGGGTCAATCTCGACGGCACCCGTGTGGTGCTCGACGCCTGCCGTGCGCTCGGCACCTGCCCGCGGCTCATTTTCGCCAGCTCGCTCGCGGTCTATGGCGGGGCATTGCCGCCGCAAGTGGGCGAAGACACTCCGCTCACCCCGCAATCCTCCTACGGCGCGCAAAAGGCGATCGGCGAACTGCTGGTCGAGGACTACAGCCGCAAGGGCTACATCGACGGCCGGGCGTTACGGCTGCCAACCGTGGTGGTGCGGCCGGGCCGGCCCAACCGCGCCGCCTCGAGCTTTGCCTCCTCGATCATCCGCGAGCCCCTGGCCGGACGGGACGCGGTGTGCCCGGTCTCCTCGGATGTCGTGATGGCGCTGGCCTCGCCGCGCCGGGTGGTCGCCGCCCTGCATCGCGCACACGAACTGCCCGGCAACGCCTTTGGCGGCCGCCGGTCGTTGCAGCTGCCCGGCTTTTCAGTCGCGGTCGGCGACATGGTGGCGGCAGTGCGCCGGGCCGGCGGCGAGGCCGCCCATGCCCATATCCGCTGGGAGCCCGATCCGGCGATCGAACAGATCGTCGGCGGCTGGCCGCAGTCATTGGCCGCAGCGCGCGCGCAGGCGCTCGGCTTCGCCGGCGATGCCGGCATCGACGAGGCGATCGCGGCGTTTATCGAGGACGATCTGGCGATGCAGAAGCGGCTGGCGTGAGGCGCCGTCGCTGGTCGATCAGATCACGCCCTCTTCAGCCAGACGTTCAACCTCGCTAGGCGAGCGACCAAGCAGTTCGGTCAACACCCAAAAGTTGTCTTCGCCATAGCACGGCGCGCCGCGGTTGGTCGGGCCGCCGATATAGGCCGGCGTGGCGCTCAGTTTCATCGGCAATTCGTAGATCGGCCAGGTGCCGATCTTGGTGCCGGTGACCTCGGTCAGCCATTTGAGGTGGCGCAGCTGCGGATCGTAGTCGACCCGGTCCTCGGCGTTCTGGCACACCCCAGCCGGCACCCCCGCACGCTGCAATTTCAGCATGCAATCATAGCGATCCTGGGTGCGGGTCCAGACGCCGACCGCGGCATCCAGCGCCTCCTGGTGCGCGAGGCGCTGCTCCAGGGTGGCGAAGCGGCGATCGTCGAGCCACGCCCCCTGCTCGGCCGCCTGCGCCAGGGCATGCCAGTCGGCATCGCTGAAGCAGGCGATCGCGATCCAGCGATCCACTCCCTGGCAGGGATAGGCGCCATGCGGTGCGGCCGGCTTATAGGGCGAGCGGTTGCCGTAGCGCCGCCATTCGCGCCCATTGGCCGACCAGTCGAGGATCGTCGCCCCGGTCAAGAAGATGCCGCTCTCGCATTGCGAGGCATCGATCCACTGGCCTTCGCCGGTGCGTTCGCGATGATAGATCGCGCCCAGCAGGGCCAGCGCATAGCCATAGGCGCCCATCCAGTCGAGATAGGAATAGCCCCAGCCGACCGGCATCGCCGGCTCGGGCAGCCCGGACATGTCGCCCTGGCCGCCAAAGGCCGCGGCGACCGGGCCGACCGTGCGCATCCGCCCATAGGTGCCGTGCGCGCCCATGCCCGATTGCTGGATGTAGATGATGTCGGGGCGGATCGACCTTAAGACGTCGTAGCCGAGGCCGAGGCGCTGCAGCACGCCGGGGGAAAACCCCTCGGCGACGACGTCGCATACCCGCACCAGATCCTTGGCGATCTGCAATCCTTTCGGATGGCGGATATTGAGCGAGATGCCGCGCTTGCCAGCGTTCTTGTTGTTGAACTGGCCGCCCATGTCGGGGTCGCGGACCGGCGGAAGCGGGCCGGTCGCCGCATCGCGCGCGGCACGCCCGCCGACCGGGGCCATCGCCGCGAGCCTGGTATCGGGATTGTCCTTCCACTCGACCTTGAAACTTTCGGCACCCATCGCCGCGAGAAACCGGGTGCCGCCGGCCGAGGCTAGAAACCAGGCGAAATCGAGGATCTTTATTCCTTGCAGCGGGAACGGCTTGTTGTGCAAGGCTGAGAGCCTCGGACTGGCGACGCGACGCGGCTCGGCTGGCACCTTTGGCCGACGGACCGCCTCGCCAAGCACCGCCTCGGTATCCTCGCCGAGCAATGGCGCGCGCCGCCCGACTTGCCAGCTGGTCCGGTTGCTCAGCCATTTGCTGGTCGGGTAGCGAAAGCTGCGGCCGTGCTCGGGGTGAGGGATGTCGGCAAAGGTCTTGCGGGCGAGCCAATGTTCGTCCTGCGCATTCTCGTGCGGCTTGCGCAACGGCGCCCATAGGAGGCCCGCGTCCTGCGCCTCGCGCCACGGCATGTCGCCATAGGTCCAGGCCCGGATAAAGCGCTGCACGATGTCGAGCATATGCGCCCGGGCCTCGTTGCCGGCGGCGGTGCCGGGCACCTGGCGCGCCCTGAGATCGGTGTCGGGCGGTGGCGGCTGCAAATCGGCCTCCATGCCGTACTTGGCCAACAGCGGCACCAGGTTCTTCAGATCGCGCGCGCCCATGCCGTGCGCCATGAACCAGCGCCCGTCCTTGGTGTGGCTGATGCCGGGCGAGTGGTTCGGGGTCTCGGCCGCATGGCGGTTGGTCATCCGCCACAACGGCACCCGCCGCATCACCCAGTGCATGATGTCCTGCTCCGGGTTCTTTGCCACCGCTTCGTGGATCGCGACCGACAGATCCTGCCCCTCGCCGCTGCGGTGCCGGTGGATCAGCGCAGCGATGATCCCAGTTACCAATTGCTCGCCGGCGATGTGGTAGGCATGCCAGATTTGCGGTGCGATCGGCGGCGTGTCGTATTCGAACTTCGGGTCCGGGTCGTAGCCGCAATTCATCATGACCCCGCCGAGCGCCAGGTGCACCAGGTCCGAGCTCTTGAAATCGCGCCACGGGCCGTCATCGCCGAATGGCGTCATCCGCGCCGTCACCAGCGCCGGAAAGCGCGCACCGAGGGCCGCCCGGTCGAGCCCCAGCGCCTGGTTCAAGGCGCCGCAGCTGGCGTCGAGCAGCACGTCGGCGCCGCCGAGCAGGCGAAGCAAATGCTCGCCCGCGGCCGTCTCGCGCAGATCGAGCACGACCGATTTCTTATTGCGATTGTAGTTCCAGAAATAGAGCGAGCGCTCCGGGCCTGGCTGGTCGTCGAGATACGGTCCGATCCGCCTCGTCGGGTTGCCTTCGGGCGGTTCGATCTTGACCACCTCGGCGCCAAGCCCGGCCAGCAGCAGCCCGGCATATTCGGCGCGCTCGTCGGCAATTTCGATGACCCGCAGGCCATCGAGCATGCCGGGACCGGCAGCGCCGATCATCTCGCCTGGTCCGTGGGCGGCCGGGTCTGACTGCGACATCGCGCGTCTTCCTTCTTAATCGTCTGCCCGAATCCAGGCTTTTCGGGCGGCGGGCGCCGGCGCAGCGGTAGCGCCTACCCGCCCATCAGCGATTGTGTCGGACCAGGCAGGGTTGTCAACTCGACCGCGATACTCGCGCTGCGCAACCCGGCCCAAATACCCCGGCGTACGCTGCGAACTCGCCCTTGCCCGGCGCTTTCTGGCGGTCCCGGAGCGTCAGCCCGAGGGTTGCCCGGGCTGGAAGGCGGCGACCTCGCCGGGCTTGCGCAGCATCTTGTTGACCTCGCTCGCGTGCAATTCCTCGGCGTAGACCATCTGGCGCGCGTATTCCTCCAGAATGACCGAGCGTCCTTCGGCGCATTTGAGCAATTCGCGATAGAGCGCCAAGGCTTTCGCCTCGGTCTCCAGCGACTCGCGCATGATCGCCCCAATATCAGTCTGATGGGTGTCGAGCAGCGCGCCGATCTTCAACGAGGGATATTCGCCGAACAAGGTGATCAGCTCTCCGGCTTGCTGCGCATGGGTCATCAATTCGGTGGCCTGCTCGCGCATCCACGCGACGATCGGGATCCGATTGTAGCCGAACACAAGAAATGAGTAATGGGTATACCGGACCACTCCGGCCAGCTCCGCTTCCAGGATCTGATTCAGGAGCTGAATTACTCTTCGCTGGTCCAGGTTTTTGTCGAGCTCGGTCATGCTTGATTACCTCCTGGTTGGACTCCGCCCGCGGCACTCTATTTATAACCGCCGAAAGCGCGGCTGCGTTCCGAGCCTCGGCCCCGACGCGCTCGCCGGGGGCGCAGCGGCTTTTGCTGCCGTTGCCGTTCGATTTCTGCTACACGCGGTGGTGATGAGGCGACCCGAGCGGCACGCCGGGAGGATGGGATGGCGTTCGCGCTGACCGCCGAGCAGTTGGAGATCCGCGCCGCCGTCGCGCGGCTGTGCGAGCGCTTCGGCGACGATTACTGGCTCGCGAAAGACACCGAGGGCGGATTTCCGCACGAGTTTCACCGGGCGATGGCCGAAGCGGGCTGGCTCGGCATCGCCATGCCGCCGGAATATGGCGGCAGCGGACTCGGCATCACCGAGGCGGCGGTGCTGATGCAGGCGGTGGCGGAGTCGGGTGCGGGGTTCAGCGGCGCCTCGGCGATCCACATGAACATTTTCGGGTTGCACCCGGTCGTCGTCTTCGGCACCGACGCGCAGAAGCACCGGTTTCTGCCGCCGCTGATCGCCGGGCACGAAAAGACCTGCTTTGCCGTGACCGAGCCCGATGCCGGCCTCGACACTACTCGCCTCAAGACCAGGGCCGAGCGCCATGGCGACCATTACCTGCTGTCGGGCCGCAAGATCTGGATCTCGACCGCGCAGGTCGCTGAAAAGATGCTGATCCTGGCGCGCACCACGCCCTTCGAGGAGGCGGCGCGGCCCTCGCTCGGGATGACCCTGTTCTATACCGATCTCGACCGCAGCCGGGTCGAGGTGCGCGAGATCGCGAAAATGGGGCGGAAGGCGGTCGACTCGAACCTCCTCTTCATCGACGGTCTCGAGGTGCCGGTCACCGACCGCATCGGCGAGGAGGGCAGCGGCTTTCACTATATTTTGCACGGGATGAACCCGGAGCGGATCCTGATCGCGGCCGAGGCGGTCGGGCTCGGCCGTGCCGCCGTGGCGCGTGCCGCGCGCTATGCGCAGGAGCGGGTCGTCTTCGGCCGCCCGATCGGTCAGAACCAGGCGATCCAGCATCCGCTCGCCGAACGGTGGATCGAGCTCGAAGCGGCCGAATTGATGGTGTTGCGCGCCGCTGCCGCCTACGATCGCGGCGAGGATTCAGGGATTGTCGGCGCCTATGCCAACGCCGCCAAATACTGCGCCGCCGAGGCCGGGTTTCGCGCCTGCGAGACCGCGCTCATGACCCATGGCGGCATGGGCTATGCCCGCGAATATCATGTCGAGCGCTACTTCCGCGAGATCCACATCGCCCGCATCGCGCCCATCAGTCCGCAGCTGATCCTCTCGCACATCGCCGAGCGGGTGCTGGGATTGCCGAAATCGTATTAACGGGGCACATACACTCACTCCTTGCCGGCCGCTTCTCGGCGGCTGGTCTATTGTGATAGGGTTGCTAGTCCCGCTTGCACGACCAAGTCGAGGGAATGCCTGTGCCCGTTATCCTACATACAAATGGCGTGGTCTTTCGCCCATTTACCTACGAAATTGAAGCGGCCTTTGAAAGTGATGTCGTAAAGCTGGCGGACTACATCTTCGGTCCAGATTCTATTTACCTCGATATTAAGAAACACGTCGGCAGCGATATCGTCACGATACCTGATGGATACGTTATAGATACCACGAAGCCCGACGAACCAAAGTTGTTTGTGATCGAGAATGAGATCGTAAAGCACGACCCATTTCAACACATTGGTATACAGATGCTTAAGTTCGTGACGAGCTTTGATGAGGCACCACGGTCCATGAGGACCTTTCTGATGAAAGGTATTCAACAGAACGAAAAATTGTTTAAGCGCCTCGAAACCGCCTGTGAGAAATCCTCGAGCCCAAACATTGATCACTATTTGGATCGGGCTGTCTACGGGGATTTCAAAGGTCTGGTAGTTATAGATGAAGCGCGACCGGAGCTACACCGTGTTCTATCAAAAATAAATGCAAATATTTCGGTGCTTGAGCTCAAAGCATTTGTCGCCGATGGGGGCGATAGAGTATTTCAATTTGACACGTTGTACGACGAATTTGAAGACTCTACGGTCACTGATGCGATCGCCACCGTAAAATGGAAGACGCCGGAAGAACGCGCCGCTCGACAACAGCGGAGAGCGGAGTCAGACACCATCGTCGTCCCGGCGCTCGAGGAAGGCTTTCAGGAAACGTTCATTGGCGAGCACCAATGGTACGCGGTCCGGATAGGTGCCGCTATGAAGGACCGTATTAAATACATAGCCGCGTATCGCGTTGCGCCTATTCAAGCTATTACCCACTTGGCAAGAATTCAGGACATCAAGCCCTACAAAGACACAGGAAAATACCAAGTGATATTTGATGGCCCGGCAGAGGAAATAAAACATGTTCCTCTCGGTTCGGGCCAAATTGCGCCGCGAAGTCCATTCTACGTCAAGAAGGAGAAGCTACTGGCGGCAACGAGCTTGGGGGACGCCCTTGAGTGAGTTTCATGCCCAGTGCCGATCTGCGCGCGCGGTGGGGCAATCCGAGCCGGCTGCATCCCGCCCTACCTTGAGCCCAGGGTTATTATCGCCATGAAGACGCTGCCCATACGTGTAGCGATCGGCGGGTTCGGCGCGATCGGCAAGGCGGTAGCGGCGCGGCTCGACCGGGGGATCGAGGGGCTGGCGCTCGTCGCAGTGTCGGCGCGGGACGTCGAGCGGGCCGAGGCGGGGATGGCCGGGTTTTCGCGCCAGGCGCCGGTCGTGCCATTGGCGCGGCTGTGGGAGGAGGCCGACATCGTCGTCGAGTGCGCGCCCGCAGCGCTGCTGCGCGAGATCGCCGAGCCGGTGCTGGGCCACGGCCGCACGGTCATGGTCTTGAGCTGCGGCGCATTGCTCGACAATTTCGACCTGGTCGAATTGGCGCGCCGGCATGGCGGGCGCATCCTGGTGCCGAGCGGGGCATTGCTCGGGCTCGACGCGGTGACGGCGGCGGCCGAGGGCGACATCGCCAAAGTGCACATGATCACGCGCAAGCCGCCGGGCGGGCTCACCGGGGCGCCCTATCTCGACCGGCACGGCATCTCGCTCGTCGGGCTTGCGGCGCCGAAACGCGTCTTTGCCGGCAACGCACGCGACGCCGCCCGCGGCTTTCCGGCCAATGTCAATGTCGTCGCCGCCCTGGCCCTGGCCGGGATCGGGCCCGAGCGCACCACGATCGAGATCTGGGCCGACCCCGGCGTCGATCGCAACATCCACCGGATCGAGGTCGAGGCCGACGCTGCCCGCCTGTCGATGCAGATCGAAAACGTACCCTCGGAAAACCCGAAGACCGGGCGGCTGACCCCGCTCTCGGTCGTGGCGGCACTTAGAAAGCTGGCGAGCCCGCTCGCGGTCGGGACCTGAAGCCCGGCGTGCCGACCGGCACCAGGATGGTCCAGCCATTGGGGCTCAGCCGAGCCGGCCGGTAGTTCGCCCGCAGCCGCGCCATCACTCTCGGCGGGAGCTGCTGCTCCTGCGGTGGGTTGTCGGTCAGTTCGATGGCGCCGTAATAGCGCTGATCGAGCCTCTCGGTCAGCACGCCGGGCGCCACCACGCCTTCGATGATCTTCTGTTCGGTGTTGAAGAAATCGATCTCTTCCGCCTTGCCCGCCCAATAGCACAGCGCCAGCATCTCGCAAGCCACCGGACCCGGCTGAGCCGTAAGGAAGGCGATGTCCTGCCACGCTGCCCGGCGGGTTTCGGCGTTGTGGCGCAGATCGGCGGCAAAGTCAGCGATGCGGCCGGGAACCCGGGTCAGCGGCGGCATCGCCAGCAACAGCATGACCGCCGCCGCCGGCAAGCGTCCGGTTTCGCCGCCCCGCAGCCCGGCGATGAGGAGACCCGCGGCGACCGACAGCGCGATGGCGAAGTCGAAGAACACGTTATAGTTGACCCCGGCGCCGCCGACGAAAGCGAGGCCCACCGCGCCGCCCAAGGCCGCCCACAGCAGAATGAGCCGCACCAGCGGCTTGTCCCCTTCCCGCGAATAGAGCCACACCCCGCCGGCGATCAGCAGCACAAGCGGGCTCAGATCCTTTCTGGCCGCGATCAGCAGCCGGGTCAGCGAGTAGGGCCGAGGCTGCAACAGCACGTCGGAAATGAAATCCGCGCCGAAGCGCAGATCGCAGGCGATGGCGATCGTCGCCGCCACGACGATGCCGACCGCCAACCAACGACGCAACAGGGCGCGATCATAAATCGCGCACCAGGTCAGGACCGCCAGCGGCAGCGGCACCAGGTCGGTCTTGACGAACCCGGCGACCGCCATCAAGGCCGGCGCCAGCAGCTCGAGCCAAGCCGCCGGCCGGTAGCGCCCGTGCAGGAAAATGACCAGCGCGCTCGTCTCCAGCGCATGGCCGAACCACTGCGGCTCGTTGATCGCCACATAGCCTCGGAAAAAGGCGCCGGTGTACGCCAGGAAAACGAGGCTCGCGAACCCGGATGCGAGCGGCCGCGCGTCGAGGGCGCGCAGCACCAAAAAGATATTGCCGGCGACGATTAAGAGGCTCGCCAGCGCGATCAGCCGGCCGGCGACGATGTCATCGCCGACTAGGCGGCCGAGCCCACCCACGACATAGAACGACACCGGCGGATAATTATCGGCGATCAGCGCATCGGGGGGAGGATAGAGCTGCCCGCCGATCGCCGCCTCGGCGTTGTAGGCGTTCCAGCCCTCGTCATAGGAGGCCGGTATCCGGGTCGTGATCGACCACAGCGGCTGGAGATAGAGTGCCGCTACCGCCGCCGCGAAGACCGCCAGCACCAGCATGACCCGAGCCTGGCCTCGACCGGTCTCGGGCACCTCGCCCTGCCGCTTGCGCAATTCGATGCCGATATGTGGCTTTACCGTGTGGATTGGAAATCGGCGAGGAAAAGATGGGCCGAGGTTCGGGCAGGAGGTCGAACGGCGATCGCGACATGCTGGTGATCGTCGACGTGCAGAACGATTTCTGCCCGGAAGGTGCCCTCGCCGTGCCGCACGGCGATGCCGTGGTGCCCGCCGTCAACCGGCTCGCGGCACGGTTCGCCCATGTCGTGCTGACCCAGGACTGGCATCCGCCGGGACACTTGTCGTTTGCCAGCTCGCAGCCGGGTAGGCAGGCCTTCGATTCGGTCGAGGTGGCATACGGCACACAGATCCTGTGGCCGGATCATTGCGTGCAAGGGACACCGGGCGCGGCCTTCCACTCCGGCCTCGCGGTTCCTCATGCCGAGCTCGTGCTGCGCAAGGGGTTTCGGCGCGAGATCAATTCCTACTCGGTATTCCGTGAAAATGACCGGACGACGCCGACCGGGCTCGCCGCCTACCTGCGCGAGCGTGGCTTTGAGCGCATTATCTTGGCCGGGCTTGCCACCGATTTTTGCGTGCTGTTCTCGGCGCTTGATGCGCGCGAAGCCGGTTTCGAGGTTGAAGTCGCGGCCGGCGCCTGCCGGGGGATCGATCTCGACGGCTCGCTCGCCCGCGCGATGCGGGCGATGGCCGAAGCCGGGGTGCGGCTCGTCGATTAGACCCGGCGCGGCAGAGAGCGACGCTCGACCTGAAAGGTCGGCTGCCGCCGCGGCGTGGCATTTGGGGCAAAGGTCCGGTCCGGCTCCTGATCGGCGGCGCCCTCGCGCGGCGCTGGCCGAGTTGGGCCGCGATGCGTGGCGAAACCAGGCCTCGCCGGCTTTTTCTTCGCGGCCGGCTTCTCGCTGATTCGTACATCGAGGTTGTGGCCGTCGATCTCGGCCCCGTTCATCGCCGCGACCGCGAGCTTGGCGGCGCGCTCGGTGGCGATGTCGACAAATCCATAGCGCAGCCGTTTGCCGGTGGCCGGATCGCGGGCGACAAACGCGCTCAGGACGATGCCAAACGGATCGAACGCCTCGGCCAATTCATCGTCTGTCAAGTCCGGCGGCAGATTGGCGACGAACACGTTGCCCCGGAAATACTGCAGTCGCATCGCCCAACCTTCCCGGCCCAGCCATCCCGGCGCCAGCCATCCCCGCAAACGCGGCCGGAGCATGGATGGCCTCATCGTCGCCGCGGAAACGTTGACTTTGCATTGCTGCATTGCACAACAAGCACGCCCGATCGGCCCCGCCGCAATCTGACGGTAACCTCCCTTGCTCACGCGGCGCGAAGGCGCGACAGTGCGCGTCATTTTTGCGGCAAGCGAGGAAGATGGGGATGATCCCGCGCAAGCGCAGCACCTTTTCGGCGATCGTCGACCGGCCGCCGTTGCGATTGCCCGACGGCGCCAGGATCGTCGTGTGGCCCATCGTCAACCTTGAATACTGGTCGATCTCCCGGCCGATGGCGCGCCAGGTGTTGCCTGCGCCGACCGGGCAGGTATTGCTGCCGGACGTGCCCAACTGGGCCTGGCACGAATACGGCATGCGGGTCGGCGTGTGGCGCTTTTTCGAGCTGTTCCGCCGCCTCGGCATTCGCCCGACCCTGTCGATCAACGCGCGGGTCTGCGAGGAATACGCGCGGGTGGCGCAGGCGGCGCGCGACGCGGGCTGGGAATTCATGGGTCACGCCTGGGAGCAGATGCCGATCCATAAAATCGAAGACCAGGCGGCGATGATCGCCAAGTCGGTCGACGTGCTCACGCGCTTCGCCGGCACCCGGCCACGGGGCTGGCTCGGCCCCGGGTTGACCGAAACCTACGAGACGCCCGAATTGCTGGCCGCCGCCGGCATCGAATACATCGGCGACTGGGTTTATGACGACGAACCGACCGAGATTGCCACCAAGCGCGGCCCGCTCGTCACTCTGCCTTACTCGGTCGAGCTTAACGACATCCCGATGATGCTGGTCCAGCATCATGAGTTGCGGTACTTCACCGAGCGCTGCATCGACAGCTTCGAGCGGCTCTATCAAGAGGGCGCCGAGCGGGCCAAGATCATGGCCATCGCGATCCATCCCTATATCAGTGGCCAGCCGCACCGGATCAAATACCTCGAAGCGGTCTACGACCACATTGCCGGCCATGCCGGGGTTTTGCACTGGAACGGAGCCGAGATCCTCGACTGGTTCCTTCAAGCTTCCCGATAAACTTCGGCCAAATGGTCAAGAACCCGGAGCCCGCCGCCCAGAAGCCGCGCAATATCTAAGTTGAGCGCCGGCCGATCTTATTCAACAAGATCTCAAAGAAGGCGCTCGCGAACATCGCAGACCAGGATTGGCGGTTGTTGGCATTGCTCCCTTCTGCCTAGAGTGCCGGTGCCCAATTGAAAGACAGGTCAATGCCGCCGTCTGCTTTGCTGAAGAAGCCCGGCCCCCTCGCCGGGATCAAAGTCGTCGACTTGACAACGGTGGTGTTGGGGCCGCTGGCCACGCAGATCTTGGGCGATCTCGGCGCCGAGGTGATCAAGGTCGAGGCGCCCGAGGGCGACATCATGCGCTATGCCGGGCCGGCGCGGCACCGCGAGATGGGTCATGTGTTCCTCAACCTCAATCGCAACAAGCGTTCGCTGTGCCTCGATCTGAAGCGTCCCGAGGCAACCGAAATATTGCTGGCGCTGGTGCGGCGGAGCGACGTCTTTATGCACAACATGCGCCCGCAGGCGATGGCCCGGCTCGGTTTTGCCTACGATAGCCTGCGCGCGGTCAATCCGCGGCTCGTCTATTGCTCGGCGCATGGTTATGGCCAGGACGGGCCGCTGGCCGACCGGCCGGCCTTCGACGACATTATCCAGGGGGCGAGCGGGTTTGTGGCTTTGCAGGAAGCGACCGGCGGCGGGGCGCGCTTTGTGCCTACCCTGGTCGGCGACAAGACCGTCGGCCTGACCATGGTATATTCGGTGATGGCGGCGCTGCTGCAGTGCCAGCGCACCGGCGAGGGGCAGGCGGTCGAGGTGCCGATGCTCGAAACCATGGCCGCGTTTGTGATGGCCGAGCATATGGGCGGGCTGACCTTCGAGCCGCCGCTCGGGCCGCCCGGCTATTCGCGGATGCTGGCGCCCGACCGCCGCCCGCACCCAACCGCCGATGGCCATATCTGCATTTTGCCATACACCGATCGGCATTGGCGCGACTTCTTCCGCATCGCCGAGAGGCCCGAGCTCGCCGATGATCCGCGCCTTGTCGACGCACAGACCCGCAGCCGCCATGTCGCCGAACTCTATGCGCTGGTCGCCCAATGCGTTGCCGGCGACACCACCGCCCACTGGCTCGCCCGGCTCAAAGCCGCCGACATCCCGTGCGGGCCGGTCAACCCGCTCGCCGCGCTGCCTGAGGACGAGCAGCTCGCGGCGGTCGATTTCTTTCCGGTCTCGCAGCATCCGACTGAGGGCAGCATCCGCACCGTGCGGCCGCCGGTGCGGTTTAGCGAGGCCGATTGCGCTCTGCGGCACCCGGCGCCGCGTTTGGGCGAGCACACCCGCGCGAAATGCTGAGCGAAGCCGGCTTTGGCGACGCCCAGATCGCGGATCTCCTCGCCCGCCGAATCGCGCTCGAGCCCGAGTAACCCCACGGTGCACCTGACCGACGAGGAGCAGGCGATGTTGGCCGGGGCGCATGGCGAGCCGCGGCGCTGGGCGCTGGCTCATCAGATCGCGGTCGGCGAGTTCTTCGACGCCGCCGATTTCGTAGCCGTCAGCCAGGCGCACATCATGGCCGACACCGAATCCCTGGGCGAGGCCGGGGTGCGCTTTCTCGAAGCCCTCGCCACGGCATCCGAGGCCGAGCGGCGGGTTCGGGTGCCGACCATCACCGACCCGCGCGGCGTCGATTTCGCGGTTTATCGCCGGCTCGGGCAGAGCGAGTGGATGGCGGCGCTGGAGCGGCGGGCGATCGCCGCCCTGCGTGCTTTCGGCGTACTGATGACCGATACCTGCATCAATTATCAGACGGTGATGGCGCCGGTGCGCGGCGACCATCTCGCCTATGGCGACACCGGGGTGGTGATCTATTCGAACAGCATCTGCGGCGCGCGCAGCAATTTCGAGGGCGGGCCGTCGGCGCTCGCCGCCGCCTTGACCGGCCGCACCCCGCGCTATGGCTATCACCTCGACCAATGCCGGCGCGGCACCAGGCGCTTCCGGCTGACCGAGACGCCGCGCGGGCTCAGCGAGTGGGGTGCGCTGGGCGGCATCGTCGGCGAGGCCTGCGGCTCCTACTGGCAGGTCCCGGTGATCGACGGCGTCGCGGAAATCCCCGGCTCCGACGCGCTGAAGCATTTCGGCACGGCATTGGCGAGCTTCGGCTCTGTGGCGTTGTTCCACATGCCGGGGATCGCCGTTGAGGATGTGGCTTTTTCCGGCCCGGCGGCCGAAACTGTTGCCATCGGGCGGACCGAGATCGACGCGTTCCTCGGGCGTTATGCCGCCCCTGGCGACAAGCTCGACGTCGTCGTCTTCGGCGCGCCGCAACTCTCTTTGTTCGAGATAGCGGCGGTGGCCGACGCGCTCAACGGACGCCAAATCCATCCCGACACGACAGTGCTGGTCACGACCTCACCCGAGATCAAGCACGCCGCCGACCGCATGGGGCTGACACGCCGCATCGAAGCCGCCGGCGGCGTCGTCGCGCAAGGCATCTGCTTCTATCAGAGCTATGCGCGCGAGATGGCCGTGGCCAATGGCTGGACCCGTCTGATGACCAACTCGGCCAAGCTCGTCAATATCATCGGCGGCTATGGCTACCGGCCGACCCTGGCGAGCCTCGACGAGTGCATCGCTTCGGCGCTGGCCGGGCGCGTGCGCTGATGCCGATGCTGCTGCATTGCCACCGGGGGATCGGCCCCGCGGTCATCGGCACCGCCCTCGTCGCCGCCGACAATTTTTCCGCGCGCTATGATCTCGACCGGATCAAGGGGGTGTTCTCGCGTCCGGGCCACAAGCTCGCCGGCCGGAGCTATGTCGACCGCATCCTGGTACTTGACAATGCCAAGGGCGGGGTTGCCACCGCCTGGATGCTACACGAGATGACGGCGCGCACGATCGCGCCGCGGGCGTTGATCTTCAACCGGGTTAACCCGATTCTGGCCCAGGGGGCGGCCTTCGCCAACCTCGCGCTCGTCGATCGCTTTGTCGACGGCGACGTAACGGCGCTGTTCCAGACCGGCGACGAATTGCACGTCGACCCCGCCGCGGGGATGGTCGAGATCCTCAACCGCGATGCGTAACGGGCGCGTTAGTCTCTGTACATAACCACAATCACCAACGGATGAATCTCACGACAAGGCCGTTGGAGACGGACATTGCGGCTATCACTAATTGGCAAACGGCCGCTCTTCGACGTGCGTCCTTAGTGTCTGACTCAAAATCGCAGAGATTGTGCTAAGCACTCGCCAATCTCCTTTGCGCCCGAATACCGGATCGATCGAGGGTCGGCCAATGGCGCTGTAAACGGTGCCAGTTCGCGCCCCGGCCCGTCGAGTTCAGCAAACCGATCAATCGACCGCAGCAGGTGTCTTTCCGGCACATGCTGTTCGAGCTGACAATTCGTGAAACAACGCGTCTTGCCGGACTTGCCGTCCCCCTCATCGACCGCCCGCCAGCCTTCGTGATGCCAGATTATACCGCGGCCGCCCCGACTTTTTTCAACAACATCGAAAACAACATGCCGTTGGCGCCAATGCTCTCGCCAAAACGGCCGTCTCCGGCTAAAAGGCAGCTCCACACAGCCGCCGAGCCGCCATGACCGAGGATTTCTATCGCATCAAGCGTCTTCCGCCCTATGTCTTCAGCGAGGTCAACGCGCTCAAGGCCGAGGCGCGCGCCGCCGGGCGCGACGTGATCGATCTCGGCATGGGCAATCCCGACGGGCCGACCCCGGCGCATATCGTCGCCAAGCTGATCGAGGCGGTGCAAAATCCGAAAACCCATGGCTATTCGGTGTCGCGCGGGATTACCGGGCTGCGCCGCGCCTGCGCCGGCTATTACGCCCGCCGTTTTGGCGTCGACCTCGATCCCGAACGCGAGGTCATCGTCACCCTCGGCTCGAAGGAGGGCCTGGCCAACCTCGCCCAGGCGATCACCGCACCCGGCGACATCGTGCTGGTGCCCAACCCCTGCTACCCGATCCACGCCTTCGGCTTCATCATGGCCGGGGCCTCGGTGCGCCATGTGCCGGTAGGCCCTGAATTCGATTTTCTGGCCGAACTGAAGAAAGCGGTACAGCACAGCATTCCAGCGCCGCTCGCCATCGTTCTCAATTTCCCCGCCAACCCGACCGCGCAAACCGTCGACCTCGATTTCTACGGCGAGATCGTCGCGTTCTGCCGCCGGCACGACATCGTCATTTTGTCCGACATCGCCTATGCCGAGATCTATTTCGACGGCAAGCCGCCGCCTTCGATTCTCGAGGTGCCGGGCGCGCGCGATATCGCGGTCGAATTCTCTTCGCTCAGCAAGACCTACTCGATGGCCGGGTGGCGCATCGGCTTTGCCGTCGGCAACCGGCGCCTGATCGCGGCGCTGTCGCGGGTCAAATCCTATCTGGATTATGGCGCCTTCACCCCGATCCAGGTGGCGGCGACCGCGGCGCTGAACGGCCCGCAGGACTGCATCGGCGAAACCCGGGCGCGATATCAAGCCCGCCGCGACGTGATCGTCGACGGGTTGCGCCAGGCCGGCTGGGAGGTGCCGCAGCCGGAGGCGACGATGTTCGCCTGGGCGCCGATCCCGTCGCGGTATCGCGCGATCGGCAGCCTGGCTTTTTCCAAGCTCTTGCTCGAGCGCGCCAATGTCGCGGTGTCACCAGGGATCGGATTTGGCGAGTACGGCGAAGGCTTTGTCCGCATCGCACTGGTTGAGAACCGGCAACGTCTGCGCCAGGCGACACGCAACATCCGAACCTTCCTGTCGGGCCGCAACGACACCGCCGACCAGCGCCGCGGTGAAAGCGGGCTTACGGCGGCGGCATCGTGACATGTTGCCGTTGCAGGCGGATCAGCCCGACACGCGGGAGCCATGCTCCGGTCGCCAAGGGCGTCCGGATCGTTGATCATGCCGACAATCATCGGGTTTCAGATACGCGCTGGCGGGCCACGACCGACGATGATGAGCACTATGTCCACGCTATAGCCCTATGACGGGCTGCCGAGTTCGCCCGAAATCAGACCGTAGAGCGCTTCTTAAGCTGGCTCTGTAGAAAGAAGGTCTCTCTGGTTATCAGGCTTCGGCAGCGCGTAATGAGACAGCGCCTCGACCAGATTATCCCAGATGTCTTCGTCCCTGTGCCGGGCGCCCATCTTCACGAGAGGACCGAAATTCATCGCCGCTGCTGCCCTCGTGAGATCAGCAAGCGTGCTACAATTTGCAGGTAACTTCGCTGGATCGCCGTATTTGAGAATAACGACAACCATTATCAGCCCGACTATGACGCCGAGGAAGGCTGACGCGAAGCCAGGTTGAAGCGAAAATACAATGGTGAAAACCATCATAAGGCTGAAGAGAGCGGCGCGGCGTCCGATCCTCGTGGATACCGTTCCTGGCAATCGAAGCCCGGACTCCGCTTCAAGTTTCATAAGGTTTGACTTCGTTCTTCCACGCTCAAGGGCGCGCATATCGGAAGCCGGAGTGAGTTTGTCGCCATAACCGAGCCGCCGAAGTGCTCTCCTGATCCTATAAAAGGTCATCGCAGTTGCACACTTTTTGTCGGCTTCATTTGGCGGAAGTTTCCTCAGCAAGAGGTCATGAAATTCACCGACTGTGAAGATACGTTCGGCTTCCTCGTTCGAGACCTTAATGTCGAAGATCCGCTCCAGATCGCGGACGACGGACGACGTCAACGCCATCCAGATCGTCATCCAACCCGAGCGTATTTGGCATTACGCACCCCCAAACGGATGGTCACCAGCCAGCCGCATCTTAACACGCTATCCGGTACATTGAACGGTGCCGAGTGCAGTCCGGCGGGAATGCTGGCCGGAAGTGGGCCTTGGTATTGGACGGCAAGATAAAAGGAACGCCTCCCTTCGGTCGTTTTGCTGGTCGGTCAGTGGGTTAAGGGGATGCTGCCAGAAATCGCGTGGTGCCGCTTTTGGCAAATTTCCCAATTATTGCAGCACTCCAAGTGACGTCGGCTATGCCGGACGCCGCCTAGCTAGAGCCCTACCTTGCCTTAGTTGGCGTGACGGAATCACGCGACCTCATCCTCGATGTGCTGATCGACCTCGACGGCCAGGTGCTCGTCGTGGACCAGGAGGGCGGTCACTGGGTCAGGTTCGTGGTGACGCACGTGCCGTTTCGCCGGAGAAGCCGCACGGGCTGGATTACTCGCTGACGCTGCACGGCCCGGATGGCGAGCGGCTGGTTGGCTTCGACAACGCCCATACAGTGGCGCGGCAGAAGCGCGGCGAGCCGCAGGACCATCGCCACCGGCTGCGGACGATCAAGGCTTACGACTACCGGGACGCAGCGACGCTGCTCGGCAACTTCTGGACCACCGTGGACGTGGTGTTGCGCGAGAGAGGAGTGATCCCATGACGACCCTTAAAGTGGGCATCGCCAGCTATGAGGACATGAAGGCCCGCACCATGGCCGTGGCGCGCGGCGAGCATCGGATCGCGCCCGACGAGCCGAAGGTCTGGTTCACCTCGACCGAGTCGTTCGCCAAGGTGCTCTCGGCCAGCAACCGCGACCTGTTGCGCGTGATCGTGGAGCAGGCCCCGGGCTCGCTCGACGAACTGGCGCGGATCACGGGCAAGGCGAAGTCCAACCTGTCGCGCACGCTTCGAACGATGGCGGGCTATGGCCTCGTCCGCCTGGAACGCGGCGAGCGTGGGCGGATCACGCCGAAGGTGACGCATGACCGGGTGGAACTCGATCTTCCGCTCTCGGTCTCACGCAAGGCAAGTTGAGTCGTGACCGCTAGGTGGCAAGCAGGCCGGACCGTCGTCAGCCCGTCAAGGCTGGCGCGTGCCGCGCCACCGCTGCGCGGCTGCGGCCTTGACCGCCTGCCGCCGCCCCGGCGGGTAGCCCGCAAGCGATCATGTCGCAAAGTGAGCGGAACCGCTCCCTTTGCGACGTGGGCGCGCGTGCCGTGGCGTAGAGATCGGCCGTTCCGCTCGGACAAGCTGTGCGCGATCCTGCCGCAATGTCCCGGCACCGCTCCCCTTTGCGCGACCGCGCCGCGCTCGGCCAGCTGGGCCACCACCGCCCGCAAGGTCAGATCCGGCTTCTCGGCGATCCGCGCCAACAACCACGCGCTCACACCGCAGCCGCAACGGCCGCCGCCCACTCATTGGCTGGGCCGCAGCACTGCCCCTCGCGCGCCAGCGCTGCGCTCCGTCAGGCTGAAGGGCATCGCCGACGATTACGGCGCACCGGGGTGCCGGGTGAGCCTGATAACGCCTGACGTATTCGTGCGTACCACCGTAGCCGCGAGCACGATGGCTCGCCGTCAGGCAGTCCGGAGTGCTACGCTCCGTCTGACGGCGAAGAATCTTTGCAGGTATGGCTTTGCCAGCGATCGTGGATTTTCTGGCCGATCGGGTTCCTCGGCCGCTGACGCTCCCGCGGCACGCGGGGCTCGAGCCGAAGGCTCTGTTCGTCGGGCAGGGACGGAACGCGCTGGAAGTCGCTCTCGTCGCCGCGGCGGTGAAACCTGCTGTTGACGCGCCCCAGGCAGCGTGGAAAGCCCGGAGAGGTGGTCGAGCGTCGCCAGTGCTGCTCATTGCTCTCAACGGCGCCGAGGCGGCGCTGTGCGGGCCGGCCGGCGAAGACCCACCCGTCCGGTTTGGGCTCAGCAGCGGCTAAGCCGAACGCCTGTGTCGCGCTGCGCTCGACCAACCTGACCGGCACGCAGCGCTGGCCCTTCTCGCCCAGGCGCTGCCATCGCTCGAAACCGCCATACCGGGGGTATGCAACGAGGGCCTGTTCGCTCTGCACGCACTGATGATCGATGCCCAACGGCGGCCCGAGTGGCATGCCGCGATCGGTACGGCCCGCAACGTCGCCGCGCGGAAAGATCGCGATCTGCTTCAGGGGCTTGGCTATCGGGTAGAGCGGCTGGACAAGCTGACCTACCTGCTGCGCGGCGGCCAGCGCCGCGCAGCCCTGGCCGTGCTGCTCGATCCTGCGGAAATTCCCGAGGCCGGAAACGCGCGGTTCAACAATCTGTCGCCCGTGTCTTACGCGCTCTCGAAGGCGGACGCCGAGGGTCTGCCGTGGGTTGTTGTGCTTCACGGCGACCGGCTGCGGCTCGACCCGACTGCTGTTGGGATCGGTGTCGGGCGGCGTGGGCGGACCGAAACATACGTCGAGGTCCAGACTTCACTGCTCGCCGACGAGCACCTCGCCTATCTGTGGCTGCTGTTCTCGGCCGAGGCGCTCGACCCGAAGGGCATTGTCGCCGACTTGCTGGATGTTTCGGCTCGATTCGCCGGCGATCTCGCGGTGCGCCTGCGGGAGCGCATTTACAATGAGGTTCTGCCCGCGGCTGGCGGCCGCTGTCGCGGAAGCACGCGGGCTGACCGCGCCGAGCGTTGAGCACCTCGATCTTACCTACCGGATGGCGCTAACGGTCCTGTTCCGGCTGCTGTTTATCGCCTATGCCGAGGATCGCGACCTGCTGCCCTACCGCACCAACGAGCCGTATCGGGTGCGCTCCCTAAAGCGCAAGGCGCAGGAGTTGGCGGAGGCGCGGCGCAACCTAGTCGCGCCGTCGGCCGGCGACAACCATTGGCAAGAGGTCTTCCGCCTGTTCCGCGCGGTCGAAATCGGGAACAGCGAGTGCAGCGTGCCGGCGTATGACGGCGGGTTATTCGCGGCCGACCCGACACGAAGTCCTTCGGCGTCGAGCATTTGCTCGACCGCGCCCTCGAACCGGCGCTCGACGACCATCTGAAGCGGCTCGATGCGCTCGATGAGACCGACGCTGCCGAGGCGCTGTTTGACTTCCGTGTTGCCGATATCGCGATAGGCTCCGGCCATTTCCTCGTGGCGGCGATCGACCGCATCGAAAAGCGCATCGCCGATTATTTGAGCCGCCGGTCGCTGGCCGGGGTGCGCGCCGAACTCGCCGATCTGCGCGGCGCCGCCGAGAAGGGGCTCGGCGCTGACAGCGGCCAGCTGGCGATCGAGGATACGCAGTTGCTGCGCCGATTGATCGCACGCCGCTGCATCTATGGCGTCGACCTGAACCGGCTGTCGGTCGAGCTGTCGCGGCTGTCGATTTGGATACACACGTTTGTGCCGGGCCTGCCGCTGACGATGCTGGAGCATAAGTTGGTGCACGGCAACGCGCTGGTCGGCATCGGCACGATCGACGATATCCGGCGCCGCTTCGAGGCGGAGCACACGGCGCTCTTCGGGGTTGACGCCGATAACCTGCTCGGGCAGGCGAGGCAACCACTCGCCCGTCTCGCCGACGCCAGCCTGAAGGACGTGGCCGCCGCCCGCGATGCGATGGAACAGGCGCGGGTTGTTCTTGGGCCGACGCAGGCCTTGTGCGACATGATCGCCGCCGAGCCGCTCGATCCGAAGATCGAATTCCAGGCCGGCATCAGGGAGCGGCAGCGCCAGGAGATTCAGCGTTCGGTCGCGCTGCGCCGGGCGCACGACGCGCTTGGCGGGTTGCACCCGCTGCACCCTTCCCGGTCGCCTTTCCCGAGGTGTTTCTGCGCCGGCGTGCCGGGTTCGACGTGATCGTCGGGAATCCGCCCTGGCAGGAAGCGACGATCGAGGAGCACGCGTTCTGGGGGCGGCATCTGCCCGGCTTACGCGGGCTTCCGCAGCGGGAGCTTGAGCATGAAAGTGAGGTTGCCCCGCTTCAGTGGACGGTTAGCCGGCTTGCGAGTTACGTCGTGGTCATGGTGACCTGCATGTCGGCTTCGTAGGTAATCGGCGAGCGGTATCCCAGGCCCGAATGCAGTCGCACCGGGTTATACCAACCCTCGATGTAGCTAAAGCAGGCCATCTTCGCCTCGGCCTGAGATGCGAACCGGCGACGGCTGAGCAGCTCGGCCTCGAGGGTGGAGAAGAAGCTCTCGGCCATGGCGTTGTCGTAGGCGTCACCGACCGACCCCATCGATGGTCGAACACCTGCCTCGCCACACCGCTTGCCAAATGCCACCGACGTATACTGGCTGCCCCCCGCTTTCGCGAGGGCAGGCTCTGGTCGCTGTGGTGGATGACGTCCTTGGGCCGCCGTTGGCCAACCGCCATCTCCATCGCGTCCAGCACCAGTTCGGCGCGCAGGTGGTTTGCCATCGCCCAGCCGACGATCTTGCGGCTCCAAGCGTCGAGCACGACGGCGAGATAGAGGAACCCCGCCATCGTCGGCACATAAGTGATGTCGGCAACCCAGAGCTGGTTCGGTCTGGTGGCGCTGAAGTCGCGGTCGACCAGGTCGGGCGCAGGCCGGTCGTCCTTGTTCCGCCGGGTTGTTGTCGGGCCGCCGTGCCGATGGCTGGCGCCCACCAGGCCCGCCTCACGCATCAGACGAGCGATCCGCTTGCGGCTGTGCCTCTCTCCGCGCCCACGCAGATCGGCATGGACGCGAGGCGCCCCGTAGGTCTGCCGCGAACTGGCATGCACCGTCTTGATGCGCTTCAGCAAGGCCGCGTCGGCCGTGGCGTGGGCGGACGGTGGCCGTTGCAGCCAGGCGTAGTAGCCCGCCTTGGACACGCCGAGCACGCGTGTCATTGCGGCAATCGGGAAAGAGGCCTGGTTCGCGCTCATGAACCGGAAGAGCCCGACGGCAGCGTGCCGGTCTCCCGAGCGAACCAGGCCGCGGCTTTTGACAGAATATCGCGCTCCGGCCGCAACTGCTTGTTCTCACGCCGAAGCCGGGTCAACTCATCACGCTCGGCCGCGGTCAGACCGGGAGCCACCTCCTCCCGGCGGCCCTCGTTTCGGTCAGCCTGGGAGACCCAGGCGCGAATGGAGTGGCCACTCGGCTCAAACTCGCGGGCAAGATCGTCAGGATTACGGCCAGCACGGACCAGGTCGACCATCTGTCGGCGAAATTCCGGCGAATACGGTGGGCGTGTTCTTGGCATCGGCAGCACCTCTGGCAAAAGCTTCAGGGTGTCCACCAAACCGGGTCAATCCCAAAGAGTACGGCTGCGGCAGGAGCGGCCCGATCTCGTCAGACTATACGAACGCGAAGTGGAGGAGATGGACCGGCTCCGGCACGCGCTGTCGGGCGGCGCTTATCCGGGAATGGGCACCGGTGATCCCGATCTCTACAAAGCGTTCTGCTGGCGCTTCTGGCGGCTTGCCGCTGCCGAGGGTGGCCGGATTGGCGTGGTACTGCCGCGCAGCAAAAGGATCGGAAATCTTTCGGAAGGAGGTGTTCCCTGGGGCGGCGGATGTCGATCTGACAATGCTCCTCAACAGGGGAGGTTGGGTATTCGATGAGGCCGAGCACCGGTACACGATATGCCTGACCGTGATTGCGCGTGGCGGGGGGACGGGAAAGACGATCGGCTTGCGCGGGCCCGTTTTCCAATCTTGCCGCTTTCGCAACCGGGCACAGCACCGCGGCAGCGCGGTTTTCGGCGCCAGAGGTTTTATCCTGGAACGACAGCGCCTCCCTGCCGCTATTGCCGACCGATCGCTCGGTCGAAATATTTGCCCAGCTTCGCAAGTCGCCCCGGCTCGATCTCAATAATGCGACCTCCTGGCGTGTGCGGCCCGACCGCGAGTTGGACGCGACCAATCAGAAATCGCTGATGGACCTGGAAGTCCGAAACCTGCCCGCGCGGATTTTGGCCGGTCTTCAAGGGCGAGTCGTTCGATATCTGGACACCGGACACGGGGGAGTATTACGCCTTGCCGATCCCAAGGTTGTGATCCCGTGGATTTACGCGAAGCGGCTCAAGAGCGGCAAGAGCCGGCGCCCCAGAGCCCATTCGGAGTTTGCCGCCGGGTTCCGGCAGGACAAGGGAACCCTGGCTTGCCATCGTGCGCGCATCGCTTTCCGAGACGTGAGCCGTGCGACCGACTCGCGGACCTTCCGGGCGGCTCTGCTGCCGCCGCGAGTTGTCGTTGGTAACCAGGCACCTTACCTATTGTGGCCCGTGGCGACGAGAAAGACCAAGCGTTCCTCCTTGGCATAATGTGCTCGATCCCACTTGACTGGTACGCGCGCCGATTCGTTGAAACGCACGTCAACTACTTCGTCTTCAATCCGTTACCGATCCCTCGCCCGCCGACCTCCGATTTCCGCTGGCAGCAAGTGGTCGCTCTGGCCGGCCGTCTCGCCGCGCCGGACGATCGCTTTGCGGATTGGGCCGAAGCTGCCGGCGTCAAGTGGAAAGCTGCGCGAGGACAAAGAGCAGGACATGATCGCCGAACTTGACGCGCTCGCCGCCCGTCTCTACGGGCTGAGCGAGCGCCAACTGACCCACGTATTCGAGACGTTTCACGAGGGTTGGGATTACGAGCCACGGTTGCGTGCAGTACTGAGGCATTTCCGGGCACTCGGCCGCGCGGGAGCGGCCTGAGGGGACGGGACGAAGATGGTGACGCGGGTCGAAGTAAAGCCGGAGCTATTACGCTGGGCGCGCGAGCGTGCCCGGTTGCCGATGGAGACTTTGCTCCAACGCTTCCCGAAGCTGCGCGAATGGGAAGCCGGAGAGGCGCAGCCGACCTTTCGGCAGCTGGAAGCTTTCGCGGACACGACGGCCGCCCCATTCGGTTATTTCTTCCTGCCGGAGCCGCCGGACGAACCGCTTCCGATCCCGGATTTCCGCACGCTCGGGGATAAACCGATCCGCCGGGTGCAAATTTCGGAGTTTCCGACAGGCGATTTCGGTTCAAATCGGCAGGCGGTTTCGGCTGAAACCGACAGGCCGTTTCGGTCCAAAGCGGCACCCCGTTGCGGCGGGGTTTCGATGCCGGCTTTGGCGAACCGCTGCTGCGGGGCAGATCCTATCTTGCTCTGAGCTGTCAAAGCAAGTACTCTCGTCATTATTATCGTCTTTAGTGATGGTTGTGGTCGGTTGTGAATTGCGTGAATAATGGGGATAAGTGTTGTAAGTGATTTATTCAATTTAGTCTTTTACATCCCCGGGTGGGTCCGATTTGCGTCGGCGCATCGAGTCGCCACGCAGCTCGATGCGGTAGGCGTTGTGGACGAGGCGATCGAGGATGGCGTCGGCGTAGGTCGGGTCGCCGATCGAGTCATGCCAGCGCTCCACCGGGATTTGCGTCGCCAGGATCGTGGAGGCACGCTGGTGGCGATCGTCGACGACCTCCATCAGGTCGCGGCGCTGCTCGGCGGTCAGCCGGGCCATGGCCCAGTCGTCGATTATCAGCAATTGGATCCTGGCGAACTGGGCGAGCAGCCGGGTGGCCTTGCCGTCGACGCGGGCGAGGGCGAGTTCGTCGAGCAGCCTGGTGAGCCGCTGATAGCGCACCGAGAACCCATCACGCGCCGCCTGGTTGCCGAGGGCGCAGGCGACAAAACTCTTGCCGGTGCCGGTCGGGCCCAGGATCAGAACGTTGTTGTGCTCGCGCAGCCAGCGGCCGCTGGCAAGGGTGTGGATCAGGCTTCGATCGAGCCCGCGCGGCGTGCGGTAGTCGATATCTTCGAAGCAGGCGGCCTGGCGCAGGCGGGCCTGACGCAAGCGTTGGGCGAGCGCCGCGTTGTCGCGTTCTACGGCCTCGCGATCGACCAGCATGGCCAGGCGCTCGTCGAAACTGAGGCGCTCGCAATCGGGCAGGCTTTGCTGCTCCTCGAGCGCCTTGGCCATGCCGGTCAGGCGCAAGCGGCGCAGCGTCTCGATCGTCGGATGGATCATGATCATTGCCTCCTGCAGGGATTGGTGTCGATCGGCGTGGCCGGCTCAGTTGTAGTAGGCCGGGCCCCGCAGATTGCCGTGTTCGCCCAAGCCGTCCTCGGCCTGGGCATCAAGGAAAGGCTGTCGCCGATCGGCCTTGAGCAGCCGCTCGACATAGCGCGAAGAAGCGACGCCGGCGGCCAGCGCGCGTTCGCAGGCGAGTTCGAGCCGGGCCTTGCCGTAGGCAGCGGCCAGCCGCAGCACGCCGAGACAGGCGCGCACCCCTTGCTCGGGATGCTCGCGCGCGCCGATCAGGCGGTCGACATAGGTGCCGATGGCGGGCCCGAGGGCGGCGGCCTCGGCGCGCAGCTTGTCGGGGGTACGCCTGGCCATCGCCTGGTGTGCCGGCGGCATGTGCTCGCTGGCGGTGGTGTGGTGCGCCTTGGCGGCGCTGCGCGGATGACTGGCGACCCGTTCGCCGTGGTGGAAGTGCGCCACCGCGGTTGCGGTCAGGAAGACGTCGAGCCGTTGATGCACCAGCCGGTACGGCACGGAATAGAAGTGGCCGTCGACGGCGATGTGATAGTCGATGTTGACGCGCGCCACGAGCCACTGGCCGACGACAAAAGGCGCCGCCGGCAACGGTTTGAGCTTGTCGCGCTCGATCGCCTCGAACAGCGAGCGCCGGCTGCCCTCGCGCGGCGGCGCAAAGGGACGGTTGTTCCATTCCTCGATCTTCTCGGCGAGCGCGGCGTTGGCCTCGGCCAGCGAGAAGAACTGTCGGTGGCGCAGCGGCGCCAGCACCCACATCTCTACCAGTCTGACCGCATTTTCCGCGGTTGGTTTATCCCGGGGCCGCCTCACCCGTGCCGGGACAATGGCGACATTGTAATGCCGGCCGAGCGCATGGTAGCTGCGGTTCAGCACCGGGTCCCAGTAGTTGGCGTCGGTCACCCCGGTCTTGAGGTTGTCGGGGATCACCTTCTTCGGGCAGCCGCCGATATAGGCGAAGGCGCGGACATGAGCGCCGAGCCAGTCCTCATGACCCTGGGTCCAGCTCGCTTCGGCATAGGTCAGGTCGGAGCAGGGCAGGCAAGCGACGAAGACCTGCGCCTCGCGGACGACGCCCTTGTCGATGACGCTCAGCGTCATGCCGGCGTAATCGACTTCAAGGGCTTCGCCGGCGCGATGCTGGCGGCGCATCGTCGGCGGCCGAGAGCGTCGCTGCCAGGCGTGGAAATGCGCGCAGAACTGGGTGTAGCGGTAGCCTTCCGGATGCTGGCTCAGATATTCCAGCCACAGCAGCCGCAGCGTCACGCCGCGGCCGCGCAGCTCCTTCTCGACCGCCTCCCAATCCGGCACCGGACGATCCGGATGGCGCGTATCGGCGGCGGCGAACAGGCGACGATCGAGCTCCTCCTCGCTCAGCTCCGCCGCGATCTCCCAGCCCAGCCCCGCCGCCGCGGCGCGGTCGAGATATTCCTTCACGGTCGAACGCGCGACCCGCACGCTGCGCGACACCGCCGTATCGCTCAGCCCCAGCGCCTTGAGCCGAAGCACTTCCTTGATCCGCCGCATCGCCACCCTCAGTCTTGGCATCTCCCCGTCCCCCAAAAGGGGCGACGGTAGCCGCCATTACTTGCCGCTCAGCAGCGATGCCAAAGCCGGTCAGGGTGCCGAAAACGCCGAAATCAGGTGCCGGATTGGAGCGAAATCAGGTGCCGCTTTCCGCCGAAATCATCTGCCGCTTTCAACCGAAATCCGGTGCCGGTTTGCTCCGATTTTTGCACGCCGGCCGACCCCAAACCTGCTCGACACGATTTTCGACTTGCAGCGTCGGCAGGCCTGGCTGCGCGATGAGCGGATCGAGGAGGGGCAGAGCCCGCTTTCCTTCATCGGCTCGACTACCGCCGACGCAGCGCCACCGAAGGTTGCCGCCGCGATGCGCCGCAGTCTCGGCGTCGTCACGGGGTGGGCCGATCTTTACAGCACGTGGTCGGACGCGCTGCGCGCGCTCCGCGACCGCGCTGAGATGGCCGGGATCGTCGTCGTCATCAACGGCGTCGTCGGCAACAACACCCGCCGCAAGCTCGACCCCGAGGAGTTTCGCGGCTTCGTGCTCCCGGACGACTATGCGCCGTTCGTCTTCGTCAACGGTGCCGACGGCAAGGCCGCGCAGATGTTCACGCTCGCCCATGAGCTGGCGCATCTGTGGATCGGCGAGGCGGGCGTCTTTGACCTCCGCGACATGCAGCCGGCGGCCGATCCGCGCGAGCGGTTCTGCAATGCCGCGGCGGCGGAATTCCTAATCCCGGAAGACGAGCTACGGCGCGCGTGGAGCGAGATCGCTTCGCTGCGAGAGCCGTACGGGGTATTGGCGCGCCGGTTCAAGGTCAGCGAACTGGTGGCTGCCCGCCGAGCGCTCGATGCGCGGCTAATCAGCCGCGATGCGTTCTTTGTCTTCTACAATGCCTATGAGGAAGACGAGCGACGCCGAGCCGCGCGTCCGGCGAGCGGCGGCAACTTCTACGCTACTCAGAATTCGCGGGTCGGGAAGGTTTTCGCCGAAACGATTGCCCGCGCCGTCAGGGAGGGGCGTCTCCTCTACCGTGACGCGTTCGAGCTGACCGGCCTGAGGGGCGCTACGTTCGACCGGGTACGTTGCGACGCTTGAAACCCCGGCGCGCCGATGAGATCGCCCGCCCGCTTTGTGCTGGATGCGAACGTGTTCATCGAGGCGCATCGACGCTACTACGCGTTCGACATCTGCCCGGGATATTGGGCGGCGGTGACCACCCATCACACGGGCGGCCGCCTTTGCTCCATCGACCGCGTGAGGGATGAGCTTCTCGGACAGACCGACGCGCTGTCGCAATGGATCCAGCAGCTTCCCGGATCGCTTTTTGAGGCGACCGGCGACACCTCGGTCACGGCCTGGTTCGGCAGGATCATCGCGTGGGTCCAAGCCCAATCTCAGTTTTTTCTCGCAGCGAAGGAGGCATTCGCTGCCGGCGCTGACGGTTGGCTGATCGCTTATGCGAAGGCCCAGGGCTTGGTGATCGCCACCAACGAAGTGCCGAACCCAGCGATCAAACGCCGGGTCCCTATCCCCGATGTCTGCAACGCGTTTGGGGTAGACTACACTGATACGTTCGACCCGCTTCGCGCGCTCGGCGCGAGCTTCCGATAAGCCCGGTGCATCAACGCTCATGAACGGCGCGCCCGAATTTATCGATAACCGCGACGGGAACACCCTCGTCGAGGCGCTTGGGCGGGTGCTGGGAGGCTCGCTCGGTGGCGGCTTGGGTGAAGCGGCGGTATACCCCTCAGAGCTTGCCATTGCCTCCGCATTTTTCTCACCCAAGGGTTTGTCCGATCTCTCGCCGCACCTAGACGGCCTGGGAAGGGTGCGGCTGCTGTTTGGTGTCGAGGCGCCACGCGATATCGCTGTCCGGCGCCCCGAACTCGGCGAGCCTCCCGAGCATTTCGAGGTGCGGCTGATCCGTGACGGGCTGCGCCAATCCGAGGCGGCGGCGCGGGCGGCGCGCGACCGGTTCCCGTTCACGCGGCAAGGAATTGCGGCGCTGCGCCGGCTGGTGGCGCGGCTGCGCGCCGAGAATATCGAGGTGCGCCGCTACGAGCGCGCCTTTCTGCATGCGAAGGCCTACATCTTCGCCCCGCCGGACGGGCTGTTCGGCGGCCGGGCGGGCGTTATCGCCGGCTCGTCCAACCTGACCGGCGGCGGTCTCGCGCGCAATCTGGAACTCAATCTCGGGCGCTACGATGACCCCGTCGTGCGGCAGGCGCGCGAATGGTTCGACGATTTGTGGGCGGAGGCCGAGCCGGTCGATCTCGCCGGGCTGTACGAGGAAATGTTCGCGTCGTACACACCGTGGGAGATCTTCCTGCGCATCCTCTACCAGCTTTACGGTGGCGAAGTCGCGGAGCTGGCGAAAGAGGACAAGGGCCTGCCGTTGACCAGCTTCAAGGGCCTGCCGTTGACCAGCTTCAAGGGCCTGCCGTTGACCAGCTTCCAGACGCACGGCGTCGCGCGGGCGTTGCGGCTGATCCGCGATTGCGGCGGGGCACTGGTTGCAGACGAGGTAGGGCTCGGCAAGACCTTCATCGCCGCCGAGGTGATCCGGGTCTACCACGCCAATCGGCAGCGCGCCTTGCTGATCTGCCCGGCGCAATTGCGCGACACAACCTGGCAGAAATTCCTGGCGCGGCATCGGCTGGAAGTGTCGGTCGAGTGCCTGTCGTTCGAGGAACTGGCCAACGACATGCAGCTTCGCGACCCGCGGCGGGCCGGACCGGCCGCGACCCACCTCGAACGACCTTTGCACGAGTATCAGCTCGTTGTCCTCGACGAGGCGCATAACTACCGCAACCCGGATGCACCGACCCGCGCCGCGGTGCTGCGGCGGCTGTTGTTCGGGCAGCGCCGCGACCTGCTGCTGCTGACCGCGACCTTGGTCAACAATTCGCTGTGGGACCTGTTTCACCTGATCCGGTTCTTCGTGCGGCAGGACGACATCCTCGCCGAACGCGGCGTTCTGTCGATCTACGAGCGGTTCCAACAGGCGATGCGCACCGACCCGTCTGACCTGAGCCCGGACCTGCTCTACCCAATCATAAATTCGACGTGCGTTAAGCGCACCCGCCAGTTCATCAAAAAGCACTATACCGGGGACACGATCATCGGCCCGGACGGGCGGCGGCAGACAATCATCTTCCCCCGGCCTAAGCCGATCACGGTGCGCTACGTGCTCGACGACCCGCTGCCGGCATTGTTCGACGATATCGAAGCCGCGCTCGATCCGGACGGGCGCCCCGGCGCGCTGACCTTTTCCCGTTACGGCACCGAGGCGTTCCGGAAGGGGGCGCATGACGGCGAGGAGGGCGCGCAGCTTGCTGCCACGGTCGGGCTGATCCGCTCGGCTTTGCTGAAACGCTTCGAGAGTTCGCCCTATGCATTCCGCCGTACGCTCGCGACGCTGATCGCCGGCCATCAGACATTTCTAGACGCGCTCGACAAGGGCCGCGTCGTGACCACCCGGTTCCTGCGCGAGATGGGCGATGATGACGAAACGACCCTCGAGGAACTGCTCGCGAGCAGCCCCGATACCGAGCCGGCCGACCTCTTCGACGTGAAGCGGCTGCGTCGGGCCGTCGAGGCCGATCTGGCGATCCTGCGGCGGCTCGCGGCGAGCGCCGAAAAGATCACCCCGGAGCATGACCCGAAGCGGAAGGCGCTGGTCCGGGAACTGGAAAAGATCGCGGCGCAGGCCGTCGAGGAAGGCCTCGACCCACTCGACGAGGCGCAGAAACGCAAGGTGATCCTGTTCTCGTTCTTTGCTGACACGGCGAAGTACGTCCGCGATTTCCTGATTAACGAAATCAAGCGCAATCCGCGCCTCGCCGGCTACCGCGCGAGCGATGGAAGCGTTCGCCTGGCGGCGGTGACCGGCGGCGACGATCTGGAGGAGTTCTCACAACGGGTTGCCATCTACGGTTTCGCCCCCGTCTCGACAGAGGCCCCCGCCGCTGCCCTGTCGTACGACATGCGCCCGAACTGATCTCTTTGCTCCCGCTGATCTATATGTCGAGAACGCTACAGAAATCCTGGAGAATTCCGCTAAATCGATAATAACCGGGTTTCATGCCCCATTGAGCGACTTGACAGGCGGCCTCGACTCCCGATTGGTTCTCGGGTTGATTGCCTTAAAATTGAGGCCGCCGGCCCAGAGTTGACACAGAACTGCCAGCAAAGGTTCGATGAGGTTCTGCAAGCAAACGTCCTCACCGAAGGCGGTTTCAATTCAATTTTATATGCCATAATCGGTTGCGTTCATTCAGTCCATGCAAAATCATGCGATCTTATTTTGAATGGCCATGGCGGAGAACTGTTGTGGAATATATGGTGGAAGCAAGCTGACATTAATAATGCAAACCGAGATGTCATCAGAGGCGGCGCACTACGCTTTGTCCGCAGCGCGAGCGCCACCTACTATACTAGAGCCGGAATTTCAAATCGATCTAGTGCGGCATTTTGAGGAGGTAGTCGAGCGATGCCTCTACGGCAGGAGTGGCGCGCCTGCATACCAAAAATGGGAATATCTATATATTTGCCTGAGAATGCAGTGTTGGCTCGGCTCGATGACGAGCGCGACCAACCAGATTTGACCGGCACCTTCGTCATTATTTCAGCGCACATCCGTCAAGGCGATCCTAGTGGTCTGACACAATCATGAGATTCCATAGAAGGCCGGATCCGTGCAATGATGCTGCGTCGCAGGACTCGGCTTTTGCCACCAAGCTGCGCGACGTGGTCGGAGTCTATCTCGACCCGCCGGCCCACAGCATGGTGCTGTCGGTCGACGAGAAGTCGCCAATCCAGAGCCTGCCCCTGGCATAAACAGGGGCGCTTGACCGCACCCAGCCCGGCTTGCCGATGAAGAAGGGCCGGGCCGGGACGATGACCCACGATTACATCCGCAATAGCCTGCCCCCGCGAAGGCGGGGGGCACAACCACGTTTTTTGCCGCCCTCAATGTTCTCGACGGCTCGGTCATCGGCCAGTGCATGGCGCGCCACCGCCATCAGGAATTCATCCGTTTCCTCAACCGGATCGAGGCCGCAGTGCCAGCCGGCAAGCTCATGCACGCGATCCTCGACAACTACGCCGTCCACAAGCACCCCAGGGTGCGCGCTTGGCTCGGCCCGCCATCCGCGCTGGACCTTCCACTTCACCCCGACCTCGTGCTCCTGAGCCAATGCGGTGGAAGGCTTTTTTGCCACGCTGACCCGCCGGCGCTTGCAGGGCGGCGTGTTCCATTCGGCTCGTTGGCCTGCAGGCCGCGATCAACCGCCATCTCGGCGAGCACAACCGTAAACCCAAACCGTTCGTCTGAACCGCCGAACCCGACCGCATCATCGAAAAGGCCAACCGCGGGTACCAAGCGATCGCGTCAAACCTCTAGTTTAGTTAGCCCGGCGACAGCGGCCGGGGTCGCTCGTTGATCGCCGGCACGCGGATGCCAAAATCGTCGATGCGGATCGTGCTCAGCGAGCCAAGGCCGATTTCGAGCCGGGCATAAAAATCGAGCGGCATGCCGAGCGCGAACAGTAATGCCGCGCGAATTACATCGCCATGGCTGACGATCGCCACCACGCCCTCGGGGTGGGACCGGCGCAGCTCGAATAGCGCGCCGACGACCCGCTCCTGAACCTGGCGCATGCTTTCGCCGCCGGGGATCGCGGCAATGCTGCGGCAGCTCTGCCACAGCGGCCAATGCGGGTCGCCGCGAACCTGGTCGAAGGTCAGCCCGGTCCAATCGCCAAAATCGAGCTCGATCACATCGTCGCGAAAGCCAACTGGGAGATCGAGCCGGACGGCGAGGATCTCCGCGGTCTCGCGGGTGCGCTCCAGCGGGCTTGCATAGAGGGCGGCGATGTTCTCGCCGGCGAGCCGCTCGGCGACCAGTGCTATCTCGGCGCGTCCCCGTTCCGACAGCCCGATGCCCGAGGTGCGCCCATTGATCCGTCCGAATACGGCCGGCTCGCCATGCCGCACCAGATGAAATACCGTCATCGCCACCCCCGATCCGCAAAGTGCCGCCTTTACATTCGACCTGTTGTGAAGCATCCCGTTTTCTGCGCCCGCGAAGCTATGTCTCGCCGTCGAGCTCGGGATAGTGGCGAAAGATGCCGTATTCGTTGAACGGGATGCGCCGGTCCGAGGCGAGATAGGCGGCGATGCGGGGCCGGGCGGCGACTTGGTCGGCCAAAGCGATGACCCGCGGGTGACCCGGTTCGAGCCCGGCCATCGCGCGCGGAAAGGCATAGCGCAGGCCGGCGACGATCTGGAACAGCGAGAGATCGGCATAGCTTAGCCGTGCGCCGACCAGATACCCGCCGCTCCCGGGCCTGCGCTTCGAAGCGTTGCCCGCCAGCACCCGTTCGAACCAGCCGAGATATTTCGGCAGCCGCGAGCGGCGGAAATCGGCGGCGCGGGCCAGGGCTTCGCGACGCTGATCCTCGTAATAGAGGCTGGAGGCGATCGGGTGGTGGGTGTTGTGTGCCTCGTCGACCATATCGGCGATCGTCAATTGCAGCTGATGCGTCCACAGCCTCCCCGCTTCGGCTCTCGGTGCCAAGCCGTGCCGCGCGCCGAGATAGAGGAGAATGTCAGCGGTCTGCCCGATCAGCAGCTCCCCAGCCTGCAGAAACGGCGGAGCGAAGGGCGGGCGGGCTATCTCCTCGGCGTCGAGCAGCTGAATGATCCGGGCCTCGCCCGCCGGCTGCCGGGCGACGTCGACATAGTCGGCGCCGACCTCTTCCAACGCCAGCCGGACGAACTCTCCGCGCCCCTGGATCGATGGCCAGTAATAGAATTCGTAGCGCATTTCTCCCGGTCCGGCGGCCGGGGTCAACGGCGGCGTAGATATTTACGGCAGACGAGACGCACCCGCTCGCTGATATGCGGCCGCATCTGCGCCGGCATTGGCGTCGACTCGCTGGCGCGCTTCCAATCGGCGCCGCTGACGATTTCGGGCGCCGTCAGATGATAGAGCGCCACGTATCTCGGAGCGCCGGCGGCGCGGAAGCGGCGCGCGCTCAGCACCCCCGGTACGTGCGACAATGCTGGGACGTGTTCGGTATCGTACCAGGCATTGAATTCGGTCTCGAACTGCGCGGCCGGAGTCATCCCAACCAGCAACAAGCCGCCGGCATTGGCCGGGGCCAGCAACTCGCCGGGGAGGATCTGCTCGCCTTCAAAGCGCAGCAGCCGCTCACATTTTGACGTCAGCCGCTTCGACCACGGCGACAAGTTCTCGCCGCCGATCGCGCGATAGGCGTGGCTTTGCAGAACCGCCAGGGTATCGAGATCATAGGTAGCGACCGACTGCCTGGGGTGGTCCGCGCCAATCCAGCGTTCGAGGCTCCGGAACCCCGGCACCCGCTGCCGTTCCGGGATGTGCTCCAGATCGTACCAGTCGTTGAACTCGTCCTCGGCCACATTTGAGAAATCGAACGCCGCGATCAATTGGCCCTTGGCCATGGCGGTTTCCTCCGTTGCGTCAGTCCCGATCGGGCATCATGCCCTTCTCGGCAAGTTCGCGCTGCGCCTTTTCGCTTTTGGCGGGGTCGAGCCCCATTGCGCTCATGATATGCGGCGCCTTGGTGAACTGGATGTCGCGATACTCGACGATTTCCACCCGGTTGCCCCAGGGGTCGAGGAAATCGAGAAACGGCCCGGGCACCAATTCGCCACCCGCCGCCGCGACCAGCGAGCGGACCTCTGCGCGATCATCGACCACGAGCCCGAAATGCCGGCGCCGATCATGGTGATCCTCGCCGCTCTGGATCAGGTTGATGAACTGATCGCCGAGCTCGATAAAAGCGTTGCCGGGCCGCTTCGCGCGCAAGCTGAAGCTAAAGATCTTGCCATAAAAAGTCAGCGCCTGGTCGATGTCGCCGACCTCAATGGCGATGTGATTGATCCCCACCAGGCGCGGTTTGTCACGGCCGGTGCGGGCGGTCTCCGATTGGCTGATCGCGGTCATTGGCTCCTACCCTCCTAGTCGCTGTGGCCCAGGGTGACTATATTGTGTGTGTTACCCCCGGGATCGATGCCGCTCGGGCGGTTGATCTGTTCCGAACGGTGCCGGTGCAGGCCTCTTGCGGTGATACTCGCCCTTCGCCTCTTCCCCAGGGCGTCGCCTCTTTGCGGGGGCCCGGTTCGGGCGCCCAGGACAGTCATCATGGATCTGATCACCAAGCTGCCGGAGATGTCGGATGACGCGCTGACCAATTTGCGCAGCAATGCTAAGCGCTTGCAGCAATCCGGAACCCCGGCCCAGCGATCCGACGCGGCAAATTTGTTGCCGGCGGTAGAGGCGGAAATGGGGGCGCGCCGGGTGGCACGGGTCAAGGCAACCCGGGTCGCCTCGCCAAAGCCGCGGACCCGCCGGCCTCGTGCGCTGAAGGAGCCGCGCGACGCGGCTGTCGCCGACGAGGAATAAGTGCAATTCGAGCGTTCGAAGGGTGGGGACCGGCGCGGTATATTGGGGAATGCGGAATGTCGGTTGATCTGAGCATCGCGGGAGCGGTCGCAACAATCGTGCTGAATCGCCCGGAAAAGCTCAACGCGCTCACCGTCGAGATGCGTGAGAGCTTGTGCCAATATCTCGGCCGGTTGCGTCATGACGACGCGGTCCGGGTGGTGATCGTGACCGGGGCGGGCCGGGGTTTCTGCTCGGGCGCCGATGTCGAGCGCATGGCCGGGCAACAGCATGATCTGCGCGCCGGCCGGCAACGGATGCAGCAGGGTGCTCACGCCTTCATCCGTGCGCTGCATGCGATCGAAAAGCCGGTTATCGCCGCGGTGCGCGGTCCGGCGGTCGGCATCGGCTGGAGCATCGCGCTCGCCTGCGACTTGGCGGTGGCCTCGCAGACCGCGCGTTTTTCGCAGATATTTCGGCGCATCGGCTTGGCGCCCGATGGCGGCGCGATCTGGTTTTTGACTCGCCGGCTCGGCATGGCCAGGGCCAAGGAGCTGGTGTTTTCGGCGCGCTTTGTCGAGGCCGAGGAGGCACTGGCCTTGGGGCTCGTCAACCATGTCGTTGAGGACGACCAGCTAATGGTCAAAACCGAGGCGCTCGCCGCTGATCTTGCCGAAGCGCCCACTTTCGCCCTCGGCCTCGCCAAAAAACTATTTCATGCCGCAATCGGGCCGAGCCTCGACGAATATCTTGACCTCGAAAGCTTGGTGCAGCCCCAGCTGCACATGACCGAGGACAATGCCGAAGGCGTTGCCGCCTTCCGCGAAAAACGCGCGCCGAAATTTATCGGCCGCTGACCCGCAGCCTCGCTCGCCCGCCCGAGCCCTCCGATAGCGGCTGTAACCGGGAGAATTCTTTGCTGGCGTCGTTGGATGCGGCGGGCGGTGAGGTGGCGGCTAGCTGTGCTTGGGATCGTCCTTTGAAGGCGGGTCACGGCCGAGCGCTTCGGCGAGGCGCTTCTCATCGACACGGATTTCGACCCCAGCGCGCTCCTCTTGCAACAGCATCGGCGAGCGCGAGTCGCGATGCCCCCAGCCGCGGTTTAGCGCCTCGGACAATTCGGCCAGCGCCAGATTGGCGACGCGCATTGGCACATTGAAGTCGCGGCCGAGCTGAGTGGCGAGCGACATGTCCTTGTGCGCCAAGCGGAGCGCAAAGGCGGCGGGCTCGTACTTTCCCGGCAGGAACTGATCGATCAGCCCATCGAAAGTGCGCCGGCGGCCGCTGGCGCCTTCGCGCACTGCTTCCCACAGGGCGAGCGGTTCGACCCCAGCCTTAACACCCACCGTGAACATCTCGGCAAGAGCGGTCTGGATGCAATAGCCGGCACCGTTGTGCACCAATTTGGCGACCGAGCCCGCGCCGATCGGGCCGACATAGCGCGCCTTGTCCCCCATCGCATCGAGGGCGCCCTTGTGGCGGTTGAAGATCTGCTCGTCGCCGCCGACCCAGAGTGCCAGCTTACCGGTACGTGCCCCGCGCGGGCCGCCGCTAACCGGCGAGTCGAGCATGTAGACGTCGCGCTCGGCAAAGACAGCGTGGATCTTGCGCACCATGGTCGGCGAATTGGTCGATAAGTCGAAATAGGCTTTGCCGCGGCTCATCCCGGCGAGGATGCCATTGGCGCCGAGCGCCACCGCCTCGACCTCAGGCGGACCGGGAAGCGAGGTGAAGACGATTTCCGAGGCCTCGGCCACCGCCCGCGGCGTCTCGCCCCAGACGGCGCCGGCGGCGAGATAAGGTTCGGCGGCGGCGCGGCGCAGATCATGGACGACCAAATCGTGCCCGGCCTTTTGTAAATTTGCCGCCATCCCCGAGCCCATCATCCCCAGACCGATAAACCCGATCTTCATCATGCCCTCCCGCGCCCGATTGGTGTTGTCTCTCGCTATTTCAACACATCCTTGGCGACCAACGCGGCGGTCATCGCCGCCGGCCAGCCCGCGTAAAACGCCAGATGGGTGATGATTTCACCGATCTCGTCCTTGGTGACGCCGTTGTCGAGCGCGCGCTGCAGATGGCCGACCAATTGCTTTTCGCGACCGAGCGCGATCAGGGTGGCAACAACGATCAGGCTGCGGTCGCGCTTCGACAGCTGCGGGCGCTCCCAGACGTCGCCGAACAGCACCTTTTCGCTCAGATCGATCAATTTCGGCACCACGTTGCGGACCTGGTCGCGGGCCGAGGAGGGTTGCGATTGCGCCATGGTTTTCTCCCTTATGCTGGCTCGAGCGGTTTCCATCCGCGCGAACCGTAGCAGAGGGAGAGGGGCACGGCCACCTTAACCGGCGCCGGTCCGGGCTGTGGCGGCGGACGATCGCCGGCTTGGCAAAGCGAAATGCCAACTCAAGGCCGAGCCCCGCGCCCGGAGTCCGCACGGTGCCGCTGCGCGATCGATGAAGCCGCGAGCCCGTGATCGTCGATCCGGGACCGCGGCTCCTCGATCGGGGCTAGTGCGAGGTCTCCGTCTTCTGATCCCGTTCGGCCGCGATTTCGCGGTAATGCTCGCGCTGCTGTTCGCGCCATGCCGTTCGCTCGGTGCTATCGAGCGTGCCGTCGTGATCGGTGTCGATCCGGTCGAAGCGAGCCCGGAACAGGGCGTCGCGCTCCTTGTCCGGCATCGTCGCCAGCCGATCGTAATAGGCTTGGCGCCGCTCGAGGCTGGCCTTCTGCGCTGCGGTGAGATCGGTGGCCGACAGCTCGCGCGTCAGCCGGGCACGGCGCTGCTCTATATACCGCATGCGGAAATCGCGATAGGCGTCGAACGTGATCAGGTCCGGCGCGACCGGCTTGGCGGCTGATTGGGGCGTGCTCGGCTTGGCGGTGCTGTCGTCGACTGCGGTTGCCGGCGCCGAAGCGCGCTGCGCGACGGCCGGCAGATGCCAGAGCGCCGCGGCAAAGAGGGCGGCCGCGGCGGCGGCGAGCGTCCATCGTCTCATCGAACATCTCCCATCCATGTTGCAGGTGTAGTTAATTAGAACAAACCATGATCTTATAGCAAGCTATTTTTTTCGCCTTTTGGGAAAAAATCTTGGTATCTCACAACCGAAGGCGGCGGCGATGGCGGCCGCCGCCCTCCCCGCCATTCCGGTGCGGGGCTCACCGAGAGTTGCGATGATCGGGGGCGCGAGAGATCTGTACCCCGGCGGCGTTAACTGCGCGAAGGACCACATCGCCAGGTGTTGACATGACGGCGAACTGCCCTCTCGAAACAATCGGCGGCAGCGCCACCCTAATTGCCGCATTCAACCGGAAACCATCGTGCCCGCCGGATCGCGCGTCGTCTGCGTTCCCCAGCCGAAGAATGCCGACGACCGGGTGCAGGATGGGGGTTCTCGCCGACCGGCCAGCTCCTGTGGGCGCGCGAAGCAGTGCGCGAGTTTCTGCGCCGCGGCGCCGTCGCCTCGGTGTCACAGGCCGCCGGCAAGATCATCTACATCAGGTGCACCAAACGTTTCCGGCCACGCCAACGACGCCGCCTCCACGGGTGGGCGAGGATGATGATGGAAATCCTGGAGCAGGAGGTTCCGCGGCAGCGCATCCGGGTCAACGGTATCGCTCCGGGCGCCGTGCGCACACCCCTCAATATTGCCGCCTGGAACACCCCCGAGGCCTATCGTCAGCTGATGACCCTGGTGCCCTACAAGCGTATCGGCAAACCCGAAGACATTGGAAAGGCGGCAGTCTGGCTCGCTTCCGACGGTTTCCGATTGTGTGGCCGGCGCGACCTTGTTCGTCGACGGCGGCATGACCCTGTTTCCCGATTTCGCCGAGAGCGGCTAAGGCGACCGAGGCGGCGCGAATGGCAACAGCCACCGCCCCGCGCCGCCCGCGGGTTGTGATCGTCGGCGCCGGTTTCGGCGGGCTCGCCGCGGCACGCGGGCTGGCCCGGGCTCCGGTCGAGGTGACGGTGATCGACCGCCACAATTATCACCTGTTCCAACCCCTGCTCTATCAGGTCGCGACCGCCGCGTTGTCGCCGGCGGATATCGCCGAGCCGATCCGCGTGGTGCTGCGCCATCAGCCGAATGCGACGGTACTGCTCGACGAGGCGACCGGGATCGATCCTACGACGCACCGGCTGCGCACGCACCGCGGCGCCGAGCTGTGTTATGACTGGCTGATTGTCGCGACCGGGTCACGATACGCCTATTTCGGCCATGCCGACTGGCCTCACTTGGCACCCAGCCTGAAGTCGCTCGACGATGCGACGCTGATCCGGCGGCGGGTGCTGCTGGCGTTCGAAGAGGCGGAGAGTGAAGCCGACCCGCATCGGCGCCGACGGCTGCTGACCTTCATCCTGATCGGCGCCGGACCGACTGGGGTCGAAATGGCCGGAGCCCTGGCCGAACTCGCCCACGCCACCCTGTCGCGCGATTTCCGCGCGATCAACCCGGGCACCGCTCGCATTCTGCTGGTCGAAGCCGGGCCGACGATTTTGGCCGGTTTTCCCGCAAAACTCGCCGCGTTCGCCGACCGCGCGCTCGTGCGGATGGGGGTCGAGGTGCTGCTCGACACGCCGATCGCCGCGATCGACCGGGACGGCGTCGTCGCCAATGGCCGACACATCGAAGCGGCGAACGTGATCTGGTGCGCCGGTGTCGTGGCCACGCCAGTAGCGCACTGGCTCGGCCTGCCGACCGCTAATGGTGGCCGGGTCGAGGTCGGCGCCGATCTGTCCGTGCCGGGCGATCCGCAGGTTTTCGTCATCGGCGACGCCGCGTTCGTTGCCGCAGCGGGGGGCAAGCCGTTGCCCGGGCTCGCGGCTGTCGCCGAGCAGCAGGGCAAGTACGTCGCCCGGCTGATCGCCGCTCGCGCGCGCAACGAGGCGTCACCCGCGCCGTTTCACTACCGCAACAAGGGGACGTTGGCGACGATCGGGCGCCACTCGGCGATCGCCGATTTCGGGCGCGTCAAGCTGACCGGCTTTGTCGCGTGGGTGTTGTGGGGCCTCGTCCACATTTTTCTGCTGATCGGCTTTCGCAATCGCGTCGCGGTGTTTTTGAACTGGATGTGGGCGTGGCTGACCTTTGGCCGCGGCGCACGCCTGATCACCGGCGACACGGCTCCGCCGGGCGGTCAAGCTGCCGATCAGGCGACCCGGAACTCGCGAAACGCATGAGGCAGCCGGCGGATGTCCTGGACCAGGTCGGGTGGTACCTCGCCGCTGCCGTCGGCACGCAAGGTGAGGGCATCGACCAGACCGCCAAAGCGCTCGTCGATCGCTGCGACGATCTGGTCGTGACGCCCGACCGCGGCGAACAGATGCGTCACCTCGTCCGGTACTTCCTTGGCCATCTCGGTCCATTTGCCTTGCCGCACAAGGGCATTGAGCTTGCGGCCGAGATCCTCGAGCCCGTGCGCCGCCAAGACCGGGTAATAGGCCGGGGTCGAGCCGTAAAACGCGACCCGCTGGCGCACCCATTCAAAGCGCTGGGCGACGGTTTCGTCATCCGGCCCGGTGGCGAGAAACCCACCGCCGGAGATTTCGTATTGGTCGCGGCTTCGGCCGGCCTTGGCCAGACCCGCCTCGATCCGCGGCATGATCGCCTCGGTCAGATACCGGCGGGTGCAGAAGCCGTGCAATTTGACGCCGTCGCACTCCTCGGCGGCGACCTTGAGCATCGCCGGGCCGACCGCAGCGATCATGATCGGCGGCGGGGCCGCGTCGATCGGCTCGGGAATGAAGTTCGGCGTCGTCAACGTGAAGCGATAATGCTCGCCTTCGAAGGCGGGCTTCTCGCCGGTCTTCCAGCAACGCCAGATCGCCCGCAGCACCTGCACGTATTCGCGCATGCGCGGCGCCGGCGGCGTCCACGGCACTGAAAACCGCCGCTCGTTGTGCGCCCTGACCTGCGAGCCCAAGCCGACGACAAAACGGCCGCCGGTCGCGCCGGCGAGGTCCCAGCCGACATTGGCGACCGCCATCGGGGTGCGGGCAAAGGCGATCGCGACGCCGGTGTGCAATTCAATTCGACGGGTTGCGGTCCCGGCAATGCCCAAGGCCAGGAACGGGTCGTGCTTGTTCTCCATCGCCACCACGCCGTCGTAGCCCTGGGCCTCGATCTGCCCAGCCGCCGCGGCGACCGCACGCAGGTTTTCCTGCGGCAACGTCGAAAATACTCGCATCGGCAGCTCCCCTACGCGCCCACCTTGCCGCGCGCGCCGAAGATAGCGGTGCCGACCCGCACATGGGTCGCGCCAAAGCGGATCGCGGTCTCGAAATCGGCGCTCATCCCCATGCTAAGAAGATCGAGGCCGGTGCGCCGGGCAATCTCGCGTAACAGCGCGAAATGCGGCGAGGGCTCCTCGCCGATCGGTGGCACGCACATCAGCCCGGCAATCGGCAGCCCTAGCCGGTCGCGGCACTCGATGACGAAAGCGTCGGCGGCTTCGGGCATGACCCCCGACTTTTGCGTCTCCTCGCCGGTGTTGACCTCGATCAGGCAGGGCAGGCGGCGGCCGCTACGCTCCATCTCGCGGGCCAGCGCCTCGGCGAGCTTCGGCCGATCGAGAACTCTCGATCACGTCGAACAGCGCCACTGCGTCCCGGACCTTGTTGGTCTGCAACGGCCCGATCAGGTGCAGCACCAGATCGGGAAACGCCGCACGTAAAGAGGGATACTTGACCTGCGCCTCCTGCACCCGATTCTCGCCGAAGACGCGGTGCCCGGCGGCGAGCGCCTCGCGCACCGCGGCTTGCGGATGGGTCTTGCTGACCGCGACCAGTGTCACCGATCCGGCCGGCCGGCCGGCGGCCTGCGCCGCGGCGGCGACCCGGGCTCTGACCGCCGCCAGGTTGGCGGCAACGAGATTGGCTGCAACGATCGCTTCCATATCGGCTCCATTCCTGGCACAAATCCGAGCTGCCCGCCCCGGTCGCGGGCCATGCCGTATCGCGGGGATCGCCGGATGAATGGGGCCCATTACCGCTTGCCGACCGGGTTTGCCGCAAGTCTTTCGTTGGCGTCGGCGTTATTCCTGGCATTGGTCCTGGCCGGGTGCAGCTCGACCCCGCCGGTCGCGAAGACCGCCGCGATCAGCCCGGCGCCGGGGGGCGCCACGGCCCAGCCTGCCGCCGATCCGCCCGGCGGCATCGATACCGAGGCTACGATCTGGACAGTGCTCGGTCTGGCCAAGAAGGGCTCGGATCGACAGCCGGGGCCGCAGACCGGCAGCACGGTCAGCCCGATCCTGTGGCAGGCGGCGCGCGATACGCTGAGCTTTGTCAAATTTAGCTCGGAGGATCCGCTGACCGGCCTTCTGGTGAGCGACTGGTATTCGCCGCCGCAGAACCCGAACGAGCGTTTCAAGATCAGCGTGTTTGTGCTGTCACACGAGCTCAGATCGGACGCGCTTGCGGTCACGGTCGATCGCCAGGTGCTCTCGCCGTCCGGCCAATGGGTCGCCACCACGATCGCCCGCAAGGTCGAGGACGATCTCGAAACCGCAATTCTGCGCCGCGCGGGCCAGCTGAAGCGGACCTGGATGAAGGAGTGGAAGGCGTCGGGTTGAAGCCCGGCGCCGCCGGCGGCACGTTCGCCGTAGCGGGCTTGGCAGCATGGCGTCCGAGCCCGGCGGCTCCGGCCGCCAGTGGTTTCGGTCGATTGTACGGGCCGAGCGGGGCCGGCAGACCCATCTTTTCCAGAAGCGAACCTGATGCCCGCTAACCCTGCGGCGCAGTATCAGCTCGCTGCACCGCCGCACCATCGAGAGAACCGTAACCCAGATGTCGCGCTACAATTTTCGAGAGACCGAAACAAAATGGCAGCAAATCTGGCGTGAGCGGCGGCTGTTCGAAGTCGTCGCCGAGCAAGGCCGGCCGAAATACTACGTGCTCGAAATGTTCCCGTATCCGTCGGGCAAGCTGCATGTCGGCCATGTTCGCAACTATACGATGGGCGATCTGGTCGCGCGCTATCGGCGGGCCCAGGGTTTTAACGTGCTCCACCCGATGGGCTGGGACGCCTTCGGCCTGCCGGCCGAGAATGCGGCGATCGCCGAGCACACCCATCCTGCGGTCTGGACCCATCAGAATATCATGACGATGCGCGCCCAGCTCGAGCGCATGGGCTTTGCCTATGACTGGTCGCGCGAAATCGCCACCTGTCATCCGGAATATTACCGGCACGAGCAGAAGATGTTTCTCGATTTTCTAGCGGCGGATCTCGCCTATCGCAAGGAATCCTGGGTCAACTGGGACCCGGTCGAGAACACGGTATTGGCCAACGAGCAAGTCATCGACGGGCGCGGCTGGCGCTCCGGCGCGGTCGTCGAAAAGCGGCTCTTGTCGCAATGGTTTCTGCGCATCACCGAGTTCGCCGAGGAACTACTCGACGCGCTCGGCGGACTCGAACGCTGGCCCGAGCGGGTGCGGCTGATGCAGGAGAATTGGATCGGCCGCTCGGAAGGCGCGCGGGTCTTTTTCGACATCGCCGGGCGCGACCAGCGGATCGAGGTGTTCACGACCCGGCCGGACACGCTCTTTGGCGCCTCATTTGTTGCATTGTCGCCGAACCACCCGTTGGCTGAGCTTCTCGCCAAGAGCAATTCCGGGCTCGCGGCGTTCATCGCCGAATGCAACCGCCTGGGTACTAGCGAGGCGGTGATCGAGACCGCCGAAAAGCGCGGCTATATAACCGGGCTCGAAGCCGTGCATCCGCTTGATCCGACCCGCCGGGTTCCAGTCTGGATCGCCAATTTCGTGCTGATGGAATACGGCACCGGCGCCATCTTCGGCTGCCCGGCGCACGACCAGCGCGACCTCGAATTCGCCCGCAAATACCGGCTGCCGGTGATCCCCGTGGTATTGCCGCCGGGCGCCGACCCGGCCAGGTTCGCGATTGGCGATGCGGCTTATGTCGAGGACGGGATCTTGTTCAACTCGGCATTTCTTGACGGGTTGGCGGTTGTTGAGGCCAAGCGCGCGGCGGGCGAGCGGCTCGAAGCACTGGGTCTGGGCGAGCGCACCATCGCCTACCGGCTGCGCGATTGGGGGGTCTCGCGGCAGCGCTATTGGGGCTGCCCGATCCCGGTTATTCATTGCGCGCGATGCGGCATCGTCCCGGTGCCGGAGAGCGATCTTCCGGTGACCCTGCCCGACGATGTCAGCTTTGCGGGGCCCGGCAACCCGCTGACCCATCATCCGACCTGGCAGCACGTCGACTGTCCGCGCTGCCACGGCCCGGCCCGGCGCGAGACCGATACGTTTGACACGTTCTTTGAATCATCGTGGTATTTTCTGCGCTTCTGCTCGGCCCGGGCGCCGCAAGCGTTCGAGCGTGAAGCCGTTGGTTACTGGATGCCGGTCGATCAGTATATCGGCGGCGTCGAGCACGCGGTGCTGCACCTGCTCTACTCGCGGTTTTTCACCCGCGCCCTGAAGCGGTGCGGCTATCTCGATCTCGACGAGCCGTTTGCCGGGCTGTTCACCCAGGGCATGGTGTGCCATCAGACCTATCGCAGCGAAACTGGCGAGTGGCTATTCCCGGAACAGGTCGACAGCAACCCCAACGGAGGCCTCGTCGATCACGAGGGCAAGGCCGTCATCGTCGGCCGCACCGAAAAAATGTCGAAGTCGAAAAAGAACGTGGTGGGCCTCGATACTATTGTCGATACCTATGGCGCCGACACCGCACGACTCTATCTGTTGTCGGATAGCCCGCCGGAGCGCGATCTCGAATGGACCGAGACTGGGATCGAGGGGATCTGGCGTTACGTCAGCCGGCTATGGCGACTGGCGAGCGAGCCGCCGGTGCCGCTGCCGCCGCCCGGAACCCCGCTACCAGCCGAGTTGTCGGCGCCGGTCGCGACGCTACGCCGCACGATCCACCAGACGATCGCGGCGGTGAGCGACGATCTCGACAAGTTCCGCTTCAACCGGGCGGTCGCGCGTATCCGCGAAATGACCAACGCGATCGAGGAATTGCCCGAAGATGTCTTGCGCTCCGAGCCCGGCGCAGCCGCGGTGCTGCGCGAGGGGCTTGAGACGTTAGCCCGCCTGCTCGGTCCGATGATGCCGCATCTGGCCGAGGAGATGTGGTTGACTCTGGGCGGCACCGGCCTCGTTGCCGAGCAGCCTTGGCCGGTGGCCGATCCGGACCTCGCCCGCGACGAGCAGGTGACGATTGCCGTCCAGGTCAACGGTAAGCTGCGCGCCACACTCGAATTTCCGCGCGACACGGAAAGCGGGGCGATCGAGAGCGCCGCTCTGGGTTTGCCACAGGTGGCGCGGTGGCTTGACGGCCGCGCGCCGCGCAAGGTCATCGTCGTGCCGAACCGGGTGGTCAGCATCGTTGCCTGATTTGGCGAGACGCCGAGCGCTGCTCGCCCTGGCCGTCGGCCTGGTGCTGCCGTTGCCTGGCTGCGGTTGGGAACCGCTCTACGCCGACCCCCAGAGCGGCCCGGCGAGCGCCGATTTGCGCGCCATCCAGGTGATGCCGATCGCCGAGCGGATCGGCCAGCGGCTCGAGATGGAGTTGCGCAATTCGCTCAATCCGACCGGCGTTCCGACGGCGTTCCGTTATTCGTTGCACACCACGCTTGTGGTCGCGCTCTCCGATATCGGCCTTCAGTCGCAAGGCACATCGACCCTGGGCCGGCTCGACGTTTATGCCTACTACACCCTCGTTGACAATCGCAACGGCAGCTCTGTCTTGAACAATTCGCTCCATGTGCAGAATTCGTTCGCGCTCAATCCAAATCAGTATTCGACCGTGGTCGGCGAGGATGACGCCCGGATTCGCAGTGTGGCCGAGCTCAGTCGGGAAATGGTGACGCGGCTTACCCTGTTCATGGAGCGCCGGGTCGCTCAGAACCCGCCGAAGCCGGGCTGAGCCGGTGGTCAAGATCGCCCCGGCCCGGCTCGCGATTTTTTTGCAGCGCCCCGACGCGGCGATCCGGGCGGTGCTGCTCTACGGCCCGGATGCGGGATTGGTGCGCGAGCGCGCCGACAGCCTCGCCCGCACCGTCTGCCCGGATTTGCGCGATCCGTTCCGCGTCGCCGAGTTCGCGGGTGCCGCGCTTGCGGTCGATCCGGCGCGCCTGGCCGACGAGGCGGCGCAGCTGAGCCTGATCGGCGGCCGCCGGGTGGTGCGGGTGCGCGGCGTCGCGGACGCGCTTGCTCGGCTGTTCGCCGGCTTTCTCGGCGGTGCGACGCCGGGGAATATGCCGGGCGACGCGCTGGTGGTGGCTGAGGCCGGCGAGCTGGCTGGCGGATCGGCCCTGCGGCGGGTGTTCGAGAATTCGCCCCGCGCCGCCGCGATCGGCTGCTACCCCGACAGCCAGCGCGACCGCGCCGCGGTAATCCACGACAGCCTGGTGGCGCACCATGTGACTGCGAGCCGCGACGCCACCCAATATCTGGTAGAGCGGCTCGGTGGTGACCGGCTGCTGACCCGTTCCGAGCTCGACAAATTGGCGCTCTATGCTGGCGCCGGCGGCCGGGTCGAGCTCGAGGATGCGCTCCTCGTGGTCGGCGACACCGCCGCTCTCGAGCTCGACGACGCGGTCATGGCGGCTGCCGAGGGCGATGCTGCAAGGCTCGAACGCGTGCTCGGCCGGGTCTTCCAGGAGGGCGAATCCCCGGTTGCCGTGATCCGCGCGATGCTGCGCCACCTGCATCGGCTCGACGCGCTCGCCGCACAGGCATCGGCCGGAATCTCGAACGACGAGGCGGTGCGCAATGCCCGCCCGCCGATCTTCTTCAAGCACCAGGACAGCGTCAAGCGCCAGCTCGCGCGACTGAGCGCGCCGGGAATACGCCTAGCGCTCGACCGTGTCGCCCGCGCCGAGATCGACATGAAGACCACCGGTTTCCCGGCCGAAACCGTGTGCCGCCAGGCGATGCTGGCGGTGGCCCTGGCCGCGCCGATCCGGCGCTAGCACGCTCCGGCAATACGGGGGGTCGTCGAGCGTCAGCCAGGCAGGTTCCAGCCGAGCCAGTCGCATACGGCGCGGCCCATGACCAGTTCGAGGTCTCTGCCCTTGAGCCACGGCATCTCCTCGGTGAACATCGTCACACATTGTTTCCACGGGCACGGCATGCGAGTGATGTCGGTGCCCCAGAAGCTGCGCTCCGGACCAAAAGTTTCGACGATCTGCTGCGTATATTTGTGAATGTTGCGATAGGGATAGGATTCACTCGAATTTCCTGGTGCCCCGGTGCATTTGACTGCGACATTCTTGTACTTGGCGAGGGCCAATAACGCCGGCTGATTGCCGTGCGCGGCATCGTCCTTGCCGTCGCGCACGCGCGCGTAGTGGTCGAGCAACAGCTTGAGGCCCGGATGTCGCTCGGCGATCCGACCGACCTGCGGTAGGTAGTTGGAGGCCATTAGTGCGATCGGGATGCCGGCCTTCTCGGCCGCCGGCCACAGCCAGTCCATCGTGCCGTCGGTCATCCAATTGGCCTGGTGCGGTGCCGTAAACGCATAGCGCAGCCCGAGCATGCCCGGCCGGCTCTTCCAGCTATCAATCAACGAGCGGCTTTCCGGCTTGTCGAGCGGGAAGTTGCCGAGAATGCCGAAGCGGTCCGGGTATTTCCTCGCGGCCTCCTCGGAGATCCTGCCGGAGTTCGGATCCCAGCCGGGGGGATGCAGCAGGCAGGCATTGACCCCGGCCGCATCCATGTCGCGGATGCATTCTTCGGCGGTATAGGAATTGACCTGGCGGTGCGACGGATTGGTCGGCGGCCCAGCCGACCAGATGTGAACCTGTGCATCGACGATCAGCATGGCGTACCCCTCGTTTGCTCGGTGCGTAGCATGCTACGCGATATCGTTTCCGGGCCGATAGGGGTTCAGCCAATGCCCATTGCCGGTGCCGGTGGCCGGCGCTACCTTGGGATAAAACCGCCAAGGGATCGGCTGCTCATCGAGACCGTCGCCATCGGTGAAGCGCCAATTGGGAGGGCGCCGTGTTCGAACTGCTCGATAACCAACAATCGCTCACCGCCAACCAGTGGAAGATATTCACCGCATCGATCCTGTCGATCATGCTGGATTTCTTCGATTTTCTACTGATCGGATTTACTCTCGCGTTTTTTGTCCGGGATTGGCACCTGACCTATGGGCAATCCGGGCTGATCCTGTTTTCGTCGGGTGTGGCGGCGGTCCCGGGCGCGATCTTCTTCGGCTGGCTCGGCGACAAGATCGGTCGCCGCAAGGTGTTCATGATCACGATCCTGACGTTCTCGCTGGCAACCGGCGCTATGGCGCTGACGCCGGAGCGTGGCTGGGTCTACCTAACCGTGATGCGGTTCATCGTCGGGTTCGGCGTTGTTGGGGTCGCCGCGGTCGACATGCCCTTGCTGCAGGAATTTTTGCCGGCCGCGAAGCGCGGCTGGATCAGCGGGTTGTCGATCGCGCTGGTGCCGGGCGGCGGGTTGCTGGCCGCGACCTTCGCCGCCTTTTTGAGCCCGATCGTCGGCTGGCGCGGCCTGTTCGCGCTCGGTCTGGTGCCGGCATTGCTGGCCTTTCTGATCCGCGTCTGGGTCCCGGAATCGCCGCGTTGGCTGATGGGCCGGGGCCGGTTCGAGGAGGCGCGCCGTTCGCTCGCCTGGGCATTGCAGATCCCGCCCGAGCAGATCGATTTGCCGGCCTCGCTGCCGGTGCCGCGAAAATCGGCGTGGCTCGAATTATTCAAATATCCGCGCAGCATCGCCGCCGGCGCGCTGGTTGGGCTGAGCCAGACCGGCGCCGTTGGCCTCGCGCTGTGGATGGTGACATTGCTCGTGCTGGTGCTGCGGATAACCCCGGCCGAAGCCTCGTTCCTGGTGATCTGGATCAGCCTCGTCTCAATCCTCGGGCGCGGCTTCGGCTCTTGGATCACCGATTTGATCGGACGCCGGCCCGCCGGCGCGCTGTGCTGCTTCTTGGCGGCGACGGCAACCTCGCTCGCCGGCTATCTGCACGCCGTCTATATCGGCGCGGTGCCGATGTTCTTTGCCCTGTTGCTGGTGCAAGGTTTGTTCGGCAACGGCAACTCGGCGATCAGCTATCCCTATATGGCCGAGATGTGGCCGGCAGGACTGCGCGCCAGCGGTTTTGGCCTTGTTTACGGTATGTCCAATCTCGGCAAGTTCATCGGTCCGGCCGGGTTGGCGGTGATTATCGGCACATCCAACTACGTCGGCCCGAAAGCGACGCTTGCCGGCATCGTCCCGGGCTTCAACTACTTCGCCGTCTGGTACATTCTCGCCGTCATCGCTTATCTCTTCATCGGCTTCGAGACCCGCGGTCGCACCATCGAGGAGCTCGACGCCGCGCTAACGCGGCCCAAGCCCCTCGTGGCGGAGCCGGGATAGAAACGGCGCGGCTAGCGCTGCAACCCCTCGGCCCCGGCCGGCACGTCGTAAAAGGCGAGGGTCATCGATACGCTGGAGTAAAAGCCCATCAGGCAGATTACGTCGGTGATGCCCTCATGGCCGAGTGCGGCAACCGCGCGGTCGAAGAGCCCCTTCGAGACCCAGCGCGAATTCGAGAGGCAGGTCGCCATCTCGTAGATAACCTGCTCGCGCGTGTCGTCGAACGAAGTCGGCAGCCCCGACAGCAGCGCCTCGACCTTGTCGTTGGGCAGCCCGGCGGCCTTAGCGGCGCGCTCATGCGCATTGGTCGGATAGGCGGAATGCCATTTGCTGTTGATGATGACGACGGCGATCTCGCGCTCGCGCTCGGATAGTGAATAGCCGGTGCGGAAATAGGCGCCAAGCGGCCCCATCACCTTCACCAGCTTGGGGTTGTGCACATAGATTTTGTTCGGGCCGGGAAGCCGGCCGCGGGTCTCGAGCAGCGAGCGATAGCCCTCCTGCTGTTCCGGCGTCATCTGGTCATAGGGGATTTCGGTATAGCGGCCGAAGGTCGGCGTTTCTGGCATTTTCGGGTTTCCTTCCCCAAGTGAATCGATCGTCGGCAGATTAGCGGCGCATCGTGCAGCAGCGCCACCGCGCTGTCGACCAGCGCGCGCCGGGGGGCTAGTCTCAGCGGGCGAGGCCCTCGGCGCCGGCGGGGACGTCGTAGAAGGCAAGGACCATCGACACGCTGGTGTAGTGGCCCATCAGGCAAATAACGTCGGTGATGCCGACATGGCCCAGCGCCTCGACCGCGCGGTCGAACAGTCCCTTTGACACCCAGCGCGAATTTGAGAGGCAGGTCGCCATCTCGTAAACAACCTGCTCGCGTGTATCGTCGAACGAGGTCGGCAGGCCGGAAAGCATTGCCTCGACCTTGTCGGCGGGCAGCCCGGCCGCCTTGGCGGCGCGCTCATGGGCATTGGTCGGATAGGCCGAGCGCCATTTGCTATTGATGATGACGACGGCAATCTCGCGCTCACGCTCGGAGAGTGAATAGCCGGTGCGGAAATGGCCGCCGAACGGGCCCGCCACCTTCGCCAGCTTGGGGTTGTGCACCAGGATCTTGTTCGGCCCGCCAAGCGCACCGCGGCTCTCGAGCAGCGAGCGATAGCCCTCCTGCTGCTCCGGCGTCATCCGGTCGTAAGGGATCTCGGCATAGCGGCCAAAGGTTGGCGTTTCGGGCATTTGGTTTCCTTCCCCAGAATGAATCAATGGCGGGCGAAATCGCGGGATTGCTGGCCCATCCTGCAACAGCGGCGCGGCGCTGTCGACCGGTGCGGGCGCACCCGATAGACCCGATCTGGCCTTTCGCCGTGCGGTATCGTAGCCTCGTAAATTCGACAGGGAGTGTGCGATGGCAGCGCGAACTGGAAAGCAATACCTCGCCGGCTTGCGGGAGCACGAACGGGAGGTCTGGCTCGGCGGCGAACGGGTCAAGGACGTTACCACTCATCCGGGGCTGAAGAATGGCGCCCGCGCCATCGCCGCACTCTACGACATGCAGCACGACCCGAAATTTCGCGACCAGATGACCTATGTGTCACCATTGAGCGGCGAACGAGTCGGATTGTCGTTCCTGATCCCGCGCACCCGCGAGGACCTCGAAACGCGCCGCGTCATGATGCTGAACTGGGCGCGTACCACCTGCGGCATGATGGGTCGCTCGCCCGATTTCATGAACGTGACCTATTCGGCCTGGGCGGGTGCGGCTGAGTTTTTTGCGCAGGGCAAGCCTGAATACGGCGAGAATATGCGCCGCTATCACGAATACATTCGCGAAAACGACCTGACCCTGACCCACTCCTTGATCAACCTGCAGCGCAGCCGCACCGTCTCCGGGGTGTTCAACCTGCAGGAGGGGACGGCGTTGCAGGTGGTGCGCGAGACCGATGCCGGGATCGTCGTGCGCGGTGCCAGGATTTTGGCGACCCTGGGGCCGCTCGCCGACGAGATCGGCGTCTATTCGCCGCGCATGGGCCGCCATACCGAGAGCCACAGCCCGTTCGCGCTGAGCTTTGCCATCCCGTGCGGCACCAAGGGCCTCAAATTCCTGTGCCGCGACAGCTTCGATCGGGGCCGCTCGCATTTCGACGAGCCCTTGGGCTCGCGCTTTGAGGAGATGGATTGCGCGGTCTTTTTCAACGACGTGCTGGTGCCGTGGGAGCGGGTGTTCCTGTTGGGCGACGTCGACCGGCTCAACGCCACCGCCAACATCACCCATTCCTCGGCCCATTCGGCGCATCAGGGGGCGGCCAAGAACCTCGCCAAATGCGAATTCGTGCTGGGGACGGCGCTTCTGATGACCCAAACCCTGGGCAATGGGCATCTGCCGCATGTCGAGGAGCGGATCGGCGAGTTGATGCTGACGACGCAGCTGACCCGCGCCTGTATGCGCGCCGCCGAGGCCGACGCCACGCTCGACGAATGGGGGGTGATGACCCCGGACCCGCTGATGGCCGAGAGCCCGCGCAATTTGTTTATGACCGCCTATCCGCGAATGATCGAGATCCTGCAATTATTGGGGTCGAGCAGCTTTATGCTGACCCCGAGCGAGGCCGACTTCAAAGGGCCGCTCAAGGCCGATATCGAGCAGTACCTAGCGACTGACACGACCGCGGCGAAGGATCGGGTCAAACTGTTCCGGCTCGCCTGGGACCTCGCCGGCAGCGCCTTTGGCAGCCGCCAGGTGCTCTACGAGCGGTTCTTTGCCAGCGACCCGTTGACGCGGGCGCGGGCGATCGCCACGATCTATCCGAAGCAGGAAGTGATGAGCCGCGTCCTCGATTTTCTCGGGCGCGACGACGATACCGTGTGATGGAGGAACCGATGAAGAAGCCGATGTACCTGCAGCACGTCAATTTGTACGTGCGCGATGCCGAGCGCTCGAAACACTGGTACGAGGATTTGCTCGGGCTGCACACCTACGAATACCGGCCGGGCTGGGCGGCGTTCATGTCGGCCGACACCGAGCAGTCGCACGAGGTCGCGCTGATGCAGCTTGGGCCGGAGGCGGCCTTGCAGCAGAAGGGCCAGGTGGGCCTCAACCACATGGCGTGGCGGCTCGAATCGATTGACGATCTGAAAGAATTCTATCACCGGCTCAAAGACAAGGGGCAGCCGATCGAGCGCATCGCCGATCACGGCATCTCGCTCGGCATCTATTTGCGTGACCCGGATGGCAACGGCGTCGAGGTGTTCTACGAAATGCCGCGAGCGGAGTGGCCGGTCGACTATCATGTCTTCACCCGCGAGAAGACGGGCAATGGCCGGTTTCCCGGTCCCTGGGACAATGACGAGGCCTTCATGCGGCCGCAGGCGGCGGCGCCGCAGCCGGTCGCTGCGCAGTAGGCGGCAGTAGCCTATTCGGCTGCCTATACCTTGTCATTCCCGCGAAAGCGGGAATCCAGTGTCCAACGCTGCGACGTCTACCCTGGGCCCCCGCTTTCGCGGGGGTGACGATAAAGAATAGGGGGATGCATGAGCGGCCGATCCGGCCAGTTCGCCCGCCTGCTGCTGAAGCAGGAGATCGAGGAGTTCCTCTATCATGAGGCGGAGCTGCTCGACGAGCGGCGCTACGAGGACTGGCTGGCGCTGGTCGCGGACAATGTGCGCTACTGGATGCCGATGCGGCGCAACGTCAAAGTCGGCGAGAGCGAACGCGAGTTCACCCGCGCCGACCACGACATCAACTGGTTCGACGAGGGCAAGGAAACCCTGGAGCGGCGGGTCAAGCAGATCATGACCGGCATCCATTGGGCCGAGGAGCCGGCCTCGCGCATCACCCACATCGTCTCGAACGTGCAGCTGCTCGAGGTCCGGCCCGCGCTCGCCGAGCCCGCCGAAGTTCTGACCAAGTGCCGGTTTCTGATCTACCGCAACCGGGTCGAGACCGAGACCGACATCCTGGTCGGCAAGCGCGAGGACCTCTTACGCCGCGCCGGCGCCGGTTGGCAGCTCGCCCGGCGAAAGATCATCCTCGACCAGAACGTGCTGATGAGCAAAAACCTGACGTTCTTCTTTTAGTGTCGGTCTTCAGGGCACCTCACTTGCGCCCCGTTGCGCCACACCGGCGAAGGCCGATGCCCATTTCAGGAATGGGTCCCGGCTTTCGCCGGGAAGACGAGTAAGGAGGACATGGTGACAGTAAGCAACGATGGCTACCGCACCGGCCTCGTCGATTTGGGCAAGGGGCAGATCAGCCGCGAGATTTTCGTCAGCGAGGCGATCTACCAGGAGGAGCAGGAGCGGCTGTTCGCGCGCGCCTGGCTCTTTGTCGGCCACGAGAGCCAGATCCCGAAGCCCGGCGATTTCTTCGTCTCCGGCATGGGCGAGGAGAGCGTCATCCTGTGCCGCGACCGCGCCGGGAAGATCCATGTGTTCCTCAATTCGTGCCGGCACCGCGGCATGAAGGTGTGCCGCTACGACGAGGGCTCGACGGCGGTTTTCACCTGCCCCTATCACGGCTGGAGCTATGGCACCGACGGCAAGCTCGCCGGCGTCCCCTATTTCCGCGAGGCCTATCATTCCAAGCTCGACCGCTCGCAATGGGGTCTCGTCGAGGTCGCGCAATCGTGCAACTACAAGGGCGCCATCTGGGCCAATTGGGACCCGGCCGCTCCATCGTTCGCCGAATATCTCGGCGATTTCGCGCGCTATCTCGATCTGACCCTGGACAGCTGGGATGGCGGCGAGGGCGGCATCGAGGTTTTGGGCGGCATCCAGAAATGGCTGATCCCGTGCAACTGGAAATTCCCCGCCGAGAATTTCTGCGGCGACAGCTACCACAACATCAGCCACCGCTCGGTCGATCTCGCCGGCATCGGCCCGTCGGGCAGCGGGCGGCGCGATATGCGCGAGCGCGAGATGGCGCGCCGGCTGCAGGTGTCGTTCTATGAGCGCGGCCATCAGACCGGGGTCTATGTGATGCCGCAGGGCGAGCCGACCCCGCCCGCCTACGGCCAATCGCCGATCGTGTCCGAGTACTTTGCCCATTGCGAGGACGAGCGGCGCCGGCGGCACGGCGAGTGGGCACGGGTGATCGGCAGCCCCGGCGAGGTCTTTCCCAATATCGCGCTGCATCCGCGCCAGCCGCGCACGATCGCGGTCTGGCATCCGCGCGGCGCCCACCAGACCGAGTGCTGGCGCTGGTATTTCGTCGACAAAGCGGCACCGCAGGAGGTCAAGGATTTCCTGCGCGACTACTACATCCGCTACTCGGGCCCGGCCGGCATGACCGAGCAGGACGACATGGAAAACTGGAACTATGCCCACGCCGCCAGCCGCGGCACGATCGCCCGCCGCCACCCGTACAGCTACGAGCAGGGGCTGGGGCACGAGATCGTGGATTACGAGTGGCAGGGATTGCGCATCCCCGGCACGGTCATGGACATCACCGAGGCCAAGTCGAGCGAGCACAATCTGCGCAACCTCTACCGGCGCTGGTCCGAGTTCATGGCCGCGTCGAGCTGGGACGAGCTCGCGACCTGGCGCCGCGCCGATCGCAGCATCGTGCGGGCCGCCGAATGACCGAGCTGGTCAACACCCGCCTTCTGACCCCCGGCATGCAGATCGTGCTGGTCGACGGCGCCGTGGCCGAGGTGGTCTCGAACCCGCTTGATGGGGTGTGGGTATTCGCGCGCTATCTGTCCTCTCCGACGGACCCCTCGATCGTTGGCAGCGAGGAGATGATCTTCGCCCAGGACATCGTCGCCCCGCACGCGCAGCCCTGAGCTGTCGGCAATCCTGAAGCGCGGCGCCGTGCTTGCGTCCGGTTGCGTCCTCGCGCTACTCCCTGTGCCGCCAATCCGAGCGGAGGGAACGAGATGATCGCGGGCGAGTTCGATGTCGTCGTGGTCGGCGCCGGGAATGCCGGCATGTGCGCTGCACTCGCGGCGCGCGGCGAGGGGGCGCGGGTGCTGGTGCTCGAAGCCGCACCGTTTGACGAGCGCGGCGGTAACAGCCGCTACACCGCCGGCGCCTTGCGCTTTGTCTATAACGGGGTCGACGACCTCCAGAAGCTCTGCGATCTGTCCCCGACCGAGATCGCGACCAGCGATTTCGGCACCTACACGACCGATAAATACTACGATGATCTGGGCCGCCTGACCGACTACCGCAGCAATCCGGACATGGCCGAATTGCTGATCACTAAGAGCCAGGAGACCCTCTTGTGGATGCGCGGCCAAGGCATCCGCTTTGCCCCGATGTATTCGCGCCAAGCGTTCAAGCACGACGGCAAGTTCGTGTTCTGGGGTGGGCTGGCGCTAGAAGCCTGGGGCGGCGGGCCGGGGCTGGTCGAGGGCCTCTACAAGGCGGCCGAGGAGCGCCAGATCCAGGTCGTCTACGAGGCGCGGGGCGAAAGGCTGATCGCCGATGATGACGGCGTCCACGGCGTCGTCGCCAATGTCGCGGGAAAGACCACCCAGATCCCCGCCAAGGCGGTGATCCTCGCCTGCGGCGGGTTCGAGGCCAATGCCGAAATGCGCACCCGCTATCTCGGTCCCGGCTGGGATCTGGCCAAGGTGCGCGGCACCCGTTTCAACACCGGCGGCGGGATCAAGATGGCGCTCGAGATCGGCGCCATGCCTTATGGTAACTGGTCGGGGTGTCACGCGGTCGGCTGGGACTATGGGGCGCCAGAATTTGGCGACCTCGCGGTTGGCGACAATTTCCAAAAGCACAGCTACCCGTTTGCGATTATGGTCAACGCCGACGGCGTGCGGTTTTGCGACGAGGGCGCGGATTTCCGCAATTACACCTATGCGAAATACGGCCGGCTGATCCTCGAGCAGCCGCACCAATTTGCCTGGCAGATCTTCGACCAGCAGGTGGTGCAGTACCAGCGCGACGAATACCGCATTCGCCAGGTGACCAAGGTCACCGCCAACACGCTCGGGGAACTGGCGGACAAGATGGCCGAAACCGGTGCGGCGGTCGACAAAAACCGGTTCCTCCAGACGATGGCCGAGTACAATGCGGCAGTAGAGCGCGACATCCCCTACAATCCGACGGTCAAAGACGGGCGTACCACAAAGGGGCTGGCAATCGACAAAACCAATTGGGCAATGCCGATCGAGAAGCCGCCCTATGAGGCCTACTGCACGACCTGCGGCGTGACCTTCACCTTTGGCGGGCTGCGCATCGACACCGACGGCAAGGTTCTCGACACCGGGCAACGCCCGATCCCCGGCCTTTATGCGGCCGGTGAACTGGTCGGCGGGTTGTTCTATTTCAATTATCCAGGCGGCACCGGCCTGGTTTCGGGCTCGGTGTTCGGCAAGATTGCCGGCACCACCGCCGGCAAGCAGGTGCATCCGGGCTGAGTGAACTCGGCGGGCTGAGCCCGCCGGCCGGACGGTTCCGCGACAGGCGGCGCCAAGCCTGGGCGCAGACCCAGCCGCACGGCGCCGTCAGTCGGGGCCAGTAAGGCGCGGTGGTCGGTCAGTCGCGGCGGTAGGGGTAGCAGCGCGAGCGCTCGAGCGTGATGCCCAGATGCTGGCCTAGCGCGCGGATCGCCTCGGCGTGCTCGACATAGGGGTCGGCGTTGGCCATGCCGACGATGATCGGCCGAAAGGTGCGGTCGTCGTGGCCCCCCGGCGGCAGCATGGCGGTCGCCAAAGGCGTGCCGTCATCGTCGCGCAAGGTCAAAAACAGCGGCATCTCGCGCTGGATATGCGCCTTCAGCCCGATCTCCTGCTCGAAATACACCTTGGACAGCGGCTGGAACGTCTGCGTCGCTTTTTCCTGTTCCTTGCGAAAGAACTTTTCGACGGCATGCCGCATGACCTCGGATTCGCTCGCCGCCTCGGCTTCCGTCTCGATCCGGAACCAGGTTTTCCCGGCCGGACCATCGCAAACGTATTTCATGCATCCTCCAATGTTTGACCCGACAGCCTGGTCTGCGAACCGCGGGGGGCGACAGGAACGAGCCGCACCGACCCGGCGCGCGATCCGCAGCGATTATTATAACGGCATTTTGCGCATTCCCTTCGCCACTGTCGAGCCTTGGCGCGGCTTTGGCGCGGCGGCCGTTACTTCCGAAACGGTGGTTGGGCGGGATCAAACGCCCGCCGGCGGCGAGGGCGGCTGGGCCCATTCGCGCCACAATGAAATCAGCGCGGCCATCACCATCGGCCCAAGAAACAACCCGAGCAGCCCGAATGTCTCCAAGCCGCCGATGATGCCGAGCAGGACCCACAAAAACGGCAGACGCGCCGCCCCTCCGATCAGCACCGGGCGGACCAGGTGATCGGCGACAAAGACCACCAGAAAACCGAAACCGACAACCCCGGCCGCCGCCGCCGCGCTGCCCGCAGCCGCTAGATAGAGGCCGACCGCGCAGAAGGCGAGCGGCGCCCCGAACGGGATAACCGCCAGGACGCCGGTCAGCGCCGCGATCGCCGCCGCATGCGGCAGCCCGGCCAGCGCATAGGCGAAGCCGAGGAGCACGCCTTCGCCGAGCCCGACGAGGACCAATCCGGTCACGGTGCCATGCACTGCGGAGATCACGTGCCGAGCCACCCGCTCTCCGCTCGGGCCGAGCACGCGATGGCTGAGGTCGAGGAGGCGGCGACTAAGTTCGGCGCCGTCGCGGAACAGAAAAAACAGAGTCAGCAGGGTGAATCCGAAAATAATCAGCCGGTGGAAAACTTCGCCGCCGAGCCGGGTCGCCGAATTGCTCGGCATATGGGCGACGATGCGGCCGAGCAGCGCGTGCATTTTTTGTGGGCCGCTCAGATTAGCTTGCCACCATTCGGCGATCCGAGAACCGACGCCGGGCAGCCGCGGCAGCCAAGCCGGGATCGGTAGGCCTGAGTGCCGCACCGCATCGATATACTGCAGAAAATTGCCGCTCTCGCGTGCGACCTCGACCGCGGCATAAATCAGCGGGACGATCAGGATCAGACCGACCAGCACGGTCAAGACGAGCGGCGCCATAACCCGCCGGCCGCCCCGCGGTGACGCCGGCACGACCCGCTGGTAGATCGGCCAAAGTGCGATCGCCAGGATTGTGGCCCAGGCGAGCGCCGGGAGAAACCGGTGCACGATCCACAGGCCGAGCAGCACCAGGGCGGCAGCGAGGACGATTCGGGCGATGCGCTGCGAGGGTGTACCGCTCTCCGGCCCGATGCCCTGCGCACTGCGGGCGGGATCGGCGTCGCGGTCCATCGAGCGTCCTCCCGTCTCGCGATTGGCAAGCCGGGCGCTCTCGAAGGAGACGACGGGCCGGCCGCCGCTCGCAATGCCCGGATCCCGCATTCTCGGCCATCTCGGCGGCGACGCCAAGGGAAGCAGGCCAAAGAGGCAAGGATCAGGTCCCGCTCAGACAATCGATGCGGTGGGCGTTGCTAGCCGACGCTCGCCGCCGCGGAGGCGGCCGGCGTGCTGCCCGAGCCCGGCCGGTGGCGAGGGCGCCCGCGCGGGACGCCCTCTCTCCTGCTCCTACTGGGCGGCTGGCGGCGGTGGCGGAGGCGCTCCGCCCTCGATGATCTCGACGCGCCGGTTCTGCGGCTCGCGCACACCTGGCGGCGTCGGCACGCGCAGATCGTTTTCACCGCGCCCGCTGACCGTCAGCGCCGACTGCGGCACGCCCTGCTGAACCAGATCATTGGCAACGTTTTGCGCCCGCTCTTCGGAGAGCTTCTGGTTGTAGGCCGGCGAGCCCGAGGTGTCGGTGTAGCCGGTGACCTGAACCGGCGCCGGCGGTCCAGATTTGATCGCGGCGGCCGCGGCGCCTACGATCTGCTGGCCGTCGGGCGTAATGTCAGCCCTATTCCAGTCGAAGAACAATGTATAGTTGTGTTCCGGTGGTGGTGGCGGCGGCGGCGGCGCGGCTGGGGGCGGCGGTGGCGCCGGCTGTGCGCAGGCGGCGAGCGCAAACAGTGAGCAGAGCAGGAAAAAGCGTTTCATCTGTTCCTCCGGCGGTTGAACGCCGCCAGAGTATGTGAAATGCGCCGATCACACTAGTAGCAAATCGTTTCGTCGATAGACGGTAGGGGTAGAATTTGTCGCAGCGGGCCGATGAGCCGCCGCGCAGAGCCCAGCCGCCGATCAGCCGCCGGCGACGCCTTCGGTGTTGACGTAGACTGAATAGATCGACTGGCTGGCGGCCATCAAGAGCCGGTTGCGCTTGCGTCCGCCAAAGCACAGATTGGCGCAGCGTTCCGGCAGCGAGATGGCGCCGATCATGGTGGCGTCGGGGGCAAAGACGACGATCCCGTTGAGTGCTGCGGTCATGCCCCAGCCGCACCACAAATTGCCGTGGACATCGCAGCGACACCCGTCGGGCGTGCCGTCGCCGGCGCTGACGAACACCCGCCCGTTGGCAAGCCGCGCGCCGTCGTCGAAGACATCGAACACTCGGATCTGGCGCGGCATCGCCCGCAATTCGACGACGTAGAGTTTCGTTTCGTCCGGCGAAAAGCATAACCCATTCGGTCCGTTGAGGTCGCCGGCGACGACCGCGGCGTGGCCGGTCTTGCCCTCGACCCGGTAGACGTTGGTCGGCAGCTCGGGGGACGCCCTCTCGCCCTCGTAGTTGCCAAGAATCCCGAAGGGCGGGTCGGTGAACCAGATCGAATCGTCCGATTTGACGACAACGTCATTTGGCGAATTGAGCCGCTTGCCCTCGAAGCGGTCGAGAATGACCGTGATGCCGCCGTCATATTCGGTGCGGGTGACCCGCCGCGTCTCGTGCTCGCAGGTGACGAGACGCCCCTGGCGGTCGCGGGTGTTGCCATTGGCGTGATTCGAGGGCCGGCGAAAGACCGCGATTGCGCCGGTTTCCTCGTCCCACCGCATGATCCGGTTGTTGGGGATGTCGCTGCACAACAGATACCGGCCGTCACCAAACCAAACCGGGCCCTCGGCCCAGCGCAAGCCGCCGGCTAGCCGCTCAATCGCAGCGTTGAACGGCGGCTTGATGCGCTCAAAACGCGGATCGAGGGTTCGGATCGCCGGGTCCGGGTAGCTCGCTGACGGTTCCCAGCGAGCGGGCGAGGGCGGTGTGGCCGCGCCAGTGCCCGGGCTGTGGTCCGACCCTCCCGCGATCGCGCTCATCGACGAACCGGGCCGGCCGAGGTCAGATCGCCTTTTCCTCGCGCAGCTTCGCCAGCTCCTGCTTGCTCAAGCCCAGCAAGTCGGAATAGACCGCGTCGGTGTCGGCCCCGAGCAACGGCGAGGCGGTGATTGGCACCTTCGAGCCGCTCATCTTGACCGGCCAGCCCGGCATCTTGAAATCGCCGCGCACCGGATGCTTAACCGTGACGAAGATCTCCCGCCGATTGAGTTCGGGATCGTTCGACAGCTCCATCGTGTCCATTACCGCCCCGGCCGGGATGCCCTGCTCGCCGAGCCGCTGCATGATCGTCAGCTTGTCGTGATGCTTGGTCCATTCGGCGATCATCTCGTCGACCGCATGGCGGTTCTGGAAGCGCTCCTGCGGGCTGTCGAAGCGCGGATCCCCGATCAAATCCTCGCGGTCCATGATCTTCAAAAGACGCTCCCAATGCTGCGGATTTGCTCTGGAAGTATAGATATAGCAATAGTCGTTCGGGCCATCGCCCTTGGTCTTGTAGGTCTCGCTCGGCGAGTTGGTGCCCATGATGCTCTGATTGCCCATGCGCGGCGCCGCCTTGCCCATCAGATACTGGGCGGCGTACGAGATGCGCCCGTAATTGATCACGCATTCCTGCATTGCCAGCTGGATGCGCTGACCCTCGCCGGTGAACTGGCGCTGGTAGAGCGCGGCGAGCACTCCGATGGCGCCGTGCAGCCCGGTGCCGGTGTCGCCGATGGTCAGGCCGGGTTTGATCGGGCGGCCGTCGGGCTCGCCGGTGATCGACATCGCCCCGCCGGTCGCCTGGGCGATCATGTCGAAGGCGAGAAAATTCTTGTACGGGCCGTCATCGCCGAAGCCCTTGACCTGGACATAGATGATCCGCGGGTTGATCGCGCGCACTTCGTCATAGCCGAAGCCGAGCCGCTCGATTACGCCAGGGGCGAAATTCTCGGCAAACACATCGGCCTTTTCGATCAGCCCGCGCAGGATGGCCCGGCCCTTTTCATGCTTGAGGTTCGCGGTGACGCTGCGCTTGTTGGCATTGAGCAGCATAAAATAATGCGAGTCGACGCCCTTCTGGTCGGTCGATGCGCCGCGGCCCTGTTCGCCCTTGGTCGGCTCCTCGACCTTGATGACTTCGGCGCCGAGCCAGGCGAGAGTTTGGGTCAGCGAGGTTCCGGCCTCGAACTGCGTCAGGTCCACCACCCTGACGCCGTGTAAGGCGCCGCGCTGCACGCTCGAGGTCGCTCCGCTGGTCTCGGGCGTCGGGTCGTTGGCCATGTCATTTCCTCCTGGTCGCGGTCTGCTGTGGCGCGAGTTGGCCGATACTATCGCCGTGCTGTGCAAAGGGTCCATACGGACGACACGCCGGCACTCTGAGCTTTGTCCCCAACAGTCAGCCTTTGTTACCGCGAGGTCAATGCTGGCGCGCTTTTCGCCGGAGCCGCGCGCCGCCCTGACACCGGCTTCGCCCGGCCTCGTCCGTGCCTTCTGGCCTGCTCAGCGGGCCCCGGCTACACTCGGCATGCAGCATCCGCCCCATCGTTTCGGGAGAACGCAAATGGATTTGGCGCGTCGATGTTTTTTACCGACTATTCGATGCGGCTAGGCGAACTCGGGCAAGGCGCTCGAGGCACGCGGTTTTGAATGGTATAGCGCCGATCACTCGCACAATCCATCCTCGCGGCTACCGCAGCCGGCCTAGGGCGGCGAACTCGGCAAGCAGTACTACGACGTGATGGACCCGTTCGTCAGATCCTGCCGGTGCTCGACCGCGGGGCTCGGCTGATCAAACAGACCGGGTATTGACGCGCAAGCCGGCGCTCAAACGCAATTGAAAAAGGCGAAGCGCTCGCCGGCGCCAAGCCCCTCGTAAAAAACCTTGCGCATCTTCGCCGTCTTGCCGTAAGCGGCGCAGGCTTTGCTCGCTAGCGCCTTTGCCTGATCGAGCCCGTTCATGACGCCGTCATAGCGCACCGACACGGCCGTGTCCGAGCTCTGGATGATCTGCACCGGATCGCACCCGGCGAGCAGCAGCAGGGCGCCAAACCCGAGCGCCGGGAAAACTCCGGCGCGCGCACGCAACCGACCCCCGACCCAATAGCGCTTCTGCCGTGGGCTGGCGCCATGTATCCTTTGTCTATGATATACACTCACCATCATCCGCAGGGCCGCTCCTTCAAGGCCGATCGCGCGCGCGGTGTGCCAGCGCGCCGATCGCCGTCCGTCGGCAGGTTTTACGGTTCTCGATCCGGCTGGCAACTGGCGATCATAGCCCGCCTTCGTGACCGAGCGCCGCGTTGACCGCTCTTGGCAGCGGCCGCAATCGAAGTGCGGGGCGAGCGCCCGGGGGTGGCGCATGCGCCTGACCTTTTCGCGGCAAAGCCTGGTGCCACTGATCGTCGCCTGCGCGATGTTCATGCAGAACCTCAATTCGACGGTGATCGCGACCGCCTTGCCGACCATCGCCCGCGCCCTCGACGAGAGCCCGCTACGGCTCAACGTCGCGATCACCTGTTATCTCTTGAGCCTCGCCGTCTTCATCCCGATTAGCGGCTGGACTGCCGACCGGTTCGGCGCGCGCCGGGTGTTCAGTCTGGCGATCGTCGTCTTCACCTTGGGCTCGATCGCCTGCGGCGTCTCCAACTCGCTCGCCGGCCTAGTCGCGGCCCGCATCCTGCAGGGAATGGGCGGGGCATTGATGGTCCCGGTCGGGCGCCTCGTCCTGCTGCGCACCGTGCCGAAATCCGACCTGGTGCGGGCGATGTCGTTCGTCAGCGTCCCGGCTTTGATCGGGCCGGTGATGGGGCCGCCGCTCGGCGGGTTGATCGTGACCTACGCGTCGTGGCGTTGGATATTCTTCATCAACATTCCGATCGGCGTTTTGGGGCTCGTGCTGGTCAACCTTTTGGTCGGCGATCTGAAGGAAACCGGCCGGCGGCCATTCGACCTCGCCGGCTTTGCCTTGACCGGGATCGGCTTGGCCAGCCTCGCCTTTGGTTTTGAGAATGTCGGGCGCGGCGCGCTGCCGAGTGGCGCGGTGGCTGCCTTGCTGGTCACCGGTGCAGTCTGCATCGCGCTTTATGTGCGCCACGCCTACCGCGTCTCGCATCCGATCATCGATCTCGCACTTCTCAAGATCCCGACCTATGCGGCGGCTTCGATCGGTGGCTTTCTGTTCCGCATGGGGCTCGGCGCACTGCCGTTTCTGCTGCCGCTGATGTTGCAGGTAGGCTTCGGGCTCAGCGCGCTGCATTCGGGCCTGCTGACTTTCGCCAGTGCTGCCGGGGCGATGCTGATGAAAACCTCGGCGGTGCGCATCCTGCGCACCCTCGGCTTCCGCCTGGTGCTGGTCGGCGACGCGGTGATCAGCGCCGCCTTCCTGTTCGGCTATAGCCTGTTCCGGCCGTCGACGCCGCATCTGGTGATCTTTGTTGCGCTGTTGATCGGTGGCTTTTTCCGCTCGTTGCAGATGACCAGCATCAATACTTTGAGCTACGCCGACGTGCCGCCCTCGATGCTGAGTTGGGCCACCAGCCTGACCAGCATGGCTCAGCAGCTTTCGCAGACCGCCGGCGTCGCCACCGCGGCGCTGCTGCTGCACACGGTCTTGACCCTGCGCGGCGGCACATCTTTGGCGGCAGCCGATTTCTACCCGGTCTTTGTCGGGGTGGCGATGATCTCGCTGTTATCGGTGCCGTTTTTCCTGAAGATGTCGCCCGATGCCGGTGCTGAAGTCAGCGGCCGCGCCCCGGTTCGCTGAGCCGGATCGTTTAGGCCCTCGGCTCCTGCGCCGCTGCGAGTTCGGCGTCCTTGGCCCGGACCCGGACGGCGGCCGGGCGGGCGCCGATGAGCTCTATATAAGCCATGATCTCGGGCAGTTTGGGGACGAGGCCGAACATCGTCGTCCAGCCGAGGGCGGTGCCCCACAGCACGTCGGCCGCGGAAAACCGCTCGCCGAGCAGGTAGGGCCCTCGGGTCAGCTGGGCGGTCAGCGTGCCCAGCATGGTGTCGTAGTCGCCATAGGGCGACATCGCCTGCGGCGCCGGGTCGTGCTTGGCGGCGCGATCGACGACGGCGGGCTCGAAGGCGGCGGCGTAGAACACCATCCAGCGCAGATAAGGGCCGCGCAACCGATCGCAGATCGGCGGCGCCAGCCCGGCCTCGGGGAACAGATCGGCGAGATAGAGGTAGACCGCGACCTGCTCGGTCACGATCGCCTCGCCATGCTTCAGCGCCGGCACCTTCCCCATCGGGTTGACTGCCAGATAGGCGGGCAGCCGCTGCTCGCCCTTCTTCATGTTCAGCACTTCCAGATCGTAGGGCGCGCCGAGTTCCTCGAGCAGGATCAGCGCCCCGGTCGAGCGCGTGTTCGGCGAATGATAGAGCTTCACGCGGCGATCATCGGGCATCCGTACCTCCGGCTGGTGATCGGCTGACAGCTACGCGTCGGCGGCCGCAAGAGACCTGCGCTCGGCAATCACCCAGTGCCACAAAATCGGCCGGTGAGCTCTCCGGCTCGCGGCGGCTCGGATCGGGCGTCGTCGTGGATCAATCGGCCGCGCTGACGACCGCGGTGCTTGGGCCGGCGGCGAGGGATTCATTATTGCCGGGGTGCATGACCCGCAGCGATGACGGGCCGGAGCCGGCTGTCAGCAACCGCCAGCAATCGATCACCAGACGGCTGCGCTCGTCGCCTGGCCAGGCGGCGAAGAACTCCTTGTATTCGGGCCACGGCACCATGACGATGACAGCGTCGGCGGCTTCGACCGCCTGCTGCGGCGAGGCGGCGAGAGAGATCCCGGCGCCGAGTGCGGCGCGCGCCGCCTCGAGCGCCACCGGATCATGGGCGATGACTTCGCGCCCGCTCTTGGCCAACGCCGCCGCCAGCATGACGCCTTGTGAACGCTCGATGACCCCGGTGTCGGGTTTGTAGGAGAGACCCAGCACCGCGATCCTGTCGTCCGGCCCGGTATGCTCGGCGACGATGCCGGTCAGCCGCTCGATTTGGCGCTCGTTGATCTCATGAGTGGCGGCAGCCAGGCTTGCTTCGACCCCGACCCGCTGCGCCATGGTCGAGAACGCGATCGTGTCCCGGGGAAAGCACGGGCCGCCATACCCGGTCGCGCCGCGCAGATATTTCGGCCCGATCCGCGCATCCCGGCCGATCGCCGCGGTGACGACATCGGCGTCCGCGCCCGAGAGCCGATCGCAGATCTCGCCGAGCATATTGGCAAACGAAATCTTGGTGGTCACATAGGTGTTGACCGAAATTTTGGTCAGCTCGGCATTGACGAAATTCATCCGGCACACCGGGACCGACCGGCCGACGACCAGGCAGCAGATCTCCTCGAGCATGCCGCCGGCGCGCGCATCGCTCTCGCCGATCAGCACGAAATCGGGCCGCAGCAATCCTTCGATGACATTGCCGAGAGCGATGAACTCCGGATTGTAGCACAGACCGATATCCGGGCCGACGCGCTTGCCGGAAATGGCTTCGAGCCGATCGCGAATGGGCCCGCCGACCGCTCCAGGCATCGTTGTCGAATTAACCACGACCAGGTGATAGCCCGGCTTATGCGCCAGCACCCGGCCGATTTCTTCGATTGCGGACAGCACGTAATCGTTTTTGAAGGCGCCGTCGGCGCCGCTCGGCGTCGGCACGATGATGTAGGTGACCTCGGTCTTGCTGATCGCCGTTGCCCAGTCCGAGGTGGCGCGAATTCGCGCACTGTTGGCGCGCAGCAGTTCCTGCAGGCCCGGCTCCTGCACCGGCGCGCGCCCGGCATTGATCTGAGCGACCGCGTCCGGGTTGACGTCGATGCCGTAGACCGACAACCCCTTGGACGCCAGAACCGCGACCAGCGGCGCCCCGAGCTTGCCCAACCCGACGACCGATACCTTCATCATGATCCCCCAAGCCAGTCAAATCGCTGATCGGCGGCCTCGAGGATAGCGGGTGCGTCCCGGCCGCAGCTTTTACGATGGTCCCCTTTGCCCAACCCCGATATCAGACGGCCCCGACCGCGGTCAACCCGACCGGCGGCGCAGTCCGACCCTCATCCGGCGCGGTGCGGCCGGTTGGCGTGAAGCTGGCGCTCGATCCAGGCGTAGGTCGGCTCGAGCCCGGTATGGAGGCGCTGCGAGGGCGCCCAGCCCAGCTTTTCCCGGATCAGGCGATTGTCAGAGTTGCGCCCGCGAACCCCGAGCGGGCCGGGAATGTGGCGTTTTTCGAGCCGCTTGCCGGCAATGCGCATGATCAAATCGGCGAGCTGGTCGATCGTCACCATCTCCTCCGAGCCGATGTTGACCGGCCCGGTAAAACCCGAGCGCATTAGCCGCACCGTCCCTTCGACGCATTCGGCGACATAGAGGAACGAGCGGGTCTGCTGGCCGTCGCCCCAGATCTCGATTGCACCGTTATCGGCGGCGGCGATTTTGCGGCACAGCGCCGCCGGCGCCTTCTCGCGGCCGCCAGTCCAGGTGCCTTCCGGGCCAAAGATGTTGTGATAGCGGGCGACCCGCGGCTCCATGCCGTAGCAGCGCCCGTAGGTCAGGTAGAGTCGCTCGCTGAACAGCTTTTCCCAACCGTATTCGCTGTCGGGTGCAGCCGGATAGGCCGAGCTTTCCTCGCAATTGGGCCGGTCCGGATCCTCCTGGTTATAGGCCGGGTACATACAGGCCGAGGACGAATAAAACACCCGCTTGATCGCCCGCTTGTGACAGGCGTCGAGCAGATTGAGGTTGATCGTCGCCGAATTGTGCATGATGTCGGCGTCGTTTTCGCCGGTGAAAATAAAGCCGGCCCCGCCCATATCGGCGGCGAGCTGATAGGTCTCGTCGAACTTCCGATCGACCACCTGGCGGCAAAAGTAGGCGTCGCGCAGATCGCCGACGGCAAAGTCGTCGGCCTCGCTTTCAGCATATTCATGAAATTTCAGATCGACGCCGCGCACCCAAAAGCCGTCACGTTTGAGCCGCTTGACCAGGTGCCCGCCAATGAAGCCGCCGGCGCCGCAGACCAATGCCGTTTTCATAGATACCCTCGCTAAATTCGGCTGAGCAAATGAGATTGCTGCGTCGGCCGCGATGCGTCAGGCGCCGGCACGGACTAGCTTGATCTCGGTAAAGGCGGCCTCCGCCCCCGACGACCACGCGCGGATCTCGACCCGATCGTTATCCTGGAGGATACCCGCCGCGGGAACCCTGAACTTCGCGCGCACCAGTGTGTCGCCCCCTGCCGCCTGCCGGGACTGATCATAATCGAGCTTGCGTTTGCCGGCGACGACATCGATCGCGAGGCTTTTTGGGCCGAACTTGCGCGCCCCGGCGATGCCGATAAGCGCTTCGTAATCGCCCTGCGGCAGGGCGAGGTAAGGCCCAAAGAAGACCCGGCCCTTGCGGCCCGGCGTCGAGGTGATCCGGCCGATGGCGTCCCGCCGTCCGGCAACTCCGAGCTGCAGCCGCTGCATCTGGTCTCCGAGCAGGCGTGCGGCGAGCCAGCGTTCGATCTCGTCCCAGCCGCCCTGCGACGTGCGGCCCTGCTTGCGCAGGAACCACAGGCTCGGAACCACGATCCGCCCGCGCTCGCGCCACAACAAAGAACCCCCGCCCGGCGCGGCCCCGCCATCGGGGCAGACACTGACCGCGGTGCGCTGCGAAAGCCGCGCATCAAACCCGCCATCGACGGCAAACGCGGTCATATCTTCGAGCCGGCAGGCGAGGCCATCTGCGCCGACCAGGCCGGCATCGAGAAAATAAGGATGCGGTTCGGCGCCTGCGGCGATCTCAGCCTTGAACACGACCACCCCGTCGCGCCGCGTCAACCGCTCGATCCTGGCCAGCAGCCTACCGATGCCGATGGCACCGGCTGAAAACAGCGATCCGTGCGGACAGATGACCGCGTCATAGCCGCCTTCGTCGAGGTCGTCGAGGCTGGTCCCGGGCTCGTGAGCAGACAGGCGCTGGCGGGCGTAGAGCGCCCCGTTCGTCCAATAAAGCCGCGCCTCGGCGCCGCGGCGCTCGGAGGCGCCGGCCAGATCGAAGACCTCGACGCGTCCGGCGTGCTCGCTCAACGCCGCGATCGTCGCGTCTGGGAGGGTTGCGATCACCAGCAGGCGCGCCTGGGGGGTGAGCTTCCCCAGGCGGTCGAGCCCGTAGAGCAGATGCGCCCGCTCCCACCGGCCGCCATCGCGATCGCTCTCGTCGGCGGGAAAAGGGCCTGGCGGCGGATCGAGAAAGCGGGACCACGACGGGTCTTCCCAATCCTCGGAAGCGATAGTGCGGCTGAGCGGCCGGTCGGTCGCAGGCAGTTGCGCTGAGATCGGCAGACCCCACTCTTGCGAGGCTCCCGGATCGCGCGCTGGGCCGTCCGGCGGAGGCGCGCGCAGGCCGGTCTCCAACGCCGACATCGCCGTCATCGCCGCGACCGGGCCGCAAATTTCTGATCGCGCGGCTGATCCAATCTCGTCTCCATCAAACGTTCGGGCGTATTCTCAGAGTTCGGCGGCGCCCGCCGGGCCTTCGCTGCGCTCCCGCTGCGGCAGGCTGTATTTGGTCCGGAGCTGGCTGAACGGGGCCTGCCGCGCGGCCGACAATTCGCGCAGATCGACCGAGGTGAAGGTGGCAGAAAAATCGGCTGGGCTGTAGAGCCTGATTTCGAGCGCGGCATCGCGCGCCGCCTCGTTGGGCGAAATCCCGAACTCAAGGGTCAGCACGCCCGATTTCACGGCGCCGCGGTCGAGCCGCCGGCTGGCGAAGACCGCTGCCCCGGCGGCGACTTCGACGAGCACCTGGGCAACGACCTCCGATCGCGTCGCGAGGCTCGCCTCGAAATGCAACGTCGCGCGGTACCGGCCGTCCGGCAGGGTCAGGTAGGGCCCATAAAAGACATGGCCCTCTTGTCCGGGCCGGGTCTCGATCCCGCCCGCGGCGTCGCGGTGGCCGGCGGCGCCGACATGCAGACGGTCGATCTGCTCGCCAAGCCAACGTTCGCCGAGCCAGCGCCGCAGATCTCGCCATTGCGGCCCATCGCCATCCTGGCCGGCGATTTCCTGCCGGCGCAGGAACCACAGGCTCGGGATCAGGACGCGCCCGTCGCGGCGGCTGAGGAAATAGCCCTCGTTCGCAGAGGCCGTCGGTGGCCCATCCGGTGGCCACACCCGGTCGATCGTGGCGCGCGACAGGCGCGGATCGAAACCGCCATCGGCGACGAGCCCGGTCAAGGCCGCGAGCCGGGCGGCCAGACCGTCGTCGCCAACGAGGCCGACATCGAAAAAATCGGGGTGCGGCCCCGGCCCGGCGGCGATCTCGGCCTTGAACGCCAGCACTCCGTCCGGGCACAGCAGGCGCCGCGCCATTTCCATGGATCGCAGCGCGCCGCTGAACCCGGCTGCGAACAGCGCGCCGTGCGGGAATACAACGGCGTCGTAAGCCGCCTCTTCGAGCCGCCGCAAATCGCTCGCGGGGTTGAGCATCTCAAGGGCCGCCGGTCGATAAGGTGCGCCTGAGCACCAGAATCCGCGGCCCGATTCGGGGATGTTCACGCGATCGCCGATCGGCAGCAGGTCGACCTGTGCAACCCGCCAGCTGATCGCGGCAATGCCGGCATCGGGCATTGTCGCCATCACCAGCACGCGCGCCCCAGGGGCGAGCTTGCCGGCGCGGTCGAGCCCGTAGAGCAGGTGAACCTGCTCCCATTTACCGGCATGACGGGCGAATGCGTCGTCGGCGCGCGGATCGGTCGCATAGGGGAGGCCGAATGCCGACCAGACCGGATCATCCCAATCCTCATAGGCGGCAAACCGACTGAGCGGACGGGTGCCCGGCCGGGCTGCGGGGCCGTCGAACGCCATCCCGAGCAGCGGGCCGAGCTCGGCGGCAAGCCCGGTGGACGGCCGCAATTCTTCGAGTCGGTCGATGGCGAGCCGGGTTTGCTCCGGCAGCAGCCCATTGCCGACAGAACTCCCGACCACCGCGACAAAAGCCTCGCCGATCGCCGCATTGATCGCGGCGCGATGGAGCCGGGGCGGATCAATCGGGCGGCCTTCGAGCAGCGGGCCAAAGAGGTCGCGGGCGAGCGCCAATTCACGTCGGCTGATCGGCCCGGAGCGACCGAGCCGCATGCCGACCAACAGCCGGTCCGTTGTTTCCGGGTCGAGCTCCGGTGATGGCGAGACGACGAAGCCGTGGCGCAGCCGCGAGCTGAACGGCGTCGCCGCTGCGGCGATATGGGCGGCGAACAGCCTTTCGTTGGCATTATGGATGCAGTTGATCCCAACAAAGCGCCGCGGCGCGGCGCCCGCCTCCGAAGCCAAGCGAGAACGCTCGTGCAGCACCGCCGACAGAAAAGCGGAACTGGTAATCGCGAGGGCTTCCTGATCGGCCGGGCTCAACCCGGGCGCATCCGGTCGGCTCCCGGACACCGGCTCGCCATCGGCCGCGCGGCCGAATTCGAACACCAACAAATCAGTGCGGTCGAGCCATTCGCCCCCGGCGGCGATCTGAAGCTCTGCCGGGTCGGGCTCGCTATCGACGAGCCGGGAGGCGCTCGCCGCCTCGACGATGACTGGGCCGATGAAGCCCATATGGCGCCAAGCCTGCCGCGCCAGCTCGAACATGTCGCGGCGTACTCCGCACCAGCCGAGCCGCAGTCCTCGCGGATAAGAGCTCAAGAGGTCGGCGAGAAACGGCAGCACGTGGCGCGCATCATAGCGGTAATCATCAAAGCTCGCCGCCGTATAACGGGCCTCGCTATAGGCGGCGTCGAGCGGCGTCACCACCGCCCCCAGCATGTCGCGATAGCCGAAGCGGCTTTGCGCCAGGCTGATCTCCTCGACATCGTCGCCGGCGCAACCCCAATCCTCGCGCTGCTCTGGCAAGTCTGGCCGCGCAACCTGATCGATGAAGAAGACCGGGTCGTTCTCCAGCCGGTCGCGGTGATGGGTCGACGTCGCCTGGCGGGTGTGGTCGCAATGGTAGCAGAACACATGTTCGATCATCGAGGCCACGGGCCCGCGCTTTAAGGTGAGGCGCTTGGCGAGGTTTGAATCGACGTGCCACCCCAAGATCATCCGCTCGTCGAAGCCGTCGATCGCGAACAAATCGGCCCGCAACACCAGCTGGAAATCGCCTGGTCCATCGTAGAGGATCGGGTCCGACCCGTAGACTACCTCGTTGAGCCGCGCCGAGACGCCGAGCGCCTGCGCCGCTGCGATTGTGCCAACCGGGTCGGCCCGGTCGAATGTCTCCCACAGGCCTTCGGGGATCTCGAAGCGCGCGGTGTGATAGAAGCCTTCGGCCAGGTCGCCCACCGCCTCGGCCAGCCGCAGCATGGCGCGCGGCACCAGAATGATGTCGGTGTTGGTTGACAGGATCCAGCGATTTGCCGGGTTGGAAGCGCGCACGCCGACGTTGCGGGCGACCGGCTCCAGCGCCGCCAGATGGGTGCGCTGGCGAAACCGCCGATGAACCTTGGGTCGCACCCTAAGGACCCGCAGCTTGGCCCGGGTCCGCGCGGTCAGGGTGTCGGCGATGGCCTCGGGGAAGGTCGGCAGGTCGTCCGGCGTATTGTAGTCGACAAAGATCAGCTCGTCCTCGGCGTCGCTCAGCATCTCGGCCAGGCAATTGAGGCTGATCGCCGCGCGCTTGTGTAGGTTGTAGCCGTGGGTGTCGTTCCGCCCATAGACGATGATCGACAGCATCTAGCCCCCTGCGGCGACCGGCTTCGCTCGAAATCGCGCGCCGGCGAACGCGCCGGGCGCCTGACGGAGGGTCGGATGCGACCTGGCCAATTCGGTGCCGGCTGAATTGATGCGCACCCCCAGTCTAGGCCGGCTTGGCCACGACCAGATAATGCCAGCCGAGGCGGCGCTCGAGTGCCGCAAACATGGCCGGCGGCATCGCCGCGAACCATGGCTCGAACTCGTATTCGTACCGGAGGTATTTGTCGATGCGATAGGGGAAAATATGCGCCTGTTCGGCCGAGACGATGGTGAACAACCCGGCCAGCAGCGCCTCGATCATATCGCGCGAATACGTCGTCGCGATCGGGCAGCCGGCCTGAGCCTCGGGCTGGTCCAAGCCGGCTTCGATCATGATCGCTTTCCATGAGTCCCGGGCGTAGAGCATGATCCGCAATTCGCCGTGGTCGCAGATCACCTGGCGCGCCTGTTCGATGACGGCGCGCTGGTCGGGCGTGTGATGGATCACGCCGAATGAGTAGACGAGGTCGAAGCTGCGATGGCCGAGCACCTGGGTCAGCTGTTCGGCGTTGGCGCAGTAGAATTCGCCGTCGAGGCTAAAGGCGGCGAAACGCTGCCGGGTCAGCGCGAGACTGACCTCGGACAATTCGACCGCGGTGTAATGGGCGCCGGCGCGCGCGAAATTGACCGCGTCGGTGCCGATCCCGCAGCCGATCTCCAGCACCTGCTTGTCCGACCATCTCGGGAATTGGGCAAATCCCGGGATGTGCGGCTCAACCATATATTTGCGGGCTTCGACCTGGTCGAAGTACTCGCGGGTCCCGACCGCGAGCCTGGAATGCCGGATGTTGCATGGCCGCCGGTCCCAATAGGCTCGAACATCGGCGGCGCTTGCGGTCGCTGGCGCAGCCAAACCGGTATCCGACGACATCATCTTGCCAACTCCACTTGCGCCAATTCCTTCGCCAAGCCCGCCCCGAGCGCTCGAATCGCTTTTAGCGGAAACCCGCCGGCCCCGCAACCAGCGGCTCGCTTGGCTCACGACAGCTCAAATCTCGCCGCGATTGACTGTTGACGCGCGCCCGGCGCCTCTATCTCTGACGGAAAGGCTCTGTCAGGAAGTGCGGCTCAGCGATGGCGCAAAGCCGCAGCTCCTGGCCCCCCGCTTTCGCGTCGCTCTTGCGTCGTTTTCGTGGGGACGACGAAGTTTGGCTCACCTATTGCCGGAGGACCAATGACCGACGAGCTGCCGACTGCAGCACGGGTGTCCGACCCGGGCATCCGCGCGCTTTATGCCCAGGAGAACCGCTGGCAGGCCTGGCTCGAGGTCGAGGCGGCGTTGGCCTCAGCCGAGGAAGAGCTTGGCATCATCCCCAACGGGGCGGCTGAGGCGATCCGCCGGGCGGCGCATTTCAAACTCCTCGACCGCGCTCGCATCGACGAGGGGTTCGCGCGCACCGGCCACACCATAGTGCCGCTGGTCTGGGAGCTCGGGCGGGTCACCGGCGAGCCCTATGGCGGCTGGGTACATTGGGGGGCGACCACCCAGAACATCACCCAGACCGGCGATCTCCTAGTGCTGCGGCAGGCGCACCGGATTTTTCTCGGTCTGATCGGCGAAGCGCTCAAGGCGATGGCCGATCTCGCTGAGCGCGGCGCCGAGATGCCGATCGCCGGGCGCACCCACGGCCAGCACGCCTTGCCGGCGACCTTCGGCTACAAGCCGGCGGTGTGGATCGACGAACTGATCCGTCACGTCGAACGCTTCCGCCAGGCGGCTCCGCGGATCTTTGTCGCGATGCTGGGCGGCGGTGCCGGGACGTTCGCCTCATTGGGCGCGCAAGGGCCGGCGGTGCAGGCCGGCATCGGCAAACGGCTCGGCATGCTGCCGATGCAGGTCCCGGCGCGTACGATCGGCGACCACCTGGCCGAGAACATCTGCCTTCTGGGCCTGCTGGCCGGGACCTGCGGCAAGATCGGCCGCGAGATCTATACGCTGATGAAGACCGAGTTCGGCGAGGTCGAGGAGCCGGTGCCGCCCGGCACGGTCGGCAGCTCGACAATGCCGCAAAAGCGTAATCCCAAGCTGTGCCAGGACATTATCGCCGCCGCCGCCGAGGTGCGCTCCTGCGTGCCGTTGGCGTTGGAGGCGATGCAGACCGAGCACGAGGCCGACCGCACCACCAGCCTGATTTTCGACAGCGCCGATGCGCGCGCGGCGATCGCCACCGGCGACATGCTGGCCCGCCTCGTTGAGGTGATGCGCGGGCTGCGGCTCGACCCCGAGCGCATGCGCCGGAACCTCGATCTCGGCGGCGGGCTGATCATGGCCGAGGCGGTCATGCTGAACCTCGGGGCGGCGATTGGCCGCCAGCATGCGCACGACGTCGTCTACGACGCGGCGCAGGCAGCGTTTGTCGAGAGCCGACCGTTTGCCGAATTGCTGGCCGCCGACCCGCGCGTCACCGCCCACCTCGAGCCAGAGGCAATCACGGCCTTGCTTGACCCCACTGCCTACACCGGCCTCTGCGCCGAAATCGCCCGCGACGCCGCCCATCGCGCCCGCACCATCGCGGCCGAGATTGTCGCAACGGCCGCCGCCACTTAGGATACTGAACTCAAATGGCAAGTTTTGGTTGTGATGTTCGCCCGCGCTGTCGCATCAGCAGCTTGAGGCTGTCGAGGAACAGCCAAGCGAGGGCGCGTTCGAGGTTTGCTTCAAAGTCTCTGCAAGGCGTCGGTTAAGGTTTAGCCAGGCGAAGGTGCGCTGGACCAGCCAACGCCGTTGCTCAGATATATACCCCGCGCATGCCGCCTTCGGGATAGCGGGTGCCGGCGGCGGCGCCGATCGGGATCGCCGCCGAGATGCGGTCGGTGTCGGCCGGAGTCAGCCGCACCTTGAGCGCGCCGAGGTTTTCTTCGAGCCTTGAGATGTGCTTGGTGCCGGGGATCGGGATCACGTCCGGCCCCTGCGCCAGAAGCCACGCCAGCACCAGCTGCGCCGGGGTGCAGTGCTTCTCGCGCGCGATCGCCTCGATATGCTCGACCAATTCCCGGTTCTTGGCGAAATTGTCGCCCATAAAGCGCGGGTGCCGGCCACGGGTGTCGCCCTGGGCGAGATTATTGAAATCGGGGATGTCGCCGGTCAACAGACCGCGGCCGAGCGGCGCGTAGGCGAAAAAGGCGATGCCGAGATCGCGGGTCAATTCGCGCGTTTCAGTCGCCTCCTTGCGGTAAAGCAGCGAATATTCGCTCTGTACCGCGGCGATCGGATGGACTGCATGGGCACGGCGGATGCGCTCGGGACGGGCCTCGCACAAACCCAGGTAGCGCACCTTGCCCTCATCGACGAGCCGGGCCATGGCGCCCACCGTCTCCTCGACCGGCACCGCCGGATCGACCCGATGCTGATAGTAGAGGTCGATGACTTCGACCCCCAGCCGCTTCAGGCTCGCCTCGCAGGCCCGGGCGATATAGGCCGGGCTACCGTCGACCCCGTTGGCGCCGCCCGGCCGCTGGGTCTGGCCGAATTTGCTGGCGATCAGCACCTGGTCGCGCCGGCCCTTCAGGGCCCGGCCCAGCAGCTCCTCGTTCTGGCCCCAGCCATACATGTCGGAGCTGTCGAGATGATCGACGCCGAGCTCGATCGCGCGATGGATCAGGGCGATCCCGGCCGCGTCGTCACACTTGCCGTAGACCCCCGATAGCGACATGCAGCCGAGACCGATCGCCGAAATCTCCGGGCCGCCCTTGCCGAGCCGACGCCGCTCCATGACACCCGTTGCGCTCATTGATTTTCCTCTTTCCGAATCATCGAACCGGCCAGGCGGCCGCCTGGGCTCTCATTTAGCGAAGATGTCGAGCGGCAGGAAGGCGCTGACGACGATATTCGGCACGTCGACCAGTTCGCTGAGCTTCAGGTCGACCGCGACCGAGCAGATCGCATAGGCCTGCTGCCGGCTCCAGCCGCGCTCGACCAAGAGGTCGATCATCGACAGAAGCGCGTTCTTCGCGCTCAGGGTCGCATCCTCGCTCTCGTTGACGCCGTCGTCGCGGACCGACATCCCGGTGGTGGCCAGAAACCGCTTTGGTGCCGCGAGCTCGGGCGGGAAGTAATAGTCGTCGCGGGCAAAGCGCGGAAAGCGGATGCCGCGGCGCCGGGCTTCGCCCTTTTGCAGCGAAAAGCGCACCAGGATCGAGCCGCACATCTCGATCGCGGTGCCACAAGCCTCGCCGTCGCCTTGGGCGAAATGCGCGTCGCCGACCGAGAACAAGGCGCCCTCGACAAACACCGGCAGCATCAGGCGCGCGCCTTTCGAGAGCTGCTTGATGTCGAGGTTGCCGCCATTCTCGCGCGGCGGGATCGTGCGCAAGGCCTCTTTGCCGATCGCCCCGCCCGGCACCGCGCCCAATACCTCAGGCGGCAATGCCACGCCGCCGCGCGCGGCGAGCTCGGCCTCGCGCCGGTGGACCCGCTCGCGCAATTCCTTCGAAGGCGCGACGCCGATGACCCCGACAAAGGAACCGTCGGGGATGCGCACGCCGGGCAGGTCGGCGGACTCGGCAAAGCCGTCCCCGATCGTCCACTTCGCGATGTAGGGCTCGGGAAACGCATCGCGCAGAAAGCCGAACCCCGGCACCTGGACGGTATAGGCGAATGGCGCCGGCTTCATGTCGCGGATCTCGACCTCGAGCAGATCGCCCGGCTCGGCCCCGGCGACATAAACCGGCCCAGTCAGCGGGTGAACGAGGTTGAGGTCGCATTGCCGCAGATCCTCGGCCGTGGTCGCCGCGGTGATCTGGCCGTCGAAGGCGTCGCGGGTTTCGATCTCGACCTCTTCGCCCGGTGCCGCCTCGATGACCGGTGTGATCGCCTCGTGCCAGCGGTTGTGGCCCTTCTCCGGCTCCTCGGCGAGGCGCTTGCGATAATCGACCGCGATGGTTTTCATGTCGCCCTCCTGCTCGCCGATCGCGGCTGAGGCTAGGCACAAGCCGTCGCTCTGGCAAGCGCAGCGCGCCTACTGCCCGAGCCTGGCGGCGGCGCGGGCAACACGCTCGGCGCGGTCACGCTGGCGCGGTTCGGCGCGGGCCAGCACCGCGGCGAGAACCGCCGGGTCGGTAGCCTCCGGCGAGCCCGCGGCAAAGGGCGGGTCCGGATCGTATTCGATCGCCAGCTGGATCGCCTCGGCGGCGGCCTGACCGGCAATTTCGGCGGCAACGACGAGCGCCACGTCGATCCCGGCGGTGACGCCGCCGCCAGTGAAGATGTTCCCGTCGCGAACCACGCGCTCGTCTGTCGGTTCGGCGCCAAAAGCGCGCAACAACTCGCGCGACATCCAGTGCGTGCCGGCGCGCTTTCCGAGCAGCAAACCGGCCGCTCCCAGCGCCAGCGAGCCGGTGCAGATGCCGACCACATAGCGCGCACCCGCCGCGGCGTGGCGCAAAAACGCCAACACCTCCACGTCTTCGAGCAACGGATTGACGCCGGGACCGCCGGGCACCAGCACCAAGTCGAGCGGCGGGCACTCCGAGAGGGTCGCCGTCGGCAGCATGGTCAGCCCGTGCTCGGAACGCACCGGCCGCAGATCCTTCCACAGCAATAGAGTTTCGGCGCCGGGCAAGCGAGCCAGCACCTCATAGGGGCCAGTCAGGTCGAGCTGGGTCAGATTGGGAAAAACCAGCATCCCGCAACGCAAAGGCGCTCCGCTCATAGTTTGTTCTCCGCTCATTGCCGACATCGCTGAACCGGCGCCGTTTTAGCGATAGAGTACGGCGAGGTATATCGGACACGCATTTCGGAGAGGGCTGTGCCTCTGCTGCTCGCGAGCCCGGCGTTTGCGCCCGGCGGCCAGATTCCAGTGGAATATACCTGCAGCGGCGCCGACATATCGCCGCCCCTGATCTGGTCGCAAGTCCCGGCCGGGACCGGGAGCCTCGTCCTCGTGATCGAGGACCCGGATGCGCCGTCGGGCGTCTTTCGCCACTGGGCCGTTTTCGACATTCCGGCGGGCGCGCACGGGCTGGCAGCCGGCTATCGGGCGAACCAGCCGGCCGGCCGGTTGCGGCAAGCACGTAACGATTTCGGCAGCATCGGCTATGGCGGTCCTTGCCCGCCGCCTGGACCGGCGCACCATTACCGCTTCCGCCTGCTTGCGGTCAGCCGTCCGACGCTCGATCTGACGGCGCCGGCGACCGCTTTGGATGTGCTGCGGGCCGCGCACCCATATATTATCCAGCAGACCGAGTTGATCGGCACCTACCAGCGCTGAATCGGCTCCGAGCGGCGATGGATCGTGCCGAATTCGCGTGGAACGGTCCGGTGCTGTCGATTTGATGGCGCGCGAATGAAAATTCCGTCTATAACCCGCGCCCCGGCGGTCCTCTCTCGGCGCGGTTTTCGCCGCGGTCGCCCTTTGTGGCGTCGGTGCTGCGGCACGCCGCGATGCTCGATATTGGGCCAAGTCCCCGAAAGCAGTGTTGGCCTGGCATAAGGGACCGAGCGAATAAATGCCCGATACCGCGGTGGTTCAAACGCAGGCGCATGTGAAGCTCGGCCAGAGCCTCGGGGTCGCGGCACTCGGCGTGGTCTATGGCGATATCGGCACATCGCCGCTCTATACCGTCAAGCAGTGCTTCGTCGATGCGATCGTCAGCGAGCGGCGCGTCTTTGGCGTGCTGTCGCTGATCGCCTGGGCGCTGATGCTGGTGGTCACGATCAAATACGTGTTGGTGCTGACGCGCGCCGACAACCGCGGCGAAGGCGGCATTCTCGCCTTGATGGTGCTGGCTTTGCGGGCGGCAGCGGGCGGGCGCAACCGGTGGATTCTGTGGGCCGGGCTGGTTGGCGTCGCGTTGTTTTTCGGCGATGGGGTCATCACGCCATCGATTTCGGTGTTGAGCGCGGTCGAGGGGCTGAAGGTCGCGACCCCTGCGCTCGAACCCTATGTGGTGCCGCTGACGCTACTGCTGCTGGTCGTCCTGTTCATGGTTCAGCGGCGTGGCACCGCCCTCGTAGGCGGCTATTTCGGCCCAGTCATGATCCTCTGGTTCGCCGTGATCGGGATCCTCGGCGGGTTCGAAATCGTGCGCCGCCCCTCGATTCTGCTGGCTATCGACCCGCGTTATGCGATCGATCTGTTCCTGCACGATCCGTGGCAGGGGTTTGTACTGCTGGGTTCGGTGGTGCTGGCCGTGACCGGGGCCGAGGCACTCTATGCCGATATGGGGCATTTCGGGCGCGGGCCGATCCGTCGGACCTGGCTGCGTTTTGTCTTTCCCGCCCTGTTGTTGAACTATTTCGGCCAAGGCGCGCTGCTGCTCGCTGACCCCGGTGCGGTCGAGAATCCGTTTTTCCACCTGACCACCGGCTGGGTGGTCTATCCGCTGGTCGTGCTCGCCTCGAGCGCCACTGTGATTGCCTCGCAAGCGGTGATCACCGGCGCCTTTTCGATCACCCGCCAGGCGGTGCAGCTCGGCTATCTACCGCGAATGCTGGTGCGGCATACCTCCGAGCAGGAGATCGGCCAGGTTTACGTGCCGGCGATGAACGGCATCCTGCTGGTGGCGGTGGTGGCAACCGTACTCGGCTTCCGCTCGTCGGACGCGCTCGGCGGCGCTTACGGCATCGCTGTCACCGGGACGATGACGGTAACGACCATCCTCGCCTTCATCTATCTGCGCTGGGGTGCGGGTTGGCGGCTGTGGCGGCTCATTCCGATGTTCGCGGTTTTTCTGACCGTCGATCTGTTCTTTTTCGGCGCCAACCTCCTGAAGATCATCGACGGCGGCTGGTTTCCGCTGGTCATCGCCTTCACCATCTACGCGGTGATGGTGACCTGGCTGTGGGGCCGGCGCCAGGTTGCGCTGCGGCGGGCCACCGGGGCGCTGCCGCTGGCAAGCCTGATCGACACGCTGAAGCCCGACCGTCCGGCGCGGGTGCCGGGGACCGCCATCTATATGACTGCCCGGCTCGAGAACGTGCCCGCGGCCCTGCTGCACAATATGAAGCACAACAAGGTCTTGCATGAGCGCAACGTGCTGATGACGGTGCGCACCGAGGACGTGCCCCGCCTACCCGAAGCCGAACGGCTGCAAATCGATCACCTCGGGCAGAATTTCCACACCGTGACCATCCGCTACGGTTTTCTCGAAGAACCCGATATTCCGCGGGCCTTGGCGCTGTGTCGGGTCGGCGGCTTCCGCTTCAATCTGATGGAGACCTCGTTCTTTGTCGGCCGCGAAAAGCTCGTCTTCAAGCGCCCCTCGGGGATCCGGCTACCGTTCAAAAAGCTGTTCATTCTGTTGTCGAACATGGCGCTCGACGCGACCGAGTTCTTCCACATTCCGATCAACCGGATCGTCGAGCTGGGCGGCCAAGTCGAGCTTTGACCCAGGCGGCTCTTATGACGCGGCGCTATCGGCGGTCGCGCGAGCGCGGCGCCTCGAAACACTCAGTGGATATCTTCCTGCTCGTCGAAGGCCTGGCGCAGCCGCGCCACCGAGAAGCCTGGAGCTTTTGCGGCGTCGATGATCACCTTTTCACGACGGGTCAGGAGCGCCACCGCCGCCGGGATATCCTTCACCGCCTCCGGGGGAACCACGACGGCGCCGTGCCGGTCGGCATGGATCAAATCGTTGGCCGAGACGGTCATCCCGGCGACGCTGACGGTACCGCCAAAATCGACCAGATGTACATGCGCATGCGACGGCATGATCGAACCGGCGAGCACGAAGAAGCCCTCCGCCATCACGTCGAGATCGCGCACCGAGCCGTCGGTGACGACGCCAATGCACCCGAGCCCCTTATGGACATTGGTCTGCACCTCGCCCCAGAACGCGCCAAAGCCGTAATCGGGGACGTCGATGTCCTGGATCACGGCGATGCTCGGCAACGGCTGCTCGGCGATATGTGCGTAATAGCCAAGGCGGACTTCCTTCGCCTCGTCGCGGCTGCGCGGATGCGGCTCGCGCGAGCGGATGATGGCGGTGCGGGCGAAGGCCACGACCGGCTTCAGTTCAGGAAAAGGGGCGACCAGCGGCCGACGGATAAAGCCCGTCGCCCGGCGCGCCGGGGCGACGAGTTCGAGCGCGTTGCAGATCGTCGGCGTATCGAACGCCCGCAAAGCCTCGAGATCGGCAGTGTCTGGCAGACGCGGCATGGGGGCTCCTCCCGGCGGATTGTCGAGGCAGAGGCTTTATTGGAGAATGCCGGAGGCCGGCAAGGCCTTTTCCGCGGCTAGGGGTTTTTTGCCGCCGATTGCAGCGCAAGGAGAACGGGGATGGCTGACTACAATCCCGACCGGGTCAGGAAATTGGAGCGACCGCACGGCCTGCCGTTCCAGATCGGGAAGATCGGTCACGTCGTCTTGAATGTTTGTGATGTCGAGCGTTCGGCGCAGTTTTACGTCGAGGTGCTGGGGTTTCGCGTCTCCGACGTCTACCCGGAAGAAATGGTGCCGGGCGGTATGGTGTTCCTGCGCTGCAACCCGGATCACCACGGCGTGGCGCTGGTCGGCTCGATGGCTGCTGAGGCGCCGAATATCGAGCTCAACCACCTCGCCTTCGAGGTGGCGACCCTCGACGAGGTGGTGCGGGCGCGCGACCATCTGCGCCGGCGCGGGGTCACGATCGATTTCGAGGGCCGTCGCCGCGCCGGCTGCCAGCTCGCGGTCGAATTCCGCGATCCGGACAATCACCGCCTCGAAATCTATTCGGGCATCGATCAGATCGGCTCGGAGGGGCAGGTCCGCCCGGCCGCCGAGTGGAAGGGTGCGCGCAGCCTGGCCGCCGCGCTGGCCGACCCGGTGCGCGGCCAGGACACCACCCTGCACGATCCTGCCCTGCGCCAGGGCTGAGCTGGATGATCGAGCGCGGCGCCAAACCATCGGCCGAAGCCGCGTCTTACACCGTCACGGTGCACGGCCTCATCCTGATGTGCAGCATTGGCATCCGCCGGCGCGAGCGCGAATATAAGCAGCGGGTCCGCGTTTCGGTCGATCTGACCGCGATATCCGCTGCCGCTATTCCTGGCGAGGACCGCCGGCGCATCATCAACTACGAGAAGATCGTGGCGGCGATCCGCGACATCGCCGGATCGGGGCATATCGATCTGTGCGAAGGCTTTGCCGAGCGGATCTGCAATGCCTGCTTTGCCGACCCGCGGGTCGAACGGGTTCGCGCCTGGGTCGAAAAGCTCGACGTCTTTCCCGATGCTGAGGGCGTCGGCGCAATCCTGGAGCGCACTCGCCCGGCGGCAGACGATTCGGGCTGAGCCTGTGCCGAACGCGGCGACCCCCGGCCAGGCGATCCCCAAATCTGCGATTGTTGGCCCGGCGATCCTTGGCATCGTCAACATCACTGAGGATTCGTTCTCGGACGGCGGCCGATATCTCGATCACCGGGCGGCGCTGACCCAGGCGCGGGCGCTGGTCGCAGCCGGAGCGCAGATCATCGATCTCGGCGCGGCGGCGAGCAACATCGACGCCAAGCCGGTCGCCGCCGCCGAGGAGATCCGCCGCCTCGACCCGCTCCTCGCGGCACTCGCCGCCGACGGCATCCCGGTGTCGGTCGACAGCTTCGTGCCCGAGGTACAGCGCTTCGCGATCGCGCGCGGTGCCCATTTTCTCAATGACATCCGAGGTTTCTCCGACCCCGCCATATATCCCGAGCTGGCCGCAGCAAGCTGCGGGCTGATCGTCATGCACGCGGTGGGCGGGCGCGGCCGGGCCCAGCGGGTCGAGCTTTCGGCCGACGAGGTATGGCGTCGCATTCACGATTTCTTCGCTGATCGCGTGGCCGCGCTCGAACGCGCCGGGATTGCTCGCCAGCGGCTAATCCTCGATCCCGGCATGGGGTTTTTTTTGAGCAGCCGGCCCGAGGCTTCGCTGCGGGTGCTGGCCGGCCTCGATCGGCTGAAGCAGGCGTTCGGGCTGCCGATCCTCGTCTCGGTTTCGCGTAAATCGTTTCTGCGCGCGGTGACCGGCCGCTCGGGCACGGCCCAGCTCGGCGCCGCGACCCTGGCAGCCGAGCTATTCGCGGCGGAAAACGGCGCCGACTACATCCGCACCCACGATCCCGGCCCACTCGCCGACGCCCTCAAGGTCATCGCAGCGCTGCGTCGGCAACAGATCGGAAAGAGTCTCGCATGATGAGCTGACCTTGGGACGCGCACTACTCGGCTCGATCATTTTTGCGGCGGTGGCGGTTTTCGTTGGTTGATGGTTGGAGCTGATTATTCGTGAATGTGACCTTGGCAATCGGCACGGCGAAGCGTGTCAATTCAAAGCTTATCGAGGCCGTGTGGGAGGGGGTGGCCGCGGATCCTTTCCAACCTCAAATCGCTGCTCGCAACCGACGAAATCCCGGCGGCCGGGAGCAGAGCGGCCGGCCACCGGAACGGCGCCGCCACAACGAGCACGCCAAGCCGATGATGCGTGAAGCCGCGCGAGCGGCTTCGGCGCAGACGGCAATGCGGCCGCTCTCGGCACAGCCCACCTGACCTGATCCGAGGTTCGCCAGACGGAGCTGCGCCGGCCTTTCTCGCCATAGTCCTCCCGGACTTTCTGGCCGACCGCCGGTCGGTCTTGCCTGCGCCGTGGGCTTGACGACACAATGGCCTCGCGATGGCGGAGGGGCTGCGCGACGGCGCGCCCGCAGGGAGGAGAGAGCAGATGGACCTTACCGGCGCGGTTGCAGTGGTGACCGGCGGCAATGGCGGGCTTGGAACCCGGATCTGCCGCGCGCTGGCGAAGGAGGGCGTGCATATCGCGGTGATCTACGCGCAGAGTCGCGATCAGGCCGAGACTGTCAGCCGCGACCTCGCATCACGATACCAAGTCAGCGCCGCGGCCTTCGCCTGCGACGTCACCGATGGCGCGGCGGTGGGGCGGGTGGTTGACGAGGTGGCTCAGCACTTTGGCCGTCTCGACATTCTGGTCAACGACGCCGCGTACAACAAGGCGATCCCGTTCGCCGACCTCGACGAGCTTACGATCGAGGTGTGGGACAAGATCATCGCCGTCAACCTTACCGGGCCGATGCGCCTGATCAAGGCGGTGGCGCCGGTCATGAAAGCGCAGGGCCGCGGCCGCATTGTCAACATCTCATCGGTGTCTGGCATCGGTCCGACCGGCTCGTCAATCGCCTATGCAGTGTCAAAGGCGGGTCTCATTCACCTGACGCGGTGCATGGCGGTGGCCTTGGCGCCCGAGACCCTGGTCAACTGCGTGGCGCCAGGCCTGCTCGAAGGCACCCGCGCGACCGCCAATCTGCGTGCCGAGCAGATCCATAACTCCGCCGCCAGCTCGCTGTTGAAAAGGCCGGCCGACAAGGACGACTGCGCCGACATGGTGGTCACGATGTGCCGCACCGAAACGATGACCGGCCAGACCACGGTTATCGATTCCGGCCGATACTTCCATTGACATACCTGGCATCATGACCAGCGAGAGAGAGGAGTTTGCAAGCTTCCAACAAGCTGATCAGTTCCGTCACGGATCTCGAAGCCCGGCGCGCCGAGAGAGGCCCAGATCGAATTACGCGCAAGCCGCAGTGATAATGGCAACGCGCCGGTGTCGCCTCAGCTCGGCCTTGCCGCGCTTTTAGCGCGCGCGAGGTCGCCTTGCCGCCCGGCACGCAGCGCCCGAACGAGCTTTCGGCGCCACTGGCGATCGCCGCGGCGTAGCTCTCGCAGAGATAACCGCCTTGCCCGCAATCGAGCTGCGCCATCGCCGCCATCAGCCGGTGCTCCGGACGCTGGCCCGCGGCCAATGCGAGCCGCTCGCCGGGCGCCAGGGTCGGATCGTGCCACGGCAGCTTGTCCTCCGCCGGGGCGGCGTCTGGCGGATCGTCGACACCGCCGAACAGGCCGGCGATGAACCCGTCGAGCCAGGCTCGTTGCGCCGGCGGGAACGGGGCGGTCTCGGGGAGGCGCGGGACCAGGCTCATTTCACGCCGCGGCGGTGACCGGCGCGAACAAAAGCAACGAGATCGGGGTCGCTGTGCCGACCGGCGAAGGCATGGAAGCTTTCGCCGGACCGGCGATGGGCGAGGTAGGCGCGCAAGATCGCCTCGATCCGCGCCGGCAGGACGGGCTCGCGCTCGCCGACCATATCGATGCGCGGCTCGCCCTCGATGTGCCGCTCAACATTTATCTGGCCGGCTGCCCGAATTCCTGCGCACAGCACGACATCGGCGATATCGGCCTGTTGGCGACGAAGCTCGACGCTGGCGGCGATGACGAAGTCGAGGCCTACCACATCCATGTCGGCGGCGGCAGCGGCGCCGAGCAACGGCTGGGGCGCCGGCTTTTCCAGTCGGTGTCGGCCGAGGCGCTCGCCTTTGTATCGGCGAGCGCGAACCGGCAGCCGGCAGCGCCGGTGCAGGCAACCAGTCCGGCACGGACCGCATTGGCGGCGATGGTGAGCCCGAGCGCCGTGATCTCCGTGACTGCAGCGTCGACCGCAGCGCCGGGAATATCGGAGATCAGCAGGTTCTGCCATACCGTCAGGCGGAGCGTGCCGGAGCCGTGCATCGCGGCGATCGCCGCCAGGCCGCGCAGCTGGGCGACGGTCAAGCGGCCTACTGGCGGTACGACTCCGATATAAAAAAGACTTGGCTGAGCCTGCTTGTGCACGCCGATATGGCCCTGTCGGTCGATCGGGCCTCGCGGCTCGGCGATCCCGCCTGGGGCGAGGCGCCAGGCGAATGGCAGGTGCACGGCCGCCTCGGTCATCAGCTTGTCGATGCCCCACCGGTCGATCAGGTATTTGAGCCGCACCCGCCGCCGGTCGGTGCGCTCGCCGTTGGCAATAAACACCTTCAGGATCGCAACGGCCGCTGGCACCACCTCGTCGGGCAGCAGCACGCCGGCATCGCGTGCGAAGCTCTGGTGCCCGGTCAGGCCGCCGAGCAATAGGCGGAAATAGGTGCCCTCGACGACCAGTCTCCCGGGTCCGATACGTAGCGCGGCAAAGCCGATGTCATTGGTATCTGCGCGGGAGAGCGGCCGCGTATCAAAAAGCTCTTGGGGGTCGATGCCGGCGGTGGGGCTGCCGGTCAAGTTGCGGATGTTGTCGGCACCGGCACCGCGTGAGGTCAGCCCCAATTCGTCAATCGCGGTCAACACGGCGATGGGGTGTGCGGCGCCAATCTCGCGGATCTGCAGGTTGGCGCGGGTCGTGACGTCGACATAGCCGCCGCTGTAGCGCTCGGCGGTGTCCGCGAGCCCCGCGGCCTGGTGCGCGAGCAGGATGCCGCCCGGAAGGCGCAGGCGCAGCATGAACGCGTCCTGGCTCGCGCGACGTAGAACAAGCCGTGGAACTTGTGGCGAAAAATGTCGAGCCCCTTCGGGAACCGCCCGGCCGCCGCGTTTGCGGTCATCTCGCCCCACATGTCGAATGGGTGCTTTTCGCGCTTGGCGATTTCCTCGGCGGTGAGGTCGCCGCCGGCAGCGACAGCGCTGTCCTGCGCTTCATAATGGTTCGCCATCGGGTCGGCGGGATGGGAATTTGCCGCCGACAGCGATGAATCCGTGCGCCTAACACCGCGACGATAAAGGCCTCGAGATACTGTTTCTGGCCTTCGGTAAAGGCGTGGTCCGTTGGCATTCCTTGGCTCGCTTAGGCTGTCGGCACGCCGCCGCGCTGCGCGTCGCGCAGAATTTGTGCAGTTCGGGAACGCAGGACCCGCAATTGCTGCCGGCGCCGAGTACTGCGCCGATCTCGGCCAGGCTGGTCAGCCGTCCATCGACAATCTCGTGACAGAGCGCGCGGTGGCCGACCGCGAAGCAGAGGCAGAGCGCGCGGTCTTCTTGAGCCGCCGCATCGGTGCCGACCCGACCGGCGAGCAGCCCGAGGCGCACCGCAGGCGACATCACCGCGTCGAGCGCCGCGGCCACAGCTTCGCTCGCTGGCAGGGGGGTCGCCCAACGCGCCAGAAAGAGACATGCATTGCAGCCGATCGTCGATGATGCTGGCATGGCGGAAGTCGCTGCTGCCGGGGTCGGCACAAGTGATCAGTTCCGCACCATGCGACGTGCCGAGCAGCGCCTCGGCCCAGACATCGATATCGGGCGCGGCCGGCAGCGGCTTCCATCCCGCGAGCTCGAATGTTTGCCCCTGATCGAGCGGTCCTCTAGCCAAGTAATAGGGCCCCTCGGGCAACAGCGAGCCCGTCCGTCGCAGCAATCTGCCGCGCGGACAGGCCCCGATCGCCGTCAGGCGCATCGGCGTGCCCTTCAGTTCCGGCTGCCCGGAAATCGGATCGGTCACGGCGCCAACCAGCCGATCGATTGAGCCGGCCGAGTTAAAGCTGCTGGTCTAATGCATCGGCGCAAAGACTTCACCCAGCCGCTGCTCGCCCGCGGCGAACCGGCAGCACGGTCCCGAGATCCGGTCCCATAGCACGATCCTGCGCAAGGATTGACCCAACGGTCGGCGCGCTTGCCGGGTCGTCGCAATATGCAGCCGCCCGCAACAACGCGCGTAATTGCCTCCTGAAGGGCCCCAGGGCGCGCTTCGGTGACGCGCTCGCGCACCGAAGATCTTTTCCACGCCATTATTTGAGATCGTATCCGTCGGCGAGCTGCTGGTATTTGCGAATGATCGCAACCGCCGCCATGACGACCGGCTTGATGTCGGGGTAAGCCGTATCGACGACGTTGTACGAGCTGACCCCTGCGGCAATCACCGCTCCATGAACGCGCGGTCGTCGCGATGACCCCGATATCCAGCGCGGCACCAAGAAGATCGACATGCGACCCCGCACCGCTACCGGTGCGGAGCGCGTGCAGCGGTGGGAGAAAGGCTTAGAGTTCTGGCCGCCCCACGCCGATTATTAGAAGACCGAGCGCGAGATCCTGCTCGTCGTGCTCGATCCTATCGGGTAGGCTGCTGGTAAGCCAATGCCGAGCGAGGCGGTTCAATGCGTGCCCGATCTTGTCGAGGTTCGCGACTGGCCTTGATCCAAGCATGGAGGAGATAGCCGTGCCCGACACCACCGATCAACGGCCGCCAGTCGCGGTCGGCCATGTGCACCTCACCGTCGCCGATGTCGGCGCCGCCGCGCGGTGGCTCGAGACCGTCGGTCTGCGCCCGATCGTGACGATGGACGCGCTGGCGGTGCTCGAATTGCGCGGCGGCACGCATGTCGTCCTCAGACAAGGGGAGCGGGCGGTCGAGCCCGGGGCGAAAGCACCCTTCGATCTGATGGTCGACAATGTCGACGCCGCCCATCGCGACTACCTCGAAAAGGGGCTGTCGCCGTCGCCGATCCGCCGCGGCCGCATCCATGACGCGTTCGATCTCGCCGGACCCGATGGCTGGGCTTTCACGGTCAACTCCTCGCACGCCAGCGGCCGACCGGTCTGATCTGATCGCTGCGCCAGCATCGCTCGCGGTCGTAGCGGGTCGTAGGCCGGGTGCAATGCAGCGCGATCCGGAGAAGAGGGCGCCGGCTGATAGGTTGGACCCGCCCGGCGTCATTCGGAGATGACCGGAACGACCAAAGCCGTGGTCGTCGCCGGTCGGGAATGACTTCGATCGCTGATCGATCAGTCCGAGGCCGCAAATGAGCGCGGGCCAAGGAGAGGAAGACAATCCGGGGCTTCACGCGGGCGCGCTCGGCTTTTTCGAATCGGTGATCATGGGCGTCGCCGGTAGCGGCCCCGCCTATAGCGTCGCGGCGAGCACCGCGACTTTGGTCGGCGCCGTTGGCGTGCTGGCGCCGGCCAGCCTGCTCTATTGCGCGCTGATCATGTTCGGCATCGTGTTTGCTTTCCGCCACCTAAACCGCGTGAGGGTCGACGCCGGCGCCTCCTATGCATGGGTCTCCGCGATCTTTTCCCCGGCACTCGGCTTTTTCGCTGGCTGGGCGTCGATCGTCAGCTCCGTTGTGTTCATGGTGGCAGGTACCCTTCCCGCTGCCTCGGCGAGCCTGCAGCTGATGGCGCCTGGTCTTGTCCACCAGCAGGCTGCGGTGACCCTGGTGGCGGCTCTCTGGCTCACCGCGATCGGCGCCGCCGTCGCCAAAGGCATCAAGCTCAGCAGCTACCTGCAAATCGGCTTCACCTTGGTCGAGATGGGTGTGCTCGTGTTGTTTCTTGTGCTTGCTGGGCTGGGCTTCGCGCCTCCGCCGGCGCATACCTTTGCTGTTGCCTGGTTCACCGGCTCCGGCTTCACCCCGGCTTTGTTCGCCAGCGGCGCCGCCACGGCATTGTTCGCCTTGAGCGGCTGGGACGTCACCGCCAACCTGAACGAGGAAACCCGCGACGGCGCCCGCATCGCCGGCGCGGGCAGCATTGGCGCGGTCGCGATTGTCGCCCTGCTGCTAATCGGCTTCAACGGCTTGGCGCTATGGCTGCTGAGTG
>CAVWJX010000008.1:0-14887 GCA_963755435.1 uncultured Alphaproteobacteria bacterium
CTCGCATCGTCCAGTCCTCGTAAGATGCAAAATTGCCGGGGCGCTGTGCCATGCGGCACGCTTCCCCGACAAAATTTTGCACGCCTCCGCGGCGGTTGCGTCGTTTCGAGCAGGCGCATCGGCCATCCCGGGTCGCAACGGCATTCGCATCACGCCGCAAACACGTCGTCGCTCGCCTGCTCGGGCAACGGGAACGGGCTCGCTTCGGCAAAGGCGACCGCCGCCTCGATCGCGGCGGCGACCTCGCGCTCCATGGCAGCCTTGCCGGCCTCGTCGAAATCGCCCTGGTCGCGCAGTTGGCGCTCGAGCCGCGCGATCGGGTCTCGTCGCTGCCACGCCTCGAGCTCCGCCCGGTCGCGGTGGTCGGGCTGCCCGCGGCGCTCGGTATGGGCGCGCCAGCGGTAGGTCTTGCATTCGATCAGGGTCGGGCCCTCCGCTCGAGCGCGCGCGCTCGATGGCGCGGTTTGCCGCCTGGTAAACCGCCAAGGCATCGTTGCCGTCAACCACCACCCCGGGGATGCCGTAGCCGGCCGCGCGCGCCGCCACATCGGAGAGCGCATGGGTCGCGGCGGCCGCCGTATTCGCCGCATACATGTTGTTCTCGCACACATAGAGCATCGGCAATTTCCAGGTCGCGGCGATGTTGAGGCATTCGTGAACGGCCCGGCATTCCAGGCGCCGTCGCCGAAAAACGAGACCGCGACCCCGCCCTTGCCCTCCAGCTTCGCGGCGAGGCCCGCACCGGTCACGATCGCGATGCCGCCGGCGACGATGCCGTTGGCGCCGAGCATGCCGATGGCGAAATCGGCGATGTGCATCGACCCGCCCTTGCCCTTGCAATAGCCGGTCTGCCGGCCGTAGGTCGGCCATCATCCGGTTCAATTCGGCGCCCTTGGCGATGCAGTGTCCGTGGCCGCGATGCGTCGAGATGATCCGGTGGCGCTGACCGAGCGCGGTGCACACGCCGACCGCAACGGCCTCCTCGCCGATGTACGAGTGCACCACCCCGTAAATCTTGCCGGCCAGATAATCGGCCGAGGCGCGCTCCTCAAAGCGCCGGATTGTCAGCATCCGCCGCAGCATCTCCCGCTGCGCGTCGGGCGGCAGGTTCGGCGACGGGCTTTGCGTCGAAAGGCTCATGGGCGCGATCCCTTTCGGGCGGTCGGACGGTCGGCGGTCGGAGCTGGTGATGATGGGCCAGCGCGCGAACGCTGGCAACACCACCTCAGACCTTTCTCAGCTCGCGGCGGCGAGCTTGTCCTGGGTCTTCGTCTCGAAGTCGCTGGCGTCGTGGCGCTCGTGCAGCTGCTCGAGGGCTCGCCGGAGAGACGGTTGACCATGCGCCCGCGCCTGACCGCCGGCCGTTCGAGCAGCATGTCGGCCCAGCGATGGACGTTCTTGTACTCGTGCACCGCGAGGAACTCGGTCGCCCCATATTGGTCGAACTTCGCCAGCCCGCCATACCACGGGAAGATCGCGATGTCGGCGATCGTGTAGTCGGGGCCGGCGACATACTCGCTCTCGCCAGCCGGCGGTCGAGCACGTCGAGCAGCCGCTTCGTCTCCATCGTGAAGCGGTCGATCGCGTATTCGATCTTGATCGGCGCGTAGGCGTAGAAATGGCCGAAGCCGCCGCCGACATAGGGCGTGCTGCCCATCTGCCAGAACAGCCACGACAGGCATTCGGCGCGCGCGCCGGCTTCGGTCGGCAGGAACTCGCCGAACTTCTCGGCCAGGTGCATCAGGATCGCACCGGTCTCGAACACCCGGATCGGCTTCGGGCCGCTGCGGTCTAAGAGCGCCGGGATCTTCGAGTTCGGGTTGATCGCGACAAAGCCGCTGCCGAACTGGTCGCCGTCGCCGATCTTGATCAGCCAGGCGTCGTACTCCGCGCCCTTGTGGCCCCGGGCCAGCAGCTCTTCGAGCATGATCGTGACCTTGACGCCGTTCGGCGTGCCAGCGAATAGAGCTGCAACGGGTGGCGGCCGACCGGCAGCTCCTTCTCATATTGGGCGCCCGCGGTCGGGCGGTTGATGTTGGCAAACCGGCCAAGCGCCGGCTTGGCGACCCAGACCTTGGGGGGCGTATATTCGGTCGTGTCGGTCATTCCAGAGGCTCCAGATAGCTGAAGGGTGCATGCGGAGATATCCGCAACCGGTCCATCCTACACGATACCGCGGGCGTGGGGCTCCCGCCGCACCGACACCGGGAGACTGCTGTTCTCCCGGCGATGCGACACTAGCGGTGCCGAGGCTTCGCGGTCGCGGTGCCGGGCGGGGACGCGCCGAGCTGGGACGCGCCGGGCGCCGGGATTGCGTCGTTTGCGCCGGAATAGAACAGCCTTGGCGTGCTTCGCCTATTCGGGCTAGAAGGCGATCTGCGGCGTCTTGGCCCTGCCGGCCGATCTCGGGGCAGGCGGGCCGAGCCGGTCGGCAAGGCAGAAAATTGGCGGAGGACGCGAATGTCGCGGCATCGGGTCGAAGAGACCGGCGCGGATCGCTCGGCGCGGCCCTGGCGGCGCTGGCAGGATTGCTGTTGAGTTCGGCGGCGGCGCTGGCCGCCCCGGCGGCGCCCTCCGGCAAGCCGATCACGATCGGCTTCAGCATGGCCTTGACCGGCGGGCTCGCGGTCAACGGCACCTCGGCGCTGCTGGCGATGCAGATCTGGGCCGACGACATCAACAAAAAGGGCGGCCTCCTGGGCCGGCCGGTCAAGCTCGACTATTACGACGACCAAAGCAATCCGGCGCTGGTCCCCGGCATTTATACGAAGATCCTCGATGTCGACAAGGCCGATCTGGTGGTGTCGGGCTATGCCACCAATATCGCCGCCCCGGCGATGCCGGTGGTGATCGCCCACAACATGACCTTTATCGGGCTGTTCGCGCTCGACATCAACAAGGAGTTCCAATACCCGAAATACTTCTCGATGCTGCCGGTCGGCCCCGACCCGCGCCCGGCGATCTCGGAAGGTTTTTCGCCATCGTCAAGGCCGAGCAGCAGAAGCGGGCTGAAGACGATCGCGCTGGCGGTCGATGACGGCGAGGCCACCCGCAACGCCGCCGACGGCGCCGGGGTCAACCTCAAAAAGCTCGGGCTCAAGGTGGTGTACGACCGCACCTACCCGCCCGACACCACCGATTTCAGCCCGATCCTCCGCGCCATCCAGGCGGCGAGCCCGGACATCGTCTACATCTCCTCCTACCCGTCGGACAGCGTCGGCATCATCCGCTCTGTCCACGAGTTGGGCCTCAACACCAAGATCTTCGGCGGCAATTTCACCGGGCCGCAGAGCACCTCGATCAAGACCTCGCTCGGGCCGATGCTGAACGGGATCATCACCTTCGACTGGTGGCTGCCGTCGCCGGCGCTGCGCTTCCCCGGGGTCATGGAGTTCCTGGCTGAATACCAGAAGCGCGCGCAGGGCAAGGGCGTCGACCCGCTCGGCTATTATCTCGCACCCTGGGCCTATGCCGATCTGCAGGTGCTGGGCGACGCGGTCGTGGGCAGCGGCGGCCTCGACCAGGACAAGATCGCCCAGTGGATCCGCAGCCACACCTTTAAGACCGTGGTCGGCGACGTGACCTTCGGCAAGAACGGCGAGTGGGCGAAGCCCAGGATCATGACCGTGCAGTTTCAGAACATCACCAGCACCAATGTCGCGGATTTTCGCGGCGGCAAGGGCGAAACCGTGCTGTGGCCCGAACAATACAAAACCGGCGACCCGATCCTGCCCTACTTGAAGATCAAGCATTGAAGCCGGTGCTTTGACGCAGACCCGGGATTCGCTTCAGCCGTCATCGGCCGGGCTGTGCCCACGGCTGTCCGGTTCAGGCTCGCCTACAAGTGTGCCGGGCGCACGTAATATTCGTTCTTCGCTGAAGCCGTCATGGCCGGGCTTGTTCCGGCCATCCACGTGCCCGGGTCGGGGTCGAAGAGCAGCGTAATTCACCAGGAGGAGCCCGGTGATGGCGGCCAAGAGAGGAGGCTTTGTGCTGCACTGCATCGGTGTTGCGGAACCGGACAGCTGCGGCACAGGGCTTCGCGCTCGGGCCGCGCATAGCACGGACCCGTGGGCCGGGCGTGGCGATCTGAATGCGTCCCAGCACTCAGCAGAGCCGTCCCGACGATTGATGTTGCAGGTCGCTGGTCTCGCCGGCGAAGGGGCTTGTGGCCGGCGTGGGTTTCGGCCTTCGCCGGGATGACAAGAACGGGGAGGCTCGGGCTCGAGCGCCAGGTCTGTACCGCAACGACCTTGGAACCGATCGCCAAATTCCTGACTAACGGCCGGCTGAGTGCTAGTCTGGAGAACTGGGACGCTTCGCCGGTCGCTCAGCCGCAGGAATCTGTGGTCGAATTCACGCAGCTCGATCGATGAGCTTCCGCCTCGGCCAATTCACGAGCTATAAGGCTGGTTGGCTCAGTCGTTTGAGGGGCCGGAAATCAGGAATTGGGCCTGTGGAGGCTGAATCATCGCCTTCCAAGCGCACGACCTTGACGCTCCATTATGATCGCATAACCCTTATAATCGTGCTGTTCCACGCCCTGCTCCTCTAGTACCCGAAGCGGTTAAAATGCATAGACGCGCTAGTATGGTAGCAAAAACAACCGGCCGAGCCAAACCAGAGCATGAAACCGATAAATGTTCCGGAACACTATCGAGTCCGGTAGTTGAATCTTCTGAGCTATGATTATGGTGCCTCCTGTATGATACAAGGATAGATAGAAGAAACGCTGTCTTGGCGGCATACGATGCTCCGCCTGTTCGTGGTTCCGATGCGGGCTCGCGTTCTGGCAATCGTACCGAGCTTTGTCCGCGAACGGTTCAGGCGACGAATCGCGCTAATGCCGGGCGGCGTGGGCGGAGCAGGAATGGCGGGGGGTGGTCGGGCTGGGTGGTGACGATGGCTCGCGGAGTGACCGGGAGGTCGTCGGCGCGCTCGATGCGGAACAATGGATCAGGGTGGCGAGGACCAGGGTGGCCTCGGTCAGCGCGAACTGGGCGCCGATGCACACCCGCGGGCCGATGCCGAACGGCAGATAGGCGTAACGGCTGGGCGGCGCCGCGTCGGGCAGGAATCGCTCGGGGTCGAAGCGGTCGGGCTCGCTCCATAACAGGCGATGGCGGTGCAGCACCCATGGGGCGATCAAGACCACGGTACCGCCGCGATCGGGATGCCGCCGGCGGTTTCGGCGGCGAGCGCCTGGCGCGCCAGGGTGAAGGCCGGCGGATAGAGCCGCAATGCCTCGTGCACGACGGCGCGGGTGTAGGTGAGCCTCGGCAATGATTGGGCGGCATGGCCGGGGCCGAGATCGAGCGGGGCGGCCTCGGCGGCAAGCCGCCCCTGGATTTCAGGTGCCCCGGCCAACAGATAGAGAGACCAGAACAGGGCGACCGCGGTCGTCTCGTGGCCGGCGACGATCATCGTCGCGACCTGATCGGCGAGCCGGTCGGGCGGGAAGAGCGCGCCGGTATCCGGGTCGCGCGCGCTCGACATCAGATCGAACAGGTCGCGCGGGGCGCCGGCCGCATCCCCGGCCGAAACCTGGTCGCGGCGGGCGGCGATGATCCGCCGGATCAGCCGCATCCAATGGCGGCGAAAGCGCCAGCGCAACGCGTCGCGCGGGCTCGGGATCGACGGCGGCAGCATGAAGTCGAGCAAACTCGGCCGGCCGAGCCGCGCGGCGTAGGCCTTGATCAGCCCGCGCAGCTCCGGGCCGTAGCGCTCCATCTCGACGAAAACATCGAGGCGCCGGCGATCTCCAGCGCCAGAAACTGCATCGCCGCCAGGAGATCGACCGGGGCGGCCGAGGCCGCCTTGAGCGATGCCGTGGCGGCGGCGGCGGCGCGGGCAACGTGCCCGGCCAGGATCGGCATCGTGCGCGGGGCAAAGGCCGGTGCCAAGGTGCGGCGCTGATGCCGCCAATCCTCGCCCCGGGAGAGCAGCAGGCCGCGGCCCAACAGCGGACGCAGGATGCGGATGCCGGCGGCGGTGCGCCGGTAATTCTCGGGATTGTCGACCAGGATGTGCTGGATCGCGGCCGGCCGGCTGACGATGATCTGGCGGCGGCCGAAGACTTTGCGGAAGACGACTTCCTCCTCGAAAGCCTGCGGCGGAAAAATGCCGATCGCGTTGTCGCGCAAGGAGCGGGTAAAGCCGCGCGACGAGGAGGCGTCAGCTGGAACGGGCGACGGCGCCGCGGCGAGAGGCTTGGTTTCGCTCACATCACCACCCTGATTCCAGCGATCGCTCGGGTCTAGAAATCGGCATCGCGCCGGCTCGTTCCAACTCTTTCGACCACAGCGGGCGTGATGCCGCGGCGGCGGGCGCGCAGCAGCGGCAGCAACAGCAACGATAGGAGGATCAACAGGCCGAGCCAGCGCCAGGCGTCGTCGAAGGCGGCGACCAGCCCGGCGCGCTCGACCAGCGGGGCGGCAAAGTCGCGGGTGGCCTGGTCGACGGGGCCGAGCGGCACCCCGATAAAGCGCGCTGTCGGCAGGCCGACGAGGCGGGCCGCCGCCGGATCGCCGGCCTGCAGGCGCTTGACCAAGGCCGCGACATGGGCGGGGGCGCGCTGTTCGAGGATCGTGTCGATCGCGGCAAGCCCGATCGCGCCGCCGAGGTTGCGCATCAGGTTGAAGAGGCCGCTGGCGTTGGCCACCTTTCCGGGCTCGAAGCCGCCCAAGGCCAGTGCGGTAGTCGGCAGCAGGCACAGCATGACCGCGGCACCGCGCGCCAGCTGCTGCCAGAACAGCCCCCAGAAGTCGGTCGCGTAGGTCATGAAGCCGTTGCCGAGCCAGCCGAGCGCCAGGAGCGCATATCCGGCGACGATCAGGAGCCGCGGGTCGAGGCGGCGCTCGAGCATGGTCGCCACCGGCGCCATCGCCAGCTGGGCCGCACCGGTCACCATCATGATCTCGCCGATCGGCAAGGCGTCGTAATTGCCCACCAGGCCGAGGAACACGGGGAGCAGGTAGGTCGCGCCATAGAGCCCGATGCCGAGGACAAAGCTGAACCAGCAGGCGATCGCGAAATTGCGGTCGCGAAAGGCGGCGAGGTCGATCAGCGGGGTCGGATGGCTGAGCGAGCGCCGGATCAGGCCGGCGCCGCTGGCCAGGCAAAGTGCCGCCAGCAGCAGCATCAGGACGCTGTCCCAGCCGCGCCGCGGCGCTTCCTTCAGGAGGAGCTCGAGGCCGGCCAGAAAGATCGCCAGCAGCGGCAGCGCCCAAAGATCGACCGGGCCGCCGAGGCGATGGTCGGCGCGATCGCGATCGACGGCCCAGGCAACCACGAAAGCCACGACGATGCCGGGCGGCACGTTGATCAGAAACAGCCAGTGCCAGGAGAACCGGTCGGTGATAAAGCCGCCGATGGCCGGCCCGAGCGCCGGCGCCAGCATCGCCAGCAAACCCGCAACCAGGGTCGCGCGGTTGCGCGCCGCCCGTTCGAACATCAGGAAGATCGCGGAAAACACCAGCGGGATCAGGGCGCCGCCGCAGAAGCCCTGGACCACCCGCGCCGGGATCAGCTGCCAGAAGCCGGTGGCGCCGGCGCAGGCGAGGCTCGCCGCGGTAAAGCCGCCGACGCACAGGACAAAGGCGCCGCGGGTCGACAGCAGCCGGGTCAGCCAGCCGCTCAGCGGGATCGCCACGATCTCGGCCATCAGATAGGCGGTCTGCACCCAGCTCAACTGGTCGAGCGGGATGCCGAGCCCGGACTGGATCTCGGGCAACGAGCTGGCGACGATCTGAATGTCGAGGATCGCCATGAACATGCCGACGGCCATCGCGACAAAGCCGACCCAGGTCTTGGCGGCACCAGCGGGACGGCGGGCGGCGGCGATGTCCGCCTCGGGCGTCATAATTTGCGGCGCGGGGCCAGCACCCGCTCCTCGATGGCGATGCGGCGGACGACCAGCACGAGGTTCAGCGCCGAAAACAGGATGGCGACCCCGACCGCGCCAAAGGCGAGCGGCAGCACCGCTAGCTCGGCGGCGACCACCAGATAATTCGGATGGCGCAGCCAGCGATAGGGGCCGGTCCTGACCAGCGGCGCGCCGGGCAGGGTGAGGATGCGCGTCGTCCACCATCGCCCGAGGCTGAGGACAATCCACACCCGGCCAAGCTGAAGCAGCGCGAACAATCCGAGCAACGGCCAATTGGGGCGGGTCGCGGCCGGCACCGCCAGGGCCAGGCTGACGAGCCAAAGCGCGTGCAACAACACGAACAGCTTATAGCCGGCCGCATCGGCCTCGACCGCGCCGAGCCGGCGCAGCCGCGCGGTGTTGGCGGCCGCCCAGGCGAGCTCGAGGAGACGCTGCGCGACGACGAGGCAGATGGTCCAGTAAAGCGCCGTCACCGGTTATCGAGCACCAGGAAGCCAGCGGTGAAGCCGGGCCCGAGCGCGTTCATAAGCGCCAGCCGCCACGGCTGGGCCGTGGCCAACATGCGCTCGAGCACGAACATCACGGTGACGGCCGACATGTTGCCATAGTCGCGCAGCACCGCGCGGGCTAACGAGAGCGCTCCCGCACCGATGCCGAAGGCGGCTTCGAGTGCCGCGATCACCTTGGCGCCGCCGGGGTGGCAGACAAACCGGTCGATATCGCCGAGCGCGAGCCCGTACCGGCCGAGAAACTCGTCGAGGGCCAGGCGAAAGCGGGTCGCCACCAGCTGCGGGATGTCGCGGGAGAAGATGGCGCTGAGCCCGTCATCGGCGACTTCCCAGCCCATCACCCCGAGCGTGCCGGGCCAGGTGTGCTCGCCCATGGCGACGATCGCCGGGCCGTCCGCCCGGGTCGACAGTAGCGCGCCGGCGGCGCCGTCGCCGAACAAGGCGGTGGCGACGATGTTGCTCTTGGCGAAATCGTCGCGGCGAAACGACAGGGCGCACAATTCCACGACCAGAAACAGCACGGTCTCGCCCGGGGCGGCCGTCGCCTGGGCGGCGGCGCGGCTGAGGCCGACAACCCCGCCGGCGCAGCCGAGCCCGAAGATCGGCAGCCGCCGGACATCGGCGCGCAGCCCCATCCGCTCGATCAACAGCGCGTCGAGGCTCGGCGTGGCGATGCCGGTGGTCGACACCACGACGACCGCGTCAATCTGGTCGCGGGCGAGGCCGGCGCGGTCGAGCAATTGGATCGTCGTGGTTTCGAGCAGGTCGAGCGCGCTCTCGAGATAGATCCGGTTGCGCTCGGTCCAGCCGTGCGGCCGGTCGTACCACTCGATCGGCACGCAGGAATAGCGGGTCTTGATGCCGGTATTGGTGAACACCGGCAACAGCCGATCGAGCGCGTCGGCCGCGCCGAACAGCCGCCGGACCCGCTCGATCACCGCGTCCTGGTCGAGCGGATAGGGCGGTACCGCGGTGGCGACGGCGAGGAGGCGCGGGGCTGCTGGCATGGACGGGGTTTCCTTGCTGCGCGGAAGCGTCCGCGGGCGCCCCAATATGACAGCACGCGGTCCGCCGGTATCCCTTTGCGCAGGCCGATCCGAAAGTGCTCACGCCAGGGCTCCGCCCAATTCCGCAGAGCGGCCTAAAAGCCACTCACTGGGTTGCTAGGTAGGCGGTGACTTCGTTGATCTGCGCTGCGGTGAGATTTTTCGAGTTCTGATGCATGATCGCGTTGGCTCGCGCATTCGACGCGAACGCGTCCAGCTGCCGGGCGAGATAGGCCCGATGCTGTCCCGCCAGCCGCGGGATCGGGCCATTGCCCTGCGCCTTGTCGCCGTGACAGGCCATGCAGGCGGGCACGCTCTGCGAGGGTATGCCCTCGGTGAATATCTTTTTGCCCGCCGCGATTTCCGGCGAAGCGCCGGGTACGCCGGCGACCGGCGTCTGGGCCGAATAATAGGCGGCGATCGCCATGATGGTCGGATCGCTGAGCCGCGCGGCCATGCCCCACATGTAGGTCTTGGCGTGCGGATCGGCCCGGGTGTGATCGCGAAACGCCTCGAGCTGGGCGATCAGATAGTCCTTTTGCTGCCCGGCCAGCCGCGGAAAGGTCGATGAGATGCTGCGCCCCTCGGGGCCGTGGCACGACGAGCAAACATGCACCGTGCCGGCTACCACCGAGTTGGTACTTTCGCTTCTGGTGGCCGTGGCGTTACACGCGCCAAGCGCAAGCGCCGCGAGCAAGAGGACGGCGATCGGCATCCTTCTGCGATAGCGCCGGCTGCGATAACGCCGGCGATTGGCGCTCGGGCCTCGATCCCGAGCCTCGGCGCGAACCATCTCTGCCTCCACGCGAGCCCCCGTTTTCCGTGGTCTGCTTGCCCAGATCAGAACGCAAACCAGGTGAAAGCAAACAGTGTGTCGTTGTCGCTGGCATTGCGCCCGGCGCCGTCGTAATTGCTGCTGGCGCCGTCAAACTGGTTGTAATGCACGAATTGCAATCCGAGTTTCATATTGAGCCACGGCCAGAAGGACGGGCCGCCGTAATTGAATGGAATGTAATCGAGCTCGGCGGTAAAACCGCTGGAGTTTGGGCTATTATTTGCCGAGACGCTGCTATAGAGTAGCGAGTCGCTAGTGCCATTGATATGAAAATAACCGATCGTAAAGCCGACTGTCTGGTCATAGAAATAGGTGGCCTTTATCGTCGCGCTATCCAGATGATTGTAGGAATTGGTCGAAAGTCCGAGCGCCTGGCTGCCGGCCATGTCCTGGTATTCCCTGATATAGCGGGCTTGCAGCGAAATGCTGTCGCGCGCGCCGAGGAATTGGTACTGGGTGTCGATGCCGACATCGGTCAAATGGTCGGTGCCGTTGCCGCCGATGCGGTTGGGGATCAGCGAAGCCGCCATTCCAAAGGTGCCGAATTCCCAGGTGTTCTGTCCCCAGGCCGGCTCGACGGCGAGCCGCCAGGACGGCGCCAGACCGCTGATCGCACTGGTCCCGTCGGGGTTGATGCCGAGCGCGCTTAAAGTCGACGGCCCCAGCGTTTGGTAGGCGCCGATTTCGGCGTAGACCAGCCGGTTCCAGTAGACATAGGGGTTGAGCCCGGCAACCTGTTGGGCGAGGCCGCCTTCGATCAACGGTCGCGCAACCGGCGTCGGCGCCAGTTCGGACGAGACATAGGGGAAGCTCCAGGCCGGCGTCGAATTCCAGACATCATTGACCGTCGGATTGTTGTTGAGACTGGCCCCGAACAGCGTCTCGTGACCCAGCAGCTCGGCCACCTTGGCGAGCCGGATGTCGGTGTTGTCCCAGTTGAAGTTGCGCGTGACCTGGTCGTAGGTCCCTTGGATGAAGGCGCCAAGGTTCTCGGCGATCTTGCCGCCGAAGAAAAGGCTTCCCGTGAAGCCGATATTGTTGTTGGGGCCGAAATACTGTGCCGCGCCGCCCGGTTGACCGGTAGCGGTGTGGGTGAAGGATGGGATCGCCATCGCGGCGAAGGGTGGCAGGTTCGAGGTGCCGCCGGTAAAGGTGTAGCCGTTGAGTTTGAACAGCCGACCGTAAGGCGTAAGCTCCGGAAAGCCGTCGTGGCAGGCCGCGCATTGCTGCCCGGTTTGGCGGGCGTAGCTCGGTAGGGCCTCGACCGGCTTGGCGGCGATAATGCATATTGCGGCGATCCCCGGCGCCAGCAGCACGGCGAGTGCGATGGCGGCGACGTAGCGGCCCTGCGACCTTGCTTTCGGTGCGCGCTTGGTTCTGAACAATCCTGCCTCCCCGCCCCGTGGCACGCAATCAGCCGCTGCGGCGGCCGGCGGCCCGGACGGCCGCCTGCCCTTGCAACACTGCCGTAACGGCCCGCAGACCGGAGCGAGCGTACCCGCGAAAACATCTCAGGGTCTTTGATATACATCAATCGCAGGTTATGGAGAAACCGACGATACTGGAGGTCTTCCCACCCCGGCGGTCGCATGCCGGACGGCGCGGCGGCAGCGCGGTCGCGGCCAACTTCTCGATGGAGAAATCATGCAGGAACATCCGAAATTCCGATCAGTGCGGCTTTCTCGCCGTTCCCTCTTGCGCAATGCAACATTCGCCGCGGGTGGGGCTACCGTCCTCGGTTCGGCGGCGATCGTCACCCGCGCGAACGCGGCTGACACCAAGGTGGCGCAGAAGGCCGTTGCCTACCAAGACACGCCAAAGGGACCGCAGCGCTGCGATAATTGCACCTATTTCGAGCCGCCCTCTTCGTGCAAGGTCGTCGCCGGCGTGATCAGCCCGTCCGGCTGGTGCCAGCTCTACGCAAAGAAGCCGACAGCCGGATAACGTCTGCGCCGCACCCCGATCCAGAGCCGCCCGCCGAGGCGGCGCAACCTCCCCGCGAGAATGTCCGGCGGGCGTAAACAGCCCGTAGCGGCCCGGCTGCCATGACGTCCTTGAGGCGACGCCGATCACCGGGCATGCTGGGCGGCGGCGTCAGCGAGCACGCGCTGCCGAGCGGAGAGCAACGGGAGAGGGATCGATGAACGGCGCGGAAAGCCTGGTGCGCACACTGGTCGGCGGCGGGGTCGATGTGTGCTTCGCCAACCCCGGCACCTCAGAAATGCATTTTGTCGCCGCCCTCGACCGGGTCGACGGCATGCGCTGCGTCCTGGGGCTGTTCGAGGGGGTGGTCACCGGTGCCGCCGACGGCTACGCCCGGATGAGCGAAAAGCCGGCCGCGACCCTCCTCCATCTCGGCCCCGGCCTCGCCAACGGGCTCGCCAACATTCACAACGCCAACAAGGCGTCCTCGCCGATGGTCAACATCGTCGGCGACCACGCGACCTATCATCGCAAATACGATGCGCCCTTGACCTCGGACATCGAAGGGCTGGCGCGGCCTTCCTCGCACTGGGTCAAGACGTCGCCCAGCGCCAAATCGATCGCCGCCGACGGTGCCGCCGCGATCGCCGCCGCGCGGCTACCGCCGGGCCGGATCGCCACCCTGATCCTGCCGGCCGATACCGCCTGGAACGAGGGCTCCGGCCCGGCCGAGGTGCCGCCGCCGACCGCCCTCAACCCGGTGGCGCCGGAGGCGGTGGCCGAAGCGGCGCAAGCGTTGCGCTCGGGCGAGCCGTGCCTGCTGCTGGTGACCGGCCGCGCGCTGCGGCAAGAGGGGCTCGACCTCGCCGGCCGCATCGCCGCCAGGACCGGAGCCCGGCTGATCGCCCAGGGCTCGAACGCGCGCACCCAGCGCGGGCGGGGCCGGGTGTTTGTCGAGCGGGTGCCGTATGTCGTCGATCAGGCGGTCAAGGTGCTGGCCGGGACCAAGCACATCATCCTGGTCGGGGCGAAGATGCCGGTGGCATTCTTCGCCTATCCCGACAAGCCGAGCCTGCTGGCCCCGCGCGAGGCGCAGGGCCATGTGCTGGCCCGGCCCGAGGAAGATCTGATCGGCGCGCTCGAGGCGCTGGCCGAGGAGCTGGGCGCCCGCGCCGCCCCAGCGCCGGTGGTCAACGACCCGCCGCCGGCGATGGCCAGCGGCAAGATCACCCCGGAAGCGCTCGGCGCCTCGCTCGGCGCGCTGCTGCCGGAGAACGCGATCGTCGTCGACGAGGCGGTGACCACCGGGCGCGGCTTTTTCGCCCCGACCCGCTCAGCCCGGCCGCATGACTGGCTCTCCAACATGGGCGGGTCGATCGGCCTGGGCATGCCGCTCGCGACCGGAGCCGCGGTCGCCTGCCCGGACCGCAAGGTCATCACCCTCGAGGGCGACGGCAGCGCGATGTACACGCTGCAATCATTGTGGACCCAGGCGCGCGAGGGGCTCGACGTCACCACCCTGCTATTCGCCAACCGCAGCTACGCGATCCTCAAGGGCGAACTGGCCAATGTCGGCGCCGGCAACCCCGGCCGCAAGGCGCTCGACATGCTCGACCTCGGCCAGCCGGACCTCGATTTCGTGAGCCTCGCCCGGGGCATGGGCGTGCCCGGCGCACGGGTCGCGACGATGGAGGAGTTCAACCGCCGCCTGGCCGAGGGGATCGCCGCACCCGGCCCCTATCTGATCGAGGTCGGGCTGTGAGCTGATGGTAGCCCGCAACGCGCGCCAGCGACGGCTGTCGTCGGCCGGCGACGAAGCCACGATCCAGCAAACCTTACTCAAACATTTGGCGAAGCAGACAGACGAGGAGGAACATCCGATGCAGAGCAATGGGGCGAACCGCCGGGCGTCGTACATCTATCTGGGGCTGGCCGGCGAAACCGGGCGTGGCCGGGTCGTCGATTGGGGCCTCTTCCGCATGGCCGACGGCGGCGAATGGGAGGCGCTGGAGCGCGGACTGCCCGAAAAGCCGGCGGTCCGCGCATTGGCGGTGCATCCGCAGCAGCCCGAGATCGTCTATGCCGGGACCCAATCCGGCCCCTATCGCAGCGCCGACCGCGGCGACCATTGGGAAAAGGTGAATGTGCCCGATCACGGCCTGCCGGTGTGGTCGGTGCTGTTCCATCCGCATGATCCCGACGTGATCCTCGTCGGCTACGAGAATTGCGAGATCTACCGCAGCGACGACGCCGGCGAGCGCTGGACCCGGCTGCCGGTCGAGCGTGCGCTTTCCGGAGATCACCACCGCACCCGGCGCCAACCCGGCCAAGCGCGTCTTGAAGATGGACGCCAGTACCGGCGAGCCCGCACCTGATCTACGCCGCGATCGAAGTCGGCGGCACCTTGCGCTCGACCGATGGCGGCGAACACTGGGAAAATCTGAGCCACGGCCAGTATCTGAACGACGACGCGGTCGACATGCACGGCGTGCTGGCGAGCCGCTGGCGGCCCGGCACCGTCTTCGGCATCGGCCGCGCCGGCATGTTCCAGCAGCGATCGCGGCGATCACTGGCGGCATGTGCCATTGGAGCCGCTCAACGCCAAGGGCCAGATCTATTGCCGCAACATCCGCGAGGTGCCGGGAAATCCGCGCAAATTATGGGTTGCCGCCGGCGGCGGGTTTCAGAG
>CAVWJX010000009.1:0-206346 GCA_963755435.1 uncultured Alphaproteobacteria bacterium
CAACGCGATCTGGACCCTGGCCTGGACGCCGTGCCTGACCCTGCCGGCCGGGACCGGCGGCAACGGCCTGCCGCTTGGCATCCAGTTGGTCGGCCCTCGCTTTGGCGACGAAAAGCTGCTCGACCTTGCCGCCTGGGTCGAGCCCCGCCTCGGCTGAGCGCCTCGGCTGAGCCGGGGCCGCTTGCCGGCCGGCCCGCTCCGTCGCATGCTGCGGACTTACCGCAAGGAGGAGACCAGATGATTTACGAGTTTTTGCGCGTCTATCACTGCGTGCCGGGCCGCCTGCCCGACCTGATCAAGCGGTTCGACACCTTGACCCTGCCACTGTGGGAGAAGCATGGCATCCAGCAGGCCGGCTTCTGGACGGTCGCGATCGGGCCGTCGAACCAGGACCTCTATTACATGCTCAAATGGGAATCGCTCGACGACCGGGCCAAGCGGTTCGCCGGCTTCCAGGCCGATCCGGCCTGGGTTTCAGGACACGCCGAGACCGAGAAGAACGGCCAGATCGTCGCCTCGATCACCAACACGATCCTGCATCCGACGAGCTTTTCGTCGGTTAAGTAATGCGAGGAAACGACATGCTTTACGAATTGCGCATCTATCACTGCGTGCCGGGCCGCCTGCCGGATCTCTTAAAACGCTTCGACACGATCACCTGGGCATCTGGAAGCGAGCGGCATCGAGCAGGCCGGGTTCTGGACCACCGCGATCGGCGATTCGAACCAGGCGCTGCACTATCTGCTAAATGGGAATCCTTGGCCGACCGGGAAAAGAAGTGGAACGCGTTCCAGGCCGATCCCGAATGGCATACCAAGCGTGCCCAGACCGAAGCCAATGGCGCCATCGTCGCCAGGGTCGAGAACAGCATCTTGCAGCCGACCGGCTTTTCGGCGGTGAAATAAAGCCGCATTACCAAGGCTGATGGGCCGGCGCCGCCGCCGCCGGCTCCTTGGCTCGGCGACGGTGCCGCCACGGGCGAATGCTGTCGGACGCCGGGTCGAGTGGGCCGGCGGTTCAGGCCGTCGGGCGCTCGACGAGCGTCTTGGCGGCGCGCGCGTAGGCGGCGGCGAGCTGGCTATCCTGCAGCAGCTCGCCCGGATCGCAGTCGTAGAGCGTGCAGATTGCAGCGAGATCGGCGAAATGGATGCGCCGGGCGCCGGTCTCGATCCGGTGATAGGCGAGCCGCGACAGTCCGAGGAGCAGGGCCGCTTGCTCTTGGGTCAGCCCCAAAGCGCGCCGGCGGCGGCGCAGGGCCGAGCGAATGCAGGCCTGGGCATCTGCCTGGGCATCGGGGACAATGTCGCGCATCGGTGCCTCCTCGGGTCGTGGGCGGAACAGACGGGCGCTGAGCGCGGCGTTGGCGCGCGCCGATCGCGAGCGCGGGCCGAATGGCGGCGTTGCGGCGATTGTGGTCATAACGCAATATTGCACAAAACAATCGTAATGTCAATATCACAATGAAATCGAGGCCCGAGCCACGGCCTTGACCATGCGCGGCGCGATCCTCGACGATGCGGCGATATTTTTTGAGCCGATTACGCCCTTGGAGCCGCCGATGGATTTTGCCCTCTCCGACGATCTCGTCGCGCTGAAGAACCGCACCGGGGAATTCGTGCGCGAGCGGATCCTCCCGTTCGAGGACGACCCGCGGCAGACCGCGCACGGGCCGGGTTCCGAACTGCGGCGCGAACTGGTGGCGCTCGGCCGGCAAGCCGGGCTGCTGTCGCCGCATGTCGGGCGCGAATGGGGCGGCCTCGGGCTCGATCACCGAGAGCAGGCGGTGGTGTTCGAGGAAGCCGGGTATTCACCGCTAGGGCCGGTGGCGCTCAACTGCTTCGCCCCGGACGAGGCCAATATGCACCTGCTCGAGCAAATCGCCGAGCCGCACCAGAAGGAACGTTGGCTCAGGCCGCTGGCGGCGGGCGAGATCCGCTCCTGCTTCATGATGACCGAGCCGACACCCGGCGCCGGCTCCGACCCGGCGATGCTGCAGACAGCCGCTCGCCGGGCGGCCGACGGCAATCGCGGCGATTTTATCATCGACGGCGAGAAATGGCTGATCACCGGCGCTGTCGGTGCCGAATTCGCAATCATCATGGCCAAAACCGACAGTGATGCCGGCGGCCCGGCTGGCGCCACGATGTTCCTGGCGCCGATGTCGGCCCCGGGGATCGTCGTCGAGCGGGTGCTCGATACCTTGGACCAGTTCATGTCGGGCGGCCACGCGGTGATCCGGCTCGATGGCCTAAGAGTGCCGGAAAGCGCCGTACTCGGCCGGGTCGGCGAGGGCTTTCGCTACGCCCAGGTGCGGCTCGCCCCGGCGCGGCTCACGCATTGTATGCGCTGGCTCGGCGCGGCACGGCGCGCCCACGACATCGCCGCCGACTACGCCCGCCGCCGCACTGCCTTTGGCAAGCCGTTGGGCGAGCACGAGGGGGTCGGCTTCATGCTCGCCGACAACGAGATGGATCTCCATACCAGCCGGCTGGTGATCTGGCACACCGCCTGGCTCTTGGACCAGGGCCAGCGCGCCAGCCACCAATCGAGCATCGCCAAAGTCGTCTGCTCGGAGGCGATCTGGCGGATCGTCGACCGCAGCGTGCAGATCCTCGGCGGGCTCGGCGTCACCGATGATACGATCGTCGCGCGCCTGTTCCGCGAAGTCCGGCCGTTCCGCATCTATGACGGCCCCTCCGAAGTGCACCGCTGGTCAATCGCCCGCCGCATCCTGCGCGGCGGAACCGGAGGCTAGAGCGAGCCCGGCCATGACTGCTTCAGTGAACCTCGTGCCTGCTTTTGAGCACTAGCCCCGAAGCGGAGTTCAGGCGGCGGCGCCGGTCAGGGTCTTGGGCGCGGGCTGTGCCGCGGCCGGGGTGTCGGCGAGCGGGGCGAGGGCCGGGTCGGTGTAGCGGCGCGGGTCGCGTTCGACCTTGCGGCGGATACGATGCAGGGAGAGGTAGAAGGCGGCGAGCTTGGCATGGGTTTCGACAATCTCGCGGATGCGCCGCGGATAGAAAACCAGCGGGTTTTCGCGCCGCAGCCCGGAGCGGCGATTGCGCCGGACTTTGCGGCGGAAATATCCGCCCTGCAGCGGATGCACGTTTTCCTGAATGAAGGTGAAGTAGAATTGCAGGATATGGTTCAGAAGCCGCACCGGCTTGATGCCACTGGCCTTGGCCCGGCGCAGGATAGTCTCAATGTGCTCCTTTGAATAATAAAGATCCCAGGCCTGACGATAGACCGCTTGCCATTCGCCGGCGGTCATGACCGGATGGCCGGTGGTGACGTGCTCCAAATCGTATTTGTTCATGTCGGGGTCCATCCACACCCCGCCGCGGTCGAGCGCCTGATGGTCGGCCGAGCCCGGCAATGGGGTCAGGATGAAGAATTCCAAGAGGTCGACCGGCAGTTCCCGCTGCACGGTCCTGATGTCCTCGGCGATGCGCTGCGGCGTGTCGCCCGGAAAACCCAGGATGTAGCCGGCATAGGTGATCACCCGCTGCGCCCGCCAGGCGTGGAACATCTGGCGGTACTCGTGCACCCGGTTCTGCCTCTTCTTGGCCGACAGTAGATTGTCGGGGTTGATGTTTTCGAGCCCAATAAAGACCCGCTTGCAGCCGGCGCGCGCCGCCTTCTCGACGAAATTGGCGATGCGGTGGCACAGAGTGTCGACCTGGATGATGAATTGCAGGCCGAGCCCTTCCTGCTCGCGCATCTGGATCAGCCGGTCGAAGATCGCCTCCCAATTGCGGTTGCGGGCGAAATTGTCGTCGGTGATGAAGAATCGGAAGACGCCCTGGGCGAGGTTGGCGCGGACCAGCCGCTCGACATCGTCGGCGTCGCGCCAGCGCGATTTCCGGCCCTGCACATTGATGATCGTGCAAAAGCTGCACTGAAATGGGCAGCCGCGCCCGGCATCGAAGGCACCGAGGCTCTCGCCGTAGCGGCGCACGATGCGGGCGGGCAGAAACGGGGTCACCTGGCGCTGCAACCCGGGCAGGTCGTCCATGTAATTGTAGAGCGGCCGCAAGCGGCCCGAGAGCGCATCGGCAAAGAGGCCTTCGAGCCGACCCTCGGCCTCGCCGGCGAACAGAGTGACACCGAGCCGCTGCGCCTCTTCGAGATCGGGCGGCAGCCGCGGCAGCATGGCGAGACAGCCCGACACGTGAAACCCGCCGATCGCGACCGCGACCCCGGCCGCGCGCAACCGCGCCGCCAGGTCCATCGCCCGCGGAAACTGGTTCGACTGGACGCCAACCAGGCAGACGAGCCCGGCGTCGGCAGCCTTGACCCGGCGGATGATCCGCCCGACCGGGATCACCGTGTGGCATTCGTCATAGGCCCGGATTTCAAGGGCTACATCGGGGCCGAGCGCGCGCCGCGCAGCGATGTTGGCGGCGATACCGTAAAGGCACGCCAAGGAGTTCGACGGGATCCAGGATTTCCACCATTGGATCACATAGCCGTCCTCGTCGTAATGCGACGGCTTGATTAGTTCGACGACAAAGCGGCGATCCCCCAACACACCCTCGCCACGGCAGACCATGTCAGCGCCCAGTTCTACCTGGATTGCGGCCGGCGGGAAAGCCTGCGCTCGCAACCCCTGATCGAACCGGCTAAGCTTGATCGACCGGCGGCCGTTGCGAGGAGGTTTGAGCGATGTTCCAGGGCTTTACCCGGACCGTGATCGAAACGTCGGGGGCGCAGATCAATCTGCGCCATGGCGGCGACGGCCCGCCCTTGCTGCTGCTGCACGGCAATCCGTTGACCCACGCCTCCTGGGCCAAGATCGCGCCCGATTTGGCGAAGCGCTTTCACGTCGTGGCGGCGGATCTGCGCGGCTACGGCGACAGCGTCGGCCCCGACGAGGCGGGCGAGAACAATATCAACTATTCGTTCCGGGCAATGGCGCAGGACCAGGTCGAAGTGATGGAGCGTCTCGGCTACCGCGAATTCTTTGTCGCCGGCCACGACCGCGGCGCCCGCACCACCGCGCGCATGTGCCTCGACCATCCCGACCGGGTCAAGCGCGCGGCGCTGATCGATATTTTGCCGAACCACCACATCTGGACCCACACCTCGCGGGAATGGGCGTTGCGCTCGTGGCATTGGGCCATGATGGCGCAGCCCTACGACTTTCCGGAGCGGATGCTGGCCGGCATCCCGGCGCAGTATTTCATGGAAAAGAAGCTGTCGAAGCCGGGCCTCGGCCTCGGCTTTTTCGATCCCGAGGCGTTCGCCGAATATGTCCGCTGCTTCAACTGGAAAACGATCAAGGGGTCATGCGCCGACTACCGCGCCTGCGCCACCTGCGACTTCGAGATGGACAAGGCCGACTTCGCGGCCGGGCATAAGATCACGGTGCCGCTGTTGGTGATCTGGGGGGCGAAGAGCCATACCGAGGGTGTGCACGGCGACGTGCTTTCGGTCTGGCAACGCGATTACGCCACCGATGCGACGGGCGGCGCGCTCCCGTGCGGCCATTACGTGCCCGAAGAAGCCCCTGCGGAAACCTTAAGCTGGCTCCTGCGCCACTTCGCCGGGTAAGTCGCCGGCTACGGCTGCGGCAGAAGCGAGGGCGACAGGACTTCGTCGAGAGCGAAGGGGCAAAGGGTCGGGAACAGGTCATCGGCAAGACCGGTTTCGGCGATGGCACGCGCGCGGGCGATCGCATAGGCGTGCGCCAGCATGCCGGCGGCGAGCGGCCGCAAGCTTGGCGAGTCGGCGAAAATCGGTTCGATCTGCAGCCGCTGCTCCTCGACCGTCGCCGACCAGCTGCGTGACCGCGCCGAAGGTTGGAGGCGCCATTTCAACAGATGCATGGTCAGGACAACGAGCCGGCTCTGCAATTCTCGCCGATCGCTGCGCCCCATGCTCTCGATCTCCTCGGCGAGGTTGGCGGCGTCAATCGCTGACAGCTCGCCGGTGCGCAACAGCCGCGCCTGCTCGACGGTCCAGGCGTAGAAGTCGTCCTCGTAATCGACGGCGTTGCGGGCCATTGCCGCGCCTCCAGTGCTGGCTGGTACATCCTAGCACAGCGGATGCGGCAAGGGCGTGCGCGGCGCTTGAGCGTGCGGGCAAAGCTGGGGCAGTGTGCGGCGATCGCGGTTCATCGAAAACGGGCAGGAGGGGTCATGAAGATCGGTTTTATCGGGCTCGGCATCATGGGGCATCCGATGGCCCTCAACCTGATCAAGGGCGGGCACGAATTGTTCGTCTTCGGCAAGCGTCGGCTGCCGGCCGATGTGCGCGCGGCCGGGGCGACGGTCTGCGGCACCCTCAAGGAGATCGCCGAGCGGGCGGAGGTCGTGATCCTGATGGTGCCCGACACGCCCGACGTGAAAAGCGTGCTGTTCGATCCGGGCGGGGTCGCCGAGGGGCTCGCGGCGGGCAAGACCGTCGTCGACATGAGCTCGATCTCGCCGATCGAGACCAAGGAATTCGCCGCCGAGATCGCCAAGAAGGGCTGCGGCTACGTCGATGCCCCGGTCTCGGGCGGCGAGGTCGGCGCCAAGGCGGCGTCATTGACGATCATGGTCGGCGGCTCGGAGCAGGATTTCGCCAGGGTCAAGCCGCTATTCGACCTCCTGGGCAAGAACATCACCTTGGTCGGCGAGGTCGGGGCCGGGCAGACCACCAAGGTCGCCAACCAGATCATCGTCGCATTGACAATCGAGGCGGTCGGCGAGGCGCTGCTGTTCGCCGCCAAGGCCGGCGCTGACCCGGCCAAGGTGCGGCAGGCGCTGATGGGCGGGTTCGCCTCGTCGCGGATCCTCGAACTCCATGGCGAGCGCATGATCAAGCGCAATTTCGATCCGGGCTTCCGCATCGAATTGCATCAGAAGGATCTGAACCTGGCGCTGCAAGGGGCGCGCGCGCTCAGCCTTTCATTGCCCAACACCGCGACGACGCAGGAATTGTTCAACGCCGCCGCGGCACTCGGCGGCAAGGGCTGGGACCATTCCGGCCTGGTCCGCGTCCTCGAGCACCTCGCCGGACACCAGGTGGCGAAGAGCTAGCCAGCCGCATGCCCGCTCGGGCTCAGGCGGCTTCGTCGAGGGTCGAGCCGGTGTCGAGGGTGGTCGCCCGGCGCAGGTCGCGCGGGTGGGCATCGTCGTGCGGCCGGCCGCGATGCATCGTCGAGCGATTGTCCCAGATCACCAGGTCGCCCTTCTCCCATCGGTGGCTGTAGACGAATTCCGGCCGGGTCGCGAACAGGTTCAGGTCATAGAGCAGGATGCGGCCGTCGGCCACCGGCCAGCCGACGATGTGGGAGGCATGCGCCGACAGATAAACCGTCTTGCGCCCCGACCCCGGATGGCGGCGCACCAGCCGCTGCCGCGATGGCGGATATTTCTCACGCTCGCCGGGCGCGAACTCGGTAAAGCCGATCTGCCCGCGCGACCAGAAGATGTCGTGCTCGGCGACCAGGCCGTCGATCGCCTCGCGCATCGCCGGCGGCAGCGCGTCGTAGGCCGCGCGCATGTCGGCGAACTCGGTCTCGCCGCCGCCCAACGCGCTCGCCGGCGGCACCGCCACCGCGTGCAGCATGCCCAGCACCACCGGCACCGGCATATAAGACGCATCGGTGTGCCACAGCCGGTTGCCGAGGCTGTCGAGCCGGCGGCGGTCGTCGGCCGCGCGCAGATTGCCGTCCTCGTCGAGGTTCGAGATGTCGCCGATCTCCGGGTGCTGGAGCCGCCGCCTGCCGCCCGCCGCTGCCGACCGGCCGATCTCGAGCGGTCCGAACCGCGCCGCGAAATCGCGCAATTGCGTGTCGTCGAGGCTTTGCTCGCGAAACACCACGACGGCGTATTCGTCGATCGCCCGCCAGATCGCCGCGACTATCGCATCATCGAGCAACGGCTCGGCCAAGTCGACGCCGCTGGCCTCGGCGGCAAACAACGGATGCAGCTGGCGCAATTCAAAACTCATGCCACTCGCTCCTACTCCATAAGCTCGGTACCGAAGAGGATCGGATGCCAAATGTGCTCGAGTTCAATCGATCCGCCTCGTTCGGGAAGCCGATTTTACCTGCTCAGTGCGGCATCCTGGCCGTCTATACTAGGGGCGTGTGCTCATAAATCCGACCTGATGTCGGCCTGTCCCCCAAAGCGACCAACAGCGGACATTGCGCGAGGTCGGCTTTGTCCCAATAATAAACCATGCGCCGCAAAAAACCTCGGTATCTGAAATCAAAGGGCCCGCCTGAAAGTCGAGCGGGACCGACTGAATAAAGGTTCTGAGTTTCTTATTTAACCCGCTTCCAAACCGATTCTACGTGCGCGGTGCCGATCGTGGGCTTGGAGTTGCTGACTTTCAGTTCGTCGTTGGCAAGCGTGATCGCCAGCGGAAAGTCCTTACCGTCTGCGCTCGGTTCCTGGCTGCCGACAATATGGCGGACGAGGGTTTTGCCGCCATTGGTCACAGAGTAGTCTCCAAAAGCGACAACGATGGCTTTGCCGCCTCCTTCGCCGGGGACGATCGCCTGCGTGAAATGTCCGCTTGCATCGAATGTGTAACTCCCCAAGGGATGTGGCCCGAACGGCTCGACCTTAGCGCCTTGGGCATTCGTGTTTGTAGTTGATACCAATCGCCAAGTTCCGACCTACTGCTTGGCGGTAACGGCATGAGCGGTGCTTGGTATTACGAGCACGGCAGAAGTAATTCCTAGGGCGGCTAGTGCAGACAAACTGACTACATTGCGCCGGTTCATAGTTCTACTCCTGATTTGATGGGCACATTGATGCATGGCCATCCTGCGTGCGACGGGCAATCAAATTCGCCGGTGCCATTGCAGGCGGTTGGGTCCGATGCAGACAAACCTCACGGCCTAAATCTACACGGCTCCGTATGGTGTGCCAAATTATCGGCGTGGCCGGTCGAAATGGGTCACTTTCGACCGGTCCAGGCGGCCCCCCGCGATGTCGGTTATACCGTTGGAAGCGGACATCGTTTATGAGTACACGCCCTAGGGCAGCCGTGTGGGGCTCGGAGGTTATCGACATGAGTCCGAGTTGGAACGCGCCGCCAAAATCCGGCTGGGCAAAGATGGTGACGGAGCTGGCACGAGGAGATCGATACGGGATCGCCGATCGGCCGTGAATTCGGGTCTGCTTAGACGCGGGTGCAATCCGCGACGGCTCCGGAACGCTTCAGCAGCAACAAATGAGATTTAAGTCATGGATGCCTGGTTTCATTGCGAGAATCCGTACCCGTTTGTGCCGGACGACGTGCTCGACAGTGTGGATTCGGTGCGGGCCAGCCTGCCCAACCGCTACTGCGATCCAAAAGTCGCGGCGCAGCTGTTCGAGGAGACGCTCGACGAGTATCTCTTATGCGACGAGCTCGGCCTCAACATCACCTCGAGCGAGCATCATGCCGGGATCAACTGCCTTTATGGGGCGAGCCCGGTCGTCCTCGGCATCGTCGCGCGCCAGACCAAGAACATCCGGCTCCTCAGCATGGGGACGCTGGTCACGGTGCGCCAGGACCCGGTGCGGGTGGCCGAGGAATACGCTACCGCCGATGTGATCTCGCGCGGGCGGCTCGAAATCGGCTTTGTCAAATCGGGGGGCACCGAGATGGCCTCGGGCAACGCCAATCCGATCGGGGTGCGCGAGCGCTTCTGGGAAGCGATCGACCTGATCGACAAGACCCTGACCCACCATGACGGCCCGTTCAGCTGGGAGGGCAAGCATTTCACCCACCGCCACATCAACATCTGGCCGCCGCCCTATCAGCGCCCGCACCCGCCGATGTGGGCGGCGACCTCGGACCCGGAGGACACCGCCGAACTGGGCCGCCGCGGCATGGTCAACATCATGGTCATGCGCGGGGTCGATGTGACCCGGCGGGCCTGGGCCGCCTATCGCCAGGCGCGCGCCGAGGCCGGCCTCGCCAAGCCGGCGACCGACCGCTTCGGTTATTCGGCCTTTGTCTATGTCGGCGACACCGACGAGGAGGGGGTGCGGGTCGGCTCGAAGCTCTTATGGTTTGTCAACACCAGCATGAAGTCGGCGCCGCAATACGCCAAGTTCCTGCCCGGGCAGACGCCGGCCGAATTCGTCCCGCAGCTCTATCGCAGCCCAGCTGGCGCGAGCGGGATTGGCCGGCCCGGACGCGATTCGGCGCTGAACCGGCCGGGGGTGACGGCCGAGATGGCGATGGCCGGCGGCCGTATGTATGCCGGCAATCCGGACACGGTCTATCGGCAGATCATGGAGTTCTACGACAAGGTCGGCGGCTTCGGCCACCTGATCATGGTCGGCAAGACCGGCTTCATCACCCATGCCGAGGCAGTCAAGAACATCACCCTGTTCTCAAAGGAAGTTCTGCCCCGGCTGCGCGAGGTGAAGCCGGTCGTGGTCGAGTAGGCTGGCACTCGACGGTCAGCCGGGGGCGACAGGCGGGGCAAGCTGGTCGGCGGTGCATTGGCGCGGCGCCTTGTCGGGCCGCCAGCGCACCAGCTTGGTGCCATGGCGAAAGCGGCCGGCGGTGATCTGATCGAAACGCACCTCGACCACCAGCTCCGGGCGCAGCGGCTGCCACTCGGCGCTCCGCTCGGTGCTCCAGCGGCTGGGCCCTCCGGGGGCGTTGCCGGTGAAGCCGGGCGGCTCGCGCAACACCTCGAGCCGGCGCGTCAATGCTGGCCGCTCTTGATCGGCTATGGTCGCGGTGAAGCCGACATGGTTGAGCCGCCCGTCGCGGTCGTAAAGGCCGAGCAGCAGCGAACCGACCTCCTCGCCGCCATTCTGGTAGCGAAAGCCGCCGACCACGCAATCGGCGGTCCGGTGCGGCTTGACCTTGATCATGGCGCGCTCGCCGGGCAGGTAGGGCAGATCCAGCCGCTTGGCGACGACGCCATCCAACGCGCCGCTTCCGGCTTGGCGCAGCCACCCTTCAGCCAGCCGATAATCGCGGGTCATCGGCGACAGGGTCAGCTTGCCGGCGACCCCGGCTGCCGCGACGAAGTGCTCGAGCGCCTCGCGTCGCCGCGACAGCGCTGCGTCGGTCAGGTTTTCCCCGTCGACGCCGAGCAGAATATCGAACAGGATCAATCGCGCCGGCGTTTCGGCGGCGAGCTTGCGGATGCGGCTCTCGGCCGGATGGAGCCGCGCTTGCAGCGCGTCGAATGAGAGGTTGCCGCCGATATCGATCGCCAGTTCGCCGTCGACCACGAACTGCGCCGGCGCCGTGGCCCCCAGCAGCGAGACGATTTCCGGGAAATAGCGGCCGAGCGGCTTGCCGGATTTGGCCCGCAATTCCACCGCCGGCCCCGCCTTGAAGGCCAGACACCGGAACCCGTCCCATTTGGGTTCGTATTGCCACAGGCCGTCGCTCGGCGGACCATCCTGCCGCGGGAGCGTTGCCGCCGCTTTCGCTTCCATCGGTGGCGTCTCGAGGCTGAGGCCGAACGCCCCCGTCTGCGTCCCCATGTCCATGCCCGCGGGCGTCGTCCCAAGCGGCTCGCCGCGCGGCGCACGGCTCATGCCGGGCCCTTGGCCTGGGCGAGGCGGGCGATCGCCGCTTCGAGCGGCCGCTCGCTGTCGCAATACTCGGCCCAGGCCTTGCTCTTGGCGAGCAGCGCGGGCACCGAGCGGATGGTAAACTGCCTGGGATCGAGGTCGGCCTTGACCTGCGCCCAGGTCAGCGGCATCGAGACCGTCGCGCCCGGCCGGGCGCGCGGCGACAGCGGCGCCACCGCCGTCGCCATTCGGTCGTTGCGCAGGTAATCAAGGAAAATACGCCCGCCCCTCAGCTTCTTTGCCATGTTGACGACGTAGCGCTGCGGGTTGTCCTGCGCCGCGTGCAGGCAGACCTGATGGGCGAACACCTTGGCTTGCGGCCAGGTCAACGCCGCGTCCTTGCCCTTGGCCGGGGCGAGCGGGGTGACGACGTGCAAGCCCTTGCCGCCGGTGGTTTTGCAAAAGCTGACGAGCCCCAGCTCGTCGAGCCGTTGGCGTATCTCGCGGGCCGCGTCGACGACCACCGAAAACGCAACATCCGGCCCCGGATCGAGATCGAACACCAGCCGCCCCGGGACCTCCGGGTGCTTGGGCTGGCAGTTCCACGGATGCAATTCGAGCGCGGCCACCTGGGCCACCGCCGCCAACCCCTCGATGCGGTCGATCTCAAGATAGGGCTTATGGTCGCCGAAGACGGTGACCAGCTCCAGCAGGTTCGAGGTGCCCGCCATCGCGTGGCGCTGGAAAAAGCGCTGGCCGCCGATGCCGTCGGGCGCCCGGATGATCGAGCACGGGCGGCCGCGGATATGGCGGATCAACCAGGGGCCGACCGTTTCGAGATAGCGGGCGAGCTCGATTTTGGTGACCGGCTCGCCATCACCGGCATCGGGCCACAGCGGCTTGTCGGGGTGCGAGATCACGACACCCATCACCACCGGCGACGCGCTGGCGGGGGGAGAGGGTGCGGTCCGGCCCTTTCGCTCGGCCTGTGGCGGCTCGGTTCGCGGCGCGGGCGCCGGGATCGCGCTGTCTTCGGCGGGAGCCGGCCGCTCGACCTCGACCTCGGCGGCGGGCTTGTCCAGGCGCAACCCTTTGAACGCGGCCTGGCGCACCATGCCGGCGCCGGTCCAGCCGGCGAATTCGATCTCGGCCACCAGCTCCGGCCGGGTCCAGTGCAGATTCGCCTCGGGGCGTGGCGCGCCGCTACCGGTGAACGGGGATCGGTCGGTTTCGACCGCCTGAAGCCGCGGCATCAGCTGGCGCAGCTTGGGTTCGCCAAAGCCGGTGCCGACCCGGCCGATATAAACGAAATCCGGGCCGCGATGGACCCCGACCAACAGCGAGCGGAACTTGCCGCCGGTGGTGCTCCACCCGCCGATCACGACCTCGCGGCCGGCCCGGCATTTGGCCTTGGTCCAACTGTCGGTCCGTCCGGATTGGTAGGGCGCGTCGAGACGCTTTGAGACGATCCCCTCGAGCGACAGGCGGCAGGCCGATTTTAGCACCGCGTCGCCGCCGCTCTCGAAATGCTCGACATAGCGGATGACGGCCTCGATGCCCGAGCTGGCTCCGCTCAACAGCTGCTGCAGCCGGGCCTTGCGCCGGGACAGTGACAGCGGCCGCAGATCGGTGTCGCCATCGAACAGCAGATCGAACGCGTAGAACACGAGATCATCGGTTTTCTGTTCGGACAAGGCCGCCTGCAGCCCGGCAAAGCTCGGCGCGCCATTACGGTCGTGGGCAACGATCTCGCCATCGACGATGCAATCGCCAAGAGACGCCGCCGCGTCCGCGATTGCCGGGAATTTCGCGGTCCAGTCGAGCCCCTTGCGGGTTTTGAGTGACACTTCGCCAGCCGCTACGCGCAGCTGCACGCGGTAGCCATCGAACTTGATCTCGTGCACCCAGCCGGCACCCGAGGGCGGCCGGGCGATCAGGCGGCAGAGCTGCGGTGGGATGAAATCGGGTAACGCCGCAGTCGATTTCGGCTTTGGCTTTCTCGCCGCGGTGTGGGGGAGGGGCAGGGCTCGCCCCAGGCTCGCGGCAGGCGCGTCGGCACCCTTGGCTCGGTTGCTGTGCCATACCGCGTCGGCCTTGGCCGCAGCGGTTTTGGCCAGCATGAACGGCGCCGGCGCGCGCCCGCGGCCGGCCGCGATCGCCGCCATGCTCCGCCCGGAGGCGACCGAGCGATCCTTGGCCAGCAACGCATCGGCATTGCCGTCATCGGCGTCGGCGTCGCGATGCTTGATCAACAGCCAGTTGGTCCGCTTGCCGCGGTCGCGGTTGTGCTTCAGCCGCACCAGCACCCAGCCGCCGTGCAGCCGCTCCCCGGCGAGGGTGAACTTCAGCTCGCCTGCGGCCAGCGCCTGCTCGGGCGTTTTGCCGCTTTCGGGCTGCCAGTAGCCGCGATCCCACAGCTGGACGGTGCCGCCGCCATATTCGCCCTGGGGAATGGTGCCTTCGAAATCGCCATAGTCGAGCGGATGGTCCTCGACCTCGACAGCGAGCCGACGGTCGTGCGGATCGAGCGAGGGGCCGCGCGTCACCGCCCAGGATTTGAAAACGCCATCCAATTCGAGCCGCAGATCGTAGTGCAGCCGACGGGCCGCGTGCTTCTGGATCACAAAGCGGCGCTGCGGCGAGGGCATGACCGCGGTCTCGCCGCTGGGCTCGGCGGTTTTTTCGAAGTCGCGCTTGGCGCGGTATTTCGCGAGTTTTGCTGGCGACGCCTCGTCGCTGCCTTGGCCCGGCATGGCGGCCTCTATCGACTTGCCTGGAGAGCTAACCAGCGAAAGGAAATCCGGGTTCCGGGCCGCGCGCCGCACCGCTTCACCCGGAGGCGTCGGCGTATAGGGCAAACAGCAATAGGGAGCGCCCGGTCGCGGCGTATTTATCGCCGGTTGCGAAGATTTCGGGCTCCTTGACCTCGGCGAGATTGGTGTCCAGCAGCAAAGACCATTCGCCGCCGCCCGCAGTCTTCGGAAAGGTGAATTCGACCACGTCATGATGGCCGTTAAGCACCATCAGCAGCGTCGCGTCCTCGCCACGGCGGCGGATGCCGGTCGGTTGGGCCCGGCCGTCCATCAGCATGCCGAAACAATGCATCGTCTGATCGGCCCAGTCCTCGGCACGCATCTCGGTGCCGGCGGCGTTGATCCAGGTCAGGTCCTTGACGGCGAGCGCTTCATTGTACTCGCCCGTTAGAAATCGGCTGCGGCGCAGGATCGGATAGCGGGAGCGCAAAGCGGTCAACCGCTCCACGAAACGGGTCAGCGAGCGGCCTTTTTGCGCAACATTCCAATTGAGCCAGCTGATCTCATTGTCCTGGCAATAGGCGTTGTTGTTGCCCTGCTGGGTGCGGCCGAATTCGTCGCCGGCGAGCAGCATCGGCGTGCCCTGCGACAACAGCAGCGTCGCCAGCACATTCTTGATCTGGCGTTCGCGCAAAGCATTGATGCCCCGGTCTTCGGTTGGGCCCTCGGCGCCGCAATTCCAAGAGCGATTGTCGGAGGTTCCGTCTTTGTTGTCTTCGCCGTTCGCCTCATTGTGCTTGTCGTTGTAGGTGACGAGGTCGTTCACCGTAAACCCGTCATGGACCGCGACAAAATTGATCGAGGCCCAGGGTTTACGCCCGCGATGGTCGAAGCAGTCCGCGGACGCCGTCAGGCGTGGCGCCAGTGCGCTCGCCGGAGCTTCGCCGCGCCAGAAATCGCGCACCGTGTCGCGGAACTTGTCGTTCCACTCGGCCCAGCCCGGCGGGAAGCCGCCGACCTGGTAGCCACCGGGACCGCAATCCCATGGCTCGGCGATCAGCTTGACCGCGGCCAGCACCGGGTCCTGGCAGCACGCCTTCAAAAACCCGCTCTGATTGTCGAAGCCGTTGATTTCACGCGCGAGAATCGTGCCGAGATCGAAGCGGAACCCGTCGACATGAGTTTCGCCGGCCCAATAGCGCAGGCTGTCGGTGACCATCTGGATCACCCGCATGTGGCTGAGATTGAGGGTGTTTCCAGTGCCCGTATCGTTGATGTAATAGCGCGGCTGGTCCGGCATCAGACGGTAGTAGGAGGCATTGTCGATGCCCTTGAACGATAGGGTCGGGCCGCGTTCGTTACCCTCGGCGGTATGGTTGTAGACGACGTCGAGGATCACCTCGATGCCGGCGTCGTGGCAACGGGCCACCATCTCCTTGAACTCGCGCAAGGTCTGCTCGCGCTCATGCGCATAACGCGGGTCCGGGGCAAAAAAACCGATCGTGTTATAGCCCCAATAATTGGTCAGACCGCGTTCGAGCAGGTGGCTATCGTTGATGAACGTATGGACCGGCAACAATTCGATCGAGGTTATCCCCAACGACCTCAGGTAGTCGATTGCTACTTTACTGCCGAGCCCCTTATAGGTCCCGCGGTGCGCTTCCGGTACCTCGGGGTGGAGCTTGGTAAAACCGCGCAAATGCGTCTCGTAAAGAATTGTGCGGTCCCACGGGACGGCGCGGCCGCCGGGATCGCCGGTCCAGTCGAAATTGGGGTCGACAACGACGCATTTGGGCATGAATGGCGCGCTATCGCGCTCGTCGAAGGTGGTGTCGTCGCCCAATTCCATCTGGTAGCCGAACACCGCCGGATCCCATTTCAGCTCGCCGAAATGGCCGCGCGCGTACGGGTCGAGCAACAGCTTGTTCGGGTTGAAGCGGTGCCCCTGGTCGGGCTCGTAGGGCCCATGCACGCGGTAGCCGTAGATCGTCCCCGGCACGACCCCGGGCACATAGCCGTGCCAGATCTCGTCAGTGTATTCGGGGAGCTCGATGCGCGCGATTTCGCGCTCGCCCTGGTCGTCGAACAAACAGATCTCGACCCGCGTCGCATGCGCCGAGAACAGCGCGAAGTTGACCCCGGCGCCATCCCAGGTGGCACCTAGAGGGTGCGGCAGCCCTTCGCTGATGTTAGGCTCTGTCATGTTGTCCGCCCCCTCGAAGATCGGTCTTAGCCAGGGATAACGTTTGGCCGCAACGGTTCGTCCGCTCTGAACCGGGACCGCGCGGAAGCCCGTTGTAACGCGGAGTATTCTATCGGCGACGCCTCAGGGCGCGACCTCGGCAGACTTCGCGGCCAAGCGCCGACCGGCGCGACGTTCCCGGCGCGAGGCGAGCGCCGCGCCCAGCATCCGGGCCAGGTCGTCGCGACGATAGGGCTTGGCGAGGATCGGGAAGTCGCCTGATCCATGGTCGGCGCCGCGCAGCTCTGGGTAACCCGAGGTAAGCAGGATTTCGAGATCCTGGTTGATCCTCTGCGCCTCGGCGGCCAGTGCTACTCCGCTGATCCCGTGCGGCATGACGACATCGCTGAACAATAGGTCGATCGGCGTGTCGCCCCGCAGCAGGCCGAGCGCTTCGACCCCGTCAGCCGCCACCAGCACGTTATAGCCGAGGTCGCTGATCAACGCCACGGTGATCTCCAAAAGCTCGATATTGTCTTCGACCACAAGGATGGTCTCGCGGCCGGAGCCGGGGTCGGGGGCTGGTTCGATTGCCGGGTTGTGCGCCTCTGGCACTCCCTCGGAGCGCGGCAGATAGAGGGTGAAGGTCGACCCGGCGGCGGGCGCGGTTTGGATCGTCACCTGCCCGCCCGACTGGGTGACGAAGCCGTAGACCTGGCTCAGCCCCAAGCCGCTGCCCTGGCCGACCGCCTTGGTGGTAAAGAACGGTTCGAAGGCGCGCTCGGCGACGTCGGCTGCCATGCCGACGCCGTTGTCGGACACCGAGACGTAAACATAAGCGGCGGGCTTGCGCCCCTGCTCGGCGCAATCCCCCGGCGCGCCGGGTCCGGGATCGCCAGTCTCGGCGTTGCCGGTGCGGATCCGCAATTCGCCGCCGCGCGGCATCGCATCGCGCGCGTTGACGACGAGGTTGATCAGCGCCGCCTCGAATTGCACCCGGTCGACATGACAGGGCCACAGATCGGGCGCATAGGCGACATCGAGGCTGATGGTCTCGCCCAATGCTCGGCGCAGAAAGTCGCCGAAACCGGAAATGACCGCGTTCAAGTCGACCGGCTTGGCATCGAGCACGCTGCGGCGGGCAAAGGCGAGCAGCTGGCGGGTCAGCTGTGCACCGTGATCGGCGGCACTCTGGGCCGCATCGACCAGCTTCAGCTGCCGTTCGGCCGGCAGCTTGCGCGAACCGGCGACGACCTCGCGCAGCATGTCGAGGCTGGCGGTGATGACGGTCAGGAGATTGTTGAAATCGTGGGCGACGCCACCGGTCAGCTGACCGACTGCTTCGAGCTTCTGGGCGTGCCACAGCATTTCCTCGGCACGGTCGCGGTTGGCGCGCTCGACCTCCAGCCGGCGAGTGGCCTCGCCGAGTTCGGCCGCCCGCTCGGCGACCCGCGCCTCGAGCGTCTCATTCAGCAGCCGAAGCTCCTGCTCGGCCTGGCGCATGCGCAGCAGGGCCTTGACCACGGCAATCAGCTCGTCGGGCTCGATCGGCTCGATCAGGTAAGAATCGGCGCCGCAATCGAGCGCCGCGGCGCGATCCTGCGCGCTGACCAGGGCCGATGAGGTCTGCAGCACCACGACCTGCGGAAAGTCCGCCTTGATCCGGCGGCAGACCTCGACGCCGTCGACATCGGGCAGCTTGACATCGAGCAGCACGAGATCGGGCGGGGCCGCGGCAATCTGCGCGAGCGCGCTGTACCCGCGATCGGCTTCGGCCACGCTATAGCCCTGACCAGCGAGGATATGCGCCTTGACATAGCGCCCGCCGGCATCATCGTCGACGACGAGAATCCGGGCCGCGCCAAGGCCGTGCGCAGAGGCGGCGGTCATCGCACGGCTTTGCCGCCGCCGGCGAGGGTGGCGGCGATCGCATCCATCAGCACCGCCGCCGACAGATCCGATTTCGAGACGATCCTCGCCGCCCGGCCGAGCCGCGCCTGTTCTTGGCCGCCGAGGATCCGCGAGGTCAGGATGATCGCCGGCGTGTCGGTGAGGTCGGCGGAGCGCTCGAGGAACTGGTAGCCGTCGATCCCCGGCATGTTGAGATCGAGCAGGATGACGTCGGGCCGTTCGCTCTGGAGCCGCGCCAGCCCGTCGACCCCGGTCGCCGCCTCCTTGATGTCATAGATGCCGCGCGGCAACAGCTGGCGCACCAGGTAGCGCGAAACCTCTTCGTCATCGACGAGCAGCACGCGGGTGACCGAGTGCTGCCCGCTCATCTGGTCGAGCAGCCGGATCAGCTTTACCGGATCGATCGGCTTTCTGAGGTATTCGTCGGCGCCGAGGCTGATCGCTTTGCGCTCCTCGGCGGAGGACGAAACCATCAGCACCGGGATCATCGCAGTGGCGTCGCGCTGGCGCAGCCCGATCAACAGCCGCCAGCTTTCGTCGCCGAGCAGCACCACATCGAGAATGATCGCGGCCGGGCGCACCTGCTCCAGCGCACGGCGGGCCTCGGCGACCGTGCCGGCGACGATGGCTTGATAGCGCGACGGCGCCAGGACCCGCTCGATGGTGAAGGCGTCGGCCGGATCGTCCTCGACCACCAGGACCGGCACCCGCCCGGCTTGCACCTGCCAATCTTCGGTCCGGTCGACCGGATCGGTCGAGCCGTGGTATCGGCGCGGCACTGCAACCGAAAATACCGAGCCCTGGCCGGGCGCGCTCTCCACCCGGAGGCTGCCGCCCAGCAGTTCAGCGAGCTTTCGCGACAGCGGCAGGCCGAGGCCGGTGCCCTTGACCCGCCGCTGCATCGGGTTGGCGACTTGTCCGAACTCCTGGAAGATGATTTCGAGATCTTCCTCCGCGATGCCGATGCCGGTGTCGCGCACCGCGAAGGTGACGGTATCGCCCTCTGCCTCATAAGAGGCCCAGATCCGCACCTCGCCGCGTTCGGTGAATTTGATCGCGTTCGAGATCAGGTTGCGCAGGATCTGCGACAGCTTGCCCTCGTCCTGGACCAGCTCCGGAACATCGGCCGGGTCTTCAAAGATCAGCGCCACCCCGTCGCCGACCAGCAATGGGCGCAGCATGCCGCGCAGCGTCGCGAACAGCCCTTCGGCGCTGCACTCGATCGGGCTTACGACAATCTTGCCGGCCTCGACCTTGGCGAGGTCGAGCAGGTCGTTGACAAGCTCGGTCAGGCTCTCGGCGGCCTTGCGGATGAATTGGATCTGGCGTTCCTGCTCCGCGGTTAATTCGCCGTCGCTGCGGCCCAGCAGCAGCCGCGACAAGGCCAGGATCGAGTTCAGCGGGGTGCGGAACTCGTGGCTCATATTGGAAAGAAAACGCGATTTCAGCTCGTCGGCGCGGCGCAGATGGTCGGCCCGCTCGTCGAGTTCGGCATAGAGCGCGACGACCCCGCGATTGGTGTCCTGGAGCTCCTGGTTGAGCCGCGCCAGCTCTTCCTGGCGGGCATTCAGCTCGTCGAGCTGGAGCACCATGTCCTGGTTCTGCTGCCGGATCTCGGCGAGCGCATCGGGCGGGTCTTCGCCGGCGAGCGCCGCGGCGATCCGCTCCAGCTCGGCCGGGCCGACCACGGCAGCGCGCCGCGGCAGCATCTTGGCGAGCCGCACCGCGGTTCCGCCGCCGGGCGCCGCCTCGACCGCGAATTCGTCCATCAGCCGCCGGGCGCCGCTGAGCCCGATCCCCATGCCGGTCGCCGAACGCCTCGTGCCATCGAGAACCGCCGCGAGATCGGCGATGCCGGGGCCGCGATCGGCGACGACGATCTCGAAACGCTGCGCCGCAGGCTCGCCCGCAATCCGGAACTCGACCCGGCCGCCTTTGCCATATTCGAGGGCGTTGCGCGCGATCTCGGACACCGCCGTGGTGATGCGGGTTTGGTCCTGAGCCTCGAAGCCGACCAGCTCGGCGAGCCGCCGGGCGCGCTTGCGCACCATGACGATGTCGGTTTCCGCTTCGAGCGCCAGAACCAGCAGACGCGAGTTCATGCCGCACGCAGGGCGACGATCGTGGCGTCGTCGCGGCCGCGACGATGGTCGCGAAACAGCACCCCGGCGATCAGCGAGGGATGGCTCGCCGCCAGCCCTGGATAGCGTTCGATCTCCCAGCGCGCCGACAGCCCGTCGGAATGCAGGATCAACACCGGGTTGCCGGCGAACGGATAGGTGAACTCACGGATCCGGGGAGCGATGTGCCCCGCTGTCCCGTTATGCGAGACCATGCGGCGCACTTCGCCATGACCGGCTACCGCCCCGGTAATGTTGCCGATGCCGACAAAGCGTACCAGCGATTGGCCGTCGTCGATGCGGGCTACCGCGAGTGCGGCGCCGCGGGTCGGCGCCAGGCCGCGGTGCATGCGTTCGACCAGCCGCTCGCAATCCTCGTCAAGGTGCCGGGCAAAGATCTGCGTCGCCAGCTGCGCGGCGCGGGCCGCCTCCGCGCCATGTCCCGAGCCGTCGACGACGAGCACGGTGCGCCCCGCCTTGCCGGTCCCGAAAGCCCAATGATCACCGCAAACCGTTTCCGCCGGATGGGGCGCGCTGACGACGCCGAGTTCGATGCCGGACGGCAGCTTTCCCGCCGGCTCCAGGGTCAGCCGGGCCATCACCGCGGCGCCAAGGCCCGGGCGCGAAAATACCGCCAGCCGGTCGGATTGCCGCGCGATCGCGCCAAAGCCGGAGCCCGGGCTGCCAGCCGTCGAATAGCCGTCGGCGAGGCACCTGCCGACGTCGGCCATGCCGGCGCCCTGGTCGAGCGCCATCAGCTCGATGCCGCTGCCTTGAGCGTCATCAAAGCGCTCGACGACGAGAATGCCGCCGCCGCCGTGCTTGATCAGGTTCGTCGCCATTTCGGTGGCGATCAGCGCGATACGGGCGAGCTTGGCATCATCGGCCCCGCCGCGGCGCGCGAATTCGACCGCGAGCCGGCGTCCTTCGCTCACCTGGCTGGAATCGGCGATCCGCGTCTCCATGTTATCGCCAACGCGCCAGGGTGACGATGGTGCCGCTGCCAGGCGTGGATTGCACCAGGAATTCATTGCATAACCGCTTGGCGCCGCTGAGCCCCAACCCCAATCCGGCACCGGTGGTAAAGCCGTCGGTCATGGCCTGATCGAGATCGGCGATGCCCGGCCCCTGGTCGGTAAAGGTCAGGCGGACGCCGCGACGCGCGCCCTCCCGCAACAGCTCGAGGCAGAGCGTCCCGCCGCCGCCGTAATCGACCGTGTTACGGGCGATCTCGCTGGCCGCGGTCACGATCTTGGTCTGGTCGACCAGGCTGAACCCGGCGGCAACCGCCCGCGCCCGCACCGCCTGGCGAACCCGCACCACATCGTCGGAGGTCCGCACCGGCATCGTCTCACTGGCCTCGACCGGCACCCGCACCCTCCTCGCCGTCGATCAGGCGGCGGATCATGGCGAGGCCTTTGTCGACATTGAGCGCGGTCCGCACGCCGGTCAGGGTGAGGCCCAGCTCGACCAGGGTGATCGCCACCGCCGGGCGCATGCCGACGACGACCGTGACCGCGTCGAGCACCCGCGACATGCCGGCGATGTTGTTCAGCATGCGGCCAATAAAGGAATCGACGATCTCCAATGCCGAGATGTCGATCATGACGCCGCGCGCCCGGCTTTCGACGATCCGGTTGGTCAGATCGTCCTGCAGCTCCAGAGCCAGCCGGTCGTGCATGTCGACCTGGATCGAGACCAGCAGGCAATCGCCGATTTGCAGGATCGGAATCTCGCCCATGGCCGGCTAATTCCGCTGTCGTCCGCGGCCTTGGCGATCGCCGCCGGGGCTGCCGATATCGGTCACCGTCTTGCCGAGCCGGCGCAGCGCCAGCGCGAACGCGTCGGCCATCGTCGACTTCGAGACGACGTCGAGATCGAGGCCGAGATGTACGATGGTCTGGGCGATCTGCGGGCGTATGCCGCTGATGATGCAGTCGGCGCCCATCAGCCGCGCCGCCGATACGGTTTTGATCAGGTGCTGGGCGACCAGGGTGTCGACCGTCGGCACCCCGGTGATGTCGATGATCGCGATCTCGGCGCCCGAGGCGACGATCTGCTCCAGCAGGCTTTCCATGACCGTCTGGGTACGCGCGCTGTCGAGCGTCCCGATCAGCGGCAGCGCCAGAACTCCTTCCCACAGGCGGATCACCGGGGTCGACAGCTCGAGCAGCTCCTCCTGCTGGCGGCGGATCACCTCCTCCCGGCTTTTCTGGTAGAGCTCCGTCGTATAGAGGCCGAGCTTGTCGAGCAGCGCCGATACGGTCCAGGTCGCCGCGGCCAGCGCCGGTGCATTGCCGATCAGCTCGCGGTGCAGCAAGGCAAAGATCGGCTCTTTCAGGGAAAAGACGAAGCCCGCCGTCTGCGACGGGCTAAAACCCTGGGCCGCGCGGCTGCGCGCCAGCTCCTCCAGCACCTCGCGGGCCGCCGCCCATTCGCGGGCGGCGATGTCCTCGATTCGGCCGGTCGCCGTGCCGCGGCGCAGCTCGTCGAGAAAGCGGCGCGACTGGTCGCTCAGCTCGGCTTCCTTGATCTGGCCGCCGCGCAGCATGCCCTCGCGCACCTGGCAGGCGAGCCAATCGTCGAGCAATCTTTCGTGATGCCGCTCGATCAGAGCGGGAACTATCGTCTCTGCCGTCTCGCTCATCGGCCGTTCCTCACGTGGTTTCCGCAATTGGTGACGCCGGGGGTAACAAGACCCGCCCCGAAACATAGGCCGGCATGATGTCATAGGTTGCGGGCGAACGGTGCAGGATGTTAAATTGACGCCCGACTATCCGGTTCCGCAATCCGGCCCGCGAGCGATGCCGGCCGGGTGAGCAAGGTGGCTGCGATGAGCTCCGATCAGTCCTGCACGGCCGAAAGGTTAGGCCGTATCCTGTTGGTCGACGACGATCCGGTGTTTGCCGAGGCTTCGGCGCAGATCCTGCGCGCCAGCAGGGTACCAGGTGGAGCTTGCTCCGGACTATCGCCTGGCGCTGCAATTGCTGGAGAGCGACGCGCCAATCGATCTGATGGTGTGCGATATCGTCATGCCCGAGCGCGTGAATGGCCTCGCTCTTGGGCGGATGGCGCGCCTGCGCCGCCGCGAATTGAAAATCGTCTACATCACCGGCCATGACATCCCCGGCATCGAGGACGAGGCGCTGGGGCCGGTGTTGCGCAAGCCGATCGACCACGATCGGCTGATCTCCGAAATGGAGCGCGCTCTGGCATCGTAGGTTGCGGCTCAAATCAACCTACCAGGGCAAAACACCAGGGGTTCGCGGCGCTTGCCCCGCTGCCTGGGAAATTAGCCGGGGTTTCGGTCGAGGCGGCCGTCGACAACCCCGCGGCGGGCCGCATGCCGGAGCGGGTTTGGCGCGATGACGCCGATGACCGCGCCGCTCTCTTGGACCGATATGGTCCTGCGCCTCGCCTTGACCCTCGTTGCCGGCATCCTCGTCGGCTACAATCGCAGCGAGCACGGCAAAGCCGCCGGCATGCGGACCAATGTCTTGGTCTGCCTGGCGGCGTCGGCGGCCATGCTGCAGGTCAATCTGCTGCTGCCAATGGCCGGTCGGCCGGCCAATTCGTTCATCATGAACGATTTGATGCGGCTGCCGCTGGGCATTCTGACCGGGGTCGGCTTCATCGGCGGCGGCGTGATTTTGCGGCGCGGCGACGTGGTGGTCGGGGTCACCACCGCAGCGACCTTGTGGCTGGTGACGGTGATCGGCCTGTGCCTCGGCGGCGGCCAGCTGGTGCTCGGCGCGGCGACGACGTTGCTCGGCCTATTTGCTTTGTGGGTCATGAAATGGGTCGAGGATAGATTGCCGCGCGAAACGCCGGCGCACTTGGCGATCGAAGTCGAGGCCGGCGGTCCGGCCGAAACCGAGATCCGCCGGCGGCTTCAAGACAGCGATCTGTCGATCTGGCAGAGCGATTTCATCGCCGACGGTGTCACCGGGCGGCGCCGGCTCGTGCTCAGCCTGCATCAAACTCGGCAGCGCGGCGATAATGCGACGCCGAAAATCGTCGGCGAGCTGGCCCGCGAACAGGGTGTGGTCAGGGTCGAATGGCGCTCCGGCGGGTAAATTCGAGCGGCGAGGCGACCGGCGCTGGAACCGGGCCGCGCAGCACCGGGTTCTCGGATCGAGGAGGGCCATGTCGTGGACGCGGTATCAGGAGGTGTTCCGTTCGGGCTGGCACATGCCCGGGCGGCGCGGCTGTTCACATTGGAGAGCGAGAGCCTGCGCGCCGGCATCACCGATTATGGCGGCATCCTGGTGTCGCTCGAGGCGCCCGGCCGCGACGGGGTGCCAGAGCATGTCGTGCTCGGCTTCGACAATGTCGCGGGGTATGTCGATAATCGCGGCTCGTTTGGCGCGCTGCTCGGGCGCAACGCCAACCGCATCGCCAATGGCCGATTGGTCATCGACGGCCATGCCTTTGAGCTTTCCAAGAACGACAATGGGTCGACCCTGCACGGCGGCGCCGAAGGCTTTAGCAAGAAATTCTGGTCGGTCGCGGAGTTCGACGGCCGGCATCTGACCCTTGACCCTGGTGAGCCCCGACGGCGATCAGGGCTTTCCGGGCGAGGTCAGCGCCGAGGCGACCTGGAGCGTCGACGGTCCTGAGCTCGCCCTCTCCTTTGCGGCGCGTACGACGAGGCCGACGCCGCTATCCTTGAGCGCCCACCCCTATTTCAATCTCGATGGGCCGCTCGCGCGCGATTGCCTGGAGCACCAGGCCGAGATTTTCGCCGATGCCTATCTGCCGACCGACGAGAAGCAGATCCCGACCGGCGAGATCCGAGGCGTCGCCGGCACGCCATTCGATTTCCGCTCGCCGCGGCTGATCGCCGAGCGGATTCGCGAGCCGGACATTCAGCTGCGCTACGGCCGCGGCTACGACCATTTTTTTGTGCTCCCCAGGGGCAATCCGGAGGCCTTGCGGCTGGCGACGCGGGTGCGCAGCCGGCGCAGCGGCCGGGTGCTCGAAATCCTGACCACCCAGCCGGGTTTGCAGTTTTACACCGGCAACAACCTCGACGGTTCGGCCCCGGGCCGCGGCGGGCTCTATCGCCAATCGGCGGGCTTTGCCTTCGAGCCGCAGGGTTTCCCCAACGCCCCGAACCAGCCGGATTTCCCATCGACCATCTTGCGGCCGGGCGAGACCTATCGCCAGAACATCGTATACCGCCTTGCTGTTGATCAACCGGAGCCTCGCCAATGATTGTCGTTGTGACCGGCGCCAGCGCCGGAGTTGGCCGCGCCACCGCGCTCGAATTCGCCCGGCGCGGATGGGATGTGGCGATCGTGGCGCGCAATCTGCCGCGCCTGGAAACCGTGGCCCAGCTGATCCGCCGCGAGGGCGTCCGGGCCCTGCCGCTGGTCGCCGACGTCGCCAATTCCGCTGCGGTCGAGGATGCGGCCAGCCGCGTCGAGCAAGAGCTCGGCCCGATCGATTTATGGGTCAACAATGCGATGGCGACGGCCTTCGCGCCGGTCGCCGAGATCACCGCGGAGGAAGTCCGCCGTGCTACCGAGGTCACCTATCTGGGCCAGGTGCACGGCATGATGGCGGCGCTCAAGCATATGCGGCCGCGCAATCGCGGCACGATCGTCAATGTCGGCTCGGCGCTCGCCTACCGGGCGATCCCGCTGCAATCGGTGTATTGCGGGGCGAAATTCGCGGTGCGCGGCTTTACCAACTCGCTGCGCAGCGAGTTGATCCACGACAATTGCGCGATCAATCTGGTAATGGTCCACCTGCCGGCGATCAACACGCCGCAGTTCGAGTGGGCATTGAACAAGATGGGGCGGCGCACCCAGCCGGTGCCGCCGATCTTTCAGCCCGAGGTGCCGGCGCGGGCGATCGCCTTTGCCGCCGAGCACCCGCATCGCCGCGAAATCTGGGTCGGGTTTTCCACGATCAAGGCGATTGTCGGCAACGCCCTGATACCGGGTCTGCTCGACCATTATCTGGCCCAGGCCGGCTATGAGGGCCAGTTGACCGACGAGTCCAAGCCGGCCGACGCGCCGGCCAACTTGTTCCGGACGGTCGACGGCAAGTTCGGCGCGCATGGCCGCTTCGACGATAGCGCCCGCGGGTACTCCTGGGAGATGTTCACCGACCGGCACCGCAACGCGGTCGCGGCCGGCCTCGTCGGTCTGATGCTGATCGGCGCCGCCGGCCTGCTGCGCGCCGCGGGCGCCCTGCGCGGCGATCGAAAATAGGTACATCCGCCATAAAGATTCCCGGCTAGTGCCAGGGCCAGCCGCGGCGGGTCGCGTAGTCGGTCATGCTGAGCCCGTATAGGAACAACAGCCAGAAAAAGCCGGCGCCGGCGAACAGCCAATTCAAGGAAGGCTGGGTCCTGAGCCGCATGAACAGCACAAACACGATCGCCGCCTGGGTGGCGGAAATGCCGAACTCTATGATCGGGCCAAACGCGCCGAGGTGGAGATAAGCGCTGAGGAGGCTCACCCCGGCCAATAGCAGCAGCACCAGCCAGCCGATGACGTAGGTAATCGACGTGATCGCCCGGCGCTCGCCCCGGCTCATGACCGCCCCACCAGGTAGATCGCCGGGTAGAGAAAAATCCACACCACGTCGACAAAGCTCCAATATAGCCCGAGCACCTCGAGCGGCGCGTAATAGGCCGGGGTCAATTCGCCGCGCCGCACCCGCCACAGCATGTAAAAGACGAGGGCGATGCCGATCGACAGATGCACGGCATGGAGGCCGGTGCCGACGAAATAGAAGGCCCAGAACAGCTCGCTCGGCGGCGCCTCGCCCGGCTTGATGATAAAGTTGATCGCCGGCACGACCTGGTCGCGGTAGTCAGAGAAGTATTCATAGCCCTTGACCCCGAGGAAGGCGATGCCGAGGAGCGCGGTCGCGGCGAGCCAGCGCGCCAGGTCTCGGCGCCGTCCGGTGGCCGCGGCGTTGATCGACGACACCATGGTCAGGCTGCTGGTCAGCAACAGCACAATATTGACCGTGCCGCACCACAAGACGGCGTCCTTGCCGGCTGCGGCAAACTCGTGCGGATAGGCTTGCCGGTAGATGAAATAGGTAAAGAGCAGGCCGCCGAAAAACAGCGTCTCGGTGGCGATGAACACCCACATGCCGAGCTGCGCGGTCTCGCCCTGCTGCGCCAGCGTGGCGTACTGCATCTCCGGCCGCAGGCTATGCATGAACCGACCCGTCCTGCGCGGTATAGCCGCCGGTCTCGGCGTCGTAGCCATAGGGGCCGCTGGTCACGGTCGGGGTGAGGACGAAATTGCGCTGCGGCGGCGGCGAGGGCGTCAGCCATTCGAGCCCGGTCGCCCGCCACGGGTTCGGGCCGGCGCGGCGGCCATAAAAGATCGACCACGCCAGGTAGCCGAGCGGCAGCAGATAGGCGACCGCGAGGATCGAGGCCCCGGCCGAGGACAGCACGTTCCACACCTGCCATTGCGCCGGATAGGTGTAATAGCGGCGCGGCATGCCGAGATATCCCAGAATGAATTGCGGGAAAAATGTCAGGTTGAAGCCGACGAACATCAAAATGGCGGCGACCCGCGCCCACATTTCCGGGTAGAGCCGGCCGGTTATCTTCGGCCACCAGAAATGCAAGCCGCCAAAGAATGCGCTGACCGCGCCGCCGACCATGATGTAATGGAAGTGGGCGACGACGAAGTAGGTGTCCTGCAGATGCACGTCGAGCGCCACGGTGGCGACGATCAGCCCGGTCAGCCCGCCGACCGTAAAGAGGCCGATAAAGCCCAGCGCATAGAGCATCGGTGCATCGAAGCTGATCGAGCCCTTGTGCAGGGTGGCGGTCCAGTTGAACACCTTGATCGCCGACGGCACCGCGACGACAAAGCTCATCAGTGAAAACACCACGCCGGAATAGATCGAGATCCCGGCGGTAAACATGTGATGGCCCCAGACAAAGAAGCCGATCACCGCGATCGCCATCAAGCGCGTAGGTCATGCCGGTGTAGCCAAAGATCGGCTTGCGGGCGAAGCAGGAGACCAGCTCGCTGATCACGCCCATCGCCGGCAGGATCATGATGTAGACGGCGGGATGCGAATAGAACCAGAACATATGCTGATAGAGCAGCGGGTCGCCGCCGAGCGTCGGGTCGAAGATGCCGACATGCATGAAATGATCGACCGCCACCAGGAACAGCGCCATCGCCAGCACCGGCGTCGCCAGCAGCATGACGAGGCTCGTCGCATAGATCGCCCAGACGAACAGGGGCAGCCGGTTCCAGGTCATGCCCGGGGCGCGCAGCCGGTGCACCGAGACGACGAAATTGAGCCCGGTCATGATCGAGGAAAACCCGCTGATGAACACCGCCAGCGCCGCCATCGCGACGTAGCTGTTGGAAAACAGCGTCGAGAACGGCGCGTAAAAGGTCCAGCCGGTGTCGACGCCGCCGAGGAAGAGCATCGCCAGCAGCAGCAGCCCGGAGATGTTGAACACGTACCAGCTGCCGAGATTGATCCTCGGAAAGGCCAGGTCGCGGGCGCCGATCATCAGCGGCACCAGGAAATTGCCGAAGGTGGTCGGGATCGACGGGATCAGAAAGAACCACACCATGACGATGCCGTGCATCGTGAACAGCCGGTTGTAGATGCTCGGCTGAAACAGGCCCGACGGGGTCAAGAGATGGATGCGGATCAGGGTCGCGGCCATCCCGCCGACAAAGAAGAAGAAGGTGATCGAGGCGAAAAAGAGCAGCGCGATGCGCTTGTGGTCGCGGGTCAGCAGCCACGAGCGCACCGTGTTCTCCGAGGTCAGATAATCGGACGGAAAATCGGCGGCGATCGTGGCCATCGCGCGGATCCTATCTGGCAAGGGACTGGATGTAGGCGACGAGCTTGATCAGGTCGCCCTCGCCGATCTGACCGGCAAAGGACGGCATGATCGGCGGATAGCCGGCGACCGTGAAGCTGCGCGGCTCGAGAATGCAGTCGCGGATGTATTGCTCGTCGGCCTTGACGGCCGAGCCGTCCTGCAGATGCACGAAGCTGCCATAGACGCCTTCGAGCGGCGGCGCATGGACCGTGCTGTGGGCGCCGTGGCAGCCGCTGCAGCCGTATTTGCGGAACAGCGCCTCGCCTTGCACGGCCAACGATTGCGGCGGCCCCCGGTCGGTCAGCCAACGGGCATAGGCGGCCGGCTGCATGACAAAGACGCGGCCGATCATCTTTGCGTGCCCGGTGCCGCACAGTTCGGAGCATTCGATCCGGTATACGCCGATCTTGGTCGCCTTGAACCAGATCGTCTCGTAAGTACCCGGCACGACGTCGTGCTTGATCCGGAACGCCGGGATGAAAAAGCTGTGGATCACGTCCTGCGAGGCCAGCACCAGGCGCACCGTCTTATCGACCGGAACGTGCAAGGCGTCGATTTCGCGCTGGCCGCCGGGATGCTCGATCTTCCACATCCACTGCTTGCCGACGACGAAAACTTCGAGATCGCCAGGCGGCGATTGGTACAACCAGATGTAGATCTCGGCACCCCAGATGAAGAGCCCGAGAAAGGCAACCAAGGTCGCGGCGGTCCAGCCGATCTCGAAAACCCAGCTCTTTTTCGTCGGATCGGCGCGCGAGGCGCCGCTGCCGCGGCGATAGCGCACGCAGAACCCGAGCATCAGCCCGAACACCAGGATCAGGATCAAGCCGCAAACCACGAGTTCGGCGATGAACAGCCGGTTCACGACATCGGCGCTGATCGCCGCCGTCCGCGGCCAGAACGGGACCCAGCTCATCGCCGCCTCAGCCGTCCCGCCGGCGCCGGATCACGACGAAGACGCCGGCCAGCACCACCATTGCGCCCACATTGGCGAACGCGAAGGCCGCCAGGATCGGTACGGTAAAGCGACCGAGCTGCGGGTCCTCGCCATGGCACCACAGCAGCAAGCGGGTCAGCGGGCTTACGGTTTTGGCCTGCGCCGCATCGGCGAGTGCCGCGCGCAAGTCGGCGGGCGCGGGATCGATGACCAAGCAGGTAGTGGCTGATCCGGCCATTGGCGGCGGCGACGACAAAGCCGACCGGGTGCATGTACTGGTCGATCGCCGCGTCGTAGCGATAGGCAAAGCCGACCGCGCTGGCGATCCGTTCGACGACCGCCTTGGGCCCGGTCAGGAAATGCCAGCCGGCCCGGCCACCCGGATGGCGGTAGATCGCCAGATACTTGGCCTTGGCCGCGGCGGCGTCGGCCGGGGTGTCGCGCGGATCGATGCTGACGGCCACGACCTGGAAGTCGCGCCCGGCATCGAGCGGCAGCGCCTGGAGCGCCGTGGCCAGCGACGCCGAGGGCGAGCCCGCACAACGTTTTGCAGCGCAGGTATTCGAGCACCAGGATTACCGGCCGGCCGGTAAAGAACTGTCCCAGAGCCACGCTGCGGCCGTGCTCGTCGGCGAGGTGAAGATCGAGCGGCAGCTGCGCTCCCGGATGCGGATCAAACGCCGGGAAGGGCAAACCGGCGGCGGATGCGCGGGCCAGACCCGCCCAAGCGAGCAGCAGCAGGATCAGCAGCCGGGCCATCAGGGCCTTCATGGCGAGGCCTTGGGAAAGCCCGGGATGCCCTTTGCGGCGAGCTCTTTCATCGCCCTGGCGATCGGGATGTGGACAATGCCATTCTGCTTGTCGATCCAGTAATAGGTGTTGAGCCGCTTGTCTTCCGCGGCGCGAAACCGGGCGAGGTCCGCGGCCGGGTCGGTCTGCAGACGCGGCGCCGGCGGCTCGACCGACAATCTGCGGCCGACATCCGACACCGCATCGGGAAATGCGGCGATCAGCAGCAGCGGCGCTGCGACCAGGAAGACCAGCACCCCGAGCAATACCAGGGCGACGGTGCGGACCGGCCAATCCGATGTCTCGAACCCGGTGTCAGCGTTGACCTCGACGCGCTCGGCCGGCTCAGCCATGGCGCGTCTTCCAGGCCGACAGTCGCCATCCCTCGGTCAGGTCGCCACGGCGCAGCCGGTTCAGGAACAAAAGCGCCATCAGGGCGCCGAGCGCCAGCACCGCTCCGGCATCGAGCCAGAACGGCCCAGCCGGGTGAAATTCCGGCAAAACCAGCCACCAGGTTTCGGCCACCCGGCTGATCAGGATCAGCCCGCAGATGGCGACGACGATGCGCCGGCTGCGCTTGCACGGGGCCCACAGCAGCACCAAAAACGGCAGCACAAATCCGAGCCCGAAGCCGACCTCCAGGGCCGGTCGCCAGATCCCGACCCAGCGGGTCAAATACCAGGGTATCTCGGGTCGGAGATTTTCCTCCCAGATGATCAGGAACTGGCAGAATTCGACATAGGCCCAGAATATCGTCGTGGCGAGCAGGATCGAGGCCAAGTCGACCACCGGATCCGGCTCGGCGCGGCTCGGGGCGGCAACCGGCGGCGCGCTCAGGGCGACCACCAGCGCGACCACGGCGAGGCCGGTGTTGAACCAGCCGGCGCCGGCGATCATCGGAAATACCGAGGACCAGAAGCTCGGCTCCAGGGAGAGGATCCAGTCGATCGCGCCAAAACTCGCCGAGAAGGCCAGGACCAGCAAGCCGACGCCGCTCAGCCATGACAGCGCCGGGGCAATCGGTGTCGCCGCGCCGCGCGGTCCCCATAGCGCATAGCCGGCGAGCAGGTTCCATAGGACGGCGTAGAGCACGTAGCGAACCAGGAAAAACCCGGTGTTCAGATAAAAGGTGTTGCCGAGGCTCGGGGCCGGATGGGTCCAGCTGTAGAGGTCGCGCAGTCCGATCAGCGCCGGAACGCCGGCCAGAACGGCGAGCGGCATCGTCGCGATCGCGGCGTTGAGCGCGGGCCGGGCCGCAGCCATCCATCGTCCGCCGGTCAGATCGTGGACCAGCACCAGGGTCACCGCGCCGAGCGGCACGCCGAGCCACAGCAGAAACGCGCACAGCCAGGCGGGGAAAAAGCCGGCCGGGTCGATGATCGCGCCGAGAATGCTGGCGAGCGCACCCAGAACCAGCGCGCCGAGCGCGACCAGATTGGCCAGGCGCCACGAGCGATCCTCGCGCATTTGCCGGGCCTCGCTCATCGCCGGGCCTTGCTCATGGCTGACCGAGGCTCATGGCTGGGCGGGGCTCATCGCCAGCGACTGCCGCTGGGCGGCCGGTACATCGTCGAGATGCGCGCTGGCGCTCGCCTGTAGGGCTCGGATGTAAGCGGCGATCGCCCAGCGGTCGGCCGGCGCCACTCTCGACGCATAGGGAAACATAGCCCCGTAGCCGTGGGTCATGACGTCGTAGAAATGCTGAACCGGCGCTTGCCGCAGACGCTCGATGTAATAGGAAGGCGGCGCCGGGAAGCCGCGCTCGACGATCATGCCGCGGCCGTCGCCGGTGCGGCTGTGACATGGGGCGCAGTAGATGTCGAAGCGCTGCTGCCCGCGTTGCAGCAATGCCAGGGTGACCGGCGGCGGCGGTACCGGCCGGTCGTCGCGGGCGATCGTGTGCGGCGGCGGCAGTGCCGGCCAGTGCGCTTGCGCGCCGTAGGGTAGCTCGTATGGCAGCCGCTTCGGCTGGTTGGCCATGTTATCGCAGGCAACCAGGGCGGCGCACAGGCCGGCGATGGCGATGAACGGGACGAACCTCACCCCGGCACCTCGGCCGGCGCCGCGCCCGGCTGTTCGGCGGAACCCTCGGCCGGCACCTCCTCCACCCGTTCGGCGCCGTGGCGCTCGAGCAGACGCCGCACCTGGCCCGGCTCGAAGCTTGGGTCGCTGGCGCCGACGCACAGCACGAAGCGATCCTCAGAGGCGCGCTCAAAGCCGGCTGCTGCAAAAATCGGGTGGTAGAGACGCGGCAGCCGGCAGCCCAGCAGCAAGCCAAAAAAGCCGGCCGTGATGGCGCACAGCACCGTCAGCTCAAAGGTCGAAACGATAAAGGCCGGCCAGCTGTTATAGGGCCGCCCGCCGACGTTGATCGGATAGCTGACCGCTTCGTCCCAATACTGCAACAAATAGCCGATCAGCGCGCCGACTATGGCGCCGGCAAAGATCACCACCGGCAGCCAGGCGCGACGGCCGGGGCGGACCGCCTCGTCGAGCCCGTCGACCGAATAGGGCGTGTAGGCCTCCAGCGCACGGAAGCCGAGGGTGCGAAACTGCCGCGCCGCCGCGGTCACCGCCTCGGGGGTGGCAAAGATGCCGATGATCCCGAACGGCCGGCCGTCGCGCGGCTCGCTCACGGCGACCCCTTTTTTTCGACGATCTCGCGCATTTCGGCCATCGAGACGATCGGCACAAAGCGCAGGATCAGAAAGAACAAGGTCAGGAACAGCCCGACCGAGCCAGCCAGGATCAGCCAGTCCCACAAGGTTGGATAGTAATTGCCCCACTCGGAAGGCATGTAGTTGCGGTGCAGGCTCGTCACCACGATCACAAAGCGTTCGAGCCACATGCCGACAATGATGCCGGCCGAAATCAGAAACAGCAGGATTTCGCTGCGGCGCACGGCGGGCAGCCACAGCAGCTGCGGGATGACCAGGTTGAGCGCGATTTTCGCCCAGTAGGTCGCCGCGTAGAGGCCGAAGATCCGCGCGTCGAACATCGTGCGCTCGGCAACATCGCTGCCGTAATACGGCCCCCACGCCTCCCATACATAGGAGTAGCCGAGCATCAGGCTGCCGACCAGCATGATCTTGCCGAGCGCGTTCAAATGATATTCGGTAATCAGGTCTTGAAAACCATAGCCACGGCGAATGGGAATGGTCAGCATGATCACCAGCGCAATGCCGGAGATGACCGCGCCAAAGAAGAAATAGGGCGGAAACTGGGTCGAATGCCAGCCCGGCGTCAGCCCGCCGGCGAAATCGAGGCCGACGACGCTGTGCACCGAAATCACCATCGGCGCCATGATCGCCGCCATGATGAAGTAGACGGTCTGATGATGGCGCCAGTGCCGCGCCGAGCCGCGCCAGCCGAGCGCCAGGATGCCGTAGAGGATCTGCTTGCCGCGGGTCGGCGCCAGGTCGCGCACGGTGGCGAGGTCGGGCAACACCCCGACGTAATAATACATGATCGACATCGAAATATAGCAAAGCAGGCAGACGAAGTCCCACAATAGCGGGCTGCGAAATTGCGGCCATACTCCCATTACGTTCGGATAGGGGAACAGCCAATAGAAAAGACCTGGCCGCCCGAGATGCAGGATCGGCATGATCCCGGCCGACGCGGCGGCGCACAGCATCATCAACTCGGCGATCCGGTTGACCGCCGAGCGCCATGGCGAGCGGGTCAGGTAAAACAGCGCCGAGACGATGGTGCCGCCGCTGGCCAGCGCGATCCACCAGACGTATTCGGCGATCGCCAGCCCCCAGGCGACCGGGATCTCGACCCCCCAGACACCGATGCCGGTGACAAACAGCCAGGCTACGGCGAAGAGCAGAACCAAGAGCAGGCCGAGCGAGATGCCGAAACCGGTCCACCACCACCGCGGCGCGCCGTGGCGCAACACCCGGCCGCTGACCTCCTCGCTCAACGAGCGCGAGGTCACCCCTGGCAGCACGATCGGCAGCGTATCCGGCTGGCCGGCGGCGATCGTCATGGGTTATCGGCGGTCATGCGCTGTCGGGCTTGATCAGCGGGTTGGGGTTGCGGATGATCGCGGCGTAGCTGGTGCGCGGGCGGGTATTGAGCTCGCCCAATAGCACATAGTCGAGCGGGCTCGCCTTGCGCCGCGCGACCTCGCTCTTCGAGTCGTTGCGGTTGCCGAAGATGATCGCCTGGGTCGGGCAGGCCTGCTGGCACGCGGTCACGATCTCGCCGTCGCGCACCGGACGGTTCTCGCGGTCGGCGTCGATCTGCGCCATGCGGATGCGCTGGATGCAATAGGTGCATTTTTCCATGACGCCGCGGCCGCGCACCGTGACCTCGGGGTTCCAGGATTCGGCCGGGCGCTCCTCCTTCATCGCATAGCCGAAGAAATTGAAGCGCCGCACCTTGTAGGGACAGTTGTTGGAGCAGAAGCGGGTGCCGACGCAGCGGTTGTAGACCATGACGTTGAGCCCCTCATGGTCATGCACGGTCGCGTGCACCGGGCAGACCACCTCGCAGGGCGCGTTCTCGCAATGCATGCACGGCACCGGCTCGAAGGCGGTCTGCGGCTCGTCGGCCGGCCCCGAATAATAGCGGTCGATGCGCAGCCAGTGCATCTCGCGGCCGTCGAGCACCTGGTCCTTGCCGACCACCGGCACGTTGTTCTCGGCCTGGCAGGCGACGACGCAGGCCTGGCAGCCGATGCAGGAATTCAGGTCGACCGTCATCGCCCAGGCCTGGCCCGGATACTTGAAGCCGGGGTAGAGCGACTCGTCCTTTTCTTTATCGGCGAGAAAGCGCGGGTTTTTCGCGAACTCGGCGAGCGTGCCCTCATGCACCAGATCGCGTCCGGCGATGCGGTCGTGGCCTTGCACGCTGGCCAGCCGCAAGGTGTCCCCGGTCTTGCCGAGCGAGCCGCCCTCGATCAGCCACGGGGTGGCCGCGCTGCGCAGCGGATAGGCATCGAAGCCGACATTAACGCCGAGGCCGCCGTCGCGGCGGCCAAAACCGAGCGGCAGGGTGATGCAGTCGGGCGCCTGGCCAGGCAGGATGAACACCGGTGCCCGCACTTTGCCGCCCTTTGCCGCGACGACCACCACATCCTCGTTGGCGAGGCCGAGCCGCTGGGCGGTCGCCGGCGCGATCAGCGCCGCGTTGTCCCAGGTCAGGCGAGTGAAGGTGCGCGGCATCTCCAACAGCCACGGGTTATTGGCGAAGCGTCCGTCGCGCACCACCTCGTCCGGACGAAGCAGGAGATCGAGGCCCTTGCCCGCTATCGGCGCGGCCGACGCCAGGGTGCTGGCGAGGTTGCCGGCCGGTGCGGCCGTGACCGGCGCCTCGGCGGTGTTGGCGACCACCCCGACGCGCACCGATTGGTGCCAGAAATGCTCGAAATCGCCGTTGCCCTGCTGCTGGGTCCGGCGCTGCCAATAGCCGCGCAGCAAGGTGTAGTCGTCGGGCCTCGTGTTGCCCTGCAACAGCGCCAGAAGTTCCTGCGCCGAATGGCCGCCATAGAGCCGGCGCACCTGCGGCTGCTGGATCGTGGTCGTGCCGTCGAAGGCGCGCGCATCGCTCCAGGCTTCGTATTCATGGGTCTGCGGAATGCGCCAGGTGCTGGCGACCGCGGTCTCGTCGGCGTAGAGGGCTAGGTTGGCCGAGAACGGCACTCGCCGCAACGCGCCGGCGAAATCGAATTCGGGGGGCGCGTCGTATATGGGGTTGGTCCCCAACATCAAGAGAGTGTCGACTTTGCCGGCCGCCATGTCGGCGGCGAGCTCTTGCAGGGATTGCCGCTGCGGCGATGGCGAGGCGGCGACCGGCTCGATCAGCCGGATCGTGGCGCCGAAGCTGCCGAGCGCGCCGTTGATCGCATAGGCCAGGAGGTGGATCTCGGCCGGCTGCTCGCGCCCGGCATGGACGAGCGCCCGGCCGCGATGCTGCTGCAGATCCTGCGCCGCGGCATCGAGCCACGCCGCATTCGCGCCCGCTGCCTGCTTCCACTCCTGCGGGCCGGCGCCGAGCGCGGCCGCGAGATGGCGCAGCGCGACGGCGATCTCAGCCGGGCGCATGGCCAGCCGATGATCGGCTTTGGCGCCGATCAGGGTGGGCGTGCTTTCGATCGCATAGACCCGGCTCATCTTGGCGCCGGTCTCGTCCGGGCGGCGGCGCGCGGCGAATTGGCGGGCATTGGCGAGCCAGCCCGGCACGCCCGAGATCAGATCGCTCTCGACCGCGAAGATCACATCGGCGGTGTCGAGATCGAACACCTGATCGAGTGGCCTCCCAAAGGCGCGCTTGGCGGCGGCGAGTTCGGCATCGCGGTGCAGCGGCTCCCACTGGTGCCAGCGCAACGCCGGGAATTGCTGGTGCAGCGCGGCGATCTGCGCCACCAGCGACGGCGAGGTCACGGTCCCGGTCAACAGCCGCAGCCCCTCGCCGCCGCGCGGCGTCAACCGCGCGCCGCGGCCGATCAGCGCCGTGACAAAATCCTGCCAGGCGGCGATTTGCCCGCGGCCGATGATGGTCTGGGCGCGGCGCGGGTCGTAGAGCTCGAGAATGCTCGCCTGCATGATGGCACTGGCCGCGCCGAGGCTCGCCGGATGGTCGGGATTGCCCTCGATCTTAACCGGCCGCGCCATCTGATGGGCGACCAGCACGCCAGTGGCATATCCCTCGACCGTGCTCGCCGTCGCGTAATAGCGCGACCGGCCGGGCACCATGCCGGGCGGCTGCTCGACATAGGGCAGGCGTTGACGCGACTCGACCTCCGGGCCGCAGGCGGAGAGCCCGCCGAGCGCCATCGACGCCGCCATCAGCTGCAGAAAGCGCCGCCGCTCCAGCGTGCCGAGCACCGCGCGGAACCGCGGCACCTCGCGCTCGACCATCGCGGCAAAGTCCGGCGAACTCGGCCAACTCCTCGAGGCTGCGCCAATAGTCCCGCCCAGACTCGCTCATCGGTGGCACACCGAGCAGTCCTCCAAGGTCTGTGGATGGATGTGATAGGCGGCCATCAAGGCCTTGCCCGACGGGGTGCCAGGCGTGCGGCGCCAGTGCGGGTTGAACACCTGGTCGAGCGGGCGCAGATGCGGCGCTGGATTGCGATGGCAATCGAGGCACCAGCCCATGTCGAGGCTGGCGGCTTTTCGGGTCAAGGGCATGTCGCCGATCGGGCCGTGGCACTCGGTGCAGCCGACGCCCTTGGCGATATGGATGCTGTGATCGAAATAGACGTAATCAGGCAAGGTATAGACCGCAGTCCAGCGCAGCGGCTTGCCGTCGGCCAGGCTCTGCCGGACCGGGGCCAGGATTGCGGCATGGGTCCAAATCTGCGAATGGCAGGTCATGCAGGTTTCGGTCGGCGGCATGCCGGCGTTCTGCGAAACCTCGACCGTGGTATGGCAATAGCGGCAGTCGAGCCCGAGCCCACTGACGTGATGCTTGTGGCTGAACGGGACCGGCTGCGCCGGGATCAGCTCGAACTGCGTGCTGTAGCCCATCACCGGCACCCCAAATGCGATCAGCAGCAGGACGAGCAGCCCGGCCGACACCGCGATCAGGGCCGCGTTCATGAACAGGTTCGCGCGCGGACCGAAGATCGCCACCGGTTCGTCCCCCGGGCGAAGCCGTCGAGCCCCGCCGAAGCCGCCAACGCAAGAAGCGGGTTTCAGTTCCGCAACAACTGGCGGTTTTTTTGGCCGCGGCGGTATGACGAAACCCGAGAGATCTTGGCGCCGCTGAGCGAAGCTGCCCCGATCTTCCGCAGTGAGCCGCTGAGCCCCGGCGCACCGCATCCTCGCGGTGCGTACAATCTTTTGTTTCGCGCAGGGATCGTAGCGGTCCAATTCGCGTTTAGCGCATGCAGGACAGTCGGAGCTCGTGCCATGCGGTTCGCATCGTTGCCGGACCCCACCGGGTCGAAATTCACCCTCGGCGTGTCAGGTCGCGAGTTGGCCGTGGCGCCGCGCCCGGCAACGGATCTCGTCGGCTGTGCCACTACGCCAGCTCTGCATGCCTGCCGGTCAGGCATCGGCGATGCGGTTCTTCGAAATCCCCAACGATGAGCGCTGATGCATCATCGCCGGCAGCGCCGGTGAGAGCCGCGGTTGATGGCGAACCCGCGACTTGGCCCGATGAATTGTGGGCCGAGTTCGGTCAGCTGGTGCGACACCATCCTGCGCACCTGCTATGGCATCTACGAATTTACCGACGACCCGGCCTGCGTCTTTCGCGTCGGGCTGAGCCGGACGCGATCGGCGCTCGCGCTATCCGACGGCACCCGGATCGAGTCCGGGGAGGTGATCGGCGTGCTGCATTTCTGGAACGAACACCTGCCGCGCTACACCGATCGCGGCCCCGGCCTCGAATGGGCCCGCGCGATGCACAACCAGGTGGTTGGCTCGCTATGCGCACTGGCCGCTCATGTCGAAACCGACAGCGCCTGGCGCGAGGTGCAGGCGTTGCGCGGCGAGGCTGCCCTTTATAGCCGGCAGCGGCAACGGCCGCATCGCGTCGCCCAGCGCTACGGCTTCGAGCACATCGCCAGCGAGCGCTCGTGGCTGCGGCGGGCGCACGATTTCGGCGACGACTGCCTGTTGTGGGGTCTGACCCGCGCCTTCAACCCGGCGGCGCTCGCTCGCTTGCCGTTTCGCCGCGACCATCGCGAGCTGTGGATTTCGCGATCCACGCTGCTGCGCAACTACCTTCCGCGCTGATGGCGGCGCGCCGCAGCCGCGAACCGTTTCGGGTGGGATAAATGCCGGCCCTGCTGACCGGAGCGATTTGGGCCGGACTGGTCCTCTACCTGCTGTCGCGGGCGCTGCGGCAGTTTCGCGCCCATCGCCTGACAACCCTCGTCGTACCAGCAAAACCGGTGCCCGCTGCGCCGGTTTCGATCATTGTCCCGGCCCGCAACGAGATCGACAACATCGTGACCTGCCTCGATGGGCTGGCGGCACAGGAGGGCTTGCCGGGCCGGTTTTCGATCGTCGTCGTCGATGACGGCTCGGAAGACGGCACCGCCGCGGCGGTCGAGCGAGAGATCGCGCGCGGCTGCCCGGCGGGGCTGGTCGCCGCCGGCGCCCTTCCGGCTGGCTGGGTTGGCAAGCCGCACGCCTGCTGGCGCGGCGCGCTTGCGGCGCAGGGCGGCTGGCTGTGCTTTATCGACGCCGATGTTCGCGCCGCCCGGCAGCTGGTCGCCGCCGCGCTCGATACCGCCTTGCGCCAGGAGATCGACCTGTTGTCGCTCCACCCCTTCCAAGAGCTCGGCAGCTTCTGGGAGCGGCTGATCTTCCCCGCCGGGCTCTTGATCATCGCCTGTGCCAAGGATCTCGGCGCGGCGGCAACCCCCGGTGCCGCGGCGGCCGGGGCCAATGGCCAGTTCATCCTGATCCGGCGGCAAGTCTATTTCGATCTGGGCGGGCATGCCGCGGTTGCCGGCGCAATCTGCGAGGACCAGGCGCTTGCGCTCAGAGCGCAACAGGCCGGATACCGGGTTCGGGTGCTGGCGGCGGAGCATCTGGCTTCGACCCGGATGTACCGCGACCTGCCCTCATTGTGGGAAGGGCTGTCCAAGAACGCGCTCGAAATCCTCGGCAGCAGCGGGCTGAGCTTGGCGGCGGCGGCGACCGGCATGGCTGTCGGCTGGGCGGCATTGGCGCTCCCCGCCGCGATCGCCGTCGCGATTTTTCCGCACCCCTCGGTGCTCGAATGGGCCGGGCTTGCCGTGGCGGCGGTCGGCTCGGCGATCGTCGTCGGCGTGCAGCTCGGCACTGCCCGCCATTTTCGCGTTCCAGCCATCTTTGGCATATTGCTGCCTTGCGGCTATACGGCGGCATTCCTGCTCGCCTGCCACGGTCTGCTGCTGCACCGCGCCGGAAGGGTGACCTGGAAGGGGCGAAAATACGACTTCCACCGGAAGCCCTCGCAGCCACGATCGTGACCGACGCGGACAATCGTGATGCCGCCCAAGCTCTAGGGCCGAGATCCGGCACCGCGAGTTCCCGCACGGCGGGTCCCGGCATGGCTGGCTCCGGCATCGGGGGCGGTGCGACCCGGGGCCCGCGCCGCTCGCGCGTCGGCGGCTGGGCGATCGCGGCGGTGCTCGCGGTGCTGGCGCTGCTGCTCTACGAGATCCGCATCGCGCTGTTGCCGTTCATCTTCGCCGTGGCCGTGGCCTTTGTGCTCGACCCGCTGATCAAGCGTTTGCAGCGGCGGCTCGGGCTGCCGCGCTGGCCGGTGGCGGCGGTGCTCTATCTGCTGGTTCTGGCGGTGCTGGGAGCCATCGGCTACGCCGTCGGCGCCACCGCGGTGCGCAGCGTGACCCACCTGGTGGCGACCGCGCCCGAGATCCTGCGGCACTTTCTCGGCGAGCTGATCGGCGGCCACGGCGTCATTCTATTCGGCCAGCGCTACACGCCCGACCAGCTGGTGCAGACGCTGGGCGGGGCGCTGGAAGGCGTGGTCGGGCTCGGCGTGGTGGGGCGAGCGGTCGGATTGGTGGCCTCGGTAATCTTCGGCGCGTTCCTGACCCTTGTCCTGATGCCCTACTTCATGATCTCGGGGCCGCGTCTCGCCGGCGGAACGATCTGGCTGCTGCCACCCGAGCACCGCGGCTCGGTCGAGGATCTGCTGCCCAAAATTGTGCCGATCCTGCGCCGCTACCTGGTCGGTCTGGCGATCGTCGTCTCCTACACCTCCAGCGTCGCCTGGATCGGCTTTGGCCCGGTCTTCCATCTGCCCGACGCCGTGCTGTTGGCCTTCACCGTCGGGCTGCTCGAGCTCATTCCGGTGATCGGCCCGTTTCTCTCGGGCGCTCTGGTCGGGGTTATTGCCATCCAGCAGAACGGCATCGCCGCGGCCGCGTTGCTGATCGGGTTCGCGATCGCGCTGCGGCTGTCGATCGACAACCTGGTCGGCCCGCTGGTGCTGGGCGAGGCCGCGCGCATCCATCCGGTCGTGGTGATCATCTCGTTCGTCTGCGGCGCGATCCTGTTCGGCGTGGTCGGGCTGCTGATCGCCGTGCCGGTGGCGGTATGCATCAAGATAACCCTGACCCACTATTACGCCGAGCCGGTCGCCCCGAGCGGCTGAACGCCGCCGAATCGCCGATGTCGAAGAGTGGGCCGACGGGGTCGGCCCGCGCCGGCCCTCAGAGCTCGCCGCGCGCGGCCAGCGCCCGGATGCGGTCGGCGGTGCGGCAGGCGATCGCCTGGATGGTCAAGGAAGGGTTGACGCCGCCGACGGTCGGAAACACCGAGCCGTCGCAGATCCACAGATTGGAGATGTCCCAGCTGCGGCAATCGGCATTGACGACGCTGTGGCGTGGGTCGTCGCCCATGCGCGCGGTGCCGTGCAAATGCGCGGTATCGTCCATCTCCTCCCATAAATCGCTGACGCCGGCCAGTTCGAGGCACTGCCGCATCGAACCGATGGCATGGCGGATCAATTTCTTGTCGTTCTCGCCATAAGAAAAAGTCACACGCGCGATCGGCAGCCCGAAACGGTCTGTTTCATCGGCGAGGCTCACCCGGTTCTGCTCGCTCGGCATGACCTCGCCGCAAATTTTAAGACCCGCCTGATGGTTGTATTTTTCCATTTCGTGACGCAGCTTCTCGCCCCACAATCCGCGCGATCCGGCGACAACGGTCGCCCAAGCCACCGGCAGCGGCCCCTGGCTCGAGATTGAGTAGCCGCCGAAAAAGTCCTTGCCGGCATCGTTGTAGATCCAGTGTTCGGTCAGGCTCAGCGAGGGCGGACCTTTGTACCAGCGAACCTCCTGGTCCATCGTGCCGTAGACGGCTTGGTTCGACTGCACCATGAAGTTCTTGCCGACCAGGCCCGAGCTGTTGGCGAGACCGTCGGGCCATCGCGGCCCAGCGGAATTCAGCAGCAGCCGCGGGGTCTCGATCGCATAGCCGGCGACGACGACGTTTTTCGCTCGCTGGAACCGCCAGCTGCCCTCGCGGCAATAATGAACGCCGGTAACGAGCCCGCTATGGCTGTCGCTCTCGACGCGGCCGACCATGGCTAAGTCGCGGATCTCGGCGCCGGCCTTAACCGCCCGCGGGACCCAGGTAATAAGCGCGCTCTGCTTGGCGTTGGTCGCGCAGCCGGAAAGGCAGAAGCCGCGATAGACGCAGGGATGCGCCCGCCCGCGCGGGGCCGAGATCGTGGCCAGCGGGGTCGGCACCCAGTCGATGCCCATCGCCTCCGCGCCCCTAGCCAGGACCAATCCCGCCGCGTTCAGCTCGTGCGGCCGATAAGGGTAGCGCGGGCGCTTCGGCCCCCAAGGATAATTGACCGGGCCCGAAATCTTCAGCGCCTGCTCGACCTCGCCGTAATAACGCCACATCTCGCGCCAGTCGATCGGCCAATCCACGCCATAGCCCAACAGCGAACGCGACTTGAGCCGCTCCGGCCTGAAGCGCAGCGACAACATCGCGAAATGAACCGTGCTGCCGCCGACCGATTGGCCGCTGTTGTTGGCGCCGAGCGTCAGCGGGTCGGCGCCGTCGCAAATGCGCTCATCGGTCCAATAGAGCTTCTGCTGATGGGTTTCGTCGGAGGCGAAATCTTCGAGTGGCCGCCACCACGGCCCGACATCGAAGGCGACGACCGAAAACCCGGCCTCGGCGAGGCGGCAGGCCAGCGTGCCGCCGCCGGCCCCGGTGCCGACGATGGCGAAGTCGACCGCCTCGCTCTCGGCATATTCGTGCATCGGCAGCCAGCCGCCGGGGGCAAAGACATCGGGCGCCCGGCCGTTCTTTCCGCGCGGCGTCTGCTGTGGATCATCCGACATGGGAATTCTCCTCGGCGGCTGCGGCCTCGCGGCCCGGCTTGGCCTCGGCGGCTTCCCAAGGGTCGCGCCGGTCGAAGTTCATGCGCACATAGCCGCGCGGGCTCGCCGGGCCGCCAAAGCCGATCTCGTTCCAGGCGGTCGGATGGGCGTAATAGGCGCTGACGATATCGGGCAGCAGGCGTTTTGCGAAAAAGATTGCGCTATCCATGCGTTCCCAGGCGGGGTCGGCGAGCCGGCCAGCCTGCGCCGCGTGCAACAAAGCGTCCTGCTCGCCGTCGTCGAGCGCGTGAAATGCGACCCCGTGCGCCCGGCGTGCCTCGGCGTCGAGCGCCCGCAAGCCGCGCTGCCAAGCCTCGCGCAGCGGCGGCAGGCGATAGTCGCGGTAGCCGTCGCCGCGGTTCTCGCGCAGCTTGGCGTCGACCATCGCGGCGGTCGGCACCGGCGGCCTCGTGTTCGGCTGCGGCATGATGCGCCCACACACCGCTTCGAGCGTCTTCCATTCGGCCTCGGCCAAAAATCGCGGCTCGCGCGGGATCGCCAGCCGCTGGTCGATGACCCGTCGCGTCTGTTCGTTCCATGACGGCGTCTGCCGCTTGGCGAGCACGTCGTATCCCGGATAGCGCCCGCTCACTTTTTCTGCTCCTCGATCAGCCGCAGCGCCGCGAGCCCGGCAATGGCGAGCGCGGTGAAGGCCGGCGGCGCCGGCAATGGCGGGCCGTTCAACAAATTCTGCGACCAGTTGCGCCAGCCACCCATGTTGCGCTGGATGCCGTAGGCATGAAACGCCGAGCCGGCAAAGCCGATCCCGGCCAGGAGCCGCAGCGTCCAGCGCGCGACAGCCGGTCTCGACTGGCCCGTCAGTGCCGCTCGCGCCAACAGCACCGCGGCGGCGGGGCCGGCGGTGACCGGGATGACCATCGCCGGATTGTGGTAGGCGCCGCGGAAATGCAACAGGGCCGCCTCGCTGGCGGTGCCGAAGAGGCCGATCGAGACCAGCCCGGCGAGCAGCGGGCCGGACGGAGCGCCCTCGTCACGGCGCAGACGGTGAGCCGCGGTGCCGAGCAGCCCCGCCAGGGACAGTGCCGCCGGCGCGCCCAACGGCGCGGCGTAGAACAGGTTGAGCCAGCCAAACCCACCCGGCCGCTTGGTGATATTGTAAAGATGGAACCCGGTGCCGGCGATCCCGGTCGCCAGCGCCAAGCCGTTGGTGACGGCCCGCGGCAGCGGCAGCGCCCCGCCGCCGCCCGCGGCATCGCGCAGGCTCGCCGCCAGGGTCAAGCTCGACACGGCGAGCGGCGCATACATTGCCTTGTTGTGAAACGAGCCGCGGTAATGCTCGACCGCGCTGTCGGCCAGCGCCGAGGCAGCGAGCAGCGCCGAGGCCCGATCAAGCCCGCCGGCCGCGACCCTCGCGACACTCGGGACATTGCCCGCGGGCAAGACTTCCGGCCGCCCGGCGGCATTCTCCCGGCCGACGAGGCGACCTTTCGCCACGATCGCCACCGCGCCGGCCGCCGCCAGCGTCGCCAGGCCGAAAAGCAATGCGGTTCGTGCCATGTCACTGCACCCGGAAGCGCTCGGCGTCGGCTTCCTTGAAGACGAGGCCGAATCCCGGACGGCTCAAATCGGGCGCGATGACGCCGCCGCACGGCTTGGGTGCGCCGTCCAACAGCATGTGCTCGATGCGGACATGATCGTGAAACCATTCGAGATGGCGCAATCGCGGCGCGGCGGCGGCGATGGGGAGGTGGATCGCCGGCGCGCAGTGGCCGGAGAGATCGAGATGATGCGGTTCGCACAAGGCGGCAGCCTCGAGAAAGCCGGTGACCCCGCCGCAGCGGGTGGCGTCGGCCTGCAGTACGTCGACCGCGGGGCCGGCGAGCCAGCGGCGAAAATCATCGAGGTTGTAGCCATATTCGCCGGCGGCGATGTCGATGCCTTCGGGGGCGCGCGCCCGAACCAGCGCCAGGCCGGCGACATCGTCCGAGGAGACCGGCTCCTCGAACCAGGTGACCTGCTGCGCGGCGAAATGCTGGGCCAGGGCCAGCGCCTGGGTAGCCGTATAGGCTCCGTTGGCATCGACGAAGAGCCCGGCGCCGCCGATCGCCGCGCGCGCCGCCTCGACCCTGGCCGGGTCGCGCTCGGGCTCGCTGCCGACCTTCATCTTGACCCACCGGCAGCCGTCGCGCTCGACCCAGCCGCTGAGCTGACTGCGCAGCCGCTCGTCCGAATAGGTGGTGAAGCCGCCGCTTCCATAGATTGCCACCGTGTCGCGGCAGCGGCCGAGCAACCGGGCGAGCGGGATGCCGAGAAGCTTCGCCTTCAGATCCCACATTGCGAGGTCGAGCGCCGAGATCGCCGTCGCCGCCAGTCCCGAGCGTCCGAGGTTTCGCACCCGGCGCCACAAGGCCGCGTTGGCCGCGGCGATATCGAACGCCGATCGCCCGGCCAGCACCGGCGCCAGGCTGCGCTCGATCAGCGCCGCGACCGAGGCGTCCGAATAGGTGTAGCCGAGCCCGGTCTCGCCGCCGGCGGCGATTTCGGCCAGCACCAATACAGTGCTGTCCCAGGCAAAGGTGCCGTCGGCTTCGGGCGCGTCGGTCGGGATCTCAAAGGCCCGCGCGGCGACCCGCCCGATCGGCGCCTCGCCCGCCTTTCCCGTCATTGCTCAACCTTTCCCGGGCAGGACCGAGGCCAGCACCTCGCGCGCGGTGCCGAGGATGACGCTGCCCTCGTCCGGGTCGCCCTTGATCAAGCTCGCGGTAAACGCCTTGGCCTGCTTCAAGGTGATATGCGGCGGCAGTGGCGGCACCTCGGGATCGGTCTTGAATTCGATCACCACCGGACGGTCGGCATCGAGCGCCTGTTCCCAGGCCGAACTAACATGATCCGGATCGTCGACATAGATCCCCTTGAGCCCGATCAGCTCGGCGAATTTGTGATACGGAACGTTGGGGATTTCCTGTGAGGCCTCGAATTTCGGGTCGCCTTCCATGACCCGCTGCTCCCAGGTGACCTGGTTCAAATCCTCGTTGTTGAAGACGCCGCAGATCCAGCGCGGGCTTTCCCACTTCCGCCAGTATTTGGCGACCGTGATCAACTCGGCCATGTTGTTCATCTGCATCGCGCCATCGCCGACGAGGGCGATGACCGGGCGGCCCGGATGAGCGAACTTGGCGGCGATCGCATAGGGCACCGCCGCCCCCATCGAGGCGAGCCCGCCCGACAGCGAGCACATCATGCCGCGGCGGATCTTCAGGTCGCGCGCGTACCAGTTGGCGCAGGAGCCGGAATCGCTGGTGATGATCGCCCGCTCGGGCAGGCGCGGCGACAAATCCCAGACCACCCGCTGCGGGTTGATCGGCTTGGCCGGCTGCTTGGCGCGGTCCTCGAGGGTCTTCCACCACTCCTTGGTCCAGCCCTCGACCCGCTTGCGCCAGGCGCCGTCGGATTTTTCGCTGAGCAACGGCAACAGCGCCCGCAAGGTCTCGGCGCTGTCGCCGACGAGGTTGACCTCCATCGGAAATCTGAGGCTCAGCATGTCGGGAGCGAGGTCGATCTGGACGCCGCGCGCCGCCCCTTCCTTGGGCAGGAATTCCGAATAGGGGAAGCCCGAGCCGATCATCAGGAAGGTGTCGCATTCGGTCATCAGATCCCAGCTCGGCTTGGTGCCGAGCAGCCCGATCGAGCCGGTGACCCAAGGCAGATCGTCGGGCAGCGCCGCCTTGCCGAGCAGCGCCTTGGCCACTCCGGCGCCGAGCTTGTCGGCGACCGCGATGACCTCGTCGGTCGCGTGCAGCGCGCCGGCTCCGACCAGGATCGCGACCTTTTTCCCGGCGTTGAGCACATCGGCGGCGCGTTTGAGCTCGCGCTCGTAGGGCACGGTTTTGGGCCGGTCGTAGCCGACACCCGAATGCAGCATGTTATGCGCGCGCGGCGGGGCTTCGTAGGCCACGTCCTGGATGTCGTTCGGCAACACCAGTGCCGTCACCCGGCGCTCGCCGAGCGCGATGCGCACCGATCGGTCGACCAGATGGCGCACCTGCGCCGGGACCATGGCGGTCTGTACCAGGGCGCCGGCGACATCTTTGAACAGGGCCGGCAGATCGACTTCCTGCTGATAATGCCCGCCAATCGCCGAGCGCGCCGATTGTCCGACGATCGCCAGCACCGGCATGTGGTCGAGGCGGGCATCGTACAGTCCAGTCACCAGATGCGACGCGCCGGGACCGGAGGTGGCGGTGCAGACCCCCAGCTCCCCGGTGAACTTGGCGTGGGCCGAGGCCATGAAGGCGGCCATCTCCTCGTGCCGCACCTGGACGAACTCGATCTTGCCCTTGGCCCTTTGCAGCGCGCCGAAGAACCCGTTTATTCCATCGCCTGGAAAGCCGTAGATCCGTCGCACGCCCCATTGATGCAGACGTTCAACGATAAAGTCGCCGACGGTTTTGGCCATGATGTTCGCCTTCTCGAGCGGGATCCATGAAAACCGCTGCGGCAGCGTCATTGGCGCGCACCAAACCGCCGCTGCGGTGTTTCCCCTCTAACCGCGACATGCGGCCGACAGTTCCTCTCAGCCATCGGACCCGATGAACCCACCTGAAAAGCCGCGCATTGAAGACTACGCGCTGATCGGCAACCGCCGCTCCGTCGCCCTCGTTTCGCGTGGCGGATCGATCGATTGGCTGTGCTGGCCGCGCTTCGACAGCGACGCCTGCTTTGCCGCGCTGCTCGGCGACGCACGCCACGGCTGTTGGCGGCTTGCTCCGGCCGAGGAGGCTGCAACCGAGCGTCGCTACCGCGCCGACACATTGATTCTGGAGACGAGCTTCGCGACCGCTGCCGGACGGGCCACGGTGACCGATCTGATGCCGATCGGCGGGCCCCACAGCGCGCTGATCCGCCGGGTCAGCGGCGAGGCCGGCGAGGTCGGCTTTGTCCTTGATCTGGCGTTGCGCTTCGACTACGGCGCCGAGACGCCGTGGCTACACGCCGCGCCGCGACAAATTACCGCAATCGTCGGGCCGGATCTCGTCATCTTGCGCGCCGATGTCGACCTGCAACTCGTCGATGGCCGGGTCACCGCGGATTTTTCGGTCAAGCCCGGGCAGACCGTCAGCTTTGTCCTGCAATACGGGCAAGCCTACGAGCCCCCGCCGGCAGCGCTCGATCCAAGCGCCGGTCTGGACCGCGCGATCGCCGAGACCGAGCGCTATTGGCGGAGCTGGGCAGAGCGCTTCGACCGCCCGACCGATTGGCCCGAGGCGGTGCGCCGGTCGCTCTTGACCCTGCATGCGCTGAGCCATCGGGACACCGGCGGCATGATCGCGGCACCGACCACCTCGCTGCCGGAAATCCCGGGTGGCAGAGCCAACTGGGATTATCGCTACAGCTGGCTGCGCAACTCGACCTTCACCCTGTGCGCGCTGCTCAATGCCGGCTACAAGGACGAGGCTCGCGCCTGGCGCGACTGGCTGCTGCGAGTTGCCTCCGGGGCGCCGGGGCGAATGCGCACGGCCTATCGGTGCGACGGCGCCCGCCTCTATGGCGAACGCAAGGTCACCTGGTTGCCGGGCTATGAAGATGCCCGCCCGGTGCGGGTCGGCAATGCCGCGGCCGGGCAATTCCAGCTCGACATCTTTGGCGAGGCGCTCGAACTCGCTCCGTATCGCCGAACAGGCCGGGTTGCAGGAGCGCCCCTGGGGCATGGATGTCGAGCAAGGAATCGTCGATCACATAGACAAGATATGGCGGCGGCCCGATCAGGGTATCTGGGAATCGCGCGGAGCGCCGCAGAATTTCACTTATTCGAAGGTGATGGCCTGGGTCGGGGTCGACCGCTTCCTCAAGCTCGATTGGCGTGGCAGGGTTCTCGACCGGGACCGGCGGCAGCACTTCGAAGCGCTGCGGGTGGAAATCCACGGCGAGATCTGCCGCGACGGCTTCAGTCCGGCGCGCAACAGCTTTGTCGAGGCCTATGGTTCCGACGATCTCAACGCCAGCCTGTTGCTGCTTCCGTTGGTCGGATTTTTGCCGGCCGACGACCCGCGCATGGCCGCGACGATCGCCGCAATCGAGCGCGAACTGGTCGAGGACGGCCTGGTGTATCGCCGGGCGCAATCACCGGACCGCCCGCACGAAGGGGCTTTCGTCGCCGCCACCTGCTGGCTCGCCGATTGCCTCGGGCTGCAAGGACGCGACCGGGCGGCGCGCGCCTATCTCGAACGCGTGCTGGCGCTGCGCAACGATGTCGGACTTTTAGCGGAGGAATGGGACACCCGCCGGCGCTGTATGGCGGGGAACTTCCCGCAGGCGCTGAGCCACCTGGCCTTGGTCAATACCGCCCTCGGCCTGTGCGGACCGGTACTGCAGCGCGGCGGCTAGCCACCGGCCACCTGGCACCCCCGCAAAGCGGCTAGCGGCTATGCGCCGATCGCGCTCGAATTTTCTTGCCAGCCGGGTCACCATGCCCAATCGTGAATTACACGCATTCACGGCTGCGAGAAGGCGCCGCGTCAATCGGACGAGTGAAGTCAGCGCAACAGACAGGACCGCACTTACGGGAGAACCGATCATGCCGAACCGTGTTCAGTACGCCGACGCCATCGAGCCGTTGGTTCAGTTTATCGAGGATACGCCGCCGGCGGAAATTCTCGACCGCACTCTCGAAAAGCTGCGCGCCGGGGTCCCGACCAAGACCATGCTGACCGCGTCGGCGCTGGCCGTGGCGCGCTCGACCGACCTGCCGCCAGGCCATCATGGCGGGCCGCTACATCCGCTGGTCGGTCTGCACGCGGTCTCGCAGCTGGTCGGGCGCCTCGAGGGCGAGGAGCGTTTTGTCCCGATCCTGCAGCATGTCGCGCTGTCGAATAAACACATCCACCATCCGGCGATGGGGCCCTACGCCCTCCTGGAGTTTGCGCCGGAGGATGCCGGTGGGGTCGAGGCGACCAAGGCGGCCTTTCTGATGGCTTGCTCGCGCGGCGAGAGCAACAAGGCAGACCATCTGTTCCTGTGGCTGTGGGAGCATGCGCCGCGGATCGAAGCCTTTGATCTGCTGCTGAGCGTGGCGATCCCGAAAAACATCATCGATGATCACTACTTCGCCTTCCCGGCCTTCACTTGGCGGGCGCTGGAGACAGAGTCGGTCGAGCCGGAATATTTCTCGGTTCTGATGCGGCAGGCGGTGCGCTATGTGGCGCGCTTCCCATCGGCCCCGATGCTCCCGGAGATTGAAGCGCTGATCGGCGAGCACGAGCTGATGGAGCGGGTCACGCGCCAACAGAGCGGCGATGACGAAACGGCGGCGATCGGCGGCCTCGGCGAGGCGCTCGGGCGGGTCGACGTGTTTGCCGAGATCCCGGTGCTGATGGCCAAGGCCCTCGCCGACGGGCTGTCCCTGGAGGGTGCCGGCGAAGCCCTGTCGATCGGGGCTGCGGGCCTGTTCCTGCGCTCGCTCGGCGGCAATCCGATGGATGTCCACCTGCACACCAGCGCGAACATCCGGCGCTATTTGCTGCGGATGGACGGCTTGAGCCTGCGCAACAAGCTGCTGCTGCTGCTGACCTGGCAGTCCGGCCCCGAGATCCGCTCGACGGCGAGCCGGATGCAGCCGGCCCCGCAGCCGGATTGGGCCGCCGTCGCCGCCTTGCCGCCGCGGTCGCAGGAGCAGCTGCTCGATGCGATCACCCACAGCATCTACAACCAGCCGCCGACCGACTGGGCACAGGTCAGCAATCTGGGGCTGATGAGGGCGGTGCCGGAGGTCAGGGCGACCGTCAACCTGGCCCAGCAATACGTCAACAGCGGTTATGACGCGCAGGCGCTGATCGCGCGGCTGGCCGAGATCGTGTGCCACGACAATTTTACCGAGATGCACGCCTTCAAGCATCACCAGGCGATCATCGAAGAATTCCGCACCACCCACGAGCCGTGGCGCTGGATGCATCTGGTCTGCGGCGTCCAGGCAGCGGCGATCTCCTTCGGCAAGAACATGGCCGTTTATGAGGAAGCGCTGGAGTTGCTGCACGCCGCCTAGCTCGTCCTGGCCAGGCTGAAAGACGGATCGGGAGGCCTTTGCGCCTCCCGATTTTTTTGGTGGGCAATACCTTCGTCGCGACTGCCGATTTGTCCCCGCGATCGGCGTTTCTCTTCGCCCCGATCGGGGCACGTGGATGGCCGGAAAAATTCGACGCCTGTCCGGTTCAGGCTCGAATACGAGGGTTACCGGGCATGCAAAATTTTCGCTCCCTCTAAGGCCGACATGGCCGCACTTGTTCCGGCCATCCACGCGCCCGGGTTGGGTCGAAGAAAGACGTGGATCACCGGGACGAGCCCGGTGATGACGACTGTGTCGGAAGCCGACCACCGTGGGACAAGTCCGGCCATGACGGCCTAAGTGCGAGCGGCGGACGAGTGAGCGACTTACAAATTGGCTGAGCGAAAGAATTACGAAACGAGTTCGGCGACGCTGTCGTCCGGCAGTCGGCCCTGGGCGCGGTACTGGCCGATCTTCTCCAACAGCGGCATGTCGCAAATGGCGTAAAGGATCGCGTCGGCCGCGCCGCGGTTGAGATGGCGACGCCAGCCGAAGCCGGGCACCACGAAGACGTCGTTCTCCTGCCAGTCGATGCGCCCGCCGGCGATCTCGGTCGAGCCGCTACCTTCGATCACCTGATAAAGCGTGCCGGCGGTCTCGCGCTTGAACCGGGTCTCCTCGCCGGGGCGCAGCAACATCGCCCGGTAGTCGAGGGTCGGAAACACCGATGCTCCGGTCGCCGGGTTGATGAAGCGCAGGGTGACGCCTTCATAGGGGTCGCCGGCTTCGTCGCGCAAACCGTCGAGAGCGGCGCGCACTTCGGCGCCGAGGTAATGGAACATCGGCGAAGTGCCCCGGCCAAAACCGCGATGATGCGAGGCAAATCCCGGCACCAGCCCGCCCTTCGCGTAGAGCCGCTGCGAATATCCGGCCTCGTGAACGGCCGTCTGGGCGCGGGCGTTGCCTTCGGTAGCACCGGGGAAGTCCTCGTCGAGCCACACGCAGTCGAGAAACTCCATCAGCGGAAAATCGAGCACGTCGATCCATATGACCGGCTCGGCGCCGTCATTGCCGTGGTCGTGCCAGGTGCCGTTCGGGGTCAGGATCAGGTCGCCGCGCCCGGCCTTGCAACGCTCGCCCTCGATCGTCGTATAGCCCCCGTTCTCGGAGAGGATCGTGCGGCTCGCATTCGGCGTGTGGATGTGGACCGGGGCGACGTCGCCCGGATTGTAGATCGACACCGCACAGCGCATCGTCGAGGTCACCTGCAGCCGCCCGCCGAGCCCCGGATTGGTCAGCAGAAACTGCTGGCGCTCGGCGAACTCGATCGGCGACACCTCGGCGGTGCGGGCGATCTCGGCGATGCGGTCGAGATAGGGGCCGATTTCGCGCCAGCGCCAATGATGGGCCACCGGCTTGAGCTGGGCCGCACCGACCCGGCCGGATGCGACCCGACCGCTCGCCGCGAGCCCGGTCTCGCGAAACCACGGGCGCTGCGCCGGCGCGTTCGCCTGGGTGCGCAGCCAGATGTTGAGCGGTGCGGCCTCGGCATTGAGCCGTTCCATTGCCTCGCGCGCGTCGACTGCCATGATCCTCGCCTCCCGCTACATTGAAGGTGAAGGAATTTGAATATCGGTCATTCCGGGGCGCGGGCGCGCTGCCCGCGAGCCCGGAACCCATGCACACCGGCCGGCGAAAATCTCAGCGGGCTGCGGTGTTCATAGGTTCCGGGCCTGCCCCGTTCGGGCATCCCGGAATGACAACTTCCCATCGGCGAAATTCCTTCGCACGCTTTATGACAGCGCCATCGCCCGCATGAACAGCGCCAGGTCTCCGACCAGCCCCTCGTCGCGCTCGATCGCGTATTCGCTGCGTGCGGCCTGGTCTTTGTCGAGGACCATCAGCAGCGCCGGGTCGGCGGTCTCGAACACCCGCAGATTGCGGCCCTCGCTGTCGATCTCGGCGAGCTTGGCCTTGACCGGCACCGGCGGCAGCCGCTCGCAGACGTCGATCAGCTCGATCAGCCCGGCGGCGGTGATCCCGGCCTCGTCGAGCTCGCGGCGGATCTGGTCGGCCGCCGCCGCCTTGGCCTGGCGCTCGCTCGCCACCAGCCGTGCCCGCTCGTCGGCCTCTTTGCGGTAGTCGGCATAATGGGGGCCGATCCGCTGCAAGAACACCGGGGTCGCGAGCCCGCTGGTGTCGATCCAGCTTTTCGCCCGCGTCCAAGTGGTGGCCAGCCAGTCGCGAATGCCCGGATCGCGGATCTCGCCGATCCGTTCGGCGCGCAGTGTCGCGGCCCACCGGATCTGCGTCGGCGCCCCGGTCAGCTCGGCCCAACCGGGCGGGTCCGGCGGGGGTGCGGCGAGCCCGGCCGGGCGCGGCGCGGTGCCATTGGGCTGGGCCGCGGCGGCGGTCTGGCGCTGCTTTGCCAATTCGAACTGGCGCCGGTATTCCGCCTCCCACTCCTCGCTCTCCTCGTCGGGCACGAACCCCTGCTTGTCCCAGAAAAACCGCGAGGTCCCTTCGATCGCCGCCTCTCTGACCAGCTTCAGGTCCATCGCTCGATCCTCGCCCTATGCCCGCTTGCCCGAACGTATCATGATCGGCAACGAGGATGCGAGCGATGCCGTTTGTCGGCCGACGAGCCAAAGGAGCGAGGCAGAATGATCAAGAGCGTCGGGCTGTTGACCCGCAAGGCTGGCCTCAGCCACGAAGATTTCGTCGAACACTGGTTCGAGGTGCACGCGCCGCTGGCCCATGCGGTGCCGGGGGTGCGGCGCTATGTGCAGTCGCACATCCTGGGCGAACGCACCCGGCCCGACATCCCGGCGACGAATGTCGAAATCGATGGCATCGCCGAGCTGTGGTACGACGACCGGGCGGCGATGGAGCGCGCCAACGCGACCCCTGAGGCCAAGCGGCTGCATGATGACGGCGCGCTTTTCATCGGCCGGATCAAGAGCTATGTCGTCGAGGAGAGGGTGATCATCCCGGTGTCGCCGGAGTAATTGCGATGAGCGGCTATCGTTATCTCTGCGGCTTTGCCAACGAGCAGGCGAGCGAGGCGGTGCCGGGAGCCTTGCCCGAACGCCAGAACGCGCCGCAACGCCATTTGCTCGGCCTCTATACCGAGCAGATCTCGGGGACGCCATTTACCGCGCCGCGCGCCCAGAACCGGCGCTCGTGGCTCTATCGCATCCGGCCGTCGGCGGCCCATCCGGCGTTTTACCGGATCGATAACGGCCTCGTGCGCGGCACACCGTTCGACGAGACGGCGCCGCCGCCCAACCGGCTGCGCTGGGACCCGCTGCCCGATCCCGATCGGCCGGCCGATTTTATCGACGGCCTCGTCACCATCGGCGGTAACGGCGACGCCGGCCTGCATCAGGGCATTGCCGTCCACGTCTACCGCGCGACCCGGTCGATGGAATGCCGCGCCTTTTACGATGCCGATGGCGAATTGCTGCTCGTGCCGCAGCAGGGGCGGCTGCTGCTGCGCACCGAGTTCGGCACGATCGAGGCCGCTCCGGGCGAGATCGCGGTGATCCCGCGCGGTGTCAAATTCAGCGTCGAATTGCCCGACGGCCGCGCCCGCGGCTATGTCTGCGAGAATTACGGCCAGCTGCTGCGGCTGCCCGAATTGGGGCCGATCGGCGCCAACGGGCTGGCCGATCCGCGTGACTTTCTGACCCCGCTCGCGGCCTTCGAGGATCGCGACGAGCCGTTCGAGATCGTCGCCAAGTTCGCCGGCAACCTATGGGCCGCGCAATTCGATCATTCGCCGCTCGATGTCGTCGCCTGGCACGGCAATTACGCGCCTTATAAATACGATCTGGCCCGGTTCAATACGTTGGGCTCGGTCAGCTTCGACCATCCCGACCCGTCGATCTTCACGGTGCTGACGGCACCATCGGAGGTGCCCGGCGCCGCCAATTGCGATTTTGTGATCTTTCCGCCGCGCTGGCTGGTGGCCGAGCATACCTTTCGCCCACCCTGGTTCCACAGGAACGTCATGAACGAGCTGATGGGCCTTATTCACGGGGTCTACGACGCCAAGGCCGAGGGCTTTCTGCCGGGCGGCATGTCCCTGCACAATTGCATGTCGGCGCATGGCCCCGATCTCGCGACCTTCGAGAAGGCCAGCACCGCGGAACTCGTGCCGCAAAAGATCGCGGACACTCTGGCGTTCATGTTCGAGACGCGGTTTCCGATCCGCCCGACCCGGTTCGCGCTCGAAACCCCAGCTTTGCAGCGCGACTACGATAAATGCTGGCAGGGCTTGCCGAAAATGTTCAAGGGCTGACCCCCTCTCAGCACCTGGCCGATCAGTTCGTCATCCGCCGCGGCCCGAGCGGTGGTTTACTCGGTGATCGGCGCAATCGTGTCGAGCGCCAGCCCTTGCGTCTCGGCGCCGATCCGGGTCACGGCAAAGGCGGCGATCGCCAGCATCAGCGCAATCCCGCCCATGACATAGCCGAGCCTATAGACGCTGACGATGCCGATCAGCGGGAACGCGACCGCGGCACCGATGCGTCCGCCGGCTTGCGACAACCCGAAGCCCGAGGCCCGAGCGTTCGACGGGAACACCTCGGAGGTGAAGATCTGCATCGAATTGCCGGCGAGCTGGATGACGAAAGTCATGGCAAAGCCGACCACCAGCACCATCACGTCGGACCGCGAAAGGTAGAACAAAATCGTCAGGATGGTGGCGATGATCAAGGCGATAACCGACGTCCTGATCCGGCCATAGCGTTCGAGCGAGTACATCATAAAGAGGCTGGCACACGGAAACGCCAGAGTGGATTGGCGGATCGGGGCGAGCGGTAGGGTTGATCCCTTCGCATCGGAGACCTGCGCATATCGGGTTAGGATGTCGCGACAGATCGTGGCTAGATCCGCATGGGATAAAATATCTTCGTCCGTCCCGCCCGATTCCAACTTGAGTGGAGGTTAGGTCATGCAGTACCGGCGAATCTCGGCCGATTGTCACCTCGACATGCTCTGGCTGCCGCCGGAGCTGTTCACCACGAACGCGTCGAGCAAGCTCAGGGACCTGATGCCGTTTGTCGCCGAGAATGCGGAGGGCGTGAGACGCTGGACCGACAATAGCGGCGCCGAGTACGGCCTATGCGGCGGCGTCGGGGCTACCGGCACCCCCTGGGTTCCGGGCAAGCAGCTGCGGGCCGACAAAATGGCCGAGGCCGGACTCTATAAGGACTATTTCGAAAAGGGCCTGCGCCGCCCGGGCGACCCGGATCTGCGGGTCAAGGACATGGACCGCGACGGCGTCGACGCCGAGGTGATCTATGGCATCCTCGCCGCCTGCGCGAAAATGAAGGACCCGGAAGCGGCCGACGAGATGCTGCGCATCTACAACGATTTCATGAACGATTTCACGAGCCGCTACCGGGATCGCATGATCGGGCTGGCCTGCCTGCCCTACAACAATATCGAGGGGGCCGCGCGTGAAGTCCGTCGCGTCGCCAAGCTCGGCATGAAGGGCGTCGAGCTTAGCTGCTCCTGGCACATGACGCCGATGTGGCACCCGATGTGGGATCCGCTGTGGGAGGCGGTCAACGAGACGCAGCTGCCGCTGCATTTCCACACCTTCCCGGCGACCGATCCCGAGCTGCGCAAGTCGCTCGAGCCGACGATCGCGCGGCGGATGACCTATAGCGGGCTGGTCCGCTTCCAGATGACCCTGGCGACGATCCTGACCGACCTGATGGGCGCCGCGGTGTTCGAGCGCTTTCCGAATATCCGCATGGTATTGGGCGAAAGCGGCATCGGCTGGATTCCCTACGTGCTCGACCGCATGGATTTCGAGTACAAGGACCAGTACCAGGATCTGAAGCTGAAGAAGTTGCCGAGCGAGTATTGGCGCGACCAGTGCCGCGCGACCTTCCAGTACGACCGGGTCGGCACCAAGCTGATCGAGGAGATGGGCGTCGAAACGCTGATGTGGGGGTCGGACTTCCCGCATCCCGACGGGGTCTGGCCGGAGTCGAAGAAGTACATCGACGAGCAGTTCAGCCATCTGCCGGCGGATGTCACCTACAAGATGACCTGCGAGAACGCCGGCAAGTTCTATGGCCTGATGAACTGAGGAATAACAAGGCTCTCCTGGCCGATCGGTAGCCGGGTAGGGCGCAACCACACCGAGACGAACCTGATGGGGCGGCGACAGCCGCCCCTTTTCTTTCGCGTCTTGAAGCAAGTCGGGGATCGTCGCCCTCGAGAAAACAACTCTGAAGAAATCTCCGCAATCGGAGCTGGTCATTCCGGGATGCCCCGACGGGGCAGGCCCGGAACCTATGAACACCACAGTTCGCCACGTACTGCGAAGGCCGGGGTTCTTGGGTTCCGGGCTCGCGGGCGCTGCCCGCGCACCGGAATGACCAACTAATTTTTCAAGTCCTTCGACCGCTCCTTCGCACGAATGAGCGAGAAGGGATTGCCACTCCGCCCTTCGACACAAAAGAAAAATGGCCCCGGGGTTACCGGGGCCAAGTTTGAACAGGGAGGCTTCACGTCTGGGAGACGTAAGGGTCCTAAGACCCTCTTCCCGGGACTAAATCCCGGGAACTCGTATCAGCGGAAAACCGCCGAAAATCTTCATGCAATGTCCACATCGCATGCTCAGAATATGGGCGAGGGCGCCTCATTCCGCCACCGGGAATTGGTTCTGGCTCGTCTGCAAAAAGCGCAAGCCTCTGTTTTGCGCAGCTTCGATTTGCCGCTCTTGAATCTCTGCCGTCGATCTGGCGGCCGGCAATCTCTCGTGGCTCAGCTCAGCCGGGTCTCGGCTACCTTGCGCAGCAGAAAATCGCGAAACACGCTGATCCGCTTCGACGCCCGCAGCTCCTCGGGATATACGAAATAGGCTTCGACCGGCGGCCCGGTCAGCTCGGGCAGCACGCGCACCAATTCGGCCTGCTCGCTGGCGATGAAGTCCGACATGGCGGCGAGCCCGAGCCCACTGATCACTGCCCGCAGCATCGCGTAGAAATTATTCACTGCCAGGATCGGCCGGCGCTCCTTGCCCGGCTTGGCCCCGATATCGAGCAGCCAGTTGACGTTTTGCATCGGCGGGCGGGCGTCCTCGCCGTAGACGATCAGCCGGTGCTTGTCGAGGTCCTCGGGCTGCTGCGGCATGCCATGCTTTTTGATGTAGTCGGGTGCTGCGTAGACATGGCTCGGCACGCTGACCAGATGGCGCTGGATCAGGTCCGGCTGCCGCGGCGGCGACATGCGAATCGCTACATCGGCCTCGCGCATCGACAGGTCGAGCTCGGAATCGTCGATCACCAGGGTGACCTGGATGTCGGGGTAGAGATCGAGGAACTCGCGCATCCGCGGGGTCAGCCAACTCGAGCCGAAGGCGACCGTGGTGGTGATCTTGAGCGGGCCTTTCGGCCGGTCCTTTGATTCGGAGATCAGCCCCTCGGCCATCGACAGCTTGGCGAACACCTCGCGCGCGGTATGAAACAGCAATTCGCCCTGCTCGGTCAGGATCAGCCCGCGGGCATGGCGATGGAACAGCGGCACGCTCAGGCTCTCCTCGAGCGCGCTGATCTGGCGGCTGACCGCCGACTGGCTCAAATTCAGCGATTCGCCCGCATGGGTAAAGCTGCCCGCCTCGGCGACGGCGTGAAACACCCGCAACTTGTCCCAATCCATGCCAATTCCCCCGGCGACAGCCTCCGCGCGGCGGCCGCGCTACTCGGCTGCACGCATGGCCGCGGCTTCCTCCCGCGCCGCGAGAAACTTTTGGGCTTCGAGCGCCGCCATGCAACCCATCCCGGCGGCGGTCACCGCCTGGCGAAATACCTTGTCCTTGACGTCGCCGGCGGCAAACACCCCGGGGATCGCAGTCTCGGTCGAATCGGGCCGGGCGATGACATAGCCGTCGCCGTCGAGCGGCAACTGGCCGGCGACCAGACCGGTAACCGGAATGTGACCGATGGCGATGAATACCCCGTCACATGCGAGGTCGAAGAGGGCGCCGGTGCGCAGATTGCGCAGCCGCACTCCGGTGACCTGCGGCGGCTCGGGTCGGCCCAGGATCTCGTCGACAACGCTGTCCCAGATGACGTCGATCTTGGGATGGCGGAACAGCCGATTCTGCAGGATCTTCTCCGCCCGCAATGCATCGCGGCGGTGGATCAAGGTCACATGCCGCGCATGGTTGGTCAGATAGAGCGCTTCTTCGACCGCGGTGTTGCCGCCGCCGACGACCACGACCTCCTTGCCGCGAAAGAAAAAGCCGTCGCAGGTGGCACAGGCCGATACGCCAAAGCCGCGATAGATCTCCTCGCTCGGCAGGCCGAGCCAGCGCGCCTGGGCGCCGGTCGCCAGGATCACGGTGTCGCCGATGTAAACCGCGCCCGAATCGCCGTTGGCGACAAACGGACGGCGCCCGAGATCGATCGATTCGACCAGGTCGACGACGATTCGGGTGCCGACATGCTCGGCCTGGCGCTGCATCTGCTCCATCAGCCACGGACCCTGGATGATCTCGCCAAAGCCCGGGTAGTTTTCGACATCGGTGGTGATCGTCATCTGGCCGCCGGGCTGCATGCCGGTCACCAGCAGCGGCTCGAGCCCGGCGCGCGCGGCGTAAATCGCCGCTGTATAGCCAGCCGGCCCGGCGCCGATGATCAGGACTTTGCTGTGATGGCGTTCAGACATATCGGCAAGTTCCAGTCGCTGCGAGGCTTACTATATTATTTCACCTGCCCGCAACTTTAAGGTATCGGTGGCCGACCAAATTCGGAACATCACTAAAATCCGAACATATGGTCGAGGCTGAAGGCGCCGTCGCCGCCTACCAGGCCGTGATAGCCGAACAGCCTGCAGCCGGGGTCGCGGATGATCGCATAGGCACCCGTGCCGGCGCGCGCGCGATCGGCGTCGGCGAACAGCGCGCGGTACGTCCACAGGCGCGAGCCCGAGCAGGGGATCGCCATGCTGGCATGGGCGATTTCGTGCCCGTCGCCGTCGCACAGCGTGATCTCGGTGGCGCTTGCCTGCCGCCATGGCCGCGAGGCCGGGTAGATCAGGTGGCACATCGTGTCGTAGCCGCTTTCGCCGAGCCGCAGGAACAGCCGGGTCGACAGCCCCGGCGGGCGGCCGGAATAGGATTGCGGCTCGTCGCGGTAGGTCACGATGGTGTTGAACACATGGGCGCCAAAGCTGGTCTCCGCGGCATGGCCGCTCGCCCGTTGGCGATAGCGGAAGATCGCGTGCAGCCAGCCATCGGCCTCGCCGCCGGCGGAAAAATCGTAGACCAGCTCGAGGTGGCCATAGCCGTCGCCGAGCGCCGCCATGCGGGCTTCGTCGTCGAGGTCGAAAGCCGTCACCCGCCCGCGCGGCATCCGCCCGAGCGGCCGGCGCAGGATCTCGTTGCCCTCGGGATCGTAGACAATCGCGGCGATCGGCAACTCGTTCTGGCCGACCGCCATCGGCGTCGGCAGCACGCTGGTGCGCCATCTTCCGCGCGGCAGCACCGGGGCCGGCAGCAGGTAGCCCTTGCCGAGCATTTCGACAAGGAAGGGCAGGTTCGGGTCGGGCACGAGGTCGGCACGCTCGACATTGACATGGGCGATGCGGCGGCGACCGGCCTCGATCACCTCGTAGCGGGGGCGCACCATGTGCTTGCCGGCGCGCAGCTCGATCTGGGCCGGCCAGGCGAGGCCGGGCAGCAACCGGGCGACGTCGACGGCTCGGCTGGCGAACGGCGCGATCGGTTCGGCGAGCGGCACCACCGCCTCGTCCCCCATCGCGTTGATGCCGACGGCGCCGGGCGGGATCGGCACCGGATGGCTGTTCTGTACCCAGAGGACGACCTGCTCGCCTGGGGCGGGCGCCGGCAACCCGGCGTAACGGTCGGCCGGCCAGGCGTTGGCGTCGTGGGTCGCCGACAGCGATCGATCATCGCCCGCCGCCGGCTGGGTGCTGCCGTCGCCGATTACGTCGAGGGCGTATTTGACGACATCGTGCCCGGCTGCGCCGACCGCGTGCACAAACAACTGGCCACAGAACTCGGGAAGGCGGAAGCGGGCGCGAATCGCGCGGCTGTCGAGCACGATGCCGCGCGCCGTGCGCCCGCATTCTTCGCACCATTCAGCGAGCACCTCGCCACTCTGGCCGAACAGTGTCAGCCACCAGGTGATCGCGCCGGCGCCGTAGCCGGGCCAATAATTGGCGGTGACGAGGCGGGTGTGGAGCTGGTCGGTGTCGCGGAAGAAGGCAAAATTGGTGGCGAAGTTCAGCGGGTCGAGATAGTGGCGGCGGTTGGTCAGGCGATCGGGCGGGATCCGCATCCGATCAAGGCTGAAGCTGCGCGCACCCGGCGGCAGATAGGGTTCGAGCTGGGCGAGGAGGCGGTCGGCGTCGAAGGCGGCGACGAACACCGAGCACGCGTTCGAGTGGGCGAGCTCGGTCAACGGCCGGGCGGTGCGGCCGAGAACCACCGCGCCCAATCGCTCGAGCTCTTGGACATAGACGCCGACGATCTCGATGCCGGCGAGGCCGAATAATTCGGCAAACGCCGAGATGGCGCCGTTCGGGTCGCAGATCGCCACCGGTCCCCCGGCGGAAAGTCCGGCGAGCAGCGCACGGGCCGGCTCGGCCGCGCGCGGATGGGTCAGCGCCTTGTAAAGGGTGTTGCCCCCGGTCGCATTGTCAAAGGTCTCGATCCGCAGCGCCATGATGCGGTGGCGATACTACACCCTTTGTCGGCGGCGCAAGCGACCCTCCGGCGCGCTTCGCGGCCTGGCGCCCACCGGCCAGCATCGCCCCGATGCGTCGGCACGGCCAGGGGGCCGATTCGGGGGCAGCGCCCCGAGGCGCGCGTGCCCCGTCGCCGAACGCCGTCAGATCGATGCCCCAGCGGGCGAACACCGCCGCCACGTACCAGGTGGTCAGCACCGCAATCAGCGCCCCGGCCAAAACGTCGCTCGGGTAATGCGCGCCGGACACGACCCGGCTCCCGGCGACGATCGCCGCCGCCAGAATGTAGAACAACAGATGCTCCGGCCATAGCCACCACAGCGCGCTGAACAGCGCCACGATCGTGTCGGTGTGCCCCGAGGGAAACGACCAATGGTCGGGCCGCCAGGAAAACCAGGTAAAGCCATAGAGATCGGCCCGGAACAACAGCTTTGGGCGCATCCGGCCCAAGCCGATCTTGATGATGTCGACGGCAAGGCCCGAGACCGCGATCGACACAAACAGAAACGCCGGGATCGCCGACAGCCGGCGCATCGGCCCGGCGAGCGGGCGCAGCCGCGGCAGTGCCCCGCCCCAATGCAGCCCGGCAAAGCCGAAGGCAAAGAGGACCAGCCAGCCCCAGCCTTCGCCGAGCTCCCCGGTCATATTGGCGAGCGCATGCAGATCGGGGCCGCGGGCGTGCAGGAAGAGCGCCACCGGCCGGTCGACAAACTCGATCGAGATCACGACGAGGATCGCGGTGATGCCGACGGCGAGGCTGGCCCGCACCGCCGGCGAGGTCCAGCTTTGGCGCAGGCGCGGCCAGGCGAACGCGGCGCCATGCCCGACCCCGCGCCCAAGCCCGACATAGCAACGGAGCAGCAGCGGCGCGGTGAGTCCGTCCCGCTCGACGATCCACCAGTGGAGCAGCGCGGTCGTGCCGAATACCAGGAAGCCGGCGAACACCACGTCGGACAGGAAATGGCCGCCCTGGGCGATCCGGACCAGACCGACCAGCCCGCCAAAGGCCAAGGCCGCGCCGATGCCGCGGCGCCGCGGTCGGCCTGCCGGCAACAGAAAGCCAAAGGCGACCAGCGAGAAGGCGAGCGCCGCATGGCCGGAGACAAATGAGCAATTGGTCGGGCATTGGTCGGCCGGCAATGGCGCCGCGGTGAACAGGTGCGATCCGCCGAACGCCGTTACCTGCACCGGCCGCGCCCGGCCCCAATGGTCCTTCAGCACCGTGTTGGTCAGCAGCCCCGGACCAAGCGCCAGCGAAAACCCTAAAAACAACAACGCCTTCAAATCGAACCGCCAGAGCGGCCGGCCGACCAGGAACAACCACGCCCCGGCCCCGAGGACGAGCAGGACAAGGCAGCGGGCGAGCCACGGGATCGCGCGGAAGACGAAGACGACGGGCGGCCAATGCGCCAGCACGAAGCCGTGCCCGCGAACATAAAACAGTCCGCTCGTCCACAGATCGAGCTGCGGCAGCAGCACAAACAGCGCCACCGCCGCGACCAGCAGCGCGGCATAGATCGCCACCCCCTTCATGCGCGCCGCCGCCGATCGAGCCGGCCCAGCACCAGCCGGCGCAGCGCAGCGCCGGCGCGGGCGGTATCGTCCGGCACCAGATAGGACCAGTCCTCGATCCGGCCGGCGAACGGGCGGGTGACGCCGGCGCACCGCATCGCCTGGTGAAAGCGTTCAAATTTGCGGTTGCCGCCGTCGAGATCGAGGATGTGGATCGGTTTGCCGGTGGCGGCGGCCTCGCTGATCATCGACACCGAATCGGCCGTGACCAGAAACGCGTCGGCGAGTGCGAGATAGGCGAAATAGGGGTTTTCGGAGCTGCCGTCCCAGATTGCCGCAGGCAGCCCGGCGAGGCGCCGTTGCAGCAGCGTCTGGCCCTCGGGTCCGGTCCGCCGCGACGGCGTCACCAGGGCCGAGCCGCCGCGCTGGCGCAGGATCGCGGCGATCGTCTCGGCGATTTCGCCAACCCGCCCGAGGGTCAGCCGGTAGGCCTTGTTGCTGCCGCCGATCAGCACGGTGAGGATCGGCCGCGGCATCGCCGCCAAGCCCCGGAAAGCGGGCGCGTTCGGCCGCGAGCCGGGCCGGCGTCACCCGATGCACGGCGCCGCGCGTCACGATCACCTGCTCGCCGCGCAGCCGGTCATGCTCGGGCACGATCGAGAGGTCGAAGCGGCCGCGGCCGACCCCCGGGTCCTGGATCTGCGCGGCGAGCGTGCGCCCGCCGCTGGCCCGCCGCACCGCCAGCGCCGGCATCGCCGCATTGCGCCCGCAGGCGATCACGAAATCGGGCCAGGGGGGTGCTAGGCGGGCGCCGCCTCCGCCGGCCGCGCCGAGCGGTGCCGGCCATAGCGGCGGCGGCAGCCAGCTCCACGGAAAGCGGATCTGGAGACGCTTTTCGGCAAAATCGAAACCGGCGGCTTCGGCCAGGCCTAGCGCCTGGCTCGCCATTCCGGCCTTGCCGTCGTGCAACACCCAGCCGAACGGATCGCTCGCCATCGGCCGGGTTTACGGAAATGGGCTGGGCTCGGCAAGGTGCCGCCCGTCGCCGCAACAAAATTGCGCGTTCGGCCAGTCCTTTCTATGATCCGAAACCCATCCTTTCTATGATCGCGAAATCGGGCAATCGAGGATCGGATGCGGCGGATAAAACTCGACCGGATCGACCGCCGGATCTTGCGCAGCCTGCAGGCGGACGGCCGGATGACCAATGTCGAGCTGGCGCGCCGCGCCGGCATCTCGGCGCCGCCCTGTCTGCGCCGGGTCCGCGCGCTCGAAAAGGCCGGGATCATCCGCGGCTACCACGCCGACCTGGCGCCCGAGGCGCTGGGCTACGGGGTGACGGTTTTTGCCCAGGTCGGGCTGGCGAGCCAGGCCGAGGCCGATCTGAAAGCCTTCGAGCAGCTGGTCGCCAACTGGCCCGAGGTGCGCGAGGCGCACATGCTGACCGGAGAGGCCGATTTCTTGTTGAAGATCGTCGCCGCCGATTGGGACAGCTATCAGCGTTTTCTGAGCGCCAGGCTGACCTCGGCGCCCAATGTCAGCCATGTCAAATCGGCGCTGACCCTGCGCGTCTCAAAGGACGAGCCGGGCATCCCGATCGCCGACCAACCCGGATCGGCCGACGATCAACGCCTGCCCGGCTGATGACCGGCGGTGCTGCGATGCCGAACGAACCGTCCTCCGCGCTGTCGCGCCTGCAGCAGTTCCTGAAGCTCGAAGCGGCCGGGGGCATCGTGCTGTGCGCCGCCGCGGCGATCGCGCTGTTGCTGGCGAATTCGCCATGGGGCGCGCTTTACACCCGGCTTTTGGATGTTCCGCTGGCGTTTCAGATCGGCGGCCTGATCATCAAAAAGCCGCTGCTGCTGTGGGTCGATGACGGGCTGATGGCGGTTTTCTTCATGCTCGTCGGGCTCGAGGTCAAGCGCGAGATCCTTGAGGGCGGCCTGTCGAAGCGGGCCAACGCCATCCTGCCGGCAATCGCCGCACTGGGCGGCATGGCGGCCCCGGCGCTCATATACCTGCTGTGCAATGTGAATAATGCGCCCGCCCTGCGCGGCTGGGCGATCCCGACCGCGACCGATATCGCCTTCGCGATGGGCGTGCTGGCCTTGCTCGGGTCGCGGGTTCCGCCGTCGCTCAAGCTTTTCCTGCTCGCCGTCGCGATCATCGACGATCTCGGCGCCATCATCATCATCGCCGCCTTCTATACCGCCGAGCTGTCCGTGACCGCTCTGGCCCTCTCCGGCCTCGGCATCGCGGTGCTGATCGCCCTCAATCTGGCCGGCGTGGGGCGGCGCGCGCCCTACCTCCTGGCCGGCATATTCTTATGGGTCTGCGTCTTGAAATCGGGGGTCCATGCGACGATTGCCGGGGTCATCGTCGGGCTGGCGATACCGCTACGGGCGCGTGGCGCGGCCTCGCCGCTGGCGGCTCTCGAGCATGATTTGCACCCGTGGGTCGCTTTTGGCGTGCTGCCGCTCTTCGCCTTCGCCAATGCCGGAGTGCGCTTTGCCGGAATGTCAGCGGCGGTTTTGCTCGATCCCATCCAGCTCGGGGTAGCGCTCGGCCTCTTTTTCGGCAAGCAGCTCGGTGTCGCCGGGTCGATCTGGCTGGCGGTCCGCTGCGGCTTCGGCGCGCTCCCCGAAGGAGCCGACTGGCGACAGCTCTACGGCGTGGCGTTGTTGACCGGCATCGGCTTTACCATGAGCCTCTTCATCGGCACCCTGGCCTTCCCGGCCGAGGGCTACAACGTCGACATCCGCATCGCCGTGCTGCTGGCGTCGGCGCTTTCAGCGATTTGCGGGTATAGCGTGCTGCGGTTCGCCGCGCCCGCCGGTCAGCCGAAATAGCCGGTCAGGCAAAATAGCCGGTCAGGCGAAATAGCCGGTCAACCGAAATCGACGGTCATGACCTCGTAGGATTTGGCGCCGCGCGGGGTGGCGACCTCGACATTGTCGCCCTTGCCCTTGCCGATCAGCGCGCGCGCGAGCGGCGAGGTCACCGACAGCCGGCCGCGGCTGATGTCGGCCTCGTCCTCGCCGACGATTTGAAAGGTCTGCTCCTCGTCGCTCTCCTCGTCGGCGAGCGTCACCCGGGCGCCGAATTTGATCACCGAGCCCGAGAGCTTGGAGACATCGATGACCTCGGCCCGCGCGACCTTGTCTTCGAGCTCCATGACCCGGCCTTCGATGAAGCTCTGGCGGTCGCGGGCGGCATGGTATTCGGCGTTCTCGGCCAGATCGCCGTGCTCCCGCGCCTCGGCGATCGCGCGGATAATGGCCGGCCGCTCGACGGATTTCAGCTGCTTCAGCTCCTCGCGAAGCCGATTATACCCGTCGGCCGTCATCGGGATCTTGTTCATCGAAGACGGTTTCGCATGCTGTTGAACGAATGCGGCGGGGCGCGCCGCCGCGCGGCAATCAAAAGTAAGACTGCAACGATGCAACTTCAAGGCTTCCGGCGCGCAATGCGGCGATCGCCTGGACCGCCGCCCGCGCCCCGGCAACGGTCGTGTAATACGGGATCGCATGGGTCAGCGCGGTTCGCCTGAGGCTAAAACTGTCGGCGATCGCCTGGCTGCCTTCGGTGGTGTTGAATACCAGCTGAACCCCGCCGCTCAGCATGTGGTCGACGATGTGCGGGCGCCCGTCGCGCACCTTGTTGACCGCGGTCACCGCCAGCCCCTCGGCGAGGAGCGCCGCGGCAGTGCCGCTGGTGGCGACCAGCGCAAACCCCATCTCGACCAGCCGGCGGCACGGCTCGACCAGCGCCGCTTTGTCATGGTCTCGCACCGAAACGAAGACGCAGCCTTCGAGCGGCAGGATGGTGCCGATGGCGAGCTGCGATTTGGCGAAGGCGCGCCCGAAATCGGCGTCGAGCCCCATCACCTCGCCGGTCGATTTCATCTCCGGCCCGAGGATCAGGTCGACCCCCGGGAAGCGGGCGAACGGGAACACCGCCTCCTTGACCGCGACATGGCCGCCGCAGGTCGGCCGCGCGCCGCGGCAATCGGCCAGACGCTCGCCGGCCATCACCCGCGCCGCGATCTTGGCGATCGGCACGCCCGTCGCCTTGGCGACGAACGGCACCGTGCGCGAGGCGCGCGGATTGACCTCGAGCACGTAGATGTCGCCGTCCTTGACCGCGAACTGCACGTTCATCAGCCCGACGACGCCCAGCGCCATCGCCAGCGCCACCGTCTGCCGCTCGATTTCGCCGATCGTCGCCGGGGTCAGGCTGTAGGGCGGCAGCGAGCAGGCGCTGTCGCCCGAATGGATCCCGGCCTCCTCGATATGTTCCATGATGCCGGCGATTTCGACATCGACCCCGTCGGCAATGGCGTCGACATCGATCTCGATCGCGTCCTGCAGATAGCGGTCGATCAAAACCGGGCTCGATCCCGAGGCGCTGACCGCATTGCGCATGTAACGATTGAGCCCGGCCAGATCGTGCACGATCTCCATCGCCCGCCCGCCCAGCACATAGGAGGGGCGGATCAGCACCGGATAGCCGATGCGCCGCGCCACCGCCTCGGCCTCGGCGGCCGAATGGGCGGTGCCGTTCTCCGGCTGGCGCAGGCCGAGCCGGGTCAGCAGCCCCTGAAAGCGGCGCCGGTCCTCGGCCAGGTCGATCGCGTCGGGCGAGGTGCCGAGGATCGGGATTTTCGCCTGTTCGAGCGCGGCCGCGAGTTTGAGCGGGGTCTGCCCGCCGAACTGCACGATGACCCCGAGCAAGCTCCCGCGCCGCTCCTCGACCCGGACGATCTCGATCACGTCCTCGGCGGTCAGCGGCTCGAAATAGAGCCGGTCGGAGGTGTCGTAATCGGTCGACACGGTCTCCGGGTTGCAGTTGACCATGACCGTCTCGATGCCGGCGGCGGAGAGGCTGTAGGCGGCATGGACACAGCAATAGTCGAATTCGATGCCCTGGCCGATCCGGTTCGGGCCGCCGCCGAGGATCACCACCTTGCGCCGATCGCTCGGCTCGGCCTCGCATTCGGGCTGGTCGAACCCGTCGCCCTCGTAGCAGGAATACATGTACGGGGTCTGAGAGGCGAACTCGGCGGCGCAAGTGTCGATGCGCTTATAGACCGGGCGCAGGTCGAGCCCGCGGCGGCGGCCCGCGACCGCCTCCTCGTCGAGCCCGGCGAGCCCGCCCAGCCGCGCATCGGAAAACCCCATCTGCTTCAGCCGCAACAGGCCGCTGCGATCGCCGGGCAGCCCATCGCGCCGCACCTGCTCCTCGGCTTCGACGATCTCTTCGATGCGCTCGAGGAACCACGGTTCGAACTTACAGGCGGCGTGGATCTCGGCGGTCGACAGCCCGTGCCGGTAAGCCTGGGCGATCAGCAGCAGCCGGTCCGGTGTCGGCCGGGCGAGGGCGGCCTTGACCGCGTCCTTGCCGGCGCTCTCGACGCCCTCGATCGCGACCTCGTCAAAGCCGCTGAGCCCGGTTTCCATCGAGCGCAGCGCCTTCTGCACCGATTCGTGCCAGCTCCTGCCGATCGCCATCGCCTCGCCGACCGATTTCATCGAGGTGGTCAGCAGCGGCTCGGTGCCGGGAAACTTCTCGAAGGTGAAGCGCGGCATCTTGGTGACGATGTAGTCGATCGTCGGCTCGAACGAGGCCGGCGTCGTGCCGGTGATCTCGTTGGCGAGTTCGTCGAGGGTGTAGCCGACCGCGAGCTTGGCCGCGATCTTGGCGATCGGAAAGCCGGTCGCCTTCGAGGCCAGTGCCGAGGAGCGCGACACCCGCGGGTTCATCTCGATGACGACAAGGCGGCCATCCTCGGGGTTGATCGCGAACTGCACGTTCGATCCACCGGTATCGACCCCGATCTCGCGCAAGACCGCGATCGCGGCGTTGCGCATCAGCTGGTATTCCTTGTCGGTCAGGGTCAGCGCTGGCGCGACGCATACCGAATCGCCGGTGTGGACCCCCATCGGGTCGATGTTCTCGATCGAGCAGACGATGATGCAATTGTCGGCGCGGTCGCGCACCACCTCCATCTCGTATTCTTTCCACCCGAGCACCGACTGCTCGATCAGCACCTCGCTTGCCGGCGAGGCGCGCAGCCCGCCGCGCACGATGTCCTCGAACTCCTCGGCGTTGTAGGCGATGCCGCCGCCGGTGCCGCCCAGGGTGAACGACGGCCGGATGATCGCCGGCAGCCCGATCTCGTCGAGTGCCGCGAACGCCTCGCCCGGCGAGCGCACCAGCCGGCTGTCGGGCGAGGCCAAGCCGATCCGCTCCATCGCCTGGCGGAACAGCAGGCGGTCCTCGGCCATGGCGATCGCCGCCTCGTTGGCGCCGATCAGCTCGACCCGGTAGCGCTCGAGCGCGCCCAACGGGCGAGCGCCATCGCGGTGTTGAGCGCGGTCTGGCCGCCCATCGTCGGCAACAGCGCATCCGGCCGCTCGCGGGCGATGATCTGCTCGACCATTTCGGGCGTGATCGGCTCGATATAGGTGGCGTCGGCCAGTTCCGGGTCGGTCATGATCGTCGCCGGGTTCGAATTGACCAGCACGACCCGGTAGCCCTCGGCCTTCAACGCCTTGCACGCCTGGGCGCCGGAATAGTCGAATTCGCAAGCCTGCCCGATCACGATCGGCCCGGCGCCGATGATCAGGATGGTCTCAATGTCGGTGCGTTTAGGCATTGGCACTTAGGGCATGTCCGCTGGCTCGGCAAGTAAATGTCGTCCCATCCCAGACTGGAGGCCTGGTCGATCATGATTATGACACGGCAAGATTATCCGACAGAGTGGTTTAAATGCGTGCAGGCTCCACCGCCGTCGCTGCAAAAGGACCCAGATGATAAACCCAATAAACACTACCCAAAACTTGATTGTGGTGGCACCCGGTCGCGAAATTCTGCCAGAAATAGGCTTCAATGAGATCCTCAGCGCGATATGTGCCGTCGCGGCAAATAACCGGATCATATATCGTCTGGAAACAATTCGGACATTTCCACGTTTCTCACTTCGAAGCACAATCGTGCCTGCTGACAACTCGTGGCGATAGGCATCGCGTAAGATTTACAGCATGGGCAATAAGTTCTTCGTTTAAGATGCTTGATCCAACCGCACGGATCACCGAATACGGACATGCTTAGCGTTCTGCTAATCTCCTTCGGGCTCGGCGCAGTTATGAGCGCTATCGGTAAATCGGGCAGGGCCAGGATGATGGTGGAAAGACGTCGATCCCGGAAATCGTCGCCTATTTCAAGGTATATGCGAGCCCAAATAATAGAACAATTAACGGCTCCCGGAAATTTCACCAAAATCCTCCTCGAGAAATGCCCGATAATTCATGACGCTAAGAGCTATTTGCAGGCGCTCGGCGCCGCCATCAGCGCGACGAAGCGTTCGAACAGGTAATGGCTGTCCTGCGGGCCGGGGCTCGCCTCGGGATGGTGCTGCACCGAAAACACCGGCTTGCCGACGAGGCGCAGGCCTTCGTTGGTGTTGTCGAACAGCGAGAGATGGGTCGGTTCCACCCCGGTCGGCAGGCTGTCGAAATCGACGACAAAGCCGTGGTTCTGGCTGGTGATCTCGACCGTGCCGGTGGCGAGGTCCTTGACCGGGTGATTGGCGCCGCGATGGCCGCGCGTCATTTTGCTGGTGCGGCCGCCGAGCGCCAGGGCCAAGAGCTGGTGGCCGAGGCAGATGCCGAAGATCGGCTTCTCGCTGGCGATCAGTTCGCGCAAGACCGGCACCGCGTAGACCCCGGTCGCGGCCGGATCGCCCGGCCCGTTCGACAGAAAGATCCCGTCGGGGCGGTGGCGCAGGATGTCCTCGGCCGAGGCGGTGGCCGGGACCACGGTGACCCGGCAGCCGTGCTCGGCGAGCATGCGCAGAATATTGCGCTTGGCGCCGTAATCGACCGCGACGACGTGGTGGCGGGGCTCGCTCTGCCGGCCATAGCCGCCCTCGCGCCGCCATATGGTCTCGTCCCAGCTGTAGCTCTGACGGCAGCTGACCTCCTTGGCCAGATCCATCCCCTCGATGCCGGGCCAGGCGGCGGCGCGCGCCTGCAGCGCAGCGATATCGAGCCGCTGTTGCGGGTCGTGGGCGATCACCCCGTTGGGCGGTCCCCGGTCGCGGATCAGCCGCGCCAGCCGCCTGGTATCGACCCCCGAAATTCCGATCAGCCCATGGGCCTCGAGCCATGCCGCGAGCGGTCTCGTCGCCCGCCAGTTGGCCGGGTCGGTAACTTTGCAATGAACCAGGAGCCCGCGCGCCGCCGGCGTCGCGGTCTCGATATCCTCGGCGTTGGTGCCGACATTGCCGATATGCGGAAAAGTGAAGTTGATGATTTGCGCGGCATAGGAGGGATCGGTCAGGATCTCCTGGTAGCCGGTCATCGCGGTGTTGAAGCAAACCTCGCCAACCGCCGTCCCGCGCGCGCCGAAGCCGCTGCCCCAAAACACCGTTCCGTCCGCGAGCACCAGCGCGGCGTTGCAGTCGGGCGGTTGCAGCGACGGGTCGCGCATTCGGGGGCAAGTCCGTTAGGCGGGGGCAAATCCGTTGGGCAAGCCGCACCTCGCCCCGCGGTGGCGACGGGGCAAGCAGCGGACCGCTGACAGATAACCCGCCTTGGGCCCAAGGTCAACCCTTGGCTACCTCAAACTTCGCGCCGCTTTCAGACACTTAGGGTCGGATGTGCCGAATTGCCGCGAAACCCGAAACAGGGTAGGCTCGACCGTTCCACATAGAGGGCATTGCCGATGCTGCGCCAAGCCTTCACCGACCGGCTCAAGGGAGCGATGAAGGCGAGGGACCCGCGCACGGTGTCGACCGTGCGGCTGATTCTGGCGAGCCTCAAGGAGCGCGACGTCGCGGCCCGCACCGAGGGCAATGCCGAGGGGCTCGCCGAGCCTGAGATCATCCGGATGCTGCAGGCGATGATCAAGCAGCGCCGCGAATCGATCGCGCTCTACGAAAGAGGCAACCGCGCCGATCTGGCCCAGCAGGAGCGCGACGAAATCAGCGTCATCGAAAGCTTCCTGCCGCGGCAGATGAGTGACGAGGAGATCGCGGCGGCGGCGCAAGCAGCGATCGCCGAAACCGGCGCCGCTGGCGTCCGGGACATGGGCAAGGTCATGGCGGCGCTGCGCCAGCGCCATGCCGGCGCCATCGATCTCGGCCGCGCCGGGGCGGTTGTCAAGCGGCTGCTCGGCTGATCCGGCGGCGCGCCGAATGGCCTTTCCGCCGGGTTTTCTCGACGAATTGCGCGGCCGGGTGTCGCTGGCCGGCCTCGTCGGCCGCCGGGTCAAGCTCCTCCGGCGCGGGCGCGAATTTGCCGGGCTCTGCCCGTTCCATCACGAGAAGACCCCGTCCTTCTACGTCGTCGAGGACAAGAACTTTTTTCATTGCTTCGGCTGCGGCGCCCATGGCGACGCAATCGGCTTCGTGATGCGCGCCGACAACCTCGATTTCCTCGAAGCGGTCGAGAAGCTGGCCGGCGAGGCCGGGCTCGCGGTGCCGCAGGCGACCGCCGAAGAGCGCGACAAGGCGCATCGGCAAAAAACCCTGCTCGAAACCCTCGAAGCCGCCGCCGCCTTCTACGAAAGCTCGCTGTGGGGGCCGGCCGGCAAGGCGGCGCGCGACTATCTCTCGGGGCGTGGGCTCGACCCCGACACGATCCGCCGCTTTCGCCTCGGCTGGGCAGCGGAGCATCGCCAGGCGTTGCGGCATGCGCTGGCCGGCGATTTCCCCGAGCCGCTGCTGGTGGAAGCGGGACTGCTGCATCGCCCCGAAGCGGGTGAGCCGTTCGACTATTTCCGCGGCCGCGTGATCTTTCCGATCGGCGACCGCGCCGGCCGGGTGATCGCCTTTGGCGGCCGGGTGCTCGCCGACGGTCAGCCGAAATACCTGAATTCTCCGGAGAGCCCGGTCTTCGCCAAGGGGCGCGTCCTCTATGGCTGGTCGGCGGCGCGGGCCGCCCGCTCCGAGCGCCGGGAGCCGATCGTCACCGAAGGCTATATGGACGTGATCGCGCTGCATCGCGCCGGGTTTGCCTCGGCGGTGGCGCCGCTCGGCACCGCGTTGACCGAATTCCAGCTGCAGGAGCTGTGGCGGTTGGGGCCCGAGCCGATCTTGTGCTTCGACGGCGATGCGGCCGGACAGCGCGCCGCGGCACGGGCGTTGCGGCGGGCGCTGCCGCTGCTGCAACCGGGCCGCAGCCTGCGCTTTGCCGCATTGCCCGCTGGGGAGGACCCGGATTCGCTGATCGCCGCCGCCGGGCGTGCCGCCTTCGAGCAGATCCTGAGCTTGGCGCGGCCGCTGTCGCGCCTGCTGTGGGAACTCGAGTTCGGGGCGGGGCCGGCCGACACGCCCGAGCGCCGCGCCGATCTTGAGCGCCGCCTCAACGACGACGTCACCTTGATCGCCGATCGGGCGGTGCAGGGTGAATACCGCCGCTTTGTCCGCGAGAAGCTCTATGAGAGCGGCCGTTCGGCCCGGACGCGCTGGCGCAACCCGGAGCGAACCCGCCCCGCCTTCGTCAGCGAAGGGCCGGCACTCCGGCGCTCGCCGGCGCGCGCGCAGCGGGAAATCCTGTTTCGCATCCTGCTCCAATCTCCGGCGATCATCGAAGACATCGCCGAGGAATTTGCCGCCCTCGATATCCCCGAGGCGGAGCTTGACAAGCTTCGCCGCGAAATTTTAGAGGTTGAGGCTCTGCGGCCGGGACTTGACGCCCCGGCGCTCCGGCAACACCTTCTGCTGAACGGGTTTGCGGCGACCGTGGAAGCGCTTCTTTCGCCTTCGGTCGATTCGGGCTTTCTGGTCCGAAGCTCGGATCCGCGCGCGGCGCGCGATACATGGGCTCACGTGATCGGGATGCTGATGGGAAGTCACCGGTCGGCCTTGGCCGAAGCCAGCAATCACCTGAGCGATGAGGTTTCATCGGCGAGCTGGGAGCGTTTCCTGGCGGCTCGGGATGAGGTATTGCGCGAGGTTCGGCTCGATGACGATCCGGAGTGAGATGGTGGCGCCTCGAGGGGCAGCGGCGGCATACCCGTATCGGATACTTGACGGCGGGCCCGGGCCCGGCCGTACCAAAACGATCTAGGGATGGTGGCATGGCGAGCAAAGCGGCGAACACGGCTGAAGCGACGGAAAACCGCGATGAGGCCGCCGAGGCGCCTCTGCTCGATACCGTTGCCGCGGCGATCAAGAAGATGCTGGCCCGCGGCCGCGAGCGTGGATACGTCACCTATGACGAGCTGAACGCGGCGCTGCCGCAGGATCAGGTATCCTCGGAGCAGATCGAGGATACGATGACGATGCTGTCCGAGCTCGGCGTCAACGTGATCGAGAGCGAGGAGAGCGAGGAGCCTGCGGCGGTCGAGGCGGAGGAAGCCGACGGCGAGGTCCGCGGCAATCTTGACGATGATGATATCGGCCGCACCGACGACCCGGTGCGCATGTATCTGCGCGAAATGGGTTCGGTCGAGTTGCTGTCGCGCGAGGGCGAAATTGCGATCGCCAAGCGGATCGAGGCCGGCCGCGAGATGATGATCGGCGGCATCTGCGAGAACCCGATGACGATCCGCGCCATCATTGGCTGGCGCGATGCACTCAATGAGCGAAAGATGCTGCTGCGCGACATCATCGATCTCGACGCCACCTATGGCAGCGGCGGGTTCGAGCAGGTGACGCCGCCAGCATCGCCGGTCGGTCCGGCCCCCAGTTCGGCCCCCGGCCTGGCGCTGCAAGGGGCCGAGCCGCAGGCGGTGAGCGATCCGCCGATGACCGAAGCGGCGCCGGCGGCGACCCAGGAGCCCCCAGCCGAGCCCGAACTCGCCGCGCCCGAACTCGCCGAGTCCGAGCCGGAAGTGGCGGCCGAGGAGCTGGCGAGCGAGGAGGGCGACGGCGAAGAGAGCTCGATCTCGCTGGCGGCCATGGAAGCCCAGCTGAAGCCGGGCCTGTTCGCGATCTTCGATGCGATCGCCGAGTTGCACAAGAAGCTGCACCGCCTTCAGGAGCAGCGCATCAACGCGCTGCTCAAGGGCGAGCCGCTGCCCAAGGTGACCGAGCGCCGCTATGAAAAGCTCAAGGCCAAGGTCATCGAGGACGTCAAGCGCATCCGGCTCAACAACGCCCGTATCGAGTACCTCGTCGACCAGCTCTATGAGGTCAACCGCAGGCTCGTTGCCGATGAAGGCCGCTTGCTGCGCCTGGCCGAGAGCGCCGGGGTCAAGCGGGCCGACTTTCTGCGCGAGCATTTCGGCAATGAGCTTGGCGGCGATTGGCTCGAACGGGTCACCGCGCTGCCCGGCCGCAATTGGCCGCGGCTCTTGGAAAAGCATGCCGAGGTGACCCGGTTGCGGTCCCAGATCGCCCAGATCGCGGCCGAAGCAAAGCTGCCGATCGCCGAGTTCCGCCGGGTGGTGCAGACCGTGCAGCGCGGCGAACGCGAGGCCGGCCGGGCGAAAAAGGAGATGGTCGAGGCCAATCTGCGCCTCGTCATCTCGATCGCCAAAAAATACACCAATCGCGGGCTGCAGTTCCTCGACCTGATCCAGGAAGGCAATATCGGGCTGATGAAGGCGGTCGATAAATTCGAGTACCGTCGCGGCTACAAGTTCTCGACCTACGCCACCTGGTGGATTCGCCAGGCGATCACCCGCTCGATCGCCGATCAGGCGCGCACCATCCGCATCCCGGTGCACATGATCGAGACGATCAACAAGCTGGTGCGCACCTCGCGCCAGATGCTGCACGAGATCGGCCGCGAGCCGACCCCGGAGGAGCTCGCCGAAAAGCTGGCGATGCCGCTCGAAAAGGTGCGCAAGGTACTGAAGATCGCCAAGGAGCCGATCAGCCTCGAAACCCCGATCGGCGACGAGGAGGATTCGCATCTCGGCGATTTCATCGAGGACAAGAACGCGGTCCTGCCGCTCGACGCGGCGATCCAGGCCAATCTGCGCGAAACCACGACGCGGGTGTTGGCGTCGCTGACCGCGCGCGAGGAGCGCGTCCTGCGCATGCGCTTCGGCATCGGCATGAACACCGACCACACCCTCGAAGAGGTCGGCCAGCAATTCTCGGTCACCCGCGAGCGCATCCGCCAGATCGAGGCCAAGGCGTTGCGCAAACTGAAGCACCCGAGCCGCTCGCGCAAACTGCGCAGCTTCCTCGATACCTGAGCCAGCCCCGAACGAGCCGCCCGTTCTCCGGTTGCACGGCCGCCTCCCCGCTCGAGCTTAGACGCAGACACAAGATTTACCCAAGCCGCCATGGCCGGGCTCCGTCCTGGCCATCCATGACACGCGGCACGAACTCTGCCAGCTTCGTGGATGCCCGACACCAGGCCGGACGATTGCGGTGAGACTGCACATCTGAATGCATCTGAGCACTAGCCGGCAGAGGGTCGGGGTGAGGGGCGACAGCGCGCTCGGCCCTCGGCTATGTTGCCCTCGGCGGGCCCGTAGTTCAGCTGGTCAGAACGCGCCGCTCATAACGGTGTAGTCGCAGGTTCGAATCCTGCCGGGCCTACCATTCCCCCCCCTGTCAGTTCCCGTAGTGCCGTCGCGGGCTGATCGACCGTGCGGGTTTTGTAAAAATCTCAAGGGGATCTTCAGCTTCAGCCCCTTAATATAATCCGCCCGCCGTACTATATACCATCCACATGGATGGCGGGTGGATGGCGGTGATGTTACGGACGACCGACGAACCAAGAGCGAGAGGGACCGACAGCGAAAAGATCACGATCAATCTGGGCTACGTCGATCTCGGTCATATCGATCTGATGGTGCAGGACGGGTTCTACGCAAACCGGACCGACTTCATCCGCACCGCGATCCGCAACCAGATCGAACGACACGCCGATGCGGTCGCGAAATCGGTATCGCGCAAGAGCCTCGACCTCGGCCTGCGGCACTACACCCGCGAAGAGCTCGAACGGGCGCGCGCGGCCGGGCAAATCCTTCATATCAACGTGCTGGGCCTTGCCAGCATCGCCCAGGACGTTACTCCCGAGCTGGCGCGCGCGACGATCGGCTCGGTCGTCGTGCTGGGCGCGCTTCATGCCAGCTCGCCGGTCAAGGCGGCACTGGCCGATCGGGCCCGGTAGCACGCCCGGCCTGCGGCTGCTCGCCTAAAACATTCAACCAAGAGACGGCCAGGGTCTCCTCGCGAGCACGCTCGGCCGGGCTTCAGCACAGAAAGTCCGCGTCTTGAACGAGTTGTGGAACCACGACATGCGTGAGGCGATCCGCCTCACCCGCAGAGGCCGGCTCACCGATGCGACGGCCTTGCTGCTTGGCGCGCTTCGAGGCAAGGCAGCGCGGGTCACCACCCCTGGCGACACCGCCGAAGCTGCCGCCGGAGGCCGGTCGGCCGCGAGCGGCGAGCTGCCCGGGGTGATCGACGCGGGTCGGGCGGAACGAACCGGCCGACTGGAGCCGCCGCCGGCGCCCGCCGACCATCTCGGACCCCGCAGCCTGGCCGGCGCGCGGCCGGGCCTGTGGGCGCGGGCGAAGCAGCCCCGGCCGCCTACGCTCGACAGCGTTCCGGAGAACGCGCAGTGGATGGCCGAGTCCCACACCAACCAGGCCGGCACGCGCGCCTACAAACTCTACGTACCGAGCGGCTATCGCCGGCAGCCGGTGCCGCTGATCGTCATGCTGCATGGCTGCACCCAATCGCCCGACGACTTCGCGGCAGGCACCCGGATGAATGCGCTTGGTGAAGAGCACACCTGCCTGGTTGCCTATCCGGCCCAGGCGGCGTCCGCCAATGCCTCGAAGTGCTGGAACTGGTTCCGCCCGCGCGACCAGAAACGCGCCCAGGGCGAGCCCTCGCTGATCGCCGGCATTACCCGCGAGGTCATCGACGGCTACGCGGTCGACCGGCGTCGCGTCTATATCGCCGGCCTTTCGGCCGGGGCCGCCGCCGCCGCAATCGTGGGAATGGCTTATCCGGATATCTACGCGGCGATCGGCGTCCATTCCGGGCTCCCCTGCGGGGCGGCGCACGATCTTCCCTCCGCCCTCGCCGCCATGCATCAGGGAGATGGCGGGGCGCGGCGCGCGTCGGGCGAAACGACCCGGCCCGATGCGCCTCGGCCCTTGGTCCCGACCATCGTCTTTCACGGCGATCGAGACACCACGGTCAACCCCTGCAACGGTGACGCGGTCGTCGCCCAATCGAGAGCAGCAGCGCCGACGGAGCTGCGCAAGACGATGCAGCAGGGGCGGGTGGCGGACGGCCATGCCTATCGCCGCACGCTCTATGCCGACGCATGCGGGCACGCGGTCATCGAGCACTGGCTGATCTTTGGCGCCGGCCATGCCTGGTCGGGCGGCAGCGCCGCCGGCTCCTACACCGATCCGCGCGGACCCGACGCCTCGCGCGAGATGCTGCGCTTTTTCCTCGACAACCCGGGCCGGCGCGACGGCTGAGCGGCGACCCGGCGAGTTCGCGCCGGTCCGTTTGCTCGTGCGCAAGGATCAAATTTCGCGGCTGTCATAGGCCCAATGCAGCAATGCCTGGCGCTGGCGCGGGCGGCAGCCGAGATCGCCCTTCTCGCAATTGCGTTCGATCTGGCGGATATGCCGGCGCATCGCCTTCCACCGCCCGATCTGCCGTTTGTCCTCGTCCGGCAGGCGGCGGCCCAAATAATAGCGGCAGTACCACTGAAACCAGCCGCGTGGGTCGCCGGGGTGGATCCAGCCCTTGCGCCGCCAGACCGAGAGCGGCTGGCTCGCGTCCACCCCGAAAAAGTTCAGACCCGGATCACGCCCGGCCCGGGCGAGCTTGGCCCCGGTGAACCACTCGGCCGGAAACTCGCCTTCTCCGTCGGTCATGTATTTGCCGGCGAAAACCCCGAGACGCAGCATTTCCGCGGGCGTCAGCTCGGGCCGGAATTCGGGGTCGAAATTGTCCCCGGTGGGCTCGCTCAGCTCGTAACGGTAGCCGCGCTGCATCCGATCGTTGACGATGACGACCCTTCCAGCCGTCACGACACCTGGGCGAGTTCGCGCGAGCGGGTCGACTGCGCGGCGGCGAGGTGGTCCTTGGCCAAGACGGTATAGACCGCGGGCAGGACGAAGAGCGTGAACAGGGTCCCGATCGACATGCCGGCGACGACCACGATGCCAATCGAAAAGCGGCTCGCCGCCCCGGCCCCGCTGGCGACCAGCAATGGCACCAGCCCGACCACCATCGCGGCCGTGGTCATCAGGATCGGCCGCAGCCGCACCCGCGCCGCCTGCTCGATCGCCCGCCGGCGGTCGAGCTTCTCCCTGACCTGCAATTCATTGGCGAAAGAGACCATCAGGATGCCGTGCTTGCTGATCAGGCCGATCAGGGTGACCAGCCCGACCTGAGTATAGATATTCATCGTCGCCAGGCCGAAAAACAGCGGCATCATCGCGCCGCAGATCGACATCGGCACGCTGACCAGGATCACCAGCGGATCGCGCAGGCTTTCGAACAGCGCCGCCAGCACCAGAAAGATGATGATCAGCGCAAAGACGAAGGTGACCGCAAGCTGGTTGCCCTCGCGCACATAAAGCCGTGAATCGGAAAGATAGTCATGGCCGAAGCCGACCGGCAGTTGTTTGGCCTGAGCTTCGAGAAACTTGATCGCCTGCCCGGTCGTCACCCCAGGCATCGGCACCGCCTGGAACGTCGCCGAATTGAGCTGGTTGTACTGGGTCAGCGAATTGGGCTCGATGCCCATCGTCAAGCTGACCAGATTGGACAGCGGCACCATCTGCCCGGTCGCCGATTTGACATAGTAGTGCGCCAAAGTCTGGGCGTTCAGGCGCTGCGAGCGCGGCACCTGCGGGATCACCTCGTAGGAGCGGCCGTTCAGATTGAAGCGGTTGACGTAGTTCTCGCCGACCAAGAGCGCCAAGGTGTTGCCGATCGACTGCATCGTCACGCCGAGCTCGTTGGCCTTGGACCGGTCGATGTTGACGTGGATCACCGGCTGGTTGAAGTCGAGATCGCTGTCGACGACGATGAACATGCCGCTCTTGCGCGCCGCCGCCTTGATTTTCTCCATCTGTAGATAGATCGATTTGTAGTCGCCGGGCGAATAGATCACCATCTGGATCGGCAATCCGCCGATCGTCGCCGGCAATGGCGGCAGCGAAAAGACAAAGGCGCTCAGCCCCTCGACGGCGTTGATCTTCTTCTGGATCAGCGGCTGCAATTGCTGCGCCGAGCGCTTGCGCTCGTCCCAGGGCTTCAAGATCACGCCGGCGATGCCCTGGTTCGGCCCCAAATTGCCGTTGACGATGAAGCGCAGATAAGTCTCCGGAAACGAGGCGAACGCGCGGTCGAGCTTGTGGTCGTAGGCTTGCGAATAGTCGAGATTGGAGTATTGCGGCGACTTGGTGATGGCAAACAGCACGCCCTGGTCCTCGGCCGGCGCCAGTTCGGAGGTCGTGTGCATGTACATGAAGACGAGGCTCGCCAGCACCGCGGCGCCAAACAGCGCGGTGACCGGCCGGTAGTCGAGCGAGCGTTCGAGGCGGCGGCCGTACCAGCCGGCCAGGCGCGAAAAGCCGCGGTCGATGATGCCGACAAAGCGGCCGTGCAGCATCGCGCGAGACAGCAGCAGCGAGCACATCATCGGCGACAACGTCACCGCGACCACGCCCGAAATGATCACCGCGCCAGCCAGAGTAAAGGCGAATTCGCGGAACAAGGCGCCGGTCACCCCGCCGAGAAAGCCGATCGGCGCATAGACCGCCGCCAGCGTCAGGGTCATCGAAATGACCGGATTGGCGATCTCGCGGGCGCCGATCAGCGCCGCCTGCGCCGGGGTTCGCCCCTGCTCGATATGCCGGTAGACGTTTTCGACGACAACGATCGCGTCGTCGACGACGAGGCCGATGGCCAGCACCATCGCCAGCAACGTCAACAGGTTGAGGCTGAACCCGAGCGCCGCCATGATGGTCCCGGCGCCGATGAGCGAGAGCGGGATGGTCACGATCGGGATCAGCACCGAGCGGAAGCTGCCGAGGAACAGGAAGATCACCACGACGACGATGCCGACCGCCAAGCCGAGCGAGGTTTCAACCTCGCTGATCGAGGCGGTGATGAATTTGGTCGAATCGTAAGCGACCTGCATCTCGACCGAGGGCGGCAGGTTGCGCTTGATCTGCGGCAACAGCGCGCGCACTCCCTTGACCAGGGTCAACGGGTTGCCCGACGGCGTCGCCTGGATGCCGATGAACACCGCCTGCCGGCCGTTCATCATGACGCTCGAGGTCCAGCTTTGCGCCGATAGCGAAACGGTGGCGATGTCGCGCATCCGCACCACGGCGCCGCCTTGGGACTTGACCACCATGTTCTCGAACTGGGCGACATCGGTCAGCCCGGTGTTGGCGCTGACGTTGGTCACCGTGTAATAGCCTTTGGCCTGGCCGGGCGCCGACTGGTAGTTGTTGGCCAGGATTGCGGCGGACACGTCGTTGGCCGAGATCCCGCGCGCCGCCATTCGCGCCGGGTCGAGCCACAGCCGCATCGCAAAGGTCTGGCCGCCGAGGATCGCGGCCGAGGCCACTCCCGGAACGGTGTCGAGCAAGGGCTGCACCACCCGGGTCAGATAGTCCGAAATTGCCGCGCTCGAGATCTGGTTGCTGGAAAAGCCGACATACATGACCGCCGTGGTCTGGCCGGTCGCCTTGACGATGATCGGGTCCTCGGAGCCGATCGGCAGCAGGTACTTGACCTGCTGGACCGCGGCCATCACCTCGGTCAACGCCTTGTCCGGATCGTAATTGAGCTCGATGTAGGCAACGATCGTGCTGGTGCCCTGGACCGAGGACGAGGTCATGTAGTCGATGCCCTCGGCGGTCGCCACCGCCTGCGCGATCGGCGTGGTGATGAAACCCTGCATCAGGCTCGGCGAGGCGCCGGGATAGAGCGTCGTGATCGTGATCGTCGTGTTCGACAGCTTGGGGTATTGCCGGATTGGCAGCCCGAGCATGGCCCGCAGCCCGATCAGCAGGATCAATAGGCTGACGACCAGCGCCAGCACCGGGCGGCGGATGAAAATGTCGGTGAACGACATCAGACTACCATCGGCTCAAGACAAGCGTGGGCTGTGCGGGCGTGGGCTGCGCGGGCGCAGGCTCAGTGCAGGCTCGGATGCGCCGGGACCTGCGGCGGCGGCGCACCGCTGACCGCGACCTGCACCTCGTTCTGGATCTTTACCTGTCCGGCGGCGACGACCTGTTCGCCGGGCTTGAGCCCGCTGAGGATGGCCACCTTGTCGCCAAAGCGCGCTCCGGTCGTGACCGGCGTGCGCACCGCCTTGAGGATCGGCTGGCCCTTGGCGTCCTTGCCGTCCTGACGGATCACATAGACGCTGTCGCCATAAAGCGTGTATTCGACCGCGGTCTCGGGCACGACCATCGTGTCGGGCCGCGGCGGCAGCACGATCGCGGCATCGACAAACATCCCCGGCAACAGCGCGTTGTCCGGGTTGGGCATCGTCGCCTGGACCGTGATCGTGCGCGTGTCGGGGCTGAGCTGCGGCTCGATCGTGGTGACCTTGGCCATGAAGGGCCGGCCGGGATAGGCGTCGGAGGTGACCCGAACCTCTTGGCCGACCGAAATCTCCGAGCGCTGCTGCGAGGGCAGGGTGAAATTGACGTAGAGCATCGATAGGTCGGTCAAGGTGACGATCGGGGCGCCGGCGCTCAGATATTGTCCGAGGTCGATCTGACGTATGCCGAGCTGCCCGGAAAACGGTGCGCGGATTAGCTTTTGCGCGATGATCGCTTCGGTTTTAGCGATCTCGGCGTTGGCCTGGTCGAGCTGGCTCTGGTTCTGGTCGACTGTCTCCTGCGGGGTGAACGCGCGCTTGACCAGCTGCTTTGAACGCGCCAGCGTGATCATGGCGAGCCGGGCTTGCGCCCGATAATTGGCGAGGTCCGCCTCGTCTGGCGCATCGTTCAGCTGGACCAGCGGATCGCCGGCCTTAACCTTCTGCCCCGGCTGAAAGAAGATCCGGGTGACGCGCCCGGCCACCTCGGGGTTGACGGTGACCTGATGGACCGCCGCGATCGAGCCGATGCCGGGGGCATAGCGTGGGATCGATTGGATCTCGACCGAAGCGGCGCTGATTTGTGCCGGCGCCGGCTTGTTGTGGGCGAAGAAGTTCGCGATCGCGTGCTCGCGGAAGCGGTTGAAGCCGTAGAGCCCGCCGAGCAGGATGGCCAGCAGCAATCCCACGATCAGGAACCAGCGCAGGGTCTTCGGCCGCGGCCGAGTGCCGCCGCCGTCGGCGCGCTCGCGCATGGTGGGGTCGGGGGAAAGCGCGCGTGCGGATCCGCTCGCCATCTGATCACCGTCCATCTGCTGCTCCCAATAGAGGGCATGCGAGTTCGAGCGGCTGCTGCGCGCTGCCGGCGAGGGCGGCGGCGATCACCGCCTCGCCGAGGCCGATGCCGCGCAGGATGAACCAGGTGGTCTCCTCGACCAGTGCGGCCATCGTCCCCTGGTAGGCGAGGCAGGCCTGGGCCGGCAACAGCCCGAAAGCGATCATCGCCGCTACATGATGGCCGAACCAGAAGCGATTGGCCGAAGCGATCGGGCCGGCAGCGAGATCGCCGGCGGCGGCGGCGACCGCGATCGAGGCGGCAAACAGCGGGTGAACCCGGGCAAAGATCGTATCGAACAGCTGGCGGGCGTATTCTCCATCCTCGAGAAAGCTGTGCAAGGCGAGCCGCAGCCGCAAATCGCGCTCGCTGCGCTCATCCTCGCGCCCGACCAGAAAATATCGGACCATGTAATGGGTCATGCGCACCAGGGTGAGCGTCGACGGTTCGAGGCTCGCCAGCCGTTCGAGCGCCGGGTCGCCTTCGCAGCCGAGCTGCAAAATCTCGCCATAGAGGTGCTTTTTGCTCGGAAAATGGCGGAACAGCAGTCCTTCGGAAATGTTCGCCGCCTCGGCCAGCTCGCGGGTCGTGGTGCCGGCAAAGCCCTTGCGAGCGAACAGCGGCAGCGCCGCGGCGACAATCGCCTTGCGCCGCTCGTCGCCGTCTAATCGGGTGGTGGCCATGGCGGCGCCCGGAGTAAGCGCTTACTTACCTGATGTCAAGCAGCGCGTCGCGGCCGTACAGCGGCACTTGACCGGCGCGCCTAGCTGCCGCACCCAGACGATGCACACAGCGCAATTTCCCGAGGTTCTCGCATGCCGGCGTATCAATACATCTACGTGATGAAGGGGCTGAGCAAGGCCTACCCTGGCGGCCGCGAGGTGCTGAAGGACATCTGGCTGTCGTTTCTGCCGGGCGCCAAGATCGGCGTGCTCGGCGCCAACGGGGCCGGCAAGTCGACCTTGCTGCGGATCATGGCCGGCGAGGAGCGCGAGTTTGCCGGCGAAGCCTGGGCGGCGGAGGGGGCGCGGGTCGGCTACCTGCCGCAGGAGCCGAGGCTCGATCCGGCGAAGGACGTGTTCGGCAACGTCATCGAGGGGCTCGCCGAGACCAAGGCGCTCATCGACCGCTTCGAGGCGGTCAGCGCCCGTTTTGCCGAGGAGCTGACACCCGAGGAGATGGAGGCGCTGATCGCCGAGCAGGGCGAATTGCAGGAGAAGATCGATCAGGCCGACGGCTGGGAACTCGACCGCGCGGTCGAGATCGCGATGGATGCGCTGCGCTGTCCGCCGGGTGACGCCGAGGTGGCGACCCTGTCCGGCGGCGAGCGGCGGCGGGTGGCACTGTGCCGGCTGTTGCTGCAGCGCCCCGACCTCCTGCTGCTCGACGAGCCGACCAATCATCTCGACGCGGAGTCGGTCGCCTGGCTGCAGCGCTTTCTCGAGGATTATCCCGGCACCGTCGTCACCGTTACCCACGACCGCTATTTCCTCGACGAGGTGGCCGGCTGGATCCTCGAGCTCGATCGCGGCCGCGGCATCCCGTTCGAGGGCAACTATTCGGGCTGGCTCGAGCAAAAGCAGCAGCGCCTCGCTCAGGAGGGCCGACAGGAAGCGGCGCGCCAGCGTAGTCTCGAACGCGAGCTCGAATGGGTGCGGCAGAGCCCCCGCGCGCGCCAGGCCAAGAGCAAGGCGCGGCTGTCGGCCTATGAGTCCCTGGTCGCCGAAAACCGCGAAAAAGCGCCCGACAGCGCGCAGATCGTGCTGCCGCCGGGGCCGCGGCTCGGCGACCTGGTGATCAGCGCCGAGCGGGTTGCCAAGGGTTTCGGCGACCGGCTGTTGATCGAGGCGCTCGATTTCCGCTTGCCGCCGGGTGGCATCGTCGGCGTGATCGGCGCCAATGGCGCCGGCAAGACCACGCTGTTTCGCATGGTCACCGGTCAGGACCAGCCCGACAGCGGCAGCTTTCGCGTCGGCGACACGGTCAAGCTCGGCTATGTCGATCAGTCGCGCGACACATTGGCGGCGGCGGCCACGGTGTGGCAGGAGATTTCCGCCGGCCGCGACGAGATCGATCTTGGGCGCCGCAAGATCGCCAGCCGAGCCTATTGCGCGCTGTTCAATTTCCGTGGCGCCGACCAGCAGAAAAAGGTGGGTCAGCTTTCAGGCGGCGAGCGCAACCGCGTCCACCTCGCCAAGATGCTGAAAGAGGGCGCCAATGTGCTGCTGCTCGACGAGCCGACCAACGATCTCGACATCGACACCCTGCGGGCGCTCGAAGAGGCGCTCGATGATTTCGCCGGCTGCGCCGTGATCATCACCCATGATCGCTGGTTTCTCGACCGCATCGCCACCCACATCCTGGCCTTCGAGGGCGACAGCCAAGTGGTCTGGTTCGAAGGCAATTATGCCGATTACGAGGCCGACCGCCGTCGCCGCCTCGGCAGCGAGGCCGACCAGCCGCATCGCCTGCACTATAAGCCGCTGATGCGGGCCTGAGCGGCGGCAACGCCGCTCACCGGCCCGCCGGCTTTAACCCCGGCGAACTCCGGCTAGTGCAGCCCGGCGGCCTCGGTCTTGCGCTGCAGCGCGTTGATCAATCCCTGCACCTGGCCGCCGTCGCGCTGGATCACCGAAGCGAATTCGGAACGCTGGGTCACCGCCATGCTGACCCCCTCGACGATCACGTCGCTGATCTTGTAGGCGCCGTTTTCTTGGGTTAGCAGCCAATCGACCTTGGCCGGCGGGGCGCCGTTCGGCCGCACGATCTCGCTCGACACCAGCGAACCGTCGGCAGCGGCTCGGCTGCCGATTACCCGCAGGGTTTCGCCGCTGTATTCGGCCAGCCGGTCGCTGTAGGCCAGAGCGATATAGTTGGTGAACAGCCGGATGAACTCCTGCTGCTGCTGCGGGGTGGCGATCTGCCAATAGCGGCCGAGGACAAACCGGGCGATCCCCGGAACGTCGAAATCCTCGCTGAACAGCTGGCGAAAGCGGACCACCCGCTGGCTCGGATCGACGTTATGGCCGAGCACCTGGAGCGCCTGATTGCCGAGGTTGGTGATCACCGCGGCAGGGTCGGCCGCCGCCGCGGCCGGACGCGCCGCCACCAGGATGCCGGCGATCACAACCGCGCCGCCGATCAGAAACCAACGTCGCATCATTACCATGGTACCTCGGGGGAGTTCTTCTGGGTTGCGCTGACAACAAACGACAGCGGCCGCTGGTTCATTGCTGTCGCCGGCCGGCCCGGGCCGGCATTTTCGCTGAACCCGGAGGGCGGTGGCAGGTTCCGGTTCTCGTGGTGGATCAGCGCCGCCCGGCGCTGGCGATAGAGCGAGCGGATGGTCGCGTAATAGTCGAGCGAGGTGCGCTCGATATCGGCGAGCGTATCGAGGTAGCGCGCCCGCTGGTCGATGCCGGAGACGCCGCCGCGCACAAACGGAATCCAATAGAGGGTAAACGGGTTGCCGGTGACGAGCCGGTTCCACGGATCGCCAAAGCCCTCGGCGACTTCGCCGCCCAGATCGCGCGGATCGGAGGGCCCGAGCACCGGCAGCACCAGATAGGGCCCGGCCGGAATGCCCCACACGCCAAACGTCACCCCCAGATCCTGGTCATGATAGGGGATGCCCCAGCGCCCGGCCACGTCGACGAGGCCGCCGATGCCGATCGTCGAATCGAGCACGAAGCGCAGCACAGTATCCTTGGCGCGGCCGAAATCGCCTTGCAAGGCATCGTTGGCAAAGATCAGTGGGGCCTGCAGATTATTCAGAAAGTCGCGCAGCGAGTTGCGCACCGGCTGGGGCAGACTCGCACGATAGGCCTTGGCCACCGGCACCAGCACATGGTGGTCGACCACCTGGTTGAAGGCGAAAATCTTGCGGTTGGTGTCTTCGAACGGATCGTGGAAATCCTCGCCCACGATCGCGGCTTGCGGCCCATCGGGCGGCCTCGAGGCGCAGCCCGAAGCGAACAGGGTGAGGATCAGCAGCGGGCCCGAGAAGGTGAGACGCAACGCATTAAGGTTCATCGCTTAGGCTCGCAATTGACTCACGCCTCCCCGAGGCGCGCGATATTTGCGGGAAATCGGCGGCAGCGGCAAGGGGTTACTCGCCCGGGCGACGATGGCGCCGGCGCCAGCCGACGAATTCGCTTGCCGGCATAAAGATATCTGCATATGTTGCTGGTGCCAAGAGCGCGGATATCGAGGCGATGGACCATCTTCTGGCGGCGCTGCGTGCGGTCGCCGAGCCGACCCGGCTGCGGCTCCTCGTGCTGTGCGCTCGCGGCGAGCTTACGGTCAGCGAGCTGACCCAGATCCTCGGCCAGAGCCAGCCGCGCGTGTCGCGTCATCTGAAGCTGTTGTGCGAGGCGGCGCTGCTCGACCGCTTTCGCGAGGGCAGCTGGGTGTTCTACCGGCTGAGCCAATCGAGCCCGGCAAGCGCGCTCGCCCGCCATCTGGTCGAGGCCTGCGACGACAGCGACCCGACGATCGCCCTCGACCTGCAGCGTCTGGCGGCGATCAAGCAGCAGCGCGCCGATCTCGCCAGCGCGTATTTCCGCGAGAACGCGCCGCGCTGGCACCGCATCCGCTCGCTCTATGTCGATGAGCGCGAGGTCGAAGCGGCGCTCGTCGAGATCGTCGCCGCGGCCGATCCGCGCGATCTGCTCGACATCGGCACCGGGACCGGGCGCATGCTCGAAATCCTGGCGCCGCGGGTCGACCAGGCGCTCGGCATCGACCAGTCGCGCGAGATGCTGGCGGTGGCGCGGGTCAATCTCGAACGCGCCGGGCTCGCCAACGGGCGGGTCCGCCGCGACGATATGTACCAGCTGGCCCTGCCCGACAACTCTTTCGACGCGGTGGTGATCCATCAGGTGCTGCATTATGCCGACCGGCCGGCCGCGGCGATTGCCGAGGCGGCGCGGGTATTGCGCCCGCGGGGCATCCTGGTGATCGTCGATTTCGCCCCACACACGCTCGAATTCCTGCGCCAGGAGCACGCCCATCGTCGGCTCGGCTTTGGCGATGGCGAGATTGCCGAATGGTGCCGCGCCGGCGGTCTCCAGCCGGCTGCGCCGCGGCTGCTGCCGGGCGACCCGCTGACCGTCGGCATCTGGTGCGCACGCCGCTCGGCGACGCGGCCGCAACCGAGCCGGACGATCGCCGGGGCGTCGCCCGCGATCCTCGAAGGGGAGCTGCGCTGATGAGCGAGGAGCTGGCCTTTGGGCGGTCGCGCGGCCGGCTCGCCGCCGACCCGGTGATCGACTTCGATGCCGGCCCGCCGCGCGTCTCGTTCGAGTTCTTTCCGCCGAAGACGGCGGACATGGAAAGCCGGTTGTGGGAGGTGGTTCAGCGGCTCGAACCGTTGGCGCCGCGCTTTGTCTCGGTGACCTACGGCGCCGGCGGATCGACCCGCGAGCGCACCCATGCGACGGTGCGCCGCATCCGCTGCGAGACCGCGCTCGAACCGGCCGCGCACCTGACCTGCGTCGCCGCCAGCCGGGACGAGATCGATGCGGTCGCGCGCGATTATTGGCAGGCCGGCATCCGTCACATCGTGGCATTGCGCGGCGACCCGCCGCTCGGCGGAGCGGCCTATGCGCCGCAGCCGGACGGCTATCCCTATGCCGCCGATCTGGTGGCCGGGTTGAAGCGGGTCGCCGATTTCGAGATCAGCGTCGCCGCCTATCCCGAGACCCATCCCGAGGCGGCGAGCGCCGAGCACGACCTCGACAATCTGAAGCGCAAGGTCGATGCCGGCGCCAGCCGCGCCATCACCCAGTATTTTTTCGATGTCGACCTCTTCCTGCGCTTTCGCGACCGCGCCGCGACCGCCGGCATCGCGGTGCCGCTGGTGCCGGGGATCTTGCCGGTCACCAATTACGCGCAGGTTAAGCGGTTCAGCGCGGCCTGCGGCGCCTCGATCCCGGCCTGGATGGAGGGCCATTTCGACGGGCTCGACGGCGATCCCGACACCCGTCGCCTGGTCGCCACCTCGCTCGCCGCCGAGCAGTGCCGGCGGCTGCATGCCGAGGGAGTGCACGAATTCCACTTCTACACCCTGAACCGCGCCGACCTGATCGTGGCGATCTGCCACCTCCTGGGTGTGCGGGCCAAAAAGCCGCCGCTGGCGGCGGCGGTCTGATGCGCGCGCGCATTGCGGCTTATCCCTCTTCCACGCAAGGCGACGGAGAGCGAGCGTTGCGGCTGGTGCACCCCTCACGATGACCGATTTCCTCGATTACCTGGCCGATCGCGTGGTGCTGTGCGACGGGGCGATCGGGACCCAGGTGCAGGCGCGCAACCTCGACATCGAGCGCGATTTTCTCGGCAACGAAAACTGCACCGAGATCATCTGCGAGAGCCGCCCCGACCTCGTCCGCGAAATCCATCGCGGCTATCTCGAAGCCGGCTGCGATGCGGTGCAGACCAACAGCTTTGGCGGCTCGCCGATCACCTTGGGCGAATTCGGCCTCGCCGAGCGCGCCGCGGCACTCAATCGCCTTGCCGCCGAGCTCGCCCGCGAAACCGTCGCCGAGTTCGCCCATGACGGCCGCACCCGCTTTGTCCTGGGCTCGGTCGGGCCGGGAACCCGGCTGCCCTCGCTCGGCCATGTCGGCTATCAGGAGCTCGAAGACGCGCTGACGGTCCAGAGCGCCGGGCTGATCGCGGGCGGGGTCGACGCGATCATCATCGAGACCTGCCAGGACCCGCTGCAGATCAAGGCGGCGGTCAACGGCGCCAAGCGGGCGCGCGAGGCCGCGCACCGGGACACGCCGATCCTGGTTCAGGTCACGATCGAGACCACCGGGACCCTGTTGGTCGGCGCCGACATCGCCGCCGCGGCGACGATCGTCCACGCCCTCGACGTGCCGATGATCGGCCTCAACTGCGCGACCGGCCCGCGCGAGATGGCCGAGCACGTCAAATGGCTCGGCGAGAACTGGCCGGGCCACATCTCGGTGCAGCCCAATGCCGGGTTGCCCGAGCTGGTCGCCGGCCATGCCCGTTACCCGCTCGGTCCGGCCGAGCTCGCGCAATGGCTCGAACGCTTTGTCGCCGAGGACGGGGTCGGCATGATCGGCGGCTGCTGCGGCACCGAGGCGGCGCACATCGCCGCCCTCGACGCGATGCTGCGGCGGCTCGGCCGCGGTGGTGGAGACGGGCGCCGACGGCCTGTCCCGCGCGCCCGGCAGCCGGTCTGGGCGCCATCGGTCGCCTCGCTCTACGGCCAGGTGGCACTGCGCCAGGAGAACGCGTGGCTGTCGATCGGCGAGCGCTGCAACGCCAACGGCTCGCGCAAATTCCGCCAGCTGCAGGACGAGGGCGACTGGGACGGCTGCGTCGAGATGGGCCGCGAGCAGGTCAAGGAGGGCTCGCACACGCTCGATCTGTGCACCGCCTTTGTCGGGCGCGACGAGGTCGCCGACATGACCCAGGCGGTCACCCGCCTGCGCGGCGCGGTCAATGCGCCGCTGGTCATCGATTCGACCGAGTACCCGGTGCTCGAAGCGGCGTGCAAGCTCTATGGCGGCAAGCCGATCATCAACTCGATCAATTTCGAGGATGGCGAGGAGGCGGCCGACCGGCGGCTGAAGCTGGCGCGGCGGTTTGGCGCCGCGGTGATCGCCCTGACCATCGACGAAACCGGCATGGCCAAGGACGTCCCGCACAAGCTCGCGGTCGCCCACCGGCTCTACGACTTCGCCTGCGGCCAGCACGGCCTGGCGCCGTCCGACCTGTTGTTCGACCCGCTGACCTTCACGATCTGCACCGGCAACGCCGACGACCGCAGGCTCGGGCTCAATACCCTGGAGGCGATCGAGCAGATCAGCGAGGCGATGCCCGAATGCCAGATCATCCTCGGCCTCTCCAACATCTCGTTCGGGCTGAACCCGCCGGCCCGGCAGATTCTGAACTCGGTGTTTCTCGATCATGCGCTGCGCCGCGGGCTGACCGGGGCCATCGTGCATTTCTCGCGGATCATGCCGCTGCACAAGATCCCGGCCGCGGAGCTGCGGATCGCCGAGGATCTGATCTTCGATCGCCGGCATGACGGCTACGATCCGCTGCACGCCTTTATCGGGCTGTTCGAGAACCGCGCGGTCGAGACCAGCGAGAAAAAGGGCCGGCCCGAAAAGCTCGAGGACCGGCTCGCCCAGCGCATCGTCGATGGCGACCGCCAGGGCCTCGATGCCGATCTCGATCTGGCGATGGCCACCCATAAGCCGCTCGACATCATCAACGACATCCTGTTGGGCGGCATGAAAACCGTCGGCGAGCTGTTTGGCGCCGGCAAGATGCAGCTCCCGTTCGTGCTGCAATCGGCCGAGACGATGAAGGCGGCGGTCAGCTTTCTCGAACCGCACATGGAGCGGGTGGCCGGGCAGGAGAGGGGCACGGTGGTGCTGGCGACGGTGCGCGGCGACGTCCACGACATCGGCAAGAACCTCGTCGACATCATCCTGACCAACAACGGCTACCGGGTGATCAATCTCGGCATCAAGCAGCCGATCGGGGCGATTCTCGAAGCCGCGGTGGCGCAAAAGGCCGACGCCGTCGGCATGTCGGGGCTGCTGGTCAAATCGACTGTGGTGATGCGCGAGAACCTCGAGGAGATGAGCCGCCAGGGGCTCGACCTGCCGGTCATGCTCGGCGGCGCCGCCCTGACTCGGCGCTATGTCGAGGAGGATTGCGTCAAGGCTTATCGGCCGGGCCGGGTCGCCTATGCCCGCGACGCCTTCGACGGGCTCGGGCTGATGGACAAGATCGTCACCGGGAAATTCGACGCGCATCTCGGCGAGGTTCGGGCCAAGAACGAGGGGAGGGCGGTCAAGCCCTCGCGCAAGCTCGGTCGCGCTGCCGATCCGCGGCCGCTGCGGCCAGTCGATCTCGACGAAATCCGTCTGCGCCGGGCCGAGCTCGCCCGCGACGTGGCGGTGCCGCAGCCGCCGTTCTGGGGGCCGCGCACGATCGAGCGGGTGTCGCCCAAGGCGGTCGTGCCCTATCTGAACGAGCGCATGCTCTACCAATTCCAATGGGGCTTTCGCAAAGACGGCAAGTCGATGGCCGAATACCGCGAATGGGCCAAGGACGAGTTGCGCCCGATCTTGCGCCGCATTCTCGAAATCGCCATCCGCGAGCAGATCCTGGCGCCGCAAGCCGCCTATGGCTATTGGCCCTGCGCCGCCGACGGCAATGACGTGATCCTGTTCGACCCCGATGGCGGGCACGAGCTGACCCGCTTTTCGTTCCCGCGTCAGAACAAGGAGGGCGGCCTGTGCGTCGCCGATTTCTTCCGCGACATCGGCACGTCCGAGCGCGACGTGATCGGCTTGCAGGTGGTGACGATGGGCCGGCGCGCGTCCGAGGCGGCGCGCGAATGGTTCGCCCAGAACCGCTACCAGGATTACCTCTACCTGCACGGGCTGTCGGTCGAGATGGCCGAGGCGCTGGCCGAATACCTGCACCGGCGCGTCCGCGGCGAACTGGGCTTTGCCGCCGAGGAAGCTCGCGATCCCGAGGCGATGCTGGCGCAAGGCTATCGCGGCAGCCGCTATTCGTTCGGCTATCCGGCCTGCCCCAACCTCGCCGACCAGAAGCAGCTATTGGCGCTGCTGCGCGCCGAGGAGATCGGCATCGTGCTCACCGAGGAGGACCAGCTCGACCCCGAGCAATCGACCTCGGCGATCATCGTTCATCACCCGCAGGCCAAGTATTTCTCGGTATGAGGCCACCGGCTGTCCGAGTGGGCCGGACGAGCCTGGGATGACACAGCGGGCTACGCAATCGTGCTGCGGAGCTAGCAGCCTGATCCGAGAGCGATGATCGAAGCCCGCATTGTCAAACTCGCGATGGTCGGCGCTCTCGCGGTGTTCGCCCTCCTCGTCGCCGTCGACAATCTCCTCGCCTACGACGTCAATTATGCGTTCGTGCGCCACGTGCTGAGCATGGACACGACCTTTCCCGGCAATCCGCTGCTGACCCGCCGCATTCTGTCGCCGGCGCTGTGGCAAACGGGCTATGCGCTGATCATCCTCGCCGAGGGTCTGACCGGCGCTACCCTGGCGGTCGCGGCGATTCTATTGCTGCGCCGGCTGCGCGCCGAGGCCGCCCTTTTCAACCGGGCCAAGCGTTGGGTTCACATCGGCGCCGGATTGGGATTTCTGGTGTGGTTTTTTGGCTTCATGGTGGTCGGCGGCGAATGGTTCGCGATGTGGCAATCGCACCAATGGAACGGCCAGCAGCCGGCGTTTCGCTTTTACCTGACCATTCTGGCCGTGCTGATCTTCGTCAATCAGCCCGACGGCGAGCTGCCGAGCCCGACCGGGCGGTCGGCGGCGTAGCCGCGGCTATGGCACCACCCGCCGGGCCAGCGCGGCGATGACCGGCACCGCGACCCGCTGCAGCCGCGGGCCGAGGGCGAGCGGCTTCAACAGCATGCGCACGCTCATCTCGACCGGGAAATGCTCGCGCAGCAAGGCTTGCGACTGGCGATGAATGGACCGGTACACGGCGGCGCCGAACGGTTCGCCCGGATGGCGCGCATTGTGGACGTGCTTGAGCACGACGAGGCGGTCTTCGCCGCCCGACATGCGCAGCCGCCGCCACAGCGCCGGTGCCACGGCGCCCCGCGCCGGGCGCTCGATCTGCCGGTATTTGCGGAAAAAGCGATAGAAATGCTTGTAATGGCTGACTTCGTCTTCGGCGATCCGGCGCGTCAGCAGGGCCAGAACCGGATCGGGGCTGGCCCGCGACAGGCTCGTGTAAAAGCTGGCGGTGCCCATTTCGACGACGCATCGCGACGCCATTTCGAGCCCGCGCGCCCGTTCGACCGCCTCGTCGCAGAACGGCCGAAACTCTTCGACAAACCGTGCGCGCACCGGCTCCCACGGGAAATCCGGCCAGGCCGCCTCGACATAGCGGCGCAACCCCCGGCCATGCTGCAATTCCTCGGGAAGCCAATGCCGTTCCAGCCACGCGGTGACTTCGTCGTCGCCGGCAAAGTAATCGATCAAGTTCTCGGTATAGAGATCGGTGGCGCTCTCCATCAGCGAGGCCGAGGCGATCAAGTAAAAGAGCACCTCGCTGCCGGCCACCGCATCATGGCGGATCGACTGCCAGGGGATGTCGTCGAGCGACCAGTGGCGCCGGGCGGATACCCGATCGGCGGCGCCGGGCGGGTCCCCTCGATCCCGACCGTCGCGTGCTGGAAAACTTGCGGACATCATTTGGGTGTTGTTGCACCGCCCCTTTAAAAGGTGAACATCGTGCCTTCAGGCCCGAGGCCGAGCAAGACCTGACCCACCGTCTCGAAATGCGACTGCCGTCCCTGATATTGCTGAATCACGGTGTGAATGTCGCGAAACCGCCGCTCGAACGGGTTTTCCTCGAAGATCGCGCCGGATCCGGCGGCGTGATAGAGCGTGTCGATCGCATCCTTCGCCTGGTGGATGGCCCAGGTCGATGCCAGCCTGATCGTCGCGTTGTCGTCGAGGCTGAGCCCGCCGGTGCGGCCGGCCTCGCGCCAGATCGCCTCAAGGGCGCCGAGCAGAAAGGCGCGCGCCGCGCCGATCCGCGCCTCGGACTGTGCGACCTGCGCCTGGATCACATTGTTGTCGCGAAGGGTGTGCTTGGCGCCGCGCGGGATCTTGTCGCGGGCGAGCGTCACAAACGCGTCGAGCACGGCCCGGCCAATGCCGAGCGCGACCCCGGCGAACCCGGCCGAATAGACGTTGCTGCTGCTAAAGGCATAGAGCAGGCCCGGTTCGCGCGGCCGCGACTGGGCACTGCGCTCGACCGCGTGCTCTTCGGGCACGAACAGGTCGGTGACCGTATAGCGGTCGCTGCCGGTCCCGCGCAGCCCGACGACATGCCAGATGTCGCTCACCACCGCCTGCGATTTGGGGAACAGCAGCGTGCGAAACACTGGGCTGCCATCAGGCCGCAGCCGCGGCGCGCCGTCCGCGGCGAACACCCCGACATGGGCGCCGAGCCAGGTCGCATGATGGCTGCCGCTGGCAAAGCTCCAGGTTCCGCTCAATCGGTAGCCGCCGGGTGCCATGCGCGCCTCGGCCGGTCCGGGCGGCCCCCAGGCGACGATGCCGCGGCTGCCGCCAAAAATCTCTGCCGCCACCTCGGGCGCCAGATAGGCCGCGGTCATCGTGCAGCCGCAGGCCTGGCCGACGCACCAGGCGACGCTGGCGTCGTGCCGGGCGATTTCTTCGACCACCGGCACATATTCGGCCGGCGGCAATTCGGCGCCGCCGAGCGAGCGCGGCAGCAGCAGGCGAAACATGCCGGCTTCGGCCAAGGCCGCGACCAGCGGCTCCGGCAGTTCGCGGCAGCGCTCGATCTCGGCGCCGGCAGCCTCGATCGTCGGCCCGAGCGCGCGGGCGCGGGTGATCGCATCCGCCGCGGCGGGTCGCTCGATGCGCTGCGGGTCCGGCGCGTTCGACCTCATCCCTCGATCCCATCGCCGCGCCGATGATTCGGCGCCCGCTCATTATAGCGTACTCCGGCGAGCGCGGGCACCTCCCCTTATCTGCAGCCGCACGAAGCGCCTGCAAATGCACCGGCGCCGGCCTGGGCCGGCGAATCGCGGGGCTCGAGAGCGATCACAAAACCGCGGAGATCGTGCAGATCGCGGTCGGCTGGTCGATCCGCAACACGATGCTCTCGCTAACATAGAGCTGGTAGTGCATGCCGTCCTGACCGACATAGCCCGAGCGCAGATCCTGGCCCACGACCAGGACGCCGACCCGCGGATCGACCATGACCCCGCCCGCGATCGCCGCCTTGTAGATCCCGCCGGTGCACAACCGGCGCAAATGCTCGAGCTGCAAGACATCGGTCCCCGGATAGAGGCGGAACAGCGCGTTGTAGAGCGCCGGCGCCAGCACCAGGCTGTAGGGACCGCGGAACCCTTCATCGTCGAGCTTGGTCGCGGCGGCGAGCGCGTCCTGCAAGGCCCGGTCGAGCGCCGACCAGGCGCCGCCCTCGACGTGCTGGCGGCCCTCGACGGTCAACAGGCCGGGCAGCCCGAAATCGGTCTGGCCGAGATAGGCTACCCGCTCTTCGGCGTCGGCGACCGCTTCGGCCGCGTCCTCGACCGGGGCGAGATTGACCGCCTGGCCGTATTCGACGTGGCTGGCGATCCGCCGGATGCTGAGGCGAAAGCTGCGGCGCAGCATCGGCACCGGCACGGTGCGGCTGATCACCGCGCCGGCCTCGTTCGCCTCCGGCTGGCGGTATTCGTCGTCGCCGACCTCGATCGCGGTCAACCCGACCCCGAACGGCCCCTCGACATCGAGGAAACGGCGGGCGGTCAGCCGTTCGCGCGCGGATTTGATCGCGGCGGCGTCGATCGCGCCCCACAGGCTCGACGGAAACGCTGCCAGCTCGCGGTTGAAATAGTCCATCCTGCTATTGCCCCTTCAGCGAGCCGACGGTGAACCCGAGATCGTCGCGCGGCTTGCCGGCGGGCGCCGCGGCGCCGCGGCCGCCAGCCGCGCCGGGTGCCGCATCGGCCTCGATGATCGCCGCCTCGGTGTACAGGTAGGTGTCGAATTGCTGGGCAAAAACAGCGTTGTTGCGGCGCAGCCATTCGAGCAGCATGGCGGCGTGCTCGACCTCGTCACGCATATTGTGCAGCAGCACCGCCTTGAGCGCCTGGTCCTCGCTGTCGTCGGCGCGCTGGCGGTACCAGTCGACCGCATCGAGCTCCTCTTTGAGCGACACGATCGCGTAGTGTAACAGGCGAGCTTCTGGCGAGAGCCGCTCGCGCGGAATGTGAAGGTCTTCGCTCGACATGGTTGGCCGTCGCCTCCGGGTTCGAGGATTGCGGGGCGGATGCGGCGGATCGGACAATTCCGAATTGCGCAGCGCCCGGCCGGGTGGGAGAATTGCCGGCCGGTTGCGGCCGGCCGTATTGAAGGAAACGCCGGCGGTGGCAAAACGGCAAACGCAATCGAACCGGGTATTCACCGGGTCGCCGGCGGGGCGGTCGCGGGAACGCCGCCCGGCCCGGGGCAAGCGGAGGGATCAGCAATGGCGACAGCAGCGACGGCCAACGCCGCACAGCAGGAATACTGGAACACTGTCGCCGGCCCGCGCTGGGTCGGGCTCGAGGGCTTTGTCGAGCGCCGGGTGCGCGCGGTCAACGATCTGTTGCTGCGGCATTCGGCGGCCGCGGCAGGCGAGCGGGCACTCGAAATCGGCTGCGGCACGGGCGCCTTCACGGTGCCCTTGGCCGAGGCGGTCGGTGAGCGCGGCGGGGTCGTCGGCGCCGACATCTCCGAGGCGATGCTGACCGGCGCCAGGAAGCGCCTCGTCGAGAGCGGGCTCAAGAATGTCTCGCTGATACAGGCCGACGCCCAGACCCATCGCTTCGAACCCGGCCGCTTCGAGCTTGTCGCCTCGCGCTTCGGGGTCATGTTCTTCGCCGATCCGGCAGCGGCGTTCGCCAATCTGCGCCTGGCGCTCAAGCCCGGCGGGAGGCTGTGCTTTGCCTGCTGGGGCCCGCTCGACGCCAACGAGCATTGGCTGATCCCCTACCGGGTGGCCTTGCGCCATCTCGGCCCGCCCGAGCCGAAGCCGGCCCGCGCGCCGGGGCCGATGGCGTTCAGCGATCCCGACTACGTGCGCGGCTTTCTCGGCACGGCCGGGTTCGAGGCGATCGCGATCCACCACGAGACCCCGGCCATCTTCGCGGCCGCACCGGCGGAGGAGGCCGAGCATGCCTCGATCATGGGTCCGTCCGGCCGTCTGATCGACGAAAAGAAGCCCGATGCGGCAACTGTCCAAAAGATCCGGCAGGAGATCGAAGAGGCGTTCGCTGTCCACGCCAAGGATGGTGGCATGGTGCTGCCGTCGACGGTGCTGCTGGTGACCGCGCGGGCCCCGCGCTAATCGGAACAATCGACGATCCGGCTACTGCTTCGTTTGTGAGGATAGTCATTCCGGGGCGGTCCGAAGGGCCGGGCCCGGAACCCAAGCACTCCAGCATTGCCGATATGGTTCGTCATCCGGTGTTCATGGGTACCGGGTTCGCGGGCTGCGCCCGCGCCCCGGAATGACAAGGTTTTGGGAAGTGAATTCAGTGTAAGCCGCGGGTAGCAGGCGGGCGAAACGCTCGGCCCAGGCGGCCTGGCCCGGAGGCTCCGCGATCAGATCCTGGCGGATCTCGATTTCGAGATAGGGCAGCCCCCGGCGCTCGCCATGCACCGGCACGGTATAGTCGGTCTGGTCGGTGACCCGGTAAGGCTCGTTGTCGCCGACCGTGAGGTCGCCTTCGGCCCGCAACAGTCCGAGAAACGGGCGCGCCAGACGGGCGTCGCGGTTATAGAGCACGCCCACGTGCCACGGCCGCGACACGCCTTTGTAGACCGGGGTAAAACTGTGCAGCGCCACCAGCACGGTGGGCCGGCCCAGCGCCTGCCGGCGATCGAGCGCCGCGGCGATCCGGTCGTGATACGGGCGAAACACCGCCTCGATCCGCGCCGCGCGGTCGGCCGCGCCGAGGTCGCAATTGCCGGGAACCGGGGTATCCTCGCTGAGTTCGGCAATCGAGCTCGGCACCGAGGGATCGCGGTTGCAGTCGATCACCAGCCGCGAATAGGCCTGCACGACCAGGGCCGCGTCGAGTTGCCGGCAGAGCAGCCGGCCGACCGCGGCGACGCCGATATCCCAGGCGATGTGGCGAAGTGTTTCCGGTTCGGAAAGGCCGAGCCGGCCGAGCCGGCGCGGAATGGCGCGCCCGCCATGGTCGCAGGTCAGAAAAAATGCCGAGCCGCCGGCCTCGTTGTCGAGCGCGACCGGCAACGGTTCGTCCGGGGCGAGGAGCGGGCGTCCGGTCATTTCAGCGCTGCCCATCAGGCCCCTCAGTAGATCTCGGCGTATTGGGCGCACAGCTCGGCCGGCGACAGCGCGGCGGTCTTTGCCGCCTCAACCCGCTTGAACCGCAGATAGGCGTCGAGATGGGTCGCGCCGAACCATTGCGCCGCCGCCTCGTTGCCGGCGAGGTGATCGAGCGCGTCCTCGAGCGAGCGCGGTAGCGAGCCGGGGGCGGTCCCCGGCGCCGGCAGCGGCAGCGCCCGCCGCAGGCCGTCGACGCCGGCGAAGATCACCATGCCCAAGGCCAGATAGGGGCTCGCCGCGGCGTCGCAGACGCGGAACTCGACATTGAACTGGCGCGCGGCTTCGTCGGCGTCCTCGGCCGCAAAGACCGGGCACACGCGCAGGCCGGCGCCGCGATCCTGGCGCACCAAATCGATCAGGGTCGGTGCCCAGGCATTGGGCACCAGGCGCAAATAGGATACCGGCGACGGTGCCGTCACCGCGCAGAGCGCCGGCAGGTGATGCAACACGCCGGCAAAGAAGTGCTGCGCCGGCGGGCTCAGATCCAGCGGCGCGCCGGGTAGATGGGTCGCCGGCCGTCCGGCCTCGTCCCACAGGCTCATATGGATATGCACGCCGTTGCCGACGCGGTCGGGATCGGGCTTTGGCGAAAAGATCGCCCGGTGGCCGAGCCGATGCGCCGTGGCGCGCGCCATCTCGCGGGTGATGACGGCGTGGTCGGCGGCAGTCAAGGCCGGCTGCGGCGCCACCGTCACCTCGAACTGACGCGGTCCGTATTCGGCCAGAAAGCTGTCGGGCACCGGCCCGGCGGCGCGCAACGCGGCAAGGAATGCCTCGCCAAAAGAGCCCTGGCGGCGAAAGGCGCCGAGCGCATAGGCATCGCCCGGGCGGTCGTCGGCGCCGCTATAGAGGAATTCCTGCTCGAAGGCGGCGATCAGGTGCAGCCCCGAGGCCTCTGCCAATTCTCGGGCGGCGCGGTGCAGGAAATCGCGCGGGCAGCATTCCCACGCCTGGCCGCCGGTGGTGCGGATGTCGCCCAAAAAGAAATGCTCCGGCGCCGAGCCGTCGGCGAAATCGACCCGCACCTCGGCCGCGGGATCGGGCACGATCATCAGGTCGCCAGCGGTGCCGAACGGGGTGTCCCAGATCGGCCCGGCCGGCGACATCATCAGATTGCTGCCGGTCCAGCCGATGCCCTTTTTCAGCCGCCCCGGCAATTCGCAGGCCGGAAACCCCTTGCCGCGCGCATGTCCGGAAATGTCGCAGGTGGCGACGAAAATCAGCTCTTCGCGGATCATGCGCGCCCCTTATCCCGCCGCTGCCAGCGGCGCGTATTGGTCGAGCAGGCGCAGGATTTCGTCGCGGCCGAGATCGGGGATCTCGAGCAGCGCGCCGTCGATGCCGGCGGCGCGGTAGTCGTCGAGTGCGGCCTTGTCGGCCGGCGCCCGGAACACGGTGATCGACAGCCGGGCCGGGTCGCGGCCCTTCGCCTCGGCCATCCGGGCCAGGCGGGCCTTGGCCTCGCGCGGGGTGAAGCCGGCCACCGGGCGCGGGATCCAGCCATCGCAATATTCGACGATGCGCCGCAACGTATAGTCGCTCTCGCCGCCGAGCAGGATTGGCGGGTAGGGGCGCTGCTTTGGCTTGGGGTACGACCAGACCGGGTCGAAATTGACGAACTCGCCGTGAAAGGCGGCTTCCTCCTCGGTCCACAAGGCCTGCATCGCCAGCACCCGCTCGCGCATCAGCTTGAAGCGGGTTTTGTATTGCGCGCCGTGGTTTTCCATCTCCTCGACATTCCAGCCGCCGCCGATGCCGAAGACAAAGCGGCCGCCCGACAGCTGGTCGAGGCTCGCCACACTCTTCGCGGTGACGATCGGGTCGTGCTCGGGAATGAGGCAAATGCCGGTGCCGAGCAACAGCTTCTTGGTCGCCGCAGCGGCAAAGGACAGCGCCACGAACGGGTCGTGGGTATGCGAATATTTCTTCGGCAATTCACCGCCGGCGGGGAACGGGCTGCGCCGGCTCACGGGGATATGGGTGTGCTCGGGCACGTAGAGCGAGGCAAGGCCGCGCGCTTCGAGGGCCTGCGCCAATTCGGCGATGTTAATGCCGTAATCGGCCGGGAAATAGAAAACGCCTACCTGCATGTCGATGCCTCTGGCATGTCGAATCCTCTGCGCAACGGAGGGATATCCGCTAGGATGCCAGAATTGCGAATGTTCGACCATGGGGGAGAGCCATGCCGATCGACCGCGATCCGGGGCGTCGACATCAACTACCGTGTGCTGGGCGAGCGCGGGCCGTGGCTGGCGCTGCAGCCGGGCGGGCGGCGCGGGCTCGGTGGGGTCGAGAGCCTGGCGGAAAAGATCGCCGAGGCCGGCAACCGGGTCGTGATCTACGACCGGCGCAATTGCGGCGCTTCCGGCGTGTCGTTCGACGGCGGCTCGCAGAGTAAGATCGGGTCGGAAAACGAGATCTGGGCCGAGGATCTGCGCGAGCTGCTGCTGCACCTCGATGCCTTGCCGGCGTTTATCGGCGGCAGCTCGTCGGGCTGCCGGCTCGCGTTGCTGCTGGCCCTGCGCCATCCGGCGGCGGTGCGCGGCCTGTTGCTGTGGCGGGTCACCGGCGGCGCCTATGCAGCCGAGCGGCTGGTCCTCAATTACTACACCCAGTTCATCGAGATGGCGCAATCGGGCGGCATGGCGGCGGTCGTCGAGAGCGAGCATTTCGGCGAGGTGATCAAGGCCAATCCGGCCAACCGCGCGCGGCTTGCCGGAATGAGGGTCGAGGAGTTCATCGCGGTGATGGAGCGCTGGCGTCGCGCCTTCAACGAGGGTGCCGAGCATCCGGTGATCGGCCTCAGCCCCGCCGAATTGCGCTCGATGGCGATGCCGGCCTGCATCGTTCCCGGCAACGACCGGGTGCATCCGCGGCTGCCGGCCCAGATCGCCCACCGCCTGCTGCCGAACAGCGAATATCACGAGGTCCTGACCGAAGACCGCCCCGACCTCGACGTCGCGCTCGAGGATTGGGAGAAAAAGGAGGGCCTGCTGGCGGCGATCTTCATCGACTTTCTGCGTCGGACGCAGCGCCATAGCTGAGCTGGCCGGAGCCGGCGAGGTTGCCGCCGCGGCTGGCGGCAAGCGCCCCTTGGGGCAAGGCCGATGAGCGCCGCACCCGATCCCGGCTACGATTTCTTGACCCTGGGCGAGACGTTGATGCGCCTGTCGCCGCCCGGCATGCAGCGGCTCGACCAGGCGCGCAACTTCGAGATCGGGGTCGGCGGCAGCGAGCTTAATGTTGGCTGTCTCCTGGCTCGGCTCGGGCGCCGGGTCGCGTGGGTGTCGCGATTGCCCCAGGGGCCGCTCGGCCGCATTGTCGACGGCGAGGCGCGACGCCATGGGGTCGACACCCGCTGGGTGCGCTGGATCGAGGACGCGCGACTGGGTCTGATGTTTTATGAGCCCGGGCCGGAGCCGCGCAGCAGCCTCGTCATCTACGATCGCAAGCATTCGGCGGCTGCCGAGCTCGGTTTCGAGGATGCGCCTTGGGAAAGGCTGATCCGGACGAGCGCGTGGCTGCATCTCTCCGGCATCACCCCGGCCCTCGGACCGAGCTGCCGGGCGCTGGTCATCCAGCTCGCGGCGCTGGCCGCCGCCGCCGGCAAAAGGGTGTCCTACGATCTGAACTATCGCGCCACCTTGACGACCCCGTCCGAGGCGCGCGCCGTGCTCGAAGCGGTGGCGCCGCACCTCCATCTGCTGGTGCTGGCCGAGCGCGATGCGCAGCACGTCCTGGGCTTTGCCGCTTCCGGCGAAGCTCTGGCCGAGGCGATCGAGGTGCGCTATGGCGTGAAGCTGGTGGCGCTGACCCGGCCGCCCGAAGCCGAGCCCGGAACCCTTCTCCTCGCCGAGGGCGCGATTGGCTATGCCCCGCGCTACCAGGTCGGGGTCGTCGACCGCATCGGCGCCGGCAATTCCTTTGTCGGCGGTCTGATCCACGGCCTGCTCGGCGACGACCGCGATCTGGCGATCCGGCTGGCCGGGTTTGCCGCCGCGATCGGGCTTGCCACCCCGGGCGACATCAATTTTCTCGGCCCCGAGGATCTGGCCCGCTTCGAGGCCGGTGCGATCGGCGGCCTGCTGCGCTAGACCCCTTTCGCCACCGGGCCGGGACGGCGATCTTGTGGCACAATGACCAAACCATCATGCGCCAGACATCATGCGAAGGAGACCCAACATGCCGCAGCCGAGCTATCAATCCGCGCTGATCGTCGGCGCCGGGCGGGGCCTCAGCGCTTCGCTGGCGCGGCTGTTCGCCGGCGAGCGCATGCGCGTGGCGCTGGCCGCGCGCGACGCCGGCAAGCTCGCCCCCTTATGCGCCGAGACCGGGGCCCGGGCCTTCGCCTGCGACGCGGTCGACCCGACTCAGGTGGCGCAGATGTTCAGCGCGGTCGAAGCCGCCATCGGCGCACCCGATGTCGTCGTCTACAACGCCAGTGCCCGCGCCCGCGGCCCGCTCGCCGAGCTGGTGCCGGCCGAGGTTGAGCGCGCGATCATGGTCAGCGCGTTCGGCGGTTTCCTGGTGGCCAAGGAGGCGGTCGCCCGCATGCTGCCCAAGGGCCACGGCGCGGTGCTGTTCACCGGCGCCTCGGCCAGCGTCAAGGGCTACCCGCTGTCGGCGCCGTTCGCGATGGGCAAGTTCGCATTGCGCGGCCTCGCCCAAAGCATGGCGCGCGAGTTGGCGCCCCAGGGCATCCACGTCGCCCATTTCGTCATCGACGGGGCGATCCGCAATCCCGGCCGGGTCGAGCCGGCGGACAAGCCCGACAGCATGCTTGATCCCGACGCGATCGCCGCCAGCTATCTCGGCGTCCTCCACCAGCCGCGCTCGGCGTGGAGCTGGGAGATCGAACTGCGGCCCTGGGTCGAGCGCTTCTGACCGGCGGCAGTGCCCTTCACAAGCCGTTCCCCCCTCCCGGCTGCTCAGACCGGCTGACCAGACCGGGTGACCAGAAAGGACATGCGATGAAACCCCAGGCCGCCGCGATGCAGACGCTGCTCGCTCAGCCCGGCCTCCAGATCATGCCCGGCTGCGGCGACGGCATGGGCGCGCGGCTGATCGCCGAGGCCGGCTTCCGCACCGGCTTTGTCTCCGGCTCCAGCGTCGCCGCGATGCGTCTGGCGATGCCCGATATGGATCTCTTGAGCTTTGCCGAAATGGCCGACGCGGTCGAGACCTGCATCGCCGCGGCGCCCGATGTGCTGTGGCTCGCCGATGGCGATACCGGCTACGGCAACGCCTTGGCCGTGCAGAAGACAGTCCGCGCCTACGCTCGCCGCGGGGCGGCCGCGGTATTGATCGAGGACAAGGCCTGGCCGCGCCCGCTGGGCCATGGCGGCGCCAAGCTGGTGATCGAGCGCGATGCCGCGATCCTGCGCTGCCGCGCCGCCGCCGAGGCCTGCCGCCAGGAAGGCATCCTGCTGCTGGCCCGCACCGACGCCCGCACCTCGCGCGGGTTCGAGGAGGCATTGGCGCGGCTGAAGGCGTTTTTGGCGGAGGGTGCGGACATTCTGTTTCTCGATTCGCCGCAATCCGAGGCCGAGCTGCGCCAAGCGGTCGCCGCCGCTGAGGGCAAGCCCGCGCTCGCCGTCGCCTCGCCCGCCGGCCGGCATTTCATGCCCGGCGACGCCGAACTCGACCGGCTCGGGGTCAAGCTCGTCGTCTACCCACAGGAGATCCTCGCCGCCAGCGTGCATGCGGTGCGCGCGGCACTCGACGGGCTCAAAGGCGGTGTGAAGCCGCCAATGGCGAGCCCGGCCGAACTCGCCAGCGCAATCCGCCAAGCCGACTACCTTTCCCGCGACGCGCGCTGGCCCGATCCGCGCTGAGCCGTGACCGGCGCAAACGGCACGGCATCCCGACCGCCATCGCCTGCGCCGGCTGGCTTGGCGCGTCCGCCCTCAAACCATTGCCTCGTGCACATAGCACCAGCGCCAATCCTCGCCCGGCTCGAAGGACTGGATGATCGGATGCTCGGTCGCGTGGAAATGCGCTTGCGCATGCCGATGCGGCGAGGAATCGCAGCAGCCGACATGCCCGCAGGTCAGGCACAGGCGCAAATGCACCCACGCGCCGCCGATCCTCAGGCAATCCTCGCAGCCTTCGGCGCTCGGGGTCACCTCGCGGACAAACTTCAAATGCGGATCCGCCATGCTTTCCTCCAGGTTTCGCTCGCCGGCGCAATGGGCCCTGGCCGCGGCCCGCCCGGGCACGACAGACTATAGCGGGGAAGGGGAGCAGGCTGGTTCTCAATCCCCCGGTACCGGAGCAGAGGCGGCATCCGGAGAAGGGTATGGTGCACGGCATCCGGCCGGACGCGACGTGTTCCTGAACGCGTCAAAGGCGTCGAACGACTCGTCACCAGCGCCTATGCCGACCTGGTATCCGAGGGCGACTTCGAGCGCTAGAGGACGGGGACCCCACCCGGTGATTGCCCTATATTCCTGATTCCTCTGAAGTCAGGGGGTCCCGGTGGGGTGCTGCGTCACAATCAGACCTGCTCGGGCCGGTCGCCGTAGGGATGGGTGATCATCTCCATCAAGTGACCGTTGGGGTCGTCGAAATAGACGCCGCGACCGCCGTGCAGATGATTGATCTCGCCGGGTTTGGTGCGCCGCGGATCGGCATAATACCGGACCCGCTGAGCGCAAATGCGGGTGAACGCCGCATCGAACTCGGGTTCGCTGACCAGGAAGGCGTAGTGCCCGGGCCGGAACTCTTCGCGGGTATCGAAATCGAGGGTCACGCCGTTCGCTGTCTTGATCGGGACGAAATGGCCCCATTCCGGCCCGGCTTCAAGATCGAGGATATCGGCGAGGAATTTGGCCGAGGCCCATTTGTCCTTCGCCGGGATGATCGTGTGATTGAGTTCGACGCTCATCTCACCCTCCCTGTTCAAATGCGCATTCTATTTCGGTTCCATTCCATTGGCTTTATAGACCGGTGCGGCGGCAGGTGCGGCCAGGAAATCGATCAATGCCTTGGCCGGCAGCGATTGCTTGGAGAGGGTTGGAGAGCCGGCCATGTAGACCAAGTCGGGGCTTTGCAGAGCGGCTGGTAGCGGGCCGACGATGTCGATGCCGGGCGTCTCCATCAGTTCGCTGATCGGCTGCATCCCGATCTGAGCCTCCCCGCGCTGGACGACTTCGCCAACCTGCGGCGAGCTGTGGCCGCCGCTTGCCGAAACGAGACGAAGCTTCGATTTCAGCTCCGTGGCGATCCCGAGCTTTTCGAGGGCCTGTGCCAGGAATATGCCGCTCGTACCACCGCTCGCCGGGTCGACATAGGCGATCGATTTGGCGTTGAGCAGCGTTTGCTTGACTGCCGCGACCGAGCTGATATCCGGGTGCGGCGCACCCTTTTTTACCGCCACGCCGATTAGCACGCGGGCCAGGACCTTCGTGGTGCCGCCGACGAGCTTGGCGGTATGCACCAGCTTCTCGGCGCGCGGTTTGGTGAGGATCGCGACATCAATCGGCTGGTCGTCAGCAACCTCCTTCTCGACCTTTCCGGCGGTAGCGTATTCGATCGTCAGGGTGTTGCCCGACGCCTTTTCGAAAGCGGGAGCGAGCTGTTGGAGCACGGCACGCATCGCGCCGGCGCACACCACCTTGATTTGCGCCGCGGCGGCCGCGCCGGCCGAAAGGCACACGAGCAGGGCCACAGCAGCAGCTAACGATCGGCCTGCAATTTTTGGCATCTCCCCCTCCAATGCGTGTTGATGGACCTCCGGCTGACCGGGGCAAAGAGATCGTATTTTCCCTAAGCGCTATTGGTAGACACGAGATTTCTGGAGGCAGTCTCCTGGAGGCGGCCCAATAGCACAACGAAAGCGTTGGTGCGACGCCGATCTGAGGTCACCGCACCAACGGCGAAGCATCGAAACCGGGCTCGGGGGTGAACAGCTCCCGCGGTTGTGCTACGCCGCGCAACGCGAAACGCCCGACCGACACCAAACGACCTCGCACCTTGGCGCCGAGGGCGTCGGCGAAGCGTGCCGAAACGAGAACATCTTTGCTCGACCGAGCGGCTCATCGCCAGGATTCGGGCGACTTCGTCTACTGCCGGGCCGATAATTCAACTGCTCGCTGCCTCTTGCGCGCCCCCTCTGCCACGTCCACGATGATGCCACCACCGTGATCGCGCCGCCGCTCCTTGCTGGCGGCAGAGGAGTTCGTCGCCATGGAATTTGGCATGTTTCACCAGTTTCCTTCGCTTCCGGGACGCACCGACGCCGACAGCTTCGCCGAAGCCTTCGAGCAGATCGATGCAGCTGAGGAACTGGGTCTCGACGTGATGTGGCTGGCCGAGCTCCATTTCGATCCGCAGCGCTCGGTTTTGTCGGCGCCGCTCAGCATCGCCAGCGCGATTGGCGCACGAACCCGGCGCATCAAGATCGGCATCGCGGTTCAGGTCTTGCCGTTGTGCCACCCGCTGCGCTTGGCCGAAGAAGCCGCGACGGTCGACCAGATTAGCCGTGGCCGCCTGATCTTCGGCGTCGGCCGCAGCGGGTTGCCGCGCACCTATGAGGATTATGGCGTGTCCTACGCGGAAAGCCGCGATCGTTTTGCCGAGGTTCTCGAAATTGTCGAGCAGGCATGGTCGCAGCCGGCGGTCAGCTACGAGGGACGGTATTACAGCTTCAAGAATATCGCGGTCACGCCGAAACCGTTTCAGCAGCCGCTGCCGCCGATCCGCATCGCTGCCGCCAGTCCGGACACCTATCCCGCGGTCGGCGAGCGCGGATTGCCGATCTTTATCAATGCCCGTCACGGCTCGTTTGCCGAATTCGAGTCGCCAATCCGGGAATACCGCGAAGCCCATGCCGCCGCCGGCCATCCGGGAAGGGGGCGGGTCTATCTGCGGGTGCCGGTCTATCTCGCCGAGACCCTGGGCCGGGCCCGCGAAGAGCCGCGGGAAAGCCTGATGCATTTCTATCGCGAACAGACCGAGCGGCTCAGGGATTCGATGTCCCGCGGCGGCACCCGGGCGATCGAAGGCCGGGCGGAGCGTCTCGAACGCCTGGAAAAGCTGACCTATGACGAGGCCTTACAGGGCCAGGTGCTGATCGGCACGCCGCAAACGGTTGGCGAGAGCCTGCGCCGGTTGCAGGACGAGCTTGGCATTGACGGCATTCTAGCCGAGCTGAATTGCGGCGGCCTGATCCCGCACCCGCAGGTCATGAACGCGCTTCGCCTGCTGTGCCGGGAGGTGATGCCGCGGTTCCGTTAGCCGCTGCGCCGGCGTGGGTAGCCGAGGGTAGGGCGATAAGCCGTCATCCACCGCTGACCCTATGGCCGACCTCAGATATACCGCACCGCGAGACAGGCAACCCTGGCTCGCGACCGCTTGGCGCAAGACCTAGCGCGCGGCTGCGACGTGCCGCTCCCGTTGCTCGCATTGCAGGACATCAGCCTGACCTTTGGCGTCGTGCCGCTGCTATCGGGCGCGGCTCTGAGCGTGGCGGCCGGCGACAGGATCTGTTTGGTCGGCCGCAACGGTTCGGGAAAATCAACTTTGCTGCGCATCGCCGCGGGGCTGGTAGCTCCCGATGCCGGAGAACGCTTCGCCCAGCCTGGCGCAACCGTTCGATACCTGTCGCAGGAACCCGATTTACACGGCTTCAGCGCCGTGCTCGATTATGTCGAGGCCGGGTTTGACGCGGCGGCGACCGACGGTCGCCACCGGGCGCTGTATCTGCTCAAGGAACTCGGCCTCTCGGGCGACGAGGACCCCGCCTCCTTGTCCGGCGGCGAGGCGCGCCGCGCCGCGCTGGCGCGGGCCATGGCGCCCTCGCCCGACATCCTGCTGGTCGACGAGCCGACCAATCATCTCGACCTGCCCGGTATCGAGTGGCTGGAGCGGGAGCTGGCCGGGATGCGTTCCGGCATCGTGCTGATCAGCCATGACCGCCGGCTGCTCGAACGGTTCTCGCGAAGCACAGTATGGCTCGACCGCGGCATTACCCGCATGCTGCATGAGGGTTTCGCCGCATTCGAGGCATGGCGCGACGCGATCCTCGACCAGGAAACCAGCGAACAGCACAAGCTCGGCCGCAAGATCGCGATGGAGGAGGACTGGCTGCGCTACGGCGTGACCGCGCGCCGCACCCGCAACCAGCGGCGGCTCGCCGAGTTGCATGCGCTGCGCCGCCGGCGTCGAGAGCATCGCGCCACGACCGGGGACGCCCGGATCGAAGCAGCACAGGCCGATTTGTCCGGCCGCCTCGTCGCGACCGCGGAAGGCATCTCCAAAGCTTACGGCGATCGCCCGATCGTGCGGAAATTTTCGGTGCGGATCATGCGAAGCGACCGGGTCGGGATTGTCGGCCCGAACGGCGCCGGCAAGACCACCCTGCTCAACCTGCTGACCGGCGTCCTCGCCCCTGATGCCGGGGTGGTCCGGCTCGGCACCAACCTGGCAAAAGTCGTACTCGACCAGCGGCGGGAGAGCCTCGACCCGCAACAGGCCTTGGCCCATGCACTGACCGGCGGGCGCGGCGACACGGTGATGGTAGGCGGCCAAACCCGGCATGTGATCGGCTACATGAAGGACTTCCTGTTTCGCCCCGAGCAAGCCCGCACTCCGGTCGGCGTGCTGTCCGGCGGCGAGCGGGCCAGGCTCACACTGGCACGCGCCTTCGCTCGACCGTCGAACCTGCTGGTGCTCGACGAGCCGACCAACGACCTCGATCTCGAAACCCTCGACCTGTTGCAGGAGAAATTGGCCGAGTACGCCGGCACGGTGCTGCTGGTCAGCCACGATCGCGACTTCCTCGATCGCGTCGTGACATCGCTCATCGCCAGCGAAGGTAATGGCCGCTGGATCGAGTACGCCGGCGGCTACACCGACATGCTGGCACAGCGAGCAGCGGCAGGGCACGGCTCGCTATCCGCCACGGCTCGGGCCGTCAAGCCATCCCTAACGGACACCCAACGGAGAGGGTCAACGTCGCGCCGTTTGCCGCGGATGAACTTCAATGATCAACGGGCGCTGGAAACGCTGCCGGAAGAGATCGCAGCGTTCCAAACGCAGATTGCGGAACTGAGTGCGGTCCTGGCCGCCCCGGACTTGTACGCCCGCGACGCTGCGCAGTTCCGCGCTGCAATGGCGGCTCTTGCCGTCGCGCGCGAACAACTGGCGGCAGCCGAGGAGCGGTGGCTGAGACTGGAGTTGCTCCGCGAGGAGATCGAAGCAGCCGGGCCGCGGTCGTGACGCTTCGGGCGTCATCACGGCGCCGCCGCACGCCGGCCGGAGCACTGCACCGGGATCGATCTGGCCGCAATCGATCCGCATTGTGTAGCGAGACGGTATTGCCTGGCGACAAGAGCAAATGGTGGAGATGGCGATGCAGGTGCTTCTGACCGGAGGCTCGGGCGATCTCGGCCAGGCCCTCGTCCCCAGGTTCCTCGACAGGGGTGATACGCCCGTCATTCTGGATGTTCGCGCGCCACGGGATCTGAAAAAGGGAGCGCTGTTCATCGAAGGATCTATTCTGGACCGTCCGAAGTTGCCGGAAATATTTCGTGGTAGCGATTGCCTTGTGCATATCGCCGCCTGGCATGGCATCCACGAGGATCGCGGCGAGAGGAATGCTTACGATTTCTTTGACCTGAATGTCCGCGGCACCTTTGAGGTCTTCGAAGCCGCCGCTGCGCTCGGCATCGACAAGATCGTCTACATTTCCACGACCAGTGTTTACCGGCCCGATTCACGATACGGGAGCAGCAAGATTCTGGCCGAAGCGATTGCTGAGGATTACCGAAAACACCGTAATATGAATGTAATCACCCTTCGCCCGCGGGGCTTTATCCCGCATTCGAATCGCGAGGTGTACGCCAGCTACCGCGACTGGGCCCGGTGGTTCTGGAAAGGAGCGGTGCATATCGATGATGTTGCGGCGGCGGTGCTTTTGAGTCTGGATCTGATTTTCCGGCAGCAGATTGAACGTCAGCTTGTCCTTACGCTCGACAGCGCTTATCAATACACGGATGCCGACCTTGCCGACTGGGATGCCGAAGGGCCGGGTTCGACCTTCAAGAAATACTATCCCGAATATTACGATCTGGCGGTTTCTCACGGGCTCGATCCGGCGTTAAAGCCGACCAGGCTCGATATTTCCGAGACGGTTCGCTGGCTCGGCTACAAGCCGTCCTATAGCCTGGCGAGCTTGTTGTCGGAACTGGCAGCCCTTGGCGACGGCAGTCTGCCGCGACTTGGCGAGGCATAGAGGGGCCGATGCTCCGGCGCACACGCCCGACAGCATTGCCAGATCGAGCCGAGGCTCGCTTCAAAGACGCCGACGGGATCGCGAGCGCGACTACGAGCCACCGATCCGGTACGCACCGACCGCGGTATCGTGGAACAGGGCGGCCCGATCGGCGGCCGACCAGTTTTGCGACAGGCGCTTACAGGCATTAAAGAAAACGTGGTGCGAGAACGACACTTTGTCGACCGGAAAGTTGCTCTCGAACATGCAGCGTTCGGGGCCGAACTGGTCGATGCAATAGGTCATGATCGGCGTCATCGACGCCGCCAATTCTTCCGAGCCGATCGGCTTGGCGCGAGCATGCCAGTCGAAGCCGAGCCTTGGCATCCCAATGCCGCCGAGCTTGAGGTTGACGTTGCGGCACTCGGCGACGAGCGCGAGCCCATGCTGCCAGGCTGGCAAGACCTCGTCGTCGCGACCGCCGTAAGGACCGACCCGCTGCAAGCCGCCGAGATGGTTCAGGACGATGGTCAGGTCAGGGAGCGCTCGGGCGAAGTCGGCGAGTTCGGGCAGTTGCGGAAAGCACACCCCGGTATCCAAAGAGAGACCCATGCGCGCCAGCACCCGCGCGCCGGCGCGATATTCGGAGCTGGCCAGCACCCCCTCGCGCTCCCGGTTCTCGACCTCGGGGTGCGGGTCCCAGGTCACCGTATGGCGGATGCCGCGAAACCGATTGGGGCTGGCGGCTTGCAGCGCCTCCAGCACCGGCGCCACCCGGTCCGCGAGCTTCAGATCGGCATGGCCGACGATCGCCGCTGCCGCTCGGCACGGGCCGTAAAGCCCGGTAGCGCTGGCTGCCGCCAGGCCCTGCACGAACTCGACCTCGCCGACCGGGCGCAGCTCGACCGGCCCGTCGGGGCGGTACATCGATCTCGCCTCGATAAAGACCGTGGAACGTACGTTGTGGCCGCAATTGACGTCGGCCGCCAGCTCGGGCAGCAGATAGCGCTGGTAGGGGATGCGCTCGGAGCGAAAATCCCAAAAGTGATGGTGGGGATCGCAGATCGGGAGCTCCGGCTCTAGTGTCGGCTCCTGGGTCAGGGCCAGCCAGTCGTTTCCTCCATATGGCATCGGCGCCTCCTTAACTGGAGTTGATTTTCCACTGCATCACATCGCAGCATAAGGAAGCGGAGGCGGCCGAACAATCTTGCGGAGGGAGGGCCCGCGGCGATGCCGGCAGCGCGGTCTGCCGGTGGGCGGCACACCACTCGGTGAAGCGGGCGACGGCGGCGCGCTAAGCGCGGCGTGTGTTGTCCGCCCTGGCGGCGCCCCGGTAATCCCAGCGGCGGCGGCTTCGGCCTCGGCGAAGCTCGTGGCCGGCGCCTAGCGCCTCTCAGTTGTCGATGGAGACTGCCGCGACCGCGGCCGGACGCGGTCCAACATCCTCGATGGCGAGCGGGGTCAACGCGCCGTTCTCCGAATTGATGCGATAGGATGCGAGGCGGCCAGACGCAGTGCCCGCGGCGAAGAGGAATTTGCCCTCGGGATCGAGACAGAATGCGCTCGGCACCGGCTCGGTCGCCACCTGGCCAGCAGGCGTCAGAAGCCCGGTGCCTGGGGCGACCCTGAAACCGGCGATGCTATTATGGCCGCGATTGCCGACATAGAGGAACCGGCCAGACGGGGTCAGGTGGATCTGCGAGCACGTGTTACGCGCGTCGAACCCTGCCGGCAGCGTGGAGATCGTTTGCAACGGCGCCAATGTCCCATCGGTCGAATTGATCTGATAGAGCGTGACGCTGCAACCCTGTTCGTTCGAGAAATAAACCAGGTCGAGGGTCGGGTGGAAGCAGTAGTGGCGCGGTCCGATCAGGTCCTCCTGCGCGACCTGCGGCGGCGAATTGGCACTGAGGCTACCGCTTGCCGCGTCGAACCGGAATTGCATGATCGTGTTGGGGCCGGCAATGTTCTTCGGTGGTTCAAGGACATTGTCCTGGATGCGGGCGATGTGCGGCACATAGGCGAAGCGGTTCGAGCGATCGGTGGCGATTGCGTGCGCGCCGATCGCGGTCGCGAGCCACTCCTGCGACGGCGCACCCACCGTGCCATCGCCGGCGAGGCGGAACACCGCCGCACCGCCGCCCTGGTAGTAGGCGACCAGCAGGAACCGGCCGGTGCGGTCGAGTGCGAGAAAGGTCGGGGCATGCTTCTGGGTGGCCGCTCCGGCGGCCCGGAGTTCGCCGGTTTTCGGGTCGATTGCGAAGGCGGTGATTGCCGGGCCGGCGCGCTGGCCGACATAAAGCATCCGACGGTCGAGACTGACCGCCATGACCGACGGCCCGCCCGCCGCCGGCACCTCGCCCTGTTTGCCGAGCTTGCCGGCATCGTCAATCGAGAAGACCGCGATCTTGTCCGCGTCCTGCAGCCCGACATAGAGCACACTCGGCATCGAACTCCTCCCTGAAAAGCCTCCCCGGCGCGGCTCCGGGGTGTTCGCCCGGTGAGGCCAGGTCCGCTCCGCCATTCGCTTCGCAAGCGCCATTGCACGGCACCCAAACCGGCGATGGCAGGGTTACGCCGCCGGCCGATCCTATAGAGCGCAGGCGGGATGACCAAGCCCGATATCACGGCGCCCGAGCCGATCAGCGGGGCCGCCGTCCCAGCCCTCGGCATCCGGCTCGCTTCGAGGCTAGCGGCGGGCGCGCGGTTCTGAAACACTGTGCCGTATCGGCGGAGCCGAGGTTCGCGAGCCGCTGCAAACGGGGAGATGGGGCATGGGCAAGCTCGAAGGCAAGGTCGCGCTGGTCACCGGGTCGGGGCGCAATATCGGCCGTGCGACCGTGTTGAAGCTGGCCGGCGAAGGCGCGCATGTCGTGGTCAACGCGCGCTCCAATCAGCAGGAGGCCGAGGCCGTCGCGCGTGAGGCCCGGGATCTCGGGGTCAAGGCGGTCCCCGTGCTCGCCGACGTCGGCAAGAAGGCCGAGGTCGAGGCCCTGGCCGCCAAGGCGCTATCCGAGTTCGGCCGGGTCGACATCCTGATCAACAATGCCGCGATCCGGCCGCACAAGCCGTTCATGGAAACGACCGACGCGGATTGGGAATTGATCCGGAGCGTGGTTCTCGACGGACCGCTCTACCTGACGCGCGCGCTGATCGAGCCAATGGTCAAAGGCCGCTACGGGCGCATCCTGTTCTTCGTCGGCGACGGCTCGATTTCCGCCAGCGGCAGCGGCCGCACGCATTTGTCTGCCGCCAAGATGGGGCTGATCGGCATGGCACGCGGGCTCGCCTCGGAATTCGCCTCCGATAATATCCGGGTCAATGTTGTTTCGCCGGGCAGCATCGATACGCGGCGCGACCATCCGGAATGGTATCATGGCCGCCTGCCGAACGCCGCCGGCGTCCCGCTCGGCCGGCAAGGCAGCGTCGACGAGATTGCCGCGACCTGCCTGTTCCTGGTCAGTGAGGATGGCGGCTTCATCACCGGACAAACCATCCACGTCAATGGCGGCGCGCACTATTACTGATGTGCCAGTCTGGTACTAACTTAGAAGAACTGGCGGCGGCGAGTGGGCTGCCGCCAATCATGACAATGGAGAATGCGGAGGCGATCGGTATCATCCAGCGATGGATCGGCACCTGACACACTCGGTCGCACCCCTAGGCACAACGCCGACCGGCCCGGTGCACTGTCGCCAGCGCAGCAGGCCCGGTTTACCCTTGCTCCAGTTCGTCGCGTGTGGTCGCCTCGCCCGATGTGGTCCCAAAGTCTCGGGTGCGCGGCTTTCGTCCGCGGGTCCGGGTCTCAACTGTGTCGCTCGCCTTGACCCCGGTCGCGCGAGGACACGTGGCAGCCGAGCCTGGTCCGGCCTGTCGCGATGAGCGAACGCACCTCCCCGCAAGAAGCGGATTGGCCAGCGGGCGCCATTTTCACGCTCGGCCATTCGACGTTGCCAATCGACCATTTCATCGCGGTGCTGAAAGCCTATGGCATCGAACGCCTGGTGGACATCCGCACGATGCCGCGTTCGCGCCATAATCCGCAATTCAACGCCACCGCTCTGGCCGACAGCCTGGCAGCGGCGCGTCTTGCATATGTGCCCATGCCAGCGTTGGGCGGGCTGCGCCACGCCGGCAAAGACTCTCCCAATACCGGCTGGCGCAACGCAGGCTTTCGCGGTTACGCCGATTACATGCAAACCGAGGCGTTTCAGGATGCACTTGCGACTCTCATCCAGATGACCCGTCAAAACCGCGTTGCGATTATGTGCGCCGAAGCGGTGCCGTGGCGGTGCCACCGTTCGCTGGTGGCCGATGCGCTCAGTGTGCGCGGCCTACCGGTGGTAGAGATTTTATCGGAGAGCAGCTACCGCATGCATAAGCTCACGCCATTCGCGCAGGTAGAGGGCGTGCGACTTACCTATCCACCCGATCAAGCTACTTTACTGTAGTATTCATGTTTCTTGACCTGGTGATGACACCGAGGCGCGCGGCGCAGGGCAGGTGCCTCGGCCAAGCGAATTCTTAAGCCCCAACGGCAAGCGCTACGGCCGGGGCTCGCCGCGCCATCTGGGGTCTGTTGTACGGGTCGGTGACACATTTTTTGGGCGAACCGTCGCGGCAGATGTCAAGGCGGCGATATCGAGCGGGATGTCGAGGACGCGCCGGGTCGGGACCCGGATCTCGATGCGACCGGCGTCGGCCTGACCGTTGACCCGCGGGGTCGTCGAGGTCGAACGGGGCCGGGTGATCCCCTAAGGCGTGGTACGCCGCTGGAGCCAACGCAAGGCGGCAAAACGAAGCGCCCCGGCCGCGCCCGGTGTTAGCCGGGTGGACCACCGCATCATCGTCGCCGCTTCGCCGATGAACGGCCGTCCACGTGCAACCTTCACTCCAGGAGAACCCCCAATGGCCAGGTCGCTATCACCTTTTTTCCGCAACCTGCCGGCGTCGCGCACCGCCGCGGACATGGACCCTTTCCTGGTCATGCGCCGCCAGATGAACCGCCTCTTCGATGATGTCTTCGGCGATTTCGGGCTGCCAGGCGTCGAATCGTCGGCGATCCGGCAGATGGCTGCGCCGAAGATCGATGTCAGCGAAACCGACAGGGAGCTGCGGATCGCGGCCGAGCTGCCGGGCGTCAAGGAAGACGATATCGAAGTCATGCTCGACGACGACAGCTTGACCATTCGCGGCGAGATCAAGCAGGAGCACGAAAACCAGGACCAGAATCGCAATTATCATGTCCGCGAACGGATCGAAGGCGCCTTTTCGCGCACGCTGGCGCTGCCGTTCAGAGCCGATCCGGGCAAGGTGCAGGCCTCGTTTCGGGATGGCGTCCTGAGCATCACGATGCCGAAGCCCGAGGAGGCGCAGCGCAAGCAGCAGCGCATCCACCTGCAGCGGGATACCGGCACCTCGGGCGCGGCGTCCTCCCCGAACGGCCAGAGCAGCGCCGGCACCGCGTCGTCCGGCCGCGAGCGGACTTCAGCCGGCACCACCTCCTCCTCCGGGTCATCCTCGGCCGAGGAGAGGACGAAGGAAACCGCGGCGGAATAGTCGCGTCAGTCAAGATTGGCAGGCTGCTCCCGCTCCGCTGCGGAGCGGAGCGGCTCTGCCGCCAGGCGCCGCCGGTGTTGGAATGGCCAAATCCATCGCAATCGATCGAGGGACGACCAGCCGCGTGGAGTGCGATGCACGCTCGAACGCGGTGACGCAGATTTGGGCGATGGACGACACCCGCGGCCCCGGCAGCCGGATCCCGGCGCAGGATCGTCAGGCTTGGCGGCGAACGGGGCGATTGTCGGGGCCGGACCGGTGCGGTAAGGGTGTCGTCGCGCGGCACGCCTTTCCGGGAGCAGGACATGGACGCCATCACCGAGCAGCTGATCGACCGTGACCGGCGTTACCTGGTTCATCCGCTGCACCATCCCGACGATCACCGCCAGCCGCTGGTGGTGGTCGAGGGCAAGGGGGCGATGCTCTACGACGCCGAGGGCCGGGGCTACATCGACGGCCTGTCCGGACTGTGGAACGTCAACGTCGGTCATGGCCGCGGCGAACTGGCCGATGTCGCCGCCGCGCAGATGCGCCGCATCGCTTTCGCCTCCGCCTATATCGGGGCCACCAACGAGCCGGCGGTGCGGCTCGCCGAAAAGATCGTCGGCCACGCCTACGCCAATTCCGCCGCGGTCTATTTCACCACCGCCGGCGCCGAGTCCAATGAATCCGCGTTCAAATTCGCCCGCTATTACTGGAAGATCAAAGACCGCCCGGCCAAGACCAAGATCATCTCGCGCATCCACGCCTATCACGGGGTGACCATGGCGGCGATGAGCGCCACCGGCATGGCCGTCTACCAAAAGATGTTCGGGCCGATGATCCCGGGCTTCGTCCAGGTGGCGCCGCCCTATGCCTATCGCTGGCAGGGCAACGCCGAGCCCGGCCTCGGCGCCGCCGAGGCGGTCGAGCGGGCGATCCTCGCCGAGGGCGCCGACACCGTTGCCGCGGTGATCGCCGAGCCGGTCATGGGTGCGGGCGGGGTGATCGTCCCGCCGCCCTCCTATTTCCCGGCCCTGCGCGAGATCTGCGACCGCCATAATGTCCTGTTGATCGCCGACGAAGTTATTACCGGCTTCGGCCGCACCGGGCGCTGGTTCGCGCTCGGCCATTGGGGGGTCGAGCCCGATCTCGTCTCGTTCGCCAAGGGAGTGACCAGCGGCTATCTGCCGTTGGGTGGGGTGATCGCCTCGAAGCGCGTGCATGACGCGATCGAGAGCGCGCCCGCCGACCGCAAATTCATGCACGCCGCGACCTATTCGGGCCATCCGGTGTGCTGCGCCGTCGGGCTGCGCAATGTCGAGATCATCGAGGCGGAAGGGCTGGTCGAACGCGCCGCGGTGATCGGCAAGCGGCTGCTCGCCGGCTGCGAGGGGCTGCGCGACCTGCCCGCGGTCGGCGAGGTGCGCGGGCTCGGCATGATGTGCGGGATCGAGCTGGTGGCCGACCAGGGCACCAAGGCGCCGGCCATCGGCCTCGGGCCCCGGATCATCCGCGAGGCGATGGCCCGCGGCCTGCTGCCGCGGCTGCGGGCGGGCAGCGCCGACCCGGCCATCGGCGACACGATCTGCCTCGCCCCGCCACTGATGACCCCGCCCGAAACCATCGACCGCATCGCCGAAATTCTGCGCGCCGCGATCCAGGCGGCGACCGCCTGAACCGCCGGCGAGCGTGGCGGACAGGCCGATCGCCTCGCCCCGGAACCGCTGTGCCAAGCCCTGTCCCGGAGACCCGATGCTGTTTTAGCTGCTGACCCCGAGCTTCATCAGGGACGCGTTGATAGCGGGTTGTGAAGTTGTGCTCGGTTTCAGCCGATTAAACTGGGTCACAGACCCGTCGAGTTCACTATTCCTGCCGCAACTCAGACCGTATCTTTCAGCATCTCCAAAACGTCACTGCAAGCGAGGCTCGCGCGAAGAAGCCGGTCGGGATCAACCTCGCGGAGGTGAGCAATCTCGTTACGGACCGGCGCGATCTGACCGACGGCAGACTGAAGCCGCTGCTTGCCGCCCGGCGCGCCGCCAAAACGGTTACGAGCATCCTGCCACATGTCAGTTGTGAAGAGCAGCGGTGGGATCTGACCGAGATAGAGGTAGTCAACAATGGTCAGCGGGTCCGATCCCGCCGGGCGCGCCCGGAGCGCGCGTGCAAGGGTCTCTCGTTCGCGCTCACGCAGCGCCTCCTCAACCTTCCGGGCAGCGTGCGGCCGCCGGCCGCACCGGCTCGTTCCCGCGTGTGCAGACGGCCAGAATCGGCGCTGTGCTGCCATCTAGCAGGCACCTGGCTCGGCGCGATGGTCGCGGTTCCGTCAGACGGCATGGCAAGCTTTATTCGGAGCATCGGCCGAACGCTTCCCGGCGATCCACAACGCGCAACCTGCATGCCTCGGCAAGAGGCGCGGCGTGATCGGTCGCGGTGTGTCATAGTTGGTCCGCACCAAGCAGCCGGAGCGGCCTATGCCCGCAAAGCGCGCCTACGGCATGGACCAGGACTTCTATCCCTGGTCGCCAATCGTTGCTCGCCCCATTCTGCGATGGCCGGATAATGCCCGGGTCGCGCTCGCGGTCATCGTCAACCTGGAGCATTGGGATTGGGAGGTGCCGGCCGGCACCCCGGTGGCGGTGAGCCCGATGGGTGGTCCCGAGGGGATGTGGACCGGCAACCAGCCGCAATTCCCCGATATCGGCGGCTACGGCAACCACGAATACGGCAACCGGGTCGGGATTTTTCGCATTCTCGCCGTGCTGGACAAGTACGGCATCACGCCGACCCTGGCGCTCGACAAGGCGGTGGCCGACCATTACCCGACGCTCGTCGAGGAGGGCCGCAGACGCGGCGCCGAGTTCATCGCGCACGGCCTGTCGCGGCGGCGCCTCATCCATACCGGCATGGCGCAAGACGAGGAGCGCCGATATATCCGCAGCTCGATCGACGCGGTCGAGCGAGCGACCGGCACCCGCCCGGTCGGCTGGTCCGGCCCCGACTTCCAGGAAACGCCGAACACCCCCAACCTGCTCGCCGCTGAAGGCATTCGCTACGTCTGCGACTGGGGCAACGACGAGCAGCCCTATCGGATGAGCCCGAACACCGGCGAACTCTACTCCCTCGGCGTGAACGCCTATCTCGACGACAACTACATCCACCTGCACGGCCGGCGGACGATCGACGAAGTCAACCTCTTGTGGCGCGAGTGGTTCGACGGCCTCTATGCCGACGGTGCGACCACCGGGCGTATCATGGTGCTGCACCTGCATCCCTGGATCATCGGCCAGCCTTGGCGCATCCGGCATCTGGACGAGGTGCTCGGCCATATTTGCGCCCATCAGGGAGTGTGGAAGGCCACCGGCAGCCAAATTATCGATTGGTTCAAGGCGCACTCGGCCTAGCGGGGCGGAACCGGCTCATCCGGTTGGTAGACGAACGGAGACGATCCATGACATTGGCACCCGGGCGCTTCGACTATGCCCCGATCAACGACCGCCCGATCATCAGGTGGCCCAACAACGCCCGGGTCGCGTTCTGGGTGGCACCGAACATGGAGTTCTTCGAGTACCTGCCGGAGAACCGGCCGACTCAGCCCGACATTCCGCATTATTCGCGCATGGATTACGGCAACCGCGTCGGCTTCTGGCGCATGCTCGACGTGCTGAACAAGCACAAGATGCGCGCCTGCTGCTGCCTGAACCTCGAGATCCTCGACCATTTCCCCGAGATCAAGGACGCGATGGTCGCCGCCGATTGGGATTACATGGCGCATGGCCTCTACAACAGCCGGCCGATCTACGATTTGAGCGAGGAGCAGGAGCGCGCCTATTGGCAGGACTTCATCGCCCATCTGCAGGAGATGACCGGCAAGCGCCTGAAAGGGCGGCTCGGCGGTGGTGCGGGCTACACGGTGCGCACCGACGACCTGATGGCCGAGGCCGGCTGCCTCTACCACACCTCCTGGATCATCGACGACCAGCCCTGGCCGATCAATGTTCGCGGCGGCCAGAAATTCATCTTCGTTCCCTATACCGGCCAGACTAATGACGCCGGCATGCTCGCCTGGAACCGCGAGGCCGACCACTTTCAGCAGATGATCAAGGACCAGTTCGACACGCTCTACCGCGAGGGCGCCGAGAACGGGCGGGTGATGTGCCTGTCATTGCATCCCCACAATATCGGCCGGCCGAACGCGGCCAAACATCTCGACGCGGCGTTGCGCTACATCCTCGGGCATGATGGTGTGTGGGCGACCACCGCCGACGACATCGCCGAATTCTATCTCGCCAACTACTATGACCAGGTGAAGTCCTGGATCGCCGAGCGCAAGGCACAAACCAAGAGCGCGACCCCGTGACGGAGAACAGAGCACCGAGCCGAACAGGGGAACGCCGATGTTGATCGCCGACGCACAAATTCATCTCTGGAACAAGGGCACGCCTTCCGCGCACCATCGCCAGCAACCCTATTCGGCCGAAGCCGCGATCGCCGGCATGGATGCCGCCGGGACGAATACCCGTTCCGCAGCCTCCATCCGCATCTGCATCGCTGCTTGGTTTGCCCCCCATCCGACCGTTGCTTGACGCGACCCTAAAGCTCTCAGGAGGGTGGATTCCGGTCCTTCGTCCGAAGCTGCAGTGAACGGGGGGTTGCGCCGAAGCCGGCGTTCGCCGCCGGCATGGACCCGCCGGCCAGATCACCGCCTTGCTGCCAAATCGGTGGTCTCGTGGGTTTGGGATTTCCGGTACAGGCGCAAACCTTTCACCAACATGCCGAGAGCCACCCCGCCGCCCTTCGCCATTTTCCGAAAGCAATCGCTATTAGTGGGCAGCACCAGCGGCAACGTGTCCCAAGGTTGTTGTCCGTCGATAAGTTGTTGCTGATTTATCCAAGTCCCGGTCCACGGAGCCACCACCTCGGCATCAAGCCGTTCGCCGGGGCCCACCGCTTGTGGCGGCGTAGCGATCACCGGCTCTGGCCCGAACAGTAGCGCCGCCGGCTTACCCTGTTCGGCCCATCCCGCGGCGGCGATCCAGAATTGCCCGAGCATTGCCGCGGCGTAAGGTGCATAGGGCGTACCCGGAGGATAAGGTTCATTAGAGAGTTTGGGATCGATCTCAACAGGCGGTCCCTGCCATCGGCCTGAGGATGCAGCAACGATATCGGCGCGTTCAGCGGAGTAGACCCCGAATACTTCCGGCAGCGCCAGCTCATCGCCAAGCACGAGCGCAATCCGACCGATCATCGTCGTGGCAACCACAAATTGGTCGCCCTGTTTCGCCCAGGTCTGGTCGACGCCGAGGTGTGTCGCACGGTACCGTGCCGCGATCTTGCCGGCCGGATCAGCGAGAGCGACGGTGTGAAAAACCCTGTCGCCGGCTCGCTCCGGATAGCTGCCGGCGACATACCCGCCACCCCTCCTCGCGAGATCGGCGAGTACGGTTTCGGAAGGCCCACCCTGCGGTTCCGCTAGCCGCTGGTAATCGCCGGCCGAGCGGTCGGGACCATAACGGAACAGCGCCGGTAGCACTGCCAAGCCGCCTTTCGGCGGCGGGCTCCAGCTCATCGACGCCGCGGGCTTGGCTGTATCACCGCCTCGACCGCGATCTCGACATCACGAGCCTCGCTGGCGGCATTCGCGTCGGTCGGGGCACGATGAATGGCCAGCAACCCGTAAAGCTCCGGCCGTCGCCGTTGCAGCAGCGCCGCGCGCACCGGTGCCGATTTGGCCGGTTCGATCTCAGCGGTGATGACGCCATGCACGCCAGGAGAAAGAACCTCCGGGGGTACCACCGGCGCCTGCGCTAGCTTTGTCCCGTCCGGCGCCCAGATGCTGGAACCGCCATTGTAGTATAGCTTTTGCTTGGTGATCGGATTCTCTTCAATGCCGGTGCGGGTCGCGCCGACGACAGAAGCGCCGGAGTGAAATGCGAGATATTGCAAAGCGGCAACAGTCGAGCGATCGCCTCTGGCGAGCTTCGCCGGTGTCCCTGGCATTACTCGATCCGAGACACTCGCCCAAGCAATAATGTCGACGTCATGCAACGCAGCCAGCCGGGCAAATTGCCAATACGTATCATCGTAGCAAATCAGCATGGTGAGGCGCCCGAGTCTCGGTATCAAACACCGGAAACCCGACATTGCCGACCGAAGTCCAGCGCTGGTTCTGCGGATTTAGGCCGTGCTTGCGATACTTGCCGATGTACCCATCGGGTCCGATCAGCGCAGCGGTGTTGTAACCAAGTCCGCTTGCAGGATCGATCTCGGCAATGCCCACAATGACGTAAATGTGATAAGCGCGGGTGATCCTTTCGATCGACGCGGTGGTCTTGCCCGGCACGGTATCGAGAAACCGCCTCACCATCTCGAAATTATCGAAGATATAGCTGACCCGCCACAACGCCCCTACGGAGAAAAGTGCAGTGTCCGCTTGCTTCTCTGCAGACTTAAAGCGCTTTCTCCGCGCCGGTATCGGCACAGCGAAAGCCAGAGTGCAACGGAAAACAATTATCTCATCCGGGCGCAGCTATCCCCGAGACGGCATTACAACCCTGCGCTGGCCTGTCGATGGATCGGACGAGGTCCGGAAGGGGGCATTAAGCGCCCGAATTCGTCGCCCGGCCGGAGCGGCCGCTTAGGGTCGACTCCGGCGGTTCGACCAGGATGCTGCGAACGAGCGGAAGCGGCGCGGAGCTGCCCGGCGCGGGTTGCGCGCCAAAGGATATGGGGCGGCCCACGGGGCGGCCTGCGGCAGGCGGACAAGGCCGTTCTCGATCGTCGCGGTCGGCGCAGGCATGCGCATCCCTTGTGGCCCTGAGGCCGGTAACGGGGACGGCGGCCATTGAAGCGGCGTGATGTCGCGACGCAAATTCCGGCTGTATAACGATCGGCGAGAAACAGCTCGTCATGGGAGGGACCCCCACTTCGGCTCTTGGGGCCCGCGCTCGGCAGGGCGGGTGGGACGGGTTACGAAAAGGCCCGGAGGGGCCGGTGCGAGACAGCCGATGCTTAGCCGTGGACAGCCTGAGGACGGCCCCGCGCCGCGCGGACCGGAGGCGGCGGCGAGGGGCCTCTTCGGCGCTGCGGCGTTCAACCGCCCAGCGCTGACCGCTTCGATCATCCTCGCCGTCATCATGCAGGGGGTCGACAACTCGATCGCCAATGTCGCGCTGCCGCATATCCAGGGCAGCTTATCGGCGTCGCAGGACCAGGCCGCCTGGGTGCTGACCTCCTATATCGTGACCGCCGCGATCACGATGCCGTTGGCGGGCTGGTTGGCGACCCGGTTCGGCATCAGACCCGTCTTCCTGATCTCGATCGGCGGTTTCACCCTCGCCTCGGCATTATGCGGCAGCGCCACCAGCCTGACGGAGCTCGTTCTCTATCGCGGCTTGCAGGGCGTCTGCGGCGCCGGCCTCGTGCCGCTGGCGCAGTCGGTATTGTTTCAGATCAACCCGCCCGAGCGCCACGGCCAGGCGATGGCGGTGTTCGGCACCGGGTCGATGGTGGGCCCGATCATGGGGCCGACCCTCGGCGGCTGGCTAACCGATCAGTACAATTGGCGCTGGGTGTTCTATATCAATGTGCCGGTCGGCCTCTTCGCCACGATCGGCATCCTCGTCTTCCTTCGCGAATCCCGTCACGCCCATCGCGAGCCTTTCGACTTCTTCGGTTTCGCGGTGCTCAGCCTCGGGATCGGCGCCTTGCAGATGATGCTCGACCGCGGCGAACTGAAAGACTGGTTCTCCTCGACCGAGATCTGGATCGAGGCGGCGCTGTCCGGGATCGGCTTTTATCTGATGGCCGTGCACACGGCGACCGCCGGCGACCGCTCGTTTCTCAATCGCGAGCTGTTGCGGAACCGGACCTATGTCGCCGGCACGCTGATGATGTTCCTGGTCGGCGTCATCCTGAGCGCCACCTCGGCCTTGCTGCCGACGATGATGCAGACGCTGATGGATTATCCAGTGTTCACGACCGGGCTGGCGATGACCCCGCGCGGCTTTGGCACGATCATCGCGATGTTTCTGGTTGGGCGCCTCGTCGACCGCGTCGATCTGCGGCTGATCATCCTCTTCGGCCTCGCCCTGATGCTGGTGTCGCTGCGGCAGATGATCGGTTTCTCGCTGACGATGAGCCAGTATCCGATCCTCCTGTCCGGCTTTTTGCAGGGCCTTGGGCTCGGCTGCACCGCCGTGCCGCTCAATATGATCGCGCTGTCGAACCTGCCGCGCTCGATTATGACCCAAGGGACGGCGTTGCGCAGCCTGATGCGCAATCTCGGCGGCTCGATCGGCATTTCAATCCTCGAGGCGCAACTGGCCGAGAATACGCAGACCGTGCATTCGCGGCTGATCGAGCAATTGCGGCCCGGCAACCCATTGACCCATGCACCCTATATGCCGGCACCGTACAGTCTGACGAGCCCGACAGGGATCGCGGCACTCGGCGCGGAGGTGACGCGGCAGGCGGCGATGGTCGCCTATATCGACGATTTCTTGCTGATGACCATCGTCGTGCTCGCCTGCCTGCCGCTGCTCTTGCTGGTGCGGATGCCGGCGCGCCGGGCCGCCGCGGTGGAGTGAGCCCCGGGGTCTTCGTTGACGCCTGGACGGGCAAGGCTTCTCGCACTCGCGGATCTCTTCGGGCCGCCACTTCCTCGGGTGGCAATCATCGCTCTCCCGGCTCATGGGCGCACCGGCGTCGGCGGCCCCCAATTCGGATCTGAGCGAGCCCGCAATGTCGCCGTCGGTCAGCCCGCCGCGATCGAGGCGGAGCCAACGCCCTGCCCGATGAAGCCTTCCGCGAGACGAAGCGGCCGCTGCTGGTGCTCTGCGCGACGAGGCCGGTGATCGCTACCGCACGCTCCTGGCCGATTCTATCTCTGCGCGATCTCGAGCGAGCAACAACTGCCGGCCGATCCCGCCGGCGTTGCTCCCGACGCCGGGCGATCGAGCGCCGCGAAGCAATGTGCGCCGACCTTTCACCGACCCTTGCTTCGGCGAAGGCCCTTGCGCACCAGGCCTGCGATCGTCCGATTAAGCAAAACGAAGCGCCCATGCTTCAGCCGCTTGGCGAACAGGCGCAGCCCGTCGCCGTCCCACCACAGGATCTCACCAGATCGCCACACTGCACGTCAAAGAAACTCTCCCACCATCCACCGCCCGGAGGGACTGTTGACGGCTTCAGCCGACCTGCTTCTCGAAGCCCTCAGCAAACAAAACAATGCGATACCGGCCGAGCGCGAGGTCTGTGATGCTTCCCAAGATCACGCCTGAACATCTCGGCCGCTGCGCGGTGGTCTATGCGCGGCAACGCGGAAGATTTGCGCTTCAGGGCCGGCGTGATGGTCTCGACGGGCGGATGGTCAATCTTGACCGATCGCCGCGTCAAGATGTAACGCGCTCAAACCGTTGCCCGATGACCGCGCGCTCGATAAATTCCGCTGGCTTAGCGGGAAGGGGCGTCTGCTACCCTGGCATCTTCTGGCCCGGCATTAGAGAACGCTGGGCACCCGCTTCGCCCGGGAGGGTGGGCGCACCGGACCTTCAAGGCATCCCCGGGAATTGTCGATCTCTCGCGCGATGCACGTTCCGGCATAACACCCAGTCGTGTGGCGGCACGGGCCGCCGAGGGAGGAAGCGAATGACTAGCCCGCATGATCAATCGATTGCCGCAACAAAGCGGTCCATCACCCGTCGCACCGTGCTGGCTTCGTCGGCCGCGGCCGGCGTGGTCACCATGGTCAGCCCGCCGATCATCACGGCGCTGGGCGAGACCCCAGTCAAGATCGGTTGGGTCGACCCGTTCACCGGAACCTACGCCGCGCTCGGCACGTCGCAGCTCAACGGCGCCAAGATGGCGATGGCCCAGGTCAACAAGAAGGGCGGTATCCTCGGCCGCGAGATCCAAATCCTGCCCGAGGACAACGCCGCGAACGTCGGTCAGGCGACCGAGAAGGTCAACAAACTCATCGACCAGGAGAAGGTCGACTTCATTTGCGGCTCGGTGTCGTCCGCCGTGGCGCTCGCCGAAAGCCATGCCGCCAACCTCAAGGGCGTGCTCTACATCGCCACGGGCGGCCATGTCGACACAGTGACCGGCAAGGATTGCCACTGGAATACATTCAAGATCTGCTCCGACACGTGGATGCTGGCCCAGGCGCTGTGCGCCATCCTGCTGAAGAAGTTCGGCAAGAAGTGGTATTTCTGCACTCCCGATTATGCCTGGGGACACTTCCTCTACGCCGGGTTCTCCGAGATCCTAAAGAAGGCCGGCGGCACCGTGCTCGGCAATGCGCTGATGCCGCTGGGCGCCACCGATTTCAGTGCGCCTCTGATCAAGGTACAGCAGGCGAAGCCGGACGTATTCATCGTCTTGCAGGGCGGCGACGACTTCGTCAACCTGATGAAGCAGGCGACCCAGTTCGGCATGACTAAGAACATGACCTTCGGCTATGGGCTGGTGGAGCTTGAGCCGCTGGCCGCGCTGCCGCCGGAGGCGCGGATCGGCTGGGGCGTCATGGAGTGGTGGTGGGACCAGCCCAAGCAGCCCGGCGTCCAGCAGTTCGTGGCTGACTACCGCAAGCTCTACAGCGGTTCGCAGAGCACCCCGAGCGCGCGGAGCTGGTTCGGCTATGTCGCGGTACACAGCCTCGCGTTGGCGGCGGCCAAGGCGAAAAGCATCAACGCGGTCAAAATGGCGCATGCCATGGAAGGGCTGCACCTGCCCCCCGACGTCGCCTTGGAACCCGACAACCCCTATTACCGGGCCGGGGATCACCAATGCCTGATCACCCAATTCGTCGGCGAGGTGAATTCGACGGGCAAATATCCGGACCTGTTCACCGTGCATGACGAGATCGGCGGTGCAGGTCTGGCTAGGACCCCGGCGGAAAAAGAGTGCAAACTCGACTATCCGGCTTGACGGCGAGCGGCCGCATGCGTGGACGGGGCGGCCGCTCTTCTACCCCGAAAGCGGTCGGTCCGCGGCAATGCGCGACCGGCATCCTGACCGGGCTTCAGCCCTCCGGGATGCCGGTCGTCTATTCGCCCGCCCGACCGCTGGCGGCGACGGGACGGGTGGCCGTCTCCTTATGACAGGAACGGATGCACATGGAGCTTCTGCTGTTCGACGGGTTCAACGGCCTGATCCAGGGCGCGTTCTACGCCTTGATGGCATTAGGCCTATCGTTGATCATCAGCCTCAACTCGGTGATCAATTTTGCCCATGGCGGCTTCATGGTCATCGGCGCCTATTTGGCGTTTACCTTGGAGCCCTATATCGGCTTCTGGGGTGCCCTGGTGGTGGCGCCGATCCTTGCCGGGATACTCGGCATCGGCGTCGAGCGCGCGTTCATCCGCTATCTGTATCGGCGTCCCGATCCGGTCTATAGCCTGCTGCTGACCTTTGGACTCGCCCTGGTCATCGAGAATGCGGTGCGCTCGATATGGGGCGCGCAGGGCGTACCCTTCGTGAGCCCCGCCGCACTAAGCTCGCCGGTCAGCTCGACCTATTTCTTCCTGACCGGATACCGGCTCTTCGTCATCGCGGCGATCACTTTAGCAGCCGGGGCGCTCTTCGCGTTTCTTCGTCTGTCGCGCTTCGGCATCCGGATTCGCGCCGGGATCCTCGACCTGGAGACGGTCTCGGCGCTCGGCGTCAACGTCTATCTACTGCGCACCCTCAATTTCGCGATCGGCATCATGCTCGCCGGCTTCGCTGGAGTTCTCGCGGCGGGCGTCCTGCAGCTCGTGCCGACGATGGGCAACGACGTCATCATGGCGACCTTTGTCGCCATCGTCATCGGCGGCCTCGGCAGCCTGTTCGGCAGCGTGCTGGGAGGCCTCTTGATCGGCCTCGCCGCCGGGGTGACGAGCGCCTATTACCCGGTCGCGAGCGATGTGGTGATCTACATCATGATGGCGGCGGTTCTGATCGTGCGGCCGCGCGGCCTCTTGGGCCAGGAGGGGATGTTCGAATGAGCCGGCGGGTCTACGTCAACGCGGCCGTTTGGCTCGCACTCCTGAGCGCGGCATGGTGGTTGCCGCTGATCGGCGGCTACATGGCGCTCGCCTCGCGCGTCCTAATCTACGCACTCGGCGGCATGGCGCTCAACCTGCTGCTCGGCTTTACCGGGGCCATGTCGTTCGGGCAGGCGGCGTATTTCGGGCTCGGCGGCTATGGCACCGGCTTGGCCCTGACGTATCTGACCAGCAGCAACGTGGTTTCGGTCATCGCCGGCACGGTCCTCGGCGGCGTCGCGGCGTTCGCCATCGGCCCGCTGGTCATGCGCAAGCGCGGCATTTATTTCGCGATGATCACGGTCGCGATCGGCCAGATCTTCTATTTTATCGCCGAACGGTGGAACAGCTTTACCGGCGGAGAGGACGGCCTGTCCGGCTTCTCGCGCCAGCCGCTGCATTTCGGCAGTCTGGTCATCCCGCTGACCGCGGTGCCGTTCTATTATTTCGTGCTGTTCTTCTTCGCGATCGGCGCCGGGGTCATGGCCCTGCTGCTGCACGCCCCGCTGGGCCATACCTTCGTCGCCATCCGCGAGAACCGCCGGCGCGCGCAGTTTCTCGGCATCCGCGTCGAACGGTACGTCTGGGCGTCCTTCGCCCTCGCCGGCGTTCTTGCCGGCCTGGCTGGGGCCTTGAACGCGCTGCAGAACAACTTCATCTCGCCGGCCAATCTCTACTGGGTCGAATCCGGCAATTTCGTGATCATTGCGGTTCTCGGCGGCATGCGTAGCTTCTGGGGGCCGCTCGTCGGCGCGATCATCTTCATCGGCATCCAGGACTACGTGAGCAGTTACTTCCCGCACAACTGGCAGATTTTTATCGGGGCGCTGTTCATGGGGGCCGTCCTGTTCTTCCCGAGCGGCATTCTCGGGATCATCCGCCAACGGACCAAAGCGGCATGAGCCTCTTGCGTCTGACCAATATATCGCGCGTTTTCGGCAAGGTCGTCGCGTTGCAAGACGTCGACCTTGAGATGAACGACGGCGGGCTCTATGCGGTGATCGGCCCGAACGGCGCCGGGAAGACGACGCTGTTCAACCTGATCAGCGGTTTCTTCCCGGCGTCGAGCGGCGAGATCTGGTTCGATGGGAAGCAGATCAGCCGGCTCAGCGCCACGCGCCGGGTGGCGCTCGGCTTGGTGCGCACGTTCCAGATTACTGAGATATTTCATGAGCTATCGGTGTTCGAGAATGTCCGCATCGGGGTCGAGGCCGAGGCGAATTGCAGTTCCCGCCCGTGGCCAAGCCCGGGGCTCATCCGGCGGATCAACGCCCGGGTCGACGAACTCCTCGACACGACCGGCCTCACCGCCCAGGCCGGCCGCACCGTCAGCGAGCTGGCCCACGGCGACCAGCGCGTCGTCGAGATGACGATGGCGTTGAGCCGCAAGCCCAAATTGCTGCTGCTCGACGAGCCGACCGCTGGCATGGGCCGGTCGGAGACCGAGCACATGGTCAAACTGATCCGCGACCTGCATGTGCAGCAGAATTTGAGCATCCTGTTTATCGAGCACGACATGGATCTGGTCTTCGGCATCGCCGACCGGATCACGGTGCTCAATTACGGCAAGGTTCTCGCGACCGGAACACCGCGGGAGATCACGGCCGATCCGCTGGTACAGGCGGCCTATCTAGGGGATGCCGCGTGAGCGCGATCGTTCTGAAAATCGAAAACCTGCACACGTTTTACGGCAAGAGCCACATTTTGCAGGGCATTTCGATGGAGGTTGGGGAGGGCGAGATCGTCACCCTGCTCGGTCGCAACGGGGCCGGCAAGACCACCACCCTGCGCAGCGTGAACGGGCTGACCCCGGCGCGCGAGGGTCGGATCGACATCTTCGGCAACGACACCACGCGATGGCCGGCCTACCGGATCGCGCGGCTCGGCGTCGGCTACGTACCGGAAGGGCGGCGGATTTTCCCCAACCTCACGGTGCTGGAAAACCTCGCCGTCCCGATGACCCGCCCCGGCTACTGGACGGTCGAGCGGGTTTTCGAGCTGTTTCCGAATTTGGAGGCGCGGCGCGATAGCTGGGGGCGGCAGCTCTCGGGCGGCGAGCAGGAAATGCTGGCGATCGCGCGGGCGCTGCTGGTCAACCCCAAGCTGCTCTTGCTCGACGAACCGTCGCAGGGGCTGGCCCCGCTGCTCGTACGCGAGGTGTTTCGCGTCGTCTCATCGATGCGCGCCCAGGGGATCTCGATCCTGCTGGTCGAGCAGAATGCGCGGTTCGGCCTCGAAGTGGCGGACCGCGCTTATGTCTTGAGCGAGGGCCGGATGGTCCATTCGGGCTCGGCCCGCGAGCTGGCTCGAGATGAGACCCGCGTGCGCGCCCTCGCCGGCGTCGGCGCCTCCGCCGGCTGAGCGACATTTGCGGTCATATCGAACCGTCATTCTCGCTATATCAAACGCGGCGCCGATCGCTGATTTGTGCGGGTGAAGGGACGTATATTAAAGCCCCACTCCGCTGCCGGAAGCAGATTTTGAGTCGGCCGCGCATAATTTTAACTTCGTGACGTCGCTGCGCGAACGGCTGGAATCGGCGCAGAGGAGGCTACCGGGGCCGCGGACCCGGAATCCCGTTCCCACCCTTCGATGACGTCCAGGCTTGCGGGGGCCTATGTCCGGAGGGGGTCCCGGAAGCCCGAGGCTCGTTGCGCACATCGGAGAATTGCTAGGCCGGCATCCCAGCGGCGCCGCCGTGCCGATCTGGCGATGCCTCCGCTATCTCGATCAAGCGTGGCTGACTTCGACCGGCGTGTCGTTGAAGCATGCCCCTTCGGCGAGATCGGCCCGGAGGTCCGCGCCGACGAGTGCGGAGATCGTCTGCCCGGTGCGGCTCGTCGACAGCCAAGCGCCCTTCTCGCTGGCGACGACGCCCGGCCGCACCTTGTCGGTCACCTCGAGCCGCAGGACGACCTCGCCGCGGTCGTTCCACACCCGCACCTCGGCGCCGTGCCCAAGATTTCGCTGGGCCGCGTCCTCGGGGTTCATCAGCAGCGGCGGCGCCTTGCGCGACCCGGCGAGGTCGCCGAGGGTCGAGGAGATGCGCTTGTCGGAAGCCGGCGAGATCAGCATCAAAGGATATGAGGTTTGCCGCTCGCGCCAACCCGGCAGCAGGGCCGCCCCGCCCCACCGCTTGGCTAGTTCCTCGGATTTGAGCTCGATCCTGCCCGACGGCGTCGCCGGAAAGACGTTGTCGTAGAGGACCAGTGGCTTGCCGTCCGGTCCGGTCATCCCCAGCGCCTTACCGGTCGAGATCCGGCTCGATCGGATGCCCGCCAGCCGGGGATCGGCGGCGTCGACGGCATCGTCCATCAGCTCCGCATCGGTGGCCTCGAAGCACGGCTCCTCAAAGCCGAAGCGCGCGGCAAGGCGTCGGAAGATCTCGGTGTTCGGCAAGGCCTCGCCCAGCGGCGGGATTACCGGCTCGGCGCGCTGCAGCCAGTGATGGCCGTAGGACGGGTAAAGATCGGCATATTCGAAGTGGGTCGCCGCCGGCAGCACCACATCGCAATGGGTCATGCTTTCGGTCATCACCAAGTCGATGCCGACGGCGAACACATCTTCGCGGGCGAGCCCACGGCGCATGCGGTTCTGGTCGGGGTGCACCACGATCGGATTGTGGTTATAGATGAACAGCGCGCGCAGCGGCGGGTCGATGTCGTCCTCGACCAGATGCCGACCGGTGTCGTTGATGTTGAGCGTGCGGGTACCAGCGGGGATCAGATCGGGCCGCTGCAATTTGGCCGGGGTCCTGGGAAAGGCGTTGCTGGCGCCAAGGATGATGCCGCTACCCTTGCCGAGCTTGCCCAGCAGCGCCGGCAAGGCGATCGCCGCGCGAATACCGCTCCCGCCATTACGGCCGCGTTCGAGCCCGTTGCCTGGCGCCAGGACGAGCGGTTCAGCCTCGGCCAGCCATTGCGCGAAGGTCAGGATCTGGCTCTCCTGCAGTCCGCACGCCGCCGCTGCCCGGCTCGCCGGCCAGGCCCGCGCCCATGCCATAAACTCCTCGGCCCCCAGCACGTTTACGGCGATGAAGGCGGTATCCAGCGCATCCAATCGCTCGAGTTCCGCGGCGGCGGACCAGGCAAGCAGAATGTCGGTGCCGGGCCGCAGTTGGAGATGCAGATCGGCTTGCTCGGCGATCTTGGTGCGCAGCGGGTCGACCACCACCGGCCTGCCGCCTGTACGCCTCGCCTGGCTGATGCACCGGACCAGGTGAAGATTGGCGACCGTCGCGTTGTTGCCCCAGACGATGTTGAGCTTGGCCTGCCCGGCGAATTCGGGCGGACATCCCGGCACCGCACCGTAGGTCCCCGCCCAAGCCTCGCTGCGCACCCCACCGCACAGCGCCCGCCGATAGAGCTGGGTGGCGCCCAGCCGGTTGAAGAAACGCGAAGACATGCTGTCCCCAGCGAGGAAGCCGTGCGGGCCGGCATAGTTCAGTGGCATCACCGCCTGCGGCCCCCATCGGCCGATGATTTCGCTCACCCGCTGATGGATCTCGTCGAGCGCCTTGACCCAGGAGACGCGCTCGAACTGCCCGGCCCCCTTAGGCCCGACACGCCGCAACGGATGGAGGAGACGCCGTGGTCCGTGCACAAAGTCACCCATGTCCCGAGCGACCTTGTTGCAGATGACCCCGGCCGTATAGGGAACCGCTTCCGAGCCGCGCACCTTGACAATTCGGCCACCATCAATGCTGACACTCAGGCTACACGCGTCCGGACAATCGAAGGTGCAGACGCTCGCGCGTTGGTCGATCGACATCGAGATCTCCTTCCGTCTCACGCGGGCCTGGAAGCGCTTGCCGGCTCTTGGGTTTTGCCCGCCGCTCGGCTTCGCCCCGGATCGGCCGTTTGAGAATTTAGCCCTCGGCGTGCCCGGTCGGTAGAGCAGCTAGCGTCTCTTCATCCACAGGATTCCGAGGCCGGCCTGACTCCAGGTCACCCGGGTCGGCGCGAGGGAAAAGCTCATTCATACCCGGGCGGCGGTGTGAAGCCGCCAATTTCCCCGGCAAGCAGGCGGGCGAACTCGATCGTGGTCGGGTCTTCGCCTTCGGCCCCGATGATCTGCAATCCGACCGGCAGGCCTGCTGCGGTCAGGCCGATCGGTGCCGCGGTCGCCGGCAGGTAGCAGAGGCTCGCCAACCCGGCCCAAAAGCGCTGGTCGCCATAGGGGATCATCCGCCCGTTTACCGCGATCAGGCGCTGGTCGCGGTCCGGGTTGTGGTCATGCGGAAAGGCGGCGGTGGCCGCGACCGGGGTCAGCAATACATCGAAGCGTTGGAAGAAGTCGCCCCAGGCATAACGCAGCTTGTTGCGCGCCTCGTTGGCGATGCCCCAGGCGCGGTGATCGAGGGCGGCGCCTCGCGCCAAGGTCGCGCGGAAGCTCATATCGTCGGGGCTGATGGTTGCGGCAATTTCCTTCTGGGCGGCGAAGTCCGCGTCGCTGAGGCGCGAGGCGGTGGCTGCCCGCAACAAGGTCATGAACAGCCGATGGTGCTCGGCATCCGTGATATTGACCTTGGTTAAACTCAGCCCCCGCCCACGAGGGGACGCCGAAGGTGTGGCGCTTGGAGCTTGCCGGGAACTCGGCAGAAGGACCTGGTTACTGACGGCGCGCGGGCTCTTGGCCCTGGGCCTATGGCGAAATGCTGGTGGTCTGATTGGCGAGATCACCGGTGACCTAATATAAGATGGGCGGCGGCGAAAGCACCGGCATGGAGTACCCTGATGATCTCCGGGCGCCTGTCCGCAAAAGCCGCAGAGGGCTCTAGCCGAGGCAAGGAGGTCCGCGGTGGGCCATGAGGGAGCCGCGCAACAACGACTGAAATCGGAGCCGCTCCTCGCGCTGAGGTTCGCCCGATCCGAACGATGTGAAACCAGCCGGAAGAGCGCCGGTTCTGTTACCCGCTTGTTGCCCCCAGACGATCGAGCGGGGCTAGTGTCACTTCAAAGTGCGACTGGACCAGGGGCTTCACCATCACGAGCAACTGTCGACGTGTCAGCTGCCCGGCGGTCGCTGCCCCTAGCGCGCCATTCCCGTATGTCGCGCCGGACTGAAGGGTCGTAAGAACCGAACTACCTTCACTGCGGCCACTCAAAACACAACAACCCTCAATTTCTTCGAGGGAAACTGTGCAGGAGGACGGCAGGAGAGATGACCTAACCATCAGGCATTTTCCACCGTTTTCCGCGGCTCTCGAGGCTTCGGTCATCGTTGCCGGTTTTGTAGCTATTGGATCGAATCTAACACTTGGTACCCGCGGCTGGCAGCGGCGATGATGCGATGGGGGTCGGCGGTCCAGGGGAAGGGTTTTGGGCTGTGGTTGTGTTCGGCCAGGTATCGGTTGATTGCCGCCTGCAGGTCGACGAGCGAATGAAAGACGCCGCGTTTGAGCCGGCGGCGGGTGAGTTTGGCAAAGAACCCCTCGACCGCGTTGAGCCAGGACGCCGAAGTCGCAGTGAAGTGAAAGGTCCAGCGCGGATGGCGGGCCAGCCACGCTCTGACTTTGGGGTGCTTGTGGCTGCCGTAATTATCCAGGATCACATGGATCAGCCGGCTGGCCGGGATGTCGCGCTCGAGGCGGTTCAAAAAACGCAGGAATTCCTGGTGCCGGTGGCGCTGCATGCCCTGGCCGACGATGGTCCCGTCGAGCAAGTTGAGGGCGGCAAACCAGATGGTCGTACCGTTGCGGATATCGTCGTGGGTTATCGTTCCGGCGCGGCCGCGCTTGATCGGCAGACCCGGCTGGGTGCGATCGAGCGCCTGGATCTGGCTCTTCTCGTCGACCGAGAGCACCAGGCTATGCGCCGGCGGGTCGACGTAAAGTCCGACCACGTCGTGCACCTTGGCGGCAAATTGCGGGTCGCGGCTGAGTTTGAAGGTCCGCAACGGTGTGGGGCGAGACCATGGGCGCGCCAGATCTTTTGCACCGTGCTGATCGCCAGACCCATGACATCGGCCATCGCCCGGCTGGTCCAGTGCGTGGTTTCACCCGGCGGCGCACCCAGCGTGCGCTCGACCAGTTGCGCGACGATCGGCTCGGGCACCGGCGCTTTGCCGGGCTTGCGCGTCTTGTCGTGCAACAGCGCGTCGACCCCGGCCTCCATAAAGCGGCGCTGCCAGCGCCACACGCAGGGTTTGGAGACGCCGGCCCGGCGCATGATCTCCGCCGTGCCGCAGCCCGCGGCCGTCGCCAGGACAATCTGCGCCCGCCACACATGCTTTTGCGCACGGTTGCGATCGGCCACGACCGCCTCCAGCCGTTCGCGATCCCCCGGCCCGAGCCGGACTTCGACGTCTCGTTGCATGCCCAGACGGTAACACAAAGCCCAGATCCTGGGAACCTTCTGTATCGTTCATACCACTAGCCGCCGGCGAGACGTTAATATCGTTAGGGCTTTTGCTGTCGACCGGCGAACCATTGCGACTTACAGGCTAATTGGAACGCAGTTCCTGTTTCGACGCGACCACTGCGTTCGCTTAGGCTGGCAGCGAAGCTTGGCTAGCGGGTCAACTAAACAGGTTTCGCCGCGCGATTGTCCGAATCTGCTCTGCAACTTCATGCCGTTCCTCCCGAGCTGATCGCACCCCCGACCCTGACGACGCTCTTCGTCGACTATCAAATCTTACTCGTCCAGGATCGTCGCCGCTGGAGCCTGCGCGACCGTCAGCTGTTCGAAGCGAACTTGGGCCAGCACGTCTCTGAGCGACATCGTTGTCTGCGCTACGTCCTGCGACACGCGCTGGACCATGACTTCCTGCTGCTCGCCCTCGTGTTCCGCTGCTTCGATCGGCACAGCATCGACTTGCGCTGGCGGTGCACCATCGACGCCGATCTGCAGACCGGCAGCAAGCGCTGCAGCTTGGAAGATCGGCTCGATCGGCTGTCCCCTTGCATCAGCAGCGGCCTGGGCAGCAGCGCGAACGATCGCCTCGACGTCCTTGCCCGCCTGTCGCGACTGCAGCGTCTCGACGAGCTTCATCGCATTCGCCGCGGCATCGAACAGCGTTTTGACGTCGCTCGGCTTGGTCACTGCAGGCGTCGCTTGCATCGCGCGCTGCAGCGCTTGGTTTGCTGTTCGCAGCAGCATGTCGAGCCGGTCAAGCGGATCATCGCCTGTTTTCGGCAGCTTGATGATCACCGGCGCCGGCGCTTGACCGAGCGCGATTCCTCGCTCGAACGCCTGGATGCGCTTCTGCCAGTCATGCCGCTTCGACCAGCGATCGAGCGTGACGTGCGACACGGCGATCTCGGGGAAATCCCGTTTCAGCACGGTTTCCAGACGGTGCAGCGTTCGCACCCGGCCGAGATCACGATACACCGCGAACGCCTTCTCGCGCTGTCCACCTGCTCAACCGTGAGTGTCGGCAGCTTGCTCGCAGCGGTCTTTCTCGCAGTTTTGGTGGCTCGCGCCCTCGCGAACCCGTCCGTCTTTTGCGAATTGCTCATCTCGATCTCCGGCCTGAGCCATGTTAGAGGATATAGAGGTTTTTACTCTATTTCTCCGTTTTCCCCACACGTTCTTAACACTTTTGTTAATTAATATTTATTAAGACGTTTATTACCTCTCACACGAGTTGGAACCCAGAAAAATTTCCTCTACATCCTCTATCATGGTTGTTTTAGTCATATGGATCAACACTTTGAAGTTAGAGGTTTGGTCTCAAAATGCCTCTAACCATCCTCTAACCGAGGCCCTAAAACCTCTAACCGCGCCGCCTCGACCGCTCAATCCTTAACGACGCTGTTAATCTCTATGAACGGCCACTGTTAATAGGTTTTAACGCGCTCGTTAAGGATTGAACCGACATTCCCCCGCGCTAGAGGTTTCAGTTTGGGGTATCGAAGTCGATCTGGCGGTTGCCGAGCCCGCGAATGAAGGCTTTTCCGATGCCTTTCCGGGTTGTCCTTTTCGCGAACACGAGCGACGGATACGCCGCACGCAGCGCCTCCTTGAAACCACGACGCGTGTCCCTGGCGGGGAGTCCACCCTCCCGGCGGGCGAAATCCCTGTAGCGAGCGAAAGACCCGCGGATTGTGGACGATCTCAGCCGCCTTGGCGCAGATGTCGCTGCAAATTTTGGCCCAGTGGTTCTGCCAGTGGGGAAACCCAGTCCACGCTCCAACATCCTTTCGCCACTCGCCCAGGATCTTCCCCAGGTGATCGGGCGTGAGCTTGCTCTTCTCCGTCAGCTTCGCGCCGGCGGGGACGATTGGCAGGATGTAGCCTTCGAACTCGGTGCCGGCGTATTTCTCGAAGTCAGTGAAATTGTGCGACATTACCGTCCCCCTGTGCGGGACCAATCTTCAGCCGGTGCGACCCGGGCAGGAGCTCTTCCACGCCATTTCCATGGGCCCACCCCGCTGGAGAATACCGGCCCGTGCCGTTTTGCGAAGTCATGCCGCAATCGGACCAATGCCCCGCTCGGCCAGCCAGCGGCGGACACTCCCGGCTGACCAATACCGCCGTTTGTTGATTTTCATCGTCGGCTGAGGAAACCGAACGGCGTCGCTGCCCAGCCATCTCCACAGCGTCATCGTCGAGATGCCGCCTAGCCTGGCACAGACTTGTCTTGCGGTTAGCATGACCTCGTCATCGGTGGCCGTTGCCGGTGATGCTTCCCGAAATCCGGACTGCTCAAGCGCGCGCATATGCGTTACTTTTATGAAAAGTTGTATCCATGGTCACGATGCTATGTTTGAGCTTCTTGCCGCTCGAGAGCGCGCGTGCGGACAACGGGAATCACCACGTGCGTATTCCGATGATGTCGGCCGGCGATTCCGATTGATGTCGGCCACCTGTTCCGATCGAAGTCGGCCGGCCGTTCCGATTGATGTCGGCCGGGGTGGCGGAGCGCCCGCTGGACGGTGATGATCTGTCCACAGGTGATCGGACGGGGTCAAGCGGCGGCGATTTTCGGCGCGTTCTGCTTGCGCAAACTGTCGCCGCTGAGCTGCAGGCGGTGGGCGTTGTGAATGATGCGATCGAGGATGGCGTCGGCGAGGGTCGGCTCGCTGATCAGATCGTGCCAGCGGTCGACCGGGATCTGGCTGGTGATCAGCGTGGCGCCGCGGCCGTAGCGGTCCTCGACGATTTCCAGCAGGTCGTGGCGCTGTTCCGGACCGAGCGGCTCGAGGCCCCAGTCGTCGAGGATCAACAGCTTGACGCCGCCGAGGGCGCGCATCAGGTGCGGGTAGCGGCCGTCGCCGCGGGCCAGCGCGAGATCGCCGAACATCCGCGGAATGCGCTGGTAGAGGACCGTGCGGTTGTCGCGGCACGCTTTGTGGCCGAGGGCGCAGGCAAGCCAGCTTTTGCCAACGCCGGCCGGCCCTTCGATGATCAGGTTCTGCGCCTCCTCGATCCAGCGGCCGGCGATCAAGGCCTGGAACAGCGTGCGGTCGAGACCGCGGGCGGCACGGTCATCGACGGCCTCCGGTTCGGGTTTTGACGACCGAACTTTGGACCAGACGCCGCGGCCCGGTCCAGCCCAACGGAACAGCGCGAGCGCCTTCCGCCTCTTTACGCAGATCGCGTCTCGACGATTTCCGCCGGCTTGCGCCGCTGCCCTTCAAGGAATGCCGTCCGCGGCGCCGAGCGGTGACCGGACAAAAGTTAGCCAATCAGTGATGGAACGGTGAGAGGCGGTATGCGCATCGATGCGGAATCGAGGTCCTGGTATGTAGATACTTTTGGGTTAAGCGTCAGGCATCCGACGCCGCCCCTTCTTGACTTTTCGGAATGGAGGTTTTGCGGTATTACATAATGGGAATGGTACGGCCCATACCGCAACATCTAGCAAATAAAGGAACTGCCGGAGAATCTTACAATTAAATCTGTGTGGAAAATTTGCCGATCTGCGTTTAATTGTCGGAAAAGTTTACAGTCGGCTGAGCATGATAAATCTATGGGAGTCTAATAGTTTGGAATCATGTACTTATTGGCAATGGTCTGTTTCTTGCGAGATGACGTCGTACTGTTTTTGAAAAAGGAGCACAAAATGCGTATGATGAAGAACCTGGGTGCGACTGCCTTCGCGCTGACCATGGTGTGTGCCGGCAGCAGCTTTGCCGGCGTCGTCACCTACACAAGCGAGGCGAGTTGGATACGCTGCGATCTCGGGTAATTATGTCAACGAACCCTTCAATAGCACCGGACTTCAGAGCTTCACCGGCGTAGTTACCAGCACAGGTGCAATCGGTCCGGCGCGTGGCCTGCTCAGCGGATCAGTGTGGACGGATCGGGTTGACAGCTTCAGCGGCGCATCGACGACGTTCTCCTACCTGCCCGGTCCTTTGATCGGCGCCGGCGCCACCTGGGACACGTCGCCCGGCGGTGAGGGCCAGGCTCTGCAATTGACCCTGAACCTTGTCGGTGGTGGCACGGAGTTGGTCGGTCAGATCGGCCCGATCGATAACCAGTTCTTTGGCTTCGTTTCCTCCGATCAGTTCAGTTCCTTCACAATCAGTGCTGGCACGAATCCCGGCTCTGCGGAAACCTACGACATGGACAATCTACACTTCGCGCCTGTTCCCGAACCCGCCTCCCTAGCTCTGCTCGGAGCGGCCCTTGCGGGCCTCGCCGGCCTTGGCATAGTCCGCCGCCGGGCCACCTGACCCAGTCGACGGAACGCACGTTCAGCGGCCCTTCGGGGCCGCTTTCGTTTCGCGTCGGTGTCTGCCGGGAACGATCGCGGGTGGCGCTAAAGATAGATGCGAAACGATACTGCACCGTGCCGATCGTCGACAGCCGATGAAGCCGGCGAGCCTCTGGTGTCAGCTGAGATTGACCTCAACGGGGCTCACGCCGCGGCGGTTTTGCGCAGGGCGTGGAGGCCGCGGTCGAGGTCTTCGATCAGATCTTGCGGGTCTTCGAGGCCGATATGGAGGCGCAGGCTCGGGCCTTCGGGCTCCCAGCGGGTGGCGCTGCGGATGCGCTGTCAACGCCGGTTGACTATGCGCGAAACTGGGTGATGGCGGTTTGAGAAAGGGCGGGCGGAATGGGTGGGCCTGACAAACCAGGGGATGATCAGTGGGCCAAGGGGATGATCAGTGGGTCGTGCTGTTTGACGGCGGAGACGAGCTACCAGTTCGCACGATGACCGCCCGCAGGTGATCCGGGCTCACTCCCATCACAATTTTCGACCCGTCCGGGGCCTGGGCGTGAATGATGTAAGCTTCGGGCACGACGAGCACGTCCTTGAAACCGCTCTGCACGAGCGATTGCTTCAGCTTCTGCTGCGTGTCGAGCGTCACGGCTGTATCCGGCGCCACGTCCGAGGAAGTCGAGGCCGAGGTATCACCGGGCTGGCCGCCCGTCATGTTCGAGGTCTGGGCTAATGCTGGCGCGGCAAGCAGAACGAATGACGCAATCAACGGGAAAGCGGGTATGCGCATGTTACGCTCCTCTAGCCTGGATATCTCACTGTGTGGGCTTTGACGTAGGATTTTGTGCGTGATCATCCGGGTTGGGTGTGGTGAGCGGTGATTTTGCGGCGGTTTGAGACACGATTGAGCGTGTCGCGGCCTGCGCGACGGCGTCGGATTATGTGAGCCGGCCTTTCTGGTTCGTCAGCGGGCGGCGGCAGTGAGCCGCAGCTGGGCCAATCGGAACTCGTTCTGGGGCAGCCCGACGCCACGGCGAGGTGGATACGCCGAACGCTGATCCGCGCCAGGGCGCCGATCTTGAGGAGCGCCAGACGGATGGTACCGCAGGTCGCGGCGGCGAACTGGGTATGGGCGAGGCCGATCCGCCGCAACGCGCAGATGAGGACATAGGCGATCGCGGCGAACCACAGGCGCAACTGGTTGGCGCGCGTGGTGTGACTGGAGGTTCTATCGGCGAACAGGTCGAGCTGGCATTCCTTGATGCGATTTTCCATCTCGCCACGTGCACAATAGACCGTCTCGTAGAGGTAGCGCGCCGCGACCGCTTTCGGCTTGAGGCTGATGACGATAAAGCGCGGGTTGGGTTCGCCCTTGGTGCACTCCGCCTTGCCGATGACCCGGCGCCGCCGGGTCCAACTGTCGAGCGTCGTCCACATGAAGTCGCGGAAGCGGCGCGCCGGCCGGCCGGTGGCTTGGCTTTCCGCGGCCGCCGCGGCCAGTTCGCCGGCGACCTCGGCTTCGAGCCGGGCATTGCGCGCCAGGCCGAACAGATAGTCGACCCGGTTGGCCTCGCACCATGCCATCAGCGCCTCGCGGGCGAAGCCGGAATCCGCCCGCGAACACCCGCACCCGCGGCCAGCGCGCCCGCAGCCGGGCGACGACCCGAGCCACTTCCTCGACCGACCCGGCCGAGGCGTCAATATTGGAGCGGCGCAGCCTGGCCGCCAGCAGGTGGCGGCCGCAGAAAATGTACAGCGGCAGATAGCAGTAGCAGTCGTAATAGCCGTGACAGAACCGTCCCTCCTGGTGCCCGTGCAGCGGATCGTCGGTCGCGTCGAGATCGAGGATGAGCTGCCGCGGCGCCGTCTTGTGCGCCGCCATGAAGAGGTCCACGAACAGCCGCTCGATCGCCGCCGGATCGTGGGCGATCTTGTGGTAGCGGGTCGGCTCCGGCCGGCTCAGTTCCAGCCGGTTCAGCGTCGATTTCCCGGCCAGCACCGCACAGTCGGAACGCCGCGCCAAGAGCTTCCCGGCGAGCACCGCCATCACCGGGTCGTGGCGCAGATGGTCGTGATCGCTCACATCCTCGTAGCCGAGCGCAATCCCGAATACCCGCTGACCCACCAGCGTCGCCACCCGGTGTTCGCTTGTTAGCGCCGCTGTAATTCTGACCCGGGTCGCCGACTGAAAGCTGACCCACTGGCTAGGCTGGTTCCCTCGAGGTGGAGGGGGTCGGATGGATGGTGGGAGTGGAGGCGGCTTTGGAGATCCGGGTATTGCATCGGCACGGCAAGAGTATTCGCGAGATCGCGCGGGAAACGGGGGTGGCACGCAACACGGTACGGCGCTACCTGCGCGATGAAGAGGCGGCGCGTTACAAGCCGCGTCCGCCGCGGTCGACCAAGCTCGATCCGTTCAAGGCCTACATCACCGAACGCTCGGGTTTGGCGGCGCCGGAAATCGGCTTACTCTTGGTCTCTCTTCGGAGGAGATCAAAGAATGGCGCGGCTGCTTTCGGTCAATGTGGGCCTGCCACGCGACATCGAGTGGCAAGGGAAAACCGTCCACACCGCCGTCTGGAAATTGCCGGTTCAGGGCCGACGGATGGCGCGACGGCTCAACCTCGATGGCGATGGCCAGGGAGATTTGGCGGGGCATGGCGGCGAACACCGGGCCGTCTTTGTCTACCAGATCGAATCGTATCGTTATTGGCAAAACCAGCTTGGTCGAAACGACTTTGCCTGCGGCCAGTTCGGCGAGAATTTTACCATCGAGGGCCTGGCGGATACGGAAGTGTGCATTGGCGACCAGTACCGGATCGGCGATGCCCTCTTTGAAGTGACGCAGCCGCGCGTCACCTGCTATCGGGTCGGCATTCGCATGAACGAGCCGCAGATGGCGGCGCTGCTCGTCGCACACGGCAGGCCCGGCTTCTATTTCCGCGTCCTGGAGGAAGGCGAAGTCGGCGCCGGCGACGAAATCGTCAAGGCCAAGGCGGGTCCCGAACGGGTCAGCGTCGCCGAGATCAATGCGCTGTTATATCTGCCAGGCCACCCGGCGAGCGGGCTCGAACGAGCGTTGCGCATCCCGGCATTGAGCGCCGGTTGGCGAACCTCGCTGGAGGCGCTGCTCGACCGGCAACGCAAAGGCGGCGGAACGGGTAATCCCGGGCTTGGCCCGGCGCTAGTGCCGCCCCCCGCGTGGCAGGGCTTCCGCTCATTGCGGGTGGCGGGCAAGCTGCACGAAAGCAACACCGTCACCTCGCTCGTGCTGGAGCCGGCCGACGGTGCGCCGCTGACGGCCGCCCCGGCGGGGCAGTTTATCGTCTTGCGGCTCAGGCCACGGCCGGGCGAGAGCGTTCTCCTCCGCAGCTATTCGCTGTCGGGCGCGCCGAGCGCGGATCGCTATCGCATCAGCGTCAAGCGCGAGCCGCATGGCGCCGCCGGGGCCTATATCGATATGTGGGTCCAGGCGGGCGATATGCTCGAGGTGAGCGCTCCGCGGGGCAGCTTTACGTTGCGGCCGGGCGAGCAACCCGTGGTCCTGGTCAGCGCCGGTATCGGCGCCACCCCAGTCCTCGCGATGCTGCACGCACTGGCCGCCGAGCAGGCTCGCAGAGAGATTTGGTGGATTCACGGTGCCCGCAACAGCAGCGAGCATCCATTTGCGGCCGAGGTGCGCGAGCTGCTGAAGGCCTTGCCCGCAAGCCGCAGCCACATTCGTTACAGTGCACCACAGTCGACCGATCGGCCGAGTGTCGATTTCGACAAGGTGGGGCGCGTCGGCGTGCGAGTGTTCGAGGAAAACGGCGTTCCGCCCGATGCGGACTTCTACATCTGCGGTCCAGCTGCGTTTATGAGCGGTCTGGTCGACGGCCTTGCCGGCCGGGGGGTCGCCCGCGACCGCCTGCACACCGAGAATTTCGGGTCGGGCCAGTCGAAGACGCCGGGCATCGCCGCGGTCCCGCGGCGGCCGCCGCACCCGCCGGCGCAAGCCGCGGCGATCGGGCCGCTGGTGTCCTTTACGCGCAGCAATCTCGCCGTCCATTGGGGTTCCGCCTTCAACAGCCTGCTCGAACTCGCCGAGGCGTGCGACGTGCCGGTGCGCTGGTCGTGCCGCACCGGAGTTTGTCACAATTGCGAAACCGGGCTGATTTCCGGCTCCGTCATCTACCGGCCGGACCCGGTCGAGCCGCCGGCCGAGGGCAATCTGTTGATCTGCTGCAGCCAGCCCCAAGGCGACATTGATCTTGATCTCTGACGTGGTTGAAGCGGCCTCGCGTGCCGGCCGGTACATAAAACCATGTGCGCACCTGGTATTATGATGACGCCGGTACTGTTGGAGGCGCCTGTCCATGCGCGATGGCGAGGGGTGCATCGGGGGTCGCTATCGCATCGGGAATGCCGTCTTTGAAGTTGACGCAACCTCAGGGAGGGAAGATCGAGATGGAAGATCATGACATCAGAGCGGCCCTGGATCGCCATTGGGCCGCTTCCGACGCCAACGACTTTGAGACGGAGCACCAGATTTACCAAGAGGATGCGGTGCTCGAGTACCCGCAATCGGGCGAGCGCATCCGCGGCCGGCGCAACATTCAGGCGTCTCGCTTTGCGCAGCCGAACAGAAAGCGTTTCACCGTGCGCCGAATACTCGGCGCTGCCGATTTCTGGGTTACTGAATTAGTCATCGCCTACGATGCACAGCCGTCTTACACGGTGAGCATCATGGAGTTTAGAGACGGGAAGGTAGCCCGCGAGACCCAATACTTCGGCGATCCGTTTGAGCCGGGGCCTTCGCGCGCTCAATGGGTCGAGCAGATACGCTGAAGCCTGGCCGGCACAAGGGTGGCCATCCACCGCTCTCTCGTGCGGAGCTGCCGGTCGACACGGTCGCGCTCGCTCGTTATCTGATCGGCAAGATGCTGGTGCGGGAGATGGCCGCAGGTGTGGCCAGCGGCCGCATCGTCGAGACCGAGGCGTATGTCGTCGGCGACGCCGCCGGGCACGCCTACCGCGGGATGACGCCGCGCAATCGGTCGCTCTTTCTCGAACGCGGGCACGCCTATGTGTACCTGGTCTATGGCAGCGCCTACATGCTGAACGTCTCGAGCGAGATGGCGGGGATCGGGGCCGGGGTCCTGATCCGGGCGCTTGAGCCCCGCGACGGTATCCCGATCATGCTGCGAAATCGTCAAATCGAGCGGCTGCGCGACCTGGCGCGAGGACCGGGAAAGCTCACCAGGGCATTGCTTGTTGATCGCCGGTTCGATGGGCTCGATCTTTGCCGAGAAGGCCCTCTATGGCTCGGACGCTGTGATCGCGAACCCGGCGACATCGGCCAGAGCATCAGGATCGGCATTGCGCGGGATGCGAACCGGCTCCTGCGATTTTATCTTCGCGGCAGTCCGTTTGTCAGTGGCCCACGATTGCTTACGGAATAAGCGGCCGGCAAGGCGGCTCATTCGACAGCCTGGTGAGCGCTCTTCTCAGCCACCGAACGTTTCATAAATAGCACCGCGAACGCGACCGCGAACGTGAGCACGGCAGCCATCCAGAAGCAATCGAAATAGGCGAGCGAGGATGCCTGCTGCTGACGCAGGTTTTCGAGTTGCTGCCAGGCCAGTTGCTGCGCCGCCACCGGATCGCCGGTCTGCTGAAGAAAGAACGCGTGGGCTTTTGTGAGGAAGGAGGTGGCAGCGGCGTTGAAGGGATCGAGATATTCGCCGAGCCGCAAGGTGTGGAATTGATCGCGCCGCTGTTGGAAGGTTTGAGCCAACGACACCCCGACGCTGCCTCCCTCGTTGCGCAGCAGGCTCAACAAGCCGACCGCCGCCCCGCGCAATTCCAGCGGCGTGTAGAGATAAGCCGCGACATTTGCTGGCGCAAAACACATCGACAGCCCCAAGACCAAGAGCACTCGCGGCCAGACCGCCTGACCTGGGCTGATGTCCAGGTTCAGTTGGGACATCCAATAATTCCCGACGGTCATGATCAGCAGCCCCGCGCCGATCAGCCACCGAGCATCCATTCTCAGGCCGAGCAGGCGTCCGACAATCGGCATCGCGATCACCGCGAAGATGCCGCTTGGCGACATCACCAGTCCGGTTCTCAGTGCATCGTAACCAAACAGGGATTGCAGCAGGCCAAGCAGCGACTTGGTGGCCGCAAAGAGGGCCAGGTAAGCGCAAAAAATGATGATGCAACAGGCCGCGAAGTTGCGTTCGCCGAGCGGCCGGAAATTGACCACCGGGTTGCGGTGCCGCATCTCCCACAAGACCAGCCCCACCAAACCCGCGATGCAGCAAATGGCGAGCGCCTGGATGCGCCAGAACGGATCGCCCAGCCAGTCCCACTCCTGGCCCTTGCTGAGCATCACCTCCCAGCAAACCATCACGATGACCAGCAGCGACAAACCGATTGCGTCAAAATGGAACGGCTGCTTGCGCAACTCCGCACGCTGGGCGACAAGATAGCCCGGGTCGCGAAGCAGGGCATAGCATCCGGCGAATGTCAGCAGACCGACCGGCACGTTGATCCAAAAGATCCAGCGCCATGAGTAGGAATCCGTTATCCAGCCGCCCAGGGTTGGGCCGACGATCGGCGCAATCAAGGCAGCGAAGCCAAACAATGTCATCGCGACGCCCTGCTTTTCCCGGGGAAAGGCATCGAGCAACACCGCCTGACTGCTGGGCTGCAGACCGCCGCCCGCCAAGCCCTGGATCACGCGAAACAGGATGAGCTGACCAAGGCTCCGGGCGAACCCACACAGCAGCGAGCTCACCGTGAATATCGCGATCGACGCCAGAAAGTAGTTGCGGCGACCGAGATGCGCGCTGAGCCAACCCGTAATCGGCAGGATGACGGCATTGGCGGCAAGGTAGCTGGTGATAACCCATTCGCCGTCATCGGAGGTCGCCGACAGTCCGCCCGCGATATAGCGCAACGCGACCAGCGCGATTGTGGTGTCGAGCACCTCCATGAAGGTCGGCACCACGACGATGGCGGCGACGAGCCAGGGGTTGCCTGGCGCGGAGGACCTCGAAGACGAAAGTGCTGCGACCGTCATTTGTTGGCCCCGGGCGACCCGCCGGGCGAACCGGAGGCTTGGGTTTGGGGCATAACAGTTTGCAGAAACTTCCCGGCGTCGGGTCCGGTAGGCGTCTTGTTGATATAGACGTAGGGGACGACGGATGTGCCGGTAAAGAGCGTGTCTTTGTCGGGGTTATATCCTTCGAGATCGATCCGGACCGGCAGCCGCTGCACCACCTTGACGAAATTGCCGGTCGCGTTCTCCGCCGGCAGCAAGGCCAGCGTCGATCCGGTCCCCATCGTAAAGCCGGAGACCCGGCCCTTGAACATGCGCTGGCCGCCGTACATGTCGACGTATAGATCGACCGGCTGGCCGATACGCAGGTCGCGTAATTCGGTCTCCTTGAAATTCGCGTCGACCCAGATCTCGCGGAGAGAGCGGATCGCCATCAAATTCTGCCCGACCTGGACGTAATTGCCCGGATTGACATTCCGGCGGGTGACGACGCCGTCGATCTTCGCGACGATGTCGCAATAGCCAAGATCCAGTTCAGACTCGGCAAGCTGGCGTTTGGCGAATTCGAGCTTGGCTTCGGCCTGCTTGACGGCCGGCGCCTCGGCCTCGATCCGGGCGAATGTACGATCGATGTCGCCCTCATTTTCAAACTGCTTGAGCATCTGGTTTGGGGTCTGGTCAAACGAATGGGTCACGCCAAGCTGAGCTGCGGTCTGAATGAGATCCGCCTGCGCCGCGAGGACAGAAGAAAAACTCTGGTCGAGATCCGCCGGGACCTGGTCAAGACCTTTGCCGTCATCGGGTTGCGCCGGCAATCCCAAAGAGGCCCGAACCTGGTAAACCCCGGCCAGCGATTCGGTCACCTGGGCGCTGGCAGTCGATAAGGCTCTCTGCGCCCGATCGAATTCCTGACGGCTCTCGGCCGGGGTCCCCAGCAGCCGCTGCGCCCGATAGTAGTCGGCTTGCGCGAGCGTCAAGTCGGCCTTGCTCTTGTCGAGTGCGGCTACCCGTGCCCGCAAAAGCGCGATTTCGTTGTCGACATCCTGTACCGCGTTCTGCAATCCCCAGCGCCGGGCCCGGGCCTGGGCTTCGATATCCCGTACCGTGGCCTTAGCCGCACTCAAATTCGCGGCTGCGGTATCGACGGCCGCTTTGTTCACGGCAACCGCGTCCTCAAACGGCTTCTTGTCGAGTTGGGCCAGAAGCTCGCCTTTGTGCACACGGTTGTTGTCGTCCACCAGAACCCGGGAGATCTGGCCGGCGACCCGGGGCGCGACGAAGGTCACATGGCCGTTGACGTAGGCGTCGTCCGTCGAAACGGTGTTGAGAGATAGGCGGATCCAGGGGATGCCGAAGATGACCAGAGCGGCCAGAACGAGAACGCCGAGCGCACCAATCAGCAGCAATCGCCGCCGCCGGGGCCGCTGATCCGGCGGTGGGCTCGCCGATTGTCGCATCTCGGGCGCGCCCGACACCCTTGCAGTTGCCGTGGGCGCGTCGGCCGGACTGGATTCGCCCCCGCTTGCTCCTTGCTTCGCGGTCATCTCATCGGGCATGGCGTTCGCCCCGTGTTTGAGCAGCTGTCCCCCGGCGCGTCGGCGACGCGCTTTCTCGCCGCCGAAACGAGGCTTCGAATTGCTGGGAAGGGGAGGATTGCAACCCGATGCCACCGGGCGACCCGGCGACTGGTTTTGGCGGGTACGACGCTGCCCGGATCATTAAAATTCCTCGCCTTTCCCGCCCAACGAGGTAAGCAGCCCGCGATGCAGCGGTGAACGCCAGCGCGCCGGAAACCTGCAAGAGGGCGTCACGAAGACGGTTTTCACTGAGTTATGTGATTGCACTGATGCCCAAAGAAAAGGCCGTGTTCTCTCGTGATCTGAAACCCGAGCGTACGCAAGTGCTCGTTCAGCGCGGCCACTGGGTAGACCCTCTCTTCCGGCTCGTACACAAGATACCTAACGCGCCGCGCAGCTTCGGGTGTGAGGCTCCTCAGTATTGCGTCTTCGGCGCCCTCGCAGTCCAGCTTGAGTAGATCGCACACTCCGCTAGGAAAGAGGTCAAGGGCGCTACTGATCGGGCAAGCTTTCACTGAGACTGCGCAGGCGGAGGGTTTCACGGTACTGTGACCGCCTATATTACGGGAGTGCAGGAAGAGTGTGACGGAACCCTCGACGGGCGAGACCGCCGCCTCGATTGGCATCACGTCTCGGAGCGCGTTCTTCTCTATTAGCTTGCTGAGTAAGGCGAAATTTTGAGGGTCTGGTTCATAGGCGACGATATGGGCTTTAGGCCAGCGGATCTTGGCCCACAGCGTGAACATCCCAGTGTTGGCACCAACATCGATGATGTTAAAAATATCTTGAGATTGCACTTCGTAGATCTTGTCGAGGAAAATCTCTTCAAAAATGTAGTACGACATGAAGGTGTGGAAGAATAGATATTGTCCCGTTTTCAGGCGGAGAGATTGATCGTTCCCCGCCAAGCCGACCATACTCAGCATCAGGTGGCGATGGTATAGCTCTGGGCGCTCAATGAGCGCGCGTAGCTTTCCGGTTCGCCCGCGCTGCCGCAATCGCTCGGCGAGCCATCTCTGGCGAAAAAAAGGCATGATGTCTCCTGATACGCGCTGGCAGCTTATTGGATTGCGAGGGTACGCAAATTTGCGTCGATCAGGTCCATTACCATAAAACTTCGCAGGCACGGGAACCGTCGCAGTGCTCCGATCAGGGGAGGGCGGGGGATTGGGTAAATTGCGTTATCGGCAACTTCTGTCAAGGAATCAACTCTTTGAACGCAAGCAACTCTGCTGCGACCAGATCAGTATCGCGACTTGACCGCACATTTTTAATCGCTCGGCGCATAAACAAATTCTTCATGACGGACGGCAAAAATGGTGGTTGATGTGTTTGCAGCCAATCAACAGCCATTTCCTTGCTATTCGTCGGTAATCCAGCGAAGCCATCACGGTACACTATGGTTTTCAGAGCCTCGTTCTCAATCCGACCGAGAGCTTGCCGAGTTTGGCGCCGATACTGACGTCGAATATCTTGTAACCGGAAGGGAGATAACGGACGAAAACTGTATGTCGCATCCATGACGGCAACCACACGACTGTCGTCCCACCGCCTGCTCAGTGGGTCAAGATCATGCTTTGCCATTGCGCCAATCAATCCATCGCCCCAGTAGAGCCCTCTGGGCAGGCGTACCTGCGCAGCGACGCATCGATTCGCAAACGCCGGACGCATCGCAAGAAGGTTTCCGCGAACGTTGCTCCCACCCGCCCGAGCGACGTCTTTCCTGGAGCCACCGCTAAGCGGAATTCCAGATGCTATGTGGGCATGCTGATGCGCTGCCAAAGCATTAGCCAGAGCGCTTAGTGCTCCCAATGAAACTATAATATACCCATCAATAAAAAAATGTATAGCTGCTTTTGGTTCCCGAAACGAGTACAAAAAATGATTTATTGCGTTTGCTTTGTCCGCAATAGGACAGAAGTATGTCTGCAAAGACGCATTGACAGTTTTGACGTTTTTCAATATATCAATAGACCGATCGGTCGTTCCATTCAAGAAGACCGAGATCCGGCTATCGTGCCCCAGGCATGCGCGATCGATCGCAGCCACGCAAGTTTCGATGGTTCGGGCTTCGTTTAAGGCAAAGACCGCGATGTCAAATTCCAAAGCCATAGAAAAACTTCTGCTTGTTCAAGCAAAAGATGCTGTCGTGGTGGCGCTTGCTAATGATACCGCACGGGTATCAGCAATTCACGGTCCCGGCGATCACGACTGCTCGAGTGCCGTTTGGTCGGGCAGACAAGGATCAGAGATCACCCGCATCGAGCCCACCTCTGACCCCCGGAGGCCTTTGCCGCTAATTCGGCTTCGCGGCGGTTGACCGTCGCGCTGTCGCCGGCCGGCGCACGCCATCGAGGCGCGCGCCCGCGGCGAGCGGCAGCTATTCGGCGGCGGCCTTGGCCGGCTCGACGAAGCGCGAGACCCATTTGTTGCGGCGCTTGAGGCCGTCGCGGTACATCGCCTCGAATTCGGCCGGGGCGAAGGAATGGGTCGAGGGCCGGCTCAGCAATGCCTCGGTCCAGGCCTGGAGCCGCGGGAATTTCTCGAGATGGCCGAGTTTGCGGACCCGGTCGAGAAAGTGGTAGCGCTGCAGAAACGGCGCGTAGGCGGCGTCGACCAGCGAATATTTGGCGCCGTTGAAATAGGGGCCACCGCCCTTTTCCAACGCCTTTTCCAACCGCTCGAATGCCACCGGGATGGCCGCGGCGGCCTTGTTATAGTCCGCTTCGGTGTCGGCATAGGCGGTCGCGGTCACCGTACTGGCGAAGGTTGGCACATAGTCGGTCCAGGCGCGGTTCAGCGCCCGCTCGATCGGGTCCTCGGGATGCAGCCTGGGCGCGATGGTTTCGTCGAGATACTCGTTGATCGCGTTCGATTCGAACAGCGACTGCCGGTCGTCGATGCGCAGCACCGGCACCTTTTTGTGCGGCGAGATCGCTAGGAACCAGTCGGGCCGATTGTCGGGCTCGATATGGCGCATTTCGAACGGGGTGTTCTTCTCGCGCAGGACGATCGCCGAGCGCTGTACCCACGGGCAGGTCTTGAAGCTGACCAGCATATATTTTGTCACCGCGGCCTCCGATCCCTGATGTCGAATGGGCGATTGTCGCACATCGCCGCCGGGTGTTTAAGCGCAATCTCGAGATCCCCGAGCCTGCGCCGAGCGATCGGCCGCTCAGTCGGCCTTGGTGAACCCCTTGGCGTGCATGCACTCGCTAAAGACCCGATCGGCGTCGCTCGCGGCCTGGCTGCGCATCGACTGGTTGACGACCGGCGTGGTCCGGCCGAGTTGCCAGTTGCGGCCCAGGGTCGCGCTGATGTCCTCGTTGATGCCTTGCTGCCTGGCCAGCGCCGCATCGGCCTGCGCCCGGCAGCTGGCCGCCTCGCGCGACGTCGCCGCCTGGTCCGCGCCGGGCTTGGCCCAGTCCGCCGCGCCGTGCGGGCGGGCACAGGCGGTCAGCATCAAGCCGGCGACGACCACCGCAATCTTGCCCATGGCCGGCGGCGGACCGAGCCGAACTATCGGCCGAGAACCCGGCCGAGCGTCTTGACCGCATTGTCGGCGCTGGGTTCGTTCTCGGCCTGGGCTGCGGCGAGATGCTGGTAGAGCCGCGCGATCGCCGCATAGATGTCGCGCGACGGCGGGTTCTTTTCGAGAAAGTCCGAGATCTCCTCCATCTCGGCGACCCAGCGATAGGCCTTGTCGTACATCCGCGGGATCCCGCGGCGGAAATAGTCGAGAAGCTGCGGCTGGCTGGCCGAAAGCTCGGCGATCAACGCCTCGGCGCAGCCATAGCGCGCCGCCCCCAGCAGCATCGCCGAGCCGATCGCGGTGGTGCCCTTGGTGATCCCGGCATAGGACATCTTCATCGCCGAGGCGGCACCCACCGGCCCGTCGATCGCGCGCAGATTGATCCCCCAATCGCGCAACGGCAGGGCCTCGCGCACATGCTCACCCGAGGCATAAATCGACGGCCCGTCATATCCCTGCCGCGGCGGCCCGCCGATGATCCCGGCATCGATGAAATGCGCGCCGGTGGGTGCGATGATCTCGCCGATGCGGATGGCGCTTTGCGGGCTGACCGCGTTGCAGTCTAGATAAACCGGCTTGGCGTCGAGCGCCGCCAAAACCGGCGCCAGCTGGCGGGCCAGCGGCTCGGCCTCGCCTGGCGGCAGGATCGACAGGAAAAAATCGGCGCCCGAAAGCAGCGCGCGCTCGTCCGCGGCCGGGGTCATGCCCGCCGCCCGCGCCCGCTCGGCGCTGGCCCCACTGCGCCCCGCCAGCAGAGTGCGCACCTGGGCGCCATTCTCGTGCAGCCGCCGGCCGACCCCGGCGCCCATCATGCCCTGGGCGATGATCGCGATGACCGCCATGGCCGGTGCCTCCCGTGCAAAATCCCGAATGGCCTCTAGGGTATCGGCCGCGGCCGCTCGTGGGAAGCCTCGGTCGAACTCGCGGCGGGCACCGGGTCGAGCCAGCCGCGCGCTTCGACCCATTCCCTGGTCCAGCGACCGATCGCGGCGGCGCCGGCGCCGGCTTCGCGCCAGCCCTGCCGCAAGGCCGCGAGCCGCTCGAGGCGCGCCTCCCATTCGCGGCCAAAGCGCTGTTCCAGCATCCGCCGCATCAGCGCCGCAAGGCCGGGGCTCTTGCCGTTGGTCGAGATCGCGACGGTCAGATCGCCGCGCCGGAACACCGCGGCCGAATGAAAATCGCTGCGGCGACGGTCGTCCGCGACATTGACCAGCACCCCGGCGGCCCGCGCCATCCGGCGGATTTCGCCCGCTGCCGGATCGGCGACCCCGGCGACAAAGATCAGCTGGGCGCGTGCGATCTCGGCCGGACGCGGCAAGCGCCGCCGCAGCCTCGCCCCGGCCGCCGCGGCGAATGCCGGCCTGGGCGACGGGGCATAGATTTCGAGCATGCCCGCCCCGGCCTCGTCGAGGAGAGCCAGCCGCCGCTCAGCCTCGGCATTATCGCCGACCAAGATCGCGCGGATCCGGGCCAGATCGATGCTAATCGGCAGCATTGGACCGGGTCCGGTCATCGCGGGCGAGCGCCTGCTGCAACGCCGGCAGGCCCAGGCGATGGCAGAAATCGCCAAAGCCCTCGCCTCGCCGGCGGGCGGCGGCGAAGCGGGCGAACAGCGGGTCGAGCGCCGCGCCGATTTCGGCGAAGGCCACCTTGTCGGCGATCAAGGTGTTGAGCCGGGTTCCGGCGAAATCGCCGCCGGCGAACAGCGCGTAATAGCCCGGCATCCGCCCGACGATGCCGATATCGCCGGTATAGGGCCGCGCGCAGCCATTGGGGCAGCCGGTGATGCGGATGCTGAGCCGCTCGCGCTCGAGCCCATAGCGGGCGAGGCTCGCCTCGATCATCCCGAGGATGTCGTCACGCACCCGCTCGGCCTCGGTCAGGGCCAAGCCGCAGGTCGGCAGCGCAGGGCAGGCGAGCGCCCAGCGCCGGGCCGGATTGAGATCCTCGGCGAGGCTCACCCCATAGGCGCGTAGCATCGCCTCGATCGGGCCACGGTCCGACGGCGCGATCTCACTCAAGATGATGTCCTGGCTCGGCATCAGGATCGGGTCGCAGCCGAAACGGCTCACGATCTCGCGCAGCGCGCTGCGGATTTGCGAGCCCTCGCCGTCGACGATCCGCCCGCTCGCCACCGGGATGCCGAGATAGAGCCGGCCGTCGCCCTGCTGGTGCCAGCCGAGGTGGTCGGGCACCGTCAACGGCGGCAGCTCGCGGCATGGTGCCAGCTCCTTGCCGAGATATTCTTCGAGCCGCGCGCGCGCCCAATCCTCGCCCGCTTCGGCGATCACGTATTTGAGCCGGGCGTGGCGACGGTTGTTGCGGTCGCCGTGGTCGCGATGCAGGCGCACCACCGCCGCCGCCGCTTCGAGCAAATCGTCGGGTTCGACAAAGGCGACCGGGGTGGCGAGCCGCGGGTAGGTCTTCGGCATGTTGTGGGTCATCCCGTGGCCGCCGCCGAGCAGAAAATCGTAGCCCAGAAGCCGCTCGCCCTCCCAGATCGGCACGATCGCCAGGTCGTTGGTCAACACGTCGATCGTGTTGTCCTCGGGGATCGCCAGCCCGATCTTGAATTTGCGCGGCAGATAGCGCTCGCCGTAAAGCGGGTCGACAGGCTCGGTGGCGGCCGGCTCGTCGTGCCATTTCTCGCCATCGACCCAGATCTCGTGATAGGCGCCGGTCTGCGGCAACAGATGCGTCGACAGCCGCCTGGCGTCGGCTTCGAGCCGGTCGTGGACCAAGTCGCGGATCGGCGCCGGCACCGTCGTTACCGTGCGCACGACATCGCCGCACGCCGCCAGGGTCGTCAACAGCGCGCCGTCGACCGCGCCGATCGCGGCCTTCAATCCGGATTTGACGACGCCGTGAAACTGGATGCTTTGCCGGGTGGTAATGCGCAGCGACCCGTCGGCCCAGTTTTCGGCGATGCGGTCGAGGCCGAGATACTGGTCGGCGGTGAGCCGCCCGCCCGGGATCCGCACGCGCACCATGAACTGCCAGATCTTGTCGTCGCCGCGCTGCTTGCGCAGGGTGGCGCTGTCGCGATCGTAGCCCTGATAGACGCCGTGAAACTTGAGCAGCGAATAGCCTTCCTTGTCGAACGGCGCGTCGCTGTCGGCGAGGTCGCGGGCGATGCGGCCGCGCAAGTGGCGGCTTTGCTGCTTGACCGCCTCGGCCTTGGAGATGCTGTCGATCCGAGCCATATCGCCCTCTGCTGCGCCGGCGACAATTTGCAGCCGCCCGATGGGCTTCAGCTAATTAGGACAGTACGTAAATGTCAATACGTCGTAAATTACGTAATGATAATGTCTTAATCCGGCCTGGCGTCGCCCGATTGACGCGGCGCGGCTCGGGCTCCTAATTCGGGCGATGCGCGATGCGTCTCGATGACTTCGATTTTCCGCTGCCGCGCGATCTGATCGCCGAGCGCCCCTGCGAGCCGCGCGAGGCAGCGCGCCTGCTGCATGTCCCGGCATCGGGCGCCTTCGCCGACCGCCATATCGCCGATCTGCCGTCGCTGTTGCGGCCGGGCGACCTCGTCATCTGCAACGACACCAAGGTGATCCCGGCCAGGCTCGTGGCCCGGCGTGGTGCTGCAACCGTCGAGATCACCCTCCACCGCGACGAGGGCGGCGGGTCGTGGCGCGCCTTTGCCAAAGGTGCGAGGCGGCTGCACCCGGGCGACCGTCTCGACTTCGCTGCCGATTTCGCTGCCTCGATCGTGCAAAAACACCCCGAGGGCGACCTCTCCCTGCAATTCGATCGCTCAGGCGAGGCGCTGCACGCCGCACTCGCCCGCCACGGCACGATGCCGCTGCCGCCCTACATCAAGCGCGCCCGCGGCGGCGACCCGCGCGACCAGGCCGATTACCAGACGATCTTCGCCCGTGCCGAGGGTGCGGTCGCCGCCCCGACCGCCGGCCTGCATTTCACTCCGGCCCTGGTCGAGGCGTTGGCGCAAGGCGGCATCGGCCTCGCCAGCCTCACCCTCCATGTCGGCCCCGGCACCTTTCTGCCGGTCAAGACCCGCGACCCGCGCGAGCACCATATGCACGGGGAATGGGGCATCCTCTCGGCCGAGACCGCGCGGCACATCGCCGCCGCCCGGCGCGCCGGAGGCCGCATCGTCGCGCTCGGCACCACCAGCCTGCGCCTTCTCGAATCAGCAGCCGGCAAAACCGGCGAGGTGCGGCCCTTCGCCGGCGAAACGCGCCTCTTTATCCTGCCCGGCTACCGGTTCCGCGCGATCGACCTGTTGCTGACCAACTTCCACTTGCCGCATTCGACCTTGTTGATGCTGGTCGCCGCTTTGGCCGGCCTCGACCGGATCAAAGCCGCCTACGCCCATGCCGTCGCCCAACGCTATCGTTTCTTCTCCTACGGCGACGCCTGCCTGATCGAACGCCCCGATTGACCCGCGGTGCTCGGGATGGCGAAGGCGAACTTCGCCCGACAGCCCGCGGGGGCAGGCGCGGCCTAACGCTTCGAAAACTGGAAGCTGCGGCGGGCTTTGGCCTTGCCGTATTTCTTGCGCTCGACGACCCGGCTGTCTCGGGTCAGGAAACCCTGGCTCTTCAATAGCGGGCGCAGCCCCGGCTCGTAGAACATCAGCGCCTTGCTGATGCCGTGGCGCACCGCGCCCGCCTGGCCCGACAGGCCGCCGCCCTTGACGGTGCAGACCACGTCGAACTGGCCGAACCGGTTGGCGGCGACGAATGGCTGATTGATGATCATGCGCAGCACCGGCCGCGCAAAATAGACCGGGCTCTCGCGGCTGTTGACCGTGATCGCGCCGTTGCCCGGCTTGATCCAGACGCGGGCGACGGCGTTTTTGCGCTTGCCGGTGGCGTAGGCGCGGCCGAGCGCGTCGATCTTCGGCTGCACGTCGACCGGCATCGCCGCCGCGGTCGGCGCTGCCGCCGGGGCCGGGGCGGTCCGCGCCGCCTGCAGCGCCTGGCGCAGGCTGCCCAGGCCCTGAAAGGTCTGGCCCGCGCCGCGCTGGCCGGCGGGCTGGTTCTCCGGCGGATTGTTGGTGCGATCGCTGTCGGCCATCGTGGCTACGCCCTCGTATTCTTGCGGTTCATCGCGGCGACGTCGAGCGCCTGCGGCAGTTGTGCTGCGTGCGGGTGGTCGGGTCCGGCGAACACCCGCAAATTTTTCATGATGCGGCGCCCGAGCGGCCCGCGCGGCACCATGCGCTCGACCGCCTTTTCGACGACGCGCTCGGGATGCTTGCCGCCGAGGATGGCGCCCTTGCTGCGCCCCTTGATGCCGCCCGGATAGCCGGTATGCCAGTAGAAAATGTCGTCCTGGCGCTTGTTGCCGGTCAGTTCGACCTTTTCGGCGTTGATCACGACGATGTTGTCGCCGCAATCCATGTGCGGCGTAAAGGACGGCTTGTGCTTGCCGCGCAGGCGGGTGGCGAGGATCGCGGCGAGGCGGCCCAACACCAGCCCGTCGGCGTCGACGAGCAGCCATTTTTTGTCGATGTCGCTCGGCTTTGCGGAAAAGGTCTTCATTGATCCGGCCAAAAGAGCCGGCCGCAGTACACGCCGGGGCCGGCAAAGCGGTCCCTTTAGGCGATCCCCCGCCTCCGGTCAAGGTGCACGCGAAGCGGCCGGCGTCAGCGGCACTCGCAAATTCGAGATTATGCCGGCTCTTGCCGCCGGGGCGAACGCGGTGCGATAAACCCGTCGCCGACGCAGCCCAGGCGGCGGCGCCCGGGTCGCGCCAGGCGTGGATGGCCGGCAGGATGGCCGGCATGGATGGCCGGCATGGATGGCCGGCATGGATGGATAGATGAACCTTGGCACGCGATTGTTGACCTTGTTGCGCGGCCAGTCTGTCGGCATCGACAGCCTCGGCAACCGCTACTACCGTGACAAGAGACAGCGGGCCTTGACCCGCGGCGGCGGCCGGACCAGCCGCGAGAAGCGCTGGGTCATCTATGCCGGCGAGCCGGAAGGGTCCAAGGTGCCGCCCGAATGGCACGCCTGGCTGCATCACACCGTCGACGCGGTGCCGCAGCCGCAATCGCGCCCCCGCCACCCATGGGAGAAGGACCACCTGCCCAACATGACCGGGACCGCTGCTGCCTATCACCCGCCGGGCTCGATTCTGCGCGGCGGCCGTCGGGCGCCGTCGACCGGCGACTACGAGCCGTGGACGCCTCAATAGGCCGCCGATGCGGATTTTGCCAATGCCGATTTCAGCCGGCGCCGACCGGGAGACGATCGGGGTAGAGCGGCGATGAGCGGCAACGTGATCGAGACCGTGATGGGTGCGGTCGTGCTCGTCGTCGCCGCGCTGTTTCTGTTCTTTGCCTATTCAACCAGCCAGTTGCGGGCAGTCGAGGGCTATCCGGTGACGGCGCAGTTCTCGCGCGTCGACGGCATCCGCGACGGCACCGACGTGCGCATCGCCGGCGTCAAGGTGGGCTCGGTCACCGGCGAGCATCTCGACCCGAAAACCTATCTCGCCACGGTCAAGATGAACATCAACCCGGATTACAAGCTGCCGGCAGACACGGTTGCCGAGATCGTCTCGTCGAGCCTGCTCGGCGACAAATACATGTCGTTGCAGCCGGGCGGCTCGGACAAGATCATCCCGCCGGGCGGCGAGATCAAATACACCCAGGCGCCGGCCAACCTCGAAGACCTGATTGGCCAGATGATCTTTTCGCAGACCGGGGCGCAGAAGAAGCCGGGCGAGGGTGGCGCGGCGCCGGGCGGGGCGGCTCCGGGTGGGGCGGCGCCGGGCGGGGCGGGCCCGGGCGCGGCGGCCCCGGGCGGGGCGCCGTTCGGCGGCCTCAAATAGCCGGATGCTCGAAAGGGCGCAGCGATGAGCGAGCCAAAGGATTTCCCGGTCTGGCTGACGCCGCAGGGCGAACCGGTCGCCTGCGTCGAAAAGATCAAGGTCTTGAACGAGAACCTCGCCGAGTTGCGCGAACTGGCGCAGGAAGCGCTCGAAGACGCGGTGCTGATGGGCGGCGACGAGCGCCAACTGCGCGAGGTTCTGGCCGCGATCGTGGCCGGCCTCGTCAATCCCTACGCCAAGTAGCCGGCAACGGCACCGCCGCCCGAACCGGCTCTAGTCGTTCGCCGCTTTGAACACCGGCCAGAGGGCGAAACCGAGTGCTATGAAGGTCAGCACCGCGTTTGCGGCGTGGGAGAATTCCCAGTGCTGGCGCAGCAATTCCCAATCGGCCGCCACCATCGTCCAATTGGCGGTGGCCTCGTTGGCCGGATAGGTTCAAACGTAAAAGCTCACCAGAGTGGCCGCGATCATGAGGCCGGCGGTGAGCGACGGCCAGAACGGCCGGCTGCGCGGCCACAGCACGATGGCGGCGGCAAGGTTGGCGACGAGCGCGCCGATCAGCACGACGCCGAAGAGTGCGGCCCTGTCAGCCTACGGTCATGTTCGCGTTGGTGTCACTGCCGAAATAATCGCCATAGCGAGGAGCGCAGCGCGCAACGCGGCGCGAGATCGTTGCTTCGCTCGAATGACGATTTTTGCGCCGCGGGCCAGTGCGGTCGACATTGCGCGACAAATCGTTGCCATGAGTGTCGACCAAGACGAGGCGATCCTCCGCCCAGCTCGCGATGTTAGGGGGATGGCTTCGGTGACATGGAAACTCTGGCGGGCTTCCATGTGCCGCCGCCACGCTTCGAGCTTCGGATGGGCGGCGAGCGGGGCGCGGCCTTCGGGCACATTGGCGAAATAATGCAGGAGCGGGATCACCATCAGATCGGCGAGGCTCAGATGCTCGCCGGCGAGAAACGGTAATCCTCCATCAACCGCTCGATCTCCGAGAGGCACAGCTCCGCCCGCGGTAGGGCGGCCAGCGATCGCCGCCTCGTCCGGCACCCCGCCGAGGCGCGGCACGAGCATGCGGTTATAGAGGATGGCGCCAGCGATGCTGGGCCAGGCATAGGCGTCGACGATGCCGATGATCTGGTTCATCCGCGACCATTGGTGCACGTCTTCGGGCTGCAATGGCGCGCCGGGGAAGCGCTCGTCGACATAGCGGATGATCGCCTGGGTCTCGTAGAGGGCAAAGCCGTCATGCTCGAAGGCCGGCACCTTGGCGAAGGGCTGGCGGGCCAGATGCGCCGCCTCGCGGTGGGCGCCGAACGGCACCGGGACGAGCTCGTGGGTCACCCCCTTTTCGGCGAGCGCCAGGCGCGCGCTCCACACATAGGTGCTGCCGGCCGGGCCATAGACGATCGGATGCGCCATTGCCGTTCTCCCGTTCGAACCGTTTGTCGTGGTTTACTTGGTGCCTCGGCCAAAGTCGCGCGGCGATCGACAAATCAGTGTTGGCGAAGATCGCGATCGAAAGGCGGCCGCCGGATTGCTCGCGGATCCGGTCCACCCTGCTGGAGCCGCAGGGTGTCGGGGTGACTGAGCGGCAGGTCGCTGCCGATCTTGTACTGGAACTGGGGAGTGTCGCCCAGCGCCCGGACGATGTTGAACATCGCTGCCGAGCCGGCGCCGGCCGCGGCCCGCCGGGCAAAGCCGCGTCGCGTGATCTGCTGCACTGTGCTGTCTCCTCCCCAAGGCGCTGAGGGCGGGCATGGTTTGCGCGCAAGGCTAGCCCAGCGGCGCGGCGCTATCCAGGCGGCGTCGCCGCGCATAGTGTCTCAGCCGCGCCTCATGGTTCGAAGGTGGTCCCGATCGGGCTGCTCGCATGGAACACCTGGTTCAGCCGACCATCGCCTTCATTTCCGCCCATGCGGGCTGGGCGTTCGCGGTCATGTTCGTCACCGCGTTTGGTGAGTCGTTCGCGTTTTTGAGCCTGCTGTTTCCCGGGACCTCGCTGTTGATCGCCGCCGGCGCGCTGATGGCGACCGGCACCTTGCCCTATCTGCCGGTGCTGGCCGGGGCGATTCTCGGCGCCGTCCTCGGCAATTCGGTGTCGTATTGGCTGGGCCGCCGCTTCGGCTACGCGATCGCTCGGGTGTGGCCGTTCACCCGCAACCCGGACTTGCTGCCGAGCGGTATCCGGTTTTTCGCCAGATATGGCGGGGCGAGCGTGTTTATCGGCCGCTTCTTCGGCCCGATGCGCGCGATCATCCCGCTTGCCGCCGGGGTCATGCAGATGATGCGGGCGCGCTTCTGGATCGCCAATATTGTCTCGGCCGTGGTCTGGGCGCCGATGCTGCTGTTTGTCGGCGATGCCGTCGGCGGCCTCGGCCAGCGGCTGATCGGCTCGGCGAACGTGGTGGTGCTGGTCGTGGCTGGCTTCACCCTGTTCGGGATCGGCGGCATTCTCTGGGCGGTGGTGCGCGCGCGGCGGCGGCGGTCCTGAGCGCGGCCCCTTTGCGAAACCGCGAGGGGCGCCCAGATTGACACGCAACCGTTGATCTGCGAGCACCATTGCCGCGATGTCCTCGTTCTTTTCGCCTTATCGCCATCAGTTCATGCGGGTCGCCGCCTGTGTGCCGGCGGTGACGCCAGCCGAGCCCGAGCGCAATGCCGCGGCGGTGGACGCGATGCTCGCCGACGGCGACCGGGCGCGGGTGGCACTGATGGTGTTCCCCGAATTGTGCCTATCGGCCTACGCGATCGATGATCTCTTGTTCCAGGACGCGGTGCTCGACACGGTCGAGCGCCAGCTCGCGCGGCTCGTCGATGCCAGCCGGGAGCGGTTTCCGGTGTTCATCGTCGGCGCGCCGCTGCGGGTGCAGGGTCAGCTCTATAATTGCGCCGTGGCGATCCATCGCGGCCGGGTGCTGGGCGTGGTGCCCAAGGTCTTTCTGCCGAACTACCGCGAATTCTACGAGCGCCGGCACTTTGCCTCGGGCGCGGGGATCGCCGGGCGTTCGATCGCGCTCGCCGGCCATAGCGCGCCGTTTGGCGCCGATCTCCTATTCGCCGCCGGCGGCGGTGCGGCGGGTTTCACCTTTCATATCGAGATCTGCGAGGATCTGTGGGTGCCGCAGCCGCCGAGCACCGCGGCGGCGCTCGCCGGAGCCGAGATCCTGCTCAACCTGTCGGCCAGCAACATCACCATCGGCAAGGCGCAGATGCGCCGGCTGCTGTGCGCCTCGCAGGCGGCGCGGTGCCTTGCCGCCTATGCCTATTCGGCCGCCGGTGCCGGCGAGTTGACGACCGATCTCGCCTGGGACGGCCAGGCCGGGATTTTCGAGCTGGGCGAGGGGCTGGCCGAGACCGAGCGGTTTTCGGCCACCCCGCAGATGGCTGTTGCCGACATTGATCTCGGCCGGATTCGCCAGGAGCGGATGCGCACCAATACCTTTGGCGATTGCGTGCGCGGCGGCGAAAATCGAGAGGTGGGAGCCGGGTTCCGCACCGTCGGCTTCAACTTCGCCGCCCCGAGCGAGCCGCTTGCGTTGCGTCGCAACATCGAGCGCTTTCCCTATGTGCCGGCCGACCCGGCGATGCTGAGCGAGAATTGCTACGAGGCCTACAACATCCAGGTCCAGGGGCTGGCCCGGCGGCTCCAGGCGACCGGGCTCGACAAGCTGGTGATCGGCGTCTCGGGCGGGCTCGAACTCGACCCAGGCGCTGATCGTCGCGGCCCGGGCGATGGACCGGCTCGAGCTGCCGCGCACCAATATCCTGGCCTATACGCTGCCCGGCTTTGCCACCGGCGAGATCACCAAGGCCAATGCCTGGCGGCTGATGAAGGCGCTCGGCGTCAGCGGTGCGGAGATCGATATCCGCCCGGCGGCGCGGCAGATGCTGCAGGATATCGGCCACGCCTCGGCCAGCGGTGCGGCGCATTACGATGTGACCTTCGAGAACGTCCAGGCGGGGTTGCGCACCGACTATCTGTTCCGCCTCGCCAACCACAATGGCGGACTGGTGGTCGGCACCGGCGATCTGTCGGAACTGGGGCTCGGCTGGTGCACCTATGGGGTCGGCGACCAGATGTCGCATTACAATCCCAACGCCTCGGTCGCCAAGACTCTGATCCAGCACCTGATCCGCTTTGTCGCGGCGTCGGGCGATCTGGGCGCGGACACGGCGCCGATCCTCTACGACATCCTGGCGACCGAGATTTCGCCCGAGCTGGTGCCGCCGGGCGCGGACGGGCTGATCCAGTCGACCGAGAGCATCGTCGGCCCCTACGCATTGCAGGATTTCAACCTCTATTACGCGACCCGGCACGGGTTCAGCCCGTCGAAGATCGCCTATCTGTCGTGGAACGCGTGGGCCGACCTCGAACGCGGGGTGTGGCCGGCCGACATCCCGCAGGCGGCGCGGCGGGCCTACGATCTCGCCGAGATCAAGCGCTGGCTGCGGGTGTTCCTGCTGCGCTTTTTCCAATTGAGCCAGTTCAAGCGCTCGGCCCTGCCCAACGGCCCGAAAATCTCGTCCGGCGGCTCGTTGTCCCCCCGCGGCGACTGGCGCGCCCCCTCCGACGCCCACGCCACGGTGTGGCTCGCGGAGCTCGAAGCGGGGGTGCCAGACAAGGAATAACCACAACGCCCGGCGCGCACGACCCCTAGCTAGCAAAAATATTTCCCCTGCCAACTCTAGTGGGCACGGTCGACGACATCGCCAAGTGCATCCTCTTTCTCGCCTCGGACGATGCCGGCTTCATGGCCGGGGCCGGGCTCGTCGTCGATGGCGGGATCACCGCGCAGTAATCGGCGCTTCGGCTCAGCCGGCGCGTTCCAGGATTGCGTTGAAGAGTTCGGTGCGGCGCTCGTTCGAGGTTGCGCGCGGAATTCGCGAACATCGCCCGCCAGTCGGGCCCCAGGATCAGGTGGGTCCCGAGCGGCGGCGGAGCGCCTTCGGTATTTCGGGTGCGCCGCGAGGCGGCTTCCAATGCTTCGGGCGTCGTGTCCTGCCAGGTCACGACGCGGAAGCCGGCGGCTTCGAGCTTGGCCCGCGTCGCCTCGGCGGAGAACAGAAAGCTGATCACCGGCTCGCGCGCCCACTGCACCGGGAAGTGCGGCGGCCCGCCGGGCCCGGCGGCGACCTCCTGCAAGGCGAGCCGGCCGCCCGGCTTCAGCACCCGCCGCATCCCGCGGTAGAGCCGGTCGCGGTCGGCGATGTTCATCGCCGCGTTCTGCGACCACACTACATCGAAGCTCGCATCGGCGAACGGCAGGTCGAGCGCGTCGCCCTGGCGGTAGTCGACCAGGCCCTCGAGGCCGGTGCGCCGGGTCAGCATCTGGGCGACCCGGACGAATTCGGCGGTCAGATCGACGCCGCTGACCCGCACGCCATAGCGCCAGGCGAGAAACCGCGACGGCCCGCCGAGCCCCGAGCCGACATCGAGCACCAGCTCGCCGCCGCCGAGAGCGAGCAGTTCGGCGAGCCGCATCGTCGCCGGCCGCTGCCCGCCGTGAAACTCGTCGACCGCCGCCAGATCGTCCGGGGTCAGATGGTCGATGTCCTTGCCCATTCCTTGCAGCGCCGCCAGGATCGCCGCGCCGAGATCGCCGCTGGTGTAATGGTCCGCGACCGGGTTGGCGGGCATTTCGTTCCTCCTGCGCCAGTGCGCCTGCGATAGTGTGAGCCCAGACTGGTCGGGAGTTTAGGACATGCGCTTCTTGCTCGCGATGATGAAGCACGAGACCAACACCTTTTCGCCGGTGCCGACGCCGTTGGCGCGGTTTGGCAACGGGCCGGGGCCGCTTTATGGCGAGGCGGCGGTCAAAGCCTATCGCGGCACCGGCACCGGGCTCGGCGCCTATCTCGATCTCGCCCGGCGCGAGGGGGCTGAGATCGTGCTGCCGGTCGCCGCCGGAGCCGCGCCGAGCGGCCCGGTCGAGGACGCCGCCTATGCCGCAGATCACCGATCGGATCTTCGCCGCCGCCGAAAAGGGCGGGTTCGACGGCATCCTGCTCGATCTGCATGGCGCGATGGTGACCGAGAGCCTCGACGACGGCGAGGGGCAATTTTTCAAGCGGCTGCGCGCGATCGACCCCGAGAACGCCGATCGCGGTGGCGCTCGACATGCACGCCAACCTCTATGACGAGATCGTCGCCAACGCGACCGTCGTCACCGGCTACCGCACCTATCCGCATATCGACACCTACCAGACCGCAAAGCTGGCGGGCGAGATCCTGCTGCGCACGATCCGCGGCGAGGTGCGCCCGGTCATGGCCTGGGGCAACCGGCCGATGCTGCCGCATGTCATGCGCCAGGGCACCGACGATCATCCGAACCAGGAATTGCAGCACCGCTGCGCCGCGATGAGCGCCGAGGGAGCGCTCGCCGCCAGCCTGTTCACCGGCTTCCCGCATGCCGACATCCTGAATGCCGGGGTCTCGGCGGTGGTGGTGACCGATGGCGACCGCGGCCTCGCCGAGCGGCTGCGCGACGAACTCCTCGACCGCGCCTGGGTCGAGCGCGAAGCCTTTGTCTACCGGATCGAGCCATTGGCCGAGGCGGTCGCCCGCGCCAAGGCGATGCCGCCGCCGCAGCCGGGCGAGGGCCCGGTCGTATTGCTCGACCACTACGACAATTGCGCCTCGGGCGGGACCATGGACACGACCGTGGTGTTGGCCGAGATCCTGCGCCAGGGCCTCGACGATGTTGCCGTTTTCGCGGTCTGCGATCCGCAGGCGGTCGGCGAGGCGATCGCCGCCGGCATCGGCGCCGAGGTGACGTTGTCGATTGGCGGCAAGACCGCGATGCCGGCGATCGCGGCGCCGAGCCCGCCGTTGAGCGTGACCGGCCGGGTCAAGACCATCGCCGATGGCCGCTATAAAAACCGCGGCCCGATGGCGCGCGGCGTGGCAATGGAGATGGGCGCCTCGGTGGTGCTCGATACCGGTGCGGCGGAGATCGCGCTGATCTCGCGCCAGGTCGAGCCCTCCGACCTGAATTGTCTGCTCAGCCTCGGCATCGACCCCGCGCAAAAGCGCTATGTCATGCTCAAGAGCCGCATCCATTGGCGCGCCGGCCTGCGGCCGCTGGCCCGCGCCGTCGTCGACTGCGCCGGGGTCGGGGTGTGCACGTCCGATTACCGCGAGCTCGGCTTCCGCAAGGTCAGGCGGCCGATCTATCCGCTCGACCTAGCCAATTGCTGAGGCGTCCCGATGCGCCGCGGCAGCTAGCGCGATCGCCCCGGGCCGTAGCGGCGGCCGGACGACACCGTCAGCCAGCCGTTCTTCTCCAGCCGCTGGCGGCCTTCGGCGGAACCGAGCAGGGTCCGCTCGCCGCGGGCCGGAGCGTCATCGCCGGCGCCCTCCGGCTTTGAGGCCTGCTCGCGCTCGCGGCGCAGCTCGACCAGTCGGGCATAAATCGTTGCGAAATCGTCGGCGGCACGGGGTCGGGTCACGTTTCCTCCTGGGTTTCTTGCTGCCGGGCGCCCGCGGGCGACCCCGGTTTGGCCAAAACGCCGCGCATGCTGGCGCACCGGCGGCTTGCAGAGCAAGCGGAAATCGCGCTGCCGCCGCGAGCATCGTTGTGCCAGAGTGACGGGGGCGGGGCCGCCGCCAGCGCGTCAGCCGGCTATTGAAAGCCAACCGCGCCGAAGCCCATCTTTGCCTACGCGCGTCAGGAGGAGATCCGAGCATGGCAGGTAAGTCGGCGCATTTCGGCCTGCGCGAGCGGCCGCCCACCCCGGCGATCCGGCCGTTCGCGCTGCCGCCGCGGATGCAGCCGATGCTCGACCGCGCGCGCAGCGGCCTGGCCGAGCCGTTCCGCGGCGTCGCCGTCGCCGGCGAGTTGGCGCCGGGGCTGTTCGCGCTCGGCAAAACCGGCGTCTCGCTGGCCCCGCTGGTCGAGGCGGCGCGCGCGTTCTTGGCGGCGCTGACCCCGCCGCAGCGCGAGGCCGCGAGCTTCGCGATCGACGACGAGGCCTGGCGTAAATGGTCGAACATCCACCCGTGGCTGATGCGCCACGGGGTGTGCCTCGCCGATCTCGGCCACGACCAGCGCGAAGTCGCACTGGCGCTGCTGCGCGAGAGCCTGAGCGCTGCCGGCTATCAATCCGCCCGCGACGTGATGCGGCTCAACCAGCACGCGCTCGAGATCACCGGCAAGCCCGAGGAATATGGCGAATGGCTCTATTGGGTCAGCCTTTTCGGCACCCCCGCGCCGGATGCGCCATGGGGCTGGCAGATCGACGGCCATCATTTGAACCTCAATTGCTTCGTGCTCGGCGATCAGCTGGTGCTGACGCCCAATTTCATGGGCTCGGAGCCGGTGCTGGCCCGCTCCGGCAAATACCAGGGGACCCGCGTCTTCGCCGCCGAGGAGGAACGGGGCTATGCGCTAATGCGGGCACTCTCGGCCGAGGAGCGGCAGCGGGCGACGATCGGCCGGGATCTGCCCGCCGAGCTCTTGACCGCCGCCTTCAACGACAACCGGCGGATCGACCCGGCTGGCATCCGCTATGATGAACTGCCGCCCGAGGGCCGCGACCGCCTCGAAGCGCTGCTGGCGACCTACACCGGGCGGATCCGCCCGGGCCACGCCGAGATCCGCTGGGCCGAAGCGAAGCGCCATTTGGGCGAGACGCGCTTTGCCTGGATCGGCGCCTTCGACGATGCGAGCCCGTTCTATTACCGCATCCTGAGCCCGGTGATCCTGGTCGAGTTCGACCATCAATCGGGCATCATGTACGACAACGACCAGCCCTCGCGCGACCACATCCACACCGTCGTGCGCACCCCCAACGGCAACGATTACGGCAAGGACCTGCTGCGCCAGCACTACGCCCGCCACGACCACGCCCACCCGATCGCGGCGCAGCGCCAGCCCGCGCCCTGAGGCGCCGCGCGGTTCGCTCCCACCATTCCCGCGAAAGCGCAGGAAGCTTGGCGGCCCGATCAATGCTCGCCATGGCGCGAAAGCTGCTGACCGCGGTGGGGCAACTGGCGGGAACATGCTTGGTTTTTGGTGTTTACGGGCGGCAGCGTCTCGGGGCGCGTCGAACACACCATCAATCTATCTTGTCGGAAAGCCGAAAAGAAAAGGGGCCGCCGAAGCGGCCCCCAAATTCGTGGATGGCCGGGCCGAGCCCGGCGATGCCAGCTTTGTGCCGTTACGGTCGCAAACTGGTCAGCTGTGCCAGCGGAAGGCTTGCGGTTTGCGGGCGGAGCCTTGGCTGAGCACGATGTTGACGAGGGCGGGGCCACGGTGGTTCATCGCCTCGTCGAGCGCGCCCTTGATGTCCTTCGGGTCCTCGACAAAAAAGCCCTTCCCGCCAAACGCTTCCATGACCTTGTCATAACGCGCGCCGTAGATCAGGGTGTTCGGCCGCATGTTGAACATCGGGTTTTCCGGGATCTCCTCCATGCCGGGGCCGATGCCGCCATTGTTCAGAACCACGATCTTGACCGGAAGGTTGTAGCGACAGAGTGTCTCCATCTCCATGCCCGAAAAGCCGATCGCCGAGTTGCCCGACAGGTGGATGACCGGACGGTCGGGGTGCACGACGGCGGCGGCGATCGCCTGCCCGAGTCCCAGCCCCATCGTGCCGTAGGTGCCGGCATTAAGGCAGGCCTTGGCGCTGAACACCGGCAGCATCGTCAGCCCGATATCCATCGTGCCGGCGCCCTCGGCCGACAGGATCGAGTTCCGCGGCATCCAGGCGGCGATGTCCTTGAAAGCGCGGTAGTAGGTCGCCGGGGCGCTGTCGTCGTCGATCTGCGGCTTGATCTGCGCGGCGTTCTCGGCCGCCTTCTTGGCGATCATCTGCCGCCACGGCGATTCCTTCGGGTGGAACCACTGGCTCCCGCTGAGCGCCTGGTTTAGCTGTTGCATGATCGCCTTGCCGTCGCCGACCAGCGCTACCTCGGTCGCCTTGTTGTGGCCGATCTCCTCGGGGGCGATGTCGAGCTGGATGACCTTCATGTCCTTGGCGTAGCGCGGCGGCTGACCGAAATGGAAGATCCAGTTGAAGCGCGCGCCCATCAGGAACACGACATCGGCGTTCTGCAACGCGAGGGTGCGAGCGGCCGCGACCGACAGCGGGTGGTCGTCGGGCATGATCCCCTTGCCCATCGGCGAGCGCAGGAAGGGCAATTGCGTCTTCTCGATAAAGGAGCGCACCTCGCTCTCGGCATTGGCCCAGGCCATCCCCTTGCCGACCAGAACGAGCGGCCGCTCGGCGCGCTCGAGCAGATGCAAGGCCTCCTCGACGTTGTCCTGGGGTGCGATCGTGCGCGGCGGATCGGGGGTCTTCTGGACCTGCACGACTTTGTCGAGATCGCATTTGCCGGTGATGATGTTGTCTGGCATGTCGAGATAGGTGCCGCCCGGCCGGCCATAGATCGCGTGTCGGGTCGCCATCTCGACGTAGTACGGGATGCGCTCGACCGTATCGATCGCATGCGCGAACTTGCACAACGGCGAGGCGATCACGACCTGGCGCTCTTCCTGGAAGGCGCCCATGCCGCCGCGATAGGTCTCCGAAGCGCCGCCGATCAGGATCATCGGCCAGCAATTCTGCTGCGCGTCGGCGAGCCCAGCGAGACCGTGAACGACGCCCGGGCCGGTGACGACGATGCAGGCGCCGGGCCGCCCGGTCAGATAGCCGTAGGCGCGCGCCGCATAGGAAGCGGCCTGCTCGTTGCGCATGCCGATATAGGCGACACCTTCCTTTTGCGCCGCGGCGGCGATCGGCCCGACGGGAAACCCGACGACCCCGAACAAATGGTCGATACCCTGCTGCTTCAGGCTCCTCGCCATCAAGGTGGCGCCGTCGATCTCAGCCATGTTTCTCTCCCGTGTGTTGGGGCGGACCGCGACCGATGTGCGAGACGCCGCCGGGCCCGGTTGTCGAAGAAGTCTGCGCGGCAGAGATTACGCGCTTATCACGGGCCGGGGAAAGGCTTATCCGGAATAGGGAGCTTGCCGCCGGCCGGTCACGCGCCAATAGCAGCCGATGTGCCCGCGGCGGATCGCGCCGACCATTCTTCGATGGCCTGAGCGGCGGTGAGCCGGCGGTCGCCGGGATCGCCATCGGGCGTTACCCAGCGGTTTCGGCCCGCGGGTTCGCCCAAATTGGCGGCCGGACGGCGTCGGGCGGTCGGCGGTCAGGCCTGGGTGATCAGCTGTGCCAGGTAATCGTTCTTCCAGGCGGCGAGGTTGATCTTGCCGCGCAGCGAGACCTTGGAGCGGTCGTTATGCATCAGGTTCAGAGCCATGTGCCGCAAGATCGCCAGGTTGTAGGGACTGTTGTCCATGCGGCTCCTGACCTGGCTCTCGTTCATGACGACGTTCAGCACCCAGTGCAGGCGGTTCTCCACGCCCCAATGCGAGCGTACCGCCTGGCCCAGGCGCTCGGGCGACAGCGGCGCGCTCAACAGGTAATAGGCCGTCTCGGTCGTAGTCCGGGGTGCGGTCTTGCCGGTCGTGGCACGGGTGCGGACAACCCGGCCAATCGCGGCCAGGCCCGGCCACTGGTGGCGCTCCTGCAGCAGTTCGATGTCGGTCGAAACCAGGCTGGTGCGGGTCTCGAACCGGCCATGATCGTTGTCGGTGGTCGAATGGCTCGCGGCCTTTCGGTGCTGGGGAGCGGCGAAAAGGCGGATCACATCGGCATGCAGCGCGTGATGGTTGCCTTTGAGCGCCAGCACATAATCGCCGCCGCGACAGACGATCCGGCGGCCGATGTCGCGCTGGCAATTGAGCGCGTCGGTGGTGACGATCCTACCCTGCAGCGCCAGCATGTCGATCAGCTTGGCGACCGCGGTGGTTTCCCTGGTCTTGGCCGTCGTCGCAATCTGGGCCAGCACCAGGCGGGTGTCGCAGCACCAGGCACTGATCATGTGCAGCGCCGATCCCGGATGGCTCGGATCGATCGGCCGGCGCAATACTTTGCCGTCGATGGCAATGACCCCGGTGCAGGTCTCGCTGAACCGCGCCATGAACTTTTGGAAGCAGGCGCGGAACTGGTCGGGATCGAGCTGACGAAACACCCGGCTGAAGGTGTCGTGGCTCGGCACCCCGTTTTTGAGCTGCAAAAAGTTGCCGAGAAACTCTTGCTTGGCCTCGGCAAAGACCGCCATGTCGACCGCGGTCTGGCCGCCGGAGAGGACGGCGCACAGCGCGATCATCAGAATTTCCCAAAGGTCGTGGCGTCTGGCCCCGCCAGAGCGCGGGTCCTTCAGCTCCCCAAAACAGTCGCCCAGCCCTTGCATGGTACCCTCCGCAGCGCTGCGACATGCCTCAATGCGACCGCCAACGTCGCTGTCGGTAGCAGCCGAACCGCCGCCGCGGCCGCCGGCGAGGCGGCGATCTAAATATCGGCAAGGTTCCGAACCAGTCTTTCCAAGTGAAGAGGCCACCTAGAGCAGCAATCGATCGGTCTCCGGCAGTTTGGCATGTTTGCCTCTTCGCCCTAGCCGGAGCGCAACCGCTTTGTAAGCTTGGCTGAAACGATGAGAGCCTATTGCAGAAACCCGTCCGCATTGTCGGTGGCCGCCGCTTTGTTTCGTTCGTCGGGGCAAAGAATTTCGCGGACTCGGTCAGCGATCCGTCGCCAATTGCGTCACCGCTCCGTCAAAAGTGATTTCGCCTCTTATTTAACATGTGATGCATCCAATTCAGCTTGGGATGCGTGCCGCGGGCCATCGATTTAGGTTACCGATAATGGTATTGTGCATATATGCTACACGTATAGGGAGTTATTCGGGAAGGCCCTTGCGCAAACGAGGCACGTCGGAACGGGTCTGCACGCTGGCGGCGAGGCTCGCCTAATGCGAAAGCATCGCTCGGCCATTTGTCGTATTGATTTTGCCTGACGACCGCCGGGACGTTTTTCTGACGGCTGCGACGCTAATCTTAATCAATCGACGGCGGCAGCGGTCGTAGCCTGACGCCGGCCCACCGAAGACCCGAATACCCCGAGCCAACCCATATGGGGGTGATGCTCCGATGCTGATTAGAAATCTTGCCCAGAGGGTGACCGGCGAAGCGCGGATCAGCTCCGCGACCGTCAGCTGGGAGGATCGGGACTTTCCCGATCAGGTGCTGAGCTTCGAGATCGGGGACGAGGGTGGCACAACCGGGGAGGGCGAGGCTGGCGATGAATGCCACCCGCGGCCCAGCGCCGACGCGTTTCTCGCCGCCTGCTTTCCTCTCGCCGCGGTCCACGGTGAGAAGCGGGTGCGCATCGAAGACCGGCCCTGCCCGATGCTGGTCGAGGGGCTGCGCACCGTCCATGCATGGTGGTCGAGCTGGGGCGGGATGCCGCCCCTGGCGCCCGAGATCGAGGCGGCGGGCGACGGCCCGCGCCCGGGTGCGGGCCGGCGCGCCAACCGGGATGCGGGCGGCGAGCGGCGCGGCGCCTGCTTTTTATCGGGTGGGGTAGACGGTCTGCACATGCTGATGCGCAATCACCGCGCCTACGATCCGGACGACCCCGCCTATATCCGCACGGCATTGTTCATCCACGGGTTCGACATCGGCAAAAAGGCCTGCAATCCGGAGAATGAGCATTATCGGATGGCTCTGGGCCGGCTCAGATCGCTGGCCGTCGAGACCGGGATCCGGATCGTCCCGTGCCGCACCAATCTGCGTCATTTGCCGACCCTGCCGGGCTTTTGGACGCACCGCCAGAATGGGTCGGCATTGGCGGCCGTCGGACATGCCGCAATCCGCGGGCCGGCTTATCTGTTCATCGGCAGCACCTATCATTTGGCCGAGCTGGTGCCGCTCGGCTCGCATCCCGCTGTCGACGTCCAATTCTCCAGCCAGCGCATCAGCTTCGTTCACGAAGGGGCGCGCTTTTCGCGGGTCGATAAGGTGCGCGAGCTGGCGAGCTGGCCGGGCGCCCTCGCGGCGTTGCGGGTCTGCCCGGCCAACCGCGCCGGCGCGGCCAATTGCGGGGCGTGCGAGAAATGCCTCGAGACCCGGCTCGAGCTGTTGGCCGCCGGTATCGATGAAACTCCCGCCTTCGGGCCGAGTGCGACGCCGATCGAGCTGTGGGAAGCGGCCGAGCCGGTGCCGAGCTTCGACCGCGCCCTGCGCTACCAGGCATTGCTGGCGCCGCTGCAAGCGCGCGGCTTCGGCGCTCTTTGTCGGATACTCGAAGAAAAGATCGGCGCCTATCGCCAACAAGTCCGCCAAGGCGTGAGGTGGCCCGAAATTTGACCGCCGTCGGCGAGAGTTCTGGCGACATTCCTCTTGCTGGCGCCAGCAGCTCGCTTCAAAGTGGTCAAATGGAAATCAATTTTTCGTGATCGTAATCGGCACTGGAATTGATAGCCGCACATTGGGATGGTAGCGATGGCATTGCTGATCGGCCTTCTCGGACCTCTGATCATCGAAGGCGAGGATCGCCAGTTCGGAAAGGTCCCGCGAAAGGCGCGGGCTCTGCTCGCCTATATGGCGGCCCAGCGCGGCCGTGCAGTCAGCCGCGAACGGCTCTCCGATCTGCTGTGGCCCTATCAGGGATCGGATCAGGCGCGCCACAGTCTGCGCAATTGTCTGTTGGAGTTGCGAAAGGCGTTGGCGCCGACCGCCGGCCGCCACCTGGCCGCCGAGTTCGCCAATTGCCGGCTTCAGGCGGTCGACGTCGACATCGAACATTTCGAGCGGCTGTCGCGTTCGTCGAACCGCGCCGAATTGCTCGCCGCGGCGGAGCTCTATCGCGGCGAATTCCTGGCCGACTTCGTCATCGATTCCGAACCGTTCCAGGACTGGCTCGCCGCCGAGCGGGATCGCACGCTCGACCTCATTTGCACGGTGCTGCAGCGCCTGACTACGCTGCAGGACCAGGCCGGCGAGCATGATGCGGCGATCCAATCGGCGCGCCGGCTGGCCGGGCTCGATCCGCTCTCGGAGATCGGCCAGCGGGCGCTGATCCGCGCTTATGCGCATGCCGGCAGGCGGCCGGAGGCGCTCCGACAGTACCGCACCTGCGCCGAGATCCTGAAGCGCGAACTGGGCGTGGCGCCAGACGCCGAAACACAGGCCCTGGCCAACGAAATCGCCCATTCCGGCGCGATCGGCGAGGGCGCTCCGGCCGGCCGCAGCGTCGAGATGCCGTATCGCGACATGGCGGCCGTGCCGAACCCGCTCGACCGGTCCGCGAACCCCGGCTTGGCGGTCAAACCATCGCTCCACAGATATCCGGCGCCGATCGAAAAAAGGGCGGCCGCGCAATGGCCTTGCGTGCTGCCGAGCGTTGCCGTGGCGGTGGCGCCGCTGCGCAATCTGACCGGCGATCCCAAGCAGCAATATCTGGTCGAGGCGTTCTCCGACGACCTGGTCACCGATCTATTGCGCCACGGCCGCGGACTGGCGCTGGCCCGGATCAACGACGAGCGACGGCCGCCCGGCCCGCCGGCGCGGATGGCCGATGCCGAGACCGAATACGTCGTTACCGGCAGCGCCCAGCGCAGCGGCCCGGCGACGTTGCGGGTCAACATGCAGATCACCAAGGCCACCGGGGAATATTGCTGGGCGGATCGCTATGAGTTCGATCCCGACGAGCTCGAACCAATCCAGACCGAGATTACCCGCCGGATCTCCCGCGAGCTTCACCTCCTCGTGTTGCAACAGGCGAGCCGCCGCGCCGCACTGGCCGCCGGTGACGAGTTCGGGGTCAATGAGTGCCTTTCGCGGGCGACGAATGCGCTCAAGGGCAGGATCACCCCGGAGCTCACCGCCGAAGCGCAAAGCTGGCTCCTGAGCGCGCTCGCCAGCGATCCACGCAATGTCGAAGCGCTGACCGGGCTCGCGTTCACCTGCCAGCACGTCGTCAGCCAACCCTGGTGGGGCGATCCGCAGGCCGTGGCAATTGCCTCCGATCTGGGGCGTGAAGTTGTCGGGCTGGCGCTGGCGCTGGCGCCGGGGCACGCCATCGCCCATTGCATCCAGGGAATGCTGCGCTCGGCGGCCGGGCAGCTGGCCGAGGCGGATGAGGCGTTCGAGCGCGCCCTCCTCGCCGACCGGCGGTTGGGCATCGCCCATGCCTTCGCCGGCTACAACGCGGTCTTTCGCGGTCACGCCGAAGAGACCATGCCCGCGGTCGAGCGCGCCATGCGCCTCGACCAGACCGATCGCCGTTGCAGTACCTGGTTTTTCTTTGGCGGGTTCGCCGAGCTCCTGCTTGGCCGCACCGAAGCCTCGATCGCCCTGCTGCGCAAATCCCTCGATCGCAATCCGATCTATGGCAGCGCGCAGCTGTTCCTGATGGCGGCGCTGTCCTCGAGCGGGCGGGCCAGCGAAGCCGTCCGGATCGCGGCATCGTTCCGCGAGCATTACCCCGAATACCGCCTGAATTCATTCGAGCAGCTGTGGCTGTCGCGATCGAACTCGCCGGTCTATCGTTCCCAGATCGCCCCGGTGTTCGAAAGCATCCGCGGCCTTGGCGCCGCAGGCTGAAGGGGGGCTTGTCCGGCGTCAGGCGATGACCGGGCGATGCGCCGGCCCGATCGGGCGGTCCGCCTAGCCGCGCGCGCCCCGGGCGGAGATGTCAGCGGGCGCCCGGCGACCACGGTTCAGGCGCACGCGGCTCGAGATCGGTCACGACATCGACCAGCACCGGCTCGCCAGCGCCGAGTGCTTCGGCCAGAGCGGGGGCGATCTCGGCCGGGCGCTCGACCCGGATGCCGCGCACGCCAAAGCTGCGGGCGACCGCGGTAAAATCGGTCGGGCCGAAGCGCACCAATGCCTCACCGCGGCCCGGCCGGTTGCCGGCGATGCGCCGCACCCCGGAGAGGTTCTGGCCAAAGCCCGAATTGTTGTTGACCACGACGACGGCGGCGATGCCGCAGCGACGCGCGGTTTCCAGCTCGGCCAGGTGGTAGTAGAACCCGCCATCGCCGGTAAAGCACAGCACCGCCCGGCCGGGTGCGGCGCATTTGGCGCCGAGCGAGGCGGGAAACGACCAGCCGAGCGAGCCTGCCGCACGCAGATAGGTCTGCCCGGTGCCGTTGAAATCGATCATCGTTCCGGTCCAGATGCCGGAATAGCCGGTATCGGCGACCACGATGCCGTCGGCCGGCAAGGCCTTGGTGATCTCGGCGCACAGCCGCTCGACCCGGATCGGCGCCCGATCGTCGCCGACGAGCGGCGCCATCGAGGCGCGCCAATCGGCGACGAGGCGCGCCGCCTCCTCGGCAAAGCCGCGGTCGCGGGCCGGGCGCCCGATCGCCTCGACGAGGCGGGCGACCGTCGCCTTGGGGTCGCCGACGACCCCGATTGTGTTCGGATAGCTGCGCCCGATCTCGACCGGATCGGCGTCGATCTGCACGATCTTCGTCGCCGCTGACGGCACCGTCCAGTTCAGGGTGACCTGGTCGCCGGTGTCGCAGCCGATATAGAGCACGAGGTCGGCGCCATGCACGATGCGGTTGGCCGGCGGTGCCGAGTAGCTGCCGGGAACCCCGGCGGCGAGCGGATGCCGGGTCGGGATCAGCGCCCGGGCGCCGAGGCTCGTCGCCAGCGGTGCGGCGAGCGCTTCGGCCAGGGCGACGATCTCGGGCCCGGCCGCCGAGGCGGCAGCCCCGTCGCCGGCGACGATCGCCACCCGCCGCGCGGCGACAAGGGCGGCGGCGGCGCGGCCAATATCGGCGGCGTCGGCGACCGGCCGGTGCGCTGGAATCCGCCGCGCCTCCGGGTCGATCAGGGTCGGCTCGCCGGTCTCGCCGAGCTCGATCACGTCGCCCTGCAAGCCGCAGAAATCGAGATGAGTCGGCCGCGGCGGGTCGGCCAACGCGGTGCGCCAGGCGTGGCGGAGGAGGCGCGGCAATTCGGCGGTCGCGTCGACCGGGGCTGAAAACTTGGTCACCGCCGCGAATAACGGGGCGTGGGCGATTTCCTGATAGGAGTTGCGGTGCTGGAACGAAGGCTCCTTGCGCCCGGTCAGCGCGATCACCGGGCTATGCCCGAGATAAGCGTCCTGGAGGCCCGAGGCGAGGTTGGCGGCGCCGACGGACTGGGCCATGCACACCCCCGGCCGGCCGGCGATGCGGGCGTAGCCGTCGGCCATGTAGGCCGCGGCCTTCTCCGAATGGGCGAGGATCGGGGTCACGCCCAGATCGCCGAGCTCCATCAGGGTGCGGCGCATGCACGATTCGACGAAGAAGACATGGCTCATGCCGGTGCCGGCGAGCGCCTGCGCCAGCCATTGCGCGCCGTTGACGGCTCGCTTTTCGCTCATCTCGGCTTTCCTCCAATTTGGCCAGGAGACCGGAGACCCGTCTCCTGTCGTGCCGCGCCTCTAAAGCGTCAGTCCGCCGTCGACGATAATCGTCTGGCCGGTGATCATCGCCGCCCCGGCACACAGGAAAAAGATCGTCTCGGCAATGTCCTCGGGTCGGCAGGCGCGCTTCAAGGGCGTGCGCTCGATCGAGGTCTCTTTGCGATCGGCCGGCCAGTCCTTGTTCCACGGACTGTCGACAAAGCCCGGCGCCACCGCGTTGACCCGGATTTCGGGGGCAAGCGTGCGCGCCAGGCTGCGGGTCAGGTTGATCAGCCCGGCCTTGCTCGTCGCGTAGGGGATGCTACTGCCCGAACCCATCATCCCGGCGATCGAGGCAGTATTGCAGATCGCCCCTCGCGCCGCTTTCAACGCCGGGACCGCGGCATGGCTGCAGCGAAACGGGCCGATCAAATTGGTATTGAGGATGGTCGACCAGAATTCCTCGGAGAGCGCGTCCAGATCGGCGAACGGGATCGGCGTCGGGGTCGCCGGGGTCCCGGCATTGTTGACCAGAAAATCGAGCCGGCCGAGCGCGTCGATGGCGCTCGCCACCATCCGCTCTGCCTCGCCCGGGCGGGCGACGTTGCCGGGTGCGGCAACCACCCGGCGGCCTTCGGCCTTGAGCCGCTCGACCGCGGCGGCCCCGCGCGGATCCTCGGGCAGATGGTTCAGCGCCACCGTGGCTCCGCAGCGCGAAAAGATTTCCGCGGCAGCGAGGCCGATGCCCGAGGCCGCCCCGGTCACCAGCACGGTTTTGCCGGCGAGATCCGCACTGATCATGTCGCCCCCTCGATCGAGTTTAACCGTCTCCGCGCAGCATGCCGCCGCGGCGCGGGCTGTCAAGCCACCGGCGCCCGATCTTGGCCCGGCGACCGGAGCCGGCCGGTCAGAGCAGATCGCGCGCCCGTTCGAGCTCTTCGAACTCGCCGTATTGCGAGACCAGCAGCACCTCGTCGAAACCGAGCTGTTCCATCCGCTTCAGCCGCCGCCGCGCCTCGTCCGGCGGACAGACCAGCGCCACATCGGTCGCCGCGGCGAGCTCCGCCGATTCGGGCCGGTTGGCGAGATCGACGGCGACATTGGCCAGGACCGCGTTGTCGCCGCCGGCCTCGCGGTAGATCTTCATGCCGGCTTCGAGATCGTCCCAGCTGCTGTATCGGCCGGACGGGGTCCAGCCCTGGCACTCCTTGGCGGCATAGGTGATCCAGCGCGGGCTGCGCCAGGCGCCCATCAGGATCGGCGGCCCGCCTTCGCATCCCGGCCACAAGGACAGCGTGCCGCCATTGACCGGCTCGCCGCGCCACACCTTGTGCATGGTCTCGAGGGCAATTCGCATCGCGCGGAAGCGATGGTCGTAATCGAGGCCGAGCAATTCGAAATCCGCTCGGGTCGAGCCGCTGCCGACGCCGAGCCGCAGCCGGCCGGCGGACAACGCCTGGACCGACTGGACGCGATGGGCGAGTTCGATCGGGTGGCGCAGCGACAGCTGCAAGACGCCGATGCCGAGCTCGACCCGCTCGGTCACGGCGGCGAGCGCCGCCAGCTCGACCAGGGGATCGAGGGTGGGCCGCCCGCGCCCCAGCGAATCCCCGACCCAGATCCCGGGAAATCCGGCGGCTTCGATGCGGCGGGCATAATCGGCGGTGCGGCGCAAGAGCCGGTCGTGCGGTCCCGTGCCGGCGCTGAACCGGATCATTGCGCTGACTTTCACGACATTCCCCTGTTTGCGGTTGATTCGGCGTCAGCATGCAGCATCCTCGCGGCGGGCGCCAAGCGCCGGGCAGTCCCGCCGCGCATTTCAGGATTGCGTGGCGCGGTCGCGCGCTTGCGGTATCGAGCGATCGGCGCGCTCGTGGTAAGGTGGCGCGTTGCGTTCAGGGAGGAAAAGACATGGATACGATCGAGGCTGCCGCGCGGCGCGGAGCCACGCGATTGCTCTCGCAGCTGCCGTCCCGCCTGCACCACCATGCCTATGTCGTCAAGGACCACGAGGCCAACCGCCGGTTCTTCGAGGACCTGCTCGGGATTCCGCTGGCGGCGACCTGGTGCGAAAAGAATTTCAGCGCCGAGCTGCAGCGCGAGGTTGAGTTTTGCCACACCTTTTTTGCGATGGCCGACGGTGGCGCGCTGGCTTTTTTCCAGTTCGCCGACCCTGAGCTCTACCAGATGACCCAGGCCGAGAAGCCGGCCCGCATCGGGCGCTACGATCATGTCGCCTTCAAGGCGGAGCCCGAGACCTATGAGGAATTGAAGCGGCGTCTCGAAAGCGCCGGCGAGAACTACCGCGAGACCAATCACGGCTATTGCAAGTCGATCTACGTCGCCTCGCCCGACGGGCTGATCGTCGAGTTCACCCAGGACCCGGACGATGTCGCCGAGATCGACGCGATCCGCCGCGCCGACGCGCATTCCGAGCTGGCGCGGTGGCTGGCCGGCGACCGCCGCACCAACAACGAGCTGCGCGGCCGCCACATCTGACCGGGCGCCACCCTCGTTCTCCTCCACCCTGACCCTCCCCCGCAGGCGGGGGGAGTGAATGGGAGGGGCCGCTTTCCTGCGGAAGAAGGGGAGAGGCTCCGAGCCGGGCGGCTCAGGCCGACAGCTGGCGCTCGAGGTCGCCGCGCCAATCGTTGAACGGCCGAAACCCCGGCTGGGCTTCGCAGAACGCCTTGGTGTCGTCAAAGATCTCCGCCGCCGGGCGGGAAAGGTCGATCGGCTGGCGCGCCGGCTGCGGGATGTACCAGGGCGTGTCGACAAAGACCTCGACCCGGTTGCCTTCGGGATCGCGGAAATAGACCGACCAGGCGATGCCGTGATGGATCGGGTCGATGTCGCTGACCGGCGCCGATTTCAATCGCTGGTGAAACGCCTTTAGCTCGTCGAGCGAGCCGAGCCGGAACGACAGCTGGTTCAGGATGCGATCGGGCAGCCCCTCCGGGCGTCCGGTCGCCAGCACGATCTGGTGATGGTCCTTGGGGTCGCGGCTGAGAAACGTCAATTCGCCGTTGCGCACCGAGCCCCGATCGGTCACGGCAAAGCCCATGACGTCGCGGTAGAACGCGACCATCGGTTCGAGGTCGCGCACGAACAGCCCGACATGGCTGAGCTGAAGATTGATCTGCGGCTCCACGACGCTACCTCCTGCGATTGGTCTGCGAACCCTGATTATGTAGGGCGCCGCGCCGCTGATCCACCATTGCGCGCGGTCGCCGCCAAGATCTGCCGGCCGATTTCGTCACTGCACGCGGTGCAGCCCGAGATCGGCGAGGCACCCGCCGATCGGGCCGGTCTCGCCGGCGCTGTTGTCGCGATCCTGGCAGGCGGCGACGACGGCGGCAAATTCGGCCCGGGTCGGCGGCTTCCCTTTGGGTGTCTGCCAATCGTTCAGCTCGGACGACACCCCCGGCGGGGTGACCCGGTCCGCCGTCACGCACGCCGCCAAGCCCAGCAGCAGCAGCATAACCACCCCCCGCATCGAGCACCCCCGCGCTCCGACCAATGCCCAGGCGCGACATTAGCCGGCCGCGCCGGCCGGCGCCACCCTTTCGCCGACGCAAGCGCCGACACCGCTGTCGCAGATCGCGACGCCGCGCGCGACCTGCACCGCCGCGACGGCGCGGGCGAGCGGCGCGACGAAGTCCGGGTAGTCGTCATCGGGCACGATGCGCAGTGCCAGCACCTTGCCCAGCCCGACGCCCCATTGATCGAACGAATTGATGCCCCAGACGCACCCTGCGTGAACGCGCTGTGCTCGTACAGAGCGACGAGCTTGCCGAGCGCCGCCGGGGCAATCGTTCCATCAGGATCGTGTTGGACGGGCGGTTACCGGGAAAGCTGCGGTGCGGCACCAGCCAGTTGGGCGAGCCCTCCGCGCGGACTTCCGCCGCCGTCTTGCCGAACGCGAGGGCTTCGCCCTGGGCGAGGACATTGGCCAGCAGCATGTCGTGCTGTTGCCCCTGCGGGTTCGGCGGCTGGCCAAAGGCGATGAAGTCGTAAGGGCGTCTCTTCGGTGATGTGGTTCTTCGAATAATCGAGGTAGATCGCGGCGGCTTCGGCCTGCATCCGCTCGCCGCGCTCCGGATCCTCGGCGAACAACTCGCGCAGGTGCCTATCGCGGACGGCGCGGTGTGGGTTTCGAGCGCGCGCCAGGCGGGATGTGCAGTCATCGTCATCTCTGCCCTATCCTATTGCCCGCCCGTGGTCGGCTCCCTTCAGGCACGCAACCGATGCGGGGCGGCGGCAATGGCAGGCGCGCGGTTCGTAGTCAGTGTCAGATCGTGCAGCCACTGCCAGGGGGCCAAATCCAGCATCGCTTCGGTGCACCGCCAGCGCCAATTGCCTCCGGTGCGGCCGGGCCGGTTCATGCGCGCCTCCTCGCTGAGGTTCAGCAGGTCTTGCAGCGGCGCCATTGCCAGCGCGGCCGCTGAGTGCCACGCGAGCTCGATCACCGCCGGGGCCGCTTCTCCGCCGCCGCCGGCCGGGCGCCTCAGGTAATCCCACACATCCTGCCGCTGCTGCTCCGGCAGCGCCTCGAACCAGGCGCGCGTTGTCGAATTGTCGTGGGTGCCAGTATAGACGACCGTATTGTGCGCGTAATTTTCGGGTAGGTGCGGGTTGTCGGGATGGCCGTCGAAGGCGAACTGGAGCACCCGCATTCCCGGCAGACCGAAGCGGTCGCGCAAGGCGACCACATCGGGCGTGATCATACCCAGATCCTCGGCAATCAACGGAAGCCCGCCCAATGCCGCTGCCGCCGTGGCGAAGAAATCGGCGCCCGGACCGGGAACCCAGCTTCCGCTTTCGGCCGTCGCCGATCCGGCGGGCACGTACCAGCCTGCGGCGAAGGCCCGGAAATGGTCGAGCCGGCTCATATCGACATGGGCGAGCAGGGCGCGCAGCCGCTCGATCCACCAGCGGTAGCCGCTTCGCCGCAAAGCCTGCCAATCGTAGACGGGGTTGCCCCAGAGCTGACCCGTGGCGCTGAAGTAATCCGGCGGCACGCCCGCGACAAAAAGCGGCCGAGCGTGTTTGTCCAGCCGGAAGAATTGCGGCGCGGCCCAGACGTCGCTCGAATCCGGGGAGACGTAGAACGGCAGGTCGCCGATCAGGCGCACCCCCTTCGCACGCGCGTATCGCTTCAACCGGCTGCCCTGGCGCAACAACAGGAATTGCGCGAACCGGGTTTCTTCGCACTGCGCCGCCATTTCCCGCCGGGCCGATTGCAGCGCTGCCGGCTCGCGACGCACCAGTTCGTCCGGCCAGTCGAGATAGGTTGCGCCCTCGAACCGGGTCTTCAGCGCCCGAAAGAGTGCGTAATCATCGAGCCAGTGGCTCTGCTCATGGCAGAATTCCTCGAATGCCGAGCGCAAATCGGCGCGGGCGCCGGAGCTGAAATTGCGCCAGGCGGCATCAAGCAGCCGCTCCTTCAGCGGGATCACCGCAGCGAAATCGACCCAGGCGGCGACGCCGCCGTCGCCGACGCAGTCACCCGGATGCAGCAGCCCGTCCTCGACCAGGTCGTCCGGGCTGATCAGCAGCTCGTTGCCGGCAAATGAGGACAGCGACTGGTAAGGCGAATCGCCGTAGCCGGTCGGCCCCACCGGGAGTACCTGCCACCAGCTCTGACCGGCCGCCTGCAGCCGGTCGATCCACCGGCGCGCCGCTGACCCCAGGTCACCGACACCGTGGCGGGACGGCAGCGAGGTGACGTGCGCCAGGATGCCACAAGCGCGATACTCCGGCTGAAACGGCAGTACGATGGGGTCCCGGCCGTCATCCTGCATGTCGCGGCACCCCCTCGTCTGCGGCTAGCGCCTTGCCCACCATCGCCTGTGCCTCGCGGACGATCGCGTCCAGGTGCGCCTCGTCCTTGAAGCTCTCCGCATAGATTTTGTAGATGGCCTCGGTGCCGGAAGGGCGCGCCGCAAACCAGCCGCTCTTGGCGACGACCTTGATGCCGTCGATCGCGGCGTTGTTGCCCGGCGCGCGGCTGAGCTTGGCGAGGATCGGCTCGCCGGCCAGTTCCATCGCCGTAACGGATTTCGACGAAAGGAGGCTCAGCCGTGCCTTCTGCTCGCGTGTCGCCGGCGCGTCGATCCGGGTGTAGTGCGGGGTGCCGAACCGTTCGGTGAGCATGCGATAATGCTCGCCGGGGTCGCGGCCGGTGCGGGCGGTGATCTCGGCCGCCAGCAGGGCCATGATCGGGCCGTCCTTGTCGGTGGTCCACACGCTGCCGTCGTGCCGCAGAAAGCTGGCGCCGGCGCTTTCCTCGCCGCCGAAACAACACGAGCTGTCGAAAAGTCCCGGAACGAACCATTTGAACCCGACCGGCACCTCGCACAATCGCCGCCCGAGGCTTTCTGTCACCCGGTCGATCATGCTGCTGCTGACCAGCGTTTTGCCGATCGCGGCGTGCGCCGGCCAGGCCGGGCGATGCGCCAGCAGATAGGCAATAGCCACTGCCAAATAATGATCGGGTTTGAGCAACCCGGCCGAAGGCGTGACGATGCCGTGTCGATCCGAATCCGGATCGTTGGCGAAGGCGACGCGGTATTTGTCCTTGAGATCGACAAGCCGCGCCATGGCCCAGGGGCTCGAACAATCCATGCGGATCTTGCCGTCGTGATCGACAGTCATAAATGCAAAGGTCGGGTCCACGATCGGGTTCACAACGGCGATGTCGAGTTTGTAGACTGCGTTGATCGGCTCCCAGTAGTGCACCGCGGCGCCGCCCAGCGGATCGACAGCGAGTTTGAGGCCGGCAGCACGGATCGCCTCCATGTCCACGACGTTCCGTAGATCCTCGACATAGGGCAGCACGAAATCGTCCTGATGCGTGGTCGCGGCTTCGAGCGCTGCGGCGACCGGCACTCGCCTGACTTCGGCGCTGCCGCCGCGCAATAGCTCGTTGGCGCGGCGCTCGACCCATTGCGTCACATTGGTATCCGCCGGCCCGCCATTTGTCGGGTTGTATTTGAAACCACCATCCTCGGGCGGGTTGTGCGACGGGGTGACGACAATGCCGTCAGCGAGCCCCTGAACGCGCCCGCGGTTGTGGACGAGGATCGCCCGCGAAATGACCGGGGTCGGCGTGACCCCATCATCGCGCTGAATGATTGTCTCAACGCCGTTGGCGGCAAGAACTTCCAGCGCCGTGCGCTGGGCCGGGCCGGAGAGGGCATGCGTGTCCTTGCCCATGAACAACGGGCCGTCTGTGCCGTGCGCCCGCCGGAAGTCGCAGATCGCCTGGGTGATCGCCAGGATGTGCGCCTCGGTGAACGAGCCGTCCCGCGGCGAGCCGCGATGGCCGCTGGTGCCGAAGCTGACCCGCTGCGCCGGATCACCCGGATCGGGCCGACATTTCAAGTATGCGCGTTCGAGGCGAGCCGGATCGATCAACATCTCCTTTGGGGCCGGCTTGCCGGCCAAGGGGGACATCGTCATGCGTTGCTCCGTTCTGTGGTGCCGGTTTTTATGGTGCCGGCCACGGTGTCCGCTCGATCGCAGCCGTTTCGCGCCGCACCGTTGCGGTCAGCGCCGCCGCGCCCAAGAGCCCGGCGAGGGCGAGCGGCGCGACGACCGCATATCCGAGCGCCTGAACCAGCGGCCCAGCCAGAGCGGTCCCCAACACCGTGGCGATCCCGCTGCTGCTGGCCAGCAGGCCCATTGCGGCGCCTTCGCCGACCGGCGTCAGGGTCGCCGCCAGCCCGGTTGCGGAAACGCTGAGAAGGGGCCAGGCAAGCACGACGAGCATGAAGGCCAAGATGGCCCCGGTTGGCGTGCCCCACGGCGCCACCAGTGCCACCGCTGCGAGCATCCCGAAGCCGCTCGCGCGTAGCGCCAATCCGAGCAGAAAGACAGACCGAGACCCGAATTGCTGCGCGGCACGGCCCGCTGCTACGAACACGGCGATGCCGACAGCCGCAGCGAACGCATAAACGACGGCGATCGTTGCCGGCGCGATGCCAAACGTACTGTTCATGATCAGCGGGTAATAGGCAAAGAACGGCGCCACGCCGAAGTTGATCGCGGCCCATGCCAGCAAAAAGCGGCCGAACTCCCAGTCCATCGACTTCAGGAAGCGGCGCAAAGCCTCGCCCTGTAAATGATGGGAATGGTTCAATAGTCCGCCGAACGGCGGGCCGGATTGGAAAGCACACATAAGCCGGCTCCATGCAACCGGCGGCAGGCGCTTTTCTCTGTCATGTCCGTCGGAGGGGAGGCCGAAGTGTCCAACCACGATCGCGAGGGCGGATAGAATAGCGGCGAGCCAGAAGCCGTAAACTAGGGGGACCAGGAGGATCAATCCCGCAAGCAGTAACCCGGCGAGTTGACCAGCGCCGCTGAAGCTCTGCAGCCATCCGATGCGCGCATTCCATTCGGATTTCGGCGCGAAGTTGAACACGAACAGCGGAGCGACTGTGGCGACCGCGCCGGCGCCGAGGCCGCATAGCACCGCAAGGGCGACCCAAGCGGTCAGCGATATCGCTATCGCGGCTGCGCCCAGGCCAAGACATAGTGCGGCGAACCCGCCGAAGAACACCGGGCGGAAAAGCCGATAACGTTCCGCCAGTAGGCCCAATAGCGGCGCCGGCAGCAGGCCGACATTGTAGGCACCGACTATGTAAGCAATTCGACCAAGGTCGTCTGTGATATTCGCGACCATTAACGGCAACAGAAAAGGCAGCATCCCGGAGGTAATCAGGCCGAGGATCAGGTAGGCTAGATACCAGGGGGCGATAAAGCGCGACGGGGCTTCCCACGCCTCCCTGCCGGAACGGCCGTCATCAGGCACGCTGTGTCTCACAACACTGGGCACGGCTTTGCGTGCCAGATCTCGGCGGCGTATTGCGCGATCGTGTTGTCGCTGGAGAACTTGCCGCTGGCAGCGACATTCAGGATCGCCTTGCGCGCCCACGCGTCCGGGTCGGCGTACAGCGCGGTGAGCCTGTGGTCGGCCTCGAGATAGGATTGGAGGTCGGCCAAGTGCATATAATGATCCCCGTGCGTCAGCAGCGCGTCCCGGAGCGGCGCGAAGACGCCTGGCTCGTTGCGGCTGAAATCATTGGAGAAAATGAGATCCAGCGCGGCACGAGTTTCCGGCTCGTTGTCGTAATGCCAGTGCGGGTCGTACGAACCTCGGCTGGCTGCCACCTGATCGGCGGTCAAGCCGAACAGGAAAAAATTCTCGTCGCCGGCTTCTTCGGCCATCTCGATCGTCGCGCCGTCGCGGGTGCCGATCGTCAGCGCACCGTTCATCATGAACTTCATATTGCTCGTGCCGCTCGCCTCGTAGCCGGCGGTCGAGATCTGATTGGAGACGTCGGCGGCTGGGATCAAGCGCTCGGCGAGAGTGACGCAATAGTCGGGGAGGAAGACGACCTTGAGCCGGCCTTGCGCCGCCGGATCGGCGTCGATCGTGCCGGCGAGATTGTTAATGAATTTGATGATCAATTTGGCCAGCTGGTAGGCGGGTGCCGCCTTGCCGGCGAAGAAGAAGATGCGCGGCGTCATCGTGAGGCCGGGGTTGTCGCGCAAGCGGTTGTACAACACGATGACGCGCAGCGCGTTGAGCAGCTGTCGCTTGTATTCGTGGATCCGCTTGATCTGGCAGTCGAAAATGCTGGCCGGGTCGACCGTCTGCCCGGTTGCCGCCTGGAGCCACTCGGCGAAGTGCGACTTGGCCTCCTGCTTGGCGTTGCGGATGGCCTCGCGAAACGCTTTGTCGTCGGCAAGCGGGGCCAGTTGGTGCAACTGCGAGAGATCGCTCACCCAGCCGTCGCCTATGGCTTCGGTGATGACGCCGGCGAGCGCCGGGTTCGCCAGCAGCAGCCAGCGGCGCGGCGTGACGCCGTTGGTCTTGTTGTTGAAACGCTCCGGGAAGATCTCGGCCAGGTCTTTGACCGTCGTCGCCCGCAGCAGCTTGCTGTGGATCGCCGCGACCCCGTTCGTGCTGTGCGAGCCGACAATGGCGAGATTGGCCATGCGGATCCGCCGCTCGGCGCCTTCCTCGACGAGGCTCACCCGGCGAACCCGCTCCTCGTCTTCGGGAAAGCGGCTGCGGACGACATCGAGAAAGCGCCGATTGATCTCGAAAATAATCTCCAAGTGGCGCGGCAGCAGCAGCTCGAACGCGGCGAGCGGCCATTTTTCGAGCGCTTCGGGCAGCAGGGTGTGATTGGTGTAGGCCAAGCTTCGCTGCGTCAGATCCCATGCCTGGTCCCATCCGAGACGCGCCTCGTCGAGCAGGATGCGCATCAGCTCCGGCACCGCCATCGCCGGGTGCGTATCGTTGAGCTGGATCGCGATCTTGTCGGGAAAGCTGTTCCAGTCGGCGTTGCCGCGGCGGAAGCGGCGGACGAGATCGGCAAGCGAGCAAGCGACGAGAAAATATTCCTGAACGAAACGGAGGCCTTGCCCCATGCTCGTCGAATCGTCCGGATAGAGCACCCGGGTCAGGGATTCGGCTGCGAGTTTGCCCGCGAGAGCGCCGACGAAATCGCCGCTGCTGAACTCCTGAAAGTCGAAATAATCGGGTGCGGCGGCGGCCCACAGACGCAGCGTATTGATGGTTTTGCCGCCGTATCCGACGACCGGCCGATCGAACGGTATGCCGATCCATGAAGAGGGCCGGCCGGCAATCGGGCGCAGATGTCCATCCTGCATCCCGACCGAGCAGTTGAGTTTGACCTCTACCGCTTCCTCCGGGCGCGGAACCTCCCACGGGTCCTGGCGGCGCAGCCAATTGTCCGGTTCCTCGTGCTGCCAGCCCTCTCGAAAGGACTGTTTGAACATGCCGTATTCGTAGCGCAGCCCATAGCCCATCGCCGGGAGCCGCAGCGTCGCCATCGAATCGAGAAAACAGGCCGCCAGCCGCCCGAGCCCGCCATTGCCAAGACCGGCATCGGGTTCCTCTTCAATCAGGCCAAGCCGGTCGAGATTGTGCCGGGCAAGGAGTTCTGTTGTGACGGGAGTGAGCAGAAGGTTCGTGACATTGTTGGCCAGCGACCGCCCGATCAGAAATTCCATCGACAGATAATAGACGCGCTTCGGGTTCGCGCGGTCGTAGGTGCTCTCGGTCAAAATCCAACGTTGCGACAGCACGTCGCGCACCGAACGGGCGGCCGCTTCGAAGCGCTCGCGCGGCCCCGCAGCGTTCAAAGCGACGACATCGTCGAACAGCAGGTGCCGTTCGTACAAGGCATCGTTTCGGCCGGAGAACCGGATCGGCCCGCAGCCGTAACGAGTGAGAAGCTCCAACTCGGAGACGATATTCGTCTTTTCATTCATTGCGGTTATCCTGTGGTCGGCAAGGGTCCGTTCCAGACACTGATGGCGGGAACTTCGTGGTAGGAGCCCAGGGCGCACAAAGTTCCCGTATCGAGCAGGAAATGCTGTCCGGCGCCTGCCGGGAGTCCGATCCAGCGCGCCACGAGAGCGCGGAGAACGTGTCCATGCGCAAACAAGGCAACATTGCCACCGGCGGCCTGGATTCGGGCGATCACGCGATCCACCCTGGCCCCCACCTGTTCGGGCGTTTCTCCACCCGGGCAGCCGTCGCGGAAAACCAGCCAGCCCGGCTCCTTCTGCTGGATCTGCTCGGTCGTAAGTCCCTCGTATTCGCCGTAATTCCATTCGACCAGGTCGGGATCGATAACGGCTGCGTCGCCGAGACCCGCCAATTCGCAGGTCTCCCGTGCTCGCTGCATTGAACTTACCAATACCTGTGCGAAAAATTCCTGCGCGAGCACGAGGCGAAGCCTTTTCGCGAGCCGGCGCCCGTTATCGGTCAACGGAATATCCGTCGTGCCCGTGTGCTGGCCGGTCAGGCTCCAGGCCGTCTCGCCATGTCTGATCGCATAAACCTGCACGTAACGGGCCTTTCGATCGCGCGCTCAGGGGTCATGGCGCCCACGGCGATGCGGCGGGCTGGGCGCCGACCGGCGTGGTCTCACAGAATCTTGGAATTCCCCTAGAACGGCCACTGCCAGTCGGTGATGGCCGGCGGATCGATGCCGAATTCATGGGCATGGTTCACGCAGCCTCTCTGCTCTTCGAGGAGCGCGTCGCGAATGCGGGTCCCTTTGGCCCCGAGGCGAGGTAGGCGGTCGATCGCGTCGACGGCGAGGCTAAAGCGGTCGGTCTGGTTGCGGATGGCCAGCTCCAGCGGCGTGTTGATGTTGCCCTGCTCCTTGTAGCCGCGCACGTGGATGTTGTGCTGACCGGGCCGCATGTAGGTCAGGCGGTGGATTAGCCAGGGATAGGCGTGGAAGTTGAAGACCACCGGCTTGTCCGCGGTAAACAGCGCCGCAAATTCGCGGTCCGTCATTCCGTGTGGATGCTCGGTGTGCGGCACCAGTTTGGCCAGGTCCACCACATTGACGAACCGGACCTTAACGTCGGGCAGATGCTGGCGGAGCAGGGCGGTGGCCGCCAGCGACGCCATCGTCGGCACGTCGCCGCAGCTCGCCATAACGACGTCGGGCTCGGCACCCTCGTCGTTGCTCGCCCAGGCCCAAATGCCGGCGCCCTTTGTGCAGTGGGCGATCGCCGCGTCGATGTCGAGATATTGCAGATGCACCTGCTTGTCGGCGACGATGACGTTGATGTAATTGGCGCTGCGCAGGCAATGGTCGGCAACCGACAGCAAGCAATTCGCATCCGGCGGCAAATAGACGCGCACCACCTCCGGGCTCTTATTGGCGACGACATCGAGGAAGCCGGGGTCCTGGTGCGTGAAGCCGTTGTGATCCTGGCGCCATACCAGCGCGGTGATCAGCAGGTTGAGCGATGAGACCTCGGCCCGCCACGGCAGCTCATTGCACTTTTCGAGCCATTTGGCGTGCTGGTTGACCATCGAGTCGATGACGTGAATGAACGATTCGTAACTGTTGAGGAGGCCGTGCCGGCCGCTCAGAATGTAGCCCTCGAGCCACCCCTCGACGGTGTGTTCGCTGAGCATCTCCATGACGCGGCCGTCCGGAGCGAGATTGCCGCCGTCGGCGTCCTCGGGAAAGGACTCACCCAGCCACACCTTCTTGGTGACATCGAAGAGAGCCTGCAACCGGTTGGACTGCGTCTCATCCGGTCCGAACACGCGGAAGTTCCGCATATTCGACCGCATGACCTCGCGCAGGAAATTGCCGAGGACAGGGACGTTCCCCGCCAAGCTCGCGCCGGGTTTGCGGACCGCGACGGCGGTTTCGCGGAAATCGGGCAGCGATAAGGGCTGGCGCAACAGGCCGCCATTGGTGACCGGGTTTGCACTCATCCGGCGGTTACCCGCAGGCGCCAGAGCCTTCAACTCGGGCAGGATGCGCCCTCCATCGTCGAAAAGCTCTTCCGGCTTGTAGCTGCGCATCCACCGTTCCAGGAGCTGCAATTGGCCGGGATGGGTGGCGATGTCCGGGAGCGGCATCTGATGCGCGCGCCAGAAGCCTTCTAGATAGTGCCCCTCCACCTGTCGCGGGGCCGTCCAGCCCTTGGGACTGCGCAGGATGACCATCGGCCAGCGCGCCCTAACGGCTCGGCCGGAGCGGCGCGCCTCTTCCTGGATCTTGCGGATCTCCAACACGCAATGCTCCAGGGTCGCCGCCATCGCCTGATGCATGCTGGGCGGATCGCTGCCCTCGACGAAATAGGGGGTGTACCCGTAGCCGGTGAACAGTGCCGTTAGCTCGTCGTGACTGATGCGCGCCAGGATGGTTGGATTGTTGATCTTGTAGCCGTTGAGGTGCAGGACCGGCAATACCGCCCCGTCGGTGATCGGGTTGAGGAACTTGTTGCTGTGCCAGCTGGTCGCCAGCGGCCCGGTCTCGGCCTCGCCGTCGCCCACCATCACGAGCGTGATCAGATCCGGATTGTCGTAGACCGTCCCATAGGCGTGCGAGAGGCTGTAGCCGAGTTCGCCGCCCTCGTGGATGCTGCCGGGTGTTTCCGGGGTGGCGTGGCTGCCGATGCCGCCCGGGAAGGAGAACTGCTTGAAGAAGCGCTGCAGCCCCGCTAGGTCTTCGCTCTTGTCCGGGTAGATCTCGGAATAGGTGCCCTCGAGATAGGCCTGGGACAGGACCGCTGGCGCCCCGTGCCCGGGGCCGCTGATATAGATCGCATTCAGGTCGTGCTTTTTGATCAGCCGGTTGAAGTGGATATAGGTGAAACACTGGCCGGGATCCGAGCCCCAGTGACCCAGCAGCCGCGGCTTGGTGTGCTCCAGGCTCAAGGGCTCCCGCAGCAGGGGATTGGCCTTCAGGTACAGCATCCCCATGCACAGATAGAGGCTGGCCCGCCAATACGCGTCGATCCTGCGCAGCTCGTCGGGACCGAGCGGTTTCCCCGCGATCGTCGCGCGCGCGGTGCCATAGGCGGAGAGTGAGGTATCAGGGCGCGTCTCGACGAGAGTATTGTTTGGAGTGCTCATGCCGTTTGTGCTCCTGCATCCCGATCATTGAAAGGCGGCACAACAGGTGGGCGGCACAACAGATGCCGATCTAGGGCCGCACCGCGGTTCTGAACCTGCAGGTGCAAGGTGCAGCGACGGCAACCAAAGCGCCTTGATCTGGATCAACCGCGGGAACGCCCAAGATTGGCGGTCGGAATGCTTCCGCTTGATGCAAATCAATGCATGAGCCCGGCCGGTGAGCAACCGTTGGCGTGTTCTCCCACAGGCGGCGGGCGGACAGCCGAAGGAGGGTGAAATGGCGTTGGAAGCCAGCGCAAAGGGCGGGGTGCTTTCCGTTACCGACCTAAGACGCCACATGTCCGAGCTCGAAGCAGCCAAGGCTACCGAAGCGCTCCGCCGCGCGGAAATGGAGGAGGCAAAGAAAAAAGCGCTGATAGCAGAATTTCATAAGCCGCCGTCTCAATCCCCAGAGCAGATAATGGAACTTGTCAAGCACTTGGTTACCAACGCCGCGGATCGGGGCAATAACCATGTGCAAGTTTACAGATTTCCTAGCAGCATCTGCAAGGATGGCGGCCGCAGTATCAACAATTTCGATGGAAATTGGCCGGAAAGCCTCGACGGTCTCCCGCGTGCGGCGTACGAATTTTGGCGGCAGCATCTTCAACCGCTCGGTTACGGGTTGAAGGCAGAAGTTCTCGACTATCCCGGCGGGATGCCAGGGGATGTCGGTCTTACGCTTACCTGGTAGCACGGTTTTGAAGGGAAGCGGCGATCCGGTGCCGGCGTGAGGCGCGGGCTAACTAACGTTCCTTGTGTGACCCGGGTATGGAAGCCCAACGTTTCATGCTCTCAACGAGCGGGACCCCACCCTCCCGACACCGGCCACCGGCGTTGGCGAAATGGCCGTAATGGGGGCATGGGCCGCCCTCGCATGGCGCCGATCTTCTTCCGACCGATGCTCGTTGCTCGGACATTTGCTGGAACGCCGAAACCTGATTTTACCACTTCGGTGGCGAGAGCGTAGTAGAGCGTAAAAGGCGATTGCCGCCTTTCCGGTTTGCGATTCCCTTGTATCTGTCCGGCGGCATCGTTTGCACCGATGTCAGCCGATCAGTTCGGAGCGGGGGATGACACCGACCAAGAATTCTCGTCGACCTAGGGCGTGTACTCATAAACGATGTCCGCTTCCAACGGTATAACCGACATCGCGGGGGGCCGCCTGGACCGGTCGAAAGTGACCCATTTCGACCGGCCAAGCCGATAATTTGGCACACCATACGGAGCCGTGTAGATTTAGGCCGTGAGGTTTGTCTGCATCGGACCCAACCGCCTGCAATGGCACCGGCGAATTTGATTGCCCGTCGCACGCAGGATGGCCATGCATCAATGTGCCCATCAAATCAGGAGTAGAACTATGAACCGGCGCAATGTAGTCAGTTTGTCTGCACTAGCCGCCCTAGGAATTACTTCTGCCGTGCTCGTAATACCAAGCACCGCTCATGCCGTTACCGCCAAGCAGTAGGTCGGAACTTGGCGATTGGTATCAACTACAAACACGAATGCCCAAGGCGCTAAGGTCGAGCCGTTCGGGCCACATCCCTTGGGGAGTTACACATTCGATGCAAGCGGACATTTCACGCAGGCGATCGTCCCCGGCGAAGGAGGCGGCAAAGCCATCGTTGTCGCTTTTGGAGACTACTCTGTGACCAATGGCGGCAAAACCCTCGTCCGCCATATTGTCGGCAGCCAGGAACCGAGCGCAGACGGTAAGGACTTTCCGCTGGCGATCACGCTTGCCAACGACGAACTGAAAGTCAGCAACTCCAAGCCCACGATCGGCACCGCGCACGTAAATCGGTTTGGAAGCGGGTTAAATAAGAAACTCAGAACCTTTATTCAGTCGGTCCCGCTCGACTTTCAGGCGGGCCCTTTGATTTCAGATACCGAGGTTTTTTTGCGGCGCATAGTTTATTATTGGGACAAAGCCGACCTCGCGCAATGTCCGCTGTTGGTCGCTTTGGGGGGCAGGCCGACATCAGGTCGGATTTATGAGCACACGCCCCTAGTATAGACGGCCAGGATGCCGCACTGAGCAGGTAAAATCGGCTTCCCGAACGAGGCGGATCGATTCGAACTCGAGCACATTTGGCATCCGATCCTCTTCGGTACCGAGCTTATGGAGTAGGAGCGAGTGGCATGAGTTTTGAATTGCGCCAGCTGCATCCGTTGTTTGCCGCCGAGGCCAGCGGCGTCGACTTGGCCGAGCCGTTGCTCGATGATGCGATAGTCGCGGCGATCTGGCGGGCAATCGACGAATACGCCGTCGTGGTGTTTCGCGAGCAAAGCCTCGACGACACGCAATTGCGCGATTTCGCGGCGCGGTTCGGACCGCTCGAGATCGGCCGGTCGGCAGCGGCGGGCGGCAGGCGGCGGCTCCAGCACCCGGAGATCGGCGACATCTCGAACCTCGACGAGGACGGCAATCTGCGCGCGGCCGACGACCGCCGCCGGCTCGACAGCCTCGGCAACCGGCTGTGGCACACCGATGCGTCTTATATGCCGGTGCCGGTGGTGCTGGGCATGCTGCACGCGGTGGCGGTGCCGCCGGCGAGCGCGTTGGGCGGCGGCGAGACCGAGTTCGCCGACATGCGCGCGGCCTACGACGCGCTGCCGCCGGCGATGCGCGAGGCGATCGACGGCCTGGTCGCCGAGCACGACATCTTCTGGTCGCGCGGGCAGATCGGCTTTACCGAGTTCGCGCCCGGCGAGCGTGAGAAATATCCGCCATCGCGGCAGCGGCTGGTGCGCCGCCATCCGGGGTCGGGGCGCAAGACGGTGTATCTCTCGGCGCATGCCTCCCACATCGTCGGCTGGCCGGTGGCCGACGGCCGCATCCTGCTCTATGACCTGAACCTGTTCGCGACCCGGCCGGAATTCGTCTACAGCCACCGATGGGAGAAGGGCGACCTGGTGATCTGGGACAATCGCTCGACGATGCATCGCGGCCGGCCGCACGACGATGCCCACCCGCGCGACCTGCGCCGGGCGACCACCCTCGACACCGGCTCGACCCTCGACGAAGCCGCCTGAGCCCGAGCGGGCATGCGGCTGGCTAGCTCTTCGCCACCTGGTGTCCGGCGAGGTGCTCGAGGACGCGGACCAGGCCGGAATGGTCCCAGCCCTTGCCGCCGAGTGCCGCGGCGGCGTTGAACAATTCCTGCGTCGTCGCGGTGTTGGGCAATGAAAGGCTGAGCGCGCGCGCCCCTTGCAGCGCCAGGTTCAGATCCTTCTGATGCAATTCGATGCGGAAGCCCGGATCGAAATTGCGCTTGATCATGCGCTCGCCATGGAGTTCGAGGATCCGCGACGAGGCGAACCCGCCCATCAGCGCCTGCCGCACCTTGGCCGGGTCAGCGCCGGCCTTGGCGGCGAACAGCAGCGCCTCGCCGACCGCCTCGATTGTCAATGCGACGATGATCTGGTTGGCGACCTTGGTGGTCTGCCCGGCCCCGACCTCGCCGACCAAGGTGATGTTCTTGCCCAGGAGGTCGAATAGCGGCTTGACCCTGGCGAAATCCTGCTCCGAGCCGCCGACCATGATCGTCAATGACGCCGCCTTGGCGCCGACCTCGCCGCCCGAGACCGGGGCATCGACGTAGCCGCAGCCCTTCTTGGCGATCTCGGCGGCGAATTCCTTGGTCTCGATCGGCGAGATCGAGCTCATGTCGACGACGGTCTTGCCCGCCGCGAGCCCCTCGGCGACCCCGCCCGGATCGAACAGCACGCTCTTCACGTCGGGCGTGTCGGGCACCATCAGGATCACGACCTCCGCCCGCTCGGCGATCTCCTTGAGGGTGCCGCAGACCGTCGCCCCGGCCGCGCGCACATCGGCCGGCAGCCGGCGCTTGCCGAAGACGAACAATTCGTGCCCGCCCTTGATCAGGTTGAGGGCCATCGGATGCCCCATGATGCCGAGCCCGATAAAACCGATCTTCATGACCCCTCCTGCCCGTTTTCGATGAACCGCGATCGCCCGCACACTGCCCCAGCTTTGCCCGCACGCTCAAGCGCCGCGCACGCCCTTGCCGCATCCGCTGTGCTAGGATGTACCAGCCAGCACTGGAGGCGCGGCAATGGCCCGCAACGCCGTCGATTACGAGGACGACTTCTACGCCTGGACCGTCGAGCAGGCGCGGCTGTTGCGCACCGGCGAGCTGTCAGCGATTGACGCCGCCAACCTCGCCGAGGAGATCGAGAGCATGGGGCGCAGCGATCGGCGAGAATTGCAGAGCCGGCTCGTTGTCCTGACCATGCATCTGTTGAAATGGCGCCTCCAACCTTCGGCGCGGTCACGCAGCTGCTCGGCGACGGTCGAGGAGCAGCGGCTGCAGATCGAACCGATTTTCGCCAACTCGCCAAGCTTGCGGCCGCTCGCCGCCGGCATGCTGGCGCACGCCTATGCGATCGCCCGCGCGCGTGCCATCGCCGAAACCGGTCTTGCCGATGACCTGTTCCCGACCCTTTGCCCCTTCGCTCTCGACGAAGTCCTGTCGCCCTCGCTTCTGCCGCAGCCGTAGCCGGCAACTCACCCGGCGAAGTGGCGCAGGAGCCAGCTTAAGGTTTCCGCAGGGGCTTCTTCGGGCACGTAATGGCCGCACGGGAGCGCGCCGCCCGTCGCATCGGTGGCGTAATCGCGTTGCCAGACCGAAAGCACGTCGCCGTGCACACCCTCGGTATGGCTCTTCGCCCCCCAGATCACCAACAGCGGCACCGTGATCTTATGCCCGGCCGCGAAGTCGGCCTTGTCCATCTCGAAGTCGCAGGTGGCGCAGGCGCGGTAGTCGGCGCATGACCCCTTGATCGTTTTCCAGTTGAAGCAGCGGACATATTCGGCGAACGCCTCGGGATCGAAAAAGCCGAGGCCGAGGCCCGGCTTCGACAGCTTCTTTTCCATGAAATACTGCGCCGGGATGCCGGCCAGCATCCGCTCCGGAAAGTCGTAGGGCTGCGCCATCATGGCCCAATGCCACGAGCGCAACGCCCATTCCCGCGAGGTGTGGGTCCAGATGTGGTGGTTCGGCAAAATATCGATCAGCGCCGCGCGCTTGACCCGGTCGGGATGGTCGAGGCACATGCGCGCGGTGGTGCGGGCGCCGCGGTCGTGGCCGGCGACAAAGAATTCGCGGTAGCCGAGACGCTCCATCACTTCGACCTGGTCCTGCGCCATTGCCCGGAACGAATAGTTGATATTGTTCTCGCCCGCCTCGTCGGGGCCGACGCTGTCGCCGTAGCCGCGCAGATCCGCCGCCACGACGTGAAAGCGCTTCGCCAAATCGGGCGCGATCTTGGCCCAGGAGGCGTGGGTCAACGGATTGCCGTGCAGCAGCAGCAAGGGCGGGCCGTCGCCGCCATGGCGCAGATTGATCTGCGCCCCCGACGTTTCGATCACGGTCCGGGTAAAGCCCTGGAACATCGCTCAAACCTCCTCGCAACGGCCGCCGGTCGATCAAGCTTAGCCGGTTCGATCAGGGGTTGCGAGCGCAGGCTTTCCCGCCGGCCGCAATCCAGGTAGAACTGGGCGCTGACATGGTCTGCCGTGGCGAGGGTGTGTTGGGGGATCGCCGCTTTGTCGTCGAACTAATCAAGCCGTCGCATTACGACGAGGACGGCTATGTGATCCAATGGTGGAAATCCTGGATCCCGTCGAACTCCTTGGCGTGCCTTTACGGTATCGCCGCCAACATCGCTGCGCGGCGCGCGCTCGGCCCCGATGTAGCCCTTGAAATCCGGGCCTATGACGAATGCCACACGGTGATCCCGGTCGGGCGGATCATCCGCCGGGTCAAGGCTGCCGACGCCGGGCTCGTCTGCCTGGTTGGCGTCCAGTCGAACCAGTTTCCGCGGGCGATGGACCTGGCGGCGCGGTTGCGCGCGGCCGGGGTCGCGGTCGCGATCGGCGGGTTTCACGTGTCGGGCTGTCTCGCCATGCTGCCGCGGCTGCCGCCCGATCTCGAAGAGGCGCAGCGGCTCGGTGTCACTCTGTTCGCCGGCGAGGCCGAGGGTCGGCTCGAAGGCCTCTTTGCCGATGCGCTCTCGGGCCGCTTGCGGCCGCTCTACAATTACATGGACGACCTGCCCGGGTTGCAGCGCCAGGTGACCCCGTTTCTGCCCGCCCGCATCGTGCGCCGCTACGGCGAGAGCCTCGGTGCCTTCGATGCCGGGCGCGGCTGCCCATTTCAGTGCAGCTTTTGCACGATCATCAATGTGCAGGGCCGGAAATCGCGCTGGCGGGACGCCGACGATGTCGAGCGGCTGGTCCGCGCCAACCTCGCCCAGGGCGTCTTCCAATTCTTCATCACCGACGACAATTTCGCCCGCAACCGCAATTGGGAGGCGATCTTCGACCGGCTGATCCAGATGCGTGAGCAGGAAGGGCTCGGCCTGCAATTCATCATCCAGGTCGACACTCTGTGCCACCGCATCGCCAATTTCGTCGAGAAGGCGGCGCGCGCCGGCTGCAAGCGGGTCTTTATTGGGCTCGAAAACATCAACCCCGACAATCTACTGTCGGCCAAGAAGAGGCAGAACCGGGTGCACGAGTACCGCCAGATGTTCCACGCCTGGCGGGCGCAGCGGGTGATCACCTATGCCGGCTACATCCTGGGTTTTCCGGGCGACACGCCGCAGCGCATCGCCGAGGACATCAGGACCGTGCAGCGGGAACTGCCGGTCGACCTCTTGGAATTCTTCATCCTGACCCCATTGCCGGGCTCGGCCGACCATCAGGCGCTCGACCGCGGCGGGGTGTGGATGGACCCCGACATGAACAAATACGATTTGGAGCACGTCACCACCGGCCATCCGGTCATGACCGCCGGCGAGTGGCAAGCGGTCTATCGTCAGGCCTGGGATCTTTATTATTCAAAGGAGCACATTGAGACTATCCTGCGCCGGGCCAAGGCCAGTGGCATCAAGCCGGTGCGGCTTCTGAACCATATCCTGCAATTCTACTTCACCTTCATTCAGGAAAACGTGCATCCGCTGCAGGGCGGATATTTCCGCCGCAAAGTCCGGCGCAATCGCCGCTCCGGGCTGCGGCGCGAAAACCCGCTGGTTTTCTATCCGCGGCGCATCCGCGAGATTGTCGAAACCCATGCCAAGCTCGCCGCCTTCTACCTCTCCCTGCATCGTATCCGCCGCAAGGTCGAACGCGACCCGCGCCGCTACACCGACCCGGCCCTCGCCCCGCTCGCCGACACCCCGGCCGCGGCACAGCCCGCGCCCAAGACCCTGACCGGCGCCGCCGCCTGAACTCCGCTTCGGGGCTAGTGCTCAAAAGCAGGCACGAGGTTCACTGAAGCAGTCATGGCCGGGCTCGCTCTAGCCTCCGGTTCCGCCGCGCAGGATGCGGCGGGCGATTGACCAGCGGTGCACTTCGGAGGGGCCGTCATAGATGCGGAACGGCCGGACTTCGCGGAACAGGCGCGCGACGATCGTATCATCGGTGACGCCGAGCCCGCCGAGGATCTGCACGCTGCGGTCGACGATCCGCCAGATCGCCTCCGAGCAGACGACTTTGGCGATGCTCGATTGGTGGCTGGCGCGCTGGCCCTGGTCCAAGAGCCAGGCGGTGTGCCAGATCACCAGCCGGCTGGTATGGAGATCCATCTCGTTGTCGGCGAGCATGAAGCCGACCCCCTCGTGCTCGCCCAACGGCTTGCCAAAGGCAGTGCGGCGGCGGGCGTAGTCGGCGGCGATGTCGTGGGCGCGCCGTGCCGCGCCGAGCCAGCGCATACAATGCGTGAGCCGCGCCGGGGCGAGCCGCACCTGGGCGTAGCGAAAGCCCTCGCCGACCCGGCCGAGTACGGCGCTTTCCGGCACTCTTAGGCCATCGAGCCGGATCACCGCGTGGCCGCCCGACATGAACTGGTCCAAGGTATCGAGCACCCGCTCGACGACGATCCCCGGGGCCGACATCGGCGCCAGGAACATCGTGGCGCCAGCCGGGCCGCCGGCATCACTGTCGGTTTTGGCCATGATGATTGCGAATTCGGCACCGACAGCGCCGGTGATCAGCCATTTCTCGCCGTCGATGATAAAATCGCCGCGATTGCCATCGGCCGCCCGGCGAGCGGCTGTCTGCAGCATCGCCGGGTCGGAGCCGGCGCCGGGTGTCGGCTCGGTCATCATGAAGCAGGAGCGGATCTCGCCCGCCGCCAGCGGCCTGAGCCAACGTTCCTTCTGGTGCGGCTCGGCGATTTGCTCGAGCAGGTGCATATTGGCCTCGTCCGGGGCGAAGCAGTTGAGCGCCACCGGCCCTAGCGGTGAATACCCGGCTTCCTCGAACACCACCGCCTGCTCTCGGTGATCGAGCCCGAGGCCGCCCCATTCGCGCCCGACATGCGGCGACAGCAGCCCGGCTTGCCGGCCGAGCGCCACCAGTTCGCGCCGCAGTTCGGAACCCGGCCCGTGCGCGGTCTGCCGCGGGTCGTCCTCGAACGGGAGGATCCGCTCGCGCACGAATTCCCCGGTGCGGTTCTTCAGCGCGACGAGATCGTCGGAGAGGGCAAAATCCATCGGCGGCTCCAAGGGCGTAATCGGCTCAAAAAATATCGCCGCATCGTCGAGGATCGCGCCGCGCATGGTCAAGGCCGTGGCTCGGGCCTCGATTTCATTGCGATATTGACATTACGATCGTTTTGTGCAATATTGCGTTATGACCACAATCGCCGCAACGCCGCCATTCGGCCGGCGCTCGCGATCGGCGCGCGCCAACGCCGCGCTCAGCGCCCGTCTGTTCCGCCCACGACCCGAGGAGGCACCGATGCGCGACATTGTCCCCGATGCCCAGGCAGATGCCCAGGCCTGCATTCGCTCGGCCCTGCGCCGCCGCCGGCGCGCTTTGGGGCTGACCCAAGAGCAAGCGGCCCTGCTCCTCGGACTGTCGCGGCTCGCCTATCACCGGATCGAGACCGGCGCCCGGCGCATCCATTTCGCCGATCTCGCTGCAATCTGCACGCTCTACGACTGCGATCCGGGCGAGCTGCTGCAGGATAGCCAGCTCGCCGCCGCCTACGCGCGCGCCGCCAAGACGCTCGTCGAGCGCCCGACGGCCTGAACCGCCGGCCCACTCGACCCGGCGTCCGACAGCATTCGCCCGTGGCGGCACCGTCGCCGAGCCAAGGAGCCGGCGGCGGCGGCGCCGGCCCATCAGCCTTGGTAATGCGGCTTTATTTCACCGCCGAAAAGCCGGTCGGCTGCAAGATGCTGTTCTCGACCCTGGCGACGATGGCGCCATTGGCTTCGGTCTGGGCACGCTTGGTATGCCATTCGGGATCGGCCTGGAACGCGTTCCACTTCTTTTCCCGGTCGGCCAAGGATTCCCATTTCAGCAGATAGTGCAGCGCCTGGTTCGAATCGCCGATCGCGGTGGTCCAGAACCCGGCCTGCTCGATGCCGTGCCGCTTCCAGATGCCCAAGGTGATCGTGTCGAAGCGTTTTAAGAGATCCGGCAGGCGGCCCGGCACGCAGTGATAGATGCGCAATTCGTAAAGCATGTCGTTTCCTCGCATTACTTAACCGACGAAAAGCTCGTCGGATGCAGGATCGTGTTGGTGATCGAGGCGACGATCTGGCCGTTCTTCTCGGTCTCGGCGCGTCCTGAAACCCAGGCCGGATCGGCCTGGAAGCCGGCGAACCGCTTGGCCCGGTCGTCGAGCGATTCCCATTTGAGCATGTAATAGAGGTCCTGGTTCGACGGCCCGATCGCGACCGTCCAGAAGCCGGCCTGCTGGATGCCATGCTTCTCCCACAGTGGCAGGGTCAAGGTGTCGAACCGCTTGATCAGGTCGGGCAGGCGGCCCGGCACGCAGTGATAGACGCGCAACTCGTAAATCATCTGGTCTCCTCCTTGCGGTAAGTCCGCAGCATGCGACGGAGCGGGCCGGCCGGCAAGCGGCCCCGGCTCAGCCGAGGCGCTCAGCCGAGGCAGGGCTCGACCCAGGCGGCAAGGTCGAGCAGCTTTTCGTCGCCAAAGCGAGGGCCGACCAACTGGATGCCAAGCGGCAGGCCGTTGCCGCCGGTCCCGGCCGGCAGGGTCAGGCACGGCGTCCAGGCCAGGGTCCAGATCGCGTTGAAGCGGGCGTCGCCGGTTGAGTCGAGCCCTTGGGGTGCCTCGCCGACCGCACTCGGCGCCAGCAGCACGTCGAATTCGGCGAACACATCGTCGAGACGGGCGCGAAACGCCTCCGCGGCTTCGATCGCCTCGATGTAGGCGGCAAGCGGCAACGCCCATCCGTCTCGCAACAGGCCGTCGCGCAGGGCCGGGCTCAACCGGTCGCCATGCGCCTCGTATTCGTAGGCGTAGTTGCGCGCCGCCTCGAAGGCGAAGACCCGGTGCTGGTGATCGAGAAAATCGGCCGGGACCGGGCGCCGCCTCGGTGACGGCCGCTCCGGCCGCGGCGAGCCGCGAGGCGGTGCGCTCGAGCAATGCCTGGGTGTCGGGGCTAGCCCGGTCCCAGGAGGGGGTGCGGCAGAAGCCGATGCGCGGCGCGCCGGCCGCCCGGTCGACCTGGCGGCGGGGCTGCACCTGCAAGGCCGCGCGCATCAGCGAGATGTCGTCGAGGCTGCGGCAGATGAGCCCCAAGGTGTCGAGGTTGTGGCATTGCATCTTGATACCGACCCGGCTGAACTCACCAAAGCTGGGCTTGTACCCGATGACCCCGCAAAAGGCGGCCGGGCGGATCGTCGAGCCGCCGGTCTGCGTGCCGAACCCGACCGGCACCTGAAAATCGGCGACCGCTGCGGCCGAGCCGCTCGACGAGCCGCCGGGGGTGTGCGCCGGGTTCAGCGGGTGCACGGTCTCGCGCGGGTGGCGGTTGGCGAATTCGGTCGTCACCGTCTTGCCGAGGATGATCCCGCCTGCGGCGCGGGTCAGCGCCACGCAGGCGGCGTCGGCAAAGGGCCGGCTGCCGCGGTAGATCGGCGAGCCGTGCTGGGTCGGCATGTCGTAGGTGTCGATCACGTCCTTGACCCCCACCGGCACGCCCTTCAGCACGCCCGGGCGCCCGGCCCGATCGACGGCGCGCGCCTGCGCCAGCGCGTGCTCCGGGTCGAGCCACACCCAGGCCTTGACCTCGCTGCGGGCTTGCACGCGGTCGAGGCAGTCGCGGACCAGGGTCTCGGCGGTCAGGGTGCCGGCTTCGAGGCGGGCGGCGGCGTCGCTCGCGGTCAAGCGCTCGGCGCCGCTCATCTGGCGTCTCCCATTGCAAGCCGGCGTTCGACCCAGAGGCCGATTTCCAGCAGCCGGGCATCGTTGTGGCGGCGGCCGACCAGCTGAATCCCGACCGGCAAGCCATCGGGGCCTCTACCGGCGGGCAGGGTCAGGCACGGCATGTAGAGCTGGGTCCACAGCGCGTTGAACATCGCCGAGCCGGTGTCGCCGAGCCCGCGCGGCGCTTGGCCGGGGGCGGGGAGGGTTAGGATCGCATCGAACCTCGACGCCCATTCGCGCGCCGCGATCCGCGCCTTCTCGGCGGCGCGGCAGGCGTTGCGGAACTGGTCGAGCGTCAATTTGCGGCCGAGCGCGATCTTGGTCTCGCGCAATTGCGGGCTCAGCAATGCCTCGTGGCGGTAGAGCTCGGGCATGTGGTTGCGCAGCCCCTCGAACGCGCCGAGGGTCTGCTGGATGTCGTCGGCCTCGGCGCATTCCGGCGGCAGCGCCGCGTCGGCGAGCTTGGCGCCGGCGGCGGCGAGCCGGTCGGCCACGGTTTCGAGCACCGCCCGACCCTCGGGTTGCGCGTCGTCCCAATGCGGGCCGCGGCACAGGCCGAGCCGCGGCGGCGTCTCGGGCATCGCCGGTGGCTCATACCGGATCGCCATCATCGCCGCCCGGAACAACGCGATGTCGGCAACGGAGCGCGCCATGATCCCGACCGTGTCGAGCGTCTCGGTGTTGATCCGCATGCCGCCGGGCGGGGACAGGCCAAAGCTCGGCTTGAAGCCGACGACCCCGCAATAAGCCGCCGGGCGGATGACCGAGCCCGCGGTCTGCGTGCCGATCGCCAATGGCACCATCAAATCGGCGACCGCCGCCGCCGAGCCGCTCGACGAGCCGCCGGGGGTGCAGGCCGGATCGTGCGGGTTCGATGTCGGGCCCGGGTAACGGTTAGCGAATTCGGTGGTGATGGTCTTGCCGAGGAGGATGCCACCAGCCGCCTTGGGCAGCGCCGCGGCGCTGGCGTCGCTCGGCGGCCGCCAGCCAGTGTAGATGCGCGAGCCATAAGTCGCCGGCATTTGGGCGGCATCGAAAATGTCCTTGAGCCCGAACGGCACGCCGCCGAGCAGCATCTTCTTCCCCGCCCGGTCGAACGCCCGCGCCTGCGCCAGCGCCGCCTCGCTCGCCAGATACGCCCACGCCCGCACCACCGGCTCGCGCACTGCGATCCGCTCGAGGCAGCTCGCCACCACCGCCTCGGCGGTCAGCTCCCCACCCTCGATCAGCTGCACGATCTCGGTCGCCGACAAGCGGTGCGGTTCGACATTCGGCATGGCGTCGCTCCCCCGCAGCATACTCTGACCTATCTATCTAGGCATATCCGCCCGCCGCACGCACCCGCGAATTGACGAGCCCGACGTCCTCATATGCTTGATTGCTCACCGGAGGGGAGCGCCGTGTGTTTACCCGTCAGCGGCTGCGATGCTTGCCTCAGAATGAAGCTGGTTACCCGACAAAAAATTAGCGTCAGGCGGCTCATCGACCTCTGTCCCGAGGAAACAGCCCTGGTCAAGTACCTGCTTCACCACTGCGCGCCAGGCCGAGTTGGCATCTTTCGACCTGACCTTAAAACCCTGGGGAAAATTGCATGTGATCACGTCGGAGAGATCGCCCACAGGTTCAATCACCGGCCGGCAAAAGCCGCGTGGTGCGTGTTCAATCGGAAGGCACGGCACAAACGAGAACG
>CAVWJX010000010.1:0-75639 GCA_963755435.1 uncultured Alphaproteobacteria bacterium
ACGTTGAAAACCGCGTCATCATCCAACGCGTCGCGGATCAGTTGGAGTTTGTCCAGCAGCCTTTCAGCACCCGGCCCTCGACGGTGTTCGGCGCGACGAAATTGAAGATGAGGCAGTCGTGGTCTGGCCGTAGCGGTGGATGCGGCCCATGCGCTGTTCGAGCCTTCGGGTTCCAAGGAATGTCGTAGTTGATCAGGAAATGGCAGAATTGGAGGTTGATGCCTTCACCCGCGGCTTCGGTCGCGACGAGCACTGGGTGGCCCCATCCCATAAACTGGTGCTCGGCATAAAGACGAGTGCCCGCCTATCGCGAGCGCCGATATTCATGAGCCGTAAATGGGCCGACCTTCAAACCCCAGGACTTCAATTGTCGACAGGAGGTAATCGAGCGTATCCTTGAATTCGGTGAACATAAGCAGTCGAAGGTCCGGGTCGGCGAAAAACCCTTGCTTTCGAGGAGGCTCCTGGAGCGTGCGCCAGCTTGACCTCGCTGCCGGTGTCCTCGACGCTTGCGCCAAAACGGCGAGACGCTCAGGTCGGCGATTTCTTCGAGAACCTCCTCGGGGTTGCCGGCCAAGGTGTCGCTTCCAGTTCACGTTCCTTCTTTCCCGATCGGCATCCTCCATTTCTTCAATTCGTCTTCGGTCGGGAGTCTCGGCCTGCTCTTCGCGACAATGACGGGCGGTTTCTTAAAGGTGTTCAGTGTGGCGGTTGACCCGATTTTCGAGCGAATGTCGCAGCGCGTAGAACGATGAAGCGAGGCGGCGCTGATAGATCGCCATGAGGAAGCCAACCGCGCGCGCCCTTGTGTCCTCGTCGCGGGCTTCGGCAGCGCGCTCTGCCGGCGGATGAACGGGTAACCTCCGCGTAAAGCTCGAATTCGTCGCCGTCGATCTTGAACTCGACAGTGTGGGGGATGCGCTTGGTGAACACCTTGCGGGCGACCCATTCGCCGTCGTCGGCCCGCTCGGGGAAATAGACCATCGCCTCCTTGGTCCGCCGCAGGTAGAAGGGCGCCCGGCGGTTCTCCATCGCCTGGCGGATCGAGGTCACGTCGGCATACGCGTCCGGGTCAAAAGCTGCAGAAACAGCGTGAATTTTGGCGGGTCGCCCTTATGCGGCGTGGCCGTCAGCAGCAGCATGTGGTCGGTGTTGTCGCGAAGCAGCTCGCCGAGGGCATAGCGGGCGGTCTTGCGGGCCGGCGGCGACCACGACATGCGGTGCGCCTCGTCGACGATGACCAGGTCCCAATGGACCTGGCGCAGGCCCGGCAGAATGTCGTCGCGCTTCGCCAGGTCGAGCGACGTGATGAGCTGTGATCTGTTCCAGGAATTGTTGACCCCGTACTGCTCGCGGAGGTCGCCGCCTTTGACGACGTCGAACTTCTCGTCAAATTTTTCCTTCAGCTCACGCTGCCATTGAAACGCGAGGTTGGCCGGGCAGACGATCGAGCACGCGCTCGATCAGCCCGCGCAGCTTCAATTCGCGGATCAGCAGACCGGCCATGATGGTTTTGCCGGCGCCGGCGTCGTCGGCCAGCAGGAAGCGGATCGCGGCCAGCTTCAGAAGGTGGTCGTAAACCGCCTCCAACTGGTGGGGCAGCGGATCGACGCGGCTGATCGACAGCCCGAAAAAGGGGTCGAACTCGAAAGCGATACCCAGGGCATAGGCTTGCAGGCCGAGCCGTAGCAGGTTCGGATCGCCGTCAAAGGCGAGGGTCGCGGATTGGATCGTGATCTGAGCGAGGTCGGCCTCGGTCAGCGTGACGCGGCGAAACCTCTCGGTCTTGATCCCGACGACGCCCAATACCCAACCGGCCGGTCCGTCGGCCTTGACGGTTCCACCCGCACCGGCTCGCTGAATTGCGGGCCGGTCAGGATTTGCCCCTCTTCAGGCTGCATCGCGCCTTAACACGCCCTCGCTCCCTACCTTAACGCGGATGATGTAGCTTCCAGGCGGGAATGGAAAGAAGCGAGAAGCCGGGAAGCCCGTCCCCGGCGGCCATGCTGCATCGCCTCGGGTCGCCCTAGGCGGGGTCGCGCCGCGCGCTAGGCTGCTTCAGCAACTCGGCGGCCTCGACGCCGAGCGCTTCGGCGCCTCGCGACGATCTTGAGGCTCGCGTAATAGGTGCCCTTTTCAAGCTGGCTCAGGTAGCTGCGACTGACCTCCGCTTCGTAGGCGAGATCATCCTGCGACAGCCCCTTCTCGTGCCGGAGGCGGCGCAGATTGGTGGCGAATACCTCGCGCAGGTCCATGCGCGAAGCGAAGCCACCTGTTCAAAATGCGCACCTCGATATACTGATCACACTGCTTGGATCGGAGCAGAATGTGGAAAGAGCGCCATGCCGTTCGCCGCGCCGCGAGGCCGGGATGTCGGCCCTTACCGAGCCAGTTCCGCCCTTCATCTGGCCGTCTCATCACGTCCTGGCCGGGGCGGCTCAATACCCATTTCCGGTACCCTTCCACCACGTTCTAGCGGGAGCGTCGAAGGTCATGGGCGTTATCGGTGGTATCGACCACCGCGGGGCCGAATGGTTGAAGACGGTCCTCGAAGAGCACCAGGATATTCAGGCAGTGCTCATCATTGCCGTTTTCGCCGGATGTCCGACACGCCAGCGTGACCTTGAAGAGCTGTCAGAACTCCAGGGGCGCGGAAACGGTCGGCTTCAATTTCGCCTGCTGCCCATGGTGGGAGGTCCCGGCGCGCCGACGAATTGCATCGCCGTATCGCCGCAGAAGAAGGACGCCGCCTGGGTATTGATTGCTGGGGCTTCGCCGAATTTCGGTCTCGATGGGGTCGATCCGACGCAGACCAACTTCGTGTTTCCGGTCGAGCCGCTGTTGTTTGACCAATGGCGTCGCTGGTTCGATCTCATTTGGCTCCGGTCAGGACTATTGACGAAGACGACCGCCAACATCCCTGCGCTGGTGCCCGCAACAGGTTCCCCCGAAGCGACCGCACAATGGAATAGCTACTGCGTCAGTTGCTTTGAACAAGTGCGAGTCCAAGGAGATGCTCTGGTATTGGTCGATCCGGAGACAGGGGAAGTCCAGCCGCAGAACAAACGCGACGGGTCGGTAGATGAACCACCGACGGCCATCCTCGGCGTGCCGAAACTAGACGCGCTCGCGAAGCGCATATCGGAAATTGCCGCGAACGGGAAACAGCTGACAATAGCGTATTCCAATGCGATCAGGCCACTTGACGCCCCAGTAAACCCGCGAATATTCGGGCAAGAGAGTAGGCACACCGATGGCAGCATCACACATCATCAGGCATTTAGAGTGTCGATGTTTGAAGAACAAGAGTTAAAAGAGATCAACGATTTTCGCAGAGGCAGTCAAACTGTTATCGAGGTGCTTGGGCTGCCTTTGGAGAAAGGGGTTTATTGGGTTCCGGCTGGCGTGATCGGTATCATCGAAACCGAAGTCAAGGCGATCGACGAGAAGGCGCGGCAGAAATTGTCCGGGTTGGTCGGGGACGATGTCGCCAGCTACGTCAAATCGAAGGCGGACAAGGTCAAAAAGGATCTGTCGGAGGTTTTTCGGCGGCTCGGCGGCAAGGGCGAGATACCTCAAGACGCAGTCACCGGACTGATGGACGACCTCATTCGCCGGCTCGAACAAGGGATCGGAGATCGGTTCGTTGCGCCACTGAGCTTTTTGGAGATCCGTTTTTCCTTGTCCCCGGACGAAGGCGTCCGTGCCCCATGGGCGCAACCAGCAAAATTGGCGGTAGCGCTGGCCCGCTTTCCAAGAAGGATCGCCATCAAACCCAAATTGCTTACGGGCCTGCAAACCCCCGAGGCCGACATTCTCGGCGCGATGAACATAGCCAGCGACATCCTTGGCAGGCTGCGCCGGGACCATAATTTCGAACGCCGCGCGCGGAGCGAGTTGCACCTTCTTGAACGCATAGCCTTCGCTCTGATGGCGGATAGGGATCGCTGCGAGGCAGCCTTCATGTTGATCGACGGTGCTCTGCCTGATGAGGTCAATGCGTTCATTGCCGGAAAGGAGGCGGCACAACGGGGAGTGGTTCAGGCCTCTCGTTCGATTGAGCCCGCGTCGCGAGGAAGCTCAGTTGATCCCAATCCCGGCCAACGGTAGCGCGACGAAGAATCGCCGATTGAGCGCATGCGCCATGGTCTTCATCGCGTGCAGTCCTTATCAGGCCTCAAAGTGGCGCCGACGGGTTGCGATGAAACGAAGGGGCTTATCTAACCCGGCGCCCGCAACTCGAATTTGATCGATATCCGGGCCGGCCTCGACCGCTCGACCGCTTGGCTCGGTGCGGCGCGTAGCCCCTCCAAATTCGCGAGCGCCTCACGCATGACCCGGCCGCAGCGTTCGGCCAACGGGATCAGCCCCTCCCGCAAATGGGCGAGGTGCTCCTCGACGGTGAGGCCCCGTATCCTGCGCCCCTCTCGGCCGTAGCGATCCTGAAAGTGGGCGCTCGGTCCATCAAGACCGAAAAACTCGTGCTCGATCAGGATGGAAAGATTGCCCACCCACCCCTCGACCCGCATGAAATCCTGGTACGCGGCGACGGCCCGGTCGATTAGCATCATTACTGCCGGTCCGGCGCCATACTCATCGATGAGCCCGCGCCGAAAATAAAGGAGAACGACGGCGAGGTCTTGATCGACCACGGCTTCCGCGCCGATCCGATTGAGGAGGAACGACCCCTCTTCGAACCGCGTCATCACTCGTTCGGTGTGGCGCTCGCGCTCGCCCGGACGCGAGTACCATCGCGACATCGCACGCGTCACAGCCATCGAGTTGTCGCTGAGCGCCTTGTTGATCGCGGCCCATTCGAGCCGGTACTGCTCTTCCCGGGCCTTCGCCTCAGCGTATTGCTCCGAGGTCAACGCCAGAGGCTCGGGTAGGTTGTCCTCGGGAAGCTCATCAGGCATTGCAAACTGTGGCTCTCGGACCTTCGTCTCGGTCATGGCAAATCGCCCATCGTCTCTCGCATCTGCCGGATCAGGTCGCGGAGGCGTCGCCGCTCCGCCTGAGACTGCTGGGAATAGAACCCGCCCCGCCAGTTGCCGTTGCGCTCGGCTGGGGGCGCTCCAGGGCTTCGACCGCCGTGAATGCGACATCGCCCGTTCGGCATCGCCGGCGATTGGCAGATTGTCCCCCGCCGTGTCCGGGCTCCGCACCGATCCGCCGCTCGTGCCGCCTCAATCCCGCGCTGCCAGCCGGGTCCGCGAGGTTGACCACTCGAATTTTTACCCATCCCCCTGCCTCCGGCTCGAAACCGCCCCGACGACAGCTTGGCCACCAGGGGCAACGAGGACTTTCTCGACGACCACCTTCTGGACCGTCGCTTTGCCCCGATGGCGGTTCAACGCGTCCATCTGTGCGGTGAACAGCGTCATCAGCTTGCGCGCAAGGCTTAGATATGCCTGTCGTCCACCAGGTGTTTGCTCGACGTGGAGCGCCCGCCGGCTTGCGTCCATTACCGCAAGGTGGGCTGTGATCATCTGACAGACGAGCATCGCCTCTAGCTCATCCTTCGGGCCGATCCGGTGCAGCAGCGCCAGTACGAGGTTTGCCGCCGCAGCGTCGAAGGGCTTCGTGGGATCGGTGCGAAGGACGTTGAGGATTTCCTGAAAGAGCATCTCGGCGATGCTGTGCTCGGTCGTCCCGAACGCGGCGAGGAAGCGGGTTCGGAAATCTTCCCGGTCCTCTGTTTCATCGAGGACCGGGTCGATGGCAGGACCGCGCGCCGTTTTCGAGAGCCTGACGCGCGGTGCTGGCACCGATAGCGGAGGTGGCGTAGGTTCGGTTGCGCCTTCCAGCGTGGACATACGATCAGGTCCCTCACGCGGCCTTGAGCATCGTGCGCGTCATGGCATCGATCCTGGTCGGTGGTCGCGGCAATACCATCGGCCGGGGCTACCACCGGTCACACCGTACCCGAATGCACCCCAGGCACCGCATTCGATACAGAAGTGGAGCACCGCTGGGCCACAGCGCTCGACACGGCCGCGGCGCGACGGGCAAGGCCGGTCGAATGTCGGCTCCCCTGAACCGGGGGGCATCAGCGGCTCGAACCAAGCTGCCGGCGCCCACAGATCCGGCCCTGTCTGTTGTTCGAATTGTTCAAAATGTTCACAAGTCGGGGCTGGTGAGAGGTTCTGAACGTTCTGAGCATTTTGAACGGCGGGCGAGGGCGCCGATCGCTGCTCGTCGGCACCCCCGTGCAGCTCGGCGAGCCGCTGCCGCCAGCGGTTCACGGTACCCTCTGCCAGAGCCGGGGCGACACTTCCCAATCGCCGCGCGGCCGCCCATTGCCGGCCCGCGCCGCCGCTCTTATCCACCCCGCTTCAGCGACCACATGCAGAGCCGCAGCCCGGCGCTCGGCGTCGCGCAGCCAGGTCCATCCGGGGCGCTGATAGAGCAAGCGCTCATTAAGCGCGGCAGGCCGGTCAGCGAGGATATGCCGCGCGATGATCGCCGCGTCTGCCTCCGCCCGGCCGATCGCGAGCCCGGCGATCACGCGATCGAGCATCGCCGCGAGATAGTCGAGATACCCGCCCGCGCGCACCACCGCATCGGCGGTGATAGCGCGCGGCTCGGGGCCGTCGCCCCCTGCCCACGCCAGGAGCTCATAGATAAGCGCCAGGCGGAGGGCGCGGCCCGGTGTCTTGCCGTGCCAGCCGGCAGCGAGCCCGCGGGATGATCGCGCCCGTTCCATCGCCTCGCGGCGCAACTCGTCGAACAGTTCGAATGCGTCGGGGTCGAGCCGCAATATGCGGGGCGCCGGCTCCCCTGACGGGTCGCCGTCCATCGCCAATTCCGACAGGCGCCGCACGGTAACCATAAGCCGTTCGCGACGCGCGCGGGCCTCGCTGCTGAGTTCGCGCACCAACGCCGTGATCGGTGCCGGCTCCGGCCATATGTATCCCAGCCGCTCCGCCAAGCCGTCATCCGCGCCGGCCAGCGCCTCACGCAATCGGTCGGGCTGCATGCCGCCGAGGATCGTTAGCGTTGTGCGAGCGATGCGCACCGGAGTGCCGTGGTATTTGACCCGGTCCGCGACATAGGCGCCGCCGTTCCACGCCTCGAGAAAGAACGCCCGGTCTCCGCCGTGGCCGCCATAGCGGTCATGGTTTCCCAACCACCCGGCCAGCTCGTCGCGCATGTAGAGGAGCCCACGCGGCTGCTCGGCGAGAAGCCGTTGCAGCTCCTCGGTGGTCGTGTCCATTGCGACTACCCGCGGCCTCGGCGGTGGCGGTGGCGAATCGGCACCGGGTGGGCGCTGGGGCGGCGATGTGCCGTCCTTTGTCGCCGCACGAACCGCCGCGCGCCACTGCTCCTCGATCGCACGGGCGCCCTCGGCGAGCGCGGCGTGTTCCGTGCTCGCGGTTTGCCAAGCCGGCTCGGCCTCGCGCTCGATGGCCCGGCTCGCCTCGACGATCGGCCGCAGCGCAGGCGTCTTGCCGGTCGACGGGGGCCCGACCAGCGCCAGCCACACATGCGGCGGCTCGCTCCACGTCGCGGTAGCGCCGGCGTGCCTGGCGTTGCCGATCCATGCCGAGGCGCCGGCGATCAACCCAGCCGCGACATAATCGCGCGGACAGCCGCGTGCCGCCGCCTCGGCCGCAATCCAATCGCCCCACCCCGCCGGCAGCGCGTCGTTATCGAGCGCGGGAGCCGGCGTGCGGTCGTCCTCCACCAGCCGCATATCTGGATCACGCCACGGCGGCGGCGGAGCCTGACCCGTAGCGCGTTTGACGGCGAGCCTGAGATCCACGGTCACAGCAGCCCCCGTGCGGCGAGCGCACTGCGGAGCGTCGCTTCCACTTCGCGCGGCGCGAGCCCAGAAGCAACCGCGGCAGCGGCGAGCGTATCGGCGACATCCTGGGCGTTGAGCACCCCCGCCGCGACGAGGCGGGCGACACCGAAGGCCTCGTTGTTAAGCGTGCTGTTCCGATTTCCGACAGGCGCGCGCGCCACCCGGTTCGCTGCATGTCGCAGCGCGGCGCTGCCGTAGCGCGAACCGCGTTCAGGGCTGGACAAGTCCGTAGCCAGCGCCCATGCCGGCGTTCTCGCCGGCGGCGGGGTCAGCTCGTCCAGCAGCCAATCGGGCCACGGCGCCGGCGGTTCCTCGCGCAGCACCGGCTCGCCCTCGGTCGGCCACCACACGATGTAGCCGCCGTCCGCGCGACCGTCGATGCCGGACACCGGCCTGCCGGTCCAGCAGCGCATCCCTGCGGCATGCTCGAACAGCACGTGCAGGCCGCCGGAGCGGGTCCGGTGGGTACGGGTCGTCGGCAGCCGACGACGATGCTGCACCCACCACACGGCCGCCTCGGGATGTCGCGGCGCGTCGATATCGAGCGCGTCGACGCCCGACGCGTCGCCGGTCGGCACCCCAACGAGCGGGGCGGGGTGGCGGCGCCACAGCTCGCGGAGCGCGGAAGGATCGGCAGTCGCGTCGTGGAAGCCATGTGGGCATGCGGGCGCCTTGTCGGTCCGACACGGGAAGGCGGGCAGCCCGAGGGCGAGAGCCGCGCCGAGCGCGCGGACGGCCGTGATCACGGCCGCAGCCCTATCTCGCTGGTAGAGCGCCGGACGCAACGCTCCAGGTAATCCCGCAAATCCCGGTCCGTATAGCGGACCGCCCGCCCGAGGACTCGGAAGCGCGGCCCGGTGCCGGCCGTCCGAAAGCGTTCCAAGGTACGTAGCGATAGCCGGAGCAGCTTGGCCGCCTCGGCTGTGGTGAAGAGCGTGTCGAGATCGTCCAATGTCGTCACCGTCATGTCGGGGCGCCGTGCGGCACCGAGTGACAGGACGATGGGGCCGATGTCGCGCGGCTAAGAGGGGGGCTTAGGCGGATCGGCGAGCGCCATTTCAGAGATGGATTTCTCCAGGGCGAGCAGGACGAAGCGTCGCGCGTCGGCGACGGCAAGCGCCGCGATCTGCACGCACGACTTCTCGGTCATCATGCTGTCCACATTTATCGCGGCGTTAATCCACCCGAGGTCTTCGGCGCTCAGCTTCGATTGGAGCACCCGCGGCAGCGATCGGAGCAGCGGTTTCGCCGCGTTGATCTGTTCGCGCCACCGTCGCAGCGTGTCCGCGGTGACGCGATTCTTGCCCCGGGTCGGTTTGATGCTGAGAGCGTTCAGCTTCGTCGCGACCGCTTTATTGGCGTCCGCCGGCGAGAGGCCTATCCATTCGAGCCGCTGGGTGGCGCCGACCGCAATGCCGATCAGTGCGTAGCGCCTCGGGCTGGATGTCGCTCGACCCGTGCGCTTTATCGGCTTCAGGATCGGCTCGATGTTGTTCTCGTTCAGCGCCAGCAGAGCGCTGTGCAGGCTCATTAGGGGCACGTGCAGGCTCTCCGCTAGCACCGGTTCGAATCGGATGAGAAAACCCCACGCGGCGCGGAGAGTGACGACGGCGCTCAGCCGGCCATGCGTTTCGCCCGGCGGCAGACCATGCGCAAAGCGCAACTCGACGAACAGCGCCCCAAGGGCTTGGTTCAGCGCTTCAAGGTCGGCAGGCCCGATCTTCTCCGGCAGGCTGGGCGCAGCGTCGGCCAGCTCGGACTCTGGGACCTCAGCCGCCATGCGCGGAGCGCTCGCCCAGACCCTCGGCCAGCAGCGTGACGGCTAGGGTGTTGAGGCTAACCCCTTCGCGCTTGGCGCGCTCGGCCAGACGGCGATGCAGCGATTTCGGCGCGCGGAGCTGCCACTTCCCGCTGTACCCCTCCGCCGGCTCGGCCGAAGGGGGCGGGATGGGCCTCCCCGCCTCCGTCATCGCCGCGATCCAGCAGCGTTTCGCGTCCTCGCCGTTGGCGATGGCTTCCTCGATCGTCTCGCCATCCGACATGCAGCCGGGCAGATCGGGGAACTCGACCAGCCAGCCGCCGCCTTCGTCGTCGCTCAGCGGCCGGACCGTGAAGCGATATTCGGTGTCACTCATTCTGCGCTCGCTCGCACCGCCTCGATCAACGCGACAAAGCGGCGGACGTAGACCGGCTTGATCGGCCGCCGCGCCGGAACCGACACCGCCTCCGCGACGGCGGGATGCTCGAAAACCACGTGGCTGCCGCCCGGCTTGCGAACGTTGACGCCATGCGCGGCAGCTACCGCCTCAAGGCTCGCGATCCGCCAGTCGCGCGGATTCGCCTGCATCCGGGCGAGCGTCCTGTCGGCGCGCGGCATGCCCTGTCGCTCTCGTCAGTTAGATGGTATCAGTGGCGGTACCGTGCAGCAAGATTAGACTGAGTCGGTTGATGCTGTCTGAATCTTTGGTGGGGATGCAGTCCTCCACGGATGCTGGACCATGGGGCGACGTTGCGCCGAAACCCGGTCATCGCGGCGGCGCTCAGCCGGGTCACGTGCTCTTCAAACCATCAATAATCTCTCGGATCTGTTTTGGGTCCTGTGGCGGGAAATTACCGTCCGTGCCCCCAAACACGAGCGCTCGTGGAATATGCTGCGTTTTAACCTGCGGAGAGTTGTCGATTAGCACCATCCGCTTGTTGTTACCGTGCACCCTATGATGATCTTCGAGCCACGAATTGACATGCAAGTCTTGAGCACCGTAGCCGCCGATGAGCAGGCGCGGGCAGGTATGAAGTGTCCTGACGAAGGCGTTGTAGTAATACCCGAATGGAACACAAGCTCGGGTCATCCATCGATCCTTTCCCTCGCCCGCGATGATTGGCGACGGTTGAGCAATTCCCTGTGGCGGTTGCAGCGTGCTGCCCATCCCCATTCTGGCTGCAGCGTGGCGCACGATTTCGCCCCTGTATCCAGGGAGCCAGGGAGGGAAGTCAAAACGGACGCTTCCGTGCAGATGCAGCAGTACGGCGGGATGGGTAGTTGACTGAGCGGGGAATCCCGAGAAGTCGAATTCTCCGCAATTGTGCGGCGGCGCGGACATGCCGAACCCGTCGTACCAGTCCCCCGCTCGGTCGATGAGATCGTCGTAGTTTAGGGTCAAGACGGTAAGATCAAAGGCTGCTTTCAGCCGATCGAAAAATGCTTGAAGCGCGGCGGCTGAGGCATTAGCGGTTTGCTCGATTACAAAGTTCTTGATACGACCCACAAGTCGCGTTCTCGCAATTAAAAAGCTGTGATCTTCAGCGTCTGAAAGCTCAGGCAGTAATTCCGCAAAGGCGCTAAGATGGCCGGCAATGCGCTGCCAGGCGGTCGGGAGCCGCCGACGAACCTGGAACTCATCCAATTCCTCAAGAGCAGCCAGAACCGTCTCAAAGTTGAAGTTTCCTTCGCTGCGCTGCTCCCGCAACCGGGTGATCACCAAGCGGATAGGTTCCTCCTCGATTTGGCAAACGAGGTCGGTGATCTGTTTCGTTGAGGGTGCGCCCGCATGAATGGCGGAGCCGGCGCCAAGGATCAGCAGAAGGCGGGGTCGCTGAGGGTTGAGTCCCGTCATTGTCTGATCGTCCTGTCACTCACGATGCGATGCCGCGCAAATCTCACGTGGCAAGCGCAGCGTGTTTTGCTGGGCTCGGGTACGCCGTTCACTTGCGCTTTCGGCTCCTCATACGCGAAGTGGCCTCGCTTTGCGCCCGAGCGCCCCCTTGGGTCGAACGCAACGCTACCTGCCGGCGTCGCCGGTCCGGGAAGGGAGCGCGACCACCTCGGCCGAAGCCGCGGCGCCGGGCTTCCGGTTCATAGCAGCGGCGATCTTTGCGCCCACCGCGTCGTTGGCGGCGCGCAGGGGATCGGCCGACAGGTGCGCGTAACGCGCCGTTGTCGTCGCGTGCTTGTGGCCGAGCAGCGCCCCGATGATCGGCAGGCTCAGCCCACCGGCAGCGCCGACGCTGGCAAAGCTGTGCCGCAGATCGTGCAGCCGAACATCGGCGAGCCCGGCGGCTTGACGGACGCTCGGCCAAACGTTGTCGATCGCCGCGCTCGCGCTCTCGGCTCGCATGCCAGGGATGACGCGCGAGTTGCCCGCCATCCGAGGCAATTCCTGTAGTAGCGCCCGCGCCGGCGCGTTCAGGTAGACGATCTTGGCGCCGGTCTTGCTGTCGGGGAGGCGCAGGCATTCGTGCTCGAAATCGACGTGCTCCCAACGCAGGTTGACGATCTCGCCGCGCCGGCAGCCGGTCAGCAGCAGCAGCTTAATCGCGGCCGAGGGATAGTGGTTGCCCGTCCGCTCTGCCTCGGCGTCGAGCGCCGCAGCCAGCCGGGCGATTTCCGCTTCGGACAGAAAGCGCTCGACCTTGCGCACCGGCGCCTTCTTGACGCCGCGCGCCGGGTTGTCGGCGCACAGGCCGCGCTCGATCGCGAATGCGAAGATCGCGCTGACGAGCGTCACGCATTGCGCGGCGACGCCCTTGCCGCCTGTGGCCATGCTGCCGGACCGCCGCTTCTCGCCGCTCTCGACTCTTCTCGGCGGTTTTGCCGGCAGTGACGGCGTTGCGCAGCCGCTCGACATCGGCGCGAACTATACGATCAGCTCGCAGTTTGCCGAACAGGGGCCGCAGGTGATGCTCGATGCGCCCGCGATCGGCTTTGAGGGTCGAGGCTTTTTTGTGGCCGACGCCCTCGGCCAGATAGAGATCGATCAGGTCGCTGAAGGCTAGCGCCTTGCGGTCCTCTTGGCGTGCCGTCGCCGGATCGCGGCCGGCTGCAACCTCGGCGAGCAGGCGCTTTGCCTCGGTACGCGCCGTTTCCGGCGTCCAAGGCGAACCATGCTTGCCGATGGTCAACCGCCGCTTCGGCGAGCCGCGGCCTGAACCGGCCCGGTAATCGACCGCATAGGACTTTGCGCCCGCCGGCGTCACGACAAGCACAAAGCCCTTCACTTCGGTGTCGCGGACAAGGTAGGTGGCGTCTCCTGGCTCAGCACCATCGACAACCCGCTTGGTGATCTTTGCCCGCATCGAGCATTCCCCATCCGCGCCATGTCGGCACCATGTCGGCACCGGAGATCGTAGCCGCGACGGTGAATGTCGGACTCTAGCGGTAGAAAAGCAAGGAAATTAGCGCCTTTTGGTGCCGACATAGGGCTTGCGGCGGCTCTCGGCGGCGTAGGTTGTCGGACTTCTGACTCCGCCAGTCTAGGTTCGAATCCTGGTCTCCCAGCCAACCTTGAGAGACTCACAGGGACTGTCACTCGGCTGTGGCGTCGTCGAGGGCCTTTCCACGCTCGCTCTGGATCGCCCGTGCTTTTGTGGCCAAGCCCGGCGCGTCGGCACGGATCGAAAATCACCTCGGGCTTTCCGATCGGCGGCACCGGCGCAGCGCTAAGGGCGCGAGCTTGCAACCAAGCGCAAAGGCTTAGCGCGGAAATCGCAATCCCCGACGAAGTTGACAGGCGTGCCCGGCACGCGGACCCAAACGGCAACCGCTTGGTCTTGACCTTGCGAGGATCGGGTCAAGTCTCTCGCGCGATCGTCAACGCCACCAGCGCCCGCTATCGGCGCCTGAATATTCCTGACTTGGCCGCGTTCGAGGTCTCCTCAGTGCATTACTGGGCATGGCCGCTGGACCCGCCGCTCTGTGTCCGTCAGGGAGGTGGTACTGGCCGGGGCCACCGGGTGGATTGGCCGATGGTGCGGCGGCTAGGTCGGCAGCGTCTCGACCGCTTCGCGGACCATTGGGTCGAGACCGCCCACCGCCCGACGGCGAGGCGCGCAACGATGGCCTTGCGCATGCGCGGTTCCCAGAATTTGTTGAGATGGTCGGCGATGCCGGCGGGCGGCGGCCTCCTGGCTTTGCGCAGAAAAATACTTGCCGATCTGGTTGCCCATATAAACGAGCTTGTCAGGCGGCATGTTCGCAACTCCCCGGCACGATGCGGTGGGGATGGGCGAACAATTTAAACCCGTCGTCGCGGGCCACCGCCGCAAGCGTGATGCCGGCGGCCTCGGCGGTGCGCACCGCCCGCGCCGTCGGCACCGACACCGCGACGATGATCGGCGCCCCATGACCGCTGCCTTCTGCACCAGTTCGGCCGAGACGCGGCTGGTCAGTAACGGGATGCCGCGGGCCGGCGATACGCCGCTGCAGGCAAGTGCACCGGCAAGCTCGTCGAGGACGTTGTGACGGCCGACATCCTCACGCAGGGCGACGAGGCCGCGACCCGCTTCCCAAAATTTGGCGGCATGCATCGCCCTAGGTTTTCTGATTGAGCCGCTGTGTGACGCCAATGCGGCCCTGATCGCTTCGGTGCCGACTGCAGGTCGCTGGTCACGACGGGCGGCAGGCGCGTCGCCTCGGCCAAGCTCTCGATGCCACAGAGGCCGCAGCCGGTCGGGCCGGCGAGATGGCGGCATCGGCCGGCAAAGGCGTCGCCTCGGTCGCCATCGCCAGATTGGCGATCGCCCTGACCGCCGAGATTACGGCATTACGCCGCCAGCGCGTCTTCGAGGATCATCGCCGCGCATTTCTCGCCGATCATGATCGAGGGGGCGTTGGTGTTGCCGCCGGGGACCTGCGGCATGATCGAGGCGTCGGCGACGCGCAGCCGCTCGACCCCGTGCACTCTGAGGCGCGGGTCGACCACCGCATCCAGGCCCCGCCCCATGCGGCAGGTGCCGACCGGATGCAAATTGGAGACGCCGCGCACCCGGATCTCCTCCTTCATGTCGGCCTCGCTCTCGACCTCGGGGCCGGGCAGCACCTCCTCGACGACGAACGGCTTCAGCGCCGGCTGCGCGGCGATCTTGCGGCTGAGGCGCATCCCGTAGATCAGCGCCTGATAATCGGCATCGCTGGCCAGAAAATTGAACTGGATCGCCGGTGGCGCCAGCGGGTCGGGGCTCTTCAGCCGCACCCAGCCGCGGCCGTCCGGGCGCAAATGCACCGGGCTGAAGGTGAACGCCGAAAACGGATGCGGCTTGATCCCGGTGCGCAGCCGTTCGAGCGCGCTCCAGCCGGACATGTTGATCTGCAGGTCGGGCTGCTCGAGGCGCGGGTCGGTGCGCACCAGCGCGCCGGCATAGATCCCGGCGTTCGACAGGTGGCCGGAGCGGCTCGTCGCATATTGCATCGCCGCCTTGAGCTTCAGCAGCGGGCTCATCGCCATGTCGTTGACCGTGACCTTCTGGGGGCAGCGCCAGACCAGATAGGTGTTGAAATGGTCGTGCAGATTGGCTCCGACCGCGGCGACCTCGCGCACCAAGGGGATGCCGAATTCGGCCAACAGACCGGCCGGGCCGATCCCCGACAGCTGCAACAGCTGCGGCGAGCCGTAGACCCCGCCCGAAACGATGATCTCGCCGCGTACCCGCGCGCTCTTGCGCCCGGCCGGGGTGTGGTACTCGACGCCGACGGCGCGGCTGCCGTCGAACAGGATGCGGGTGGCGTGCGCGTCGGTCGCGATGGTCAGGTTGGCCCGCTGGCGCGCCTGGCTCAGATAGGCTCGCGCCGAACTCCAGCGCCGCCGGTTGGTGGTCGTCGTCTGGTAGTAGCCGACGCCTTCCTGCCTGGCGCCGTTGAAGTCGGTGTTGGCCGGGATGCCGGCCTCGATCGAGGCCTGGACCATCGCGTCGCCGAGTGGCGAGCGCACCGGGTTCGAGACGTGCAGCGGGCCGCCGGTGCCGTGAAACTCGTCTGGACCGCGCTCCTGGTCCTCGGCCTTCTTGAAGAACGGCAGCACCGAATCCCAGTCCCAGCCTTCACAGCCGCGCTGGCGCCAGCCGTCGTAATCGGTCGCGGTGCCGCGCATGTAGACCATGCCGTTTATCGAGCTGGTGCCGCCCAGAACCTTGCCGCGCGGCTGGTAGAGGGTGCGCCCGTTGAGCTCCTTTTCGGGCTCGCTCTCGAACATCCAATTGACCCGCGGGTTGGTGAAGGTCTTGGTGTAGCCGAGCGGGATGTGGATCCACGGGTTGGTGTCGCGCCCGCCGGCCTCCAGCAGCAGCACCCGGTATTTTCCCGATTCGCTGAGCCGCCCGGCCACCGCACAGCCCGCCGACCCGGCGCCGGTCACGATGAAGTCATAGGTTTCCTCGGCTGTCGTCATCGTTGTTTCCCCGTCTTGCCGCTGGCTCGCGCTTGACCCGACCGAACGATAGCGAAACCCGCCTTCCCGGTGAAGAACGATCGGCCCTTGCCGCTATCCGGTATTGCCTCCGGCGGCGCCGCGCGCCACCTTGGACCGATGTGCGGCCGTGCCCGTCTTTCCTCCGACGTCAGCGAATTGAAGCTGGTCTTTTCGATCCCGCCGCAGCGGCCGACGCCCAATATCCCGGCCAACTGGAATGCCGCGCCGACCGAAGACCTGCCGGTGGTGCGCTATGATCCTCGGGCCGAGGAGCGCAGCCTCGACCCGATGCGCTGGGGCCTCGTGCCCTACTGGGCCAAGGACCTGAAGATCGGCTATTCGACGATCAACGCCAAGGCCGAGAGCCTCGATCTAAAACCCGCCTTCCGCGAGGCCTTCGCTAGGCGCCGTTGCTTGGTGCCGTTCGACAGCTTCTACGAATGGCAAAAGCGCGGCCGAGAGCGCCAGCCCTATGCGGTGGCGTTGGCCGACCGGCGGCTGATGGCGCTGGCTGGCCTGTGGGACCGGTGGCGCTCGCCCGAAGGTGAGATCGTGCGCAGCTTTACGATCGTCACCACCACGGCGAACCCGCTCCTGGCGCCGCTGCACGAGCGCATGCCGGTGATCCTCGATCCCGATGCCTGGCCGCTATGGCTCGGCGAGGCGGCCGCCGACGGCGACCGGCTGAAGGCGCTGCTCAGACCCTATCCGGCCGAGCGGATGGCGATCTGGCCGGTCGACAAGCGCGTCGGCAATGTCAAGCACAAGGATGCCGGGCTGGTCGAGCCGGTGGCGCTCGCCGGGTGAACCCGTCGGCGTGAACTCCGACTTCCGGATGCGATCGCAGGATCAAAGGCGATGACCGATCTTCTCACCACCGTGGCGCAGGGCAAGGTCGCCGTCGGCGAGGCGTATCTTGCCGATACGCCGGTGCTGAGCGTCCAGGCCGGGACCCAGCCGGACCTGTTCCTGCGCTGGAACGAGATCCCGCTCGATGCCGGGGCGGTCGATGTCGTGGTCCATCTGCACGGCTTCTCGCGCGCCGGCGCGGCGATGGCGCTGGCCGAAAAGGTGCCGCGCAGCGGCCTCGATCTCTCCGGCCGGAAGCGGCCCACAATCGCCGTGCTGCCGCGCGGCAACTGGCTGCGCTATAGCTGGTACGATCATCCGGCAATGCTCGCGGGCGGGCTCGACCGGCTGACCGAATATGCGCTCGCGTGCTTTGCCCAGAGCGTGCCCGGCGGGCGCGGCGGCCTCGAAATCGACCGCTTGATCCTGACCGCGCATTCGGGTGGCGGCATGCCGGCGATCGACGCGATCGCCGCTGCCCTCCGGCCGCCCGACGAACTGCATATCTTCGACGGGCTCTATGGCCGCGATCCGGCGGCGGGCGACCCGATGCGCGGCATCGAGGTGATCGAGGTGTGGCTTGGCCAGCGGCTGGCGCGCGAGCCCGAACGGCCGGGCGCGCTGCGGGTCGTCTTTATCGAGCAGCAGACCGGCCCGTTCTCGCGCCGAGTCGGCGAAATAATCGCACGCCAGCTGAGCGCGGTCGAACCGGACCTCGTGGCTCGCTATGGGGCGGATCTGCGCCGGCGCTACCGGGTCGAGCCCTCGACCTGGCCGCATGGACGGATCGCCGAGCGCTGCGGGCCCGACCTCCTGGCTGCGGCCGACGCCGAATTCGACCGAGGCCGCTAGTCTAGCCCTTCAGCCGCGGGATGATGTCGCGGGCGATGATCTCGACCTGCTCGGGCTGATAGCGGTAGGGAATGAAGATCAGCTTTTGCACGCCGACCGCGAGCTGGGCGCGCAATTGGGCGACGCATTCGTCGACCGTGCCGATCACCGCCGAGTCTTTGGTCGATTGGCTCCAGGCCGCGTAATCCCACTCCTGGCCGAGCCACTCCAGCATCGCCGGCTCGACCGCCGCCCGCGAGCTGCCGACATAGATTGCCAATTGGTTGGCGTTGAGCAGGCTCGCCGGGTCCCGGCCGGCCTCGCTGGCGAACGCGCAGACCTTGGCCCAGGACTGGGCGAACCCGTCGGGCGTGTAAAAGTAGGTCAGCCAGCCGCCGTTCCGCGCCGCGCGCTTCAAGACGCGATCGACATAGCCGCCGATCAGGATCGGCGGCAGCCGCGCCGGCTTTGGCGACATGTTCGAGCCGCGCAAGAGGTGCGGCGGGTATTCGGCGTTGACCTGTTCTTCGGTTAGCAGGCGGCGCAGGATTTCGAGGTTGCGGTCCATGATCCGGCCGCGCTCGCGAAACGGCACGCCCACCGCGTCGAATTCGCGCTTGTACCAGCCCGAGGCCATGCCGAGCAGCAGCCGGCCCCCGGCGACCAGATCGAGGCTCGACAATTCCTTGGCCAGCACTACCGGGTTGCGCAGCGGCAATACCAATACCCCGGTGCCGAGTTTGATCCGGCTGGTGCGCGCCGCGATCGCACTCAGCAGGGTCAGCGAGTCGATGACCGGGAACGGCGGGTCGACCCCGAGCAAAATGTGATCCCACACCCACAGCGAGTCGAAGCCCAGCGCCTCGGCCTTGACCGCATAGTCGATCAGCGCCCGCGGGTCGGGGATTTGCGGCCAGCTCGTGAAATTTCGCACCGCCAGGCCGAAGGTATTCGAAAAGCTGGTCATCGCGACCTACCCTTAGGCGGTGTAGAGCCGGTCGGGGTCGAGGTGGCGCAGCACCGCGAGCTCGTTTTCGCTCGGCGGCTCGGTCACCGAAAGATCGGCTGCGACCGCCATCGCGAAGCCGGTATTTTCCTCGACCTGCGCCACGCTCGCGCCGGAATGCAGCGCCAACAGTGTCATCCGCTTCGTCTGCGCGGCGAAGCCGAAGAGCCCAAGATCGGTCACCACCCGATACATGCCGCCGGCGACGAGGCCGGCCTCGCGGCGGCTGTCGCCGCCCCGGAGAAACCCGGGGCTGGTGACGAAATCGACCCGTTCGACAAAGCGCCGTTTTTCGTGCTTCATCGCCACGATCATCTGGGTTAGGCTGGCGATGTCGTTGCCGCCGCCGGTGCCGGGCAGCCGCGTCGCCGGCCGTCCATCGCCGCCGCCGATCGACGAGCTGTTCAGATTGCCGTACTGGTCGATCTGGGCGCCGCCCATGAACCCGACATCGACATAGCCGCGCTGCAGCAACAGCAGCACGTCGGTGCTGCCCAGCACCATGTTGGCGCGGCGGGTACAGCGCTGCTCGTTGGTCGAAGGCGGCAATTTGCCGGGCTCGACAAAGGCGCCGATGGTGCCGCCCTCAAAGAGGATGGTCAGTCCCGGCCCGTGCAGCCGCTGCGCCAAGGTCGCGGCCAGCAGCGGGATGCCGACGCCGGCAAAGACGGTCTGCCCGTCGCGCAGCAGGCGGGCGCTCATCACTGCGAGCAATTCGCTGGCGGTATAGGCGGCGGCGCTCGTCATGTCAGTCGTCATAAATGCTGGTCCCGCGGCGGGCGGCGTCGAGCAGTTCTTCGAGGCCGAGCCGGTCGAGATACTCGGCCCACGATTTCGGCTCGTAGAAATAGCGCTCGAGATAATCGCGGATGCCGGCCTCGGCGTCCGGCTTCAGCTGGGCGGCGTAGCCGTCGAGATGGCGGAACAGCGGCTCGTAAAGCCCGTAGCATTCGTGCGGGGCCGCGCCGAACGGGACCTCGACGACCGCGTCGACCGCGAAAAACGGGATCTTGGTGTGGTCGGGCCGACGCCGGATCTGGTCGTTCGAGACGATCCGCTCGGTGGTCAGGATCACCCGGTTCGCGGCCATTGCCAGATCGAGGTCCATGAACGCCAGCCCGTCGATCTGCGCGTTGCCAAAGGCGTCGCAGCGCTGGACGTGGATCAGCGCCACATCCGGGTTCAAAGCCGGCACCAGCATCAGTTTCTCGCCGGTGAACGGGCAGTCGATCACCCGCGTATCGGGCAATCGCGCCATCACGTCCGAGCCCAGCATCGAGCGCATCGGCAGGAACGGCACCCCCATCGCCCCGGCGCGAAAGCGCATGCCGATCGCCAGGTGGCTCCACTCCTCGAACCGGGCGCGGCCCGACTCGACATAGGCGCGCATGATCCGCGACACGCCCCAGACGATGCCGAGGCTGAACCAGCTGGTCAGCAGATGCCGGCTCGCCCCGGCGGCGAACAGCAATTCCCCCTCGCTCGAGCTGATGCTGCGCACGCAGTGGAGGTCGCGGCGCCCGGCCCGGATCAATGCCCAGATCATCGCCAACGGGGTGCGCGACAAGGTGCTGCCGCCGATCCCGACCATGGCGCCATCGGGGACCAGTGCGGCTGCTGCTTCGAGCGTCATGACCTTTTCGCGCAGGCTGCGGTCGCGCTCGCGGGTGCGCCCCAAAAGCTCGCTATAGGCGATGGTCAACCACGCTCTCCAAATCCGGCGGCGGCGTTGAACTCGGCGATCAGCGCGTCCCAGGCGGGTAGGGAGCGGCGCAGCCCGGCCCAGAACTCCTGGCTGCGGCGGCGCTCGAACGCGGCGAGCGGCACGCCCTGCTGCTCGACCCAGGTATAGTAGCCGAGATTGAAGATGCGCGAACGCTCGTTCTGGGTCAGTTCGAGCACGTCGTTATCGGCGATGCCCGAAAGATGCTCCCCGAAAACTTCGCCGGCATCGACCATGTCGAAGTGTTCGGGATATTGTGCGCCGCGGTATTTGTCGCGTTCGCTGGCATAGAGGGCGGCGGTGTCGGTGGCGACGGTGACGATGAGGTCGTCCTCGCCGAGGTCGAGCCGCTTCGCTGTCTTGATCGCCGCGACCGGGTTGGCGATCCCCGACAGCCCCAGGAGTTCGAACTCGGCCAATGCCGCCGGGTCGATCTGCCGCCGGCTCGACAGATAGTCGCGCCCGGTCCGACTGTTGAACAATAGATCGAGCGCCCCGGTGCTGCGCTCGGAGACACCGACCACGAGGTCGGTATTCATGACGTTGTGGATCAGCGGCACGTGCTTGTCGCCGATCCCCTGGATGTTGTGCTCGCCAAAGCCATTGCGCAGCAGGGTCGGGCATTCGCTGGCCTCGACCGCGACGATGCGCGCGCCATGCCGCTCCTTCAGGTAATCGCCGGCGGCCAGGGTCCCGCCCGAGCCCGAGGCGGCGACGAAGGCCGCCAGCCGCAGCCCCGGCCGGGTCGCCCGCACCGCCTCGTAGACCGCCGCCAAGGCCGGTCCGGTGCACGCCCAATGGGCGAGGTAATTGCCGAATTCGGCGAACTGGTTGAGGATGACGTTGCCCGGATCGCGCGCGAGTTCGGCGCATTTGTCATAGATTTCCTTGACGTTGCTCTCCGAGCCGGGGGTGCGGATGATATCCTCGGGCCGCTCGACCCATTCGCGCAGCCACCGGAAACGCTCGGCGCTCATGCCCTGCGGAAGTACGGCGACCCCGCGCAGGCCCAGCATTCGCGAGATCGCGACGCCGCCGCGGCAATAATTCCCGGTCGACGGCCACACCGCGCGGTGGCACTCGGGGTCGAACCGGCCGGTCACCAGGCGCGGGATCAGGCAGCCATAGGCGGCCAGCACCTTGTGCGCGCCAATCAGCGGAAAAAAGCCGCCGAGCGCCACCACGATCGGCGCGCGCACCCCGGTCAGCTCAGGCGGCAACAGCAGATGCGCGGGGGCGGCGGCAAAGCCGCGGCGCGAACGGTCGTTGTACCAGTGCACGCGATCGAGATTGGCCGGGTCGGGCCGGTCGGGATCGACCCCGGCCAGGGCCGCGACGCGCGCCGCCGGAATGCGCGACGGATCGGCGAGTTCGGCAAAGCTCGGCAGCCGCGCTCCCGATCGGCCGAGCCAGCCGGCAGCACGATCGCGAACCGCCGGCACCACCACCCGCGGCGCTACCCCGGCCCCGGCCCCGGCATCATCCCTGGTATCGTCCATCGATCGCTCGAAGCGCCGCACCCGCGCACTGTGGCGCACCCGCACCAACCGAGGCAAGCACCACGCGCCGCGGGTCGGATTGGGATCAGCATTCGACCCCGCGCCGGGAAATCGCTTGCCGGGGCCGGCTCGATCGCCGACCATCGGGCCCAGCATGGTTTCGGCCGGAGGGCACGGCATGGACGAACTCTATCTGCGCAGCGGCATCTTTCTGGCGCCGTTCCACAATCACGACGAAAACCCGACCCTGTCGATGGAGCGCGACCTCGAACTCCTCGAGCACCTCGACCGGCTCAATTATCACGAGGCGTGGATCGGCGAGCATCATTCGGGCGGCTTCGAATTGATCGCCTCCCCGGAGATGTTCATTGCCGCTGCGGCCCAGCGCACCCGCCACGTCCGGCTCGGCACCGGCGTCGTCTCGCTCCCTTATCACAACCCGTTCATGCTGGCCGACCGCATGGTCCAGCTCGATCATATGACCCGCGGCCGGGCGATGTTCGGGGTCGGCCCCGGCGCCCTTGTTCACGACGCCTTGAAGATCGGCATCGACCCAGGCGACCAGCGCCAGATGATGAACGAGGCGCTCGACGTGATCGTCCCGCTGCTGCGCGGCGAGACCGTGACCCGCAAGACCGCCTGGTTCAACCTGACCGAGGCGCAATTGCAGCTGCGCTCGTACACCAGGCCGACGATGGAACTGGCGGTGGCCGCGGCGCGCTCGCCCTCGGGCTCGCTGCTCGCCGGCAGATACGGCATCGGCATGCTGTCGATCGGCGGCACCAGCCCGATGGCGATGGAGCGGCATACCGAGAATTGGGGGCTCTACGAGGAGACCGCACGCTCGAACGGCCACATCCCCGACCGCAAGAACTGGCGCGTCGTCGGCCTGTTTCACATCGCCGAGACCCGCGAGCAGGCGCGGCAGAACGTGCGCTTCGGGGTCCAGGCCTTCGCCAATTACTTCCGCGATGTCGCGACCTTTCCGATCATCCCGCCCGATGTCGGCGACCCGATCGAATGGCTGATCGAGACCGGCACCGCCTGCATCGGCACCCCGGACGACGCGATCCACTATGTCGAGCGGCTGGTCGAGGGCTCGGGCGGCTTTGGCGTGTTGTGCGAATTGGCGCAGAACTGGGCCGATTGGGACGCGACCAAAAAGCACTACGAGCTGATGGCGCGCTTCGTTCATCCGCATTTCCAGCAGAGCCGCGAATTGCTGCGCGGCAGCTATGACTACGCCACCAGCCACCATGTCGACTTCACCGGCAAGGCGAGCGCTGCGATCCAGAAGGAGATCGACCGCCACGCCGGGACCCGCGCCGCAGCACCGCCGCGCCGCGACGCGGCGGAGTAGGCCGAAAGACGAGGGGCTGGCGATGAAAATCGAACACTCCGGCCGCGCGCAGCGGCCGGCATTTTCTGCAGATCCCGGGTCCGACCAATGTGCCCGACCGGGTGTTACAGGCGATCGCCGCACCGACGATCGACCATCGTGGACCGGACTTCGCCGAATTGGCGAAGGACGTCGTCGCCGGCATGAAGCGGGTGTTCCAGACCGAGGAGACGGTTGTCGTCTATCCGTCGTCCGGCACCGGCGCGTGGGAGGCGGCGCTTGCCAACACCTTGTCGCCGGGCGACCGGGTGCTTGATGTTCGAGACCGGCCATTTCGCGAGCCTGTGGCGGGCGATGGCCGGGCGGCTCGGCCTCGAAATCGAATTCGTTCCCGGCGATTGGCGGCACGGCGTCGATCCGGCGCTGGTCGAGGAAAAGCTGGCCGCCGACCGCGAGCACCGGGTCAAGGCGGTCTGCGTCGTCCACAACGAGACCTCGACCGGGGTGGCGAGCCGCATCCCGGAGATCCGCGCCGCGATCGACCGCGCCCGACACCCGGCGCTCTTCATGGTCGACACAATCTCGTCGCTCGGCTCGATCGACTACCGCCATGACGAATGGCGGGTCGACGTCACCGTCGCCGGCTCGCAGAAAGGGCTGATGCTGCCGCCGGGGCTCGGCTTCAACGCGGTGTCGAAAAAGGCGCTGGCCGCCGCCGAGAGCGCCAAGCTGCCGCGCTCCTACTGGGATTGGGCGGCGATGCGCGAGACCGCGCATTCGGGCTTTTTCCCCTACACGCCAGCGACCAACCTGTTGTTCGGGCTGCGCGAAGCCTTGCACATGCTGATCGAGGAAGAGGGCTTGCCCGCGGTCTTCGCCCGCCACGCCCGCCATGCCGAGGCGACCCGGCGCGCGGTCGCCGGCTGGGGCCTCGAAATCCTGTGCGCCGACCCGCGCGAGCACTCGAATTCGCTGACCGCGGTCCTGGTCCCCGATGGCTACGACGCCGACCGGCTGCGCCAGATCATCCTCGACGATTTCGACATGTCGCTCGGCACCGGGCTCGGCCGCTTGAAAGGCAGGATCTTCCGCATCGGCCATCTCGGCTGGTTCAACGACTTGATGCTGTGCGGCACGTTGAGCGGGGTCGAGATGGGGCTGCACCGGGCCGGCGTCCCGCACCGCCCCGGCGGTGTCGCCGCGGCGCTCGAATTCCTCGCCGCACCCTAGCTGATTCCAAGCCGGCCGCCCGTTGGCTGTTGTGAGCGATCGAGAGAGGATCAGCGATGCTTGCCGAACAGGCTGAAGCGGCCGCCCGGTTGTTATGTGCAGCGCGCGGCGGCGAACCCGTCGCCGAGCTGCCCGCCGATTGCCGCCCGCAATCGGATGCCGACGCCTACCAGATCCAGGACGCGGTCGCCCGTCGGCTCGGCGAAGCCATCGGCGGCTGGAAAATCGGTGTCGCCTCGGCCTCGGCAGCGGCGTTTTGCGCGCCGATCTTTGCCCGGATGATCCGGCCGAGCCCGGCATCCTATAGCGCGGCCGAGCTGCGGCTGATCGGCATCGAGGGCGAGCTTGCGCTCCGGCTCGGCCGCGACCTGCCGGCGCGCTCGGCGCCCTATGACAGCGCCGAGGTGATCGCGGCGGCGACCCTGCATCCGGCGGTCGAGGTCGTCGACTCGCGCTACGCCGATTTCCAGTCGCTCGGCCGGCCCTCGATCCTCGCCGACAATTTCTCTAATGGCGGGCTGGTCTGGGGTGCCGCGGTGCCGGGCTGGGAACAGCTCGACCTCTCCGGCACCGAGATGCGGATCACCGAGGACGGCAAGCCCTTCGCCGACAGCAGCATCGCCGCGGCGCGCGACCCGGTGGCCGCACTGGTCGAGTTCGCCAATCTGATGCGCAGCCGCGGCGGCGCCAAGGCCGGCAGCCTGGTTACGACCGGGTCGTGGACCGGCATGGTCTTCACCCGCCGCGGGACCCGCATCGCCGCCGATTTCGGCCGCCTCGGCCGGGTCGAAATCTCCTTTCCGCCACTCGGTTCGGCCTGAGGGCAGGCGGGTTTGACACGCCCATCGCCCGCCCTAGAATGCGCGGCGCTCAATCTCCACCAACAGGAGCAGGTCAATGATCTTTGAAATGCGCACCTATACATTGCAGCCGGGCTCGGTGCCCGAGGTTGAAAAGCGCTTCGGCGAGGCATTGACCGAACGCGTCAAGGTGTCGCCGCTCGGCGCCTTTTTTCATACCGAGGTCGGTCCGCTCAACCGGATCATCCACATCTGGCCCTATGACGATCTGCAGCACCGCACCCGGGTGCGCTCGCAGCGGATTGCCAACTGGCCGCCGAAGATCCAGGAATTCATCGTCGAGATGGAAAGCAAGATCGTGATCGCGGCGCCGTTCAGTCCGGCCTTCACTCAGCGCCAGCATGGCAACCTCTATGAGATCCGGACCTACACGATGCTGCCCGGCTCGGCGCCGACCGTCGTCGAGAAATGGGCCGAGGTGATCGAGGGGCGGGTCAAGCTGTCGCCATTGGCCGCCGCCGGGCATACCGAACTCGGGCCGTTGAACCAATGGATCCACATCTGGGCCTACAAGGATGCGGCCGAGCGCTTCCGCATCCGCGAGGAATCGCGCAAGGACGGCAAATGGCCGCCCGCCACCCGCGGCATGTTCGTCAAGCAGGAAAATATGCTGGTGGTCCCGGCCGCGTTCTCACCGCTGCGCTAGCTCCCTGCGAAACAGACACCAGGTTCGTTCAAACCGCCATGGCCGGGCATGTCCCGGCCATCCACGAACGGCGGCACACACTCTATCGGTTTCCGTGGATGCCCGGCACGAGGCCGGTGACGACGGCCGCGGTAACGGCACCATCTGAATGCCTCTGAGCGGTGGTTATCAGCCGCGCTGCGGCCCGCAATAGCACACCCCGCTTCTCTCCCCTGGTGTGGGGGAGGGGGCGGGAATGCGGCGTGCGCGCCTCAAGGCCCGCTGCTGCGCCGATATTTGTCGGGGTCGGGCCGAGGGGCCGGCCCCGGCGGCGGGCGGAACAGGTCGAGCAGGTGGCTGAATAAGCCGCCACTCGACGCCGGCGTTTGCTGGGCTACCTGTTGCGGCGCCGGGGCGGTATCCGGCAGCGGCCGGACCGGCATGCCGCGGGTCGCCGCCAGCATGAAGCGGCGCCAGGCCTGCGCCGGCAGCGAGCCGCCGGTCACCTTGTGCATCGGCCGGTCGTCGTCGTTGCCGAACCAGACCCCGGCGACCAGATCGGCGGTGTAGCCGACAAACCAGGCGTCCCGGTAATCCTGGGTGGTACCGGTCTTGCCGGCGGCCGGCCGCGGCAGTGCGGCGGCGCGGCCGGTGCCGTGGTCGATGACCCCGCTCAGCATCCCATTCATGGCGCCGGTCAGCTCGGCGCTGACCACGCGGCCGGGGCCGGAGCCGGTCGGCCGATACAAAACACGGCCCGCCTCATCGCGGATCAGGGCAATGCCGTGCGGCCACACCCCGATCCCGCCATTGGCGAACGGCGCGTAGGCCGAGACCAGCTCCAACAGGTTCACATCGTCGGTGCCGAGCGCGATGCTGGGATCATGGATCAGCGGCGAGGCGATGCCGAGCCGGTGGGCGACGGCGACGATGTTGCCGATCCCGGCGCGCAACGCCACCTGGACCGCGATCGTGTTGATCGACTGCGCCAGCGCCTCGGCCATCGTCATGTCGCCCTGGTAATGGTCGGTGTAGTCGCGCGGCCGCCAGCTGCCGATCCGGATTGGGCCGTCGACAAAATGGTCTGACGGGCGCAACCCGGCTTCGAGGCCGGCGAGATAGACAAACGGCTTGAAGGCCGAGCCCGGCTGGCGCTCGGCCTGAGTGGCGCGGTTGAACTGGCTGGCATCATAGCTGCGGCCGCCGACCATCGCGCGCACCGCACCGTCAGGCGACATCGCCACCAGCGCGCCCTGGCCGACCGTGGCTCCGGCTCCGCTGCGCGCGATCGTGCCGGATATCGCCGCTTCGGCCGCGGCCTGCAGGCGCGGGTCGAGGGTGGTGACGACGGTCACGTCGCGACCGGCGGCCCCGGTGAAATCAGCGAGCTGCCCCGCGACCCAGTCGGCGAAATAGCGGCTGCCCGGCCGGGTCGGCGCCAGCGCCGCGAGCGAGGCGCGCTCGGTTGAGGCCGCATCGGCCGCGGCCTTGGTGATGAACCCGGCCTCGATCATGTTGGTCAGCACCTGCTCGGTGCGCTCCGCCGCCTTGTTGCGGTCGCGCAGCGGGTTGAACAGGGTTGGCGCCTTCAGCAACCCGGCGATCAGTGCGCTTTCGTAGAGGTCGAGCCGGCCCGCCGATTTGCCGAAATAGCGGTGCGCCGCGGCGTCGACCCCATAGGCACCGGCGCCGAGATAGACCCGGTTCAGATAAATTTCGAGGATCTGGTTTTTGGTGAAGCGGTGCGCCAGCCACAGCGCCAGCAAGCTCTCGCGGATCTTGCGCCCGAGGCTCCTTTGCGGGGTCAGGAACAGATTCTTGGCGAGCTGCTGGGTGATCGTGCTGCCGCCCTCGACGACGTGGCCGGCGGCAAGGTCGGCCAGGGCGGCGCGCAGCATGCCGATCGGATCGACGCCGAAATTGCTGTAAAAGCGGCGGTCCTCGGTAGCGATCACCGCCTCGGGCAGGTAGGGCGACATCTCCTTCAAGGTCAGCGGCCGGCCGAACAGGTCGCCATAGGTCGCGAGCAGGCTGCCGTCGGCGGCGAGAACGGTGATGCTTGGGCGACGCTGAGATTTGGTCAGCTCGTCGGTGGCGGGCAAGGTCAGGATGAAATAGCCGAGCACCCCGCCGCCCAAGATCGCCGCCCACAAACCCAGCAGGATCGCCGCCCTGAGCACCCCTTGCAGGCGACGCCGGCGGCGGCGGGTCGGCGGCCGCGGCCCGGCCTTGCGCCCCCCAGGCCGCTTCGGTCCGGGGCGATCAGCCGGGTCGGCGCGCAGACCGCGCTCAGGCATCCACGCCCTCATCCCTGCCAGCGCAATTCCGAGCTGTGCAATCCATCGCCACCCCCCTGATCCGCGGCTGACCGGGCTGGCCGGTGCCGCCCCGACCCTGCCACTTTTATTATCGGAAAAACTGTGGCAGTGGTTCGGCAGGCCGCGCACTAAGGCGGGCGAGGGAACCGCCGCGCGCACACCGTTGTTTCGACAACGATCAGGGGATGCGGCGGGGTGCGCCGCACCTTTATGATCGAGCCCAGGACGCGATTACCGCGGGAGCGACGAGCATGGCCGAACCGACCAATTCGACGGCATGGGGCAGCGACCCGCAGCCGGGCTTCGATCGCGCCAAGGCGATTGTCAACGAATTCGTCGACGCCGCGTACGCTGCGGCGGTCGCCGCGGCCGCTCAGCAGAAAGAGCGCGCTGCCCGGCAGCTCGCCACCATTGGCGCGGCGGTGCGGGCCGGGGCCGATTCGCTCGAGCGCCGGCAAAGCCCGGTCGCGGCGCGCTATGCCGGTCAGGCGGCCGACCGGTTTGCCGAGATGTCCCAATCGTTCGACGAGCGCTCATGGGGTGCCGTGATCGGCGAGGTCGAGGGCGTCGCCCGCCGCCGTCCGGCGCTGTTCGTCGCGGCTGCCGTAGCCATCGGGTTTCTGGCCGGGCGGTTCCTGGCGCTGCCGGCGCCCGAGCCGGGGACGCGGCGAACCCGGCGCGACGACGGGGCGCAACCTGGCGAGGCGGTCACCGCGGCAATTTCGAGCGCCGCCGGCCACGGGGTGCCCTCCGGCGGACCCGCCGGCACGATCGACCGTGGCTCTGGACCGCGGCAGACCTTGTGAGCGATCCCGAAATGACGGCGCCCAGGCCGGACGAGGCCGGATATGCGCCGCGTCAAGAGCGTTCGATCGCGGCCTTGCTCGCCGGCCTCGCCGACGATATGCGCGCCCTGTTCCGGCTGGAGCTCGCGCTGTTCAAGGCCGAGCTCACCGAAAAGCTGCGCCGGCTCGGCCGCGGCGCGGTCGCGCTGGCGATCGGGGCGTTCTTGATGCTGAGCGGCTGGGCGCTGCTGTTGGCGGCGGCGACGCTGGCTCTGGCGCTGGTGGTGCGCCCGTGGCTGGCGGCGCTGATCATCGCCATCGCCGCGGCGGCGGTGGGCGGCGTGCTGCTTTATCTGGGCAAACGATGGCTCAACCCCGGCCAGCTCGTCCCGCGCCGCTCCTTGGCCTCGTTGCGCGCCGATAAGGCCAGGATCGGGGAGGGCCTCTGATGGCTGCGGATAGTCACCGTGCGATCGCCAATCGGTCGGCCAGCCGTAGCTCGGCCGGCGATCGCTCGATCGATGAAATCGAAACCGAGATCGCGCTCGTTCGGGTGGATCTCGGCCTAACCCTCGATGCGTTGGCGGTCGAGCTTGCCCCCAATCATCTCGTCGCAAAGGCAACGACCATGATTACCCAAACGCTCTATGCCAATCGGCCCGTCGGCTCCGCTTCCGGCGGCGGATTTCGCGTCGATCCGCTGCCGCTGGCGCTGATCGGCCTCGGCGTCGCCTGGCTTGTCGCCGAGAACGCGGGGCTGATCGAGGGCATTCTGCCGGGTCTGGGTGGCTCGGCGGCAAATCCCGCGCCGGCTACCGGCCTCGGTGCCAAGCCCGCGGACCAGCGGATCGAGCGTATCGTCGGTCGCACCGGCGCACCGGCGATCGATGCCGAGCGCGGCGATCCCGGCGGCGGCTGGATTCACCAGGCCATGGGTGCGGCGTGTGGCGCATTGCGCTCGATCCGCGACGGCGGCGGCACGGCGCTTGAGCGCGCCGGGGAATATCTCGACGGGGCGGCCCAGCCGGGCGGGAGCGCTCGCCGGGCTGGCGCGCGGCTGATCGATCGGATCGAGCGCAACCCGCTGCTGTTTGGTGTCATCGGGATCGCTTGCGGTGCGGTCCTCGCCGCCTTTGCTCCGGCGTCGCGGGGCGAGCGGGAGCTGGTCGCCGACGCGCGCGAGGATCTGTGGGAAAAGGCCGAGGAGCTGGGCCATCAGGCGGCCGAGAGCGTCCGCGCCTTGGCGCCGGACTCGACCGGCGCCGCCGCCCCGGGCCGGGCTCCCGGTTCGTTCACGGCATAACGAGTTCATTCACAGCATAACGAGGGGGAATTATGGCACGCGCGATCGTGGTTCGGGGTGCGGCCGTCTTTGCCGGCGGCCTATTGGCATTGGCCGGAGCGAAGGCAGCGCGAGCGCAGATGTCGAGCGATCCGGCCCAGATCACCAGCTGCCTGTGCGAGGAGCAGGGGCTGGCGACCCTCTCGGCCGACATGTCGGCCAAGACCCAGGCGCTGGCCGCGGTGCGCCAGCACCTGGCCGGTCTCGATGCGCGGCTCGAGCAGGAACGGTCGACGATTGATGTCAACAGTCCCGAGCAGGAAGCCCAGTACAAGGCGCTGCTCGATCAGCGCGATGCGGCCTACCGGCAATCGATCGGCCCGGTGGTGACTGCTGCAGACCAGGCGACGGCCCGCTACAACAGCCTCGCCGGCCACTACAATGCGCAGTGCGCCAACCGCCAATTCAACTCGGTGCTGATGGCCCAGATTCAGGCCCGTCTGGTCTGCCCGCCGTTGCAGTGAACCGACCCGGCGCGAAATCGCGGCGGCCGGATCAAGATTCGTTGCGCGGGGCGGGCTCGGGATAGAGCACTTCGGGCGCGATCTGCGGGTCGGCGATGGTCGCCCAGCGATCGTCGCGCCAGGCGCGGAAAAAGCAGCTGCGCCGCCCGGTATGGCACGCGACACCCGTCTGGTCGACCAGCAGCAGCACCGCGTCGCCATCGCAATCGAGGCGCATTTCGCGCAACAGCTGGACCTGGCCCGAAATCTCGCCCTTGCGCCATAGCCGCGCCCGCGACCGCGACCAATAGCAGACGCGGCCCTCGGTCAAGGTCGCCCGCACCGCGTCGCGGTTCATCCACGCCACCATCAGGATTTCGCCAGTGTCGTGCTGCTGGGCGATCGCCGGCACCAGCCCGTCGCCGTCAAAGCCGATCTCGGCCAGTGCCCGCTCGATCTCTTCCTGCACCGGCATCATCCTTTCGCCCATTCATCCCACCCGGGAGCGTCGGTATCTCTTACAACGCCGTCGCGGCCGCTTGATCTCCAAATCGTCGATCAATCGCAATTGTTTAGCTCCTAGCTGGCGCTTGTTGCGGCGTATTGTTCTCGGTTTAGGTGTCGATGATGTTTACATTCTCCAATCTGGATTTAACGATTTGGCAAGCTGTTCATTGGGGTTTCGGCTCTGGCATAGATAGTGCTTATACGATAGAAACCACCATGGCGGGAAATTTTGAAATGTTCACGATCGGTAGAATGCTGCAATACGGTGGCGGCGCGGTTCTGGCGGGTCTGGCAGCGGCAGCGCTGGCGCCGGTCCCGGCTGTTGCCGGCACCGTGACTTTCGCCTACGGCTCGCTGGCCAACAACGCCACCGATGCCACCATCCAGAGCTTCATGAACACCGCGCTCACCAGCATCGGATCGGTTGCCGTAACCGGCGCCGTCGCCTCCAATTCCTATAATGCCGACGGCCATGTCACCGGCCCGTCTACCCGCCGCGACACCAGCTCCTATACCTTGGCCAATCTGGACCCGGCCGGCAACGGCACCTTCATCCAGAACGACACGGCGAATTCGCACAACGACATCCTGATGTCGTTTACCGGCTTTACCATCTCCAGCGTCAGCTTCGACCTCGAAATCTTCCCCGACGACACTTGCACGTCGCTTTCCTCCAACCATTGCGGCGGCCACAACAACCCGAACCTCCCGGATTTGACCTTGCTGGCGAACGGTTCTCCAGTCGCGCAGTGGAGCGGGCTGGCCCCGGGCGCCTCGGGCAACAGCAACGGCATCGACGCCTCGTCTTATCTGCACTCGCCCGACAGCGGCTCCTACAGCACCGAGCAGGCGCCGCAGCTGCTCGGCGCGAGCGGCGTATGGACCTTGCCGGCCGGCACCACCACACTCGACTTCCAGGATTGGCCGGCGACGATCGCGATCAACGACCTCGTCGTCAACTACACGCCGAACGATCCGCCGCCCACCGTCCCCGAGCCCGGCAGCCTGACACTCCTCGGCTCGGCCCTTCTCGGCCTTTCGCTGATGCGGCAGCGGCGCCGCGCACGCTAATAAATCCCGGCACCTTCGGGAGTAATCGCGGCGCCCCAGGGCGCCGCTTTTTCTGCGCGGTCGCTGCGGTATCAGGCTGCGTTACCGCGCCTCTCGGCGCGCAAGGTGTCGCTCATCGCTCGCCGCGGACCTGGCTGCGGCGCGCCAAGGTTTCATGATCATAGCCGGCGGCGCGCTTGTAAGTGTTCGATATCGCGACCAGCTCGTCGCGACCGATCACCGCGTCGATATCGTCGAACGGCTTGTCGCCGGTGCGCAGATAGACTTCGCGCAGGATCGCGTCGGGCGGGTTGGTGCGGTTGGTGCGCACGACCTGGGCGGTGGCCTCGCGCCGATGCGCCTCGTAGGCGCGCAATGCCGCTGCCGGATCCGTCGTCGCCGCGAGGCTGTTGGCCAAGGTACTTGCATCGATGATCGCTTGGCCGGCCCCGTTCGAGCCGCGCGGCACCATCGGGTGCGCCGCGTCGCCCAGCAGGGTGACCCGCCCAAAGCTCCAGCGCGCCAGTGGCTCCTGGTCGACCATCGGAAATTCGAGGATGATTTCGGCGGCGCTGATCATCGCCGGAACGTCGAGCCAGTCGAAACGCCAGTTCTTGAACGCACAGAGAAAGTCGGCGAGGGCACCGCGCCGGTTCCAGTCGCGCGCCTGGTGCTGCGGGGTGTCGATCTCGGCCACCCAATTGACCAGCTGGGTTCCCTCGGCGTCGATATCGTTGCGGATCGGATAGATCACCATCTTGCCGGTGGCGAGCCAGCCGGCGCGCACCATGCTGGCACCCGACAGAAAGCGCGGCCAGCGGGTCACTCCACGCCACATGTTGCAGCCCGAATAGCGCGGCTCGCCCTCGTCGGGATAGAGCTGCTTGCGGATCACCGAATGAATGCCGTCGCAGGCGATCGCGACCGTGCCGTGCCGCGGCGGCAGGCGCTCGCCGCTGTCGGCGTCCTCGAAATGAACCGTGACCCGGTTGTCATCCTGATCAAAGCCGAGGCAGCGCCAGCCGGTCACCAGACGGTCGGCACCCGCTCGGCGGATAAAGGTCTCGGCCAGCACCTGCTGCAGATCGCCGCGATGCAGCGAGAATTGCGGCCAGGCATAGCCGGCCTGCCGCCCCAGCGGCTCGCGATAGATCAGCTGGCCGAAGCGATTGAAAAAGCAGGCCTCGGCCGTGGTGACCCCGACCCGGCTCAGCGCCGGCTCGAGGCCGAGCCGGGTCAATTCGCGGGTCGCGTGCGGCAACACGTTGATGCCGACGCCGATCGGCTCGATCGCAGTGGCCGCCTCATAGATATGGCAGGCGATGCCGGCGCGGTGCAGGGCCAGGCCCAGGGTCAGCCCGCCGATCCCGGCACCGATGATGACGACCTCCATCGCTGCCTCGCCCGCCAGCCGCCAGCCTCAGGCGTTGCCGCGCTGCTCGCGAAAGAGGCCGAGCTTTTGCTGCACCGGCCGGTCGGAATAGCTGAACAGCACGGCCTCGTCCGACGCCTGGTGGCTGACCCGTGCCCAGCTCGGCACGACAAACACGTCGCGCGGTTCCCAGCGCAGGATCTGGTCGCCGACCCGGCTTTCGCCGCTGCCCTCGACCGCGACAAACACCGTGCCGTCGGTCGAGCGGTAAGGCCGAGTGGCAAAGCCCTTGGGCAACAGCTGGATGAACGCGCCGATCGTCGGCATCGCGAAATCGCCGCTCGCCGGGTTGACATAGCGCAATTTGTGCCCATGGCACGGGTCGGGGTCTTCGTTGCGGCTCAATATCTCGAGCAATTCGCGCGAGCGGGTATAGGGATAGTTGAACACCGGCGAGGTTTTGACCGCGGGCTCCCAGTCGACCGGCAACAGATTGTTGGCGAAGCGCGCGGCGTTGTCGCCCTCGGGTCGGGCGATGGTCTGCGTTTCGGTCTCGCCCGGTTCGGCAAAGCTCGCATCGAGCAGGCGCACGATCGGGATGTCGAGCCCGTCGAGCCAGACCATCGGCTGTTGCGTGTCGTTGCCGTGGTCGTGCCAGGTCCAGGACGGCGTAATGACGAAATCGCCTGGCCGCATCGTCGTGCGCTCGCCGTCGACCGCGGTGTAGGCGCCCCGTCCTTCGATGATGAAGCGCAATGCCGACTGGGTGTGGCGATGCGCCGGCGCCACCTCGCCCGGCAGGATCAGCTGCAATCCGGCGAACAGCGAATGGGTGATCGAGGTGTGGCCCTTGAGCCCCGGGTTTTCCAGGATCAGCACCCGCCGCGTCGCCTCCTCCGCGCTGATCAGCCCGCCCGCCTGCATCAAATAGGGGCGCACGTCGCGATAGTGCCAGATCGCCGGCAGGCACGGGGTCACCGGCTGCGCGGTGACGAGGCCATGCAGCCGCTCCCACAGCGGCGCCAGGTTGGCGCCGGCAATGCGCTCATAGAACGCCTCGCGTTCCGGGGTGTGCGCGGCGATCGTTTCGGTAGCCATGCTGCGATCCCTCCTGGTCCAGGGATGGCTTGTTCCGGCGTTGTTTACGGCGCTACTCGGCGGCGGCCCGCTCCCGGCGTTCGCCCAGGCTGAAGCCGATTTTGCCGAGGTCGGCGATCAGCGCCGCCGACTGCGCCCGGTCGAGCGCAATCAGTGGCGGGCGCACCGCCGCCCAGTCCGGGTCATCATGGAAATGGGCGACGACCCTCTTCAAGGCCGGAACCATCGGATAGGCCTGGATCGTCTTGCGCACGGTGGTCGCCTCGGCCTGCAAGGCGTCGGCCTGGGGCCCTTGCCAATTGGCGTAGATCTTGGCAATGCCCGGCACGTTGATGTTGCCGGTAGCGGTGATGCAGCCGGCGGCACCTTTGCGCAAACCCTCGAGCAGAAACACCTCGGAGCCGGGGAAGACCGCAAATCCCGGATAGCGGTCGAGCAGGGCCGCGGTGTTGCTCCAATCGCCGGAGCTGTCCTTCAAGCCGACCACGGTCTGCGGATAGGCCTTGATCAGGCGGCCGACCAGGTCGAGCGAGTAGCCGACCACCGCCACCGGCGGGATGTGGTAAAGATAAACCCGCAGCGCCGGCGAGCCGACCTTGTCGATGACGCCGGAAACAAAGGCGAAGATGCCGTCGTCGCTGACCGGCTTGTAATAGAACGGCGGCAGCATCAAGACGCCGCCGCAGCCATGGCCGACCGCGTGCCGCACCAGCATCGCGGCATCGGTCATCGCGCAGGCGCCGGTGCCGGGCATCAGCTTTTCCGCCGGGATGCCGGCGGCGATGAGATGATCGAGCAAGGCCATGCGCTCGGCTGGCGACATCGAATTGGCTTCGCTGGTGGTGCCGAAGATCGACAGCCCGCCGGCCCCCTGATCGAGCAGAAACCGGCAGAACGCGGTAAACCGCCCGGCATCGGGCTCGCCGGCAGCAGTAAACGGGGTCAGAACCGGGACGAGCACTCCGTGAAACGGCTGCGCGGTCATCTTGGTGGGCTCCTCAACGTCGATCTAGGCCGATCGCGGCAATAAGCGCGGTGCGGCAGCCGACGTCAACTGCCGTTTGCGGCCGGCCGCCGGCTCACAGCACCGTCAGCATGTCGGCGACGAGCCGGTGGCGAACGATGTCGCCGTCATCGAGCCGCACCACCGCAACATCGGCGATCGCCTCAAGCCGGCGGGCGATTTCGGCCAGGCCAGAGAGCCCGTCGAGCAGATCGCTCTGGTCGGGGTCGCCGGTGACCACCATGGTCGAGTGCCAGCCGAGCCGGGTCAGCAGCATCTTGATCTGACCGTAGGTGCAGTTCTGCGCCTCGTCGATGACGATGAAGGCGTTGTTCAGGGTGCGCCCGCGCATAAAGGCGATCGGCGCGATCTCGATCGCCCCCTCGCCGACCAGCTGCTTGACCCGTTTGCCGCCGAGCCGCTCGCTCAGCGCGTCGTTGAGCGGGCGCAGATAGGGGGCGAGCTTGTCGCCGATGTCGCCCGGCAGATAGCCGAGGCGCTCGCCGGCCTCGACCGCCGGGCGGGTCAAGACGATGCGGGCGACCTCGCCGGCGTCGAGCGCGGCCACCGCGGCGCTGACCGCGATATAGGTCTTGCCGCTCCCGGCCGGTCCCAGCGCCATCGTCAGATTATGCTGCCCGATCGCCGCCATTAGCCGGCGCTGGCCCTCGCTCTGCGGGCGGATCTTGCGCCGCCAGCTCTGCTCGCGCTCGGGTTCGGGAAGCGGGATCTCCGGTCGGCCAGCGACGGCCGCGCTGCGCTGCGCCGAAGCAAGATGGATGACCGACGTGACCTGCGACGAGCGTTTTCCCATCCCGTCCTCCACTCCGAAACCATCTGATTTCATACTACCACTAATTGACGTTTGTGACAGCCTGGCTACAGCATCTCGGAACATCCGGATTCTGGGCGGGCGACCCGCCGGGCGCGCCGGCGCGGCGCGCTCGAACGAGTCTGCGGGCCCGGCGCGGCAGCGCCAATCCTCGGGCTATTGGCCACGGCAAACCTGCATGGCACAGTGCCGTCGCCACGATCACGTCCGCCGCGAAGCTGGTCTGAGGGGAAATCGGATTATGTTGCTGGATGTTTTCCGGAAAAATTTGCATTTTCACAGGTTATACGACCAATTCGAGATGATGATTTCAGCGATCCTGTTGATCGTGATTTCCGCGATAATAATTTATACAACGGCTATCATGGTTGTCACGCTGATCGCCGATATTGATGCCGGCATACATTTCACCGACCAGAACGCGCTGAAGGAAACCTTCGGTCTGATCCTCAGCATCCTGATCTTGATCGAGTTCAACCACTCGATCGCCTTGGCGATGCGGCGCCGGTCGGGGGTTCTGCAGGTGCGCGTCGTGATCCTGATTTCGATTATCGTGATCGCGCGAAAGCTCATTTTGCTGGATTACGCCAAAACCGGGATCGACACCCTGCTCGGCCTCGGCGGTCTGGCGTTGTCCCTGGGTGCTCTTTATTGGCTGTTGAGTGACATCGAGCGGCGTTCCCCGCCGGTCGTCCGCGAAGAATAGGCCGGTCCGACAGGAACCGGCCGGCGGTGATCCGGCGAATCGGCTGACGCCGATGCAACAGGGCTAGCCAATTTCGGCAAAAGATCGTTTAGTCGCCGGTGCGGCACCCCGCCTTCAGAAGCGCCGGGGCCGTGCGCCGCCGTCCTTGCCGGCGAGCGGCGCGGGTGCATCGGGGAGGCTCCACCACCGCTCGCGCGCTCGCTTTGCGCGCCGAGGCCCAGAAGACGAGGAGCACATCGATGACCCGGCGCCGCTATTGGGTGTTTTTCCTGCTGTTTCTGTTCAACGCCATCGCCTATGTCGATCGCGTCAACATGTCGGTCGCCGGCAAGCCGATCGCCCACGAGTTCGGGCTGTCGCCGATCGCCCTCGGCTATCTGTTTTCCTCGTTCCTGTGGGCCTATGTGCTGATGATGCTGCCCGGCGGCCGGCTGATCGACCGTTGGGGTACCCATGTCGTCGCCACGGCCGCCACCGCGGTCTGGTCGGTGGCGCAGATGGCGACCGGAATGGTCGGCAGCTTTGCCGCGATGCTGCTGACACGGCTCGGTCTTGGGGTCGGCGAGGCGCCGTTTGCCCCGATCAGCTATGGCACTGTCCGGTCATGGTCGCCTTACACCGAGCGCGGCACCGCGATCGCCGCGATCTCGGCCGGGTCGAGCCTCGGGCTGGCACTTGGCGCGCCGGCCGTGGCCTGGCTCATCGAGGCCATATCATGGCGCTGGTCGTTCATTATCACCGGCGCGGTCGGGTTGGTCTGGGTGCTGATCTGGGTCGCATTGGTCTCGACGCCGGAAAAGACGCGCTGGCTGCCGCAAACCGAGCGGGATCACATCCTCAGCCGGCGTGACGCCGGCATCGCGCCGCCGAGCCATAGCGGGGTCGGCTATCTCGGGCTCGCCCGCTGTCCGGCGATGTGGGGGCTGTTCATCTCCCAGGGCTGTCTGGTCTATACTATCTATCTCTACATGTCGTGGCTGCCGAACTATCTCCAGACCGCACGGCACGTGTCGATACTGCGGTCGGGCTTCTACACGGCGATCCCGTTTTTCGTGGCCTCGGCGGTCTGCATCCTGGCCAATTGGGTAGGCGACCGGCTGATGAGCGCCGACGGGGTGCGCGCCGGCAAACGCCGCTACCTGGTCGCGCTCTGCCTTCTGCTGACCGGTTGCGGCGTGGCGATCCCCTTTGTCCCGTCGCTGACCGGTGTCATCATCCTGGTATCGATCGCGGTGTCGTTCGCCCATGTCGGGCCTGCCGCCAACGGCGCCCTGGTCGGCGATCTCTTGCGCTCGCCGGCCGATGCCGGACGCGCCTTCGCCTTTCTCGTCCTCGGCGGCAACACCTTTGGCCTGTTGGCGCCGATCGTGACCGGCTACGTCGTCGCCGCGACCGGCAGCTTCAACGCGGCCTTTGTCACCGCCGGGGTGCTGGCGCTGATCGGGGCGGTGGCGGCATTGGCGCTCGCCCGCGGCACGCTCGGCGCCCCGGCCGGCTCGCAACTCGCCCGCCCGCGCCTGGCCAGCTGATCCCGCCCCTGGCCAGCTGATATTGCCGAATTCACCGGCAATGGTTCGGAGTAGGATGCCCTGCCGCCGCCCTGATCAGCGGCGCCGTCGGCGAATGGAGGATCTGCATGCCGCTGGAAACCCGCCCGCTCGACGGAGGCCTTGCTTGCGAAATCATCGGGCGGCACCTCTGGGAGGCCGAAGACGACGCGGTCACCGCCGAGATCAGAGCCCTGTGGGCGGATCATCCGGTGTTGGTGTTTCCCCGCCAGGCGCTTTCGGAGGATGAGCTCGCCAATTTCAGCGCGCGCTTCGGCCCGCTCGAGCGCACCGTGCGCACCGATTGGGCCTCTCCGGTGCGGCCGGAAGTCGGGCTCATTTCAAACCTGAAGGATGCGCAGGCGAGACCGATCGGCGGCCTCGGCGATGGCGAGATCGAATGGCATTCCGATCAATCCTACATGATGCGCCCGGCGACCGGCGCCGCGCTCTATGCGATCGAGCTGCCGCCTGAGGGCGGGTCGACCTCGTGGGTCGATCTGGGCGCGGCCTATGCCGGATTATCCGAGCGGCTGAAGCGCGCGGTCGAGGGGAGGCGGGCAGTCTTCAGCTATGTGAAGCGGCTCGCCGGCTACCAAGGCGTCGACCGGACAATCTCCGAGGAAGCCAAGCAGAAAACCCCGCCGGTCATGCATTCGCTGGTGCATACCCACCCGGCGACTGGCAAAAAGGCGCTCTACCTCGATTGGACGACCACGACCGGGATCGACGGGATGGATCAAGCGTCCGGCACAGCGCTGCTCGATGAACTCTACGGATCGGCGACGCAGCCGCAATTCGTCTATCGTCACCGCTGGCAGGTCGGCGATGTGCTGCTGTGGGACAACGGCTTGACGATGCATCGGCGCGAGCCGTTCGATCCGTCGGCGCGCCGGCTGATGAAGCGGACGACGATGTTCCTTCCGGCCGAGCGCCACATCGTCCCGGCCGGCTGTCTCGCCGCCGCCTGAGCCGCCGGCATCGCTTCACAGTAGCTTCACCGTAGCTTCACAAAGGCAGAAAAGGTCCGAGGCAGAGTGCGATGAGCGATCTTAAGGGAACCAGGCTCGGCGACCGCCTGAGCGCCGCGGCAAACGCCAAGAAGGCCGAATTGGAGAAGTTTCGCGCCAGATCGGCGGCCAACGACCCGGCAGCGGCCGAACGCCAGGCAGCCCGGCAGGCGGCCCGGCAGGCGGCAGCCGCGGCTCGCGAGGCGCGTGCCGCCGAGCGCGAGGCGGCCCGGCAAGCGCAGGCTGCCCGCGAGGCGGCCGAGCAAGCGATCCGCGATGCTGCCGCTCAGGCCGAAGCCGCGGCCCGCATCGCCGCCGCCGAAGCCGAGGCGGCGGCCCGCGCCGCCGAGGCCATCAGGCAGGCCGACGAAGAGCTTGCCCTCGAAGCCCAACGCAAGGCGGCGCGCGACGCCCGCTACGCCGCTCGCAAGGCGCGGCCGCGGCGATGACCGCGCGCTGACAGGCCGATTGCGGGCGCCCGCCGCGACCGAGCCGTCCGGGCCGCCCGGCCGGTTGCCCCGCGACGATTAGGGTCTTGCTCCGGCGCGGCGGGTGGAGGATATCAGCAGGCGTCATGCTGACCCTGTTCCTGATCGTCTTTGTCGACCTTGTCGGGTTCGGCCTCGTGATCCCGCTGCTGCCGTTCTACGCGGTGCGGTTCGGGGCGACGCCGCAGGTGGTCACCCTGTTGCTGGCGACCTATTCGCTGTTTCAGCTGTTCGCCGCACCGTTGTGGGGGGCGCTGAGCGACCGCATCGGGCGCCGCCCGGTGCTGATGACCAGCATGGCCGCCTCGGCCTTGGCCTATCTGTGGCTCGGCAACGCCACCGAATTGTGGATGCTGTTCGGAGCGCGGGCCCTCGCCGGCGCCTGTGCCGGCAACATCGCCGCCGCCCAGGCCTATATCGCCGACACCACCACGCCCGAGAACCGGGCGAAGGGCATGGGCATGATCGGCGCCGCCTTTGGCCTCGGCTTCATCTTCGGGCCGGCGCTCGGCGGCTTTCTCGCCGGCAACAATCCGGCCACCGCGAACCTCACGGCCCCGGCTTGGCTCGCCGCGGGCTTGTCGGTGACCGCACTTTGCGGCGTGCTCTTTCTGCTGCGCGAGAGCCGGACGGCGGCCGAGCGCGGGCTCGTGCCGCGGCGCAGCCGGATCAGCGCCATCCTTGGAACCTTGCGCCGCCCGGTCCTGTCACGGCTGATCCTGGTCTTCTTTCTGGTGATCCTCGCCTTCGCCGCCATGGAGAGCACCTTTGCCTTGTGGGCGATGGCGCAATTCCGCTGGGGGCCGGAGCAGGTCGGCTATGTCTTTGCCTATGTCGGCGTATTGTCAGCAATCCTGCAGGGCGGGCTGATCGGCCGTCTGGCCCAGAGGTACGGCGAGGAGCGGCTGCTGCTCGGCGGTCTGGTGCTGCTGTGCCTCGGGCTGCTGGTGCTGCCGTTTGCCCGCGACCTGGCGGTCCTCGGCGTTGCGGTCAGCGGTCTGGCGCTCGGCATGGGGCTGACCCAGCCATCGCTGAACAGCCTGATTTCGCGCCGGGCCGGGCGCGAGGAGCAGGGCTCGGTGCTGGGCGTCACGCAATCGGTCGGCAGCCTGTCGCGGGTCGTCGGGCCGGCGCTCGCCGGCGTGCTGTTTGGTGATTTGGGCAGAGCCAGCCCGTTTTGGTGGGGCGCCGGGCTGATCGCGGTCGCCTTTTTCGCGGCGGTTATTCTGTTTCGCGGGCTCGGCCCGGCCGGCGTTACCGAGCCCTTGAGCCGCGCCGAGTGAGCCGGCGCGGGCGGCCGGTGACGCCCGGTCCGTCGCGGCAGAAGGGCCGCTTCAAGGATGAATTGCGCGCGCTGCGCTCGCTCGCCCCCTATCTGTGGCCGCGCGAGGCGGCCGGGCTGCGGGCGCGGGTGGTGCTGGCGGTCGCCTTCATGGTTGCCGGACGCGTCGTCGGCATCAGTGTCCCGTTTCTGTACAAGCACGCGGTCGACGCGCTGACCCCGCGCCAGGCAGCGATCGCGGTGCCGGTCGTGCTGATCATCGGCTACGGGCTCGCCCGGGTCATGGCGCAAGGCTTCAACGAGCTGCGCACCGCGGTGTTCGCCCCGGTCACCCAGCGCGCGGTGCGGCGGCTGTCGTTGTCGGCCTTTCGCCACGTCCATGGGTTGGCATTGCGCTTTCACCTCGAACGCCGCACCGGCGGGCTCGCCCGGGCCATCGAGCGCGGCACTGCCGGCATCGATTTCCTGTTGTCGTTCATGCTGTTCAACATATTGCCGACATTGTTCGAGATGCTGCTGGTGTGCGGCATTCTGTGGCGGCTCTACGACTGGCAGTTCGCCGCGGTCACCCTGGCGACGATCCTCCTTTATATCGGCTTCACCTTTCTGGTGACCGATTGGCGGGTGCGCTTTCGCCGCGAGATGAACGAGCGCAACAGCGAGGCCAACACCAAGGCGATCGACAGCCTGCTCAATTTCGAGACCGTCAAATACTTTGCCAACGAGGCGTACGAGGCGCGCCGCTACGACGCCGCACTCCAGGCTTATGAACGCGCCGCGGTCAGCAGCGACACTACGCTCTCGCTGCTCAATCTCGGTCAGGGCGCGATCATCGCCACCGGTCTCGTCGGCGTCATGATCCTTGCCGGCGAAGGCGTCGCGTCGCAGGGCATGACCGTCGGCGATTTCGTGCTGGTCAATGCCTATCTGATCCAGCTCTACACCCCGCTCAACTTCCTCGGCGTCGTCTATCGCAACGTCAAGCAGTCGATGACCGATCTTGAGCAGATGACGGCGCTGTTGTCGGTTCGGCCCGAGATCGAGGACCGGCCGGGCGCGCGCCCGCTGGCGGTCGGGGCTGGGGCCGTCGCCTTTCGCCATGTCGATTTCCGCTACGATGCGCGCCGGGCGATCCTCAGCGACGTCGATTTCCGCATCGCTCCGGGCGCCACGGTGGCGATCGTCGGCCCGAGCGGCGCCGGCAAATCGACGATCGCGCGGCTGCTGTTCCGCTTTTGGGATGTCGACCGCGGGGCGATCGAGATCGACGGCGAGGATATCCGCGGGGTGACCCAGGACACCTTGCGCCGGGCGATCGGCGTCGTCCCGCAGGACACCGTGCTGTTCAACGACACGATCTATTACAACATCGCCTATGGCCGGCCGGGCGCGTCGCGCGACCTGGTCGAGGAGGCGGCTCGCCTCGCCCATATCCACGATTTTGTCGCGGGCTTGCCAGACGGCTATCAGACCATGGTCGGCGAGCGCGGGCTGAAGCTCTCCGGCGGCGAAAAGCAGCGCGTCGCGATCGCCAGGGTGATCTTGAAGGCGCCGAAGATCCTGGTGTTCGACGAGGCGACCTCAGCCCTCGATACCAGGACCGAGCGCGAGATCCAGGCGAACCTCGCCGAATTGTCGGCCCTGCGCACCACTCTGGTCATCGCCCACCGGCTGTCGACGGTGATCGATGCCGATGAAATCCTGGTGCTGGACCACGGTCGGATCGTCGAGCGCGGCGGCCACGGCGCGCTGTTGCGGCAGGGCGGCATCTATGCCTTGATGTGGTCGCGCCAGCAGGAAGCGGCGCGGCGCGAGGCGGCGCTCGCCGCCGAGTGATCCGCCGGCGGGCGGTCTCGGGCAGGGTCACGGGAAGCGGCAATGGCGCGGATCTGCAAGGTCTTGATCGTCGAAAACGATCGTTATGTCCGCGAACTGTTGGCCGACGCTTTCGAGGATGAGGGGTTTCTTTTCGACACCGCCGAGAATGGTCGGGCGATGCAGCTGGCGCTCGATCGCGACGACTACGAGATCGTGGTCATCGACGTGACCCAGCCGGGCGACCGTGACGGCGTCGCGCTGGCCGAAATCGCCCATGGGCAAGGCTGCGGGGTGATCCTGACCACCGGCGATCACCGCCATGTCGAGCGGCTGGAGCAGAGCGGCCGGCACTATCTCCTCAAGCCGTTCAAGCTGCAAAACCTGATGGACGTGGTCGAGCAGATCCTGACCATGGCGTCGATGGAATGCGTCCGCCGCAAGCGCAGTGACGGCTCCTACTTCCAAGCCCGAGGCGGGTGAGGACGGCGTCGTCCTTGCAAAAAGGGCTGGAACGCGGCGACCGGCGCGCGCTGGCCCGCGCGATCACCCTCGTCGAATCGACCCGGTCCGACCACCGCGCCGAAGCCGAGGCGCTGTTGGCCGCGATCCTGCCGCGGACCGGGGGGAGCAGTCGCGTCGGCATTTCCGGGCCGCCCGGCGCGGGCAAATCGACCTTTATCGAGCGCTTCGGTCGCGAAGGCCTGGCTCGCGGCCGGCGGATCGCCGTCCTCGCCATCGATCCGGCATCAAAGCGCGGCGGCGGCGCCATTCTCGCCGACAAGACCCGCATGGCCGAACTGGGCCGGCATCCCGCCGCCTTTATCCGCCCGTCCTCGGCCGGCAGCAGCCGCGGCGGCGTCGCCCGGCGCACCCGCGAGGCGATCCTGTTATGCGAGGCGGCCGGGTTCGATGCGGTCATCGTCGAAACCGTCGGGGTCGGCCAGGCCGAGACCGCGGTCGCCGACATCGTCGACGTCTTTGTGCTGATCCTGCCGCCGGCGGCAGGAGATGAGTTACAGGGGATCAAACGGGGCGTCGTCGAGCTCGCCGATCTTTTGTTGGTCAACAAGGCCGATGGGGAATTGGCCGCCGCGGCACGGCGCGCGGCCGCCGATTACACCGCCGCATTGCAACTGATCCGGCCGCCGCTGCCGGAGTGGCGGGTTCCGGTGCGGGCGGTATCGGCCCTCGACGGCAGCGGGGTCGCCGAGGTGTGGGACGATGTCGCACGGTTTCGCGCCGCATTCGAAGCCTCCGGCGGCTGGGAGCGGCGACGGCGCGAGCAGGCTCTGGCGGCGCTGTGGTCCGAGATCGACGACAGCCTCCTCGACCGCTTCCGCGCGGTTCCGGCTGTCGCCCGCCTTCTCGCCGCGGCCGAAGCCGCGGTCGCGGCCGGCCGGCAAACCCCGACGGGCGCCGCCCGCTCGTTGCTCGCGGCGTTTTTCACCGAGGCGTAGCCGGCCCGAGATCGGGGATCGACCGCGGGCGAGCCCATCTGGTCCGGGATCAGCCTCGCTCGTCCGCGGCAAAGGCGGGCAGGGCGAGTTCGTCGACCGTGCCGTCGCCGAGCCGGAAGACCCGATCCTGCGGCACCGGCAGGCTGAGCGCAACCCGCTGCGGCAAGCCGGCGCAAAACCCGCGCAGCATGCGGCTGACCAGCCCATGCGCGACGACGATGACCGGCCTCGACCGGTCGAGGCCGCCCTGCCACTCGGCAAGCCGGGCGGCAAAAGCCGCGTAGCTCTCGCCATCGGGCGCGCGGAAATACCATTCGTGGCGCCGCTCGGCGGCGAAGATCCCGGGCGAGCGCGCCTCGATCTCGGCATAGGTCAGCCCGTCCCAGGAGCCGAGCGACAGCTCGCGCAGCCGCTCGTCGACGGCGATCGCGCGCGCCGCGCCGAGGTGCTCGCCGATGATCGCGGCGGTTCGATAGGCCCGGCCCTGCGGGCTGGCGACAATCGGGACGGTGACCGCTTCGGGCAACGTGCCGAGCAGCCGGCCAATGGCGTTGGCTTGAGCAACGCCGCGCGCGGTCAGCGGCGAATCAAAGCGGCCTTGAAAGCGCCGTTCGAGGTTCCACAGCGTCTCGCCATGGCGGACCAGCAGGATCGTCATGCGGCGAGGCGCGGATTGCGCCGGCGATAGAGCACGTGCCGCTTCAGTGGACCCTCGGGCAGGTTGGGGTGGTCGAAATCATCTTCCGGCGCGCGGGTCATGCCGAGCCGCTCCATGACCCGGCGTGAGCGCAGATTGGCTGGCACCGTCACGGCGACGATCTCGGCGAGGCCGAGTTGGGCAAAACCCGCCGGGTCGGCCGACGCAGTCGTTGGCGCGGCCATCACGGCTGTTTCTTGTCGCGCGCCCCGGCCAGCCCGGCCATGAACATCTGCTGCAATTGCTCGAAGCCCTTCAAGCTCGCCGGCAGCCAGGTTTCGATCAGCGCCTTGGCGTCCATCGCCTTGATGTTCGCGCTCAATCGCTCCTGCACGTCTTTGAGCAGCGCCTCCTGGATCGGCTGCACCTCGGGCAGTCCGAAGAATTTGCGCGCCTCGTCGGGCGTGCAATCGATATCCAAGCTGATCTTCATCCCCACGCTCCTTTCCGGCAACCGGTACAGCGGCCAGTTCACCGCGGCCAATTCGCTCAAACACGCCCCGGCGCCCGGCTCGGTTGGCCGGGCGTGTCCCGGCCAACCGTGACGTTGTCGAGCGCAGAGAAGAAGCGGTGGATCGCCGGGTCAAGTCCAGTGATCACAGCGAACGGGCGTTCCCGCGATCCCCTTCCCCTCGGATCGTCGCGCGTTGCGCTTGCGCCGATGACGACAAGCGCGCGCATCTCCTGTAGGCTTGGGGAATGGCTGTCGAGATCCCGTTCCGTCGCGAGTTCCCGTTCGAATATGGCCGGCTCGAGCGCATCGCGCCGGGAATCCGCCGGATCGTTGCGCGCAATCCCGGCCCGTTCACGTTTCGCGGCACCGGAACCTACGTCGTCGGCGATGGCGAGGTGGCGGTCATCGATCCCGGCCCCGACCTCGACGAGCATGTCGCGGCCTTGCTGGCCGGTCTCGATGGCGAGCAGATCACCGATATCCTGATCACCCACACCCATCGCGACCATTCGCCGGCGGCAGCTGCGGTCAAGGCGGTGACCGGCGCCCGAACCTGGGGCTTCGGCCCGCATGCTGGCGGCAGGCGCGGTGATCCCGCGGTGGAGGAAGGCGGAGACTGGGACTTTTCGCCCGATGTGACGGCTCACGACGGCGATATGATCGTCGGCCAGGGCTGGCGCTTCGAGGCGGTGCATACGCCGGGCCATACCTCGAACCATCTCTGTTTCGCGTTGCCGGACAGCGGTGTGCTGTTCAGCGGCGACCATGTGATGGGCTGGTCGACCAGCGTGATCGCGCCGCCGGATGGCGACATGGCCGCCTATATGGCCTCGCTCGACAAACTGCTCGGCCGCCGCGACACGGTCTATTGGCCGACCCACGGCCCGGCGATCACCGAGCCGCAGGCCCATGTCCACGCCTTTATCGCTCATCGCCGCGAGCGGGAAGCCGGCATCCTTGAATGCCTCGCCGCCGGCCCGCTGCCGATCGATGCGATCGTCGACCAGCTCTATCTCGGGCTGCAGCCGGGGCTGCACCGCGCCGCCGGCCGATCGGTCCACGCCCATTTATTGGATCTGGCCGCTCGCGGCATCGTCGACAGCGATGGGCCGGCGACGATCGAGGCCCGCTATCGCCGCGTGCGTCGTTGAGGACTGCCGACAGCGCGACCGCCACGGGCCGATTCTCGCGGCATCGCCGCCGGGGTATCGGCGAGCCCGCACACTTTGGCGACTTGTTGCGGCGCGGCCGGAGAATCAGCATACATTCGGCCACGGCGCGGCTGCGGGCGCTGGTCAGCGGGGGATGCGATGGGTTGCGGGTTCGGCAGATTGTTGGTGGCAGGATTGTTGGCGGCGACGCTCGGGTTGCCGATGGTGGCAGGCGCGCAGACGCCGTCCGCTGCCGGTGCGGCGACACCGCCGGGCGCAGCTGCGGCGACATCGCCGGCTACGGCCGCTCCGGCTGAGGCGAAGGCGCCGCGCTACCTGATCTATTTCGATGAATTCAGCGCCTACCTGTCGCCGCGGGCGAAGGCGATGATCGCCCAGATCGCGAAAAAGGCGAAGACGAGCGGGACCAAATCGATCACCGTGCAGGCGCGGGCGAGCGCCACCGGGACGGTGCAAACCAACAAGTACCTGGCGATGACGCGGGCGTCGATCGTCGCCGACCAGCTCGAGGCGGACGGCATCCCGGCGGCGATGGTTCAGCAGCAGCCGATCGGGCAGACCGGATCGAAGGATTCCTCGGTGTTCAATCGTCGGGTCGACGTGATCCTGCATCGCTGAGCCTCGGCTCGGCACCGCTGGCGCGGAATCGCGCTGCATTCGACCGGATCGGCGCGTGCCGGCGGCTGGCCGACCGGCGCTCGGGCATAATCGAGCAGTCGCCGCGGGGTGCGTCTGTCGCCGCTTCTGCGTTGCGCCGGGCCGGGTGCGTGCTAGGGTCGGCGCGGGCTTTGGCGCAATCGAGGAGAGAGCGATGGCCAAGACGCGCGGGACCGGGTTGTTGATGGTGTGGACCGACATCGACGCGGAGTTCGAGGCCGAGTTCAATCGCTGGTACGACGAGGAGCACATCCCGCGGCTGTTGCAGATCCCGGGATTTCTCAGCGCCGGCCGCTATTCGGCGCTGAAAGGCGGTCCCCGGTACCTGGCGATCTACGAGCTCGAGGACCACAACGTGCTGCATAGCGGGGCCTATCTCGACAGCCTCAAATACCAGCCCTCGGCACAACGGCAGAAGACCGGGACCAGCCGGATCGGCCGCAACTTTCTGCGCAACGCCTACCGCCAGATCTTCCCGGTGCACACCCATCCGATCGAGCAGACGGCCGGCATGGCGCCGGTGCTGCAGATGGGGCGGATCGACGTATCGAGCGCGGTCGAGGAAGAGTTCAACGCCTGGTACAACACCGTCTATATACCGGGGTATCTGGCGGTGCCGGGCTGCATCGCGGCGCGGCGCTATGTTGCGGTCGAGGGCCAGCCCAAATACCTGACCCTCTACGAATTCGAGCACGCCAAGGTGCCCGAGAGCGAAGCCTGGAGCCGGGCTCGGGCCAGCAACCTGTGGACCCGGCGGATGTCGCCCAACCTGCGCCACGACGAGGGCTCGCCGGGCGTCTACCAGCGCATCCATCCGAAATAGCCGGCACCCCGAAATGGCCGGCACCCCGAAATAGCCGGCACCCCGAAATAGCCGGCACCCTGAAATAGCCGGCACCGCCAGCGCGGCGGCGGGCGCGGCATTGCCCAGATGCTCCGATCCGCCCCCGGCAGATCAAGTGTCGCGGGCCGTCGGCGACCCGCTCGATCCGGGCGGCTCGGACCTCCTCGCCGGGCGAGCTGTGCCGGTCAACGCCCGCGGCTCAGCGCCCCCGCCGCGGCGCGCGCGCCGTCTGCATCGCCGTTGGCAGCTCGTTCCAAGAGCGGCCGTCGAGGAGGCGGCCCGAAGCACGGCGTCCGAAGCGCACCATGCGCTGGCCGAACCCGTCCGCCGGCGCGGGCGCCCACTCTCCCCATTGCTGGAACCAGAACGGAACCCCGGCAGCGGCGCATCGGTCGCGCAGCTCGCGCAGCCACTCGGGATCGGTGGCGCGGGCCGCGGCGCCGGTTTCGCCCCCGGCGATAACCCAATCGAGCGCCGGCCATGTCGGCCCGCCGACCGCGATCCGGCGGCCGCGGCCGTCGAGCAGATAGGGCTCGCCGGACAGCGCATCGACATAGCCTCGGTCGACCGCCACCGCGTCCGGACGCACCGGTCCGAGAAGCGGCTCGAAGGCCACCCAGCGTAGTGCGGCCGGCGTCCGCAGCAATTCGGCGATGCGGGTCGCGTGCGCCTGATCCTCGACCGAAACGCCCGCCCAAAGATTAGGCAACGGCCATAGCTCCGGGCCGATCCGGCGAGAGTGGCGGTCCGGCAGATCGGCGGCCGGCAGATCGCTGGACGGCAGATCGCTGGCTCGGCACCCCAGTCGGGCCAGTCCCGCAGCCCACAGCTGCCGCACGCCGACGCCGCGGGCCGGCGCTGCGGGCGCGCTCGGGGCGGCCGCTTCCCGGCCAATCCTCGGGCTGGGGCCGAGGCTCGGCAGCACCCCGGAAGCGAGCCGTTCGACCGCGTCGATGATGCGCTGCGGCGTCTCGGGATCGGCGTAATACCTGCGCATCCGTTCGGCGCGTTTGGTCTGCACCAGAAAGCGATGCCAATGGGCGACCGCGATCACCGCGTGCAGCGCATCGAGGGTTTCGCGTTCAAGCTTTTCGTGAAACAGATCAGACATCGAGGCGACCAGGATGCGCCGCGGGGCGCGCTGCAGCAGCGGCCAGGTGACCAGATCCGTCCGCACCCGAACCTCGCCGGTCCATTGCAAGCCGGCGCTGCCGATCGCGGTCAGCCCTGCATAGCGCGCGCCGCCCTTGCCCGCCATTCGCGCGAGTTGGGCGACGCTCGAGCGGGCCACGCAGCAATCGCACCCTGGGCTGATCTCGGAACAGCCTCCGATCGGGTTCCACGTTGCGTCATACCATGCCGGCGCCGAACTGCCGGCCTCGGGCCCGGAAGATTGCCCGGCGGGCCCCGGCGCCAAAAACTCGCCCGGTCGACTGAGCACGCGTGGGCCCATCAGCGAGATACCGCGATCAATGACCAAGCTACCGGAAAGGCCGGCGCATTTGCGGCGGCGGAGCCGAAAGCCGGTCGGCCAGCCGCGCTCCGCTCAGCCTCGCGGCTGAAGATACCTTCCCACACGAAAAACATCCCCTGGGAGAGTTTTCGGAATTGATATACCCGAAGGGAGTAAATAGCAACTATAATAAGATATAGTTAACAGAATACTCCTTAAAAGAGTTAACCATTTAAGAAAGGATCGGTTTCGCCGAATTCATAGCAACAATCATGGTTTGGCCGGCGGCGGCGCCCGTGAAGGTCGCGCGCTTTCCCGGAAGAACGGACCCGGTCTGCCGCCATGGCCGCGAGAGGCGAAGGCGGTGGCGTCCCCGGCCCGGCGGCGGGCCTGGAAACGACCGCTTTGTGCGGCCAGAGCCGAATAACTGCGCCGCCACCGGTTGCTATCGCAATCTCTCAGCTGGCCCATCCAGCCGCGGGGAACGGGCACGAACCGAGTCCGACATGCGCATTCGTTCGGGCGCGCAACCGCAATTCCGGCCGCAGCGCCGCCCCTCAGGCGGGCGCGTCGCCGCATGCGCCCAATCCCCGCTGCCGAACCCAGCCCGCGCCGGCGTCCGGCAGAACCGCAGGTCCTCCGTTCGGGTGCGCGGGACCCGGCGGCGAGCCGCTAGCGCATCGTCGATTTGCCGGTCGGGACGATCCGGGTCACCACCATCGCGGCGCGGTCGAGGCAAGCCGGCACACGCGGCGCAATTTTGGTCTTCCAGTAGTCGGTGTCGTAAACCGCCTTTAGAGCGCCTCGCGATCGGCCTCGCTCTCGAAGCGGCGCAGCCATACATAGGCCCCGTCATCGCTCTCGCCGCGAAAGCTGCCGCAGATGACCATGCCCTTCGACACCTGGAAGGGGATGATCTCCTCCTCCATGATCTTGACCCATTCGTCCATCTTGCCGGGCAGAACCTTGTATTGGCGCAGTTCGTAAAAGGCCATGGCGATGATCCCCTGCTGGCTCGGCTTCGACCGAGGCCAGCATAATCGCGGCCCGCGGCCGGCGAAAGCCGGGCTTCTGGCCGGCGGGGTTTGGCATTACTGTGGCGGCGGTCCGACCAGAATTGCGGGAGAGCAGATCATGGCCAACGACACCGCCGCGGCGGATGCGGCTCCGGCCCCGGTGGTCGAGACTGCCGCGGGCAGATTGGGCGGCGCGCGCCAGGCCGGCATCTATTCTTTCAAGGGCGTGCCCTATGCGGCCTCGACCGCGGGCCGCAACCGCTTCATGGCGCCGCAGCCGGCGACGCCCTGGACCGGGGTGCGCGACGCGCTCGCCTATGGCGGCCGCGCCTGGCAACTGCCCAACCGACCGAAGCGGCGGGCGGTGCTCGAAACCCTGCTCGGCCCGGCCGACACGATGCCCGAAGGCGAAGATTGCCTGACCCTGAACATCTGGACCCCCGGTCTCGATGCGGGCAAGCGGCCGGTCATGGTGTGGCTGCACGGCGGCGCTTTTGCCTATGGCTCGGGCAACCGTGCCGTTACCGACGGCGCCAATCTGGCGCGACGCGGCGATGTGGTCGTGGTCAATGTCAACCATCGCCTCAATATTTTCGGCTTTCTGCATATCGCCGACATCGGGGGCCCGCAATGGGCGCATTCGGGCAATGCCGGGATGCTCGACATCGTCGCGGCGCTGCGCTGGGTGCGGGACAACATCGCCGGGTTTGGCGGCGACCCTGGCAAGGTCACGGTCTTTGGCGAGTCCGGCGGCGGCGGCAAGGTCAGCGTGCTGCTGGCAATGCCGCAGGCGCGCGGCCTGTTTCACCGCGCCATAATACAGAGCGGGGCAGCGATCCGGGTGTCGATCCGCGAGCGGGCCAATGCACTGGCCGAGGCGGTGCTGGCAGAGCTAGGGCTTGGCCGCGGCCAATGCGAATCGTTGCAGACCTTGCCGGCCGAGCCGGTGCTGGCGGCGATCGCCCCCGCGGCGCGCGCCGTCGGCCGCTCGCGCTGGCCCTTGCTCGACCGCTACGATTTCGGTCCGGTCGTTGACGGCGTCGACCTGCCGCAGCACCCGGCCGAGCCCGAGGCGCCGGCGCTCGCCGACGCCATCCCGCTGATGGTCGGCGGCACCAAGGAGGAGAGCGCCTTTTTCCTCGCCGACGACGACGCGGTGTGGAACCGCAGCTTGAGCGAGGCGGAATTGCGGCAGCGCGTCGCGGCGGTGGCCGGCGCCGAGGCCGAGGCACTCCTCGCCGCCTATCGCGCCGCGATGCCGCAGGCGAGCCCAGCCGACCGGCTGATCGCGGCGTTGACCGGTTCGAATTTTTGGGTGCGCACCGTGCTGCTGGCCGAGCGCTACGCGGCGCGGCCCGGCCGGGCGCCGGTTTACATGTACTCGCTTGACTGGCAGAGCCCGGCGCATGACGGCCGCATGAAGGCGCATCACGCGATGGATCTGCCATTCGTCTTCGACAACCCCGAAGTGCCGGACACCACCGCCGATGCCCGCGGCGCGCGCGATCTGGCGGCGCGGATCTCCGCCACCTGGGTCGCCTTCGCGCGCAATGGCAGCCCGGACAACCCGGCGATCCCGGCCTGGCCCGCCTATGCGACTTCGGACCGCGCAACCATGATCTTCGACCATCAGTGCCGCCTGGTGCGCGACCCCGACCGCGACGCGCGCCTGTTATGGACCCGCGCCGTTCAGGGCTAGGCGGCAGTCGCCGGATTTGCGGCGGGCGATCCTGCTCGACGCTGCGGCTGCCTTTTGCTGCGGCGTCGGTTCGGAACACCAAGCCTACCGGCAGCACGGCAGCGAGGCGAAAACAGGCCGTCTCAATCGGTTAGATCAGCTGGCGCGGCCTGCCTGCGGACAATTCAGATTTTGCCAACCGGCGGCTTGCCGGCTGCGACCTTGTCGGTACCCTTCTTCTTTTGCTTGGGTTTTTTGGCCTCGCGGCCCGACCGCTTCTGCTCCTTGTTGGCCATCGCTATCTCCCGTCACCGTTGGTCCGAGCCGAATATGCTGCTGCGGCGCGCCGATGCAACGGCGCAGTCATGGGCGCGGTATCCAGATTTTTGCGGTGACGGCAGGCGCGGCGGAGGCGATCCTGGAGAGGCAGTCCGCGAGCTGCGAGCCGGGCCACGCCGGACCGGCGGCCTCCTCATAGGCGCGGCAGGCCTGCAGCACCGCAAGATCGCCGTAAAGCGGGCCGGTTACCTGCAGGCCGATCGGCAAGCCCTCGACCATGCCGCACCGGATCGACGCAGAGGGGTTCCGGGTCAGGTTGAAGGCCGGCGTGTACGGCATCCAGCCGGGGAAATTGTTCGGGTTCGGCCGGTCGTCGTCGCGCGGCTCGGCGTAGGCCGCCGGGATCGGCATCGTCGGCGACAGCAACAGGTCGTAACGGTCGAAAAACTGCCGCAGCGCCTGGCCGAGCGCGGCGCGGCGAGCGACTGCTTCGACATACTCCTCCTGCGTCACCGCTTGCCCGCGCCGGCACAGCGCGACGAGCCCCGGGTCCATGACCGCCGCGGCCTGCGCCGGCAGCGAACGCAGCAAGCCCCAGAACGCCGCCAGCGCCAGCGGCTCGAAAATCCCTTTGGGCGATTGCGGGAACGGGTCGGCCAGCTCGACCTCGGCGCCGAGCTCGGCGAACATTCGCGCCGCGCGTTCGACTGCTTCGCGCACCGCCGGCTCCGGCTCGGCCAGGCCCAGGGTCGGCGACAGCGCCACCCGCTTACCCTTGAGCGAACCCTCGCGTACCCGCTCGCGATAGGCGACGCCGTCATCGGGGAGGCTGTGCCAGTCGCGCGAATCCGGCCCCTTCGTCGCATCGAGCATCAGGGCGGCATCGTCGACGGTACGGGTCATCGGCCCGACATGGGCAACATCGCCAAAGGCCGAAGGCGGGTAGACCGCGACCCGGCCAAAGGTCGGCTTCAGCCCGAAAATCCCGCAGAACGACGCCGGGATGCGGATCGAGCCGCCGGCATCGGTGCCGACCGCCAACGGACAGATCCCGGCCAGAACGGCCACGGCGCTGCCGCCGCTGCTGCCGCCCGGAGTGCGCTCGAGATCCCACGGGTTGCGGGTGACCCCGGAGAGCGGCGAGTCGGTCAACGGTTTCCAGCCGAATTCCGGGGTCGTGGTCTTGCCGAACAGCACCGCGCCGTGCGCCCGCAGGTTTGCCGTGATCGGCGAATCCTCGTTCCATTCCTGGCGCGGATCGATCGTCTTGGAGCCGACCAGGCGCGGCCAGCCGCGCGTCAGGACCGTGTCCTTGATCGCCACCGGCACGCCATCGACCAGGCCCTGCGGCTCGCCCTTGCGCCAGCGCGCCTCGGAGGCGCGGGCCGACGCCATCGCCGCCTGCGGGTCGTACAGCACAAAGGCGTTGACCGCCCCCTCGAAGAGTTCGAGCCGGCGCAGGGTTTCGGTCAGCACCTCGACCGGCGACAGGCTCCTCGCGCGATAAAGCTCGACCAGTCGCGTGGCCGGCATGAAGGCGAGCTCGTCGGTCATGCTGTCTCTCCTTCAGGTCACGGCCACGATATTTTCGAGCTTTTCGCCGCGCACGAAGCGATCGATGTTGCGCGCCACCTCGCGTGAGCGGCGCTCGATCGTGGCGTCGGTCCGCGGCGAGCAATGCGGCGTCATGATTACGTTCGGCAATTCGTGGAACGGATGGCGCGACGGGCGCGGCGCGGGCTCCGCGGCGCTCGGGTAGCGCCACCAGGTGTCGAGCGCGGCACCGCCGATCGTGCCGTCGCGCAGCGCCTCAAAGAGCGCGTCCTCATCGGCGATCGGCCCGCGCGCCAGGTTGATCAGGAACGCATCGGGCTTCATCGCGGCGAGCCGGCGCCGGTCGATCAGCCCGGTGGTCTCGGCGGTCAGCGCGCAGCTCAGCACCACCACGTCGCATTCGCCGAGCATCTGATCGAGCTCGGACATCGGAAAAATCCGCGCGACCTCGGGCGGCCGTTCGCGCGCCGTGCGATTGGCGGCGAGCACCCGGCAGCCGAGTGCCGCGGCGCGCCAGGCGACCTCACGCCCGATATGGCCGAGCCCGACGACGCCGACCGCGCGGCCGCCGATTTCACCGCGCGTGGGCCCACCCACGGTCGGGCTCCAATACCACGACCCGGCGCGGAACGAGGTGGCGATGTCGAACAGGCGATGCCGCCAAGCCAGCATCATCATGATCGCGAATTCGCCGAGCGCCGGCTCGTGGCCATAGGCGTTGCACAGGGTCACACCCGTGGGCAGCGCCGCGACCTCGATGCCGTCGGTGCCGGCGAGCGGCACCTGCAAGAGGCGCAGCCGCGGCGCCGCCGGATAGCCGGCGCGCCACGCGCCAGTCAGCACGATCTCGGCATCGACCACCGCCTCGGCCAGCCGCGCCGGATCGCGGTCATCGATGATCTCGGTGCGCACCGCCTCGGTGATGAAGCCGGTGATCGGCGCCGCCTGCGAGGCGGCGAGCGTGCCCAGAAAGACCGCCTTCATCGCGGCGCCATGGATCGGGCGGCGTGCATGATGCCCCTCAACTCGTGGTGACCAGGTTGATCAACTTCTCGCCGCGGACAAAGCGGCCGATATTATCGGCGATCTCGTCCCAGCGCCGCCGCACCATCCCGGCGGTCCACCCGGAATTGTGCGGCGTCACGATGACGTTCGGCAATTCGTGGAACGGATGGCGCGAGCCGCGCCGCGCGGGCTCGGCCGCGGTCGGATACTGCCACCACACATCGAGTGCGGCACCGCCGATCGTGCGGTCGCGCAAGGCGGCGTAGATCGCATCCTCGTCGACCACCGGACCGCGGGCAATATTGATCAGAAACGCGTCGGGCTTCATCAGCGCCAGGCGCCGCGCATCGATCAGTCCGGTGGTTTCCGGCCCGAGCGCGGTGCACAGCGCCACCGTGTCGCATTCGGGCAGCATCCGGTCGAGCTCGGCCAGCGGGAAGATGCGCTCGACCCCGTGTTCGGGCTCGCGCGCCGTGCGGTTGGCGGCGAGAATGTGGCAGCCGAACGGCGCCGCGCGCCGCGCCACCTCGCGCCCGACCCGGCCATAGCCGACGATCCCCAATGTTGAACCGCGCACCTCGCCATGCGGCACGCCGCTTTCCACCCAGCTGGCGCGCCACGAGCCGCGCTCGCGAAACTCGCCGGAAATCTCGAACAGCCGGTGATGCAGGGCCAGCATCACCATCACAATGTATTCGGCGATCGCGGTTTCGTGGCCGAAGGCGTTGCAGATCGCGGCTCCTTTCGGCAATGCCGCGAGTTCGAACAGGTCGACCCCGGTCGCCACCGACTGCACCAGCCGGACCTTGGGCGCCGGCGGATAGTCGGCAAGCCAATGATTGCTGACCAGGATGTCGGCGGTGCTGGCAGCGTCCGGCAGGCGTGCGCGCTCGATCGGATCGTCGAGGATTTCGACCTCGAGCCGATCCGGCAATTCGTCCCTGATGCCTCGGGCGGTATCGGCGGCCACCCCGCCGAGAAACAGCGCCTTCATGCCAAGACCGTCTGCGCAACAAAGGAATCCAGGTATCCGGCCCCGCCGATCCCGGGCTGAATTGACATGCGACCGCTCCGAATTGATTGACGAAATGCCTGATCAATCTTCAAGCGCCGCCGTTACGGCATCGGGATTTCGCTCGATCACCCGCAAATAGGCGCGCGCGACGTCTTCGGGCACCCGGCGCCCCTGCTCCCAATCCTGCAAAGCGCGCAGGTTGATCTGAAAACGCCGGGCAAACGCCACCTGGGTCAGCCCCATCCGCCTGCGCATCCGGCTCAAATCATGTGGACGGAAGGTGCGCGCCAATTCGTCCTCGCTCATCGGCTGAGCATCGGGGTCGGAAACGGCGGCCGCTTCGACTTCCTCATCCGTCATGCGACGCAGCCGCGCCCAGTCGGTCCTGTCCTCTGGTTCCGGATCGCGGCCCGGTTTATAGCGAATAAGCCCTTCTTTCACGACGGCTTGCCCTCCTGGCGCTGATAATGCGGCAGATGTCGTCACGCATCGTGTAGCAGACGAACAGAACCGTGCCACTTACACTACCGATCGCCCGGTAGCGGATCTCTGCCTGCGGCCGCGGATCGATGCCGTGGCGAAGGTTCGGGTCATCGAAAAACCTCGTCGCTCGGGGAAAATCTACACCATGCTTGGCAAGATTGCGCGCCGCCTTGGCGGCGTCCCACTCAAATTCCATTTTTCTGATGATCATCGGCCGAGCGCCGCAGTGCGGTGATCACGGGGCGGTGCCCCTGTTGTGAGGGCACCGTCTCATCACTCCGACGGCCAGACGATCGGCAACCGGGAGGGCTATCCCCGGGGCATCACCCGCGCCGGGCGGCAAAATCGATGCGCGGGTCGATCAGCATGTAGGTCAGGTCGCTGACGAGCTTAAGGGCAAGGCCGATCAGGGTATAGACATAGAGCGTGCCGAACATGATCGGATAGTCGCGGTTGATCGCCGCGTCGAAGCCGAGGAGGCCGAGCCCGTCGAGCGAAAAGATCACCTCGATCAGCAGGGCTCCGGTAAAGAGGATCCCGACCAGCGCCGCCGGAAATCCGGCGACCACCAGCAGCATCGCATTCCTGAACACATGGCCATAGAGCACCCGGTGCTCGGTCAAGCCCTTGGCCCGCGCGGTCAGCACGTATTGCTTATTGATCTCGTCGAGAAAGCAGTTCTTGGTCAGCATCGTCAGGGTGGCGAAGCCCGAGATCACCAGTGCCGTGATCGGCAGCGCGATGTGCCAGAAATAATCGGCGATGCGCATTGGCCAGGAGAACGACGCCCAATTGTCGCTGACGAGCCCGCGCAACGGAAAGATCGACAGATAGCTGCCGCCGGCGAACAGCACGATCAACAGCACCGCGAACAAAAAGCTCGGCACCGCATAGCCGACGATGATGACCGCGCTCGACCACACGTCGAACCGGCTGCCGTCGCGCACCGCCTTGCGGATGCCGAGCGGGATCGACACCAGATAGGTGATCAGCGTCGTCCACAGCCCGATCGAGATCGAGACCGGCAATTTTTCCCGGATCAGCACGATGACCGGCTGGCCGCTGAAAAAGCTGTTGCCGAAATTGAAGGTCAGGTAGTTGCGCATCATCAGCAAGAATCGAGTTAGCGGCGGCTTGTCGAAGCCGTATTGCTTTTCCAGCTCCTTGATCAGCGCCGGATCGAGGCCGCGCGCGCCGCGATAGCGGGGGTTGACCGACGTCGCCGACCCGGCGAGTTCGCCGGAGCCGCCGCTGACCCGCTCGGTGGCGCTGACATTCTCGCCCTTCAAGCGTGCGATCATCTGCTCGACCGGTCCTCCGGGCGCCGCCTGGACGATGACGAAATTCACCACCATGATCGCGAACAGGGTCGGGATGATCAGCAGCACCCGGCGGATCGCATAGGCGATCATCGAATGCCTCCCACTATTTCAGCACCGTGCTTTTCTTCGCTTCGACCGCCTTCTCGGCGGCGGGGTCGACCCACCAGGTGTTAAAGCCCAGCGCGTATTTGGGCGAGATCGCCGGGCGGCGGAACTTGTCCCAATAGGCGACGCGGAACGCGGCCAAGTGAAATTGCGGGATCACGTAATACCCGTACTGCAGCACCCGATCGAGCGCCCGGGTGTGGGCGACCAGGCTCGCCCGGTCCGGCGCCTGGATCAGCTCCTCGATCAAGGCGTCGACGACCTTGCTGTTGACGCCGAGAAGGTTGCGGCTGCCCTCCTCGCCGGCTGCCTTCGAGCCCCAGTAATCGCGCTGCTCATTGCCCGGCGACAGCGATTCCGGAAACAGCACGACTGCCATGTCGTAGTCGAACGTCTCCATCCGCCGTTCGTATTGCGCGGTATCGACGGTGCGCACCCGGGCGGTGATCCCCATCCGCTTCAGGTTCTGCACGAAGGGCAGCACGATCCGCTCGAATTGCGGGTTGTCGAGCAGGATCTCGAAGGCGAAGGGCTGGCCGGTTTTGGCATTGACCAGCTGTTCGCCTTTGAAAGTCCAGCCGGCGGCCATCAACAGCTTCAGCGCCTTTTCCAGCCCGCCACGGATGTTGCCGGTGCCGTCGTATTTCGGCGGATCGTATTCCTTGGTGAAGACCGCGTCGGGGATCTGCCCGCGAAACTTGTCGAGGATCTCCAATTCCTTGCCCGTGGGCACGCCGGTCGCGGCCAATTCCGAATTGTCGAAATAGCTACGGGTCCGCTGATAGGCGCCGTAGAACAGGTTCTTGTTCGACCACTCGAAGTCGAACGCATAAGCCAACGCCTTGCGCACCCGCCAATCCTGAAAGATCGGCCGGCGCAGATTGTAGCCGAGGCCTTGCATGCCGCTCGGCAACTGATTGGGGATCTCTTCCTTCTTGATCAGGCCAGCGCGCAGAGCCGGGCTGTCGTAGCCGGTCGCCCAATCCTTTGACGAATTCTCGACCCGGGCGTCGTATTGGCCAGCCTTGAACGCTTCGAGCGCGATCGTGGCGTCGCGATAATAGTCATAGCGGATCGTATCGAAGTTGTAGCGGCCCTTGTTGACCGGCAGATCGGCGCCCCAGTAATCCTTGACCCGGCGATAGGTGATCGAGCGGCCGGGGTCGACCGATTGTACCGCGTAGGGGCCGCTGCCGAGCGGCGGGTCGAGGGTCGGCTTTTCAAAATCGCGTCCCGACCAGTATGCCTTGGACAGCACCGGCATCTCGCCGATGATCTGCGGCAATTCGCGGTTCTTCGCCGATTTGAAATAAAACCGAACACCGTGATCGCCCTCCTGCGCGACCTTGGTCACGTCGCCGTAATAGGAGCGGTACATCGGCAGCCCCTTGGCGAGCAAGGTGTTGAAGGTCCAGATCACGTCCGCGGGGGTGATCGGGGTGCCGTCGTGGAAACGCGCCGCCTTGCGCAAGGTGTAGAGCACCGAGAGCTTGTCGGGTGCGAGATCGATGGTTTTGGCGACGAGCCCGTATTCGCTCGCCGGCTCGTCCTCGGCGGAGGCCGCCAGGGTGTCGAAGATCAGCGAAATGCCGTCGGCCGGCACCCCGTTGATCACAAACGGGTTCAGGGTGTCGAAGGTGCCGATCGCCGAATAGCGCATCGTGCCGCCCTTCGGCGCCTGCGGGTTGACGTAATCGAAGTGGGTAAAGCCCGGTCCGTACTTTAGGTCGCCGAACAACGACATGCCTTGGCTGGGCGCGGCCCGCACCCCGCCGGCGGCGAGCAGCAGAATCAGGCCGACGGCGAAGGCCGATACTCTACGCATGCGTTTGTCCCTGGGATTTTGACTTCGGGCTCTTTGATCCCGGCTCAAGCTCACCCGGCGAGCAGCGCCAACGCCGCCTGGTGCGCGCGACGGTCGCCGGCGATGACGACCCGCCCGTCCGAGGCCAGTCTGAGCCTCTCGCCGCGCCAGTCGGTGGCCACCCCGCCGGCACCCTCGACGATCGGCAGCATCGCGCAGAAATCATGCGGTTTAAGGCTCGCTTCGATGACGAGATCGACGAAACCGGCGGCGACCAGCCCGTAGGCATAGCAATCGGCGCCGAAGCGGCTGAGCTTGACCGCGGCCGAAACCCGCGCAAACGCTAGCGCGTCGGGCCCGAGAAACATCTCCGGGGTGGTGGCGAACAGGGTGGCCGCCGAGAGCCCGGCGCATGGCCGGCAGCGGATCGCGGCGTCGTTCAAGGTGGTCGGCCGTCCGGCGGCGCCGACCCAGCGCTCGCGTGAGATCGGCTGGTCGATGACCCCGAGCACCGGCCGGCCATTCTCGGTCAGGGCGATCAGGGTCCCGAACAACGGCACCCCGCTGATAAACGATTTGGTCCCGTCGATCGGGTCGAGCACCCAGACCAACTCGGCATCCTCGCGCACCCGGCCCAACTCCTCGCCGACGATCCCGTGCTCCGGATACCGGCGCTCGATCAGATCGCGCATCGCCAATTCGGCGGCGCGATCGGCGGCGGTCACCGGGCTCAGATCGGGTTTGTCGTCTACCCGCAGAGCTTGGCGGAAATAAGGTCGGATCGCCCGCCCCGCCGCGTCGGCCAATTCGGCCGCGAACGCCACGGCGCGATCGAGGTCGGCGGCGTCCACGCGCTTATTTCAGGGTCTGCAGATAGGCGATCACGTCGGCCCGATACTGCGCCTGCGGGAAGCCGGCAAAGGTCATCTTGGTGCCGGCGGCAAAGTGCTGCGGATCGTCGAGCCAGTCGTTGAGCAATTCGGGCGTCCATTTCTGGCCCTTGTGCTTGCTCAGAGCGGCGGAGAACGAATACCCGCCGCGATCCTCGGCGATCGGCCCACCGACGACGCCATACAAATTCGGCCCGATCTTGTTGGGGCCGCCCTTGGTGAAATCGTGGCAGGCCTGGCATACCGCGGTCAGCTGCTGGCCCTTCTTCGGGTCGGCCTTGGCCAGGAGCGGGCCGATCGGCGGCAGCGCGGGCGCGGCCGGCGCCGCGGCCGGCGTGCTCGCGGCAGGCGCGCCACCGGCCACCACAAACACCGGCTTTTCGAGCGGCGTCGGGTGAACCAGCATGTTGGACAGGATCCCGGCCACCATCGCCACGATCAGCGCGGTGAGAACCGAGGCAATGATCTTGTTCCACTCGAACGACGACATCAGCGACCCTTCCGACCGTGCCGGGCCGGCAGAAGATCGAATTCCCCCCGACAACTCAAACAAATTATCACGCTTCCGGCGAGTGCACGAACCGGGCATCTTGTCGCTCCCCGATCACCCGAGCCTGGCCCGTGGACCCTGCCGTACCCCGAAACCCGATCATCGTGATCCCGGCGCGCCTCGCGGCGACCCGGCTGCCGGGCAAGCCGCTGGCCGACATCGCCGGCGTGCCGATGGTTGTGCGGGTCTGGCGCCGCGCGGTTGCGGCCGACGCGGGGCCGGTCGTGGTCGCTTGCGGTGACCGTGAAATCGCCGATGTCGTCGAGGCGGCGGGCGGCCGGGCGGTGCTGACCGATCCCGAGCTGCCGACCGGGTCGGACCGCATCCACCAGGCGGTCTCGCGGCTCGATCCGGGCCGCGCTCATGATGCGGTGGTCAATGTCCAGGGCGATGTGCCGATGCTCGATCCGGCGGCGGTGCGGCAGGCGCTCGCCGGGCTCGCCGACCCGGACACCGACATCGCCACCCTCGCCGCGATCATCGCGGACCCGGCGATGCTCGCCGACACCAGCGTCAACAAGCTCGCCGCCGGGTTTGCCGATCCCGGCCGGCCGGCCCGCGCGCTCTATTTCAGCAAGGCGGCGATTCCGTGGGGGAAGGGGCCGCACTACGAGCATATCGGGCTTTACGCCTATCGCCGCGCAGCACTCGACCGCTTTGTCCGGCTGCCGCGCGGCATTCTCGAACAGCGCGAGCGCCTCGAGCAGCTGCGCGCGCTCGAGGCCGGGATGCGGATCTCGGTCAGCCTGATCGACGCCGCCGGGCTCGGCGTCCAGGTCGACACCCCGGCCGATCTCGAACGCGCCCGCCAATTGATTGCCGCCACTCGCCCAAGCTATTGAAGTGGCGTGCTGTCAGCCCTACCTCGTCATTCCCGCCAAAGCATAGGTCTGCCCGAGAGAAATTTCTTGGTTCCAAAATCGAGAGTTTTGGCTCATGACACCCCGTCTTGGCCGGGCTTGACCCGGCCATCCACGCCTTCGAGCGCCCGAAGCAAGACGTGGATACGCGGGACAAGCCCGCGCACGACAACGGCGTGTTGTGTAATACGAGACGGCCACACGCGTCCAACAGAGTAATGACCGAGATCGATCCCACATCGGCTGATCCCGAGCAGACGATCGCGTTCCAGGGCGCCTCCGGGGCCTATTCCGACCTCGCTTGCCGCCGGGTCTTTCCCGAGATGACCACCTTGCCTTGCGCCCAGTTCGAGGATGCTTTTGCCGCGGTGCGCGACGGCCGGGCGCGCCTGGCGATGATCCCGATCGAAAACTCGGTCGCCGGCCGGGTTGCCGACATCCACCACCTGATGCCCGATTCCGGGCTGCACATCGTCGCCGAGCATTTCGAGCGGGTGAACCACCACCTGCTGGCGCTGCCCGACGTGGCGCTCGCCGATATCCGCACGGTCCGGAGCCACGTCCACGCGCTCTCGCAGTGCCGCAAGCTGATCCGCGCCCTCGGCGTGACGCCGGTCGTCGCCGCCGATACTGCCGGTGCCGCGGCCGAGCTTGCCGAGCACCGCGACCCGAGCGTCGCCGTCATCGCCTCCGAGCTTGCCGGCGAGATCTATGGCCTGGCCTCGCTGAAAGCGAATATCGAGGACGCCGAGCACAACACCACGCGCTTCCTGATCATGTCGCGCGACCCCAGGCGGCCGGCGCGCGGGACCCCGACAGTGACCACCTTTCTGTTCCGGGTGCGCAACGTCCCGGCCGCGCTCTACAAGGCGATGGGCGGGTTCGCCACCAACGGCATCAACATGACCAAGCTCGAAAGCTACATGGTCGGCGGCGCGTTCTCGGCGACCCAGTTCTATGCCGATGTCGAGGCCCATCCCGACGACCGGCCGCTGCGCCTGGCGCTCGAGGAGCTGGCTTTCTTCTCGCGCGAGCTGAAGATCCTCGGCGTCTATCCGGCCCATCCGCTGCGCATCGCCGCCTCGGCGGCGCATAGCGACTAGCCGAGGCTCGGCGGCTCGCGCCCTACGCGTATTGCCGAGACGCCGGCGAGCCTGCGCCGACAAAGCGGAACCTCGCCACGGGCGACCCGTTGGCCGGCTTAAGCCGCGCTTCGGCGGCGGCCAGCTCAAGCCACGGGGACCCCCAATGTTCTTTCACCGCAAGCAACTCATGTACGACGTCAAGGTAGACGGCTCGCATCCGCACTTTGCCGAGCAGCTGTTGGAGCAGTTTGGCGGCGCTACCGGCGAGCTCTCGGCGGCGCTGACCTATTGGACCCAGTCGTTCCATGTCGAGGACAAGGCGATCCGCGACATGCTGCACGACATCGCGCTCGAGGAGTTCAGCCATCTCGAGATGGTCGGGCGGATGATCGAGCAGCACACCGAACGGAGCGACGGCGCCACCAAGGATGCGGCCTATGGCAGCACGCTCTTTGCCGTGCGCGGGATGGGACCGCACCTGGTCGACAGCAAAGGCCAGGCCTGGACCTCGGCCTATGTCAACGAGGGCGGCAACGTGGTCCGTGATCTGCGCGCCGACATAGCCGCCGAAGCCGGTGCGCGCCAGACCTACGAGGCCCTGATCAAGCTGTCGCCGGACGAGGGCAGCAAGAAGGTGCTGACTTTTCTGCTCACGCGCGAGATCTCGCACACTGATATGTTCATGAAGGCGCTCGACCAGCTGGGCAAGCTGACCGATCCCAATTTCGGCAATGTCAAGCCCGACGAGACCGTCGATCTCTACTTCAACCTGTCGAAGGACGGTCCGCTCGACGGGCGCGGGCCATGGAACTCGGAGCCCGCCTTCCGCTACGTCGATGCGCCCGAGCCGCAAGGCGGCTTGCCGCAGGAGGTCAAGAACCCGGACGACGAGAAGCACCAGCCGGCGCGGGCTGCCAGCCGCCGCGCATAAGCGGCCGATAGCCCGCTTTCTCGGCCCGGGTGCAGCGAGGAGTCATGGTCTTTCTCGACCCGCCGCGGGCGGATCTGCTCGTCGCCCGCACCCGGGCTGCTGCCGCTGCCGCCCCAGCCGCTCCCGGTTCGCGAGCGGGGCGGTCGTCGGCCCTCAGGGCATTGCGCGCGTTTGCCGGGCCGACTTTTATCGCCTCGGTCGCCTATCTCGATCCCGGCAATTTCGCCACCAACATCACCGCCGGCGCCACCCATGGCTACCAGCTCCTGTGGGTGGTGCTGCTGGCGAACCTGACCGCGATGGTGTTTCAGGCGCTGGCCGCCAAGCTCGGCATCGTGTCCGGGCGCAGCCTGGCGCGGACCTGCCGCGAGAGGCTGCCGGCGCCGCTGACCCGCGCCTTGTGGGCGGTCAGCGAAATCGGCGCGATGGCGACCGACCTCGCCGAGCTGCTCGGCGCGGCGATCGGCTGCGCGCTGTTGCTCGGCACCTCGCTATTTACCGGCGCGCTTTTGGCGGCGGCCCTGAGCTGGGTCATCCTGAGCCTGCATCAGCGCAGCTTCCGCGCGGTCGAGACCATTATCGCCGGCCTGATCCTCGTCGTCGGGCTGTGCTTTGTCGTCGAAACCGGGCTGATCCCGCCAAACTGGCATTCCGTCATTCACGACAGCTTGGTGCCCTCGTTCGGCGGTGCGGATGGCGTCCTGCTGGCCGCCGGGATCGTCGGCGCCACGGTCATGCCGCACGCGCTTTTCCTGCATTCGAGCGTCGCCCTCGATCGCTTGCCGGCCGCCGATCAACCGACAATCCGGCGCCTGGTGCGGGCTTCCAACACCGATATCGGGTTGACCTTGGGCGCGGTGGGCCTGGTCAACATGGCGATGCTCTATATCGCCGCGGTGATGTTCGGCGCCGCCGGCGGGGCCCACGAGGCCAGCATCGAAGGCGCCTACCACATGCTGGGGCCGCTGTTCGGCGGGGCGGCCGCGGCGGTGTTCATCGTCTCCCTGCTCGCCTCCGGCCTGTCGAGCTCGGTCGTCGGCACCATGGCGGGCCAGGTCATCATGCAGGATTTTCTCGAGTGGCGCATCCCGCTGCCGGTGCGCCGGCTGGCGACGCTGCTGCCGACCCTGATCGTGGCCGCCTTCGTCACCGACGCGACCAGGGCGCTGGTCATCAGCCAGGTCGTCTTGAGCTTCGTCCTGCCCGTTCCGCTGATCGGCTTGGTGGTGTTCACCGGCAGCCGCTCGGTCATGGGAGAATTGGCGAACTCGCGCGCGTTGAGCGTTCTCGCGGTCGCCGCCACGGTCGTCGTGTTGGCGCTTAATGTGCTGCTGCTGGTGCAGATGCTGTGGCCGTGAGGCGGAACCAGTCGTCCCGCTTCGGCAACACCAATGGCACCTCGTTCAGAAGAATTTCGATCCGATCACCAGACCGACCACCAGCAACACCAGGAAGACGACGATAAAGATCACAAACAGAATCTTGGCGATCCCGGCCGAGGCCGCCGAAATGCCGGTGAATCCGAAAAGGCCGGCGATGATCGACACGATCAGGAAAAACAGCGCCAGTTTCAGCATGCTTTCCTCCCTTGCGGCGGGCGGCAACGCCGGCGGATTGCGGGCACCTACCTGCGCGCCGGCCGAAATCGAAAAGAGGCGCGCCGTCGAGAACAGCTAACGGCAACCGAAGCTGAAGGTTCGCGGCTACCCTCTCAATAGCCGATTGCGGCACCGTCGGGCCGGCGGTCGTCGTTGACGCCCCAGAGCCGGCCATTGGCGATTTCGATCAGCTCTACGGCGCCCCAGGGCTTCTGCTCGGCAAGGTTGTAGCCGCCGGCGCGCAGCGCGGCGATCGTGTCGGGAGAGAAGGCGGTGGGCTCATAGTAGAGCCGGTCCGGCAAGCCTTGGTCGTGAAACCGCGGGGCGTCGACCGCGGCTTGCGGCGCCATTCCATAATCGACGATGTTGATGATGGTTTGGAGCACCGTCGTGATGATGCGCGAGCCGCCGGGGCTGCCGAGGACGAGGAAGACCCGGCCGTTCTTCTCGACCAGCGTGGGCGCCATCGAGGACAGCGGCCGTTTGCCCGGCTGGATGGCGTTGGCTTCGCCCTGCACCAGGCCGTACATGTTCGGGGTGCCGGGCTTGGCGGTGAAGTCGTCCATCTCGTCGTTGAGCAGGAAGCCGGTGCCCGGAGCCATCACCGCGGCGCCGAAATAGCCGTTCAGCGTGTAGGTTACGGCGACCGCGTTGCCGGCGCCGTCGACGATCGAGTAGTGCGTCGTCTCCGCCCGCTCGTGGGGGCCTGGGATCTGGGCCGAGGGCGGCGCTTGGCTGGCGGCGATGGCGGCACGGACCCCGGCCGCATACCCAGGCGACAACAGCCGGTCGAGCGGGTTGGCGACAAAGGCCGGATCGCCCAGATAGGCATTGCGATCGGCGTAGCCGCGGCGCATCGCGGCGATCATCAGCTCGACCGGGCGCACCTGGTGCCAGCCCAACCTCCGCATGTCGTAGCCGTCGAGAATGTTGAGGATTTCGCAGATCGTGGTCCCGCCCGAACTCGGCGGCGGCGCCGACACGATGACATAGCCGCGATAGGAGCAGGTGAGGGGAGGGCCCTCGGTCACCGTGTAATCGGCAAAGTCGCGCATCGCGAGGATGCCGCCATTGGCCCGGCTCGCCCGCACCACCGCCGCCGCCACGGCTCCGTGATAGAACGCGGCCGGGCCCTTTTGCGAAATCGCCGCGAGGGTCGTCGCCAGGTCTTTTTGCACGAGGCGGTCGCCGGGCCGGAACGGGCTAGCGTCGGGCCGCAGAAATATTTTTGCGGCGGCAGGATCTGGCCGCAATCGCGCCGCCTTGGCGGCGAGCAGGGCCGCGTCGCCGGGGCTCAGGACAAAGCCGTCGCGCGCCAAGGCGATCGCCGGAGCCATCACCGCCGCGCGCGACAGGCTGCCGTATTCGCTGAGCGCACGGTCGAGCCCCAGCACCGACCCCGGCACGGCGACGGCGCGCCAGCCGTAGCGGCTTGCCTCGGGAATGGGTTTGCCGGCCGAATCGAGATACATCCCGGCGCTCGCCGCGGCCGGTGCAGTTTCGCGGAAATTGATAAAGCTGTCGCGGCCGTCGGTAAGGTGCAGGGTCATGAACCCGCCGCCGCCGATATTGCCGCAGCACGGCTCGACCACGGTCAGCGCATAGCCGACCGCGACCGCCGCATCGACCGCATTGCCGCCGGCGGCGAGTATGCTGGCGCCGACCGCCGAGGCGATGTGCTGCGAGGTCACGACCATGCCGTTCCGGGCCTCGACCGCGAGCGGCGGCCCCGCCGCCATGGCTCGTCCGGCGCCGATCGCCGCCAGCAGCACCACGAGGAACCCCGTGACCCGAGCCGGTCGCTTGCGCCGATCGCCGGGTGCGGGCTCGGCGCTTCGGCGTGAGGCTCGCCGGCGCCCGAATGAGACGCTCGGCGCTCCAGCAAAAATCATTGGCAACACATCAATCTCTTGTCGTGAATTTGTTGTCGCAGGAATTGCGCGCGGTCCTGCCGATCCGTGGCAATTATGCCCGAGTGGGGTCGCCCGCCCATCCGCTTTAAAAAATTCTGCGCGTCGAAGCCGTCCCCCCACCCGGCCGCGAGCGCCGCTCAGCTGCGCCATTCGAGGGTGCGCGGCTTCAATGGATTGGCGAACGGGCGGCCCTCGGCGCGGGCGCGCCGGTATTCGCGCTTCAGGCGATAATACCATTTGGCCTGGGTGTCGGCGTCGTCGATCAGCATCAGCGGCGGGTCGAAGCGCAAGCCCTGCTGCTGGCGTTCCATGATCGCGCGGTCCTGGTGCAGAAAGGCGCGCACATAGGGCCGCAGCAATGGTTTCAAGATGCCGAGCCACGGCGAGGTCCAGTAGATGCAGTGGTTGATCTCGCTGGTCCTGTCGTCGATCGGGGTGATCGCGGTCAGGTTGCCGACCCGGTGGCGGCCGGCCTCGATGTGCTCGATGCGCACGCTCGGCAGGCGAAAGACGATCTCGGTCTCGGGCGCCCCGCCCAGGAGCCGGTAGGCGCGTGAATTCGCCGACGGGGCATGCCGGCTCATCGTGAAGCCCCAGGGCGAGGGGGCAAACTCCTTGGCCTTGGCCCGGATCGAGCGGCGCGAGCGCCACCACCAGGCCTGGTGGACAAAGGGCCCGTGCGCCGGGTCCATCAGCCCGACCACGGCGTGGTCGATCGCCGCGGCAAAGCTGACCGTCTCAATCAACCGCGGGGCGACATCGGCGAACCCTTCGACCAGCGGAATTTCCGCGGCGCCATGCTCGGGTCGTCGCCGAAATAAACCCAGATGTTGCCCTGCACCTCGCGCGCCGGGTAGCCGCGGACCTGCACCCGGCCGGGGGTGAAGGCCTGGCCCGGCACCAGGGCCGGGATCGCGGTGCAACGCCCGCCGGTGTCGAAGCGCCAGCCGTGATAGCAGCACTCGACCTCGCTGCCGTCGAAACTGCCGGCGCTGAGCCGCATGCCGCGATGCGGGCACAGGTCGCGCAGCGCGAACGGCATGCCGGCGGCGTCGCGGCCGATCAATATCGGCTCGCCGAGCATCACCTTGGCCAGCCATCGCCCGCGGTTTCAGCCGCCGCCCGGCGGCCGCGTAATACCAGGCCTCCCGCAAGGGCGCGGCGCCGTCCTCCACCTGCCTGCTCCCGAAAATACCTGTTGCCGCGATGACCGCAGCGGCGTGAAAGTCGCGTTTCCGGGTCGGGCAGGCAAGGGTGAAGGCGGCGATGACGGCGATGACGGCGATTAACGAGGAAGCCCCGGTTCTGCTCGAAGCGCGCGAAAAAGGCGTGCTGCGGCTGACGATGAACCGGCCCCACGCGCGCAACGCGCTGTCAACCGCCCTGATGGCGGCGCTGATCGAGGCGCTCGGCCGCGCCGCCGCGGATCAAGCGGCCCGGGTCGTCGTGATCGCCGGCGCCGGCTCGGCGTTTTGCGCCGGCCACGATCTGCGCGAGATCCGCCAGGACCGCCGGCGCGAGACCTATGAGCGGTTGTTCGCCCAATGCAGCCAATTGATGCTGGCGATCGTCCGTCTGCCAAAGCCGGTCATCGCCGAGGTGCATGGCGTCGCCACCGCGGCCGGCTGCCAGCTGGTCGCGACCTGCGATCTGGCGGTCGCCGCCGAGGAAGCTCGTTTCGCCACGCCCGGCGTCAATATCGGCCTCTTCTGCTCGACGCCAATGGTGGCGCTGTCGCGTGCGGTCGGGCGCAAACCGGCGATGGAGATGCTGCTGACCGGCGAGCTGATCGGCGCGGCGCGGGCGCGCAAGATCGGCCTTGTCAACCGCGTCGTGCCGGCCGCCGGACTGCGCGCGGCGGTCGACGCGCTCGCCCGCGAAATCGCCGCAAAATCCGCTTTCACCGTGGCGATCGGCAAGGAGGCGTTCTATCGCCAGGCCGAGCTCGACCTCGCCGCCGCCTATCGCTACGCCGCCGAAGTGATGACCACCAACATGCTGGCGGCCGACGCCGCGGAAGGGATCGACGCCTTCCTCGCCAAGCGCGCCCCCGTTTGGCAAGACCGTTGAGGCCGGGCATGGACCACGCGCACTATTCCGACGCCTATCTGCGCGAGATCTTGACCAGCGCGCGGACGATCGCAATCGTCGGCGCCAGCCCGCGGCGCGAGCGCCCCAGCCACCGGGTCATGGCCTACCTGCAGCGCCACGGCTATCGCGCGATCCCGGTCAACCCCAACGCCGCGGGCGACATGATCCTCGGCGAGGCCTGTTACGCCTCGCTCGCCGATGTCCCGGAACCGATCGACATGGTCGACATCTTCCGCCGCAGCCGGCTCGGCGGGTGCTGCGGTCGACGACAGCGATCGCCATCGGCGCCAAGGCAGTGTGGATGCAGCTCGAGGTGCGCGACGACGAGGCCGCCGCCCGCGCCGAAGCCGCCGGCCTCAGGGTGGTGATGAACCGCTGCCCGGCAATCGAAATCCCCCGCCTCGCCCTCCCCCCGATCGCCGCCGCACCTTGAAAAGGCGGGTGTGGCGCCAAGCCGCTTATGATCGGCTTACCGCCGATTTTTGGGCGCTCAGGTTGTGATCATTGAGCCGCCGAAACCGATCTGAAGCGGCATAAGCGCCAGGTCTTCTCAAGAGGAACAATTTCTTTAAGCTCTTGGGCGAGCCGCGAGAGAGATCTATCTTCCTTCTTGGCAATATGAGCCTTATGTCATATCCACCCTCAGTGGCGATGATGGGGCTCCTGTGATGAGCGTACGAGGAAAGGAATCCGTGGGAAGTTCCAGGGCGCTGGCGGGCCGCCGGTGCACGTCGGCAAGCGTTCGCATATTGGCCAGGCAGCGGGGTTGACACCGATCTAATTACGCAGCTCGATAAACATTGATCAGACCGCTATCTCGAGGCTCGAACAGCGCGACGACATCCGCCTTTCAACCCTGCGGGAATACTATAAGCACTTTGGGACGCTCAGTTGATGAGTTTCGCGGCTGAGTAAACTGGTTCTGGTGGCGGACCATGCGATTTCTCACAAGGGTCAAATGCCAGAAGAAAAGGTTGTTCGTCGCTTCGGACACAAATTGATCGAGCTGGCGAACGCCGCGGATCGTGTCGCGCAGAAATATGGGCTAAAGCTCGATTACCCGCGGCCGAACGAAGCCATTTGCCGAAAGATATTGGAGTGCCTCGACGCCTTCGCCGATGCGGGCCGGGGCCGCTACGGGAGGCACTTAGCTCTCGGTGCTCCGAAGACCTCATTGATACCAACGTTTTTATTGGTCTAGAGGATTGGCAAGAAATTTCTCCCGAATTCGCCGCTCTCACGCAACTTGCGACGAGGCACGCGTAGGAGTCGTTGGGCATGAAGTGCCCGCGATGACCTCGCACGTGACACTATCATACCGGAAGACGGGTCTCGCTCAGCAAGATCGAGAAGTTCCCCCTCATCCGGAAAGTTAGGGGGCTAACGAAAACCGAGTTCGAAGCCGAGTTTGGCGCATGCCACCGCCCGAATGACGTGGTGGATGCCACACTCCTGCACGCCCTAAAGCTCGGCGTCGCTGATTTCGTAGTGACCCAGGACCGCGGCCTCCACGACCGAGCGCGCCGGCACGCTCCGCACCTCGTCCGGCAATTGCTCTACGTTGCGGACGAATTCCAGTTGCTCCGCTCGACCTACGAGGGTCGCGAGGTCCCGCTAGCCGTTTGTCGATGAAACCGAGGCAAATACGATCCCCATCCACCCAATATTTTATAGTTTGAAGGAGGGCTATCCTGAGTTCGACCGATGGTGGGCGGAAAAGTGCGTCAAAACGATGCGGAAATGCTGGATCGTCATCGACAACCGGAACCTAGCAGGCATCATTATACGCAAAGACGAAGCTCCGCCGGATACTGATGCCCGGACTCCGGGAAATAAAATACTGAAGATATGTACCTTCAAGGTGCGACCCGAAAACCGAGGCATTAAGCTAGGCACTGCTCCTGAAGGAAGTCCTCTGGTTGGCGCAGACGAATCTGTACGATGTTGTTTATCTGACCCTTTTAGCAAAGCACGCTTGTAGATTTATTGGAGTATTACGGGTTCGTGCGATACATAATAAGATCGAAATGACATGGATATGGGAATTATTTTGGTGGCAGACTTATACCAGTACTTCCTGAGTTCTTGAACTGACGCGCAAGATTTCGCCCTTTGGGCAGAAGGATGAGCCAGCATAGGGCGTTCCGATCAGAGGGGAATATCACGAGGTTCTCTTTCCGGAGATCGCTAATCGACAACCCGATCTATTCCAATTCGGCGGTGTTGGGACGGGGCCTCGGACACCGGGGAACACCATCCGGAAGGTGTACCTGTGTCAGGCACAGGCGTGGATCGACCAACCCGGCGCGATCTTGCTATTTTACAAGGGCAAATCGGCAGGGCCGCCCTCGCAAGCGATCACCACGGTTGGCATCTTCGAGGACATGTCCCGTGCCCATTCGCTCGAACAACTCAGGCGGCTAGCGGGCGGCAGGTCGGTGTACAGCGAGGCGCAACTCGTAAGCTGGCGCGCGACCGGTGACAGGCCAGTCAAGGTGATCAACTTTTTGCTCGCCGGACACCTAAACCCCCCTATCTCCCTCGCTGAACTCCAGGCGGACGGCGTGTTGGGCGCTCATCCACCCCAATCTATCTTCCGCATTCAGCGGAGCCGCTTGGACCCCATATTGCGGCGGATTCACTTTGGATTCGAGCTCTGAGCATGTTTGCGATCGCCACGTGGACCTTTCCGGTGTCGGTAGCATCAACGCCGCGAAGCGAGCCTCGGACAATCTTTAATCGCCGCGTCCAGCTTCAAACATCTCGGCGAATGGCCGCAACAGCGGCACACTGAAACATAGGCGCTGTAAAGAAATGCAAATTCACGCCAAGGTCGATGGCGAGAGCATCGGCGCCGAGCGGCCGCGGCTTTGATCGGCGTCAGGTGAGCTTCGCGATCAACGGAGCGAGAAAGTCGCGCAGCACCGGCGACCATTTGGCGTGCTCGGGGCCGCTTGCCGAATGGCCGAGGTCGCTGTCGATCTCGAAATAGCGGGCCTCGACCCCGGCCGCGGCCAGGTCCTTCATGACGCCCGGCATCAGGCTCGGCGGGAACAGCACGTCGCTGCGGCACAGCACGTAGAGCACTTTGGCGCGGATCCGGGCGAAATCCTTGACCGTGTCGAAGCCGATCGTGGCGCGGCGCAGGATCACCAATGAGTTCGCGTCCCAGTTGCGCGCCCAGTCGGCGGCGAGCTGGCGGATCGCCCGTTCGCGCGCGGCCTTGTCCGGATAGCGGGGGGCCAGCTGCTCGTCATAGCCGTAGCGCATCAGGGTCTCGAACCGCATCTGGGTCAGCACCGTTTTGGCGCCGCCCTTGCCGTAGTAATGGCCGCCATGCCATTCGGGGTCGGTGGCGAGCCGCGCTTCGAGTTCGGCAAGGCTCCGCTCGGCGTTCTGCGAGCGCGGTGCGGTGACCACCGCCACGATCGCGTCCATCATCTGGGGATAGGCGACGGCCCACTGGAATGCCTGGTATCCGCCATAGGACGGCCCGGCGACGGCGACCAGGTGGCGCACGCCCAGGCTGTCGAGCAGCGCCTTTTGCGCGGCCACGATGTCCCCGACCGTGATCGCCGGAAAGTCAGCGCCATAGGGATTGCCGGTGCGCGGGTCGGGGCTCGCGCCGTTGGTCGAGCCGTAGGACGAGCCCAGCATGTTCGAGGCGACGACAAAGAGCCGGTCGGTGTCGATCGCCTTGCCCGGCCCGATCAGCCCGTCCCACCAGCCCGGCTGGTTGCCGTTGGCCGGGTTGCGGCCGGCGGCGTGGTGGCTGCTGGTGTAGCCATGGGTGATCAGCACCGCGTTGCGGCCGTCGGGCGCCAGCCGGCCATAGGTCTCGTAGGCGATCGCGGCCTCGGGCATGACCGCGCCGCTGTGCAGGCGAAAATCGCGGATCGCGAATTTCTTGTCCTCGACCGCGCCGAGATCGTCGGTGCGTGCGGCAAATGCGACGGACATGGCCCTGCCCCTTCTGTGATGCTTCGGACCGCGATTGTGCCATGGGGTCGGCCGCGCCGTCACCCTCGGCGGATGGTTTCGCCCGGCATCGCTCTTTGCGCGCATCGCCATTCGTATTAAAACCTTGAGGGTGATGCGCGTTGCCGCCTTTGTTGCGATGATTGCTCTGCTCGCCGCCTGCAGCAGTGGCGCAGCAGGGCCGTCGCCGGGCCAGCAGGCCAGCGCCAGCTTTCCGGTGGGCGGCATCGCCAATGTGATCGCGGTCGACGCGACCGATCGCCTGGCGCTGCGCCAGGCCGAGCTCGTTGCCCCAGACGGCCGGGCCACCGCCGCCACCTCGGTCACGGCAAACCCATCGCCGACCGAGAATTACTCCCAGCAATTTCCCGGCGGCCCCTATTCGGGCAGCCAGCTCGGGGTCAGCAGCATCGGCTCAAACGCACTCTCTCCGGGCGTGGTCGGCGCGCCGCAGAGCCGGAGGACGCTGCTCGCCATTGTGTCGAGCGCTTCGATCCCGGTGCCCGACCCGGTCGCCTATCGGCGCGACTGGCAGAAATATCACATCATTCTGCGCTTCGGCACCCCGCCGGGCGAGATCGAAACCCGCGAGATCCCGGCCCCGGCCCCGCCGCCCCCCGGCTCGCCAAATTCGTAGTCTGTGAGTTTGCGCACGAGCTTACCGGCCATCTCAGGCGGCGGCGAGCTGGCGCAGGCGGTAGATCGCGATGCGGGCGACCGGCGTCGCTCGCAGCTGCCGCGGCCGCCGTGCGGCTCAATAATATTTCGCGTCGGGTCAGCGCAGCCAGTTTTCCTGCGGCAGGCCGTCGACCCGGCCAAACTCGCGCGCATTGTTGGTGACGATGGTATGACCGAGTGCAACCGCCTGCGCGGCGATCAGCATGTCGTTGGCGCCGATCGGCTGGCCGGCCTGTTCGAGGTGGGCGCGATGCTGGCTGTAGACGACATCAGCTGGTGGCGCCAAAGGCAGAAATTCCGAGCGCGCCGAGCACCGCTTCGAGCTGGGCCGTGAGCCGCGGCGAGCCGCGCTTTGCCGCACCGTAGCGCAGTTCCGCCGCGACTATGACGCTGGTGCACAAATCGGCTTCACCGACCTCGCGGATATCCTGCGCCACCCGGCCTTGCGGGTTGCGGACAAGATCGGAGACGATATAGGTATCGAGCAGATAGGCCATCAGAGCTCGACAGGAGCGCTCGC
>CAVWJX010000011.1:0-556739 GCA_963755435.1 uncultured Alphaproteobacteria bacterium
GCGCGGCCCCTACAAGCCGCGTCAACCAGCTCAGATTTCAAAGTGAGTCACCACCCATTTCCCATTCCATGTCGCTAGCGTGCTTGAACTCGGGCGGGTGATGGGTAGCGCTCTCACTCATATCGATCTCTGCTGTTTTACGGCCGACCGGTCGCGAGACTTCGCAAGCGCTCAGCGGGTACTCGTGCGATCGCTCTCGCGGATCGGCGCCTATTCTCGATAGCCCGGCGGCGGCGCGAACGCGAAGCCGAGTTCGCATTCGATCATGCCGGCAAGGGCGATCGTCGTCCGGTCTTCGAGAAAAGCGCCGATAAGCTGGGCGCCGAGCGGCAACCCCTCGGGGCTGCGAGCGATCGGCAAGGCGGTCGCCGGCAGTCCGTTGAGGGTGGCAATCGTCGCCCACACGATCTGGTCGGCGTAGCGCGCCACCGTCCCGTCGACGTCGAGCAGGCGCTCGTCGATCGGCGAGTGATCGTGCGGGAACGCGGGCGTCGGCATCGCCGGACAAAGGATCGCGTCGATATCGCGGAAGAGCGCACGCCACTGCGCGGTGATGCCGAAGCGGGTGCGCGTCGCCATTACCCAGTCGTTGTGCGGCATCAGAAAACCGCGCAGCCGGCAGGTGCGCAGGCTGTCGTCGTCGGCCGGCAGCGCGGCTGCCTCGGCGGCCACCCGCTGGCGCACTTCGGGGGGCAGATTTGGGCCGACAAAGCCGGCCGCCAGCAGCCGCACATAGAGACGCGTGGTGTGCGCGAGGTCGGGCATGGCGGGGCTGCTGCGCAGGATTGTGCACCCTCGCTTTCCGAGACGGTCCGCGAGGTCGTTGACCGCGCCGGCGACGCTCGCCGCGGTCGGGCATAACGGGTGTTCGTCGATGACCAGTATGCGAAAATCGGCGAGCCGATCGTGCCGCGGCGGCGGCAGCGCGAGCCGGTAACCGACGCCCTCAGACCATTCGTCGGGCCCTGCCAGCACCTCGAGTTCGAGTGCGAGATCGGCGGCGCTGCGCGCCATCGGGCCAATCACGGCGAGATCGCCGCGCGTCGGGATTGCCGGCGTCTGGGGCGGTCCGCCGCCACGCCCCGGGATCAGGTCGAGGCTCGGCTTGTGCGAGAAGACGCCGCAGAAGTGCGCCGGGCAGCGCAGCGAACCGCCGATGTCGGAGCCCAATTCGAGCGGCACATACCCGGCCGCCAGCGCCGCAGCCCCGCCGCCCGACGAGCCGCCGGGGCTGCGCCCGAGATCCCAGGGGTTGTTCGTCGTCCCGTAGATGTCATTGTAGCTCTGCCAGTCTGCGAGACCGATCGGCACGTTGGTTTTGCCGAGGATCACCGCGCCGGCTGCCTTCAGCCGCTCAACTGTCAGCGCGTCGGCGGTCGGATGCCAGTCGCGGCTTTTCGGATATCCCCAGGTCGTCGGCAAGCCGGCGATATTGAACTGCTCCTTGACCGTCATCGGGATGCCAAGCAACGGCCGACGCACGCCGTCGCCGCGGGCCAGCGCCAGGTCGGCCGCCGCGGCCGCGTCGCGCGCCCGCTCGAAATCGCGCACGACAACCGCATTGATCTTAGGGTCGAGCGCTTCGATGCGGGCGATCGCCGCGTCGCACAGTTCGCGCGCCGACACCTTGCGGGCGGAAAGCTGTGATTTCAGGTCTCCCGCGGTCTGGTAGTTCGGCATCCCCCGCTCCCTCAGCGTCGGCCGCTGGCAATTCGATACTCGGCTTCCGGCTTGACCGTCCCGCCGGTGTCGCCCAGATCTCGCCGCGCCTCGTCGCGTATGGCGCGGCGGAGGTCTTGGGGAAGCCCGAGCAGCGCCTGACCCGTCGATCCGCCGCCGCGCTCGAAGGGGCCGTAATAGGCGTCAAACGACGGTAGCACGAAGGCGTGCCTCACCGTATAGGCCACGAAATCGGCGAACCCCGCCTCGCCGAAGAGCGACCCAAGTTTTGAAGCTTCGGCGAGCGCGAAGGTGCGCGCGACGGACTCGGCCAGGCCCGGTACGTACTGCGCGATCATCTGGTTGATCTGATGGTAATAGGAGCGCTCGACCACGGATTCACCGAGACGGCCGCGCGCCCGCCGGGACGCAGCACTCGGCGAAATTCGCTAAGGCCCCGCACTGGATCGGGGAAGAACATCAGCCCGAGATTGCAGAGGACCGCGTCGAAACTCTGGTCGGAGAAGGGAAGCGCCTGTCCGTCCTCGACCGAGACCGACACGTTCGGCGCGTCGGCGAGGCGCTCACGCGCCTTTGCGACCATCGCCGCAGAGACGTCGGCGGCGGTGACATGGCCGGCCGGGCCCACCGCGGCGAGGGCCGCTTCGGCGGAAAGCCCGGTGCCGGTCGCGATGTCGAGAACGCGCATGCCCGGCACAACACCGGCGGCGCGCAACAAGAAGGGCATGAAGTACGCCGTGACGTGCGCAAACGCCTCGTCGTAGAGCGCCGCTGCGTCGTCCCCGAAGGTCAGTTCCTGCCCATTGGGGTTCGGCCGGTCTCATCCTTTGGCGATAAAGGCTACGGCGTCAATCTCGATGCGCGCCCCTATCAGGAGGCCCGCGACCTGGACTGCGGTCGATGTGGGCGGGTCATTCGGGAAAACCTCGCCGCGAACCTTGGAAAATTCGCCATAGGGGGCAAGGTCCGTCAGGTAGACCTTGATGCTGACGACCTTGTCCATATCGGCGTCGAGCTTGCGCAGGGACGCGCGGATGCGATCGAAGGTGACGCGCACTTCCTCTTCGAAGCTGATGGGCTTGTTGTCTGGTGGGATCGCCACGCCGACTTGACCGGCGACAAAGATCCAGCTGCCGGCTTCGGTGTCGATCCGCAGTGCCTCGCTGAAGCTCTTGGCGATCGGACTGGCGAGATGTCGCATCGTGCTCATGATCAGGACCTTTTTCTTCCTGCCACGGATCCACCAATACCTTGGCGTGGCTCTCCGGATTGGCCAACGCGGCGAACGCATCGCGCACGCCCTCCAGTCCGACTTCACCGGTGATCAGCGGCGCCACGTCGATCTTGCCCTCGGCAATGTGATGCAGGCTGGCGGCGAATTCCTCTCTCGTATAGCCCAACACAAATTGCAGGTTGAGCTGCTTGACGATGCCGAAGAACGGCTCGAAGGCGTCCGTCTGCATGCACACGCCCACCACGACGATCCGCGCGTCAGCGGGGGCCCCATCCATCACCTGCTGGATCACACCGGGCACGCCGACGCACTCGAAGATCACGCAAGGACGCTGCCGCGGTCCAATGCCGAACAAGCGCGCATAACGACCGGGATCGTAACCCTCCGGCGTCGCCGCCGCCTGCCAGCTTGCATAGGGCGACGCGGCTGCGGGATCGACTACCTCATCGGCACCCATGCGCAGTGCCAGTGCGCGGCGGGCAGGAGAAAAATCTGCGGCGATGATCGGATGCAAATCCTTCAGCTTCAGCGCTGCGATTACCGCCAATCCGACCGGGCCGCAGCCGATCACCAGCGGCACATCCTGCGGCGCGAGGCGGGCCCGCTGCACCGCGTGCCAGCCGACCGCCATCGGCTCGGTCAGCGCGGCGTGGGTGGCTGCGAGGCCATTGGGGACCGGCAACAGCAGACGTTCGGCGAGCGGCAGGTGTTGCGCGAAACCGCCGGCGATGTCGTTGGAATAGCCAATGCCCTGCACCGTATTGCCCACCAGTGTCATCGGCAACGAGCAAACCAAGGTGCCGGGCTTCAGAGATTTCTCGGTCCCGGGACCATGCTCGACGATTTCGCAGCAGAATTCGTGGCCGAACACGACGTCGCGCGCCGGGTCCATCGCCCAGCGGTTGCCGCTGCGGCGGGCGAGATCGACAAACTGCGCGGTGTGCTTCGCTGCATGCAGGTCGGAACCGCAGATCCCGCAAGCCAGGGTGCGGGCCAGTACCTGGCCGGCGGCGGGCTCTGCATCGGCAATCGTGTCCACCACGATATCGCCGCCCCGAAAGATCGCTGCGCGCATGATGTTTCCTTCTCCTCTATTGCGCGGGGGCGGATTGCGGCACCGTTGCGAGCAGGTCCCAGCGGCGGGCCGACTGCGCGAGAATGCGCTGCAGGTCCTCCGGCAACAGGTATCCGGCATCGATCAGGCGCTGCGCCGCGTGGCTTACCTGATCGAGGTACGCCGTCTTCCCGGGATAGCGTGCCGCGATCGACCGGCGCGGGTCGCCTGTCGCGGCGCGTTCGCCCTCGCTGAGGGGGAAGGGGATCGTCGAGCCGATCAGGCTAATCAGCCGCTCGGGCGCGCCGATCTGGGGATGGCGCAGGTTCCAGCCGGTATAGGTCGCCAGCGGTACCGTCACATCGGGCAGCCGGATACCGCTGAGCTCGTTGCCGTCCGGATCGACCGACGGGACGAAATGGCGATAGGCCTCGCCCTCCCGTGGCGGCAGCGTGGTGGCGATCCCGTTCGCCGCCTCCGGGCCGAAATCGAGCCGCGTGACCCGCGGCGGATGCGCCGGAAACCCCACTCCCGGTATAGCGGTGATGACGGCCTCCACCGTCTCCGGTGCGACGGCGCTGCCGTCGGCGAGGTGCGGGTAGCGGCTCGCAGGGGGTGGCTCGCCTTGGCTGACCCAGCGATCCATCCGCACCAGCAGAGCGCGGAGCAGCGGGTTGTAATCGATCGAATTCAGTGCCTGCTGGCCGCGCTCGCCGTTTTGCGGGTTGGTGTCGGTCAGCGGCAAGGTCCCAGCCGAGTGCTGCGTGCCGGCGAAGTGGTAGAAGCGCGAGGAAGCAGTCGGCTCGATGTCGCGCGCGCCGGTCGGATCCGTATGGATCAGCGAGGCATCGCCGCGCCAATATTCGCACGAGGTGTTGGTGAAGAAGATTTTCGGCACCCGATCGCGCGCGGCAAGGCGTTCGAGGAGGCCGTCGCTGCGACCGGTGACCGGATCGGTGGCACCCATCTCGTTGAATGGGAATGGGTCGCTCGGCAGCGACGCTGAGGGCTGCCCGAAGCGCATGTTGAAGTCGCCGCCGCGCTTGCCGCCGGCGATGTGAACCAGCACGCCGTCGAACACCATTAGTTCCGCCTCGTCTTCGTTGAAGCCGAGATAGAGGAGCTGGCGCAGAAAACGCCCGCTTTGCGATAAGCCGAAGGCGTAGGCGTGCTGGATGTCGCCGGCGCACGGATTGTCAGCCGCATCGCCGTGCCGCAGGAAAGATACGATGTCGCGCGCCGCCAACAGGCCCAGCCCAATCACCGGCGCGCTGCTTGTCGGGTAGATCACCTCATAGATCCGGCCGGGCTCGAAGCCGGTGGCGAGATAGATGTGGTTCGGATCGGGGACGATGCGCTCCGCCTCCACCCGGGCGAATGACCAACTTTGGCAGGGGATTGTTCGCGGCGGCGCCGCATCGCCGTCGCGCACCAGCAGCACGGCGTTCGGGTCGTCCAGATCGTCGCTCGGATAGGGGCGGTGGCCGCGGTCGGACAGCAGCTGGACCCGGCCCGGCCTGCTCGGCTGGAAGCCGACCAGCAGCCGTCCCGAGACCGGGCGGCCACCCAACTGCGCCTCGGGGACCTTGAGGCGCATCAGCCCACTGGCTTCCGGCACGTCGTGCTGCCAGCCGCACCAGACCACGGTACAGCCGTGGCGCATCAGAAAACCGTTCCCGGCGTCGGTCGGCGCGGCAGGATTGATCGGACGCGGCACGCCGTTGAAGGTCGCCAATGCCAGCCGGTTGCCGCGGTTGGGTACATCGAACAGCAGGCGGTGGCTCCCGCGCGCCTGGTCGACCGGCGCAAGGATGCGGACGTCAGCCGTGAAATGCACCAAGCCGTCGTGCCCGCGCTCGGCCAGGTCGATATCGGTGACGGCGCCGTTCAAAGGGTGCGCCGGGTCAACGGCGAAGTGTGCGGTGCCGTCGAGCTACTGGTAGCACCCGACATCGCCGAATTCCCGGCCGCCGGCGAGCGGCTGGCGGGTCTTGATCTCGAGCCTCGTAACAGCCATCGCACTCCTCCCCATCCGCGTACGGGCATCTTTATCATCAATTCGCCTCTCCGGCTCGCCGATCGGGCCCTGCCCCGTCTGGTCCGCGCAAGGCCGATCACTCGAACAGCGGCACCCCTCAGCGCATTCGCAAACGTCCAGGAGGGGAGCACGCGTCCGCATCAAGCGCTCGCCCATATGTTCGGGCTATCATCCGGGCGCGCTGATCGAAAACGACACGCGGTGTCGCGGTCTTCCGGCGCCGGCCCGGCTTTCGCGATGGCGGCGAAGCGGTTATTGCTGCTGCATCTCATTCGTTGCGACGAGGCCGTCCATATGATCGAGGTCCGCAAGATTACGACGGCGCCCGGCCTCACCTTCGACACCTCGATAGCCGGCTCGCAGGTCTCCGTTGGTGCTGCTGCTCCATGGGTTCTGCGTGTCGCGACATTTCTGGGCGAGCCAGATCCCGGCGCTGGCCGAAGCGGGGTATTTTGCGGTCGCTCCCAACCAGCGCGGCTATGCCGCCGAGGCGCGGCCCGATCCGGCGGTCTTCGACAATTACGGCATCGATAAGCTGATCGGCGATGCGCTCGACATCATCGCGGCGGTCGGGCGTGCGGGTGCCTGCTTCCACCTCGTCGGCCACGACTGGGGCGGCAGGCTGTCGTGGATCATCGCCGACCGCTACCCGGAGCGTCTCGCCTCGCTGACGATGCTGTCGTGACCGCATCCCGCCTCGTTCGCCCGGGCGATCAAAAACGACCCGGAACAACCCCACCGCTCGCAGCATCATCGCGAACTCCTCGATCCCGACGCCGGATCGCGGTTGCTCGCCAACAACGTCGCTTGGGTGCGCGATCGGCTGACGCGCAACGGGCTACCCCCGGACGCGATCGAACGGCATTTGTCGGTACTCGGCAACCCGCCGGCCATGGAGGCGGCGCTCGCGTGGTACCGTGCGCGCGGCGAGCGCCCGGCGGTCGGCCCGACAAAGGTCCCGACCCTCTATATCTGGGGCGACGCCGACGACACCGTCGGCCGAATGGCGGCCGAAGGGACGGCCGAGCTCATCGACGCACCCTACCAGTTCGCGGTGCTAAAGGGCGGCGGCCACCACGCCGCCGACCAGATGCCGGAGCGGGTTACGGCGCTATTGCTGGAGCATCTCGCGCGCTATCCCGTTTAGCCGCATCGTGACACGGCGACGCCACTACAGGGATCGGTTTGTCGTAATCTCGGGATGTTCGAGCAGCGGCAAATCATCGTTGCTCGCTGAGTTGGGCCGGCGCGGCTATGCTTTTGTTGAAGAGCCCGGCCGCAGAATTGTCAAGGAAGAGCTCGACCTCGAAGGCTCTGTGCTCCCGTGGATGGACGCGGCGGCGTTTGCTCGGCGTTGCATCGCGCTGGCACTGTCGGACCTCCGAGCGGCGCGCCGCCAAAAAGGCAGATGGGTGTTCGACAGAAGTTTGATCGACGCCTCGGTCGCTCTCGAGCACCTGACCGGTGAGCCCACTTCAGAGGCGCTTCGACGATCTCATCGATTTCATCGGGGGGTTTTTCCGGCACCGCCTTGGCCCGAGATTTACGTGCCGGACCGGGAGCGGCGTCACAGCCTCGCGACAGCCCTGGTCGAATATTCGCGGCTGTTGGAGACCTATTCCTCCCTCGGCTACGAGACCGTAATCCTGCCGAAAGCGAGCGTGGCCGAGCGAGCCGACTTCATCCTTGATACCCTGCGGAGTAATTGGCCATTTTGTGGCTCTCAAATCAGGCCCAACCGATCGCCGTGAATGTCGGTCGCGCGTAAAATGCATCGGGCGCCTCGCCCCAGGGGGTGAGGGCGCGGGCGATCTGCTCCAGTTCGCCGCTCGTGACCCAGCCCTCTGCGAGCGCCAGCTCTCCAAGCACACCGCGCAGCCGGATCAGATCGTTCCGCGCGGTGCTTCGCGTCGCTTCGGGCGAGGCAGCGGGGCCACCGGCTTCGGTGGCGAGCGTTCCCGACGCCTCCGTGCGCGAGAAGCCGGCCTAACACGCAGCTAACACGCACCGGCTGCCAAGCCCTTGATTTCGCGTGGCTGCCAATGTCCGCTCCTGAACCTCTTAGTCATTGATTTTGTTATTTTTCGGGTACAATGGCATCATAGAGGTCACCGGTTCGATCCCGGTTGGCTCCACCAATCAAGTCAAGGGCTTAGTCAGTGATGGCTAGGCCCTTCAGCTTTTCTGGGAAAGCATGGGGGAAATGCCGAGCCGAGTTTTGGTTCGCGACCGGCCTGCTGACGCCTCTGGGCCGCCTCCTCATGTTGACTTGAATAGCCGCACCGTCCGGGGTTGCACCGGGCGCCAATCCTCGCCGTCCGGACAAGAGACGCTAATGCCCGGTCATCGATAGACCTTCCTAATGTAGGCGCGTCCTCAAGCCTGTCCTGATCCAAATAAAAAGATACCCCGTCTGTGCCGCCTGCTGCGTCCAAGTGGCTGCACTCGTTACCGCTTTGCGGACGGTGGCGCTGTCCACCCGGTGTCCGCTGCCGTCCGCACTCCCTTCTCGCAGGCCCCGCGCGGGCGAGGTGTATCGGCTCGCGAACCGGCCTGGTGTCGATTTGACCGCGCTTGCGGACACCGTGCCGATCTAAAAAGCTCAGAAAGAGGGGCGCCGCGACGGGCAAGGCCGCCGCGTTGCGCCCGTCGCCGTCAACCCGGCGGCTGATTGCTGGCGCCGCAGCGCTGGCCCGCAGCGCTGGCCCATGAGGCGCGCCCGAAGCTCGTCATGAACGGCTTCGGAAAAGCACCGCAGGATGATCCGCCGGGTACGCTTCCTGTCGCGATCCTTGTACGGCCGAAACTCGATCGCCCGCGATCGGAGCAGCGGTGCGATCCGGCGCAAGGCGCTGCCGACTTGCGACGCCGTCGCCGGATACCAGCGCGCCCGTCGCTCAGCCTCGCCGCACGCTTGCCCGAGCCCATGCGAATAGCGACCCACCCCGCGAATCATTGAATGCTCTCCCTGGTAGTGCTGGGGGGCGTGGCTGGGGATGGTGACGGTGGAAACGATTGGCCGGATCAGGCGGGCGTTTTGGGTTGATCACAAGCCGATCCGCCAGATCGACGCGCGGTGCGCCGCTCTCGCTCGGTCTGGCCTTGGTGTACTTGACCGTCCAGCGCGCGTCGCGGTCCTTCTGGCGCAGCTTGGCCGGGCTGTTCGCCCATCCCTTGGGAATGCGGCCCTCTCTGATGTCGCGCTTCTCGCCGTCGGTGTTGCGCTGCGTCGCTGCGGCGACGATCGAGGCGTCGATGATCTGGCCGCTCATCGCCAGAAACCCGGCCGCCGAGAGCGCCCTAGCGAAGCGCTCGAACAGCACCTCGATCGCCGGTTTGCCGGCGATCCGGGCCCGGGTCAGTGCCTCGCGGAATTCCAGATCGTGTTGGCGGCGCGGGCTTCCGCCGCGGCTCGGGTGCCCGAGGTGGAAGGATCATGGCCTTCCCGCCGCGTGGGGCGTAGCGAATTTTGGTCGGTTTGCCGCCGCGCGAATCGTTGCGCCACGCAACCCAGCGCGGCTCCCCGGCAAGGGCATCGAATGCGGCCATGGCATACCGGCGCAGGCTCAGCCCTGCGCGCTGTCTGCCGTATTCTCGCTGGTCGAGCGGTGGCGCGGAGCGCGGCGATGTAGGCTTTCACGTCCGAAAGTCGATATCTGACGAGCCTGCCGATGTAGACGTACGGAATACTGCGTCCCCGACCCCCTGTCCTTTTGGAGGCTCGATCTTGCTCGGCCGATGAGTTGCGATACCTCGCGATCGGAAAGCAGGCGGTCACTCATGGAGATCTCAATGCAGCGCGCTCCAATGGCACGCGGCATGAGATGGTCCGCGGCAGCGGCCCGAAATAGCCGCACGAAATTGGCCGCGAAATCATTATTCCGTGGCTGCGATTTCGTGGACGAGGCTCTTTACGGCGGGTCGGCCTCGCGGGCTCGCTCGCCAGCGCCGGTGATCGTCTCTGATGTTGTTCTCGATCGTCCTTTTGGTCGGTCGCGCGACGGTGGGGTAAACCTCGACGAGCCAATCGAGCAGCGCCGCAGCTTCGTCGGCGAGGTTGGGGAACGCTTCCTTGGCTCTCATTCGTCGGTGGAACTCGTCTGCTATCAGATGCTTGGCCTGGCCAGGCCGCCCCGGAAAGCCGCTGTGTGTAGCTGCGTCGTCAGCTAGAGATCCGGTCGGGTCTCTCTGCGGTTCAATTATCTTAAGCTCGGTAACGAGCGGTTGCGCCTTGGCCAAAGAGACCGACGCCGGTTGATGTCCATCCTCTGGCCAGCGTTAGCTGATTCTGGACATCGTGACCAGCAGCCGGCGTCGCCCCGCATGAAAGGCGAGCAATTTCAATGCGTCGAGCGCTGTCGCCCCTGCCAATTTCCCCGCCGGTCGCCCGCCATGCCGCACCGCGGGAGCACCCCCTCCAGCCGGGCCGTTCGCAGCCGACGCCAAGATGTCGAATTCGCGTCCGGGGATACCTTGGGGATACCTACACCGTCCGAACGCCGGCTCGTCCCTGGCTTAACGCATTGTAAATATGGTGGGCGCGACAGGGATTGAACCTGTGACCCCTACGATGTCAACGTAGTGCTCTCCCGCTGAGCTACGCGCCCTTGCCCCCGGCCGGCCGGTCGGCGAGGGTGATAGCGAAAAGCCGCCCCCGAGGCAAGCGCACGACCAAGGCAAGCGCACGACCAAGGCAAGCGCACCATTGGGGCCGGCGCACGACCGGCCCGGTGCGGCAGGCGCCGGCATATCAGGCGCCGGAGTTGGCGGCGATGAACGGAGGCGATGTTGCATCCGATCATGCTCTTGGCCGAAGCCGTCCTTGCCGCGCATCTGGCGATCATCCTGTTCAATCTGTTCGGCCTGGTCGCGGTGCCGATGGGTGCGGCGCTGGGCTGGCGCTTTGTGCACATCGCCTGGTGGCGGGTGCTGCATTTGGTGCTGCTGGCGGCGGTCGCGGCCCAGGCGCTCGCCGGCCGCGCCTGCCTGTTGACCATATGGCAAAGTGCGCTCGCCGGCGATACGGCGCGCCCGGCGCCGCTGATCATGAGCTGGGTCGACCGGCTGATCTACTGGCGGCTGCCGGTCTGGGTCTTTGCCGCACTCTATGTGGCGGTGTTCGGCTACGCCCTGGCGCTGCTATGGCTGGTGCCGTTGCGCCGGGCGGGTCGAGGAAATTTTGCCGCCGGGCGCGGCTTGCGCTAAGCTTTCGCAACCAGCCCGCCCCCGGGGTCGGTTCGTCATCGGGCCGGGCGCCTGAAGGAGGGTCGTCGATGGGTTACAGTCTCGAACAGTTCTCCACCGAGTGCCACCGCATCCTGGCGCGCGATCCGGGCGTCGAGGGGCGCAAGCAAGTGTGCGCGCTGGTCCAGGAGGTGCTGAAGGACGACGATTTCATCGCCGCGCATCTCGGCGACGATGTGCCGGAACGCAAGATCCTGTTCGAGGACCCGGAGCTCGGCTTCTGCATCCTCGGCCACGTTTACCACGGCGCCAAGGATAGCCATCCGCACGATCACGGCCCCTCCTGGGCGATCTACGGCCAGGCCCGCGGGCAGACGGTGATGACCGACTACGCGCCGGTCGCCCGCCCGGGCGAGGGCAAGCCGGGCCAGGCGCGGCCGATCAAGGATTACGCGCTCAGCCCGGGCATGGCCTATCTCTACAACGAGGGCGACCTGCACTCGCCGCGGCGCGACGGCCCGACCCGGCTGATCCGCATCGAGGGCATCAACATGGATAAGGTCAAGCGCTACCCCTACGAGCGGGTGTCGTAACGAGCCCAGCCGCGGCGACCCGGCGGGCGGCGCCGGTGCGGCGGCGATGAGCGAGATCGCGGCGGCGCTGCGCCGTCTGGGGCGGCAGGAGCAGTTTCTCAACGTCGCCGGCCGCGACGAGGCGGTGGCGCGCTTTCATCGCCATCTGCGGTTGCGGCCGCTCGGCGAGGAGACGGTGCCGCTGGCGCACGCTCTGGGCCGGGTGCTGGCGCGCGCGATCGTCGCCGATATCGACGTGCCGGGGTTCGACCGGGCCAGCGTCGACGGTTTTGCGGTGCGCGCCGACGACACCGAAGGCGCCAGCGAGCGGTCGCCGAAGATCCTCGCGCTGAACCCGGAAATCCTGACCCCCGGCGTCGCCCCCCGCCGCACCGTCATGCCCGGCACTGCGACCCTGATCGCCACCGGCGGGATGACGCCGCGCGGCGCCGACGCGGTGGTCATGGTCGAGCACACCGAAATCATCGATGCAGCCGGCGAGGCTGGCGGCGACGGCGGCGACGGCGGGGTTCCGGCAATCGCGGTGCGCCGCCCGGTCGTCTCCGGCCAGTTCATCGCCTTTGCCGGCAGCGACCTCGCCCGCGGCGAGACGGTATTGCGCGCCGGCCAGGTGCTGAGCTCGGGCGAGATCGGCATGCTGGCCGCGGTCGGGGCTGGCGCGGTCGCGGTGTGGCGCCGGCCGCTGGTCGCGATCATCTCGACCGGCGACGAGATCGTGGCGCCGGGAGAGCCGATCCGGCCCGGCATGGTCTACGATTCGAACGCCGCAATCCTCGCCGCCGCGGTCGCCGAGGCGGGTGGGGTAGCGGTGCCGCTCGGCATCGGCGCCGACCAGGAAAGCGTTCTGCAGCGCCTCGTCGCCGACGGGCTCGCCCGGTGCGACCTTGTGGTGCTGTCCGGCGGCACCTCGAAAGGTGCCGGCGATTTGTGCTATCGGGCGATCGCGCAGTTCGACGATCCCGGCATCGTCGTGCACGGCGTGGCGCTGAAGCCAGGCAAGCCATTGTGCCTGGCGGTGACTGGCGGCAAGCCGGTCATCGTCTTGCCGGGGTTCCCGACCTCGGCGATCTTCACCTTTCATGAGTTTGTGGCCCCGGTGATCCGCGCCTTTGCCGGGCTGCCGGCCGCGACCGCCGAGCGCGTCTCGGCGACCCTGCCGCTGCGCATCGCCTCGGAGCGCGGCCGCACCGAGTATCTGATGGTGTCGTTGGCGCGCGCCGGCGATGGCGCGCTCGCCGCCTATCCGAATGCCAAGGGCTCGGGTGCGGTCACCGCCTTCAGCCAGGCGGACGGGTTTATCTCGATCCCGGCCCAAATCGAGAGCGTGCCGGCCGGCGCCGCGGTCGAGGTGCAGCTGATCGGCCATGCCGATCTCGCCGACCTGGTGATGATCGGAAGCCATTGCGTCGGCCTCGATGTGCTGATCGGCCGGCTGACGCAGCAGGGAATCCGGGTCAAGGCGCTCAACGTCGGCAGCACCGGCGGGCTTGCCGCGGCCAAGCGCGGCGAGTGCGACGTGGCGCCGATCCACCTGATGGACCCGCAGACCGGCCATTACAACCGGCCGTTCCTCAACCCCGCGCTCGAGCTGGTCCCCGGCTACCGCCGGTTGCAAGGGATCGTCTACCGCCCGGGCGACCCGCGCTTCGAGGGCCGCACGGTCGAGGCCGCGATCGAGGCCGCGCTCGCCGCACCCGACTGCCTGATGGTCAACCGCAACGCCGGCAGCGGCACCCGCATTCTCGGCGACCGGCTGCTCGCCGGCAACAAGCCGCCCGGCTACTGGTCGCAGCCGAAATCGCACAATGCGGTCGCGGTCGCGGTGGCCCAGGGCCGGGCCGACTGGGGCATCGCGATCGATACGGTGGCGCGGCAATACGGGCTCGCCTTCATCCCGGCGCAGGACGAGCACTACGATTTCGTGGTGCCGCGGACGCGGCTCGATCGCCCGGCGGTGCAGCGCTTTGTGGCGTTGCTCGACGATCCGGCGGTACGGGCGGAGCTGTCGGCGCTGGGCTTCAGGCTCTAGAGCGCCGCACCAGTCATTCTCGCAGCAGCGCGGCCATGACCCGCTCGCGGGTCAATGGCAGGTCGCGCAGCCGGGCGCCGAGCGCGTGCGCCACAGCGTTGCCGATCGCCGCGACGGTCGGACCGCCCGACGCCTCGCCGACCCCGAGCGGCGGGCGATCGGCGGCGGGATCGACGAGCTCGACGGCGATCTCGGGCACCTCGGTGAAGCGCAGCACCGGGTAGGTCTCCCAGTCGCGCGAGCTGATCCCGGCGCCGTCGAGCCGCACCCCTTCCTTCAAGGCCCAGCTTGCCGCCTGGATGATGCCGCCTTCGAGCTGGTTGATCGCACCGTCCGGGTTGATCACCAGCCCGGCATCGGCGGCGCACCACACCCGCAGCAGATGCACCGTCTCGTCGATTTCGACCTCGGCGGCGATCGCGGCATAGGCGGCGAGGTTCTTGTAGCGGGCAAAGCCAAAGCCGCGGCCGCGCCCACTGCCGGCCGGGATCCCCGCCTGCCAGCCCGACATCCGCGCGGCGCGCTCGACCACTGCCCGCGCCCGCGGGTCGGCCAGCAGCGACAGCCGGTAGGCGACCGGGTCTTCGCCGGCCCGCTCGGCCAATTCGTCGAGCGAGGATTCGATCGCAAATACGTTCAACGTCGCGCCAAGCCCGCGTAAGGACGAGGTGCGCACCGGGGTCTCGGCGATCAGGTGATGGACGATGCGCTTGGCGGCGAAAGCATAGAGCGGCTCACCGTTGCGGGTGCCGGCGCCGGGCGGGTTGGGCGCTTCAAACGCGGGCGGCGCCGGCGGCGGGTCGGGCAAGGCTTCGGCCGCCAACAGATTGCCGCCGCCGCCGGGGCGGCTGCCATGCCGGCCGCTCCAGATCTCGGTGGTCCAGTCGGCCGGGCGTTCGCTCGGGTCGAGCGCCGCCTCAACCCTCACCACCATTGCCGGGCTGACCGGCTCGAAGCCGAACTCCTCCTCGCGCCGCCAGCGCACCCGGACCGGCATTCCCGGCCGGCGCAGGGCGATGGTGGCGGCGTCGGCCGCCGCGTCGTCGGCGCCGTTATGGCCATAGCAGCCCGGCCCCTGCACATGCCTGACCGAGATCGCCGCCGGGATCGAGCTTCAAGGTGCGGGCCAGCGCCGCGCGCAACGGATAGACCCCCTGCGAATGGGTCCATACCGTCAGATGCCCGTCGCGATAGAGGGCGAGCCCGCAGGACGGCGCCACCGAGGCGTGCGCGACATGCATCCGGGTGTAGGTCGCCTGATGCCGGCTAGCGATCGGGGCTGGCTCCTCGGGCGGCGGCGGGCCGATCAGCTGGTCGATCGAGGGCTGCTGCAACAGCCATCGCGCCTCCTCCTGCGACGGGCTGATCGCCTCGACCCCGTCCCAGCTCACCTGGGCCGGCGCCACCGCAGCGGCGGCTTCGACCTGGGTTTCATCGGTTCCGAGAATGGCCAGGAAATTGCCGTCGCGGACGAATTCGATCGGGCCCTTGGCCGCCCGGCGGATCGCCGTCTCGTCGATCGTCCGGATCGCAGCACCGCGGCGCGGCTGGCGCACCACGCGCGCGTGCACCATGCCGTCGAGCGCCATGTCGTGGACAAAGATCGGCGCGCCGAACACCTTGGCGGCGAGGTCGACGCGCGGCGCATTGCCGCCGACCACCCGATAGTCGCCCGCGGGCTTGGTTTGCGCGCGCCCGGTGGCCCGGCGCGACAGATTGACGGCGCCGGCGAGCGACCAGTAATCATCGCCGGTGGGCTCGCCGCCGCGGGTGATCGCGCCGTCGCGCACCGAGAGATCGGCGCGGGGATGGCCGAGCGTCGCCGCGGCATGGTCGAGGAACAGGGCGCGCACCTCGGCGCAAGCGAGCCGCAGCGCAACGCCACCGAATTGGATCGACTGGCTGCCGGCGGTGTAGCCCTCGTTCGGCGTCAGGTCGGTGTCGCCAGTCTGCAGCACGATGCGTTCCGGGGCGATGTCGAGCTCTTCGGCGGCGATCTGGCGCATCGCGGTCAACACGCCCTGGCCGATCTCGACCCGGCCGGTCGAGACCGTGACCTGGCCCGGTGCGGCAAACCGGACCCACTGGTCGAGCCGCGGGTTTTGCTCGAGCAGCGGCGGCAAGGCAGCGGCGGCGCTCATCGCTCGGCTCCGGCGCGCATCGCCAGGGCGGCGCGCTCGACCGCGCGCAGGATGCGCAGATGGCTGCCGCAGCGGCAGATGTTGTCGTCGAGCGCCTGGGCGATCTCGCGGCGCGACGGCGCCGGGTTATCGTCGAGCAACGCCTTGGCCGAGATCAGGATGCCGCACAGGCAATAGCCGCACTGGCCGGCCTGCTCATCGAGAAAGGCCTGCTGCAACGGGTGCGGCCGCTCGGGCGTGCCGAGCCCCTCGATGGTCAGGACCTCCCGGCCGGCGACCGTCGACAGCGGCTTGCCGCAGGATTTTTCCGGGCGGCCGTCGATCAGCACCATGCAGCAGCCGCATTGTTCGAGGCCGCAGCCGAATTTCGTGCCGGTGAGGCCGAGATGATTGCGCAGGACGTCGAGCAGCGGGGTATCGGCGTCCGCGGTGACGCTGACGGCGCCATGGTTCACGACCAGATCGAATTGCGGCATCCTTGTCCCCGACGGTAATTGTGGCGCGACCATAACAGAATCCTCGAACAGAATCCTCGCGACCCGGCCGAACCCGAATCCGCGGTTTTGCCGGCACGGCGAAAAGCCGCTAGGGTCGCGGCCAACCAACGGAGGCCACCGATGACCGGCGTCGACCAGCAGAAGATCCGGCGCAATCGCACCGGGCTCATTGCCCACGACGCGAGCCTGGCCCAGCCCGGCTACACCCTGTTCGCGCCGATGTTCGGCGACGGCACGGTCTATCTGGTGGATATGGCGGGCGAGGTGGCGCATCGCTGGACCATGCCGTGCCGGCCCGGGCTCTACGGCTATCTGCTCGACAACGGGCACCTCTTCTATGGCGGCAAGGTCATGTCCGACCTCGACCGGTTCGAGGCGTGGCGCCGGTTCAAGGCCGGAGCGGTATTCGAGGCCGATTGGCAGGGCCGCATCGTGTGGCAGGTGGAGCATCCCGATCATCACCACGACGCCCGCAAATTGCGCAACGGCAACGTCCTGCTGCTGTGCCTGCGGCCGCTGTCGGCGGCGCTCGCCGCGCGCGTCAAGGGCGGTCTGCCGGGCACCGAGGCCAATGGCCAGATCTATGCCGATTACCTGGTCGAGATGACCATCGCGGGCGAGATCGTCTGGGAATGGCGCAGCTGGGAGCATCTCGAGCCTGAGACGCACCCGATCACCGCCCAGGACCATCGCGCCGAATGGACCCATGGCAACACCGTGGCCGAGACCGCCGACGGCAACATCCTGGTCAGCTTCCGCAACATCTCGACCGTGATCATGATCGAGCGTGCCACCGGCAGGATCATCTGGGAGCTCAACGGCCCGCCGCTCTCGCAGCAGCACGACCCGCGGCCGCTCGGCAACGGCAATGTCCTGATCTTCGACAACGGGACCCACCGCCGCGACCACCCGGCGAGCTTTTCACGGGTGATCGAGGTCGATCCGCGCACCAACGACATCGTGTGGCGCTACACCGACCCGTCCTTGTTCGAGTTCTTCAGCCCATATATTTCGGGCGCGCAGCGGCTGGCCAACGGCAACACCCTGATCTGCGAGGGCTGCCACGGCCGCATCTTCGAGGTGACCAGCGCCGGGGAGACCGTGTGGGAGTACGTGAACCCCTATTTTTTCGAGGAAGTCGGGTCGCCCGGCCTCAACAACTGGGTGTTCCGCGCCTTTCGCTACACGCCGGCCGAGATCGCCGCGGCCCGCGCCGCATGACGCGGTGCAAAGGCAAGCGGCCGGCGCCTCCAGGAGAGCATTGAATGGAATTGTGGAACCACTGCGAGAACCCCTATCCGTTCGTGCCGAACGAGGTGCTGGAAGCGGCGCCCTCGGTGCGGGCGAGCCTGCCCAACAAATACTGCGACCCGAAGATCGCCGCCCGCCTGTACGACGAAGTCTTCGACGAATACCGGCTGTGCGACGACATCGGCCTGCACATCGTCACCAACGAACATCATTCCGGGATCAACAATCTCTGGGCGGCGAGCCCGGTCATCACCGGGGTGGTGGCGCGGCTCACCCGCAACGTGCGGATCCTGTCGCTCGGCACGCTGGTCACGGTGCGGCCCGACCCGGTGCGGGTGGCCGAGGAATATGCGACGATCGACGTGCTGTCGCGCGGGCGGCTCGAAATCGGCTTTGTCAAATCGGGCGCCACCGAGATGGTTTCGGGCGACGCCAACCCGATGCGCATCCGCGAGCGCGAATGGGAGGCGATCGACCTGATCGAAAAGTCGCTGACGAGCCATGACGGGCCGTTCAGCTGGGAGGGCAAATTCTTCATTCACCCGCACGTCAATATCTGGCCCCGCCCCTATCAGCAGCCGCGCCCCGATTTCTGGGCCGCCACCAGCGACTTGCCGACCTGCGCCGAATTGGGCCGCCGCGGCATGGTCAACACCCTCTTGTTCGGCGGCTATGACCGCACTCGCCAGGCGTTCGAGGCCTATAAGCAAGCGCGCGAAGCGGCGGGGCTCTCGCCGGCGGCTGAGAACCGGTTTTCCTACATGGCCTTCTGCTATGTCGGCGATACCGACGAAGAGGGCCTGCGCATCGGCCAGAAGATCGCCTGGTTCCTGACCGTCAGCATCAAGAGCGCGCCGCAATTCGCGAAATTCCAGCCCGGCGCGGTGGCCCCGGAAATGGCGCCGGCGGCGTGGCGCACCGGCGCGTCGCGACGGCCGCGCCCGACCAACCTCGACGCCGAGGTGCTGATCGGCCAGGGCCAGATGTTCGCCGGCAACCCCGACACGGTGGCAAAGCAGATCAGGGAGTTCCGCCGCCGCGTCGGCGGCGTTGGCCATATCATCATGATGACCCGGCAGGGGCTGGTGACCCATGCCGAGGCGGAAAAGAGCTTCACCCGCGCCGCCCGGGACGTGCTGCCGCAATTGCAGGACCTGCCGCCGGTCGACCTCGACGAGGCGGCTTGGGCAGCGCGCCGCGCCACCGCAACGGCGGCCAAATGAGCAGCGTGCCCCTGCTGAGCGGTGCCGCGGATCGTCTGCGCGTCGGCCCGATCGAGCTCGAAGTGCTGCGCCGCGGCGGTCGCGGCGGCGGGCCGCCGATGCTCTTGGTGCACGGGATCAACACGATCAGCCCGCAAGCGCCGTTTCTCGACCGGCTGGCCGAGCATGGCGAGATCATCGCGCCGTCGCATCCGGGGTTCGGCCAATCGCCGCGGCCCGCCGATTTCGACACGATCTATGACCTCGTCCATCTCTATCTTGCGGTGCTGGACGCGATCCCGGGCGACCGGGTCACGATGATCGGGTTCTCGTTCGGCGGATGGATCGCCGCCGAGGTCGCGGCCTGCGCGCCCAGGAAGCTCGGCCGGCTGGTGCTGGTCGACCCGGTCGGGATCAAGCTCGGCGGCCGCGAGGAGCGCGACATCGCGCACTTTTTCAACACCTCGCCCGAGGAGCTCGAGCGGCGCGCCTGGCACGACCCGCAACAGCGGCCCTCCGGCAATTACGGGCTCGGCTGGCCGAATGCGATCGGCGAGGCGATCAGCGACGCCGACATGGTCGCCCTGGCCCGCAACTGGGACGCGCTCTGCCTCTATGCCTGGCGCCCGCACATGTATAACCCGCAGCTGAAGCAGTGGCTGCATCGCATCGCCGTGCCGAGCCTGGTGCTGTGGGGAGCGAGCGACCGGATCGTCACCCCGGATTACGGGCGCGCCTATTGCGGTCTGATCCCCGGCGCGCGGTTCGAGGCAATCGCGGCCGCCGGGCACCATCCGGAGCTCGAGCAGCCGGACACCTTCGTTGACCGGGTGGCGGGCTTTCTCGACGAGCGCAACCACGGGGCGCAGATCAGATGATGTTCATTATTCGCAGCAGCGGCGACCAGCCGAACGACGCAGCGATCCGGATCAAAGCAGTGCGACGGACCCCGGCGATCGTCGCCGGTGCGGCCGGCAAGACCGATTATTTCTGCGTCGGCGAGCCGGAAGCGATCGCCGCGCTGCGCGCCGGGGGCGTGCCGGTCGTCGAGTTGCGCGACGGCTGGTACGAGGACGATGCCGGCGGCGGGATCGCGATCTCGGGGCACGGCAAATACTGGGAATTGCGCGACACCCCGTTCACGGTCAAGGAAGCCGTCGGTCCGGCATCGGCGGAAGCCAGCTCCGACGCGGCGAGCAGCGACCTCGTCAACGTCCGCGGCGCAGTCTTCGGCGTCTGACACCCAATACCTCCGAGGCGAAGCGCGCAGGGTCTCAGAGCGGGATCACCAGGAGCGTGTCGATCTTCTGGCTGTCGAGGATCACCAGACGCTCGATAAAGCGGTAGGGCTCGGCCGACAGATCGATGCGGTCGAGATAGCGGCCGGCGGCGAACAGGCTCATTTCGCCGTCGTGCATGATCCTGACCGCGATGAAGTTCGAGCGCACCTCGGCCACACCGCCCTCGACCTGGCCTAGCCGGGTCGGGCCGATGATGTGGCGATAGCGGTGCGGCTCGAAGATGTTGGCGCGGCGCAGCGCCAGAATGCGGTCCTTGAGCATGCCCTTCGAGGCAGCGTAGACGACGCCGTGGCGGTGGCCGGCCTCGTGGCTTTGCCGGCTGGTGATCAGGTAATGGCATTTCTCGACAAAGAAATCCGGCCACTCCTCGAGCCGGCCGTCGTCGATGCATTCGGCATAGGCGGCGATCAGCTCGTCGATGCCGCGCCGCACCGCGGTGTCATCCATGGCGCGAGCCCCACCTTGCCGCAACGACCGTCATTCCGGGATGGCCCGAAGGGACAGGCCCGGAACCTATGAACACCAGCTCGTCCCTTTGTTTTGCAGGCCCGTGCGCATGGGTTCCAGGCTCGCGACTTCGCCGCGCCCCGGAATGACGATGCCGAGCATTGCTCTCAGTCGCCGACCAGCGCGCGGTATTTCTTCCAGAAGCCGCGGATCGCCGCCTCGCTCGAACGGAACGGCTGGGTCTGGGCCTCGTAGCCGCCCATCATCACCACGCCCGCATCGTCGTCGTTGTAGCGCAGTGCCCGCTGCACGAAGCCGCCGACGCAGCCATCCTCCATCGAGATGTAGCCGGCAGCACCGACCAGGTTGCCCTGGCGCAGGCGGCGCTCGGTCATTGCTTCGTCGTCGCCGTCGAAGCCCAGATGGATCCATTCGAGCTCGGTCTTTTCGAGGCCGCGCGGCTGGATCGCCCGGACCGCGATCGAATTCCTGATCTGCTGCAGGATCATGCCGGGAAAGATCGTCAGGATCTGCACCGAGACGCCGTCGCCATACTCGTCGACCAACTCGACCACCGAGGGGTCCTCGAGGCGCATATCGGTGTCGGCGCGCAGCCCCTCGCGCTGATAGTCGGCGTCCTCGGCGGCGTAGTCCATCTTGGCCTGGCTGAAATGGTGGCCGCCGCTGTCGTCGATATGGATGCCGCCCGGCATGCTGAGGCGGTTGATCCGGAACGTCGTCAGAAAGGCGTGCAGGATGCTGGCGTGATAGGTGTCCTTGGTGTTCTCGGCATAGAGCTTCCAGTTGTTCGGCAATACCTGGGTGCTGCGGCCGAGGATGTGAGCCGGGCGGTTCAGGACGCGGCGGATGCCGCCGACCACCTGCGGCCCGAGATAGGTTTCGAGGTCGGGCGCCTCGCGGCTGAAGGTGCCGAATACCAGGCCGGCCAGCTCGGCGACCCGCAGCCGCGGCAGATCGTGCTCGTCCTTCCTGAATTCGGGCGGCATCCCGCCCTGCCGCTTGACCCCGCGCTCAAACGCGACCCCGGTCAGTTTGCCGCCGAGATCATAGGTCCAGCCGTGATAGATACACTTGATTTCCTTGGCGTTTCCCTGGCGCTCGATGCATAGGAGGTTGCCGCGATGGGCGCAGCGATTGGCGAAGGCGTTGATCGCGCCGTCATGGCCGCGGGTGACGACGACCGCGGTCTCGCCGATCGTCGTGGCGATATAGTCGCCGGCATTGGGGATCTCGGCGGCGAGGCACAGATAGCTCCAGGCCGGCCCCTTGAAGATCCGCTCCTGCTCGAGCCGGTACTGCTCGGGATCGGTGTAGACCCGGAACGGCACCTCGGAGAGCCCGTTCGACGGCCACGCCACCCCACGCATCATCTCGGCGCCATGCTCGGACATCGTGCGCTCCCTCCTCGCTCAACTCGCTGAACCATAACACCCGGAGCCGCCTCGGGTATAGCAAAGCCGAACCACAATCATTCCGAGGCCCGACCGCCGAACCCCGAAACCCAGAACCCCGACCCCGGAAAACGCGGCGCTTTGCAGCCCTATGGTTGCGAACTTCTCCAAATTGCCGTAGTATTCTCTTCGTCGTGGCAAGTGGAATTGGGCGCACATTCGATGAATAGGTTAATGTTGGCGCTGGCGAGCTTCTGCGCAGCCGGCCTGCTTCTGAGCAGCGCAAAGGCGGATCAGCTAAATAGCGGATATGGCGGGATGCTCGCCCCCGGCATCCAGCTCGTCGACCGCAATGGAAAAGTAGTCGGCAATCTTCTTGGCCCAGGCCAGGTCATACGCAAAATAAATGGGGCCTGGGTAGAGTTCACCGGCGTGGTGCGCGACGGGCTCATACCAACACAGCCAGATAACGTTTTTTACACAACGTCAAATTGCTCGGGAATCGTGTATCTCGATGCGCGGACCGTGCCGATGCCGGGATTCCTGATCGGCCCGGCCGGTTCGGAATATGTGGCCGGCAAGACCGCGACGATATATTACCCGGCGCCGCCCTACCGAACATTGCCGTTGAGTTCCAGGATCGTCCAGGCACCGACCACCAAATGCGAGAAAATATCGCCGCCATTGATGATTGATGTCGGCGTAGCAAAGACGACGTCCTTGACAGTGGCTCCGCCGCTGTCTGTCAGATAGCGCCTAGATAGCGCCCGAGGCCGGATCGGCGGGGGCCGCGCCCGATCACGGTTCCCCAATGTTCCGCCGCGATGGCGCACACCGGCCGGCGTTGCCGACGGCACTGGCGCGGAGAGGGGTGTTCCGTCGTCCGGGGCTCTGCGCCTTAGTTCAGGCGAACGTACTCGTAGGCCGGCGACAGATTGTTGATGCCGCCTTCGGGCGCGGCGATCCAGCCGGCCATTTGCCCAGGCTCGGTCACCCGCCGCATCAGGGATTTGACAAAGGCGCGGTCCGCCTCGCTCGGCAGCCATTCGCCCTGCCGCGCGGTCCATGCCCGCTCGCCGACCCGATTGCCGTGCGGGTCGGTGTGGGCGCCGGCCCAGACGCCGACGGCGCGGCGGAAGCGCGGGCTCGGCAATTTTAGCCGGAATTCGCAACCGGCCTCGGCGATCAGCCGGTTCCAGCGCTGCACCCCGATGTCGCAATCCTTGATGTAGGCGGCGCGGGTGATCTCGTTCATCGCGTTGCGCAGCGGCACCGCCTCCTCGGTCACGCCGCCGTCGCGGTCCGGCACTTCGAGCCGCAGATCCTCGCCGAGGGCGTGGTGGTCGGCAAACCGGGCCTCGTCCGGGCGGCCCTTGATGCCGGTGGCGAAATAGTTGGCGGCGTTCGACGAATTCTCGGCGCCGAACAGATCCAGCGACGAACTGAACCAGAAATTGATGTAGCGCTGCAAGGTCGGCAGATCGATCACCCCGGCCCGGCGCAGCTCGGCCGGGTCCGCGCCGCCGAGCGCCCGCATCTGGTCGAGGGTGCGGCGGACCACGCGGGTGATCCCGCTGGCGCCGACAAACATGTGATAGGCCTCCTCGGTCAGCATGAACCGGCAGGTGCGCGACAGCGGGTCAAAGGCGCTCTCGGCCAGGCTTTTCAGCTGATAGCGGCCGTCGCGGTCGGTGAAATAGGTGAACATGAAGAAGCTCAGCCAATCCTCGATCGGCTCGTTGAAGGTGCCGAGGATGCGCGGCTTGTCAGGGTCGCCCGAATGGCGCCCGAGCAGTTCCTCGGCCTCCTCGCGGCCGTCGCGGCCGAAATAGGCGTGTAAAAGGTAGACCATCGCCCACAGATGGCGGCCTTCCTCGACATTGATCTGAAACAGATTGCGCAGATCGTAGAGCGAGGGACAGGTGAGGCCGAGCCGCCGCTGCTGCTCGACCGAGGCCGGCTCGGTGTCGCCCTGGGTCACGATCAGCCGGCGCAAGGTCGAGCGGTATTCGCCCGGCACCTGGTGCCACACCGGGTCGCCAAACGCGTCGCCAAAGCCGATGCGGCGATCGGCGACCGGGTCGGCGAGAAAGATGCCCCAACGATATTCCGGCATCCGGACCATGCCGTAGCTGGCCCATCCCGCGGCGTCGACCGCGGTCGCGGTGCGCAGATAGACCTCGTGGTCGTGCGAGCCGCTCGGCCCCAGCTGGCGCCACCAGTCGAGAAAATGCGGCTGCCATTGCTCGAGCGCGCGCTGCAAGGCGCGGTTGTCGGCGAGCCCGACATTGTTCGGGATGCGCGCCAGGTAATCGATCGCCATGCGTCCCTCCGGGGCTACACCCGCTCGCGCTCGAAGCGGGCCTTGCCGCCACTGCCGTAGCGCTTCAGCGCGCCGTGCTCGCCCACCGCGTTCGGCCGCGAAAAGATCCAGTTCTGCCAAGCCGACAGCCGGCCGAAGATCTTGGTCGCGACGGTTTCGGGGCCGGCAAAGCGCAGGCTCGCCTCCATGCCGGTCAGCGCATCGGGCGACAGGCTCGCGCGCTCTTCGAGGGCGAGGCGGATCTCGTCATCCCAGTCGAGCGCGTCCGGGGCGAAAGTCACCAGGCCGCGGTCCTGCGCCGCCGTGGCGTCGAGCGGGGTTCCAGGCAATTTCCCGAACGCCCTGGCCGTCGCGTCGTCGTTGAAGCGGCTCGCCAGCCGGGTGCGGCCGCTGATCATTTCGAGACCGCCGAAATTGAGGGCACCGAGCGCGATGCGCGGGCCGCCGGCGATGCCGTCCGCCAGCATGTAGCTGCGATCGGCGGCGAGCGCCAACTCAAACAGGCTGCCGGCAAAGCACGAGCCCTCGTCGATCACCGCGAACAGGCTGCGCGAGGATACTTCGAGCCGCTGAAACGTGCGCCGCAGCAGGCCGATCGTCTCGCGCACCAGCCAATCGCCGCGCTGCGCCGCGATTGCCGCGTCGCCGGCCAGCACCGCCGCGATATCGCCGCGGGTTTTCAGCACCCAGGTGCCAATCTCAGGCTCATTGGCGCGCAGCAGCAGCACGGCGTCGTCGAGTTCGCGGGCCATCGCCAGCGGCCACCAGCGGGCACCCGCGGCGCTAATGCCGGCGAGGTCGGCCGGCACATCCTCGCAGCGCGGCCCGGTCACCGTCAAAGTCGCCACCCGCTCGGCGCGGGCAATTTCGACCTCGACCCATCGATAATGGTAGCCGCTGCGGTCGAGACGCCGTTCGAGCGGCGGCAACGCGACCCCCTCGGCCGCGGCCGGCCGGTCGCTTTGTGTGGCCAGCGCCCGGGCGCGCTCGGCGACCCGTGTGGTGAACCCGGCCCGCGGGGCGATCCAATCGACCAGCTTCCACGCCTGGGCGCGATCGGCGCGCACCCCCTCGGCCGTCGTGCAGAACAGATCGGCGAGATCGCGCCGCACCCGGCGCTTGTCGACCAGGCGGGTGAGCCCGCCGGTGCCGGGCAGCACCCCGAGCAGCGCCACCTCGGGCAGGCTCACCGTCGACGAGCGGTCGTCGACCATGACGATCTCGTCGCAAGCGAGCGCCAGCTCGTAGCCGCCGCCGGCGCAAGCGCCGTTGACCGCGGCGACGAATTTGAGCCCGGAATTGGTGCTCGAATCCTCGATGCCGTTCCTGGTCTCGTTGGTGAATTTGCAGAAATTGACCTTTTGCGCGTGGCTCGCCCGGCCCAGCATGTAGATGTTGGCGCCCGAGCAGAACACCCGCTCCTTGCCGCTCGCCAGCACCACGACGCGAACCGCGGGATGCTCGAAGCGAACCCGGTTCAGCGCGTCGTGCAATTCGATGTCGACGCCGAGATCATAGGAATTGAGCTTGAGCCGATAGCCGGGATCGAGCCCGCCATCCTCGGCGACGTCGAGGGTCAGGGTCGCGATCTCGCCCTCGCAGGCGAGCCGCCAGTGCCGGTAGCGGCCGGGATCGGTGTCGAAAGTGATCATCGCCATCCTTTGACCGCGATCATAACCGCGGCGGCGGCGAAATGCTTTCCTTTCGGGCGGGCGATCGCCATCCTGCGGCCACGAAAAGAACCGGGGAGGATCGCGGATGGAGGGCGCTCCCTACAATGCCGCCGCCGACCTGATCGGGCGCAACCTCGCTGCCGGGCGCGGGGCGAAGACCGCGGTCATCGACGATCATGGCCGCTACACTTATGCCGAGCTTGCCGAGCGGGTCGTCCGGTTTGCCAATGTCTTGCGCGGCCTCGGCCTGCGCCGCGAACAGCGCATCCTGCTCTGCCTGCACGACGGGATCGATTTTCCGACCGCCTTTCTCGGCGCGATCCAGGCCGGCATTGTCCCGGTCGCGGTGAATACTCAGCTTGGAGCCGACGAATTTGCCTTTATGCTGGCCGATAGCCGGGCATCTGCGGTGGTGGTCTCGGCCCCGGTGCTGCCGGCGATGCAAGCGGCGCTGGCGCAGCTGCCGCAGCCCGCGGCCAAGATTATCGTTTCCGGCGCCCAGCCGGGTGAGGAGCTGGGTGACCAGCCGGGTGAAAGCTCGCTCGCCGACCTGCTCGCCGCGGCATCCGCCATCCCCGAGACCGCCCAGACCCATCCCGACGAACCCTGCTTCTGGCTCTATTCGTCTGGCTCGACCGGGCGGCCCAAGGGCACCGTCCATCTGCAATCGAGCCTGATCCAGACGGCCGAGTGCTATGCGATCCCGGTGCTCGGCATCGCCGAGAGCGATGTCGTGTTTTCGGCGGCAAAGCTGTTCTTCGCCTACGGGCTCGGTAATGCGCTGACCTTTCCGCTGGCAGTCGGGGCAACCAGCGTGCTGACCGCCGAGCGGCCCTCCCCAGCCGTGGTCGCGCGCGTTCTGCGCCGGCATCGGCCGACGATTTTTTGCGGGGTACCGACGCTCTACAGCGCGATGCTGGTCGACCCGGAGCTGCCGCGCCCCGAGGAGGTCGGCTTGCGCCGCTGCATTTCGGCCGGCGAGCCATTGCCGCCGGAGATCGGCCGGCGCTGGTCGCAGCGGATCGGGGTCGACATCCTCGACGGCATCGGCTCGACCGAGATGCTGCACATCTTTCTGAGCAACCGGCCGGGCGATGTGCGCTACGGCACCACCGGGACGCCGGTCCCCGGCTATGCGCTGAAGATTGTCGACGAAGCGGATCGACCGGCGGCGCCCGGCCAGATCGGCGACCTCCTCGTCAACGGCCCGACTGCAGCCGCCGGCTATTGGAACAATCGCGAGCGCAGCCGGGAGACATTCCTTGGTTCATGGACCCGCACCGGCGACAAATATTGCCAGGACCAGGACGGCTATTACGTCTATTGCGGCCGCAGCGACGACATGCTCAAGGTCAACGGCATGTATGTCTCGCCGGCCGAGGTCGAGGCGGCGCTCGTCGCCCATGACGACGTGCTCGAAGCCGCGGTGGTCGGCGCCGCTGCCGCCGACGGGCTGATCAAGCCCAAGGCGTTTGTCGTGGCGAAACCGGGGATCGCCGCCGGCGACGCGTTGGCCGGCGCGCTCGACCGCCACGCCAAGAGCTTGCTCGCACCCTACAAATGCCCGCGCTGGATCGCCTTTGTCGACGAACTGCCCAAGACCGCAACCGGCAAGATCCAGCGCTTCAAGCTGCGCGGCGACCCCGCCGGTCCCGGCCGCTAGTGCTTAGACACAAACATAGGAGTCAACCAACCCGTCATGGCCGGGCTTGACCCGGCCATCCACGAACGGCGGCACAAACTTTACTGGTTTCCGTGGATGCCCGGCACAAGGCCGGGCATCCACGGAAACCATCGCCGCTCAAGGAAGCGAGCGGCTGACGACGACGCCGCTGATTACTGGTCCGGTGACGGTGTTTATCAGAGTAAAGAATTTCTGCAGATCGCTGAGCTTGGCATTGGCGACGAATATTACGTCCTTGTCCTCGATCGGAAATCGCTCCGCGTAAAAGTAGCTTTGGGCTTCTCTCATATCGATGCGATAGACCACCGGAGAGCTGCCATCGGGGCCGCTGGCGATCGGCGGCGCGTCAAGCGCTCCGACCACCGAGGGCGGCTCGAAGCGGAACAGGAAGACGCCGCGCGGATCGGCGCGCAAATCCTGCAATCCGCCGGCTTTGGCCAGCGCCTCGGCCAAACTCACTCGTTGGGCGCCAAATGGCACCTCGCTGTTGCTCCCGGTGGCACCGAACACCGAGAAGGTTTGCGGCACCTGGATCAGGGTCAGCAGGTCGCCCGGCCACCCATAGATATTCTCGGCCGGGTCCGAGACCAGCCTCTCCATTGGAATTGTCGCGGTGACACCATGGCGAGAAAGGCGCACGAAGATGTTGTAGATCGGCCCCTTCGCACCTCCGGCAGCGGCAATCAGATCGAGCAGGCGATCGCCACCGACGGAGAGCGGCACGCGGGCGCCGCTTACGACCTCCCCTTGCACGGTCACGGTATTGGCGACGTTCTTGGTGACGGTGACGATCGCTTGCGGCTCGATCGCCTTGTCGGCCAAGCGTTGCTGGATCTCCTGCTGGACTTGCAGCGGGGTGCGCCCGGCGGCCGGAACCCGGCCGGCAAACGGCACGCTGATCGCGCCGTCCGAGCCTACCTCTTGTTCGGGGATGACCACCGGGGTCGATCCGCCGCCGCCGCCGCCGGGCCCACTCGCGGGCGCGCTGAACAGCGCTCCGCCGGCCGCCTCCCAGATCGTCACCTTAACCGTGTCGCCGAGGCCGATGCGCGGCGACGGTGGCTTGCCGTACCTGCGAAACATGGTGTGAAAGCTTTGCGCCGGCTGCGCCAGCAACGTCGCGACGACCCGGTTATTGATGTCGACAATGTCAAAGTGGCGTTGGCCGTTGGTCACCGCCTGATCGAAAACCTGGCTGACGGTCGGCCCGGCGGTCGGCAGCGCGGTGCACCCGGCGAGCGCGGCACCGCACAGGCCGGCAAGGATGACAGCAATTTTCATTGGCGCGGAACAGTTGTCGAAACCGGCGAGACATTCTATCAGGACGACGATCTAATCAAGCCTCGGTCCGCTCCAGCGAAGTCAAGTCCCGGCGGCGATTGCTCCTCGCCAGTCCGGTGTCTCGTCCTGGCCGGCAGTCGCGGCGTCAGCGACGCACTCGGCAGATCGTCAGCGTGTCGCCGCCAACCGCTTCGCTCGAGACCCGGACAAAGCCCGGCCCGTCGGAGGGCGCGTCGAGGCCGAGATCGGCGATTGCCGGGGCGCCGTCGGCGCCGATCAACAGCGGCGCGTGGAACCAGGCGAGGCGGTCGACGAGACCGGCGCGCAACAGCGCGGCGGCAAGGCGGCCGCCGCCTTCGACCAGGAGCCGGGTGATGCCGCACCGGCCAAGTGCGGCGAGCGCGGCGGCGAGGTCGATGCCGCCCGCCGGGTCGGGATCGACATCGATCAGGCTGGCGCCGGCGGCGAGAAACGCCTCGCGCCGGCCGGCATCGGCCGAGGCCAGGGTCAGAACCCAGCTCGGGGTGTCGCGGGCCCCGGCGATCACCCGCGCCGAGAGGGGGATGCGCAGCCGGCGGTCGAGCACGACCCGCACCGGCGAGCGATCGGCGAGCCCGGGCAGCCGGCAGGTCAGCAGCGGATCATCGGCCAGCACGGTCCCGGTGCCGACCATGATCGCATCATGGCTGGCGCGCAGCGCCTGCCCGCGTTCGCGCGCCGGCGGACCGGTGATCCATCGGCTCGCGCCGGTGCGGCTGGCGATGCGTCCGTCGAGCGAGGTTGCGAGCTTGAGGGTGACGAGCGGCCGGCCGAGGCGCTGGCGGGTCAGAAAGCCGGCATTGATTTCGGCCGCCGCCTCGGCGCAGAGGCCGGTTTCGACGATCAGTCCGGCCGCCCGCAGCCGGGCGATCCCGCGGCCGGCAACGCGCGGGTCGGGGTCTTCAATGGCGACGACGACCCGCCGCACCCCGCTCTCGATCAGCGCGTCGGCGCAGGGCGGGGTCCGGCCCCAATGGCTGCACGGCTCGAGGCTGACGTAGACGGCAGCGCCGCGCGCCGCGGCGCCCGCCCGTCCCAACGCCTCGGTCTCGGCATGCGGCCGGCCGCCCGGCTGGGTCCAGCCGCGGCCGACGACCCGGCCGGCATTGACGATGACGCAGCCGACCGCCGGGTTCGGCCACACCCCTCCGAGCCCGCGGCGGGCCAGCGCCAGCGCCGCCCGCATCCGGCCAAGATCGATCCGCCGATCGCCGCCCGCACCCGCACCCGCATCCGCATCCGGCCGCGATGCCGCAGCCTCATTCGCCATCAGCCGCGATCCGCCCGACAAAATCGCCGAAATCCTTGGCCTCGCGGAAGTTGCGGTAGACCGAGGCGAAGCGGATATAGGCGACCTGGTCGAGGCTCGCCAAGGCCTCCATGACCAGGCCGCCGATCATGTCGCTCGGGATTTCGGTCTCGCCCGAGCTTTCGAGCTGGCGCACCAGCGAATTGATGATGCGCTCGACCCGCTCGGGCTCGACCGGGCGCTTGCGCAGCGCGATGTAGATCGAGCGGGCCAGCTTGTCGCGCTCGAAGGGTTCGCGCTGGCCGGTTTTCTTGACCACCGTCAGGTCGCGCAACTGCACCCGCTCGAAGGTGGTGAACCGGGCCGCACAGTTCGGGCAGAAGCGCCGCCGCCGGATCGCGCCGCGGTCGTCGGTCGGGCGCGAATCCTTGACCTGGGTATCGTCGGTGCCGCAAAACGGACAGCGCATCTCGTCCTCCCGCTCCTGCTCGCCTCGGCCCTCGGCTCACCCATAGATCGGAAAGCGGCCGCACAGCTCCCCGACTTCGGCGCGGACCCGCGCCTCGACCTCGCCGTTGCCGTCGCGGCGCTGCGCCGCTGCCCGCAGCACTTCGACGATCAGCCGGCCGACGGTGCGGAACTCGTCGGCGCCAAAGCCGCGCGTCGTCGCCGCCGGCGAGCCGAGGCGGATCCCCGAGGTGATCGTCGGCTTTTCCGGGTCGAACGGGATGCCGTTCTTGTTGCAGGTGATGCCGGCACGCCCGAGGCTCGCTTCGGCGTCGCGGCCGGTCAGCCCGAGCGGACGCAGATCGACCAGCAAGAGATGCGTGTCGGTGCCGCCAGAGACGATCGCCAGCCCGGCTTGCGCCAGGGTTTGCGTCAGGATTTGCGCGTTGTCGACGACCGCCGCGGCGTAGTCGGCAAAGCCCGGCCGCAGCGCCTCGCCGAGCGCCACCGCCTTGGCCGCGATCACGTGCATCAGCGGGCCGCCCTGCAGACCGGGGAAGACCGCGGCATTGATCCGCCGGCCGATCTCCTCGTCTTGCGCGAGGACGAGCCCGCCGCGCGGCCCGCGCAGGGTCTTGTGCGTCGTCGTGGTCACGACGTGCGCGTGCGGCAATGGGCTTGGATGGACGCCACCGGCGACGAGCCCGGCGAAATGCGCCATATCGACCATCAGATGGGCACCGACCTCGTCGGCGATCGCGCGAAAGCGGGCGAAGTCGATAATCCGCGGATAGGCGCTGCCGCCGGCGATGATCAGCTTGGGCCGGTGGGCGCGGGCCAGCCGCTCGACCTCGTCGAAATCGATGCGCGCATCGTCCTGCCGCACCCCGTAGGAGAGCGCGTTGAACCATTTGCCCGACAGGTTGGGCCGCGCGCCATGGGTCAGATGGCCGCCGGCGGCGAGCGACAGCCCGAGCACCGTATCACCCGGCGCCAGCAGCGCCAGAAAGACGGCCTGGTTCGCCTGAGCGCCCGAATGCGGCTGAACATTGGCAAAAGCACAGCCGAACAGCCGTTTGGCCCGGTCGATCGCCAGGCTCTCGGCGACGTCGACAAACTCGCAGCCGCCATAATAGCGGCGCCCCGGATAACCCTCGGCATATTTGTTGGTCAGCACCGAGCCCTGGGCCTCCAGGACTGCGCGGGAAACGATGTTTTCGCTGGCGATCAGTTCGATCTGCGACTGCTGGCGGTGCAACTCGCCGGCAACCGCAGCAGCCAGCTGCGGATCGGTGTCGGCCAACGGATCGGTAAAGAAGCCGCCGGGCACGGTAGGGCGGTGAGGCAACGAGACGGTGACCATCGAGGCGACCATTGGTTCGGGCGGAGCGGGCATTATCGGGGGCTAATGCGCCGCTGGAAGGCGCCGCGTCAGGCCGATTCTACCGCGGGTGCAGCCGTCGCCGTCCGGCGCCGGGCGGAGGGCACCCGAATTGCGGCAAGCCTACCATATCTCGCCGGCTGGTGCCAACCGGCTACTATAATTCGCGCGCGCCAGCCGGGACCTGCGCGCCGGGGCGGGGCTGCACCGGAGACCGATCCCGGCCGCCTTCATTCACCTGGCTCGAGTTCATCAACATCTTGCCAAAGCCTATTGGCCGGACCGGCTATCGCCGGCGGCGGTGCTGGCCGGGATCGATCAGTCGGCGGCTCGAAGGCGGCCCTCAAGTCGCCGAGTTGGCGGCGCCATGGCGATTACTCTCTTCTCGCATAAGTTTCGGTTGACACAAGAAATTCGTGCAGCGATTATGAGGATCGAAGCGCATATTTCAGAATTCGTCGAGGCGAGAAATGGCGGAAGCGGCGGCGCCCAAGATGGCAGAGGAAGAATTGCTGCGGATGACCGCGGATGTGGTCGCCGCCTATGTCAGCAACAACACGTTGCCGACGACTCAGCTGGCCGAGGTGATCAACGCCGTCTACAGCTCGCTGAGAGGGCTCGAGGGTCAAGTGGCGGAAGCACCGCCCGAGCCGGCAAGGCCGGCGGTGCCGGTCCGCAAGTCGATCACACCCGATTATCTGATCTGCCTCGAAGACGGCAAAAAGCTCAAAATGCTGAAGCGGCATCTGCGCTCCACTTACAATATGACGCCCGATGAATATCGGGCGCGCTGGGGACTGGCGCCGGATTATCCGATGGTGGCGCCGAGCTATGCCGAGCAGCGCTCGGCCTTCGCCAAGAAGATCGGGCTCGGCCGCGGCGCCGCCCGGCAATCGGCGACGGCGGCGGCCAAGAAATAGCGGCGCGGCGGCCGCGGCGCCGTCACCTGCCCGGGCGGTGCCGTGTTGCCCTCGACTGCCGCAGCGAGGCGGCCGGTTGAACTGATGACGGATTTCTGACGCTGCCGGCAGGCGGCGCGGTATAAATGCCGTCCGTCGTCGCCGCAGCCGAGGCTTCCAATGTTGTCAGGCAACCCCGCGCCCACATCTTCAGCCGGGTCTACGCACGCCGCGGCGGAGGCCCGGTTCGACTGGGCCGACCCGCTGCGGCTCGAGGACGAGCTCGGCGAGGACGAGCGGATGGTGCGCGACAGCGCCCGCGCCTATTGCCAGGACAAGCTGTTCCCGCGGGTGCTCGCCGCCAACCGGCACGAGCGCTTCGATCGCGAGATCATGACCGAGATGGGCGCGCTCGGCTTTCTCGGCTCGACCATCGACGGCTATGGCTGCGCCGGCGTCAATTACGTCTGCTATGGCCTGATCGCCCGCGAGGTCGAGCGCGTCGACAGCGGCTATCGCTCGGCGATGAGCGTGCAGTCGAGCCTCGTTATGTACCCGATCCATGCATTCGGCACCGAGGCGCAGCGCCGCAAATACCTGCCGAAGCTCGCCACCGGCGAATGGGTCGGCTGCTTCGGCCTGACCGAGCCCGATCACGGCTCCGACCCCGGCGGGATGACGACGCGGGCGACGGCGGCGCCGGGCGGCTGGCGGCTCAACGGCGCGAAAACCTGGATCACCAACGCGCCGATCGCCGACGTCCTGGTGGTCTGGGCCAAGACCGAGGACGGGGTGATCCGCGGCTTCATCCTCGAGCGCGGGATGGCCGGGCTGAGCACGCCAAAGATCGAGGGCAAGTTCAGCCTGCGCGCCTCGGCAACCGGCCAGATCGCGATGGACCAGGTGTTCGTGCCCGAGGAGAACCTGCTGCCCGGCCGTCACCGGTCTGCGCGGCCCGTTCTCGTGCCTGAACAATGCCCGCTACGGGATTGCCTGGGGGGCCATGGGCGCCGCCGAGTTCTGCTGGCATGCGGCGCGCGGCTACACCCTCGACCGCCGGCAATTCGGCCGGCCGCTCGCCGCCAACCAGCTGATCCAGAAAAAGCTCGTCGACATGCAGACCGAGATCGCGCTCGGCCTCAACGCCTGCCTGCGCCTCGGCCGGCTCAAGGACCAGGGCCGCGCCGCGCCGGAGATGGCGATCGCTATTGAAGCGCAACAATGCCGGCAAGGCGCTCGACATCGCCCGCGCCGCCCGCGACATGCACGGCGGCAACGGCATCTCCGACGAATACCACGTGATCCGCCACGTGATGAACCTCGAAGCGGTCAACACCTACGAGGGCACCCACGACGTCCACGCGCTGATCCTCGGCCGCGCCCAAACCGGCATCGCCGCCTTCGCCGACTAAGTCTGCGCAACTGGCGATCAAAGGTGATTTTCTGCGCCCTTCGTGAGCCATGGTGAAAGTCTCCTAGCCGCGATCATCGACTTATCAAATGCTTCAAAACCGCTTTCCATAATACGCCCTATGCGACTATTGACACAAGATAAGGCGATAACCGATCCACAATATCTAGCCGGAACCTCACTTGAATTTTTCAGCTTATTGTGCTACATTGTAGCCCAAAGGAGATTATGCATGACCACTAATTCTGTCGTGCGTGCGCGCATCGACGAGCAGATCAAAAAGGAAGCCGCCGCCGTGCTAGCGGCAATGGGCCTCACCGTGTCCGACGCCTTCCGCCTGATGATGGTCAAGATCGCCAAGGAGAAAGCGCTGCCGTTCGAGCCGCTGGTTCCGAACAAGGAAACCATCGAGGCGATGAAGGCCGCGCGGCGCGGCGAGCTGACGACGGCCGGCCCGCCGGGAAAACTGCTCGCGAGCCTGAATGCGGACTGTTAGGTACACCAGCCGCTTTCGTCGCGACTACAAGCGCGAACAATCCGGGCGGCACGGTAAGCGCCTCGACGCCGAACTGCTGGAAGCTGTCGCGATGCTGTCGAAGGACGAGCGGTTGCCCCGGCGCTATTTCGACCATCCGCTCGGCGGCGAGTGGAGCGATCACCGCGACTGCCACATCAGGCCCGACCTGATCCTGATCTACCGCAAGCCCGATACGACCAGCGTTGAGCTGGTGCGGCTCGGCTCGCACAGCGCGCTTGGGCTGTAGGTAGTGCACAGATCGCCGCCGAGTCGCGGTTGCATTACCGCAAGCCCAAAATAACCAGCTCCTTTTGAGCTAGCAAATACACGCAATCGTCTTTAGACATGCTTCGGCGCCTGCACGCACGATACCAAGCGTTTTCTTGCTGGTAACATTCTGTGTCCATCGCCGCATCCTGTTCGGCGGTCGGTTTATCGATAATCCGTCGCTCCATAGCGCAGACACTCAGCGCGATACTCGCACTTATCATCTCCTTGCTTTCATACGCAGCAGCGGGAATCACCTGAGATGCGATGAGCAAGAAATCTAAGATTATTCGCAACACCGTCCAAGTTCCGCCTTTCACCTTGGTCATTCGGTGTCGTATGATCATCCAATCATTAGGTAACGAGATATGAACCGTTGGTGTAGCACCGAGATTATCTTGTCAATCAACCGGACTAATGTGTTCGACACGACCGCCATCGGGGCTTTGGTCACGTTACTACCCTATTGGGGATTTCCATCAAGGGTCACAACACCAAGATCGCGTAGGGGACCGGGCCTGTTGAGCGACAGCTGAAGGTAAACGTGCGCTTTCCATGTCATTAGTTACGCTCCATTGCACCTCACCACGACGACGGGCATTTCACGAGAAATGAGCAAACGAACGATTAACGACCGGTTCCCGCTCGGTCGCCGAACCCGCCGTGACCCGACCCCGGCCCCCGTAGTCGCAAAGAGGAAGGATTCCGCGACCGCACCGGGCCGAGCTGGTTCAGCGGCTTAGGCGTCGCACAAGTCAGTCTCGAAATCGCCGACACGGCACGTTGGGGTAATCAAGACTTCTGCAAGGTTCCAGTAAGCAAACTATTCAATAAGTTACGTCTTGCGTAACCAATGCCCGGACCAACCCGAAATCCCGCCGGCTCGGATATGCCGCGCCAGCCCTATGGGCAGACCGTGAGGGCGCGGCTCGACCGGGTCGGCGCCGCCGAGGAGAGGGGCGGGCTCAGCCTACCGTGCCGTCGGGTGCGCGGCGCAGCACCGTTCCCGGCAGTGCATCGGTATGGCGGGCGTCCTCGACGACGATAACGCCGTTGACCAGCACCGTGGTGCGCGCGCCGCTCGGGTATTGGTGCGGTTCGGCGTAGGTCGCGCGGTCGTTGAAGTCGGCGGGGTCGAAGATCGCGATGTCGGCGCGATAGCCTTCGCGCAGCAGCCCGCGGTCGCGCAGCCGCAATGCCGCGGCGGTCGCACCGGTCATCTTGCGCACCGCCGTTTCGAGCGGCAGCAGGTGCTCGCCATGCACGTAATGGCCGATGATCCGCGGGAAGGTGCCGTAAAAGCGCGGATGCGGCATCCCTTGGGCGACAATCCCGTAATCGGCGACGCAATTGCCGTCCGAGCCGACCAGAGCCGAGGGCGAGCGCACGATCTCGCGGATGTCGTCCTCGGCGATCGAGGTGATCAGCACCCGGGTCGCACCCCGGTCCTCGATCAGGTAATCGCAGACCAGATCGATCGGGTCGCAGCCGCGCGCGGCCGCGATCGCCGCCAGGGTCTCGCCCGCATGTTGCGGCAGATGCGGCGAAATCGAGACCTGCACACACTCCCAGGATGGGATGCGGCCCCAATTGTTGAGCCCGTCGCGCTCGATTTCGGCGCCGATGCGCGCCCGCGTCTCGGGCAATGCGAGGCGCGCCAGCATCGCCTCCAGCCCGCCCGACTGCACCCATTGCGGCAACAAATTCTTCAACGGATTGCTGCCGGCGGCATAGGGATAGGCGTCGCAATCGATCGCCAGGCCCTCGGCCCGCGCCGCCTCGATGATCTCGAGGATGCGCCTGGCCTTGCCCCAATTATCCATGCCCGAGCATTTGAGGTGGACGATCTCGACATGCACGCCGCAGGTCCGCGCAATGTCGATCGCCTCCTCGACCGCCTCGACGACCCGGCTCGATTCGTCGCGGATATGGGTGAAGTAGGCGGCGTTGTGCCGCTTCACGACCTGGCACAGGGCGATGATTTCGGCGCGGTCGGCATAGCTGCTGGGCGGCGTGAACAGGCCGGTCGAGAGCCCCAGCGCTCCGGCCGCGAGCCCCTCGTCGAGCAGGGCGCTCATCTGCGCCAGTTCGGCCGGGCTCGGCGCGCGCGTCTCCATGCCCATCGCGTTGAGCCGCAGGGTGTGATGGCCGACCAGCATGCCGGCATTGACCGCGGTCGCCGGAAAGCTGTCGAGATATTCGGGAAAGCGCAGCTCGCGGAACGGCAGCCACGGCGCGCTGGCGGAAAGATAATCGCGGATCAACTCGAGCCGGCCGGGCAGCACCGGGGCCACCGAAAACCCGCAATGGCCGATGATCTCGGTGGTGACGCCCTGGCGCACCTTGCTTTCGGCCTTGGGATTGATCGGCAGGGTAAAGTCGGAATGGGTCTTGATGTCGATAAAGCCGGGGGCGACCGCGAGCCCCGCCGCGTCGATCAGCTCGGCCCCGCCTTGCGGCAACGATTGACCGATCGCGGCGACCCGCCCGTCGCGTATTGCGACGTCGCCGATCTCGCCCGGCCGGCCGCTGCCGTCGATGACCAGCCCGCCGCGGATCAGGATCTCGCCGCTCATGATTTGCGGGCCGCGTGCGCTCTGAGATCGAAGCTCTCGTCGGCGGCCTCTTCGGGGGTCAGCCGCGGCTCGCCCGCCAGCAGCCGGCGGGCCACGATATGGTCGGCCGGGCGGTTGACCAATTCGACGCCGATCAGCCGGCGATCCTTAAAGCAGAACACCGAAAAGCTGCCCGCTTCCGGGTCGCCGCGCACGACCGAGCCGTCATGCCCGGCGGTGATGCCGGCGATCTGCAATTTGAGCTCGGCCTGGTCGCTCCAGAACCACGGCACCTTGTCATAGGGCGCCGGCTTTCCGGCGATGCGGGCGGCCACCGAACGCGCCTGGTCGACGCCGTTCTGCACCAATTCGAGCCGCACCCTTCCGTGGCCCATCGGGCCGCTCGATGCTCCCTGGGCGGCGAAGCGGGTCGGGAAATTGGCGCAATCGCCGATCGCGGAGATCGCCGCGGCGCCGGTCGACAGATATTCGTCGACCACGACGCCGTTACCGATCTCAAGCCCGGCATCGCGCGCCAGCTCGGCATTGGGCAGGACGCCGATGCAGACCAGCACCAGATCGGCCGGCAACACCCGGCCGTCGTCGAGCTCGACCGCGCCCGCCCGGCCGCCGGCGCCGAGAATGCGCACGACCGCGGTGCCGAGCGAGATCGTCGACCCCCAGCCGATATGCGCGCCGGTGAAAAAGCGCGAGGTCTGGGCCGACACCACCCGCCCCATCGGGTGTTGCGTCACCTCGACGATATGCACGCCGACCCCGGCGGCGCGCGCCACCGCGGCGAATTCGAGGCCGATAAAACCGGCGCCGACCACCACGACCTCGCGCACCGCGCTGAGCCGCTCGCGCAAGATGTCGGCGTCGGCCAGGGTGCGCAGCGGCAAGACCCCGTCGAGTTCGGCGCCGGGCACGGCGAGCGGGCGAAACCGCGCCCCGGTGGCGAGGACCACATGATCGCAGGCGATCTCGCCGCCCGAGCCGAGGCGCAGTCGGCGGCCCGGCCGGTCGATCTCGGTCACGGTCTCGCCGGTGACGAGTTCGATCTGCTCTTTCTGATAGAATGATTGCGGGCGCAGCCACAATTCGTCGAGGCCGCTGTCGCCGGCGAGATAGGATTTCGACAAGGGCGGGCGCTGATAGGGCAGCGCCGGCTCGTCGCCGATCAACAACACCCGGCCGGCGAACCCCTCCTGGCGCAACGACGACGCGGTCTGGAAACCGGCCTGGCCGGCGCCGACGATGGCGACGACCGCCTCACCCATCAGACCTGGGTCTCGGGCAGATAGACGACGAGGCCGTCCATTTCGGGGGTGACGACCAGCTGGCAGCTCAAGCGGCTCGTCGGCTTGCGTTCGCTGGCGGTGAATTCGAGCATCGCCTTCTCGTCGTCCGATTGCGCCGGGGTGCGATCGCGGTAGGGCTCGTCGACATAGACATGGCAGGTGGCGCACATCATCTCGCCGCCGCATTCGGCGACGATGCCGTCGACATTGTTCAGGATCGCGCCGCGCATGACGCTGGTGCCGAGCGGAACCTCGATCACGTCACGCGCCCCGTCGGGATGGACATAGGTGATGCTGGGCATTTTCTTCCTATCGGTTGGAGGCGAGCGGCGGTCGACGGATCTAAATCCGACAGCGGCCCGCGGCGTCAAGCCCGCAGGGTGATCGAGACGCAATCGCCTTGCGCGGCAAGGGCGGCGCCAAAGCCGGCGCTGGCGCTGGCGATCTCGTCGAAGGCGGCGCCCTCATCGGCCAATGCCCGCGGCACCGTGCGGTTTTGCCCGTCATGGCGGACGAACTGGAAGGCGGCACTCTCGATCGCGCCCCCGCTCAAAGAAACCCGCGCCATCATCCCCAGCCAGTCGCCGTGCTTCGCGCCGCCGTGTCCGGTGTGGAAGGAAAAGCTGCCGAGCCCGTAAAAGATCGGCCGATTGCGATAGACTTCGACCGGCAGCGAGTAGTGCGGCCCGTGACCGATGACCAGATCGGCGCCGGCGTCGATCGCCGCATGGGCAATCTCGGTCATGTAGCGCAGCACCTCGCGGTGCAGCCCCCAGTGGAACGAGGCGACCACCACATCGGCCTCTTGGCGCAACGCGGCGATGTCGGCGGCCAGCCCTTTGAGATCCTCCGGGTCGGCCCAGGTCACGACGCGCGGCGGCACCCCGGGCCGGTTCGGCGGCGGGTGCCCGCCCTGCATCGGCACGTGATAGGCGGTGTGCCCGCGGATCACCGCGATGCCCGGGGCATCGTCGCCGGCTTCGTGATTGGTCGGCCAGTAGACCGAGCTGCGCTGCAGAAATCCGAAGCGCACGCCGTCGCGGGTGACGATCGCCGGGGCGCGCGCCGCCGGGCGATTGGCGCCGGCGCCGGCATGGGCGATGCCGAGCCGGTCGAGGCGGGCCAGCGACGCCATGATCGCGGCCTCGCCGTAATTGACGTTGTTGGCGACCCCGACCGCCGCAATCCCAGCCACGGACAACGCCTCGCCCGCCGCCGCCGGATCGGCGAAAAACCCCTCGCGCTCGAGCGAATGCCCGCCGGGCGGCGTGTAGAGGCAGCATTCGAGATTGCTGAAGACGAGGCCAGCCCGGCGAAACTCGTCGCGCACCAGCGCGAATGGCACCGTCGGGTCGGTGACGTTCATCAGGTTTACGTCGCCGGTCAGGATCATCGTCGCCGCCATTTCCCGTCCTCTATCTGTGCGTCGCAGTGCGCCACGATAAGCGCGGTAGCCCAACAAGCCTATCGAGTATCTCTGGTCGCTTTGCGCTGACTTGTCCTCACATCCACATCCTGTTTCGGCCTTTGGACGCCTTGGATGGCCGGGTCAAGCCCACGGTTATCCGATTCAGGCTCGCATACACCAGTTGCCGGATATTCAAAATTCTCGCTCCCTCTCGGGCCGTCATGGCCGGACTTGTTCCGGCCATCCACGTGCCGGGGTCGGGCGTCGAAGAAAGACGTGGATCACCGGGACGAGCCCGGTGAAGACAACTGAGAATAGAGCCTTGGCTTGCAATCGGCTTTGCGGAACCGGACAGCCCTGGGTCGAGTCCGGCCAAGGCGAAAACTGAAGCTACCAAATCTGCTAGGGACGCCGCCGGGATCGCGCCCGCAAAATCCGGAACCACCAGGCCAGCGACACCAGCACGATCAGGGCGCCGATCACGACGAATGTCGGCACTCGGGTGTGCTGCTGCTCGGCCGGGCCGCCGACGCGGATGGTTACCCGGGCGACCTCGGCTGCGGTATGCGCCTCGGCGATCCACATCCCGTCGCGATCGGCATCGAAGACGAATTTGCCCTGCGAATCGGTGCGGCCGGTCACCACCGGCGTCGCCGCCTCGCCGGGCGCGAACACGCGCACCATCGCGTCGGCCATCGGCTTGCCGGACGGGGTTGCAAACTGGGCCGTGACCCGGTGGCCGGCAAACAGGTCGAGTGCGTGCGCCGGTGCGATTGCCGACAGAAACCCTGCCAAAATCAGCAAGACGATGCCCGCGCAGCGCGCCGGAACCGCCGCTTCGGGCAATTTGCGGAGAAGCCGAAACATGCCCTTAACATAGCGCACCGCCGCTCGCGCACCACCCCGCGCGGCGCTGCTTGCCCTGCTGCATCGTGCATGGCACAAGCCGCGGGACGGAGGGGCGATGCCGGATTTCAGCTTCGAGCGGCGCGCAAAAGGGATCGTCTGCGGCGTCGATGAGGCCGGGCGCGGGCCGCTCGCCGGCCCAGTCGTCGCCGCCGCGGTGATCCTCGATCCGCGGCGCTTTCCCAGATCGCTGCGCGATGGGCTCGATGATTCGAAGCTGCTATCCGCCGCGGAGCGCGACACCTGCTGGCGGGCGCTCGGCCAGTGCGTGGGGCGGGGTGCGGCTCGTATCGCCGTCGGCGCGGCGAGTGCCCGCGAAATCGACCGGATCAACATCCTGCGCGCGGCATTGCTGGCGATGGCCCGGGCGGTGGCGGCGCTCGGGGTGCGGCCGGACATCGCCCTCGTCGACGGCAACATCGCGCCGTCCCTCGCCTGCCCGGTCGAAACCATCATCAAGGGCGACGGGCTGAGCTTCTCGATTGCCGCGGCCTCGGTCGTGGCCAAGGTCACCCGCGACCGGATCATGCGCGCGCTCGCTCGGCGCTATCAGGGCTATGGCTGGGAAACCAATGTCGGCTATGCGACGCGCGAGCACGGTGCCGCGATCGTGGCACTCGGCCCGACCCCGCATCACCGCCGCTCCTTCGCCCCGGTGCGCCTGGCTCTGGCCGGCGAGCTGGCGTTGCTGGCGCCGCTGCTGGAGCCGGCTGCGGCCAGCGCCGAGACCGCGTGACGCGCCACCTTTTTCATCAGGGTCGGCAACGCATGCTCGCCGAGCCCGGCGACCTGGCTCCACAGCCCATCGCCGCCGCCGCGCCCGGCGACGACCGCGAGCTCCAGCTCGAAATGGGTGAAGCCGTGGCGCACTGTCCCGGCCAACGGCGACCATTCGGCCACGGCCGGGGCCGCGCCGAGCGCTTCGGCAAGGCTCCACGGCTCGGGCCGCCACGGGGTCGAAGGGATCTCGATCATGCCGCCGAGGAGGCCCGCTGCCGGGCGCCGGCGCAGCAGCACCGCACCGTCGCCGCGGGTCAGCCAGAAAGCCACGCCGTAGCGCCGCGGCCGTTCCGGCTTTGCCGCCGGCGTCGGCAATTTTTCCGCCTGTCCGCTCGCCCGCGCATGGCATGCGCCGCGCCATGGGCACAAGACGCAGCGCGGCCGGCGCGGGGTGCAGATCATGGCGCCGAGATCCATCATCGCCTGGGCGAAATCGCCGGCCCGCGACGACGGGACCAAGGCTGCGGCGAGCGCCTGCAGCCGCGGCTTTGCCACGGCCAGCGGCTCGGTGACGGCGAAGAGCCGGGCGGTGACGCGCTCGACATTGCCGTCGACTGCGGCCACCGGCTGGTCAAAAGCGATCGCCGCGATTGCCGCCGCGGTGTAGCCGCCGATCCCCGGCAAGGCGCGCAGTGCCGCGGGCTCGCTCGGGAATACGCCGCCATGGCGCTCGACCACGGCCGCCGCGCAGGCATAGAGATTACGGGCGCGCGCGTAATAGCCGAGCCCTTGCCACAGATGCAGGATCGCATCGAGCGGGGCGGCCGCGAGCGCCGAAATATCGGGCCAGCGCGACACGAATTGTTCAAAATACGGCCCAACCGCCGCCACACTCGTCTGCTGCAGCATGATCTCGCTGAGCCAGACGCGGTACGGGTCCGGCCTGGCGCCGGGGCGAGCCCGCCACGGCAGGTCCCGGCGGTGACGGTCGTACCAGGCGAGCAGATCGGCCGGGTCGGGCCAATTCGGCGTCGCGGCCGGGTCGGCCAAAGGCACATCGGCCCGCGGCACATCGGCCCGCGGCACTTCGGCCCGCGGCACATCGGCCAGAGGCAAGTCGGGGCGAGGCAAGTCGGGGCGAGGCAAATCGGGCCGGATCGATGACATGAGCGCGGCGAAGGACGGACCCAGCCTAGCCCACCCGGAACCCGGCCGCGAGCGCGCTCGGGGGCTGCGGGCGGTCGGCGTCGCGGTGTCGAAGCTCGGAGCGCCGATCCTCGGCAAGCGCGGCGGCGGGGTCTTGATCCGGCTCAAGGCCGATTGGCCGGCGATCGTCGGCGCCGAATGGGCGGCCGCGACCTGGCCGGTGGCACTCGGTCCCGACGGCGGCCTGAAGCTGCGCACCCTGCCGATGGCCGCGCTCGAGGTTCAGCATCGCGCGCCGCTGTTGCTCGAGCGCATCAACGCTTTTCTCGGCCGGCCGGCGGTGACCCGCCTCAGCCTGGTGCAGGGGCCGCTGCCGCTGCCGCCGCCGGCGCGACCGCCGCGGCTGCCGGCGCTCGCCGCCGCCGCGGAGGAACGGATCGAGGCGCAGCTGGGTGAGATCGCCGATCCCGAACTGCGCCGCGCTCTGGCTCGGCTGGGCCAGGCGGTGATTGCCGCCGAGAGTTGAGCTGCGCGGGCGAGGTTGCGCCGGCCCGGCGAAACGGCTACCATCAACATGTTGTGAAGGGACGCGCACGATGCGGAAAATGTGGTTTGCCAGCTTGGCCATCTTCGCGGCGACGATGTTTGCTGTGGTCCTGCCGTCGGCCGCCAATTCGACGCTGAGCCCGGCCGCCACGAGCCTGCTGGCGATCGGCAAGAACGATCGCATCCTGGGCAACCCCAGCGCCCCGATCACGATCGTCGAATACGCCTCGCTGACCTGTCCGCACTGCGCCCATTTCACCGACGAAATCCTGCCGCAGATCAAGAAGGAATGGATCGATACCGGCAAGGCCAGGCTGGTGCTGCGCGACTTTCCGCTTGATGGCGAGGCGCTGAAGGCGGCGATGATCGCGCGCTGTGCGCCGCCCGACCGGTTCTATGCATTTATCGACACCTTTTTCGCCGACCAGGACAAATGGGTGACGGCATCCGATTTTCAGGCGGCGCTGACCCGGCTGGCCGAACTCGGCGGGATGAGCAAGACGGCGGTCGATGCCTGTCTCAAAAACACGGCGCTTGAAAACCAGATCCTGCAGGGCCGCCTGACCGCCGGCAAGCAGCTCGGGGTCGACGCCACCCCGACCTTTTTCATCAATGGCACCAAGTTCACCGGGGCCCCGACCGTCGAGCAATTCAACAAGCTGCTGTCGGGACTGCCGACGAAATCGTAATCGCTGCGGCGAGGCCCGATGCAGATCGATCGGCTGCGCCTCGTTGGCTTCAAATCCTTTGCCGATGCCGCTGAGGTCGCGATCGGGCCCGGCCTGACCGCGATTGTCGGGCCGAACGGCTGCGGCAAGTCCAATCTGGCCGAGGCACTTCGCTGGGCGATGGGCGAGAGTTCGGCCAGGCGCCTGCGCGGCGGGGCGATGGACGACGTCATTTTCGCCGGTTGCGCCACCCGGCCGCCGCGCAACCTCGCAGAAGTGGTGCTGAGCCTGACCAACGATGCCGGCGACAGCCGCGCCGGCGACGCATCGCTGGCCGTCAGCAACCGACAGGAAAGCGAGCGCCAGGAAATCGACCGCCGGGAAAGCGACCGCCAGGAAATCGAGATTGTCCGCCGGATCGAGCGCGGCGGCGGCTCGGCCTGGCGGATCAACGGGCGCGAGGCGCGGGCGCGCGACGTGCAGCTGTTGTTTGCCGATGCCGGCTGCGGCGACGCCTCCGGCGCGATCGTCGATCAGGGGCGGGTCGGCGCGCTGATCGAGGCCAAGCCCACCGAGCGCCGGGCGCTTCTGGACGACGCGGCCGGCACCGCCGGGCTGCACGCCCGCCGCCGCGAGACCGAGCTCAAGCTCGCCGCGGCCGAGGCCAATCTGGCCCGGCTCGACGATGTGGTTGCAACCCTGTCGGCGCAGCTCGCAGCATTGCAAAAACAGGCGCGCCAGGCCCAGCGCTATCGCCGGCTGGGCGAGGAGATCCGCCGCCACCAGGCGCTGCTGTTCGTCGCGCGCTGGGCCGCTGCCGAGAGCGAGGCTGGCGAGCGAGCCGCCGAGCTCGGCGCGGCCGAGCATGCCCTCGGCGCGGCGGAGGCCGGCGCCGCGGCCGCGCGCCGGACCCGCGAGATGGCCGAAACCGAGCTGCCGGTACTGCGCCGCGCTGAGGCTGAAGCGGCGGCGGCATCCCAGCGTCTCGCTCAGCGCCGCGAAGCGCTGGAACGCGAGCTGGCGCAGATCGCCGCCGCCCGCAAGGAGGCCGAGCGGCGGCTCGCCGAGCTGGCCGCCGACGCGGATCGCGAGGCGGCGAGCCTCGCCGAGGCCGAGGCGGCACTGGTCCGGCTCGGTCAGGAGTGCCACCGCATCGCAGCAGCGGCGGCCGCGGATGGCCCGGCCCAGGCAGCCGCCGAGACCTCGCTTGGCAAAATCGCCGCGCGGCTGGCGGCGGCCGAAACCGGGTTGCAGGCCGCGACCGAGGCCGCGGCCGCCGGGACGGCCGAGCGCGCGGCGCTCGAGCGCCGGCATCGGGAGGTCGCCCGGCGCCGCGACCAGCTCGAAGCGCGCCATCTCGAGGCTCGGCACCAGCGCGCGGCGGTGGCCGCCGGCGCGGTGCCGGGTGCGGCGGTGGCGGCGGCGGCGACGGCCCTGGCCGCGGCCGAAGCGCTGGCCGAGAGCTGGCGGACGGCGCTCGAAGCGGCGCAGCTCGAGCTGGCGGCGCGCCAGCCCAAGGAGGCGGCGGCGCTTGACCTCGCGCGCGGCGCCGCGGCCCGGCTGTCGCGGCTGGAGGCAGAGCAAGCCGCGATCGAGGCCGTATTGGCGCCCAGCCGGGACGCCAGCGGCGAGGCGCCGGTGCTGAGCGCGCTGAGCGTCGCCGAGGGTTTTGAGGCGGCGGTGGGTGCCGCCTTCGAGGACGCGCTTGCGGCATCGCTCGACAGCGACGATGCCGGCGCGGCCCAATTCTGGGCGGATCTGGGCCCGCTTGATCCGCCGCGCGCACTGCCCGAGGGCGCGCACGCGCTGGCCGAAATGGTCCGGGCACCATCGGCGCTGAGCCGCCGCCTTGCCCTCACCGGCTGGGTCGACGACGCCGCCACCGGCCGCCGGCTGCAGCGCCAACTGGCACCTGGCCAGCGGCTGGTCGGCCGCGACGGGGGGCTGTGGCGCTGGGATGGCTTCACCCGCCGGTCGACCGGTCATTCCGCCGCAGCCGAGCATCTGCGCCAGCGTCACCGCCTGACCCTGCTCGCCGGCGAGATCGCCGGGGCGGCGGCCGAAGCCCGGTCGGCCGAGACCGAGGCGGCCGCGGCGACCGCGGCGCGGCAGGCGGCCGAGAATGCCGAGCGGCACGCCCGCTCGCGGCTTTCGGAAGCCGAGGCGGCGCTCGCCCGCGCTCGCGCGGCGGAGGCCGAGCTTACCCATCGCGCGCTGGTCGCCCAAACCCGGCTCGCTGCCGCCGGCGAAGCTGTCGACCGGCTCGCCGCCGAGCTCGCCGAAATGCGGGCGCAACTCGCCGATGTGGCCGGCGAGCTGGCGGCGCTGCCCGAGCCCGGACCGGCGCGCACCGCGCTCGATCGGGCGCGCGCGACGGTGGCCGAGCTGCGCCGCGAACACGCCGAGGCGCGCCATGCGATCGACCGCGCGGCCCGTGAGCAGCAGTCCCGGCACGCGCGACGATCCTCGATCGAGCTCGAAGAGCAGTCCTGGCGCCGGCGCGCCGACGCCTCGGCCGGACAGCGTGCGATCCTGGACGACCGCCGCCACGCAATCGTCGCTGAGCTCGCCGGGCTGGCCGACCGGGCGGCGGCGATCGCGGCGCACACCAACGCCCTCGGCGGCGAAATTTCGCAAGCTGCGCAACATTGCCGACAAACAGCCGACCACCTGGCGCGTGGCGAGAGCCGGCTGCGCGAGGCGAGCGAACATGCCGATCACGCCGAGCTGCGGGCGGCCCAGCTGCGCGAGAGCCGGGCGCGGCTGGAGGTGCGGAGCGCCGGCGCCCAAGCGGCCTTGGCTGCGCTCGCCCGCGAGATTGGCGAACGGATCGACGCTGCTCCCGAGGCGCTGCGCGAGATGGCCGGCCTCGGCTCGGCCGAGGCGCCGGCGGACGCCGCCGCCACCGCGGCGCGGCTCGCCCGCCTCGCCCGCGAGCGCGACGGCATCGGGCCGATCAACCTGGTGGCCGAGAGCGAGGCCGCCGAGCTCGGCGCCCGCACCGACGGCCTGGAACGCGAACGCGCCGATCTCACCGCGGCGATCGCCAAGCTGCGGCGCGCCGCAACCGCGCTCGACCAGCAGGGAAGGCAGCTCCTGGCGGCGGCGTTCGAGCGGGTCAACCGGCATTTTTGCGATCTCTTCGCCAGGCTGTTCGCCGGCGGCACGGCGCGATTGGCGCTGAGCGAGGATGGCGATCCGCTCGCCGCCGGGCTCGAGGTCATGGCCAATCCGAATGGCAAGCGGCTGCGCAGCCTCGCCTTGCTGTCGGGCGGCGAGCAGGCGTTGACCGCGCTGGCGTTGCTGTTCGCGGTGTTCCTGACGAGGCCGGCGCCGATCTGCGTGCTCGACGAGGTCGACGCCCCGCTCGACGACGCCAATGTCGACCGGCTGTGCCGTCTCGCCGCCGAGATCGCCGACCGCACCGGCACCCGCTTTTTGCTGGTGACGCATCACCGCATCACGATGGCCCGCGCCGATCGGCTGTTCGGAGTGACGATGGCCGAGCCCGGCGTCTCGCAGCTGGTCTCGGTGGATCTGGCCCGCCCCGCCGCCCGGCTGCGCCGGGCCGGCTGACCGGACGGCCAGCCAAGCTCGACCTAACACTTTGAAAATGCTTGTTATAGGCAATAAGGCAGCGTCGTGTGGGCAGCTTGACAGCGATCGGCCGGATGATTATGGTCCGCCGCGCTTCGCTGGCGACGCCGGCTGGAGCAGGCAATCGACGGTCGGCCTCCCCGAATGAGCGAAGAACCGCCGCCTGACCGCTTGGCGCGGCTCGGCGAGCAAATCGACGGGGCGCGCCGGGAGCGGCTGCGCCAGGCGTCGAACGGGAGCGGCGGCCCCCCGCGGGGTGCGCTCGGCGTCGGACTGCGAATGGCGAGCGAGCTGGCCGCGGCGCTACTGGTCGGACTGGCGCTGGGCTGGGTCTTCGACCGGGTGTTGGGCACGCATCCTTGGGGGTTGATCGGCTTCTTTTTTCTGGGAATTGCGGCAGGCATGGTCAATGTCTTCCGCGCCGCGAAGGGTGTCGGCTACTCGGGCGCGCCGCCACCGCAGCGCGACCGGGAAGGGTTGCGGCGGGATTAGGCAGGCGGCCGCGGAATTGGCGGGCTGGGGAAGAAATTGGCGGCAGCGCATTCACCTCTCGAGCAGTTCACGATTGAGCGTTTGATCCCGCTCCATATCGGCTCGTTCGACATTTCCTACACCAATTCGGCGCTGCTGATGACGATCGCCGTCGCGCTCGCCACCCTGCTCCTGGTCGGCGCCACCGCCCGCGCCGCGCTCGTCCCCGGCCGACTGCAATCGGTCGCCGAGCTGACCTACGAGTTCATCGCCGGAATGGTGCAGGAAAACGTCGGTTCCGAGGGCCGCCAGTACTTTCCACTGGTGTTCTCGGTCTTCATCTTCATTCTGTTCGGCAACCTGCTCGGGCTGATCCCCTACAGCTTCACGTTTACCGGGCAGATCGTCGTCACCTTCGCCCTGGCGCTGTTCGTCTTCGTGCTGGTGACGATGATCGGCCTGGTCCGGCATGGCTTCCGTTTTTTTACCTTCTTTTTTCCGCCGGGGGCGCCGATCTTCATGGCGCCGTTGCTGGTCCCGATCGAGATCATCTCCTATATGACGCGGCCGGTGAGCCTCAGCCTGCGCCTGTTCGCCAACATGCTGGCCGGGCACACGATGATCGCGGTGTTCGCCGGGTTTACCGTAGCCCTCGGCCTGTTCGGCTTCCTGCCGCTCTCCTTCAACGTCGCGCTGATCGCGCTCGAAGTCGTGATCAACATCCTGCAGGCCTATGTGTTCGCGATCTTGACCTGCCTTTATCTGAGCGACGCGATCCATCTGCACTGACCCCGCGCGGACGCCGCGGCACCCCCTCCAGCTCACCAGACTTCCCCCGGGAAAGGACGAAATAATGGACCCTACCTCTGCCAAAATGATCGGCGCCGGCCTCGCGGCGATCGCCCTCGCCGGTGTTGGCGTCGGCATCGGCAATGTGTTCGCCGCACTGGTCAGCTCGATCGCCCGCAATCCCGCGGCCCGCGATCAGGTCTTCGGCATCGGCATGCTGGGCTTCGCGCTGACCGAAGCGGTGGCGTTCTACGCCCTGATCATCTCGTTGTTGCTGCTCTTCGTGCTGTAGCGCAGCTCGTTTCGCGCCCATTGCCTAGCGCCATCCCCCGATGCCACAGCTCGACGTTAGCACCTTCATCCCGCAGCTGTTCTGGCTGGCGGTCAGCTTTTTGGTACTTTACCTCCTGATGCGGCTGCTGGCCCTGCCGCGGGTCGGTGCGGCGATCAATTCGCGGCGCGCCAGGCTCGACCAGGACCTCGCCCGCGCCGCCGAGACGCGGTCCCAGGCGCAGGCGGTCCAGATCGCCTACGAGGCGAGGCTCGCCGAGGCGCGTGCCCAGGCGCAGGACGCGATCCGGCAGACCGCCGAGCGAGCCGCCGCCGAGGCCGCCGAACGGCACCGTCAGCTCGCCGCGGCGCTGGCCGAGCAGATCCATGCGGCCGAGCGGCAGATCGCGACGGCGAAAGATCAGGCCTTTTCCGAGATCCGCGGGGTAGCCGTCGACGTCGCCCGCTCGCTTGCCGAAAAACTCGCCGGCACGCCAGCCGACGAGCCCGCCCTCGCCGCTGCGGTCGATCGGGCGATGGCGGAGAGGGCCGGCTGATGCCGCATATCTTTGCCCAGCCGGAATTCTGGGTGCTGGTCGCGGTGCTGGTGTTCGTCGCCCTGGTGTGGAAACCGGGCAGGCGCAGTTTGATCGGCGCCCTCGACGACCGCGCGACCCGCATCCGCGACGAGCTCGAAGCGGCGCGCAACCTGCGCGAGGAGGCCGAGCGCGCCCTTGCCGACTATCAGCGCCGAGAGCGCGAGGCGGCGAGCGAGGCCGAGACGATCATCGCCCACGCCCGGACCGAAGCCGAGCGCTTGGCGGCACAGTCGGCGCGCGACCTCGAAGCGATGCTGCAGCGCCGCCGCGAGCTGGCCCTCGAACGCATCGCTCAGGAAGAGGCCAGGGCCGTGGCCGAGATCCGTGCGGTCACCGTCGATGTCGCGGTATCGGCCGCGCGCCAGATCATCGCCGCCGAGCTCGATGAGCGGCGCGGCGCGGCATTGATCGACAGCGCGATCGCGGCGCTGCCGCAGCAGCTGCAATAGGCCGCCGGCCCCGCCCTCCGGCGCGACCGAAGCCGGCTTGTTGCCGAATAGGGCCCGGGCGACGGAGGAGGAGGCGGTCCAATGGCCTTGAAGATCTATGGGGTAGCGCGGTCGCGGGCGTTTCGCACCTTATGGATGGCCGCGGAACTCGGACTCGACTACGAGCACGTCAAGCTCGATTTCGCCGATGGCAGCACCCGCCGGCCGGCCTATCTGGCGATCAATCCGAACGGCCACGTCCCGGCGATCGACGATGACGGCTTCACGCTGTGGGAGTCGATGGCGATCAATCTCTATCTCGCCAAGAAATACGGCGGCGGCGCCGGCCTCTACCCGCCCAGCCTCTACCCGCAAACCCTCGAAGACGAGGCACGAGCCTGGCAGTGGAGCTTTTGGGGCATGACCGAAATCGAACGCCCGGCGCTCGCCGTGCTGATCAACCGGGTCGGCCCCGAGGACCGGCGCGATCCGGCCGCCGCCGAGGCGAGGGAGCGCGCGCTCGCCGCGCCGCTGAAGGTGCTCGATGCGGCGGTGGCCGCGACCCCTTATCTGCTCGGCGGCGATTTCACCGTCGCCGACCTCAACGTCGCCAGCATTCTCGCCTGGGCGCGCCAGGCGCGGGTCGATCTGTCGGCGTTTCCCAATGTCGCGGCATGGCTGAAGCGCTGCCACGACCGGCCGGCGGCGCAGGCCGCGCGCCAGCTGCAGCGGGAGGGCTGAGCCATGGCCGAAGCCGCGACCATCGTCTATGTGTCGAATGCCGCCGACAAGGCGATCGGCGTCTTTCTGATCGATCGCGACAGCAGCGCGCTGAGCGCGATCGAGAAGGTCCCGGTCCCCGGCACCGATAAGCTGTCGCCGACCAGCATGCCGCTGGCGGTCAGCCCCGACCATCGGTTTCTCTACGCCGCGCTGCGCAGCGAACCCTACCCGGTGTCGAGCTTTGCCATCGACCCGGCCAACGGCCGGCTGACCCATCTCGGGCATGTGCCGCTGGCGGACAGCATGGCCTATATCGTCACCGACCGCAGCGGCCGCCATCTATTGAGCGCCTCCTACCCCGGTGCCAAGCTCGCGATCAACCCGATCGACGCGCAGGGCCGGGTCGGCGAGCGCCCGACCCAAGTGGTGGCGACCGAGCCCAAGGCGCATTGCGTCGTCGTCGACCCGTCGAACCGCTGGGCCTACTGCACCAATCTCGGCGGCGACATCGTCATGCAGCTGCGCTTCGATCCGACGACCGGCACGGTCGCGCCCAACACGCCGGCCGCGATCGCCACCACACCCGGCGCCGGGCCGCGGCACCTGGCGTTTCACCCGGCCGGGCATTTCCTCTACCTGTTGAACGAGACCGACGCGACGCTCGGCGCCTACGCCATGGATCCGGCAAGCGGTACCTTGACGCAATTGCAGACGATCGCGAGCCTGTCTTCCGAGTTCAGCGGCAAGCCGTCGGCGGCCGATCTGCATGCCACCCCCGACGGCCGCTTTCTCTACGCCAGCGAACGCGCCACCAGCACCCTGACCGGCTTTCGCATCGACCCGGCGACCGGAAAATTGGCGCCGATCGGGCGCTGGTCGACCGAGACGACGCCGCGCGGCTTTGCCATCGACCCGCACGGGCGGTTTCTGCTTGCGGTCGGGCTGGCGTCGAACCGGATGACCGCCTACGCGATCGACCCGGCCAAGGGCGGGCTCGCCGAAATCGGCCAATACCCGATGGGCCGGATGCCGAACTGGGTCGAGATCCTCGATCTGGGCTAATCTCGGCTGCGGGACATTTCCACCCGGTCTCGCTAAGATCGCCAGCGCAAGACACCGGCAGCGGGATACCCAAATCATGGAATTCGGCGCTTCGATCTTCTTTACCGACTATTCGATCTCGCCGGCCGCGCTGGCGGTGGCGCTCGAGGAGCGCGGCTTCGACTCGTTGTGGGCGGCCGAGCACTCGCACATCCCGGTGCCGCGCAAGACGCCCGCGCCGGGCGGCGGCGAACTGGCCAAGCGCTATTACGATGTGATGGACCCGTTCGTCACTCTGACTGCGGCGGCGGCGGCGACCAAAAAACTCAAAGTCGCCACCGGCATCTGCCTCGTCATCCAACGCGATACGATCCAGACGGCGAAGCTCGTCGCCTCGATCGACCAGGTATCGGGCGGGCGGTTTCTGTTCGGCATCGGCGGCGGCTGGAACGCCGAGGAGATCGAGAGCCACGGCACCGTCTTTGCCTCGCGCATGCAGAAAATGCGCGAGCAGATCGAGGCGATGAAGGAGATCTGGACCAAGTCGAAGCCCGAATATCACGGCGAGATTGTCGAGGTCACGCCGATGATGACCTGGCCCAAGCCGGTGCAGAAGCCGTGGCCGCCGATCCTGCTTGGCGGCGCGTTCCCATGGGCGGCGCGGCGCGCGATCCGCTATGGCGACGGCTGGTATCCGAACGCTTCGAGCGGCGATCCGGAGGAGTACATGCCGCGCTTCCGCCAGATGGCGGCGGATGCCGGGCGCGACCCCGCCTCGCTGCCGGTCACCCTGGGCGGTGCGCCCGAGGATGCCGACCGGCTGAAGCGATTCCGCGATCTCGGCGCGGTGCGGGCCAACGTCACCCTGCCGGCCGAAAGCGCCGAACAGATCCTGCCGGTGCTGGATCGCTGGGCCAAGCTGATCGTGCAACTGCGCTAGAGTTGCGCGCGATCGCGATCGCATCAACGCCAGCGACGGTGACGGCCCCGCCCTTCCCCCCGCCGTAACCCCTTGAGCACGGAGGCGCAATCGGCGCCAGCGCGAGGGCATGCCCGCAAGGAGATGCGGGCGAGCACCGGCTGACCCTACTTGCCGAAGAACAGCCCGCCATTGACGTGGATCGTCTGGCCGGTGATGTAGCGGCCCTCGGGACCGGCGAGAAAACGCACCATCGCGGCGATCTCCTCGGGCCGGCCCTGGCGGCCGAGCGGGATCTCGCGGGTGTGGCCGCGCCCTTGCGGGCCGCCAGCCGAGGCTCCCCGCACCGTGTCGATCGAGCCCGGCGCCACCGTGTTGGCGGTGATGTTGTGCGGCGCCAATTCCACCGCCAGCCCGCGCATCAGGCCTTCGAGCCCAGCCTTGGAGGCGTTGACGTGAACCCGGCCAGCCGCGCCCGCGTGATGCGACACGCCAGAGAGCCCGATCAATGCGCCGCCGCCGCGCTTGATCATCTCCGGGACCACCGCCTTGGCCAGGATGAAAGCGCCATCGAGCGCCACCGCCAGAATCTCGTGCCATTCGGCGAGGCTCATCTGCAGAAACGAGGTCTGCCGCCTGAGGCCGGCATTGCCGACGGCGATGTCGACGCCGCCGAACTCCCTGACCGCGGCTTCGACCATCGCCGCCACCGCGTCTGGCTTCGAGACGTCGGCGAGGTGGGCCATCGCCTGGCCGCCGGCAGCACGGATCTCGCTCGCCGTCTCCTCGACGATCGCGCGGTCGCCGCGGCCGTTGACCACCACCGCGGCGCCATCGGCGGCGAGCATTTCGGCGATCGCCTTGCCGATGTTCTTGCCCGAACCGGTGACGATCGCAACCTTGCCCGCCAGCGCCTTGCCTTCCGCCATGCCTCTCTCCCGTTCGTTTCACCGACTTGCCATCTCTGCCCCTCACCCGCCTGCTGCGCTCGGCACCCTCTCCCGCGGTGCGGGAGCGGGGAGACGCAGCCCAAGGGCTGGGTGGGTGAGGGCGAGCGCCTTGAGGTTTGCCCAGTCAGCTGTGCGGCAGGTAGCGGATCGCCGCCAAAATGATCCCGGCAAGGATCACCATCAAAGAACCAAGCCGCACCACGATACGGTCGACGCGCGCGCCGAGGCGCAGCTCGACCTCGCGCAAATCCGCCCTGACGAGCTCCAAATCCTGCTTGGTGGCGACGTTGTCGTGGATCGCGTCGAAAATCTCCGTCGCGATCCGCTCAGCCCTTTGGCGGTCGATGTTGGCGTCGGCCAGTGCGTTGGTGAGGGAGAGCCGGTCGGTCATCGTCGATCCGCAGGATACACGAGGTACGTTCTCAGCCGGTCCAGGCGACGATCGCGGCGGCGACCTCGTCGGGCTTGTCGAGCTCGGCCAGGTGCCCGGCGCCGGGGATCGTCCTGATCTCGGTGCGGCCGGCGATCGCCTTGGCGAAACGGTCGGCGTAGCCGCGCGGCATGATGCGGTCCTCTTCGCCCCAGATCAGCAGGGTCGGCGCTTCGATCAGCGGCAGGCGCTTTTCCAGCCTGGTGTTGCCGAGCGGCCAGAAGGCGCGGGCCGCGGCCTCGCTGGCGCGGGTCTGCTCGATCGGCCATTCCGGCGAGTTGGCGCCCTCGGGCGGGGCCTTGAGGGCGGTCCAGCGCTCGGGGTCGGCGCATAGGAGAGCCGGTACCTCGGGCGGGCGCTGCGCCCACGGATCGGTCGCCGGGTCCTTGTCGTCAAACAGGCCCCATGGGGCGATCAATGCCAAGCGGCGCACCGACGGTGGCCAAATCGCCGCGATCTCGGCGGCAAACGAGCCGCCGACCGAGCTGCCGGCCAGGTCGGCGCCGTCGAGCCCGGCCTTCTGCAACAGCTGACGCACCGCCAGCACCCAGTCGAGATGGCTGTCGAGTACGCTGTGGCCGCGGTCGCCGCCGGGAAAGCCGGGCAGCGACGGCACGATCACGGTGCGTTCGCGGGCCAACGCATCGAGCAGCGGGACCCAGCGCGGCAACCCGCCAAAACCGGCGAGAAACCCGAGCTTCGGGCCGTCGCCCTTCTGCCACACCCGGGCGGGGAAACCATTGATATCGACCGAGATCGTCCGCGGCTCGCTCATTTCGTGCTCCCGCCACCCCACCAAACCTGACGCGCGGGGCAGCGCAGGTCAAGCCGCCACGCCGTCGATCGTGGTCGCGACGGGCTCGACACGGCGGCGCGAGGTGCGGTATCGTTTGACGCGTACAAATCACGAACATAGGCCGCTGATGAGCCGAACATCACAGCTTGCCCGGCGCGAGGCCGAGCAGCGCTATCCGGTGCGGGTGCGCATCGCGGTTCCGAGCCAGGGGCTGGGGCGGCAGCTGGCCCTGATGCACGCCTGGCTCGACGATACCTGCGGCCACGACGGCTGGGCGACGGCGGCGGCCGGGAGCGCCGGGATCGTCAATGATGCGATCGCCTTTTATTTTGTCAGCGCAGCGTTCGCACACGCCTTTGTCGCCCGGTTCTGCTGCGGCTATCGGGTCGAGACGATCGCCGGCGCTTATGCGGTTCGCGCCGACGAGCCGCCGCCACGGCAGCGGGCCAGCGTTCACAAAACCCCGTAAGCCCGGATTTCGGCCGGGGGCGGGACGCCGCGCCGATCCAGCGACGATCGACGCACGGTCACAAATCGGCAACAATTGTCTTTGCCGGCGCCGCGGGTCACGATCCGGGCCCGGCGCGGATTGGCGGCACAGGAGGGTCCGAGGTTGTCCCTGGTTACAGCATTGCCCGGCAATCTCGAGAGCGGCCGCCAGCGGCGCACCATGGCGGTCGCCTGCGGCGCCCACGCACTGCACGACGGCTTTACCGACCTCCTCTACGTGCTGCTGCCGTTATGGCAGGCGGAATTCGGCCTTGGCTATGCCGAGATCGGCATCCTGCGCGCGCTCTATGCCGGATCGATGGCCGGCTTTCAGGTCCCCGCCGGCCGGCTCGCCTCGCGGGTCGGTGGCCCGGCGCTGCTAGCAGCCGGCACCGCGCTCGCCGGGATCGGTTATCTCGTCGCCGGCGCCAGCGCCGGTTTTGCCATGCTGACCATGGCGTTGGTCATCGGCGGCCTCGGCTCGAGCGTGCAGCATCCGATCGCCTCCGATCTGGTCGCCCGCACCTTCGCCGGTCAGCGCTCGCGCCGCGCGCTCGGCACCTACAATTTTTCCGGCGACCTCGGCAAGATGGCGCTGCCGGCCGCCACCGCCGGGCTGGTCGCGGTGATGCCGTGGCGATCGGCGACGAGCTTGCTCGGCATCGCCGGGCTGGCGGCGGCGGCGGCAATCCTGCTGCTGCGGCGCGGCTTGCCGGACGCGGCGCCGGCCCCCGCCGACGAAGCCGTCGACGATGCCGCGCCGGCGAGCGGGCGCGGCTTTCCGCTGCTGCTGGCAATCGGCATTCTCGACAGCGCCACGCGCATGGGGTTCTTGACGTTCCTGCCGTTTCTGCTGCGGGCCAAGGGCGCCGATCTGCCGGTAATCGGTGTGGCGCTGAGCCTGGTCTTTGCCGGCGGCGCGGCGGGCAAGCTCGCCTGCGGCTTTTTGGGGGCGCGGCTCGGGGTGGTTCGGGCGATCTTTCTGACCGAGGGTCTGACCGCGGCCGCAATTCTGCTGCTGCTGCCGCTGCCGCTCACCGCCGCACTCGGGGTTTTGCCGCTGGTCGGGATCGTCCTCAACGGCACCTCCTCGGTGCTGTACGGCACCGTGCCGGAGCTTGTTGCCCCCGACCGGCGCGGGCACGCCTTCGGCATCTTCTATACCGGAACGGTCGGTGCCGGAGCGCTCTCTCCGGCGCTCTACGGCCTGGTCAGCGATGCCGCGGGCGTATCGCGGATGATGGTCATCGTTGCCGCCGCCGTGCTGCTGACCCTGCCGCTTGCCTGGACGCTGCGCCCGGCGCTGCGGCGCGCTTAGTGCTCGGCGGCAGCGGCCCGGCCGGGACCGCGGCCGGACGGCGCACCGGACGCCGCGGATGAGCCTCGTCGATTGGGCCGGGCTCGCGGCCATCACCTTCGCCGCTTCGCTGTTGCAGGCGGCCGGCGGGTTCGGCTTTGCCGTCGTCGCCGTGCCGCTGTTTCTGTTGCTGGTCGAGCCGGCGCGCGCGATCCAGCTGGTCATCATCATGGCCGCGGCATTGTCCGTCGCGGTGTTGCCGCGATTGTGGCGGGCGGTGGCGCCGCCGCTGCTGCTGCGGCTGGCGGCGGGCAGCCTCGTTGGCATGCCGTTCGGGCTCGTCGCGTTCCGCTATAGCGATCCGCGCTTGGTGCGGATCGTGGCCGGGGCGAGCGTGCTCGGCTTTGCTGGGCTGATCACGGCGCTGCGCTATCGCCGCAGCGGCACCGGGCGGCCGCATCTGGCGATGACCCCGGGTCGCGATCTTGCCGCCGGGGCGATATCCGGGGCGGTGACCGCGCTCATCGGCATGTCGGGGCCGCCGGTGGTGATCTATCTGATCCTCGCCGCGGCGCCGCCGCGCACGGTGCGCGCGACGTTGCTCGCGTTTTTTGCGCTGGTTTACGCGGCGACGCTCGTCGCCCATGCCGCGACCATCGGCGTCCCGGCCTCGACCTGGTCCGCCGCGGCGATCCTGATCCCGTTCGCGGTTCTGGGCGGGCTCGCTGGCCGGCCGCTCGGCGACCGCCTCGGGGCCGATGCCTTTGCCGTGCTGGCGATCGGCCTGCTCGGCGCGGCCGGGCTCTACACCCTCCTCGCCGCCGGGCTCGGCGGCGGCCGCCCCTGATCCGGCGCAATGCCCGGCTGCCGCTAGGCCGCTCCCCGCTGCCCGCGGGCGATCCGCCGGCCGGGCTGACGCGCGGGGGCGGGGGCGCAGCGGATCGGGCGCTGAACCGGCCGCTCCCCGCCGACGCCGAGCGGGACCGAGCGCTACGGGTGGTTGCCCTCCGGTTTTCCCTTTGCGTTGGCTGCGGGCTTGCCGGCGCGAGCGGGCGGCCCGGGCGGGTGCGGCGGCGGCGCATGGGCGACCGCCGGAGCCGGGCGCGGCGGCTGGGGGTGCGGCGGCTGCGGGCGCGGCGGTTGGGGATGCGGCGCGGCTGGCGGCGGCGCACGTACGATCGGCGGAGCCGGGCGCGGCGGCTGCGGACGCGGCGGCTGGGGGTGCGGCGCGGCTGGCGGCGGCGCACGTACGATCGGCGGAGCCGGGCGCGGCGGCTGCGGACGCGGCGGCTGGGGGTGCGGCGCGGCTGGCGGCGGCGGGTGGACGATCGGCGCAGCGCGCACAATGGGCGGGGCCGGGGCCGGGGCCGGCGGGCGCGCCGGCTCGGCATGCGGCGCGGCTGGACGCGCCTGGTTGCCCGCCGCCGCGGGATGCTGCAGCGCTGCGGCCGGATGCGGCGGCTCCTGATGACCGGCCACGGCCGGGGCTGGCGGACGCGCCGGTGCGGCCATGCCGGGGTGCGCCTCACGAGCCGGCGGGAGCGGTCCCGGACGCGGCGGCGCGAGCCCCCCGGCGGCCGGATGCGGCGCTTGCCCAGGCGCTGGCGGCCCCGGCGCGCGGCCCCGCTCGGGCGGCCTCGCCGCAGCGCTCGCCACCGGCGCATGAGGCCCAGCCGCGGGAACCGCACCAGGGTGCGGCGGAACCGCAGCGGCCCTTGGCGGGGTGCCTGGCCGCCCCGGTCCGACGGCGTGCCCCGGCGGCGTGCCCGGCGGGTGCGGCGGTGCGCCCGGCGCATTGGCGATCGGGGCCGCGGGATGGCCGGCCGGAGGCGTGCCCGGACCCTTCGGCACCGGGCGCAAGTTCTGCGGCCCCTTGACCGCGACCGCGGCGGCCCGCGGCGGCGGCCGGACCGCTGGCGGATGCAACACCACCGGCGCCTTGGCAAGCGCGGCGGGGGCGACATGGATCGCCGCCGGGGCGACCGGGGCGGCGTTGGCGAAGACCCGCTGCGGCACCACCGTGGCAAACCGACGATTGGCGAAATTCGCGCTGGCGGCCCGCGCCGGCGGGGCGCCGTTCGACTGCCTCACGATCGTGTCGATGTTCCTGACGTCGCCGGCGTTGACATTGCGGATGTAAGTCTCGTTACGGCTGTAGCTCGGCCAGTAAGGCTCGTCCGGGGCGAGCGGAAACCAACCCACCGCCGGCCCACTTTCGCCGGCGACGGCCAGCCCCGCCGCGGCGCCGCCGATAAAGGCGACCAGCGCCGGCGCATAGACCGGCTCGGCCGCGTACTGGCCGGGGACCCACCCCCAGCGGTCGCCGACATAGGCCCAGCGGCCGTAGTGAAACGGAGCGAAGCCCCAAGGCTGCTGGTCGACCCAGGTCCAGCCCCACGGCTCGACCCAGATCCAGCGGCCGTCGCGATAGGGCGCCCAATCCGCCGGCACCTGGCTCGGGTACCACACTTGGCCGTATTGCGGGTTGTTCTGCCAGCCGCCGTAATGGTCGAGATCGGCGTAGCCGGTCATCTGCGGCGAAACATAATAATCCGCCGCCAATTGCGGCTGGTGATAATCGCGGGCGCGGCACCAGGCGACGAACGCGTCGGGGACAGCGCGCTCGAACTCGGTCGCCACCGGGTTCGACCCGCTGAGCAATGCAGCATCGCCGGCCTTGACCCCGATATCGACGCCGCCACCGACAAACCGCGCCGTGCCCTGGTAGACCGCCACCCGCGCCGGCTGGTCCGCGGTCCCGGCATCGATGTCGTAGGCCCCCGGCTGCAACAGCCAGACCGCACCTTGCGGCAGGTCGATCTCAAAGCTCTGGCCGGCGCTGAGCTGGCGCAGATGCAGGTAGAGCCGACCCTGCGGGATGCCGATCTGGGCCACCTGCTGATCGAGGTTGGTGACGTCGATTTCGGTGCCGGGGGCCATGTCGAGCGTGCTCGGGCCGATCTGGAGTTCGGCCCGCGACTGCGGATCGGTCCAGAACGAGCCGCCGGTGGCGACCGGGTAATTGACCCCGGCCGCCGACCACTGGGTTTCCCCGGCCATGTGAAAGGCGAGCGTGCCCGAGACATAGCTGACCGCGCCGACCCGGCTCGGCGGCAGCTGCGGCTGTTGGGCGAGTGCCGGCGCAACGACGGCAAAGATCAGCAGCACCAAGCTCGGAATGAGGCGCACTGGCGGGGATCCGGAAAATCGTTGTATCCGGGTGTCCTAACGGTTCGATTGCGGCGGAGTTGTGGCGTCCGCGGCCGGATCGGGGCCGCCGGCCACTCTCGTCGAGAGCCCGTGGCTTTTTGGCCGCGCAGCGCGGCAGTGGTGCTAGCGCTGCAGGTGCTCCTGCAGGCGCGGCATCAGCTCGACGAAATTGCACGGGCGGAAGCGGTTGTCGAGCTGGTGCACCAGGATGTCTTCCCAGGCGTCGCGGCAGGCGCCGGGCGACCCCGGCAGGGCGAACAGATAGGTGCCGCCGGCGACCCCGGCGGTGGCCCGGCTCTGGATCGTCGAGGTGCCGATCTTGGCGTAGCTGAGCCAGCGGAACAGCTCGCCAAAGCCGGCGATCTCCTTTTCGTAAACCTGGTGAAAGGCCTCGGGCGTCACGTCGCGACCGGTGACCCCGGTGCCCCCGGTCGAGATCACCACATCGATCTGCGGGTCGGCGATCCAGGCCTCGAGCCGGGCCACGATCGCGTCGCGATCGTCGCGCACGATCTGCCGCGCCGCGATCCGATGCCCGGCGCCGGTGGCAAGCTCGGCAAGGGTGTCGCCGGAGCGGTCCTCGGCCGCGCCGCGAGTGTCCGACACCGTCAGCAAGGCGATGTTGACAGGCAGAAACGGGCGGTTGTGATCGAGCCGGCCGGGCATGGCGACGCACTCCCTCTGAGCATGGCGCGAGGATAGCCCGCCGTGGCACCGGAGACTAGACAGCCCCCCCTCGGTGTGTCGCAGCGCATCGAGCCTTGCTTTCAGCGCCAATAGATCCTGCCAGGCCTCGCGCTTGCGCTCGGGCGCACGCAGCAGAAAGGACGGGTGGAACATCGGCAGGGTCGGCACCGGCTGGGCGAGCCCGGGGATGGCGAGGTCGAACCAGCGGCCACGCAGCCGGGTGATGCCGGGGCCGGGTGGCAACAGGGCGCGGGCCGCGGTGCCGCCGGCCAGCACCAGAAGCCGGGGCCGGACCAGTGCGATATGGCGCAGCACGAACGGGAGACACGCGGCGATCTCGTCGGCGGTTGGGGTGCGGTTGCCGGGCGGGCGCCAGTAGATCGCGTTGGTGATCAGCACATCCGAGCGGTCGAGGCCGATCGCCGCCAGCATGCGCTCGAGCAATTGGCCGGCGCGCCCGACAAAGGGCCGGCCGATGCGGTCCTCGTCGGCGCCGGGGGCCTCGCCGATGATCATGACCGGGGCAGCGGGATTGCCGTCGGCGATGACCGTGCTGGTCGCGGTGCGCTTCAGCCCGCAGCCTTCGAACGCGGCGATTTCAGCTTCGAGCGCCGCGATGGTATCGGCCCGCGCCGCCGCGAGGCGCGCCGCTTGCGCCGCCTCTCCCGGCGATTGGGCAAAGGCCGCGGGCGGCGACGCCGCAACCGCGCGCACCGGCGCCGGCAGCGGCGGGGCCGGCAGCAGCGTTGCCGGCAGCGGCGGGACCGGGGCGGCTGTCGGCCTCGTAGACGGCCGGGCGAACTGGTCCTGTGGCTCGTCGGCGATCGCCTCGTCGGCGCCGATCTCGACATACCAGCGCAGCAGCTCCAGCGCCGCTGCGACCAACTCGGATTGCGCTTTGTTGTCCGCCGACGGCATGCAATTCAGGCTCTGCCTCACTTTCGATGCAGATGGCATTCACGCTGAAGCGGTAAGACGGGCGCGGAGCAAGTCGAGCTTGGCGCGTCCGTACATTTGGCGCTTGACGAGCTTGAGCTTGGTGATCTGGCCTTCGGTCTGGCCGTTGGACCAGGGCAAGGTCATCGCGGCGGCGACAGCGCCTCGATCAGCGAGAATGCCTTTGCCAAAGGACGCGAGGACGCTGTCTGCGACATCGGCGATCCAGGCCGGCAGAGCAGCCGCATCGCGGTCACGCACCATTCGATGGAAGCACTCGACCAGGTCGCGGGCGGACATCAATGCCGGCACACCTCTTTCGATGCGCGCGACGGTGATCGCGTCGGCTTTCGTCAGTTGATCGCGCTCGCTCAGCAGCAAGCGGCTCAGCACCCGGGCCGACGGCGGCTTTCGTAGCCTTTCGAATCCGGCGCTTTCGGCACGGCGCCGCCGCGTCGTCCATTCGGCGACGACCCGCAAACTCCCTGTGAAGCCCGAGGCCCGCAGACGCCGCCACAGTTCGGCACCGTTGTGGCAACCGCTGATCCATTCGGCGGCGAGCCGGGCGAGATGCGGCTCGAGGGTGTTCGATCGGCAGCGGAATACGTCACCGCCGCCACCGCGCACGATCTCGCGCACCAATTTGCGGCTACGACCGGTCCGACGTACGATCTCCCTGATCGGCGTGCCGCCCTTGGCCAGGGCACGAATCAAGCCGTAAGCCTTCTCCCGCCGCAGATAGCCTTCGTGCTGTAAGCGCTCGGCGTGGGTCAGCAGAGCCGGATCGATGGCCGTGCTGCCGAGCGCAACCCGGATCGGGTTCATCGATCGCCGCACCGCTTCCAAAAACGCGGCGCTGGCGTTCTCCATCAGATGCCAGCGATCGGCAACCTGCACGGCTTGCGGCGCCGCCCTGGTCGCAGCCCGACCGTATCCGCCGCCGCGGTCACGCGAGATGACGCGGACTTCGGGATGGCGCGACAACCACTCCTCCACGGTGACGGGCTCACGATCGGGGAGTAGGTCGACGATGCGCCGCCGCTCGAGGTCGCAGATGATGCTGCCGTAACGCTGCCCCGCGCTTCCACGCCCAATCATCAATGCCGACCACGCGTAACGGCCGGCGATCGAAGCCAGCATGCCGGCGCACAGCGCGCAGCAGGGTATCCTTGCTGATTGGCAGCATCAGCCGCCGCGCCAGCGCGGCCGCTGGCCGACCGCCCAAAGCGATGCCGAGATGATGGACGATCGCCTCGAACCGGGATGTGCGCCGAGCCAATCTGCCGGCGACCGCCTCACCGAGCGGCTCGGCAAAAATACGGCGCCCGCAGCTTGGTTCAGCGCAGCGGAAGCGGCGAACCGCGATGCGCATCTGAACGGCGCGACCATACGAGGGCAGATCCAAGAGCCGCCGCTCATACCGGCTGTGCACCTGCTCGGAGGACCGCCCGCAATCGGGACAGCTGACAACGACGGCGCGACATCGGGCCCTGATGACGAGGCGATCCACGGCGATCTCGACGTCGTCGATCAGCAAACCGGCCGGCAACAACGACCCAAAGCCTCGATACCCCATGGCAAGCATCCCCCAATGCAATGCCTACCAAATCTAGCGTATCTGCATCGAAATTGCGACAGAGCCCAATTCAGACCCGTGCCCAGGCGCCCACCCGGCACCAGGCGGGCATGACAAACATCGTTGCGACTGTACCGCCTGGATGTGCCCGAGCGCTAGCAGATGGACCGCCGGATTCCGTCCTAAATTCGGGTTCCGATTAGGTAATCATGCGCTTGACGTAGGCACCGCCACCGCGCTCGTCACCCTGTGCAAACCGGTCACGATGGCGGACAATCGGTCGAACAAGCAGGAGGACGGCCATGCCGGTCATCGACGTTCAGGTTCATCCCTTCGATCGGAATCATGCCCTTCGGCCGTGGGCCAGTCCCTCGCACGGGCTTGCCTCCGCCACCGGCGACGAGATGGTCGCGGCGATGAACCGGGTCGGCGTCGACGGCGCGATCATGGTCTCGTCGTTCAGCGCCTATGAATATGATCCGAGCTACGCGCTCGAAGTTTACCACACCTATCCGGACAAGTTTCGGGTGGTGACGCCGGTCGACGCGACCGATCCGGCGATCGACGACATCGTGGCGAAATGGGCGGCGACACCTGGTGCGCGCGGCATTCGCATCCGAATGCGCGAGGGCCTGCCGATGGACGCGGACCATCCCGGTTTGAACCGCGCTTTCGCTGCCGCCGGCAGACATGGTTTGCCGGTCAATCTGCTGTGCTGGGGCATCCTCGACAAAGGGCTGCCGCACATCGAGCGACATCCCGATACGGTCATCGTGATCGACCATCTCGGCCTGCTTGCAGCCGGCTCGCCCGCCGGTCCCGGCCGACGTTTGGGCCGATCTTCCGAAGCTCCTCGCCTTGGCGCAATACGACAACGTAAGAGTAAAGATCAGCGGCGCCTGCACGATGTCGCACCAACCGTTCCCATACGACGACATCTGGGAGCCGGTATTGCGGGTCATCGATGCGTTCGGGCTCGATCGTTGCATGTGGGGCACCGACTGGACGCGGACCATCGGCATGCTGACCTATGAAGAGGGTGTGGCGCCGTTCCGCAACACCAACCGCCTGTCCGAGACCGACAAGGCAGCGCTGATGGGCGGAACGTTGCAGAAAGTCTACAAGTGGTAGCCCGACCGTACCGATAGGGCCGCGCCACGATCTGATGGAATACTAAGCGTAGGGCGGAATAGCGAAGCGCATTCCGCCAAATCGTCGAAGCGAAGCGGCGGGTTACGCTCCGCTCATCCGTCCTACGCTTGCTGGACTTCACCGAGATAAAGGCCACCGAGGAAGCAATCCAGCATGAACAGGATACCGCTTACGCCGACTATGTCTGAAACTCCTTCAATGATGGTGCAGCAGCGTCTCACCTCCGGGACCATTATCGCCCAGGACTTCCGCACCAGCGTCCGCTTTCCGATCTTCGAGACCGGCTGCGCGGAGTGGCCGTACGCGACGAATGGCGGGACGCTGCTTCTCGCCACGTTTCGCGGGCGTGTGTTTGGTCTGACCTGCCGCCACGTATTGCAGGGCTTTGATTGGCAACGGCTTCGCGTTACCGAAGCGAAATTCGGCAAGATGTTTGCCCCGATCCGGGGCCTCGTCTATCCGAGCGCCCCGAAGGGCGAGGCGGTTGATACCGACATTCTCGACATTGCCGTTGTCGAATTCGCGCCCGCAGTCACACCGACGTTCTTCCCCGATCCTCCCTACGTGCTCGACGCTGGCACCTGCGGTACGGCCAATAACGGCGATTTGCTGTACGTCAACGGCGCATTGAAGGAGAAATCCAATCTCAGCGGGATGTCGATCAGCCCGAGGTTCTGCCTTCTCGAATTTGCCGATATGGGCGCGGCCTCCGCTGATCCGATCCTTCGCAAAGCCTGCGCGGGGTTCGCAAATCCCGAGTTCACGGAGATCACCGGGCTCAGTGGAGGCCCGGTATTCGACATCTCTTCGAAAAAACTGGTGGGAATGGCCGCACGCGGGACTCTCGTCGCCAAGACCTGCACGCTTTGGTACATCGATATGTTCGACATTTGGACGCTGGTGACCGCCGTGGCAGAGGGGCGCGAAGCGACCGACTACACAAAGGTCGTGACCCGGCTCACTCGTACGGTTATTTGCCACCAACTATAACGCCACTCTATCTGTTCTCCGCATGCGTGGCGACCGGTACGCCGGTGCGTGCATGAGCCTTTGTCGGAACTCGACCGGCGACCGCTATCGGCGCTCCTCGCTCACTGACACACGTTCCAGCAAAGGCCCGTTGATTGAACAGGCAGCGGCCGCTCGGCTTGGCCGCCGGAACAGGTCTTCTTGCTCCGAAGCTGCCGCTGATCGCTCCAGGATAAGCCGGGATTGTCACGGAGAGATCTGATACAAAACGGGCAAGCCCTCAGGTGCCCCGGATCGAATAGGCCATGCATATCAATCCAGGTCGTAGATGACGGACTAATATGAAGGAAGCCTGGAGCGAGCGATGAAAGAAAACAGCATAAGGCGGGCGGTGCGCGAAGGGCGGGCGGCGCTGGGCACCGGGCTCAAGGAATTCGCCTCACGCGGGGTTCCGTGGATCATCGAGGCGGCCGGCTTCGATTACTGCGCGATCGACCACGAACACGGGGCGTTCGACATCGAAACGATCGCCAATCTGGCGAGCTGGTTCCAGGCGACGAACGTCTCGGCCATCGTCGGCTCCACAAATCGTTCGCGCATCTGATTCCCGGCATTCTCGATCAGGGCATCATGGGCATCCAGGTGTCCGAGGTGGAAACCGCCCAAGAGGCGCGCGCGATCGCTCCGCCTGGCGAAGTATCCGCCGATCGGCAACCGGGGCATCTCGGGCCAGGGGCCGCATACCGGATACAAGAGCTACGGCGCCCGCCACGCCAGCGAATACGCGCCGTGGGCCAACGACAACATCATCCTTTCCCGTCGATCGAGTCGCTCGAGGGCCTGGAGAATGTCGAGGCGATCGCGGCGGTCGAAGGGATCGACATGATCGCCTATGGGCATTCCGATTTGAGCGCGCAGCTCGGGGTTCACCTCGACCTCGAGCACCCGAAATTCAAAGCGGCGGTGCGGCGGATCGCGGCGGCGTGCAATGCGCACGGCAAGCTCGCGCGGGGATCGGCGGAGACCGAGGCGCAGATCGAGGAATATTGGCGGCTCGGCTGCAAGGTGCTGAACCTGCCGGGGAACGATGTCAGCACCTATCTTGACGGAATGAAAGCGCGCGCGGCCCGTGCCCATGCCCGGCTGAACTCGATCGGGGTGCCGACCCCATGAGCAGCGCGCCGCCACCGGCTACAGGGGCAAGCGCGAGCCAGACCAGCGCAAATGACAAATGGATTCTACTTAAAAATGGATGAGACGTGGGTTCAGGCTCAGGGGCCATTCCCGGAATTGACGCTTATTGAGACTGGCGCCGGTCCAGTCGCAGATTGACGTATCAAAACCGGTGCCCTCCACCTATAGTCTGGATTAACGGTCTTTAGGTGCTCTCGCTGTCCTCCGCGCTATCGTCGCCGCTACCGTAAGAGCTTTCGCAATGACTCTCAGCGCCGCGCCGAACTTGGACGAAATTGCCGGTCACATCATCGACTGCATCCTGAAGGTCAAACCAATCGAGCGTTCCCGGCTTGATCCCACCGCTCTGTTCTCCGACCTCGGGCTGAGCTCGATCGAGACCATGTCGGTGATATTCGAGGTCGAGGAGGCCTTCAGCATCGATCTGATGGAGTCCGGCCACGACTATTTTCGCACCGTGGCCGAAGGCACCGCCATTATCGCGGGGCTGCTGCCGCGGAAGTAGATCGCATGGCTCCCGGCCAACGCACGCGCCGCGCCGATGGTTCGCACCGCGTGGTGGTAACCGGTCTTGGCGCAGTGTCCGGTTTTGGTGTCGGCGTCGGGCTGCTTTGGCAGGGCATTGCATCAGCCGGCTGCGCCATCAGGCCGGTACGGTGTCACTTCGAAGAGCATGCGATTGAGGTGCCGGCCGCATTGGCGGACTACGTTGCCGAGGCGCATTTCGACGGCGCGACGCTCCAGATCTGTGATCGGTTCGCCCAACTCGGCATCATCGCCGCCCGCGAGGCCATCGCCGACGCCGGCCTGGGCGACAAGGCCGGCTTACTGGACGGCACTGGTGCGATCGTTGGTTGCGGCAGCGGCGGCGAACTCAGCCGCGAGGAAGCCGCGATCCAATTGTTCCACCGCCACCGGCCGCGCTGCCATCCGATGACCGTGCCGCGCATCAATCATCAGGCCGTGGTCTCGCATATCGCCGCAGAGCATGGCCTGCACGGTCCCGCCTTGGTCATTGCAACCGGTTGTGCAGCCGGCAGCCACGCGATCGCGCAGGCGGTGCAAACGGTGCGGCACGGCTACGCCGAGCGCGTGCTGGCCGGCGGAACCGAGGCCAGCGTCACCTATTCGTTGACGCGCGCCTTTGCCGCTGCACGTACCGTCGCGCGCGACACCTGTCGGCCGTTCTCGGCCGGGCGCAGCGGCTTCGCTTTCGGTGATGGTGCCGGCATGCTGGTCGTCGAGACGCTCGAAGCGGCGCTGCGGCGCGGGGCACCGATCCGCGCTGAAATCAGCGGTTTCGGCCTGTCGGTCGATGGCAGCGACCAGGTGCAGCCGACCGTCGCCGGACCGGCGCGCGCGCTGCAAATCGCGCTGGCCGATGCGGGCCTGGCACCGTGCGACATCGGCTACATCAGCGCGCACGGAACCGCGACGTTGCTGAACGATGTGGTCGAGACGCGGGTCATCAAGCAGGTGTTCGGCGATCACGCGCGGCGGTTGCTGATATCGTCGACCAAATCGCAGATCGGTCATTGCTTCGGCGCGGCCGGCGCGTTGGAGGCGATTGTCACCATCCGCGGCATGGAACAAGCCCTGGCGCCACCCACGGTGAACTATCTTGGCCCCGATCCGGAGTGCGACCTCGACTATGTGGTCAATGCCGCACGCGCCGCTGCATTCACCGCCGCGGTGTCGCAATCCTTCGCGTTCGGCGGGCTCAATGCGGCATTGGTCGTGCAGCGCGGCCCGGACGGCGAACCGTTGCCGAAATAAACCCAGTCACGGCACGCTTCGCGCGTCGTATTCATCGGCGGTCAGGCGACGCAGCAGGCCAAGTAATTGCATCTTCCTGCCATGCGGTATCGGCCGCTCGGTCAGCTCGCCGATCAGCTCCACGAGTTGTTCGAGATAAGCCTCCTTCGGTCGCGGAACCCAGACCAGGCTAGAGGCCGGGGCGATGACATGCTCGGCGGTGTCGGCAAGGCGTTCGATCGCCGCGCCGCCGGTGACGCTGCCAATCGGCACGAAATAGCATGCGACCGGTGCCGTCAGGCCGCTTTCGTTCCAGCTATCCTGCCAGACGGCGAGCGAACAACTGGTGCCGCTGCGCAGTGGCAGGAACAAAGACCCGCCATCCATGGTGATGCCTTTGGTCCCATCGGACTTCGCATCGAGCACATTCCCGCCGAACGCGACCACATTCACCCCGTCACTGTTCGAAGCCGACAGGTAGCCTCGGCACCAGCCGCTGTTGCTGGCCGCCCACCCGACACGGCCGACCAGCAATCCATCCGTTTTCGCAGTATAGCTGCCAGGTGCCGCCACGCTGATCGCGCCGCCCATCGCCGCTACTGTCGCTGCCTGCAAATTCACCCCGCCTCTGACCGTGGCGCCGGCGAGCAATGAAACAGCGCCGTTGATGGTCGTGGCGGACAAGGTGCTGTTGCCGGTCGCCTGGAACGGACCGTTGACCGTGGTTCCTGCCAGCGAGGCCGCCCCGGTAACGTTCAGCGAATTGCCGACCAATGCGGAGCCGAGCGTCGCGGTGCCGCTGACCGAGGCGTTGCCGGTAACGGACAAGCCGCCGCCGGCTGCGATCGTGCCCGCGGCAGTCACGGTTCTTGGCGTGAGGTCCGGATTGCTGATCGTAACGCTGAGCGAATCGTACAAGTAAATAGTGTCGAAGCCCGCCTGATCCTGGTCCGGATCGCCGGTCATCGAAGCGACCAGGAAGTACGTGGTGTCGGTCGCCGCGCCATTCGGAATCGAGGTGCTCGTCTGCAATCCGGCATAAATCGGGATGGTCATGCCCTTCTGGAACAGTTGGAACCAGGTCCCGTTGCTCTCCCAGGCAAAATTGATGGTGGCGCCGTTGGCGAATTCGGTGCGGGGCACGGTCGGCGACCCGGTGGCGGTCGCTACCAGATTGTTCAGATAGAACCGCGGCGGCACCAGGCTGACCGGCAGATTGATCTGACGCGGCACGAATGTGGCGGGGTCGTTCACCGGTCCCGAGTTTTCCAGGACCGGGATCATGCAGTCGGCCGGTGTGCCGCCGGTGGCGCCAGCCAATGAGAACACCAGATTGTAGCTGATGTCGAAATCCGCACTGTTCTGGCAGTCATAGATGAACTGCGCATAATCGATATTATTCGCCAGCCCAAACGTGCCGCCTTTGACGATGGCGAGCGAACTCTGCACCCATTTTCCGGTATTCACCGACGCCGTCGGTGTTTGAGTGAACAAGCAGCCGGCCGTGGTGCCGATCGGCACCGCGATGGTGATCTGGTTACAATAGCCGACCGTCGCGGGCTCGGCGACATAGAGGTTGATGGTGCCGGTGACCGATGCCGTGGTCGTGGTCGTCTGCAACGGCACGGGGCTGGTGGAAACCAAGTAGCTCAAAAGCACCGGGTCAGCCATGGGCACTCTCCTTCTCGTGCGCATTGGTTGCGCGGTTAGCCGTTCTTGGTAAGGTGGATGGCGAGTTGCAGCACGCCGTCGCGCAGCGAGGCGCGATTGACGCCCAGTTTCGCATCGGTGGTGGCCGGAATGATGTCGAAGCCGTTGGCACCACCGGCCGCGGCTTCCCACCACGACCAGGTGCCGCCTTGCTCCGCCGGCGCAGGATAGGTCACCGCTTGCGGATGCGCCGGCGTCCTGCCGCCTTGGGCCGGCGTCGCCTGTATGCTGCTGATTACCGGCCCCATGCGGAAGCCGACTTCCATATTCGCGAGCGGATCATTGATCAGGTGCGGCGGTATATCCAATTGCGTCACCGGCACGATGCCGGTGGTGGCGTGCACGCTGGCCCGCGGATCGACCAGCAGCGTTACGAACTGGAAGGTCGACGGCGCGAAACCGAGCCGCAGATAGTTTTTCCCACCATTGACCCCAAGCGGGCCGATCAGTCGCACATAGTTCTGCGGCCCGGTCGTTTCGGGGGCGGCGACGCTATTGAAGGCGCAATAATCAATCCCGGCATAATATCCGACAGTGCCGTCCTCGCGCGTCGCCTGATCGCCGAGGCGAATGGCGAACTGCCGCGACAGGTAGGCGGGCGGGCTGGTATCGAGCGTCGCCGCCCATCCAGTGTCGCGAAGCGGCGGGCCGTCGAGCACAAATTGCAGCCGCGCGCGCACCAGCGCCAGCGGGCGGCCGATCAGCACCGACAGATTTTGGTCTGACCGCGCCCCCAGCGGATCGATGGTCCATAGGGTCGCGTCGATGGCGCTGAGGAAGGCGGTGAAGTTTGCCTCCGCCTGAAACGCCGGCGCCTGGATCAGGGCTGCCAGGTGCGGTGCACGACTAGCCACGTCGGCAAGTGTCGTGACGTTGCCGTGCACCGGCGGCGCCCAGGTGGCGGTGCGGCTCACCCCGTCGAGACCAACGGTGATCCTGATGTCGCCAAGGCTGGTGCCGTCGGGCGCAAACAGCAGCACGCTGTGGTCGAGATGGTTCGGCAGCAGCCAGCCACAGATCGGCATCACCTCCGGGTCGGCACCGAATACTTTGGCGTCGCTGCGCTGGTCGATCAGCCTGATGTCGAGCTGCGCCAGTTGCAGCGTGCGCGGCGCCAGCTCCGCGACGGTCTTGATCGTCGGGGCAATGCTGCGCACCGGGGTCAGCACATTGTCGAGCACGGCCGGAAAGTTGGTTGCGTCGTAGAGGCCGGTTTCGGCCCCTGACGAAATCAGCCGCAGTACCCGACCGAACCGGTCATACAGCAGCAGATCGGTGAAATAGAACTGCCCGCCTCGCACGCCTTCGAATGACAGCGCCGGCCCATTCGGGATCAACGGAATGGAATTGACCCGCCCGCGGTAGCTGTCCGGCAGCGCATCGGGTCCCGCATCCGCGCCATCATCATAACCGGCCAGATCGGTGACGCGGTGCTGGTTCGCGCCGGCGCCGACAGTTTCATTCGGCAAAGGCCGGCGGAACGCGCGCACGTCACGCAGCGCCAGTGACTGGTTGAAGCCGACCAGCTCCTGGGCCAGGAACTTCCAATGAAAGACCTGGTCGATCTCCTGCCAGATCTTGGCGATCTCAGTCCGGTCAGGGAACTGATCGGCGAACTTGCGCAGCCGAGAACCGAACACGAATTGCGCGTGCGGGCTCAACAGAGAAATCCCGCCAACCAGACGCCCACCAGGCGGCGGCGCGACTCCATTGAAATGGTAGTCGGTGCCGTCGAAGATCCAGTTGTCGCCACTTAGAGTGGTCTCCGGTATCGGCATGTATTGGCCGCGCCATTCCATGAACAGCGGCGCCCATGGCTGGGTCCAAGACTCGATCGACATCGCCGGCAGCACGTCTGGATAATGGCGGGCGCCGTCGGGCCGGCCAGCCTGGGCCGCCGTGGCCAGCGCCGCGGCGTTGGCGGGGTCCAACAGGAAAAGCTCGTCGATCAGCGCAGCGGCGAGCTCCGGCAAGGCAGCGGCGTTTGGCAAGGTGAGCATCGCCGCGCCGGCTGTGGCACGGCTGACATCGACCCCGTTCATGGCGAAGCTGCGCACCAACTGCGACGATATCCGGACCGTCAGCGGCTGATTGGGATCGGCCGCAAACGGGGGCTGCACGCCGGACAGCACGACCACCGGATTGTTGGCCAGCCAGTAGCGCGGGCCAGGCATCGCCTTCAGCACCTTCGCCGGATCGAGAAGCTTGGTCGCGGCAAATGCCGCGATCCCGGCCTGGAAGGCATCCTGTTGATTGGCGCCGGCTTGCCAGATCGGCTGCGGCACCCGAGCCAGCAAATCCGTGATCTCGGCCAGCGTGCGCGTCACTGCTTCCGCGACGCTGCCACCGACACCGGGATCGATCGCCCGCGACAATTGTTGCCGGAAATCCGCGACCGTGCCGGGAATGCCTTCCGGCGGCTGCGGGAACACGTTCTGCGGCACGCCGAGATAACCGAATTTGTACCACAGTGCATTCAGCGTCCATTGCAGGACGTAGAGAGTGGCCAGCGCATCGTCCAGCTTCGCCTGGTCGCCGTTGAGCTGGGCCAGCCAGGCGGCCTCGGCCGCGGTGAGTTCGGTGGCCAGCGCGCCATCCGACTGCTGGTCGATAATCGCCCATGCGCCGCCGCCGGACGAGGTGCCGAACCATTCCTGATGGATTCGCTCCTGCAACAGAGCGTCGCCGTTGACCTGGTTGAGCACCGGCAACAGGTCGTAGTTGAAGGCGCGCAACATTGCGCCGATCGCCGGATCGGGAATCTGTTGTCCGACGAGCGCGGTGAAGGCATCGATCGTGGTATTGCCGAGCGCAACGTTCAGTCCGCCGCTGTCGCGGATGGCTTGCAGCGGATCGGGCGTCGGCGGAGAGCCGGATCGGTTCCAGGCAATGTTGAAAGAGCCACCTTCATAGATAGTGGCGACCGGCTGCGCCGGATCGTCTTTCGCAAGCGTCCAGCGAAGCCGTGCCAAGAGCGCGCCGAAGCCATCCGGACCAGCCGATGCCTTCCACGAAGCGGCGATGTCGCGGGTGGCATCCGAGTACCAGCCGATGACATAATAGCTCAGCGTATCGACATCGATCCCGGCGAGATCGTCGTAGAAGCTGAACACGCCCAGATGATGTGGCAGGTAGCCGCTGAACAGCGGATTGGCAGGTGCCACGGCGGTGAGAAACATGGCGCCGGCCGCCCGTTCCTGCCACGCGTCGAGCATGAACGGAATGCCGATATTGGCAACCGGCGTCTGTGCTGCATTGGCAGGCGGCGTATAGGCGGTGCGATAGGCGTCCCCGGAATTGCGCCACAGCGCCAGCAAACCGGGGTCAACCAGGTATTGCGAGGTGCGGCTGGCATCGAAATGACCGACGTGCGAGGTCAACGGGCAGTCGCTCTCCAAGATCCAGCCGGTCGCCTTCCGGGTCGTCGTGCCCTGGACGCGCAGGATCAACCAACGGTTCGGCACCAGCGGATAGCTGATGGCGCCGGTGCGCTGGTCCTGCTGACCTTCGCGCAAGGCGGCGGGCAGGGTCCAGCCGAGATACACGCCCGCCGTCTGGCCGGTGATGGCGCGATCCATCGCCGCCGGCTCCGGGCTGCGGAAATAGTCCAGCGAATGATAATTGAATGCCCACCAGCGGAGCGGATCGCGCCGAATGACGCCAGCATTCGCGACCAGCGCGTCACAAACGATCGGCACGACGAGGGCAGGACCGGGCATCGGGGTTCTCCTCAGCCGGCGCTCGGCTGGGTAGCGAATTTGATGGCTTCGGGAGCGCGGGTCATTTGCAGCGAAAACGCGGCCGGCCCCAGCGTGCCAGGCGGCGATCTGCTCGCCTTGGTCAGCGCCGCCTGCACCGCCTGCACCAGGCCGGTGTTGCGATCCGGTGCAAGGTCCAGCACGCGGCTGCTCGCCGCACGGGTATAAAGCTGTTGCGCGCCCGATGGATCGAACGTGCGCATCGGTTGGCCGATCTGTCGGCCGATCGGCGGATCATTCGGTCCGCTGGGCGCGACGACGTTGCGCAGCACGATGTTGCCATCATCATCGACGCCGAAGCGCAATCCCTCCTGCGGCTCGCTGATCTCGATCCAGTCCGGAACGCCGAGGAACAAGCACAATAGTACGCTGGGTGATAAATGATCCATGCGTAACGTCTTCAGCACGTCGCCATTGGCAAGGTAGGGACGCACCGCGAGATTCGGCCAGCCCGACACGAGCCCGGATCGCAACAGCAGGCCGCTGACCACGGCGGCGTTCGGCTGCACTGTGGGCGGCGCAACACCGATCAGCGACTGCCGGTAGATTTTGGTGGCTTCCGCTGCGGCGTCACGAATTAGCCCGTGCGTGACCAAATGGAAAAAGGTTTGGCGGCTGGTATCGAGACCAATGCTCATCGCGCCATCGAGCAGCGCATCGGTCCAGTTGGTGTCGACGTAGAAGAAGCGCAGCGCCTCGGTTGGCAGCATGCGCTCGTCCGGCACCAGCAGATCGAACGGGACCGGATACAACAGCGCCAGTCGGCCAAGCCATCGCGCCACGCTGTCCAGATCGTCCTGCACCAGCGCGATCACCTTCTGCTGCACCGCCGGATCGGCGAGGAACGCCTGCACTGCCGCTTTCGGGTCGATGGTCGCCGTCAACTGCCGCCCCGGCGTGGCCGCAGACGCGGCGGGCTGACGGTTCATCGCCGCGAGCAAATCGGTATCGAGAATTTTCAGGAATTCATCCTGGACCGTCGTCTGCGCGTCGAGGGTCGCGATCTCGCTCTGAGTGAAGAAATATTTGCTCACCAACAAATTGTGCAGTTGATCGGTGATGCGGTGCGCACGACGGCGGAAGTCGAGCAAGCTCTGGCCGAATACCTGATCGGCCAGCGCCGCGGCGCGGCCGGCCGTCCACGCCGCAGCCAGCGACATGTCGAACACCCCGAAGCTCTTCTGAAACGCGAGCGCGGCGTCGGCACTGAGGAACGGCCCGGTCTTGATGAGCGGTGCGGGCAGCACCGGAGTGAACGGGCCACGATACCAGGCGAAGCTGTCTTCGCCGGTGCGCGTGTGCCAGGCCAGCGGGACAAAACCCGCGGCCAGCCGGCGGCTTGCTTCGGTCTGGCTCGGCGCAGGACCGGACAGCGGCGAGGCTGGCTTGAGGCGCAGCGCTAGCTTCTCTGGCTGATAGACTTTTCCATCCATTTCGCTGCTGACGATCGCCTGCAACAAACCGCGAAAATCCTGTTGCGCGTCGGGCAAGCACTGGAATGTCCAACTGGCCAGCGACACCAATGCGACACGGCTGCGACCGCCGAAATCCGGTTGCTCGACCAGCAGCTCGTCGAGGCCTTCGAGCGACACCAGGTGCACGATGTTCTTCCTCGCCGCGGCCGAGCCGTGCGCCGGTGCGGCCGGAAAGCGATTGGCGAACACGATGGCGAAATAGCCGCTCTGGTCCAATCCCTGCGCCGCCTTGTCAGAAATGTTGGCCTGCCGGCAATGGGCGAGAAAGCGCAACTCCTCGCGCCGCGGCATGATCGCGGTGAATGTCGCCGCGGCGAGCACGACGAATGAAACGGTGCTGTTCTGATCAACGTCGTCTTCGGGGATCACCGCCGGCTTGAACACCGTTGGGTCCGGCTTCAGGAATTCAGTGACCGAGGCGGTGCTGGCATGGGTCGGCGAAGCCGCCGGCCCGATCGCTTCATCCTCGCTCAGAACCAGCAGCGCCAGCCAAGGTTCAGCCCCGGTCGGCATCTGCCGTTCCCATGGCAGCGTCGGCTCACGCAGCACGACATGCGGCAATTGCTCGGCGTAGCGGCCGCTACTGCCGTCCGGTGGATGACGACTGACGATGTCCTCCGGCGGCAAGGTGAACTGCGGCGCACTGACGACAAACTCTTGCACCGCGCCGAGCGCGTCCTGGTTCACCGCGACGCTGTTCTCCGACAGTGCGTGGGTGACGGTGACCCAGTAGTTGCCGGCGGCGAGACCTGGCAGGCGATTGTCGTAGAATTTCAGGTCGCCAAGGGGAAGCTGATCCGTGACCGACATGATCGTGGCTCGCTTCAGGCTTGTTGCAAGGGCGGATCGGCGAACAGGTGCCCGGCCTGCGCTGCCATGGCCGCCAGCGAGCCGTTGCCGCCGGCGTAGAGTCCGCAATCGCGCAGGATGGCGAACATATCGGCCCGCGCGCCGAACTGCGGCGCCTCCATCAGGTGACTGACATCGGCGATCGTTTCAGTGCTCTGGGTCGGCACATAGATCGGGCTCGCAGTGACCTTGGGCGACAGCGGCGCCTGGCCGGGCGGATCGAGATATTCCACCGCCAACTCCTTCAGTGGCACCAGACCCGGCGACGCGCCGGCTTTCGGCAGCGGCGGTGCGACCCGGTAGCCGGTCTTCAACTTGCCGGTCATCTTGGCGTCCGGCTTGCCGGGCACTTGGGTGAACGGTTCCGGCGGGGGCGACCACAATGCCTCCGGCATCGGCTCATTTTGTTCGTCGAGCGACCAGCCGGTGAGGTCAATCGGCGGATTCTTGGCGGCGTCGCGGCTGATCTTGATCTGGTGCACCGACTGCACCGCGGTCTTGTTCATCGGCCGGATCGGGATGCCCGCATCGACCGCGCCGCGCAGCCAGGATGCTGCGTTCGGGGTCGCCGCATCGACCTGCAATTGACTGGCCGGTATCGCCGAGCGCGTGGTGAAGCTGAAGCCGCGCGGCTTAACCACCCAGCGCTTGCCGCTGCTGGAGCCGGGGCTGTCGGTGGTGGAACTGATCGCGCCGCCGGCGGCGACCGTGCAGATGCTGGTCGGGTGCGGCAGCAGGCTTTTCAGGCCGGTCCAATCCACCGGCTGGTTGCTGGCGCCCGCGCTATCAGAGCCGAAGCCGACGGTGAATGTCACGATCACCAGGTGGATGTGCGCGACACCACCGGTCGGCGGTCCCCACAGATCCACCGAAGCGCCGATCGAAATCGAAATGGTCTTGTGGCAGACCCCGAGGTTCATCCGATAGGCGACACCGATGCTGACATCGATGTCGGCAACGAAATAGAATGGCCGCCACGACATCAGGAAATCGGCGTGTGCGGTGAACCAGGCGGACAGATCGCCATCCTGGAACAATACTTCCAGCCCGCCGCCACCCATCACGCATGACGGGGTCAGGGCGAAATAGACCCCGCCCTTGATGCTGACACAGTCGCTGACGGCCCAGTTGAGACCCAGGCGCGGCACCGTCGGATAATGCGGTGGCGGCTTGAACGCCGGATGATAGCCGCCCAAGGTCACGACGAAATCACCGGCGTGCGGGCTGGAACCGAACCACAAATAGAATGCGAACCCGCCGGTCAGATGGCAGTCCGGCGTCAGTACATAGGAGTTGCGGCTGAGGATGGCGGTGATGCCGACCACGCCATCATCGGGTTGCAGTACGGCGCGAAGCTGCAGCTCGACATAGGCATAGGTCGGTGCGTTCTGCGCCGGCACCGGAAGCTGCATTGTCGAGAGGCCAAGCAAGGCAATCGTCAGGTCGCCGGTTGGTTGGATGATCAGCAGAGCTTTTGAGTGCACCATCTCGAACGAAGTGAACGCGATGCCGGCGGCGAACCAGATCGAGCCGGGTTGCGGCGCGATCCAGGCCTTCGGCGCCTTGGTGCCGGGGGCCGCCTTCTCACCGTTGAGATAACGCAGTACGTCCATCGGATCCGCCGCTGGCGCGTTTTTGCCGGGGGCGGGAGGCTGCGCCAAGGTCAGCAGCGGGAAATCGAGGACCTCGTCCTGCGCCGGGATGGCCAGCGATCAATTCAGGCCGAAGCCCGCCATCAGGCCGGTGACGAAAAAGGCCGGCGGCCCGCCCAGCGGCGCCTCGAGCTGGGCGAACAGAAACAAGGACGGGTCGCCCTGCTTCAATTGGGCGTAGGAGCCGATGCCGGAAATGCTGAACGTGCCGGCCTTGACCACCACCGTGCCGTCGTATTGGAAACTCACCAGCGGCGAAAGTTCGCTGCCCGGCAACTTCAACAACGCGCCGGCGATCTCGACGCTACCGCTGCTGTAGCCGAGGCCCATGCCCGAGAGATCGAAGCTGGGTTTGAACTCGGTCAGCGGCGAGGTAATCGACAGGCCGTTCAACGAAACCGCCAGCGGGCCGAGCGTCATGCCAGCATCGAGCGCGAAGCGCAACGCGCCAGCCTGGTAGCCGATGCCGATGCGATTGAATTGGAAGATGCCGATCTGGCGCTGCACGTCGAGCCATTTCGTGCCGTCATCGGCGGCGGAGGGCGCCGTCGCGTGCGGGGCCGGTCCCGCGCCACCGCCACCACCGCCACCACCGCCACCACCGAGGGCAGGTGGCGCAGCCTTGCCGGCGGCGAAGTCGAAGGTCAGCGGGATGCTGTCGCCGGCGCCAACGCGCAGCAGGCCGTGTAGCAGCAGCGGGCCGGCGATATCTTGCTCCGGCAACGCCGAATAATTCACGCTGCTGAGCAAGCTGTTGATCGGCGTGACATCGTCCTTGGCGAGACTGCCGCCAAGGATCCACACATCGGCCTCGTCGATGCCGAGGTCTTCTGCGTCCGGCAGCTTGCTGCCGACCAACGGCAGGTCGGCGAGCCGGACCCCGAGTTTGATCGTCAGGCCGATGGCGAAGACCTTGCCGCCGGATGCGCGATCGGCATGCACCAGCACCGCCTGAGCGAATTGCTTGCCGGCCGAGGAGATCGACAACTCGATGGCCAGTGCGCCTTTTTTGAAATCATAGGTGAAATGGAGGTCGGCGAGGCCGAGATTGCGCAAGTCGTCCGGCAGATCCGGAATCTCAGAAAAACCGAAGGCCTTGGCGGCGTCGTCAACCGTCAGCTCGTGCCCCGGGGCAGATGTCCAACTGACCTCGATGGTTTCGGCGTTGACGTCCTCGTTGAATTTCACCGCAAGCGTCACGCTGCGGGTGCCGGCGGCGATAGTGAGCGTGCCGGTGACGTGCTTGTCATAGGTGGTGCCGTCGCGCTTGAGGTCGATGGCGACGGAAGCGGTTACGTTGACGCCGGCAATGGCGAACAATCCCTCGCAGCCAAAGCCGAAGCTGGCGGGCGCGCCATCGGCCGCGGTGCCGCCGACAAAGCTCAGCCGCAGGTTGCGCAGCGTCAACTGGCTGACGGTGGTCTGTACCGTGACGCCGAATTTCTGTGCGATGTCCTTGATCAGCGCCAGCACATCGATCGGCGTGCCGGGTTCGGTGGCGCCCTCGAAGCGCCAGCCGGTCGCCCCCGAGGTATCGAGCGCGGCGGAAATCGAGATCGGCACCGCCGCCACGGTGATCTTGGTATCGAGCGAGCCGGTGAACACCCCCTTCGGCGTGGCGCTGCGATAGTCGATGCTCAGCGCGAATGAGTTGATCGACAATCCGCTGAGCAAGTGCCACGGGGTGGTCGATCCCGCCGTGAAGGCGAAACTCTTGCCCGGAACGACCGTGACGCTGACGGTATCGAACACGATCTGCGGCACCTGGTCCGGCAGCGCCACCAGGCCGGACAGCATCTTTGCAACGATGTCGGTGAGGTTGAAGCTGTGGTCCGGCGCGAGCGCCCCGGTAAGCGTCCAATCGTCCCCGGCGGGGTCCTTGGCGACCTGCAGATAGACCGCGGCCAGGTCGGACACCGCGAACGTTCCGCCCACCGAGCCGCCGATCCGCGGCGGATCGTTGCCGGGCGGCCGCACGACGTTGAGTGCGAGCGTCAGGTTCTCGATGGTGAGGAAGCCGTCAATCACCTTCCAGGCCGATGTCGTGGCTGCCGCGAAGGTCAACGATTGCAGGCGAGCAGGGGAGGTGGTGAAGGCGACCTGGAATGCCGTGATCGCGATTGCCGGCAGATCGCGCAGCCCGTCCGGCAGGAATGCCACCGCGTGGTCAGAGACCAGCGAAAACAGCTCGGCGATGGTCGGCAGCGTCACGCCCACCTTGCCGGACCGATACTTCCCCGGGTCCTGCTCGAGGCCGATCAACCAGCTCGTCGGTTGCGCCGAGGCAGTGACCTGGGCGAACACCGGCACATCGGTGTGGCCGATCTGCAAGGTGCCGCGCACGATGCCGACGGTCTGGCGCAACTGCGGATCGGTGGGATTGCCCAGCGCCAGGATCAGTTGCAAGCCCGGTGCGAGGCCGAACCCGGGAATGATATCGGGCCAGCCGTTGGTGACGGTCAGTCCCAGCGAGAATTCGACGACCTGCTTGGCATGAAAATCGAGGATCGCGGATAGGTCGCTGATGACCAGGCCGTCGAGCGCCTGCACCAGCGGCGGCGGCAGGAAGCCGGTCAATGCGTTGCCGCTGAGCAACGCGACCAGGTCCTCGACGGTGACCTGGTGGTTGATCTCCTGGGCCAGCTCAAACTGCCAGGTGCTGGGATTCACCTCGACGATGCGGATTGGAATGACGTTGGGGTTGGTGTCGCTGATTGCCAGGTCGGCGATAAAGCCGAACCGGACGATGTTGAATGGCTGCGACAGCGTTGCCGAGAGGCCGGCCTTGCGCAGCTTGATCCAGGTCACCAGCGGCAGCGCGAAGTTCCCGGCAAACGTGCCTTCGACGGTGCACAGCAGGCCGTTGGCGTCGGTGGCGAAGGTGATGTCGGCGGTAATTCCCTTATGGCTGAGCAAGTCGGTGGTGCCGGAGACGGTGATCAATCCGTCGCCGGGGGTGCGCTTCGCTCCGGCGAGACGAAGCTGCGGCGCCTGAACCACCTGCTTGAAGAACGCATCGGTGGCCGGCGTTGCCAGGGCCGCGGCGGACAGCTCTAGTGCGCCGCTAGCCAACGGCAGGGCCTCGATCCGCTTGATCAGGTCGTCAATCTCGGCCACCGTGCGATCCCCTTGCTGGCTAGATCGGCAGGAAATTGAACTGCGGTGCGTTCGGGATAAGCCCGTTGTTCAGCGCGGCGGTAACATTGCCCTGGAGAGTGGCGATCCGGGCCGCCAAGGCGACGGCGTTGCCTGCACCGGAAATGGCTGCCAAATTGTTCTGCAAGGTGGGCAGCAGCGCCGCAGCGTAATATGTGTTGCGACCGACATTGCTTGGCTGGGCCACACCGTTGATCATGACATTGTTCGGGATCGGCACGGCAACGCCGCGGGAGTCGGTGATCTCAGTCTGATCGACGCGACGATAATAGATCGGCAAGTCGAGACTGGTGTAGTCGGGGCCGGCGACGGCGAGATCCATCGCCAGATATTTTGGTGGAGAGCCGGCAACATAGCTGGCATAGTCCGCGGCAAACTGGCTGTTCACGGTTTGCTGGATGGCGGCCGCGAATGCGTTGATCAGCTGGGGGCCTCTGATGAATATTGTGCGTTGTAAATCCTGCAACTCACTGGTGGTATAGGGGAGATCGCGAACCAGCACGTTGGCGACGCGCAGCCACCATGCGTTGAAATAGTTGACCGGTGCGTTGGCGATGCTGGTTAGACCGTCCGCGATTCCTTGTAACAGAGCGACCGGCTCGGGCGCAACCAGACGCCGCGCCGGAATCAGGCGATACAGCCGGTTTTGAAATTTCTCCCTGATGTATTCCGGGTCGATCGTGTCATGTGCCGGCGGCTGGTGAGCGCGAACCCATTTGAACTTGGTGTTGCCGAGAGCGTAGCCGTCTATGCCTCCAGTGGCTGGGTTGAGTAGCAATGTCTCCGACACTGCATTGACGGGATCGGACAGCGAGATTTCCAGATCGATCAGAAATGGCTGGAAGCCGTGCACGCGGACATTCTGAAGGTGCATATCAAAGATCGAGAACGTGCAGGCCAGTGCCACGAATTCGCCCATCTGCCGATAAAACCGGGTGATGAGGGCCTCGTATTGCTGAGGCGTCTGCGACGCAAAAATGGTGAAATCGCTAGCGCCGAACGGATAATACGCGTTCCACCAGGTCGGCACGCCCTGGTCCCAGTCATCATAGGTGCCGAACCCGGACTCCTCGAAGGTCAGGAACTCGATATAGCCGTAGAGATCGTGTAGTCCCGCCACCAAGGGGGGCGCCGTGAAAGGCGGCCCGCCGGCAATCTGGCTGCTCATGTAGGTGCGGGGCAAAATCTTGTAGGTTGGCAGTGGTTCGCCAGCCGGCACCAGAGTTGCCAGCCGTGCGTTCAGCAATTCCACCAGGCTGCCGTTGGCTGCCATGAAACCCGGAATGACTTGGTTGATTGCCTGGGAATTCCCGGCGATCAGGCAATCGACCTCGATGTCGCTCGGCTTATAGACCAGACGGAACGTGGTCCACCACGGCACCATCCCAGGCCAATAGCGGGCAGAGAAGTGCAAAATCAGCACCTGTTTGCCGCCTTTGTGGAAATCCGAGCCGGTGGAATTGATCTGCTGCAAAGAGGTCAGTGTCAGGTGGGGATAGTCCGCGCTGAACATGTTCTGGATCAGCGCCCGGTCGTTGAAGATACGGGCGCAGGCGAGAATGATGTTCTGTCGAAAGTTTAGGGTCAGTTGGGCGACGGCCGCCTGAGTGACCGGATATTGGCCAAGAAAGACGTTGCGGTTGTTGACGTAGGTGGCGTCGACCGGGTCGAAGATGTGATTGGCATAATATGCCGCGGTCGTCGGGATCGGTACGACCGGCAGCGGCGGCTGGTTCAGCCGGGTCATTTCCAGGTCGAGCGCCGGCGAAATGAAGAAATCCAGCAGCTTCGCCAATTCGTTCAGCAGATTGGGATTGGTGAGCGCGGGCTGAAAATATGGGTAGTTCGCACCAAGGCCGCCAAGGCCGCCGGCAATCACCGGGGCCCGCGCGCCCACGTTCGGCGGCGGATTGAAGAAATCTCGCATAGCGCGCAATTCCGGCAGATACAGCGCCGCGCGATCGGGATCGCCGGGGTGGTGCGCATCGGCGGGGTCGACGACACGGACCTGCATGGCCGCGAGTTCGGCAGCGAGCGCTTGTGAGTCCATTCGGCCCCCCGGTTCGTCGCATGTCAGTCCGGCCACCGGCCAGAAACACCTTCACGCCGTCGGCCATCGTTATCGAGCGGCTGGCGTTGGACGTGCTCGCGCGAATTTTCCTGCGACGTGGCTGCGTCGATCGCCCGTGGCAGTAGTGTCAGCCGTCGTTCTCCGATTGGAAGAGCAAGACGGCTCCCGATGCTGATCGCTTAGTCGCGGCTACGCTGCTCCTGCCTCGTCGATCGCGGCGGCGGCGGCATCGGCGTTGCGATGACATTGGGGATAGCGCTCGCGACCGGCGGCTCAGGATAATATTGCGTCGTCTGCTGAACAGAGATCGCCGTCTCCCGCCCGGCGAGGAGTTCGATCAACTTCAGCGTTTCGTCCAGTCCGGACGAAATACCGCCGCCGGTAATCCGGTTGCGATCGATCACGAAACGGGGGTGGCCATCGGCAACCAGCACCTCCGGGTGGTAGGCCAACAGGTAGGGAATGAAGGCCCAATGGGTGGTCACCCGGAAGCCGTCGAGCAGCTTCGCCGCGGCAAGCAGCAGCGCGCCCTCACAGACCGAGCAGATCCACCGCGACTGCGCCGCCTGATGCTTGAGGAAGTCGAGATAGGCCGATTTCTCGCCCTCGGCGATGATGCGCGCGAGCGATCCCGGTTCGCCGCCGGGGACCCACAGGGCGTCGGCCGGCCCGGGCGGGTCCAGGCCGGCGGCGACGTGGAACACGAGGCCGGAGTTGAAGCTCACCTCGCCCGGCTTCTCGGCGACCAGATCGACTTGGAACTTCGCCCAGTGAAACATCTCGCACGGGCCGCACACGTCGAGCATGTCGACCCGATCGTAAACCGGGATCACAATCCGCATCGGCGCTCTCTCCGCCACCACGCCGGGTCCGCTCACCGGATCTCGACAGTGAACTGTTGCGCAGGCGCTGCGCTCGCCAGCGCCATTGGCAGCAACCCCGCGCTCTCGGGCGAGGGGCCGTTCCCAAGGAGGCCGTCGCGGGTGTGAACCTCGACCGCGACAGAACCGGGATCGACCGTCGGCGGCAACAGCAAGTCGGCGGAAACCTTCAGCTTGGTCTGGCAGTTGGCGCAGCCGGCCACCTGCCAGCGGCTGAGCACGGGCTCGAGCCCGATCAGCTGTTTCTTGCCCTCCAGATCGGCCCAGGTGGCGATCAGGAACGAGCCGCGGATCTTCGAGCGGTCGATGCCGGCGACATGCACCGTCTTCTGCTCGGGCGCGGCGGCCACCGCCATTGACTGCGGCGTGTCCATCCGGACATAGCCGTCGAGCGAGCCAGGCCCGTAGGCATAGCCCAGCTGTGACTCGATATTGATCACGTCGGCGGTGGTGAACGGGACGCCATACTCCTTGAAGAAGGGCTCGAGCGGCGTCGTCAGCGACATGGTGGCGTTCGGATCGGCGCCGGCCGGCGGCGGGTTGATCTGCGCGTCGTATTTCGCGCCCGGATCGTTCGCATCAATGTCGAAGCTTTCGATGGCGCCGTGGCGGCGCTGCCAGGTCCAGAACACATAGTCGATAAAGCAGTGGTGAAAGTAGAAGATCGGGTCGAGCCCCGCCGTGTCGTTCTCGCCCATGTCGCCGTTCGCGCCGGGAATCGGCGAGAAATCGCCTTGCCCCGGTACGTCGAACCCGCCCGCCGCCAGGTGCACGCTATTATGCGGGCTTTCGAGCGCCACCACCAGCGCCTTGGGGTTTTTGTCGTTCCAATTGTTCATGCTGGTCGTGTTCGAAAACAGCGTGTAATTGGGCGCATTCAGGCAATTGAGAAACTTCTGATAGACTAGGCCAACCTTATTCCCGCCGACGGTAAAGCTTGTGTTCAGCCAGTTCTTGATGTTGCCGTTGAGCAGCGCGGTTCGGGTCTCTGGCGTCGGAAACCGGGCGTTGTGCGCCGCGGTTTTGGCGCGCTCGTCCGGCGTGCCGACCAGCCCCGACAGCGGATAGCGGACCGTCTCGTAGCCTTCCGGCTTGCCGTAAAGGCTGTTGTCGCCACTCACCGCATCGACAATTGTCGCCGGCAGCACGAAGGAGCGGAGTGGGTTCGCAATCTCGTTGCCATCGAGCATGAAGGTTTCGTCGGTCAGAGCGCGTGGAATGCCGTTCTGACGGCTCAAATCGCTGGTCTCGTCCCAGAACGGCAGCGTTACCAACTCGCAGCCGGGGATGCTGCGCAGCGCGTTTTCCAGGCGGTAGAGATAAGCGCGATGCCAGCTCGGGAACAGCACGGTGCCATGCTGGCAATAGCCGCCCCACCAGGTGGGCGTCTGCGCGCCGGGCCCGCGAAACGGCTCGCCATGAAAACCGCCGATCATGAAGAAGGACCTGAACTCGTTCGGTCCGAGCTCCTTGATGCCCTTCCAGGCGCGCATCAAGTCCTCTAGTTCCTTCTTGTTGCCCGCGTCATAATCCGCCTGAATGTCGGCGATCGAACGGCGTACGCGATGACCGGTGGCGCTCGGCATGATGACCACTCCTCCGCATTTACGTTTCCGACGACCGTTAACTATGACGCCCATTAACTATAATGCGTGGGGCGGTTTTCGCCAACAATGATCTGCCGCGCGGGGAAGGTTCCCAGCCGAATATGGGTTCACCTGAAAATCGATTGGATTGTTGTCCTGAACGAGCCAGCCTAGCCTGGTCGGGCGGCGGCCAAGCGCGTGGGCCTCGCGCCGGACGATCACGCGTCCCGGATCCTGGGGGGTGGACGATGCTCAGCGGGCACTGGACCTATCGCAGCTATCGCAACCTGACGAACCTGGTCGGCGAGGATCCGCAGGCAGCGCTCGCGCTGAGCTTCGGAGAGGGCGTGTTCGAACTCCATCAATCCGACGACGGCCGGGTCGAAGGCGGACTGGGCATGGCGACCGGCTATGCTTTGCGGATCACCGGCTCGGTCGAAACGACCGGGGATTGCCTGGGCTTCACGCTGGTCGGCGAGGGACTGGACGGGACCGCAACGGCCGGCTGGCGCTACGACTATCGCGGTGTTGTCGGCTATATGTGGCCTGATGGCGTCGATCAGGTGCCATCATTGCTCGGGACAGTCATCCGGGTGAAGGCGCACGGCCCAAACGCACCGGCCGGCTACACCGCCTCGTTCATCGCCGTCCGCCACGGCGACAATCCGCCACCACGCACCGCACGGCCGCGCTCGAGCCTGCTGCGATAATCGCGGTCATTATTTGTGGATTGCTCAGTGCCGGCTCGGGTCAGTCCGGGTCTGCGTCGGGGCACTAGCCGGCGCGTGCGGTGCGCGCGCGCTGATCGCCTTCATGCGCCAGGCTCGACAGCCGCAGCCGCAGAAAGGCGGTGACCGCGGCCTCCTCGGCGCTCATCCCGGCGATGTTTTCGGCGAGATATTCGCGGGTCCGTTCGGCCAGGGTGCGCAGCAGGGTGCCGTCGAGATAGCCCTCGAAGATCGCCGGATGGATGTAGCATTTGCGGCACACCGCGACCGTGTTGCCGAGGTGTTTTGCGACCTGTTCGACGGCGCGCACGATCGTCGATTTGGCCGCCGATTTGGCCGCGGCTTCGCCCTCCAAGGCCGACAGTTGCTGCAGCGCCAGCGCGGCGAGCTGGGTTCCGGCCCAGGTGCGAAAATCCTTGGCCGTGATCTCCTCGCCGCTGATCTCGCGCAGATACTGGTTGACGTCGTTCGAGTCGATCGTGTGCCGATTGCCGTCGTGGTCGACATACTGAAACAGCTCGTAGCCGGGCAGGTCGCGACAGTTCTTGACGATGCGCGCGAGCCGCCGGTCGGTAATCCGCCCCTCCTGCCGCACCCCGCTCTTGCCGCGAAAGCTGAGGCGGATCTCGTTGCCGTCGATCACCGCATGGCGGTCGCGCAACGTGGTCAACCCATAGCTATTATTGGTCTTTGAATATTCGACGTTGCCGATGCGGAACAGGGTCAGCTCCATCAGCCGCACGATCGCCGCCAGCACCCGCTCGCGCGGCAGCCCGTGGCGGCGCAGATCGGCATCGACCCGCGCCCGGATCTGCGGCAGCGCCCGGCTGAACACCAGCATGCGGCCGTATTTCGTCTCGTCGCGGGTCTCGCGCCAGCGCGGATGATAGCGGTACTGCTTGCGTCCGCGGGCGTCGCGCCCGGTCGCCTGGATGTGGCCATTGGGCGACGGGCAGATCCACACATCGGTCCACGCCGGCGGGATCGCCAGCGCCTTGATCCGCCGCAATGTCGCAAAATCGCCGATCAGCGCGCCGTCGCGGTCGCGGTAGTCGAAGCCGTGGCGCGCCCGGTGCCGGGTGATGCCGGGGCGGTCGTCGCTGACATGCCGCAGCCGGGCGGCAATCGCCGCGGCGACCGGGTCGTCGCCGCCATGCGCAACCGAAGCGGCAGCCTCTTGCCGGCGCGCCGACATCTAGCGGCCGGAAAGCTGGTCAGAATCTTCGGCAGCGCGCGGCATGTCCTGCTCCTGATCGACGTCGGGCTAACCGGAACGAGCGGGTTCGGGTTCCGCCCCGCCCTCCAGACGAGAGACCGCCGGACCGATCGAACCGCCGGGCTCGCCAGCATCGCTGTCGCCGCGAGCCGACCAGTCAATTCGATCGCCGAATTCATGCAACCCCGCCTCTGCCGCAGCGTTAGCAAGAACAATCGGAGGCCGGGCATGGCAATAGAGACCGAACAGCGTTCGCCGCAACACGCACAGCGCCGGTGGTGGTACAAGCCCTATGACTGGCCGGCCGGCGGCTGGGGCTCGGCGAGGTCGCTGGCCAAGAGCCTCGCCCGCGAACGCGTGGTCGCCAGCGCGCCGCCGACCCTGATGCGCCAGAACAAGCCCGACGGCTTCGCCTGCGTCAGCTGCGCCTGGGCCAAGCCGGCCGAGCCGCATCTGTTCGAGTTCTGCGAGAACGGCGCCAAGGCCACCAACTGGGAGATCACCACGCGGCGGGTCGAGGACGGCTTTTTTGCCGAACACACCCTGCGCGAGCTCGAGGGCTGGGCCGACCATGATCTCGAGGAACTCGGCCGGCTGACCCGGCCGCTGCGCTGGGATGCGCAGAGCGACAAATACGTCCCGGTCGAGTGGGCCGAGGCCTTTGCCGCGATCGGCGCCGAATTGAAGCAGCTCGATCCGAAAAAGGTCGTGCTCTACTCCTCCGGCCGCGCCTCGCTCGAAGCCTCCTACATGTACCAGCTGTTCGCGCGGCTCTACGGCACCAACAACCTGCCCGACAGCTCCAACATGTGCCACGAGAGCACCTCGGTCGCGTTGCCGGAAAGCATCGGGGTCCCGGTCGGCACCGTCATCCTCGACGATTTCGCCGCGACCGACTGCATCTTCTTTTTCGGCCAGAATGTCGGCAGCAACAGCCCGCGCATGCTGCACGATCTGCAGGATGCGAGCCGCCGCGGCGTGCCGATCGTGACCTTCAACCCATTGCGCGAACGCGGCCTTATCGAGTTCATCAATCCGCAATCGCCGGGCGAGATGCTGACCGGCTCGGCCACCCGGATCAGCTCGCAATACCATCAGCTCAAAGCCGGCGGCGACAAGGCGGCGATCATCGGCCTCTGCAAGGCCGTGCTCGCCGCCGACCAGGAGGCGCAGCAAAATGGCGGCCCCTCGGTCGTCGACTGGGCCTTCATCGCCCAGCACACCCACGGCTTCGATCAATTCGCCGCCGCGCTGCGCGCCGCATCCTGGGCCGATCTCGAACAGCGTTCCGGTCTGACCCGCGCGGCGATCGAAGCCGCCGCCGCCGCCTATGTCCAGGCGCATGCCGTCATCGGCATCTATGGCATGGGCCTCACCCAGCACCGCACCGGGGTCGAGAATGTGCAGATGCTGGTGAACCTGTTGCTGCTGCGCGGCAATATCGGCAAGCTCGGCGCCGGCATCTGTCCGGTGCGCGGCCATTCCAACGTGCAGGGCCAGCGCACGGTCGGCATTACCGAAAAGCCGGAGCTGGTGCCGCTCGACAAATTGGCGAGCCAATTCGGCTTCGCGCCGCCGCGCGACAAGGGGCTCAACACCGTCGAAGCCTGCGAGGCAATCCTCAAGGGCGAGGTCCGCGGCTTTATCGGGCTCGGCGGCAATTTCGTCCGCGCCATTCCCGAGCGCGTGGCGATGGAACGGGCATGGCGCCAATTGCGGCTGACCGTGCAGGTCGCGACCAAGCTCAATCGCAGCCACTTGATCCATGGCGAGGTGACTTATCTGCTGCCGTGCATCGGCCGGATCGAGCTCGATCGGCAGGCCACCGGGCCGCAATCGGTCACGGTCGAGGACAGCACCGCCTGCATCCACGGCTCGCTCGGGCTGCAATCGCCGGCCAGCGCCGAGCTGTTGTCCGAACCGGCGATCGTCGCCGGGCTGGCCAAGGCCACACTGCCGCCCAACCCGAAGATCGACTGGGATGCGTGGACCGGCGATTACGCTCTGGTGCGCGAGGCGATCGCCGAGACCTATCCCGAGAATTTCCACGATATGAACCAGCGCATGTGGACGCCCGGCGGCTTCCACCGCCCGGTCGCGGCCCGCGAGCGCGAATGGAAGACCAAGACCGGCAGGGCGAACTTCATCACCCCGAAAGGTTTCGACGAGGACCCCGACACCGCCGCCGGCGCTCGCGATGTGCTGCAATTGATCACGCTGCGCAGCAACGACCAGTTCAACACCACGATTTACGGCTATCACGACCGCTTTCGCGGCATTCACGGCACCCGCATGGTGGTGCTGATGCACCAGAACGACATCGACCGGCTGCATCTGCACGCGGGCGACCGGGTGAGCCTCGTCGGTGCCGCCGGGGACGGCGTCGATCGCCGGCTCGCCGGGCTCACCATCGTCGCCTACGACATTCCCGAAGGCTGCTGCGGCGGCTACTACCCGGAATGCAATGTGCTGATCCCACTATGGCACCACGCCGAGCGGGCCAAGGTGCCGGCGGCAAAATCGGTGCCGGTGCGGATCGTCCAGGATGACGCGACCTCCGATATGGTCGAGAGGCCGGTCTCCGGCGACTTTGTCTCGGGCCATCCATTGGCCGATGCCGCGACCGATCTGACGCAGGCGGCCAGTGTCACCGGCCGGATCGCGCTCCACGGCCTCCGGCGGGAGCCGTTCAAGGTCGTGCTGTTTGCCGTTGCCGCCGGATTGCTGATTGGCGGCGCCCAGGCGTTACGCGGCGACAGGCTGGGACGCGGCGGCAACAGGCCGCGGCAATGAGCGCGATCGCGATCACCGAGATCGCCCCGGCCGCCGCGCCGCCGGCCTACCGGGATGCGAGCCGGCTGATCTGGCGCAGTGCCGCACCCGGCGCATACCCGCTCGCCGCCGACCGCCGGCTGGTCGCCGAGGAGACGCCGATCGCGTTCTCCTACGAGGGCGCCAGCTACGCGGTGATGATGGCGAGCCCGGCCGATCTCGACGATTTTGCCGTCGGCTTCACCTTGAACGAGGGGATTGCCCGCTCGCCGGCCGAGATCGAAACGGTCGAGGTGGTTCCGGGCGCGGACGGGATCGTGCTGCGCATCAGCCTCGCGGCGGCGCCGGCGGCGGTGTTCTGGGAGCGGCGGCGCTATCTCGCCGGCCCGAGCGGATGCGGCTTGTGCGGCCTCGAGAGCCTGGCTGAGGCGGCGCGCAAGCCGCCGCGGGTCGGCGCCGGCATCCGCGTGCGCGGCGCGGACATTGCCGCGGCGATGGCGGCGCTGCCGGGCCTGCAGCCGATCAACCGGATCACCGGCGCGCTCCACGCCGCTGCGTTCTGGGCGCCAGAGCAGGGCATCGTCGCGGTGCGCGAGGATGTCGGCCGCCACAATGCGCTCGACAAATTGACCGGCGCCGCCGCCCGCGCCGGATTTTGCGGGGCCGCCGGCGCGCTGCTGCTGACCAGCCGGGTTTCGGTCGAGATGGTGCAGAAGGCCGCCGCTTTCGGGGCCGGGCTGGTGGTGGCGGTATCGGCGCCGACCGCACTCGCGGTGCGCGCCGCCGACAGCGCCGGCATCACCCTCGTCGCGGTGGCGCGGCGCGACGGCTTCGAAACCTTCACCCACCCTCAGCGCATCCTCGCCGACGCCGCCGGCTGAGCGCCCGGCCGTCCGGGCCGGCGAGCCGTTGCGGCCTTCATGATCGCCGCGGAACCGTTTACCATCTCCCAACGGCCGAAGGGCATCGCCCCAGCGCCGATTGGATGGGAGGAGACAGATGCGGCTCCAAAACAAGATCGGCATCGTCACCGCGGCCGCCTCGGGGATGGGGCGGGCCGGCGCCCTGCGCTTCGCCCGCGAAGGGGCGACGGTCGGCGTCGTCGACATCGACCAGGCCGGGGTCGATGCCGTGGTCGCCGAGATCACCGCCGCCGGCGGCCGCGCGCTGGGCCTCGCCGGCGATCTCTCAGAGGATGATTTCGCCCGCGCCATCGTGCGCCGCACCGCCAGCCAGTTCGGCGGGCTCGATTTCGTGTGGAACCATGTCGGCCATCCCGGCCCGGCCTCGATCGAGGGCATCGAGATGGCCGATTTCGACATCGCGATCGCCCTCAACCTGCGCACCGTGCTATTGACGACCGAAGCCGCGATCCCGGAAATCCGCGCCCGCGGCGGCGGCGCCCTGCTCTACACCGCCTCGACCTCGGGCCTGGTCGGCTCGGCCTTCAGCCCGGTCTATTCGATGGCCAAGTTCGGCGTCGTCGGCTTTGTCCGCTCCTTGGCCAAGCGCCTCGCGCCCGACCGGATCCGGGTCAACGCGATCTGCCCCGGCCCGATCGACACGCCGATGCTGCGGGTCTTTGTCGCCCGCCCCGACCAGCAGCGCACCCAGGGTCAGGACAAGGAGGCGCTGGTCCAGGCGCGCGGCCGGCAGAACCCGATGGGCCGCACCGGCAAGCCCGAGGAGATCGCCAACGCCGCCCTGTTTCTGCTCTCCGACGAGGCCTCGTTCGTCTCCGGCGCCGCCCTCCCGGTCGATGGTGCGGCGACGGCCTGACCGCCGGGCCTGCGCTGGCCGGGCGCCCGCCCCGAGCGCGGTTAGGGCGCCATCGGCATCATGTTGGCGTTGAGGTTGGCGACGATCCAGACCGAGCCGGTGATGACCACAAAGACGACCAGCACGCCAAAGGCGAGCGCCAGAATGTTGTTGGTGTGATCGGGTCCGCTGCCCAGCTGCAGGAAGAAGACGAGATGGACGCCGATCTGCGCGAAGGCCAGGACGACGAGCCCGACCGCGACCCCCGGCGCCCATAAAAGATGGGTTTGCGAGACGACAAACGAGGCAATCGTCAACACGATGGCGAGCCCGAGGCCGGCCGTGTAGGACAGCACATTGGCGCTCGGCGCTGCCTCCTCGACGCCCGGCGTGCGGTCGTCGAACAGCCGGTCGTCGCTGTCCATCAGCGGGCTCCCATCAGGTAGACCAAGGTGATGACCCCGACCCAGATGATGTCCAAGGCGTGCCAGAACAGGCTGAAGCAGAGGAGCCGCCGCAGCACGTTGGGCCGCAAGCCTTTGACGACGACCTGCGCCACCATGTAGGTGAGCCACAAGAGGCCGCTCGTCACATGGGCGCCGTGCATGCCGACCAAGGTGAAAAAGGCCGATAGAAAGGCGCTGCGCTGGGGTCCGGCGCCCTTCGCGACCATGCCGGCGAATTCCGAGATCTCGATAAACAGGAACGCCGCGCCGAGCACGAAGGTGCATGCGGCGAACACCAGAAAGCGGTCGGGCTGCCGCCGCTCGGCGTAGAGCGCGCCCAGCCCGCAGGTGTAGCTCGAAAACAGCAGGCAGGCGGTTTCGATAAAGACGTGGTGCAGATTGAACAGCTGATCGCCGCTCGGGCCGCCGGCGGTGCGGCCCGCCAGCACCGCATAGGCGGCGAACAGGCCCGAGAACATGATGATGTCGCTGAGCAGGAAGATCCAGAACCCGTAGGCGACCACGATCCGCGTCGGGGCCGGTCCGCCGCCGCCCCGCCCGCGCACCTGCTCGGTCGGGACCGCGTCGATCGCGGCGACGGTCATGCGGTCCGCCCGAGGCCGAGCCGGGCCCGTTCCATTCGCGCCAGCTCGTTCGCGGAAATTTCGCGCTCGCGGTTCTCGCTCCAGCCGAACGCCAGGAAAATGGCGGCGATCGCCAACAGGCCGATGATCGCCATCCACCAGATTTGCCAGATCAGGGCAAAGCCGGCGATCACCGCGAAGAACGCGATGATAAAGCCGGTTGGGCTGTTGCGCGGCACCTCGATCGGTTCATAGGCGGGCTCGACCGGTCTCGTACCCTGCCGCTTCATCTCCCAGAAGGCGTCGATCGTCTCGACCCGCGGCAGCACCGCGAAATTGTAAGGCGGCGGCGGCGAGGAGGTCGCCCATTCGAGTGTCCGTCCGTTCCACGGGTCGCCGGTCAGGTCGCGGCGGCTCTCGCGGGTGCGGACGCTGACATAGATCTGCACGATCTGGCAGACGATGCCGAGGAAAATGACGATCGCGCCGGCCTCGGCGACCAGCAGCAGCGGCCGCCAATTCGGGTCGGCAATGTTCTGGAGGCGCCGCGTCATGCCCATCAGGCCCAGCGCATAGAGCGGCATGAAGGCGAGATAAAAGCCGATCAGCCAGCACCAGAAGCTGGCCTTGCCCCAGCGCTCGTCGAGGGTGAAGCCGAACGCCTTGGGAAACCAGTAATTAAACCCGGCCATCGCCCCGAACACCACCCCGCCGATGATCACGTTGTGGAAGTGAGCGACCAGGAAGACGCTGTTGTGCAACACGAAATCGACCGGCGGAACGGCCAGCAAAACCCCGGTCATGCCGCCGATGACAAAGGTGACCATAAAGCCGATCGCCCACAGGATCGGCGTCTTATAGACGATCCGGCCACGGTACATCGTGAACAGCCAGTTGAAGACTTTGACCCCGGTCGGCACCGCGATGATCATCGACATGATGCCAAAGAAGGAATTGACGTCGGCGCCCGCCCCCATCGTAAAGAAGTGATGCAGCCAAACCATGAAGGAGAGCACGCAGATCGCCAGGGTCGCCAGCACCATCGAGCGGTAGCTGAACAGAGCCTTGCCGGAAAACGTCGCGATCACTTCCGAAAAGACGCCGAACATCGGCAGGATCAGGATGTAGACCTCGGGATGGCCCCAGGCCCAAAACAGGTTGACATACATCATCATGTTGCCGCCGGCGGCGTTGGTGAAAAAGTGCATCCCCAAATACCGGTCGAGCAGCAGCATCGCGAACGTCGCGGTCAGGATCGGAAAGGCGGCGACGATCAACATGCTCGAGGCGAGCGCGGTCCAGCAGAATACCGGCATGCGCATATAGAGCATGCCCGGGGCGCGCAATTTGAGGATCGTCGTCACCATGTTGATGCCGGCGAGCAGGGTGCCGATCCCCGAGATCTGCAACGGCCACAGGTAATAGTCGACGCCGACACCGGGCGAATAGGCGAGCTCGGACAGCGGCGGATAGCCCATCCAGCCGGTGCGGGCGAAATTGCCGATGACCAGCGACATGTTGATCAGCAGCGCCCCCGATGCGGTCAGCCAGAAGCTGACCGAATTCAGCACCGGAAAGGCGACGTCGCGCACGCCGAGCTGCAACGGCACGACAAAGTTCATCAGCCCGACGATAAACGGCATCGCCACGAAAAAGATCATGATCGTGCCGTGCGCCGAAAATATCTGGTCGTAGTGATCGGGCGGCAGGTAGCCCTGGTTGCCGCCGATCGCGATCGCCTGCTGCGAGCGCATCATGATCGCATCGGAAAAGCCGCGCAGCAGCATGACCAGCGCCAGGATGAAATACATGATGCCGATCCGCTTGTGGTCGACGCTGGTCAGCCACTCGCGCCACAAATAGGGCCACCACCCCTTGACCGTGACCAGCCCGAGCACGGCCAGGATGACCAGGCCGACCACCCCGGCGGCATAGAGCGGGATCGGCTGGCTCAGCGGGATTGCCGCCAGAGTGAGCTTGCCCAGCATCTCAGCCTCCCGCATGCCGCGGCGAGGCCGACGGCGGCGGGGCCGCGCCGGCATGCGCCTTTTCCGGGGCGAGCGCGGTCTGCTCGACGATGCGCTCGAACAGCTCGGGGTCGACCGCGCGATAGGTCGCCGGCGGCACCGCTTCGCTCGGCTTGGCCAATTTGGCATAGTTGGCCAAGTCGAGCGCCGATCCGGCGCCGCGCGCCTTGGCGACCCAGCCGGCGAAATCAGCTGGCGCCACCGCCTTGACGACGAAACGCATATCGGCAAAGCCGTCGCCGCTGAAATTCGCCGATATGCCTGGATAGTCGCCGATCTCTTGCGCCATGAGGTTGAGGTGGGTGGTCATCCCCGCCATCGTGTAGATCTGACTGCCGAGCTGCGGCACGAAGAACGAATTCATCACCGTTGCCGAGGTGAGTTGAAACCGGATCGGCGTTCCCGCCGGCACGACCAGCTGGTTCACTGCGGCGATGCCCTCGGCGGGGTAGATGAACAGCCATTTCCAATCGAGCGAAACAACGTCGACCTCCAGCGGCTTGACATTGGCCGGGATCGGCGCCCGCGGATCGAGCTGGTGAGCACCAATCCAGCACACACCGCTCAGGAGAATCACCACCAAGGTCGGGATCGACCACACGACAAACTCGATGCGTCCCTCATATCCGCTGTCGGTGTCCCGGCCAGCTCGGACATTGCCCGAGCGATACCACCAGGCGAACCCCAAGGTTGCCAGGACCACCGGCGCCACGACGACGAGCATGATCGCGGTCGCGTTGAACATCAGCAGCCGCTCGGCCGCGGCGATCGGCCCGCGCGGGTCCAACACCCCGGCCGATTGACAGGACGCCAACAGGCCCGCGGCGCACAGCACCGGCCAGCGGCACGCGCCCTGGCTTCGTCGCCCAAACCGGCGGGACCCAAACGCGGACCTGGCGGCGGCGGCGCCCGGGGCTCTCGCAACGCCCTTGGTACATCAAGGCCTCCGGTACATCGCGGCAGCCCGAACGCTGCTCGCGTCGCCGCCCACTCTCAACCGCAGAGTCTAGCCAGAATGTCGCCACTTGCCAATCCCGCGCGTCGGCGATGCCGCCCGGCGGGCGCCGTCGGGGTCGGCGCGATCACCGCGCAGCGCGCGATGCGCCGCCCCTCAGGCCTCAGCGCGGCGGTCAGCCCGCGGCGACCCAGTCGACGACGCGTTCGCCGATCATGATCACCGTGGCATGGGCGCCGCCCGACCGCGGGATGCGCGGCATCACCGAGGCGTCGGCCACCCATAACCGCTCGACACCCTTTACCCGGCAGTATTGGTCGACCACCGCCATCGGATCGGTATCGGGGCCCATCTTGCAGGTCCCGGACACGTGCCGGGCGGTGCCCACGGTCTGGCGCATCCAGCGGTCGAGGGCGTCATCATCGGCCAGGACCGCGTCGGTGGGGTGGATGCGAAAGTCGGCGACCTCCTTGTACACAGCCGATTCGAGCAGCTTCACCGCCATCCGCACGCCCTCGCGCACTCGCCGCGTGTCGTTCGGATGCTGCAGATAGCAATAGTTGAACTCGGGCTGGACCTTGGCATCGGCCGAAGCCAGCCGGACATACCCCGAGCCGTCGGGCAGCCCGAGCGTGCACGAGATCCGCGCCACCTGCTCGGGCGGCACGTCACCCGAGAGATACTTGGTCCGCACCCCGCGAACCCGTTCCTCTCGCTCATCGACCACCGGGCTGCTCCGCAACACCATGTCGTTGACCGTGCTCGATCCCGGAGCGGTGAAGTGCAGGGAAAAATGCGCCGCATCGGGGCCATGCGAGGCGAGCGCGACGCCGTCCTTGACCTTGAAGGTCACCTGGGCGCTGAGGTGGTTCATCAGGTTCTGCCCGACCCCGGGGAGATGACAAACCGCCTTGATCCCATATTCGCGCAAATGGTCCTCGGGACCGATGCCCGACAGCATCAACAGCTGCGGCGAGCGGATCGCCCCGGCGCTGAGCACCACCCGGTCGGCGCCGATCTCGAACACCTGCCCGCCGCTTTCGGCCTCGACGCCGACCGCCCGGCCGTCCCTGACCAGGATCTTGCGGACATGCACCCCGCCGCGGACGGTCAAATTCAGATGATGGCGCATCGGCGCAAGATGGGTCATCGCCGTGCTCATCCGCACCCCGTCGATATTGTTCGACGGCGAGATCCCGAGCCCGGCCGGGTGTAGCCCGTTCTTGTCCCTGGTGGTGCCGAACCCGGCTTCGAGGCAGGCCGCATGGAATGCCTGCTGGATCACCGGCAGCGGGCCCGACTGGCGGCGCCGGACCGGCATCGGCCCGTCCGAGCCGTGGCAGTAATTATCCTCGATGTCGAGATCGCGCTCCGATTTGCGAAAATACGGCACCACCTTGTCATACGACCACTCGTCGTTGCCGAGCGCCGCCCAGGAGTCATAATCCTCGGGGAAGCCGCGCTGCATGGCCTGGCCGTTGATCGACGAGCCGCCGCCGATCACCCGGCCCTGGGCCACATGGATCGCCCCTTGCTCCTCGGTGATGATGCCGCGCAGAGCCCAGTTGTGCTTGGAGTCCGGCGCTTCGGCAAAGCGGGTGTGGCCGAATTTGATCTCGTCCGGGATATTGGCCGGATCGGGGTAATCCGGGCCGGCCTCCAGCAACAGCACCGAGGTTTTTGGGTCTGCCGCCAATCGGCCGGCCAGCACCGATCCGGCGGCTCCCCCGCCGACGATCACGACATCGTATTTCATTGGAATTTCCTTCACCGACATGCCGCGGATTCTTCGGTCCGCTGCGGCCATGGTCCCGCCTTTTCGCGGCAGTCGCAACCAGCCTCGTCGGTGACTAATCGCGTTTGGCGCGAGAACACCGCCAGGTGAGCGGCGGTATCGGCCCGGCAATTCTCGCCTTTTGCGATTGTGGCACCATCAAATTGCCATGCTCCCATTGTATCCCGGCATGCGTCGAGGCTCGCAAATGCGGGAGAAGTGCCGGAAATGTCGATCGTCGGGAGCTGGAAACACCTGTTCCCGGCCTGCAAATAACAGGTGGAACAGGCGGCGCGGGGTCGCCGCCGCCTCGCCGCCGTCGCCGTCGCCGTCGGTTGGCCGAGAGCGGGCGGGCCGGTCGCGCCGCCCCCGGCCAAACCGCTTCAGACGATCCCTTGGCGATGCAGCCCGTCGACCTCGCCGGGGCTCATGCCGAGCCATTGGCCGAACACCTCGCTCGTATGCTGACCCAACAGCGGCGACGGCTCGACCGGGGCCGGCGCGCCGTCGAAGCGGACCGGGAAAGCCGGCATCTGCAAATTGCCCGACGGATGCTGCATGGTCTGGATCATGCCGCGCTCGGCAAAGCTCGGCTCGGCCAACAGATCGCCGGTGTCGAGCACCGCCCCGGCCGGAACCCCGGCGGCGCCGACGAGCCGCATCGCCTCGTGCTTGTCATGGCGCATCGTCCATTCGGTCAGCATCGCCTCGATCGCGGCCTCGTGCCGGCTGCGCGCCTCCGGCGTGGCGAAACGCGGGTCGTCGATCAGTTCCTCGCGACCGATCGCGCCCAGCAGCCGGTGCCAATGCTGCGGATTGGCCGGGCTGGCGAACAGATAGACGAAATCATTCGGGCCGCCGGGCTTGCACGGGTAGATGCCGGCCGGCGCCATGCCGCCGGCGAGCGACTTGGCGCCGTTGCGCATCGCCGGCTCACCAGTGCGCGCGTGCTGGATAAAGGCGCCGCGGCTGTACTGCATCTGCGCGTCCTGCATCGCCACCTGCACCAGTCGCCCGGTGCCGGTCGCCTGGCGTTGAAAGAGCGCCCCCAGGACGCCGATCGCCAGCAGCATGCCGGTGCCGGTGTCGCCGAGCGTCGGCCCCGGCTTGCACGGCCGCCCGTCGCGCTCGCCGGTGATCGCCATGGTGCCGCCGCAGGCTTGCGCAATCATGTCGAAGGCGAGGTTCTGTTCGTACGGGCTGCCGGTGCCGAAGCCCTTGACCTGGCCATAGACGAGGCGCGGGTTGAGCGCGTGCAGCACCTCCCAGCCGAGCCCCAGCCGCTCGATCGCCCCCGGTGCAAAATTCTCGACAAAGACATCGGCATGCCCGGCCAGCTCCTTGACTAGGGCAAGGCCGCGCTCCGATTTCAAATCGACGGTGACCGATTTCTTATTGGCGTTGTAGATCATGAAATAATAGGAATCGGTCCCCGGCGCCGGCCCGCTGCCGAGGGTGCGGCCGGGTTCGCCGGCCTTCGGGTTCTCGACCTTGACCACCTCGGCGCCGAGCCAGGCCAAGGTTTCGGTGCAGGACGGCCCGGCCTCGAACTGGGTCAGGTCGAGCACGCGAACGCCGTCGAGACAATTCGGGGCGATGCCATCCATTCTTGGTTACTCCTTGATGAACCCGAGCCGCACGATACCCGAGACCCGATTCCGGTTGAACCGGCTTGCCGCGGCCCATAGGGTCATGGATCGGGAGGTGAACGCATGAAAGTTTTCGTGTTCGATCTATTGGCCTATGGCGAGCAGCTCGATCATCTGAAGATCGGCAACGAATTGCCCTATCCGCTGCCCAAACAGCACTTCAAGCCCGAAATCGCGGCGCGCACCTATGCCGAGCACCTCGACGCCTGGGAGGAGCTCGACCGGCTCGGCTATGACGGGGTCGGCTTCAACGAGCATCATTGCTCGCCCTACGGGTTGATGAACTCGCCCAATCTGTTGGCCGCGGCCGCGGCGCAGCGCACCAAGAACCTGAAGCTCTTGATCTACGGCAATCTGCTGCCATTGCACGAGCCGTTGCGGCTGGCCGAAGAGCTGGCAATGCTCGATTGCATGTCGAATGGCCGGCTGATCGCCGGCTTTGCCCGCGGCATCCCGCGCGAATACCAGGTGCACAACGTGCCGCTCGCCGAGTCTCGCGGCCGCTTCGACGAAGCCTTCGAGATCGTCACCCGCGCCTGGAGCGAGGAGGTCTTCTCCTACGAGGGCCGCTATTGGAGCTATCGCGACGCCGCGTTGTGGCCGCGGCCATTGCAGCAGCCGCGCCCGCCGATCTGGATGCCGGTCGTCGGCAGCAAGGAATCGATCGAGTTCGCCGCCCGCCACGACCTGCCGATCACCCCCGGCCTCGGCCGCTCGCGCGGGCTGCGCGACGACATCATCCGCTACTACGCGCAATGCCTCGAACGCGCCGGCCACCGCATCACCCCCGACCATCTCTCGCTCGGGATCAGCGCCTATGTGGCGCCCAGCAAGGCCGAGGCGGTGCGCGAAATGGGCCCCTACCATCTCTATTTCAACCGCACCCTATTCAGCCACGGCAACTTCACCGAGACCAGCCGCCAGCGCGAGACCGGCTATTCGAGTGCGGCGTCGACCGATTATGTGCGCCCGGAAAACCGTCGCGCCGCCGAGTTCGCGCGCGAGGATTTCCGCAACCTGACGATGGAGGATGTCGAGCGCCAGGCCGAGGAGATGCCGTGGGGCACGGCCCAAGAAGTCATCCGGCGGATCATCGCTGCCGCCGACAGCGCCGGCGCCGACAATGTGCAGGTCAGCCTCAATCGCGGGGTCTTGCCGCACGAGCTGTTCATCGAGCAGATCCGCCGCTTCGCCCGCGACGTGCTGCCGGCACTGCAAGCGCACCAGGTGACCCGCGTCCCGCTCGGCGAAGAAGTCGCCGCCTAGGCCGCCGGCCGCCTCATCTCGACATGCGGCACGCCGAAATCGTCGAACGGCGCGGAGGTCACGGCAAAGCCGAAGCTGCGGTAGAACGGCACCAAGTAGGTTTGCGCCCGCAGCGTCACCGGCCGCTCCGGGTATTCCGCGCCGCACCGCTTGAGGGCTTGCTCGATCATGGCCCGCCCCAGGCCCCGGCGGCGCAGCGGCAGGCGCCAGCGCCACCCGGCCGATGCCGATGACGGGCGGCGGGCCGGGTCTCGGCACCAGCCGCAAATAGCCGGCGAGATCGCCCCCGTTGCGCAGCAGCAGGTGCGCCGCCTCTTGGTCGAGACCGTCGAGGTCGGGATAGGGCGAACCCTGTTCGACGACAAAGACCTGCTGGCGAAAGCGCAGCAATTCATAGAGCTCGCTCGCCGAGAGCTGCGCGAAGCAGCGCCATTCGGTCGAGATTTCCGCGGTGATCTGTGGCAAAGCCTCCACCCGATCCTCGGCCCGCCCTCACCCGCCCAAGGCGGCGGCGAGGCCGAACAGCGCGCCGCTAGCGGCGAACAAGGCCAGCGGATGGAGCTTCGGCCAGCGCAGCAGCACCACCGTCGCCACCGCTGCCGCGGCCCACACCGCGAGCCCGCCGGCCACCTCCAACACCGCGAGCCCGCCGGCCAGCATCAGCCCGGCGGCGATCGGCGCGAGCCCCTGCTCGACCACGCTGTGCCAGCGCGAGCCGCGCCACCTTCCCCACATCCGCGCCGCGCCATAAACCAACAGCGAGGACGGCAGATAGAGCGCCACGGTCGCGGTCAGCGCGCCGGCCCAGCCCGCCACCTTCCAGCCGATCAGCGCCGAGAGCATCGTGCCGGGTCCGGGGGCGGCGCGCGAGATCGCGAACAGGTCGGCGAATTCCTGCTGCGTCGTCCAATGGTGGATGCTGACCGCCTGCTGCTCGATCTCGGCCAGGAGCGAGGCGCCGCCGCCGATCGAAAACAGCGACAGCGGGGCGAACACCGCGGCCAGCCCCAGGCATGTCCGCCAGTCCTGCGCCATCTCAGGGATGCCGGCGCTGCTGCACCGCGGCGAGCCCGATGCTGAGCGGCGCCAGGCACAGGATGACCGGCAGCATCGGCCAGCGCAGCACGCCGACCGCGAGCACGGTCGCGACCGTCACCGCGACCTGCCCCGCTTGCGCCACGCCGCGCGGCACCAGCACGAGCCCGGTGGCAAAGGTCAGCCCGATCGCCCCCGCCGCCACCCCATCGAGCACGGCGTGCGCGACCGGGTTGCCGGCGATCCTCGCATAGCCCGCCGCCAGCCCGACGACGATGAAGAGCGGCCCCGACAACAGCCCGAAGACCGCGGTCACCGCGCCGGCCGCCCCGCGCAGCCGCTGCCCGACCTGGACCGTCAGATTGACCCCGGCCGAGCCCGGCATCAGCCGGCTCAGCCCGACATCGACGAGGAATGTCTGATCGCTGATCCAGCCCCGCCGGCGCACCATGGCGCGGTAGAGCCAGCCCGCGGTGCCGCCGCCAAAGCTCGTCACGCCGAGCTGAAAGAACGCGGCAAAGATCGCCGCGAGGCTGACCCGCGCCGTGCCGTCAGCCCCTTGTTGCGCGAGTTCGGCCACCGCACCCCCGTCCGTCCCGATCGACGAGATCGACCTGATCGACTTGATCGCCAAGGTTATCCGCTCGGGGCGCGCGCGGCGAGCGGCTTTGCGCCCCGCATTGACCACTGCCGGGCCGGGTGCGAGGCTCTGGCCCCGCTAGAATACTGGACCGAGATTGCCGGAGGATCGGGTGGTGGAGATCGACACGGGCACACCGGTTGACGTGATCGTGGTCGGCGCCGGCAATGCCGCCAGCTGCGCCGCGCTCTCGGCGCTAGAAAACGGCGCCTCGGTGCTGATGCTCGAAATCGCCCCCGAGGACCAGAAGGGCGGCAACTCGGCCTTTACCGGCGGCGCCTTTCGCGTCGTCTATCACGGCGGGGAGGACCTCGCCCGGCTGATCCCCGACATCAACGACCACGAACTCGCCAACGTCGATGTCGGCACCTATGACGAGGCACAGTATTTCGACGACATGGGCAGGCTGACCCAGTATCGCTGCGACCCCGACCTGACCGAGATCCTGGTCCGCGGCAGCTTCGAGGCGGCGCTGTGGATGCGCGAGCAGGGCGTGCGGTTTCAATTGGGGCTCGGCCGCCAGGCGTTTCGGGTCGACGGCAAGTTCAAATTCTGGGGCGGGCTCGCCTGCCATATCTGGGGCGGCGGCAAGGAACTGATCAAGGCGCTGCACGCCCGCGCCGCACGCGACGGGATCGGGGTCCTCTACGAGACGCCGGCCGTCGCGTTGCTGACCGGCGAGCGCGGGGTCGAGGGGGTGCGGGTGCGCCACCGCGGCCAGATCCGCGAGTTGCGGGCAAAGGCGGTGGTGCTGGCGTGCGGCGGGTTCGAGGCCAATACCGAGATGCGGGCGCGCTATCTCGGGCCGAACTGGGACCTCGCCAAGGTGCGCGGCTCGCGCTTCAACACCGGCCAGGGGCTGAAGATGGCGCTCGACCTGGGTGCGGCCGTCCACGGCCATTGGTCGGGTGCCCATGCGGTCGCCTGGGATCTGAACGCGCCGCCTTTTGGCGACCTCGATGTCGGCGACCGCTTTCAAAAGCACAACTACCCGTTCGGCATCATCGTCAACGCCCGCGGCGAGCGCTATCTCGATGAGGGCCTCGATTTCCACAGCTACACCTACGCCAAATACGGCGGCGAGATCCTGAACCAGCCGGGCCTGTTCGCCTGGCAGATCTTCGACCAGAAGGTGGTCCACCTGCTGCGCGAGGAATACCGCATCCGGCGCGTCACCAAGGAGAGCGCCGACAGCTTCGAGGCCCTGGCGCCGCGGCTCGAAGGCGTCGACCCGGCCCGCTTTCTCGCAACCGTGCGCGCCTTCAACGCCGCGCCGCGCCCCGAATTGCCGTTCAACCCCAATATCCATGATGGGCTGCGCACCACCGGCCTCGCGATCGACAAGACCAATTGGGCGCAGCGTCTCGACACCCCGCCCTTTGAGGCCTACGCGGTGACGACCGGCATCACCTTCACCTTCGGCGGGCTCAAGATCAGCAATGCGGCGCAAGTCGAGGATGTGACCGGCCATAGCATCCCCGGCCTCTTTGCCGCCGGCGAGATGGTCGGCGGCCTTTTCTACCACAATTACGCCAGCGGCACCGGCCTGATGTCCGGCCTCGTCTTCGGCCGCCTCGCCGGCAAAGGTGCGGCAAGTTGGGCGAAGGGGTGACCCGAAGCGGCGCGCATTTCAAATCTCTCGGGTCTCAGCGGGGGTAGGCAATCTTCCACTGAGAATACGATCGGCCTCGCTCGGACCGATTCGCTATCGTCTTGCGCGGGCTTGACCCGCGTATCCACGCCTTCATCCCGGGTGACAAATGGAGCCTGCGATGAGTACGGTAACGATCGGCGTTTCCTCGGTGGAGGCAACCCAAGCGCGACTGCTGCATGCGTTCCAGGGCGAGGACCAAGGGGCGTTGATCAGCTTCGGCAGCGCTGAGCTGTTGTGGAAGGTGATCACCCCGAAGCGATTGGAGGTGCTGCGAGCCCTGACCGGCGCCGGACCTGTCGCGATCCAGGAACTCGCCCGCCGGATCGGCCGAGACGTCAAATCCGTGCATGGCGACATCCAGGCGCTGCTCAAGGCCGGCGTAGTCGACCACGCCGACAACGGCCGCATCCTCTTCCCTTACGACGAAATCCATGTTGATTTCGTCCTGCGCGCCGCCTGAGTTACGAATTACCCACCTGTCCATAGTTCCAAGTATAACCGCATGCGCGGCAAAACATATCATCGCCAAGCCTAGGCTCAAATTCATCGATCTCCTGCTCGTCGACTTCGCGATGGCCACCCTCGAAGAAATCGACCCAGAGGCCGCCCCAGACCGAAACCTGGTCACTGCAACATTGGTGGTATTTCAGCATGTCGTCGGCCTCTGGAGACGAAGTCACCCATCGCAGAATGGTAGAGGAGTGAGGCCCGTCGCGAGCGCTGGACGCCCGCAAACCGGGCCCAAACTACTCGGCGGCCTGTGCGGTCATTTGACTGCGGACACTGACGTAGCCAGGGGAAGTCTCGTCATTTAGCGCCTCGTAGACCGCATATGCCGTCTCCTTGCTTCCGCCGACCGAGAACGTTCCCTTCGGCGTGAATTTTCCGGCTATGCCTTCCCAATGCTTGCCACGCCGCCAATCCACGGTCCTAAGTTTTCGGATCAGCGCGGCCGTTTTGACCTCGCGCGCTGCGGGATCGCCGACATTGACAATCTCGTGGCCCATTGCGCCGATCGCAGCAAGCACAGTCGGGGCGGAGGCCAACTTGCTCTCGCGGTCCTCCATCGCCGGACCAATAGCGTCAGTTACCGCCGTGAACCACTCGACGGCTGCCTGGAGCGCTCGCTGTGTCTTGTCGCTGGGCAAGGGTACCGGCCGAGCTCCGTATTTGACGCCACCAATCCCTTCGGCGAGCGTTATACATGCTCCGCGCAGCGAAGTGATCGTCACCACATCGGTGTCATGTCCACCTAACTGGCGCCGAACTTTATTTACCCGGTCCCTAAAGAATGGAACCCGGCGCTCAACCTCGCGAGCCACCTGCGTTAGCGGGTCTCGGGCATCCATGCCGATGCTCAGGGCCGCGTTGGGTCGAACGCCAAGTACGTTGAGGTCGTGGAAACACTGGCGCGCCCACAGTTTGTCTCTGCCGTGGCAGATGTAGACCGGGACAAACTCGTTCTTAGTCTCCGGGAGACGGTTTGCGACTTCAAAACGAGCCGCAAGCTGCGTTTCACCGTCTATCGCGACAAGCCGCTTGTCATAAGGGACCTGGATGAATTCTTTCCCCAACTCGTCGAAGCCCTCGGCCAGCCTGTCCTCTGAGTAAAGGATAATCGGCGGCGTAATTCCATCTACCTTCTGTGCGTGGACCTCTGCTATGTAATCCGCGTAAGGACCAACGTTCTTCGCCTTCGCACCGGCAAAGAGGCGCTGTACCTCTTCACGTATCTCTCGAAGATCCTGAAGATCCTTACTTGCATCAACCTTCTTTCGGTCTTCCGAATCTCGGGGGTCTGGCGCGATCTGGGATAGTTGGGGGGCCTTCAGACGCCCGAGAAATTGATGGTCATTAATTTTGACCCCGTAGATCAGATGTCCATCTGTGGGGTCGAGCCTAATTTCCATATCCAGAAACCTATGGTTCCCGCGGCGAGAGCAGGAGATCGCCTCGGCGCGGCCCGACCGGGATAAGCCGGTTTACAGACGCTCTTTTCGCGCCATCCTGTCGCAATGTCAACACCCGAGATAAGAATTATCGATCTCGAGATAATTTTTATGAGGTTTGTGCCATCCCTAGACTCTGTTTCTCGAACCGATCAAGGCCATGAGAGCGGCCGGACACGGTTGGCCGGAGGCCGCTAGGAGGCTCCGCGGGCTCGAAACTGAGGAGCGACTTTCATCCCAAATCTGGTCGCTCGCCGGCAGGCGCTCGGGCCGTCGCTGGCGCAGTCCAAGCTCCGCGTCGCGCGACGCGGCAGTGGTTAGAAGGGTGCTCGCCCCTCACCCCACGCGGCTCGCGTTCCAGCGGGCGGGGCCGAATTGGCTGCGGTTGACGATGCCGTAATTCTGGTCGCTGGCGGCGCCGAGCGTCGCGGTGCCGCGCATCGCGCCGTCGGCGATTTCGCCTTCGAGCAGGTAGGCGATCGTGCTGCCTTCGAAGCGCGCGGCAAACGAAAGCTGGACCCGGCTGCCGTCGAGCCAGCCCGCGACCGGCCCCTCGAACCCGGCCGAGCGCTGCTGGCCGGCGAGCTGCGGGCCGCGCTGGTCGAGGCTCATCCGATGAACCCGTCCGCCCTGCAGGAACTCGACCCGCACCTCCCACTCGCCGGCGATCTCGGCCGGCTGAGCCGGCGCCGGCTCGGGCAGGTTGTCGGCGGCCTCGCGCAGTGCCGCGGCGATCGCCTCGCCGACCAGCGCCGCCTCGCCCGGCTGCAGCTGGAACGGATCGATGACGATGCTGTCCTCGGTCGCCGAATTGTCGTCGAGCATGATCCGCGGCTCGCCGTCGAGCAGCTGCCGGCGCAGCCCGAGGCCGCCCATCGGGTAGTGCCATTGGTCCCAGACCACCTTCAGCCGCGGCACCAAATCGACGCCCTCGGGCTCGACGATCTCGCTGCGCACCCGCGGCACCCGCCCGACGCACTCGGCGATCAGCGCGCAGTCATCCTGCCATTGCTGGCGCTCGGCGGCGCGGTCGCGCTGGTCGAACCAGTATTCGACTGCGGCGAGCACGCCGACGATGTCCTCTTTCGACACCTTCATCGGCCGGCCCAGCGCCTGATGCGGCGAGGCGTTGCGCCAGGCCGCCTCGACCAGGGCCCTGCGGCCGAGCAGCAACCCGCTGGTCTGCGGCCCGCGCAAAAACTTGCCGCCGCTATAGATGACCAGATCGGCGCCGCGCTCCAGCCACGGGCTCGGCCGTTCGAGATGCTCGGAGGCGGCGTCGACCATGATCGGGATGCCGCGCGGCCGGGTCAGCGCGGCGATCGCTTCGAGCCGCAGGTCCGAGAGGTGCTCCCGATTGCCGAGCAGGACGACCAGCGCCACCGGCTCGTCGAGCGCGCGGGCGAGCTCCGCCGCGCTGTCGATCTCGACGATATGGCAGCCGACCATGCGCACCGCCTGGTCGTAGGCGAAGCGCTGGCTCTTCGGGATGATGACCCGGTTGACCATGCCCTCGGTGAACGGCAGGCGCAGCATCTTAACGGGGTCGTTGCCGGCGACGCAGGCCGCCGTGCCGAGCGCCACCGCGGCCGCACTGCCGCAGGTGACGAGGCCCCACTCGGCTAGGGTCAGCTCGGCCAGCCGCCGGCCCGCCGCCTCCATCAGCTCGTCGAGGTTGACGAAGACGCGCGAGGCGGCATCCATCGCGGCGCGCACCTGTGGCAGCATCAGGCTGCCGCCATGCAAGGTGCGCACGCTGCAGCAATTGATGAAGGGCCGCACGCCGAGTGCTAGATAGGGGTCGAGATTGGCGGTCATCGGGGCCTCCGAGGGCGATCGGCGCGCACTATAGCAACGCCGCCGGCGGTTGCGGCAAAGGATGCGGAGCGTTTCGCCACGGCCAACGTTTCCCGTCATGATCTCGATGGTGGCAACCTTGTGACGGGAAAAGGGCCATGGCGGAAAAGCAGGAAGCGGGCAATGGCGAGGGTAATGGCGGCGGGTTCGGCTTTGGCCAGGCGAGCGAGGCGGTCGACAAGCTGCGCTCGGTTATCGACCAGGCCTCGCAATCGATCCGCGAGCTGGCGCAGGCGAGCGAGCAATGGGCGCTGACCGCGCAGGAGCGGGCGAGCGAGATGGCCAAGGAGTTGCGCAGCCAGGGCGAGCGCGCCGTCGGCAACGTCTCCGAGCAGGTCGAGCACAACCCGATCACCAGTCTCGCGATCGCGTTTGCGGTCGGGTTTCTGGTCGCCAGCCTGGTTCGCCGCTGATCCTGGGTCGGAGGTTCGGGGTCGGTTGATCGCCGTCCGGCGAGCGGCTATTCGTGGCCGATGAATGCAGCACCGAGCCCGACCGCCGATCGCCGCGATAAAGCGCTCGTACTGTTTTCCGGCGGGCAGGATTCGGCGACCTGCCTCGCCTGGGCGCTCGAACGCTTTGCCACGGTCGAAACCATCGGCTTCGATTACGGCCAGCGGCACCGGGTCGAACTCGAATGCCGGGTGGCGGCGTTGGCCCGGCTGCGCCGCGAGTTTCAGCACTGGAGCGATCGGCTCGGCGGCGATCACCTGATCGATCTCGGCGTGCTCGGCCGGATCAGCGACACCGCGCTGACCCGCGACAACGCCATAGTCTTTGCCGAAAATGGGCTGCCGAATACCTTTGTTCCCGGCCGCAACCTGATGTTTTTCACCTTCGCGGCGGCGGTCGGCTACCGGCGCGGCGCGCGGCACCTGATTGGCGGCATGTGCGAGACCGACTTTTCGGGCTATCCCGATTGCCGCGACGACACCCTCAAAGCATTGCAGGCGACCTTGTCGCTCGGCATGGAGCATCGCTTTGTCATCCACACCCCGTTGATGCGGCGCGACAAGGCCGCGACCTGGGCGCTCGCCCACAAGCTCGGCGGCGCGGCGCTGGTGGCGCTGATCGTCGAGGAGACGCATAGCTGCTATCTCGGCGACCGCACCCGGCGCCACGATTGGGGCTATGGCTGCGGCCAGTGCCCGGCCTGCCAGCTGCGCCGGGCCGGCTGGGAGCGCTTTGCCGCGGCGGCCGCGGCGCCATGAGTTGCGCGCTCAACGAGATCGTTCAGACCTCGTAGAGCGCAGGCGCGCAGACCGGACGACCGGCGGGCTTTCAACCGCTTTTAACACCTCAGCCGGCCAGCCACAGCGGGCCAGCAGCCGGCAGGCAACAGTCGGCAGATTGACCGAACCAAATAGGCGAATTATGATTCCCCGTTATGACGAAAACGGGACGGCTCATTGACGCCAGATATCCAAAGATGCTGCGCGCTGAAGGGCGGGTCGGCCAGGGGAATCGAAATATGATCAGTTTCACGCGGTCGAACAGGCGGGCCGGCCAGCCCCCGCGCAGGCTCGGCGCCCAACCCGGCAAAGCATTGATATGGCAGATCATCGTGGCGGCCGCGGCGTTGTGCACGGCCTCGCCCGGTGGCGCTCGAGCGGCCCCCGATGCGTGTTCCGGGGTTGGGGTCGTCACCTGCTCGGGCAACCAATCCGCCGGTGTCGAAGCGCCACCGGGAACAACCGATCTCAACGTCAAATCCCTGACCAGCGATATCGCCCCGACAATTGGCAGCGGTCAGCCGGGGATCTTATTCCTGGGCAGCGGCAATATCACGCTCGTCAGCGCGACGAGCCCGTTCCGGATCATTATCGCCGATGATTTTGTCGATGGCATCGTCGCTCAGAGCGACGGCGCGATCAATGCAACCACCTCGGGTGGCATCTCGATCAAAGGCCTGTTTGCCAATGGGATCAATTTACTTTCCTTTGCCGGCGGGACAATAAACCTCGCATCGACGAGTGACATCTCCCTGGCGCAGGGCGGAAACGGCATCCTCGCCTACAGCGATGGTATCGTGGCCTTGACTTCCTCGGGCAGCATCGCGGTGACCGGCGACGGCACCGGGATCAATGCGACTGCCGGGGACCATGTCACGGTAAGCTCGTCAGGCCCGATCTCGATTACGGGCGACGGCGACGCGATTGATGCGACTGATCTCGGCGGCCCGGCCAGCGGCGGCGGCGTCATCGTAAATTCCTCGGGCGCCATATCCTTGGCGGGCAATTCCGCGATCGGCATCAACGCCTCCTCCGAATCCACCGACCCGATCAGCATCGCCTCATCGAGCAACATTTCGTTGACTAATGGAGGTGCGGGTATTTCCGCCGCCGGCTCGGGTGTGGTTACCGTCAACTCTTCCGGCGCTATTTCCGTGAAGGGTGGCACGGGCGCCGGGATCGTCGCCGGATCGGACGGGACCGGAATGGTCAGCATCAACTCGTCGGGCGCGATCTCGATCGCCGACGATGGCGTCGCGATTATCGGCGTTTCCGTTGGCGGGGCCGCCAATGTCACGTCGTCGGGCAATCTGCTGCTGGGCGGCAGCGGCATCGGGATCAGTGCAATCGGCGGGACCACCGCCAATGTGAGTTCGTCGGGCGGCATCTCGATCGGCGGCGACGGGAATGCGATCAGCGCCATCGCCAATACCGGCACCGCCAACGTCACCTCGTCGGGCAGCATTTCGCTGGGCGGCAGTGGCGCCGCGATTCTTGCCTTTTCCGCCGGCGGGGACGCGAACGTCACCTCGTCGGGGAATATGTCCGTCGTCGGCAACGACAGCAACGGGATCGATGCCGAGGGAAACCTCGCCGGGATCAACTCCTCGGGCAACATTTCCCTGGCCAATAGCGGCACCGCGATCAGCGCATCCGGCGCGACCGGGGCGACCGTCAATTCGTTGGGCGGCATCGCGATCGGCGGCAGCGGCGACGCGATCGATGCGTCGTCATCCGGCGGGACCGCCAGCGTCACCTCAACCGGGAGCATATTCATCGCCGGCACCGGCACCGGCATTAGCGCGCAAGGAACCCTGACCGCGGTCAGCTCGTCGGGCAACATCTCGGTCGGGACCGGTACCGGGATCAGCGCATCCGGCAAGAATGGGGCCACCGTGAACGCGTCGGGCAGCATCGCGATCGGCGGCAATGGCAGCGCGATCGATGCGTCTTCGACCGGCGGCGCCGCCAGCGTCGCATCCTCGGGGAATATCTTCATCGCCGGCACCGGCACCGGCATTAGTGCGCAGGGAACCCTGACCGCGGTCAGCTCGTCGAGCAACATTTCGGTCGCGACCGGTACCGGGATCAGCGCATCCGGCACGAACGGGGCCACCGTCAACGCGTCGGGCATGATCGCGATCGGCGGCAATGGCAGCGCGATCGATGCGTCTTCGACCGGCGGCGCCGCTAGCGTCGCATCCTCGGGGAATATCTTCATCGCCGGCACCGGCACCGGGATCGATGCCGAGGGCAACCTCGCCCAGGTCACCTCGTCGGGCGCGATCTCCCTGGCAAATGGCGGCACCGGGATCAGCGCCGCCGGCGGGAGCGGGCCCGGCGGCGCCGCCAACGTCACCTCGTCGGGGAGCATGTTCATCGCCGGCAATGGCACCCTCACCGGCATCGATGCCGCGGCAAACCAGGTCCAGGTAAACTCCTCGGGCAACATCTCCCTGGAGAACGGCGGCACCGGGATCACCACGACAGGCGCCAGCGGGGCCTCGGTGAATTCGTCGGGCGTCATCGCGATCGCCGGCAATGGCAGCGCGATCGATGCGTCTTCGCTGGGTGGCGCCGCCAACGTCACCTCGTCGGGAAACATATCCCTCGCCGGCAGCGGCGCCGCGATTAGTGCAGCCGGCGCGAACGGGGCCAATGTCGGCGCCTCTGGCGTCATCTCGATCGGCGGCGATGGCAGCGCGATCGCCGCGTCTTCACCGGGCGCCACCAATGTCACATCGTCGGCGAATCTCTTTATCGGCGGCAGCGGCGTCGGCATCGCGGCTCAGGGAAACCTCGTCCAGGTCAACTCGTCGGGCGGCATCTCGCTGGCGAATGGCGGCACCGGGATCGCCGCATCCGGTGGTAACGGGGCGTCGGTAATCTCGTCGGGCGTCATCGCCATCAACGGCAACGGCAACGCGATCGCCGCTTCCTCGGCGGGCGGCGCCACCAACGTCACATCGTCGGGGGCGATCGTGATCGGCGGCAGCGGCGCCGGGATCGCGGCTCAGGGAAACCTGGTCCAGGTCAACTCGTCGGGCAATATTTTGCTGGCGAATGGCGGCGTCGGCATCGCGTCATCCGGCGCGAACAGCGCGATCGTAAGCTCGTCAGGACGCATTCTGGTTGGAGGCGAGGGCGGCTCCGGGATCAATGTCCTCGCGACGAATAACGCCGGCGGCGTCAATATCAATACTTCAGGCGATGTGACCGCGGCCGGACCAGCGTCTGCCGCCATTCTGGCTCAAGCCAACGGCGGCGATATCACGATCGGCGTCGCCGGCGGGACGATTACCGGCGGTTCGGGAACCGGCGCCGGCGTCGAGCTGATCGGCGGCGCAAACAACACCCTGAACAACCTCGGAACCATCACCACCGCCTCCGGCCTCGCCGGAACCGCGATCCTCGGCGCCCCGAGCCCAGGCCCGACGCCCTCATCGCCACCGGTGATCGGCAACAACGTCGTCAACAACGCCGGAACCGTGATCGGGAATGTGGCGCTCGGGCCGGGCCGCAACACCTTCAACAATCTGCCGGGCGGCACCGTCAATTCCGGCGCAACGCTCTATATCGGCCCGAACAACGCCTTTAACAACAACGGTAATTTGTCGCCGGGCGGGGCCGGGGTCTTGCAGACCACCGCGCTGACCGGAAATCTGGTGCAGGGCACCGCCGGCAAGATTTCCGTCGACATCAACCCGACGACTGGCCAATCCGACCGGATCAACGTCAGCGGCAGCGCCCAGCTCGCCGGCCAGGTGGTGGTGAACCCGAGTGCTACCGCGATCCCGACGGTGACGACGCCGTTCACCATCGTGCACGCCAATGGCGGGGTGACGGACCAAGGTCTGACCCTCGCCGGCGCCGATCTCTTCAGTTCCGCCGTGGTGACGCCCGAGCTCGCACTCCTCGATCCGAACGATCTGGCGTTCCTGGTCGCGGTGGATTTCGCACCGCCCGGCCTCAACGGCAACCAGAATGCGATCGGCCAGAACATCAACGCCATTCAACAGGCCGGGAGTTCGCCGAGTTTCCTGCCGGTGGCTCAGGCGCTGGTCACGATCCCCGATCTGTCGGGGCTCCAACAGGCCTACAACCAGCTTTCCCCCGAAACCTATGCCGACAACAAGGTCGCCGATTTCTATTCCGGCTTGCATTTCGCCAACAGCCTGATGAGCTGCAATGTCCCGGACGGGCGCTATGCCTTCATCAAGGAAGGACAGTGCGTCTGGGCGCAGCTCGGCGGCAAGTTTCTCGACCTCAACGCGACCTCGGGCAGCCTCGGCTTTGGCGAGAACGCGTTTGTGATGTCGGGCGGCGCCGAAGTGATGCTGCGGCCGGGGTGGTTTGCCAGCTTCGGCCTCGGCTACGATCACGGCAATATCAACACCGCCGGAAACCTCGCGCAGTCGCAAGCGAACCGCGCCCATTTCGGGGCGGCGATCAAATACAATCCCGGGCCGCTGCTGCTCGCGGCCGCGGTTTATGGCGGCTACGGCTGGTACTCGACCGACCGCTACATCAATTTCCCCGACTTCAGCGCCGCCCCCACTTCCGACAGCAACATCAGCCGCGTCGGCGGGCAATTGCGGGCCGCGTATCTGGTCGATCGCGGGGCGTGGTATTTGAAGCCGCTTGTCGACCTCAACGTGATGCGGGTCAACCTCAACGGCTTCAGCGAACAGGGCGCCGGCGGCGCCGACCTCAACGTTTCCGGCAGCGGCACGACCGTCTTCAGCGCCTCGCCCGCGGTCGAGGTCGGGACCCAGACCGGCCTGCAAAACGGTGTGCTGGTCAGGCCCTTCGCCCGTCTCGGCGTCAGCGCGTTCAGCAACACCGCCTTTGCCGTCGATGCCTCGTTCGCCGGCGCTCCCGGCGGGGTCGCCCCATTCAGCGTCGCCACCGGCATCGATACGGTGACCGCCGATGTCGCGGCGGGTGCGGACATGTTCTTGCCTGACAGCCGGTGGGCGCTGAAGCTCGCCTATGACGCCCATTACGGGGCGAGGGTACGCGACCAGGGGGTCAGCCTCAAAGCCAGCATCCGCTTCTGAATGTCGCCTCCAGCCGTCCGCCCGCGGCCGCGTCGCCGCTCGCAACGCGGTTGTGGCAAATCGAATTTGCTTGCATTGCCGGCCAATAAAACCGAGAGTTCCTGTATCTCTGGCTGGCAGAATCTTGGGAATGCACGATGAAACGCGCCGCCGCCACGTTGTTCTTCCTGTTTTCTTTGGTTTTCTTTGGTTTTGCCGGCACCGCCGCTGCCTGCGCCTATACCGATCCGGTGCCGTGCAAAAAGCTGCGCATTTACAACAACAACCCGGCTAATGGCAATAACATTTATGTATTCTTCGAATCCTTCATCCAGCTGCCGACCAAGGCTGATTTATGGATGCAGGCTCAATTCAAAGTCACCGACTGGGACAGCAACTTTGTCAGCCCTCGAAGGTTTGTAACCACCCGACTGCGTCGAGCCTACATTCAGATCGGTGACGATGAAGGCATCGCACCAGGACAGTGGGTCGAGGTCACCGTTCCATTTTACACCCAGTTGCTGACGACAACGCCGGAAAATCGGGGAAAAATCCCCGACCAATATATCGATTGGTGGAATTCCGGGCGCATCGTCTTCCTTGACACCCAAGCGGCCTACCACTCGGTCAAGGTCACAAACGCCCTCGGCAACCCACCCAAAGAGCCGCCACCACCCGGAGGCGGGGTCCCACCACCTCCTGTCAAATATCTGGCCGGGGCCGCGGTTCCGACTTGTACATACTCCACCGGCGCAAAGTGCACCGTGGCGCTGTTCGAGAATGCGCTCCAGCCGCTCGATGGCATTCCGTTCCAGCTTCAGGAATACACTCTCGCCTCGGCCGAAGGCCCCCCCCTCAACACCACGCTGCCGGCGCCTACCCGAACCAAAATTGATCTTCGTTTCGTCAACTATAATGTGTCGTCGCTCGATTCGGTATTCCTGCCGGTCGCGATGGGGCCGCTGACCAAGGCCGGCAACAGCGTCAATCTAGGGGTAGTGCCACCAGTGCCGGTGCCTTATGTCGGCACGGCGCTGACCACCGCCCAATTCAGGGCAACCCTCGACAAGTTCTCAAGCGGCGGAAACAATTGGCCAACGTACGTTCCGGCCTATTTTGACGATATGGTTCGGCCTAATTTTCCGCCGGTTGCCGCCAAAGCCTGTTCTCTCGCACCGTTCTCCTCACCGAGCACCGGCGTTTATAACCTGCCGAAACTTCCCGGCACCTTCAACCTCTTGACCGCGTCATACCTCGGAGCCCGGGTGGACGATGGCGGAGGCATTGTATACCCGCCGGTGCCGCCGGTGTTGAGCTCAAATCCTGCTGACTACAAGGCCAAATATACGTCGAATGCATGTGTCCTCCCGACGCCTCCACTGTTTGTGAACCCCCCGAATTTGGGTGTGGCCGGCAAATCGTTCATCGATTTGTGGAACCGATGTTATCCAAGCACTATGGATAATAGTGGAACCTGCCAGGATATCAGAACCGTCGCCAATCTGTTCGTGAACGAGAGCTATTATGGCAACAAGGCCTGCCAAAACCCGCAACCTCCTCCGTTTTACATAACGATGCAGGCCGTGTACGGTTGGGTTCCGATTGTCAATCGAGGTTGCATTGGGCTCGATCTAAAAACCAATGTCGCGGCCTACCAAAAAGCCGCCCTCGCCTATTGCCGCCTGCAATACAATTACATAACCCTGCCGGCCGACAAGAGGGCCGAGTACACATTCAATCCTTTTACCGCCCTGATCCATGCGCCGTACAAGCCAACATTAGGCGGCGGCCTCGACTCCAGCGCCTACGCATTCTCGATCGACGACAAATTGTCGTTCAAAAGTGTGGTGGCGGACGGGATCATTCTTACCATCGCCGGAACCAATGGCCTGGAGTTCGACCGCGCCGCCGGCCAGACCGCGCCGGTGCCAACCCCGATCCCGACAACTGCGCAACAGATAATCGACCACTGCAAGCTCGATTGAGGCGGTAGCGGCGAGGAATAGTTGGCCAGGACCAGGGCCGTTGCAGGTTTGAGGGCGCGCGTTGTGGCCCGCGGCAGCCCTGACCCCGGAGCCTTCAAGCGGATCGGGCAAGCGGATCGGGCAAGCGGATCGGGTGCGGCCGCCGGCGGCCCGACCCGGCGACGACGCGGATTGGCGTTTGTCGCGGCCGCGTGCTATCGAGGGGGCCGGGCCCTATGGCGGAATTGGTAGACGCACGCGACTTGAACATGATTGAGTGCCGCGGCGGAAACGCCGCGCGTAGAACCGCCCAAAGTCGGGGAAGGCTTTGCTGCTGATCCCGAGCCAAGCCCGAAAAATCGGGAAGGTGTAGAGACTGGACGGGCGGCGCCTAAGGCGGCCATCGGCCGTGATGGCGAAGGGACAGTCCAGACCACGAACCCTCGCGGGGCGGCGAAAGCCGAAGTGGTACGAAAATCGCGAGCCCGCAAGGCGTCCCGGTTCGAGTCCGGGTAGGGCCACCAGCTTCGCTCGCGCCAGCGGGTGAAGCTGCGGCACCACCGCCCGAAAGCTCTCACGGGGCCGCCTCGATCCTGGCCATGTCGGCGTCGCTGAAACCGAAATGATGGCCGATCTCATGGATCAGCACATGCCGCACCAGCCGGGCCAGGTTCTCGCCGGTGCGCTGCCGATAGGCCAGGATCGGCCGGCGATAGAGATAGATCATGTCGACATGGGGAAGCGGGTCGGCGATGCTCTTGTGCGGCACGGCGACGCCATGATAGAGGCCGAGAATATCGAACGGGCTACGGAGCCCCATTGCCCGCTGGGTCGCCTCATCCGGGAAATCCTCGACCCGGATGACCACCGCGCCGAGATGGCGGCGGAATTGTCGCGGGATCGCGGCGAGCACGCGGCCAGCCAATTCCTCGATCTCGGCCACGGACGGCGCCTCGGGCGCGATCATCGCCCGAACCGGCGCTTGACCTCGGGCAGCCGATCGCGCACTTCCCTCAACAGCAACGAGGATCGGAGGGCGGCATGGTCGAGAAGCTGGTCGGCGCGGCGCGGCACGCGGCACTTCACGAGCTCCATGGCTGGGTCGAGGTCGAGGATCGCGACGCGATCCGCAAGAGCTATCATTTCGGCGACTTCTCGGAGGCGTGGGGCTTCTGCTCGCGAATAGCGCTGGTGGCCGAGAAGATGGATCACCACCCCGAGCTGTTCAATGTCTACAACCGGGTCGAGCTCGTGCTGTCGACCCATGATGTCGACGGACTGAGCGAACGCGACGTGGCCCTCGCCCGGGCGATCGACGAGTTCGCCCCGGAACGCGACCGCCGCCCGCCGCTGCCCTGACCCGGTACCTGATCCGTTAAGCGTGGCGCGCGGACCACCGGGCGGCGGCAAGCCCGGCGCCACCATTCGGCCTCATCGGGGCAAGCGCCAAACGCCCGGCTCCCGGGCTTAGAGCAGCGGCACGGTGAAGGCCACATTGACCATTTCCTGGCCCGGATTCTTGTTGCCCAGGCCGGCGTTCGACATGTGATAGAAGCCGACCCCGAGGCGGCGCTGATCGGCGAAGCGATAGTCGAGCTCGGCGCCGGTGCGGAACTCCCACCAATAGCCGAGATTGAGCCCCTGGCCCGGAAAGAAATAACCGGCGGCCGCACTCGGGGTCAGGACCAGGTGGTCGGGAAAATTGATGTCGAAGCCGAACCCGAAATAGCCGTAGAATGCGCCCTGGCCGGTGCCCATCACCCCGACGAACGGCGAGAAGATCCACAAGACGTCGCCAAACCGGTATTCGCTGTCGATCATGCCGACCGCCTCGGCATGCTGCTTTTTATGGTCGGGCAGCACGTCGAAGACGCCGCCGCCGAGGGCGAAGCGCGGCGGATCGCCGGGCGAGCCAAAGGTGACCTGAGCCGCGGCCGGGCGTGCGGCGGCGACCGCAATCGCGCCGAGCAGACCCATCGCCGTCCGATGCGCGGCTGTGCTGAACCTCACATTTGGCTCCTACCTGAGAACCGATCGGCGCACCATCGCATCGCGATAACACGAGCGGCAAGCAAGTAAATCTGTAGTCGAATTGATTTATCGCCGCAGCCGGGCAAACTGGCCGCAGCCCGGCGCCGCAGATCGAGTTCTGCCGCCGCTCGTCGCTCAGGCGCGCTTCATGCGCTCGGTGGCCAGCACCAGCTGCTCGCGGATGCCGGGCTCCATCGCCGAATGCCCGGCGTCGGGAACGATGACGTATTCGGCCGCCGGCCAGGCGCGGGCAAGCTCGTCGGCGCTGCCGATCGGGCACACCATGTCATAGCGGCCCTGCACGATGATCCCCGGCAGCTGGCGGATTTGCCCGATCCGGGCGATCAGGTCGCGCCCGCCGGCGAACAGATGGCAGCGGAAGAAATGGGCTTCGATCCGCGCCAGCCCCAGCGCCAGCCGGTCATCGCCAAAGGCGGCCACGGTCTCGGGGTTCGGCAGCAACGTCGAGCAGGCGCCCTCATAGCTGCTCCAGGCGCGCGCCGCCGGCAGGTGGATCGACGGGTCGGGATCGAGCAGGCGGCGATGATAGGCAGCGAGGATGTCGCCGCGCTCGGCGTCCGGAAGAAATCCGGAAAAGGCGCGCCAGGCCTCGGGGAAGACCCGGCGCACGCCATAGAGGAACCAGTCGATCTCGGCGGCCCGGCACAGGAAGATCCCGCGCAGCACCAGCCCGGCGCATCGCCGCGGGTGGGTTTCGGCATAATCGAGCGCCAGGGTCGAGCCCCAGGAGCCGCCGAAGATGAGCCATTTCTCGATGCCGAGCTCAAGGCGCAGCCGCTCGATGTCGGCGACGAGATGTGCCGGCGAATTGTCGCTGGTCTCGCCGAGCGGCGTCGAGCGTCCGGCGCCGCGCTGGTCAAAGATCACGATGCGCCAGTGATCGGGATCGAAGAACCGGCGATGCACGGCGGTGGCGCCGGCGCCGGGGCCGCCGTGCAGGAACAAGGCCGGTGCGCCGCGCGGGTTGCCCGACTGCTCCCAATACATCGTGTGGCGCTGGTCGAGAGCCAGCTTTCCGGTGCGATAGGGTTCGATCGGCGGATAGAGGTCGCGGCGGTTCGGCATCGCCGGCGAGTGTAAGTTGCCGGGCGCCGATCACATAGCCCGGAAACAGCGCCTGGCCAGTTGGCGTCCGGGCTGGCGGCGCCGGGTTGCGCCAAGTCCCGGCCGCGCCTCGCCGGAAGCGGCGACGGGCGTCAGCGCCCGGCGGATGCTTGCCGGCCGGGTGCGCCGCCGGCGACGGCGATCTCCTTCGTCAGTTTGTCGGCCATCGCATCGGCGAACGAATTGAAATTCTTGACCACGACCAGAAACGCGCTCGGACCGCCGATCACGTTCTGCCGATAGTAGCTTGGGTAGTCCGCCGGGCGGGTGGGTGTGCGCCGAAAAACTGGAATTCGGCTGCTCGTTGATGATCGCCAGCCCGTTGATGGTGATGCCGGCGGCCACCGCCTGATCGCGCGCCTCGGCGAGTGTCGGTCCGGAATTGCTGGTGCCGTCGCCCGAGATGTCGATGATGCGGCGCGCCGCCGGCCACTTCGCATCGGCGAAATGGGCCTTGGCAAAATCGATCGCGGCGCCGATCGCGGTGCGGCCGGTAAAGGAGCGCGGCGCCGTGAGGATCGCCGCCGCCGCGGCGGCGCCATCCTCCTCGTCGCGGATCAGGGTCCATTCGAGCACGACCTGTTGATCGTGCGCGCCGGACCATTCGACAAAGCACACGCCGATCGCCCGGCTCCGGGTCGCCCCAATCGCCTTCAGCACGCGCGGGTCGGTCAGCGCCGCAGCATAGCCCTTGCGCTGCAATTCGAACTCGCCATCGTCGATGCTCCGCGACACATCGGCGGCGAGGACGATTTCGAGATCGACGCCGGGAGCCGTCAGCCCACCCGCTCCGCCCGCAAGGGCGCGCGCCGCGCCGATCGGCGACAGCACAACCAGAGTGGCCAGAGCGGCGAGCGCGGGTTTCATCGGGTTTTCTCGCGGTCTCGGGGCGGCTCAGGATAAGGCGAGGCCGCGCAACATGTAAGAGCCTAGCTCAAGGCTCTGGCGAACGCGGCTGCGAACCTATGGTCTCGCCGCAAACCCGTTGCAGAATGTTATATCATAACATAACATTCGATCAACCGGCCGTTGCCGAGGCGCCGCCCCGGAATCGGCTTGGAAGAGGCACCCCTGAAGTGAGACGCATCTTCGCGGGAGCGCGGCGCGCGCCCGCCGTCCCATCCCTGGTTCTCGCCACCGCCGTCATCGCCGGCAATGCCGCGGCGCAACAGGCTCTGGTCCCGCAGACGGGCATGGTTAAGGGAACTGCTGCCGGCGCGGCGCAACAGCTTCCGGCCAGTTCGCAGGATGCAAGCCCGACCCCGGCAGCGCGCCAGACCTCCGCCCCGCCGACCGGACAGAGACCGGCCCAAGGTTCGGGCGAAAACACCAATCCGCAAGCCGGGGCCAATCCGCAACCCAGCGTTTCGCTCAATCTCGATGTGATCGCCAAACAGCTCAATCAAGCCCGCATCAACATCGAGCCGCAGACCGGCGCCTCGACCTACACGCTGACGCCAAGTGCGATTCAAAACCTGTCCGGCGCACAAAACACGCCGATCGACAATGCAATTCTACAAATGCCCGGCGTCGATCAGGACAATTTGGCCAATGGCGGTCTTCATATCCGCAACGAACACCTGAACGTGCAGTATCGCATCGACGGCGTCATCATTCCGGACGGGGTGAGTTTCTTCGGCCAGGATTTGAGTCTCCGCTTCGTCGATTCGATGACGCTGATTACCGGCGCATTGCCCGCGGAATACGGCCTTCGGACCACCGGCATTATCGACATTCAGAGTAAAAGCGGCCTCTTCAGTCCTGGTGGCTCGGTCGAAATGAATGGCGGCAGCTACGGCACCGTCAATCCGAGCCTGGAAGCCGGCGGTTCCATCGCCGGCTACAACTATTTCGTGACCGGCAGCTACCTGCAGAACAATAACGGGATCAACGGCGTCACGTCGAAATACAACCAGATCCACGACTTCACGCAGCAGACCCACGACTTCGCCTATATCGACAAGATCCTGGATCCGAACAACCGGATCAGTGTGATGGTCGGCGAGTTCAACGGCCTGTTTCAGATACCGAACAACCCGGGCCAATCGACTATACCTGGCATCACCGCGATCAACGGCATCCCGATCAATGCGTTCGACTCGGCAAACCTCAACGAGCTGCAAACCGAGGGCAGCCAGTTCGGGGCGGTTTCATTTCTGCATTCGCTCGGCGATCTCGACTTCCAAGTCTCGGCAGTTTCGAAGTACAGCTTCCTGCAATACTTTCCGGACACCGGGCTGGGCGACCTCGCCTTCAACGGCATCAGCGAAAATGCGGCACGAACCAGCTGGGCCAACGACCTTCAAGCCGAAGGTACCTATCGGCTCAACCCGGTTCACACGCTACGCGCCGGCATTCTCATCAGCGGCGAGCATGTGAGGGCGAAGACGGCATCCGACGTGCTCAACCAGACCGGCATCGACAGTTTCGGCAATCCGATCTTCGCGACCGCAACCATACCCATTGCCGCCAACAGCGAAACGACGAGCTACACTTACAGCGCCTATCTGCAGGACGAATGGCTGGCCCTGCCGACGGTTACCGTCAACTACGGCGCCCGCTTCGATGTCGTCAACGGATATACCAAAGGCAGCCAGCTCAGCCCGCGCATCAATACGGTGTGGCAGGCAACGCCGACGACAACCTTTCATCTGGGCTATGCCCGCTATTTCACCCCGCCGCCGCAGGAGCTGGTCTCGACCGAGGATGTCGCTCTTTATGCGAATACCAGCGGCGCTCCACCCAGCACGGAAAATTCGCCGATCAAGAACGAGAGCGCCCAATATTTCGATGGCGGCGTGAAGCAGCACGTGTTACCCGGCCTCACCTTGGGCGTCGATCTCTACTACAAATACGCGCACGACCTGCTCGACGAGGGGCAATTCGGCGCGCCGATCGTTCTTACTCCCTTCAACTACAAAATCGGCGTCAACAAGGGCGTCGAGCTGACCACCGACTACGCCATCGGGAATTTCAGCTTCTACGGCAATCTGGCGATCGCCAATCAGCTGGCGAAGGGCATCGAATCGGCCCAGTTCAATTTCACCCCGGAGCAGCTCGCCTCGGCCGACAGCGTGTTTGTCAACACCGATCACAGCCAGCTGAAAACCGAATCCGCCGGAGTGGCATATCTGTGGCGCGGCACGCGTTTCAGCGCCGACCTCATCGCCGGTTCCGGGCTGCGCACCCAGCCGGCCAACGACCTCCAGTACAACGGGGAAACCGTCCCGTCCTACCAGCAGGTGAATTTGGGCATCTCGCACGTTTTCCCAGCGCCCGGCGGTCCGGTCACCGTGCGCCTTGCTGTCATCAACCTCCTCGACAAAATCTATCTGTTGCGCAGCATGACCGGGGTCGGCGAATTTTCGAACCAATATGGGCCGCGCCGCTCGGTCTACCTCAGCCTCAAAAAGGAGTTCTGAGGCTTGCGAGCTCAGCGGCTTGACGCCCGGCTGTCAAATGAATGCGGTCTCCATGAAATTGCCATGATGGCTGCGTGTCTACCGACCGCCGGCAGCGCCGAGATCGGGGGTTCGATCCCCGACGTCTGCCCGGTTCAGCTACCCGCAGAGGCTAACTCGTGAACACTCCCGTCGCATCGCTCTCGGTCATCGGCCTGTTCCACCACGCCGACATCGTCGTCAAGGGGGTGCTGCTGCTGCTGCTCGCAGCCTCGGTGTGGAGCTGGGCGGTGATCATCGAAAAATCATGGCGGCTCGGCGCGGCGCGGCGCTCGATCGAGGCGCAGGAAGCCCGCGTCGCCGGCGCGCATTCGGCGGCCGAGGCAATGGCCCCCTCGGGCCGGCCCGACCGCGCCGACCCGGCGGCTGCAGTCCTCGCCGCCGGCTGGGCCGAGAGCACCGAGGCCTCGGCGGCAACGCCTCCCGAGACCGCCGGGGAACGCCGCGAGCGGATCGAGCGGGCGATGCGGCTCGCCCTCAACGCCGAATTGCGCCGCCTCGAGACGCGGCTGCCGTTTCTGGCGACCCTCGGCTCGGCGGCGCCGTTCATCGGCCTGTTCGGCACGGTGTGGGGCATCATGGGCAGCTTTGCCGGCATTGCCGCGGCCAACAACACGAGCCTCGCGGTGGTGGCGCCGGGGATCGCCGAAGCTCTGTTCGCGACCGCGATGGGGCTCGCCGCGGCGATCCCGGCGGTCGTCGCCTACAACAAGTTCGCGGTCGATCTGGGGCGCCTCGCCGGGCGCATGCAAGGGCTGATCGGGCGCTCGCTCGGTCTCTTCGCGCGCCGGCCGGCGGAGCCTTGAGCGATGGCCATGCTGCGATCCTCCTCGGGCGAACCCGACGATCAGCGCTATGCGCCGATGGCCGAGATCAACGTCACCCCGATGGTCGACGTCATGCTGGTGCTGCTGGTCATCTTCATGGTCACCGCACCGCTGTTGATGGTCGGCGTGCCGCTCGATCTGCCCAAATCGAAGGCCGCGGCGATCGTCGCGCCGAAGCAGCCATTGGTCGTCAGCCTCGACCGCCAGGGCGCGATGTTCATCGGCGACAACCCGGTCCCGGCGGCCGATCTCGAAGCAAGGCTGGCGGCACTCGCCGCGGCCGACCCGGCCCGGATCGTCTACGTCCGCGGTGACCGCACGATCAGCTATGCGCAGCTGATGGACGTGCTGAGCCAGGTCAACCGCGCCGGGTTCGTCAAGGTCACCCTGGTCGCCGCGGCCGCCGGCAGGAAGTGACCGGCTTCAGGCTTCCGCTGGCGCTGTCGCTGGCGGCGCATGCCGTGGTGCTGGGCCTGCTGCTGCTGATGCCGGCGCCGCCGCCGCCGGCGCCGGCGGCGCTTCCCCCGGGCGGCATCGTCGTCGCCTTTGCTCCGGCATTGCCGCAACCGGCCAAGCCGCCACCGGCCGCAACACCACCGCCACCGCCGGTCAAGGCAGCGCCACCGCCAGCACCAGCACCGCCGCCGCCACCACCGGCCGCAACACCACCGCCGCCGCCTGCAGTTCAGCCGCCACCGCCGCCGCCCGAAGCCTCGGCAAATGCGAGCGAACCGTTGCCGCCGCCGCCGCCGCCCAAGCCGCCGGTCCCGCCGCCCGCACCCGCACCCGCACCGCGACGGATCGAACGGCGGCCGCGCTATCCGGCCTATCGCCCCTACGCGCCCCCGGTCCCGGCCGTCACCCGCGAGGCGCCGGCGCCGGCGCCTCGGCCGCAGACCGCATTCGCGCCGCCGGCGCCGGTCCGCGCCCCGGCCCCGGCGAGCGCGATCACCCCAGGCTACCGCGAACTCCTGAGCGAATGGCTCGAGCGCCACAAGCGCTACCCGGCGAGCGCCCGCGACAACGGCGAGGAAGGGCGTGCGGTGCTGCACTTCGTGGTCGAGCGCAGCGGCCGGGTCGCCAATTTCGCGGTGGTCGAGAGCACCGGCCACCCCGATCTCGACGCCGCCCTCGAAACCATGATGCGCGGTGCCACATTGCCGCCGTTCCCGGCCGGCATGGACGAGCCCAGCATCTCGGTCTCGGTGGCGATCCGGTTCAGCCTCGGCGGCTGAGTAGCTCGGCGGCTGAGTTGACCACCGCTACAGATTCGCGTCGATCGTGGTTCCGGGCGCGACATAGGCCCGGTCCCACCCGGTCCATTGCCCGGCGACGGGCTGGTCGGGGTCAAGCTCGCGCCGCCAGCAGATTTCGGTGCCCGGCGGCACGTAAATGAACTTGGTGGCGTTGCCCGGCAGCACGAAATCCATGGTCGAGGCATAGCCCGGACCGCGCGACGCGCAATCCGGGTTGGCGGTGATCACCGCCTCGACACTGGTCGGTCCGAAATGCGGATTGCTCAGCAGGAAGGTCCCCGGTCCGGGCGGCGGTGGCGCGCACGCGGCGGCACAGGTAAGCACAATCGCCAGCACTGTCGATCGCACGGGGTGGCTTTCTCAGAGAATGAAATCGCAGGCCGACACCATCGCGCGGCGGTCGGCGTCGAGGCGCCGCGCGGTGCCGATCGAGGACGGTGTTGCGGAGCTCATGCCCCGCCGAGGTAATCCTTGGTCCAGCGCTGATAATCCTCGGCCCGGGTGACCCGCCGCATCAGCTCGGGCGAGGCGATGCCGGCGAGATCGCCGGGCTTGGTGCCGTCGCGCAGCGCCTTCAAGGTGTTGTAGACTGCCTGCACCGCGGCCGAGAACGGCGCATGCGTCTGCAGCGCCACCCGCACCCGATGCGCCCCCAGCCATTCGAGATCGCCGAGCTGGCCGCCGCCACCGCCGAGGATCAGCGGGATCCTGATCGCCCCCGACACCGCCTCGACCGCCTCGACGCTGACCCCGCCGGCGAGGAACACCGCGTCGACCCCAGCCGCCTCATAGGCCCGGGCCCGCTTGACCGCCTCGTCGATGTTGGCGATCGCCAAAGCACTGGTGCGCCCGGCGATGACTAGGTTCTTGTCCTGGCGCGCCGATAGCGCCGCCTTCATCTTGCCCACCCCCTCCTCGACCGAACTGAGGCGCGGCTTGCCATCGGGTCCATAAGGCCGCGGCAGCACCGTATCCTCGATCGACATCGCGCAGATCCCGGCGGTCTCCAATTCCTCGACGGTGCGGCGCACGTTGAGCGCGTTGCCGTAGCCGTGGTCGGCGTCGACCAAGAGCGCCAGATTGCCGGCGCGGCAGATGCGGTTGGCCTGGGCGGCGAACTCGGTCAGGGTCAAAACCACCAGGTCCGGGGCGCCGAGCACCGCCATCGAGCCGATCGAGCCGGAAAACATGCCGACCTCGAAACCGAGATCCTCGGCGATGCGCGCCGAGATCGCGTCATAGACTGAGCCCGGATGCACGCAGCGTTGTCCGGAAAGGAGCGCGCGAAAGCGCTCGCGCCGTTCGGTCCAGTTCATGATGGCAGCGTCCTTGAAAGTTGGTCGGAGAAACTTGAAGGTTGGTCGCAGAAAGAGGTTTCTCGGATCGGAATTCGCCGATCAGCTTATCATGGCGCCGCGCAGGTCATAGAGGGATCAGATCATGGAAAAGCGGATTGCGGTGATCGGTGCCGGCGCGATCGGCGGCTACACCGGCGGCCAGCTCGCGCATAATGGGTTCGACGTGACCCTGATCGACCCCTGGCCCGAGCATATCGAGGCGATCCGCCGCGACGGGCTGGCGATCGAGGGGGTGACCGAGGAGGAATTCGTCTGCGCCAGGCCGAAGACGATGCATCTGACCGAATTGCAGCATCTCTCCAAGGAAAAGCCGATCGACATCGCGATGATCGCGGTCAAATCCTACGACACCGAATGGGCGGCGGCGCTGATCGGGCAATACCTGGCGCCCGACGGCTATGTCGTCTCGTTGCAAAACTGCATGAACGAGGAGCGCATCGCCGGCGTCGTCGGCTGGGAGCGGACGGTGGGCGCCATCCCCGCGCTGCTCGCGGCCGAGCTCTATGCGCCGGGCCGGGTCCGCCGCACCGTCGCCAAGGGCGCCTCGCACTACGACGTCTACCGGGTCGGCGAGGTGCACGGCCGCATCACCCGGCGGCTCGAAGAGCTGGCGGCGATGATCGCCACGATCGATACCGTCAAGCCGACCCGCAATCTGTGGGGCGAGCGCTGGTCGAAGCTCTGCGTCAATGGCATGCGCAACGGCATCGGCGCCTCGACCGGGCTCTCCGGCAACGCCATGGACCGGCACGACCGGATCCGCCGCGTCAGCATCCGGCTCGGCAGCGAGGCGGTGCGCGTCGGCCAGGCGCTCGGCTACCAGATCGAGCATATCCGCATGCACGACCCCGAAACCCTGGCCCGCGCCGGCGAGGGCGATAGCGGCGCGCTCGACGAGGTCGAATTGCAGATTCTGGCCGAAGCCGGCTCGAACACCCGCAGCGATCTGCAGCGCCCCTCGATGGGCCAGGACATGCTCAAGGGCCGGCGCACCGAGATCGATTTCATCAACGGGCTGATCGCCGAAAAGGGCGCCGAGGTCGGCTGCCCGGCCCCGACCCACCTCAAGCTGATCGCCGCCGTCAAGGAGGTCGAGCACGCCAAGCGGCCGGCGGCGCCAGAAAATCTGTTCGCGATCTGAGGTGATCGAGGGCGCCGGCCTGGCGCCAGAACGCGGCTGCCGCCCAGCGTCAATTCCGCACCGTCAGCGCCGGCCGAACAAACGCTCGAGGTCGGCGAGGTCGAGGGCGATATAGGTCGGGCGGCCATGATTGCACTGGCCGCTATGCGGGGTCGCCTCCATCTGGCGCAGCAGCGCGTCCATCTCCGCCGGCGACAGGCGGCGGCCGGCGCGCACGCTGATGTGGCAGGCGAGCGTCCCGCACACGCTCTCGACCCGCTCCTTCAGCGACAAGGCGTCGCCCCATTCGGCGAGCTCGTCGGCGAGGTCGCGCACTAGGGCCGCGACATCGAGCCCCGGCAGCAGCGCCGGAACCTCGCGCACCACGACCGCCCCCGGCCCGAACCCTTCGATCACCAGGCCGAATTCGGCGAGCTCCGCGGCGCGCGCGGCGAGCCGGGCGGCCGCCGCCTCGTCGAGCTCGACGATCTCGGGCAACAGCAGGCTCTGGCGGGCGACCCCGCGGCGGGTGAGATCGGCCTTGATCCGCTCATGGACCAGCCGCTCATGCGCGGCGTGCTGGTCGACCAGCACGATCCCGGTCGCGGTCTCGGCCAGGATGTAGGTGCCGTGCAGCTGCGCGCGCGCCGAGCCGAGCGGCAGTTGCGCGTCGGGCGCCGGCGCTGCCTCGGCCATCCGGAAGGCGTCGCCGGTCTCGGCCAGCCCGGATTGCGGCGGGGCGGGCGGGAAGGCGAAACGCGGCCCCGAAGCGCTCGGCGATCCGCCGGCAAAGCCATCCCCCAAATGCCGTTCCCCGGGTCGTAGATCTGCTGGCCGGAACGCACCGAGAGCGGCCGCGGCGACCGTGGTCGACGCGCGATGCCCGGCGGCGGCCAGCGCCGCGCGCAGCGCGCCAACGATCAGCCCGCGCACCAGGGCGGCGTCGCGAAACCGAATTTCGGCCTTGGCCGGATGGACGTTGACATCGATCTCGTCCTCCGGGCCGTCGAGAAACAAGGCCACGATCGGGTGGCGGTCGCGCGCCAAGAGATCCTGATACGCGCCGCGTACCGCGCCGGCCAACAGCCGGTCGCGCACCGGGCGGCCGTTGACGACGAGGTATTGCTCGCGCGGCAAGGCCCGGTTCAGGGTCGGCAGGCCGGCGAGCCCCGACAGGCGGAAGCCGCCGCGCTCGGCCTCGATCTCGAGCGCATTCTGGGCGAAGTCGCGGCCGAGCAAGGCGGCGAGCCGCGAGCGCCGGTCGGCGGCGGCCGGCAGCCGCAGTAGGACGCGCTGCTCCTCGGCGGCGACCTCGAAGGCGATCCTGGGATAGGCCATCGCCAGCCGGCGCACCATGTCGACCGCGAGTTCGCGCTCGGTCCGCGCCGTCTTCAGGAATTTGAGCCGGGCCGGGGTCGCAAAAAACAGGTCGCGCACCTCGACCCGGGTGCCGGGAGGTGCCGCGGCCGGCTCAGGCGGGCTCTTGCGGCCGGCCTCGACCGCGATCGCCCAGGCGTTCTCGGCCCCGGCCGGGCGCGAGACCAGGCGCAGCCGGCTCACCGCGCCGATCGAGGGCAGGGCCTCGCCGCGAAAGCCCAACGCCCGGATATGCAACAGATCGTCGTCCGGCAGTTTCGAGGTGCAATGGCGCTCGACCGCCAGCACCAGTTCGTCGCCGGTCATGCCGGCCCCGTCATCGGCGACCGCGATCAACTCCTGACCGCCGGCGTGCAGCGTCACCCGGATCTGCCGGGCGGCGGCGTCGATCGCGTTCTCGACCAATTCCTTGACTGCGGCGGCCGGCCGCTCGACCACCTCGCCGGCGGCGATGCGATTGATCAGGACCGGCGGCAACAGGCGGATCGTCATCGCCCGAGTGTACACCCGATGCCCCCCGGCCGCGATCCTGGCGCCGGCTCGCCGCCAAGCCCGCCGCAACGCGACGGGCGCACCGCTCCGCCGGAACGCCGGCGCAACGCGATGCGCTATTGCGCCGCGCTCGCGGTCTTCTGCCGCATCAGGTCGAGCAGACCCTGGACCTGGCCGCCATGGCGCTGGATCACCGAGGCGAATTCGGAGCGTTGGGTCACCGCCATGCTGACCCCCTCGACGATCACATCGCTGATCTTGTAGGCGCCGTCGTCGTTGACCAGCCGCCAGTCGACCTTAAGCGGCTGCGGCGCGCCGGGCGAGATCACGTCGGTCGTGACGATCACCGAATCCGCATCGGGCCGGCTGCCTTTGACCTTGAACTGCTCGCCGCCGAAATCGGAGAGCCGCGCGGTGTAAACGTAGACAACATAATCCTGGAACAGCTTGAGAAACTCTTTCTGCTCCGCCGGGCTGGCGCTGCGCCAATAGCGGCCGAGAACAAACCGGGCGATGCCGGCAGAGTCGAAATCACGCTCGAAAAGCTCGCGAAAACGAGCCTGCCGTTCCGCGACCGGGGTCTTTTTGTTCAGAACCTCGAGCGCATGGTCCCACAGATTATTCATAAAGGCGGTCGCCTGCGCGTCGGGATCGCCGGGCGAGGCCGCCGGCGCCGCCGCCATCGCCAGCGGCAGCAGCAGGATCAGGATCAGACGTCGCATCAAGGGCGCCGCGATCTCCCAGCGATTGGGTTGTCCGGCAGGCTTGCGGCGGCTGGATAAAGCCATGGTCACTATCCCCTTCGGCCTTGGCTCGCTGCACTCTCATAGCGCGGCAGCATTCGCTTGACAACATTCTCGCGCGGCATGATCGCAATCGGCCAAAGTGCAATCAATCGGCGCTTCGCACTCGGCTCAATTCTTGACCTGTTCCCAGGCCCGCTCGACCGCGGGCGACAGCTTGTCCATGTGCTTCAGGAAGAGTGCCAGCGTCCAGATCTGCTGGTCGTTGAGCGTATCCTTCCACGCCGGCATGCCGGTCCAGCGAATGCCGTGGGTGATCTTCCAAACCGACACGCCCTCGGGGTCGTCTTCCACCCCGTCCGTCGCCAGTTGCGGCGGCGGCGGGTACTCGCCCTTGGCGATCGGCGAGGCCGAGGCGTCTCCCTTGGCGGTGCCATGGCAGATCGCGCAATGCTGGCCGTAGAGCGTGACCCCGGCGATCAGATTGTCGTCGGTTGCCGCCACCGGGTTGGGACCTTTGGGGGCCTCGCGCGCGAGGGTCGCGCGCAGCGAGGTTCGCGCCGCCCAGGTTTCGAGCCGGCCGGGCTTGGCGTCGGCGTTGGCCGGGATCACGCCGCTGCGCAAAACGATATAGCCGCCGACCACGGCGACGATGATGGCGACGATGATGCCCGCGACAAAACCCTTCAACATCGCGATCCCCTTTCGCTGTCCCGGTGCCGCCCCGCCCGCAGCACCGCCCCGATTGCCTGGGCGCCGAGCCCGGCCGATCCATCTTACCCGGCCCCGCCGATAATACCCGGTCCCGCGCGGCAAGGCTTGGCGAGAACGGGCTTGCTGCCTACATCGAGGCGACGTTCGCCGAAACGGCGACGCCTGCACAAACAAGGGGGTGCCCGATGTGGCGGTTCATGCGTGACAAGCTGACGGTGCCGCAGGCCGCGGATTGCCTGCCGGGCCGCGCCGAGCCGGTGAGCATCCCCGAGCGCCATTTCATCAACAATCATCCGCTGGCCGGGCCCTATCCGGCGGGCTTTGAGAAGGCGCTGTTCGGGCTCGGCTGCTTCTGGGGCGCCGAGCGGGTGTTCTGGCAGGCTCCCGGGGTGTGGGTCACCGCGGTCGGCTATGCCGGCGGCTCGACCCCGAACCCGACCTATGAGGAGGTGTGCAGCGGCCGCACCGGGCATACCGAGGCGGTGCTCGTCGTCTACGACCCGGCCGTCACCAGCTACGACGCGCTGCTCAAGCTGTTTTGGGAAAGCCATGACCCGACCCAGGGCATGCGCCAGGGCAACGATGTCGGGACCCAATACCGCTCGGCGATCTATACCTATTCGCCCGAGCAGCGCCGCGCCGCCGAGGCAACGCGGGACGCCTATCAGCCGCGGCTCGAGACCGCCCGCTATGGCGCGATCTCGACCGAGATCGCCGATGCCCCGCCATTCTATTTCGCCGAAGGCTACCACCAGCAATACCTGGCCAAGAACCCGCACGGCTATTGCGGGCTCGGCGGCACCGGAATCGCCTGCCCGATCCCGGCCAAAACCTTCGCCGCCTGAACCGTCGCCGCCTGAACCGTCGCTGCCTGAACCGTCACGCCGGGCCGCGTGCTGAAGCGCCCGCTCCCGGGGATGCGGCGGAGGGTCAGGTGCGGGCGCCGGACCGCCGACCGGCCAGCGCGGCCTCACCTCTGCCAAAACGGCTCGGCCCGGTTCAGCCGGCGCAGGCGCTTGCCGAGCTTTGGTTCGCGCCGCAAAAACGCCCGCTCGTGCAGTTCGAGTAGCTGGCCGCCGGCCTCGGCGATCGGTTCGGCTCGTTCGGCCCGCTCGCCTAGCCCGATGACCAGGCCATAGGCGACGCGGATATCGTTGGCGTGCCCGAGTTCGTCCTGCACCGGCTTCAACGGTTTGAGATAGCGGCGGGCGGTGCGGCGCGGATAGAGGCTGCGCAGGAGATCGACCGTATAGCGCAGCTTTTTGACCGCGATGCGCAGCCGATGCCGTTCTTTGGGCGTCAGCCCGGCAAAGTGCCGGCTGCGCTGGCGCACCTTGCGCCGCCGCCGATCGAGCAGGTCCGGCGCGATGGTCCCGATCGGGGCGGTCAGCGCCGATGTCTCCGGCGCGTGCTGGTCAGCACGCCAGCCGCCAGCGTCGAACCAGCGCAGCAGGCGCAGCACCGCCGCGGTATGGCCCGGCGACAGAATTTCCGTGACGACCCGGGCATGGGCGTCGGCGCGGGCCCGCTCGGCCTCGGCCGAGAGCTCGTCCCAACCAGGCTCGTCAGGGCGCTCGCAGCGCAGCGGCCCGAGCAGCTCGGCGGCAAAGACGTCGAGGTTGCGCGCCGGCCCGAGCGGCGCGGCGAGGCCGGCCAGCCGGTCGGCGGCCGCCCGGCGCTCCTCGCTCGGCAGCAGCTGCTTCACCGCCGAGAGCAGCGAGCGCAGCCGGCGCACCGCGACCCGCATCTGGTGCACGCCCTCGGGCTGGCCGTCGAGAGCGGCGGCCTCGTTCTTCAGCAGGTGGGCGAGGCAGGAGCGGCCGATGCTTTGCAGCACCGCTGCGACCGGCATGCCGGCGTCGAGAGAGATGTCCTCGGCGTGGACCGGCGATGGCCGCAACTCGCCCTCGACCAGGCGATAGCCGCGCTCCGACTTGCTGCGCGGATCGATCCGCAATGGCGCGGTATCGAGCAGTTTCAGCGCCAGATCATAGACCGCCGCCGGGTCGCCGGCCTTGAGCTCGAGTTCGATCTCGCACACCTGCTCGCTGCGGCCATTGTCGATCGCCCGGATCCAGCCGGCGTCGACCGCCGCCTCGATCCGCGTCCCCGGCTGGGGCTCGATGTCGATGGTCCGGCGGTCGATTTCGGTTGCGAATAGCGGGCGCAGCTCGTCGGCCGTTCCCGGCGGCAACCGGGCGCCGCTATGCGCCGCCTGCGGGTCGGGACGGTTCTCGCTCACCGCGTCTTCCCACTCGCCGCGCGCCAGGAGATCGCCGCCATCGGTGGTCTTCAGGGTCTGGATCAGCCGGCCGTCGGCGTCGCGCACCCGCAGGCTCGCCCGCTGCCGCCTCAGCGCGAGGTCGGCGGTGTCGAAATAGGTGCTGACCAGGTGCTGGTGGCGCACCGCGCCCGCCTCGCCGCCGTCGTCGCGAGCAGCCATCGCCTGCAGCGCGCCGGTCAGCGCCGCCAGATCGGCGGGCTCGGCAGCGAGCTTTAATTCGATTTCGACCGGAATGAAGCGGCCCCCCTTAAATCGCAACCCCACGCCTGCGAGCTTCTGCAAACGCCGGACCGGCCCGTTCGATGCGGACCGGGCTCGATTTTTCTGCAAGCGCGCAAGGCAGTGGCCCTATCAATCTGCCGCAAAATCGCGCAAATGCCGAATCTCTGCTAAGCCCTGGTCAAAGCCGTCGACACCAGGTCGACCGAGGGCGGGCGAAACGGCCGGGGCGTCGCATGGCGCATCGCCCGGCCGCGCACTCGCCGGCCGCGCATTGGATGGAAACGGCGCGGAGGGCGGAAATGAGTTGGCTGCGGTGGCCGCATGCGCGGCGGGCGGCGCCCGGCAGCACGGCTGGCGGTCATGCGGCGAGCATCGCCTTGCCAGCGGCGACCGCCCGTGGCCGGCTGATCGGCGAGCCCGATTTCTGGCGGCTGTGGCTGGTCGGCCTAGTGACATTCGGGGTGCGCTGGCTGGAAATGCTGGCGATCGCGGTCTTTGCCTATCAGCACACCGGGTCGCCATTTATCGTCGCCGCGCTGACCATGCTGCGGATGCTGCCGATGGCGCTGTTCGGGGTGGTGATCGGCGCTATGGCCGAGCGGATCGAGCGCCGCACCGCGCTGATTGTCGTGGTCGCGTCGGTGGGGCTGAATTCGCTGACCATGGCGGTGCTCGCCTTGACCGGCCACCTCGCGGTTTGGCACCTCGCGGTGGCGAGCTTTGTCAGTGGCGTCGGCTGGACCACCGACAATCCGGTGCGGCGCACCATGATCGGCGACGCCGTCGGACCCGAGCGGATGAGTGCCGCGATGTCGATCGATGTCGGCGCCAACAACGCGAGCCAGATCCTGGGGCCGACCCTGGGCGGCGTGCTGCTGGCGACGTTCGGGATCGGTGGCGTCTTTTGCGTCAGCGTCATCTGCTATCTGCTCGCGCTGGCGACGGCGTTACGGGTGCGCCATCGCAATCTCGCCCGCCCGACCGGGGCGCAGGGCATCTTGGCGCGGATGATCGAAGGGTTGGTGCTGGTCCGCCGCGACCGGCGGCTGATGGCGGTGCTGCTGATCACCGTCATCTCCAACGTGTTCGCCTGGCCTTCCACCAGCATGATCCCGGTGATCGGCCATGACCGGCTCGGGCTCGGCGCCATCGGTATCGGCATGCTCTCCAGCATGACCGGGATCGGGGCTTTTTGCGGGGCCGTGGCGATCGCGCTCTTCGTCCGGCCACCGTTGTTCTCGCGCCTCTATCTGGGCGGGGTCGTCGCCTTTCTGATCATGGTGCCGGTCTTTGCGCTGGCGCCCGACTCGTTGCTCGCCGGCTCGGTGTTGCTGATGACCGGCGTCGCCAATGCCTGCTTCAGCATCATGCAGGCAACCCTGGTCTATCTGGCGGCACCCCCGCACATGCGCAGCCGGGTCTTCGGCGTCCTGTCGGTGTGCATCGGCGTCGGCATGCTGGGCTTTATGCATATCGGGTTGCTCGCCGGGATGATCGGCGCGTCCTGGGCGACCGCGGCGACCGGCGGCGAGGGCATTCTTGCCCTGGTTCTGACCCGACGCTGGTGGCGCCCGCTCGCCCGCCCGGCCTGATCGGTGCGGGTTCAGCCGCCGCCGATCGAGATTTCCACCCGCCGGCTCGCCAGACCCGGCTCGCCGCCGGTCTGGCCGCGCCCGATGCGCACCAGCCGGCTCTCAGCCACCCCGTCGGCCGCCAGGGCGTCGGCCACCGTCTGCGCGCGCTGTTTCGACAGCACGAAATCGGCGGGCGGGCTGCCGGCGCTGTCGGTGTAGCCGATCACCTCGACCGGTACACCGGGCTGATCGTTGGCGCGCCTTGCCGCCTCGGCAACCAGGCCGCGTGCCTGATCGTCGAGCTGAGCCGAGCGCTCCTGAAAATATACGTCGTAGGGGCCGTGCGAGCCGAATAGCGAACAGGCCGCCAGCGCCAGCGCGAACCCGCTGACCACCAGCAATCCCACGGCCGATCCGTTGGCCCGCCGGCTCGCGCCCGAGGCGGTCAGTGCCATAGCGAAACCAGCGAGTGGGCCGCATACCAAATCGCCGCCCAGAGCCCGAGCGACGACGCGGTGACGATCGCCAGCGCCGCCAAACGTGGCGCGCGGGCGGCGCCGTGCCGCTGCCGGGGTGCCGATTGTCGCAGCCGATCGCTGCTGCCATCCCGCCAATCGCGATCCATAATGTCCTCACATAGCAGGCTTATTTTCAACTAACAAATTCCGGCAGCAGCCGGCGCAAATTGTCGAGTGGCAAAAATGTGTCTTGCGGCCCGAGCCTGGTTGCGCCACGGCGCCTGGCCGGCCGCCCAGCCGCCCGGCCGGGCTTGCTCGCACGCTGACCATTTGCGCCGAGCACAAGTGGGTTGCGCCGAAATATTCCCGGCCGACCGAGAGCGCGATGTATCCTCATCCCGGCAATGCCGGACGGCCGTCGCCTGCCTTCGGCAACGGGAGAAGAAAATGACCTCGATCGACCTCGATCTCGCCCGCGTCGAGACGCGCGGCGCCGATTACATCGAACGCGCGCGGGCGCTGGCGCCGCTGCTCGAAGACGCCGCCGACGAGATCGAAGCGCAGCGCCAATTGCCCGAACGGGTGGTGAGCGCATTGGTCGAGGGCGGCTTTTTCAAGCTGCTGTTGCCGCGCTCGCTGGGCGGGGCCGAGCTGCATCCGCTGGTCTATGTCCAGGTGCTCGAAGAAATCGCCAAGGCCGAGCCCTCGACCGCCTGGGCCTTGGGGCAGAATTCCGGCTGCTCGATGTCGGCGCCCTATCTCGACCCGGCGGTGGCGCGCGAGATCTTCGGCCCGGCCCGCGGCATCCTCGCCTGGGGGCCGGATCTGCCCGGCGCCGGACGCGGCGTGGCGGTCGAGGGCGGCATCCGGGTCAGCGGGCGCTGGGGGTTTGCCACCGGCAGCCGGCACGCCACCTGGCTCGGCGCCCATGTGCCGATCTTCGAGGCGGACGGCAGCCCGCGGCTCAACCCGAACGGCCGCCCGTTCGTGCGCACCGTGCTGTTCCCCAAATCGAGTGCCACGATCATCGACAATTGGCAGGTGATCGGCCTGCGCGGCACCGGCAGCGACAGCTACACCGTCGAGGAGCTGTTCGTGCCGCAGAAATACACCTGCTCGCGCGACAACGAGGCCGAGCGGCGCGAGCCCGGCATTCTCTACAAATTCACCAGCGGCATGATCTATGCGATGGGTTTCTCGAACGTGTCCTTGGGCATCGCCCGCGGCGCACTCGAAGCCTTCATCGTCTTGGCCCGCGACAAGATCCCGCGCGGCGCCCGCAACCCGTTGCGCCAGAATAACGTGATCCAGTCACAGGTGGCGCAATGCGAGGCGCGGCTCAGGTCGTCGCGCGCCTGGAGCCATGCGACCTTGCGCGAAATGTCGGACGAAGCCCAGCGCACCGGCCAGTTCCTGCCCGAGCAGCACGCCCGGCTGCGCCTCGCCTCGACCTGGGCGATCCAGCAGGCGCGCGACGTCGTCGCCCAAGTCTACAGCGCCGCCGGCGCTACCGCGATCTTCACCGAAAACCCGTTCGAGCGGCGGCTGCGCGACATTCATGCCGGAACCCAGCAAGGCCAGGGCCGCCCGGTCCATTTCGAAACCGTCGGCCAGCTCCTGCTCGGCCTGCCGCCCGAAGGCCGCATGTTCCGCTAGCGGTCGGCGGCATCCGACAGCGCGCGCACCGCACCCGCCAGCTCGCCCATGCTGGCGACGACCAGCGCGGCGCCGCCGGCCTTTAGCCGCTGCGCGTGCCCCGGCCGGCAATGGCTGCCGCCGCAGAAGCCGATCGCGGTCATGCCGGCGGCGCGGGCCGCTTCGATTCCGGCCGGGCTGTCCTCGATTACGAGGCAGCGTTCCGGCGATGCTTTCATTCGGGCGGCGGCGTAGAGAAAAAGATCGGGCGCCGGCTTGCCGCGCTGGACCATCGAGGCGCTGAACAGGTTCGGGTGAAAGCGCTCGTAGAGGCCGACGGTCTCGAGCCCGAGGCGGATGCGCTCCGGCGTGCCGCTCGACGCGACGCAGACCGGCTCACAGAGCCCGGCCAATGCCTTCTCGATGCCGGCGATCGGCTGAAGTGAGCAGCGGAATTCCTGCGCCAACGCTGCCGCGATGCGCAGCGCGTAGTCCTCCGGCAGCGCATGGCCTCCCTCGCCCTCGATGGTCGCCAGCATTTCGGCGTCGGAAATGCCGCAGAAGCGATCCTGCAATTCCTCCTCGCCGATCGCATAGCCGCAGGCGGCCAGCGTTCGCGCATGGACGCGGTCGGCGATCGGCTCGCTGTCGATCAGCACGCCGTCGCAGTCGAAGATGATCAGCTCGAAGCGGCTTGCGGTCATCGGGGTCGAGGTGGTGCGGCCGGTTTGCGGAGTGGACGCCGAACCTCCACCTCCGCCGGCGGCGGCACCCCGGCCGCCTTGAGCGCCGCGGCTTGGCGCTTGGCGAGTGCGGTCTCGTCGAAATCCTCGATCAGTTCGTGGAACAGCCGGTGCCAGTTGATCTCGGCCTTCAGATGCATGAACACCGAGCCGAGCCCGACCGCGGCCCGGTCCATGAACACGAATTCGCGCGGCGGCCGCACCCCGCCGAGCCGGCGGATGTCGCGGTGCACGCTCTCGACGACGGCAGCACCATCGGCTCCGTTGCCGGCGCCATTGGCCTTTTCTTGGATCAGCCGGGCGCGATCGTCTAGCAATGGGCCGTAGACAAAGCGCGCCCAGCGGTTCAGCACCTCGATCATCTCAGCCGACAGATCGCCAAATCCCCAGCTCTGGTAGGCATGGACCGCAAGGTCGCGATCGCCGCGTTCGAGCGCATGGTAGAGGTCGATGACGCCGCGCACGAACGATGCGCGGAACACCCGCACACAGCCGAAATCCAGCAGATTTACCGTCGCGTCGGGCGCCACCGTGTAGTTCCCCAGATGCGGGTCGCCGTGGATCACGCCGTAATGGTAGAACGGCACGTACCACACTCGGAACATGCGAAGCGCCACCTCGTTGCGCTGCGCGATCGGCGCCTTCGCGGTCTCCAGAATCGGCGCGCCATCGAGCCAGGTCATCGTCAGCAGCCGCCGGGTCGACAGCTCGGCCAAGGGCCGCGGCACGGCAATGCCGGGTTCGTCGCGCAGGATCGCGCGATAGAGCCGCATATGCGCGGCCTCGCGCTCGTAATCCAATTCCTCGCGCAATCGGTCGGCGATCTCGGCGTGGATCTCGGCGGTGGTGACGGCGCGGTCGTAGCGCTCGTAGAGGCCCATCGCCAGCTTCAACTGGCGCAGATCGGCTTCGACCGCCGAGGCCATGTCCGGGTATTGCAGCTTGCAGGCGAGCGCGGTCCCGTCGAGCGCCGTCGCCCGATGCACCTGGCCGAGCGAGGCGGCACGCGCCGCATTCCGCTCGAAATCGCGAAACCGGCGCTGCCAATCGGGGCCGAGCTCGCCGGCCATCCGCCGCTTGACAAAAGGCCAGCCCATCGCCGGCGCATTCGCCTGCAATTGCACCAGCTCGTTGACATATTCCTTGGGCAGCGCATCGGGGATCGTGGCGAGCAGCTGCGCCACCTTCATCAGCGGCCCCTTGATGCCGCCGAGTGCCGCCTTCAAATCGGCCGCGTGCCGGCCGCGGTCGACCGAAATGCCGAGATAGCGCTCGCCGGCAAGCCGCGCCGCCAGCCCGCCCATCGCACTCGACACCTGCGCATACCGCCGCACCCGGCCGGTAAACGTATCGTTGTCGGCCATCAATACAACCTATCCTGATGCCTTGATGCCGGCCCTCGCGCGTAAAGTCGCGCCAATCGCCGCTCGGATCAGCGCGTTGATGATCTCGCGTGCCGTGAGGTTACGCAGCCGCCGCCATTCGATCCCGCTCATACGGTGACTGCGACGAGCGGCTCTTCCGAAACTGCGACATTGGCCGGCACGGGTCTGCCTTCCTCGACCAGTTCGGCGACGATCATCTCCAACACTTCACGAATGTTCTGGAGCGCTTCTTCGCGCGTGTAACCCCAGGTTGCCGCGCCCTGCGCTTCAAGCGCCGACTGGTAGGCGCGCCAGCGGTCTTCGTCGGGCTCCACGACGACCTGAAAAGTATAGGTGGTCACGCCACGCTCCCCCTTTCACGAAATCTCGGTGATCATGTCAGCCGAGCTGCTCGAGCTCGTCGATAAAGCCGGAGACGACCGACAGACCCTTCGACCAGAAGGCCGGGTCGGCGGCGTCGAGGCCGAACGGCGCCAGCAATTCCTTGTGCCGCAAGGTGCCGCCGGCGCGCAGCATGTCGAGGTAGCGCTCGGCAAAACCTTGATGCGCCTCCTGGTAGACCGCGTAGAGCGAGTTCACCAGGCAGTCCCCGAACGCATAGGCGTAAACATAAAACGGCGTGTGGATGAAGTGCGGGATATAGGACCAGTAATGGCGATAGACGCCGTCGAGGCCATCGAGGCGGATCGCCGGCCCGAGGCTCTCGCGCTGCACCTCGAGCCAGATTTCGGCGATCCGGTCCGGGGTCAGCTCGGCCTCGCGGCGCTCGTCATGCACCCGGATCTCGAAGCTGGCGAAGGCGATCTGGCGCACCACCGTGTTCAGCATGTCCTCGACCTTGCCGGCGAGCATGATCCGGCGGCGGCCGGGGTCGGTCTCGCGCGCCAGCAACGCGCGGAAGGTCAGCATCTCGCCAAACACCGAGGCGGTCTCGGCCAGGGTCAGCGGCGTGTCGGCCATCAGATAACCCTGCCTGGCCGCCAGCACCTGATGCACCCCGTGGCCCAGCTCATGCGCCAGGGTCATCACATCGCGCACCCGGCCCTGATAATTGAGCAGCAGATAAGGGTGCGCGCCCGGCACCGTCGGATGGGCGAAGGCGCCCGAGGCCTTGCCCGGCCGCACCGGCGCGTCGATCCAGGGTGCTGCGAAAAACCGCCCACCGACCGCGGCCAGCTCCGGCGAAAACGCGCCATAGGCCGCGAGCACGGTTGCTTCAGCCTCTCGCCACGGGATCAGCCGGTCGTCATCCTCGGGCAAGGGCGCGTTGCGGTCCCAGAACGGCAGCGCCTCGACCCCGAACCAGTGCGCCTTCAGCCGGTAATAGCGATGCGACAGTTGGGGATAGCTGGCGCGCACCGCGGCGATCAGCGCGTCGACCACCTCGTCCTCGACGAAATTGGAGAGATTGCGCGACGAGATCGGCCGCGGAAACCCGCGCCAGCGATCCTCGATCTCCTTGTCCTTGGCGAGCGTGTTGGTGATCAGCGCAAAGGTGCGCGCGTTTTTGCCGAGGACCTCGCCGACCGTGAAGGCGGCCTCGCGGCGCATCTCCGGGTCGCGGTCGGAGAGCAGGTCGAGCACCTCGGCCTCGGTCAGCTCGCGGCCGCGCAACGGAAAGCGCAGGTCGGCGATGGTCTCGTCGAAGAGCCGGGTCCAGGCGGCGCGGCCGGCGACATATTTCTCGTGCAGCAGCTTCTCGACCTCGTCCGACAATTGGTGCGGGCGAAAGGCGCGGGTGTCGCGCAGCCACGGCCGATAGCGGGCGAGCGCCGGATCGGCCTCCTTCGCCGCCAGAACCCCGTCATCGAGGCGGTTCAGCTCGAGGGCGAAGAACAGCAAGCCGGTCGCGATCGCGTTGATCCGCTCCTGGATCGTCTGATAGAAGCGACCGATCTCGGGGTCGGCGAGATTGCCGGCATGGACCAGCGAGGCGTAGCTGATGATCCGCCCGGAGAGTTCCTGCATGCGCTCATAGGCCGCGACCGCGGCCCCGAGCTCGGCGCCCGACAAGCCAGCGAGCCGGCCCTCATAGCGCTCCCGGAATGTATCGGCCTCCGCGGCGAGCCGCCCGAGGTCGCGGCTCAGCTCCGGGCTGTCGGCTCCGGGATAGAGATCCGAGAGATCCCATTGCGGCAAGGCGCCGAGCGCCGCCATCTTGTCGGTTGCCGCCACCGCCTCCGCCACCGCCCGAGCGCGCATCATTGATATCCCTTGATCGTCCTCTGCGGCATATGGGGCGCGGCCGCGAAGCCGCCAACCGCGCACCGGCCGGCCGACGCGGCTGTTCCGTTGCCGCGCCGAAACCCGTAGAAGCTGCCGGGAGCGTGGGGGGCAAATAATGGATTACGACAACTGGCGCAGCCTGCCGGCGATGTTTTTCGAGCAGGCCGGCCGGCTCGGCGACAAGCCGTTCTTATGGGCCAAGCACCAGCGCCATTATCAGCCGCTGAGCTGGGCGGCGGCGGCGCGCGATGTCCGCCTTCTGGCGCAAGGGCTGCGCGCGCTCGGCATTAGCGCCGGCGACCGCGTCGCCCTCGTCGCCGAAAACCGGCCGGAATGGGTCGTCGCCGACCTCGCCATCATGAGCGCCGGGGCGATCACGGTCCCGGCCTATGTGACCAATACCGTCGACGACCATCGCCATGTTTTCGCCAGCAGCGGCGCCTGTGCCGCGATCGTTTCCAGGTCCTCCTTGTCGGCGCGAGTGTTGGCGGCGGCCAACCAGGTCGACAGCATGCGCTGGGTGATCGCGATCGAGCCGGCGGCGGGCCAGGCGAGCGCCGTCGACATCCTCGCCTGGGACGAGATGCTGGCGAATGGCGGCAGAGAGCCCGACGACACCGCCGAACGGGTCGCTGGATTAGGTCCCGACGACCTCGCCTGCCTGATCTTCACCTCGGGCACCGGCGGCCTGCCCAAGGGGGTGATGACCACCCATCGCAACATTCTCGCCAATTGCCGCGGCGCCTATCGCGTACTCGAGCAGCTCGGCCTCGGCGACGAGGTGTTCCTGAGTTTCCTGCCGTTGTCGCACGCCTACGAGCACACCGCCGGGCTGATGTTCCCGATCTCGATCGGGGCGCAGATCTATTTCGCCGAGAGCGCCGAAACCTTGGCCGCCAATTTGCTCGAAGCCCGGCCGACGATCATGACCGCGGTGCCGCGGCTCTACGAGACCCTGCATCGGCGCATCCTGCTCGGGGTCGAGCGCAAGGGTGCGCTGGCCCGAAGGATGTTCGACAAGGCGGTGGCGATCGGGCGCAAGCGCGGCGCCCTCGCGGCCCCGAGCCTCGGCGAGCGGCTGATCGACCCGGCGCTCGACCGCCTGGTGCGATCCGGGCTGCGCCGCCGCTTCGGCGGGCGGCTCAAGGCGATGGTCTCGGGCGGGGCGCCGTTGAACCCGGAGATCGGCAGCTTCTTCGTGGCGCTCGGGGTCACCCTGTTGCAGGGCTACGGCCAGACCGAGGCCGGGCCGGTGATCAGCTGCAACCTGCCGGCGCGGATCAAGATCGACACCGTCGGGCCGCCGCTCGATGGGGTGCGGGTTCGGGTCGCCGATGACGGCGAGATCCTGGTCGCCGGCGACAATGTCATGAAGGGCTACTGGAACGACCCGCACGCCACGGCCCAGGCCCTCGACGATGGCTGGCTCAAGACCGGCGATGTCGGCCATATCGACGAGGACGGCTATATCCGGATCACCGACCGCAAGCGCGACTTCATCAAGAATTCGGGCGGCGAGATGCTGTCGCCGGCGCGCATCGAAGGCCATCTGACCTTGGAGCCCGAAATCGCCCAGGCGATGGTGTTCGGCGATCGCCGGCCCTATCTGGTCGCGATCATCGTCCCCGATGCCGAATTCGTCGCCGCCTTCGCCGCGAAGGACCCGGCCTCCCGCGAAGCCGCCGCGGTGACCGCCGACCCCGAGTTTGTCAAGGCGATCGGCGCCGCGGTGGCGCGGGTCAATCGCGGCCTGACCCCGGTCGAGCGGGTGCGCCGCTTCGTCATCGCCGCCGAACCCTTCACCATCGCCAACGGTCAGATGACCCCGACCTTGAAGGTCAAGCGCCACGCGATCCGCGAGGCCTATGGCGCGGCGCTCGCCGCACTTTATGACGGCAAGGGCATCGCGGCCTGACCCGGCCGCCTGATCCGGCGCCCGGCGCCAGGCGCCAGGCGCCCGGCGCCCGCCAACCACATTCCGCCGCATGGCGCCCGAAGCGTGATCCGCGGGCGGGCCCCGCACACCTTCCGCGGTTGCCGGCGTGCGCGGCGCTGCCCGGACGATTATCATGCCCGGCTTGCCTGAAAGAGGGATCGTCGCATGGTAGATTTTGCGGGCAGTCACATCGTCGTCACCGGCGGCACCGGCGCGCTGGGCCGCGCGGTGGTTGCGGCATTGCGGGCGGCAGGGGCGGTTTGCCATGTGCCAAACCTGGTGCCGGCCGAGCTCGCCGATTTTCCGTTTGCCCAGGACCCGGCGGTGCATATCCAACGCAACGTCGATGTCGCCGACGAGACCTCGGTTGGCGGCTTCTACCGCAGCCTGCCGCCGCTCTGGGCCTCGATCCACCTGGCCGGCGGTTTTGCCATGGCCCCGGTCGGCGAGACTTCGGCCGCCGATTTCATCGCGCAATTCCGCATCAATGCGCTGTCGGCGTTCCTCTGTTCGGCCGCCGCGATCGCGGCGTTCCGGGCGCGCCGCGAACCCGGACCCGGCGGTGCCATTGGCGGGCGGATCGTCAACGTCGCCGCCCGGCCGGCATTGGAGCCGCGGCTCGGCGCCGGCATGGCCGCCTACACCGCCGCCAAATCCGCGGTGGCGGCGCTGACCCAGGCGCTGGCGCAGGAAACCGTCGCCGAGGAGATCTGGATCAATGCCGTGGCGCCCTCGGTCATCGACACTCCGGCCAACCGGGCGGCGATGCCGCAAGCCGATCACGGGCGCTGGGTCCAGCCGGCCGACCTCGCGCGGCTCATCGCGTTTCTCGCCGCACCCGAAAACCGTGCGACCCGCGGCGCCGTGATCCCGGTGTATGGCGGCTCCTGAGCGCCCCCGAGCCACTCCCGAGCGCCCACTCCCGAGCGCCCACTGGCGGCCGCCGGACGGGGCTGGAAATCGGCAAGTCGCTGTCACTGGGCTCGTCCCGGTGATCCGCGCCTTCCGGTGACCTTTGGTTAAGCAACGGCTGATAGGATCGTATCAATAGCTTCTATGTGCAAGGAAATATATAGCAGAGACAGCGCCTTACACGAAGTTATAAGAGGGTTTCCAAAATTGCATGTTGCATCGCAGCAAAGGTGGCGGTAGGTTCCGCCCAGCTGTTGTCGGAGTGGTTTGCGAGGATGTGATGAAAGAGAGTTTGGTCCGGCTCGACCGGATTGCCAGTGAAATGAATGCATGGCTGCTCGCGATCGCGATCGGGCTCGGCATGCTCGATATGACGGTCTTGGCGGCAAAATGCTTTCCGCTGCTGCCGCCCTTGCCCGCCGCTTCGAGCGCCGCACCGGCCGCCCAGCCGCCCGCCCACACCCTTCCCGCTCCGGCCACGCGCAGTTGAGCGAAGCCGGCTCCGGAGCCGCTGCGACTGTTAAACCCCGAGGCGCCGATTTTTCGGGGCTTTCGCACCACTAATAGATTCCGATTGCATTTGGCCACAAGCCTGCTACCGTATTTTGTGGGGGTGGATCGATGATCCACAGAATACGGGGGAAGCAATGGAAATCACCTGGACTCCGGAGCGAGTTCGAGCGGCTCAATCAGCTGTTTGCCGAGGGTTTGCCCACCGCCGAGATCGGCCGCCGCCTCGGCCTGACCAAGAATGCCGTCATCGGCCGGCTGCACCGCAGCGCGATGAGCCGGCGCGAGCCAGCCCCGCGACCGCAGCTGCGCAATGTCTTTGAATTCAGCGGGCCGAGCTGCATGTGGCCCTACGGCCATCCCAACGACACCAATTTCCGCTTCTGCGGCGCCCGCCCGGTGCCTGGCAAGCCCTACTGCTCCGAGCACGCCGCCCTTGCCTATGTCCGGCCCAAGGACCAGAAGCCCGACGCTGCCTGATCGGCCCCGGCGGCGCGCCGGATCGCCGTCGCGCCTCCCGGCTTTACCCTTTGCGGCGCAGCCGGCGCATGGCGCGGTCGATGCCGTCGAGGGTTAACGGGAACATGCGTTCCTCGCTGATCCGGCGGATCATGCCGATGCTCTGCGTGCCGGACCAGTATTTCTCCGGCACCGGGTTCAGCCACACCGCCCGCGGATAGGCCTCGAACAGGCGGCGCAGCCAGGTTTCGCCCGGTTCGTCATTCCAGCGCTCGACGCTGCCGCCCTCCTTTTCGATTTCATAGGGGCTCATGCTGGCGTCGCCGACCAGCACGATCCGATAGTTCCGGTCGTAGGTGCGGATCAGTTCCATGACCGGCACCTGCTCGACATGGCGGCGGCGCGAGTCGCGCCACACCGTGTCATAGAGGCAATTATGAAAGTAGAAATGAACGAGCTGCTCGAACTCGGCGCGCGCGGCTGAAAACAGCTCCTCGCAGACCCGCACATGGTCCTCCATCGAGCCGCCGACATCGACGAACAGCAGCAGCTTGACGGTGTTGTGCCGCTCCGGCACCAGCTTCAGGTCGAGCCAGCCGGCATTGTGCGCGGTCGATTTGACGGTGCCGCCGAGATCGAGCTCGTCGGCCGCCCCCTCGCGCGCGAATTGCCGCAACCGCCGCAGCGCCAACTTGATGTTGCGGGTGCCGAGCTCGACCGTATCGTCGAGATTGCGGAACTCGCGCCGGTCCCACACTTTGACCGCACTGCGGTTTTTCCCTTCTTCCTGGCCGATGCGCACCCCTTCGGGATTGTAGCCGTGCGCGCCGAACGGCGAGGTGCCGGCGGTGCCGATCCATTTGCCGCCGCCCTGATGCCGCCCCTGCTGCTCGGCCAGCCGCCGGCGCAGGGTTTCGATCAGCTGGTCCCAGCCGCCCAGCGCCTCGACGAGCTTTTTCTCCTCGTCGCTCAGCAGCCGTTCGGCGAGTTTCTCGAGCCATTCGGCGGGGATCTCGGCCTTGGGATCGGCCAAAGTCTCGATGCCCTTGAAGCATTGGCCGAACACGCGGTCGAAGCGGTCGAGATGGCGCTCGTCCTTGACCAGCGCGGTCCGCGCAATGAAATAAAAATCCTCGATCGCAAAGGCAGCCACCCGCCGCTGCATCGCCTCCATCAGGGTCAAATATTCGCGCAACGAGACCGGGATCTTGGCCGCGCGCAATTCGCTGAAGAACGAGAAAAACATCGCCGGCCTCAACAGGACGGCAGCGGTCGCAACAAATTCGCCAACTGCACGGTGTCGATGTCGCCATCCCAATAGCTGATTATCGCGGTCGCGTTCAGCGCGATCCAGTCGAACACCGCGCGCTGATCGTCTGCGGAGAGCCGGCCGGCAATCAGGTGCGGCACCGGCCGAACCGCCACCACCGCAGTATTGTCGACGGCCATCTGGTTGCCATGCGTCATATTTACCTTGACGCGCACATCATGGCGGGCATTTCCGCAGGGACTGAGCCATACTGTCATCGGCAGCCCGGTCGTGCGCGGGTACAAATTCGCCATCTCGAATAGCTCGTCGCTTTCGATTGCGTTGGCTTCCGCCGAGATTGGCTTGCCGGACTTCATTGCTGGCATCCGATTGCTGAAATACCGGGTTTATCCCCAACAACCTTCGACCTATCCACCGACTCTAATTTCGTCGTCCACAGCGTGCTTCACTTCAGCCGCGCTCGCCGCGGCGGTGCAGAAAGGCCAGGCGCTCGAACAGGTGCACGTCCTCCTCGTTTTTCAAGAGCGCGCCGTGCAAGGGCGGGATCAGCTTCGCCGGATCGCGGGTGCGCAGGGTCTCGGGCGAGATGTCCTCGACCAGCAGCAATTTGATCCAGTCGAGCAATTCGGAGGTCGAAGGCTTCTTCTTCAACCCCGGCGCCTGGCGGATGTCGAAAAAGATCGTCAGCGCCTCGTGCACCAGCGCGTGCTTGAGGCCGGGGAAATGCACCGCGACGATCTTCTCCATCGTCTCGCGCTCGGGAAAGCGGATATAATGAAAGAAACAGCGGCGCAAGAAAGCGTCGGGCAATTCCTTTTCATTATTCGAAGTAATCAGCACGATCGGGCGGTGCCGGGCCTGGATCGTCTGCCGGGTCTCGTAGACGTAGAATTCCATCCGGTCGAGTTCGAGCAACAGATCGTTGGGAAATTCGATGTCGGCCTTGTCGATCTCGTCGATCAGCAGCACCGGCGCCTGGTCGGCCGCAAACGCCTCCCACAATTTCCCCGGCACGATGTAATTGGCGATGTCGCGGACCCGCTCGTCGCCGAGCTGGCCGTCGCGCAGCCGCGCGACCGCGTCGTATTCATAGAGGCCCTGCTGCGCCTTGGTCGTCGATTTGATGTGCCAGGTGATCAGCTCCCGGCCGATGCCGCGGGCGATCTCGTGGGCGAGAATGGTCTTGCCGGTACCGGGCTCGCCCTTGACCAGGAGCGGGCGTTCGAGCGCGATCGCGGCGTTGACCGCGATCTGCAGATCCGGCGTCGCCACATAACTTTCGGTGCCCTCGAAACGTTGCCCCTCGAAACGTTGCATTTCGTTTGCGCCCTCGCTGCTGTGCCGGCTCACATAGCCCGCAAATCCGCCGGGCGCCAGTACCGCAAATACCTGGGGCGCCGCAAATACCTGGGGCGCCGCAAATACCTGGGGCGCCGCAAATACCTGGGGCGCCGCAAAACCTGAGGTGGCGCAAAACCTGAGGCGCCGCTAATCGCGCGGCTCGAACCACAATGGGCAATTATAGTCGATCGTGACTTCCTCGCCGGCGGCGATCTCGGCGATCGCGACGAGATCGAGGGTGAGCCGGGCAAAATTGCGGTCGACCCGGGCGCGCGGCCGCCGCGAATGGTTGCACAGGCTGACGAGGCCGAGGCCGAGCGCGCCGCGCCCGTCGCCGTCAGGATCGCCGTCCCAGTGAAAATAGTAGTTGTGGATGATCGTGCGGTCGAGGAGCCGGCATTCGGCCACCGGCAGCACGATAACCGGCGCCGCCTCGATCAGGGTCCCGGACGCGATCGCTTCGCGGGCAAACACCCCGCGCCCGCTCTGACGCCCGGTGCGGATCTCGATGCGATGGTTCGGGACCGGCCGAAAGCGGTCAGCCGCCGGCCGCATCCGCTAGCACCCGCGGACGAGGCTCCGCGGGCCGGGCGGCTCAGACGTGGTCGTGCGCGTGCTCGGCGGCGGCTGCCGGCGCGGGCGCGCTCGCCGTCGCAACCGGCGGGGGGACTTGCGCGCTCGGCGGCGGCGCCACCGGCTCGTCCTCGTCGCGCATCCCGGCCTTGAAGGCTTTGATCCCCTTGGCCAAATCCCCGGCGACCCGCGGCAGCTTGCCGGCGCCGAACAGGATCATGACGATGGCCAGAACCACGATCCAGTGCATCAGGCTGAACGAACCCATAATATCCATGACCCCGGAACGCCGATATGGTTTGACTCTAGCGACCTCGCCCGGCTGATTGCAAGCTCGGGCTGGTCACACGCCTTCACCTCACGAGTTCGTACGGATTGCCCCGAAAGTCAACCCCGGCCGAGGCCGGCCTCATGATGGCCACGGAGCGCACAAAAATGACTGATTTCCCGTCGCCGCACCCGGCCGACTGGGCGACCCGGGCGGATCCCGGCGCCGCCGCCGCGGGCCGCCACGCGGCCGAGCACGAGACCCCGTGGCAGCGCGATCTCGCCCGGATGGTGGTGAGCGACTTCGCCGAGCGTCCGCCGTGGAACGAGACCCTGGGCCCGGTGCGTCCGCGCGGCGGGCCAAACGGCCTGGTCTTGCGCGGCGGCGAGATCGTCGCCGAGTGGGGCGACACGGCGCGGGCCGACATGACCTTCAGCGTCGCCAAAAGCTATCTCTCGATCCTCGCCGGCCTCGCCTGGGATCGCGGCCTCCTCGCCGATCCGCACGAGCCGGTGCGGCTGCGCGTCGACGATGGCGGGTTCGAGCCGCCGCACAACGATCGGATCACCTGGCATCACCTATTACAGCAGACCTCGGAATGGGAGGGCGAGCTGTGGGGCAAGCCCGATCTGATAGACCGCAACCGCGCGGTCGGCGGCCGGCCTGCGGCCGCGCCCAAGGGCACCCATCGCGAGCTGCAGCCGCCCGGCGGGTTCTGGGAGTACAACGACGTCCGGGTCAACCGGCTCGCCCTCGCGCTGCTGCGGCTGTGGCGCCGGCCGCTGCCCGAAATATTCCGCGAACTGGTCATGGACCCGATCGGCGCCTCGCCCGATTGGGAATGGCACGGCTACCGCAATTCCTGGGTCGAGATCGACGGCCGCCGGGTGCAATCGGTCTCCGGCGGCGGCCATTGGGGCGGCGGCGTCTTCATCGGCGCGCGCGACCAGGCCCGCATCGGCCTGCTGCTGTTGAACCGGGGCAAGTGGGGCTCCCGCCAGATCCTCTCCGAGGCTTGGAGCGAGCGGATGCTCGAACCCTGCCCGCTCTATCCGCAATACGGCTATCTGTGGTGGCTCAACACTGCCCGCGGCCTTTATCCGAGCGCCTCCGAGCGCGGCTATTGCGCCCGCGGCGCCGGCGGCAACCTGACCTGGATCGATCCCGACAACGACCTCGTCGCGGTGTTGCGCTGGACCGACCCGGCGGCGATGGGCGAATTTATCGCGCTGGCGACCCCGGCAATCCCCAGTTGACGCTTTCGCTCGGCAAGATCGAGCGGCGGCGCCCCGGCCTATCGGCTCACCAGCGACTTCGTCATCAGGAAACGGGTGTGGCCGGGCGGCTCGCACTCGATCCGGGCAAGCTCGTCCCAGCCTTGACGCCGGTAGAAACCGGGCGCCTGGAACGACAGCGTGGTCAGCACCGCCCGGCTGCATCCGCGGCGACGCCCTTCCGCTTCGGCCATTTTAATGATGCTGCCGCCAAGCCCCTGCCGGCGCAGCCGCTCGGGAAGAAAGAAGGTGTCGATGCGGAGAAGGCCGAACGAGGTTCGGCCCAATAGCCCGCCGACGACCTCGCCGGTTTGCGGGTCGCTGACCAGGATCGCCAGCGGCCGGTGATCGCGATACCCGGCCTTGTCGAAATTATAGTCGCCGAGCCCGTCGCGGATCGCCGCCTCGGCCTCCGCACCCGGCGCGTCGGTCATGGTCAGCTGCGCCTCGATCACGGTCAGTTTCGCGTCGGCCGCGCTCGGCTGCACCACGCTCGGCTTCGCCTCGGCGCCGGTCGGCGGCATCAGCCGGTTTCCATCGGCAGGGTCGGGTCGACGGCCCACTCGCTCATCGAGGCGTCGTAGAGCTTGACGTCGGGATGGCCGAGCATGACCAGCGCCAGCGCGTCGGCGCTGGCGGCGATGCCGCCGCCGCAATAGGTAATGACTTGCCGGTCGAAGGCGCCGACCGCCTCGAACCGGCGGCGCAGTTCGTCCGCCGGCAGAAACGCATTGGTCGCCGGGTCGATCAGATGCGCCGCCGGCAGATTGACGCTGCCCTTGATCCGGCCCGGCCGCCCATAGCGGTTGCCGCCGCTGCCGGCATGCTGCTCGGGCAGGAGCGCGTTGAGCGTGCACACCGCGCCGTCGCCGATCGCGCGCCACACCTCTTCCTTGCCGACCATCAGCGGACGCGGCTCGCGGATTGCGAAATCGCCTTGCGGGTATCGCCGGCCCGCGCCGGTTTCGGCCGGGCGGCCTTCGCGGCTCCATTTCTGCCAGCCGCCATCGAGCACCGCCGCGGCATCGAAGCCGAACACCCGCAACAGCCACCACACCCGGGTCGCCCACCACGGGCTGCCGGTGCTGTAGAGCACGACCTGATTTCCGGCGCCGACGCCGAACCGCCGCATCGCCGCGGCGAACGCCTCGGCCGAAGGCTGCATGAAGCGCAGCCGCTGGCTCTGGTCCGACAGGTCGGCCTGCAGGTCGATGAATTGCGCGCCGGGGATGTGCCCCCGCTCGAAATCGGCCCGCGCCGGCACCGCCTGGTAGGTCGTTTTCGGGTCCGGGATCAAATTGGTCGTGCAGTCGAACACGCGCAGATCAGGATCGCCGAGCCGGCGCTCCAAACTCTCGGTGTCGATCAGGAACTCGGGATGAACAAAACCGCTGGTCGCCATTGCGATCTCCTCAGCGCTGCGAAGGCAAGGATGCGGCGATCGGCGGGCGCTGCCGGTGGAACGGGGTGGCCTGTTCGAAGGCGTGGCCGACCCGCATGACGCCCGCCTCGTCGAACGGCTTTCCGGCAATCTGGAAGGCGAGCGGCAGGCCATCCTCGAAGCCGATCGGCACCGACAAGGCCGGACTGCCGGTCAAATTATAGGGACCGGTGTAGGACGCGCGGGCAAAGGTCGAATAGACCGGGACCTGATCGATGCGCGGCGCCGGGCCGGTGGCGTTGGCCGAGACCGCGACATCGACGCCGGACAGCGCCCGGGCGAATTCGACGGCGAGCTCGCGTCGCTGCCGGGTCGCCTCGACGTAATCGGCCGCAGTCAGGAACGCGCCGAGCCCGATCCGGGCGAACATGTGATGCCCGAAATCCTGCGGGCGCTCCTGGAAATCCTTCTCGTGCAGGGCATAGGCCTCGGCCAGCATGATCAGGCGGTTGGCGTCGACATAGTCAATGAGCGGCGATAATTGCAGATCGACGAGGCGCGCGCCGAGGCTTTCGAGGGTGCGGCAGGCAGCATCGAACGCCGCGCGGTAAGCCGCACTCGGCGCGCTCTCGGGACCGAAGCCCTCGACCGCGTCGCGCTCGTGAAAATGGCGGATCACGCCGACCCTGACCCCGTCGAGGCGCTCGGTCAGCGCCGCGCGGTAATCCGGCACCGGCTGATCGGCCGAGGCCGGGTCCTGCGCATCGTAGCCGGCCAGCGCCTGCATCATCAGCGCGCAATCCTCGACGGTGCGGGTCAGCGGCCCGCAATGGTCGAGCGTGTAGCTGAGCGGGAAGACGCCGCGCCGGCTGACCCGGCCATAGGTCGGCTTCAGCCCGACGATGCCGCAATAGGCGGCCGGGCCGCGGATCGAGCCGCCGGTGTCCGAACCCATCGCCGCGGCGCAGAGGCCGGCGGCCACCGCCACCGCCGAGCCGCTCGACGAGCCCGCCGGATAGTGCGCGGTGTTCCACGGGTTGCGCGCCGGCGCGAACGGCAGGGTGAAATCCGGCCCGCCGATGGCAAACTCGTGAGTTTCGTTCTTCCCGAGCAGGATGGCGCCGGCCTGGCGCAGCCGCACCCACGTCTCGGCATCCTCGTCGGGCACGTGGTCGAGATAGCGCCGCGAGCCCGCCGTGGTGCGCACGCCGCGCGTCTTGTAGATGTCCTTGAGGCCGATCGGGATGCCGTGTAACACGCCGCGCGCCGGCGTCCGCGCCGCCTCGAGCGCCTGCTCGCGCAGCACCAGCACAAAGCTGTGCAATTCGCCGTCGAGGGCGGCGATGCGGTCGAGATACGCTTCGGTCAGCGCGACCGGCGACAGGGCGCCCTCGGAGATGGCACGGCTCGCCTCGGCGATGGTCAACAGGGTCGGGTCCATCACCTGCCCTCACGCCCGCGGGTGCACGAAAATATGCGCCGGCTCGGCCGAGCGGTCGCGCGGCCGCCGCACATTGCGCTGCATGCGCTCGACTTGGCCATAGGCCCGCCGCAACTCCTCGAACTGCTCCGCGGTCAATGTCAACCCGGCGCGCTCGACCAAGACCGTAAAGCGCTCGATGGAAATCGGTTGGTTGGGCATGGTCTCTCTCCTCATTCCTTCACAACCGTTTCCGTCATTCCGGGGCGCGGCGGAGCCGCGAGCCCGGAACCCAAGAACACAGGAGCCGAATATTGCCGCCGACCGAGTCCGTTCCCCTCGAAGCCAGTGCCAGTGTGCTTGGTTTCCGGGCCCGCCCCGGCGGGACGTCCCGGAATGACGCTTCAAGCACCTACTCCGCCGCCTCGGCAACCGGATGGGTGTGGAAATTCTTCGGCAGGCCGGCTTTGGCGATGGCGCCGTATTGGACCACGTCCGGCAACGCGCGGTGCACCAGCTCGCGCACCTGGACCAGCCGGCCGAGGTCGATGCCGGTGTCGAGCCCCATCGCCTCGAGCATGAAGACGAGGTCCTCGATGACGATGTTGCCGGTCGCACCGGGCGCGTAGGGGCAGCCGCCGAGGCCGCCGAGCGAGGCGTCGAAGGCGCGCGCGCCGGCGTTCAAGGCCGCCAATACATTGGCCAGGCCGAGCCCGCGAGTGTCGTGAAAATGGCCGCCGACCGGCAACGGCGCGACATCGGCCATGACCCGGCGAAACACCCGCTCGACCGCCACCGGCTGGCCATAGCCGACCGTGTCGGCGAGCATGATCGCGTCGGCCCCCGCTTCGGCGGCCTCGACCGCGATGCGCCGCACCCGGTCTTCGTCGACCGCCCCCTCGATGGTGCAGCCGAAGGCGGTGGCGAGCCCGCAGGCGACGCGCGGCCGCTCGTTCTCGGGCGCGGTCCGGCACAACGCCACGACCCGGCGGAAATCCTCGACCAATTCCGCGGTCGAGCGGCGCACATTGGCGCGGTTGTGGCCGTCGCTGACCGACAGCACAAAATTCATCTCGGGCACGCCCAGCGCCAGGCCCCGTTCGGCGCCCTTCAGGTTCGGGATCAGCGCCGACACCGTCAGCCCGGGCAGGCTCAGCGCATGGCGCACCACCGCCTCGGCGTCGGCCAGCTGCGGCAACAGCTTCGGCGGGACAAACGAGCTGACCTCGATCTCGCGCACCCCGGCGGCGTGCTCGGCGTCGAGCCACGCGATCTTTTGCTTGGTCGGCATGATCTGGGCGATGCTCTGCAGCCCGTCGCGCAAGCCCACTTCGCGGACAAAGGCTCGTTCGCGCATGTTCCTCAGCTCCCGATAATGCTGACCCCGAGGCTAGCCCCGGCGGGCCAAAAGGGCAACGCTCGCCGACTCCGGCCAACTCAGACCACGTGTTCCGGGGTCAGCGCGCAGATTTCCGCGCTGTCGGCGAGTTCGATCTGCAGCGTCGCGTGCGCAATGCCAAATCTCGCATGCAGCTGCTGCGTGATCGCATTGAGCACCGCGTCGCCCGGATGGCCGCCCGGCATCACCAGATGGCAGGTCAGCGCGGTTTCGGTCGTGCTCATCCCCCAGATGTGCAGATCGTGCAGCGCCGCGACCCCGGGCAGCGCCGCCAGATGCGCGCGCACCGCGTCGGCGTCGAGCCCCTCGGGCACCGCGTCGAGGGCGAGGCCGATGGCGCTCTTCAACAAGCCCCAGCTGCCGATGACGATGACCGCGGAAACGACGAGGCTGGTCGCCGGATCGAGCCACAGCCAATGGGTCACACCGATCGCGATCCCGGCGATGACGACCCCGGCCGTGACCAGCGTGTCGGCGGCCATGTGGACAAAAGCGCTCCTGATGTTAAGGTCGCCGGCGCGGCCCGCGGCGAACAGCAGCGCCGTCCCGCCATTGACCGCGATCCCGGCCGCGGCGACCCAGATGATGATGGCGCTGGCGACCGCGACCGGATGGCTGAGCCGCAACACCGCCTCCCAGGCGATGCCGCCGGTGACCACCAGGAGGATCACGGCGTTGGCCAGCGCCGCCAGGATCGAGGTCGAGCGCAGCCCATAGGTGAACCGGCCCGAGGGCTGGCGCCGGCTCAACACCGCCGCACCCCACGACAGGCTGAGGCCGAGCACATCGCCGAGATTGTGCCCGGCGTCGGCCAGCAGCGCCAACGAGTGGGCGACCACCCCGGCGACCGCCTCGCCGCCGACATAGGCGAGATTGAGGGCAATGCCAATCGCAAAGGCGTGCCCGTAATCGGCCTGGCCCAGCGTGTGTGTGGCCAGCGTGTGTGTCGCCGGCGTGTGCGTCGAATGATCGTGCGGCATCCGCGGCGACCCGTCCAATAGACGCTTCCAGTATAACTGCAAGTTGTCGCTTGGCGAAAACTTGCAAGCGGTCGAACCCTGGCACCTTCGGCCCGTCGCCGGGGCTTGACAGCGGCCGGGCGGCGCGCGGAGATGGGCCGAGGAGGAACCCGCCCATGCTCGACGCCTACATCTATAACGGACTGCGCACCCCGTTCGGCCGCCATGCCGGGGCGCTCGCCCGGATGCGCCCGGACGACATGCTGGCCGCGGTCATTGCCGCGGTCGTCGACCAGAGCCCGTTCGACCCCGAAAAGATTGAGGATGTGGTGGTCGGCTGCGCCAACCAGGCGGGCGAGGACAGCCGCTGCGTCGGCCGTCATGCCGGGCTCCTCGCCGGCCTGCCGGTCGAGGTCGCGGGCTCGGTCTTGCAGCGCAATTGCGGCAGCGGCCTCAACGCCATCATCATGGCGGCGCAGGCCGTCACCTGCGGCGAGGGCGAATTGTTCGTCGCCGGCGGGGTCGAGAGCATGAGCCGCGCCCCGTTTGTCATGAACAAGGCCGAGAGCGCCTTTGGCCGCGACGGGCGGATCTTTGATTCGACGATCGGCGCGCGCTTTCCGAACCCCAAGATCGAGCGTGAATTCGGCGCCGACACGATGCCCGAGACCGCCGACAACCTGGCGCGCGACTACCAGATCACCCGCGAGGCCTGCGATGGTTTCGCCGCGGCCTCGCAGTCGAAATATGCGGCCGGCAAGGATAGCGGCTTTTTCGCCGGCGAGATTTTCGCGGTCGAAGTGCCGGGCGGCCGGGCCGGGCCGGTCAAGGTCGGCGAGGACGAGCACCCGCGCCCGCAGACCGACCTTGCCGCATTGGCCCGGCTGCGCCCGTTGCAGGCAGGCGGCGTCACCACCGCCGGCAACGCCTCGGGCATCAACGATGGGGCGGTGGCGATGATCGTCGCCAGCCGCAAAACCGGAGATGCCGCCGGGGCCAAGCCACTCGCCCGGATTGTCTCGAGCGGCGTCGCCGGGGTGCCGCCGCGGGTCATGGGGATCGGCCCGGTCGAGGCCTCGAAAAAGGCGCTGGCCCGCGCCGGCCTGAGCCTCGCCGACATCGACGTGATCGAGATCAACGAGGCCTTTGCCGCCCAGGTGCTGGCCTGTCTGCGCGGGCTCGAATTGCCGTTCGACGACAGCCGGGTCAACCAGAATGGCGGGGCGATCGCGGTCGGTCATCCGTTGGGCGCCTCGGGGCCGCGCATCGCCTTGACTGCGGCGCGCCAGCTCGAACGCACCCAGGGCCGCTACGCGCTGGTCACGATGTGCGTCGGCGTCGGCCAGGGCATCGCCGCGGTGCTCGAACGGGTCCCGTAGCCCCGTAGCCGGTCAGTCGGGTTCTCGATCGCGCCGCCGGCCGGCATCGCCGGGGCAAACCACCCGATGGCGAGATCGCCGCGCTCTACCTTCACGGGGATGATCTCGCCACAATCTTAGTGCATGATCCCGACGTTAGCGCGTCCGGCGGCGCGGGCTGGGGGGCTCGCACTCCTGTTATCCACCTGCAAATAACAGGTGGAACAGGCGGCACGAGCCGCTGCCGAGGGGCATTAACGCCAAGGCTCAGTGGGAGAGGTCGCGTGTCGCAATCCGGGTCGGGGTCCCGCGGACCGCAACGGATCGTTGTGCTCGGTGCCGGCTTTGCCGGGCTGTGGAGTGCGATCGGCGCGGCACGCAAACTGGACGAGCTGGGCATCGGCCCCGACCGGGTCGAGGTCACATTGGTCGACCGCAGCGCCTATCACTCGATCCGGGTGCGCAACTACGAGGCCGATCTGAAGGAACCAGGGTCCCGCTCGACGAGGTGCTGGGTCCGATCGGGGTCGAGCGCGTCGAAGCCGAGATCACCGGCATCGACTTTGCCCGCCGCGAGGTCGCTTGCGCCGTGCGGCCTCCCGTTGCGATACGACCGCCTGGTCTTCGCCCTTGGCAGCCGGCTGGCGCGCCCGCCAATTCCGGGCCTCGACGCGCACGCTTTCGATGTCGACACCTACGCGGCGGGCTGCCGGCTCAACGCCCATATCGCGGCGCTGCCGAGCCGCCCGCCCTCGCCCGGCCGCTATACCGCGCTGGTGATCGGCGGCGGCCTGACCGGGATTGAGGCGGCGGCCGAGCTGCCGGGCAAGCTGCGCGCCGCGATCGCCGATCTTTCGCCTGATCCCGCCGTCCCGGCCGCGCGTCATCATCGCCGACCGCCAGCCCTGGATCGGTTCCGACATGGGCGCGGAAGCCCGCTCCGTGATCGCCGCGGCGCTCGATGCACTCGGGGTCGAGACCCGGCCCGGCGTCACCCTTGCCGCGCTCGACCAGGACGGCGCCACCCTCTCGACCGGCGAGCACATCGCCGCCGCAGACCGTGGTGTGGTGCGCCGGCATGCAGGCCCACCCCTTGACCCGGCTGTTCCCGGTCGAGCGCGACCGGTTCGGCCGGGTTCCGGTCGACGAGTTCCTGAAGGTCCGGGGTATGCGCGCCGAGTTTGCCACCGGCGACGCCGCCTGGTTCGCGATCGACGGCAGCCATCCTTGCGTCATGTCGTGCCAGCACGGCCGGCCGATGGGCCGCTTCGCCGGGCACAATGTCGTCTGCGACCTCATGGGCCTGCCGATGCTGCCGCTGCGCATCGACTGGTACACGACGATCCTCGACCTCGGGCCCTGGGGTGCGGTCTACACCGAGGGCTGGGATCGCCGCGTCGCCACCACCGGTGCGGCCGCCAAACAGACCAAGGAAACCATCAACCGGGTGCGCATCTATCCGCCGCGATCCGGCGACCGGCGCGAGATCCTCGCCGCGGCGGCGCCGAGCGTCCAGGCCCCGCCCGCGTTCTCCCGCTAGTGCTCAGATGCACACACCAAACTCACACGAGCCGTCATGGCCGGGTGGCCCCCTTTGTCCGGTTCCGCAAAACTGGTTGCGGTGCAGCCCAAATTTTTTCCTCATAGTCGTCATCACCGGGCTTGTCCCGGTGATCTACGCCTTGCTTCGCCCCCGACCCGCGCACATGGATCGCCGGAACAAGTCCGGCCATGACAGCCTGAGAGGGAGAAGGAATTTTAGGTATTAGGTAAAATTGTATGCGAGCCCGAGCCGGGCAGCCGTGCCATGGTCCCGGCCATCCACCATGATCAGGAGTATTCGACATGCCCGCTGAAACGACCAAGCCGCATGGTCCGCTTCAGGGCGTCAAGGTCGTCGCCTGCTCGACCGCGCAAGCCGGCACCGTGCCCTACATGCTGATGGCCGATCTCGGCGCCGAGGTGATCAAGATCGAGGTGCCCGACGGCGGCGACAGCTCGCGCGGCTCGACCGTCTTGCCGGGGCTGCCGAGCACCTATTTCGAAACCAACAATCGCGGGGTCCGGAGCCTCACCCTGAACCTCAAAACCGCCGAGGGACGCGAGATCCTGCGCCGGCTGGTCGCCCGTGCCGACATCTTCGGCCAGAACTTCCGGCCGGGGGCCGCCGAGAAGAACGGCTTCGGCTACGACGAGCTGAAACAGGTCAACCCCAGGCTCGTCTATGTTTCGGTCTCGGGCTATGGGCCCAAGGGGCCGCACGCCGCACTGCCGGGCACCAATTCGATGGCCCAGGCGCTGGGCGGCATCGCCCAGGCCTATTCGACGCCGGGCCAGAAGTTGAAGCACCGGCATCGTCTCGGTCGCCGACGAGACCTGCGCGATCCTGGCCTTTGGCGGGGCGCTGGCGGCGCTAACCCATGCGCGCGCGACCGGCATCGGCCAAAAGGTCGATTGCTCGCTGCTCGGCGGCCAGATCCGGCTGATGGGCTGGACCCTGACGACGGCGATGTGGCGCAACCGCGACCCGGTCACCGGCCAGGCCCGGGTCACCGGTACCGCCGAACGCCCCGGTCTCAGCGCCAGCTTCAACGACCGCGACGGCAAGCCCCTAGTCTTCCAGCTGAACGGCGCGCGGAAATGGCGCGAGGCGATGGCGGCACTCGGCTTCTACCCGGCGCTCGAGGAGGCCGGCTTCGGCGATCTCGGCGTGATCATCGCATCCGACGAGAAGCGCGCCACCCTCTTGCGCATGCTCGACCAGCTCTTTGCCACCGGGCCGCGCGAGGATTGGGTGGAGCGGCTGCGCGCCGCCGACATCGTCGCGGCGCCGATCAATACTCTGCTCGAAGCCGCCTGCGATCCCGACGTGCTGGCCAATGGCTATGTCACCGAGGTGGATTACCCGGACTACGGCAAGACCTTGAAAGTGCACGGCTCGCCCTGGCATTTCTCGGCAACCCCGGCACAAATCGGTGTCGCCCCGAAGCTCGGCGCCGACAACCCCGAAATCCTCGCCCGCCTCGGCTACACCGCGGACCAGATCGCGGATTTTCGGCGAAGAAAAATCGTCTAGCCGTACCCGATCGGCGGGAAGCCGACGCCCGCTCATGCGCATCAGCCCTCTAAGAACTGGCGGAAGGCATCCGCCCTGATTTGATACTTTACTGCGTTATTTCAGATGAATACGAAAACCGAATTTTCCCCTACCCATCTATTTGCCCATGTTCAGCGGGCGTCTTCACCCGGATGATAGCGGACACCCTCGGACGAACAACCCGATCATGCCCTCATCTGGGAGCGTGGGCCTGATCCGCCTGGAGCAGCGTTCGCAGCGAGCGAACAATACCAAGCGGGCGGCGGCCGACCGTCGACGTCTCAAGACTGCCTCCGCCGATCAGCTCATAGACCTTTGTCCGACCCAGACCGGTGGCCTCGCAGGCCTCGGCGATCGTGCACGTCAGGCGATCCGCAAATGTCACCGTGGCCGATCCTTGCATGACTCCCTCGAATTCGCGCGTAGCGGCAACCTTCAATTATTGCATCGTCATCTCTTTTCCTTCCGTCTACCTGTCGGCACGCGGGTGGCATAGTCCCCAGGGATCAAACTTCTCTTCGCGGTCGGCACTCGGGCCGCCGCATCACGGGGTCAGAGCGGCGGGCGGTCACATCACGACCACGACGTGTCGGCACCGCGTTTAGGGCCGCCGTCACCTTCCACAATGCACTCGCCTCACCCTCCGTCCCTGAGGGACACCGCTCCGCCGGACAGGCGGATCTCGTTCCGTGCCTCGCGCGCGCTCGATTACGCTGCAGTCGGAACCTCTTTGCCCCAGCGGAATTCCGTGCCGTCCAGCCACATCCGGTGCAGGATCACCGCGAGCTTGCGGGCGACTGCGACGATCGCACGCTTCACCCCGCGCCGCCGGGCGATGGCCATGCCCCAGGCCTTCAGACTGGACCATTTCCTTGTGCAAACGAGCAGCGCCTGGGCTCCCTCGAACAGCGCCGTGCGCATCATCGCGTCGCCGCACTTTGACACGCACCGGTCGCCAGGGCCAACTCGCCGACTATCTCACCCGCATGGACTTCCTCGTGCTCGACGAGCTCGGCTATCTGCCGTTCGCCCAAACCGGCGGCCAGCTACTCTTTCATCTGATTAGCCGCCTTTACGAGCGCACCTCGGTGATCGTGACGACTAACCTCGCCTTCGGTGAATGGCCGAGCGTCTTTGGCGATGCCAGAATGACCGCAGCCCTGCTGGACCGCCTCACCCATCACTGCGACATCATCGAAACCGGCAACAAGTCCTGGCGCTTCAAAAACCGCGCCTGACAGGCTGTACCACCCCGGCTTGCCCCGGTGGGCAAACAGGCCCCTCCCACGCGCGCCGCTCCGTCGCTCGTGAGGGCACTGCGCGACGCGCGCGGGGCCCTCCCGTTCGCTACCGGGACAAGCCTGAACCGGCGCCGCCGAGGGGTCACGATTGGGCTCTGTCGCAATTTCGATGCAGATACGCTAGATTTGGTAGGCATTGCATTGGGGGATGCTTGCCATGGGGTATCGAGGCTTTGGGTCGTTGTTGCCGGCCGGTTTGCTGATCGACGACGTCGAGATCGCCGTGGATCGCCTCGTCATCAGGGCCCGATGTCGCGCCGTCGTTGTCAGCTGTCCCGATTGCGGGCGGTCCTCCGAGCAGGTGCACAGCCGGTATGAGCGGCGGCTCTTGGATCTGCCCTCGTATGGTCGCGCCGTTCAGATGCGCATCGCGGTTCGCCGCTTCCGCTGCGCTGAACCAAGCTGCGGGCGCCGTATTTTTGCCGAGCCGCTCGGTGAGGCGGTCGCCGGCAGATTGGCTCGGCGCACATCCCGGTTCGAGGCGATCGTCCATCATCTCGGCATCGCTTTGGGCGGTCGGCCAGCGGCCGCGCTGGCGCGGCGGCTGATGCTGCCAATCAGCAAGGATACCCTGCTGCGCGCTGTGCGCCGGCATGCTGGCTTCGATCGCCGGCCGTTACGCGTGGTCGGCATTGATGATTGGGCGTGGAAGCGCGGGCAGCGTTACGGCAGCATCATCTGCGACCTCGAGCGGCGGCGCATCGTCGACCTACTCCCCGATCGTGAGCCCGTCACCGTGGAGGAGTGGTTGTCGCGCCATCCCGAAGTCCGCGTCATCTCGCGTGACCGCGGCGGCGGATACGGTCGGGCTGCGACCAGGGCGGCGCCGCAAGCCGTGCAGGTTGCCGATCGCTGGCATCTGATGGAGAACGCCAGCGCCGCGTTTTTGGAAGCGGTGCGGCGATCGATGAACCCGATCCGGGTTGCGCTCGGCAGCACGGCCATCGATCCGGCTCTGCTGACCCACGCCGAGCGCTTACAGCACGAAGGCTATCTGCGGCGGGAGAAGGCTTACGGCTTGATTCGTGCCCTGGCCAAGGGCGGCACGCCGATCAGGGAGATCGTACGTCGGACCGGTCGTAGCCGCAAATTGGTGCGCGAGATCGTGCGCGGTGGCGGCGGTGACGTATTCCGCTGCCGATCGAACACCCTCGAGCCGCATCTCGCCCGGCTCGCCGCCGAATGGATCAGCGGTTGCCACAACGGTGCCGAACTGTGGCGGCGTCTGCGGGCCTCGGGCTTCACAGGGAGTTTGCGGGTCGTCGCCGAATGGACGACGCGGCGGCGCCGTGCCGAAAGCGCCGGATTCGAAAGGCTACGAAAGCCGCCGTCGGCCCGGGTGCTGAGCCGCTTGCTGCTGAGCGAGCGCGATCAACTGACGAAAGCCGACGCGATCACCGTCGCGCGCATCGAAAGAGGTGTGCCGGCATTGATGTCCGCCCGCGACCTGGTCGAGTGCTTCCATCGAATGGTGCGTGACCGCGATGCGGCTGCTCTGCCGGCCTGGATCGCCGATGTCGCAGACAGCGTCCTCGCGTCCTTTGGCAAAGGCATTCTCGCTGATCGAGGCGCTGTCGCCGCCGCGATGACCTTGCCCTGGTCCAACGGCCAGACCGAAGGCCAGATCACCAAGCTCAAGCTCGTCAAGCGCCAAATGTACGGACGCGCCAAGCTCGACTTGCTCCGCGCCCGTCTTACCGCTTCAGCGTGAATGCCATCTGCATCGAAAGTGAGGCAGAGCCAAAATTGGACGCCGATTGGGGGTCAAACTTCGGCGCCGATTGACAGCTTCAACGCAGATCACCGGCAAGCCTACCGCAGCCAGCTCGGCATAGAGCCACTGCGACATCGGTCCGGCCTCCAGGCCGACCCGCTTGCAGACATAGCCGCCCTTGGCGAGCAGCGAGGCAATCGATCCTGGCTCGGTCGGGACCTTCGCCTCCTTCAACAGCTTCCCCGTCTCGTCGACGACGCACACGCTCGTCTCGCGCACCGACACGTCCAGCCCGACGTAGTGATCCATCCTCAGTCCCCAAGGTTGCACCGTTGCACCGCAAGCGGGGGTGCAACAACCGCAACGCTGACGGATATCGATCCGCTTGATTGCCTGGCACCGCCCTCCGGATGCCCGAATACCCCATCTCGATCGCCTCTGGCGCGGTCAACGAAGCAGTTGATCGAAGCGAAAATCCGCGGGCAAGGGGCATCGGGTTTCGCAGCCTGACCGAAGCACTCGACACGACGACGGCTCAGGGGCGGCTGGATTTTCATATGTTTGGCGGACTGGCGGAATTCGAGCGCAGCTTGATCCGCGAGCGCACCCAGGCGGGTCTTGCTGCTGCTCGCCGCGCAGGCCGGACGGGAGGCCGTCCGCCAAACTTACCGACGACGACATCGAGGCCGCCAAGGCGATGCTGGCCAATCCCGACATCGGCGTCACCCAAATCGCGCAACGCCTCGGCGTCTCACCGGCGATGCTCTATCGGTACCTCCCGGCCGCGCGAACCGCGAATTCGCCGGGCGTTTGACAACGGCTGCTCTACCCCAAAGACCGGCCGCTGCAGGAGGGTTTCAGCTTGGCGGCGAGCGGCGGCAGTGCGTCGCAAGCGGTCATCAATGAAAGTCCGATCGAGGTCTCGGCCCTATTCCATGCCAATTCACAGATGAAGCGTCAGAGCGATCCGATCCTCGCTATGTTGCTGATTCCGGGCGGCGTGACGCTCGCCGCGTAGGCCCGCGCCTTTCTTACTGCCAGCGTCGCAAAACGACCGAGGCCGGCCACTGGGGCATGTGTGGTTCGGCGAAGCCGCCCTGCAGCGCTGGCCCGTTTCCCTAGGAACTCAGAGTAGGCCGCCAGGGCCTCCCGAGATTGCGTCGTCGCCTGGCGGCTCCTCGCGATGACGGTCCTGAATTGTGGTTGCGGGCGACGCGAAGCAACCTCCGAGACCAGCCTTCAGCCTATGCGCAGGGCATTTGTCGGCCGATCTGGCGTCTCGATCGACAAGGCTCTTGGAAAAGGGTCTAAAATTACTGCGGCGTCGAGGCTTCCTGATCTCTGAGGGACGGCAGTACATTGGCCGCGAACAGCTCCCCTTCCGGAAATCTCAAGACTTCCGGCGGCTGAGGGAGCAGCACCTTGCGAGGAAGATCGATGGCCGTGACAAAGGCGATGCTGTTATCCCTGATGCTGTCGATCGCCGCGTACGGCAGCGGGCGGGCGGCCGGGCCCAGCGGAACTCCGCCTGCTTCGTCAACCAGCTTCACGCTCTGCAGCAGCACCTACGCGCTTTGTACGGACGCAGCATGCATGCCGATCCCCGGGCAAACCGGAAATTTTTGCTGCGGCTGTCAGGTTCACACCGGCTATTCCGCGGCGACGCAGGCCTGCCAATCGGGTCACCCCAAACCCGGAGGCAAGATCAAGTCGCGCTACTTCCCGGTCGAAGCATACGAGATTTGTTCGAACCCCCGGCCGTGGGCATGGTGCCTCGACGTGCCGTGCACGATCGACAAGAAGGACCCATCGAGGGCCACCTGCACGTGCACGTCCCCTCCCGCGGGCAGCCAGAGCAGCCCCTGGGTCGGCCAGGCAAACAATCCGGCGAGCTGCACGAACGGCATTATTTCGTCAGCGACGGTTGACGGCATCGAAACTATCGGCCGCTTTATAAACGACCAAAAATTATGGCCGCCCTATACGCCGAAAGTGCTCAACAGCCGCAATCCGTGATCCGCCCCGCACCGGTCGATCAGCAGCCGCTCGCAGACCGTCTGGAGTGCTGGATAGGGGGCTCGACGGCGGCCCCCTTTAGCTTATGGGAGGTAAATGATGTGGCAGACAGCTCGACGGGCGGCCGTGACGGCAGCATTTCTCGTCGGAACGTTGTCGATCGCCTGCGCGCAGACCATCACGGCCATGAGTGCGGCCCGCGGCACCGCGGGTGCGGGTGCACAGACCAACACGACCGCAGGTGGGGCCGGCGCAGGCCCAGCCAACACCACGCAAGGCTCCGGTAAAGGCGCCGCGAGGCGCGGCTCGCTGATGCCCTGCCGTTCTGGTCCGCCCTATACTTCCCGACCCTGCTCGCCGGTGAAGCGATAGGGATGCCGCAACCGGCTACAAAATTATGCCGGCCGCGACTGCGGCCGGCATCGACGCTTGTTGCCGAGGAGACGGCGGCTGCCGGCAGAGACGTCCGCCGCGCCCGCTGCGATCTGTTAGGTACGCCGCCGACGCAGCGCGGCTAAACTGAGCAGCGCGGTACCCAGCAAAGTGAGTGTGGCAGGTTCGGGCACGACGGGGACCGAGGTGAAGGAAAAGAAGAACGGGTCGATCGACAACGAGACCGGATTACCGCTGAGATCGGTAAGCTGGAAGCTGCCGGTGCCCGCGGTTCCAGTGAAGTCGCGCAGAAAGGTCGCGCTCGGGTAATTCGCAAGAATCCCGTTGTCAAAGTTGGAACCGCTGAAGACGCCGTACATCGTGTCGCCGACGCTGGTCAGGTCGTTGAAGTCGCCGACATACGGAAAGAACACCACCGTCGGAGTCGCGTTGCTCTCGGTGCCGAGCAGATTGTCGGTGGTGGTCGCGAAGTCGTTGCTCGTCGTTACAAGGTGCTGCGACAGCGCGTCCGAGGACGGGTTGTAACTGGTATAGAGCAGCCCGATTTGGCCGTCCGCGCTGATCGTCAGCGCCGGGAGCGCCGACCGGACCGCGGAGGAGGTCGTAAGCTTGTTGCTCCAGGTTGCGCCACCGTCGGTCGAACTCGACGACGTGTAGCTGAAGCACTCCGGCGTCCGGCCCATCCGCTGCGTCGCCATAGGCGACCACGACATGGTTTACGTTGTTGGATCCTCGAGCCCGTATCCAAGCTTGCCGCCGCTCGTGCGCTCTCTCCCGCGACCGCCGCCTCGAGCCTCGGCGCGGTGCTCGGCCTCGGCGCGGTCGATGAGGACGAACTCTACACCGCGCTGGACTGCCTCCTGGGGCGGCCCGGCGAACTATGCTTTTGCACCAATTATCTGATCGATGCGGAGCATGCGGTCATTGTCGACGTGGAGCCCTCGACGGCGGTGCGTCAAGCCGAGGTGACCGCCGCCAAGACCATGATCGAGCGCATTCACGACCGCTTTGATCTGTGGCCGGAACGGTTGATCGCCGATACCGGCTATGGCTCGGCCGAGATGCTGAACTGGCTGGTCAATGACCGCGGTATCGAGCCGCACATCCCGGTGTTCGACAAATCCAAGCGCACCAACGACACCTTCTCGCGCGAAGACTTCGTCTACGATCACGCGAGTGACACCTACCGCTGTCCGGGCGGAAAGACCCTGCGGCGCTACCGCCGGCCGTTCACGGTGCCGCGGATTGGGGTGATGAAGGACAACTCGCTGCGCTACCGCGCCAGCAAGCATGACTGCGAGCCATGCCCGCTGAAGCCGCGCTGCTGCCCGAACGCTCCAGCCCGCAAGGTCCCGCGCGCTCAATCTACGAAGGCGCCCGTGACCTGGCGCGCGAGATCGCCAAGACCGAGGCCTACCAGACCTCTCGCCATCAGCGCAAAAAGGTCGAGATGCTGTTCGCCCACCTCAAACGCATCCTCAAGCTCGATCGGTTAAGGCTGCGCGGGCCGTGCGGCGCCCGCGACGAATTTCCACCTCGCGGCCATCGCCCAGAACCTCCGTAAACTGGCCAAGCTGATCCCCGGACCACAGCCGATGCCCGCTGCCTGAGGCCGGAAAACCGATCACGCGCTCAGCCACTTCAGGCCCGGCGCCAATCGTCCCGCGGCTATCCCGGGGGGTCTTCAACAGAATCGGTGGAAACGGGACATGCACGATTTGCCCGGGGTGTGATGCCCAAGGCTTGAAGCAGTGATTCACGGCCATGATCCGGAGGCCGGCCGCTGCGCAGGAGGGAGCGGCAGCGCCGCTCTTGATCCAACTGATCCGCTGCGGGTATCTCGCTATGTCCGACGCAAAGGTCATACCGGCCGAGGTGGGCCAGGGCCGCGAGTGGCGGGGCACAGGAAGATGCCCAGCATCAAAATAAACTGTTTCATCTGTGATGCGCGCATTCTTGACGCCGCGAGGCGGCTTGTTGCCGTTCGCCTGTCGGCGGCTAGCGCCGGTCCTGCTCCTTTTCGTTGGCTTCCCTGAGCCGCTTTTCGCCCGCCGGCGTCAGGGTTGGCGGCTCGACCGAAATCGTCAACTTATCGATCTTGCCGGTGAAGTGGAACGGCACCTGATGGTCGCGATCGTCGACGCCGGTGCGCGTGTTGGCGGCGCGTGTAATAATCCAGTACAACGCCTGTACCCATTGTCGTGGGTCACCGATCCCGCTTCTTCGCCAGTTCCTCCATCATGGCCTTGATGGCCTCCGGCGTCATACTCGTTTCGCCGAGATCGAAAGTGATCTTCTCCAGCCCCCCGGTGAAGGCGAACGGCACTTGGTAGTCGGAATCGTCGACCGACGTTTCGGTGTCGAGCCCAATATCGAAGGTCTCGTCCCAGGCCCAGATGAAGGGCTGTCCATCTTCCAATCGAAGACGATCGTATGCTTGCCCGGGGGCAGCGCCTCGGTCCCCTGCCATTTCGGCCGCTCGATGTCGAGCAGGTTCATCGTAAAGGTGGGCTTGCCGTCCTTGAGGTAGAGGGCATAGCCGGAGAACCGTCCGCCCTGGGTCACCAGCACCCCGTTCGCGCCGCCTTGGGGACTTCGATCTCGGCGGTGATCTTGTACGAGCGGTTGAGGATCGAGGGCGCGACGCCGAACTCGTTCGAAGTCATCGGCCTGGTGTAGACGAACTGCGTGCGTCCCGCCGCCGGGCCGGGCCGCTCGACCGTCAATATCGCGACAGTTGAAGCGTTCAGCGGCAGAACCTGGTTACGCACGGCCTCGATCATCCACAGCTCCTGCATCATGCGCAGCCGCTCCGGTTCCCTGGCCGAGAGGTCATTCGTCTGCGTGGGATCCTCGGCGAGGTTGAACAGCTCCCACTTGAAGCCATTCAGCACGTCGACCGGCGGATGCCCTGACACGCCTTCCCAAGGGAACACAGCCGGAATGGTGCTGGCGATCCAACCATCGTGGTAGATCGCGCGATTGCCCAGGATCTCGAAATACTGGGTCTTGCGCGTGGACGGCACATCTGTATTGGCCTTGTCCCAGGTATAGACCATGCTGACGCCGTCATAGGGGCGCTGGGCTATCCCGTTCACCATCGTCGGCTGCGGAATGCCGATCGCATCAAGGATCGTCGGCATAATGTCGATGACGTGGTGGAACTGGTTGCGCATACCGCCGGCGTCCTTGATGCGCTTCGGCCAGGTCACCACCATGCCGGTACGCGTGCCGCCCAGATGCGAGGCAATCTGTTTGACCCAGCGATACGGCGTGTCCATCGCAAAGGCCCAGGGCACGGCGAAGTGGGGATAGGTTTGATTGGTGCCCCAGGCCGGAATCAGCGGCAGCATCTGCTCGACGGTGAAGGCGTAGCCGTTGAAATAGGCGACCTCGTTCGGCGTGCCGTGCATCGAGCCCTCCGCGCTCATGCCATTGTCGCCGCAGACGAAACAAATCAGCGTGTTGTCGAAGAGACCGAGGTTCTCGATCGTTTCGATGATCCGGCCGATCTCGTGATCGCTGTAGGCCAAGTAGGCGGCCCAGATTTCGATCTGGCGCACATAGAGCCGCCTCTCGTCGGCCGATAGCGTGTCCCATCTCCGAAGTATGTCGTCCGGCCAGGGCAGGAGCTTGGCATCGGGCGGAATGACGCCGAGCCTCTTCTGGTTCTCGAAAATACGCTCGGTGACCTTGTTCCAGCCGTCGTCGAACAGGTGCATCGCGCTGATCTTGTCGACCCATTCCTTCGTCGGATGATGCGGCGCGTGCGTGGCGCCGGGTGCGTAGTGGATGAACCAGGGCCGCTTCGGATCGGTCGCCGTCTGCGTCGAGACGTACTCGATACAGTCGTCCGCCATCGCAGTCATTAGGTTCCAGCCAGGGTTGCCGTTGTAGGGTTGGATCGCCGTCGTGTTGCGGAACAGGCAGCCCGGCTCCCACTGGCTGGTATCGCCGCCGACGAAGCCATAGAAATAGTCGTAGCCCTGTCCAATCGGCCAATGCTCGAATGGTCCTTGCGGGCTGGCCTCCCAGGTCGGAACGTTGTGGTTTTTGCCGAACCAGGCCGTGGAGTACCCGTTCTCCTTCAGGGTCGCCGCCCCATGAGCGGTTTCGGGCGGGATGACGGAATCGTAGCCCGGGTACCCGGTGGCGCCTTCGACGACCATACCAGTGTGGACGGCGTGGTGATTGCGCCCGGTGAGCAGCGCCGCCGGGTCGGCGAACACAACGCCGTATTGTGCATCCGGGTATAGCGCAGGCCGCGCTGCGCCAGCTTGTCCAATGTGGGTGTCGGCACCAATCCACCGAACACCGAGTTGGAGCCGAAGCCCGCATCGTCGATCAGAACCAGCAGCACGTTCGGCGCGCCTTCCGGTGGCATGATAGTCGGCGACCAGCCCGGCGTGCTCTGGATATAGTTCGGTTCGATAAAGCCTGAGAACGGCGGCGTCGGGGTCGGCAGCACCGTGCTGTCGGGGAATTGGGCCGCGGTCGGTGAGCCGGGCGCTTGCGCCCAGGCTCCCTTGCGGAACCCGAAGTTGGCAAATGCCGTTGCCAGTGCCACCTTTGCTGTGGACAGGAACAATTGCCGTCGGTTCATCTTGTTGTCTCCTTCTCGATCGTCTTGTTGCCGTTTGCGCCTATCGTACGCTTTTGCGTTCGCGCCATATTCATTGCCCAGCCCCGGGGTTCGATGGAACGTGATCGTTTCGCTGCAGCGCCACGAGGCACCAGCCCGCGAGCGCCAGATGAACGAGCACGGCCGGCCACAGGCCGATGCCCGTCAGTCCGAGCCGCACGCCGGCATAGACCAGCAGCAGGCTGGCAATCGTGTCGTATACCAGCATCGCCGACACCAGCACCGACGCGGCGTGCGCGGCGCTATCATTGCTGGCCCGCCAGCACGCAAAACTGAGCGCGAGCAGCGGCGCGCCGATCACACGCGCGACCAGCAATCCCAACGCGGTGTCGGGTCTCCGGCCGAACAAAATCGTGATTACCAGCGAGGGCAGCAGAAGAAACCCCACCGCTGTCGCGGCCTCCTCCAGTGCCGTCACTCGCAGCAGGACTCTCAAGCTGATGCGCGCTCCGAACTCACTTCAGCTTTCGGATCGGTGGGTTCACGTAAGTGCCGTTCAGCGCCTGTTGCTTGGGCCAGTAGTTCCGAATGACGATGTTGAACTCGCCCTGTGCCGGCGCCGGCAGCCAGTTGGCTTCCTTCTCCTTGCCCGGCGACTCCGCCTGAATGTAGATGTCCAGCGACCCGTCTGGGTTGTAGTTCAGCGGCATTCAGGGCGCAATGTCGTAGCGATCGAGCGAGTTCGGGGGTAGTTGGATCCCTGATAAAGCGACACGGACCAGGTGGCGTTGGTCGGCGGGAACAGGCCTTTGTCGTAGTGAATCACGTACTTGTTCGCGGCATTAAGCCGGTTGCCGTCGCCATCCACGAACGCGATCGGATAGATCGTGTCTTCCTGCAGGTCGGCGCCAAGCCCCGCCATGGCGATACCGGCGCGCGTGCCGTAGTCGGTGCCGTACCGGCCCAGATCCGGCGGCCGGATTCAGCCGTTGTCGTTGCGCATCGTAGCGACGCCGTCCTCCATCTTCACCAGCGCTTCCTTGACGGTGCGGTTCAATCCGCGCGCCACCGCCGGATCGAGTTTGCCAATGTCGAACCGGCGGCCCGGTTCGACACCGAACCGGCCGAGTTTCCAAAGCGCGCGATCGTCCGCGGCGTAGGGCGGGTTATCTTTCATCGCCATGGCCAGCCGGCTGAAAAACGTCCCCGCATCCATGGCGGCCACCTGCTCGGGCGGCGTCGGAGTGAGCGCGACCGCGCTGTTGACCGGCACGTTGGTGGGCGGCGTGTACGGTTTGCTCCAGGCGCTCAGCGGCGTCAACCTGTACTCGGCCTGGATCGCATTCACCGCGGCGAAATCCTCGGGGCCGTTCGCCTGCGTCTGCCCAAGGGCCCATGCGTAAAGCGTGGACGAACGATATACCTGCCGGATGTCGGTCGGTGCCGTGCCGCTCCACTTCGGGCCGGCGATCAGGAAGGCACCCCGACGGGTCCCCGTCGTTCGCTTCCCGATCGAGGCGAAAACGTCGGTCCACATGTTCATCACCGAGAACACGTAGTAGCGCCCGCCGGTGTCCGGGACCGAGAGCACCATCGGTTCCCGGTCGAGATCGAGCCAGCCCGTCGTCCACAGCGAGTTCAGGCTGATGCGCACGACATTGGTGAAATGCGGGCTCACATAGTGCGGCATCTTGGCCAACTGGTTGATCGGTGCGGCAGTCCCGTCGGCGTTCGGCGCCGAGGCGGCCGTGAGCACGTCGCGCGTCACGTCCATGACTACCATCGGATAGCCGTAGACGAACGACATCATGCCGAGCAGGTAGGCCGCCTCCTCCCGCACCTCCGCGCGAGCGTCATGGATATCGGCCGTGACGTCCTGAAAGGACTGTTCGAGAAAGTTTGCTGACCGGCCTGATCTGGGGCGCAGCAGCACGGCCGTGCCGAGCGCTAGGACGGCCGGACCAAGATCCCGCCGACGCATTCCGCGCATGTTTGTCACGTGACATCTTCCTCCGCGATGACTCTTGTCGTCATGGCCGGGCTCGAACGACGCACTGAAAGCCGAGATGGCAAGTGGCGGGGTCGATCACCTGCGATAGCGTGGAGCCGGTCGATAGCAGCGACGGTAAATTGGGTAGGCAGGGATCCGAGCCGCCCGTGATCAAATTGTGCAAAAAGCATGACTTAGCGGAACCACATGCTCGAGATTAAGCGGTACCCAATTGCGAGGTTAAAAACCCGCCTTCTCTTCGGCTATGCAGATTTGATAAATTCCCAGAGCGGCCCGGTGTTTTTATTCGGTCTCGGATCCTCGGGCGGGCGCCGCAGCGTCGTGACTGGTGTTTCCCCAAACAGCATTCGGTACACTCCCGAGAAGCGCCCCAACTCCCAGAAACCCTGATTGGTGGCGATCTCGGTCACGGTTGTCGAATGTGGATCAGCCCGGCGCAGCGCGCGTTGCGCTAGATGCATTCGCCGCAGCAAAACGTATCGCTTTGGGCTCATGCCGAGATATTCCCAGCAGAATGCTCGAAGAGTTGGGTAGGAAACTCCAGCGGCGGCGCACAACTCGGCCGCATAAAGAGATCGATCGGAATTGGCCTGCAGCAGCTCTTCCAATCGCTGCATCACGATTTCTCGGCGGCGATCCATCCCTCTTTGATCGGCATCCCTGCTGCCCGAGAGGCACGCGAGCATCGCCTCGAAGAGCGCGTGCTCGATCGCTCGCGCGACCTCCGGGGTCACCAGGAACTCGGGGCTGGTTTTGGCGAGCCCGCTCGCCCTTGATGCAGGTTCAACAGCCGCGACAACAGATGCCTCTGCGGTCTGATACGGTGCGTGACCAAAGGTGGCCTCAGGTCGCGGCCGATGATCGCAATATCCGGCTGCGGCAAGATCGTCGTGTGTTAAGGCAATGGCACCCCATTCGCAAGCCGCCGAGGACCGGTCGTAGCCCGTCGATCCCGGGCGGTAGACGACGATCTCTCCTTGCGACGTTTCGAGACCATTGACAAATATCGGCGGGCCCGCAGAGGTGGGAAAGACAAATCCGGCGACACTCGGGTCGATTGTGGAGTACGAAACCCGGGCTAAACTCTCCTTGCTGCGCTGAATAGAAAGGCGATCGAGCCGAATATTGGTCCACTCAGCGTAAAAATTGCCGTGGCCCGTGATTATTCCTTCCGCATGCGCGTTGTGGATCGCCGCATGATAGGCGTCGGGGTCGGTAAACGCGCGCACGATGCTCGCGGGCATAATCTCTCAGGTGCCTGCTTCGGTACCGCAAACGGGGCAGCGGCCGGACTTAACCGCGTTGCTGATCCAGGTCAATGGCGACCGGAAATTTTGCAGGGCACACTTTGTCGCGGCGCAAAGAGCACGGCCTCTACCGAGCGCTTCTCCTTACTCGCGACGTGACAGCTTACTCGCGACGTGTCAGCCGCGGATCACGCAGCGGAAGCCGATGTGGCAGGTGCCGGTACCGATCGCCTGCGGATAGCGCGCTGCCGGTCGGTAGCGGCGGCAGTAATTGGGCGCGCACAGATAGGAGCCGCCCTTGATCACCTTGCGCGCGATGCGGACCGGCAGCGCCGGATCGTGGCTTCCGGCCATCGGGCTTCCCCGCGGAACGAGCGCGCTGCAGCACAGCGCCTCGGGATCGGCCGCATGCCGGGCCGCATACCAATCGATAGTCCACTCCCAGACATTGCCGGTCATATCGTGCAGGCCATAGCCGTTGGGCGGGAACGAGCCGACCGGAGCGCGCCCGGCGAACCCGTCGAGGGCGAGATTGTGAAACGGAAATTGGCCCTGCCAGGTATTCGCCATCCATTGGCCACCCGGGTTGAACTCGGCGCCCCAACAGAATTGCGCCTCGCCCAACCCGCCGCGCGCGGCAAATTCCCACTCGGCTTCGCTCGGCAAGGATTTGCCGGCCCAGGCGGCATAGGCTGCGGCATCCTCATACGCGACCTGCACCACCGGGTCGCGTTCATGTTTGTCGATCGTGGTCTGAGGGCCCTCGGGATGGCGCCAATCGGCGCCCGGCACATAGGTCCAGCGGCTGGTGATGTCGCGCATGTCGACGCGGCCGGACGGCATGAAAAAGACGGTGCTGCCGGGCTTCAGCAACTCCGCCGGGGCGCCCGGATAAAGCGCCGGATCGGGCGGGCGCTCGGCGAGCGTGACGTAGCCCGTAGCGGCGACAAACGCCGCGAACTCGGCGTTGGTGACGGCATATTCGTCGATCCAGAAACCCCCGACCGCGGCGTCGTGAGCCGGCCCCTCCTCAGGATAGGAAAGATCGGCGCCCATGCGAAACCCGCCGCCGGGGATCCAGCGCATGCCGGGAGGGACGGTGGTCTCCATCAGACGACCCCCGGCGGATGATCAAAAGCGGATCGTGGCGCCGATTATCGCGCCCTTCATGTGCACGTTGAAGCCGATGGGCTTTGCGCTCGCCGAGTAGCGGACGTTGAGGCTACGGTAGCCGACATGCAGGTCCATCCAAGGCTCCAATGCGTAATCAAGGGTGCCGGTGATCTGCCAATCGGCGTGTGCTGCAATCCCGAACCCGCCGACATCGCCATAGCCGGTCAATCCGAAGCCGTTGCCGAAATCGCAGTGGTAGCGGGCGGCTATCAGCGGATCGGTCCAGCTGCCTGAATCGCTGACGCTTACCGTCGGTATCACCCCCCTGCCGTTCAAGATCGTGTCCGCCGACACGTCCCAAAACCGAAAACCGAGACCCGCATCGATGGTCTGATTGGGATGGTCGAGCAAACGGTAGAGAAAATCCCCGGTGACGATGCTGAGGACCAATCCGGTGTTGCCGCCCGAAAAAAAATGTTTCGGGTGGTGATCGGCACACCGAGCGGGATATGCATCGCGTCGGCCAAGACACCGAACGGCCCATAGCGCAATTCGGCCGCTCCCATAAACGGCACGCTATTGAGATCGCTTATTATTTCACCGGGTCCGGCACTGATATTGACTTGCGGTGCGCGCGTGAGCGGTGTGGTGATCGTCAGGTTCAGGCCCGCGTCCAAAAATAAGGGTAGGCGATCAGCTGCAATCCGCTAGCGAAGGACCGCGCGGGCGGCGGGGGCACCGGCGGGGAGACGAGCGGCGGCGCCGGGAGGCCCGACGCCGCCGATTGCTGGGCATAAACTGATCCCGCCCCGATCTCATTTACCGCAAGCGCGAGGACAACGCTCGCCGCGGCGGCGGCGATCCTCTGCCGATTATCCCGTATTCTGTCCTCTCGATTGGCGAGCGAGTGCCTTTCGGTTCATTCCTCGGTCGTTGGGGAGGGTCAGGCGCTGGTCGCGCCTGCGGGTTTCTGCTGATGCCGCAGATTTGGGATCTGGCTCTGCTGCGCCGCGACCTACGCCCGAGTTCCGCTGCAGCCCGTGCGCCAGTTCGTCGTCGGCACGTGGCAATGTCAGTGACGATAACACCAACGCGGTCAACGGGACAACCCGCGCGACGGCCGCCAAGCAAATCCTCATGGCTGTCTCCGACCGGTCAATGCCGAAGGGCGAAACCTTCAGAGCCAAGCTAAGCGTGCAGGTATCAAGCCGACTATGCAGAATTGGAAAAATTCGAAGCCGGTGGAGAGCGTAAGGCTCCTTGCGGTCAGAACCGACAGCCGGCGGCGCCATGGTTCCAAAAAAAGGGGTTTTATGATTCCCGGAGTGCGCTGGCTAGCGGCGGAGCTTTATCGCTACAAAGGCGAACTGCTACTGTGACAAGGGCATCCCGAGGCCACCGAGGAATTACATTGCAAAGCCCTCAGCATCGCCCGAGAGCAGGAGGCCAAACTCTGGGAATTGCGCGCCGCCGCGAGCCTTGCGCAACTGCGCTGCGACCAGGGCCGCCGCTCCGAAGCCCGCGATCTGCTCTCGCCGGTCTATGGCTGGTTTACCGCGGGCTTCGAGACGCGCCTGACCTCAGGGAAGCAAAACTAACTGCTCGACCAACTGGCGTGAGCCGGCGACTGGCGTACGTCGAAATTCTCACTAATGACTGTTCCCTGGCCAGCCCGACCATCCACGGCGTGGGCCAGGAATGGCTCTTAAGGGTTGACCCCCGGCATCTGATTACACCCGACGTAATGGCCGATTTCGGCGCCACCTCGCCGTTGGCACGCGCGTCGGCGAAGGTCGGGAATCCACCCAACTGAGCCGATCTCGACGGGTACCGAGAATGGCAGGTATGGGCATGAAGAGTAGCCCGAGGCCAGGGTTCAGCGCCTGCAATGTGATCAGATGGAGACATCGCCAGAGGGTTGGGCGGCTTCCGCTGGGCCGTGCCGGGCCTTGCCACGATCGGGGTGCTGTGCTTCATCCCTTCATCCTGTCCTCGAACTTCTTCTACGCACCGATCCTGACCCGCACGGATGCGATGACGGCGCCGGTCGCGATCGTCAACTTCATCCCCCCGGAGTGCTCCCAAAGCCGTGATCCGGTCGGGAACCCCAGCGGCGCCTCCGGCTACCGCGCTGACCCGAATACAACCGAAATTGGAATTGGTCTCGATCGCTCGACAGCGTGGCTCGGGGCGGCGCGCAGCAGCTCCAGGCCTGCAAGCGCCTCTCGCATGACCCGGCCGCAGCGCTCGGCTAAAGGCAGCAATTCGTCTCGAAGCCTCGCGAGGTGCTGCTTCACGGTGAGCCCCCGAATCGTGCGCCCCTCTCGGCCATAGCCGTCCTGAAAGCTCGCAGTCGGTCCCTGGACCCCAAAGAATTCGTGCTCAATCAAGAGCGCCATATTTCCAATCCAGCCTTGGACTCGGATGAAGTCCTGGTAGGCAGCCACCGCGCGGTCGATCAGCATCAGCGCCGCCGGTCCGCCGCCGTAATCTTCTATGAGCCCGCGCCGGAAATGGAGCAGCACCACGGCCAGGTCCTGATCCAACACGGCCTCGGCGCCAAGCCTGTTGAGGAGAAACGTGCCGCCCTCAAATCGCGTCAGAACCTCCCCAGTGTGCCGCTCGCGCTCCTCCGGCTTTGAGTGCCATCGTGACATCGCTCGCGTGACGGCCATCGAATTATCGCGCAGCGCCCGGTTAATCGCTCCCCACTCGCCCCGGCGCTGCTCGTCCCGCTCCAGGAATTCTGCGTGCTCCTTGTCCGTCAGCCGAAGCGCTTCCGGCAGGTTCGACGAAGCCGGCTCATCTTCGGCCGAAGCAGATCGTCGCGCGTCTTTGTCTCGATCATGGCAATTCGTCCATCGCGACGCGCATCTGCCGGATCAGCTTCCGGAGCCGGCTCCGCTCGGCCTGCGCCTCCAAGCCGTAGAAACCATGTTTCCAATTGCCGTTGCGTGCGCCTCTCGGACCGCCCGGGGAGCGACCGCGATGCAGATGGCATCGACTGTTCCGGGCATTGCCGATACGGCGGCATGGCTCTCCGCGCCGGTTCTTCGCTCCGCATCGAGGAAGATGGGCGAAGGGGTCGACGCCACGCGCTTCACCGGGTTGCTCGCCGGAATTATCGACCATCCCCCTCCCCCCTTGCCTGTGACAGCGCCAACCACGGCCTGTGCACCCGGCGCGACGAGAACACGCTCGATGACAATTTTTTGCGTGGTCCCTTGCCGCGGTGCCTGTTCAAAGTGTCAACCTGAGCCGCGTACAACGTCATTAGCTGGCGGCTGATGCTCATATAAGCGTGCCGCCCGCGCGGCGTCTGGTCAGCATTGAGTGCGCGTCGGCTCGCGTCCATCGCTGCGACATGAGCGATGATCATCTGACAGCCAAGCATCGCCTCGACCACGTCCCTTGGGCCGATCTCATGCATCAGGGCGAGCGCCAAGGTTTGCTGTGACGTTGTCGAAAGGCTTACCAGGTTCGGCATGCAGACCATTCAAGAGCTGACCGAATAACGCTTCAGCGACAAGCCCATCTATTGTCCCAAAGGCGGCACATAAGGTTTGCTGGAAATCGGCAAGCTCTGCCGGCCCATCAAGGATTGCTTCGACCGTTGTCCTGGCTTCAACCTGCTTCACCATGACGCGGGTCGGAGGCGAATCTGACCGCTGCTGATCGCTTTCTGGCGACGGCGTCGTTTGGAGCTCCTGCAACATTTCCTCTCGGCTCGCGATACAGCCCGATTTCACGCGATTTTTGCCGTCAGGCGACTGCCGTGCCCAGGGCAGACCGATCATCGGCCTCCCGTCGGTTCCACTGCGCGGGTCGGTACAGCAGGCAACCGCTGCCTGGGGCGCACTCGACTGTACAACCCCATCCGCAATCCGGGTCGAGCAGGCCGGCGATCTCGTAGGACATCGCCGCAACCAGGCGCTGCCACTCCTTCGGTGCAGGCAGGATATTACCGTTCTGGACTCGCGCCACGTGGGCGCCCTGATACTGTTGCCAGACTCGGAGGCCGCGCCGCTCCGCTTCATCGAGTACCTGTTGCGCCAAACGATGGCGCCGCGCGTCGTCCTCTCGGTCATGCCGCATCGGTTTGGTCCTTCGTCTCATTTGGCAGTGTCGGCCAATTTCAAAGCATCAATTCGCCGCTAAGCCACTGACGGAGCAACACCGTCGCTGGTTTGGTGAGGTGCTTGCGGCCAGCGAGTGCGTTCGCGAGCGTGTGGCGTGACATACCTAGCGCCTCGGCCACACGAGATTGCATTCCGCGCTTTCGGGCGACGACCGATTTCAGATCCAACATGAGCTGGTCTTGGGGCGACGGTGCAGTCGGCGGTGAGAGCTCATTAAAGAGACTTGGTTGAGCCTGGAACACTGGCGGACGGATAGAATGGTCTTCCTGCGTAACGGGCTGCAAATCTGGCGCACCAGATATGGCTTCTAGATGGCTCTTGCTGGCGCGGATAGAAAAGTCCTGAACCTTTTCACTAGTGCGGATGATCTTTTCGCCGATTTTTGCAGCTACGTGCTTCGCAGAACTTGTATTCTCCCCGCCTACGTGGGCAAAAGCCAAAATTTCGGGCGAATCAATCGCCCGCGTCAGTGAATTGCTTTTAACACTTTCATCCGCGCCCATGAACAGCTTTTTGGCTGCACTCCGAACAACCTTGTACATGGTCAGTTCCCACCGCCGCCTTTGGCGTAGGCGCGGATTGGCAGCATGCGTCCGAACGATGAACCAGAAGCGTTCGAGCCGTCGCAACGACCGCTCGGTTACATCATGGCTCAGCCCGATATATGCACCGTCCTCACCGCCAAACCGCATGTCGCCATTATTGCCGCCGGTCCACCTGCGCATCATTTCGATTAGGGTGGTGCACTGGTCATTGCCGCAGAGGGCTCGATCGGCGTCTGACGTCAGCATCCAGCAGGGTAAGTGAGGGGCCGCTCGTGATCGCCCAGTCCTGTCAAAGGTATGGACATGGCCGCATGCATCCACTGTGTTCACTGCGGACGCAAGATGGTCAGGGGCAGCCGGTAAATTATAAGGGGAGAATTACGGCGCTTGGCTCTCAATATTCCCCATGCGCTACTGCTCGAATATTCCCCATGCCGAATGACACACACCGATGTTGGCGATTACCGGTGATGTCTCGCGGTGCCGCCACGGCGACCAATTCTTGAGTGCCGCCGCTAAGCCATCATCGCCTTGCCCGAAAACCACCGGCCACATCGCGCTCTAGTACCCATGTGTGTACCCATTCTTATCAAGTGGATAGTAGCGAACGATGGCGGAGGATACAAGACAGGGCGGTCGCAGGAATAACCTGTTTTATGAAATCTTCCGGATGGATACGGATGATCGTGGATAGGTAAGTGGCGGAGAGGGAGGGATTCGAACCCTCGGTCCCCCGCAAAGGGGACAACGGTTTTCGAGACCGCCCCGATCGACCGCTCCGGCACCTCTCCCGACTGAGCGGGCAAAGGCCATAGCCTCTCGCGCTTGCAAACGCAAGGGGACTTTGGCTAGCCAGCGCGGGGCGAATTGACAGGCCTGCGCGCGATCCCCATACTCCGCCGCTTTCCTGCTCGATGGCGGTTGCCGAAACTGGCGCCGTCGTGACGAGGAGAGTGAGATGATGCGCGATTCCGGCAATCTGCGCCGGTGTCCTGGACGGGCGCGAACCACCCCGCCGATGGGGTCCCGGCGACGACGATAATCCGGGCGTCTCCGATCCGCCTCCCGAACCCTGTCGCGCAGGAGAAATTCCGTGATTACACCCGTGATGCCGACCTATGGCCGGTGGGATGTGGCCGTCGACCATGGCGAAGGCTGCTGGCTCTACGCCGCCGATGGCCGCAAATTCCTCGATTTTACCAGCGGGATCGCGGTGACCAGTCTCGGTCACTGCCATCCGCAGCTGATCGATGCGGTAACCGAGCAGGCCCGGCGCCTGTGGCATGTCTCCAACCTGTTCCGCATCCCGGGGCAGGAGCGGCTCGCCCAGCGCCTGGTCGATAACAGCTTTGCCGACACCGTGTTTTTTGGCAATTCAGGGGCCGAGGCCTGCGAATTATCGCTGAAGATCGCGCGCAAATTTCAGCATGAGACCGGCCACCCCGAGCGCTATCGGGTCATCGGTTGCACCGGCTCGTTTCACGGCCGCAGCTTCGCCACCCTGGCCGCGGCCGGCAACGAGAAGTATCTCGAAGGTTTCGGGCCGCCGATGGACGGCTTCGACCACGTCGCCTTCGGCAACCTGAACGAGATGCGCGCGGCAGTGGGCAACGAGACTGCCGCGATCATCGTCGAGCCGGTCCAGGGCGAGGGCGGGGTGCGCCCGGGCTCGGACGAATATCTGCGCGGATTGCGTGAGATCGCCGACGAATTCGGCCTGCTCCTCGTCTTTGACGAGGTGCAATGCGGGATGGGGCGGACCGGCAAGCTCTTTGCCCATGAATGGTCGGGCGTGACCCCCGACGTAATGGCGATCGCCAAGGCCTTGGGCAACGGCTTTCCGATCGGCGCGTGTCTCGCCACCGAACGGGCGGCGGCCGGCATGGGCCCCGGCACCCATGGCTCGACCTTTGGCGGCAATCCGCTGGCGGTGGCGGCGGGCAACGCGGTGCTCGACGTCATGCTCGATCCGGGCTTTTTCGACAAGGTCGAGGCCAATGCTCGGCTGCTGCGCAGTCGGCTCGACGAATTGGTCAAGGCCTATCCCAAGCTCTTTGCCGAATTGCGCGGCGCCGGGCTGTTGCTCGGCATCCGCTGCGTCGTGCCAGCCGGCGATATCGTCACCCAGCTGCGTCAAAACGGCCTTTTGGCCCTAACCGCCGGCGACAACGTGCTGCGCCTGCTGCCGCCGTTGATCGTCGGCGAGGCTGAGATCGGGCAAGCGATGGACATCCTGCACAAGGTGGCGCGCGAATGGTCGGCGTAAGGCGGGCTCCCCGCGACGCCGCGCTGGTCGACGGGCGGTGGGCGCCCCCCGACCCGCCGCGCCATTTCCTCGACATCGACCGCTTTGACGCAGCCGAGCTGCGCCGCATGATCGAGGTCGGCGTTGCCTACAAGAACGGCCGGCGCGATCGGCCGCTCGCCGGCAAGACCTTGGCGATGATCTTTGAAAAGCCGTCGACCCGAACCCGCGTCTCGTTCGAGGTGGCGATGCGCCAGCTCGGCGGCGACACGATTTTTCTCAGCACCGCCGACACCCAGCTCGGCCGCGGCGAGACCGTGGCCGACACCGCGCGAGTGCTGTCGCGCTATGTCGACGCCATCATGATCCGCACCAACGAGCCGCAGAAGCTTGACGAGCTAGCCCGCCATGCGACCGTTCCGGTGATCAACGGGCTGACCGACGCCTCGCATCCGTGCCAGATCATGGCTGATGTGATGACCCTGCAGGAGAGAAAGGGTTCGCTCGCCGGACAGGTCGTGGCCTGGACCGGCGACGGCAACAATGTCGCGGCGAGCTGGGTTCACGCTGCGGTGCGCTTTGGGTTTGGCCTGCGGCTCGCCAGCCCCCCGGAGCTGGGGCCGCCGTCGCGGCTGCTCGACTGGGCCCGGCGCGAGGGCGGCCGGGTCAGCCTGACCGGCGACCCGTACGAGGCCGTCGCCGGCGCCGATTGCGTCGTCACCGACACCTGGATCTCGATGGGTGCCGAGGCGAGCGTCAATCGCCACAATCTGCTCGCCCCCTACCGGGTCGACGAAGCGCTGATGGCGCACGCCAAGCCCGACGCCATTTTCATGCATTGTCTGCCGGTCAAGCGCGGCGAGGAAGTCACCGCCGCGGTCGTCGATGGCCCGCAATCGGTCGTCTGGGATGAGGCCGAGAACCGGCTACACGCGCAAAAGGGGATCCTTGCCTGGTGTCTAGGTTGAGCTGCGACTTACCGGTCGCCCCGGATTTCGATTACCGCCGGCAGCGGCATCGGAGTGCCCGGATTTGAGCTCCTCGCGCAGCCCCGCGCCGGATGATCTGGTCCAGCCGTTTCAAATCGATCCATTCGCGCTGCGCGGCCGCTTGGTGCGGCTCGGCCCGGCGATCGATCGCATCCTGTCGCAGCACGCCTATCCCGAGCCGGTCGCAGCGATGCTGGGCGAGGCGATCACCCTTGCCGTGTTGCTCGCCGGCGCGCTCAAATATGACGGCGTCTTCACCCTTCAGACTAAAGGCGACGGGCCGATCCGGCTGATCGTGGCGGATGTGTCGACCGATGGCGCGGTACGCGGTTATGCCCAATATGATGTGGCAAAGCTCGATGCCGCCATGGCCGAGGCTGCGCCGGCGGGGACCGCGTCGGCCGGGGCGAGCACCGCAGCACTATCGGTACCGCGGCTGCTCGGCAAAGGCTACATCGCCTTTACTGTCGACCAGGGCGAGGACACCGACCGCTACCAGGGGATCGTCGAGCTGTCAGGCGCGACACTGGCCGACTGCGCCCAGCATTATTTCCGCCAGTCGGAGCAGATCCAGGCCGGGATCAAGCTCGCCGTGGCCCGCACCAGAACCGATCCGGCCGGATCGGGCGTCGCCTGGCGCGCCGGCGGGTTGATGCTGCAGCGCGTGCCGCCGGAGGGCGGCTACGGCGTGATCGCCGACGATGTCGAGGATGGCTGGCGGCGCTCGATGGTGCTGATGAGCTCGGCCACAGCCGGCGAGCTGGTCGATCCCGAATTGACACCGCACCGGTTGCTGTTTCGCCTGTTTCACGAAGACGGGGTGCGCGTCTACGACACTCATCCGCTCGAAGCGCGCTGCCGCTGTTCGCGCGAGCGGATCGAAACCATTCTGCGCGCCTTTCCGGCCGACGAGATCGACGACATGGCTAAGGATCGGGTCACCACCGTCACCTGCGAATTCTGCAGCACCCGCTACACCTTCGAGGCTGCCGAGATCAGCCGCCTCGCTCCGGCGTGAGCCGGTGAGCCTCGACGGGCGCAGAACATGACCGCAGATTATCAACGGGAATGGCGCGCCCGTTTTGGCGACAGCGGCGAATTGCCCGGCGACCTCCCCGAAATTCCATGGTTGCGCCAGCTTCTGCTGCGCCGCACGCAGCGCCGCTACGCCCCGCGCGAGATCCCTGAGGGATTGCTGCGCCTGCTGCTCGGAGCGGCCTTCTCGGCCTCCTCGAAATCGGATTTCCAGCAGACCTCCGTCGTGCGCGTCGCCGAGCGCGGCCGGCGCGACCGCCTGGCGGCCTTGGTCCCCGATATGCCGTGGATTGGCGTGGCGCCGGCCTTTCTGGTGTTTTGCGGCGATGCGCGCCGGCTCGAGCAATTGGGCGAATTGCATGGCCACGCGCACGACAACGGCAGGCTCGAAGGATTTTTCAACGCCGCGGTCGACGCCGCCCTGGTCATGCAGAGCTTTATCCTGGCGGCTGAAACCGCCGGCCTCGGCTGCTGTCCAATCAGCGTGATCCGCAACCATGCGGGCGCCGTCGCCGAGATCCTGGGATTGCCGGACAAGGTCTTCCCGGTCGCCGGCTTGTGCCTCGGCTATCCCGCTGGCGAAGGCTACATCAGCATGCGCCTGCCGCTCGCTGTCACTCTCCACACCGACCGCTATGACGAGGCAACTCTCGCCGACGAGATCGCGAGCTACGATCGCCGCCGCGCCGCCCGCTTTGCGACCCCGCGCGAGCAGCAGCGCGCCCCGGATGTCTTTGGCTACGCCGATTTTTACGGCTGGTCCGAGGACAAGGCCCGCCAGGCCGCCGCCCAGCCCGAAGGCCGGGGTTTCGCGGCGCACTTGCGCGCCCGCGGCTTCAGCCTCGACTAGCGGCCGGCGAAGGACGCGGACGCAACCGGCAGTTCTTGCCTATTGCAGCCCGTAGAACCCGATGGCGCCGCCGGCCATGACCTGGTGCCGGGTTTCGGGGCTGGCGCCGGCCAGGCGGTCGAGGATCATCTTGGGCGCGCCGGGGAAAAACCCGTCGCGGTGCGGGTAGTCGGTCGCCCACAGGATCTTGTGCGGCCCGACGTAGTCGGCGAGCACCTTGAGGCTGCCTTCGACCGGCTCGAAGGAAATCCAGCAATTACGCTGAAAGAGCTCGCTCGGGCGCGTCTTCAGCCCCAAATCGTTGAAGCCCTGATCGTCAAAATGACGGTCCATGCGGTCGAGCCAGGGCGCGATCCAGCCGCCGCCCAATTCGAGGAAGGCGATGCGGATCTTCGGATGCCGCTCGCACACCCCGCCCCAAATGACGCTCATCGCCGCCAGCATCATCTCCATCGTATGACTGATGATGTGCTGCGCGCCGCGGCCCTCGAAGCGGTCGACGCCGACGGTCGGCATGCCGCTGTTGCCGCCCTCGTGAAAGCCGATCGAAAGGCCGAGATCCTCGGCCGCGGCCCAGAACGGCTCGTAATCCGGGTGGTGGATCATCTTGTTGTTGTAGGGGTTGGGGCGGATGAAGCCGCCGCGGAAGCCGAGCTCCTTCCTGGCGAAGCGCATCTCGTCAATCGCCAGCCCGATCGACTGCATCGGCAGCATGGCGATGCCAAACAGCCGGTCGGGATACGGCTTGCAGTAATCGGCGAGCCAGCGATTGTAGGCGCGGCACATCGCGGCGGCGAGCGGCGGGTCCTGCACCGCGCCGGCGAACAGGCCCATGCTCGGATACAGAAAAACCGCGTCGATACCGTCGAGATCCATATCCGGAATCCGCTTATGCGGGTCGAAGCCGCCAGGGCGTCCTTCCTTGTAGGTCATCGTCGAAGCCTGGATCAGACCCTGGCGCGCGCCAACTCCGCCGATGCCGCCCATCCCCTGATGACTGCCGAGCACCTGCTCCTCGATCAGCAGCATCTCCTTCCCGTCCTTGTCGACGATCAGCCGCGGCGCCCGGTCGCGGAAAGCCGGGTCCATGTAGTCGTTCCACAGAGTGGTCGGCTCCAGCACATGACCGTCGGCATCGATGACGTCGTAGGCGTTTCGCATAACCGGTTTCCTTCGGCTCGCTCTGACGAGAGCATCGATCCTAGCGCCCCCGCGCCGGGTTCACACGCGCTTTTCGGAACAGTTACGCTCGGCCGTCAGGGGCCGCGGCTGTCCGGCCGCAACAGCTCCGGCCGATGGCGCCGGACGGTCTGCCGGCCACGCTTGTAGACGGCGAGCGGTTGGCGGATCTCAGCGATCGCCTGCTCGGGCGTCTCGGCGTCGATAATCACGATGTCGGCGGGATTGCCGACCGCGATCCCATAATCCTTAAGATTAAGCAGCCGGGCCGAGCGCCCGGTCAACATCTGAAAACACTCGCGCAGCCGCTCAGCATGGCTGATCTGCAGCACGTTGGCGTGCAGATTTGCCATCCGGATCAGCGAGCAATCGCCGTACGGGGTGGCTGGGTTCAAGACGTTGTTCGTCGATAGCGAGCAGTTCACGCCGTGCTCGACCAGGAAATTGGCATCAGCGACCCCGCGCCGGACATCGTGGTCGCGCTCGCGGCCCATCAGGTATAGGTCGGTCAGCGGCAGCACCGTGACCGCGACGCCAGCGTCGGCCATGCGCCGCGCCAGCACCGTAAGCTCGGCCGTCGGCAACGCCGCGAGCTTGGCCATGTGGCCGACGGTGACCCGGCCGCCGCGCCGGTACTGTCGGGTCAGTTCGCACACGAGCGGAATGTCGAGCGGCTCGCCGCCGTCGCCGACATCGAGATGGATGTCGACCTCGGCGTCGAACTCGCGCGCCAGCTCGAAAATCCTGCGGATCTGCCCGGCATGATCGGTATCGTAGCGCGGCGCGCCGCCGATCGCTCTGGCCCCACGCCTCAGCCCCTCCACGAGCAGTTCGTCGGTGCCAGGATAGTTGGTAAGCCCGTCTTGGGCGAAGACGCAGATCTCGATGTCGATCGCCCATTTGTAGTCGGCGATCAAAGACTGGACCCCCTCGAAGCCGCGCATGCCGATCGCCGGGTCGACTTCAACCTGGGTGCGCATCCGGGTGGCGCCATTGAGGACGCACTCTTCGAGGGTCTGCGCCGCGCGCCGCCGCACATCCTCGATGGTGAGGTCGTGCTTGATCGCCTTGACCTGGGCCATCGGGGCGATGCGGCGGCCCGGCTCGGGCGGAAGGCGGTCGATCAGCCGCGATTTGTCGAGATGGATGTGGGTCTCGATCAGCCCGGCGCAGGCGAGCCGCCCATGCGCGTCATCGGTGTGGGCCGCCTCGCCGAGCCCGCGCCCGATCGCGGCGATCCTGCCGCCGCGGATCCCGATATCGACCGGCTCGGCTGCGCCAGAACCGCCGGCCAGCCGCGCATCTCGGATGATCAGGTCCATGGCGATCCTCCTAACTCATGGGTCGAGACGCCAGCATGGCAAATCCTGTTTGCTGCTCAAAGCTCGCCGAGGGTTTGGCGTGATCCTGTTGCGGGCTGGGAACAATATGCTCGGCCAAGCGGAATGGCGGGGTCAGCGGGGGACGGCGATCGGGGGTTGCCCGAGAGGCGCTCCAGATCGGTTGTAGCAATATTGTGAGCGCCATCTCGGTAAGCGTTGCGAACGGCCGGCGCTGCTACCTTTTATTCCGAGCAGCTAAAAGGGGATCTATGCACATCGTAATGATACGGCTGCGGCCCGGCGAGCTGTCCGTCCGGATGGCGGCAATGCGGATCTGGCTCGACGAGCGGCGCTTCGAGCCGTCGAATTTCAGCTGCCATGACGGCGAAGCCGACGTGCTGCTGCGAGTCGAGTTCAAGCGGGCGAACGAGGCGGCCGCTTTCGCGCGGCATTTCGCCGGCAAGGTCGACCCGATGGTCAACGCCGCATCCGTGCAAGATGGGATCAGCCTCGCCTGGAGCGCCGAGCCGTCGCCGCACCGTGTCGTCGGTTGGCCTGCAGGTCAGACGACGCCGTCCTGATGTAGCGCGTCGACTTCTCCCGGACTCAAGCCTAGCCACTCGCCCAGCGCCTCCGTAGTGTGTTCGCCGAGCAATGGTGCCGGCTTGACCGGGGCGGGAGCCCCGTCGAAGCGCACCGGCCAGGTGGTCATCGGCATCTGCCAATCGCCATGATGCATGGTCTGCAGGATGCCGCGATCCCAAAAAGTCGGCTCGTTTGTTAGCTCCATCGAGTTCGAACACAGCACCCGCCGGCACTCCGGCGCCCGAGATCAGCGCCATCGCCTCTTCCTTGGTGTGCTGGCGGGTCCACTGGGCGATGATCTCGTTGACCTCGGCCTCGCGCTCGAGCCGCGCCGACGCCTTGTCATAGCGTGCATCGCCGAGCAGATCCTCGCGACCGATCAGCTTCAGGAGCCGGGGCCAATGCTGCGGGTTGGCGCGGCTGGTCAGCAGGTAGACATAGTCATTCGGGCCTTCGGGCTTGCACGGATAGATGCCCGAGGGGCAGTTGCCGCCGGCTGGCCGGCGCGGCGCCGCCTTGCCACTCTGCGCCTGGCGGATGAACATACCGCGGCTGTAATGCATGACCGAATCTTGCATCGCCGCCTGCAATTGCCGGCCTTTCCCGGTGGCGTTGCGCTGGTAGAGTGCGGCGACGATGCTGAATGCCAAGAGCATGCCGGTGCCGGTGTCGCCGATCGTCGGGCCGGGCTTTAGGGGCTTGCCGCCGGGCTCGCCGGTGATGCTCATCGCCCCGCCGACGGCCTGCGCGATCGGGTCGAAGCACAACCCGTTTTCATAGGGGCTGCCGGCGCCGAAACCTTTGACCTGGGCGTAGATGATGCGCGGGTTGATCGCGCTGATCACGTCATAGCCGAGCCCCAATTTCTCGATGGTGCCGGGGCCGAAATTCTCGGTAAAGACGTCCGCTTTCTTCGCCAACTCCTTGACCAACGCCAGGCCGCGCTCGGATTTGAGGTTGACCGTGACCGAGCGTTTGTTGGCGTTGTAGATCATGAAGTAGTAGGGATCGGCGACGCCGCGCCGGCCGGCCTCGCCGCCGTCGGGGTTCTCCACCTTGACGACATCGGCGCCCATCCAGGCGAGCGCCTCGGTGCAGGTGGTCCCAGCCTCGAACTGGGTCAAATCGAGGACTTTGATCCCGGCGAGGCAATTCGGCGGTACAGGATTCGTCTGATCCATCTCCACTCTCCTTGAGGGCGCATGGCGACCCGCTGGCGGCTCGGCGATGACAGACCGCCGGGCGGCGGTTATGGTTGCAGCGTAAGTTAAAGCTGTCCAGACCTGACCCGGAAAGGATTTCCGATGCTCGACCTACATTTTTGGCCGACGCCGAACGGCAAGAAGGTCACGATTCTGCTCGAGGAGCTCGGCCTCAGATACAATCTAGTGCCGTGCAACATTGGCCGCGGCGACCAGTTCAAGCCCGAATTCCTCAAGATCAACCCCAATCACCGGATGCCGGTCCTGGTCGATCACGAGCCCAAGGGCGGCGGCGCACCGATCAGCGTCTTCGAGTCCGGCGCCATCATGATGTATCTGGCCGAGAAGGAGGGCCGCTTTTTCCCGCAAGATTTGCGCGGCAGGTATGAGGTCACCCAGTGGGTGATCTGGCAAATGGCCAATCAAGGGCCAAAGCTCGGCGAATGCGGCCATTTCCGCCGCGCCGGCCCCGAGGCCGGCGACCTGACCTATGCGATCCGGCGATTTACCGACGAGGCCAACCGGCTCTACGGGGTCATGAACAACCGGCTCTACGACCGCAAGTATCTCGCCGGCGATCAATATACGATCGCCGATATGATCAGCTATCCGTGGACCGTCAACTGGCAAGCGCAGGGCCAGGACATCAGCGAGTTCAAACACTTCAAGCGCTGGTTCGACGAGGTCGGTGGCCGGCCGGCGGTCAAGCGCGGCATGGAGACCGGCAACAATCTGCGGGTCGACCCGGCCACCCTGACCGCCGCCGAGCGCGAGCAGATGCGCAAGATCATGTACAATCAGCGCGCGATTCCGGCTCCGGCGTAATCGCAGCCGCGCGCCGGGCCAACTCATCGCCCGCACGCCGCACCCGACGCGGTCGGCGGTGCGCGCCGGCCCGAAGTGGGTTATCCTCGGGCACATCCCGTTCGCTATGGCTGATCATCGGAGCGACATCATGGCGCGCCTGGAACTGGCGGTCGATAGCGTGGCCGAGGCCTACCTGGCGCTGCTCGCCGGGCGTGGCGTCGAATACCTGTTTGCCAATGCCGGCACCGATTTCGCCCCGCTGGTCGAGGCCTTCGCCAAGGCGGCCCGGACCGGTCTGCCGGTGCCGCGGCCGGTCATCGCCGCGCACGAGAATCTGGCAGTCTCGATGGCGCATGGCTGGGCGATGGTGAGCGGGCGCGTCCCCGCGGTCATGGTCCATGTCAGCGTCGGCACCGCCAACGGCGTGTGCGGCATCTTCAACGCCGCGCGCGAAAACGTGCCGATGCTGTTCACCGCCGGCCGCTCGCCGGTGACTGAGGACGGGATGGCGGGCGCGCGCGACGTCTACATCCACTGGGCGCAGGAGATGTTCGACCAGGCCGGCATGGTGCGCGAGCTGGTCAAATGGGATTACGAACTGAAGAATGGCGGCCAGCTCGAAACCGTGGTCGACCGCGCCCTCGCGCTCGCCGCCAGCGCGCCGCAGGGGCCGGTCTATCTGTCGTTGCCGCGCGAGGTGTTGGCGGAGCCCCTGGCGAGCTTCTCCTATGAGAAGCCCGGGCGTCGGGTCGCGGCGGCCCCGCCCGGCCCCGATCGGGGGGCGATCGACGAGGCGGCGCGGATTCTCGCCGCGGCGGAACACCCGCTGATCGTCACCGCCAGCGCCGGGCGCGATCCTGCGGTCGTCGCCCACCTGTCTGAGCTTGCGGGGCGCTTTGCCATCCCGGTGGTACAGCACCGGCCGCGGCATCTGTCGCTGGCGGCCGACCATCCCTCTCATCTCGGCTATGATACCGGCCCCTACCTCGACGCCGCCGATGCGATCTTGGTGCTCGAATGTGATGTGCCGTGGATCCCCAGCCTCGAAGCGCCGCGCCCGGAGTGCAAAATCGTCCATATCGGCGTCGATCCGCTGTTTTCGCGCTATCCGATCCGCGGCTTTGCCTGCGACCTGGCGATCACCAGCGCGTCGCGCCCGGCGTTGTCGGCGCTCGCCGACGCGCTCGAACGCCATGCCGCCGAGCCGGCCGTCGAAAGGCGGCGGGCGTGGCTCGCCGACGCCGTCGACGCACAGCGCGCGGCCTGGCGAAAAACCGCCGCGGCGGCGGCGAGCCTGCGGCCGATCGACATGGCCTGGGCCAGCGCCTGCATCGCCCGCGCCAAGCCCGCGGACGCTATTCTGGTGAACGAATATACCCTGATGCCCGAGCATTGCGGCGCGACCTTGCCCGGCAGCTATTTCGCCGCGAGCCCGGCTTCGGGTCTCGGCTGGGGTGGCGGCGCGGCATTGGGCGCTAAGCTCGCCGCACCCAATCGGCCGGTCATCGCCATCCTCGGCGACGGCTCGCATATTTTTGGCAATCCGGTGGCATTGCACCACGCCGCCGCGGCGCATGGCTTGCCGGTGCTGTTCGTGATCATGAACAATTCGATGTGGGGCGCGGTGCGGCGCGCGACCCGTGCGATGTATCCTGCCGGCGAGGCGATGCGGAGCAACAAGCCGCCGCTGATCGATCTCGACGAGTTGCCGGCGTTCGAGAAGGTTTGCGCCGCCGCCGGTGGCTATGGCGAGCGGGTCGAGGACCCGGCGGCCCTGCCCGCGGCGCTCGACCGCGCACTTCACGCAGTCACGGTCGACAAGCGCCAGGCGCTCCTCAACCTGATCTGCCGCGGCCCATGACCCCGCCATCGGCGCCGCCGTCGCGGCCGGGCTGGCGGCGATTTGCCAAGCGCGGCGCAGCGCGGGATAGTGACGGCTTCGGGGATGACAGCGGGATCACGAGATGAGTGCGGTGCGCGAGCTTCTCGATGACGCGATTGCGCTGCAAAAGGACGGGCTGAGCCCTGGCCGGATCGGGCTGGCATTGACCGACCGCTGGGAGGCCGAGCAGCTGGAGGCCGGCGGCGAGGTGCGGCGGACCCGGTTCAAGAGCGGCGCCATCGAACTGCGTTTTCCGAGCGGTGAGAGGATCGTGTGGGACGGCACCAGCTGGGGCTACCAGCCGGCTTGAGAAGCGCGCGCACCGGCGCTCGCACGACCTCTGGCCGCTGGTGCCGCGGCTGGCTCGAAGCTGCGGTTCTAGGGTTTGCGTTGCTGGTCGCGGGAGCGGCCGGCCCGGCCCGCGCCGAGCAGATCGTGGCGCTCTACAGCGCGTCTTGGGCGGGCTTGCCGGCAGGGCAGATCCGTCTGAGCCTCGATGACGGCAAGGCCGGCTACGACGACCGGATCGCGATTGCCAGTATCGGGCTGCCGCGCATGGTGACCCATTTCCTCGGCACCGCCAGGGCGGTCGGGGAACTGGCCCCGCACGGGCTGGCCGATCCGGCGCGCTACGACGCGCTTTACGATCTGCACAAGCTACGCAACAGCCGGATCAGCATGCGGTTTATCGGCCGCGGCCCGGCGAAAATAGCCGAGCGCGGCGCGCACGACACCAGCCATAAGCCGCCGCTCGCCGCCGCTTTCCGCCGCGGCACGGTCGATCCGGTGACCGCAGTCGAACGCTTGCGCGAAGCAATCGCCACCGCCGGCGCGGCTGATCGCAGCTTTTCGATCCCGGTCTATGACGGCGTGCGCCGGTTCGACGTGGTCGGGCGCATCCTGCCCAAATCGGACCAGACGCGAGGACTCGTAAAGGTGGAACTGACCTTGCGACCGATCGCCGGCTTCAAGGGAGCCACGAACGGCGACGGCGGCGATCCGGACGACGCGCCGCGCCCCGTCGCGCTCACTCTGAGCGGCGATGCCCGGCTATTGCCATTGGCGCTGACAGTCCGCGTGTACTACCTGCCGCTCGTCGTGCGCCTCGACCATCTCTGCACCACCGCCGCGCCATGCCCCGGCGAAGCAGCAAACATCGCCGGATCGGACACCGGCAGAGGGCAACCCCTCGCGCGCTAGCGAGGCGGCCGCCGCCGACGGCCGCCGACGGCCGCTCAGCGCCAGTGGCGATGCCAATCGCGATGCCACCCTCGACGCCAGTAAGGATGCCAGTACGGATGCCAGGGCCAGCCGTAATACGCGCGGTAGGCGTAAGGCCGGTAATAATACGGATAGCCATAATAGTAGGCTGGATAGTAGGGCGTAGGGTAGTAGCCCCAGACCCCTGGCACCCCCACCCCGATACCGACAAACACTCGCGCCTCGACCGGTGCTGACGGCAAGGTCAGAGCGGCAAGGCCGACAGCAGCAATCACTGCCGCGGCAAGCCAATTCCTCCGCAGTCTTGGTTTCTCGACAGCCATGTCTTACCTCCACCACCGCAACAGCGGCGAACGTTATCTGGCTGCTGTTGATAACGGTGGAGGCAGCCCTTTCATCCCCGGTGGGATCGCCGGACCGCTCGTTTCGCTAGGGCAAAATCGTGTCGCAGGACGAGCTCGAACTGGTGCCCGGCAGCTATTTCATGGAAGCCCGACATCGGCAAACATCGGCTCTTCGATGCGGTCGGTCTCTCGGTCGCGGGCGGCGCCTTCCAATTCGAGCAGCAACGCGACCGACCGGCGTTCCATGCCCCGGTGGGCCAGTGCCAGGCTCAGCGCCGGATTATCGAACAGCTCGGCCAAACGATACTCTTTTTGCCGCCACCACATGATCGCTCTCCACCCTAACCGGCTTGCCCATCGCGAACGCCTCCCGGCCGAGGTGAGACGCTCGGCCTAAACAATCAATTTGTAATAAATGCCAGGATTGGTGCGGCAGCCCCGAGGAACCGGATGCCGGGAATATCGGTTGGCAGCAATGCCGCGGTTTCACGTTTTGTTCGAAATGCCGCGCGACCTATCCGCCGCTTGACCAGCGACGGACCGCACGCGCAGGCTATGCCGCAATCCGCAATGTGTGAGGCCACCTCGAGGATCAAGCAATGAGTGACCCGATCCGGCCATTCGCGCCGGCTTCAGCAGGCGCCCAGCCGCCTTATCTTCATCCCGATTACGGCAGCACCATCAAACGCGCGCCAAAACATGTGCCGCTTCGCCTGGAACAGACCTTGACCGAGGTGACCGGGCCGATCTTTACCGATGGCTGGGCCGGGCCGGCGGCCGTCGATCTGACCCGCGGCCATCCCGGCGCGCCGTTGGGCGAACGGATCATCGTCGCCGGCCGGGTGCTCGACGAGGATGCCAAGCCGGTGCCGGGGACCCTGGTCGAGCTGTGGCAATGCAACGCCGCCGGCCGCTATCGGCACCCGGTTGACCAGCACGACGCCCCGCTCGATCCGAATTTTGACGGGGTCGGCCAAGTCGTGACCGACGAGCGCGGCCGATACCGCTTCCTGACGATCAAGCCCGGCGCCTATCCGTGGCGCAACACCAATAATTCCTGGCGACCGGCGCACATCCATTTCGGAGTGTTCGGCCCGGCTTTCGCCACGCGTCTGATCACCCAGATGTATTTCCCCGGCGACCCGTTATTGGCATATGACCCGATCTTCCTCGGCACCCCTCAGAAGGAGGCACGCGAGCGGCTGATCTCGGCTTACGACCCCGCCCTGAGCGAGGCCGAATGGGCGCTCGGCTATCGTTTCGACATCGTGTTGCGCGGCCGTGCCGCAACCCCGATGGAGCCCGCCCCGAGCGAACCCGGCATTGCGCGGAGTGCCCCGGCGGAGAACAGCTGAGATGGCGGAAAAGCTGATCGCGACCCCGTCGCAGACGGTCGGCCCGTTTTTCCATCTGGCGCTCGATCGACCCGAATGGGCCGACCTTACAGTCGACAATCCGACCGGCGAGCGGATCGTCGTCGAAGGCCGGGTCAGCGACGGCGACGGCGCCGCGGTGGCCGACGCGTGTCTCGAATTGTGGCAGGCCAACGCCGCCGGCCGCTACGCCCATCCCGACGATGCCCGCGCCGACAAGCCGCTCGACCCGCATTTCCGCGGCTTTGGCCGGGTCTCGACGGATGCCGACGGTCACTTTCGTTTTACCACGATCCGACCGGGGCCGGTGCCGGGCCGCGGTAATGCGTGGCAGGCGCCGCACATCGCCGTCGCGATCTTTGCCCGCGGGCTGCTGAAGCCGCTCTATACGCGCATCTACTTTGCCGGCGAGACCGCCAACGACAGCGATCCGGTGCTGTCGTCGATCGACGATCCGGCGCACCGGCAAACCCTGATCGCCACCCTGTCCAACAACGACCCGGGCCCGCCCGTCTACCGGTTCGACATCGTGCTGCAGGGCGAGCGCGAAACCGCTTTTTTCGAGATTTGAATTGGCGCACAAGGGCCGCTAAAGCATCTGACCGCCATCGACGGCGATGTTCTGGCCGGTAACCCAGCCGGCGAGCGGCGAAGAGAGGAACACCGCCACCCGGGCTACCTCCTCCGGCCGCCCCAGGCGCCCGAACGGGATGCTGCGCAGGATCGCGGCGTAGAGGTTGGGATTGTTGTTCTTCGCCCGCTCCCAGGTGCCGCCGGGAAACTCGATCGAGCCCGGGGCGATGCAGTTGACGCGGATGCCCTTGCGGGCGAATTGCGCGGCACTCGTTTGGGTGTATTCGAGGATCGCCGCCTTGACCGCGCCGTAGGGCGGGGTACGGGCTGACGCGCGAAACCCTGAGATCGACGAGATGTTGAGGATTGAGCCCGCCGCTGATTTTGCGAGGAACGGCAGAGCCGCGCGCGTTGCCCGCACGGTTGCCAGGAGATCGACTGAGATGCTGGTGGCCCAGCCCGCCTCGTCGTCGCTGGTGCCGAAACCCGAGGCGTTGTTGACCAGAATGTCGATACCGCCGAGCGCCTCGGCCGCCGCCGCGATGTAGCGCCCGACCGCCGCCGCGTCGCCGAGGTCGCAAACCGCGGCGTGCGCGGTGTGCCCAAGGCCGGCGATCTCGGCGCGCGCCTGGGCCAGCGCCTCGGCGCCCCGCGCGCAGATCGACACCCCGGCCCCGGCCTCGGCAAAGGCGAGCGCAATCGCGCGCCCGATGCCCCTGCTGCCGCCGGTTACCACTGCCCGCCGCCCGGCCAGATCGATGTTCATTTCGGCACTGCTCCCGATGGCTGATTGCGCGCCCGATTGTCCGCGCCTTCATTCGCCGCGTCGAGGGGATCGAGCGTCGGCCCGAAATTGGTCGCCGGTGGCCGATCGTATGCCTGGTGTGCCGATCGTCACCAAATCGAGCATCAGGTTGGCTGTGTGGCGAAAGGTCGGTCGTGATTTTGGCGTAGAAGCTGAGCATGCCGCCGCGGGCGACGCCCGCTCAGCGACCGCGTCGAAAGCCGCAAAGCAATTCCAAATGGCAGCAATACGACGGTTCGGGGAAAAATCAGACACCCCGGAACGCCCGATGCTCAAATCTTGTTCGTGGTGCGTAGTAGCAATCAAGGAATCGGCAATGAAACAGCTCTTTGCTGCCTCCGTTATCGCGACCATGGCGGGGATCGGCTTGGCCGGCGGAGCTTTCGCCCAGAATACGGCGCCGCCCGCAGCCAATCACCACGCAAGCACACCGGCAATTGCCAGCCCCAACGCGAACAATTCCGGAGCCCCCGCCGCCGGTGCCAATAGCTTTACCAGGGCGCAAGCTCGATCCCATATCGAGAAGGCCGGTTACTCAAACGTGTCCCGCCTGGTCAAAGACAAGGATGGCATTTGGCGCGGCACCGCGACCAAAGACGGCCAGAATGTAAGCGTAGCTCTCGATTATCAAGGGAACATCGTTGGGCAATAAGATCTTGCCTCCACAATGCTTTGCTTTCCACAATTGGTTCAGGAAACCACAATGACCCAGACTGTTAGCGCCCTTTATGATACCTATGATGCCGCAATCTCGGCGGTGGAAGCGCTCGAATCATCCGGCATTCCGGCGGCCGATATCAGCATGGTCTCGAATAATGTTGACAACCGCTATGCGACTGATCGCCCGAGCAACGCGGGCGAGGACGCCGGAAAGGGCGCCGGCATTGGCGCCGTGGTCGGCGGCGCCGGCGGCCTTCTGACTGGGCTCGGCCTGCTGGCTATTCCGGGCGTTGGACCGGTCGTCGCGGCCGGCTGGCTGGTGGCGACTGCTGCCGGCGCCGTGGCCGGAGCGGTCGTCGGTGGCGCCGCGGGTGGCCTGGTGGGATCGCTGACCGGCGCTGGCGTCCCCGAGCGCGATGCGCACGTCTACGCCGAGGGGGTGCGGCGTGGCGGTACTCTGGTGAGCGCGCGCGTGGACGACGCGCGGGCGCCGGCGGCGCGCGACATCCTGCAGCGCTTCCAGGCGGTCGATCCGATCACTCGCGGCCAGGCCTACCGAGAAAGCGGGTGGACCTCGTTTGATGAAAACGCGCCGCCCTACACGCCCGAGGAGGTCGCCGCCGAACGTCGCCGCTACATCGGCCGGGATATCTAGCGGCGATCGCACAAAGCAGTCACACGAGACCGCTCACACAAGGACGGTCGCCCAGTCAGAGAAACTCTCAGACGGCGCAGATGTTTGAAACTCGTCGCCGCACCGAGCGCGGTTTGCAGGAAGGGAAACCAAAATGCCGAAGGAAGAGCACACAAGGGCTGCCGAACATCACGAGAACGCGGCCAAGGCGCATCGCACCGCTGCTGAGCATCATGGTCGAGGCGAACACGATACCGGGCATGAGCATTCGACCAAGGCGCATGAACATTCGGCGCAGGCGCATCGTCAATCAACCGACGCTCATCACAAGAGCGGGGAAGCCCGGTCCAAGAAGTAGCCTCTGGGCTCGCCGGGGCAGCAATGCCCTGGCCTTCCAAGTCTAGCGGCTCGGCAATGGGGACGTTGGCGTTGCCACTCCGAATGGTCGCGCGGCGGCACCCAAGTGAATAGCCACTCGGCCTAAAGCGCTCGAAATTGGAAATGGAAGCACCTGAGCTGGAACGGCAACTCGCGGCAATCCTGGCTGCGGATGTCGAGGGCTATAGCCGGCTGATGCACGCCGACGAGGAGGCCACGATGGTGACCTTGTCGGCGCGGCGCATGGTCATCGACGATCTGATCAGCGCGCATCGCGGCCGGATCGCCAATACGGCCGGAGACAGCGTGCTGGCGGAGTTCGCCAGCGTGGTCGACGCGGTCAACTGTGCGATCGAGATCCAGGGGGCGTTGGCTCGAGCAAACGAGGCCGAGGCGGGTGCGCCAATGCAGCTGCGCATCGGCATCAATGTCGGCGACGTCATGGTCAAGGAGGGCGACATCTTCGGCGACGGGGTAAATGTCGCGGCCCGTCTGGAAGGACTGGTCAATGGCGGGGAGATTTGCGTGTCGCGCGGCGTGCGCGACCACCTGCGCCATCGTGGCGGGCTGGTCTTCGAGGATCTGGGCGAGCAACGGGTCAAGAACATCGCCCACCCGATCCGAGCGTTTCGGCTGCGTCTCGGCGAGGATGCCGCAGGGCAGGCGATCCAGGCGTCCGCCGAAGGCATCGAAGCCCCCGACGAGGCCACTAACGCGCTCGAACAGGACATCGATCGTGCCAAGTCCCGGCACGCGCCCGCCGAAGCTGCCGAAATCTCCGCCGAGCAGGAGGTCGCCCTCGAGCTCGCCTTCTGGGAGAGCGTCAAGGATGGCAGCGCTGCCGAGCTCGAATCCTATCTCGAGCAATATCCCCACGGCACCTTCGCCGCGTTGGCCCGAACCCGCCGCGATGCGGCGGCGGCGCCCGGCCGGCCGGCAATCGCGGCCGTCGAAGACGTCGTCGATCCTCTCGATCTCGCCTTCTGGGAATCGGTCAAGGACAGCGAGCGGCCCGAAGAGCTACAAGCCTATTTGGATCAGCATCCAAATGGGCATTTCGCCGGCTTGGCCCGAGCCCGCCTTCCCTCGCTTCGCAGCGGCTAAGCTCCCCAGGTCAGCAGCCGTAGCGGCGTTGGCGTTCCTGGAATGAGCGGATCGCCCGCAGAAAATCGATCTTGCGCAGCGCCGGCCACAACACGTCGGTGAAGTAGAACTCGCTGTGCACGCTCTGCCATAACAGAAAGCCCGATAGGCGGATCTCGCCGCTCGTGCGGATGATCAGGTCCGGGTCGGGCAGCCCCGCGGTGTAGAGATGAGCGGCGATGGCCTCGGGAGTGACGCGATCGATGGCCTCGGTCAATGTCGTCTGCTCGGCGGCGAGGCTGGCGAGCAGCGCCCGGACCGCATCGGCGATCTCCTGGCGGCCGCCATAAGCGACGGCGATGTTCAGCTCGAGCCCATCATATTCGGCGGTGGCGCGCTCGGCGGCCCGGATCGCAACGAGCACCGGCTGCGGCAACATCTGCAGACAGCCGATCGCACGCACCCGCACCCGCCGGCGATGGATCGCGGGATCGGCGGCAAGCGCGGTGAGCTTGGCTTCGACCGAAGCCAGGATGCCCGAGACCTCGGCCGCCGAGCGGTGGAAATTTTCGGTCGAGAATACCCAGAGGCTCACGGTCGGAATGGCGAGATCGGCGCACCACTCCAAAACCTCGTCGAGCTTGCCCGCGCCCAGATCATAGATTGCCCGCGGTTCGGTGACCCCGACCGCCCGGCCGTGCCGGCGGTTGCCGTCGAGGATGATGCCGATATGACGCGGCCGCGGATGCTGCCGCAGGCCCCGAACCAGCATCCGGGCGTAGAGATAATAGATCAATCGGAGCATCGGCCGCAGCGCAGCGTTCCCCCACCGCCGGGTAGCGGGAAGTCGGCCCGCTACGGCAGCTGTCGTGAATTCGCCAAGATTATGGCGAGGCCATGACCAACCGATTAAGCCGAGGCTGCCCGATCGGGCGCGCCGACGGTACGAACCCGGCACAAGAGCCGGGGCACCGGTCGAGCGCTGTCGATGCTCCGGATCAGCGGGCGCGGCGGGCGCCGCATCGGCGGCGAGGCGCCAATCTGCCAGTCGACCCTGGTGGGCGTCAGACCGGGCGCTTCCCATCGCCGATTTCGCCGGCGGGCAGGGACCTTGTCTGTGCTCCCGGCGGAGATTTGCGCCCGCCGCCCTGACCGCCCGGCTCGACCGACCGATCAGCGCGCGTAGCGCAGGCTGATCGCGCCGATGCCGGCGGCGACGTTGAGCCCGGTGTTGCCCTCGATGCTGACCGGCTGCAGCGAAATCGTTCGATTCGAGCCGCCTACCAGCACATTCGCGCCGGCCCCGACACCGACCGTGGCGCTGCCGGTTGCGCCGACGTAGCTGCCGGCGAGCACCCCCGGCGCCACATTGGCGGTCGGCGCGAACACCGCCCACACTAGCACGCCGCCCTGGGTATAGCCGATGTCGACGCCGAATTTGGAGATGCTGCCGACATAGCGTGCGTAATGGCCGGGACCGCCGGAAAAGACGCAGTGCAAGGCCTTCGACGAGCCGAAGATAAAGCCCCAGCCGGCGGCCACATTGCAACTCAAGGTTCCGACCCGCACCCCGGCCTGCGCCAGCGCCGGCGTCCCCTGTGCCGAAAGGCCGGCTGCAAGACCGATCGCGCCGATCGCCAAACCAACTTTTTTGAGCATTCTCGTGACCCCCAATTCGCGGGAAAATCCCCGCCGGCTGGATCTTGCCTGCTTCGGTGCCGATTGGCTATGGTTCAGCGTGCCGCACCCAGAGGTTTTTCCACTTGAAGTTTAAGCGTTACTGCGCCCAACCATAACGTTTGGCGTCTCGGACTTCCCGGCGTGCCGCCAGATCCGGTCGAAAGCCTGGAGCGGGGCGAAGGGCCGGCAATGGCGTCGGCCAATTATTCCTTTTCGCCGCTGCCGGGGTCTGATACCAGATATGTTATAATGTTTCGCTAAGCCGCAGCCTCCATGCGCCATCTCATCCTCGGCTTCATCGTTTTGGTTACCGTTGCTTCCGCCGCGGCAGCCGGGCCGATCAAAATCGTCGCCGCCGAAAATTTTTATGGCGACATCGCCCGACAGATTGGCGGCGGCGAGGTTACGGTCACCAGCATCCTGAACAACCCGGAACAGGACCCGCACGAATTCGAGGCGAGCCCATCGACGGCGCGGGCCTTTGCGGAGGCCAGGGTCGTCATCGTCAACGGCGTTGGCTACGACGGGTGGGCAAGCCGGCTGCTGGCCGCCTCGCCGTCGCCGTCGCGCGCGGTCGTCAGTCTCGCAGCGCTGCTCCACGAGCAAACCGGCGCCAATCCTCATCTGTGGTATGACCCGGCCGCGATTCCGGCCTTGGCCAAGGCTCTCGCCGGCCTGTTCGCCAAGCTCGAGCCGGTGCACCAGGCGGATTACGCGCGGCGCCTGGCGATTTTCCAACAGTCGATGACGGCGCTCGATGCACGCATAGCCGAATTGCGGAAACGATACTCCGGGACCCCGGTGACCGCGACCGAGCCGGTGTTCGGCTATATGGCGGTGGCCCTCGGTCTCCATATGCGCAATTTGGGATTTCAGCTCGCGGTGATGAACGACACCGAGCCAAGCCCCGCGGCGGTTGCGGCGATGGAACACGATCTTCGATCGCGTGCGGTCAAGGTCTTGCTTTACAACAGCCAGACCAGCGAGGCATTGACCCGACGCATGCGGAAAATCGCGACGCAGTCGGGCGTGCCGGTGGTCGGCGTCAGCGAGACCGAGCCGCCGGGAAAGGATTATCAGGATTGGATGCTGTCGCAGCTCGACGCGCTCGACCGCGCGCTGGCTCGCTAGATGGGCAGGCAGTCGAACTCAAAGGGGTGACGATTGCTCGCGGGGCGCGCACCGTGCTCAGCGATATCAGCTTGGCCATCGGGCCCGGCGAGTTCGTCGCCGTCCTCGGTCCAAACGGCGCCGGCAAGACCACATTGCTGCAGGCCGTTCTGGGGCTGCTGCAGCCGGTCGCCGGCGAGATCAGGATATTCGGGGCCAAACCCCGACGCGGCAGCCGAGCGGCCGGATACTTGCCGCAGCAGCGCATGGCGATAGCCGAGCTGCCGTTAAACGGGTGGGATTTTGTTGCAAGCGCATTGAACGGCGAGCGTTGGGGGTTGCCGCTGCTTGGCGGCAACGTCCGGCATCAGGTCGATCAGGCGCTCGAGACAGTGGCCGCCGCCGCCCTTGCCGCCCGCCCGCTGCGAGAGCTGTCAGGCGGCGAATTGCAGCGGCTACTGCTGGCCCAGGCTCTGCTCGGCCGCCCACGGCTCCTGTTGCTGGACGAGCCGCTGATCAGCCTCGACCCGCATTTCCAGCAGGCGGTCGTCGCCCTGGTCAAAGAAATCCAGCAATCGCGCGGCATCACCGTGCTGTTTACCGCCCACGACCTGAACCCGCTGCTCGGCGCGGTCGACCGGGTACTTTATCTGGGGCACGGAAATGCCGCACTCGGCACGGTCGACGAGGTGATCACCGCCGAGGTGCTGTCCAGCCTTTACCGGATGCCGATCGAGGTGTTGCGGGTCAACGGGCGGGTTGTGGTGGTAGCCGGGCACGGCCCGGTCGAGACCGAGGCCCATCGCCACGACACTGATCGCCATGCCGCCCGTCCGCAAAATGTTTGATTATGAGTTCATGCGCACCGCCTTCGTGGCCGGCGGGGCGGTGGCCATCGTCGCCGGGGCGGTCGGGTATTTTCTGGTGCTGCGCAACCTCGCCTTTGCCGGCCATGCGCTCTCGCATGTCGGTTTCGCCGGCGCCACCGGCTCGGTCTTGCTCGGTATCGGCGCGCTGTGGGGTCTGCTGGCCTTTACCTTGGCGGCGGCGGTGGCGATGGGCGTCCTCGGCGATCGGCTGCGCAACCGCGATGTCGCGGTCGGCGTCATCCTGTCCCTGGCGCTCGGGTTCGGCGTGCTCTTTTTGTACCTCTACACCGCCAGCGCCACTGAGGCGACGGCGATCTTGTTCGGCAATCTGCTGGCGGTCAGCATCGATACGCTCTGGGGATTGCTGGCGATGGCCGCAATCGGCCTTTTGGGCCTGGCGCTGATCGCCCGCCCTTTGCTGTTCGCCACGCTCTCGCCCGAGTTGGCCGAGGCCAAGGGTGTCCCGTTGCGTCTCGTCTCGGTGCTGTTTTTGGCGATTGTCGCAATCGCCGTCGCCGAGGCGGCGCAAGTCGTCGGCGTGCTCCTGGTGTTCGCGCTGATGGTCGGCCCGGCGGCGGCGGCGCAGCGACTGGCCTCGCGGCTCTATTGGGGTGTCGCCCTCTCAGTCGTCCTGGCGCTCGCCGAGACCTGGTGCGGCATCGCCCTCGCCTATCTGACCGACTGGCCGACCACGTTCTGGATCGTGCTGTTGAGCTGCCTCGTCTATTTCCTCAGCTTTGCGAAACCGCCGCGGGTTGCGGCAGTACTGTCCGCACGCAGCTGAGCGTTGCCAATAAGCTCGCTCGCTCGTGCGGCCACTCGGCGGCGGGGAAACCGCCCTCCCATCCGGGCCCGACGTCCGGTCAGGCCGGACCTGAGACCGTTGAGGATACCGCGGCATGGCCCGATCCAAAACCAAGATCCGGCAAGTGCATCTCCGCCTCGCGCGGCTCCGGCCCGAGCAGGGCGCCGATGATCATCAGGATGGCCGCGACCACCACCAACACGATCGGAGTGAACACATAGGGCATCAAATGCCCTAGCCCGAGCAGGTAGATGCCAGAAAAGGAAGGGATCACCACCGCCAGGCTGTAGCCGATGCCATAGCCGCTGGCGCGCACATGGGTCGGGAAGCGCTCGCAAATATAGGTGGTCACGATTCCCCAGGGCGCTACCGTCAGCACGGTGAAGGCGCCCGCCAGGATGGCAGTGACCAGCGCCGGTCCACCGGCCAGCCCGAGCGCGCCCATGAAGTAGTAGACCAGCGAGCCGGCCACCAGGGCGACCGTGGCGCCGATCACGATGGCGCGGCGGCGGCCGATCATCTGTCCGAGCAGGCCGTAGCCGATGAAGGCGAAAAACAGGACGACGCTGCTGATCAGAAAGCAGTTGGAGGTCATCTGGCTGGGCACGTGCAAATGGTGGATCATCAGCAATGGCAGCACGTTCCCAGGCTGGCCGATCAGCCAAAAGCCGCTCATCATCAGGAAGATCTGGCCGAGCGTGCGCAAATGCTTGCCGGACGACACGTCCTTCAGCGGCGCGGCGCTCTTCTCGCTTGCCTCCCACAAGGTGGATTCAGGAACCGACCGGTAATAGAGCAGGAATCCGAAGGCGAGAACGAAACCGATCCCGAACGGGACACGCCAGCCCCAGGCGTAATATTGGTCTTTGGTGGTGAGGCTCAGCATGATTGAGGTGACCAGCGAGACCGTGGCAAACCCGAGCGGGTACGCTCCCTGGATCAGCCCGCCGACAAAGCCGCGCCGGTCCTTCGGCACCATCTCGAGGGCCAGCGTATTGTTGGAGGTGTATTCGCCGCCCATGAAGATGCCGTCGATAAAGCGGAGCCCGATCAACAGCACCAAAGACCAGATGCCGATCGCGGCATAGCTCGGGATGAAGGCGATCAGCCCGGTAAGAATGCCGAAACCGGCGATGCTGACCATGGTGGTGCGGCGGCGACCGATCCGGTCTGCCCAATGGCCGAAAATAATTGCGCCGCAAGGACGGCCGAGCAAGGTGGCGCCGATCGTGAAGTAGTAGATCGTGGTCGTTGTTGCCGAGCTCAGGCCCTTCGGCTCGAAGTAGCCGATCACCGGCGCCAGCACTAGCACCGGCAGGTAGATGTCGAAGAAATCGACGGCGAAGCCGATCCAGCCGGCGAAAATGACGCGCCGCGCGACCGGCGGCAGCGGCTCGCTTCCAAACAATCCCGATTTCATGCCGAATCCTCCCGATTGCCGGATCTTTTCCGGTCTCTTTTCCGGACACCCGGCGCGTGGAGCGAACAACGGCTGGCCGCGCGCGTTCCTATCGGGGCGCGGGGTGTTTGCGGCCTTTCAGGCGCGCTGCTCGGGCGGCAGTTGCAGGCGGTAGCCGACGCCTAATTCCGTCAGGATGTGAGTCGGCCGGGTTGGGTCAGGTTCGAGCTTCTGCCGCAGCCCGCGAATAAAGACGCGCAGATATTGCACCTCGTCAGCCTGGGCCGGTCCCCACACCTCGCGCAGCAGATGGCGGTGCGTCAAAACTTTGCCGGCGTGCATAACGAGGTGGCGCAACAGGTCGAATTCCTTTGGCGACAACTTGACCTCGCGGCCGCCGCGGCTGACGTGCCGGCGCACCAGATCGACCGCGAGCTCGCCCGAGACAAAGACCGGCAGCTCGCCTTGCGCCTGAAAGGCGTGGCGCAGCGCCGCGCGCAGCCGGGCCATCAGTTCGGCCATGCCGAACGGCTTACCGACATAGTCGTCGGCACCGAGATCGAGGGCCTCGACCATCGCGCGCTCGTCGTGGCGCGCCGACAGCACGACGATCGGCATCAACGAGGTCCTCCGGATTTCGCCGATCAGCTCGATCCCGCTCCGGTCCGGCAGGCCGAGATCGAGGATCACCAGGGCGGGTTTTTCCACCGCCACGGAGCGTAGCCCGGCGGCCGCAGTTTCGGCTTCGACGATGCGATAGCCGGCAGCGGTCAAGGTGGTGCGCAGCAGGCGGCGGATCGGCGGCTCGTCATCGACGACGAGCACGATCGGCGCGCCAGCCATGCGCCCCCTAGAAGCCGTGCGCCGGCCTAGCCATGGGCTAGGACCGAGCGCGGCTCGGCGCCGATTTCGGGCGCCACCGGCATGCGGATCGTCAACACCGCGCCGGAGCGGTCGCGGCGGTTGCGGGCGACGATCCATCCGCCCAGAGCCTCGACAAAGCCGCGGCAGATCGCCAATCCGAGGCCGGTGCCGGCGCGGCGGCGGTCCTGCGCCAGCACGCGATAGAATTTATCGAAGACCCGCTCGAGATCGGCGGGCGGTATCCCCGGCCCCTCATCGACGATTTCGATCTCAACCAGCACGCCGTCGCGGCTGGCCTTGACCTCGATACGGCTGCCGACGGGGGAATATTTCGCCGCATTGTCGAGCAGATTGAACAGCACCTGCTCGAACAGCACCACGTCGAGCCGCAGCATCGGCAGTTCGGGCGCTACGCTGACTTCCACATGATGGCGCGCGAGGACGCTTCCGGCCCGCTGCAAGGCCGCGCCGATGATCTCGCCGACATCGATCAGATCGAGCTTCAGTTCGATCGCACCCGATTCGAGCCGGGTCATGTCCAGAAGGTTGGAGACGAAGCGGTTCAACCGTTCGGCCTCGTCTTGCAAGGTCGCGAGCAAATCCTCACGCTGTTCGGCGTCGTATTTCTCCGGGTAGCTGCGCAGGCTCGACACGGCACCGATGATCGACGCGAGCGGGGTGCGCAGATCGTGAGATATCGAGGTCAGGAGGGCGGCGCGCAACCGCTCGGTCTCGGCCAGCACCCGCGCCTCGTCGAGGCCTTTGGCCAGCGAGATGCGCTCGATTGCCACCGCCGCCTGATCGGCGAGTGCGTCGAGCAGCCGCCGCTCGTCGGGGGTCAGCAATGGCCCCGGCGCCTCGCGGTCGATGCCGATCACACCGACCGGGCCGCTGCCGGTGCGCAACGGCAGAAACAGCCGCTTGCCGCCAGGCAAGGTGTCGGCGCCGCGCCCAGCCGGGTGGTTGTGCTCCCAGCTCCACCGCGCCGCCGCCATGTCGGCGTCGTCGAGCCGGTCTTCGGGCGGGTAGCCGGAGGCGACCTCGAGCCCCTCACCATCCTTGACCGGCATCAGCAACACGGTGCGCACGCTCAGCATCGAGGCGATCTGAAACGCCGTCGCCCACAGCAGATCGTCGAGCGCGCCGATCCCGGCGACCTTGCGGCTGAAGGCATAGAGCTCGGCCGTGGTCTTGGCCCGCGCCCGAGCGGTCACCACCTGGCGGCGGGTCGCCGCCGTCAGATTGCTGACGATGACCGCGACGATCAGGAAAAAGAACAGCGCCACGACGTTCTCGGGGTCGCCGACCGAGAACGTGTAGAGCGGCGGCAGGAAGAAAAAGTTGTAAGTGAGAACGCTGAGCACGCAGGCGAACAGCGACGGCAATAGGCCCCAGGCCACCGCCGAGGCCAAGACCGCGGTCAGGAACACCAGCGAGATGCTCTGAACCGCAACAAATTCCTTGAGCAGGAGGCCGATGCCGAGGGCCAGTGCGACGGTGCCGGCGCTGCCGAGATAGGGTTCGATGCGCACGTTTTGCGGGGTCGCCCGGGTGGCCACCGACTTTTCCGGAACCGGTTCCTCCGCATCCGCCGAAATCACGTGAAGGCTGATCTGACCGGTCTTGCGCATCAGCTCGCGCACGACCGAGCCGTGCAGGAACTCGAACCAGCGCGAGCGGGCCGATTTGCCAATTACGATCTGCGTGATGTTGTTGGCGCAAGCATAGGCGACCAGCTCGTCGGCAATGTTGCGTCCCGGGATCGTGATCGTCGAGCCGCCGAGCCGCTCGGCCAGCCGCAGATAGTCGGCCACCCGGTCGCGCTCAGTATCGTTGAGCCGCTGGGTACGTGCGGTCTCGACATAGATCGCGGTCCACGGCACGCGCAGGCGATCGGCCACTCGTCTCGCGTAGCGAATGAGCCCCGCCGTGCTCGGCGCCTCGCTAACGCAGACCAGCACCCGTTCGCCCGCCGGCCACGGCCCAGAGATTGCGTGCTCGCGCATGTGCGACAGCAATTGCTCGTCGACCCGCTGGGCGGTGCGCCGCAAGGCCAGTTCGCGCAATGCCGTCAAGTTGCCGGTCGAGAAGAAATGGCGGACCGCGCGCTCGGCCTGCTGCGGCACATAGACCTTGCCCTCGTGCAGCCGCTTGATCAGATCCTCGGGCGAGAGATCGATGACCTCGATATCGTCGGCTTGGTCGAGCACGCTGTCGGGCACGGTCTCGCGCACCCTGATCCGGGTGATGCGGGCGATGACGTCATTCAGGCTCTCGACATGCTGGATGTTCAACGTTGCGAACACGTCGATCCCGGCGGCGATCAGCTCCTCGACATCGAGATAGCGCTTGGGATGACGGCTGCCCGGGGCGTTGGTGTGGGCCAACTCGTCGACCAGGACGAGCTGCGGGCGCCGCTTCAGGATCGCGTCGAGATCCATCTCGGCCAGGAGGTGACCCTTATATTCGACCTGCTGCCGCGGGATGGTTTCGAGTCCTTCGAGCAACGCCTCCGTCTCGCGCCGGCCATGCGGCTCGACGATGCCGATCACGACATCGACCCCCTCGCGCCACTTGGCCCGGGCCGATTGCAGCATCTCGTAGGTCTTGCCAACGCCGGGAGCCGCTCCAAGAAAAATCTTCAGCCGGCCGCGCCCCTCCTGCCTGGCGGCCGCCAGCAGCGCCTCCGGCGACGGTCTTCCCCCGCGCTCGCTCATAAGCGGAGACTAGCTTATTCGGGCGGCGTTGTTGAGGCCGGCGTGCCGGGACCGGCGGGGCGCGCTTTCCGGCTGCCCGGCTCGACCCGGCAGCCACTTTGCGGCAATCCGCGCCGTCGCGCCGAACCCGGTTTCCGCGGTCCTATTCGAAGCGCTATAGTGGGTGCTGAATTTTCGAAGGAGTGCCGGCCATGGCTGCGATCGAAGGCGTTGCGCTGGATTGCCTAGAAGGCGTGCGGGTCGTCGACTTCACCCAGTTCGAGGCGGGGCCGTCCTGCACCGAGGCGCTGGCCTGGCTCGGAGCGGAAGTGGTCAAGATCGAAAACCCGAAGACCGGCGATCCCGGTCGCCGGCTGCGGCCTGGCCATCCCGACGACGACCCCTGGTATTTCCACCAGTTCAACGCCAACAAGAAATCGCTGACACTCAATCTGAAATCGCCGCGCGGCCTCGAGATCGTCAAAGAGCTGCTGAAAAAGGCCGACATCACGATCGAGAACATGGCCCCCGGCACGATCGAGCGGCTGGGCCTCGGCTACGATGCGGTCAAAGAGGTCAACCCGGGCATCATCTATTGCCAGGTCAAGGGCTTTGGCGAGGGCAGCCCGTATGAGAAGAATCTTGCCTTCGATATGATCGCGCAGGCGGCGGGTGGCCCGATCAGCGTCACCGGCGAGGCCGACCGGCCGCCGGTCAAGCCCGGTCCCTCGTTCGGCGACACCGGCACCGGCATGCTGATGGCGATCAGCATCCTCGCCGCCTTGCGCCAGCGCGATCGCACCGGCAAGGGAAGGCGGCTGCAGGTGGCGATGCAGGACGCGATGATCCATTACATGCGGGTGCCGTTTTCGCGCACCCAGCTCAGCGGCAAGGCGCAGCTGCGCGGCGGCAGCAGCCGGTCGAGCGCGCTATTGGCGCCCTCGGCGCTCTACCCGTGCAAGCCCGGCGGGCCGAACGACTACGTCTACGTCTTTACCAGCCGAGCCAATCCCGAGCATTGGACCCGGCTCCTCAAGGTGATCGGCCGCGAAGATTTGATCGGCGACAAGCGTTACGACACCGGGCCGGCGCGCGGCCAGCGCGTCGACGAGGTCGACGAGATCATCGCCCAATGGACCCGCCAGCATACCAAGGAAGAGGCGATGCAGATCATTGGCGCGGCCGGGGTTCCGGCCGGCGCGGTGTTTGACACGCTCGAGCTCCTCAACGATCCCTCGCTGGCCGACCGCGCGATCATGCAGAAGATAGAGCACCCGACGACCGGCAAATTGACGGTTCCGGCCTGGCCGGTGCGCTTCGACGGCGCCCCGCCCAAGGTCGAGCCGTCGCCGCTCTTGGGCCAGCACAATGCCGCGGTACTGGAGGAATGGCTCGGCATCGGCGCCGGCGAAATCGAGGCCTTGCGCAGCGAAGGCATCATCTGACCGCTTTCTCCCTCATTCTTGCGAGGAAATTCGAGATGAAACTGTATTACGCCCCTGGCGCCTGCTCGGTCGGCATCCACGTGCTGCTGGAAGAGATCGGCAAGCCTTATCAGGCCGAGATCGTCAATTTCCGCGACGGCGCGCAGTACAAGCCGCCGTTCACCGGAATGAACCCGAAATCCAAGGTGCCGACCCTGGAGCGCGACGACGGCTCGATCCTGACTGAGTTTCCGGTGATCGCCCGCTGGCTCGCCCGCCAGAATCCGCAGGCCAATCTGATCCCGAAGGACGAGGAAACCGACACCCGCGCGATGGAGGCGATGGAATACGTGGTCGGCACGATCCACAGCCAGGGTTTCACGCGCCTCTTTCGCACCGAGCGCTTCGCCCCCTCGGCCTCGGATCACGATGCGGTCAAGGCGCAAGGCCGCGAGGTCATCGACAAGGGTTTCGCCGTGATCGACAAGGCGCTCGAGGGCAAGAGCTATCTCGGCGGCAATGACCTGTCGATTGCCGACGCGGCCTTATTTTATGTCGAGTTCTGGGGAGCGAAGCGGGTCGGCATGCAATTGCCAAAGAATTGCGCGGCTCATTTCGAGCGCATGATGGGCCGTCCGGCGGTGCAGCGCACTCTGCAGGCCGAGGGGTTGAGCTGAGCTTAAGAAATCAGGCTCGGGCCCTGGCTTCACCCACTGCGATCGGGCTCATGGCCTGCGATCTATAGGTCTGTCTCGGTCTTTTGGCCCGGAAACAGCGTGGCGCGGCTCCACTCCGACCAGTTGCCGGGGACCGGGTTGTTCGGGTCGCGGTCATGACGCCAGCAGATGGTTTCGGCGTTGGGCGCGACCACCTCGTGCGAGTGCCCCTTGGTCATGACGAAATTCTGGGTGGCGACATGGCCGTTCTGCCGCTCGTCGCAATCGCTGCTCAAGGTAATCACCGCCTGGACATTGACCCGGTCCCAGGTCGGGTCGTCGAGGACCAGGGTCGCCGAGTGGCTGGAACCCGAAGAGCAGCCCGAGAAGACCAGCAGCGCCGCCAGCAAACCTAAGTACCGCATCGCTCGATCTCCTCGCCGACGGCCAGACAGATAGAAGCGCCGATTGCCGCCGTGCAAGGGGGAATTGCCGCTCCGGCGCGGGCGCGCGCCGGCGACCGCCCGGGGCAGCCCTGCCGAACCGCGACGCGAACGCTGCCGGCAATCGTCCGACGATCGCATCGACCTGCGGAATAAACCCGGCGAACCATTGGTCTGGATCGGCGCAAACCATCTCGCCATTCGGGAGAGACAGATGGCCGATCATCAGACCGAGAACCATCGCGCGCGGCGGCCATCAACCGCCGCGGCTTGTTGAAATGTATGGGTTGGGCCGGGACCGGCGTCGTCTGGAGCCTCGCCGGCGGAGTACCGCGCACCATCGGCCTGGTCGGCTCGGCCGCTGCTGCCGAGACGACGCCCGGCGCGCTGACGCCCGGCGCGCTGACATTTGTGCAGATCAGCGACAGCCATATCGGCTTTCACCTGCCGCCAAACCCCGACCCGGCGGCGACCCTCGGCGAAGCGATCGCCAAGATCACAACGATGCCGGCGCAACCCGCCTTCCTGGTCCACACCGGCGATATCAGCCACCTTTCCAAGGAAGCGCAGTGGGACACCGCCGATCAGGTGATCAAGGCGGCGAACAAGCAGGTGTTCTACATTCCCGGCGAGCACGACGTGGCCGACGCCGACAACGGCAAGGCCTATCTCGCCCGCTACGGCAAGAACACGCAAGGCAAGGGCTGGTACAGCTTTGACTTAGGCGGCGTTCATTTTATTGCGCTGATCAACGTGTTCAATTTCCAGCCCGGGTTCAAATCGGCCGGCCTCGCCACGCTCGGCAACGACCAGCTCGAATGGCTCGAAAAGGATGTCGCCGGGCGCTCGGCGAGCACCCCGATCGTCGTCCTCGCTCATTTGCCGATGTGGACGATCTATCAGCAATGGGGCTGGGGCACCGCCGATGCCGGCCGTGCGCTCGGCTATCTGAAGCGCTTCGCCTCGGTGACCGTGTTGAACGGCCACATCCATCAGATCATCCAAAAGGTCGAGGGACGCGTCACGTTCCACACCGCGGCTTCGACCGCGTTCCCGCAGCCGGCGCCGGGGACGGCACCCGCGCCGGGGCCGATGCAGGTGCCGGCCGGCGACCTGCGCAAATACCTCGGCGTCAGGACCATCGATTACGTCCGTGCCAACGCCGCCCCGGCGCTGATCGACAGCCCGCTCCGCGCATAGGAGGCAAATCGATGCTTAGAACCCGATTGCCGGCGCCGCCGCGCCACCGCCGCATCCTCCTCGTCGGCGCGTTCGCGGCCGGCGTCCTGATCGCCGGCGCCGCGGCCACTAGGGCCGCGTCCAGCCCCGCCATGGTCGAGATCCACAACTTTCAATTTGTGCCGGCGATCCTGACCGTCACCGCCGGGACGACTGTGACCTGGACCAACGAGGACACGACCCCGCATACCGTAACCGAGCAGAACCGGCTCTTTCACTCCGCCGGGCTCGATACTAGGGATACCTTTAGCTACAAATTCACCAGTCCCGGCGAGTTCGTCTACCGCTGCACGTTCCATCCGATGATGGTCGGCAGGGTAGTCGTCAGGCCCGCCGGCGGATCCTCGTGACGTTCAAATCCCGGCGACGCTCGGAACCTCGAAATAATTGTGGAGACGAGCCATGTGGGATTATCCGGCAGGATTTGCGCTCGGAACCCGCGATGTGATCGGCGCCTGGCTCGTCTGCCTCGGGCTCGCGGCAGTGTGCTTTGGACTCTGACCCTCGAGCGCGGCCGCCTATCGGGCGGCATTGCTCAACCCCGGTCCGACCGCTACGGTAGCCGTCGCCAAAACCCAATCCCACGGGAGATGCCGAGATGCCCGACGACGTCCGCCGACCCGCTATCGACAAGTCGCGCCTGCCGAGCCGGCACGTGACGGTCGGGCCAGAGCGGGCGCCGCATCGCGCCTTTCTCTATTCGATGGGGCTAACCGACGAGCAAATCGCCCAGCCGCTGGTCGGTGTCGCCACCACCTGGAACGAGTCGGCGCCGTGCAACATCTCGTTGGCGCGCCAAGCACAGGCCGCCAAGAAAGGGGTCGCAGCCTCGGGCGGCACCCCGCGCGAATTCACCACGATCACCGTGACCGATGGCATCGCAATGGGCCACGAGGGCATGAAATCCTCGCTGGTCAGCCGCGAGGTCATCGCCGACTCGGTCGAATTGTCGATGCGCGGTCATTGCTATGACGCGCTCGTCGGGCTCGCCGGCTGCGACAAATCATTGCCGGGGCTGATGATGGCGATGATCCGGCTCAACGTGCCGTCGGTCTTCATGTATGGCGGCTCGATCCTGCCGGGCCGTTTCCAGGGCCGCGACGTCACGATCGGCGATGTGTTCGAGGGGGTTGGCGCGCACAGCGTGGGCAAGCTCACCGACGAGGAATTGCACGAGTTGGAATGCGCCGCCTGTCCCTCGGCGGGCTCCTGCGGCGGCCTCTTTACCGCCAACACGATGGCCTGCGTGTCCGAAGCGATCGGCCTGGCGCTGCCCGGTTCGGCCGGCGCGCCCGCACCCTATGATTCGCGCGACGCCTATGCCGAGGCCTCGGGTCAGGCGATCATGGAACTGCTGCGGCGGAACATCCGACCGCGCGACATCGTCACCCGCGAGGCGATCGAGAACGCCGCAACCGTGATCGCAGCAGCCGGCGGCTCCACCAATGGCGGCTTGCACATCCCGGCGATGGCCAGTGAGGCCGGCATCGATTTCGATCTGCACGCCTTTGGCGAAATTTGCAAGCGTACCCCCTATATCGCCGACCTGAAGCCAGGCGGCCGCTATGTGATGAAGGATCTGCACGATATCGGCGGCGTGCCGGTCCTGATGAAGGCGTTGCTCGATGGCGGTTATCTGCACGGCGACTGTATGACCGTCACCGGCAAGACCATCGCCGAGAACCTGGCGAACGTCGTCGTCGCAACGAGCCAGGACGTGGTGCGGCCGACTTCGGCGCCGTTGTCGCCGACCGGCGGGCTTGTCGTGCTGAAGGGCAATTTGGCGCCGCAAGGGGCGATCGTCAAAGTCGCCGGCCTGGCGAATTTGCGCTTTACCGGCCCCGCGCGCTGTTTCGACCGCGAGGAGGACGCATTCGAGGCCGTCGACAAACGCCGTTATCGCGAGGGCGACGTGATCGTGATCCGCTACGAGGGGCCGCGCGGCGGCCCCGGCATGCGCGAGATGCTGTCGACGACGGCGGCGCTCTATGGCCAGGGCATGGGCGACAAGGTGGCCCTGCTGACGGACGGCCGGTTCTCGGGTGCGACCCATGGCTTCTGCATCGGCCATGTCGGACCGGAAGCGGCGGGCGGCGGCCCGATCGCACTTGTCCGTGACGGCGATATGATCACGATCGACGCTGTCGCCGGCACGCTCGACGTGGCCTTGAGCGAAGCCGAGTTCGCCGAGCGCCGCACGGCCTGGAGCGCGCGCCGCAACGACTACCAGTCCGGCACGTTGTGGAAATACGCGCAGACCGTGGGCGACGCCGAGAAGGGAGCGATCACCCATCCTGGCGCACGCGCCGAAACCCACACCTATGCCGACATTTAGCCGGCCGGAGGGTTCAGCGGACGGGCGTCCCAGGCGCCTTGTCGCCGAGCCGCAATAGCGGGACCAAGGCCAGGATCAGCGCCGTCGATCCGGCCGATACCAGGATCAGCGGGTCGAGATGGCGATGGAACAGATGCTCGTACAGAAACGAGCCGATGTTGTTCGACAGCGCCGACGACAGATTTAACACCGACATCAAGGCGGCAAAGGCAAACCCTTCGGCCCGTTTCGGGCAGTAATCGGCGGCGAGCGTCAGCGTCACGACAAAGGCGATCATTCCTGCCATGCCGCTGAAAAAATTGATCAGCGCCGCGGCGACCTCGTTCGACAGCAGCAGAAACGCCGCCGTCGTCACCGTGCCGAAGATGATGCTCAAATTGAGCAGGCGGCGCGAACTCATGTCCTTTAGCAGCTTTCGATATAAAATCGCGCCCACGATCCAGCCGACCGAGTTGATCGCGCCGAGAATTCCGATATAACCCTGCGAAAATTTCAGGTGATCTGTCATATGGTAATAAAGCGGGGTGCCGAAGCCCGGGTTCAGGTAATACAAGAACAGAAACGAGCCGATCACCCACAGATCCCGCGAGGTGAAAGCCGCCAACAGACCGCGAAACGTCCGCTTCATCTCCACCAGATCGAGGCGGCTCGGAGCTTCGTCGATCAGATAGAGCGCGCCGAAAATCGCCGCCAGTGGCGCGACCGCGATGATTCCTGCCGCGGCATGCAGCGCCGCGGCCGGCTGAAACCGTTCGACCAATTCGCCGCCGATCACGGCGCTGCCCGTCGCGGCGATGTTGAACCACAGCCATTGCTGATTGACGAACCGGTCGCTCGAATGCAGCCGCTGGCCGTTCTCGACCAGCACCGCGCCGCAGAGGGTGCTCGATATCGCCATCGCATAGGCGGTTAGCAGCAGCACCAGAACGAGCGGCCCCGGTGCGGTGATGCGGGCGACCCAAAACAAGGCGCCGCAGGCGACCAGATTGGCCACCACCAGGTAGGCCTTGCGGCGATAGCCGAACAGCGGCACGAAATCCGAAACGATCCCGTAGACGGGCTTGATGATCCACGGCAGGTTGAGGACGGTCAAATACCCGGTCACCTGGACCGGGGTCCAGCCATAGACCTGCTTCAGGAAATAGTTGAGCGGCTGGGCGATCAGCCCGCCGGTCTGCCCGAGCCCCTCGACGATATAGACGAGGGCAAAAAACCACATCAGCCGGCTGATCTGCCGGCTCTCCGGCGGCACTGTCGCGGCGCCCGCCGGCGCCCGTCGATCAAGCGGCGCCGGAAGCAGGCCGCTGCGGGCGACGGGTCGGCTCGTTCCGCGCCCGGTCCTCAGCACGCAGGCTTCATCTGACCGCGACGATGATCTCGATCTCGACCGGGATGCCGCCGGGCAGCGAGCTCATCCCGACCGCCGAGCGGGCGTGGCGGCCGCGCTCGCCGAAGACTTCGACTAACAGATCCGAGCAGCCGTTGATAACCTTGGGGTGGTCTTCAAAATCAGGGGCGGCGTTGACCATCCCCAGCACCTTGACGATGTCCTCGACCCGCTCGAGATCGCCGCCGAGCGCGTCGCGCAGCGCTGCAATCAGCACCAGCCCGACCTGCCGGGCGTGCCGATAGCCTTCTTCGATCGACATGCCAGCGCCAAGCTTGCCGCGCGGCATCCGGCCGTCGGCCTCGGGCGGACCCTTGCCGGAAAGATAGAGCAGATTGCCGGTGCGCTTGGCGTGAACATAGTTTCCGATCGGGCCGCTGACTGCGGGAAGCGCTATCCCCAACTGGCTCAGCCGCTGCTCGATCGTCATCGCGTCGTCTCCGCTGCCCCTGTCCCCGCCGCGATCCGCATCATAGCCGAAACGGCGGCGGATTTCACCGGCAACGAAATTGGGCGACCTCGTCGCTGCCGTCCTTGGCGGCGGCGGTGAGCTCGGCGGATTTGCCCCACGACCGGCAGTGCAGCTCGGCCAGCTGAACCGCTGCTACAGCCGGGGTGGTGTCCGAATACCAGCGCAGCGCGATGTGTTCGGGCGACTGGCTGAGCACCCAAGGTGGTCCACCACACCCGGCCACGGCCAGCACCAGCGCCGCCGCGGCACCCCGGATCATCAGCGATCGCATCGACATTGCCCGATCCTCGCGCAATTGCCGCGGTGCGGCGACACCCCGGTAACGGCCGGCTATGGCTGGAAGTTCACCTGGCACCGCTGGTCGACCATCGTGGCTGGCCAAGGGTCCAGATCAAACATCCAACTCGAAATAAGAGCTCAGCTAACTCTCAAATTGTCTTCCCAGCGATGGCAAGATGGTAAGACATATCGGCGGGCGCCCGCATCGAGCAGCCTCGCACGCGATGGCGCGCATTGGGGGTTGCATCGGGCGGCGGGACATTGTTTCGTGCGGCGATGCGGGCGGTTGCGGGTTCGCACCCGCCGCTGTTCAACCGCCGGTCGGAGTGCTCAGGGGATAGAATGCGGGTGTTGGTCGGGCTCTATCTGGCGATCGGAGTGGTGCTGCTGGCGATCGGCTATCTGCTGCCCGGCCCGTGCCCGAACCGCAATACCGACATTGTCAGCGACGTCGTCTTTGTACTGACCTGGCCCGTCGGCCTCTACGCCGAGGTCTATCATGGGCAATTGTCGGTTGAGGAGTGGCTGCGCGCGCAAGCCTGCCAGGGCGGCGACGGGCTGGGGACCAAGAAAATCTGACGCCGTCGCCGGCCGTCCGCACCGGTGCGGACCCCCTCCGTAAATCTGGGTTAATCCGCAAATTTTTGGGAATTGCCGCTTGCGTTCGGGGCCGATCAGCGTATCTATCGGGTCCTCGACGCACTCGCACGTGCCTATGGCCCATGGTGGTTATGCAACGACGTAACGCGTCCTTTTTGGTCGTCCGGCCGGAAGGCCGGTCCCGAGAGGGAGGTCGATATGGTTGCTTTCCGACTGGGGGGCGTGGTGCCCTGCCCTGACGCGAACCTTCGCGGAACGCGCCTGCGTGGGCGGGGCAACCGGGTCATTGACCCGAGTAGTCTGAGCTAAGCAGCACAATCCGGCCGAGTCGGGCGTCACCGCCCCGCTCTGCTATTTATTTTGATTTTGGTTCGCTTTCGGTCAAAGAGCGAGGCCGCGTCGGCGTGTACGTTCACGCTCACCTGGCCCCGAGCGCGACCGGCAGCAGCTGCTTCGCTCATACCGCCTCGCGGGAAGGATTACCCCCAATAATGAATGAGAGGATTTCGCGCTTCCTCGCCGAAAATTCGCCCGAGACCCCTTGCCTCGTCGTCGATCTCGCGACGATCGCCGAGGCTTACAACGCCTTGTGCCGGCATCTGCCGCTCGCCCGGATCTACTATGCGGTCAAAGCCAACCCGGCCCCGGCAATCCTCGCTATGCTCGACCGCAAGGGGGCCAATTTCGACGTGGCCAGCCGCGGCGAAATCGAGCTGTGCCTGGATAACGGGGTGGCCGCAGAGCGGCTGTCGTTCGGCAACACGATAAAGAAGGAAAAGGACATCGCCTTTGCCAATGGCGCGGGCCTGCAACTCTTTGCCTTCGACAGCGCGCACGAACTCGAAAAGCTGGCGCGGGCAGCGCCGGGCGCGCGCGTCTTCTGCCGCATCCTGGTCGATTGCGCCGGTGCGGAATGGCCGCTGTCGCGCAAGTTCGGCTGCACGCCCGACATGGCGGTCGAGCTGTTGCGGCAGGCGCGCCGCCTCGGCCTCGATCCGTACGGCGTGTCGTTCCATGTCGGCTCGCAGCAGACCGATCTGCGGCAGTGGGACGGTGCGGTCGGCACCGCGGCGCGGATGTTCTCGCTGCTCGCCGAGGCCGACATCGATCTGCGCATGATCAATATCGGCGGCGGCTTCCCGGCGCATTACACCGGCGAAGTGCCGGCGGTCGAAAGCTATGCCCGCGCGGTGATGGCGGCGGTGACCCGGCATTTCGGCAACCATCTGCCGGAAATCATCATCGAGCCGGGGCGCTCGCTGGTCGGCGATGCCGGGGTGATCCAGAGCGAGATCGTGCTGATCTCCGAGAAGGGAGGCAGCGATGCGCGGCGCTGGGTCTATCTCGACGTCGGCAAGTTCAACGGGCTCGCCGAAACGATGGACGAAAGCATCAAATATCGGATCGCCACCCCCGGCCGCGCCGGGGTCTGCGGCCCGGTCATCCTCGCCGGGCCGACCTGTGACAGCGCCGACATTCTCTACGAGCGCACCGAATACCGGCTGCCGCTCGGCCTCGAGATCGGCGACAAGGTCGAGATCCTGTCCGCCGGCGCCTACACGGCGAGCTATGCCTCGGTCGGGTTCAACGGCTTCGCTCCGATCCGCACCTACTGTATCTGAACCGGCCGGCAGAATCGGACCTTCTGGGGCGCCGGCGCGGCGCTGTAAACTGATCTTGTAGCGGATCGGAGAGAACGGTGATGAAACGGACGATTTCGGCCTGCGCCGGCCTGGCGCTCGGCATGCTCGCGCTCGGCGCTTCGGCGGCGACACAACACACGTCGTCGACCAAACACCGGGCGCAGAACGGGCCGCCGGCTTGCGGCGCGCTGAGCTTTCGGGCGGTTGCTGCCGGCGCTCCCGACGGCGACCAGCAGGCCGGCTTTTACCGATCGCGCTATGGCACCTTGGCATTGCACGCCGACGTCAAGCAGGGCAAGGCGATCGACTATTTCGTGCTGGCCGACGGCAAGCGCCTGGGTGCGGCGCCGGCCACCCTGCCCGACTGGGCGACCAGCTGCGCTGCGGCCAAGAAACTGCCAGCGCCAGTCGCCGCCGGCGCCGCGGCCTGCACCGGGGACCGCTTCCGGGTTGTGCTCGCGCATCAGGGGAGCACGCGCTTGGCGCTGCTCTACGGGCTCGACGGCTCGACCTGGCGGTTTTGTAGCGCCGGTGGCTACTGACCGGCAGCTACCGAGGAAGGTCCGGCAGGCTGTCGCATCGGCCATTGCAACGGCCGACAAGCTTCAAGTAGTGTCGCGGTGGCGGGGCCGCATCGGGGTCCACGCTTGGCGACCGGCCGCGAAGGTCGCCCAAGAAGCTAGGTTGATCAGAACAAGCCGTTGGGTGACGCCGTGATGCGGCGCCGGCATTAGGGAGAACGTGATGTTGGAATTATTAGAGCAGCAGAAAAAGCTGACGTTCAATCAGTGGAAAATCGCCGGCGCCGCGACGCTGGGCGACATGCTCGATTTTTTCGACTTTTTCCTGATCGGCTTCGTTCTCGCGTTCGTGGTCAAGGATTGGCATCTGACTTATGGGCAATCGGGCGCGATCCTGCTCGCCTCGGGCGTCAGCGCCCCATTCGGTTCCTTGCTGTACGGCTGGATGGCCGACAAGGTCGGCCGCCGCAAGGCGCTGATCGCCGCGGTGCTGAACGTCTCGATCGCCACAGGCGCCATGGCGCTGACGCCGGAAGGTGGATGGATCTACCTGGTGGCCTGCCGCTTTTTCGTCGGGTTTGGCGTAACCGGCTTGTACTCGGTCGACATCACCTTGATGCAGGAGTTTTCCCCAGCCCATAAGCGCGGCTGGTTCACCGGGGTGACCACGACGATGCTGCCGGCAGGCGGACTGCTCGCCGCGTTGCTGGGCGCGTTTGCGGCACCTCATATTGGCTGGCGCGGAATGGTTGCGGTCGGGTTGCTGCCGGCCTTCCTGTGCTTGTACATTCGGGCGTTTGTCCCCGAATCGCCGCATTGGCTGCTGCGCCGCGGCCGGATGGAAGAGGCACGGCAGGCGCTCGCCTGGGCTTTGCAGATGGATCCCGCGCGGATCACCTTGCCGGCGGTGCCGCCGGTGCTCGAGCAGACCCGTTGGCTCGAGATTTTCAAATACCCACGCAGCATCATCGCCGGCTGCCTGACCGGGCTGACCCAGACCGGCGGCGTGGCCCTCGCCTTGTGGCAGGTGACCTTGTTCGTCATGGTGTTGAAGATCACCCCGCCCGAGGCCTCAAAGCTGGTGATTTGGCTGAGCCTGTCGGCGATCGCCGGCCGGTTTCTGTGCTCGTGGCTCTCGGACGCGTGGGGGCGCCGCGCCTCAGGCGTTTTTGCCTGCGTGATCGCGGCGATCTTCATGGCGCTGGCCGGGTATCTGCACAGTGTGTTTATCGGCGGCGCGTCGATGTTTTTTGTGATGATCCTGCTGCAAAATTTCTTCGGCAGCGGCAATTATTCGATCGTCGGGCCTTATATGGGCGAGATGTGGCCGTCGCGGCTGCGCGGCAGCGGCATGGGATTTGTCTATGGGGTCGGCAATCTCGGCAAGTTCATCGGCCCGCTGGGGCTGGCATTGATCGCCGGCTCGTCGAATTACGTGAAGCCGGCCGTGACTTTAGATGCGCTGATCCCGGGGTTTCTCTACTTCGCATTCTGGTACCTGTTGGGCGCGGTCGCGTTCTGGCTGATCGGCTTTGAGACGAGCGGGCGCACCATCGACGAGATCAACAGCACGCTCGACGCGGCACGGCCGGTCCCGAGAGTGGTGGTCGAGCGCAGCGCCGGGAATTAGCGCTACCTGCACCTCCCGGTCGGGTCAAATCGCCCGGCCGGGACGTCTTGCACGGACGTGATCAGCGGTTCCGCGGCCAGTCGTCGCGCCACAGGAAATCGGGTCCGAGCCGATCGAGGCTCGGGCAGCCGATCTGGGCCATGACCAGGTCGATCTCGCTGCGGAAGATGTCGACCGCCTTCTTGACCCCTGGGCCGCCGCCGGCGACTGCGCCATAAAGTGTCGGCCGGCCAAAAAACACGAACTGGGCGCCGAGGCATAACGCGATCAAGATGTCGGCGCCGCGCCGCACACCACTATCCAGCATCACTGTTAGCTTGTCGCCGACCGCGGCCTTGATCGCCGGCAACGCGTCGAGCGACGCCGGCGCCTGGTCGAGCTGTCGGCCGCCATGGTTCGAGACGATGATTCCGTCGACCCCGATTTCGGCCGCGCGGACCGCGTCGGCCGGGCTCAAAATCCCTTTGACCACTAGCGGGCGCGGGAACAGCCGGCGGTAGCGATCGAGGTCGCGCCAGGTCTGCGCCGAAGCCGGCGTCTGGGTGCGCCCCAAGCGGATCGCATCCGCCTTGCTTGCACCATTGCCGGCATGCGGCGCCCAGTTGCCGAGCGTCGGCGCCCCGCCGTGCCGCACATAGTCGATGACCCAGGCCGGGTGGGTCATCGCCTCCAACAGGATCGACGGCTTCAGCTTCAGGGCTTCCATGACCCCGCCATTGCGGACTGTGGCAAAGCCGTTGCGCCAGTTGCGCTCGCGTTTGGGGTGGATCGGCACGTCGACGGTCAGCACCAATGCGCCGACGCCGCAGTCGCGCGCCCGGCCGATCAGCGCGTCGGTCAGGTCACGGTCCTTGGCCGCATAGAGCTGATACCAGGTGTTGTCGGGGGCGATCTTGACCGCCTCCTCCATCGAGGCGTTGCTGCCGCCCGACATGATGTAAGGGATGTTGGCCCCGGCGGCCGCCTCGGCCAGCAGCAGATCGCCGTTGCGCCGATAGAGCCCGGCCCCGCCGGTCGGCGAGATGCCGAACGGACTTGCATAGGTGTGGCCAAACAAAGTCGCCGACTGATCGCGCACCGACACGTCGACCAGATAGCGCGGCAACAGCTGATGCTTTTGAAACGCCGCGCGGTTGCGCTCGAGGCCACGCTCGTCTTCGAGCCCGCCTTCGATGAAATCGAAGATGATCTTCGGCAATTTGCGCTTGGCGATCCGGTGCAGGTCTTCGATGTTGATCGCCTGGTCGAGGTTCATCGTCACAGGGTCCCACTTGATGGTGCCAGATCGACGCAACAATGCTGGTTTCTCGTGCCGCCGACAACCCATCAGGGCGTCGCAACGGCTATGCCGAGGGCGCGGGCGGCAGCGGCCATGACGCGGCCGATGATGACGAGCGTCGCCTCGACGCGCCGGGCGATTGCGATGCGCAGCGCGTCGGGTGTGCGTAGCGTCAGATCTTGGCTTCAGCGACGCGGTGACTGCGCATCAGCCGAAGACAGCCATTGGCTGGCCGTCGGTCGAGCGATCCACGGAACGATGCCAATGGCGACTTGCCGGCGAAGGATCGGCTCGTCGAAATGGTGTGTGGGCGGCGGCAGGTCAGCGGTTTCTCTGCCACTCGTCCTGCCACAGGAAATCGGGGCCGAGCTGGTCGAGGCTCGGGCAGCCGATCTGGGCCATGACCAGATCGACTTCGCCGCTCAGGATCGAGATTGCCTTGTGGACCCCGGGAATGCCGCCGGCCGCGGCGCCATAGAGCGTCGGCCGGCCCATGAAGACAAACTGCGCGCCGAGGCACAGCGCGATCAGGATGTCAGCGCCGCGCCGCACCCCGCTGTCGAGCATGACCGCGAGCTTGTCCCCGACCGCCTCCTTGATCGCCGGCAGCACGTCGAGCGAGCCCGGAGCCTGGTCGAGCTGGCGGCCGCCATGATTGGAGACGATGATCCCGTCGCAACCGATCTCGGCGGCGCGCAATGCGTCGGCCGGATTCATGATCCCCTTGACGACGAGGGCGCGCGGGAACAGGCGACGGTAATTTTCGAGATCCCGCCAAGTCTGGGCGTTGAACGGCTGCAAGGAGCGCGCGAAATTGTAGACGGTTTCGGGATTGGCACCACTTGGCGCGTAGGGCTGCCAGTTCTGCAGCATCGGCGTGCCGCCACCATGGCGCAGATATTCGACGATCCAGCCGGGGTGGGTCAGGGCTTCGGCGAGGATCGACGGCTTCAGGCTCAGCGCCTGGAACAGGCCGCCGCGAACATTGGCAAAGCCGTTTCTGATGTTGCGCTCGCGTTTCGAGCCGACCGGCACGTCGACAGTCAGCACCAACGCGCCGAGCCCTGCATCGGCGGTGCGCCGGATCATGTCCTCGCGCACCTTAGCCTCGCGCGCGGCATAGAGCTGGTACCAGGCATTGTTGGGAGCGATCCGCGCCGCCGCCTCGATCGAATCGTTGCTCGCCCCGGACATGATGTAGGGAATGTTGGCCTCGGCCGCCGCCTCGGCCAGCATCAGATCGGCGCCGCGACGGAACAGGCCGGCGCCGCCGGTCGGGGCGATGCCGAACGGGCTCGAATAGGTATGGCCGAACAAGGTCGCCGCCTGGTTGCGCACCGACACGTCAACAAGATAGCGCGGCAGCAGCTGGTGCTTGTGAAAGGCCGAGGTGTTGCGCTCGAGGCCGCGCTCGTCCTCGAGGCCGCCCTCGATGAAGTCGAAGGCGATCTTCGGCAGCCGCCGCTTGGCCATTTGATGCAGGTCTTCGATGTTGATGGCTTGGTCGATCTTCATCGTCCAACGAACTCCCCGGTGCGCGGCACAGCTGCCGATCTCGCCGACAGCATTGCCCAGTTTGACGCCACCCGACAATCCCCGCCACACGGCATCAGGCCGGCGCGCCAAGCATCCCGCTCACTGCTGCGGCGATGATCGCAACCTGGTCGGTAAAGAGCATGCTTTCTTCCGGATCAAAAGGCGTGACCCGCTGCCCCCACCGGCCCGCTGCGCAATCCAATCTCTCCCCGCACGCGGCGAGAGGGAGGGGCAAGGGGCGCTAGCCGCGCGGGGTGATCGCGACGCCGGCGTTCTTCTCGAACAGCTTGACCAGGGTCTGGGTGTCCTGATCGGCGCCGTGCTCGTTGATCACGGTCTGGAACAACTCGCGAACGACATTGGCCAGCACCATCGGGGTCGCGCTGTCCATGCCGAGCTTGGTTGCGAGCCGCACATCCTTGTGCATCAGCGCTAACGTGAAGCTGACCGAAAAATCGTTCTTTAAGAGCTTGGGCAGGGACAATTCGGTCGCGGCGCTACGCGCGCTGCCCTTCTGCAAAACTGCGGTGCAGGTTTCGAGGCTGAGCCCGTTCTTGATCCCCATCGCCAAGGCCTCGAAGGTGACCGCGCGCACGCCGGCGCTGATCACATTGTTGACGAGTTTCATGACGTGGCCGGTGCCGACATCGCCAGTATGAAAGATGTTGGGGCTGATCGTGGCGAAGATCGGTTTGACCTTGGTGAAAACGTCAGCGGGCGCGCCGACCATGATCGCGATCGTGCCGGCATTGGCGCCGTGCGGGCCGCCGCTGACCGGCGCGTCGATCATTTGCACGCCTATTTCGGCGAGGCGCTTTGCCATCTCGCGGGTTTCGCCGGGGTCGCCGGTGGTCATGTCGGCCCAAATCTGCCCCGGCCGCAGCACCTCGGCCACCCGGCCCTCGCCGAACAAGACGTCGCGCACCTGCGCCGAGGTCGGCAGGCAGGTCATGATCATGTCGCTTTCGCGGGCGAGAGCCTGGGCGCTCTGGGTCGGCACCGCGCCGGCCTCGGCAAAGCGCGCCACCACCTCGGGTCTGAGATCGAAGGCGCGGATCTTGTGCTCGCGGATCAGGCGCCGGGCCAAGGCGCCACCCATATTGCCCAATCCGATATAGCCGAGGTTCATGATCTCTCTCCTGTTGTCGCTGCGCCCGCTGCTGTCACTCCCACCGCTCCCTCCGCGCAGGAGGGGGGAGGATTAGGAGGGGCCGCTGTCGCCGATATCCATGGTGAGCTTCGCATTATCGGCGCCGTCAGCATAGGGGCGAGCGATCGGGCTTGGCTTGGGCCGGCGGGCTTCGCTAGGGTGCCGCAGAAACCGCAGCAAGAGGACGAGCCAAGTTATGGAATTCGGCATGTTTCACGAGTTTCCGTCGCTTCCCGGCCGCTCCGAGAGCGAGGCCTTCGACGAGGCGATGGAGCAGGTCGATGCGGCCGAGCGGCTCGGGCTCGACGTGATGTGGCTCGCCGAATTGCATTTCGAGCCGCGCCGTTCGCTGCTTGTCGGCGCCGCTCAGCATCGCCAGCGCAATCGCCGCGCGCACCAAGCGGATCAAGATCGGCATCGCGGTGCAGGTCTTGCCGTTGTGCCATCCGTTGCGGCTGGCCGAGGAGGCGGCGACGGTCGACCAGTTGAGCCACGGCAGGCTGATCTTCGGCGTCGGGCGCAGCGGGGTGGCGCAGACCTACGAGGCCTATGGCGTCTCCTATGCCGAGAGCCAGGCCCGCTTTCGCGAAATCCTTGAGGTGATCCAGCGCGCCTGGACCGAACCCAGCTTTTCGTTCGAGGGCGCCTATCACCGCTTCAACAATGTCATGGTGGTGCCGAAGCCCTATCAGAAGCCGACCCCGCCGATCCGCATCGCCGCCAGCACGCCCGACACCTTTGCGGCGATCGGCCGGCGCGGCATGCCGATCTTTGCGTCGGTTCGCCATACCTCGTGGCCGGACCTCGCCGGACAGATCCGCCTTTATCACCAGGCCTGGGAAGAAGCCGGCCATCCCGGCCGCGGCCAAGTCTTCGTCTCGGCCCCGACCTATATCGCCGCGACCGAGGAGCGCGCCCGCAGCGAGCCCAAGGACAGCATCATGCACTTCTACCACGAGCAGTCGAACCTGCTCGAAGGGGCGGCAAAGCTGGTCGATCCCGAGACCGCGGCGCGGCGCATGCGGCGGGTGCATGATCTGCGCGCCCGGACCTATGAGGACGCCTTGCGGGCCAATGTGCTGATCGGAACGCCCGCGACGATCGCCGGCAAGCTCAAAGCCTTGCAAGACGAGATCGGGCTCTCCGGCATCCTCGCCGAATTGAATTGCGGCGGGCTGATCCCGCACGGAAATGTCGTCAATGCAATGCGGCTGTTATGCGAAGACGTGATGCCGCAATTCGCCGCGTCGCGGTCCGAAGCAACGATCGCCGCCGACTGATCCACCGCTCTATCGTCGACATTCCCGTGAAGGCGCAAAGACGTCAGGGGAGAGTTGCCCCTAAATGATAGAAATCGGCTCTCTTCGCCATTCGTCTGGGCCGGGCGCCCGGAAAGAAGACGTGGATACGCGGGACAAGCCCGCGCAAAGGCGATCCTGGAATTGAGTAGCGCTTAGTCGGATTCAGAAGGCCAAACGGAGTTTTCGATGCTGACCTTGTACCTGTCGCCCGGATCGAGTGCGATGGCCACGCACATCGCCTTGCACGAGATCGGCGTGCCGTTTGAAAGCCGGCTGGTCTCGCTCGCAAAGGGCGAGCAGCACGCGCCCGAATATCTGGCGATCAACCCCGAGGGCAAGGTCCCGACCTTGCTGGTCGACGGCCAGAAGCTGACTGAGGTCGCGGCCACCCTCTATTATCTGGCCAAGCGCTTTCCCGAGGCCGAGCTGTGGCCGCAGGGCGGCCTCGAAGCCGAGGCGCAGGCGATCTCGTGGATGTCGTTCATCGCCGCGACCGTGCATCCGGCGCGCCGCATCGGCCTCGAACGCTGGAAAGAGGTGTTCAAGATCGCCGACCCGCGGCTCGGAGCCAACGAATGGACGGTGGGCGGCCGATATTCGATCGCCGACATCCACCTGTTCCGGCTTTATTGGCGGTTCAAGACCTCGACCTCGCCCGCACCCGGCGAATATCCGAGCCTCGACGCGCATTTCGCGCGGATCATGACCCGCTCCGCGGTCAAAAAGACGATCGAGATCGAGAGTGCCGTCGGCTACAACCTGCCGTAGCAACGAAGGCTAAAATCCAAGACATCGAGACATTCTGGCCCGTTTTTATCGTCGTTCCCGCGAAAGCGGGGATACAAGGCCAGCGCTACGATATCAGTCGTAGTGGACCTTAATTTAGAGTGGTTCTCCTGAATGGAGATAAGGCCATTCGTCGAGCGTCTGATCTTCGTGTTCCTCCGCGTATTCTTCTTCGCGCGTTCGAGCCTCGCCCGGCGCTTTTCGTCGGCCGCAATAACTAGCGCGGCGAAGGCTCCCCGATCGCCTTTCCATTTCATTTTGCTGAACCGGGTCCATTCGGCCCGAGCTTCGGCACGATGCGCGTTAAACGCATCACGGCTGACCTGATTGACCCGGCAGAAATGCTCGATCGTGTCCTCGATCGCCTGAGCCGTTAGCTCGCCCGAACGTACCATATTGCCGGTCGCCCCGAAGTGCTGGACCGCGCGGCCGTGCCAGCAATTCGACGTAAGCCCCCTGAGATGGGCGACGGCCGGCGAGCTTGTTGCCTCGTATTCCCATTCCTCATGGGCGAAGATGCGCTTGCTCTGCATCTCGGTCTTGCGGCAGGTCTGGCATCTGAGGCCGCGTTCTTGAATCAACCCGTGTCGGATTTTCTGCCATCTGGACTTCGGCAGCATACGACGGAGGTTCATGCCCCACAGAGGACCGGGCACCATGCGGATAGACGGCTTGTAGGACATCGCGAAACGATCACCAGACGCGACAGGGCACTCTTGCAATAGCCTGGACATTCTTGGCGAAAGGATATTGACCGCGCATTAACGAGGCCGCTTTGTCTCCGCTCGCGATCGGAACCGCGAAATGCCACAAGACAGGTTCGTGAAACTGCTCGACCGTGACCCGGACGATCCAATAGCCATCTCGTTCCATGCTAGCTCCTCAACTTTTCATTCTACGCTATATCATGGGTTTTAAGATCGGCCTAGCGCGAAATATCGCAGCAGCGACCCGCAGGAGGACGTTAACGCAAGAGTGCTTTCGGATCGTCGCCCCGGTCGGTGGCCCTGGGCCCGCTTTCGCGGGACGACGAAAATCGTATCCGCTTACGATATAAGCAGGGAGCCGGTCACGCGCGCTCGACGTAGGCGTCCATGATCTTTTTGTCGCCGGCGTGCTCGAAGCGGATGGCGAGCTTGTTGTCTTCGACGGCGGTCATGTGCCGGTGCCGAATTTCTGGTGAAATACCCGGTCGCCGACCGAGAACCCGCCGACCCGGCGGATCTCGGCGCCGCGGCGCGGGACCGGGCCGGCCTCGACCAGCAGCGGGCGGCGGGGTTCGGCCCATGGCCTCGTTGCGGCGGCGGTCGGGGCGGCGGTGGCCGGCATCTCGATCGTCGCACCCCAGCCGCCAGCATAGGCGATATCGCGCGCACCCGGCCGCAGCCCCGGTTCGGCGACGAACTCGATGTGCTCGGCCGGCAACTCGTCGACAAAGCGCGAGCGCATCGCGCTCTGCCACTGGCCGTGGATGCGGCGGTTGGCGGCGAACGAGACATGGGCGCGATGGCGCGCGCGGGTCAGCCCGACATAGGCGAGCCGGCGCTCCTCCTCGACCGCGGCGAGCCCGTTCTCCTCCATCGCCCGCTGGTTCGGGAACAGCCCGTCCTCCCAGCCCGGCAGAAACACTGTGTCGAATTCGAGCCCCTTGGCGCTGTGCAAGGTCATCAGATTGACCATGTCGCCCCCGGCATCGGCGGCGTTGTCCATGACCAGGCTGACATGCTCCAAAAAGCCGCCGAGATTTTCGAACTCGGCCATCGCCACCACCAGCTCCTTCAGATTTTCGAGCCGGCCCGCGGCGTCGGGCGAGCGGTCGGCCTGCCACATCCCGGTATAGCCCGACTCGTCCAGCACGATCTGCACCAGATCGGTGTGCGAGACGCGGTCGGCCTTGGCCCGCCAGCGGTCGAGCGCCGCAACGAAGGCGGCGAGCGCGTTGCGCGCAGCCGGGCGCAGCCGGTCGCCGGCGATCGCGAGCCGCGCCGCCTCGACCAGCGGCAGGCGCTCGTCCCGGGCCAGCCCGTGGAGCTGCTGCAAGGTCGCGCTGCCGACGCCGCGGCGCGGGGTGTTGAGGATGCGCTCGAAGGCGAGATCGTCGGCCGGCTGGTTGACGAGGCGCAGATAGGCGAGCGCGTCGCGGATTTCCTGGCGCTCGTAAAAGCGCGGGCCGCCAATCACCCGGTAGGGCAGGGCGAGAGCGATAAAGCGCTCCTCGAATTCGCGGGTCTGAAACCCGGCTCGCACCAGGATCGCGATTTCGCCGAGCGCGTGGCCCTGACGCTGCAGCGCCTCGATCTCGTCGCCGACCCAGCGCGCCTCCTCCTCGGCGTCCCACAGGGCGCGGACCACGACCTTGTCGCCATCGCCGGCCTGGGTCCACAAGGTCTTGCCAAGCCGGCCGCTGATTGTGCGCGATCATCCCGCCGGCGGCGCCGAGGATGCGCGAGGTCGAGCGGTAGTTCTCCTCGAGCCGGATTACTGCGGCACCCGGAAAATCGGTTTCGAAGCGCAGGATGTTGCCGATCTCGGCACCCCGCCAGCTGTAGATCGACTGATCGTCGTCGCCAACACAGCACAGATTGCGGCGGGCCCGGGCTAACAATCGCAGCCACAGGTACTGGGCGACGTTGGTGTCCTGGTATTCGTCAACCAGCAGATAGCGAAAGCGCCGGTGGTAGTCGGCGAGAATCTCGGGATTGGCGGTCAGCAGCGTCAGATTGTGCAATAAGAGGTCGCCGAAATCGACCGCGTTGACGGTCGCGAGCCGCTCCTGATAGCGCTGGTAGAGCATCACCGCGCGGCCGTCGGCAAAGCTGTCGGCGTCGCCGCGCGTGAGCTTGTCGGGACCGAGGCCGCGATCCTTCCAGCGCTGTATCACCGACAGCAGGATGCGCGCGGGCCAGCGGCGCTCGTCGATGTTCTCGGCGTGCAGGATCTGCTTGAGCAAGCGAATCTGGTCGTCGGTGTCGAGGATGGTAAAGCTCGATTTGAGCCCGGCGGCCTCGGCATGGCGGCGCAGGATGCGCGCGGCGATCGCATGAAAGGTGCCGAGCCAGAGGCCGTCGGCGCTGCTGCCGATCATCGCCTCGAGGCGATGGCGCATCTCGCGCGCCGCCTTGTTGGTGAAGGTGACCGCCAGCAATTCGGACGGAAAGGCGCGGCGGGTGGCGAGGATATGAGCGAGCCTCGCGGTCAGCACCCGGGTCTTGCCGGTGCCGGCGCCGGCCAGCACCAAAACCGGACCATCGACCGCCTCGACCGCGCGCAGTTGCGCTTCGTTGAGGCCCGCGAGGTAGGACGGGGCGGCGAGGGATGGGCGGCTCAGAGCAGCACGATCGGGCATCTGGCCATCATATAGCAACGCGCGCCGCCGATGCAGGATCGTGTCGCCGGCGCGATCGCGGAGCCGTCACCCAATCATCGGGGTGCGCTCTTTCGAGCACCCCGGGCGGCGGCTCAGCCGAGCGCTTTTTCCAGAAGATCGAGGGCGGCGAGCGAAAACGCGCGCATGTTGTCGACCCGGTCGGCCTTGCCGGTCTCGACGGTGATCGAGCGCTCGCCATTGGGTCCGATCACGGCAATGCAGGAATGCCCTGCAGCATGACCGTAGCGGCTGCCGGTGGGCCCGGCGGTCCCGGTCTCGCCGAGCGACCAGGATGTCGCGAGCTTGCCGCGGATCTTGCGCGCGAACAGCGCCGCGTAAGCCTCGGTCGAGGGCGTGATGCCGGCCATCTCCGCTTCGGTCACGGCGAGCAAGGTGGCGCGCGACTGGCGCGTATAGACGACAGCGCCGCCGATGAAATAGGCCGAGGCGCCGGGGATCGCCAGCAGGGCCGCCGAAATCATCCCGGCGGTCGAGGATTCGGCAATCGAGATCGTCTCGTTGCGCGCCTTGAGCTTGGCCGCGATCCGTTCGGCCTGGGGCAGCAAATCCTGCAACATCGCTCCACCTCCGTTGCGTTGGCCCGAGTCCCGCGGGCGAAAGTCTACGGCAGACTAGCAGACGACCGATGCGCCGAGCACCCACCGTAAAAAAAGAGGCCGACACCGCGGGGGCGCCGGCCTCGGTCGGGACTTTCCTCGGCTTTTTAGTAGTCGTCCATCCCGTCCATGCCGTGGTCGTGCGGCATGCCGGCAGCCGCCTTCTTTTCGGGCTTTTCGGCGATCATCGCTTCGGTGGTGACCAGCAGGCCCGCGACCGACGCGGCGTTCTGCAATGCCAGGCGCACGACTTTGGTCGGATCGATGATGCCGGCCTTGACCATGTCGACATACTGGCCCGATTGCGCGTCAAAGCCGTAATTCGGGTCCTTGCTGTCGAGCAACTTGCCGACCACGACCGAGCCCTCGTTGCCAGAATTTTCGGCGACCTGGCGGACTGGAGCCTGCAAGGCGCGGCGGATGATGTCGATGCCGACCTTCTGATCGCTGTTTTCGGGCGTCAGGCCGTCGAGCGCCTTGGCCGCATAGAGCAGCGCCACGCCGCCGCCCGGCACCACACCTTCTTCGACTGCAGCGCGGGTGGCGTGGGTGGCGTCATCGACCCGGTCCTTGCGCTCCTTGACCTCGACCTCGGTGGCCCCGCCGACCCGGATCACCGCGACGCCGCCGGCGAGCTTGGCCAGCCGCTCCTGCAATTTCTCGCGATCGTAATCGGAGGTGGTCTCCTCGATCTGCTGGCGGATCTGGGCGATCCGGCCCTGGATGTCCTCCTTGGCGCCGGCGCCGTCGATGACCGTCGTGTTCTCCTTCTCGATGCGCACCCGCTTGGCCTTGCCCAACATGTCGAGGGTGACGTTTTCGAGCTTGATGCCGAGGTCTTCGCTGATCACCTGGCCGCCGGTCAGGATCGCGATGTCTTCGAGCATCGCCTTGCGCCGGTCGCCGAAACCGGGCGCCTTGACCGCCGCCACCTTCAAGCCGCCGCGCAACTTGTTGACGACAAGCGTCGCCAACGCCTCGCCTTCGACGTCTTCGGAGACGATCAGCAAGGGCTTGCCGCTCTGCACCACCGCCTCCAGCAAAGGCAGCAGGGATTGCAGGCTCGATAGTTTCTTCTCATTCAACAGGATGTACGGCTCGTCGAGCTCGGCCACCATTTTCTCGGCATTGGTCACGAAATAGGGCGAGATGTAGCCGCGGTCGAACTGCATGCCCTCGACCACGTCGAGTTCGGTTTCGAGGCTCTTGGCCTCCTCGACCGTGATCACCCCCTCGTTGCCGACCTTCTGCATCGCCTCGGCGATCATCCGGCCGATCTCGCGATCATCATTGGCCGAGATCGTGCCGACCTGGGCAATCTCGTCGTTGGTCGAGACCTTTTTTGAGCGCTTTTCGATGTCCTTGACCACGGCTTCGACCGCCCGGTCGATGCCGCGCTTGAGGTCCATCGGGTTCATCCCGGCGGCCACCGCCCTGGCGCCCTCGCGCACGATCGCCTGGGCCAGCACGGTCGCGGTGGTGGTGCCGTCGCCGGCCAGATCGCTGGTCTTCGAGGCGACCTCCTTGACCATTTGCGCGCCCATGTTCTCGAATTTGTCGGCGAGCTCGATCTCCTTGGCGACGGTGACGCCGTCCTTGCTGATCCGCGGCGCACCGTATGATTTGTCGAGCACGACGTTGCGGCCCTTCGGCCCCAGGGTCACCTTGACCGCATTGGCGAGAATGTCGACGCCGCGCAGCATCCGGTCGCGCGCGTCGGCATGAAATCTGACTTCCTTCGCTGCCATGATCTTCTCCCTCAGGCGGTCTTGTCGACGACGCCCATGATGTCGCTTTCCTTCATGACGACGAGATCCTCGCCGTCGATCTTGATCTCGGTGCCGGACCATTTGCCGAACAGCACGCGATCGCCGACCTTGACGTCGAGCGGGTGCAGCTTGCCGTCGTCGCCGCGCGCACCTGGCCCGGCGGCGAGCACCTCGCCTTCCATCGGTTTTTCCCGGGCGGTGTCGGGGATGATGATACCGCCTCTGCTCTTCTCTTCCTCCTCGATGCGCCGCACCAGCACGCGATCCTGCAATGGTCGAAATGTCACGGGGTACCTCCTTTAAGACCGAATCCGTCGCGTTATGTAGCACTCTTCCGCAGGGAGTGCTAACAAATTAACGAGCTGTAGTCGACTTGGCACGTGCCCTGCCGCCCTGCCGCGCCTCTTGACGAGGTCCGTCGGCGGTGCCAAATCTTAGCTTGTCGTCAACTTGCAGGGAGGATGTCGGATCGACATGATTCCACCCGGGAAGTCCGAGTTGCCGACCGCTTGGCATCGGCAACCGAGCATCAAGTCCAAGATATAGCCCGGGCTCCGTTCCGGGCGCGAAGCTACGGCTTAGCAACAGTGACCCCCGCCTGCCGCCTCGATGCGCACGGGGGTCTTTGCATGCCCGAGGCTGCTCGCCGGGCTTTTCGTTGGCCCGGGCAACGGCTAGGTTCGCGGGCGCATCCCAAAACCTTGTAGCCAGAACCCCGAGACCCAACCCGCGAGACTCAACCGATGACCCCCGACAGCTCCGGCCCGACCTCGCGCATCTATTTCTCGCAACGGTTGCGGCTGCATTACGTCGATTGGGGAAACCCCGGCGCACCCCCCTTGCTGCTGGTCCATGGCGGGCGCGACCATTGTCGCAACTGGGACTGGGTGGCAGGCGCGCTGCGGCGCGACTGGCACGTACTCGCACCCGATTTGCGCGGCCACGGCGACAGCCAGTGGTCGCCCGACGGCAACTATACGATCGCCGGCTATGTCTACGATCTCGCCCAGCTGATCCACCAGCAGGAGCTGGCGCCGGTCACGATCATCGCCCATTCGCTCGGCGGCGTCATTGCGCTGCGCTATGCCGGGATTTATCCCGACCTCGTCGCCAAGCTGATCGCCATCGAGGGGCTCGGCGCTTCGCCGCGCCGGGTGCGCGAACGCCGGCAGCGCCCTATCGCGGTCCGCATGCAGAGCTGGATCGACGAGCAGCGCAGCCTATCCGGGCGTCTGCCGCGCCGCTACGCCTCGATCGAGGACGCCCTGCGCCGGATGCAAGAAGCAAACGCGCATCTCTCGCCCGAGCAGGCACGCCATTTGACCCAGCACGGGGTCAACCAGAACGAGGACGGCAGCTATGGCTGGAAATTCGACAATTATGTGCGCGCGGAGCCACCCTATGAGATGACGACGGCCGAGATCGAGGAATTGTGGGGCCGCATCGCCTGCCCGAGCCTCTTGATCTACGGCAAGGAAAGCTGGGCTTCGAACCCACTCGACGACGGCCGGGTCCGGCATTTCCGCAATGCCCGGGTCGTCACCTTCGAGAACGCCGGACACTGGGTGCACCACGACCGGCTCGACGATTTTCTTGTGCTCGCCAGAGAATTTCTCTGAACCGACCGGGCTGCCTACGGTCGGGGGGCGGAGGAGATCGCGTCCTGCCGCCGCGCCCCGGCTCAGAACTGCTTCAGCAGGCGGTCGAGATAGTCGCGCTCGACCTGTGGCCGGTAGCTCTCGCCGGCGCGGCGGCGCAACTCGTCGAGGATTTGCCGGGCTTTGTCCATCCGATCCTGATCAGGGATCTTGACGTCGCCTTGATCGAAGGCGCCGTTCGCGGCCGGCCGACCGAGCGGGTCGCGCTCGCCCTCGCCAGGCGGCTGGCCGGTTCCATCACCGCGATCGGCGGGCTCGCCCCAGGCGCCGCCGAGGCGCTGCTGCATCTGCCGGGAAAATTCGCGCTCGGCCTGCTGCAGCTGATCGAGAGCCTCGGTCTGCGGGCCGATTGCCGCACCCGGCACGCCCCCGCGCAATGCCTCAGTCGCCGCGTGCATCGCGCGCTCGGCGCGCCCGAGCGGGTCGGGAATGCCCCCGAGCCCGCTGCCCATCCGGCGCATGATTTCGCCGAGGCTGCGGCGCAGCGCTTCCTGCTTTCGCGCGGCATCGCCGCTCTGGCCAGGGCTGTTCGGCTGGGCGCCATCGAGATTGCCCGGAAGATCGCCGGGGACCCCCATCTGCCCCTGCTCGGCTTGTTGGCGAGCGCGGAAGCTGCGGTCGAGCAGTTGCTGCTGGCGCTGCATCAGATCGCGCATACCGCGCATCATCTGCTGCGCCTCGCTCGATTCCCGGCGCGTCTTGCCAGATTGCGCCAAGCGTAGATTTTCCAGCATGTTCTGCAATTGTGACAGCAGCGCGCGCGCCTGTTCCTTCTGGCCGTTCTTGGCCAGTTCGCGGGCGCGGTCGAGCATATGATCGAGATCGCGGCTGGTCAGCATTGGCGAGCGGGTGGCCGACGGCGGTAGCTGGCCAGGATGGCGCGCCAAATTCGCGGCGAGGGCTCTAAGATAACGGTCGAGCGCGTCTTTGAGCTGGCTCATCAGCCTGTCGATCTCGGCGGCCGGTGCGTTTTTCACCAGCGCGTCTTGCAGTTTTTGCTGCAAGCGTCGCAGCTCATTGCGGGCCAGCGAGGCCTGGCCATCCTCGATGCGCAGTGCGGTATCCCACAGCAGCTGCTCGACCTCGGCAATGGCGGCCGCGTCCTGGTTTAGCCGCAGGCGTTCCTGGGCGACGCGCAGCGCCAGGAATACGACGAAGTCGTTCCGATAAAGCTCCGGGCGTGAGCGCAGGTCGCCGAGAATCTCGGCCACTCGCAGCCGCGACGAGGGATCGGCGGCCAGCTCCTTGCGCTGGTCGATGATCGCCCGCGCCACCGGGTTGGTGAACGCGCGCTCAGGCAAGGTCATGCGCAGGGGCGCGCTCTCGCCCTTCTGGCCCAACGCGTCCTTGGCGACGAGCCGGATCTCGACCGGCAGTCCGGCCCAGGGATGGGGCGTCAAATCGTGATAGCTGGTCGCCTGCGCCTTTTTGAGGTGCAGGCCTGGCAGCGGCAGATCGAGTTTCAATTCGGTTCCGGGCTTGGCGCCGGGGCGGCTGATCACCGCTGCGACGCTCTCCACCCCATAATCGTCGGTCGCCCGATAATCGATGCGCAGGGCCTGCTGCGCCGTTGCCGTGGGCGGCTTGGCAAAGGCGACAGTCGGCGGATGATCCGGGATGATCCGGATCGGCCAGCTGCCGAGCACGCTGCCGGACTGCGACACCTCGATGCGCCGGCCGGCTGTCAGGATCGCCTCGGCGCGAAAATTCTCCCGGTCGATCGCAGCGAACTCGCGGGTCCGGCCGTCGAGCGCCAGTTGCGGGGCCGACCCCCCGCCATGCACCTGCGCCAAGAGCTTGCTGCCGGTCGGAACCGGGATCGTGCGCCGATTTTCCGGTCGCAGGAATTGCGGCGGCAGCCCCGTGTATTCGGGCGGGGTGAGCCAGATATCGAGGCTGGCGGCTACGGCCGGTGGTCCGCTGTCGAGGCTCGGAGTTACCGCGCGCACCAGGCGGTCGCGCCAATCGCCTCCGGCGTCGACCGCGCCGAGCAGCAGCACTATCGCCAGCAGCGCCCGCACGCCCCATGGGTCGTGTGCGGCAAGCCCGGCGACCGGCGCCCCGGTGCGCAACCGCCGCGCCAGGGTCCGCATCTGTCGCTGATGCGCGTCCCACAGCTGCGCCGCCGCCGGGTCGAGCGGCTCGCTGGGCCGATCGGCCAACGCCTGCAGCGGGTGGTGAGACAGCCCGCTCGCGCGCTCGATGCGGCGCCGGGCAGCGGCAATACCGGGCAGCGCTACGCCGCGAAACGCCGCGGCGACGGCCCCCAGAAACGCGGCGCCAAAGACCAGCAGCACCACACCGTGGACGAGGCCCGGCAGCAGCGGCAGCAGATCGAATAGGGCCAGCGCAAGAAACAGGCCGACAATCGCTAGCGCCGGCCAACAGGCCGGCCATACCCGCTCCCACAACAGTGCGGCGCGGGCGAGACGCAGCCGCCGCGCAAACGCGGATCGGGGATTAGGCTTGCGCTCGCTCATCCGGAGCCTCGCTGGCGCGGCAGATCGGCGATCATGCCGTCGAGCCAAGGCGGAATTGTATCAAGCGACAGCAGCGCGTCATAGTTCGGCCGCGCCCGGATCACCGCATAGCGATCACCGGCCACCATCGCTTCGGGGACCAAGAGTCGGCTGTTGTAGGTCGAGCTCATTACCGCGCCGTAGGCGCCGGCCTCGGTCAGGGCGACGAGATCGCCCTCGGCCAAGGGTGGCAGCTCGCGGTCCACCGCGAAGGTATCGCCACTCTCGCACACCGGGCCGGCGACGTCGGCGGCTGAGAGCCCCGCGTCCGGCGGCGGCAGGCGGACCGGAACGATGGTGTGCCAGGCATCGTACAGCGCCGGACGGATCAGATCGTTCATCGCCGCATCGACGATGATGAACCGCTTGCCTGGCCCTTGCTTGACATAAAGCACGCGGGTGACGAGCACCCCGGCCGGACCCGCCAGCACCCGCCCCGGCTCAAATGCCAAGGCGAGATCGAGAGGGGCGAAGATGTCGCGGACCATCGCCGCATAATCGACCAAGTCGGGCGGCTGCTCGTCGCGATAGCGGATGCCGAGGCCGCCGCCGAGATCGACGCGGGCGACCGCGAGCCCGCTCGCCCGCAGCGCGCGCACCAGCACGGCCAGCCGGGTGAAAGCTTCGTGGAACGGCGCGAGCCCGCCGGCTTGCGAGCCGATATGGACAGCAAGCCCCAGCGGCGCGATGCCGGGCAGCGAGGCAGCCAGCCGGTAGGCCGCCGCCGCCTCGCCGAGATCGATGCCGAACTTGTTCTCCTTTTTGCCGGTGGCGATTTTGGCATGGGTTAGCGCATCGACATCGGGGTTGACCCGCAGGGCGACCGGCGCGGTCCGCCCGAGCATCGCCGCAACCGCGCTCAGCCGATAGAGCTCCGGCACCGATTCGACGTTGATTTGATGGATCCCGGCGGCGAGCGCCGCTTCCATCTCCGGCGCGGTTTTGCCGACCCCGGAAAAGACGATGCGCTCGGACGGCACGCCGGCGGCGAGTGCGCGGCGCAGTTCGCCCTCCGAGACGACGTCGGCGCCGGCGCCGAGCGCCGGCGAACAGGCGCAGCACGGCGAGGTTGGAATTGGCCTTGACCGCATAGCAGACGAGCGGCCGCTCGGCGCCAAACGCCTCGGCAAAGCGGTGGTATTGCGCGGCAAAGCAAGCTGCCGAATAGACGTAGCAGGGGGTGCCGACCGTGGCCGCGATATCCCCGATCGGGACGCTTTCGGCGTGCAATTGGCCGTCGCGATAGGAGAAGAACTCACTCACGCGGATACGATCGCGGATAGGTGTCGGGCACCCCCGGTGGCGGGTTGGGCGGCCCTTTCTTGCCGCAGCCCGAGATCGGCAGCGCCAACAGGATCAGAGCGACGAAGGCAATGCCGGCACGCAGCCGTGCCGGTTTCGCCGATCCCGGGAAAATTGCCGGATGGGCCACCCTTGCCCGCTTCGTGGCGATCAGCCCCCACCCTGACGCTCCGCTCGAGGCGGGGGAGGAAATGGAAAGGGGCTGGGCGAATGAGGGCGGCGAGGCCTGCGCGCGAAACATGCACCTCACCCCAAAAACCTCTGCCGTGCGGCGGCGACGGCGGCGCGCACGCGATCGGGGGCGGTGCCGCCAAAGCTGGTACGGCTGGCGACCGAACGCTCGATGTCGAGCACGTCGTAGACGGCGGCGGTGATCGCCGGCTCGACCGCTTGCAGCTCGGCGAGCGGCAATTCGGCCAGAGTGCAGCCGATCGCCTCGGCGCGCTGAACAATCCGCCCGGTCGCATGGTGCGCCTGGCGGAACGGCAGGCCGGCGACCCGCACCAGCCAGTCGGCGAGATCGGTCGCTGTCGCAAAGCCGCGCCCGGCCATCTGGCGTAGGCGCAGCCGGTCGGGCCGCAGGTCGCGCACCATCCCAGCGGTCGCGGCAAGGCAGAGTTCGAGCCCGTCTGCGGCTTCGAACACCGGGATCTTGTCCTCCTGCATATCCTTGCCATAGGCGAGCGGCAGGCCTTTCATCACCGTCAGCAGCGCGATCAGCGCGCCGTTGAGGCGGCCGGTTTTGGCGCGAACCAGCTCGGCTGCATCGGGGTTGCGTTTTTGCGGCATGATCGAGCTGCCGGTGGTAAAGGCGTCGCTCAGACTGATAAAGCCGAACCCGTCGCTGCACCAGATCACCAACTCCTCGGAAAAGCGTGAGAGATGGGTTCCGGCGAGTGCCGCGGCGGCGACAAATTCGATCGCGAAGTCGCGGTCGGAAACGGCGTCGAGCGAGTTCGCCGCCGGCCGGTCGAAGCCTAGCGCCGCGGCGGTCGCATCGCGGTCGATCGGAAACGAGGTGCCGGCCAGTGCGGCGGCGCCGAGCGGCGACTCGTTCATGCGCCGCCGGCAGTCGGCGAGCCGGCTGCGGTCGCGCCCGACCATCTCGACATAGGCCAGCAGATGATGGCCCAAGGTCACTGGCTGGGCGATTTGCAGATGGGTGAAGCCGGGCATCACGGTATCGGCTTCGGCCTCGGCGCGCTCGATCAGCGCCTGCTGCAGGTCGCGCATCGCGGCGTCGAGGCGGTCGATCGCCGCGCGCAGCCATAGCTTGAGGTCGGTTGCGACCTGGTCGTTGCGCGAGCGCCCGGTGTGGAGGCGGCCGGCCACCGGCCCGATCAGGGCGTGGAGCCGCGCCTCGACATTCATGTGAATGTCCTCATGTGCATCGCTGAAGGCAAAACCGCCGTTGGCGATCTCTGTCCGGATTTGGTCTAGACCGGCGGCGATTGTGGCACCATCTTGCGGCGACAGGATGTTCTGCGCCACCAGCATCGCGCAGTGCGCCTTGGAGCCGGCAATGTCCTCGGCCCACAGCCGCTGGTCAAAACCGATCGATGCGTTGATGCGGCGCATAATCTCGGTCGGGCCACCGGCAAAGCGGCCGCCCCATTGGGCATTGGCCGCGGGCTCGGTCGGCTTTTTAGCGCCGGCCACGGAAAATGCCCCAGCCGCTACCAGAGGAGCACATCATGAGATCGGGCCGTGTCGTCATCCTGGCTCTGCTACTGGTATCGCTCGCCATCGTTCCGCTCGCGACCGCGGCCCCTGGCCCGGCGCCGCTCGGCGCGTTCGTCCCAGCCTCGCCGCCATGGCCAGCGCCGCGAGTGAGCTTTGCCGATGCGCATGGCAAAACCCTTAGTCTCGCCGATTTCGCCGGCCGGCTGGTGCTCGTCAATCTCTGGGCCACCTGGTGCGCGCCCTGCCGCAAGGAAATGCCGTCGCTCGAGCGGCTGCAGACCCGGCTCGGCAACAAGGTCGCGATCCTGGCGATATCGGAAGATAGCGGCGGCCAAAAAGCGGTCGCGCCGTTTGTCGCCAGGTTCGGGATCACGGCGCTCAAGACCTATCTCGATCCGACGAGCGCGGTCGGTCGGGCGTTCAAGGTCGACGGTCTGCCGACGAGCTTTTTGATCGACCGGCGAGGGCGGGTTGTCGGCCACGTCGAGGGCGAAGCCCAATGGGATGCACCAAAGATGCTGTCGGTCATCGAACCGCTGCTCGAGCAGGAGGAGATCGTCAAGACTTCGGCTCCTCCGGCGCATCCCGAACCAGCGCATCCCTGAGAAATTGCCCGCCGCGGCGCAAGCCCCGCTCGTCGATCGAATGGCCGATGCCGGGGCAGGCCAGGCTTTCGACCGGGATCCCGGCGGCTTTGAGGCCGGCTTCGGCCTCGGCGAGGGCCGCAAACGGCACAAGCGGGTCCTCGGTGCCGTGCACCACCAGGATGGGCGGCCGCGAACGCAATTCGCTGGGCAACAAATCGGCGGCGACGAGGCGACCCGAATAGCCGACGATGCCGGCGACCGGCTGGACCCGGCGCGGCCCGACATAGAGCGACATGACTGAGCCCTGCGAAAACCCCACTAGCGCCAGCGCGCCGGCGTCGAGCCCGCGCTCGGAAAGCGCCTCGTCGATGAAGTCGTCGAGGACCGGCGCCGCCGCGCGCACCCCGGCCAACTGCGCTCCCGGGCTGCGATCCTGCGAGCTGTACCATTGATAGCCCTGGGGCGCCATGTCGCACGGAAAGGGCGCGTTCGGCGACACGAATTCGGCGTGCGGCAAGAGCGGCGCCCAATAGGGGGCGAGCCCGATCAGATCGTGGCCGTCGGCACCAAGCCCGTGCAGCAGGATCACCAGTTGACGGGGCTTGCCGCCCGATGCCGGCGGGCGGGACGGTCCGGAGAGCCTGGGAATCATAAGCGCGGTCTTTCTAAAGGCGGACCCGATGGATCAGCCATAGCCGAAAGACAGCCCCGCTGTCATCCGCGGCGGCGCCGGCGATGACCGCCGAACCAGTGGTGACCCGGTTCGCGCCGAGCCCGACCGGGTATCTGCACCTTGGCCATGTCCGCTCGGCGCATGAGGGATGGCGCGCGGCGCGGGCGGCCGGCGGGCGTTTTCTGCTGCGGCTCGAAGATATCGACCGGGGGCGCTGCCGCGAGGAATTCGCCGCGGCGATCCTCGAGGATCTCGCGTGGCTCGGGCTCGACTGGGTCGGCGAAGTCCGTCGTCAGTCGGAGCACTTTGACGATTATCGCCGGGCGCTCGACCGGCTGCAGGCGTTGGACGTGCTGTATCCGTGCTTCTGCACCCGCCGCGACATTGCGGCCGAGATCGCGCGGGCCGGCGGGGCGCCGCAGGGCGAGGCCGGGCCTGTCTATCCCGGAACCTGCCGGCGGCTCGACCCGGGGGAACGCGCCGGGCTGCGGTACGCCGGGCTCGACTATGCGCTGCGGCTCGATATCGCCCGCGCGCTGGCGCTGACCGGCCCGCTCGATTGGGCCGAGGAAGGCGACGGCGCGCAGCACGTGGTTCAGGCCGATCCGGCAGCGCTCGGCGACGTCGTGCTGGCGCGCAAGGATCTGCCGGCGAGCTATCACCTCGCGGTCACGGTCGACGACGCGATTCAGGGGGTGACCCTGGTCACCCGCGGCGACGACCTGGCGCCCTCGACCCATATTCATCGCCTGCTGCAGGCGCTGCTCGGGCTGCCGACACCGCGCTATCGCCACCATCCGCTCTTGACCGACGCCACCGGCCGACGCCTCGCCAAGCGCGACCACGCCCAAACGGTCCGGGCGATGCGCGCGGCTGGCATGACCCCGGCAAATATCCTCGACCGGGCTTTGGCGGCTGGGGACTAAACCGCTACCCCATACGCATCGCGCCAAGCGGCGGCGGACCACCAGAGCGGGCGGCCGAGGGTCTGGTCGAAAAAGGTGTCGCCGTCGTAGCGTCCTGCCGGTGGCCGGGCGGCACTTGTGCCCGCAGGCGGCAACTGACGGAAGCCGAGATCGAGCAGCTGGCGCAGCCAAGCGGTCTCGACGGTGCGCTCGACCGGCTCGAACACGCCGCCGTCACCCGGCATGACGAGCGCGTGCGGGATCTCGACGACGCCGTTCGGTGGGATCGCCAGCTCGGCGCCGCCAGCCAATTCAATCGTGGTCGGGGCCATGCCTTCGGGGGCGATAAGGCGATGGAAAATCATCTACGCCCCGCTCACAGCGCGGCCTCTCGGAGCAGATCGATCGAGGCATCCATCGGCATTCTCTCCCCTCTCGGCATCGCCGCGCCCGGCGGGCAGCGCGCGAACGAAAGCAAAGGATAAGCAAATGAGAGCCGAGCGGCAGCGGCACAGTTGCAAGCTCGCAAGCTGGGTACGCTCGGCTTGACCAGGCCGCAGACAGGAGGCGCGGTTACAGCGACATTTTCAACGCTTTTCTGAGCTTGCGCACGGTCTCGGCGCTCTTGAAGCCGTAGGGCGGATCGGCCGCCGACAAACCGAGTTCGCGCAGCGCCAGCGCCAACACCCGCTCGTTGCCGGTTCCTACCCCGAACGCACCGCGCTGCCACAATGCCACCAGCGCCTGGCGCAGCATCGCCTGAGCCGGGCGCTCGCGGTTGCGGCCGGGAACGGGGACCGACTGGGGTGGGGCGGGGTCTCGGCCCAAGCTCACCACGATGCCGGCGAGCTCCATGCCGTCCGGCGGAACCATCGCGTTTCTAGCAAAATCGAGCCGCGCCCAGCCAAACCAATCCGCCGCCACCTCGACCGCAGCGCCGCCGCGGAACCCGGTCGCCCCCAGGCCGCCGTTGCGGAAGGCCACTTCGAACCCATCGATCAGCTGCTGCTCGATCGCCTCGATCTGGGCCAGCAGCGCCGGGGAACCGCGATGGCCAGCGAGAAACGCGTCAAACCTGTCTCCCTCGGCCGCACCAAATGGCGACACAGCCCCCACGAACGGCACCGCAGCGCCGCGGCGGCAAAGCCGCGCGCGGCCGGCGGCTTCGGCCTCGGCGGGCAAATCCGGCTCGGCTGCGGCAGGCTCCCGGTCTTGCTGCGTTTGCCACTCGACCGACCCCCTGGCATGGATCGGCGCCACCACCGGGTGGCCGTCGAGCTCGGCCGCAAGGCGGCAGTAGGTCGCCCAGAGCTGCCGGTCGGCGCCGGCGATCAACGCTTCGAGCAGGCTCAAGCCGGTTCTCGACGGTGTCTCGGGGGGCGGTATGTCGGGCAAGCGTGTTTCCTGAATCTCGTCGTCGCATCCGGCGCTATATCGGCGGCGCACAATCGCTTTGGCGGAATTGTCGGGCCATTCGCGGCGCGCGACAAGATTTCTGCGTAGCCATCGAATTTACGATTGGCAGCCGCGCGGCCAAGTACCGAGCCGGGTTTTTGTGTTTTGGCATCGGCTGTCTATGATCGGGTGAAGAATTTGTGACGGGGCGAAGGCCCCGCCGGCCCGGGAGGGAACGCAGCGGTGACTTTGCGCCAGAATGCTGCCCGCTTCTCTGCCCGCCGCCGCCGAGCCGGGGCTTCGGGACCCGCGCGGTGAGGAGCGACGCCCGCCCGCTCGTCGCCAATCGCGGGCCGCTGACCGTCGCGATCATGCTGGCCAACATCATGCAGGGGCTCGACACCACGATCGCCAACGTGGCGCTGCCGCACATCCGCGGCAGCCTGTCGGCCTCGCAGGATCAGATCGCCTGGGTTCTGACCTCCTATATCGTCTGCGCGGCGATCATGATGCCGCTGACCGGCTGGCTCGCCGGCCGCTTCGGCATCAAGATCGTGTTCGTGCTCTCGGTCGCAGGCTTCACCGTGGCCTCGGCCCTGTGCGGCAGCGCCACCAATTTGACCGAGCTCGTGCTCTATCGCGGGCTGCAAGGGATTTGCGGCGCCGGGCTGGTGCCGCTGTCGCAGGCCGTGCTCTTACAAATCAACCCGGTTGAGCGGCACGGCCAGGCGATGGCGGTGTTCGGCATCGGTACGATCCTCGGGCCGATCTGCGGGCCGGTGCTGGGCGGCTGGCTGACCTACGACTACAACTGGCGCTGGGTATTCTACATCAACCTGCCGATCGGCGTGATCGCCACCCTCGGCATGCTGATCTTCGGCCGCGAGAGCCGCCATGGCCGTCGCGAGCCATTCGATCTCCTCGGCTTTGTGACCTTGAGCCTGGCGATCGGCGCCTTGCAGATGCTGCTCGACCGGGGCGAATTGAAGGACTGGTTCGGCGCGACCGAGATCTGGGTCGAGGCCGCGGTCTGCGGCGTTGCGCTTTATCTGTTCATCGTGCACACGGCGACCGCGACCGACCGCTCGTTCCTGAACCGCGACCTGTTGAAAAACGTGAATTTCGTCGTCGGCACCCTGCTGATGTTCCTGGTCGGGCTGATTATGAATGGGACCCTCGCGCTGTTGCCGACGATGCTGCAGGATTTGATGAACTATCCGGTGCTGACCACCGGGCTGGTGACGGCACCCCGCGGCATCGGCACGATGATCGCGATGTTCGTGGTCGCCCGGCTGATCAACCGCGTCGACAACCGGCTGATCATCCTGGTCGGGCTGCTGCTGACCGCGGTCTCGATGTGGCAGATGACCGAGTTTTCGCTGACCATGGGGATGCAGCCGGTCATCGTCTCCGGCATGGTCCAGGGCTTCGGCCTTGGCTGCACCTTTGTGCCGTTGAACACGATCGCGTTGTCGAACCTGCCGCGGCACATCATGACCCAGGGAACCGCGCTCAGAAGCCTGATGCGCAATCTCGGCGGCAGCATTGGCATTGCTGTGCTCGAGGCCTTGCTGACCCAGAACACCCAGATCGTGCATTCCCGCTTGGTCGAGCAGCTGCGGCCCGACAACCCGCTGGCCCGCCCGCCCTATCTTGCCTCGCCCTACAGCCTGATGACGCCGCCCGGCATGGCGGCTCTCAACGCCGAGGTCACCCGACAGGCGGCGATGGTCGCCTACATCAACGATTTTATCGTGATGATGGTGGTCGCACTCGGCTCCGCCGCCCTGTTGCTGCTGATCCGCCCGAGCCGGGCCGATCGGGCTGCGCCTGCTCTCGGCGCGCCGGCCATGCGACCGCGCCGCGCCGGCTAGGCCGCTCGCTTGGCCCTCGGACCACCGGCGCCGGTCCGACCCATCGAATTGCCGAGCACCTGCCGCGCACGCAACGCTGCGGGCGACGGCTAGGTTTTTGCATATCATAGGCCGATGACAGCGATCTTGCGATACCGGACGACGCGGTGAGGAGCGCGGCGCGCAGCCTGCTCGGCAACCGGGCGGCGATCACGATCTCGATCATGCTGGCGACGATTATGCAGGGCGTCGACAATACGATCGCCAACGTGGCGCTGCCGCACATCCAGGGCAGCCTGTCAGCATCCCAGGACCAGATCGCCTGGGTGCTGACCTCGTACATCGTCGCCGCGGCGATCACGATGCCGCTGACCGGCTGGCTCGCCGGCCGCTTCGGCATCAAATACATTTTTCTGGCCTCGGTCGTCGGCTTCACCGTGGCCTCGGCGCTATGCGGCAGCGCCACCAGTCTCGACCAACTCGTGATCTATCGGCTGCTGCAAGGGGTCTGCGGCGCCGGGCTGGTTCCGCTCTCGCAATCGGTGCTGCTGCAGATCAACCCGCCCGAGCGGCACGGCCAGGCGATCGCGGTGTGGGGCATCGGGGTCATGCTGGGGCCGATTTTCGGTCCGATGCTGGGCGGCTGGCTGACCGAAAACTATAACTGGCGATGGATATTCTACATCAATGTGCCGGTCGGGATCGTCGCCTCGACCGGCATTCTGGTGTTCATCCGCGAAGCCCGGAATACCCATCGCGAGGCGTTCGACTTTTTCGGGTTTGCCACCCTGAGCATCGCCATCGGCGCGTTGCAGATGATGCTCGACCGGGGCGAGCTCAAGGACTGGTTCGGCTCGACCGAGATCTGGATCGAGGCGGCGGTGGCGGCGGTGGCCTGCTACCTGTTTATCGTCCATACCGCAACCACCGGCGAGCGATCTTTTCTGAACCGCGGCCTGTTGAAAAACAAGAACTTCGCGGCCGGGACCGTTTTGATGTTTTTTGTCGGGGGCATCCTCAGCGGCACCTTGGCCTTGATACCGACAATGCTGCAATCGCTGCTGAACTATCCGGTGTTCACGACCGGGCTGGTGACCTCGCCGCGTGGCATCGGCACGATGGCGGCGATGTTTTTGGTCGGGCGACTGATCAACCGCGTCGACAACCGGCTGATCATCCTCTGCGGGCTGCTGATGACCGTGGTGTCGCTGTGGCAGATGACTGGGTTTTCGCTGCAGATGGGGATGGCGCCGGTCATCACCTCGGGATTGCTGCAAGGCTTCGGCCTGGGCTGCACCTTCGTTCCGCTCAACACCCTGGCACTGTCCAACCTGCCGCGGCACATTCTGACCCAGGGTACGGCGTTGCGCAGCCTGATGCGCAACCTCGGCGGCAGCATCGGCATCTCGGTGTTCGAGACCTTGCTGATCCAGAACACCCAAATCGTACATTCGCGACTGGTCGAGCAGCTGCGCCCGGACAATCCCTTGGCCCGCGCCCCGCTGCTGGCGGCGCCGTTCAGCCTGACCCAGCCGAACGGTCTGGCCGCGCTCAATGCCGAGGTGACCCGGCAGGCCGCGATGGTCGCTTATATCGACGTGTTCAGCTTTATGATGGCGATCGTCGTTATCACTATCCCGCTACTGCTCGTGGTCCGGCCACCGCGGCGCGAGCGTGCGGCGCCAGTTGCCGTGGGCCGGCTGCGAACCGGGTGATGCGGCATTCCCCCGCGCCGATAGGGTGAGCCATCGAATTCCTTCCTACCAGCCGCGCGATCGCGAGCGACAGCAGGGCTCGCATTTTCCGTATCATAGCTTATAATCACTTCCCGATAGTTCTTTTGGCGCCAGGCATCCGGCATGAAACTCGACCATAGCTTCGGTTATCTCGTCCACGATGTTGCTCGTCTGTTCGCGCGGCGCTTCAACTCAAGAGCGCTGCTTTTTCTTGGGCTCAGTCGGTCGCAGTGCCGGATCTTGGGATACCTCGCCCGGCACGAGGGGATCAATCAGGCCGGTCTCGCCGATCTGCTGGAAATCAGGCCGATGACCCTGGTGCGTCAGCTTGACCGCATGGAGGCGGATGGCTGGCTCCAACGCCGGCCCAACCCGGGCGACCGCCGCGCGCGACGGCTGGTGCTGACCGAAAGGGCTCGGCCGATCCTCGCCCGGATCCTCGATTTGTCGAGCGATGTGCGCCACGAAGCGTTCGCCGATCTGTCCGAGGAAGAGGGCGGGCATCTGATCAATTTGCTGCGGCGGGTGCATGGCAATCTCGCCGAACCCATCCGATCGCCGGGATCGACCGAACCACCCAGAGTCGAAGCGACCAGGGGTCGTCCAATTCGCCGGCCGGGGCCCGTGGTCGAGGATCTCGTGCCGGTCGGGAGCCACCAATGACGAGTTCGGCCGACAACGAAGCATCGACGACGCTCGGCGCCCTGCGCGCCGCGGTCGACACCCGGCCGGCGCTCATCGGAAGGCGGCGTTCCTGGCGCCAGCGGATGCGTATGCCGTTGATGCTGCTCGGGCCAATCGTCGTGCTGCTTGCCGCCGGCTGGTGGTACCTGACGACTGGGCGATACATTTCGACCGATGACGCCTATGTCGAGGCAGCACGGATTTCGATCAGCAATGACGTATCCGGGCGGGTCATCGCCATCGATGTGCGCGACAACCAGCTGGTCAAGCGCGGCGCGCTGCTGTTCCAGATCGATCCGCGACCGTTTCAGATTGCCGTGGAACAGGCGCGGGCAAACCGCGACGCCGCCCGGATGGACATCGAAGCCCTCAAAGCCACCTATCAACAGAGGCTGGCCGACAGCAAAGCGGCGGCCGCAACCGTCGCCTATCAGCAGCGCCAATTCCAGCGCCAGCAGCGCCTGCTCGCCGCGGGCGACGCCTCGCAGCAGCAATTCGATCAGACCAACAACACCTATCAGCTCGCCCAACAGCAGTACATCGCCGACCAGAACGCGCTGGCCAATGTGCTCGCCAGTCTCGGCGGCAGCTCGAACATCCCGGTCGATCAGCATCCCAAAGTCGAGGCCGCGCAGACGGCGCTCGACCGCGCTCTGCTCAACCTCTCCTATACGGATGTGCGTGCTCCCGAGACCGGCATCGTCACCAAGGTCGACCAGCTTCAGGTCGGCGATTGGGTGCAGGGCGTCGACACCGGTGCCGCGCCGACCGCACTGTTTTCGCTGGTCTCGACCAAGCATGTCTGGGTGACCGCCAATTTCAAGGAAACCGAGCTCACCCATATGCGGCCTGGGCAATCCGCCACGGTCGAGATCGACACCTATCCCGACGTCGTCTTTTCGGCCAAGGTGCAGAGTCTCAGCCCTGGCACCGGCCTGACCTTTGCGCTGCTGCCGGCGGAGAACGCAACCGGCAATTGGGTCAAGGTGGTCCAGCGTCTGCCGGTGCGGTTGAGCTTCGATCAGCTCGACCCCAAGCACCCGCTCGCCGCGGGATTGAGCGCCACAGTCGAAGTCGACACCGGTTATCGCCGACCGTGGCTCGACCGCATCGAGCGGCTGTTCGCCGAGTTCGGCGGCAGGGCGCCACAGCTGGCGGCGCGATGAGCGAGGCTACCCCGGCCCCGGTGCCGAACCGGGGCTGGATCACGGTGTCGATCATGCTGGCGACCTTCATGCAGGGGGTCGACACGACGATCGCGAACGTCGCGCTGCCGCACATGCAGGGCAGCTTTTCGGTGGCCCAGGACCAGATTGCCTGGGTCGTGACCTCGTACATCGTCGCGGCGGCGATCATGACCCCGCTGACCGGCTGGCTCGCCGGCCGCTTCGGCATCAAATACGTGTTTCTGATCTCGGTGATTGGCTTCACCGTGGCCTCCGCCTTCTGCGGCATGGCCACCAGCCTGACCCAGCTGGTGATCTACCGCCTTATCCAGGGAGTGTGCGGTGCGGCGCTGGTGCCCCTGTCGCAAGCCGTATTGCTGCAGATCAACCCGCCGCAGCGGCACGCCCAGGCGATGGCGGTCTGGGGAATGGGGGTCATCCTCGGGCCGATCATCGGCCCGGCGCTCGGTGGCTGGCTGACCGAGGATTACAGTTGGCGCTGGGTATTTTTTATCAATCTGCCGTTCGGGCTGCTCGCTTCTGCGGGCATTATGATTTTCATCCATCAGACCCGCCGCGCCCACCGGGAAGCGTTCGATTTCTTCGGCTTTGCCGCCCTAAGCGTGGCGATCGGCGCCCTCCAAATGCTGCTCGATCGCGGCGAACTGAAGGATTGGTTCGGCTCGACCGAAATCTGGATCGAGTCGGCGATCGCCGGCGTTTCCTTCTACCTGTTCGTCGTTCACACCGTTACCGCTACCGACCGATCCTTTCTCAATCGCAGCCTGTTGAAGGACGCCAATTGCATCGTCGGTACAGTGCTGATGTTCGTGATCGGCATCCCGCTGTACGGCACCATGACCTTGCTGCCGACCATGCTGCAAAATTTGATGAACTACCCGGTATTCACCACCGGGTTGGTGACCGCGCCGCGCGGCATCGGCACGATGGTCGCGATGATCCTGGTTGCTCGGCTGGCCGGCCGCATCGATACCAGGCTGATCATCCTCATCGGGCTGATGCTGACCGCTGCTGCATTATGGCAGATGACCGGATTTTCGCTGCAGATGGGGATGGGCCCGGTAATCACGACCGGACTGATGCAGGGCTTCGGCCTTGGGTTTGTGTTTACCCCATTGAGCATCATAACTTTTTCGACCTTGCCGCGGCAGCTGCTAACTCAGGGAACGGCGATTTTTAGCCTGATGCGCAATATTGGCGGCAGCGTCGGTATCGCCATCGTCGAGGCCCTGCTCGCCCAGAACACCCAGGTCGTCCATTCGCGCCTGATGGAGCGCCTGCGGCCCGACAACCCGCTCGCCCAAGGGCCGGCGTTGCACGCTCCGTTCAGCTTGACGACGCCGATGGGCGTCGCGGCGCTCAACGCGGAAGCGACGAGGCAGGCGGCGATGGTGGCCTATGTCGACGACTATATGCTGATGATGCTGCTGGTCATTGCCGCCGTGCCGCTGCTGCTGCTGCTGCGCCGGCCGCGCTCGATGCCCAGGGGTGCCGCACTCGCCGCCCTCGACTAGGGCGGTTTCGCAGATGCCATTAGTAGGCCTTATTTGGCAAGCGGTTCCTGATAGTAGCTAATAAGGAACGGGCGTAAAGCTCGCTGAATGTCGGCCCAAATTCATTTTTTATCCAGGGTTTGCAGCCGGCAGGCTGTACGATCCCGGTCGATCAGCGCGTAGGCGGTAACTGCTCCGGCTTCCGGCGCCGCGAAATCTCCGCGCCAGCCGCTGCGCTTGTTATGGCCAGGCTCCAATGGCGGGAAGCCGGCTAGCGCGTAGCCAACGACGGTCCCGGCGCCATCGGCGATGACGATCCGCTCGGGCGCCGAGCGGCGCGCTTGGTCCCAGTCCCAGCCGGCGACCCGCCATTGCGCCCGCCCCGACACCGGAAGCCGCGTGACCCGGTCGATGCCGCCCTGGCATTGTCCGGGCGCTGCGGGCTGAGCATGATCGGCAAGCGGGGTGTCGAGCCAGTGGCTCCAATCGTCGGCAAAAATCGCCAGATGCCGCGCCCGCAGCTTAGCCGCCAGTTCGATCGCCCGCGCGGGCGCCGGATAGACGCGAAGCAAGGCCCTGTGGTCCTCGACGCCGGAGAGCAGGGCCGCGGTGCCCTCGCGCCGATGGAGCGCCCATGTCAATCCTGCTTTGACGAACGAGGATTGCGCATAGGAGAGGGCGAACAGGCACGGGAGGCTCAAGCCCATCGCGACCAGCTGTAAGTGGCGGTATTTCCGGTACGCCAGCGAAGAGCGGAAGATGGGTAGGCTCAAGCCCGTTGCGTGGAGCTGTAGGTCGCGGAGGCGTTGGGTTTCGAGGATCGCCAGCATCGCCAGCGACAGCCAGAACAATAGCATCGGTGTCGCATACCGCGACGACAGCGCCTGATCGAGGCCGAATTTGAGCCGGCCGAGAGCGGTCAGGAAGGCGACGCCGACCATCAGCGCGGCGGTGCCGAGAAAGATTAGCTCCGCCGGGCGGATCGATCGGCCCCGGCGCAAATGGGTCAGCGCCGCCAATGCGAATAAGGTCAGAGCGAGGACGCCGAACCCGCCATCCCAGTACCCAAAATGGGCTATGTGCAGCGCTTGGAACAGCTGGCCGAACGGATTCCCGAGCTCGACGGCCGCATAGACCGGGAGTTCCGGCCGGAAAACGGTCCGCAACGGATCGGAATGACCCGAGGGCGAGACGTAGCCGTGAAGGTAAGATGCCAGCAAGGCCACCGCGGCAACGCAGAGCACCGCGATCTGCGCCTTCGATCGTCCCGCCCACAGCGCTACCGGGATCGCGAGGAACGGGACGATAATGCCGCTCGCCAGGGTGTAGACGGAGATCGCCGAACAGACGATCGCGGTGATCAAGCTCAGCGAACTTCGCTGCCCCAACGCCAGGCAGGCGATGCTGGCCACCGCGGCCAACTGGACCCCGAAGAATTGAACCTGAAAGCCCCATGCGAAATTCTCGAACTGCATCGCCGAGAACAGCACCGTCAGAATGATCCCGGCCATCCACAATGTTTCGGTCAACCCGCGGCTCACGTGCCGATGGGCTATATGGACAATCAACCCGGCCAGCCCCAGCGGTATCGCCACGTTGCAAAAAAAATTAAACTTGTTGGTTTCGGAAAAAGCAAACCTGTCGATAAAAAAAAGCAATCGCGGAAACAGAATGCGGTGTTCGTTGTGCTGGGAGTAGACCCAGGGCGAGAACACCTGCTTCGGGCTGAGAATCAGCTCGTCCCACTGGTCCCAATAGGGCACCGCCGACCAGCTGTGGATGACCAACGCCGTCGTGCTGGCAACGATGTAGATCCCCGCCGTCAGCGAGAGCAGTGCGGCGATCGTCGGTAGCAAAGTTTCGGCTCGGGCGAGACCGATCGCGCCGAATGACCTTCTTCGGATGGTCGACGATGCGGCTCCGGCCGCACCGCCGGGGCACAGCGCCTTGGAAGTGTCGCGCGGTCGCCGCAGGATCACGCCGGCTTGCGCAGTCGGAAGCGCAGGACGCCGCCCGGCTCCTCGGAGGATTCGAGCAACTGGCAGCCGGTGGTCTGGCAGAAATGCGCGAAATCCTTGACCGCACCCGGGTCGGTCGCCAGCACTTCGAGCACCGCCCCGGGGGCCAGCGGCTTCAGCGCGCGGCGCGCCTTCAGCACCGGCAATGGGCAAATGAGCCCGGTCGCATCGAGAGTGGCGGCGATTTCGCCGGTCGTATCATTCATCGCTGTGCCTCGCACCGCCTGCGCCCCGATTTTAGCCGATGCTGCGCCGCGATCAATCTGCCTATCGGCCGCACGGTTCGCCGAGCATCCGCCCGGATCAGCCATTCTCGGCGAGTACGGTGCCGGCGAGGTGGAGCGAGCCGCAGATCAGCACCCGCGCCACAGCTCCATCAGCTCCGGCAATCGTACTGATCGCGGCGGCGACCGAGGGCGCTTCCCGCGCGGCGATGCCGATTGAGCGGGCGGCGGCGGCGATGGCGGCGGCCGGCAGCGGGTTCTCCTCGCCGGGGATCGTGACCGCGTCGAGCGTGGCGGCATGAGGCGCCAGCGGTGCGAGAAAGCCCGTGGCATTTTTGGTGTTGAGCATGCCGACGATCAGCTGGAGCGGGCGGTCGCGCCAGGCCGCCGCCGCCGCGGCCAGCACCTCGCCCGCACCCGGATTGTGGCCGCCGTCGAGCCATAGTTCCCAACCATCGGGCAGCATTTCAGCGAGCGGGCCGCGAGAGAGGCGCTGCAGCCGTGCGGGCCAATCGATTTGGCGCAGGCCGCTGGCAATCGTCTCGCGCGACAACGGGAAGCCGTCGAGTTGTTCCAGACAGGCAATCGCGGTGCCGGAATTGATGATCTGATGCACGCCGGGGAGCGACGGCATCGGCAGCTCGAATTGCCAGCATCGCCCCTCGTAGCGCATGCCGTCGCCCTTGGCCGCGCAGCGCCATTCCGCGCCGAAGCGATAGACCGGCGCACCAACCTCGGCGGCACGGGCGTCGAACACGGCGGCGGCGTCCGCAGGTTGCGGGCCAATGACCGCCGGCGCGCCGGGCTTCAGGATGCCGGCCTTCTCGTCGGCGATCGCGGCGATCGTGTCGCCGAGAAACGCCTGATGATCGAGCGAAATGGGGGTGATCGCGGTCGCCGCCGGATGGCGGATCACGTTGGTCGCATCGAGCCGGCCGCCGAGCCCGGTTTCGAGCAATACGATATCGGCCGGGGTGCGCGCGAAGGCCAGGAACGCCGCTGCGGTGGTGATCTCGAAATAGGTGATCGGCACCCCCTGATTGGCGCGTTCGCACTCTTCGAGGAGCGCGATCAGCTCCTGCTCGTCGATCAGCCTGCCGGCGAGACGAATGCGTTCGTGAAAGCGCACCAGATGCGGCGAGATATAGGCGTGGACGCGGTAGCCCGCGGCTTCGAGGCAGGCGCGCATCGTCGCGATCGTCGACCCCTTGCCGTTGGTGCCGGCGACATGGATCACCGGCGGCAGCTGTTCGTGCGGGTTGCCGAGTGCGGCCAGCAGCCGCTCGACGCGGCCGAGCGACAGGTCAATCAGTTTTGGATGCAGCCGCGTCAGCCGCGCCAGCACGACGTCGCTGGTCGTCGTGTTCACGCCGCCTCCGGGGTGATCGGCGCCGGCAATTCGGCTCGCTGCGGCTCGCGCAACAGCCCGAGCAGCCGTCCGATCGTGGCCCGCAGCTCGGCGCGCGGCACCACGAGGTCAACCATGCCGTGGTCGCGTAGGTATTCGGCGCGCTGAAAGCCGTCTGGCAATGTTTCGTGGATGGTTTCCTCGATCACCCGCGCCCCGGCAAAGCCGATGACGGCGCCCGGTTCGGCCAGAGTAATGTCGCCGACCATTGCGAACGATGCCGAGACCCCGCCGGTCGTCGGATCAGTCAATAGCACGATGTATGGGAGCCCGGCCTCCTTGACCATATCGGCGGCGACGATCGTGCGCGGCATTTGCATCAACGACAGCACCCCCTCCTGCATACGCGCACCACCCGAGGCCGGGACCACGATCAGCGCCGCCTCCTGCAGGACGGCAAGCTTGGCCGCGGTGAGTACCGCCTCGCCGGCGGCCACGCCCATCGAGCCGCCCATAAACCCGAACTCGAAGGCCGCGACGACCGCCGGCTGTCCGCCGATCCGGCCATGGCCAACCACGACCGCGTCGCTGCCGGCGCCATGCACCGCTTGCGCCTCCCTCAGCCGATCGGTGTAGCGCTTGGCGTCACGAAAATGGAGCGGATCGGCGATCGACTTCGGCAGCTCGATGCGCGACCCGACGCCGTCATCGAACAACAGCTGCAACCGCCGCACCGCACCGATCCGCAGGTGGTGGCCGCAATTGCGGCAGACGTCGAGATTGGCTTCGAGCTCGCGGTGAAACAGCATCTGCTCGCAGCTGGGACATTTACGCCACAGATTGTCCGGCACGTCCTTTCTGCGGACCACCGCGCGGATCCTGGGAAGCACGAAATTGGTCAGCCAGCTCATGGCATTGCACTCGCGAAGGTCGGCTTGGTGAAATTGGCTCGCATCGCGGCCGGCGGCAATAGCCTCGCGTAACCCGAATTTGTGCGTTTGCGGGCGTCGATCGGGCCAACTCGCGACGATTGCAAGATGCAAGCAATCCGGGTAGTACGCTTTTCGATTGAAATAGGGAGCCGGGAGGGCGGGCGGCATCGCTCGAGCGCGCACTCCGGTAAAATCTCCGATGTTCGATGCAGTTACGAGAATGCTCGCGGCCAGGCGCCAGGCCGATGCGGCGGATCGCCCGGCTGGCGCCGCTCTCTATCTCTGCACTCTTGGGCTCGTCGCCGCAGCCACAGTCGGCACCTTTTTCGGTTTCGGTCTGGCTTTGCTGATGCCTCATCCGATGGCGCACGGCAATCGCCCAACCGCGTCGATGATCGGCGACGGCACGTCACCCGCAACCACGCGGCAGGCCCTGCCAACTACTATTTCCACGCCTGACGCCGTCGTCGGCAGTTTCGCGACGCATCCGGTAGCGGCCGCGGCAGCTGCGGCGCCGCCCCCGCCTGCGCCGGTCGCAGCGGTTTCGCCCGCGCCGGCTCCGGCCGCCAGCCGGCAGCAGCCCACCGCGGTCGGCGCGCTGTTGGCAGAGGGCGACGAGCTGTTCCGACATGGGAATGTTGCCGTGGCGCGGCTGCGGTATCGGCAAGCCTTCGACCACGGCGCGGCCCGCGGCGCGCTCGGCATCGGTGCGACTTATGATCCGGGCTTTCTCAACCGCGACGGCCGGCACGGCCTGGCCGGCGATCCAGCGGTCGCGCGCTTCTGGTATCGCGCAGCCCGCGCGATGGGCGCGGCCGAGGCGGAGCGGCGTCTCGCCCTTTTGCCGGCGCCATCGCACCGCTGATCATTGCGGGTTTGTTCGCTGATGCCATCGACCATTGCGTCAGAGCTATCGGGCCTTATTAAGGCATCAAAAACGGCGGTTAAGAACCTTCCAAATGCGCGGCCGCTTATCCAGTCCGGATATCGGCAAAGCGCAAGGCATAAGCCTTCGGGATGTCAGCCATGGCGCCTGGTTCCGGGCTCTACCGTGGGTATGATGGGATCACGACCGATTACTGGCTCGCCGTACCGGCGGATCGTAGGCGTAGCCGGTACTTATGCCACGACGCATCAGCAGGCGCGGTAGCGGATTTGACCTGGGTATACGGTTGCTGAAGACAAGCGCGCGGCGGCCGAGATAGTTCCAGATCAAGACGATCGGCACCGCGGCGATCTTCGCGATCGTCGGCTGGATCGCCAGCGGGTAGGCAAAGCACCAGACCAGCCCCGTATTGAGCCCGAGGCCGACCAGCACTACGATCAGAAACCGGGTCAGCTCGGCGCTGCGGCGGAAGCGGCCGCTCTGAAACGCCAGCAGGATCGACAGCAGGTAGTTGGCAATGGTGGCGACGAGGAAGCTTGCGACCGAGGCGGCAATAATCGGTGTCGCCGTTCGGCGCAGCGCCACGAAGACGCCGATCTCGACGACAAACGACAGACCGCCGACGATTAGATAAAGAAAGAATTGCATAGCTCAGCGGTGCCAAACCTGCAGCTGGGTCTCGCGGTAGGGCTGCTGGTCGCGATAGTCGCCGCGCGACAGCGTGCGCTCCAGCCAGCAATAAAGGATGATGAACAGATAGCGCGAGCCCATCTCCTTGATCCGCAGTTTGGAGACGCCCTCCTTGCGGTTCTTCCATGAATTGGGCAGCACCGCGTATCGGTAGCCGCGGATGATGCATTTGAGGGGCAGCTCGACCGTCAGGTTGAAATGGTGCGACAGCAGTGGCTGCACCCCGGCGATGGCGCTGCGCCGATAGAGCTTGAAGGCATTGGTGACGTCGTTGTAGCGCAGCATGAACAGAGCGCGGATCAAAAAATTGGCCAGCCGGTTCATGACGAGCTTGAGCCTGGGATAGTTGCTGACCCGACCGCCGCGCGCAAAACGCGAGCCGAAGACGCAGTCGTAGCCACTTTCAAGCTTGCGGTAGAAGGCAACGAGGTCGGCCGGGTCGTCCGAGCCGTCGGCCATCACGATCGCCACCGCGCCCCCACGAAACTCGGCGAGCCCGCGGCGCACGGCAAAGCCGAAGCCGTTGGGCGGCGCGGCGTTGATGTAGCGCACGCCCGAGTCGGCGGCGCTCAACGTCGCCAGAATCCGCTCGGTGCCGTCGCTGCTGTTGTCGTTGACCACCAGGATCTCGTAGCTGATCCCAGCTTGACGCAAGGCATCGGCTAGACCTTGCACGGTGTCGGCAATGTGGCCTTCCTCGTTGTGCGCCGGGATCACCACCGAGAGCATGTCGGCGACGCCGGCCCCCTCCCATTCGGCGAGTGAGCGAACTTCGAACGGCATCTCCTATCCCCCGACCGATTTCAGTTTCCAGGCGAGCCCGTCGACGATCTCGGCGAGGATCGCCTCGATGTCGTAGCGATACTGCCATTGCGGATAGTCGCTTTGAAAGCGGCGCACGTCGGAGATCCACCAGATATGGTCGCCGGTACGGTTCTGTTCCGAATAGGACCAGTTCATCGGCTTGCCGGTCAGCCGCTCGCAGGCGGAAATCGCTTCCAGCATCGAGCAATTGGCGTGCCGGCTACCGCCGATGTTGTAGACCGCGCCCGAGCGCGGCGCCTGCACGAAATGCCAAAATGCGTTGACCAGATCGTAGGAATGGATGTTGTCGCGGACCTGTTTTCCCTGGTAGCCGAGGACTGTATACGGCTCGCCGGTGACCGCGCATTTGGCCAGATAGGCGAGAAAGCCGTGCAATTTGGCGCCGGAGTGGCCGGGGCCGGTCAGGCAGCCGCCGCGGAAGCAGGCGGTGCGCATGCCAAAATACCGGCCATATTCCTGTACCAGAACATCGGCGGCGAGCTTCGAGGCGCCAAACAGGCTGTGCAGGCTGGAATCGACGCTCATGCTCTCGTCGATGCCGTGAGCGGCAAAGGGGTGCTCTGGGCTGACCTCCCAGCGCCGCTCCTGCTCGACCAATGGCAACAAATTGGGCGCGTCGCCATAGACCTTGTTGGTGCTGGTAAAGATGAACGGTGCCTGCGGGCACTGCCGGCGCGCGGCCTCCAACAGGTTCAAGGTTCCGTTGGCGTTGACCGTGAAGTCGGTCTGCGGGTCGCTCGCCGCCCAATCGTGCGACGGCTGGGCCGCTGTGTGGATCACTGCCGCGATGGCGTCGCCGTAACGGGTGAACACCTTATCCATCAGCGCCGCGTCGCGAATATCGCCGTCGACATGGCGATAGGCCTTAACCTCGATCTCGAGGCGCTGGCAACTCCACGCCGTGCTCGCCTCGTTGCCGAAAAAAACGCGGCGCATGTCGTTGTCGATGCCGACAATGTCGAAACCCTGGGCGGCGAAAAAGCGCACCGATTCGGCGCCGATCAGCCCCGCCGAACCCGTCACCAGCACCACGCTCATGCCTCTACCCCTTGACGCCCGTCATCCCAGCACCGACTCCAGCGCGGCGCGGTGGCGATCGAGCCATTCCAGGATTTCATCAAGGATCGCCTCGACCGAGCGGGTCGGAGCCCAACCCGTCGCCTGCCGCACCCGGTCGGTATCGCTGACATAATAGGGGATGTCGGCCGGCCGCGTCGCCGGATCCGATCCCAGCGCTAGATGGACGCCGGTGTGGGCGGCGCAGAGCCGGGTCAGCTCGGCCAGCGAGACGCTGAGCTGAAGGCCGCCGCCGACATTGTAGGTCTCTCCGGAATGGCGGTCGAAGGCGTCGACCTGGTGGCAGATCAGCTCGAACAAATCGGCCACGTGCAGCACATCGCGCACCTGATGGCCGCTGCCGCCGAACCCACTATAGGCGAGCGCGCCGCCATAGCGGTGACGGGCCGCCCACAGCACGAAGAAGCCCTGATCGACCTTACCCATCTGCCATGGGCCGGTCAGCACGCCGCAGCGATTGACGATCGTGCGCAGCCCATAAGCGGCATGGTATTCCTCGATCAGCAGTTCCGAGGCGAGCTTGCTCGCACCATAGAGCGAGCGCGCACCGGTCGTCGGAAAATCCTCGGCGATGCCGCGCTCGGACCAGCCGGGGCCGCTTTCCTTGGCGGCGAGGGTCAGGCGGTCGCCCTCCGTCCGCAACGGGAGCCGGCGTAGTGCAGCAATCGAATAGACCCTGCTGGTCGATAGGAAGATCACCGCGCTGCCGTGATGGCGCGCATAGTCGAGGCAGTTGACGGTGCCAAAAAGGTTGGTGTTGAGCAGATAACGCGCGCTGCCGTCATAGCCAGCGTGGACCGAGGGCTCGGCTGAACACTCGATGACCAGATCAGCCGCCGGCAGCCCGTCGAAATCCTCCGGGTTGCGCACGTCGCCGTGGACGAAGGCGACGCCACCGGCGCGCAGCCGGAGCAATGCGAGCTCGCTGCCGCGACGATGCAGATTATCGAAAGCGACGACCTCCTCGCCGCGGCGTTCGGCCAGCAGCAGACCCAGATTTGAGCCGACAAAGCCGGCCCCTCCGGTGATCAGGATGCGCATGATCCCCCGTCAACCCCGGCCGTTCATAGCCGAGGCCTGGGCGCCGGGCAAGATCATTAACGCGCGACCCATGCCGCACCACCGCCTTGCCGCCACCCGAGTAGGGGGACCGTCAGGCCTCGAAATGGCTGCTCCGATCGCCTCGGCGGCGCTACTGTGGCGAGGCGGCGACCAACAGGAGGGGCTCATGGTTGCGATCATCACCACACCGCGGCTGCTGGCGATCGGCGGCGGCGCGCTCGCCGAATTGCCGGGAATGCTGACGCGGTTCGGCCTCGCCCGGCCGCTGATCGTCACCGACCCCTATATCCGCGACTGCGGCATTCTTGAGCGCGCGAGCGGGCTGCTCGACCGCGCCGGGATTGGCATTGAGGTCTTCGCCGACACCGTTCCCGACCCGACCACGGCGGTGGTCGAGGCCGGCGCGCGGGTGCTGAACAGCGGCAGTTTCGACAGCCTGCTGGCGATCGGCGGCGGCAGCCCAATCGATACGGCAAAGGCGATCAGCGTGCTCGCCGCCAATGGCGGGCGGATGCGCGACTGGAAGGTTCCGGCCGAGATCCCGAAGGCCGGGCTGCCGCTGGTGGCGGTGCCGACGACCGCCGGCACCGGGTCTGAGGTGACCCGGTTCACGGTCATCACCGACACCGAAAGCGACGAGAAGATGTTGGTCGCCGGTCTCGCCTGCTGCCCATTGGCCGCGATCGTCGATTACGAGCTGACCCTGACGATGCCGCTGCGGCTGACCGCGGATACCGGGCTCGACAGCCTGACCCACGCGATCGAGGCCTATGTCAGCCGGCGCGCCAGCCCCTATACCGACGGGCTCGCGAAGAACGCGATGGGGCTGATCGCCCGTCACATCCGCACCGCCTGCGCCGAACCCGGCAACCGTGCCGCGCGCGAGGCGATGATGTTCGGCGCGACGACCGCCGGGATGGCCTTTTCGAATTCGAGCGTCGCGCTGGTCCACGGCATGAGCCGGCCGATCGGCGCCTTTTTCCATGTGCCGCACGGTCTCTCCAACGCAATGCTGCTGCCGCAGATCACCGCCTTTTCGGCGCCCGCGGCACTGGATCGCTATGCCGATTGCGCCCGCGCGATGGGGCTGGCCCCGGAGGGAGAAGGCAACCAAGGGGCAACGGCGCGGCTGCTCGACGAATTGCGCCGGCTGAACCGGGATTTGGAGGTGCCTAGCCCGCGCGCTTACGGCATCGATGCCGGGCGCTACGAGGAATTGCTGCCGGTGATGGCGAGCCAGGCGCTAGCCTCGGGGTCGCCCGCAAACAATCCGCTGGTGCCGTCGAGCGACGAGATCATCGAGCTGTACCGGCGGGTTTACGACTGAAACGGCCTGCTCAGGCGAGCTTGACCTCGATGTCGTCGCCGACGAGACGGACCAGGTAGGTTTTTAAGTCTTCGGTCGCCGGCGGGTCGAGCACCTTGCCGGTACGGATGTCAAAGCGCGCCGCATGCAGCGGGCATTCGATCGTCGCGCCGTCGAGCCAGCCGTCGGAAAGACAGGCATAGGCATGGGTGCACACATTGTCGGTGGCAAAGAGCCCCTCGTCGCTGTCATAGATCGCAATCCAGTGGCCGGCGATTTCGACGCCGATGACCTCGCCCGCTGCCAGCTCGCTGCGAGCGGCCGCCCTCACCCAGCCCGTCTGATCCGCGCTCATCGCCCACCTTCACCCGTCCGCGAGACGGGATGGCATCGCCCGGATCGGAAAGCAAGTGTGAGATCGCCGAGGTGCAGCGACTAGGCCGACGAATCTTGCGAGAACGCTTTGAATGCGATCAACGTGAAGGTATCTTTCACCCCGGTCAGGGTCTGTACCCGCTCGGTGACGAACCGGCCAATATCGGTTTCGTCCGGCAGGTAGCACTTCATCAGGAGATCGTATTGGCCCGAGGTCGAATAGACCTCCGAGACCTGCTCGAGGCCGAGGACCGCCGCGTCGGCCACGGTATAGGCTTGGCCGAGGTCGCATTTGACCATGACAAAAATCGTCTTCATCGCGGGATCGCGAGCGGCTCGGGGGGCCGGTCTTGCTCGGGGCTAGGGACCGGTGACGACGCGCGGCGGACGCGCGAGAAAGGCCGGCAGATCGTCGCCAAAGCCGACGACCTTGCGATCCTCGTCCGCGCCGCGCGCCGCTGGCCTCGGACGGCGCGGCTGGGCGGCACGCGGGAACGGGGTGACGTTGGCGCCATTGCTATGCTGGATCGGTTGATCCGAGCGCTGCGGTTCGTGCGGCATTGGCCGTTCCGGCCGTTTGGACCGGCTGGGCACTTCCGAACCGGCGCGCATCCCGGCATCGCCGGGCGAGGTCGGCTTGCGGCGGGGCGTGCGTTCCCTCGCCGCGGCCACGCGCGGAGCGGGCTTGTCGCCGGCGGCGCGAGGCGGACGATCGGGCCGAGTAGTACCGGCGGCAGGGCGCGAGCCGCGTCCGCGGCGTGCGGTGTAGTCGAGCTCGGCGGTGTCGATGCCTTCGATCGTGCCGATCGGAATGTCGTTGCCGATCAGCTTGACGATTTCGGCGACCGCCTTGCCGTCCTCGGGCGCCGCCAGCATGAACGAGCGGCCGCTGAGCCCGGCCCGGCCGGTGCGGCCGATGCGGTGCACGTAATCCTCGGCATGGATCGGCACATCGAAGCAGAAGACATGACTCATGCCCTTGATGTCGAGCCCGCGGGCGGCAACGTCGCTGGCGACCAGCAGCCGGATCTCGCCGCGCTTAAAGCGTTCCAGCGTCTCGGTACGTTTCGGCTGCGGCATGTCGCCATGCAGGGCTGCAGCGTCAAAGCCGTGCCGAGCCAGCGATTTGAAAAGAATGTCGACGTCGCGCTTGCGATTGCAAAAGATCAGCGCGTTTTTAACGTCCTCCGACCCGATCAGCCGGCGCAGCGCCTCGCGCTTGTCGCGCGGATCGACGACGACGAGCGACTGGACCACAAGCGCTGCCGGCGAGGCCGGCGGCGCCACCGAGATTTCCACAGGATTGTTCAAAAACGCGTCGGCGAGCTTGCGGATCTCGGCCGGCATCGTCGCCGAGAAAAACAGGGTCTGCCGGTTTTTCGGCAGCAGCCCGACGATCCGCTCCACGTCCGGGATAAAGCCCATGTCGAGCATCCGGTCGGCCTCGTCGATGACCAGGATGTGCGCGTCGGACAAAAGGATCTTGCCGCGTCCGTGCAGGTCGAGCAGCCGCCCCGGGGTGGCGATCAGGACGTCAACGCCGCGGTCGAGCTTGCGCTCCTGGTCGACAAAGCTCTCGCCGCCGATCAACAAGGCCATCGTTAGACGATGGTATTTGCCGTAAAGCTCGAAAGAGGCGGCGACCTGTGTCGCCAGTTCGCGTGTCGGCTCCAGGATCAGCGAGCGCGGCATTCGCGCCCGCGACCGGCCCGCTGCCAGCATGTCGACCATCGGCAGGACAAAGCTCGCGGTCTTTCCGGTTCCCGTCTGCGCACAGCCCAAAACATCCCGCATGCGTTTTACATAGGGGATGGCTTGTTCCTGGATCGCGGTGGGGATCGTATAACCAGCGTCGGATACTGCCTGAAGAACCTCAGGCGACAGTTCGAGTTCTGAAAAACCCATTGAGGAGTTGTAGCCTTTTTGTAACAATTAGTTACGTTGTACGTTATGCTTTTAATTGGGCATGGCTGAGGGCATGTCAATCTTTTTCTTCGCCGGCAGCCATGCCGCCGCCACAGGGCAGGAACACGATCAGCGTCGGCGAAATTGCGGCCGCGGCGCCATCGGCGGCCCCGCTCGCTCATCCTTATGGCGGAAGTTGATCCGGCCCTTGGTCAGATCGTATGGCGTCATCTCGACCGTCACCCGGTCGCCCGCGAGGATGCGGATGCGGTTCTTTTTCATCCTCCCGGAGGAATAGGCGAGGGTTTCGTGCCCATTGTCGAGCCGTACGCGAAACCGTGCGTCGGGAAGCAGCTCGAGCACAGTGCCTTCGAATTCGATCAGATCTTCCTTGGCCAACCAGGTCTCCTAGGCAAAGAAACGGGGGCGCGCCGGCACCCCCGCCTAACTCTCCTAACCTCCCTTAGACCGGGCGCAGGTTCACTGCGGAAACCCGGCCGCGTTGGCCTTGTTCCAGCTCGAAACTGAGCTTTTGGCCCTCACGCAGATTGTCGATACCCGCGCGTTCGACGGCCGAGATGTGCACGAACACATCGGCACCGCCGTTTTCGGGCTGGATGAATCCATAGCCCTTTTGCGCATTGAACCATTTGACCGTACCGGTCGCCATCAGCAGTAACTCCAAGTAGCAAGATAGGCCGCTGCGCGGATGCGCAGCGTATCGGACATCGATTGGCTCGGGAAACGGTCGGACGATCGCATACGAACGCAAGGCCGGAAGCCGAACCCAAACGGGTCGACATATTTTAGGTAAGCGGGTTTCTCCGGTTGCGCAAGGAATCTTTACAAATCGAGATCGCGGACGAAGCGGGCATTCTTTTGGATGTAGTCGAAGCGCAGTTCGGGGCGGCGGCCCATCAGGGTTTCGACCAAAATCCGGGTCCGCGCGCCTGGCCCTGCCTCTCTCGGCTCTTCTTCGGACATTTCCCCATTGATCGGCGGCGGCCGCAGTGACCCGATGCCGACCCGCAGAAGCGTACGTTGCGCCGGGTCCATCGTCGTCGCCCGCAGCGAGCGCGCCGGCATTTCGCCGAGCCCCTTGAAGCGGCTGACCTCGATCTTGCCGCGCCCGGTAAATTCGGTTCGCAGCAACTCCTCGCGATGAGCGTCGTCGCGGGCATAGCGGGTGACCTCGCCCTGGGTCAGGCGGTAGAGCGGCGGCAATGCCAGATAGAGGTGCCCGCGGTCGATCAGTTTTGGCATCTCGCGATAAAAGTAGGTCATCAAGAGCGAGGCGATATGCGCGCCGTCGACGTCGGCGTCGGTCATGATCACGACCCGCTCGTAGCGCAGCGCCTCCTCGCGGTAATGCAGTCCCGCGCCGCAGCCGAGCGCCAAAACGATGTCGGCCAGCTCCTGGTTGGCGCGCATCTTATCGGCCGAAGCGCTGGCGACGTTGAGGATCTTGCCGCGCAACGGCAGGATCGCCTGGGTCTCGCGGTCGCGCGCCTGCTTGGCCGAACCGCCGGCGCTGTCGCCCTCGACCAGGAAGATCTCGGTGCCGGCGGCACTGTCGCGGGTGCAATCGGCGAGCTTGCCCGGCAGCCGCAGCTTGCGAGTTGCGGTCTTGCGCGCGAGCTCGCGCTGCTGGCGGCGGCGCTGGCGCTCCTCGGCACGCTCGCCAATGTGGTCGAGCAGGAGCCGGGCCGTTGCCGGGTCAGCGCCGAGCCAGTGATCGAAATGGTCCTTGACCGCATTCTCGACGAGCCGGGTGGCCTCGGCCGAGGCCAGCCGCTCCTTGGTCTGCCCCTGGAACTGCGGGTCGCGGATGAACAACGAGAGCAGCAGCGCCGCTCCGCCGGTCGCATCCTCGCCGGTCGCCTGCGCGCCGCGGCGGTGGTTAATGAGATCGCCGTAGCCCTTGATTCCGCGCAACAGCGCGTTGCGAAGGCCGGTTTCATGAGTTCCGCCCTCTGGTGTGGGGATCGTGTTGCAGTAGGAGTGGCTGAACCCCGCTTCTTCGTCTTCAGGCCAGGCTACCGCCCATTCGACCTTGCCGCCTTCGGCGAGATCGGCCTGCCCCAGGAAAGGGCGTGAGACCACCATCGACTGGCCATCGAGGCTGGCGGCGAGAAAGTCGCCGAGACCGCCCGGAAAGTGTAGCCGCGCCTCAGCCGGAACCACCTCGGGCCGCGGCAGCGAAGGGTCGCAGCTCCAGCGGATTTCGAGCCCGCGGAACAGGTAGGCCTTGGAGCGCGCCAACTGGTAGAGCACGCCCGGGCGGAAGCCGAGCGCACCGAAAATCTCGGGATCGGGGTGAAACCGCAGGGTGGTGCCGCGCCGGTTGTTGACCGGGCCGCATTCCTGAAGATCAGCGCAGGGCAACCCCCGACTGTAGGATTGGCGCCACAACCTGCGATCGCGGGCAACCTCGACTTCGAGCGCGTCCGAGAGCGCGTTGACCACCGACACGCCGACGCCGTGCAGGCCGCCGGCGGTCCGATAGGCGTCGCCGCCGAATTTGCCGCCGGCATGCAGGGTCGTCAGAATGACTTCGAGGGCGGATTTCTCCGGAAAGCGCGGATGGGGATCGACCGGAATGCCGCGGCCGTTGTCGCGAACGGTCAGCCAATTACCGCCGGCAAGCTCGATCTCGATGCGCGTCGCGTGCCCGGCGACGGCCTCGTCCATGGCGTTGTCGATGACCTCGGCGGCGAGGTGATGCAGGCCGCGCTCGTCGGTGCCGCCGATATACATGCCGGGGCGGCGGCGGACCGGCTCCAGCCCTTCGAGCACCTCGATGTCCTTGGCCGAATAGCCGTCGGCGGATTTCGGAACCGGTGCGTCGAACAGATCGGCCATCGCGCGAATATAGCGAGGGCGCCTGTTGACGCAAGCAGCATTCGGTATATCCTGCTCATGGAGCAACTATATGTTGGAGGCGCGCGCCTGCTCACGGTGCCGCGCCGGATTTTAGGAAACTCGCTCGCCGCCGCCGGCGTTATGATCGCGATGATCACGATGATGACCAACGAGCGCAAGATTTGGGAAGCTGCGTTGCTTCTGGTCCGCCGACACGGCGCCGCCGCCGCCGACGTAGCCCAGCGCGAAGCGCAGCGGCTGCGCACGGCCGATGACGAGTTGACCTGCGTCGTGTGGTGCTGGATCGCCCGGTCCACCGCTGAACTCTTGCGCCCGATCCCGGAGAAGGGCGAGCAGGTGCATTGATTGGGCTCGCTCTCTGATGCTTTTGCCGCTTGGCCCTTATCGGCAGCATCGCCCGTCCCGATATTGGTGCTGCTGAATAGCCTATCGGAGCGAAAATCATGGCGGGCGGTTTGTTTGGTCGGCTCGGCGGCAAGGGGCACGCGGACGACAAGAAATTCCCGGTGGTGCTGAGCGAAGAGGAGTGGCGGGCCAAGCTGTCGCCGGCCCAATATCGCGTGCTGCGCCAGCATGGCACCGAGCGCGCCGGGTCGAGCCCGCTCGACAAGGAGCACGGCGCGGGGATTTTTCATTGCGCCGGGTGCGGCCAGCCGTTGTTCGCCGCCGCGGCCAAGTTCAACAGCGGCACCGGCTGGCCGAGCTTTTCCGAGCCGCTCGCCGATGCGGTCGAGACCGAGACCGACCGCAGCCTGTTCATGGTGCGCAACGAAGTTCACTGCAGCCGCTGCGGCGGCCATCTGGGCCATGTGTTCGACGACGGACCGCAACCGACCGGGCAGCGCTATTGCATGAATGGCGTGTCGCTCGAATTTCATCCCGGCGAGCGACAGCCTGGCACAGCGGCGCCCGAAGCAGGCGGGGCCGATCCGGGCAAGGCTGATCCCGCCAGCGGCTGATCCGGCCAGAAGACTAGCCCGGCGAGCGGCCGCGCGGGACCGGCCGCAGAGCGGCGGCAGCAGGGTCGGTTCTGACTAGCCGCTCACACCGCGTCCGGCCCCTGCTCACCAGTGCGGATGCGGATCGCCTGCTCGATCGGCACCACAAAAATCTTGCCGTCGCCGATCTTGTCGGTGCGCGCCGCGTCCTGGATCGCGTGCACGGCGCGCTCGACGAGCGCGTCGTCGAGGACGACCTCGATTTTGATCTTGGGCAAAAAGTCGATCACGTATTCGGCGCCGCGATAAACCTCGGTGTGGCCTTTCTGCCGGCCGAAGCCCTTGACTTCGCTGACCGTCATGCCGGTGACGCCGACCTCGTGCAGCGCGTCTTTGACCTCGTCGAGTTTGAACGGCTTGATGATCGCCTCAACCTTTTTCATCGCTGCACCACGCTAAAGAGTTGTTTGCCGGCCGGTTCGGCGATCGAAATTTCACGGCACCGCCTCGCCGTGGATCGCCAGGTCGAGGCCCTCGCGTTCGATGTCGCCGTCGACCCGCAGGCCGACCGTCAGATCGACGAGCTTTAACAGGATCAGGGACACGACCGCATCGTAGACGACGGTCACGGCTACCGCATAGAGCTGCACGAGCACCTGGTGCGGGTTGCCGTCAATGAGGCCGCTTTTACCGGGACCGCCGACCCAGGCGACGGCGAGGACGCCGGTCAGGATGGCGCCGAGCGCACCGCCGACGCCGTGCACGCCAAAGGCATCGAGACTGTCGTCGTAGCCGAGCGCATGCTTGAGGCCGGTGGTGCTCCAGTAGCACACGACGCCAGCGGCTGCGCCGATGATCAGCGCACCGCGCGGATCGACAAAGCCCGAAGCCGGGGTAATCGCGACGAGCCCGGCGACCGCCCCCGAGATGATCCCCAGCACGCTCGGCTTGCCCCTGGTGCTCCACTCGGCAAACATCCACGCCAGCGCCGCGGTGGCGGTGGCGATCTGGGTCACGGTCATCGCCATGCCGGCGTTGGCGTTGGCGGCGGTGGCCGATCCGGCGTTGAAGCCGAACCAGCCGACCCATAGGAGGGAGGCGCCGACCACGCTGAGGACCAGATTGTGCGGCGCCATCGGCTCGGTGCCGTAACCGCGCCGCTTGCCCAGGACCAGCGCCGCCATCAGGCCGGCGACGCCCGAATTGACGTGCACCACGGTGCCGCCGGCGAAATCGAGCACCCCGGCGCCGTTGAGGAAGCCGTCGGTCCCCCACACCCAATGCGCGATCGGCGCGTAGACGAAGAGGCTCCACAGTCCGATGAACCATAGGAGGGCGGAGAATTTCATGCGGTCGGCGATGGCCCCGCAGATCAACGCCGGGGTGATGATCGCGAAGGCCATCTGAAAACACATGTAGACCGATTCCGGGATGGTCGGCGCGAGCGCGTTGACCGACTGCATCGTCATCCCGATCAAGAGGAACCGGCTCAGCCCGCCGAGGACCGGCGATCCGGTGGTAAAGGCGAGGCTATAGCCGATCACGGTCCACAAGAGGGTGACGAGGCAGGTCACGGCAAAGCTCTGCATCACCGTCGACAAGACGTTCATCTTGCGGACCATGCCGCCATAGAACAATGCCACGCCGGGGATGGTCATCATCAGCACCAGCGCGACCGAGGTCAGCATCCATGCGGTGTCGCCGCTGTCGAGCTTCGGCGCGGCTGCCGCGTTGGCCATGGCCGCAGCTGAAGGGGCGGCCAGCGCCACCAGAACGGCGGCGAGCAGGCCGGCAGCGACCAGCGCGCGTTGCCCGCAGCCATAGAACGGTCTCATCCCCCTACCTTTTCGCTGAAGCCACGACGTTGGTGAAGCCTGGTTCGGGGAAGCTATTGGCGCCGCAAAATAAGGCGGCCGCGCCCCGCAGTTTTCGGTAAACCTGATGCGCGTCGGGTTGGCGGCGGCAGGATCGGGCGAGATTACCGTTGCCCTACACCGGCCGAATGGGGCCGGCCGCATTGGCCGGCCCCTGCGCACCGCCAGGACCGAGTTGGGCCGCTCAATCGGCGACGGCCGGTATTTCGTCGCCATCACCAAAGTTGTAGGCCGTCTCGCCATGGACCGCATCGTCGCCGACGCGCAACGTCGCCTCGTCCATCCGCAAGGCCACGAAGATCGAGATCACCTTGAGGATGACGAAGGTGGCAACGACGTTGAACACAATAATGAATGCGGCCGCGTACACCTGCAGCAGGAACTGATGGAAGTTGCCGTAGATCCAGCCCGTCGCGCTCACGCCCGGTGCGTCCTTCTCCGTCCCGATATACTCGATCATGTCAGGGCAAGCAAGGATACCGACCAGCAGGCCGCCCATCAACCCAGCGACGCCGTGGGTCGACAGCACGCTAAGAGTATCGTCGACCTTGCGGAACAGCGCGGTCGTCTGCACCTTGTTCATAAAGAACCAGGGAATGATGCCAGCGCAGAGGCCGATGACGATCGCCCCCCAGCCATTGACGTAACCGGCGCCTGGGGTGATCGCAACGAGGCCCGCGATCATGCCGTTGACCGCGCCGACCACCGATGGCTTGCCGTAGGCCATCGAATCCATGATTGTCCAGACAAGCAGCGCGACGCAAGTCGTCAGGTTGGTGTTCAGGATGGCGGCAGAGGCATCGGCATTGGCAAAGTAGGGATCGCCGCCGTTGAAGCCGTTCCAACCAAGCCACAGGATCCCGGCGCCGGCCAGCGCCATTAAGAGGCTGTTCGGCGGGAAATGGTCACGATCCTGCTGAATCCGCGGACCGATCACCGCCGCAGCGACAAAGCCCGAGGTGCCGGCGGCGAGATGGATCACGTAGCCGCCGGAGAAATCGAGCGCGCCGAGTTGGGCCAGCCAGCCGCCGCCCCAGATGCTGAAGCAGCCGACGGTGTAGACAAAGGTCATCCACACCGGCACGAAGATAATCCACGCCTTGAAGCTCATTCGTCCGATCAGCGAGCCGGCGAGGATGATTACGGTGATTGCGGCGAAGACGAACTGGAAGAACATCATCGTCGCCATCGGAAAGCCCAGCGGCGGCATTCCCGAGGCGGCGGCCGGGACCGTCGCCTGCCCGGTCAGGAAAGCGGCGGAGAGCGCCGGATGCGGGGTGCCCCAGAACGGCAGCATTTGCGGGCCGAAGGACATGTTGTAGGCCCACAGCACCCAGACGACCATCACCGCGGCAAAGGCGTACATCGCCATGAAAGCCGAGTTGAGCGCCCACTTCTTTTTGACGATACCGCCATAGAGAATTACCAGCCCGGGGATGCTCTGAAGGCCGACAAAGGTAGCGGCCGCCATTTGCCAGGCATTGGACCCGGTATCGAGCCATTTTGGCGAGGGAACTAACATCTATTTGCCTCTTGCGGTTGTAATCGGACCCAGCGAACAGCCGCGCCCTTCACTGGCGAATGCGGAAAGCGCACCCCCTCGGGATCGCTTTGAGGCAAGATCCGTGCCTAGATAGAAAATGGTTCCCGGCTGTCGACGAGGCCTCCATCGATGTTGCTCGATCCGCCAGGGTCTTCGCCGGCGACAACGTCGCCGGTGCGGGACCGCAAACCGCCGCGTCCGCGACGCTGGGTCGTTCGATCGATGGTTTGCGGGTTCGCCGCCGGCGCCCTGCTGCTGGCTGCGGCCGGCGACTCACGAGCGGCCGAGACCGGCAGCCTGCACCTGAGCTGCACCAATCCCGCGAGCGGGGCGAGTTGGCCGGTCGTCGTCGACCTCGATCACGCTCGGGTCGATTCGCTCCCCGCCACGATCAGCCACAATCGGATTAGCTGGCATGATCCAAATCAGGGCTATTTCGACCTCGATCGCGTGACGGGTCAGCTGCAGTTCCGCAACGCCTCGAGCACCGGCGGCTATTTCCTGCATTACACCTGCCGGACCGGAATAGCCGGAGGCCGGCGCCCAGTCTCGCGTTTTCGACCGGACTGTGCACGGCGCCGATGTGCCTAAGCCATAGGCAATAATGAGGCGAATTTGTAAGCAATTTAACCGGCGAGTTGATCAAAATGTCAAGATATCTCGATTTGTTGAGGTGGACGGCTAGAAGCAGAGATGATGGAGCTGGACCGGGCGCACCGAGTGCCCTCGGCAATTCTCAGCGTGGCCGATGCTGCCGCTGGAAATCGCGGTGCGGGTACGGTGCGGCGACCTGAAGCGGGCATTGGGGTCGCCGCTCGGTCAGTCGTCGGTCGGCCCGCAATTCCACTCGCCCGCCGCCATGCCGACGGCTGAAATCGGCCCCCAGGCGAGCGTCGGCTTCGCCTCGAAGACCGGGCCGCGCAAGGACAACCAGGATTTCGCCGGCGCCGTGATCGGCGCGGAACTGGCCGAGCCGCGCCCGGAGGTAATCGCCGCGATCGCCGACGGCATCGGCGGCGCCAAGGGCGGCCGTATCGCCGCCGAGACCGCGGTGCGCGGCTTTCTCGACGGATTTTGCGACCTGCCCGAGACCATGGAGGTGCAACGGGCTGGCCCCCGGATCATCAGTGCGCTGAACAGCTGGATGAACTCCTTGGGTCGCCGAGACCCCGAACTCGCCGGCATGGGCTGCACCTTCACAGCACTGGTGCTGCGCGGCCGCATCGCCCACCTGTTGCATGCCGGCGATACCCGCGCCTATCGCCTCAGCGGCACCCGCCTCAGCTGCCTGACTACCGACCACGTGCGTGAGAACGGCACGGCTCGCTCGCACATTCTGACCCGGGCGCTCGGGGTCGAGGCGGAGGTGCGCCTCGACTACTCGACCCAGCCGGTCGCTCTGCACGACCGGTTTCTCTTATGCAGCGACGGCGTGCACGGGTTTCTGCCGGAACAGCAAATCGCCGACATCTTGCGCTCGCGCTCCGCACCCGAGGACACCGCCGGGGCGCTGGTCGCAGCCGCACTCCAATCCGGCGGTACCGACAACGCCACCGCCCTCGTCCTCGATGTCGTCGCCCTGCCGCAGGCGGGGTCGAGCGACGTCAGCGCGGCGATGCAGCAGCTGCCGATCATCCCGGTGCCGGTACGCGGCGAGACGATCGACGGGTTTGTCCTGAAGGCGCTGATCTCCGACGGGCGCTACAGCCGGCTGTTCGCCGCCGAGGACGAGATCGAGGGCGGCAATTTCGCGCTCAAATTCCCCAAGCCGCAGATCGCCAGCGTCGCGGCCTATCGCGCCGCTTTTGTCCGCGAGGCTTGGGTCGGCGCGCGGGTGCACAACCCGGGGATCGGGCGGATCATCGAGCTGCCGCCTGGGCGCCAGACCTGCCTCTATACGGTGATGGTGCTCTATCAGGGCGAGCTCTTGGAAGCCCGGCTGTCGCGCAGCCCGGCCCTGGGGCTGGAGGAAGGGCGCAACATCGCTATCGCCCTCGCCCGGGCGGTGGCGGCACTGCATCGCGCCGGCATCATCCATCGCGACATCAAGCCCGACAACGTGATCCTCGAAGGCAACGGCGCCTTGAAGCTCGTCGATCTCGGGGTGGTTCGGGTTGCCGGGCTCGAGGAGTTCCCGCCCGAGAACATTCCCGGCACTGCGGCCTACATGGCGCCCGAGATGGCGGCGGGCGAACCCGGCAACGAGGCCACCGATGTCTATGCCCTCGGCGTCACCATGTTTCGCGCCTTCACCGGCCAATATCCGTACGCCAACGTCGACGCGGTCAGCCCGCCGCGGCGCAGCCGGCCACAACGTTTCTCGGAGCTGCGGCCGGACCTGCCAGCCTGGATCGAGGCAGCGCTGGCGCGGGCGATCGCGGTCGATCCGGCGCAGCGGTTTCGCGACATGACCGAGTTCGCCCTCGAGATCGAGGCCGGGCCGGCGCGCGCTCCCAGCGCCATGCAGCAGCCGCCGACGCTTTACCAACGCGCGCCCTTGCAGGTCTGGCAGGGTATCGCCGCGCTGTTGGCGCTGGCGCTTCTGGCGTCGCTGCTGCTGCGTTGAATGGGCGCGCCGAGCCCGGGCGCTGCCGCTTCAGCCGGGCCACGCCATGCCCCAGCGGTCGGCATGGACGACTTCGGCGAGCGGGCGGCGGGTCAGCGGGCCGAACGGATCGAGCGGCCAGCCGATCGGCATCAGCGCGAAGGTGGCGACATCGTCGGGGATGCCGAGCACGCTCTTCAGCTCGTCCTCGCAGCGGATGTGGTTGGTCGTGATCGTGGTGCCGAGCCCGAGGCCGCGGCAGGCCAGCACAATATTCTGCACCGCTGGATAGATGCTGGCGCCGCGGATACGGTCGGCATAGGCGATCTCGCCGTCGTAACCGGCGGCAATCTCGGGCGGCAGCGTGTTGCGCGGCGGCGTCACCGGGCGGCTCTGGCACGCGACCAGCAGCACCGGGGCCTCGCCGATATGGTCCCACAGATAGCCGCCCGCCTGCAGCATCCGGGCGAATTGCCGCTCGCTCAGATGCGGCGGCCGGCCGCGCGCGGCGTAGATAGCCGCGGCGATATCGGAAGCCTTGCGGTAGACGACCCCAATCCGGCGCCGCTGCGCGGGGTCGCGCACCACGATAAAGGCCCAGTTCTGCGCGTTGCCGGCGGAGGGGGCGCGCACCGCGGCGTCGAGCACCCTGGTAATCAGCGCCTCGGGGACCGGGTCGGGCTTGAGGCGGCGCAAGGAGCGGGCCGAATCGATCGCCTCGAACAATCCGATCTCGGGCATCACCGATCCTCGTCCGTCAAATCCGCTGGCATCGTAGCACGACCGGGTTCGCGGCGGCGGCCGGTCGTCGCGCCGCCGCCCTGTGGTTCCGCGTGGGCTGGCGGATTTCCCCGGTTGCGGGCGCCCTGCGGCTCCCCTACCATGACGATGCTTGGATCGACACGGCGAGGGCGGGATGAGCGAGGCGATCAAGGTATTTTGGCAGCCGCATTGAACCAGCTGCCTCAGGGTTAAGGAATACCTCTCGGTCCGTGGGATCGAGTATCAATCGATCAATGTCATGGCGGATCCGGGCGGCCTCGACGAGCTGCGCCGGCTGGGTGCGAGCTCGGTCCCGGTGGTCTCTCGCGGCGACCGCTTTGTCTTCGCCCAGGTGATCCGCGACGTCGTCGAGTTTCTCGGCCTCGAAGATCGGACGTCGCCGGTGCTGTCGCCGGCCGAACTGGCCCGGTGCTACGATCATGTGCTCGAGACCGCGATCCGGCTGGTGCGCCAGATGCCGGACGCCCGGCTCGAAAGCCAATTGCCCAACCGGCCGCGTTCGTGGCGCACGGTGATGCACCACATCTTCCAGATCCCGACGGCGTTTCTCGACCTGGACGAGACCGGCGCGCCGCTGACCTACGAGTGGCTGACGGCACCGCCGCCGCCCGAGATGCGGAGCAGCGCCGCGGTCGCCGATTTCGGCCGGAGCGTGCAGGCGCGCTTCGCCGATTGGTGGCGGCGGGTCGAGGGCCAGGATTTCGCCGGTCCGGTCCCAACCTATTTCGGCGAGACCTCGCGCCACGAGATGTTCGAGCGCACCGTCTGGCACTCGGCCCAGCACACCCGCCAAGTCGCCGCCTTGATCGACGAGGCCGGCATCATCCCCGACCGGCCGCTGACCCGCGACGACATCCGCGGCCTGCCGCTGACCGACCGGATCTGGGACTAGGGCTGATTTCCTGCCCACGCTGATCGGCCTCGGCACGGTCCGTCGCCGCCGCCGGCTCGGATAACGAAAAAGCGCCGGCGCGTGGGTCTGCCGGCGTCACCGCGGACCGCGAGCGGCGGGTGGTCCCTATTCAGGGGAGCCCTGCGCTCACAGATCGCCCCAATCGGGCGCGCGGCTCAGCGGCGGCGCGGGCTCCTCGGCGTATTGGTAGCGGCGGGTCCAGGGTCGCGCAGCCATGCCGCCGGGCAACGGCTTTTGCGCCAAGGTCTGACACACCGACAGCCAGCCGCGATCGAACGCATAGGCCATGCCGGCCATGTACATCCGCCAGATCCGGTAGCGCTCGACGCCGGCGGCGGCGATCGCCGGCTCGCGCCGGGCTTCGAGACGGCGCACCCAATGGAGCAGGGTCGGCGGGTAATGCGGACGCAGATCCTCCATGTCGAGGATTTCCAGCCCGACGCCGGCAATCTCGTAGAGGACGCGCGAGATGTGCGGCACCTCGCCGCCGGGAAACACAAAGCGTTCGATGAACTCGCCGCCCGGCGGCCCTTGCGCCTGCCCGTCGCGGTCGGCGGCGGTGATGCCGTGGTTGAGGGCGAGGCCCCCCGGCCGCAGCAGCCGGGCAACCGTCGCAAAATAGCGCGGCAGGTTGGCGATGCCGACGTGCTCGTACATGCCGACCGAGACGATCTTGTCGTAGAGCGGCGCCGGCGGCAGCTCGCGGTAGTCCTCGCGGCGGATTTCGATTTGTCCCTCGAGCCCGGCGGCGGCGACGCGTTCGCGGGCCTCGGCGAATTGCTGGTCGCTCAAGGTGATCCCGACGCCCTCGATCCGGCAGTGCGTGGCCGCCCAGCACAACAGGCCGCCCCAGCCACAGCCGATGTCGAGCAGCCGGTCGCCGGGGCGGAGCCGCAGCTTGCCGCAGATATGGGCGAGCTTTTGCTCCTGCGCGGTATCGAGATCCTCCGCTCCGGTCACGAAGTAGGCGCAGGAATAGACCATGTTGCGGTCGAGCCACAGCCGGTAGAACTCGTTCGATATGTCATAGTGATAGCGGATCGCCGCACGGTCGAGAGCCGTGCTGTGCCGGAACCGGCCGAGCCGCCAGAGCGGCGCCAGACGGCGCAACAAAGCCGATTTGCCAAGGCGTTCGGCCAAGGTGACGCCGACCTGCAGCACATCCTGAAGGCGGCCCTCGACCTCGATGTCGCCAGCCACATAGGCCTGGCCCAGCCGGGCCATGTCTCCGGCCACAAACAGGCGCAGCAAACGCGGCGATCCGAGCGCGATCGTGACCCGCGGGCCGGCGGTAAAATCGAAGACCTCGCCGTCCCAGAATCTGACCCGCAGCGATGGGCGGTCCTCGGCGAGGCGGTCGCGCAACAGGGTCAGGAAGCGGCTGCGCAGCGAGCGGCGACGGCCTGGTGGCGAATAACTGGGCAATCGCAAATCATTGGTCCCGGTACGGCGACGCCGGAGGCGGCGCAACCCAATCTGGCAAACGCTCGAAGAGCGGCGCATGATCACTGGTGAACGCGGACAGGTCGGCGATGTCGCCGACCAGGAGGAGGCCGCCGATGAAGATCATCAAAGTCGAAGACTTGCATTGCGATGCCGGCTGGCGGGTCAACTCGTTCCTGAAGGTCACCACCGACGATGGCCTGGTCGGCTGGTCGGAATACATGGAGGGCTACGGCGCGCAAGGGCTGAGCGGGGTCATCCAGAAGCTCGCCGAGCGCTTTCTGATCGGCCGCGACCCGCGCCCGGTCGAGGCGATCTCGACGTTGCTTTATGCGGCGACGCGGCAGGCGGCGGGCGGCATCAACCAGATGGCGATCGCAGCGATCGAAAACGCGCTCGTCGACATCAAGGCCAAGGCCCTGGGCGTGCCGGTCTACGAGATGCTCGGCGGCCCGGTGCGCGACCGGCTGCAGCTCTACTGGTCGCATTGCGGCACCTATCGCGCCCGCCACGCCGATCGCATCAAGGAATTGGCCGGGGTCGACCCGGTGCGCTCGCTCGACGACATCGTGCGCACTCGGGGAGGAGGTCAGGAAGAAGGGCTTCAAGGGCCTCAAGACCAATTTGATCCGCTTCGACCGCGACAAGCCCTATATGTACGGCCCCGGTACCGGCAACTCGCCGGGCTTTCCCGAGCTCAACGCCGATCGCCAGATCGCCGCTGCCGCGGTGGCGCAGCTGGAGGCGTTCCGGCGCGGCGCCGGAGCCGATGTCGGGCTGCACCTCGACACCAATTTCAACTACAAGATCGACGGCTACATCAGATTGGCGCGCGCCCTCGAGGCGCTCGACCTCGTATGGCTCGAGATCGACCTTTACGACCCGGCCGGCCTCAACCTGATCCGCCGTTCGGCGCGCACCCCGATCGCCTCCCTCGAATCGATCTACGGCCGGCGCAATTTCCGGCCCTATTTCGAGAACCAGTCGGTCGATTACGCGATCATCGACGTGGCCTGGAACGGCATCCTCGAATCGTTGAAGATCGCGGCGATGGCCGATGCCTACGAGGTCAATGTCGCGCCGCACAACTTCAACGGCCACCTCGGCTCGCTGATCAGCGCGCATATGTGCGCCGTCGCGCCCAACTTCAAAGTCATGGAGATCGACATCGACGACGTCCGCTGGAAGGACGACATCGTCACCCTGCCGCCGGTCATCGACAACGGCGAGCTCGTGCTGCCGACCGGCCCAGGCTGGGGCGCCGATGTCAACGAAGAATTTGTGCGTGCCCACCCGCCGAAGCGGTAGGGAATTCGCGGAGGAATGCGATGCAGATCGTCGACGCGCAAATTCACCTGTGGGGATCGGGCCTGCCGAGCAATCGGTCGCATCGGCAGGTGACCTCGTTCACCCCCAAGGAAGCGATCGGCTTGATGGACGAGGGCGGGGTCGACGCGGCTGTCATTCATCCGCCGGGCTGGGACCCGAACTCGACCGCGATGGCATTGCAGGCGGTTCGGGACTACCCGGGCCGGTTCGCGATCATGGGGGCGCTGCCGCTCGACCGGCCGGAATCGCGCGACTGCATCAACAGCTGGCGACAGCAGCCGGGCATGCTCGGCCTGCGCTACGGGTTCCTCACCGATCCGGCGCGGCGCTGGCTCAATGACGGCACCATCGACTGGTTGTGGGCGGCGGCCGAGGAGGCCGGGGTTCCGATCGCCGCACTGGCGACGGATTCGCTGGCCGAGCTCGGCCATATCGCCGAGCGCCACCCCGGATTGCGCCTGACGATCGACCATCTGGGCGGCCGGGGCGGCACCAGCACCCTGAAGGATGCGGCGGCGATGAGCCACATGCCGCAGCTGCTGGCGCTGGCGAGGTTCCCCAATATCGCGGTCAAGGCGACCGGGGTGCCGCACTACTCGGGCGAGGGCTATCCGTTTGCGGCGCTGCACCCCTATCTGCGCCAGGTTTACGACGCGTTCGGGCCCGACCGGATGTTCTGGGGCACCGACATCACCAAGATGCCGTGCTCGTGGAAAGAATGCGTGACCATGTTCACCGAGGAATTGCCGTGGCTCAGCGACCATGACAAGCAGCTGATCATGGGCGAGGCGCTCCTCGCCTGGTGGGGCTGGGACCGCGCCGCCTGATACCATCGCCGCCGCAGCGGCTGCGGCGGCGGCTGCCGGCACGGCTGGACAAGATCGGCCGGGCTGAGTCACTCTCGACCGATGGAAGAGAGAGTGTTCAGCGCTCGCGAAATTCTCGCCGGCGAGGCGCCGCCGGACAGGCCGGTCACGGTCAAAGGGTGGGTCCGCACCCGCCGCGATTCGAAGGCCGGCATCTCGTTTGTGCACCTGTCCGATGGCTCGTCGTTTCATCCGGTGCAGGTGGTGGCCCCCAACACCTTGGCCAATTACACGCAAGAGGTGTTGCGGCTGACGGCCGGCTGCGCGGTCGAGGCGAACGGGACCATCGTGCCGTCGCCGGCCAAGGGCCAGCCCTTCGAGATGCAGGCGAGCGCCCTGCGGGTGATCGGCTGGGTCGACGACCCGGAGAGCTACCCGATCCAGCCCAAGCCGCACACCCTCGAATTTCTGCGCGAGGTGGCGCATTTGCGGCCACGCACCAACGTGATCGCGGCGGCGACGAGAGTGCGGCACAGCCTGGCCAAGGCGATCCACCGCTTTTTCGACGAGCACGGCTTTTTCTGGGTCAACACGCCGATCATCACCGCCTCCGATGCCGAGGGGGCCGGGGCGTTATTCCGGGTGTCGAGCCTCGACCTCGCCAATCTGCCGCGCACCGCCGACGGCAAGATCGATTTCGCCCAGGATTTCTTTGGCCGCGAGGCGTTTCTGACGGTGTCGGGCCAGCTCAATGTCGAGGCCTATTGCCTGGCATTGACCAAGGTCTACACTTTCGGGCCGACCTTTCGCGCCGAGAACTCGAACACCAGCCGCCACCTCGCCGAGTTCTGGATGATCGAGCCGGAGATCGCCTTTGCCGACCTCGCTGACAATGCCGACCTCGCCGAAGCGCTCTTAAAATACACCTTCGCGGCGTTGCTCGAAGAACGGGCGGAAGACCTGGCGTTTTTCGACGAGCGCATTGAAAAGGGCTTGGTGGCCAAGCTCGAAGGGATCGTCGGCTCCGAGTTCGTGCGGATGGATTACGGCGAGGCGATCGCCGTGCTGGAGCGGGCGAAGGGCCAGAAATTCGAGTTTCCAGTCAAATGGGGCGTCGATCTGCAATCGGAGCATGAGCGCTATCTGACCGAGCGCCATGCCAAGAAGCCGGTCGTCGTGATCAACTACCCGAAGGACATCAAGGCCTTTTACATGCGGGCGAACGACGACGGGCGGACCGTCGCGGCGATGGACGTGCTCGCCCCGGGGATCGGCGAGATCATCGGCGGCAGCCAGCGCGAGGAGCGGCTCGACATGCTGGACCGGCGCATGGCCGAGTGCGGCATCGACCGCGAGCACTACGCCTGGTACCGCGATCTGCGGCGCTATGGCAGCGTGCCGCATGCCGGCTTTGGCCTCGGCTTCGAGCGCACCCTCGCCTACGTCACCGGGCTCTCGAACGTGCGCGACGCGATCCCGTTCCCGCGCACCCCGGGCAACGCGCGGTATTGAGGTGCCGCTAAGCCGCCGCGCGCCGCGGCGCGGCGCACAGCTATGCCACCGGGCGCCGCGGCGCGGCGCATCGGCTTAGAGCTGGGTCGGGTCTTGCTTTTTACGCAACGCCGCGCGGCGGGCCTGCTGCACCGATTGTTTCCATAGGACGCCGCGCCAGTGCCGGCGCCGCTCGACATGCGCCGCGTCCAAGGTGCGGGTGAAGCTTTCGACCATCTGCGACAGCGCCACCGCCTCCTCGGGGGTGATCCGGCCCTCGGCCGCCGCCGCGGTGATCGCGGCCATCGCCGCGGCGAGGTCGCCGACGGTGGCGATTGGCGGCATGGCGACCGCGATCGGCCGGCCGCGGCGCGCCCCGACGATGCGTTCGAGACAGAGCCGCAGCGCCGCCGGATCGCCGGCGAGCGCCAATTCGACCGCCTTCTTGGTCAGCGCCTCGGCCTCGCCGTCGAGCAGCAGGACCGCCGTCCGCGTCGCCCCATTGACCAGGCCGCGCGGCCGGCCCTTGGGGTTGCCCGACTGCCCCTTGCGAAATCGCCCCTTGGGATCGCGCCCCGCTCCTGTTCCACCTGTTTTTTGCAGGTCCGTATCAGGCATATCCGCTCTCCTCCGCCCCGCCCCGCCCGCCACGCGGGACACCTCGATGCGGCCGAGGATGCCATGCGATTACGGCAATTCTATCGTTGCTGATAGCAACATCGCAGCGCCCGGGAAATCGGGCGGGTGAGGGCCGGTTGAAATTGGGATGGCGGATGGGGTGATGCTGATTGGCCCGAAGGGTTCACGATCGGCTATGGTGCGGCCGGCAATCGCGAGGAAATGGCCTGATGATTACGAAATTCGACAGCTCCTATTACGGCACCGCCGACATGGAGAACCTCGGCTACCGGGGCACGCCGATCAACGAGCGCCGCTATTCGAACCAGGAATTGGGAAAGGCGCTGCACAAGGTTGTGGACTACGCAAGGTGCATGGACGAGCGCGGCTTCGACACGCTGTGGATGGCCGAGCACCATTTCCAGCCGGAAGGCACCGAGCTGATCCCGAATTTGTTGATGATGGCGACGCATCTGTGCGGGGTGACCAAGAACCTCAGGATCGGCTGCGGCTTCAACGTGGTGCCGATGTGGCACCCGCTGCGGCTGGCCGAGGATTATGCGATGGCCGACATCCTGACCGGCGGCCGGGTCATCTTCGGCGTCGCCCGCGGCTACCACACGCGCGAGGTCGAGAGCTTTGGCGCGCCGCTGATCGACCAGGCCGCCAATCGCGAGATGTTCGAGGAGGGCGTCGAGATCCTGTTCAAGGCCTTTGAAGGGAAGCCGTTCGCGCATAAGGGCAAGTTCTACACGATCCCGCCCGAGGTGCCGTATCGCGGCTATACGTTGAAGGAGATCACCCTGGTGCCGGCGCCGGAGCGGCTGCCGGTCGAGTGCTGGCAGCCGATCCAGAGCGGCTCCGAGCGCGCCTTCGACTTCATGGCCAAATACGGGATTCGCGGCGTGATCGGCGGCGGCTCGGCCGAGGGCGGTGCGGTCGAGCGCCACATGCTCGGGTTTCAGGCGACCTATGCCCGGCGCGGCATCAAGCTCGAACTCGGCGAGCGGCTCGCCCTCGGCTACCAGTTCCACATCTCGTCGAGCCGCGAGCAGGCGATCCGCGAGGCGGCACCGCATTACGAAGAGAACATGAAGATGTTCGGCGAATTGCGGCTGGTCCGGGCGTTGAGCGACGAGCAGATCGCGGCGATGCGCGACCCCAGGCTCGCCGCCCAAACCAAGCTGCCGACCATCGAGGACGCGGTCAAAGCCGGCGGCTTCCTCGCCGGCCGGCCGGAGGACATCGTCGAGCAGTTGAAGGCGGTCGAGAAGCGCTATCCGGGGATCGACCGGGTGATTTGCGCGACCCCGCTCGGGACCCCGCTCGAGGTTCAGCTCGAAGACCTCGACCGGTTCGCCAAGGAAGTGATCCCGGCATTTCGCGGCGCCAAGATCGCCGCGGCGGCGGAGTAGACCGGGAGGTCAGCCGCCGGGCGGCCGTGACGCTGAGGAGAGCTGAGGAGAAAGGCGTGGATCACCGGGACGAGCCCGGTGATGACGATCCCAGAAATGGAGGGCGGCGGCAGGGAATCGAGGGTGGCGCAGGATAGAGGGTGGCGCAGGATAGAGGGTGGCGCAGGATAGAGGGTGGCGCAGGATAGAGGTTGGCGGCAGGAATGGAGGGGGCGGCTAAGCTGCGGGCGGCTCCTCGGAGCCGCGCAGCCTGCCGCGCCAAGTCGTGCCGGTCGCTCGATTACCCGGCGAATGGCGTCAGCAGCGCCCGCGCATCCGGCAGGGTTTCCAATCGCTCGATGGTCGCCAGCACGGCATCGATGCTGGCGCCGGCAAGCGGGTGCACGAAATTGCCCGCGCAGTCGCGGAACTTTGCCTCGAACTGGGCTTGGGTCAGCGGCTTATGCGGCGAGCCGGTCGGGTCGGCGGCCTCGATCGTGGCCGAGCGCCCGTCGGCGGTTTGCACGGTGATGCTGAGCCAGCCTTTCGGTCTGCCGTCGCGGGCGGCGCCGGCAATCCGATCCGATAGCGCGAGCACCGCGGGGTCGCCGAGACCGTCGACCTCGGCGATGCCGACCCGGCCGTGCACCAGGGCGGTGGCGACCAGGAAAGGCTGGGCGAACTGCGCCTCGACCACCTGGGTCGGGCGGCGTTTGGCCGGGCCACGGCCGAACTCGTTGTGGTGCGCGGCGGGGTCCGCCTCGATCGTCACCGCGGCGATGTCGCCCGGCCGCTCGATGCCGAGGCGGGCGCGCGCCGCGAGCGCGGCGTCGATCGCACCATGCAACGGCCGGCCGCAGGGATAGGGCTTGTAGCTCAGCGCCTCGCCGCAAAACACCGTGCCCAGATCGCGCAGCAGCACCGCGGCGTCGTAGCCGTTCGGCTGATAGAGCTCGAAAAAGCCGAAACGGCCACCGAAGACGTGATGCGCCCCGGTGAACCCGGCCTGCGCCAGAACGGCCGAGAACACGCCGGCGCTTGCCGCCTGGCCGGCCTGCATCCGCTTGGTCAGGGCGCCGTCGAGGATGCATTGCCGATTGCCGGCGGCTTGGCTGTAGGCGATGCCGAACGCATCGAGCATCTGCTCGGGGGCGAGGCCGACGAGCTTGCCGGCCGCCGCCGTCGCGCCGAAGATCCCGATTGCCGCGGTGCGGTGCCAGCCCCGATCAAGCGTCGCGGCGAGGGCGATGCGGCAAGAGACATCGAGCCCGAGCGCGACCGCGGTCAGCAGATCCCGGCCGCTGACGCCGCCCCGGCTGTCGCAAACCGCCAGCGCCGCGCCCAGGACCGAGACGCCGGGGTGGATCGAGCCGCCGGTATCGAGGGTGTCGTCGAAATCGAGGGCGTGACCCATGCTGGCGTTCAAGAATGCCGCTTGCGGCGCCGGCAGGCTGATCTGGCGCAGCAGGACGCGGCTTTCCGGCAGCCCGCCCCAGCGCGAGATCACGCCCCAGAGCTCGCCGATCCCGGGCGAGCCGCTGCCGCCGAGCATGCAGCCGAAGGTGTCGAGAATATCGCGACGGGCGGAGGCGACCGCACTCGCGGGCAGATCCGCATAATGCGTGCGGCAGACATGCTGGGCGAGACGCCAGGCAGCGTCGTCGGTCATCATCCCCTCCGGCCAGGCAGGCAATCGGCGGCACTCTACAGGAGCGGAACGAAGGAGCGGCATTCCTTTGCCGCCAGAGAGGCAGCGCCGGGCTTGATCGCTCCCCGAAGCCCGGCATAGTGCCGGACGGGCGGAGATCGCGGCGACGCGATGGCGCGCCGGCTGGCGGGGGAGCAGCAGACATGGAAAGCTATGATTACATTGTCGTCGGCGCCGGGTCGGCCGGTGCGGCGGTGGCCAACCGGCTGTCGGCAGACCCGCGCAACAAGGTCCTGCTGCTCGAAGCCGGCCGGGCGAGCCACCCATGGTCGCCGATTCCGATCGGAATGGCCCGGCTGATCGCCAATCCCGCGGCCAACTGGCTTTATTCGTCCGAGCCCGAGGCCAACACCAACGGCCGGCGGATCCCGGTGCCGCGCGGCAAGCTGCTCGGCGGCTCGAGTTCGATCAACGGCATGGTGTTCGTGCGCGGCCAGGCCCAGGATTTCGACACCTGGGCGCAGATGGGCAACCGCGGCTGGAGCTACGCCGAAGTGCTGCCCTTCTTCAAGCGGATGGAGAGCTATGCCGGCGCCGGCGACGATGCCTTGCGCGGACGCGACGGTCCGCTGCGCGTCACCAACCCCGAACCGAGCGATCCGCTGTTCGCGACGATCATCGCGGCGGCGGCGCAGGTCGGCATCCGGCACAACCCGGATTACAACGGTGCGAGCCAAGAAGGCATCGCGATGAGCCAGGCGACGATCGCCGGCGGCCGCCGCATGAGCACGGCGCGCTGTTATCTCGACCCGATCCGCAAGCGCCCGAACCTCAATATCGAGACCGAGGCCTTGACCCTGGGGCTGGTGCTCGACGGCAAGCGGTGCACCGGGGTGCGCTACGCCGCCGCCGGTGCGGCGCGCGAGGCCAGTTCCGCGCGCGAGGTGGTGGTCAGCGCCGGCACGATCAACTCGCCGCAATTATTGGAGTTGTCCGGCATCGGCCAGCCCGACCGGCTGCGCAATCTCGGCATCGAGGTGCGCCATGCGCTCCCCGGCGTCGGCGAAAACCTGCGCGACCATTACGTGCCGCGCACCCGCTGGCTGATCGGCAAACGGGGGATCGCCTTCAACGATCGGTTGCGTGGCCTCGGCCTGGCGCAGCAGGCGATGCGCTACGCGGTGTTGCGGCAGGGCCTGATGGCGATGACCGGCGCCCCGTTGCGCGCGTTCGTCTGTTCGCGCGAGGGCCTGGAGGCGCCGGATCTGATGCTCGGCTGGATCCCGATGCTGACCGAACCCAGTCCCAAGGGCCCGAAGATCTCCCGGCAAGCGGGGCTCACCCTCTATGCCCACCCGATGCGCCCGGAGAGCAAGGGACAGATTCACATCGCCGCCGCCGATCCACACCGGCCGCCGGCGATCAATTTCAATTTTCTGTCGTCGCCGCCCGATGCCGAGCTGACGGTGCGCGCGGTCCGCATCGCCCGCGCGATCATGACCGCCCCGGCGATGGCGCCATTTCAGGCGAGCGAGGTGGCGCCCGGCGCCGAGCGCACCAGCGATGACGAAATCCTCGACTGGATCAGACGAGCGGCGGAGACCACCTATCATCCGGTCGGCACCTGCAAGATGGGGTCCGACCCGATGGCGGTGGTCGACGCCGAGCTTCGCGTCCATGGCATTGCCGGCCTGCGGGTCGCCGACGCCTCGATCATGCCGACCTTGACTTCGGGCAATACCAATGCGCCGTCGATCATGATCGGCGAAAAGGCCGCGGCGATGGTGCTGAACGCCGCCGCCTGATCGGCGCGTCCTCCCGCGCTAAGGGCGAACCCTCACTGCCAGTGGTCGGAACCATATCAGGTGAGGCACGAAGTCATCCCGCATACGCATGAACAGTACGTTGTCGGCGCTGTTCACACCCAGAGCATTGAGAGCTTCTGGTCGCTGATTAAGCGCGGAATGATCGGCAACTTCCATAAGATCAGCGAGGCTTACTTGCCTCTCTACGTCAATGAATTCGAGTTCCGGCACAACCCATGGGACATGGAAGACCCATTCGGCGAAATCATAGCGCGCTGCTCGAGCGCCGGCCCGGCCGCCCTTTGACACCCGGCAAACCCGGCCCAAAGCCGCGAGCGGAGCGGGACGCCGCACGCCCAGCGCAGCCGCTGCTGTGAAACGTCGAGTAAACTGTCACCGTAATCGCACCGTAATCGTGTCACCGTAATCGTGTCACCGTAATCGCACCGTAATCGTCACCGTAATCCCACCGTAATCCGCGTAAACTGTCACCGTAATCCGCGTAATCCGGAAGAAGCGGTAAGCCGTGTCATATTCACCACCAGATGAGAGCGGAGCCAGCCGCCACGGTGATAATTCAACCCCCAGCGAAATAGAGCGGGTAACCCGTGCCCTCGACGCCTATACACACCAGCACGAAGCCGAGGAAACAAAGACTACCAAGCACAACCGCAAGATGCGCCGGTGGACGAGGGCCGCTACTATCGGTGCCTGGATTTACACGTCCATAACTGCCTTGATATTTATTCTCACCATACGAAGCGTGCACGAAGCGCGGCGCGCCGTGAAGGCTGCCGTTGAACAAACCATAATCAGCGAGCGCAATTTCCGGATGGACCAGCGGCCTTACGTCCAGGTCGACAACGTCCGCGGAGAAACTCTCGCTTTCCATGTTGGGGAGAAGGCCACGATCAACATCCATTACATTAACTACGGTAAATCGCCCGCCGTAAAGGAGGGAACTGAGGCGCATTTTTGGGTCGGCAAGGACTCTCTTATAAGGATAGATGACTTCTTCCGCGCGCAGCCAGTAACCAAGCCTAAACATATGTCGGAGTTCATAATCGAACCGAACGCAGGCGCCACTAAACCTGATCAGAATGGCTATCGGTACGTAAGCCTGTTCAGTGATCACCCCGTTACGTGGGACGACATAGCCTTCCTGAAGGCCAACGATGGAGGCGCCGTTGTCCTTGGCCGCGTATGGTACTCTGATGTATTCGGTGATTGGGATATCACGGATTTCTGTCGGTATATCCTTGCCGCTGGCGCATTCTCCGATTGCCCCACCCATAATGAGATACGCTAATGCCAACGCACCGAAGAAGAACTCCGTTTCGTCATTGCTCCGCGGGCGATACCCGAGGTGTCGCGCCAGCCTGTCGCCCGCTATGATGCGAACTCAGGTATTACGGTGACTGTTTACAAGATTGGCAACGCCCGCTTCCGCTGGTCGGGCCATCTGTTCCAGGGTCGCTTTGGCGGTGGTGATGGGCGCGGATGATAGGTTGACGGCGCCTTCGCGATTTTGCTAAGTTCTGGCTTAGCAGATTTACGAAGGAACGGATGTGGAAAGAAGCGAGGCGGGGTTTGGCGGCAACGACAGCGGGACCATTGCCGCGCAATGCGCGCGCCAGCTGCTGGAATTGCGCGCCTTGACCGGGGAGACGCAGCGGGCGCTGGCGCAGCGGCTGGCGATGACCGAGTCGATGATCTCGCGGCTCGAACGCGGCGACCACGTGCCGAGCCTGAAGACGCTGTGCCGCATCGCCGACGCCTTTGGCCGGCGGCTCGAAATCGTGTTTCACGAGCACGAGCACCGCCACGCCGACGGCACCCGCCATTCGCACCCGCACAGCCACCTCGACCCCGATCACCGCCATCCGCATCCGGGCGAGCGCCGGGAGGGCGATGGAGACGAGCCGTGATCCACGGTCCGGAGCTGCTGCTGGTCGGCGCCGTCGCCGCGGTCGGGGTGCTGCACACGATGGTGCCGGACCACTGGGTCCCAATTGCGCTGATCGCCCGCCAGCGCGGCTGGTCGCCGGGCGAAACCGCGCGAGCGGCGCTGCAAGCCGGGGCCGGCCATGTACTTTCGACATTGCTGATCGCGATGGCCGTATGGCTGGCCGGGTTCGCTTTCGCCAACCGCTTCGGCCATCTCGTCGACGCGCTCTCCGGCGTCGCCTTGATCGGGTTTGGCGGCTGGGTCGCGGTTTCGGCCTGGCGCGAGTTGCGGCCGGGTCATGGCCATAGCCACGGCCATAGTCATGACCACGCTCACCTTCACAGCCACGATCATCGCCATTCGGCCGGGCACGGCGATGCTGCGATCGAGCGGCCCGAGCTCGGTCATCGGCACTCGCATCCGCACCAAGCTGCGGTGTCGGCGGCGGCGGTGTCGGGGGCCGAGGTGTCGGCGGCGGACGATCCGCTCTATGCCCCGCTGCGCGGCGGTGGGCCCGCGCTGCCGAGCCGGCACTTCCACCTCCATCGGCACGGACGCGGTCCCGCCCACCTGCATTGGCACGACCATCTGCCGGCGACCGCTCACCCGGTGCTCGCCGGGTTCGTGACCGAGCCGCCGCTGCACCTGCACCGTCACAGGACGACGGCGCGCACCGCGCTGTTGCTGATCCTGGGCTCGTCGCCGATGGTCGAAGGCATCCCGGCGTTCTTCGCCGCAGCGAAGTACGGCCCGCGGCTGCTGGCACCGATGGCCGCGCTATTCGCCCTCAGCACGATCGCGACCTATGTCGTGCTGTGTGTCTGGTCGAGCGCCGGGCTGCAGCGCCTGCGGCTCGGCGCGGTCGAGCGCTATGGCGAAGTCCTGAGCGGCGCCGTGATCGCCCTGGTTGGGGTCGTCTTCGGTCTCTGGCCCGCGCTTTAGCCGCGCTTCGGCGATGCCGCCCGAATTGCCCGAATTACCCGAATTATGTTGCGGTCTCGTTGGGATCGTCACGCCAGCGCCCCTCGGCCAGCGCGCGCTGGCGCCAGGACATCAGCACGCCGAGGACGACGACCAGATAGAGCGTGGCGGCGGCACCAACCCCGTAAGCAACGATCCGCAGCATGTTCGACCCCGATATCCTATGTTGCGCGCCAGCCTACCAGCGCGATTATCGATCGGCCATTGGCTTGCTTCATCCGCCGCCGCCGGTCAGCGCGCCGCCTGACCCAGAGCCGCCTGACCCAGGGCCGCCTGACCCAGGGCCGCCTGACCCAGAGCCGCGCGCAGCTCTCCGGTCCATCGTCCGGCCGCCGCCAACAAAAAGCCGAGATCGGTCTGGGTCGTGACAAAGCGCACGCCCTTGCCGATCAGCTCGACCTGGCGAGCAACATTGCGCATGCCGCCGAGCCCGGCAAACTTGCCGTGCGCCTTGGCCGCGGCAATGGCGCGGTCGATCGCCGAAAAGATTTCGGGGTCGTCGAACCGGCCGGGCTTGCCGAGTGCGGTCAACAGATCGTTGCTGCCGACATGGATCACATCGACGCCGTCGACCGCGGCGATCTCCTCGATATTGGCCAGCCCCTCGCGAGTTTCGATCATGCAGACGACGAGCGTCGCCTCGTTCAGCATGCGCATGCTGTCGGCGACCGGCACCGCGCGGTAGTCGAACACCGGATAACCGCCACTGACCGAGCGCTTGCCGATCGGCGCGAATTTGGCGGCGTCGACCCCGCGGCGGGCGTCGGCTGCGGTGTTGACGTCGGGAAAGACGATCCCGGTAACGCCGTTATCGAGCAGCAGCGAGGTGTCCGGGTCGGCGCAGCTGCGCACCCGCGCCAATGGGGCAACGCCGCAGCCGATGGCGGCCTGGGCGATGTGACCGATCGTCTCCAGCGAAAACAGCGAATGCTGCACGTCGATAAAGATGAAATCATGGCCGGTGGTCCGGGCGATGCGGGCGATGTCGCCGGAACGGGCGATCCGTACATTGAGGCCGAGCGCCACCTCGCCGGCCTTCATCCGCTCTTTGACCGGGTTGGTCAGCGCCATGCTGTCGGATGCCGGCATTTGATCCCCTTTCTGGTCGGGGCCCGGACCGCCTCGCCGGCGATCCCGGCGGCCGAACCGCTCACGAGCCTTTCGGCGACGCCAGCAGGTCGGCGAGCCTTGTCTGCATCATCTTCGCCTTGTAGGAGGCGATCCGATAGACCCAATGCGAGACCCGCTGGTCGATCTTCTTTGCCTCGGGCGCGGCCTTGCCGGAGCCGGTCGCGGCGAGCGCGATCCAGTCGTTGTTGTCGTGCTGGAACAGCCTCACATCGATCTTCAGACCGTCGAACGTCGTGTAGCTGGCGGCGGTGACGCCGTTGCCCGGAACCGGCAATTTGGCGGCCGGCTGGACATCGTCGAGGTCAAGGCTTTCGAGCGCCATCGCCGGCTCGCCAAGGGCCGTCTCATCCTTGTATTTGGCGTTTGCCGGCGCGCCGATGACCGCGAACTTCGCCTTTGGCCCGGGCCGGCCGAGGACCAGGGTGGTGCCGTCGGGCTGGGTCAGGCTGACCTTGGCGACGCGGCTGTTGGAGAGGTCGACGATGCCGCGGTCGAGCCAGTTCGGCGGCGTATCGGCGAAATCGAGCGAACCGCGGGCGAGCCACGATTGCCGGTCGCCGGGCTTGCGGACATAGACCCCGTCATTGCCGGCGCCGAGCCGGTCGTAGCGCCGCTTGCCGACGATCAGCCGGGCCAGCACCGCGCCGGATTTGTTTTTCAGGGTCACGAGGGTCGCCTTGCCCTTGCCGGGGTCTTCGACTTCGAGCCGCGAATAGAGCTCCGGCCGCCGCGTCATCGGCTCGACCAGGGTCATGTCGGCCAGCGCCAACACGATCTGGCGGATCTTGCCGGGGGCGGCGGGATAATCGCCGTTTTGCCGGGCGAGCCAGAGGTCGCCCTGGCGCACGAAGGTCAGGCTCAAGCCGGGGCGCTGAACCGCGACCGACGCGACCTCGCCGACCTTACCCGCGAGGCCCGGAAACGCCCGCCGATCCGGGCCGGCATGATTGACCGCGTAGCCGCCGGTGGCGAGCGCCACCACCGCGAGCACGACCATCACCGCGGTCGCGGCGGCAAGCAGGATCAGGCTGCGCTTTTGCATGACGAGTTCCCGCGACTTTGTTGCCCGGCGCCGCCGATGCTCAGACCGTTCATCCTCGGGCCGCTCATGCTTTGGCCGTTCATCCTCGGGCCGCTCATGCTTTGGCCGTTCATCCTCGGGCCGCTCATGCTTTGGCCGCTCATGCTTCGAGCGTGCGGCGGCGGCGACGCCTTAGGCGGGCCGCTCCGACCACGACCGCGACCACCGCGACGATGATCGGGATCAAGGCGATGTCGAGGAATTCAAATTCTTCCTTCAGCTCCTCGATGTTGCGGCGCAACGCCGCCTGCACCTCGCGCAGCTGGCGGCGGGTCTCGACCATGTCGGCGCGGAACTGCTCGATCGCCTTCGTCTGCTCGGGCGATAGCGTGGTCGGGCTGGCGGCCTGATCCTTGCCGGTCAGGTCGGCGAGCTGGGCCTGGGTCGCCTTGAGCTTGGTGCGCAACGCCTGCTCCTCGGCGCTGTAGCGGGCCTGGGCCTGACGCTGGATGCGGTCGACCACCTCGAACGGCCGGACCGCGGTGCCGCGGCTGCGCAGCCCGATCAGATCCTGCCCGCCGGCCAGCACATCGATCGCGTCGGCGACGAAATCGCCGTTGTTGGCGACCGGCACGACCAGCCGCCGGCCGAAGAAATCCTGGCTCTGCACCCAGATGCGATCGTCGAGGATGTCGGTGTCGGCGACCACCACGACGTTGATCGGATGCACCGACTGCTTGAGCCAGGTGGTCGCGGCGGGCGGCTTTGCCGGCAGGCTCTGCTTCGGGCCGGGCTTGGCCGGTGCCGGCGCTGTCGGCGGTCCGGCCGGGAAGGCGGTTTGGACCATGCCGGTGACATGGGCGGCCAGGATGTAGCGCTTGCCGCTCGGCTTGAAGTCGGCCAGGAGACCGGCGACGTCGGGCATCCCCTGGAGCTTGTCGACCGGGATCTCGGCCGAATCGCGCGAGGTCCAGATCAGCGGCTCGAACATCGTCTTGGCGCCGGGCAGCGGCTGCAGGATGCCGGCCGAAGCCATCGTGATATGGCTCAGATCGGCGGTGATCATGTCCTTGCGATTGAGGTTGACGGCATGCAGGTCGAGCCAGGCGACATAATCGAGCGGCTGGTCGCCACGGCCCGGCACCGGGACCTCGACCTCCTGCGCATTGCGGCGGTCGCCGGCCACGACCTTTGGCAGCATCTCGATACCCCAGGACTTGAACAGCGGTTCGAGGTCGCTGCTGTTCGGCGAGCCCGGCGGGTTGGTCTCACTCGGCTGCGCGGCCTGCATTTCCGAGCGGGGATCGACGAAGATCAGCGCCTTGCCGCCCTTCAGCACGAACTGGTCGATCGCAAACAGGGTCTTCGGCGGCAGGTTCTGCGGATGGACCAGCATCAAGACGTCGACATCGGCCGGGATCGTTGTCAGGCTCGTCGCCAATTGGTCGACCTTGTCGAGCTGCTGCAATTGCTCGATGACGGCCATCGGCTGGCTCGGCTGGCCCCGCATCATCGCCATCATGTCGCCTTCGAGCGGCAGCGTGCTGATCAGCCCGACCACGGTCTTTTTCGGAAAGGCCAGGCTGTGGATCATCTTGGTCAGGTCGTATTCGAGAAAGCGCTCGCGCTTCGGCGAAAAGAACGCGATGACCTGCTGATCGTCGGTCGAATTGGTCGCGGCGAGGCCGAAATAGACCTGGTCGCCCTCGCTGTCGAGCGGCACCGCCTGCAGGCCGAAAGCCACCGCCTGGTCCTCGACCCGCGAAAACGGCTGGGGATGGTAGACTTCGAGCCGCAGCTTGCCGTGCGCGGCGGCGACATACTGGTCGAGCAATTCCTGCACCCGCTGGGCGTAAACGCCATAGGCCGGGACCTCGTCGCCGAGCCGGTTCGAGTAGTAGAAGCGCAGCGTGATCGGCTCGCCGATCTGCGCCAGGGTGTGCAAGGTCCCGGGCGACAAGGTGTAGAGATGGTCGGCGGTCAGATCGAGCCGCGCGGTAAAGAAGCGGCCGATGATGATGTTGGCCGAGACCGCGATCAGCGCGATGCAGACGAGGGCGGTGATCGCAATCGCGCGGCGCGAGGCGAAAAAGCCGCCGGCGCGGCTCGTCGAGTTCATCTCACTCGGCCTTTTCGAGATCGATCAGGATCGCGTTGGCGAACAGAAAGGCGATCATGATCGAGGCGAAGTAGGCGACGTCGCGGACATCGAGAACGCCGCGGGTGATCGCGCTGAAATGGTCGAGAAAGCTCGTCTGCGCGACGGCGCCGATCAGCCATTGCGGGGCCCAGCCCTGGAGCAGCCCCAGCACCACCGGCGAGCCGGCGACGATGAAGACAAAGGCGATCGCCGCGGTCACGACAAACGCGATCACCTGGTTCTTGGTCGCCGCCGAGACGCAGGCGCCGATCGCGAGCAAAGCCCCGGCCATCAGCCAGCTGCCGATATAACTGGCCGCGATCACCCCGTTGTCCGGGCTGCCCAACAGGTTGACCGTGATCCAGAACGGAAAGGTCAGGGCCAGCGCGATCCCGGCAAAGCACCACGCGGCGAGGAATTTTCCGATCACCGCCTCGGTCATGCGGATCGGCAGGGTCAGGAACAATTCGATCGTGCCGCTCTTGCGCTCTTCGGCCCACAGCCGCATCGACAAGGCCGGGATCAGGACGAGGTAGAGCCACGGATGAAAGGCGAAGAAGGGCTGCAGATCGGCCTGCCCGCGCTCGAAGAAATTGCCGACGAAGAAGGTCAAAACCCCGGCCATGACCAGAAAAATGACGATGAACACATAGGCGAGCGGGGTGGCGAAATAGCTGGCGAGCTCGCGGCGGAAGATGGTGAGGATATTGCGCATCGGGTCAGGCCGCGTCGGCGAGCGGGGCCGGCGAGAGCGGCGCCGTCGTGATGGTTCGGAACACGTCGTCGAGCCGGCCGTGCTCGACCCGCAAGAGGCTCACCTGCCAGTGATGGGCGCGAGCGAGGTCGGCGATGTCGGCGACGATGTCGGCGCCGTCGCGCGGCAGCACCAGCAGCCCCTCGCCTTCGCCATCGGCGGCCGGCTCGACCGCGGCCACCGCGGGCAGGCGCAGCAACGCCGCTTCGATCTCGGCGGCGTCGCCGGCGATGACGAGGCGCACCGCGTTGTGGTGGCGCGAGCGCCGGGCGAGCTCGGCCGGGGTCGCGTCGGCGAGGATGCGGCCATGGGCAATGATGATCGCCCGGCTGCACACCGCCTCGACTTCTTCGAGCAGATGGGTCGAGATGATGATCGCCTTGTCCGGGCGCATCGCGTGGATGATCTTGCGCATCTCGTATTTCTGGTTGGGGTCGAGCCCGTCGGTCGGCTCGTCGAGGATCAGCACCGGAGGGTCGTGCAGCAGGGCCTGCGCCACCCCAACCCGGCGCCGATAGCCCTTCGACAGGGTCTCGATCGGCTGGTGCAGAACCTCGGCGATATGGATCATTTCGATCACCCGGCCGATGTGCCGCTCGGCCTCGGCGCCGGTAAAGCCGCGGATATGGGCGATGAACTGGAGAAACTCGGCCGGTGTCATGTCGGGATAGGCAGGCGCGCCCTCGGGCAGATAGCCGAGCGCGCGCTTGGCGGCGATCGGCTCCTTCCTGATGTCGCGACCGCAGATGATCGCGGTGCCCGCGGTCGGCGCGACAAAGCCGGTGATCATCTTCATCGTCGTCGACTTGCCGGCGCCGTTCGGGCCGAGAAAGCCCAAGACCTCGCCGCGCGGCACCACGAAGGAGACATCGTCGACCGCGACCAGCGGACCGAAATGTTTTACCAGATGGTGGATTTCCAGCATCGAGCAGCCCCCCGCATGGCAGCGCTGTTCTGCCACTCCCCGACGGCCGGCGCAGTGCGGCGCAAGCGCGCAGCAGGGCGATCCGCCAGGATCAATTTCGAATAACCGCGCGCCGGCGATGGAACCCGCGACCCGCCGCCATCCCCTCCGGGGCGCTCAATGACCCGCCGAGTGCGGCTTTTTTCGGGCATCGTGATGCTCGCCTACGTGACGATGCATCTGCTCAATCACGCCGTCGGCCTGGTCTCGTTGCCGGCGATGGAAGCGGTGCTCGGCTATGTCGGCGGGGCCTGGTCGACGCCGCCGGCGCAGGCGCTGCTCTACGGCAGCTTCCTGGTGCACTACGCCTTGGCGCTGTGGGCATTGTGGGAGCGGCGCACCTTGCGTCTGCGGGCCGGCGAACTGGCTCAGATCGTGCTCGGCTTCGCGATCCCGATCCTGCTCGCCCGGCACGTCGTCGGGACCCGCGTCTCCGAGGATTTCTTTGGCACCGACACCGGACACTACGCCTATTTGCTGTGGATTTATTTCGTCCATTCGCCCCGGCTCGGCGCGCTGCAATTGCTGACTTTGGTGGTCGCCTGGACGCACGCGATGCTGGGCCTGCATTACTGGCTGAAGGTGCGGCCGTGGTATGCGCGGGTGCAGCCGGCCGCCCTCGTCGTCGCGGTGCTGGTGCCGGTGCTGGCGCTGCTCGGCGCGATCGAGGCGGGACGTCAGGTCGCGGCCCTCGCCGCCGACCCGGCCTGGACGCGGGCGGCCTTTGCCCATATGCGGCTGCCATCGGCGCAGACCGCAAGCGAGCTCGACCGGATCAGCGCCGCGCTCGCCTGGTTCTTTGGCGGCACGATCGCCGTGGTGCTGCTGGCCCGGCTCGTGCGCCGGCTGTGGCGGCGCCGGCACGGGCTTATTCGCGTCGACTACCCCGATGGCCGCTTCATCGACGTGGTGCCGGGCACCAGCGTGCTCGAAGCCAGCCGCCTCGCCGGCATCCCGCACGCCCATGTCTGTGGCGGCCGCGGCCGGTGCTCGACCTGCCGGGTGCGGGTGCGCGGCGAGATCGGCAGCATCGACCCCCCGGGCGAGACCGAGCAGCGAGTGCTGCGGCGCATCGGCGCCAGCACGCCGAACGTGCGCCTGGCCTGCCAGCTGCGGCCCAAGGGTACGGTCGAGGTGACGCCGCTACTGCCGCCTTTCGCCTATGCCGCCGACGCGCGCCGCCGGGTCGATATCGCCCAAGGCAGCGAGCGCGAGATTGCCATCCTGTTCGCCGACATTCGCGGCTTTACCGCGCTCTCCGAGGGCCGGCTGCCCTACGACGTGGTGTTCATCCTCAACCGCTATTTCGCCGCGGTCGGGCGCGCGGTTGAAAGCGCCGGCGGACGCGTCGACAAATTCCTCGGCGACGGGGTGATGGCCTTGTTCGGCATCGAGAGCGGCGCGCAGGCCGGCTGCCGCGAAGCGCTGACCGCGGCCCGGCTGATGTCCGAGCGCATGGGCGAGCTCAATAGCTCGCTGCGGGGCGAGATCGCGCAGCCGCTGCGCATCGGCATCGGCATCCACACCGGGCCGATCATCATCGGCGAGATGGGCTATGGCGGCGCCACGTCGATCACCGCGATCGGCGACGCGGTCAACACCGCCAGCCGATTGGAGGAACTGACCAAGGAATTTGCGGTCGAGCTCGTGGTCTCCGAAGACGTGGTGCGCCGGGCCGGGCTCGAGTTCGCCGCGCTTCCCCGCCGAGAGGTCGAAATTCGCGGCAAGCGCGGCATGCTGGCGGTCAGGACCTGCGCCAGCGCCGCCGAACTGCCGACCCAGGCGACCGCGCCGGCAACCCTCGCCGCGCCTGCCCCGGTCTGAGCTCAGCCTTGGCGATCAGGCTCCCGGCGGGATGCCCCATTCTGCCGGCACAAGCCAAACGCCCCGCTGGGCTGCGAACGAGGATGCCGTCACATTACCGAGTTCGGGCGGCCGACCACGGCCAGCCATAATGCCAGGCTGCGATGATCAGCACGCTGGAGACGCATGAGCTCGTCAAGGAGCTGAAGGCGTCGGGCTTTACCGAAGAGCAGGCCGAAGCCGTCACTCGGGCGGTGCGGCTGGCGCAGGATTTCGACGTTTCGAGCCTGGCGACCAAAACCGATCTGGCTGAGTTGCGCAGCGAACTCGCCGACGTCGAGCTGCGGCTGATCAAGTGGGTGATCGGCGTCGGGGTCGCCGCCGTCCTCGCTATCACCGGCGTCGTGTGGACCGCGACGCAGCTGCTGCCGCACGCGCATCCGTGGCGCCGTGCCGCCTGAACTCAGGCTGGCGGCAGCAGCTTGTCGATTTCGCCGGTGATGCGGGGATCGCCGGGGGCGACCTGCGAGGGCCAGGCGCCGGCCAATTCGCCATCGGGCGCCACCAGGTATTTGTGAAAATTCCAGCGCGGGGTCCCGGCCTCGCCTAAGGTGTCGGCGATCCAGCGATAGAACGGATGGGCCTCGCGGCCGATCACCCGGCATTTCTGCGCCAGCGGAAAATCAACCGCATAGTTGGTTTCGCAGAAGCCCTTGATCTCCGCCGCCGAGCCCGGCTCCTGCTGGCCGAAATCGTTGGACGGGACGCCGAGGACGACGAGGCCGCGGTCGCGGTAGCGCTGCCACAAGACTTCGAGATCGCGGTATTGCGGCGTGTATCCACAATAGGAGGCGGTGTTGACGACCAGCACCGGCCGGCCGCGCCAGGCGTCGAGCGGCAGTTTCGCGCCGTCGATCGAAACAAAATCGAAGCGGTGGGCGTTTTCGGGATCGGGCATCGGCAATCTCCGTGCGGAAGGGTCGCGCCTTCGGATCGCAATCGTGCGGCCAGCATAGCGCGAGCGAGCCGCAGATCGCCGCTCGATTTCGCGTTGCCCGCCGCCGGCCATTCCCGGAGAGTGAACTCCGGCTGCGCACAGGACTGCCGCAGATGCTTTTGCTGTTTCTGTTGAAAGGCATCGTGGTCGGCGTGGTGATCGCGGTGCCGGTCGGCCCGGTCGGCATCCTGTGCCTGCGCCGCACGATCTTCGAGGGCCGGCTGTCGGGCCTGGCCTCGGGCTATGGCGCGGCCACCGCCGACGCGCTGTTCGGAGCCATCGCCGCCTTTGGCCTGACCTTTGTTTCCCACTGGCTGCTCGACTACGAGGACTGGCTGCGCGCCGCCGGCGGCATCTACCTGCTCTATGCCGGCGGATCGGCGCTATTGGCCAAGCCGCAGGACAAAACGGCCGAGCAATCCGATCCGGACAGCCTGCTGCGCGATTTTGCCTCGGCCTTTGCCCTGACCATCACCAACCCGGTGACGATCCTGGTATTTCTGGCGATTTTCGCCGCTCTGGGCCTCGGCCAGCCCTCGCTGCTGCACGCGGCGGTGCTGGTGCTCGGGGTGTGGAGCGGGTCGTTCGTCTGGTGGCTGGGCTTGAGTCTCGGCATCGGTTTGTTTCGCCGGTCGATCGAGGCGCGGCATCTTGCCTGGATCAGCCGCGGCTCGGGCATCATTCTGTTCGCGACCGGGACGGCATTGTTGGCCACGGTCGTGCTAAAGCATCTCGGCTGACCGCCCGCAGCCAGCAGCAAGGTGATCCTTTGGTTTATCTGCCCCCGGCTTTCACCGAGACCCGTTCCGAAGTGCTGATCGCGCATCTCGAGCGCCATGATTTCGGGCTACTGATCAGCCACGGCCCAACGGGTCTGGTGGCCAGCCACATCCCGTTCCTGGTCGAGCGCACCGGCGACGGGCTGCATCTGCTGGGCCATCTCGCCCGCCCCAACCCGCAGGTCTCGGATCTGGCCTCGCCGGGGCGCAGCGGGGCGGGCGAGGTCTTGACCATTTTCACCGGGCCGCATGCCTATATCTCGCCCAGCTGGTATACGGGCGGCCCGGCGGTGCCGACCTGGAACTATGTCGACGTCCACGCCTATGGCAGCCTGCGCCTGGTCGAGGACGGCGAGTGGCTGCGGCGGCTGCTGCGCCGGTTGTCGGACCGGCACGAGGCGCGCAGCCCCGAGCCGTGGCGGATGCAGGATCTGCCCGAAGCTTATCTGAACGGAATGCTGCGGGGGATCATCGGGCTCGACATCGCCGTCAGCCGGATCGAAGGCAAATACAAGCTGAGCCAGAACCGGCCGGCGGAGGACCGCCCGCGGATCACCGCCGCGCTCGAAACGCGGGGCGACGCCGATGCCGTCGCAATCGCCCGGCTGATGCGCGAGCGCGAGCCCGGCGGCGGCTGAGCGGGTCAGGCCCGGTCGGGGTCGGCGGGATCGGGGTCGGCGGGATCGGGGTCGGCGGGATCGGGGTCGGCGGGATCGGGGTCGATGATCTCGGCGCGGGCGAGCGCCTCGATCGCGGCGATATCGGCGCAGGCGAGCACCCGCTCGGCCACCCGCCGCGGGAAGCCGGCGCGGGCCAAGGCGCCGAGCTCGCGCGCCGGGTCGGCAGCGGCCCGGCGATAGGGACCGAGCCGACGGCGGCGGGCAAAGGCGCAGGCCGCGGCAAGATCGGGATCGGCGCTTTCGCCGCGCAGGCCGCGGACCGCCTCGGCGGCGAGCGAACGCTCGACCCCCTTCGCCGCCAGCCGGGCGCGGATCCGGGCGCCAAACTCGCCGCGACGATGGAGGGATTGCACGCGGGCCGCGGCATAGGCCCGGTCATCGAGCAGGCCCGAGCCGCGGTAGCGCTCGACCAGCGCATCGACCAGCGCCGCAGTCTCCGCCCTGGCTGCGGGCGCCGGCGAACCGCGTCCTCGGGCGCGGCGCAGCAGCACCCGGCGCAAATTCTCGGCCGAACTCGCATAACGCGCGAGATAGGCGAGCGCCCAGCTTTCGATCAATTCGGGACCGATCTCGCCCTCGTTCGGCGGTGCCGTCCGGCCATCGGTTCGCGACCGCATTTTGCCTATGTGCTATGGTTGAGCGCGGGGCCTCGGGCGGCGCGGGGCCGGAGTAGCACAGGCCCAGGCCGAAGCGCACGCCGGAAAACTGCGCTGACCGGGAGGACAGAGCCGATGCCGACGGGTTATGCCGGAACCTATCGCCGCTCGCTCGAACGGCCCGAGGAGTTCTGGGCCGAGGCCGCCGAGGCGATCGATTGGGAGCGCCGCTGGGACCGGGTGCTCGAGACCAGCCGGCCGCCGTTTTCGCGCTGGTTCCCCGGCGCCCGGCTCAACACCTGCTGGAACGCGCTCGATCGCCATATCGCCGCCGGAAACGGCGAACGCACGGCGCTGATCTGGGACAGCCCGGTCACCGGCGAGACCGCGAGTTTCAGCTATCGCCGGCTGCGCGACGAGGTGGCGCGGCTCGCCGGGGTTCTGGTCGGGCTCGGCGTCGGCAAGGGCGACCGCGTGCTGATCTACATGCCGATGGTGCCGCAGGCGGCGATGGCGATGCTGGCCTGCGCCCGCATCGGCGCGGTTCACTCGGTGGTGTTCGGCGGGTTCGCCGCGCACGAGCTGGCGACCCGCATCGACGCCGCCCGCCCGCGAGTGATCCTCGCGGCCTCGTGCGGCATCGAGGGCGCGCGCATCATTCCCTATAAGCCGCTGCTCGACGCGGCGATCGCCGAGGCTCGCGCGAAGCCCGAGCATTGCGTGATCCTGCAGCGGCCGATGTGCCGGGCCGATCTCGTTTCCGGCGATGCCCATGCCCAAACCCGCGAGCACGATTGGGATGAGCGCGCCGCCGCCGCGCGCCCGGCCGATTGCGTCCCGGTGCTGGCGACCGACCCGCTCTACATCCTCTATACCTCGGGCACCACCGGCATTCCCAAGGGCGTGGTGCGCGACAATGGCGGCCATGCGGTGGCGCTGCGCTGGTCCTTGCCGAACATTTACGGCGTCGCCCCCGACGAGGTGTTCTGGACCGCCTCCGATGTCGGCTGGGTGGTCGGCCATTCCTATATCGTCTATGCGCCGCTGCTCTTGGGCTCGACCACGGTCATGTATGAGGGCAAGCCGGTCGGCACCCCCGACGCCGGCGCCTTCTGGCGGGTGATCGGCCAGCACCGGGTCCGGGTGCTCTTTACCGCGCCGACCGCGTTCCGCGCGATCAAGCGCGAGGACCCCGAGGGCGAGCTGATCCGCCGCCACGATCTCGGGGCATTCCGCGCGCTGTTTCTGGCTGGCGAGCGCGCCGACCCGCCGACCGTCGCCTGGGCCGAACAGCAGCTCGGCGTCGCCGTCGTCGACCATTGGTGGCAGACCGAGACCGGCTGGCCGATCGCCGCCAATTGCCTCGGCATCGAGCGGCTGCCGGTCAAGCACGGCTCGGCGACGCGCGCGGTGCCCGGCTGGGACGTCCGCGTGCTGGACGCCGAAACCGAGGGAGAGGCGCGCGAGTTGGCAGCGGGCGAGATCGGCGCGCTGGCGGTCAAATTGCCGCTGCCGCCGGGCGCCTTGCCGACCTTATGGGAGGCCGACGACCATTTCATCGGCACCTATTTGACGGCGTTTCCCGGCTTTTATCAGACCGCGGATGCCGGGTTCATCGACGAGGACGGCTATATCCACGTGATGACCCGCACCGACGACATCATCAACGTCGCCGGGCACCGGCTGTCGACCGGCGGCATCGAGGAGGTGCTGGCCGCCCATCCCGATGTCGCCGAGTGCGCGGTAATCGGCGTCGCCGACGCGCTCAAGGGCCAGGTGCCGCTCGGCCTTTTGGTGCTGAAGGCCGGCGCCGCGCGCACTGCCGACGAAATCGAGCGCGAAGCGGTGGCCTTGGTGCGCGAGCGGATCGGCCCGGTGGCAAGCTTTCGCGCGGCGCTCGTCGTTGCCGGGCTGCCAAAGACGCGATCGGGAAAAATCTTGCGCGGCACGATGCGCAAGATCGCCGACGGTGAGGCGTATGCGCTGCCGGCGACGATCGACGACCCGGCGATCCTTGACGAGATCAGCGGTGCTCTGGAGCGGGGCGGGTATGCGCGGCGCGGCGGCGCCTGAATTGGCGCGGCCGGGCTAGGTTTCCAGCCGCTCCGACTCGTCGCTGGCCACGGCTTCGTGGTCGAGCGGCATTTTGGCGCGGGCGCGCCCGACCGCATCTTCGAGCTCTTCGAGGGTGCACAGGCCGAGCCCGACCGGGTGGCGCGGCTTGATGTTGGAGCTGTTCCAATGGGTGCGGTCGCGCACCGCGGCGATCGTCGGCTTGGTGGTGCCGATCAGCTTGGAAATCTGGCCGTCGGACAATTCCGGATAGGTCTTGAGCACGAAGGCGATCGCGTCGGGCTTGTCCTGGCGCTTGGCGATCGGCGTATAGCGCGGCCCGCGATGCCGCACCCCTTGTGGCGGCGTTGCCTGCGGCGACAATGCCAGCCGCGCATCGGGGTCGGCCTGGCAGCGCGCAATCTCGGCGGCGGTGGTCTGGCCGTTGGCCACCGGATCGAGGCCCTGCATCTGGTTTGCGACCTCGCCGTCGGCGATCGCCTGAATCTCGAGCGGATGAAGCGCGCAGAAATCGGCGATCTGTTCGAAGGTGAGAGAGGTGTTCTCGACCAGCCATACGGCGGTCGCCTTTGGCATCAACGGAGCTGGCATGATGTGTCCCGGTTTCGGCCGCGCACCGCCGCCGCACAAACGGCCGGCAGGCGAGCGCGAAATTGTCGATCACTATATAATCTGGCCGCCGACCGAGGGAAGACAACGGAAACCGAAGACCGATGGACGAATTAGAGATCGAACCGCGCCGCAAGCCGGCGGCACCGAGAGATCTGAGCCTGTTGGGGATCGCCGAGCTCGAAGCCTATATTGCCGAGCTAGAGGCCGAAATCGCCCGCGTGCGGATCGAGATCGGGGCGAAGCTCGGGCAGCGCCGGGGCGCCGAAGCATTGTTCAAGCGTTGACCCCGCGGCCGGAGCCGGGCGCGAAGCTCGGCGCCAGCGCGGATCGCCGGCGGATTTGATTGGGGGAGTCCCAAGATGGCAAAAATGCGTGCCGTCCAAGTGTCGCAGCCGAAGGGGAAGCTGGAGCTGGTGGAGCGGGAGATCCCGGAGCCGGGGGCCGGCATGGTGCGGATCAAGGTCGAGGCCTGCGGCGTCTGCCACAGCGACACCGTCACCAAGGAGGGCCTCTTTCCCGGCATTCAATATCCGCGGGTACCCGGACATGAGATCATTGGCCGCACCGATGCGCTCGGCGCCAACGTGCCCGGCTGGGCGCTCGGGCAACGGGTCGGCGTCGGCTGGCATGGCGGCAATTGCGGCTATTGCGATGCCTGCCGCCGCGGCAATGCGTTCGCTTGTGAGACCGAGACGCTGGTGACCGGCGTCACCTCGGACGGCGGTTATGCCGATTACATGATCGCGCCGAGCTCGGCCTTGGCGCGGGTCCCCGACGAATTGTCGGCGGTCGAAGCGGCGCCGTTGATGTGCGCCGGGGTCACGACCTTCAACGCGCTGCGCAACAGCGGCGCGCGCCCGGGCGACACCGTGGCGGTGCTGGGGCTCGGCGGACTCGGGCATCTCGGCGTCCAGTTCGCGGCCAAGGCCGGCTTCAGGACCGTGGCGATCGCCCGCGGCGCGGACAAGGCGCCGCTCGCGCGCCAGCTCGGCGCGCACCACTATATCGACAATGCGGCCGAGGACCCGGCGGTGGCGTTACAGCGGCTCGGCGGCGCCAAGGCCATCCTGGCGACCGCGACCAGCGCCGAGGCGATGAATTCGGTCCAGGGCGGGCTCGCTCCCACCGGCGCGCTGATCGTGATCGGCGCCGTCGACAAGCTCGCGGTCGACGCGCTCAACCTGATCTTCGGCAGCCGGTCGATCAAAGGCTGGTATTGCGGTACCTCGATCGACTCGCAGGACACCTTGGCGTTCAGCGTGCTCAACGGGGTGCGCTCGATGAACGAGGTCTTTCCGCTAGAGCGCGCCGCCGAAGCCTATGAGCGGATGATCAGTGGCAGCGCCCGGTTTCGCGTCGTGCTGACCACCGGGAATTGAGACAGCGGCCCGGCGGTCGTAGGCTCTCGTGCCGAGGAGGATCGAAATGCCCGGCAGCGCCGCGCGGCTTTACCAGGAAGACTTCGTTCGCTGGACCGAAGAGCAGGCGGCCGCACTCCGCGACGCCGCCGGACTCGGCACCAACCTGAAGCTCGATTGGGAGAACCTTGCCGAGGAGATCGACAGCTTGGGCCGATCGCAAAGCCGTGAGCTCGGTAGCCGCATCGCCATCATTATTGAGCACCTGATCAAGCTCGAAATCTCGCCGGCGGCTGATCCGCGGCCCGGTTGGATCGACACGATCGGGCGCGAGCGACGAGATATCGAGGACTTGCTGAATGACAGTCCAAGCCTCAGGGCCAGAGTTGCGAGTATGATCGCGCGCGAAACACCCCGGACAGTCCGGCTTGTCTCCCGCAGTCTGCGCAATCACGGCGAGACCAACCCGGAGACGATCGCCAGGGCCGAACGAGCGAGCTACACCGAGGACCAGGTGCTGGGCGACTGGTTTCCGGGCGATGCCGCTGAGCTTGGCCCTCTCCCCGCGGACGGGGAGAGGGAGTAGCGGGGAATGATATTCGGCGCTAGCCGAGGTGCTTTTTGAAAAACGCGGTCACTGGATCGAACGAAGCGCTGGTCGAGCGCTTTTCGTTGTCGATGTAGACGATCTCGATGTCGCCGCCGGCATTGCGATAGTTGGAGATGAACCGCTCGGGCTCGTTGCCGGGGAAATTCGAATCGTCGTCGTGGTAGTCGTGGACCATGTCGGGGCGGCCCTGGACCCAGAGTGCCGGCGGCATCGTTACCTTTTCGCCGCGTTCGAGGATCAGCATCGGGTTGCCCTCGGTCATCGCCGCCTCTGTTTTCCAGTAGCGGTCGTGCTTTTCCTTCATGCCGATCGCGAAGGCCGGCGGGTTCGGCGTCTTGGCCGCCTTTTGCGCGTGGCGATAGCGCGACAGCGGGTTGATCACCGGCCACGACATCGCGACCGCGCGCACCGTGGCGTCGACCTTGGGTGAGCCGGCCGGCAGCGGCGCCGCGGCGTAGCGCTGGTCATCGGGGCGCATCGCCGCCAGCATCGCCAGATGGCCGCCGCTCGACTGGCCGGCGCTGCCGACCCGGCTGGGATCGACCTTGAGCTCGCGGGCGTGCGCCTTGATCCAGCGGATCGCATAATTGATGTCGACGAGCGAGGTCGGATAGCCGTCGGTGTTGTGGCGGAATTCGAGCGAGGCGACGACAAACCCGGCCTTCGCCAGCGCTTCGTCGAGGCCCTGGGTCCCGCTCAGATCGCCGCTGGTCCAGGCCCCGCCATGGAGGTCGACCACCGCCGGGAACGGCCCCTCGCCCTTGGGCTTGTAGAGACGCGCAACCAGCTTCTTGTCGCCGTGGCGGAGATACTCGACCTCTTCGGTGGTGATTTCATAATTCGGCATCGTCACTCCCTCCCGGAGTTCTCTGCTGTTGCGGCGCTGCGGCGATCGTTTGCGATCCCCGAAGCCGGCGCGCGAGCTTACGCGCTCTCGGCGGGAAGCGCCATGCCGGGAAGACGCGATCATGGCAACGGTTGTGGCGGGCGCGCAATCCAGGCTTGCTCAGAGATGTCCGAGCGGGCGGGGTTGCGCCCTTACATCATCATGCCCATCGGGCCGGGCATCAGCTCGTCGGCGGTCTTCTTTTGCTCGGGGCTGAGCGCGGCGTAGAGCGGGTTGACTGCCGCAGTCAGGTTGCGGAGCGCCTCGAGATGAGCCGCCATGATTTTTTCCCGCAGCGCCAGCTTGTCCGGCAGCGTCCCCGATTGGCTCGCCCCGGTCATGCGGGTTTGCATCGCCTGCCCCATTGTCTTGGCGTTGTCGCGAACGGCGTCAGCGAATTTGTTCCACACCGTAAGTTGCGCGTCGGTGATCTTGAGCTCGGCCTTGATGAAGGCGAGACGGCCTTCCACATGGCCGGCCATGACCGCCATCATTCGCATCCCGCCGATCCCGCCCGTCTCGCCCATGCCCTCCACGCCCCGCATCATGCGCATCATGCCCCCCGGCATGCCGCCGGCGCCCATCATCGCGCCGCCCGGATTGTGGTCCGTCTGCGTCGTCGGCTGCGCGATTGCGGGGGTCGCGAGCAGTCCCAGGACGAGGGGTAGAGCGGCGAAGGTCTTGCTTTTGAACATCACAGTTCTCCATCAGCAGGATGGGCGATGCGGCGATGGATATCCCGCTTGGCAAAGCTAGTCCTTGACCTGGATCAACCCGGTTGCGGTTGGCCTATGATCTAAGCCAGGAGCGATTGCAAAAGGATAGGTACGCCATGACCGCGGCCGAACCCTTCGCTCACCGAGAGAGCCAACATCGGGCCGAGGCGGGCCTTGCTGTCATGCGCGACCCGGTGTGCGGCATGATGGTGGACGCGGCGACAGCCGAGCATTGCGCCGAGCATGCCGGCCACACCTATCATTTTTGCAGCCGCGGGTGCCGCGAGCGGTTCGAGGCCGACCCGGCACATTATCTGACGCCCGCTCCCGATCTGACGCCCGCTCCCGATCTGACGCCCGCTCCCGATCTGACGCCCGCTCCCGCCCTGACGCCCGCTCCCGCCGCGACGGCGGTGCCGGCGGCCGAGGCCGGTTCGTGGACCTGCCCGATGCACCCCGAGATCGTGCGCGCCGGACCCGGCAGCTGTCCGATCTGCGGCATGGCGCTGGAGCCGATGACGCCGGCGGCGGGCGACACCGCCAATCCCGAATTGCGCGACATGACGCGCCGGTTCTGGGTCGGGGTGGGGCTGTCTCTGCCGCTTCTCGCGCTGGCGATGGGCGAGGATTTCGCGCCGGCCACGTTTGACGCGCTGATTTCGCCGCGCGCCGCGGTGTGGGTCGAGCTCGTCCTTGCCACGCCGGTGGTGCTGTGGTGCGGCTGGCCGTTTTTCCGGCGCGGCTGGGCTTCGGTCGTCAACCGCCGGCTCAACATGTTCAGCCTGATCGGGCTCGGCACCGGCATCGCCTATGGCTACAGCCTGGTCGCGGCGTTGCTGCCGGGGATCTTTCCGCCGTCGTTCCGCATGCCGGATGGAACCGTGCCGGTTTATTTCGAGCCGGCCGCGGTCATCGTCACCCTGGTGCTGCTGGGCCAGGTGCTCGAATTGCGCGCCCGCGCCCAGACCGGCGGCGCCATTCGCGCGCTATTGGATCTGGCGCCGAAAACCGCCCGCCTGGTGCGCGACGATGGCGGCGAGGCCGAGATCGCAGCTCGACCGGGTGGTTCCCGGCGACCGGCTGCGGGTGCGCCCCGGCGAGAAGGTGCCGGTCGACGGCGTCGTGCTCGAAGGCCGGAGCGCGGTCGATGAATCGATGCTGACCGGCGAGCCGATGCCGGTCGAAAAGGCGGCGGGCGCCCAGGTCACCGGGGCCACCCTCAACACCACCGGCAGCTTTGTCATGCGCGCCGAGCGGGTCGGCAGGGAGACGCTCCTCGCCCGGATCGTGCAGATGGTCGCCGAGGCGCAGCGCTCGCGCGCCCCGATCCAGGCGCTGGCCGACACCGTCTCCGGCTGGTTCGTGCCGGGGGTCATTCTGGCCGCGCTGCTGGCCTTTATCGTCTGGTCGATCTTCGGGCCGGCGCCGGCCATCGGCTTTGCCCTGGTCAACGCGGTCGCGGTGCTGATCGTCGCCTGCCCGTGCGCGCTCGGCCTGGCGACGCCGATGTCGATCATGGTCGGCACCGGGCGCGGCGCCCGCGCCGGGGTTCTCGCCCGCAACGCCGAAGCGCTCGAATTGATGGAAAAGGCCGACACGCTGGTCATCGACAAGACCGGAACCGTGACCGTGGGCAAGCCGCGCCTCGCGCAAGTGATCGCGACCGGCGGTATCGGCGAGGACGAACTATTGCGCCTCGCCGCCAGCCTCGAACGCGGCAGCGAGCACCCGCTGGCCGCGGCCATTGTCGAGGGCGCCGAGCAGCGCGGGCTGAGGCTCGATAGTGCCGTCGATTTCGCTTCGCTGACCGGCAAGGGTGTCACCGGCCGGGTTGCCGGTCGGCGGGTCGCGACCGGCAACCCGGCGCTGTTCGCCGCGCTCGACGATCGACCCGGGCGATCTTGGCGCGCGCGCCGATGCGCTGCGCCGGGACGGGCAGACCGTGATGCTGGTCGCGGTCGATGGCGTCGCGGCCGGGCTTCTCGCCGTCGCCGACCCGGTCAAGGACAACGCCGCGGAGGCACTCGCCGCCTTGCGGGCCGAGGGGCTGCGGCTGGTGATGCTGACCGGCGACAGCCGGGTCACCGCCGCGGCGGTCGGGCGACGGCTCGGCATCGACGAGGTCGTGGCCGAAGTGCTGCCCGACGAGAAGGCGCGGGTGGTGCGCGACCTGCAGCGGCAGCGCCATGTCGTGGCGATGGCCGGCGACGGGGTCAACGACGCGCCGGCGCTGGCCCAGGCCGATATCGGCATCGCCATGGGCACCGGCGCCGACATCGCGATGGAGAGTGCCGCGCTGACCCTGGTCAAAGGCGATCTGCACGGGATCGTGCGGGCGCGCCGGCTTGTCGCGGGCGATCATGCGCAACATCCGGCAGAATTTGTTCTTCGCGTTCGTCTTCAATGGGCTGGCGATCCCGATCGCCGCCGGCGCGCTCTACCCGGCCTTCGGCCTCCTGCTCAACCCGATGATCGCCAGCGCCGCGATGAGCGCCAGCTCGGTCCTGGTCATCTCGAACGCGCTGCGCCTGCGCCCGGTGCGGCTGTGACCGCGGCTACCCGCGGCTAGCCGCGGCGCAAATCTAACAATGATTCAGGCTGGAGGTCCGCTCAGGGTGATGAGCCGACCCGCTTAACTTTCGTGTCGAAGGACGTCTTCGCGCCGAAGCGGTCACTCCGGTGCTTTGAGCGGATCACTAGTTTACCCAACCGGACCTTCATCTCGGCAGAGCTCTCAACAGTCTTGACGTCTTACTGACGCCGCGCCTTGGCCTGAATTGTGATCAATCCATCCAACGCCTTGCGGAGGCCCGGCGCGAGGGCGGACATACAACTATTAGCCCTCGCCGGCTGCAATCGCCCTTCATCTTGATTCTAGATTGGTCTTGAAAGTGGACCCAGATGACCCAAATTCGCGCGGGGGTACGGTGCAGCTCGCACGCGCGTCGCGACCTCCCAATGATAAGGGGTCCGAAGTGAAGCTGCAGACCGCGCACGTGACGAACTTTCGGTCAACGGAAGACAGTGAGGTGTTCAAGACGGGCCAAGTCACCTGCCTTGTGGGCAAGAACGAGGCTGGTAAGAGCGCCATCCTGCTGGCGTTGGCGGCGCTCTATCCTCACACGGCTACCCCCGCAGCTTTGGACAAGGAGAGGGATTATCCACGTCGCTCACTCACGCACTACGACCAAAAGCACCCCGCTGGCAGTCCGGCAGTAGCAATTACTACGACCTGGAAGCTCGACAAGACAGACATGGCTAAGATCGCAGCATCGGTGGGGGAAGGAGTTCTGCAATCCGACATGGTCACGGTGTCACGGGCTTATGGTCAGGATATCAAGCTCGAACTCAACGTTAACTACGATGCTGCGCTAGAATTCCTTTGTTCTAAGTTCGCGCTCGATGAGTCCGAGCGCTCGGTTCTTCGCTCTGCTGAAACTACCTCAGCCTTGATCGATGCACTGCCCAAGCTCACGTCGGCCACCGCGAAACACCAAGCGCTGCAGGCGTACTTAGCGAAACATGGAACGGGTACCGCGCAGGCGCATGCGCTCATAAGGGGGCTGCTGCCTAAGTTCATGTACTTTGCTGCATACGACCGCATGGCGGGCGCTATTCAGCTGGAGAAGACTAAAGAAGTAATTGCGAGCGGCGAGATCGCCGAGGATAGGCATCGCGCAGCTCGATTGTTTGTAGAGTTTCTTAACTATGCCGGCGTCTCGATTGATGAGATCACGAACGTGGCGACGTACGAGACGTTCAACGCCAAGCTCCAGGCCGCCTCCAACAATATCACCGACCAAATTCTTGAGTATTGGACACAGAATCCCGATCTCAGCGTGAATGTGCGCATTGAGCAGTCACGTCCTGGGGATCTAGAGCCGCTGAACGCCGGAACCATTGCATGGGCCCGCATCTACAACAGCCTCCATCGTGTCGATACCCCATTCTCAGAGCGCAGTGCGGGCTTTGTTTGGTTCTTCTCCTTCCTCGTCAAATTTGCTCAGGTGAAGGACGATAAATCGCCCGTTGTGCTGCTCCTTGATGAACCAGGCCTCACACTACATGGTAAAGCTCAGGCCGACCTCCTTCGTTTCTTCAGGGAGAAGCTCGCACCTCACCATCAGATCATATACTCAACTCACTCACCGTTTATGGTGCCCGCTGACGAACTTGCATCGGTCAGGATCGTTGAGGATCAGGTGAATACGAGGGGGCCAAGACGAATACCAATCGGCACAAAAGTAAGAGACGATGTCCTCACCCGTGATCCTGACACCCTATTTCCGCTACAGGGCGCGCTCGGCTACGAGATCACCCAATCTCTTTTCATTGGCAAGAATACCCTCCTTGTTGAAGGACCCGGTGATATCCTCTATGTCCAAGCGCTGTCCGACGCATTGCGACGGCGCGGTCGATCCGGACTGGACGCACGTTGGACAATGTGCCCCGCTGGGGGCATCGACAAAATCAAGCCCTTCGTCGCGCTCTTTGCGGGTAATGCCCTGCATGTGGCCGTGCTTTCTGATCAAGCTGTGGGCGACAGAAAGAAGGTCGAAGAGTTGAAGCGCTCTGCGGTGCTTCATGCTGGGCACTTCTACACCATGGCCGACTTCCTTAATCGGGCCGAGGCGGATATTGAGGACATGTTTGAGCCTGAAGTGTTCGCTACTATGTTGAATGACTGTTATGCCCTACCGGATGCAAATAAGCTCACAGCCGGGAAGTTGAAGGCCTCAGACCCATCAACGGAACGCTTGGTGAAGCAAGCCGATGCGGCTCTTCGCGTTATGCCCGAACCCATCCCAGTCTTTGACCACTTCGCCCCTGCCGCCTGGCTTATCCGCAACCTCAAGGTGTTGGACGGCAAATCGGCCGCGGTCGCCAGAACACTTGATCGAGCCGAGAAGGTTTTCCAGGCCTACAATAATCTTCTGTGACGAAACGCCTTGCACCCAAACCAAGTTGTGCGGCCCGTTGACACGGTCCGATAAGCGGCAGTACCGGTCGACGGCGGCGGGGGCCAACCAATGACCCCTTCGGATCGAAAGAGGTACTTTTTGTAGCCTGAACAGGTCGCAAGCGTCTGACCTTATCCGCTACCGCATATTCCCCGTGTGGCCGAAGGAGTAGCGGCCGGGTTGGGGCCAGACGGTCAGGCCGTGCGGCTCCTTGCCGACCGGGATTTCGTGGACCGCGCCGGTCGTCGTGTCGATGTCGTAGACGACATTGTCGAAGCGGCCGGAGAGCCATAGGTCTTTGCCGTCGGCGCTGACATTGCCCATGTCGGGGCTGCCGCCGCCGGGGATCGGCCAGGTCTTGACGACCGAGCGGGTGGCGAAATCGATCACGCTGATGCTGCCTGGGCCGTGCGGCGGCCCGTGGATCTTGTTCGAGCCGCGGTTGGAAACGTAGAGCTCGGTGCCGTCGCGGCTCGGATAGAGGCCGTGGGTCCCGATGCCGGTATGGATGAAGCCGACCTTGGTGAAGCTGTCGCCATCGACCAGAAACACTCCGTCGGCCAGCATGTCGGCGACGTAGAACACCTTGCCGTCGGGCGAGATGCGGATGTCCTGCGGCATGCCGCGGGCGTCGAGCTTGAGGTAGCCCAAGACCTTGCGGTCGACCATGTCGACCTTGACGAGGCCGCCGCCGCGAAATTCGCAGGTGAAGATCGCATAGCGCCCGTCGATCGAGAAATCGGCGTGATTGACGCCGGAGCAGCCCGGGGTCGGCAACGACTGCTCGAGCTTCATCGTATGCGGATCGCGGAAATCGAGCCGCTTCAGCCGCTCGGCGACGACGATCGCGGCCTTGCCGTCCGGGGTGAAATACATGTTGTAGGGGTCGGCCACCGGGATGCTGGGGCCGGGCTTGCCGGTCTTCGGGTCGATCGGGGTGACGCTGCCATCGAGCGCGGCGGCGGCCGTTGTTGGCGACCCACAGGGTCTCAAGGTCCCAGGACGGGACCACGTGCTGCGGGATGATGCCGACCGGAAAGCGGTCGACCACCTTGCGGGTCGCCGGATCGATCACATAGACGTCGTCGGAGCGCAAATTCGGCACGTAGACCCGCGACAAATCGCCGGCCACCGCCGGGCTCAGCATGTTGGCTCCGGCGGCGCTGTAGAGATTGGCCGGGTTGAGCACCGGCGGCATTCCCGGCACGGTGTCGATCGCCGGCAGCGGCGGCGGGGCGGCGGGCTTCGGCGCGGAGGGCGTTGCGGCCCCCGCGGCGGGAGTGGGCGGGGGCGGTGCGGCCAAAGCCGACTGCGCCACCCGGACCACCGCGGCGGCGGCCGAGCACAACGCCTCGAAGCCGCTTTGCGGGCCGCTCGCCGGCCAGATCGGCAGCCAGCAGAGCCCGGCGCCGAGGCCGAGCACGGGCGCTGTCCACAACGCGATGCGCAACCAGCGACGGACCTGCTGGGGCAAGGAGACCTCCGAACTCAAATGATCAAACCGACGCCGCCCGACCCGGCCATGCGCAGCCTCACCGGCCGGCGAGATCGCTGCGGATCGCGGCGACGGTCCGCCTGACGATCAATTCGACGCCCAATTGGCCGAGTGCGACGCTCGAATGGCGCGGGTCGCCATTGACCCCGTCGCCGAGCTTGGTCGCCGCCAACAGGTCGGTGCGCACCAGGCTCGGATCCGTCCCCATCATCAGCGAGGTGTCGAGGAGCCCGGCATGCTCCCCGATCTCGGCCGCGCTATAGCCTTTGGACTTCAGCAGCTGAGCGAATTCGATCTCGCTGGCGCGATAGTATTCGGTCAGCGCAAAGGCCCGCACCGGGGTCGCCGCCCACTCCCGATCGAGGCGCTGGGCCACCACCTCGAGGGCCTTCTGGTAGCCGCCATGGTCGCCGAGAAAGACGATGTCGCGGAAGCCGGCGAGCTTGAAGCTCCTGGCCGCGTATTCGAGGGTCTGTTCGAAGGCGCCGACCGGGATCGTGATCGTGCCGGGAAATTTGAGATGCCCCGATGGATGGTCGATGTCGCCCTCCGGCACATAGGCGATGACCGGCGCGACCAGGGCATTGCCGAGTGTGGCGGCGATTTTTCCGGCGAGCACGTGCACCCGGACATTGTGCTTGCCGAGCGCCATCTGCGGGCCGTTCTGCTCGGTGCCGCCGATCGGCACCAGGATCGTGGTCTTGCCCGCGTCGATATCGGCGCGCAGCTCGGGCCAGGTCAGCTCTTCGAGATAGACGCTCGACGATGGCGCCGCCCGCGCGGCAGCACCGCCCACCAGCAGAACCCCGAGCAGCACGCCAACAACCAGCCATCCCCTCGCCATCAGCCGCTACCCCCCGGTGCCGGCAAAATTGCGCGCCCGTCGCTTACCCCGATCCGGGAAGCCAGGCAACCATCGTCGCCATCAACGCCCCCAGTATCACCACCAGCCATGGCGGCGTGCGCCACAGCGCCAGCAGCAGAAAGGCCGCGATCGCGATCGCGAAATCCGCCGGCGCCAGAATCGCGCTGGTCCAGACCGGGCGGTAGAGCGCCGCCAGCAGCACCCCGACGACCGCGGCGTTGACCCCGCGCAAGGCCGAGCGCACTCCCTGGCGATGCCGCAACCCGTCCCAGAACGGCAACGCCGCAATCAGCAGCAGAAAAGACGGCAGGAAGATGGCGACCAGGCAGAGAAGCCCGCCAAGCCAGCCGTTAGGCGCCTGCCGCATCACCGTGCCGAGGTAGGCGGCAAAGGTGAAGAGCGGCCCCGGCACCGCCTGCGCCGCGCCATAGCCGGCGAGAAAGGCATTGTTGCCGACCCATCCGGGCGGCACCACCGCGGCTTGCAGCAATGGCAGCACGACATGGCCGCCGCCGAACACCAGGGCGCCCGAGCGGTAGAACGCGGCAAACATGGCGAGCGCATGCGAGTGCGCCGCGGCGGCAAACACCGGCAGGCCGATCAGCAACGCGACGAACGCGACCCCGGCGACGATCGACCAGGCTCGCGGCAGGCGAATCGCCAGCGGCGCCGGTTCGGCCGGGGCCGGCCCCGCCGGCGGCGGATCGTTGCGCAACAGGGCCCAGCCGATCACCCCGCCGGCGGCGATGGCGGCGATCTGCCCGGCCGAGGACGGCACCGCCAAGGCCAGGATCGCGGCGCCGACGGCGATCGTGGCGCGCAGGCGGTCGGGGGCGAGATTGCGCGCCATGCCCCAAACCGCGTTGGCGACGACCGCGACCGCGACGATCTTGAGCCCGTGCAGCCAGGCGGCGTGCGCCAGATTGCCGAAGGCGGCGACGCCGTAGCCGAAGCCGATCATCGCCGCGGCCGATGGTGCCGTAAAGCCGAGCCAGGCGGCGAACGCTCCCGGCAAGCCGGCGCGCAGGATGCCGATCGTGATCGCGGTCTGGCTGCTCGCCGGGCCGGGCAGGAACTGGCATAGCGCCACGATGTCGGCGAAATGGCTTTCATCGAGCCAGCGCCGGCGCTCGACAAATTCGGCGCGGTAGTAGCCCAGATGCGCCACCGGCCCGCCGAACGAGGTCAGCCCGAGGCGGAAGAAGATGCGCAATACCTCGAACGCTGACCCGCGCCGCTGCTGCGCAGCCGTTTCGGTCTCGGCGGCATTCATTTTAATGAATCAGCAACTATGTCGACGTAACATGACAAATTCCTATCGAGGCTCGGAAAAGTCCACCCCGTGTTTCGCCAAAATCTGGCGGATTGGTTCGCTTACCGGGTCGAGCAATGGATCAAACGGCAGCCCGCTGTCGAGAACGTAGGCAACGAGGGTCGCCTGAAAATCGAGATCGTCGCAAATCTCGGCACGCCAACCCTGACCACCCCACTCGGCCACCAGCCGACTCAGCCGTACGCGGTCATCGGCGAGAGCCTGAAGGCAACCTGCTGGAAACCGTGTTGGATCTAGGCCCGATTGCGCAAGTCGTACCGCAAGGTAGCGTCGACTGGTAATCCGGATGGGGACCACAAAGCCGACAAATACCCCAAACAGAAATCGAAGCCAGCCGGCGGTTTAGTCCTCCCCATCCTAGCGCTGTCGGTGCCCGCTATCACTTCTTCTGGGCGACGGCGCTGCGCGGGTTGAGGCTCTGGATGTGGCCGCTCTCGGTGCCGGCGGTCGGGTCGATCACGGCGTTGATCAAGGCCGGCTTGCCTGACGCCAGCGCCTCGCTGACCGCTCGGGTGAGGCCGGGCGTGTCGGTCACGTGGTAGCCCTTGCCGCCGAACGCCTCGATGATCCTCTCGTAGCGTGCGTCGCGCATGAGGCCGGTCGGCGAATACGGCCGGCCGGCCGGGTCGCCGCGATAGACGCCGTTGTTGTTGAAGACGATCGTCGTCACCGGCAATTCGTAGCGGCAGATCGTCTCCAATTCCATGCCGCTGAAGCCGAAGGCGCTGTCGCCCTCGATCGCGACCACCGGCTTGCCGGTCACTGCCGCCGCACCGACGGCATAGCCCATGCCGATGCCCATGACCCCCCAGGTGCCGCTGTCGAGCCGGTGGCGGGGCTTGTCCATATCGATGATGTTGCGGCCGAAATCGAGCGTGTTGGCGCCCTCGTTGACGATGTAGACATCGGGCTGGGTGGCGAGTGCGTTACGCACCGCGCGCAGGGCGGAGGAAAAATTCATCGGGCTCGGGTCGGCGTTGAGGCGGGCCGCCATGCGCTCGACGTTCTGCTGCTTGCGTTTCCCGATCTCGTCGATCCACGCCGCCTGGCGCTTGATCTGGCCCGGCTTCATGCGCGGCGTTGAACGCGGCGAACACCGATTTGATGTCGCCGACGACTGGTGCGGCGATCGCCCGGTTGCTGTCGAACTCGGTCGCCTGGATGTCGATCTGGATCAGCCTGGTGGTCTCGGACCACAACGGCGCGCGGCCGTGCGAGAGCAGCCAGTTGAGGCGCGCGCCCAGCGACCATCACGACATCGGCCTGGCCGATCGCAAACGAGCGGGCGGCGGCGGCCGATTGCGGATGGTCGTCGGGCAGCAGGCCCTTGGCCATCGACATCGGCAGGAACGGGATGCCGGTCGCCTCGATGAAACGAGCGGATCTCCTCATCGGCCCGCGCATAGGCGGCGCCCTTGCCGAGGATCGCCAGCGGGCGCTGGGCGTTCGCCAGCAATTCGAGGGCGCGCGCCACCGATTGCGAGCGACGGCGGCTGCGGCGGCGCCGGGTCGACGACCTTGATCAGCGACTTCCGCGCGGTCTCGGCATCGAGAGCGGAGCCCAGCACTTCGGCCGTCAGATCGAGATAGACCCCGCCCGGCCGCCCCGAGGACGGCGGCGCGGATCGCGCGGGCGACGCCGATGCCGATGTCCTGCGGGCGGTTGACGCGGTAGGCGGCCTTGGCGTAGGGCCGAGCGGCGGCGAGTTGGTCCATCTCCTCGTAATCGCCCTGCTCGAGATCGACGATCGCGCGGTCGCTCGACCCGCTGATCATGATCATCGGGAAGCAGTTGGTCGTGGCGTTGGCGAGCGCGACCAGCCCGTTGAGGAAACCGGGGGCCGAGACGGTCATGCAGATGCCGGGCTTCTGGGTCAGATAGCCGGCGATCGCCGCCGCGTTGCCGGCCGATTGCTCGTGGCGAAAGCCGAGGTAACGGAGCCCCTCGTTCTGCGCCAGCCGCAACAGGTCGGTGATCGGGATGCCGGCGACGCCAAAGATCGTGTCGACCCCGTTCAGCTTCAGCGCCTCCACCACCAGGTGAAAGCCGTCGGTCATCTCGCCCGGCATTTCCTCGGCACTCATCTTGTCCACCCTTGCTCGCCCGTGCGCGTCCAGCCGTTCTAAGCCAAGCCCCCCGAATTCCGGAAGCAATTCGTTGTGGCGGCGGAATGGGGGCGGAGCGCAGTGAAGTCGCGTCGAGCGTGTCGACGGCCCCGGCGTCTCTCGTTGATCCAGATCAAGGGCAACCTGCGCGAATAATAAGTGAATGGCGTGTTGCGGCATGACGCGCAGATTGGAGGTCGGGAAATGGACGAGGTGTTGCTTGACGGCCCGGATTACGTAGCGCGGGCCTGTTCGCTCGGGCCTCTGCTCGCCGCGGCGGCCGAGGAGATCGAGCGAAACCGCGAATTACCGGCGTCGATCGTGTCGGCGCTGATCGACAATGGGCTCTTCCGCTTATTGCAGCCGCGCTCTCTCGGGGGCGCCGAACTCGACCCGGTGACCTATGTTCAGGTGGTTGAGCAAATCGCCAGCCGCGACGCCAGCACCGGCTGGTGTGTCGAACAGGCAAACGGCTGCTCGATGGCTGCCGCCTTTCTCGATACCGAAATCGCCGAGGAAATCTTCGGACCGCCGGACGGGATCCTCGCCTGGGGCCCAGTCGGCCCGGCCGAACTACGCGCGGTCCCCGGCGGGTTCCGTTTGACCGGGGCCTGGAATTTCGCCAGCGGCAGCCATCATGCGAGCTGGCTCGGCGCCCATGTCGTGGAGCATGGCCCCGACAGCGCGCCGCTGTGCCGCGCCGATGGCGGTGAAATTCTTCGCACCTTGCTGTTTCCCAAGAGCTGCGCAACGATGACCGACATCTGGCATGTCGTCGGCCTGCGCGGCACCGGCAGCGACCGCTATTCGGTCACCGATCTCTATATCCCGGAGCGCTACAGCCTGTTGCGGGACCCCAAGATCAGGCCCCGCCAGCCCGGCCGGCTCTACTCCTTCAGCACGAGCAATCTCTATGCCGCGGGCGTCGCGGCGGTGGCGCTCGGCATCGCGCGCGGCATGATCGCCGACTTCACCGAACTGGCGACCGCAAAGACGCCGCGCGGCCTGCATCAGCGGCTGTGCGAGAACCAGGTGATCCAATCGCAACTGGCTCAGGCCGAGGCTCGGCTGCGGTCGGCGCGCGCCTTCCTGCTGACCAGTCTCGCGGAGATCTGGCAAGCGGTCGGCGAAACCGGCGAACTGAGCCTCGAGCAAAACACGGTGATCCGCCTCGCCTCGACCTGGGCCATCGACCAGGCTCGTGAGGTCGTCAACACCCTCTATCACGGCGCCGGTGCGACAGCGATCTTCGACAACCGCCCATTCGAGCGCCGCTTCCGCGACATGCATACCGCCTCGCAACAGGCTCAAGGGCGGCAGGCGCATTACGAAACGATTGGCCGCGTCTTTTTCGGCCTTGCGCCGGACACGACGATGTTTGCGTTTTAGCGCCGACGAATCGACAAATCATGGTAGCGCCGACAAAATCGTGCAATGATCGCATGGTGATATACACGCTCACCAACCGCTCAAAAATAAGGAGGGTTCGGACATGATACACGCGTTGCAGAAGACCAGATTTACGGCAGGTCCCCTGACGATCACGGTCAAGCACGAATTGTGGGACGGCAACATCCAGGATCATGCCGACCAAGGTGTGTCGATCGATGTGAAGGCGGATGTCGCTGGCAAGGAAACCACCCTCGTACGCTTCAATTGCTTCGACTTCGAGAAGAGCTATGTCTACGGGCCGGAAAATCCCGAACCTGGAGGTCGCCGGGCCCGAGATGCTGGGGGGTGCCTCGCTGACCAACCTCTACCGGATGGATCCGATCGCCGACGGCAACCCGATCGGCTGGACGATCAAGACGCTCGGCACCAAGCTGCCGAAGATGCTGGAGCGGGCCGGCTACACGCAAATCGCGGACGCGACCGAACTCGCCGAGGTCCGCGACATTCTGCCGGAGGTCGAAGCCTGCGCCCGTGAGTTGTATGCGACCAAGCGAAACACGGTCAAACACAACCGCGGCACGCACATCTTCGAAGCCGGCAACATCCGTTTTGGGCTCGAGATGCGGCGGCTGCCGATGGGCGATGGCGGCCTCGCCATTCACGTCCTGGCCGATATCGGCGGGACGCCGGGCAAGGCCTATACCGAAGAGACCGAGCTACTGGCGTTTGATCACTTCTGGAACGGCGCCCATTACCACTACGGCCCGCGCAACAAGAACCACCGCATTTATTGGGACCGGACCTTGGTGGAAGATCCGCTGGCCTGGACGCTGGAGCAGTTCGAGACCGGAAAATTGCGGGCGATGATCGAGCGGGCCGGCTATCCAGGGATCGCTGCCGACCTCGATCTGGAAAAGATCGCCTCGGTCTTTCCGGCGATGAAGAAGCAGGCGCTCGAGATGTGGGCGGAAGGCGAGAGACTAACCGGCCACCCGGGGTTGCCATTGGAGCCGACGCCGAACCTCGCCGCCGCCGAATAGGCAGACGAGGCGGCCTTGCGGGGCGGGTGGAACGCCGGCGAACCCCCGCGATCGGGCGGTCGGTGCGGCGGCGGGTCGCGCCCGCCTGACGATCGGGACAGGATCGAGGGCGGGCGGTAGCGCAAGCGCCGCCCGCCGGCGCGCGGTCGCGGTGGCGGCGGGTCGCAGGCCCTCCATCCCGGAATCGACGCCGGGAAATCCTAAAAGCAGGTTGCCCGTTAGCCATGGTATACCATATACCAGAGGGATGACCAAAGCCGACCCGCACCCTGCCGAAAGGCTGGCCCGGCCGACCATCGACGTGCCCCGCCTCGATACCGGCGCCAGCGTCGCCAAGGAAGCCTACGCCGCGCTGAAGCGGGCGATTACGGCGATGGACATCTACGACCATCAGCGCGAGGTCCGGCTCGACGAGCGGCGGCTGTCGAAGGGGCTGGGCGTCAGCCGCACGCCGATCCGCGAGGCGATGACCTTGCTCGAGCAGGAAGGCTTTGTGCGCACCCGCCCGCGCCGCGGCATCTTCGTCGTGCGCAAGACCAAGCGCGAGATCGTCGAGATGATCACGGTCATGGCGGCGCTCGAAAGCATGGCGGCGCGGCTCGCCGCCGAACGCGCGGCCGAGGCCGACATCGCCGAGCTGCGCCGGATGATGGCCGCATTCAGCACCGGCAACGACGGCGAGCGGCTCGACGAATATTCGGATGCGAACATCGCCTTTCACCAGACGATTATCAGGATGAGCGGCTGCGCGCTGCTCGCCGAAATGACCGAGAATTTGTTCATCCATATGCGCGCCATTCGCAGGATCACGATCCATCAGGAAAACCGGGCGGCGCGCTCGATCGCCGATCATATGGCGATCATCGAAGCGCTCGAACGCCGCGACCCCGAGCTCGCCGGACGGCTGGCGCGCGAGCACACCCTGGGGCTCGCCGCACATGTCGAGCAGCACGGCGATTTTCTCGACGCGACCGGCGCCGGCGACGTGCAAGTGGGCTCAACCGTCACCCCCGCGAAAGTGGAGGTCCAGAGCAGCCGCTCCGAACCGAGCGACTCTGGGTTCCCGCTTCGCGGGAATGACGCCGCAAATGGGAAATGACAGATGAGCAAAGCGCTGGAAGGTGTCCGCATCCTCGATTTTGGCCATGTCCAGGCCGGGCCGACCGCGACCCAGCTGTTGGCCTGGATGGGTGCGGATGTGATCAAGATCGAGATGCCGGGGCGCGGCGACATCACCCGCGGCCAGCTGCAGGACGTCAAGGGCGCCGACAGCCTTTATTTCACGATGCTGAACTCGAACAAGCGCAGCATCACGGTCAACCTGAAAGCGCCCGGCGGCAGGAAGGTCATCGAAGACCTGGTCAAGCGCTGCGACGTGATCCTGGAAAATTTCGGGCCGGGGGTGCTCGACCGCCAGGGCTTCACCTGGGAGCGTTTCCAGGAGCTGAACCCGCGGGTCATCTACGCCTCGATCAAGGGGTTCGGCCCCGGCCCCTATGCCGATTGCAAGGCTTATGAGAACGTCGCCCAATGCATGGGCGGCTCGGCCAGCACCACCGGCTGGGACGACGGGCCGCCGACCGTGACCGGGGCCCAGATCGGCGACAGCGGCACCGGCGTGCATACCGTCGCCGGGATTCTCGCGGCACTCTACCAGCGCGAGCGCACCGGCAAGGGCCAGCGGGTCGAGGTGGCGATGACCGACGCCGTGCTCAATCTGTGCCGGGTCAAGATGCGCGATCAGCAGCGGCTGGCGCATGGACCGTTGCCGGAATACCCGAACAAGGAATTCGGCGACGCCGTGCCGCGCGCCGGCAACGCCTCGGGCGGCGGCCAGCCCGGCGCTGCCCTGCGCTGCGCCCCCGGCGGACCGAACGACTGGGTCTATGTGATCATCCAGCCGCCCTCGTGGGAGCCCTTGATGAAGCTCGCCGGCCGGCCGGAGCTGATCACCGACCCGGCCTATGCGACGCCGGCCGCACGGCTGCCGAAGATCCCCGAATGCTTTTCGATCATCGAGAAATGGACGATGACCAAGACCAAGTTCGAGGTCATGGCGGCGTTGAACGAGGTCGACGTGCCGTGCGGGCCGATCCTGTCGATGAAGGACATCTATGAGGACCAATCGCTCTACGAGCGCGGCTATCTGGTGGAGCTCGATCATCCGACCCGCGGCCGCTATGTCCAGGTCGGCACGCCGATCAACCTCTCGGACTCGCCGGTCGAGGTCAAGCGCTCGCCGCTCCTGGGCGAACACACCGACGAGGTTCTCGGCTGGCTCGGCTACAGCGGCGACGAGATCGCGAAATTGCGCGACGAGAAGGCGGTTTAGGCAGTGACTTCCTGCCGACCGAGGGAGCAGCGTTGAACACCCAAGCGAGGCACGACCGCCGCATTCATCCGGGCGCCGGGCGGCGGCGCGGGCTCGACCATCCGAAGGGCCGGCAGGTCGACCCGGCGGCACTCGACGAAGTGCGCGCGCTGCTCGGCGAGCGCGAGCGCCGGCGCGACCTCTTGATCGAGCATTTGCACCTGCTGCAGGACCATTTCGGCTGCCTCCACGCGCGCCACATGGCGGCGCTGGCCGAGGAGATGCGCCTCGCCTTGGTCGAGGTCTACGAGGTCGCCTCGTTCTACGCCCATTTCGACATCGTCATGGACGACGAGCGCCCGCCGCCGCCGATAACGGTGCGGGTGTGCGACAGCCTCAGCTGCGAACTCGCCGGCGCCGCACGATTGCTGGCCGGCCTGCAGAGCGGGCTCGGCGACGCGGTGCGGGTGGTGCGGGCGCCCTGCATGGGCGGCTGCGATCGCGCGCCGGTGGTGGCGATCGGCCACGCGCTGCACGAGCATGCCACCGCCGCCTCGGTTGCCGCCGCGGTCGCCGCCGGCGAGACCCATCCCCCGATCCCGGCCTTCATCAGCTTCGATGCCTATCGTGCGGCGGGCGGCTACCGCCTGCTGCAATCCTGTCTCGCCGGCGCGCGCAAACCCGAGGAGATGATCGAGGCGCTCGAGCATTCGGGGCTGCGCGGGCTCGGTGGTGCCGGGTTTCCGACCGGGCGCAAATGGCGTTTGGTGCGCCAGGAGCCCGCCCCGCGCCTGCTCGCGGTCAATGGCGACGAGGGCGAGCCCGGCACCTTCAAGGACCGCTATTTTCTCGAAACCGACCCGCACCGCTTTCTCGAAGGCATGCTGATCGCCGCCTGGGTGGTCGAGGCCGCCGACATCTACATTTATCTGCGCGACGAATACCCGCAATGCCGGGCGATCCTCGACAGCGAGGTCGCGGCGCTGACCGCGGCCGGGCTGGCCCGGCACAGCCGGATCCACCTGCGCCGGGGTGCGGGCGCCTATATCTGCGGCGAAGAATCGGCGATGCTCGAAATCGATCGAGGGCAAGCGCGGCCTGCCCCGCCAGCGGCCGCCATTTCCGGCCCAGGTCGGGCTCTTCGGCCGGCCGACCCTGTGCAACAATGTCGAGACCCTCTATTGGGTGCGCGACATCGTCGAGCGGGGTGCGGACTGGTTCACCGGCCAGGGCCGCAACGGGCGCAAGGGGCTGCGGACGTTCTCGGTGTCGGGAAGGGTGAAGGACCCGGGGGTCAAGCTCGCCCCGGCCGGGATCACCGCACGCCAGCTGATCGACGAATTCTGCGGCGGCATGGCCGCGGGCCACGCCTTCAAGGGATATCTGCCGGGCGGCGCCTCGGGCGGCATATTGCCGGCGGCGATGGCCGACATCCCGCTCGATTTCGGCACGCTCGAGCCGCATGGCTGCTTTACCGGCTCGGGCGCCGTTGTCGTCTTGTCGGACCAGGACGACATGAAGGCGGTGGCACTGAACCTGTTGCGCTTTTTCGAGGATGAGAGCTGCGGCCAATGTACGCCCTGCCGCGCCGGCACCGAAAAAGCGGTCAAGCTGATGACCGTGCCGCACTGGGACGAGGAGTTGCTCGCAGGAACTGACGCAGGTCATGGGCGACGCCTCGATCTGCGGTCTCGGCCAGGCGGCGATGAACCCGGTGAAGCAAGTGCTGAAGCATTTCCGCGAGGATCTGGCGTCGTGACTGGCGTCGAGGTGACGCGACCGCCGGCGGAGCTGCCGTTGGAGACGGAACTCGCGTCTGAGGCTTCAGCGCCTGGGCAACAAACTGACCATCCCGGCGCAGGCCGGGACCCATCGTTCGGCCGATCGAGCAGCGGATAAATGGGCCCCGACCCTCGTCGGGGTGGTTCTCTAAAATCTGGAGAGCGGCCAATGACCGATCCGATCCGCTTCACCCTCGATGGCGCCGAGGTGGAGGCCGAGCCTGGCGAGACCATCTGGCAGGTTGCCAACCGGCAGGGCATTGAGATCCCGCATCTGTGCTGGCTGCCCAAGCCCGGCTATCGCGCCGACGGCAATTGCCGTGCCTGCATGGTCGAGATCGGGGGCGAGCGGGTATTGGCGGCGTCCTGCGTGCGCCAGCCGGCGCCCGGAATGAAGGTGCAGACCGCCAGCGAGCGCGCCCGCTTCTCGCGCAAGCTGGTGTTCGAATTGCTGGTCGGCGATCAGCCATCGCGGGAGGCGGCGCACGACCCGAATTCGCGCTTCTGGCAATGGGCCGACCGGCTCGAGGTCAGCGACAGCCGCTTTCCGCAGCACGCCGCACCGGCGCCCGATCGCAGCCATCCGGCGATGGCGGTGCAGCTCGATGCCTGTATCGAGTGCAATCTGTGCGTGCGTGCGTGCCGCGAGGTCCAGGTCAACGACGTGATCGGCATGGCGGCGCGCGGCCACCATGAAAAGATCGTGTTCGATTTCGACGACCCGATGGGCTCGAGCACCTGTGTCGCTTGCGGCGAATGCGTGCAGGCCTGCCCGACCGGGGCCTTGATGCCGGCGACCCTGGTCGACGCCAATGGCGTCTTCGCCAACCCCCCCGATCGCGAAGTCGACAGTGTGTGCCCCTATTGCGGGGTCGGCTGCCAGCTGACCTACCGGATCAAGGACGACCACATCGTCGCGGTCGACGGCCGGGACGGGCCGGCCAACCACAACCGGCTGTGCGTCAAGGGCCGTTTCGGGTTCGACTATGTCGCCCACCCGGACCGGCTGACCGAGCCGCTGATCCGCAAGGACGGGGTGTCGAAGCACGACACCGATATCGATCCGGCCAACCCCTACACCCATTTCAGGAAGGCGAGCTGGGAGGAGGCGCTCGACCGCGCCGCCGCCGGGCTGCGGCAGATCCGCGACCGGGATGGCCGCCGCGCGCTCGCCGGCTTCGGCTCGGCCAAGGGCACCAACGAAGAGGCCTACCTGTTCCAGAAGCTGGTGCGCACCGGGTTCGGCAGCAACAATGTCGACCACTGCACCAGGCTCTGCCACGCCTCCTCGGTCGCGGCCTTGATGGAGGGGATCGGCTCGGGCGCCGTCACCGCGCCCTTTACCGCCGCGGGCGACGCCGACGTGATCATCGTGATTGGCGCGCGGCCGACCGAGAACCACCCGGTCGCGGCGACCTTTTTCAAGCAAGCCGCCAAACGCGGCGCCCGGATCTATGTCATGGACCCGCGCGGCCACACCCTGACCCGGCACGCAACCCTGACCCTGCGCTTCAACCCGGGGCGCGATGTGGCGATGCTGAACGCGCTGTTGCACACGATCATCGACGAAGACCTTTACGACCGGCAGTACGTCCAGGCGCATACCCAGGATTTCGAGCGGCTGCGCGAGCACATCGGCGACTATTCGCCGGAAAAGATGGCGCCGCTGTGCGGCATCGACGCCGCCACCCTGCGCCATGTCGCGCGCACCTACGCCCGCGCCGAGAAGTCGATCATCTTCTGGGGCATGGGGATTTCGCAGCACGTCCACGGCACCGACAATGCGCGCTGCCTGATCGCACTCGCCTTGATTACCGGACAGATCGGCCGGCCCGGCACCGGGCTCCATCCGCTGCGCGGCCAGAACAATGTCCAGGGCGCCTCCGATGCCGGGCTCATTCCGATGGTCTATCCCGACTATCAGTCGGTCGCGGACCCACGGGTTCGCGAGAAATTCGAGGCGCTGTGGCAGACCCCGCTCGACGACAAGGCGGGGCTGACCGTGGTCGAAATCATGGACGCGGTGCACCGCGACGAGATCCGCGGCATGTACATCATGGGCGAGAACCCGGCGATGTCGGACCCCGACGTGCAGCACGCCCGCGAGGCCCTGGCCAAGCTCGAACACCTCGTGGTCCAGGATCTGTTTCTGACCGAGACCGCGAAATACGCCGATGTCGTGTTGCCGGCTTCGGCCTGGCCGGAAAAGGACGGCACCGTCTCCAACACCAACCGCCAGGTGCAGCTCGGCCGCCGCGCCCTGCCGCTGCCGGGGAATGCGCGCGAGGATCTGTGGATCATCCAACAGATCGCGCGGCGCATCGGGCTCGATTGGGATTATCCGCACCCACGCGACGTGTTTGCCGAGATGAAGCTGGCGATGCCGTCGTTGAACGGCATCACCTGGAAGCGGCTGGAGCGCGAAAGCTCGGTGACGTATCCGTGCGACGCCGAGGACGAGCCGGGGCACGAGATTGTCTTTGGCGACGGTTTCCCGACCGCTTCGGGGCGCGGAAGGCTGGTGCCGGCGGCGATCATCCCGCCAGCCGAGGAGCCCGACCTCGAATATCCGATGGTGCTGACCACCGGCCGCCAGCTCGAGCACTGGCACACCGGGGCGATGACCCGGCGGGCGAGCGTGCTCGACGAACTCGAGCCGGAGGCGGTGGCCTCACTCGCACCGGCCGAATTGCGCCGGCTCGGCATCGCCGCCGGCGAGGGCGTGCGCGTCACCACCAGGCGCGGGGCGATCGAATTGAAGGCGCGCGCCGACAGCGCGGTGGCGCCGGGCATGGTGTTCATCCCGTTCTGCTACGCCGAAGCCGCCGCCAATATCCTGACCAACCCGCAGCTCGATCCCTACGGCAAGATCCCCGAATTCAAATTCTGCGCCGCCAAGGTCGAGCCCGCGGCAATTCGCGAGGCCGCGGAGTAGTCGCCCTGGAATAGATAACCCCGAGAACCCCCTTGCCCGGACTTGATCCGGGCGTCCACGGCTTCATGTCGAGAGTCGAAATTATTCGTGGATGGCCGGGTCAAGCCCGGCCAAAGGGGAGCTCAATTTGCGCTTGGCGAAATTAGCTTTGCCCTCTCTGCTGGTGCTCGCCGGGTGTACCGCAATGCCGCCGCCTGCTCGCTACGCCTGCGTCTTGCCGGCGGAACAGCGGATGCTGGTCGCCGAGCTGTTCTTCGGCCGCGGCACCAAGGGGCGCGCGCCGTTGAGCGAGGCCGAATGGGCCGGTTTCGCGGCGCAAATCATCACCCCCAACTTCCCCGACGGCTTCACCTTGTTCGACGGCGAGGGCCAATGGCGCAACCCGCAGACCGGCCACATCGCCCGCGACCCAACCAAGATCCTGCTGGTCGCGGCCAAGCGAACCCCCGATCTGCCGCGCCGGCTATCGGCGGTGATCGACGCCTACAAGACCCGGTTCCACCAGCAATCGGTCGGCATCATCACCCGCGACTCGTGTGCCGCGTTCTAGCAGGCTGCGGAAAAATGCATGAACGTCGTCATTCCGGGGCGCGGGCATCGCCCGCGAGCCCGGAACCCAGGAACACGGACCGGAGAAATCAACGGCTTGGCCTGTGTTCATGGGTTCCGGGCCCGGCCCTGACGGGCCGTCCCGGAATGACCAGCATCCTGCTAGTGGTCTCTCCAGGGAAATTGGCGAGGCTAGCGCTTCGCGTAAAGTAGCTGTTAGGCGTGCGATACGCCGTTAGGAGCGAACTGGTGATGGAGCAACAACCCCAACCCGTCCCGGAAGTCACCACGCAGTTACCTGCGATGGGGTTTCCGGGCCAGAACGGCGTGCATGTAATTGTTCCAATTTTTCCAGAGGGCGATCCACGAAACGAAGGTGGTCCTGGTGGACTCCCGGGAAGATACGAGATCACTTTCACGCTGAGTCGTCCGGGGTGCCCCCTCCAAGCAGAGAAGTCGTTTGCATCGTGCGACCTCCTCGAAGGTGACTCGCACCTAGAAATCCCAAGCGTGTTCCGCATTGCTACCAATTTCGCAGGGGAACGCCTCGTCTTCGAAGGTCGCAAAAACTCCCGAGGATTCCTTGCGGCAATTGCCGTGAGATTACAAGCTGCGGGCATAAAGGAGGCTCATGACCGAGCCTACATCGCGCTAATGCCGGCCCTAAGCAACTTTGCCATTCTCTGGGATGTTCCAATCACAATCTACCAAACGGATGTAAAGGAACTCAGAAGAGGAACTCTGCAGATCACGACGCGAAATCCTTTCCGCGAAATCGCCCTGAAAGGAGAATGGACGAGTAGTCTTGGCCAGGAGTTGATGACGTATGCGGCCATTTATAGAGAAGCGCTCATCACAGAAAGTGTGACCTATCAATTTCTATGTTTTTACCGTTTGATTGAGAGCGTTGTAGCACGAAGAATTCGGTTAGCCCGCGAGGCCGCCAGGCGTGGCGGCGATTCTACAGCTCCGAAGGAAATTTATCCTCGCACTCGCGACGAAGGAGTGGCGCTCCTCAATTCCATCTTTCCCGTGAAGCCTAATACATGGGACCAGTTTTCCCTGGATTCCATAATGGTTCCGGAAGCATTGGGTCAAGACTTTTGTACAATTATAAGGAAATATTTTAGGCCTATTCGAGACAACATTGCCCATACGTTGCTGCAACGGGCAACAGAATTGATATCGACAGACGACCCGCTTTCACGAAGCAGAGTGGAAAGATGGCTGCCTCCGATCAAATGCGTGGTGCGAGCGATGCTGAAGAGAGATTTTCATTATCTGATGGCTGACCCATGATTCATTACGGCACGATCCCTCTCTCGGGCGACGACAGCGCCCTCCCCGACGACGAGCGGGTGATGCTGGAGCGGGCGCGGGCGCTGATCCCGCGTCTGGCCGAGCGGGCGCCCGAAGCGGCGGCGGCGCGGACGGTGCCGGCGCAGACGATCGACGAGTACCGCGCGGCCGGCATCCTGCGCATCCTGCAGCCGCGGCGGTTCGGCGGCATGCAGGGCCGGTTCAGCCTGTTCTCGCGGATTGTCGAGGAATTGACCTATGGCTGCGCGTCCGCGGCCTGGGTCTATGCGGTCTTGGCCGAGCATCAATGGATCATCGCGCAGTACCCGGAAGAGGCGCAGATCGACGTCTGGGGCGACGATCCGGAAGCGGTGGCGGCCTCGTCGCTGGCGCCGCGCTCGGCGGCAAAGCCGATGCCGGGCGGCTGGCGGCTTTCCGGCCGTTTCCCATTTTCGAGCGGCTGCGATCATGCGCAATGGGCGATCCTCGGCGCCTTTCTCGGCGAGGCCGGCGACCCGCGCCATATCGCCTATCTGTTGGTGCGGCTCGCCGAATGCGAGATCGTCGACGACTGGCACACCTTGGGGCTCGCCGGCACCGGCAGCAAATCGCTGGTGCTGCACGACGTGTTCGTGCCCGAGCACCGCCGGGTGATGGTCGCCGATCTGTTCGCCGGGACACCACCGGGGGCGCTGGTCCATCCCGATTATCCGGTGTTGCGCGCGCCGCGCGGGTTTCTCGTCTCCTATTCGTTGCCGCCGGTCGCGATCGCGCTCGGCCGCTGTGCCCTCGAGGTCGCCTGTGCCGGATTGGCCGGCCGGGTATCGCGCGGGGTGGCCAAGGTGGCCCAATCCGAGGTGGTGCAGATGGCGATCGGCGAGGCCGCCGCCGCGATCGACGCGGCGACCCTCTTGCTGCACACCGGGCGCGACGCCAGCACCGCGGCGGTCAGTTCCGGCCGCAAGATCACCGAGGCCGAGGCGTTGCGCGCGCGGCGCGACATGGTCTACGCGCAGCACCAGGTGGGCGGGGCGCTCGACCGGCTGTGCGAGGCGGATGGCGCGCGCTGGGTCTATGACAATGACCGGCTGGGGACGATCCGGCGCGACGTGATGACGATCCTGACCCATCACGCCGCCAGCCGCCAGGCGGCGATGGCGCCTTATGGCCGCATGCTGCTCGGCGGCTTATAACTGGTGTCCGGCCACTCGCCGTGCGACGATGGTCGCGTGGCTAGGACGGCGGCAGGTCCGGTAAGATGCTCGTAGAGATCGGCCATTTCGCGCTGGTGCTGGCCCTCTTGGTCGCCGCGGTGCAGGGGGTGGTGCCGCTGATCGGCGCCCAGGCGAAGAGCCGGGCGCTGATGGATCTGGCGCGGCCGGCGGCACTCTTGCAGTTCGGCCTGGTGGCGCTGTCCTGCGCGATCTTCATCCACGCCCACATCGTCTCTGATTTCTCGGTACTGAACGTGTTCGAGAATTCGAGCCTCGAAAAGCCGATGCTCTACAAGGTGACCGGCGCCTGGGGCAGCCACGAAGGCTCGATGATGCTGTGGGTGTTCATGCTGTCGCTGTTCGGCGGGCTGGTGGCGCTGTTCTCCCGCTCGCTGCCGGCGAGCCTGCGCGCCCGTACCCTGGCGATCCAGGGCTTGCTCGGCTTCGGCACGCTGCTGTTCATCCTCGGCACCTCCGACCCGTTTGCCCGGCTGTTCCCGGTGCCGGCCGACGGCCGCGGCCTCAACCCGCTGTTGCAGGATCCGGGCCTCGCCTTCCATCCGCCGATGCTCTATTTCGGCTATGTCGGGTTCTCGATCACCTATTCGTTCGCGATCGCGGCCTTGCTCGAAGGCCGGGTCGGCGCCGCCTGGGCGCGCTGGGTGCGGCCGTGGACCTTGACCGCGTGGTGCGGGCTCACCCTCGGCATCGCGATGGGCAGCTGGTGGGCCTATTACGACCTCGGCTGGGGCGGCTGGTGGTACTGGGACCCGGTCGAGAACGCCTCGTTCATGCCGTGGCTGTTGGGCACCGCGCTATTGCATTCGGCCGCCGTCGTCGAAAAGCGCGAGAGCCTGCAGCGCTGGACCGTGCTGTTGGCGATCCTGACCTTTGGCATGAGCCTCGTCGGCACCTTTCTGGTGCGTTCGGGGATCTTGACCTCGGTGCATTCCTTTGCCCTCGACCCGGCCCGCGGCGTCTATATCCTGATCCTGATCGCGATCGTGATCGGCGGCGGCCTCGTTCTCTACGCACTGCGCGCGCCGGGGCTCGAAGCCGGCCGCCCATTCGCCCCGGTCAGCCGCGAGGGTGCGGTCGTTCTGAACAATTTGGTGATCGCGGCCGGCATGGCGACGGTGTTCCTCGGCACCTTCTACCCGCTCTTCGCCGAGGTGTGGAGCGGTGTCAAGTTGTCGGTCGGGCCGCAATATTTCGACCGCACCTTTGTCCCAATCATGGCGCCCGGCATTATCGCCATGGTGATCGGCCCGGTGCTGGCCTGGCGGCACGGCAACCTTGGGGCGGCGCTGCGCCGGCTCGCCCCGGCCATGGGCGGCGCGCTGCTGGTTCCGGCAATCGTATATTTCTTTGATCGCGGTGCCTCCCCGGCGGCTCTCGCCGGGATTGCGCTGGCCAGCTGGGCGATGCTGGGGGTGTTGACCGACCTCGCCGACCGGGCCGGGCTCGCCAAGCAGCCGCCGCGGATCATGCTGCGCCGGCTGCGCGGCTTGCCGCGCGGCACCTTTGGCTATGCGCTGGCGCATTTCGGCATCGGCGTCGTGATCGCCGGGATCACGGTGTCGAGCGCGTGGCGCAGCGAGCAGATCGTGACCATGCATGCCGGCGGCAATTTGGCGATCGCCGGCCGTATCCTGCACTTTGTCGGGGTGACCGAGGGCAAGGTCGAGAACTACCAGGTGCAGCGCGCCGAGATCCTCGTCGAGCGGCCGGGCAGCGCCACCTTCGCCCTCTACCCCGAGCGCCGCTGGTATCCGATCGCCGGCAGCTCGACCACCAACACCGCGATCGCCACCAACGGCTTCGGCGATCTCTACCTGGCGCTCGGCGGCCCCGACGGCAACGGCGGCTGGGTGCTGCGCGCCTACTACAACCCACTGGTGCCGTGGATCTGGTTCGGCGCGGTGTTGGCGGCACTGGGCGGGCTCGTCTCGCTGAGCGACCGGCGCCTGCGGGCGCGGCGAGCGGTGCCGCGGCCGACGCCGGCGGTGGCCCCGAGCCCGGCCGATCCCAGATGATGCGGCGGCTATGGCTGGCGGCGGCGCTGCTGGTCGTGTTCGGAGGGTCGGCAGCCTGGGCGTTCGAGCCCTCCGAGCGGCTCGCCAATCCGGTGCTCGAAACGCGCGCCGAAGCGATCGGCCGCGAATTGCGGTGCCTCGTCTGCCAAAACCAGTCGATCGAGGAATCGAACGCCGATCTCGCGCACGATCTGCGCCTCCTGGTGCGCAAACTGCTGGTGGCCGGCGATAGCGACCAGCAGGTACGCGACTATATCGTCGCCCGCTATGGGATCTTCGTGCTGCTCGACCCGCCGTTCGAGCCGGTGACCTGGCTGTTGTGGCTCGGACCGCCGGCGCTGCTGCTCGGGGCGGGCGGCGTGCTGCTGCTGCGGGCGCGGCGGCGGCAGCCCGATCCGCTATCGCCGGAGCTGAACGGCGACGAGCGCGCGCGGGCGGCGGCATTGCTGAGCGAAGGCGCATGGTCTGGTTCTGGATCGCTGCCGGGCTGCTGACCCTGGCGGCGCTGCTGGCGTTGCTGCGCCCGCTGGTTCGCCAGCCGCGGCCCGACAGCGCCGCGGCGGAGCCGGTTCCGGCGCTCTATCGCCGGCAGCTCGCCGAGGTCGATGCCGAGCTGGCGCAAGGCCGGCTGGCGCCCGACCAGGCGGCCGCGGTGCGTAGCGAGATCACCCGGCGGATGCTGGCAGCGGCCGAGCGCGGCGACCCCGAAACCGCATCCGCGGCAGGCCGCGGCGCGGAAACATCGTGGCGGCTCGGCGCCGCGCTCGGCATTGCCGCGGTGCTGCCGGCGGCGGCGATCATCGTCTATTTCGCGGTCGGCACGCCCGGCGCGGTCGATCGCAGCGCCGCAAGCGACGCGCTGCCGCCGCATGGTGCGGCCGAGCTTGCCGCCGCGGCCGACCGCATCAAGACGCATCTGCAACGCGCCCCCGGCGATCTCAAAGGCTGGGTCCTGCTCGCCCGCACTCTGGCGGCGCTCGGCCGCTTTCCCGAGGCGCGCGATGCCTATGCCCACGCCATCGCCCTGGCGCCGGGCGAGACCAGCCTCGACGCCGAGCTCGGCGAGGTGCTGGTGCTCGCGGCCCAGGGCACGGTGACCAAGGCCGCCGCCGCCGAATTCGCCAAAGCCCCCGACGATCCGCGCTCGCGCTATTACCGGGCCGACGCGATGCTGCAAGCCGGCGACCCCGCCGGCGCCCGCAAGCAATTGCAGGCGCTGCTGGCATCCGCGCCGGCCGACGCGGCATGGCGCCAGAGCGTCGCCGACCGGCTGGCCGAGCTGTCGCCGGGCGGAACGGCAGCAGCGGCCGGGCCGGTCGCGGCACCTGCCGGGTCCGCCACGGCGCCGGCCGGGCCGAGCGCGCAGCAGCTCGCCGCCGCCCGATCGCTGTCGCCAGAGCAGCGCCAAGCAATGATCCGCGGCATGGTCGAGCGCTTGGCCCAACGGCTCGCACAACACCCCGACGACAAGGCCGGCTGGGCGCGGCTCGCCCGCGCGTATGACGTGCTGGGTGAGGCCGACAAGGCCCAGGCGGCGCGCGCCCGCGAAGCCGCGGCCGGGGCGGCGCCAAATGCGGTCCCATCGGCGACGGCACCGGCGCCCCAGGATGCGCAGAGCTGGATCGCCCGCGCCCGTGAGCTTGCCGGGCTCGGACGGGCCGACGCTTCGCTCGCCGCGCTCAAAGAGGGGAATGAGCGGTTTCCCGGCAATCTGGCCTTGCTCGAGGCCTATATGAACGCGCTCGCCGGCCGCGTCGCGGACGATAAGCCCGACCCCGCGCTGGTCGCGGTGGCGACCCAGATCAACGCCCTCGACAGCAAGGAGCCGGACGCGCTGTGGTATCTGGGTCTCGCCGCTGCCCAGAGCGGCGACCGCTTTCGGGCGGCCGGCTATTGGACGGGTCTGCTCGGCACGCTGCCGCCGGGCGACAGCCGGCGCGCGCTGGTGCAGCACAAGCTCGCGGAGTTGCATTGACCTCGTCGGGCGCCGCCGCCCCGCAGCCTGCTCAGAGGGACGGCTAACGACAATGCCGCCGCCCCCGGGCTTGTGCCTCGTCACCGGGGCGACCGGGTTCGTCGGCTCGGCGGTCGCGCGAGCCTTGCTCGAATGCGGCCAGCGGGTGCGGGTGCTGGCCCGCCCCGGCGGTGACCGCCGCAACCTCGCCGGCCTGCCGGTCGAAATCGCGGAGGGCGCGATGGAGGATGCGCCCACGCTCGCCCGTGCCGTCGCCGGCTGCCGGTATCTGTTTCACGTCGCCGCCGATTACCGGCTGTGGGTCCCCGACCCGGCCGCGATGTTCCGCACCAATGTCGACGGCACCCGCGATTTAATGAGCGCGGCGCTCGCCGCCGGTGTCGAGCGTATCGTCTATACCAGCAGTGTGGCCACCCTTGGCCTCGTCCACGGCGGCCCGGCGGACGAAGGCACCCCCAGCCGATTCGCCGATAAGATCGGGCCGTACAAGCAATCGAAGTTCCGGGCCGAGGAGGTGGTGCGCCAGCTGATCGACGAGGCTGGGCTGCCAGCAGTCATCGTCAACCCGTCGACGCCGGTCGGTCCGCGCGACCGCAAGCCGACGCCGACCGGGCGGCTGATCCTCGAAGCCGCGCGCGGCCACCTGCCGGGGTTTGTCGAGACCGGGCTCAATATCGTGCACGTCGACGATGTCGCGGCCGGCCATCTCGCCGCGGCCGAGACCGGCCGGATCGGCGAGCGCTATATTCTCGGCGGCGAAAACCTGGCGCTGGCTGGGATCCTGGCCCTGGTCGCGCACGCGACCGGCGGGCGGCCGCCGCGGCTCAAAATCCCCTACACCCTGGCCTATGCGGTTGCCGTCGGGGCCGAGCTCGCGGCGCGGGCCACCGGGCGCGAGCCCTTTACCACGCTCGATGGGGTTCGCATGGCCAAAAAGAAGATGTATTTTTCATCGGCGAAAGCATCGCGCGAGCTCGGCTACCGGCCGCGCCCGGCGCGCGAGGCGATCGCCGACGCGGTCGCGTGGTTCGCGGCCAACGGGTATCTGGAATGATCGCAGCGGCAGAGCTGGGGGCGCAACAGCGCGGGAACGTCGAGACGCCATCGGGCAAATGGCGCGGCGCCGAGAATTTCCCGGTCGGCTCGTGGCTGATCCGGCGTGATCTGCGGGCGCATGTGCATGCCTTCTATCGCTTTGCCCGCAACGCCGACGACATTGCCGACAACCCGGCGCTCGGCGCCGCGGACAAGATCCGCCGGCTCGACCACATGGCCCGGGTGCTCGACGGCGCGCCGGGCGAGGACGCGCCGGCCGCCGCGGCGATGCGGCAGAGCCTCGTTGTCACCGGAATCACCGCGCAGCACTGCCACGACGTATTGCGCGCCTTCCGCCGGGACGCCGAGCAGCGGCGCTATCGCGATTGGGACGAGCTGATGGATTATTGCCGCTATTCGGCCTCGCCGGTGGGCCGGCAGCTGCTCGATCTGCACGGCGAAGATCGCGCGACCTGGCCCGCCTCGGATGCGCTGTGCTCGGCATTGCAGGTGCTCAACCACCTGCAGGATTGTGCCGAGGATTACCGCCGGCTCGACCGGGTCTACCTGCCGACGGCCGACCTCGACGCCGCCCAAATCGGGGTCGAGGCGTTCGAGGCGGCGCAATCGAGCCCGGCATTGCGCCGGGTCCTCGACAGCCTCCTCGACCGGACCGCCACCCTGGTCGCCGCCTCGCGCGGGCTGGCGCCGCGGGTCGAGGCGCCGGGGTTGCGGTTCGAATGCGCGGTCATCACCGAACTCGCGGCGACGCTGCTGCGCCGTTTGCGCCGCGGCGACCCGCTGGCCGGCCGGGTCGGGCTCGGCAAGGCCGATTTTCTCGCGGCCTTTGTGCGCGGGGTCGCACGCGGGATGCAAGCTTGAGCGAGACGGCGTTTTATAGCCTCGTGGGCGACGCCGATGACGCCGCGCTGCGCCAGACCATCCGCAACCGCGTCGCAGCGGCCGGAACCTCGTTTTATTGGGCGATGCGGCTCCTGCCGCGCGACCGGCGCCACGGCATGTACGCGGTTTATGCGTGGTGCCGCGAGGTCGACGACATCGCCGACGGCGACCACCCGGCGGCGCATAAACTCGCCGCCCTCGCCGCCTGGCGCGACGAGATCGGGGCGCTCTACGCCGACCAGCCGCGCCATCTCGTCGCCCGCGCCCTGCATGAGCCGCTGCGGCGCTATCGCCTGCGCCGGGAAGATTTCCTCGCGGTCATCGACGGCATGGAGATGGATGCGCGCGAGGACATCCGCGCCCCCGACCTCGCCACGCTCGATCTCTATTGCGCTCGGGTGGCAAGTGCGGTCGGCCATCTCTCGGTTCACGTCTTCGGCGATCCGGGCGAAGCCGCGCACCGGGTCGCGGACTCGCTCGGCCGGGCGTTGCAGCTGACCAACATCCTGCGCGATCTCGACGAGGACGCTCGCCGCGGCCGGCTCTATCTGCCGCGCGAGATCCTCGACCGCCACGGCATTCCGTGCGCCGAGCCGATGGCGGTGCTGCGTCACCCGGCCCTGCCGGCGGCATGCCGCGAGGTCGCGACGATCGCCGAAGCTCATTTCGCCGACAGCGCGCGAGCGATGGCGCAATGCCGGCGGCGGCCGATGCGGCCAGCCGCGCTGATGGCTGGCGTCTATCACGCCACCCTGCGCGAGCTGATGCGCCGCGGCTGGCGCGACCCGGCCGCGCGGGTCAGCCTCGCCAAGCCGCGCAAGCTCTGGCTGGTGCTGCGCCACGGTCTCGTATGAACGGCGGCCCGGCGGCGGGGTGCGTGCATGTCGTCGGCGCCGGTTTGGCGGGTCTCGCCGCGGCGGTGGCCTTGGCCACGAGCGGGCACCGGGTGTGCCTCTACGAAGCCAGCGACCATGCCGGCGGCCGCTGCCGTTCCTATTTCGATCCCGAGCTCGGCTGCCGCATCGACAACGGCAACCATTTGCTGCTCGCCGGCAACCGGCGGGCGCTCGATTATCTCGAAAAGATCGGGGCAGGCGACACCGTCGAGGGGCCGCCGGAAGCGGTCTTTGCGTTTATCGAAGCGATCAGCGGTCGGCGCTGGAATTTGCGGCCGAACCGCGGCGCCGTACCATGGTGGATCTGGCGGCGGGCGCGGCGGGTCCCGGATAGCCGCGCCATCAACTATCTGGCGGCGCTGGGGCTGCGCTGGGTCGGGCCCTCGGCGACGATCACCGAGGCGCTGGACCGGCAGCACCGGCTGTTCCGCCGGCTGTGGGAACCGCTCGCCGTCGCCGCGCTGAACACCAATGTCGAGCGCGCCTCGGCCCGGCTGTTCTGGCGCATCCTGATCGAGACGCTCGGCCGCGGCGGTGCCGCGTGCCGGCCGCTGGCGCCGCGCGAGGGCCTGTCCGAGACCTTTGTCGACCCGGCGCTCGCGAGCCTGCGCGCGCATGGCAGCGAGATCTACCTTGGCGCCCGGCTGCGGGCGCTGGATTTTGCCGCGGACCGGGTTTCGGGGCTGGCGTTCGAAGCGGGCACGGTGGCACTCGGCGACGACGACCGGATCATCCTCGCCGTGCCGCCCATGGTGGCCGCGCGGCTGGTGCCGGAGCTGACCGTGCCCGACGCCCATTCGCCGATCGTCAATGCCCACTACCGCGCCTCGGCCCCTCCCGAATCGCCGCTGTTCGTGGGCGTGATCGAGGGCAGCGCGCAGTGGATCTTTCGCAAGCGCGACGTGTTATCGGTAACGGTCAGCGCCGCCGACCGGATCATCGATCGCCCGGCCGAGGTGCTGCGCCAGGCATTATGGCGAGACGTCGCACTGGCTTACCGGCTGCCGCTATCGCCGGTGCCGCCGGCGCGCATTATCAAGGAGCGGCGCGCGACCTTTCTCGCCAGCCCGGAGCAGCTGCGGCGCCGACCGCGAACGACGACTCGCTGGCGCAACTTGCTGCTTGCCGGCGACTACACCGATACCGGCTTGCCGGCGACGATCGAAGGGGCTATCGCCTCGGGCTTTGCGGCAGCTCGGCAAGTCCCAGCCGGCCGGGGGGCGAGCGCCTTGCCGGCACCGACCGGGGCCGGCGTCGAGGCCACCATTGAAACCGACAGAGAACGGCAGCGCACCCTTTCATGAATAGTGCGATCAACGAAATATCGGCAGAGCCGAGGCCGAATGTCGGCCGAGACGGCGGGCCCGGTGAGGACGCGCCGGCGCTCGCCAAAGCGATCTCCCGCGCCGTCGCATCGCTGCTGGCCACGCAGCGTGCGGACGGTCATTGGGTATTCGAGCTCGAAGCCGACGTGACGATCCCGGCCGAATACATCCTGCTGCAGCACTACCTCGATCGGATCGACCCGGAGCTGCAGCGCAGCATCGCCCAATTCATCCGCGCCCAGCAAGGCGAGGACGGCGGCTGGCCGCTCTATTACGGCGGTCCTTTCGACATCAGCAGCTCGATCAAGGCCTATTTCGCGCTGAAGGCGGCCGGCGACCCGACCGATGCGCCGCACATGGCGCGCGCGCGGCAGGTGATCCTGGCCCATGGCGGGGCGCGGCGGTGCAATGTGTTCACCCGGATTAGCCTTGCCCTGTTCGGCGAGGTGCCGTGGCGCGCGGTGCCGGTGATGCCGGTCGAGATCATGCTGCTCCCCGGCTGGTCGCCGTTCCACATCGCCAAGGTGTCCTACTGGTCGCGCACCGTGTTGGTGCCGCTTTTAGTGCTGATGGCGCTGCGCCCGCGCGCCCGCAATCCAAACCGGGTCACGATCGGCGAACTGTTCGTCGAGCCGCCGGAGGAGGTGCGCAACTGGATCGCCGGCCCGACCCGCTCGCCGCTGGCCCGCGCTTTTGCCGTGCTGGACCGGGTGATGCGCGCCGCCGAGCCGTATTTTCCCGCCGGGTCGCGCCGGCGCGCGATCGACAAGGCGGTCGCCTTTGTGACCGAGCGGCTCAACGGCGAAGACGGTCTCGGCGGGATTTTTCCGGCGATGGCGAACTCGCTGATGATGTTCGAGTGCCTCGGATATCCGCGCGACCACCCGGCTTGGGTGACGGCCGCGGCGGCGATCGACAAGCTCGTCGTGCACGCACGCGAACGCAGCTATTGCCAGCCTTGCCTGTCGCCGGTCTGGGACACCGCACTCGCCTGCCACGCGCTGATCGATGCCGCGGAGCCCGGTCTCGCAGACCAGCCCCTCGACCAGCCGATCAGCCGGGCGCTGGCCTGGCTCGCCGGAAAGCAGGTGCTCGACGTGGTCGGCGATTGGGCGATGACCCGGCCGGGCCTGCGCCCTGGCGGCTGGGCCTTCCAGTACGAGAACCCGCATTACCCCGATGTCGACGATACCGCCGCGGTCGGCCTGGCGCTCGACCGTTTCGATCGGGCGCGCCATCGCCCGGCGATCGACCGGGCGGCCGAGTGGATCCTCGGCATGCAGAGCCGCAACGGCGGGTGGGGCTCCTTCGACGCCGACAATACGCATTATTACCTGAACCACATTCCGTTTGCCGATCACGGCGCGCTGCTCGACCCGCCCACCGCCGATGTCAGCGCTCGCTGCCTCGGGCTGCTGTGCCAGCTCGGCTATCCCGCAGAACATCCGGCCGTCGCCGCCGCCGTGGCCTTTTTGCGGCGCCAGCAGGAAGCCGACGGCAGCTGGTTCGGACGCTGGGGCACCAACTATATCTATGGTACCTGGTCGGTGCTGGCCGCCCTCAACGCCGCCGGGATCGATCCCGCAGCGCCGGAGATCCGCCGCGCCGTCGCCTGGCTGCTCGCCCGGCAACGCGGCGATGGCGGCTGGGGCGAAGCCGAAGCGTCGTACTGGCCCGGCACGCCGCGTGGCGAAGCGCCCTACGGCACCGCGTCGCAGACTGCCTGGGCGCTGCTTGCGCTGATGGCCGCCGGCGAGGCCGACCATCCGGCTGTTGCGCGCGGCGTCGGCCACCTGATCGGCAGTCAGAACGCGAGCGGGAGCTGGGACGAACCGTGGTTCACCGCGGTCGGCTTCCCGCGGGTGTTTTTTCTGCGGTATCACGGCTACCGGGCCTATTTCCCGCTCTGGGCGCTCGCCCGCTACCGCCGTCTGATGAGCGGCCGATCGCGCCGGGTGCGGTTCGGAATCTAGCGGCGTTTTCGCGCGATGCTCGCCGATCGAGCGACGATGCTATGTACCTCGGGGCTCGCGGCGGAAGCCAGGATCGCCCGAGCCGCCGGATTTGCCGCGATCGTCGGCGCCGGCGATCGCGTTCGCACCGCTTCATTGGTCGAAGACGCGATCGCAGGGGCCAGTTGCCTCGTCAGCTTCGGCATCGCCGGCGCTCTGGCCCCGCAGCTGCGCGCGGGCGACGTGATCGTTTCGACCACGGTCATGGTTGCCGGCGGCCAGAGCTGGCACGCGCCGCAGCCCTTTGCTCGCCGGGTCGCCGAACTCGCGGGCCGCATCGGCGCGCTCGAAGGAGCGGTGCTGGGAACTCCCGCGATCCTCGCGACATCGGCTGAAAAGCACCGGGCCTGGAGCGAAACCGGGGCGCTCGCCGTCGACCTCGAAAGCGATCTCGTGGCCGGCATCGCCTCGGCCGCCGGTATTCCGTTCATGGTCGTGCGCACAATCGCCGACGCGGCAGCGCGCGAATTGCCGCCGGCCGCCCTCATTCCGCTCGCCGCAAACGGCACCCCGAGGCTCGCGCGGGTGCTTGCCTGCGTCCTGCGCCAGCCGCGCCAGCTCTCAGCCCTGATCGGCCTCGCCCGCGAAACCCGGACCGCGCTGTCGGCGCTAGCCCTGACTGCCGACGCCTTGCACGGGCTCGCGACGCTGGCTTAGCCGCGCCATCGCCGCGGCGACATGGCCGGAGAGCACATATTCGGCCGGGCGCTGGCGGTCGAGCGGGATCTCCGGCGCCATCTCGCCCCGGGTGCGCACGCCGCGCAACGCCACCGCCGCCGCCTTGAGCGGATGACGCACCGTATCCACGACCGCAGTCGCCTCATAGCCGCTGTGGACCATGCAGTCGGCGCATTTCTCGTAATTGCCGGTGCCGTAGGCGTCCCAGTCGGTCTCCTCCATCAGCTCCTTGAAGGTTTTGGCGTAGCCCTCGCCGAGCAGATAGCACGGCCGCTGCCAGCCGAAGAAATTCCGAGTCGGGTTGCCCCACGGCGTGCATTTGTACGATTGATTGCCGGCGAGGAAATCGAGGAACAGGCTCGACTGGTTGAATGACCAGGCGCTGCGGCGGCGGGCGAAGATGCCGCGAAACAGCTCCTTGGTGCGCCGCCGGTTGAGAAAATGCTCCTGGTCGGGCGCGCGCTCATAGGCATAGCCCGGCGAGACGGTGATCCCATCGAGACCGAGCGCGCTGACCCAATCGAAAAATTGGGCGACCCGCTCGGGATCGGCATTGTCGAAGAGCGTGGCGTTGATATTGACGCGAAAGCCGCGCGACTTTGCCCGCTCGATCGCCGCGACGGCGCGGTCATAGACCCCGTCCTGGCACACCGAGCGATCATGCTCCTCGCGGTCGCCGTCGAGATGCACGGTCCAGGCGAAATAGGGATTGGGCTCGAACTGATCGAGCTTTTTTTCGAGCAGCAGCGCGTTGGTGCACAGATAGACGAATTTCTTGCGGGCGATGATGCCCTGGGCGATCTCGGCGATATCGCGGTGCAGCAGCGGCTCGCCACCGGCAAGGACCACGATCGGCGCGCCGCATTCCTCGACCGCATCGAGGCATTCGGCAACACTGAGGCGCTGATTGAGAATCGCATCAGGATAGTCGATCTTGCCGCACCCGGCGCAAGCCAGGTTGCAGCGGAACAGCGGCTCCAGCATCAGCACCAGCGGATAGCGCTCGACCCGGCGCAGATGGCGGCCGAGGACATAGGCCCCGACCCGGACGGTTTGACGCAACGGAATGCCCACGGCGAACCCTCGTTACAGGTATCGGGATATCGAACCGCGGTCAGCCGGCGGCTTCGGCGAGCTGCGGCGGCATGCGGAAGCGGACGTTCTCGGTGACCCCCGGCAACACCGCGAGCTCGATCGGGGCGAGTTCGCGCAACCGCTCGATCAGCGCCTCGACCAGCTCGGCCGGCGCCGAGGCGCCGGCGGTGATGCCGACCGCAGCCGCACCTTCGATCCAGCGCGGGTCGAGGGCGGCGGCGTCTTCGATCAGATAGCTCGCGACCCCGCTTTCGGCAGCGATCTCGCGCAGCCGGTTCGAGTTCGAGCTGTTCGGCGCGCCCACCACCAGCACCACGTCGACGATCCCGGCGAGTTCGCGCGCCGCGCGCTGGCGGTTCTGCGTCGCGTAGCAGATATCCTTGGTGTCGGGGCCGACGATCGAGGGAAAGCGCGCCTTCAGAGCCTCGATCACCGCGCGGGTGTCGTCGACGCTCAAAGTCGTCTGGGTGATGAAGGCGAGCTTGTCGGGATCGGCGACCCGCAGCCCGGCCACCTCCTCGGGGGTCGAGATCAGATGCACGCGGCCGTCGATCCGGCCCATCGTGCCGACGATCTCGGGGTGAAAAGCATGCCCGATCAGGATGATTTCGCGGCCCTGATTGGCGTAGCGCTGGCCCTCGATATGCACCTTGGAGACCAGCGGGCAGGTCGCGTCGATGACCGGAAGGCCGCGCGCGGCGGCGCGCTGCTCGATCGAGCTGGCCACGCCATGGGCGCTGAAGATGGTGACGCTGCCCGGCGGCACCTCGTCGATCTCGTCGACAAAACGCGCGCCTTTGCCGCGCAGCCGCTCGACGACGTGCCGGTTATGCACGATCTCATGGCGCACGTAGATCGGCGGCCCGTATTTGTCGAGCGCGCGTTCGACGATCTCGATCGCCCGTTCGACGCCGGCGCAAAATCCTCGCGGTTGCGCTAATACGACCCGCATCATGCTACCTCGTCGCCTCGCGCCGGCAGGGCCGGCCATCGACAGCCTGGATATAGGTGAACGCTCGACCGCTGCCACTACTCCCTTCGCATCGCCCGCGCAATCGTCGCCGGGTGTGACGGGCCTGCCATGAACCCGGCCGGCGTCATTGCCGTACTGCTGCTGCTGCCGGGCTGGGTCTACCTGGTCGCCGCACCCATGGCCGTCAAGCGCTTTGCCAGACGCCGCTTGCCGCGCGCCGCCGAGCAGCCCGCAGTCTCGATCTTGAAGCCGCTGCACGGCGCCGAGCCGGGGCTTTACGAAAACCTGCGCTCCTTCGTCGAGCAGGACTATCCATTGCGGCAGATCGTGCTCGGGGTCACCGACCCGCAAGACGGCGCGCTCGGCGCCGCCCGCCGGCTGGTCCGCGATTATCCCAGGGGCGAAGTGGTCCTGGTAGTCAACGGCGAGATTCGCGGCAGCAACGGGAAAGTAGCCAACCTCGAGAACATGCTGCCGGCGGCGCGCCACGATATCCTGGTCCTCGCCGACAGCGACATGCTGGTCGATCGTGGCTATTTGGCCGCAATCGCGGCGCCGCTCGGCGATCCCCAGGTCGGGCTCGTCACCTGTCTCTATAAGGGCGTGCCGATCGGCGGGGTCTGGTCCGAACTCGGCGCGATGCAGATCAATTTCGGGTTTTTGCCGGGCGCCCTGGCCGGGGCGGCGCTGGGGGTAGGCCACGGCTGCTTCGGCGCCACCATCGCGCTGCGCCGCAACACCTTGGAGCGCATCGGCGGCTTTGCCCGCATCCGCGACGAACTCGCCGACGATCATCGCCTCGGCGACGCGGTGCGCGAAGCGGGGCTCGCGGTGGTGCTGTCGCCGTATCTGGTCGAAACGCGGGTGAGCGAGCCGTCCTTGGCAGCGTTGTGGCGTCACGAGCTGCGCTGGGCGCGCACCGTGCGGGCGGTCGCCCCCATGGCCTATGCCGGCTCGGTCCTGACCCACCCGTTGGCGATCGCCGGGCTTGCGGCGGCGATCAGCGGATTTGACTTGACCGCCTGCGCCGTTGTCGGGATCACCTATCTCGTGCGATGGGGCGGGGCGCGGCTGATGGCCGGCGCGCTGGGGCTGAGGGCGCCTAGACCTTGGCTCCTTCCGCTGCGCGACGCCTTGTCCTTCGCAGTGTTCGTCGCCAGCTTCTTCGCACGGACGGTGTTCTGGCGCGGCCAGCATCTCCGCGTCACAGCGAGCGGCCATATGACCGTCGACGGAGATCAGGCCCGATGATGAAGACCCTGTTCCTGCATCCGCCCTCGTTCGATGGCTTCGACGGCGGCGCCGGCTCGCGCTATCAGGCGCGGCGCGAGATCCGCTCGTTCTGGTATCCGACCTGGCTCGCCCAGCCAGCGGCACTGGTGCCCGGCAGCCGGCTTGTCGATGCGCCGCCGGCGCGGCTCAAGCTCTCCGAGGTGCTGCCGCTCGCCGGCGACTACGAACTCGCGGTGCTGCACACCTCGACCCCGTCCTTTGCCTCCGACGTCAAGGTCGCCCAGGCGCTGAAGGATGCGAACCCGCGGCTCAAGATCGGCATGGTCGGGGCCAAGGTCGCGGTCGAGCCGGAGGACAGTCTAAAGGCGTCGGCCGCGCTCGACTTCGTCGCCCGCGAGGAGTTCGATTTCACGATCAAGGAAGTGGCCGAGGGCCGTGCGCTCGAGGCGATCGACGGGCTAAGCTGGCGCAACGGCAGCGGCGGGGTCAGCCACAATCGCGACCGCGCGATCCTCGAAGACATGGACCAGCTGCCCTTCGTCAGCGAAGTCTACAAGCGCGACTTGCGGGTCGAGGATTATTTCATCGGCTATCTGCAGCACCCTTACCTGTCGCTCTACACCGGGCGCGGCTGCCGCTCGAAATGCACCTTCTGCCTGTGGCCGCAGACGGTCGGCGGGCATCGCTACCGGGTGCGCTCGGTGGCCCACGTGATCGAGGAGATCCGGCAGGCCAAATCCTGGTTTCCGCAGGTCAAGGAATTCTTTTTCGACGACGACACCTTTACCGACGACCGGCCGCGGGCCGAGGCGATCGCGCGCGAATTGGGCCGGCTCGGCGTCACCTGGTCGTGCAACGCCAAGGCCAACGTGCCGCGCTCAACCCTGGAAATCTTGCGCGACAACGGCTTGCGCCTGCTGCTCGTCGGCTATGAATTGGGCAACCAGCAGATCCTCAACAACATCAAAAAGGGCATGCGGATCGACATCGCCCGGCGCTTCACCAAGGATTGCCACGAGCTCGGGATCACGATCCACGGCACCTTCATCCTCGGGCTCCCGGGCGAGTCGAAGGAGACGATCGAGGAAACCATCCGCTTTGCCGGCGAGATCAACCCGCACACGATCCAGGTGTCGCTGGCCGCTCCCTATCCCGGGACCGATCTCTATCGCCAAGCGGTCGAGAATGGCTGGCTCGATATCGGCCATGCCGAGCTGATCGACGAACAGGGGGTGCAGATCGCCCCGCTGCACTACCCGCACCTGTCGCACACCGAGATCTTCCAGTCGCTCGAAACCTTCTACAAGCGCTTCTACTTCCGCCGCCAGAAGATCGCCGAGCTGGTCGCCGAGATGCTCAGGAGCCCGCAGATGCTGCGTCGCCGGCTGCGCGAGGGTGTCGAGTTCTTTCATTTCCTGCGCCACCGGGAGATGGCCGGCTGAAGCGGCTGATCGTCTGCGCCGACGATTTCGGGCGCGACCCGGCGGTCAACGCGGCCGTCGAGGAGGCCCATCGACACGGCATTCTGTCGACCGCGAGCCTGATGGTCGGCGCGCCGGCGGCGGCCGACGCGGCGGCGCGCGCTCGCCGGCTGCCGGAGTTGCGGGTCGGGCTCCATCTGGTGCTGGTCGACGGCCGCCCGGCATCGCCGCCCGCCGCGGTCGCGGCGCTGATCGGCGCCGATGGCGAATTCGATCGCAACATGGCCCGCGCCGGGGTTCGGTTTTTCTTTTCGCCGCAGGCCCGCCGCGAGCTCGCTGCCGAGATCCGCGCCCAGTTCGAAGCCTTCCGCGCGACCGGGTTGGTGCTCGACCACGTCAACGCCCACAAGCACATGCACCTGCATCCGACCGTCGCCGCGCTGGTCGTCGAGATCGGCCGCGACTACGGCATGAAGGCGATGCGCGTTCCGGCCGAACCGGTCGCCGCGTTGCGCGCGGCCTTTCCGCAGGAGCGCTATCGGGCGCCGCTCTACCGGCCCTGGGTCGAGCGGCTGCGGCGGCGGCTGCGCCGCGCCGGCCTCATTGTCAACGACCATGTTTTCGGCCTCGCCTGGAGCGGCGGCATGACCGAGGAACGGCTGCTGCGCCTGCTGCCCTATTTGCCCGAGGGCCTGAGCGAAATCTATTTTCACCCGGCGACCGGGCGCACCGCCGCTCTGGCCGCGGCCATGCCGGAGTACCGCCATCGCGACGAGTTGGCGGCCTTGCTGAGCCCGGCGCTGACGGCGCGCATCGAAGAGCTTGGCATCCGCCGCGTGACCTATAGCGAGCCCTTGGCCTAGCCGTCGCATCACCCGGCCGGCAGCCGGCTTTTGGCCGCACCGCCTTTACCAGTTGTCAATTTTTGTCCGGCGCAATGGGCGCGAACAGGCGAGGAGCCGATCCTCGTCAGCTGATTCGCCACCCAACGGAAGCCGTGGGACCAATGCGCATCTTCAGAAATTACCCCATGTCGATGTGCAATGACCGAGCGAGCCCGGCTGGCTCGGTCCGATACGGCGTTCGATCTGGCCGCGCATCGGCTCTATCACCGCGCGAAAAAAGGCGAGGATTCCTACTATTGCCGCGAAATCTCCGATCGGAGGACATAAAGCGGTCATGCTTTACGGCGATCCTGCATAGAATAGAGGAACGTGGAGGATGATCATGGATGACAGATTCGAATGCTGCAGCTACCGGCCTAGCCTCGACGATCTGCTCGCCGACGCGGTGATGGAGCCCGTGCTGCGCAGCGCCGGGCTCGACCCGCACGAGCTGCGCGAAATGATGGTTGAAACGGCGCGGCGCATCGAACACCGCGACCGGCACAACGAGACCTTGGGCGCATAGCCGGCGAGCAGCGCGATCACGCTGCGGACGGCCACGAAGCGGGCGGCGCGGCGAGCAACGGGAATTCGATCCGGACCTTCAAGCCAGGCTGATTGTCGGCCAGCGCCACGGTACCGTGATGGCGTCGGGCCACCGCCCGCACCAGGCTGAGGCCGAGCCCGTTTCCGGGCGTGCTGCGGCTCGGCTCCAGGCGCACAAAGCGGTCGAACACGCTCTGCCGGTCGGCTTCGGGAATGCCAGGCCCGCGATCGGCAACTTCGAGAACGGCGCGCCCATCGGCCCGGAACACCCGGATAGAGAGATCGCCGCCGCCGGCATATTTGAGCGCATTGTCGAGAAGATTGTGGAGGGTCTGCGCCAAGAGATGACGGTCGCCGCGGATCCTGATTTCAGGCTCGGCCGAGAACGACAGGATAAAGCCCTTTTCCTCGGCCACCGGCTCGTAGAATTCCGCCGCGGCACCGGCAATTTCGCCGAGGTCGAGCGGCCCGGTCTCGTCGCGGCCGGAGCCGGCTTCGGCGGCGGCGATGCCGAGCAGCGCGTTGAATGTCGCCAGCAGCCGGTCGGCTTCGTCGATCGCCGAGCGAATGGCCTCGCTCTGGGCGGCAGCGTCGAGCGGCCCGATCAAGGCTAGCTCGAGCCGGGCGCGCAGCCGCGCCAGCGGTGTTCTCAGATCGTGGGCAACGTCGTCGGTGACCTCGCGCATCGCCGTCATCAGCCGCTCGATTTGGTCGAGCATGCGGTTGAGGTTGGCGGCGAGCTGATCGAATTCGTCGCTGGTGCCGGCGAGCGGCACCCGGTCGGACAGATTTCCGGCCATAACCCGCTCGCTGGTGCGGTTGACCAGCTCGACCCGGCGCAGCAGTTTGCGGCTCATCGCAGCACCGCCCAAAAGCCCGACCCCGAGTGCCGCCAGCCCGGACCATAGGAGCGTCGTCTTGACCCGGTCGCGAAATGCCGCCGCATCGCTGATGTCGCGGCCGACCAGCAGGCGATAGCCGCCGGAAATGATGATCAGGCGGCCGCGCGCCGGGTCGGTCTCGACGCGGCCTTTGCTTTTGGACTCGACCGAGAACGACAGCCAGCCGGTGCGCGCCGGAACCCCGGCCGGCCAGCCGGCGATGTTGCCAGCGAGCGGCCGCCCGTCGGGGTCGGTGATCAGATACAGCATCGCGTCGCCGCGGTCGCCGGCACTGCGGGCGGCGACGATCTGCACCAGCCCGCTCAACCCGCGCTGGGCGTATTGCTCGGCCAGCCCGCTGATCTCGGCGTCGAGGGTCGCCGCGGTCTGACTCTCGACAAAATCGGCGCTGGTCCAATAGACAAAAAACAGCACCCCCAAGACCGACGCTGCGAACACCAGAAAATAGAGCGCCGCCAGGCGAAAGGCATGGGTGCGCACCAGCCGCCGAAGATTTGCCGGGAACCGGCGAGGCCGTGGCCACGATGGCCCGACCCCAGGAGACCCGACTGTGGGGGACCCGATTGTGGGGGACCCGATTGTGGGGGACCCGATTGCAGGGGAAAGCAGCTTTTCGGCGACCATCGCGGCGGGGCGCAGCTATTCCGGCGGGCGCAGGCAATAGCCGGCGCCGCGCACCGTACTCAACAGCGGCCGATCGAAATTCTTGTCGATCTTCTGGCGCAGGCGGCTGACGTGCACGTCGATCACATTGGTTTGCGGATCGAAATGATAGTCCCACACATGTTCGAGCAACATCGTGCGGGTCACCACATGGCCGGCGTTGCGCATCAGGTATTCGAGCAGACGAAACTCGCGCGGCAACAGCTCGATCGGCTTGCCGGCGCGCTTGACGCTGCGGCTCAACAGATCGAGTTCGAGATCGGCGACCCGCAACGCCGTGGTCGCCGTCGCCGCCCCTCCGCGCCGGAGCAGCGCCTCGAGCCGGGCCAGGAGCTCGCTGAAGGCGAATGGCTTGACCAGGTAGTCGTCGCCGCCGGCGCGCAACCCCTTGACCCGGTCATCGACGGTGCCGAGTGCCGAAAGGATCAACGCCGGGGTGCGGATCTCGGCGGCGCGCAGCGCGCTGAGCATCGAAAGCCCGTCCATCTGCGGCAGCATCCGGTCGAGCACGATCGCCTGGTAGCCGCCGGAACTGGCCATGAACAGCCCTTGCCGGCCGTCGCCGGCGCAGTCGATGATATAGCCGCTTTCGCCGAGCCCCTTCTGCAGATATGAGGCGGTCTCCCGATCGTCTTCAACCACCAGCAGTTTCATTTTGCATCAGGAGTAAGATAGATCCGCGCGGAATGCAGTATCGCTGAACTTGTCGGAACGCCCCACCAGATGGGATGCGCGCACGACTGAGGCAAGCCGGATGGCCCGATCCCGCAGCGCCGGGTTCCGCCGACCGGGATCAGGCAGAAGCGCCGGAAATCTCAACATCCGCCGAATTCTGAGCCCGATCGTGCACCGAGCGATGGCACGCGAAATGCCCGATAGGGGTTGACCTTGCGGCGTTAACGACGATCTATAGCGGACCAATCCGGTCCGAATTCGCCTTCGGCCGGTATCGTGTGGGCTGAAAGCGATGATCATCTTGAGCAAGCTCGCGGATTACGGCGTCATTGTCGCCACCCATCTGGCGGCCGATCCCGACCGCCAGCTGACCGCCGCCGCACTCGCCGACGAAACGCTGCTGCCCCGCGCGACTGTCGCCAAGATCCTGAAGGCGCTGGCGCATGCCGGGCTGGTCACTGCGACGCGTGGTGCGGCCGGCGGCTATCGCCTGGCGCGGCGCGCGAATGCGATCTCGGTTGCCGAGGTGGTGGCCGCGATCGATGGCGATATCGGGCTGACCCAATGCTCGGTCCACGTCGCCGAATGCGCCCGCACCAATTACTGCCCAACCCGGCCGCATTGGACGGCGATCAACCGCGCGGTCGAGCAGGCGCTGGCCGCGGTGTCGCTCGACGCGATGCTGACCCCGGCCGCCTTTGTGCCGCGCCGTCCGGCCGCGAATGTCCACGCGGCCCCAACCTGACGAGACAAGAACAATCGCATGACTGCTTCGATCGATACTGTCGGCGCCGTCCGCGCGCTGTCGCAAGAGGGCTACAAATACGGCTTTGTCACCGACATCGAAGCCGATGAGGCGCCGCCCGGCCTCAATGAGGAGACGGTGGCTTTCATCTCGGCCAAAAAGGGCGAGCCCCGGTGGCTGCTCGAATGGCGGCTCGCCGCCTTTCGCGCCTGGCAAAAGATGACGCCGCCCAACTGGGCCAAGCTCAACCTCCAGCCGATCGACTATCAGGCCGCCACCTACTATTCGGCGCCGCGGCAGAATGCCGGGCCGAAATCGCTCGACGAGGTCGATCCCGAGCTGTTGCGCACCTACGAGAAGCTCGGCATCCCGCTGCGCGAGCGCGAGGCGTTGGCCGGGGTCGCGGTCGACGCGGTGTTCGAACTCGATCTCGGTGGCGACGACCTTCAAGGAGGAACTCGGCAAGCTCGGCATCATCTTCTGCTCGTTCGGCGAGGCGGTGCGCGAGCACCCCGACCTGGTGCGCAAATACCTCGGCACCGTGGTGCCGCAGAACGACAATTTTTTCGCGGCGCTGAATTCGGCGGTGTTCAGCGACGGCTCGTTTGCCTATGTGCCGCCGGGCGTGCGCTGCCCGATGGAATTGTCCACCTATTTCCGCATCAACGCGGCCAAGAGCGGGCAGTTCGAGCGCACCTTGCTGATTGCCGACAAAGGCGCCTATGTCAGCTATCTCGAAGGCTGCACCGCCCCGCAGCGCGACGAAAACCAGCTGCACGCCGCGGTCGTCGAGCTGATCGCGCATGAGGACGCGCAGATCAAATATTCGACCGTGCAAAACTGGTATCCGGGCGACGCCGAGGGCCGGGGCGGCATCTACAATTTCGTCACCAAGCGCGGCGCGTGCCGCGGCGCCCGGTCCAAGATTTCATGGACCCAGGTCGAGACCGGCTCGGCGATCACCTGGAAATACCCGAGCTGCATTCTCGAAGGCGACCATTCGGTCGGCGAGTTCTATTCGGTCGCGATTACCAACAATCGCCAGCAGGCCGATACCGGGACCAAGATGATCCACATCGGCCGGGACACGCGCTCGACGATCGTATCCAAGGGGATTTCCGCCGGCCGCGGCCAGAATACCTATCGCGGGCTGGTGCGGGTGCAACCGCGGGCGCAGAACGCGCGCAACCACACGCAATGCAACTCGCTGCTGATCGGCGAGCGCTGCGGCGCCCACACCGTGCCTTATGTCGAGGTGCGCAATCCCTCGGCGCGGGTCGAGCACGAGGCAACCACCTCGAAGATCGGCGACGACCAGCTGTTCTACTGCCGCCAGCGCGGCTTGAGCACCGAGGACGCCGTTTCGCTGATCGTCAACGGCTTCTGCAAGGAAGTCTTGAAGGAACTGCCGATGGAATTCGCGGTCGAAGCGCAGAAACTGTTGGCCGTCAGCCTCGAAGGCAGTGTGGGTTGAGGGAGGACAGGAGTGGTTGCAATCAGCGACTCTGTCAGCGTTCCGAGGCCAGCACCAGACGTGCGAAAGGTTGTGCGCGTGCTGCTGCTCTTGCTCGCTTTTGGAAATCTATCCCTCGTGGCGTCCTCGGATCTGATCCGACGCGACCAATGCCGAGTCTTCCGGGCCGATTACTCGAAAACCGATACTTGTGATTATGTCATCTAATGCTTGAGATTAAAAATCTGTACGCGCGGCTCGCCGATGACGGCCGCGAGATCCTCAAGGGCATCGACCTTTCGGTCGGGGCCGGCGAGGTGCACGCGATCATGGGGCCGAACGGCTCGGGCAAGAGCACGCTCGCCGCGGTCTTGGCCGGGCGCGACGGCTACGAGGTGACCCAGGGCGGCGTCACCTATCTCGGCCGCGACCTGTTGGCGATGCCCGCGGACGAGCGGGCGCGCGAGGGTCTCTTTCTAGCATTCCAGTACCCGGTCGAGATCCCCGGCGTGAACAACATGTATTTCCTGCGCACGGCGCTCAACGCCGGCCGCCGCCATCGCGGCGAGCCCGAGCTCGATGCCGGGCAGTTTTTGCGCGCGGTCCGGGCGAAATTGAAGGAGCTCGACATCGGCGAGGATTTGTTGCAACGCGCGGTCAATGTCGGGTTTTCCGGCGGCGAGAAAAAGCGCAACGAGATCTTTCAGATGGCGATGCTGGAGCCGCGCCTGGCGATCCTCGACGAGACCGACAGTGGCCTCGACATCGACGCCTTGCGGGTGGTCGCGGCCGGGGTCAACCGGCAGCGTTCGCCGGACCGGGCGATTGTCATGATCACCCATTACCAGCGGCTTCTCGATTACGTCGAGCCCGACCGGGTGCATGTGCTGCAGGACGGGCAGATCGTCGAGTCGGGTGACAAGTCGCTCGCCGTCGAGCTTGAACGGCGCGGCTATGGCGCCGTCGGCGACGCGGCGTGAGCGTGGCTGTGGACCACCGATGAGCGCCGTTGTCGATTTCCCGGTCAAGCCCGAGGCGCGGCCCTACCTAGACGGTTTCGGCAAGCGTGGCGGCGAGCCCGATTGGCTGGCCCGACAGCGGCGGCGCGGCCTCGCCCGTTTTGCCGAACTGGGTTTTCCCAGCCGTCGCGGCGAAGCCTGGCGCTACCTCGATTTGCGCTCGCTCGAAGAGGCGCCGCTGCTGCCGCGCGGGCCCGCCCATTCGCCGCCGAGCGATACGTCCCGCGCACTGCTGGGCGAGATCGGTTTCGCACCCGCCGCTTTCCGCCTGGTGCTCGTCGATGGCTGCTTTTCACCTGCACTATCAGCCATCGATGGGCTACCGGCCGGAGCTTGGCTCGGCTCGACCACGGCCGCGGTCGCGGCTAGGCCAGAACTGGTCGAAACCGCCCTTGAAGCGCTGTCGGACGATGCCGACCAGCCATTTGCCGCGCTCAACGCAGCACTCTTTGCCGATGGCTTTGTTCTCGAAGTGGCGCCGGGGGTGATTGTCGAGCAGCCGATCGAGATCGTCCACCTCGCTTCGGGCGATGTCCCGGCCTCGTTGCACACCCGCAGCCTGGTGACGATCGGGCCGCACAGCCGGGTTCGGCTGATCGAAAGCTTTGCCGGCGCCGGCCGCTATTGGCGCAACGATGTCTTGGCCGTGCGGCTCGCCGAGGGTGCGGCCCTCGACCGCGTGGCGTTGGTCGAAGAGGCGCCGGACGCGCTGCATCTTGCCGCGATCGAGGCGGATTTGGGCGCAAGGTCGCGGCTCGACAGCTTTGCCCTGCTGCTCGGCGGGCGCACGGTGCGCCAAGAGGTCGTGGTGCGCATGGCTGGGGAGGCGGCGCATTGCGGGCTCCATGGCGGCTTTCTGCTGGCCGCCCGGCAAGAGGCCAACATCCTGACCACGGTGCGCCATCTGGCGGTTGGCGGCGAGACCCGCGAGGTCTTCAAGGGAGTGGCGGCCGGGCGGGCGCACGGCGCCTTTCAGGGCCGGATCACGGTCGCTCCCGGCGCGCAGAAAACCGACGCGCACATGCTCAGCCGCAATCTGCTGCTCGGCCGGCGCGCCGCGATCGACACCAAACCCGAACTCGAAATCTTCGCCGACGACGTCAAATGCAGCCATGGCGCCGCGGTCGGCGACCTCGACGAAACGGCGCTGTTCTATTTGCGCGCCCGCGGCATCCCGCGCGAGGAGGCGCGGCGGATGCTGATCGAGGCATTTTTGATCGAGGCGGTCGAGCTCGCCGAGCCTGCCTCGGTGCGCCCGCACCTCGTGGCGCGGCTCGCCCGCCGCCTGAGCCTGTTGGAGGACTGATCATGTCGACGGCCAGCCCGCGGGTTGTTGAGCCCGCTGCCCCCACCCTTCCCTCCGCCGCGAGCGGGTCAGGGTTAGGGAAGGGGTTCGACCCGCGCCGGCTCAGAAACGAGTTTCCGATTTTTGCCAGCAACCCCGGCCTGGTGTTTCTCAATTCGGGAGCCAGCGCGCAAAAGCCGGCCTCGGTGATCGACCGGATCACCGATTACTACCGCACCGACTACGCCAACGTGCATCGTGGCGTTTATCGCCTGAGCGCGCGCTCGACCGAGTTGTTTGAGGCGGCGCGGGTCAAGGCGCAGCGCTTTCTGAACGCCGCAGATCCGCGCGAGATCGTCTTTGTGCGCGGCGCCACCGAAGCGATCAACCTCGTCGCGCAGAGCTGGGGTGCGGCTTTTCTCGAAGCCGGCGATGAAGTCCTGATCAGCGAGCTCGAACATCATTCGAACATCGTGCCGTGGCAATTGCTGCGCGACCGGCTCGGCATTCGCCTGGTGGTGGCGCCGATCGACGCGACCGGCGGGCTCGATCTGGGCGCCTTTGCCGCGCGGCTCTCGTCGCGTACCCGCCTGGTCGCGATCACCCACCTCGCCAACGCCACCGGCGCGCTGGTTCCAGTCGAAACCATCGTCGAAATGGCCCACCGCGTGGGTGCGAGGGTACTGGTCGACGGCTGCCAGGCCGCACCCCGGCTCAAGGTCGACGTGCCGGCGCTGGGCTGCGACTTCTATGCGTTTTCCGGGCACAAGACCTATGGGCCGACCGGGATCGGGGTGCTGTGGGGCCGCCACGAATTGCTGGCGGCGATGCCGCCCTGGCAGGGCGGCGGCGAGATGATCCTCAACGTTACCTTTGAGAAGACCCTGTACCAGGACCCGCCGCATCGCTTCGAGGCCGGGACTCCGGACATTTCCGGCGCGATCGGGCTCGGCGAAGCGCTCGATTTCATCGAGCGGCTCGGGCGCGACAACATCCTCGAGCACGAGGAGGCGCTGACCGGCTACGGCGTCGACCGGCTGTCGCGCATCGAGGGTCTGCGGCTCCTCGGCGCCGGGCAGCGCCGGCTCGGTATTCTGTCGTTCGATCTCGAAGGGGTGCACCCGCACGATCTTGCGACCGTGCTCGACCGGCACCATGTGGCGGTGCGCGCCGGCCACCACTGCGCCCAGCCGCTGTTGGAAAAGCTCGGCTACCCGGCGACCACCCGCGCCTCGCTCGGCGTTTACAACGATGAAGGCGATATCGACAAATTGACCGCCGCGATCGAAGCGGCGCGGGAGATGTTTCGGTGACCGACGATCTGCGCGAGCTTTATCAGGACATCATTCTCGACCACGGCCGGCGCCCGCGCAATTTCCGACCGATCGAGCACGCGACCCATAGCGCCCAAGGCTACAACCCGCTATGCGGCGACCGGGTCACGGTGTTTCTGACCCTGGAGGGCGACCATATCGCCGATGTTTCGTTTCAGGGTCGGGGCTGCGCGATCTCGACCGCGGCCGCCTCGTTGATGACCGAGGTGCTGAAGGGCAAGACCGTCGCGCAGGCGCGTGAGTTGTTCGCGCATTTCCATGCGCGGGTCACCGGCGGCGAGGAGATCGCACTCCCTCAGCCGTTGGCCGACGAGATGGAGCGGCTCGAACCCTTGACTGGGGTCAAGGCTTACCCGGCGCGGGTCAAATGCGCGACCTTGTCCTGGCATGCGCTCGAAGCCGCGCTAAAGGGCGGCGGCGACGCGCCGGTGAAGACGGAGTAGGCGATGATGGTCGAGCGTGATCCGTTCGATTTCGGGTCCCCGGAGCCGGTTGCCGAGTCGACGGCCGGGGCCGCTGCCGAAGCCGAGCGCCCGGAAGTCGAGCGCCCGGAAGTCGAGCGCCCCGAAGGTGGCGAGGACGACCCGGCGCTGATGGCCCCGGTGCTGGCGGCGCTGAAGACGGTTCAGGACCCGGAAATCCCGGTCGATCTGGTCGAGCTGGGGCTGATCTACGAGCTGATCGTCAAGAAGGGCGGGATCGTCTTTGTCGAGATGACCTTGACCACACCGTCCTGCCCGGTCGCCGCCAGCATGCCGGGCGAGGTCGAGGCGGCGGTGCGCGCCGTGCCCGGCGTCAACGACGCGCGCGTCAAGCTGGTCTGGACCCCGACCTGGACCCCCGAGCGGATGAGCGAGGAAGCCAAGCTCGAACTCGGCATGCTGTGATCCGCCCGCGGGCCGTTCTATTCGACCTGTTGACCGGACTGATTGATTCCTGGTCGTTGTGGGAGGCGGTGGCCGGCGCGGCCAGCGGCCGGCAGTGGCGGGCGGCATATCTGCGCAATACCTATGCGACGGCGGCGTATCGGCCCTATGAGGCGCTGGTGCGCGAGGCGGCGGTCGAGGTCGGGCTCCCGGCCGCCCTCGCCGACCGTCTGACGCAACGCTACGGCGAGCTCGCGCCGTGGCCCGAAGTCGCCGAAGTGCTGGGCGCCCTTGAAGGGCACCTCCCGCTCGCCGTCGTGACCAATTGCTCGGAGGCGTTGGCCCGGGTCGCCGCGGCGCGCACCGGGATCGGGTTCGGCGCCGTCGTCAGCGCCGAACGCGCGGGCTTTTATAAGCCGCATCCGCGTCCCTATCGGCTGGCTCTGGAAGCGCTCGGCGCCACGCCCGAGAACACCTTGTTCGTTGCCGGCTCGCCCTATGATCTCTATGGCGCGAGCGCGGTCGGGATGCCGATCTATTGGCACAACCGGATCGGCCTGGAGACCCCACCCGACGCGCCGGCGCCGATCGCCTGCCACGCGAGCCTGTTTCCGCTTCGGCCGATCGCACTCGGCTGAAGGGGTTTGCCTGGAGGTCCGGGTTGGCGCCAAAGCGATTGGTGGCGCCGCCAGGACGTAATAGCTTCCGCCGACGAACGCGAAGGAAATCGGCGATGGCGGCGACACCGGATCGGGGGCAAGTCGGGATCGGCGCGGGCTCCGCCGAGGCGGCCCGGCTGGCGGAAATCGGCAAGGGCGTTAAATGGCGGCGCTGGGGGCCTTACCTGAGCGACCGGCAATGGGGAACGGTGCGTGAGGATTATAGCCCCTACGGCACCGCCTGGGAGTATCTGGCGCATGACCATGCCCGCAGCCGCGCCTATCGCTGGGGCGAGGATGGGATCGGCGGGTTCGGCGACGAGCAGCTCTTGCTGTGCCTCGGCTTGGCATTGTGGAACGGCAACGACCCGATCCTCAAGGAACGTTTGTTCGGGCTGACCAATTCGGAAGGCAATCACGGCGAGGACGTCAAGGAGCTCTACTATTATCTGGACGGTACGCCGACCCATTCCTATATGCGCATGCTCTACAAATATCCGCAGGCGGCCTTCCCCTATACTCAGCTGTTGGAAGAAAATCGGCGGCGCGGCCGGGGCAAGCCTGAATTCGAGCTGATCGACACCGGAGTATTTGCCGAAAACCGATATTTCGATGTCGAGATCGAATATGCCAAGGCCGATACCGACGATATCCTGATGCAGGTGACGGTGCACAATCGTGCGCCCGAGGCAGCCTCGGTGCACGTGCTGCCGCAGCTCTGGGTGCGCAATACCTGGTCGTGGCAACCGGATTCGATGAAGCCGCGGCTGCTCGGGCGCGGCAACAACGCGATCTCGGTCGATCACCCGCTGCTCCCGCCGATGCGGCTCATCTGCGACGGCGCGCCCGAATTCCTGTTTTGCGAGAACGAGACGAATGTGCGGCGATTGTGGGCAATGGAGGCGCCCGATCAATACTTCAAGGACGGGATCAACGATTACATTGTCAATGGCGACGTCAATGCGGTCAATCCGGCCCGCCTCGGCACCAAGGCTGCGGCGCACTATCGCATGACCCTGCCGGCGAACGGCAACGCCCGGTTGCGCCTGCGCCTGGCGACCGGCAGCGACGAACCTGGCTTCGGCGATTTCGCCGAGATCCTTCGTCGGCGCCGCGCCGAGGCCGACGAATTTTACGACACGTTGCAGCAGGGCATCGACGATCCCGACGCCCGGCTGGTGCAGCGCCAGGCCTTTGCCGGCATGATGTGGACCAAGCAGTTCTACTATTTCGATATTCCCCGATGGTTGAACGGCGACCCGCTGCAGCCGCAACCCGCCGATTCACGGCAGCAAGGGCGAAATTCAGCATGGCGCCACCTGAACAACGCCGACATCGTCTCGATGCCGGATAAGTGGGAATATCCGTGGTACGCGGCCTGGGACCTCGCCTTTCACTGCGTGATCCTGGCAAATCTCGATCCGGGATACGCCAAGAACCAGCTCGTGCTGCTGACGCGGGACTGGTACATGCACCCCAATGGCCAGCTGCCCGCCTATGAATGGGCGTTCGGCGACGTCAACCCGCCGGTGCATGCCTGGGCGGCATGGCGGGTCTATGAGATCGATCGCGCCCAGCGGGGCGGCGTCGGGGATCGCGCATTCCTCGAACGCGTCTTCCACCGGCTGATGCTGAATTTCACCTGGTGGGTCAACCGCAAGGATGCCGACGGGCGCAATATCTTCGAAGGCGGCTTTCTTGGCCTCGACAACATTGGCATTTTCGATCGCAGCGCGCCATTGCCGACCGGCGGCACGATCAACCAGTCGGACGGGACCGCCTGGATGGCGATGTATTCGCTCAATTTGATGCGCATCGCCCTTGAGCTCGCGCTCGACGACCACGTTTACGAGGACATTGCCTCGAAATTCTTCGAGCATTTTCTCTACATCGCCCGTGCGATGACCAATATCGGCGGCGAGGGCATCGGCTTGTGGGACGAGACCGATGAATTCTACTACGATGTTCTACACCTACCCGCCGGCGAACGGATCCCGCTGCGGCTGCGCTCGATGGTCGGACTAATCCCGCTGTTCGCGGTCGAGGTGCTCGACGCCTCGGTGTTTACGCGCCTGCCGAATTTCAGCGCGCGCGCCCATTGGTTTCTCGACCACCGGCCAGAGCTCGCTAAGCTGGTCTCGCGCTGGCGCGACGCCAGCGCCGGCGAACTGCACCTTTTATCCCTGCTGCGTGGCCACCGCATGAAGCGGCTGTTGAGCCGCATGCTCGACGAGACCGAATTCCTGTCGGATTACGGCGTGCGCTCATTGTCCAAATTCTACCAGAACAACCCTTATGTGTTCGAGCACGCCGGCAACCGGATCAGCGTCGAGTATTCGCCGGGGGAATGCGCGTCGGATGTTTTCGGCGGCAATTCCAACTGGCGCGGGCCGATCTGGTTTCCGGTGAATTTTCTCGTCATCGAGTCACTGCAGCGGTTCCACAGCTATTATGGCGAAGACTTCAAGGTTGAGTGCCCAATCGGCTCGGGAAGGTTTCTGAGCCTGGGGGAAGTGGCGGCCGAGTTGTCGCGGCGCCTGTGCCGGCTGTTTCTCCGCGACGCGGCCGGGCACCGGCCGGTGTTCGGCACCTCTTCGATCGAGCAGAACGACCCGCATTTCCGCGACAATGTGCTGTTTTACGAATTTTTCGACGGCGACACCGGCAAGGGTCTCGGCGCCGCCCATCAAACCGGCTGGACCGCGCTGGCGGCGCTGCTGCTGCGCACCTATCCAACCGCCCGCACCGCCGAAGCCGCCCCGCCGCCCTCGGCCGACGCGGTTCTGCCCGAACCGGTCGGGGCCCATTGACGCAGCCGCCGGCAGACGTGCTCGCCCGGCTGGCGCCGATCCGCTTCGGCCGCGCGATCTGCGGCGATCTCGCCGCCGCCGAGCGACGCGAATGGTGGCTCGCCAACGGCCGCGGCGGCTATGCCGGGGGCACGATCGCGCAGAGCCTGACGCGGCGCTATCACGCGCTCTTGGTGGCGCCGGTTGATCCGCCGCTCGGCCGGGTCCTGGTTCTGGCCAAGGCCGATGCGCGCTTTGTCAAGGGCGGCCTCGCGCAGCCGCTATTCGCCAATCGATGGGCGAGCGGCGCCATCGTCCCGCAGGGCCATCTGGCGCTCGAAAGCTTCCATCTCGACGGTACCATCCCGGTATGGCGCTTCTCGCTTGGCGACCGGGTCGTCGAGCAGCGAATCTGGATGGAACCCGGCGCCGATCGGGTCTTTGTCGCTTGGCGGCTCGAGGGCGAGGCTGACGAGACCGCCCATCTCTCGGTGGCGCTGTTGGCCAATGGGCGAGACCATCATGGCGACACCTGGCCGCCCGGTTTCACGCCGCAGATCACCACCGATGGAACGGCGCTGACGGTCGCGGTGGCGAACCGGTTCGCCTTGCATGTCGCCACCACAGGGGGCGCCGTGTTGTCGCGCACCGACTGGTATCGCGATTTCGATCTGCCGGTCGAGCGCGAGCGAGGCCTCGGCGCGCACAACTCGCACCTGCATGTCGGCGATCTCGAATTGCCGCTGGCGCCGGGCACCTGGTGCGGTTTTGCCGCCGGCCTCCAACCGTTGCCGACCGTCGATCTCGGGGCCGCCCTCGCACGCCGCCAATCCCATGACCGCGGCGTGCTGCAACGCGCGAACAGGCGCGGCGGGGCTTTGCCCGCTTCGCCCTGCCGAACGGCGACGGTCTCTACGATGTTATTGACGGGCCCGGCGGGCCGGATGCGAGCCTACGGCCGAACCAGATTTTTGCCGTCAGCCTCCGGGCAAGCCCGCTCGATCCGATGATGCAGCGCGCGGTGCTGCGGCGCTGCGGGCGGTCGCTGCTGACCTCCTACGGTCTGCGCTCATTGGCGCCGCAGGAGAGCGCCTATTGCGGTGTGTGCCGCGGCGACGTGGCGGAGCGCGACGGCGCCTATCACCAGGGCACGGTGTGGGCCTGGCTGTTGGGGCCGTGGGCGCTGGCCCACCACCGCGTCCACGGCGATGCCGCGGCGGCGCAGCGCCTGCTCGAGCCGATCGGCGATCATCTCGCCGATGCCGGGCTCGGCCAGGTCAGCGAGATCTTCGACGGCGACCCGCCGCACACGCCGCGCGGATGCCCGGCGCAAGCCTGGTCGGTCGCCTGCGTGCTCGAAGCCTGGTGGCGCCTCGAACGGGCCAAATCCGCAATTGGGTAGCCAGTCGCCGTTTCACGCTCTGTTGATCCGCGCCCGGCGCGCGTTGACGTACCCTCGCTGGATGAAGCAAGCCCTCATTATCCTGGTGGCGCTACTGGGGCCGGCGATGCGACCGGCGCAAGCGGCCGGACGCCCGATCGTCGTCGAGTTGTTCACCTCCGAGGGCTGTTCTTCCTGCCCGCCGGCCGATGCGCTGCTGGCCGAGCTGGCGACCCGCCCCGACGTGCTGGCGCTGTCGTTCGATGTCGATTACTGGGATCGGCAAGGCTGGAAGGACCCGTTTTCGAGCCCGCAAGCGACCGCGCGCCAGCGGCAATACGCCCGGCTTCTCGGCCTCGACACCGTCTACACGCCGCAGATCGTCGTCGACGGCAGGTGGCAGGCGGTCGGGTCGGATCGGGCCGCCGTCGCGCAGGCGCTGGACCAGGCCCAACGGCGGCATGCCACGGTGCCGATGACCGTGGTTTGGGAACACGGGCAGGCCCGGATCGAAATGGATGGCGGCGGCGACCCCGGGTCCGCCTCGGTATTGCTGATCGGCTTTGACGAACGTCGCGTCGACCGGGTCGAGCGCGGCGAGAACGCCGGGCGGACCCTCACCCATGTCGACGTGGTCCGTGGTGTTGCGGTGATCGGCCATTACCACGGCGTCGCGGGCACCATCGAGACGCCGGCGCCGTGGTCATCCGACCGCATCGCCGCCCTCGTCCAGGCGAAAGACGGCCGCATCCTCGGCGCCGCGATCGCTGATCGGAAGCTGCGCTGAGGGTGCATCTTCAACGGTCGGAGGCGTCGACCAATTTTGCCACCGGCGCGTGGCCGAGCGACGGCATACCAGGCAATCTCGACAACTCGCAATAGCCGGAAACCATCCCATGCAGATCGAACGCCTCGACCATCTGGTCCTGACCGTCGCCGACATCGCGCGCAGCTGCGCGTTCTACACGCGGGTGTTGGGAATGGAGGTGGTGAATTTCGGCGCCGGCCGGACCGCGCTCAAATTCGGCCGGCAAAAGATCAATCTGCATCCGGTCGACAATATACCTGGTCTGGTCGCCGACCGGCCCACCCCGGGTTCGGCCGACCTGTGCTTCATTACCGCGGCGCCACTCGTCGAGGTGATCGCACATCTGGGCGAATGCGGGGTTGCGATCGTCGCCGGGCCCGGTCCTCGCGCCGGCGCAATCGGCACGATCCAGTCGGTATATATCCGCGATCCCGACCAGAACCTGATCGAGATTTCAAACTACTGAGCCGGCGGCCCGGCCGGCGGGCTATCGAGCGAGGCACAAAAGAAAAGGCCCGCCGATAAGACCGGCGGGCCAGGATTTTCAATAATTTTTGTTGTTAGAACTTGACCCGGAACATGCCGATCAATGCTTGCTCAGTGCCTTTGATGTTGGCGACCACCTCGCGCTGACCCCACATGTATTCAACACCGGTGTCGATGAACGCGACCGGGCTCCAGATCAGGTTGAAGTGCGCGGTCATCAGCCGCTTGTTGGCGATTGTTGATTCGACCGGCCCGATCAGCTGCGAGGAAGGGGCATATTGCGCGTAGCCGTAGACTGCGTTCGAGCGCAGGTCCGGCAGCCACCAATGCTGGTAACCAACGGTGCCGCCGAATTCCTGGATCGGCTTCACCAGGACCAGCGCGGCAGCCGCTGCGCTCGTCGGGGTGACCAGATAGTTGGTTGCCAGACCGGCGTCCGTGCTGTCGTTCAGATAGCGGCCAATGCCGTTGCCGATCGTGAACTGCCACTGGAAATCATCCTTGCCCCAGCCGAACCACTCCGGCTTGACGTCGCCCGAGACGCCGCCGCCATAGCCGAAATAGCTGCGGTCGACATATTTGCCGTCGTTGATCGTCAGGTCGCGGCCGACCAGCCTGAAGTCGACGTGGCCCCAAGGCTGCGACCAGTACGAGGCGAAGGTGATGTCGGGCGCCTTGGCGACGGTGGGGTTGCCGGATAGGGTGCACGCGGTGGTGCCGACGATCTGCACCCCGTTGGCAACGCAGGGATTGCCGCCGGTCCCATTGGTAGCGAACACGGAGCCGCCGCCGGTGCCAGGCGCCGGGATCTGGGCGCTGCCGTCAGAGGCGGTCTTGCCGGCCGGGGTAATCACGTCGGTCTGCGGCGTTTCGATCGAGGCCGACCAGGCACTGCCATAGGGGCCGGCATAGGTGTAGCGGACCTGCGGGATCCGGACCACGCCGGCTTCGCCGACGGGACCACCAAAATCGATGGTTTCAGGGTTGGCGTCGGGATCGGAGAAGTTCGAGTTGGCCTGACCGGCGAGCAGCCCGCCCAAGGTGCCGTAGGCATAGCGCAGGCGCGGAACCAGGTTATCGGCGACCGAGGTCTGGCCGCTGCCGCCCGAGCTGAAGCCGTTGGTGCCGGCAAAGTCGAACTCGATAAAGGTGCGCGCCTCGCCATAGGCGGTCGGCGTGCGGGTTTCGACATTGAGCCGCGACTGGCGCGGGCTCTGCGAAAAGATGCCGTTGCCGCGTGAATGGTTGGTCTGCACCGGCACCAGATTACCCTTGCTCGGGTAGCCCGGCACCGTCTGTCCGGTAACGTCGAGCGCCTGCCCGGTTTCCTGACCATTGACGCCGACGGTGGTGGTCTGAACCCCGTTTGCCGGTCCGTTCTGCATCCAGTAGTCGAGGACTTCCTGAGCGAACCCGCCGACCCGGATCGAGGTGTCGGTGCCGGGGATTAGGAAGGACCGCGGAAAGCTGCCGCCAACCATCCCCGACCCGGGTACCGCGTGGGTCCCGTAGACAGCCCCGCCGGCGGTACCGGGCGCGCCGACCGGCGAGGCCATCTGCGCCTGCGCCTGGGCCAGCTGATCGATGCGCTGCTGCAGCAATTGCTGGTTGGCGCGCAGATCGGACAATTCATCGGCGCGTGCCGCCGGGAGGCCCGCCAGCACCACGGCGGCGGCGGTCATCCCCCCGATAGCCGCCGCCCTGCCGATATTTCGCTTTTTGGTCATTGCTCCCCCCGAGAACTCAAAGGTTGCGATCAGCCGAGCGTTAAACACCCGTTGCTCTCGCGTCATAATATGGAAGCTTCGGCCCCAAGCAAGCGCGCTTTGCTGCCCAAGTGGTGTTTTCGTCGCAGCGTGTCGGGAATGCCACACTATACCGTAAGTATCTGTGTTTATTATCTATAGCCCCGAGATACGGTCAGCGGGAGATCGTGTGCGCAGGGTCGAATTTGCCCTAAATCGCGCTAGCGCGACGCGCGAGAGCGATCAGAATTTGATGCCGATCCGGGCGCCGGCATCGGTCATGCCCTCATTGTGCGGAGCCAGACCGGCATTCGACATATGCTCGATGAAGGCCGACAGGCTGAGCCGTACCGTCGCCTGATAACCGAGTTCGACGCTCTCACGGAACAGCACCGGCGAGCCGAGTTCCTTGCGTGCGGGTGCCGGACTATTGGTGTAGCCGTCCTGATAGGCGCCGCCGAGGCTGCCGTTGAGGAAGATCCCGTCATCCGGACGCAGCAAGCCGTGGATCAGGGTGACGCCCCAGGTCAGCCCGGCATAGCCGCGCTGGGTCTCCCCGGCCGAGTTGATCGTCATGCCGAGATCGGGGCGCGGCGAGCCGATTGCCCGCAGCAAAGCGGGCGGGTCGAACAACAGCTCCAAATTGACGTCGGTGCCGGCTTCGACATGGCGCCCGAGAAAGGCGATGTCATTGGCGAGGACGCCGATCTTGACTTCGTTGATGTACCGGATCGGCGCCGGCGCCACCTCGAGAGGGAGCTGGGGCGTTCCGGCGAGCGGGACTGCGGTCGGCCCGGCGCTCGCTGGGGGCGCTGTCCCGACAGTCGCGCTCTGTGCCGCCGCCGCGATCGGCAGGACGAGAAGGACGAGGGCCGCAGTCACGCCACGAAGCGCCGCCATTGGCAATTCCTGTTCCAGATTAGCGGGTTTATAGGGGGGTCAGGGCGTTGCGGCGAAGGGGTTCAGGGCCTTGAAGCGCGCCGACCAGCGATGCCGGCCGAGTTCGCGCCGGACCACGCTGTGATCGGTCACCCAGTTGAGCTGCAGCGCCCGACGCGGACCGATATGCGGCCGATGGCCGTGAAATGAGCGCGCGCTGCGACGGAACGCCAGCATCGTGCCGGCGAGCGGCACCACCTCGCGCGCGCAATCATCGAGATCGCCGGAGCCGCGCAGCAAACGCAACCGCCCCTCGGCCGCAGTCCAGGTCGGGTTCATGTACAGCAGCAGGGTGATGATCTTGGTCTCGGAATCGGTGTGGATGCGGCCATCCTTGCCGTCACTAACGCCGCGAACGGTCAATAAGGTCGGACGATCCGCCAAATCGACGGCGAATTTCGCGCTGATCGCGCGCGCGAGGGCGGGCCCGGTCAATTCCGCGACGAGGCCGCCGAACGCCGGCCCGTATTCGAGGCTTTCGACCGGATAACTGCCCGAACCCCGGATTGCGGGGAAGTCGACGAAGAGCGACGGGAGCAGACCGGGATCGACGAATTCCTCGACCACCACGAAGTCGAATGGATCGCGCTCCAGCGGCGCCGCGTGCAAGCGGTCGAGATCGAGAAGTGTCAGAAGAGCCTCCACAATTTCAGTTGCTTGAATAGTCCGATCGTTGCTGCCGGCGCAAGTCTCGCCGCCAATGGACCACGGCTTGGGCGGGCGCGTTACGACAGCTCGCGAATAAGCCTTCGCCCCGCGCGCATGGCTGGGTTAGGACTAGGCCTCGCCGCGCCGGCAAACGAAGGTCAGAGGGGGCATGGAACAGCGCTGGGGCCTGCCCCTCCTCGCCTGGCCGTTGCGGCTGCGCCCGAACAGCTGGGATCTGGTGGCGCTGCCATTGGTGCTGGGGCTCGTGGCGCTGCTCGCCTGGGGCAGCCTGGCGATGAGCGCCCGCTACCATCTTGGCCAGCCGCTGACGATCAGCCTCGACCCTTGGCGGCTACCCGGATACGCGCTGCGCACCGTGTTGCGGATGGGCTGGGCGCTGGTCGCCTCGCTGGTCTTCAGTCTGGCCTATGCGGCGCTGGCCGCCAAGAGTCGACAGGCCGAGAAGCTCTTGATCCCGCTGCTCGATGTGCTCCAGTCGGTGCCGATCCTCGGGTTTTTGTCGGTCACCGTGACCGGGTTCATCGCGCTGTTTCCAGGCCGGATGCTCGGCGTCGAATGCGCCGCGATCTTTGCCATTTTTACCTCGCAAGCCTGGAACATGGCGTTCAGCGTCTACCAGTCGCTGCGCACCGTGCCGGCCGAATTGATCGAAGCGGCCCGCATGTACCACCTGTCGCCGTGGCGACGGTTCTGGCGGCTCGAAGTCCCGCACGCGATCCCGTCCCTGGTGTGGAACATGATGATGTCGGTCTCCGGCGGGTGGTTCTTCGTCGTCGCTTCGGAGGCCATCACCGTCGCCGGCCACAAAGTCCTGTTGCCCGGCATCGGCTCCTACATCGCGGTGGCCATCGAGCGAAAGACCCTGACCGCGATCGGCTGGGCCGTCGCCGTGATGTTCGTCGTGATCCTGCTCTACGACCAGCTGCTGTTCCGGCCGCTCCTCGCCTGGTCGCGCAAATTCCAGCCGGAATCGTCGGGCGACGACGAGAATGTCCGGCCGTGGTTTCTGGTGATGCTGCAGCGCGCGCGGATCTTCGCGCTGATCCAGGCCGGGCTGCTGGGGGCCACCCGCGGCATCGACGGGGCGATCGCCGGACTGTCGGAATTGCGCTTGCGAATGATCCAGGAGCGGCCGCAGCCGCGGCGTCACCGGGCCTTCGAGCGGCTGTTTGATCTGATCGTCCTGGCGCTGGCGCTCGGCGCGGCAGCGTGGATCGTCGTCTTCATCCACAGCCATGTCGGTGCCGCCGAGATCGGCTGGGTGTTCGTGCTCGGGATGATCACCGCGCTGCGGGTGCTGGTGCTGATCGCGATCGCCTCGCTGATCTGGGTCCCGATCGGGGTCGGGATCGGCCTGCGCCCAAAGCTTGCCGACCGGGTCCAGCCGATCGTCCAGTTCCTCGCCGCATTTCCGGCGAATTTGTTCTTTCCGGTGGCCGTCGTCCTGATCCTGCGCTACCGGCTCAACCCCGAGATCTGGCTGAGCCCGCTGATGATCCTCGGGACCCAGTGGTACATCCTGTTCAACGTTATCGGCGGCGCCGCGGCATTGCCGGCGGAGTTGCAACGCGCGGCGCAAAACCTCGGGGTGCGGCGGCTCTTATGGTGGCGGCGGGTGATGCTGCCGGCGATCTTTCCGGCCTATATCACCGGGGCGGTGACGGCGGCCGGCGGCTCGTGGAATGCCGCCATCGTCGCCGAGATCGTCCAGTGGGGCAAAACCACGCTGACCGCGACCGGGATCGGCGCCTATATTGCCCAGACCACTGCTGCGGGCGATGGCGCCCGGATCGCGCTCGGGATCGGCGTGCTATGCCTCTACGTGCTGGCCTTCAACCGGCTATTGTGGCGACGGCTCTACAATATCGCCGCCGAACGGTTGCGGCTGGATTGAGGAGGCTCATCAGAGCCGGCGAAGCGCCTTGAGATAGCGGCCGGCACCGTCGGCAAACAAATCGGATCCGGAGAGATGACAGTGACCAGCCCTCCTGCGCTGCTTCGCGCCGCCGCGGTCTGCAAGACCTACCGCACCCCGGACCATCTCGGCCGGCTGGTGCTCGACCATGTCGATTTCGCGCTGCGCGACGGCGAGATCGTCGCGATCCTGGGAAAGTCCGGTTCGGGGAAATCGACCTTTCTGCGCATCCTCGCCGGGCTGGTGCCGGCGAGCGACGGGATCATCGAATATCGCGGGCAGCCGGTCGGCCAGCCGGTGCAGGGGATCGCGATGGTGTTTCAGAGCTATGCATTGTTTCCGTGGCTGACGGTGCTCGGCAATGTCGAACTCGGCCTCGAGGCGCAGGGCATGTCGGCCGGCGAGCGACGGCGGCGCGCGGTCGCGGCGATCGACCTGATCGGGCTCGACGGGTTCGAAAACGCCTATCCAAAGGAACTGTCGGGCGGCATGCGCCAGCGCGTCGGCTTCGCCCGGGCGCTGGTCGTCAACCCCGACATATTGCTGCTCGACGAACCGTTCTCCTCGCTCGACGTTCTGACCGCGGAAACCTTGCGCGGCGATTTGCTGGATCTGTGGGACGACCGCCGCATCCCGACCAAGGGGATCGTGCTGGTCTCGCACAATATCGAGGAAGCGGTCGAGATCGCCGACCGGGTGCTGATCTTCGGCAGCGATCCGGGCCGCATCCGCGCCGATATCCCGATCGCCCAGCCGCGTCCGCGCGACGCGCAGAGCGCCGGGTTCCGACAGATCGTCGACCAGGTGTACACCTTATTGACCGAGACCGGCCGCGACGCGCGGCGCGGGGCCAAGCCCGAACCGGTCGGCGTCGGCTATCGCCTGCCCGACGCTGCGGTCCAGCAGCTCTCCGGGCTGATCGACAGCCTGACCGAGGCGCCTTATCACGGCCGTGCCGACCTGCCGCACCTCGCCGACGAGGAGAGCCTCGACATCGACGACCTGTTCCCGCTGATCGAAACCTTGCAGCTGCTGGGCTTCGCCCATGTCAGCGGCGGCGACATCGAATTGACCGCCCTCGGCCGCGCCTATGCCGAAGCCGACATGCTGGCGCGCAAGCAGCTTTTCGCCGAGGCGCTGCTCAAACACGTGCCGCTCGCGGTCCACATCCGCCGGGTTCTCGACGAGCGCCCGGGTCATCGCGCCCCGGCCGCCCGGTTTCTGCGCGAGCTCGAGGATCACTTATCCGAGGAAGAGGCCGAGCGGGTGCTCGATACGGTGATCAACTGGGGCCGGCACGCCGAGATCTTCGCCTACGATTACGACAGCGAGGTGCTGACCCTGGAGAATTTCTGAGCTGGCAATCCGGGTCAGCTGCCGCCGTAAAAGCGGACGCTGGCGATTTCGGCGCGGGCCAATCGGGCCGGGGCAAGGCGGGCATAGAACGTATCGCGCTTGAACGAGTTCAAATCGCCGCCGGTGGTCCATGCGTTCAAGGTCTCGATCCGAACGTACGCTTCCTGGCCGGCGGCGAGCTCGACGTTCGAGGACTGATCGGTATCGATGCCGTAGCTGCCGACGGCAACGTGGTAACGACCGGGCGGCAGGTCGCGATAGAACGCGCCGCCGCCTGGCTCTGCATACCCGGCAAAAGCCCCGTTAATGCTAACCCGGGCGACATTCAGGCTCTCGGAGGGATCGAAGTTTCGATAGATCCAGATCCGCGCCTTGCCTGGGGGGATCGGCGGGATGGTGGCCGAAGCAACGCTCGGCCCATGCGCGCAACCGCCGGCCGTGAAGGCGGCAAGCGCCGCCGCGGCCAATAGCAGGCGTCGCGATAGTGTCACCGCCCCAACCGCCCCAGCCCGGACGAGCAGCCGATCGCCGCTCAGCTGCCGCCGTTGTAAAAGCTTTGTCCGATCTCGGCTTCGGCGAGTTCGGTCGGAATCTGCCGCGCGTAGAACGTATCTCGCCCGATTTCCGTCCTCAAACCAAAGCTCGACCAGCTGCGCAACAATTCGATCTTGATGTATACCTGCTGGCCCGGGACCAGGGCGATGTTGGTCGACTGGTCGAAATCGCGGCCGTAGCTGTCGACCGCCACATGATAGATGCCCGGCGGCAGGTCGCGATAAAAGGCGCCGCCGAGCTGCGAATACCCGGCATAAACGCCGTTCATCGTTACCTGGGTCATATTGAGGCTCTCGGAGGGATCATAACTGCGGTAAACCCAAACCCGCCCTTCGCCGGGCGGGATCGGCGGGATTGTGACCGAGCTTACCGTCGGCCGCGACGAACAGCCGCTGATCGCGACGAGCAGCAGCGAGGCCGCCGCGGCCAGCCGCCGCCCGCGCCGACGAGCGGCTGCGATTGATGACATCGACATTCTCCGTGATCCGCGGCAGATCGGCGCGCCGCACCCGCTCAGCTTCCGCCGTAGAATGCTAGGTTGGCGACATCAGCCTGCGCGACCTGAGGCGGAATTGACCAAGCATAGAATGTCGGCCGCTCATAATTGCTGCGGCTGCCATACTCCACCCAGCTCGGCAACGAGACGATCTTGACATAAGCCTGCTGTCCCGGAGCAAGGGCGAGGTTGGCAGATTGGTTGGTGTCTTTGCCCCAGCTCTCGACCGTCACATGATACTGCCCGGGAGGAACATCGCGGTAAAAGGCGCCACCCAATTGTACCGTCCCGACATAGCCGCCATTGGCGGCGACCGCGGCCACCCCTTTTCCGGCATAGGGCTCATAATCGCGGTAGAACCAGATCCGGGCCTTGCCGGCGGCGAGCGGGGGGACCGCAACCGCCGAGGTCCGCGGCAACTGGGCGCATCCGGCCAGCGCCGCGAGCAGCACCGCCGGCAGCACGCGTCTGAAGAAGTTCGGCAGCGACGCTAAATCCACCCTCATCTGATGCCTCCTCCGGCGCGGCGCTCCGGTCGCGGCGAGGCCGGGGAGCGACCGATCTTGCTATTGGCATATATAGGGCGGGCAGGGTAAATCTGCGTATCGCATCGTCACTTTTGCGTGAGCCGAAATGCGCGCGCTGTTGCTGCTGACATTGCTTGGGCTAGCCGCCTGCACCGGAGCGAGCCTGAGCAAGATCGACTACCGTACCTACCAGATCCAGTCTGACGGCATTCCGGGCGGCTCCAGCGCCCCGAACCGGCGACTGGCGGCGCGGGTCTGCCCCGGCGGCTATCGGGTGCTGGACGATACCGTGCATCGCAACACCCCCGACCGCTACGCGGACGAACCCGGCGTTTTTACCACCTGGACGATCCGCTGCCTCTAAGCCTCACCGCGGGCGCAGGGTCGGAAACGCGATCACGTCGCGGATCGACGGGCTGTCGGTCAACAGCATGACCAGCCGGTCGATGCCAATGCCAAGCCCACCGCAAGGCGGCAGACCGTATTCGAGCGCCCTGACATAATCCTCGTCGAGCGGCTGCGCCTCCTCGTCCCCGGCCGCCCGCGCCAGCATCTGCGCCTCGAACCGGGCCCGTTGATCCTGCGGATCGGTCAATTCGGAAAAGGCGTTCGCGACTTCCCATCCGTAGATGTAGGTCTCGAACCGCTCGGCCAGCCGCGGATCGTTTCGGTCGGCCTTGGCCAACGGTGAGATGTCGCGCGGAAACCCGGTGACATGGAGCGGTTGGATCAAGCTGTCCTCGACCCGCGCGGCAAAGACCGCCTCCAGCGCCTGCCCCCAACTCTCGCCACCGGCGACGGCAACGCCGAGCGCCGACGCCGAGGCGCGCGCATCCGCGGCCCCGTCGATCGCCAGAAAATCGACGCCGGTCGCCTCGCGCACCAACTCGGCCATCCCGCGCCGCGGCCAGGGTGGCGCCAGGTCGATCCCGGTCCCGCCATAATCGATGCGCAGGGTCCCGAGCGCGCTTTGTGCGGCGGCGCCGATCAGCTCCTCGGTCATCGCCATCATCGCGGTGTAATCGACATAGGCCTCGTAAAGCTCGAGTGAGGTGAATTCGGGGTTGTGCCGCGGCGATAGCCCCTCGTTGCGAAAGCAGCGGTTGATCTCGAACACCTTGTCGGCGAGCCCGCCGACCACCAGCCGCTTCAGGTGCAGCTCGGGCGCAATGCGCAAATAGAGGTCGATATCAAGCGCGTTGTGGTGGGTGACGAAGGGTTTGGCCGAGGCGCCGCCGGGGATCGTATGCAGCATCGGCGTTTCGACTTCGAGATAGCCCCGCGCGAGCAAATGGCTGCGCAGGGCGGCGACGATCCGGCTGCGCCGGCGCAGGGTCTCGCGGCTCTCCTGGTTCATGATCAGGTCGAGGTAGCGCTGGCGGTAGCGCAGCTCGATGTCGGCGAGGCCGTGAAATTTCTCGGGCAAGGGATGCAACGACTTGGCCAGGACCGTGACCGCGGTCGCATTGACCGTCAGCTCGCCGCGCGGGGTGCGGCGGATCAGCCCCTCGACGCCGATCAGATCGCCGATATCGAGGAGGCGCACCGCGGCGAGCCCGGTCGCATCGATGAGGTCGCGATGGCAGAACACCTGGATCTTGCCGGTGGTGTCGTGCAGGTCGATGAACATGCCGCTGTTGCGCATCGCGCGGATGCGGCCGGCGACACGCACCCGCTCGGCGGTCTCGGCCCCGGCGGCGAGCCCGGCATGGCGCCGTTCGAGATCGGCCGCCTCCTCGGTGCGGGCGAAGGCATAGGGATAGGGGTCGATGCCGAGCGCCTTGAGCCCGTCGAGCTTGGCCACGCGGATTTCGCGCAGCGGATCCTCGCCGTCATTCATTCCTATCCCCTACCCCTGTCGCGGCTCATCCGGCCGCGGCCTCGGATACCGGCTGCGGCGCCAGATCGACCACCGCATCGTGAAAGCGCCGCAAGCTGCCGTGATGGCCGACGCTGACAATCGTCGGATGCCACGGCGCGTCGCGCAACAGCCGGTAAAGCGCCATTTCGGCGGCCTCGTCGAGCGCCGAAGTGGCCTCGTCGAGGAACACGATTTCCGGGCGGGCCAGCAGCACCCGGGCAAAAGCCAGCCGCTGCTGCTCGCCGATCGAGAGCCGCTGCGCCCAGTTTGCGTCCTCGTCGAGGCGTTCGACCAATTGCGGCAGCCCGACCGCGCGCAACGCCTCGGCGAGGCTGTCATGCGCCAGCACCGCGGCCGGGCGCGGATAGGCGAGCGCGTTGGCGAGGGTCCCGAGCGGCAGATACGGCCGCTGTGGCAAAAACAGCGCGTTGCCGTGGCCGACCCGGACCTGGCCGCGGCCGAACGGCCACAGCCCGGCGAGCGCGCGCAACAGGGTGCTCTTGCCGACGCCGGAGGGGCCGGTGATCAGGAGCGGGCGGCCCGGGCTCGCGCTGAGCGCCAGATCATGGCGCAGCGGCGAGCCATCCGGCAGGTCGAGATCGAGCCCTTCGACCTCGACCCCGGCACCGCCGCGCTCGATCGCGATCGGCTGATCGCCCTGCCGCTCCGCCGCAATCTCGTCCATCCGCGCGCGAAAGCCGGCGAGCCGCTGAACCACCGCCTGGTAGGCGGCGATATCGGTGTAGGAGTTGATGATGAAGGACAGCGAATCCTGGACCTGGCCAAAGGCCGAGGCGATCTGCATCAGCCCGCCAAGCTGGATCACCTTGTCGAAATAGCGAGGTGCTGCGACGATGAACGGGAACACGATCGCCAGCTGGGAATAGCCGGTGGTCAGCCAGGTCAGTTTTTTGCGGCGCCGGATGATCCCCCACCAATTGTCGATGACTCGCGAAAACCGAGTTTGAAAGTTATCGAACTCGCGGGCCTCGCCGCGGTAGAAGGCGACGTTTTCGGCGTTCTCGCGCAACCGCACCAGGCTGAAGCGAAAATCCGCCTCGTAGCGCTGCTGATCGAAGCTGAGCCGGATCAATGGGCTGCCGATCCAGCGGGTCAGAAAGGTGCCGGCGACCGCATAGATCACCGCGGCGAAAACCATATACCCGGGAATGCTGAAGCTCGCTCCGCCGCCGAGCGGGATGGTCAGTGCGCCGGACAGCACCCACAGGATCGACAAGAAAGAGACCAGAGTGACCACCGAGCTTAGCAGGCCGAGCGACAAGCCGAGGCTCATCGTCGCGTAGCTGTCGAGATCGTCGGCGATGCGCTGATCGGGGTTGTCGGTCACGCTCTGGTTCAGCTGCATCCGGTAATATTGCTGATCATCGAGCCAGCGATGCAGAAAGTGCACCGTCAACCAGCGGCGCCAACGGATATGCAGGATTTGCCGTAGATAAAGCGAATATACCGCGTCGACGATCAGCGCGAATGCGATAAGCCCGAAGATACCGAACTGACGCCAGAACTCTAACCAGTTATATTGCTGCAGGGCATTGTAGAATGCGTTGTTCCAAGTGTTGAGGCGCACATTGAGCCAGACGGCGAACAGGTTGAGCGCGACGACGGCGAGCAGGAGGCCGATCGCCGACCATCGCTCTTCCGACTTCCAATACGGCCAGGCAAGATCCCAAGCTTGCCGCAGGAAACCCCGCTCGGTTGCCGCCGCCATCCATAGCCTCCTCGATCGAGCCCGCTTTATCTACACGATTTGTTCGTCGAGACGGGTTAACACAAGCCAGTGATGATGCTCACCCTGCACCCTGCCACGCCCCAACCCGCCGAGCCGATCGCCGGGGTGCTGCTCGCCCGCGGAGTTTGCCGCGCCCTTGACCAGCTCGGATATTCGAGCCTGGTGGAATTCCCGCTCGCCAATGGGCGGCGCGCCGACGTTTTGGCGCTCGGCAGACATGGCGAACTGGTGATCGTCGAGGTCAAGAGTTCCGTCGCCGATTTCCGGGCCGACCGGAAGTGGCCGGCCTATCGCGATTTTTCGGATCGCCTCTACTTCGCCGTGGCAAGCAACTTTCCGGCCGTGCTGATCCCTGAACAATGTGGCCTGATAGTGGCGGACCCGTTCGGCGCGGCGCTGGTGCGCGACGGCGCCGCAGTGGCGCTCAGCCCGGCGCGGCGGCGGGCGCTGACCCTGCGTTTTGCGCGCATCGCTGCCGCCCGGCTGCGCCGTTCGATCGACCCCGACGCCATCCGTTTCGCCGGGATCTGACCGCGGGCGGCGTCCGCTCGCTCAGACCGCGCGGGCAAAGCGGGCGATCGTAGCGCTGGTGCTATAGCCCGGCATGACCTCGGCGAGCAGGACCTCGCCGCCGCAACTCTTGACGAATTCTGCTCCGACCACCTCGTCGAGGCGGTAATCGGCGCCCTTGACCAGAAGCTGCGGGCGCAATGCCCGGATCAGCTCGAGCGGCGTCTCCTCCTCGAAGATCACGATCAGGTCGACGGCGGTCAGCGAGGCGAGCACCGCGGCCCGTGCGGTTTCGCTCTGCACCGGACGGGTCGGCCCCTTGAGCCGGGCCGCCGAGGCGTCGCTGTTGAGCCCGACGACGAGCCGGTCGCAGGCCGCCCTGGCCTGCCGTAACAGGGCCACATGGCCCGGGTGCAGCAGGTCGAAACAACCGTTGGTAAAGCCGATCCGCAGCCCCTGGCGGCGCCAGCGCTCAACCAGGTCGACAGCATGGGAGCGCGGCATGACCTTGTCGGCGGCATGATCGTGGCCGTCGAGGCGGGCGGCCAGTTCGCTGGCATAAACGACGGCGGTCCCGACCTTGCCGACGACGATGCCGGCGGCGATGTTGGCCAGCCGCGCCGCATCGACCAGGCTCACGCCGGCACCGAGCGCAGCGCCGAGCGTTGCCACCACGGTGTCGCCGGCGCCAGAGACGTCGTAGACCTCGCGCATCTCGGCGTTCTGGACGTGCACCCTTCCGTCGGCGGCCACCAGCACGACCCCTTCCTGGCCCAGCGAGGCGAGGACGGCGCCAAGGCCGCAGCGCTCGATCAGCGCGCGGGCGGCGGCGATGATATCGGTTTTGGTGACCACCGGCATGCCGGTGGCATGCGCCAGCTCGCGCCGGTTCGGCTTCAACAGATCGGCGCCGCGATAGCGGATGTGGTCGCCGCCCTTCGGATCGACGATGACGAAGGCGCCGGCTTCCCGCGCCGCGCGGATGATTTCAAGCGCCATTCCCTCGGTCAGGACGCCTTTTGCGTAATCCGAAACGATCACCACCGAATGGTCGGTCACCAACTCGCGCACCAGCCGCAGCAGGTCTTCACGGATATAGGGGTCGAGCGGCTCCGCGGTTTCGCGATCGGCGCGCAACAATTGCTGATTGGCGGCGACATAGCGCGTCTTGACCGTGGTGGTGCGCTGCGGCTGGACCAAGACATGGAGCTGCGCGCCGTCCTGGGCTTCCAAGAGCCGGCCGATCTCGCGGCCGGCGTCGTCATTGCCGATGACCGAGACGAAGGATACCGAGGCGCCCAGGGCCGCGAGGTTGCGCAGCACGTTGCCGGCACCGCCCAAGGTCTTCAACTCACGCTCGATCCGCAACACCGGGATCGGCGCTTCGGGCGACACGCGCTCGACCTGGCCGTAAATATAGTGATCGAGCATCACGTCGCCGATGCACAGGACACGCGCCGAAGCTAGTCGCTCGATATACGGAATGAGGTCGCTGTTGTCGGTCATCGCGGTTTCGTTGATCGCGCAGTCTTCAATTCTACATTTGCCGGGAGCGACACGCGAACGCAAGATTTTGCCGCGGCCGGACCCAGTCACCCGCTCACCGCTGCCGCCGCAGCAGCAGGTAGAGGGCGCCCTCCCCGCCGTGGCGCGGCTGCGCCGCCGCGGTCGCCAGGATCCGCCGTCGCAGCCCGGCTTCTTCGAGCCAGCGCGGCACTGCGCGCTTGAGCACCCCCGGCCCGTCCGGCCCGAGGCCACGCCCGGTGATCACCAGGACGCAGCGCCGGCCGGCCTGGTGCGACGCCCAGACGAACTCGGCGAGCTCGCGATGGGCCTCGGCCTGGGTCATGCCGTGCAGATCGAGGCGGCCCTCGATCGGATGGAGCCCGCGCTTCAGCCGTTCGGCATTGGCCCGGTCGATCCCGGCAAACCGGCCGAGCGGCTGCTGAACCATATCGGGCGTCGGGACGGCCTCGGTGCGGACCGGCGCGCCGGGCGGCGGGGCCGGGCGGGCGGCTGCGGCCCGGCAGCGGAGTTACATCGCGGATCGCCTCGGCCCACAATGCCCGATCGCGGTGTGCGGCTGCCCCGTCATCCCTCGGTCTGACCATCCTTTGCTTCCTGCCCGTCCGCTTCCTGCCGATCCTCGACGATGACGATGTGGAGCCGGCGCGGCCCGTGCGCGCCTAAGACGATGCGCTGCTCGATATCGCCGGTGCGCGACGGCCCGGTGATGAAATTGACCGACCGCGGCAAGCCGGCCGCCGAGGATGCCAGGACCGCGGCGGCGCGCAGCCGGTCCCAGCCATCCTCATAGGTGGCGACGATCTGGCCGGCGCGGACCACGGCAATATGGGTATCGGGCAGAAAATTCAAAGTCGTCGGCGTCCGCGCCCCGGACACCAGCATCAGGGTTCCGGTCTCGGCCACCGCGGCAAAGCACGGGGTCAGGCTGACCGCATCGTCAGGCTCGGCCCGGCCGCGGCGGATGCGCAGCAGCGGCCGGATTTTCCACGGGATCTCGTCGAGGCTCGGATCGGGGGCCATGACCAGCTCGGCCGGCAGGTTTTCGGCGGCGAGGTAGCGCGCCACTTCCTCCGGCACCGCCGCGGCCGAAGGGACCCGGGTCACCGTTGCCTGCGCCGCTTCGGCCATCGCTGCGAACAGCTCGATCTGGCCGACATTGTCGAGCGCGGCCGCCCGCGCCGGGACGAGATTACGGCGATGCGCCGCAACCCGCGCGCGCAGCTCGGCTTCGCTCTTGCTGTCGAGCGGCCCGCGCCGTAACGCGCGGCGAATGCCGCCGAGGATGTCCGCGCGGGCTCCGCTCATTGCCCGCGACCGCGTTTGAGCCGCCGGGCCCACAGACGGTGGAAGCTCTGGCCCTCGGGCGCCGGCAGATCGCGCACCGCGGTCCAGCCGCCGGCGAGCGGCAGGCTGCGGAAGCGGCCGCGACGCCCGCCGGCCCAGCCGAGCCCACGGCTCGCAATCTCGGCGAGCGCATGGTAGAGCGCCGGCCGCCGCGCCACCCAGGCCCAGAGGGACAGCCCGGTCCGCCACACCGGCGGGGTGAGTTTTCTAGCGAATTCGCGCTCGCGCCAATGGCGCAGCATTTTCGGCAGCGGGATCTTGACCGGGCACACGCTCTCGCAGCGCCCGCACAGAGTCGAGGCGTTGGGCAGCGCCGCCGCCTCGTCGATGCCGATCAGGCTCGGGGTCAGCACCGCCCCCATCGGCCCCGGATAGACCCAGCCATAGGCATGGCCGCCGACCGCGGCATAGACCGGGCAATGGTTCATGCAGGCGCCGCAGCGGATGCAGCGCAGCATGTCATGGAACTCGCCGCCCAACATCGCGCTGCGGCCGTTGTCGAGCAGCACGACGTGGTAGGCCTCGGGTCCATCGAGATCGCCCGGCCGGCGCGGCCCGGTCGACACCGTCGTGTAGGACGAGAATTCCTGACCGGTGGCCGAGCGCGCCAGCACGCGCAGCAAGCTCGCCGCGTCCTCGAAGGTCGGCACCAGCTTTTCGAGGCTGGCGAGAACGATATGGACGCGCGGCAGGGTCTGGGTCAGATCGCCGTTGCCCTCGTTGGTGACGATGATGCCGGATCCGGTCTCGGCGACCAGGAAATTGGCCCCGGTGATGCCGACATCGGCGGCGAGAAAGCGCGGCCGAAGCAGGGCGCGCGCTTCGTCGCACAGCTGCCGCGGCTCGGCCAATGGCCGGTCCGGGTCGAGCGCCCGGTGCTCGGCGCGAAACGTGTCGGCGACCTGCTCCTTGACCAGGTGCATCGCCGGCGCGATCAGATGGCTCGGCGGCTCATGGCGCAGCTGGATGATGTACTCGCCGAGGTCGGTCTCGACCGGAGTAATGCCATTCGCCTCGAGGAAGTCGTTGAGGCCGATCTCCTCGGCGATCATCGACTTGCCCTTGGTCACGCTCGCAGCACCCGCCGCCCGGCAGATCTCGAGCACCGCCGCGCACGCCTCTGCGGGGGTGCGCGCCCAATGCACCTCGCCACCCGCGGCGACGACGTTCTCCTCGTAGAGTTCAAGATAGAAATCGAGATGGGCGAGGGTGTGCTCCTTGATGCTTTGGCCGACATCGCGCAGCGCCTCGAATTCCGGCAGCCGGTCGACGGCCTCGCGGCGGCGCGCCGGAAACCCGCTCCGGGTCATCATCGACAACGCGCGCTGCAGATTCTGATTGGCGAGGCCGGCGCGGGCGTTGGCCGCGAAATCGCGACTGGTGGCGCGCATCGGGCTAGCGCGAGGTTCCGGTCGGCGGAAAATCGCCGGGCTTGCCGATCGGCGGGACCTCACCGGTCATGCCGGCGAGCACCTCGGCGACATGCCGAACTTCGACCGGCTCGCCGCGACGGGTGAGCTTGCCGGCGATATTGAGGAGGCAGCCGAGATCGCCGGCCAGCACCGCTGCCGCACCGGTGGCGGCGATGTCGCTCGCCTTGTCGTCGACCATCTTGTCCGAGATGTCCGGATATTTGACGCAAAAGGTGCCGCCGAAGCCGCAGCATACCTCGGCTCCGGGCAATTCGCGCAGCCGCAGCCCTTCAACCGAGGCGAGCAGGAGACGCGGCTGATCCCTCACTCCGAGCTCGCGCAACCCAGAGCACGCGTCGTGATAGGTCGCCTCGCGGGGCCACTGTGCCTGGACCCGCCGCACGCCGCAAACATCGACCAGGAACGAGACCAGTTCCCAGGTACGCGCCGCCAGCTCGCGCGCCCGCGGCAGGACCGCCGGATCATCGGCGAACAGCTCGGGGTAGTGCTGGCGGATCATGCCGGCGCAGGAGCCGGACGGGGCGACGACATAGTCATAACCGGCGAAGACATCGATGACCTGTAGCGCGATCGCCTTCGTATCGGCGCGGTCGCCCGAATTATAGGCTGGTTGGCCGCAGCAGGTCTGGGCACGCGGCACCTCGATCGCGCAGCCGGCCTGTTCCAGCAACCGGATCGCGGCAAATCCGACCGTCGGCCGGAACAGATCGACGAGGCAGGTCACGAACAGCCCCACCCGCGCCCGGCGCTCGGCCATTTGCGGCAAACTCCCACTGCAAAACCTGCCGGAAACTAGGTGCGCCGCTCGCCGCAAAGCAATGTCCGGCACCTGGTTGCGGAGTGACGCTACTCATTACACATCCGTGGCTGCCAAGCGATCGGAAATAGGCTAGGATCGAGACCGATCGGCGTCTGACATCGACAGGGAGCAGGGAGATGGGCGAAATTCTCGGACTTGGCTGCACGCACTATCCGGGCCTGACCGTGCCCGACGAACTGCTGCCGGCGGCCTTTCATCGCTTCTTGACGGCGCCCAACGTCCCGGACCACTACAAAAATCCGGCGAATTGGCCGGCCGAGCTGGTCGCCGAACTCGGCAACGACGAGGGCCAATCATCGGCCCAGCGCTACGCCGCGCGAATGGCCGATGATTTTCGCACGATCCGCAAGGCGCTCGACGACTTCAACCCGGACGTCGTGCTGGTCTGGGGCGACGACCAGTACGAAAACTTCCGCGAAGACATCATCCCGGCCTTCTGCCTGCTTGGCTACGACGACGATTTCGCGACGCAGCCATGGCACAATGGCAATGGCGGCCGACCGAACCGGTGGGGCGAACCAGGCGACTGGTCGCTCAAATTGCATGGCCATCGCGACATGGCCAAATACCTCGCCACCGGGCTCATCGAGCGCGGCATCGATATGGCTTATGCCTACAAGCCCTTGCACCACCCGCTGGCGCACGCCTTCACCAACACCTTTCTCTATCTCGATTGGGACCGTAGAGGCTTCCCCTATCCGGTGGTTCCGTTCGCGGTCAATTGCTACGGCAGCAATTTGCTGCATGCCAAGGGCGGCACCTCGGCCCTGTTCATGCCGCCGCGCGACCCGAAGATCGCCGCCGATCCACCTTCGCCGCACCCATGGCGCTGCATGGAGGTCGGCAAGGCGGTGGCCGAGACCCTGGCGGCCTCGCCTTATCGGGTGGCGCTGATCGCGTCGTCGAGCTGGTCGCATTGCTTCCTGTCGCCGACCAACGGCTATCTGTGGCCCGACCACAAGGCCGACCGGCTGCTGTTCGACGCCCTCTCGCAGCGCGACTACGACACCTGGCGCAAGCGCCCGCTGGCCGCGATGGAGCAGGCCGGCCAGCACGAGATGCTGAATTGGTGCGCGCTGATGGGAGCGATGGAGACGCTCGATCGCCAGCCGGTCGTTCACGACTATGTCGAAACGCATATCTTTGCCTCGGAGAAATGCTTCGTCTCCTATCCGGCATAGAGTTGACCGCCGGCACGACAAGCCGCGGCGCCGTGACCGAGGCTGGCCGCTGAGCGCCGCCGCCCTTGCCAATCCGGGTCCCCGTCTCTAACACTGCCGGCGGGGACCCATGTCGAAGAAAGCCGCCGATCCTCGAAGAAGGCGCGCGCACATTCGCGCTCGTATGGCGCTTGGCGCGCGACTTCATGCGCCCACATGCGCCACGCATCGGGCTCGCGTTTCTGCTGATGGGAGCGGCAGCCGGCAGCACGGCAATGCGCGCCTGGCTGATGCAGCCGGTGCTCGACCGTATCTTTGTCGGGCGCGACAGCTCGCTGTTGCTGCTGATCGCCGGCGCAGCGCTGGCCATCGCCATCGTCAAGGGCCTGGCCGATTACGGGCAGGCGGTGCTGATGAACCGGGTCGGGCTGCGGGTCATCGCCGATGTGCAGATCGCGCTGTTCGCCCGGCTGATGCGCGCCGATCTCGCCTATTTCCACAGCCATCCGAGCGGGACCCTGATCTCGCGCTTTACCAGCGATGCGGTGCTATTGCGCAGCGCCGCGGCGAACGTCCTCGGCGGCATCGGCAAGGACGCGCTGACCGTTGTCTTTCTGGTTGGAGTCATGTTCTACCAGGACTGGCTCTTGGCCTTGATTTCGTTTTTTATTTTCCCGCTGGCGATTCATCCGATCGTCGGCATCGGCCGCCGCATGCGCCGGGTTTCGGCCAACACGCAGGCCGAGATCGGCCAGCTGACGACGTTGCTGAGCCAGACCTTCCAAGGCGCTCGCCTGGTCAAAGCGTACGGCATGGAAGCCTACGAGCAGCGCCGCGCTGCCGGCCTGTTCGAACGGCTGTTCGCGCTGACCAACCGGGCGACGCGCACCCGGTCGCGGGCCTCGCCGATGATGGAGACCCTGGGTGGAGCGGCAATCGCGATCGTGATCCTCTACGGCGGCCATCAGGTGATCGCCGATTCGCGCACCCCCGGCGCCTTCTTCTCGTTCATCACCGCCTTGCTGCTCGCGTATCAGCCGCTAAAGAGCCTCGCCAATCTGAATGCCTCGCTGCAGGAGGGCCTGGCCGCCGCTCATCGCATCTTCCAGGTGCTCGACGTCGAGCCGACGATCCGCGACTTGCCGGGCGCCCGGCCGCTGCATATCGCCGGTGGCGAAATCTGCTTCGAGCGAGTGCGCTTTGGCTATGCCCCCGGCGCGGTCGCGCTCGACGGCGTCTCGTTCACGGTCCCGGCCGGGCGCACGGTGGCGCTGGTCGGTGCATCGGGGGCGGGCAAGTCGACGATTCTCAACCTGATCCCGCGCTTTTTCGATGTCGAGGAGGGCAGCATCGCGGTCGACGGACAGGATATCCGCACCGTGAGCCTGGCTTCGTTGCGCGGTGCGGTGGCGCTCGTCGCTCAGGAGGTCACGCTGTTCGACGACACGTTGCGGGCCAATATCGCCTATGGCCGGTTCGGGGCCGCGGCAGCCGACATCGAGGCGGCGGCGCAGGCGGCCGGCGCCGACGAGTTCATCCGCGAACTGCCGAACGGCTACGACACGCAGGTCGGCGAGCATGGCGTGCGTCTCTCCGGTGGTCAGCGCCAGCGGCTGGCGATCGCCCGGGCGATGTTGAAGGACGCCCCCATTCTGCTGCTGGACGAGGCGACTTCGGCGCTCGACAGCGAATCCGAACGCCAGGTCCAGACCGCGTTGCGCACGCTGATCCGCGGGCGCACCACCCTCGTCATCGCCCATCGGCTGTCGACGGTGCAGGGCGCCGACCTGATCTGCGTCGTCGATCGCGGGCGCATTGTCGAGAGCGGCCGGCATTCGGAGCTGCTCGCCCGCGACGGGCTCTATGCGCGGCTCTATGCGATGCAGTTTGCCGACGAGCCCGACCTCGTCGCCGCCGCCCCGGCGCAGTAGCGGCGTGCCGCCGATCATCACCAGGCGTGGGCTGCGCCGCCGCCTTCTGCATCACCCTTGGCTGCGACGGGCGGTGTGCTGGGGGATCCACTGCTACATCCGCCTGATCTACCGCACCAACCGGTGGACGGTCGAAGGCGCCGAAGCCTCGCGCCGGCGGCTCGCCGGGGGGCAGGCTTTGATCGGCGCATTCTGGCATGGGCGGATGCTGATGATGCCGATGGCCTGGCAGCACGAGGCACCGGTTCACATCCTGATTTCGGCGCACCGCGACGGCCGGATCATCGCCGAGGCGATATCGTATTTCGGGGTCGGTGCAATCGCCGGGTCGACCCGCCGCGGCGGTGCTGCGGCGTTGCGCAACATCCTTAAGAAGTTGAAGGAGGGGGATTGCGTGGCGGTTACTCCGGATGGGCCGCGCGGTCCGGCGATGGTCGCCGGCATCGGCATCGTCAATGCGGCGAAGCTGGCCCAAGCGCCGATCGTGCCGCTCACCTACGCCACCAGCCGGCGGCGGATCCTCTCCACCTGGGACCGCTTTCATGTCCCGCTGCCGTTCGGCCGCGGCATCTTTCTATGGGGCGAGCCGATCGACATCGGCGCCGACCTCGACGCGACCGGCCTCGAACGCATGCGTCGCCTGGTCGAGGCGCGCATGGTCGACATGGTCCGCGAAGCCGACCGTCGCGTCGGACACCTCGCCGCAGCGGAAATCGAGGTGGCCCCACAAACCTGCGCCGGACGCGCCTCGGGTGGCTCGGATACACGCCACCGCGGGTTATCTGCCGGCTTGCCGAAAGGGCCGGGGCGAGGCGCTGTCGGCAGATCGTCCGACCGTCCTCGATCGACCGGGCTGATGCTGCCGCTGCTCTATCGGGGGCTGACCCGGCTGCTGGCGCCGGCGGCGCTCCTCTATCTGCGGCGGCGCGAGCGGCGGGGCAAGGAAGACGGGCCGCGCCTTGGCGAACGCCAGGGTTTCACGGACGCAACGCGACCGCGCGGGCCGCTCTTATGGATTCACGCGGCCAGCGTCGGCGAGGCAACGGCGATGCTGCGGCTGATCGAATTGCTGCTGCAAACCCGGCCCGAGCTCGAGATCCTGGTCACCACCGGGACCGTAACCTCGGCCCGGCTGCTCGAACAGCGGCTGCCGGCGCGGGTGCGCCATCAATTCGTGCCGCTCGATCTTCCTGCCTGGACCAGGCGGTTTCTCGACCATTGGCAACCCGATCTGGCGCTCTGGGTCGAATCCGAGCTGTGGCCGAACCTGGTGCTGGCGACGCATGCCCGCGGCATCCCGATGATGCTGGTGAATGGGCGGTTGTCGGCGCGCTCGTACCGGCGCTGGCGGTGGTGGCCGGGGCTGATCCGACCGATGCTCGCCGCGTTCGCGCTCTGCCTGGCGCAGGATGAGGCCCAAGCACGCCGTCTGCGCCGGCTCGGTGCGCGCAATGTTGCCGCGGTCGGCGATTTGAAGGCAGCCGGGGCACCGCTGCCGGTCGATCAGGCACAGTTGTGGCGGCTGCGCCGGGAGATCGGCGCGCGCCCGCGGTGGCTCGCCGCCAGCACCCATGCCGGTGAAGAGGAGATCGCTGCCGCCGTCCATCGCCGGCTCGTCGGCCGGTATCCGGGTCTCCTGACCGTGATCGCGCCCCGCCACCCGGCGCGCGGCGATGCGGTCGCGGCAATGCTCGCGAGCGAGGGGCTGCGCGTCGCCCGGCGCAGCCGCGGCGAACCGATCGGCGCCGGCATCGACGTCTATCTCGCCGACACGATGGGCGAGCTCGGCCTGTTTTACCGCCTGGCTGGCATCGCCTTCATCGGCGGATCGCTCGCCCGGCAGGGCGGGCACAATCCGTTCGAGGCGGCCCGTCTCGACTGCGCCGTCCTGCATGGGCCCGACATCAGCAATTGCGCCGGCATGACGGCGGCGTTGGCGGCGGCGGGCGCGGCGGAGATGGTCACCGGGGCAGACGAATTGGCGCGGGCGGTGGCGATGCTCCTCGCCGATCGCGCGCTGCGCGCAATGCGCTGCGCCGCCGCGACGCGGGTCGCCGCCGCCGGCCAGGACATCCTCGAGGCGATTGTCGTTCGTCTCGCCCCGTGGCTCGACCGCCTGGCGCCGCCGCAAGCGGGGCCGGCGCACGATGCTTTGGGCGAGAACGACACTTTGGTCGAGGACCGCGCCCACGCCTCGCATCCGCTGCGGGCGTGATGCGCGCCGCTCCCGAATTCTGGGGCAGAAAGCCGGCCCTGGCAGCCGATTTGCTGCTGCCGCTCGGTGCCGCCTTTGATACTGCCGGGCGAGTGCGCCGCGCTCTCGCCCGTCCCACGCGCGCGCCGGTGCCGGTAATCTGCGTCGGCAATCTGGTCGCCGGTGGCGCCGGAAAAACCCCGATCGTGATTGCGCTCGCCGCCTGGCTCGCCAGCCGCACGGCCGCAGCCCGCACCGGGACAGTCCACATCGTGACGCGCGGCTATGGCGGCCGCCTCGCCGGGCCGGTCCGTGTCGAGCCCCAGCACCACGACTTTGTGGCGGTCGGCGACGAGGCTCTGCTGCTCGCCGCTCACGCGCCCTCCTGGGTCGCGCGCGACCGCAGCGCCGGCATTGCCGCCGCGGTCGCGGCTGGTGCCGAGGCAATCCTGCTCGATGACGGGTTTCAAAATCCCTCGATCGAAAAGACCCTGGCGCTGATCGTCATCGATAGCGCCTATGGATTCGGCAATGGCCGGGTGATGCCGGCCGGCCCGCTGCGCGAAAATCTGCGGCGCGGGCTCGCTCGCGCCGACGGCGTCGTGCTGCTCGCGGCTCAAGGCGAGATCCATCGGATACCGCCGGTCGTCGAGGCCAATGCAGGTCCGGTCGTACCGGCGGTGCTGGCGCCGATCGCCGGCGCGCGGGTCGCCGGCGCTAGGGTCGTCGCCTTCGCCGGGATCGGAAGGCCGGAAAAATTCTTCGCGAGCTTGCGCGCGCTCGGCGCCAGGGTCATCGCGGAGCGAAAATTTCCCGACCATCATCCCTTCAGCGCGGGCGAGATTGCCGAGCTGCGCCGGGTGGCCGGCCGCGAAGGCGCTCAACTGGTCACGACGGCAAAGGATTTCGTCCGGCTGCCGGTTGCCGCGCGCCGCAACATAGAGGTGCTCGAGATCGGGATCGATTGGTCCGATCCCGCGGCGCTCGATCGGCTCCTCGTCCCGGCCACGGCATCGCTTCACGGCAATGGACGCGGCGCGTCGGGATAGCGGCGCCGAGCGGCTGCCGCTCGGCCAACGCCTCGAATGGCTTGGCGCGGCGCTGGCGTTCGCCGGCCTGCGGATATTGCCGATCGACCGGGCATCGGCGATCGGCGGCGCGATCGGCCGGCGCATCGGCCCGCTTCTCGGCATCTCGAAGCGAGCCCGGATCAACCTGCGTCGGGCCTTTCCCGATCTTGCCGAGAGTGCGATCGAAGAGATTGTCGTCGGCATGTGGGACAATCTCGGCCGGGTCATAGCCGAGTACCCGCATCTGCGCCAAATTCGCGTGTTCGCGCCGGGCGGGCGGGTCGAAACCCAGGGCTTTGAACACGTGAACCGGGCGGTCGCCGCCGGCCGACGGATGATCATTTTTTCCGGCCACATCGCCAATTGGGAGATCGCCGCGTTGGCCGCGGCCCAATATGGAGCGCCGGTCACCCAGATCTATCGTGCCGCGAACAACCCACTGGTCGCCCAGCTGATTTCGCGGTTTCGCGGCGACGGCGGCGAATATATCCCAAAGGGGTCGGCCGGGGCGCGCCGCGCCGTGGCTGCTGTCGCCCGCGGCGAACACCTGGCCTTGCTCGCCGACCAGAAGCTCAATGACGGCATTCCGGCGCCGTTTTTCGGACGGCCGGCGATGACCGCACCGGCTCTGGCGCTGCTGGCTCTGCGCTACGACTGCGACGTACTGCCAGCCCGGGTCGAGCGCCTCGACGGTGCACATTTTCGGCTGACCGTATTTCGGCCCATGCCACTGCCGCGCACCGGCGACTTGCAGGCCGATGTCGCGGCGCTGACAGCGGATGTCAACGCCACGTTGGAAGGGTGGATTCGCAACCGGCCCGAGCAGTGGCTCTGGGTGCACCGGCGCTGGCCGGATTAGCCGACCAGTCGCTCAAATCGCTTATCAGGGAGTTACCCGCCGCTCCTCGACGACGACCGTGTCGACAATCGCTTCGCGCTCATACATATAGCGGGTCAATAGCCCGGCGATGACGGCTCCGAGGATCGGCGCCACCCAGAACAGCCACAGTTGGGCGATATGTGGGCCGCCGGCGAACAGGGCGGGTCCGGTGCTGCGCGCCGGGTTGACCGAAGTGTTGGTGACCGGGATCGACACCAGGTGGATCAACGTCAGGGCGAGGCCGATCGGAATGCCGGCAAAGCCGCTGGCTGCTCCCTTCGATGTAGTGCCGATGATGATGAACAGAAAAAAGAACGTCATCACCACCTCGGTCAGGAAGCAGGCACCGAGCCCGTATTTGCCTGGGCTGAATTCGCCATAACCGTTGGAAGCAAAGCCGTCCGGAATCCAGCCGGCCTTGCCCGAAGCGATCAGCCACAGCACCCCCGCGGCGGCAATGGCGGCGATCACCTGAGCCACGATATAGGGGATCACGTGCTTGCTGGCGCAGCGCCCGGCGCTCCACAGACCGATCGTGACTGCCGGATTGAAATGCCCACCCGAAATGTGTCCCACCGCGTAGGCCATGGTCAGCAGCGTCAAGCCGAAGGCAAAGGCGACGCCAAGAAAGCCGATCCCCAAATTCGGGAAGCCGGCGGCCAGGACCGCGGCGCCGCAACCGCCGAACACCAGCCAGAACGTTCCGAAGAACTCGGCGATAACACGCCGCGACATATCGCTGTCCATCGCTGTCCTCCAAGGTTGTTATCAACCGATATTAGCTAAGGAAACGGGTGACTACAACCTTAGACTTATTATCCGCGCGCGGCTTCGCCATTTCATTCGTCGTCGCGGAACCGGGGCCGGTACGCTCGCTGCTCCAGCCGGCGGTCGATCCAGACCACGACCAAAGTGACGTAAAGCGGCAGCGCGAAGACCAAAAAAGCGATCGAATAGAGCAGCGTGTCGTTGCGGATATTGGTGATCGGCTTTTCGATTTCGTCGACCGGCACGGTGATCGCCAACAGCTGGTTGCGCCCGTAGCGCCGCGGGATCTCGACCACCCGGCCGATATAGCTGCGGCCCGCCACGTCGTAGACGCGGGTTCCGGACATCGGCTTGTTCCGATAGGCGGCAACGAGCCCATCGATCACCGGGTCGTGCAGATCGGCGATCTTGGGGGGCACCGTCATTGTCTCGCCCTTGGCGCCGATCGCCTGGGCCACGCGGGCCTGATCCGGCAACGCGATGATTTCGCCGTCCTTGGTGAAAATGAATGCGGTGCTGCCCCGGGTGATGCGTTGGTCGCGCAGAAAATTGACCAGATCGATCGTGGCGAGATCGGCGCCCATCACTCCGGGGGTCGGCCCCTTGAAGCTGCGGCTCAGGGTGAAACCCAGTTCGCCGCTCGAAGCGAAGACGTAAAGATCGCTGTGCGCGACCACATCGGTGCGCTTGGCCGCGCCGTACCACGGCCGTTTTCGGGGATCGAAGACCGCGGCGTCCGGATCGCGGCGTCCGACGATCGCGCCATCCTTATCGAGGAAGACCCACCGCACGGTGCGCTCGCCGCCAGCATTGGCTCTGGGGGAATTGGCCCCGGCGGAATTGGCCACCGCGGAATTGGCCACCGCGGAATTGGCCACCGCGGAATTGGCCACCGCGGAATTGGCCACCGCGGAATTGACGGTGATCACCTCATTGGCAAAGGCGGCCTCGGGCGGTGCCTGCAGCGCCTTGCGCAGCGCGTCGCTTTTCTCGCCGGAGATGTGGGTCAGCATGAAAAAGCTGCCGTCGTCGAACCCGACATAGAGCGACAAGATCTGCGGGTAGATGCGCAATGCCCGCCGCATTAGAGCTATGGCGTTCGGGTCGTCCTTGATTGCGGGGGTAGTCAGGCCGGGCACCAGGGAAGCGATGCCGACGATCGCATACATCGGATCGTAAAGAAGCTTGATGCGATCCCTGATCTTTTCGTCTGCTTGCTGCATCAGGCGCTGCGCCTCGGAAAGCGCCAGCTCGCTCGATTTCTTCGAGTTGTACCAGATGATCCCGCCGGCCAAGGCCACCAGAATGAACAGCAACAGTCCGGTGATCCACAAATAAGTCGGCCACCGCCGTTCACCGAGCGACCCGCCGCCGATATTCTGCGGGCGATGCCGAGGCTGGCCTTGCCGGTCGGTCACGGCTCACAACCCCCCTGTGCATAGGAGTCTATGATAGGGGCGGCGCCGCGACAATGTCCAGGCGCGGCGGTAATTCGCTAGCCCGAGGCGGGTTGCGCGCGGCGTGCCGGCGGCGATTGGGAGACGATACCCGGCTCCGGCTCGGCGGTAACCTCGACCTCGACAGTCATGCCGAGATGGTCCGAGGGAAACCCGGTCCAGCTGCCGGAAATCGGCACCGCCTGACGCGGGTCGCGGACCACGGCGACGCGGACCAGATCATGATTGCCGACGATGCCGTTGGTCGGGTCGAATTCGATCCAGCCGGCGCCCGGCAGATAGACTTCAAGCCAAGCATGGGTGGCGCCGCCGCCGACCCGGCTGCGACGGCGGCCTTCGTGGACGTAGAGGTAGCCGCTGACAAAGCGGGCGGCGAGCCCGAGCGAGCGCACCGCCTCGATCATCAGCACCGCGAAGTCGCGGCAACTGCCGCTCCCCTGGTGCAAGGTCTTGACCGGGTCCTGAACGCCGCTCTCCTCGCGCGCCTCGTAGACCAGGTCGCGCCGGATTGCCCGGGTCATCGCGGCCAGCAGCTCGGAAGTGTCGCTGCGCCCGTCATGCCGCAGGAACTGCTGGGCCCAGCGGTCGATTTCGTGCTCGGGATCGAGATATTGGCGCTCGACCAGGCGCAACAAATCCGGCATCTCGTCGGCGCCGTAGGTGAACGGATAGCGCGTCGCATAATCCTCGATCTGAAAATCGAGAGCATTGCTCGCCGAGTGGTCGAGCCGGATCTGGCTCTCAAAGCGCAGCTCCGCCGCCCGGCCGGCGAAGCGGGCGATCGCGACGCAGTTGCCGAAGACATCGTGCACCCAGCGAATGTCGGCAGGCTCCGGGGTGATCGCCAGACTGGTATCGAGCAGCCGCTGGTCATAGCTGTCGCGCGGCCGCAGCATCATGCGGTGCTCGCCAAAGGCCACCGGCTGCTTGTAGCGGTAGGTCGTCACGTGACGCACGGTGATGATCGGCATCGCACCCGCCTGTTAGCCGACCGCGGTCTGCGTCTGCGAGGCCTCGGGCGAGTAGCCGAAAAAGGCGATCGACAGGTCGCGGCTGACCGCGATCAGCTGCTGTTGGATCAGATCGAGGAACTCGTGAAGTCCCTCGCTCAGAATCGTCGTTATCGTGAGGGTGCCGAGGACGGCGCGCAAGCGGTCGAGTTCCTCGGCTGCGTCATTGCCGCCGCGCAACGCGTACCGCGACTTGACCTCGCCCAGCAGCTGCCCGACCTCGCGCACGCAATGATGGAGCGAGCGCGGAAAGGCCTGGTTGAGCAGCAGGAAGCCCGCAACCCGCGCCGGGGTGGTGCTGGCCGCGTGCAGGCGGCGATAGGCGTGATAGCCGGCGGCCGAGCGCAACAGCGCGTTCCATTGGCTGACATCGGTCGGCGAGCCGACATCGGCGACGTCGGGCAGCAGCAGATGGTATTTGATGTCGAGCAGCCGCGTCGTTTGGTCGGCGCGCTCGATATAGCGGCCGAGCTGATAAAAATACCAGCCCTGGTCGCGGAAAAACGTGCCCTCGGTAATGCCGGTGTGGGTCTGGCAGGCTTCCTTGACGGTTGTGAGCAGCCCGGCGAGCCGGCCGGGAGCCAGATCGGTGACCCCGATCGCCGCCAGGTGATTGTAAAAGACGTTGAGCTGGGTCCACATCTCGGTCGAAATCAGCGGCCGCAAGGTGCGGGCATTCTCGCGTGCGCTATGGATGGCGCTGACGATCGAGGTCGGATTGTCGGCGTCGACGACGTAGAATTCGAGTACACTCTGCGCCGAGACTTTGCGGCCGCCCTCAAAAAAACGCTCCTCGTCCGAATTCAGCTGGACGATCGAGCGCCAATTCTGGCCGCCGCGGCTGTCGCGCGAGAAGGTTTCGTTGACGTCGAGGATGCGCGCCAGATTTTCGGCGCGCTCGACATAGCGCGCGAGCCAGAAGATGCAATCCGCGTAGCGGGCGAGCAGAACGTCAGCCAAGGACCCAGGTATCCTTCGAGCCGCCGCCCTGCGAGGAGTTGACGACGAGCGAGCCGCGGCGCAGCGCCACCCGGGTCAACCCGCCGGGCAATACCCAGGTGCTGGAGCCGGTGACCGCGAACGGCCGCAGATCGACATGGCGCGCTTCGATGCGGCCATCGACCAGGGTTGGCGCCACCGACAGGTTGATGCAGGGTTGGCTGATATAGTTCGAGGGGTCGGCGAGAAGCTTCGCGCGGCAATCGTCGAGCTCGGCCCGGCTCGCCTTGGGACCGACGGTGATGCCGTAGCCGCCGGCTTCGCCGACCGGCTTGACCACCAGTTCGGCCAGGTGGTCGAGGGTGTAGCGCAGGGCTTGCGGCTCGCGGCAGATATGGGTCTCGACGTTATGCAGAATGGCCTCCTCGCCGAGGTAATAGCGGATAATCCGCGGCACATAGGCATAGACTGCCTTGTCATCGGCGACGCCGGTGCCGATCGCATTGGCCAGGCCGAGATTGCCGGCGCGATAGGCCCGCATCAGCCCGCGCACCCCGAGCTTGCTTTCGGCAATGAATGCCTCGGGGTCGAGAAAATCGTCGTTAATGCGGCGATAGATCACGTCGACGCGAGCAAGCCCGCCGGTTGTACGCATCCACACACGCTCGTCCTCGACCACCAGATCGGGGCCCTCGACCAGCGGCACACCCATCTCTCGCGCCAGAAAGACGTGCTCGAAATAGGCTGAGTTGTAGGTGCCCGGCGACAGCAGCACGACTTGCGGATCGGCGACGCCGGGCGGCGCCAGCTCCTGCAGCGCGGCGATCAGCCTGGCGCCGTAATTGTCGATCGGGCGCAAGCCGATATCATCGAGCAGATCGGGGAAGGCACGCAGCATCATGTGCCGGTTCTCGACGACGTAGCTGACGCCCGAGGGTGTGCGCGCATTGTCCTCAAGCACCAGAAAGGCACCCTTCTCGTCGCGCACGATGTCGGTGCCGCAGATGTTGACATAGGCCTTGTGCGGGATCTCGACGCCCCTCATCAGCGGCCGGTAGTTGTGATTGCCGAGGATCAGATCGGCCGGGACGACGCCGTCGCGCAGGATTTTCTGGTCGTGATAGATGTCGTCGAGCAGCAGGTTGAGCGCGGTGATGCGCTGGATGATGCCGCTTTCGAGATGGTGCCACTCGGCCGCCGAGAGCACCCGCGGCAACACGTCGAACGGCAGGATGCGGTCGATCGTCTTGGCGTCGGAATAGACGGTGAAGGTGATCCCGAGATTATAGAGTTCGGCATTGGCGGCGGCGGCGCGCTCCTTCAGCGCCTCGATCGACAGCGTGGCCAGACGCTGCCTGACCGCGGCGCTCGCCGGATTGCCCAGCATCTCGCAGTAGAAGCCCTTCGGATCGTAACCATCAAGGATCGAGCGGCCCATGAAACTCCCGAATACTCTGCTGCCTCGAAGCCAAGCAATTCCGCGCCAACGAACTAAACTCGCACTCGGCGGGTCCAGCAACCTCAAATTGATCAAACTTTCAGCATCGAGGCACGTTTCGATCAGATCGGTCGCAGTCCTCGGTCCGACGTCGGGAGCGAAGCGGCGCAATCTCGGGCCGCGAACGCCACCAGTGTTATGTAGCAAGCGCCATCAAACCGGCACGCTGATAATGTCTCGGTAAGCATACTCGATCAGGTCGCGCACAACTTCGAGTAACCCGCCCCATGGCGCGGTATCGAATGGATCAGCATGGGCGGCACGATTCCTGATCTCAATCAGGGTCATCGGAGGCTCAGAGATGAGGGCTTTACGAGGCGTTCCCACTCGGGTCTTTCGGGCCTCATCGGTTTCGTAGAGGTTCATAACCACCGCCCCACCACATTTCTGCACGATCGGTAGCTTGTCGTCCGAAAGGGCGTCGTTTTCGACTAGGTATTTCAGTAGCTCAGGAAATGTAACGCGACCCGTGTGGCGAATTTTGAAGGCATAACGCTCTCTCAGGGCAAGCTCCAAGGATGCCAGCGCCGCCAGTTCACCAAGCTTGATGAAGTCGAAGTGAATCCAAGCCCAGAAGTACGCCCTCTGAGCACGCCGATATCTATCGGAAATGAACTCCGGAATTATGGCAATTATCCCGTTGAGAAAGCCGAATGGGTAGTGTGGATTGCTCTGGCGAACGCGACGATGCTGAGATCGGCACTGGCGCGCCTTGTCTAGGCGCGCCGTCACCGGATGAGGCCGGATCGTCTAGCTACTATCTCCGTCTCTTCCACAATGGACCTTATGATGTCGGCTATAGCGAAGAGGTGCGGCACCGCTGGCTCGCCGGCGAGCGGACCGATTGGGCCGAAGGCTATGTGAAAGGCAACTTCGAAATTGTATTGAGGTTCTGCATCGATGGGAGCCGAGAAGTAGCAGATCTCGTTTTTTTTGCGGTCCCACACATGCGGGTGGACCGTGCTGCCGGATGGCAATTGCTCCGGCCGAATATCGGCGTAGGCGCTCTCAAGTCCAACGCTGGTCAGAAAGCGGTGCTTGCCGCTGTTGCAGAGTTTGTTGAGAACCCAGACGGCACCTCCTCCCCTATTGCCTCCCTTGTACGGCTGGAGCGACCGAAAGAACGCCAGGATGTCCGCTGGCAGGTCTTTACAGCGGCCTCGGCCTATCACGTCCGTTTCGAGCTTCGCGGCGGTGTCGGCGACAGGGAAATAGCTGGATTTGGGTTCCCGTTTTCCGCCAAGGACCGCAGCTTCGTATCCAAGGTAGTCGAGGGACGCCCGGAGGTGTTCGATAATCTCGACAACCCAAAGGTCGAAGACTGCTGGGATGTGTTTTATCAGCCGGCATTTGTAAGTTTTTGTCAGGCCATCCGAACTCAGGCTCGGCGAGAAAGATATAAGGGTGACTTTCCCAAAAGGCTTTCCCTTCGTTTTTGAGCGCGTCGAGCAATTCCTTTACGCGTCCGACCCTGACTTTCGCACTTAAGAAAGGTTCGGTCATATGGCTATTCACTATGGGCCTGAATGGATGTGGAACCAGGAGCGGCCGGAAGCCATTGAGGCTCGTCGTCAAGTGACAGAAGCCTACATTCGATACCGTGCTCGTGTGCGCCAGCGACAAGAAGACCAAGCGGCAGCGGATCAATACGCATATTCACCAGCCAGACATTTTCGCTTAGCCGTTCGACACCTGCGAGCGGCTGTAACTTGTTGGAGACGTAGCCGATAAATGCCTGCCAGTTTTGCGGAATCGGGCTGTATCTGCCGCCGGAGATAGGGGCTGTAGCAACAAACAGCATACTGTGCATAGGTTTCGCTCCTAGTGTGTCTCCGCAACGCCTAGGATAGCGGAAGGCGGGACTGGGTGCGAATCCGGTCCCGCCGTGCTACATTATCCCCATGAAATCGAAGCCGCCGCCCAAGCCCGACGAAATCGTAGAGCTGCCCGACGCATGGGAGCGATTCGAGAAGGCTTTCGACACTGTGATGAAGGCGAAGCCCAAGCCGGCCCAGACTAAGAAGCCCCGCGCGCCTTCGCCAGCACGCGGCGGAAAGCGCGGCGGGACAAAGCCGGCTTAGATGTTCGGCCGCTGATCAGGCCGCCGATAGGTAAGCCGCTTGCCATAGATGCCGGCGGCGGCAATCTCGGTGCGCTCCATATCGGAGTAGCCGAGCGCGACGCGATGGTTGTAGCGGAAATCGAACTCGGCGGCGTAGCGATGCAAATGGGCTTCGCTTACCCAATGATAGACGCCGACGATGCCGCGCTTGAGAATGCTGAAATAGCCTTCTACCGTGTTTGTATGCCAGAAGTAGGCGCGAACGTACTCCTCAGCCGAGTGATTGACCGTGCCGTGGCCAGAGAACTCGCGGCCGATCGTCGGATAGACCGTGCTTTCGTCCGTCATTAGATAGCTGGCGCGGTTCACGTGGGTGACGATGATTGGGCGCAGGGTTTGCGCAGTGACGTTGCCGATCGGGAAGCTGCGGACCTTGCCGTCACGTTCGACCAACGACAGCACTGCGGTTTTCGCTGGCACCCTGTTTTTGCGGTTGCGCGCCTTGCCGCCGACATAGGTTTCGTCCGCTTCGACAACCTTGCTCGCGCCGCCGAGACCGCCAGGTAGTTTGCCTTCGCGCATCGCCTCGCGAATGCGGTGCATCATAAACCACGCGGTTTTGTAGCTGCCGCCCATCATGCGGTGCATTTGCAGCGCCGACATGCCTTTCTTGCTGCTATTGAGCAAGTAGATCGCCATGCACCACTTGTGCAGCGGGATTTTGGAACGCTCGCAGACGGTGTTGACCGTGACGGTGAATTGCTCGCGGCAATTGTTGCACTGAAACAGGCCGGGCCGATGCGCGTTGCCGTGCAGTCGAGTTACTGAGGTGGAACCACAGTGTGGGCAGAAGGGGCCATCGGGCCAAATCCGCGCCTCAAACCATGCGCGGGCCGCCTCGTCATTATGGAAGATTGGGTTATCGAGATGGCTGGGCATGGACTCGCTCCGCTTTCTAATGATTAGAGCATATTACACAGCCGATGCTTTGTCAACGGGATAATTGCCGGAATTATTGCGTGTAAGGATAATCGCAGGATAAATTGTCGCCATTCTGTGATAGTAGAGAAAGAAATGAAACCGCCTGGGTCGCCGGCGGCCGGCCAGGGGATAAGCAAGGGATCGCCGCGTCTGTCCAGTGGCAGAATTACGTTGTCAAGAAATGCGGACGCGTCCATACTATTGTCTTCGATCAGAAGTTCGAGACGATCATTCATGGCGGAGCGCAATGGCTATAGCTGTTGAACATCCCATCGTCGACGGCGGCCCTGCACAAGGCTTGAAGACAATCACGGTCGCCCCCGCAGCGCTCGTGCTCACTCCCATACTCGACTGCGCGATCAGAGGCGGTGTTCTCCTGGTGTTGCATCGCCGGGGGTGGCGCGTCTGAGTGGATTTGGTCAACGACGGTATTGTTGCCATCATTAAAATTGTTGGGTTGGCTTCGATATAATATTTTGAACACTAGAAACGACCGGCGCGTTGGAAAATCGTTTAGCATAACCAATGCACTACAATGAGCTACCCCCCAACTATCAATGCTTAGTAACTCCCGATCGTTTATTTTTTGCACAATTCCTTGCCATGAATCTGGTAAATCCATAAATATTGACACTTGGTCCCGTGACCACCCTATATTGATAGCTCCGATATTCGATCCTTTTGCTCCACACGGAGGGTATGTTATCGGTTGTGCGGTAGCTGCTCTGAGGCTCGACTTGAGGCTGATCATAACTGCCGCCGCGAGAGCGAGTGTTTTCAATGTCACCTCACGCGTCCTCCAGCCGCATTTGCGAGTATCCGATTGCTTTCGACGCAGCAGAGAAGAACCATACCGGGAATTTGCGTCAATTGATCTTTACGGTGATTGATCCCCCAGTCTCCCTGATTCCCATATCGGCCAGACACTGCGCCAGTATATCGCAGGTGATCTCTTTCCCTTTTTAGTTTTGCCTTGATCAACCGTTTTTCAAGCCGAATCAGTTCGTCATTTACTATCCGTTTGTCAGAGGCTTTGACCAGCATCGAAGCGCACCCTCGCCGATTTTACCGATAATCGGTAACGCTTATATCCACACTTCCTGACATAAGCGTTAGGAATTTGGTTGAAAATCCTTCGTGGCGCTACGTCAGGCTTCCGTCGCGCTCACCGCCTCAAATGCGACTAGCGATCCAATCGGTTTGCCGCAATTTTGCCGCCCTTGACCACCAGGGCGATGTTCTCCGGCTTCTGCAATATCCCGACATCGGCGAGCGGGTCGCCGTTGACGACGACCAGATCGGCGAGCTTGCCCTTTTCGACGGCGCCGAGATCGCGGCCACGGCCGATACATTCGGCGGCCCAACTGGTCGCCGCGCGCAACGCCTGGAGCGGCGGTCATCCCAGCGCGGACGAGACAGGCGATCTCGATCGCGTTCGGCGGGTGGCCATGTCCGCCGGCATCGGTGCCGGCGGCGATCTTGACCCCGGCGGCGAGTGCGGCGCGCAGGCTCGCGACATGGTGCTCCTCGAGGTCGCGGGCGCGCTCGCGCACATGCGGCAGCGGCGATTTGCGGTGGTAGTCGTAGACCGCGAAGGTCGGCACGAAAAAGATGCCCTTGCGCGCCATGCGGTCGAGCAACTCGGGCTCCTCGTCGAGGTAGCAGCCATGGTCGATCGAATCGACCCCGGCCTCGACCGCGATCTTCAACCCGCGCCCGCCGAGCGCATGACAGATCACCCGGCGGTCGAGCGCGTGCGCCTCCTCGACCAGGGCTTGCATCTCGTCGAGATTGAAGGCGCCGTCCATCGGCCCGTGCTCGGGCCGCGAGCTGGCGCCGCCGGTCGTCGCGCATTTGATGACATCGGCCCCGGCCCGCACCACCCGGCGCACCACCGGCCGCACGTCGGCCAGGCTGTTGACGACGCCATCGGGCAAGAGCGGGTCGTTGGGCACGCAGCACGAGAAGCCGGCCGGGCTGACCCGGTCGCCGATGCCGCCGATCGGCGAGATGATCACCAGCGACAGCACCAGGCGCGGCCCCTCGATCAGCCCCTCGTCGATCGCCCGCTTGAACCCGGCGTCGAGCCCGGCGGCGTCGCGCACCGTGGTGTAGCCGGCGGCCAGCGTCTGCTCGAGGACCTTGGCGGTGCGCAGGGTGCGCGTCGTCTGCGGCTCGTCGATGCCCCAGCGCCGGGCCAGATCGTAGCCGTGCATCGCCAGGTGGTCGTGGGTATCGATCAGCCCCGGCAATAGGGTCATGCCGGACAAATCGATGATATGGGCATCGGCCGCCCAGCCGCCCGAGCCGCCGGTCTCGACCGCCTCGATTTTTTGATCGCGGATCACCACCGCCGCGTCCCGGATCGGCCCGGCGCCGGTCCCGTCGATCAGCCTTGCTCCCTTCAGCACCAGCATCGCCGCACTCCCGGTAGGCAATCTCAGAGGCAACGAGCATAGCAGGTGAGCGCAACGGCAGCGCCGCTGCGGCGTGCCGCCTCCACACAATTCCGGATCTTTGTCGAAAGATGTCGTGGGTTGGCGCGCCCGAGAGGAGTCGAACCCCTAACCCCCAGATCCGTAGTCTGGTGCTCTATCCAATTGAGCTACGGGCGCATATGGCCAAGCGAGCCGGCAATGGCGGCGACCACAACTACTCCCACATCGCCCGGAAAGGCAAGGCGGATCGGGGCAGCCGGTCGGCGCCCGCGCGAGGGCTGGAGGGCGCGGCTGGATCCGGGCACTATGACCGGCGCCGTCGCGACAACGCGGGAGCGGTTACGGCCGGGAGCGGTTACCAATGAGTGCCGAGACATCTGCGATCGACGTGGTGGCCGGCGAGGCGGCCGGCGACCCGGCGAAGCGGCCGATGGTGGCATTGCTGCCGGCGCGGCACAAGCGGGCCGAAGCGGGTCACCCGTGGATTTACGCGAACGAGGTGCTGATGGACGAGGCGGCGCGCGCGCTGGCGCCGGGCTCGCTCGTCACCCTGCGCCGGGCCGACGCGCGGCCGCTCGGGGTGGCGATGTTCAATCCGCATTGCCTGCTCGCCGGTCGGCTCCTCGACCGCGATGCCGCGCGGCCGATCGACCGACGCTTTCTGCTGCGCCGGCTCGAGCGGGCGCTGCGGTTGCGCGAGCGTCTGTTTGATGAACCCTATTACCGGCTGGTCCACGCCGAGGCCGATGGCTTGCCGGGTCTGATCGTCGACCGCTACGGCGCGGTCGTGGTGGTGCAGTCGAACGCTGCCGGCATCGCGCGCCTCGAGCCGCTGGTGCTCGATGCTTTGGCGGCGCTGTTGCGGCCGCGGGCGATCGTGCTGCGCAACGACAGCCCGGCGCGAGCCCAGGAGGGGCTGCAGCGCGAGGCGGGGGTGGCGCTGGGGGCGCTAGGCGAGCCGAGCCTGATCCACGAAAGCGGCTCGGTCTTTCCGGTCGATCCGCTCGCCGGACAGAAGACCGGCTGGTTTTTCGACCAGCGGCAAAACCGGCGGTTTGTCGCGGGGCTGGCGCGGGGGGCCCGCGTTCTTGATCTTTATTGCGGCAGCGGCGGGTTCGCGGTGCAAGCGGCGCGCCGCGGCGCGCGCGAAGTCATTGGCATCGACCGCTCCGAGCCGGCGCTGGCGGTGGCGGCCGAGGCGGCGAGGCTAAACCAGGTCGACGCTATCTGCCGCTTTCGCCGCGCCGAAATCCTGGGCGAAGCGGCCGGGCTTGCTGAGACGGGCGAGCGCTTCGACCTCGTCATCGCCGACCCTCCCGCCTTTGCCAAATCGCGCAAGGAGGTGCCGGCGGCGCTGCGCGGCTACCGCAAGCTCGCACGGCTGGCGGCGTCATTGACCGCGCGCGAGGGCATCCTGTTTCTCGCCTCGTGCTCCTACCATATCGGCGCGGCAGATTTCGCCGAGGCGGTGCGGCGCGGCCTCGCCGACGCCGGCCGCAGCTTCCGCATCCTGCGCGATGCCGGAGCCGGGCCCGACCATCCGGTCCATCCGGCGCTGCCCGAGAGCGCCTATCTCAAGACGACGACGCTGGCGCTCGACTGAGCGCCGCACGATGTTCGGCCGGGGCCGGCAGGATCAGGCGAAAGACCGTGCCGGCGCCGGTGCTGGCGACCAGCGCCAGGTCGCCGCCATGCGCGCGCATCAATTCGCGGGCGATCGCCAGGCCGAGCCCGCTGCCGCCGGGGCGGGCCGAGCCGAAAAACGGACGGAACAGATTTTCCCGCGCCTTGGGCGGCATGCCGGGGCCGTCATCGTCGACTTCGATCGCGACCGATCCGTTCTCGCGCGTTGCCACGAACCGCAATTGCCGCGCCCCGGCCTCGACCGCGTTGCGCGCGAGGTTCGATAACACTCGATAGAGCTGATCGCGATCGGCCTCGACCTCGAACTCGGCCGGGACCGCGCTTTCGATCGCCAGCTCGTGCTCGGAGACCGCGAGACCGGAGCCCACCTCGTCGATCAGCAAAGCGAGGCGAAACCGGCTGGCCGACAAGGGTGGGGCACCCTCGCGGGAAAAATCGAGGGTGCGGGTGCACAACGCCGCCGCCCGGTCGATCGCCTCGATCAGCCGGGGCAGGATGCGGCGCACCTCGGGGGCGGCGCTGGCGGTCAGCCCATCGGCGACGAGCCGCGCGGTCGCCAGGATATTGCGCAGATCGTGATTGATCTTGGTCACCGCGGTGCCGAGCGCGGCGAGCCGCGCGCGCTGGCCCAAGGCCCGGCGCACCGCCTCCTGCATGACCGCGAGCTCGCGCGCGGCGACGCCGATCTCGTCTCTGCGGCGGCTGGCCCGGATCATCCGCGAGGCGTCCTCGGGATCCAGGCGAAACTCGATCATGCTCGCGGTCAGCCGGCGCATCGGCCGCACCAGCAGCCAGTGCAGGCTCAGATAGACCAGGCTCGCAGCTAGCAGCGAGGTCACCACCGACAATTCCAGAACGCGGACGCCGAAGCCCCACATCTCGGCCCGCAGCGGCGCCTCGTCGAGCAGCGCCTCGACGGTCTCGCCGCTGCCGGTCGACGACGGGCCGAGCACCCGCAATATGCGGTTACTACTGCGAAACAGCGTGCCGAACGAGCCGCGGATGGCAGCGATGACGCTCGGGTGAGCCAGGTCGATGGTCAGGTCGGGGCGCGGCGGCAGCGGACGGTCGAGCATCCGCACCACCCCATCGGCGCGGTGCACGATCACGCCATGGGCGCCGACCTGGGCGAGCAGTTGGTCGGTGAGAGAGGGCTTGATGCGCCCGGTCGGGCTCGCCTCGAGGGCCAGGGTCGCAATCTCGCCGGCGGCGATGCGGTTCTCGAAATACTTCATGCGAAAGCGCGCCACCGACGGCACGAAGATCAATACTTCGCCGACCATCACAAAGAAGACGGTCAACACCAAAAGACGAGCCGACAGGCTCCGCAGCAGCACGGGGGTAGTCCGTTTCAGCCAAATCGCACCAGAACGCGCACGATGCGGCGGGTGCGCGGCGAAAACAATGCCGGCGTGCAAAAACTGCCGGCGGCGGGCTTGCCGGCCTGAAAGGCCCCAGTCATCGCGACCGGGGTTTCGTTTCGAGAGGCGCCGGCAAACCCGGCGGGGTGCCGACGGAACGGCGGTAGAGGCGGCCGCTTTCGACGAGTTGCCAGGCGCCGAGCGCGGGCAGTCCGAGCACCGCGTCGCGCGCCCGCTTCAACAAGGAGAGCGCCAACGCGGTCTCCGGCGTCAGGCCAAAGCTCGCGCCGAGCACGATGTAGGCGCCCTCCTGCACCCCGACCGCGTTTGGCACGGCAAAGGCGACGCTACGGATCGCGTAGAGCAGGCTTTCGATCAGCAGCACGGCGCCAAAGCCGAGAGCCGCACCCATGAAACGCAAGGCCAGCCAGATCTCGACCGCGCTGCCGATCCAGCAGGCAAGGTGGAGGGCGAGGCTGACCCACAGCCCGGCGGTGCGGGCGTAGATCTCGGCGATGGCCGCGTGCAGCGCCGCTGCCCCGACCGCCATCCGCTCGGCCAATCCCTGGCCGAGCGCGCCGGCGAAGCGATCGAGCAGCCCCAAGCCGCGACGCTGCGCCATCACGAACCCCGCGGCCAAACATCCGGCTACGCCAAGGCCGATTGCGGCCGGGGTTGCAACCCGCGCCCGCGGCTCGACCGATAAGAGCCACGCCAGCGCCAGCGCGGTGTAGGCAATCTGCGCGAAAAATTCGAGGGTGACGTCGACAATCGTGCTGGCGACGGCGGCGGTCCCCGGAACCCCGGCAAGAGCGATCGCCCGCGCCCCCGACACATAACCGCCGACCTGAGAGAGCGGCAACACCTCCGACGCGGAATCGCGGACCAGCCGCGCCCACATTGCGGCCCACGGGCTCGTCCCCGGCAGCAGCACCCACCAGGCGATGCCCATCAATCCGATCAGCGCCAGCTGGATCGTACAGACCGCGGCAAAACCGGTCCAGCCAACCGCGAGCAGGGAGCGCACGACCGCGCTTGCCCCGAAATGGAGCACCAGGGCGGCAACGATCGCCAGTCCGATCGCCGCCGCCAGCAGCGAGAATGCCTTCATGCGCGTTTAACGCGAACCGCGGCGGCGGCCTCCCAGCCGCAAGCCGGCCAGCGCCAGCGCCGCGAACCGCGGCAGAAACCGCGGCTGCAACAGGGCGGGATCGAAAGCCGCCATCCGCCGACCATGCTCGGCGCAGCATTCCTCGACCAGCCCGCGCACCGAAAAACCATCGAGGAAGACGCTGGCCTCGGTCGCCGAGAAATCCTTGCCGCCGTTCGCCGCCTGGCCGCGCCGTACGGTCCCGAGAAGGCGCCCGATCGCGCGGCAGTAATACCCGGCCGCGACCGCCGAGCGCAGCCACGGTGCGCCCCGTCCGCGGCGCGCCTGCTCCCATCCCATCCAATTGACGAAAAAGACGATGTGACGATTCTCCTCGTGCATCAACGTCTCGAAAATGGCGAACATCGGCTCCGGCAGAAAACCCGCTCGCCGCGCGATCTGAAAGACGCCGAAGCCGAGAAAGGCGTCGAGGCATTCGCCATACCCGAAATCGGCAAAAGCCCGGTAGAGGTCCGGCCCCACCGTGTCGAGCGGCCGTTCCTCGACAGCGATGCCATAGCGGCGGACCATCAACCGCAGCAGGTCGGCGTGGCGCGCCTCCTCGAAGCCCTGCAGCATGACCGCTTCACGCACCAGCGGATCGTCGACCGTCGCCGCATACGCATCGACGATGGCCCCGGCGCGCCGCTCGGTATAGAGCACTTCGGGCCAGAACGGGATCGCACGCAAGCGGGCCAGCGCCGCCGTATCGAGATCGGGCCAGGAAAGCGCTTCGGGCCGGTAGGTGTTATGGCTCGCGATGAACTGGCTGCAGAACCGCTCTTTATGTTCGTCTGAGCCGATCTTCATGATGCGGACGCAGGGTTCCCGCGCCATCGCGTGAGGCGCTGGGCAAGACGCATCAGGCGACGCGCGTAGCGCATCAGGCGCGGCACAACCTTAGGCCGCAACAGGCGTGGATCATAACCGGCGAGCCGTCGATCGTTTTCGGCCAAGCAGATGTCGATCAGCCCGGCCGCGGAGAGATCGACGGCACCGAGCGATTTGCTTCCGGTCATGGTAAAATTATTGTCTTGCGGCGTATGCGGGGCGCCCGCGGCCTCGCTGCCGGCGACCCCACGGGCAATGCCGATCCGTTCCCAAACCAGAAACGCCCAGACGGCGAAGGTCTTGACCGCGAACGAGGGGCGGCGCCACCACGGCAGGCGGCGGCGATGCCAAGCCACCCAATTGACAAAGAATAGAATATGGCGGCCTTCCTCCTGCATCACCGGCTCGAACGTCTCGACCAGTGCCGCCGGAAAGAAGCCCGAGCGCTTGGCTAGCGCGAACAAGCCAAAGGCAAAGAAGCTGTCGATGCACTCGCTGAAGCCGGTCACCATGAACGCCCATTCGGGATCGCGCGGGCGCAAATAGAGGGGTTCGGCGGCGAGGCGGATCCCGTACGCCTCGACCATATTGGCGAGCACTTGCTTATGCCGACCTTCCTCAAAGCCGTCGAGCACGATCGCCCGGCGCAGCAGCGGGTCAGCGACCGTCTCGGCATAGCTCAGCACGCGCAGGCGGGCTTTGCCTTCGGTCTGCACCGCGATGTCCCAGATCGGCAGGCCGACGAGCCGGTCGCGCGCCTCGCCATCAAGCGCGGGCCAATCGATGATCGAGGGGCGATAGGGGTTATGGGTGTCGAGCAGCATCCGGCAAAACGCTTGCTTGTGCGCTTCGCTGCCGGGAACGATCGGACCAGGTTCGGCCGCAGCCCAAATCCGGGCGGCACGATCGGCCGCCTCAACCGTGGCGTCAGTCATCATCGTCGCCAACTTTTCTCCCCATTCCTCCCCGACATGGCATTTTCGCCGGCTACGCACAAGCGAACGATCGGGGGGACCGCGTCATTCCACCTCGAACCGGAGCCCGCGCGAATCGGAGCGGGCGTTGACTTGACGGACCGCCTCTCCTATACAGCCGCCTCCGCTCGAGAGAGATCCCGCAAACGGAGCCGGTGCCGTGAAGCGCACTTACCAGCCCAGCAAACTCGTTCGCAAGCGCCGCCATGGCTTTCGGGCGCGGATGGCGACAGCCGCCGGCCGTCGGGTGATTGCGGCGCGGCGCGCCAAAGGCCGCAAGCGGCTGTCCGCCTGAGGCGGCGATCGTCTGCCGCTCGAGCCCGCCGAGTGGGAATTCCGTGGGCGGCAGGCTTGCAACGCTCCGGGTCCGGGCCGACTTCCTTCGCGTTGCGGCAACCCGCCGCAAGGCGGTGACACCGGGCCTGATATTGCAGGTAGCGCCTCAGCCGGGTTCGGCGGCCGATGCCGCGCCGCGGGTCGGGTTCACCGCCAGCCGCAAGGTCGGCAACGCGGTGATCCGCAATCGGGCAAAGCGGCGGCTGCGAGAGGTCGCTGCTGAAATCTTGCCGGTGCGCGGCAGCCCGGGGACGGATTATGTGCTGATCGCCCGCTCGGGCACGTCCGAACGGCCCTATCCGGCGCTCCTCGACGATCTTGCCGGCGCGTTGCGCAGGATCGAGCGGAGCCGGGCCGGGCGCCGGCCGCGCTCCGCGGAGGAGGGTTGAGATGGTTTGGGAGCGCCGCACCGGCATGGTCAGCGCCAGCATGCGGGCGGCAGTGCGGATCTATCAGTTGCTGGTGTCGCCGCTGCTGCGGCCGTCCTGCCGCTTTCTGCCGACCTGTTCGGACTATGCGATCGAAGCGCTCGCGCAGCACGGCTCGGTGCGCGGCAGCGGTTTGGCGCTGCGCCGGCTCGCCCGCTGTCATCCTTGGGGCGGCAGCGGCTACGACCCGGTGCCGCGCCCGCCGGGCGGCAAACCGGGCGATCGCCGGCACGCCCGCGCCAACCGCTGAGCGGCACTGGCCCAAATCAACATGGAACAGCGCAACCTCTTGATTGCGATCGTGCTCTCGGTCGGGATTCTGATCGGCTTTCAGTTCGTATTCGAGCGGCTGCACCCACCGGCGCCGAATGTTGGAACCACGTCGACAGCGCCGGCCGCCCAACCCGGCGCCGCCGGCACGACGGCAGGCGCCCCTGGCACGACGGCAGGCGCCCCCGGCGCGGCGGCCCCGGGTGCGGTTGCAGCACAAGCCGCTCAATCGCGGGCGGCGGCGATCGCCGGGCAGCCGCGGGTCAAGATCGACACGCCGCGCTTGCACGGCTCGATCGATCTGGTGGGCGCCCGCTTTGACGATCTGACCCTGGCCACTTACCACGAGACAGTCAATCCGAAGAGCCCGGAAGTGGTACTGCTCTCTCCGTCCGGAACCGCCAACCCTTATCTCGCCGAATTGGGCTGGGTGGCCGCCGATCCGGGGACGGTGCCAGTGCCGGGGCCGCAGACCCTATGGAAAGCCGAGGGCGGTGCCCTGACCCCGTCCCACCCGGTAACCTTGACCTGGGACAATGGCCACGGGCTGATCTTTACCCGAACGATTTCGATCGATCCTTATTACATGTTCACGGTCAAGGATGCAGTCCGCAATACCGGCAGCGCCCCGGTCGAACTGTTGCCCTACGGGCTCGTCAGCCGCACCGGCACGCCGCAAGTCGCCGGTTATTACATCCTGTTCGAAGGGCTGATCGGCTATCTCGACGGCTCGCTGCAGGAGGTTAAATACACATCGTTGAGCCCGGGTCAGCCCGACGAATATTCCTCGACCGGCGGCTGGCTCGGCTTTACCGACAAATATTGGCTGACCTCGCTGATCCCCGCGCAAACCGAGCCGATCAAAGCTCGTTTCACCCATAATTTGGAGAACGGGGTCAACCATTACCAGACCGATTTCCTGGGACCCAAGATCACCGTCGCCCCCGATGCCACGAGCGCCACATCGACCCGCTTTTTTGCCGGGGCCAAGGAAGTCGACTTGCTCAATTCGTATGCCGATGCGGGTATTCCGCGCTTTGACCGCGCCATCGATTTCGGCTGGTTCTATTTTTTGACCAAGCCGATCTTCCTGACGTTGCAGTTCTTCGACCACCTGCTCGGCAATTTCGGCTTGGCGATTCTGCTCTTTACCCTTTGCGTCAAGCTGCTGTTCTTTCCGCTTGCCAACAAATCCTATGCGGCGATGAGCAAGATGAAGCTCTTGCAGCCCGAGATCAAGAAATTGCGCGAGCGTTTTCCCGACGACAAGGCGCGCCAGCAGCAGGAGATGATGGCGCTCTACAAGCGGGTCGGAGCCAACCCGCTCGCCGGCTGCCTGCCGATCGTGATCCAGATCCCGGTGTTCTTTTCGCTTTACAAGGTGCTGTTCGTCACCATCGAGATGCGGCATGCGCCGTTTTTTGGCTGGATCCATGATCTGTCGGCGCCCGACCCGACCTCGTTCGCCAATCTGTTCGGGCTGCTGCCGTTCACCCCGCCCTCGATCCTGATGATCGGCGCCTGGCCGATCATCATGGGGCTGACGATGTTCCTGCAGCAAAAACTGAACCCGCAGCCGGTCGACCCGGTGCAGGCGCGCATGTTCATGATCCTGCCGGTCGTATTCACCTACATGCTGTCGCATTTCCCGGCCGGGCTAGTGATCTACTGGGCATGGAACAACACGCTCAGCGTCGCCCAGCAATGGGTGATCATGCACCGCGCTGGGGCGGCCTGAGCGGCCTGCCGGCGATGACCGGAGTAGCCGCAGAAGATGTGTTTCCGGCGCAGGAGGCCGATCCTGGCCTGGTCGAAGCCGGCCGCCGCCTGTTCGCGCACGAAGCACGATTTGTCGCCGGCGCCGGCGAGCCGGCGGCGCTGCCGCCCGAGACCCTGCCCGAGATCGCCTTTGCCGGGCGCTCGAACGTTGGCAAGTCGAGCCTGGTCAATGTCCTGACCGGGCGCCGCGTGCTGGCCCGCATCTCCAACACCCCCGGCCGTACCCGCCAGATCAATTTCTTCGATCTCGGCGGCGCGCTGATGCTGGTCGATCTGCCCGGCTATGGCTATGCCGAGGCCTCGAAAGTCGCGGTCAAGCGCTGGACCGGGCTGGTGCGCCGCTATCTGCAAACCCGCGCCGCATTGCGCCGGGTATGCTTGTTGATCGACGCCCGCCACGGTATCAAGGAGATCGACCGCCCGCTGATGGACATGCTCGACCGGGCCGGCATCTCCTATCAGATCGTGCTGACCAAGATCGACAAGCTCGGCCCGACCGCGCTCGGCGAGACGGTCCAGCGGGTCGCGACTGAAATCGCCTCGCATACCGCAGCGCACCCCGAGATCCACCTGACCAGCGCCGAGGAGCGCCGCGGCATCGCCGCATTGCGGGCAGCCCTCGCCGGTGTTGCGGCGATCCGATCGGACGATGCCGCCGCCGCGGCATCCGAGCAGAAACGATAGACTGGCCAATGCGATGAATCCGTTCGCCAACCCATCGTCATTCCCCGCCGATTTGAGAGCCGCGGTATTGGCCGAGGCCCTCCCCTATATGCGCCGCTATGCCGGCCACACGCTCGTCGTCAAATACGGCGGCCACGCGATGGGCGAAGGCGGCAATTCATTCGCCCGCGACGTGGTGCTGCTGAAGCAGGTCGGCATCAACCCGATCGTCGTCCATGGCGGCGGCCCGCAGATCGGCCACATGCTGGAGCGCCTCGGCATCAAGAGCCGGTTTGTCGACGGGCTCAGAATTACCGATCGCGAGACCATGGAAGTGGTCGAGATGGTCCTCGCCGGCACGATCAACAAAGGGCTGGTGGCGGCGATCAACGCCGAAGGCGGCTGCGCCATCGGGCTGACCGGTAAGGATGGCGGGCTGATCCGGGCGAAAAAGATCGTTCGCAGCCGGGTCGAGGGCGGTGCCAGGATCGACATCGATCTGGGCTTTGTCGGCGAGCCCGAGCAGGTGGCGGCGGGCGTGCTCGAAACCTTCCGTCAGTCCGACATCATCCCGGTCGTCGCCCCGATCGGCGTCGGCGCTGCGGGCGAGACCTACAACATCAACGCCGACACCGTGGCGGGCGCGGTCGCCGCCGCGGTCAAGGCGACCCGGCTGTTGTTGCTGACCGATGTCGCCGGGGTGCTCGACCGCGACAAACGGCTGCTCTCCGAGATCAGCGCCGGCACGGCACGGCGGATGATCGCCGAGGGCGTGATCTCCGGCGGCATGATCCCCAAGGTCGAGACCTGTCTCGATGCGGTCGATGGCGGGGCCGAGGCAGCGGTGATCCTCGACGGGCGGGTCGCGCATGCGATCCTGCTCGAATTGTTCACCGACACCTCGGGCGCCGGCACCCTGATCCGGGCCGGCTAGGAGCCGCCTGCGATGCCCGCGTTGCGCGGCCGGCCGCTCGGCGAGATCGAGACTTGGATCTTCGATCTCGACAACACGCTCTATCCCGCCTCGTGCCGGCTGTTCGACCAGATCCATGCGCGCATGCAGAGCTTTATCGCGCTGCGGCTGGGACTATCGCCGGAGGCCGCACTCGCCGTGCAAAAGACCTATTTCCGCGAGCACGGCACGACGATGCGTGGGTTGATGATCGTCGACCAGGTCGATCCGCATGAATTCATGGCCTATGTCCATGATGTCGACCTCGCCTGCGTGCCGCCCGATCCGGTGCTGGCGGCGGCGTTGGCGGCCCTCCCTGGCCGCAAGATCGTCCACACCAACGGCTCGGTCGCGCATGCCGAACGGCTGCTCGATCATCTCGGCATTGCCGGGTCGTTTTGCGGGATCATCGACATCGCCATCGCCGGGTTCGATCCCAAGCCGGCGCTCGCCGGGTACCACGAACTGATCCGCCGCCACGCGGTCAGCCCGGATCGCGCGCTGATGGTCGAGGACATGGCCAAAAACCTGGTCCCGGCCGCCGCCCTCGGCATGACGACGGTCTGGCTGCGCGGCACGATCGACTGGGCCGCCGCCGGCGCCGAAGGCGAGCACATCCATCACATCGTCGACGATCTCGGCCGCTTTCTGGCGACTGCGGCGTCTCAGAGCGGGGAGGCATTGGCATGTCCGTCGCCGATACGATCCGGCGCAAGTTGAGCGCACGCTTCGCCCCGGCGCGGCTCGACATCGTCGACGAGTCGCACCGCCACGCCGGGCACGCCGGCGCCCGCCCCGAAGGCGAGACGCATTTCGCGGTGACGATCGTCGCCGCCGCCTTTGCCGGGCAGAGCCGGGTGGCACGGCAGCGGCTCGTCTATCAGGCGCTCGCCGAGGAATTGGCGGGCCGCGTGCATGCGTTGTCGTTGACCACGCTGACGCTGGACGAGGATCGCGGCTAAATCTTGTGCAGGGTGCCGCCTCGGGCGAGAGTCAGTTTGCAACGCCGAGGAAATCACGAAGCTCGTCGAGCGGCGCGTCCTTCATCACGAAGGCGTCGCCGATCCGGTGCGGCAGGATCAAGGTGATCTTCCCGTCGCGGACCTTTTTGTCCTTGCCCATATGCGCGAGGAGGTGCTCGGCCGGAACCGCTTCGAGCCCGGCATCGCGCAGCGCCGTCGGCAGGCCGGTCACGGCGAAATGGCGGCGCACCCGCTCGCCTTCGGCCGCGCCGACGAGCCCCAGCCGGGCCGCGAAATCGAAGGCCAGCACCATGCCGAGCGCCACCGCCTCGCCGTGCAGCAGCCGGCTCGAAAACCCGGTCTCGGCTTCCAAGGCATGGCCAAAGGTATGGCCAAAATTGAGCAATGCCCGCTCGCCCTCCTCGCGCTCGTCGGCCGCGACGATCGCCGCCTTCATCCGGCAGCTGGTCACCACCGCATGGCGGATCGGGTCGGGCTCGAGCGCACACAGGGCATTACCCTGACGTTCGCACCAGGCGAAGAAATCGGCGTCGCGGATCAGTCCGTATTTGACGGTCTCGGCATAGCCGGCGAGCAATTCGCGCCGCGGCAGAGTGGCGAGGGTCGTACTGTCGGCGAGCACCAGGCGCGGCTGATAGAAGGCGCCGATCAGGTTCTTGCCCGTGCTGGTGTTGATCCCGGTCTTGCCGCCGACCGAGCTGTCGACCTGGGCGAGGAGGGTCGTCGGGATCTGCACGAAAGCGATGCCGCGCATCAGGGTCGCCGCGGCAAAGCCAGTCATGTCGCCGACGACGCCGCCGCCCAAGGCCACCAGCATCGAACCGCGCTCGATGCCGCAGGCCAGGATGTCCTCGGTCAGCCGGCCGAAATGAGCGAGATCCTTAGTCTCCTCGCCGGGCGGCAGCACCACGACATGCTGCGCGATCCCGGCTGCGGCGAGACTGTCGCGCAACGGGCCCAGCCAATGCCGGGCGACATTCTCGTCGGTGACGACGACCGCCTGGCGGCGGCGCATCAGCGGCAGGATCTGGCGCCCGGCATCGCCGATCAGCTGCGCCCCAACGACGATGTCATAGGCGCGTTCGCCCAAGGCTACGGGCAACCGCTCCGAGGAGGCTTCTGGCGCCATCGTCATCGTCATCTCTCGCTCTCCGTCGCCGGTGCGGTCAGCGCGAGCGGGCAGGCGGCGAGCGCGGCGAGCGCCCGGCTGACCGTCGATTCGGGGGAACCGTCGCCGCTGTCGACGATCAACTCGGCCTCGGCATAGACCGGGTAGCGCTGCTCGATCAGCTCGGCCAGGATCGCACGCGGATCGCCCATCTTCAGCAATGGCCGGTCGGCCCGGCGCGACACCCGCTGGGTCAGCACGTCGAGATCGGCGCGCAGCCACAAGGACACGCCGCGACGCGCGATTCGTGCGCGGGTCTGCGGATCCATGAATGCGCCGCCTCCGGTCGCCAGCACATGCACCGGTCGGGCCAGCAGCCGGGCGATGACCCGGCGCTCGCCGTCGCGGAATACCTGCTCGCCGCGATTGGCGAAGATCTCCTCGATCGTCTCGCCGGCGGCGGCTTCGATCTCCCGGTCCGAATCGAAGAACGGCAGGCCGAGCCGCAAGGCGAGGCGGCGCCCGACCTTGGTTTTGCCGGCCCCCATCAGCCCGACCAGGACAATCGTCCGGGACGGGACAAAGCGCCGCACCGTCAAGGCTCGCGGTTCGGTATCGAGCGCGTCAGTGTGCACCAGGACCACTCCGTCGGCGCGGCTTTATTTCCGGCTCGCGAGAACGGTACTAGCATATCGTGCAGCCGGATGGTCAATCGGCGTGGGCCGGCGCGCCGGTTCGGCCAGGCCATTGGGCCGGGGGGCATCGGCCAGGAAGCATGCGAGCCGCGGCATGGGAAAGCTGACCATCGGGTTTGTCGTCGTCATCATCCTGGCAGCGCTGGGCGGTGCGGCCTTCCTCGCGCTATGGAACCCGCCGGTGCCGTCGGCGGCGGTCGAGAAGGTCTTGCCGGATGCGCGCTTCCCGAAGTGATCGGGCCACCGCTGCCCGGACCCGGCCGGCGGCGGCCCTCTCCAGGCATCTCGAAGCGTTTCTCGAAATGCTGTCGGCCGAGCGCGGCGCGGCGCCGTTGACGATTGCCGCCTATCGCACCGATCTCAGCGATCTATCGCGCTTTTTATCGAGCCGCGCGAGCGCGCTCGAGACGGCGGATGCGGCGGTGCTGCATGCCTATCTGACGGCGCCGGCAACGGTGCTGCTGGCGCCGCGCAGCCTGGCGCGGCGGCTCTCGGCGATCCGTCAATTCTACAAGTTTCTGTTGGTCGACGGGGTGCGACAGGACGATCCCTCGGCCGGGCTCGACACCCCACGGCTCGGCCGGACATTGCCGAAGCTGTTGTCCGAGGGCGAGATCGAAGGGCTGCTCGCCGCGGCGCATGCGTGGCCGGGCGATGAGGGGGTGCGGATCGTCTGCCTAATCGAGCTGCTCTATGCTACCGGGATGCGGATTTCGGAATTGCTGACCCTGCCGCTCGCCGCCGCATTGCGCGACCCGCGTTTCCTGCTGGTTCGCGGCAAGGGCGGGCGCGAGCGGGTGGTGCCGCTGAGCGAGCCCGGGCGCAAGGCGCTCGCCGCGTATCTCGGTTGTCGCGAGCATTTCGTGTCCGAGGAACGCACCTCGCGCTGGCTGTTCGCCTCGCGCGGCGGCACCGGCCACCTGACCCGCCAGCGCTGCGGCCAACTGCTGAAGGAGTTGGCGCTGAAGTCCGGCCTCGACCCAGCCCGGCTATCGCCGCACGTGCTGCGCCATGCCTTTGCCAGCCACCTGCTCGACCATGGCGCCGATCTACGGAGCGTGCAGCAGATGCTGGGGCATGCCGACATCGCGACGACGCAGATCTATACCCATGTCCTGTCCGACCGGCTGCGTCGGCTGGTGCACACCGCACACCCGCTGGCACGGCGCAAATGATGCGCCATTTTCTCGATTTCGAACGGCCGCTCGCCGAACTTGAAAGCAAGATCGATGAGCTGCGCCATCTGTCGACCACCGGCGCGCTCAACATCGCCGACGAGGTTGGGCGGCTCGAAGTCAGCGCCGGGCGACTGTTGCGCCAGACTTATGCGCGCCTAACCCCTTGGCAAAAGGTGCTGGTGGCGCGCCATCCCGAGCGGCCGCACACGCTCGACTATATCGGCGCGCTGATCGACGAATTCGTGCCGTTGGCCGGCGACCGCGGGTTTGGCGAGGACCGGGCGATCATCGGCGGCATCGGCCGGTTTCGCGGGACGAGCGTCGTGGTGCTCGGCACCGAGAAGGGCGCCGACACCGAAAGCCGGCTCGCGCATAATTTCGGCATGGCCCGGCCCGAAGGCTATCGCAAGGCGCGGCGGCTGATGCGGCTCGCCGACCGGTTCGGCCTGCCGGTGCTGACGTTCATCGACACCGCCGGCGCCTATCCCGGCATCGATGCCGAGGCGCGCGGCCAGGCCGAAGCCATCGCCGGCGCGATCGAAACCTGCCTCGACCTCAGGGTGCCGCTGGTCGCTTCGGTGATCGGCGAGGGCGGCTCGGGCGGAGCGATTGCGCTCGCCGCAGGCAACGCCGTGCTGATGTTGGAGCATGCAGTCTATTCGGTGATCTCGCCCGAGGGCTGCGCCTCGATCCTGTGGCGCGACGGCGCGCACGCCCGCGAGGCGGCCGAGGCGCTGCGGCTGACCGCGCAGGATCTGCTGCACCTCGGGGTCATCGACCGGATCGTGCCGGAGCCCTTGGGCGGCGCGCACCGTCTGCCGAAAGAGGCCATCGACGGGATCGGCCAAGCAATCGACGAAGCCTTGCAGCCGCTGTGCCGACTCGACGGGGCGAGCTTGCGCGCGCAGCGCCGCGAAAAGTTCCTGGCGATGGGCGAAAAGGGCATGTGATCCGCGGGATCGGGCCCGATCCGCGGATCATTGACCGCGCTTCGCCGCTCCCCACATCTAGGCCGGCGCGGCGGCCCGCCGGCCGGCAGGCGTTTTGCCCGAGAATGGACCGGTGGCGCCAATGCTGCGTAGCGAAGCGTACCGCTTTTCCCGCTGTGGAAGGCTGCCATGACACCCCAGGAACAAAATCTGCTCACGACCCTGCTCGCGCGCCTCAAAAGCACCGCCAGCCAGCCCAAGGACCCCGAAGCCGACGGTCTCATTCGCCAGGCGGTCGCCGAGCAGCCGGATGCGCCTTATTTTCTCGCCCAGACCGTGCTGATCCAGGATTTGAGCCTGCACAACGCGCAAAACCGGATCGCCGAGCTCGAGAACCAGCTCACCAACGCGCAGCAGCAGGTGACGAGGCCGGCGGCGACGAGCTTTCTCGGCGGGTTGTTCGGGTCGCGGCAGCCGGCGCCAGTGCCGCCCGGCAGCGGCAGCGTTCCGGCGGCCGGCCCATGGACGCGCGCCCCGCAGGTCGCGGCTGCCCCGCCGGCACAGCCCTGGGGCCAGCCCTCGGCGCAAGGCGGCTATGGTCGGGCGCCGGGCGGCGGGGGCTTCATGAGCGGTGGCGCCGCCGGCGCCATGGGCGGAGGCGGCGGCGGTTTCCTGCGCTCGGCGGCGGCGACCGCGGCCGGGATCGCCGGCGGCGCCCTCTTATTTCAGGGCATCGAATCGCTGTTCGGCCAGCGCGGCAGCGCCGGCATCCTCGGCGGCCAGGGGATGACCCCCGGTCTCGGCGAGAGCGTCGTCAACAACTATTACGGCGACGCGGCCGGCGGTCAGAACCAGGATTTCAGCGGCGGCGACTACGGCTCGGCCGGCCAGGACCAGGATTTCAGCGGCGGTAGCGATCCCTCGGGCAATCAGGATTTCAGCTCCGACCAGGATTTCAGCGGCGGCAGCGACCCGGGCAGTCAGGATTTCAGCTCCGACCAGGATTTCAGCGGCGGCGACTTCGGCGGCAGCGATAATCCTTCGTGCTGAGCGGGGCGGGCTGCAAGCGTCGAAATATTCGCGTGTCCATCACCACCGGGATCGGCCCGGCGGTTCAGGCCGTTCGCAACACCGCCTAAAGCCATCGACGATCGGGACAAGCCCGGCCAAGGCGGTGTGCCGCGGTTTCAAATAACCCGATCGCGGCGGAAAGCGGCGATCTCTGCCGGGCCATAACCGTATTCGGCCAAGACCTTTTCGGTGTCGGCGCCGAATTCGGGCGGCGGCGTTTCGATGCTGGGGCCGCCATGGGCGAATTTGAACGCGGCGAGCGGCACCGAGAACCCGCCCTCGACCCCGGGGGCGGCATCGTGATGGTGGGTCACGCCGCGGCTGGCGAATTGCGGGTCGCGCACCGACTCCGACAGCCGCCGCACCCGCGCCGCCGGCACATGGCGGGCCTGGAAGAAAACTTCCCATTCGTCGGCCGACCGGGTCATCATCATTTCGGCGAGCACCGCGGCCTCGCGCTCGCGGTCGTCGTCGCGCGCTTCGTTGTCGTCCTTGGCCATGTCCGGCCGCTCCAAAGCCAGCCACAGCCGGCGCTGCTGGCGCAAATTGCTGGCGCCGAGCGAGACCAGCCCTTCCTTGGTCTGGTACGAGCTGTTGGTCGCGTGCGGATTACGGTTGCCCGACGGCTTGGGTTCGACGCCGTTGCGCAGATAGCCGGTCAGGTGCGAACTCATCAGGATCATCGCGACGTCCAGCATCGCCAGATCGATGCGCTGGCCGCGCCCGGTGCGCTCGCGCTGGAACAGCGCGCTGGCGAGCGCGAAAGCGGCCATCGTGCCGGTCGCGTAATCGACCGCCGGCGAGCCGAACTTGATCGGGTTGACGGCTTCGGTGCCGGTCGTCGCCATCAGCCCCGAGGTCGCCTGGATCACATGGTCGTAGGCGGTCTGGTTCGCGCGCGGGCCGTCCTGGCCAAAGGCCGAGATCGAACAATAAATCAGCCGCGGGTTCAACGCCGCCATGGCCGCGTAGCCGAGCCCGAGCGCCTCGAAGGCGCCCGGCCGATAGTTCTCGACCATCACATCGGCTTTTGCGACCAGCCGCTTCAGGATGTTGCGACCGGCTTCGCTCTTCAGATCGAGGGTGATCGCGCGCTTGTTCGACGCCTGGGTCAAAAAACCCGTCCCCATCTGGCGGCGGTTCAGCGTCCGATCGGTGCCGGTGCCGCGGGTCTGATCCGGGTCGTTGGGGTCCTCGACCTTGATCACCTCGGCGCCGAGAACGGCCAGCTGATAGGCCGCGAAGGGCCCCGCCAGCACATGGGTGATGTCGATGATGCGAATGCCCTCGAACGGTCGGGTCATCTGAGGCTCCTCGGACGAGTTCAAGCAATAGCGAATGAGCCGGGCTGGATCATCGGCCGAGACGGTATCTGTCGATCAGATCCCAGTCGAGTTCGAGGCCAAAGCCCGGCCCTTGCGGCACCTCGATGATCCCCCCTTTGATCGGCGCGCGGTTGCGGATCATTCCGGCCCATAACGGATCGCGCTCCGGATCGGGAAAGCATTCGACATAGGTGCCGTGCGGCACCGCGGCCAGCATGTGGGCCGAGATCTGCGGCTCCTCGTGATGCGCCATCGCGATCCCATGGGCCGCGCACAACGCCGCCGCCCGGCGCCACTCGGTGATGCCGCCGGCCTCCGATGCATCGAAATTGACCAGATCGACGGCACCCGCCGCGATCAGGCGGCGGACGCCGTGGACGCTGATCTCGCTCTGACCGGCGTTGATCGGGATCGTGGTGCGGCGGCGCACTTCGGCCATGCCGGCAGCCTCGTCGTACCAGTGGCAGGGCTCCTCGAACCAGCAGATCGCATAGCGCTCGACCAGGCGGGCGAATTTGATCGCCTCGGCGGTGGGCCAGCCGCGGTTGGCGTCGACGGCGAGAAGAAAATCGGGGCCGGCGCCGGCGCGGCAGGCGGCGACCCGCTCGGCATCGGCCTCGGCCGACAGCCCGCCGACCTTGACCTTGCATCCGGCCATGCCGGCGCCGCGCAGCCATTCCATCTCGCGGCCGAGATCGGCCAGGGTCTTGCCTTCCTCGTAATAGCCGGCGATAGCGATGATCGGCAGCCGGTCGCGAAAGCCGCCGAGCAGGGTCGCGACGTTGGCGCCGAGCGCTTTGCCGAGGAGATCCCACAACGCGGTGTCGACGCAGGCGATCGCCTCCATCACCAGCTTGCGGTCGCGGTTCGGATGGGCGAGCGCAAACATCTTGGCCCATAGCCGCTCGATCCGGGAGGCGTCCTCGCCGATCAGCAGTGGCGCCAGCTCGTCCTCGACAATCCGGGCGATCGCCGCCCCGTGGGCACGGTTGTCGCCATTGTAGACCTCGCTGCTGAGGCCGTCGGCGGTGCGGATGCGGGTGACGAGGGTGCAGCGGCTGTCGACCCGGTAACCACTGCCGGAGAATACCTTGCGCAGCGGGACCTCGATCGGAATTGCCTCGACCTTGTCGATACGCATGATTTGCCTCCGCAAGCTGGCCCAAGGCCCAGTCTACTCCGGAGATCGCCGAGGCGAAGCCGGGATCGCGCCGCGCCGGCCAGCGCTTGCCAGCGATGCCACCGCCGCTATAGTCGCCGCCGCCATCGCCAAGGTTTTGCCGGGAACGCAAATGCCGCTTCGTTTGCCCGCCATGCGGATTTCCGTCCTGTTGCTGTCGCTGCTGTTCGCCGCACCAGTTCACGCCGCGATGTTCACCGACTCGGCCGGACGCCGGGTCATGCTGCCCGCTCGGATCGAGCGCATCATGCCGGCCGGCCCGGCCTCGGCGGTCTTCGTCTATGTGCTGGTCCCGAACAAGTTGATCGGCTGGACCGAGCCGTTGTCGCGGGCGCAGCGCAGCCTGCTGCCGGCGAAATTCGCCAGGCTGCCGGATGTCGGCCAGATCGGCGGAGCGAACCCGACCGCCACCGCCGCCGATGTGGCCCGGCTCCATCCCGATCTGATTATCGGCTATGGCGTGCCGACGCCGCCGACCGTCGCGCTGGCCGACCGGATCCAGCACCAGACCGGCATCCCCTACATCCTGGTCGATGACAGCCTGCAGGAGATGCCTAACATGCTGAGCCAGATCGGCGGGGTAGTCGGCGCCGGCGATCACGGCCTGGCGGTCAGCAATTATGCCTACCATGCGATCGAAAACTTGCGCGGGCAACTGCTGATCAGCTCGCCCGACAACCGGCCGCGGGTCTATTACGGCCGCGGTAGCGATGGGCTCCAGACGGCCCTGCCCGGCTCGCCGGCGATTGCCGATATCGATCAGGCAGGCGTCATCAACGTCGCCGCGGGTTTGGGTCACGGCGGGTTGATACGGGTGACGCCGGGGCAGATCTACGCGTGGAACCCGCAGATCATCGTTGCCCAAGACCCCAGCTTTTACCGCTCGCTGCTGCATGACCCGCAGTGGCGCGACCTCACGGCGGTTCGCGCCAAGCGGGTCTACCTGGCCCCGGGCTACCCGTTCGGATGGATCGACGACCCGGCCGGGGTCAACCGGGCAATCGGGCTCTACTGGCTGTCGAACCTGTTTTATCCGGATCTCTACCAGGAAGACCTGCGCACCAACGCGCGCGAATTCTACCAATTGTATTACGGAGTGCAGCCGACCGACCGGCAGCTCGAGGCTCTGATCCGGCCGGCGGAGGCCAAGCCCGGTGAAACCAGCCGGGTGGCGAACGTGCCGCTGTTCGGCGCCGAACCGGCGCCGATGCCAGAATTGGCGCGCCGATGCAGACGCCTCCCGCCGGTGCGCCTGGGCGCAGCTACCGGCCGCGCGGTGGCCAGTTGCCGGCGCTCCCGCCCAACCCGCCCTGAGCCCCGCGGCGGCCATGGCCGCCCCCTCGGGATAGCCCGGCACAACTCGGGATACGGCCGGCGCAAAAACCACCTGAACCCACGCCTGCGGGTCCAGTGCGCGACCCCAAGCAGATCATGTCCTCTATGCGCTGAAAACCTGCCGGTCGGCGATCTGTGCAGTTTTGATGCGACTGGGCGCAGCCGCAATGTGGGCGCGGCACCCTATTTAACATTCGTAATGCGTAATGGAATTTTGATTGACGTATCTATTACGCTGAATAAAATCCCTGATAGGTTCGTCCCGGCCCCATGCCGATCTTCGTAAAAGGCTCGCCGATGACGCGTTACTCGAACACCCGATGCAGCCTGCGCCCGCTCGCACGCTCAGCCCCGCTGGCCACTGTGCCGGTCGACGCCGGCTGCATCTTTCTGATCCGGTCGGAAAGCGTGCACCCCCAGCCGTTGGCCGCGCCGGCGCGCGACGCGCTCGCCGCCGCCGATGCGGTTCTCCATGAAGCCGATATCGACCCGGGTATTCTGACCCTCGTGCGGCACGGTGCTTTTGTCGAGCCAGTCGCCGCGGCCGGCGAACGCGCACCGCAAAGATCGGCGGCGATCGCCCGTGCCGGCAAGCTCGCCTCCGAGGGATGGCGGGTGGTGTGGATCGGCCCCGCCGCTGGCGCGGTTTCGCCGGCCGATTTCGCTGCCGCCACCGGCGTGGCAATTCAGGTCTGCACCGATGTCTGCGCCCACGAGGCGACCCGGTCGATCCTCGTCCGAGGCCCGCAGCCGCTGGCGACTGCGTTCAACGGCTTGGCCGGCTAGCCCGAGCTTCTCAGCCGGCGCGCAGCAGCCGTAAGATCCGGTCGAGCTGATCGAGGCTCGCGTAATGCAGCGTCAGGGCGCCCCCGCGGGTTTTGGGCGCGAGCGTAACCCGCAGCCCGAGGCGGCCGCCGAGGTCACGCTCTAGGGCGAGCGTATCGGCGTCGGGGCTTCTGCGGTGCCGGCCCTGGGGAATTTGCGCGCGGCGCTGCACCAGGCGTTCGGTGGCCCGCACGTTGAGCCCGCGGCGCATGACCTCGTCGGCGAGGGCGGCCGGATCGGGGGCGGCGAGCAGGGCGCGGGCATGGCCGGCCGACAGTTCGCCGTCGTCGAGAAGCTGGCGCACCGGCGCCGGCAACGAGAGCAGCCGCACCGCGTTGGCGACATGGCTGCGGCTCTTGCCGACGGCTTCGGCGAGGCTCGCCTGGCTGCGGCCGAACTCGGCCAGGAGCCGGCGATAGGCCTCGGCCTCTTCGAGCGGCGACAGATCCTCGCGCTGCAGGTTTTCGACGAGCGCAATTTCAAGCGCCTCGGCATCGCCGAGCGCACGGACGACGACCGGTACCTCATGCAATCCGACGCGTTGTGCGGCGCGCCAACGGCGCTCGCCGGCGACCAGCTCGAAGGTGGCCCCGTCTTCGGCGGCCGCCGTGTCGACCGGGCGCACCAGCAGCGGCTGCAGCACGCCTTTCTCTCGGATCGACTGGGCCAGCGCGTCGAGCTCGGCCTCGGCGAAACGGCGGCGCGGCTGCACCGCCCCGGGCCGGATCGAGCTCGACCGGAACCGCGCCTCTGGGTGGCCGGCTCGAATGCTTCACCGGGTTCGATCTCGCCGAACAGGGCGGCAAGGCCGCGGCCGAGCGAGCGTCGCTTGGCGCGTTCGCTCATAATTGCGGCGAAGCCCGGCGGTGGCGAGCCCGGGGCAGTGCGGCGCAGGATCTCGGCGGCGAGCTGGATATAGGCTTGCGCGCCGGCGCAACGGTGATCGTAGATCAGCACCGGCTTGCCGTGCGAGGGCGCCTCGGAGACCCGCACGTTGCGCGGGATCACCGTGTCGAAAACCCTGGCCCCGAAATGCTCGCGCACATCGAGGGCAACCAACTCGCTCAAATTGTTGCGGCCGTCGTACATGGTCAGCACCACGCCTTGTAATTCGAGCCGCGGATTGAGCCCTCGCCTGACCCGCTCGATGGTACGCATCAGCTGGCTCAAGCCTTCGAGCGCATAGAATTCGCATTGCATTGGCACCAGCGCCGCATCGGCGGCTACCAGCGCGTTGATGGTCAGCAGGTTCAACGAGGGCGGACAGTCGATCAGCACCTGGTCCCAATCGGCGACGCCGGGGCGGAGCGCACGGCTCAACAGAAATTCGCGCCGCTCGCGGGTCAGCAATTCGAATTCGGCGCCGCTCAGATCCTCGGAAGCTGGCACGATCGACAGCCCCGGAATTTCAGTCGGCACGATCGCCGCGGCGAGCTCGGCCTCGCCGAGGATCAGCTCGTAGCTGGTCACCCGGCGCGCGGCACGCCCGATGCCGAGTCCGGTGCTGGCGTTGCCCTGCGGGTCGAGATCGATGACCAGGACGCGGTGGCCGGCCGCGGCCAAGGCGGTCGCCAGATTGATCGCGGTTGTGGTCTTGCCAACCCCGCCCTTCTGGTTGGCGACGGCGACGATCCGGGCACGGTGGGCGGCCGGAAGCGCCGGCGATCCCGCCTCAGCCCCCGTCGGGCTCACGGACCAAGCGATGCAAGCGCAGAATCACCCCCCGCGGATCGGCTATGCTCTGGTGACGCGACGTGACCATTGTCCAGTCTTTGCGCGCCAGGGTCAATTCCTCCTCGGCCCGCTCGCCCTTTGGCAACAGGCAGACCGTGCCGGGACCGAGAAACGGACGGGCAAGATCGAGCAGCCGGTCGAGCGGCGCCACGGCTCGCGCGGTCACCACATCGACCGGGTGCGCCGGCACCGCGGCGATCCGGCAGCTGCGGATCGTCACATTTGCCTCGGCAACCCGCGCCGCCTCGCGCAGAAACGCCGCCTTGCGCGAATCGGCCTCGACCAGCTCGACCCCAGGCACGCCGAGGATCGCCAGCACGAGGCCCGGAAAGCCGGCGCCGCTGCCGAGATCAATCAGGCTTTGCGCGTTATCGGGCAGCAGCGGCCGCAATTGCGCCGAATCGAGCATGTGCCGCCGCCACAAATCGGGCAAGGTGTCACGGCCGACTAGGTTGATCCGCGCCGACCACCGCGTCAGCAACGTTGCGTAGACTTCGAGCCGCGCCAGTGTTTCACGTGAAACCGGAAAGATTTCGGCAAAGCCCTGTGAGCCGAGCGCCGCAGGATCACGCGGCACGTCCCCCTCCCACTCCCTCCTCCGCACGCAAGAGAGGGTTCGGGCGGGGGCGCTTCACGTGTTTCAGCAACGCGACCAGCGCCGCCGGGGTTACCCCCGAAATCCGCGCGGCTGCTCCAAGCGTCGCCGGGCGGGCGCGGGCGAGCTTGTCGCGGACCTCGCGCGACAGGCTGCCGATGGCCGCATAATCGAGCTCGGCCGGCAGCAATAGGGCTTCGTCGCGGCGGAATTGCGCGATGTCGCGCTCCTGACGCTCAAGATAGCCCGAATAGCGCGCATCGATCTCGACCTGCTCGGCGATCTCCGGCCGGATCCCACCAAGCTCGGGCCAGATCGCGGCGAGGCGGGCGAGGCCGATTTCGGGATAGGCGAGCAGCTCGGCGGCGCTGCGGGCGATCCCATCCTCGTTGACCGCGATGCCGTGGCGCTGCAATGCCGGCGGCGTCATCCGCAGCCGCACGAGCCGGATGCGGGCGTCGGCGAGCGCTGTGATCTTCGCGGAAAATCGCTCGGCGCGCCCGGCGCCGACGCAGCCAAGCCGCAGGCCGATCGGGGTCAGCCGCTGATCGGCGTTGTCGGCACGCAAGGTGAGCCGGTATTCGGCGCGCGAGGTGAACATGCGATAGGGCTCGCTGACCCCGCGCGTTACGAGATCGTCGATCAAGACGCCGATATAGGCCTGCGCCCGGTCGAGCACGAGCGGCGCCGCGTCCGATGCCGCAAGCGCCGCATTGAGCCCGGCAACGAGCCCCTGCGCCGCAGCTTCCTCGTAGCCGGTGGTGCCGTTGATCTGGCCGGCGAAATAGAGACCGGGGATGCGCCGGGTTTCGAGGCTCGGATAGAGCTCGCGCGGATCGACGAAATCGTATTCGATCGCATAGCCGGGCCGCCGCATCGCCGCATGTTCGAGCCCGGGGATCGTCGCCAGCATCCCCATTTGCACATCGCCCGGCAGCGAGGTCGAGATCCCGTTCGGATAGACCGTGTCGTCGTCGAGCCCTTCCGGCTCGAGAAAGATCTGATGCCGTTCGCGGTCGGCAAAACGCACGACCTTGTCCTCGATCGACGGGCAATAGCGCGGGCCGACGCCGGTGATATCGCCCGAATACATCGGCGAGCGATGCAGGTTGGCGCGGATCAGCGCATGGGTCGCCGGGGTCGTGCTGGTAATGTGGCACGGCACCTGCGGCGTTGTGATCCGGTCGGTCACGAACGAGAATGGCGGGGGCGGGTCATCGCCCGGCTGAAGGTCGAGCCCGGCCCAGTCGATCGTCCTCCCGTCGAGGCGGGGCGGGGTTCCGGTCTTGAGCCGGCCGAGGACAAATCCGACGCGGCCCAGGGTTTGCGCCAGCCCGCACGACGGCGCCTCGCCGACCCGCCCGGCCGGGATTTTTTCCTCGCCGATGTGAATGAGGCCGTTCAAAAACGTGCCGGTGGTCAGCACCACCCGAGGAGCGGCGATTTCGCGACCGTCGCCGAGCACGACCCCGCACACCCGCCCGTCGTGGTCAAGCCGCAAATCCTCCACCGCGCCCTCGGCGATATCGAGGTTCGGGGTTTCGGTCAGCAATTCGGCGATGGCGCGGCGATAGAGCTTGCGGTCGGCCTGGGCGCGGGGCCCGCGCACCGCCGGCCCCTTGCTGCGGTTGAGCACGCGAAACTGGATGCCGGCGCGATCGATCGCCCGGCCCATGACGCCGTCGAACGCGTCGATTTCGCGCACCAGATGCCCCTTGCCGAGCCCGCCGATCGCCGGATTGCAAGACATCTCGCCGATCGTCGCCCGCTTATGCGTTACCAGCAGCGTGCGCGCGCCGACCCGCGCGGCGGCGGCGGCGGCCTCGCACCCGGCATGCCCGCCGCCAACCACGAGGACGTCGCATTTCCTGGAGTAAATCTCGGGACGATCGCTCATCGCCGGCAAATTATGGAGCCCGGTCGGCGCTGTCGAGGCTTCACGTGAAACATCAGCCGGCCGGCCGGCGTTTGTGGATTCGCTGCTTTCTTTGATGCCCGCGGCGAAGCTACGGCTGGAGGCGCGATCGATCGTTGTTGCGCCTGCCCGCTCGACCGCGCGTCGACTCGAGGGAACGCCCGTTAATGCTTGAATATCAGGGATGTATTACTATTTTGAACGCGAAAGCGACAGGGCAGGACGACGAGCTGTTTGGCCTTTATCGGGCCTCCTGTCGTTCGGTGCAACAACTCGGCGGCACCGCCAAATCATCCGCGATGAGCAGCAGCGTTGTCGGAAGCGGCGGAGGACGTTGTGCTATTCCGCCCCTTGCTTGCTGCGGGTAGCGTTCGGAGAAAGGCGAGATGTCGGTAAGTCGCGCAATGATCGGCGGACGAACCCGGTTCTTGCAGCTGCGATGGTATCGCCGGCTGCGCGCCGATCTGTGGTTTCCGCATGTGCCGCTGGCGCTTGCGGTCGGCGGCGCCGGGCTATTCGCGCTGCTGCCGACGATCCGGCGCTACGCCTACCAGTATCTCCATCTCGATCTCGCCAAGCTCACCGCGGCGCTGCATCCGATTTCCGGGCATATCCCGCCGCTGATCCTCTCCGGCGTGCCGACGACGATCGTCGGGATCCTGCAGATCGTGATCGCGATCGGGCTGCTCGCCCGCTCGCGCATCGCCTGGCTTTCGGCGATCGCGATCACGGTGGCGCAGCTGGCGCTCGCCATCCATGCGGCGTCTGGCCAGATTGTCACCGGCCAGATCGCTTATGTCGTGGCGCTGCTGGTGGCGCTGGTGGTGGCGCGCGGGCGGTTCGACCGCTCCTCGCTTGCCGCGAGCAGCCTGTTCGCGGTTGCCTCGGTGCTGATACTGATGGTCTATGGCGTCTTGGGCGCGCTGCTGCTCGGCGCGGGCTTCGCGCCACCGATCACCAACCTACCGACCGCGTTCTATTTCACGGTGGTGACGATGTCGACCGTCGGCTACGGCGACATCGTGCCGAAGAGCAACGAAGCGCGGTTCTTCGTCATCTCGCTGATCGCCCTCGGCCTGACCGTTTTTGCGACGGCGCTAACCGCGGCGATCGGGCCGGTGGTGCAGAGCCGAATCAGTCGGACCCTTGGACCGCGGAGAGAAAAGATGCGGCGCGTCGATCATTACATCATCACCGGCAACGGCGCGTTGGCGCGCAACGCGGCGCGCGAGCTGCGCGAGCGCGGCAAGTCGGTGATCATTATTGCCGAACAGGAGGATGCGGGCTTTGCCGACGCCGAGGTAATGGTCGGCGACCCGACCGAGCTCGAAGCCTTGCGCGAAGCCGGCGGCGACCACGCCCGCGCCATCTTGGCCCTCTCCGACGACGATTCCGAGAACGCATTTGTCGTGCTGGCGGCGCGCGAGCTCGGCTCCGACGCAAGAAAGGTCGCCGCCGTCAGCTCGCGCAAGAACCTCGAGCGCGTCCGCCGGGTTCACCCCGACATGATCCTCGCCGCTCCGGTCTTTGGCAGCGAAGCCTTGGTCATGGCCCTGACCGAGGAAAAGATCGACGGCGACTGGCTCCTAAACCGCTTCCTCGACGTCAAACCCAGCAGCACGTGAGGGCTCCACCGGTTTGCAAGCGCCATCCGCTCCCAAGCTGGTTTAGAGCGAGGCGATCTCTCTGCCTCCGCGCCAGAGCCATGGCGATTGCAATCCTGTCGGCACTCCTCTAGCGACATAGCTAGTATACGTGGCTAGCGACACAAAGCGTCGGTCCGGTCAGAAGCAGTTTAATTAAAAAAGGAATGATATATTCGCCTCAGCATGGAGATACGCTTTCACTGTTCCATTATTTGACCCTTATATGCGAAGGGTGATGGCACTTGATATGAGTTGTTGGTGCGAACACCAACAAATTTCGGTTACTTGCCGAGGCAGAAGTCGCGGAAGATGACGTCGAGCAGGGCTTCGATGTCGACGGCGCCGGTGATTTGGCCGAGGCTGCGGAGAGCGAGGCGGAGGTCTTCGGCGCGCAGTTCGGGGAGGGCGGCGGCGACGGCGCGGGCGAGGGCGGCGGCGGCGGCTTCGAGCGCTTGGCGGTGGCGGGCGCGGGTCAGGACCGGGGCTTCGATGCGGTAGGTCGCGGCAATTCGAGCAGCGAGGGCGGCCAGCAGCGGGTCGAGGCCGGCGCCGGTCAGGGCCGAGACGGGAAAGGCCTCCTCGCATTGCATTTTCTCGTCATGACCGGGTTCGTCCCGGCCATCCGCGGCCCGGTCTGTGGTCGCGTGGATGCCCGGATCAAGTCCGGGCATGACGGAGTTCTGGTTGCCCCTCGCAATCTGCGCATCTCGCGTCGAGGAGGTCGATCTTGTTGGCGACGAGGATTGTGTCGGGGCCGGGCCAGGCGGCGGCGCCGGCGGCTTCGGCCGGGTCGCCGGCATCGAAGACGAAAAGGCGGATATCGGCTTCGGCGGCGCGGCGACGGGCGCGGCGTAGCCCTTCCTGCTCAACCGGATCGTTGCTGTCGCGCAGGCCGGCGGTGTCGGCGAGGACGACCGGATAGCCGGCGAGGTCGATCGCCACCTCGACGATGTCGCGGGTGGTGCCGGCGATCGGCGAGGTGATCGCCGCCTCGCGCCTGGCAATGCGATTGAGGAGGGTCGATTTGCCGACATTGGGCGGGCCGATGATCGCCACCGCAATACCGTCGCGCAGCCGCTCGCCGCGATGGCCGTCGGCGAGGTGACGGCCGATTTCGGCGGCGAGGTCGGCGGTTTCGGCGCGGATGCGATCCTCGATCTCCGGCGGCAGGCCTTCGTCGGGAAAATCGATCGCGGCTTCGAGATGGGCGAGGAGATGGGTCAGCCGCGCCGACCAATCGCGGTAGAGGCCGCCCAGCGCGCCGTCGAGCTGGCGCAGGGCTTGGCGACGCTGCGCCTCGGTCTCGGCCGCAGCGAGGTCGGCGATCGCCTCGGCCTGGGTCAGGTCGAGCTTGCCGTTCAGAAAGGCGCGGCGGGTGAACTCGCCAGGCTCAGCGAGGCGCAGCCCGAGCCGGGTCAGCGTCTCGATGACGGCGGCGAGCACGGCGCGGCTGCCGTGCAGGTGAAATTCGGCGATATCCTCGCCGGTGGCGCTCGCCGGCGCCGGAAACCACAGGACAAGCCCGTCGTCGAGCGGCTCGCCGGTCGCCGGATCGATCAGACGGCGACGACGGGCGGCGCGCGGCGGCGGGAGTTTGCCGGCGAGCAGGCCTAGCGCCCGCGCCGCATCTGGCCCGGAAACGCGTAGGATGGCGATGGCGCCGCGCCCGGCCGCCGTCGCCGGGGCAAAAATCGTGTCGGTGGTGAGCGCGCCCGGCGTCAGTGGGCCGGCGGCTTCTGATCGGGCTGCAGCATCAGCCGCTCGACCCGGCCGCCCTCGACCAGATGCTTCTGCACGATCTCGTCGATGTCCTCGGTAGTCTCGTAGCGATACCACACGCCCTCGGGGTAGATCACCATGTTGGGGCCGAATTCGCAGCGGTCGAGACAGCCAGCGGCGTTGGGGCGGATGTTCTCGACGCCGGCGGCACGGGCCTTCTCGCGCAGATAGGCCCGCAACTTGTCCACGCCGCCAGCGGCCGCGGCGCGTTCGCTGCAACAGCCGCGCGGATGGCCCTCGGGCCGTACATTCGTGCACATAAAGATGTGCCGATTATAGAAAAGCGGCGGATCGGCGGGTGCGTCTGCCATTTGACGTTTCTCCGAAGTGGGCAGGACACGGCGGAGCGAATGACGCCGACCGCCGTTGTGGGAGTAGACTGAAACCCTACCGCGTCGCGGCACCGAGGGCAATGCGTCCGCTGCCCGGCGCGGACAGCACAGCTGCATGGCAGGAGCCCCCCAATGGACCGCAACCGCCTCGGCGAAGAGACCAGCCCCTATCTGCTGCAGCACCGCGACAACCCGGTGCACTGGCAAGCCTGGAGCGAGGAGACCCTGGCCGCGGCCAGGGAAGCCGACAAGCCGATCCTGTTATCGATCGGCTACGCCGCTTGCCATTGGTGCCATGTGATGGCGCGGGAGAGCTTCGAAGACCCGCAGATCGCCGCGGCGATGAACCGGCTCTATGTCAACATCAAGGTGGACCGCGAGGAGCGCCCGGATCTCGACCAAATCTATCAGCACGCACTCGCATTGATGGGCGAGCAGGGCGGCTGGCCGCTGACGATGTTCCTGACGCCACAGGGCGAGCCGTTCTGGGGCGGCACCTATTTCCCGCCCGATGCGCGCTGGGGTCGGCCAGGGTTTCCGCAGGTGCTGACGGCGATCAGCGAGGCCTATCGGGAGAAGCGCGAGGACGTCGCAAAAAACGTCGCGGTGCTGCGTGATGCGCTGCAGCGGCTCGGCCGGCCGCAGCGGGGCGCCGTCATCGACCGTCAACAGCTCGATCCGATCGCCGAGCGGCTGCTGCGCGAGACCGACCAGATCCATGGCGGCATCGGCACCGCGCCCAAATTCCCGCAATGCGGCATCCTCGAGCTGTTATGGCGGGGCTGGAAGCGGACCGGCCAGAGCGCCTATCGCGACGCGGTGACGAAAGCGCTCGACGCGATGTGCCAGGGCGGCATCTACGACCACCTGGGCGGCGGTTTTGCCCGCTATTCGACCGATGCGCGCTGGCTCGTGCCGCATTTCGAGAAGATGCTCTACGACAATGCCGAATTGGTGGACCTCTTGACCCTGGTCTGGCAGGAGACCGGCAACCCGCTCTACCGGCAGCGGGTCGAGGAGACGCTCGGCTGGGTCAAGCGCGAGATGCGGGCGCCCGAAGGTGGCTTCGCCAGCAGCCTCGACGCCGACAGCGAGCATGAGGAAGGCAAGTTCTACGTCTGGTCCGAGGCCGAGATCGACGCGGTGCTCGGCCCGCGTGCGACGCTGTTCAAGCGGTTTTATGACGTGACCCCGGCGGGCAACTGGGAAGGCCGCACGATCCTCAATCGGTCGAATTCGCCGGCGCTGACCGACGCCGAGACAGAGGGCGAGCTGGCGCGGTGCCGCGAGCTCTTGCTGCGGGCGCGCGCAGCGCGGGTGCGGCCGGGCTGGGACGACAAGGTGCTGGCCGATTGGAACGGGTTGATGATCGCCGCATTAGCCAATGCCGGGCTGGTGTTCGAGCGGCCGGATTGGCTCGACACAGCCGGCGCGGCGTTCGACTTTGTCCGCGGGCATATGATGACGGCCGACGGCCGCCTGCAGCATAGCTGGCGCGACGGCCGCGCTCGGCACGCGGCCAATCTCGACGATTACGCCAATTTATGCCGCGCAGCACTGGCGCTCTACGAGGCGGCGGGCGACGAGGCGCTTCTCGCCCAGGCGCGCGGCTGGGTGGCAATCCTCGACCAGCATTATTGGGACGCGGCGGGCGGCGGCTATTTCTTTTCCGCCGACGACACCGAAGCCTTGATCGCCCGCGTCAAGACCGCCGCCAACTCGGCGGTTCCGGCCGGCAATGGGACCCTCGTCGGGGTGTTGACCCGGCTGGCGATCCTGACCGGCGAGGACGCCTACCGCCGCCGTGCCGAAGCGATCGCCGAAGCGTTTTCCGGCGAGCTCGCGCGCAATTTCTTTCCGCTCGCGACATTGCTCAACAACGCTGAATTGCTGGCCGAGCCGATGCAGATCGTGCTCGCCGGCGAGCCGGGCGAGGCGGCATTGGAGGGATTGCGGCGGGCGGTCTATCAGGTTTCGCTGCCGAACCGCGTGGTCACGAGCCTGCCGCCGGGCCGAGAGCTGCCGCAGGATCATCCGGCGCATGGCAAGGGCCTCGTCGACAATCGGCCGGCCGCTTACATCTGCATCGGCCCGGTATGCTCGCTGCCCGTGAGCGACCGCCAAATACTGCTGGCCAAACTCGCAGAACAGCACTAATGTTCATGCTTCGTGCTGATAAGGGGGGAGCCGGCATGTTGAGCTCGATCGCGATCGACAGCCCGGTCGGGGGCCTCACCATCTCTGCAACCGCCGACGCCGTCGTGGCGATCGGCTGGGGTCCGAGCAGTCGAGGCGAAGAGACGCCGCTGCTGGCCGAGGCGCACCGCCAGCTCGACGCCTATTTTGCGGGGCGGCTGAACCATTTCGAGCTACCGCTCGATCCCGACGGCTCGCCCTTTGAACAGCGGGTCTGGGCGGCGATGCGGCGTATCCCGTTCGGCCAGACGCGCAGCTATGGCGAGCTGGCGATGGAAGTCGGCTCCGCACCACGCGCTGTGGGCCGTGCTTGCGGTCGCAATCCGATCCCGATCGTCATACCGTGCCATCGGGTCCTGGCGCGCGCCGGCGTCGGCGGCTATAGCGGCGGCGCCGGGCTCCCGACGAAGCGCGCGCTGCTCGCACTGGAGGGCGCTGCGGACCCGCAGTTGTCGTTGCGAGCGCCGCGACGCGATCTCGGGCCATCGGACCCTGCCGGTATCGAGATTGCCGCGTCGCTGCGCTCCTCGCAATGACCACCGACCAGCGCTCCGCTAGACAGCCGTGACGGGAGGGCCGGCGAAGGCTATCGTTCGCCTTGGCTGATCGCGAATGTCATTGGGAGGATACCGCCATGGTTCACGCAATCCGGTTCGACAAGGCCGGCGGGCCCGAAGTCCTTTCCTGGCAGGAGGTGGAAGTCGGCAAGCCCGGGCCGGGCCAAGTGCGGCTCAAGCACACCGCCGTCGGGCTCAATTACATCGACACTTACCAGCGGAGCGGGCTCTACCCGATGCCGATGCCGAGCGGGCTCGGCTCCGAGGCGGCCGGGATTGTCGAGGAGATCGGGCCGGGGGTCAGCGGGCTCAAGCCCGGCGACCGGGTGGCCTATGCCGGAGGTCCGATCGGAGCTTATAGCGAAGGCCGGGTGATGCCGGCCGATCGGCTCGTCCCGGTGCCCGCCGGGATCACCGATGCCCAAGCCGCGGCGATGATGCTGAAGGGGATGACCGCGTGGTATCTGGTGCGCCGCACCCACCCGGTCAAACGCGGCGAGACGATTCTGATCCATGCCGCGGCCGGCGGCGTCGGGTTGATCGTTTGCCAATGGGCCAAGCACCTCGGCGCCACCGTGATCGGCACCGTCGGCGACGACGAGAAAGCCGCGCTGGCGAAAAAGCATGGCTGCGACTATCCGATCAACTACCGCCGCGAGGATTTCGTCGCCAAAGTCGGCGAGATCACCCAGGGTAAAAAGCTGCCGGTGGTCTATGATTCGGTCGGCAAGGACACCTTCTACAAGTCGCTAGACTGCTTGGCGCCGCTTGGGCTGATGGCGTCGTTCGGCCAGTCCTCTGGCGCGATCGGACCGGTTGATATCGGCATCCTCGCCGCCAAGGGTTCGCTGTTCCTGACCCGCCCGACCCTGAACACCTACACCGCAACCCGCGAAGATTTGCTGACCGCGGCACGCGAATTATTCGAGGTCGTGCAGAGCGGCGCGGTCAAGATCGCGGTCAACCAGACCTACCCGTTGCGCGAGGCCGCCCGCGCCCATCGCGACTTGCAGGATCGAAAGACGACAGGGCAGACGGTGCTAACCGTCTAGAGAGATTTTAATAGCTTGAATCAAGACGAGGATTCTCAGGTTTTAGGGGTTTGTGATTCAAGATGCTGGCCGGGGTTGGGGTCGGCATCGAATGCCAAAACCCTATTCACAGGACCTCGCGAACGGGTTGGCTCAGTCGCCAGCGGTCGCACCGGCCGGGCAACAGCAGCGCCGCAGCGACGTCGTCCTGTTGCCACCCATCCAGCCGGTCAAAACCAACTGGCGTCAAGGTCAGCCGAGACGGGTCCGCATCGCGCTCGAAGCCGAACGCCTACGCCGCGATCGCAACACCGGTGGCCGCGTGGCAGGCCGCGTGGCAGCATCGTCGGCGCCGAGCGTCAGCCGCTACCAGTGGCGACCAGGACCCAGTTCGGATCAGAGGATCGGGTATCGCGGGCAAAGGTCCAGTAGTCGGTCTTTTCGACCGGGTGCTCGGGATCGCCATCGACGATGCTGCCATCCATCGCGCGCGTCACATTGATCTGATGCGACACGAGCTTGGCCGTTACCCGCGCGGTGCGCCCGGAAACATCGGCATCGACAATCTCGGCATCGTCGAGCCGCAAATCGCGCGTCTCGAAAGTCTCCTTGGCGGCAGCCCGTTCATCGATCGTCGCGGCAAACGGGCGGTAGACCTCGTCGCTCAACAGCGGGCGCAACCCCTCCTTGTCGCCTTTGGCGTAGGCGGCGACGATCATCTCAAAGGCGGAACGAGCCCCCAGCAAAAACTGCGCCGGATCGAAGCCAGGGTCGGCCCGGCGGACCCGGGCGAGCCCCTCGGCGACCGTATCGGCCGGCTTGCCGGCCGGGGTCGGGAGCGCGACGACCTTGCCCGGGTCTGCCGGCGTCGCCACCTTTTCGGAGCTGGGTTTGTCGGCGACCGGCGCCGAGCGCCGCACGAACAACTCGCGCCGCCGCTCATTCCCGGTGCGCCGGCCAAGAACGCTGCGCAGCCGCAGTATGAGAAAGGCGGCGATCATCGCGAACAGGATGATGTATTGGTAATCGTCCATCGACCGGAGCGCCTCGCCACCCTGCGGCTAGGGCCGGGGAACGGCCCTCGCATGCTGCTAGGTTCAGATGGGGCGCGGGCGCTACCGCGACAAGCGTGCCCTGTGCGCCGCCGGTGAAACGACCGCTGCGACTGGCCCTTCTCGGATACCTGCTGATCGAGGGCTACGCGACCTTGGCAATCGCCGGATGGCTCGGGCCCGGGCCAACCCTGTTGCTCCTCCTCTTAGGCGCCGCGGCCGGAGGAGCGGTCCTGCGCACAACCCAATTCTCGCTGTTGTCCGAGCTGCGCCGGAGTCTGGCCGCGAGCGAGCCGGCATTACCCGCGCTTATTGGTGGCGCGCTTCGCGCCGCGGCCGGCGTTCTGCTGATCATTCCCGGATTTATCAGCGATCTGGTCGCGGCAGGGCTGCTGATTCCGGCGCTGCGCCGTCAGCTGATCCGCCGCTTAGCCGCCGCAGCAAACCGTCGCACCGGACCCGCTACCATCGAGGGCGACTACCGCCGAGTGGAGGACACCGCTCTGCCGGCGCCGCGACGAGAACCGCGTTGATCTTGATCCGGCACGGCGAAACCGCATTCAGCCGGGTCTTTTCCGCGAGCCGGCGCGACCCGGGAATCCTGGATCCGGTCCTGATCGGAGTTGGCCGGCGGCGAGGCCGCGGGGGCGGCACGAGCGGCTTGGTCTTCTCAACCTTGACCGGGTGGCCGGTCCCAAGGTGCCGAACGGTACGGCCTGCGGATCGAGCCGGCCCCCTCCGAGCGGCTAGCGGAGCCGCTACTTATGCCCGCCGCGCGCTGAGGGGCGGCGGCAACGATTGCTGCATCTTCCCGATCCATGCTAGCCAGCCGGATCGACTAGGGTTCGCCACGGGAGGGGATCATGCCGGGAGAGACCAGGGGCAATGGCGAAGCCGGCGTACTGCCGGAAAGCTCGGACGGACCACAATTTTTTATCAACTTTCAATACGTCAAGGATCTGTCGTTCGAAAACCCGCGGGCACCGCAAAGCCTGGTTCAGCAACCCGCACAGCCGGACGTGGCGATCAACGTCGATGTCAAGGCGCAAAACCTCAATCCCGAAGCCTACGAGGTCGTGCTGACGATCAATGCGACGGCGAATGCCCAGGAACAGCCGGTATTCCTGGTCGAGCTCGCCTATGCGGCAGTGGTGACGGTCCGAAACGCCCCTGAACCACTGCTCTCGAACCTGGTCCTGGTGGAAGCGCCGCGGATCATCTTCCCGTTTGCCCGCGCGATCATCGCCAATGCCACCCGCGACGGCGGCTTTCCACCGCTGATGATCAATCCGATCGACTTTGCCGAACTGCTGCGCCAGCACCGGGCGCCAGAGCAGAACATCGCCGATGACGACAGCACCACGGTTTGAGCCTCACGCCTCGGCGAGCCACAACGGGGCGGTCAGCAGCGCCAGCATCGCCCGATGGGCCGCGAGCTCGTCGAGCGAGGGAGCATGCGGGCGCGGCGCCCGTGCGATCCGGATCGCAGCGACGGAGGCAGCAGCCGGCATCGCAAAATCGAGGCCGGGCTGACGTCCGCCGATCAACTCCAGATAAACGGCGGCGAGCAGGCTGCAATCGATTTTGGCTCCATGATGGTCGCGGCCGGACAAATCGACCGCGAACCGGCGGCACAGAGCGTCAAGGCTCGCCGGCGCGCCGGGAAATCGCTGTCGGGCGAGTGCCAAGGTGTCGATATGCGGGAACACCGCCGGCGCGCGCTCGAGCAGTGCCAATTCCATATTCAGGAAGGCCAGGTCAAATTCGGCATTGTGGATCACCAGCGGATCCGAGCCGATAAATGCGAGCAGATCGTCGACCACCGCCGCGAAGGATGGATGCGGCGCAAGGAATTCCGCGGTTAGCCCGTGCACCGACAGCGCATCTGCCGGCATGTCCCGCCCCGGGTTGACATAGCGGTGGAAATTGCGGCCGGTCGGGATATGGTGCACCAGCTCGATGCAGGCGATCTCGACGATCCGGTGGCCGGCCTGCGGATCGAGGCCTGTGGTTTCGGTGTCCAGTACGACTTCGCGCATCACCCCCGCCGCCGTTCTTTCCGCGCCAGCCGGCCCTCCCGCCCAGCGAGCCGCGGTTTGCCGCGCCGCAAAAGTCTGACGATCGCCCGCAGGCGCTGCAAGCTCAGCTTTCGGTCGAGTCCGGTCGGGACCACAAAATCGGCGCGCCGCCGCTTCTCGGCATCGGGCATCTGCTGTTTGAGAATCGCGGCAAAGCGCGCTTCGGTCATTCCCGGCCGGCGCAGCACGCGTTGGCGCTGGACCGAGGCCGGCGCCGAGACGACGACGACGTAATCGCAGCGCCCGGCGCCGCGGCTCTCGAACAGCAACGGCACATCGAGTACGGCGATCGGCTCGCGGCGGGCCCGCGCCGCAGCGAGAAACCGCTTTTCGTGATCAGCAACCATCGGATGCACGATGTGCTCCAGCCGGGCCAGCGCCGCGGGATCGCCAAACACCTGCTTGCCGAGAACGCCGCGATCAATGCCCCCAGATGCGGTTCTCGCACCGGGAAACGCCGCCGCTACCGCCGCTACAGCAGCGCCGCCCGGTGCCAGCAGGCGATGCACCAGCCGATCGGCGTCGAACAGCGGCACCCGCATCCGCCGCAGCAGCGCCGCCGCGGTGCTCTTGCCCATGCCGATCGAGCCGGTCAGACCGACGACGATCACCGCGGCTCCGCCAGGCTTGCCACGATCGCGGCGCGCAGCTCGCGGCTGACCCGCACCTTGGCGCCAAACCACGCCTCGAAGCCCGGCCGACCCTGGTGCAGCAGCATGCCGAGGCCATCGACCACTGGATGGCCGCGGCGACGCGCCATCGCCAGCAGGGCGGTTTCGAGCGGCACGTAGACGATGTCAACGACCGGGGCCGACCGCGGTAGCGGCGCCAGGTCGAGCACGAGCGGCGGCTCGCCGGCCATGCCGAGGCTGGTGGTGTTGACCAGCAGCCCGGCGCCGTCCAGAACCGCTTTCGCCTCACCCCACGAATGGGTCGAAATCCGCAACCCCTCTGCGGATAGCGCATCGGCGACCGCATCGGCTCGATCGCGGGTCCGGTTGACGAGGCGCACCTCGCCAACCCCGATCGCGGCAAGCGCCGCCACAACCGCCCGCGCCGAACCGCCCGCGCCTAGCACGACCGCAGCACCCGCCGAGGCATCCCAATCAGGCGCCTGCTCCCGCAGGTTTTCCCGAAACCCATAGATATCGGTGTTGCTGGCTGCAAGGCTTCCATCATCGGCGACGATGATCGTGTTGGCCGCCCCGATCCGGCGCGCCAGCGGGTCGATTCGGTCTGCCACCCGCAACGCCGCTTGCTTATGCGGGATCGTCAGATTGCAGCCGCGAAAACCCATCGCCGGTAGCGCCCGCAACGCCTGTTCGAGATGTTCAGGGCGCACCGCCAGTGGCAGATAGGCGCCGTCGACCCCGGTCTCGTCGAGCCAGAAACCGTGCAGCAGGGGCGAGCGGGAGTGAGCCACCGGCCATCCCATGATGCCGGCGAGCCGGGTCGAACCGGTGATCTTCATCGCCTGCTTGTTACCACAGTGCGCCCACCGACGGCCATCTCCGAGCCCAGGCCCCGTCAACCCGCAAGCACACCCTTGATCGGGGAATTATTTATGGCTCGAGCAATGGCGGGCAAGCGATCAGGAAATGATTGTCAATCGCTGCGGCCGAAAAAGGTAGCCGCCGATCGCCCTCGGCAGCGAGCCGCTGTGGCCAAATCGCCGGCTCATTCAGCGAGGCCATGGCGCCGGGCCAACAGCCTGAGGATCGCCGCCGCCGTTTCCTCGATCGAGCGACGGGTCACGTCGATCACCGGCCAGTGCCGCTCGGCGAAGATCCGCCGCGCCTCGCGGACTTCGGCCCGCACTGCCTCGGTATCCGTATAGTCGGTGGTTTCGTCATGATGCAACATGCTGAGCCGGTTGCGCCTCAGCTGGATCAACCGCTCGGGGTCATTGGTCAAGCCGACGATCAGCGGGCGCCGGGCCTCGACCAGCTCAGGCGGCAGCGGCACTCCCGGCACGAACGGCACGTTCGCCGCCTTGACCCCGCGATTGGCGAGATAGAGGCAGGTCGGCGTCTTCGACGTCCGCGACACCCCTACAAGGCAGACATCGGCATCATCGAGCCCCCAGCCCGACTGCCCATCATCATGATTGAGAGCAAAGGTCATGGCATCGATGCGGGCAAAATACTCGCTGTCGAGCAGGTGCTGCTTACCCGGGACGCCGCGGCTCTCGCGGTGCAGATAGGAGGCGAGCGCCCCGATTACCGGGTCGAGCACCGGAATCGCCGGCACCTGGAGGCGGCGGCAGCCCTGTTGCAGCAATTGACGAAGCTGGTCACTGACCAGGGTGAACAGAACAACGCCGGGATTGGCCTCGACCCCGGCGACGACCCGGTCGACCTGACTGCGGGTGCGCACCATGCTCCAGACGTGCTCTACCGGCTGGACTTCGTCAAATTGCACGAGGCAGGCACGGGCAACCGAATGCACGGTTTCACCGGTCGAATCAGATACGAGATGGAGGTGAAACCGGGTCACGCCAGCCGGCCCCGACCGGAGCCGGTCATCCCCGTGCAGCTGTGCATCATTTCCGGCACCATCCACGAATCATCCTTGGCGCGCCCCGATGCCCGAACCTGTCTGCATTTCGCCAAAATCATCAACCGGGTTTCCCCACTGTGAGCCAAATCTGTCGCCGCCTGCGAACATCAGCGATCATGCAGATCCGGCGGCAAAGCATCCCCACTTTTCGATCCTTGCACAGCCGCAATCTATCTCGTCGAACGCGCAAAGCTGCAGGGTTCGTCCACAATCCCTTCCGACATTTTCGCCGTGCACCTCAGGCCGTGCACAATCACGGGATCGATCGTCACTCCCCGCTACTCACCGGATCATAAGCTTACTACCATCTAGAAAACTTATATGAATGGAGAGGAGAGCGATTTTGCCCGTCGGCACCAAAACCAAGCCTCTGCTTCGCGTGCTTGCCAGTGAGGCGTTGTCACCGCCACCATGGTGGCTGATGCGCCAGGCTGGGCGCTATCTGCCCGAATATCGAGCGGTTCGGGCGCGAGCGGGGGATTTCGTCGAGCTGTGCCGGACCCCAGAATTGGCAGCCGAGCTGACCATGCAACCGGTGCGGCGTTATGGCATGGACGCGGCAATCCTGTTCTCCGACATTCTGCTGTTACCCCACGCGCTCGGGCAGAGGCTGACGTTTCGCGAAGGCGAAGGACCGGTGCTCGAACCGATTTGCAGCAACGCCGGGGTGGCTGTGCTCAGCCGCGCGCATGCCGTCTCGCGCCTCGAGCCGGTGTTCGAGGCGATCCGCCGGGTGCGTGCACAGATCGGGCCGCAGACCGCGCTGATCGGTTTTGCCGGCGCACCCTGGACGGTTGCGACCTATATGGTCGAGGGCGGCGCAAGCCGTGATTTTCGCCAGGTCAAGGGCTGGGCCTATGGCGATACGCAAGGCTTTGCCGCGCTGATCGAACTGTTGACCGAAGCCACGATCGAGCTGCTTGCGGCCGAGATCGCGGCCGGCGCCGAAATCGTCCAGCTGTTCGACAGCTGGGCCGGTATCCTGCCCGAGGCGGCGTTTGCACGATGGGTGATTGCCCCGACAGCGCGGATCGTCGCGGCCCTGAAGGCCCGATATCCGGGTTGTCCGATCATCGGATTTCCGCGTGGCGCGGGCCCGCTCTATGAGCGCTATGTCGTCGAGACCGGGATCGACGCGGTGGCGCTCGATACCGTCGTTCCGGCGGGGTTCGCCAATGCCCGACTGCGCCCGCTTGCGACAATTCAGGGCAACCTTGATCCGGTCCTGCTGCTGACCGGCGGCGCTGCCCTCGAAAGCGCCGTTCGCGACATGCGCCAGGCCTTTTGCGGCGGGCCCTGGGTGTTCAATCTCGGTCACGGGGTGTTGCCGCAGACGCCGCCCGAGAACGTCGCCATGCTCGCGGCCTTGCTTGCCGGGCCGGTGGTCTCGGTGTGACATGGCGCGCACCGCGGTCGTGCTGATGAACCTCGGCGGCCCCGATTCGCTCGCGGCGGTGGCGCCGTTTCTGTTCAACCTGTTCAAGGATCCGGCGATCATCCGGCTACCGGCGCCGCTGCGGCTGCCGCTGGCGTGGCTTATCGCGCGCGGACGCGCCAGGACTGCACGCGACATTTACGCGCGGCTTGGCGGTGGGTCGCCGCTCCTGGCCAATACCGAAGCCCAGGCGCGAGCGCTGGAAGCGGCTCTCGGAGATCGGCATCGCTGCTTTATCGCGATGCGCTATTGGCACCCGACGAGTGCCGCAGCCGCGCGCGCGGTCGCCGAATGGGCGCCGGACGAAATTGTCTGCCTGCCGCTCTATCCGCAATTCTCGACGACGACGACGGCTTCTTCGCTCGCCGAGTGGCGGCACGCCGCCGCCCGGCACGGTCTCACTCTGCCGACCCGCAGCGTGTGCTGCTATCCGATCGACAGCGGGTTTATCGACGCGGTCGCCGGATTGATCCGGACCGTTCTCGATCGGGCTGCGGGTGCCGGCAGGACGCCGCGCCTGCTGCTGAGCGCGCATGGCCTGCCGCAACGGATCGTGGACGCCGGCGATCCCTATCCGGCACAGGTCGAAATGACCGCGCGCGCGATTGTCGCGGCGCTCGCGCTGCCCGATCTCGACTGGCGGGTGTGCTTTCAGAGCCGGGTCGGCCCGCTCAAGTGGATCGGTCCTTCGACCGATGCCGAGATCCGGCGCGCCGGCGCCGATGGCGTACCGCTGGTCGTGACGCCGATCTCGTTTGTCTCGGAGCATTCGGAGACCCTGGTCGAGCTCGACCTCGACTATCGCCGGATCGCCGAAGCGAGCGGCGTCCCGGCCTATCACCGGGTGCCTACGGTCGGTGCCGACCCCGGTTTCATTGCTGCGCTCGCGCGGCTCGTTCGTGATGCGGGTCCCGTCTCGGGCTCGACCGGCGGCGTCTGCTGGCCATTTGCTGGGGCCCGTTCTTGAGCGTTTGGCTCGCCGCGCTTTATCCTTGGACCAAATCGGCTCACATCATCGCGGTCGTGGCCTGGATGGCCGGGCTGCTTTATCTGCCGCGGCTCTTCGTCTATCACGCGATGGCGCCGGCCGGTTCGGATCGGTTGCAGACCTTCATGATCATGGAGCGCCGCTTGCTGCGCGGGATCATGACCCCGGCGATGCTGGCGACCTTGGCCTTTGGTCTGGTGCTGGCCGCCACCCCCGGTGTCGTCGATTGGCATCGCGGGTGGATCTGGGCGAAGCTCGGTCTGGTTGCGATACTGCTCGCCTATCATGCGCTGCTCGCCCGTTGGCGCCAGGATTTCGCCGCAGGGCGAAACCGGCATTCGCCGCGCTTCTTTCGCATTGTCAACGAACTGCCGACCGTCGTGCTGATCGGAATTGTCGTGCTCGTCGTAGTCAAGCCGTTTTGAGATGTTGTCGGTTTTTTCATGACTTCGGGGGATCTTGATATTGCATTTGACACGCCTAAATCCTCTGGCTAAGGGGAATGGCCTTCGGGTCGCCTGCCTTTTCCCGTCAATCCCCGCCATCCCTCGCCAGACCTTTGAACCTGCCGGATTGTGTCGGCAGGATGCCCTGGACCGGCGAACCCAGCCCCCACCGCCACGCGAATCTCCATGAATCTCCAGGAACTGAAACGAAAAACCCCCGCCGAGCTGCTGGCGTTCGCCGAAGAGCTCGAAATTGAGAACGCATCCTCGCTGCGCAAGCAGGACATGCTGTTCGCCATTCTCAAACAGTTGGCCGAGAACGACGTGCCAATTTCCGGCGACGGCGTGCTCGAAGTTTTGTCTGATGGGTTTGGTTTCCTGCGCTCGCCGGAAGCCAATTATCTGGCCGGTCCCGATGATATCTACGTCAGCCCGAGCCAGGTGCGTCGCTTTGGTCTGCGCACCGGGGACACGGTCGAAGGCGAGATCCGCTCACCGCGTGATGGCGAGCGTTATTTCGCCTTGCTCAAGGTCAGCGGGATCAACTTCGATGAGCCGGACCGGCTTCGCCAGCGGATCAATTTCGACAACCTGACCCCGCTCTATCCGGAGGAGAAGCTGGGCCTCGAATTCGAGGACCCGTCGCGGCGCGATCTGACGACGCGGGTCATCGACCTGATCACCCCGCTCGGCAAGGGTCAGCGGGCGCTGATCGTATCGCCGCCGCGCACCGGCAAGACGGTGATGCTGCAGAACATCGCCCATGCCATCGCCGCGAACCATCCCGAGGTATATCTGATCGTGCTGCTGATCGACGAGCGGCCCGAGGAAGTCACCGACATGGCGCGTTCGGTGCGCGGCGAGGTGATCAGCTCGACCTTTGACGAGCCGGCCCAGCGCCATGTGCAGATCGCCGAGATGGTGATCGAGAAGGCCAAGCGCCTGGTCGAACACAAGCGTGATGTCGTGATCTTGCTCGACTCGATCACCCGTCTCGCGCGGGCCTACAACACGGTGGTGCCGTCCTCGGGCAAGGTGTTGACCGGCGGCGTCGACGCCAACGCCTTGCAGCGGCCGAAGCGCTTTTTTGGCGCCGCCCGCAACATCGAGGAAGGCGGTTCGCTGACGATCATCGCGACCGCGCTGATCGATACCGGCTCGCGCATGGACGAGGTGATCTTCGAGGAGTTCAAGGGCACCGGCAATTCGGAGATCGTGCTCGACCGCAAGGTCGCCGACAAGCGCACCTTTCCGTCGATCGATATCACCAAATCCGGCACCCGCAAGGAGGAGCTGCTGGTCGACCGTGGCGTGTTGTCGAAGATGTGGGTTTTGCGCCGGGTGCTGACCCCGATGGGCACCGTCGACGGCCTCGAATTCCTGATCAACAAGCTCAAGGAATCAAAGAGCAACACCGAATTCTTCGACGCGATGAACACCTAGCCAGCTTAGCGGCCGGCCCGGCGCAATGGACGCGCGGGGCCGGTATTACCTCCTGCTGCCGCGCCGTCTCAATCAACCGAGCGGGTGACGATGAAGCTGCGCGGCCGTTAATCCCATGGGGTCATCGCCCCCTGCGCCGGTGCGCACCAGTAGCTGAAACACGGTCGCGCTCGGGCCGGCCCGACAATCGATCTTGAGCCGCGGCCTGGTGCAATGCGACGCCAGACATCGGATGGGAATGTCGTGCAACACCCGTTGACCCAAAACATAGCGGCCTCCTATCATCGCCCGGATGGCTTCCTGAGGGGATGAAAAGGGAACAGGGTCAATGCCCTGGCTGCCCCCGCAACTGTAAGCGGCGAGCCGGTCGTCAACTGCTATTGGCTCGCAGCGACAGGTGACGGCCAATTGTGGGGTGTTGATGTTCAAGGCACTGACCCGAAGCTCCGATCAGCACGCCGCTGAGCTGGGCAGACGGCTTGGCGCAATATTCTTGCTGCTGATCCTTGCCAATCTCGGCGTCTGGGGTTGGGCACTCTCCCTTTTCCACGAGAGGCCAGTGCTGCTCGGCACGGCGTTTCTGGCCTATGGCTTCGGCCTGCGGCACGCCGTCGACGCTGACCACATCGCCGCAATCGACAACGTCACGCGCAAGCTGATGCAGGCGAGGAAACGTCCGGTTGGCGTCGGCCTCTTCTTCGCGCTTGGTCATGCAATGGTGCTGCTGCTGGCCGCGGGCGGGATCGCCGCCACGGTGATCGCGCTCGGCTCGCGCTTTGCCGCCTTCAACCATTTGGGTGGCGTCATCGGGACCTTGGTCTCGACCTTATTCCTGCTGGCGATCGCGGCGATGAACATCGTCATCCTGATCGGGATCTGGCGGGCATTTCGACACGTCCGCAACGGCGGGATTTTCGCCGACCAGGACTTCGACCTGCTGCTCAATAGCCGAGGGCTGCTGGCGCGGCTGTTCCGGCCGCTGTTCCGGCTGGTCACGCGCAGCTGGCATATGTTCCCGGTGGGTTTCCTGTTCGGGCTCGGCTTCGACACCGCGACAGAAGCGGCCCTGCTCGGCATCGCTGCCACCCAGGCTGCGCACGGCACGTCGATCTGGTCGATCATGGTGTTCCCGGCGCTGTTCGCGGCCGGCATGTCGCTGATCGACACCACCGACGGGGTGTTGATGCTCGGTGCTTACAACTGGGCGTTCATCAATCCAATCCGCAAGCTCTATTATAATCTGGTGATTACCGCGGTATCGGTGGTGGTGGCGCTGCTGATCGGCGGCATCGAAGGGCTTGGCCTGATCGGCGACCAACTCGGCCTCGGTGGCTGGTTTTGGGACGGCGTCGGCGGACTGAACGCTAATTTCAACGGATTGGGGTTCGTTATAATCGGCGTGTTCGTGCTCGCCTGGGCGGGCTCAGCGATCTTCTACCGGTACGCACGGCTCGACAAAGTAAGCGCCGCAGAAAATAGCAGCTGACCCGAAACTATGGCGTCCCCGGCGTGACTCGAACACGCGACCCACAGTTTAGGAAACTGTTGCTCTATCCGGCTGAGCTACGGGGACACGACCCGCCGATGATAAGCTGGCGCGGCGATAAAGGCCAGGGCGGCTAGTCGCGTCGGGCGGCGAGGATCGTCACCGGATAGGCGTATTCGAGCCGGTCGCGGACGCGGTGCACCGGAATGCCGAGCCGGTCGTGTTCGATCGATGACGCGAACATCTGGGTGATCTCCGTCTCGTCGCCCGGGTTGGGAAACGAGCGCGCCAGCAGATTTTGGACCGTGTCGCGCAACTCGTAGAAGCTGGCTTGCGGCGGACCCAGGCCGGCATTGCGGAACAGCGCTTGCAGTTCGGCAAGCGGCAATGCGCGCACATGCGAAGGGTCGCGCAGCTTTTCGAGCCGGTTGAATTCGGCGGCCTTGGCCGGATCGGGCGAGGCGCAGGTGTCGACCAGCACGACCCGTCCGCCCGGCGCGCACACCCGCACCATCTCGCGCATGACCGCGGCCGGATCGGGGAAATGGTGCACGGCAAAGCGGCTCGTGACGATCGTGAACGCGGCATCGGGCCACGGCAGGCCGGCGACGTCGCCTTCGCGCCAATCGACATTGGCGAGCCCGTGTTCGGCGGCGCGGCGGCGGGCGCGGTCGAGCATCGCCGGGGTCATGTCGATGCCGGTCGCCTGGCGCAGACGGGGGGCAAACGCGCAGACGACGATGCCGCCGCCGCAAGCGACGTCGAGCAACGTATCGTCGGGTCGCGGGTCTGCCGCGTCGACGATCAGCTTTAGTGCGGTGGCGTCGGCGATCGGACCGGCGGTATTGAACGGCGTCGCCTGGCGGGTGAATTGATCGCGGATCAGGGCGGCATGGTCCGGGGCGGATGCCGCACCGTTAACCGGCATCATCGGTTTCTCCAGTCAAATCCGCAGACGCATCGGCCATCCCGTGCGGAGGGGGGTTCCCGGCGCTCGATCGAGCGTCGGCTTGCGCCTGGGCTACTCGGGTTTGCGGCAGTAAGCGGCGAGCTTGTTGCCGTCGAGATCGCGGACATAGCCGGCATATGCGTGCGGCCAGAAGCCGCGCGGCCCGACCGCACCTTCGTCCTTGCCGCCGGCGGCGAGGGCCGCCCGGTGAAACGCCGCGACCGCGGCTCGGCTCGGCGCCTCGAAGCTGACCGTGCCACCATTGGCAGCGGTCGCCGGCTTGCCGTCGGCCGGGGTCAGCACGATGAATTCCTCGCTCGACTGGCCCCAGCACGAACCGCGGTCTCCGAGGTCCTTCACGCGCTTGTAGCCGAGCGGCCCCAAGACGCTGTCATAGAACGCGCGAGCCTTGTCGAGGTCGTTGGTTCCGACCGCGACATGGGAGAACATCGCCATTGCTTGCTCCTGGTGCAGCCAGCGGTGCGCAACCGGCGCACCCTCACCCCATCTTAGGCGAGCGCAGGGGGTCGCGCCCAGCAAAACCATGCCGCATGGCCCAAGAGCGCGAGATATGGCAGCTCCCTTACAGACCGACGGAGCGGCTGACCAGCTCGGAATAGCGCGCCCCGGCGGCAGCGCCGGGAGCGAAGACCCGATCGAGCGCGTCAAGCGTCGCGGCTGAGATCTTCAATTCGGCAGCGGCGGCGTTCTCGTCGAGCCAGCGCCGGTGGCTGGTACCGGCGATCGGGACGATCGTGGGATCGCGCGACAGCAGCCAGGCCAGGGCCAGCTGCGCCGTGGTGCACCCTTCGGCGGTCGCCAGCCGGCGCAGCTCGACGACGAGCTCAAGGTTGTGCTGCAGGTTTTCTGCCTGGAAGCGCGGCATTCGCCGCCGCGCGTCGGCCGCGCCCAGAGCCTCGCGGTCGGTGACCGTGCCGGTCAGAAACCCGCGGCCGAGCGGGCTGTAGGCGACAAAGCCGATGCCGAGCTCGCGGCAGAGGCCCAGAACCTCGTTCTCGACATCGCGAGTCCACAGCGAATATTCGATCTGCACGGCGCTCAACGGATGGATCGCGTGGGCGCGCCGGATGGTCTGCGCGCCGGCTTCCGAAATGCCGAGAAAGCGTACCTTGCCGGCGCTGACGAGATCGCTCATCGCGCCGACCGTGTCCTCGATCGGCACGGTGCGGTCGATGCGGTGGATGTAATAGAGATCGATGACATCGGTGCGCAGGCGCTCCAGGCTGCGCTCGCATGCGGTCTTGACGTATTGCGGTCTGCCGTCGGCATGGGGGGTGCCGTCCGGGCGCCGCAGATTGCCGAACTTGCTGGCGATGACATAGCGGCTTCGGGCGCCCGCTATTGCGCGGCTGATCAGCTCCTCGTTGCGGCCGCTGCCATAGGCATCCGAGGTGTCGAGCAGATCGATCCCCAGCTCGGCCGCGCGCCGGATCGCCGCAATCGCCTCGGCCGGGTCGGGCTCGCCATAAAACGGGGTCATCGTCGCGCAGCCGAGACCGATCGCCGAGACCTCCAATTCACCAAGCTTGCGACGCTGCATTCGGGTTCCTTTTCACTGAGCGTGGTCATCTATGACCGGGCCGGGGAGCTGTTCACCTTCAGTCTAACGCGCGGCCGCCGCCAGGGATTGAATTTTGGCGATGCCGAGGCACCGTTCTGATGACAGTCGGTTGCCGGCGCACTAAGCTCGACAGCATGGATGGCGAGCTGTCCTGCGCGGTTATCGAAGTGCGGCGGCCGGCGGCTGAGCGGCTGCCGCTGATCCTTGCGTCGCCGCATAGCGGCTGCGACTATCCGGCCGAATTCGTTGCTGCCTCGCGGCTCGACCCGTTGTCGCTGCGGCGCTCGGAGGACAGTTTTGTCGACGAGCTGTTCGCCGCCGCCCCGAGCCTCGGCGCGGTGCTGCTGGCGGCGCGCTTCCCGCGCGCCTATCTCGATGTCAACCGCGAAGCCTACGAACTCGATCCGGCGATGTTCGCCGACGCCCTGCCGGAATTCGTCAACGCCGGCTCGCCGCGGGTGCGCATGGGCCTCGGCACGATTGCCCGCATCGTCGCCAGCGGCGAGGAGATCTATGCCGGAAAACTCGACTTTGCCGAGGCGCAGCGGCGCATCAATGGCCTCTATTACCCGTATCACCGGGCCTTGCGCCAGCTGATCGAGGAGGTCGAGGCGGATTTCGGCGGCTGTTTGCTGATCGACTGTCATTCGATGCCGTCTGCCGCCGGTGCTGGCTGCGGGCGCGGCGGCGCCGACGTCGTGCTGGGCGATTGCCATGGCGCGGCCTGCGCGCCAGCGATCCTCGAGGCGGCGCAGCATTTCCTCGCTGCGCGCGGCTTTTCGGTTGCGATCAACGCGCCTTATGCCGGGGGGTTCACCACCGACCATTACGGCGATCCCTGCCGCCGCCGACATGCCTTGCAGATCGAGATCAACCGCGCGCTCTATATGGACGAGCATAACTACCGGCGAAAGCCGCGCTTCGCGAAGCTTGCTGCGCAGATGACCGAATTGATCGCTCACTTGAGCTTGGCCGCGCACGAATGCCTTGCCGCCGGCCGGTGACGGCCCGGCGCAACCCGCACCAACTGCTCGATTGATCCGGCGCACCCCCATTCTCACTTCTTAGCGAAGAGGTCGGTGAGAGCGTGGGCCGGTGGCGGCTGGCATGGAGAGGGTGATGAGCGGGAGCGGGCTGGATACGGCCGCGGATTTTACGATCGAGCAGGATTGGTGCGGCTACAGCGAGGAGCAGCACGCGATCTGGCGACTGCTGTTCGAGCGCCAGCAAAAGCTGCTGGTCGGGCGGGCCTGCGACGAATTTCTCGATGGGATCGGCTCGCTTGGCGTCGCGGCCGACGGTATCCCGGATTTTCGCCGCCTCAGCGCCGTGCTCGAACGCGCCACTGGCTGGCGGATCGTGGCGGTACCGGGCCTCGTCCCCGATGCGGTGTTCTTTGCCCACCTCGCCCGGCGGCGATTTCCGTCGACCTGTTTCATCCGCCGCCGCGACCAGCTCGACTATCTGCAGGAACCGGACGTTTTTCACGATATCTGCGGCCACGTGCCACTGCTGATGAACCCGGTCTTCGCCGATTACATGCAGGCCTATGGCGAGGGCGGGCTAAAGGCGCAGGGTCTGGGTCATCTGCAGCGCCTTGCGCGGCTCTATTGGTACACTGTCGAATTCGGACTGATCGCGACTGCGGCAGGGTTGCGTATCTACGGCTCGGGGATTTTGTCCTCGGCCGGCGAGTCGGTGTACTGCCTCGACGACCCGCGGCCGTATCGTCTGGGATTCGATCTGCGCCGGGTTATGCGCACCCGCTATCGGATCGACTGCTTCCAGCAGAGCTATTTCGTCATCGATGATTTCGCGCAGCTGTTTGCCGCGACCCGCCCCGACTTCACCCCGATTTACCGCGAGATCGCGTCGTCGCCGGACATCGAGCCGGATGCGGTGCTCGACAGCGATCGACGATTTGCACCGGCCCCCCGTCGGCTCAGCGGGGGTGCGGGCGAAAAAAATGGGCCGCGGCTAGAGCCCGGCCCAAGTTTAGGGAGGAAACGCCTAGAAGACGTACGGCAAGACCACAACCGGTGATCGTTACCGCACTGCACAATGTAATGGGTCTGGCCGCGATGTCAAGCGGCTTTTTTCGAAGAGCCTGGCATTGTTGAGGATTCGTGGCCAGATCAGGCAGTTAGACCTCGCCCTGCGGCAGCATAATGTGCATCGCACAAGGACTGGATTTTGACGATTCCCGCTTTTCGATCTCCCTCTCGCCTGCCCGAGCCGCCGACCGCGCAGCGGGATGCGGCCTTGTTTCTCGACATCGACGGCACGCTGCTCGAAATTGCCCCGCGTTCCGATCTGGTCCGGGTGCCGCCCCGATTGCCGAGGCTGCTCGACGAGGTTGCCGCAGGGCGCGGCGGCGCGCTGGCGCTGATCAGCGGCCGGCCACTGGCCGAGCTTGATCGGCTGTTTCGGCCCTGGCGCGGGGCGGCCGCCGGCACCCACGGCAGCGAGCGGCGCCGCGCCGACGGCAGCCGGGTGGATCGGGCCGATCCTGATGCGGATGCGGCGCTCAACCTGATCAGGCCGAGGCTCGCGGCCTTAGCGCGCGCCGGGAGCGGTTTGGTCTTGGAGGACAAACAGCACGGTTTGGCGCTGCATTACCGCGCGGCACCCGACCGGGCGGCGGAGATTCTGGCTATTGCCGCGGCGCTGCAGCGCGAGGCCGGCCCGCCGCTGCGCCTGATCTGCGGCAAGATGGTTGTCGAGTTCCAGCCGCATGGCGCGGACAAGGGTGCAGCCATTGCCGCTTTCATGGCCGAGCCGCCGTTCCTGGGCCGCGGCGCGGTATTTGTCGGCGACGACGCGACCGATGAGGACGGATTTGCCGAAATCGAGCGCCGCGGCGGGATCGCGATCCGGGTCGGGCAGGCCGCCGATACCCGCGCTGGATATAGCTTGCCTTCGGTCGCATCGGTGCTCGCCTGGCTCGAGCGAAGCCGGCCGCTGGCTTGAGAATCAATGGCCTGCGGGAACCATCATCGGCTGGCGGTGTTGGATGAAGAAAGAGAAAACGGGGGATAAGATGGCCGAAGGCGAAATCATTGCGGTTGGCGCGCCGGAGGCTCACTTGGATCGTCGCGACGCGCGGGCAAAAGCACGGCTTGGTGCGGGAGAAAACCGCCGACTGGTCGTCGTCTCGAATCGGGTCGCGGTTGAGAGCGGGAAACCGGATTCGGGCGGTCTCGCCGTTGCCATTCGCGCCGCGCTCGAAAGCAGCGGCGGCATCTGGTTTGGCTGGAGCGGCGAGGTCAAGGACGAAGCCGGTGGCGAACCCGCGCTGGTGGCGCGCGGCCCGCTCACTTACGCCACCCTCGACCTGTCACGGCGCGATTTCCAAGAATATTACCTTGGCTTTGCCAATCGCGTGTTGTGGCCGCTGTTCCATTTTCGCGGCTCGCTGGTTGAATATTCGCGGCGTGATTTTGCCGGTTACCTGCGGGTAAACCGGAACTTTGCTCGGACGTTGGTGCCGATGCTGACCGGCGAGGATTTGGTTTGGGTCCATGACTATCACCTGATCCCGCTCGGACGCGAATTGCGCCGTTTGGACTGCGCCCAGCCGATCGGTTTTTTCCTGCATACCCCGTTTCCGCCCGCCGAATTGTTGCGGGTGCTGCCGAACCACCGCGATCTGGTCGAAGCGTTGTGCGCCTACGATCTGGTAGGTTTTCAGACCAAGTCGGATCTACATGGTTTTCGCGATTATCTGTTGCGCTGGGCCGGGGCTGAGGATCTCGGACAGGGGGTATTGCGGGTCTTCGGGCGAATTGTGCGGGCGCAGGTGTTCCCGATCGGGATCGACACCGCCGCCGTTACCGCCGAAGCGGCGGCCGCCGACAACACGCGCCAGATGCGCCGGCTGGGGCAGAGCCTTGGTGAGCGGACCTTGATGATCGGGGTCGATCGGCTCGACTATTCGAAAGGGCTGCCGGCGCGATTCGAGGCTTTTGGCCAGCTACTCGAAACCTATCCCGAGACTCGCGGGCGGATCGTCTTCATGCAGATCGCACCACCGTCTCGCTCCGAGGTTCCAGAATATCAAGAGATCCGCCGCACTCTCGCCACCTCGGCGGGCCATATCAACGGCCGGTACGGCGAATTTGACTGGACACCGCTGCGCTATATAAACAAGAGCTTTAATCATAAGGTGCTGGCTGGGTTCTTCCGGGCGAGCCGGATTGGATTGGTGACACCGTTGCGCGACGGGATGAATCTTGTCGCCAAGGAATATGTCGCGGCGCAGCCGGCGACAGACCCGGGGGTGCTGGTACTGTCGTGCTTTGCCGGCGCTGCGCAGGAGCTCGGCGAGGCGGTATTGGTCAATCCGCATGATGTGGAGGGTACCGCCGAGGCGATCCGGCAAGGGCTGGCGATGCCGCTCGGTGAACGCAAGGAGCGATGGACCGCGATGATGGCGACGATCGAGCGCAATGACATCACCGCCTGGCGCAAGAGTTTTGTCGAAGCGCTGGCGGCGCGCGGCACGCGATCTTGAGCGCTGGGGATGCGAGCCCCGCGGAGCCGGCGGGCGCGGTAATCTGGCTCGTCGGCGATATCGGCGGCACCAATGCCCGTTTCGGCCTGGTATCTCCCGATCGCAAGATTTTGCAGTGGCGCAGCTATCCGATCGAGCATTACCCGTCGATCGGCGATGCCTTGGCCGAGTTTCTCGGCGGCCGCGGCGACTTGCCGATGCCGCGACAGGTGGCGATCGCCATCGCCTCGCCGATTACCGGCGATCTGGTGTCGATGACTAATCACCCGTGGAACTTCTCGATCGCGGCGCTGAAGGCGCAGTTCGGTTTTGACCGCCTCGAGGTGATCAACGACTTTACCGCGCTGGCGCTGGCGCTACCCTATTTGGGTCCCGATGATCGGATTACGATCGGCGAGGGCAGCCAAGTTCCGGGGGCGCCGCTGGCGGTGCTGGGTCCGGGTTCGGGGTTCGGTGTCTCGGGCCTGGTTGCCTGCGGCCGGGGCTGGGTGGCGCTAACCGCAGAAGGCGGGCATGCGACGATGGCGCCGGCGACCGATCGCGAAAGCGCGGTGCTCGACCATATGCGGCGGCGCTTCGATCATGTCTCGGCCGAACGGGTGTTGTCGGGCCCGGGGCTCGTCAACCTCTACAATACCTTGGCGGAGATCGACGGGGTTCTGTCGCGAGGCTACACGGCGGCGCAGATCACCGATCTCGGGACCCGCGGCGAGGACGCGCTATGCGCCGAGGGCACGACGATGTTCTGCGCCATGCTCGGCACCATGGCCGGCAATCTGGCGCTGACGCTGGGGGCGCGCGGCGGGGTTTATATTGGCGGCGGGATCGTGCCGCGGCTCGGCCGGTTCTTTGCCGATTCGCCGTTTCGGGCCCGCTTTCAGGCCAAGGGCCGTTTTGAACCCTATCTCGCGGCAATCCCGACCTTTGTCGTAACCCATTCGCTGCCGGCGTTTCTCGGCTGCGCCGCGTTGCTGGGCGAGTAGGGAGAGCGCGGAAATGATCTCGCCCGCGCCCGAGAGCAGCGCCGAGCGCCTGGCGCAAGGTCCCACCCCGCACCCGCCTCCCGGCACGCCACCGCAGCCGCCGCCGGATCCAGATCGCCCGCCTCCCGTCGAGGAACCGCCGAGGCCGGTGCCAGTGCCGCCGGTCGAGCCGCCGCCCCGGCCGGTGAACGACCCGCCGGGCCCGATGCTGCGCGGTTAGGCGCGTTTGGGCATCAGAGATCCGCCCAGATAATTTCAAAAGAGCCATCGGTTTGCCTATATTTTCACCGGTGGGCACAGTCGCCTATTGCTGAGCCCGTCTTCCAACGTCGGAGATTGTTTCCGAACCGCTGAGGAGCGACGGCGATGGGTCTCATTCTGATAATCATTCTGTTGCTGATTCTGTTCGGCGGCGGTTTTGGGTATTACCGGGGCGGGTACTACAGCCGCGGCGGCGGCTATGGTATCGGCGGCGTACTCGGGCTGATAATTGTCATCCTTCTGATCATTTGGCTGGTGCATGGCGGAGGGTATTTCGGTCGTTACTGATCCCCTGTCGGGCGGGGTTGGTCGGGTTGCGCGTACCGGCCCGCTTGGCGGCCGCACACCCTCGCGATAAGGTCGGCAGGGCTTTTGACAGGATCGTGCGATGAGCGCAGCAGTTGATCGAGGCATCGAAGCCGGCGCCCGCGCCCGCTTGCGCATCCGTGCCGGAGATGTTTCCGGACCAACGGCAGGTATGGCCGCTGGCAATGTCCAGGCCAATCTGGTGATCCTGCCCAAGGCGATGGCCGCTGATTTTTTGCGCTTTGCCCAGGCGAACCCGAAGCCTTGCCCGGTGCTAGCGGTCTCCGAGCCCGGCGATCCGCGGCTGCCGCGACTGGGCGAAGATCTCGATATTCGCACCGATCTGTCGAAATACCGGGTATGGCGCGATGGCGAACTGGTCGAAGAACCTAGCCGAATATCTCATGTCTGGCGCGACGACCTGGTGATCTTTGCGCTCGGCTGCTCGTTCTCGTTCGAGCAGGCACTGGTCGAGGACGGGATCGAGCTGCGCCACATGACTTGCGGTTCAAACGTGCCGATGTACCGCACCAATATCCGCTGCGTGCCGGCCGGTCGGTTTGCCGGTCCTCTGGTCGTGTCGATGCGGCCGCTGGCGCCGGCCGACGCGATCCGGGCGGTACAGATCACCTCGCGTTTTCCCGCGGTGCATGGCGCGCCAGTGCATATCGGCCTGCCCGAGGCGATCGGCATCAAGGATCTGGACAAACCTGATTACGGCGACACGGTCCCGGTCGGGAGCGGCGAGCTGCCGGTGTTCTGGGCCTGTGGCGTGACCCCGCAGGCGGTGATCGCCGAGGCCAAGCCCGATTTCTGCATCACCCACGCGCCGGGCTCGATGCTGATCACCGATCTGCTCAATAGCAGGCTCGCGAGCCTGTAGCGCGCTTGTCCGGCATGGCGCAGGGGACCGGCGAACGCGCCGTTGTCGAGGCGATCGAACGGCTGATCCAGAGCGATGTCGGCCGCAACATCGGCCCACTATGCGATGCCGCCCGCGGCGGGTTGTGGGGTGCTGCTTCCTCGCTGGCCGCGGCACGGCCGTGCCGGGTCGGACTGATCACCGGCTTCTACGTGCCGCGGGGCACGCCGCCGGCGGCGGAAACCGATGGGCCGGTCGGCGTCGCGCTGCTGGCACGGGGCCTGATCGCGGCCGGCGTGCCTTGCCGCCTCGCCACCGACGAGCCGTGCCGACGCGCCTGCGAGGTGGCGCTGGCTGCGGCGGGCGCCAGCGAAGCGCCGGTCGACGTGTGTGCGGTCGACGCCTCGTTGCATCGACTAATCGAGGCATGGCGGGTCGCCGGGATCACTCATGCGCTCTCGATCGAGCGTTGTGGGCGCAGCGCCGATGGTACGCCGCGCAACATGCGTGGGCTCGACATCGGCTCCTATACCGCCCCGCTCGACGATGTGTTCGCCGCCGGTCCGTGGCAGACGATCGCGATCGGCGATGGCGGCAACGAGATCGGCATGGGCGCCCTGCCGCGCGGGCTGATCGCGCAACATGTTGCGAATGGCGAGACGATCGCCTGTGTCACCCCGGCGCAGCATCTGATCGTGGCCGGGGTGTCGCATTGGGGCGCATGCGGGTTGCTCGGGGCGCTCGCCTGTCTGCGCCCGGATTGGCGGCGGCCGCTGGTGGCAAGCCTCGACGCGGAGCTCGAGCGGCGGGTGCTCGAAGCCATCGTGGCTGAGGGACCGGCGGTCGACGGCGTCTCCCTACGGCAGGTGGCGACCATTGACGATCTCGACCTCGCCACCCATCACCAGAAATTGCGGATGATCCGAGCGCTCGCCGAGGGTGGGCATGCGCTATAGCACATTCGTTTTCGAGAACTATCGCTTTGACCCGGCGCATTCGACGCTGACGTTGCGCTACCGCTTTGCCGACGGGCCGCGCTTTGAAGAAGCGCTGGTCTTCGAGTTGCCGACGCGATCGCTGTCCCCGGCCGAGGGCATGGTGCTCGACCGCATCTGTCGACTGATATTCCTATTTTCGGGGGTCAGCTACTTCAAGGCGTATGTGCCGCCGGGCCTGCTCTGCGAAGCGTTTCCGCTCGATCGCCAGACCGCTCAGTTCCTGCAATATTTTTATGAGAATGGGCTCGCCGAGTTCGCCTGGAAAAATCGGCTCTCGCTGCGCGGTCATTGCTGCTTTGAAGCCGAGCCGACGGCTGCGGCGCCGCCGATAGCGCTCGAGCTGCCGCGGCGTAGCCTGGTCCCGGTGGGCGGCGGCAAGGATTCAGTCGTAACCATCGAATGCCTCAAAGCGGCCGGCGAGGACCTTGTGCTGTTCTCATTGGGCGACGCCCAGCCGATCGCCGCCTGTATCGCCGCGGCGGAGCTGCCGTTGATCCGGGTTCGCCGCCGCCTCGATCCCGGCCTCGCCAGGCTCACCGAGGACGGCGCGCTGAACGGCCATGTGCCGATCACCGGGATCTTGAGCGCGATCGTCGTGGCCTGCGCCGTGCTCGGCGGCTTCGACACCATCGCGATGTCGAACGAGCACTCGGCGAATGCGCCGAACTTGACGGTGGGTGGCGCCGAGATCAACCATCAGTTCAGCAAATCGCTCGAGTTCGAGCGCGAGTTTGCCGCCTACATCAATCGCCACATCTCGCCGAGCATCGCCTATTTTTCGCTACTCCGGCCGTTGTCGGAGATCGAAATCGCCCGGCGTTTCTCTAGCTATCGGCATTATTTCGGGCATTTCCGCAGCTGCAACACGGCGTTCCGGCAGTCGCCCGCCGCGCGCGGCCGGCAGTGGTGTGGCGATTGCCCGAAATGCCGGTTCGTGTTCCTGGCCTTGGCGCCGTTTGTCGCCAAGCCCGAGCTGATCGGGATCTTCGGCCGCGACCTGCTGGATGACGAAAGCCAATCGGATGGGTTTGCCGCGCTCTGTGGGTTGCGCGAGCACAAACCGTTCGAATGCGTCGGCGAGATCGCCGAGAGCGCCGCCGTGATGACCTATCTTGGCGACCATCCTGATTGGCGCGGCGACGCCGTGGTGCGCCGGCTGCGCGCCACTTTCCCCTCGCTGCGCAGCGAGGATCCGGCCGGTTATCGCGCATTCTTGACGGCTCGGCACCCGCATCGGGTACCGGCCCGGTTTATGGCGATGCTTGATGCGTGCAGCTGAGCTCGGCGCGGCGCGGGTTGCGATTTGGGGGCTGGGGCGCGAAGGGCTGGCGGCGATCGGTTTTCTTCGCGCGCGGCACCCAGAGCTGCCGCTATTGCTGCTCGACGACGCCGACGATGCGCGAGCGCCAACCGGGCTTGACGGCATCGAGTGCGCCTTTGGGGCCGAGCAGATCGCCAGCGCCATCGACAACATCGAGGTGATCGTCAAATCGCCCGGCGTCAGCCTCTATCGCCCTGAGATCGAGAGCGCCCGCGCCAAGGGGATCGAGATCACCTCGCTGCTGAACCTGTGGTTTGCCGAACCTGTCGGTCTCAACACGATCTGTGTGACCGGGACTAAAGGGAAAAGCACCACCGCGTCGCTGATCGCGCACATGCTCAAAAAGCTTGGCCGCAGGGTGGCGCTGGTCGGCAATATCGGGGTCCCGATCACCGCGTTCGACCCGGCCGCGGCCGATTACGCGGTCATCGAGGTGTCGAGCTATCAGGCCGCGGATTTCGACGGGGCCTGTGACCTGGCGGTGCTGACCTCGCTGTTCCCGGAGCACCTCGATTGGCATCGCACGCTCGATGTCTATTATCGCGACAAACTCAATCTGCTGCGCCATGCCCAGCGGGCAATCGTCAACCGCGATGCGGTGCCGGCCATCTCGGGAGCGACCCAGTTGCTGCTGTCCTGCACGGAGTTGTTCAACGACGCGGCAAGCGTCCATTGCCACGGCCGCAACATCTTCGACCGTGACGAGCCGATTGGCGAAGTACGCAATAGCTATCTTGCTAGAGCACATAATCTGTCGAATGTATGCGCGGCATTGACCGTGCTGCGCGAGCTCGACATGGATCTTGCCGCCGCTCTCAATGCGACCGGCGATTTTCTGGCGTTGCCGCATCGCGAGCAGGAGCTTGGCATCGTCGGCGGCGTGCTCTATGTCGACGACAGTATTTCGACGGCGCCCGAATCGACCTTGGCGGCGCTGTCGGTCTATGCCGGGCAGCCCGTCACGGTGATCGTCGGCGGTCACGACCGCGGCATCGACTACGGCAAGCTGGTCGGAGCACTGGCGCAGGGCGCAGCCCAGGCGGTTATTTGCCTCGGCGTCAGCGGCGAGCGGATCTATCGCGGCCTGCGGGAGGCGGCGAGCCGATCGCGTGCCACCGCCCCCGCCGCCTATCAGGCGCAATCGATGCAGGACGCGGTCGCTCGTGCGCGGCAGGCGACCCCGGCCGGCGGGGTGGTATTGCTGTCGCCGGCGGCACCCAGCTATGGCTACTACCGGGACTTCGCCGCGCGTGGCCGCGACTTCGCCGCCAACGTTGCGCGACCGGCCGATGCTGCAGCAGGCTCCCGATGAGGATTCTATCGCCGCGGTTCAAGCACGCGGGCAGCGCGATGCGTCTCGGCTGTCTGATTCTAGCTGGTGGGGTTGCCGCCGGTTGCACGCCAAAGCCCTTTTTGTCGAGCGGCGACGCCAATTCCGCGACGGTAGGCTATGGCGGTGACAACCTTGCTGCCGCCACCGCGGTGGCAAATCGTCACTGCGCCCGTTATGAGCGCGTCGCGCGTCTTTTGGAAGCACAGGAAGACATGGCTTATTTTGAGTGCCACCATCCCTGAGCATGTCGAATTGGCCGTGACTGCGTTGACTTAGCGAGGCTGATCGATGTGGCCGCGAGCGGCGCCACGCACCCGGCCATCTGCCGCGCCGGCCCGCAGGTTCGCTCTGCGCCTCCCGGTGATGTGGCTGGCGGGAGTTGATCTGCGCCTAACAGTACTGGCGGTGCCGCCGGTTCTGCCGTTGATCCATCGCCAATTTGCGCTCAGCGAGCGGGCCGTCGGCGCGCTCTCCGGGCTGCCGGTGCTGCTGTTCGGGCTGGCTGCCATTCCGGGCTCGCTGTTGATCGCGCGCCTCGGCGCCCGCGGCGCGGCAGCAGCCGGGCTGTTGTTGGTCGCGGCGGCTTCGGCGGCGCGCGGCATCGGCCCTTCGGCGCCGCTGCTGTTTGCGATGACCTTTCTGATGGCGGCCGGGGTCGCGGTGGTGCAGCCGGCCTTGCCCGCACTGGTCGCCGAATGGTTTGCCGATCGGCCCGGGTTCGCCACCGCGGTTTACGCCAATGGCTTGCTGATCGGCGAGGCGTTGCCGGCGGCGGTGACGATCCCGCTGGTTTTGCCGCTGGTCGGCGGCGGCTGGCCGGCGAGCTTTGTCTTCTGGTCGGTCCCGGTCGCGGCGACGGCGCTGCTGATGGCGCTTTGCCGAGGCGAGGAAGCGCGGTCTCGGACGGCGGCCCCGGCGCGCTGGCGGCCAGATTGGCGCAGTCGCCAAATGTGGCAGCTGGGCCTGATGCAGGGCGGCACCGGCGGCCTCTATTTCACATCGAACGCGTTCATCCCCGAATACCTGCACGCGATCGGCCGCGCCGATCTGGTCACCGCTTGTCTTGCCGCGCTGAACATCGGCCAACTGCCGGCCTCGCTGACGCTGCTCCTCTGGGCGCGCCGCCTCGGTGGCAGCAAGCCGACGATCGTACTAATGCAGGTTCTGGGTCTGCTCGGGATTGCCGGCTTCGTCGCCGCGAAAACCGCACTCAGCGTCCTCGGCGCCGGGGTGATCGGCTTCTGCTGTGCCTTCACCCTGATCGTCACCCTGGCGTTGCCGCCGCAAATCGTGTCCGCCGGCGATGTTCCGCGGCTGTCGGCCGGAACCTTTACGATCGGCTATTCGATCTCGTGCGTGGTTCCGCTGTTGGGCGGCGCCTTGTGGGATGCAACTGCCTTGCCGGCCGCGGCCTTTCTCGCGGCCGCCGCCAGCGGTGCGATCGTCCTCGCCACCGCGCTGACCTTCCGCTTTCCCGGCTAGCCGACGAAGCGAGCGGGCTCAGCCGAAGCCCTCGATTCTCACCAGGTGGCGAACATCGCCGTCACCGCTACCGCCATCACCCCGGTCGACAGCCATCCCATCGCCCATAGCGGTCGCGGCACGACGAACGCGCCCATCACCCGACGCTGGCGCGCCATCATCATGATGACGATCATCAGCGGCACGGCGACGATGCCGTTCAGCACCGCGGCCCAGAACAGCGCCTTGATCGGATCAAGACCGACGAAATTGATGAAGATGCCGATCAAGGTTGCAACCGAGATTGTCGCATAGAACGCCTTTGCATCGCGCGGCAGGCGGCTGAGCCCGGTCGGCCAGCCAAATGCCTCGCCCAGCGCATAGGCGGCGGAGCCGGCCAGCACCGGCACCGCGAGCAGACCGATGCCGATGATCCCGACGGCGAACACGGCAAACGCGAACGCGCCGGCGATCGGGCGCAGCGCCTCGGCCGCTTGCGCCGAATCCTGGATGTTGGTCAGTCCGTGTGCGTGCAAGGTCGCTGCCGTGGTGATGATGATGAACAGGCTGATCAGGTTGGAAAATCCCATTCCGAGATAAGTATCGGCGCGGATCCGGCTGATCTGGGCGCGGGCTTCGCCGGGCGCCTCGCGCAGTGGATGCGCGTCCGGATCGATGCGCTCATCTTCGGCCTCCTCGGAGGATTGCCAAAAAAAACAATAGGGCGTGATCGTGGTGCCAAGCACCGCGACAATCGCGACTAAGTAATCGGTGCTCCAGATGAGATGCGGCACGAAGGTGTTGTACGCCACGTGGCCCCACGGCACATGGACCGCCAGCGCCGCGGCGACATAGGCGAACAGGGAGACGGCCGTCCATTTGAGCACGTGGACGTAGTTTTCATATCGAGCGAATATTTCGAGTAGCGCGCAGCCCAAGGCAAAGGCGACGACATAGAGCTTGATCGGGCCGCCGATCAACAGTGCCAGCGCCGCCCCCATGGCGCCGAGATCGGCGCCTAGATTGATGATGTTGGCGGCGAGCAGCAGAAGCACGATCAGATGCAGCAGCCATCGCGGGTAATGCTCGCGAATGTTGCCGGCAATGCCGTCGCCGGTGACCCGGCCGATGCGGGCGCTGACTTCCTGGATTGCCGCCATCAACGGCCAGGTGAACAGCATGACCCAAGCCATGCTGTAGCCGAATTGCGCGCCGACCTGCGAGTAGGTGGCGATACCGCTCGGATCGTCGTCCGAGGCGCCGGTGATCAGCCCGGGGCCCAGAAACGCCAAGATTCCATGGAGACGCGGCCGGCGCGGCGTCCAATGATGCGCAATCCGCCCGGCGAGCGGCAGCAAGTCTCGCCGCCGGCCATCGGCAGTCGGGTCGGTCTCCAGCGGGATGTCAGTCAATCGTCGAGCGCCTCGGGGAATTCGAGCCGGAACTGGAGCATCATGCTCGGCCCTTGAAACCATTGCGGCAAGGGCGGGAAGCGACCGACCGCGCGAATCATCTGCTCGACCCGCTGATCGATCTCGGGATAGCCCGAACTCAGGCCGACGTTGAGCATCGCCACGGTGCCGTTGTCAAGCACCAGGACGTTGATGATCGTCTCGCCGCGCCGGCCATCGACCAGCGAGCGCGACAACAGCCCGATATGCTGGCGCGCGAGATAGGCCAGATAGGCGAGATACTCGTCGCGCGTGGCGGCGGGTCCCGGAAACCGCCCCGGCCGTGGATTGAAGTGGGACGGCTGCGTGCGCCGGACCAGTTGGGAAGATTTTGGCGGTGATTTTGGGGCGAGCGACTGGTCGGGTTCGAGGGGTTTCGGCAGCGCCAATTTGGTCGGCGTCGGCAATGGCGGCGGCGGCGGAAAGAATGCGGTCTGTTGCGTCGCCTCGAGCGGAGTGTCGGCGCTCGACGCGGGCGGCTTGGTTGCGAGCGGCGTTTTGTGCTGCCTCTGATCCCTTCCCTTGCTGCCCGGGCTGCCCATGCTCTCCGAAGCGATGCGCCCGAGCGGCCGCCGTCTCTCCGGCTTCAGCTGCTGGTTGGGCGCCGGCTTTGGTCGGGGCGGCGGCGGCGCCGGTTGCGGCTCAAAAACCAGCTGCACCGGGATCGGCGCGATCTCGGCCGGCCGGCGCGTCGACCAATCGAGCAGCAGCAGCAGCGGCAGCAGATGCAGCAGCAGTGAACCAATCGGTCCGAATGGGCGCCGGCGCGAAGCCGATCCGACCAGCGGCTCGCGCTCGGGAAATGGCGGCGATCCAACCGGCACCGCAGAGGCCGACGGAATTCCTGGTTCACGGCGGCCCTCGGCCGGGACATCGGCGGCGAGGGGGGTCGGCGACCAGGATAGAAGCGGCCGCCGTCCGGCCTGCCCGGGAGTGGGTGCGAGAAACGGCTCGCTGCGGCCGTCGTCGATTGGGGTGTCGATGCGAAACACCGCCCGTAGTCACCTTGCCGCGTCGGCCTCGCTGGCGAGCGTCAGCCAGCCGGCCTCGTCGAGTAGGGCAACGCCGAGCGCCGCGGCCTTGGTCGCCTTGGAGCCGGGATCTGCGCCAGCGACGACGTAATCGGTCTTGGTCGACACTGAACTCGTCACATTGGCGCCGAGCGCCTCGGCGCGGGCCTTGGCCTCGGACCGGCTCATGGTTTCGAGCGCGCCGGTAAAGACGATGGTCTTGCCGGCGAGCGGCGAGGCAGCACCCGGTCGCGTCGACCTGGTCCGCGCCGCGTAATCGGTGACGGTAACCTCGGTTGCGAGGTCATCGAGCACCGCGCGATTATGCGGCTCGGCGAAAAAGCCGATGATGTCGGCGGCCATGTCCGGGCCGATGCCGTGGATCTCGATGAGACCGGACCGCGCCTCGCCCGTCGGGTCCTGGGCCGCCTCCATCTCCGCGCGCCAATGCGCCAAGGAACGGTAATGCCGGGCGAGCAGCCGTGCCGTCGCTTGGCCGACTTGCGGGATGCCGAGCGCGTTGATGAAGCGGTCGAGCGCGATATGGCGGTGCTCGTCGATCGCGGCGACGAGCTTTCCGGCGCTGAGCGCACCCCAGCCTTCGCGTTCGGCGATGATTGCCGGATCGAGCCGGAAGATGTCGCCCGGCCGGCGGATCAGGCCATCCTCCCAGAACGCCTGAATATGTTTGGCGCCGAGCCCTTCGATGTCGAAGCCGTCGCGGGCGACGAAATGCTTGAGCCGCTCGACGGCCTGCGCCGGGCAGATCAGCCCGCCGGTGCAGCGCCGCGCCACCATGCCCGGCTCGCGCACCGCGAGGCTGCCGCAGACCGGGCAATGCTCGGGAAAACGGTAGGGTTGCGCCTGCGGCGGCCTTCGCTCGGCAATTACCCCAACGATCTGCGGGATCACGTCGCCGGCGCGCTGGACGATGACGGTGTCACCGATGCGCACGTCCTTGCGGGCGATTTCGTCTTCATTATGGAGCGTGGCGCGCTGTACCACGACACCGCCGACGGTGATCGGCTCAAGTGCTGCGACCGGGGTCAAGGCACCCTGCCGTCCGACCGAGATCAGGATGTCGCGCAGCACCGTCTGCGCTTGCTGGGCGGGGAATTTGTGGGCGAGCGCCCAGCGCGGCGCGCGGCTGACCATGCCGAGCCGCTCCTGCAAGGCCAGATCGTCGACTTTGTAGACGACGCCATCGATGTCGTAGGGCAATGCCGCGCGATCGGCGGCGATGTCGCGGTAATACGCCAGCACCTGGTCGACGCCCCGGCATAAGCGCGACCGATCGTTGACGGTCAGCCCCCATCTGCGGAATTGCGCCAGAGCCTCGGCGTGGGTGCGGGCGAAGGGGGCGCTCGCCTCCCCCCAGGCATAGGCAAAGAATTTGAGGGGCCGGCGTGCGGTGATCGACGGGTCGAGCTGGCGCAAGGAGCCGGCGGCGGCGTTGCGCGGGTTGGCGAAAGCCGGTTCACCGGCCGCGGCACGCTCTTCGTTCAAGGTGAAAAACCCGGTGCGCTCCATATAAACTTCGCCACGAATCTCGATCACCTCGGGCCACCCATCCCCAGCCAGCGCCGCCGGCACACTGGGCAAGGTACGAATGTTCGCGGTGACATCCTCCCCGGTGACGCCGTCGCCGCGCGTGGCGCCCTGCACCAGGCGGCCGTTTTCGTAGCGAAGCCCAAGCGAAAGTCCATCGATCTTGGGTTCGGCCATGATCTCGATCGCGTCTTCGGCGACGAGAGCACTGTCGGCCGGGCGGCTGAAGAAATTGCGGATCCCGGCGAAAAAATCGCGCACATCGGCTTCCTCGAACGCGTTTTCAAGCGACAGCATCGGACGTGTATGGGTGACCTTGGCAAAGCCGGCAGCCGGAGCAGCGCCGACCCGGTGCCGCGGGCTGTCGCTGCGGACCAGTTCTGGAAAGCGGGCTTCGAGCGCGGCATTGCGCCGGCGCAATGCGTCATACTCGGCATCGGAAATTTCCGGGGCGGCTGCGGCGTAATAAAGCCGGTCATGCCGGCGGATCTCCTCGGCCAATGCCGCCAGCTCGGCCCGCGCCTCGGTCTCGTTCAGTTCCTCGACCGGCCTCGCCTGGGGCGTATCGCGGCGGCGCGACACGCTCACGCCCGGCCTCCGGCGATCAGGCTCGCCGCGGCGGCGCGCGCCTCTGCGGTCACGATGCGCCCGGACAACATGCGGGCGATCTCCTCCTGCCGCGTATCCGGATCCAGTTCCTCGACCAAGGTTATAGTCTGGCGTTCCGAGAGCCGCTTGGCGACGCGCCAGTGATGCGCGCCGCGGGCGGCGACCTGCGGCGAGTGGGTCACGACGAGGACCTGCAGGCTGGTGCCGAGCCGCTGCAAGCGTTCGCCGACCGCGGCCGCCACCGCGCCGCCGATGCCGCTGTCGACTTCGTCGAAGATCAGGGTTGGCACCGAAGCCGTGCCAGCTAGCACCAACTTCAAGGCCAGCATGAAGCGCGACAGCTCGCCACCCGAAGCGATGCGGGCGAGCGGCCCGAACGGTGCGCCGGGGATGGTGGCGATCTCGAAATGCACCCGCTCGCAGCCGTGCTCACCCCAATCGGGCTCGGCAAGCGCGGTCAGCACCGTGCGAAAGCGCGCCTTGTCGAGCCGCAGCGGCGTCAGCTCAGCCGCGACCCCGGAGTCGAGAAGCCGGGCGGCCTCGGCGCGTGCCCGCGAGACCCGCTCCGCCGCCCCGACAAACTCGTTGCGGGCAGCAGCAGACACTCGGGACAGCGCTGCGGCGTCTTCAACCCCGGCTTCCATCGCGGCAATCCGCGCGGCCAGCGCCGCGCGCAGCGCCGGCAGATCGACAACCGCAACCTGGTGCTTGCGCGCAGTGGCCCGCAGGGCGAAGAGGCGCTCCTCGACCGTCTCCAGTTCGCGCGGATCGAGCTCGAGGCTGCGCGCGGCGGCTTCGAGCAGGGAGAGCGCCTCGGCGGTTTCGGCTGCGGCGCGCTCGGCTGCGGCCAAGGCTTCGTCGAGCAGGCCTTGGGCGCGCTCGCGAGCCCGCTCCAGGCGGCGCGTCGCCCGCGCCAGCGCTGCCTGCGCGCCCGCCCCGCCGCCGAGTTCGCTGATCGCTTCGTTCAAGGTCTCGCCCAGGCGTTCGGCGTTTTGTAACAGGCTGCGGCGGCCGGCGAGACGGTCCTCTTCGCCGGGCTCGGGCGCGAGCGCGTCGAGCTCTGCCAGGTGATGGCGCAGCATGTCCTCTTCGGCGCGGCTGGCGTCGGCGAGGCTCGCTGCCTGCTCTTGGCGCAGGCTGGCGGCGCGCCAATTGCGCCAACACTGGCGCATGGCCGCTTCTGCCCCCGTGTCCCCGGCGAAGGCATCGAGGATCGTGCGGTGATTGGCTGGGTCCAACAGGCCGCGCTGCTCGGATTGGCCCTGGATCTCGACCAGACTGTCGCCGAGCTGGCGTAAGAGGCCGATGCTGGCCGGCTCGTCATTGACAAACGCGCGGCTGCGCCCGTCGGCGCGCAGCATGCGCCGCAGCACGATTGTTTCACTGTCATGATCGAAGCCGGCTTCGCGCAGGATCGCATGGGCCGGATGATTGCGACCGACTGCGAATTCGGCGGTGACCGCGGCCTCGACCGCACCCTTGCGCACCAGCCCGGCCTCGCCGCGCCGTCCCACCGCCAGACCGAGCGCGTCGAGCAGGATCGACTTCCCAGCACCGGTCTCCCCGGTCAGCACGCACAGGCCCGGGCGAAAGGCCAAGTCAAGCCGATCGATCAAGACAATTTCGCGGATGGTCAGCCCGAGCAGCATTCCCCCAATGATATAGGCAGAGTGGGGGTCAAACCAGGGAGCGCCGTCGGCGCCCAGCGTTCGGGGAACGCCTTGCCGCCGGCTCTAGACGTTATGTCCCCGGGTGGGGCCGGCGGGCCCGATCGGAACCGGCTTTAGGTCAGAACAGGCCGCCGACGGTGCGGCCGAACCAGCTTTGCGTCTCGGCGTCGGGTTCCTGGCTTCCCTTTAAGAGGGCGTAAGCGTCGCCGTACCACTCGCTTCCCGGATAATTGTAGCCGAGAACCGCGGCGTTGCGCTTGGCCTCGGCGGTCAGCCCCAGCGCCAGGTCGCATTCGACGAGGCGTTCGAGTGCCTCGGGAACATGGGTTGTCGTCTGATATTTCTCGATCACCCGCTTGAAGCGGTTCATTGCCGCCAGATACTGGTCGCGAATCAGGTAATAACGGCCAATCTCCATCTCCTTGCCGGCTAGATGGTCGAGCGTGAAGTCGCGCTTGAGCTTGGCGTCGCGAGCGTATCTGGTGTCGGGAAAGCGGCGGATTACATCGTCGAACGCCTTCAAGGCAAGTTCGGTCGTCTTCTGGTCGCGCCCCACATCGACGATCTGAACGTAATAGGAGATTGCCTTCAAATAGTAGGCATAATCAACGTCCCGATTTCCCGGGTGGAGGGTGATGAAGCGATCGGCAGCGATGATCGCTTCGTTATAGCTGCCCGCCTCGTAGAGAGCGTAAGCCGCCATCAGCTGGCTCTTGGTCGCCCAGATCGAATAGGGGTGCTGGCTTTCGACCTGGTCGAAAGTCTTGGCCGCCTGGTCGTAGCGCTCCTCGACCATCTGGTCCATGGCTTGATTGTAGAGATCGTCGACCGGCTTTTCGATGTAGGCATCCTTTTGGGCGCCCCCGCAGGCGGTGAGCCAAGCCATCAGCGCGGCCACCGCGAGCGGTCGGGACAGGAATCGCGCGCGCATCGGCAAATCCGACCTGATCAAATCCTTCACGTCTGCGGCCGATTTATGGGCGGAGCGCAGAGGATGCGCAAGGCCGGCAAATTCATCGCGCCGATCAAGCGCGGGCGAGTTGCCTATCTGCGTCGTGATCAACGCTCAGGACCTGGCCCGCCGCCGGAGTAGTCCAAGTCCACGCCTCGGGATCGGAGAATAGCGCCGCCAGCAGCCGCCTGGTATGCGCGTGCCCCGAGCGCACCCCGCGGAAATGGCCGATAAGCGGCGCGCCGGCCAGGTAGAGGTCGCCAATCGCGTCGAGCAGTTTGTGACGGACGAACTCATCCTCATAACGCAAGCCGCCGCTGTTCAGCACACGGTCGCCATTGACCACGATGACGTTGTCGAGCGAGCCGCCGCGCGCCAGGCCAGCCTCGCGCAGGCGAGAGACCTCGTCGAGCAGTCCAAACGTGCGGGCGCGGCTGAGCTCGGACTTGAAGGTTTCGCGATCGAGCAGGACGCTCATGTCCTGTCGCCGAATCAGCGCGCTTTCGAAATCGATCTCGAAGCTCATCGAAAAGCCGCGACCGGGAGACAGCACCGCCATCGCGCCGTCGGCGACGACGCTGACCTGCTTCAGCACCTTGACCGCACGCCGCGACGCTTCCTGCTCGACCACCCCGGCGCATTCGATCAGGAACATAAAAGGTGCCGCGCTGCCGTCCATGATCGGCACCTCGGGCCCGTCGACCTCAACGATCGCGTTGTCGATTTCGGCTCCAGCCAGCGCCGCCATCAGATGCTCGACCGTGCCGACATTGGTTCCGATGCCGTCGGACAGCATCGTGCAGCGCGACAATTCGACCGTGTTGATCCAGCTCGCGTGGATCTCGACGGCGGCATCAGTGCGACGGAAGATGATTCCGGTCCCGGGCGGCGCCGGCAACAAACCCATTGCTACCCGTCGGCCTGAATGAAGGCCGACTCCCCGGCAGCCGATCGGATTTTTCAAGGTTTGCTGCGGCGCCGCCCCGATTTCCCCCAACATGCGACTGACTTCTCGAAATTGTCCCCACCCGATGGAACCCTATCGGCGCGAGCGCGTCGCCTCAAATCACTCTTTGTTGCAGATTGTTACGCCATAGAATTGAAGAATCCCACGCAGATCAGATGGTTATCCCAATTGCTGCGGCGGTGCGGCAGCCGCAAAACCGCCGCACTGAAAGCCGGAACGAGGCAGCGTCTAGCGGCTTAGTTCGCCTGCCGCCGCAGAAAGGCCGGAATATCGAGCAGATCATCTTCTTTGGAGCCGGGGCGATCTTCCGGTTCGAGCGGAGCTAGCCGCGGCTGCGCCGGCTTGATCGCGGGCGGAATCGGCTGGCGCAAGGTCCGCTCCGCCTCCGGCGGTACCGAGCGGGCCCGGCCGACCCCGGTAACGCGTTCGATCAAGCTCGGGACGCGACCCTTCGGTTTCGGTGCGGCATCACGTGGCGGCGGTGGCGCCACCGGCACAGCCGGCTGGGTCAGCGGCACCGGGCGGGCGGGCCCGGGGTCGACCGGTTTCGGCGCGATGAAGGCACCGTCGCGCATCGCGACATTTTCTGCCGCGGCCGCCTCTTGCGGCAGCACCTCGCCGTCATGCTCGGCACGGGCCTCGCCGTGCCGTCCATCGGGCGGCGCCGCCGCATTCTGGGTCAACACCGGCTGGGTGTAGCCGCCCGTGGTGGCGTCGCGCATGGCCAGGCCCGCCACGGGCTCGCGGCTGCTGACCAGGCTGATCGCCGGCCGCGACTGAGCCAGGGCTTCGGCGTCGATGCCGGTGGCGACCACGGATATCCGCATCTTGCCCGACAGGGTTTCGTCAAAGGTCGAACCGAAGATGATGTTGGCTTCGGGATCGACCTCCTCACGGATACGGTTGGCGGCCTCGTCGACCTCGAAGAGCGTCATGTCGGGGCCGCCGGTAATGTTGATCAGGACGCCCTTGGCGCCCTTCATCGACACGTCTTCGAGCAGCGGATTAGAGATCGCGGCTTCGGCGGCGTCAATCGACCGGCGGTCGCCTTCAGCCTCGCCGGTACCCATCATCGCCTTTCCCATCTCGCTCATGACCGTGCGGATGTCGGCGAAATCGAGGTTGATCAGCCCGGGCATCACCATCAGGTCGGTGACCCCGCGCACCCCCGAATGCAGCACGTCATCGGCCATTTTGAACGCATCGGCGAAGGTGGTGCGTTCATTGGCGACGCGGAACAGGTTCTGGTTCGGGATGATGATCAGGGTGTCGACGAATTTCTGCAATTCCTCGATCCCCGCCTCGGCGATCTTCATCCGGTGGCTGCCCTCGAAATGAAACGGCTTGGTCACGACGCCGATCGTCAAAATGCCCAATTCGCGGGCGATGCGGGCGATCACCGGCGCGCCGCCGGTTCCAGTACCGCCGCCCATTCCGGCGGTGATGAACACCATGTTGGAGCCCCCCATCGCCTCGAGGATCTCGTCCAGCGCCTCCTCGGCGGCGGCCCGCCCAACATCGGGCCGCGACCCGGCGCCGAGTCCGCGCGTCACCCCGATCCCGAGTTGAATCTTACGATGGGCGCTCGATTGCTGCATCGCCTGCGCATCGGTGTTGCAGACAACGAATTCGCAGCCAACCAAATTGGAGCGGATCATGTTGTTGACGGCGTTTCCCCCGGCGCCGCCGACCCCGACCACGGTGATTCGAGGCTTCATCTCCTGCTCGTCCCTGGGAATGCTCAAATTGATCATATGTCCTCCACTGCGCGGCTCGATCATGCCCGGACGTCCGGGCTTCCCCCTCTTTTGGCCGACATCGGTTTAGCCGGTTCTGTTCACTGCCGGTAGCCGCGCCAGCATCAATACGATCGTCCCTCTCAGATGTTCTCCCGCAGCCAATGCCCGAACCGGCCAAAGATGCCGCTCGGCGGTCCAGCCGCGGCGCGTTTGGCCGGCGGCGTCTCGGCGCGTTCCGACGTGGCGAAATGGAGCAGGCCGACGGCGGCCGAAAAGGCCGGCCCGGCGGTCGCTTCGGCCAAGCCGGAGATCCGCAGCGGGCGGCCAATGCGAACCTGCTTGTCGAGGATCAGGCCGGCAAATTCGCGCGTACCGTGCAGCTGGCAGGCCCCGCCGGTCAGCACCACGCGCCGGCCGGCGACCTTGTCGAACCCGCTCGCCTCGAGACGGTTGCGCACCATTTCGAACGTCTCCTCGATGCGGGGCGCAATGATGCCGACCAGCAAGGATTTCGGCACATGGTTGACTTGCCCCTCTTCCTCCTCGCCGATCTGCGGCACCGCAATCATTTCGCGTTCGTCGGTGCTGGCCGAGATGGCGGTGCCGAACAGCGTCTTCATCCGCTCAGCATGGGCAACCGGCGTCGACAGCCCGCGGGCAATGTCGTTGGTGACGTGACAACCGCCGACCGGCACCGAATCGGCAAAGATCAGATTGCCGTCGAAAAACACCGCGATCGTCGTGGTCCCGCCACCCATGTCGATCACCGTCACGCCGAGGCCGATCTCGTCTTCGACGAGACAGGAGAGTCCGGCGGCGTAGGGGCTGACGGCCAGCGCCTCGACCTCGAGATGCGAGCGTCCGATCGCCGCAGTATGGTTGCGCACCCCGGCGGCGGCGGCGGTCACCACATTCATGTTGACGCCCAGGCGCTCGCCATACATGCCGCGCGGGTCGCGGATGCCGCGGCTGTCATCGATCGAGAACCCGACCGGCACCGAGTGGACGATTTGCCGGTCGCCCGGCTCCCGCAGCAGATAGCCCTGGTCGAGCACGCGCTGCAATTCGACTTCGCCGACCTCATGCCCGGCGATGCCGATCTCGGCCTTGATGATGCGCGAAGCAGAGAATCCGCCCGACAGATTGGCCACCACTTGTTCGATGGTCTCCTTCGCCATTTCCTCGGCCGCATGCACCGCGTTGGCGATCGAGGCGCCGGCCGCTTCGAGATCGACGATTGCCCCGTTGCGCAGACCGCGTGAAATCTGATGGCCGATACCGATGACCTGCGGCCGGTCCGGTTCAACGCGGGCGATAAAGCAGCACACCTTGGTGGTGCCGATGTCGAGCGCCGCGATCAGGCTTCCATTCGCTCGGTGCCGCGGTTTGGGCGGGCGCGGCGCCCGGCGCTGCTTGCCGTTGGCGCGCCCCGGCGCTGACGCAGCTTGTCTTGGATCTGTTGCGCGGATCCGCACCTCGTCGATCGCGGTCATGTATTTTTCGCCGGCGGGCGTCCTTTCTTGGCTGTCGGGGCTTCCTTCGCCGGCTCGGGCGCGACCCGCACAACGAGCCGGTCGGGCAGACGCAGGTCGATCGCTTGAACATCGCGCTGAAGAATGGCGCTTGAACGTTGCAGACGGGCCAGATCGGCCCACGCGGCGGCGGGATCGCCGGCGGGCAGCAGCACATCGATCGCCTTATCGATGCGCAGGTTCCAGCGCCGGCCGCCAACCCTTACCGCCGCAGTGACGCGCGCGGCGAGGTCAGGCTCGCTTGCCAGCAATTTCAACAGCTGGGCGGCGTGGCTCGCGGCGTCGGCTCCGACCACCAACGGCAATTTGGCGAAACGGTTGAGATGGGTGACCGGGATCACCGCGCCGGTGCGGTCGATCAGTTCGATCTTGCCGTCGTGCTGCCATAACGCCAACGGTTCGCGCTCGACCAGGCGCACATAGAGCATGTCGGGAAGCCGGCGCTCGATCAGGGCGGAGCGCACCCAGGGCAAGCGTTCGAGCTTTGCCTTGGCGCGAACCGGATCGATCGCCAGGATCGGAGTGCCGAGGTGGGCACCAAGCGCATCAAAGATGGTTTCGCGATCGGTCGTGCGCCGTCCCTCGACCCGGATGTCGGCGACGCGCAAACCGAGTGCCGCGGTGGCCTCGAGCAAGCGCTGCGAGGCACTGTGCAGCAAATATTGCCCAAACGGCGCGCGGCTGAATAGCGCGGTCCCGAAAACCACGACGACCAAAAGCGCCGGAACGCCGGCCCATCGGGTGAATCGCCGCAACCGCTGCCGGTTCCCGGCACGGCGCCGCAACACGGCTGCGGAGCTTACCCCTCGCATGCCGCATGCTCCACGATCCACACCACCAATTCGTCAAAGCCGATGCCGGCATGCCGGGCGATATCGGGCACCAGCGAGGTCGGGGTCATGCCGGGCTGGGTGTTTACTTCGAGCAGATAGAGCCGGCCGCCACCTTCGGGCGTGTCGTCGTAGCGCAGATCGGCTCGGCTGACTCCGCGGCAACCGAGACAGCGATGCGCGCGCAAGGCGATATCGAGCGCTTCTTCATAGATCCGCCGCGGAATCGGTGCCGGCACCAAATGGACGGAGCCGCCCTCGGCATATTTGGCCATATAATCGTAAAAGCCGCCGCGCGGGACGATTTCGCAGACGCCGAGCGCTTGCTCGCCGATCACCGCCACAGTCAGTTCGCGGCCGGGAATGAAGCGCTCGATCATGATTTGCTGCCCGAAGCGCCAGCCCAGCACCTCTTCGCGCCAGAAATTGTCGCCGCCGCGCACGATTCGCACGCCGACGCTCGAGCCCTGGTTGACGGGTTTGACAACAAAAGGCGCCGGCAACGGATTGCATCGGGCCAGTTCCTCAACGGCGACGACGATATCCTCCGCGATCGGAAGACCGGCCGCACGGAACAGCATTTTTGCGGTGGGCTTGTGCATCGCCACGGCCGAAGCAAGAACCCCCGAATGGGTGTAGGGGATCGCCAGCATCTCAAACAGGGCCTGGATCGTACCGTCCTCGCCGCCGACTCCGTGCAGGGCATTGAAGATCGCATCGGGTCGCGGATCGAGGGCGCGCAGCAATGCCGACAGGTCGCGGCCGACATCGATCGCGGTGACCCGGTAGCCATGATCGGCGAGCGCCTTTGCGCATTCACGGCCGCTCGACAGCGACACCTCGCGCTCGGGCGACCAGCCGCCCATCAGCAAGGCGATGTGCTTGCTCACGGCTTTGCGGCTCCGGCGGCGTCCGGCTCGACGCCGGCAAGCGGATGGCCGATGCGCCGGATCTCCCATTCGAGGACGACGCCGCTCGCGTCCTGGACGCGGGCCCGCACCTCCTGGCCGAGCCCTTCCAGGTCGGCGGCAGTGGCGCCGCCGGTGTTGATCAGAAAATTTGCGTGTTTGGGCGACACCATCGCCCCGCCTCGGGTGAGACCGCGGCAGCCGGCCGCATCGATCAGCCGCCAGGCGCTGTCGCCCGGCGGGTTGCGAAAAGTCGAGCCGCCGGTTCGGGCGCGGATCGGTTGCGAGGCTTCTCGCGCCTGCCTGATCTCGCTAATCCGCCGGGCGATCGCTCGCGGATCGTCGGCTGCACCGCGCAGCCGCGCTTCGATAAAGATCCAGTCGGCATCGATAGCGCAATGGCGGTAGGAAAAACCCATTGCCGGGCCCTCTATCACGTGATAGGCGCCGCGGCGATCGATCGCCGTCGCTGCCACCAGGACATCCTCGATCTCGCAGCCATAGGCTCCGGCGTTCATGCGCAATCCGCCGCCGATCGTGCCAGGGATGCCGGAGAGGAATTCGAGGCCGGCGATCCCTGCCTCGGCCGCGGCGAGCGCCACATTGAGGTGAAGCGCGGCGGCGCCTGCGACGACATCGGTTCGGTCAATGGCGAGGCCAGCGAATTCGCGGCCGAGACGGATCGTAATCTGGGGAATCCCGCCATCGCGAACCAGCAGGTTCGCGCCGCCGCCGATCACTGTCACCGCGACGGACGCGGGCAGGGCGTTTAGAAAGCCGGCGAGGTCTTCGCCATCGGCAGGGCGAAGCAGCATCTCCGCTGCGCCGCCGACGCCGAACCAGGTCTTTGGCCCGATCGCCGCGTCCGCGGTCAGCCGGCCGCGCACCCTCGGCAACGCCAGCATCCGCCTCGCCGCAGGATCGGGCCGCGGCGCGATCATCTGGCGTGGCTCCGTCTGGCGAGCGCCGCGAGATCGCCGGGCAGGTTGTTGGCCCACTGGGTGATCGAGCCAGCGCCGAGGCACACCACCATGTCCCCGGGCCGGGCGATCTCAGCCACCAGCGGCGCGAGATCGTGCGAATCCTCCAAGGCACGGACATGGCGATGCCCACGCTCGGTCAGGCCGGCGACGATCGCATCGCGGGTCATGCCCTCGATCGGGGCCTCGCCGGCGGCGTAGATATCGGCGACAAGCACGGCATCGGCATCGTTGAACGCGGTGCAGAACCCATCGAACAGGTGGGATACGCGGCTATAGCGATGCGGCTGCACCACGGCGACAACCCTGCCGGAAGCGATGGCCCGCGCCGCCTTTAATACCGCTGCGATCTCGACCGGGTGATGACCGTAATCGTCGATTATCGTCACCCCGTTCCATTCACCTACCTTGGTGAACCGGCGCTTCACGCCCTTGAAGGTGCGCAGGGCCTCGCGCAGCGCGTCGTCACCGAGCCCGAGCGCCTCGCCGACTGCTGCAGCGGCCAGCGAATTCTCCACATTGTGCCGGCCGAACATAGGCAGGAACAGGTTGGGGATGGTCCGCCCGCGCTCCGCCAGCCCGTCAGAGACAACGACATCAAAGCGCGCCCCGTCCCGCCCGAGCCTCAGATCAACGGCGCGGATGTCGGCCTGCGGGCTCAGTCCGTAGGTCAATACCCGGCGATCGGAAAGCTTGGGGATCATTCCCTGCACGACCGGATGGTCGATGCACAGGGCGGCAAAGCCGTAGAACGGGATGTTGCCGATAAACGTCTCGAACGCCTGACGCAGTTCGTCGAAGCCGCCGTAGAAGTCGAGGTGCTCGGGATCGATGTTGGTGACGATCGCGACCGTCGCCGGCAGCCGGGTGAAGGTGCCGTCGCTCTCGTCGGCCTCGACCACCATCCAATCGCCGGCGCCGAGCCTCGTATTGGTGCCGTAGGCGTTGATGATGCCGCCGTTGATCACGGTCGGATCGAGCTGCGCGGTTTCGAGCAGGGCGCCGATCAGCGAGGTCGTTGTCGTCTTGCCATGGGTTCCAGCGATTGCCAGCGACCATTTTAGCCGCATCAGCTCGGCGAGCATCTCGGCGCGCCGCACCACCGGCAGGCGGCGTCCGCGCGCAGCGAGGATCTCGGGGTTGTCGAGGCCTATCGCCGAGGAGATCACAACGACTTCGGCCGCCCCCAGATTGGCCGCGTCGTGCCCGACGGCGACCGGGATGCCGAGCCCGCTCAGGCGACGGACATTGGCGCTGTCGGCAACGTCGCTGCCTTGGACGGCGTAGCCGAGGTTGTGCAGAACCTCGGCGATGCCGCTCATGCCGATGCCGCCGATGCCAACAAAGTGTAACGGTCCGATGGTCAGCGGCAATGCCCTCATGCCGCGCGCCCCCGCACGGCATCGCCGGGTTCGAGCGCCAGCGCCAGCCTCGCCAAATGTCGGGTGGCATCACGCCGGCCAAAATCGAGGGCGCATTGCGCCGCGCGCGCCAGAGTTTCGCCGTTGCCGAGAAGGTCGTTAAGTCGGGCCGCGAGAGTGTCGGAGCGCAGATCGGCTTGGGCGGCGGCCCAACCGCCTCCGGCGGCGGCAAAGGCCTGGGCGTTGGCGGTCTGATGGTCGTCGGTCGCGTGCGGGTAGGGGATCAGCAAGGCTGGCCGGCCGATCGCCGCGAGTTCGGCCACGGTCGAAGCGCCGGCGCGGCAGATCGCCAGATGCGCCCGAGCCATCCGCTGCGGCACATCGGCAAAGAAACTGTCTACCTCGGCGGCGATGCCGGTCTCGGCATAGGCCTTGGCGACGGCGGCGAGATCTTCGCGGCGCGCCTGCTGGCTCACCCTGAGGACTGCGCGCAGGCCCGATGGCAGGTGGGCCAGAGCGGGCGGCACAATCTCGCTTAGAATGCGGGCGCCCTGGCTGCCGCCGAGGATCAGCAATTCGATCAGTTCGCCGGGCTGCGGGGGCCGGTAGCCGAAGCCGCCAGCCGCCAGGATCGCCGGCCGGACCGGGTTTCCGGTATGGACCGCACGGATCCGATCGAGCGGACGCAGGCCGATGGTCTGGGGAAAGCCGGTGGCGATCCGCCATGCCCGCGGCGCCAGTCGCCGGTTGGCGCGGCCGAGCACCGCATTCTGCTCATGAATGAGGGTCGGCAATCCGAGGGACGCCGCGGCCACCATGGTTGGCAACGACGGATAGCCGCCAAAACCGATGACCGCCTGCGGTGCCAGCCGGCGCAGCAGCCGGCGCGCTTGCACCGCACCCGCCGCCAGTTCAGCCAGGCCATACGCGGCACGAACCGGGCCGCCGCCGATCCGGCCGGCGCGCACCGCGTGGATCGCGACACCGGGCAAGCTCACGGCGAAGGCATCCGCGCGCGAATCGGTCAGCAGGTGCACCCGCGCGCCGCTCTCGATCAACTCGACCGCGAGCGCCTCGGCTGGAAACAAATGGCCGCCGGTTCCGCCCGCGGCAAGGACGAAGGCGGCGCTCACAACGCACTTCCGGCGAGCCGGCGGCGGGTCAGCGCCAACAGCATCCCCATCCCCAATCCGAGCGCCAACATCGAGGAGCCGCCGTAGGATAAAAACGGCAGGGTCATCCCCTTGGTCGGCATCATACGCAAGGTTGAGGCCATGTTGATGATCGCCTGCAAACCGAACTGGATCAACAGGCCGGTCGCCGAGAGCAGCACGAACAGGCTTCCCTCCTGACGCAGCCGTGATAATCCGCGCAGCACGACAAAGGCGAACAGGGCCACTACGACGAGGCAGACGATCAGGCCGAATTCCTCGCCGACAACGGCGAAGACAAAATCGGCATGGGCATCGGGCAGCACATATTTGACCGTGCCCTCGCCCGGTCCGCGACCCCACATGCCGCCGTTGGCGAAGGCTTCGAGCGATCGGGTGACCTGGTAGCTGTCGCCGGGGGTCGGATCGAGAAAATGATCGACCCGGATTTTGACGTGCGGCAGCCAGGTATAAGCGGCGGCCAGCGCCCCGACCCCGCCGAGGCCGAATAGAGCCGCCCAGTAGAGCCGCAACCCGGCCATATAGAATTGCCCGAACCAGACCGTTGCCACCACCGCCGCCATGCCGATATCGGGCTGCCCGATCAGCATCCCGAGGATCACCAGCATCAGAGCCGCGCAGATCAGGTTGCCGGGAAAGCCGGGGCGCAGCTTTTGCTCCGAGAACAGCCAAGCAGAAACGACGGCGAAGCACGGCTTGACAAATTCGGAGGGTTGCAGCGCTACCAGCGGAAAATTAATCCAGCGGCGCGCGCCCTTGATATCGGCGCCGACGACAAAGGTCAGCGCCAGCAGCACCATCCCGATGCCGAAGCCGACGAAGGCGATGCGGCGAACGGTCCGCGGCGTCTGCAACGAGACGACCAGCATCAGACCGATCGTCACCGGCAGAAGAGCTAGATAGCGGCGCACGAAATGGAGCCCGTCATAGCCGATCCGCTCGGCCACCGCCGGGCTCGCCGACAGGCTCATGATGACGCCGAAGCCCATCAGCACGACGAGGGCGGTGAGGCTCCAGCGATCGACGGTCCACCACCATCGGGCCACTGGGCTCTGGTCGATGCGCGCGAACCTCATCGGGATCGGTCCTCGCCGTTCGGATCGGTTCGGTTGCCCGGCACGGCCGGCCATTTCCCAGCAATACGGCAGATATAGAGGTTTTTGGTACCTCTGGCTACTAGATGTACGAGGTAACTGAAAATCATCCCGAGCTACCGCAGCTTGAGCGTGGCGAGCCCGGCGATCGCCAGGATCGAGGCGATGATCCAAAAACGGATGACGATCGTTGGCTCTTCCCAGCCTTTCTGCTCGAAGTGATGGTGCAGCGGGGCCATGCGAAAGACCCTGCGCCCGGTGATCTTGAAGCTGGCGACCTGGACGATGACCGAGACCGCCTCAAGCACGAAGAGGCCGCCGATGATCACCAGCACCAACTCGTGCTTGGTGATGATGCTGATGGTGCCGAGCGCGCTGCCGATCGCCAGCGACCCGGTATCGCCCATAAAGACCATCGCCGGTGGAGCGTTGAACCATAGGAACCCGAGGCTGGCGCCGACCATGGCGCCACAAAATACCGTCAGCTCGCCGGCGCCCGGCACATGGTGGATCTGTAAATAGTTGGCAAAGATCGCATTGCCGACCAGATAGGCGATCAGGGAAAAGCAGCCGGCCGCGATGATCGCCGGGACGATGGCCAGGCCGTCGAGCCCGTCGGTCAGGTTGACCGCGTTCGAGGCGCCGATGATGACAACGACGCCGAACGGCACGAAAAAGCCGTCGAGATCGATCAGCAAATTCTTGAAGAATGGCACCGCCAAGGTATCGGCCAGCGGCGCCGGGGTCAATCGGACGAGAACCGCGCAGGCGACCGCGCCGACCCCGATTTCGAGGACAATCTTGGTCCAACCCGGCAACCCGCGGTGCGAGTTGCTGGTGAGCTTTTTGTAGTCGTCAAAAAAGCCGATCAGCCCGAACCCGACGGTGACCAGCAGCACGATCCACACATAGGGGTTGGTCAGATCCGCCCACAGCAGGGTCGCCACGGTCAGCGCCAGCAGGATCAGGAACCCGCCCATGGTCGGGGTTCCTTTTTTGCGGGTCAGATGGCCGGCCGGACCATCGAGGCGGATCGGCTGGCCATTGGTCTGCTTGGAGCGAAGCCAAGCGATGATTGGCCGACCAAAGACGAAGCTGATCAACAATGCGGTAACGACCGCTCCGCCCGAGCGAAACGTGATGTAGCGGAAAAGGTTGAACGCCTGAAAGTGATCGGCAAGCGGATAGAGCAGTGGGTAAAGCATCGGATCAGGCCTCCTGCCGGGCCAATTCGGCAATAAGCCGCTCGACAATGTGGCCGAGGCGCACCGCGTAGGAGCCTTTGACCATCACGACATCGCCTGGATGGAGGAAATCGAAGAGGGGTGGGATAGCCTGATCGGCGGAGCGCCACAAGCCGCCGCGGCGGCTCTCGGGCAGCGCCTCATCAAGTGCCGCCATTTCGCTGCCGATCAGAAATGCGCGATCGATCCCGGCGGCGTCAACCGCCTCGGCCAATTCGCGATGCAGGCGCCCGGCCGCCTCGCCGAGTTCGAGCATGTCGCCGAGCACCGCCACTCGGCGACCGGCGGCGCCGGGCATTGCGGCGGCGAGCACCGAGAGGGCCGCGGCCATGGACGGCGGGCTCGCATTGTAGCTCTCGTCGATTAGGGTCAGTCTGCCGCCGCGCCAGCCAAGCTGGTGGCGGCGCCCGCGGCCCGGCATCGCTTCGAGGCCCGATAGCACCTCGGCCGCCACGCCCAAGTCACAGCCGGCAGCGAGCGCTGCCCCCAGAACGGCGAGCGCGTTCATGACCCAGTGCCGCCCCGGAAGAGGTAGGCGAAAGCGCAGTTTGGCACCGGCGACGGCCGCTTCGACCATGCTGCCATCCGGGCCGAGAACGCAGTCGACGAGCCGGACCGTGGCCTGTGGATTTGCGCCGAAGCTGATCAGCCGGGCCACTCCCGCGCCCGTCGCCGCTTCGGCTAGGCGACGATATTGCGGGTTGTCGCGGTTGAGGATTGCGGCGCCGCCAGGTTCGATTCCGAGAAAGATCTCGGCTTTGGCATCGGCAATGGCCTCGAGCGAGGCGAAATAGCCGAGGTGAACCGGCTCGACCGTGGTGATCACCGCAATGTGGGGCTGCACCAGGCGGCTCAGCGCGGCGATCTCGCCCGGGTGGTTCATGCCCAGCTCGAAAACCCCATGGGCCGCGCCGGGCGGCAGCCGGGCCAAGGATAGCGGGACCCCCCAGTGATTATTCAGGCTGCCGGCGGCGGCGAAAGCCGGGGCGCAGGCGCCGAGCGCCAGGCGCAGCGCTTCCTTGGTTCCGGTCTTGCCGACGCTGCCGGTGACCGCGACGATCCGGGCATCGCTGCGGGCGCGAGCAAAGCCGGCGAGCGCAGTGAGCGCGGGGAACGTGTCGCCGACCCGCAGCAAAGCCAACTCGGCCGGCAGCCCGGGAACTTCGCGATCCACCACCGCCGCCGCCGCGCCGCGTGCGAATGCCGCGGTGACAAAATCGTGGCCGTCATAGCGGGGTCCGTGTAAAGCGATAAAGAGGTCGCCGGCCGCTAAGGTGCGGCTGTCGATCGACACGCCTGTTGCCGCCCAATCGTCGGTGCTGGTGCCGCCGGTGGCGCGGCTAGCGGCCGCTCCGGTCCACAGCGGCGTCATATCGCCACCTGCCGGCAATCGGGCCGGGCATAGCCGATGATCTCGCGGGCGATTTCCGCATCGTTGAACGGGATCGTCTCGGTGGCGAGGATCTGTCCCGTCTCGTGGCCCTTGCCGGCGATCACCAGCAGGTCATCCGGGCCGAGGCTGGCGATGGCGGCCGAGACCGCCTGGCGGCGGTCGCCGATTTCGATCGCATGCGGGGCGGCGGCGAGGATCGCGCGGCGGATCGCGGACGGATTTTCGCCGCGCGGATTGTCGTCGGTCACGTAGACCCGGTCGGCGGCCCGCGCCGCGATGCGCCCCATAAGCGCGCGCTTTCCCGGGTCGCGGTTGCCGCCGCAGCCGAAGACCACACTCAGCCGCCCGGCCGCGTGCGGGCGAAGAGCGGCCAGCACCGCCGCAAGCGCATCCGGGGTGTGCGCATAATCGACGACGATCGAGGCCCCTAGAGAAGTTTCAGCGACGAATTCGAGGCGGCCCGGAACCCCGCTCAGCCGGGCGAGAGCCGCGACTGCCGCCTCGGCCGGGACCTCGGTCGCGATCGCCAGACCAAGTGCCGCCAGCGCGTTCATCGCCTGGAACTGGCCGAGTAGCGGCAGGCGCAGATCGCGGCACCGCCCGAAGATTTCGAGGACGAGATCCTGACCGCGCTCGCGCGGCCGGGCCGCCACCAGCCGCAGTTCCGCCGCCGCATCGCCTCCATAGCCGATAACCGGATGGCCATGATCACGACACAGCGCCGCCAAATGGACAAACTCGTCGCTGTCGCGGTTCAGGATCGCCGGCCGGCCCGTCCCCAATAGCGTGGTGAACAGCCGTTGCTTGGCGGCGCGGTAGCCCGCCATATCGCGGTGATAGTCGAGGTGGTCTCGGGTCAGATTGGTAAAGGCGGCGGCGGCGACCGACAGACCGTCGAGACGGTATTGGGCAAGGCCGTGACTCGACGCCTCGACCGCGAGATGCTCGATCCCGCTGTCGCCGAGCGCGGCAAGATCGCGGTGTAGCGCAATCGGGTCGGGCGTCGTCAATGCGCCTGTGCTGCGGCCCGCCGGGGTCACCAGCCCCAGGGTCCCGAGGCTCGCGGCGGGGAGGCCGACGGCGGTCCAGATTTCGCGGGTGAAATGGGCAACCGAGGTCTTGCCGTTGGTGCCGGTCACGGCAGCGATGGTTTGTGGCTGCCGGCCATAAAAGCGCGCCGCCAGCTGCGCTAGCCGACGATGCGGATTGGGGTCGACGACGATCGCCATGCGGGCGCGGGGTTCCGCTGCGAGATCTAGCGCCGCGGCATCGTCGGTCAGGATCGCGACCGCGCCGCGCGCAGCGGCGTCAGCGGCAAACGCCCGGCCGTCGAGTTTGGCGCCGGGTAACGCGGCAAACAGGAAACCCGGGAGGACCGTGCGCGAATCGGCCGTAAGTCCGGCAATCTCCAAGTCGGCCTCTGGCTCGGCCGCGGACCGGCCGGATGCATCGATCAGTTCAATAAGCTTCAATCCGCTTACCTTGCAGGCTTACCGGCATCAATGCGTCGACCACGGCGGGCGAGGATTCGTCGACCGGCTGCACGCCGAGCAGCGGGGCGATCCGCACGATAGTGCGCCCGACCGCCGGGGCCGCGGTCCATCCGGCGGTGGCGAAACCGTAAGTCGATTTGTTGCCCCGCGGGTCGTTGAGCATCACGAAGACTAGATATTTGGGGGCGGTCATCGGGAATACCCCGACAAAGCTCGATCGCACCCGGTTGGCGGAATAGCGGCCGCCGACGACCAGGTCGGCGGTGCCGGTCTTGCCGCCGACGACATAGCCGGGCGCTTTTACCATCGTGCCGGTCCCGTACTCGACGACCAGCCGCATCAGCTTGCGCATGTGCTCCGAGGTTTCCGGCGAAATCACCTGCCGGCCCTGCGGCGCGTCGCCGGGCGGCAGCTTGAGCAGGGTCGCCTGGCGCAGCACCCCGCCGTTGACCATCGCCGAGGCCGCACTAGCGAGCTGCAGCGGGGTTTCGGAGATGCCATGGCCGAACCCGATCGTCATCACGTTGACCTCGCGCCAGCGCGCCGGATCAGGAAAGTGGGGTCGGCCGATCTCTTTCAGCTCGAAAGTCGGCGAGGTCAGCAGCCCAAACCGGCGCAGGTATTCCTGCTGCCGCTCACCGCCGACCGCAAGCGCGATCTTGGCTTCGCCGATATTCGACGAGTACATCAGGATTTCCGGCACGCTGAGCCAGCGATGCTTGCCGTGATAATCGGAGATTGTAAACCGCCCGATGTGAATGGGATTGGTCGCGTCAAATCTCCCGGTCATCGTCGTGGCGCCGCAATCGAGCGCCATGGCGGTAGTAAAAATCTTGAACATCGAGCCGATCTCATAATCGCCAAGAGTGACTCGGTTGAACATCCGCTGAGCTATCGGAAAATCCGGATGTTTGGGATCTGGCATATCGGGATGGTTCGGATCGAAGTCCGGCAAGGACACCATCGCCAGGACCTCACCGGTATTGACATTCATGATCAGCCCGGCGGCGCCCTTGGCGCTGAACTCGTCGAACACCCGCTGCATCTCTTCGTGCAGGATGTATTGCAGACGCAGGTCGATCGATAGTTGCACCGGCTCGGCGCGGCCGCGCAACTGGCTGTCGAGGCCGCGCTCGATCCCCGCCAGACCGTTGTCGTCGATCCCTGTGTAGCCGATCGCATGCGACAACAGACTGCCGTAGGGATAGACGCGTCGCTCCTCGTGGGCGAATTGCAACCCCGGAATCCCGAGTTGATTGACCGCGTATTCCTGATCCGGGGTTAGGTGACGCTTGATCCAGACGAAGCCCTTGCGGGATTTAAGCTTGACGTAAAGCCGGGCGCGGTCGAGGCCGGGCAAGGTGGCAACGAGCTTGCGGGTCACATCGGCGGCGTCGATAATCTGCCGCGGGTCGGCGTAGAGCGAGGGGCTGTCGAGCGTCGTCGCCAATAGTCTGCCGCGGCGGTCGATGATGTCGGCGCGGCCTGGCGCCGGCGGCGGCGCAGGGTGGAAACGCGCGATGTAGGGGACGGTGACGGCACCTGGGAACAGGGTGACCTGGACCAGCCGGCCGGCGATGATCGCGAAGAGAATGATGAATGCGGTGCTAGCGACGAGGAGTCGGCCGCGGCCGCCATCGAGCGCCCGCTTTGCCGGACCGTCCGGAACTACCGGGGCGCAAGGCGGCGGCTTGAAATGGCGCGGCCGGCAAGGATTGTCCTTGAACTGATGGACCGCGCTCATCACCGGCTCTCCGCAATCTGAGCAATCAAGGCGTCGAGGGTTCGAACCCGGGCTGCCGGGTGGCGGCGAGCTGCGGCTTGGATCAGGACCGACCGCGCCGGCTCCGGCGCCGGAACCCGGACCGCAACGGCTGCCACCGGCGTCGCGCCCTGGGCGGCGAGCTTAGGCGCCGACGGCTGTTGGAGGGCGGCCGACGCTTGCGATGGCACCGAAATCGGACCGTTCGAGGCGGGCGATCCGCCCTGTTGCGGTGTGGTTTCGGCGACAACGGCTGCGGCCTCGACAGGCGGTGGTGGTGGCGGCCGCATCGGGATGCCGGCGACGCTGGTGATCAGCTGTTTCGTCGCAATCGGCGCCAAGGATAAAAAGCGCTGGTTCATCGCCGCCAGCGCGTCCGGCCGGTTTAGGTAGGCCCAGTCAGCATCGAGCACGCGAACATCACGCTCGGCGTCGTCAGCCTGCCTGGTGGTCCGGGCCAGCTGGTCGGCCAGAGCCTGTACCTCGTACTTGACCGCAAACATGGCAAAGCCGGTCGCCGCGACCAAAATCAGCCAGAACAGGGCAGAGAGCCTGATCATGCGGCGCTCCGTTGCGGTCGGTCGCGGTCCGGCGGCCAGGGCGGGGCGGCGGTTCGCTCGGCAACGCGCATTCGCGCTGCCCGGGACCGGGGATTGCGGGCGATTTCCTCGGGGCGGGGGGTGATCGCCCGGCGGTGCGGCAGCCAGAAGCTCGGCGCGGCCGCGGCGGCGGGAACTGGCTCATGGCGCGAGGCGCGAGGCGCCGTGCCGCTGCGCTGCCGCAGGAAGTTCTTGACCCGCCGGTCCTCGAGCGAGTGGAACGACACGATCGCGAGCCGCCCCCCTGGCATTAGCAGCCGCTCAGCTGCTTCCAATCCGCGGGCGAGCTCGCCGAGCTCATCGTTGACGGCGATGCGCAGCGCTTGAAAGGTGCGGGTCGCGGGGTCAAGCCCCGGCTCCACCCGCGGCACTGCGGCGCGGACGATTTCGGCGAGCTCGAGGGTGCGCTCGATTGCCCGGTGCTGCCGCGCCGCGACGATGGCCCGGGCGATGCGGCGGGCAAAGCGCTCCTCGCCGAAGTCACGGATCAGTCGGGCGAGGTCGTTCTCGGCAAGGACGCCGACGAGATCAGCGGCGCTCTGCCCGGTTCGGCTCATGCGCATGTCGAGCGGCCCGTCCAAACGAAACGAAAACCCGCGTGCGGCGTTGTCGAGCTGGAGCGAAGAGACGCCGAGATCCAGCGCGATGCCGGCGACCGGTCCCGGCGCCACCGGTCCGAGCGCTGCCGGCGTTAACAGCTGCTCCATGTCGCCGAAGCTTCCTTCGATAGCGGCGAGCCGGCCGTCTTGGCCGCAGGCCAGCTCTCGGGCGCGCCGGATCGCGTCTGGGTCGCGGTCAATTGCGGCGACGCGGCAGTCAGCCGCGGCGAGCAGCGCCCGCGTGTAACCTCCGGCGCCGAACGTGCCGTCGACATAGAACCGATTGTCGCGCGGCAATAGCGCGGCGAGGACAGCCGCGATCAGCACCGGCACATGCCCATCGGCGGCGCTGTCGGCGAAATTATGCTCGGTCGCCGGCGGCGCTGTCGGCGGGGCGCGGCGCGGAGTCATTCGCGGCGACGACCGGGAGAAGCGCCGAGCGGTGGGATCTTGGTCTCCTGCTGGCGGGCGCGTTCGCGCAGGTTCTCCAGATGCGCGGCGAAGCGGCCGGGTTCCCAGATCTGAAAGCTCTTGCCGAGGCCAACAAAGGCGGCGCTGTCGGTGATGAAGGCATGCTCGGTAAGGTCCGGCGGCAGGACGACGCGTCCCTCGGGATCGAAGGGCAGCCGGTGCGAGGAAGCGAACATTATCGTCGCCAGATTTTCGTGCTCGTCGGAGAATTCCTCGAGAGTTTCGAGGCGCGCGCTCAACTCCTCCATCCGGTCGATACCGTTGCCGTCGATCGCGCGGTATCGGTAGGACGGAAACGCAACGATACCGGCAAAGCGCTGGTCTGCCAGGGAGGCGCGAAAGGTCGCCGGCACAGAAACTCGCCCCTTGCGGTCGACCTTGTTCACGTAAGTGGACAGAAACATGCCACTTCTTCCCCCAACGCTCCCCACGGACGCTCGGCAAGGGGCGCCCGATTAATGCTGCCGAAGTTCCCCCCATCAGCTGCACCCGTTCGTGGGTAGGCATGGGATATCATGGGCGATTATGGGCGTCAACGGGTTTTTGCAATGAAACTTTCGATTTTGTAGCTAGTGTCTTGGCTCCTACCTTGCTACTGCATGTAGTCGTCAACTCGGTCTGAACGCACCTGCAGAAAAACTCTCTGTCCCTGTTGTTAGCCGCAGCACCGATCGGATTGGCGGCAGCTCTCGCCTGCCCGGTTCTGGAACGGCGAAATTCCGAGGGGGCAGGGCGGTCGGATCGTTCCCGGCTCGCATCTGCCGGCACCGAGCAGCCACTGCCGAGGCGAGATTACTTCGGCCGCGCCGAGGCGCGGCCACTAAGGAAACGGGCGGCCGTTGCGGCCGCCCGCTCTGCCCCCCGGTGTGGCGTGCAGGCTCGGCGAAATCGCTCGCACAGGTGCGCCAATCGTCGGGCCGCGGCCGCGAGGATCAGCATCACAACCACACGATTTCGAGCTTACCCGCGTCGGCTCGGGCGGCAACCGCGCAATCGGTGATCCACAACGTTTTCCCCAGGAAAGCGTAGTTATCCCGGATCGGCCCGCCGAACCGCTCAGTTCCGAAGCAGCGACGCTCTTGCGGTGGCCCGCAACGGGTAGCGAAGGAGCGCGGCGCCAGACGGCGCATAAGCCGGGTTCTGTACCGCGCCCGGCCCTTCACAGGGTTCGGGTGCGGCGACGGCCATTCCTCTGGGACGCCCGTTGCCGGACGCCTCGTGCGACCGACCCGAGCGGCGGCGCGAAGGTCCGCCCGGCGCCGCCGGATCGCTCCCCGCAGGGATCGACCAGCGCCGCCTGCCGCTCCTACTTGGTCTTGCTCCCGGTGGGGTTTTCCATGCCGCCGCCGTTACCGGCGGCGCGGTGCGCTCTTACCGCACCATTTCACCCTTGCCGCCCGCCCGGCAGGCCGGAACGGGGTTGGCGGTGTCCTTTCTGTGGCACTATCCCTGGGGTCGCCCCCGCCGGGGGTTACCCGGCACCGTACCTCCGTGGAGCCCGGACTTTCCTCTCCCCGCTGGTGCGGAGAGCGGCCGCCCGGCCGTCTGGCGCCGCCTAGATTTGGGCCGGGACGCGGCTTTGTCAAAGGCGGCGATGGCTTTGCAATCGCGCTGCTTCGCCTCAGGGGCTCGCGGCAACGCCGACCGCCGCGGCGAACTCCTTTTTGACGTTTCCGGCGAATAGCGGGTTGACGAGATTGGTGCTGTGGCCGGCGGTCGCGTCGATCGCTGTCGGACAGGCCATGTAAGGCGAGATGAAGGTGTTGTGCGCGGCGTTGCGGGCATCGATCTCCAGGCAGGTTGGCGCGACTTCGAGGTCCATGGCATCGATCGTATTGGCAAAGCTGTAGCCGTTCTCGATCAACATCGCCGCCCCGCCCCTACCGGCGGCCGAGCCGGCGCCACTGAGACGGGAAATTTGCGTTTGCTCGAGCGCGATCCCGGCGGCGCCACCAGCAGAATCGGCGACGGCGAAGATATCGGAATTCAGCACGTAATTGAGCTGCAGCCCGCCGGCCCGCGCCCCGGAACTGGCGTTATTGACGATCAGATGATCAATTCTGAGCGAATTCTGGGCATCCGAGAAATCGCTGCTGCCGATTACGACTGCATAGCCATCGGTGCGGGCATTGACGAACAGGGTACCCTGCTCATTGAAATAAAAGCATCCCTTCGGCGAGGTTGGATTGCCGCCCGAGCATCGGATTTCAAGCACCGGTTGCGAGGCCATTGTGCGGCCATCGAGGACAGCGCCCATCGAGATCACACGAAAGCCGGTATCCGAGCGGGTCCGGTAGTCGATGACGAGCGGCCGCGTCAGTTTGTAGGTGCCATGCGGAAGCAGCAAGGGCCGGTCGGAAGCGAGTGCCGCAGCCAGCGCTTGGCCAATCGCGGCGGTATCATCGGCGTTACCGTTTCCGGCGGCTCCATAGCACCGCACATCGATCCAAGTCGCGGCGGCGGTACAGGCCGAGGCCGGGACAGCCGCCGGACTTCCCACGGCGGCCTCGGTGGGCGACACCATCGTTATCGCCACGGCGAACAAAAAGGGAACGATAGAGGCGACGATCTGCCGATGGCCCATGATTACCCCCTCCTTTTGCGTGCTCCGTCCGACGAAACCGCCCGGACGCCGGTTTGGTAAACGTTTACCCTCAGCCGCGATTATAACTCACTCGTTCATGCTATGTCCCCGAAATTCGTGCAATCCTGGAAAAAAAAATCTAAAATACGGCAAAAACGAGTGGTTTTACCCCTAGATTGTCCTTAGCCCAAATCCGCCGGTGAGCAAGCGGGCATCGTCGATCGGCGCCTTTTCAAAGTGTTAAGGAATCCATGCAGAAGGATCCCACAAAGAATCAAGCTGGCACCGGCCGCCCTCCCTGCTGTCAGTTTTTCTCCTAAAACGAGTACCCCGACCAAGATTACGGTCAAGAGCTCGCAATTGGCAATGACCGCATAGCTCGCGGGGCCGAGCCGCGGCACGCTGTAAGAGAAGAGGGTGACGGTCAGCGCACCTGGGCCCAAGGCAATCAGCAAGACCAGCAACCAGGTACCTGCCGCGGCCGGAACCTCGAGACCGAGGTAGAGGCTGGCGCCGGCGAAGCTCGCGGCCAGCCCGAAATAGAGAAAAACCGCGCCGATCAGCGGCGGGTGTGGCCGCATCAGCACCGAATTGGCAGCGAGATAGAGCGCGTAGATCAATGGCGACGGCAAAATCCACGCGAGCCCACGCTGGTCGATGCTGCCGCCGTGCAACCCTGGGAGCGTAATGAAACCAGCACCTAAGAGGATCATCGCGACGCACAGCGCAGCCCGCAAGCGGATCCGGCGCTTGAAGATCAGCCGGTCGAGCAACAGGGTTAGCGCCGGGTAGGTGTAAAACAGCAGGATCGCGATGCTGGTGTCGATCGTGTGCAGGCTTTCCCAGAAGCACAGGGTCTGACCGGCCCCGAGCGTCGCCCCGACCAAGCTGATCCGCCAGGCGCCGCCGCGCAGCGCCGCCCGGAAATTGTGCCGCGCAGCAGCGGCTGCAGTCAGCGGCACCAGCGCCAAGCCATAGCGCCACACCAGCATCGAAGGAGCGCTGATCCCGGCCTTGTAGAGCTGGAGTGCGACGAGCGGCATGAAGCCGACCATGACGCTGCCGGTCACCGCAGCTAGCGCCGGGCGCCACTGCTGCGCTGGTCTCGAGCCGATTGCGGCGATTTCCGTCGGGGTGTCCGAAGCAGCCATCGGCCTGAGCCCAGTCGGCTCAGCGGCGCGGGTTCATCGCCAATGTCATGGCACCGCGCTCGGTTCGCTGCCGCTCTGCCGAGCCGGCCGGCGATGGAAGCTTTCGGCGGCGGGCTGGCTCGCGCTCGCAGCAGCCCCGCACCGCGCTCCCGGGTTGATCGGCATGGTCTGTGGCGTTGCTAAGCCTCATTCGACCGGGCGCTCGTACCACACCCGTCCATCCTTGATCGTCAGCTGGGCAAGCAGGTGGCGCTTGGCGGTGACTGTGTTGCCATCGCTGTCGCGCAACGGGAAATTGCCGTCGCGCAGCTCAAATAGAGCGATGTCGGCGTTGGCGCCGGGCGCCAGCGTCCCGACCGTGCCGTCATAGCCCAGGATCTTGGCCGGCGCCGCGGTCGTGCGGCTGATGACATCCTCGATCGACATGCCGAAATGCAAGAGTTTCGACATTGTTGTCGGCAGATCCCATACCGGCCCCTGGGTCGCGCTGGTGAAGGTAAGGTCGGTCGAGATCGTGTCGGGGAGAAAACCCTGGTCGAGCGCCTTCTCGATCAGTGGAAAGCTGAAATGGTTTCGCCCGTGCGCGCAGTCGAAGATGATGCCATAGCGCTGCGCCTCGACGACTTCTTTCAGCACCAGTTGCTTTTCCTGGCCCATGATGCCGTGCGCGCGGCCATGATAGCAGTGGGTGACGATATCGCCGGGCTTCATGTGGGCGAGCAATTCGGGCAACGGGATCGGCGAATCGGTGATGTGCATCATCATCGGCACGCCGCCGGCCATATCCGCGGTCCGGCGCGCCAGCTTGACCGGTTCGGTCGAGTATTCCCATACGAGGCCCGGCCCATAGCGCAGCTTGACGCCGATCGCGAGGTCGGGGTTCTGGCTGATCGTACGGGCGCAGCCCTCGGGGTCGGCATAGGGGAAATGCGCCAGTTCGCCGCCGCGTGCGGTGCCGACGATGCCGATCGCCGACAGATTGACGAAGGCACGGGTGCGGGTGCGCACCTCGCGGTCGATGATTTGGCGCAGCCCGGCAAAGGTCGCCGAGCCGGTGCTGCCGGCGTCGCACAGCGTGGTGACCCCGCTCGCCCGGCAGAACCGGTCGGTGTCGCCGGCCATGTCGTGGGCGTTGACGAAGATGTGGGCGTGGATGTCGACCAGCCCTGGCGTCACCAGCCGGCCCGTGGCGCTAATCGTGCGGCGCGCCGCCGCCGTGGGAAGCGACGGCGCGACTGCGACAATCTTGCCGCCGGCGATGCCGACATCCATGGCGCCGCGCAAACCTGCGGCCGGGTCGAGCACCTCACCGCCTTTCAGCAGAAGATCGTATTTCATCGCCCACCCTCTCGATCCCACGGAACGAGGCATGGTCCGCCTTCGCTGTGGCGCTGGCAACCCCAACCACCGGCGCGGCGCAGGCCAGCGTCGCGGCGCGCGCGGCCCCTCGTGCATTGTCCTGGTGCACCCGGCCGCCCTAAACTCAGGCCTTTGCCCAAGGCGGAGGCACGTTTTGGATCAGGCCCTTGCTCAGCGGCACCGGCCCACGGTGGTTGTCCCGCGCCGCGGCATGGTGCTGATGGCGGCGCTGATCGCGACCTTCATGGCCGCGGTCGAGAGTACCATTGTCGCCACCGCGATGCCGACGATCGTCGGCGATCTTGGCGGATTTCGGCTGTTCAGCTGGGTGTTCGCCGCGTACCTGCTGACAATGGCGGTGTCGGTGCCGATCTATGGCCGGCTCGCCGACATTTACGGCCGCAAGCGGATCTTTTTTGTCGGCACCGGCATCTTTCTGGTCGGCACCACCTTGTGCGGCTTTGCCCGCACGATGGTCATGCTGGTGATCTTCCGCGCCATCCAAGGAATCGGCGCCGGCGCCATCCAGCCGATCGCCAGCACCGTCATCGGCGACATCTACACTCCGGCCGAGCGCGCCCGGGTGCAGGGCTATCTGTCGAGCGTGTTCGGGGTTTCGGCGATCATCGGCCCGGCGCTCGGCGCTTTCCTGGTCGAGCACGTTTATTGGTCGGTGGTGTTCTGGGTCAATTTGCCGATCGGCGCCGTCAGCATTGCGATGTTCGCGGTCTATCTGCCCGAGCGGCTGGAACGCCGGCAGCATCGCATCGATTACCTCGGCGCGCTGCTGCTTATCGTCGGCGTCGGCGCGCCGATGCTGGCCCTGGTTCAGGCGCGCAGCCTCGGCGGGGGCGACATTGCTTCCTTAACCGGGCTTGGCGTGGCGACGTTGCTTGCTCTCTTTTTGCACGAGGCCCGCGCCCCCGAGCCGATGGTGCCGTTCCGGCTGTGGCGCAACCGGGTCATCGCGCTGGCCAATTTCGGCATTTTCGGCACCGGCTCGACGATGATGGCGGTCAGCGCCTTTCTGCCGACCTATGTGCAGGGGGTGATGGGCCGCAGCCCGGCAACCGCCGGGCTGGTGCTCGGCTGCATGTCGGTCAGCTGGATGTTCGCCTCGTTTGCCGCCGGCCGGCTGATGATCCGCACCTCCTATCGCCTTGCCGCCGCCCTTGGCGGTGTGGCGCTGGCGATCGGCGCCGCGATGCTGAGCCAGCTGCAGCCATCGAGCGGCATTCTCTGGCCGGCATCGGGTTCGCTCGTCATGGGCGTCGGCATGGGCGCCTGCAACACCGCCTTCCTGGTGTCGATCCAGGCGAGCGTGGGCTGGAGCGAGCGCGGGGTCGCCACCGGCGCTAACATGTTCATGCGCGTCATCGGCCAGTCTTTTGGCGCGGCGCTCGGCGGCGCGGTCCTCAATTTCGGCGTCTTCCATCGCGTTCCCGACGCGGCGGACGCAGTCAACCGGCTGCTAGAGCCGGCGCTGCGCCAGGGTCTCGGCGCCGCCGAGATCACGCGACTGACCGACGCGGTCGCCGCCTCGCTGCACGAGGTTTATCTGATCGCGATCCTGCTCGCGGTGCTGACCTTTGTCGCCGCGCTAGGCTTTCCGGCGCATTTGAGCCCGGTGCGTCCGTCGGCGCCAGCCGCGCGTTGAGCGGCTGCCGGCTTACCCTATAATCGCGGCAGGTCCTTGGAGGGAGGAGAACGCCATGGCGGTCATTCTCGGTACCGACGGCTTCCGCTACGAGGTCGTCGACGATTGGGCCAAGTTGCCCGACGGCTGGAAGTTCGACGCTGACGTCGCCGCGGTCGGGGTCGACCGGCATGACAATGTCTATGCCTTTAGCCGCGGCGCGCACCCGATGATGGTGTTCGACCGCAACGGCAACTTCCTGCGATCGTGGGGCGAGGGCGTGTTTCATCGGCCGCACGGCGTTCACATGGCCGCGGACGACACGTTGTTTCTGACCGATGACGGCGACCATACGGTGCGCAAATGCACGCTTGAGGGCCGGGTGCTGTTGACCCTCGGCGTCGCCGGCAAGCCAGCGCCCTATATGAGCGGCGAGCCGTTCCATCGCTGCACCCACACCGCGCTGTCGCCGCAGGGCGACATCTACGTCTCCGACGGTTATGGCAATTCGCGCGTTCACAAATATTCGCCGGACGGCAAATTGCTGAAATCATGGGGTGAGCCAGGCACCGATCCCGGCCAGTTCAATATCCCTCACAACGTCTGCTGCGACCCCGACGGGTGGGTTTACATCGCCGACCGCGAGAACCATCGCATCCAAGTGTTCAACGGCGACGGCAAGTACGAGGCTCAGTGGAACAACATGCACCGGCCCTCGGGCCTCTACATGGAGACCGGGACCCGGACGCCGCGCTTCTACATCGGCGAGATCGGTGGCGGCATGGGGGTCAATTACGATCTGCCGAATATCGGCCCGCGGGTCAGCATCTATTCGCATACGGGTGAGATGCTGGCGCGGCTCGGGACCCGCCCGGCCGGGCTCGAACCGGGCCAGTTCATGTCGCCGCATGGCCTCGCTGTCGATTCACGCGGCGATATCTATGTCGGCGAGGTGTCGTTCACTAATTGGGGCAATCGCTACCGCGGCGAGGGCTTTCCGCCCGGCCTGCGCGCGCTGCAAAAGCTGGTCAAGGTCGATTGATGCAGATGTTAGCAAGGCAGACGCGAGCGCGTCAGCGCTAGGCCGGTCTCTCAGAGCGCCGGTCCCTCCTCACTCCGCGGCTTGGGCGAGCGGGCGCAGCGCTCCGCGTGTCTGGGCTTCGTAGGCTTCGCGCCAGCCGATCCCTTCTTTGGCGAGGAAATCGCCGCTGCGCACCTTGACGTAGAGGCTCGGATCATCGACCCCGGGCGGCACCGCGCCATCCTTTTTGAGCGCGCGAGCGGCGCGTAACAGGCGGCGGCGGGTGCGGGTGATCATCCGGTCGCTCGGGCCCAGATGCTCGAATTCATGGTCGGTGATCGCGCCCATGCTCTCGGTCACCGCCTGGTCCTGCGCCTGGATGCCGGTGATGCCGGTGTAGATGCCGCCGTTCTTCTGCGCCTCGCGGTCGATCAGCCAGTCGTTCTCCGCATTACCGGCGAGCCGCCAGCGGCCGTACCAGTCGCTGGTGTTGGCCAAGAAATCCATGGTCAGCTTGGAACCGGGCAGCACCCGGCTATTGCTGAGCGCCGCGCGCGCGGCCGGCAAGCCTTTCCACGACAGGCTGACGAACATCGTATGGGTATCGTCCATCGGAACCCAGCCGCGGCTGTTGACGCGGTCGAAGGCGCCCTGCGGCGTCTGGGTCCAGAACGGAAGAAGGAAATTGGCAAAGCGCCAATAGGTCTGCCCCGCATTGGCCGGGCGGTAGGCGGCGTACATCGTGCCCCAATCGGTGTCGGCGACATGATATTCCGGGGCCCGGTTGGCCACCGTCCAGCGGATCAGGTTGTCCTCGGGCACATTCGCGGGGTCGACCGAGCCCGCATGCAGAAAGCCGAAATGCGAGGTGTCGATGTCGCCTTCGAGCGCCTGCAGCCAATTGCATTCGCGCTGGGCGAAGGTGATCTGCAACTCGCCTTCAGGCAACAGCGAGGCCTCGATCCCGGGCAAGGGCGGGGCCACGGCACGCTCGCCCATATAGACCCAGACGAGCCCGTTGCGCTCGGCCACCCGGTAGGCCTTGGCCCTTACCTTTTCCTTGTAATCGTGCTGCGGCGGCGCGTTCGGCATATCGACGCAGCGGCCCTCGGCGTCGAACTTCCAGCCGTGATAGACGCAGCGGATGCCGCCTTCCTCGTTGCGGCCGAGAAACAGCGACGCGCAGCGGTGCGGGCAGCGATGGTCCATGACCCCGACCCGGCCCGAGCTGTCGCGAAACGCGATCAGCCGTTCGCCGAGCAGCAACAGGCGCATTGGGGCGCCATCGCGCTCGAGCTCGGACGACATCGCCGCCGGCAGCCAATACTGCCGCATCAGCTGGCCCATGACTGTGCCGGGGCCGACCCGGACCAGATCCTCGCGGTCCTTTTGCTTGGTCATCGCATCCTCACGAAAACACGGCGAAGCCGAGCCCGGTACCCGAGCCGGCCGGTGTTCGGTAGCCCGGCACGTAATGCGACCAGGCCATGTCGAGATGCTCGACCGCCCCCCCGACCGCGATCCACATGCGGATTTCGGAGCTGCCGGAGTTGAGCTTTTTGCGCGGCAATGATTGCAACGCCCCGCCATCCTTGCGCTTCAGTGCGTCGATGACCCCGCGGTCGAGCTCCTCGTCGACGACGAAATGGCTGAGCCCGCCCGAGCCGACGATACCGATGCGCGCGTCGCCGGGCCAACTCTCGACCGCTTCCCGGATCGCCCGGCCGAAATTGTAGCAGCGCCGCGGCGTTGGCTGGTTCGGCGGGTAGTAGGTGTTGAGAAACACCGGCACGACGGGCAACTCGGGGTCTTCCATCAGCCGCTTGCGCACGAACGCGTGCGCGTGGCCTTCGCCGTGCCCCGGCGGCAGCCCGTTCGACGAGGCTATGTCGAACTCGCGGTCGATCAACGCATCGATCAGGTGCAGCGCCAGCGGTGCCGCGACCGGGTAGTCGCGCGGCTCCTTCTCCTCGTAATAGCGTGCGGTGGCGAGGCGCGACCATTCGGGACCCTTGAAGTGGGGCGAGAGCGGCACGTTGCGGATCGTGTCGCCGTAATAGACGAGAATCGAGGGCAGGTGATCCTCATGGAACAGCTCCTTCTGGTCATCGCCGAGGATGATCAGCGCGTCGAGTTCGGCGCGGCGCACGCTCTGCTTCAAATGATCGATCGCCGCCTGCGCCTCATCATGGCGCGCGCGAAAGCGCTCGGGCGTCAATTCCGCCGCTGCTCTCGGGTCGGGCCGGCGCAGCAATTCCTGGTAGGTGGCGGGCTCGCCCTCCTTGTCGAGGAATTCGCGAACCCCGTCGCGGTCGATGAAGCTCGGCCAGTCCTTGGCCGGGGTGTTGAGCATCGGGGTGTGCGAGGCGGCAATCCCGAGGACGATCTTGGCCATCTGTCTGTTCCCCGCTGCTCCTGCTGCTGCTTGCGGGTATGATAAGCCTCGAGGAGGTAATCGTCGAGCACAACGCCCATGACGGAGCGCGTTCGACGGGAGAACCGCCTGCGTTTCGCGGTAGTGGGTCAGTTGACCCACTACCCGCTTCGCGTCGACTTTGCCGCGACGTGGTCGCAACCGTATAATGGCCGGTTCGCATAACGACCCGGTTCGCGCACCGGCGCACCCGCCGTCGCCTAGGCTGCGCCGAGGCCTATGGCAGCCGGCCGGGCCGGGGGGCACCGGCCTTCACTGAACAAGGATTTGCGAATGTTCGAAATCTCTAAGGCTAATAGATACATTGATCAGTGCTGGGACAACGAAATCGTTCCGGCACTGGTTGAATACATCAGAATACCGAACAAATCGCCGGCCTTCGACCCCGATTGGTCCGCACACGGCCATATGGACGAGGCGGTCGATAGTTCGAGCGCTGGGCGCGGGCGCGGCTGTCCTCGCTGCCCGGCGCCACCCTCGAAACCGTCCGGCTGCCCGGGCGCACCCCGGTTATGATCATCGAGGCGCCGGGCGCGGGCGGGCCGGGCGCCGGCGTCGACACCGTGCTGCTCTACGGCCATCTCGATAAGCAGCCGGAGATGATCGGCTGGGCCGAGGGCTATGGCCCGTGGACCCCGCGGCTCGAAGGCGACAAGCTCTATGGCCGTGGCGGCGCCGATGACGGCTATGCGATGTTCGGTGCCTTGAGCGCTCTGTTGGCCCTGCGCGAGCAGGAAGTACCGCACGCCCGCTGCGTGATTTTGATCGAGGCCTGCGAGGAATCCGGGAGCCCGGATCTGCCTTACTATGTCGATCATCTGATGGCCCGGCTCGGCAGTCCGTCTCTAGTCGTATGTCTCGATTCCGGCTGCGGCAATTACGATCAGCTGTGGCTAACGACTTCGTTGCGCGGCATGACTGCCGGCACCCTGGAGGTGCGGGTACTCAGCGAGGGCGTCCATTCGGGTCACGCCTCAGGGGTCGTACCGTCAAGCTTTCGCATTCTGCGGCAGTTGCTGTCGCGGCTCGAAGACGAGGCAACCGGAGAGGTGCGGCCGGCGGAACTCTACGCGCAGATCCCGTCCGAACGCGTCGGGGAAGCGCGTCGCGCCGCGGCGGCGCTCGGCGACAGGGTTTACCGGGAGTACCCGTTTGCGTCGGGCACCGCGCCGATGACGGACGACACGACGGAAATGGTGCTGAACCGCACCTGGCGGCCGCAGCTGGCGGTGATCGGCATCGACGGGTTGCCCAAGCCGGGCGACGCCGGCAACGTGCTGCTGCCCTATACCGTGGCGCGACTGAGCCTGCGCCTGCCGCCGATCTTGGACGCCGAAGCGGCCGGCGAGCGCGTGCGCGCATTGCTGGAGCGGGATCCGCCCTATGGCGCGCAAGTCGCGTTCGATATCGGTTCGAGCGCCTCGGGCTGGAACGCACCCGCCTTGGCGCCCTGGCTCGAAGCCTCCCTGACGCGGGCGTCGCAGGCGGCGTTCGGGGCGCCACCCGCTTATATGGGCGAAGGCGGCAGCATTCCGTTCATGGCGATGCTCGGCGAAAAGTTCCCAGCAGCGCAATTCGTCGTCACCGGCGTGCTCGGTCCGCATTCCAACGCGCACGGCCCCAACGAATTCCTGCACATCCCGACCGGCAAGCGCATCACCACCGTGATCGCCCAAATTCTCGCTGATCACCACGCGCGGCCCAAGGCAAGCTGATTCAGCCTTCTTGCGGTTTAGGCGGGTGTACAAGGGAGTTGAGTAGTGCAATTGTTTGCTCTTCCTTAATTGTCTCGGCCGGGCTTGTCCCGGCCACCACCTGCCCGTATCGGGACCGAAGAAAGACGTGGATCACCGGGACGAGCCCGGTGAAGACAGTTAGGAGGAGAGGGTCTGGGGTCCAACCTGCAACCGATGTCGGGGAACCACACAGCCAACGATCTTCTCGGGCCATCGCTGGGGTAGGTTGCAACCGTGATAAGCTTTCAAAAGGGGATTAGAGCTCGAAGGCACCGAAGATGATCGAGAGCTATCTGGGCAGCTGCCATTGCGGGCGAGTGCGGTTTCGGGTGCGCGGCGATCTGACGGATTTGCTCGAATGCAACTGCTCGGTCTGCACCAAGAAGGGCATCCTGCATCTGATCGTGCCGCCCGAGCAATTCGAGCTGGTGCAGGGCAGCGAAGACCTCGCGACCTATCAGTTCAACACCAATACTGCCCGGCATACCTTTTGCCGGCACTGCGGGATGCACCCGTTCTATGTGCCCCGGTCGGACCCGGACAAGATCAGCGTCAACGCCCGCTGCCTCGACGGGATCGACCCGGCAGCGCTGCGGCCGAGCCATTTCTTTGACGGGCGGAATTGGGAAGCGGCACAGCAGGCGCGCGCTGCCGGGGGAGAGTGAAGGCGCTCACCCGGGCTCTGTCCGGGCCTCGCGCAGGGAGGGGGCGATCCGCACAGTAGTGGGATGCGGGGAAATCCCGATCGGCTGGGTCGCCTCGGCGAGCCAGCGGGCGGTGTCGGGGTCAACGAGAGGGGCCAGCGTCTCGCGCACCTGCGCATGATATTCGTCGAGCCACTCGATTTCCTCGTCGTCGAGCAATGACGGCTCGACCAAGGTGCGATCGATCGGGGCCAGGGTCAGGGTTTCGAAGCCCAGCATCTCGCGCTCGGCCGTACCCTGCGACAGCTCGACCAGCACCAGATTTTCGATGCGGATGCCATAGGCGCCGGTCTTGTAATAGCCGGGCTCGTTCGAGACGATCATGCCGGGCAAGAGAGGCTGGGTGCTCGGCGCCTTGGAGATGCGTTGCGGCCCCTCGTGCACGCCGAGATAGCTGCCGACACCGTGTCCGGTGCCGTGATCGTAATCGAGCCCGGCCTGCCACAGCCCGCGCCGCGCGAAGGCGTCGAGCTGGGTCCCGGTCGTGCCCTTCGGAAACCGCGCCAGGGCCAGCGCGATGTGCCCTTTGAGCACGCGGGTGAAGCGGTCGCGCATCTCCGCCGAGGGCTCGCCGATAGCCATCGTTCGGGTCACGTCGGTGGTGCCGTCGAGATATTGCGCGCCCGAATCGAGCAGATAGAGAGTACCGAGTTCGAGGCGCTTTTCGGTTTCCGGCATCGCCCGGTAGTGGACGATGGCGCCGTTCGATCCGGCGCCGGAGATCGTCGGAAAGCTCAGGTCGCGGAAATATTCACCTTCGCGGCGAAAAGCTTCGAGCCGGTCGCTAGCAGCGATCTCGGAGAGCTTGCCCTTGGGCGCCTCTTGCGCAAGCCAAGCGAGAAAACGGGTCAAAGCCGCGCCGTCGCGGCGATGGGCCACACGCGTGCCCTCGACCTCGACCCGGTTCTTGCACGCCTTGGGCAAGGTGCACGGGTCGGCGGCGCGATGGAGCTTGGCCCCGGCGGCTTCGAGCCGGTCGAAAACCCAGGCCGCAGCACTCGCCGGGTCAGCTTGAACCCGGCCGCCCTCGCCGGCGAGGGCGTCGAGCGCCGGCCCCAGTTGATCGGGTTCGGCAACGGTCACCGCACTGCCGAGATGGCGGTCGAGGCCCGGGGCGAGCTTGCGATGATCGACGAACAAAGTGACGTCAGCGTCCTGGCGCAGGATAGCAAAGGACAGCGGCAATGGCGTGTGCGGCACGTCGCCGCCACGGATGTTTAGGAGCCAGGCGATCAATTCGGGCATCGTCAGAACCACTGCCGCGACGCCTTCCTCGGCCAAGGTGCGGGCGAGCCGGGTGCGTTTGGAGTGTGCGGTCTCGCCGGCAAATCTCTCGGCGTGCGGCAGCACAGGGGCTAACGGTGCGGCCGGCTGCCCCGGCCAGACCCGGTCGAGCGGGTTATCGCCGACCGCGCACAGCACGGCGCCGGCCTTTTCGGCCGCGATGCGGAACCGTTCCACCTCGTGCGGCGTGTGCAGCCACGGATCGTAGCCGAGCGCCGCGCCGGCGTTCAGGGCACCCCCGACCCAGTGCTGCGGCGGGTCGTCGACCAGATGATGGATTTCGAACAGGCCTCGATCAACCTGGTGCGCCGCCTGCAAGGTGTAGCGGCCGTCGACGAACAGCGCCGCGCGCTGGCGCAGTACGACGGCCAGCCCGGCCGAGCCGGTAAAGCCGGTGAGCCATGCAAGACGCTGACCGCGGGGCGGCACGTACTCGCCCTGATGCTCGTCCGAGCGCGGCACGATGAACCCGTCGAGACGGCGCGCCGCAAGCTCACGACGCAGGCGGGCGAGGCGCTCGGCGCTCGGCAGGATGGCGAAATCCTCGCGGCCAAGACCATCGCGATAATCGGCCGCCATCTTTCGACGCAGCGCTTCGAGCGCTTGGGCAAGCGCTGGCGTCACAGGATCAGCAACCAGCACGTGCCAGCTTGCGCCGACCTCGCGCGGAGCGCCGAGCACGCCGGCGACCAGCGCCTCGAGGCCTTCGGGGTGATACTCCGATCGCGCTTCGTGCAGCAGTCGCGCCAGTTCGCTCCGGTTCAGGGCCGATCCGTTCATGGTCATCGTCTCAGCTCCTTATCCGGCGCCGCGTAAGCAATCAGAAACCCAGCATAGCTGAATTGCAACAACGCTCTGGCAGATGCTGCGACGCAACACCAAATTTGATGCAGTGCAGCAGAACGATGCACAGGGAGTTTGCATGATGTCTTTTCTCAACCTCTTCATCTCGGTCGGGAAAGCGATCGCAGCCTGGCGGCAGCAGCGACGCGCCTATGACGAGCTGATGGCGCTCGACGACCGCTCGCTGGCCGATATCGGCATTCGCCGTTCGGAGATCCGGGCGATCTTGGCAGCCGATCGAAAGGCGGCGCAGTCGGCGACGCCCGCAATATCCCAGAAGCCGGCAGCTTTCGGCCGGCATAAGGCGGCCTAACCGGCGCTTCGCTGCGACCAGATCTCAAACTTAATCGATAGATGGGGGCTGCGGCCCCCATCTTCATTTCTCGTACCGCTCCGGCACGCAAAATCAGGGTCGACCAGCCATCGATGAGAATACGGCGCTCGAGCACGACACCCAAGCCGCGATGCGGTGCCAGCACGATCGGCTCCTGCCGGCGCAGCAATCCCGACAGTACCGCCCGCCCGCTTGGCGCAAGGGCGCAGGTTAGATCAGCGGCCAACAGCGCCAGCGGGCGCGCTAGAATGTTCGAGAGGATCAAATCGTGCCGCTGTCGTCGCAACCCGCGGCCGCGATAGCCGGGGGCGCGGCGTACCCGCACCAAAGATGCCACGCCGTTGCGCGCGATGTTGTGGCGGGCGACCGCGACCGAGCCCGGATCGATATCGCTCGCCCGCACCTTACGCCGCAAAAGCTTGGCTGCCGCGATCGACAGGATTCCGGTGCCGGTGCCGATATCGAGCGGAGCGGCGATGCGCCGTTGCCGTGCCAGGGCCTGGAGCGCGATCAGGCAGCCGCGGGTCGAAGGATGCTCGCCGGTGCCGAACGCGGTCGCCGCATCGAGCACGATCCCGATCGCGCCCACCGGCGCGTTGCCGCGGTAATGCGAGCCATGGACAAAAAACCGGCCGATCCGCAATGGCGGAAACGCGAGCTGGTTTTCCGTGAGCCAGTCGCGGTCGAGCAGTCGCTCCTCGGCGATTTCCGCGAGATCGCCGCCGGCCGCCGCGGCTGCGAGCGCCAGCCGCGCCGCTAGCTCCGCGGTCAGCACCGAGGCGCGGGGATAGGCTTCGAGCCGCCATTCTTCGGGTGCCGTCTCGAAGGCGGAGACAGCCACCGCAAGCTCGTCAAACATGGCGAAGACGGCGCCGGCGGCTTCGGCCCCACGCACCCGCGCGTGCAAATACAGCACGCCGACGCTCACCGCCCGTTATCCCGGTTCCATGCCGCCGGCTGTTTACGCGCCCGGCGGCAAATGATCGGGACCCACAAAATTGTCGAATTTGGTCGTTTCGGCCTCGAAATGCAGCTTGATCGTGCCGATCGGCCCGTGCCGCTGCTTGGCAATGATGACCTCGCCGAGCCCGTACACCTCGTTGAACCGGTCCTGCCAGCGCTCGTAGCGATCGTTGTACTTGTCATCGGTTTCATCGGCTCGGCGTAGTGGCTGCCCTCGCGATAGATAGTATTCCTCTCGGAAGATGAACATGACGACATCGGCGTCCTGCTCGATCGAACCCAATTCACGCAGGTCGGCCAGCATCGGCCGCTTGTCCTCGCGCTGCTCTACCGCGCGCGACAATTGCGCCAGCGCCAGCACCGGCACGGCGAGTTCCTTGGCCACCGCCTTCAGGCCGCGGGTGATATCGGAGATTTCCTGCACCCGGTTTTCCAAGCTGCGCACCTGGACCGACGGGCGCATCAACTGTAAATAATCGACAACGATCAGGCCAAGGCCCTGCTGACGCATCAGCCGTCGCGCCCTGGTGCGCAACGCCGAGACGCTGAGCGCCGGGGTGTCGTCGATGAACAGCGGCAGCGATTGAAGATGGTGGCTCGCCTGCACGAAGCGGTCGAAATCTTCATGGCTGACATCGCCGCGACGAATGCGGTCCGAGGAAATCCCGGATTCCTCGGCGAGGATGCGGGCGGCCAATTGCTCGGCCGACATCTCGAGCGAAAAGAACCCGACCACGGCGCCGTCCTCGGCGACGACGCTGCCGTCGGCGGTGCGGCCCGCCCGGTAGGCCTTGGCCGCATTGAAGGCGATGTTGGTGGCGAGCGCCGATTTGCCCATCGACGGCCGCCCACCCAGGATGACCAGATCTGATGGGTGCAGCCCGCCCAGCTTCTGGTCGAGATCGACGAATCCGGTGGCGACGCCGACCGTCTTGCCGCTGCGCTTGAACGCCGCCTCGGCCATGTTGATGGCGCTGGTCAGCGGCACGCTGAAGGCATGAAAGCCGCCTTCGCTCTGGCCTGCAGTGGCGAGATCGAACAGCTTTTTCTCGGCCCGTTCGATCTGCTCGGTCGCCCGGTCGTCGAGATCGTGGCGAAAGGCGTCGTTCACCACATCCTCTCCGAGCGCGATCAGCTGACGCCGCAGGTAGAGGTCGTGGATCGCGCGGCCGTAATCCTCGGCGTTGATGATCGTCACCGCGCCGCCGACCAGATGGACCAAGTATTGCGCCCCGCCGATCTCGGCGAGCGCGCCATCCTGATCGAACAGGTTTTTCAAGGTGACCGGGTTGGCAATCTGGCCGCGCTCGATCAGCTTGCCGATCGCGGCGAAGATCCGGGCGTGCACCGCGCTGCCGAAATGCTCGGGCATCAGAAACTCCGACACCCTCGCAAATGCGATGTTGTTGATCAACAGCGCGCCCAGCAGCGCCTGTTCGGCTTCGGTGTTGAAAGGCGGCGTGCGGATCAGCTCGGGGTCGGTGTCGCGCAACGGCGTGACGCGCGAGGCCATCATTGTTTCCATGCCGGTGAGGCTATCACCGGAGGCGAGCGGACGGCCGGCAATAAAGATCCACAAGCTGTGGAAGACGGGGGCGATCAGGCGGCGGCGATTATGGGCCGCCGCACCCGCCCGCGCTTGCGATGAAGCCGCCGAGAAGCCGCTCGCGCCGCGGGTCAAGTGCTGATCGGAACCTCGCAACCAGCCGGCCAGGGCCCTGCCAAACCGGCCTTTTACGGTGGGGAGGTGATCGTTTTCGAGCGGGTGGTGGTGGTGCCGGCGCCAGGATCGGTCTCGGTCCTGGTTCGCGTCTCGGTGCTGCCGGAGATGCCTTGCTTGTAGGTGCGCTTGGCGGTGACGTCGTTGCCGTTGATGTCGACGCCCTTGTGGGTTGTTGATGTGCGGTAGCCGCCATTTGGGCCAGGCGCCACTGTGGTTGTGGTCGTCGTGCTCGAGCCGGCGATCGGAGCGGGCGGGACAATCGGTGTCGGACCGGGAGGGTAATTCTGGGCAAACGCCGCGCCAGACACCAAAACAGCGGCAGCAGCGCCCAGCAGTAGATGCTTTATCATTGGTCTGCGTCCTCAAGTTGACCATTTGCTGGAACGCCGGCGCGTTCCGGCCGGTTCCAAAGCAAGGCGGCACGCCCCTGGCGATTACGGACGATTGGGGCTGCTCTTCCTTTCGCGCATGGCCCAACGGGAAGTGCGCAGCTTCATCGGTGGACCCGCGAGCTTCTGGCGCGCCTGGTTGAGCTCTTCGAGGCTCGCGAAAGTTTCGTCGGGTCTTTTTGTCGCCACCCCAACGAGCACTGCTTCGATGAAGCCGAGGGTAGCGGTGTGCATGCTCAGCATTTCGGCGTGCCCGCGGGCTACCGGAAGGACGAGATCAACTCTGTCTTGAAGGGTCGCAGCGAGGGTGTCGGTCAACAGAAACGAGCGCAGGCCAAGCCGGCGGATTTCATCGACAAGAGCGGCCACCTCGGCATAGCGGTACCCGAGAACACTTTGAAGTTCGGCGTCGGCGTCATGCTGTCGGCCTTCGGGGTGTTTTGGACCGGAGAGGGCCTCGGCATTTAATTGGCCCGGCCAGGATTTCGCCTTGGGAGCTTTCGTCGTCCTGTTTCTGTTGGTCGGCATTGCCACCGCATCGATGCTCCGGCGGCCGGCCGCGCGGGTGCTCCAATGAACATCATCCGCGACGTTTTGAGAGCGCTCGTCAGCATGTTCCTTGCCGACGCCAGGCTCACCCTGAGTACCCTTATTTTGGTGGCCGCCGTTGCCGGGCTTGTCGCGGTCTTGCGGGTTGGGCCGCTGGTCGGCGCCGGCATTCTCATTTTCGGATGCCTTGCCACGCTCGTCGAGGCCGCCAGTCGGGAAGCAAGACGCACGGGCCGCCGATGATCGGTCGCTCGAAACCGGATGCGCAGTTGATTTTATGCGAAGAAAATAGTCTCCCGCCGTCCCCGGCCCAGCGGAATATTGCCGGGCCGGGTGGGGATTGGGCTCAGTTCGGGTGGAAGACCAAGGTGCGCAGTTCGATGCTCTCGCGCGGGAAGGCGTCGGGCGGGGTCGTCGGGTCGGTGAACGAGGTGTGCGGCATGAAGCGCGCGCGGCCATCGGTCTTGGTGTCGGCGATCTTGAGCAGCAGCGCCTGCTCGCGCCGCATCTGCGGCACGTAGTACCATTCGTGCGCCGGATTCCACGTGACCGAATAGGTCTCGCCGACCCGATCGCGGTAGACCAGGTCCGACGGAACGAGATCCTTCTGATCGACGGTGCGCGCGTCGCATACCGCGAGCGGCGCGTCTTGTAACGGCCCCCGGATCGGGCGCCACAAATTGATCACCTGAACCCGCCCTTTGAGCAATTCCTCGGCCTCGTCGGGCAACAGGTCGCGAACCCGCTGCGGGCCGGAGCGCGCGGTGTGATCGACATGGACCCGGGTCGCCGGCTGGCGAGGCCCGCCGGCCGAGCGGTCGGAGAGGCCCGGCACGCGGCGGCGCTGCAGATGGTCGAAGATGAAGACGCGGCTGGCGCCGGTCTGCTCGGCGATGAAGCGCTCCGCCTCCGGATAGTAGACGCGGCGCACCTCGTCATCATCCCAAAAGTCGCGCACCGCGGTGTTCTGCTCGACCAGGGCGAAACCCTGACGGTCGAGTTCGATTTCCGAGGCCACCGGCCGCATGTCGCGGATATGCATCCGGTGCGGCTCGTGCGTCATGTTGGAGCGGTGCTCGCTGGCCGCCGTCTCATAGGCGAAGTAGCGCGGGCGCTCTGTCATCGGCGCAAGGTAGTTCAGCTCGCCCTCGACATAGGGCAGCTCGGCAAAATTGGTCATGGTTCGATCCTCCGTTGGGGTTGTCGTACTGCGGGCCAGGGGCGGAAGAGCCGGGAACAAAGTCAAAAGCGCACGAATTTGCGCCATTCCGGTGGATGTTGGAACACCTTCGACAAGTTCGGCGCTGGCAGAACCGGGGCCGATCGAAGAACCAAGGTGCCGACAGCACCGCGAGCGGCGTGGAGCGCGTCCATCGTCCACCCGCCGAGGCCGACGCTGTTGCCGGCCGGACCTATCCGCTGCTCGCCTCGATCGCCGGCGGCATCACTCCCTCCGGAATGGTATATTGGCCAGAAACTCGGCATCGGCTCAAAAGTGCTTATGCCGTGCCGCCTGGAGCCCCGAGCTAGCCCGGCAAACTGCTCGCGCGCCGCTTCGAACCGGATCGCGCTCATATGAAATCTCCTAAACTCGACGTCCGTTCTCGACCGGCTGCCGAGATCTTGTCTGCGCTTGATATGGAAGATATAGATGATGCCGACAAACGAGAGTTTTTCAGGGATAGTTTAGATTCTCTCATGTTCACCAACAGCCGTGTGCCACCGCTCGGGGCGCTGCGCGCGTTTGAGGCGGCGGCCCGCCATCTGAGCTTCAGCAAAGCCGCGGAGGAGCTGTTCGTCACCCCGGCGGCGATCAGTCATCAGATTCACGCGCTGGAACAGGATCTCGGGGTCAAGCTGTTTCATCGTCTCAGCCGGGCGGTCGAGCTGACAGCATCGGCGCGGGTGCTGCTGCCCGGCCTGTCCGAGGCGTTCTCTGGGATCGAATCGTCGGTCAGGCGCTTGCGCGCACACAACGACACCGGGACCTTGACGGTGACCGCGTCGCCCTCCTTTGCCGCCAAATGGCTGGTGTTGCGCCTACACCGGTTCCAGGAACGATGCGCCGAGATTGATGTGCGGATATCCGCCACCGACGAGGTCGTCGATCTGACCAAGGGCGATTTTGATATCGGCATTCGCTACGGGACCGGGCGCTACCCCGGGCTCGAGGTCGAGAAGCTGTTTACCAACGAGGTTTTTCCGGCGTGCAGCCCGCAATTGCTCGCTGTCGGACCGCCGCTGCGCACCCCCGACGATTTGCGCCATCACGCGCTGATCCATGACCAGGCGATCGAACGCGATCCCCTGGTGCCGACCTGGCCGATGTGGCTCAAGGCAGCCGGCGTCAAGGACGTGCCGGCGACCGCCGGGCTCAGCTTCAACAACATGCACCTGGCGCTCGACGCGGCGATCGCCGGTCACGGGGTGGTGCTGGCCTACAGCACGATCGCCGCCGGTGACCTCGCCGCCGGGCGGCTGGTGCGGCTGTTCTCTCTGGCGCTCCCCGATCAGTTCGCCTACTACATTGTCACCGCGCCGGGCGCGCTCGAGCGGCCCAAAATTCGGGCGTTTCGCAATTGGCTGCGCGAGGAGGCCGATCGGCGGCCCGAAGCGGCGGCGGGCGCTGTCTGAGCGTCGGGGTGGAACGAATTTCCGGCGGTCCGTCGGGCTGGCGCGGGCAGCGCACCGTCGAGCGGTGTCAGCCCAATGTCGAGTTGAAGGCGCCGCCGTCGAGCAGCAGGTTCTGGCCGACGATGAAGCCCGACGAGGCGCCGCACAGAAAGGCGCAGGCGTCGCCGAACTCGGCCGGATCGCCGACCCGTCCGGCCGGGTTGGCCTGGCCGCGCTTGGCCAAGAGTTCTTCGAAGGTGATATTCTGCCGCCGCGCCTCGTATTCGATGCCTGAACGCAGCCGGTCGGTCAGAAACGGACCGGGCAGGAGGCCATTGATCGTCACATTGTGCTTCGCCACCTGACGCGCGATGCCGGCGCAGAAGGCGGTGAGCCCGGCGCGGGCGCCGTTGCTCATGCCGAGATTGGCGATCGGCGACTTGACCGAACCGGAGGTGATGTTGACGATGCGGCCGAACTTTCGCTCGCACATGCCGTCCACCACCGCCTTGATCAGCATGATCGGGGTCAGCATGTTGGCGTTGACTGCCTTTTGCCAATCCTCGACCGACCATTCGCGAAAATCCCCATGCGGCGGGCCGCCGCAATTGTTGACCAGGATGTCGGGCGCCGGACAGGCGGCGAGCGCCGCGGCGCGGCCGGCTTCGGTCGAGATGTCGCCGGCGACCGCGGTCACATGGGCGCCGGTCTCCCGGCGGATCTCGGCTGCGGTCTCTTCCAAGGTCTCGCGGGTGCGCGCGGTGATTGTCAATTCGACGCCGGCGCGCGCCAGCGCTGTCGCACAGGCCCGCCCCAGCCCCTTGCTCGCCGCACAGACGATGGCCTTGCGGCCGCGAATGCGCAAATCCAGCATCCCGTCCTCCCGTCTCTAGATCAGCAGTGCCGCCACGGTGTAGCCTGGATAGTCCCCGGCGGCGACCGGAAAAGAACGCGGTCGGCGACCGGAAAGAATAGAGTCGGCGAAGGGCGGGAACGGTGTGAAAGAGGGCTCTCGATGAAGCTGACGTTGACCCTCGATCTAGCGCCGGCCGGCGTGTGCGCGAGCCTGGTCGAGGAATGGGAGGACAATGGCGGCACGGCAACGATGGCGCCGATGATCCGCCATTTCGCGACCGACGAGGAGGCAGTCGTCTGGGCGCGTTCGCTGGCGCGCCGCCGCGGTCTTGGCCAGGTTTATCTGACCGACAACCGAAGGGCCGGCCGCCGCTGAACCAGGCGAGGCTCAATAGGGCGGTGGTGCGTAGCCCGGCGGGGGATAACCGGGCGAACCGCCATAAGGTGGGGGTGGTGCATAGCCCGGCTGCCCGGCAAACGGCGGTGCGCCCGGCGGCGGTGCGAAGCCAGGCACCCGATTGCCGCGCGCCTGCATGCATTCGCCATACATGACGTCGTATTGCTGCTGCAGCGACATCTGGGCATAGCTGGTGCTGCCCGCGCCTGCCACGGTGCCAAAGGCCGCACCCGAGGCAGCGCCGATCGCAGCGCCCCGGCCGCCGCCGATCGCGGCGCCGAGGCCGGCCCCGAGCGCAGTGCCGATGATCGCGGTGCCGACCGCCTGGTTGTTGGCGGCAGCGGCGGCGGGAGCGGTTTGCGAGGCGGCATACTGACCGCAGATATTCTGGTCGGCGGCAAAGGCGGCGAAGGATTTTCCGGGTCCGGGCGCGACCGGAATCGTCGGTCCTGGCGGCGGGGCCACGCAGGCGGCCAAGGAGACCAGCAGCGCCAAGGCGCCGGCAGCGCGCGGATCAATACGCTTCATGTTCATGACCTGTTCAGTAAGTTTCGAACGATCTTGCGGCGGTGCGTTGTTCCAGGCAAGCGCTTAACGCGCCTCCATTCGCGCGCCTCTCGCCCGGATGATGGCCGAGCCTAACTAAGGGCTGGTGAATTCCGGCATGATTTCGCGGGCAAAGGTATTGAGCGCGGTGCGCGAGCCGCCGACATCGATGACCATTACGTATTCGACGCCGCCCGCCTGAAGATGTTTCAGACGACCGACGATTTCTTCGGGGGTGCCGATCAGCGCGTCGGTCTCGGTGGCCCGGTGCATTTCTTCGACCGACATCGCGCGGCGCGGGCGGCCGATGCTCGGGGATTCGCCGGTCGGCGACAATGACAGCTGCTGCACGTTGCGCATGAAGGTCATGCGCAATTCGTGCGCCGCCTCGCGCTCGGCCGGGGTCGTCGCGATGTGCAGTGCCCGGGTTAGCCCGACACTCATCGGATCGAATTGCCGGCCCTGCGCCTCGACCGTCTTGCGGTAGATCCCGATGTTCTCGGCGACAAGTTCAGGACTGCCGGCCTGGCCGAGCAGCAGGTTGAAGCCGCCCTCGGCGGCCTTGCGGACCGAAGCCCCGCTCTGGGCGCCAATCCACAGCGGCGGATGCGGCTTTTGCACCGGGGCGGGCTCGATCACGACGTCCTCGTAATGCCAATGCGGGCTACGATGCGAGAAACGGCCTTTCGTGGTCCACGCCTTGCGCAGAAATTCGACGGCCTCGTCATAGCGCTCTTGCGCCTCCTCCATCGGCATGCAGAAGCCGTGGAACTCGCCCCAGCGATAGCCTTTCCCGATGCCGAGATCGAGACGTCCGTTGGACAGAAGATCCAGTGTCGCTGCCTGCTCGGCGAGCAGGGCCGGGTTGTGCCACGGCAACACCAGGACCGCGGTGCCGAGCCTTATGCGCGAGGTTTTGGCGGCGAGATAGGTCAAAAAACTCAAGGTTGCCGAGATTTGGCCAAACCCGGTGAAATGGTGCTCGACCAGAAAGACGCTGTGAAAGCCGAGTGCCTCGGCCTCGCAGATATAGTCGATGTAATCGGTGTAAATCCGGCTGTCGCTGGCCTGCTCGCCGATCTCGGTGCGCGCGCCGCCGAATAATCCGAAACGCATGATGCACTCCCGCTTTATGCCCGGCTGGTGCGGCATCGGCGCCGACCCAGAAGGTGGCCGAAAAGGACGCGACCACGAACGAGCTGTCAACCGGCCCAATTCCGGGTCATCGTATTCAAGCGCCGCACGACGTCCTGAGGCGAATTATGAAACTGTTTCCGGGAGTGGGCCCGGAGGGCCTTCCACGGCGGCAAGGCGCTGGATCACCGCCGGCCGCGGCGCGCTAACCGAGCCTTGCTCGAAGGCGACGATTGTGAGACTGGCGAAGGCCGCGAGCAACTCGCCCGGCCGCAACAGAAAATCCGGATTGCGGGGGTGTCCCAGGCGTTCGTTGCCGAGGGCGAAGGTCTCGTAGATCAGAACGCCGCCGGCGGCGAGTGCCTGGCCGATCGCCGGCAGCAGCGGGCGATGAAGGTAGTTGGCGACGACGATCCCGTCATAACCGCCGCCGAGCGGCCAGCCGGGCGTGGCTTCGAGGTCGATCTCGACGATTTCACAACCGCGTTGGGCGAAGGGGATCAGCGCCGAAGTATCGCGATCGACGGCTCGGACGGCAAAGCCGCGGTCGCGCAGCAGCCGCACGTGGCGGCCGGCGCCCGCCGCCAAATCGAGCACCAGCCCGCCCGGTCTGACCAACGGCAGGAACCGTGCGACCCAGCCCGATGGCGCCGGCGAGCTTCTCGATTGAGCAAGATTTGCCAATGTTATCGTCCCAGAGTTGCAGCAAGCCCGGATCCCGGTGTAAAACGATTGGCGAGGAGTTCGGCTCGATGATTTTGTTCACTTTGCGCTGTGCCCGGGACCATGAGTTCGAAGGCTGGTTCCGGGATGGCGAGGGGTTTGAAGCGCAGCACGCCGCCGGTGGGATCGCCTGCCCTTATTGTGGCGATACGTCGGTCGAGAAGGCGGTAATGGCGCCACGGCTCGGCCGCTCGCGCGAGACGCCGCCGCCGGCAGTGGCGCTGGCGCAGATGCGAAGGGCGCTGATCGAGATGCGGCGGCAGGTCGAGACGCATTGTGATTACGTCGGCAGCCGGTTTGCCGAGGAAGCCCGGCGAATTCATTACGGTGAAACCGATCCGCGCGGCATTTACGGCGAAGCGAGCGAGGCCGAGTCGCATCAGCTGGCCGATGAGGGGATTAGCTTTGGCCAAATCCCGTGGATCCCGCCCAGCGATGGCTGAAAAAGCGGGTAGACGCCTCACTGCCGCACGGCCATTGCCATATAGTTGACCCCGATATCCGGCGACAGCACCCATTCGCCGGCGCCCGGATCATAGCCTACCCCGGCGACTTCGATGGTGCGCAGGTGGTTTCGTCGCAGACCGCTGATCAATTCCGAGGGACGCGAGAACCTGCGCCAATCATGGGTGCCGCGCGGCAGCCAACGCAGGATGTATTCGGCGCCGATGATCGCCAGGGCGAACGATCGAGCGGTGCGGTTGAGGGTGGCGGCGATGACTGCTCCACCCGGCGCTGCCAGCAATCCGAGCGCTCGCCAAAAGGCGTCGCGATCGGCGCTGTGCTCGATCACCTCGAGCGCCAGAACCGCATCGAAACGCTCGCCGGCCTCGGCGATCGCCTCGGCGGCGGCGAGGCGATAGTCGATTTCGAGACCGGCGCTCTGCGCGTGCGCCCGCGCCGCCTCGACCGCTTCGGCACCCGCGTCGATGCCGGTCACTGAAAAGCCCAGCCGAGCCATCGGCTCGGCCACCAGACCGCCGCCGCACCCAATATCGAGCAGCGTCAGCCCGGTAAACGGCTGCATCAGACCGGGGTCGCGTCGAAAATGCGCCAGCAGCCGAGACCGGATGAAACCGATCCGTGTCGGATTGAGCCGGTGCAGCGCGCGAAAGTTGCCCTCGGGGTCCCACCACGCATCGGCTTGCGCGGCAAATCGGACCAATTCTTTGTGATCAACGGTGGCTCCGCTGGCGGACACGACCTGATCCTTTCTTTTCGAGCTTCTGCCGGATGGCTTGATCGTCTGGAAAGGAGTATGTGGTCGAAAATCGCAACCCGGCAACGCCTCGGAGAGTGTTCAGTAGGGACATGACGCGCCTCGTGCAAAAATACGGCGGCACCTCGCTCGCCGATGTCGAGAGGATCAACAATGTTGCCCGGCGGGTCGGACGCGAGGTCGAGGCCGGCAACGAGGTCGCGGTCGTCGTCTCGGCGATGGCGGGGGTGACCAACCAGCTGGTCGAATGGACCCGAGAGATGAGCCGGCTACATGATGCTCGGGAATACGACGTGGTGGTCTCCTCCGGCGAGCAGGTGACGGCGGGCCTGCTGTCGCTCGCGCTGCAGAACCTGGGGATCGATGCGCGCTCATGGCTCGGGTGGCAGATCCCGATCCGGACCGATGGCGTGCACGGCAAGGCGCGGATCGAGGCGATCGAGGTGGCCGAGGTCAGCCGCCGCTTGGCCCAAGGGCAGGTTGCGGTCGTTGCAGGTTTCCAGGGGATCGACCACCGCGGGCGAATTACCACGCTCGGCCGAGGCGGCTCGGACACCTCCGCGGTGGCCCTTGCGGCGGCGCTCCGAGCCGATCGCTGCGATATCTTCACCGATGTCGACGGCGTATATACGAGCGACCCGCGTATTGTTGCGAACGCGCGCAAGCTCGGAAAAATAACTTACGAAGAAATGTTGGAAATGGCCTCGCAGGGCGCCAAGGTATTGCAGACGCGCTCGGTCGAGATGGCAATGAACCACCGGGTGCGGGTCCAGGTCTTGTCGAGCTTTGTCGACAGCCCGGGAACCCTTGTGGTCGACGAGGACGAGATTGTGGAACACCAAGTGGTGAGCGGCATCGCCTACAGCCGCGACGAAGCCAAAATCACGGTTCAGAAGGTGGCGGATCGCCCCGGTGTGGCGGCGGCGATCTTCGGACCGCTCGCCGATAACGCGATCAACGTCGACATGATCGTACAGAATATGGCGGAGGATGGTCGCGCAGATCTCACCTTCACGGTGGCACGTGCCGATTTGGAGCGAGCCGTCTCGGTATTGGAGGAAAGACGAGAACTGCTCGGGTTCGCCGCGTTGAAGCCTGACTCCAACGTGGTCAAAATTTCGGTGATCGGGGTCGGCATGCGCAGCCATGCGGGCGTCGCCAAGCAGATGTTTCAGACGCTCTCGGAGAAGGGGATCAACATTCAGGTGATCTCGACCTCAGAGATCAAGGTGAGCGTGCTGATTGCAGCCGAATACACCGAGCTTGCTTTGCGGGCGCTGCACACAGCGTACGGGCTCGACGCGGTCGGATGAGCGAGGACATCGCCGCGGCCGAACTTGCAGCACCAGGCGGGAGGCGCGCAGCGTTTGAGCAAGGTCTGGCCCTCGATGGTTTTCGCGAAGAGCTAGACCGCCTATGGGCGCGTGGTCGGTCGGTGCTGGGCAGCGATGTTGCGATCATGGGCGGCGCGATGACCTGGGTGTCCGAACGCAATCTGGTCGCCGCCATCTCCAACGCCGGGGGCTTCGGGGTTATCGCCTCCGGCTCGATGTCGCCGGAGCTGCTGTCCGCTGAGATCGCCGCGGCCCGAGCGCTGACCGACCGGCCGTTCGGGGTCAATCTGATTACCCTGCACCCGCGGCTGAGCGAATTGATCGAGGTCTGTGCCCGGCATCGCGTCGGTCACGTCGTACTGGCGGGTGGCCTGCCCAGCGGTGCGGCGATGAGCCGGATCAAGGAGAGTGGCGCGCGGGTCTTCTGCTTCGCGCCGGCGCTGGGCTTTGCACGCAAGCTCGTGCGCATGGGCGCCGATGCCATCGTCATCGAAGGCAGCGAGGCTGGCGGCCATGTTGGGCCGGTTTCAACCGGGGTATTGGCGCAGGAGATTCTGCCGCATCTGGAAGAGGTTCCGGTTTTCGTTGCCGGCGGCATCGGCCGCGGCGAGGCGATGCTGGCCTATCTCGAGATGGGTGCTGCCGGAGTTCAGCTCGGCACCCGCTTTGTGTGCGCGGCGGAGTCGATTGCCCATCCACGGTTCAAGCACGCGTTTATCCGTGCCGCGGCGCGTGACGCAGTGACCTCTCTCCAGCTCGATCCCCGCTTCCCGGTAATCCCGGTTCGGGCGTTGGCGAACCCGGCGACCCAAAATTTTCTGATCGTGCAGCGCGCGATTATCGAACGGTTTGCCTGCGGTGAGCTGTCGCAGAAAGCCGCACAATTGGAGATCGAGCACTTCTGGGCCGGTGCGCTGCGTCGCGCGGTAATCGAAGGCGACGTTGACACGGGCTCGCTGATGGCGGGGCAGAGCGTCGGATTTGTGACCCGGGAACAGAGCACCGCCGAGATATTGGAGGAGCTGATCGCTCAGGCGCTGGGCGCACTCGCCGCTCGCCGCCCGATCAGCCAGCGTCCGGTCATTCTATCGTTGCAATCTTCGTCGCAGACTTCGGCGGGGAGCCGGGGCGTCGCGGAATGAGCGAGGTTTCGGGCGGGGTCAGCGGCACCCGCCGCTTGCTGCGCCGCTTGCGCAACATCATGGCCGGCGCCGCGACCGCGCAAGAGCGGCTCGACCGGATCGTTCGCATCGTTGCTGCGGAAATGGTCGCCGAAGTCTGCTCGGTCTACGTCATGCGCGCCGGAGAAGTTCTCGAACTGTTCGCCACCGAAGGACTGCGGGTGGAGGCGGTGCACCGGACCAGGCTTCGGGTCGGCGAGGGCCTCGTTGGTTTAATCGCGGCGACGGCGCGCCCGCTGGCGTTGGCCGACGCGCAGGCCCACCCAGAGTTCGCCTATCGGCCGGAGACCGGCGAGGAGATCTATCATTCGCTGATGGGGGTGCCGATCCTGCGCGGCGGACGGGTCCTCGGCGTGCTTGCCGTTCAGAACCGCACCTTGCGCCATTATGCCGAGGACGAGATCGAGGTTCTGCAGACGATCGCTATGATCGTTGCCGAGCTCGTTGCCAGCGGGGAGCTTGTCAACCCCTACGAAATTGCTCAAAGCCATGCCGGCGCAGTGCTCCCGGTCCGGCTCGTCGGTGTTCGGCTCAATCCCGGACTGGCTATCGGCCCCGCGGTGCTGCACGAGCCGCGTCTGCCGATCCGGCAGGTTGTCGCCGAAGACGTCAATTCGGAACTCGAGCGGCTGCGGCATGCGCTCGCGGCGATGCGGGAGTCGATCGATCGGCTGGTGGTGGCGAGCCAAGGGCTCGGCGATGGCGAGCATCGCGACGTTCTGGAAACCTACCGGATGTTTGCCGCCGACCGCGGCTGGGTCGCTCGCATCGCCGCCGCGATCCGCAGCGGCCTGACCGCCGAGGCAGCCGTGCAAAAGGTCCGCGACGATACCAGTACCCGCATGCTCCAGGCGAGCGACCCTTATCTGCGCGAACGGCTGGTCGACCTCGAGGATCTTGCCAATCGTTTGCAGCAACATTTATCGGACCGCCCGCCGAGCGCGTGGGCGGAGTTGCCCGCCGGTTTCATCCTGGTCGCCCGCGCGATGGGCCCTGCTGAGTTGCTCGATTATGCCCAGCGGCGGATCGTCGGGTTGGTGCTCGAAGAAGGTTCGCCGACTGCGCATGTGGCGATCGTCGCTCGGGCTCTGGACATTCCGGTCGTCGGCCGGGTCGACGACGCGGCGAGCCGAATCGAAAACGGCGACGTCATCATCGTTGATGGTGATCACGCGCAAGTCCTGATCAGGCCAAGCGCGGACGTCCAGCAATCGGCAGCAATGGCGGTCGAGACGCGGACCCGCCGGCGCACTCTCTACGACAGCCTGCGCACTGCCCCGGCAATCACCCGTGACGGGATCGGTATCAAGCTGCTGCTGAATGCGGGATTGCTGATCGACATGCCGCAATTGGCGTCAACCGGGGCCGAAGGCGTCGGGCTGTTTCGCACCGAGATTCCGTTTATGGTGCGCGATACGTTTCCGACAGTCGACGACCAGACCGAATTCTATCGCAGCGTCCTCGATCAGGCGGATGGCCGCCCGGTGGTGTTCCGCACCCTCGACATCGGCGGCGACAAACTCTTGCCATACCTGCCGCATGCGGCAGAGGACAACCCGGCGATGGGCTGGCGGGCGATCCGCATCGGCCTCGACCGGCCGGCGATGCTGCGCGAGCAGTTGCGTGCCCTGGTGCGGGCCGCCGAGGGCCGTGACCTCTACGTCAAGTTTCCCATGATTGCCGAGGTTGCGGAGTTCGAACGGGCTCGGTCGCTGCTCGACATGGAGCTTACCCGCGCCGCTGCCGAAGGCCGCACCCTGCCCTTGTCGGTCAAGACCGGGGTCATGCTCGAAATACCGGCGCTATTGTGGCAGCTGCCCGCCCTATGCCAGAGGATCGATTTCCTGTCGATTGGCACCAACGATCTATTGCAGTTTCTGTTTGCCTGCGATCGCGGCAACCCGCGGCTCGCCGACCGTTATGATTCGCTGTCGATGCCGATGCTGGCGTTGTTGCGCGAGGTCGTGGTACAGACCGGCGCGTCGGCGGTGCCGCTGAGCATGTGCGGCGAGATGGCGGGCAGCCCAATAGAGGCCATGGTGTTGATTGCTCTCGGGTTTCGGACATTGTCGATGGCCGGGACCGCAATTGGCCCGGTCAAGACGATGATCCGCAGCCTCGATGCCATTGCGGTCGCAGCGTACGTGGACGAAATCGGCAAAAGACCTGATCATTCGCTCAGGGCAAAGCTCGAAGCCTATGCCCGAGACCATGCGATCGCCTTGTGATATCAAGGAACGCGAGCACCGCGGGGGCGTTTAGCTATCCATCGTGATTGCCTGGACCCGCCCGGCGAACCAGCGCCGGGCTGCGGCTGGAGCGAGCGAGCGGCCGGGCGTCTGATTGGACAGTGGGAAGCCCGTCGGATAAGGTCGCGCTTAGGGCAGCTCTTTGATGGCTTTGTTCCCCCGCACCAATATCTCGCCCGCGAAGGTCGGAGCCGAAGACAACACCGAGGCGCCGGCCGGGCCGCGCTCGGCCGGCGATGTTTTGCGGCAACAGCGTACGGCGCTTGGCCTCGATCTCGCCGATGTGGCGAGGGAGCTTCGGATCAAGCCGGCCTATTTGGCCGCGCTTGAAGAGGGTCGCCCGGACCGACTGCCTGGTCCCGCCTACGCGACCGGTTTTCTGCGAGCCTATGGCGATTATCTGGGGCTCGACAGCGGGGAGATTCTGCGCCGCTTCAGGCTCGAGGCCGCCGGGCTCGACGCTAAACCCGACCTCTCGTTTCCGGTGCTGCCGGGCGAACGCAGTCTACCAGGCAAGACGTCGCTGCTCGCGGCGTTAGGCCTGACGATTTGCGGGTACGCGGCGTGGTATTATCTGGCAACCGATGAACACTCGCGGCCCGAGCGAGTAACTGAGGTGCCGGCAACGCTTCTGCTGTCAAATCCGGCTCCCGCGCCAAATCCGGCAAAACCCGCGCCGACACCGCCAGCCGCCCCCGCTGCTGCCGCCGCGAAAACCCTTTCCGCTGCCCCGAGCAAGGGCACGGTCCCAACGCCTGTTTCAGCCATGGCTAAGGCGCGCCCTAGTGGCGCCAGTTCGCCTGCCAGCACTAGTTCGCCTGCCAGCGCCATTTCGATGGCTCCGCCTGCACCCGGACCGGCGGCTTCCTTGCCGGCGCCTGCTCCGAGCGGCAACCAGGGTGCCGCGGCCAGTGGGCCCCCCGGGTCGCCGAGCGCCGAACCGAGCGTCTACGGCGCTACCGACGTACCGGCGCGGATCGTATTGCGCGCCGCGGCCGATAGCTGGATCCAGGTGCGTGACGCCGATCATAGGGTGCTATTCAGCGGCGTCCTGAAGGCCGGGCAAAGCTATCGTGTGCCCGATCAATCAGGCCTGTCGATGCGAGCCGGCAACGCCGGTGGGCTCTCGGTCACGGTCGACGGCAAACCGGTGGCACCGCTGGGTCCGCCCGGGGCCGTGCGCAATGTTGCCCTCAATCCGCAATCGCTGGCGGCGACCACGGGTCATGATTGAGCGCTACTCGATCGGCTGCGTCTTTTGTGCGCCGCCGAAACAATCTATATGCGTGTCGGGAGAGATCACCCGAGCGAGGTCGATGATGAGTGTCAGGCCCTACCGCGACATCCAGCGCCGCATCTGCCGTAAGATTTACGTCGGCAAGGTGCCGGTCGGCGGCGACGCGCCGATCACTGTCCAGTCGATGACCAACACAGTGACGAGTGACGTCAAGGCAACCGTCGAGCAGGTTCAGGCGCTCGAACGCGCCGGCGCCGACATCGTCCGGGTATCGTGCCCCGACCAGGACTCGGCATTGGCGCTCAAGGACATCGTGCGCCAGGCGACGGTGCCGATCGTCGCCGACATCCATTTCCATTACCGGCGGGCGATCGAGGCGGCGCAGAGCGGTGCGGCCTGTCTGCGCATCAATCCGGGCAATATCGGCTCGTCCGAGCGGGTGCGTGAGGTGATCAAGGCGGCCAAGGACCACGGTTGCTCGATGCGGATCGGGGTCAACGCCGGCTCGCTCGAGCGCGATCTGCTCGATAAATATGGCGAACCCTGCCCCGAGGCCATGGTCGAAAGCGCGTTGAATCACGCTCGGATTCTCGAAGACAATGATTTCTTCGAATTCAAGATCTCCTGCAAGGCTTCCGACGTATTTCTCGCTGTCGCTGCCTATCAGCAGCTGGCCGAAGCTTGCGACTATCCTTTGCATCTCGGCATCACCGAAGCCGGCGGGCTCAGGAGCGGCACGGTCAAATCCTCCATCGGGCTCGGCATGCTCCTGTGGTCGGGGATTGGCGACACGATCCGGGTGTCGCTGTCGGCTGATCCGGTCGAAGAGGTCAAGGCCGGGTTCGAGATGCTGAAATCGCTGAATTTGCGACGCCGCGGGGTAACCGTGATCTCGTGCCCGTCCTGCGCGCGCCAGCAATTCGAGGTGATCAAGACGGTCGAGCGGCTTGAAGAGCGCCTTGCGCACATCACCACGCCGCTGACGGTTTCGGTAATCGGCTGCGTCGTCAATGGCCCGGGCGAGGCGCGCGAGACCGACATCGGCTTTACCGGCGGCGGCAACGGGACCCACCAAGTGTATATCAGCGGCCTGACCGATCATCGCCTCAAAGGGGCCGATATCGTCGATCACCTCGTCGAACTGATCGAGAAGAAAGCCGGCGAGATCGAGGCGCAGCGCAAGGCGGACGACCTGGTTTCCGCGCCTGCGCAATAGCTCAGAGTTCGCCGCCTGCGGCGTGGGCGGGTATTGCCGCCGGGCCTATACGGATTGCCGAGCGGATATGGGGGCTGAACTCGCAGCAAGGCTGTGTCGCCGTGCGCGCGCAAGAATCACAAGCAGAAGGGCGGCGACAGCAAAGGGAGCTAGCAGGACGTGCGTGTAAGCGCCGATTGGCCGGGAGACAAGCGGCGCTATCGCGTTTGCCGCCAAGATTGCCCGTTCCCAAGGCTGCGGGCCGCAGCGCGCCTGTACTTGAACGAGCCATACCATGGCCAGGGCGATGACCATCAGGTCATAATCCAGAAAGAACGGCGAAGCGAGCGGTAGCGCTGCGGCGAGAGCGGCGCCCCTGATCGCGGTATCGGGGCAGCATCGCCAGCACCAAGTCACCAGAGCCGTCGATCCCAGGGCAACGATCGCCTGGATAGCTGCCGCGGCTGGGATGCCGCCCAGCAAGCGCACCGCAGCAAAAACCGATGCGAATTTGAAATAGGGGACCAGACCAGATCCAAGAATTTGGCCGGCGAACGGTAGATTTGTACGAAATCCGGCCCAGACGCAGCTTCCGAACAGAATGTCGCTGGCAATCGCGAGAGCGAGGAGGGTAGTCGTCGCCGCGACGATTGCCCGCCACTGGCCGATGGCGATCAAGACGACCGGAACCAGCAACGCCAATTGCGGTTTGAATGCGAGTATGCCGAACAGAATCCCCGCCGTGAGCGGTCGCCGCGGCAGCAGCAGCACACCCCATCCGAGCAGACCGGTGGTCAGCAACGCGTTCTGTCCATGGCCGATGGTCACCAGCACGGCGGGATAGGCTAGACCCGCCCAAAGCGTCAGCGGTCTGGGCAGAATTCGCCACAGGGCGGTGAGATATAGGGCAGCGCCGAAGGATAGCCAGAGTGTCAGGGACCACAGATAGGGAAGAAGCGCCAGCGGGTAGACGATTAGCAGCGCATTGGGCGGGTACTCCCAGGCATAAAAAGCGGTGCTTTTGGGGTGGACCATCGCCTGCTCCACCCCCGCGATCGCCGCGGGATCGTAGATCGCGTGTGCCTGCCCATGGAGAAGGGCCCATGAGACGGTCCAAAAGCTGATGAAGTCGGTGCCGATCGGACGTCCAATCGGGTCGGTGATGCCGGGTCCAGCCAAGGTCCAGGCGATCACCGCAACTCCGGCGAGGATCGAAATTGTCGCGTAGGCCCGCAGCCGATCCGGCGTGAGCCACCGAGCGTCTCGCAAAAAAGCGGTGAACAAAGGGGACCTCGCGGGGCAGCCGATCGCGGGCGGCTCGGCAAGGTTATCCGGGTAGGGGTTAGAATATGGTTGAGAGCCGGTAAAGGCCGAGCCGGCGCGATCGGTGCGTCGACAGCCGCCGCGACGCCGACTATGTTTTGAGCGCCTCCCTTCCGACCGAGAACGGGCTGGCCGGAGAATTCGCGTATGCCACTCTTGCAGCCGGTTCGCGGCACCCAGGATCTGCTGCCCGAGGCGGCACGTCGCCACCGCCGGGTCAGCGAGATTGCTCGGGCGGCTGCCGAACTCTACGGGTTTGCCGAGATGGCGACCCCGATATTCGAGTTCACCGAGGTCTTCACCCGTCCGATCGGTGAGCACACCGACATCGTCGCCAAGGAGATGTACACATTCACCGACCGCGGCGGCGAGGAGGTCACCTTGCGCCCGGAGAATACCGCCGGCGTGGTGCGCGCTGTGCTCTCGAACGGACTGACCCAGTCGACGCCGCTGAAATTTTTCTATAGCGGCCCGATGTTTCGCTATGAGCGGCCGCAGAAGGGACGATTTCGCCAATTTCACCAGATCGGGATCGAGTTGCTCGGCGTGGCACAGCCCCAAGCCGATATCGAGGTCATCGCGCTCGGCAGTCGCATTCTCGGTGCATTGGGGATCAGCGAGCACGTGGTTCTGGAACTCAACACGCTCGGCGATCTCCCGAGTCGGCAGCATTATCGCACCGGTCTCGTTAGCTATTTCTCCAGCCACAGACAGCGATTATCAGAGGACAGTCGGCGCCGTCTTGAAACAAACCCATTGCGCATTCTCGATTCGAAGGACGAGGCTGACAAGAGCATCGTTCTAAGTGCTCCCCCGCTAGCAGACTATATGACATCAGAGTCGCATAATTTTAATAATAGAGTGAAAGAGGGCCTCGATTTCCTTGGTATAAAGTACAAGATCAACCCGCATCTTGTTCGCGGTCTGGACTACTACACGCATACCGTATTTGAGTTCGTCACCACCGATCTCGGCGCGCAAGGCACCGTGCTCGCTGGGGGACGGTACGACGGCCTGGTGGAATTGATGGGCGGTCCGGCGATGCCAGGGGTCGGTTGGGCCGCCGGGATCGAGCGACTGGCAATGCTAATTGCCGAGCCGCCGCCGAGACCGAGACCGGTTGCCCTTGTGCCCGTGGGAAGCGCGGCCGAGTTCCTCGCACCGCAGCTTGCTGAAACGCTCCGAGACGAAGGATTTGCAGTAGAGTTTGGCTATTCCGGTAATTTGCAACGGCGCCTAGGCCGGGCGAACCGCCTCAAGGCTCGGGCTGCGGTAATCATCGGTGATAACGAGATCTCTCAGGAAAGCGTGGCGCTTCTCAATCTCGACAGCCGCGCGCAGGAGCTAGTCCCAAGATCGGAATTGATATCCCGACTCAAGGCTTTATACGGCCGGAACTAAAATGGATGCCGGGCTCGAAAATCGTCTCGAACAGCTGCGCCGCCGCCATGCCGAAGTGGGCGCAGCGCTCAGCGGCAGCGGCCTCGGGGGCGCCGCGATTACAAAATTATCAAGGGAGTACAGCGAGCTGGCGCCGATCGTTGCCGAGCTTGACGCGCTCGCTCGAGCGCAAGGCGAGATCATTTCGCTCAGCGAAATGGCGCAATCGACCGACGATGCGGAGCTGCGAGCGCTTGCCGAGGAGGAGCTGCGATCCTGGCGCCAACGGCTGCCAACGTTGGAGAGCCGGGTCAAGCTCGCCCTGTTGCCGAAAGACGAGGATGACGCACGCAACGCGATCCTCGAGGTCCGCGCCGGCACCGGCGGTGATGAAGCGGCGCTGTTCGCGGCCGAGCTGTTTCGCATGTATCAGCGCTATGCCGGGCTGCGCGGCTGGCAATTCGAGGTGCTCGATCTGTCTGAGACCGGGCTCGGCGGGTTCAAGGAGGCGAGCGCCTCGATCACCGGGCGCGACGTGTTCGCCCGGCTCAAATTCGAGTCTGGGGTGCACCGCGTCCAGCGAGTGCCCGAGACCGAGGCGGGCGGGCGCATTCATACCTCGGCGGCCACTGTCGCGGTGCTGCCCGAGGCCGAGGAGGTCGATGTCAAGATCGACGATAAAGATCTGCGCATTGACGTCTTTCGCGCCAGCGGTCCAGGTGGCCAATCGGTCAATACCACCGACAGCGCGGTGCGGATCACCCATCTGCCGACCGGGCTCGTGGTCATCCAGCAAGACGAGAAGTCGCAGCACAAGAACAAGGCGAGAGCGCTGAAAGTGCTGCGTTCGCGACTCTACGAGATGGAACGGCAGGCGCGTGACGATGCCCGCGCGGCTGACCGCAAGAGCCAGGTTGGCAGCGGCGACCGGTCGGAGCGCATTCGCACCTACAATTTTCCGCAAGGCCGAGTGACCGACCACCGCATCAATCTTACGCTCTACAAGATCGACAAGGTGATGAGCGGCGAGGCACTCGACGAGATCATCGAGGCGATTTTGGCTGAGGACCAGGCGGCACGGCTGGCGGCGGTCGAGGCGTGAGCGCTCGGGCGGCGGATATGCTCGGCTCGATTCTGGCCGAGGCTGCCGCAGCGCTAAGGGCGGCGGGGATTGACGAGCCGCGGCGGCGGGCGCGCCGCTTGGTCGCTGGTTTGCTGGAGATGTCGCAGAGCGAGCTGGTGAGCCATCCCGAGCGCGAGATTGCCGCGGGAGAGGGCGAACGCCTACGCCGATCGCTGGCGAGGATGGTTCGCGGCGAGCCGTTGAGCAGAATACTTGGCTGGCGCGAGTTCTGGGGACTTCGCTTTGCCTTGTCGCCCGATACTCTCGACCCGCGACCGGACAGCGAAACCCTCGTCGAGGCGGTGCTCGCCCGGATCGACGAACGCGCGGCGCCGCTTAGCATTCTCGATCTCGGGACCGGAACCGGCTGCCTGCTGCTGGCGCTGCTGTCGGAACTCCCTGCTGCCAGCGGCATCGGGATCGACCTTGCTAAAGGAGCGGCGGCGACAGCGCGCCGTAATGCCGAGGCGTTGGGTCTGGGGCATCGCGCCCGGTTTGCCGTCGGCAGGTGGGGCAGCGCATTGTCGGGCGAGTTCGATGTGATCGTCGCCAATCCGCCTTACGTCGCCCGCGCGGAACTGGCCTGTTTGCCGCCGGAGGTCGTGCGCTATGACCCGCGGTCCGCGCTCGATGGCGGCGAAGACGGTCTTGCTGCCTATCGGCAGATCGCCGGTCAGATGCCCCGATTGCTGGCCGCCGGTGGCATAATCGCGGCCGAGGTCGGGTTTGGGCAGGCCGCCGCCGCGGCCGAAATTTTCGCCGCCGCCGGTCTCTCGATCGATGGGATCGATTGTGACTTCGCCGAGGTCGAGCGCTGCGTTGTGGCGCGCAAGGGCGAGGCCGGCCTGGCGGCCGCGTCCTCGCGCGGTCAAAAAAATCTTGGAATGTGCGGTGGCCGCGTCTAGGGTGGGTGGTGGAGAGTTCGAAGCCGCCGGGGAAGCGCCGGAAATATTCGCCAGACCGCCTTTGCCCGAATCGAGCAGGGCGCAGGAACCCTCCGATCGGACAAGGTCCGACAGTGTCCACCGAGATCAGATAGGTGCCATGAGACCAGGCCCAAACAAGCGATCGCGCGGCCGTAATAATGGCAACAATCCGCATCATAATCGCCCGCGGTTGCCGCCCCGAATTCAAAATTTTGAAAGCAACGGTCCAAACGTCAAAATTCGCGGGAACGCGTACCAAGTTTTCGAACGATATGTTGCGTTGGCGCGCGAGGCGGCATCAAGCGGCGACCGGATAGCGGCAGAAAATCTATATCAGCATGCCGAGCATTATTTTCGCGTCATGAACGCGAATGGCGATGCCAATCAACAAGCGGCGCCGCGGCCGATGACCCCCGCCGATACGGACGAGGCGGAGGGAGAACGGGGCGAAAATGACGAGGAGTCCCTCCAGGCGGCGCTTCCGACCTTGCCGAACGAGGACCAGCCTCCGCGGTTTTGAGCGCGCGGCGCTAGCGGCTCTGGTGATGCCCCCGCCTCGGCAACGATGTCCGTGCGCGCTGGGTGGCCGCTGGTTTTGTGCCCTGCCCCGGGCTGACTGGCATAAGGCTTGCCTGGCATCGGCGCCACGCCATATAGCCCCGAGAAGGACGGCGGGCGGCGCTGGCGAGCGTCGCGGCCGGCTCAGCGGGGCGAGGCATGGAATCCGAAAAATATACCGAGAGATCTAAGGGCTTTATTCAATCGGCGCAGGGTCTGGCGCTGCGCAGCGGTCATCAGCGGCTGACCCCGGAGCATCTGCTGAAGGTTCTGCTCGATGACAAGGAGGGGCTTAGCGCCAACTTGATCCGGGCGGCGGGCGGCGATCCGCAGGCGGCGCTGGGGGCGGTCGAAGCCGAGCTGGCGAAGTTGCCCCGCGTCGAAGGCTCCGGGGCTGGGCAAGTTTATATGGCGCCGGAGACCGCTCGGGTCTTCGAGCAGGCCGAGCAGATCGCGCAAAAGGCCGGCGACAGCTTTGTTACGGTTGAGCGTCTGCTGCTGGCGCTGTCGATGGCGCGCGAGACCGCGGCGGGCAAGGCGCTCGCCGCCGCCGGGCTGTCACCGCAAAAGCTCAATGCGGCAATCGAAGATTTGCGCAAGGGTCGCAAGGCTGACACTGCGTCCGCCGAGGAGGGTTACGATGCGCTGAAGAAGTACGCTCGCGATCTGACCGAAGCGGCTCGGGACGGCAAGCTCGATCCAGTGATTGGGCGCGACGAGGAGATCCGCCGCACGATCCAGGTGCTCTCGCGCCGGACCAAGAACAACCCGGTACTGATCGGCGAGCCGGGGGTCGGCAAAACCGCGATCGTCGAAGGATTGGCGCTGCGGATCGTCAATGGCGACGTGCCGGAAGGATTGAAGGACAAGCGCCTCCTGGCGCTCGATCTCGGCGCGCTGATCGCCGGCTCCAAGTTCCGCGGCGAGTTCGAGGAGCGACTCAAGGCGGTGCTCGGGGAAGTCACCGCGGCGGCCGGCGAGATCATCCTGTTCATCGACGAGTTGCACACCCTGGTCGGCGCCGGCAAGGCGGAGGGGTCGATGGATGCCTCCAACATGTTGAAACCGGCGCTCGCGCGGGGCGAGCTGCATTGCGTTGGCGCTACGACGCTCGACGAGTACCGCAAGAACATCGAAAAGGACGCAGCGCTGGCGCGCCGGTTTCAGCCGGTATTCGTCAACGAGCCATCGGTCGAGGACACGATCTCGATCCTGCGCGGGATCAAGGAAAAATATGAGCTGCATCATGGGGTGCGGATCACCGATGCGGCGATCGTCGCCGCGGCGACCTTGTCGAACCGCTACATCACCGATCGCTTTCTGCCCGACAAGGCGATCGACCTGATGGACGAGGCTGCCTCGCGGCTGCGTATGGAGGTCGATTCAAAGCCCGAAGCGATTGACGAGCTCGACCGGCGCATTGTCCAGCTGAAGATCGAGCGCGAGGCGCTGAAAAAGGAGAACGACGCGGCATCACGCGATCGCCTCGAAAAACTTGTCAAGGAGCTCGAGGACCTCGAGCAGCGCTCAGCCGAGTTGACTGCGCAGTGGCGGGCGGAAAAGGACAAGCTCGCCGGCGCGGCGAAGCTCAAGGAGCAGCTTGAGCAGGTGCGCGCCGAGCTTGAAATTGCCCAGCGCCGCGGCGATTGGAGCCGCGCCGGGGAACTGACCTACGGCATCATTCCCGACCTCGAACGCAAACTGCAGGCGGCCGAGGGGGCCGAAGCCGGGCGGATGCTTGAAGAAGCGGTGACCGCCGAGCACATCGCCGGGGTGGTCTCGCGCTGGACCGGCATCCCGGTCGACAAGATGTTGTCGAGCGAGCGCGACAAGCTGTTGCACATGGAAGATGCTCTGCGGCGCCGGGTCGTCGGACAGGACGAGGCGGTGACTGCGGTCGCTAACGCGATCCGCCGGGCGCGCGCCGGGCTGCAAGACCCGAACCGGCCGATGGGGTCGTTTCTGTTCCTGGGGCCGACCGGCGTCGGCAAGACCGAGCTGACGAGGGCTCTCGCCGAATTCCTGTTCGACGACGAGAGCGCCATGGTGCGCATCGACATGTCGGAATACATGGAGAAGCACTCGGTCTCGCGTCTGATCGGCGCCCCTCCCGGCTATGTCGGCTATGACGAGGGCGGCTCGCTGACTGAGGCAGTGCGGCGCCGGCCTTATCAGGTAATCCTGTTCGACGAAGTCGAGAAGGCGCACCCGGACGTCTTCAACGTGCTGTTGCAGGTGCTCGACGACGGGCGCTTGACCGATGGCCAGGGCCGCACCGTGGATTTCCGCAACACCCTCATTGTGTTGACCTCGAACCTCGGCAGCGAGGCGCTGGCGCGGCTGCCCGAGCGGGCCGATGTCTCGGTGGCGCGCGAGGCGGTGATGGACGCGGTGCGCGCCGCTTTTCGCCCCGAGTTTCTGAACCGGCTCGACGAAATCCTGCTGTTCCGGCGACTGTCGCGCGACGATATGAAGGGAATTGTCGCGATCCAGATCGAGCGGCTGAAGCGGCTCTTGGCCGACCGCAAGATCATACTCGAGCTCGACGCGGCGGCGATGGCATGGCTCGGCAATGCCGGCTACGACCCGGTCTATGGCGCGCGGCCGTTGAAGCGGGTGATCCAGCGCGAATTGCAGAACCCGCTGGCCGAACTTATCCTCAGAGGGCAGATCCCAGACGGCTCTACGGTGCGGGTCAGCGCCGGCGACAAGGGTCTGCTGATCGAGGACGCTACCCGTGCGGAAGCGGCTTGATCAGGCTGAAATTCGGGGCTGCGGTGGAGGCGCAACGAAGGCGCAACCTCGAATGCGCCTGCCTACTCAACCTTCCTGATCGGCGCCGACGACGAGGTGGCATTCGCGCACCTCGGCGCGGGGGATGCGCAACGTGTCGGGAGGGTTGAACTGGCGCAGTACTAGGGCGTCGCCTTCCCAGCCGACGAACTGCTTGATCAAGACGATCTGCCCTTGCTTGTAGACGACGACGTCGCGGCCGCGTGTCGGCGGCTTGAACGGGTTGACGTGCAATAGCCACCCCTGCTCGTAGCGCGGCTGCATGCTGTCGCCGACCATGTAGATCGCGTAGGCCGCGCGGACCCCGCCGAGATTGGCCGGCCGCGCCGTATAGCCGACCTCATCCTGCAAAAACATCTCCTGGTCGTTACCGCCGCGCCCGCCGCTGCGGATCGGGATCCGATCGCCGATTGGAAGCGGCCCCGACCCGACGGCAGCTGGACGTCCCCGGCCTCGGCGGGGGGCGTCGGCGAGGGCGGGGGGCGCCGGGTTCTCGGTCAGATGGTTTAGCACCTCCTCGGGAGTCACTCCGAGAAACGCCACGATTTTTGCCTGCTCGACCGGCTTCATCTGACGCTCCCCGCGCAACATCCGGGATACCGCGGACGGTGCGAGCTGAAGGGCGCGGGCGAGATCGGCCTGCGACGCGCCGACTCGCTCGAGGGCTTGCTGAAACCAAACGGCGTCCATGTGCTAATTTCTCAAATTACTATATTGACATCATTCGAGATAATGATATCATATCGATGCGATCGTGACAAGTGTGTCCGATCCGGCAAGGAGAGTGCCGATGGAAGAGCCGTTGCGATCGCCAGGGCTGCACGATCGGCGTGACGCTGCCGCCGGTTGCGCCTACCTTCTCGAAGCGGGCGAGGGCCGCCGTTGTTGCGGTGACAGGCTGCGCCCGGGCTCCTCGTATTGCCCGCAGCATCATGCGCTTTGCCATCTCGCTTGCGGCACGATCGAAGAGGCCCGCCGCCTGCGCGAAGTCGAGGCACTTGCGCGTGCGGTCGGTGGGCGTCGCGCGGCTGATGGGGGCGGCCCCTCTCGCCGCTTTCTCCGGCGTCTGGAACATGCCGCTCGGGATTTTTTGTAAGCATATTGTTCCTGTTTTGTTCGGGAGCGCGCCGATGCCTCGCTTGACTGCCCGTCGTCACGCCGCCGCCACTCAGGTGGAAAGCGCCGTGATGCCGACCTTGGAGCGCGACCAGCATGGCAGAATCGAGCGGCTCGGGCGCCCGATAGTTGACGAGGCGGGCGGTTCGGGACGTCCGTACCGGGCGGTCGATACCTTGGCGACAATGGAGCGGCGCGGCTCGATCACCGCGGCGATGCGGCGGGCCGGCGAGGATTTTCGGGCGCGGTTTGCGACGGCCCACCTCGACCCGCTGCGCGCTCTTGATTACGCCCGGCTGCGGGAAGGTGGCGGGCGAGGCACCCGGGGCGAAGAGCCGGGGCTGCGCGTCGAAAGCGCCCGGACCGCAGTGTGGCGTGCGGTACTCGCCGTTGGCGGACCGGCCTCGCCTGGAGGATCTTGCCTATGGCATGTCGTCGGCTGGGAGCGCTCGCTGAAGGAATGGGCGCTCGAGCAGGGTTGGAGCGGGCGCCGGGTTAGCCAGGAGGCGGCCTCCGGCATTCTGATCGCGGCGCTCGGCGCCCTTGAGGCGCATTTACGCAACGGTCCGGCGTTGCTGAAAAACGATTTTGCGATTGACAAATCCGGATCGATCTGATATAACCCCTCTACACTGGCGGAGTTGGGCTGAGGCGGCCGGTGGCGGCGAGCAGACGAGGGTGTCGCTCCGCTGCCGCGGGTCTGCCCTACGGACAAAGTCGTGAAACCCAGCTGCTTGGGGAGCCGAGCCGGACGGTCGGCCGCATAGCGCGACTCGACGCCCCATTGCAAAGGGTCTGTCCGAGCGCGCGGCGTCACAGCAAGAGCATCCAAATTTGGCATTGCCTTCCGAACATCCGCCGGCCGCTCGATCAGCGGGAGGCAAGCGGCGGGCCAAGGCTGCGACAAAGCCGGAGATGTCGGCGGCAACCCAGGCCGAACGGGACGAAATCGCCGAGCGCGCCGCGCGGCTTGGAGTGACGCCCGAGCGGGTATTGCAGGAATATGCGCGTATCGCCTTTGCCGATTTGCGCCGGTTCGCCGATTGGGGACCAGAGGGGCTGGTTCTGAAGACCACAGGAGCGCTAACCGACGCCGATACCGCGGCGATCTCGGAGATCACCACGGCCGGCGCAGGAAGCGGGAATTATCGGGTGAAGCTCTACGACAAAAAGGCGGCGCTCGACGCGATTGCCCGCCACCTCGGAATGTTTGTGCGGCCGCCAAAGCCAGAAGATGACGGCACGTTGGCCGATCTCGCGGAGGATGCGCGTGAGGTGCTTGCACGCCGCCTGGCTCGCCTCGCTGCCGGAGGCGTTGAGAAATAGCCTCATCGCCTCGCTGAGCCAGGCCGAAGCGCGCGCGCTGCTCTACGACTGGCCGTTCTGGGCGCGCTCGAGCCAGCTGCCGCCGGAAGGCGACTGGCGGGTCTGGTTGCTGCTCGCAGGCCGCGGCTTTGGCAAAACCCGCACCGGGGCCGAACTGGTGCGGGCGCGGGTGACGACGGGGACCGCGCGCCGGGTGGCGCTGGTCGCCCCGACCGCCGCCGACGCCAGGGATGTCATGGTCGAGGGTGAAAGCGGCATACTGGCAATTTCACCGGCCTCGAACCGGCCCCGCTACGAACCGTCGAAGCGGCGAGTGAGCTGGCCCAACGGGGCGATCGCCACACTCTACAGCGCCGACGAGCCGGAACGGCTGCGCGGACCGCAACACGATACCGCCTGGTGCGATGAGCTCGCCAGCTGGCGCTATCCCGAGGCCTGGGACATGCTGATGCTGGGCATGCGCCTGGGCGTCGACCCCAGGGTTGTGGTGACCACGACGCCGCGACCGACCAAGCTCGTGCGCACGCTCGCCGCCGACCGGACGGTCGCGATGACGGGCGGCACCACCTATGAGAACCGCGCCAATCTGGCGCCCGAATTTATCGAACAGATCGTCCGCAAATACGAAGGAACAAGGCTAGGCCGCCAGGAGATCGAAGCCGAGATGCTCGAGGATGAGCCGGGCGGCTTATGGAATCGGGGCCTGATCGAAGCGGCCCGGGTTCGGACCGCGCCTGAGCTGATGCGGATCGTGGTCGCGATCGACCCGGCCGCGAGCTCAGGCGAAAACGCCGACGAGACCGGCATCATTGTCGCGGGCAAGGATGGGCAGGGCCATGGCTGGGTGCTCGCCGACCTGTCCGGCCGGTATGCTCCGGCGGAGTGGGCCAAGGCGGCGATCGCCGCTTATCACGCGCATGGCGCGGACCGGATTGTCGCCGAGGTCAACAATGGCGGGGAGATGGTCGAGGCGACCTTGCGGGTGACCGACCCGAACCTGGCCTTCGCCGCGGTGCACGCCTCGCGCGGCAAGGTCATCCGCGCTGAACCAGTTGCCGCGTTGTACGAGCAGGGCCGGGTCCATCATCTCGGGGCGTTTGCTCAGCTCGAAGACCAGATGTGCAGCCTCAGCCGGATGGGACACGAACCCAGCGCGGTGCGCAGAGGGTGTTCGCCCGACCGGGTCGACGCGCTGGTATGGGCTTTGACCGATTTGTTGGTCGAGCCGATGCCGGGACAAGGAATTTACGAGGCCTATCGTTGGCTCAGTGGCCAATTGGCGGAGCGGCCTCGCCGGAAGCCCGGCGACTGACCCCTGCCCCGCCGTTTCGAAGGAGACTCATCGGTGACGCTGTTGGTCAAGGATGCAAACACGTCGACACAGGCGCTGTCGACCGGGCTCGACAGCGTCGGCAGCCTGGTGCCACTGCATGCGCCGGCCGCGATCGTCGGTGGAGTGGCGACGCCGGTCAGCGTGACGGCGCCATTGCCGGTCATCAACACCGCCGGTTCGGCCGCGGTCGACGGCAGCGGCACGGTTACGGTTGGCGGCTCCGCGCAAATTTTGTTCGGTGGCATCGCTCCGGGCGACGGCTGGCTCGTCGCCAACAACTCATCGGCGACGATCTATGTCTCCGATGTCGGTACCGCGACCGCGGGCGGGGCGTCGATCCCGATCGTGCCGGACGGGGTGTTCGCCACGCCTTCCGGCTACAAGCCGGCCGGGCCGGTCAGCGTTTTCGGCGCTGCCGCCGGCCAGGCCTTTGCGGCGAGGCGGTGGTAGCAAGTTGAGGCGGGAACGATAACAGCCGGCCGGCGGCATTTGCCGTTTCGTCCTGAACATGGTTCTCAAAGCTCATGTTCCCGCCACCGCGGAGCGCCATTCTATCCGCTGCAGTCGAGAGCCCGGTTGCGGCGGTCATCGCCCCTAACGGAGGTGTCGGCCGGTGAAGCTTTTTTTCGGCATATCGCTATGCGCGCTGAGCCTCGCCTGGGCAGGGCCGAGCATGGCGCAGTCTCCCGGAAACTTCTCGACATTGTCGACGACCGGCACAGCGACCCTCGGCGGCGATGTGGTGATGTGCTCGGGGAGGCCGTGGATCGATGTACGCTGCAATGGTGCGGTCGGCGACGACAACCACGACGACACCAGCGCGATCCAATCCACGATCAACAGCGCCATAACCAACAACTGGCCGGTGCATATCCCGGCCGGGACTTACAAGATCACCTCGCAACTGACAATCGATTATGCCGGCGAGGCGAGCCACGGCTTCCGTCTGATCTCGCAGGGTGCCACGATCGACGGTCGATCGATAGCGACGGGTCCGGTGCTCCAGGTCCAGTGCGGCGGCGGCACCCCGGGCAGCCCGACAGGCTGCTTCTATTTCAAGGAGGAAGGATCGCTTTTTGTCAATGCCGACACGGCTGCTTATGCCGTGGTGTTCGGCAAGCAGGATTTTTCCGATGCGCACAACTCGGCCAAGATCGATCACCTGATCGTCAACAATGCAAGCACCAGTGCGAGCGCTGGGGCCTGCCAGTTTAATTACCTGCTCGACAGCGACATCTATGCGGTATGCGATTCGGCCGGAGGCGCCGCCGGCATGGCCTTTGAGCAGACCCAGTTTTCGCATATCTCGGGGGCCGGCACGGCGGCTGCAACCGGCGGCCGCAGCATCGTTCTCGAGAACGGTTACAACTTTTCCAATACATTCCTCGGTCTCGACCTCGAAGTGTCACCGACCTGCCTCTCGATCACATTTAATCACAATGGCTTAAACACTTTCGTATCGCCGTATTTCGACTGTTCGACCGCCGTCAATGCGACCGCTAGTGTCGGCAACGTTTTGATCAATCCCAATTACGGCGGCGGCGTCGTCAATTACGGTCCCAATTCGGTCGGGATCGAGGTGCAGGGCACCGGGTCGCGGGCTCAGTGGATGTTTCCGGTTGCGGCATCCTATACGGCGGTGCCGATCGATGACGGAATGGCTATTTCTAGCTACAACGCTCCCGGAGCGTCGATGGCGGTGACTCTGCCGCCGATCGGCAATGTCAGTCCCGGCTGGTCGATGGGCTTCGCCACCGACAACGGTAAGGGAATGACGATCACCGCGCCCAGCGGCAACATCGTGCTCGGCGGCAGGTTCGTCGCAACGGTGACGCTTGGCGCCGGCGATTATGAATACCTGCGCGTGCAATCCGACGGGAACAACTGGCGGGTGGTTTCGTCGACGCGGAACACGCGACTCAACATGGGCTTCGAGCCGCCGCCATGGCCGAGCAATTGGCTTTATCCAGCTTCCTCCGGCTATGCCGCGGCGCTGAGCGACAACGGCAACATTCTGTCGAGCTACAATACGAGCGCGGGATTGACGGTGACCCTGCCGTCGACCACCGGCTTGCCGACGGGTTGGAGCATCGGCTTTGCCACCGACAACGGTAAGCCGCTCTCAATAGAGGTCAATGGAAGTTCCGGCGGTCACATCGTCTGGCCTGGGGCCGGCGCTTCGTCGACCTCGCTCGCATTGGCCAATACCAGCCAGGGCGCGTACGAATTCCTGGTGCTGCAATACGACGGCGCCGGCAACTTTCGTGTGGTCGGGGCGACGCCAGCCACCGCGCAGGCAATCGGGATGATCGGAAATGCCTCGCTGAGCCATTGGAGCTTTCCGTCAACCAGCGCCTACACCGCGACGGTCGCGGACAACGGCAATGTGGTTTCTAGCTACGGCAGTCCGGCCTCCTACATGGCGGTGACCCTGCCGCCGACGACGGCGATCCCGATGGGCTGGAGCATGGGGCTGGCGAGCGATAACGGAAAGACCATGTCGGTCCAAGTCAACGGCACGTCCGGCGGCCATATCCTTTATCCGGGCAGCGGTGCAGCCACCACCGCGACCTTGGCTTCAGGCAATGACGAGCTCTTGGTCCTGCGGTTCGACGGCAGCAACTTCCGGGTCAGCGAGGCGACGCCGGCGACCGCTGCCGCGATCGGGATGGCGGGCTCGACCCCTGACATCAACCGCTGGAACTTCCCGGTGGCGGCGAGCTACGCCGCGGCCCAGAGCGACACCGGGAATGCGCTGTCCAGCTACAATACTGCAGCTGGCCTGACCGTCACCCTGCCGTCGACAACCGCGATCGGTCCCGGCTGGACGATAGGATTTGCGACCGACAACGGCAAGCCGCTGAGCGTGCAGGTCAACGGGGTGTCGGGCGGATCTATTCTCGAGCCGGCGCAAGGCGGCACCTCTGCCGCTTCGATTGCCCTCGCCGCTGGACAGAACTACGAGTTCCTGCAGCTGCGCTTCGACGGCAGCAATTTCCGCGTGACCAGCGCCACGCCGCAGACGATCAACAATCTCGGGGGCCTGATCTCGCCGGGCACGCCGACCTCGAGTACGGCTGCATGCCGGACCGGGCAGCTGCAGGCCGACAACAACTATCTCTACTTTTGCGCTGGCCCAAATACCTGGAAGCGTGCAGCGCTTTCTTCGTTCTGAGGCGCAACGATGCGAAGTCTGAATGCACTGGCATGCCTGGCCGCATGCGCTGCCGGCGTGCCGCAGGCCTGGGCCTACGAACCGGGGATCACGCCGGTGGTGTCCGCTGCCGCTGAGGCCAGCCATCTGATCAAGGCGGCACCGGGCCACCTCTATTCGCTCTATGTGACGACCGGGACGATTGCCGGTTATTTGATGACCTTTAATGCCAATACCGTGCCCCCGGATGGCGGGGTGACCCCAGTCGAGTGCGTGATGGCGCCAGCCAACGGCACGGTCTCGATCAGCTTTAACGGGCCGCCCGACATCTATTCGCGAGGGATCATCGCGGTGTTCAGCTCGACCGGTTGCTTCACCAAGACCGCAAGCCCGACGGCCTTCTTCAAAGCGCGCGCGCAATGAGGCTCGGTGCTGCCGCCGGCGTGCTGGCCCTGCTCCATACGGCGCCGCTATGGGCGCAGTCGGTCCAATATGGGCCGGCCAATGGCAGCGGTGTCGCCCAATCCGGTTCGGTGACCGCCGGCGATATTGCCGCTTGGGCCGGAACCGGGCTGATCCGCGACGGCGGTAATCCGGCCGGAACGGTGTCCAGCGTCGGGCTGACAATGCCGCCATGGCTGACGGTTTCGGGATCGCCAGTCACCGCGGCCGGGACTTTGTCGGTCACCGGCGTGCCGCAGCCGGGAAACTTGTTTCTGGCCTCGCCGAGCCTGTCGAGCGGCGCCGTGGCGCCGCGGGCAATCGTCGGCGCTGATCTGCCGCTGCCCGGCCCCGGCACTTTGGGCGGGGTGAACAGCTTTGCGCCGGTTACTCACAGCTGGCTGGACAGCATCTCGACCTCCGGTGCGCCACACGCCTCGCAGCCATCTTGCAGCGACCTGGCCGGTGCGGCGCCGTCGTGCTCGGTCGATACGACGGATGCCGGCAACATCGCCTCCGGCACATTACCAGCAGGGCGCCTGCCAAACACCCTGCCGGCAAATATGGCGTTTTCGGGCAACAACGTCTATTCCGGCACCTCGACCTGGAGCGGGTCGCTGTATGTCCCGATCCGGGTGGTGACGGCCGCAGGACCGGTCAGCATATCGGCGGCGACGGATTACATGATCGTCATCGACGAGACAATTCCTGCGCCGACCGCAATCAATTATGCGTGCTCGCCGGGCTTCACCTTTCTGGTCAAAGACGGCGCCGGCAATGACGCGACAAATGCGATCACCTTGAGACCGGCGTCTGGGACGATCGACGGCATTGCCAGTTTTATCATGGATGCGAGCACGGCGGGGACGCCCCCTTATGAAGCACGGGCTGTGACCTGCGACGCCAGCGGCAACTCTTGGGTGAATTGATAATGAGACGATCGCTCGCCGCTGCTATTGCTTTATGCATGTCCTTTCCGGCCCACGCAGCAACCCCGTTTCTGTGGCAGCCCGGCACCGCAAACAACGGCCTGTCCGCGCCGGCGCTAATCTTGATGTCAACCGAGCTCGGGTCACTTGCTTCGGGGTCGGTTGCGCTCAGCAGCGTCGGAGGATCTGGCGGGGTGTTTACGAATTCCAATACCGGCCAAGTAATTTGGTCGCCATTGGTGCTGACCCTCGGCTCGACGGCCGGTGCGTTTCAAACCGGGGGCAATCTGTCGTGTTGGTTTCTGCAGTCGCTCGATGGCTCGACCTTCGAAAATGGCAGTGTGGCCCCGCCGCGCGCGCCCGATGTCGTGTTCCCGCTTCCGCCGACCTCTCTAGCCGTAACCACAACGTTTCTGTCGCAAGGGATAGCGCGTATGCCGGCACTCAATTTCAAGGTTTTGTGCCAGAATAATAGCGGGCAGACCTTGAATGCTTCAGGAAATACTGTGGTGCTTGCACCGACGGCCGTGCAGTATTGATCGTAGTCCATTCGGCCGGGCAATGATGCTCACCGGGATGCGGCCCAGCCGGCGCCGCTTTGTGGCGGGTCTGACCGGCGCTGGCGTTGGGCTCGCCGCCGCACGATGTGCATCGGCGCTTCAGCTCCCGATGCGGCCGTATCGCGGGCTTTACCGGCCGCCGGGATTGCCGCGTCTGGTCGACGGTCCAGTAACCGAATTTCTCGCCGATGCCTGGCAATTCGACGGATCGGCGTATGATCCCAATCAGGGCGCTTTTGGCGCCCCGCTATGGGGCTTGTCGGTCCGTGGCTATCCATACCGCACCCAATACGCGGCGTTCAGCTCGACAACGACGACAGCCGGCCAAGGTTGCGGCTTCAACGGCGCCTCACAGTATATTTGGACGACGGTTGGAGCCGGGCGGGGGCCATGGTCGGGAAGCCCGGCGCAGCAGACCATGCTGGTCGTCGCACAAATCAATTCCGTGCAAGGCGCTGCGCAGACCTTGATCGGGATCGAAGGGCATGCCATTCCACGCCGGGCGTCGATGCAGATTGCCGCGAACAGCACAAGCTTCTTTCTCGACTGGACGACCTCGACGACCACCACCGGAACATTCTCTCAATCGGTCGTGCTCGGCCAACCTTTTACCGCAGCAATGACTTTGAATTACAGCGCGGGAACCGCGAGCCTATTTTTCGCGCAAGTGAAAAGTACGATCTCAGGCTCCGCTAAGGCGGTCAATCAATGGGATGAGGCCAATTTCGGGAACTCGATCGTGGCCGGAGTTAACGAGGCCAATTATCTCAATGGGACCCTGTTGTTTGCTGCTGCCTGGAATACGGTGCTTCCGGACCAAATGATTTTCGATCTGCTGCTCGACCCGTTCGGATTCCTGATATTTCCGGATGACGACATGATGTCCGACATTGTTGGCGCCGCAGCGGCGCGGTCGTTGCGCAGTGGCGCGCATGGCTTCCCGAGGTAGTCCGATGCCCCCAGCTGGCGGAAAACGCACATCGCTCGCCTCCTACACTTGGGGCGGGTTCGGCTCGCAGAACGACGTCACCCGATTCCGAGATGTTTTTCAACCTGACCAAGGAATCTTTTCACCTGGTTACCCGTTGGTGCCGCCGGAGCGTGAGCGTCTGCGGCTATGGGATTTCCCGGTCGGCTACAACACAATATATACGCCGCGCGCTTATGAGCCGATCGGGTTTCACGAGTTGCGTGCCCTGGCTGAAAATCACGACATCACCCGGCTGGCGATCGAGACGCGCAAGGATCAGATCGAAAAGCTCGATTGGGTGATCAGACCGCGCGACGAGAAAAAGCCGGCGCCGGACGTGCTCCAGCGCATCCGCAAGCTGACCGAGTTCTGGCGCAAGCCCGATGGCGAGCAGCCCTTTGCAACCTGGCTCCGCGAGATCCTCGAGGATCTGCTGGTGCTGGATGCGCCGGCTCTCGAGCTGCGCCGGAATCGGGGCGGCGAGATCATTGGTCTTGATGTCGTCGATGGCGCGACGATCAAGGTACTGATCGACGATACTGGGCGGCGCCCACAGCCGCCGGCGCCGGCTTACGAACAGATAATACATGGGCGCCCGTGGCGGTTGCTGACCTCGGATCACCTGCTCTACGCGCCGCGCAACAAGCGGCCGCACAAGGCCTATGGTTTCGGGCCATGCGAACAGATTGTCATGACCATCAATATCGGGCTGCGCCGTCAGCTGATGCAGCTGCAGCACTTCACTGAGGGCAATGTCCCGCCGGGGCTTTTGAATGCGCCGGACGGTTGGAACGCCGAACAGATCCGCCAGTTCCAAGAGTGGTTCGACTCGATCCTCGCCGGCAATAGCGGCAGTCGCACCCGGCTGATCTGGGCTCCGACCGGCGCCAAGTATCAGGCCTTCAAGGAAGCACCCTACAAGGACGAGTTCGACGAATGGCTGGCGCGCATCGTCTGTTATGCGTTTTCTCTGCCGCCTACGGCGTTCACTCCGCAAGTCAACCGGGCGACGGCGCAATCGGCGCAGCAGACAGCACTCGAAGAGGGATTGGCGCCGCTGGCGAATTGGGTCAAGCGACTGGTCGACGGCATTATCCAAGACCGAATGGGCCATGCCGACCTCGAATTCATCTGGTCGGATGTCCAGGCCACCGACCCCAAGAACCAGGCCTCGATCCTCGACGTCTACGTTAAAAATGGAATCTATACGCTGAATGAGGCGCGCGACATCCTTGGACTGGGCCCAATCGAAGGCGGCGACCAACCGGTGTTTCAGACCGCGCGAGGGCCGGTCGCGCTGGCTGCCGCCTTGATGCCGGAACCAGCGGCCGAAACATAGAAAAAGCGCCGTCTCGCGCTTCAGAGATTTCACAACAACGCCAGCCAAGATCGCCGTCGGCGTTGCGTTCAATCGCCGCCGGTCAGCCGCGCCCGCACCCGGCGCCCTCAGCGTGCCGCGGTGCCTCTGTGCCGATCCCTTTCAACGTCCTTTGCAGACGAGAATTATCAGGAGCGCCTCTGAGATGAGCGTCACCCCAAACAACCTCGTCGCCTACGGTTCGGTGAACATGCCCGAGGCCGACGGCGTGACCGTCGGCGGCGGAGTCGATTTCACCAAACGCATTGCCTTTTACGACATCTTTCCGGCCGGCACTGTCGACGTCGTATCGAGCTCAACCTCGGACACTGCAACCAAGATGCAGGTGCAAGGGCGCGACTCGACTGGCGTTATCCAGACGCCAGCGGCGATGACCCTGACCGGCACGACCCCAGTCACCGGATCGCAGACTTTCGAGCGCATGCTGTGCGCGATCCTCTCGGGTGGCAACACCGCCTCCGGCAGTACGTTCCCGCTGGCGAACCCGGGCGGCACCGCCGCGGTCGGCGATGTCGCGGTTTATGCCCACGCCCCGGTCATCGCCGCCCATACCGCGCAGCCCGGCTCGGCCAACACCAGCGGCACCACACCACCGCTGATGAAACTGCAAACGGGCGACGGCGTCAGCGTTTCGGTCGGGCAGATCATCCGCATCACCTCCGGTGCCGGCACCAATCAGCTGCGCCAGATCATTGCTATCTCGGGCTATGGCACCGACGTGGTCGCGATCAATCGCGACTGGATCGCGATTCCGGACAACACCAGCGTCTATAGCGTCGTGCAGGGGATGTTGTTCGAGATCTCGCCGAACCCGGTGACGGCCATAAGCCGCTGCTTCGCCACTGCAGCGGCCGACGTGCCGACCGGATCGGCACGGTATTTTTTCGAAAAGGTGTTCGTCGTCAACAACAACACGGCGACGGCCCTGACCGCAGCTCAGATCGAGATCGCCAGCGAGATCCCGACCTTGCCGGCGGGCGCGCTGCTCGACATCGGCCTCACAACGGCACTCAACGATACGAACACCTGCAACCCGCGCCAACAGGCCTCGAGCTTCGTGCCCGCCGGGTGCGGTGCCTTCGTGACCCAGCCGGCCTTCGTCAATGTCCCGTCGCCGGGCAATTTGCCTGCGGGCGCGGCGCCGAACAGCGCCGGCGCGCAGGGCATATGGATGCGTTTGACCCTGCCGGCCGGCACCGCGGCCTACAAGGGTTCGGCAGATCTACGGGTGCAGGGGACGACGACGTGAGCGACCCCCGCCATCGCATCGGGAACGCCATCGGCGGCGCACCCGCGAGATGAACGGCAATGCGCTCGTCTGGGAAGTCTTTTGCATTGCTGCGGCGCTTGTCCTCCTGCTCCTCGTCCTCTGTCCAAAGGATTGATTCGATGTTGTTTTGGGGACCCGCTTTGTTCGGCGCCGGTTGCGCCGTCTGGCTCGCCGGGGTAGCGATCGTCTATGGCGCCGCGCTGACCCGCGGTGATCGGCGCAGGGACTGAGCCATGGCGGGACCGGTCATCACCACATTGCTCTCGCCAAACCCGGCGACCGGCAATACCAGTGCGCTGACCATCGGCACCGAGACGACGCTCGCCTCGGCGACATCGCTGAGCCAGGGGGGCACGTTTCTGCCGCAAATCGACCTCAGCAACATGGTCGACGGCGACGTGATTGAGATCCGCGTCTACAACCAGGCGAACAGCTCGTCGTCCTTGGTCGAGGAGATCAGTCTGAGTTTCGCCAACGCGCAGATCGACCTGATGCCGCCGCTGCCGGCGATCCCGGCGACGATCGGCTGGAGGCTCACAATCAAGCAGACCGTCGGAACCGGCCGCACCTATCAGTGGTCGGTGCTGAACCTGAACGGGACCTGAGCCAATGGGCTACGCCCGCGCGCTCGCCAGCTCGACCCGATACGAGATACATGGGATTTCAGGCGGGGTCGGCACCACGCTTACGCCGGGGGCGGCCAACACCAAGGGCAGCTTCGCCACGCTCGGCACCGCCGGTTTTTCCTATGACGGCTTCTTTGCCACCTGCACCGGGTTGGGTGGCGGCGGCACCACCCGCTATCGCGTCGACTTCGCGATCAACACCGGCGGCAGCGACCAGCTAATCGTCGAGGATGTGTATTTCGATCCAGGCTCGGCCGGTAACTATGTCGTCGGTTCACGGCGCGTGCTGCTGCCGGTCAACCTGCCCGCCGGTGCGGCGGTGAAAGCACGCTGCCAATCGGCGAGTAGTGGCGGGTCGCTGTCGGTCGGCGTGCTTGGCTTTCAGGGCGATGCCAAAGCGGCCAAAGGCTTCCGCGCGCTCAAATCGGCAACCGACTGGACCAATACCGACCCGACCAACTCGCTGACCCTTTCCGGCACGACCTTGACCGGTTGGATCCAAATCATGGCGTCGACCCCGGTGCGGTTCGCCGGGCTGGCGCTCGCGGTCGATACGCTCGGCAATACGAGCATGACCAGCGCGCACGCCACATTTGAGATCGCGATCGGCGCGGCAGGCAGCGAGCATTCGACCGGCATCGTCATCCCGCTGCAGCTCGCCTCCTCGGCCGGCGGTATTGGCACCGAGGCATGCCTGCCCTGCGACATCCCGGCCGGGTCGCGGCTCTCGGTGCGGGCGCAGTGCGACGTGGCCGATACCAACACGATCGGCATCGTCTTAAGCGGATTGGCGGCATGATCCGGCGGATCATTGCCGCTATCGGATTGGCGGCGATTTCCCGCCTGACAGAAGGGACCGGATGACATGTCTCTCTCAGGAGTGGCGATGGCCGCCGCGCCCGGCGCGCAGGGCTTCGACACCGATACCGCGCTTGTTGCGGCCAGCGCTGGCCAGCTTTTCGAGACGGGCTTCCGGTTCGCGATCCGCTACCTTTCCCGTAAAGTCCCGCAGAACCTCGGCGATCTGGGCAGCGCCGAGGCTGAGACGGTTCTCGGCGCCGGGCTGGCGTTGATGGCGGTGCAGCATTGCTCGCGTGCCGGATGGGCGCCGACAACGGTGCTCGGCGGGAGCTACGGTCATGCCGCAGTGCTGAACGCCACGGCAATCGGATTTCCGATCGGCGTCAGTCTATGGCTGGACCTCGAAGAGGTCGCGACGTATGCGACCGCCGCCAATACGATCGGCTATGTCAATGCCTGGGCTGGCGAGGTGTCTGATGCCGGATTTGTGCCCGGGCTCTATGTCGGAGCGAACCAGCCGCTGACCGGCGATGAGCTTTACTGGCGGCTCAAAGTCTCGCGCTATTGGCGCTCGGCCTCCAAGGTGCCAGACATCGCCTATCGAGGTTATTGCATGGCGCAGGCGTTGATGCCTTCTCCGGTTTCTGATGGCGCCGATGGCACTCTATCGATCGACCGCGACGTGATCATGGCCGACGCCTTTGGCGGTGTACCGATCTGGCTGGCGCCGATCCCGGTTCTGCCCGCTTCGTGGGCGCCGCGCGGGGAGGCCGGAAATGTATCTTAGAACTATAGACGTGACCTCGTCTGGCCTGTTGCCTCGGGCTCGATCGCAGACCAGGCGCTCGGTGTGCTTCGCTAGCCGGAGGCCCTCGGTCGACCGAAGGATGCACGAGAAGTGATTTGGGGCGGCGCGCCGGCGCAGCATCTCATTGTCGAGACAACCAACGCCGGCTCTGGCGGCACAATTGTCACTGGCGACTTCGCGGCGCCGATCGCGGCGCTGGCGAGGCAGATCGCCGACCGGGACAATGCTGTCGAGGCCTTGGCAGGGAAGCGCGGCGAGCAGACGGCGAGGATCGAAGAGGTTGCCTCGGAGCGGTTCGACAGCTCGTTGTTCGTCGAGGCGCTGGCGGGCCGTTTGGTCGAGTTCGCTATTCCGGCGGAACCCGGGGCGCGCGTCGCCAGTGATCGCGGCATTCTTGCCGACGTCCTGGTTGTGCGGCGAGGCGATGCCGGTGCCCCGGTTGAAGCGCTCGGGGCTGCCGACATCTCGGTCACGAGCAATGCGACGCTGCCGATCGAGGGGCTGTCGCAGCAGTATAGCGATGGCGGTATGGCGCTCGAGGACGTTGCGGCGCAGCGGATCGAGCCCGAAGTCCCGACCGGCGCGCTCCGGATGCTGGTGCAAGAAGGCGGCAAGCCAATCGAATGGTTAACCAGCGGCGCCAGAGCAATCGGCGATACGGCGGTGGGGCTCGAATGGGAGGGAACGGCGCCGCCGGTCGTGACATCCCTCGAAACCGGGCCAGGACGGATCAGGCTGCTGGCGACATCGGGTCGGAGGCGTCTGCTGCGGAGAAATTGAGATGCGTCTGTCAATGGCGTTTGATCCGATCGAAGTTGGCGAGATCGACAATTTTGCCTTCGATTTCACCGCCGACGTCGGCGCCGCGATTATCGTCATGACTGATTGGATTTGTGCATTGGCGCCCTTCCAGACGGCGACGGACCCGACGCCTCAGTCCAAGATCCTATCGGCTTCGGCACAGACCATGATTTAGGTTCGTTCGCCGCTCGATGGTTCGCTGCAGACTCTGACCGGGGCCTTTTCGGTCGCGTCGGTTGGGCGCATGCCAATCTCGGCCGTTGGCGGCACCTATATTCTTGAGGCTACCGTCAATCTCAGCGACGGCCGCATCCTGAAGCTCAGTTCGACAGTTCTGTGCGCACCGCCGGCCGGGTGACGCCGAAACTGCAAACCGCCCAGCGAACAAAATCTGCGTGACGCCGATCGTCCGGCGCGTGCCCTCGTAACACGACGCAAACCATGGACTAGACATCGGACCATGAAAATATATCTGCCGATTGCGAAGGTCGACGCCGAGAGGCGAGAAGTTTGGGGATACGCCTCGACCGAGGCGCGCGACGACCAGGGAGAGGTGGTCAAGCGCGACGCGCTGGTCGCGGCGCTCGGCGATTATATGAGGTTTGCCAACATTCGTGAGATGCACCAGCTATCCGCCGTCGGCATCGCGAGGGAGGCCGCAGTCGACGACCGAGGGCTCTATGTCGGCGCCAGGATCGTCGACGACCAGGCCTGGCAGAAAGTCGTCGAGGGCGTCTACAAGGGCTACTCTATCGGCGGCCAGATCACCCAGCGCGATCCGGCCGATTACAAGACGATAACCGGACTAGTGTTGAACGAGATATCGCTGGTCGACCGTCCGGCCAATCCCGAAGCGGTGTTCGATTACTGGAAAGCCTCAGGAGCGTTGACCATGCCGGAAACCCGGTTCAATTCGCCGATCCAGATATGGGCCTGCGGCGTTGCCGAGCATCGCCATCTGGGCAAAGCCGACGCGGTGAAGTGCCAGGAGCAGGGGGCGATGGTTGGTAAGTCGGCGCTCGCGCGCGAAGTCGAGGAGTCTCGGGTGGATCTGATCGCAGCCGCGCGAAATGCGATCGCGACGGCCGAGGGAGCGCTCGAAAAAGCTGAAAGCAAGAGTGGAGGGGATGCGCCTTACGGCGCGATCGAATATGCCGATCCGGGCTACCAGCCGGACGGCAGAAAACGCTACCCGATCGACAGCGAAAGCCACATCCGCGCCGCCTGGAACTTCATCAATCGCCCGAAGAATGCCCGGCGGTATACCGCGGCACAACTCGACCAGATCACGGCCAGGATCGTTGCGGCCTGGAAAGAGAAGATTGACGAAGAGGGGCCTCCTTCGGCCGGCGCCAGCAAGGCGTGGCGAAATCCGGCACAGGTCGCGTTGACCAAAGCGCTGTGGGATGTCGGCCATGTTGCCCGCATCATTCTCGATCTCGATTGGCTCGAGGAGAGCCTGGCGGTCGAGGCGGCGATGGAAGGCGACGACTCGCCCCAGCCGGTGCGGCTCAGGGCGATCATCGCCGAGCTATGCGGGTTTCTCAATGCGCTGGTGGCCGAAGAGACCGGCGAAATTCTCGATGAAACCGAGATCGGCGTACCCGATGAGCTGGACGTCGAGGATATTCTGATCATGGCAGCCGGCACCGCCGGCAGCGCCCTCGTTGCCGATCTCTGTAAAGCCCGGGGGCCGAAGCTGCAGAACCTTGCCGCAGCGCTGTTCGCCAAGTCCAAGCACAGTCAGGCTGATCGGGCGTTGCTCGACCTTGCCAGTCGGGCGATCGATAAATGCTTGGGCATGAGCGGACTGCTGTTTGCTGAAAAGAGCCATTTGACCCAGGCGCGCGAGGCGCTGCAGGCCGCCGGCGCCGCACCGAGCGAGGCATCGACGCCGAGCATTGTATATCAATCGGAGCTTCCGGCATCGATGGTCCGGCGCGCGACGCACGAGAATGCTGCGGTTGGCACACCGAAGCGGGCGCCGGCGACCGCAGGCGTGCTCGAGATGATCGCCGCGGCGCTGGATAAGCAGGGCTCGGAAGGCAAGCGTCGATCGGACCACCAGGCATTGATGGATGTGGCTCATGACTGCATCGGCAAACTGACCGAGGGAGCCGTCTGCACGGCGGCCAAAGCCGGTGTCCGTCACTCGCAGCAAACCCTGGAGCGGCTAGCCGAGGCGCATGACCACCTGGTTGCCGCCGGCGCCGAATGCGACGCCGCCCGGTTTGTCCCCGAGATGGAATGGCAAGGGACGGAATTCGACACGGGCGAGGTGGTTGCGGGGAAGGCGGCGGCGAGCAAGACGTCGGTGGGCAATCTGAGCAAGATGCTGGTGGCGGAGCGAGCCGAAAAGGCGGCGTTGATGGCCACCCTGACCGATATCGTGCCGCGGCTCGATCAGCTTTCGAAGCGGGTCGAGGACATCGCCCGCACCCCGCTGCCGCCGCTGACCATGAGCAGGGGCGTAAGCGCGATCGCCAAGCACCAGGATGCCGGCGCCGTGGCCGGCGGACCCTCGCCCGACGACCTCGCCGCCGCCTTTTCCCGGCTGAGCAAGGAAGAGCAGACCCTGACCCTGATCAAGGCCAGCTACGCCAATCCGATCCAACCGCGCGGCTTCAGCCCCGCGAAAGACTTGCGCGGCGAGTAAATCCGGCCCCCTTTGGCCATCACCGAACCCGCCCCGCGGCGGGTTTTTCTTTGCCCCCCTTCGGGAGGAATTATCGATGACCATAACTCAGGAAACGCTTGAGCTTTGCAAGAGCGCGCTGCGGCGCCCCGACGAAGCGCTCGCCAAGTCGATTTCGACCGCGACTGGTCTCGTCGCCTACGATCTGCAGGCCCCGGCCAAGAACCTTTATCCGTTTGTCACGCCGATCAGGAATGTCATGCCGCGGGTCGGCGGCGGCACCGGCACGGCGACCAACTGGCGCCAGGTCAACGCCATCATCGGCTCGGGTTTTGACGCGATGGGCTGGGTCCCGGAAGGCCAGCGCTCGGGCCAGATGTCGTATTCGACCGCCAACAAGTCGGCGACCTTCGTCACCATTGGCGAGGAAGACGCGGCGACTTTCGAAGCGATCTCGGCCGGCCGCGAGTTCGAAGACATCCAGGCGCGGATGACCTTCCGTCTGTTGCAAAAGATGATGCTGAAGGAAGAGATGGCGATCCTCGCCGGCAACGCCTCGCTGAATCTTGGAACGCCGGCCACCCCGACCTTGTCGGCTTCGGGCGCCGGCGCCACGCTTCCGGCCGGGACCTATTACGTCAAGGTGGTCGGGTTGACCCTCGAAGGCTACCAGAATTCGAGCGTATCGGGCGGGGTGGCCACCACCAAGACGGTTACTGGCGTCGACAACAAGACCTTCACCCTCAACGGTGGCTCGTCCGCGATCAGCGCCGAGGCGAGCCAGGCGCTGACCCTGGGCCAGACCCTGTTTTGCAGCGTTAACCCGATCCTAGGTGCGGTCGCCTATGCCTGGTACGTCTCGGCATCCGCCGGCACTGAAACCTTGCAGGCGATCACCACGATCAACAGCCTGGCGATTGCCACGCCGCTATTGACCGGCAACCAGTCGCAGAGCGCGGTCACCGTCGATAGCTCGGCCAACCCGAGCTATGCCTATGACGGGCTGTTGACTACTGCCCTGAAGAACGGCTCCAACGCCTATGTCAATACTCTGCCAACCGGCACGGCGGGCACCGGCACGACTTTGACTCCGTCGGGGCGCGGCTCGGTTGTCGAGATCGACACGATGTTTCAGACGATGTGGAACAATTTCGAGCTATCTCCGACCGTGCTCTACGTCAACGCTCAGGAGTTGAAGAACATCACCACAAAGGTGTTGTCAAACAGCTCCGGACCATTGCTGCGTTACGATACGCCCGCCGACGGCAGTGAGGGCGAGTACCAGCTAACTGCATCCGGCGTGGTGCAGTTCTACTATAATCCTTTCGCCATCTATGGCGGTCTGCGCATCCCGATCAAGATCCATCCGCGCGTTCCGCCCGGCACGATCATCGGCTGGGCCGAGAATTTGCCGATCCAGTACCAGTCGAACGAAGTGCCCAACGTCGCCGAGCTGAAGACCCGCCAGGATTATTATCAGATCGACTGGCCGATCGTCACCCGCCAGCGCCAGGTCGGCGTCTACGCCGAAGAGGTGCTGGCGGTCTATGCGCCATTTGCAATGGGAGTCATCACCAACATTACTAACGGCTGAGCGCGCACAATGTCCGATCTGATAGCGCTCCGTGCCGTGTTCGGCCAAGACGAGGCCAATCACGGTACAGTGCGCTATCGCGTCGATGGCGACGGCCTGGTGCGGGTGCCGCGCGAGGCCGTTTCCTTTCTGATCAGCAACGGAGGGTTCGCCGTGGCGAAGACGACCGCCATCGCCATTGCAGAGACCTGGGTCGACCATGCCGGCAAGACTCTAATGCGGCTGCACCACGACGCCGCGGGGGGCTGCAGCTATGCCGGGAGAGAGTATCCAAGCAATGAACACGGCGACGTGCTGGTGCCGCCAGGGGCAGCGGCCGAGCTTATGGCGCACGGGTTCGTGCCAGTGCTGGAAGAAGACCAGCGGTGCGCGCCTGGTCGACAGAACGAGCCGGCCGGCGTCGCGAAACCGCCGTCCCCGGCGAGGCCGGGGCGGCAGCGCGCGATGAGAGGATGAGCGATGTCCGAAATCAGCGAGGGGGTCTATGCCACATCGGTGCGTCGGGCGATCAAGGCGATCAATCCATCGGTCGCTGATGCGGCGGAGACCTATGGCTGGCCGGCCGCGCTCGATGCCGTCAGCACGGTTCTAATGTCGCTGCTGATCGCGGCTGTCGGGGGCGAGGAGGCGCGCTCAGTCTGCGGCAGGATGTATCAGGAGGTAGCACGGCTCGAATCTGCCTGGGCGCCGCTGCTGGCGCGGGCTTCGAATGCTGAAGAGCAACCGCGGGGGCGCGCCTGATGGCCTATGGCGACCTGACGACCCTGGCCGATGTCAAGGCGTGGCTACAGACCGGGCAGAGCGCGTTTCCGCCCAGCGACGATGCGCTGCTGACCCGGCTGATCACCGCGGCAAGCCAATATATACAAACCTGGCTCAACCGCCAAATTGCTCAGGGTGACTACTTAGAGGTGCGCGACGGCACCGGTGGTGAGCGGCTGCAATTCGCCTGCTTCCCGGTTTCCGCCGTCCTGTCGCTGACGATCGACGGTCTCGCGATCCCACCGGCGCCGCCGCCCGTGCAGAGCACCGGCTTGATCGCGGGCTATGTGTTCTCGCCGACCCAATTGGCGCTTCGCGGTTATCATTTTACCCGAAGGGCGCAAAATGTCGTGGTTACCTATACCGCAGGTTATCCGGTGACGCCGCCGGAGATTGCTCAGGCCTGCATCGAGCTTGTCGCGCTGCGCTATCGCGAACGCACGCGGATTGGCGAGGTATCGCGGTCGGTCGGTGGCGGCGAGACTGTGACCTACGGGCAAAAGGATATGAGTTCGCCGATCGCGACCTTGTTGCAGCAATATCGCGTCGTCGCGCCGATCGCCGGTTATTCGGTTGCCATGGCTGCGACCAGCGCCGATCCGGCAACTCTGGTGGCGGCGCTGTGATTTCGGCCGATTTCCGGGGCGACAAAGCAGCGCTCGATCGCTTGCGAGCGCTCCCCGACGCAGCCGGTGAGGGGCTGGCACGCGCGTTCGCCAAGCTTGGAATCGGGCTGCAACGCCGCATTCGGCAGGACAAGCTGAGCGGCCAGGTGCTCAGATCCCGGAGCGGGGCGCTGAAGGCGAGCATCGCGGTGGCGACCGATCGCAGCGATACGGCAGTCACCGCGATGGTTTCCACCGGCCTCGATTATGCCGCAGCCCAGGAGTACGGATTTTCCGGCACAGTCAGTGTCAGGTCGAGCTTGCGCCGGATCAAGGCAGCATTCGGCCGCCCGATCACCGCCAAAACGGTCAATGTGGGCGCGTTCAGCCGGCGGATGGACTTGCCGGAGCGCTCCTTTCTGCGGTCGGCGCTCGACGACATGAGCTCCGATATCGTTGCCGGCGTGCACGATGCGCTACGTGAGGCGATTGCCCGATGATCATCCGCGAAGCCATTTACGCGGCGCTGTGGACCCTGGGATCGGGTGCGGGCAGCTTTGCCAGCGCCAATCGCAGACTGCGGCATTGGGCCGACGTTGCACCGGTCGAGCAGCCGGCATTGTTCATGAGCGAGAAAGGCGGCCACGCGCAGGTCAAGACATTAGGTGCGCCGATCGTCTGGACGCTCTATGCCGATTTCTACATCTACGCTCATTCGAGCGATCCATACGCGGCGCCGGCCACGATCATCAATCCGCTGCTCGATGCCCTCGAATGGGCACTGGCCCCATCGGCCGCCACAGGGATCCAGAATTTGGGGCTGCCGCAGATGGTCCAGCACGCCTATATCGCCGGCAAGATCGAGACGGACGAAGGGGTTCTGGGGGATCAGGCGATCGCCATTGTCCCGGTCGAGATCCTGTGCCTCTGAGCTTAGGCGCGGCGCAGCGACGCTATCGCGGACGTCAGCGGTATCTAGCGAGCGGAGTGCACCATGGATGACATCGATGGGATGATCGCGAAGCCAAGCCATCCGATCGAGCAACTGATCGAGCGCTGGTGGGAAGATCACTTTCCGGGCTCGGCGGTGGCCCGCGATACCCAAGCATGGAACGTCGCCCACGCCGCGAAAGAGACTTTGAAGAGGCTGCTGGCGCGAGCCCGGACCGTGCCCCCAGAGAACATCGTGGCGGAAGCCGGCGATAAAGATTTGCAACGGAGTATCTGACATGCAACTCAGCTTCGGCTCGGGCGCGGTATGGGGCGAGCGCACCGACGTGATCGGTTCGGGGATCGGCCCGCGCCAATTTGGCGTGCTGCAAGATATTCAGATCGATTTCGACTGGACCGACAAGGAGCTTTACGGCCAGTCGCAATTTCCGGTGGCAATCGCCCGTGGCCAAGGCAAGATCAGCGGCAAGGCTAAATTCGCACAGATCTTGGGTCTGTTGTATTCCGACCTGTTTTTCGGCACGACGGCCGCGACCGGCCAATTCGCCGTGTCGCAGCTCGAAGCCGCGATTGTGCCGGCATCGACACCATTCACCACCACAGTCGCCAATGCGGCAACCTACAATGACGACCTCGGCGTTGTTTATGCCGGCACCGGGCTGCGCTTCAACCGGGTGACGACACCCTCCGCGGCCGGGCAGTATTCAGTCAATTTCGCCAGCGGCGTTTATACCTTTTCGGCGGCGGACGCCAACGCGGCGTTGCTGATCTCGTACACCTACAATGTCACCACCAGCGGCAATAAGCTGACCTTGACCAATCAGCTGATGGGGACGACGCCGACCTTCAAAGCGACGTTCTACACATCCAAGAACGGCGAAGGCCTGGCATTGCGGCTCAACGCCTGCACCGCCAACAAATTGTCGATGCCGACTAAGATCGACGACTGGACGATCAGCGAGCTCGACTTCATGGCCTTCGCCGACGCCTCGGGCACGATCGGCTATCTGAGCACCGTCGAATGATCCCCGGGGTGATCGTCGCAATGGGCGGCCGGGATTGGACGGTGCCGCCGTTGACCCTGGGCCAACTGCGTCGGCTGATGCCTAAGGTGCGCCAGCTCACCGATATCGGCGCACAAATGGACGAGACCCAGATCGGGGTTCTAATCGAGATCGTCGCTGCAGCACTGCAGCGCAATTATCCCGACATGATGGCGGAAACGGTGGAAAACCTGCTTGATCTCGGCAATGCCGGCGCTGTGCTGCATGCGGTGCTGACCGGCTCAGGCCTGCGACCCCGGGCGCTTGCGTCGGGGGAAGCCCACGCCCCCGAGCAGAGCCCGGGGGCGGATGCGGCAATGCCGGCGACGAGCACGATGACGGCTGGGAGCGCATCTATGGTCTCCTCGCCACTACCTGCGGCTACTCCTATCCCGTAATCGACGCGATGACGCTGGCCGAGGTCGAGGAGCTTACACGGTATTGGAGCGAACATCCGCCACTGCACCTGATGGTTGCCGCCTATCTCGGAGTGGGCAAGGGTAACGGCAGCGGGGAGCGCTCTACGCTCGTTGCGGACGATCCCTTAAGAGAACCTTTGGCGAGCGGCGCGAAGTCACAAGTCGACGCCATTCTTGCCGAACTCGGGCCGCGCATTGTGTCAGGCGACGTGCATGCCGGCTTCGTTCCTGTCCTGCTCGATTTCGCCGAGTTGAAGCGGCGCACTCAGACCGATTGAGTGAGGCCTGTGCGAGGTGCAGCGTGACGGCGCAGGTGTAGGGCGCCGGCCAGTCCGCTGCTTTTTTGAGAGGCAATCGTGGCCGATATCGAAACCAGCGTCGCCATTACCGCACAGACCGACGATCTACAATCCGGGATGCAGCGGGCGGCAAATTCCGTGGACGACGCGACCCAGGCGATGAAGGCGCAATTCGCCGGCCTCGGCGCGGCCGCGCAGCAGGCGCAATCGCATATCGGCGCCGCTGCGGGGCAGATCGGATCGACGCTCGGCGCACTGCAGGCCAAGGCCGCAAGCCTCGCCGGCTCGGCCGGAAGCGGTGTGGTTCAGCTCGCCACTGCGGGCCGGGGCGGCGGCGGAATTTCGGTGACCGAGGTCAGCGCCAATTCGCTTGCCTCGCTCAATGCCGGCCAAAAGGTCGATGACGCGGCCTATGGGCGGCAAAGAGCAGCAATCCAGCAGCAATCTCGGACCGGGGGCGTATCGGGCGGCGAGGAGATCGCGCAGTTAAGCGATCTGCTCGATCAGAAATGGGCGCTCGACCAAAATTATTTCCAAAGGAAACTGGCGGCCGCCGAGGGCGACGTGCGCGCCCGACAGCAGCTGACCGAGCAGGAGGAACTTGCCTATCAGAAGTATCTGACTGATAAGCAAAAACTCGATGCCCAGGCGGTGCAGGACAGCGAAAAGCAGTGGGCGAGTTTGTTGCAACCGGTGCAGCGTGCGCTGGACACTTCGATCACCGGGATCATCCTGGGCACGACGACGGTGCAAAGGGCACTATCGAATTTGGCACGCTCGATTATCGCCGAATTCGTCGATTCGACAGTCAAGAACGTGTTTGGCTCGCTCGGCAATTTGCTCGGCGGCGGCTTAGCCGGTGGCAGCGGCGCCGGGTCGAGCGGTGGCGGCAGCCTGGTCTCCGGCATCGGCAGCCTCTTGGGCGGCATCTTCAAGGGCGGTCTCGGCGCGCTCGTCGGCAACCCGTTTCAAAGCGGCGCCGGCGGTGTGCTCGGCGGCTCGCTGGCCGGATTGTTCGGTGGCGCGGGCAACCAGGATTTTGCCGGTGCGGTCGGAGGCGCGGCAGCGAGCGGCGGTTTGTTCTCCGGGGTCGGCAGTCTTTTCACCGGCCTGTTCGGGCTGCTCGGCTTCGAACATGGCGGCATCGTGCCGTCGGCGGCCGGCGGCTGGTCGGTGCCTCAGCTCGGGCCGGGTGGGGTGCTCGCCAACCTGCATTCGAACGAGATGGTGCTGCCGGCCAACATCAGCCAGGGGCTGCAAGGCGCGATCGGCGGTGGCGGGCTCGGTGGCGGGCACACCTTCAACATCGGCATCAGCGCAATGGATGCGGGCAGCGTTTCGCGCTTGTTCATGTCGAACGGCAGCCAACTGGTTGCGGCGCTGAACAAGGCGCTACGCAATGGCTCGTCCTTGTATCAGGGCTGAGCCGGCTCGTCTCGTCCGTCTCTTTGCGGCGCAATTGGCGGAGCACCTAGAATGAGCGACGTGGGCATCTTCCCGGCACTGCCCGGGCTCGGCTGGTCGGTCACCAAGGCGCCCACCTTCCAGACCAGGATCCAGCGCGCGGTCTCGGGCCGTGAATTGCGCGCGCTCGACTATCCCTATCCCTTGTGGCAGTTCACACTCGTCTTTGCATTCCTGCGCGACGATCCAGCAGCGGGGTTCGATGAATTGCGCACGTTGCTGGGGTTCTACCTGTCGTGCCAAGGCGCCTACGGGACGTTTTTGTTTCAGGATCCTAGCGATCATCAAGTCGCAGGACAGTATTTGGGCGTGGGCGATTCGAATCTGACGGCCTTTCAGCTGCAACGCACGATGGGAACGGGATTGGCCGACGGCGGCTTTGGCGAGCCGATCGAAGCTCCCAATCAGGTCAGCGCGGTCTATTTTGATGGGATCACGCAGAGCACCTCGAGCTACAGCGTCGACCCCGACACCGGGCTGCTGACATTCACGACGCCACCGCCCACCGGCCTCGTCATCACTGCCGACTTTTCCTACTGGTTCCGCTGCCGCTTCGTCGATGACAGCTACGGCTTCGAAAATTTCATGTACCGGCTATGGCAGCTTAAAAAACTTAACTTCATTTCGGTGCGGACATGACCGTCGCAAACATCGGGATACCTATCACCCAGCGAAGTGGCACCCGCACGATGCCGCGGCGTTGGCGGGTTCTGTTCATACGCAAGCGCCGACATTCTTATTGGGGACCGACCGAACATCTAGCCACCGACCTATCCTCTGGGCTCGGTAATTCGGTCTCGTTCCTGGTCGATATGCTGGCCGGCTTCGGCGTGGCGGCAAAGGCGGTCGAGGTCGTCGACAACAACGCGATCGATCGCGAGGTCGCGAGCTTTGCTGCGACGCATGTGATCATCGAGGCGCTGTGGGTGGTGCCCGAGAAATTCGACGTGCTGACGAAGCTGCATCCGCGGGTGCAATGGATCGTGCGCACCCATTCGCAGGCGCCGTTTCTGGCCGGAGAGAGCATTGCGACCGCGTGGATAGCTGGGTACCTGCAACGCGGTGTTGAGATCATGTGCAATTCGGCCGAAGCGCAGTCCGAGATCAAGGCAATGGCGACCGATTTCGGTCGTTCTGAATCGCTGGTGAGCCTCGGGCCCAATTTCTATCCGTTTCCCGGCAGTTCCGCAGTGACGCCGCATGAGCCGGTCGCCAATGGCGAGGTGCATATCGGCTGCTTCGGCGCGATCCGGCCGCTGAAGAACCACCTGGCTCAGGCGATCGCCGCGATCTCGTTTGCGAACCTCGCCGGGCTGAAATTGCGGTTTCATATCAACAGCGGGCGGCTCGAGGGGGATGCCTCGCCGATTCTCCGCAATTTGCGCGGGCTGTTCGCAGCATCGGCCGGCAACCGGCATCGTCTGATCGAGCACGGCTGGATGCCGCATGCCCACTTTCTGGCGACCTTGATGGCGGCGACCGATATCGCGATGCAGGTGTCGTTTTCCGAGACGTTCAATATCGTCTCTGCGGATTCGGCGGCGGTGGGGCTGCCGGTCGTCGCCTCGCCGTCAATCCCGTGGATCGGCAGCTATGCCCAGGTCGCGGCCGGCGATGTGGTCGGTATGGAGCAGGCGCTCCATGCGGTCTGGGGCGTCGATTTGCATCGGCGGCTAGCGGTGCAGAACGAAGACCTCGCTGCCTGGTCGATGGCGTCGCGGGCGACTTGGAGCGCGCGGTTTTCATGAAGGCCGCCTCGCCGGCGCTGATCGCTCTCCTCAATTCGGACGATCAGTTTATCATGGCCGATCTTTACACCTTTACCCTGCAAGGCGGCGGGGTGCTGCGCTATTCGGCATCGCCGACAGCGATTGTCGCCAATGGCTTTACCTTCATGCTCGGCCCTAAATTCGAGCGGTCGAACACCAGGACAGTGATCGGCACGCAAGTCGACGAACTCGACATCAAGCTCTATCCTGACCCGACCGATCTGCTCAACGCGACCCCGTGGCTGCAGGCGGCGTGGACCGGCCAATTCGACGGCGCTCTCTTGCAGCTGGAGCGCGCGTTCATGCCGAGCTACGGGATCACGACGCCGGGCACCGTCGTGCTGTTTTCAGGCCGCATCTCCGACATCGATTGCAGCCGCACCGGCATCGAGATGAAGTGCCGTTCGCACCTGGAGCTCTTGAACATCCAGATGCCTCGGCGACTGTGGCAGGCGTCGTGCAATCACGTTTTTGGCGACGCGATGTGCCAGTTTGACCGGTCGAACCTGGCCCTCACCTTTCCAGCTGCTGCCGGTTCGACCACGACCGTAATCCGCGGTGCGCCGAACTCGTCGACACCGTTTGTTCAGGGGACCATCGTCGGCCTAACTGGGGCCAATACCGGGCAGACGCGTACAATCGCCGGTTTTGCCAGTGGGGCTAGCGTTTTGGTCAAGCTAGCGTATCTCGCGGCGCCGGCGGCGGGCGACCAGTTTCAGCTGTTGCCCGGCTGCGATCACACGATCGCGACCTGCACCAATGTCTTCAACAACGCGAGCCATTTCGGCGGCCAGCCTTATATCCCGACTCCGGAGAACGCGGTATGAACCGGGTCGGGGTCGCCGCGGCTCGACAAGCAGTTGTCGCCGAGGCGGCGAACTGGCTGGGCACGCCCTATCACCATATGGGGCGGGTCAAGGGCGCTCATGGATCGCCGGCCGGGGCGGGTGGAGTCGACTGCCTGACGCTGCTGGCGGAAGTGTACGAGCGGGCCGGCGTGATCGGGCATGCGGAGATCCCGTTCTATCCACCCGATTGGCATCTCCATCGCAGCGACGAGCTTTATCTCGGCGGCGTACTCGATCGCGCGAAAGAGATCCCGGGACCGCCGCAGCCGGGTGATATCGCAATCTTCAAGATGGGCCGCTGTTTTGCCCATGGCGTAATCGTCACCCGGTGGCCGCGGCTGATCCATGCCCATTTCAACGCCGGCGTGATCGGGGGCGATGCCACCCAAGGCCCGTTGGCCGGCCGCACGGTGCGGTTTTTCGACCCGTTCGTTGGCTTCTGAGCGCGATCATTCCGAATGAGCAACATCATCGGCGGCGGCTCCAACGCCAAGCAGCAGCGGGTGGCGGCGTCGCTGCATTTTCAAACGAGCCAGGCTGGCAGCGTCATTCCCTTGGTCTACGGCACCACCAAGCTCGCTCCGAATCTAATCGATTACGACGATTTCACCGCGAGCGCCGGCAAGAACGCCAAAGGCAAAGGCGCTGGGCTCGCCGGCAAGGGCAGCGCACAGGAAATCTACAGCGCCTCAGTGATCCTCGGTGTCTGTCAGGGACCGGTCGCTGGGTGGGGTGCCGTGTGGTGGAACAAGAGCATAGCACCACTGCTCAATTTGCCGGGCCTGTCGACCACCAGTATCGGGACCGACGGCCAGGCGGCCGACCCGTTCTGGGTAACCAATCATCCGCAGAAGGCGCTCGGCTATTCCGGCACCGCCAATGTCACGCTCGACAATTACCAGCTCGGCCAGTCCGCCGCGCTGCCGAATTTCAATTTCGAGGTCTTCGGCATCGAGAGCGCGAGCTCGGTCAACGGCTGTGACGCCAACCCGGCGGCGATCGTCACCGATTTTTTGACCAATCCACGCTATGGCGCCAATTTTCCGGCGGCCAATCTCGACAGCCTGACGATCTGGTCGAGCTATTGCCAGGCGGCCGCCCTGTTCCTGTCGCCGCTGCTCGATACCCAGCAACAGGCGCAGCAATCCCTCGGCGCCATCGTCAAGATTACCAACAGCGCGATGGTGTGGTCGGGCGGGTTGCTGAAGATTCTTCCCTATGGTGATCAGCCGCTCGAGATTACCTATTATCAGGTCGCGATTGGCGGCACCATCGCCGAGCTCGACATCCTAAGACTGACCTTTATGTCTTCGGGCCTGCCGGGCAGCCCGATCACAATCAGCTATCAGGCCCAGCCGCCCAACGTCAATGCCGACACCGTATACGGCGCTTCGCTCGGGCGCGGCCTCGCCGGCATTATCAACGACACTCTCGGCCTGACCCAGTTTGGCATTTTCGCCGGTGTGACGCCCTATGGCGTGCTGATCGCGGCTACCCAGTCCGCTATCTTGCCGCTGACCATCACCGGGACGGCCACCGGCAGCGGATCGATCACGGTCGGCGCTGTGCAGGGCCCCTTTGTCTACACCCCAAACACGACGCCGATCTACAGCCTTGGTGAGGATGATTTCATCGTCCAACACTCCAATGTCGGGGTCGCTCTCGGGGTGTCGCCTGGCGGTCCGGCACTACGCATGGGTGCCACGCCAATCACCGGCGGGTTTACCGACGATCCGGTGCACATCACTCGTTCCACCCCGGCTGACGCCAACAACTGGATCGAGGTCGAATGCCTCGACCGCGGTAACTCCTATAATCCGAACCCGGTAATCGCCTTCGACCAAAGCTCGATCGATCTCTATGGGGTACGCAAGGATGCATCGCTCAAGGCGCAGGCGATCGTCGACCCTTACCTGACCGGCCCGATCGTGGCGCAGCTGCTACTGCAGCGCAGCCTCTATTTTCGCAATACCTATATGTTTCAGCTGGGCTGGAAATACTGCCTGCTGGAGCCAATGGATCTGGTGCAGATCAGCGATGCCCGGCTCGGCGCCGCGGCGATCACGGTACGAATCACGGCTGTCGCAGAGGACGCCGAAGGTATGCTCGCGATCACCGCCGAAGACTGGTTCGGCGCGCCGGGCGTTGTGCTCTATCCGGCGTCTAGTCCAATGCCAGTCGGGCTGGGGATATCGAGCCTCGGCAGTGGCGCCAGCACCGCAAGCCCGCGGCCGAACCAATCGAGCGCCCCTAATTCGAGCGCGCCCGTCTACAGCGCCGCGGCACCTTCGGTAAACCCGCCCTTCATCCTCGAGCCGACCAGCGCGCTGCTCGCCGCGCAGGGCTTGGCCACGCCGCAACTCATCATCGGGCTGTCGGGCGGACCGCAAAATGGCACCGGCGATGGCGTCTACAGCCCAAACTGGGGCGGCGCGCAAGTCTATGTCTCGCTCGACGGGTCGAGCTATGGTTTCCAGGGCGCGTTCACCGGGCGCTCGACGCTCGGGATTTCGACCGCTGATCTGGCGCCGGCCGGAAGCACCTTGTCGGTCGATCTAAGCGAGAGCAACGGCGCCCTCGCCAGTGTCGGCGCCGACGCGGCCGCGGCCGGAGTCTCGCTCTGCGCCCTGCGGGCTCCGGGCGGTCAGTTGGAATTGCTGACATTTGCCACCGCCACGCTGACCGGCGCCAATCGCTACGATCTGACCGGGCTCAACCGCGGGCTTTACGGGACCCACCCGGTCGACCAGCCCGGAGGCGCCCAATTCCTCTATCTCGCGACCGGGAACTATTACGTGCAAACCTTGCCGACGCAGTATGTCGGGCAGCGTCTGTATTTTGAATTCCCGTCATTCAACATCACCGGCGGCGGCGAACAGACGCTGGCCGACACAGTGGCCTACGAATACGCGCCGCAAGGCGCCCAGGTCGACCCGGGAAGCTTCCCGGTCGCGATCGGCCGCGATCTCGGCCTGGTCGTCGAGGTGCGCAGCAATACGGTTCGCGCCGAGCAGGTCCTGCCGGCAGAATCGAGATAGGGGTCTCCGAACTTGCGACGGTGGTGCTTGGCTGCGCCACCGCGCTTGGTCGAGAGCACCCCGAGGCGATGCGCGAACGCTCGTTGCGGCCTTGACGCGATAATTTTGAGCAATGGCGCCGGCACACTTTCCGGACGCTGGCGGCGGGTGGCCGCCTTGGCAATCACGCGGTGCAACGCTCGCCAAATGCGATCAAAAACTTTTATCGGAAGGATGGAGAATGGTGCAGATGTCAAAGCTGTGGAACTACATCGACGGCAGTGCCAACCGGGCAGGCGATGGGATCATGGCCGCCGGCGCGGTATCGCTGACCATAATATTGGCGCTGTGGCTCGGCGGCTGCGCTCAGGTCGGACAATTCGCGGCCGCTGACGCGCAGAGCGCGACGGCGCTGGCGACCGCTGTTGGCGATAGTGCTGGAGCAGCCTGTTGGCCGGTGCTCGCCACGACTGGCAATGCGATCGCCGCCACCGGAAATTCGGCAGGTGTGTTGACCGCAGTCGAGGAAAAGCGGGCGGTGCAGATGACCCTTCAAGATGCTGCGTGCCAATCGATCTGGGCCGGGGTGCTAGCCGAATTGCTGAAGGCGACCCCGGCAGCGCCGTTGGTCCCGTGACCTTCTCGCCGCGGTTCTCGCCCGAGATCAATCTCGGTCATCTGATGCAGGCGGGGGTTCTGGTGCTGACGATCGGCGGCGGAGCGGTCACGAGCTACATTAGCCTGCGCGGCGACATCGAGCAGCTGCGGGCCGATCTCACGGTACAGATAGCTTCGCACGAGCTGCGCATTGAGGCATTGGAGCGCGCAGTCGAACAGCGGCGCCTCGACGAACGCGATTTCCGCGCCGAGATGCGTGCGGCGCTGAGCCGCATCATTGACGCGATTGGCGATCTGCGCACCCAGATCGTGCAAAAGCAGGACCGCAAATAATGGCCAGCATCTGGCTGGTAACCGGGCCCATTGGAGGACCGCGATGCTGCCGCGCAAATTGACCGCCGTCGATCCCGAGAGCGAGCGGCGACGCTACAAAGTCGTGCGCTGCGACACGATGGCAGATGTGCCAGGGCTGATCCTGGCGGCCAACGTCGAAACTGGTTTGTGCCTGATGCGGGGCACGAGCGGCGCCAGCCAGGAATTCAATTTTGGCCCAGACGGATTGCGCATCGTCGTTGCCGCCCGGTGAAGCCGAGCCGCAGCAGAAGTGCCGGGCACGCAGGCTGATGCGCCCGTTTTGAAAAAATCTCCAACTGAGCGAAAGGAAATGCTGTGCCGCTGATCGCTTTTGTCCTCGCCCGGCTACGCGAGCCGTCGACCTATGCCGGATTGGGCGCCCTGTTCGCCGCAGCCGGGATTCATGCCGATCAAGCGGCTGTGCAGGCGGCCGTACAAGTGCTGGTCGCGGTCGCCGGCTTGGTGGCGGTGCTGATGCCCGAAAAATCGACCGGGCTTCGAGCGCCATAGCGCTTCCCGCTTGATCTGAAAGCCGGGCCTAGCCATGGTGCGGCCCGCGCGGGGCGGGGGAAGATCGGGCATGGCAACAAGGGTAGGCAGGGCGCTCGTGGCGCTTGCCGGGGTTTTGCTAGTGGCCGGCTGCGCCAGCACCGGCCCGACCACCGCCTGCCGATGCCCAAAGCCGGTGCACTATAACGAAGCGACGATTAAGGCGATAACCGCCGCGCTCAAGGCGCTGCCGCCCAATAGCGTATTGCAAGCCGCGATGGATGACTATGAAGACGAACGCTACAACCTTCGCCACTGCACCGGCGGCGATTGAGCGAGCCGGGCGGGATTGCTGGGCCGCTATAGGAGCAGCGCCAGCAGATGCCGCGCGAGCACTAGACTCATGGCCAGGGCCACGATCATCAGCGGGATGTAATTGAGTTTGCCCGGTCGGTAAGGGCGGCGGTCAAGCGTGACCGCGGCCGCGAGGAGGAGCACGGAGGTGGCGAGCGCGATGATTGTTGCGGTCACGCTCATGCGCGCATCAGCCATGCCGCCTTTGCGACGTGGCGATTTGGACGTTGCTCATCGTGCAAAAATTCTGAGGACATGGCGATCATAACGGCTCGAAACTGTTCACGCTGTTGTTCGATAGATACCTTGTTGAAGTCTGGTTTGATGTAATTGCGGCGGGGCGGATCGGGGGTTGCGGCCTCTCCGGTGAGCGCCGCGTCGCCTCAGGTCGCGGCGATCGGCGCCGGCACCGGGATCAGCTTGGCAAGCTTGCGGAGGTTTTGGCCGGTGGCGGTGAGGTGGAATTCGTCGGAGCGCCGTTCGGCCCGGGTAAATCGCAGCCGATTGAGCTTTAGGATGCGTTTGGGTGGGGCGAACAGCATCTCGTGCCATATCGCGAGCGCCCTCGTGGATGGAGCGCGGGATCTTTCGGGCGGGCGCGTTCGGACGCCACTGTGGCTTCAGTGAACCGTTTTGGCAATCCAGCTTGCTCGCGCGGTTGCGCATCGTGCCGTTCCGATCGACGAGCGGCCGCGGCACTCGATAGATTTTTTGGCGCTGCCTCAGTTCCTTCCTGGCCGGGCAGATGTAGCAGTCGCGTTTATGGTGATAGCCGAAATCTTCGCGCGAGAAGGTGGCGTCGGCATGCCGGGATTTGTCGAACACTGGGATGTGCGGCTCGATCCCGTGCTGATTGACCAGCCGATTCAGCACTTCAGCTTGACGGATCGCCGTCGTCGCTTCGACATCGACATGATCGCCTTGTCGGTGTCGATTAGTTGACCGAATAGACAAAGAATGCTGGCCCGCGGTGCGCCGCAGTCCACCGCGTCGCTGGATCGCCCGGTGCGATGAACTTCGGCGTCACCTCGGTTGCGGCGCCGAACGCGGCATCATCGAGGACGGCGAGATATTCTTCGACAGCGCGGCCGGCCGCGCCAGGCGGCAGACCCTCGGAACCCTGAACACGGGTGCGGTCGCTGGCATCGGCCTCGATCAGACTGGCGTTGACGGCGAAGCCTTCGCCGCCGACCATCAATGCAGCGCTGCAGCACGGTCTCAAGCAGCCGGCGCAGCAGGTCGCTGTCGCGAAAGCGGCCGTGCCGATTCTTTCAGAAGGTCGAGTGGTCGGGAACGCGCCGTCGAGCCCGAGCCGGCAGAACCGCCGGTAGGCCGGGTTGAGGTGCACCTCCTCGCACAGCCGCCGTTCCGAGCGGATGCCGAAGCGGTAGCCGACGATCAGCATGCGGATCATCGGTTCCGGAACGAGCCGACCCGCTGGCGACCCCGGCAGGATTCGAACCTGCGGCCACTCGCTTAGAAGGCGAGTGCTCTATCCAGCTGAGCTACGGGGTCCTCGAATGCGGGCGAAGTCGCGCGGGCGGCCGGGGTCAGTTGGGCACCCGATCATAGCGGAAATTGTCGGCATAGCTCTTGGGCTTTTCGCTGATCGCGTGTGGCTCGATGATGGTATAGACGAGCCCCTTCCGGTCGGCAAAGGCGCGCGCCTCCTCGAATGTCGCGAAGCGCAGCCGCACCTGGTTCAAGGTGTCGTCGGCGCTGGTCCAGCCCATCAACGGGTCCGGCCTGCGGCTGGTCGCCGGTTCGTATTCGAGAACCCATTTGCGGGTCTGCCGGCGGCCGGACTGCATCGCCGTCTTGGCCGGTTTGAAGATGCGCGCCTGCGCCATGCCCGGTCTGCTCCCCGCCATTCAATGCCCGCGATCAGCCGCGCCGATACGGGTGGTCGGGGCGAGAGGATTCGAACCTCCGACATCCTGCTCCCAAAGCAGGCGCTCTACCAGGCTGAGCCACGCCCCGGGCCAGAGGCCGGGTTCTAGGCGATCGGGCGCCGACCCGCAAGCCGGGAAAAGAGCGCCACGATGGCGGGGCGGCATCGCTTGCGGCGACCGGGCGGCAATGCCCCGCCGCGAGCCGGACCAGCCGATCAGGCGGCTTGCGCAGGCCAGGCGCCGAGGGCTGCTGCCGGCCGCGGCGCCGGGCGTTCGGCATTCGCCTCCTTCATGTCCATCAGCTCGCGCAGCATGTCGCGACCGCGCGACAGGCGCGAGCGCACGGTGCCGATCGGAATGCCAAGAATGGTCGCGACCTCCTCGTAGCGCATGCCTTCGAGCCCGACCAACAGAATGACCTGACGCTGCTCTTCAGGCAGGCTGGCGATCGCCCGTTCAAGATCGCGCAGCTGTAGCGAGGCACCGGCATTCGAGGCGACGGTCAGCACCGGGGTCACATCCTCGACCGGCACGACCACACCTTCGCGCACCGCGCGGCGCACGTCATTGACGTGCTGGTTGTGAAGGATCGTGAATAGCCACGCCCGCAGATCGGTCCCGGGCTGCCAGAGATGCTGCTTGGCGATGGCCCGCACGAGACAGCTCTGAACCAGATCGTCGGCCCGCGAGGCGTCTCGGGTCAACGCCCGAGCGTAGCGCCGCAGGCGCGGGATTTCGTTTTCCAGGAGCCGTGCGAAGTCGCTCATCAACCCACCCTCTTCAAATGCCGACCCCGACACGGCAGGGCCGTTGGATGAGCGCTTGTTTAAGGCGTTGCTGTAACCCCTTGATGTACCGTTCGCGATGAATGGTAAAGATTTGTGCCGGTTACGTAAGAAAGTATCTGGGATCGCCATAAAGTGAGATAATTAGGCAAAGACCTGCCGGCTTGTCGCGGCTGCGGCGATTGTTGACCGGGTTTGGGGCGGCGATTATGGTTGCGACGCCGCAAGGAGCCCGTAGCTCAGCCGGTAGAGCAACTGACTTTTAATCAGTAGGTCTCGGGTTCGAATCCCGAC
>CAVWJX010000012.1:0-9895 GCA_963755435.1 uncultured Alphaproteobacteria bacterium
GCAGGTTGTTGAAAAAGGGCTTGCGGATTTCGCGACCTCTGATCCCTTGGAGCCGGGGATGGGGGTGGCGATGCGCGGCGACGATCAGATTTGCGGTAGTCTTTTCAGCTACATAGATTTGGAAGCGCGGGTCGAGACGGAGCATCCGCTGCGGCCGATTTGGGGAGATCGCGAACACCGCACTGGCGGGGCTGTCGCGCGGGTTCGAGGCTTTGTATTCGGGTCTGGGGCGACCATCGATCCCACCGGAAAAGCTGCTGCGGGCAATGCTGTTGCAGGCCTTCTATTCGGTGCGCTCGGAGCGGCAATTGATGGAACGGATCAAATTCGATCTGCTGTTCCGGTGGTTTGTCGGGCTGGGGATTGATGACCCGGTGTGGGACCATTCGAGCTTCTCAACCAACCGCGACCGGCTGTTGGATGGCGAGATCGCCGCCAAATTCCTCGCCGCAGTACTGTCGCAGCCGCGGGTCAAACGGTTGCTGTCGAGCCAGCACTTCTCGGTCGACGGCACCCTGATTGAGGCATGGGCGTCGCTGAAGAGTTTCAAGCCAAAGGACCAGCCTTCTGAAGGCGATGATGATCCGAGCAGCGGCGGGCGCAACAGGCCAGCCGATTTCCGCGGCGAGAAGCGCTCGAACGAGACCCATCGCAGTACAACCGATCCCGATGCCCGGCTCTATCGCAAAGGGCCTGGCATGGAGGCAAGGCTTTGCTTTATCGGCCACGGGCTGATGGAGAACCGTTCCGGTCTGATTGTCGATGCCCGGCTGACCCGGGTCTCGGGTCATGCCGAGCGGCTTGCCGCCCTCGAGATGGTCGAGCACGTCGCCGAGCGTCCTTGCGCGATCACGCTTGGCGCCGACCGAGGCTACGACGCCGCCGATTTTGTCGAGGAATTGCGCACGCTGAATGTGCGCCCTCACGTCGCGCAGAACACCAGCGGGCGGCGCTCGGCGATCGACAAGCGGACAACCCGACATCCCGGGCTATGGCAAAAGCCAGCGAGTGCGCAAACGCATCGAGGAGGCATTCGGCTGGATTAAGACTGTCGCCGGTCTCCGCAAGACCAAGCTCAGAGGGCTGGCAAAAGTGGACTGGGCCTTCACCTTTGCCGCCGCTGCCTACAACCTCGTGCGTCTGCCAAAGCTGGTCGGGGCGGCATGAGCGGCCCGGCCGGTTGCGAAGTCATCGGCCGCTGGCGCATCGTCGCGTCCGATCTGTGGGATCGCGATTATCTCGATCTCGCCGGACCCGCCTATTTGCAGTTCGGTGCTGCGGGCTGGGCCGAGTTTAGCTTTGGCGCAGTCGACGCCACCGCCGAACTCGAATACGGCCGGCGCATCATCTTTTTTCACTGGAGTGGCTTTGACGAGGGCGACGCCATCGCCGGCGACGGATCGGCCGAATTACAAGACGATGGCTCTCTTGAAATCGAGCTGTCCTTCGACGACGGTGACGACGCCATTCTCACCGCCAACCGCGAAACGACTTCTTCAACAGCCTGCTAGGCCCAAGGTCGGCGGCCCCTCATCCGCCGGTTTTTAGCCGAGGTGGACCTCGAGCTGCTCGACGGTCTGCCGGTACGTCTCCGGGGCAAACGCGGTGACCACCGCGACGGCGATCACCCCCATCACCGCGGTGATGGTCATCGTCGTCGCGATCCCGAAGCGGGCCAGCAGCAGCGGGAAAAAATAGGTCCAGATCACGCCGCCGAGCAGCCGGCCGCCAATCGATTCAACGGTCGATTGGCCGGTGGCGCGGATCGGCGTCGGATACTGCTCGGCATACCACATCTTGTAGGACGGCGCCGAGCCGGGCGCGGAAAACCACATGACGCCGCCCCAAACCACCATCGCCAGCGCAGTCGCCGAATGCCCGAAACCATACGCCGCCACCACCGCCACCGTCATATAGACCAGATAGATCAGCTTGCGGCCGGCGAATTCGCCGAGAATTCCATTGAGCAACTTTCCGGGAATTTGCGCCCCGGTGATGATTAACGTGAACAGATAGGCGCTGGTCAGGACAATGTGCCGCGCGACAAATAAAGACGGAATATAATTGACGCCGAGATAGAATATCGACGAGGTTCCGACAGAGCCGCAGATCATCGCCACCGTGCGCACCAGATAGGGGCGGCGCCAGACGATCGCCAGGCTCGCCCAATTCGGGGTCACCGGCGCGGGGGTGATGGCCTCGGCGATCTCGCGATCGATCCGCGGCGGTGGCAACGGGCCGCCGAGGCTCCGCTCGGCCCGCCGCTCCATCGCCGAGAGAATTCGCTCGGCCTCCTCGTAGCGTCCGACTTGGCTGAGCCAGCGCGGTGATTCCGGCAGATAGCGCCAGATCACCCAGACATAGACGATCGGCAGGCCGGCCGCGACCAGCAGAACCCGCCACGCCAAATCAGGAGCAAACCGCGGGATGATCAAGAGCCCCAACAGCGGGGGCAGCAGATAGCCCACGCCGAGGGCGGTATCGAGCACCCCGGCAAAGGCGCCTCTGCTGGTCCGCGACACAAATTCCGAGACGATCGAAAACGGCATGATGAAGGTCGCTGCCATGCCCAGCCCAGACAGGCCGCGAATCAGCAGCAGCACCGCGAAGTTCGGGCTGAACGCGGCCAGCACGGTGCCGCCGGCGAACCATAGGGTTCCGGCCATCAGCAAGGGCTTGCGGCCGTAACGGTCGGCCAGATGGCCGGCCGGGATCATGCCGATGACAATCCCCAGCGCCGAGGATGCGGCGAGCAGCCCGATATCGGACGCGGTCAGGACCATCACCTTCCTGACCACCGGCAGGATCGTGCCCAAGGTGCCGATGTCGAGCGCCTCGACGATCAGCGCGCCCGAAACCAGCAGAACGACCATCCAGCTCCAGCTGGTGTTGGGAATGCGATCCATGCGGGCCGCCACGGCGGCCGGATCGGTGCGTCCCACGGCAGATCCCCCCTCGAAACCAGGCGCGCAAGGGTACGCTCGCGACACCTGCGCGCGGGCCAACCCCGGTCATCGCTTCTGATAAAACCTATTCGACGCACCAAGATGGCGTTCGCCCGGCGGGACCGTTGACCCGGTCCCGACCGGGAATACGCCGGGCCTCGACGGATCTCGACGGGGCTCTTACTCGGCGGCCGAGACGGTGCCGACCTCGCGGGTCAGCGGCGCCGCGGGAGCAGGTATCGCGTAGAGCCTGGCGCAATTGTCCCACAGGATCCGGCGGCGCTGCTCGTCGGCGAGCGGCAGGCTGAGGAATTGGTCGATCGCCTCGGGGAAGGCGCCGTCCGAATGCGGGTAGTCGCTCGACACGACAAAGTATTCCGCGCCCATCTTGTTGACGACATCGACCGCCGGCTCCTCGTCGACGTCGAGCGCGATATAGCATTGCCGCTTGAAGTATTCGCTCGGGCTCATGGCGATCTGGCGCTCGCAGCCGGGCCCGAACTTTTCCCACTGGTCGTCGAGCCGCCACAGCCACCAATAGAGCCACCCCGCCGTCCCCTCGAGAAAGGCGCAGCGCAGCTTCGGGTGGCGTTCGAGCACGCCGCCGGTCGTCATGCTGGCGATCGCCCCCATCAGCTCGACCGGGTTGCGGATCGCATGCGCGATCGGGTGGAAATTGTTGTGCCCGACATAGCGCCGCCCGGCATCGTCCTTGAGCGCGGTGTTGCCGGTCGGGTGATAGCCGATCGGCACGTCGAGCTGTTCGAGCGCGTCCCATAGGGGCTCGCACGCGTCATCGTGCAGATGCTGGCCATTGACCGGGTTAGGCGTGCCGATGACCGCGACGGCGCCAAGCTCGTTGACCGCGCGGCGCGCTTCCTCGACCGCCAGGCCGACATCGTGCATCGCCAGTTGCGCGGCGAATTTGAGCCGCTGCGGATCGGTCTTGCAGTAATCGGCGGCCCAGTCGTTGTAGGCGCGCGCCAAGGCGGCGGCGTAATCCGGCGCCAGATCGTCATGGCACAGGATCTGCCGGCCGCGGGTGCCGTACATGACCGCGACGTCGATCCCCTCGATGTCCATCGCGGTCAGGGTCGAGGCCGGGTCGAAGCCGCGGGCGCGGGCGACGTTGAAATGCGGGTGGCGGGCGCGGCTGCGGCGGCGCAGTTCGCGACTGGATTGGGTGGCGCCCTGCGCATTGGCGTGCGCCGGGATCGCCAGCCCCTGCACCTCCATCCCCATGATCGCGTCGGCGTTGCCCTTATCCTCCTTGCTGTCGCCGAGCTGGCGCTGCTGGCCGCCGAAAAACCGCGGCGCATTCTGCCGGTGCGCCGGGTCGAGCCAGCGGGCCCACAGATCGTCGGGCTCCATCATGTGCAGGTCGCTGTCCATGATCAGATAGCCGTTGCGTGCCATTCTCTTTTCTCCTTTTGTCGCCGGGCTGACCTCGGCGCGTTACATCAGGAAGACGCCCTTGCCGGTGGTCTGGGTGTCGAACAGGCGATAGGCCTCCTCGGCCTGGTCGAGCTTCCATTGGTGGGTGAACAGGCGGTCGACCTCGACCTTGCGATCGACGCAGAATTGTGCGCAATCGGCTTGGCCCTGCCACGAGAAAGTCCATGAGCCGATGATCGTCAACTGCTTGCGAAGCATGTCTGGGCTGACGTCGATCGTCACATTGTTGCGCTCGCCGACAAAGGCGACCGTGCCCCACACCTTGGCGCTGCGCACCGCGGCGATCCGGCCCTCGGGCTGGCTCGAGGTGTCGAGGGTGCAGTCGGCGCCGCCATGGGTCAGATCCTTGATCGCGCCGACCGGGTCGTTCGAGCGCGGGTTGACCGTTTGCCAGGCGCCGAACTCCTTGGCCCGCTCCAGGCGCTCGGGGCTGACGTCGAGGGCGATCACCCGCGCCCCCATCGCCGCGGCGAGCTGGGTCGCCGACAAGCCGACCGGCCCCTGGCCGAACAGCGCGATCGTGTCGTTGCCCGAGAGGTTCAGCCGCCGCAAGGCGCCATAGGCGGTGCCGGTGCCGCAGGCGATCGCCGCGCCGGCGGCAAACGACAATTCGTCGTGCAGCGGCACCAGGGTGAAGGCCGGCACCTTGAGCCAGCGCGCGTGCCCGCCATGGGCGTTGTTGCCGTACACCAGGACCGGTTCTTCCTGGCACAATTGCGACCAGCCGGAGCGGCAATGATTGCACACGGTGCAGCCCTTATAATGGTGCACCATGACCCGCTGGCCGATTTTGGCCTGCTTGTCGCTGACCCCGGAGCCGATCGCGGCGACGATGCCGCAGGGCTCGTGCCCGCCGATCACCGGGTTCGGGTTGACCGGCAAGCCGCCGATCGACTCGCCGCCCGATTTCGGCCGGCGGTACTGGTGCAGGTCGCTGCCGCACATGCCCGAAGCCTTCATCTCGACGACGACCTCGCCTGGCCCCGGGGTCGGGTCTGGGAATTCCATCATTGCGATCTCCCGATCGCCGCTGAACACCACGCCGCGCATCGCTCCCTCCTCGCCGCTTGTCTGCGGCCGAGCCTAGACCAGATCTTGGTGAGGGCGCGAGCCGGTTGCTTCGGGTGGCGGCGAAGCCGGTTCGCCGACAGGCCCGAGGGCTGCGCGGCTTTGGTCCCCGGCGGCCGAACAGCGCGCGCCCCCGATCCGAGCGCCGGTCAGCGCCGGCTGAGGATCACTGCGCGGCTGACACCGAGGCGGCCCACGCACCCGACCCGCCGAGCGGATCGGAGCCATACCGGTTCGGCCCGCGGGTCCCGGCGGTGCACAGCCACACCAACAGGATGATCCATCCGATGATCGGCAGGAACGCCAGCAGCCACCACCACCCGCTGCGATCGATATCGTGCATGCGCCGGGTCCAGACCGCGATGCTCGGCACAAACAAGGCGATGTTGATGACGCCGCCAAATATTCTGGTCTGCGAGCCGAACCAGACCGCGTCGATCAGATCGGCGCCCAGGCCGATAAGCGTGGTGAACAGCGTGAAGTACCAGTATTCCGCTCTCGGCGCCCGACCGCGAAACTGGAAATATCGGTTGAAGCAGATCGCGATCGAGCTGGCGAAGGTTCGCGGCCTCTGGTCGTCATCCGCGGCCGGCGACGACCGACCCTGCCGCGAGAGATCCTGCGGCGCCCCGCATTTCGGGCACATTGGCGCGGATTCGTGGATTTGGGCACCACAGCCTCGGCAAAAGACCATCTCGCTACTCCATTAAAGCATGCTGCCTAAACATGCTGCTCGCGAAAGTTGGCAGATGGGGGCGAAGCTTCAGTAACTCAGGCGTAGACACCGGGTTCACTCAAGCCGTCATCGCCGGGCTGATCCCACGGCTGTCCGGTTCGGTTTTTGTGGACGAAGCGCATGGCGTTGATTCTACTCGGTCTTGGACGTCTGCAAGCGATCCGGGACACGAGAAGAGGATCCGCGCCATGCGGCATGAGAATAGCGTCTTTCGTTCGGTTCTAAAGCATGTTCCTTGGGTGGCGTTTGACGAACTGGTCGAGGCGTATAGCGCGGATGCGCGAGTGCGGCGGTTGACCATGAAGAGTCAATTTGTGGCGTTGCTCTACGCTCAGCTTGCGGGTGCCGGAAGCCTGCGCGAGATCGTGCTCGGACTGGAGAGCCATATGGCACGGCTCTACCACCTGGGCGCGGGTTCTGTTCGGCGTTCGACGTTGTCGGACGCGAATGCCCAGCGGCCGGCCGCGGTTTTTGCCGAGCTGCTGAGGCTGATGATGCAGCAAGCGCATCGCGGTCTTCGCCGCAAGCTCGCCGAGACCACCTATCTCATCGACGCCACGAGCGTGCGGCTGAATGAGCGCAGCGCCGGTTGGGCGCGGTTCTCGGCCGGGGTGTGCGGCGCCAAGGTGCATGTGATCTACGACGCCGATGCCGATCGGCCGATCTATGCGGCCGTCAGCGGCTGCCAACGTCAACGACATCACGATAGCCCAGCAGATGCCGATCGAGCCCGGAGCGACTTACGTATTCGATCTGGGTTACTACGACTATGCTTGGTGGGCCAAGCTCGACGCCGCCCAATGCCGGGTCGTCACCCGGTTGAAAGCCAATACGCGGCTCGACGTGATCGAGGAGCTGCCGGTGCCGGAGGGCAGCGACCATTCTCTCCGATCGCATCGGCTTTCTGCCCGCGCGCCAGGCCGAGAGCCGGCGCAATCCGATGCAGGATGCAGTACGGGAAGTCCGTGTAATGATCGAGACCGGCAAAATGCTCCGCATCCTGTCGAACGATCTCGATGCCAGCGCCGAGGAGATCGCCGATCTCTATAAGCGGCGCTGGGCAATCGAGCTGTTCTTCCGCTGGATTAAGCAGACGCTGAAGATCACTCGCTTTCTCGGCACCTCCGAGAACGCCGTTCGCATCCAGATCGCCGTCGCCCTGATTGCCTTCTTGCTGTTGCGTCTCGCCCAAGCCGCGCAAAAAGCCATTCACAGTCCACTCGCCTTTGCCAGATTGGTTCGTGCCAACCTCATGCATCGCCGGCGGATCGATCGCCTGCTTCGAGCCCGAAGCGAACACCGATCGTCATCCCGGCTCAATGGGCGCTCCAATGGAACTGAAACCGGAACCGGACAGCCGTGGGCTGATCCCGGCCATCCACGGAATTGCGGCGCCAGCTCCGCCAGTTTACCTGGCTGCCCGGCACCCGGCCGGGCGTCACGCCGGCGCGGTGCGCCCACACCCTCCGAACGCGCCACGGGACTAGCCATATTTTTCGGCAAAACGCCGGTCGGAGGTTGCGAGATAGACGATGCCTTCGATCAGGGCCACCACGGCCGGAATAAAGGTCCAGCAGAAGACAAGATATAAAATTCCGAGGCCGACCTGACCCAAATAGAATTTGTGCACGCCGAACCCGCCGAGAAAAAACGCCAGCAACGCCGCGACAATTTTGCTCTTTGCCGGGCCGATCGAGGCGGAACCTAGACCCGATTGCGGCGCTCCGCAGTGTGGACACAGCGGCGCCGTCTGGTGCAGCGCATGGCCGCAGCCGCGGCAGTATACCTGCCCATGCCGGGCGAGTTCGGGGTTGCCGACAGCCGTTCCCGGCGGCGTACCAACGGCCTCCGATTGTCTGGCGCCGCAGTTCGGACAGTCCGTCGCCGAGACGTGCATGATCACGCCGCAGGCATAGCAGAACTTCTGATCCGCCTGCTTGTCGGACGCCGGCCCGTAGCGGATCGGCTGATTGTGGCCCTGCGACATCGGCGGCGCTCGTTTTCTAGGTGTGGCGAAGCGGCGGTTCTAGGTGTGACGAAGCAGCGGTTCTAGTGCTCAGACGCATTCAGATGGTGCAATCCTACCTCAATCCGTCATGCCGGCCTTGTGCCGGGCATCCACGGAAGCAGTAGAGTTTGTGCCGCCGTTCGTGGATGGCCGGGTCAAGCCCGGCCATGACGGGTTGGTTGACTTATATGTTTGTGTCTAAGCACTAGGCGTGGCGAAGCAGCGGTTCTAGGCGTGACGAAGCAGCGGCGGCGGTGCCGAGAGAGTATGGCGCAAGAAGCCGGGCTCGAAGGTGCGCAGCAGCCACCAGGCCCAATCGGTTGCCAAGTCGCGGATGGCATTGAGCGCGCCCACCCGCGCCAGCCAATAGATCCCGATCGTCCAGGCGGCGATGTAGCCGGCGGCGACCAGGATCGCGAGGCCAAGCAGCGAGGCTTCGGAAGGCGATAATTTGCGGCGCGCGAAGGCAAGGTGAGAAACCGCCAAAATCAGCCCGATCAGCATCGCCGGCGGAAACGGTGTAAAACAAAGTGCTACCGCCAATACGACACCCAAATCGTATTGTCGGACGCGAAACGCCAGGCTGGTGAGCCGGCCGCGTATTTCCTCTTCGAGTGCGCTGTGCATATCGCTCTCGGCCGAGCCGACCTCGCGTGTCACGATGCGAGCTATCGCTGCATGGGATCCTCTAAGCCTTATGGTATCCTGTAAGCCTTAAAGCTGCAACCGTTCGGCGATTTTATGCGGCCGAATGTTAAAGATCGGTAAATCGGGTTCGGTCGCAGCCGCAGCAGAATGGCGCCGGATCGGTCGCGGCGGGCGCTAATCGCCGACCGCGCGGAGCGGCTGCTGCGCGCCCCCGATCTGGCGGCGGATCAGCCGGGCGTAGAGGCCGTTCCGGGCGACCAGCTCGGCATGGCTGCCGGTTTCGACCAGATGCCCGCGGTCGAGCACCGCCAACAAATCGGCGTTGCGCACGGTCGAGAGCCGGTGGGCGATGACGATCGTGGTGCGGTCGCGCATCAAGGCGTCGAGTGCAGCGCGCACCTGCGCCTCGCTGACCGCGTCCAGATGCGAGGTCGCCTCGTCGAGCACCAAAGTCGGCGCGTTTTTCAGAAAAGCGCGGGCGATCGCCACCCGCTGGCGCTGCCCGCCCGACAATTGCACGCCGCGTTCGCCGACCGGGGTGTCGAGCCCTTGCGGCAGGCTGGCGACAAATTCGGCCAGCGCCGCCTGTTCCAGCGCGCGGTGGATCGCCGCCTCGTCGGCCTCGGGCCGGGCCAATGCCACATTGGCGCGCAAGGTGTCGTTGAACAGATAGGTGTCCTGCGACACCAGCGAGACGCGGCGGCGCAGATGGTCGAGCTCGAACTCGCGCAGGTCGACCCCGTCGATCAGGATGCGCCCGGCCTGCGGGTCCCAGAAGCGCAGCAGCAAATTGGCGATCGTGGTCTTGCCGGCGCCGGACGGCCCGACCAAGGCCAATGTCGCTCCGGCCGGCACTTCGAGACGGATGTCGCTCAACGCCGGACGGCGCGCGCCGGGATAGGTAAAGCTCGCCCCCTCGAAGCGGATTGCCGAGCCGCCTTGCGGTTCGGGCGGACGCAGCGGGCCATCGGTGACGGCGGGCGCTTCGCGCTGCACCGCGTGGTACCGGCGGGTCGACGCGATCGTGTCGGCGAG
>CAVWJX010000013.1:0-13430 GCA_963755435.1 uncultured Alphaproteobacteria bacterium
TGGTACACTATGAAAATGATAGGAGCGCTTGATGTATAAGACAGCGTCTCAATTCTCTCAGCGTGCGACAAGATCTCGTTATACGATCGAGAATTACTCCGAACCTAGGGTGCGAGGGTTTGGAAAAGGGCGACGTCGAAAATTAAATACGAAACCTGGAGCACCGAGCTTCCTAATGCGGCCGGGAGGCAAGCCTGGGTTGTCTATGCAGGAGCGGGAGAAAAAAGAAGCGAAAAAACGAGCTAAAGTGCGAGCTCTCCGCGCAGAGCTGGACAAGCGTGATGCCGAGAAAGAAGCACGTCGAAAAACCAATTTGCTCTGAAAATAACAAAACTCTCGGCAAACGGAAAATAACAGTGTTGATCATTTCAACTAAAGGGACCGAGCGATGCAGTTTGGGGTTTTCGACCATCTCGACGACAGCGGTCAGCCGCTCGCGCGGCATTTCGAGGACCGGCTCAAGCTCGCCGAGGCCTACGACCGCGCTGGCTTCTACGGCTACCATCTGGCCGAGCATCACAACACGCCGTTGGGCTACGCCCGTCCCCCGGCATCTTTCTGGCGGCGCTGGCGCAGCGCACCCGGCAATTGCGCTTCGGCCCGATGGTCTACCTGCTGCCGCTCTACCATCCGCTGCGGCTGATCGACGAGATCTGCATGCTCGACCAGATGAGCGGCGGCCGTTTTCTGTACGGGGTCGGGCGCGGCATCTCGCCGGTCGAAGTCGGGTTCTACGGCATCGACTTCGCCAAGGGGACCGCACAGTTCCGCGAGGCGTTCGAGGTGATCCGGCTCGGCCTGACCGAAGACGAATTGACCTTTCACGGCGAATTCTACGATTTCGACCATGTGCCGATGGCGATGAAGCCGTTCCAGCAGCCGCTGCCGGTATGGTACGGGCTCGGCAACCCGGCGAGCGTCGCCTGGGCCGCGGCCAATGCCGCCAACACGGTGACGCGCCGGCCGCCCGAGCAGGTGCGCGCGATCACCGACGCCTACCGCGCCGAATGGGAAAGCTCGGCCGGCCCGCGGCCGAATTGCCGCTCTGGGGCGTCAACCGGCACATCATCATCGCCGACACCGAGGCCGAGGCGCTCGACACCGCGCGGCGCGGCTACCCGGCCTGGCGGCATCACATGGGCCAGCTGTGGCACAAATACAACGTGCCGTTCCCGCTCGAAGCGGCGCTGCCCGAGGATTGGAGCGAACTGCAGCGGCACGGCGACGCGATCGCCGGCACGCCGGCCCAGGTGCGCGACTATATCGCGCGCGAGATCGCCGCGACCGGGGTCAATTACTATGTTTGCGATTTCGCCTTCGGGACGATCAGCCATGACGAGGCCATGCGCTCGATCGCGCTGTTTACCGACGAGGTGATGCCGGCCTTTGCCGACGCCTGACCCTCCCTGCCCGCCCCCGGCGCGCCGGGGAAGGAACGGGTGCGAGCGGCTGATCCGGTGTGCTTTAGGAGGATGATTTTGATGGGTATCATGACCGATTTCGCCCGGCCCGATGGGGTCGCCGCCAAGGGCTATCTGGCGATGGCCGGCCATGGACGGCCGGGGATCATCGTCATCCAGGAATGGTGGGGCTTGAACGACCAGATCTGCGGGGTGGCCGACCGTTTCGCCCGCGCCGGCTACAACGCGCTGGCGCCCGATCTCTACAAGGGCAAAGTCACCACCGTCGCCGACGAGGCCAATCACCTGATGACCGGGCTCGATTTTCCCGACGCCACGCACGAGGATCTGCGCGGCGCCGCGCTCGAATTGAAAAAGCAGAGCGACAAGGTCGCGGTCATGGGCTTCTGCATGGGCGGGGCCTTGACCATCGCCGCCGCGGTCCATGTCCACGACATCGACGCCGCGGTGTGCTTCTACGGCATCCCGCCCAAGGAATTCGCCGACCCGGCCAGGATCCGGGTGCCGTTCCAGGGCCACTTCGCCAATAAGGACGATTGGTGCACGCCCGCCGCGGTCGACGATCTCGAAAGGACCCTGAAGGCCGCCGGCATCAGCCACGAGATCTACCGCTACGACGCCGCCCACGCCTTCGCCAACGAGCGCAGCCCGGCCTACGTCGTGGCCTGCGCCAACCAGGCCTGGGAGCGGATGACCGTGTTCCTGGAAAAGCAGCTCAAGGACTAATCCGGCGCGCCGGCGCGGGCCTGCAGCGCCGCGAGCCAGCGGCGCAGCACCCCGGCATGCGCGGCGAGGCGCTGCCCGATTTCCGCGCCGATCTCGCCGCGATACATGTGGACCGCGAGATTGCAGTCGCGGCCGACATTGATAGCAGCCTGCGCGTCCTCGTCCGACAGCCAGCCGAGCCGCCACGCCGCGCGAATAGTCGCGTTCGGGGAAGCAACCTCGACACCCTCGCGCTCGGCAAGCAGCTGCCGGCCGGCCTTCCACACGGCCTCGAACGTGTAGATCAGCCGCAGGATCGCACCGTCGCGCTCGAGCAGCGACCGGTCGGCCGCACCGACGACTTCGTCCAGGGTGGCGAGCGCCGCTGCGGCCTCGGCGAGCCGCCGCTCTAATCCCGCCACTTCAAGCCTTCGCGGCGAACCTCGTCGACCAGCGCCGGATCGGCGTGCCGCAGATCGACCAGATCGATATCGTAAGGAATCGTGCTGTCCTCGATATCCGCCTGGAGCTCACCGAAGAAGCCGACGGGCAGCTCATCCCGCGGAAGAATTGCGATATCGATATCGCTATGCTGCCGCGCCCCGCCGCGCGCGCACGACCCGAACAGCCACACCGCCGCGTCGTGCTCGCCGAGTGCGGCCACCACCATCCGCCGCAATTTCTCGATCGCCTGTCTGGGGACTGGGTTCATGCGGAATCGGCCAAGCCTTCATCCGCCTCGCTGCTCTCGGCACCCTCTCCAGCACAGCGAAAGAGGGTAGGGGCCCATCGCCGGGGCGATCGGGAGGGTGAGGGTCCGCACCTCGCTCACCCCGCCTTGCGGCGCCGCTGCGGCGGGCGGCGGGCGAGGTAGGGGCGTAGGTAGTCGCCGGTGTAGCTGTTGGCGCTGGCGGCGATGTCTTCGGGGGTGCCAGTGGCGACGATATGGCCGCCGGCATCGCCGCCCTCGGGGCCGAGATCGATGACCCAATCGGCAGTCTTGACCACTTCGAGGTTGTGCTCGATTACCAGGACCGTGTTGCCGGTCTCGACCAAGGCGTGCAGCACCTCCAAGAGCTTGCGAACGTCGTCGAAATGGAGGCCCGTGGTCGGCTCGTCGAGGATGTAGAGGGTGCGCCCGGTGGCCCGCCGCGATAATTCCTTGGCCAATTTGACCCGCTGCGCCTCGCCGCCCGATAAGGTCGTCGCCGGCTGGCCGACATGTATGTAGCCCAGCCCGACCTGTTGCAGGGTCAGCAATTTGTCGCGGATCGCTGGCACCGCGCGGAAGAACTCGACGCCCTCGTCGACCGTCATGTCGAGCACGTCGGCGATGCTCTTGGCCCGGAACAATACCTCCAAAGTCTCGCGGTTGTAGCGCCGCCCCTTGCACACGTCGCACTGGACATAGACGTCGGGCAGAAAGTGCATCTCGATCTTGATGACACCATCGCCCTGGCACGCCTCGCAGCGCCCGCCCTTGACGTTGAACGAGAAGCGGCCCGGCAGATAGCCGCGCGACTTGGCCTCGGGCAGTCCGGCAAACCAGTCGCGGATCGGGGTGAAGCAGCCGGTATAGGTCGCCGGGTTCGAGCGCGGCGTGCGGCCGATCGGCGACTGGTCGATGTCGACGATCTTGTCGAGGAATTCGACACCTTCGAGCCGGGCATGGGGCGCCGGCTGCTGGCGCGCATTGTTGAGCCGCTTGGCCAAGGCCTTGTACAGCGTCTCGATGATCAGGGTCGATTTGCCGCCGCCCGAGACCCCGGTCACGACGCAGAACGTGCCGAGCGGGATCTCGGCGGTGATGCCCTTCAGATTGTTGCCGGTCGCCTCGACGATGCGCAGGATCTGCCCCGGATGGCCGCTGCGCCGCACCGCCGGCAATGCGATCTGGCGCGTGCCGGTCAGGTACTGCCCGGTGATGCTGGCCGGGTTGGCCATGATTTCGGCGGGTGTGCCCTCGGCGACGACGTGCCCGCCATGCACCCCGGCGCCCGGCCCCATATCGACGACCCAATCGGCGGTGCGGATCGCCTCCTCGTCGTGCTCGACGACGATCACCGTGTTGCCGAGGTCCCTGAGCCGCTTCAGCGTCGCCAGCAGGCGGCCGTTGTCGCGCTGGTGCAGGCCGATCGACGGCTCGTCCAACACATAGAGCACCCCGGTCAGCCCCGAGCCGATCTGCGAGGCCAATCGGATGCGCTGGCTCTCGCCGCCCGACAAGGTGCCGGACGCGCGCGACAGGGTCAGGTATTCGAGCCCGACATTCTGCAAAAAGCCGAGCCGCTCGTTGATCTCCTTCAGGATGCGCTCGGCGATCTCGCGCTGGCTCGGGGTCAGCTCCGCGTCGATGCTGGAGAACCAGGCCAGCGCCTCGGAAATCGACAGCCGCGCCACCTCGCTGATGTTGCGGCCGCCGATCTTGACCGCCAGCGCCTCGGGCTTGAGGCGGTCGCCATGGCACACCTCGCAGGTCCGCGCACTCTGGTAGCGGCCCAGTTCCTCCTTGACCCAGGCGCTGTCGGTCTCGCGAAAGCGCCGCTCCATGTTCGGCAGCACGCCCTCGAACGGGCGCTCGGTGGTATATTTGCGCAGCCCGTCATCATAGGTCATCTGCACCGGCTCGCCAGTCGAGCCGTCGAGGATGGTTTGCCGCATCCTCTGCGGCAGTTCGGCCCAAGGGGTGTGCATGCTCTGCCTGAAATGCCGGGCGATGCTTTCGAGCGTCTGCGTGTAGTACTGCGACGACGAGTGCGACCACGGGCTGACCGCCCCCTCGGCGAGGCTCTTGCGCTCGTCATGGACGACGAGCCCGGCATCGAAATAGAGCTTGGTGCCGAGCCCGTCGCAGGCCGGGCAGGCGCCGAACGGGTTGTTGAACGAGAACAGCCGCGGCTCGATCTCCGGGATTGTGAAACCGGAGACCGGGCAGGCGAATTTCGCCGAAAAGATCGTCTCCTCGCCCAAATCGGCGTTTTCGGTGATCGCGATGCCGTCGGCCAGATCGAGTGCCGTCTCGAACAAATCGGCGAGCCGGTTGCCGAGGTCGGGCGACACGACGATGCGGTCGACCACCACCGCGACGTCGTGCTTCAGCTTCTTGTTAAGCGGCCGGACCTCGTCGAGTTCGACCATCTTGCCGTCGATCTTGACCCGCTGAAAGCCGCGCTTTCTGAGGTCGATCAATTCCTTCCGGTACTCGCCCTTGCGCCCGCGGGCGATCGGCGCCAGCAGATAGAGCCGCGTCCCCTCGGGCATGCCCATGACCCGGTCGACCATCTGCGAGATGGTCTGGCTGACGATCGGCAGCCCGGTCGCCGGCGAATAAGGGACGCCGACCCGCGCCCACAGGAGGCGCATGTAATCGTAGATCTCGGTCACCGTGGCGACCGTCGAGCGCGGGTTGCGCGAGGTCGTCTTCTGCTCGATCGAGATCGCCGGCGACAGCCCCTCGATCAATTCGACCTCGGGCTTTTGCATCAGTTCGAGAAACTGCCGGGCATAGGCCGACAGGCTCTCGACATAGCGGCGCTGGCCCTCGGCATAGACCGTATCGAAAGCCAGCGAAGACTTGCCGGAGCCCGACAGGCCGGTGATCACCACCAGACTGTCGCGTGGCAAGTCGACGTCGACGTTCTTCAGATTGTGCTCGCGCGCGCCGCGGATCCGGATGTGCTGCATGGCAGCGAACTTAGCGCGGGACCGCCGCCGGCGCTACCGCAGGACCAATCGCCGCCACCCTAAGAACGCGCCAGCTCAGTGCTGCTGCTGGGCGGCAAAGGCGGCCTTCTGCTCGGCGCTGGCTTCCTTCTGGTGCTTTTTGCGCCATTCGTCATAAGGCATGCCGTAGACGATTTCGCGCGCCTGCGGGTCGGACAGCGGAATATGGCGCTGCTCGGCCTCCTCGCGGTACCAGCGCGACAGGCAGTTGCGGCAGAAGCCGGCCAAATTCATCATGTCGATATTCTGCACGTCGGTGCGCTCGCGCAGATGCTCGATGAGGCGGCGAAAGGCCGCGGCTTCGAGCTCGGTGCGGGTCGTCTCATCCATCGGGACCTCCTCGTTGGTGCCGCTTTCTTATGTAGCGCGGGATCGCGGCGATCGCACCCCCGACAATAATTCGATGATCCGCAAAAAGTCGTTGACCGCAAACGCGCAAATCACTAATTTCGACTGTCGTTGGAATATGAGGGTTACCAATGCAGGCGAAACAGGCGATCGCGGCACTCGGCGCGCTGGCCCATGACACTCGCCTCGCGGTCTTTCGCCTGCTGGTGCAGCGCGGGCCCGAAGGCATGTCGGCCGGGACTATCGCCAACAGCCTCGGGCTATTGCCGTCCTCGCTGACCTTTCACCTGCAACAGCTGACCCATGCCGGGCTGATCACCCAGCGGCGTATGAGCCGGCAGCTGATCTATGCCACCGATTTCGCGGTGATGAACGCACTGATGGGCTACCTGACCGAGAATTGCTGCGGCGGCGCTGCCGTCTGCGCTCCGGTCTGCTGCCCGGGTGCGACCGCTTCGGCGACGCCGCCCGAGAATAAATCGGCCTAAGGAGATAAAATCATGGACAATTCGCAGATCAAGGAGATGGTGCGCGCCCGCTACGGCAGCATTGCCGCCGCGACCGACCCCGCGGATTGCTGCGGGCCGGCGCCGTCATCCTGCTGCGGCCCGACGGCCGCCGCGTCGGCCAAGGCGCTGCAGATGGGCTATTCGGCAGCCGATCTTGCGGCAATTCCCGTCGGCGCCAATCTCGGGCTCGGCTGCGGCAACCCTTTGGCGATTGCGGCAATGCGGCCGGGCGAGACCGTCATTGATCTCGGCAGCGGCGCCGGCTTCGACTGCTTCCTCGCGGCGCAGCAGGTGGGTCCCGCCGGCCAGGTCATCGGCATCGACATGACCCATGAGATGCTGGCCAAGGCGCGCACCAACGCCGCTAACATCGGTGCCGCGAATGTCGAGTTTCGCCTCGGCGAGCTCGAGCACCTGCCGGTCGCCGACAACACCGCCGACATCGTGATCTCGAATTGCGTGATCAACCTCGTTCCGGACAAGCGCCAAGTGTTGCGCGAGGCGTTTCGCGTGCTGAAGCGGGGCGGCCGGCTCGCGGTCTCAGATATCGTCAGCACCGCGCCGCTGCCGGCCGCGCTCGCGACCGACCCGGCCTTGCTCTGCGGCTGCGTCGCCGGCGCCGTCTCACCGGCACTGATCGAGGAGTGGCTCAGCCAGGCCGGCTTCTCCGCTGTCCGTGTTGAAATAAAGCCTCATACCCGAGAGCTGATCAAGACCTGGGGCCCGGAGCAAGGGATCGAGAACTACGTCGCTTCGGCCACGATCGAAGCCCGCAAACTCGGCCAGTGATCGCCCCGCAGATGAGCTCTGCTTCCGATGTGGTCGAGCGCCGCGCCGCGCCCGGCCTGGGCACCTTCGATCGCTACCTAACCCTATGGGTGGCGCTGTGCATCATCGCCGGCATCGGGCTCGGCCGGCTGCTACCGGGGCCGTTCCAGAGCTTGGGGCGGTTGACCGTTGCCCAAGTCAACATTCCGGTCGCGGTGCTGATCTGGCTGATGATCGTGCCGATGCTGCTCAAGGTCGATTTCGCCGCCCTGCACCGGGTCACCGAGCAATGGCGCGGCATCGCCGTGACCGTTGGCATCAATTGGCTGGTCAAGCCGTTCAGCATGGCGTTGCTGGGCTGGCTGTTCATCGGCTGGCTGTTCCGCCCCTGGCTGCCGGCGGGGCAGATCGACAGTTACATCGCCGGGTTGATTCTGTTGGCCGCCGCCCCGTGCACGGCGATGGTTTTCGTGTGGTCGAACCTGACCGATGGGGAGCCCAATTTCACCCTGACCCAGGTCGCGCTCAACGACACGATCATGGTCTTCGCCTTTGCCCCGATCGTCGGGCTTTTGCTCGGCCTGTCCTCGATCACGGTGCCGTGGGCGACCCTGTTCCTGTCAGTCGTGCTCTACATCGTCGTGCCGGTGGTGGCGGCGCAGCTGTGGCGGCGGGGGGTGCTGGCACGCAGCGGCGAAGCAGGGCTGGCGCGGGCCTTGGGCGCATTACAGCCGATTTCGCTATTGGCTCTGCTCGCCACCCTGGTGCTGCTGTTCGGCTTTCAGGGCGAGGAGATCATCCGCCAGCCGCTGGTGATCCTGCTGCTGGCGGTGCCGATCGTGATCCAGGTGTATCTGAATGCCGGCATCGCTTATGGGCTCAATCGGGCGCTGGGCGTGCCGCACAACGTCGCCTGTCCGTCGGCGTTGATCGGCGCCTCGAACTTTTTCGAGCTGGCCGTCGCCGCGGCAATCGCTTTGTTCGGCTTCCAGTCGGGCGCCGCGCTCGCCACCGTCGTCGGCGTCTTGGTCGAGGTCCCGGTCATGCTGTCGGTCGTGCGCATCGTGCTGCGCAGCCGCGCCTGGTACGAGCGCCGGGCCGCGCCGCCGAGCCTCGGCTAGACCGGATAGACGAGCGAGGTCGGGACGATCGTCGAAATCGTAGACGCAGAATTCGCTCGGCAAAACGCAGGCTGCCGGCGTCTTCGACCACCCGGTCATGATATCTGCCGCACAGGAACAGCGCCGAAGGTTGGTCGGCCATGGTCTGGCATAGCACGAAGTTCGCGGTCAGCCGCATTCCGTCCGGCCCAATCGCGCGCAGGCGGATGTTGCTGACGAAGTGGCGCACCAGCCGGGGCACATAGAGCGCCGTCTCGCGGATCGCCACGACCCGGTCGGCGAGCATGGCGCGGCTTTCGCAATAGATCAGCGCGACCGGCAGCCGGCGCTCGAAATTCTCGCGCGGAGTGACCCGGTAGAGGCAATCCTCGGTAAAGAAATCGGGCCAGCGCTCGAGCTCGCCCTCGTCGAGCGCGTCGCCATAGGCGCAATAGAGATCGGCGAGGCGCGTCCGCAGGGTCGCCGGCGGATCGAGGCCGGGCGCCGCAATCACCGGCCCCTCACAAATCCATGACCCGGCGGTAGTGCTGATAGAAGCCGCGGATCGCGGTCTCGGTCACCATGTGCGGCTCGTCATGGACCGCGCGGCCGCCCATCTCGGCGACGCATAAGGCTTTCGGGTCGGCCTCGATTCCAGCCTGCGACAGCAGCATCGCCTCGCTGTCATCGAGCGAAACCAGACCCGCGGGACCCATCAGATTGGCCTGGCGCAGACGGCGCTGCCGCATCTCTGGTGTGTCGTCGGCATAGCCGAAAAAGGTCCAGGCCAGGTCGAAATGCCCGGCGTCGAGCGGCACGATCTGCCGCACCGCCAAGGTATTCGATTGCTGCTGGACGATGAGGTTCGGCCACAGCGTCTGCATGACGACGGTGGCTTCGCCGGGAAACTCGCGCACCGGCTCCAACAGGCGCGGATCGCGCAAGGTGAAGTTCGATTTGAATGCGCGCATCTGCCGGGTCGCCTCGTTCTGCCGCTGCTCGCCCTTGCGGCTGACCAGCACGGCGTGGCGCCCGGTCGGGTCCATCTCGATCGCCGATTGCTGATCGAGGCGGAACAGCCCGAAAGTCACCAGAAACACATGCAGCAGGCTCGCGTGGTAGGGGTCCTTGATGTTTTCAAACATCAATTTCCAATTGCTCGGGATGCGCTGGCGCAGATGGCCGAGCACGACGAGTTCGCGGCCGTCGAAGACCCGGTTGAAATAGCCCAGCATGTTTTCGCCGAGATAGCTCTCGAACGGCTCGGTCTCAGTCGAGAAGCTGGCAAAGACCAGGCCGTGCCGGCAACTCACCCGCAGACGCTGCAATCCGTTCTGCTGCGGCTCGAAATCGGCCGGCATGCCGCCCTGGCCGCGATAGCCGCGGCGAAACGGCACGCCCATGAGACCGCCGCCGAGATCGTAGGTCCACTGATGATAGGGGCAGACGAATTCTTTCGCCGAGCCGCGCGCGGCCGCGCAGAACTGGGCGCTGCGATGAGCGCAGCGGTTGACCAGCACGTTGACCGCACCAGCCGGATCGCGGACCGCGACGACCTCCTTGGCGCCGAGCCGGCTGCGCACGAAATCGCCGGGGTTCGGGATTTCTGCTTCGAGACATACATAAAGCCAGCCCGCGCCTTCGAACACGCGCTGTTGCTCGCGAGCGAATATTTCGGGGTCGGTATAGACCCAGTTCGGGATGCGCGAGGTGCCGTCCTCGGGCCAGCGCCGTCCGGACGATCTTTCAGCCGGCAATTTTTCGGTGCCAGCGTGGATCGGGGGTCCGGCGGCTCCATCGGCTGGCGGCATGGCGAAACTCCGGGGCCAATTTCGATCGTCGCCGATCCTACACCCCGCGCACGGTTTCGGCGATCAACCAGTCAACGACCGATGCGAGGGCTTGCGTGTGGCTGGCGCCTTTGATCAGCGCCTGGTCAAAGACCGTGACCTGACGATGGGCGCTGGTGCCGCGAGCGAGGATTCGGCGGGCGTGCGAAACCTCGTCGAGGCAACCAAAATGGCGGGCGTCCTGGTCGATCAAGGCCACGATCTCTTCGAGGAGTTCGGCGTAAGGGACGATGGCGCCGCGGCCAAAATCGACAAGTTCCCGGTCGGTGCCGTAGCGCTGCGCCCGCCAGCGGTTCTCGTCGATCAACATGCGGGCATAGATGCGCCAGCGCTGGTTCTGGCGCTTCAGCCGCCACAGCATGCGCAGCAGGCAGCGGAACAGCGCGGCGATCGTCAGCGAATCCTCGATCGTCGTGCAGCTGTCGGCGATGCGCATCTCGAGGGTGGGAAAGCGCTCGCTCGGGCGCAGGTCCCACCACAATTTGGTCGCGTCCTCGATCAGCCCGGCGCCGGTCAGCACCGCGACATGGCGGCGGTACTCCCCCCAGCTGTCGAAGCGCTCGGGCATCCCGGTGCGCGGCAACTCGTCGAACACCGCCAGCCGATAGGATTTCAGCCCGGTATTCTCGCCGCGCCAGAACGGCGAGGAGGTCGACAGCGCCAACAGATGCGGCAGGAAATACGACGCCTGGTTCAACAGGTCGATGCGCAATTCCTCGTCGGGGATGCCGATATGGACATGCAGCCCGCAGATCGCCAGCCGCCGGCCGACCCCTTGCAGATCGTCCTTGAGATCGGCGTAGCGCCGGCGCTCGGTCGTTTTCTGCGCGTCCCAGCGGGCGAACGGGTGGGTTGCCGCGGCGATCGGCGCCATCCCGTGCCGCGCCGCCACCTCGGCCACGGTGCGGCGCAGCCGGCCGAGATCGGCGCGCGCCTCGGCGAGGCTCCTACACACCCGTGTGCCGACCTCGATCTGCGAGCGCAGAAACTCCGGCCCGACCTGCCCGGCGAGCAACGCCTCGCACTCGGCCAGCAGCGCCGGCGGCGGGTCATCGACCACATCGCGCGTCGCCCGGTCGACGAGGAAATACTCCTCCTCGATGCCAAGAGTGAACGACGGCTCGGCCACCACCATCAGCGAGGCGCCCGCGCCGCGCTGTGCGACACCAGGAGCCATTGGCCGCCGCGCTTTTCGAACACCGAATTCTCCATGGTGCGCGCGGTCATCGCCTTGCCGGCCTTCGTGGTGCCGGCGGCGTCGACGAAATCCGAAGCCCACGCCACCCCGCCCTTGATTTGAATGTAGGGCCCGTCCGCCTGGGTCAGCTTCAATTCCGACCAGAATTTTTGCGGGCCGTTTTTGGCAAAGTCCTGCCTGACCGCGTCCCAGCCGACCGAAACGGTCTTGTCCCCCGGATTGATGTTGGTGACGCTCGGATCGTGCGCCCATAGCGGGTCCATCCTCGTCATGTCGAGCCCCCCGATCACCGCATGAAAGGCCGCAATCGCGGCCTTGATGCTGTCGGTATCGGATTGCTGCGCATAGCTCCGTCCAGCGCCGGCCAGCAGCACGACAAGCGAAAACAGCAGCACCCGCGCGACAACCGTGCCCGAACCACGTCGATCCATGGCGCTTCCCCTTTATTGTCCGCGGCCAATCTCGTAGCACGCCGCACCCGCGGGGAGCGCATCCTTATGCGCACACGGGGCAAAGCCGCGCGGGCAGCAAGCGTAGGGCGGAAAAGCGCAAGCGCATTCCGCCAGCCGCGACGCGCGCTCTTGGTTCGAGGTTTCGCATCGGCGCGCGGGCCGTGGTCCCCAAGCATGACCGGTGGAGGGCCGCTTCGCCCCGATGAAATGCGGCGAGGCACATCGGCTGAACGGCGGAATGCGCTCCGCTGCTCCGCCCTACGTTTGCTGGCTTACGCCTTTGCTATTGCTTAGCGCTAATTACAATCGATACTTCACCATATTCAGGTTTGTACGTCGAGTCCATTGGCTCTCCGGGAAAATCGATGCCAGTATCACGTTTTAACGCTGCTTGCACACTACCGATCCACGAGGGTTTATTTTGATATTTTTTAATGTCACGTAATGCAATCCACTGGCCTGGAATGCTCATGCCAAACGGGCCGCGAATTTCTTCCGCATGAAATCCCGCTTGATTCAGCGCCGCCAAAATCTGCCTTCCAAATTGCTCGGCTTCGTTATCAAATAACTTCCATGTTACAGTTAATTTACCTTTCGGCGTAATTCGAGAAAGTGCGGCGACAAGCTGTAAACGTTGTGGTTCAGTTATTAGACGCGGCTGGATTGCCTTTTGCAGCTTCTTTGCTCGTGTTGCATCGGCTTCTATCTGGGCTTTAACCTCACCCACCTCGCCCTCAATAGCCTTTATCTGGCTCAGATAGACGCGTGCTTGCTCGACGTTCGTTTTAATACTGCCGAGTTTCCCAAACGAAATCTCGGTGATGGTCGGCCATAGCCAAAAGAACACGACTAGGAACGCGAGAACGCTGGACGCAGCAAGGAAAGGCGCCGCCCTTAGTCGTTCCCGTGACAAAGGAATCATCAAGAAGACAGCCCAGAAGACTACCAGTCCAAGGGCGATTAATGAGCCGTAGGCGGTAAGCCCTCCGGAATTCTCTAGGGGTTGCAAATGTTGTCACCTTGGAGGGTTCATCGCGCCTCGTTGTCCGGCTCGTGAGCAAGAGCCGAGGGCGGCAAAGCGCAGCGCGTTCCGCCGCTTTGCCGCAATTAAGGCTCGTCGATTTTCCGGGGTGCCGTCGCTTCGGTCCGCACTCGGCTGCCCGACGCAGGGCACCAATCCGCGAGGCGACGCATACGCTGCGCTTTTCAGCCCTGAGCAAGCGTAGGGCGGAAAAGCGAAGCGCATTCCGCCGCTTTGCTGCATTTCGGCTCGTCGATTTTTCCGGGGTGCCGTTGCTTCGGCAGCCCTGGGCTCGCTCTGTGCACGGATCATAAACACTCTCACATTCCGGCGCT
>CAVWJX010000014.1:0-80533 GCA_963755435.1 uncultured Alphaproteobacteria bacterium
TACACCCACGGCATGAACATGGTCATCGAAAACACTCGCCAGCTGCGCCATGACGCCGACGATAGCTGCCCGGCGGGGCCGACGGCAAGCGGCAGCACACTTTCGATTACCGAGAGGGGGGCTGCCGGCAGGTTCGCAATGTCGAGGTCAGCGCCAATCTCGGCTGGGCCAACCCGGCGACCGCCTCCTCGATGGTCATGCGGCGCGGCTGATATGCGCGTTGAAGGCCGAGACCTCGGTAAGCTGTCATGGCCGGACATGTTCCGTGGGCCTTCAGCCCACGGACGTGATCCGCGGGCATCCACGCAACCGTCCGTCGCTGCACCGTGGATGACCGGGACAAGCCCGGTTATGACGAATTTCAACCAATCCGAATAGGAAGCTGAAAATGCCAATCCGCGGCGAATATCTGGGCATGGGGCTGACCATCGACGATCTCGATCACGAGAACCTCGAATATTTCCGCCACTGTGCCGAGCACGATTTTCACCTGCAGGCCTGCGCCCAGTGCGGCCGGCTGCGCTATCCGCCGACCACCGCCTGCCCGTGGTGCATGAGCCTTCAATCAAATTGGCGCAAGGTCGAGGGCCGGGGAGCGGTGCATTCCTACAGCGAGGTGCACCACGCGATCCAGCCGGCCTTTCGCGGCCATACCCCCTATCTGATCCTGCTCGTCGATCTCGACACGCAAAAGGGCGAGCCCACTGCCGACGAGGCCCTGCGCGTCGCCGGCAACCTTGCGACGCCCGACGGCGAATTGGCGCCGCCCGAAATGGTCCGCCGCGTTGGCATCGGCACCCGCGTGCGCATGGTGTTCAGCGATGTCGCTCACGGCCTCGCTCTGCCGCAATGGACCATCGACGAGGCAGCGCCGCAGCCGGCGACACCCTGGCGCTACCCGCAAGAATAGGGCTTTGCACCGCGGCGCGCCGCCGCCGTGCTCGACCCCATCCTGCAAGGTCGATCCGACCGGGTCAGAGGGATTGCACCAGGCGCGACCCGTCGCTCACGCCCGCGACACCGATCCATGGTCAGGCCAGCGGCTGCGCCCGGCGCCCGCTCAGGCCTGCTGGATCGGGTAGTTCGCGAAGATCGCTTCGCACCGCTTGAACGCTTTGTCGATCGCCGCTTCCGGTGTCATCCCGTTGTTCATCACGTCGATCATTGCGAGGCTAAACACGTGCTCGGTGCTGACCTGCGCCCGCGCCGGGTTGAACACCTCATAGGGCGGGATCGTCGGACCCAACACGCCCTGGCGCGTATAGGCTGCGAGCGGCTCGTTTTTCGGGTCGAGCCAGAACGCCTTGTCGTTCTCAACGATCGACGGCATCGGCGGCAGAAAACGGCCGAGCGCGGACTTCAGATAGGTGGCGAGCACCTTCGGCTGGATCGAATATTTGAGAAATTCCTTGGCGACGCGGATGTTCTTGGCCCCCTTCGGGACCACCGCGGTCGCAACGCCGATCACGCTCGGCAACGGCTTGCCCTCGTTGCTCAAAGGCATGCCCAGGGTCAGGATGTCGTCATATTGGGCCTTATCGTGCCAGAGCGCGACCTCAGTCGAGATCGTGCCGTCGAAATCCATCACGACCAGCTTCGCATGGAAGGCGTTGTTGTCGTCGTTGTCGTTCCAGCTCTGCACCGAGGGCGGGATGAAGCCCTCCTTGAAAGGCGTCGTCAGCGCGACAACCGCCTTGACTGCCGCTTCTTTGATTTTGGGGTCGTCGGTGTGCAACTTGCCGTCGGGCGTGACGATGTTCTGGCCGCCATAAGCGATATTGAAATGGTCGAAGGTAAAGATCGGATCGAATCCGACCGCGCCAATCTGAAACGAGTAGGCATAAATGTTGCGCATGCCTTGCGCCCGCAGATTGGTCTGCACCGGCTTGAAGAACGCCAAAAAAGCATCCCATGTCTTCGGGATGTCTGACGTCTTGGCGCCGGACTTCTCGACCAGGGATTTCCAGATATGAAACGGAACGACCGCCACTCGATGCGGGATCATGTAATAGCTACGCTTTTTCGCCGTATTGTTATAAGCGTTGACAGTGCTTAGCGAGGTCGGCGTAAACAGCGATTTCTGCGTCTCGATAACATCGCTCAAATCGACCAGCTGATCCTTCCAAGCACTGAGCACGGCAAAATAGTAATCGCCGACATTGATAATGTCGGGCACGACACCGCTCGATACCGCGGCGATTTCCTTCTGCCGCATCGCGGCAAAGGGTACGATGCTGAGATCGATCTGGTCGCCGCTCGCCTTCTCGTAGTCGGCGACCATCGCGCGGAAAGAGGAATCCTCCTCCGGAACAAAGCCCTGCACCCACCACACGGTCGCGGTCGTGGCGGCGGCGTTGGCGAAATAGGGGCGCGCGATCGCACCCGCGGCCGCCACCCCCACAGAGGTGCGCAGCAGCGAACGCCTTGTCAGCTTTTCCATTGATTCCTCCCTCGATCGAGCCGGCGGCGATCCCGCGGGCGCGCGACAATCCTCATCGGGACGAAACTATGCGCTCACCGGATGGCCGGTTCAACCACTCCCGGTCGAGCCCGGCCATCAACTCCGATCCGGCGACCGGCCTCGCAAAGGCGAGCCGCCGGCCGGTCCTGGCGGTTCAGCCCTTGACGCCGCCCATCGTCAGACCCGCAGCCATGTAGCGGCGGAAGGCGTAATACATCGCGACCGGCGGCAGCGCGTAAATCACCGACGTGGCCATCATCAGGTTCCACGGCGACTGGTCGCTGTTGAGGAACTGAACGATCGCGATCGGCACGGTCATGCTCTGCGTCGAGGACAACAGCAGAAACTGGTAGAGAAACTCGTTCCAGGCCAACAACATCGCAAAGGTGCCGACCGCGACCAGCGCCGGCATCATCAGCGGCAGATAGACCCGGATATAGATCTGGATCGGCGAGGCGCCATCGATCCGCGCCGCCTCGTCGAGCTCGATCGGGATGCTCCGGCCGTATTGCTGAAAGATGAAGATCGCGTAAGGCGTCGCAAATGCGACCAGCGCGGCAATCACCGCCCACAGATTATTCATCATCCCGTATTGCGCCATTAGGCGGTAGAACGGAATCGCCAGGAACGAAGCGGGGATCACATAGGTCAGCAGCGCGCAGTTGGTCACGAGCCAACCGTGCCGCACCCGCAGCCGCCCGACCGAAAAACTCGCGAGCGTGCCGATCGTCAGCGTGAAGACGACCGTCATCGTCGCGAGAAACACGCTTCTGCCAAATTGTTCCCAGAAATACTTGAGGTACCAGAAGCCTTGGGTGACCACCAGCCAGTAGCTGTCGACCGAGGGATGCGGCGGGAACAGGTGGGTCGTAAACACGTCGCTGTGCGAGTTCGAGCGACACCATGACCATGTTGTAGATCGGCAACACCGACCAAATCACCAACACGATACCGAGGACGACCGCGCCGGCATTGGTCAGGTAGCGCCGACGACGCGCCGCCCGAACCGCCTGCATCACGTTGGAATCGGCGCGGGCCCTCGCCCTGCGCTCGACGGCAATGACGCTCATCGTTACTGCTCCACGGCCATTGTGCGCAATTTGCGCATTAAAAAGATCACCAGCGGGATCATCACCGGCAGCGCCGACATCACCGTGGCGACGCCGAGGTTTGGATCCGACAGGTCGAAGGCGTTACGGATGCCGAGGTTCGCCAAGGTATAGGTGGTCAGCGCCGGACCGCCATTGGTGATGAAAAACGGTGTGGCGAAATCGCCGACCGTAAAGATCGTCGACAACAAGGTGTTGACCAAATAGAGGGTAGCGAGCAGCGGAAAAGTGATGTGCGCGAAACGCCGCAGCCCGGTCGCGCCGTCGACGGCCGCCGCCTCATACAGCTCGGGTGCGATCGCCATCCGACCGGCGATGAAGATTACCGTCCAGAACGGCATGAATTTCCAGATATAGGAGGCGATGATCGAGCCCAAGGCGAGCCAATGCGAATCGAGCCAGAACGGGCCGTTAATGCCGAACAATTCCCACAGCAGATTGTTGAGCAGCCCCCATTGGCCGTCGAGCATCCAGTGGATTGAGATGAAGGTCGGCAGCGCCGGCACCGCCCACGGCAGCACGAAGACGATCAGCAACGCCTTGACCCACCAGCCGGGCCGCACGAAGAAGCCCGACAAGAGGAAGGCGAGGAACATCTTGACGTTGACCGCAACAGTCAGATATATTATTGTATTGATTAGAGTATTTACATAAACTGGGTCATCCCACAATTGTCGGTAGAGCGCGGGATTGTGCCCCATCCACAGCCCGTACGCGATCGGATAGGCGACGAATGCGATGAATACCGCCAGATAGGGGATCACGAAGGCGACCGCCCACAGGTATTCGTTGCCCTTCAGGTCACCGCGCAAATAATCGAATAGCCGCCGCCGCCCGACCGCCCGGCCGCGGACCTCGAGTACCGATATGCTCGCCATCTGCCGCGCGCCTTACGCCTGAGCAATCGGGAATTTCGCCAGGGTTGTCTCGACCCGCTTGAACGCCTGGTCGACCGCCGCCTGCGGGGTCATTCCGTTCTTCATGACGTTGATGACGGTATTCATCATGACATTCTCCGCCCCGACCGGACCCATGCCGGGGTTGTACGCCTCAAAGACCGGGATTGTCGGGCCGAACAAGGTCATCTCGGTCAGGGCCTTACGATGCGGATCCTCTTTGAGCCAGAACGGGTCGGTCTTGGCGAGTTGCGGCATCGGCAGCACCCAGCGGCCGAGCGACGACTTCAGGTAGGTATTTAATATCTTCGGCTGGCTCCAGTAGGTCATGAATTCCTTGGCAACCGTAACGTTCTTTGCCCCTTTCGGAATCACCACGCCAAAGGTAAAGACCTGCGACGGCAGCTTTTGCCCGTTATTGCCGAGTGGCAGGCCATAGGTGACGATGTCGTTGTACTCGGCCTTATTGTGGTAGATCGCGACCTCAGTCGAGAGCGAGCCATCGAAATCCATGACCACGAGCTTCGAGTGGAATGCGTTGTTGTCATCGGCGTCGTTCCAGTTCAGGACGACCGGCGGGACGTAGCCGTCGGTGAACGACTTCGCCAGATAGGTGGTGGCCTTGATCGCCGCCTCGCGCACCTTGGGGTCGCTGGCATGAAGCTGGCCGTTCGGCGTGACGAAGGTTTCGCCGCCATTGGCGATCAAAAAGATGTTGTAGGTGTTGATCGGGTCGACCCCGGTGTCGGTCAGCTGATAGCCGTACGCGTAAACGTTGCGCATCCCCTGCTTGCGCAAGCCATCCTGCACCGGCCTGAAAAAATCGTTAAAAGCATCAAACGTCTTCGGAACGTCCGAAATTTTCTGGCCCGACTTCTCGACCAAGGATTTCCAGAAGCGGAACGGGACCCCGGCAGATTTCCAGGGAACTTGATAATAGCTGCGCTTTTTCGTAGTGTTGTTGTAGGCTAGGCTACACTCGACTGCGTTCTTGCTCCAATTGGCTTTCTGTTTCTCGAAGACGTCGCTGACGTCCAACAGATTGCCTTTCCAAGCATTCAAATAGAGGAAATTGAAATCGGCCGTCTCCATCAAGTCAGGCACGACGCCCGCAGAAACCGCCGAAACCATCTTCTGGCGCATCGGCGCGAACGGAATGATCGAATAGTCGATCGTGTTGCCGCTGGCCTTCTGGTAATCGGCGACCATGGCCCGGTAGGACGCATCCTCTTCGGGGATGAACCCCTGCACAACCCACATGGTGGCGGTCGTGGCCGCGGCGTTGGCGATGTAGGGGCGGGCGAGCGTGCCGGCCGCGGCGACGGCGAGGGAGCTGCGCAGCAGCGTGCGCCTCGTCGGGTTGGTAGTCATCTGCGTCTTCCTTCCTCGCTCGCGCGGCTGAGCCGCGGCGGTTTGTCGTTGTGGGTCTGCCATGCGAATATAGGACAGCTGACCGGCGGTCTCAAACGGTATTCTGCGTCGGCGCGGCGCGATTTCGCGCAGGCGGTGTTATTGCCGCGGCCACACGGTGTGACGGGCGGGTCCAGCCCGCGGCAATCGGGCGCAGCACCCTCCGCCTGAGTTTTGGTTGGCGGCAGAGCGCCGATCGGCCGCGGCCCCTGGCAACCGCGCGATTGGGGCTGGCGGGCGCTGCCGCAGGAACCCTCTTAGCATCGATCGGATAGTTCGCGAAAATTGCCGCGATCCCCACTTACCGCCTGATCGGTGCCGCCGGCTGAACATCGCTGACGAAGTTTCACCTAGGGGGTCGAGGCGGCGGTCGAAATCAGCAGAGCGCGCGCAGTTCGGCCAGCAGGCGCGCGGGATCGCCGCCAGCGGGACCGGCCGAGCCAACGCCGCGCTCGATCTGCGCCTGGGTTTTTTCCCACAGCGGAACCGCAGCGGCGAGCACCCTCCGGCCGGCCGCGGTCAGGCTCAGGCGACGGCCGCGCTTGTCCCGATCGTCGACCGCCACATTCACCAGCCCGCGCCGTTCGAGCGGCTTCAGGTTGGCGGTCAGGGTGGTGCGGTCCATCGCCAGCAGCGCCGATAGCTTGCCGATGCTCGGCGGCTCCTGGCGATTGAGCGACATCAGCAGGGAAAACTGACCGCTGGTCAGCTCGACTGGCCGCAGCGCCGCATCAAAGCGCCGCGCCACCGCGCGCGCCGCCCGCTGCAGGTGCAGGCACAGGCAGGTGTCGCGAATGCGATGGGTGATTTCGAAGGGCGGCGGAATATCGGTTGACATTCCAGAAAATATAAGTTGATATCAACTTTTCTGTCAATGCCCATTTCCGGCCGATTTTCCGCCGTCGAGGAGAGAGAGAGGATGGAGCCGCACAAGACCGTCTCGCGAGACGAATGGCTGACTGCGCGCCGGGCGCTCTTGGCTAAAGAGAAGGAATTCACCCGACAGCGCGACCGGTTGAGCGCCGAGCGGCGGGCGCTGCCCTGGGTCAAGGTCGACAAGACGTATCGGTTCGATACCGCCGAAGGCAGCAAGACCCTCTGCGATCTGTTCCGCGGTCACAGCCAGCTGGTGGTCGATCATTTCATGCTTGGGTCCGGCTGGGGAGAAGGCTGCGTCGGCTGCTCGTTCGGCGCCGACCACATCGGCTGCCTGGTGCACCTCGAGCATCATGACGTGACGGTCGTGGTGGTGTCGCGCGCGCCGCTCGCCGAGATTGCAGCCTATAAAAAGCGCATGGGGTGGCGCTTCGACTGGGTGTCGTCCTATGGCAGCGATTTCAATTTCGATTACCACGTGTCGTTCAGCCGGGACGATCTGGCAAAAGGCAAAATATTTTACAACTATCGTGAGACCGAAAGCGGGATCGAGGAGTTGCCGGGGCTCAGCGTCTTTTTCAAGAACGCAGCCGGCGAGATCTTCCATACCTATTCAGCTTATGCCCGCGGCGTCGAGGAACTGATCACTACCTACATGGTTCTCGACCTGACCCCGAAAGGACGCAACGAGACCGGCCCCCATCACAATCTGACCGACTGGGTGCGGCGCCACGATGAATATCAGGACGGCCCGACCGCGGCCTCCGGTTGCCAAGCCTAGACTGCCGCGGCGGATCGGCCGGGATCAACCCTGAAGGAAACCGACCGGCGGGGGTCGGAAGCACGCATGCGCGCCCGGACCACGGCGAAACGCCGGACTGATGCGCAGAGGCGAAGAGAAAGCCCTCCCGGCCGTCCTCGCTGCGCGCGTCCCGGCGGTCCGGTTCAGATCGCGCGGCGGCGGCCGCAAGCCGGTCGCGGTGGGGCGCGGCGCGCGGTAATTTGGGTCAGAGGGCTTGCGCCGCTTTCAGCACTTCGGCGACATGGCCCGACACCCTGACCTTATGCCAGACGCCGCGCACCGTTCCCGAGCCGTCGATCAGAAACGTGGCGCGCTCGATCCCCATGTATTTGCGGCCGTACATGCTCTTTTCGACCCAGGTGCCGTATTTTTCGCACACTTCGCCGTCGGTATCGGAGGCGAGGATGAACGGCAGACCGTGCTTTTTCTTGAACTTGTCGTGCGAGGCGACCGGATCCTTGGAAATGCCGATCACCACGGCGCCGGCGCCGCCGTAATCCGGGAACGCGTCGCGAAAGCCGCAGGCCTCGGCGGTGCAGCCCGAAGTGTCGTCCTTCGGATAAAAGTACAGCACCACCTTTTTGCCGGCGAGCCCGGACAGGGCCACGGTGCCGCCGCCGTCGGTCGGCAACGTGAAGTCGGGTGCTTTTCCGCCAAGCTCGACACTCATGATGCGCTTTCTCCCGCCGGTTCGGCCGCCTCGCGCCGGGTACTCCGCGCCGGTTCCTCGACCAGGCGCTCCCACCAGGTGCTGACGCGCGCGGCTGCCGCAGTGATATCCGCGTCGAGCCGGGCGAAGTCAATCGCCCCCGAACAGCGCGCCAGGGTAGCGGCGTCGGGCTCGGCGAAGCCGCCATGCTGCGACCCGCCCTCGCCGATCAAGGTCAGCACCGCCTGCATTTGGCGCAGCAACGCGAGCGCCTGGCCGAGTTCGTGCTCGGCCTGCGCGCAGAGCGCACCGGCCGCAGCCAGCGCCGACAGCGCCTCGGCGGTGGCCCGGCGCAGCACCTGCGGCGACCTCGCGGCTTCGCGCAGCATCAGGTATTGCGCGATAAATTCGATGTCGATCAGACCGCCGCGCCGGTTCTTCAAGTCCCAGGGCGAGGGCCGCGGGTGCTCGGCGGCGATGCGCCGGCGCATATCGGCGACGTCGGCCGCCAGCGGCTGCGGGTCGCGCCGGGACTGAAGCACGGCGGCGATCGTCTGCTCGATCCGGCGGCTCAGCGCCGCATCGCCGGCGAGGGGCCGGGCACGGGTCAGGGCCATATGCTCCCAGGTCCAGGCCGCTTCGCGCTGGTAGCGGGCGAAGCTCTCGAAGCTCGAGGCGATCGGCCCGGCCGCACCCGACGGCCGCAGCCGCATATCGACCGGGTAGAGCGTCCCCTCGGCGGTCGGCGCGGTGACCGCGCCGATCAGCCGCTGGCTCAACCGGGCGTAATAGGCGGAGACCGGGAGTGGCTGGCCGCCGTCCGAGCTTTCGGCGCCGGGCGGGGCGTCGTAGATCAGGATCAGGTCGAGGTCCGAGGCGAGGGTCATCTCGCGGCTGCCGAGCCGGCCCATGCCGATGACCGCGAAGGCGCCGCCCGGGACCCGCCCGTGGCGCTGCGCGAACTCGGCCTCGACCGCCGGCAAGAGTGCTCCGAGCGCGGTCTCGGCGATGTCGGCGAGGGCCTTGCCCGCGGCCTCGCCATCGAGCGCGCAGCGCAGCAGCTGCACGCCGACCTGAAAGCGTCGCTCCCCGGCCCAGCGCCGCAAGGTGTCGAGCGTGTCGGCAAAATCGGCAGCGACGGCGAGCGCATCGGCAAGCTCGGCGGCCAGCCCGGCACGATCGGGCGGCGGACCGAAAAATCCCTCGGTCAGCACCCCGTCGAGCAAGGCCGGCCGTTGCGCTAGCTGCTCGGCCAAGAGCGGCGCCCCGGCCATCACATCGGCGACCAGCGCCACCAGCCCCGGATTCGCCTGAAACAGCGAGAACAGCTGCACCCCGGCCGGCAGATGCGACAGAAACTGGTCGAAGCGCCGCAGCGCCACATCGGGATGCGCGGTGGCGCCAAAGACGCGCAGCAATTCCGGCACCAGCTCGGTCAGGATCTCGCGCACCCGCTGGCTGCGGGTGGCGCGCATCCGCCCGTGATGCCAGCTGCGCACCAGCGCCGCCACTGCGGCCGGGTCGGCAAAGCCGAGCCCGCTGAGGGTGCGCAGGGTGTCCGGATCATCTTCGCTGCCGGTAAAGACGAGATTGCCGGAGAGCGCCAGGCTCGGCGCCTGCTCGAACAGCTCGGCATAGTGGCGCTCGACCGAGCCCAGATGCGCCGTCAGATCGGCGGCGAAGGCATCGGGGCCCGGATAACCGAGAAACACGGCCAGGCGCGCGACGCCCTCGCGGTCGGCCGGCAGGCGGTGGGTCTGCTGATCGTCGACCATCTGCAGGCGATGCTCGACCCGGCGCAGAAAGCGGTAGTCGTCGATCAGTGTCGCGGCGGTCGCCGGGTCGACGCGGCCGCAGGCAGCGAGCCGGCGCAAGGCTTCGCAGGTCGCCCGCACCCGCAGCTGGGGCAGTCGCCCGCCCCAGATCAGCTGCTGGGTCTGGGCGAAGAATTCGATCTCGCGGATGCCGCCGCGGCCGATCTTGATGTCGTGGCCCTCGACCGCGATCCGGCCGCCGCCGCGAAACGCGTTGATCTGGCGCTTGATCGAGTGGATGTCCTGAATCGCGGCGAAATCGAGATGCTTGCGCCACAAAAACGGGCGCAGCTCGCGCAGCAGTCGCCTTCCGGCAATCCGGTCGCCGGCGATCGGGCGCGCCTTGATCAGCGCCGCCCGCTCCCAATTCTGGCCGACACTCTCGTAATAGGCCATCGCCGCGGCGATCGACATCGCCGCCGGGGTCGAGGCCGGGTCCGGGCGCAGCCGCAGATCGGTGCGAAACACGTAGCCATCGCCGGTGCGCTCTTCCATGAGCCGCACCAGATCGCGCGCCACCCGGCTGAAAAACGGCTGGACGCCCTCGCGCGCCGTGACCCGAGCTTTGGCCGGATCGAAAAACAGGATCAGGTCGATATCGCTCGAATAGTTGAGCTCGGCCCCGCCGAGCTTGCCGAGGCCCAGCACGATCAGCCCGCTCTGGCGCTCGGGATCGGCCGGGTCGCAGAGCGCCACCATGTCCTTCGCCGCCGCCTGGCGCAGCAGATGGCGCAACGCCGCCCCGACCGCCGCCGCGGCAAAGCGGCTCAGCGCCGCCATCTGCTGTTCGAGCGACCAGGCGCCGGCGAACTCGGCCACTGCGGCGAGCAGGGCCACGCGGCGCTTGGCGATGCGCAGGCGGCGCATCAGCGCCGGCGTGTCTTCGCCCGGGTCGTCGGGTCGTTCGACCTCGGCCGCGATCTGGTCAAACAGCGGATCGGCCCCTAACGCGATCAGACGGCTGAGGAACCGCCATTCCTTGACGGCGAGCCCGCCGAGAAACGGGCTGTTGCCGAAGATCGCGGCGAGCAGGCGCCGGCCCTGCGGCAGCCCGCTCCAGCTGCGGACCGCGTCCGCCACCGGATCGCCTGGCGCCGCCGCCAGCGCCTCGTCCCACGCTTCGAAGCCGAGCGCCAAAAGGCGCGGGTCCGCCGGCTGCGGCAGCCCGGCGCGAGCATCCCCGTCGCCAGCATCCCCGGCGCAGCATCCCCGGCGCGAGCATCCCCGGCACCCGCATCGGACAGGCGAGACAACAGCTTCATCCGGGCGCCAAGTTCATCGCGCGAGCCCGCGCCCGTCCCGATACTGACCGGCTCCCCCGGCCCGCTGGCGCGGAGAGGGTCGGATGAAGTGCCGTGCGGCCGAGTGCTCGAGCGCATTCAGATCGCATCCGCTAGGTTCGTCATGCCCGGCACGCCCGGCCATGACGGCTGGGGTGAAGGGTGTGCCCGGGCACTAGCCGGCAGCGAGCCGCGCGAGGCTGCCGATCTCGGCCAGGCGGTCGAGCCCGGAGATCATTTCCCGCAGCTCGCGGGCGCGCGAGGCGCCGAGCACCGGCCCGACCAGGGCATCGAACTTGGCGCCGAGGCGCTGGCCCTGTGCGGCGATGTCGGTTGCCGGAACCCCGGCATCGTGGCGCGCCGAGACGCGGCTGCCGTCGGCGCAGGCAATCTCGATTTCGGCCAGGGTCGACGGCCAGCCTTCGTGGAAATCGAGCCGCACCATCTCGCGCAGCCGGACCAGCTCGGGGTCGCGCGCATTGGCTTCGCTGTAGGCGCCGAGGCTCGCGGTATCGACCCCGGCCAAGGCCATCGCCACCGTCTGGCGCAGGCTGAACTTGCTCTGCAAGCCATCGACCGGAGCCGGAATGTTGCAAATCCGGTCGCATCCGGCGTCGAGGCGCAGGGTGATCCCAGCGATCTTGTCGGGGCTAAGGCCGTGTTCGCGCCGCGCCTGGCGCGCGGTTTCGATCGGCGCGTGGGTCATGTAGCAGGCGGCATGGTATTTGAAGAGGTTGGCGAGAATGTGGAAGCCGTCCGGCGGGCTCGCCAGCGCCGCCTCGGGCGAAAAATCCGGGCCATGGGTCGCGGCGAACCCCTGGACGCATTCGAGAAGGTCGGTGCGGCTCGAAAATCCGCGCGCCGCCAGCCGCGCCGCCAACAGGCCATTCTGCGCCGCCTTGCCGGCGTGGAACGGCTTGCACATCGTGCCGAATTGCGATTTGAGGCCGGCCGCCTGGGTCCCGGCGATGCCGAGCGCCACCGCGGTCTGGTCGGCATCAAGCCCGAGCAGCCGGGCGCAGGCCGCCGCAGCACCAAGGCTGCCGATCGTCGCCGTCGAATGAAAGCCGAGCGCGTAATGGCCGGGGCTCAGCGCCAGCCCGATCCGGCAGGCGGTCTCGTAGCCGGCGACAAAGGCGGTGATGACCTCGCCACCGGAGCTGCCCCGCGCCTCGGCCAGGGCCAGCAATCCCGGCAGCACCGCGACCGAGGGATGCCCCGGCATCGCCAGATGGACGTCGTCGTAATCGAGCGCGTGGCTCGCCGCCCCGTTCACCAGCGCCACCGCCAATACCGGCAGCCGCTGGCGATGGCCGACCACGGCCGCCTGCGCCGCTCCGCCGGCCTCAATCATCTCGTCGAGCAATATGCCGACCAGCGGATCGCCGGCCCCGGCCACCGCGCAGCCGAGATAATCGAGCACGCACTGCCGCGCCAGCTCGCGCACCGGCTCCGGCAAATCGTCATAGCCCAGCATCGCTGCTCGCTCGGCCAGAGCGCGGGTCGGATCCGCCGCTTGCGCGCGGCCCGCCGTCGTCGATCCGTCCATCACCTTCCTCCTATCGGCGCAATCCTCTCGCCGGAGAGCCTGTCATTGCGCGCGCATTGAAGCAATCCCGGTCCGCCGGTCAGTCAATCGACCGGGATCGTTTTGGGCAATTGTTCGTCGCTCGTCCCGCGGCGTCACCGGGGACAAATTACCGCCCCTTAAAGACGGGTTTGCGTTTTTCGTTGAAGGAGGCGATGCCCTCGCGGCGGTCGGCGGTCGGGACCATGCGGTTATAAGCCTCGATTTCGAGCATCATGCCGCTCGCCAAGTCCATCTGCAGCCCGTAATGGATCGCATGCTTGGCTTGGCGCACCGAAATGGGCGCGTTGTCGGCGATCCGGCGGGCGGTTTCGAGCGCATCCTCGACGACCTTGCCCGGCTCGCACACCCGGTTGACCATACCCCATTCATGGGCCTCGGCGGCGGTGAACGGGCGCCCGGTCAGGATGATCTCCTTGGCACGACGCTCGCCGACCGCACGCGGCAGCTGTTGCGTGCCGCCGGCGCCGGGCATGATGCCAAGGGTGACCTCGGTCAGGGCAAAGCGCGCCGTCGGGGCAGCGTATATAAAGTCGCAGCACAAGGCCAATTCGCAGCCCCCGGCATAGGCGGCACCGTTGACCGCCCCGATCACCGGCACCGGGCAGGCGATAAAGGCGCGGACCATGCGCTCGAATAACAGGTGCTGGTCCTGCCATTCGTCGTCGGTCATGCCGTTGCGCTCTTTCAGGTCGCCGCCGGCGCAAAAGGCGCGCTCGCCGGCACCGGTCAGCACGATCGCGCGCACGGCCGAGGGGGCGGCGTTGACCGCTTCGAAAAACGCCAGCAGGTCATGGCCCATTCGGGTGTTGAGCGCGTTGGCGACATGCGGCCGGTTGAGGGTCAGCAGCACCAGCCCGGCGCCGCGATCCTCAGCCCGAATGGTTTCGTATTCCCGGTTCATCGCTGGTCCTCTCGGCAGGGCTCCTCGAGCGATTGTAGCATGCCCGGAAAGGCGCTACCCAGCCGGCCGCCGGGCTGCGCATCGGCTACGCCGTGCTGGTGCGCTCCGTCGCGCGGATGGTCGATGATTTCTCGCCCCAGGACCGAGAGCGCTTTTTCTGGCGCAACGCCGCCGCCTGTTGCCGCCTAGCCCCGGACGCCGTCGCCTAGCGCCTCGCGCAGCGCCGTCCACCGGCCGAGCTTGGCAGCGAAATCGAGCCGGGCATGGGCCGGGCTGGTCGACGGCAAAGCCAGATAGGCGAGGCCCGGACGCCGCGGGAAATGGCGATCGTGGAGCCGGCGCGCTCCGCCGCCGTTGAAGGCGACGGCGCCGATCAGCGGATGCGCGTCGAGCAATCGGTCGATCGCGTTCGGGACCTCTCGGCGGATCGTCGCGTCGGCGCTAGCCTCGCGCTCGCCCAGGGCGCACACATCCCACAGCGCCACTCGGTGCGACAGCGCAAATTCGAGCTTTGGCGCATATCCCGCTGCCGGCGCCGCGTCGAACAAGGCAAACAGGATCGGCCAGAACAGATTGCGCGGATGGGCGTAATATTCCTGCCGGCGCAACGATTCCTCGCCGGGCAAGGTGCCGAGCACCAGCACCCTCGCTCGCTCGTCGACGACCGGCGCAAAGCTGCGCTTGGCCGCCGCGGCGGCGAGGCCTACCCCGGAGTTCACCCGAAGCCCCGCGCTCACCCGACAAAGCGGCCGAGGCGGACCGCCGTGTGTCCCTTGGCCAGCCGGCGCGACGGCATGATCAGCACGCAATCATCGTACGGGGTGCGCACCTCGCGCCCATTGTCGCGGCCGATCAGGGTGCCTTTTGGCGTCAGCACCTCGAGCCCGCGGAAATCGTCGACGAACTCGAAATTGTCGCCGCTGATCGTCACCGCCTCGGTGACCTCGATGACCCGCTGGCGCGGATGGGCGTCGAAATCCGGCCCGGCGATCGGCGCCGCATCGTCGCGGGTCAGGGTGCCGACGGCGATCGAGAAAGCGCAGCATCACGTCGTTCGCGACCTCGGCGGCGCGGTTTTGCCAATGCTGCCCGGCTTCGATCAGCAGCGCCGTCTTCGGCCGAGCCGGGATCGCCGAAAGCGGCCATAATCGCGCATCCGCTTGCCGGCGGCGTGGCCCGCTGTCGCACATGATCAGTTCGGGGATGCCGACCCGGCGGGCCAACGCCACCGAGCGGTCGAGGGCGCCGGCCAGCATCAAGGGTGCGGTCGCATATTGCATCGAATGGATGTCGAGAAGGAAATCGGCGGCGTCGACGAACGGGCGCAGGGCTCGGGCGCGCGTCAGTTCAGCCGATTGGCGCGGGCCGTCGAGGGTGGCCTCGTCCCACAGCCGGTTGAAATCCTCGTCGAGGAAGCGCGAAACCACCGGATAGCGCCGGTCGAAGCTCTTGAAGGCGGCGACATTGTCGAAGGCCAGGGTCAATTTGCCATGCCGCGGCCGCAGCCCGGCGCGAAACAGCCGGTCGAGGGCGATCGCCCCGCAGATCTCGTTGCCGTGGGTCAGCGCCGTGACCAGCACATGCGGCCCGGCCTGGCCGCTGTCGAAAGTCGTCACATAGTCGAGGCCGGTATTGCCCGGCCCGGTACGGTTCGATATCGGGCGGGGTCAGCTCGACGGCATAGTTCGGCTCGGGCACAACGGGCTCCTCAGGCGGCGATGCTGTTTAGGCGGAGATGCTGTCAAAGATGCGGCCGATAAACCGCTCGCACTCTGTGATCTGGTCGAGGTCGATGAACTCGTCGGGCTTGTGCGCCTGCTCGATCGAGCCCGGGCCGCAAACGACGGTCGGGATGCCGGCCTGCTGAAACAGCCCGCCTTCGGTGCCGAAGCTGACCTTGGCGGTGGCGTTGGCCCCGGTCAAGCGAGGCGACCAGCCGGGTGATCTCGGCGTCGTCCGCGGTGTCGAGGCCGGGAAAGGCGCTCAATTCCTCGAACTCGATCGCCGCCTCGGGGCGGATCGCGCGCATTTCGGGCAGCAGCCGATGGTCGGCGAAGTCGCGCAATTCGCCGATCCCCGCTTCGGGGTCCTCGCCCGGCAGCAGCCGGAATTCGAAATCGAAGACGCAATCCTTGGGCACGATGTTGAGCGCGGTGCCGCCATGGATCACGCCCGTTTGGATCGTCGTGTAGGCGGGCGTGTATTCGGGATCGAACGGGCCGAGGTCGCGCCGCCGCCGCGCCATGGTGCTTGAGCAGCGCCACCATCTCGGCCGCCGCCTCGATCGCGTTGACCCCGAGATGCGCCAGGGCCGAGTGGCTTTCGAACCCGTTCACCCGGCAGCGAAAGCTGCGCTTGCCTTTGTGCCCGGTCACCGGCTGCATCATCGTCGGCTCGCCGACGATGCACAGGCGCGGCCTGTCCGGCCGGTCGGCGATCGCCGCGATCAGCCGGCGCGCGCCGCGGCAGCCGACTTCCTCGTCATAGGAAAAGGCGAGATGCAGCGGCCGGCGCAGCGGGCGTGCTGCCAGCCCCGGCAGCAGGGTCAGCACCACGGCGAGGAAAGCTCTTCATGTCGGCGGTGCCGCGGCCATAGAGCCGGCCGTCGCGGGCGAGCACGGCAAACGGATCGCTGTGCCAATCCTGGCCGTCGACCGGAACCACGTCGGTGTGGCCCGACAGCATGATCCCGCCGATCCCGTCCGGCCCGAGCTTGGCGTAGAGATTGGCCTTGTTGCCGGTCTCGTCGAAAACCAGCTCGCTGCCGATGGCGAGGCCGTCGAGATAATCGCGCACGAATTCGATCAGCGCCAGATTCGAGCCGCGGCTCGTCGTGTCGAAGCCGACCAGCCGGCGCACCATCTCGACCTGTCGATCGCTGCTGCACTCATTCTCGAAGCCTAAGCCCAACCGCGCCCCGGCGCCAGACCCGCCGGTAGCCGCCGGTAGTTGCCGCGCGTCTCGCGCTTGCCGAGCCGCGCGCAATCTCCTAAATTGCATTCGCAAAAACGTAATCAGCCGCCGGAATGCAACCGGACAATCGCCGCCCGCGTTTGCCCGTTCCGGTTTTGCCATGGTGCACGATGCCCGACGCTATTGCCGATCCGGGAGCGGAGCCGAGCGAATGAGCTTCGAGATCCCGGGCGTCTTGTGGCGGCGCGATCCCGAGAGCCGCGCCGGTGCCGCTGGTGTTCGACTCGCCGCACAGCGGATCGCACTATCCGGAGGATTTCCGCTTCAGCTGCGCGCTCGAAACCCTGCGCCGCGCCGAGGATGCCTATGTCGACGAACTCTACGCCGCCGCGCCGGCCCATGGCGCCACCCTGATCGGCGCCCTGTTTCCCCGCAGCTATCTCGACGCCAACCGTGCGGTCGACGACATCGACGAGGCGCTGATCGACGGGGTGTGGCCGTCGCCGCTGCGGCCGTCGCACTCGACCAGGGCCGGCCTCGGCCTCATTCGCCGGGTGGCCCGGCCGAGCCTGCCGATCTACGAGCGCAAGCTCCCCGCCGCCGAGATCCTCGCCCGCATCGAGCGCTGTCACACGCCCTATCATCGCGTGCTCGACGAGGCCTGCAGCCGTCTCCATCACGAGTTCGGCGCGGTGTGGCACGTCAACTGTCATTCCATGCCATCGAAGCGCAGCGCGCGGGATATCGGGCGGCCGGCCGATTTCGTCCTTGGCGATCGCGACGGCACTACCTGCGCCAAGGAATTCACCGATTTTGTCGCGCGCGTGCTGCGCGGCCGCGGCTACGACGTGCGCATCAACGAGATCTACAAGGGTGTCGAGATCGTCAAGCGCCATGGCCGCCCGGCCGCGCAGCGCCACAGCCTGCAGATCGAGGTCGACCGGGCGCTCTATATGGATCAGAAGACATTGGAAAAGAACCACGGCTTTATCCAGCTTCAGGCCGACATCACCGCTATGATCGTCGCGCTTGGCGAATTTGCCACGGGCAAGCGGTGACCGGCGCAAGCGGCTCTATTCTCGGTAAGTTTATCTGACAATTGGGAGAATCTGGTGATGGCGAAAATCCCGAAGACCTTGAAATCCCACATCGATACGGCGTTTCCGGCGAATGTGTGCCTGCTCGGCAGCGTGCTGCCCAACGGCTTCGCCCAGATCACCCCGCGCGGCGGCACCATGGTCTATGACGACACCCATATCGGATTATGGGAGCGCGGCAAGGGCTCGACCAACGCCAGCCTCGCCGACGGGACCCGGCTCACGGTCTATTTCAGAAAGCCGCAATTGCGCGAGGACGGAATCCTGCCCAAGGGCGGCATCGCCCGCTTTTACGGCCGCGCCAAAATTCACAAATCGGGACCCGTCTACGACGAAGTCTGGCGGCGCTTGGTTCAGCCCGAAAAGGATCGCGACCCGAACAAAAGCGGCTACGCGGTGCTGATCGAGATCGAGCGGGCCGAGGATCTCGACGGCCAACCTCTCATCCTGGACTGAGGCCGTTGGGTCCGAGCGCGGGCGGAAGACCAACGGCCGGGCGTTGTCGCCCGCTTGAACGCGGCTGGACAATTGCCGGGTCCCCAACATCGAAGGCGCGGCAGCAGATCCGATCGGCGGGCGCCGACCGGCGAGGACGGGGCGCCCGTGAAGGCTAGGGCGAGGGCTCGCACCGAGGCGTGTCGGCTTTCTTTACACTTGGCACGTGACAAATCGGCTTCAGACCGCCAGAGAGAAAGTGGCCAGGTGGCAGCCGCAGTCGTGCCGACGGTCTTAAGACCGGCGAAAACGGCTGGCAGAGGGTCGGCGGACGCATCGCGGGTGTCGGAATTCTTTACGCCTGAGAAAGGGCAGTATTGGGTTCGAGCGCCGGTCGCGATGTCGCAGCGGTGACGAAAAATTGACGCTTTCAGCTCTCCAATCAGATTTTGGTAATCATTATCGTTGATTAACGAACTGGTGCTGACGCTTAACGAGTGGGACTGAGACAAGGTCCCCGGGACCCCGCCTTTGCGATTGCGGCGGGACCGTCGGAATCCTTTACAGTGGCCTGGTTCGAGCACCCGTTGTTAATCATAAAAATGGCTTTTTTTCAAGCGTCAGGGACACTTGGCAACGATTTTGCGTCTAAGACGATTAGTCGCACTCGGTGCGTGAATGGGCCGCAGAGGCTGCCAAGCGCTCGGCACCAGGGAGGTTCGGAGATGATCAGCAGTTCGAGGGTAGTCAATCGGTGCAGCGGTCCTCCATCTCCGCGGCCATCATGCTGGTCCCTCGCCAATCAAAATGAGTGTGACGCGGCCGCAACCCCGGGCGGTCATTCGCCGGCTTCGATGAATTCCGTCATCGTGAAAGGTAAGTTCGAAATGAAAAAGATGAGGACTCTGGTTCGGCGCAATGCCCGTTTGGCCCTGATTGTCCCTTTCGCAGCACTTCTGTATGGGCCGACCCCGGCAGCGGCCACACCTTTCCTCGGTACGGCAGAGCAGTTCGCGGTGTTGGGCGCCACCCCCTCGGTGACTAATACTACTCCGACTACGATCAACGGAGACGTGGGCATTTACCCGGCCGCGTCGATCACTGGGATGTCGGATATCACGCTCATCGGGGCATCAACGTATCAGATAGGTAACGCGGTTGCGCAGGGGGCTCAGGCTGATTCCTCAACCGCATTTACTACCCTGGCGGGACTGCCCTCTACGGACAATTTGAGCGGGTCAGGACCTGGGCTCGGTAGGCGTGCTGACACCCGGGGTCTATACGTTTAATTCGTCGGCTCAGTTGACGGGAACGCTAACCCTCAACTTCGCCGGCGCCTCCAACGAGGAGTTCGTGTTCCAGATCGGGAGCACGCTCACCACCGCCAGCGCCTCGGTTGTTAACGTGGAGGGCGGCAATTCGACCAACTCCATCTACTGGGAGGTCGGCAGCGCCGCGACCCTCGGTACGACCACGGACTTCGCTGGAAACATCCTAGCCGAGGACACCGTCGCGCTGAATACCAACGCCGAAATCCTTTGCGGCCGAGCCATCTCGCTGACTGCTGCCGTCACGATGCAAGACAATACCATCTCCAACGATTGCAACGCGTACAACGCCGGCAGCGGCCGCACCGACTTCGGAAGCACCGGGTTCAGCGGGGTCAGCAGCTCGACGCCGGTCCCGGAGCCGGCATCGGCGCTGATCCTGATCGCCGGCCTGATCAGCATGGCGGCATTGGTGCGGATCAGGGCGCGGCAAAGCTTCTAGTAATCCGGCCTCGCCGGCGGCCGAGACGGCCATTGGCTCCTCGGGCGGCACCTTCGGGCGCCGCCCTCTTTACGTCGGCGGCGGGCTAGCCGAGCGAGGCGACGATCTCGCGGTAGGCCGCCTCGGGAAACGCCTTCAGGGTTTTGGTCCGCACCGTCCCCTGCATGGCCCAGTAGCAGGGTGAACCGCGCCGCGACGGCGTCGTCGGGCGCCTCGTAGACCGCGATCAGATCATAATCGCCCATCGTCATGTAGAGGCCCTTGAACTCGCCGCCCATGTCGACCAAAGCCTTTTTTGCGGTGTCGACCCGGCGCGGCAACTCCTTTACCCGTTGGGCGCCTTGATCGGTCCAGTTGGCAAGCATGATATAGGTCGGCACCGCCGTTCCTCCCTTTCGCGCTTGTGCACCGGGCCGTGTCGCCGCTTCGATGCGGTGGTGTTTCGCCGGCGCGTTCAAATCACAGTATAGCATCAACCCGCGTGTTCGGGCATGGAGGGCCGGTTCGATGTCGTTTCGGATTTGCCGCGCGCGCTCCGCTGGCGCCCTCTCTTGGGCGATCGCCGTCGCGATGCTGGCGCTCGCCGCGATCGGCGCGCGGGCGGCCGCACCGGAGGCGGGGTGGCAGGTGGTGCTGGTGGCCGGCGATGACGCCGAGCCGGTATTCGACGACGCCACCCAGGCGCTGGCCGGGCGCCTTGCCGCGGCCGGGGTGCCGGCGGCGAACATCCATCGGCTCAGCGCCAATCCGGCCGAGCTGCACCGCGGGGTCGAGCCGGCGACGGTCGAGAACGTGCTGCGGCGCATTGCCGGGCTTCCGGTGCGACCCGGCGGGCGGTGCTTCGTATTCCTGACCTCGCATGGCGAGCACGGCGCCGGGCTATGGCTCGCCCGCTCCGATCGGGCCTTGGCGCCGGTGCAGCTCGCCCAGGCGCTGTCGGGCGGCTGCCGGGCGGCGCCGACGGTGGTCATTGTTTCGGGCTGCTACACCGGGGGCTTTGCCGCCGGTGCTATGGCCAGGCCCAACCGGATCATTTTGACCGCGGCACGCCGCGACCGACCCTCCTTCGGCTGCCAGGTCGGGCGCACCTATACGGTTTACGATCAATGCCTGCTCGCGGCACTGCCAAAGGCGGCGGATTGGCGAGCGGTTTTCGGCCGGACCAGAAACTGCATCAGCCGAAACGAGCACGCGCTCGACGAGCGGCCATCCGAACCGCAGGCTTATTTCGGTTCGGCGGTCGCCGGTCTGAACGTCGGCTTTTGATCGGGAATTCGGCTTTGCCCGCGGCGTCCGCCTAGTGGTGCGATGCCAACGGATGGTCCCATCCATTGGCTCAATCGCACCACCAATACTTTGATCTAGTGGTCCGATTCACGCCACGCTTAGGAACCAGCGTTACGATCGGACCATTAGTGCGACACGACGATTGGAACCTCGCCGCGGCGCCCGGTGATCGTGACCGCGACCTCCTCGCCATGGCGCCGCAGTAGAATGTCGGCGCTGCCGTGCCTGGCTTGCACGCGGCGCAGCTGAAGCTCGTCGAGAAAATCGGGCAATACCGGGCGGTCGAGCCGAATTCCGCCGGTGGCGCGATCGAAGCAGAGGCCGAGGTTCGCCCGGAGCAGCGCGAAAAATGCCGCGCTCGCCCAGGCCTGCGGGCTGCAGGCCACCGGGTAGAGCGTCGGCGCGTTGAGCTTGCGCCACGGAAAGCCGCAGAACAGTTCCGGCAGCCGGCGCAGATCCATATACCCGGCGGCCTCGAACAGCCCCTTGAAGATGCGCAGCGTGCCCGCTTTGAGCCCATAGCGGGCCAGACCCAAGGCAATCAGCGCATTGTCGTGCGGCCAGACCGAGCCGTTGTGGTACGACATCGGGTTGTACCTTGCCGCCGACACCGCGACGGTGCGGACGCCCCAGCCCGAAAAGCTGGCCATCCCGAGCAGCGTGTCGGCGACGCGACGCGCCCGGTCGGGGGTGGCGATCCCGGTCAGCAGCGCATGCCCGGCGTTTGAGGCGACCACCCGGCACGGGTTCTTGGCGCCATCGAGCGCCAGCGCGTAGGTCGACAGCTCCTCGCACCAGAACGCATTTTCGAATTTTTCGCGCAAGGCATGGGCCTGCCGCGCCAAGGCCGAGGAAATCTGCGGCTTGCCCAGTGCCGCGGCCATCAGCGCGGCGTGCTGCTTGCCGGCGTAGACATAGCCCTGCACCTCGCACAGCGCGATCGGGCCTCGGGCCAGCCGGCCATCCTGGTGAAAAATCGCATCCTGCGAATCTTTCCATCCTTGATTGACCAAACCCTTGTCGTTTTGCCGATGGTATTCGACAAACCCGTCGCCATCGGGGTCGCCCCAGCCGTCGCACCAGCGCAGCGCCGCCTCGACATTCGGCCACAATGCCCGCACCGTTTCGAGGTCGCCGGTGCGCTGGAAATATTCGCCCATCAGCATGACGAAGAGCGGCGTCGCATCGACGCTGCCGTAGTAGCGCGAAAACGGCACCTCGCCGAGCCGCGCCATCTCGCCATCGCGCATCTCGTGCAGGATCTTGCCCGGCTCGGCGTCGCGCTCGGGATCGATTTCGGTCGCCTGGGTGGCCGCCAGGAACGACAGCACGCCCTTGGCAATCGTCGGGTCGATCCACAGCGCGAACAGCGCGGTAATGATCCCGTCGCGGCCGAACACGGTGCTGAACCACGGGATCCCGGCAAACGGATAGGGACCGTGCTCGGTCTCGGTGACCAGCATGTAGAGATCGGCCACCGAGCGGCGCGCCAATTCGTTGAACACCGAATTCGAGCTCTCGACGCTGGCCGCGCGTCCGCTCGATGAACGCATCGCCCGGCGGGCGATCCGCAGCGAGCTGTAGAAGCGCCGGCCGAGCGCGTCATCGGGGTCGGGGTCGTCGCAGGCGATCCGCACGACCAGCCGGGCCGCCTCGCCGGGGCCGAGCGAGAGCCGATAGCGTGCCCCGTCGTGGTCGAGGCGGGTCGGCGCCGGCTCGAAGCTGAGGGTGGTCACCCGCTCGATCCGGTCGAGGCCCAGATAATGCAGCGCCACCGCCGCGTTCGAGCGAGGTTCGACCCACGAACGCCCGCGCCGCGGCCGCTGTTCGCCGCGCACCTCGAACAGATCGGCGAAATCGGCGCGGAAGACGACGCTCAAGCCTAGATCATGCGCGACGACGTCGAAATTATTGACCAGCAGCCGCTCATAGCAGCAATTCTGCCAGATATATTTGCGCCGGTTGACGTGGATCAGTTCGCCGCGCAGCACGATCCGGCCGGCGACGCCGAGATCGGGGTTGGTCAGATCCACCGAGAGAACAGTATTGTCTTCCTGCACGTTGGAGCTGAGCAGCAACAGCGGGGCGTCGTTGAGCCGCAGCTCGAACTGCGACAGGAAACGGGTATCGCGGTGATAAATGCCGTCGGGGCTGCCCTCGGCGGCGACGATGTCGCCGCGCGGGTTGAAGACGCCAAAGGTATGCCCTTGCTTCAGCGAGCGCGGCCGGCGTTCCTGAAACGGCGCGCCCAATTCGATATAAAACCGAAACGCCTCGTTCGGTTCCGGCCCCGCGCCCGGTCCTGGCCCCGCTTCCCCCATCACGCGTGGTTGCTTTGGCGCTGTCAGTCGTTGTTGGCGGCCGCGGCGGCTCGCGGCCGTTGCTCGTTGCTCGCCGGACGCAACACCTGGTCGTAAAGGTCCAGGTAATCTCGGGCCATTCGCTCGACCGAAAAGCGCTCCTCGAAGCGACGCCGGATCGTGCCGCGGTCGAGCGCCTTGGCCAACGGGATCGCCGCGACCGCCTCCTCGATCGTGTCGACGATAAAGCCGGTAACCCCGGGCTCGACGATTTCCGGCACCGAGCCGCGCCGGAACGCGATGACCGGCGTTCCGTTGGCCATCGCCTCGATCATCGCCAGCCCGAACGGCTCGGGCCAATCGATCGGAAACAGCAGCGCCATCGCATCGCCCAAGAACGCACCCTTTTCGCCGTCGCCAATTTCACCGATGAACTCGATCAGCGGATCGTCGAGCAAGGGCTCGACCCTGGCCTTGTAATAGTCTTGATCGACCTTGTCGACCTTGGCCGCAATGGTCAGCGGGACCCCGGCGCGGCGGGCGATCTCGATCGCGCGCTCGGGGCCCTTTTCCGGGCTGATGCGGCCGATAAAGGCCAGATAGCCGCCCCTACCGCAACCCGGCGGGTACAGACCGGGGGGCAAGCCATGATAAATTGTGCCCTGCCAGTTCGCCCATTGCACCGGGGTACGCTGCGCGTCCGAGATCGAGACCAGCGGCATCTGCGGAAATTCCCGGATCAGCGCCGGCAGGTCGGGCAGGTCGAGCCGGCCATGCAGTGTCGTCAAGGTCTTGTGCCGGCCACCGGCGAACAGCGGAAAGTGCAGGAAGTCGGCGTGGAAATGAACGATGTCGAACTCGTCGGCGCTGCGCGCGACCCGGTTCAGCATGATCAGGTGGTAGGCGATCGGGTCCTGGCACTCCGGATTGAGCCGCAGCGCGGTGTTGCAGGGCGAGCGCAACGTCGCCGCGGTTTGCGAGTCGCCGCTGGCGAACAAGGTCACCTGGTGCCCCTGCCGCACCAGTTCCTCGGTCAGATGCGACACCACCCGTTCGGTCCCGCCGTAAAGTTGCGGCGGGCAGCTTTCGTAGAGCGGTGAAACCTGCGCAATCCTCATCTGTCGAGGTCCCCTCGATTCGTCGTTGACATCGTTGCAGCGCACGGTCATCGAGACGCACCTCGCGCGCCTGCGCGGTTGCATCGTCAATAACCGCGACGCCAACCCTCAAAAACGTGCAAAAGTTCCAAAGGGAGCCGCCTCGTGTCGCGGCATTCCGCCGACACGGCGATAAACTGCACGCAGGCTTCCAACCGGTTATATCGCGAGTGCGCCAGCGATCTACAAGTCGAGGCTTCGCGCGTCACGAGCCGACGATTGCGAACGCAACGAAAGGAGCCATAACGGCGGCATGTGCATTTCGCACGATTAGGCGCGGTGCCGACCGACCAAAAAAAATTAAGTTCAAATTGATCTTGATCGACAAGTCGAAGCGGCTCGATCGCTGTTTGCCGGCTCTGAGAGTCGTCCCCGAGCCGGCAATACGCGATCGGTCCAGCGGTCGGCTATTGCGCCGGCATCAACTGGCCGCGGATTTCCCCCGCCTTGTTGGCGGCGGTATGGATGTTGACGTAATATTTTCCGGATTCGAGAGTTTTCATCTGCGCGACGGTCAGCGTCTTCGCGCCCTTGATCGGGCTCGCCAGATTGCCGGTAAACGGGATCACTATCGGGGCGTTCTTTCCCGGGGCGGCCGGGCCATGGATGTGAGCCGCCATCACCGGACCGGTCAGACCCGAATAGGTCACGTCCCAGCTCAGCTGACGGGTCGCGGTGTTGAGCGTCGCGGTGGCCGTGCCTGTGCCGGTGCTGGTGGTCGGCGGCACCTCGCTGGCGCCGTCGAGGGTCGCCTTGAACACCTTGGTGGCGGCGCTGGCGGCTCCCGACACGAGACAGAGCGCAAAAGCCCCTGCGACCAGAAATCTCAGATTACGCATGTCGTCCTCCCTGCGGTTTCATCGCGCCGGAGACTATTGAACGGACCGCTCGACGAGAAGCCGAAAATGCGGCGGCATATTTAGCCAAACCCAATAATTTCGCGCAGGTCGTCGTCGGGTCGCGCGCTGTCGGGGGTTGCCGCTTCGGTCATCGAGGCGGCGCACAGGGCGCGGCTTTCGCCATAGCGCAACGAGGTCTCGACCGTCCCGCCATCCAATCGGTTCAGACGAAAGACCAGGGCCTTTTGCTCGCGTCCGGCGAGGTGCATGACGCCGATCACCTGGTGCGGCGTATAGGGTTCGACAAACCGGCCGCGCGCGGCGTCGAAGGCGGGTGCGGCGTCGCCCGGCATCCAGTTGCAATAGGCCGGCAGAAAATCGACCGGCAGATGCTCGGCGAAAATCGCGTAGTTGAGCGCGGTCTGCTCGACAAAGAAAAATCGGCTCCGCTGCGCCACCTGGGCGATCAGCCGGGCCCAGGCCGCCCAGTGCGGCGCATCGCCGCGCAGCGCAAAGACGCCGCAATTGACCATCGGATTGCGCCCGAACCGGTCGGCGGCGCGCCAGCCGAAGCCGGTGCGGTAGTTCTTCCACGCCAAGGTCGTGCCGAACAGCTTGGGCCGCTTGTAATGGCGCTTATAGGCGCGGTCGATCTCCGGGGTGATCGCCAGCCGGCCGCCCTGGGCGGCCTCGGCATAAAGCTCGACCGCCCGCCAGTCTTGCAGCCACGCGTCGGCGTCGATCCACAGATAGGTTTCGTAGCCGGGGAAATGGTGCGGCAGAAACGGCCGCGCAAACTGCGCCTTGCGCGCCTCCGGGGTGTGCTCGCGGCCCGGAAAATCGATGTCCCAGCCGGGATGCACGAGGTGGGTGACATGCCGGCCGAGCCAGGCGCGCTGCTCCCCATCGAGCCCGACATCGAGAATGCCGATCGCTGCATCGGGGCGCTGCGCCAGCACCGAGAGGACGGTGTCGCGCAGCAGCGGGAAATAGGCGCTGTCGGCCCCGCTGACGATCAGCAGGCGTTCCGGTCTCAGGCAATCGACCGTCGCGCGATCGGGCGCCGTCATCGGCGGCCGGGGCCGGGACCGGCGCGCCTCACGGCACCAGGCGGTAGCCGCCGGGCTCGGTGATCAGGATTTCGGCGCGCGCCGGATCGCGCTCGATCTTCTGGCGCAGGCGGTAGACATGCGTCTCGAGGGTGTGCGTCGTCACCCCGGCATTGTAGCCCCAGATCTCGTCGAGCAGGGTATCGCGTCCGATGACGCGGTCGCCGGCGCGGAAAAGATATTTGAGGATCGCCGTCTCCTTCTCGGTCAGCCGCACCTTTTTTTGGGCGCCGGGATCGATCAACAGCTTGGCGCTCGGACGGAAGGCATAGGGGCCGATGGTCAGCTCGGCGTCCTCGTTGTGCTCGCTCTGGCGCAGATGGGCGCGCAGCCGAGCGAGCAGCACGCCCAGCCGAAACGGCTTCGTCACATAGTCGTCGGCCCCCGAATCGAGCCCGAGGACGGTATCGGCGTCGCTGTCGGAGCCGGTCAGCATCATGATCGGGACCTGCACCGCCTCGTCGCGCAACAAGCGGCACAGTTCGCGCCCGTCCATGTCGGGCAGGCCGACATCGAGCAGGATTGCGTCGAAGCGCTGCTGCCGGGCGAGCTCGAGCGCGCTCGCCCCGGTGCTGCATTCGGTGGTCAGAAACTCTTGGTTGACCTCCAGCTGCTCGACCAGCGATTGGCGCAGTGCGCTGTCGTCGTCGACGATTAATATTTTACGCCCAGCCCTCATGATCCCACCCGCCGGTCGGCCGGACCAGCATCGCGACGCGTGCCGCACTGACCCGGTGATTATCCGTCGGGTTCCCTTCTCGCATCCCCATCGAGAGAAGGCAGCCTAGCCGGTTCCCGGGTTTTGCGCCAGCCGCGGCGCCGGGGTGCGGTGTCGCAGTGGAGCGGTTCCGAACCAGCCCGCGCATCCGCGCATGCCGGCACCACCTCGGCAGACCACCAATGCGAATAAGTTTGCTGGCGCCGGCGCCGTCGCCCCATATGATGCGCGCGACAAGGAGTAGCGAGTGCCCGATTTGAGGATCCTATCGGCCGCACCTGGCGGTGGCACGGCGGGGCAGAGCGATGCCGGCCTCGACCTCGCCAAGGCAATCACCGCGCTGCGCCGCGGCGAGCCGGTGCTGATCCGCGACGAGAAACTGAGCGTCCTGGTCATCGCCGCCGAGTTGGTGACCGAGGAAAATCTGCGCCGGCTGCGCCAGATTTCGTCGATCTCGCCGCGCGTCGTCTTGACCCGTCGACGGGCGGTGGCGCTCGGCCTCGCCTCGCGCGAGGATCTCTCGGGCGCCCTGACGGTCTCGGTCTCGCCCGAGATGCCAGCGGCGGTGATCCGCAACCTCGCCGAACCCGGCGCCTCGCTCGGCGCCGAGCCGCCCGGGTTTGGCCAGGCCGCGGTCGTCGCGCGGGACGGGGCGCTGGCCGCGGTCGCCCTGGCCAAGCTCGCAGCACTGCTGCCGGCGGCGCTGGTGCTGCGCGTCGGCCCGGCCGAGGCGGCCTTGCTGATGCGGCGCGGCGATCTGGCGGCGATCGAGGCGAGCGCCGTCTTCAAGCGCAATGCCGCCGCCGCCGGTCTGACCCGCGTCGCCGAAGCGCGAGTGCCGCTCGCCGACGCCGAAGATGCCCGCCTGATCGCATTCCGGCCGGGCGATGGCGGGGTCGAGCATCTGGCGATCGTGATCGGCACGCCCGATCCCGCCGCCGCGGTGCTGGTGCGGCTGCATTCTGAATGCTTCACCGGCGACCTCTTGGCCAGCCTGCGCTGCGACTGCGGCGACCAGCTGCGCGGCGGCATCGCGGCGATCGCCCGCGAGGGCGGCGGCGTTCTGCTCTATCTGGCGCAGGAGGGCCGCGGCATCGGCCTGGTCAACAAGCTGCGCGCCTATCAGCTGCAGGATGCCGGCTTCGACACGCTCGACGCCAACGAGCAGCTGGGCTTCGACGCCGATGAGCGCGTCTACCTGCCCGCCGCCGAGATGCTGCGCCAATTGGGTTTCGGCACGATCCGCCTCTTGACCAACAATCCCGAGAAGGTGGCCGCGCTCCGGCGCTATGGCATCCGCGTCGCCGAACGGGTCGCGCACGTCTTTGCCTCGAACGGGCACAACGAGCGCTATCTGCGCACCAAGGCCACCCGCAGCGGCCATATCCTCTGAATCGGGCGCGCCGCCCCGGGGCCACTCGGCCGGGAACTCAATCCGCGGTGTGCCAGATTCCCTCGACCGGATAGGCCTCGTCCTGGCCCGGCCACGGCGGCATTGTCGCGCCGAGTGCGGTGAGCGGCTCGGAGCCGTCGCAGCGAAACTGGAAATGCGTGCCGAGCGGAAGGCTGAGCGACACCCCCGGGCCGAGCTCGACGATTTCCTCCTGGCCGCCGAGCCGGCGCCACATTCGCCCGCGGCCGGAGACGACATACCACAATTCTTCGACGGTGCGATGGGCGACCGCCTTGGAGACGGCGCCGGGCGGCAGCGAAAAGACCGCGAGCCCGCCGCCGGAAAGCCCGCACAGCACCCGTACCTCGGAGCCGTCGGGAGCGATTACGTCGGGCAGGTCGGCAACGCGCCGGGTTTCAAATTTCATTTGACGCCTTTCTGAGTGCCGCTCGTGAAACTCCGCCGGGCCGATTGACAAAACCGGCCGAGGCCCCGACAACCCGGCGCGAGGCCACAAGAATAGCGAAAGGGTCGAGGGATGGGCATGCTCGAGGGACGGGTCGCGATCTGCGCCGGGGCTGGTCGCGGGGTCGGCGCGGAAGTCGCCAAGCTGATGGCCGCGCATGGCGCCAAGGTCATTGTCAACGATCCCGGCACCAGCGGCAGCGGCGAGGGCGCCGATACGACGCCGGCGCAGGAAATCGTCGACGAGATCAAGGCGGCCGGCGGCGAGGCGGCGGCGAATTACGGCTCGGTTGCCAAGTTCGATGATTGCCTGCAAATGGTCAGCCAGGCGCGCGACACTTTCGGCGGGCTGCACATCGTGTTCGACGCCGCCGGCATCCTGCGCGACAAGATGTTCCACAACATGTTCCCCGAGGACTGGCAGGCCGTTCTCGACGTTCATCTGACCGGCCATTTCAACATCAATCGCGCGGCGATCAACCTGTTTCGCGAGCAGAATTACGGCCGCATCATCATGGTGTCGTCGACCTCCGGGCTGCTCGGCAATGTCGGCCAGTGCAACTACGGCGCGGCCAAGCTCGGCATCGTCGCCCTGGCGCGCATCGTGGCGATGGAAAATGCCGCGCGCGGGATCACCGTCAACGTCATCTGCCCATCGGCCGACACCCGCATGACCCGCTCGGTGCCAACGCCCAAGGACCCGCAGGCCGCCGCCATCCGCGAAGAGCGGCTGCGCCGCAGCCGGGCCGACGCGATCGCACCGCTCTGCGTCTTTCTCGCCTCCGAGCAGTCCGCCCAGGTCAACGGCCAGGTGTTTCATCAGCGCGCCGGCGAATTGTCGCTCTACGGCCATATGCGACCGGTGCGCATGGTCCATCGCCAGGGCGGCTGGACGCCCGAAACCCTGGCCGAGGTCGCGATTCCGGCGCTCGCCCCGCAATTCACTCCGCTCGACAGCCGCGCGGTTCATCCGGGCCTGCCGATGGAGTAGGCGCGCGGCCCGCTCAATCGAGGGCGAGGGCGCGGCGGGCGGCGTCGAGGCATTGCTCGGGTCCGGCGCCGGCGTCGATCCGGGTCCAGTCCATTCCACCCGGGTCCTGGCGCAGCTGGTGCGCCAGGATTTCCGGGGTGGCGTCGGAGGCGTCGCCGCGGCGAGCGCTGATCCGCGCGGCCATCGCCGGCGCCCCGGCTTCGAGCCACAGCCCGGAAAACGGCACTCCGGCCCGGCGCGCGATCTCGGCGAAGGACTGCCGTTCGGCCGGCCGCAGCGATACCGCGTCGATGATCACCGAATACCCGGCGGCGACCGCCTTTGCCGCCTTCTCGCACAGGATGTCGTAAACCCGGCGGGTGATCTCGGGCGTGTAGGCGTCCGCCGGCAGCCGGGTCTCGGGGGCCACGCCGAGCAACAGCTTGCGGGTGACGTCGCTGCGCAGCACGCGGGCGCCGGGGCGGAGGCCGAGCTCGGGCGCGAGCGCCATGGCGAGGGTCGATTTACCGCTGCCGCTCGGGCCGCCGACTGCCACCAACCGGCGAGGCTGCGGCATCAGCACGCGATGCGCGAGGTCGAGATAGCGGCGAGCTTCCGCGGCCATGTCGCGCCCTCTTTGCGGGCTCTTGGCCTGCGCCAGCATCGATGCGGTCACATGCGCCCGGATCCCGGCGCGCAAGGATAGGAACAGCGGCATCGCCGCCAGCCCGTCATCCTCGCCGGTGCGGTCGAGATAGCGGTTCAGCACCCGGTTGGCGAGATTTGTCAGACCGCGATGCTCGAGGTCCATCAACAAAAAGGCCAGATCGTAAAGGACATCGATGCTGGCCAGCGCCTCGGAAAATTCCAGGCAATCGAACAGTGTCGGCTCGCCGTCGACGAGGCAGATGTTGCGCAGGTGCAGATCGCCGTGGCAGCGCCGCACCTTGCCGGCCGCCTTTCGGGCTTCGAGCAGCGCGTTTGCGCTGGCCAGCGCTTTTCGCCATTTGTCGAGGATCGCCTCAACGCGCTCGCGGGCGAAGCCGCCGCCGTGCACGGCGGCAAGGACCTGGTGATTGGTCTCGGCGATGTCGCGCAGCGCCGCCGTCCCGCCATTGTCGGGACGCCGTTCGGCTGATTCGTGGAATCGCGCGATGTGGTCGGCGAGCGCCTCCATCAGCCGCTGGTCGAGCCGGCCCGCCTGGGCGAGCGCGTCGAACAGCAATCTCTGATCGAACCGCCGCATCACCACGACCCAATCAACCGCCGGGCCTTCATCCGAAAAACACACTGCCCCCGCCAAATTGCGCGCGAGCTGGCGGAGGTTCAGATAAAGCGCGGGCGCGGTGCGCCGGTTCAGCGCCAGCTCGGCTGCACACGCCTCGCCGCGGCGCCGGGCGGTCGAAAAATCGAGATAGGGCAGCTTGACCGCGCGCTTCAGCTTGTAGGCGCAATCACCGGCCAAAAACACCAGCGACACATGGGTTTCGATAATCTCGACCCGCTCGACCGCCGGCCCGTAGGAGGCCGCCCGGCTGAGAAAATCGATCGCCTCGCGCTGATCGTCGACGCATTCTTCAGCCCCGAGGCCCACTAGAACAGGCTGCCCTGTTCCGGGCGCGGCGGGGCACGGCGGACCGGCCGGCGCGGGGTGCGGCCGGCAATGGCGCCGACCTTGCCGTCGTAGAATTCAAGGTCGAGTGCCGCACCTGGCTTGATCGAGGCCGCCTCGGTCACAACTCGGGCGTCGCCGTCGCGGACCACGACATAGCCGCGCGCCAAGAGGCTCTCGTGCCGTTCGGAATGGGTGGCGAGCCGGCCGGCGAAATTGTCGAGCGCCTCGCGCCGGGCCGCGATTGCCCGGGTCGCCGCGGCGTGCAGCCAAGTCTCGGTCTCGGCGAGGCGGACGCCGGCGCGGGCGAGATCGGCCCGCAATGCCTCCGGCCGCAGCCGCACCGCGGCGAGATCGAGCCGATGGCGGGCGGCGCGCAGATGGCGCTCGGCGCCGAGGCGCAGCCGCTCGGCGCGCTCGTCGAGGCGCTGGGTGGCGTTGCCGATCAGGTCGTGCGGCGACGGCAATCCGCGCGCCAGACCGGCGAGGTGCAGCCGCCGCTCGGCGAGCAGCCGGGCGAGCCCGCCCGACAGCCGCCCGGCGTTGCCGGCGAGGCCGGCGATCAGCTCGAGCCGCACCGGCACCGCCATTTCGGCCGCAGCGGAGGGCGTCGGCGCGCGCACATCGCTGGCGTGGTCGATCAGGGTCGTGTCGGTCTCGTGGCCGACCGCCGAGATCAGCGGGATCGAGGAGGCCGCGACGGCGCGCACCACGACCTCCTCGTTGAAGGCCATCAAGTCTTCGAGGCTGCCGCCGCCGCGCGCGACGATGACCAGGTCGGGCCGCGGCACCGCACCCTCGCGCGGCAGGCGGTTGAAGCCGGCGATCGCGGCGGCCACCTGCGCCGCCGCCCCCTCGCCCTGCACCGCCACCGGCCAGATCAGCACCCGGCGCGGGAAGCGGTCGGCGAGCCGGTGCAGAATGTCGCGAATCACCGCGCCGGTCGGCGACGTCACCACCCCGATCACCGCCGGCAGATATGGCAGCTTCTGTTTGCGCTCGGCCGCGAACAGCCCCTCGGCAGCCAGCCGCCGGCGCCGCTCTTCGAGCAGCTTGAGCAGCGCGCCCACCCCGGCCAATTCGATCGTGTCGATGACCAGCTGATACTTCGAGCGTCCTGGAAAGGTGGTCAGCCGCCCGGTGCACACCACCTCCATGCCGTCCTCGGGCTTGACCGCGAGGCGCATCGCGGTCATCCGCCAGCACACCGCGTCGAGCACCGCATCGGCGTCCTTCAGCGCCAGGTAGCAATGCCCCGAGCCGTGCCGCTTGAAGCCCGAGACCTCGCCGCGCACCCGGACAAAGCCGAAACCATCCTCGATCGAGCGCTTCAGCGCCAGGGACAGTTCGGAGACGGTATATTCGGCAAGGTTGGTGCGCGGCGGTGCCGAGGTCAGTAGATCATTCATCCCCATATGATAGCCGAGCACAGGAGGGAGCGCGATGCGGGTGCCGAAGGTGATTTACACCCTCTCCATCCCGCGGGGTGGAGCGGGTGCCGACCCGCACCGGGTGATGTGATGCGGGTGCTCATCGTCGGCTCGGGCGGGCGCGAGCATGCGCTCGCCTGGGCGATCGCGGCCTCGCCGCTGGTCGACCGGCTCTATTGCGCGCCGGGCAATGCCGGGATCGCCGAGGAGGCCGAATGCGTGTCGATTTGGGCGACCGACATCGCCGGGCTCGTCGCATTCTGCCGGCGCGAGCGGATCGATTTCGTCGTGGTCGGGCCGGAGGCGCCGCTCGCCCTCGGCCTCGTCGACGCGCTCGCTGCCGAAGGAGTGGCGGCGTTCGGCCCAAGTGCCGCGGCGGCGGCGCTCGAAGCCTCGAAGTCCTTTGCCAAGGATCTGTGCGCCCGGGCCGGGATCCCGACCGCACCTTATCGTAGTTTCCGCGACCCGGCGGCGGCAAAGGCCTACATCGCCGCGCATCGGGCGCCGATCGTGGTCAAGGCCGATGGCCTTGCCGCCGGCAAGGGGGTCACCGTCGCGATGGACCTCGACAGCGCCTTTCGCGCGGTCGACGCCGCACTCGTCGAGCATCGCTTCAGCGCCGCCGGGCTCGAAATCGTGGTCGAGGATTTTCTCGAGGGCGAGGAGGCGAGCTTTTTCGCCCTGGTCGACGGCGAGGACGCCTTGCCGCTCGCCACCGCACAAGACCACAAGCGCGCGGGCGAGGGCGACACCGGCCCGAACACCGGCGGTATGGGCGCCGTTTCCCCGGCCGCCATGCTGACCCCGGCGCTCGAAGGCCAGGTCATGGACCGCATCGTGATGCCGACAGTCACGGCGATGCGCCGGCAAGGCCGCGCCTTCAAGGGCGTGCTCTACGCCGGGCTGATGCTGACCGATACCGGGCCGATGCTGCTCGAATACAATGTCCGCTTTGGCGACCCCGAGGCGCAGGCGTTGATGATGCGGCTGACGAGCGACCCGATGCCGGCCTTGATCGCGGCACAGGAAGGGGTGCTGCGCCAGGTCGATCTGCGCTGGCGTGCCGAAACGGCGCTATGCGTGGTGATGGCCGCTCGCGGCTATCCGGGCGAGCCCCTGCGCGGCAGCGAGATCCGCGGCCTCGACCGGGCCGGCGCCGACCCGGCGGTCAAGATCTTCCACGCCGCCACCCGCCGCGAGCCAGCGACGGCGGAGGCCGGGACCAGCCGGCTTGTCGCCGATGGCGGCCGCGTTCTCGGCGTCACCGCTTCGGGTGTCGATCTCGCCGAGGCCAGTGCCCGCGCCTATGCCGCGATCGACCGGATCGACTGGCCGGAAGGCTTCTGCCGCCGCGACATCGGCCGCAGCACCGCCATTCCATAGCGATTAGCCGAGCCGAGGCTCGCGCGGCTACGGCCGGTCCGGCACCGATCGGGCAGTCTGGTTGAACAGAACCCGGCGTTCCTCCTCGGTCGGCGGGGCCGAGCGGCGCAATTCCTTGCCGAGATCGACGCCCTTCTGAACCGCCGGCCGCTGTTTGACCCGTTCGCGCCAGCGCGCGACGTTGGGAAACACCTCGAGCGGCTGGCCGAGCGGCTTCGAAATCAGCACCCACGGCCACGACGCCATATCGGCGATCGAATATTCGCCGAGAATGAATTCGCGCCCGTCGAGCCGGCGCTCGAGCACGCCGAGGCAGCGGTGGTATTCGTCGGCATAACGCTGGTGCGAATAGGGATGATCGCCTTGCGCATAGTTGACGAAGTGGCTGAGCTGGCCGGCCATCGGGCCGAGATTGCCGACCTGCCAGAACAGCCATTCGAGGCACTCCTTGCGCCCGCGCCGGGTCTGCGGCATGAACCGCCCGGTCTTTTCGGCGAGATGGATCAGGATTGCGCCCAATTCGAATACCGGCAGCGGCTCGCCGCCAAATTCGTCCGGCGCGTCATGGTCGACGATCGCCGGCATCCGGTTGTTCGGGCTGATTTCCAGGAACTCGGGCTTGAACTGGTCGCCGCGGCCGATATTGACCGGGATCATCCGATAATCGAGGCCGCACTCCTCGAGCATGATCGCGACCTTCCAGCCGTTCGGCGTCGGCCAGTAATAAAAATCGATCACCTGCTAGTGTCCTGAACAGAAGTTCACGAGATCAGCGGCATCGCCATCCCGACGAAGGTCGGGACCTATGCCAGCCATGGGTGCCGGCTTTAGCCGACATGGCAAGAAAATAGTTGCGGCGGCCGGGTCTGATCGGTTTCTCGTGCGCCACACTAATCTCCGTCCGCGGCTTGTGGCATCGGGGGTGCCATCAGCGCTGCGATTTCCGCCGGGCTATAGCCGAGCTCGCCCAGGATTTCCTCGGTGTGCTCGCCGAGCGTCGGGGCGCCGCGGCGAATTTCCGCTGGCGTTTGGGAAAACCGCGCCGCCGCCCGCGTCTGGCGCAGCCGTCCGGCCTGCTCGTGCTCGGTTTCGACGACGAGCCCCAGCGCCTCCACCTGCGCATGGCGGATCACCTCGTTGCGGGTCAGTATCGGGCCGCACGGAACCTGCGCTGCGGTCAGCTTTTCGAGCCATTCCGCCGCCGGGCGGGTGCGCAGCGCTTCCTGGGTCAGCCGCAGCCGCTCGTCGATGTTCTGCTGGCGCAATGCCGGCGTCTTGAACCGCTCGTCGCTAATCCATTCGGGATGCTCGACCGCCCGCGCCAGCCCGGCCCATTGCCGGTCGGTCAACGCCGCCACGGTCATGCAGCCATCCGCGGTATCGTAAATCAGGTCGAGCGCGCTGGCAGCCTCCTGGCGCGACGGCTCATCGCCGATAAAGGTCTGGCTGCTCATATCCGAGGCCCACAAAAACGCCAGCACCGCTTCGAGCATCGACAACCGCACGTGCTGCCCCTCGCCGGTGCGCTCGCGCGCCAGGAGCGCCGCGGTGATCGCCTGCGAGGCGGTGATCGCGGTCAATTTGTCGGGCAGGATCGTGCGCAGCAGCCGCGGGCGCGCCTCGTCGGAGCCGGCCTGCACCGTGGCGAGGCCCGAAAATCCCTGGATCACCGGGTCATAGGCCGGCTTTGCGGCGTAGGGTCCTTTCTCGCCAAAGCCGCTGATCGAGACATAGACGATGTTGGGTGCCGCCGCGCGCACCGCGTCCTCGCCGATGCCGAGCCGTTCGGCCACACCGGGGCGGTAATTTTGCACAAAGACATCGGCGCCCGCCGCGAGCCGCAGCAGCGCCTCGACCGCGGCCGGCCGTTTCAGATCGAGGACGATCGAGCGCTTGTTGCGGTTGTTGTTCAGGAACGACGCGGTAAACCCGGCCCGCCGCTTGCCCCCGGCGCGCGTCGCATCGCCGCCGTCCGGAGCTTCGACCTTGATCACGTCGGCGCCCTGGTCGGCGAGGATCATCGTCGCCAGCGGCCCCGAAACGTTCGAGGTCAGATCGACGATGCGATAGCCATGCAATGGACCCGGCATCGTGCAGCCCTTCCGATCAGCGACAACCACCGTCGGACCAGACTATGCGAGGGTCCCCGAGGTCAAGCGCAGCGGCGCGAGGCCGGCCCTTTGGAGGTGTCATGGCCGGACTTGCTCGACTTGCTCCGGCCATCCACGCGCCCGATCAAGCTCGCAGAGAGGCTTGGATGGCCATCCGAGTGCGTCTTTGTCCTCGGCCTAGTACGCCGGGATGACCGGGGCCGGGACGACGTGCTCCTCGACGCGGCGCACGCCGGGGATGTTCTCGGCGGCGACGCGCAAGGCGTCGCGCTCGGCCATCGGCTGGTCGTCGGACAGCCAGATATGCACGACCTTGTCGCGCACCATGATGTCGGCGGCCCACACATTGGCCCAGCGCTGGCCGCGCAGCTCCCGGAGCAGCCGCTCGCGGATGCTGCGGTCGTCGGCGTCGGCGACGATCGCCGGGGCGGTGCTGGTCGTCGCCAGCGCGCGCACCAGGTTGGCCCGGCTGATGATGCCGACGAGCTTACCGTCGCGGACCACCGGGACCCGCTTGATCAGCCGGGTTTCGAGCAGCATCGCGACCTCGGCGAGATCGGTCGTTTCGCTGACCGAGATGACCTCGCGGCTCATGATGTCGCGGACCCTCTGGCCGTGCGCCTTGACATAGTCGCGGGCCGCTTCCTCTTCGGCGGCGAGCGAGTCGAGCCACCACGACCGGCGCTTTTGCAGCCGCCGCTCGGTGCCGGTCTCGGCGCGGTGCAGCAGATCGCCCTCGCTGACGATGCCGACCAGCCGGTCGCCGCCCTCGCACACCGGAACCCCGCTGATGCCCTTTTCGGACAACAGCTTTGCCAGATCCTGCACCGTCATCTCGGGATCGACCGTGATCACCGGGGTCGTCATCACGTCCATGGCGCGCATCGGAAGCCTCCAACCAAATTTTTTTGACTAAACATGCAATTCTAGCATCGTGCATTGATCAAGATCAACGAGACCCAACGCACGCGCGACAGCCGGCCGAGACGAGATGCAACTCCCCCGCGGGCTCGCGCCGGGCTAGGTTGCGGCGGTCCCGACCGGCAGCCTGAGGCCGAGCCGGGCCGTAACGTTCGAGGAGACTGCCATGCCGCGAAACGTCGCCGTCGGCCTCGGCCTGATGGAGTTTGCGTTCGACAGCGTCGCCGGGTTCTGGCGCTGGGTCGATCTGTGCGAGGCGGGCGGGGTCAACTCGCTGTGGCAGACCGACCGGATCGTCAGCCGCGAGCCGATCCTCGAATGCATGAGCGTGATGGCCGCCCTCGCCGGCCGCACCCGGCGGATCAAATTCGGCGTCAACGTCCTGTCGCTGGCGTTCCGCGACCCGGTGCTGCTGGCCAAGCAGTGCGCCACGATCGACGTCCTGTCCGAGGGGCGGCTGTTGCCGGCGTTTGGCATCGGCAGCCCGCTCGCCCCGGAATGGCGCGCCTTGAACCTCGACACCAAGACCCGCGGCCGCAAGACCGATGAGGGGCTCGAAATCATCCGCCGCCTGTGGGCCGAGGATTCGGTCGATTTCGAGGGTGTCCACTATCGGCTGAGCGGCGCCTCGATCAGCCCGAAGCCGGTGCAGCCCGACCTGCCGATGTGGATCGGCGGCTCGAGCCCGGCGGCGATCCGGCGCACCGCGCGGTTTGGCACCGGCTGGCAGGCCGGCGGCGAAACCCCCGAGGATATCGGCGCCGTCGTCGCCGCGATCCGCGCCGCCGCGATCGCCGAAGGCCGACCGCTCGACGACGACCATTATGGCGCCGGCATCGCGTTTCGCTTTGGCCGTCCCGACGACCCGGCGCTCGAGCGCCTCTACGAGGCCTACCGCAAGCGCACCGGGCGCGACCCGCAGCGGCATTTCGCGATCGGCGACGCCCAGGCGATCGTCGAGCGCATCGCCGCCTTTGTCGAGGGCGGCATCTCGAAATTCATCCTGCGCCCAGCCGCCCGCGGCGACGCCGAACTGTTGGCGCAGTCCCGCCGCCTGGTCGAGGAGGTATTGCCGCTGGTCGCCGCGCGCTGGCCAAAAACCCGGAAACCGCCCGCCGCTGCCGCTGCATAAGCGCCCGATCAGGCCGCGTCGCGCCGGTAAGGCGAGGCGCAATCCGCCGATCGTCCCCGGCCGTTTGCCGAAGGGCGCTGCTCTGCTCGATCGGATTGGCGCCAACGCGCCAGATTGCTTCGCTCGCAATGGCGAACATCGGGGTATATTGGTGCGATGTGCCCAAAGGCGCGCCGCTACCCGACACGCGCGCCGACGCATTTCCCGTGACCAACCAGCGAGCAAGGAGCAGCTGCCATGCCGTTTTATGAAAAAGGCGATGTTCGCATCCATTATCAGGAGGCCGGCTCGGGCTTCCCGCTGCTGGTGATCCCGGGCGGCGGGCTGAACTCGACCGTCGCCGGGCTGGCGACCCACCCATTCAACCCGATCGATCAGTTCAAGGGCGAATACCGCGTCATCGCCGCCGATCTGCGCAACGCCAATGGCGGTCAGTCCTCCGGGCCGCTCGAGACCGGCCGGCCGTGGGACGCCTATACCGATGATCATATCGGGCTAATTGATCACCTCGGCATCAGCGAATTCATGGTGCTCGGCTTCTGCATCGGTGGCCCGTTCATCTGGAACCTGCTGAAGCGGGTGCGCGGGCGCGTCGTCGCCGCGGTCCTGGCGCAGCCCTCCGGCTTCCGCCCGGAGCTGCCCGACCTCTTCTACCAGAACAACATCAAGGGCTGGGGCCCGGCCCTGTGCGCGCGCCGGCCCGAGATCACGATGGCGACGGTCGACGCTTTCCTCAGCAAAATGTACCGCGCCAACGCCGATTTCGTCTTTACCGTGACCCGCGATTTCGTGCGCGACTGCCAGACCCCGATCCTGGTCCTGCCGGACGACGTCCCGGCCCACCCCTACGCCGTCGCCATGGAGAGCGCGCTGTTGGCGCCGAACGCGCAAGCCAGCCTCTATCCGTGGAAGGACACGCCGGACAAGATCCCGCTGGCGATGCGCCACATCCGCACCTTCCTCAAGGCCAATCGACCGGCGACCGTCGCGCGCTAAGGCGGAACTCCAACGCACCAGGGCGGCAGGGCCAGCTCTGCCGCCCTGCCAACGCCCTGGCCGAGGCCGAGGCTCAGGCCAACGTCTCGGTCATCGCCGAATAGACCAGGGTGCGAAGGTCGCGGCGCAGGGTCAGCCGCGCCTCGCTGCCGATCACCTGGGTCATGAACACGACCGCGAGCTGTTCTCGTGGGTCGATCCAGAACGCGGTCGCGGCTGCCCCGCCCCAGAAATATTCGCCGAGCGAGCCGGGCAGCCGGGTCTTGGCCACATCGACGTTGACTCCGCAGCCGAGCGAAAAGCCGACCCCCGCATAGCCCAACTCGCTGAACATCCCGGGCAGCGCCATGTCGGCGACCTCCCTGCCGCCGGGCAGGTAGTTGAGGCTGAACAGCGCCACCGTCTTGGGGCTCACAATCCGCACGCCGTCGAGGGCGCCGCCGTTCAGCATCATGCGGCAGAAGCGCAGATAATCGTGCGCCGTCGACACCAAGCCGCCGCCGCCCGATTCGAGCCTCGGCGCCTCGGCATAGGTGCTGTTGCGGCCGTCATCCTGCAATTTCAGCCCGCGGCCCTGGCCCTCCGGCTGATAGCACGAGGCGAACCGTTCGGTCTTGTCTGGCGCGACCCAGAACGCGGTGTCGTTCATGCCGAGCGGCTCGAACAGCCGGGTGCGCAGGAACTCGCCAAACTTCACGCCGGACAGCTTCTCGACCAGGTAGCCCAACACGTCGATCGACACCGAATAATTCCAGGCCGTTCCCGGCGAAAAATCGAGCGGGATCTGGGCCAGTTGCTCGATCATCTGCGGCAGCCCGCCCGGGGTCTGGCGGTCGGTAACCTTGGCCCGTCGATAGGCCGCGTCGACCGCAGTGCGCATCATAAAGCCATAGGTCAGGCCGGAGGTGTGGGTGGCCAGATCGATGATTTTCATCGGCCGCAGCGCCGGCGTCGTCATAAAGCTCGGCGGCGCGTCGGCCAATAGCGAGGGCGTGCCGCTGGCGTAAACGCCGAGCTGCTTCCAGGCCGGAATGTGGCTGTGGACCGCATCGTCCAATCCGATCAGGCCCTCTTCGACCAGCATCATCAGGGCCACGGCGGTGATCGGCTTCGACATCGAATAGATGCGGAAGATCGCGTCCTCGCGCATTGGCGTGCCGCGCTCGAGGTCCATCTTGCCGCAGACCGCGGTGTGGACCAGCTGACCCTGGCGATGGACATGGGTCACCATGCCCGGCAGATAGCCGCCATCGACATAGCGGCGCTGCATTACCTGGTCGAGCCGCGCCAGCCGCGCCGACGACATGCCTACCGCTTCTGGCTTCATCGCAAGCCTCCCCAAGGCCATCCGCCGGCCGCCAGCATAGGCGATCGGATCGTTTCATAAAAGGCGCTCCCACCGCTATGCTGGAGCAGTGCCGCAGCGCCAAAGCCTGGCAGCGGCAGCGGCCGGCCGCAACCGTGGCAGCCGAGCTGGCAAGGTCATTCCGGGAGGAATTCAGCAATGGCACAGTTGGGCAGTGGCAAATACACCTACGAGCTGATCCGCGATTTCCCCAAGCTGCCGGCGGGTCAGTCGATGGGGATGGTCAGCCGGGTGGCGGCCGATGCGCAGGACCGGGTTTACGTCTTCCAGCGCAAGGACCCGCCGGTGGTGATCTTCGACCGCGAGGGCAACTATCTCGGCGCCTGGGGCACCGGCGAGGTCACCGACCCGCATGGCCTGAAAATCGTCGGCAACGTGGTCTACACCACCGATCGTTCGGATTCGGTGGCAAAATCGTTCACCCTTGACGGCAAGCCGCTCCTGGAACTCGGCCGGCGCGGCGTGCATTCCGATACCGGCAATGTGACCAACTGGCTCGCCGAGCGCGCGGCCGGGCCGTTCAATCACCCGACCGAGATGCTGGCCCACCCCAATGGCGACATTTACGTGACCGACGGCTATCGCAACGCCCGCGTCCACCGCTTCAACCCCGACGGCCGGCTCGTCAAATCGTGGGGCGCTCCGGGCAGCGCCGCCGGCCAGTTCCACCTGCCGCACAGCATCGCCTTCGACGACGCGGGCAAACTCTATGTCGCCGACCGGTCGAACAAGCGCATCCAGATCTTCTCGCCCGAAGGCGACTACCTCGGCCAGTGGACCGGCATGGGCGGCCCCAACGACATCACCCGCGGCGAGGACGGCAATTTCTACATCGCCGAACAAGAGGACGAGGGCAAGCCCGCCTATGTCTGCGTCCGCGACCCTCAAGGAAATGTGCTGGCCCGGCTGGAGAGCCGCCATGTCCACGGCGTCGGCGTCGACCGGCACGGCGACATCTACGCCGGGCTGACCACCGAGCGCAGCGTCGACAAGTTCGTGCGCCAACGCTGAGCCTCGACGCACTCGCGGAGCCAAGGAGAAACCGCCATGGCATTTTACCAGAAGGGCAACGTCCGCATTCGCTACGAGGAGGCCGGCTCGGGCTTCCCGCTGCTGGTCACCCCCGGCGGCGGCTTGAACTCGCGCGTCGACAACTGGCCGACTGCGGTATTCAACGCGCCGGAAGCGTTCAAGAACGATTTCCGCATCATCACGATGGACCAGCGCAACGCCAATGGCGGCGAGAGCAGCGGCCCGATCCCGGCGCAAGACCCGTGGGGCGCCTTCGCCGACGACCAGCTGGGGCTGATGGACCACCTCGGCATCGGCGAGTTCTTCTTCATGGGCTACTGCATCGGCGGCCCGTTCGCGATGAAGCTGATCGAGCGCGCCCCCAACCGCGTCGTTGCCGCGGTGTGCTGCCAACCGGTCGGGCACCGGCCGAAAAACCCGGACGTCATGTATAATTCGGGCCGCGACGTATGGGCCCCGGAGCTGCTCGCCCGGCGGCCCGACCTCAACATGGCGCAGGTCGAAAAATACCTGCACGACCTCTACCGGGCGCGACCCGACTTCGTCTACAGCGTGTCGCGCGACTTTGCGCGGTCGTGCCGGACACCGATCCTCGTGATGCCCGACGACACTCCGGCGCACCCCTACCAGACCGCCATCGACATCGCCTCGCTGGCGCCCAACGCCGAGGTCACGGTTTACCCTTGGCGCGAACCGCCGGAATTGCTCGCCCGCACGATCAACCGGGTGCGCAGCTTTCTCAAGGCGCACCAGCCGATGCCCGCTGCCGCTCAATAAAATCGAGAAAATCGAGCACCGGACGCGGCGCGGAAAACCCCGGCGAAAGCCGGGGCAACGACCGAGGCGCTGCGAACCTCGACGCCTGACTGAGGCCGCGCGGCCCGGAGACAAACCAGTCTCGCGGGTCAGACCCGGCGCAGCTGCTCGACGAAAGCGGCGAGGCCGGACTGGCGAGTGCGGCGCAGCCGCTCGGCGGTGACGATGGCACGAGCCTGGGCGAGGCTCGCTTCGACCGTGTCGTTGACGATGACGTAATCGTATTCGGCCCAGTGGCTCATCTCCTCGGCCGATTTCGACATCCGGCCGGCAACCACCGCAGCGCTGTCCTGGGCACGATGGCGCAGCCGCTCCTTCAGTGCGGCGAGGCTCGGCGGCAGGACAAAGACCGCGACTAGATCCTTCGGTACCTTGGCGGCGAGCTGGCGGGTCCCCTGCCAGTCGAGATCACCGACCACGTCGCGGCCGGCGGCGAGCGCGTCCTCGATCGGCCGGCGCGGCGTGCCGTAGCAATTGCCGAAGACCCGCGCGTGCTCCAACAATTCGCCCGCCGCGACCATCTCGTCAAACTGCCGCTGGTCGATGAAGCGATAGTCGCGGCCATCGATTTCACCCGGCCGCTGCGGACGGGTGGTCACCGATACCGAGAGGGTGAGGCTCGGATCGTCCTCGACAAGGCGGCGGGCGATCGTCGTCTTGCCGGCACCCGAGGGCGAGGAAAGTACCAGCAACAGCCCGCGCCGCGTGATCGGTGAGCCACTCATTCGATGTTCTGCACCTGTTCGCGGAACTGCTCGATCACCGCCTTCAGCGCCAGGCCAATCCGGGTCAGCTCGATATCGGCCGATTTCGAACACAGGGTATTGGCTTCGCGGTTCAGCTCCTGGCACAGGAAATCGAGGCGCCGGCCGACCGCCGCGCCCTCGTCCAGCAAGTCGCCGGCCTGCTCGAGATGGGCGCGCAGCCGCTCCAATTCCTCGCGGATGTCGGAGCGGGCGACGAGGAGGGCGACTTCCTGGGCCACCCGCTCCTCAGCGACCGAGGGGGCGAGATCGGCGAGGCCCGCCAGCACCGTGCGCAGCCGCTCGCGCAGGGCCGCCGGCTGCGAGACGGCGCGGGCTTCGGCGGCGGCGGCGAGGGTCGCCGTCTCGTCGAGCTGGTGGCGCAGCATGACGGCAATCCGGGCACCTTCCTCGGCGCGCGCCGCGGCGAGCCGATCGAGCGCCGCGATCCAGCCGGCGAGCACCGCGCCGCGCCTGGCCTCCAGCACCGCCTCCTCCTCGTCCTCGACGGTCTCGACCACCCCGCGCAAGGCCAGCAGCCCGTCGAGCCGCGGCGGCGCCGCTTCGACCTCACCACTGAGCTCGTTGATCAGCGCGACGAGTTGCGCGAGCGCCGCGCGGTTGATGCGCAGCACCGGCGCGGCGATGCGGGCAATTGACAAGTTCGCCGAGAAATTGCCGCGGCGAAAACGCTGCGCTAAGGCGGCACGCAACTCGGGCTCGAGCGCATCGAAGCCGGGGCCGAGCCGCAGCCGCAGATCGAGCGCCCGGCCGTTGACGCTCTTGACCTCCCAGGCCCAGGAGATCCCGGGCGCCTCGCCCTGGGTCCGAGCGAACCCCGTCATGCTGGCCACGCCCACCGCCGCACTCCCGCTGCCGTCACTGCGCGGTTATAGCGGTCGCGTCGGCGCTGCGCCATCGGCGGCGCACGGGGTTGGCTCGGTGGGCCGGGCCTCAACGGCGCGGAGAGGGCGGCGGATCGGGCTCGGCTCCAACGCCGCGGCGGTACTGGGCGACGTTGCGGTTGTGCTCGGCCAGCGTCCGGGCAAAGACGTGCCCGCCCGAGCCGTCGGCGACAAAATAGAGATCGTCGGTCGGCGCCGGCCGGGCCGCCGCGCGCAGCGCCGCCACCCCCGGATTGTCGATCGGGCCGGGTGGCAGCCCGTTTTCGACATAGGTGTTGTACGGCGAGGCGGTCTCGAGATCGGCGCGGCTCAGCGGGCGGTCGAGCGTCCGCGCGCCGCCGTCGCTCAGCGCGTAGATCACGGTCGGGTCGGATTGCAGGCGCATGCCGAGGCGCAGCCGGTTGATGAAGACGGCGGCGATCAGCGCCCGGTCGGCCGGCCGCTTGGCCTCGCGCTCGACCAATGAGGCGAGGATCACCAGCTGCTGCGGGTTGGCCATCGGCAGGTCAGGGCGCCGCTCGGCCCAGGCGGTCTCGACCGCGCGCTCCATCGCCCGCTCCATGCGTGCGAGCAGCGCGGCGCGGGTATTGCCGTAGCTGTAGACATAGGTATCGGGCATCAGCGCGCCCTCGGGCGGGATCTGGCCGATGTCGCCGGTGAGCGCCGGGGCGGCCCGCACCAGGGCCACGATCTGGGCGCTGCTCAGCCCTTCCGGGATGGTCAGCCGGTGCTGCACGGTTTTGCCGCTGGCCAACAGATCAGCGGCAGCGAGAGCGCTGGTCCCGGCCGGGAATTCATATTCGCCGGCCAGCAGCGCCGTGCCCTTGCCCGACACCATGGCGGCGATCTCGAACGGCAGCGCCTGGCGGATCACGCCGTTGTCGGCGAGCAGCGCGGCGATGCCGGAAAGGCCAGTCCGCGGCGGAACCACCAAGGTGCGCGACCGGGTCAGCGGGCCGGGCGCGGTGACCTCCCGGTAAAGCCACCAGCCGGCCCCGCCGGCGGCGGCGAGCAACGCCGACACGGCCAACAGCGCCCATCCGAACAGGCGAAGCGCGCCGCGCATTTCCCCGATTCCCGGATGGTTCGGCGGCGCCGCCGCTCAGGGCGGCCCGGCGAAGACCAGAGACGCGTTGGTGCCGCCAAAGCCGAAGGAATTGGTCAGCACATAGCTCACCCGGCGCTCTTTGGCGCGTTTGGGCACCAGGTCGATGTCGCAGGCCGGCGACGGATTGTCGAGGTTCAAGGTCGGCGGAACGACGCCGTCGCGGATCGCCAGGATCGAGAAGATCGCTTCGACGCTGCCGGCGGCGCCGAGCAGGTGGCCGATCGCCGATTTGGTCGACGACATCGACAATTCGTAGGCGTGGCGGCCGAACAGCCGCTTGACCGCGCCCAATTCGATCTCGTCGCCGAGCGGGGTCGAGGTGCCGTGGGCGTTGATATAGTCGATCCGCTCGAGCGGGATCGCGGCGCGGCGCAGCGCGTTGCGCATCGAGCGGAAGGCGCCGTTGCCGTCCTCGGCCGGTGCGGTCAGATGATAGGCGTCGCCGGACATGCCGTAGCCGATCACCTCGGCATAGATCCGGGCGCCGCGTCGGCGCGCATGGTCGAGTTCCTCGAGCACCAGGATGCCGGCGCCCTCGCCCATGACGAACCCGTCGCGGGCCTGGTCCCACGGCCGCGAGGCGCGCGTCGGATCGTCATTGAACCCGGTCGACAAGGCCCGCGCCGCGGCAAACCCGGCGATGCCGAGCCGGCAGACCGCTGCTTCGGTGCCGCCGCACACCATCACGTCGGCATCATCGAGCATGATCAGCCGGGCCGCATCGCCGATCGCGTGGGCGCCGGTCGAGCACGCGGTCACGACCGCATGGTTCGGCCCGCTGAAGCCATAGCGGATCGAGACATGGCCGGCGGCGAGGTTGATCAGATTGGCCGGGATGAAAAACGGCGACAGGCGGCGCGGTCCGCGCTCCTTGAGGGTGAACCCGCCCTCGGTGATGCCGGAGAGGCCGCCGATGCCGGAGCCGATCATGACCCCGGTGCGCTCGCGCTCATACTCGCTCTCGGGCGTCCAATCGGCATCCTCGACCGCCTGGGCGGCGGCGGCCAGCGCGTAGACGATAAAGCCGTCCATCTTGCGCTGGTCCTTGGCCGGGACCCAGTCGTCGGCGTTGAACAGCCCTGCCGAGGTTTCCCCGCGCGGCACCTGGGCGGCGATCCGCGCCGGCAGGTCGGAGACGTCGAAGGACTGGATCGCACCCACCCCCGACGCGCCGGAGATCAGGCTCTGCCAGTTGCGCTCGAGGCCGATGCCGAGGGGCGTCACCAGCCCCATGCCGGTTACGACGACGCGCCGCATCCCGTTCTCATCGTCGGCCAGAGGGTCGGCCACAGGGTCGGCCAGAGGGTCGAAGGGTCACGGGGGCAGGACCTCTCTGGGCGATTGGGGGGTGTCGAGCAAAGCCAACAGCGCGGGCAACCCGTCAGCTGTGCGCTTCGATAAAGCTGACCGCGTCCTTGACGGTCACGATCTTTTCCGCTGCGTCGTCCGGAATCTCGCAGCCGAATTCCTCCTCGAAGGCCATCACGAGTTCGACCGTGTCGAGACTGTCGGCGCCGAGATCGTCGATAAAGCTGGCGTTCTCGGTCACCTTCGATTCGTCGACGCCCAAATGCTCGACAACGATCTTTTTGACCCGCTCGGCGACGTCGCTCATCCGTTGTTCCCCTCAGTGGCTGGCTGAAAATTGGGCTTCGACACGCAAATCCGGGCGCCATCCGCGGGCATTGTGTCGCCGCCGGGGGCCACGATCAAGGCGCGGCTCACATAACAGATTTCGCGCGCGGTGCCAATTCGGCTGAATTGCGCTTGCCGGCGCGACCGGGTCATAGCATGGCCATGCCGCCGTTGACGTGCAAGGTGTGGCCGGTGACATAGGCGGCCTCCGCGCTGGCCAGATAGACGATCGCGGCGGCGACGTCGTCGGGCAGCCCGAACCGCCCGGCCGGGATCGCGGCGCCGAGCCGGGCGCGCTGGTCGGCGCTCAACTTGTCGGTCATCGCCGTCGTGATCAGCCCCGGGGCGACGCAGTTGACGGTGATGCCGCGGCTGGCGACCTCGGCCGCGATCGATTTCGACATGCCGATCAGCGCCGCCTTGGCGGCGGCATAATTGGCCTGGCCGGGGTTGCCGGTCGCGGCGACGATCGAGGTCACCGCGATGATCCGGCCGTGCCGCCGCCGCACCATGCCGCGCAGCGCCGCGCGGGTCAGCCGGAAGGCGGCGGTCAGATCGACCTCGAGCACCGCCTGCCAATCCTGGTCGCTCATCCGCAAGGCCAGCGCGTCGCGGGTGAGGCCGGCGTTGTTGACCAGGATGTCGAGCCGGCCGAGTGCTGCCTCGCTGTCTTTGATCAGCCGGTCGCAGGCGAGCGGGTCGCCGAGATCGGCAAGGCCGATTTGGGTGTCGCCGCCGAGTTCGGCGGCGAGCGCCTGGAGCGCCTCGGCCCGGGTCCCGGCCAGCATCAGCGCCGCACCCTGGCGGTGCAGCGCCCGGGCGGCCGCCCCGCCGATGCCGCCCGAAGCTCCGGTCACCAGCGCCGTCTGACCCCGCAGATCGAACATCGCGCGACCCGGCCCGAATGCCGCCGCCTCAGAGCTCGGCGACCAGTGCCCGGACCGCGGCCGGGGTCCCGACCGAGCGGGCGGCGAGGTCGGGCGCGATGCGCTTGGCGAGCCCGGACAGCACCTGCCCGGCGCCGATCTCGATGATTTCCTCGACCCCGCATTGGGCCAGAAACAGCACGCTCTCGCGCCACCGCACCATCGCCGTGACCTGCTGGGCCAGGAGCCGCTTGATCGTGGCCGGGTCCTCGACCGCGCGGGCCGACACATTGGCGACGAGCGGCACCGCCGGCGGCCGCAGGGCAACGCCGGCGAGCGCCTCGGCCATTGCCGCTGCGGCCGGGGCCAGCAACGGCGAGTGAAACGGAGCGCTGACCGCGAGCATGATCGCGCGGCGTGCACCGCGCTCGCGGGCGATGGCGATGGCGCGCTCGACAGCGCCGCGATGGCCGCTCAGCACCACCTGCCCCGGCGCATTGTCGTTGGCGACGGCGCAAATCTCGTCGCGGTCGAGCCCGGGGCGGGTCGCCTCGGCGGCGACCGCATGCGCGGCCGCGGCGTCGAACCCGATCAGCGCCGCCATCGCCCCCTGGCCGACCGGCACCGCCTGCTGCATCGCCCGGCCGCGCAATCGGAGCAAGCGCGCCGCATCGGCGACGCCGAGCGCACCGGAAGCGGCCAGCGCCGAATACTCGCCAAGCGAATGCCCGGCGACATAGGCGACATCGCGGCCGAGCTCGAAGCCGGCCTCGGCTTCGAGCACGCGAATCACCGCAAGGCTCACAGCCATCAGCGCCGGCTGGGCGTTTTCGGTCAGGGTCAGCTCACTTTCCGGGCCGGCGAAGATCAGCCGCGAGAGCGGCTGCGACAGCGCCTCGTCGACCTCATCGAACAGCCGCCGCGCCGCCGGAAAGGCCATGGCGAGCTCGCACCCCATGCCAACCGCCTGCGAGCCTTGGCCCGGAAACACCATCGCGCGCTTTATCTTCGACAAATCCCCATTCCCCCCAACGAGCATCGATCGATCCGCCATCCAATCACTGCCACTGAATGCTATCCACCCGGGCGCCATCTTGTCCGCCGAACCGGTTTCTGTATAGTGCCGGATTCGCCCTTGCCGGCCGCTGCCGGCTCGGCCCGGCTGCGCGCGCGCCCCGGGCCTTTATCAGCCACAAGGGATTAGCAATCCATGCCGCTCTACGAGAATGTGTTTATCGCCCGACAGGATATTTCCGGGGCCCAGGTCGACGCCCTCGCCGACAGCCTCGCCCAGCTGATCGCCGACAATGGCGGCGAGGTCAAGAAGCGCGAATATTGGGGTTTGCGCAACCTCGCCTATCGGATGCGCAAGAATCGCAAGGGGCATTTCGTGCTGATGAACCTGTCGGCGCCGCCGGCCGCGATCGCCGAGCTCGAGCGCACGATGCGGATCAACGAGGACGTGCTGCGCTACCTGACGATCCGGGTCGAGGCGCTCGACGAAGGCCCCTCGGCGATCATGCAAAACCGCGGCAGCCGCGACGACCGCGGGCGGCGGGGTCCCGGCGACCGCGACCGGGAGCGCTACGGCGAGCCGCGCGACGGCGAGCGGGCCGAACGCCCGGTTCCCGAACGCGCGGTTGTCGACCGCCCGACCAGCGAGCCCGCGCCGGCCGAGCCTGCGGTTGCCGAGCCCGCGGTTGCCGAGCCGGTGGAGCCCTAGATGGAAAGCCAGTCGAGCGGCGGCGCGGGGCGCGGTGGGGCGGCCCGGCGGCCGTTTTTCCGGCGCCGCAAATCGTGCCCGTTCTCGGGCCCGAACGCGCCCAAGATCGATTACAAGGACATCAAGCTGCTGCAGCGTTTCGTCTCCGAGCGCGGCAAGATCGTGCCGAGCCGGATCACCGCGGTTTCGACCAAGCGCCAGCGCGAGCTCGCCCAGGCGATCAAGCGGGCGCGGTTTCTCGGACTGCTGCCGTACATGGTGAATTAGGCAGCCAGCTGGTTCGCGTTCGATCCTTCGCCGATCGGCATGAGCCGGCCCGGGGTCGCCGGAATGGGAGCATTGCTGGGCGCGCTCGGCGCCGGTCTCTATCTGACCGTGCTGACCGGCTCGCCGGGTGCGATGATCCTGGTCTATCTGGCGCAGCTGCCGCTGTTCGCCGCCGGACTGTGGCTCGGGGTCGGCGCCGCGGCGATGGCGGCGCTAACCGCCTCCGCGGTCCTGCTGGCGGCAGGCGGGGTCATCGCCGCAGCGCTGTTTGCCGGGCTTTATGCGGCGCCGGTGGTGCTGCTTGTGCGCCAAGCGCTGCTGGCGCGCCCCGGGCCCGAGGGCGCGCTCGAATGGTATCCGCCGGGGTTGCTGACCGCGTGGCTTACCGGGCTCGGGCTCGCCGCGTTCGCGGTGGCGCTCTTGGCGCTCGGCGGTCCGCACGGCATCGAGACGTTGCTGCGCCAGAGCCTGACGCCGGTGATCGGCGCCGTGGTCGATGAGAGTGCCGCCGGCCGCAGCGCGCTCGCCGATGGTCTCGCCCGGGTCATTCCCGGCATCGTCGCCGCCTCATGGATGGTGATGACCGCGAGCACGGCGCTGCTGGCGCAAGGGGTTTTGGCCCGCTTCGGGATGAGCTGGCGGCCGACGCCCGATCTGGCGCGGCTGACCTTGCCGATCTGGATCCCGCTGCTGTTCGCCGTCGCCGCGGCGGCGATGGTGGTCGGCGGTACGGTGCAGTTTCTGGCGATCAGCGTGCTGATCGTGCTGGCGATCCCGTTCTGCCTGGCCGGCCTGGCGGTGCTGCATACCCTGGCGCGCCGGCTGCGGCGGCCGCAGATCGTCCTGGTGGTGTTTTATGTGCTGGCTGGATTGTTCGGCTGGCCGCTGCTGGTCGTTGCCGTTCTGGGTCTGGCCGACGCGCTGTTCGGCCTGCGCCGGCGCTTTGCCCAGCTTTGAGCTGCGGGCCTGAGCCGCTCGCCAACTGAATAGTCGGAGGAGAAAACGATGATCGAACTGATCCTGCTCGAACGCGTCGAAAAGCTCGGCCAGATGGGCCAACTGGTCAAGGTGAAGCCGGGTTTTGCCCGCAACTACCTGCTGCCACAGAAGAAGGCGATGCGCGCAACCAAGGAGAACCTGGCCTATTTCGAGACCCAGCGGGCCCAACTCGAAGCCACCAACCTGCAGCGCAAGAGCGAAGCGGCCGAAATCGCCGGCAAGCTCGAAGGACTGAGCGCGGTGATCGTTCGCCAGGCCGGCGAGAGCGGGCAGCTCTACGGCTCGGTATCGGCCCGCGACATCGCCGATGCGGTCACCCAATCCGGGTTCACGATCGAAAAGCGCCAGGTGGTCCTCGATCGCCCGATCAAGACCTTGGGGCTGCACCCGCTGCGGATCGTGCTGCACCCGGAAGTCTCGGTCACGGTCACCGCCAACGTCGCGCAATCGGCCGAGGAGGCGGCGATGCAGGCGCGCGGCATCGACCCGCTGCGCCGGGGCGAGGAGGACGAGGACGATGGCGGCGCGGTCGAGCCCGCGGTCCCGGCGCCGGCGGCGGCTGCCGAGAGCCAATGACCGAACCGGCGGCGCCGGCGACATCCGCCGAGAAAGGGTGATCGAGCGGCGGCGAACGTGTTGCGTTTGTGGCGCCACTTCGCGGATAGTAGCTGGTCGGTTCCTTCATCGGGCTCGTCACGATGCTGTTCACGCGTCTTTTCGAGCGACTGATCACCATTGGCCGGCTTCGCATCATCGATGCCGGCGGCAGCTCGCACGACATCGTCGGGACGCCGGGGCCAAGTGCCGCGATCCGGCTGCACGATCCGGCGCTCAATTGGAAGCTCGCGGTCCGGCCGCGCCTCTATCTGCCCGAGGCCTACGTCGACGGCACCCTGACGATCGAGGAGGGCAGCCTTTACGATTTGCTCGACCTGTTCGCCCTCAACCTCGAAGCCCTGCCGGACGGACTGCTGTCGCGTCTGCTGAACGGCTACATCACCTTCATGCGCCGGGTCCACCAATACAACCCGCTGTTCCGCGCCCGGCAGAACGTGGCGCATCATTATGATCTGTCGGACCAGCTCTACGAGCTTTTCCTCGACCGCGACCGGCAATATTCCTGCGCCTATTTCGACCATCAGTTCGACGATCTCGATCAGGCGCAACTCGACAAGAAGCGCCACATCGCGGCCAAGCTGATGCTCCGCCCCGGGCAACGGGTGCTCGACATCGGCTCGGGCTGGGGCGGGTTGGCGCTCCATCTCGCCGACGAATGCGGCGCCGAGGTGACCGGGCTCACGCTCTCGGTCGAGCAGCACAAGACAGCGACGCGCCGGGCCGCCGAGGCCGGGCTCTCCGACCGGGTCCGCTTCCATCTGCGCGACTACCGCGAGGAAGACGGCGAGTACGACCGGATCGTCTCGGTCGGTATGTTCGAGCATGTCGGGATCAACCACTACGGCACTTTTTTCGCCAAGGTGAAGTCGCTGCTGACGCCCGATGGGGTGGCGCTGTTGCACTCGATCGGCCGGATGGACGGGCCGGGCTCGACCCATCCCTGGATCCGCAAGTACATTTTTCCGGGCGGCTACGCGCCGGCGCTCTCCGAGGTGGTGCCGGTGGTCGAACGGTTGCGGCTGTGGATCACCGATATCGAGATTCTGCGCCTGCACTATGCCTACACCTTGCGGCTGTGGCGGCGTCGCTTCGAGCAGAATCGCGAGCGCCTGCGCACGATCTATGACGAGCGCTTCTGCCGCATGTGGGAGATGTACCTGGCCGGCTCCGAGGTCGCGTTCCGGCGCGCCGGCCACCTCGTGTTCCAGATGCAGCTGGCCAAGACGATCGACGCGGTGCCGTTAACCCGCGACTACATGCACGAAGCGACGATCCCTCCCGTTGCCGATCGCTCGCGGCGGCAGCCAGCGCCGGCGCCGTCGATGGTGCCTTCGCGCGGGGTGGCAGCCCTCGGCGACGAGAGCTAAGCTCTCGCGCGGCATGGGAGGAAACGATGGCCTACGAGCACATCTTAGTGGATCGGGAAGACGGGGTCGGGATCATCACCTTGAACCGCCCGGACAAGCTCAATGCGATGAATCGCAAGCTCTCCGGCGAATTGCACGACGCGGTCAAGGCGCTCGATCGCGACGACCAGATCGGCTGCATCGTCGTGACCGGCGCCGGCACCCGCGCCTTTTCCGCCGGCGGCGACATCCACGAGCAGCGCGAGGACGACCGCCGCTTCAGCCAGGAGGAGCTCGATCAGCGCCGCGGCCGCGGCAGCTATGAGATCGCCGCCAGCGCCAAGCCGACGATCGGCATGCTGAACGGGCTCGCCTATGGCGGGGCGGCGGTGTTGGCCTCCTCGCTCGACATGCGGGTCGGCTGCGAGGACACGCGCTTTCGCTTTCTCGCCGCGGCTTACGGGCGGATCAACAGCACCTGGACCCTGCCCAACCAGGTCGGCTGGCCGATCGCCAAGGAATTGCTGTTTACCGCACGGGTGGTCGAGGCCGACGAGGCCTGGCGGATCGGGCTCCTCAACCATCTGGTGCCGCGCCACGAGCTGAGGGCGAAGACTATGGAGCTCGCCCGCATGATCGCCGGCAACAACCGCGCCGCGGTCGTCGGCATCAAGGCGCTGCTGCTGAAGCAGATGACGCAGAACCTCGAGCAGCAATGGACCGAGGAGCGCGACTACACCACCCATGTGGTCCGAGGGGCGCGGGCCGAGGAGGCCTTTCCCGAATTCATCGCGCGTCGCGGCCGGCCGTTGAGCTGACCAACCCGGCCGGGCCAGCAGCGTCATAGGGCCGGGACGGTTGCCCAGCGAATTTGTCGAGCGGATTTGGCCCAGCGGATTTGGCCCGGCGGATTTGGGTTGCATGGAGCTACCGGAGGCGCAAAGTGCGCGCAGCCGCAGGGCCAATTCATTCGGCTGACCCGCCTTCGGAGAGGCTGATCGTGTTTGTCGTTGCCGAGCGCAGCTTCGGGCAACGCCGCAGACGGAGAAACTGATGCAGCTGATGTACTTCACCGAGCAGCCGATGTCGGCCTACCCAGCCCGTGAGGGCCTGGATTTCGGAGCCACCGCGCTGATGTTTTCCAACAAGCATTTCGACCCGGTCGCCGGCAGCCGGCTCTATAACGAATACCTTGAGCAGTACATCTATGCCGAGGAGATGGGCATCGAAGGCTTCATGCTGAACGAGCACCACAACGCGCCGTTCTGCATGCAGGCGAAGTGCAACATCTTTGCCGCGATCCTGGCCGCGGTCACCAAGAAGGCGAAGATCGTGCTGCTCGGCAACCCATTGCCGTTGGCCGAGAACCCGGTGCGGCTTGCCGAGGAATTGTCGATGATCGACATGATCTCGCGCGGCCGCCTGGTCTCGGGCTTTGTCCGCGGCGGCGGCCAGGAGCAGCTCGCCGCCGGGGTCAGCCCCGCCTACAACCGCGAGCGGTTTCAGGAAGCGCACGATCTGGTGGTGGCCACCTGGACCCGGCAAGGCCCGTTTCGCTGGGAAGGGACGCACTACCAGCACCGCGTCGTCAACCCATGGGCGGTGCCGTTGCAAAAGCCGCATCCGCGGGTGTGGATCCCGGGCGTCATCAGCAAGGAGACGATCCTGTGGGCGGCCGGGCGCGGCTATCCCTATATCGCGCTCAACACCCCGCTCGAGCGCACCAAGCAGATCTGGCAGATCTACGACAGCGCCGCGGCCGAGGCGGGCTTTACCCCCGGCCCCGACTATCACGGCCTCTTGAAGCAGATCCACGTCGCCGAGACCGAGGAGAAGGCGATCGAGAACGCCCGCCAGTTCATGTGGATGCAGGGTGAGTTCACCGGCCTCGCCCACCCGGTGTGGAGCACGCCTTCCGGCTATTCGAGCCCGGACAACCGGCGCGCCTTTGTCGAGTTCGCCACCGGCCGCTCGAAAAACCCGCGCTACCGTCCGGCCTTGGAAAAGCAGCTCGAAGAACTGATGATCATCGCCGGAACGCCACAGCAGGTGATCGCCAAACTGCGCATCCTGCTGCAGGAAACCCGGCCCGGCATCCTCGCCTTCTGGGGCAATGACGGCACCGTCACCCACCAGGACGCCAAGACCTGCATCCGGCTTTTGGGCCAGGAGGTATTCCCGGCGGTGCGCGAGATGGCCAAGGAATTTGACCTGAAGAGCCCGTTCGAAACCGGCCAGCCGGTCAGCGTCGACTACATGGACGCGCCGAAGCAGCCGGTCCGCGCCGCCGCCGAATAGGCTGGGCCGCCGCACGAGGGGGCCGCGGCACTCTGCGCCCGCCGGTGTGCCGCGCATGCCCGCTTGCCCGGACCCGATCGGCCACTGGTCGCAATCGGCCGGGAGCACACCTATTTATCCGGCGTCCAGTCTCGCCCCCGGGCTCGCTCGGGGTGAGGCTCGGGCGTGGGCGCCCGCCGCTAATTTCAACAGATGAAGGGACACGGCCCTGTCTGCGACGCCTTCCCTCGCCATCCCGCACGAGCTTGCACCCAAGAACGAGCTTGCACTCAAGGAGCAGCTCGCCGCCACGGACGAGCCCGCATCGCGCACCAGCGGCGAGGAGTTCTTTCGCACCGAGGGCGCCTATACCGGGCTCGGCGCACCGATACCGGGCGGCGACATTGCGCGCTGGCTATTGATCGAGGGTCCGCACATCGATAGCGGGGTCGAGCTGTTCGACGAGCTGTGCTGGCGGCTGCTCGGCGACAATGTGCCGCTGTGGCGCGCCACCTTTCATGCCGGCGTGCTGCACCCGCAGATTCTCGGCATCGGCGTGCGCTGGCTGCGCGACCGCAAGATCGTCGAGGAATACCGCATCCTGCACGGCTCGGACGAAACCGACGAATACCGGCTGAGCCCGATCCGCGCGACGATCGAGCGCGGCACGCCGTTCCGCCGGCGGCTCGATCGGCCGGCGCCGGAATTCCCGCTGCTCGAAAAGATCCGCAAGGCCGGCGGCACCGACTACTTCGCCCTGCCGCTCAATCGCAGCTACCGCCGCTTTCCGGTGGTGACCTGGGCGACCGACCGGGAGGGCGGGTTCAGCGATGCCGACATTGCCGCCCTCGAAGAGCTCAATCCGGCCCTGGCGGCAATTGCCGAGACCCGTGCCGAGCGCCGGATCAGCACCAATCTGCTCGACACCTATCTGGGGCCGCAGGCCGGCCGGCGCATTCTCGCCGGGCAGATCCTGCGGGCGCAGGGCGAGCGCATGCGCGCGGTCATCATGATGACCGATGTACGCAACTTCACCGGCTTGTCGGACCGCCTGCCCGGCGAGGCGGTGATCGAGCTGCTCGACGATTATTTCGACGCGATCGTGTCGCCGATCCAGGCGCACCGGGGCGAGATCCTCAAATTCATGGGCGACGGGGTGCTGGCGATCTTCCCGGCCGACGACGACGAGGATTTCGCCCCGTCGAGCCTGCGCGCGCTCGACGCCGCGACCCAAGGGCTCGAACGCCTGGCCGCGATCAATCGCCAGCGCCAGGACCACGAGCAGGCCGAGCTGCGCACCGGCATCGGGCTGCACCTGGGCGAGGTCATCTATGGGAATGTGGGCGCCGCCAACCGCCTCGACTTCACCGTGATCGGGCCGGCGGTCAACCTCGCCTCGCGCATTGAGGGGCTGACGAAGCGCCTGTCGCGGCCGCTGCTGACCTCCGCGGCCTTCGCCGAAATCTGCCCACGCCCGTTGGTCTCGCTCGGCTTCCAACCAGTGCGCGGCCTCTTTCAACCGGAAGAGGTGTTTGGGCTGCCGGATTGAACCCGACCCGCCCGGCGCCAAGGCCCCGCCGGGTGGCCCCGAAAAGGGGAGGCTGCAGTGGTTGATCTGCTGACCGCGAACCTGGCGCCGATTATGATCGATCGGGACGCACACTCGTCTCGGCTAGCACGGGTTGGGACTGATGAAGATCGACGGACATTGTCACTGCGGAGCGATCACCTTCGAGGCGGAGGTCGACGCCAATGCGCTCAACATCTGCCATTGCACCGACTGCCAAACGCTCTCGGGTTCGGCCTTTCGCATCAACATCGCGGCTCCGGCCGAGCATTTCGTGCTGCTGACAGGCACGCCGAAGACCTATGTGAAGACGGCCGAGAGCGGCAATAAGCGCCTGCACGCCTTCTGCGGCAATTGCGGCACGCCGATCTACGCGTGCGCCGCGGAAAACCCGCAGAGCTATGGCCTGCGCGTCGGCACGATCACGCAGCGAGCGGCCCTCACGCCGCGGCGGCAAGGCTGGCGGCGCTCGGCGCTGCATTGGGTCGATGCGATCGCCGAGGTGCCGGCGACCGAGAAAGGATGGACCGGCTGAGGCGGAACGGTTCGCGCGGCTGTGCCCACGCGCTGCAGGTGATCGGCGACGTCGCTCTGGTCAGCGTCGGATGGCGCCGCTGCTGAAACTCGCTCAATCCGCGCTCAATCCGCGCTCAATCCGCGCTCAATCCGATAGCCAGCTCTTGTAACCCCGGCGCATAGCCTTGCCGACCCGCCGGGCGGTGTCCGTCCAGTCCCCTTTGGGTGAAACGGGCGCGGTGGATTTCCGCATATCCTTCGCCCATCGGCCGAGCCGAAAGACGTTGTCCGTCCAATCTCCCGCGGGCGACCCCGCCTCTCTGAGCCGACGCCGCAGACGGGCTCTCGCGGCCTGCCCATTGGCCTTTTCATGCTCGGTGGCGGCGGGATCGCCGATGATGGCGGCAACGGCCCGCAGCTTCCGGCGCAGAGCCTCGACCGAACTGATGCTCATGGCTGGCGATCCTAGCACCAAACGGCTGCGAGTTCCGCGGAATCTCGGCTGGAAGCCTGATGTCGGGGCCCGGCCGGACCATGCTCATGCCGATTTGCCGCCAGCGCGGATCGCCCGCCAGATGCGCTCGGGGGTGGCCGGCATCGGCAGGTCGGTGATGCCGAGCGGGGCCAGCGCGTCGAGGATGGCGTTCATGACGGTCGGCGTACTGGCGACCGTGCCGCCTTCGCCGACCCCCTTGGCGCCGAGCGGGTTGGTCGTGCTGGGAACCGGGCTGAAATCGATCGCGATAGCCGGCATCGTGTCGGCGCGCGGGATGCCGTAATCCATCAGCGTGCCGGTCAGCAACTGGCCGGTGTCGGGATCATAGACCACGTCTTCGAGCAATGCCTGGCCGGCGCCCTGTGCGACGCCGCCCTGGATCTGCCCCTTCGCCAATAATGGGTTGATCACGGTGCCGCAATCGTCGACGACGGTATAGCGGGCGAGTTCGACCGCTCCGGTGTCGGGATCGATCTCGAGCTCGCAGATGTGGCAGCCGTTCGGAAAACTCGGCACATCCGAATTGAAGGCACCGGCACCCTGCAGACCCACGCCGAGTTCCGAGGGCAGCCCGACCGGGATGAACGACATCTGTGCCACCTGCCCGATCGGCATCGCGCGGTCGGTGCCGGCGATCGTGAACGCGCCATCGGCAAAGGCAATATCGGCGGCATCGGCCTCCATGAAATGGGCGGCAAAGCGCTTGCCGCGCTCGATGACCTCGTTGGCCGCGGCGCGCAAGGCGCTGCCGCCGATCATCATGCTGCGCGAGGCGTAGGTGCCGCGGCCGATCGCCACTTCATCGGTGTCGGCCTGGGCCAGATGGATCTGGCCCTCGGGCACGCCGAGCCAGTCGGCGACCATCTGCGCATAGCTCGTCTCATGCCCCTGGCCATGGGACAAGGTGCCGGCGAGGATCGTGATTTCGCCGCTCGGGTCGAAACGCAGCTCCATGCGCTCATTGAAGACGCCGGTGTTGTCGACATAGTAGGTGATGCTGCGGCCGCGGCATTTTCCGGCGGCTTTGCTCTGGGCGTGGCGCCCGGCATAGCCGTCCCAGTCGGCCAAGGCCTGGCATTTGGCCATCGCTTGAGCGTAATTCCCGGTATCGTAGATCCAGCCTGTATGGGTCTGGTAGGGATAGGCGTCGGGCGGGATCAGGTTCTTTTTGCGCAACTCGGCCGGGTCGACGCCGATTTGGCGCGCCGCCTGATCGACCAGGCGTTCCATGATGTAGACGGCCTCGGGCCGGCCGGCGCCGCGATAAGGCACGGTTGGCGCGGTGTTGGTGAAGACGAGGCTGCTCGTCACCGATACCGCGGGAATGTCGTAGGTGGTGGACGCGAGCTTGAGCGAGAAGATGATCGGGATCGCGCCGGCACCCTCGATATAAGCGCCGACATTGTGCGAGCCGGTCCAGCGCAGGGCCAGGAACTTGCCGTCGGCATCGAGCGCCAATTCGGCGGTGACCTTTTGGTCGCGCCCGTCATAGTCGCCGAGCAACGCCTCGGAACGGGTCGGGATCCATTTGACCGGCCGGCCGGCGCGCCGCGCCGCCCAGACGATAATCGCCTCTTCGGGGTAGACATTACCCTTCATGCCAAAACCGCCGCCGACATCGCGGGCAACGACGCGGATGCGGCTCTCGGGGACATGCAGGATCTGATGCGCCAGGGTCTGGCGGACGCCATGCACGTTCTGGGTGCTGGTGTAGAGCGTGTATCGGCGGGTGCCCGGGTCGTAGTCGGCGAGGCAGCCGCGCGGCTCCATCGTGACCGCGGTGACACGGTTGTTGTAGAGCGACAGCTTGGCGATGTGCCGCGCCCGGGCGAAGGCGGGCTCGACCTGGTCGGCATTGCCGAGGCGCATCGTGAACGAGGTGTTGTTGGCGGCACCGTCATGGACCAGTAAGGCGCCCGGGCGCATCGCGTCTTCGACGGTCACCACCGCGGGCAATATCTCGTAATCGACGGCGACCTGCTCTGCCGCGTCGCGGGCCTGGGCTTCGCTCGCGGCGATCACGATGGCGACCCGCTCGCCGACATGGCGCACCTGGTCCTGCGCCAAGGGCGGCCGCTTTGTGCGATAGCCCTTGGGTCCGCCCATCTCCTCCGGCATCGCCTCGGCATCGAGCGTGCCGAGCCCGTCTGCGGCCCAGTCGGCACCGGTCAGCACGGCAAAAACGCCAGGCATCTGCTCGGCCGCGGCTTTGTCGATCGCGCGTATCCGGGCATGGGCGTGCGTCGAGAAGACCAGGACGGCATGCGCCTGGCGAACCAGATCGATGTCGGCGACATAGCGTCCGCGCCCGGTCAGAAACCGGGGGTCCTCCTTGCGCGTGACCGGTTGCCCGATGCCGAAACGCATGATCCACCTCCTCGCCCGGTTAGCCGCCAGATGGCGGGCACGATAGCGCGACCGGCATGGCGCCGCGGCGTTCATACCAGGCCTCGGAGCAGGCGAACGGCTCGGCCAGCCCCGTCTCGAGCCGGCAAGTCCTGATCTCCCGAACCTTCATCGGACGGACCTCTATTCACCGCGCGACAGCTGGATCGAACGCGGCGCGAGGGTTGCACGAAAACGTTGTCGGCAAAAGACGATGACCAGACCGACCGATCAGCTATGATCTCGCACCGGCGACAATCGGCCGGGCGAGGCGCGACCAGCACCGCCATCCGCTGCTCGGCGCGAGCGATGTCGCCACGGCGCGGTTGCGGCCGGGGCGCGGTATCGAATTCGATCGGTACGGATTGGACAGAGTCGGGACCTGCTGATGATCGACCCGCGGCCAACCCCCGAAACACCCGACGACGACCCCTATCTATGGCTCGAAGAGGTCGACGGCGAGCCGGCATTGGCCTGGGTCGAGGCGCAAAATGCGGCGACGCTGACGCGGTTCGGCGATGCCCGGTTTGCCGCCGACCGCGACGCCCTGGCGGCGATCCTCGACCGGCCCGACAATATTCCGCTGATCGGAAGACGCGGTGCGCGTGTCTTCAACTTCTGGAAGGATGGTTCGCACCCTCGCGGCATATGGCGGACGACGTCGCTCGACAGCTACCGCAACGCAATCCCGCAATGGGAAACCCTGCTCGATCTCGACGCGCTGGCGGCTAGGGAGGGCGAAGACTGGACCTGGAGCGGCGCGACGACAATCCCGGGCAGTCACGACCGCGCCATCCTGATGCTGTCGCGCGGCGGCGCCGATGCTGTGGTGCTGCGCGAATTTGACCTCGTTGCCAATGATTTCGTGCCCGCGGGCTTCTCCCTGCCGGAGGCCAAGGGAGGGGCCGCCTGGCTCGATCGCGATACCCTGCTGCTATCCTCGGCCTTCGGCGCGGGCATGGCCACCAATTCGGGGTACGCCCGGACCGTGCGGCTATGGGAGCGAGGGACGGACCCGCTCGCGGCGCCGGTCATATTCGAGACTGACGCCGAGCGTATGGCGGTCGGGGCCGATCGCGACCATGAGGCCGAAGACGAACGCATCTGGTTTTCCGAGCGTCTGGGCTTCTTTGACGAGATCGTGTGGATCGGCGATCGCAGCGGACCCAAGACCCGGCTCGAGGTGCCGAGCGATGCGTCGGTCGAGTGGCATCGCGGCTGGCTCGCGGTCAAGTGCCGGACCGCTTGGACCGTTGCCGGCGAAACCCATCCGCCGGACTGCGTCCTCGGGATTTCGCTTGGCCCCTTCCTCGCCGGCGATCGTCGTTTCACGGTGGTGTTCGAGCCCTCCGAGCGGCGCGCATTGCAGGGGTTCTTCTGGTGCGGCGGCCGGCTCGTGCTGAGGGTGCTCGATAACCTCGATCCGCTGTTCGAGACGCTGACCCCGTCCGATACCGGCTGGTCGCGCGAGCGCATCGGCGGCCTCCCCGGAATTGGCGTGGCTAATGTCTGGCCGCTCGATGTTCGCACCGAGGAGTCGACAGGCGATCTCCTCGCCAGCGTGCAGGACCCGTTGACCCCGCCGTCGCTGCTGCTGATCCGCCCGGCGGCCCGGCCAGAGCTGCTGAAGCGGGCGCCGCAGGCCTTCGACCCGGCCGGCCTCGTGGTCACCCGGCACGAGGCGACCTCCGCGGATGGCACGTGCGTTCCCTATACCCAGGTTGGACCACCCGGAGAGACCGGCGAAGCACCCGTCCATCTTTCCGGCTATGGCGGGTTCGGCATTTCGCAGCTGCCCTATTACAACCCCGCGATCGGCAAGCTATGGCTGGCGCGGGGCGGCACCGGCATCGTCGCCAATATCAGGGGCGGCGGCGAGTTCGGCACTCCTTGGCACGAGGCCGGGCGTCGCGAAGGAAAGCGCCTGTCGCACGACGATTTCGCCGCGGTCGCCACCGACCTGGTGCGCCGCGGGGTGACCCGGCCCGGCCGTATCGCCGCCGAGGGCGGATCGAATGGCGGCATCCTGATCACCAACATGCTGACCCGCTACCCCGAGCGGTTTGGCGCGCTATTCTGTACGATCCCGCTGATCGACATGCGCCGCTACGCCAAATTGCATGCCGGCGCCAGCTGGATTGCCGAATACGGCGATCCCGACAACCCGGCAGATTGGGCGTTCCTGAAACAGATCTCCGCCTACCATGCCGCGGCCCCGGGGCGGCATTACCCGCCGATCCTGATCGCGACGAGCCGGCGCGACGATCGCGTCCATCCCGGCCATGCCCGCAAAATGGCGGCAAAGCTGCAGGCGATGGGCTACGAGGCCTATTTTTACGAGCCGGCCGCCGGCGGGCACGGCTACGGCAAGGACAATCGTGAACGCGCGTCCTTCACCGCGCTCGGCTACAATTTCCTGCGCCGCGCGATCGGCTGGGAGCCGGGCTGCTAGAAGCCGGGTTGCGAAAGGCGATCCGCGGCGGCATCGGAGACCTCGTCGCCACGCTCGAGGCATGACCCCGCGGGGCAAGCCTTGCGCCTGGTTGCCGCAGAGAGAACAATGCGAAGCGAAGCGACAAAATCGCGGCCGCGCCGCCAAGGGGAGAGAGTGCCATGGACCTCGGATTGCAGGGCAAGCATGCGATTGTGACCGGCGGCAGTCGAGGCATCGGCAAAGCCATCGCGCGGGAATTGGCCCACGAAGGCGTTGATGTGGCGATCGTGGCGCGCAACCAGGGGGATCTGGAGGCGACGGCGCGCGAGTTGGCGGCCGAGACCAACCGGCGCATCATCCCGCTGGTGGCCGATGTCACCAGCAAGGAGCAGGTGGACCGCATCGTCGCCGAGGCGGCGCAGCAGCTGGGCGGGCTGCACATCCTGGTCAACAGCGGGTCCTACCCGGGCGGCTCGACCACCGCGACCGGCCCGATCGAAACCGTCGTCGACGAGGATTTGATCGAGGATTTCAACGTGAAATATGTCGGCGCGCTGCGTTGTTCGCGCGCGGTCATCCCGTTCATGAAGGCGGCGGGCTGGGGCCGCATCATCAACATCAGCGGCGGCAACGCCCGCAACGCCGGCAATCTCAGCGGCGGCGCCCGCAATGCCGGCCTGGTGCACATGACCAAGACCCTGGCGGTCCAGCTCGGCCGTCACGGGATCACGGTCAATTGCATCCATCCCGGCACCACCCGCACCGAGCGCACGCCGAGCCTGCTCGCCGCCCGCGCCGCCCAATTGGGCGTATCCGCGGAGGAGGCGGAGCGGCGGGACTTCGCCCCGGATTCGCCGCGCGGCAATTCCATCTGCCGCATGGTGGACGCTTCCGAGGTCGGGTTCGTCGTGGCCTTCCTCGCCTCGGACAAGGCCTGGGCGGTCTCAGGCGAGCTGGTCGCGGCAGGCGGCGGCGCCGGACGGTCGGTATATTACTGAGCAGGGAAGCCGGCGGACGCTCGGGTCAGGAGAGCGCGCAGCACTCGACACGCGGATGCGCGCCGATCGCGCCACCCCGACCCAGGCGACAGAGTATCCTCACCTCTGACGGTAGAAGCGGTTGGCGTTGTCCCAGAAGAGTTTCTGCTGGGTCGGCGGCTTGAGGCTCTGCCAGGCGAGGATATTGTCGATCGAATTTGGGAACTGGCACTCCGAATGCGGGTAGTCAGAGGCGTACATCAGGACGTCCTCGCCGAGGAAGCCGCTGACCATCTGGTACATTTCCTCGCCTTCCTGCCGCTCGATGCTGCAGAAATAGCGCCCGCTTTTGATATATTCGCTTGGCTTCATCTGTAATTGGGCGGTCGAGCCGACATAGGCGTACTGCTCGTCCATGCGCCTGGCCCAAAACGGCAGCCAGCCGAAGCCGCATTCGAGCGTGCCGAAGCGCAGTGACGGATGACGGTCCAAAATGCCGCCGCCGATGAACGCCGCGACAAACCGCATCGCACCCCACGGGTGCGAGGCCAGCCGCCCCAGGAAGATGTTGTCCCACATGTCGTCGTGGCCCGGGTAATAGGGCGGGTTCCAGGTCGAGCTGTGGTGCACGATCGGCAGGTCGTATTCGGCGGCGGTGCGCCAGATCGGGTCGAGGCTCGGGTGATCGATTGGGATTTTGTAGATTTGCGGCTTGACCGCGGCGGCCCACTTCGATTTCCCCCATTTCCTGATTTCCTCGACGGCGCTGTCAACGTCGCGCGTCGAGGCGACGATCGGTCCCTTGAGCCGGTCGGGATATTGCCCGCAGAAATCCGCCATGTGGCGATGGAAGGCGCGGATCATGCCGGTTTCGAGCGAGACGTCGTCGACGCCGATCAGGCTCGACCAGCCGCCGGGCACCAGGAAATGCACGTCGGTCCCCTCATCGTCCATGTCGGCGATGCGGTTGGCGGCGTTGTCGTCCTGCACGCCCGGACGCGGCACCTTGGCGCCCATCCACACCGTGTCGCGGCCGCTGTGGTCGGGCCGCGGCGCCGCCTCGCCGAGCACCCGGCGATAGAATTGCGGCTCGATGCGATAGCCGTGCAATGCCCCTTGATATTCGGCCGATTGCCGCATCGGCGTGCGGTAGGGCTCCAGTTCCTCGAGGCGCGGGCGGAAGACCGGATCGACATAGCGCTCGATGACTTCCGCCGCCGGCAGCACATGGGTATCGGTGTCGAATACCTTGAAGCCGTTTTTCATTCCCGGTCTCCTTTGCGCTGCCCAGCGCCTCGTCCGCCAGCAGGTTTTGCGGCGATTAACGCCCGGCCATGACGGTTAAGTGAATCTTGTGTCTGCGTCTGAGCACTGGCCGCGCCTCGCTTGCTGATTTTTCGTTACAACCCAGGGAATGTCCATAGTCGAACGGAAATTAGAGCTTGCAGGTTGGTGCGGCCATATGGCTCATGGCACACTCCTGTGAGCGCATGCATTCACCCGTCGCCGAAGGCTGCGAGCGTGATTATGATGCACGCCTCGGCGTAGCGTTCACGCAGATCGGGCAATCCTCGTGCTGACCGCCGGGGCAGCGTCCCCAAGCGGACACTACCCCGTCGGCGGGCCGCTTGCCTCGGAGGCCGCTGCTGCGGCATGCTCGGCAATCGGCAATCGAGGGCACAGGGAGGCGACAATGCCCGATACGCTCACCACCACGATCCCACCCGGCTCGACCGCAGGCGCCGTCCGCATCGGCGGGCTCGACCACGTCGTGCTGCGGGTCGGCAGTCTCGAACGGGCGATCGAATTTTACCACAATGTGCTGGGCCTCGATGTCGAGCGCGAGCTGCAGCAACCGCGGCTGGTCCAGCTGCGCGCCGGCGCCTCGCTGATCGACCTGGTCCCGGCGGCGATGCCGCCGCACGGCGCCCTCGATCAAGCCGCCCGCAACATGGATCACTTCGCGATCCGGGTCATGGATTTCGACGCCGCCGCGCTGAAGGCGCATCTCGCGCGGCACGGAGTCGATCCTGGCGAGGTTCACGAGCGCTATGGGGCGGAAGGCTACGGGCCCTCGATCTACATCACCGACCCCGACGGCAACACCGTCGAGCTCAAGGGCGAAGCCACCCGCGGATTGTAGACGTCCCCGATGGCCGAGTTCTTCCCCGGCTTCGCGCCGCGCCGGATCGCGACTTCGGGCGCCGAGATCAACCTGGTGACCGGCGGCAGCGGCCCGCCGCTCTTATTGTTGCACGGCTATCCGCAGACCCATCTGATGTGGCGCAAGCTGGCGCCGCGCCTAGCCGGCGAATTCACCCTCGTCATTCCCGATCTCAGGGGCTATGGCGACAGCGCGAAGCCGCCGGCCGGGCCCGACAGCGCGAATTATTCAAAGCGCGCGCTGGCCCAGGACCAGATCGAGACGATGGCGGCATTGGGCTTCGATCGTTTCATGGTCGCTGGCCACGACCGCGGCGCGCGGGTCGCCCACCGGCTCGCCCGCGACCATGGCGAGCGGGTCGAGAGGCTGGCGCTGCTCGACATCGTGCCCACCCTCTACCGCTTCGAAACCATCGACCAGAAAGCTGCGACCTCGAGCTGGCACTGGTTTTTTCTGATCCAGCCGGGCGGGCTTCCGGAGCGGCTGATCGGCAGCGAAGCCGAGTTTTTTCTGCGCCACCAGCTGGCCGGCTTGCTGCGCGATCCGGCGAAGCTTGAGGCGGAAGCGTTCGCCGACTATCTGCGCTGCTTCAAGAACCCCGAGACGATCCGCGCCACCTGCGCCGAATACCGCGCCGGAGCCTCGATCGACCTCGAGCACGACCGCGCCGACCGCGGCCGCAAGCTGGCGATGCCGCTCCTGATGCTATGGGGCAGCCGCAGTTCGCAGGGCAGCGGCTACGACGTGCTCGGGGTCTGGCGCGACCACGCCCAAGATGTCCGCGGCCAGGCGATCGACAGCGGCCATTTCATTCCCGAGGAAGCCCCCGAGGCCGCCTACCGCGCGCTCCGGGATTTCTTCGCCGGCGACACCGCCTGACCCTGATGCGCTACCGGAAGCATTGTTCTGCCCTGACCGGGTAGCGCACCGCCGCGTCAACCCCGCATCCCCAGCCGCGCCGAAGCGAGGCGGGCGCCTTCGGCCAGGGCGCGCAGCTTGGCCCAGACGACATCCTCGGCGACCCGGCCCATCCCGGCCGAGGTGTCGAAACCGCAATCGGTGCCGGCGATGACCCGCTCGGGGTCGCCGACCACTTGCGCGACCCGCTCGATGCGGTCGGCGATGGCCTCGGGGTGCTCGACGAAGTTGGTCAGGCTGTCGATGACCCCGGCGACCAGGATCTGGTCGGGGGCGAGCGGCAGCTTCTCGAACACCTTGTATTCGTGGGCGTGGCGCGGATTGGCGAACGGCAGGAAGAAGGCGCCGACCGCGGCCTGCTGCAAAATCGGCAGGATGTCGGCGAGCGGCACGTCGCAATCGTGCGGCCCCTCGTAATTGCCCCAGCAGACATGGAGCCGCACCCGGTCGGGCGGGATGTTTTCGAGCGCGGTGTTGATCGTCGCCACGACCCGCTCGACAAAGCCGAGGAAATCGCCGAGCGGCCGGTCCTGATAGGAGAGATGGCGTTCGAGCGCCAGATCGGGACAGTCGAGCTGTAATAGGAACCCGGCGTCGACGATCGCCTCGTACTCCTCGCGCAAGGCCACGCCGAGTGCCTCGAGATAGGCCGCCTCGGTGTCGTAATGCTCGTTCTTCATCGCCCCGGCGATGATGCCGGGCGAGGGTGCGGTCACAGAACGTTCGGCGAAACGGGTCCCGGCTTCGTCGAGTGCCGCGCGGAAATCGGCGCATTCGGCTTCGATCGCGTTGCGGCCGAGATAGCGCACTTCGCCGATCGCCTTGGGCGGCCCCATATTGCTGACCGCTTCGCGGGCGGCGAGCTGCTGCTCCATGATTGCCTTGAAGATCGGGTAGCGTTGCGCGTCGGCGCGGGTGCGCCGCTGCCACGATCCGCCAAACCCGCTCATCCGGTGGCGAATATGCAGGAAGAAGCCCTCGCGCTGCTGCTCGCCATTGTTGGCGATATCGACCCCGGCATCGGCCTGCCGGCGCACGATCGCGCGCAGCGCCGCCTGCCCCAGGCGCTCCAGTTCGCTCGGGTCGACCGCTTCGCCGCGGGCGCGGCGGATATAGAGCCGGGTCAGCTCGGGCGGCCGCGGCAGGCTGCCGGTGTGGGTCGTCAGGATCCGTTCGTCGCTGCGGCGCATGGTCGCTCCTTTCGGCTGGATCGCGGCTGTTCCTGCAGCTTAGCGCGAAAGCTGCCTCGGCGAGACGCTCGAACGCGCAAAAGAAGCCGCTTGTCGATGACGCGCCCCGCCGATACACTGCGCCCTTCGGCTCAACAACTGAAAGGAGGTGATCCTGTGTCTGACCATCAACCGCGGTCGTCCGCTGCCGTGACCAGGATCCCCGCTTCTCTGGAGATCCGCGCCTGACTGAAGGCGCCGGCTCGCGGCCGTGATCGGCCGCCGGTGTTTGGGTAAGGAAGGGCCGTCCCTCGGGGCGGCCCTTCTCTTTGGCCGGCCCTTCTCTTTGAGCGGCCTTTCTCTTTGGCCGGCCCTTCTCTTTGGCCGGCCCTTCTCTTTGGGCGCCCTTTTCCCTTTGGGCGGCGCGATTGCGGCAATGCTGCCCTGGGGTTGGCGTCCTGGCACTTGGCCGGACCCGGTCCAGGGCCTACAACAGCGGGCCAGACCGCTCGCCCTGCCGAGGAGTGACCACCATGCCCGATACGGTGACGACCAATTCGCCGATCATCGCCGCCTACCGCGCGGCGACCCCGGGCTCGGCGGCGGCGGCGGCCCAGGCCAGCCAGCTGTTCCCGAGCGGGATCACCCACAATTCGCGCTACATCGAGCCTTACGGCCTCTACATCGCCCGCGCCCAGGGTCCGCGCAAATGGGATGTCGACGGCAATTCCTATGTCGACTATTTCGGCGGCCACGGCGCGCTGCTGCTTGGCCATTCGCACCCTAAGGTGGTGGCCGCCGTGCACGAGCAGATCGAGCGCGGGACCCATTACGGCGCCAGCCACGAGACCGAGATCGCCTGGGCCGAGTGGATCATCCGGCTGGTGCCGTCGGCCGAGCGGGTGCGCTTCACCTCGTCCGGCACCGAGGCGACCCTGATGGCGCTGCGCCTCGCCCGCGCTTTCACCGGTAGGCCCAAGATCATCCGTTTCCGGCATCATTTCCACGGCTGGCACGACCACATGACCTCGGGCTTCGCCAACCATTTCGACGGCAGCCCGACCACCGGGGTGTTGCCCGGCGTCGCCGGCAATGTGCTGCTCGCCGACCAGAACGACGCGGCCGGGCTCGCCCGGCTCTTCGACCAGCACGACGACATCGCCGCCGCGATCCTCGAGCCGACCGGCGCCCATGGCGCCCGGCTGCCGATCGACCCGGCCTTCCTGCACGTGCTGCGCGAACAGACCCGGCAGCACGGGGCGCTGCTGATCTTCGACGAGGTGGTCACCGGCTTTCGCGTGTCGCCGGGCGGAGCGCAGGCCGAATACGGCGTCACCCCCGACCTGACGACCCTGGCCAAGATCCTTTCCGGCGGGCTGCCCGGCGGTGCCGTCGCTGGCCGCAAAGACATTCTCGATCTCCTGGACTTTCAGGTGACCAAGGCTGCCGACCGCGAAAAGATCAACCATCCCGGCACCTTCAACGCCAACCCGCTATCCGCGGCGGCCGGGGTGGCGGCGTTGGCGATCGTTGGCACGACCGACGCCTGCGCCCGCGCCAACCGCTATGGCGAGACCCTGCGCCGCCGGATCAACGAGGCCTTTGAAGAGAATCGGGTGCCATGGGCGGCCTATGGCACGTTTTCGATGCTGCACATCTTCACCAACCCCGATCATGTCGCGATCACGCCGACCCGCTTCGACCCGCACCAGCAATCAGCGGAAAGCCTGACCGGCAACCGCCAGGCCGGGATCGTCCACAAATTGCGGCTGGCGATGATGGTCAACGGCATCGATCTGAGCGGCAGCCCGGGCGGCCTGTGCTCCGCCACTCACGGCGAGCCGGAGATCGAGGATACCCTCGAGGCGCTCGGCAAGTCGGTGCGGATGTTGCGGCAGGAAGGCGAGATCTGAACCCCGTCGGACCGTTCCTGGGGCCCTCCAAACCAGCCCATTGACCATCTTTTGACGCGGATCCGCTAGGGCTCGCGCGACGCGGGCGGCGGAGCGGCGATGGCGGATTCGGCGATCTCGTCGGGCGGGCGCGGAACGGCCCTGGTCCTGGGTGGGCCGGGCTGGCCCGCGCGGCTGATCAAGGGAGCGGCCGCGGCCTATGCGGCCGAGGGCGAGCGCCGCCTCCTGTGGCTGCCGGTCTTGTTCGGCGCCGGCATCGGGGTTTATTTCTCGCTCGATTTCGAGCCGCCGCTGTGGCTCGGCGTCGGCGGCGCAATTGTCGCGCTGGGGCTCGCCTTCGCCCTGCATCGGCGCCCGCTGGCCTGCGAGGCGGCGCTGGGGGTGGCCCTGTTCTGCGCCGGATTTGCGCTGATCGGCGAGACCACCTGGGAGCGCCAGGCGCCGAGCTTGCAGCGCCGCCTCGGTCCGGTGGCGTTGACCGGGCGGGTGGTCGACATCGACTCGCTCGACCGCGGCTGGCGGGTCATCCTCGCCCCCGACCCGCTGCCCGGGCTCGCTCCCGACCGGCAGCCGCGCCGCCTGCGGGTGCACATCGCGCCATCGAGCGATCTGCTCGCCCCGGGCGACCGGGTGGCGATGCGTGCCAAGCTCTATCCGGTGCCGGGCCAGATCCTGCCGGGCAGCCACGATATGCAGCGCGAGGCCTATTTCGCCCGGATCGGCGGGGTCGGCTACAGCTATGGCGCGGCGCACCGCATTGATCCCGGCGCCGACCATCGGTCCGGCGAGGTATCCGCCGACGTATCCGGCGGCAGCTGGCGCGAGCGGCTGCGCGATCTGCGCACCCGGATGTCGCGGCGGATCATCGCGGTGCTGCCCGGCTCGACCGGCGGGGTCGCCTCGGCGCTGATCACCGGCAAGCGCGGCGCGATCTCCGAAGCGGTCAAGACCGCGTTCCGCCAATCCGGCCTGCAGCACCTCTTGGCGATCGCCGGTCTGCATCTCGGCCTGGTCGGCGGCTTTGTCTTTTTTGCCGTGCGCGGCGGCCTCGCCCTGATCCCCTGGGTGGCGCTGCGCTACCCGATCAAGAAGATCGCGGCCGGGGCGGCGCTCGCGGTGCTGACCTGCTATTTGTTGCTGTCGGGCGCGGCGATCCCGACCGAGCGCGCCTTTATCATGAATGGCCTCGTCTTTGCCGCCGTGCTGATCGATCGGCTGCGTATCTCGATGCGGATCTGCGCGCTGGCCGCGGCCTTCGTGCTGGCGATCGAGCCGGAGAGCTTCGTCGGGGTCAGCTTCCAGATGTCGTTCGGCGCGGTCGTGGCGCTGATCGCGGTCTACGAAACCTATGGGCAGCGCCTGGCGCGTCTGCTGCACCGCCCGTCGCTGCCGGGTCGGGTCTTGGGTTATGCCGGCGCCGTGGTGGTGACGACCGTGGTCGTGACCATCGGCACCGATCCCTATTCGATCTATCACTTTCACCACATCGCCCTCTATTCGCCGCTGGCCAACGTCGTCGCGGTGCCGCTGAGCGCGCTTTGGACCCTGCCCTGGGGGGTGGTCGCCTGCCTCTTGATGCCGTTCGGCCTCGAGCGGCTGGCGCTGGTGCCGATGGGCTGGGGCATCGACGCGACGATCGAGGTCGCCCGCCTGGTCTCGGCCTTGCCCGGCAATGTGTGGCCGATGCCGCGCCTGCCGGCGGCGGGGCTGGTTGTGGTCTCGCTTGGCGGGCTGTGGCTGTGCCTGTGGCGCGGCCGGTGGCGGCGCTGGGGCGCGCTGGCGATCGCCGCCGGGCTCGCCGGCATGGCGCTGACCCGGCCGCCCGACATCGTCGTCGGTCATTTCGCCCATTTCGTCGCGGTGCGCGGGCCGGACCAGGACTATTTCGTCTCCGGCGGCTGGGGCGAGCGGATGGACGGCTCGCTATTGGCCGAGGAGACCGGGCTGAAGCTGGCGCCGTGGCCGCAGGCCGCGCAAGGCGGGCTCGACTGCGCCGGCGCGCGCTGCCGCTATTCGGCGCAGGGCCGCACGGTCGAGATTATCACCGGCGCCGCCGGGCTGCCGGTCGCGTGCGGCGATGCCGATGCGATCGTCAGCCAGGCATCGCCGGCGCTTCGCTGCCGTTCCGGCCCGCCGGCGATCGATTGGCTCTATTGCTGGCGCCAGGGTGCCGTGGCGCTGTGGCTCGACAAAGGCGGCGTTACCGTCGAGAGCGCCAACGCCAGCCGCGGCAATCGGCCCTGGGTCCCGCGTCCGCAGCCGCGCCGGCGATGGCCGGCGTCGCACCCTTTCTGATTGCATCGCCGAGGCTGTTTCGGCTGGAACGCAACAAGGTCGGCAAGGTCCTCGCCGGCCCCGCTCTCGCGGGTAAGTTCCCATGATCATGGAAGTTTCATTCAGACGTGGTGGTCTTCAAATCGACAGCTTAAGCATTGTCTGAAGCAAGAGGCAAAGTTGTCTTATCAATCCGTCATTAACTTGCGGATATCCGGCCGGAATCCCTTGCCTTCTCTGGAACTGCCCGCGCAGCCGTTGTGTTTGACGTGAGACACCAAACAGCGGAGTCGGGTAATGAACGGGCACAATATTGTCGCAGTTTACGCTTCGCGCGCCGATGGCGAGCGCGCCATGGATCGCTTGATCGAATACGGCATTCCGGCCGCGGATATCCGGATCAGCATGGCCGATGCGGCGGCTGCAACCGGCAGTCCGGGAGCGGCTGGGTCGCTGGCGAGCGAACGGCATGAGGGCTTTTGGGATTGGCTTTTTGGCCGGGACGTCCCGGAGGACGACCGCGAGTGGTACCAGTCGAACCTGCGAGAGGGCCGCACGGTCCTGTCGGTGCTGGTTCGCGACGAAGCCGAGCGCCAGCCGATCGAGGCAATCCTTGATGAATTCGCTCCGATCGAGTTCGGTGACGGCTCGGCCGCATCGATGCAGCCGGCCGCTGGGGCCGCCGCAAATTCCGCAACCCCGCCGTACCCAGCCTCGGCGGGAGCGATCGGTGCCGGCGATTTCGACCAGCGCAGGGGGGTTGACCGGGGCGACGAGGAGCAGGTCATCCCGGTGGTCAAGGAAGAGCTGACCGTCGGCAAACGGTCAAGCGAGCGCCGGTATCGGATCCGCACTTACCTCGTCGAAACCCCGGTCGAGAACGAGGTCACCTTGCGCGATGAGCGTGTCGTCGTTGAACGCCGCCCGGTCTCCCGAGAGGGCAGCGGCGCCGACCCGCAGATGCCGCAGCAACGCGAATACGAGGTCATCGAGCGGCATGAGGAGCCGGTCGTCGGCAAGCGGAGCCGCAATGTCGAGGAGGTCGTCGTCCGCAAGGAGGTCAACGAGCGAACCGAGACCGTGCGCGACACGGTTCGCCAGACCAAGGTCGATGTCGAGACCGAGCCCGAGGAACGGACCGAGGCGCTCGAAGGCGGCCCGCGGCCGGCGCGCCCGGATCAAAACCGGTAATGAGCCAGCGGGGCGCTCCGCACGCTACGGCGAACGGGGCGCCCCTGAGGCGGCGACGCTGCCGTCCGGCGGGCGATCAGCGACCAGGACCCAGCGACAAGGACTCAGCGACAAGGATGCAGCGATGGGAATCCTAGACACGATTATGAACGAACTGCCCCAGCAGCATGCGAATGCCGGCAATGGCGGGATTCCGGCAGCGCTGAAAGGCCTGCTCACCGGCGGAGGCGGCCAGCAAGGCACTGGCCTCGGTGACCTGGAGGCGAAATTCCGGTCGGCCGGCCTCGGGCGGCTGTTTGCTTCGTGGGTCGGCAACGGCTCCAACCAGCCGGTCGCGCCCGAGGATGTGCATCGCGCTCTGGGGCCCGATCAGGTCCAGGCAATGGCCTCCCAGAGCGGGATGTCCGTCGGCCAGCTATTGCCGATGTTGGCCCAGTACCTGCCGAAGATCGTCGACCGGCTGACCCCGCAAGGGCAGCTGCCGAATGGCACCCAGGCGCAGACGACCGCCTGACGCGGGTCTAGCCCCGCCGATTGAAGGTCTCGTCTGGTAAAGCGTCGTTTGATCAGTTCTCGGACATTAACGACCAGTACCAAGCAAAAAACTCCCGGTCGAGCGCGCCTGAGGCCATCACCGCCTCGGCGTCGCCGGCCTGCTGCAATCCTTCGGCGAGGCGGTCGGCCTGCCCCGCCACCGGCGCCGGCGCGTCCGGCGCGGCGATGCGGACCAGCTCGATATCGGTGCGTTCGGCCGATTTCGGGATCACCCGCAGCAACGTCGCTTGGTGCGGTTCGACCAGCATCAGGCTGAGCGGGCCAAAGACGACAAAATCGCCGGCGCCCTGATCGTCGGTCAGCAGATCGGGCGACGATTTCAGAAATTGCAGGGCGAGCTTCCAGTTCCAATTGGTGCTGTGGCGGCGGCGTGCGCCGACCTCGCCCTCGGCGAGCCAGGCGGGAAGGCGGTCGGTCGGCGCCGGGCCGGCCGCCGGGTCATCGGCAGCGGCATTGAGCGGTGCCGGGCTCGACGGGTCGACCAGGATCAGGCCGTCGCGGATCACCACCGGGAAGCTCGCGAGCCGCAGCCGCGCCGGGTCGATGCGCGTCGACAGGTCGGGCTCCAGCAGCCGCCCGTCGAGCGCGAATTCCCAGCCGTGATAGGGGCATACCAGCCGCTCGCCGCTGCCCTCCTCGGCCTCGCAGATCGGATACCCGGCGTGAAGGCACACATTGCGCAGCGCGCGCAGCCGTCCGTCGGCGGCGCGGGTCACCAGTAGCGAGCGGGTCGCGAGGTCGAAGCGGAAATAGCAGCCGTCGCCGGCGAGCCGGGTGTGATGGTCGGCCGCCACCCAGCTTCGCGCGAAGATCCGGTCCCGCTCGGCCGCGAAGACGTCGGCAGCGTGCAGCAATTGCGGGTCGGCGGCGATCGCGGCGGCGCCGTCCAGCCGCTCGCCGATCATGGCGATGCTCTGAGGGAGTTCCATTTTTCGGGGTTCGCCGATTTGGTTCGATTATGCCCGCCAGACTGAACCCGATGCGGTGGCGAGGTCAAAAGGTTTCGTGCCTCGGGGGTCACGCGGTCGGGACGGCTCAGCGGCTCGCCGGCAGCACCGAGCGGGCCGGGGCGGTCCCGCCGATCCGGTCGGCCTCGTCGAGCAGCGCCGGGTTGAGCTGGGCCTGGGTCGCCGCCAGCTCGCGCGCCAGGGCGTCGTTGCGCCGGCGGCAGCGCCTAAGCTCGCGCCGGCGCCGCGCTCCGGCCATCCAGGCGGACAGGACGCCGACCACGAAGCCGGCCAGCACAGCGGCGAAGACCATCAGGTAGAGCGGCAGCCCGACCACGAACGGCAGCGGCCATAATGCGAGCGAGGCGGCTTCGCGGTTGGAAACGGCAAACACGGCGAGAATGATCGCCACCCCGAGGATCGCGATCCAGTAGAGCAGCCTCATCGGCCCGGCCCCGCCGCCACCGCCGCCGGCTCAGGCCTGCGGCGCACTCTGGTTCAGGCGGTCGCGCAGCTGCTTGCCGGTCTTGAAAAACGGGATGTGCTTTTCGGCGACGCGCACGCTGTCGCCGGTGCGCGGATTGCGGCCGAGGCGGGCGTCGCGGCGCTTGACCGAAAACGCGCCGAACCCGCGCAGCTCGACCCGGTCGCCGCGCGCCAGGGCCGCGGCGATCTCGTCGAAGATCGCGGTGACGATGACCTCGACGTCGCGCTGATATAAATGCGGGTTGGCCTCGGAAAGGCGAAGCACGAGCTCCGATTTCGTCATAGCGATCGTCGCTCCCCCTGCGCAGGGCATCGCCAAAATTGCCAAACCGCCGGCCGGGCGTCAAGCGGCCGCCGGTGGCTCATCTTCGGCATTAGCAGGGGCTCGCGCGAACCGGGCGAGCCCCTTTTCATTGCCGAGGACGTTTCAGCTCTTCGCCTCGCCCTCGTCCTGCCGCTCGGCATCCTGACGGCGCGCCCGGTTGATCGCGGCGCCGAGAATGTCGCCGAGGCTGGCGCCCGAATCGGACGAGCCGAACTCGGCCATCGCGCGCTTCTCCTCATCGACCTCGCGCGCCTTGATCGACAGCCCGACCTTGCGCGTCGCCCGGTCGATCGCGGTCACCTTGGCGTCGATCTTTTCGCCGACGGCAAAGCGGTCCGGCCGCTGCTCGCTGCGGTCGCGCGACAGTTCCGACTTGCGGATGAAGCCGAGCAAGCCTTCGCCGACCGAAACCTCGACGCCGCCCTCGGTGATGCCGGCGATCGTGCCGGTGACCACCTCGCCTTTGCGCAGCTTGGACATGCCGGCCTCGAACGGATCGGCCTCGAGCTGCTTGATCCCGAGACTGATGCGCTCCTTCTCGGCGTCGACGTCGAGGACCTTGACCCGCACGGCCTCGCCCTTGCGGTAGTTGGCGATGGCGTCCTCGCCGGCGCGGTTCCAATCGATGTCGGAGAGATGGACCATGCCGTCGATGTCGCCGGGCAGCCCGACGAACAGGCCGAATTCGGTGATGTTGCGGACTTCGCCCTCGAGCTCGCTGCCGATCGGGTGTTCGTCGATAAAGGCATCCCACGGATTGGCCAAGGTCTGCTTGAGCCCGAGGCTGATCCGGCGCTTTTGCGGATCGACATCGAGCACCATGACCTCGACCTCCTGGCTGGTCGAGACGATCTTGCCGGGATGCACGTTCTTTTTGGTCCAGCTCATCTCGGAGACATGGACCAGACCCTCGACCCCCGGCTCCAATTCGACAAAGGCGCCGTAGTCGGTGATGTTGGTGACCCGGCCCTTGAACTTGGCCCCGGCCGGATATTTGAGCTCGACCCCTTCCCACGGATCGGCTTCGAGCTGCTTCATGCCCAATGAGATGCGCTGGGTCTCGGGGTTGAATCGGATCACCTGGACCTTGACGTTCTGGCCGATGTTCAGCGCCTCGGAGGGGTGGTTGATCCGCCGCCAGGCGATGTCGGTCACGTGCAACAGGCCGTCGACCCCGCCCAGATCGACAAAGGCGCCGTAATCGGTGATGTTCTTGACGACGCCGTTCAGGACCTGGCCTTCCTTGAGGCTGGCGACCAGCTCCGAGCGCTGCTCGGCGCGGCTCTCCTCGAGCACGGCGCGGCGCGACACGACGATGTTGCCGCGCGAGCGGTCCATCTTCAAAATCTGGAACGGCTGCTGCGAGCCCAACAGCGGAGTGATGTCGCGCACCGGGCGAATGTCGACCTGGCTGCCCGGCAGAAAAGCGACCGCGCCGCTCAAATCGACGGTGAAGCCGCCCTTGACCCGCCCGAAGATCACCCCGGTGACCCGCTCGTTGGCCTGGAAGCTCTTTTCGAGCAGGGTCCAGGCCTCCTCGCGCCGCGCCTTTTCGCGCGACAGCTGGGCTTCGCCGTTCTTGTCCTCCATCCGTTCGAGGTAGACCTCGACGGTGTCGCCGACATGAAGCTCGGGCTCGCCGCCGCCGGCAGCGAACTCCTTGAGTGCGACCCGGCCCTCGGATTTGAGGCCGACATCGATCAGCACCGCGTCGTTTTCGACGGCGATGACCCGGCCCTTGACCACGGTGCCTTCGAGGCCGTTGGCCATGCCCAGCAATTCATCGAGGAGGGCCGCGAAATTTTCCTTCGCCGACGCCTCCCCCGTTTGCAGTTCTAAAGCCATTCCTTCTCCTTGTGTGCGCGCTGCGCCAGCACGCGTGCAACAGCGGCGGCGGCGCGCGTCAGCACCGCCTCGGCGTCGAGCGCCGTCGTATCGATGATTTCGGCATCGGCCGCCGCCGAGAGCGGAGCATCCCGGCGCCCGCGGTCACGCGCGTCGCGTTCTTCAAGATCTCGCAAGACGTTCTGATATATAGCCGCCGCGCCGCGCGCGCGCAACTCCTCGAACCGGCGCCGGGCGCGGATTGCGACATCGGCGGTAACGTAGAGCTTTACCTCGGCGTCCGGGCACACGACAGTGCCGATGTCGCGGCCGACCAGGATCGCGCCGCGTCCCGGCGGTGGCGGCCGCGCCGCGAAATCTTGCTGCCAGGCGAGCAGCGCCTGGCGCACCGCCGGGATCGCCGCGACGGTCGAGGCAGCGGCGGCGACCGGGCCGGCCTGCAGCCGCGGATCAGCCAGCAGATCGCGCCCGACCCGGCGCGCCGCCGCGGCCGCGGCTTGCGGGTCTCCTGGGTCGCCCGCCGCCTCCAGCACCAGCAAGGCAGTCGCGCGGTAGAGCGCCCCGGTGTCGAGACAGGCAAGGCCGAAGCGATCGGCGAGGGCGCGGCCGAGCGTGCTCTTGCCCGAGGCCGCCGGGCCGTCGATTGCCACAACGATGCCCCCGCTCCGGCCTGCCCCAAGGTTCATCGGCCCTCGCCGAAGGCCGCCCCGAGCCCGAGCCATCAGCGGGACGAAATCGGGAAAGCTGGTGGCGATCGGCGCCGCGTCGTCGATCTGCACCGGCCGGCGCGAGCTGAGCCCGAGCACCAGGAAGGCCATCGCGATGCGGTGGTCGAGTGCGGTGGCGATTGCCGCACCACCCTCGGGCGGCCGGCCGTTGCCCTCGACGATCAGATCGTCACCCTCGACCCGAACCGCGACGCCGCAGCTCTCGAGGCCGGTGGCGATCGCCGTCAGCCGGTCGCTCTCCTTGACCCTGAGCTCGGCCAGGCCGCGCATCACCGTGCGCCCGCGCGCGCACGCCGCGGCGACGGCGAGGATCGGGTATTCGTCGATCATCCGCGGCGCCCGCTCGGCCGGGATCTCGGCGCCAGTCAGCTCGCCGCCGCGGGCACGGAGATCGGCGACCGGCTCGCCGCCCTCGACGCGCTCGTCGACCAAGGCGATGTCGGCGCCCATCTCGCGCAGGCATTCGAGCAGCCCCGCGCGCAACGGGTTGAGCCCGACCCCGGCGATGGTGATCTCGGACCCCGGCACCAGCAGGGCGGCGACCAGCGGGAACGCGGCCGAGGAAATATCGCCCGGCACCGCGATCGGCGCCGCGGCGAGCTCGGGAAAGCCGGCGACGGTAATCCGCTTGCCGCCGTCCGGGTCGGGCTCGACTTCGACCGTCGCCCCGAAATGGCGCAGCATCCGCTCGGTATGGTCGCGGGTCCCTTGCGGCTCGAGCACGGTGGTCTTCCCCGGGGTGTTGAGCCCGGCCAGCAGCACCGCCGATTTGACCTGCGCCGACGGCACCGGCAGCCGATAGACGAGCGGCACCGGGTCGGCAGCACCGGTGACCGCGAGCGGCAGCCGGCCGCCTTCGCGGCACAGGAAGCGCGCGCCGAACCGGCTCAACGGATCGACCACCCGGCGCATCGGCCGGCGCCGCAACGACGCGTCGCCGGTGACAAAGGCGGTCAGCTTGTGGGTCGCCAGGATGCCGAGCAGCAGCCGGGCCGAGGTGCCCGAATTGCCGAGGTCGAGCAGGTTCTCGGGCTCGCCGAGACCGCCGATGCCGACCCCGTCGACGATCCACCGGCCATCGCCGATGCGCGAGGCGGCGGCGCCGAGCGCGTTCAGCGCGGCGGCGGTGGCGAGCACGTCCTCGCCTTCGAGCAAGCCGGTGATTTCGGTGCGGCCGACCGCCAGCGCGCCCAGCATCAGCGCGCGATGCGAGATCGACTTGTCGCCGGGCACCCGGATCTTGCCGCGCAGCGATGCGTTGGGCCGCGCCGCGGTCAGCGGCCTCGGCGGGGGCGACGGCGGCGACGTGGACGGCGACGCGGGGTTGGCCATGGCGGGGCAAGCCTCGAAAAGCGCGGCGGCGGTTGCGGCAACGACGGCTTCGGCCCATATGCGCAGACCGTCGGGTGCGCCGCCGCAGATTTGCTGTTGGCGGATTTGCTTTTGACAGGGTGATGCTGCTGTGGCAATGGCGCATCGACCAATCCCGACAAACCGCCGATACAAACCGCTGATGGAGTTGATGGTGGCCAAGCCCGAATGGGGCACCAAGCGGATCTGTCCGAGCTGCGGGACGCGCTATTACGATCTGATGCGCAAGCCCGTGATCTGCCCGAAATGCAGCACCCCGTTTGATCCCGAGGCATTTTTGAAGTCGCGCCGGACCCGCCCGGTGGCGCCGGTCGAGAAGGAAGTGGCGCCGGTCGGTGCCGGCGACCTCGACGCCGAGGTCGAGACCGAGGAGGCCGAGCCCGCCGGCGAAGAAGAGGAGGCACTGCCGCTCGAGGACGCCGAGGAGGAAGACGAGGAGCTGATCGAGGACGCCTCCGAGCTCGGCGAAGACGAAGACGACATGGCCGAGGTCATCGAAAACGTCGAGGAGGACGAACCCTGAGCCGATCGGCGCCGCCGCGCGGGTGAAACGCCGATCGACCGGTGCCGCCGCGATTTTTTGCTTGCCGTCGCCGGGCGGGGTTCCTAACTTCGCCCGGCTGAAACCGCGCCGCCCGCGCCGAGGCTCGCGGCGGCCGCCCAGGGCTCGGGGCCATAGCTCAGCTGGGAGAGCGCTACAATGGCATTGTAGAGGTCACCGGTTCGATCCCGGTTGGCTCCACC
>CAVWJX010000015.1:0-26566 GCA_963755435.1 uncultured Alphaproteobacteria bacterium
CGAGCGATATCGACCTCATCGTGCTGTTCGACGGCGGCGCGCGCGCTTCGCGGCACGCGGAGCGTTCAGACCTTCTTCTCGCAGCTGGCGCACGAGCTGGTGCGCATGATGGCCGAGCGCACCGCCGACGGCTACGTCTTCCGCACCGATCTGCGGCTGCGCCCCGACCCGGGCTCGACCCCGCCGGCGTGTCGATGCCGCCGCGCTCGCCTATTACGAGAGCGCCGGGCAGAACTGGGAGCGCGCGGCCATCATCAAGGCGCGGCCGGTCGCGGGCGACCGCGATGCCGGCGGCGCCTTCCTGCGCGAGCTGCGGCCGTTCCTGTGGCGCAAGAATCTCGATTTCGCCGCGATCCAGGACATCCATTCGATCAAGCGCCAGATCAACGCGCATCGCGGCGGCGGCCAGATCGCGGTCGCCGGCCACGACATCAAGCTCGGCCGCGGCGGCATCCGCGAGATCGAGTTCTTCGCCCAGACCCAGCAGCTGATCTGGGGCGGGCGCAAGCCGGAGCTGCGGTGCCGGCACCTGCGAGGCGCTCGCGCCGCTCGCCGCCGCGGCCACGTCGACCCGGCGACGGCCGCGACGATGACCGACGCCTATCATTTCCTGCGCAAGCTCGAGCATCGCCTGCAGATGATCGACGACGCGCAGACGCATAGCGTGCCGCCCGACCGGCGGCGTCGCGCGCATCGCCGTGCTGATGGGCTTTTCCGACGCCGCGATGTTCGCCGACGCGCTCACCGCGCAGCTCGGCGCGGTCGAGAGCCACTATGCGCAGCTCTTCGAGGAGGCGCCGAGCCTCGCCTCCCGGCAATCTCGTCTTCACCGGCGCCGAGGACGATCCCGAGACGCTGAAGACCCTGCGCGGGCTCGGCTTCGCCGATCCGGCCGCCATCGCCGCGATCATCCGCGACTGGCATCACGGGCGGTTCGCGCGACGCGCAGCGCGCGCGCCCGCGAGATGCTGACCGAGCTGGTGCCGGCGCTGCTCGGCCTTCGGCGCCACCGCCCAATCCCGACGCGGCGCTTCTGCGCTTCGACCAATTCTCTGCCGCTCTGCCGGCGGGCGTGCCGTTCTTCTCGCTGTTTACAGCAATCCCGGCCTCCTGGCCTCGTCGCCGAGATCATGGGCGGGGCGCCGCTCTTGCCGAGCCGTAGCCAACGCCCCGCGCTGCTCGACGCCGTGCTGACCGAGGGATTTTTCGATCCGCCGCCGACCGCGCCGGGCTCGCCGCCGAGCTCGATGCGCTCGCCGCGCGGCCGATTATGAGGAGATGCTCGACATCTCGCGGCGCTGGGTCGGCGAGCGACGATTTCAGGTCGGCGTGCAGCTGCTGCGCTGCGCCTCGACGGCGAGGCCGCGGGCGAGGCCTTCGCCGACATCGCCGAGACCGCGATCGCCGCGCTCTTGCCGGCGTCGAGGCCGAGTTCGCGCAGCGCCACGGGCGGGTCCCGGGCGGCGCCTTCGCGGTCATCGGCATGGGCAAGCTCGGCAGCCGCGAGATGACCCTCGCCTCCGACCTCGACCTGATCCTGATCTACGACGCGCCGCCCGGCGCCGAAAGCTCGGACGGCGGCCGGCCGCTCCCGGTCTCCGCCTATTACGCCCGGTTGACCCAGCGGCTGATCGACGCGCTCACCGCGCCGACCGCCGAGGGGACGCTCTACCCGGTCGATATGCGGCTGCGGCCGTCGGGTGCGGCCGGGCCGATCGCCTCGAGCTTCGAGAGCTTCGCCCGCTACCAGCGCGAAGCGGCCTGGACCTGGGAGCATATGGCCCTGACCCGTGCCCGGCCCCTCGCCGGCGATGCGGCGCTGAGCCGCCGGATCGAGCAGACGATCGCCGCCGTGCTTCAGTCCCGGCGCGACCCGCAGCCGCTGGCGGCCGACGTCGCCGATATGCGCCGGCGCATCGCCGCCGAGCACCCGCGGCCCTCGCCCTGGGATTTGAAGCACCGGCGCGGCGGTCTGGTCGACATCGAATTCATCGCGCAATACCTGATGCTGCGCGAAGCCGCGAGGTCGCCGCAGGTGCTGCGCCGGGCCACCGCCGAGGCGCTGTCGGCGCTGGCTGCGGCCGGTGCGCTCTGCGCGCAGGCCGAGCACGAACTCGGCCAGGCGCTCGCGTTGCTGCGCCAAATGCAGGCGGTGCTGACCTTGATCGGTGAGGGCGGGTCGCAGCATGGCGGCTTCGCCGAGCCCGACGCCGCTACCCTGGCGCGCTGTTCGGGGGCGATTGACTTCGCCCGGCTCGACGCGGATATCACTGCGGCAGCCGCGCGCGTCAGCACCTGGTGGGAGCGCCTGGTCGAGGAACCGGCGCGGAGTACCCGGCGCGAGGCGGCCGAACCGGCGGGAGAAAGCGCATCATGAGTGTCGAGCTCGGCGGAAAAGCACCCGACTTCACGTTGCCGACCGACGGCGGCGGCACCGTGGCCCTGTCCGGGCTCGCCGGCAAAAAGGTGGTGCTGTACTTTTATCCGAAGGACGACACTTCGGGCTGCACCGCCGAGGCCTGCGGCTTTCGCGACGCGTTCCCGGATTACGGCGGCGCCGGCGCCGTGGTGATCGGCATTTCCAAGGATCCGGTCGCCTCGCACGACAAGTTCAAGAAAAAGCACGGTCTGCCGTTCATCCTCGCCTCCGATACCGACGGCGAAGTGTGCGAAAAATACGGCACCTGGGTCGAAAAGAGCATGTACGGCCGCAAATACATGGGGATCGAGCGCGCCACGTTTCTGATCGACGGCTCGGGAACGGTGCGCGGCGTCTGGCATAAGGTCAGGGTGTCGGGCCATGTCGCCGAAGTGCTGAAAGCGGCGCAAGCCCTCTGACCCAAATTACCGCGCGCCGCGCCCCACCGCGACCCGGCTTGCGGCCGCCGCCGCGCGATCTGAACCGGACCGCCGGGACGCGCGCAGCGAGGACGGCCGGGAGGGCTTTCTCTTCGCCTCTGCGCATCAGTCCGGCGTTTCGCCGTGGTCCGGGCGCGCATGCGTGCTTCCGACCCCCGCCGGTCGGTTTCCTTCAGGGTTGATCCCGGCCGATCCGCCGCGGCAGTCTAGACTTGGCAACCGGAGGCCGCGGTCGGGCCGTCCTGATATTCATCGTGGCGCCGCACCCAGTCGGTCAGATTGTGATGGGGGCCGGTCTCGTTGCGTCCTTTCGGGGTCAGGTCGAGAACCATGTAGGTAGTGATCAGTTCCTCGACGCCGCGGGCATAAGCTGAATAGGTATGGAAGATCTCGCCGGCTGCGTTCTTGAAAAAGACGCTGAGCCCCGGCAACTCCTCGATCCCGCTTTCGGTCTCACGATAGTTGTAAAATATTTTGCCTTTTGCCAGATCGTCCCGGCTGAACGACACGTGGTAATCGAAATTGAAATCGCTGCCATAGGACGACACCCAGTCGAAGCGCCACCCCATGCGCTTTTTATAGGCTGCAATCTCGGCGAGCGGCGCGCGCGACACCACCACGACCGTCACGTCATGATGCTCGAGGTGCACCAGGCAGCCGATGTGGTCGGCGCCGAACGAGCAGCCGACGCAGCCTTCTCCCCAGCCGGACCCAAGCATGAAATGATCGACCACCAGCTGGCTGTGACCGCGGAACAGATCGCAGAGGGTCTTGCTGCCTTCGGCGGTATCGAACCGATACGTCTTGTCGACCTTGACCCAGGGCAGCGCCCGCCGCTCGGCGCTCAACCGGTCGCGCTGTCGGGTGAATTCCTTCTCTTTAGCCAAGAGCGCCCGGCGCGCAGTCAGCCATTCGTCTCGCGAGACGGTCTTGTGCGGCTCCATCCTCTCTCTCTCCTCGACGCCGGAAAATCGGCCGGAAATGGGCATTGACGGAAAAGTTGATATCAACTTATATTTTCGGAATGTCAACCGATATTCCGCTGCCCTTCGAAATCACCCATCGCATTCGCGACACCTGCCTGTGCCTGCACCTGCAGCGGGCGGCGCGCGCGGTGGCGCGGCGCTTCGATGCGGCGCTGCGGCCCGTGGAGCTGACCAGCGGTCAGTTTTCCCTGCTGATGTCGCTCAATCGCCAGGAGCCGCCGAGCATCGGCAAGCTATCGGCGCTGCTGGCGATGGACCGCACCACCCTGACCGCCAACCTGAAGCCGCTCGAACGGCGCGGGCTGGTGAATGTGGCGGTCGACGATCGGGACAAGCGCGGCCGTCGCCTGAGCCTGACCGCGGCCGGCCGGAGGGTGCTCGCCGCTGCGGTTCCGCTGTGGGAAAAAACCCAGGCGCAGATCGAGCGCGGCGTTGCCTCGGCCGGTCCCGCTGGCGGCGATCCCGCGCGCCTGCTGGCCGAACTGCGCGCGCTCTGCTGATTTCGACCGCCGCCTCGACCCCCTAGGTGAAACTTCGTCAGCGATGTTCAGCCGGCGGCACCGATCAGGCGGTAAGTGGGGATCGCGGCAATTTTCGCGAACTATCCGATCGATGCTAATAGGGTTCCTGCGGCAGCGCCCGCCAGCCCCAATCGCGCGGTTGCCAGGGGCCGCGGCCGATCGGCGCTCTGCCGCCAACCAAAACTCAGGCGGAGGGTGCTGCGCCCGATTGCCGCGGGCTGGACCCGCCCGTCACACCGTGTGGCCGCGGCAATAACACCGCCTGCGCGAAATCGCGCCGCGCCGACGCAGAATACCGTTTGAGACCGCCGGTCAGCTGTCCTATATTCGCATGGCAGACCCACAACGACAAACCGCCGCGGCTCAGCCGCGCGAGCGAGGAAGGAAGACGCAGATGACTACCAACCCGACGAGGCGCACGCTGCTGCGCAGCTCCCTCGCCGTCGCCGCGGCCGGCACGCTCGCCCGCCCCTACATCGCCAACGCCGCGGCCACGACCGCCACCATGTGGGTTGTGCAGGGGTTCATCCCCGAAGAGGATGCGTCCTACCGGGCCATGGTCGCCGATTACCAGAAGGCCAGCGGCAACACGATCGACTATTCGATCATTCCGTTCGCGCCGATGCGCCAGAAGATGGTTTCGGCGGTTTCTGCGGGCGTCGTGCCTGACTTGATGGAGACGGCCGATTTCAATTTCCTCTATTTGAATGCTTGGAAAGGCAATCTGTTGGACGTCAGCGACGTCTTCGAGAAACAGAAAGCCAATTGGAGCAAGAACGCAGTCGAGTGTAGCCTAGCCTACAACAACACTACGAAAAAGCGCAGCTATTATCAAGTTCCCTGGAAATCTGCCGGGGTCCCGTTCCGCTTCTGGAAATCCTTGGTCGAGAAGTCGGGCCAGAAAATTTCGGACGTTCCGAAGACGTTTGATGCTTTTAACGATTTTTTCAGGCCGGTGCAGGATGGCTTGCGCAAGCAGGGGATGCGCAACGTTTACGCGTACGGCTATCAGCTGACCGACACCGGGGTCGACCCGATCAACACCTACAACATCTTTTTGATCGCCAATGGCGGCGAAACCTTCGTCACGCCGAACGGCCAGCTTCATGCCAGCGACCCCAAGGTGCGCGAGGCGGCGATCAAGGCCACCACCTATCTGGCGAAGTCGTTCACCGACGGCTACGTCCCGCCGGTCGTCCTGAACTGGAACGACGCCGATGACAACAACGCATTCCACTCGAAGCTCGTGGTCATGGATTTCGATGGCTCGCTCTCGACCGAGGTCGCGATCTACCACAATAAGGCCGAGTACAACGACATCGTCACCTATGGCCTGCCACTCGGCAATAACGGGCAAAAGCTGCCGTCGCAGGTCTTTACCTTTGGCGTGGTGATTCCGAAAGGGGCAAAGAACGTTACGGTTGCCAAGGAATTCATGACCTACTGGAGCCAGCCGAAGATATTAAATACCTACCTGAAGTCGTCGCTCGGCCGCTGGGTGCTGCCGATGCCGCAACTCGCCAAGACCGACCCGTTCTGGCTCAAAGAGGATCCGCATCGTAAGGCCCTGACCGAGATGACCTTGTTCGGCCCGACAATCCCGGTCTTTGAGGCGTACAACCCCGGCATGGGTCCGGTCGGGGCGGAGAATGTCATGATGAATACCGTCATCAACGTCATGAAGAACGGAATGACCCCGCAGGCGGCGGTCGACCAGGCGTTCAAGCGGGTCGAGACAACCCTGGCGAAATTCCCGATTGCTCAGGCGTAAGGCGCGCGGCAGATGGCGAGCATATCGGTACTCGAGGTCCGCGGCCGGGCGGTCGGGCGGCGGCGGCTATTCGATTATTTGCGCGGTGACCTGAAGGGCAACGAATACCTGTGGGCGGTCGCCTTCGTGATCCCCTATCTGGCGGTATTCATCGCATTCGTCGCCTATCCGATCGCGTACGGGCTGTGGATGGGGCACAATCCCGCGCTCTACCGACAATTGTGGGATGACCCAGTTTATGTAAATACTCTAATCAATACAATAATATATCTGACTGTTGCGGTCAACGTCAAGATGTTCCTCGCCTTCCTCTTGTCGGGCTTCTTCGTGCGGCCCGGCTGGTGGGTCAAGGCGTTGCTGATCGTCTTCGTGCTGCCGTGGGCGGTGCCGGCGCTGCCGACCTTCATCTCGATCCACTGGATGCTCGACGGCCAATGGGGGCTGCTCAACAATCTGCTGTGGGAATTGTTCGGCATTAACGGCCCGTTCTGGCTCGATTCGCATTGGCTCGCCTTGGGCTCGATCATCGCCTCCTATATCTGGAAATTCATGCCGTTCTGGACGGTAATCTTTATCGCCGGTCGGATGGCGATCGCACCCGAACTGTATGAGGCGGCGGCCGTCGACGGCGCGACCGGGCTGCGGCGTTTCGCGCACATCACTTTTCCGCTGCTCGCTACCCTCTATTTGGTCAACACCTTGTTGTCGACGATCTTTACGGTCGGCGATTTCGCCACACCGTTTTTCATCACCAATGGCGGTCCGGCGCTGACCACCTATACCTTGGCGAACCTCGGCATCCGTAACGCCTTCGACCTGTCGGATCCAAACCTCGGCGTCGCCACGGTGATGTCGGCGCTGCCGGTGATGATCCCGCTGGTGATCTTTTTAATGCGCAAATTGCGCACAATGGCCGTGGAGCAGTAACGATGAGCGTCATTGCCGTCGAGCGCAGGGCGAGGGCCCGCGCCGATTCCAACGTGATGCAGGCGGTTCGGGCGGCGCGTCGTCGGCGCTACCTGACCAATGCCGGCGCGGTCGTCCTCGGTATCGTGTTGGTGATTTGGTCGGTGTTGCCGATCTACAACATGGTCATGGTGTCGCTCGACTCGCACAGCGACGTGTTTACGACCCATCTGTTCCCGCCGCATCCCTCGGTCGACAGCTACTGGCTGGTGGTCACCCAAGGCTTCTGGTACCTCAAGTATTTCTGGGAACAATTTGGCAGAAGCGTGTTTCTCGCGACGATGACGGTCGTCTTCACGCTGACGATCGGTACGCTCGCGAGTTTTTCGGTCGGGCGGCTGCGGGTGCGGCACGGTTGGCTCGTGACCAACTGCGCGCTGCTGACCTATGTGATCCCCGCTTCGTTCCTGGCGATTCCGTTCTACCGCCTAATGGCGCAATACGGGATGATGAATAATCTGTGGGCGGTGATTGCCGCGCTGGTCGCATTTGCGACGCCTTACGCGATCTTCATCTTTCAGCAATACGGCCGGAGCATCCCGATCGAGCTCGACGAGGCGGCGCGGATCGATGGCGCCTCGCCGATCCAGATCTATATCCGGGTCTATCTGCCGCTGATGATGCCGGCGCTGGTCGCGGTCGGCACCTTTGCGATGTTGTTGGCCTGGAACGAGTTTCTCTACCAGTTTCTGCTGTTGTCCTCGACGCAGAGCATGACCGTGCCGATCGCGATCGTTCAGTTCCTCAACAGCGACCAGTCGCCGTGGAACCTGATGATGGCCACGTCGGTGATTTACGCGCTGCCGCCGGTCGCGATGTATTACGCCTTCCGCCGCTACATGGCTGCGGGTCTGACGATGGGCGGCGTCAAGGGCTGAACCGCCAGGACCGGCCGGCGGCTCGCCTTTGCGAGGCCGGTCGCCGGATCGGAGTTGATGGCCGGGCTCGACCGGGAGTGGTTGAACCGGCCATCCGGTGGGCGCATAGTTTCGTCCCGATGAGGATTGTCGCGCGCCCGCGGGATCGCCGCCGGCTCGATCGAGGGAGGAATCAATGGAAAAGCTGACAAGGCGTTCGCTGCTGCGCACCTCTGTGGGGGTGGCGGCCGCGGGTGCGATCGCGCGCCCCTATTTCGCCAACGCCGCCGCCACGACCGCGACCGTGTGGTGGGTGCAGGGCTTTGTTCCGGAGGAGGATTCCTCTTTCCGCGCGATGGTCGCCGACTACGAGAAGGCGAGCGGCGACCAGATCGATCTCAGCATCGTACCCTTTGCCGCGATGCGGCAGAAGGAAATCGCCGCGGTATCGAGCGGTGTCGTGCCCGACATTATCAATGTCGGCGATTACTATTTTGCCGTGCTCAGTGCTTGGAAGGATCAGCTGGTCGATTTGAGCGATGTTATCGAGACGCAGAAATCGCTGTTTACGCCGACCTCGCTAAGCACTGTCAACGCTTATAACAATACGGCGAAAAAGCGTAGCTATTATATGATCCCGCATCGAGTGGCGGTCGTTCCGTTTCATATCTGGAAATCCCTGGTCGAGAAGTCCGGCGCCAAGACGTCAGACATCCCGAAGACATGGGATGCTTTTTTGGCGTTCTTCAAGCCGGTGCAGACCAATCTGCGGGCGCAAGGCATGCGCAACATTTATGCCTACTCGTTTCAGATTGGCGCGGTCGGGTTCGATCCGATCTTTACCTTCGACCATTTCAATATCGCTTATGGCGGCCAGAACATCGTCACGCCCGACGGCAAGTTGCACACCGACGACCCCAAAATCAAAGAAGCGGCAGTCAAGGCGGTTGTTGCGCTGACGACGCCTTTCAAGGAGGGCTTCATCCCGCCCTCGGTGCAGAGCTGGAACGACAACGACGACAACAACGCCTTCCATGCGAAGCTGGTCGTGATGGATTTCGACGGCACGATCTCGACTGAGGTCGCGCTCTGGCACGATAAGGCCCAATATGACGACATCCTGACCCTGGGCATGCCTTTGAGCAACGAGGGCAAGCCGTTGCCGAGCGTGATCGGCGTTGCGACCGCGGTGGTCCCGAAGGGGGCCAAGAACATCCGCGTCGCCAAGGAATTTCTCAAATATTCGATCCAGCCGAAGGTGCTCGCCACCTATCTGAAGTCCGCGCTCGGCCGTTTTCTGCCGCCGATGCCGTCGATCGTCGAGAACGACAAGGCGTTCTGGCTCGACCCGAAAAACGAGCCGCTCGCAGCCTATACGCGCCAGGGCGTGTTGGGTCCGACGATCCCGCCCTATGAGGTGTTCAACCCGGCGCGGGCGCAGGTCAGCACCGAGCACGTGTTTAGCCTCGCAATGATCGACGTGATGAACAACGGGATGACACCGGAAGCGGCGATCGACAAAGCGTTCAAGCGGTGCGAAGCGATCTTCGCGAACTACCCGATCCAGCAGGCCTGAGCGGGCGCCGGGCGCAGCCGCTGGCCTGACCATGGATCGGTGTCGCGGGCGTGAGCGACGGGTCGCGCCTGGTGCAATCCCTCTGACCCGGTCGGATCGACCTTGCAGGATGGGGTCGAGCACGGCGGCGGCGCGCCGCGGTGCAAAGCCCTATTCTTGCGGGTAGCGCCAGGGTGTCGCCGGCTGCGGCGCTGCCTCGTCGATGGTCCATTGCGGCAGAGCGAGGCCGGGAGCGACATCGCTGAACACCATGCGCACGCGGGTGCCGATGCCAACGCGGCGGACCATTTCGGGCGGCGCCAATTCGCCGTCGGGCGTCGCAAGGTTGCCGGCGACGCGCAGGGCCTCGTCGGCAGCTTGGCTCGCCCTTTTGCGTGTCGAGATCGACGAGCAGGATCAGATAGGGGGTATGGCCGCGAAAGGCCGGCTGGATCGCGTGGTGCACCTCGCTGTAGGAATGCACCGCTCCCCGGCCCTCGACCTTGCGCCAATTTGATTGAAGGCTCATGCACCACGGGCAGGCGGTGGTCGGCGGATAGCGCAGCCGGCCGCACTGGGCGCAGGCCTGCAGGTGAAAATCGTGCTCGGCACAGTGGCGGAAATATTCGAGGTTCTCGTGATCGAGATCGTCGATGGTCAGCCCCATGCCCAGATATTCGCCGCGGATTGGCATTTTCAGCTTCCTATTCGGATTGGTTGAAATTCGTCATAACCGGGCTTGTCCCGGTCATCCACGGTGCAGCGACGGACGGTTGCGTGGATGCCCGCGGATCACGTCCGTGGGCTGAAGGCCCACGGAACATGTCCGGCCATGACAGCTTACCGAGGTCTCGGCCTTCAACGCGCATATCAGCCGCGCCGCATGACCATCGAGGAGGCGGTCGCCGGGTTGGCCCAGCCGAGATTGGCGCTGACCTCGACATTGCGAACCTGCCGGCAGCCCCCCTCTCGGTAATCGAAAGTGTGCTGCCGCTTGCCGTCGGCCCCGACCGGGCAGCTATCGTCGGCGTCATGGCGCAGCTGGCGAGTGTTTTCGATGACCATGTTCATGCCGTGGGTGTAGCCCTCGCATAGATGGCCGCCGCTGGTATTGTTGGGCCGCCTGCCGCCGAGCTCGATCGCCCCGCTCGACACGTACTGCCCGCCCTCGCCCTTTTTGCAGAAGCCGTAATCCTCGAGCTGCAGCATCGTCGTAAAGGTGAAGGCGTCGTAGGAGCCGGTGATGTCGACATCCTCGGGCCCGACCCCGGCATTGGGCCACAGGATCTTTGCCGCGTAATAGCCGGCCACGGTCGAGATCGGCCCGTGTTGGTAATGCATGTCGAGCCGAGGCTTCGAACAGCGGCCGACGACGCCGCGGATCAGCACCAAGGGCTGCTTCATATCGCGGGCGCGCTCGGCCGAGGTGACGATGACGCAGGTCGCATTATCGGTCTCGACGCAGCAATCCAACAGGTGCAGCGGCTTGCAGATAAAGCGGCTCGACAGTACATCCTCGATCGTAAAGCGCTTTTTGTAATAGGCCTTCGGATTGTTCGAGGCGTGCTTGCTGTGCGCGACCTTGACCGCGGCGACCTGCTCGGGGCGGGTGCCGTAATCATACATGTGGCGCATGAAAGTCGGCGCAAAGCTCTGCCCGGCGCTCTGCCAGCCATAGGCGCGGTTGTGCAGCATGTCGCCGCCGACGGGTGCGGCCGAGCGCGCCCCGGTGCCGCCGATCCGCACCTGCGAATAGCCGTTCATCGAGCGAAAGATCGCCACGGTCTTGCAGCAACCGGCCTCGATCAGGCCGATGGCGATCCCGATCAGCGCCTCGGTCGAGGAGCCGCCGCCGACCACGTCCATGTAGAAATTGAGGCGGATGCCGAGATCGCCGGCGATGAACGTCGCCGAGGTCGAGTCGCCGCCCGAATAGGACAGCATGCCGTCGATGTCGGTGTTGTTGAGCCCGGCGTCGAGGATCGCATTCCGGACCGCCCAGGTGCCGAGTGCGCGCGTCGTCTTGCCCGAGCCGCGGGTGTAGGTGGTCTCGCCGACGCCGACGATCGCGTATTTGTCGCGCAGGTATTTGGGGGTGGTGGCGTCCACCTCGGTTCTCGGCAATGGCATGGTGCTCTCCTCCAATGCCCGTCATGGCCGGACCTGTTCCGGCCATCCACGTCCCGCTTATGCGGCTGCTCGTGGATGACCGGGACGAGCCCGGTCATGACGGTGCTTTTTGCGTTGAGACGCTATTTACTCGCCCCTCCCGCTACGCCGGCAGCCGATAGGCCCGGGTCGCAGCGCCGCTGAATAGCGCGGTCTTCTCGGCGGCGGAGCAGCCGGCGGCGATACGCTTGAAGGCGTTCCACATGATCGGGTAGCTGCACATCCCCTTGTCGACCGGGAAGTTGCTCTCGAACATCGAGCGCTCGGGCCCGAAAGCTTCGACGCAGGTCTCGATATAGGGCCGCCACGCCTTCTCCAGATCCTGCGAGGAGGGCGGCTGGTCGTTCTCGAAAAAGGTGAAGCCGGAGAGCTTCATGCCGAGCCCGCCCAATTTGACGTAAGTGTTGGGCGACGCGGCGGCGACCTCGCCGATCGATTTTTTCCATACCGCGAAAGCTTCCTCGCGCTTGCCGGCATAGGGGCCGATTGCCAATGGACCGCCGACATGGTTCAACACGATCACCGCTTGCGGGAAGGCGCGGGCGAGGTCGGTCACATCGTCGAGCTGGGTCTGGAACAGCCAGGCGTCGAAGCTCAAGCCGAGCGCGGCGAGGCCGGCGAAGCCCTCGCGGAAAGTACGATCGCGATAAAGTCCCTGGGGCGCTCCCGAGCAATAGATTTCGAGGCTCGGATCGGCGTGCCAGGTGGCGCCGTTGCGGATGCCCTTGAAGCGCCCGCCGGAGCGGGTCACGTGCTGTTCGAGGATGCCCTTGGCGCGGCCGCCGATCCGGAGGTCGACATTGCCGATGATGCCGGCGATGCATCGCGTCTTGCCGTATTTGCCCGATGCGCTCATCGCCGCGATGCCGTTGACGAACTCGGTCTCGCCGAGCGACTTCAGCTCCTGCGGGCCGTCGCCGCGGTACATCTCGCGGCATTCCTCAAAACAGGTCGCGGCGATGTTGTGACCGCTGTTTACGTCGGCCAGCAGGTCCTGGAACAGATAGCGGTTGCCGGGCCGGTCCCACATGTGATGGTGCGGATCGACGATCGGCAATTGCGGCTCGATGATCTCCTCGCGCCGGCTGTCGAGCCAATCCTGGCGGATCGGCGCATGGCGGCCGGGCGGGATCGCAGATTGCGGCATGGGGCAGTCCTCCCGATGGTGCTTTAACGCTCCCCCAACTCTGCCCCGGCATCGCGCGCGGCGCTACGGTTTTTGATGCGAGCCGCGTCACTCGACAATCGCGGATCGACCATCGAAGCTCCGTTGCTGCGGTTGACATCAGAGCATCAATTTGATTATGTCTTGATGCATGAGGACGACGTTGACGCTCGATGATGATGTCGCGGCAGCGATAGGCCGGATGCGGCGCACGCGCGGCGGCAACCTGAAGGACTTGGTCAACGAGGCGCTGCGCTGTGGCCTTCGCGAGATTTCGGCCCCGGCCAAGCCGTCTCAACAATTTCGTACCCGATCGGTCGATCTCGGCCGAGTGCTGATCGGCAGCATCGACGATATTGGCGACGCGATCGCCGCCGCCGAAGGCGAGGCCTTCCGCTGATTTTGGTCGACGCCAACATCCTCGTCTATGCGCGCGTCGCTTCCTTCCCGCAGCACGAGCCCGCTCGCGATTGGCTTGACCGGCAGCTCCGCGGCATTCACCGCGTCGGCCTGCCTTGGGTGAGCTTGCTCGCGTTTCTGCGGCTGGTGACCAATCCGCGCGTGTTCGAGCGCCCCGATCGCATGGGCGAGGCATGGGAGCAGGTGTCCGCCTGGCTGGCGTGCGAGGCGGCATGGGTCCCCGAACCGACCGAGAGACATGCCGAGGTATTGGGCCACCTTCTGGCGCTTCCAGGTGTACGCGGTAACTTGGTGCCCGACGCGCACTTGGCCGCCCTGGCAATCGAGCACGGGCTGACCTTGTGCTCAACCGACGGCGACTTCGCGCGGTTTCCCGGGCTCGCGTGGCAAGATCCGCTGGCCTAACTCCTTATCCGGCACGTCGGTCGCCTATCGGAATTTTGCGCTTCCATTCTTGACCGAGACCAGAAAGGCCACAGAGCCTTACTAGGGTGTTGGAGGATTCGGGCGATGACAACTCTTACTGATCACAAGCGATCATCGCCCTTTGTAAACAGCCCTCGTGTAAACAGCCCTGGCATAGTTACAGACCGGCCCGACCGTGTAGGCTGGGCCGGTGATGGTGGAGGCAGACGGCGATTTCGCCGATGGGGTCATCGCCTCCGTCGGCTCGGTGGGGAGGTCTTCGCCAGCTTCGACCGCGGGACGGTCGAACTCGTCGCGGCGCAAGGGGGCGACACGCAGTTGCCGCAAATTAAGGACTGAGCGCCGGCTAAACTTGTCGGGCGACCCGCGTCACGGAAGAGTTCTGACGGCTTTTTGCCGCCTTCCAATTACGTTTGCCTTCGGTGGTTAACGAGGGCAAAAATTCATGACTAATAGAATGGTACAGTTTCTGCACCCGGGTCCTGAGCACGGGTGGGATCATGCTATTACAAAGACTACCGGCTCGAAGTATTGGAATCGCCGCTGCCACAAAAGAAAATTCATGGTTGCCGATGGACTGTTGACGAGCGATCCAAATCGGCAGCCCGTGCGAGGCAGCTTCACATTCTGGGGTGAATGGGAACCCCAAAGCGACGCTCAGCTTCTGGAATCGCGCCCCACAAGTGATCATCCGAAATGGTTGCACACGCCTCAGCTTCGACTCGACCAGATAGAGGCGTCGCGGGCGCAAGGATGCGATCCCTGCGCTCCGGGCGGACCGCAGAATACCGATCCTCTAGTATTCGGCGATCGCTTTCTCTACGTGCTCTGCCAGCAGTTTAGGGGGAAGCCTCCGTATACTACACAATTGGTCGGGCTTCAGAAAGGGGATGTAATTCTCTTTGGAAGCTGCCTCGGTAGGCAAAAATTCGTCCTCGACGCGGTATTAGTTATAGAGATTTCTGCACGACTTGCGCATGGAGGACAGCTACCGAATTGGGAGTCGGAACTGCACAAAAGGATAACAATGGATCTTTTCCGTATCCCTGAGTGCGGGGTTACGCTCTATGGCGGCACGACTTGGCGCCCTGGCGGACCGTTCTCGTTTGTGCCGTGCCTTCCGATTGAACACGCACCACGCGGCTTTTGCCGGCCGGTGATTGAACCTGTGGGCGATCTCTCCGACGTGATCACATGCAATTTTCCCCAGGGTTTTAAGGTCAGGTCGAAAGATGCCAACTCGGCCTGGCGCGCAGTGGTGAAGCAGGTACTTGACCAGGTCGATGAGCCGCCTGACGCTAATTTTTTGTCGGGTAACCAGCTTCATTCTGAGGCAAGCATCGCAGCCGCTGACGGGTAAACACACGGCGCTCCCCTCCGGTGAGCAATCAAGCATATGAGGACGTCGGGCTCGTCAATTCGCGGGTGCGTGCGGCGGGCGGATATGCCTAGATAGATAGGTCAGAGTATGCTGCGGGGGAGCGACGCCATGCCGAATGTCGAACCGCACCGCTTGTCGGCGACCGAGATCGTGCAGCTGATCGAGGGTGGGGAGCTGACCGCCGAGGCGGTGGTGGCGAGTTGCCTCGAGCGGATCGCGGTGCGCGAGCCGGTGGTGCGGGCGTGGGCGTATCTGGCGAGCGAGGCGGCGCTGGCGCAGGCGCGGGCGTTCGACCGGGCGGGGAAGAAGATGCTGCTCGGCGGCGTGCCGTTCGGGCTCAAGGACATTTTCGATGCCGCCCAAATGCCGGCGACTTATGGCTCGCGGATCTATACCGGCTGGTGGCCGCCATCTGACGCCAGTGCGGCGGCGCTGCCCAAGGCGGCGGGCGGCATCCTGCTCGGCAAGACCATCACCACCGAATTCGCCAACCGCCATCCGGGGCCGACCTCGAACCCGCACGGCCCGGCCTTCACGCCCGGCGGCTCGTCGAGCGGCTCGGCGGCGGCGGTCGCCGATTTGATGGTGCCATTGGCGATCGGCACGCAGACCGCGGGCTCGGTCATCCGCCCGGCGGCTTATTGCGGGGTCGTCGGCTTCAAGCCGAGCTTTGGCCTGTCCCCGCCCGGCGGCATGCGGATCAACACCGAGACGCTCGACACGGTCGGGATCATGGCGCGCTCCGTTGCCGACATCGCGTTGTTCCGGGCGGCGATGATGGCGATCCGGTATGAGCCACCGGCGATGCCCGAGACGCCGCCGCGGCTCGGCCTGTGCCGCGGCCCGCATTGGGACGACGCGCAACCCGAGGGTCGGGCGGTGCTCGAAACCGTGGCCGACCGGCTCGCCGCCGCCGGCGCCAAGCTCGCCGACGCGGCGCTGCCGCCGGAATGCGCCGAGGCCGACGACATCCAGCAGACCCTCGGCGCGTTCGAGGGGCTGCGCAACCACATGCCCGAGCTCTACCGCCACGAGGCATTGCTGAGCCCGCAATTGCGCGAGACCAAGATCGCGCTCGGCCGCAAATTGACGCTCGACCAGTTCCGCAACGCCTGCCGCGCCGCCGAGAAGGCGCGGATCGCGGCGCGCGAATGGGCGTCGAGGTTCGATGCGATCCTAACCCTCCCCGCCCCCGGCCAAGCGCCGCGCGGGCTCGGCGACACCGGCTCGGCGATGTTCAACGCGCTGTGGACCCAGCTCTACATGCCGTGCCTGACCCTGCCCGCCGGTAGAGGCCCCGATGGCTTGCCGGTCGGGATTCAGCTGGTCGGCCGCCGCCACAACGATGCCCGGCTGCTGGAAATCGGCCTCTGGGTCGAACGCCGGCTTGCAATGGGAGACGCCAGATGAGCGGCGCCGAGCGCTTGACCGCGAGCGAGGCCGCCGCCCGCCTCGAAGCCGGCACCCTGACCGCCGAGACCCTGGTCCGCGACTGCCTCGACCGCGTGCAAGCCCGCAGCGAGGTCAAGGCCTGGGTGTGGCTCGACCCGGAGCACGCGCTGGCGCAGGCGCGCGCCGTCGATCGGGCCGGGCGCCCGGGCGTGCTGAAGGGCGTGCCGGTGGGGGTCAAGGACGTGATCGACACCTACGACATGCCGACCCAGCACGGCTCGCCGATCTACCGCGGCAGCCGGCCCTTTGCCGACGCCGCCTGCGTGGCGCTGACCCGCGCCGCAGGCGGGATCATCCTCGGCAAGACGGTGACGACCGAATTCGCCAACCGCCACCCGCGCGAGACCGTGCACCCGCTGAACCCGGCGCACACCCCCGGCGGCTCGTCGAGCGGCTCGGCCGCAGCGGTCGCCGATTTTCAGGTGCCGGTCGGGTTCGGCACGCAGACCGGCGGCTCGACGATCCGCCCGGCCGCCTTTTGCGGGGTCATCGGGTACAAGCCCAGCTTTGGTGAGTTCAGCCGGGTCGGTATCAAGATGCAATGCCACAACCTCGACACCTTGGGGCTCATCTGCCGCAGCCTCGACGACATCTCGCTGATGCGCGCGGCCTTGCAGGTGCAGCCCCGCCGCCAGGTCGACCGGGCGGCCGGCGCGCCGCGCATCGGCTTCTGCCGCACCCCCTCCTGGGACCGGGCTAGCCCCGACACCCAGGCATTGCTCGAGCGCACCGCCTCGCGGCTCGCCGCGGCCGGAGCGGCCGTCACCGAGGCGGGCCCGGTTCCAGCCGATTTTCTCGAGCACCAGCACCGGGTCTTCGCCTTCGAGGCGGCGCGCAACTACGCCTACGAATACGAGGCGCATGGCGACCGGTTGAGCCCGGCCCTGCGCGACGGCCTGTTGCGAGACGGATGGGCGTTGCCGCTTGCCGCCTACATCGAGGCGATCGAAGCCGCGGAGGCGTTTCGCGCCCGTCTCGACGATGTGTTCGCCGAATTCGACGTGCTGCTGGCGCCGAGTGCGGTCGGCGAGGCACCCCAAGGGCTCAACTCAACCGGCGACGCCCGCTTCAACGCGATCTGGACCCTGGCCTGGACGCCGTGCCTGACCCTGCCGGCCGGGACCGGCGGCAACGGCCTGCCGCTTGGCATCCAGTTGGTCGGCCCTCGCTTTGGCGACGAAAAGCTGCTCGACCTTGCCGCCTGGGTCGAGCCCCGCCTCGGCTGAGCGCCTCGGCTGAGCCGGGGCCGCTTGCCGGCCGGCCCGCTCCGTCGCATGCTGCGGACTTACCGCAAGGAGGAGACCAGATGATTTACGAGTTGCGCGTCTATCACTGCGTGCCGGGCCGCCTGCCCGACCTGATCAAGCGGTTCGACACCTTGACCCTGCCACTGTGGGAGAAGCATGGCATCCAGCAGGCCGGCTTCTGGACGGTCGCGATCGGGCCGTCGAACCAGGACCTCTATTACATGCTCAAATGGGAATCGCTCGACGACCGGGCCAAGCGGTTCGCCGGCTTCCAGGCCGATCCGGCCTGGGTTTCAGGACGCGCCGAGACCGAGAAGAACGGCCAGATCGTCGCCTCGATCACCAACACGATCCTGCATCCGACGAGCTTTTCGTCGGTTAAGTAATGCGAGGAAACGACATGCTTTACGAACTGCGCATCTATCACTGCGTGCCGGGCCGCCTGCCGGATCTCTTAAAACGCTTCGACACGATCACCTTGGGCATCTGGAAGCGGCACGGCATCGAGCAGGCCGGGTTCTGGACCACCGCGATCGGCGATTCGAACCAGGCGCTCCATTACCTGCTCAAATGGGAGTCGCTGGCAGACCGGGAAAAGAAATGGAACGCGTTCCAGGCCGATCCCGAATGGCACAGCAAACGCGCCCAGACCGAAGCCAATGGCGCGATCGTCGCCAGGGTCGAGAACAGCATCCTGCAGCCGACCGGCTTTTCGGCGGTGAAATAAAGCCGCATTACCAAGGCTGATGGGCCGGCGCCGCCGCCGCCGGCTCCTTGGCTCGGCGACGGTGCCGCCACGGGCGAATGCTGTCGGACGCCGGGTCGAGTGGGCCGGCGGTTCAGGCCGTCGGGCGCTCGACGAGCGTCTTGGCGGCGCGCGCGTAGGCGGCGGCGAGCTGGCTATCCTGCAGCAGCTCGCCCGGATCGCAGTCGTAGAGCGTGCAGATTGCAGCGAGATCGGCGAAATGGATGCGCCGGGCGCCGGTCTCGATCCGGTGATAGGCGAGCCGCGACAGTCCGAGGAGCAGGGCCGCTTGCTCTTGGGTCAGCCCCAAAGCGCGCCGGCGGCGGCGCAGGGCCGAGCGAATGCAGGCCTGGGCATCTGCCTGGGCATCGGGGACAATGTCGCGCATCGGTGCCTCCTCGGGTCGTGGGCGGAACAGACGGGCGCTGAGCGCGGCGTTGGCGCGCGCCGATCGCGAGCGCGGGCCGAATGGCGGCGTTGCGGCGATTGTGGCCATAACGCAATATTGCACAAAACGATCGTAATGTCAATATCACAATGAAATCGAGGCCCGAGCCACGGCCTTGACCATGCGCGGCGCGATCCTCGACGATGCGGCGATATTTTTTGAGCCGATTATGCCCTTGGAGCCGCCGATGGATTTTGCCCTCTCCGACGATCTCGTCGCGCTGAAGAACCGCACCGGGGAATTCGTGCGCGAGCGGATCCTCCCGTTCGAGGACGACCCGCGGCAGACCGCGCACGGGCCGGGTTCCGAACTGCGGCGCGAACTGGTGGCGCTCGGCCGGCAAGCCGGGCTGCTGTCGCCGCATGTCGGGCGCGAATGGGGCGGCCTCGGGCTCGATCACCGAGAGCAGGCGGTGGTGTTCGAGGAAGCCGGGTATTCACCGCTAGGGCCGGTGGCGCTCAACTGCTTCGCCCCGGACGAGGCCAATATGCACCTGCTCGAGCAAATCGCCGAGCCGCACCAGAAGGAACGTTGGCTCAGGCCGCTGGCGGCGGGCGAGATCCGCTCCTGCTTCATGATGACCGAGCCGACACCCGGCGCCGGCTCCGACCCGGCGATGCTGCAGACAGCCGCTCGCCGGGCGGCCGACGGCAATCGCGGCGATTTTATCATCGACGGCGAGAAATGGCTGATCACCGGCGCTGTCGGTGCCGAATTCGCAATCATCATGGCCAAAACCGACAGTGATGCCGGCGGCCCGGCTGGCGCCACGATGTTCCTGGCGCCGATGTCGGCCCCGGGGATCGTCGTCGAGCGGGTGCTCGATACCTTGGACCAGTTCATGTCGGGCGGCCACGCGGTGATCCGGCTCGATGGCCTAAGAGTGCCGGAAAGCGCCGTACTCGGCCGGGTCGGCGAGGGCTTTCGCTACGCCCAGGTGCGGCTCGCCCCGGCGCGGCTCACGCATTGTATGCGCTGGCTCGGCGCGGCACGGCGCGCCCACGACATCGCCGCCGACTACGCCCGCCGCCGCACTGCCTTTGGCAAGCCGTTGGGCGAGCACGAGGGGGTCGGCTTCATGCTCGCCGACAACGAGATGGATCTCCATACCAGCCGGCTGGTGATCTGGCACACCGCCTGGCTCTTGGACCAGGGCCAGCGCGCCAGCCACCAATCGAGCATCGCCAAAGTCGTCTGCTCGGAGGCGATCTGGCGGATCGTCGACCGCAGCGTGCAGATCCTCGGCGGGCTCGGCGTCACCGATGATACGATCGTCGCGCGCCTGTTCCGCGAAGTCCGGCCGTTCCGCATCTATGACGGCCCCTCCGAAGTGCACCGCTGGTCAATCGCCCGCCGCATCCTGCGCGGCGGAACCGGAGGCTAGAGCGAGCCCGGCCATGACTGCTTCAGTGAACCTCGTGCCTGCTTTTGAGCACTAGCCCCGAAGCGGAGTTCAGGCGGCGGCGCCGGTCAGGGTCTTGGGCGCGGGCTGTGCCGCGGCCGGGGTGTCGGCGAGCGGGGCGAGGGCCGGGTCGGTGTAGCGGCGCGGGTCGCGTTCGACCTTGCGGCGGATACGATGCAGGGAGAGGTAGAAGGCGGCGAGCTTGGCATGGGTTTCGACAATCTCGCGGATGCGCCGCGGATAGAAAACCAGCGGGTTTTCGCGCCGCAGCCCGGAGCGGCGATTGCGCCGGACTTTGCGGCGGAAATATCCGCCCTGCAGCGGATGCACGTTTTCCTGAATGAAGGTGAAGTAGAATTGCAGGATATGGTTCAGAAGCCGCACCGGCTTGATGCCACTGGCCTTGGCCCGGCGCAGGATAGTCTCAATGTGCTCCTTTGAATAATAAAGATCCCAGGCCTGACGATAGACCGCTTGCCACTCGCCGGCGGTCATGACCGGATGGCCGGTGGTGACGTGCTCCAAATCGTATTTGTTCATGTCGGGGTCCATCCACACCCCGCCGCGGTCGAGCGCCTGATGGTCGGCCGAGCCCGGCAATGGGGTCAGGATGAAGAATTCCAAGAGGTCGACCGGCAGTTCCCGCTGCACGGTCCTGATGTCCTCGGCGATGCGCTGCGGCGTGTCGCCCGGAAAACCCAGGATGTAGCCGGCATAGGTGATCACCCGCTGCGCCCGCCAGGCGTGGAACATCTGGCGGTACTCGTGCACCCGGTTCTGCCTCTTCTTGGCCGACAGTAGATTGTCGGGGTTGATGTTTTCGAGCCCAATAAAGACCCGCTTGCAGCCGGCGCGCGCCGCCTTCTCGACGAAATTGGCGATGCGGTGGCACAGAGTGTCGACCTGGATGATGAATTGCAGGCCGAGCCCTTCCTGCTCACGCATCTGGATCAGCCGGTCGAAGATCGCCTCCCAATTGCGGTTGCGGGCGAAATTGTCGTCGGTGATGAAGAATCGGAAGACGCCCTGGGCGAGGTTGGCGCGGACCAGCCGCTCGACATCGTCGGCGTCCCGCCAGCGCGATTTCCGGCCCTGCACATTGATGATCGTGCAAAAGCTGCACTGAAATGGGCAGCCGCGCCCGGCATCGAAGGCACCGAGGCTCTCGCCGTAGCGGCGCACGATGCGGGCGGGCAGAAACGGGGTCACCTGGCGCTGCAACCCGGGCAGGTCGTCCATGTAATTGTAGAGCGGCCGCAAGCGGCCCGAGAGCGCATCGGCAAAGAGGCCTTCGAGCCGACCCTCGGCCTCGCCGGCGAACAGAGTGACACCGAGCCGCTGCGCCTCTTCGAGATCGGGCGGCAGCCGCGGCAGCATGGCGAGACAGCCCGACACGTGAAACCCGCCGATCGCGACCGCGACCCCGGCCGCGCGCAACCGCGCCGCCAGGTCCATCGCCCGCGGAAACTGGTTCGACTGGACGCCAACCAGGCAGACGAGCCCGGCGTCGGCAGCCTTGACCCGGCGGATGATCCGCCCGACCGGGATCACCGTGTGGCATTCGTCATAGGCCCGGATTTCAAGGGCTACATCGGGGCCGAGCGCGCGCCGCGCAGCGATGTTGGCGGCGATACCGTAAAGGCACGCCAAGGAGTTCGACGGGATCCAGGATTTCCACCATTGGATCACATAGCCGTCCTCGTCGTAATGCGACGGCTTGATTAGTTCGACGACAAAGCGGCGATCCCCCAACACACCCTCGCCACGGCAGACCATGTCAGCGCCCAGTTCTACCTGGATTGCGGCCGGCGGGAAAGCCTGCGCTCGCAACCCCTGATCGAACCGGCTAAGCTTGATCGACCGGCGGCCGTTGCGAGGAGGTTTGAGCGATGTTCCAGGGCTTTACCCGGACCGTGATCGAAACGTCGGGGGCGCAGATCAATCTGCGCCATGGCGGCGACGGCCCGCCCTTGCTGCTGCTGCACGGCAATCCGTTGACCCACGCCTCCTGGGCCAAGATCGCGCCCGATTTGGCGAAGCGCTTTCACGTCGTGGCGGCGGATCTGCGCGGCTACGGCGACAGCGTCGGCCCCGACGAGGCGGGCGAGAACAATATCAACTATTCGTTCCGGGCAATGGCGCAGGACCAGGTCGAAGTGATGGAGCGTCTCGGCTACCGCGAATTCTTTGTCGCCGGCCACGACCGCGGCGCCCGCACCACCGCGCGCATGTGCCTCGACCATCCCGACCGGGTCAAGCGCGCGGCGCTGATCGATATTTTGCCGAACCACCACATCTGGACCCACACCTCGCGGGAATGGGCGTTGCGCTCGTGGCATTGGGCCATGATGGCGCAGCCCTACGACTTTCCGGAGCGGATGCTGGCCGGCATCCCGGCGCAGTATTTCATGGAAAAGAAGCTGTCGAAGCCGGGCCTCGGCCTCGGCTTTTTCGATCCCGAGGCGTTCGCCGAATATGTCCGCTGCTTCAACTGGAAAACGATCAAGGGGTCATGCGCCGACTACCGCGCCTGCGCCACCTGCGACTTCGAGATGGACAAGGCCGACTTCGCGGCCGGGCATAAGATCACGGTGCCGCTGTTGGTGATCTGGGGGGCGAAGAGCCATACCGAGGGTGTGCACGGCGACGTGCTTTCGGTCTGGCAACGCGATTACGCCACCGATGCGACGGGCGGCGCGCTCCCGTGCGGCCATTACGTGCCCGAAGAAGCCCCTGCGGAAACCTTAAGCTGGCTCCTGCGCCACTTCGCCGGGTGAGTCGCCGGCTACGGCTGCGGCAGAAGCGAGGGCGACAGGACTTCGTCGAGAGCGAAGGGGCAAAGGGTCGGGAACAGGTCATCGGCAAGACCGGTTTCGGCGATGGCACGCGCGCGGGCGATCGCATAGGCGTGCGCCAGCATGCCGGCGGCGAGCGGCCGCAAGCTTGGCGAGTCGGCGAAAATCGGTTCGATCTGCAGCCGCTGCTCCTCGACCGTCGCCGAGCAGCTGCGTGACCGCGCCGAAGGTTGGAGGCGCCATTTCAACAGATGCATGGTCAGGACAACGAGCCGGCTCTGCAATTCTCGCCGATCGCTGCGCCCCATGCTCTCGATCTCCTCGGCGAGGTTGGCGGCGTCAATCGCTGACAGCTCGCCGGTGCGCAACAGCCGCGCCTGCTCGACGGTCCAGGCGTAGAAGTCGTCCTCGTAATCGACGGCGTTGCGGGCCATTGCCGCGCCTCCAGTGCTGGCTGGTACATCCTAGCACAGCGGATGCGGCAAGGGCGTGCGCGGCGCTTGAGCGTGCGGGCAAAGCTGGGGCAGTGTGCGGGCGATCGCGGTTCATCGAAAACGGGCAGGAGGGGTCATGAAGATCGGTTTTATCGGGCTCGGCATCATGGGGCATCCGATGGCCCTCAACCTGATCAAGGGCGGGCACGAATTGTTCGTCTTCGGCAAGCGCCGGCTGCCGGCCGATGTGCGCGCGGCCGGGGCGACGGTCTGCGGCACCCTCAAGGAGATCGCCGAGCGGGCGGAGGTCGTGATCCTGATGGTGCCCGACACGCCCGACGTGAAGAGCGTGCTGTTCGATCCGGGCGGGGTCGCCGAGGGGCTCGCGGCGGGCAAGACCGTCGTCGACATGAGCTCGATCTCGCCGATCGAGACCAAGGAATTCGCCGCCGAGATCGCCAAGAAGGGCTGCGGCTACGTCGATGCCCCGGTCTCGGGCGGCGAGGTCGGCGCCAAGGCGGCGTCATTGACGATCATGGTCGGCGGCTCGGAGCAGGATTTCGCCAGGGTCAAGCCGCTATTCGACCTCCTGGGCAAGAACATCACCTTGGTCGGCGAGGTCGGGGCCGGGCAGACCACCAAGGTCGCCAACCAGATCATCGTCGCATTGACAATCGAGGCGGTCGGCGAGGCGCTGCTGTTCGCCGCCAAGGCCGGCGCTGACCCGGCCAAGGTGCGGCAGGCGCTGATGGGCGGGTTCGCCTCGTCGCGGATCCTCGAACTCCATGGCGAGCGCATGATCAAGCGCAATTTCGATCCGGGCTTCCGCATCGAATTGCATCAGAAGGATCTGAACCTGGCGCTGCAAGGGGCGCGCGCGCTCAGCCTTTCATTGCCCAACACCGCGACGACGCAGGAATTGTTCAACGCCGCCGCGGCACTCGGCGGCAAGGGCTGGGACCATTCCGGCCTGGTCCGCGTCCTCGAGCACCTCGCCGGACACCAGGTGGCGAAGAGCTAGCCAGCCGCATGCCCGCTCGGGCTCAGGCGGCTTCGTCGAGGGTCGAGCCGGTGTCGAGGGTGGTCGCCCGGCGCAGGTCGCGCGGGTGGGCATCGTCGTGCGGCCGGCCGCGATGCATCGTCGAGCGATTGTCCCAGATCACCAGGTCGCCCTTCTCCCATCGGTGGCTGTAGACGAATTCCGGCCGGGTCGCGAACAGGTTCAGGTCATAGAGCAGGATGCGGCCGTCGGCCACCGGCCAGCCGACGATGTGGGAGGCATGCGCCGAGAGATACACCGTCTTGCGCCCCGACCCCGGATGGCGGCGCACCAGCCGCTGCCGCGATGGCGGATATTTCTCACGCTCGCCGGGCGCGAACTCGGTAAAGCCGATCTGCCCGCGCGACCAGAAGATGTCGTGCTCGGCGACCAGGCCGTCGATCGCCTCGCGCATCGCCGGCGGCAGCGCGTCGTAGGCCGCGCGCATGTCGGCGAACTCGGTCTCGCCGCCGCCCAACGCGCTCGCCGGCGGCACCGCCACCGCGTGCAGCATGCCCAGCACCACCGGCACCGGCATATAAGACGCATCGGTGTGCCACAGCCGGTTGCCGAGGCTGTCGAGCCGGCGGCGGTCGTCGGCCGCGCGCAGATTGCCGTCCTCGTCGAGGTTCGAGATGTCGCCGATCTCCGGGTGCTGGAGCCGCCGCCTGCCGCCCGCCGCTGCCGACCGGCCGATCTCGAGCGGTCCGAACCGCGCCGCGAAATCGCGCAATTGCGTGTCGTCGAGGCTTTGCTCGCGAAACACCACGACGGCGTATTCGTCGATTGCCCGCCAGATCGCCGCGACTATCGCATCATCGAGCAACGGCTCGGCCAAGTCGACGCCGCTGGCCTCGGCGGCAAACAACGGATGCAGCTGGCGCAATTCAAAACTCATGCCACTCGCTCCTACTCCATAAGCTCGGTACCGAAGAGGATCGGATGCCAAATGTGCTGGAGTTCAATCGATCCGCCTCGTTCGGGAAGCCGATTTTACCTGCTCAGTGCGGCATCCTGGCCGTCTATACTAGGGGCGTGTGCTCATAAATCCGACCTGATGTCGGCCTGCTCCCCAAAGCGACCAACAGCGGACATTGCGCGAGGTCGGCTTTGTCCCAATAATAAACTATGCGCCGCAAAAAAACCTCGGTATCTGAAATCAAAGGGCCCGCCTGAAAGTCGAGCGGGACCGACTGAATAAAGGTTCTGAGTTTCTTATTTAACCCGCTTCCAAACCGATTCTACGTGCGCGGTGCCGATCGTGGGCTTGGAGTTGCTGACTTTCAGTTCGTCGTTGGCAAGCGTGATCGCCAGCGGAAAGTCCTTACCGTCTGCGCTCGGTTCCTGGCTGCCGACAATATGGCGGACGAGGGTTTTGCCGCCATTGGTCACAGAGTAGTCTCCAAAAGCGACAACGATGGCTTTGCCGCCTCCTTCGCCGGGGACGATCGCCTGCGTGAAATGTCCGCTTGCATCGAATGTGTAACTCCCCAAGGGATGTGGCCCGAACGGCTCGACCTTAGCGCCTTGGGCATTCGTGTTTGTAGTTGATACCAATCGCCAAGTTCCGACCTACTGCTTGGCGGTAACGGCATGAGCGGTGCTTGGTATTACGAGCACGGCAGAAGTAATTCCTAGGGCGGCTAGTGCAGACAAACTGACTACATCGCGCCGGTTCATAGTTCTACTCCTGATTTGATGGGCACATTGATGCATGGCCATCCTGCGTGCGACGGGCAATCAAATTCGCCGGTGCCATTGCCGGCGGTTGGGTCCGATGCAGACAAACCTCACGGCCTAAATCTACACGGCTCCGTATGGTGTGCCAAATTATCGGCTTGGCCGGTCGAAATGGGTCACTTTCGACCGGTCCAGGCGGCCCCCCGCGATGTCGGTTATACCGTTGGAAGCGGACATCGTTTATGAGT
>CAVWJX010000016.1:0-73171 GCA_963755435.1 uncultured Alphaproteobacteria bacterium
TAGCAGGTTGTTGAAAAAGGGCTTGCGGATTTCGCGACCTCTGATCCCTTGGAGCCGGGGATGGGGGTGGCGATGCGCGGCGACGATCAGATTTGCGGTAGTCTTTTCAGCTACATAGATTTGGAAGCGCGGGTCGAGACGGAGCATCCGCTGCGGCCAATTCGGGAGATCGCGAACACCGCACTGGCGGGGCTGTCGCGCGGGTTCGAGGCTTTGTATTCGGGTCTGGGGCGACCATCGATCCCACCGGAAAAGCTGCTGCGGGCAATGCTGTTGCAGGCCTTCTATTCGGTGCGCTCGGAGCGGCAATTGATGGAACGGATCAAATTCGATCTGCTGTTCCGGTGGTTTGTCGGGCTGGGGATTGATGACCCGGTGTGGGACCATTCGAGCTTCTCAACCAACCGCGACCGGCTGTTGGATGGCGAGATCGCCGCCAAATTCCTCGCCGCAGTACTGTCGCAGCCGCGGGTCAAACGGTTGCTGTCGAGCCAGCACTTCTCGGTCGACGGCACCCTGATTGAGGCATGGGCGTCGCTGAAGAGTTTCAAGCCAAAGGACCAGCCTTCTGAAGGCGATGATGATCCGAGCAGCGGCGGGCGCAACAGGCCAGCCGATTTCCGCGGCGAGAAGCGCTCGAACGAGACCCATCGCAGTACAACCGATCCCGATGCCCGGCTCTATCGCAAAGGGCCTGGCATGGAGGCAAGGCTTTGCTTTATCGGCCACGGGCTGATGGAGAACCGTTCCGGTCTGATTGTCGATGCCCGGCTGACCCGGGTCTCGGGTCATGCCGAGCGGCTTGCCGCCCTCGAGATGGTCGAGCACGTCGCCGAGCGTCCTTGCGCGATCACGCTTGGCGCCGACCGAGGCTACGACGCCGCCGATTTTGTCGAGGAATTGCGCACGCTGAATGTGCGCCCTCACGTCGCGCAGAACACCAGCGGGCGGCGCTCGGCGATCGACAAGCGGACAACCCGACATCCGGGCTATGGCAAAAGCCAGCGAGTGCGCAAACGCATCGAGGAGGCATTCGGCTGGATTAAGACTGTCGCCGGTCTCCGCAAGACCAAGCTCAGAGGGCTGGCAAAAGTGGACTGGGCCTTCACCTTTGCCGCCGCTGCCTACAACCTCGTGCGTCTGCCAAAGCTGGTCGGGGCGGCATGAGCGGCCCGGCCGGTTGCGAAGTCATCGGCCGCTGGCGCATCGTCGCGTCCGATCTGTGGGATCGCGATTATCTCGATCTCGCCGGACCCGCCTATTTGCAGTTCGGTGCTGCGGGCTGGGCCGAGTTTAGCTTTGGCGCAGTCGACGCCACCGCCGAACTCGAATACGGCCGGCGCATCATCTTTTTTCACTGGAGTGGCTTTGACGAGGGCGACGCCATCGCCGGCGACGGATCGGCCGAATTACAAGACGATGGCTCTCTTGAAATCGAGCTGTCCTTCGACGACGGTGACGACGCCATTCTCACCGCCAACCGCGAAACGACTTCTTCAACAGCCTGCTAGTGCTGGTCGTCTTCTCGATCGTGATCGCGACGCTGTGGTTTGCGACGCAATGGGCGGCGGCGCAACTCGCCCAAGCCTCAGCTTTGGCGCACCGTGGATCTCCGTCGCTTTTTTTCTGGTCTACTATCCATAGCGCCTGTTCGAGTGGTGGTACGCCTTTGACGCCTACGCGCCGGCTCTTTTCAACGAGGCCGGCGCGATTGCGGCGAGCGGCGGCGTCGCAGGCAACATCGTCGCCGTCTTTGGCTCGCTATGGCGGGCGCGACAGAACCGGCTGGTGACGACCTACGGCTCGTCGCGCTGGGCAAAGGCCCGCGAGATTGGGGAGGCCGGCCTGTTTCGTTCTGCCGGCGTCTTCCTCAACCGCCTCGACCCGGACTATTTGCGCACGACGGCCCCCGAGCACATCACGGCCTTCGCGCCGACCTGGTCGGATAAGGGCGTCGGCCTCGCCCTGGTCGATCCGGAAGGCGCCCTCGAACGCCGAAACCATTGGGAGAAGAAGACCAGCCACTCGTCGCTGGTCGGCGCCGTCCTGCACGTCCCCTACGCCGACGAGGAGAAGACGCTGGCCCGACTTGCGACCTTCCTCTCCGACCTGCGCCGCTTCCCAAGCTTACAACGAGAGTCCGGTTCCCTTCACCAGCTCCAGCCTCGAGACTTAAAACGTCACCCGATCTGAAGCCGGTTTTTGCCGCCATTTGGCACGCCGATCACCTGGCGGAAGATCGAGCGTGGCATTCGCCGCTCTTTTGCGCCACCCTTTGGCAGACGCAGATGGGAAAAGGGGAAGCGCCGATGTTGATCGTCGATGGACAGATCCATCTCTGGCAGAAGGGGACGCCCTCCGCGCACCATCGCCAGGAGCCCTATTCGGCAGAGCAGGCAATCGCCGGCATGGATGCCGCCGGCGTCGATCGCGCGCTGATCCACCCGGTGCTGTGGGACCCGGACTCGAACGAACTGGCGCAGGCGGCGGTGCGAAAATACCCCGACCGCTTCGCCATCATGGGCTGGTTCTATCTCGACGACCCGAACGGAAGCGACCTCGTCGCCCATTGGAAGGAGCGCCCGGGCATGCTCGGGCTGCGCTTTTATACCAACGAGCGGCACCCGCAATCCTGGTTCACCGACGGCACGCTCGACTGGCTGTGGCCCGCCGCCGAGCGCGCGAGGGTGCCGATCGCACTTGGTGCTGCGATGTTTCTGCCGACGGTCGGCCAGATCGCCGAGCGCCACCCCGGTCTGAAGCTGATCGTCGATCACATGGGCGTGCCGCGCGCCAGCACGGGCGAGGCGGCCTATCGCTTCCAACCGGGATTGCTGGCGCTCGCCAAGCATCCGAACATCGCGGTCAAGGCGACCGGCCAGGCGGGCTACGCCGAGGACGAATACCCGTTCCGCAGCCTCCATCCGCATCTGCATCGCTGCTTCGATGCGTTCGGCCCAGAGCGGATGTTCTGGGGCACCGACATCACCCGGATGCCGTGCTCCTGGCGGCAATGCGTGAGCCTGTTCACCGAGGAACTGCCCTGGCTCAAGGGCCGCGACCTCGACCTCGTCATGGGCGAGGCCCTGTGCAACTGGATCGGCTGGCAACTCCCGGCCGGCGGCAAGGGGTGAGGCCATAGACGCGCCCGAAACTTAACGGACTGCCCCATTCCGACCATTGCTTGACGCGACCCTAAAGGTCTCGGGAGGGTGGATTCCGGTCCTTCGCCGACAGGCACGCCAGCAGTGAAGTAGCGCCGAAACCGGCCGTGCGCTCGGCCGCGCCAACAACGATGCCAGGGCAAGGTAGTGGGTCAGACCCACTACGGGGCAAGGCAGGGATTAACTCAACGACGATGCCGATTTATCGTAAATTCGGAAATCTAAGGTGATCGTGATGGGTCGGCTATCCAAGTTCAACATTCCGCTGAGAGGCTCCTGGCACTATTGAATGCCGGGGGAGCCAGATCCCCTCGTTGAGGGGCCGGATTTCATCGAGAAGGTCGCGAGAGCCGACGAGATCATCGCCAGGCTGCGGGATGGCGATTGGGATTTTGAAAAGGCGCGGGAAGTCTTCGCGCGTGACGCCCGGGCGGATGTTCTCGGCAAAGAAATCTTAAACTTCTACGACGGCCGACACATCAGCCGCTACGGTAAGCTGATTCTCGGTGGGGTTGGTCGAGCCTTCAACCTGATCGGGCATTTCCCGAGCACCGCGACGTTCCGGGTGAACGCGCCCGGCGTCGCAGGCATGGTAAGCGAGGTCAAAGCTGCCCTCGGATCGGATGGCCTCACTGAGGTGCCACGCTATAAGGAACTCGGACGGCCGCAAAAGATCGAATTTTTCAACTACAGCATCTTCTACACGCTTGAGGAGTTGATCCGATTCTTTATCTTGAACAATTCTGGATGCTTTCCAAGCACGCTTGAGCACCTCAAGCGCCTGTTCGCAGCCGGAAATATCGTCCAAGGCAGCCAGTACGCGCCCGCCATACCCTCCTTCGATCTCAGACGGCCGGCCGTGATGGAAGTCGAGTGCCTCGAGATGTCGTTCTCAAGCCGCACGATGGAGTGGATGGAGCGCCCGCTTTACGGAGGGCTGGATCAGGTTACGGTGCACAAGGAGTATCTACTTACCCCCGAGCGGACAGAATTGGCGCATCCTTTCCTCGAGCTGGAGCGCACTGGCCGGGTCAGTTTGAACGGTCGGACTTGGTTTGTGCGCGAGTTCGGCGGCCTCGTTCACAAGGAGGGGATCCGCGATTCCAGTGTGCCGGAAGAGGGGGCCGGCGCGCCGCAGGAACGGAAAGATTGATGTGGGACGGCAGCATCGGGCCGTCTGGGCGTTGTGCGCCGATTGACCTTCATGTGCGGGGACGCATCCCGGATGCGGTCGCGGGAGCGCTCCTCGTGCCGTGCAGCCGGCGCAACAAACGACGCGACGTCTATTCTCGCTGGCATGACTCACAGGCTGACCTGATCCGACTTACGCTTGAACCTGGCGTGCCTGGCCAGGTGAGAGCCGAAATTGTGGAGATAGATCCGCTCGCCAAGGACGTGAGCGGCGCGCAGCCGAACTGGTTGGACCTGTGCGCGGATGGGACGGATCCGGCCTTCGGCTACGTTACGCAGCCGAACCATGGAGTTAATGCAACAAACGGTCGGATCTGGATCACTAATCTCATGTTCGGCGCGCCTCTGGAGCTAGACGCCGATACGCTGAGTCCGACCCGTGTCCTGCAGCCAGTGCAGGTCAGCAAAGATATGCCTCGTGTGACCAGCACTGCACATTTCGCATTCAGCCTCGATAGTCGCTACGCCTATTTCCACCAATCGGCGCTCGCCCGCGAGGGAGGCGGTGATCCGGTTCGGTCCGGTCCTGTCCATCTGGTTCGCATCGACCTCCGCACGGGCAACCACCGCACCTGGGTAGTGAAGCCGCCTGCCGGCACGGATATGTCGTCGGTCAACTTCCATTCAGCCTTCTATTTCGAAGAGGAGGGCAGAAGATATATCGGCCTGTTGCAAACCGCAGCCCGGTTCGAGACGGTCGGTCCCGGTGGACTAGTTCCTCCGAAGACCAAGGCCCGCATGCAGTATTCTGAAATATGGATTATCGAGATTGACGAGCAGCGTGACGAGTTGTCCGCGCAACTCATTCCCGGCATTCGCGAGATCGCGGGCTACGCCCTGTCTCATCTTTGCATCGACAATAAAGATAGAGATGGTTTTGTCCTGTTCGCCAACTTCAAAAACTCAGATGTCGGGGATGAGACCCGAGGAGAAAACATCTATGGCGCCGCTCCCGATGCCGTAATCGAGCACTATTCAGGCATGGTCGTGGAAGCGTTTGACTGCGGCAAAGTCATCCGAGTTGAGCGCCGCAACGGCATCTATCGCATAAAGATCTTGGCTCAAGACTATTTTCACGCTGCGAACTCGCGTGGCCACACATGGCTTCCGATCAATCTATGCCTTGATGCCAGTCGCAAGTACGTTTTCGGTAACTTCAATGGTCTACACCCTCGCCTGGTAGGCCGGCACACCTATGACCTCTACAATCCAGAGTGCCTGAAGCCGAGCGAGGCGCGGAACATCCCCGAGGTCCATATGCGTTTGAGGGCCGATGACCTCACCCTCGATGTTCGCTCTGGACGTTCGCACCTCGCGTATACCCTCCCCAGCGCCATGGCTATAATCGGCGATGTGGAGACCGGCTACATGTGCAGTTTCTCCCCCGAGATGGGGTTGTTCATCACGCCGCTGAACGATCTCTCGAAGGTAGTCTGCCACGCCATCGGGCACGAACTCTGGACCTATGGCACCACCCATTTCCGGCCCGAGCCAGCACACGCCATCCATCTGCCGACCTGAGGCCGCCTCCGGCCTCGTGTTGAGGCTGGCAGACTGGCAAGCCTTATCCACACACGCGATCGAGAGCTATCCGAGCGAGTCGGTCGGGATCCTCTGCGGATACCTAGGCAGGCCCACCGAGGGATATTATCGGCTGGTCAACCGACAATCAGGTCGCGCCTTTGAGGCGTGCCCCAATTCGTTAACCTGTGTGCTTGCTGCGATCGAAGACGCCGGCAGGGTGCCGCTCGTGCTCTGTCACTCGCATCCCGATGGGGTTGCTCACCTGTCCCTGGAGGATGTGCATGGGCTCCGAGGTTGGCCAGCTCTAACCGGGGTAATCGCGGTCTCGCAAAGCCGCATTCTGGACTTTCGAGCGTTCTCAATCGAGTCCGAGCGGTTGATCCGGAATATTCCGATCACGATAAGCAAGGATTGATGCAAAGTACTATTCTTGGACCTAAGTTTCGGCGTGCAGCAGGGCAGTCGAGACACGCCTTGTAGCCGCGCGATGACATGCGCTTCCTTACTCGCTAGACCCGTCCCGCGGCGCATTGCAGCGGGGCACCCACGCGGCGGCGCCGCTCCTTGTAGAGCATCGGTAAAGGGCGCAGATGCCGTCCTCGCGCCCGGCCGATTTGAACCAGTCGAGAAACTGCGCCGTCGCGTCGACCTGGGCAGGATGGTTTCAACCTCGGCTGGAAACTCGCCGCGGTTCTGCGCGGTCTCGCCGCGCCCGAACTCCTCCGAACCTACTCCGATGAGCGACGCGCAGTCGCTCAGGAGCTGATCGACTTCGATCGCGAGCTCGCAGCGATGTTTAGCGCCCCACCCAAGGACCCCACGGACCGCGACAGCGACGGCGTGGATCCCGCAGATTTGCAGCGCTATCTCACGCAGCACCTCCGCTTCACTGCGGGAACCGAGACCCGCTACCGCAGTTCGATCATCTGTGCCGTTCCAACCTGGCAGCGACTAGCCACGGGCCTGCCCATCGGAAAGCGATTTCATTCGGCTCCCGTCATTCGTCTCGCCGATGCGCGCTCTCTCCAAATCGGCCACATCGCGAGTGCCGACGGCCGCTGGCGGCTCTACGTCTTCACACCCGCCGAGGATCCGGGCGCACCCTCGTCGCGCCTTCATGCCCTCTGCACCTTCCTCACCGCGTCTGCCCGCTCACCGATCCGCCGCTTTACCCCACCGGGTGCGGACATCGACGCCGTTATCGACCTCCGTGCCATCTTCCAGCACGGCCACCGCGATCTCGACCTGGGGGCGATGCCCTCCTTGCTCCTGCCCAGCAAGGGACGCTACGGGCTGCACGACCACGAAAAGATGTTCTGCCCCGACCGCAGGCTGGGCCAGGACATCTTCGACTTGCGGGGCATCGACCGGGATCAAGGCTGCATCGTCGTTGTCCGCCCCGACCAGTATGTCGCTCACATACTCCCGCTGGACGCCCACGAGGCACTCGCCTTCTTCTTCGACGCCTTCATGCTCCCGGCGGCGTAGCTTCGCTTCCGAGCGATCTTCGGTCAGCGCATCCCCCAAGAAGACCTCCGTAGGCGCCGGTAAGAGGATCGAACCCGGAATACTGCACCGCGCCGCTGGCGCGGCCCTGCTTACGGCGCCGAGGAGACTACCGGGCCGCGGACCCGGAATCCCGTTCCCACCCTTCGACGACGACCCGGCCTGCGGGGGCCGATGTTCGGAGGGATCATCCCGGAAGTCCGAGGCTTTTTGCGCACATCGCGGGCTCAGGAAGAACGCTCAACGCCCCGTCATGGCCTGCGCGCTGGCCAATCTGTTCATGGTCCGACGGCAATTCTTGCGCTTGCAGGCGGCGTAATGTACACCCTACGCGAGAAACGCCGTACCGACGACTTACCACCAGACAACGGCGATGCCATCCTCCTTTCTGCTGCCCAATGAGGGCCTCCCGACGCCTCCGAGCCACACGATTGCCGCTTATTCAGACCTTCCCTAAACCGGCGACCGGCCGCGCACCAAGCCCGCGCCGGTCGCTGATCCCTGAATGGCCAATGATGCGTAAGTGGCCACCAATTGCAGATGTCACGCCCGCCGTATAAGCGCCATTCTGGAAAGCCGGTTGCGGGAGTGAAGGCACTTGCTTCCCCTTATATTCCCGCGCTCCATTTTGACGCGCATGTGCTGCGAGCGCTTGAGCTGCTCATCGGCTGCTAATGAGAAACTAGGGTCCAAGCCTCGCCGCTTTGATTTTATTATAGAAATATGGTGGGGGTGGCGGAGGGGATGAGATTCGAACTCACGATAGGGGTTTAACCCTATAACGGTTTAGCAAACCGCCGCCTTCAGCCACTCGGCCACCCCTCCACCGATGAGTGGGATCGTCACGGCGTATGCCCGAGAAGCCTAGCCGGCGGCCGGCGCCGAGTCAATTCCGCCCAAGCCGATCAGAGGGGCGCCGGCTGGATCGAACCCAGCTCGCCGGCCGCGCTCAGTCGAGCCGGCGGTGCAGGCCGGTGGCGACCTCGAGATACTCCGGATCGTCCGGCCGCAGAATCCCGTGCCGCACCGCAAAATCGAGGATCACCAGGTTGACGTTGAACTTGAAATCGAAGCTGTTGCGGATGCGCTCGAGCACCGCGATCGCCGGCATCAGCTCGAACCCAGAGAACTCGCCGTCGCGATTTTGCGGAACGAAATCGTCGGGTACTTCGAGGTCGTAGACAAACAAGACGTCGTCGCGGATGCCGAGCGTCGTCTCCATCCGATAGGCGACCGCACCCGCCGGGACCGCTCGCGCGATCAGGTCGGGCGGGATCATCGCTTCCTCGTCGGCTTCCTTGACCAGAGTTTCGCCGAGCCCGTGACCGTTGCCGATCCCGCCGGCGACCAGATTGTCGAGCTTGTTCGGCGCCACCCGCTTGTCGGCGGCGCGATGCCCGACCCATAGCGCCAGCCCAGTCCCGTCTGCTCTGGCCGGGGCCGGGCGCCCAGCCCCGTCCCGGCGATACCCGTTGAGGTGCACTCCATAGGCCCGGGTCCCGAAAAACGGCACCGCGCCGCGGTCCAGACGGAAGATTGGCGGCGCCCCCCAGTGCCGCACCACGTCGAACGTCTCGCTGCGGGTTTTCGGGATGTGCTTTTCGGCAACCAGCGCGTCGACCACCTGATCGACCGCCCGGCTGATCGCGTCGGCGTCGCCCGGCGCAACCAGCTCGACCCGATCGTCGCCGACCGCGAACACCTCTGGAAAGCGCCGCAGCGCCGCGGCGTTGTCGCGGCGCAACAGCCCGATCCGGCCGCCACCGGCGAGGAACGGCACCACCCGGTCCGGGGCGTAGCTGTTGCAGCGGATGATGTGATCGCGGAACGACATCGGCGCCGTGTCTCCTCTAATCGGCAGCGCTGGCGTGGCCGGCGGGACGTGCTTGGCGACCGGAGGCGACCGCTTCGACCGAGGCGATCTGCCGCATCGCCGCAGCGATGTACTCGCCGATCTGCGTCGCCATCCCGTGCACTTGAATGTCGATCGTCAGCCGCTGCGGATCGCCGTCGGCAACGGCACTGTGCCAGCGCGACGGCACCAGCCCGCGCTTGGCGAACAGCTCGAGAACGCGGGGCATCACCCCCGGCTCGGCTCGCGCATCAACAAAAAAGTAAGCAACTTCGGCAAGATTGCTGTCAGCGGCGGCGCGCGCGGCAGATGGCGGCATGATCATGGTCCTTGGCGTAACTGGGGCGAAACGACCGAGCCCGAACCCAGGCCGGGTTCGGGACCGTAATTCGCCGGCAGTACCGGCCATGCGTGATCTGCGCAGCCACATTGCAGATGTAGGCGGGTGCGCCGGTCGCGTCAACTCGCCGCCCGCCCGACCAGTCCGGATCGCCAGCCAGTCCGGATCGCCAGCCAGCCCGGATCGCCAGCCAGCCCGGATCGCCAGCCAGCCCGGATCGCCGCCCCGGCTGCCGGTTCGGATCGAAAAGCCCGTGCCTTTCGTTTTTAGCGCGGGCAGCTACCGCACAAGGACGGGCAGCGATGGAAAAACGCATTGTCGTGGACAAGACCGAGGCGCGCCAGGCCACCAAGGAGGGGGTGGTGCGCTACGTGTTGGCCGCCTCCCTGGCGCTCGTTGTAGTTCTATTCGTGATTGCCTACATAGTGTTTCATTGAAGGAGCGGTTGATGACCATGCTGCGCGTCGGGTTTGTCCTCGCAATCAGCCTCGCGACCGCCGTCGGATGTGCCGTCGGGGCGCCCGATCGGGCCAGCAACATCCAGAATTTAAACGGTATCTCGGACGACATCTCGGCGGTGACGATGACCCAGTCCGACTCGCAAAAGATCTCCGATCCGAACCTGACGACAACCTATCCGCGCTCCTATCAGCTGCCGCAGGATTAGCCGGCCGTCGCCGCGCTGGGCGGGCTGACCGGCAGGCCCCGTTGGCGAGCGACCGGCGCATGCTGCTCGCCGCGGCCGAGCGCGCGCTCGCCGCCGCCGAAGCGGTGCTCGGTGTCGCGCGCTCCCGGCTCGCCGCGATCGTCGCGCCGCACGGCCCGGTCGAGCCCGAGCGTTTCGAGCGCGATCAGTTCGCCGGCCACGCGCTCGCCTGGTTCGCCGCCCTGGTCGAGGGGTTGCGCCAGATCGCAGCATGGGCCCGGCGCCTCGACGATGCGGCCGCCTTTGGCGACGCCGAAGCGCTGATCCTCGAGCTTGCCTATGGCGAATATCTGGGTCAGCTCGCCGGCGGCATTGCGATGGCCCAGGGCGAATTCGCCCGCCCGCCGGATCTCGGCCTCACCGCGGATGAGACGGCACCATTGCGCGGCGCCGACGCCGGCGCGTTCGCGGCGGCATTGCCGCAGGCTCGGCAGCGGCTCGGCGAGATCCTCGCCGACGCCGGCGAGGCCGGGTTCGGGCGCATCGCCGTCGACCCCGATCAAGACAGCAACGCGGCGAGCTTGGCGCTGATCCGCGACCAGCTGCGCCGCTTTGCCGAGCGCGCGGTTGCTCCCCATGCCCAGGGCTGGCACCGCCGCGACCAGCTGATCCCGCTGCCGCTGATCGAGGAATTGGCCGGGCTCGGGGTTTTCGGCATGACCATCCCCGAGGAGCATGGCGGGCTCGGCCTCGGCAAGACGGCGATGTGCGTCGTCTCGGAGGAATTGTCGCGCGCCTATCTCGGCGTCGGCTCGCTCGGCACCCGCTCGGAGATCGCCGGCGAGCTGATCCGGCTCAACGGCACGCCGGAGCAAAAGTCGCGCTGGCTGCCACCGATCGCCTCGGGCGCGGTGTTGCCGACCGCAGTCTTTACCGAGCCCGGCGCCGGCTCCGATCTCGCCGCGGTGGCGACCCGCGCGGTGCGCGACGGCGACGTCTACCGCATCTACGGCGCCAAGACCTGGATCACCCACGCCGCCCGCTCCGATCTGATGACCCTGATCGCTCGCACCGACACCGGCGCCTCCGGCTATCCGGGTCTCAGCATGTTTCTCGCCCCCAAGCCGCGCGGCAGCGACACCGAGCCGTTTCCGGCGGACGGCATCAGCGGCACCGAGATCCCGGTGCTCGGCTATCGCGGCATGAAGGAATACGAGATCGCCTTCGACGGCTTTGCCGTGCCGGCGGCGGGTCTGCTCGGCGGGGTCGAGGGCCAGGGCTTCAAGCAATTGATGGCGACCTTCGAGAGCGCCCGGATCCAGACCGCCGCGCGCGCCGTCGGCGTCGCCCAGAACGCGCTCGAGCTCGGCCTTGCCTATGCCCGCGAGCGCCGCCAGTTCGGCCGGCCGCTGGCCCGCTTCCCGCGCGTCGCCGGCAAGCTCGCGCTGATGGCGATGGAAACCATGGTGGCGCGCCAGCTGACCTATTTCGCGGCGCGCGAAAAGGATCGCGGCCGGCGCTGCGACATCGAGGCCGGCATGGCCAAACTGCTCGCCGCGCGCGCCGCCTGGTCGAACGCCGACAATGCCTTGCAAATCCACGGCGGCAACGGCTATGCGCTCGAATACCCGATCAGCCGGGTGCTGTGCGACGCGCGCATCCTCAACATCTTCGAGGGTGCGGCCGAAATCCAGGCCCAGATCATCGCCCGCGGCCTGATCGCCGGCCGCAACTAACCCACCAAATCGTCATCACCGGGCTCGTCCCGGTGATCCACGCCGGTAGCCGGTCCCAACCCCGTCACCCGGATGGCCGGAACAAGTCCGGCCACGCTGGCCTGAGGCCTCTAGTCCATCAAATCGTCATCACCGGGCTCGTCCCGGTGATCCACGCCGGTAGCCGGTCCCGACCCGGTAGCCGGCCCCGACCCGGTCATCCGGATGGCCGGAACAAGTCCGGCAACGATCGCCCGAGGCCTCTACCCCCAAATCGTCATCACCGGGCTCGTCCCGGTGATCCACGCCGGTAGCCGGTCCCGACCCGGTCATCCGGATGGCCGGAACAAGTCCGGCAACGATCAGCTGAGGCCTCTACCCCAAATCGTCATCACCGGGCTTTTCCCGGTGATCCACGCCTGTAGCCGGTCCCGACCCGGTCAGCCGGATGGCCGGAACAAGTCCGGCAACGATCGCCCGAGGCCTCTACCCCCAAATCGTCATCACCGGGCTCGTCCCGGTGATCCGCCGCGCGCGCCTCGGCAACGATCGCCGTATCTCCCGGGGAATCGCGCCGACGCGGGCGCGGACCAGGCGCTGCCGCGAGGCGGCGACGCAAGCTCCACCGGCCGCGCTCGTCGGCATTCGTCCGGCCGGCATTCGTCCGGCCGGCATTCGTTGGGAATGATCGCTGGTTCCCTTCGCCCGACTGGCCCATATTCGGGTCATGACCACCTTCGTCACGATCCTTCTGGGGCTGGCGCTGGCCGGGGTCCTCGGCATCCTCGCCGCCGGCATCATCCAGATGTTCCGCGGCGGCAATCCGCGCCGCTCCAACAAGCTGATGCAGGCGCGCGTCGTCATGCAGGGGGTGGCGCTGCTGCTGCTCGCCCTCCTGATGCTGCTCGGCCGGCGCTAGGCGGCGGCGCGGCGATGGTGCGGCTTACCCGGATCTACACCCGCGGCGGCGACCAGGGTGAAACCTCGCTCGGCGACGGCTCGCGCGTGAAGAAGCACGCGTTGCGGGTCGCCGCCTACGGCACCGTCGACGAGGCCAACGCCGCGATCGGCATCGCCCGGCTCCATGTGAGCGCGGAGACGAATGCCGCGGCCGGGGCGGAGGCCGACGCGATGCTCGGCCGCATCCAGAACGATCTGTTTGATCTCGGCGCCGATCTGTGCACCCCCGAAGACGGCCGGCGCGGCGCCGACAAAGGCAACGCCGGCGCCTTGCGCATCCTCGCCGCCCAGGTCGCGCGCCTGGAACGCGAGATCGACGCGATCAACGCGAGCCTGCGCCCGCTCGACTCGTTCATCCTGCCGGGCGGCAGCGCCGCCGCTGCCCATCTGCATCTGGCGCGCACCATCACCCGCCGCGCCGAGCGGCTGGTCGGCGAACTGGCCGAAGCCGAAAACCTCAACCCCGAAGCGCTCAAATACCTCAATCGCCTCTCTGACCACCTCTTCGTCCTCGGCCGCCGGCTCAACGACAACGGCGCCCGCGATGTGCTCTGGGTCCCCGGCGCCACCCGCTGACCGATAGGCCGAGGTCAGCTTCCGGTCGCCCCCGGCCGAGCGAACTGCAAAGAAAAGCGACATTCGGCCACGCGGTCGCTCAAACGGCAAATGCGCCCGGCCGCTAAGAATTTCCCCAGAAATCGAGGCGAAATGTCGCAAATTGCGACATTTTACTGACGTTTCTTCAACTATTACGACCGTACGATTTCCGATAGCCATTCCGGCGGTCGGACCCTTGTCTAGCCAACAATGGTTAACATGCGTCCCTCGAAAGCAAACTTGTCAAAGATTCCGACAGGCAATCTGGTAGGGCGTTAAAAGGATCAACGATTTCGTGGTCCACGCCATATATTTTGCAGTGTATCCTCATTCGTTTGATCGTGATTAGCCCCGACATTTGCTTGGTCGGGCTAGAGTCTTCATACATCCTAGAATCCGGCTACCGCTGCGACCGTCAATGCTGGATCTGTTGAGCCATGTCGCGAGCTGCTCTGAGTCCGGACACGGCGAGTTCTGCACGGCCTTCGTCTATACCAGGACGGTCGCCATCACCCCGGCGCAACGAGTATGGCGACGAGGTGTAAAGATATCCGACACGTCGAAACGAGCATGGCCAACCGTCACGCGAGAAAACCACCAAAGCCCTCAATCAAAGGCTGATTGTCGGCCCCCGCCGCGTGATCGCGTCTGGGGCATTTTTAGGGGCCGTGAGAGGGTCGACCGAGCCTTCCATGTTCGGCCGCCGGCGCCACGCTGGTGGCGTCGGCGAGGTGCTGTGGGTCCCTGGCGCCACCCGCTGACCAAGCCCAAAAACCCTGCGCGGGCGACCGCGACGACGATAAAATCGCCGCATTCGCCGCGTATCAAGACGTCGTAAACCGGCGAGCGCGAGCGCTTCGCGCAGGTGCCGCACCTGTTTCCCACCTGCAAATAACAGGTGGAACAGGTGAGCGACCCCGAGCAGCTTGACGGGGCCGCGCCCCGAACCGATCCTTGGAGGATGAGCGACGCCCCAAACCAAGCCCCGGTCGCCCGGCGGCGGCAGATTCGTCTCACCCCTGAGGAGCAGGCGGCGTTTCTGCGCGACAACCCCAAATGCGCGCTGGCCACGATCGACCAGGACGGCTTCCCGCACGTCGTGGCGATGGGCTTCTACGCAGACGACGGCGCTTTTTACATGACCTCCTACGCCAAGGCGCAGAAGGTCGTGAACATCCGCCGCAACCCCAAGGTCGGGCTGATGGTCGAGACCGGCGCCAGCTATGCCGAGCTGAAGGGTGTGATGGTGCGCGGCGTCTGCGAGATCATCGAGGACGTCGACACCGTGCGGGCGGTCATGAACCACCGCCGCGGCAGCGCCCAGAGCGGCCGGCGCGGCTCGCTCGACAGCGCCCCAAAGCGCGTCGTCCTCAAAGTCACCCCGGAGAAGACGATGAGCTGGGATCACGCCAAGCTCGGCGGCCGCTATTGAGGCGGCTGGCCCCGATCGTCATCGTCGCCGCCGAGGGTGGAGAGGATTTTCGCCTTCGGGCAATTGGCGGCGGCGGTCGGGATTGCGTGGATCAGCCTTGGGCCGTGGACCGGTTCAGGGCGATGGCGGCGCGAACCAGAGACTTCAGCGCCTCCTCGTCGATCTTCTCGCCCTCGCGGAAGTCGATGGCCCGCCTTGTGTTCCCGTCAAGACTGGAGTTGAAGAGGCACGACGGATCGGTCAGAGCCGCCCCCTTGGCGAAGGTCATCTTCACGACGTTCTTGTAAGTTTCGCCGGTGCAGATCATTCCGTCGTGATACCACACCGGAACCCCTCGCCATTTCCATTCCTCGACGATTTCGGGATCGGCTTCCTTGACCAGGCTGCGCAGCCGGCTGAGCATCTCGCCCCGCCAGTCGCCCAGCTCCTTGATCCGCGCGTCTATCAGCTGGGCAGGAGACTGGCTGTTCAGCGACCCGCTTTTCGTCACCCGGTTTCTCCTCCTTGGTCCCGCAGTTTGGATAAACCCCGGCAGACTTCACTCGATCCGCGCCAAAGCTTGCTCCAGATTGGCGAAGAACCGCTGCCACCCGCCCTGGGCGCCCTGGTAGCTGTCTTACACCTGGGCGGCCTATGGCCTCGAGAGTTCGACAACGACGGCGAGCGTTTCGGTTGCAGTATTGGTCATTGGTCCATCCTTTTGAGCAGATCTTCGAGGCGGTCGAATCGATTGGGCGGTAACCCAGTTCTTAATTCCACTTGCGGGTGAGAAATGCCACGATCTCGGCGCGGCCATTGAAAGTCCGGGCCGACCGCAGCGCCATCAATGAAGTGCGGTGCGACTTTTGGGGCGACCGGCTACTCGTTGGTCCCGCCGGTCTGTTCATTGCCCGCCCCCACCGGCTTTGACTCTGGCGATCCTTCCTGCCGCAGAAAAATACTGAGGACAACATAGAGGCCGATGGCTGAAAACTCCGCCTCCCAACACTGAAAAACCGAGCAACTGCACCGCTGGATAGATGCTCGAGCAGGGTCGCCTTGTCTACTCCGAGACCTCAGGCTAGCCTGGCAAGTCAGCCAACGAGGTCGCGCGTCGGAGCTGAAGCACAAATCATTCCGACCTCCGGTTTGGTAAACCTGTCGTCGGTTATGACGTGGCGATATCGGTCGAGGGTTCATCGTCATGCGTTTTATAGGGGGCCTGGCGCTGGGCGTCGAGCGCCGTGCGCCGGTGCATCGTGACGCCATTGTCCCACACGACCAGAATCGCCGCCCTGCCATTGGTGGGCGTAAACGAACTCGGCGTGGGTGGCGCTGTAGTAGGCCTCGTCCAGAAGGGCGAGACCGGAGACCATGTCCATGTAGTCGATGCTTTTGTCGTCGTCGAATCGAGATAGAGCGAGCGGTCGCCGCGCTCGGGGTGGGCCCGAACCAGCGCATGCGTCACCGGCGGCGCCAGGTGTTTGGCCTGTTCCGAATCTGCTGATCCGCCCGGCGGCCATATCCCGCGAGCCGTTTCGCATAATCGAAAATTTCGCGTTTCCCGGTGATTCTCGCCCGCAGCCCGCGCGGCAAGCCGGCATAGGCGGTGCGCAAATCGACCAGAACGTCTCGCCATCCTCGATCGGCAGTTCGAGCGCGTAGAGCGCCGCGCCGGTCGTTGGGTTCAGCATGCAGGACTGGTCGGAGTGCCGCTGCAGCTCGCCGTCGCCGAGCCGCCGATGGGTCGGCCGAGCCCATTCTGTAGATTGGAGAGAACCGTCACCTCCGGCCTAGCAGGGGAGGCCCAATCGCTCCGCACGGTACGCTCCAGCCGCCCAAACAGAGCGCAGAACGCCGCGAGCGCCCTTCGCTGAGCGCCTGGCGTCGAAACACCACGACGCCGCCCTGCGAGTAGGGGCTGCGCCAGTTCGGTGACGGTCGCGTCGTCCAAGCGCTCCCATAATTTGAGCCAGACGATTTCCGGGGCCAGGTCGATCATGGCCGCATCCTCGGTAACGGAAGTCGGACGAAGAGAGTACCGGTACCCCGGGCCGTCCTGGCTAAAAATTAGTCACTCGCCGGGCGACCGATGCGCTGGTGGGTGCACCGTCGCGGTCTCCGTGCCTGACCGGGAAGCGATTTGCGAGGAGGTTCGGCGGCGCTTGGCTGCTTGGCACAGAGCTTGCCTTGAAGACACGGCGGAGGCCGATCCGCTGGCCTGCCGCAAGCACGGGTTGGGCCAGGGGGGGAGGAAAATTCGATGGATTCACGGTTCTCACCGTCGATTTCACGTCGCCGGCTGCTCGAAGGCGCCGCGAGCCTCGGCGCGGGCGCCGCATTGGCCACGCTGCCGATGCGTTTCGCGAAGGCCGCGGAGCAGGTGGTCGGCTTCATCTATGTCGGGCCGCATGATGATTTCGGTTACAACCAGGCGCACGCCCAGGGCGCTGCCGCGGTCAAGAAAATGCCGGGGGTCAAGGTTCTCGAAGAAGAAAATGTGCCCGAAGACGTCGCGGTCTCCAAGACCATGGAATCGATGATCGAGGAAGATGGCGCGACCCTGCTGTTCCCGACTTCGTTCGGCTATTTCGACCCCTATATCCTGCGCGAAGCGCCGAAGTTTCCCAAGATTCGCTTCGAGCATTGCGGCGGCTTGTGGACCCCGAAGGACCCGGAAAACATCGGCAGCTATTTCGGCTACATCTTCGAGGCGCAGCACATCAACGGCATCGTCGCCGGCTATACGAGCAAATCGGGCAAGCTCGGCTTCGTCGCCGCCAAGCCAATACCGCAGGTATTGCAGAACATCAATGCCTTCACCCTGGGAGCGCGGCTGATCAATCCGCAGGCAACGACCCAAGTTGTGTTCACCGGCGACTGGTCGATGCCGGTCAAGGAGGCCGAGGCGACCAACTCGCTGATCGACCGCGGGATCGATGTGGTCACCATGCATGTCGACAGCCCCAAGGTGGTGGTGCAGACCGCGGCCAAGCGCGGCGCCTCGGTGTGCGGCTATCATACCAGCCAGGCAGCGTTGGCGCCTCAGGCCTATCTGACCGGCGCCGAATGGAACTGGACCGACCTCTACCCGAAGTTCGTGGCGATGTGGATGAAGGGGGAGCCGATCCCGAATTTCTACCGCGGCGGTTTTAAGGAAGGGCTGATCAAGCAGTCGCCCTACGGCCCCAGAGTGTCGGCGACGGCGCGGCAGCGTGCCGATCAGGTCAAGGCGGCGTTGACCGCCGGCAATTACGTGATCTTCAAGGGCCCGATCACCGACAACTCCGGCAAGGTGGCGGTTGCGGCAGGGCAGGAACTAATTCAGTCGAATGCGACCGATGCCAAGCTCGAATCGATGAATTTCCTCGTCGAGGGCGTGCTCGGGTCGCTGCCCTCTTAGGGCGAGCGTCGACGGGGCGGCGATGAGCGAGCGAACCGCAGCGGCAATGGCGACTCCGGGCGGCGCCAAATTCGTAGATGCGCCGGCGATCGTCGAGGAACCCGTCGCGGCGATTGCGGCGCCGATCAAAACGCCAGCCTGGCGGACTCGCTGGGTCGGCGCTGCCGCCGCCGAGGCGGTACTCGTGCCGTTCGGCGCGCTGGTCGTGTCGCTGCTGCTGTTCGGCGCCTTTGTCGCCTGCGCCGGGGTCGATCCGCTCTCGGTTTACGGCTACATGGCTTGGGGCTCGATCGGATCGTGGTTCTCGATCCAAAACACGCTGACGCGCGCGGCACCGCTGCTCCTGACCGGGCTGTGCACGGCGCTACCGGCGCAGGTCGGGCTGATGATCATCGGCGGCGAGGGCGCCTTTGTGATCGGCGCATTGTTCGCGGCAATGGCCGGGGTCGCCTTGCACGATGCCCCCGCGTCGATCGCGCTCGCGGCGATGGCGGCGGCCGGCATCGTCGCCGGCGGGCTGTGGATCGCATTGGCGGGCGCGTTGCGCCACTGGCGCGGCGTCAACGAAACGATCTCCAGCCTGCTGTTGAACTACATCGCCATCGCCATCCTCAACCAGCTCGTCGAGGGGCCGTTTCGCGACCCGAAGAGCCTCAACAAGCCATCCTCGCCGTCGATCGGCTACGACCACATGATCGGCACGATGCCGGGGACCGAAATCCATTGGGGCCTGGCGATCGGCATCGCCGTCTGCGTCCTTGCCTATGTGCTGGTGCGCCACACGACGATCGGCTTTGCGGCGCGGGTCGCCGGCGGCAATTTACGGGCGGCGCGAATGGTCGGCCTGCCGATCGGCAGGCTGGTGATACTGACCTGCTTTCTCGGCGGTGCCGCGGCGGGCCTCGCCGGCATGATCGAGGTCGCCGCCGTGCAGGAGCGCGCCAGCGCGGATCTGGTGACCGGCTATGGCTACGCGGGCATTCTGGTCGCGTTTCTCGCCCGGCAAAATCCGCTGGCGCTGATTCCGGTCGCGGTATTGCTCGGCGGGATCGGGGCCAGCGGCGGGCTGCTGCAGCGCCATCTCGGCCTGCCGGATGCGGCGACGGTCGTGCTGCAGGGGATCATCTTCGTCGCGATCCTGGCGAGCGACGCGGTGTACGGCCGTCTCCCTTGGTTCAAGGGCGCGGAGGCCCAGGGCGCAGAGGCCAAAGGCGCAGAGGCCAAAGGCGCAGAGGCCAAAGGCGCAGAGGCCCGTGCATGACCGGTGGCACGAGCGGCTGGTTGATCCTTCTCCTGGCGGTGCTGGGTGGTGCGGTGCGGGTCAGCACGCCGTTCCTGTTCGTCAGCCTCGGCGAATGCATCACCGAAAAGAGCGGCCGCATCAATCTCGGCCTCGAAGGCACGCTGGTGATGGGCGCGATGAGCGGCTATGCCGTGTCGTATTTGAGCGGTTCACCCTGGCTCGGAGTGCTCGCGGCGGGGGTCGTTGGCGTGGCGATGGGAATGCTGCACGGCACGATCTGCAGCTTGCCGCGGGTCAACGACATCGCCGTCGGCATTGCCTTGATGCTGTTTGGCGTCGGGCTCGCGGACTATCTCGGCAAGCCCTTCATCCAGCCGGCGGCACCGCAACTCCCGTCGCTCAATCTCGGCTGGTGGAGCGGCTCGCCCGACATACAAAACGCGCTCAAGATCAATGAATTGTTCCTGGTCGGGGTGGCCCTGGTCCCGCTCCTCCTTTGGGCATTCCGCGCAACGCGGTGGGGTCTCGTGCTGCGCATCGTCGGGGAGAGCGCCGACGCCGCCCGCGCCCTCGGCTACCGGGTGGTGCCGGTGCGCATCGTCGCGACCTGCTGCGGCGGCTTTCTCGCCGGCATCGGCGGGTCGTTTCTGTCGCTCTACTACCCGGGCGCGTGGAGCGAGCGGATCTCCTCCGGGCAGGGCATCACCGCCGTTGCCTTGGTGATCTTCGCGCGCTGGAACCCGAAGTTGTGCTTTTACGCCGCATTATTGTTCGGCGGCGCCGGCGCGCTTGGGCCGTCTCTGCAATCGGCCGGCGTGCATGGCGGATACTATTTGCTGAACGCGGCACCCTACATCCTGACCTTGCTGATCATGATCGTCACCTGCTCGCCGAAACGAACCCTGGTGGGCGCGCCGGCCGAATTGTCGATCACCAAATAGGAGGGCGGCGTGAGCGGCCTTGGCGGCCTCAACAAGAGCGAGAACGGCGTCGTCGTCGGGCTGGTGCAATTGCAACCACCGGTGGTCGAGACGCCGGCCCAATTGGCGGCGCAGACCGAGCGCATCTGCGCGATGGTGGCGAAGGCGCGCCGCGGCATGCCGACGATGGATCTCGTCGTCTTTCCCGAATATTCGCTGCACGGGCTGTCGATGAGCACCGATCCGGCGCTGATGTGCCGGCTTGGCGGACCCGAGGTGGCCGCCTTCGGGTGTGCCTGCCGCGAACAGCGCATCTGGGGCTGCTTCTCAATTATGGAAGCGAACCCGGCCGGCAACCCGTTCAACAGCGGCCTCGTTATCGACGACCACGGCGAATTGGCGCTCTATTACCGCAAACTGCATCCGTGGGTGCCGGTCGAGCCTTGGGAGCCGGGCGATCTCGGCATCCCGGTCTGCGACGGCCCGAAGGGCGCCAAGATTGCGCTGGTCATCTGCCACGACGGCATGTTCCCCGAGATGGCGCGCGAGGCGGCTTACAAGGGCGCCGAGATCATGCTGCGCACCGCCGGCTATACGGCACCGATCCGCCATGCCTGGAAGATCAGCAATCAGGCGAACGCCTTCAGCAATCTGATGGCGACCGCCAGTGTCTGCCTGTGCGGCAGCGACGGCACCTTCAACTCGATGGGCGAAGGGATGTTCTGCAATTTCGACGGCACCATGATCGCCGAGGGCGGCGGGGTGCCGGACGAGATCGTCACTGCCGAATTGCGCCCCGACCTGGTGCGCGAAGCGCGCCGCGACTGGGGCGTCGAGAACAACGTCTACCAGTTCGGCCACCGCGGCTTTGTCGCGGTCGCGGGCGGCGCGCGCGATTGCCCCTATACCTACATGCAGGATCTGGTGGCCGGCCGCTATCGCGTCCCCTGGGAAAACCAAGTGCGCATAACCGACGGCACCACATGCGGCTTCGCCCCGCCGACCCGCCTCTATCGGGGCGTCGGCAATGGCTGAGCGCTACGTTCCAGCCGACCCCTATCCGTGGCCCTATAACGGCAAGCTCACGCCGCAAAACACAGCGCTGATCGTCATCGACATGCAGACCGATTTCTGCGGCGTCGGCGGCTATGTCGACAAGATGGGCTACGATCTGTCGTTGACGCGGGCGCCGATCGAGCCGATCCGGCGGGTATTGGCGGCAATGCGTGGCGCGGGCTTTCAAATCTTCCACACGCGCGAGGGCCACCGCCCCGACCTCGCCGACTTGCCCCTCAACAAGCGCTGGCGCTCGCGGCATATCGGCGCCGGCATTGGCGATCCCGGGCCCTGCGGCCGCATCCTGGTGCGTGGCGAGCCCGGCTGGGAGATCATTCCGGAATTGGCGCCGAGCGCCGGCGAGCCGGTCATCGACAAGCCCGGCAAGGGCGCATTCTACGCCACCGATCTCGAATTACTGCTGCGGGTGCGCGGTGTCGACAATCTGGTGCTGACCGGCATCACCACCGATGTCTGCGTCCACACGACAATGCGCGAGGCGAACGACCGCGGCTTCGAGTGCCTGTTGCTGGAGGATTGCTGCGGTGCGACCGACCGCGGCAATCACCGTCACGCGATCAGCATGATCAAGATGCAGGGCGGGGTATTCGGCGCGGTGTCTGCTGCCGAGGCGTTGATCGAAGCGATCGCCTGATGGCCGGTGGGGCGCGCAAGGCCGGGGTCTTCGGCATCGAAATCGTTTCGATGACCAAGCGCTTCGGCGCCTTCGTCGCGTTGCAGGACGTGTCGCTAAAGGTCGCCTCGCAGAGCTTCCACGCGCTGCTCGGCGAAAACGGCGCCGGCAAGAGCACGCTCGTCAAATGCGTGATGGGCTATTACCGGCCTGATGAAGGGCAGCTGATCGTCGGCGATCGCGAGCAGACGATCGCCAGTCCGCGCGCCGCCCACGCGCTGGGGCTCGGCATGGTGTACCAGCATTTCACCTTGGTGCCGGCGATGACCGTCGCCGAAAATCTGGTCATGTCGCGCGCCGAGCTGCCGCTGGTCATCGATTGGCACGCCGAAAAGAAAGCGCTGGCGGCGTTCCTCGCGTCGATGCCGTTTCAGGTGCGGCTCGACGCCACGGTGTCGTCGTTGTCGGCCGGCGAGCGGCAGAAATGCGAGATCCTGAAGCAGCTCTATCTCGGCCGCCGGTTTCTGATCCTGGACGAACCGACCTCGGTGCTGACCCCGCAGGAGGCCGACGAGGTGCTGGGGCTGCTGCGGGCGATGGTCGGGCGCGGCGAGCTGAGCGTCCTAATGATCACCCATAAATTCCGCGAGGTGATGGCCTTTGCCGACCACGTGACAATTCTGCGGCATGGGCGCGTCGCCGGCGGCGAGCCGATCGCCGATCTCACCCCGGACCAGATGGCGCGCATGATGATCGGCGCCGAGCAACTGACGGCGCAGCCGCCGCGTATTGGCCGGCTGGGTACGCCGCGGCTCGAAATTCGCGGTCTGCGGGTCGGCGACGATGCCGGGCAGCCGGCGGTGCGGGATGTCTCGCTGTCGGTGCATGGCGGCGAGATCGTCGGCGTCGCTGGCGTCTCCGGGAACGGCCAGCACGAGTTGGTCGAGGCGCTTGCCGGCCAGCGGCAGGCCGATGGCGGAGAGATTCGCGTCGGCGGCGATGTCTTTGGCGCCACCCGGGCCGAGATGCGCCGCCACAAGTTTTCGTGCCTGCCGGACGAGCCGCTGAAGAACGCCTGTGTCGGCAGGATGAGCGTTGCCGAAAACCTGGCGTTCCGCGGGTTTGACCGGGCGCCCTTGGCGTTCGGCGGCGCCTGGCTGCGGCCGTCGATGATCCGCGCCGAGGCCGAGCAGCGGATCGCGCGCTACCATATTCAAACCCGTTCGCCGGAAACGCCGCTTTCGGCGTTGTCGGGCGGCAATGTGCAGCGCGCCGTGCTGGCGCGAGAGCTCGACGGCGGTGCCGAGGTGATTATCGCGGCGAACCCGTGCTTCGGGCTCGATTTTTCGGCGGTGGCGCAGATCCACGCCGAGATCCTGGCCGCGCGCAATCGCGGCGCCGCGGTGCTGCTGGTCAGCAGCGACCTCGACGAGATTCTCGAAATTGCCGACCGCCTGGTCGTCATGTTCAACGGCCGGCTGGTGCACGAGGCCCCTGTCGCCGAGGCCGATCTGACCGAGATCGGTCGCCAGATGGCTGGTCATTAGGCCGGCCGATCCGGGCGCCATCCCACCTCCGCGCCGAGGGACATCGGCGCCCCGTTACAAGCGCCCCCGCCATCGTATTTGCCGAATGGGCGGGCATGCGCCCGGACATTGCGCGTCACACAGCGCAGGAAGCGCAGACTGCTTCGCGCCCTCAAAGGCCAGCAGCACCTGTTTTACGGTTACAATATCCCCTCATGTCGCGTCCCGACAATCGGTACGGCGCTTGCAACGCGGACCTGGTGACGAAGGGAGGGTTGACCGTGTCGAACCGCGAGGCAAGCCGCAGCACCGGGACGACCACACGCCGGCAGCTGCTGAGGAGTGCCGCGGCGGTTGCGGGAGCAGCGATCGGATCGGGTGCGGTGCGCGGGTTTCCGACGATCTGGGCGCAGAACATCAAAGACGTCACGCTAATAAATATCGGTGGCTCCTTCGAATGCATCAAACAAATCGCCGACCAAGCCGGAAAAGATCTTGGCTTCACATTGGTGATGCAAGCCGTCGATCCAGCAACGCAGCTGCAGCGGACATTGACCCAACCAAAGAGCTTCGATGTCAACTACTCCGACAATTCCACAATCAGCTATTTGCAGGGCAAGGGCTTGGTGAAGCCGATCAACGACAAGGACTACAAGTTATGGGACAAGACCCTGTCGATGTTTACGGACGGCAAGTTGCCCAACGGCAAGATGGTCTCGGATCAAGGGGATTCGCCGTTGATCAGCGGTTTCTGGGACGGGCCCGACGCCAAGAAATTTGCCCGCAAGCCGACCGAATGGCTGACCATGGTGCCAAGCCTGTTCAACGCTGACACGCTGGGCGTCCGGCCGGATTTGGTCGGCGGGAAAGGTGCAGTGACGAGCTGGAAGGACCTGCTCGACCCGAAATACAAAGGCAAGACGGCGCTCGTGGACCAGGCCCAAATTGGCATCATTGACGTCGCGATGGCGCTGGAGGCGCGCGGTGACATCAAATACGGCAACAAGGGCAATATGACCCGCGCCGAAATCGACAAGACCATCGACATCATGAAGAAGATCAAGAGTGCGGGCCAGTTCCGCGCCTTCTGGACCAACTTTGACGAATCGGTAAACCTGATGGCCTCGGGCGAGGTGGTCGTCCAGTCGATGTGGTCGCCTTCCGTCACCGCCGTCCGCGCGCGCGGCATCCCCTGCTACTACGCACCGCTGAAGGAAGGATATCGGGGCTGGTTTACCGGACTGACGCCAATGGCGCATCTGAGCGGTTTGAAGCTCGACTGCGCGATGGAATTCATCAATTGGATCAATGCCGGCTGGCAGGGCGGCTTCATTGCCAAGCAAGGCTACTATTCGCCGGTGCCGGAAACCGCGAAGAAGTTTTTGACGACGGCGGAATGGGACTATTGGTACGAGGGCAAGCCGGCCGCGACCGACATCAAGGATCCGTTCGGCGCTCTGATCGACAAGAAGGGAGCGGTGCGCGACGGCGGCTCGCTCTGGGAGCGCGAAGGTCACATTGCCTGCTGGAACACGGTGATGGACGAGGACCGCTATCTGACGCGCCGATGGCTCGAGTTCGTCGCCTCCTGATCGGCCCGGGATCGCTGGCTTATTTTTATTCTCGACTGCGGTCTCGAGGGTGCCTGCATTGGTGACCGCACGACTCGGTATTGGGAAAGTCTGGGGATGACGAACAGGGACAGCGGCGATAGGAACCGGAAACCGTCACGGCGGCAGCTGCTGAGGGGTGCCGCTGCTGTTGCCGGAGCAGCGATCGGCGCCGATGCGGTGCGCGGGTTTCCGACGATCTGGGCGCAGAACACCAAGAATATCACCCTGATCATGATGGGCCCGCCGCAATCCGCGATCAAGCAAATCGCCGACCGGGCGACCAAGGATCTCGGCTTCACGGTCGTGATGCAGGTTGTCGATCAGGCAACCTTGACCCAGCGCTCGCTGACGCAACCAAAGAGCTTCGATATCGTGAGCAACGACAACTCCACGATCAAGTACGTAGAACACGCGGGTGTATTTAAGCCGATCGCGGTCAAGGACTACAAGCTGGGGGACAAGACCTTGCCGATGTTCACCACCGGCAAGCTGCCGAACGGCGAGATGGTCTCGAGCCAGGGGCTGTCGCCGATGAGAACCGGGTTCTGGTCGGGGCCGGACGGCAAGAAGTTCGCCAGTCACCCGACCGACTGGCTGACGATGGTGCCAATATTGTTCAACGCCGACACGCTGGGTACCCGGCCGGATCTGGTGGGCGGCACGAACGCGGTGACCAGCTGGGCGCAGCTGCTCGACCCGAAATACAAAGGCAAGTCGGCGCTCTGCGATCTCCCCACCGTCGGCATCATGGATGTCGCAATGGCACTCGAGGCCAGCGGCACCATCAAATACGGCGACAAAGGCAACATGACCCGTGCCGAGATCGACAAGACCATCGACGCGATCGAGAAGATCAAGCGTTCTGGTCAGTTCCGCGCTTTCTGGACCAATTTCAACGAGTCGGTCAACCTGATGGCCGCGGGCGAGGTGGTGGTCCAGTCGATGTGGTCCCCAGCCGTCACCGCAGTCAAGGCGCACGGCATTCCTTGCTATTACGCCCCACTGAAGGAGGGGTATCGCGGCTGGAACATGGGACTGACGCCGATGGCGCATCTGAGCGGGCTAAAGCTCGACTGCGCGATCGAATACCTGAACTGGTACAATTCCGGCTGGCAGGGCGCGTTCATCGCCAAGACCGGCTATTACTCGCCGGTGCCCGAGACGGCGAAGAAGTTTCTGACAAAAGCCGAATGGGACTACTGGTACGACGGCAAGCCGGCCGCGGTCGATATGACGGACCCCTATGGGAACTCCAGGATAAGAAGGGCTCGGTGCGCGACGGCGGTTCGATGGACAATCGCGTCGATCACATCTCGGTCTGGAACACGGTAATGGACGAGGACCGCTACATGACGCGGCGCTGGCTCGAATTCGTCGCCTCCTGATCTCCCACCCAGCCGCGCCACAGGGTATAGTTCCGAATGAAGCTCTCGCCCTCGCTCACCTCCTGGCTGCAAGTTGGCCCGCTGGCGCTTGTTCTTCGGCGTGCCGATGATTGTCGTGTTCATTGTCAGCTTCTTCGATTTCCAGCAAACGTCGATCATCCCGACCTTCATTCTCGACAATTATCAGGAGATCTTCGAGTCCGACCTCACCCTACGGCTCTATCTGAGCACGCTGCGGTTTGCGGTGATCGTCTGGGCGGTGACCTTGGTGATCGGCTTTACACTGGCGAATTTCCTGGTATTTCACGTCCGCAGCCTGATCGTAAAGCTCGGCCTGTTCGCCCTCGTCTCGGTGCCATTCTGGACTTCCAACATCATCCGCATGATCGCATGGATTCCTTTTCTTGGCCGCGACGGGTTGGTCAACTCGGCGTTGTTGGATGCGCATGTCTTATCTCACCCGCTTACGTTTCTGCTGTTCTCACGGTTTGCGGTGGTGGTCTCCTACGTCAATCTGTTCACCCTGTTTATGGTGGTGCCGATCTTTAATTCGATGGTGCGCATCGACCCCGCCCTGATCGAGGCGGCCAGGGATGCCGGCGCTTCGCGCTGGGGGATTTTGCGCGAGATCGTGCTGCCGCTGTCGAAAAGCGGCATCGCGCTCGGCACCATCTTCGTCGTCACCCAGGTGATGGGTGACTTCTTTGTCGTGCAGGTGATGAGCGGCGGGCAGAGCGCCTCGGTGGTCTCGGCATTGCAGCAGGAGATCGCCGCCATGCAATACCCGCCGGGCGCGGCGAGTGCGGTGGTTCTCGTCCTCGTCGTCCTGCTGATGGTCGCCGCCGTCTTGCGCGTCGTCGATGTGCGCAAGGAACTTGCAGCCTGAGGAAATCCGAATGCGTGGTTCTGTTGCCCGCAACCGCCCCTGGACTTTCTATGCGCTCGCCCTGTTCTTCGGGCTCTACGTGGCGTTCATCTACGGACCCATGGCGGTGATCTACGTCCTCTCGTTCCAGGGACCCGCGGGCGGGATGACGTTCCCGCTCAGGGGCCTCTCCACGCACTGGTTCTACACTCTGTTGAGCGGCGGCAACCGCGCTGTCGACATCCCTGGCGCTTTCCACCGTTCGATCATCCTCGCCGCGACCGTCGGGGTGCTCACGGTGATGCTGTGCGTCGCGGCGGGGCTGGGCTTTCGCCGGCGCTTTCCGGGAGCGGCGTTCGTGTTCTACATGGCGATCGCGAGCTTGGTGTTGCCGGGCCTGTTTGTTGGCCTCGGCGTTTCGCTGGTGTTTCAGCTGCTCGGCTGGACCACCGACTGGCGGGTGTCCGGCCTCTTCACTCAGCTTACCTGGACATTGCCGTTCGGCCTATTGGTAATGATCTCGGTGATCGGGCGGTTCAACCGCTCCTGGGAAGAAGCCGCGACCGACCTCGGCGCCACCGCTTGGCAACGCACGCGCGAGGTGACCTTGCCGATCCTATTGCCCGGCATCATCGGCGTGGCGCTGTTCGGCTTCACCCTCTCCTACGACGAGTTTCCACGCACCGTGCTGACCGCGGGCAGCGTGAACACGCTGCCGTTGGAGATCTGGGCGATGACGACGAACGTGACCTCGCCAGCACTCTACGCGGTGGGCACGGTGACCACGGCGGTGTCGTTCGTCGTCATCGTTGTCGCACTCGGCTCCATCGCCCTGATCCAACGGCGCCGGTTGCGCCGCGCTGCTGCAGAGTAAACCGCAACGGAGATTGTCATGGCCGCCGGACCGGCCCCGAACGGCAAGATCGAACTCGTCAATATCACCAAACGGTTCGCGGCCGGCGGTCGCCAATCTCGACTTGATCGTCGACGACGGCGCTTATTTCTGCCTCTTGGGCCCAAGCGGCTGCGGCAAGACCACGATCCTGCGGATGATCGCAGGTCACGAGTCGCCAACCGAGGGTCGGGTACTGATCGGCGGGCGCAACGTCGTCGGCCTGCCGCCGGTCGAGCACGGCACCGCAATGATGTTTCAGAGCTACGCGCTGTTCCCGCACCGCAGCGTGCTCGACAATGTCGCCTTTGCCTTGAAGATGCGCGGGGTGGCCAAGTCGACGCGCCATGCCAAGGCGCGCGAGCTGTTGGAAAAGGTCCGGCTCGAGGGGTTCGCGCAACGCCTGCCGTCGGAGCTTTCCGGCGGCCAGCAGCAGCGCGTGGCGCTGGCCCGCGCGCTGATCACCAATCCACGGGTGCTGCTGCTCCACGAGCCGCTGTCGGCGCTGGACGAGTATCTGCGCCTGCAGATGCGCGTGGCGCTGGCCCGCGCGCTGATCACCAATCCACGGGTGCTGCTGCTCCACGAGCCGCTGTCGGCGCTGGACGAGTATCTGCGCCTGCAGATGCGCGGCGAATTGCGACGGATGCAGCGCGAGCTCGGCATCACCTTCGTGCACGTCACCCACACGCAGCTGGAGGCGATCGGCGTCGCCGATACCGTCGTGGTCATGGAGCAGGGCAGGATCGAGCAGATGGCCTCGGCGCGGGACATTTTCGTCGCCCCGCGCACCGCTTACGTGGCGCGCTTCATGGGTGGGCAGAACGTGATCTCGGGCACCGTCGAGCGCGTGAGCGAGAGCCGCGCCTTGGCGGTCACCGGCGCCGGCGCACGGCTGGAGATCCCGCTCGGCGGCATGCGCGTCGCCGTGGGCGAGCCGGTCTCTGCCGCGGTGCGCCGCGATCGCGTCGCGGTGCGCCGCCCCGGGTCAGGCGAGAAGCGGCACGATCCGATCAATAGCGTCGATGGCGAGGTCCATGCGATCGAGAACCAGGGATCCTGGGTCAAGATCACGATCGACCTCGGCGCCGGCCAGGAATTTGTCGCCAACGTCGCCGAGAACGATTACTTCGCGGACCCGATCGTCCTCGGCGAGCGTGCCGTCGCGAGTTGGCCGCCTGGCGACGTGCGCCTCTTGGAGGACGGCCGCGCGGCCAGCCCGGCGGCACCGGTGCGGGCGCCCGCCGTCGCCGCCTGAGGCGTATAAGAGGGGAACCCTGATGTTCGATCTGGTGGTGAGCGGCGGGACGCACGTGCTGCCGACCGGGGCGGCGAGCGTGGATCTCGCGGTCGCCGGCGGCAAAATCGTTGCGATCGGCGCGCCGGGCAGTTTGGCGGCGCTAGGTGCGGCGCGGGTGATCGCCGCCGCCGGTCAGATCGTGATCCCGGGTGGGGTGGACCCGCATATTCACTGCAGTGCGCCGATGGTCATGCCCAACCAGCCGGAACCGACGGTCAGCGCTCCGCCCGCGCAGGTCAGCAAAGCCGCACTGTTCGGCGGCACGACGACCCTCATTGACTTCGTGCCGGTGCCCGAGGACGCGACGATTGGGGAGGCGGTCGAGCTTAGGCTGAAGGATTGGACCGGCGCCTGCTACTGCGACTACGGCCTGCACTTGATGCTGTTCGACTACATCAGCCCCAAAAAGCTCGGCGAGATCCCCGAGGCGATGCAGGCGGGTTACGCGACGGTCAAGATGTTCACCACCGACATTACCCCGGCGCGCATGGCGCGCATGGTGCCATTTGGAGATATCTGGGAGGTGATCCAGGCGGTTGCGAAGGCCGGCGGGCTGACCTGCATCCATGCCGAGGATAATGACCTCGTCACGCATATGTACGAGAAGCTGACGCGCGAGGACCGCACCGGGTTCGAGAACCTGGCCGCGGTGCATACCACGCTGTCGGAGGATCTGGCGTTCAGCCGCGTCATCCGTCTGGCCGAGAGCGTGGAGGGTGCCGCGATGTACATGGTCCACACCTCCGCAGCCACTGGCGTTGCCGCGATCGCCGCGGCCCGCGCTCGGGGGTTTCCGGTCTACGGCGAAACCCTGCACCAGTATCTGCTTTACAACTCCGCAGACTACAAGCGGCCGGGCGGTCAGATCTATCATACCTACCCGTCGCTGAAATTCCCCGAGGACCAGGCGGCGCTGTGGCGGGCGATGCGTCAGGGTGCCATCCAGTGCGTCGCCACCGACGAGGTCTGCTGTCCGCTCGAAGTGAAGCTGAAGGGCAGGAGCATCGACGACGTGATGGGCGGCAATTCCGGCGTCGAGCCGCGGGTGCCGCTGATGTACACACAAATGGTCCGCGAGCGCGGCTTCAGCCTGGAGGAGTTCGTCGCCCTCGTCTCCAGCAATGCCGCGAAGATCATGGGACTCTATCCGCGCAAGGGTGCGCTCGCCGTCGGTTCGGACGCCGACCTCGTGCTGCTCGATCCGGGCAAGCGGGGCCGATCCGCAAGGAGAACCTGCACGAGACCGACTATACGCCGTGGGAAGGCTGGGACGCGGCCGTTTGGCCGAGCATGACCATCCAGCGCGGCAAGGTCGCGGTGGAGAACGGCAAGCTGCTCGCCGGCCCAGCCGACGGCCGGTTCGTGCCACGCAAGATCGATGACGAGATCCGCAGCCGCCCGGCGCTTTAGCCGCACTCGGCGGCAGGGCGATAAGGAACTCCGACGCCATGAAAATGATCGGGATCGACGTCGGCGGCACCTTCACCGACCTCGTCTACGCCGATCCCGACAGCGGTGCCGTGGCGATCCATAAGGTTGCCACCACACCCGAGGATCCCTCGATCGCGATGATGGACGGGATCGAAGGTCTGTGCGCGGCCGCAGGAGTGGCGCCAGGCGACATCGAATTGGTGCTGCATGCGACGACGATCGCCACCAACGCAATCCTCGAACACGACGGCTGCACGGCCGGGATGCTGACGACGGAGGCCTTTCGCGACGTCTTGCACATCGGCCGCCACCAGCGGCCGCAGCATTACTCGTTGCGCCAGGAGATTCCCTGGCAGGCGCACCCGCTGGTCCGCCGCCGCCACCGCAAGAGCGTGCCGGAGCGGCTCGCCGCCGACCGCCAGACCGTGCTGCTGCCGCTCGACGAGGCGGCCGTGCGCCGCGCCGCGCGGGAGCTGGGCGCGGAAGGGGTCGAGGCGGTCGCGGTGTGCTTTTTGTTTTCCTACCTCAATCCGGCGCACGAAGAGCGTGCCGCGGCGATTTTGCGCGACGAGCTTCCCGGCTGCTTTGTGACCACCTCCGCCGAAGTGGCACCACAGTTCCGCGAATTCGAGCGGTTTACCACCGCGGCCATCAATGCCTTCATCGGACCCAAGGTGCGCCTTTACGTCGCCCGTTTGGAGGAAGAGCTACGCGCCCGCGGCATGCCGGCGGATTTGCGCATCATGCGCTCCACCGGCGGGATCGCCACGCCCGCGCTGATTGCGCGCCTGCCGGTGCTCACCTTGCTATCCGGCCCGGCGGCCGGTGTGCTCGGCGGCGCCTGGGCTGGCGCCCTCTCGGGTCGGCGCAACCTGATCACTTTCGACGTCGGCGGCACTTCGGCTGATATCGGCATCGTTCGCGACGGGGCCTTTGTCGAAGCCTCGGCGCGCGACACCCAGATCGCGGGCTACCCGGTACTGGTGCCGATGATCGACATTCACACGATCGGTGCCGGCGGCGGCTCGATCGCGCAAGTCGATGGGGCGGGCGCCTTTCGCGTTGGCCCGCGCAGCGCGGGCGCCGTGCCCGGTCCGGCCGCCTACGGGCGCGGCGGATTCCTGCCGACGGTGACCGACGCCAACCTCTTCCTCGGCCGCCTCGATCCCGACCATTTTCTCGGGGGCGGGATGCGGCTCGACCCTGCAGCGGCGGAAAAGGCGATCGGGCGGCTGGCGGCGCAGCTCGGCGTGTCGTTGCCGGAGGCGGCGGAGGGCGTGCTGACCGTGCTGAACGCCAACATGGCCAACGCGATCCGCTCGCGGACGGTGGAGAAGGGGCTCGACCCGCGCGATTTCGCGCTGGTCGCGATGGGCGGGGCCGGGCCGCTGCACGGCGCCGAAGTGGCGCGCGTGCTCGGCATTCCGGAAGTGCTGGTGCCGCCCTATCCGGGCATCGCTTCGGCGATCGGGCTGCTAACCACCGACCTGAAATACGACACGATCCGGACCGTATTCGGCCGCTTCGACCGGCTCGACGCGGCGCAGCTCGATGCCGATTTCGCCGCCATGCGCGCCGAGCTGGAGACGCAGCTGCGCGCCGACGGCGGCGACCCGGCCGCGGCACGCTTTCAGCGCGCGGCCGATTTGCGTTATCTCGGTCAAGGCTACGAGCTGCGGGTCGCCGCGCCCGACGGCAGCTTGAGCGCCGCGCTGCTGGATGGCCTACTGGCCGATTTCCATGCGCGCCATCAGGCAGAGTACGGCCACGGCTTCCCCGGCGAGGCGGTGGAGATCGTCAATCTACGCCTCACCGCGACCGCGCCTGCGACAAAGCTGCGCTGCGTCCCGCCGCCGCGCTCCGGCTCGCTCGCCGCCGCCCTCGTCCGCCGGGCGCCCTGCGTGTTCCGCACTCCCCAAGGGCTGCAGAGCTTTGATACGCCTCGCTACGAGCGCGACCGCCTGCCGCTCGAGGAACGGATCCCGGGGCCGGCCATCATCCTGCAAACCGACAGCACCACTGTGACGCCGCCCGATGCACATTGCATCGCCGATCGCGGCGGCAATCTCACGATATATCTGCGAGGGCTGAGATGAACTCGTGTCGATGCGATCACCGTCAGCGTCATCCACGGCGCGCTCGAAACGATTGCGGTCGAGATGGGCTTCAAGCTGATGCGCATGGCGCATTTCTCGATCATCCGCGAGTTGGAGGATTTCGGCGCCGCGATCATCGACCGGCACGGGCGGGGGATTGCCGAGTCGATGCAGTCGACGCCGCTTCAGTCGGGGCCGCTGCCCGGCTATGTGCGCGGCATGCTGCGCGTGCTCAGGGAACGCGGCGAGGAGCTTCGCCCCGGCGACGTCGTCATGCACAACGACCCCTATGCCGGCGCCAGTCACGGACCGGATGTCGGCTTTATCGTTCCTGTGTTTCGCGAGGGCGCGCTCGTCGGCTACACCGCGACCGCAGGGCATCACCTCGACATCGGCGCGCTGACGCCGGGCAGCTGCGGCATCGTCGATGCGATCGACGCTTACGCCGAAGGGCTGCAGTTCAAAGCAATCAAGGTCTATGAATTGGGGCGGCGGGTCGAGCCGGTCTGGCACATGCTGCGCGACAACATCCGCGCGTCCGACCTCGTGGTCGGCGACATGGAGGCGCAGGTCGCCGCCTGCCGCATTGGCGCCGAGCGGCTGCTCGAGCTGATTTCCCGGCACGGTCTCGATACCTTCGAGGCAGCTTGCGACGCGGCGCTGGAGCAAGCGGAAACGCTGATGCGAAATGCCATCGCCGCCCTCCCGGACGGGAGCTGGACGGCGCGAACGATGATCGACGGCTACAGCGACAGCGACGACCCGGCCCGCCGCGACCTGCCGATCGTCGCGACCGTCACCGTCGCCGGCGATCAGATGGTCGTGGATCTGACCGGTACCGCCCCTCAGATCGCCGACCGGCCGATCAATATGCCGTTCGAAGGCACCGTCGACATCGCCGTGTGGCTGACCATCCGCTCGATCCTCTTGGACACGGCGGTGCACGGCCACATCCCGGTCAACGAGGGGTTGACGCGGCCGATCCGTATCGTCGCGCCAAAGGGGTGCCTGGCCAATCCGATCTTTCCGGCACCGACCATTGCGCGCTTTGCCCCTGGCAACCAGCTCGCCGACACGGTGATGAAGGCGCTGGCCCAGGTGGTTCCGGAGCGGGTATCGGCCGGCATCGGCAATCTCCGCGTCATCGCCTTTTCCGGCGAACGGGCGGAGGGCGCGTGGGTGCATATGGAAATCTTCGAGGGCAGCTACGGCGGCAGGGACGGGGCGGACGGGATGGACGCGGTGGACACGCTTTACGCCAATACTCGCAACAACCCGGTCGAGGACATCGAAACCCATCTACCATTGCGCGTGCGGCGGTACGAGCTGCGCACCGAGGCGATGGGCAACGGCCGCTGGCGCGGCGGCCTCGGCGCGGTGCGGGAGTTCGAGCTGTTGGCCGAAGGCGGCGTCTCGGTTGAGGGTGCCGGGCACCGTCATCGGCCCTGGGGCCTGGCCGGGGGCGAAGAGGGCCATCCGGCGACGCTGCAGCTGATCTCCGGGGAGACTGAGCGAGAGCTGCCTTCGAAGATGCCCTACCGACGGATGCGCGCCGGCGATCGCTTTCTGTGTATTGGCCCGTGCGGCGGCGGTTTCGGCCGGCCGGGCGAGCGCGCTGCCGAGGCGGTGCGAGAGGACGTGCTGGACGGACTGTTGAGCGTCGCCGCGGCGGCGCGCCATTTCGGTGTGATCCTGAACGCGGCGCTGGCGATCGATCCCGAGGCCACCGCCGAGGCCCGCGCCGCACTTTCCCAACCAATCGCCGCACTCAAGATTGCGGCGGCGTAGGCGCGGTCACGCGGCGCGCGCAAGCCTCTCGCGGCGGCTGTTCATTAAAGGCTGGATGCGCTGCCCAAACTGCTCCATGCCGATTAGGAAATCATCGAAAGTCAGCATCAGCCCCTTGGTGCCCGGTAGGGCGGCCGCCTCGTCGAGCATATGCGCGACCGAGGCATAGGAGCCGACCAGCGTCCCCATGTTGAAGTTGATCGCACCCTCCGGCAGAACAATCGACTTCGCTGTCGATCCTTCCGTCGCATTCGGGTCGGCCCCGGCCTGGCCGGCCATCCACGCCAGCGCGCTTGTATCGACGCCGTCGTTATAGTGCCGCCATTTGACCATCGCCGCCTCGTCGGTTTCGTCGGCGATCACCATCAACAGGACATAGGTGCCGACATCCCGTCCGGTGCGTGCCGCCGCGGCGAGCATCCGCTCGTTGGTCGGGGCGTGGGCGGTCGGCGTGTTGACCCCCGACCCGATGACGAAATTATAGTCGCCGTATTCGGCGCCGAACTGCATGCCGCGCTCGCTCTGCCCGGCGCAGACGATCTTGACCGGCATCTGCGGTCGCGGGCTCAGGCGGCAGTCGTCCATCCGGAAGAAATCGCCCTTGAAGTCGGACCGTCCGGTTTCCCACAGCTCGCGCATGACCCGCACATATTCGGTGCTGTAGTCGTAGCGGCGGGCGAAATGCGGCTCGCCAGGCCACAGGCCCATCTGCTCGTATTCGGCCTTGGCCCAGCCGGAGACGATGTTGACGCCGAACCGGCCTGGGGCAATCGAGTCGATCGTCGCCGCCATGCGCGCCACGATCGCCGGCGGGATGGTCAGCACCGCGACTGAGGCATAGAGCTTGATCCGCTGCGTCACCGCGGCGAGCCCGGCCATCAAGGTAAACGATTCGAGATTGTGGTCCCAGAACTCGCTGACCCCGCCGAACCCGCGCAGCTTGATCATCGACAGCGCAAAGTCGAGGCCATACCGCTCCGCCTGCTGCACGATCTCGCGGTTGAGCTCGAAGCTCGGCATATATTGCGGCGAGGTAGTCGAGATCAGCCATCCATTGTTGCCGATCGGGATGAAAACGCCGATATCCATAATCACCCACCAAACGAGTGTCGAGACGATGAACTCGGCCGCAGCAACGTGCGTGCCAAGTCGTGGCGGCGGTCGGCTTTGTCGATGCCGGTAATCAACCGCCATAGGTCCGGCGATACATCTCCGCCAAATGGTTCTCGACCGTGCCCGCCATGACGTCGCGGGCCTGGGCTTCGCCTGTTAGCGGGACCATTCGATGATCGACGTTGCCGTGGAAAAAAAACGGTAGCGAATAGCGGTCGGTGCCGCTGCGATTGATCACCCGATGCACTGTCGAGCGATAGCGGCCTCCGGTCCAGCGCGCGACCATGTCGCCGAGATTGACCACAAAGGCGTCGGGAATGGGCGTCACGTCGATCCAGCCGCCATCGGCGTCGCGAACCTGCAGCCCTCCGAGGCGGTCCTGCCACAGAATGGTGATGCCGCCGAAATCGGTATGCGCGCCGGCGCCTTTCTGTCCCGGTGCGGCATCCGGCGGTTGCGGCGGATACTGCAAAAGCCGCAGCAATGTGATCGGCTCGCGACAGAAATCATCGAAATAGTTCTCGTCGAGATCGAGCGACAGGGCCAACCCGCGCATCAGCATAACGGCGAGTTCGGTCATCGCGGCGATATACGCCTGGGTCGCGACGCGAAACCCCGGCAGCCCGTCGGGCCATTGGTTGGGCCCATGCCCGAAGCGTCGCGCCACCACGCGCGGATGGTCGAGCGGCAGCTCGCGGCCGATATAAAAACTTTCCTTCAAATCCGGCGGCGTGCCCGGCTCCAGCACCTGGCCTCGCAGCGGCGAGTAGCCGCGGTTGCAGAAGGAATGGCGCATGTGGAGCGTGTCCTTGACCTCTGCCGGCAAGGCAAACAACCGCCGCGCCTGCTCGACCACCGCGTCGGTGAAGGATCGCGGCACGCCATGGCCGCTGATGTAGAAGAAGCCGCTGGCGAGACAGGCCTCGCCGATTTCCGCCGCAACCCGTTCCTGGTGCTGCCGGTCGGCGAAGCACAGGCCGGAAATGTCGATCACCGGCAGTGGGTCGGATCGACCCGATGTCGCAGACGAGGGCAAAGCCATCTCGGAGCTCTCCCGTACGGGTCGCGAGGGGTGATCGCTATGCCGCCGCCGCAAACTGACCGAGGCGATTGAAAGCGGCTAGCGAACGCTCGATTTCCCCCTGAGCGATGTCGCGGACGATGAAGACGAGGCGCGAGCGCTGGTCGTCGTCGGGCCATCCCGCAAGGTGCATCGGCGGGTGCACCAGATGCTGCACCCCCTGGATCACGACCGGAGTGGCGGTCCCGGCGACGTCGAGCAGCCCCTTCACCCGCAAGACATCGGCGCCGCGGCTGTGCGGCAGCATGCTGAGCCAGATGCCGAAGGCGGTCCAGTCGAGCGGCTGATCAAAGGCCAGGCAAAAGGCGCGAATCCGTTCATCGAGACGATTGACGGCATGACTTGGGTGGGGCTCGCCGTTTGAAGGCATGGTGGCGAGGCCGAGCCGACGCCGCACCTCCTCGGGCTTGCCGGTGGGATCGTAAAGGTCGGCGATCGACAGCAGGGCCGCATCGAGCAGGCAATCGATCGTCATCGGGAACAGCAATGCCGACGGATTGAGCCGCTGCAGCCGCGCCATCAGATCGGTCGGCCGTCTGCCAGAGAGATCGGCGAAAAATCGACGCATTTGTCGAGCACCGCCTCCTCCTGCGCCGGCGTCATCGCGATCGGGTTCTCATGGCTGTAGCCGTGGATGCCGATCACGGAAATCCGCCCGCGACGCCTAATCGTCGCGCCGATCACCGCAAATGGCATACCATCAGCGGGCATGCGCGCCGCGACTATCGTCCGGTCGCTGTCGAACCGCCGCAAAATGAGAGGCGCAAGATGCGCACACCGGCAAGAAACAGCGCAGCCGGGTTGTAAACCCGGTCCTGGGTGGCCCTCGATTTGCACGAAACGAGCTGCTTTGCATGCGACAATCGGGATGGAGCCGGAGCCAATGAACCAAGACCGCCGCGGCGAGACGATGCGGCTCGGGGCCTTTTTTCATCCGACCGGCAACCACGTCGCCGCCTGGCTGCATCCCGAGGCGCAGATCGACGCCGGCACCAATTTCCGGCACTACGCCGAGATCACGCAGACCGCCGAGCGCGCCAAGTTCGACCTGATGTTTGTCGCCGACGCAGTGGCGGTGCGCGACGGCAAGCTCGCAGCGCTCTCCCGCTGGCCGCAATACATGGCGTATTTCGACCCGCTGACCCTGCTGCCGGCGCTGGCGGCGGTGACCACGCATATCGGCCTCTGCGCCACCGCGACGACCAGCTACAACGAGCCCTACCACATCGCCCGCAAGTTCGCCTCGCTCGACCATATCAGCGGCGGCCGCGCCGGCTGGAACGTCGTCACCTCCTCCAACCCGTCCGAAGCCTACAATTTCGGCCGCGAACAGCATTACGAGCACGGCGAGCGCTACGACCGGGCGGTCGAATTTGTCGAGGTGGTTCAGGGCTTGTGGGACAGCTGGGACGACGATGCCTTTTTGCGCGACCGCGCCTCGGGCTGCTATTTCGACCCCGCCAAGCTGCACGTGCTGAACCACAAGGGACAGCATTTCTCGGTGCGCGGGCCGCTCAATGTCGCGCGCGCCCCGCAGGGTCATCCGGTGCTGTTCCAGGCCGGCTCGTCCGATGTCGGCCGCGAAGTCGCCGCGCGCTTTGCCGAAGGTGTCTTCACGCCGCAGCACAGCCTCGACGGCGCCCAGGAGTTTTACCGAGACCTCAAAGGGCGCATGGCGCGCTACGGGCGGCCGCCGGAGGCCTTGAAGATCATGCCGGGGCTCAACGTGATCGTCGGCCGCACCGCCAAGGAGGCGCAAGAAAAGCACCGCTTCCTGCAATCGAAGATCCACCCGGATGTCGGGCTCGAATTGTTGTCGAACCAGCTCGGCAATTTCGATTTGTCGGAATACGACCTTGATGTCCCATTGCCCGACATCCCCGAAAGTGCCGCGGCGCTGAGCGGAGTGACGTCGATGCGCATCATCATGCGGTGGGCGCGCGAAGAGCGGCTGACGATCCGGCAGATCTACGAGCGCTTCGCCGGCGCACGCGGCCAGCGCACCCTTCTCGGGTCGCCCGCCGACATCGTCGACGACATGGAGCGCTGGTTTCGCGGGTACGGTGTCGACGGGTTTCTGGTGCACCCGTCGCATTTGCCGGGCGGGCTGGACGATTTTGTCGAGCTGATCGTCCCGGAACTGCAGTCGCGCGGCCTCTTCCGCACCGAATACGAAGGCCCCACCCTACGCGAGAACATTGGCCTCGAACGCCCGCCGAGCCGGTACGCGCGCTAGCCTGCGATCATTCGGCGAGTTATTGGCAAGACGCTGTAGGAGCCGTGCGTTCCGGCCCTACTAACCGCTTCCTTCATATGTCCGAAACCCTCCCCGAAAGCGCCCATCGAGCACCGGCATGCGCTATCGCAGACTGAAAACCCCAGGCTGGCCTTGGCCAAGCTCTGACACGTAACGTGACGCGGGAATGACGGAGAGTGCTTATCTAGCAGGCCGTTGAAGAAGTCATTCGAGGCGGGCGGTGAGAATGGCGTCGTCGCCGTTGTCGAAGGACAGCTCGATTTCGATAGAGCCATCGTCCTGAAGTTCGGCCGATCCGTCCCCGGAGACCTCATCGCCTTCGTCGAAGCCGCTCCAGCGGAAGAAGACGATGGTCTGGGAGTATTCGAGCTCGCCACCGGCAGTGACGCAGCCGAAAGCAAACTCGGCCCACCCGTCGCGGCCGATCTCGAGACAAGCCGGCTCGACCATATCGAGATATTTGGGGTCCCACAGATCGGCTTCGACGATCCGCCAACGACCGAGCAATTCGCAGCTTGCCACCGGGTCGCTCATCACGCCGCCGCCAGCAGCGCGGGCGCCCGCACCAGGTTGTAGGCGGCCACCGCGAAGGTGAAGGCCCAGGCGACCTTGGCCCGGCCCCGCAGCTTGGTCTGGCGCAGGCCCGCCACCATCTTGATCCAGCCGAACGCCTCCTCGATCCGCTTGCGGATGTGCTGGCTCTTGGCATAGCCGGGGTGGCGTGTCGTGCGCTTGTCGATCGCCGAGCGCCGGCCGCTCAAATTCTGCGCCACGTGCGGCCGCACGTTCAGGGTGCGCAATTCCTCGACCAAAATCGGCCGCGTCGTAGCTCTTGTCGGCGCCGAGCGTGACCGCCACCGGCCGCTCGGCGACAGGCTCGATCATGTCGAGCGCCGCCAGCCGCTCGGCGTGACCCGACACCAGGGTGAGCCGGGCATCCACCAGGAGGCCCGAGCGGTTTTCCATCAGCCCGTGACCGATGTAGCACAACCGCGCCTCCATGCCCGGCCCTTTGCGGTAGAGCCGCGCGTCGGGATCGGTGGTGCTGCGGTGCGTCGCGTTCGAGCGCTTCTGGCCGCGAAAATCAGAGGGCGCATTGCGTCCGCCCCCGCCTTCGCTCTCCGGCGGCTCTTTCGGCTTGAAGCTCTTCATCGAGGCCCACGCCTGGATCAAGGTGCCATCGACCGAGAAGTGGTCACTCGACAACAACCGCTTGACCCGCGGCTGCGACAGCACGGCGGTGAGGAACTTGGCGGCGATCTCACCCTCCAACAGCCGGTCGCGGTTCTTCGAGAAACTCGAATGATCCCACACCGGGTCGTCGATGCCGAGGCCGACGAACCAGCGAAACAACAGGTCGAACTCGATCCGCTCCATCAACTGCCGCTCCGAGCGCACCGAGTAGAAGGCTTGCAGCAGCATTGCCCGCAGCAATTTCTCCGGTGGCACCGACGGCCGCCCGATGCCGGAATAGAGCGCCGTGAAGTCGCCGGAGAGCGCCGCCAGGGCGGCGTTCGCGATCTCGCAAATCGGCCGCAGCGGATGATCCGCCCGAACCCGATCCTCCAGATCTATGTAGCTGAAAAGGCTGCCGCAAATATCATCATCGCCGCGCATCGCCACCCCCCGTCCCCTCTTCAGGGAATCACGACGCGCCAAATCGGCAACCCTTTTTCAACAGCCTGCTAGGGGCCAGCTGTAGCTATTAGAGCCAGGAGGTAACATGCTGCGCCTCGACGATTTGTACCGTATGACGGCGTACATCTACGGCGATCGCAACTCAACGCGGCCAAAGGAGGCAACTTTCGCCCACTTCGTTGAAGTCTGCGGTATGTTAACAGTGGACGAGCGGGCGAAGAAGAAGGAGGACTTCGACCTAGCGGACGCCCTGTGCAAGGCGCTCGGATGGTTTTTCCCTTTATTGGCTAAAATGGGCGTATCCAGCGCGGAAGAACTCGTCCTTCGAAAGTACCCGCGCGTGTGCCCCTACTGCCGAATGGCTCCGCATGATGATTGGACCTGTAAGCAGGTGCGAGGGACCGAAGCGACGCTTGATCATAATGCTGTGAGAATTGCCTTTCAGCAGAACTGGGACAAGCGTCCTGTCGGGCTCGACGCATGGCGTGGGATGTTTCAGCAAATCTATCCCCGCAACCTGAACGAGGGACCACGAAGTGTTATTGGCCTTATGGAGGAGCTAGGAGAACTGGCCGAGGCGGTTCGCGTATTCGATGAACACCCTCAGTACTTTCTGGGTGAAGCTGCAGACACCTTCTCTTACCTAATGGCGATTGCAACCGAGTATATGTTGCGTCAGGCCCGCGATGGAAATTCGTTTTGTGTTCGAGGAGGAGTATATCGCGCGCTACCCAGGCCTCTGTCTTCTATGTAGCTCAAGGGTCTGCATTTGCCCTGCGATTCCGTCAGCTACGATTGGCCGAATGGCCAAGGAGCTCAAAATCAGTGCGGAAGAACATCTGTTCGTCTCGGATAAGGAGAAATTCCAAGCAGCAGGTGCCAAAGCTGCTCATATTGTTCTCGAAAGATTTGGTGGGTATTCTGCCGTAATAGAGCGGCTTCCTTTCGATCGCGGCGACGCTAACAGCGCTCTCGTCCAATTGTGTCTGAAAATGGCAGACGCCGTCGAAGCCACGAATCAAAGGCTCGCAGCAACTCTTCGCGGCGAAGCGGTGAGAATGGGAACAAATACAAGCCGGGCAGGCAGTCCGAGCGTAAGGTTCGACGTCAAGAAGCTTCTGACCGAGCTCTGGAGCGGCTGGCGTGATCTAGGCGAGGAGAGGCAGAAAGAGATCAAGGCAACTGGCGGGCTTGTCGAGGAGCTAGGTGAGGTGCTCAATTCGATCAAGGTTCTATTCATCGCCCCAAACCCGGGCGCTGAGCTTACCTTGCCGACGAGCAGCGGGCCATTCGCAAGGCAATCGAAACGGGCACAAACGCCACAAAGATATTCATCCATGATTTACCCGCGGCGCGAGTAGACGACTTTCGGAGTGTGCTGCTCAAAAATGGCTTCGACGTCATCCATTTTTCTGGTCACTCTAATGCCAAGTCATTGGTGTTCCAAGGTGAAGGAGGTGCGGCAGACGAAGTGTCGATGGACGCGTTCGCCCAGGCCCTATCGGACTATCCCGTTAGGTGCGTCGTGTTGAACGCGTGCTCCTCAATCGTCAATCTCACGGAACCAATCTCCCCGATCACCATCGGCATGGATGCGGCAATTGCCGATGAAGCTGCCGTTGAATTCTCGCGTGGCTTTTACGACGCGTTAGCGAACGGAAAAAGTTTCGCACGCGCATTCGACGAAGGTAAAACTGCTCTCAAGCTAAAGGGCTACGACGATTCGCTAGTGAGGATGATTACACCCAAGGATCCGACCTAGATGTCGCACTAGGGGTAGGATGAGACATCCCGAGCATGAGGCTCGAACGGCCGCCTAGCCAGTCTGCTCAAAATTCGAGCAAATTGTCTCGGAACTGTTCGAAGCTGTAAGCCTTGCGCACCAGGCCGCGATCTTGCAATGCCGGCACCAGCCCGTCTTCGATCTCGGCGAGGGTGCGGCGGCTGACATTCGGCAATGAGAACAGATAGCCGTCGCCGCCGACCTCCTCGATGACCTCGCCCATGCGCGCGGCGACCGTTTCGGGCGTGCCGATCAGCTCGATCGACAGACTCGTCGCGTTGTAATCGGCCATCGTCTCGCGCAGCGTGCGATTGCCGGCGATGCGCTTGAACTGTTCGAGATTGAGCTGGTGGCCGTTGGTCGTGATCTCGATATCGGCAATCGGCCGGTCGAGATCGAAGACCGAGAAATCCACGTTGATCAACTTGCCGAAAAAAGCGAGGCGCTGCGCGATCTGCGCCGCCGCCCGGGCGGCCCGGCGGCGCTTGTGCTCCTGTGCCAGTTCCTCGGTTTCGCCGAGGATCGGGTCGATCATGAACAGCACCTTGCAGGCATCTGGGTCGCGGCCGCACGCTGCCATATGTCGCCGCACATCGTCGCGGTACGCTTTCATCGCGCCGATACCCTTGGCATGGGCGACGATCGTATCAGCGTGCCGCGCGGCGAAGGCGCGACCGCGCGGCGAACCGCCAGCCTGCGCAATGACCGGCTGGCCCTGCGGACAGGGGCCCGAGTTGAGCGGCCCGCGCGTCTTGAACCAGTTTCCCGCGAAATTGACGTGGCGGACTTTCGCCCTGTCGATAAACACGCCATTCGCCCGGTCGGCGATGATTGCTCCCGGCTCCCACGAGGCCCAGAGCGCCTTGACTGCCGCCATGTATTCGTCGGCCATGTCGTAGCGCAGATCATGATCGGGGAGGCCGGACAGGCCAAAATTCATCGCCGCGAAATCCGAGCTGCCGGTGACTGCATTCCAGCCGATCCGCCCGGACGAAACCTGGTCTAAGGTCGCGACGAGCCGCGCCAGCAGATAGGGGTGGTAGGCGTAGGTGCCAAAGGTCGGGACGATGCCGATGCGCGAGGTGGCCTGGGTCATCAATGCCGCAATGACCGAGGGGTCCTGGCGCGGCACGGCGATCGCGTTTTCGAGGTAGATCGCGTTCGAGCCGCCATAGCTTTCGCCGATGTAGGACGAATCCTCGATCAGCACATAGTCGAACCGGGCGCGCTCCAGCACCCGCGCCAGATCGACGAACAGCTCCGGCACCATCCAGTTGGTGCCGATATGCCCGGTCCACGCCTCGCCCCAGGCCTGGGCGCTCGACCCTTGCAGAAACCACGCGAGATGAAACGGCTTTGGCATTGGGACCGGCTCGCCCCGACGCCGCTCGCCAAGAGCGCCGCATCAAAACGAAGAGTGATGGCGCTCCGCCTCGCCGGGCCATCTACCTACCGCGAGCGCCGCATCGAGTCGGCGCAGCAACGGTTCGGTATGCCGAGCCACGAAAGCAAGGGCGATCCCGGCCGACAATGCGAGCGCCCGAAGCTGCCAGCCGCACGACCCCGCCAGCAGCGCGACCCCGGCCAGGATGATCGCCGCGCAATAGAGGTTCACGCGGAACACGATGACGTGTTCGTCGAAACTGAGCGGCTCAAAAGCTTCAGGGAACATGGCGACCTCCCGCAGGCAGGTGAACCCGGCGCCCCATTCAGTGCAAAAGTCGTGCCCTTTGTCGCCAATATCGATTGCGGGGGCGCAGCCCGGCTCAGGCGGCCGGCTTTGCGCGGTGATAGGCCCGCAGCAGCCAGGCATTGAACTGTACCAGCGTGGCCTCGAGCGGGCCGTAATATCCAACCGGCATAAACCGCGAGCGTTTTCCGGCCTGCATCGCCTTATTGACGGGCACATCCTGCGCCCAGATTTTTCCCGCCCCTTCGCGCACCGCGGCGGCGCGCTCGGTAAAATCCGCGAGTGCGACGGTCTTTCGCGGCAGGATCCAGCCGCCGCCAGTAACGCGATCGCTGGAGGCAAGGGTCGCTTCCGCCGCAATCGGCACCAGCAAGGTGTAAGCCACCGCCCCGGGCGCGAACATCAGCTGCAAATTAGGCGGCACCATCGCAAAGGTCAGCCGGCCGCGCTGCGCGGGGCTCAGAGCTTCGATCGGCGGGAACATCGCCTCCGCGCCCCAGCCGTCGCGCATCATGCCGCCATCCGGGTGCCGCATCGGAACGCTGCGCACAATGGCGTTGTCTCCGTCGGCCATTGGCGTGAAGGCGACGCCGTCCTCGCCCAGGACGCTCGGCGCGAAATCATGCGTGCCGCGATGTACGAATTCGGGATGGTAGGCGTCGGTGAAATTTTCGAGCTGGAGCTTCCAGTTCCAAGGCAGCGGCGTCGTCGCGGCGACGGGCGGCACGGTGACGAGATCGGCTTCCGCGTAGCCCCGCCAGCAGGCTTCGACCTGGGCGAGGCTCGGGGTCAAGGGTTCGGCCGTTCCATCGAGGTTGACGAAGATGAAGCCGTGCCACAATTCGACCCGCACCGGCGGCAATCGTACCGTGTCGCGCAACCGCGCCAGCGCGTCGCCGACCCGGGGTGCGCCGACCAGGCGGCCCTCCAGGTCATAAGTCCAAAAATGCAGCGGGCAGCGCAGCCGGCCGCGCGGCCCGTCGCCGTCGCAACTGATCACATGCCCGCGATGCTGACAGACTGCGCCGAGCGCGCGGATCTCGCCGGCAGTGCCGCGCACGATGATCACCGGCTCGCCGGCCACCGACGCCGACATCAGGTCGCCCGGCTCGGCGATCTGGTCGGCGCGGCCGACGCAGACCCAGTTCCGCGCGAACACGGCCTCGCGCTCGAATTCGAAAAACGCCGGCGAGGTGTAGCAGAACCGCGGCAGCATCGGCGCCGCAGCTTCGCTTCCGGCATAGGGCGGCAAGGCGTCCAGGATCGCCGTCACCTCGGGAGTTAGGCAAGAGGGATTGCCGTGCGACATGCTTCAGACCTCCGCGCTGCGGGCCAGCAGATCGATTTCGACGAGCGCCCCGCGGGCGAGCGCGGTGACGCCGATGCAGGTTCGGGCCGGCAGCCGTCCGGCTGCGAAATAGGTCTGATAGACCCGGTTCATCACGGCGTAGTCGCGCTCGAAATGGGTCAGATAGACCCGGGCCGACACCACGCGATCGAGCCCGCACCCGGCGCCGGCCAAAACCCGTTGCAAATTCTCGATCACCCGGCGCGTCTGCGCCTCGATCCCCTCCGGCAACGGCGCATCGTCGTTGTCGGGATCGGTCGGCATCTGGCCGGTGACGAACAGCCAGCCATCGGCCGCGACCGCGTGGCTGAACGGCGCCACCGGCTTGGGGGCATCGGGGACCATCAGAAACTCGATCACCGGGGTTACTCGGCCGCTGGAGGAGAGGCCCGACGCTCCGCGGGCTGCGCGAACTCGTGCGCGGTATCCGGCGGCTGGCGCGCCTGCGTCCTCGCAAAACGACGCCAAGCGGCAACGCCGACATCGCTGCGCGACAGCAATTCCTTGCCGGGGACCACGGCTTCGAGAATGCGCTTGTCCTGGTCGGAAAACAGCCAATCGTGCACCCAGGACAGCCAAAAGATCCAGACCAGCCGGTCGGCGATGGTCCGCCACCGGCCGCGGCGGCGAAACAGGCTGAAGGCATAGTAGAGCGTCGTCTCGGCGTCGATCGGGACGACCCAGCGGCAGGTAAAATAATTCCCGGTCGGGCGACCGATCAGGGTAACGCCGGGCAACAGCGACGACTGCCGGTATTTGACACCGTATTTGACGATCGCCGGGTCATTCGGATCGATCTCGCGGCCGCGTCCGATCGGCTTGAGCACCCGGTACCAGCTTTCCCGCCGCGGCGGAAACCGCCCCAGCCCCGGGTAGTCCGCTTCGGTGATCCCGTCCCGCGACAGGTAGCCGATGCCCTTGCCGTCGTCGAGCGGCACCGCGGAGACGCGCGAGGCGTGCGGGAAGATCGGCTGAAACATCAATTCGGGCGCGTTCCGGTGCAGGAACGGCGCGTGCAGGTCGTGGCACAGATTGTCCTTCAGGATGCGCCAGTTGCAACGATAGGTACGCCAGCTCGACAGGCCGTGCCACTCGCTCGTCCGGGCCAGGCACTCCGGCAGGTCCGCTTCAAGTGCCACCGCCGCCATGTCGCCGACGAACACCCATAGGACGCCGCGCAACTCGCGCACCGGATACGATTTCACCCCGGCCTGGCGCGGCATCGGTGCATCGGGGCCCTCCATCAGCTTGGCCACGCAATGCCCGGTCTCTCCGGAAAAGGTCCAGCCGTGATAGGGGCAGCTGATCGTGCCCGAACCGGGATAAAGGCACTTGCCCTGAGACAGGCTGGCGCCGCGATGCGGGCAGCGGTCGCCGAGCGCGTAGACCGCACCGCCGCGGTCGCGAAACAGCACGATATTTTCGCCGAGCAGGCGCACGCGTCGCGGCCGGCGCCGCAGCCGCCATCCGGCCAGGGCCGGGTACCAATAATTGCGCAGGCCCAGTTCCGGCAGGCCGGTTGCGGCAAAGGGATCGCTGTCCGGAAATTTCGTCACGCTCATCCTACTATCCCTGATCGCGGAAAGGGTTGCACTCCAACGACTCGGCCTCCTCTCGCTGTTCGTGGCGATGTCGGGGTCGGCCGCACAGGATCGGGGCCCCGACCGCAGACCGCATGCGGCGTGAAGTGCATGAGGCGTGCCACCGCGCGACCTCCAATGCGGGGCATCCGGCGCCTAGACTTGTGAATGGCATGGTTCGTGCGTGGCGCAGCACTGTCCGGCACTTTTGGAGAGCGCACGATGACGACCGTACCCCGGTTTTCCCGCCGCCGTCTTCTCGCCGCGGCGGGGTCGGCAGCTGCGGGCGTTGCCGGCGGCCTTGCTCTCCCCCGCATGGTTTACGCACAGAACGTGAAGCCGGTTAAATTCACCCTGCCTTGGGTGTCTGACGGCAGCAATCTGTTTGTTTATGTCGCCAAAGAAATGGGGTTTTGGGACAAGCACGGGCTCGATGTTTCGATCGCGCGCGGCAACGGGTCGGTCGCCGCCGCCGAGGCAATCGGCGCCGGCAGGTTCGATTTCGGCCTGGCCGCCCCGCTCGCCGCGATCCTCGAGACCGTCAAGGGCCTGCCGCTGACGGCGCTCGCGGCGTGTGCATACGACGCCACAATGGGCATTGGCGTCTTGAACGATGGCCCGATCAAGAACCCCAAAGATCTCGAGGGGCACAAGATGGGCTCGACCGTGACCTCGGGCGAATACCCGTTTTTGCCCGCTTTCGCCGAAAAGGCCGGTTTCGATCTGTCAAAGGTGACGATCGTCCAAGTCGACAACAAGGTGCGCGACGCACTCTTGCCCGAGCACAATGTCGACGCGATCTCAGGTTTCGCCACGACCTTCATGGCCGATTACGTCGCTGATGGCGTGAAGGCGCACGCGATGCTGTACAGCCATTACGGCATCCCCAATTACGGCAATACTGTCCAGACCCAGCCGCAGCGCGTCGCCCAGGCGCCGGAACTGTGCGCAGCCTTCGTCGACGGGATGATGCAAGGGCTGAAAGCGACGATGCTCGACCCGCAGGGCGCAATCAAAATCCTGCTCAAGGCGGCGCCCGAACTGGCGCTGGCGGCACAGGCGCGCGAGCAGATCAGGGTCGGGACTGGCCTGATGATCTATGTCAGCGCACGCGACACGGTCACGACCAAAGGACTGGGTTATCTCGACCCCAACGACTACGCCGCGCAGACCGACCTGGTAATGAAATATCTCGCCAAGCCCGGCGACAAGCGTCCGGAAATCGCCAGCATGATGACCAACCGCTTTGTCGGCCAGCTCAAACTGAACGCCGCCGAGTGGAGTGCGGTGCAGAAGAACGCGCAGGAATACAGCCCCTATGTGAGCTGAGCCCGGTCGACGCAGGCCGGCCGTCGGCTGCGAATATCGGCAAGAGGACAAAGCATGCCAGTCGCCGCACCGGAGCGTTACATCGAGGCCGCGAAAGTCAGCAAGGTTTACCGCAACGGCTCGGCCAATGCGGTCGAAGCGGTCAGTTCCGTCAGCTTTTGCATTCCGCAAGGGCAGTTCGTCGCGATTCTCGGTCCGAGCGGATGTGGCAAGAGCACATTGTTGATGATGGTCGGAGGTCTCGAGCCGGCGACAACCGGCGCGATTTCGGTCGGCGGCGCGCCGATGACCGGCCCGCGCACCAGCATCGGCATCATGTTCCAGGATTCGACGCTGTTGCCATGGAAGAGCGCGCTCGACAACGTGCTGTTCCCGATCCGGGTGTTGAAGCGTCCGCTCGGCGCTTATCGCGATGCCGCGCATGGCCTGCTGGAACGGGTCGGGCTCGACGGTTTCGAGCACAAGAAGCCCCACGAATTGTCTGGCGGAATGCGCCAGCGGGTCGCGATCTGCCGGGCGCTCGTCTACGATCCCGACCTGTTGCTGATGGATGAGCCGTTCAGTGCGCTCGACGCCATCACCCGCGACGAAATGAACGAATTATTGGTCGAGCTGTGGCAGCAATACACCAAGACCGCGCTGTTCGTGACCCACAGCATCCGCGAAGCGGTTTTTCTGGCCGACCGCGTGCTGGTGATGACGCGGCGGCCAGCGACGGTAGTCGAGGATCTGGCCATTCCATTTGCCCGGCCGCGCTCGATGGCGATCGGCGAAAGCCGCGAATTCAACGAGATTTGCGGTCATTTGCGGCAGCGCATCGAGGATAGTTACGCTGGCGCGCGCCAGCGTCGGCCGACCTCGCAGATGGACGTCGCCGAGTTGGCCGGATGACCGCCGAGAGCGCGGCCACGCCCCAACTGGGGGCTGCTCCGCCGCGGATCACGACGGGCGGCTTCGCCGGCGTGAATTTTCACCAATTGCGGCCGCTGATCCTGCCTTTGGCGACGGCGGCGGCGGTGCTGCTGTTGTGGCAACTCGCGGTTACCGCACTGAAGATACCGCAGGTCATCCTGCCGGCGCCGGACCAGATCGGCAGGGAATTGTGGCAGGCGTTGCCGGTCCTGCTCGCCAATGCAGTGCCGACCACTCTCGATACCCTGACGGCCTTTTTTGCCGCGACATTGCTAGGCGTCGGACTGGCCATCGTCCTCGCCTATTCGCCATTGCTGCGCGACATGCTTTATCCCAATCTGATCGCCTTTCAACTGGTGCCGAAAGTCGCCCTCGCTCCGCTGTTTGTCGTCTGGCTCGGCGTCGGCAGCGGTTCGCACGTCGCCTTTGCCGCCTTTGTCAGCTTTTTTCCGATCATCATCTCGACCGCGGTCGGTTTTGCCAGTGTCGACGCCTCGGCATTGCGGCTTTGCCGCTCCCTGACCGCCTCCGAGTGGCAATGCTTTCTGATGGTGCGCTTTCCGTTCGCGCTACCGGCAATCTTCAGCGGCATGAAGATCGCGATGACGATGGCGACCATCGGCGTCATCATCGGCGAGTTCATCTCGTCCAAGGCGGGGCTCGGCTACTACATCCTTTACGCCAGTTCGCGGATGGAAACCGCGCAGGTTTTTGCCGCTCTGTTCATGCTGAGCGCGGTTGGGGTCGCCTTGTTCGGTGCCGTGGCGCTGGCCGAGGCGCTGGTGCGCCGCAGCTATGGCAGGCGGTAGCGCGGCTTTGAAATCGGGGAGATGGAGCGATGACCACCCAAGCCGAAAACGAACTTTTGACCCATATCGGGCCGGGCACGCCGATGGGTGCGTTGATGCGCCAATACTGGCTGCCGGCCTGCCTGTCGTCGGAACTGTTCGCCGATGGCGACCCACTGCGGCTGATGCTACTCGGCGAGCGCCTGCTGGCATTCCGTGACAGCACCGGACGCGTGGGTGTGTTGGACCACCGCTGTCCGCACCGCTGCGCATCGCTGTTTTTCGGCCGCAACGAGGAGGGCGGGCTGCGCTGCGCCTATCACGGCTGGAAGTATGACACCGAAGGCAATTGCCTCGACATGCCGAACCTGCCGGCCGACCAGAATTTCCGCAGCAAAGTCAAGGCCAAGGCCTATCGGGTTGCCGAGCGCGCCGGGGTGGTTTACGTCTACATGGGGACGAGCAAAGTGGCGCCGCCGCTGCCGGCGCTCGAGGCGACGGCCTGCCCATCCGACGAGATCGACCTGGTTTGCGTGCACCGCGAATGTAATTGGCTGCAGGCGCTCGAGGGCGATATCGACACCTCGCATTTCAGCTTTTTGCACACCGGCAAGATCACGACCGAGGATGTTGCCCCGGACCATCCGGAGCGGTTCCAGCTGGTCGATCGCGCGCCGCGCTACCATGTCGAGACCACCCAATACGGGGCGATGTACGCGGCCTACCGGCCGGCGGACCCGGGCGAGGTTTATTACCGCTTCGCCCATTTCGTGCTGCCGTTCTGGACGCTGTTTCCGAATGGTCCGTTGACCGACAACATTCTGGCCCAGGCGTGGGTGCCGATGGACGACACCCATACCATGGCCTTCACCTTTTTATGGAAGCGAAAAACCCCGGTACTGGGGCTGGCGCGAACCGGCCAGCCGCTGCCGTATCTCGATCGTAGCACCGCGATGCTGCCGAACAGCGCCGACTGGTTCGGCCGCTGGCGGCCGATCGCCAATAGCCGCAACGATTACCTGATCGACCGGGACATCCAGCGCAGCGCCAGTTTCACTGGCATTGCCGAGGTCTTTCAGCAGGATGCGGCGATGACCGAGAGCATGGGCGAGATTTCCGAGCGCTCGCTCGAGCACCTGGCGCCGAGCGACCGGATGATCGCGGCGACCCGCCGCAGATTGCTCGATGCCGCAAAGGCCTTGCGCGACGAAGGCTCGGCGCCGCCCCATATCGACAGCCCCGGCCTCGCCGCGAGCCTGCGCTCGGGCGATGTGATTGCCGCGGAGGGCGAGCCCTGGCGGAAGGTCTACGAGCAATCCTTGCGACAGGCGCTGCACCCGCTGATGCTGGAGGCCGCGGAGTAAATCTTAAGAAGAGGCCCAAGTATGGCAAGACAACGCAAGAACACGGCGCAATCCGAGGGCGCAGTCGCCAGATTGGCGGCCCGATACGATCTGGTGGTGCGCGGCGGCCGGGTCATCGACCCGGCCAACGATGTCGACGGCGTCCGCGACATCGGCATCCGGAAAGGCCATATCGCCGCCGTCGCCCCGGTGCTCGACCCCGGGGCGGCCAAGATCATCGACGCGTCCGGGCTGATCGTCACTCCGGGCCTTATCGATACGCACGCTCACGTCTATGAGCACGTCTCCGGCGATTTCGGGCTCAATCCCGATCTGGTCGGGGTGCGCTGCGGGGTCGCCACGGTGGTCGACCAGGGCGGCCCCAGCGCATTGACCTTCGACGGGTTCCGCAAATTCATCGTCGAGAGCGCCAAGACCCGCGTTTACGCCTTCATCTCCGCCTATCTGGCGGGCGGGCTGCTCGGCCATCGCTACGTCGATCTTTACGGCCCGGTCGGGATCAACGTAAAGGCGATCGTCAAGGCGGCGCGCGACAACGCCGACCTGGTGCGCGGGATCAAGGCGCATGCCGAGCCGGGCGGCTATTCGCGCTGGGGCATGGCCTCGCTCAAGCTCGCCAAGGAAGCCTCGCGCGAGCTGAATTTGCCGGTCTACATCCATCTGGGGACGCTGTGGCCGGAGCTGCCCGGCGCCAAGGTCGACGCCGCCAAAATCATCGACGAGGTGGTGCCGTTGCTCGATCCGGGCGATATCCTGGCGCACCCGTTCACCAAGTTCCCGAGCGGCTTTGTCGGCGCCGACGGCACGATCCACCCGCTGGTGCGCGAAGCCTTGGCGCGCGGCGTGCGCATCGATGTCGGCCGCGGCGCCCACCTCAGCTTTGCCAATGCAAGGCGGGTCGTCGACGCCGGCATCCTGCCGTTCACGCTCGGCGCCGATTTGCACGGCTACAACGTCCGGATCGCCGACGGCGGGCGCGCCTATCGCGGCATGTTCACCGGCGAGGGCGTCGATTCGATCATCGCCCAGGACCGCGGCTCGCCGTTCGCGCGGCCGTATAGCCTGCAGCATGCGATGAGCGAACTCCTGGCTCTGGGCGTCCCGCTCGTCGAGGTGGTTCGGATGACAACCAGCAACGCCGCGATCATGCTGGGCCTTGAAGCCGAAATCGGTGCGCTGTCGATCGGCATGCCGGCCGACCTGTCGGCGATGCGGCTCATCGAGGGTGAGTGGAACCTCGTCGATTCCGAGCGCGCCACCTGTCCGGCGCATCAACTGCTGCACCCCGAATTTGCGCTGCGCGCCGGCAAGCTTCACCGCGCCAACTCGCCGTTGTTGCCGGCTTTCGCGCCGATCGCGGCCTAGGTGTAGCTGCGAAGCGGCGGCAGGGAGGGCAAATGCACCCAGGGCGCGGCATCTTCCGGCGCAGCCTGTTGCGGCGCGCGGCGGCGGCGCTGGCGGTTTCGGCGTTCGCTCCGGCATTGCCGCGTCCGGCGCTGGCGTCATTGCGGCCGGTCAAATTCACCCTCGCCTGGCTGGCTGAAGGGAGTGCGGCCTACGTCTATGTGGCGCGCGCGAAGGGGTTGATGAAGGCGCGTGGCATCGATCTGAGCATCGCCCGCGGGTTCGGGTCGGTCGCCTCGTCGCAGAGCATCGCCGGCGGCCAGTTCGATTTTGGCGTCGTCGCGACACCGATCCTGGTGCTGTCGGTCGCAAAGCAGCTGCCGATCGTGGCGCTCGCTACCTGCGACTACGACTCGACCATGGGGGTGGGCGTCCTCGCCGACTCGCCAATCAGGAAGCCGCAGGACCTCGCCGGGAAAAAGATCGGCGTGGTGCCGACTTCGGCAGAATTTCCATTCTTTCCGGCCTACGCCAAAAAGGCGGGGTTCGATCTCGCATCGGTCAACATCGTGCATGTCGACGCCAAAGTGCTCGAGCGCATCCTGATCGAGAAGCAAGTCGACGCGATGACCGGGTTCGCCTCGTCGAGTGTGCCCGTGCTGCTGTCGAAAAACATTCCTGCTCGCTGGATGCTCTACAACAGTGTCGGCATCCGCAATTACGGCCAGACCCTGACGACCCGGCGCAAGACGTTGTCCGCCGATCCGGCGTTGTGCGAGGCGGTGACCGATGCGCTGCTCGAGGCGGTCGCGTTCACGCTGACCAACCCCGACGAGACGCTTCAGATCTTCCTGAAGGAGGTGCCCGAGATGGCGCTCGACGCCGGCTCCAAGGAATTCGCGCGCCTCGGCCTCGGCATCTGGCAGCACGGGATTGACAAGCCCGAAGCACGCGACCACGGCCTCGGCTGGTCGGACCCAGAGGGTTACTCGGAAATGGCCGATCTGGTCATGCAGTATCTGGCGAGCCCCGGCATGAGCAAGCCAGACCTCGACATGGTGTTCACCAACCGCTTCATCGGCAAGGTCAAGCTGACAGCGCCGCAATGGGCGCAGGTCGATGCGCGAGTCGCCCAATTCGGCAAATACATCAGCTGACGGTCGCCGCCGATGAGCATCGCCGAGGAAGCCGCCGCCCTTGTCCCGCCACCCGGCGTTACCGAAGCCGCAGGCCGGCGCGGGCGGTTCGGCCGAAGCGTGCTGCTGCCGCTCGGCTTTGCCATCCTGGTGACGCTCGTCTGGGAGGCGCTGTGCCGGATCACCCGGATCTCGCCGGTACTGCTGCCGCCGCCGTCGGCGGTATGGAGCGTGTTGTCGCAGAACTACGCTATCCTGTTCGAGCAGGCCCTTCCCACCGCTTACGAAACCATCGTGAGCTTTGCCATCGCGACCCTGCTCGGCGTCGGTCTGGCGGTCGCGGTGACGTTTTCGGCGTGGGTGCGCGAGGCGCTCTATCCGCACATCGTTGTCTTCCAGCTGATCCCGAAGATCGCGCTGGCGCCGCTCTTCATCGTTTGGCTCGGCGTCGGCAGCCGCTCCTCGATCGTCGTTGCCGTGTTCATCACCTTTTTTCCGATCCTCGTCTCGACGATGACGGGCCTCGTCAGCGCCAAGCCCGAAATCCTGCAATTGTGCCGGTCATTGACCGCGAGCGAGTGGCAGGTGTTTCGCCTGGCTCGGTTCCCCTATGCAATGCCCTATATCTTCGCCGGCATGAAGGTCGGCGTCACGATGGCGATGATCGGGGTCATCGTCGGCGAATTCATCACCGCGCAGAAGGGGCTCGGCTACATCATCATGTTCACCTCGGCGGCCGGCGAGACCGCGACGGTGCTGGCCTCCATCGTCCTGCTCTGCGTCATCGGCCTGGTACTCTATGCCATCGTGGCGCTCGGCGAACTGGCGGTGCGGCGCTGGTACGGCGGCGAGATGCCGGTTTCGGGCGGACTATGACCGCGCTGTCGGCAACGGCGCCCACGCTGGCGGTGCACCGCTCGCGCAAGCTGATCCCGGAATTTCGTCTACACCGGCCGCAAACCCCAGCCGAAGCCGCCGCGATCAAGGCGGCCGCAGGCCCCGGCGCGGTCTACGTGGCCGGCGGCACCGACGTCGTCAACCGGATGAAATTCGGCGTCCCGGTCACCGACCTGATCCATCTCGGCAGGCTCGCGGGCCTCGATCGGATCGACGAGAATGGCGAGGAGTTGCGGCTCGGGGCGCTGGTGACGCATGATCGGCTGGCCGCTTCGCCGCTGGTTCGCCGGCATTTGCCGGCCCTTGCCGAGACCTGGCCCGGGATCGCCAACATCCGCATTCGCTGCAAGGGCACTGCCGGCGGCAACGTCATGGCCGGCGATCCGACCTACGATTTCGCTCTAGTGGCGATGGCCGCCGACGCGCGTCTGTATTTTCTCCGATCCGAAGGGGCGGTCGATGTCGTTCCCGCGGCTGATCCTGGCGCCGCGCGGCGCGAGGGTCTCTTGACGGCGATAGTGCTGCCTCGCGCTCTCACCCTCCTGCTCCGCGTTGACCGGTCGCTCCGGCCGATCGTCAGCGTGGCGGTCGGCCTCGATATCGCGGACGGCCTCGTCACCGGCGGGCGGGTCGCGATCGGCTGCGCCTATATGGCGCCGCTGGCGGCGAAACTCCCGCTCGAAGAGGCTCTCACTACCGGCGACTTGGCGAGGCGGGCGGAAAGCCTGACGCAGGCGGTCGTCGACGACTTGCCTCAACCGGTCACCGACCATCATGCCGGCGCCGATTATCGTCGCCGGATGATCGGCGTTCTGCTCCGACGGAATTTAAGCGCCGTTTGGCTGGGGACTGGCTGGTGAGCGCGCCGATCGAGATCGAGGTTACGGTCAACGGGCATGTGCACCGACTGAGCGTGGCGCCGCACCGGGTCCTGGCCGACCTGCTGCGCGAGGAGCTGGGGCTGACCGGCTGCAAGATCGGCTGCGACCAGGCGGTGTGCGGCGCCTGCACTGTGCTTGCCGACGATGTCCCGACGACCGCCTGTGCGACCTTCGCCTTCGAGCTCGACGGCAAGAGCGGTGACAACGATCGAGGGCCTAGCCGTCGCCGGCGCCCTGCACCGATCCAGCGCGCATTCCTCGAGCACGGCGCGATCCAAGTGCGGTTTTTGCACCCCCGGCATGATCCTGTCGGTCAAGGCTCTACTGGCGCGGCATCCCGATCCCGACGAGAAGCTGGTCCGGCAATGGCTCGACGCCAACATCTGCTGCTGCACCGGCTATCAGATGATCGTCGAGGCGGTGCAGGCGGCGGCGAGCGCGGTCCGGCGATGACCGGCGCCGCGATTTCGCCATTCCGCTCACCCGTCGTCCTGCTCGACGGGCCGGACAAGATCACCGGCGCGGCCCGCTATACCTTCGATATGAGGCCTGCCCGGCATGCTGCACGCCAAGGTCTTGCGCAGCCCATATCCGCACGCGCGGATCCGCGCGATCGACACCGCGCGCGCCGAGGCATTTCCCGGCGTCGCCGCGGTCGTGACCGGCGCCGATGCGGCAGTGCTCCCCGACCTGTATTACGGGGTCGCGATCCGCGACCAGCCGGTCGTCGCGATCGACAAGGTGCGCTATGTCGGTGACATGGTGGCGGCGGTGGCGGCGGTCGACGAGGAAACCGCTTATCGCGCCCTGTCGCTGATCGACGTGCAGTACGAAAAGCTGCCCGCGGTGATGACGATCGCCGAGGCGCTGGCCGATGGCGCCTCACAGTTGTTCGAAGCGCCGGTCGGGGGTGCGGCGATCCGGGTCGGCGACGGCGTCGTCAGCCTGAAGGAGCCGCGGCCCAACGTGCTGTCCGAGTTCGGCTATGCGGTCGGCGACGCCGAGGCGGTGCTCGACGCTTCCGCCCACGTGTTCGAGGACCGCTTCACGTTTTCGCGGATCAACCACTTCCACCTCGAGCCCTACGTCAATATCGCGCAGGTAACCGGCGAGCGCATCGAGCTGTGGTCCTGCAACCAGGACCCGTTTGTGCTGCGCAACGACATCGCCCGCATCTTCGGCCGGCCGGCCAATCTCGTGCGCATTCACGCGAGCTATGTCGGAGGTGGTTTCGGCGGCAACAGTTTCTGCAAGATGGAGCCGCTCGTCGTTGTGCTGGCGCTCAAGGCGGCGCGGCCCGTACGGCTCTGCCTCAGCATGGACGAGGGCCTGCTGACCCTGACCAAGCACGCCGGCATCCTGGTCTTGAAGACCGGCGTCACGGCCGATGGGAGGTTGACCGCACGGCGGAGCGAGATCGCGCTCGACGGCGGCGCCTATTCCGACGCGAGTGCGATGACCGTCGCCAAGGCTGGCTACCGCGTCACCGGCCCTTACCGGTGGGATGCGGTCGCGACCCGCGCCTATGCGGTGCGCACCAATTCGGTGCCGGCCGGCTCGTTTCGCGGGTTCGGCGGAACCCAGGCGAGCTTCGCCTCCGAGTCGCAGATCGACATGATCGCCCGGCGGCTCGGGATCGATCCCTACGAGTTCCGCCGCCGCAACTTGCTCGCGGTCGGCGAGCCGTTCCAGCCGGGCGACAGCGGCATGGACAGCGATCTTGCCGCCGGGCTCGACGAGGTCGTCGAGCGCCTCGGCTACCGGGAGCCCCCGCGGCCGAGCGCAGGCCACAAGCGGCGCGGCCGGGGGCTCAGCATCGGCATCAAGGATGGCGGCGGCACCGGAAACCATGCCCAGGCGTTGATCAAAGTGCTGCCTTCGGGACGGGCGATCGTCAATGCGGCAACGGTCGAGATCGGTCAGGGCGCCACCACGGCGCTGTGCCGGATCGCGGCCGAGATCCTCGGATTGCCGCTCGACTGGGTGCGCTACGGGTCGATCGATACCGACCACACCCCGCTCAACAACGGGACCCATGTGAGCTGCGCCACCGCCGTCACCGGCCTCGCCGTCGAGCGCGCCGCGGCCGACGCACGCCGCCAGATATTGGAGGTTGTCGCCAAAATCCTCCAATGCAATGTCGAGGAATTGGCCTTGGACGGCTGGACGGTGCAGCGCGGCAATTATGCACATCCGCTCGAACCCCTGATCAGCGCCCATTTCGGCGAAGCCGGGACCGAATTCATCGGGCGGGGCAGCGTCAAAGTCGAATACGACGCCGCTGCACCGCTTGCGGCCCCCAATTTGTTCTGGATCCCGAGCTGGGTCGGTGCGGAGATCGAGGTCGATTGCGAGACCGGCCGGGTCGAAGTCACTCATCTGGTCGTCGGCGCCGATTCCGGCACCAGCGTCAATGCTCAGGCCTATCGCGGCCAGGTCGAGGGCGCGGCGTTGCAGGCCTTTGGCCAGAGCCTCTTCGAGGAATTGCGCTATGACGGGGCCGAGCCGGTCAACGCCACCCCGCTCACCTACCGCGTGCCGCTCGCCAGCGACGTGCCAAGGCACTACGAGAGCTTCGTGCTCGAGCATGGCGGCCCCGGCCCGTTCGGCGCAAAGGGCATCGGCGAGAGTGGCATGCTGGGGGTCGCCGCCGCGATCGCCAACGCGATCGACGACGCGGTCGGGGCGCGGCTGACCCGCATCCCGTTCACTCCCGAGCGGGTGCTGGCCGCGATCGAGGCCGCCCGATGACGCCGCCGATGACGCTGGCGGCGAGCCTGCCGATGTACAATTTGCCCGAAATGCGGGGGATCAACGCAGCGTTCTGGCAGGCGCTGCGCGGCCTTCTGGCCGGGGCTGGCCTCGGCGGCCTGCCCGAAACATTGGACTTCGACCGACCTCCGGTCCCGGCGGCAATCGGCCCCGAGGTGTTGTTTTCGCAGACTTGCGGCTATCCGCTCGAAACCATCTTTTCGGGTCAGGCGATCCGGCTTGGGACGCCGTGCTACGACGCGTTCGGATGCGACGGCCCGACCCATTGCGGGCTGTTCGTCGTGCCGGCCGGGTCGAGGGCGAAAAAACTGCGCGACCTGCGCGGCGGTGTGTTTTTGTTCAACCATCGCCACTCGAATTCGGGGATGAACCTGCCGCGGCGCGCCCTCGCCGAGATTGCCGATCGCGGTGCGTTTTTTGCCCGCGCGGTCGAGACCGGCAGCCAGCCGGGCAACCTCGACCGCATCGCCCGCGGTGAGGCTGACGCGACTGCGGTCGACTGCGTGACCTATGCGTTCTGGCGCCGCTGGCGGCCGCAGATGGCCCAAGAGGTCCGTGTGCTGCATTGTCACGAGACCGAGGAGGTATTTTCGTCCTCGACGGCGAGTGCCTGGTGCGCTGCTGGGATGGCGGGGAGAGCTATGACATCCGGCTCGGCTGGGACCTTGTCGCGCTGCCGCCGTTTCTGCAGCACGAGGTGTTCAACGATGGCGCGGGCGAGTGTCATCTCCAGACATTGCTCGCCAAGCCACGGCCGCTGCGCCCGCAATATGCCGACCTCGAACTCCTGAAATTGCAGGCGGCAGTGGAATGACGCGCGGGCTTGCGTGCAGTCTGTGGCGCGCCCTTCGTCGTCGCTTGCGCATTTATCCTGGGCTGCCGATCCCGCCGGATTGCTGGCCGATCCTCTGAGCCGCTGCGCGCGCGCAACCGCAAGTCCGGCCGTCCCCGGCTGGCGCTCAGCCGCCCTCGACCCGATCGGATAGCCCGGCGGCGCGGCGCACGAAATCGAGCGGGCCCGAAAAGTCGAAGGCATTGTAGACCGCGTTCAGATGGTTGAAGTGCAGCGCCTGGGCGAACTGGACAAAGGTCAGCCGGTGACCCTCATAGTCGGAGTTTAGGAGGTCGCGGGCGAAGGCGAGCAGCTTGCGACGACGCCGGCAAGCTGATTTTGGGCACCTCCGCGACGTTTCCGCCCTTCGAATCCTTGCAGGACGGAAAACCGGTCGGCTTCGACATCGATCTGGTCGCGGCAATAACCGCCAAAATGCACATTCAATCCGCACCCAGCCTGATCGACTTCAAGGGGCTGATCCCGGCACTGCTCGGCGGCCGGATCGACACCATCGTCAGCGGCATGTACATCAATCCGGAGCGCAGCCAGGTGGTCGATTTCGTCCCCTATCTGCGGGTCGGCGACCAGCTTCTGGTCGCCAAGGCCAATCCCTCGCATTTGACCGCCCTGCCGCAGCTTTGCGGCCACCGGCTGGCCGCGGCGGTGGGCACGGTCTACGAAAAACAAGCCCAGGCGCTGGCCGCCGATTGCCAGAAAAGCGGCAAGTCCGCGCTGACCATCATCAGCTTGACCTCGACCGCCGTCAGCGCGCTGGCTTTGAAGGAAGGACGTGCCGACGCGCTGGTCGCGTCCGTGCCGACGGTTTTGGCGCTGGTCAAGGAATCGCCCGACGCCTTTGAGACGACTGGCGAGCCGTTCGACAACAACACGCTCCTCGGCATCGGCTTTGCCAAGGACAAAACGGCGCTCAAAACCGCTGTCGACACCGCGTTCAAGGCAATCGTCGCCGACGGCACCTATGCGAACCTGATCAAGAAATATCGGCTGCCGGCCAGCAGCTCGCTCTTTTAACGCGCTTTTTGAACCAGCAGCCGAGAGGCGACAGGGAGCCCCGCGACATGTCGATTTTCTCGCCGCATCTGATGCTGAGCTACTTGTTCAGCTTCAGTTCGCACATGCCGCGATGGTGACGCTATGGATCAGCATGGCCTCGCTGCTGGTCGGCATGGCAATCGGCTTATTGCTGGCGGCCGGCCAGGAAGCCCCCTCGCGCATCCTCCGCGGCATGATCATCCTCTATCTGTGGCTGTTCCGGGGAACTCCGGTGCTGCTGCAGCTGGTGTTCGCTTTCAACGTGCTGCCTTTGTTTCACATCGTCCTGCCCGCCTATGCCTGCGCGGTTCTCGCCCTCGGCCTCAACGAGGGCGCCTACATTGACCGAGATCATGCGCTCGGGCATCCGCGCGGTGGGGCCCGGCCAACGGCTCGCCGCGCGCGCCCTCGGCCTCGAGGACAGCCAGATCATGATGTGGGTCGTGCTGCCGCAGGCGCTGCGCATCGTGATCCCGCCGATCGGCAACCAATTTAACGGCATGTTGAAACTCTCGGCGCTGGTCTCGGTGATCGGCGTGCAGGAACTGCTGCTGGTGGCCGACCAGACGGCGTCGATGAATTTCCGCTTCCTCGAAACGCTGACCGTCGCCGACATCTACTATCTGGCGATGACCACGGTCCTGATGGCGATCCAGGTCGTTGTCGAGCGGGCCTGCCGCCGACGCCGCGGCAGGAGCGCGAAGGCAATCAGCTTCAAGCGCCCCTCGTTGGCCGATCTCGGGATGGTGCGGTGAGGGTGCTGCTCGAAGGGATCGCGATCTGCAAGAGCTACGGCACGGAGGACGTGCTGAAGGGGGTGGACCTCGAGGTCCGCGAAGGCGAATGCCTGGTCGTGATCGGGCCGTCCGGCTCGGGGAAATCGACGCTGCTCAAATGCCTTAACCTGTTGGAGCCGATCTCGTCCGGCCGAATTCGGTTCGAGGGCGAGGAGATCGCGCATTTGCGGCGCAGTGCCGCGGTCGCGGTGCGCCGGCGCATCGGCATGGTGTTCCAGAGCTTCGAATTGTTTCAGCACCTGAGTGCCGAGGACAACATCGCACTGGCAAGGGTTCGCGTGCACAAGGACGAGCCGGCGCGGGCGCGCGAACTGGCGCGCCACCTGCTGCGCAAGGTGCACCTGCCCGACAAGGCGGAAATGTACCCGGACGAATTGTCTGGCGGGCAGCAGCAACGCGTCGCGATCGCCCGCGCGCTCGCGATGCAGCCGGCGCTGATGCTCTACGACGAACCGACCAGCGCGCTCGACCCCGAGACCGTCGGCGAGGTGCTCGATGCGATGCAGGAGCTTGCCGATGAAGGGATGACCAGCATTGTCGTGACCCATGAGATGAGCTTCGCGCGGCGCGCCGCCGACCGGGTGATCTTTCTCGACGGCGGTAAGATCGCGCATAGCGGCGCAGCCGGGAAATTTTTCTCCGACGAGGTTCCCGATCGGGTGGCACGGTTTCTCGGACGCATCAGAGGATGAGCGGGCGATTGCGGGCTCGGCGACGGCGGTCTTGGGGACCGCGGCCGGGACCACGGCGCCTCTCACGATTGTAGGCTCAGCGATGACAAAGCGCATGCATCTCGCCTTCGACCTCTCCTACATCCACATGGAGGGTCGCTGGCGAATGCCGGGTGCCTGGCGCGGACGCAACTATCCCGACGTCGGCGAGTTCGAAGAAATCGCGCGCATCGCCGAACGCGGTCTCCTCGACATGTTGTTCTCCGGTGACGGCACCGGGGTCCCGAGCACCTGGCAAGGGAGCCGCGATGCCGCGGTGCGCTGGGGCGTGTCGTGGCCGCGGCAAGATCTGGCGCCGCTCTCGGTTGCGATGTCGCGAGTGACCGAGCATCTCGGCTTCGGCGTCACCTATTCGACGACGTTTATGCACCCCTATTACTTGGCGCGGCTGTTCAACTCGCTCGACCACGTGACCGGGGGACGCATCGCCTTCAATGTGATCACATCGACGCGGCGATCCGATTTCGCCAATTACGGCTATGACGATCTCGTTGATCACGACGAGCGCTATGACCGGATGGAGGAATTCATCGACGTCTGCCGCGCTCTCTGGGATTCGGTCGAGCCGGACGCCATGCTGTGGGACCGGGAGACGGGCAGGGTCGCCGATCCCGCGAAGCTGCACGATGTCGAGCACCGCGGCCGGTTCTTCAAGGTCAAGGGGCCGCTCAACACGCCGCCTTCGCCGCAGGGAAGGCCGGTGCTGCTGCAAGCCGGCAGCTCGCCGCGCGGCATCCGCGCCTCGGCCTATGTCGCCGACATGGCGTTCGGCCCGGACATGCCGCTCACATTGCAAATCGCGCAGCGCGAGGCGCTCGACGCGGCCGTGACGGCGCTCGGCCGCGACCCCGAAAGTATGGGCATCGTATGGCAGCAGCCCTGTGTCGTCGCCGAGACCGAGCGCGAGGCGCTGGCGCGGCGCGAGCTGTTGCTGTCGGCGATCCCGGCCGAGGGGGTCGGGGTCTATCTGTCGCACAATTCGGGATATGATTTTTCGACCTTGCCGCACCGCTTCACGCTCGGCGAGCTGCACCGCGAGATCATCGCCAGCCAGGCGTCCCCCGGCGGCTTCATGCGCGAAATGGTGGCGCAGCTCGGCGCCGACGCCGAGATTACCCGCGCGGAATTTTTCGACCATGGCCGGCAGTTCGCGACCAGCTACGCAAGGACGGTCGCGGGGACCGCCCCGCAAGTCGCCGATCACCTCGAAGAAGTGTTCGAGGCGACCGGCAGCCGCGGCGGCTTCATGCTGGGCCATGTCGTGTCGATGCCAGGCGACCTCGCGGCGATCGTCGATCTCTTGGTGCCGGAGCTGCAGCGGCGCGGTCGGTTCCGCCGCGAATACAAGGGAACACGCTGCGCCAGAACCTGTTCGACGACGATTAGACCAGAGTGAGAGCGCACCGCCAATTGCCGCTGGGCACGGTAAAATTTCACCTCGAGTCTCATCGTGTTTGGAGACCGCTCGAGACAGGCCCGATCCCCGGCGCGGTCCGCGCGTGGTTCAGTACATTGTTCCCAGATATTTCCGGCCGGGTGCGGCGTTCTTCGGCACGGCGAGCGGCGCTTTTGCCGCCGCGGTTCCCCGAGGCTGAACCCAGAGAGCGAGACCGCGCCGCGCAAGCGGGCGCCGCCATGCAGTCTCTCACGGATCAGATCCACCTGCAGAGCGTCGAGTTCAAAGTCGACGATCGGCAGAATTGTCCGCAAAGGGCCCGACGATCTCGCCATCACGTCGCTTCCTCTGCGGTGCAGTGGACCCGCTCGTGGCACTGCTCAATCGCTCTGTTGTACCGGGCCAGCATATTTTGGGGTTTTTTGGTTTTAATCACTTGACAGATGTATTGATCATCAGCTGCCCTGGCTAGGAGAAAAAATCGCCAGGGCGTTTTCTAGAGCCATTTCGGCAGAATAACCTTTATTTTCGATAAATTAGGTCGAAAAAAGATCGTCAGCTGATGCTCTGACCCTGACGATATCGGACGAAGACTGTCAATACGGCGGCATATCGTCAGCGGGCGCGTCGGCCGCCATCTGTACCGGCCGATAGCTGCCGGTACGGTACTGAGCGATCTTTTTTAGATCGGTATCCTTATACCGTTTTTCGGGATGCTGCGGGATGGCATGGGACGGGCCAAAATCATTCCCACTCTATGGTTCTAAGTGATGATAACGCGCTGGTTCATAAGCGCAATTTTTTTGCACCGACAAAGAACCGACTCCCCAATCCGTCAAAAATTCGGGCTCTTGATTTCAAAAGCGAATTTCGACGATCCGCGATTTGCTCGGTTTCAGCGACTATCGGTATCGGTCGGTCGATTCTCCAAATCTTCTGCGAGAGCGGCGTCACCAGGTTGGCCCAAAAAAAGACCGTCAGCGATGGCGAACCGGTTCGATGCTGCTGGGACATCCGCCGCGCCCCGTTGCCAAAGTTTGCGTCATCTCAGAGCGCTGCTGACCTCGGCAGGGGAGCGCTGAGGTCAAGACGGTTACCGCTCCCGGACTGCGTAGGTTAGGTGGGTCACCCGCTGCGTCGGCTCCGCGCGGACCAGTTCCAGGGCCACGCGGCCCGCGTCGATGCCCTCGAACAGGCGGATCCCCGAGCCGAACAGCACGGGCGACAGCGCGATCGAGAACTCGTCGATCAAGCCGGCTTTCACGTACTCCAGGATCGTTGCACCGCCGCCCGCGACGCGGACGTCGCGGTCGCCGGCGGCCTCGCGGGCCTGGTCGAGCGCCGACACGACGCCGTCGTTCACAAAGTGGAAGGTGGTCCCACCCAGTCGCTCCCAAGGAGCACGTTTCTCGTGAGTCACGACGAACACCGGCGTGTGGAACGGCGCGTCCTCCGGCCACATCTGCTCGCCGGCGTCGAACATGTGCTTGCCCATCACGCTCGCGCCGGTGCGCTCGAACGTCTCGCGCGCAATGTCGTTTTCGCGTCCCTCCTCGCCCCCTCGCCGAGCTTCAGGTTCTCGCAGAAGAAACCGCAGCGGGAAGGCCCATGCCTGCAGCTCCATCCATTGCTGCCCCATCAACTCTCCGGGAGGCCCGGGCGCGATGAAACCGTCCAGCGACATAGACACGCTGAAGAACACCTTTCCAGCCATCAGTCCTCAACTCCCTTTGGAATGATCCCGGTGACGTAGGCAGCCAGCTTGCTCAGGGTCTGCTGGCCGCCCTCGATCGCGCGGTACTTCTTGACCGCCTCGTCGCGCATTTCCTTGGTTGGGAACACCGTTCGCATCTCGATCCGGGTCGCCGCGCCGTCGGGGGCGAACGTGAGGACCGAACTCGAAGGCGTTCGGGTCGTCGCGGAACTCGCCGTGCAGCATCGCGATCCGCTCCGGCGGGGCGATCTCGGTGTAGGAGATCCACTCCTGGAAGTCCGTCCCGTCCGGTCCGTGCATCACGAAGTCCCACGCCCCGCCGATGCGGAACTCGAACGCCCGCGTGGTGGTGGTGAACCCCTCCGGTCCCCACCATCGCGACAGGTGCCGGATTTCAGTAAAGACCTCGAACACCAGCTCCCGTGGGGCGCTGATGACCCGGGAGATCACGATCTCGCGGTCGGCCGTCGCTGACTGCGCTGGCGCGTCCCGTCCTGTCGCTGCCATCGGTCACTTCTCCTTCCTTGCCTTTTTGAGGTCCTGCACGTACGCGTCCAGCCGGTGGAAGCTCTCGTTCCAGAACCCCTCGAACCCGCCGGTCCACTCGTGGACCGCTCGCAACTCGCGGGCGTCAAGGCCATACAGGCGCTGCTTGCCTGCCTTGCGGTCCCGAACGAGCCCGACCTCCCGGAGCACCCGCAGGTGTTTGGACGCCCCCGGCTGGCTCATCCCCAGCTCCTGGGCCAACTCGTTCACCGGCCGCTCTCCCGCCCGCAGCAGTAGCAGGATATCCCGGCGCTGCGGCTCGGCGATCGCGTTGAAGACGTCCGACGTCGTCGCTGCTCGTGCCATGAGTGCTTTTATATACCCATATTGGCATATGTAAAGCGGAGAAATCAGGCGGGTCTCGAGCACCGAACCGCTCGCCTCGCTGGGCTCGGCCTCGTCGTGGGCTATCTTGAGCAGCTGCGCACCTTCCTGACCGGAGCGCCGACGCCAGCACATGATCAGACTTGCTATGGGCTATCGATCTTCTTCGGGAAGGTGCACCCTTTAACGCCATCCGCCGAAGACCATTCGGAGGTTCTGATCGTTGCTCCAATCTGCACGAACGGCAGGATTGGGGCAGATGGGAATCTGCCCTAAGAAGTCTTGGATTGGGCGCGAAGCGGACCCACCGATTTTTAACCTACGCTACGCGCCAGAGCTCTCTGGTCCAGGGAGAAGGCTTTACGCGGACTGAAAATCGGAGACATATTGCCTCCAAAGAGATCGTTATAAAGATAGCGGCGATGCAGTTGGCAGTTCGAGGAGATCACAGAGCAAAGGGTGAGCGGAGCGGCACGGAAAATTATCGTCAATTCTACGCCATTGCCGCCGTTTGTGTCCCTCACTCCCACTCAATCATTTTGAAGCATGGTAGCGAATTGATCTAACAACGCAGATTTTTCTGCGCATGCTAAAGAACACCATGCCCGATCCGTCAGAAATTCACGCTCTTGAATTCAAAGGAGAATTTCGCCGATTTGGAATCTGGTCGGTTTCAGCGACTATCGACAGCGATTGGTCGATTTTGCTCTGAGGGCTGCCGGCCGATCGATAGACCTCAACTACAAAAAAGAACGTCACGAGGCTGGCGCATCAACTTGTTTGAGCGCAGTGTCCAGAGCCCTTCGCCGTCTGCAGCTCCTTGGTGCGCAGGGCGACCTCGCGCTCAAGCTCCTGGGCGACATGCGGTTGCTGCCTCAGGTGTTGTGCGTCCTGCACACTGATCACGGCCTGATTTGCCGCCGCTCAGATGAGCAGTCTGCCAGTGTGAGTTCGACGGATCTGAGCTCCTCCGCGATTAGGCGTAGCCGCTCCTGGAGCCGCGGAGCGACGAAGTCGAGAAAGGCGCGCAGCTTCAGCGGCTGTTGCTGATGCGCTGCGTGTACGAGCTGCACAGGGAATGGTGGCGGCGCGTCAGATAATATGGGCACCAGAGTTGCAGCACGGACGCTCGCCGCTGCCTGATACGGCATCGCCCGCGCGACCCCGAGGCCGGCAACAGCACCGCCAATTACCCGTTCGGCTTTATTGATCGAAAAGCGAGGGGTGATCGAGAGTTGGTGGTTAGCACCTTCGCTCACAAAACTCCAATCCCGATAACGTTGCAGCCCTTCAAGCGCGATGCAGTCATGACCTGAAAGCGCGCGGCTCACCGCGTTGGCGGATATAGCCTAGGCTGGCGCACAGCACCCACTTGATCTCGCCGACACGACGCGCAACCAGAGCACTGTCAGGCAGGCGTCCAATCCTCACCGCGGCGTAGATGTAGTTCTCGACCGGATCGATGACCCCATCGGACAGGACGAGCCGGACGGTGACCTCGGATAGGCCGCAAGGAAGTCATGAACGACCGGCGCTGCGTTTCAGCACGCCGAACGCGATCGGCGCTGTTACCAACAGTTCGCCCCGCGGCGCGCAATACTCTCCGGCCGCCGGCCGCTCCGCCTCAGCCAACTCTTCCAGCACGCGACGGGCCGAAGCGACAAAAGCCGCCGGCTTCGGTCAGAAGCAGCTTGCGGCTGGTGCGTACCACCAATTGCGATCCCAGGTGCGCTTCGAGGTCGGACACCCGACGGCTCAGCGTCGGCAACGGAACAGCCAACGTTCGCGACGCAGCGGAGAGGCTACCGCCGTCGGCCGCGGCAACCAGCGTGCGCATCGCCTCAAACCGATCCATTCTGCCTCTCGGATTACGGAAGTCAAACTCCCAACGATAGCGGCTACTGCTGTTTTGCGGAAGGGAATATGCGTTCGGGCAACAGCCAGTCACGGCTCAGCCGGCCAGGAGCAAAGGCCCATGTCACGAATTCCGGTCCCGGCCATCGAGCATGCACCTACCGAGTCGCAGCCGCTGCTCTCTGGCGTGAAGAGCCGGCTCGGCAACGTGCCGAACATGTACCGGATCATGGCGAATAGCCCTGCGGCTCTGGAGGCTTTCTCGGCTTCTACAGTGCGCTGGATAAGGGCGACGTGGACCCTCTCACCCGCGAGCGCATTGCGTTGGCCGTGGCCGAGGCGAACGGGTGCGAATATTGCCTGTCGGCGCAGACGGCGTTTCCCCACCGTCGAGACCTCGAGAAATTCAACGAGCTGATCCGGATTATCGACGGATCCGGCATCGAACTGATCGGCACCAACGACACCAGCTTTGTCGGTGGCGACGCCTATGTCCGCGCGACGCTGATTGCGGAGACCGCGGAAAATGCCCTGGTCGGCATCCATCCGACCAATCAGCTGACCCGCGAGCCGCAGATCATGGCGGCTTTCATCGCGTCCTTCGAGACCGAACCGCATGGAGTGGTTGAGGATCGAGGACACCGAGGCGTGGATGCGTTCGATCGCCTTGTCCCGGTCGGCATCGAGCGACGAGCGGGTCGTGAACCACACCTCGACCTCGGCTGGATCACGACCTGCTTCGCGGGCGCCCGCGGCTATCCGCTCGATCGTGTCGGAGATCACCTCTGGCAGCAGGCCGGTACCGGCGATCACCCCGTCAAAAAGCCGCCCACCGAGATCCAAGGTCTTGGGCCCTTCGGCACACAGGGCGATCGGAATGCACTGGCGCACCGCTTCTGGATGCCAGCGGACACGCTGAGGCCGACCGTCATACGTTCCCGCTCCGGTCGCGATCACATCCCGCACGCAGGTGACATAGTCCGCGATCCTGGCGCGGCTCGCCGGCGCGAGGCCGATGTTGTAGATCGCGCTGTCACCGCTCGCGATGTCAAGGAAGGCTCGCCCGTCGGTCATATGCGCGCGCCGCCAGGGCGCTGCGGCGAGCTGCTGCTGATAGACACACATATGCACGTAGGCGGCAGCGAGAAGCGCACGAGAAAGGTGACGTCCCGACCGGCCTCAGCCAAACGCCCGCCGAAATACCCGCCAGTCGAACCGGCACCGACAACCAGGAGACGCATGTCGTTCCTTCCTGTCGCTGTTCAGACCAGGGAGTTCGGGCTGCGCACGTAGTCCTTGATCGCATCGGCCGCCCAACAGGCCAGCATGCCGATCGTCTCGGTGGGGCCGTTCGCGGGGTTTTGCGGGAACGCGCTGCCGCCGACCACGAACAGATTCGAAACATCCCACGATTGCAGGTATTTATTCACGACGCTGGTCGATGGGTCGCTGCCCATCACGGCGCCGCCGACATTGTGCGTGCTCTGGTATCCGGTGATGCCGAAATGCGTGCCCTTGTTCTTGCCGCCCAGGCGCGAGCCGTTGAGCGCCCGGCCGATCTCGACGCAGCGCTCGTTCAGGTAGGTCATCATCCGCAAGTCGTTGTCGTTCCAGTCGAACGTCATGCGCAGCAAGGGCAGGCCGTAAGCGTCTTTGTAGGTGGGGTCGAGGTCGAGGTAGTTGTGCCGATAGCTCAGACAGGAGGCGTGAATGTGGATCGACATGCTTCGGCGGTAGTAATGGGCGACGGCTTTCTTCCATTCGCCTCCCCAACGCGGCGTGCCGGGCGGCACCTGCTTGCCCTTGATCGGCGTCGCGCCGCTGGTCGAGGTGTTGACATAGGCGCCGCCGATGAAGCCGAGCGGGCCGCGGTCGATCAGGTCGCCGTTGAATTCGTCGATCGACGTGTTGACCTGGCCGCCGCCGATGAACGGATTGAACTCGCGATCCTCGAAGAACACCTGCACCGAGCCGCCTTGCTGGTATGAGTAGTTGCGGCCGACCACCCCTTTGCCGGTGAGCGGATCGTAGGGCGTGCCGATGCCCGACAGCAGCAGCAGCCGCACGTTGCCAAAGCAATAGGCGCCCAGAACCACGATGCCGGCCGGCTGCTCGACCTCATTGCCGCGCGGGTCGATGTAGGTGACACCAGTGGCCTTCTTGCCGGTGGAGTCCCTGTTGACGCGCAGCACGTTGCACAGCGGACGCAACTCGAAATTAGGCTGCCGGGCGAGCGCGGGCAGCACCGCGGTGAGGGGATTGGCCTTGGCACCCTGCGCGCAGACATGGCTCGAGCAGAAGCCGCCGCGCGCGCATTCGAGCATCTGTACGCGGTAGAGGTTGCGGTAGTCCTGAGTCATCGCCGCGGTCGGGCCCTGGAACGGCTCCCGAGACGCAAATGCCGCCGGGCTTGGCCAAGGCATCGAGGCGCGCGGCGATGTTGACGCCGTCTCCCAGCAAATTGTCGCCCTGAACGATCACGTCGCCGATATGCACGCCGATGCGAAACTGCATCTGTGAGGCGGCAGGCCGGTTCACGTTCTCGCCGGCCAGCGCCTCTTGTACCGCGACCGCGCATTCGACGGCATCGACGACACTGGCAAAGTCGGCAACAACGCTGTCCCCGGCAGTATTGAAGATCCGGCCACGATGAGCGGTAATCAGCCCATCCACGATCACCCGACAGGCGGTGAGGCGCTGCAGCGTGCCGACCTCGTCGGCTCCCATCAGACGGGAGTAGCCTACAACATCGGCCGCTAAGATCGCGGTGAGTTTTCGTTCAACGGCCCGGACAGGCATCCCGCAGCCCTCCCGCCGATGACTATAACCTAACCGGACGGCGAGAGCCCCGTTCTCCATAAGAATGGCGGCGTTGAAGGACCGGAATCCGCCCCTAAGCAGCCGCCGCCGTCGCGCGGAGAAAGTTGCTGAAGTGATCAAAAACGTTTCCCTCACCACAAAGCCACGAACGCCCGGCCCGTTATAGGGTCTTCATGGCCTTCGTGTCTTGGTAGTGAATGCCTCCGGGTCATTTCGAGCCGGCACGGGAGGCGAGCGCCGCCCCGATGACTGTGTCGGCCGCCGTGACGTCTCGCTGACAGGTCATGGCCGTCTTGGTTTTCGGATAAGCGGCGATAGCCGTGCACTGCAAGTCGCGCAGCGCGTCTCGCAGGCCGACGCCGGCCGGCGGTCATCCTTTTGGGGATCACCAGCAATGCCGCGAGGCGCTCGGCGTATTCGCTCGGATGTACGAGCCGAGCGTGTAGCTGGCCCCCGGCCATGCTTGGCCCGGCCCCGCCTTGCGCATCTCGGCCGCGATCCGCGACATCGCGTTGCGCAGCGGCACCTCCAGCGCGGCGCTCGGCGCGAACTGGACGCGAGCGACAAGCAGAAAGGCGATATCGGAAATCGCGCGCGAAGGAATCATATTTATTCCGGGAGAGCAGATCTTTGGCCAGGTCGGCCTCGAGCGTCGGGCGCGCCGCGAGCCGCCTTAACGCCGCCTCCTCCTTGGTCAGCGTGACGAACCGGCCGCGCGCGTATTCGTAGCCCTTCAGGACGTCCTCGCGCTCGATCTCCTCGCCAGTCTTGGGATTATGGAGGCGCAACGCGACGCGTGCCGCCGGCACCGCCGGCGCCGCCGGCTCAGCTTCGATCTCGTCATCGAAGATGCGCGACCTCGCACTGAAGGGCCGGTTTCAGCCAGAGAAATTCGACGACCGGTATGAAGCCGCGCTGGTCGAGTTGGTGAAGGAGAAGATGGAAGGCCGCAAGCTCACGCCGCCGAAGCCGCCGGTACCGACAAGGCCGAGCGACCTGATCGAAGCGCTGCGGCAGAGCGCCGGCAAGACGGCCTCTCCGCGACCGCCGGCGGGTAAAAAGGCGGCGTCACGATCCAAGCCGAAGCGGCGCAAAGCTGCCGAGCATCGACGCTCGGCCGCTGTTGGCCTCATTGCAGATCGCCCGGTGATGGTTGGTTGGACCGGAGGTCGGAAACGGGTTGATTTTCGGTCGCAAATAAGCGTCGCACCTCTCTCACTTCAATCCAGCAACCTCGGCGCAGGCCCTCAGCTCCCGCTCCACATCGTAACCGCTGGTCCCGAAGATGATGCCAGTGGCGCCGCGGGTCTCGAGTTGGGTGAGACGTTCGCGCAACTCCTCGCGCGTGCCGGTGAAGGTCATCTGTTTGGCGGCGGACACGTCGACGAGCGCGTCATGGCCGTTCGAAATGTCGAGGTTATGACCGCGGTGAACCGAGAGGTGGCGGAATTTTTCGTCCACCCGTTCGACGCTGGCCAGCCACGCTTCGCCGTTCGGCAGCGCTTTCACGCTTTCCGGATCGGTCGTGTAGCTGTGGTGATAGGCGAGCGCGACGAGCGGTTTGACGGCGGTCGAGGCCCGCGGCGAGGTGACGTCCTCGCCATCATCGAGGACCGTGCCGCTGGTCGACACGAGGCAGGTCGCGAAGCCTTCGGCCGGGCCGCCGAGGGAAATCAGCCCATCGGCAATCTCTTTGGCGAGCGCGCGGGCCCTGGGGCCTTGGCCTGCCATGTAGAACGGCACGGCGATCGGGCGGTCGGGCAGCCAGCCGTCGGACGCGAGGATCTGGGCGAGACCGCCATCAATGTCGGCAATATCGCCGCGCAGCAATGCCTTAACCTGCGCGATATGCGTGCGCATGCTCGCGAGGCTCAAGGGCTTCTGGCCCATCCCCGCACGGCCGGTGAAGCCGGTGCCGAACCCGACCATCAGGCGTCCCGGCGCGATCTGTTCGAGTGTCGCGATGGCCGCGGCCTGTGCCATCGGATGGCGATAGCTCGGGATCAGCACGGAGGGGCCAAATTTGATGCGCATCGTCTTCTCGGCGATGCGAGCGAGAGTGACCCATATGTCGTGGCCGAAGGCAGGAACCTCGGGGCACCAGACCGCACGAAAGCCTAGCTCTTCGGC
>CAVWJX010000017.1:0-50377 GCA_963755435.1 uncultured Alphaproteobacteria bacterium
ACCGCGCCGCGTCCCTGGCGATTGGTTGTCGCCTGCGCTGCCAAATGCTCGGGCGCCGGGACATAAAATTCATTGTCGAGGATCGAATAGCGCGCCGAGTATTCGTTGACGTTGGCGGTGCGATGGCGGATCCATTGCCGGGCGACGAAGATCGGCAATTTGACATGATATTTGATCTCGCACATTTCGAACGGCGTCGTATGCCGATGGCGCATTAGATAGTTGATCAGCCCCCGGTCCTCGCTGAGCCGGCGGGTGCCGCGGCCGTAGGATACCCGCGCCGCCTGCACAATTGCCGCATCATCGCCCATGTAGTCGACGACCCGGACAAAGCCGTGGTCGAGCACCGGCAGCGGCTGGTACAGGATCTCCTCCAGCGCCGGAACAGTGGCGCGCCGCGTCGGCCGTTGCTCGGCCCGGTGCGCGGCAATCTCGTCCTGGTGCGGTTTGCTCAGCGCCATGCTCGCCTCCCGGTGCGCAGCCCAGAGTAGGCGGGCAGCCCGATCGCTAGCAACGCATCGCTACGGGCGGCGCGCCTAGATCGCGGCGGCGATCCGGCCGGCCAGCTCGGCGATGGCCCGGCTCATCGTCGCCGCCACCGCGGCGGTATCGGCGCCGGAGCCTGGCTCGACGATCCTGGCCGCGCGCGGCGCGCCGACCACGGCCGCGTTCTTGCCCAGCTTCTCCCAGCCGGCCTCCAAGGTGACCCGCCCGGCCTTATCGGCGTCGAAGCGGGTGATGTCGACCGCGATGGTCACATTGGCCGGGGTCGACGGGTCGTCGTCGACCAGCACCATGCCGGCCGGCAGCGCGGCGCGCAGATCTGCCTCGAGCACCCGTCGGATCATCCCGTCGAGCGGCCCGGCCCAGCGGTCGGAATCGGAATATTCGAGCTGGTTAGGACCGAGCCGGCGGGCGATCTGCGGCCGGTCGAGGGCACCCGGTAATTTGATCTCGCCGACCGCAACCGTCCGCGATACCAGCCCGGCCGGGGCACGCTCCGGCGCGGCCGCCGCCTGCGGCTGCGCGCTCAGAACATAAAAATGGCTTGCCGGAGAGCTGCACGCGGCAAGGCTGCCAGCCAGCAGCGCCAGCGCCGCCAGCGCCCTCCCCCGCAGCGGCCTCACACCCGACGCCGTCACTGGGCGGCCTCGTCGGGCCTGCCGCGAAGCAGCGCTTCCGGATGGCGTTCGAGGGTATCGGCCAGCACCCGGATCGAGCGCGCGGCGTCCTTGAGCTCGGCCATCGTGCGCGCCAGGTCGTTGCTCGCCGCCGGGTCGCTGCCGAGGATCGCCAAGCTCGCCCGCAGCTGGCTGGCGGCCCCGTTCAAGCGCTGCAGCAGCGGGCCAACCTGGACATCGGCAACCCGGGTCAGCCGCTCGGCATGGGCCAGTGCCAGGTCGAGATTATGCAGCGAGCGCTTCATGTCGGGGCTGGCGACGAGGCTGTCGGCGTGGCCCACCATGGCCCGGATCTGCCCGACCAGCTCGGCCAGCGGCAGTGCCGCGAGATGGTTCATCAGCTTGCTCGCCGAGCGGGTGATCTGTGCGATGCCGCTGGCCTCGACCGTCGGCAGCTCCGGGTAGGGCTTGGCCCAGACCACCTGGGCCGGCGGCGCGTCGGGGTCAAAGTCGAACTCGATCGCGCGCTGCCCGGTCAACAGATTGGCGCTGACCAGCTGGGCGCGCAGCCCCTTGGCGACCAGTTGGGCGAACATCCGGTTGGTCGCGGCGACCGGGTCCTGCGCGGTCGTGTCGAGCCGGCGCCCCCCGAGCTTGATCCGATGCGGCGCCACCTCGATCGTCACCGGCTCCAGAATCACATCGGCCGCCGGATCGTATTCGAGCCGGACCTTGGTAACCTGGCCGATCGGCAGCCCGCGCAAATCGACCTCGGTCCCGACCGCGACGCCACGCACCGCGTCGGGGAAATGCAGCCGATACGAGACATGAACCGGCTCGGCCGCTTCGTCGGCGGCCTTCTGGTCGGCATAGAGGCGGAATTTGGTGCCGGGCGGGCTCGGCTTCTGGCCCAGCGCCTCGTCCGGGGTGTCGAACACGATGCCGCCCGACAGGATGCTGAGCAGCGGCGCGCTGGCGAGCTTGACCCCCTCGCTGCCGATCGAGACGTCGAGCCCCGAGGCCACCCAAAACCGGCTGTCGGGGTGGATCAACGCCTGGTGCGGCGAGTAGATGAAGATGTGCACGGCGACGCTGCCGTCACGGTCGGACAGACGGTGGCCGGTGATCTCGCCGACCTGGACGCCATGGTAATAGACCGGCGCCTGGTCGCTGATCTCCGCCAGCCGGTGGGCGATCAAGGTGTAGTCCTGGCCGGTGACCAGGCCCTCCTTGGGCGGCGGCGTCTCCAGCCCGGTAAACGCATCGGCGCCGAGCCGGCCCTTGCCCGGCAGCATGCCGATATAGGGGCCGGACAACACCGTGGTCAGCCCCGAGATGCCGGTCAGCCCGACCCGCGGCCGAACGATCCAGAACTTGCTGTCGGCGCGCAACAAGGGTTCGGCTTCGCGCGTCATCTGCGCCGTGACCAGCGCGCGGCTCTGGTTCCGATTGAGCGCAACCCTGGTGACATGGCCGAGTTCGACATCCTTGTAGCGGATCGTGGTGCGGCCGGCCTCGATCCCGTCCGCCGTCTCAAAGCTGATCGTGATCGCCGGTCCACGCTCGATCAGCGCGCGAAAGCCGAGCCAGCCGGCAATGATGAGGGCCACCACCGGGACCGCCCATACCCAGGGCAGACCGGACCAGCGGCCGGGCTCGGGCGGGGGCGGCGCCGGCGGCACCGGGCCGGATGGGTCGGCGCCGGAAACGCCGGGATCAGACCGGTCCGAGCCGCTCAAACCCGCCTCCCCGCCGCCGCCGCGTCCCACATCAGGCGCGGATCAAAGGCATTGACCGCGAACATCGTCAGCACCACGACGGCGGCGAAGCTGGCGATCCCCGGCCCGGGCTCGATCGTCGTCAGGGTCCCGAACTGGACCAGCGCGGCCACGATCGATACCATGAAGACGTCGATGTTCGACCAGCGCCCGATGAAATCGACAAAACGGTAGAGCTGGGTGCGCTCGCGCAGCAGCCGCGCCGAGCCCAGCCGGATCGAGACCAGAAACCAGCTCAGCCCGGCGAGCTTCAACCCCGGCACGATGATCGAGGCGACCAGCACGAGCAGCGCCAATGGCCACAACCCCGCTGCCGCCAGATCGCGCACCCCGCCGAGGATCGTGTACGAAGCGGTGCGGCCAAAGCGGGTGATGGTCAGCACCGGAAATAAATTGGCTGGCAGGTACAGGATATAGCCGGCGGCGGTCAGCGCGGTCGCCGCGGCAAGGCTGCCGGGCCGGCGCGGCGCCAGGCGCGCGCCGCAGCGCGGGCAGCGGCCGGGCTCGCCTCCCCCGTTGGCGGCAGCGGCGACGACCAGGTCGCATTCGAGGCAGAGGACCCACGGCGCCCCCGGCGGCGGCGCGTATTTCTGCGGATCGTCGAGCGCATTCCAGACCCGCTCGCGGCCGAGCGACTGCTCGATCAGGACCTGCACCAGCACCAATGCGGCCAGCGCGTAGCCGCCGACGCCGACCGCGACATGCGCCACCTGGCCGAGTCGGGTGTAGGCGACGACGGCGCCGAGCAGGTAGACGTCGAGCATGCTCCACGGGCGCAGGCGGCGGACCAGGCGCCACATCGCCGCCAGCCCCCAGCGCCGGCGCCGCCGCGGCGGGCGGCCGCTTCGGCCGGCGCCCAGGGCGAGCTGGCGCAGCGCCATGACCGCGACGGCGAGGCTCAGCGCCGGAACCGCGATCGCGGTCATCGCCACCAGCACGCCGACCGCCGACACCCCACCGCCATAGCCGACCAGCGCCACCACCCCGCTCGCGATGGTCCCGCTGCTGCGTTCGCCGGCGAGGCCGACTTGGAACAATGGCATCAGATTGGCCAGCAGAAAGAGGATCACCGCGGTCGTGGCGAACGCCAGCGGGACGATCAGGGCGGCGGTTTGCAGGCGCCACAGACGCGCCCCGCAGCGCCGGCACAAAAGCCAGCCTTGCCGCAGGCTATCGGCGCGGGCGCGATGGATCTGGCCGCAATCGCGGCAGGCGAGCAGAGCTCCGGTCATGACTTCGCAGATCGGTTGCACGTTTGGCAACAAACACCCGGCAACCGGGATTGCGTTCCGTCGCCCTTCGTCCTATATCAACCGGGTCGGTTTACCGACTATGGCGATACACGGCTTGCGGAATAGGCGTTGCGGACCCGGGGGCAGTACCCGGCGCCTCCACCATCCTCACCGGCGCCCGCGAGGGCATCTCCGAGGGGGCGAAACAGGCTCGACGCGCGTGGTAAAGGCAAGAACCGTCGCCCGGCATGATACCACCGTTATCGGGTCACAACCTAGCTGCGAACGACAACTTCGCAACAGAGGCGCTCGCGGCCTAACCCTTAGCGGGGTAAAAGCCTAGAGCAATTCGCGGTTCGAGGGGCACCGGGCAACAGAAGCCCCTCACTCGTCTCCCGCCAGATTTGCGTCTGTGTTGGCCGCCGGGCTTTGTTATGCTGCGCGGTGCCCAACCCAGCGAGCGAGCGCCCAAAATGGCCCAGGATCTCTTTCCCTACGACAAGATGGTCGAGACCGCGCTGCGCGATGTGGCGCGCCAGGCGCTGGTGGTCGCCGCGCGCGAGGGCCTCCAGGGCGGCCATCATTTCTATATCGGGTTTCGCACCTCGGCCCCCGCCGTCGTGCTGCCGCCACAGCTGCTGGCGAAATTCCCGGACGAGATGACGATCGTGCTGGAGCACCAGTTCTGGGGACTAGAGGTCGGCCCCGCGGCGTTCTCGGTCACGCTCAGCTTCAGCGGCCGCTCTGAGCGGCTGACCATCCCGTTTGCCGCGATCACCAGCTTCGCCGATCCCTCGGTCAAGTTCGGCCTGCAATTCGCGGCGCCGGCGGCACCCGAGGCCAAGCCCGCCGCATTGGCTACGGTCGAGCCCGCCGCCGCCGAGCCGCAGCCGGAGGCGCGCCAGGAGGCCGAGATCGTCACCCTTGACCGGTTTCGCAAACGCTAGGCGCAGCTTGACGCCGGCGCGCAAACGGCGATCCTGCGGCCGAACCCGATGGCGGAGCCAGCGATGAGCGAGATGACCTACCACGAGCTATTTCCGCTCGGCGCCGACGACGTAGCCTATCGCAAGCTGACCGGTGATCATGTCGCCACCGGCGCGTTCGAGGGCCGTCGCATCGTCAAGGTCGAGCCCGAGGCCCTGACCTTGCTCGCGGCCCAGGCCTTTGCCGACAGCGCGCATCTGCTGCGCCCCGGCCACCTCGCCTCGTTGCGGGCGATCCTCGACGATCCCGAAGCCTCGTCGAACGACCGATTCGTCGCCTTCGACCTGTTGAAAAACGCCAACATCGCCGCCGGCCGGGTGCTGCCGATGTGCCAGGACACCGGCACCGCGATCGTGATGGGCAAAAAGGGCCAGCAGATATGGACCGAGGGCGACGACGCCGCGGCGATCTCGGCCGGCATCCGCCGCACCTACACCGAGACCAATCTGCGCTACAGCCAGGTGGCGCCGCTCTCGATGTACGAGGAGGTCAATACCGGCGACAATCTGCCGGCCCAGATCGATCTCTACGCCGAACCGGGCGACGCCTACAAATTCCTGTTCATCGCCAAGGGCGGCGGCTCGGCCAACAAGAGCTTTCTCTATCAGCAGACAAAAGCGGTGCTGAACCCGAAATCGCTGCGCAAGTTTCTCGATGAGAAGATCCGCACCCTCGGCACCGCCGCCTGCCCGCCCTACCATCTGGCGATCGTGATCGGCGGCACCTCGGCCGAGATGAACCTGAAGACGGTCAAGCTCGCCAGCTGCCGCTATCTCGACTCGCTGCCCAGCGCCGGCAACAAATTCGGCCAGGCCTACCGCGACCGCGAGTACGAGGCGGAGGTGCTCGAGTTGACCCGCGGCCTCGGCATCGGGGCGCAATTCGGCGGCAAGTATTTCTGCCACGACGTGCGGGTGATCCGCCTGCCGCGCCACGGCGCCAGCCTGCCGATCGGCATCGGGGTGTCGTGCTCGGCCGACCGTCAGATCCTCGGCAAGATCACCGCCGAGGGCGTCTTCCTCGAAGCGCTCGAACAAAACCCGGCGCGGTTTTTGCCCGAGATCGACGCCGCGACGCTTGGCGGCGCTGTGGTGCCGATCGATCTTTCCCGGCCGATGGACGAGATCCGCCGCACCCTCTCGCAATACCCGATCAAGACCCGGCTCAGCCTCAGCGGCCCGCTGATCGTGGCGCGCGACATCGCCCATGCCAAGCTTCAAGAGCGCCTCGACCGCGGCCTGGGACTGCCCGACTACGCGAAGAACCACCCGATCTACTATGCCGGCCCGGCCAAGACGCCGCAGGGCTATGCCTCGGGCTCGTTCGGACCGACCACGGCCGGGCGCATGGACAGCTACGTCGACGCCTTCATGGCCGCGGGCGGCAGCTTTGTCAGCCTCGCCAAGGGCAATCGCGGGGCCGAGGTGCGCGACGCCTGCCGCCGGCATGGCGGCTTTTATCTCGGCTCGATCGGCGGCCCGGCGGCGCGCCTGGCGCTCGAATGCATCCGCAAGGTTGAGCTGGTGGAATATCCCGAGCTCGGCATGGAAGCGGTCTGGCGCATCGAGGTCGAAGATTTTCCGGCCTTCATCGTCATCGACGACAAGGGCAATGATTTCTTCGCGGCGCTCGCCTGAGGGGTAGGGAGCGGGTGGCGCGGAGCGAGGCCTGGCCGCACGAACAGCTGGTCGGCGCGCTGCTGCGCGGTGAAAACGGCGCATGGCGGGCGTTCGTGCGGCGCTATGCCGGCCTCGTCGCCGCCGCCGTGCGCGGCATAGCCCGCGAGCCTGGCGAAATCGAAGACCTGGCGCAGGAGGTTTTTCTGCGCCTATGTCGCAATGATTTTCGCCTGCTGCGCAGCTACGACCCGGCCCGCGCCGGCCTCTCGACCTGGATCACGATTGTCGCGCGCAGCACCGCTCGGGACGCGCAGCGCCGTCACCGGCCGACGGCGGTGCCGATCGACGCGGTGCCCGAAGGGTTGCTTGCGGTCGACCCGGTCGAGCCCTTGCCCAAGCTCAAATTGCCGGAAGCGCTGCTGTCGCCGCGACAGCGCGAGATCCTGGCCATGCTGTACGATCGCGACATGGAGGTTGCCGACATCGCCGCGGCGCTCGGCATCGATCCGCAAACCGTGCGCAGCACCCATCACAAGGCGATGCTCAAGCTGCGCGCCCATTTCAAGGCCGAGGCGGGATGAAGAAACAAACCAAAGGTTGCGGGGATATAGCCGCCGCTCCGTGCATAAACCGATGATGAGACCGATGCGATGAGCCGAACCATCAAAGAGCCCGGAAGCCCGGCGGAGTTCGAGCGCGGCCGCGCCCTGTGGCGCCGCTGCCGGCTAACCGATGCGCCGGTCGACGAGGCTGCACGTTTTCTCGACCTCGCCGCCTTCGCCGATGGCCGCCTCGATGAGGAGGACCACGCTCGGGTCGCCGCCGCGGTTGCCGCCGATCCGGCCGCGGCCGGCGATATCGCCGCGGCGCGGCAGATCGCCCGCGGCAGCGGCATCATGCCCGACCGGATCGCGCGGCCCGAGCAAATCGAGCAGATCGAGGCAATCGTCGCCCGCGCCGGGCCGCTGGCCGCGGCGGCAGGCGAGCCGGCAGCTTTGCTGCCATTCGCAGCCTTGCCGACGCGCGGCCGGGTCCTGCCGGGCCTGGCCCGCTGGGGCAGCCTGGCCGCGGCGATCGTGCTGGCCGGCTGGCTCGGCTTCGCGATGGGTCGCGGCGCCTCGCTCGAGCTCAGCCAGCCGGCCCCGCAGATCCAGGCCGGGCCGAGCCTCTATCTGCCCGAGCTGCTCGATCCCTCGACCGGCTTTCTGCACGATCTCGGCGGCGGGCAGCAGACGTGACCATCGCCCAAAGCTTCGCCGGCCATGGCGCCCGGCGCCAGCTGTGGCGGGTGCTGCTGGCCTTGTCGCTGGCGCTCAACCTGTTTTTCGTGGCTGGCGCGCTGTGGATCCGGATCCATGCCGCGGCCGCGCCGATCAGCCCCTCGCAGCGGCTCGAACAAATGGCGGGGCAGCTCGGCCTCGACCCGCAGCAAAAGGTCGCCCTCGCCGAATATTCGGATACCATGCGTAGCCGCCTGCAGGCGATGCACCAGGCGATCCACCCGCTGGTCGCCGCGGCCTGGTCCGAGCTCGCCAAGCCGCAGGCCGACGAGACCCGGGTCATGCAGCTGCTCGATCAGGCGGCGCAAACCAAGCGCCAGTTCCTGCGCGGGCTGACCACCACGACCTTGGCCTATCTGACGACATTGACGCCGGCGCAGCGCACCAAATTCGTCACCCTGGTGCATCAGGGGCTGCGCCCGTGGTCGCCGCCGCGCGATTCTCACCAGCGCTAGCCAACCCTCGCCAGCGCCTCTCTCCCTCGGCCGGCGAGACCGGTACGGCCAGGTCCGGTCAGCGGCCTTGCACCGGCAGCACCGGCGGCAGCGGGTTGAAGTCGAGCGGCGCCGCGTTCTCGATCAGCTCGCGGCTCGGCAGCTCGGCCGCATTCCAGCCGCCGCCCAAGGCCTGGATCAGGCTGGCGCTCGCCACCAGCCGGCTCTGGCGGATGCTCAGCGCGCTCTCGGCATCGGCGAGCGCCGTCTGCTCGGCGACAATGACGCTGGTATAGGCGACCGTGCCGGCGAGGTACTGATTGTTGATGATGCGCTGCGCCTCGCGCGCCGCGGCGACGGCCGCGTCCTCGGCCTGGGCCTGCTCAGCCAGGATGCGCAACGCGGCGAGTTGATCCTCGACCTGCTGGAACGCGGTCAGCACGGTCTGCCGGTAAGTGGCCAGGTCCTCGTCGAACAGCGCCACCGCCGCCCCGACCCGCGCGCGGCGCAGCCCGGCATCGAATACGGTTTCGGCCAGGCTCGCCCCAAACGACCAGAACAGGCTCGATTGGCTGAACAGCTTGGCCAGGGTCAGCGCCGCAGCACCGGCGTCGCCCGAGAGCGTGATCGTCGGATAGAACGCGGCAACCTCGACGCCGATCTCGGCATTGGCGGCCTTCATGGTCCGCTCGGCGGCGGCAATATCGGGGCGGCGCTCGAGCAGGGCCGAGGGCAGACCGGCCGGGATCTGCGGCACCCCATCGACAAAATCGGTGGGCGCGATCGTCAGCTCGGCCGGAGGCACCCCGATCAACACCGCGATCGCGTGCTCGAGCTGCGCCCGCATCACCCCGACCGCGATCGCCTGCGCCTGGGTGCCCAGCAGCTGGGCCTGGGCTTGCGACACATCCGATTGCGCCGCGGTGCCGGCGGCGTACTGGTTGCGGGTGATGCGCAAGGATTCGGCAAACGCCGTTGCCGAGTTGGTCAATAGCCGCTCCAATTCGTCGGCGACGCGCAATTGCAGATAATCGCCGGCAAGCGTGCCCTGGGCCGAGAGCCGCGCATTCGCCAAATCGGCAGCGCTCGCCTGCGCGGTGGCAACGTTGGCCTCGACCGCGCGGCGGATCTGACCCCAGAAATCGGGGGTCCAGCTCGCCGCGACCGAGGTGCTGAAAAAGTCGCTGATCCTGCCGCCGATACCTCCCGCCGAGACCGAGCCGCTCCCGTTCGAGCCGCCGCCGCCCGATTTGGAGCGCGTGCCCGCGGCGCTGACCGTGCCGGTCGGAAAAAACCCGGCGCGGGCCTCGGCGACGATGAACTCGGCCTCGCGGAACGCCGCTGCGGCGGCCTTGAGGTTCTGGTTGGAAATGTCGATCCGCTGCTCCAGCCCATCGAGCACCGGGTCGTTATAGACCGTCCACCATTGGCCGCGGCCGAGCGCGTCGGCGGGCTCGCCGAGCTTCCAGCCGGGCGGCGGCGCCACCTCCTTGTACGCGGTCTCGTGGTATGCCTCCTTGTAGCGGGCCGGCACCGGCGCGCCGGGGCGCAGATAGTCCGGTCCGACCGCACACGCCGACAGCATTGCAGCGGCCGCGACGGCGGCGACGCCCTTCGATGCGGCGGCTCTCATTCGCCCGGTTCGGCAACCTGTCGGGGGTCGAGGCGCGGCCCACCGGTTCGCCAGTGGCGCTGCGCCCAAAGCCGAAACCGGTCGAGGTAGAGATAGATGACCGGCGTCGTATAGAGGGTCAGCACCTGGCTCACCATCAGCCCGCCGACGATGGCGATGCCGAGCGGGCGGCGCAATTCGGCACCCTCGCCAAAGCCGATCGCCAATGGCACGGCGCCGAGCATCGCTGCGAGCGTGGTCATGATGATCGGCCGGAACCGCTTCAGGCAGGCCTGATAGATCGCTTCGCGCGAGCTCAAACCCAGGCTGCGTTCGGCGTCGAGCGCGAAATCGATCATCATGATCGCGTTCTTCTTGACGATGCCGATCAACAGGATGACCCCGATCAGCGCGATGATGCTGAACTCGGTGCCGGTGACGATCAGCGCCAGCACCGCGCCGACCCCGGCCGAGGGCAGGGTCGAGAGGATCGTCAGCGGGTGGACATAGCTCTCGTAGAGCACGCCCAAGACGATGTAGACGGCGACCAGGGCCGCGGCGATCAGGATCGGCTCGTTGGCCAGCGACTGCTCGAAGACCTGGGCGGTGCCCTGAAAGCTGCCATGCACCGTCGCCGGCATGTCGAGATGGGCGACCGCGTTGTCGATCTCGCGCTGCGCCTGGCTCAGCGCCACGCCTGGGGCCAGATTGAACGAGATCGTCGCGGCGACGAACAGCCCCTGGTGGTTGACCGCGAGCGGCGTGTTGCCGGGGCCGAAATGGCTGAATGCCGACAGCGGCACCATGGTCTCGGCTGCGGTCGAAACCGCCGCCCCGGTCGAGGTGGCGCCATGGCCGGTATTGGCCAGCGCGTTATTGGCCTGGTTGCGCGCGGTGTCGCTGGCGATCTGAGCTGCGGTCGCGGCAGCGGCGGCGCTGCTGGCGGCGGGGGTCGAGACCGAGATCGTGCCGGCGAGCGCGTTGCTTGATTTGGTGCCGCTGACCGTGCCGCCGCTGGTGCTGACATAGATCTCCTTCAAGGTTTGCGGGTCCTGCCAGAACCGCGGCGCCACCTCCATCACCACGTGATACTGGTTGCGCGCGGCATAGATCACCGACACCTGGCGCTGGCCAAAGGCGTCGTAGAGCGTGTTGTCGATTTCGGCGACGTTGAGCCCGAGCCGCGCGGCGGTCGCCCGGTCGATGACGAGATCGGTCTCGAGCCCCTTCTGCTGCTGATCGAGGTTGACCTCGGTCAGGCCGGGCAGCTTCTGCAACGCCGCCTCGACCTTAGGCGCCCAGTTGTAGATGTCCGCGGTATTGTCGCCCTGCAAAGTGTATTGGTACTGGGCGTTGCTCTGCCGCCCGCCGACCCAGATGTCCTGTACCGCCTGCAGATACAGCCGCGCGCCGGCCACCTGGTTGAGCTTGTGCCGCAGCCGGCCGATCACCTGCATCACCGAAACCTTGCGCACCGAGAGCGGCTTCAGGACGACAAAGACAAAGCCCGAATTGGTCTGGCCGCCGCCGGTAAAGCCGACGATGTTCTGCACCGCCGGGTCCTTGCGGATGATCCCGACGAATTGGGCCAGCTTCTGCTGCATCAATTGAAACGAGATGCTCTGGTCGGCCTGGATGCCGCCGATCATCCGCCCGGTGTCCTGCTGCGGGAAAAACCCCTTGGGGATGATCATGAAGAGATAGGCGGCGAGGCCCACCGTCAGCGCCAGGCTCAGCATCACCAATGCCGGCGCCCGCAAGGCCCGGCGCAGCGAGCGGTCATAGAGCCCGAGCACCGCCTCGAAGGCGTGCTCGCCAAACAGATAGAGCCGCCCGTGCGGCTTGTCCCGCCGCGTGTCGAGCAGATGGGCGCACATCATCGGCGTCGTCGTCAGCGAGACGGCGAGCGAGATCAGGATCGCCACCGACAGCGTCATCGCGAATTCGCGGAACAGTCGCCCGACGATGCCGCCCATCAACAGAATGGGGGCAAACACGGCAATCAAGGACAGGCTCATCGACAGCACGGTAAAGCCGACCTCGCGCGCGCCGAGCAGGGCGGCTTCCATGCGCGTCATCCCGGCCTCGATGTGGCGCGTGATGTTTTCGAGCACGACGATCGCATCGTCGACGACAAACCCGGTCGAAACGGTCAGCGCCATCAGCGACAAATTGTCGAGGCTGTAGCCGAGCAGGTACATCACCCCGAAGGTGCCGATCAGCGACACCGGTACCGCGACGCTGGGGATCAGGGTCGCGCGCAAATTGCGCAGGAACAGAAAGACCACCAGGATGACGAGGCCGATCGCGATCAATAGGGCGCGCTCGACATCGTGGAGCGAGGTGCGGATCGTCGTCGTCCGGTCCATCGTCAATTGGACGTGGATGGCGCTCGGGATCGAGGCCTGGAGCTGCGGCAGGATCGCGTTGACCCGGTCGACGGTGGCGATGATGTTGGCGCCCGGCTGGCGGTAGAGGATCACCAGCACCGCCGGTTTGCCATTGCTCAGCCCCTGGTTGCGCAAATTCTCGACCGAATCATCGATTTCGGCGACATCGGTCAGATGCACCGCCGCACCGTTGCGGTAGGCGATGATCAGCGGGCGGTAGTCGGCGGCATGGCTCGCCTGGTCGTTGGTGTAGATCTGATAGCGCCGGCCGCCGCTCTCGATCGCACCCTTGGGGCTGTGCGCGTTGGCCGAGGCCAGCGCCGCGCGCACATCTTCGAGGCCGATCCCGTATTTGAACAGCGCCAACGGGTTGAGCTCGACCCGCACCGCCGGCAGCGAGCTGCCGCTGATCACCACCTGGCCGATGCCCGAGATCTGCGACAGGGCCTGCTGCATGACCGTCGAGGCGGCGTCGTAGATCTGGCCGCGGGTCAGCGTGTCCGAGGTCATCGACAGGATCGCGATCGGCGCGTCCGCCGGGTTGACCTTGCGGTAGGTCGGGTTCTGCCGCAGGCTGGTCGGCAGATCGGCGCGCGCCGCGTTGATCGCCGCCTCGACATCGCGCGCGGCCCCGTCGATGTTGCGATTGAGATTGAACTGCAAGACGATGCGGGTCGAGTTGACCGTGCTCGTCGAGGTCATCTGGCTGACGTCGGCGATCACCCCCAAATGGCGCTCGAGCGGCGTCGCCACCGTCGTCGCCATGATCTCGGGGCTCGCCCCGGGCATCGTCGCCTGCACCGAGATGGTCGGAAAATCGACCTGCGGCAGCGGCGCCACCGGCAATTTCAGATAGGCGAAAAACCCGGCGAGAGCGACGCCGATCGTCAGCAGCGTGGTCGCGACCGGCCGCCTGATAAACGGCGCCGACGGGTTCATTCGGCCGCGCCCGCTGCAACCGAGCCGCCCGCCGGGCCGGGCCGAAGCCAGGTCCCCAGCCGCTCGAAGCCCAGATAGATGACCGGCGTCGTAAACAGGGTCAGCAGCTGGCTGACGATCAGCCCGCCGACGATGGTCACGCCGAGCGGGTGGCGCAATTCCGACCCGACCCCGGTGCCGAGCATCAGCGGCAGTGCGGCAAAGAGCGCCGCCATCGTCGTCATCAGGATCGGGCGAAAGCGTAATAGGCAAGCCTGATAGATCGCCTCGCGCGGCGACTTGCCCTGGTGGCGCTCGGCGTCGAGGGCGAAGTCGACCATCATGATCGCGTTCTTCTTGACGATGCCGATCAAGAGGATGATGCCAATGATCGCGATCACCGACAGATCGCTGCCGTCGATCATCAGCGCCAGCAATGCGCCGACCCCGGCCGAGGGCAGGGTCGAGAGGATTGTGATCGGGTGGATGAAGCTCTCGTAGAGCACGCCCAAGACGATGTAGACGGTGACGATCGCGGCCAGGATCAGGATCAGCTCGTTGCCGAGCGCCGCCTGGAACGCCAACGCCGCGCCCTGGAACACGGTGATCATGCTGGCCGGCATGCCGAGTTCGGTCTCGGCCTGCTGGATGGCGGCGACGGCGGTGCCGAGGGCCGCACCCGGCGCCAGGTTGAACGACACCATCGTCGACGGGAATTGGCCGAGATGATCGATTTCGAGGGGTGCGGTCTGCTGCTCGATCTGGGCGATCACCGACAGCGGCACCTCGCCATTGGTGGCGGTCGACGACGGCAGATAAATGGACCCCAGGGACGCCAGCGATTGCTGCTGCGAGGGATCGGCCTCGAGGATCACCCGGTATTGGTTCGACTGGGTAAAGATCGTCGAGACGATGCGCTGGCCAAACGAATCGTAGAGCGCGTTGTCGACCGTCGCCGGGGTGATGCCGAAGCGCGCGGCAGTGGCCCGGTCGATCTTGACATAAGCCGACAGGCCATTCTCGGAATAGGTGCTGGCGACGTTTTCGATCTCGGGAAGCTGATCGAGCTTTTGCAGCAGCTTCGGGACCCACACCGCGAATTCGCCGGCATTGGCGTCCTCGAGGGCGAACTGGTATTCCGAGCGGCTGACCGTCGAATCGATGGTCAGATCCTGCACCGGCTGCATGTAGAGCCGGATGCCGGCGACCTTGGCGGTCTCCTGGCCGAGCCGCCGGATCACCTCGCTCGCCGACAGAATGCGCTGGTTGCGCGGCTTCAGGTTGATCAAAAACCGGCCGCTGTCGAGGGTGGTGTTGGTGCCGTCGACGCCGATGAAGCTGGTCAGGCTGGCCACCGCGGGGTCTTTTAGAATGGCCTGCCCCAGCGCCTGCTGGCTGTCGGACATCGCGGCGAACGAGACCGAGGGCGAGGCGACCGAAATCCCCTGGATCAGCCCGGTGTCTTGAACCGGAAAAAAGCCCTTCGGGATCACGATGTAGAGAAATACGGTGAGCGCCAGGGTGGCGGCCGCCACGATCAGGGTTAGCGGCTGGTGGTCGAGCACCCAGCTCAGCAGCCTTGCGTAGCCGGCGATCAGCCGGTCGAACCACGCGCCGCTCTGGCGCGCGAACCACGACATCTGCGATGGCAGCTGATGGCGCAGGATCTTGGCGCACATCATCGGCACCAGGGTCAGCGCCACCACCGCCGAGATCACGATGGTGACGGCGAGGGTGATCGCGAACTCGCGGAACAGCCGGCCGACCACGTCGGGCATGAACAATAGCGGGATCAGCACCGCGATCAGCGACACCGTCAGCGAGATGATGGTGAAGCCGATCTGCGCCGAGCCCTTCAGCGCGGCCTCGACCGGCGGGTCGCCGGCCTCGATGTAGCGCGTGATGTTCTCGATCACCACGATCGCGTCATCGACGACAAACCCGGTGGCGATGGTCAGCGCCATCAGCGACAGATTATTGAGGCTGAACCCGGCGAGGTACATGAAGGCGAGCGTGCCGACCAAGGATAGCGGCACCGACAGGCTCGGGATCAGCGTCGCCGACGGGCTGCGCAAAAACAGGAAAATCACCACGACGACGAGCACGACGGCGAGGCCGAGCTCGAATTCCACATCCGACACCGAGGCGCGGATCGTCGTCGTGCGGTCGGTCACGACTTCAAGATCGACCGCCGGCGGCAACGCCGCCTTGAGCGCGGGCAGCAACGCCTCGATGCTGTTGACGACGCCGATGACGTTGGCGTTGGGCTGGCGCTGAATGTTGACGATGACCGCCGGCTCGGTGTTGACCCAGGCGGCGAGTGACGTGTTTTCGGCGGCCTCGGTCGCCCGCCCGACATCTTCGAGCCGCACCGGCGCGCCATTGCGGTAGGCGACAACGAGCTTGTCGTAATCCTGGGCGCTGTGGATCTGGTCGTTGGCGTTGATCGTATAGGCCCGGCTCGGGCCGTCGAAATTGCCCTTGGGCGTATTGACGTTGGCGTTGGCGATCGTGGTGCGCAAATCGTCGATATTGAGCCCGTAGGCGGCGAGCTGCAGGTTGTTCGCCTGGATCCGCACCGCCGGCGTGTTGCCGCCGCTGATGCTGACGAGACCAACGCCCGCGACCTGCGAGATCTTCTGGGCGACGCGGGTGTCGATGAGGTCCTCGACCTGGATCAACGGCATCGTCTTCGAGGTCACCGCCAGGGTCAGGATCGGCGCGTCGGCCGGATTGACCTTGGCGTAGATCGGCGGCGCCGGCAGGTCGGTGGGCAGCAGATTGCCGGCCGCGTTGATCGCCGCCTGAACCTCCTGCTCGGCCACGTCGAGGCTCAAATCGAGGCTGAACTGCAAGGTGATGACCGAGGCCCCGGCCGAGCTTGTCGACGACATCTGGTTGAGCCCCGGCATCTGGCCGAGCTGCACTTCGAGGGGTGCCGTAACCGAGGAGGTCATCACGTCGGGGCTGGCGCCCGGATAAAACGTCTGCACCTGGATGGTCGGATAATCGACCTCGGGCAAAGCCGACAGCGGCAGAAACCGATAGGCGAAAAGCCCGACCACCATGATCGCGGCCATCAAGAGCGTGGTCGCCACCGGCCGCAGAATGAAGATGCGCGAAGGGTTCATGAACCAGGCCTGCGCCCTGCCCTCACCTGCCCGTCCGGCGTTGCGGCAGCGGCGGCCGGGCGCCGCGCGCCGCGCGGGGGCGCGGGTGCCGCCTCATGACAAGGCTGCTCATTGCGGCGGGATCGGCCTGCGGCCCCGCCGGGCCGGCGCGATGCCAATCGGAACGTTGGCGGCCGGTGTCGCACCCCCCGGCGGGGCGGCCGTAGCCGGATTGACGGCAGCCTTGCCGCTGGTCGCGCTGCCCGCGGCGAGCGTCACCTTGGCGCCGTCCTTCAGCCGGTCGGCGCCGTCGTCGACCACAACCTGGCCTGGCTGGAGCCCCGACAGGATCACCACCCGCTGGCCATCGCCCGGGCCGAGCTTGACCTTTTGCACCGCCACCGTGTGGTTCGGCTTGACCAGGTAGACAAAGGTGCCGGGGGCGCCGCGCTGGATCGCCGCGTTCGGCACGATGTCGGCGTTGCGCAAGGTTTCGATCAACAGCTTGATATTCACGAACTGATTGGGAAACAGCAGCTCCTCAGGGTTATTAAAGATCGCGCGCAACTTGACCGTGCCGGTCGCCGTATCGATCTGATTGTCGACGGTTTCGAGGGTGCCGGTGTCGAGCTTGACCGTGTCGGTGCGGTCATAGGCTGTCGCCGTCAAGGTGGCGCCGGCGTGCAGCTGTTTCAGCACGGCGGGCAAATTGTCCTCAGGCAAGGTGAAGATGACCGAGATCGGCTGCGTCTGAGTGACGACGACGATGCCGTTGGCGTCGCTGGTCTGCACGTAATTGCCGGGGTCGACCTGGCGCAGCCCGACCCGGCCGGTCACCGGCGAGATGATGTGGCAATAGACGAGGTTCAGCTTTTGCGCGTCGATCGCGGCCTTGTCGGAAATCAGCGCCGCGCGGTCCTGCGCCACCAGGGCGGTTTGCGTGTCGCGGGTCTGGGTGGCGATCGAATTCTGCGCCACCAGGGTGTTGTACCGCCTCAGGTCGACCTCGGCGTTGTTTAACAACGCCTGGTCCTTGCCGAACTGGCCCTCGGCCTGCTCGAGCGCGACCTGGTACGGGCGCGGGTCGATCTGCGCCAGGAAATCGCCCTTTTTGACCCGCTGGCCCTCCGCGAACCCGACACTCATCAGATAGCCGTTGATCTGGGTCTTGACCGTGACCGTCGCCAACGGCGTCACCGTGCCGAGCCCGCTCAAGGTGACCGGCATATTGCCTTTGGTCACCTTCGCCACCCCGACCGGCACCGGACCCAGCGAGGTTGCCCGGCCCGTCGGCGCCGGCTTGTGGGCCAGCCGCGGCAGCAGCCACACCGCCGCCGCGACAATTGCCACCAGCAGCAGCACCCAGAGCAGCCCCCGCCGGCCGCGGCGCGGTCGCGGTGCGGGGTTGCGCGGCTCGCTCGTCACATCGCCGGCGTCGCGGCGCGCGGGCGCCGCCTCCCGCGTCGCCGGCGCCTCCGGTGCATTGATCTCGCTGCGCTGCTCGTCCATGGTCGTCGTGGGTCCTCGCCGCAGGGCGAGCTTAGCGATCCGTTGCCCGGCCGTCCCGTGCCGGTGCGGTCCGGAACCCGTTCAGGCGGGTCGGTCGGCGATTATAGGCCGCTCGGGCACCAGCCATCCCGGCCTCGCGCCATCGCCTGCGGCAAAGCCTCTTCCGCCAGCCCCACGCATCGTCTCAAATGACGGCGTGCGAATTGGCGAGCGAGGGCCGGCGATGGCGTCGAATTCTGTTCCTTTGAGCGGTGGTCAGCTGGTGGTCTCGGCGTTGCGCGCCCATCGCGTCGAGATGGCTTTCAGCGTCGCCGGCGAGAGCTATCTCGAAGTCCTCGACGCGCTCTTTGACGCACCCGAGATCCAGCTCGTCACCTGCCGCCAGGAAGGTGGTGCCGCATTCATGGCCGAGGCCTACGGCAAATTGACCGGCAAGCCCGGAGTGTTGCTGGTGACCCGCGGCCCCGGCGCCTGCAACGCCTCGATCGGCATCCATACCGCGTTCCAGGATTCAACCCCGATGGTCGTGCTGGTCGGCCAGGTCGCCCGCCACCAGATCGACCGCGAGGCTTTTCAGGAAGTCGATTTCCGCCGCATGTTCGCGCCGCTGGCCAAATGGGTGGCGCAGATCGACCTGGCCGAGCGCGTCCCCGAGCTCATAAACCAGGCGTTCCAGGTCGCAACCTCCGGCCGGCCTGGCCCGGTGGTGCTGGCCTTGCCCGAAGACATGCTGCGCGACCGCTGCACGGCCGAAATCTCGGGGCCCTACCGGCCGGTAAGCGCCCATCCGGGAGCCGCCGACCTCACCGAATTGCGCCGGCTGCTCGGCGCTTCGGAGCGCCCGGTCATGCTGGTCGGTGGCGGCGGATGGAGCGACCAGGCCTGCCGAGACATCGCCCGGTTCGCCGAGGCCAGCGACCTGCCGGTGTGCTGCTCGTTCCGCCGCCAGGACATCCTCGACAACCGCTCGCACTGCTACGCCGGCGATCTCGGCACCGGCGCTGCCCCATCATTGGTGGCACGGATCAAGCAGGCCGATTTGGTTTTGGCGGTGGGCGCCCGCATCGGCGAGATCACCTCGCAATCCTATTCGCTGCTCGGCATCCCCGACCCCGGCAAGACCCTGATCCACATCCACCCCTCGGCCGAGGAATTGGGCCGCGTGTTCCGCCCGACCCTGGCGATCCAGTCGGGCATGGCCCAATTCGCCGCCGCTGCGGCAAGTCTGGCGCCATTTCCGGCGGTGCGCTGGGCGCCGTGGCGCGCGGCGATGCGCGCCGAGTATGAGGCGGGGCTGCTGCCCTCGCCCACCGTTGGCAGCGGCGGCGCGCTCGATCTCGGCCGGATCATGGTCTGGCTGCGCCAGCGCCTGCCCGACGACGCAATCGTGACCAGCGATGCCGGCAATTTCAGCGGCTGGCCCAACCGTTTCCTGCAATACCGCCGGCCGGGGCGCCAGCTCGGGCCCACGAGCGGGGCGATGGGTTACGGGGTCCCGGCCGCGGTCGCCGCCAAGCTCGTCCATCCCGAGCGCCTCGTGGTCGGCTTCTGCGGCGATGGCGGCTTCCTGATGACCGGGCAGGAATTGGCGACCTCGCTCGGCCACGGCGTCGGTCCGATCATCCTCCTTTTCAACAATGCGATGTACGGCACGATCCGCATGCACCAGGAGCGCCGCTTTCCCGGCCGGGTGGTCGGCACCGCGCTCAAAAACCCCGATTTCACCGCCCTCGCCCGCGCCTACGGCGCCTACGCCGCGACCGTCGAGCGCACCCAAGACTTCGCCCCCGCCTTCGAGGAAGCCGCCGCCGGCAGCCGCGCCGCGGTCATCGAGCTGCGCATGGACCCCGAGACGATCACCACCCGCACCACCCTCTCCGCGATCCGCCGCGAGGCCGAAACGCACGCCGCGCAGCCTCGGTAGAGCGAAGTACAGCTCTGCTCTCTGGCACGTCGCCGAGGATGTGTTCCGGCGGGGCTAATCGTCGGCCGCTGCCGGCACCAGCCGCCGGCGCGGAACCCGGACCAGCAGCAGGAGCGGCAGCGAGCACAGGATCACGATCAGCATCAGCATGAAATCGTTGATATAGGAAATCATCGCCGCTTGCCGGGTGACCTCATGATTGAGCGCGGCGATCCCGGCCGGCGTCGTCAGGCTGAACGGCGCGCCAAAAAACGGGGCGTGGGCCAGCGGGTTGTCGGGACGCAGCCCCTCGATCAGGCGCGAATGAACGATCTGCGTGTTCTGGGCGAGCTGGGTTTCGAGCACTGCGATGCCGATGCTGCCGCCGAGCATGCGCATCAGCGCGCGGATCGCGGTCCCTTGGGTCAGGATGTGATGCGGCAGCCCGGAGAGCGCCAGAAGATTGAGCGGGACAAACGTGCAGCCGAGCCCAAACCCTTGCGCGAACCCGGCGAACAGAATTGGCCACGAGCCCATATACAACGAGTAGCCGGTCATCTGCCACAGCGAGGCCGCGGTCAACAGGAACCCGACCAGGATAAAGAGGCGGTTGTCGACCCGGTCGATGACCCGGGCGACCAGAAACATCGCCAGCATCGTGCCGAAGCCGCGCGGCGCCATCATCCAGCCGGCGTCGAACACCGGGTAGTTCATCAGTTCCTGCATCATCGAGGGCAACAGCGCCAAGGTGCCGCTGAGAATCATCCCCACGCCGAACATCAGCAGGCTGCCGGCGACAAAATTCGGGCTTTTCAGCAATTCTCGATTGAGGAACGAACGCTCTCCGGCCGTGAGCGTGTGCACAATCAACAAATAGAAGCACAAGATTGAAACGGTCGCTTCAATCCAGATCTCGGTCGAATGGAACCAGTCCTTGATCTCGCCGCGGTCGAGCATGAATTGCAGCGAGCCGACCGCGATGCTCAGCATCGCAAACCCGAACATGTCGAATTGCTCGCTGCGCATGGAGCGAGGCGGGCGGATGAACCAGAAGACGCCGAGTGCGCACAATGCGCCGACCGGCAGGTTGATATAAAAGCACCAGCGCCAATTGAAGTTTTGGGTCAGCCAGCCGCCGAGCGTGGGGCCAATGATCGGCCCCATCATCGCCCCGGTGCTGAAAATCGCCATCGCCTTGCCGTGCTTTTCGCGCGGATAGATCGTAAACAAGGTCGCCTGCCCAAGCGGCACCAGCCCGGCGCTGAACACGCCCTGCAGCATGCGATAAAGCACGAGTTGGGTGAGGCTCGTCGCCGCGCCGCACAGGGCCGAGGCGCAGGTGAAGCCGATGATCGAGGTGAGGAAGATGTATTTGATGCCAAAGCGGCCGGCGAGCCAGCCGGTTAGCGGCATCATGATCGCCGAGGAAACGATATAGGAGGTCAAGACCCACGAGATCTGGTCCTGCGCTGCCGACATGCTGCCCTGGATGTGCGGCAAGGCGACATTGACAATCGTGGTGTCCAGCCCCTGCATGACGCAGGCGCAGATCACGGTCGCGGTGATCGCGCCCCGGTTGGCGACCGGCGGCGCTGCCGCTTCTTGGCTCATTGCCGCAGGTCGCGCGGTGATCGCCGCCAGGCGGCACGGCGCAACGGCGGCGTGAGGGGCCCGGCCCGGTCCGCCTTCCACAACAACGAAAACTGCAGCAACGAAATCAGCGACCGGCTTTCATCAATCTGCCATATCTATACAGGCCCGCATGCCTGCTGTCGCCTGCCGGCGCGGCAACGCCGCCAACCACGCAGCGCATGGCGATCGCTGCGCATTTTCTGCTGAAGCAGCGGCAGGATAGCGGTCGATCGCCTCAGCAACCGGATAGAGATTTGAATATGGAGCAGCTTTCGCGGCAGCACTGGTCGGCCGAGCGCTATGCCCAGGCGGCACATTTCGTGCCGGCGCTCGGCGCCCCGGTGCTCGAACTTCTGGCCGCCAAGCCGGGCGAGCACATCCTCGACCTCGGCTGCGGCGACGGCGTCCTGACCGAAAAGATCGCCGCGGCCGGTGCTGTCGTGGTCGGGGTCGATGCCGCCCCCGACATGATCGCCGCCTGCCGCGCACGCGGCCTCGACGCGCGGGTGGTGGCCGGGCAGAACCTAGCGTTCGACAGCGCCTTCGACGCCGTGTTCTCGAACGCGGCACTGCATTGGATGCGCCCGCCCGAGGCGGTGCTTGCCGGGGTCCATCGGGCGTTGAAGCCGGGCGGAAGGTTCGTTGCCGAGATGGGCGGCCACAACAACACGGCGGCGATCATGGTCGCGCTCCGGGCGGTGCTGGCGCGCCGCGGCGTCGAGTGGCAAGCGCTGAGCCCATGGTGGTTTCCCTCGGCCGCCGCCTACCGCGCTAGGCTCGAAGCGGCCGGGTTCGCGGTCGAAGAGATCGCCATCATCCCGCGTCCGACCCCGCTTGCGGCCGGGCTCGAAGCCTGGCTCGACGCCTTTACCGACGATTTTTTCGGGGCCTTGCAGCCGCCCGAGCGCGCCACCGCCCGAGCCGAGACCGTCGAACTACTGCGCCCGATCCTGATGGACGAGACCGGCACCTGGATCGCCGATTACGTCCGGCTGCGGTTTCGCGCCACCCGCGGCGTTTGACCCGGCAACAGGCTCACGCTGCTGCCCCCTGCGCGTTGGACGCGGCTGCGGCCGCGGCGAGCGGCGCCGCCAGCGTCAGCCGCCCCTCGATATCGGCGAGCGCCTCGGCCAGCGTTATCGCCACCGCGTCGGCCGCGCTGGTGGCCTTGGCTTCGTCGGGCGCGATTTCGCCGGCGCCACGACCCCAGAAGCCGAGCACGATATAGGCCCGCGCCGCCCGCCGCCGCAGCCGGCGCACGATATGGCGCGCGCGTGCCGCCGAGCCGGTGCTGATCAGCGACAGGCAGACCGCCGCGGCGTCGCGCAATGCCACCCGCTGGCCGCCGAGCGCGGCCGGCGAATCGGCGGCAAATACGTAAGCGGCACGGCCTCTCGACCGCAACAGGCTGGCCAGCAGCATCGCGGCCGCCTCGTCGAGCTCGTTGCGTCCGGCGATGCAGGCGACAAACTCGCCCGGCGGTGGTGCCGGAGCACCCTGTTCGGGCGCCGGATCCGGCTCGACAAGCGAATCCTCGAACAGGTTTTCGAGGATCTTGGCGAACCCTTCCTTGACCATCGCCCGCCGCTCCGCCGGCAGAATCCCGCTGTCGCTGTCGGCTTGCGCCCGGACCAGCACCGGGATCGCCACCTCGTCGCAAAACTCGACCAGCGATTTGCCCTTGGTAAACTCCTCGGCCTGCTCGGTCGCCTCCTCGGGATCATTGGCCAGCAGGCGCTGATAAAAGGTCTCGTCCGGGGTCAGCACTGGCTCGCTGCCGAGGATCACGTCGAGAAAACGCAGCTGCGGCACATGCCGGCCGAGCACCAACAGGCACGCGGTCAAGGGCGTCGACAGCAGCAACCCGATCGGGCCCCACAGCCAGGTCCAGAATATCGCCGCGGTGATCACCGCCACCGAGGAGAGGCCGGTGCTGCCGGCATAGAGCCACGGCTCAACGATGTTGGCGACGATCAGCTCGGTGCCGATGAACAGCAGCGCGGTCCAGACCAGCAGCATCCAGCCGGGATCGACCGCGACGGCGAGCGCCAGCGGAAAGCACGCGGCGATGACGATGCCGAGATAAGGGATGAACCGCAGCAGCGCCGCGAGGATGCCCCACAGCGCCGCGTTCGGGATGCCGATCACCGCCAGGCCGATGCCGATCAGGGTGCCCTCGACGGCATTGACCGAAAGCTGCGACAGCAGATAGCGGCTGACCCGTTGCGCCGCCTCGTTCATTGCCTCGGTGGTGCGGTGCAGGTCGCCGCCGCCGGCGAGCCGCAGCACCCGATCGCGCAATTCTTCGCGCGCGAGCAGAATGAACACGACCAGCACGATCACCAGCCCGGCTGTCGCCAGTGGGCTCAGCAGCGGGCCGAGCACGCTTTCGGCAAGCTCGAACGGGGTCGGCTCCGGCTGCACCACCTCGACCGGCAACGGCTTGGCCGCCTCGGCGTTGCCCGCCGCGGGGCTGGTTGGCGCGCCGGCCGCCACCGGGTGCGCGCCCTCCGAGTGTTTCAGATCGATGGTCACCCGATGGAGGGCGCTGGCGATGCGCTGGAGCGGAATTGCCGTCGGCAGCACCTGCAGCTTCATCTCGATATTGTGCCGGTATTCCGGCAGTTCCGGCCCCAATAGCGAGATTTCCTCGCCGGCGATCAACGCGAAAGCGAGGATCACCTGAAACGCGATCAGCACGGTGACCGCGACCGCGGTCACCCGCCCGGCCCGTAGGTGGCGCAGCCAACGCACCACCGGCGCCAAAAGAAAGCTCAGCAGAACCGCGAGCGCGATCGGAACCAGAACCTTGCGGGCGAAATAAAGCGTCGCCACGACCATCGCAAGGGTCAGGAACGTCAGCATTCCCGAACCGCGCGGCTCGATGCTGTCGCCCCCACGGGCGGTGCTCGGCGGCACCGGATAGGCCATCGGCGATTGCACCGTAGCGAATTCTAAGGGGTGAATTCTAAACCGCGGCGGCGCGCCATAGACGGCCCGGCACCAACCCCATCAATATCACCGCGTCGTCAGGCGTGCCACCCCGTAGCCGATCGCCGCCGCGATCAACAGCGCGGTCAGCGGGTACGCCGCCGTCCTTTCGCTGACATAGCGCTGCGCCTCGGAACTGCGCTGCGACACCTCGCGCAAGGCCTGCGCGCCCTGCGTCCCGGCCTGCTGCGCCGCCTGGCGTATTTGAGCGCCGGCCTCGACGCCGGCCGAACGCGCCTGGCCGGCAACGTTCTTGACCGTTTCGCTGGCGGCGGCGGCGGTCTCGCCGGCCCGGTCGAGCGTGTCCTTCAGTTTCGCGCCCGCCGCGTTGCCCATCTGGGTCGCCGCGTCACCGATCGGCTGATCGTCCATTGCACACTCCAATTTGCTGTGGGGAACGCAAGCCCCGTCGAATTCAACGCCTAGAGGACGAAAAGGGTCCCGCCCCACGTCATCGCCGTCGTTAAACAATATCGGAACCACCCGCCTAAACCGCTTGTTCTACTTGCAATCGAAAACATCGGGGCAATGGCAATGGACAAGGAACGGATCATCGGCGGCGTCAAGAAAGCCACCGGCGCGATCAAGGAAGGCGTCGGCCGGGCGACCAACGATCCGGCGACAATCGCCGAGGGCCGGCAGGAACAAAGCGAAGGCCGCGTTCAGAGTGCCATCGGCAAAGTCAAGGATGCAGCGCGCGAGATCGCCGGTAAAAAGTAAACCGCCTCGCCGCCAGCCGCTTCAACCTCAATATCGATCTGGTGCGCCGCGGCCGTAACCACTCGGCGCCGCGCAAATCTCGGAGGAATGTGACGATGGGCAGGGGAATTTTATTGTGGATGCTCGGGATTCCGATCCCGGTACTGATTCTTCTCTATCTGTTCCATGTGATCTAAGCCGAATTGATCTAAGCCGAAAACAAACGGAACGGTTGGAGCGCACCCGCTGTTCCCTCGGCTGTCAAACAGGCTGTTGACAGTGTCAGCCCAGAATAGGAGAGAGACGTTGAACAAGTCACATGCAGCCGCGGCCTTTGCCGCGATTTTGATGGCCACCGCGCCGATGGCCTTCGCCGGGAGCAATAGCGCGTCGACGGAGACGCATGCCACCGCGGCGAATCCTGCCGGCGACCAGATCCAATCCAATCAGTTCCGCGCCAGCAAGATGATCGGCAGCACCGTCTATGATGTGCAGAACCGCGATATCGGCAATGTTGCGGACCTGATCATCGACCGCGACGGTCGGGTGTCGTCGGCGGTCGTCGATGTCGGCACCTTTCTCGGCATGGGCGGCAAAGACGTCGCCGTGCCGCTCTCCGATATCAAAACCGACAATAACCGGCTCACTTTGGATATGACCAAAGAACAGTTGAAGGACGCGCAAGCCTATCAGCTGACCAACAACAATACCGGAGCGGGCAGCTCGACTTCGCCGGTGACCGGCGGCCATCTCGGGACCGGCAGCGGCACCAACCGATAATCCCTCTCGGGCCTAACCAGGCGGCGGTCGCCGGCAATCGCCAGGCGCCGCCGCTTTTTGCCCAACCGCCGGCTTGCCCCGCCCATCCGCCGGGCTTGCCCAGATCGCCCTCGATTGCCATCGCCATCGTTCGAGGTAAGCCGCGAGTGGTGCCATGGCCTGCGTCCGCGGGATTGCCGCGGCGGTGCTGCTGCCCTATAAACCCGGTCGGTTTGGAGGCAGCAGCGCGATGAAGCAGGGAATCCACCCGGACTACCATCCAATTACGGTGGTGATGACCGACGGCACCACCTACGAGACGCGATCGACCTATGGCAAGGCCGGCGATACCTTGCGCCTCGACATTGATTCGAAATCGCATCCGGCCTGGACCGGCGGGCAGCAGCGGCTGGTCGACAGCGGCGGCCAGCTAGCTCGTTTCAACAAACGTTTTCAGGGTTTTGGCATCAAACCGTAAGCAAATTTAGGCGCCGTGCCGCTTGACGAACGCGCGCCAACACCTATCTGAAGCATGTGCGATCGCCGCTTCGGGGTCGCACGAGAAGACCGGCAGCCGGCGCTGATGCAGCTGCCAAATTCCATGTTGCTCACTGGAGGATATGGTTGTGGACCGTTTCGATTTTTCCCCGCTGTTCCGCTCGACGATCGGCTTTGATCGCCTGACCCGCATGGTCGATGCGGCGAGCCGCGTCGATAGCGCCGCTCTGTCCTACCCGCCCTACAACATCGAGACCACCGGCGAGGACGCCTATCGGCTCACCATGGCGGTAGCCGGGTTTGCCCCCGACGAGGTCGAAGTGACCGTGCACGAGAATTCGCTGCTCGTGACCGGCAAGGCGAAAAAGGATGAGGACGAGGGCCGCTACCTGCATCGCGGCATTGCCCGGCGCGCCTTCGAGCGTCGCTTCAGCCTCGCCGACCACATCAAGGTCGTCGGCGGCAGCCTCGACAATGGTATGCTGCATGTCGATCTGGTGCGCGAGGTGCCCGAAGCCGCCAAGCCGCGCAAGATCGAGATCGCCGGCAGCCAGCCGCGGGTGGTGGAGCAGAAGGTCGAGCACCAGCAAGCTGCCTGATCAGCCCCACGCTCCTTTGATGGCGGACGCCCCCGGAATTTCCGGGGGCGTTTCGCTTTGCGCTCCCCGCAACCCGCTCAATACCATCCGCGCCATTTGAACCATATGAGCGGCAGCACCGCGCTGAGCGCGATTATCGCCAGCCCATACGGATAGCCCCAGCTCCAGGCCAGCTCCGGCATGTTTTTGAAGTTCATGCCATAGATGCTGGCGACCAGCGTGGGCGGGATGCCGACCACCGAGACGATGGTCAAAACCTTGATGATATTGTTCTGTTCGACATTGATCAGGCCGAGCGTGGCGTCGAGCAGCAGCTGCACCTTATTGACCAGGTGGGTATCGTAATCACTTAGCGAAACCACGTCCTGGCGCACCGTCTCGAGGCGCTGCTTGCTTTCGGGCGACAGCCATTCGCCGGCGCTGGTCGCGGTGAACGTCACGATCCGTCCGATCCCGAGCAGGCTGTCGCGGATCTTCGAGACCAGATCGCCGCTATGGCCGACCCGCCGCAGGATCACCCGCAAATCGGCGCTGGCGCGCGCCGGCGGCCGCCGTTCGACCGGCTCGGTCGCCGGAACGTGGAACAGCTGGTGCGAAACCTCGTCGAGCTCGGTGGCAATCCTTTCGAGAATGTCAGCCAGCCGCCCGGTAATCGCATCCATCAACCCGGCGAACACCGCGGCGCTGCCGGCGCCGACCGCGCCACTGCCGGCCGCGAAATCGCCGCCGGCAAAAGTGGCGAAGGAGGGCAGCTCCTCGAAGCGCACCGTGACCAGCCGCTCGGGGGTCAAAACAAACCCGACCGGGGTCGTCCGCGGCTGATCGGAATCGGCGCGGAAGATCAGCGGCGCGCTGAGATAAAGCGCCCCATTGCGGCGACGCAGCCGACTGGAGCTTTCGATTTCGCTGAGCTCGGCGAGGCTCGGCACCTCAAGCCCGGTGGCGCGCGCGACAAACCCAACCTCCTCCGCCTCGGCCCGCCACAGGTCGAGCCAAACGATCTCGGGCGGCAGCGCCCCGCCGGTGAAATCGGCCGCGGTCCGGCGGCCCCGATCACGGCTATCATAGAGTGTCAGCATCGGCGCGAGTTTACAGGCTTTGCCGATCGCGGCGCAGCTTTGCGTCGCCAGTTGCGGCGGTCCGGAGCGAGCCGGCCCGGCTTTCCGCGCAAACCTTTCGCTCGGGCCCTATCGAGGCGTAGGCTGGCGCCGGACCTCGTCTTGGAGCGGAGACGACAATGCCCGATGCGCCGCGTTACGAGGACGATTTCTATGCCTGGACGCAGCACCAGGCGGCGGTATTGCGCGGGTTGCCGGTTGCCGACAACCGCTTCGACCGCGAGCACGTCGCCGAGGCGATCGAGGATTTGGGGAAGAGCGAGCGCGACGCCGGGCGCAGCCAACTCCGCCGCATCATCGAGCATCTTCTGAAGCTCGCCTATTCACCGGCCCAGCCGCCGCGCTTCGGCTGGACCGAGACCGTGCTCGAGGCGCGTCAAACGATTTCCGACAAGATCAGTCCGACGTTGCGGCGCGACGCGGAAACCGTCTTGGACAAATTGTACGCGGACGCGCGTAAGCGAGCCGCCGCCAGCCTAGGGCGAGACGGTGAACCCGATGCCGGCGCCGTGCTTCCGCAAACATGCCCGTTTTCGCTCGAGGAGATTTGTCGCGAGGATTGGTATCCCGCCCGGCCAGGAGCCGCGCCATGACCCGCGACTTTGTCGGCTATGGCGCCAACCCGCCGCACGCCGGCTGGCCTGGCGAGGCGCGCATCGCCGTCAATTTCGTGATCAATTTCGAGGAAGGGTCCGAGCTCTCCTATCCGGCCGGCGACGGCGTCTCCGAGGGCGGGCTGACCGAGATGCTCGGCAGCGATCTCGGGGTTCAGGGCCGCGACCTCGCGGCCGAGAGCATGTTCGAATACGGCGCGCGGGTCGGCTTCTGGCGGCTGCATCGGATTTTCACCCGGTTCGGGGTGCCGGTGACGATCTTCGGCTGCGCCCGCGCGTTCGCGACCAATCCGCCGGCCGCGGCGGCCATCGCCGCCAGCAATTGGGACATCTGCAGCCACGGCTATCGCTGGACCAATCATCCGGGCCTTGCCGAAGCCGAAGAGCGTCGCCAGATCGCCGAAGCCGTGGCGCTGATTCGTCAAACCACCGGCAAAACGCCGCTCGGCTGGTACTGCCGCTATGCCCCGTCGGAAAACACCCGGCGCCTGCTGGTCGAGCATGGCGGCTTTCTCTACGACAGCGACACCTACAACGACGAACTGCCCTATTGGGCCCGGGTCGCGGGCAAGCCGCATCTGGTCGTGCCCTATTCGCTGACCACCAATGATTCGAAATTCGGCCGCGGCGTATTCGGCTCAGGCGAGGATTTCTTTGCGTTTCTGCGCGACAGCTTCGACCTGCTGTACGACGAAGGGGCCCAATTCCCGCGGATGATGTCGGTCGGGCTGCATATGCGGCTGACCGGCCATCCCGGCCGGGCCAAGGCGCTGATCCGCTTTATCGAATATATCCGCGGCCATGACCGGGTATGGATCTGCCGCCGCGAAGACATCGCCCGCCATTGGATCAGCCGCTTCCCGCCGCCGCCAGCGCCACCGGGCGGCGAGCCTCATCCGGCTCAGGAGACCGCGAAATAGGCCTCGATCGCGTGCGCCAGCCCGCGCGCCAGAAGCCGGCGATAGGCCGGCTGCTCCAGCCGGTGCTCCTCGGCCGAGTTTGACAGGCAGCCGAGCTCGACCAGGACCGACGGGATATCGGGCGCGGTCAGCACCGCGAACGCGGCCGAGCGCTGCGGGTTGTCGAGCAATGCGACCTCGCGCCCCATCGCCGTCACCACGTCGCGGGCGAATTCAAGCGACGAGTTGTCGGTCTGGCGGCGCTCGAGATCGATCAGGACGTCGCTGACTTCGCGCGGCTCCCGTGGCCACGGCAAGCCGTCCGGCACATCCTTGTTCTCGCTGTCGGCGAGCGCCGCCGCCTCGCGGTCGGACGCCTGGGCCGACAAAGTGAACACCGACAAGCCGCGCATTCGGGGGTCCGGCAGCGCATCGGCATGGATCGCCAGAAACAGATCGGCATGCAGCGCGCGGGCGCGGGCCACCCGATCGCGCAACGGCACGAACTCGTCGGGCCCTCGGGTCAGCGCGACGCGAAAGCGGCCGCTCGCCCTCAGGTAGCGCGCCAGATCGCGCGCCGTCGCGTAGACGATATTTTTTTCAAAGACGCCGTCGGCGCCGATTGCTCCGGGGTCGATGCCGCCATGGCCCGGATCGAGCACCACCATCGGCAGACGCGGCGGGCGCGGCTTTTCCGGCGGCACCCTGCGCCACGGCGGCGCCCGGCCGGGCGGCTGCGCCAGTGCGGCGCCGAGCCCGGCTCCGATTACCGCACTGCCCGCCAGCACGCGCAGCAGCGTACGCCGCGCGCAAGCGTTGCTCTGCATCCCCCCGCCCCCGGCGGCTCGCTCTCGCCCCAAACGGAAGCGGCCGACCCGGGCCTATTATGCAGCGGCCCGAGCGAAAACGCCAGTTCTCACAAGGTTAACACAGCCCGATCGAGCCTATGACCCGCCGCGCCGATCGTCTTGCGAGTGGCGCACCGAGGCCGCTCGGGTCGGGTGCTCGGACCAAAACCAGCGGCCCAGTCGGTTGGCGATGACGGTCCATGCGCCGGGCGCCCAGCCCCGAGGGACCGGGCGCAAGCACAGCTGCACGATCGCCCCGCCGGCCGGCATGCGCGCCGCATGGCGCAGGCTCGCCATGCCGTGTCGGCGGAAAGCGCCGACCCAGGCATCGACGAGCTTCTCGGGGATCCCGGCGGCGGCGGCGGCTTCGGCGCAGGTCCAGCCGTCGACGATGACGCGTTGGATGATCTGGCCGCGTTGGGCGGGGGTTCGGGGGACAGCTTCGGAACGGTTTTTCATCATGTTTCGCCAACACGCGAACAGGATCAAAATTCCCACCCGCCCGGCGCCCTGAGGTCGATCACCGTGCGGCCGCGCACCGCTCCGTTCAGCAGCCGTGGCGCGAGCTGCGGCACGGCGGCAAGTGGCACGGTTTGGCTGATCTCATCGAGGCGCTCGCGTGGCAGGTCGCAGGCCAGGCGCCGCCATGCTTCGCTGCGCTCCGCGCGCGGACACATCACCGAATCAATGCCCAAGAGATTGACCCCGCGCAGCAGAAACGGGATCACCGTCGCCGGCAGGTCGCTGCCGCCCGCCAGACCGCAAGCGGCGACGCTGGCCCGGTATTTGAGCTGGGTCAGGATCGTCGCCAAGGTGGTGCCGCCGACCGCGTCGATGGCGCCGGCCCAGCGCTCGCGGTCGAGCGGCCGCGTCGGGGTCGCGGCGAGGCTGGCGCGCTCGATCAGATCGGCAGCGCCGAGCCCCAACAGGTATTCGCGCTGGTCGGGCCGGCCGGTGGCGGCCACCACCCGATGCCCGAGCGCCGAGAGCAGCGCCACCGCGACGCTGCCGACGCCGCCCGCGGCGCCAGTGACCAGGACCTCGCCGGCACCGGGGTGCAGCCCGTGCCGCTCCAGCGCCATCAGCGCCAGCATCGCGGTCAGCCCGGCGGTGCCGATCGCCATCGCCTGGGCGGCGCCCAGCCCCTCGGGCCGGCGCACCAGCCAGGCGGCCTCGACCCTGGCCTTCTCGGCATAGCCGCCCCAATGCGTCTCGCCGACCCGCCAGCCGGTCAGGATGACCGGGTCGCCGGGCTGGAACTCGGGCGCATCGGAACGCTCGACAGTGCCGGCGAAATCGATGCCGGGAATGTGCGGATAGCTGCGCACCAGCCGGCCCAATCCGCCAAGCACCATCGCGTCCTTGTAATTGAGCGTCGAATATTCGACCGCGACGGTGACCTCGCCCGCCGGCAACCGCGCCTCGTCGACCCGCTCCAGGCGCGGGACGATCTTCCCCGCTTCTTCGTGCAATAGCAGAGCGCGGAAATCCCCCATGACACCTCCTCCATCGCCGTTTGACCGGAACCCCTTATCCGGGCATGACGGCTTTCCCGCGGGGCGGGATGTCGTCGCCTGCCGGGAGCGGGTGCGATCAGGCCCGCAATGGTTCGAGAATGCTGACGAAATTCGCGACCGCCGCACCGCCCATGTTCATGACCCCGGCGAGTGCCGCACCCGGCACCTGGATGCCGCCGGCGCTCGCGGTCAGCTGCATCGCCGCAAGCACGTGCATCGACACGCCGGTGGCGCCGATCGGGTGCCCCTTCGATTTGAGCCCGCCTGACGGGTTGACCGGCAGCCTGCCGCCCTTTTCGGTCCAGCCTTCGAGGATCGCGCGCGCACCCTCGCCCTTGGGGGTCAGCCCCATCGCCTCGTACTCGATCAATTCGGCGATCGTGAAGCAGTCATGGGTCTCGACCAGATCGAGATCGTCGAGGCTGAGGCGCGCCGCCGCCAGCGCCCGTTGCCAGGCCAGCGCCGGCCCGTCGAAGGCGATCACGTCGCGCCGGCTCATCGGCAGAAAGTCGTTGACCTGCTCGGCGGCGCGGAAGATCACCGCCTTCTTCAGGCTCAGAGCGGTCGCCGTATCGGCCAGCACGACCGCCGCGGCGCCGTCCGAAACCAGTGAGCAGTCGGTCCGCTTTAACGGGCCGGCGACGATCGGGTTCTTGTCGGAGACGGTGCGGCAGAATTCGTAGCCGAGATCCTTCTGCATCTGCGCCAACGGGTTGGCGACGCCGTTCTTGTGGTTCTTGGCGGCGATCCGGGCCAGTGCGTCGGACTGGTCGCCATAGCGCTGGAAATAGCTCTGGGCAATCTGGCCGAAGATGCCGGCAAAGCCGCCCTCGATCGCGTCCTCTTCCTTGCGGTAGCTGGCGCCCAACAGGATGTCGCCGACCTGGGCGCCCGAGACCTCGCTCATCTTCTCAACCCCGACGACCAGCGCCAGGCGCGCTCTGCCGGCAGCGATCGCGTTCAGTCCCTGATGGATTGCCGCCGACCCGGTGGCGCAGGCGTCCTCGACCCGGGTCGCGGGCTTGAAGCGAAAGCCGGGGTCGGCCTGAAACACCAGCGATGCCGGAAACTCCTGGCGGACAAAACCGCCGTTCATCGTGCCGAGATACACGGTGTCGATATCGGCCGCGGCGACCCCGGCATCGGCGAGCGCCGCATTGGTCACCTCGACGATCAGCTGCTCGATGTCCTTGCCTTCGTGTTTGCCGAATTTGCTATGCGCCCAGCCGACGATGCATCCGCTCATCTCGCGCGACCTCTCCCGAATGTTGCGACCGGGCCGGCGCCGCCCGGCCATAGCCCGCCCGCCGCCGCCTGATCTATGCTGATATGGGATCATAAATGGCCGAGAGAATGGACCCGATCAGCCTGCGCCGCCCCGACGACTGGCACGTCCATCTGCGCGACGGCGCGATGCTCGCCGCGGTGCTGCCGTTCACCGCCCGGCAGTTCGCCCGCGCCATCGTGATGCCGAACCTGGTGCCGCCGGTAACCGACATCGCGGCGGCGCTCGCCTATCGCCGGCGCATTCTGGCGGCACTGCCGGCGGGCGCCGCGTTCACCCCGCTGATGACCTGTTATCTGACCGAGGCGAGCGACCGCCAAGAAATCGCCCGCGGGTTCGAGGAAAACGTCTTTGCCGCGGTCAAGCTCTACCCGGCGCATGCGACGACCAACTCCGCACTCGGGGTCACCGATCTCGACCGGGTCATGCCGGTACTGGAGCAGATGGGCCGGATCGGCATGCCGCTCTTGGTCCACGGCGAGGTCACCGATCCCGACATCGACGTGTTCGACCGCGAAGCGGTGTTTATCGACCGGGTGCTCGACCCGCTGCGCCGCCGGCTGCCCGAATTGCGCATCGTCCTCGAGCACATCACCACCGCGGAGGCCGTGCAATATGTCGGCGCGGCCGGCCCGAACCTGGCGGCGACGATCACCGCGCATCATCTGGCGATCAGCCGCAATGCCCTCTTCGCCGGCGGCCTGCGCCCGCATCTTTATTGCCTGCCGATCGCCAAGCGCGAGCGGCATCGCCTCGCGCTGCGCCGGGCGGCGGTATCCGGCGACCCGCACTTTTTTCTCGGCACCGACAGCGCCCCGCACGCGGTTTCGGCGAAGGAGGCGGCATGCGGCTGCGCCGGCATTTTCACCGCCGTCTGTGCGCTCGAAATCTATGCCGAGATCTTTGAAGAGGAAGCCGCGCTCGACCGGCTGGAGGCCTTTGCCGCGTTAAACGGCGCCAAATTCTACCGCCTTCCGGTCAACCAAACGCGGGTGAGCTTGCGGCGCGAGCCGCTCGCTGTCCCGCACCAGATCGGCGCCGGCGAGACCGCGATCGTCCCGTTTCGCGGCGGCGACACCCTGCGCTGGCGGCTTTCCGGTTGACCGTCCGGTTGACCGTGGGTCGAGGCAAGCTTAGTCGTGGGCGCGGTCGAGGGCGTAGCCGGCCGAGCGCACGGTGCGCACGATGTCGAAATCACCCTCGCCGTTCAGCGCCTTGCGCAGGCGGCGGATGTGCACGTCGACGGTGCGCGCCTCGACATAGACGTCGTGCCCCCAGACCGCGTCGAGCAGCTGCTCGCGCGAAAACACCCGGCCCGGGTAGCGCATCAGATGGCGCAGCAGGCGGAACTCGGTCGGGCCGAGATGAATGGGCTTGCCGGCCCGCGACACCCGGTGCGCGGCGAGGTCCATCGCCACCTCGTCAAACTGCAGGATTTCGTTCGCGGCCTCGGGCTGGGCCCGGCGGATCACTGCACGCAATCGGGCGGTCAGTTCACGCAGGCTGAACGGCTTGGCGATGTAATCGTCGGCGCCGCTGTCGAGCCCGCGCACCCGATCGGCCTCCTCGCCGCGGGCGGTCAGCATGATCACCGGCAGGGTGCGGGTCGCCGGCGAGCGGCGGATCTGGCGGCATACCTCGATGCCCGAGACCAGCGGCAGCATCCAGTCGAGCAGCACGATGTCGGGCTTGCGCTCGGCGATCCGGGTCAAGGCCTCCTCGCCGTCGCTGGCCTCGCCGACCTCGAACCCTTCTTTTTCGAGGTTATAGCGCAGCAGGGTGACGAGCGGCGCCTCGTCCTCGACGATCAGCACCAGCGGCTTGCTCATGGCCGGGCCCGCCCCGGCCGGACCACTTCGATGCTCGAATTGTCGCCCTTCGGCCGCTTCTGGGTCAGCGGCGTGCCGTGCACCAGGTAATATAGATCCTCAGCGATGTTGGTCGCGTGGTCGCCGATCCGCTCGATATTCTTGGCCATGAATAGGAGATGCGTCGAGGCGCTGATATTACGCGGGTCCTCCATCATGTAGGTCAATAATTCGCGAAACAGGCTCGCATACATCTCGTCGAGTTCTTCGTCGCGCATCCATACCGCATAGGCCTTGTCGGCGTCGCGGGCGACATAGGCGTCGATCACCTCCTTGACCAACAGCTCGGCCAGCCGCGCCATGCGCGGCAGCGCATAGACCGGCTGGACCGGCGGCGACTGGTTCAGCGCGATCGCCCGCTTGGCGACATTGGCGGCGTAGTCGCACATCCGTTCGAGGTCGCTGCCGATCTTCAGCGCGGCAAAGATCTCGCGCAGATCGCGCGCCACCGGCTGGCGCAACGCCAGCAGCCGCAATGCCAGATTGTCGAGGTCGCGCTGCAGCTGATCGACCTGGGCGTCGCCTTCGACGACACTGCTGGCAAGCTCGCTGTCGCGCTCGATCACCGCATCGATCGCCGCGCCGAGCTGGCTCTCGGCAAGCCCGCCCATCTCGGTGATGATGTTGTTGAGCTTGCGCAGCTCCTCGTCGTAGCCCTTGATCAAATGCTCCGAGGACATCGGCAAAATCCTCCGCCGGCTCAGCCGAAACGGCCGGTGATGTAATCTTCGGTGCGCCGCTCTTTCGGGTGGGTGAAGATCCGCTCGGTCTCGTCGAACTCGATCAGCTCGCCCAGATACATGAAAGCGGTGTAGTCCGAGCTGCGCGCGGCCTGCTGCATGTTGTGGGTGACGATGGCGATGCAATAATCGGCCTTCAATTCGGTGATCAGTTCCTCGATGCGCTGGGTCGAGATCGGGTCGAGCGCCGAGGCGGGCTCGTCGAGCAGCAGGATCTCGGGCTCGACCGCGATCGCCCGGGCGATGCACAAGCGCTGCTGCTGGCCGCCCGACAGGCTGAGCCCGCTCTGCTTCAGCTTGTCCTTGACCTCGTTCCATAGCGCCGCGCGCTCGAGTGCCTGCTCGACCCGGTCGGCCAGCTCCGATTTGGGCAGTCTCTCATAGAGCCGGATGCCAAAGGCGATGTTGTCGTGGATCGACATCGGAAACGGCGTCGGCTTTTGAAACACCATGCCGATCCTGGCGCGCAGCCGATTGAGGTCGATCCCCGAACCAAGAATATTTTCGCCGTCGATCAACACCTCGCCGGTGGCGCGCTGGCCCGGATAGAGCTGGTAGATGCGGTTGAGCACCCGCAGCAAGGTCGATTTGCCACACCCCGACGGGCCGATGAACGCCGTCACCCGGCGGTCGTGCAGCACCAGGTTGATGTCTTTCAGCGCCTGGAATTTTTCATAGTGAAAGGCGAGGTTGCGGATCTGCGCCTTCACCGGCAGCTCGGGCTGGGCGGCGGCGACCCGGCCTGGCGCCGGGAGCGGCGCCGGCTCGGCATCGCTCCGGTACAATTTCGACAGCGAGGAGATCATCTCTTAAACCTGCCTGCTAGCTACGGGGAACGACGCCAGGCCGTGGCCAACCAGCGGGCGCAAATGAGCGGGCGGGCCGGCGCCGGGTCGCATCAATCGGTTCCTCTGCCGATCGCCGCACCGCCGCGCCACATAAACGATAGCCGGGCGAACACGCTCAGAACAAACACGGCGACGATCAGCAGCAGCGCACCGCCCCAGGCCTGCTGATGCCAGTCCTGGTAGGGCGAGATCGCGTAGGTGAATATCTGCAGCGACAGCTCGGCCATCGGCTTGTTCGGATCGAATTCCCAGAACTGGCTGCCGAACGCGGTGAACAGCAATGGTGCGGTCTCGCCGGTGACTCGCGCCAGCGCCAGCAGCAGCCCGGTGACGATGCCGGGGCGCGCGGCGACCAGCAAGACCTTGGTCGTCACCCGATGCTCCATCGCGCCGAGCGCGGTCGCCGCCTCGCGCAGCTCGCGCGGGACCACGGCCAGGGCGCCCTCGGTGGTCCGGATCACCAGCGGGACCATCAGCACAGCAAAGGCAAAGGCCGCCGAAACCGCCGAGAAATGGCGAAACGGCGCGACCAGCAGCGTATAGGCGAAGATGCCGATCGCGATGCTCGGCACCCCGGCCAGAACGTCGGCGAGATAGCTCAGCGATTTCGCCAGCCGGCGATGGCTATAAACCGCGAGGTAGATGCCGACGAAGATGCCGACCGGGAACGCCATCATCGCGGCGATCCCGACAATGATCAGGGTGCCGACAATGCCGTTGGCGACACCGCCGCCCGGCACCCCGACCGGGTGCGGCAATTGGGTGAGGAAGGACAGCGACAACGCGCCCGCCCCCTCGCGAACGACATAGCCCATGATCAGCAGCAGCACCACCGAAACCCCGATGGCGCAGCATGCCGACGCCGCGGTCCACAGCAGGCTTCTCAGCCGCCGCCGCGCCGGGATCGAAATTCCGATCATCCTCCGATCATCCTGGGGTGCCGCAATCTTCAGCGCAGAAACAGGCGGACCATCAGCCGGCCGATGCCGATGACCATCAGGCTGACGATCAGCAGAATAAGCCCAAGCTCGATCAGCGCGCTGATGTAGAGGTTGGTCGTCGCCTCGGTGAACTCGTTGGCGATCACGCTGGCAATGGTATAACCCGGCGCAAACAGCGACGCCGAGATGACCGGGCGGTTGCCGATCACCATCGTGGCGGCGATCGTCTCGCCCAGCGCGCGGCCGTAGGCCAGCATGCAGGCGCCAAAGATCCCGCGGCGAATCGACGGCAGCACCACCTTGGAGACCATCTCCCACGGCGTCGAGCCGAGCGCGAGCGAGGCCTCCCGGTACCGCATCGGCATCGCCGCGATCAGATCGCGGGTGATCGCGGTGATCGTCGGCAGGATCATCAAGGTCAGGATCAGTGCCGCCGTCAGCATGTTGACGCCGTAGATCGTGCCCTGAAAGATCGGCAGAAAACCAAAGGCCCCCTGAAGCGCCGGGCCGATCCAGCCGCTGACCACCGGGGCCAGCACGAACAAGCCCCACAGCCCGTAGACGATGCTGGGCACCGCCGCCAACAGCTCGATCAGCATGCCGAGCACGACCCCGACCCGGCGCGGGGCAAATTCGGCGAGGAACACCCCGGCCAGGACCCCGATGCCGGTGGCCAGCGCGAGGGCGATCGTCGAGCTGACCACGGTTCCGTAAATGAACGGCGCTGCACCGAATTGCTGCGTCACCGGGTTCCATTCGGTGCTCCACAGGAAACCGATCCCGAAAGTCTCCAGCGACAGCCGGGAGCCCCACAGCAGTTCGAGGGCGAGCCCGCCCACCACCGCCAGGAACAGGAAGCAAAAGCCTTGCAGCCCGCCGGTGAACAGCACGGCCAGGACGCGGTCCAGCCAGCGGACCGGGCGGGGGCGATACCCTCCCGCCGCAGACCGCTCGCCGCCGCCGACCGCCTGGTCAGCCACTCGACCGCTCCGACCGGGCCTGCCTGCCTTTCGCTCGGCTCACCCGCCGCTCCGCGCGACCTCGATTTGGCCCAGGATCTGCAGCGCGTGCTGCTGCACGTTGGCGGGAAGCGGCACATAATCGACCGTCTTGGCGATCGCCTGGCCCTTGGTGACCAGCCAGGACATGACGCTCTTTACCAGTTCCGCGCGCTTCGGGTCGGTAGGCTTCTGGTACAGCAAAACCCACGAATAGCCGCTGATCGGATAGCACTCGGCGCAGGACGCGTCGACGATCGAGAAGTCGGTGGACGAGACGTTGGGCTTGGTCGCCGCTGCCGCCGCCACGGTCGCGATCGTCGGGTAGAGATATTTGCCGTCGCGGTTCTCGACCATCCCGAACGGCATATTGTTTTCCAGCAGATAGGCCAGCTCGACATAGCCAATCGCACCCGGGGTCTGCCGCACCAGCCCGGCGACGCCCTCATTGCCTTTGCCGCCGATGCTGCTCGGCGCCGGCCATTGCACGCTTTTCCCGGTGCCGACCTTCTGCTTCCACTCGGGCGAAACATGGCTCAGAAAATCGGTGAAAATATAGGTGGTGCCGGACCCGTCGGACCGGTGCACGACGGTGATCGCGGTGTCGGGAAGCTTGGCCCCGGGGTTGAGCTTGGCGATCGCCGGATCATTCCATTTGGTGATTTTGCCGAGATAGATGTCGGCGAGGAGGTCGCGGGTGAAATGCAGTCCCTTGGCGATCCCCGGCAGGTTATAGGCGATCCCCTCGCCGCCCAGCGTCACCGGGATCTGCAGCACCGGCGCCTTGGCGCGGGCCAATTCCTGTGCGTTCATCGGCACATCGGAGGCCCCGAAATCGACGGTTCCGGCGGTGAATTGCTGGATGCCGCCGCCACTGCCGATCGACTGATAGTTTACGGTGACGTCGGCGTGCTGCTGGCTATATTCGTAAAAGGCTTTGGAAAAGAACGGATAGTCGAAGGTCGATCCGGCGCCGGTGATCTGGGTCGCGGCGACGGCTTCGGCGGTCAGGCCCGCCGCGACCAGGGCGCCCGCCAAGAGTTCAGCGGTCGCCAGCCGGCCGAAATGCGCGGCGGCACAGGCTGTCATCTTCGCTAACATTTGCAATCTCCCCAATGGATGATTGGTAGAATGACGATCCGCTCAATCCGTGGCAGGCGGATTTCGGCGGTCCCGGGCGGCAACGCCCCGCACCCTGATTGCCGGCCGTCCCGAACCACGAGATCGATCGAAGCTCAGGATTTGCAAAAAGGGTGGTAGCCGGGACGACCCCTCTTAAGCGTCGAGCAACGCGATTTTATGACGATCAAATTGCGCTTTTGTGACAAACGCCGGCGATACCGCTCCTAGGGGGTAGGCGGTTGAGAGCGCAGGAACACGGTGAACACCGAGCCCTCGCCGAGGCTGCTGTCGATTTCGAGAAGCCCACGGTGACGGTTGACGATGTGCTTGACGATCGCCAGCCCGAGCCCGGTGCCGCCCATCTCGCGCGAGCGCGCCGTGTCGACGCGGTAAAAGCGCTCGGTCAGGCGCCCCAGATGCTCGCGGGCGATGCCCTCGCCGTGATCGCGCACCGCAACCGCGACCGCGGGGCCCGAACCGCGTTGGCCATTGGCCGCGTCCGGCGCGAGAGCCCAGGCGTCGACCGCGATCTCGCTGCCGGGGCGGCCGTATTTGATCGCGTTGTCCAACAGATTCTGGAACAGCTGCGTGAGTTCGTCGCGGTCGCCTTGGACCTCCGGCAGATCGGTCGGTAGGTGCAGCCGAAGCCGCATGCCGCGCTCGGCGGCGCGCAGCTCGAGCGCCTGCGCCAGATGGTCGAGCACCGCCCCTAGCGCCACCGAGCCCTGCGGCGGCACATGCTCGTTCAATTCGATGCGCGACAGCGACAACAGATCCTCGACCAGGCGGGTCATCCGCGCCGCCTGCCCGCTCATGATCGCCAGAAACCGCTCGCCGGCTTCGGGGTCGTCACGGGCGGGACCGCGCAAGGTCTCGATAAACCCGGAGAGGGTGGCGAGCGGCGTGCGCAATTCGTGGCTCGCATTGGCGATGAAGTCGGCGCGCAACTGCTCGGCCCGCTTCAATTCGGTCACGTCGTACAAACTCAGCACGGCGGCGGCGCCCTCGGGCGAGGCTCCGGCGATGCGGGCGAAACGCGCCCGCAGCTGGCGCTCGACCGGGACCGAGAGGGTGAATTCGACGACGCGCGCGGCCTCCCCGCGCAATACCGCATCCGCCGCCGCCAGCACCGCCGGATTGCGCAATGCCGCGGCAAGGTCGCGCAACGGCAGCACTGCGCCGACAAACTCGCCGGCGGCGGCGTTGGCGCGCACGATCCGCCGTCTGCCGTCGAGCAGGATCAGCGGATCGGGAACCGCATCGATGATCGCATCGGCCGCGGCGAGGCGCGCTTGCGCGCTTTCCACTTGCCCGCGCCAGCCCCGGGCCAGCCGCAAAATGGTCTGCCGGGTCTCGTCCGTGGCGCGGCTCGGGCCCGCTGCCAGCCGGCGCCGCGGCGCCGGCTCCACCACTTCCCTGGCGGCAATCTCCTCGACCGTCTCGCGCAAGGCGGCGGCGGCGAGGACAAAGCGGCCGATCACGATCGCGGTCAGCACCACGATTGCGGCGCCGCAGATCAGCGCCAGCCGCGGGTCGAGGACGCCGCGCCCGGTCAGCACCGCGAGCACGGCGAGCCCGGGCGTCGCCACCGGCAACGCCAGCGCCGGAACCCGGCACAATCTGGCGGCCCGGCGTCCGATCATGCCGAGCCGCGAGGCTTGCGCGGCCGCGGCCCGTGTCAGCGGATCGCGTCGTGCGCCGACAGCGCGGCGAGGTTGACGAGGTCGGAGACCGTCGCCCCCATGTTGACGATCTGCACCGGTTGCGAGAGGCCGAGCAGCAGCGGCCCGACCACGGTGCCGCCGCCGAGCCGCGGCAGCAATTTGGCGGCGATGTTGGCGCTGTGCAGTTCGGGCATGACCAGGATGTTGGCCGGGCCGCGCAGCCGGCAGAACGGGTAGAGCTGGCGCATCAACCGCTCGTCGAGGGCGACATCGGCGCTCATCTCGCCGTCATACTCGAAGCCGACGCCGCGCTCGTCGAGGAGCGCCACCGCGTCGCGCACGCGCTGGCCGTCCTTGCGCATCGGATTGCCGAAATTCGAATACGACAGCAGCGCCACCCGCGGCTCGAGACCGAGCGCGTGCGCCTTGGCCGCCGCCTGGACGGCGATGTCGGCGAGCTGCGCCGAGCTCGGCAGCTCATGAACGAGGGTATCGGCGATCAGCACGGTGCGCTCCTGCGCCAGCAGCACCGTCAGCCCGAACAGCTCGCAACCCGACTTGACCGCGATCACCCGCGACACCTCGTCGAGCGCATCGAACGAGTTGCGGGTGACCCCGGTGACCATCGCATCGGCGTCGGCGCACGCGACCATGCAGGCGGCAAACACGTTGCGATCCTGGTTCACCATGCGCTGGCAATCGCGATACAGCATGCCGTGGCGCTGCTGGCGCGCGTAAAGAAAATCGGTGTAGCGCTTGTTGTCGTGCGACAGCCGGGCGTTGTGGATTTCGAGCCCCTGCGGCGCGTTCAACCCCATCGTTTCCATGGTCGCGCGAATCCGCTCTTCGCGGCCGACCAGCACCGGGGTGCCATAACCGCTCTCGCGGAACAGCAGCGCCGCGCGGATCGTCTTCTCCTCCTCGCCCTCGGCAAAGACGACGCGCTTGGGTGCCGCGCGCACCCGCTCGAAGATCAGCTCGAGCCCGGCCGCGGTCGGGTCGAGCCGCCCGCGCAGCGAGCGCTTGTAGGCGTCCATGTCGGGGATCGGCTTGCGCGCCACCCCCGAATCCATCGCCGCCTTGGCCACCGCCGACGGCACCGCCCAGATCAGCCGCGGGTCGAACGGCGCCGGGATGATGTAGTCGGGTCCATAGGTCAGCCGCTCGCCGGAATAGGCGGCGGCGACCTCGTCGGGCACGTCCTCGCGCGCCAGCCCCGCCAGCGCCTCGGCGGCGGCGATCTTCATCGCCTCGTTGATCGTCGATGCGCGCACATCGAGCGCGCCGCGGAAGATGTAGGGGAAGCCCAGGACGTTGTTGACCTGGTTCGGGTAGTCCGAGCGCCCGGTGGCGATGATCGCGTCCGAGCGGACCGCGCGCACCTCTTCCGGGGTGATCTCGGGGTCGGGGTTGGCCATGGCGAAGATGATCGGTTTTTCGGCCATCGAGCGGACCATCGCCCGGTCGACCGCCCCCTTGGCCGAAAGGCCGAAGAACACGTCCGCCCCCTCGATCGCCTCGCCGAGGGTGCGCGCCCGGGTCTCGACCGCGTGCGCCGACTTCCACTGGTTCATGCCGTCGGTGCGGCCGCGGTAGACGACGCCCCGGGTGTCGCACAGGACGACGTTGTGCGCCGGCAGGCCCATCGTTTTCAGCAGCTCGACGCAGGCGATCGAGGCGGCGCCGGCGCCGTTGATCACCATCCTGACCTCTCCGAGGGTGCGGCCGGTCAGATGGAGCGCGTTGATCAGGCCCGCGGCGGCGATGATCGCGGTGCCGTGCTGATCGTCGTGAAACACCGGGATGTCGAGCAGCTCGCGCAGCCGCTCCTCGATGATGAAGCATTCCGGCGCCTTGATGTCCTCGAGATTGATGCCGCCAAAGGCCGGGTGCAGATAGCGCACGCAGTTGACGAACTGGTCGACGTCGCGGGTGTCGATTTCGAGGTCGATCGAATCGATGTCGGCAAAGCGCTTGAACAAAGCGGCCTTGCCTTCCATGACCGGCTTGGCGGCGAGCGCCCCGAGATCGCCGAGGCCCAAGACCGCGGTGCCGTTCGAGATCACCGCGACGAAATTGCCTTTCGAGGTGTAGTCGAATGCGGCACTCGGATCGCGCGCGATGTGCAGGCAGGGAAAGGCCACACCCGGCGAATAGGCGAGCGACAGGTCGCGCTGGGTGGTCAAGGGCTTGGTCGGGGCGATCGCGAGCTTGCCGGGGCGCCCGCCCGAATGAAACAGCAGGGCCTCGTCTTCGGTGGCGCGAATGGTGCCGGTGTCCATACTGGTCGACGCTCCTCGTCCGGTCGGGTGGCGAATTGGCCGTGCCCGCCGCTGGTTGGCGAGCCTCAATTTAAGGTTCACCTCCGGCAGCGTCAAAGCCGGGTTCGCCAGCGCCACCGCGGCGCGAGCGTACGCGCTTGAAATTGCCGGCCGGATCGGGGTTACTGCTGGGCGTGATCAAGCTTGGCCGACGACCCATTCGCTGCTGCGCCGACCGTGGCCGCGGTCAAGCGCACGCGCTCGTCGCCGGCTGCTCCCGGCCGGCCCGCCCGCGCCGGCGCAGATGATCACCGAATTCGGCGAAGAGCGGCAGCGCCGGCTGGTCCTCGATTATTTCGGCGGCGAAGCGCGGCTGCGCATCCTGCGCCGGGCGCCGACCTTCGGCTCGCCGGTGTTCGTCGTCGATTTCGACCGCGGACCGCGCCATTTCCGCACGCTCGGCTCGTTCGGCAGCAGCGTTCAGGTGACCGAGCAGTCGAGCATGGACATGATGTATCCGGCGCGCCTCGTATTCCACTACGAGCGGCTGATGTCGCTGGCCTTTGCGATGAGTCCCAAGCCGGTCAATGCCTTGCTGCTCGGCGTCGGCGGGGCGGCGATGTGGCGCTTCATGCGCGCCTACCTGCCGGATTGCGCGGCGACCCTGGTCGATGCCGACGAGACCGTTATCGCCCTCGCCCGCCGCTGGTTCTACCTGACCCAGCCGGTCACGCTCGAGCCGGCCCAGCAATTCGTCGCCACGACCACCGCGCGCTTCGACGTCATCCTGGTTGACCTTTATGATTCGTCGGGGCCGACCGACAGCAACGAAGCTTTCTGGTCGCGCTGCCTCGACGCGCTCGCGCCGGGCGGCGTTCTCGCCAACAACTGGGCCGATTTCTCGGTCAACCCGGCGGTGCGGCCGATGTCGGACGCCCTCGCCGCCGTCGCCCGCGGCCGCGGCCTCGAGCCGATCTACGTGACCCGGCGCGGCTTTCGCGACAATCTCGTGCAATACGTGCCGACCGAGCCCGGCATCGACGCCGCCTCGATCACCGAGGTGCACGCCCGCCTGGTCGCCCAGCACCACCCGCCCGACCGCGGCCGCGGCATCCTCGAAAACTGCATCGTCGCGACGCAATTCCCGATCGGCTGACGCGGCGCTGCGGCGGCCTTCTATCCGGACTGCTCGACGGCTTCCTCAAAGGCGGCGAGGGTCTGCTCGATCGCCTCCTTCGGCAGGTCGCGGGTGATGAACACCATGCGGGTGCGGTGGTCGTCGCTCGGCCATTGCGGCAGCAAGACCGGCGGGTGAAACAGGTGCTGCACGCCGTGCACGACGACCGGCTCGCCGGGGCGGTCGCTCAACGCCACGATCGCCTTCAGCCGCAGCAGATCGTCGCCGCGCATCGTCGCCAGCGCGTCGAGCCAGGTCGACAGCGCGGCCCAGGAGATCGGCCGCTCGCGGGTGATGCAGAAGGCGCGGATATGGTCGTCGTGGCGGTTGACGTCGGGCCGGCCGTGCCCAAGCCCATGCTCGTCGCCGTCCTCGTCGTGGCCATGCCCGTCCCCGTGCTGCCCGTTCTCGTGCTGCCCGTCCCCGTGCTGGTGGCCGGCCTCGAAGGCCTCGTCGCGCAGCCAGCGCTGCACATCGAGGCTCTTCGTCTGCGGGTCGTAAAAGCCGAGATTGAACAGCAGCGCCGGATCGACCTTGCCCTGGGCCGGCGACAATAGCGGGGCCGTGGGGTTGAGGGCGGCGAGTCGCGCCTGCAGCGCCGCGGCGGCGCCGGGAGCGGCGAGATCGGTCTTGGTCAGCAGCAGCCGGTCGGCGACCGCGGCCTGCTTGACCGCCTCGGGCTGGCGATCGAGGGTGGCGGCGCCATTGACTGCGTCGACCGTCGTCACCACCCCGTCGAGCGTATAGCGCGCCGCGATCAGCGGGTCCGAGATCAAGGTGTGCAGGATCGGCGCCGGGTCGGCGAGCCCGGTGGTCTCGATCACGACGCGGGTGAAATGCGGGATCTTGCCGCCGGCGCGGCCGACGAACAGGTTCAGGAGGGTGTCGACAATGTCGCCGCGCACAGTGCAGCACAGACAGCCGCTGTTCAGCAGCACGACATCGTCGCTCGCCTTCTCGACCAGCAGATGGTCGATGCCGATCTCGCCGAACTCGTTGACGATGACCGCGGTCGCCGCCATCTCGGGCTGCTTCAGCACGTGGTTCAGGACGGTGGTCTTGCCGCTGCCGAGAAAGCCCGTCAGCAGCGTGACCGGGATCAGGGTCGAGGCGTCGGTCGAGTTCATCGCGAGGGCTGGCTCCGCTCTGGCAATCGGTCGGCAGTGTCCTCGAAATCGCCGCCGCGGTCGAGTGCGGCGGCCGCGACCAGGCTCAAGGCCGACCCGGAGCCGCCAAACCTAGTGGCATAAATTTGACGCCTGTACCCTATTCTTCGTCATGCCCGCGAAAGCGGGCACCCAGAGCCTGCCCCTGGCGTGAACGGAGAGGGGCCGCAAGCACCGTGCATTTGGCACCTGAACCCCCACTTTCGCGGGGGCGACGAGGACAGGGAATGGGATCCATCTGGATGGTTCAGACCACCGGGCATGCGGAGATGTGTACCGAGCCGATCAGCCGCGCTTTCGCCGAGTCTCCGGCCATATCCGGCGGCTAAAGCAACCCCCTCACCGGCAAGTAGCAACCGCATTCCCGGAAATTGCTGACTTTCGCATCAAAAGACCACCGAGCGGCCTAGCCGTTTATCGGGCGAGCATATGGCCGAGAAAATCCCGAACCTGCTGCCATGCATCGCTGGTGGCCCGCGGATCGTAGACGAGATGATGCCCGAGATAATCCCGCGTTCGGGCCGGGACGTTGAAAGCGTGTGTTGCGCCCCCGTAGACAACAAGTTTAACGGGCGCGCCCTTGCCATTTCTCGTGTGCATCATGTCCCGGCACTCGGAAAGCGGGGCCCAGTCATCCTTGTCGCCAATCAGGATCAAGGTCGGCACGCTCATGACCCCGGCCATTTGCACTTGGCAGGGAGGATAGAAAGCGACGGCGGCTCGGAAGTGCCGCTCGTTCATCGCTTGCAACCTCCCGACCGCGACCGCATCGAGGACGCCCGCCCCTCCCATTGAGAAGCCAAGTACAGCGACACGGTCGGGGTCGACAAAGCTTTGCTGCGCCAGCCAGTCGAGGGCGGCGTATGCGTCATACGCCTCGGCCGCGGCGCCGCCCATCTCGCCGCAGGCACCTTGATCGCCGAGACTGTCGAGCGCCAGAGCGACATAACCAAACGATTTCAGCACATCGACGGCGGCTACATCGGATAAGCCGAAGCCGCCGCAGCCGTGCAGCTCGACCACGGCAGGATGCCGGCCGGCCGATCCCGGGCGGGATAGGTAACCAAGGAGCGGCTGATCGGTTGCTAGCTGATTTCGGTCAAACCGGTGCGGTGCAACCTGCACCGTATCGCCGGCCAGCCATTGCAGCCCGACGGCACCCGCTGGCCGTGCCGCAGAGAATGCGGCGAGCACGAACACAACCCGCCACTTCCGCATTTCCACCCTCCCTTGACGCGGCCCCATTGTCCCGGCGAAGCCAACGCCCTCCATTTTTAGCTCTTATAGTACTCTGAACGCCGGAGCGGGCCGGCTGTACGCTCTCTTGCTCCGAGACCGGCCATCGGGAACCGGCAGGGGAAGTTCAGGACACGAACCGGGTCCCCTTGGGCTGGGATGGCGGATCACATGATGGAGAACCCAATGGCCCGGCAGGTAGCTGACGTGGTTTACGCGGTGGCGATGGTCGCCGTCATAGTCGGCGTAGATATCGTGTTCTTCAGACACCGATTCTGGGAACGGCTGGCCGTGAATATTGGTCTGGTGCTCGTATTCGGAGCTTTCTACATGAGATTTCTCAGGCATCCATGAACATGGCGCGGCAGCATCCTTCCGGTCCCGGCCCCTTTCCAGATCGTGTGCCGTCTCCCCTTTTGCGGGTGGTTCGGGTGCTACCTGGCGCGTACCGCAACCCGGTCAAAGTCGGAAACCACCCGGACCCGGGGGAATATTGCGGCGGCTTCCGCCGCGATCTCCTCGGGGCGGTAGCGGCCGGAGATATGGGTCAGCAGCAATTCGCCGACGCCGGCTTCGTGCGCGAGCCCGGCCGCCGCCGCGGCGGTCAGATGCCCGCGGCTGCGGGCGAGCGCCCGGTCGCGGTCGAGAAACGTCGCCTCGATCACCAGCGCGTCGGCGCCGCGCACGCAATCGCTGAGCGAGGCCACCTCCTCGACATCGCCGACGATCGCTAGCATGGCGCCGCGAAGCTCGGGGCCGCGCACCATCTGCGGCTCGACCCGCTTGCCGTCGGCCAGCTGCACCGGGCGCCCAGCGGCCAATTCGCGCCGCGCCGGCCCGTCCGGCACGCCGAGCGCTCGCAGCCGATCGGCCAGTAGCGGGGCGCGCGCCCCATCCTCGAAGCGGTAGCCGAGGCTCTGCGTCCGGCGATGCGCCACGGCAAAGGCGTCGAGCCGCCAGCCCTCCCGCGACAGCACCGAACCGGGGCCGACCGCGCGCAGCCGGTAGCCGGTCGCGCTTTCGCCGCCAACGGTGACCGCGAGATAGCGGCCGACGAACCCGAGCGTCTCCGCGCTGCCGACAATCTCGATCGCCTCGCCGAGCCCCCACAGCGCGCGGGTGGCGACAAGCCCGGCCAGCCCGGCCACGTGATCGAGATGCGCGTGGGTCAACAGCACGTGGCCGAGCCCGCGCAGCCCGAGCCCGGCGCGCAACAGCTGGCGCTGCGTCCCCTCGCCGCAATCGACGAGAAACCGCTCCGGCCCACGGCCGACATAGAGCGCCGGCAGGCCGCGCTCGGCCGAGGGCACCGCCGCCGCAGTGCCGAGAAAAACCAGATCGAACATCGAATCGGCCGCCTCGCCCGAGAATGCCGGATGATAACCTCTGCCGAGATCATTCACTGCGAGCACAGAGCCCGTCCATGGCAAGCCCCAACATCGCCAACGCGACGATCGCCGAGCTACAACAGGCGCTCGCCGCCGGCAGCCTCACCGCCGCCGCCCTGGTCGAGGCCTATCTGGCGCGGATCGAGGCCTATGACCGCGCCGGCCCGCTGATCGGCGCGGTGCGCGAGGTCAACCCCGATGCGCTCGCCATCGCCGCGGCACTCGACGCCGGCGGCCCGACCCCGCGCCGCCCGCTCGAAGGCATTCCGATCCTCGTCAAGGACAACATCGCCACCGCCGACCGGCAGCACACGACCGCGGGCTCGCTCGCCCTCGCCGCGGCGCGGGCCAATCGCGACGCCACGCTGGTCGCGCGGCTGCGCCAGGCCGGCGCCGTCATCCTCGGCAAGGCCAATCTGACCGAGTTCGCCAATATCCTGGCGATCGACATGCCGGCCGGCTACAGCTCGCTGGGCGGCCAGGTCAAGAACCCCTACGCGCCGTCTCTCGGCGAACGCGGCGTGCCGCTGGTCTCGCCGGGCGGGTCGAGCTCGGGATCGGCGGCGGCGGTCGCGGCCGGGCTCGCCGCCGCGGCGATCGGCACCGAGACCTCGGGCTCGCTGTTGTCGCCGGCCTGCCAATGCGGCCTGGTCACGGTCAAGCCGACCGTCGGCCTGGTGAGCCGCGCCGGCATCGTCCCGATCGCGCACAGCCAGGACACCGCCGGCCCGTTGACCCGCACCGTGCGCGACGCCGCGATCCTGCTCGATGTGCTGGCCGCCGCCGACCCGCTCGACCCGGCGACCGCGGCAATCGAGCGCCCGGCTGATTACCCGAGCGCGCTCGACCGCGACGGCCTGCGCGGGGCGCGGATCGGGGTCCCGAGCGATCCCGCCGACCCGGGAAACGACGTCTATTACCGACCGTTATCGGCCGGTGCGGCGGCGGTCATGCGATCGGCGATCGCGCTGATCGAGGAGGCGGGCGCGACCATCGTGCGCGCCAATATGCCGACCGCGGGCTGGATCGGCGGCCCCGGCACCGAGATCGCGATCCTCAACCGCAACCCCGAAAGCCCGACCTTCCAGCAGCCGGTGCGCCGGCCGCTCGTGTTCATCTACGAGCTGAAGCACGATCTCGATCGCTACTTGCGCGACTGGGCGACGGAAACCCCGATGCAGAGCCTCGACGACATCATCGCCTTCAACCGCCTCGATGCCGGCCGCGCCTTGCGCTTCGGCCAGGATCTGTTTCTCGCCGCTGCCGCGACCCGCGGCGATCTCGCCGAGCCCGAATATTTGTCGGCCCGGCAGATGGATCTGCGCGCCGCGCGCACCCTCGGCCTCGACCTCTATATGGACCGGCACCGGCTCGACGCGGTGCTGTTCCCGGGTGCGATGGGTGCGGCGATCGCCGCCAAGGCCGGCTATCCGAGCGTCCAGGTGCCGGCCGGATCGATCAGCGGCGCCGGCGACACCCCGGATCGCCCCTATGGCGCCACCTTCACCGGGCGGGCCTGGAGCGAGCCCATCCTGTTGCGCCTCGCCTACGCCTTCGAGCAGGCGGCCCAAGCCCGCCGCCCGCCCGCCGGCTTGCCCTGAAAGATCGCCTGCTCG
>CAVWJX010000018.1:0-16335 GCA_963755435.1 uncultured Alphaproteobacteria bacterium
ATCGGCATTGTGTGTCCTTCGAGACACGCTTTCGGGCGGTCCCAGGGGCAATGCTACCGTCGGCCGCTGGCGACCCTGATCTCCATCTGCACCTCGACAGGACCGTCCGTATCGCCGAGGTCGCGCCGCACCTCCTCGCGCACGGCACGGCGTATGTCTTCAGGCAGGGTGGCCAGCGCTTGGCCAGTGGAAGCGCCGCCGCGTTCAAAGGGGCCGTAATAGGCCTCGAAGGACGGCAGCCTGAAGGTGTGCTTCTCAGTGTGGGTCACGACGTCAACGAAGCCGGCCTCACTGAAAAGCATCTGTAACCGTGCCGCCTCGCCGAGCGCGAAAGTGCGAGAGGTGGCCTCGGCCAAGCTCGGCACATGCCGCGCCACGATAACGTTGATCTGGCCGTTATAGGAGCGGTCCGGCACCGTTTGGACCGAGACGGCCGCACGCCGGCCGGGGCGCAGCACCCGGCGGAACTCGGAGAGGCCGCGGACCGGGTCGGGGAAGAACATCAGCCCCAGACTGCACAGCACCGCGTCGAAACTACCGTCCGCAAACGAAAGCGTCTGCCCATCCTCGACCGAAACCGAGGCGTTCGGTGCCTTGCCGAGGCGTGCCCGCGCCCTCTCGACCATTGAGGGGGACACGTCGGCGGCCGTGACATGGCCGGCCGGCCCGACGACGGCGAGGGCCAACTCGGCAGCGAGCCCGGTGCCCGTGGCAATGTCGAGGACGCGCATGCCGGACGCGAGGTGGGCCGCGCGCAGCAAGGACGGGACGAAATGGGTTGAAACATGTGAGAAGGCGCGGTCGTATTCAGCGGCGGCTTCCACCCGGTAGGAAAGCTCCTTCGCCATCGGATTAAAGCTCCTTAGCCATCGGGTTAAGGAAGACCGTCATCCTGAGGGGGCCGCGTAGCGGCCGCCTCGAAGGACTCACAGAATTGAACCTACCCTTCATTCGATGAACTCGGACGCTTCACGCCGCAAACACGTCGTCGCTCGCCTGCTCGGGCAACGGGAACGGGCTCGCTTCGGCAAAGGCGACCGCCGCCTCGATCGCGGCGGCGACCTCGCGCTCCATGGCAGCCTTGCCGGCCTCGTCGAAATCGCCCTGGTCGCGCAGTTGGCGCTCGAGCCGCGCGATCGGGTCTCGTCGCTGCCACGCCTCGAGCTCCGCCCGGTCGCGGTGGTCGGGCTGCCCGCGGCGCTCGGTATGGGCGCGCCAGCGGTAGGTCTTGCATTCGATCAGGGTCGGGCCCTCGCTCGAGCGCGCGCGCTCGATGGCGCGGTTTGCCGCCTGGTAAACCGCCAAGGCATCGTTGCCGTCAACCACCACCCCGGGGATGCCGTAGCCGGCCGCGCGCGCCGCCACATCGGAGAGCGCATGGGTCGCGGCGGCCGCCGTATTCGCCGCATACATGTTGTTCTCGCACACATAGAGCATCGGCAATTTCCAGGTCGCGGCGATGTTGAGGCATTCGTGGAACGGCCCGGCATTCGAGGCGCCGTCGCCGAAAAACGAGACCGCGACCCCGCCCTTGCCCTCCAGCTTCGCGGCGAGGCCCGCACCGGTCACGATCGCGATGCCGCCGGCGACGATGCCGTTGGCGCCGAGCATGCCGATGGCGAAATCGGCGATGTGCATCGAGCCGCCCTTGCCCTTGCAATAGCCGGTCTGCCGGCCGTAGAGCTCGGCCATCATCCGGTTCAATTCGGCGCCCTTGGCGATGCAGTGTCCGTGGCCGCGATGCGTCGAGATGATCCGGTCGCGCTGACCGAGCGCGGTGCACACGCCGACCGCGACGGCCTCCTCGCCGATATACGAGTGCACTACACCATAAATCTTGCCGGCCAGATAATCGGCCGAGGCGCGCTCCTCAAAGCGTCGGATTGTCAGCATCCGCCGCAGCATCTCCCGCTGCGCGTCGGGCGGCAGGTTCGGCGACGGGCTTTGCGTCGAAAGGCTCATGGGCGCGATCCCTTTCGGGCGGTCGGGCGGTCGGCGGTCGGAGCTGGTGATGATGGGCCAGCGCGCGAACGCTGGCAACACCACCTCAGACCTTTCTCAGCTCGCGGCGGCAAGCTTGTCCTGTGTCTTCGTCTCGAAGTCGCTGGCGTCGTGGCGCTCGTGCAGCTGCTGCGAGGGCTCGCCGGAGAGACGGTTGACCATGCGCCCACGCCTGACCGCCGGCCGCTCCAGCAGCAGGTCGGCCCAGCGCTGCACGTTCTTATACTCGTGCACCGCGAGGAACTCTGTCGCCCCATATTGGTCGAACTTCGCCAGTCCGCCGTACCACGGGAAGATGGCGATGTCGGCGATCGTGTAGTCAGGGCCGGCGACATACTTGCTCTCGCCGAGCCGGCGGTCGAGCACGTCGAGCAGCCGCTTCGTCTCCATCGTGAATCGGTCGATCGCGTACTCGATCTTGACCGGCGCATAGGCATAAAAATGGCCGAAGCCGCCGCCGACATAGGGCGTGCTACCCATCTGCCAGAACAGCCACGACAGGCATTCCGCGCGCGCGCCGGCTTCGGTCGGCAGAAACTCACCGAACTTCTCGGCCAGGTGCATCAGGATCGCACCGGTTTCAAAGACCCGGATCGGCTTCGGGCCGCTGCGATCTAAGAGCGCCGGGATCTTCGAGTTCGGGTTGATCGCGACAAAGCCGCTGCCGAACTGATCGCCGTCGCCGATCTTGATCAGCCAGGCGTCGTACTCCGCGCCCTTGTGGCCCCGGGCCAGCAGCTCTTCGAGCATGATCGTGACCTTGACGCCGTTCGGCGTGCCGAGCGAGTAGAGCTGCAACGGGTGGCGGCCGACCGGCAGCTCCTTCTCATATTGGGCGCCCGCCGTCGGGCGATTGATGTTGGCAAACCGGCCAAGCGCCGGCTTGGCGACCCAGACCTTGGGGGGCGTATAATCGGTCGTGTCGGTCATTCCAGAGGCTCCAGATAGCTGAAGGGTGCATGCGGAGATATCCGCAACCGGTCCATCCTACACGATGCCGCGGGCTTGGGGCACCCGCCGCACCGACCCCGGGAGACTGCTGTTCTCCCGGCGATGCGACACTAGCGGTGCCGAGGCTTCGCGGTCGCGGTGCCGGGCGGGGACGCGCCGAGCTGGGACGCGCCGGGCGCCGGGATTGCGTCGTTTGCGCCGGAATAGAACAGCCTTGGCGTGCTTCGCCTATTCGGGCTAGAAGGCGATCTGCGGCGTCTTGGCCCTGCCGGCCGATCTCGGGGCAGGCGGGCCGAGCCGGTCGGCAAGGCAGAAAATTGGCGGAGGACGCGAATGTCGCGGCATCGGGTGCGAAGAAACCGGCGCGGATCGCTCGGCGCGGCCCTGGCGGCGCTGGCAGGATTGCTGTTGAGTTCGGCGGCGGCGCTGGCCGCCCCGGCGGCGCCCTCCGGCAAGCCGATCACGATCGGCTTCAGCATGGCCTTGACCGGCGGGCTCGCGGTCAACGGCACCTCGGCGCTGCTGGCCATGCAGATCTGGGCCGACGACATCAACAAAAAGGGCGGCCTCTTGGGCCGGCCGGTCAAGCTCGACTACTACGACGACCAAAGCAATCCGGCGCTGGTTCCCGGCATCTATACGAAGATCCTCGACGTCGACAAGGCAGATTTGGTAGTTTCCGGCTATGCTACCAATATCGCCGCACCGGCGATGCCGGTAGTGATTGCCCACAACATGACCTTCATCGGGCTGTTCGCGCTCGACATCAACAAGGAGTTTCAATACCCGAAATACTTCTCGATGCTGCCGGTCGGCCCCGACCCGCGGCCGGCGATCTCGGAGGGCTTTTTCGCCATCGTCAAGGCCGAGCAGCAAAAGCTCGGACTGAAGACGATCGCACTCGCGGTCGATGACGGCGAGGCCACCCGCAACGCCGCCGACGGCGCCCGCGTCAACCTCAAAAAGCTCGGGCTCAAGGTGGTCTACGACCGCACCTACCCGCCGGACACGACCGATTTCAGCCCGATCATCCGCGCCATCCAGGCAACGAGCCCGGATATCGTCTACATCTCCTCCTACCCGTCGGACAGCGTCGGCATCATCCGCTCTGTCCACGAGTTGGGCCTCGACACCAAGATCTTCGGCGGCAATTTCACCGGGCCGCAGAGCACCTCGATCAAGACCTCGCTCGGCCCGATGCTGAACGGCATCATCACCTTCGACTGGTGGCTGCCGTCGCCGGCCTTGCGCTTCCCCGGGGTCATGGAGTTCCTCGCCGAATACCAGAAGCGCGCGCAGGGCAAGGGCGTCGACCCGCTCGGCTATTATCTGGCACCCTGGGCCTATGCCGACCTGCAGGTGCTGGGCGACGCGGTCGCGGGCAGCGGCGGCCTCGACCAGGACAAGATCGCCCAATGGATCCGCAGCCACACCTTCAAGACCGTGGTCGGCGACGTGACCTTTGGCAAGAACGGCGAGTGGGCGAAGCCCAGGATCATGACCGTGCAGTTCCAGAACATCACCAGCACCAATCTCGAGGATTTCCGCGGCGGCAAGGGCGAAACCGTGCTGTGGCCCGAACAATACAAAACCGGCGACCCGATCCTGCCGTACTCGAAGATCAAGCATTGAAGCCGGTGCTTTGACGCAGACCCGGGATTCGCTTCAGCCGTCATCGGCCGGGCTGTGCCCACGGCTGTCCGGTTCAGGCTCGCCTACAAGTGTGCCGGGCGCACGTAATATTCGTTCTTCCTAAAGCCGTCATGGCCGGGCTTGTTCCGGCCATCCACGTGCCCGGGTCGGGGTCGAAGAGAGGCGTGAATCACCGGGAGGAGCCCGGTGATGGCGGCCAAGAGAGGAGGCTTTGTGCTGCACTGCATCGGTGTTGCGGAACCGGACAGCTGCGGCACAGGGCTTCGCCCTCGGGCCGCGCATAGCACGGACCCGTGGGCCGGGCGTGGCGATCTGAATGCGTCCCAGCACTAGCAGAGCCGTCCCGACGATTGATGTTGAGGTCGCTGGTCTCGCCGGCGAAGGGGCCTGTGGCCGGCGTGGGTTTCGGCCTTCGCCGGGATGACAAGAACGGGGAGGCTCGGGCTCGAGCGCCAGGTCTGTACCGCAACGACCTTGGAACCGATCGCCAAATTCCTGACTAACGGCCGGCGAGTGCAAGTTGGGGAGCTGGGACGCTTCGCCGGTGCACAGCCGCAGCAATCTGTGGTTGAATTACACTGCTCCTCGGTCGATGAGCTTTTTCGCCTCGGCCAACACGAGCTTATGGCTGGTTGGCTCATCGTTTGAGGGGCCGGAAATCAGGAATTGGGCCTGTGGAGGCTGAATCATCGCCTTCCAGCCACGACCTTGACGCTCCATTATGATCGCATAACCCTTATAATCGTGCTGTTCCACGCCCTGCTCCTCTAGTACCCGAAGCGGTTAAAATGATAGACGCCTAGTATGGTAGCAAAAACAACCGGCCAGCCAAACCAGAGCATGAAACCGATAAATGTTCCGGCCTTCGAGTCCGGATTGATCTTCTGAGCTATGATTATGGTGCCTCCGTATGATACAAGGATAGATAGAAGAAACGCTGTCTTCGGCATACGATGCTCCCCTTTCGTGGTTCCGATGCGGGCTCGCGTTCTGGCAATGACGGCTTTGCCGCGAACGGAGGCGACGAACGCGCTATGCCGGGCGGCGCTGGTGCAGCAGGAATGGGGGTGAGTGGTCGGGTTGGGTGGTGACGATGGCGCGCGGGGTGACCGGGAGGTCGTCGGCGCGCTCGATGCGGAAGGCCTGGACCAGGGTGGCCAGCACCAGGGTGGCCTCGGTCAGCGCGAACTGGGCGCCGATGCACACCCGAGGGCCGATGCCGAACGGCAGATAGGCGAAACGGCCGGGCGGCGTCGCGTCGGGCAGGAAGCGGGAGGGGTCGAAGCGGTCGGGCTCGCTCCATAAGAGGCGATGGCGGTGCAGCACCCATGGGGCGATCAAGACCACGGTGCGCGCCGCGATCGGAATGCCGCCGGCGTTGTCGGCGCGCAATGCCTGGCGGGCCAGGGTGAAGGCCGGCGGGTAGAGCCGCAGTGCCTCGTGCACCACGGCGCGGGTGTAGGTGAGCCGCGGCAATGATTGGGCGGCATGGCCGGGGCCGAGATCGAGCGGGGCGGCCTCGGCGGCAAGCCGCTCCTGAATTTCGGGCGCCCCGGCCAACAGATAAAGCGACCAGAACAAGGCGACCGCCGTCGTCTCGTGGCCGGCGACGATCATCGTCGCGACCTGGTCGGCGAGCCGCTCGGGCGGGAAGAGGGCGCCGGTCTCCGGGTCGCGCGCGCTCGAAATCAGATCGAACAGGTCGCGCGGGGCGCCGGCCGCATCCCCCGCCGCGTTCCCGGCCGAAATCTGGGCTCGGCGAGCGGCGATGATCCGCCGGATCAGCCGCAGCCAATGGCGGCGAAAGCGCCAGCGCAAGACGTCGCGCGGGCTCGGGATCGACGGCGGCAGCATGAAATCGAGGAGGCTCGGCCGGCCGAGCCGCGCGGCGTAGGCTTTGATCAGCCCGCGCAGCTCCGGGCCGTAGCGCTCCATCTCGAGCGAAAACATCGAGGCGCCGGCGATCTCCAGCGCCAGAAACTGCATCGCCGCCAGGAGATCGACCGGGGCAGCCGAGGCCGCCTTGAGCGACGCCGTGGCCACGGCGGCGGCGCGGGCCACGTGCCCGGCCAGGATCGGCATCGTGCGCGGGGCAAAGGCCGGTGCCAAGGTGCGGCGCTGATGCCGCCAATCCTCGCCCCGGGAGAGCAGCAGGCCGCGGCCCAACAGCGGACGCAGGACGCGGATGCCGGCGGCGGTGCGCCGGTAGTTCTCGGGATTGTCGACCAGGATGTGCTGGATCGCCGCCGGCCGGCTGACGATGGTCTGGCGGCGGCCGAAGACTTTGCGGAAGACGACTTCCTCCTCGAAAGCCTGCGGCGGAAAAATGCCGATCGCGTTGTCGCGCAAGGAGCGGGTAAAGCCGCGCGACGAGGAGGCGTCAGCTGGAACGGGCGACGGCGCCGCGGCGAGAGGCTTGGTTTCGCTCACTTCACCACCCTGATTCCAGCGATCGCTCGGGTCTAGAAATCGGCATCGCGCCGGCTCGTTCCAACTCTTTCGACCACAGCGGGCGTGATGCCGCGGCGGCGGGCGCGCAGCAGCGGCAGCAACAGCAACGACAACAGGATCAACAGGCCGAGCCAGCGCCAGGCGTCGTCGAAGGCGGCGACCAGCCCGGCGCGCTCGACCAGCGGGGTGGCAAAGTCGCGGGTGGCCTGGTCGACGGGGCCGAGCGGCACCCCGATAAAGCGCGCTGTCGGCAGGCCGACGAGGCGGGCCGCCGCCGGATCGCCGGCCTGCAGGCGCTTGACCAAGGCCGCGACATGGGCGGGGGCGCGCTGTTCGAGGATCGTGTCGATCGCGGCAAGCCCGATCGCGCCGCCGAGGTTGCGCATCAGGTTGAAGAGGCCGCTGGCGTTGGCCACCTTTCCGGGCTCGAAGCCGCCCAAGGCCAGTGCGGTAGTCGGCAGCAGGCACAGCATGACCGCGGCACCGCGCGCCAGCTGCTGCCAGAACAGGCCCCAGAAATCGGTCGCGTAGGTCATGAAGCCGTTGCCGAACCAGCCCAGCGCCAGCAGTCCATAGCCGGCGGCAATCAGGAGCCGCGGGTCGAGACGGCGTTCGAGCATCGTCGCCACCGGCGCCATCACCAGCTGGGCCGCACCGGTCACCATCATGATCTCGCCGATCGGCAGCGCGTCGTAATTGCGCACCAGGCCGAGGAACACGGGGAGCAGGTAGGTCGCGCCATAGAGCCCGATGCCGAGGACAAAGCTGAACCAGCAGGCGATCGCGAAATTGCGGTCGCGAAAGGCGGCGAGGTCGATCAGCGGGGTCGGATGGCTGAGCGAGCGCCGGATCAGGCCGGCGCCGCTGGCCAGGCAAAGTGCCGCCAGCAGCAGCATCGCGGTGCTGTCCCAGCCGCGCTGCGGCGCCTCCTTCAGCAAGAGCTCGAGACCGGCCAGAAAGATCGCCAGCAACGGCAACGCCAGGAGATCGACCGGGCCGCCGAGGCGGTGGTCGGCGCGATCGCGATCGACGGCCCAGGCAACCCCGAAAGCCACGACGATGCCGGGCGGCACGTTGATCAGAAACAGCCAGTGCCAGGAAAACCGGTCGGTGATAAAGCCGCCGATGGCCGGCCCGAGCGCCGGTGCCAGCATCGCCAGTAGGCCCGCGACCAGGGTCGCGCGGTCGCGCGCGGTCCGCTCGAACATCAGGAAGATCGCGGAGAAGACCAGCGGGATCAGCGCGCCGCCGCAAAACCCCTGGACCACCCGCGCCGGGATCAGCTCCCAGAACCCGGTAGCGCCGGCGCAGGCAAGGCTCGCCGCGGTAAAGCCGCCGACGCACAGGACAAAGGCGCCGCGGGTCGACAGCAGCCGGGTCAGCCAGCCGCTCAGCGGGATCGCCACGATCTCGGCCATCAGATAGGCGGTCTGCACCCAGCTCAACTGGTCGAGCGGGATGCCGAGCCCGGACTGGATCTCGGGCAACGAGCTGGCGACGATCTGAATGTCGAGGATCGCCATGAACATGCCGACGGCCATCGCGACAAAGCCGACCCAGGTCTTGGCGGCACCAGCGGGACGGCGGGCGGCGGCGATGTCCGCCTCGGGCGTCATAATTTGCGGCGCGGGGCCAGCACCCGCTCCTCGATGGCGATGCGGCGGACGACCAGCGCCAGGTTCAGCACCGAAAACAGGATGGCGATCGCGACCGCGCCGAAAGCCAGCGGCAGCACCGCTAGCTCGGCGGCGACCACCAGATAATTCGGATGGCGCAGCCAGCGATAGGGGCCGGTCCTGACCAGCGGCGCGCCGGGCAGGGTGAGGATGCGCGTCGTCCACCATCGCCCGAGGCTGAGGACAATCCACACCCGGCCAAGCTGAAGCAGCGCGAACAATCCGAGCAACGGCCAATTGGGGCGGGTCGCGGCCGGCACCGCCAGGGCCAGGCTGACGAGCCAAAGCGCGTGCAACAACACGAACAGCTTATAGCCGGCCGCATCGGCCTCGACCGCGCCGAGCCGGCGCAGCCGCGCGGTGTTGGCGGCCGCCCAGGCGAGCTCGAGGAGACGCTGCGCGACGACGAGGCAGATGGTCCAGTAAAGCGCCGTCACCGGTTATCGAGCACCAGGAAGCCAGCGGTGAAGCCGGGCCCGAGCGCGTTCATAAGCGCCAGCCGCCACGGCTGGGCCGTGGCCAACATGCGCTCGAGCACGAACATCACGGTGACGGCCGACATGTTGCCATAGTCGCGCAGCACCGCGCGGGCTAACGAGAGCGCTCCCGCACCGATGCCGAAGGCGGCTTCGAGTGCCGCGATCACCTTGGCGCCGCCGGGGTGGCAGACAAACCGGTCGATATCGCCGAGCGCGAGCCCGTACCGGCCGAGAAACTCGTCGAGGGCCAGGCGAAAGCGGGTGGCCACCAGCTGCGGGATGTCGCGGGAGAAGATGGCGCTGAGCCCGTCATCGGCGACTTCCCAGCCCATCACCCCGAGCGTGCCGGGCCAGGTGTGCTCGCCCATGGCGACGATCGCCGGGCCGTCCGCCCGGGTCGACAGTAGCGCGCCGGCGGCGCCGTCGCCGAACAAGGCGGTGGCGACGATGTTGCTCTTGGCGAAATCGTCGCGGCGAAACGACAGGGCGCACAATTCCACGACCAGAAACAGCACGGTCTCGCCCGGGGCGGCCGTCGCCTGGGCGGCGGCGCGGCTGAGGCCGACAACCCCGCCGGCGCAGCCGAGCCCGAAGATCGGCAGCCGCCGGACATCGGCGCGCAGCCCCATCCGCTCGATCAACAGCGCGTCGAGGCTCGGCGTGGCGATGCCGGTGGTCGACACGACGACGACCGCGTCAATCTGGTCGCGGGCGAGGCCGGCGCGGTCGAGCAATTGGATCGTCGTGGTTTCGAGCAGGTCGAGCGCGCTCTCGAGATAGATCCGGTTGCGCTCGGTCCAGCCGTGCGGCCGGTCGTACCACTCGATCGGCACGCAGGAATAGCGGGTCTTGATGCCGGTATTGGTGAACACCGGCAACAGCCGATCGAGCGCGTCGGCCGCGCCGAACAGCCGCCGGACCCGCTCGATCACCGCGTCCTGGTCGAGCGGATAGGGCGGTACCGCGGTGGCGACGGCGAGGAGGCGCGGGGCTGCTGGCATGGACGGGGTTTCCTTGCTGCGCGGAAGCGTCCGCGGGCGCCCCAATATGACAGCACGCGGTCCGCCGGTATCCCTTTGCGCACGCCGAGCCGAAAGTGCTCACGCCAGGGCGCCGCCCAATTCCACAAAGCGCCTGCGAAACACTCACTGGGTCGCCAGGTAGGCGGTGACCGCATCGATCTGCCGAGCGGTAAGATTTTTCGAGTTCTGATGCATGATCACATTAGCCCGCGCATTCGACGCGAATGCTTCCAGCTGCCGGGCGAGATAGGCCCTATGCTGTCCCGCCAGCCGCGGGATCGGACCGTTGCCCTGCGCCTTGTCGCCATGACAGGCCCTGCATGCGGGCACGCTCTGGGACGGTATGCCCTCGGTGAATATCTTTCTGCCCGCCGCGATTTCCGGCGAAGCGCCGGGTACGCCGGCGACCGGCGTCTGGGCCGAATAATAGGCGGCGATCGCCATGATGGTCGGATCGCTGAGCCGCGCGGCCATGCCCCACATGTAGGTCTTGGCGTGCGGATCGGCCCGGGTGTGATCGCGAAACGCCTCGAGCTGGGCGATCAGATAGTCCTTTTGCTGCCCGGCTAGCCGCGGAAAGGTCGATGAGATGCTGCGCCCCTCGGGGCCGTGGCACGACGAGCAAACATGCACCGTGCCGGCTACCACCGAGTTGGTACTTTCGCTTCTGGTGGCCGTGGCGTTACACGCGCCAAGCGCAAGCGCCGCGAGCAAGAGGACGGCAATCGGCATCCTTCTGCGATAGCGCCGGCTGCGATAACGCCGGCGATTGGCGCTCGGGCCTCGATCCCGAGCCTCGGCGCGAACCATCTCTGCCTCCACGCGAGCCCCCGTTTTCCGTGGTCTGCTTGCCCAGATCAGAACGCAAACCAGGTGAAAGCAAACAGTGTGTCGTTGTCGCTGGCATTGCGCCCGGCGCCGTCGTAATTGCTGCTGGCGCCGTCAAACTGGTTGTAATGCACGAATTGCAATCCGAGTTTCATATTGAGCCACGGCCAGAAGGACGGGCCGCCGTAATTGAATGGAATGTAATCGAGCTCGGCGGTAAAACCGCTGGAGTTTGGGCTATTATTTGCCGAGACGCTGCTATAGAGTAGAGAGTCGCTAGTGCCATTGATATGAAAATAACCGATCGTAAAGCCGACTGTCTGGTCATAGAAATAGGTGGCCTTTATCGTCGCGCTATCCAGATGATTGTAGGAATTGGTCGAAAGTCCGAGCGCCTGGCTGCCGGCCATGTCCTGGTATTCCCTGATATAGCGGGCTTGCAGCGAAATGCTGTCGCGCGCGCCGAGGAATTGGTACTGGGTGTCGATGCCGACATCGGTCAAATGGTCGGTGCCGTTGCCGCCGATGCGGTTGGGGATCAGCGACGCCGCCATCCCAAAGGTGCCGAATTCCCAGGTGTTCTGTCCCCAGGCCGGCTCGATGGCGAGCCGCCACGAGGGCGCCAGACCGCTGATCGCGCTGGTCCCGTCGGGGTTGATGCCGAGCGCGCTTAAAGTCGACGGCCCCAGAGTTTGGTAGGCGCCGATCTCGGCGTAGACCAGCCGGTTCCAGTAGACATAGGGGTTGAGCCCGACAACCTGCTGCGCGAGGCCGCCTTCGATCAACGGATGCGCAACCGGCGTCGGCGCCAGTTCGGAGGAGACATAGGGAAAGCTCCAGGCCGGGGTCGAGTTCCAGACATCGTTGACCGTCGGGTTGTTGTTGAGACTGGCCCCGAACAGCGTCTCGTGACCCAGCAACTCGGCCACCTTGGCGAGCCGGATGTCGGTATTGTCCCAGTTGAAGTTGCGCCTGACCTGGTCGTAGGTTCCTTGGATGAAGGCGCCGAGGTTCTCGGCGATCTTGCCGCCGAAGAAAAGGCTTCCCGTGAAGCCGATATTGTTGTTCGGGCCGAAATATTGTGCGGCGCCGCCCGGCTGGCCGGCGGCGGTATGGGTGAAGGAGGGGATCGCCATGGCGGCGAAGGGCGGCAGGTTCGAGGTGCCGCCGGTAAAGGTGTAGCCGTTGAGTTTGAACAGCCGACCGTAAGGCGTGAGCTCCGGAAAGCCGTCGTGGCAGGCCGCGCATTGCTGCCCGGTTTGGCGGGCGTAGCTCGGAAGGGCCTCGACCGGCTTGGCGGCGATAATGCATATTGCGGCGATCCCCGGCGCCAGCAGCACGGCGAGTGCGATGGCGGCGACGTAGCGGCCCTGCGACCTTGCTTTCGGTGCGTGCTTGGTTCTGAACAATCCTGCCTCCCCGCCCCGTGGCACGCAATCAGCCGCTGCGGCGGCCGGCGGCCCGGACGGCCGCCTGCCCTTGCAACACTGCCGTAACGGCCCGCAGACCGGAGCGAGCGTACCCGCGAAAACATCTCAGGGTCTTTGATATACATCAATCGCAGGTTATGGAGAACCGACGATACTGGAGGTCTTCCCACCCCGGCGGTCGCATGCCGGACGGCGCGGCGGCAGCGCGGTCGCGGCCAACTTCTCGATGGAGAAATCATGCAGGAACATCCGAAATTCCGATCAGTGCGGCTTTCTCGCCGTTCCCTCTTGCGCAATGCAACATTCGCCGCGGGTGGGGCTACCGTCCTCGGTTCGGCGGCGATCGTCACCCGCGCGAACGCGGCTGACACCAAGGTGGCGCAGAAGGCCGTTGCCTACCAAGACACGCCAAAGGGACCGCAGCGCTGCGATAATTGCACCTATTTCGAGCCGCCCTCTTCGTGCAAGGTCGTCGCCGGCGTGATCAGCCCGTCCGGCTGGTGCCAGCTCTACGCAAAGAAGCCGACAGCCGGATAACGTCTGCGCCGCACCCCGATCCCGAGCCGCCCGCCGAGGCGACGCAACCTCCCCGCGAGAATGTCCGGCGGGCGTAAACAGCCCGTAGCGGCCCGGCTGCCATGACGTCCTTGAGGCGACGCCGATCACCGGGCATGCTGGGCGGCGGCGTCAGCGAGCACGCGCTGCCGAGCGGAGAGCAACGGGAGAGGGATCGATGAACGGCGCGGAAAGCCTGGTGCGCACACTGGTCGGCGGCGGGGTCGATGTGTGCTTCGCCAACCCCGGCACCTCAGAAATGCATTTTGTCGCCGCCCTCGACCGGGTCGACGGCATGCGCTGCGTCCTGGGGCTGTTCGAGGGGGTGGTCACCGGTGCCGCCGACGGCTACGCCCGGATGAGCGAAAAGCCGGCCGCGACCCTCCTCCATCTCGGCCCCGGCCTCGCCAACGGGCTCGCCAACATTCACAACGCCAACAAGGCGTCCTCGCCGATGGTCAACATCGTCGGCGACCACGCGACCTATCATCGCAAATACGATGCGCCCTTGACCTCGGACATCGAAGGGCTGGCGCGGCCTTCCTCGCACTGGGTCAAGACGTCGCCCAGCGCCAAATCGATCGCCGCCGACGGTGCCGCCGCGATCGCCGCCGCGCGGCTACCGCCGGGCCGGATCGCCACCCTGATCCTGCCGGCCGATACCGCCTGGAACGAGGGCTCCGGCCCGGCCGAGGTGCCGCCGCCGACCGCCCTCAACCCGGTGGCGCCGGAGGCGGTGGCCGAAGCGGCGCAAGCGTTGCGCTCGGGCGAGCCGTGCCTGCTGCTGGTGACCGGCCGCGCGCTGCGGCAAGAGGGGCTCGATTTCGCCGGCCGCATCGCCGCCAGGACCGGAGCCCGGCTGATCGCCCAGGGCTCGAACGCGCGCACCCAGCGCGGGCGGGGCCGGGTCTTTGTCGAGCGGGTGCCGTATGTCGTCGATCAGGCGGTCAAGGTGCTGGCCGGGACCAAGCACATCATCCTGGTCGGGGCGAAGATGCCGGTGGCATTCTTCGCCTATCCCGACAAGCCGAGCCTGCTGGCCCCGCGCGAGGCGCAGGGCCATGTGCTGGCCCGGCCCGAGGAAGATCTGATCGGCGCGCTCGAGGCGCTGGCCGAGGAGCTGGGCGCCCGCGCCGCCCCAGCGCCGGTGGTCAACGACCCGCCGCCGGCGATGGCCAGCGGCAAGATCACCCCGGAAGCGCTCGGCGCCTCGCTCGGCGCGCTGCTGCCGGAGAACGCGATCGTCGTCGACGAGGCGGTGACCACCGGGCGCGGCTTTTTCGCGCCGACCCGCTCGGCCCGGCCGCATGACTGGCTCTCGAACATGGGCGGCTCGATCGGCATGGGGATGCCGGTGGCGACCGGGGCGGCAATCGCTTGCCCGGACCGCAAGGTCATCACCCTCGAAGGCGACGGCAGCGCCATGTACACGTTGCAATCCTTGTGGACCCAGGCGCGCGAGGGGCTCGACGTCACCACTCTGCTGTTCGCCAACCGCAGCTATGCGATCCTCAAGGGCGAGCTTGCCAATGTCGGCGCCGGCAACCCGGGCCGGAAGGCGCTCGACATGCTCGACCTCGGCAGTCCGGACCTCGATTTTGTGACTTTGGCGAAGGGCATGGGCGTCCCCGGCGCGCGGGTCGCGACGATGGAGGAATTCAACCGGCAGCTCGCCGAGGGGATCGCCGCACCCGGCCCTTATCTCGTCGAAATTGTGCTGTGAGTGGATGCCGGACGGAAATCGCGATCGCGACGGCATTCGTCGGCCGGCGAGGGCGCGATGATCTAACGGGACTTTACGCGAACGTTTGACGAAATCGACAGGCGAGGAGGAAGATTCGATGCAGAGCAATGGGGCGAACCGCCGGGCGTCGTACATCTATCTGGGGCTGGCCGGCGAAACCGGGCACGGCCGGGTCGTCGATTCGGGCCTCTTGCGCATGACCGACGGCGGCGAATGGGAGGCGCTGCAGCGCGGCCTGCCCGAAGCGCCGGCGGTGCGCGCGCTCGCGGTGCATCCGCAGAAGCCCGAGATCGTCTATGCCGGGACCCAATTTGGCCCCTATCGCAGCGCCGACCGCGGCGACCATTGGGAAAAGGTCAATGTGCCCGATCACGGGCTGCCGGTGTGGTCGGTGCTGTTCCATCCGCACGATCCCGATGTGATCCTCGTCGGCTACGAGAATTGCGAGATCTACCGCAGCGACGACGCCGGGGAGCGCTGGACCCGGCTGCCGGTCAGCGTGCGCTTTCCGGAGATCACCACCGCGCCCGGCGCCAACCCGGCGAAGCGCGTTCTGATGCTCGATGCCAGCGCCAGCCAGCCCGATCACCTTTACGGTGCGATCGAGGTCGGCGGCACGATCCGCTCGACCGACGGCGGCGAGCATTGGGAGAGCCTGAGCCACGGCCAATACATCAACGATGACATGGTCGATATGCACGGCGTGCTGGCGAGCCGCTGGCGGCCCGGCATTGTGTTTGGCATCGCTCGCGCCGGCATGTTCCGCAGCGATGACGGCGGCGACCATTGGCAACACGTTCCGTTGGAGCCGCTCAACCCAAAGGGCTACATCTATTGCCGCGATATCCGCGAGGTGCCGGGCAACCCGCGGCATTTGTGGGTGGCGGCCGGGGCCGGTTTCCAGAGCGACAAGGGCACCTTGCTGCACAGCCGCGACGGCGGCGACAGCTGGAGCCGGGTCGATATCGGCGCCCCGGTGCCGCACACGATGTTCAAGATCGCTTTCGACGAGCACCATCCGGCGCATATGTCCTGCGCGACCAACGGCGGCGAGGTTTATTCGAGCCTCAATGGCGGCGAGAGCTGGACCACCCATCCCCGGCCGCCCGGCGGCAGCCAAATCTACGCGCTCGCTCAGGGCTGAGATCGAAGGGGCGGCGGGCGTCTCTCTGACACTCGCTGCGCCTCTCCCTGAAGATCAGCCGAGGTGCGATAATGAGCGCTGATGACGAACTGAAATGCCTAAAATGTGGATCGCAGCACATTCATGCTGAAAAGCGCGGCTTCAATATGAAAAGAGGGCTTACGCTTGGGTTGACCATAGCTCCGGGGGTGGGGTTTGTAAGTGGCTTCGTTGGCGCGAACAAGATTTTGCTGACGTGCTTGAAATGCGGACATCGGTTCCGTCCTGGCGAGAGCAAGAAGCTGGCCGACATCCGCTGGGGGTTCGAGGTGGGGTCGCGGGTAAGGCGCGCGCTCAACGGTGCTGTTGGCGAGGTGATTGCGATCGATGGAGAGGCCGTTACCGTCAGCTGGCCGAACAAT
>CAVWJX010000019.1:0-120068 GCA_963755435.1 uncultured Alphaproteobacteria bacterium
CGAGGCGATCAAGCATAACCCGCTCCCTCCTTACGGGAGTTTGACTTGGAACTAACGCCAGATGCGTCAAACCCGCCGCCACCCGCGCCGAATGGCCGTCCTGCTGCAAACGCGGCGGCGTACTCGCTTGACGCCGTGGGACGATATCCGTTGTAAATCGTCGCCCCGTTCCCCTTTTGGAATGACCGCAGAGTCTGGGCCGGGCGAAGGAGAGCGATCAAGGACGCGGCTCAGCATCTTACGTCGACAGGATCAACCGCGGTCTGAACCGCGTGCAACTCGGGAGGGTGGCGATGAGCAGTATGCAGCAGGTTCTCGCCGCCAGGCCGCCCGCGTCGATCAAAGGATCGGGGCAACCCCCCGGACGCAGCCGCTTGCGCAACTCGGAGTTCCGCTGGGCGATCGCCTTCGTCATACCCTATGTGGCGGTGTTCTTTGCCTTTGTCGTCTACCCCTTCGGCCTGGCGCTGTGGATGGGCGGCAAGCCCTCGCTATACACCGATCTTTTTGCGGATCCGATCTACCGGACGACGCTCGTTAATACCGTGCTCTTTGTCGGCCTCGGCGTGAACTTGGAGATGTTCCTGGCGCTGCTGCTGTCCGGGTTCTTCCTGCGCCGGCGCTGGTGGATCAGGGCCTTGCTGCCGGCCTATATGCTGCCGTGGCTGATCGCGGCGGCACAAGCCTGTGTCTCGTTCCACTGGATGCTGATCCCTCACTTCGGCCTGGTCGACGGCATATCCTCGGCTCTGTTCGGCGTCGACGGCCCGCGATGGTTTGGCAACCGCTGGCTGGCGCTCGGTTCCGACATCGCCGCCTATATCTGGAAATGGATGCCGTTCTGGACCGTCATCTTCATCGCCGCCCGGCTAACGATCCCGCGAGACACCTACGACGCGGCCGAGGTTGACGGCGCAACCGGCCTGCGCCGCTTCGCCCATATCACCTTCCCGCTGCTGGCCAATATCTACCTGATCTGCACGCTGCTCTCGGCCCTCTGGGCGCTTGGCGACTTTACCACCGCCTATCTGGTCTCGTCCGGGGCGCCGGCGTTTGACTCGGACGTGCTGGCGACATTGAGCTTTCGCTACGCCTTCGATCTCGCGCGGCCGGAACTTGGGGTCGCGACGGTGCTGTCGGCGCTGCCGGTGCTGATCCCGATGGTCGTCCTGCTGATGCGCAGGATCCAGACCCGCGAGGTGCAGCCATGAGCACCGCCCCGGCTTCCGTCGGATCGGCGCGCCGTCGCCGCGGGCTGCGCTGGGTCATCACCGAAACCGGCTCGGCGATGCTCGCCATCGCCCTGCTGGTCTGGTCGCTGCTCCCGGTCTACAACATGTTCCTGATCGCGCTCGATCCCGAGGAAGGCGAGATCGAGTTCGATGGCAATCTGTGGCCGCCGCATCCGTCGCTCGACGCCTTCCGCGCCGTGGTGATGCAGCAGGCCCGCTATCTCGAAGATTTCTGGCACCAATTCGGCGACAGCCTATTCATTGGTGTCGCGACAATGGTGCTGACCCTGGTGATCGGCTCGCTGGCGAGCTTTGCCGTGAGCCGGCTGCGGCTCGGCAAAGGCGCGCTGCTGACCAACGCCGCGTTGCTGACCTATGCGATCCCGGCATCCTTTTTGATCGTCCCCTACTTTCGAATCATGCACAGCTATGGGCTCTTAAACAATTTGTGGTCCGTGATCGCCGCGCAGGTCACATTCGCGACGCCGTTCGCCATTCTGATCCTCCAACTTTATGAGCGGTTGATACCGTTCGAATTCGATGACGCGGCGCGTGTCGATGGCGCGTCCGCGGTGCAACGCTATGTGCGGATCTATCTGCCGCTGATGACGCCGGCGCTGGCGATCGTGGCGATCTACGCGCTATTGCTCGCCTGGAACGATTATCTATACCAAGCGACGCTGCTTTCCGTGCACAACATGACCCTTTCGGTAACCCAGGGCGATCTATTCGTCGACATCGATGCCCCATGGAATGCGATGATGGCGGCCGCCATCATATATGTGCTGCCGCCGATCGTGCTGTTGTTCGCCCTCCGCCGCCACGTCGCCGCGAGCCTCACGGCGCGCGCCGGCGACAACTAGGCTGTCCGCGGCTCCTCTTTGCCGTCGATCTGCTGAATGCGCCGGAGCGTCAGCTCGCGCGGGCCTCCTGGATCGCGCGCCAGATGCGCTCTGGCGTCGCGGGCATGTCGAGGTGATGGATGCCGTAGTCGGAGAGGGCGTCGACGAGGGCGTTCATCACCGAGGGCAGCGCGCCGGCGCAGCCGGCTTCACCGCAGCCTTTGGCGCCCAAGGGGTTGGTGGTCGCCGGGACCGGATGGCTTTCGCTGGCAAACAAGGGCGCGTCCTCGGCGCGCGGCAGCGCGTAATCCATGTAGGAGCCGGTCAGTAGTTGTCCGGCCTCGTCGTAGACGGTGCGCTCGCGCAGCGCCTGGCCAATTCCTTGGACGATGCCGCCATGCGCTTGGCCGGCGACCAGCAGCGGGTTGATCACCACCCCGAAATCATTGACGAAGCGGTAGCGCACGACTTCGGCGACACCGGTCTCGGGGTCGATCTCGACTTCGGCGATGTGGCAGCCATTGGGAAAAGCCGAGGGCGGGCCGTCGCTGATATTGGCGATGTCGAGGCTCTGCGGCAGGCCCGGCGGCAGTTCGAGCCCGGCATGGATCTTCGCCGCCAGTTCCATGATGCCGACCGCGCGGTCGGTGCCGGCGATGACAAACCGGCCGGCGCCGAATTCGATGTCGGCGGCGGCGGCCTCGAGCACATGGGCGGCGATCTGCCGGCCGGCCTCGATCACCTTGTCGCCGGCCTCGACGATCGCGGTGCCGCTGGTCATCATCGATTTGGAGCCGCCGGTGCCGCCGCCGGCGATCAACTCGTCGCTGTCGCCCTGTAAGAGGCGAATGCGCTGGAACGGGATGCCGAGCCGGGTCGCCAGCACCTGGGCGAATGGCGAGGCGTGGCCCTGGCCGTAATCCAAGGTGCCGGTGATGATCGTCACATCGCCGTTCGCTTCGAAGCGGATGCCGCCCATCTCGCGGCCCGGCGGGCCGGTCAGTTCGAGATAGTCGCCGATGCCGCGGCCACGCAGCAGGCCGCGCGCCCGGCTCTCCTCCTTGCGGGCGGCAAAGCCGTCCCAGTCGGCGAGCGCCAGCGCCTGGTCGAGCAGCCCGGGAAAATCGCCGCTATCATAGGTGGTGCCGTTGGGGGCTTTGTACGGCATCGCCTCGGGCCGGATATGGTTCCGGCGGCGCAATTCGACGCGGTCGATGCCCATTTCGGCTGCGGCCGTATCAACCAGCCGCTCCATGTAATAGTTGGCCTCGGGGCGCCCGGCGCCGCGATAGGCGCCGACCGGCGTGGTGTTGGTAAAGACGCATCGGGTCGAGACCTCGATCAGCGGGGTCTTGTAGACGCCGAGCGTGTTGCGGACCGCGTTGCGGGTCGAGGGGCCGGGGGCGCCGTAGGTCGCGCCGAGATTGCCGTAGCCGTTGAGCCGCACCGCGAGGAAATTGCCGGCAGCGTCGAGCGCCAGCTCGGCGGTCATCTCGGCGTCGCGGCCGTGGCTGTCGGAGACAAAGCTGCCGGAGCGCTCGTCGGTCCATTTGACCGGACGGCGCAGTTCGCGCGCGGCATGCAGGATGCAGTAATATTCGGCATAGGTCGGCTGCTTCATGCCGAACGAGCCGCCGACCCGGTCGGTCAGGATGCGCAGCTTGTCGCGGCCGACGCCGAGCACGCTCGCGACATAGTTGCGAAAGCCGAATACCCCCTGACAGCCGACATGCAAGGTCCAATGCCCGCGTTCGGGGTCGTATTCGGCCAGTGCCGCGCGCGGCTCCATCGGATTGACGACGATGCGGTTGTTGCGCAGCACCAGGCGGGTGACATGGGCGGCCCCGGCAAAGGCGGCGGCGACCTGGTCCGCGTCGCCATAGTGAAAATCGAGCCCGACATTGCCCGGCACCTCGTCGTAGAGCAGCGGCGCCTCGGCAGCTTCGGCGAGCGCCGGCTCGGTCACCGCTGGCAGCGGCTCGATGTCGAGTTCAACGAGTTCGGCCGCGTCCTTGGCGGCGGCGACGCTCTCGGCGACGACCGCGGCGACCGCCTCGCCGACATGGCGCACCTTGTCGGCAGCAAGCGCATAATGGGTCGGGGTCAGCATCGGCGTGCCGTCGCGATTGTTCATGACCTGCCGCGCCGGCAATGGGCCGATGCCGCCCGCCGCCAGCTCGCCCGCGGTGTAGACCGCCAGCACCCCCGGCATCTGGCGCGCCGCTGCGGTGTCGATGGCGCGGATCACGCCATGCGCATAGGGGCTGCGCACCATCACCGCATAGACCTGGCCCGGCAGGCTGACATCGTCGGAGTAGTGGCCCACGCCGCGCAGCAGCACCGGGTCCTCGGAGCGCGGCACCGGCTGGCCGATCGCGAATTTCTCGTCGATCCCAAAGGCGATCGGATCAAGGACATCGTTCATGGCTCACCTTTTTGTCTGCGGCCGCTGCCGGCGCCGATCGTGCGGCTGCGCGGGGCGGCGTGGTTGGCCTAGGATATCGCCAGATATGCCCTGGCAAAGACGGAAATCGGGATGCCCGACAGCAAATCACAGATTTACCAGGATCTTTCGGTGCAACTGGCCGCCCTGTTCGACGGCGAAACCGATCCGGTCGCCAACGCCGCCAACATGGCGGCGCTGATTTATCACGGCCTCACCGACCTCAGTTGGGCCGGGTTCTATCTCCGCCAAGGGAACGGGCTGGTGCTCGGGCCGTTCCAGGGCAAGCCCGCCTGCGTGCGCATCGCGATCGGCGCGGGCGTGTGCGGGACCGCAGCGGCACGCGGCGAGACGGTGCTGGTCGCCGATGTCGAGCGCTTTCCAGGGCATATCGCCTGCGATCCGGCGGCGCGCTCGGAACTGGTCGTGCCGTTGCTCGAGGACGGCGCGGTCTTGGGCGTGCTCGACCTCGACAGCCCGAGATTGGCACGGTTCGACGAGGCCGACCGGGAAGGCTGCGAGCGGCTGGCGGCCATCTTTGTCGCCCACCACCGCCGCGATATGGCCGCGCTTGAGGACGCCGGCGGGATCGATCCCCAATCCGGCTGCCGGCTGCCATTGCCGCGGCGCGAGGAGCTCGACGCCGAGGGGCAGCGCACCTATGACCGGCTCGCCGATCCCTCGGGCGGCAGCCTGCGCGGGCTCCGAGGCCCCGGCGGCATCCAATTGCACAGCCCGGAATTGTCGCGCCGCTCGCGGCCGCTCAACGATTATCTGCGCCACCAGGCCGGGCTCGGCGGGCGCGTGCGCGAATTGGCGATCCTCGCCACCGCGCGCGAGCACGACAGCCGCTTCGAATGGGCCGCGCACGAGCCCGCTGCCCTTGCCGAGGGAATCCCGCCCGAGACCATCGATCTGATCCGCTGGCGCCGTCCCACCGCCAGGCTCGCCGAGCCCGACGCCACCGTCATCGACCTCGCCCGCGAAATCTTCGCCGCCCGCCACGTGTCGCCCCAGACCTTCGCCCGCGCGCAGCAACAATTCGGCCAGCGCCAGCTCGTCGATCTCGTCGCCCTGATGGGCAACTACGCCGCGACCGCCGCCCTACTCACCGCCTTCGCCATGCAGGTGGATGCGGACGAACAGACGGCCGCGGCGCCTTGACCCTCCGCGGCCCACGCCGCGGCCCTGCCGCACCTTCGACTTTTTTCACTGGACCTTATTAAAAACTACGGTAATCCCGTATTATATGCAGGATGAGAGCTTCGAGTGGGATGACGACAAGGCCGCCCGGAACTGGCGCGATCACGCCGTCACCTTCGAGATGGCCCGCGACGCGTTCAAAGACCCGTTCGCGATTGAATGGGTCGACGCCGGGCAAGACCGAAGCGAAGACCGCTTCGCGATGATTGCTATGGTCGAGAGCCGCCTCTTGTTCGTCGCCTTTACCACGCGCACAGAACGCATCCGCATCATCACGGCCCGCAAGGCTGAACCCTATGAGCGACGGAAATATCATGACGAAAACCGGGAAACATGATTGGAGCCGCTTCGATGCGTTGACCGCCGCGGAACTCCATGCCGCCGCGCTCAAAGACCCCGACGCGCAACCTTTGACCGAGGCACGGCTGGCGCGCATGAAGCCAACGCCGCGCGCGAAGATCATCCGCCGCGCGCTCGGTCTCACGCAGGAGGAATTTGCCGGCCGCTACCACATCCCTGTCGGCACCTTGCGCGATTGGGAACAGGGCCGGGCGGAGCCGGACCAGCCGGCCCGCGCTTACCTCACCGTCATCGCGCGTGACCCCGAAGGTGTACGCCGCGCCCTGGAGGCCAAGCCGGGCTGAGCGCCGGTTACGGCCGTCTATAAGCACGTCGTCGCGACCGTGCTGCCGCTCTACCCGGCCGATCCATTCGAGCCGCAGGAGCAGACGGCCGCGGCGACTTGACCCGCCACGCGGCGGCACCTGTTCTTCTCCGGCCGGTGAACTCCTGAGATTTGCGGTCGGCTCGATTACTCTCCCCCTAACATCAGAGGCCAAGGAGGTGAATTCTCAGAGTGGCGCCTATGCGGCAATTTTTGGCGTCCGTTCCGCGCGCGAAAACACAACATTTGATCTAAATTCGAAAAACAGCCGCCCCGAGGCTGACAACAATTAGCGAATCGTCTCTTTCAGGCGCAACCGAGGTATTCATGAACGATCGCGACGACGCCGAAACCCGGCAGGAAGCCGTTTACATATGTATCCGATTGGCCCAGAAACACACGCCCCCCAAACCTTTAAAAACAATCTTTTATAAACGCCTTTAACGGGTTTTTCCCCATTGGGAGTTCTTCATGCCGGATCGGGGCGCGCGCGCCCAGGCTTTGGTGGGGCCGGATGGCGCCATTGCGGCGATGGCGGTTGACCGGCGGCCGGTGGGCTGGGCAAATTCGCACAGCCGAGAGGAGAGGGCCCGTATGTCCGAGAGAGCGCCGTTTCTGAACCAAGCCTACAGCGCCTATCACCATCGCGAGCGGCCGGCGGTGGACGAGGAACTAACCCGGGTCGGGCCGGGCACGCCGTGCGGCGAATATCTGCGCCGCTTTTGGCAGCCGGTGATCCTGGCGAGCGAACTGGGTCCGGTGCCGCGCCGGCTGCGCATCCTCGGCGAGGATCTGGTCGCATTCCGCGACAAGAGCGGGGCGATCGGCCTCTTGGAATTGCACTGCCCGCATCGCGGCACCTCGCTCGAATTCGGGCTGGTCGGCGACAAGGGCATCCGCTGCTGCTATCACGGCTGGCTCATCGATTGCGACGGCATCATCCTCGAAACCCCGGGCGAGCCGGCCGACAGCACCCTCAAAGACCGGCTCTGTCACGGCGCCTATCCGGTGCACGAGCATGAAGGGCTGGTGTTCGCCTATCTAGGGCCGCCCGACAAGCGGCCGGATTTCCCGGTGCTCGACACCTGGGACCTGCCCGGCTACCGCCAGATCGCCCGCGCGCCGACCCTGTGGGAGTGCAACTGGCTGCAGGTCAAGGAAAACGCCATGGACCCGGCGCATCTGGCGTTCCTGCACACCCTGCCGGGCAGCGAAGGGTTTACCGAGGATCTGGCCGCACTCGGCGAGTGGGACTGGATGGAGACCCCGGTCGGCATGGTCTATATCGACACTAGGCGCCAAGCCGATCGGGTCTGGGTGCGGGTCGCCGATTTCATCCTGCCCAACATCCACCAGTTCCCGCCGAACGCCGACCCGATGGCCTTGCGCAACTCGGTCAACCGGCCGATGGCGACGACCTGGGCGGTGCCGCTCGACGACACCCACACGATGCAGATCGGCTATTACCGCGCACCCGAGGGCAAGGCGTTCCGCCAGGGCGCCGGGTTCGGCCAGGACGCCAGCCGGCCTTATGAGGAGCGCCAGCGCATTCCCGGCGATTACGACGCCCAGACCAGCATTCATGGCGGGGTGGCGCGGCACGGGCTCGAGCATCTGGCCTCGACCGACCGCGGCGTCATCATGATGCGGAACCTGATCCGGCACGGCATCCGCGCGGTCAAGAACGGCGAGGATCTCGGCTACCCGATCCTGAAAAACGGGGCGCCGCTGCCGACCTACGGCCACGACCGGGTGGTTTCGGGCATCGCCCCGGCCGCCACCCCGCAGGCCGACCGCCAGCTGCTGCGCGAGGTCGCCCGCCAGGTGGTCGCCGGCACCATCGCCTCGGGCTTCGCCGACGGCTGAGACGCGCGGCCGCGGGGACCGGCTGCCGCCACCAGGATGATCACCGCGATCAGTGCCGTCACCTGGCGACGCGCAACATGACGGGCGCGAGGGCGGCCGGAATCGCTCTGGGGTGCGTCCGGCCCGCCTCGCCGAGTACCGCCTCGCCGAATACCCGATGCCGCGCGCCGACAAGTCGCCGGTGGCGATGCCGCGCGATTTGTTGTGCAGAAGCTGTCGGCAGCCGGCCGGAGACCCGAGCGTCAGGCCTGCATTTCCGACATCAGCTCATCCTTGCGTCGGGCCAATTTCTTGCCCAGCTGATCGATATCAATATCGGTTGAGCCGATCTCTGGAAACAGCTCCTCTTCCTCCTCCTTGATGTGCTGCTTTACCATCTCGCCGAGCACCCGGATCTTGGCATCATAGAGATCCTCGCCGACCTCCATGCTTTCGACTTCCGCGATCAGGTTCTTCACCGTCGCATGCTCGACCAGGGCGTCGTCGATCAGGTCATTGTCGTTGCTCGCGGCCCGCGCCTGCGGGTAGAAGATCTCTTCCTCGATCTGGGCATGGACCTTCAGGGCGAGGCAAATCTTCTCTGCAAGCTCCGCTTTGGCGTCGTCATCATCCTGCAGCTCGTCGTACTCGTCGAACCAGCCTTCAACCTCGCGATGATCCTGCTCCAAGACATCGAATGCGTTCGGGGCGGCTGCCCGCGTCTCTTTCTTTCGGTTTGATGCCGCTGCCCGGCTGGTTTTCCTTTCGGCGGTTTGGCTGGCCCTCGTCTTCGCTGGTCGCGCCATTATCTAGTCCTTGATCGGTGAAGCGGTGGATCCCGCAATGTTCAAACCGCCCGGAGCGGCGGCGAGTTCCGGCGCCTCGGCTGTTCGGCAGCAGCGCCTATCGCATCATCGCTTGGCCTCGCTCGGCGGCGCGGCGCGGTCGCCGGCGGAGATCTCGACCGTGCCGAGCGCGTCGGCCAACCGATGGCTGGCGCTGCCCGGCCGCAGCGGCTTCGGCTGGCTAGCATCGGGCGCCCAGCCGGTCAGAAACAGGATCTCGAAGGTCGCTCTGATCCGCCCGTCGGGCAGGCCGAAACGCTGGCCATAGATCGCCGCGGCGCGGGCCAGGGTGCCGCGGCGCAGGGCCGAGCGGCGGCGCGCCGACAAGGCATTGGTTTCGCCCATCGCGCGCAGATCGCGCATCAGCGCCAGGGCGTCGGGGTAGGTGACCGCGATCGTATCGGCATCGGCGACCGGCATCGCAAAGCCGGCGCGCTGCAGCAGCGCCGCCGCATCGGCGAGGCTGGCAGTCGGCGAGACGCGCGGGCTGGCGCCGCCCTCTTCGGCGAGCTCGGCCTCGAGGAATGCCGCGCGCAGCTCGCCGAGCGTGGCGCCGCCCAAGAGTGCGCCGAGAAATAGCCCGTCGGGCTTGACCACCCGGCGCAACTGGACCAGCGCTCCGGGCAGATCGGCGACCCAATGCAGCGCCAGCCCGCTGACCGCGAGATCAAAACTCGCCGCGCCGAACGGCAGCAGCTCGGGGTCGGCGGCAACCGCGCGGGCATTGCTCGGGAGTGCGGCGGCGGCCCGCAGAAAGCCGGCGGCCGGATCGGCGGCGACCAGGCGTTCGATCCCCGCCCGAGCGGCGAGCGCCCGCGACAGCGCGCCGCCATGCGCGCCCAGATCGAGCACCGCTCTGAACTGGCGGCCGACATCGTCGAGCCGGTCGACGATCCGGTCGGCGATTTCGGCGTGCAAAAATTCGACCGCGCCGTACCGCGCCGCGCGCTCGCGATGCAGCCGCCAGGCCCGGCGATCGAACATCATCGTCGCCTCGGCATCCGGTGAATTCATCGCACTCCCTGGGCATCGGCTAGGCTAGACATCGGCAGGCCAGGCATCGGCGGGCTAGGCGTCGGCGGGTTGCGGGCGGCGGGTTGACGAACCCGCGCCAAACCTGATGTGGTGTCGCGATGGCGGCGTCGGCAATGGCTCTCCGATTGCGCCAGGTCGGCCGCGGCCTGGTCGACGCCGTGCTGCCGCCGCGATGCCTGGCTTGCGGCGAGATCGTCGAGGAGCCCGATGCGCTGTGCGGCCGCTGCTGGGGCGGCATCGCCTTTTTCGCGCCGCCATGGTGCGCCGGCTGCGGCCTGCCGTTTGCCCATCCCTCGGGCGATGGCGCGGTCTGCGCCGAATGCGCGCGCGAGCGGCGGGCGTGGGATCGGGCGCGCGCGGTATTCCGCTATGACCGCAACAGCCGCGGGCTGATTCTCGGGCTCAAGCACGCCGACCATACCCATCTGGCGGGCGCGTTCGGGCGCTGGATGCACCGCGTCGGCGGCGAGGTTCTGGCCGATGCCGATCTGTTGGTCCCGGTGCCGCTGCACTGGACCCGCCTGCTGCGGCGTCGCTACAACCAGGCGGCGCTGCTGGCGCACGCGATCCGGGCCGCGGGCGGGCCGCCGGTCGCCGCCGATTGGTTGGTGCGCCGCCGCCGCACCCCGGTGCAGGGCCATATGGGACCGGCCGGGCGCGAGCGGAACGTGCGCGGCGCGTTTGTGTTGAAGCGGCACCGCGACCTCGCCGGCAAGCGGGTCGTGGTGGTCGACGACGTGCTGACCACCGGGGCCACGGTCGAGGAATGCGCGCGCGTGCTCAAACGCGCCGGCGCCGCCTCGGTCGGCGTGCTGACCCTGGCGCGGGCGTTGCGCACCGGGGCATAATCGGCCGGCTGAGAAAACGGGCGCGCCGGGAAAGGTTGGGACGATGGCCGAAATCGAGCTCTACACAACGATGTTCTGTCCCTATTGCTCGCGGGCGCGCGCCCTGCTGCAGCGCAAGGGCGCGAGCTTTGTCGACATCGACATCGCCGAGACGCCGGGGCGGCGCGACGAGATGATCCGGCGCGCGCATGGCCGCAGCACGGTGCCGCAGATCTTCATCGACGGCGAGCACATCGGCGGCTGCGACGACCTCGTCGCCCTCGACCGTGCCGGCAAGCTCGACGCCAAGCTCGGGATCGGCAAATGAGCGCGAATTTCGCCGCCGCCCTGGTCCAGTTCACCGCGGCGCGCGACTACGAGCCCAATATCCGGACGGTTTCGGAGCTGATCCGCCGCGCCCGCGACGGCGGCGCCGACCTGGTGCTGACCCCGGAATGCACCGGGCTGATCGAGCCCAACGGCAAATTGCGGCGCGAGAAGGCGCGCGACGAGGCCAACCATCCGGTGCTGGCGGCACTGCGCGAGGTCGCGCGCGAGACCGGCGCGTGGCTGTTGCTCGGCTCGGTGGCGGTCGACATTTCGCGCGAGCCGGGTGCCGCCGAGGGCGAGCGGCGGCTCGCCAACCGCTCGTATCTGATCGACGCGGCGGGCGCCGTCGTCGCCCGTTACGACAAGATCCACATGTTCGACGTCGATCTCGCCGGCGGCGAAAGCTACCGCGAGAGCAATGCCTACCGGCCGGGCGGGGTGGCGGTGCTGGCCCCGACCCCATGGGGCGTCCTGGGCATGACGGTGTGCTACGATCTGCGCTTCCCGCAGCTCTATCGCGCGCTCGCGCAGGCCGGCGCCGATTTCCTGGCGGTGCCATCGGCCTTCACGGTGCCGACCGGCACGGCGCATTGGCACGTGCTGCTGCGGGCGCGGGCGATCGAAAGCGGCGCCTTCGTTTTTGCGCCGGCGCAGTGGGGCGAGCACGCCGAGGGCCGGCGCACCTATGGCCACTCGCTGATCGTCGACCCGTGGGGCGCGGTCTTGGCCGACGGCGCGGAGCAGGTCGGCATCGTCAGCGCCGCGATCGATCCGGGGCGCATCGCCGAGGCGCGCCGGATGCTGCCCTCGCTCGGCCACGACCGGCCGTTCGCCGCCCCGGCAGCGGCCACGCGCCGTCTCGCCGCCGAGTAGCCGTCCGGGGGCGTCCAGCCACCGGGGCGTCCAGCCGCCCGCGGGTTGGCGTCGGCCTTCGGCTCACTTGGGCGCGCCGCGAATGGCGCGCCACACCTTTTCGCTGGTCGCCGGCATGTCAAGGCTGCCGCCGCCATGCGCCGCCAGCGCATCGATCACCGCGTTCATCACCGCCGGCAACGCGCCGACCGTGCCGGCCTCGCCGGCGCCCTTGGCCCCGAGCGGGTTGAGCCGGGTCGGCACCGGGCGACTGGCGACCTGCATCGCGCACAGGCTGTCGGCCCGCGGCATCGCGTAATCCATCAAGCTGCCGCTCAGCAATTGCCCCGATCGGGGATCGTAGGCGACCTCTTCCATCAACGCCTGGCCGAGGCCCTGGGCCACGCCGCCATGGATCTGGCCCTTCAACGTGACCGGGTTGATCACCGTGCCGACATCGTCGACGACGGTATAGCCGACCACCTCGACCGCGCCGGTCTCCGGGTCGATCTCGACCTCGCAGATATGGCAGCCATTGGGAAAGGTGTCCGATTTTGGCGCGAAGGTGCCGGTCTCGTAGAACCCGCCTTCGAGATCGGACGGCAGCCGGCCGGCCTGAAACGCCGTCCGCGCCACCTCTTTGAGGGCGACCCCGCGGTCGGTGCCGGCAATTGTGAACCGGCCGTCGGCAAATTCGAGGTCGGCCGCCGCGACCTCCAGGAGATGGGCCGCGATCGCCTTGCCCTTGGCGATCAGCTTGTCGGCCGCGATGCAGATCGCGCTGCCGCCGATCACGGTCGAGCGCGAGCCGGTCGAGCCCATGCCGAAGGCGACCCGGTCGGTGTCGCCATCGATGAATTGGACCTCCGAGGGGGCGATGCCGAGCCGTTCGTGGAGGATCTGCTTGAAGGTCGTCTCGTGGCCCTGGCCCTGGTTCTTGGTGCCCATGAACAGGGTCGCGGTGCCGCTCGGGTCAAAACGGATTTCGGCAAATTCGAGGCCCGGCGAGGCGGCGCGCTCGATCGCGAAGCCGAGGCCGAGGCCGCGCCATCGGCCCTGCCCGGCCGAGGCCGTGCGGCGCTGGGCGAAGCCCGCATAATCGGCCGCCTCGAGTGCCGCCGCCAGGTTCTCCGGGAAGGCGCCGCAATCATAGGTGACACCGAACGCGTTCTTGTACGGCATCGCGTCGGCCTGGATCAGGTTGTTGCGGCGCAACTCGACCGGGTCGCGCCCGAGCTCGCGCGCCGCGTCGTCGATCAGCCGCTCGATCACATAGATCGCCTCGGGCCGGCCGGCGCCGCGATAGGGCGCGACCGGGTTCTTGTTGACAAAGACTCCGGTCACCGCGACATGCGCCGCCGGGATCGCATAGACCCCGACCGAGGTGTGCACATTGGCGAAAGTCGGCAGCAGGTTGCGCTCGGACGACAGATAGGCGCCGTGGCCGGCGATGGTGTTGAGCCGCAACCCGACGAAACGCCCGCCGCCGTCGAGCGCCAGTTCGGCCTCGGTCATATTGTCGCGGGCGTGCTCGTCGGCCAGGACCGCCTCGCTGCGCTCGCAGCTCCACTTGACCGGCCGGCGCAGTTTGCGCGCCGCCCACAACACCAGGCGGTGCTCGACATATTGCCAGCCCTTGGTGCCGAAGCCGCCGCCGACATCGCCGGCGACGACCCGCACCTTGCTCTCCGGCACGTTGAAAATATTGACGGCGAGCGCGTTGCGCACCCGGTGTGGGTATTGGCAATCGGCGTAGAGGGTATAGCGATCCTCACCCGGATCGTAGCTGCCGACGGCGCCGCGCGGCTCCAGATAATGGGCAAAGACGCGCGAGATCGCATAGCGCCGCTTGACGATATGCCTGGCGCCGGCAAAGGCGGCTTCGGTCGCCGCCTTGTCGCCGGCCTCGAACAGGTTCGAGACATTGTCCGGGCATTCGTCCCACACCGCCGGCGCGCCCGGCCGGGCCGCCGCGGCAGTGTCGGTGACCGACGCCAGCGCCACATAGTCGACGGCGACGAGTTCGGCCGCGTCCTTGGCTTGCGCCACGCTCTCGGCGACGATCATCGCCACCGGGTCGCCGACGTGGCGGACCCGGCCGCGCGCCAGCCCCGGATGCGGCGGCGCGAACATCGGCGCGCCGTCCGGCCGCTTGCGCTGGAGCCGCATCGTCATCGTGCCGAGCCGGTCGGCGGCGAGATCGGCGCCGGTATAGACCGCGAGTACCCCGGGCAATGCCGCGGCGGCCGCGCTGTCGATGGCGCGGATCTGGGCTGCCGCATGGGGCGAACGCACAAATACCGCATAGGCCTGGCCCGCCAGGTTCAGATCGTCCTGATAGCGGCCCCGGCCTTGCAGCAGCCGCGGGTCCTCAAAGCGCGAAACCGGCTGGCCGATGCCGAATTTGGTCATGGGCGCGTCTACCGCCCGAGCCCCCTCCCCGCCCCTCCCCCGCAGGCGGGGAAGGGAAGGGTCAGGGGCTTAACGGGAAAGCTGGAGGGGTGCTGGCGAGGCTCGATCAGGGCGAGGCGTGGCCCATGAAGATCTGCGGGATCGGCTGGCCCCATGGCCCGCCGGCGCCGGCCCCGCGCTCCAGCCGATTGGGCGGGGTGCTGGCGTTCAACACGTCGGTGTCGGCCCAATGCTCGTGCACCCGGCCCCACGGATCGGCCCAGTAATCGAACAGCTGGCTGCCGATCAGGTGGCGGCCGATGCCCCACATGTGCTGATAGCCCTTCTTTTCGAGGTGCTCGTGGCCGGTCATCACGTCGTCGATGTCGGCGGCCTCGTAGGACAGATGATTGAGCCCGCTCTTGTCGCCGCGAATGCAGAAGAAGGCATGATGATCGACGTAGTCGTCGCCGCGGTCGAGCCGGTTGAACGAGCCGACCACGTTGTTCGGCTCGCCGGCATAGAATTCGTCCGAGCAGCGGAAGCCCAGCATCTCGCGATACCAGCCGAGCGTCTTCTCGAAATTCTTGCTCATCACCACGAAATGGCCGAGCCGCTTGATGTGCGACGGGCCGGGCTCGACCCGGAACAGCTCGCCCTTGCGGCGATACTTGTCCTCTCCGGAATTGACCCGCGGCCGATGCACCGGGATCGGATCGAGCAACTGCATGCCATGTACAACTTCGACCTGATAGCCGTCGGGGTCGGTCAAGCGCACCCGCTTGCCGCCGCCCGGCTCGTCGATGTCCTCGATCTTGGACGCGCCCTCGACCCGCGCCAGCCGTTCGAGATCGTCCATTTGGGCGGCATGCACCGCGATCCCGACATAGCGCGGCTCGCCCAGTTCGGTGACGTGCAGGTGGTGCGGCGCATCGGTGCCGCGCATGTAGAGCGCATTTTTGGTGCGGTCGGCGCGGACCATGCCGAAATCGGTCAGAAACTCTTCCTGGCGGTCGAGATCGGGCGAACGCAGCCGCCCATAAGCAAGATCAAACGCCTTGATCACCGGCATCAGAACCTCCCTCGATAATCCTGTCGGCCAATCATAGGACATTTCGCCGGCCGGCGCGACCCCCGGTTATGTCCGGGCGGCCGGCACCGTCGCCTAAAGTTGCGCGGCACGACATCGCGCGCAACCGGAGAGCCCGGCTCGACACATCGCCGGGAGCGATGCTATCCCAAGGCAATGGCTTGGCTCTTTATCCTGTGCGCCGACCTCTTCGAGATCGCCTGGCCGTTCCTGTTGAAATGGTCGGCGCCGCTGTCGAAATGGGCGCCGTTGCTGGTCGTGTTGATTTGCGCGGTCCCGGCCAACTACCTGTTGGCCGAGGCCGTCAAGCGCTTGCCGGCGGCCACGGTCTACGCCACCTTTGTCGGCATCGGCACCGCCGGAACGGCACTCGTCGGCATTGCCTTTTTTGGCGAGAGCAGCAGCCTCGGCCGGATCTGCTCGCTGCTGCTGATCGCCGCCGGATTGATCGGGCTGCGGGTCTTTTCCGGCGTGCGGTGACGGGGCGCGTCGCCGCACGCCAGGCTCGATCTAGCGCACCGCCAGTTCCCAATCGAGGTCTTCGACCGCCTCGCGCGCGTCGCCCGGCCGCGCCGCCCGGCCAAGTTCGGCCAGACGCGGGGCCAGCAGCACCGTCGTCGCCCAATAGCCCGCACCGGTCGCCACCAACGTGACCAGCACCTGGATCCAGGCCGCCGGGATCACGAACATATAGGCGAGAAAACCCAGCGCCGTCCAACCGACTGCGATCGGGTTGACCCCGTTCCAATACCAATAGGGGCCATTGGGCTCGAACAGCGCCACCAGGTCGATCTGCATGCGCTTGACGAAAACATAATCGGCGATCAGCACCCCGGCGATCGGCGAGAACACGTTGCCGAGCATGCCGACATAATGGGTGTAGCCGGTCACCACGCTCGGGGTTGCCGACAAGGCGATGCCGAGGATGCTGATGATGACCGTGGTCCAAAACCGGCCGAGCCGCTCAAACATGTTCGACAGCGATAGACCTCCGGTATAGAGGTTGAGAACGTTGATCGTCCAATTGTCGAGCGCGATTACGATCAGGAACATCAGCAAGGTGAAATGGCTGACGCCGAGGCCGGAGGCGATGGCGAAGGAATTGGGGTTGTGCCCGAGCGTCGCCGACGCGCCATAGGCGCCGAGCAATGCGGCAAAGCAGCCGCCGCCGACCTTGCCCAACAGGGTTCCCCACCACATGTCGGTGCGCGATTTGGTATAGCGGCAGAAATCGGCCGAATCGGTGACCATGGTCAGCGAGCCGGCGGCGGTGACGTTGAGCCAGGTCACGAATAGCAGCCACCCGGCGGTGGGCTTGCCGGCGTAATGAAACACCTGCGAGGGCGCGAAATGCGGATCGTTGTGGGTCGCCAGCAGCCCCAGCACCAGCGACAGGATCACGATCTTGAACGGCAATGCCAGGCGCGAGAGCTGCTTTAAGGAATCATAGCCGATAATCGCGACCACCGCCTGCAGCACGGCAAAGGTCAGGCTGACCGCGACCAGGGAATGCCGGGTTCCGGTCCAGCGGTCGAGGATCGCCACCACTGCGAGCGAGCCGGCCACTGTCTGAAAGGCGAACCAGTAGGTCGAGGCGAACGTGCGCAGCAGCGACGGGACCCACTTGGCGCCGCGGATGCCAAAGGCCATGCGGGTCGAAACCTGGCCGGGCAATCCGAAATCGACGCCGACCGTGGCCATGATCGTGTAGGCGACCGTGGCCAACAGCACGCCGCCGGTAATGGCGCCGACGGCGCCCAGAAACGACAGCCCCGACACCACCGCCAGGCCGCCGACCAGGATCGAGCCCGGGTTCAGCGCAAAGCCGAAGATGATCGCAAATATGTCGAGCCAGCGCACCGTCTTCAATTCGCTCGGCACCGGCTCGATGCCGAATTGCTCGACGCCCTTGGGCTGATAATAGCGCCGGCGAATCTTTTCCTCGATTTCTGAAACCGTGTGCATTCGCATTCTCCTTGCAAGATCTGCCACATCGCCCGGCGATGCTTAGAAGCATGACTTCGCAAGAAGCGTGCCATAGACATACTGCACTAAAAACACGCAACATCGATGGCAATTGCAAATTTTTATTACTGTCGGCCGATGCTCAATATATGTTCAACACGCATTTCGATCTCATTTGTTCGTACCACTCTGCCTGAATTCCGATCATCCGGCAGATGGACTTTCCGATCGGGCGATATCTTGCCCGCGTTTTAATCAATCGGGGCCGGATGCTTCGTCTGCCAGCCAGCCGCGAAGCCGGTCGATCGGCCGCGGGGTTTGGCATCGCGCTTGCGTCTTGCGCGGGCAGACTTGTTCTCCGGAGGCAGATCCATGGAAGTCGGCGTCTTTATCCCGATCGGCAACAATGGCTGGCTGATTTCGACCACTTCGCCGCAATACATGCCGACATTCGACCTCAATCGCGAGGTCACGCAGAAGGCCGAGCGCTACGGCTTCGACTTTGCCTTGTCGATGATCAAATTGCGCGGCTTTGGCGGGCCATCGCAATTCTGGGACCACAACCTCGAATCCTTTACCCTGATGGCCGGGCTCGCCGCCGTCACCAGCCGGATCCAGCTGTTCGCCTCGGTCGCGGTGCTGACCGTGCCGCCGGCCTTTGCCGCGCGCATGGCCGTCACCATCGATTCGATCTCGCACGGCCGCTTCGGGATCAACATCGTCTCCGGCTGGCAGCAGGCCGAATACACCCAGATGGGGATCTGGCCGGGTGCCGCGCATTTCCAGCGCCGCTATGAATACTGCGCCGAATACGTCGCGATCATGCGCGAGCTGTGGGCCACCGGCCGCTCCGATTTCGGCGGCGAATTCTTCCAGATGGACGATTGCCGGGTGAGCCCGTTGCCGATGGCGCCGATCCCGATCATCGGCGCGGCGCAGAGCGACCGCGGCACCCGCTTCGCCGCCGAATATTGCGACTATAATTTCTGCGCCAGCTTCGGCGTCAACGAACCGACCCGGTTCGCTCCCAGCGTCGCCCGGCTGGTCGAAGCCAGCGCCCGGACCGGCCGCGATGTCGGCGCCCTGATCCTGATCATGGTCATCGCCGACGAGACCGACGCCGCCGCCTGGGCGAAATGGGAGCACTACAAGGCCGGGATCGACCTCGAAGCCTTCGCCTGGCGTGAGGCGCAGGCTGGCGCCGATCCCAACCCCGACCCCTACGCCACGCCCAACCGGTACAAATTGACCGACCGCACCTCGCCGACTAATCAGGGGGTACTGGTCGGCTCCTACGCTGCGGTGGCGCGGATGCTCGACCAGGTGGCGGCGGTTCCGGGAGTGCGCGGCGTGATGCTGACCTTCGACGATTTCGTGATTGGCATGGAGCAGTTCGGCCAGCGCATCCAGCCCTTGATGCAGAGCCGCGCCGAGGCGCTGGCGGCGTGAGCCCGGTCGCCGCGGAAGCGCTCGCGACCCTGTTCGGCGAGGCGCGCACCTTCACCCATTGGCTTGATCGCCCGATCCCCGAGGGCCTCGTCGAGCGGGCGCTGGAACTGGCCCAACTCGGCCCGACCAGCGGCAATTGCCAGCCGATGCGCCTCGTGCTGGTGGCCAGTGCGGCGGCCAAGGAGCGGCTCATCGCCTGCGTCTCATCCGGCAATTCCGACAAGGTACACACCGCGCCGCTGACCGCGATCGTCGCCTACGACCGCGAATTCTACCAGCATCTGCCGCGCCTCTATCCGCACACCGACGCGCGCGGCTGGTTCACCAGCAATGCGGCGCTGGCGGTCGAGACCGCGTTTCGCAACAGCTCGCTGCAGGGCGCCTATTTCATTCTGGCGTTGCGCGCGCAGGGCCTCGATTGCGGGCCGATGTCGGGCTTCGACAACGCAAAGGTCGACGCCGAGTTTTTCCCCGATGGCGGCTGGCGCAGCAATTTCCTCTTGAACATCGGCTATGGCGAGCGGGCCGGCTTGCGGCCGCGCCTGCCGCGGCTCGGCTTTGCCGAAATCGCGCGCCGGGCGTGAACCGGCGGCCCCGAAGCCGGCGACGGCGGGGCGGCGATAGCGGCGTCGGCGATCACTGGCCGAGGCTCACCGCGCCGGGCAGCGCCGTCGAGGTAGGCGGGGCTGTCCCATACCGGGGCGATCGCCAGCGCCGCGCTCAATAAAAGGGTCGCGATCACGGTCGTCACCCAGGCCCGCGTCAGCGCCTGCAGCGCCTTACAATTCATCTCCGGCATTTGCATCCTCGCGCCAGCGCCGGACCTGGCAGCGTGGTCCGGCAATGCCGATTATCGCCGATGATTCCTGCCAATTGGTGTGGGCGGGATCACAAATGGCCAAACACACCGTCCCGCGTCGGCCGCGCCGGACGGGCACTTGCCGCAACGCCTGCGGGCTCAGCCGGGACCCGTCTTTAACATAAATCTGGACCGCCCACCGCTGCCCGACCCGGACACTTCGTTAACAGATATTAAGAGTTTCGCAAGCCGCGGCGGCGGCGTCCTTTTAGGCCGGGCGTGAGGTTCAGGACTCGCAACAACAGCTTTTCTCACCAAGAATAGACCTTAAGACTTATAGCAATAAAGGCCCTCGCTCGGTACCGTGCCTAGCGGAACCGGCGCAACTCGGCCAAAAGGCAACCGGCGAACGAAATGCACACAGGGTTGACAGGGCCGATTTACGCTGATTAGCTGGGTCTGTTCCTCCCTGTCCTACCCGGATACGTCGGCAACAATCCGGGACGACACCGATCTCCATCCCTGAACCCAGCCAATACCACGGCATGGCGACGCGCTCGCCTCGCCCCGCGGTGATGTGATGCCCAACGAGAAGGAGACGACGCCGGATGCCCTTGTGTCAGACGATCGGCATTTCGCTCGCATTGCTGATGGCTTCCGCCTGCACCATGACCAAAAGCGTGGAACAGAGCGCCGCCTACCACCCGGCCACGCCGCCCACTCCCGAGCCTCAGAATTCGCCGAACCAATCCGGCCGAACCCGCGTTGCGCAGCGGGTCGCCCACGCCCGTGCCCCGTTGCGCGCGCTTTATCGCCGCCGCCGGGCACGCGCCCGATATCCGGCCGCCGAACGCGTCGCCCAAGCCGGCGGCTCGATGAGCTCCGATTGGGGCGCGATGCATCCGATCGGCCCATTGCAGATCGGCAAAGCCACCTGGTACGGCCTGGTCGGCGACCGCACCGCGAGCGGCGAACGGCTCGACACGGTCTCGCTTACCGCGGCCCACCGCTCGCTGCCGCTCGGCTCCTGCGCCAAAGTCACCGAACTCGATACCGGTCAATCGGTCATCGTCACGATCAACGACCGCGGCCCCTATGCCCACGGCGTGATCATCGATCTGTCGCCGCGCGCCGCCCAGGAATTGGGAATGCGGCATCAGGGGGTGGCCGCGGTCGCGGTCGAACCGGTGGCCTTCTCGCCCTCGCCCTCGCCCTTCGCCGCCAACGGCGCCGGGAGCGACCCGACCATCGCCGCCAGCGGTCAAACCCCAGACGGCGATCTGAGCCAATAACGCCTGCCGAGGAACTTGACTAGCGAGGCGGGGCGTCGAACACCGAGCGGAAATCGAGGTCGTAGCCGAAGGCGCGCGGGCCGACATGGTCGAGGCCCCTTGGCGACAGGAACACCGGCGGCGCCGGCAGCGCCACCACCGTCACCCGCCTGCCATAGCGGATCGTCTCGGTGCCGCAGGCCTCGCCCGACACGGTGTCGAGCACGCAGATCAGCTCGGGCGACATCGCGATCGGCTCGCCGTCGCGCCAAGCCACCACCCATTCGTTCTGAAACGCGATTTCGAGCCGCGCGCCGCGGTCCTGGTCGAGCCCCTCGATCGCCGCCCGGCCGCGCAGAAAGCCCTCGGTCGTGCGGCGCGCGACATCGACGACCTTGCCGCCAAACAACCGCTTGCCGCCGGCAGCGTCGAGCACCGCGGCCACCGGATCGTCATGCCGGCGCTGCGCCTGGCGCACCCGCCGGCCGATGCCGATCGCCTTCGAGGTGGTGAAATGGATGCCCCATTCCTTGATCTCGGCGCCGGTGCGCGGCGCTTTGCAGGTCGAGGCGATCGAGCCCATCTCGACGCAGATCCGGCGGCTCGCCCGCTCCATCCACTGCCAATCCGGGACCTTGGTCACCACCGCCTCGATGCCGCGCGGGTCGTAGAGCACGCACGGGTAGGGGCGCAGGCCGCCGACCGCGACGCTGGTCATCTGCGCCTCCGGATAGGCGCGGCCCATGGTGTCGGCGTCGACCACCGGCAAGCCCAGATGTGCCGCCGCCATCAGCGGCTGGATGCCGTTGCCGCCGCCGATCTCGAGCGACATCACGGCGCGGAATTTGTCGCCCAGCACTTGTTGCTGAATCTCGACCGCGCGGGCGATATTGCGGCTGTCGGCGAGGCGTTCCTGGCCGACCAGCGGCGCCCCCATGTTGGACACCACCGCGACCCGATCCTCGTCGGCCAGATCGAATGGCGAGATCAGCTCGACCCGATGCCCCTCGGCATAGAGAAGGCGCATGTTGAGCAGCCCGAGATAGGGGCTGCCGCCGCCGCCGGTGCCGAGAATCCACGCGCCCACCGCCAGGCATTCGATATCGTCGAGGGTGATTTCCACCGCGGATCCGGTCATTTGGAGTACGAAGTGATGCCGACGACATGGCCGCCCGAGATTGCCCCCCTTTCGCTCGCAATGACTAGAGGGCGACCTCGTCGGTCACGACTTTGAACCCGACGAGGCTGGTCGGGCCAAAGCTGTTGCTGATCGCGACGTCGGCGGCGTCGCGGCCGCGGCCGATCAGGATACGGCCGATCCGCGGGTGGTTGTGCCGCGCGTCGAAGGTGTACCAGCGACCGCCGAGATAAACCTCGAACCAGGCGCTGAAATCCATCGGCGCCGGGTCCGGCGGCACCCCGATATCGCCCAGATACCCGGTGCAATACCGCGCCGGGATGTTCATGCAACGGCAGAACGTCACCGCCAGGTGGGTATAGTCGCGGCAGACGCCGCGCCGCTCCTCGAAGACGCCGACCGCCGTCTTGGTCGCGTTGGCGTGCTGATAGCCGAAGGCCACGCGATTATGCACAAAGTCGCAGATCGCCTGCACCCGCGCCCAGCCCGGCGGGGTATTGCCGAACAGCGACCAGGCGGTATCGGACAAGACATCGGTTTCACAATAGCGGCTGCCGAGCAGAAACATCAGGCTGTCGGGCGGCAGCTCGGCGATCGGGCACTGGCCAGCCGCCGGCGCGACGAGGTCGGGCTCGCCTTGGTCGCGCACGACCGCTTCGGTCGACAGGACGAGCCGTCCGGCCGGCGCCTCGATCCGCCCGCAGAGATTGCCGAAGCTGTCGCGATATTCGTCGATGGCGATGCCGGGGCTGGTCACGATCGGGTCAGGCGCGGCCAGATCGCCGGCGCGCGAGGGATGCACCCGCAGCATCAGCAGCATCGGCACCGGCCGCGGCAGGTCATAGGTCAGCTCGTAGCCGATCCGGATCTTGATCATCCAAGCGAAATCCCTTTGGTTCCCGGCGCGCCACCCCGGTTAGCGGCCAACGCCGGCGGACGGCATTCGTCGCCGGCGGCTCGTCGCCCGGAGCGCGCTCGAAGCAGTCGGTTATCGCCATTGCAAAGGCTGTGCCTGCCGCCGGTCGGGACCGCCGGCGCCGCGCACGGATCGCGTCGGCCGCCTCGCCTTGCCGCCGGCCGCCGGCCTAGACCCGCGTCGACAGCCAGATCGCCAGGCGCGAGCCGGATTTGATGGCCGCGCTGAGCAGCTGATAGCCCGGGGTTTCGAGCGCGCCCAGCGCCAGTGCCTGGTCGCGGTGCGCCAGCTCGTCGGCGCGGAAGCCGAGGATCGCCTCGCGCAGCGGCGGATCGAGCTCGGCGAGGCGGTCGGCCTGTTCGCGATAGTGCTCGTCGATGACCTCCTCGACCGCGACCGTGCAGGCCATCGCCGCGGGCTCGCCGAGGAGCGCAGTCGCGGCACCCAGCGCAAAGCCGGCGATCGACCACAGCGGCCCGAGCACGGTCGGCCGCACCCGGCGCTGGCGCACCAGGACCTCGAACGCGGCCAGATGGCGCGCCTCGGCCTCGGCCATCCGGCGGATCTCGCTCGCCGCCCGGCCGCGCCCGAGCACCGCCTGTTGGCCCGCATAGATGCGCGTCGCGCCAAACTCGCCGGCGTGATCGACGCGCACAATGCGCTCGATTTCGGCCGCCGATGGCCGATCGCCGGGCAGCCGGTGCCGCTCGCCGCCGCTCACGCGATCCTCCGGCCGATGCCGACCCGCCCGCTTCGGCTCAACGCAGCCGCGGCAAACGAGATGCCCGCCATCGCCAGGGAGGCGACGAGGTTCCAGCCGGCGAGCGAGATCCCCCACAACGACCAGGCCGGCTCGTCGCAGCGCACCGGCTGCTGGTGCAACAGCTGCGCCTTCAGCGCGGCGATGGTCGTCGCCGCACCCTCGGGCGCGGTGCAGGCGCTGGGCCCGGCGAACCAGTGCCGCTCGACCCCGACATGATAGAAGGCCAACATACTGCCGACGGCGAAAACCCCGCCCAGCAGCAGCGCCACCCAGGGCAGCGCCGGCCGGCTGGCGACCATCGTTGCGACAAACGCGATCACGATCGCCACCGCCCACGGCCAGCGCTCTTCCAGGCACAGCTCGCAGGGCGCGAGCCCGCCCCAATATTGCGACAGCAAGGCCGCACCCAGCACCGCCGCACTGGCGACCAGCACAAAGATCGGAAAGCCGCGGGCCGATGCTCTCATCCGGCGGCCTCGCCGCTGGCAACGTCGATCCCGTCGTGAAGTTCGGCCATCGCCACCCCAAGACCGACCGAAGCGAGGCGGAGCACGGCCTCCGGCCCACGCACCAGCGTGGTGATCCAGCGCTCTCCCTCGCGCCGCAGCACCTCGGCATAGAGGCTCTCGGAATCGATCAGCAAAATCTCCTCGACGCTGTCGATGTTGCGGTACACCGGCACCTTGGTCAGCCGGTCGTGCCGCTCGGTTCCCGGCGACAGGATCTCGACGATCAGGATCGGGTCCTTGATCGCTTGCCGACCTCGTTCGTTCCGAGCACAGGTCGCCGCGATGTCGGCAACGAAGTACGAATCCGCGCGGTCCGACCGGATTATCCCGGCCTCGATCTGTGCATTGCACGGACGCCGGGCGGCAAGCGCCGCATCGATACGAGACGCGATCCGCGTCGCCAGCATCCGATGCGCCTCCGCCGGCGGGGCCACTGCCAGCGGGAAACCACCGACAAGCTCGTAGCACCTGTCGCTGCCATCCTGCCAGCGCAAGAACTCGGCCACACTCATCGGTCTGATCGCCAGCTCGCTCATCGCCGCCCTCGTCCTCGCCCCGGCCCACACCTCGCCCCGGCCCACACCTCGTCTCGCCCGCCCTCGCCTCGCCGTCGAATATAGCGATTTTCGGCTGGGGAAGCCGGGCTATTCGGCGGCGGTTTCGAGCCCCGGCGCGGCGACCGGATCGAGAAACCCGCCCGATTGCCGCAGCCACAGCCGCGCATAGGTCCCCCCGGCGGCGAGCAGGGAGGCGTGGGTCCCCTGTTCGGCGATCCGCCCCTGGTCCAGCACCACCAGGCGATCGAGCCGGGCGATCGTCGACAGCCGATGGGCGATGGCGATCACGGTGCGCCCGCGCATCAGGCTTTCGAGCTGCTCCTGGATCGCCGCCTCGACTTCCGAATCGAGCGACGAGGTTGCCTCGTCCAGCACCAGGATCGGCGCATCCTTCAGGATCACCCGGGCGAGGGCGATGCGCTGGCGCTGCCCGCCCGAGAGCTTGACCCCGCGCTCGCCGACATGGGCGTCGAGCCCGCGCCGCCCGTTCCAGTCTTCGAGCTCTTCGATAAAGCCCAGCGCATGGGCCTGCCCCGCCGCGCGCCGCACCTCCCATTCGCTGGCCCGCGGCCGGCCGTAACGGATGTTGTCGCGGATCGAGCGGTGCAGCAGCGAGGTGTCCTGGGTGACCATCGCGATGTGGCCGCGCAGGCTCTCCTGGGTGACCTCGGCGATGTTCTGGCCGTCGATCAGAATCTGGCCGGCTTCGAGGTCATAAAAGCGCAGCAGCAGATTGACCAGGGTCGACTTGCCGGCGCCCGACGGCCCGACCAGACCCACCCGCTCGCCTGGCGCGATCGCCAGGTCAATCCCGTGCAGAACCCCGCGCTCGGTGCCATAGCCAAAGCGCACGCCCTCAAAGCGCACTTCGCCGCGGTCGATGCGCAGGGGCATCGCACCGGGCCGGTCGGGCATCTGGCGCGGCACCGCGATCGAGCGCATGCCGTCCTGCACGACGCCGATATTCTCGAAGATCGTGGTCACGTTCTGCGCCACCCAGCCGGCGATGTTGGCGATCTGCCAGGTCAGCGGCAGCGCCATCGCCACCGTGCCGATGGCGATCCGGCCGTCGCTCCACAGCCAGATCGCGACCGCGCCGGTGCCGACCACCATCGAGGCGTTGAGTGCCGCGAGCCCCACCCCGAACACGGTCGTCAGCCGCAATTGCGCGCGAAACGCGTCGGTCTGCTCGTCGACCGCCTCGCGGACAAACGCGTCCTCGTCGCGCGGCCGGGCAAACAGCTTGACCGTCAGGATGTTGGTGTAGCTGTCGACGACCCGGCCGACCAGGGTCGAGCGCGTCTCCGAGGAGCGCCGCGAGCGCACCCGCAGGCGCGGCACAAAAAAGCGCAGCAGCGCCGCATAGCCGGCAAACCACAGCATCACCGGTGCCGCGAGGCGCACATCGCTGCGGCCCAGGAGGATCATCGCGCCGCTGCCGTAGACCAGGATGTACCAGACCGCGTTGGTGCCAGAGACGACGCTCTCGCGCAGCGCCGGGCCGGACTGCATGACCCGGTTGGCGATGCGGCCGGCGAAATCGTTCTGGAAAAAGGTCCAGCTCTGACGCACCACGTGCCAGTGGCTCTGCCAGCGCACCATGTTGGAGAGCCCGGCGGCGATCGCCTGGTTGGTGATCAGGTTCTGCAGCAACAGCGCCGAAGGCCGGGCGACCAGCAGCACCAAGGCCATGCCGACCAGCTGCGGCCACCAGCTATGGAGCGCCTCCTCCGGTCGGTTGTGCGAAACCACCGTCACCACCCGGCCGATAAACACCGGGATCATGGTGTCGAGCACCGCGACGGCAAAGCCGGCCGCGAACAGCGCCACCACCAGCCCGCGCGCCTGGCGCGCGTGGTGCCAGTAGAATGCGCCGAGCCCGGCCGGCGGCGGCCCCGGCGGCTGCCTCGTCGGTTCGAGCAGACTTTCGAAAAACCTGAATACGCGCATGATCCGGGCTATATCGCAGCGCCTTCTGGAGCGAACAAGATCGGGCCGGCCGAAGCGGGTGGCCCACTGCCCAGCGAATGGGCAAGCTAGCACATCCCACGCCGCCGCGCCGAACAAGATCCCAACCTCGCCCCGCTGGCCGCTCATGGCTGCCGATCATCGCCGTTTTGCGCGGCGTCGCCGCAAGCGCCGGACCCGGTGGCGGCCCGCGCCAATATGCGCCAAACTCCGGTGGTTGGCGGCGGATGATCGCACATCCTCGGGCGGGATATGAACGGACGATCACCAAGCCGAATCGCCGCCCGACCGCAAAGACGGGAGACGCCCAAACCCGATCGATCGGATATGCCGAGCGAGCCTTGGACGACCATCAGGACGTCCTGATTGTGGGAAAGCCGGGGATCAACGATTGACAGATCAAATTTGACGGTTCGGCCGATGGCGGCCTCACCCCGTCTCACCGCTTCTCATTACCCGGACCCAGGCGCTAGCACCTCGCAGCCGCCGAACTCGCCGAGAATCTTGCGTCTGGCGAGGAAGGCTTCAAGGAGCGACGCTTTATCGCCATAGTGGGCCAGATTGTCGGGGCAGGCTACGATGGCGCCGAGAGGCCGCCTGCCGAGAAAGGCCTGCGGATTGGTTGTGATCTTCTGCAACAGGGTAGTCGGCGTCCAATAAGGGAGCGCCAGCGCCTTGCGCTCAGAATAATAGGGGATGGCCGAATCCCAGTCGTCGCCGATGACCATCAGGCTCTGCGACGGTCGGGTCATCGATTTTGCCATCAACGAAATGCGCAAAGTTCTATCCTCGCGGTAATCACGAGTGAGAAACGGGACGAACTCGGTGTAAAAATGTAATAGCTGGCCCGACACAATTGCCGCCAACAACAGCAACGCGACGACCCGCTGACCGGACTCGAAAACGCGCCCGACGCCAACCCCAATTGCTGACACGAGAAATAGCGCATTCGATAGCTGATAGTAATTATGTACAATGTGCAAATTGGTGAAAACGAGGAATGGTGTCAAGAAAGCAATAATCGCTGCCGCCGTTATAAGCAAAGCCCTCGTCGAGGTCAGGGCGGCGCCGAGCGCCACAAACGCGATGAGGTATAGGGAGCCGAGGGTGTCCGGGATGACCCGCATGCCCACCGTATCGATCCACAATTTGGCGCCAAGCCGCTGCTGCAAGGTACCGAAATTCCAATGCGCCAAGGCGACGGAAGTGATCAAAGGGCCAAATTGATTGGCCATCTTGACCTTGTCGGTATACGCAACCCAGGCAATGCCGACCGCGAAAGGCACCGCAACCATGACGGTCGTAACGGCAATGAGGCGAAGCAAGCGTTCATTGGACTCACCGGCAAACCAGCCCCGTCCAATCCATATTGCTATGGCACCACAACCGATCAGCGCGAAGGCTGGAAACGTTGTGGATTTGGCGAGCAGCGCGAGGCAACCTGCCAAAAGCGCGGCGATCGCAGTTCCTAAGTCCCGTCGATTGAGATAGCGGACCAGCAATGCCAGCCAAGCGAGCGCAAAAAACAGAGCGCATGTCTCGATCATAAACGTTCGGCCAAAGTACAGATAAAGTGGACAGCACAGGAAGAGGATTGCTGTCGCCAGAAAAACCGGCCGCCCCATCTTCAATTCCCCAAACAGAATCCACAGCGGCCAGAGACAGCAGAGAAAGAAGCCATAGCTGATGACGCGGCCCGCTATTTCGAGCGGCAGGCCCAGGACGGTAAGTCCCGCGGTCAACAACTGATAGAGCGGGAACTCGAATGGTATCGACCAAGGCGCGCCGAGCACCGGCGTCTCGTAGGCGAGCCATGGTCCTCCTTTGAGAATCCAGTACGTAGTCAAGGCGGTCTGAGTCTGCCTAAATTTATGAAGGTCAAGTAGTGGTTTGTTTATCCCTAGAGTAAGAATAAAAATTGCATGTAAAATCGCGGCCGCAAACATCCCATACAACAATAGCTCTGGCATCTGCATCTTGGAGTGGGCTGGCCTCTCGACTAACAGCTGGCGGGCATTGCTCATAGAATTTCCACTTGTAGATTCCAACAGAACCAAGGATATTGGCAGGTATCCCTTCCGGCCGGAGCGGGCGTCACGACTGCGACAAAACCTGCTGGGACTGTTTGACATCTTTCGCGCCGATCATGCCATTTTCGTCGAGCAATGACCCGCCCGACCACCGCGCGGGGCCGGCGCCTGACACAGGAAAGTGACTGCGGCGGCACATGTCCAGCGCGTTCACAGACATCGTCGACCATCGGCTTGGTCAGCGTATCAACTCATCGCTCCTGTTCAATGCCGATGATTACCAGATGCTGCATGGCGATTTGCGCGCGCATCGGGTCGACGAGCTTTATCGGCACTATCTAGAGTGGGGTCTCGGCGAGCAACGCCAGCCGGTTGCGCCGAGCACGATCGCCCGCGTGCTGGGCGAGGTGGATCGCGACTACGCGACACATGCCACCAAGTTTCTGGCGCGGTTCGAGGCGGCCCAAACCGACACCGCCAGGCACGATCGGTTCAACCAGACCGAAATCATCGGGGTGATCCGCCACTCGATGACCAACCATTTCATGGAGCCGATCGCGGCGACCCTCGCCTATGCGCTGCGCCGCGCCGGCGCCCGCTGCATGCTGCTGACCGAACTCGACCCCTATCCCGAGGCGATCACCTGTCCAATCGTGATCGCACCGCACGAATTCTTCATCTTTCCGGTGCCGGACTACTATCGCTCGGCCGAATTCCTGGCGAAATACATCGCCTTCAATACCGAGCAGCTGCCGTCGCCGTGGTTTCGCGCCGGGTTGCCGGCCCTCTACGCGGCCCGCGCGGTGGTGGACATCAATTTCCAGTCGGCGACGGTGCTGTCCTCGGCGATGCCGGCCGAATATTTCCTGCCACCGTTCAACCATGAGCTGCGCGACCGGTATCTTTCGAAAATGGATCGCGACCACCCGCTGTTTCGCTGGCTCGACCCCGACATCCGCCGGCAATTCGGCATCGCCGCCCCGATTGCCGAACGGCCGATCGATCTGTTCTTTGCCGGCTACAAGACCCCGGAGCGGACCAATTTCTTCGTCCGGTCGGCAAGCGATCTGGCGCAGAGAAATTGCTTTCTGGCCTATTCGGATAGCCCGCCCAGCACCAAACAGCTCGATAGCGCCACCGCGAGCTTGTTTGCGAACTATCAGGGGCTGGCGGCCCAGACCAAGATCGTCCTCGCTCTGCACCGCTACCCGGTCGGGTATTTCGAATGGGAGCGGATCGTGGCGCAAGGCTTTGCCAACGGGGCGCTGGTGATGGCCTCGCGCTGCTTGCGCTCGCCGTTCTTCACCCCTGGGGTGCATTACCTCGAAATGCCGATGCGAAATCTCGGCATGCTGGTCAAATGGGTGTTGGACAGCAGCGAGGGCGCGGCGCGGGCGCAGGCGGCGGCCGACGCGGCGCAAACCGTGCTCGAGACGATGCTGACACCCGAGCGCGCCGGCCGGTTTCTGCTGTCCTTTCTCGCCGATCTCGACGAGGTCACGCCTTGAGCTTCCCGACCCTCGCCCGGACCGTGTTCGAAGGCGGCGGCGGCGCCGAGCCGGGGGTCGGCGTCACCATCATCATCACCCTCTATAATTACGCCCGCTACATCGAGGAGGCGCTCGACAGCGCCGCTCGCCAGACCCACCGCAATCTCGAACTGGTGGTGGTCAACGACCGCTCCTCGGACGGTTCGGAGGCGGTGGCGCTGGCCTGGCTGAACCGGCACGGCGACCGCTTCAGCCGCGCCTTGCTGTTGACCAATGTCGAGAATTACGGCTTGAGCATCTCCCGCAACATTGCGTTCGCGGCGGCAGCCAACGAATTCATTTTTGTCCTCGACGCCGATAACATGCTCTATCCTTCGGCCACGGCAAAGCTGCTCGCCGCCTGCGTCAATGCGGGAGCACAAGCGGCCTACAGCCAGATCGAGCTGTTCGACGAGAAAGCCGATATCGGCGCCGCCTATACCTGGGACCCGGAGCATCTAGCCGGCGGCAATTACATTGACGCGATGGCCGTGATCCGCAAAAGCGCATGGGCGGCGGTCGGCGGCTACGACCCGTTCGATATCGGTTGGGAGGATTACGATCTGTGGTGCAAATTTGTCGAACACGGTTTTGAAGGCGTCTTTGTGCCGCAGATCCTGTGCCGCTACCGGGTGCACGACACCTCGATGTTGCGGCTGGAGACCAACCTCAACGTCGAGAAGGTGATCAGCGAACTGGTTGTGCGCCATCCTTGGCTTACCTTGCGCTAGTGGTGCGATGCCAATGGATGGTCCCACCCATTGGCTGAATCGCACCACCAACACTCTGATCTAGTGGTCCGATTCACGTGACGCTGGGGAACCAAGCATTACGATCGGACGACTAGGCCGTCGGCTGCCCGGACGCCGCGTGGCCGGCCCCCACGGCTTCGCCGCCGAGCGGCAACGACTGCGGAGATATTCGAATGGACGAACGGTATACGACGCAGACCGGGGGACCCACCCTCTACGAGCATTGGCACCGCTACGCTCACGCCGCCGCTTGGACCGCCGGCAAGCGTGTTCTCGACGCCGCCAGCGGCAGCGGATACGGCTCGGCCTTTCTGGCCGCGCGGGCCGGCTCGGTATTCGGCATCGAGCTCGACCATGAGGCGGCGGAGCACGCCGCGCTCACCTATCGGCACATCAATAATTTGACGTTCTCGCAAGGCGATGTGACCAGGCTGCCGTTCCCCGACCAGTGCTTCGACGTCGTCACCTCGTTCGAAACTCTGGAGCATATTCCCGATCCCGAAGCGGCGCTGATCGAATTCAAGCGGGTATTGACCCCGCAAGGCATACTTATCGCCTCGACCCCGGATCGCCTGATCTACACCGACAAGCTCGGCCAGCGGAACAAGTATCATATCTGCGAACTCAGCCGTCCCGAATTCGAAAGAATCTGCGCCAGGCATTTCACCAACCACGTGATCGTCGGCCAGAAACTATATTTTGCGTCGCTGATCGCGCCCGACGACTGCCAGGTATTAGGCCGGCAAAAACAGCTCGCCTGCTTTTCCCGAACCGATGGCGAGCCGGTTCATTCGCTGCAGCCGATCGAGGAGGCGGTCTATATGATTGCCTTCTGCTCGAATGGTGAGCTTGATCTCCTCGACAAGCCGAAGGCATCGATCTTTGTCGACAATGACCCCTCGGTGCAGGGCGAGCGCGATCTGTTGATCGGCTGGTCGCAATCGATCAAGCGCGAGCTCGATCAATTGACCGAGGAAAAGCAGCAATGGTCGAAGCAACAAAAACTGCACGAGCACATGGCCGCGGTCGAGCGCGGCATAATCGGCGCCGTCACCGGCCCCTTGGGCAAAATCGCCGAAGCGCTGGATGCCCGGCTCGGGCCGATCATGACCGATCTCGAGGCGATGCGGACGAGCCACGCCACCGTCGCGCTCGACCTTGCCCAGCGTTTTGATGCGTGGTTCAGGACAATCGGCCGCGAACTCGAAGATTTGCGCACGGCGGTCGATCGCGACCGACGCGATTCGCAAATTGCGACCACTCAGATCAGCCGGCGGCTGACCGACGAGGTCGAGCAGGCCGAGGCCCGGGAAACCCTATTGCGGCAGCGTCTCGACGCGATGGTCGCCTCGCGCTCGTGGCGGGTCACCGGCCCGATGCGCGCCGTCGGGGAGGTGCTGAAAGGCGGGCTCGCTTCGATCCGCAGGCGCAGCTGACTGTCGGCGGTTCCGCGGACTTTTTACCAGTGGAAAGGCAAGACGCAGACCATTCCCCGATGACGTCCTCTTGAGATTTCCTCCAATACCGGAATGAAACTGGGAAACCATGACCCAATATGACCTTGCTAAATTGAATAAAGTGAAGAATCGAACATGGTTTTACAAATTTAAATTGCCGGACGGCACGATCACAAAAAGCAATCTCACCGATCGTATGCTCGAGATACACACCGTGCGTGCTAGCCATCTTCAGCGAACTATCGCAAGGAAGGTAGCGAAGCCGGCGACGATGACCGCGATAGACTTTGCTTCACATGAAGGGTTTTTCTCGATTGAGCTGGCGAAATACTTTGCCTTCGTCCGCGGCTTCGAAATCCGCTCGGAGAGCCTAGCCGCCGCACGCCTGATCACCGAGGCCCTCGGCATATCCAACGTCGAATATGTCCAATCCGATCTGCAGAAACTGCAATTCGACCCAGCATGGTGCGCAGACTTTGTGCTGGTTTATGGTTTATTATATCATATGCAAGATCCTATACATGTGCTGAGCTTGGCCTCGCAACTCTGTCGTCAGCACATCTTGGTAGAGAGCCAGATCTTCCCTTATGATATCTCGGGTCGGATCGAAGATGGCTGCTACGATAACCAGCGCCCGATTGAGGGTGTGTTCGGCCTGGCGCCGGACTACCCGCAGGGGCGGGAGGGAGGCTCAACCGAGCTGGCGTTAATTCCGTCCCTAAACGCCCTGCTATTCCTCCTCAAGACCTTCGGGTTTGAGGAAACGGAAGTGCTGAGCCCTGGGGCCGCCGATTATGAGCAATTCCGCCGTCGAGCGAGAGTGATCATCTATGGCGCGAAACCGGTCCGGCACGCCGGTCCAGCGGACAGCATTTGAGGCCTCGGACGGCTTCGACGCTGGAGATCGCCTGGGCATACCTCAAAAATGGCAGTTTACATTCGATCCTTTATCAAGGGCTGCTATGGCGTCCGCAATTGCCAGGCGGTGCGCGGCCACCCGACGTCCGGCGTCTGCCGAATACCGCCGTCGCGCAGCACCCGGTCGCGGTAGCGCTCGACCTCGAGCGGCAGCCCGGCCGGCGGGCGCCCGGCGGCGATCCACAGATCGAGATTGCCTGGGCCCCAATTATAGGCGGCGACCGCGTCCGGCCAGTCGCCGTAGCGGCGATAGAGCAGCGCCAGGTAGGCCCGTCCGAGCAGCCGGTTTTGGCTCGGGTCGAACCGGTCGCCGCCGCCCGAATCGGTCGCCGCCGCCGCCGATACCTGCATCGGCCCCTGCGGGCCGGCGAATTCCGGCCGCCACATCGCCGGATCGGCGCCATGGCTCGACTCGGCGCCATCGACGGCAAACGCGACGCGATCGAGCGCGGCGCCGCTCGCCGGCGCGAACAGCTCGAAGGCGGCGCTCGCCGCCGTCGCGGACGGGTCGCTCTCGGGCGGCGTTGGCGTCGAACCGCGCAGCACCGTGACCGGCCGCTCCAGCGGGTCGGCAAAGCTGACGATTTCGCTGCTGCCGGCGGTGCCGGGCCGCATCGCCGGGAAAGGCGCGCGTCGCCGCGACCGCCGTTTCGCCGCGCGAAACGCCATGAGCCCCGACGGCGATGACCGACCTCGCCTCGCCGCCGCGCACGATCCTAACCGGGGCCAGCCGGGGGTCGGCAAAGGTGACGACCTGCGCATTGTGCGAATTCGACCGGATCAGCGCCTGCACCCGCGCCGCGACCCGTGCCGGCCTTGTGGTCGAGGCCACCGGGGCGGCCGGCGACGACCCGGAAAGGATCGGCCACGCCGCTACTGCCGCGATCATCACGAGCATGTTGCCACACCTCATAGGCGAAGTGGTGCGGGACCGCGGCCGATCCTGTCAAGCGCCTCGGGTGGCGCCGGGCGGCCTGCCCCGCGGGATCGGCTCTTGTCAGCGATTCGGCCGGTCGGCTAGCATCGGCCGCACCCGATCTCCCTCCCGAAAATTCGAGGACCCAGGCGATGCCAAAGATCCTGATCGTGCACGGCGCCGGCATGAACATGCGCGGCAAGGTCCAGACCGAAATCTTCGGGCCGATGACGCTACCCGAATACGACGAGCGGATTCGCGGCTATGCCGCCGAGCTCGGCCTCGACATCGAGATCTTTCATTCGAATATCGAAGGCGAAATCGTCAATCGGCTCTATCAGGCGAACGACCAGGGCTTTGACGCGGCCTTGTTCAACCCGGCCGCCTTCGGCAGCGGCTATCCGGCCCTGGTCGCGGCGATCGGCCAGGTCAAATTCCCGACCATCGAGGTCCACATCTCCAACCCGATCCGCCGCGGTCCGGCCTCGCAGACGGCGGGGGTCAGCCACGGCATCGTCGCCGGGTTCGGGGTCGCTGGCTACTATCTGGCCTTGCGCGGCATGCGCGACCTGCTCGCGGCAAAGAAATGATCCGCGCCGCGATCGTCGGGCTCGGCCGCTGGGGCCGCACTTTGGTCGGCGCGATCGAGGGCCGCAGCGCCGAATTCAAATTCACCACCGGCCACAGCCGCACCGCCGCCACGGCCGAGCCCTTTTGCCGCGAGCACGCCATCGCCTATTGCGACGATCTCGACCGCGTCCTCGCCGACCCGGCGATCGACGCCGTGGTGTTCGCCACCCCGCACAGCCAGCACGGCGCGCAGGTCGAGCGCGCCGCCACGGCCGGCAAGCACATCATGATGGAAAAGCCGTTCACCCTCGACGTCAAAAGCGCCGAGCAGGCGCTTGGGGCCGTGGCGCGGGCCGGAGTGACGCTGGCGGTCGCCTATCCGCGCCGCTTTCACCCGGCGATGATCGAGCTGAAGGCGCGGCTCGACGACGGCCGCCTCGGGCTGCCGACCCATAGCGAGAGCGCGCAAGCCTCGCCGGCCGGGCATTTCATGCCGCAGGGCTACTACTGGCGCGCCGACCCCCAGGAGGCGCCGGCGGGCGCCATGACCGCGACCGGCGTCCACAATCTCGACGCGCTGATCTACCTCTTCGGCCGGATCGACGAGGTCTATTGCAAGAGCCTGCGCCGCCTGGTGCCGACCCTCGAAGACACCACCAGCGTCTTGATCGGCATGGAAAACGGCATGTCGGCGAGCCTCTATTGCTCGCTGGTCACCGCCCCGACCTACCGCTTTGCGGTCTACGGCACCAAGGGTGCGGTCGAGCTTTCCGGCCAGAATCTCGATTTCCGCTTCACCGCGGTCCTGGCCGAGCCGCCCGCCGGGCGCCACCGCGCCTCGCCGCCCGAACTCATCGAATATAAGGGGTTCAACGCGCTCGCCGCCGAATTGGAGGGCTTCGCCGCGGCGATCGAAGGCCGCCGCCCGTACCCGATCAACGCCGACGAAATCCTGCACGGCGTCGCCGCCTTCGAGGCGATCGTGCGCTCGGCCGCCACCGGCCAGCCGGTCAAGGTCGCGCGCTAGCGAAGGAAATTTCGATGCCCGTCACCGTGCTCTACCCCGAAGACCGGCAGGTCCCGGATCTCGCGCTCGAAACCGAGATTTTCGGCCCCGAGGTGCAGATCGTCCGGCGCACCAAGAAGGCGCTGGCCGAGCTCGACCCCGCCGATTGCGCCGAGGTCGACGGGCTGATGATCATGCGCCACGCGGTCGGGGCCGCCGATATCGCGCGCTTTCCGCGGCTGCGCGCGATCGTGCGCATGGGGGTCGGCTACGACAAGATCGACCGGCCGGCGGCGGCTTCGCGCAACATCCTCGTCTGCAACGTGCCCGATTACGGCACGACCGAGGTCGCCGACCATGCGATGGCCTTGGTGCTGGCCTTGCGCCGCGGGGTCGTGCTCTATCACGAGCGGCTGCGCGCCAACCCGCCCGCCCCTTGGGGCGTGGTCAAGAACCAGCTGATCCGCCGCCTCGGCGTGCAGACCTTCGGCATCCTCGGGCTCGGCCGGATCGGCACCGCGGTGGCGTTGCGCGCCCGCGCCTTCGGCTTTCGCGTCGTCTTCTACGATCCCTACCTGCCGAACGGCGCCGACCTCGCGCTCGGCATCGGCCGCGCCGCGACCCTCGAAGACCTGCTGCGCCAGACCGACACCCTCTCGGTCCATGCGCCGCTGACCCCTGAGACCCGGCTGATGCTCGGCCGCGACCAGCTTGCCTTGCTGCGGCCGGGGGCGGTCGTGGTCAACGCCGCGCGCGGTCCGATCATCGACCTCGACGCGCTGTTGGCGCTGCTGCGCGACGGCCATATCGCCGCCGCCGGCCTCGACGTGCTGCCGGTCGAGCCGCCGATCGAGCCCTTTCCCGAGATCCTGCGCGCCTACCGCGAGCGCGAACCGGCACTCGAAGGCCGCCTGGTGATCACCCCTCATGCCGCCTGGTTCACCCCCGAATCGGAGCACGACACGCGGGTCAAATCGGCCGAGACGATGCGCGCCGCCCTGTTGACCAACCGGCCGCAAAACGTGATCGCGCCCGAAATGTACTGATCCGGCTCGCCCCGCCCGTTCGCCCGGCCGGCGGCCTTATGCGCCCGGCCTGCGGCTGAGCCTTGGCTATTGCTTTGGCGCCGATAGGGTGACGCCCTGCTGCTTCATCCGCTCGACCACGCTCTTAGCCCCGGCGTCGCCGGCGTTGGCGAGCTGTGCCGTCTTGCCGGCGAGCGTCTGCAGCTGGCGGCGCAGCTTGATCGCCTGCTCCATGGTCGGCTGCTGCGCCCGCTGCAAGGCCGCCAACGCGCTGCCATCATGGATCGCCTGCCCGGTCTCGAACGCCATCAGCACGAACAGTGACACAACGACGAGGATCAGCGGCGGCGGCAGCCTATCGCGATCCTGCCCGCTGCGCTGCGGGCCGTCGCCGCGGCCGCCGCCCTGGACAAACGCCATCCTTATTTCTCCTGCGCAGGCAACGGCGCGGTCGCCGGCGCCGGCGTCTGCACGGCCGGCGCCCCGGTCTTCGGATTGATCGTGATCCCGTTCGCGCTCAACAGATCGCGCAGCTTGCCGTCATTGTCGCTGACCGCGGCCGCCGCGATCGCCTGGATCAAGGCGTTGTCGATGCGGTTGAACTCGATGCTCTGGCTGATGAATTGCTGGCGCCGGGTGACTTCGGCCTGGGCCGCGCGGTTTTGCTGCCCGAGGTAGAGATAGACGACCACCAGCACCAGGGTGATCCCCGACAGCGCCAGAACCACCCGGTAGAGCCAACCGCCCGACGACATCAATCCATCCCCGCCTCGCCGCCCCGCCGCCCGCCGCCCGCCGCGACGACAAACAGACGACAAACAATAGCATAGCGGGACCGCGCGGGCCGCCGATGCCGGCTGCGGCATGCCCAGGCGATCCGGCGTTCGCGAGCGATCAGCGGCCGCGGAAATGCCGATAGAACTCCATGACATCGGGGCTTTGCTGGAAACCTAGAAGGACACTCAGCGCATCGCCCTTTTGACCGCGCAGCGGGATCAACTCGACGATGTGGTCGGTGAACTCCAGAGCGAATCTGGTCGTGATCGAAGACGATGCGATCGGTGAACGGCTTCTTGCTGATGATGGTTTGCCCGGGCCCGGTCACCGCGACGAAATAGGTCAGATCGACCACGTCGCCGTGCGCCGCCGGGCCGCGCTGACCGACGACAATCACATCGAGGCTCACCCGCACCGCGTCGCCGGTGTACTCGCATTTGCGGTCGACTTCGCTCAAAAGCCCGTAGAACGCCACGTTCTCGGGGCGACGCTGCGGCGACGGGCCGAATACCGCGGTGTTGGCGAGCGAACGCAGGATGACGGCGCTCGGGCACGCCTCGGCCGGTGGCGAGGACGACGAGAACCAGCTGCAGCCGGAGAGGGCGAGCAGAGCAAAAAGCGCCGCCGCCGGCGCGGCCCGGAACCGGCTCACAACCCGTTATGCGTACCGTCGCAAAACGGCTTGCCGGCGGTCTGCTTGCAGCCGCACAGCCAAACCTCTTCGCTGGCCGCGGCGGTAAACGGTACTGGAGTGAGGCCGGTGCCCTGATGCGAGCCGTCGCAGAAGGGCTGGTTGGCGCTGCGCCCGCAGGCACACCAGAAATACCGCTTGCCGGCTTCGACGGTGATGCCGTAGGGCTCTTTCTGCGCTGGTATCGGTTCGGCCACTGCTTTCTCCCCCGCCAAGCTCGCCGCCGGGGCCGGCGCGCGGCGGCGGCGGTTCGACGGCGCCGGGACTGTATTCGAGCCTCGCCCGGTGTCAAGGCCGGGCCGATGCCGGGAGCGCTGGATCAGCCGATGGCCGTCTACACCGATGTCGCCGACGACGAATTGCGGGCCTTTGTGGCGCTCTACGACATCGGCGAGGTGCTGTCGTGCAAGGGCATCGCCGAAGGGCGTCGAGAATTCGAATTTCCTGGTGGCGACCGAGCGCGGCAATTTCATCCTGACCCTCTACGAAAAGCGGGTGGCGCGCGCCGACCTGCCGTTCTTCATCGCGCTGATGGATCATCTGGCGCATCGCGGCGTCGCCTGCCCGACCCCGCTGCGCGGCCGCGACGGCGTCGCCCTGCGCGAACTGTGCGGCCGGCCGGCGGCGATGGTGACGTTTCTCGCCGGCATGTGGCCGCGCCGCATCCAGCCGTTCCACTGCGCCGGGCTCGGCCACGCCTTGGCGGCGCTGCACGGTGCCGGCGCCGATTTCCCGATGGCGCGGGCCAATGATCTGTCGCTTTCCGGCTGGCGGCGCCTGTTCGAAGCCTGCCGCGGCCGCGCCGGCGAAGTGCAGCCGGGCCTCGCCGCCGAACTCGCCGCCGAACTCGACTTTGTCGAACAGGCCTGGCCGCGCGGCCTGCCGGTCGGGGTGATCCATGCCGATCTGTTTCCGGACAACGTGTTTTTTCGCGACCGCGAGGTGTCCGGGCTGATCGACTTCTATTTCGCCTGCACCGATTTTTTCGCCTATGACTTGGCGGTATGCCTCAATGCCTGGTGTTTCGAGGGCGATGGCAGCCTCAACGTGACCAAGGCGCGATTGCTGCTCGACGGCTATCGCCGGGCGCGTCGGGTGACGCCCGAAGAGTTCGCCGCACTCCCGGCGCTGGCCCGCGGCAGCGCCCTGCGATTTCTGCTGACCCGCCTGTTCGACTGGCTGAACCAGCCGCCGGGCGCACTGGTGCGACCCAAGGACCCGCTCGAATTCCTGCGCAAATTGCGCTTTCACCGCTCCGTCGCCAGCGCCCGCGATTACGGCCTCGATGCCTGACCAGAGTGGGCCTGACCCGAGCGGGCCTGATCCGAGCGGGCCTGATCCGAGCCGGGTCGAAATCTTTACCGACGGCGCTTGCAGCGGCAATCCGGGTCCGGGCGGCTGGGCCGCCATCCTGCGTCATCGCGGAATCGAAAAGGAGCTGAGCGGGGCCGAGCCCGCGACCACCAACAACCGCATGGAGCTGATGGCGGCGATCGCCGGGCTCGAAGCGCTGAAGCGGCCGTGCCGGGTGCGGCTCTACAGCGACAGCCAGTATCTGCGCGACGGCATCACCCGGTGGATCCACGCCTGGAAGGCGCGCGGCTGGCGCACCGCCGACCGAAAGCCGGTCAAGAATATCGATCTGTGGCAGCGGCTCGAAGCGGCGGCGGTGCCCCACGAAATCGCCTGGGAATGGGTGCGCGGCCATGCCGGCCATCCCGAAAACGAGCGCGCCGACGCGCTCGCCCGCGCCGCCATCGCCGCAATGCGCGACACCGGGGCCGGGCCGACAGCCGCCTGCTAGCGGAAATTGCGGCTGCGCACGATGATGTCGCGCGCATCGCTGCCGGGCGGTTATTTTCGGCAGCCTGACCGGCGGCTCGGCAGTCACCGGTGCGCTCGCGCAGGGTATTGAGCCGCGGGGTCAAATCCGCCAGATGGTCGGCGACGACATGGATGACGCTTTCTTCGCGCTGCAATCGGCCGGTGCAACGCAGCAGGGTGGCGCCGAGCGCCGCACGGCGAAAGCGTTCGAGGATCGGCGGCCACACGATCAAATTGGCGACCCCGGTCTCGTCCTCGATGGTGATGAAGACGACCCCGTTGGCGCTGCCCGGACGTTGGCGGATCAGCACGATCCCGGCGATCGCGAGCCGGCGATCGATCGGCAGATCGGCGAGGTCGGCCGCGGCGACCAGCCCCTCGCCGGCGAGTTCGGTGCGCAGAAACGCCAGCGGATGGCGCTTCAGGCTGAGGCCGAGGCTGCGGTAATCCTCGACCACATGCTCGCCCAGCGGCATCTGCGGCAGCAGCGCGGCGGCGCGGGCTTCGGTTATCGCTTCGACGCTGTCATTCCGGGGATCTTGCGAAGCAAGGGAGCTCGGAACCCATGAACACCGACAATCGAAACGAGCGGTGCCGATCGTGCCATAATCCTTTTGGTTCGTGTTCCTGGATTCCGGGCTCGGCCCAGTGGGCCGCCCCGGAAAGACCGCCGATTGCGCAGCCGCAAACAAGGGCAGCGGCGGCTGGCCGAGCGCCTTCAGCGCCCATAAGGCATGCCTGCGGTCGAGCCCGACCGAGCGAAACGCGTCGGCTTCGGCCAGCCGTTCGAGGGTGCCCGGCCCGAGCCCGCTGCGCCGCCACAACGCCTGCGGATCGGGGTATCCCTGCGGCCCGCGCGCGGCGACGAGCCGTGCCGCATCGGCCTCGGCCAGCCCTTTGATCTGGCGCAACCCGAGCCGCAGCGCGAAAGAATTCGGCGCGCTTATTTCGCTTTGGCCGGGCTCGACCCGTGGGCCTTCAGCCCACGGACTTGATCCGTGGGCATCCACGTCTTTCGACGCCCGAAACAAAGGTGTGGATGCGCGAGACCAGCCCGTGCAAGACGGACCTGGATTGCTCCCGGCTATTGCAGAAGTGACGATTGACGGTTCGAGGGTGCAGTCCCAGACGCTGCGATTGACATCGACGGCGCGTACCTCGACCCCGTGCTCGCGCGCGTCGCGGACGATCTGCGCCGGCGCGTAGAACCCCATCGGCTGGCTGTTCAGCAAGGCGCAGGCGAACATTTCGGGATAAAAGCATTTGATCCAGGCCGAAACGTAAACCAGGAGCGCAAAGCTCGCCGCATGGCTCTCGGGAAAGCCGTAGGTGCCGAACCCCTCGATCTGGCTGAAGCAGCGCTCGGCGAAATCGCGCGCATAGCCGTTCGCCACCATGCCGGCGACGAACTTGTCGCGGAACAGATGGATGTCGCCATTGCGCTTGAAGGTGGCCATCGCGCGGCGCAGCCGGTCGGCCTCCTCCGGGGCAAAGCCGGCGCCGACGATCGCGATCTTCATCGCCTGCTCCTGAAACAGCGGCACCCCCAGGGTCTTGCCCAGGACCTGGCGCAATTCCTCCGACGGATACGCCACCGCCTCGCGCCCGGAGCGCCGGCGCAGATAGGGATGCACCATGTCGCCCTGGATCGGCCCCGGCCGCACGATCGCCACCTCGATCACCAGATCGTAGAATTCGCGCGGCTTCAGTCGCGGCAGCATCGTCATCTGGGCCCGGCTCTCGACCTGGAAGACGCCGAGCGAGTCGGCCTGGCTCAGCATCTCGTAAACCGCCGGGTCCTCGGCCGGCACGGTGGCGAGCTCGAGCCGGCGGCCATAATGCCGCTCGATCAGGGCGAAGGCCTTCCGGATGCAGGTCAGCATGCCCAATGCCAGGATGTCGATTTTCAGGATGCCGAGCGCGTCGAGATCGTCCTTGTCCCATTCGATGACGGTGCGGTCGGCCATCGCCGCGTTCTCGATCGGCACCAGTTCGCTGAGCGGCCCGCGGGTGATCACAAAGCCGCCGACATGCTGCGAGAGATGGCGCGGAAAGCCGGTGAGCAGGGCGGCCAGATCGAGCGCGCGGCGCAGATTGCGATCGGCCGGGTCGAGCCCGGCCTCGCGCACCCGCGCGTCGGCGATCGGGTCGTTGCTCCAGCCCCAGACGATGCCGGCCAATGCGGCGACGACATCGCCCGACAGCCCCAGCGCCTTGCCGACCTCGCGGATCGCCGAGCGCGAGCGATACGAGATCACGGTGGCCGCCAGCCCGGCCCGGTCGCGACCGTATTTCTGATAGATGTACTGGATCACCTCCTCGCGCCGCTCGTGCTCGAAATCGACATCGATATCGGGCGGCTCGTTGCGCGCGGCGCTGATGAAGCGCTCGAACAAGCACATCGATGCGCGCCGGATCGACCGCGGTGATGCCGAGGCAGTAGCAAACCACCGAATTGGCCGCCGAGCCGCGCCCCTGACACAGAATCCCGCGCGACCTGGCAAATTCGACAATGTCATGGACGGTCAGGAAATAGCGCGCGTAGTCGAGCCGCTCGATCAACTGCAGCTCGTGTGCGATCAGATGGCGGATCTTTTCGGGGATCTTTTCTTTGTCATTCCCGCGCAGGCCGGCTGTTGGCGGGGACCGGTTTAGCCGGAAGCTCCGATCGTCATGGCCGCGCTTGTCCCGCAGCTGTCCAGTTCCGCCAACCCGGCTGCAATGCGGCGCAAAGCCCCTGCTCCCCATCGTCATCACCGGGCTCGTCCCGGTGAGCCACGCCGCTCTTCGACCCCGACCCGGGCACGTGGATGGCCGGAACCAGTCCGGCCATGACCGGTCGAGCGGGAGCGAACATTGCGGATGCCCGGTAAACTCGTATGCGGGTCTAAACCGGACAGCCCTAAGCCGGTCCCGGACAGCCGCGCCTTGGTCGCGCGCCGCGGCACCGTTCGTAGCCACCTGGACGCCCGGACCAATTCCCGGCATGACGGCTTCGGGTTCTGCGCATTTCGGTCGAGCATCCGAGCCCAGATTCTGCGAGAACCGTGTGGCCGCGCCGGCCCAGGCAAGCTCGGCCAGGCGCTGCTGCGGGGTGCGGCCGTCCGCGGCGGTTTCGTCCGGGTATTCGTAGCGCAATTCGTCGAGGCTGAACCGGCAGCGCCCGGCGATTTCCAGGCTGCGGGCGACCGCGTCTTCATGGCCGCGGAACAGCCGCGCCATCTCCGCCGGCGATTTCAGATGGCGCTCGGCGTTGGCGGCGAGGCGAAAGCCGGCGTTGTCGATCGTGCAGCCGGCGCGGATGCAGGTCAGCACATCCTGCAGCGGCCGCCGCTCGGGAACGTGATAGAGCACGTCGTTGGTCGCGACCAGCGGCAGCCCCGCCGTCTCGGCCAAAGCCGCCAGATCGGCGAGGCGGCGCGCATCGTCGCCGCGATAGAGGTGATGGGCGGCAAGAGAGCCGCGGCCGGCAAAATCCGCCGCGACCCGCGCGGCAAAGCGGCGAAATTCGTCCCGGATCGCCGTCTCGGGCGGCAGCAGGACGACGGTCTGGCCCTCGCCATGCGCTGCCACATCGGCGTAATCGAGCCGGCATTCGCCCTTGGCGGCGCGGCGCTTGCCGAGAGTGAGCAGCCGGGTCAGCCGGCCATAGGCGGCGCGATCCTCGGGAAAGGCGAGGAGGCTCGGGCCGTCGCCGAGATCGAGCCGGCAGCCGACCACGAGACGGATCCCGACCTCCTTTGCCGCCTGGTGCGCGCGCACGATGCCGGCGAGGCTGTTCCGGTCGGTGATCGCGATGGCGCCATGGCCGAGGGCCGCCGCGCTCAGCACCAGCTCGGCCGGATGCGCCGCCCCGCGCAGAAACGAGAAATTGGTGGTGACCTGCAGCTCGGCATAGCCGGGCCGGCGATCAGGCGAAGAGGCCATGGATAAACCAGCGCGGCGGATCGTCATGACCGGCAAGACCCGCCCGGAACAGCCAGAAGCGCCGCCCGTCCTGGTCCTCGACCCGGTAATAATCGCGGATCGCAGCGCGGCCGGCCGGTCCCTCGGCTCGCCACCATTCCTCGGCGATCCGCTCCGGCCCGTCGGCGCGCGTCACCCGATGCTGAAGGCGACGCCAGGTAAAGCGGAATGGCGGGTCGTCGGGCAACAGCCAAAAGGCCTCGACCGGTTGCGGCGGTGCAAACAGCCGGATCGGCCGCGGCGGTCGGATTTCATCATTCCCGCGCCAGCGGAGATTCCGGGACCCGGAATCTTGGGTCGATTGTCCCCGGACCGCCGCTTTCGCGGCGGCGGCGGATGCGGTTGTGAGTTGGCCGGCCGGCACCCTGACCGAGGCCCGCTCCGGGATATGGCTCTGATGCGGCTCGATCCGGGAGAGCGCTTCGAGCCCGAGCCGGCTGCCGAGCCGGTCGAGCAGCGGCGCGATGCCGCCGTCCATTCCCTCCCCCGCATGCGGAGGAAGGCCAGGGTGGGGGCAAGAGGGGTGGCGGGGCAACCCGATCTGCTCGGGGCCTAGGGGCTCGACGGCAAAGGCGGCGAGGATCATGTCTTCGACGCCGAGGCCGGGATCGACCGTGTCGAGCCGTTCCTTGAGAAGGGTGGCGAGATGGCGCGGGTCGCGGCTCGGGCGGGCGGTGCCGAGGCGGATCCGCTCGACCCGGCCGTCGAGCCGATGAAAAGTGAGGTCGAGCCGCCGCGCGCCGATCCCTTCCCGCGCCAGGCGCAGGACCAGATCGCCGGCAAGCCGCTCGGCGGCGCAGGCCAGATCGGCGGGCTCGGCGATCGGCTCGGCAAAGCTCAACCGCACCCGGCGGACCGGCGCCTCGCCCAATGGCGACAGCGGCTCCGAGAGGTCGCCCAGCAGCTGGTCGAGGCGCTGCATCACCGCTTGGCCGAACCGGCGGACGAGGGCCGCGCGCGGCATCGCGTAAAGATCGCCGACCTGTTTCAAGCCCACCCGCCGCAATCCCTGGGCGGCGGCTGGGTCGAGCCGCAGCGCTTCGACCGGCAATGCCGCGAGGCCCGCGCGCGCCTCCCCCGGCGGCAGGATCACGACGCGCTCGCCGGTTTGCGCCAAGCCCGTTTGGGTAAAGCGGGCCAATGCCCAGGCGGCGCCGAGCGTGTCGGCGACGGCGATCCGGCAGCCGACGCGCCGACCATCGAGCCGGGCCGCAAGGTCGGCGGCGAGCGCGCTCTCGCCGCCCCACAGATGGGCCGAGCCGGTAGTCTCGATCATGACGCCGTCGGCGCCGTCGGGGGCGGTCCATGGGCTGTAACGGCTGCACCATTCGGCCAGCCGCCGCAACGCCGCGCGATCGGCGGCGGGCTCGGCCGCGGCGGTGGCGAGGCCGGGCACAAACGAGAGGGCGTCGGCCAACGGCATCCCCGGAGCGAGACCGGCGCTCGCCGCGGCCGGGTTGATCGCGGCCAGCAGCCGCCGGCCGGCAGCCTCGATCACCGTGGCGAACGGGACCGCCTCAGCCGGCATCGCGGAACTCTGCCGGGCGGACCGGGCCGGCGGCGAGCCGCGCCTCCGGTCGATCGGCCAATTGGGCAGCCAGAGATAGAGAACCCGTCGCATCGATCACCTCCACCACCCAGCATGCCGGCGCGCCGCCGCGGCAGCGCAGCAACTCGACCCGCCAGCGCGGTTGCCCGATCCCTGTCCCCCACCCTGACCCTCCCCGGCGAACAGGAGACGGAACCGGACCCGGCTGCCCATTGCGGGCGGAGGAGAAAAGAGGACCCGGCTGCGACGGCAGCGCCGCGATCCGCCAGCGCGTCGCCGCGGCGTTCGGCCGGTTGCGCTCGCGCTGCGCCGCCTCGCCGCTCTGCCAGCGCCGCAGCACCAGGGCGGTGGCCCCGGAATGCTCCGCGGCGAGCTGCAGCCGCCGGCTTGCCACCGCGTCGAGCGCGCCGACCTCACCGACCACGGCAGTGACCCCGGAGGCGCGCAGCCCCTCCTCCATCGCCCACAAGAGCTCGGCGTTGCGTCTGGCCTGGACCAGCACGAGCCGCGCCGGGTCGAGTCCATGGGCGGCGAGGCCCGGCCCGTAAAGATCCGGCCGCGGCAGGCACCACAGCACGATGCCGTGTCTCGCCGCGGTGAGCCGGGTGAGGATGCCGGCGGCAAAGGCGGCGGCGAGCCCGCCATCCTCCTCGTCGCCGCCCGTTCCCAGGATCTCGTGCAGCGCGCCGCGCGCCAGCCCGCCGCCCGGCAACGCCCGGTCGATCGCGGCAACCCCCGAGGACACCACCCCATGCGCCGTTGCCGTCGGCCGCTCGATCCGCCGAACCCGTTCGCGCAGCCCTGTCAACACCTCGCGGGACATGCCCAGCAAACACCTTCGATCGCTAGAGTTCCCTTTTTGTTCTAAATCGACAGAATTGTCAACCCCCATCGGCGACCCTGTGCAAATCAGCGCCGGGACCAACCCTCGCCGACCCCGCGGCCAATACCCGCGAGCTTTGCGGCCGAGACGCAGCCGCGGGCTGAACCATCCACACCCCGCGGCGTTCCTTTCCTAGTAGAAGTATGGATGAGGATCGGGGCTATGTGGTGGTGGTTCGTTTTGTGGGTCGTCATCATCTGGCTGATATTCAGCGCGGGCGGTTACTATGGCTATCGCCGGTCCTATTATTATCCGACCTACGGCGCGTCGGGCGGGATCGGCCTGCTAATTGCTTTATTCATCATCTTCTGGCTGGTGATCGCCTTTGCCGGCCCCTATTGGGGCTGGTATGGTCACCAATGGTGGTGAAGCGGTAACCAACTGCGATTGCCGGCCGCTCCGGCGCGACTGGGAGGCGGGGATTATCCGGCCTGCGGCAGCCATTCGCCGAGCCGGCGGGCTGCCTCGGCGACCTCGCCGCTGGCGCCGGCAAACGACAGCCGCACCCAGCCGCCGCCATGCAGCGGATCGAAGTCGAGCCCCGGGGTGATCGCCACCCCGGTCTCGGCCAATAGCCGCCGGCAGAAATCGACACTGTCGCGGCTCAGCTGCGAAATATCGGCGTAGAGATAAAAGGCGCCCTCGGCCGGGGCGAAGCGGCTGAGCCCGGCGGCGGAGAGGGTCCCGATCAACAGGTCGCGGTTGGCCCGGTAGCGCGCGACACGGCCGTCGAGCTCGGCGCCGCAGCCAAACACCGCGATCGCCGCGAGCTGCGACAGGGCCGGCGGCGAAATGTAGAAATTCTGCGCCAGGCACTCGACCGAGCGCGCCAAATCGGGCGGCACCAGCATCCAGCCGAGCCGCCACCCGGTCATGCAATAATATTTCGAGAACGAATTGACCACCACCGCCTCGCGGCCAAAGGCGCGCACCGTCGCCGCCGGGTCCGCATAGGTGATGCCATGGTAGATCTCGTCCGAGACGAGGCGGATGCCCGCTTCGCGGCACCACCTCGCCAGCCGCGCCAAATCGGCGGCGGCGATCATCGTGCCGGTCGGGTTGGCCGGGCTGGCGATGACCAGACCGTCGAGCCGCCCGGCTTCGGCCAACAGCTCCGGGTTCGGCTGGTAATGGGTGTTCTCGCCGACCTCGATCAGCACCGGCTCGATGCCGAGCGCCGCGAGGATGTTGCGGTAGGCCGGATAGCCCGGCGCCGCCAGCGCCACCCGATCGCCGGCCTCGAACGCGGCGAGAAAGGCCAGCTGAAAGGCGGCCGAGGAGCCGGTGGTGACGACCACTTCATCCGCCTCGACCGCGACCCGGTATCGCTGCCGATAATGCGCGGCGATCGCCTCGCGCAACGGGGCGATGCCGAGCGCGTCGGTATAGCCGATCGGCGCGCTCGCCAGCGCCTCAAGCGCGGCCGCGCGCACCGCCGCCGGCGCCCCGGTCCCGGGCTGGCCGACTTCGAGGTGGATCACGTCGGCCCCGGCCGCCGCCCGTTCGTTGGCGGCGCGCAACACATCCATTGCGATGAAAGGCGGCACCAGGCCGCGTCGCGATACCCGCAAGCTCATCGGCGTATCGCCGTCGGCTGCATTCCCGCATCCTCATGCCAAAGCGGGGCGCCCGGCGGTCCCGCACGACAAGGTTGCCATTCCCCGTCGGGTTTGGCTATGACCCGCTGCCGCCCGCCGCATGGAGACCCGCGACGATGACAGAAGCTCTGCCGCGCCTGATCGCCATGTCGGGCAGCTTGCGCGCCGGCTCGTATTCGAACGCGGTGATCGAGACCCTGGGCGAGAAATTCTCCGACCGCGCCCGGCTGACCCTGTGGGACCTGGCGCCGATCCCGGCCTACAACCAGGATTTCGAAGGCGATCGGCGTCCGGCCTTGGTCAAGGAACTGCTCGCCGCGATCGCCACGGCTGACGGGCTGGTGCTGTGCGCGCCCGAGTTCAACCACAGCATTCCCGGGGTCTTGAAAAACGCGCTCGACTGGGCCTCGCGCCCGGCCTTCGCCTCGGTTCTGGCATATAAGCCGGTGGCGATCATGACGACCTCGCGCGGGCCGCTCGGCGGGGCGCGCTGCCTCGAGCATCTGCGCGTGACGCTCGCCTCGATGCTGTCGCGGGTGACGGTGGCGCGCGAGGTCATCATCACCGCCTGCGCCGACAAGGTGTGCGACGGCCGCCTCGTCGACGAAACCTCGCTCGGCTTCGCCTGCGCCGCATTCGAGGCGCTGCTGCGCGAGATCGTCTTGTGGCGGGCCGCGGACGCCGCCGGGCGATAGGCGCGCCCAATGCCCGACAACGACACGGTGCTGTGCGCGATCGACCAGCGCGGGGTCGCCTCGGTGACGCTCAACCGGCCGGAGGCGGCCAACGCCTATAATGGCGCGCTGATCGACGGGCTGATCGAGACTTTCGGCCGGCTGGCGCGGCTGTCCGAGCTGCGCCTGGTTGTGCTGCGCGGCGCCGGGCGGCATTTTCAGGCCGGGGCCGATCTGGGCTTCCTGCGCCATCTGCGCACCGTGCCGTCCGAGGAAAACCTCGATTTCTCGCGCCGCACCCTGGCGGCGATCGACGGGCTGCGGCAGTTCCCGCACCCGACACTGGCGCTGATCCACGGCGGCTGCTTTGGCGGCGGGGTCGGGATCGCCGCCGCCTGCGACATCGCCATCGCCGCCGCGGACGCGGTGTTTGCGATCAGCGAGGTGCGCTGGGGGATCACCGCCGCGCCGATCATTCCGCTGCTGGTCCAGCGCCTCGGTGAGCGAACCGCGAGCCGCCTGGCCCTGACCGGCGAGCGCTTCGATGCCGCCGCGGCCTTGCGCATCGGTCTCGTCCACGAGGTCGCCCCGGCCGGCCGCCTCGAAGCCGCCGCGGCCGAGATCGTCGAGAACCTGCTGATGGCGGCGCCGCAGGCTGCGGCGATGACCAAGCGGCTCGTCGCCGAAGCAGTCGGTACCGCCGACCGCCCCGCCTTGGACGAACGCATCATCGCCGAGGGCGCCTCGCGCCGCCGCTCGCCGGAAGCAGCCGAGGGGCTGGCGAGCTTCGCCGAAAAGCGCCGGCCCGCCTGGCACCCTGCGCCGTAAGCGTAGCCGGAGACCGCCCGCCCTCTGCCGGAACTCCCCTCAGTCGCGGCTCCCCTCAGCCGGGGCTCGACGCCGGCTTTTCGTTGACGCAGCGCAACAGCTTCCAATAGCCGAAGAGATTGCTCGGCCTGACTTCGCGGATCGACAAGCGGCTCGCTTGCTGAAACGTCTCGAACGGGAAGTCGGCGTGAAAGCCGATGTGGCGGGCGAGATGCGCCAGGCGCTTTTCCATGAACCGCGCGGCGCCGTTCTCGCTGGTGAAATGATTGACCACGACGATGGTGCCGCCCGGAATGCACACCCGCCGCATCTCGGCGGCAAACCGCGCCGGGTCGGGTACCACCGAGGCGACATAGAGCGCCAACACCGCGTCGAACGAATTGTCGGCGAATTCAAGGTTCTCGGCGTCCATCAGGTGCAGACCCTCGACCTGCGCCAGCCCCTGGCGCTCGGTGCGCCGCTTGGCTTTTGCCAGCATCTCGGCCGACACGTCGATGCCGGTCACCCGCGAATCGGGCCGGAAATACGGCAAGGACAGGCCGGTGCCGACCCCGACTTCGAGGATGCGCTGTCCCGGCCGATCGTTGGCGATGCGCACCGCCTCCTTGCGTCCCGGGTGAAACACCGGGCCGAAAACGATGTCGTAGGAGCCTGAAAACAAGCGGTAGGTCCGGATCGTGTCGTGCAGGTCCATCGTCTCGCTCTCGTCATGACCGACAGATCAACGTCGCGACGTGCGGCACCGCTCCGGTGTCGGCAGTTCCGGGCGCCTTTTGTTGCGATATCGGTACCACGCCGCGCCGGCGCGGTCATCCCTTCCTTAACAAAGCTGTCATTTTGGCAAATTGACAGCCCGGCGAACGGCCGTACCGCGTCGGTGAGGCCACGCCCTGGAGGGCCGGTCGGCGCCGCCGCCCAGATCGCGTTCCCTCAGATCATCGCGTTCCCTCAGATCAGGGTCACGCGTTCGGCTTCCTGACCCTTGGTGCCGTCGACCACCTCGACCCGCACCCGCTGGCCGGTCTCGAGTGCGGCAACCCCGCTGCGGCGCAGCGCGGTGATGTGGATGAACACATCCTTGCCGCCGCCATCGGGCGCGATGAACCCGTAGCCCTTGCCGGGATCGAATCGCTTTACCACGCCTTCCACGGTCGCCGAGTTGCCGCCGACGCGGCGCTCAAAGCCGCCGGCCCGGCCCGATCGCCCCGCCGATTGTCCGATCGCCGTGCCGTTGTCGACGCTCAGCACGCCGGTCACCAGCGGGCCCTTGGCCCCGACCCCGACCTCGCAGCTGATCGAGGCGCCGTCGCGCAGTTCCTCGAAGCCGGCCCGGCGCAGCACCGCCATCGGCAGAAACGCGTCCTGCGACCCGTCGCTCGGGCTGACGAAGCCGAAACCCTTGCTGGCGCTGAACCACTTTACCCTGGCCTCGACCCGGCGGCCCGAAGGGGCATCGTCTCGAAAGAAGCCGGGGCGGCGCTCGTACATGCTGGCCTCTGGCGGTCCGATCGAAGGCGGTGCTGCGGGACCGCGCGATCATATCCCGCCAGGCCGCCTCAGGCCATCGATCTTCGCCCCATTATCGCCCGACCGCGCCCGCTGCCGCTCTGCCTCGCGGCGCCGCCGGTGCTGCTATCCGGCAAACCCGACGACCCGCTGGTTCTGCTCGCCCAGGCCCTCGACCGATAGCCGCATCCGGTCGCCGGGCTTGAGGAATTGCGGCGGCTTCATGCCGAGCCCGACCCCGGACGGGGTCCCGGTGGCGATCACGTCGCCCGGCATCAGGCTGAGGAAATGGCTGACATAGCTGACGATCTCGTCGATGCCGAAGATCAGATCGGCGGTGTTGCTGTTCTGCACCCGCCGGCCGTTGACCTCGGTCCACAGCGCGAGCTTGCCCGGGTCCGGGACCTCGTCGGCGGTGACCACCCAAGGCCCGATCGGGCCAAAGGTGTCGGCGCTCTTGCCCTTGGTCCACTGGCCGCCGCGCTCGATCTGAAATTCGCGCTCCGAGACATCGTTGACGATGCAATAGCCGGCGATGTAGCGGCGCGCCTCATGGGCCGCGACATAGCGCGCGAGGCTGCCGATGACGATGCCGAGCTCGACCTCCCAATCGGTCTTCTGCGAGGCCTTGGGGATCATCACCTCGTCGTCGGGGCCGCAGATCGACGACGTCGCCTTCATGAAGATGATCGGCTCCTTGGGGATCGCCGCCCCGGTTTCGGCCGCGTGCTGGCGGTAGTTGAGCCCGATCGCGATGAATTTCGGCACCCGTCCGACGCAAGGGCCGAGCCGCGGCGTGCCGCCAACCAGCGGCAGGCCCGCCGGGTCGATGCCGCGCAGCCGGTCGAGCGACGCCGGCGCCAGGGTTTCGCCGTCGATGTCGCCGATCGAGCCGGAAAGATCGCGGATCTTGCCGTCGCCGTCGACGAGGCCCGGCTTTTCCCGGCCGGCCGGTCCGTAGCGCAGCAGCTTCATCGCATTGCCTCCTGTTCTGGCTCAGAGGGTAAAGCCGCCGTCGATCACATGGATCGCGCCGGTGGTGAACGAGGATTCGTCCGCGGCCAGATAAACCGCGAGGGCCGCCACCTCCTCCGCGGTGCCGAGCCGACCCAACGGCTGGCGCTCGACAAAGGCGCGCCGCGCCGCCTCGCTGCCGCCGACGACGCGCACCCCCTGCGTGGCGATGCGGTCGCCGAGCGACGGGGTCTCGATGGTGCCCGGACAGATCGCGTTGCAGCGGATGCCCTGGGTGATGAAATCGGCGGCGACCGATTTGGTCAGCCCGATCACCGCCGCCTTGGTCGCGCCATAGACGCAGCGATTGGGGGCGCCTTTGACCGAGGACACGGTCGAGGCCATGTTGATGATCGAGGCGCCCGATCCGCGCTCCAGCATCTTCGGCAGAAAGGCGCGGATCATCACAAACATCGAACGCACGTTGAGCGCAAACGAGGCGTCCCAGTCGAGCGGCTCGGCATCGAGGATCGTGCCGTGATGGACAAAGCCCGCGCAATTGAACAACACGTCGAGCGGCCCGAGCTCGGCGGCGAGGGCGGCCACCGCGTCGTCCTCGGTCACATCGAGCCGGCGGGTCGCGATCAGCGCATCGGCGAGGTCGGCGAGCTTGGCCTCGGCGACATCGGTCGCCAGCACGCTCGCCCCCTCGGCGGCAAAGGCCAGCGCCGTCGCCCGGCCGATCCCCTGCGCCGCCGCCGTCACCAATGCGCGCTTGCCCGCGAGCCGTCCCGCCATTCGCCAAAAGTGCCACGCCGGCCCGACCGCTGTAAATCGGCAAAGCCGGCTTTTCCGAACGGGCGGACAAGTGGCCGCACGACCGCCGATCTACCGATGGCGAACCGGCCCGGTCCGTTCCGGGATCGCGCAACCCACCCCGCCGGATCTGTCAGCTCGGCGATCTGGTCCGCCCACCCGGCGCACCCGTCGGCCTGGGCCGCGTCGCTATCGCTGGGCTGGGCGCCCCCGCGCCCCGTCCGGCGCCGGCGCCGCCCCGCCACAGCGGGCCACGCCGAACTTTGAGAACCTAAAACGTTTGCGCACCTAAGGGGCTGTCGTCGCGCAGTTCTGCAGTGACGGGATGTTGCCCGGGCCATTCGGGCAGGCCAGGCCGAGCGACCAGACGAAATCGCGCCGGATCCAGGCGTTCGACGGCAGCGGCAGCGGAAACCCGACCGGCGGGGTGGTCAGCGCCGCCAACAGGTTGATGCCATCGGTGCCGTCGCTCTTGACCGAGGAGACCGCGTGACAGCTGATGCACGAGGCTTGGTTCAAGTTCATCCCGACATTCTCGCCCTCGATGATCGAGTTGCCGAGCAATCGCGGCCGATAGAAATCGGTCTGCACCGCGTCGAGGCGATAGTTCGACCATTCCGGCGCGAGGTTCGCCGCCTTCATCAGCGCTTGCAGCGCCCGCGTCAGCTTGGTGTTGCCGCCATTGCTCCTGGCCGGCTGCGAGCCGAACGGGTCGTCGCATCCCAAGACTTTGCAGCGATAGGGATTGGTGATCGCGTTTTGCGGCTCGAACGTCGCCCAGATCCATCTGTCGAGCAGCTTGGAAATCAGATGCATCCCGGCCAAGGCAAAACAGGTGCCGTCGACCGTCTCGACATGGATGCTCTGGGCAAAGCCGGGCGGCAGATTGTTGCAATCGAGGCCTTGGCCCTTGGGTCCGAGGCTCGACAGCTCGATCCAGTCGGCCTTGATTTCGACCGCCGGACGCGGAAACTGGATATCGACGCTATCGGCCGCGTCCTGCGCCTGCGCCGCCCGGTCCCACAAGGTGGTTCCGGCGATGTAATCCTCGGTCGCGCCGTTCTCCCGCACTTCCTCGCAAATATAGAGCGGATTGTCGGTCGTGTTGTTGGGCGGCGGGGGTGCGCCGGCCGGGTTGCAGTTCGTATTGGGCGCACCGGGCAAAGCCGTCAACCCGAGCGCCGGATGCAGCGCCAAGGCGAGCGGGCTGCCATGCAGCACGTGCGTCGCGACCGGCGCGCCCGAGTTCGGCACTTTCAGCCCTTTCGACGGGTCAGCCGGATATAGCTGCATCTGCTCGATCCAATTTTCCCAAACGACATAGGGATATTGGTTGTTGTTGACCGGACAGGTCGCAGCGATCCAGATCCGCCAGGCGGTCTCTTCGATCGATGAACCAATTTTGTTAGGCACCGCGCACGGATTTAATCGTGCGCTACTGTCTTCATCGGCGGCTGCGCGAGAAACATGGGCAGTAAATACGGCAGCGAGTGATAAAATTGCTGCGGCGGCCCCGACTGCGACGCGTTTCATCTACAGCTCCTTGCCAATTAGACCCGACCCTGAGTCTCGCCCGTTTTGGACCGACGCCGAACTCCAATTCAACCGGCCGGCATCTTTCCCTTAGCTTCGCGTCAAAGGGCCGTCAAGATCCCGCATCGCCTTTTAACGGTCGGGTCAGTCATTCTTCGATTATGGTGAACGCCTATTAATGGTGAACGCGTTGCTTACGAGGTGTCGCGGCGGCTCGACCCCGGCAACCCCAGGTATTAAACAATCCCGCTCTGCTTCAGCTCTTTAATGTCCGCCGCCGACAGCCCGAGCCAGCCGCCATAGATCTCGTCATTGTGCTGGCCGATGGTCGGGCTCGGCCGGGTCTCGACCTGGCCGGCGCCGTGCAGCCGCAGCGGCGTCGTCGGCACCACGATCGGTCCCAGTTCGGGGTGGTCGACCCGCTCCAACATGCCGCGCCCATGCATGTGCGGGTCGTTCATGACCTCGACCGGGTTGCGCACCGGCGCGCACGGGATGCGGTATTCCTTGGTGCGGGCGAACACCTCCATCTTGCCGAGGGTGCGGGTCCAGTCGGCGACCAGCGCGTCGGTCTCCTCGAGGTGGGCGACGCGCCCGGCATTGGTGGCAAAGCGCGGGTCGGCGGCCAGGTCCTCGCGGCCCATCGCCTTTAACAGGTTCTGAAAATGCGCCTCGGTCACGACATGGATCGCGACATGCCCGTCCCTGGTCTGGAACACATTGTAGGGCGCGCTGTTCAGCGCCGATTGCCGGTTGCCGGTGCGCGGCGGGATCTTGCCGGTGCGGTGATGGTATTCGAAGCTGCTGGCCAGGCTCGGATAGACCGTCTCCTGCATCGACACCTCGACCAGCCGGCCGGCCCCGCTGTGCTCGCGGTCGTAGAGCGCGGTGACGACCCCGGCATAAAGGTGAATTCCGCCCATGAAATCGACCAGGGTCGGCCCGGCCTTGACCGGCGGCCCGTCGGGGAAGCCGGTGACGCTCATGATCCCCGAGGCCGCCTGGATCGTCATGTCCATCGCCAGGTTGTCGCGGTCGGGGCCGCTCAGGCCAAAGCCGGTGCCCGAGGCATAGACCAGCCGCGGATTGATTTCGTGCAGCCGGCTCCAGCCGACGCCGAGCCCATCCATCGTGCCCGGCGAGAAGTTTTCGAGCAGCACATCGGCGCGCTGGGCCATGCGGAATAACAGTTCGCGGCCGCGCGGCTCCTTCAGGTTCAACGTCACCCCATGCTTGTTCTGGTTCAGCATCGCGAACGGCAGGGTGGCGCTCTTGCCAGGGTCGGCGCGGCGCCGTCCGGGCTCGCCGCGCGGCGGCTCGATCTTGATCACGAAAGCCCCGGCCTTGGCCATCAGCAGGGTGGCATACGGCCCCTGAAAGATCTGCCCGAAATCGATCACCGTCACCCCCGCCAGCGGCAGGTTCGCCCGCGCCTGGTCCATCGCTTTTCCGCGCCTCGCCACAATCGAGAATTCCGTCGCGCCCGCACTCTCTGCGAGGCATGCTAACCGCCGGTCTGCTCGGAGGGTAGAAAATGAAATACGACGTGATCTCGGCCGATTGCCATGTCGACCTGATCTGGCTGCCGCCCGACCTGTTCACCGCGAACGCGCCAGCGGCGCTAAAGGACCGCATGCCCTATGTGAGCGAGGGCGAGCGCGGCCCGGAATGGGTCACCAAAGGGGGCGCCTCGTTCGGGCTGATGAACGGCATGGGCTCGGCCGGCCGCCTCTACGAGCCGGGCAAGATCCATCGCTCCGACCGGATGGCCGCGCAAGGGCTCTATGACGACGGCAAGAAGGGCATCCGCCGGCTGACCGACCCCGAATTGCGGCTCCGCGACCAGGACCGCGACGGCATCCAGGCCGAGGTGTTGTACGGCATTCTCGGCGCCACCAGCCGGATCAACGACGACGAGGCCGCCGGGCTAATGCTGCGCATCTACAACGAGTGGCTCGCCCAATTCTGCAACACCCATCCGGAGCGCTTCGCCGGGCTCGCCTGCATCCCCAACCACGACATCGACGCCGCGGTCGACGAGATCGAGCGGGTGGCGCGGAAGGGCGGCGTGCGCGGCCTCGAAATCTCGCGCCGGGCTGGCATGACACCCCTATGGGACCCGTGGTGGGAGCCGATGTGGAGTGCGGTCGCGGCCTCCGGGCTGCCGGTGCATTTCCATACGATCGGCAGCGGGGTGCGCCGCGATCTGACCCAGTTCCCGCCAAAGGTGGCGCTCGCCGCCCGCGCGTCGGGCATCACCAGCTTCCAGATGTACATGTCGGACGTCTTGATGTCGGTGATCTTTTCGGGCGTGCTCGAGCACCATCCCGGCATCAAGCTCGTCATCGGCGAGGCCGGCACCGGCTGGATCCCCTACATCCTGCAGCGCATGGACGCCGAGTGGGAGGACCAGTTCAAGGAGCTCGACCTGAAGATGCCGCCCAGCGAATACTGGCGCCGCCAATGCTACGCCACTTACCAGAGCGACCCGATCGGGATTAAATTATTGGACGAGCTCGGCGAAGACAACATCATGTGGGGCTCAGACTTCCCGCACCCGGACGGTATCTGGCCCGATTCGCAGGAATACATCGAGCGCGAGCTCGGCCAGCTGCCCGAGCCAACCCGCCGCAAAATCATCTGCGACAACGCCGCCCGCCTCTACCGCTTCGTCAACTGATCGGCAACCCAGACCGCTAAGTCACTTAAATCGTCCTGGCTAAATCGCCATCGCCAAATCTTCCTGGCTAAATCGCCACGGCCAAATCGCTAAATCGTCATGGCCGGGCTTGTCCCGGCCATCCACGAACTGCGGCGGCACCAGCCAGGCATGACGAACATGGCGAGACGGCACCATCCGAAGGCGCGTGAACTCGGCCGCGCGTCCCTCGGGGCTGCCCGGCGATCAGGCGTCGCCGCGCCAGGCGATGGCGTTGCGCAGCAAGATGACGAACCCGGCGGTTTCCCACGGGCGGCGGAAGGTGGCTGGCGTCGTATCCGCGGGGTCGGCCGGCCGGGCGGCGCGGATCGCCGGGTTGTGGCAATGGCCGAGGGCAAAATACGTCACCGCGCCATCGCCGACCCTGCGCGTATAGCCAAGGACGCGGCTCCGCCCGTCGGCTTGTAGCGAGGTGTCGGTCGGGTAGAGGGTCCCGATCGCCGGCGCGGTGGCGCCGGGGCCGTAATCCGCGGTCAGCAGGATTTCGGTCGAGCCCGGGTCTTGCAGCTCGATGAAATAGGGCTCGTCCTCGACCTCGAACGACCCGTCGAGCCCACGGATCAGCGGGTGATCGCCGGCGCTGATCTCGACCCTGATCGCGCGGATCGGCGGATGGGTCAGAAAGCGGCAGCCGAGGATCGCGTGATGCTCGGTCTTGACGGTGCGGCGTTGGCGGCTGCCGGCAACCCGCTCGGCGCGGCCGCCGCTGGTGCCGTGCAAGCCCAGCCAATGGCCGCCGGCGGCGAGCCAGCCCTCGAGCGCGCGGCATTGCCCGGCATCGGGATAGGGGCCGGCGACGTAGCTGATCAACAACCGGCTCGACGGCAGCCATTTCTCGAGGTCGGCGAAATCGTTGGCGACCGTGGCCGGCATCTCGCGCTCGGCCAGGAGGCCGAGGAGCCGCAGGCGGGCGTAGTCGTGGTCGTGGCCGGCGAGCGAGCCCGGCGGAAAGCCGCCGGTAATCAGATGCGCGCGGTCGGGGTTCGTCTCGGTCATCGGATCTCCCTCGCCTGGCTTCGGCCGCCGGCAAAATCTGCACCAGTCTCCCATGTCCGCATGATCTGCGCCTACCCGGAAACGACGGTGCGTTGGCGCGGCGCGCGATGCAGGATAGGCTGGCGTCACGCATCTGATCGAAATGGAGCATTACCGGATGGCAAAGGCGTATTGGGTGGCGACCTATCGCTCGATTTCGAACCCCGCGGCACTGGCCGGCTACGCCAAGCTCGCCGGGCCGGCGATCGAGGCCGCCGGCGGCCGCTTTCTGGCGCGCGGCACCGCCGCCAAGGCTTACGAGGCCGGCGTCGTCGAGCGCGTCGTGATCATCGAATTCGACAATGTCGAGAAGGCCGCCGCCGCCCATGACAGCAAAGCCTATCAGGCCGCGCTCGAAATCCTCGGCAACGGGGTCGATCGCGATCTGCGGATCGTCGAGGGCGTGGAATAGACCCGCATCATTGCGCCACAGGAGAACCCATTATGCCGCGTCTGAATTTCGGCGCCTTCCTCGCCCCGCATCACCCGGTCGGCGAGCATCCGATGTTGCAGTTCCGCCGCGATCTCGACCTGGTCGAACAGCTCGACCGGCTCGGCTACGACGAGTTCTGGTGCGGCGAGCACCATTCGAGCGGCTGGGAGATGATCGGCTCGCCCGAGATGTTCCTCGCTGCCGCCGGCGAGCGCTCAAAGCGCATCAGGCTCGGCACCGGGGTCGTCTCGCTGCCGTATCACCACCCGTTCAATGTCGCCCAGCGCATGGTCCAGCTCGACTGGATGACCGGCGGCCGGGCGATCTTCGGCTCCGGCCCGGGCGCGCTCGCCTCCGACGCGCACACCTTGGGGATCGACCCGATGGTCCAGCGCGACCGCCAGGACGAGGCGATCGGCGTAATTCGGCGCCTCTTCAACGGCGAGCGGGTCACCGCCAAAAGCGACTGGTTCACGATGCAGGACGCCTCGCTGCAGCTGCTGCCGCTGCAGCAGGAGATGCCGTTCGCGGTCGCCTCGCAGATCAGCCCGTCGGGCATGACCTTGGCCGGCAAGCACGGGATCGGCGTGATTTCGATCGGCTCGATGTCGAATGAGGGCTTGAACGCGCTGTCGACGCAATGGGGCTTCGCCGAGGCCGCCGCCCGCAAACACGGCAAGACCGTCGACCGCAAGGACTGGCGGGTGCTGCTCTCCTGGCATCTCGCTGAGACCCGCGACCAGGCCATTGCCGAAGCCCGCCTGGGCCTGATGCGCCATCACAACCAGTACGTCGTTGGCACCTTGCAGCGGCCGGGCGCCAAGCCCTTCGGCGACCCCGACGAGGCGATCGAGAAGACCGCGTATGCGGACGGGTCCGCGGCGACGATCGGGACTCCGGACGACCTCGTCGCTCGGATCAAATCGGTACTTGAGGTGAGCGGCGGCTTTGGCACCCTCGTCGGCTTCGTCCATGATTGGGCCAACCCGGAAAACACGATGCGCAGCTGGGACCTGGTCGCGCGCTATGTGGTGCCCGAGATCAACGGCTACCTCGCCGGGCTGCGCCGCTCGCAAAACTTCGTCGCCACCAACCGCGGCGTCTTCGACCGGGCCAAGGAGGCGATCATGGCCAAGATCACCGAAAACGAGGCGGCGGTCGCGGCCCTCTCGGTGACGCGAGGCTCGCGGCTCGGCGACGTGGCCTCGGCCAGCAATGCGCCCGACCTGGAAGAGGCCCGCGCCCGAGCCGGCACGAGGTGAGGCAGATGGCGCTGTTGCTCGTCAATCTCGACCGGATGATCGGGGACGCCACGACCTGGCGCTCGACCTTCGAGGACCAGCTTCCCGAGCTCGAAATCCGCATCTGGCCCGACGCGGGTGCGGCCGCCGATATCGAATATCTGGCCTTCATGCGACCAGATTTCGACGTACTGCCGGCATTGCCAAACCTGAAGGCGATGTTCAGCCGCTCGGCCGGGGTCGAAGCCTTCATCGATCACCCACGACTGCCGCAAGTGCCGCTCGGCAAGATCGAGCCCGCCGGCGGCGATCCGATGATGACCGAGTACGTGGTCATGCACGTGCTGCGCCTGCATCGCGACATGCCGGGCTATCAGGCGGCCCAGGCCAATCGCGAATGGCGCCGGACCCGGATCGTGCGGCCCGAGGAGCGGCGGATCGGCTTTCTCGGCTATGGCATGATGGCGAAAGCCCCGGCGCTGGTGCTGCAGTCGCTCGGCTTCAAGGTTTCGGCCTGGGTCCGCTCGCCGCGCGAGCATGCCGAAATCCCGATCTTCCATGGCCCCGGCCAGCTCGAAGCATTTCTCGGCCAGACCGACATCGCCGTCTGCCTGTTACCGCTGACCCGGGAAACCGAGGGCATCTTCTGCGCCCGCAACTTTGCCATGATGCCGCGCGGGGGAATGGTGATCAATGTCGGCCGCGGCAGGCATGTGGTGAACGACGATCTGATCGCGGCACTCGATTCGGGGCAATTGTCCTACGCCGCACTCGACGCGCTGTGGCCCGAGCCGTTGCCGCCGGACAGCCCGCTCTGGCTGCACCCCAAGGTCACGGTGATGCCGCACGTCGCCCGCCGCCCGACCGTCGCCCAGCTGGTTACCGAGATCGCCGCCAACATCCGCAGCCTCGAAGCCGGGGGCGGGCTGTTGCAGCAGATCGACCTCGCCACCGGCTACTGAACAAAGCGCCCGCCGGCGTCAGCGGCGGGGAGCGTACCGGCGGCGTCAGCGGCGGGGAGCGTACCGGCGGACGGCGTTGAGCAGCGTCGCGGTCGGGGCGAGGCGCGGCCCCTCGCCTTCGTCGACCGGCGGGATGACGGTAACGCCCCATTCGGGCAGCTTCTTGAGCGAGGCCTGCGCCTCGGGGTGGTTTAACAGCGGCGCGTTCAGCGACGGCCCGACGATCACCGGCGTGCCCCGCCCGATCGCCTCGGCGACCACCGACAGCGCGAGGTTGTCGGCGATGCCATGGGCGAGCTTGTTCAGCGAATTGAAGCCGCAGGGCGCAAACAGCACCACCCCCCGCGGCGGCCGCGGGCGGATCGCCAGATCGAAATACGATTGGACCACTTGTGCCCCAGCAACATCGGCGAGATCGCGCGGCGCCACCACGCGCGCGGCGTTCGGCGTCGGTAGCGCGATCACGGTGGCAAACCCGAGCCCCAACAGCGCGCGCAACAACTCGGGGCAGCGCGCCGCCGTCGTCGTGCCGCTCAGCACCAGGTAGGCAACGTCAAATCCCTCGGCGCTCACCGCATCAGGGCCCATATGGGTCTCTTTCGGCACGACCATCGGATTCCTCCACCGGGTTTTGGTCAAAGCTTTCGGCAACCGCAACCCATCGCGGCCGCCGGCCCAGCCCGCGCTTCCAGAAATCTTGAATGCTGCACTGTAGTAAGATGATTGGATGGACGCCCTTACGCTCTTCGGCCTCTTCGCAGTTTCAGCAATGCTGTTGTGCTACGCACTTGAAAAACGCAGCCATTGGTTTGTGCTGCTGTTCGCTGTTTCGTGTGCCCTCGGGTCTGCCTACGGCTTTCTCCAAGGGGCTTGGCCGTTTGGTCTGGTCGAGGCGGTCTGGTCAGTTGTTGCCCTGCGTCGCTGGCTCATGGCGCGAAAATCTTGAATCGGGAAGACAATAACGCAATGGGCTAGGTTGGTGCTGTCGTCAACTCGCCTGCGCGGCTCTTTTGTCGGATAACCCGAGTTACACGTCGCTTCTACGGGATCAATCCGTTGGATAGTCTCAACTGGAGTTGGGGTCTGTCGCTGATCGGCCTGACCATCGTAATCCACGCGGCGGGCGTGATGATGATCGGCCTCGCTGGGTTGGCTATCAGGGCGCGGCTGGAGGCTCGCGAGCTTGGTTTACGGCAGGTGATCCCGATCGTGATTGGCGTGATCGGCGCGGTCGGATTGCTGCTGGCGGTGCTACACGGGATAGAGGCCGCGATTTGGGCCGCGGCGTATGTGTGGCTTGGTGCCCTCCACTCGCCTAAGGATGCGATCCTCTATTCCGTCGACTCGATGACCACGCGCGGCGCTTCGGGGCTGATGGTGCAACAACGTTGGCGAATGATGGGGGCGCTGGAGTCGGCCGGCGGCATGCTGCTGTTTGGGATCAGCACCGCCTTCATTTTCGCGTTGATGCAGGCGTATTGGCCGATGCTCTCCGTGCTGTTCACCACCCGCCATCCGGTTCGAAAGTCTAAATTTTGACTCCTCTGGTGCCAAGGAATCAATGCCGAGGCGCGATCCCGGGCGGTCTCAGCCGCGGTATTGCAGGATGGTCAGCCCGGCATTGACGTCGGTCAGGTACATCAGCCAGTCGGGGGCCACGTAGACGTCGTTGGACTGGATCACTTGCGGCCGGTTCGGGCGCGGATCGACCATCCGCTGCGGCGGCGGCGGCACGAAATGCCCGGCCGCGCGCGGCTGGAACGGGTCGGAAATGTCGAACACGCGCACCCCGGCATTCTGATAAGTCGCGAACACCAGGGTCGAGCTTTGCAGCGAGCCCGGCCGGTTCTCGTGCAGATTGTGCGGCCCGAACTTCGCCCCCTTGGCGCAGTAATCCTCCTCGTCCGGGGTCGGCAGGGTGGCGATCGACACCGGGTTTTCGGGGTCGCGCACATCGAACACCCAGCAGCGCTGGATGCCATTGGCGCAATTGTCGAGATTGCCCTCGTCGGCGGCGATCAACAAATTGCGCTCGGGCAATGGCAGCGGCGTGTGGGTGCCACCGCCAAATGGCGGACTCCAGTTGCGGCGGCCGAGCAGTTTCGGCGCCGTCGGGTCCGACACGTCGTGCACGGTCAATCCGCCGTCGCGCCAGGCGCCATAGGCCAGATTGCCGGCGACGATCGCATGGTGCAGCGCATAGCGCCGGCCCTTCGGCCAGGTCGGGGTCTCGCCGCCCTTCGCGTGCATGCCGGGCAGCCACCAGCGCCCGACCACCTCCGGCCGGGTCGGCTCGGCCATGTCGATGATCGCCAGGATATGGTCGGTAAAGCCCTCCCAGTGCGCCGAGGCATAGGCATAGCGCCCGCCGACATACCACAGCCGATGCAGCCCCAGCCCCTCGACCGGCATAAAGGCGATCTCGCGCGGCTCGGCCGGCTTGGAGATGTCGTAGACCCGCAAGCCCGCGGCAAACGCCTTCTCGCGCCGCGTGAACGTATCGGTGATCGATCCCTTGAAATAGTCGTTGGGATCGGCATAGCCCTGCAGCACCCAGATGTTCGGCGAATTCACCGTCAGCAGCAGGTCGTCGTGGGTCTGCAGGTGAAAGGCCCGCGAATTGGACGGTGCGGCGATAAAGTTGACGGTACGCGGGTTTCGCGGGTCGCGCACGTCGACGATCGTGAACCCATCCGAAAACATATGGCCGACAAAGGCATGGCCTTTATGGACCATGACCTGCACGCCATCGCCGCGCCCGCCCTGGTCGCAGCTGCCGACGAAATCGATGTTGCGGGCCGAGACCGGGATCATCCCGCCGCTCCTCAGCCGGCCGGCGTGTTTTCGAAATATTCGAGGTCCGCGGGTCGCGGCTTCCACTCGGGATTGCTCGGCCATTCCTTGGTGCGGCCGGCCATGCCCTCGCCATAACGCACGCGGAACAACAGGGTGCGCTGCGGGCCATTGATGTACTCGTGCAGTTCGCCGCGCGGATGGACGACAAAGGCGCCCGGCACGATTGCAATGGTCTCTGACGGCGTGCGCATCGTGCCGCCGCCCTCGACGCAGAAATAAATCTCGGTCGCGTCGGGGTGGCAGTGATAGGGGCTGGTCTGGCCCGCTTCCCAGCAGGCGACCGTGACATCGCCCTCGCCGACCGTGCCGAGCACCTTCTCCAAATGCTTTTTCGGGTCGAACGCCGCCTCGGCCGCAAGATTGAAGCACAGCATGAAACCGCCTCCAAGTCAGGGACGGGCCGACCCTAGCCGAACCTCCGGCGGGCGACAACCTGCCGCGGTGGCGGCCCCCAGCCGGCCGGCCGGCGCAACGGCGCGACCGGTCACGCAAGCTTCCGCGCGCCGCAACAAAAGCGTCGCACTCCGGCCGGTAAATTAACCCTGTCCTATCGCTCGAACGGAGCCACCATGCGCACCCACGCAATCGCCCTCGGGCTCTTGGCCGGCACCGCCCCGGGGCTCTTGGCCGGCATCGCCATGGCCGCGCCTGCCCTCGGCGCGCCGGCCCTCGGCCGCGCCGGCCCTGGCCGCACCGGTCCAGACCGTGTTCGTCATCGCCCTCGAAAACCATAACTTCACCCAGCCCGCCTCCGCTACCTCGCCGCAGCAGATCCTGGGCAATCCGGCGGCACCCTACGTCAACAGCCTGATCACCCCCGGCAACCCGAACGCGGCGATGACCTCGTTCGCGACCAACTATCAGAGCGCCGACGCCACCCACCCCTCGGAGCCGAACTACATCTATTCCGAGGCCGGCTCGAACCTCGGCAACAGCACCGATGCCGACCCGTCGGCGGCCAACGGCAACATCTACAATGTGCCGCATCTGACCGGCCTGATGCAGCAGCATGGCGTCTCCTGGAAGTCGTACCAGGAAGACACCCAAATGAATTTCAGCACCAATACCGTGCTGCTGCAAAACCAGTGGACCGTGCCGCTCACCAGCCAGTCCGGCACCAACCCCGGTTACACCAATCCCTATAATGGCAGCCATCAATACAACTACGCCGCCAAGCATGACCCGCAAGTATTCTTCTCGAACACCAACCATCCGGGCTCGGTGTCGCATTACGCGCCGCTGCAACAGCTCTCGACCGACCTCGCCAGCAACACGGTGGCGCAATACAACTGGATCACACCCGACCAGTACAATGAAATGCACAGCTCGTTGACCGGCGGCTTCACCTATCAGGGCGTCCACTATACCGGCGACCAGGCGGCCATCGCCGAGGGCGACAATTTCCTCTCGATCGTGGTGCCCCAAATCGAGGCCTCGCAGGCGTTCAAGAACAATGGCGTGATCGTGCTGTGGTGGGATGAGAGCGAAGGCGGCGACAGCGCGCAATACACGATCCCGGAGATCGTCATCTCGCCCGACGCCAAGGGCAACGCCTATTCAAACTCGATCTATTACACCCACGCCTCCGATCTTTTGACCATGGAGGACATCTTCAAGCTCGGCCAGTGCCTCGGCGCGTCGTGCCGCGCCAACAGCCTCGCCGACCTGTTTCAGCCGGGCGCGATCCCGACCAGCCCGGTGCCGGAGCCGGCCTCGCTCGGCATTCTGGCCGTGGGCCTTCTCGGCCTGGTCGCGGCCCGGCGCCGCCTGCGCTGAACTCCGACTGGACGGCGGCGCGGCGCGGACCTAGCCTCCCTCGCTCGGAACGGAGGAAAAGATGACCCAGGCCAGCCGCTTTCGCCAATTGCTGCAGCGTGACGGGATCGTGGTGGCGCCCGGCGCCTATGACTGCATCACCGCCAGACTGGTCGCGCAGGCCGGGTTCGATGCGGTCTACATGACCGGCGCCGGCACCGCGGCGACCCTCGGCTACCCCGATTTCGGCCTGGTAACGATGTCGGAGATGGTCGCCAACGCCGAGCGCATCGCCGCCGCGGTCGATCTGCCGGTCATCGCCGACGCCGATACCGGCTATGGCAACGAACTCAACGTCTATCGCACGGTGCGCGAGTTCGAGCGCAGCGGGGTCGCCGGCATCCATATCGAGGACCAGGGCTTTCCGAAGAAATGCGGCCATCTCGACGACAAGGAGATTGTGCCGCGCGAGGATTGGCTGGCCAAGATCCGCGCCGCCGCCGCCGCCCGCCGCGACCGGGATTTCCTGATCATCGCCCGCACCGACGCGCGCGCCGTCGCCGGCTTCGACGAGGCGGTCGCGCGGGCCAACGCCGCACTCGCCGCCGGCGCCGAGATGGCCTTCCTCGAGGCCCCGCAGAGCCTTGAGGAAGTCGCCGCGGTGCCGCGCCTGGTCAAGGGACCATGCCTCCTCAACGTCGTCTGGGGCGGCAAGACCCCCGACCTCGATCTGCGCGAGGCCGAGCGGATGGGCTACAAGATCGCGATCCTGCCCGGCCTCCTGATCAAATGCGTCGTCGGCATCTGCGAAGACAAGCTCGGCGAACTGAACACGATCCATCGCCACCCGGCGCCGCCCAAGGAGATGACCGTGCGCGAGATGTTCCAGCGCGTCGGCGCCGATGAGTGGGACGCCCGCCGCCACCAATTCCGCGATACCGCCGCCCCAACCCGCGACGCCCCAACCCGCGACGCCCCAACCCGCGACGCCGCCGAATAGCGCCGCCTCCGCGGCGGTGGGGGCTGCGGCCGCGCGAAGGCGAGCGCCCGGTCGGTCGGATCCCGGCTTTAGCGGAACGCGGTCAATCCTTCGACCATCATTCCGTAACCGAGATGGACCGACAATTCGGCGACCACCGGCCCGATCGGCCCGGCTTCGACGACGGCGATGTCGGCGACCACCACGACCGTTCCGAGCAGACCGACCAGGAGCTTGTTTTCCTTTGCCGCGGCGGCGGGTTCGTTCTCGAGCCGGCAGGCCGCGTCCTTGAGATAGGCCAGATCCGTCATGATATCCTTGGCGGCGACGATCTGCAGCGGGTTTTGGCGGCGCCGTCTCTGGGTGATCCCGGCGCGGCTCAATTCAGCGAGCGTATCGCGAATGGCCGCCGGGCTCAGCCCCAGATCTTGCAGCCGTTTGGCCTCGACCAGCAGAAACTCGTTGCGGAAGCGCTGCACGTTCGCTAGCAGCGCCTCGGCGGCGCCCGGGTTGGTGCCGATGCGCTTCACATACGCCTCGATCGCCGGTTTCAGTTGCGGATCAGCGAGGAGTTGGGTGAACCCCTCGCAAGCGATCCGGGCGATTGCCTTCGCCCCATCTTCGGTCGATCCCTGCGCGCTATGGTCGATGGTGATGATGTCGTTGGTGTCACGGAACAGGTATTGGAACGGGATCGCAGCCGCGACCAGCAACAGCGCGCCGATTCTGGCGACCTTTCCGACGCCAATTGCCCACATGATTCCCCCTCTGCACGGTCTCGCGCTCAGGCTGTCAAAGGTCTGCCACTGGACGCAAGGAAAATGCTCAACCCTGGCGCGGCTTTGATCCCGCTCACCAACCGGATCCTCTATCGCGACGGGCTGGTTCTGGTCATCGACAAGCCGGCGGGGGTGGCCGTGCATCCGGGGCCGGGCGGCGGGCCCAACCTCGAAAGCGGGTTCGCCGCACTGCGTTTCGGGCTGCCGCATCCCCCTGCCCTCGCCCATCGCCTGGACCGCGACACCAGCGGCTGCCTGGTGCTGGGCCGCCATCCCAAGGCCTTGCGCCGGCTCGGCCGGCTGTTCGCCGAGGGCAAGGTCGAGAAAACCTATTGGGCGGTGGTCGACGGGCAGCCGCCGCAGGAAGAGGGGCGGATCGAGGCCGGCCTCAAAAAGCTCAGCCGCGCCGGCGGCTGGCGCATCGTCGTCGATCCGGCCGGCCAGCATGCCGTGACCGACTACCGGGTGCTGGGCTCGGCCAATGCCCGGACCTGGCTCGAGCTGCGCCCGCGCACCGGGCGGACCCACCAGATCCGGGTGCATTGCGCGGCGCTGGGCTGCCCGGTCGTCGGCGACCCGGTCTATGGCCGCAAACCGTGCCGTGGGCCGTTGCACTTGCTCGCCCGCGCGATTGCGCTGCCGCTCTACCCGGCCCGGCCGCCGATCGAGGCGAGCGCCCCGGTGCCGCCGCACATGCTCGCCGCCCTCGCCGGTCTCGGCTATGATCGGCCGGGCAAAACTGGAATGGAGTGCCGCTGAGGTGTCCGCTGCCGGGATCGAAATCCGCCGCCTGGTGCCGGCCGATGCCGCGCTCTATCGCGACCTCCGGCTCGAAGGGCTGCGGCTCAGCCCCGAAGCCTTCGGCAGCATCTACGAGATCGAGAACGCCAAACCGTTGGCCTGGTTTGCCGAGCGGCTCGGCGATGCGGCGGTGTTCGGCGGGTTCGACGGCCGCGAGCTGCAAGGGATCGTCGGCTTCTACATCAAGCGCGGCGCCAAGGAGACCCACAAGGGCGTGCTCTGGGGCATGTATGTTCGCGCCGCGGCCAGAAAAACCGGGCTCGGGCGGCGGCTGGCCCAGGCGATCATCGACCATGCCGGCGACCGGGTCGAAATCCTCGAGCTGCGGGTGGTCGTCGGCAACGAGCCCGCCCGCCGCCTCTATGCGAGCCTCGGCTTTGTCGAGTACGGCCTCGAAAAGAATTCGTTGAAGCAGGACGGGCGCTACTGGGACGAGGTGCTGATGGCCAGGCCGCTCACAAAGGACCGGGCAACGCCGCCATGATCCCGCGCTACAGCCGCCCGCAGATGAGCCGGATCTGGGAGCCGGAGAACCGGTTCCGCATCTGGTTCGAGATCGAGGCCTGTGCCTGCGAGGCCCAGGCGGCACTCGGCGTCATCCCCGAGGACGCGGCGCGCGCGGTCCGCGAACGCGGCGCCTTCGAGGTCGAGCGGATCGACCAGATCGAGCGCGAGACCCACCACGACGTGATCGCCTTCCTGACCAACCTCGCCGAGCATGTCGGCCCCGAAGCGCGCTTCGTGCATCAGGGGATGACTTCGAGCGACGTGCTCGACACCGCTTTTGCGGTGCAGCTGAAAGAGGCCGCCGATCTCTTGCTGACCGATCTCGACGCGCTCTTAGCGGCGCTGAAGCGGCGCGCCTTCGAGCACAAATACACGCCGACGATCGGGCGCAGCCACGGCATCCACGCCGAGCCGACGACCTTTGGCCTGAAGCTCGCCGGGCACTATGCCGAATTTGCCCGCGACCGCGACCGGCTTCGCGCCGCGCGCCGCGAGATCGCCACCTGTGCAATCTCGGGCGCGGTCGGCACCTTTGCCAATATCGATCCGGCGGTCGAGGCCCATGTCGCCCAAAAGCTCGGCCTCGAGCCCGAGCCGATCTCGACCCAGGTGATCCCGCGCGACCGCCACGCGCAGTACTTCATGACCTTGGCCCTGATCGCCGCCGGCATCGAGCGGCTGGCGACCGAAATCCGTCACCTGCAGCGCACCGAAATTCGCGAGGCCGAGGAATATTTCGCCCCCGGCCAAAAGGGCTCCTCGGCGATGCCGCACAAGCGCAACCCGGTGCTCGCCGAGAACCTGACCGGGCTCGCGCGCCTGGTTCGCTCGACCGTGGCGCCGGCCCTCGAAGACGTGGCCTTGTGGCACGAGCGCGACATCTCGCATTCCTCGGTCGAGCGGGTGATCGCCCCGGATGCGACGATCGCCCTCGATTTCGCCTTGGCCCGGCTGACCGGGCTCGTCGACCGGCTGGTGGTCTATCCCGATGAGATGCGCCGCAACCTCGAATCGTCGGGCGGGCTCGCCAACTCGCAGCGCGTCCTTTTGGCGCTGACCCAGGCCGGGATCAGCCGCGAGGACGCCTATGCCGCGGTCCAGCGCCATGCGATGGCTGCCTGGCACGGCCACGGCCGCTTCGCCGATCTGTTGAAAGGCGATCCGCAGATCGCCCGCCATCTCGCGCCCGAGGCGATCGACGAGCTGTTCGACACCGCCTATCATCTAAAGCACGTCGACACGATCTTCCGCCGCGTTTTCGGCGATTGAGCGCACCACAGGAGAAACAGAATGAGCTCGCTACGCAGCCGCAACGGCCCCCGCATCAAGCATGTCGCCGACGAGGGCGGCCCCTACGACACGATCACCGTCGACAAGTTGACGCCGATCATCGGCGGCGAGATCGGCGGCGTCGACCTGGCCCAGCCGCTCGGCAACCGCACCCTCGACGAGATCCACCGGGCGCTGGCCGAAAATTCGGTGATTTTCTTCCGCGACCAGCATCTAAGCGAAGACCAGCATCTGGCGTTCGGCCGGCTGTTCGGCGAACTGCATCTGCATCCGGCGGCCCCGCACGCGCCGGGCAAGCCCGCATTGATGATCATCCACGCCGACAAGGACAGCCCCCGCGCCAATGGCGAGGGCTGGCACTCGGACGTGTCGTGCGATCCCGAGCCGCCGATGGGCAGCATCCTCTACATCCGGAAATGCCCGCCCAATGGCGGCGACACCCTGTTCGCCAGCATGTACGCGGCCTACGAGGCGCTCAGCGATCGGATGAAGACCTATCTCGACGGTCTGACCGCACGCCACGATGGCGAGCACTATCGCGGCCAATACGCCAATTACGGGATCAAGGACAAGGAGAGCTATCCCTATGCCGATCACCCGGTGGTGCGCACCCATCCGGTGACCGGCAAAAAGGCGCTCTACGTCAACCAGGGCTTCACCCGCTACATCAACGGCATCCCGCGTGACGAGAGCAGCGGTATCCTGCGCTATCTCTACGAGCACATGGCGAACCCGCTGTTCCAGTGCCGCTTCCGCTGGCAGGAAAACTCGATCGCCTTCTGGGACAATCGCTGCGTCCAGCACCATGCGATGTGGGATTACTGGCCGCACACCCGCTCCGGCAACCGGGTCACGGTCATGGGCGACCGCCCGGTTTGATCGGCGCCGGGTTTCACCAGGGACCGCTCGAACAGGAACCGGTTTCGATAGGGCGGCCGGTTTGAATAGGGCGGCCGGTTTGAATAGCGCGGCCGGCTTCGATAGGGCGGAGCGAGCGGCGGCCGCGGCGCTGATTATTCCCGCATCAGCTGCTGCCTCGCCCGCTCGGAGAAATGCTCGAGCTCGAAGGCGATCCGCGCCGGCGTGATGCTAGGATCCTTGGCGGCGAGATCGGCCACGAGCTTGTCGACGACGCGCTGATCCCCGCCGGCGCCGATCTGGGCGGCGACGATGTCTTTGGCGTAGGCGTCCGCGGCATCGCCGGTGAGGCCGAGACGCTGCGCCGCCCACAGCCCGAGCAGCCGGTTGCGCCGCGCGGCGACCTTGAAGCGCAGCTCCGCGTCGTGGCTAAACCGGGCCTCGAAATCCTTTTGACGGTCGGCAAAGGTCGGCATAGTCCTCTCACCCCGAGCAAGCGGCGCAACCCAATCGCCGCTCCCCGCGGCATGGCACGGCGATATTAGCGCGGCCGCCGGCGAATGCCAGAGGGTGGGGCTGCCTAAATCTTCGAGAATGCTGCGCCAAACCTTCGAGAATGCTGCGCCAAACCTCCGAGAATGCTGCGCCAAACCGTCGAGAATGCTGCGTATGTCCGAGGCTCAATGTGCACCTTTGTGATCCTGCGCCGGCCCGAGCACCGCTGGCCGGTGATCATCGGCGCCAACCGCGACGAGATGATCGAGCGGCCCTGGCAGGCACCCGCGCGCCACTGGCCGGACCGGCCGGAGGTCGTGGCCGGGCTCGACGTCCTGGCCGGCGGGTCGTGGCTCGGGATCAATGATTGGGGGGTGGCCGCCGCGGTGCTGAACCGCACCGGCTCGCTCGGGCCATCGCCCGGCCGGCGCTCGCGCGGCGAGCTCGTGCTCGAAGCGCTCGACCATGCCGACGCCGTCGCCGCCGCCGAGGCGCTGTCGCATCTCGACCCCGATTCGTACCGCACCTTCAATCTCGTCGTCGCCGACGAGCGCGACGGGTTCTGGCTGCGCCATGCCGGCAGCAAGCGCGTCGAGGTGCACCCGCTCAAGGACGGGCTGTCGCTGATCGCCGCCGGCGATGTCGACGATCTCGGCACCCGGCGCCTCGAGCTGGCGATGCCGGCGTTTCGCGAGTGGCCGCCGCCCGATCCCGATCGCGACGATTGGACCGCCTGGCAGGAGCTGCTCGGCAGCAGCCGCGCGCCGCCGGGCGAGCCGGCCACCGCGGCGATGCGGTTCCGGACCGACGGCTACGGCACCGTGTCGAGCGCGCTGATCGCGCTGCCGGCGCGCAGCGAGGCCGATCGCCACGCCCATTTCCGCTTTGCCGGGTGGCTGCCCGAGGCCACGCCGTGGCAGGATGTCGGCCTCGGCTGATCGGCTGGGCCGGCGCCGATCGCGGCCGGGATTGTCGGCGGGTGGCGGCCCGGCTATATCGGGGGCGAAACAACAGCGGCGCCGGCCATGGCAATCAAAGCGCGGGTGCGCGTCACCCTCAAGCCCGGCGTGCTCGACCCGCAGGGCAAGGCGATCGGCAACGCGCTGGCCTCGCTCGGGTTCACCGGCGTCGGCGAAGTGCGCCAGGGCAAGCTGATCGAACTCGATCTCGGCGACGCCGAGCCGGCCGAGGCCCACGCCCGGGTCGAGGCAATGTGCCGGGAATTGCTCGCCAACCCGGTCATCGAGGACTACGCGATCGAGATTACCGCTGCCAGCGCCCCGGCGACTCCCCGGCGGCAAGAATCTCCTTGAGCTTCCGGCCCAGCGCCAGCGCCCGGTAAGGCTTGGTGATGAACGGGAAGTCCGCGCGCGCCGCGATCGCTTGGGGCTCGGTCCCGGCGTAACCCGAGGTCAACAGGATCTTCAAACCGGGCCGCAGCCGGGCGGCGGTGCGCGCCAGGTCGGTGCCGCTCATGCCGCCCGGCATGATCACATCGGTAAACAACAAATCAACGCTGCGCTCGTGCCGCAGGATCGCCAGAGCCTCGGGGCCGGTCTCGGCAACCAAGATCCGATAACCGAGATCCGACAGCATCGTGGTGATCATCTCGCGGATATCGGCATCATCCTCGACGACGAGGATCGTGTGGCCGGGTGCGCCGCCGGCGAGCCGATCGGCGGCCGCCTCTTGCATGGCGAGCGGGCCGTCCTTGCGCGGCAGATAGAGATGCACCGTCGTGCCGACGCCCGGTTTGCTGTCGATTCGCGCCGCACCTCCCGATTGCTGGGCAAAGCCATAGACCTGGCTGAGGCCGAGGCCGGTGCCCTTGCCGACCTCCTTCGTCGTGAAAAACGGCTCGAACGCCCGCGCCGCCTCGTCGCTGCTCATCCCGCAGCCGGCGTCGCGGACCGACACGACAACATAATCGCCGGCCTCGAGGCCGATTTCTTCGCCCTCGTCCAGCGTGACGTTTTTGCTGGCGACGACGAGCCGGCCTACTCGGTTCATCGCGTCGCGGGCGTTTGCGGCGAGGTTGAGGATCGCGGCCTCGAACTGCGCCGCGTCGATGTCGCAGGTCCAGATCTCGGGTTGCAGCCGCTGCTCGATCTCGATCCCCTCGCCGATCGTGCGCTGGCACAGAATCATGGTCTCGCGCAGGATGTCGTTGACGTTAACGATCTGCGAGCGGATCTCCTGGCGCCGCGAAAAGGCCAGCAGCTGCTCGGTCAACCGCGCCCCGCGCCCGGCCGCGCGCAACGCCGAGTTGGCATAGCGGCTGGCCGAGCCGTGCTCCGGCAAAACCGTCCCCAGCATTTCGAGATTGCCGATGATCGCGGTCAACAGATTATTGAAATCGTGCGCCACCCCGCCGGTCAGCTGGCCGACCGCTTCCATTTTTTGCGCCTGACGCAGCTGCTCTTCGGCGGCCCGCCTCTCGGTCAGGTCGCGCGTGATCTTGGCAAAGCCGATCAGCCGGCCGGCCTCGTCATGGATCGCGTCGATCACCGCGTTCGCCCAAAAGACCGTGCCGTCCTTGCGCACCCGCCAACCTTCGGCCTCGTACTGGCCGGTTCGCCGCGCCGTCTCCAACGCCCGGTGCGGGATCCCGTCGCGCCGATCCCTGGCGGTATAGAACTGCGAAAAATGATGGCCGATGATCTCCTCGGCTGCATAGCCCTTGATCCGCGAGGCGCCGAGGTTCCAGTTCGTCACCACGCCTTCGGGGTCGAGCAGGAAGATCGCGTAATCGGTCACCCCTTGCACCAGCAGGCGGAACCGCTCTTCGCTCGCTTGCAGCTTGGCGAACGCCGCCCGCATTTCTTGGGTGCGCTCGGCGATCCGCTGCTCGAGGGTTTCGGTGAGCCGCCGCTGCATGGCCTCGGCTTCTTTGCGCTCGCTGATGTCGACCAGCATGTTGACCGCGCCGACCAGCGCCCCCGAGGCATCGTGCAGCGGTGTCGGATACGACAGGAAATGGATCCGGGTGCCGTCCGGCCGCTCGATCACCGCCTCGCTGCCGCAGATCGGCCGGTCTTCCTTGACCGCGATCGCCATCGGGCATTCGTCGAGGCGCATCGGCGCGCCATCGGGGTAATAAAGGCGTGGACTGACGCACCAAAGATCGCTGCCCAGTTCGGGCTGGCGTCCCGAGAACTCGACCGCGGCGCGATTGTAGAACGTGATGCGGCCGTCGGCGGTGGTCGTATAGACGGCAGCCGGCAACGCTTCCAGAAGCTGCCGAAACCTCCAGTCGAGCGACGAATAATCGATTGGCACAGATGGTCGCTCGGCTGCTGGCAAATCCACTTTCTGGCCCCTTAGCCCCCCGGTAAACATAGGGCCTGAAATGAAGTTCCGCGTGGCCGCGCTTGAACCGCTGTCGCGACAAACGGTAGCATGACCGCTCAGCGCCGAGGCACGTCAAATGAAAGCCGCTGTCGTGAAATGAAAGCCGTTGTCGTGATTTTTCCGGGGTCGAACCGAGAGCGCGACGTCTGCATGGCGTTGCGGCGCGCGACCGGGCACGAGCCGGCTCGAATCTGGCACCGCGAGGCAAGCCTGCCGCCGGCCGACCTGATCGTGCTTCCCGGCGGCTTTGCCTATGGCGACTATTTGCGCTGCGGGGCGATGGCGGCGCATTCGCCGATCATGCGCGCGGTCCGCGCCGAGGCCGACCGCGGCACCCCGGTGCTCGGCCTCTGCAACGGCTTCCAGATCCTGACCGAGGCCGGGATTCTGCCGGGCGCCTTGCTGCCGAACCGCTCGATGCGCTTCACCTGTCGCGACATCCATCTGCGGGTCGACAATAACCAGACGATCTTTACCTGCGGCTACGAAGCCGGCCAGACGATCCGGGTGCCGGTCGCCCACCACGACGGCAACTACACCGCCGACCCCGATACCCTCGATCGGCTCGACGGCGAGGGCCTGGTCGCCTTCCGCTATTGCGGCCCCGATGGCAGCCTCGCCGACCTCGCCAATTTCAACGGCTCGGCCCGCGCGATCGCCGGCATCTTCAGCCAGACGCGCACGGTCCTGGGGCTGATGCCGCACCCGGAGAACGCCACCGACCCGCTGCTCGGCAGCACCGACGGGAACGCCTTGTTCCATGGGCTCGTGGGCGCGCTACAATGAGCCGCGCTGCGCTTGACGCCGGCCCTCGGGGCCTATTTGCTTGAAGGCGATGCATCGGGGGAACGGCGCATGCGGGCGCGGGGGATCGGTGTGGCGGCGCTGGCGATGATCGCCGCGGCGTCGGTAGCTATGGCCCATACCTCCTGCGCCATCACTCTGGCGCAATATGCGGCGTTGCGCGTCGGTATGCCCTACGCCGATGCGGTCGCGGTGCTGGGCTGCCGCGGCGAGGTCCGCTCCTCCGACAACTTCCGCAGCGACGAGGCGGTGGACTACGGCTGGAGCGGGGTCGGCGATCTCGGGGCCAGTATGGAAGCAGAATTCGAAAATGGCCGCCTTGTCTGGATGACGCAGTTTGGCCTGCGACAACGGATGCGCCGCCGCGACGAGTCGATGTGCGCCGATCCGAGCGGCCTGCCGCCAGCACTTGCCGATGAACTGGCCGATCTGTGCGCCCAGCAGGGACGCTGAACCAGCAGTGCCGCCCCCGGGCAATCTTGCCTCTCGCAAGGATAGCTCCGGGATTCCCCGCTCGATCGCGAAAAATTCCTCTTCCAAGCGATTTGGATTCGCGATCCCTGCGCAGCCGGGTTCGCATCGCGCCTCTGCCACAAGCTCGGAGAGCATGTTGACAATGACCGACCGGCTCTCGCTCGCGAACGCCCTCGCTGAGGCCAAGATCGACCGGCCGGCGGCCGAGCGCATCGCCACGGAAATTTTTGATGCGATCCACGAAAGCGTTGCGACCAAGGGCGATCTACAGGCCGCGCGCACCGAGTTGAAAGCCGACATTGCGGCGGTCAAAGCCGATCTGCGCGAGGTCGAGCAGCGCCTGAAGGCTGAAACCGATCGCATAGTGATCCGGCTTGGCGCGCTGGTTCTGGCGCTAACAGGCGTCATCTTGGCCGCAATTCGTTACTTGCCCCCGGCGCATTGAGCGCGATGCGCACAACTCCGCCCCCGGCGACCGCGGGAATGACAACTTCTCGCGGCTCCAAGGTTACCCCGAAATTGGCCGCCGAGATGGGCATCACGGCCGAGGAGTTCGAGCGCGCGGTCGCGATCCTCGGGCGCGTTCCGAACCTGACCGAGTTCGGCATCTTTTCGGTCATGTGGAGCGAGCACTGCTCCTACAAATCCTCGAAGATCTGGCTGAAGACCCTGCCGACCACCGGGCCGCGCGTGATCTGCGGGCCGGGCGAGAACGCCGGGGTCGTCGATATCGGCGACGGCGACGCGGTCGTCTTCAAGATCGAGAGCCACAACCACCCCTCGTTCATCGAGCCCTATCAGGGGGCGGCGACCGGGGTCGGCGGCATCCTGCGCGACGTGTTCACGATGGGCGCGCGGCCGGTGGCGATCCTCGATTCGCTGCGCTTCGGCAGCCCCGGGCACCCGCGCACCCGGCACCTCGTCGCCGGCGTCGTCGCCGGCATCGGCGGCTACGGCAATTGCGTCGGGGTGCCGACGGTCGGCGGCGAGTGCGAGTTCGACCCCGCCTATGACGGCAACATCCTGGTCAACGCGATGTGCGTCGGCCTCGCCCGCGCCGACCGCATCTTCTATTCGAAGGCGGCGGGCCCCGGAAACGCCGTCGTCTATGTCGGCGCCAAGACCGGGCGCGACGGCATCCACGGCGCGACAATGGCCTCGGCCGAGTTCGGCGGCGACGCCGGCCAAAAGCGGCCGACGGTGCAGGTCGGCGACCCATTGACCGAGAAATTGCTGATCGAGGCCTGCCTCGAACTGATGCAGGGCGACGCGATCGTCGCGATCCAGGATATGGGTGCGGCCGGGCTGACCTCGTCCTCGGTCGAGATGGCCGGCAAGGGCGGGCTCGGCATCACCCTCGACCTCGATCAGGTACCGGTGCGCGAGACCGGCATGAGCGCCTACGAGATCATGCTGAGCGAAAGCCAGGAGCGCATGCTGATGGTGCTGCGGCCCGGCAGCGAGGCCGAGGCGCGGCGGATCTTCGAGAAATGGGAGCTCGATTTCGCGGTGATCGGCCGGGTCACCGATACCGGCCGTCTGGTGCTGCGCAAAGGCGGCGCCGTCGCTGCCGACATCCCGGTCGGGCCGCTGGTCGGCGAGGCGCCGCTCTACCAGCGGCCGTGGCGGCGGACGGCGCCCGAGCCGGCGATCGATCCGGCCGCCCTCCCCGACCGCGACCCGCTCGCCTGCCTCGAACAATTGATCGGCACGCCGGCGCTCGCCTCGAAGCGCTGGATCTGGGAGCAATACGACCACCTGGTGATCGGCAACACGGTCAAGCGTCCGGGCGGCGACGCCGCGGTGATCCGGGTCGGCGAGAAAAAGGCGCTGGCGCTGGCGACCGATTGCACCCCGCGCTATTGCCGGGCCGACCCGGTGGCGGGCGGCATGCAGGCGGTCGCCGAGAGCTGGCGCAACCTCTGCGCGGTCGGCGCGCTCCCCTTGGCCTTGACCGACAACATGAATTTCGGCAACCCCGAGCGGCCCGAGATCATGGGCCAACTCGTCGGCGCGATCGAGGGCATCGGCGCCGCCTCGTTGGCGCTCGACTACCCGGTCGTTTCCGGCAATGTGTCGCTCTACAACGAGACCAGCGGCAACGCGATCCTGCCGACCCCGGTGATCGGCGGCGTCGGGCTGATCCTCGACGCCGCGACCGCGGTCGATCTGGCGCTGAAAACCGATGGCGATGCGTTGATCCTGGTCGGCGACACAAGGGGCCATCTCGGCGCCTCGCTCTATCTGCGCTCGATCGAGGGCAGCGAAGCCGGCCCGCCGCCGCCTGTCGACCTCGCCGCCGAGCGGCGCCACGGCGACTTCGTGCGCGGCGAGATCGCCATCGGCCGGGTCGCTGCCTGCCACGATCTCGGCGATGGCGGTCTCCTCGTCGCGGTCGCCGAAATGGCGATGGCTGGCGGCCGCGGCGTTGCCCTCGACCCGCCACCGCAGGACCTGCCGCCGCACGCCTGGCTCTTTGGCGAAGACCAGGGGCGCTACCTGCTCGAGACCGCCGACCCCGGCCGGGTGCTGGCCGCCGCGCGCGCCGCCGGCGTGCCGGTGCGCGTGATTGGCGTGGTCGGCGGGGCCGCGTTGACACTCTCCGGCGCCGGTGCCATATCCGTTGACGCATTGAAGGCCGCGAACGAGGCTTGGCTGCCCGGCTACATGGAGCAGGCTTGAGCGAGGGGAACCGGCGATGGCGATGGACGCGTCGATGATCGAGCGGCTGATCAAGGAGAGCCTGCCCGACGCCCAGGTTTCGATCGAGGATCTGCGCGGCGACGGCGACCACTACGCCGCCCATGTCGTCTCCGGCGCGTTCCGCGGCAAGACCCGCGTCCAGCAGCATCAGATGGTGTACCAGGCGTTGCGCGGCCGGATGGGCAACGAATTGCACGCATTGGCGCTGCAAACCGGCGCCCCCGAGGATTGAACGGCGTTGCCGCGGACGAGGCGCCGCGACGGCTCACGCCCCGCCGACTTTCGGAAACCGAGGACCAGGAAATGGACAGCACGGTACAAGAACGCATTCGCAACGAAATCGCCGAAACCCCGGTGGTGCTCTTCATGAAGGGCTCGCCGGTGTTCCCGCAATGCGGCTTCTCCGCCGCGGTGGTGCAGATCCTCAGCCACCTCGGGGTCAAGTTCAAAGGCGTCGACGTGCTCGCCGACCCGCAGATCCGCGAAGGGATCAAGGAGTTTTCGAGCTGGCCGACGATCCCGCAGCTCTATGTCAAGGGCGAGTTCGTCGGCGGCTGCGACATCATCCGCGAGATGTACGAGACCGGCGAATTGCAGCAGGTCCTCGAACAGAGCGGCGTCCCGGTCCGCGCCTGACCCCCGGTCCGCGCCTGATCCGAAATTATTCGGCGCGGGCGACGGGTCTGAGCCGCCCTGGGTCGAGCCGGAAGATCACCGGAAAAAACGGGTAGCGCCAAGGCATGTGCCGGGCGCCGGCCTCGCTGACGCCCCATAGCTGCTCGCTGCGATCGAAGGCGATACCCTCGGTGCCGGCGGCAATCGGGTAGCGCTCTTGAAGACGGCCGGTGGCCGGGTCGAGCCGGTCGAGAAAGCCCCAGCCGATGTCGCTGCGCGACACCCATAGCCGGCCTTGGCCGTCGATCGCGCCCCCCTGCGCCCAGCTCGGTAGCGGCACGGCGGCCGAGGCTTCGCCCGCGCCCAGCACCTCGCCGCTGCGCAGCCGAGCGAAAACAGCGAGGGCAAACTTGAACATCTTGGCCGGCCGGTTTTCCTCGTAGTCGCCGATCCAGATCGCCCCGTCTCCGGAAACCGCGAACGCCCCCTTCAACCCGGCGCCCAGCGGGAAAACCCGGAAATTCGGGGCAGGCTTGGAAAAGGCCCGGCCGAGATCGACCTCGAACAAGGTGTGGGTGTCGGCAATAAACAATTTGCCGGCGCCGGCATAGGCCAGGCCGCCGGCGTGCCCGCACGGATACGGCACATCGAAATGGCCGCTTTCCCTGCCGCTTTCGGGGTCGACCCGAAACACCCGGCACGGGCCGCGGCGGGTCCATGCCCCGCTGCTCCGATAGGCCGAGACGAAAATCCCGCCATCGGCCACCGCCAGGCCCTGCGGGTCCCAGCCCTGGTCGAGACCCGGCATCCAGATCAGCCGATTCGCCGCGGCGAGGTTCGCCACCGGGCTGACCCCGGCCGGGCCATAGCCGGGCCGCCGCCCGAGCACCGCGCGGTCGATCGCCGCGAGCCGGTGCGCGGCCGGCGAAATGCCGCACGCCGCGACGATCGCGAAGGCGGCGACGATCCGCGCCGTCCTCGCCTTGCCTCGGAGAAAGCCGCCGGCTATCGTCGATCCGTCGCCGCGGGGGGCGCGGCCTTGGCGGGGGACGATCGGCTGATGACGGATGTCGGGGGAATCGCGGGCGACCGGCTCAAATCCTTGATCGAGCGCATCGAACGGCTCGAAGAGGAAAAGCGGGCGCTCGGCGAGGACATCAAGGAAGTCTATGCCGAGGCCAAGGGCACCGGCTTCGATCCGAAGATCATGCGGCAGATCATCCGCATCCGCAAACGCGACAAGGACGATCTCGACGAGGAAGAAAGCCTGCTCGACATCTACAAGCGCGCGCTCGGCATGCTGCCGGATCTGAGCCCGCAATCGGCCGCCGCCGAGTGACCAGCGCGATCCTGCGCACCCGCTCAGACCCGCGCGTGATCGGCCCCCTCCGGCCCCTCTCCCGCCTGCCGGGGAGGGTTGGGGCGGGGGCTTGCCCGGCTCCGACGAGCACCACCGCATAGCTCCCTATTCCGCTGCCCGCGCTGCCGCACGCGCCGCCGCGCTCGGCCGCAGATGCCGGCGCAGCGCTGCCACCAGCGCGTCGGCCTCGGCCTCAACCGCATCGAAGCGGCAGACAAAGCGGGCGACCGTTCGGCTGCGGCGATAAAACGCCAGCCCGTCGGCTTCAAGCGCATCCATCACCGCGCCCGGCAATTCGAGAAAGATTTCGTTGATCTCGATCGGCGCCAACAGCCGCACCTCGGGGATCGGCGCCAGCCCGGCGGCGATGCGCGCCCCCAGCGCGTTCGAGGCGCCGGCCATCCGCAGCCACAGCCCGTCCTCGACATAGGCGATCAGCTGGGCCGAGGCGAACCGCATCTTCGACCACACCTGCCCGGCGCGGCGCAGCTGTGCCGTGAGCCCGTCGGCGAGCGCCGCGTCGAACACCACGATCGCATCGCACAACGCGCCGCCGTTCTTGGTCGCGCCGAACGACATGATGTCGATGCCGCGCCGCCAGGTCGCCTCGGCCGGGCTGCAACCGAGCCGGGCCACGGCATTGGCAAAACGCGCTCCGTCCATGTGCAGCTTGAGGCCGTGGGATTTGGCCACCGCGGCGACCGCGCCGATCTCGTCGAGCGCATAGACGGTGCCAAGATCGCTCGCCTGGGTCAGGCTGACCGCGGCCGGGCGGCCGTGATGCACCTGGATCGGAAAGGCCTCGGCCAGAGTTTCGGCCAGCCGCGCGGGGCTGATCCTGCCGTGCTCGCCGGCGACCGGTGCGAGCTTGAGCCCGCCGCCGAAAAACCCGGTGGCATTGACCTCGGCGGTGTTGATGTGCGCCCCTTCGCTGCAATAGACGATGCCCCAGGACGGGCTCAGCGCGGCCAGGCCAAGCGCATTGGCGGCAGTCCCGGTGGCCACTGGAAACACCCGAACCGCGGTCTCGAACAATTCGGAAAACCGCTGCTGCAGCGCCGCCGTCCATTGGTCGCCGCCATAGCCGAGCGCGGTGTCGCGATTGGCGCGCACCAGCGCCTCGAGGATTTCCGGCGCCGCCCGTCCGGTGTTGTCGCTGCGGTAGTCGATCATCGCCTGATCACTTTCCCTCGGATTTCGCGCTTGCGGATTTCGCCCTTGCGCATTTCGCCGGGGCGCCGGACCGGTCCGGCATGCGCCACCCGCAGCACGATCGTATAGCGCAGCCTCGACCGGCCGGCATAGGCCGGCACGCGCAGCGCCGCCGAATGCACCCGCACCTCGCGCTGATAAAGCCGCGCGCGGATAAAGGCGGCGCGCACCTCTTGGGCCCATTGCGTGCTCGGCCATGCATGGGCGGCCGCATGCGCACTCGGTGGATGGGCCGGCGCATGGCTCCCCGGATGGAGTTGCAGCATCGCCGCACTCGCGACCCGGGCCGGCGCCGCCGATGGCGGCCCGATCCGCGGCGACCCCATCAGGGCCGGGGCATTGCGCAGCCGCTCATCCGGCAGCTGCAGCAGCGCCGCGGCGACCGCCTGCCCGCCGACAAAAACCGGCCGCGGGACGACGCTGGCAAAAATCCGGTTGGCATAGTTGCCATTGGTGATCGCCACCGGCGGCTCGCCGTCGGTGCGGATCCGGATGATCCCAGTATCGGCGATGTCGGGCCGGTTCAGCTCGCGGATATAGTCGAGATCGTCGGTGTAGCTCGGCCAATAGACCTCGCCGGGCGCCAGCGGAAACCAGGCGATCGCCGGGCCGGTCCCCTCGGCAAAACTCAGCCCGACCCCGGGCGTGCCGAGAAACCCGACTACCGCCGGCGCATAGACCGGGTGCGCCGCGGGGCCGCCGGGGACCCATGCCCAATGCTGGTCGACAACCGCCCAGCGCCCGTAATGCGACGGGGCGAAACCCCACGCCGCGTCGGCGATCCAGGTCCAGCCCCAGGGTGCCACCCACCGCCAACGGCCGTCGCGATAGGGCGCCCAATCGGCCGCCACGGCGGTGGGCACCCACACCTCGCCATATCCAGGGGCGGCCTGCCATCGGCCGGCGGCATCGAGCGCCGCCAGCCCGCTCACCGCCGGCGACACGAACCAGGCCGCGGCGAGGCGGGTTTCGTCGACCGCGCGTCCGCGGCACCATTGGCTGAAAGGATCGGCTGCGGCGACCTCGCCGGTGATGCCGGGGCCGCCCGCGTCGCCGAGCACGATCGCGGTCCCGGCGTCGGCGGTGACCTCGCTGCCGCCGCCAAACAACCGCGCGCGCCCGGCAAACGCCGCCACCCTCGAAGCAGCCTCGCCCTCGCCGTCGTCGGCGGCGATATCGTATTGTCCCGGCCGCAACAGCCAGACCTCGCCGCGCGGGATGTCGACCTCGACCGTTTCGCCCTCGCCGATCCGCCCGATGCCGAGCCCGACGCGGCCGCGCCGCAGGACAATCTCGACGACCCGCTCGCGCAGCTCGGCGACCCTGATCTCGCTGTTCTCGGCAAGGTCGATCGTATCGGCGCCGATGCGCAGTTCGGCGCGGGCGTGCGGGTCGGTGCGCAGCGCGACGCCGTCCGCGACCGGGTCGTTGATTTCGGCAGCGGACCACGCCGCCTCGCCCGGTCCGCGAAAGCCGACATTCCCCGACACCAGGCCGACCCGCCCGACCCGGCCGGGCGGCGCTGGCGCAATCTTTGGCCAGCCCGCATCTTTACCGGCGCCGAAATTCTCGGCCGATGCCGATGCGCCCGCGGCAAACGCGGCGGCCAATCCGATGATCGAGGCGAACCCGATGGCGAAAACGAGCCGCATGGCTTCCCCGATAGCCTTGCCGTGCCAACCACTCTAGCAGATCGGCCCCGCCGTCAACGGCTTTTGCCGCGGGCGGACAGGCCGTGAGCGAGCCACGGCCGCAACCGGCGCGGGTGCTGGCGCTCGGGGTCGGCTGCGAGCGCGGCTGCGGTGCCGCCGAACTCGCCGAACTGGCCGAGGCAGCGTTGGCCGAGGCGATGTTGGCTGAGGCGATGTTGGCCGAGGCGGGCCTGGCTACCGGCGCGCTCGCGGCGATCGTCTCGATCGATCGGAAGCGCGGCGAGCCGGCGATCCTGGCATTGGCCACCGCGCGCGGGGTGCCGGCACGGTTTTTCAGCGCCGCGCGCCTGCTGGCCGAGACCGCCCGCCTCTCCGATCCCTCGGCGGCCTCGTTCCGCGCCACCGGCTGCTGGGGAGTGGCCGAGGGTGCGGCCCTCGCCGCCTGCGGCCCGGACGGGATCCTGGTCGTGCCCAAGCGCCGCTCGCGCCGGGCGACCTGCGCGGTGGCCCGCGCCGCGGCGTCGATCGATGCCGCAGCCCTGGCCTGGCGCGGCGCTGGCTGACCCGCCCGCGGGCCGCAGCCGCGGCATTGCGGCACCCCTCGGCGCACTTGCCACCGCCCCCTCGCCCGCTCACCTTGCCGCCAACCGGGTCATCATCGCGGGAGCGTGGGAGTGTCCTTTTCGACGATTTCGGCACCGCCCGACGCCGGCGCAGCACTCGCGGCAACAACCCGGCCGGGTGCGGTCGCCGCCTGGCTCTTTGGCTGCTGCGCGCTGATCTTCCTGATGGTCGTGGTCGGCGGCATCACCCGCCTCACCCTCTCCGGCCTGTCGATCACCGAATGGAGCCCGGTGATCGGCGTCGTCCCGCCCTTGACCCACGCCCAATGGGCCGCCGCCTTCGCCCGCTACAAGGAAATCCCCGAATACCGGCTGATCCATTACGGGATGAGCCTCGCCCAGTTCAAGGGCATCTATTTCTGGGAATACACGCACCGGCTGCTGGGCCGGCTGATCGGCGTCGCCTATGCCGTGCCGCTCGTCTGGTTCTGGTGGCGCGGGCGGCTGCCGCGGCGGCTGATCCCGGCGCTGATCGGCATCCTGGCGCTCGGCTTCGCCCAGGGTGCGCTTGGCTGGTACATGGTCGAGAGCGGGCTCGTCCACCGGGTCGAGGTCAGTCAGTACCGGCTGGTCGCCCATCTCGCCCTGGCGCTGTTGATCTACGCGGCGATCCTGTGGGTGGGGTTGGGCCTGGCGCGCGGCCCGGCGCTGGAGGAGGCCGGCCCGGGCTGGCGGCGGACGGCCAACGCCGTCATCCTCCTCGTTGCCCTGACGATCGCCGCCGGCGGGTTTGTCGCCGGCACCCGCGCCGGGCTCGTCTACAATACCTTTCCGCTGATGGGCGGCCGGCTGGTTCCGGCCGATTACGCCCAGCTTCACCCGTTCATCCGCAACTGGTTCGCCAATGTCGCGGCGATCCAGTTCGACCATCGGCTGCTGGCGATGACAACGTTCGCGGCGATCGTGCTGGTGGCTGCCGCGGGCTGCGCGCGCCGCCCTGCCGAGACCCGCCCATATCGCCCTCTGGGCGCTGCTCGGCGCGGGCGCGGCGCAGGTCGCGCTCGGCGTCTCGACCCTGCTCCTGGTCGTGCCGATCCCGCTCGGCGTGGCGCATCAGGCCGGCGCCGTGATCCTGCTGACCGCGGCGATCGTCTTCCGCCACACCTTGCGCCGTGGCAAAAACGAGACGGCGGTGTAATATCGAGTGGCGTAAGCTGACCAGCTGCATTTGCCATGACCATTGACACGCTCGCCTGCACCAAGGCCCTGGAGGCGGCTGGCATCGAGCGTGGCGCTGCCGAAGCGCAAGCCGAAGCACTGATCAAATACGTCCTCCCCGAACTCGTTACCAAAGCCGACCTCGAACAGGCAATTGATCGGCTCGAGCACCGGCTGACGGTGCGATTTTTCGAAATGATGCTCGGCGTAGTCGGTGTGATGAATGGTATCCTCTTCGCCCTCCTCCGGGTCGTGCGCTGATGACGCGCAATCATTCCAGCAGTGAAAGCAGGAAATACGCGGCCATATAAATCCCGTGCCCATGCGGGAGAACACCATGGCCGATGACGGCGCCTTTGCGGCAAAGACTTTGGCGGACTGGACCCGGCTCGCGCAAACCGAGCTCAAGGGTAAACCGCTCGCCGCCCTCGACCAGGCCACACCCGAGGGCATCACGCTCAAACCGCTCTACACCGCCGCCGACCTCGCGGCGATCGCCGCTGCCGGCTACCCGCTGAACGACCAGATGCCGGGCTTCCCGCCCTATCTGCGCGGTCCGCGGGCCACGATGTACGCCAACCGGCCGTGGACGATCCGGCAATATTCGGGCTTCTCGACCGCCGAGGAATCGAACCGCTTTTATCGCGAAAACCTCGCCGCCGGGCAGATGGGCCTCTCGATCGCGTTCGACCTCGCCACCCATCGCGGCTACGACAGCGATCATCCGCGGGTCGCCGGCGACGTCGGCAAGGCCGGGGTCGCGATCGACTCGGTCGAGGACATGAAGATCCTGTTCGCCGGCATCCCGCTCGACCGGATCAGCGTGTCGATGACGATGAACGGCGCCGTGTTGCCGGTATTGGCCGGCTTCATCGTCGCCGCCGAGGAAGCAGGCGTGGCACCGGACCGGCTCTCCGGCACGATCCAGAACGACATCCTGAAGGAGTTCATGGTCCGCAACACCTACATCTACCCGCCCGGGCCGTCGATGCGCATCGTCGCCGACATCATCGAATACACCGCGCGACACATGCCGAAATTCAATTCGATTTCGATCTCCGGCTATCACATGGAGGAAGCCGGCGCGACCTCGGTGCAGGAACTGGCCTTCACCCTCGCCGACGGCCTCGAATACGTGCGCGCCGCGCTGTCGCGGGGCCTCGCGATCGACGAATTCGCGCCGCGGCTGTCGTTCTTCTTCGGCATCGGCATGAATTTCTTCATGGAGGTGGCCAAGCTGCGCGCCGCCCGCCTGCTATGGGCGCGGCTGATGCGCCGGTTCCAGCCCAAGGACCCGGCGAGCCTCGCCTTGCGCATGCATTGCCAGACCTCGGGCGTCAGCCTCGCCGAGCAGGACCCGCACAACAACATCGTCCGCACCACGATCGAGGCCTTGGCCGCGGTGCTCGGCGGGACCCAGTCGCTGCACACCAATTCCTTCGACGAGGCGATGGCCTTGCCGACCCCGGCCTCGATGCGCGTCGCCCGCAACACCCAGCTGATCCTCGCCGAGGAGACCGGCATCACCGCATGTCGATCGATCCGCTCGGCGGCAGCTATTACCTCGAAAGCCTGACCCATTCGATCGCCGCCGCGGCGACGGCGCTGATCGACGAGGTCGAGGCGCTCGGCGGCATGACCAGGGCGGTCGAGGCCGGCATGCCCAAATTGCGCATCGAGGAAGCCGCGGCGCGGCGCCAGGCGGCGATCGACCGCGGCGAGGAGACGATCGTCGGGGTCAACAAATACCGCTCCGGCGATGCCGCCGAAATCGACCTCCTCGATGTCGACAACAGCGCGGTGCGCGCCTCGCAGATGCGCCGGCTCGACGAGTTGCGCGGTCAGCGCGATGCAGAGCGCTGCCATGCCGCCCTCGTCGCCTTGACCGAGGCGGCGCAGAGCGGCCACGGCAATCTCTTGGCCTTGTCGATCGAGGCCAGCCGGGCCCGGGCCACGGTCGGCGAAATCTCCGACGCGCTCGAACAAATCTTCACCCGCCATCGCGCCCAGATCCGCGCCGTCAGCGGCGTCTATGGCGGCCAGTACCACGACGACGAAGGCTTCCGCCGGGTGCAGCGCCAGATCGAGGCCTTCGCCCGCGACGAGGGCCGCCGCCCGCGCATGCTGGTGGTCAAATTGGGCCAGGACGGTCACGACCGCGGCGCCAAGATCATCGCCACCGCCTTTGCCGATATCGGCTTCGACGTCGACATCGGCCCGCTGTTCCAGACCCCCGAGGAAGCCGCCCGCCAGGCGGTCGAGAACGACGTGCACATCGTCGGCGTCTCGAGCCAGGCCGCCGCCCACAAAACCCTGGTCCCGGCGCTGATCGAAGCCCTGCGCCACGAGGGTGCCGGCGACATCCTCACCGTCTGCGGCGGCGTCATCCCGCCCAAAGACTACGATTTCCTAAAAAAGTCCGGGGTCAGCGCGATCTACGGCCCCGGCACCAACATCCCCGCCGCCGCCGCCGAAATCCTGGCCCTGATCCGAAAGCAGCGTCTGGCGGCGTGAGGCGCGAACAAGGAGCAAATGGGCGCGCCCAAAATGCGAGAGCCCGGCAATCCCTGGAAACAATCTGGCGGATAACCTGTCTTACGGAAAGACGCTCACGGGTAGAGGTTTACTGGGAAAATCGGCGGTCTCGGCGTCGTCTGAGAGCCAAGGTCTGCATCAGAGAATTGCGCTTCGTCAAACCCGGCAATTCCTGCCATTGGGTCAATAGGCGCTCCCCACAAGCTTTCCCGATCAGCAAGCGGTAAGTCCCAAAATACCATCAGAGATGTTTTAGTCTTAAAATACTGCCACAGAGATTTAGTCTCTAGTATGCGGACCAGGGATGAGCGCGCGACACTCTCCACAATGCCTGCTTTCTTCACCAAGTCGAGCCGTTTGGCGCGGTCAAATGGCTCCGTGTAATCATTCTCCCGCAAATGCTCTATGGCCCCCCTAATCGCGTAGATTTCTTCAAACAGGTCGCGATATGTTGGCCCAACAATCAGGGTCATTCGGTCGGCAAATTTCTTTCCGGTACCTCCTCCGGGCGGAACGGTCAGTCCATCCAAGCAGCGAGTGTACTGATGTATTCGATCCATCCAATCAGGCAGCGTCCTTGCTTCCATGTAGAGGGGCAGGACACGACCGAGACGGTACGCTCCGATCCATGGGAAATTCTGAACCGCCCGACCAATCTCCGCGCCTCGTCGAACTTGGTTAGTTGAAAGGCGGTGCCATCGATCTGCGGAAGCGTGACGGGCAGGTTCGAGCCGCTGTACATGACGGACGCTGATTCCGTCAGGGCCGCAGTGCCCTGAAATAAGGAACGGTTCTTGATCAGTGCCATACCGGTCAGCTAGCAGCATTCCCGTGTAAAACCGGTGGACTTGTTCTCGTAGTGCCTGATCCCGAGCATCAACGGCGGGATCGTTTGCATGTTCCTTGACCAACAAAAAGATCGTGCAGCACCGGAAGTTCTCCACTTGGATTGTACCTAATACTTCACTCCAAAATTCGTCCAATCCCATCATCGACGCGCTTGATCCCCAGAGACCCGGTGTTAGTTCGGTCGGCAGTAGATCGACAACGCTTCTCGTCTCAAGTGCGATAAGAGCGAATTTATCGCCGTCTACCATCAGGTTGGTCATGATGCTACCTTACCTCTGCCCGTTCCTATATGTGGTAGCAGGCAGGTTCGGTGTTAATCCATTCTAGAAACCAAATCCGAAGTCTTCGGTAAATCCTCAGCAAGTAAGCGTAGGGCGGAAAAGCGCAGCGCCTTCCGCCAGCTGTCGCGGCGACCGGCGTTGCATTGCATGGCGGAAAGGCAGGGCGATCACATCGATCGGGCGGCCGGTGCTGCCACTGCTGCCGCTGCTGATATTCTCGAACGCTCGATTTTTTCACTCGCCACCCCGGCGAAGGCCGGGGCCCACCCGTCCACGGCACGAGCGGATAATCGTTGGCACGACGTTGCCGCTGCTTGGAATTTTCGAGCGGCGGAGGAATGGGTCCCGGCCGGCGCCGGGAAGACGATAGGAGAACTTGCCGAATTTTCATCCTGATCCGGATTCCTGTCCGGCCTCTGCTGCACCCCGAACATTCTCGGCGCGCGACAATTAAATTGCCATTTTTGCGTCCTACCCTGCGCTCCGTTCGCGGCGTCGTCGGTCGGGTGCGGTGGCGGAGCGGCGACGCGCGAGCGCCTGATATGGACCTGCAAATAACAGGCGGAACAGGAGCGGGCGGGACCGGAAACGGGTTATGCGGCGGCAGCGAGATCGCGGATCAGGCCGGCGAGCCGCGGCGCCAACGCCGCGAGGCTGTAGCGCCGCTCGACCAACGCCCGGCCCGCAGCCCCGAGTTGCTCTGCCCCGGCGCGGTCGGCGAGGATGGCCGAGAGTGCCGCGACCCACTCGCCGTAGCTCGTGGCCGCGAGCCCGATCTCGCCCTGCGCCAAAACCTCGCGGTTCATGCCCACCGGCGAGACCACGCAGGGCCGCCCGGCCGCCAGGTATTGCAGCATCTTGAAGCTGCATTTGCCGCGCTCCCAGGGGCCGTCGTCGAGCGGCATGACGCCGAGCGTGAGCGATGCGAGGAAATCGGCTTCGGCCGCCGGCGACCATGGCACATAGCGCACCGGCAGGCCCGGCAGGTCGGGTGGCTGTTCGCAGCATACCGCGATCGATACGCCCGGAAAGCGCCGGGCGACGTGCCCGAGCGCCGGGGCGATGCGCTCGAGATAGCAGAGATTGCCGGCCGACCCGATCCAGCCGATCGCGGGCCGCTCGGGCAGCGGCTCGACCCGATAGGCCGCGGTATCGACCGCGGTCGGCAGCACCTCGATCCGGCGGTTCCAGCACCGCCAGGCCTCGGCCAGCCAGTCGTTGCCGACCACCACCAGATCGGCGAGCCCGGCCAGCCTCTTGGCCGCCCACCCGCGGCGATAGAGATGGATCGCGTCGTCGACATCAACGAGCCGCGGCCGCCGGGTCAAGCCCTCGAAGGTGCACAAGGTCGAGATCATCTCGCGATGCAACAGGGTCACGTCGGCGCGCCAGCCGGCGACGATGGCCGGAATACGCTGCGCCAACGAACCCAATGCCCAAACCGGGCGCTGCCAATGCCGCGGCGGCGGATAGGAGCCGAGGCGCGGGCTGCGCTCGACGATGTCGATCCCGAGCGGCGCCAGCATCGGAATGTATTGGCGCACCCGAAAGCGCGCCGAGGATGCCGACACCCCGCCGGTAAAGGCGTCGACCCTGAGCGGCCCGGTCAAATCAGCTCCGTCAATTCAGCTCGCCAAATCAGTCCCGTCAAATCAGGCCCATGCGGGCCAGGATCGCCGCCGGCGAGTGCTGCCAGCGCAACGAGCCCCGCGCGCGAAAATGCCCGAGAATCTCGGGCAGCTGCTCGGCATCCTCGCCGGTCCAGTGGCTTAGGCTATTTTCCACCTGCGGAAAAAAATATAGCGCGCGATACACCAGATCCTTTTTCAAAAATGGAAAGCCCGAGCATTTCAGCAACAGCAGGTTGGTCACATGAACCGTATTTGACAACGTCATCTTTTCCATGACGCCGCGCTTCAAGGTCGCCAGCGCGCTCGCTTCGCCCGAGAATTGCAACGCCACGTCATCTTGCATCGTGGTCGCCAAGCCTTTGTATTCACTCGGATTGAAGTAGCTGGAGATGCGCTCGAGCACTTCCGCCAAGGTTCCGTCGCACACCAGATCGACGATCGTATTATGCGTGTACAGAAGGCGCGGATAGACATTGTGCTGCAGCAGATGCTTGGCGATCCCCGCCTCGCCGCGATTTATGCTGTGCCGGCGCGATGATAATGGCACATATTCTTGCCAGAACTGCCGGAACATCGACGAACCAAAAACCCGGCCCGAGATCACGAAAAACCAGCTCTGCACATGATAGTGAAACTGGAAGACCTCGGTGATGCCGATGTAATCATCGGTCATCTGCTTGATCCGACCCAGCAGCTGGGCAAAGGTCGAGGGCCGAATGAAATTGCTGTCGTTGCAATAGACGATTTGGGTAATCGGCTGGTCGCTGCGGCGCCGTAGAAATTCGGTCCCCCATTGATAGCCGCCAAAATCACGGCCGCCATGGGGCCGCTCGACGACCGAGTGGCAATAGGGCGAATAGCCGCTGACCAGCTCCGGCGCCAGAGCGCCATTATTGATCAGGATGACGTCGTACCCCAGTTGCTGGAAGCAATCGAGAGCGGCGAGCAAGTTCTTCGAGACCTGGCGGCGCTGGCTGATCGCAAAGATGCACCAGAAGCCGGTTTGCTGGGCCGGTCCCGAAGTTTCGCGCAAGCCCGCCTGCCGCCTGGCCTTTGGCCGCTCGGAAAGAAAATAGACAAAGAAGTAATAGGTCGCAAAGACCAACCGGAATATCGAGAAATACCCGTACCTGATGATCCGGTAGATGAGGTAGAGAAGACGGTTCATCTGATGATCGGCGGCTCGATCGCGCTGGTCTGGAAGCGGCTGATTAGCACGCTAGCCCGGCTCCTTCCAGCCCACGCCCGGCAAGCGGCGGCCCGGCGACGATCCGGCCAGCAGCGCCTGGTGGAACTCGGCTACCCCGGCATAGAGCCGGTCGGCGCCAAACCGGGCACCGGCGCACGCCGCCGCCTCTCCCGCCCGGGCGCGCAACGCCGGATCGGCGACGAGCCGGCCCAGGGCCTCGGCCAAGACGGCGGCATCGCGCGGCGCCACCACCAATCCCGCACCCTCGGCGACGCGGCCATTGTCGCCGACATCGCTGACCAGCACCGGCACGCCGCAGGCCATCGCCTCGATCTGCGCCACCGAGGTGCCTTCGCCAAAGTCGGAGGCCAACATGAAAATGTCGGCGGCGGCATAGAGCGCTGGCATGTCGTCGCGGCGCCCGAGCAACAGCCGCCGCGATCCGGCCGGCAGCCGCTCGGTGCCGTCGCCGACGGCGATCAGCCACACCTTCGGCCCGGCCGCCTCGGCCGCGGCCAGCATGCCGGGCCAGTTCTTCATCGGGTCGCTGCGGCCAACCGCGATCACCGCCACCGCGTCTTGCGGCAGCCCGAGCGCCTGCCGCATCGCATCGCGCAAGCCGGGCTGCGGATGGAATCGAGCGAGGTCGACCCCGTTCGGAAAGAATCGGCTGAGCCGGGCGCGAAAGCCGAGCCGCACATGCTCGTCGAGCGCCACCCGGCTGTTGTAGAGGATGCCATCGACCCGAGGCGACAGCCGGGCGCCGAGCCTGACCGCCCGCCGCAGCCGCCGCGGATAGCGGGCGAAATCGGGGACCGCGCCGAGAATGCCCCAGGCGAGCTTCGGGCGCGGCCGCAGCGCCGCCAGCCAGTTCGCCGCCAGCGCCGCCAGATTAGCGTGATAGAGCCACCCCTGAACGACCCGCGGGCGCCGCCGGCGGATCAGCCGCGCCAGCCGGACCGGCCCGGCCGCCAGGGCCTCGCCGCGGCGCATGCCGAGCCCGACCACCTCGACGCCGATCTCGGCAAACCGCCGGCGCATCGGGCCCTCGGAGAGGAGGCTCGCCACCACCGCGGTGTGGCCGCGGCGGCGATCCTCGCGGCACAATTCGAGAAGCAATGCCTCGGCGCCGCCGAGTTCGAGGCCGGTGATCACGTGGACCACCGGGCAATCGGCGGTCAACCGGTGCGGCCGCGGCGACCGCCTGCGACCGCCCGGCGGGCGGTCACGCTGCCGCTCCCGGCGGGGCGGCGGCGAGCAGCGCGGTCAGGTCGGAGGTCCGCCCGACTTGGCGAAAATTATGGATCAGCGCGAGGCTTGCCTCGATCCGCTCGCCGGAAAGCCCGGCCTGCGGCGCCAGGGCGCGGTACTTGGCGTCGATATCGGCCCAGGCGATGCCGAGCATTCCGGCACCCTTTGGCGCGTAAACCGTGCTGGTGGCCGATCTGCCGTCGGTGGCCCGGATCGTCACCGTGGCGCCTTGCCGGTAGCGCCCCGCATCGGCCGCGGGCGGCGGCCCGACCCGCACCCGGTCGATCAGCCGATGGATCACCGGATCGCCGATCTTGGCCGCGCTCGCGTGCGCCCACGAAAAACTGCGATCGGCGGCGCCGGCAGCGAGAAAATAGGCCGGGCTGTGCGCCATGCCGATCAGTTCGGCCGGATGCAGCGGTTCGGCGAGAGCGGCGACGCCGGGGCGCGACAGGGTGATGCTGTCGATCTCCTCGGGGGCGAAGCCTGCCTCGCGCGCGGCGTTGCCAGCCGCCTCGGCCAGCGCATGATGCGGGTGACCGCCGGGTACGAGCTTGACCGCCATGTCGGTGACAATATCCCATGACCGCCCGAGATCGCGGAGAAGGTCGGCCGCGGCAGCGGCCGGGTCGACCGCGCCATAGACCGCGAAAAAGCCCTGCCGCGCTTCGAGGATGCCGAGTTCGGCCTTGAAGCCGCGCTCGGCCGCGAGTGCCGCCTCGATCCCCAGCTTGGCCGCCAGCCCGGCGTGGTATTCGCGCGCTACGCTGGTGTTGGCCGCGGCGGCGAGGCCGCCGATCGAAGTCGCCGACAACGCGATCGCCTGGGCCATGCGCTCGCTATCGAGCCGCAACAGCCGGGCGGCGGCGACCGCGGCGGCAAAAATCGCCACCAGGCAGCCGTGAAAGCCCTGGCGACGAAAACCCGGCGTGATCGCCTCGCCGATCCGCCCCGCCGCCTCGTAGCCGAGCACCATCGCCGCCAGCACGTCTTCGCCGCCGGCGCCGGTGCGCTCGGCCAAAGCGAGGCTCGTCGCCGTCAACGGCGTGCCGCAGTGGACGATGTTGCGCAGATCGCTGTCGTCGCAGGCCGCGGCGTCGCTCATCACCGCATTGACCTGGGCCGCCTCGGCGAGCGGCAGCTTGACGCCGGCCTCGAACCACACCGCGGCGTCGGGCCGGCCGCCCCGGTCGCAGGCCAGATCGCGGATGATCGCGGCCGATTCGAGCCCGCGGCCAAACGCGGCGCTGGCAATCGTGCTGGCGATCAGCATCGCCGCATGATCGATCGTCTGCGCCGGCAGGTCGGCGGCGGCGGTCCGGGCCAGAAACCCGGCCAGTTCGCGGGCGACGGTCATCGGCGTCCCCTAGTGCTGCTCGGTCCAGCTTTCCGAGAACGCCAGCGCGCAGGTGCTGAACGGCCGCCCCTCGCGCTCGATCGGCCAGGGCTGGCCGGCGGCGTCGCTGCCGTCGACCGTGAGCCGCGCGCCGAGCGCCGGGATCAACAGGCTGCACACCCCATAGCGCCGGCCGCCCTCGTTGGGCTGGGTATGGATCAGCATCGGATCGCCGATATCGTACCAGGTGAGGCTGATATCCTGGTCGCTCGACACCACCCGTTCGGTCCAGAAATAGTGCGGGTCGCCCGATTTGACGAACTCGGCGTCGGTGACCGGGATCGCCGTATCGGCGGTCTCGGGGTTGAGCATGCCCTGCACCGTCGCCTGCAGCCAGCGCGCCATCGCGATATTGTCGGAATAGATCCGCCAGCGGTCGTCGGTCAGCTCGCTCTTCAGATAGAGCACATGCCCCGGCCCCTTCGGGCAGGCGATGATGCGCCAGAAGCTGGCATTCGTCGTCTGCGGCCCGCCGGCGGCGGCGGCGAGGCGGATAAACGGATTTTCGCCGGTCAGGATCACCCGGTTTGGGTCGGCGGCCATGGCGAGTTCCTCCCTGGCAATCTGGGGTGCGCGATCCTAGTCGATCGCCGGCCACAGCGCCACGGCTGCGGCCGGCTTTCGAGGATCGGGCCGATGCGCGCGCTCATTCGGCCGACACCGGACGGACCCGGAAAAACGACGTGCGCTGCCCCTCCTCCTCCTGCAGCTTCGCCCGCACCCGCATCAAATCCTTCCAGCCGATATAGCCAACGAGCCGCCCATCCTCGCGCGCTACAACCGGCAAGTGGGCGACATTGGCGGCGGTCAGACGGTCGGCCAGGCTCTCCAGATATTCGTCCGGGTGGGCGACCGTGAGCTTGGCCCCGGCCAGCAATTCGCCGAGCGTCGCGGTGCGGCGCGTTCCGGCCCGCCGCCAGCGCAGCACCGCCGGCGGATCGATGACGCCGACGACCCGGCGCTCGGCGTCGACCACCGGAAAGCTCGGATGGGTGGTCGCCGGATCGGTCAGGAACCGCGCCGCGCCATGCAGGGTCATCGTTGCCGGCACGGTTTCGACCTGGGTCGTCATCACCTCGCGCACCCGGGTCAGCGCAAACGGATCAACCCGGTATTCCCGCACCAGATGATGGCCGCGCCGCGCCACCTTTTCGGTCAGGATCGAGCGCCGCATCAGCAGCACCGTCACCGCGTGCGCGGTGCCGCAGGCGGCAATCAGCGGCAACAGCACATGCGTGTCGCCGGTCAGCTCGACGGCAAAAAAGGTCGCGGTCAGCGGCGAGCGCATGGTCCCGCCCATGGTCGCGGCCATCGCCATCAGCGCCCAGAAGCCCGGGCTGCCGGCCGGCAGAAACCCGGCGATCGCCGTGCCCATCGCCCCACCCATGATCAACAGCGGTGCCAGCACCCCGCCCGAAGTGCCGGAGCCCAGCGCCACCGACCAGATGATCGCCTTGACGACGAGCAGCAGCAGCGCCCCGGCCGGAAGCACCTGGCCCTGCAGCATCGCCGCGATATTGGCATAGCCGACGCCGAGCGCCTGCGGCTCGAAGATGCCGCCGATGCCGACCACCAGGCCGCCCAGCACCGGCCACCACATCCAGTGGATCGGCAGTTTCAGAAAGCCGTCCTCGCAAGCATAGACGAACTGGGTCAACAGCCCCGAAAGCAGCCCCGACAGAAGCCCGATCAGCACCCAGGAGGCGAGCCCCAGCGCGGTAATCTCGACGGTGCCGGAGAACGGGAAGAGCGGGCTCGGCAGGTGGATCAGGCTGCGCTCGACCGCGGCGACGATCGCGGCCACCGCGACCGGGATAAAGCTGCGCGGCGTCCACTCGAACAGCAGCAGCTCGACCGCCAGCATGATCGCGGCGATCGGCGTGCCGAACACGGTGGTCATCCCGGCCGCCGCACCCGCGACCAGCAGGGTCTTGCGCTCGTTGTCGCTGACCGGCAGCATTTGCGCGATCAGCGAGCCGATGGCCCCGCCGGTCATGATGATCGGCCCCTCGGCGCCGAACGGGCCGCCGGTGCCGATGGCGATCGCCGAGGACAGCGGCTTCAGGATCGCGACCTTGAGGTCGAGGCGCGAGCGCCCGAGCAGGATCGCCTCGATCGCCTCGGGGATGCCATGGCCGCGGATCTTGGGGCTGCCATAGCGCGCCATCAAGCCGACCGCCAAGGCGCCGGCCACCGGCACCAGGGCCGCCCACAGGCCGAGCGGGGAATGCGCCAGATCGAGATCGGCCAAGCTCAGACGGCCGAAATAGGCAAGGTTCGTGGCCAGCCGGATCAGCCGGAGCAGAACCAGCCCGGCGATCACCCCGGCGGTGGCGACGAAGACCGCGATCGCGGCGATCACCAATACCCGCGGGCCGGTGGTGAAATCGCCCAATCGGGCGTGGCTGCTGGTCGCGGATGGCGTTGTCAGAACGGCAGGTTGAGAGGATGGTATGTTTTTGGGATTGGGCGTTTTGGGGCGTCGGGGTCGCATGGCGATGGGATGTCATATCGCATCACGATATAATTCCCGCAAGCCGCAGATCGCCCTTCCGCTGAGCGGCACCGCGTGGCGATGAGCGACAATAGAGGAGTGCGCCCGGCCGCGGCCGGTCGGTCGGCCCGTCCCGATCAGGCCGACTACCAGTTGCTCGCCGAATTTCGTTATCGCATCCGCTGCTTTTTGGGATTCAGCCAGAACCGGGCGCGCGCGGTCGGCCTGACCCCGCGCCAGCACCAGGCGCTGCTGGCGATCAGGGGCTTCAGCGGCGACCGTCCGGCGAATGTCGGCGATCTCGCCGAACGGCTACGGATCCGGCACCATAGCGCCGCCGAGCTGGTCGATCGCCTGGCCGAGGCCGGCCTCGTCGAGCGCAGCCACGACCCCGTGGATCAGCGCCGCGTTCTTCTCAACCTGACGGCGCGGGCCGAGGAATGCCTCGCCGGACTATCGGCGGCGCATCTCGAAGAGCTGGAGCGAATGGCGCCCTTGCTCGAACAAATGCTGGCCATGCTCAAACGCCGTGGTTGAGCGGTTCGGCCCGGCGTCGGGCCGGCTATCGCTCGGGCGGCTCGCACGGCGCCGGCGTGGCCGCGGCCAGAGACGCATTGCCGGTTGCCTCGCCGGAATGGCGGAAATCATGCCAGGTCAGGGTGAACGGGCGCTTGAACAGCACCGTCCACAGGAAGTTGACGCTGTATTGCAGCGCCACCTGGAACAGACCCTGGCCGGTCAGCCGGCGGCCCGAGGAGTATGCCGGCAGCGCGAACGAGAACTTGACCGCGCCGACCTTGCTCATCCGGCGGGCGAGCTCGGTGTCCTCGCCGAAAAAGCTGAAATCGGGGTTGAAGGCGTCGGCCGCGGCGAGCGCCTTCCGCAGCACGACAAAGTTGCCGCCCTGCATCATCGACCCGGCGCGAAAGACAAACCGCACCAGGAGGTAGCTGGCAAAGGCGAATCGGTAAAAGACGGCAACGACGATGCGCACCCGTTTCGGCACGTCGTAATGGATGAACGGCCCGCTCAGCGCCACCAGCCCGGGCGCGCCGGCGAATTCCGCCAGCACCGTGTCGAGCCAGCCCGGCGGCAGCATCGTGTCGGCGTCGATATTGGCGATCAGCCGGCCCTTGGCGGCGAGGCACCCCGCCCGGCGTGCCGGCACCAACCCGCGCTGCGGCTCGTGGACGATTGCGACGCCGGGGATCGCGGCGGCGATCTCGCCGGTGCGGTCGGTGCTGTTGTTGTCGACGACGATGATCTCGGCCGCGCACCGGCTGCGGGCGATCTCGTCCACGATCGAGCGCAGGCACGAGGCGATCAGCGCTTCTTCATTATAGGCGGGCACGACAAAGCTGATCGGCAGTTCGGCGGCGTCGGCCTCGTCCGCCCGGCCCGCCGCAGCCGCGGCCGTTTCCCCGCCGCTCGACGTCCCTTGCCCGGCGCCGCTCATTGCTGCAGCCCGGCGAGCGCCGGCGCCGCATCCGCCGGCTCCAGCGAGCCCTCCGCGCCGCGGTCTCCGCCTTCCTCGTCGAGCGCGAACAAACCGGGCGCCACCCGCTCGCTCCAGCGAATGAGCTCGAGCCGGCCGTCGAAATGCTCGACCAGCGCGGTGCAGCTCTCGACCCAGTCGCCGGTGTTGCAATAGGCGATCCCCCCAAGATCGCGCATCTCGGCGTGGTGGATATGACCGCAGATGACCCCGTCGAGACCCCGGCTACGCGCCTCGTCGGTGATCGCTTCGCCAAACGAAACAATATATTGAACGGCGTTTTTAACACGGTACTTGAGGTAGGCGGACAGTGACCAGTACGGATAGCCGAGGCGCCGGCGCCAGGTGTTGAAATGGCGGTTGAGCCACAGCGCCACCGTGTATGCGCCATCGCCGAGCAAGGCCAGCCAGCGGGCGTGGGTCACCACCGCGTCATAGGCGTCGCCATGCATGACCAAGAGCCGGCGACCGTCGGCGGTGACGTGGATCGCCTCGTCGACGATCTCGACCCCGCCGAATTTCAGGCGGGTGTAATGGCGCAGCCACTCGTCGTGATTGCCCGGCACGTAAATCGCCCGGGTGCCCTTGCGCACCATGCGCAACAGCTTCTGGACGACGTCGTTATGGGTCTGCGGCCAATACCAGGATTTCTTCAGGCGCCAGCCGTCGATGATGTCGCCGACCAGATAGATCGTATCGGCATTGTTGCGGCGCAGAAACTCGAGCAGGTATTCGGCTTTGCAGCCGCGGGTGCCGAGATGCACGTCCGAAATCCAAATCGTGCGATAATGGTGAATGGATTGCGCCCGGCTGATCGCCCTGGCGCTCTCGTTGGCGGCGACCGAGGCCGGCGGCGACGCATTGTCCAACCCCCGGCCAAAAAACCCGTCGGCTGTTTCGGGCACGCGATCCCCCGTCAGTGCCATTGCTGGGCTAAGGCTAGCAATAGCGTGTGACAGTTTTATGTGCCGCTAGATATTGAACCCGATGCGCCCGCCGACCGGAGTTATCCGGGCCGGTTGTGGCCGGCCGCACACGGGCGGTGATAGACTTTGCAACAGCGGTCACAGCCGCGGGGAGAATGGACCATGAGCCAGGCGCTGTCGGGTATCCGGATCATCGACATGACGCACAACCAGGCGGGGCCGGCCTGCGCCCAGATCCTGGGGTTTCTCGGCGCCGATGTGATCAAGCTGGAGGAGCCCAAGGGCGGCGACGTCGCCCGACGCAACATGCGCGACCGGCCGGACAGCGACAGCCTGTTCTTTCTGCTGTTCAACGCCAACAAGCGCAGCCTGACCCTCAATCTGAAAACCGGACGCGGCAAGGAATTGTTCACCGCGCTGATCGCCAAGTCCGATGTGCTGCTCGAAAATTTCGGGCCGGGCGCGCTCGATCGGCTCGGCCTCGGCTACGATAAGCTGGCCCAGATCAACCCGCGGCTGATCTACGCGACGATCAAGGGCTTTGGCACTTATGGCCCTTATCGCGACTTCAAGAGCTACGAGCCGATCGCCCAGGCGATGGGCGGGGCGATGAGCATCACCGGCTTTCCCGAAAATCCGCCGACCTTTGTGGTGCCGGCGATCGGCGATTCGGGCACCGGCATGCATATGGCGATCGGCATTCTCGCCGCCTTGCAGCAGCGCCATGCCTCTGGCCGCGGCCAGCATGTCGAAGTCTCGATGCAGGACGCGGTGGTCAATCTGATCCGGGTCAGCCTGCGCGACCATCAGCGCTTTGGCGCGGCGATGCCGCGGCGCGGCAACCAGATGGGAAGGGGCGTGCCGAGCACGACCTATCCCTGCGCGCCCGGCGGCCCCAACGACTATGTCTTCATCACTGCCCAGCAGCAGATGTGGCCGGCTTTCACCGCGGCGATCGGCCGGCCCGAGCTCGCCCGCGACCCGCGCTTTGCCACCGAGGAGGCGCGCTGGGACAACCGCGAGGCGCTCGCCGCGATCATCGAGGAGTGGACCCGCTCGCGCTCGAAGCACGAGGTCATGCGGATATTGGGCGCGGCCGGCGTGCCGTGCGGCGCCTGCCAGGACACCGGCGAGGTCTTGGCCGACCCGCATCTCAAAGCGCGAGAGATGATCGTCGAGCTCGACTACCCAACCCGCGGCGCCTACCAGACCGTCGGCTGCCCGATCAAGCTCGCCGACTCGCCGGCCGAAATCAGCCGCCCGCCTTTGCTCGGCGAACATACCGAGGCGCTGTTGGGCGAGCTGTGCGGCCTCGACCCCGACGAAGTCGCGCGCCTCCACGAAGACGGCGTCGTCTGAGGCGACGGCCCTAGCGCGGCCTCTGCTTGCAGGCGCGGCGCCCGGCCGACCGTCGGCACCGGAACGGGTTCAGAGGTTGCGGTCCTCGATCTCGTCGAGGACCGTTTCGGGGGCGACGTCTTCCTTCAATTCCGCAACCTCGGCATCGGCCTCGGTTTTGACGCCGAGCCGCTCGGCGACCGAGGACAGCAGCGCAACCAGCTTGGTCACCTCGTGCTCGGTCAGCAGATTGATTTGCAGATCGAGCTCGGCGCGCTTTTGCGCCGTCGCGGTCATCCGGTTTTGGCTGATCAGGATGAAGGTGGACAGGAAGATCGCTTCGACCGACGCGGCCATCGCCAGGACGACAAAGGAAGGATCGAATTTGGCCACGCCCGGCACCGCGCCGAGATTGATCAGGAGCCACCCGCCGAACAGCGCGAGGTGCAGGTAAACGAACCGCATGCTGCCGGTGAAACGGGTGATCGCGCCGGCGATCCGCTCCTCGAAGCTCGCCTTCGCTTCCTCGCGGCCGCGCCGCTCTTCCATCACCCGCAAATTGCGAGCGAGCACCGAGCCAAGCCCCGGCGGCTTCGGCGACGCCCGAGTCGGGTGTGGCCTCGGCCGCGCGCCCCGCTCAGCGAGTTCTGCGTCCTCGCCGGTCAATCACAGCTCCGCTGCCGGTTCCATTCTGAAAAAACCGGGCGCAGCAGCTTCGGTTCCGCGCCTCGTCTCCGCCGCGGTTTCGGATGCGGCGCTGCTTCAGCTGTTTGGCTGCGGCAGAAAAAGAGCGCCGTCGCGAGACGGCGCTCGACGCCCGTTCGGCCGGCGCAGGCTTATTCGGCGGCCGCGCGGGTCGGAGTTTGTGCCTCGGCGAGCACCGCGGCGGCTTCCTTGGCGACCCGGGTGCCCTCGAAGAAGCGCGGGTTCTGCGTGCCCCACAGCTTGACCGCGTTCTTAAAGGTGAAGTCACGGAAATCGCTTGCCGTGATGTGGCCGTGCTCGACCAGTTCGTAGGCCTCGGGCAACGGATCGCGCATGTCGATCACATCGAAATGCCCGATATCCGAGCTGAAGATCGCATTGAGCTTCGCGCCGAACGGGTTCGAACGGCCAAACGCGGTCGCGTTCATCCGGTCGTCGGCCTCGCAGCCGAAATAATAGGGCTTGGCGTAAAGCTCGACCCAGTCTTCCTTGCGGGTGATCCGGCAGGCCGAGAAATCGTCGACATTCTCGACCCCGCCGGTCAGATAGGCCTGTTCCGGGTCGGGCAGGCCGCCGCGCTCGCGCAACGCCGCGGCGATGTCGTCGTAGCCGTATTTTTCGACCAGGCTCATCAGCTGGGCGCGGTCGAGCTTGTCCGGGTGCATGCGCTCCAATGCCTTGGCGCTGCGCCGCTCCCAATGTTCGATCAGATCGCCGAACAGTTGGCTCGCCCAGCCGACCCCGCCTTCGAGAAAGGCAAAACGCAGATCCGGGAAGCGCCGGGTGACGCCGCCCAAAAAGATCGCCTTGGCGGTCGCATGGCCGGCCGCGGCGAAATGGCCGATATGGTTGTAGCAGAAATTGTTTGGCGACAGGCGCAAGCCCTGGTTGCTGGCGGCGCTGTGGAAGGTGGGGGCGATGCCCAATTCGACACATTTCGCCCAGACTGGGTCGTAATCATAGTCGCTGTCGATGCCGAGCACGTCGTACCAGACGGCAAAGCGCGCGGTGTCGGGGTCGTTGGCCGCGGCCGCCGGCACCTTGCGCGCCAAGTTGCTGCCGAACATGCCAACCTTCGAGCCCAACTGCCCGGTGACGAATTCCAATTCGGCGATCGCCTCGTCCGGGGTGTGCATCGGGATGATCGCCGCTGGCGTCAGCCGGTCGCTGAGCTTGGCGAAATAATCGGCCGAGACGACATTGTAGGCGCGGATCACGGCGCGGCGGGTGGCGTCGTCCTGGATGCGCGGAAAGCGCAGCCCGGCGGTCGGGTAGACGACGGCAAAGTCGAGACCCAACTCGTCGAGGCGGTCATAGAGCAGCCGCGGCATCATCGCGGTGGCGCGGTCGAGCGTGTTCTCCGCCTGGCGGGCCAAAAAGGCCTGCTGGCCGATGCGGCGGGTGCGCCGCTCGGCGGGCGACATCGACAACGAGTCGCGGGTTGTTCCCATCGCCTTCAGAAAGCCGTCCGCCGCCAGGTCGCCGCCGACCTTGCGCATCTTGTCGCTGAACACCGGATCGTATTCGACCCAATGCCCGTCGCCGTCGACGATCGGATGGTCGATGTTCGAACGAACCTGTTCAGGACTGAGATGGGCGCTCATGGGTCAGCTCCGGAGAAGTGGCGTTGGCGCCAATCATCCTGAGCCTGCTCTTTATAAGCGCCAACATGATTTGACCGCTGAGCGTTGCGCCGGGCGCATGGGCGTCCCTCAAAAACGGCCGCACCGCCATACAGCGACGGCGCTGCCCGAGCCGCTCACGACGGCGCGACCGACCGATCGATCCGGGCCACGAGGTCGGCAGGCAATGGCCCGGTTGCGGCCGCGGCGAGGCATTCGGCGAGCTCGGTGCGGTTCTTGACCCCGAGCACGAGGGTGTCGATCTCGAGCGACAGGGCGTAGCGGTGCGCCAGCGCGGCCGGGCTGTGGCCGAGTTCCGCGGCAAGTTGGCGAAACCCGGCAGCGCGGGCGTAATCGCGCATCTCGGGATGATCGCTCGGCAATGGCCGGTCGAGCGCCCCGGTCAGCGCGCCGGCCTGCACCGCGCGGATTCCCATCACCCCGACCCCGGCCGCGCGGGCGGCGGCGATGATCGCGCGCGGCTTGGCCGGCCCGTCGAAGAATTGGAGGCCGCCCGGCGAGTCGAGCAGATTGGCGATGCACTGCACCGCCGCCGGCGCCGGAGCCTCGCCGAGGAGCCGGATGATCGTGTCGGGATGGCCGATGCCGGTCAGCCCCCAGGCGCCGAGCAGGCCCTCGCTCACCAGCCGTTCGAAGACCGGGCGGACCTCGGCGACAAATGTCGCGTAGGTCGTCATCCGCTCGGCGGCGCCGGGCCGCCGCGCATGCTGGGCCGCAATATGGTCCGAATCGGGTACGACATTTGAATGCAAAAAGAACAAATCGAGCCGCTCGAGGCGCAGCCGGCGCAGGCTCCCTTCGATCGAGCGGCGCAGCAACGGCTCGATTTCGGCACGCGCCGGCTCGCCGAGATTGCACTTGCTGGTGACCCGCATTCCGCTCGGCAACCTGCCGCCAAACGCCGCGCCGACCACCTCTTCGGCCTTGCCGTCGCCATAGCGGGGGGCGAGATCGAGCAGGGTGATCCCGGCCTCGACCGCCATCTCGACGGTAGCGACGCACTCGGCGAATGTCGTCCGGCCCCACAGCATGCCGAGCCCGCCGCCGCCCAGGGTCAGGGTCGAGACCGGCCACAACCGGCCGAATTGATGCTGCTGCATCAGGTGCACACTCCAGTCGATCGGTGGCCGCAGCAGCTTAGCGCCGGAGCGTTGCCGTCGCCAGCCGAGGCGGCGCGAGCCGGCGACGGCCGAACGAAACCTCGCCACCAGGCGTTAACTTCAAGAGACCACAAACCTAGAGGAGACCAGCAATGGATAAGGATCGTGTCGTCGGCACCGGCCACGAGGTCAAAGGTGCTGTCAAGGAGAGTGTCGGCAAGGCGACCGGGGACGCCAAGACGCAAGCCGAGGGCAACGCCGAGAAGAACGCCGGCAAGGTTCAGAATGCGATCGGGGGCGCCAAGGACGCGGCTCGCGACGCGCTGAAGAAGTAGCTTCGGCCGAAATGCGGCGGCTGCACCGCAGCCGTCGCTCCGGCTCGGCCTGTCGGCGAGGTTCCGGCGGGCCGGGCCGGCGGCTCGGCCGATCCGTTGGCGCTCGATGCCGGCAAAGGTTGCGGCCTTCTTGGCCGGTGCCTATGATCCGGGCAGCCACCAACACACCGGCATTCGGGCGGATCGAACCGACCGGAGCCACCAGGATAGGCCGGCCGCCGCCATGTTGCAGGCGATCCGCTCCAAAGCGGGATCCGTCGTCGTCAAGGGTTTGTTCGGGCTCCTGATCGTCACTTTCGGGATCTGGGGCATCGGCGATATCTTTCGCAATCGCGGTAATGCGGACACGATCGTCGCCACGGTCGGCGCCCAGAGCATCGACGTTACCGCCCTGCAAAACGCGGTGCAGCCGGTGCTCCAGCAGTTGAGCACGCGCTTGGGCAGTACCGTCGATCTGCGCCAGGCCAAGCAGATGGGCGTGATCGAGGACGTCCTCGATCAATTGGTCGATCGCAGCCTGCTCGACCAGGAGGCCCAGCGCCTGCAGCTGTCGACCTCGGACGACGTGGTCCGCGCCGCGATCCTGTCCGATCCGGCGTTCAAGGGCGCCAACGGCGTCTTCGACCGCGGCGCCTTTAACGAACTGCTCGCGGCAAACCAGCTGACCGAGCCCCAATATGTCGAGCGGCTACGGCAGCAGATCCCGCGCCAGGACCTGCTGCTCGCGGTCAGCGCCGGGGTCCGGGCCCCGCCGCCGGTGATCGAGCGCATCTATCGCTACCGTCACGAAAAGCGCGTCGCCGATATCGTGGCTCTGCCGATCGCCGGGGCCGGCGATGTCGGGCAGCCGACCGCGGCCGAGCTCACCCGCTTTTACGACGCCCACCGAGAGATGTTTCGCGCGCCCGAATATCGCGGGTTCACGATGGCGAGCCTGACCCCGTCGGCTCTCGCCGCCAAGATCACCGTCTCCGATGCCAGGCTGGAGCAGGCCTACCAGCAGCGCCAGGACGAGTTCGTGCTGCCCGAACGGCGCGAGGTGCAGCAGATCTTGGCTCCGTCGGAGGCCAAGGCCAAGGCCGCCGAAGCAGCGCTCGCCGCCGGCAAGGACTGGAAGGAGGTTGCCGCCACGATCGCCGGGCAGGACCCGGCAACGATCGATCTCGGGCTGATGAGCAAGGCCGAGATGCCGCAGGCTTTGGCCAATGTCGCGTTCGCCTTGCCGCTCGACAAGCCGAGCGCACCGCTCAAATCGCCGCTCGGCTGGCACATCCTGCGGATCGTCAAGATCGAGCCGCCCAAAACGCTAAGCTTTGCCGAGGCCAAGGCGAAACTGCAGGCCGACGTCGCCCATCGCGAAGCCGTCGATCAACTCTACACGGTCGCGAACCACGTCGACGACGCGATCGCCGGCGGCGAGGATATCGGCGCCACCGCCGCCAAGTTCGGGCTGAAAAAGACCGTTATCGCCGCCGTCGACGAGCACGGCCGCGGCGAGGACGGCAAGCCGGTCGCGTTGCCGGTCGCCCCGTCCGAAGTGCTAAAGCGCGCCTTTGCCACCGAGGAGGGCCGCAGCAGCCGGGTCATCGACACCTCCGACGGCGCCATCTTCGTGCTGCAAGTGGATAAGATCGTGCCGCCTTCGGTGCGGCCGCTGGCCACGGTAAAGGCGCAGGCGGTTGCCGCCTGGCAGGCCGAAAAGCGGCGCGACCTCGTTGCCAAGGCAGCCACGGCGCTCGCCGCCGCGGTCACCCCGGGCGCCAAGCTTTCGGCGGTTGCCGCCGCCCGGAACCTGAAGGCCACGACTTCGCCGCCTTTCCTGCGCCAGTCGCAGGGCGCCGATGGGGTTCCGCCGGCGCTGGTCGCCAAGCTGTTCGCGGTCAAGCCCGGCGCCGTCGTCACCGCCGCCGATGCGGCGGGCTCCTATGTCGGCCAGCTAACCGCGGTGCAGCAACCGCCTGCCCCATCCAAAACCGTGACCGCCGAACTGTCGCGCGAAATGGATGCCGGTCTAGAGCGCGATCTCGGCGACGAATTCACCCGCGCGCTACGCGCCCACTTCCCGGTCGCGATCCAGCACGACACGGTCGACCGCCTGTTCTGACCTGTCGCCGGACCTCGTACCGAAGCGGAAGCTTTCTCGCGACCTTGACCGCCGCGATAGAGATCCTTCAGGCTGGCGAAGCGTAGATCGGGCGCGGGCGCGAGTTCGTCATCACGATCCGCGGTGCGAGGGTCGATCCGCCAGCGAGGTTTCCGGCCGCAAATCGGATAGTGCCGCGGCAATGATCGGCATGCCGATCTCGTCGCGCAGGGTCATCACCGATTCGGGATGAAACTGGACCGCGGCGATCGGCAATTCCCGATGCTCGATCGCCATCACCACCCGATCCGCGGTTTCGGCGATAACCGACAGCACCGCCGGCAACGCGCTGCGGCGGGCGTGCAGCGAGTGGTAGCGGCCGACCGCGAACTCGCCCGGCAAGCCGCGCAGCAACCGTCCGCCCAGCACCCGGACCCGCGACGGCTTGCCGTGGTACGGGGTCCCGAGCACGTCGAGCGCGCCGCCGAAATATTCGACGATGCCTTGCAGGCCGAGACAGACGCCAAAGATCGGCACCGAGCGTGCGACCAGCAAATCGATCGTCTCGGCCATGGCAAAGTCGGCCGGCCGCCCCGGCCCGGGCGACAGCACGACGAGATCGGGCGCTGCACCCCGGCGCAATTCGGCGCGCGCCAGCTCGGGGCGCATCGTCGCCACCTCGGCCCCGGTGGTGCGGATGTAGTTGGCCAGCGTGTGGACGAACGAATCCTCGTGATCGACCAGCAGCACCCTCGCGGGCTGTCCGGCTGGGGACGCAGTCATCGCGCGGATGGGCGCCGGCGCCGCCCGGCCGCCGATCGCGGCGAACATCGCCGAGGCCTTGAGCCGGCACTCGGCCGCCTCACCCTCGGGGTCGCTGTCGTATAATAGCGTGGCGCCGGCGCGAACCTCGCCAACCCCGTCCTGCATGCGGATCGTGCGCAAGGTCAGCCCGGTATTCATATTGCCGTCAAAGGTGATCCGGCCGATCGCGCCGCCATACCAGCGCCGCGCCGAGCGCTCGTGCCGCTCGATAAAGCGGATCGCCCACAGCTTCGGGGCGCCGGTCACGGTCACCGCCCAGGCATGGCTCAAAAACCCGTCAAGCGCGTCGAATTCCGGGCGCAACTCGCCCTCGACATGGTCGACGGTGTGGATCAGCCGCGAATAAAGCTCGATCTGGCGCCGGCCGATCACCCGCACGCTGCCTGGCACCGCCACCCGCGACTTGTCGTTGCGGTCGACGTCGGTGCACATCGTCAGCTCGCTCTCGTCCTTCGCCGAATTCAATAATTCGCGGATGCGCTCGGCATCCTCGACCGGGTCGCGGCCGCGGGCGATGGTGCCGCTGATCGGGCAGGTCTCGATCCGCCGTCCTTCGACCCGAACGAACATTTCGGGCGAGGCCGACACCAGAAATTCGCCCTCGCCGAGATTGATCAAGGCGCCGTAGGGCGCCGGATTGGCTTGGCGCAGCCGCTGGAAGACGACGCTGGGCCGGTCCGGGCAGCGCGCCGCGAACAGCTGGCCCGGAACCACCTCGAATAGATCGCCGCGGACAAAGGCTTCCTTGGCGCGCTCGACCAGCGCGGCATATTCGCCGGGTCCGTGGTCGCTTTCATCGGGATCACATCGCGGCGCGCGCTCGGGTCGGTAGGACGCCGCCGCGGTATCTCGCGCCAGCCCCGCGGTCGAGGCGCCGCCGAATTCGAATTCATAGCGGTGGGTCGCCGCACTCTGGCGCATGTGGTCGACGACCAGGATCTCGTCCGGCAGATACAGCACCAGGTCGCGCTGATCTTCGGGTCGCGGCAGGTGGAGCGGCATCGGTTCGAACTGAAACACCAGATCGTAGCCAAAGGCGCCGTAGAACCCGAGATGTTGATCCTGCGGGCTGGCGAACAGTTCGACCAAGGCGCGCAGCACCGAGAACACCGAAGGCTGCCGGCTGCGCATCTCCTCGGAAAACCGCTCGGTCGTCGCGGCGATCTCGCCCTTCAGACGGTCCTCGCCAGCCCAATCGAGGCTGGCCGTCGGCAGCCGCGACAGACACTCGGCGATCGCCGGCAGCAATACCCGGCCGCGCCGATTGAGCGCGTCGATCGAAAAGCCTCGCCCGCGCGCGGTGAACGCCAGCGGCGGATCGACAAACCCCATGTCCCAGCGGGTGTAGCGGCCGGGAAACTCGAAGCTCGACGAAAACAAGACGCCGCGGCGATGATCGAGCGCCTGGGCCAGCGCATTGTCGGCGGGCTGATAGACGCGTTCGCGAATTTCCCGCGTGACGCCAATGCCGCCACCGGAAACGTAGCTGGCCGTGACGCCGGCCGTGGTGTTGCTGCTGCGCTGCATGGGACCTCCTCTGCGCCGCTCGCTTCGCGGAGATCCGAGAGGTTCGCCTCAAAAACGCTAAAGGCCGCCCGGAGCTCCGAAGCGGCCTTGATCGGAAAACGTCAAACGACGGCCGCCCGTATTAGACGGGCCACCACCAAGCCAATGTTACCGGCGCCAAGCGAACCATGGCGACATCCTAGCAGCGCGAGCTCCGCGGCGCAACCGGCGGCGTTGCCGCGGCCGCGCGAATTCGCAGCGGCCAATATAGGCTCCATGATCCCTTGATGTCACCCCGAAACAACCGCTGCGTTCCGGCCGGCGAGCCAAGCGGGCCGGCGAGCCAGGCGCGCACCGGACATGGCGTTCCGTCGGCCGGCGCGGGCTGGTATAAGGATCAGATGACGAGGCAAGACAGGCCCATGCCAGCGCGAACCGATTCGGCGCGAACCGACGCTTTCCAAGGTCTGGCGATGCCGAAAGCCGCCGCGTGAGGGGCGCCCCGGGCGATCTCAAGGCTCTGCTCGCCCTCGTGGCGCAAGGCCGCAGCCTCAATGAGAGCGAGGCTGAGGCGGCGTTCGAGATCATCATGAGCGGCGACGCCACGCCGTCACAGATGGGCGCCTTTCTGATGGCGCTCAGGGTGCGCGGCGAAACCGTCGACGAGATTGCCGGTGCGGCGCGGATCATGCGGGCCAAGGCGCTCGCCATCGACGCTCCGCCGGGGGCGATCGATACCTGCGGCACCGGCGGCGACGCGTCGGGCAGCTTCAACATCTCGACCGCCAGCGCCCTCGTCGTGGCCGGCTGCGGTGTGCCGGTCGCCAAGCACGGCAACCGCGCTCTGTCGTCGAAATCGGGCTCGGCCGACGTGCTGACCGCGCTCGGCGTCAACATCGATGCCGAGCTTGCCGTGGTGCGCGCGTGTCTGTGGCAGATCGGCATCGGGTTTCTGATGGCGCCGCGGCATCATAGCGCGACCCGCCACGTGGCCCCGACCCGGGTCGAGCTCGGCACCCGGACGATCTTCAACCTGTTGGGCCCGCTGTCGAGCCCGGCCGGCGCGCGACGCCAGCTGGTCGGCGTGTTCGCGCCCGAATGGGTGCGGCCGATGGCCGAGGTGCTGGGCCGGCTCGGCGGCGAGCGCGCCTGGGTGGTGCATGGCGACGGCCTCGACGAGCTGACCACCGCCGGCCCGACCACGGTCGCCGCCCTCGATGCAGGCCGGGTCGAGGTGTTCGAGATCGTCGCCGCCGATGCCGGGCTGCCGGCGGCGCGGCGCGAGGATCTGGCCGGCGGCGAGCCCCAGCACAATGCCCGGCTGATGCGCCAGGTGCTGGCCGGCGACGGCGGCCCGCTGCGCGACGTCGTGCTGCTGAACAGCGCTGCGGCATTGCTGGTCGCCGGAAGCGCCGCAAATCTCGCCGACGGGGTCGAGCGCGCCGCCCGATCGATCGATTCGGGCGCCGCGCGCCGGGTGCTGGACGAACTGGTCGCGCGCACCAATATGCCGCCCCAAGCCGCGCCGGGGGTACGATGAGCGACATTCTCGCCCGCATCTGCGCCGACAAGCGCGCCGAGGTCGCGCGCCGCAAGGCGGAAGTCTCGGAAGCCGCGCTCGGCGCCAGCCTGGCCGCCGCACCGCCAATCCGCGGGTTTGCCGCTGCGCTGCGGCGGCGGATCGCCGTCGGCGGTCATGGTCTGATCGCTGAGATCAAAAAGGCCTCGCCCAGCGCCGGGCTGATCCGCGCCGATTTCGACCCCGCCGCCTTGGCCCGCGCCTATCAGGCCGGCGGCGCCGCCTGTCTTTCGGTGCTGACCGATGCGCCCTATTTCCAGGGCAGCGACGCCGATCTGCGCGCCGCCCGCGCCGCCGTGCAATTGCCGGTGCTGCGCAAGGATTTCATTCTCGATCCCTACCAGGTGCTCGAAAGCCGGGTGATCGGGGCCGATTGCGTGCTGTTGATCATGGCCGCACTGCCGGACGCGCTGGCGCGCGAACTGGCGGCGGCGGCGGCCGAGTTCGGTCTCGATGTGCTGGCCGAAATCCACGATGCGGGCGAGCTCGAGCGAGCGCTGCGGCTGGACGCGGCGCTGATCGGCATCAACAATCGCAATCTCAAGACGTTGTCGGTCGATCTTGAGACGACGGGACAGCTGGCCCCGCGGGTGCCGGCCGACCGCATCATCGTTGCCGAAAGCGGGATTCGCGGCGCCGACGACCTGGCCCGCCTGGCTGCGGCCGGGGCGAGATGCTTTCTCGTCGGCGAAACCCTGATGCGCCAGCCCGATGTCGCGGCGGCCACCCGCGCGCTGCTCTGCCTGCCCGAATTCACCCATCTCGACGCGCAAGGTCGCGCCCGGATGGTCGATGTGTCGGGCAAGGACGAGACCGATCGGATCGCGGTCGCCGGGGCGCGCGTCGTCATGCAGCCGCAGACGCTCGAACGCATCCGCGCCGGCGACGTCGCCAAGGGCGATGTGCTGGCGGTGGCCCGTCTCGCCGGGATCATGGCGGCAAAACGCACCGCCGAGCTGATCCCGTTATGCCATCCGCTGGCCTTGACCTCGGTCGAGATCGATCTCGCCTGCCGGCCGGAAAGGAGTGCCGTCGAGATCACCGCCACCTGCCGGCTGCGCGGCCGCACCGGGGTCGAGATGGAGGCGCTGACTGCGGCCTCAGTGGCGGCGTTGACGGTCTACGACATGTGCAAGGCGGTCGATCGCGGGATGCTCGTCACCGACCTTCGTTTGTTGCACAAATCCGGCGGTAAATCAGGAAATTGGGAGGCGATGCCGTGATTTCGGTCGAAGAAGCGCTGCAGCGTCTGCTGAGCCTGGTCGAGGCGTTGCCGGCCGAGCAGATTTCGCTCGCCGACGGCCTCGGCCGGGTGCTCGCCGAGGATTTGGCGGCGCGCCGTACCCAGCCGCCTTTCGCGGCCTCGGCGATGGACGGCTATGCCGTGCGGGTTGATGATCTCGGTCGGGTGCCGGTCGAGTTGCGCATCGTCGCCGAGGTGCCGGCCGGGGCTGGGTTCGGCGGTCATGTCGGTTCCGGCGAGGCCGCGCGCATCTTTACCGGGGCGCCGATGCCGGCCGGCACCGATACCATCGTGATCCAGGAGGATGCCGAGCGCACCGGCGATCGGGTGCGGGTGCTCGAGGGTGCGCCGCGCGGCCGCTATGTGCGCCCCGAGGGCCTCGATTTCGCCGAGGGGGACATCTTGCTTCGTCCCGGCCGGCGTCTTGGCGCCCGCGATATCGGCCTCGCCGCGGCGATGAACCGGCCCTGGCTCCTGGTCCACCGCCGGCCGCGCATCGGCATCCTGTCGACCGGCGACGAGATCGTCATGCCGGGCGATCCGATCGGGCCGCACCAGATCGTCAGCTCGAACAGCCTGGCGCTCGCCGCCATCGTCGCCGCCAGCGGGGGAGTCGCGGTCTCGGTCGGCAACGCACCCGATGACCCGCAGGCGCTGCGCCGCATCGCGGCCGCGACCCGCGGCGTCGACCTATTGGTCACCACCGGCGGGGTTTCGGTCGGCGAGCACGATCTGGTGCGCGAGGCGCTGGCCGCCGACGGCTTCGAACTCGATTTCTGGCAGATCGCGATGCGCCCCGGAAAACCGCTGATGGCCGGGCGCTATCGCGGCACGCCAATGCTCGGGCTGCCGGGCAATCCGGTGTCGAGCTTTGTTTGCGCGCTATTGTTCCTGAAGCCGGCGATCGAGCGGCTGAGCGGTCTGGCCTCGGCGGCGGGGCCGCTGGCCACTGCGCGGCTCGGCGCTGCACTGGCGGCAAATGACCGGCGCCAGGATTACCTCCGCGCCCGGCGCCGCCGCGCCGATGACGGGACCGAGGAGGTGTCGGCCTTCGAAGTCCAGGACAGCTCGATGATGCGGCTGCTCGCGGCCGCCGACTGCCTGATCGTGCGGCCGCCGCACGCGCCCGCCGCCGCCCTCGGCAGCGCCGTGCCGATCATCTGTTTTCCGGAGGGGTCGGCGCCGATCTGAGCCGTCGGCGCCGATCCGAGCGGCTGGCCAAATTTTGATCGTTGCGAGAGGCTTGACGCGGGTCGCGAACTAAAGTAGAACGACCGTCGCTTGTTTCGGGTTCGTTCGGCACCGCGCATGGGGGCTTCATGTTGACCGCAAAGCAGCGTGAATTGCTGCTGTTCATAAATCAGCGCCTGACCGCAACCGGCGTCTCGCCCTCCTTCGACGAGATGAAGGATGCGCTGCGCCTCAAATCCAAGTCTGGAATTCATCGGTTGGTCAGCGGTCTGGAGGAGCGCGGCTTTATTCGCCGCCTGCCGCACCGCGCTCGGGCATTGGAGGTGACCAAACTGCCGGAGGAGAGTGCCGCGCCGACCGCCGACCGCGGCCGCTTCTCGCCGACGGTGATCCGCGGCGACTTCAAGGCATCGCTGCCCGGTGCCCCGGTGGCGCCCGACGTCGCCGCGGTCGATCTGCCGCTCTACGGCCGCATCGCCGCCGGCACCCCGATCGAGGCCTTGCGCGACCAGAGCACTACGGTCGGCGTGCCAGCCAGCCTGCTTGGCCACAACGGCGAGCACTATGCGCTCGAAGTCGCCGGCGACAGCATGATCGAGGCCGGCATTCTCGACGGCGACACGGTGATCATCGAACGTGGCGAGACTGCGGAAAACGGTGCCGTCGTCGTGGCGCTGGTCGATCGCGAGGAAGTCACCTTGAAGCGGCTGCGCCGCCGCGGCGCCTCGATCGCCCTCGAACCGGCAAACAAGGCCTATGAAACCCGCATTTTCGGTCCTGACCGGGTCGAAGTCCAGGGTCGCCTGGTCGGCCTCTTACGACGGTATTGACGTCGCGACCACCCCGTGAGCCTCCCCCGTTTCGGCTTGCCGGATAAGATCGCGATCGGCCGATCGGGGCGACCGCATGGCAGAGAGAGGCCGCGTCGGGAGGCACCCGCAACGGCGGGCTGAGGCCTGGATCATTCGCCCGATGCCGGGTCGCTCTTGCCGGCGAGTGCCGCCTCTTCGGCGGCCTCGCGCTTGGCGCGCCCCTTTTCGACCATGCGGCAGGCGATGATCGAGGCTTCGAACAGCACGATCAGCGGGATCGCCAGGCTGGTCTGGCTGATCACGTCGGGGGGCGTGAGCACCGCGGCGACGACGAACATGATCACGATCGCATAGCGCCGCTTGGAGGCGAGCCCGGCCGAGGTGACAAGTCCCACCCGCGCCATCAAGGTCAGCAACACCGGCAGCTGAAACGCGACCCCGAAGGCGAACAGCAGGGTCATCACCAGCGATAGGTATTGGTCGACCTTGGCGTCGAGGACGATCGGCAATGTGCCGGGGCCGCCCGGCGATTCGAAGCTGACGAAAAACCGCCACGCATAGGGGATTACGACAAAATAGGCGAGCGAGGCGCCCATCAGAAACAACACCGGGGTGGCAAACAGGTAGGGAAAGAAGGCGCGCTTCTCGTTTTTGTAGAGGCCCGGCGCGACAAACTTCCAGATCTGGATCGCGATGATCGGAAAGGCGATGCACAGCGCCGCCCAGAACGACACCTTCACATAGGTGAAAAAGGCCTCGGTCAGGCCGGTATAGATCAGATGCCGCCCGGTCTGGCCGGCGAAGATCACCGCCAGCGGATGGACCAGAAATCCGTAGATTCGCTCCTTGAAGTGATAGCAGACAAGAAAGGCGACCATGATCGCGCCGATCGACCACATCAGCCGGTTGCGCAGCTCGATCAGGTGGTCGAGCAGCGGCATTCGGCCGGCCTCGAGCTCGGCCTCGCGATCTTCCTCCATCGCGCTCACCTATGGTCTCGGCGGCGCGCTATCGCGGGCGAGCCCGGCGGACGGCTGGCCGGGATCGGGGGACGCAGCGCCGGCCGCGGGGTCGGCCGATCCGGCTGCCGGCGCCGGGTGCTCGGCAGCTCCCGCAGCCTCCGCGATCACCGGCGCGTCGAGGCCCGGCGCCGGCGCGGGCTCGGCCGGTCCGGCCGCCGGCGCCGGGTGCTCGACCGCTTCCGCAGCCTCCCTGATCGCCGCCGCGTCGAGGCCCGGCTCAACCGCCGGCGCCGCCACCTGCTCCGAGTCTACCAGGCCAGCCGGCTCGGCGGGCGGCAGAGCCATCGGGCCGGCCGGCGGCTCGATCGTGTTGTGGAATTCCTGCTCAAGATCGAATTCGCTGGCCTTTTTAAGGTCCTGGCGCATTTCGTCGAGCTCGAACTCACGGATCATCTGATCGATGCTGCTCTGAAACTCTCGCGACAGGTTGCGCGCCTTGCGGACCCAGAAGCCGGCGACGCGCAGCGCTTTGGGCAGATCCTTTGGTCCGATGAAGACGAGCGCCACCACCCCAACCAACAGGATCTCCGACCAGCCGAGATCAAACAGCATCGGATCGTCCGCTCCGACGAATAGACATGGCCGAGGCTCCGCAAGCGGGCGCGATGATGTCAGAAAGGGCTGGCGCCGGCAACGGCCGCCCCGGTCCCGGCACCCCTGCCGAGGGTCGCCGGTCGCCACTCGCGCCGGCTGCGGCTAGAGGAAGCGGCGCCGGCGGCGCACGCTGGCTCAGCGGCGCACCAGCCAAACCAGAGCCACGCCGGCGCCGGCGGCGGCAAGGCCGGCCACCCGCAACGCCTGCGGCGGCACCGCGACGGCACGCGCCGCGGCCCGTTTCATGCCCTCGGGAAACAGCGCGTAAAGACAACCCTCGATCACCAGCACCAGAGCGAGCGAGGTCCACAGATCGCTCATGACCGGACGAGATTGCGCGATTCGCGGCGGCCCGTCAGGATCGGGTTCATTGCGCCGCGGGCTTGGCCGCCGGCGCCGCCGCGGCGCCCGAGCCGGCCTGTGCCGCCGGCGCCGCCGCCCCGCCGGGACTGCCAAAGTAGCGGAAAAAGCTGCTGTCGGGGTTCAGCACGAACGAGGTGTTGCTGCCTTCGAAGGCATCGCGATAGGCCTGCAAGGAGCGGTAGAAGGCAAAGAAACTCTGATCCTGATCATAGGCTTTGGCATAAATCTCGATCGCCTTGGCGTCGCCGTCGCCGCGCACCTTTTGCGCATCGCGCTGCGCGTCCGCGAGGATCACGGTGCGTTCGCGGTCGGCGTTGGCGCGCACCGTCTTGGCCGCCTGGGCGCCTTCGCCGCGATAGAGGGCGGCCTGCTGCTGGCGCTCGGAGCGCATCCGGGCAAAGATCGCCTCGCTGTTCTGCGGCGGCAGATCGGCGCGGCGAATGCGCACATCTACGACATCGATGCCGAAGGATTTGGCCTGGCCGGCGACCTCGTCGCGGATCTCGCGCATGATCGTCGCCCGCTCCGGCGACAGCAGCGCCGACAAGGTGACGTTGCCGATCACCTGTCGCAGGCTGCCGCTGACGAGGGCGCCGAGCCGGGCGCGCACCACCGCCTCGGTGGCGACGGTCTGGTAGAACAGCAGCGGGTTGGTGATGCGGTATCGCGCATAGGTATCGACGATCAGCCGCTTCTGATCGGCGCCGATCACCTCCTCGGGCGGCGGCTCGAAATCGAGCAGGCGCTTGTCATAGATCAGGACATTCTGAATGAACGGCTTTTTGACCCAGAGGCCGGGCGCGCGGATCACTCGCAGCGGCTGGCCGAACTGCAGCACCAGCGCCTGCTCGGTCTGATCGACGATAAACAGCGAGCTCATCGCCAGGATGCCGCCGACGACCAGCACCACAGCGACCGCGAACAACGCGCGCCGGCTCATCCGATCATGTCCATTGCCGACACTCTTCAATCGCGCTGCGCGGGTTGATTGCGCTCCGCGTGCTCACTGCTGTCCGCCGCCCGACGTCGGCACCGAGGATTGCTGGTCCGAGGATTGCTGGCCCGAGGATTGCTGGTCCGAGGATTGCTGGTCCGAAGACTGCGCCGATGGGAGCGGCCCGGTTCCGCCGCCTCCCGAGGTCGCGGCTCCGGGGGCGGTTTGCGGCCGCGGCATGCCGGGTTTGCTGCCGCCGCCGAGCGCGGGCAGCGGCAGATACGGCAATACCCCCTGTCCGCCTTGCGCCGATTTGTCGATGATCACCTTGTTGCTGTTCTTCAGTACCTGCTCCATGGTCTCGAGGTAGAGCCGCTCGAGGGTCACGTCCTTCGCCGCCTTGAAGGCGTGATAGACCGACAGGAACCTCGCGGCGTCGCCCTGCGCCCGGGCGACCGTCGCCAGGCGATAGGCTTCGGCCTGCTGCTCGATCTGCACCGCATCGCCGCGCGCCCCGGGGATGATGCCGTTGCGGTAGGTCTCGGCCTCGTTGCGCAGCCGGGCGCGGTCGGCCAGTGCCGCCTGCACGTCGCGATAGGCATCGATGACCTCGGCCGGCGGATCGACCCGCTGCAGCTGCAATTGGGTGATCTCGATGCCGGCGCCATAGCTGTCGAGGATCTGTTGCAGCAGCTTTTGCGTGTCGGCCTCGATCTTGGCCCGCCCTTCGGCCAGGGCCTGGGCGATTGGGGTGTCGCCGACGACCTCGCGCATCGCGCTCTCGGCCGCCGATTTGACCGTCAGCCTGGGGTCGCGGATGTTGAACAGATAGGCCTTGGCGTCCTTGATCACCCAGAAGACGGTAAAGTTGATGTCGACGATGTTCTCGTCGCCGGTCAGCATCAGCGCCTCTTCGGGCACCTGCTGCGCCGGCGCCTCGCGGCCGGGTTCGGTCACCGCCGAGCGATAGCCGATCTCGGTGCGGTTGACCCGGGTGACGCTCGGCGTCAGCACCCACTCGATCGGGCTCGGCAGGTGATAGTTGAGACCCGGCTGGGTGGTCCGGTTATAGGCGCCAAAACGCATCACGATCCCAACCTCGTCGGGTAGCACCCGATAGAAGCCGCTGGCCAGCCAGATCACGATAATGGCGATGACGACAATGGCGATGCCGCCGCCGGTGCCGAACCCGCCCGGCAATACCCGCCGGATGCGGTCCTGGCCGCGGCGCAGCAATTCCTCGAAATCCGGCGAATACGGCCCGCGGCCGCGCGGGCCCGGCCCGCCGCCATTGTTGCGCGGACCGCCGCCCCAGGGGCCGCCGCCGCGCGGGCCTCCGCCCCACGGGCCGCCACCCTGACTTAGCCAAAACATCGGCCGTGAACCTTTCCGCACCGTTAGCCGCAGCACCGTTGGATCGGGCCCGAGCCCGGCTCGGCTGCGGGTTCCGCAAGCGCGGCGCACCACACGCCCGTCCCGATAGAGGCCGGGTGGCGGTGTTGTCAAGCACGGCCGGCAATCCCAAATCCACTTTATCGGGCAACGCTCGCCAATCGGTCGCACGGCTGGCGGCGCCCTCGCCCACCTGATCCATTGGAGGCGACCCGCAGGCGACGCGCGGATTACCGGGTCGGCGAGCCCGCCGCCGCGCCGCCAACGATCGCATTCTGCCGCACTTGACCTATCCCCGCGGGATTTGAGGAGTGACATGGCCGCAATCACCGAACAGCAGATCCGCGATGCCTTGTCGCGGGTCGGCGATCCGGACCGGGGCGCCGACATCGTCTCGCTCGGCATGGTCTCGGGGATCGTGATCCGCGACGGCAATGTCGCCTTCGCGATCGAAGTCGAGCCCGAGCGCGGCGCGCGGCTGGAGCCGTTGCGCAAAGCCGCCGAAAAGGCGGTCGAGGCGCTGCCCGATGTGCTGTCGGTGACTGCCGTGCTGACTGCGCAAGCCGCCCCGCACGGCCACGGCGCAGCGCCACCGGCGGCCGGCCACGGCCATGCCCATGGCCGTCCCGGCCCCGGCCAGCAACCCGCCGCCCGGCCGCAGCGCGGCGCGGTGCCCGGGGTCGCGGCGATCGTCGCGGTCGCGTCGGGCAAGGGCGGGGTCGGCAAGTCGACGGTCGCGGCCAACCTCGCGCTCGCGCTGAAGGCGAACGGGCTGCGCGTCGGGGTGCTCGACGCCGATATCTATGGCCCATCGATGCCGCGCATGCTGGGGATCTCCGGCCGGCCCTCCTCGCCCAATGGCAAGCGCCTGACCCCGCTCGAAAATTACGGGGTGCGCTGCATGTCGATGGGGTTTCTCGTGCCCGAGGACCGGCCGATGATCTGGCGCGGGCCGATGGTCATGAGCGCCCTGCAGCAGATGCTGCGCGAGGTCGACTGGGCCCCGCTCGACATCATGGTGGTCGACATGCCGCCCGGAACCGGCGACGCGCAGCTGACGATGGCCCAGCAGGTGCCGCTGGCCGGGGCGGTCATCGTCTCGACCCCGCAGGACATCGCCCTGCTCGATGCGCGCAAAGGGCTCAACATGTTCCGGCAGGTCGAGGTGCCGGTGCTCGGCATCGTCGAGAATATGAGCTATTTCCTGTGCCCGCATTGCGGCGGCCGCAGCGAGATCTTTTCGCATGGCGGCGCCCGCCGCGAGGCCGAAAAGCTCGGCACCGAGTTTTTGGGCGAGGTGCCGCTCGACCTCGAAATCCGCGAAACCTCCGATGAGGGCCGCCCGATCACCGTCTCCGACCCCGACAACCCGCACGCCCTCGTCTTCCGCGCGATCGCCCGGCGCATCTGGGAGAAAGTTTCGGGCGCCGACGCGGTCGGCCGCGCCCCGCCGCGCATCGTCGTCGAATAGATTAGCCGCCGCCGGAAGGGCGGCCGAGCACGGCCATCAGTTCGCGCCATTCGCGGGTGGAGAGGCCGCTATCTGCGGGCGTGACCGGCTCGCCGGCGAGCATCCGGCGGATCACCGCGAGACCGGTGGCCGAAATCGACGCGCCGTTCATCCGGTATTCGAGGAACGCCTCGTAAGCCATTGGGACCCACCGCTTCAGCGTCGCGAGCATGACCTCGGCATAAGCACGAATCTCATATTGCGCATGAGGATCGGCGCGCAATACCAGGAAATGTAACAGATTATATAAATCAATCTTCCAATACCATTGGGTGTAGAAGCCGAGCGTCAGGTTAATGCGGGCAAGTTCGCGGGCGAGGCCGGGCCGGTCGGGGTCGATCGGCTCACCGGCGCGTCTTCGTTCAAGAGTTCGGCATAGCCAGCATAGGCGCGTTCGGCATCGGCGCGCAGCATTGCGAGCACCTGATCGGCCGCTTTGCCGTCGAGA
>CAVWJX010000020.1:0-69960 GCA_963755435.1 uncultured Alphaproteobacteria bacterium
CTACCTGCTATTCTTCCGTCCCGACGCGGGATCTCGGGTTAATCCAAAATGCTTCGGCACCTGTTTTCGTTTGAACCAACCCGGCGAGCAATGATCGATTGAGCGTCGTTGAACTCTCGCGCCTGCAATTCGCGCTGACCGCCCTTTACCATTTCTTGTTTGTGCCGTTGACGCTCGGGCTCTCGCTGCTGCTGGCGATCATGGAGACAGTCTATGTCATGACCGGGCGGCCGATCTGGCGTGACATGACCAGGTTCTGGGGAATATTGTTCGGGATCAATTTCGCCATGGGGGTCGCCACCGGCATCACCATGGAGTTCCAATTCGGAACCAATTGGGCCTATTACTCACATTACGTCGGCGACATTTTTGGAGCGCCACTCGCGATCGAAGGCTTGATGGCCTTTTTCCTCGAAGCCACCTTCGTCGGTCTGTTCTTTTTCGGTTGGGACCGGCTGTCGAAGGTCGGTCATCTCGCCGTGACCTGGCTTACCGGGCTCGGCGCCAATTTTTCCGCACTATGGATTTTGATCGCCAATGGCTGGATGCAAAACCCGGTCGGCGCACAATTTAATCCGGCAACACTGCGCATGGAGCTCAGCTCATTCTATGAGCTGATCTTCAACCCCGTGGCGCAAGCAAAGTTCGTGCACACAGTCAGTGCCGGCTACGTCACCGGTTCGCTCTTTGTGCTAGCGGTTAGCGCATTTTATCTGTTGCGGGGCCGCCACGTAGCGCTCGCAAAGCGATCGATGACCGTGGCCGCGAGCTTTGGCCTCGCTTCGGCATTGTCGGTGGTCGTGCTCGGTGATGAGAGCGGCTACACCGCGACCCTAGACCAGAAGATGAAGATTGCCGCTATCGAGGCGATGTGGAATACCGAGCCGCCGCCGGCGAGCTTTACGGTTTTTGGCATCCCCGATGTTCAAGCCCGAACCACGCGGTTCAAGCTGGAACTGCCTTGGTTACTAGGCTTGATCGCCACGCGCTCCTTAAATCGGCCGGTCGCGGGCATCAACGATCTGGTTCATGCCGGAGAGGGACGGATCGAGAGCGAACTCGTTGCCTACAAGGCATTGCAGGTTCTTCGCCAGAAGCCAGCGGATCCCGCCGCCCGGGGCGATTTCGCGGCGCACGTTCGGGACCTCGGTTACGCGCTGCTGCTGAAGCGCTATACGCCGGCGATCGCGGCTGCCGACCAAGCCACGATCGAGCGGGCCGCCGGCGATTTGATCCCGAACGTGCCCGCCCTGTTCTGGGCGTTCCGTTTCATGGCGGGGCTGGGCTTCTACTTCATTGGGCTGTTTGCTGTTGCCTTCTATCTCGTCTCGAAGCGCAGGCTTGAAACGCGTTGGTTCCTGCATCTTGCCCTCTGGAGTCTGCCACTACCCTGGTTGGCCGCCGAACTTGGCTGGATCGTCGCCGAATACGGGCGGCAGCCTTGGGCAGTGGAGGGGATATTGCCGACCTTTCTCGGCGTTTCCTCGGTGTCGCTCGGCACCGTCATCGGCTCGCTGATCGGATTCGTCATTTTTTACAGTACACTGGCGGTCATCGACGTGGCGCTGATGGTGCGCGCGATCCGCGCCGGACCCGCGCATGACGCGATATTGGCACGGCCTGCCGCGTACCCGGCATTGGCGGGAGAGGACTGATATGCTGCCCGATTACGGTCTGTTGCGCATCGTCTGGTGGGCGTTGCTTGGCATTTTGCTGATCGGCTTCGCAGTGCTCGACGGCTATGATCTCGGTGCGGCCATGCTGCTCCCTTTTGCCGGCAGGACCGACGGCGAACGCCGCCAGGTGCGCGAAACCATCGAACCGACCTGGGAAGGACACCAGGTCTGGTTCATCCTTGGTGGCGGTGCGGTATTCGCCGCCTGGCCGCTGCTTTACGCTGCGAGCTTTTCCGGCTTCTACATCGCGATGTTCCTGGTGCTGCTAGCACTGATCCTGCGGCCGGTCGGCTTCAATTTCCGCAACAAGGTCTCCGGGAGGCGCTGGCGCGCATCATGGGACTGGGCGCTCGCGATCGGTGGTTTCGTGCCGTCTTTGGTGTTTGGCGTAGCCTTCGGCAATCTGTTGCTAGGCGTGCCGTTCGGCCTCGATCGTGATCTGCGCCTCGACTACACCGGCACGTTCTTCGGCCTGTTGAACCCGTTTGGCCTTCTCGCAGGCCTCATCAGCGTCGCGATGCTGAGCATGCACGGCGGCACTTGGCTGGGCGTCAAAGCGGATGGCGCAGTGGCTGAGCGCGGGGCACGCTTTGCGAAAGCGGCGGGGCTCGTGACCGCAATCCTCTTTGCGCTGGCCGGATTGTGGGTCGCGTTCGGGATCGCTGGCTATACGGTGGCCGGCGTTTTCGACCACGATGGTCCCTCGAACCCGCTCGGGAAGACGGTGGTGCGCGCCCCCGGCGCATGGCTCAATAATTACGGCGCCCATCCGTGGCTGATGGCGGCCCCAGTGCTGGGCCTGGCCGGGTCGATTGGCGCTTCGCTGCTGACACTGTGCGGGGCGTCGCGCGCGGCATTCATCGCCAGCGCGGTCGGGATTGCCGGGATCATCGCCACGGCCGGGGTTTCGCTGTTCCCGTTTTTGCTGCCGTCCTCGACCCATCCGGCGGCGAGCCTGACGGTCTGGGACGCTTCGAGCAGCCGCCTTACCCTCTTCATCATGCTGCTCGCCGTGATCGTGTTTCTACCGATCGTGCTAGCATACACCGCCTTCGTCTTGCGCGTGATGCGCGGACGGGTGCGGCTCGACGACGTCAGGAGCGGTGAAACCCCCTACTGAACGGAGAGTTCTATCAATGTGGTATTTCAGCTGGATTCTCGGTCTCGGCCTCGCCTGCAGCTTTGCGATCCTCAATGCAATGTGGCTCGAGATGACCTATCCGGATCCTGACCCCGACTGACCATCCCTCGGGTCGTGGCGGTTGGCAAACAGCAGGCCGAAGTTTGGCGACGGCGCGGCGGCCTCGGCGAAGGCTGTTTATGTAAGCGATCAGATCGTCGACTTCCTCCCGCGTCAGCGATAGATCCGGCATGGCGCCATGCGGATGCGACAGGAACGCACGCAGCTGATTGGCGGTCATTCCACTGCGCGCGACCGCTTGGAAGCTCGGTGGACCCTGTGGTACGGGACCGGTGGAAGTGCTGCCGATGACGTGGCAACTAGCGCACCATTGCCGGGCGAGTTGCGCCCCTTTGCTCGCGTCGGCCCGGGCCGGATAAGCGCCGGCCCCGGCCAGCGTTAGAACAAGCGTTAGAAAGAGCAATGTGACGCAGAGAGGTCGGCCGAACACTGTAGGCGATCCCTTCGGCTGGTGAACCACAAGGTGCTCCTGGAATACAATAAAGGTGGGGCGAACGCCACCCTGATTGATCCGACATTCGATCCCAGTGAAATATTTCGTGTCAATCCTTCGCTCCAGCGATGGCGAAAGCTGGAGAGCGTCCCTCTGCTCCACTGGTGACGGTTCGGGCGGTCTTCGCTAAATCAACACAGTGCCAACGCGCCGCATATGATCTTCAACGCGCCGAACGCCTGGAGTGTTCTCGGCGGCGACGACCAATGCCTTCTTTTCCTCTTCGGAAAGATAGGAGGACCACAAATGCACCACGCCGTCCTTGACGGTTACGTTGGCGGGTGAGACCTCAGCCCATCTTTGCGCTTTCAGTTCGGCCAATAGCTCGTTGCGGATCGTGCGATCGTCGAGCTCGGCGCTGCTCGGCGGCTCATTCGTGGTCATCGCGAGCGCCCGCACCAGGTTCGCCCGGCTGACGATACCGACGAGCTTGCCGTCGCGCACGACCGGCACCCGCTTAATGCGGTTCGCCTCCAACAGTATGGCGATGTCGGCGAGCGGGGTTGTGTCGCTGACCGAGATGACATCGCGCGTCATCACGTCCTTCACCTTGGTGCTGTGCGATTTGGTGTAATCCACGGCAAGCCGGTTTGTCGCCGCGATCAGCTCCAGCCACCACGAGCAGCTCTGTTCGGTTCCAATCTCAGTACGATGCAAGAGATCGCCCTCGCTGACCATGCCGATTACCCGGTTTTCGTCGTCGACGACCGGTACCGCGCTGATCCCATGCTTGGCCATTAATCCTGCAACCGTTCTTACCGAGGCGTTCTCGCCGACCGTGATCACCTCACTGGTCATTACTTCCATGGCGCGCATCACAATCCTCCAGGCTGGCTTCAACGGTACTGGAAGCGAGATCGTCGCCTACTGCATTGCGGCAGATCAACTTGGTCGGTCGCGCCGGAAGACCCCAACCAGGGAAAATGCGCCTCTTCGGATTGGTGCAAATCAGGGCGTTGCCGTCGCTCTTCAATTAAGCGAATGTATCGCGCTTTTGGGGAGGGCTCGTTGGAATGGCGGATCGGATGGCGAACCCGGCCTCTAACACGAAGGTCGGATCGCAAGCTGTCGGCGTAAGCTTCGAAGCCGCGCACCCGTTGTCGCCGGGGCTGCTCTACCGCCCCTGCGATCCGGCTGAGCTGCCTTTCGCGCTTTGCACCGAGCTCGAGGAGTCGCCGGGCCTGATCGGCCAAGAGCGCGCGGTAGAGGCAATCCGGTTCGCCATGCGCATGCGGCGCAAGGGCTACAACGTCTATGCCCTCGGGGCGAGCGGCAGCGGCCGGCGCGCGTTGGTCGAAGCGCTGCTTCGCCAGCGGGCCGAAACCGAGCCGGTCCCGGCCGACTGGTGCTACGTCAACAACTTCGCCGATCCGCAACAACCGCATCGCTTGCAACTGCCGGCGGGACGAGGCGGCGGGCTCGTCGTAGCGATGAGGCGCCTGGTCGAGGAGTTACGCGCGGCACTGCCGGCGGCCTTCGAGCGCGATGAATACCGCTCACGCCGGGAGGTCATCGACCAGCAGTTCAAGCAACGCAACGAAACGGCGTTCGGGGGATTGCAAGAGCGCGCTCAGCAGAAGGGGATCGCGCTGTTGCGCACGCCGATGGGGCTGGCGCTGGCGCCGGTCCGCGACGGCAAGGTAATGGAGCCTGATGCATTCCAAGCCCTTCCAAAAGGCGAAAGGGGCGCGGTTCAGCACGAAATGGAGACGATCCAAAACGAGCTCGAAGGGATCATTCGGCAAGTCCCACAATGGGAACGCGAACACCGCGATGCCGTGCGAGACCTAACCAGGGAAACTAGCGGGTTCGCGATCGGACATCTGATTCAGGAAGTCCGCGCCTCCTATAGCGACTTGCCCGAGGTGGCGATCTACCTCGATGCTGTCGAGGCGGATATCAAGGAAAACAGCGACGATTTCATTGCTGCGCCGACAGCGGCTTCGGACCCGCCCAATCCCCTCCCGGTCGCGCCGCCGGCCGTGGCCGCCGTCGAGGATGCGCGCTTCCGCCGCTACGGGGTTAACCTGTTCGTCGACAATGGCAGCCAGCGCAGCGCCCCGGTGATCTACGAAGACAACCCGACGCACCAGACGCTCGTCGGTCGCGTCGAGCATCTCGCGCGCTTTGGCGCGCTCGTCACCGACTTCAACCTGTTGATGCCGGGCGCTCTGCACCGGGCCAATGGCGGGTATCTGATCCTTGACGCGCGGAAGCTGCTGACCGGCAATTTCGGTTGGGCCTCGCTGAAGCGGGCGCTAAACGCCGGTCAGATCCGCATCGAGACTTTGGAACAACTGCTGAGCATGGCGAGCACCGTGTCGCTGGCGCCCGAACCGATCCCGCTCAATGTCAAAATCGTCCTGGTGGGACCTCCTGTGCTCTATTACCTGCTCAGCGTCAATGACGATGAGTTCGCCGAACTGTTCAAGATTGCGGCCGATTTCGAGGACCGGATCGAGCGCACGCCGGAGACGACCATGCTCTATGCACGCCTGATCTGTGCGATCAGCCGGCGTGAGAAATTGCGACCTCTCGACCGCGATGGCGTCGCCCGGGTGATCGAGCGGGCTGCCCGCCTCGCTTCGGAAGCAGACAAATTGTGGGCCGGGACGCGGGCGATCGTCGATCTACTGCAGGAAGCCGACCAGTACGCAGCCGATAGCGGCAAGGACGTAGTCGGTGAGGCCGAGGTGCAGATGGCGATCGACGCGCAGTTCCGGCGGGGCGATCGCATCTACCGGCGGCTGCAAGAGGAGATCGGCCGCAGGACGATGCACATCGAGACCAATGGCGCGCAGATAGGTCAGGTGAATGGGCTTTCGGTGATCAGCCTCGGCAACCTCGCCTTTGGTACCCCAACACGGATCACGGCGCAGATACGGCTCGGCCGCGGCGAGGTCGTCGACATTGAGCGCGAGGTCGCGCTCGGCGGCCCGCTACATTCAAAGGGGGTGCTGATCCTCGCCGGTTTTCTCGGTGGCCGCTTTGGCAAAACTCGTCCGCTATCGCTGAATGCCAGTCTGGTGTTCGAGCAGTCCTATGGCGGTGTCGACGGCGACAGCGCGTCGGCGGCCGAGCTCTTTGCTTTGCTCTCGGCCTTGGCCGAGGCGCCGATCAAGCAATGCTATGCGGTCACCGGCTCGGTTGATCAGCGCGGTCAAATTCAGGCAATCGGTGGCGTCAACGAGAAGATCGAGGGTTTTTTCGACAGCTGCCAGGTCACCGGCTTCACCGGCCGGCAAGGCGTGATTATCCCAACGAGCAACGTCAAGCATTTGATGTTGCGCCACGATGTCGTTGCCGCGGCGGCCGAGGAGCGGTTCGCGGTCTATCCGATCGACACCGTCGACCAAGGATTGGCGCTGCTGACCGGGGTCCCGGCGGGACAAGCCGATGCCAGCGGCGAGTTTCCGGCCGGTACGCTCAACCAGCGGATCGCTGCGCGTCTCGACGCCTTTGCCGCCAAGGCGGTCGAGCTTGGCCGGGCGGCGGCCGGCTGGGGAGGATCACCACTATGAACCCCACGATCGAGCGCGTGGTCGTATCGCTCGACGCCGCCTCCGAGAGCCGCACCGCTAGCGATACGGCAGCACGGCTCGCGGCGGTGGTGAAGGTGCCCCTTCATGGCGTTTTTGTCGAAGACGAGGACTTGCTGCGACTGGCGCATCTGCCGTTCGCCCGCCAGATTTCGCTAGCAGCCGGCGTCGAGCCGTTCACGACGCAACAGGTCGAGCGGCACCTGTTGGCCGCAGCGGAGCGAGCGCGCCGGGACCTACTCGCGGCGGCGAAACGCCATGCCCTAACGTGCTCATTCGAGATCGTGCGGGGTGGTTCGCAACACGCATTGTCGTGTGCCACGCAACGCGATCTTGTCGTCGTCGGTGCCTTGACCCGGCCGATTGCCGGCGGTTTCCGCGTGGAATGCCGCTGGTGGTCCTCGATCGATCTGGCGCCCGGCCCGTTCCTGCTCGCCCGCGAAACCTGGGACGCGAACGGCCCGGTGGCGATATTGCTGCGCGACCGTGGTCCACCATCGGCGCGGCTGATCGGAACCGCGGGACAATTGGCCAAGTTCGCCGATGGCGGACTGACCGTGATATGTCCTCCCGCAATGGCCGAGGCAAAGGATTTCGAGAAGTGGCTGGCGGAGCAGCTTGACGCCAACACGGTCTGGGTTCGAATTGAGGTCGCGTCGCCTGAACTCGCCACCCTGCATCGGCGCCTGGCTGAGCTCGGTTGCCGATTGTTCGGGGTCGAGGCGAGCTTGGCCGAAGGTCGGGTCGACCGACTGCGGGAATTTGAGCGGGTCGGCTGCAGCATTCTCGTTGTGCATTGAGCCCACGCGCCGACACCCCGCCAATCAGACGACCGACGGCCGAGGCAGGAGTTGAGGAGCGCCAAGAAAATACGTTATTTCAATACCTCGGTAACAGACAGCTCGGCCAACCCGAGCCTAGCACCCACCATCTGACGCCCCCACCGATACCAGAAGCGGAAGTTGCTAAGCCTAGAGTTTGCTGTGGATCAGCTGGGTCCGGTGGCGGAGAGGCAAAAATGAGTTGCGTGGGATCGTCCTTTGCCCTAAACGGCCTCCGATCTCAGGAATAAATTGTCAATCGGCGTCCAATTTTGGCTCTGTCGCAATTTCGATGCAGATACGCTAGATTTGGTAGGCATTGCATTGGGGGATGCTTGCCATGGGGTATCGAGGCTTTCGGTCGTTGTTGCCGGCCGGTTTGCTGATCGACGACGTCGAGATCGCCGTGGATCGCCTCGTCATCAGGGCCCGATGTCGCGCCGTCGTTGTCAGCTGTCCCGATTGCGGGCGGTCCTCCGAGCAGGTGCACAGCCGGTATGAGCGGCGGCTCTTGGATCTGCCCTCGTATGGTCGCGCCGTTCAGATGCGCATCGCGGTTCGCCGCTTCCGCTGCGCTGAACCAAGCTGCGGGCGCCGTATTTTTGCCGAGCCGCTCGGTGAGGCGGTCGCCGGCAGATTGGCTCGGCGCACATCCCGGTTCGAGGCGATCGTCCATCATCTCGGCATCGCTTTGGGCGGTCGGCCAGCGGCCGCGCTGGCGCGGCGGCTGATGCTGCCAATCAGCAAGGATACCCTGCTGCGCGCTGTGCGCCGGCATGCTGGCTTCGATCGCCGGCCGTTACGCGTGGTCGGCATTGATGATTGGGCGTGGAAGCGCGGGCAGCGTTACGGCAGCATCATCTGCGACCTCGAGCGGCGGCGCATCGTCGACCTACTCCCCGATCGTGAGCCCGTCACCGTGGAGGAGTGGTTGTCGCGCCATCCCGAAGTCCGCGTCATCTCGCGTGACCGCGGCGGCGGATACGGTCGGGCTGCGACCAGGGCGGCGCCGCAAGCCGTGCAGGTTGCCGATCGCTGGCATCTGATGGAGAACGCCAGCGCCGCGTTTTTGGAAGCGGTGCGGCGATCGATGAACCCGATCCGGGTTGCGCTCGGCAGCACGGCCATCGATCCGGCTCTGCTGACCCACGCCGAGCGCTTACAGCACGAAGGCTATCTGCGGCGGGAGAAGGCTTACGGCTTGATTCGTGCCCTGGCCAAGGGCGGCACGCCGATCAGGGAGATCGTACGTCGGACCGGTCGTAGCCGCAAATTGGTGCGCGAGATCGTGCGCGGTGGCGGCGGTGACGTATTCCGCTGCCGATCGAACACCCTCGAGCCGCATCTCGCCCGGCTCGCCGCCGAATGGATCAGCGGTTGCCACAACGGTGCCGAACTGTGGCGGCGTCTGCGGGCCTCGGGCTTCACAGGGAGTTTGCGGGTCGTCGCCGAATGGACGACGCGGCGGCGCCGTGCCGAAAGCGCCGGATTCGAAAGGCTACGAAAGCCGCCGTCGGCCCGGGTGCTGAGCCGCTTGCTGCTGAGCGAGCGCGATCAACTGACGAAAGCCGACGCGATCACCGTCGCGCGCATTGAAAGAGGTGTGCCGGCATTGATGTCCGCCCGCGACCTGGTCGAGTGCTTCCATCGAATGGTGCGTGACCGCGATGCGGCTGCTCTGCCGGCCTGGATCGCCGATGTCGCAGACAGCGTCCTCGCGTCCTTTGGCAAAGGCATTCTCGCTGATCGAGGCGCTGTCGCCGCCGCGATGACCTTGCCCTGGTCCAACGGCCAGACCGAAGGCCAGATCACCAAGCTCAAGCTCGTCAAGCGCCAAATGTACGGACGCGCCAAGCTCGACTTGCTCCGCGCCCGTCTTACCGCTTCAGCGTGAATGCCATCTGCATCGAAAGTGAGGCAGAGCCAAACTTCGGCGCCGATCACCCCCCTCACCGGGGTCAATTTCCCACGCCGAAACACAGAATAAATATTTTGGTCGACAACTCGGTGTCGCCGAACGCCCTCGTAAGCGAGACAAGCGTGACTCTCGGCCTCCAGCAGCAAACGGAGCAGAAAGCAGCCGCCGAACGACGGTTTCAGCTTGTAGTCGAGGCTGCGCCCAATGCCATGGTGATGATCAATGGGGCCGGCGAGATCGTTATGGTCAACGCTCAAACTGAGCGGATTTTCGGATATCCGCGTGCCGAGCTTCTGGGTCAATCAGTTGAAATCCTCGTGCCCGAGCAGTTCCGTCATCATCATCTGGCGATGCGAGCGGCATTCTTTGCCGATCCGCGGCCCCGGCCGATGGGAGCTGGACGCGATCTCTATGGCCGAAAAAAGGACGGCAGCGAGTTTCCCGTCGAAATCGGCCCGAACCCGATCGAGACCGATGAGGGCATGATGGTGCTGTCGGCGATCGTCGATATCACCGAGCGCAAGGCAGTGGAACTGGCGCTTCGCGACAGCGAGCACCAGCTGCGTTCGCTTGCCGCGATTGTCGGATCTTCGGATGACGCCATTGTCAGTACAACTTTACATGGGATCGTCACGAGCTGGAACAAGGTTTCGGAGCGGATCTTCGGCTACACCGCGGCGGAGATGATCGAGCAGTCGATGCTCCCCTGGTCAAAGAAGCAGCGGAGCTGGCGCTGATCGGCACGAGGCAGCGCGGGGTCAGCATCAGGGTCAAGGAAGAAGCAGGAGATGTAACCGTCATCGCCGATAAAATTCAGATCCAACAAGTTCTTTTAAACCTGCTGCGCAACGCGGCCGAGGCAGTCGCCGATCAGGAACGCCAGGACATCGTTTTGCTCACCGAGGCGAGAAACGACACCATTCAGATCAGCGTGATCGATATTGGCCCGGGGCTACCCGAGGAAGTACAGGCCAAGCTGTTCCAACCCTTCGTCTCCACAAAGAAGACGGGAATGGGGCTTGGGTTATCGATCTGCCGCACGATTATCGCGGCGCATGAGGGACGTCTTTGGGCGGAACCGAACCCGGAAGGGGGTACAATTTTCCGCTTCACCTTGCCGAGGACGTCGGCCGTTGCCTGAATTTAGCTGCGGGAATCCACTCGCATTTAGTCGAAGGCTACCCGGTCCGCACAGAGGAGGCGCGGCCTACCTGACGTGCGGGATTCATCCTCATAATCGCGTCAAGCCCCGCTAGAAGCCGTCGTCCCGTGCTGGCCAGAAATCGTTGATTTGGATCATATGATTTGAGTTCGGTGTTGGTGTAATTTGGGTGTCAGGTTCTTTGGAAGCGTATAGCTTATGGGCGGATCGGCGATTAAGGACGGCGGGGATAACTCGCACTACCGGACGATCGCCGTCGTGGATGATGATCTCGCCGTTTGCGACTCGATGCGCCTGCTGCTGGAGATCTACGACTTCCAAGTGCGGACATATCAAAACGCCGCCGATTTCCTTGGGGACGATCCCGATATCGTCTATCTGATCGTCGACTATCAGATGCCGGGTCTCAATGGTTTGCAATTCGTGTCCGAACTCCGAAGGCGCCGCCGCGAAATGCCAATTATCATGATTACGGCTTCGAGCGATCCGACAGTCGAGCGGCGTGCGGCTGAACTCGGCATCAGGCATGTCTTAAAAAAACCGCTGTCCAACCGGCTGCTCCTTGGCCTTATCCGCGCGGAATTGGGCTAGGGTGAATACCCTTGAGATCGTCTGCGGATATCGTAAGCGGCAACGCGCGAATCCTGCGGACGCATTGGATCCGGACGCTCCTCTTCACCGGCTCCGGTGCCATCCTGCTCGCGTGGGCGATCTTAGATATTGCGTGAGCCTGCATCATCCGACTCCTGGCTGCCGGCTCCTGGCTGATCAACTCGAACGCCCGTCCGCTTGAGTGCACAGCCGAGGCTGTGTCCTGACGTTGCGGCACAGATATCCTGCTCCTGTCGTGCTCCATTGCGCTAAGGTATAAGCCCAGCGGCAAGGCGCCCCCGCTTACGCCAGCGGCTTTTCGCAGTTCACCATCCAAGGTGTGCCAAATCGGTCGGTCACCATGCCGAAACGTTCCGCCCAGAAGGTCTCCCCGATCGGCATGTTCACCGTGCCGCCTTCCGTAAGCTCTTTGAAGATGCGCTCGGCCTCGGCGGGATTATCAACCGCGACGCTGGCGCAAAAGCCCTGCGGCTTTGACGGGCCATGGATCGGGGCGTCGCCGCCCATCAGCAGCCGGCCGCCAGCTTCGAGCCTTGCATGCATGATGCGATTGGCGACCTCGGGATTTTGCGGCACGCCGGAGCCAGGCGGCGCATCGGAATGGCGCATCATCATCAAGATCTTGCCGCCAAACACCTGCTCGTAACGCCTGAACGCTTCTTCGCATTTCCCGTCAAAGCTAAGATAGGTCACAAAGTCAGTCACCGTGACGATCGTCCTTTCGGTGTTGTTGGATAAGCGACCATCGCGCGTGGTCGGTTCAAATGCGGTGCGACCGCTGGCCTATTGCCTGATCTCCGGCTCAACCAGTCGTGCGAGATTTTCCAAGGATTGCTGCCAGCCGAGGTAGCACGCTTCGGCCGGAATGACATCGGGCAGGCCCTCCTGCACGATATGGAGTTCGGTGCCGACGGTCACCTTGCTCAAGCTCACCGTCACCTGGATATCACCGGGCAGGCTGGGGTCTTCGAACCGGTCCGTGTAGCGAATGCGCTCGTGCGGTACGAGCTCAAGATATTCGCCGCCGAAGGAATGGCTGTCGCCGGTCGTGAAATTCCGAAACGACATGCGGAATTTGCCGCCGACTTTCCCTTCCATGGAATGAACGGTGGCGGCAAAGCCGTTGGGCGGCAGCCACTTCGATAGCGCGTCCGGTTCGAGGAACGCACGATAGATTTTCTCCGGCGTGGTGGCGAGCACGCGGTGCAGACGAACCGTATTGGGCATTTCGGTCTCCCTCGATTCAGGTGTCGGGAACGGGCGCGGCGTTCAGCCTGCGGGGATCGGAAGGATCGGCATGACCTCCACGGCTTCGCCGGGGAAGATCGTGAAATGCGGATGGTTCTCGAACAGCTTGGCGGCGGCCTCAGGCGATTGCGCGTGCAAGACGGTGAAGGCGCCCATCTCGTTGGCGACATCGGCGATCCCGCTGCCCGAGACGCGCTTGGTCCGGCCGAGCGGGCCGCCCGCACCGACCACCGCGGCCTGATGCATTTCCATCCAGGCCTTCCAGGCCGCGATGCCTTTCTGTTCGTTGGCTCTGCGCGCGGCTTCGGGAAGCGCCATCCATTCGGCCATGCGGGGACTGTTTTTGCTGCCCAAAAAGATTGCGAGATAGGTATTGCTCGTGCTCATGACGATGTCCCTTCCTGGTCCGTTCGAGGGCGAAACAATAGCTCGATGTAGCGGTGCAAATGGTCCACGCTTGAGATGGCGATCTCCGCGCCACCTTTGGCCTTGGCGAGAATGAAGGCGCCCTGCAGCACAGCCTGGGTGTGCAGCGCGAGACTCTCGGGCGTCCATGTCGCGCGGATTTTGTGAAGCTTGATCGCTTCGGCGACGTCGGCCTCGATCTTCGCCGCATGGCTGCTGATGCTGTTATCGCAAGCATCGCGGATCGCGAGATGGGTGTCGTAGATTTCCTGGACCATCGTCCCGACGAGGCAGGTGAATTCGGGTAGCTTGCCCCGGAGGATTGAGCGGCGGAAATCGATATAGCCCAAGACCCGATCGAGCGGGTCCTTATGGTCGTGATAGGGCGCCGCCGCGAAGAAGGCACCCGTCGATTGCGACCAGTAATCCGCCGCGGCGATCGCCAGTGCCTCCTTATCCTTGAAATGATGGAAAAAGGAGCCTTTGGCGACGCCCGCCCTGGCGCATAGTTGATCGACGGTCGTTGCGACATATCCTTTCTCGCGGATCAGGGCCAAAGCCGCGTCAAGCAGCTTCTGTCGGCCAGGCGCCAGCGCGCGAATTTGGGCTGAATCGTTGGTCATCAGCGTGCTTTATACCGACTAGTCGGTATTACCGCAAGCAAAAAATTCAGCCCGCCGCTCTCGCCAAACGGCCGGAACCCGTCCGCCATCACGACTGCGTATCAGCTGGCGACACACCAGCTTCCCCCGTCCGCATTGGGTCCGCAGGTCGAGGCGGCGAAGTCAGGCCCGGACCGAAACCTGGTGCGCATGGACTGATCAAGCGATTGAGAAAGCCAAATAGCGCGATCGCCACGAAGACTGCGGCATCGGCGTGTGCTTTTTTAACGCCGCAAAATCCACATCGGTCACCGGCGGCAGCTCGTGCGCCCGCCCTTCGCGCCGAGGTCGCACCTCCCGGCTCGGCAATCGTCTCGGAGGCTGGTTCGCCATGGACGGGCAAAAGGTTACGGCCGGCGCAAAATATTCTTTTGTGTCGCCGGACCCGGTTCGGATGTATTTCTGGGGCTGTATTGGAGCCGGGCCAAACGCCTAGAGTAAGATTGGCCGCGACTGCACCAGGTCATCGCATGCATGACTGATCCGCGAGGTCGCATTCCACCTCTGAGCGTCGTCCAGGGCAGCGGCGCGAAGGACAGCGGCCAGCAATATCAGGCCTCGACGATACGAGCTGAAGCCCGCGATCTCGAGTGGTCAATCCTGATGGCACGCGCCCAGAATGGCGACGGCGAGGCGTATCGGCGCCTTCTCAACGATGTAACGCCCTATCTGCGCATGCTGGCGGCGCGCCGCCTTCGCGCTCGAAGCGATGTGGAAGACGCGGTGCAGGACATTCTGCTTACCGTTCACGCCATCCGGCAGATCTATGATCCGACGCGGCCCTTCGGCCCCTGGCTGGCGACGATCGCCAATCGCCGCCTGATCGACCGGCTTCGGCGTCAAGGCCGCCTGCGCGCGCGAGAGACGCCGCTCGCCCCCAAGCACGAAAACTTTCCGGCCGAACACGCGAAACTCGATGATGAACTTTCGGATCGGCGGGAGCTGACCGAAGCCGTCAAGGATCTGCCGCCCAGTCAGCGCAAGGCAATCGAGTTGCTGAAGCTCAAGGAAATGTCGTTGAAGGAGGCCTCGGCGGCGACCGGAATGTCGGTGAGTTCCCTGAAAGTCGCGACCCACCGTGCGCTGGCCAGCCTGCGAGGGATCCTGTCGCTTGGCGGGCGACACTGATGATCACCACGCCCGATCTGATCGACTCGCTTGCCAACAATCTGGCTCCGGTGCGACGCCAGCGCCCTCCGGCCGTTCGTGCATGCTGGTGGCTGGCTCTCGGCGCGCTGGTGGTCGCCCTGCTCGCGATCAGCCAAGGGATTCGTCCCGATCTGCCGGCGAAGCTGCACGACCCCGGCTTCGACCTCGGTCTTGCCGGCGCTCTCCTCACCGGCATTCTTGCAACAATGGCGGCGTTCATGCTCAGCCTGCCAGACCGCTCGCGGCTCTGGTGGCTGCTTCCCTTGCCGAGTCTCGGTCTTTGGCTGTCCACCATCGGCCAGCAGTGCCTGACGCACTGGGTCAGCATTGACCCGGGAAGCATTCAGCTCGGCGAGACCGCCCGCTGCTTTGCGACATTGGTGCTGACCAGTCTGCCGCTTTCGCTGGCCATGTTGCTGATGCTCCGTCATGCAGCGCCGCTTCGTCCGATGGCCGCAACGCTGACTGGAAGCCTGGCCGTCGCCGCCATTACCGCGCTTGCTCTGTCCTTGTTTCACAAGCTCGATGCCAGCCTGATGATCCTGATGTGGAACCTGGGAACGGCCGCGCTATTGGTCGGCCTGGGTGGAGCGTTCGGCAGAAAGATGTTTTCGTGGGTCGCCCCTCGCACCGATCTGCGTCTGGGTGCGTGAACCAGGTCGGCGAAGCGATCTGTCCTGATACGCGAATCACGCGGGTCCTTGGGCTCGGGTCGATGCGGTCGCGCTCGACCGCCGACCGCATGGGGTGGCGCGCTTCGGCGCTGACTGGCGGCCGAACCCGATCATTGCCTTGCCCGGCCCTGACGCGCAGAATGCGAGTTTGCCGGCGCTGGGCGTCGCGCGGGCAGGCATCGGGTAGCGCGGCTCCAAAGCCGAAGATGATCCGCCCTAGATCGCTGCATGGAACCGTATGCCACGGCTGTTCAGCCGGCGCTGAAGAGGTCGGTTACGATTGGAGGCAGGGGTTGCGAGGCCCGGCATGAGCAGAGAAGACCGCGGTCCGCCGCACCCGGTGCGGAGCGAGGCGGTCGCGGAGCGACGGCTTCAGCAGATCGTCGAGGCTGCACCCAATGCCATGGTGCTGAGCGATCGCGCCGGCGAGATCGTCATGGTGAATGCTCAGACCGAGCGGGTCTTCGGGTATTCGCGGGCGGAGCTGCTGGGGCAGAAGGTGGAGATCCTCGTGCCCGGACGGTTCCGGCCGCATCATCCCCTATTGCGTGACGGGTTTTCTGCCAATCCGCGGGCACGGCCGATGGGGGCCGGCCGCGATCTTTTCGGCCTGAAAAAGGATGGCAACGAGTTCCCAGTCGAGATCGGGCTCAATCCGATCGAAACCGACGAGGAAACCATGGTCCTATCCGCGATCGTCGACATCACCGAGCGCAAGCGCCACGAAGAGCGTTTTCGGCTCGTCGTCGAATCCGCCCCGAATGCGATCGTGATGATCAATCCCGCAGGCGAGATCGTCATGGTCAACATCCAGGCCGAGCGGGTCTTTGGCTATCCGCGGGCGGAGCTGCTCGGCCGACCGGTCGAGATGCTGGTTCCGCAACGGTATCGTGCACGCCATCCGGGCATGCGCGCGAGCTTTTTTGCCGACCCGCGGCCGCGGCCGATGGGGGCCGGGCGTGACCTCTACGGGCTGCGAAAGGACGGCAGCGAGTTCCCGGTCGAGATCGGGCTCAACCCGATCGAAACCGAGGAAGGCACGATGGTGCTCTCGGCGATCGTCGATATTACCGAAAGGAAGGCCGCCGAAGCGGCGCTGGCCGAGTCGCAAGCCCGGTTGCAGGAACTGCATGCCGAATTGCTGCATATTTCGCGCCTGAGCGCGATGGGCCAGATGGCGGCGATGGTGGCCCATGAGCTAAACCAGCCACTGACAGCGATCAGCAATTACATGGAGGCGGTGGCGACCCTGCTCGAACGCGGCGGTGATCTTCCGGTGCCCCGGCTGCGCAACGCTGTCGAGCGCGCCGGCGAGCAGGCGGTTCGCGCCGGCCAGATCATTCAGCAGCTGCGCGGCTTCGTCTCGCGCCGCGATATCGAGAAGCGGATCGAGCCAGTCTCGCCCTTGGTCCGGGAGGCGGTCGAGATGGCGCTTCTCGGCACCAAACAGAAAGGGATCAAGATCAGGGTCGAGGACGAACTCGCCGATGCCGCCGTCGTCGCCGACAAGATCCAGATTCAGCAGGTATTGCTGAACCTGCTGCGCAACGCCGCCGAGGCCGTGGCGGATCAGGAGGTGCAGGACATCGCGCTCGTCGGAGACTTGCAGGATGGCGCCGTGCGAATCAGCGTCGTCGACAACGGTCCGGGCATCCCCGAAGAAATTCAACAGAAGCTGTTCCAGCCGCTCGTCTCGACCAAAAAGACCGGAATGGGGATCGGCCTGTCGATCTGCCACACGATCATCGCCGCGCATAACGGGCGCCTCTGGGCCGAACCGAACCCGGCCGGGGGCACGATCTTTCGCGTGATCCTGCCGAGCGCCGCCGGCGACGAGCGCAGCAATGGCTGAATATCGCAAGGTTTACGTCATCGACGACGACGCGGCGGTTCGCGATTCGGTCACCATCCTGTTGGAAGCGCGCAGCCTCGCCGTGCAGAGCTTTGCCTCGGGCGAGGCGTTTCTGAGCGAGGCGCCTTCCCTGGAACCGGGTTGCGTCGTCACCGATTTGCGCATGCCGCAGATGGATGGGCTCGAATTGCTGCGCCAGCTGCGCGAGCGCAATTTGGGGTTTCCGGTCATCGTCATGACCGCGCACGGCGAAGTCCAACTCGCGGTTCAGGCGCTCAAGGCGGGTGCCCTTGATTTCATCGAAAAACCGTTCCCCGGCAATGTCCTCCTCGAGGCGATTCTGACTGGCCTGGCGGCGATCGAGCAGTCCCGTCAGGCCGGCAGCGAAATCGCCGAAATCAACGAGCGGCTGTCGTCGCTGACCCCGCGCGAAGATCAGGTCATGGCGGAACTCGTCGCCGGTCATCAAAACAAGGTGATCGCCCATCACCTCGGCATGAGCCCGCGCACGGTCGAGGTCCATCGCGCTCGCGTCATGGAGAAGATGCGCGCGCGGAGCCTCTCGGCCCTGGTGCGGATGGCGATCGCCGCTGGTCGCGCGCCCCTGGCGTGACGCAATTGATCATCGCGCACGGGCGCACCCAGGCGCCGGCCCTGCTTTCAGCGGCTGGTCAGGACGACGACCGAGCGCGCCGCCACATCGTATTGCAGATCGGATATTGGCGAGGCGGCGGATTGCACGACGATGTCCGCCGGACTGGCGAGCGCCGTGTCAATGACCCGGCGCCACGGTCCTGGCGCCTGAATCGCGAACGGCAAGTTTTCCCAATTGGCGTTGATCATGACATAGAGATCGGCGTCCGCCGTCGTCTCGGTGCGCAGATGAAATGCGAGCGAATGAGAGGACGGCGCCAGATCGGGACTGGAGCCGACCCCGTGCCAGCTCACGTCGCTGGCCCAGCCCGTGCTGCGACAAATCGTGGGATGCGATTTGCGGAACGCGATCATCATGTGGAAAAAGCGAAAGACCTCGCGATTGGCGTCGGCGAGCGACCAGTCCAGCCAGGTGACCTCGTTGTCCTGGTTCCAGGGATTGTCGTTGCCTTGCTGCGTATTCATGAACTCGTCGCCGGCGACGAACATCGGCGTGCCGTTCGACAACATCAGCAGACAGCAAAAATTCTTCACCTGCCGACGGCGCAGCGCCGCAATTTCCGGCGGCGTGCCGGCGAGCCCTTCATGACCGCAATTCCAGCTGCGCTGTCCATCGTTGGTGAAGGAGACCAAGTCGCATAAATTCAGGCCGTCATGGCAATCGAGCTGGTTGACGCTCTGGTACGGCCGGAACGCGTCGGCCTTGTCGTCTGGAAATAGATCGGTGCTGCCGTAAACCCGGGTCATGATCGCCGGCACCAGGTCATCGTCGCCTTTGACGAAGCTGCGAGCCGCATTGCGAAAATGATCGTTCCATTGGCGCCACATCCTGCCTGGAAAGGCGCGGCCCATCAGGTAACCACTGCCGGGTTCGCCTTGCCACGGCTCGGCGATCAGTCGGACATCGGCGAGATCAGGGTCGCTGCTGATTTCCGAGATGATCGGCGGATCCTCGAGATTGAGGCTGCCGTCGTCATTACGCGCGAATATTGACGCAAGATCAAAGCGGAAGCCGTCGACCCCCAGCTCCGTCGTCCAATATCGCAAGCTGTCCACGACCAGCCGGCGCACGACCGGGTGTGCGGTTCGCAAATCATTGCCACAGGCGCTGTAATTGACGTATTGGCTCAGGTCTTGCGGATCTAGCGCGTAGTAGCTCGAATTGTCAATTCCGCGAAAGCAATAGGTCGGACCATCGACCCCCATTTCCGTCGTGTGATTGTAGACGACGTCGAGAAACACCTCGATGCCGGCCTGATGCAGTTGGTTGACCATCGCCCGAAATTCGGCAACGGCGCCGGCGGCACTGCCATCCTGAGCATATGCCGCATGCGGCGCAAAGAAGTTCAGCGTCATGTAGCCCCAATAATTGCCCTCCTGTGGATCGAACTGGTGAACCGGCAGCAGTTCGATCGCGGTGATACCGAGCTGTTGGAGGTAGGGAATCTTGGCGACAATCCCGGCGAAGGTTCCACGGGCCGGCGCCGGAACGCCCGAATTCTCCCGCTGCGTGAAGCCCCGGACATGGACCTCGTAGACGACCAGATCGTGCGCATGGCGTGGCCCCGGCGCGATGACTGTCGCAGCGGCAGGCTGCCTTAGCGGCAGTATGCCGAGCGGAGCGCGGCCGGCGTTAGATCCCGCCGCACAGGCAGCGGCCCGGCTGTGCCCGGGGGGAAAGAACACAGCGAGCGCATAGGGGTCGAGCAGGACCTTGTCGCTGTCGAAGCGCTGCCCACCACTTGGGTCGGATGGACCGCTTATCCGATAAGCGTAATACCTGGCGCTCGCCGCATCCGCGCCGGCCACCCGCGCGTGCCATATCCGGCTGGTCTTGTTGTGCGGAAATGCGAACGGGATGCTCCGCAGCGGGGTCGCGAAATCGTCTCGGCCATAGAGCAGGAGCGTCACACTGTCGGCGGCGTTCGAATAGATCGCAAAATTATAGGACTGCTCGTCATCGAGCCAACTGGCGCCGAGCGGCGAGGGCGAGCCTTCGATCTTCTCCCAGGCGTCCTGCATCGAGAGTCACCTCGGTTTGGGTCGAGCGAACCGTGGAACCGCCCGCGCGGGTGGATTAGCTTGGTGCACCAGGCCGCTCCGTCAAAGGGCTCACCCGCCGCGACACCGGCTTCTGTCGCTGCTTCTCTCCCGGCAACGTCGGCATGTCGCCAGAGACGCTATCGAGCTCAACCGGATGGCAGCCGGTCAGTGTGCAGCCGCGATCGGCTCGATCTCGATCTTGGCGGCATGCAGGCTCCAGTGGTGGATGCCTTCGAGCCTGGCAAACCGCTTCTTCGCCGCCTCGATGGCTCGCGCGCGGTCGCGCGCCGAGCGGATCAAGATGGTCCGCTGGACGCAATGAAAGACCTTGTCGTTCCGCGCAATCTCGTTGACGAACGACACCCGATAGCTCGGCATCGGCAGCCTCCTCGCGTGTGCGAACCTCATAATGGCTCGCTCGATGCGGTCGCTGTCTGATTTAGATCAATAAACCGGCAGTACCCGCGCTGCCTAATGGGCGCGCCACCGTGGAGACCGTTCAAGTGCTGGAATTCCGGCCGGACGGCAGCAGCTGGTCCGGGCAGCAAGCCAGATCACGCGCCTGATGATTTTTTCTCCGGCGGCGCCGCCATCGCCCCGAGGAGATTGGCGCGGCTGACGATGCCGACCATCAAGCCATCGCGCATCACTGGCACGCGCTTGATGCCACGATCGAGTAGCAGCCGCGCGATCTCGTCGATCTCGGTGTCCTCGCTAACCGAAATCAGCGGCTTCGACATGACGTCATGGGCGCGACGCGCAACGCTCCCAAGGCTCTCGATAAAAACCGGGCTCAGCGTCTCTCCGTCAGCGAGCAAGGTAAGCCACCATTCCCGCCGGGCTTCGCGATCCGAATCATCGCGGCCAATCAGGTCGCCTTCGCTGACCATACCGATCGGCAGGCCATGCTTGTCGACGACCGGCGCCGCGCTGATATGGTTGTCTTGCAGAATCTTCGCGATCTCACCGGTGGTCGCATCCGAGCTGACCGACACCACTTTTGCAGTCATCACGTCCCGTGCTTTCATCGTTAGGCCTCCCCAGCGGCTAGCGGGCTGTTGAACCCTGCTCGCGACGCCCATGAACGCAGTGTACGGCTCGATGGACGCCCCGTGCCTTGATCCGGATCAAGGCCCGCCAGATGGCGGAAATATCTCGCGGAATGCGGTCTCATGCGTGCTCGGCCATTCCTTCCTGACGCTCCGCCGACATCCGCGCAATTTCGGCGACGATGTTCTGGGCCACTCTCTCGACGGCATCGGCAACCGGCGGCGACAGCGGTGCCCCGATGTCGAACCTTTCGCCTTCGACAAGGTAGACGACAAGAAGGCGCGGCAGCCGCCCCAGGCTGCGGGCGATTCCCACCACCTCGGCAAGACCGAACGAATGCGTCGAGCCGCGCGCCGAGGCGATGAGGGGCGATCCGCTCATCAGATCGAGACGATGCACCGTTCCCGGTCTGCCCATCCGCGCCCCGGCGTCGACGACGATGGCCGCAGCGAAGCCGTCCCACGCCTCGATCAGGTTGAGGACATCGCCACCGCAATCGATGACCCGAGCCGCGTCCGGCACTCTCCGCCGAAGCCGATTGCCGACTGCCGGGCCAAGGCCGTCGTCGCCGCGATCGGGATTGCCGATCGTCGCGACCAGCACGCTTTGCCGGCCGGCGCCCGTCATGTCCGGTCCACCCGCAACCTGAGGAAATGCGCCGCGCAGGAGATGCACGGGTCGTGGTTGCGGATGCTCCGCTCGCAATTGGCCTTCAGTGCATCCTCGTCGAGTTCGAGACCCGCCGCCGCGACCTGGCGCAAATCCTCTTCGATCACCCGCTGGTTTTGCGAGGTCGGCGGAACCAGGCGGGCTTCGAGGATGGTGCCCTCGGCATCGAGCCGGTAGCGGTGATAGAGAATGCCGCGCGGCGCCTCGGTGCAGGCATAGCCGACAGCCTCGCGCGGCTCTGCCGGCACGAAAGGCCGCACCGGCGGCTCATACTCGGCGATCAGCCGCTGCGCCTCGCCGCAGGCAAAGATCACCTCGACCGCGCGTACGAGGATGCTTTGGAACGGATTCCGGCACACCGCCTCGAGCCCGGCCTCCTCTGCAAGCGCGCGCACCTCTGCCGGCAACCGGTCGCGGTTCAGCGCGTAGCGCGCCATCGGCCCGACGAGATAGGCACCGCGCCGCTTCAATAGCGAATGCAGCGCCGTCGAATGCGGCACCTGATGTTCGAGAAACTCACTTTCGTACTCGGCCGCGCCGATGTCGAGACCGGCCGAGGACACGATCCGCCCGGCATTCATCGGGTATTCCTCGGGATGCCGCAAGGCGACGAATTCGTAGTCCCGGGTCAATTCGGGGAACCGGAAGCTCGCGGCCCAGCGCAGTGTGGCGATCGCGAGGTCGCCCGCACGCTTCAACGATGCCATCACCGGCGCAAACTCGCGAGGGCTCGGCACCCGGTAGAAACCGCCGACCCTGACATTGACCGGATGGATCGCGCGCCCACCAAGCAGGGTCAGCAGCTCATTGCCCGCCTTTTTCAGCGCGAGCCCGCGCTGCACCGCCTCACCGTGATCGCGGGCCATCGCGATGGCATCGGGATAGCCGAGGAAATCGGGCGCGTGCAGCATCACGATGTGCAGCGCATGGCTCTCGATCCACTCGCCGCAATAGAGCAGCCGGCGCAAGATCCGGATAGGCGGCTCGACGACGATGCCGAGCGCGTCCTCGATCGCCTGTACGCCGCTCATCTGGTAGGCGATCGGACAGATCCCGCAGATGCGCGCGACGATGTCGAGCGCTTCGCCATAGCCGCGGCGGCGCAATAACGCCTCGAAAAACCGCGGCGGCTCGAAGATGCTGAGGCGGACGCCATCGACCTTGCCGTCGCGGATCTGCAGGTCGAGCGAACTTTCGCCTTCGACCCGCGCGATGTAATCGACCTTGAGCGTCCTAGTCGCCATGCTGTTCGGCCTCCGCGCGGAACGCCTCGGCGGCAGCGTTGAAAGTCTGAAACACTCGGGCGATATCGCGTCGGGCGATACCGAGCGAGGCGAATTCGCGCGCTATGGCGGCGGTGTTGGCGCCGCCGGCCGGCCCAAAGCAGCCGTAGCAGCCGCGATTGTAGGACGGGCAGATCGCGCCGCAACCGGCATGGGTAACGGGGCCGAGGCAAGGCGTCCCGTGCGCGACCATGACGCAGACATTGCCGCGGTGCTTGCAGTCGATGCAGACGCTGTGCCCGGCAATCGCCGGTTTGCGCCCGCCCAAGAACGCCTTGATGACCTCCAGCAATTGCCCCTTGTCGATCGGACAGCCGCGCAATTCGAAATCGACTGGCACATGGGCGCTGATCGGCGTCGAGGTCGCCAATGTTTTCAGATATTCCGGATGGGGATAGACCGCGGCCGCGAATTCCCGCGCATCGGCGAAATTGCGCAGCGCCTGGATGCCGCCCGCGGTGGCGCAGGCGCCGATCGTCACCAGGCGGCGCGACCGGCGACGGACGCGGAGAATGCGTTCGGCATCGTGCGGTGTCGTGATCGAGCCCTCGACCAATGAAAGATCGTATGGTCCGGGCAGCATCCGACGCGACGCCTCCGGGAAATAGGCGATCTCGATCCTGTCCGCTAGCGCGAGGAGTTCGTCCTCGCAATCGAGCAGGCTCAGCTGGCACCCGTCACACGACGCGAACTTCCATACCGCGAGCCGCGGCTTGCGCACCGTCGTTCGAGCCATTCTCACAACTCCCGCACGGTCAGAAGCCGGCTAACCTGGTCATAGGGCAAGACTGCGCCATCGCGGCACAACAGGGCCGGGCCGAGCTGGCAGTGACCACATTGTCCGACGGCGCATTTCATGTTGCGTTCCAGTGACAGGAAGATCCGCTCCGGCGCGACACCGGCAGCTTCGAGCGCACCGGCGCTGAACCGCATCATGATCTCGGGTCCGCAAACCAGGGCGACCGTATGATCCGGATCGAACGCGGCGCGGCCGATCAGCTTGGTAACGACGCCGACATGGCCACGCCAGCTTGCGTCGGCATGGTCGACCGTCACCTCGATCGCGACATCGAGCCGGCGGCGCCAGCCTTCGACCTCACGCCGGAACAGGATGTCCGCAGGGTCACGGGTGCCGTAAAGCAACGCGATACGGTTGTAATGCTCGCGTCCAGCCAGCAGCCGGTAAATCGCTGGACGCAGTGGCGCGAGGCCAAGGCCGCCGGCGACAACGATGACGTCGCTGCCGCTACTTTCCGCTACCGGCCAGGCCGTGCCGTAAGGGCCGCGCAGCCCGAGTTGATCGCCCGGCCTCAATTGCGTCAGCGCCCGCGACACGTCGCCGACGGCGCGCACCGTATGGATCAGCGGACCGGGCGCGTCCGGATCGCCGCTCACGCTGACCGGGATCTCACCGACGCCGAAAGCGTAGAGCATGTTGAACTGGCCAGGGCGAAACGCGAACCCGCCGGCATCGATCGCCAGGGTCCAGGTATCGCACGTCTCGCGGCGGCGACCTCGCACCCGCGCCACTGCCGGCAGCATCGGCGGCTCAGGCGACGGGGCCGTAGACATCAAGCATCTGCAATTGCGCGGCGTGAAGGCGCTGCACCAGCATCGCCATGAAGCGCTTCATCATCTCGTAGCCGAAATCGTGGTTGCTCTCGGATTTGTCGCGCAGGCAGCGTGCGTCGATTGACAAGGCCCGGGTCAGCTCCAGTGTTCGCGCGTCGAAGATCCAGCGGTACGGCGCGACCAGCCATGCCTCCCCGATGATCTCGCCTTCGTTCAAGGTCAGAAAGCGCAGCGGCCCGCGCCCCGGCGCGACGATCTCGAGCGCCACCCGTCCGTGCCGGATCAGAAAGAATTCGTTGGCCGGCTGACCCTCGCGAAACAGGTACTCGCCTTGGTCGAAACGGACATTGCGGGCGCAGCCGCCGATCAGCTCGCAATGCTCCGGCGCCATGCCGGCGAAAAACGGGTGCCCGGCAATCAGCGCGCCGAGCCCATGCGCCCGCATGCCATTACCCTCCCGGTCGGGCGGCGGCGCGGTCGGTGGCGCGGATCGCCGCGATTTCCTCGGTGATGTCGATGCCGACCGGGCACCAGGTGATGCAGCGGCCGCAGCCGACGCACCCCGAGGTGCCGAACTGATCCCACCAAGTCGACAATTTATGGGTCATCCACTGCCGGTAGCGCGAGCGCGGCGAGTCGCGCACGCTGCCGCCATGGAGGTAAGAGAACTCGATCGTGAAGCACGAATCCCAGCGCCGCACACGCTCGCTTTTGGCGCCGTCGAGCGAGTTGGTGTCCTCTACCGTGGTGCAGAAACAGGTCGGGCATACCATCGTGCAATTGCCGCAGGTCAGGCAGCGGCCGGCGACCTCGTCCCAGCGCGGATGCTCCAGATTGCGCCGCAGCAGTTGCGGCACGCCCTCGGCATCCGGAATGGCCCGACCCATCCGCGCCGCGGCGCCGGCGACGACAGCGTCGGCCGCGGCGGCATCCTGTGGCGTCGCCGCGCGGCACGGCAGCTCGGCCATCACCGATCGGCCGGTCTCGCTGTCCGCTTCGACCACAAACCGGTGCTCCCCTTGGCCAACGATCTCGGTCAACGCCAGATCAAAGCCGCTCGCTGCTTTGGGGCCGGTATTCATCGAGGCGCAGAAGCAGGTGCCGGCAGGCTCGGCGCAATTGACCGCGACCAGGAAGACCCTCTCGCGGCGCGCGCGGTAGTGCGGGTCGGCATAGGCTCCGTCGAGCAATACCCGGTCCTGGATCGCGATTGCGTGCAGCTCGCAGGCGCGGACCCCAATGAAGGCGAGCGGTTCGGCGGGCTCCGGTCCCGGCAATATGTGCATGCCCTCGGACCCGCGCTCGGCCTGCCACAGCCGCTCAGCCGGCGGGTGCAAAAACTTCTTCCACGAATGCGGCCCGACCGCGTAGCCGAACAGCGCATCGTCATCGCGCCGGCTCAGCCGGTAACGCCCGCCATCCTGCTCGTCGGTCCAGCCGCGCGGCAGGTCGGCGAGCGAGGCGATCTCATCATAAACGATCGCTTGGTCACGCACCGTCGGGCCGATCACGCGGTAGCCGCGCCGGCGCAGCGTGTCGAGCAGCGCGGCGATGCCGTCGCTGGTCAGGACGCTTCGCGAAATGGCGTTCATCGGCGCTTCCGTGCTGTCAGGCTAAACCGATCATATCGCAACATACCCGGCCGCGCTTGAGCCAGATCAGCGCGGGGAATGTGCCGCACCTTTCTGGGCCTCGCCCGCATGGAGTTCATCATCTCCGAGCATATCGGCATCTCCGATGGCCCTTGCGTGCCCAGAAAAGGTCGTCTCGCAAAGCGATCGCGCCGCCATCGCGAGGCTCGTCGCCAACAACCCGAAGCCGATCGACTTCTTTGTCGAAAAACTGTCGGAGGGGGTTCGGCACGATCGCCGCCGCGTTTTACCCGAAGCCGGTCATCGTTCGGCTTTCCAACTTCAAGACCAACGAATACGCCAGCCTCCTCGGCGGCGCCGGGTTCGAGCCGAAAGAGGCTAACCCGATGCTCGGCTTCCGCGGTGCGGCGCGCTACGCCCACCCCGCCTACGCCGCCGGCTTCGCGCTCGAATGCGCGGCGCTGGCGCCGGTGCGCAACCAGATGGGCTTGACCAATCTGCGCATCATGGTGCCGTTCTGCCGTCGCGCCGCCGAGGCGGAACGGGTCATCGCCGCGATGGCGGAGCACGCGAAGGCGCCCACCGCAACCATCGCCATGTCGGGGATCTGCAGCGAGGCCCCGGCCAACTACCCCGAAATCGCCCGCTTCCTGGCCCGGCTCGGCATCGATTCCATCAGCGTCAACGGGGCGAGCCTGCTGCACACAATGGAAGTTGTACACGAGGCCGAAGCCGAAGCCGGACAGACGCCGGCGGCGGCGGAATAATGGTGGCGACACGGGCTGCCGTCGCGATCATCACGCCGTCATCGGCACAATCGGAATTCGCTGCTGCTACGTAGTTTCCCCTACGGAGAAAACCCAATTTTCTCGCGCTCCCGCAAAGCCTCAAATGCGCGCCGTCATTCAGACGGAGGCAGACATGTCGCGCCAGGAATACGAAGCCGAAATCGCCGCTTTTATTCGTGCACGCGGCATCACCCGATGCCCGACCGCCTGCGTCGCACCGACCCAGGCAGCCGCCGCCGCCGCCGACCGCGCGGCGCTGCGCCAGCGCGCCGAAGGTCTCGAAGCGATGCGCGATGAGCGAGCGCGCCGGTTCTGGTCGCGCGCCGCCGGCGCTGCCTGGAAGCAGCAAGACGGCATCGGCTGATCGTGATCAAGAAGCGTCTGCCGATTGGCGCTGGCCTCGGCGAAACCGCAGGAGAGCAACGATGAACGCGGCCGACATCATGACCAGCCCGGTGATCACAGTCACCCCCGAGACCACGATCGCCGCGGCGGCGCGCCTGCTGCTGGAGCACCGCATCAGCGGACTGCCGGTGGTCGACGGCAACGGCGAGATGGTCGGGATCGTCACCGAGGGGGATTTGTTACGCCGCGCCGAAACCGGCACCGAGCGGCGGCGGCCGCGCTGGCTCGAGCTGTTGCTCGGACCCGGCCGTCTCGCCCGCGACTATGCCGAGGCGCACGCCCGCCGGGTCGCCGAAGTGATGAGCGAGAATGTCGCCTCGGTGACGGTGCACACCCCGCTCCCCGAACTGGTGCGGCTGATGGAAACGCGCCGCGTCAAGCGGCTGCCGGTCGTCGAGGCCGGCCGGCTGGTCGGGATCGTCAGCCGGGCGAATCTGGTCCATGCGCTGGTCGCGGTGCTCGCCAAATCGGGACCGGCCACCGTCGGCGGCGACGACGAGATCCGCGCGCATATCCTGGCCGAGATTGCCAAGCAGCCCTGGGCGCCGCGCACCAGCATCGAGGTGACGGTCAGGGACGGCATCGCCGAATTGTTCGGCACGATTTTGGACGAGCGGGAACGGGCCGCATTGCAGGTGGTCGCCGAAAATGTGCCCGGCGTCAAGGCCGTCCGCAATCACCTCGTCTGGGTCGAGCCGCTCTCTGGCATGGCCCTCTCCGGCGAGTAATTACCGCTGCCAAAGGATCAACGGGAGTTCGCCCGGGACGTTGACACCCCGATAATCCGGCTTGATGCGTACGGTGTAATCGCCGGCCGGCCGCGCGGCTTCGGCAAACCCGGAATAAATGAAGCCGTTGAGGCTGCCGGCGATCGCCGTTTTGGGCTTCATTTCGATCGTCACCGGACGCTCATCAGCCAGCGGTGCTGCGTAAAGCTCGACCCGGATATCGTCGGGGCGGATGTCGCCCAGATAGACCGCTGCCGAAAAACTCGAGCCACATCCCCCGGTCACGACCGTTGGCGCCTCGATATGCAACTGCGGCCAAGCCTGTCGGAGGCGGGCTTCCCACGCGGTGATGGCGGCCGCGACGGCGCCATTGGCGGCGGTGCGGGCCCGGTATTCGGCCGCGGCCGGCAGATAGAGCTCGTCGATGTGCTGCTGCAGCATTCGGGTGCTGCTGAAGGCGGGCGTCAGCTGCGACAGGCTGCGGCGGATCCGCTCCAGCCAGCGGCGCGGCAGAGCGATTGCGTCGCGCTGATAGAATTCGGGAACGATCTCGCCTTCGAGAAGCGAATAAAGCCGGATTGCGTCGCGGGCATCGCGTGCTGGAGCATCGAGGCGCTCGGCGTCGCCGACCGCCCAGCCAACCGCCGGTTCCCACGCCTCCTCCCACCAGCCGTCGAGCACCGACAGGTTGAGCCCGCCATTAACCAACACCTTCATTCCGCTCGTGCCGCAGGCCTCCCACGGATGGCGCGGGGTATTGATCCAGACATCGACGCCCTGCACCAGCTCCTGCGCCAGGGCGAGATCGTAATCTTCGAGGAACACGAGGCGCCGCCGCAGCTCGGGGGCCCGCGCCAATCGGATCCATTCCTGGATCATACGCTTGCCGGCGTCATCGGCCGGATGCGCCTTGCCGGCCAGGATCAATTGCACCGGCCGGGCCGGGTCGGTCAGCAACCGACGGAGCCGCTCGGCATCGTGCAACAGCAGGTTCGGCCGCTTGTATTCGGTGAAGCGGCGGGCGAAGCCGAGGGTCAGGATGTTGGGATCGAGCGCCTGCTCGGCCAGGGCAATGACCGCCGGCGGCTCGCCGCGCGTGCCGAGCTGGCGCGCGAGCCGGCGCCGCGCGGCGACGATCAGCGCCTGGCGGCCGGTGGCGCGCACCGCCCAAAGCGCCTCGTCGTCGAGCGCCGCGACCTGCTCCGCCAGAGCGTCGGGTGCACAGCGCCAGCGCTCCTTGCCGCAGGCGGCGGTCCACAACTGGTCGGCATCGGCCGCATCCCAACTCGGGACGTGAACGCCGTTGGTGATATGGCCGATCGGCACCTCGCATTGGGGCCAGCGTGGGAACAGCGGTTGAAACACCTGTCGGCTGACGGCCTCGTGCTGCCGGCTGACCCCGATCGAGCGCGCCGCGCCCCGCTGCGCCAGGTAGGCCATATTGAACGGCTCGTCGGCGGCATCCGGATCGGCCCGGCCAAACGCCAGCAGCTCGGCGAGAGATATTCCGCTGTCCGCCAGGAAGTCTCCGAAATAGCGTGCATAGGTCGCGATCAGCGCTGGCGCGAACCGGTCAAAGCCGGCGGCCACCGGGGTGTGCGTCGTGAAGATATTGCCGGCCCGCGTCGCCCATAGCGCGGCGCGGAACGAGACCCCGGCGCGGCGCTGGAACGAGCGTGCCCGTTCGATCGCGACAAAGGCGGCATGGCCCTCGTTGAGATGGCACAGCTCGGTTGCGGGAGCGACCGCCTCAACCACGCGCCAGCCAGCGACCCCGAGCACGAGTTCCTGTAACAGCCGGGCCTCGGCGCCGGCTTCATAAAGGCGGGCAGTAATGCCCCGATCGGCCGGGTTGTTGAGCGGATGATCGGCGTCGAGCAGATAGAGCGGGATCCGCCCGACCTGCGCCAGCCACACCCGGAGGGTCAGATTCCGTCCGGGCAGGCCAAGCCCGATATGCAGCCAGCCGCCGTCCGGCCCGGGCGCCGGCGAAATCGGCATCGCCCCGGCATCACTAAACGGATAGCTTTCTTGCTGCCAGCCGGCGCCATCGATCATCTGGCGGAAGTAGCCGCCGCGGTAGAACAAGCCAATGCCGAGGAGCGGAACGCCCAGATCGCTCGCCGTCTTCAGAAAATCGCCGGCCAGCACGCCGAGCCCACCCGCATAGAGCGGCAACGCCTCGTCGAGGCCGAATTCCATGCTGAAATAGGCCAACCGGGCCAGCGCGGCCTCGCCATAGGTCTGGGCGAACCATCCGGGCGGCGCCAGATATTCCTCGCGCGCGTCCGTCAGGCGTCGCAGTTCGGCGACGAACGCCGCATCCGCAGCGAGCTCGCGCAGCCGCTCGGGCGAGAGGTCCTGCAATAGGGTCCATGGATTGCGGGCCTGCTCCCACGCCTCGGCATCGATCCGCTGCCACAGCGCATCGGCTTCGTGGCTCCAGGTCCAGCGCAGATCGAGCGCGAGATCGCGGAGAGAAGCAAGCTCTGGCGGCAGGTCGCGCGGCGGATAGAACATCACGATCGCGACCAATCTGGGATCGGACGGTTCACCGCAGCGTGGCGATGTATTCGATCGGGTCGTCGATCTCTGGCCGGGTCATACGAAGCATGCGCTACCTCGATTTCGATGGAGACGGAGGCGAGACACCGCCGCGGAGTATTGAGTTCACCGCCTCGACGCGATCGCGTCGTTCCCTTCACGGCGCTCCAGGTGATCGTGCACCTCGCGGACGCCGGCAATGTTTTCCGCGGCGATGCGCAGCGCGGCACGTTGCCGCTCGTCGGTGATCGTGCCGTAAAGCTCGACCTTTCCCCGGTTGACAATGATGTCGACGGTGCCGCTTGGCGCCCAAGGCTGCGCTTCGAGCTCCGCCTGCAAGCGAGCGCGGATTTCGACATCACTGAGGGGAGCCGGCTCGCGCGAGCCAACCACGAACGCGTGCAGCAGGTCGGAGCGGCTGATGATCCCAACCATCCCGCCGTTCTCGAGCACCGGCAACCGCTTGATATGGTATTGCTGCATCAGTTCGACGGCCTCTTCGAGCGGGGCTTCCGGTGACACGGTGACGACGTCGCGGGTCATCACCTCATCGACCTTGCGCCCATGCGCACGGGCGTAGTCCGCTGCCAACCGGCCTGGATCGACAAAACCCTCCAGCCAGCGGGGCCGCAGCCGCGCGGTGCCGGTTTCCGGCCGGCGCAGAAAGTCGCTCTCGGTGATCATGCCCACCAGCCGGCCGCCGTCGAGGACCGGAAAGCCGCCGACATCGTATTGCAGGAGCCGTTTGGCCGCATCCCTCATCGAGGCGCCGGGCGGGATCGAGATCACGCCACGGGTCATGACGTCTGCTACTTTCATTGTCGTTCTCCCGATCGATGCAGAGCCAGGATGAGCACCCGCGCCCCCGAATCGCATTGATCCGGATCAATCTGCTGTCGCCCGGCGGGTGCGTCGCGCCCTACGTAGTTTCCCCTACGCAACATTCCCTACGGAGCATTCCGAATTTCGCGGCCGGCGCCGGCACCGCATCTTCGCGGCCGATCCCGCTTGAGGGACGGAGGGGCAGATGTACAAGCAATTCGGTCCGGATTTTCCGGGTGACGAGTTCGAACGGTCGAACACCGCCATGGCGATCGCGCAATCGGGGCAACTCGATGCCCTGGTCGCGCTCGAGCGGATCGGTGGGCACCGCAGGTTTACGCGCGACACGGAAATATATGCCGAGGGCGACGCCTCGGATAGCTGGTACCGGGTCGTCTCCGGCACCGTTCGCCTGTCCAAGCTGCTCGCCGACGGGCGCCGTCACATCGCCGAATTCTGCTTCACCGGCGACTGCTTCGGGCTCGACGGCGCGCGCGAACGCGGTTTTGCGGCCGAGGCGGTCGGTGATGTCGTCGTGATGCGCTTTCCCCGCCGCGCCACCGAGCGGCTGATCGACGAGGCCCCGTTGCTCGCCCGCCGCCTCTGCGACATGACCTTGCGCGACCTCGCCCATGCCCAGACCCGCATGCTGCTGCTCGGCCGCATGACCGCTTGCGAGCGAGTGGCGAGTTTCCTGCTCGAATTGTCGGAGCGACGCGACGCGCGCCGGGTGCTGGAAGTGCCGATGTCGCGCAACGATATCGCCGATTACCTTGGCTTGACGATCGAAACCGTCTGCCGCGTGCTGTCGAGCCTGAAGCGCGACGGCATCATTGCCATCGCCAATCCGCACCGCATCGAGCTGTGCGACCGCGACGCGCTGGAAGCGCTCGCGGAGACCTGATCTGGCCCCTCCGATGACCGACCATTCCGGCGACCGGCACGATCAGGTGTGCGTCGTGATCGACGACGATCCCTCGGTCCGCGATTCGCTTGGCATATTGCTGGAGACCCGCGGTTTCGCGGTGCGCCTCTATGGTTCCGGTACCGAGTTCCTGGCTGCGCCGCACACTCAGATCGGCCACCTGATCGTCGATCAGCACATGGCGGGCTTGGACGGGCTTGAGGTCGTATCGGCACTGCGGCGCGAGGGGATCGTCGTGCCGACCGTGCTGGTGACCGGCTGTATCGACAACGCCATCCGCCGGCGCGCCCAGGAGCTCGGTGTCCCGATTCTGGAAAAGCCGTTTTCGGCCGCGCGACTGTTCGACGCGCTGCGGCTCCCTGCGGCGCCAAGGGATTACTGAGCCCCGATGTCGAAATCAGTCGCAGCTTTGCTAACCGCGGGGGCACTGCCAGTCGATAGCGAGATCGGGTCGTGGTCGAAGGCCCTCTTCGGCTACATCCTGCGAACGAGTTGGCCGCATCAATTGGCCATCCTGATCTTGACGACCATAGTCTTCCTGCTCGAAGTGGTGCCGCTCGAGGCACAGCGGCGGGTCGTCAACGATATCGTCAAGCACCGCCCGTACAGCACCATCCTTCTGCTGTGCGCGGGGTATTTCGGTTCGGTCGTATTTCAGGGCGGAACCAAGCTCGGCCTCAACATTTACCGCAGCTGGATCGGCGAACGCGCGAAGCGCGATCTGCGCCGGCGCATCTCCGCATCCACCCGAATGAACAAGGCGTCGCTCCTCTCGCCCGATGTGCAGGGCGTTGCGGTGTCGATGGTCGTCGCCGAGGTCGAGCCGGTAGGCAATTTTGTCGGTTCCAGCATTTCCGAGCCCCTGTTGCAGACCGGCATCCTCGCCACCGTGATCGCCTACATGGTCCATCTCGACCCCTGGATGGGCGCAGCCGCGCTCTTCCTGTTCTTTCCGCAATTTGTCTTCGTGCCCTTGATGCAGCACGGCATGAACCGGCGCACCGGCATGCGGGTGCGGCTGTTGCGCCAGATTGGTGTCGGGCTCATTGCCCGGGGCGGTTCGGGGGCGGCCGCCGAGCAGGGTGAAGCAAGGTGCATCGAACGCGTCTTCCACGTCGACATGGGCATATTCGAACTCAAGTTCACAATGAACTTCCTAATGAATCTGTGCAGCCACTTGCAGATCATCGCTGCGCTTCTGCTCGGCGGCTGGCGGGTATTACAAGGGGAACTGGAAATCGGCGGCATTGTCGCCTTCATTTCGGGAGTCGGCCGGCTGAACGACCCGTGGGGAGATTTGGTCAATTATTTTCGCACCCTCAACCTCAGCCTGGTGCAGTTTCACCTGATCGTCACCGCTCTGGATCAAATAAGCGAGATCAAAGTCTTTCCCTCAGTGCGCGCGGACCGTGCTGATGCGAGCAGGTCGCCAACATCCATTGGCTGAGCAGCGAAAAGTGCGCAGCTCCCTGCGCGACGAGGCGTTTTCGCTGGCGGCCGTTACGCCAGCTCTCCACCAGGCCGCGCGTCACCCTAATGCGCGAAAAACTCCGGCGGCGGCGGAAAGGGTGGCGTCAGAGTGTCAGGACGGTTGTAAACGACCCGGATCCGCGAGCCGAGGCGGCGCCCGAGTGACAAAGCGGCCGCGGAGCCACGGTTGACACCGCAGGGCGATTGGGCCCGCACAAACAGGCATTTTTGCGGCCGCCTCTGATCGGGTTTAGTGCGCCATCAGAACCGGCAGGGTCATGCTGTCGAGAATCGTGCGCGTGGCGCCGCCGAGTATCAGTTCGCGCACTCGGGAATGCCCGTAGGCGCCCATCACCAGCAGATCGGCACCGATATCGTTCGCCCGCGACAACAGCACATCGCCGACGCCGATCCCGGCGGACACCGTGTTCTCGACCTGTGCCGTGACGCCATGCCGCGCGAGATGCAAGGCGATGTCCGCGCCCGGAATCCCTTCATCGTCGGGGTTGCGGTCGACCGTCATCACGGTGACCGACGACGCTCCCGTCAAAAACGGCAGCGCATCGTTGACGGCGCGGGTCGCCTCGCGGCTGCGGTCCCAGCCGACCAGAACCCGCCGCCCGACTTCCCTGAAGCTTCCGGCGTAGGGAATGACGAGGACAGGCCGCCCGGCGAGCAAGGTCACTTCTGCCGGACGCGGATGCACCAACTGCGCTTCGGGGGTGTCGCGATCGAGCTGGCCAAGGATGATCAGATCAGTATAGCGGCCGTGGAGTGCCGCCGCTGTCGCCGCCGGTCCGCATTCCGAGCGCCATTCAGCGGATACGGAATGCCGCCGGACAGCATCCTCGAACAGGGCCTGCGTAGCGTCGAGCTGCTGGCGGTGCGTTGCCTTAATGTCTCGGTAGAGCTTATCCACCATCGAAGGGGCGAGAAAATCGGCACGCTCGAGCACCGGGTACGGTTCCAGGTAAAGGCCGACGAGATGCGCATCAAAGCGCGCCGCCAGCGCGGCGGCGACTGCAACCCGTTCGCGGCTGCGCGGGTCGGCGTCAAGCACCACCAACAGGTCTTTACAGGCCATCGCCTTATCCTCGCGTCGGGATCGAATTCCAATCCGTCGCGATGTTCCGCTGTTTCCAGGCGGGCTGCCTTGATCCAGGTCAAACCGCCGATCTCTTTGTCCTTTGTCCGATTGAGCCAGATCAAGGCGACAGTATGGGGAGCGCTTATCGTCGTCGGACCAGCCGAACCTCGGCGTATCCTCCGGTCAGCCGAACGGGTGCTTCTTACGATTGATCAAAGCCGACCGGCTAGCGACAGGACACTCCAATGCTCAAGACGATCCTCGTGCCGGCAACCGCCGACAAGTCCGATGCCAGCAACCTTGCGACCGCATTCGTGCTTGCGCGCCAATTCGCGGCTCACATCGTCGCGCTGCATGTGCGGCCGGACCCGGCCGAGGTCGCTGTTGCGCTGACTCCGGCCCACGGCGGCGGTTTCCCGGCAGGTGAGCTGATCGACCAACTCGAGCAGCACGCACGCAGTCGCCAAGCCCAGGCGAAGCGCGTTTTTTCCGATTTCTGCGCGCGCGAGAAGCTCGTTGTCGACAGAGTGCCGGACGGGCGCGCGATCGTTCCTACCGCGGAATGGCGCGTCGAAGCCGGACACCCGCAGCACTGGATGGTAACTCACGGGATGACGGCCGACCTGATCATCGCATCGCGGGCCCGCGAAAACAGGACCGCGCTTTCGATCCTGGAAGCGATACTGGTCAAAACCGGCCGGCCGCTTCTAATTCCGGGTGCATTGGCGCCATCAACGACGATGATCGAGACGATCGCCATCGCCTGGGAGGCGACGCCGGAGGCTGCCCGCGCCGTCACCTTCGCACTGCCTCTCCTCGCCCGCGCCAATCAAGTCACGCTGATGACCGTCGGCGAGGAAGGGGTGCGAGGCGATGATGCAGACCGGCTGGTCGAATATCTCGCCTGGCACGGCATCAAGGCCACGGCCAAAAGGCTGACCCCCAATCGAGACGACCCGGTCGAAACCCTGCTGGCGGCGGCGAGCGAGACGGCCGGACTTCTGGTGATGGGCGGATACGGCCACGGCCGGCTCCGGGAATGGATTTTCGGGGGTTTCACGCGCCAGGCGCTGGACGACGCCCCGATGCCGGTGCTGCTTGCCCACTGAACCCAAACTCCGGCCCCCCAGCCATGTCCGTCCGCAACCTCGACCGTCTGTTCACCCCGCGCACGATAGCGCTGATCGGCGCGACCGACCGGCCCGGCTCGGTCGGAGCGGTGGTGCTGCGCAACCTGCGCCGCGCCGGTTTCGCCGGCGAATTGCTGCTGGTCAATCCGCATCATCAGCGCCTCGACGACATTCCGGTGTTCCCGCAAGTCGGCCAACTGCCGCGCGTCCCGGACCTCGCGGTCATCGTAACGCCGCCCGCGACGGTTCCAGACCTGATCGCCGGCCTCGGCGCGCTCGGCACCAAGGGTGCCATCGTCATCACCGCCGGCTTCGGCGAGTTGAGTGCGGCGGGGCGCGCCTTGCAGCAACGGGCGCTCGACGCGGCCCGCCCCCATCTCCTGCGCCTCGTCGGCCCCAATTGCCTCGGCATCATGGTGCCGCGGATCGGGCTCGACGCCAGTTTCTCGCATCTCGCTCCGGCCGCCGGCGACCTCGCCTTCGTCAGCCAATCGGGCGCGATGGTCACGGCGATGCTCGATTGGGCGGCGCCCCGCGGCATCGGCTTCTCACACGTGGCCTCGCTCGGCGACATGGCCGATGTCGATTTCGGCGACATGCTCGATTATCTGGCCGCCGACCCGCACACCCGGGCGATCCTCCTCTATGCTGAGGGCATCACCCAGGGCCGCAAATTCATGTCGGCGGCACGGGCGGCAGCCCGCAGTAAACCGGTACTGGTGCTGAAGGCGGGGCATTCCGCCGCCGGAGCGCGCGCCGCCGCGTCGCATACCGGCATGCTCGCCGGCAGCGATGCGGTCTATGAGGCCGCCTTCGCCCGCGCCGGCATGCTGCGCGTCGCGACCATGGCCGAGCTGTTCGACGCGACCGAGACGCTGGCCCTGACCCGGGGGCAGACCGGCGAGCGGCTCGCGATCCTGACCAATGGCGGCGGCGCCGGGGTGCTCGCGACCGACGCGCTCGAAGCAGCCGGCGGCCGGTTGGCCGCCTTGTCGGCGCCGGCGGTTGAGCACCTCGGATCGGTCCTGCCGCCGACTTGGAGCCACGGCAATCCGGTCGACATAATCGGCGACGCATCGGGCGAGCGTTACGCAGCGGCGTTGACGGCGCTGCTGGCCGACGACGGCATCGACGCCGTCCTGGCGCTCAACTGCCCGACCGCGCTGGCCGAACCCGAAGAGGCCGCGCGCGCGGTCGTCGACACCATAGCCAGGACGCCGCCGGACCGGCTGCACGGCCGCAACATCTTCACCGCCTGGCTCGGCGAGCATTCGGCCGCGGCGGCGCGGCGCCGCTTCGAGGCGGCGCATCTTCCGACCTATGAGACGCCGGAAGCTGCCATCTCGGGCTTCCTGCATCGGGTCCACTATCAGCGCAACCAGGCGCTGCTGATGGAGGCGCCGCCGGCGCGCCCCGATCCGTTCGAGCCCGATGTCGCGGCGGTTCGACCGATCATCGCCGAGGCGCTGCGAGGGGGGTGGACGTGGCTCGCCGCGGAACAGGCGACAGCGGTGCTGGCCGCCTACGGCATCCCGGTGCCACTGGCGCGCTGCGCCGACAATGGCGAGGGGGCGGCCGAGGCGGCGGCGGCGCTCGGCTTCCCGGTGGCGCTCAAGATCCGCTCACCCGACATCACCCACAAGAGCGATGTCGGCGGCGTCGCGCTCGACGTTCCTGATGCGGCGAGCGTGCGCACGGAAACGGCGGCGCTGCTGGCACGCGTTCGGGCGGCACAGCCGCAAGCCCGGATTGAAGGCATCCTGGTGCAGCAGATGATCCGCCGGCCAGGTGCGGTCGAGTTGTTGGCCGGCATCAGCGTCGACCCGGTATTCGGCCCGGTCGTGGTGTTCGGAGAGGGCGGTACCGCGGTCGAAATCATCCGCGACAGCGCCATCGCCCTGCCGCCCTTAAACCCGCTATTGGCGCGCGCGCAGATGGAGCGGACCCGGATCTGGCGCCAGCTGCAAGGCTATCGCGGCAAGCCTGCCGCCGCGATCGATGCGATTGTCGACGTTCTGATCCGGGTGGGCCAGCTTGCCGCCGATCATGCCGAGATCCACGAGCTCGACATCAATCCGCTGCTCGCTGACGACCAAGGCGTCATTGCGCTCGATGCGCGCATCCGCATCGCCGCAGCGACCGTCACCGGCGCGGAGCGCCTGGCCATCGCCCCCTACCCCAGACACCTCGAAAGCGACGAGCAGCTGCGCGACGGCACGCCCTTACGGCTGCGGCCGATACGCCCCGAGGACGAACCGCTGTTGCACGACCTCGCTGCCCATATGAACGCCAAGGACTTACGCCTCCGCTTCTTCACCGCGGTTCGCGGCCTGCCGCACACGGTCGCGGCACGGCTGACGCAGATCGACTACGACCGCGAGATGGCGCTGTTGGCGCTCTGCGGCGGGACCGTACTCGGGGTCGCGCATTTCTTCGCCGACCCGGATCGGCTGAGCGCTGAGTACGCGATCGCTGTACGCAGCGATTGGCAGAGCCGCGGTGTGGGATATCTGCTGCTGACCCGGCTGATCGAGATCGCCCGGCAGGAAGGGATCGGCGAACTGGTCGGAGAGGTGCTGCGCGAAAACCGTGCCATGCTGGAGATGTGCCGGACGATGGGCTACGTCGTTACTCCGGAGCCCGCCGATGAAACGCTGCTGCGGGTGCGCAAGCTCCTCTCTCCCGCCATCGCCCGGTCTGGATCGCATTCGACCTCGCCGGGGTTGGCCAATGCGGGAGCGTCAGGGCATGCACTTCGCCTTTCACCGGCCGCGCACGAGCATTGATCTGGGTCAGGGCGCAGGATCCTCGACAGCGGACAATCCCCGGATGCTCGACCATCCCCTCGCCGCAGCGCGCGTCACAATCCCAGCCCCGAGTAAGACCGGCGCGACGAAGCGCCGCCACATCCAATTGCTGGCGCTGGTTCTGCTGGCGCTCGGGCTCGCTTCGGGCGGCTGGGTCTATTTACGCATCAACCGGCCGGCTGCGGGTCTTGCGCTCACCCTCTACGGCAATGTCGACATCCGCGAGGTGCAGCCGGCCTTCTATGATACCGGCCCGGTCACCCGAATGCTGGTGCAGGAAGGCGCGGCAGTGAAGAAGGGCGAACTGCTAGCCACGCTTGACGATACCCGCTATGCTGCCAGTCTCGCTCAGGCCGAAGCGCAGCTGCGCAACCAGCAGCAGGTGTTGGCTCGATTGCTCGCTGGCTCGCGTCCTGAGGAAATCTCGCAGGCCAAGGCGGTGATGGAGGCGCTGCGCGCCACCGCCGCCAATAACGAAGTCAATTATCTCCGTGCCGCGAAGCTGGCCGAAACCAGCGCCGGTAGCATTCAACAGCGCGACAATGCCAAGGCGGCGTTCGATACGACAACGCAGCAATACGAGGCGGCGCGGCAGGCCTATGCATTGGCGGTTGCGGGGCCGCGGCAGGAAGACATCGCGGCGGCGAGGGCCGCTGCCGAGGCGGCGCAAGCCGCGGTCGCGCTGGCCCGGCGCGAACTCGACGACACAAGACTCTATGCGCCCTCCGACGGGATCGTCGAGAACCGCATCCTCGAGCCAGGCGATATGGCCTCGCCCACGACGCCGGTCTATACGATCGCCTTGTCGAGCCCCTTATGGGTGCGCGCCTATGCCGGCGAGGCGGCGCTCGGCAAGCTCGCCCTCGGCATGCCTGCCGAGGTGACGACCGACAGCTTTCCGGGCCACGTCTATCACGGCTGGGTCGGCTTTATCTCGCCGAGCGCCGAATTCACCCCGAAGACGGTCGAGACTCCGGAGTTGCGCACCGCCCTCGTCTATCAGGTGCGGGTCTACGTCTGCGATGCGCACAACGAATTGCGCCTCGGCATGCCGGCCAGCGTGCGCTTGGACTTGTCGCGGTCGCCGGAGGCGCCGGTCAATCCCGGCTGCGAGCCGTTTCATGACCGGGGATGAGCTCGGCCCGGCATTGCGGCTCGACGGCGTCACCCGCAGCTTCCATAGCGGCAAGCGCCGCCTCCTCGCGCTCGACGGCGTCACCGCGCGCACCGAACGCGGCTCGGTGGCCGGGCTGATCGGCCCCGACGGTGCCGGCAAGACGACGCTGATGCGCCTCGTCGCCGGGCTGCTGCAGGCCGACAGCGGCCGCATCGAGGTGTTCGGCGTCGACATCGCCCGCGACCCGCTCGGCGTCCAGGCCCGGCTCGGCTACATGCCGCAGCGCTTCGGTCTCTACGAGGACCTGACGGTCAGGGAGAACCTCGACCTCTACGCCGATTTGCAGGGCGTGCCGCCCCGAGAGCGCGGGCCTCGTTATGCCGAATTGTTACACATGACCGGGCTCGGGCCGTTTACCGGCCGGCTCGCCGGGCGCCTTTCGGGCGGCATGAAACAGAAGCTCGGCCTCGCCTGCACGCTGGTGCGCGCGCCGCACATGCTGCTGCTCGACGAACCGACGGTCGGGGTCGACCCGGTGTCGCGGCGCGAATTGTGGGCGATCATCGACCACCTGGCGCGGGCGGCGCGGACCACCGTGCTGTTCAGCACCGCCTATCTCGACGAAGCCGAACGCTGCGACAAGGTGCTGCTGCTGCACGAGGGCGAGTTGATCGGCGCAGGCGAACCGGGCGAATTCACCGCGCGCATGGCCGGCCGCAGCTTTCAGGCGGTCGCGGGCGGCATCGGCAAGCGCCGGCTCCAGCAGATGCTGGGGAGCGCGCCCGGTAATCTCGACGCCACGATCCATGGCGACGGGGTCCGCATCGTCACCGAGCGGGCGGCACCGCCCGCCCTGCCGGACGGCGCCGTCGCAACCCCGGTGGCGCCGCGCTTCGAGGACGCCTTTATCGCGCTGCTGCGCGATCGGCTGCCGGCCCGCCCGGCGCCGTCCGCGCCGACCCCCGTTTTGGCCGCTGCCGCGCCGGGCGGCGAAGACGAGATCGTCGTCCGCCACCTGACGCGGCGCTTCGGCGCCTTCCGCGCCGTGGACGACATCAGCTTTACCGTGCGCAAAGGCGAGATCTTCGGCCTCCTCGGCGCCAACGGCGCCGGCAAATCGACCACCTTCCGGATGCTGTGCGGGCTCTTGCCGGCCTCGGCCGGCACCCTGCGCGTCGCCGGCTTCGACCTGCGCCGGGCGGCCGCTTCGGCGCGCGGGCGGGTCGGCTACATGGCGCAGAAATTCTCGCTCTATGGCGATCTGTCGGTGCGCGAGAACCTGCGCTTCTTCAGCAGCGCCTACCGATTACACGGGGCGCGGCAGCGCGCCCGGATTGATTGGGCGCTCGCCGAATTCGCGCTCGGGTCCCTGGCCGAGGCGAGGAGCGGCGAGTTGCCGCTCGGCTTCAAGCAGCGTTTGGCGCTCGCCTGCGCGCTGATGCACGAGCCCGACATCCTCTTTCTCGACGAGCCGACCTCGGGCGTCGATCCGCTGGCGCGGCGGGAGTTCTGGCGCCGCATCGGCGCGCTCGCCGAGGCCGGGGTGACGATCCTGGTGACGACGCATTTCATGGAAGAGGCCGAATACTGCGACCGGCTGGCGATCATGGCGCAGGGCCGCATCCTGGCGGAGGGAACGACCGTGGCGATGAAGGCGCGGCTGCGCCGCCCCGGCCGCCCCGAGCCGACGATGGAGGACGCCTTCGTCGCGCTGATCGAAAACGCAGCGCAGGAAGTGCGCGCGGCATGAGTGATGGCTCGGCCCGGCGTCTACTCGGCCTGTTGCGCAAGGAAACGCTGCAGATCCTGCGCGACCCATCGGCGCTGGCGATTGCGCTCTTGCTGCCGGCGGTGCTGCTCCTGCTATTCGGCTATGGCGTCTCGCTCGACGCGCGCAACGTTCCGATCGCGATCGTCGTCGAGCACCCCGAGCCGCTCGCCGCCAGCTTCGTCAGCAAGTTTGCCCAGTCGCCTTATTTCCGGCCGCATCGGTTTGCGACGCTCGGCGATGCCGAGGCGGCGCTGACGGCGCGCCGGGTCCAGGGCATCGTCTGGCTGCGCAGCGACTTCGCCCGGCTGGTGCTGAGATCGGCGCAGGCGCCGGCCGAAATCATCGTCAACGGAGTCGACGCCAACACTGCGCGGCTCGTCGAAGGCTATGTCGCGCAGGTCTGGGCCAATTGGCTCGCGGCGCGGGCCACCGCCGCCGGCGTCTCCGCGCCGACGCCGCTCGGGGTCGAGCCGCGGGTCTGGTTCAACCCGGCCGTGAGCAGCCGCGACTTTCTTGTGCCGGGTCTGATCGCCGTAATCATGACGCTGACCGGCTCGCTGTTGACCGCGATGGTCATCGCCCGCGAATGGGAGCGCGGCACGATGGAGGCGCTGATGGTGACGCGGGTGACGATCCGCGAGATCCTCGTCGCCAAGATCTGCCCTTACTTCCTCCTCGGCATGGGCGGCATGGGGGTCTCGACGGCGATCGCGGTGTGGCTGTTCGCGGTGCCGCTCAAAGGCTCGCTGTGGGTGCTGACCGGCGCGGCGGCCCTCTTCCTTCTGGCCGCGCTCGGCATCGGCCTCTTGATCTCGAGCTTCGCGCGCAACCAGTTCGTCGCCGGCCAGATCGCGATCGTCGCCACCTTCCTCCCCGCCTTCATCCTTTCCGGCTTTATCTTCGACATCGCCAGCATGCCGCAGGCCGTTCAGGCGATCACCTACGCCGTCGCCGCCCGCTATTTCGTCGCGATCCTGCAAACCGTGTTTCTCGCCGGCAATCTCTGGTCGGTAATCCTGCCGAACGCCGCGGCGCTGGCGGTCATGGCCGCGCTCTTTCTCGGCGTGGCGCGCCTCGTCGCGCGCAAGCGCCTCGATTAACCCGATGTGGCGTCCGGTCGTCGCGCTGATCGTCAAGGAATTGCTTGCCGTGCTGAAGGACCGCAAAAGCCGGTTCGTGCTGGTCGGCCCGCCGTTGCTGCAATTCCTGGTGTTCGGGTATGCCGCGACCTTCGACTTGAACCACGTCCCGATCGCGGTCTACGACGCCGACCGGAGCGCCGCCTCGCGCGATTTGGTCGCGCGCTTTCTCGGCTCGCCCTCGTTCGCCGAGGTGGCGCGGCCGCACAGCGAGCGGCAGATCGCGCCTTTGATCGACGCGCGCCGGGCGGCGGCGGTGCTCGTCATCGACCCTCGCTTCACCCGCGATCTGTTGCGCCACCAGCCGGCACCCGTGCAGGTGATCGTCGATGGCCGCAACTCGAACACCGCGCTGCTCGTGCTCGGCTACGCCGACACGATCCTGAGCGGCTTCGGCGCGGACTGGGTGGCGGCGCATGGCGGCCTCACCTCGCCGGCGCTCGACGAGCGCGCCTGGTACAACCCGACCCTATCCTCGCGCTGGTTCATCGTGCCGGGGATCGTGGCGCTCTTAACCCAAATCGTGACGCTGCTCGTGGTCGGCCTGTCGGTAGCGCGCGAGCGCGAGGCCGGGACCTTCGACCAGCTTCTGATGACGCCGCTGCGGCCGGTCGATATCCTGTTGGGGAAAGGGCTGCCGGGCCTCCTGATCGGCGCCGTCGAGGCGTCGGCGATCATCCTCGCCGCGGTCTGGTGGTTCGCGATCCCGCTGCGCGGCAGCCTCCTTGCGCTCTATCTCGGGCTCGCCTTGTTCATCGCGGCGGTGACCGGCATCGGGCTGATGCTGTCCTCGCTCGCCGCGACGCAGCAGCAGGCGCTGCTCGGCGCCTTCCTCTACATGGTGCCCTCGATCATCCTGTCGGGGTTTGCGACGCCGATCGCCAATATGGCCGAGGCGGTGCAGGACCTCACCCTCGTCAACCCGCTGCGCTATTTCCTGATCGTCGTGCGCGCCGTCTTTCTCGAAGGCGCCGACATGCGCCAGCTGTGGCCCCAGTACTGGCCGATGGCGCTGATCGCCGTCGCCAGCCTCGCCGCGGCCGGATGGCTGTTTCGCAAACGGGTTTATTGAGCCGCCACCGCTGGGCGCCGCTCTCGACCGGTTCCGGCCATTGGCATCCCCGGCCTGTTGTGCGTTGCACAATTCCGGTTGCAATGCGGAACCTTTCCGGGTTAGCTGATCGAGCTGCGCAGCTTGCAGCGCGCTTGGCAGGCGAGGATCACGAGAATGGAGATCAAAGGCAAGCGGGCCACCCGTTCGATTGGAGCGGCCGCGATCGCGAGCCCAACCGCAAGCCCAACCGCCGCACCGGGCGAAACCGTCGGCGACAGCCCGGCGGTGCCGGCGACCGGCGCGCTCGCGACCGGGTCGAGTGCATTGCAGGGCGCTCCCGCCCCCGCTCCCGCCCCTGCCCCCGCTTTGCCGATGACGCTGCCGGTGCGCGGCCCCGACCCGCTTCCCGCGCCGATTGGTGGCGAGACCCTGGCCGTGCTGGCCGGGTATCGCGCCGCCATAACGCACGCGCTCGATGCTCTCGGCGAAGAGGCGGCGGCGCTGACGCGCGGCGGTATCGAGGTCACCGCGCGCACTGCGATCGACATGCTCGCGGTCAGGACCTGGTCCGATGCGATGGCGGTCAACGCCGGTTTCGCGCGGGCGAGCTTCGACAATTGGATGGGCGGCTCGACGCGCTTTTCCGCGCTCGGCGCCAAGCTCGTCATCGAATCCTGGCACCCGTTTATGGCCCAGCTAGGCAAGAGTTGGAGCCGCAACCCCGGCTGACCCGGCACCGGCAGCCATCCCCCGAGCCGCACCCGTGCCCGGCCGCCATCCGCTTGCTCAATCGCGGCAAGGATAGGCCGCGCCGAGGTAGACAGGCCGAGGATAAAATTCCCCCGTTGCGGCTGGAGCGCAACCCGAGCCCGGGCCGGAAAATCCGTCGGCGTCTCGCGCGCCCTGCTTGACAGCCCCGACACCCAGGATAAAATAGTTCCAAGGTGCAGGGTGACGCCTGTATCGATCCGGTTTTTGCGGCTGGCGGGCTGATACGATGTGCTGGCTCGAGAGCAAATGCGCTCAGCTGTGGAGTTCGCGCAACCCCGGCCGCCTGCCGCGCCCGGCCTTTCCGGTCCGGTCGACCGGCTCGAACCGATCTTCGAACCTGCGCCGCCGAGTTTCTCCAAGCGTGTGGCGCAGCATCCCAGATCAACGAGCCGTCGCATGACGCGCCGCGCGTAAACCATCATCAACACCCAAGGAGGAGGGCCCGAGATGGCATACCAAGAAGACATCGTTTTGATGGCACATCTGATGCGCCGGGCGGGGTTCGGTGCCGGCCGCGATGAGATCGAGGCGCGCGCCGCCAAAGGATATGAGGCGACGGTCGAGGAGCTGCTGCATCCCGAAACGCAGCCGCCGGTCGACGCCTACAGCTTGCTGCGCTATCAGCCGGCCTCGCTGCTGCCGGGCGGGCAGCCGCCGATGGGCAATTTGAATTGGATGTTCTATCTGGTGAACACCAAGCGCCCGCTGCAAGAGAAGATGGCGCTGTTCTGGCACCACGTGTTCGCCACCGGCAACTCGAAGGTCGACAATTACGACCAGCTGTTGGAACAGATCAATCTGTTCCGCGAACAGGGCATGGGGAACTATCGCGACCTGCTGCTGAGCGTGGCGCGAAACCCGACGATGATCTTCTGGCTCGACAACCAGCAGAACCACGGGACCGCGGTCAACGAGAATTGGGGCCGCGAATTGCTCGAACTGTTCAGCCTCGGCGCCGGAAACTATACCGAAAAGGATGTTCGCGAATGCTCGCGCGCATTCACCGGCTGGACCTTTGAAACCAAAATTCCGCGCGCGCCCTATGGCCGGTTCCCCTGGAAGTTCGAGTATCGTCCGGAAGACCACGATGACGGCGAGAAGGAATTTCTCGGCCATAAGGGCCGGTTCAACGGCGAAGACATCATCGACATCGTCGTGCAGCAGCCGGCTTGCGCTCGCTTCATCTGCCGGCATCTCTACAACTTCTTCGTCGCCGACGAGCCGCAAGTGCCGGCCTGGCCGATCGAGGCGCCGCGCGACCAGAAGGCGATCGACACTCTGGTCGGTGCGTTCCGCGACGCGAAGTTCGACATGCGCTCGGTGCTGCGCGTGCTGTTCAATTCCGACTTCTTCAAGAATGCACGCTACCAGCACATGAAATCCCCGGCCGAAGTCGTGGTCGGCACGCTGCGGCTGGTCGGCGGCCATGAAATCCCGGCCCCCGGCTATGGTGAATTGTCGATGAACCCGACCTATATGGGCCAGGATCTGCTCAACCCGCCCTCGGTCGAGGGCTGGCATACCGGCAAGGAGTGGATCAACAGCGGCTCGCTGATGGCCCGGATCAACTTTGTCGCCGGACAGGTCGGCGATCCGTCGCGGCCAGGGGTCCGCGCCATCATCGACCGGTTGAAGGCGCACGGCTCGCTGAACCCCGAGCAGCTGGTCGATGGCTGCCTCGACCTGCTGGGTCCGGTGGAGGTCGGCGCCGACACCAAACAGGAGCTTGTCGCACAGGCCAAGGATTGGGGCCAGGTCAGCTGGGATAGCGAGGCGAATGCCGAAGTTGCCGACCAGCGCACCGGCGAAATGCTGCAACTGATCGCCGCGACAAGAGAGTATCAGTTCGCCTAACGACTGAGATTGATGAGTCAAGGAGGAAGGCCCATGCCAGCAACACAGACGACGCAGAAGGACCCGGTGATCGTTGTACTGCAACTCACCGGCGGCAACGATTATCTAAACACGGTGATCCCCTACAATAATCCGCTATACCGCGATAATCGCAAAGCGGTTGGAATCCCCGACAACCAGATTACGCATCTCGACAAGGATTACGGCATCCCGAACTACATGGCGCCACTGAAGCAGTTCTGGGATGACAAGAAGCTCGCCATCCTGCACGGCGTCGGCTACGCCAACTCGCCGCGCTCGCACTTCCGCTCGATGGACATCTGGCACACCTGCGAACCGGAAAAGGTCGGGACCGAAGGATGGCTCGGCCGGGTCGCCCGCGAATTCGACCCCAACAAGGAGAATGTGGTCACCACGGTCAGCTTTGGACCGAGCCTGCCACGCTCGCTGTCGGTAGCGGGCGTCCCGGTGGCGTGCGTCGGCGGCCCGCTCGAGAAATATGGCTTCCTGCCGACGGTTCAGGGAAACCAGCGCGCGCAAGTGCTCGATCGCTTCAAGCAGATGTACCAACCTGTCCCCGGCACCGGGGTCATGGAGTACATGGCGACCACCGGCCTCAATTCCTTGAAGGGCGAGGATATCCTTAAGGTTGCGCCACTGAACTACAAGTCGACGGTGCAGTATCCCAACACGCCGATCGCGCGTAAGCTCAAGGGCATTGCCCAGGTGCATACGGCCGATCTTGGGAGCCGGATTTTCTACTGCGATCACGGCACGTTCGACACCCATGCCGGGCAGAACCCTGGCCACGGTAATCTGTGGACCGCGGTCACCGAAGGCATCGACGCCTTCATGAAGGATCTGCGCGAGCACGATCATGCCGACAATGTGATCCTGCTGATGTTTTCCGAGTTTGGCCGCCGGGTCCGCGACAACGGCTCGGGGACCGATCACGGCGCCGGCGGGGTTGCCTTCGTGCTTGGCGACAAGGTCAAGGGCGGGCATTACGGCGAGATGCCCTCGCTCAAGCCGGAGCACCTAGTTCAGGGCGATCTGAACCCGAACATGGACTTCCGGAGCGTCTACTCGACGATCCTCGACAAGTGGCTGAAGCTCAACCCGGCGCCGATCGTCAACGGCACCTTTGAGCAGCCGGCCTTCTTGAACTGACGGCACCGGCCGCCGGCGCGACCTCCTTGCCGCGGAGCAAACCGCGGGAAGGAGCCGGGCCGGCGGCAGACCGGCAAAAAACGCACACGTCGATTAGAGAGGAGGAGCGCGATGCCGCTCACAACGGTCTCGGAAGGACGCGTCTTTGATTGGAGCCATGCGGTCGGGCGCAATGCGGCGCGCGGCCCCGGGTTCAATTACGTTCAGACGATGTGCCTCGGCAAGGACGGCGTCATCTATGCCGCCAATCGCGGCAACGAAAACAATTTCGGGATGCACGTCAACAAGGTGAAGGTCGGCGGTCCGGGCGAAGAAGAATTCATCGCCGATTTCTGCGAATACGGCGAGGGCGACGGCCATTGCACTTGGCCGTTTGGCGTTGCCGTCGACAACAACGACCACGTCTATGTGTCGGACGATTGGCAGAATACGATCTCGGTGTTCGACAGCAGCGGCAAGTTCCTGCGCAAGTGGGGAAAGGCCGGCAGCGGCGATGGTGAATTCAACCGTCCCGCGGGTCTGGCCATCGAGAAAAACGGCAACATCATCGTCGTCGACAGCGGCAATAACCGCCTGCAGGTGTTTACCCCTGAGGGCAAGTTCGTCGGCAAGTGCGGTCGGGCCGGCAGCGGCGACGGCGAATTCAATCAGCCTTGGGGTATCACCACCGACAAGGACGGCAATATCTACGTCGCCGACTGGAAGAACCATCGCGTCCAGAAACTGTCGCCGGAGGGCAAGTTTCTGATGAAGTTCGGTCAGTATGGGAAGGTCGAGACCCCTGAAGGGGCCTATGCCGTGACCATGTTCGGGCCCTACGTCAGCGCGAGTTCCGAAACGACGCACTATCCGAAGCCCGGTCTCCTCAATCACCCGACCGACGTCGCGGTCGATCCCGACGGCGATATCTACGTCACCGATTGGGGTAACCACCGGGTGTGCGTGTTCGACGCCGAAGGCAAGCCGGTCGCCAATCTGATCGGCGACGCACAGGTACTGTCGAAATGGGGCGAGCAGACCGTCGACGCCAATCCCGACATGAAAAAGGCCCGGCGTCGGGTCAAGAGCCTCGAGCCGCAATGGCGCTTCTGCTTCCCGACGGCGGTAGAGTTCGATCCGGCGACTGACAGCGTCATCGTCGCTGACAGCCAGCGCAACCGTTTGCAGATCTACAAGAAGGTTCGCGACTACAGCGACTTCCAGGCCAATCTGTAGGCAATACGGCGCGTTCGCCCGGTGCCGCTTGCAGCGCCGGCAGTGATCGCCTTGATTTCTGCTGCGTCGCCCGGCGCTAGGCGAGGCGGGAAACGGGTCTCCGGCGGGGCAATTCTGTCCTGCCGGAGAATTTTTTCTGCGCAATGGTGCAATCAGCCGCGATGCAAGTGTTTATTTTCGCGGCACTCGGGTTTATATTTATGACATGAATAAGGCGCTCCCCTCCTCCACTGCCCTGCGGCGACTGCGCGAGGCTGGCCTGCGGCCAACCCGCCAGCGTCTGGCACTCGCCCGGCTTTTGCTCGAAGGAGGCGATCGCCACGTGACCGCGGAGAATCTCCACGGCGAGGCACTCGCCGCGGGTATTCAGGTTTCGCTGGCTACGGTGTACAATACGCTGCATCAGTTTACCGAGATGGGCCTGTTGCGCGAGGCCATGGTCGAGCCGGGACGCTCTTATTTCGACACGAACACGGCCGATCATCACCACTTTTTCTGCGAAGCGACCGGCGAATTGCGGGATATCCCGGCGCAGCATCTGTCGGTCAGCGGGTTGCCTGCACCTCCGTCTGGGACCGAGATCCGCCGTGTCGACATCATCATCCGCGTGCGGCCCGGCGGCGGCTGAGCTTCGCTCCTCTTCTCGACCTCATTCAAAGTTGGCGGCATACCCTCGGCCGCTTGACCGTGCGCGCACGGCGTTCAGCGCGGTGCTTCAGCCGCACGACGCAATGGCATGGCCGCGCATGGCGTAGCCGGCGCAATTCGAGCGTGCGACAAACTGGACTTATTCTAATCTATTGACCGGCGCATTGGGCTTCCCACATCTGCGGCTGGCCAGCAAGGCTGCCTGTCGCGGCCGCTGAATTGAACGCTAGGGAGCTTTATCGTGTCGTTGAAGAATTCGAGGACCGAGGAAAACCTCAAGGCCGCCTTTGCCGGCGAGAGCCAGGCCAATCGGCGTTATCTCTATTTCGCGCAAAAGGCCGACATCGAAGGTCACAGCGACGTTTCGGCGGTGTTCCGCTCGACCGCCGAAGGCGAGACCGGCCATGCGCACGGGCATCTCGAATACCTCGAGGAAGTCGGCGACCCGGTGACCGGCAAGCCGATCGGGCCGACCGCCGACAACCTCGCGGCGGCCGTGGCCGGGGAGACCCACGAATACACCGACATGTATCCCGGAATGGCCCGCACCGCGCGCGAGGAAGGCTTTGACGAGATCGCCGAGTGGTTTGAAACCCTCGCCAAGGCCGAGAAGTCGCATGCCGGGCGTTTTCAGCGCGCGCTCGACCAACTCGCCTGAGCTGCGAGACCACGCGACAGCGAATGTGGGGCGGGGCACCGCTGCCTCGCCCCTCGATGACATTTTTCGCTCTCGACCCGATCGCGAGCATCAGAGATCAAACATGCGAGAAGGCAGCCTTGAGGCTCCGACCCGGCACGCGATCCGTTGGCAGGATCCCGATTTCGCCGACCGCGCGAAAACCGAAGCAGAAATGCAGCGAGTCTTCGAGATCTGCCATGCCTGCCGGCGGTGCTTCAATTTGTGCGACGCCTTCCCCCGCCTGTTCGATTTGATCGACAGCTCGGCGAGCGGTGAGGTCGACGGCGTGGCCAAGGCCGATTACCACAAGGTCGCCGCCGCCTGCACCCTGTGCGACATGTGCTTCATGTCCAAATGTCCCTACGTGCCGCCGCATGAATTCGATGTCGACTTCCCGCATCTGATGCTGCGCCACCGCGCGGTGGAACTGAAGGAGCGGCAGATACCCTGGCGGCAGCGCCGGCTGGCCAAGACCGACCGCAACGGGCAGCTGGCCGGTACCGTGGCGCCGTTGGCCAATTGGGCGGGCGACCGCCGCAACCATCTGACCCGGAAGCTGCTGGAAAAGACTGCCGGGATCGACCACCGGGCGGCGTTGCCGGCCTATCATGGGCGGACTTTCGTGATGCGCGCCAAAGCGGCCGCACCGCCGGTCGACCGCTCCGCCCCCGCCGCCGGGCGCAAGGCAGTGCTCTACGCCACCTGCTTCGTCAACTACAACAATCCGGGGATCGGCGAGGCGACCCGCGCGGTGCTGGCGAAGAACGGCGTCGAGACCGAAGTGCTCTACCCGCGCTGCTGCGGCATGCCGCAATTCGAGCAGGGCGACCTCGCCGCCGTCGCCGCCGCGGCGCACAAGGTTGCGGCCTCGCTCGCCCGCTGGATCGAGCAGGGCTACGACATCATTGCCCTGGTGCCGTCCTGCGCGCTGATGCTCAAATTCGAGTGGCCGCTGATCGTACCCGACGATCCGGCGGTCAAACAGCTCGCCGCTGCGACCTTCGATGTCAGCGAGTACATCGTCGATATCGCGCGCCACGAGGGGCTCGCCGCCGGCATGGCGCCGCTCGACGGCGATGTGACGTTGCATCTGGCCTGCCATGCGCGGGCCCAAAATATGGGGCAAAAGGCGGCGGAAATGCTTCGGCTGCTGCCCGACACCAAGCTCGCTATCATCGAACGGTGCTCGGGCCATGGCGGCGCGTGGGGCGTGCTCACCGGGAATTTCGAGACGGCGCTCAAAGTCGGCAAGCCGGTCGCCCGCCAAGCCGTGAAAAATGCCTCGCAATTCGTTGCGTCCGAATGCCCGCTCGCCGGCATGCACATCGTCCAGGGGATGGAGATCGAGGCCGCAGCCCAGAGCGCCGCCAAAGCGCCGCCGCCGCGCCAGCTGCACCCGATCGAACTGATCGCCCGCGCCTACGGCATCGCCGGGACGTGGTCCGACCCGAATGCGAGGAGCTGATGATCAAGCTTACGTCCCAGCCGCAGCGCCGGCTGACCCGCGACGACATCCTGCCGCGCGCCGACTATCTCCCGGTGCGGCGCGAGCGACGCCGGCTGCTGAGCGAGATGAAGCGTCAGCGTCGGGTCGAGATCGGCCCGTTCGCGACCTTCAATTTCGAAAATTTCGAGACGATGCGGCACCAGGTGCAAGAGATGCTGTACATCGAGAAGGGCGGCCCGGCGCAGCTCGCAGACGAGCTCGACGCCTACAACCCGCTGATCCCGCAAGGCAACGAGCTGGTGGCGACAGTCATGTTCGAAATCGACGATCCGCTGCGCCGGGCGGCGGCGCTGGCCAGGCTTGGCGGGATCGAACACCGCGCGTTCATCGAGGTCGATCGGGTGCGGGTAACGGGCGAGCCGGATCCGACACGCGAGAACACCAGCTCCGAGGGCAAGGCCTCGGCGGTCCAGTTTCTCAAATTCGCGTTTCCGCCTGAAGCAATCGCCCGGTTCAAGCTGCCGGGGGCGCGGATTGTTGTCGGCTTCGACCATGCGAATTATGCTCATATGGCGGCGCTCTCCGAGCCGGTGCGCGCGAGCCTGGCGGCGGATTTCGATTAGGCCGGGGATTTCGATCAGGCCGGGGATTTCGATTAGCGCGGGGAAATGCCGGGGCGATGAGCGGCGAGGGATCTTTCGACAGCGCCACCAGACACCTGGAAGTTCTGCTTGGCGAAACGCGCCGGAAGTTCGGCGCGGCGCATCCGAGGACCTTGACGGCGATGCTCGACCTTGCCGAGGCGCTGTGGGGCGAGGGCCGGCTGATCGCCGCGCGCAAGCTCGAAGAGGAGGTTGTCGCCGGCCGCCGCAAGCTCCTCGGCGAAGACCATGCCGACACCTTGAAGGCGATCGGCAAATTGGCGGTAACGATGGCCGCGCAGGGCGAATTGGCCGAAGCGCGGCGGCTCCAGGAGCAGGTCGTCACCGGCATGCGCGCGCAGGCGGGCGAGAGCGGTGGCGAGACCGGCCGCGACACCTTGCGGGCGATCAATAATCTCGCCGGAACCGTGGCGGCCGAGGGCGATCTCGCTGCCGCCCGCGAGTTGTTGCAACGGGTGATGGCAGCGCTGACCCGAGAGCATGGCGAACTCGACCCGGACAACCTTGCGGCGATGGGCAATCTGGCCGCGATCCTGTGGCAGGAAGGCGATCAGGCCGAGGCTTATGAATTGCAGCGCCAGGTCGTCGAACTACATCGGCGGGTCCACGGCGATGACGGCCGGGCGACCCTGATCGCCGCGGCAATGCTCGAAACCATGGAGCGCGACTTCGACTTTTAACCCTCTAACCGGCGACGCGGATCACAACCTTGCCGAGGTGCCGGCCGGCGACGAGGTGGGCGAAGGCCTGCCGGGCGCTGCCGAGCCCATCAAAGACACGGTCGATGACCGGTGCGATCGCGTGGGCGGCGACGAACGCCACGTAGTGCTCGAGCTCGGCGCGGCTGCCGACAAAAATGCCATGGAGGCGGATCCGGCGGGTCAGGATCTGAGCCAAGTCGGGCGCCAGGTCGGGTGACCGGCCGCCCTTCTCCCCGACCCCGAGCAGCGCCACCAGGCCGCCATCGCGCACCGCCCGGACCGACTGGTCGAGGGTCGCTGCGCCGCCGATGTCGAGGGCGACGTCGACGCCGCCCCGGCTCCATTCGCGGACCCGCTCGGCCCAACCTTGGTTGCGGTAATCCAGCGTCAAATCGGCGCCGAGCGCCGCGGCTTGCGCGCGCTTCTGCTCCGAGGACGAGGTTATCGCGACGGCGGCGCCGAGCGCCTTGGCGATGCCGAGCGCCATCATGCCGACGCCGCCGGTGCCCGACAGCAGCACCCGGCTGCCGCGACCGATTTGCGCTTGCGTCGCCAATGCACTCCAGGCCGCCAGGCCGGCGACCGGGAGGCAGGCGGCGTGCTCGAACGAGAGGCCATCCGGGATCGGCACCACCGCGCTCTTTGGCAACACCCGCTCGGCGCACATTACACCTTGGGCCGGACCGCCGAGAGTGGTCAGCCGCATCCGGGGCCGCAACGGTCCTTCCAGCCAGTCGGGGACCATGTGGGTGCAGACCCGGTCGCTGCTTGCAAGGCCACCGCAATCCCGGCCCGCCTCGACGATGACCCCGGCGCCGTCGCTGCACGGGATCAGCGGCAGTGGCAAATCCGGGCCGTAGGTGCCGCGAACCACCAGCAGATCGCGCCGGTTCAGCGAGACCGCGTCAAAGCGAACCCGCACCATGCCGTCGCCGAGCGGCTCGCAAGCAAGCTCGTCGCAGCGCAGATTGCCGACCCCGAACCGGGCGAGGCGGACCGCCGGCGGCACTAGTCGAGCCCGCTCGTCAGCTCGCGGTTGATCACCCGGAGCAGAAAGCGATCATCGTCGACGACGATGAAATGCTCGCTGTCCCGCGTGAACAGCTGAAAGCGCTTTTTGGTAAAGCGGCCCCAGGAGCGCGCGTTCTCAGCCGAGACATAGTCGTCATGGATGCCGGTCAGGCAGGTGATCGGCACATCCCAGGGCGGTTGCGGAGTATGGCGATAGTTCGAGGCCATCTCGAATTCGGCGCGGATCGCCGGCAGGAGCAGGCGGCGCAGCTCGGGGTCGCGCACCAGGCTCTCGGTGGCGACGACGTTGAACCGGCGGATCGCCTCGGCGAAAACCGCGTCCGGCTGGCGATAAATCGGCTCGAACAGGTTGTACTCCGGCAGCTGCAGTAGCCGTTCGAGGAGATCGGTCTCGAATGCCTGATGGCGCTGCAGTTCGTCCGGCGGGCGCGCCCCCGACACAAAGATGTGCATCGGCGCGATGCCGTGCCGGCCGATCAACTCGCGCACGGTTTCGAACAGAGTCAGCGCGCCGAGGCAGTGCCCGTAGACCGCAAACGGCTTGTCGAGAAGCGGCAGCAATTCGGGCACGAGGTGCTGCAGCAGGCTCTCGATGTCGCGGATCGGCGCTTCATCGATCCGGGTCTGGCGCCCCGGCGGCTCGATCGCGACGAGCTCGATCTCGGGGTCGAGCTGGTCGGTCCAGGGCCGGAAGGTTGCCGCCCCGCCTCCGGCAAACGGGAAACCGAAGAGCCTGACCGTGGCCCTCGGGTTGGGCCGATGAATGACCAGCCAACGATTGCCGACGATCTGCGCGGCCGAAACCTTGGCCGGAACGGCGTTGCCGGCCTCGACCTCGGGCGATCGCGGCGGCGCCTCGGGGTAAAGCTCGTCGACCAGCTGCCTGACGCTCGGCCCTTTGAGCAGGATCGCGGTCGGCAATGTCCGATCGAGAACCCGACGCAGGCGATTGGCGAGGGTCACCGCCAGCAGCGAATCGAGGCCGAGCTCGTTGAGCGGCCGGGTAATGTCGATCGGGCCGTCGAGACCGAGGACTTCCGCCGCGTGGGTCGCGACCGCAGCTTCGGCCTGCTGACGGGCGTCGCGTTGTTGCGGGTCGCGCTGGTGCGGGTCGCGCGGGGTGACGGTCGCGGTGGGCGCTGCCGCCGGGGCCAGCTCGCGATAGAGCGCCGGGACCCGGGCGAACTGGCCGAGAAAGTCGGGCCAAGAGGTATCGCTCGCCATCACCTGCGCCGGGCCGTCGCGCAAATGGGCGAGCAGGATACCCAATCCAGTCCTGACTGGCAGAGCGGTGGTGCCGCGCTGCTTCCACAACGCCGCGGCAACCTTTCCCCAACGCCCGGCATCGTCCCACGGACCCCAGTTGAACACGGTCGCCGGTAATCCCTGGGCGCGCCGATGGAACGCCAGCGCATCGAGAGCGCTGTTGGCCGCGGCATAGGCGCCCTGACCGGCCGCGCCCCAGAGGCTCAGCACGCTCGAAAACAGCACGAAGAAATCGAGGTCGAGCCGCATCGTCGCCTGGTGCAGGTGCCACGCGCCGGCGAGCTTCGGCCGCAGCACGCGCTCGAACAGGTCGCGCCCGGCATTGGCGAGAAGCGCGTCCTCGAACACCGCCGCCGCGTGGATGACGCCCTTCAGCGGCGGCATCGTCGCGCCGATCCGGGCAACCGCGGCGGCGACCGCGGCCGCATCGCCGATATCGGCCGGAATGAACTGGATTTGGGCCTGCCGCCGCAGCTTTTCGATCGCCGCGCTGGCGGTGCCACCGGGCTCGTGGCGAGCGCTCAACACCAGGTGCCTTGCCCCGGCTTCGATCAGCGCCGCGGCGGTTTCGAGCCCGAGCCGGCCCGGCCCGCCGACGATCCAATAGCTCGCCTCGGCGGATAATGTGGGCGAAATTCTGTTCCCGTTCGCCACCCGGACGAGCCGGGGAGCGAGCCGCCTGTCGGCGCGGCAGACAACCTGGTCTTCGCCGTCCCCGGCCCCCAATTCGCGCAGCAGCAGGGTGGCCGCATGTTGCGGCGCCGCCTCGGCGGGCAGGTCGATCAGCCCGCCCCACATCTCCGGATATTCGAGCGCGAAGCTGCGGCCGAGACCCCAAAGCGCGGCTTGCGCCGGCGTGTCTTCGGCACCCTCGGTCGCGAGCCACAGACGCGGCGGCTGGCGAAACCGATCGCCCGCGCGATCGAGCGCCCGGGCGATATCGAGGCAGCCGCCGCAGACCAGCATCGCCGCCGGGGTCATTGCGGCCGGGTCGCCGGGATCGACCGGTCGGACATCGAGCGCCCGCAGGTAGACGATGCCAATCGGGCATTGTGGCGCCTCGTCGAGAATAGCTTCGGCGATGCCCAGCTCGGGGCTCAGCACCACCGTGCTGGCGCCTTGTCCGGCCAGCAGATGCGCGAGGCGCTCGCCGACCCCGCGCTGGTCGGCAAAAATGTACCAGTGCCGCGGCGGCTCGGCGGCAGGCGCCGCATCGGGCAGTTCCCGCCAGGCGAGAGTGTAGAGCAGCCGCGCGAACTCCGGCTCCTCGGCTTCGGCCGCTATCTCGCCCGAAACCCGGCGCACGGTCAGTCCGCGCAGCGCCGCGACCGGATTGCCGTCGCGAGCGTAGGCACGGATATCGAGCTTCAGCCAGGCCTCATCCGGCGCGCGCTCGATGACGCTCGCGTGGACCCAGGCGTACTCAACCCCGGCCTGGTAAAAATGGCAGGATTCAATTGTGCTCGGAATGTAAACGCCATCTGCCGCAGTGGGCTCGCCGTCGAACCAGCCATAACGCCGGACCAATGCCGGGTAGAGATGCAGGCAGGCGTCGAGAAACGCCGGATGGAGTTGATAGCCCCCGGTTTCGAGCCCGGCCGGCAAGGCGACTTCGGCAAATGCCTGGTCCTGGCCCTGCCACAGCCGGCGGATGCCGCGGAATGCGGGGCCATAGGAGAGGCCGGCCCGATCGAGAAACCGATAGAATTGATCGGCCGGGATCTCGCGCCCGGCGCGCATGCTTTGCATGGCCAAAGGCGGGACCATCGGCGCCGCGCCGTCATGCACCCTACCGCTGGCATTGAAATGCCAGGGATCGCCGGCCTCGAGCCCGGTGCTCTGCAGCCGGAAAAATCCATTCCCGGCACCGCCCTCCAGCAACGTCTGGGTCCATACCGGCCGGTCCGGCGGGATCGTCAAGGCGCGCTCATAGACGAAATCCTCGATCACCGGCTGCGCCAGACCGAGATCGCGCGCCGCCGTGATCGCCAAATCGAGGATCGCCGCGGCCGGCAGCACCGCGCGGCCGAAGACCCGGTGATCTCCGAGAAACTCGAACCGATCGAGGCCGAGCAACGCCTCGAAGCCCGGTCCCTCCCCGCCCAGTTGCTCGCCCAGCAGCGGATGCGGCCGCTCGGGACCAAGTGGGGCGGCGTTCCCAGTTTTAGTTGCCGGCGCCACCGTGCGATCAGGGTCGAGCCAGAACCGTTCGTGCTCGAACGGGTAGGTCGGCAGGCTGACGCGCCGGCCGCCGCTCGGCTCGACCATCTGCCAGCGGATCGCGCGGCCCTGCTGATACAAGGCGGCGAGTGCGGCGAAGATGCTGGGCCAATCCGCGCCCGCTTCGGTCAGCGAGCAGAGCCAGTCGGGATCGCGGTCGCCGGGATCTCCAGGATCGCGTGCGAGGCACCGGCGGCCGAGGCTAACGAGGGTCGCGCCGGGACCGATTTCGAGAAAGCTGTGCGCGGTCGACGACGCCCTTTCGAGCGCCTCGCGAAAGCGCACCGGCTGGCGGATCTGGCGGCACCAATAAGGGGCGTCGGGCGCCGCGGTCATCTCTTCGGCGCTCAGGGTCGAGATCCAGCGGATTTTCGGGGCCTCGAACGCGACCGCGGCGGCGATCGCGGCGAAGCGGTCGAGCATCGGCTCCATCAGCGGCGAATGAAAGGCGTGCGAGGTCTTCAGCGGGGTTGCCGGCAGCCCTTGCCGGCGGCAGCGCTCGACCAGCGCCGCGACCGACTTGCGGCTGCCTGAAACCACGGTGCGATCGGGCGCGTTCAGGGCGGCGATCGCGATCCGCTCGCCGGGTCCTGGCCACAACGCGCGAAGCTCTTCGGGATCGGCGCCGATCGCGGCCATCGCCCCGCGCTCGGGCAGATCCTCCATCAGCCGGGCGCGGCCTGCCACCAGCCGGGCCGCCGCCTCGACCGAACATGCCCCGGCCGCCACCGCCGCCGCGAACTCGCCGATGCTGTGGCCGATGACGATGTCGGGCGTGACGCCCCAGGCGCGCCACAGCTCGCTCAGCGCGATCTGCACCGAAAACAGCGCCGGCTGGGCATAAAGAGTGCGGGTCAGGCGGGCCTCGCTGTCGCCGAACAGCGCCTCGCTGAGAGCGATCCCCTCGGCCTCGAACAGGCCGAAGCAGCGATCGAGCGCCCTCCGGTAATTCGGTTCGGCGCGATATAGCCCCTCCCCCATGCGCGGGTATTGGGCCCCCTGCCCCGAGAACAGGAATGCGATCTCTGCCGATTTCTTCTCGGCGCGGCTTTGCCCATCGGCCGCAAAGCGGTCGAGCGCCGCCGCCAATTCGGCGCGATCGGCGCCTGCGGCACAAAAGCGCCGCTGGAAGTGATGGCGTCCGCAATTGGCGGTAAAGCACAGATCGCCAAGCTCGGGAACCTCCGGAGCAACCAGCGCCGCGCGGAAATTGGCGACTTGCCGGGCGAGAGCGGTGTCGCTTCGGGCCGACAGGGCCACGACAAAAAACGGCCGCTCGCCTGGCGCGCGCGCTGCCGGCGGCGGCGCCTCTTCGAGGACGACAAAGGCATTGGTGCCGCCCATGCCAACCGAATTGACGGCGGCCCGGCGCGGTGCCGCGGCGCTGGCGAACGGCAATGTCCGGGTGTTGACAAAGAACGGCGAGCGCTCGAACCGAATCCGCGGATTGGGCCTGGTGTGGTGCAGACAGGGCGGGATCACCGCGTGGTGCAAAGCGAGCGCCGCCTTGATCAGCCCAGCGAGCCCGGCGCATTGCTCGAGGTGCCCGATATTGGTTTTGACCGAGCCGATTGGGCAAAATTGGGTGCGCGCGGTCTGGGCACGAAAGGCCCGGGTCAGCGCCTGGATTTCGAGCGGATCGCCGATCGCCGTCGCGGTGCCATGGCATTCGACATAACCAATGCTGTCGGGCGAAACCTCGGCCAGCGCCATCGCCCGGGTCATCGCTCGCGCCTGGGCCGATGCGGCCGAGGCCGTGTAGTTGACCTTGCGCGCGCCGTCATTGGTAACCGCCGATCCCTTGATCGAGGCATAGACGCGGTCGCCGTCGGCCAGCGCCGCGGCGAGCGGCTTCAGCAGCACCGCCGCGACCCCGCTGCCGAACAAGGTGCCGGCGCCTGCGGCGTCAAAGGCGCGGCAATGGCCATCGGGCGAATAGATGCCGCCGGGCTCGGCGAGATAGCCGCTGATGTGCGGCACGCGCACCACCGAGGCGCCGGCCAAGGCCATGTCGATGTCGCCGTCGAGCAGTGCCCGGCAGGCCAGGTGCACCGCCACCAACGAGGTCGAGCAGGCGGTCTGCACATTGACCGCGGGGCCGCTCAGGTCGAGCTTGAACGCCACTCGCGAGGGCAGGAAGTCCCGATCGTTGCCGAGATGCCCGAGATCGCCGGTCTGGCCGCGCAATTCGCGATGGTCGTGATTGAGCGCATAGCTCGACACCAGCCCGCCGGCGCCGGCATAGACGCCAACCACACCCTTGTCGCCCGAGGGGTCGTAGCCGGCATCCTCGAAGGCTTCCCACGCGACTTCGAGAAACAGCCGCTGCTGCGGGTCCATCAGCTGCGCCTCGCGTGGGGCGTAGCCGAAAAAGCCGGCCTCGAAGCCGTCGTGATCGGCGAGAATCGGCGCGGCCTTGACGTAATGCGGGTCGGCGACGAGGTGTTCGGCGATCCCGGCGGCCAGCAGCTCCTCGTCCGAGAAGCGGGCGATCGATTCGACGCCGCCGAGCAGATTGCTCCAGAACGCCGCCGCGGTCGGCGCGCCGGGAAACCGGCAGGCGACGCCGATGATCGCGATGTCGCCGGCGCGCGCGCCGGAGCTCTCGCGGTCAGGCATCACGCGCGGTCGATGAAATTCAGGTAGGCGCGGCACAAATCGCCGACCGTGCGGATTTCGGTGATTGCCACCGCTTCGAGAAACGGGTCGACCCGCCACACCCGTTCCAGCCGCGCGACTAGCGCCGCCAGGTCGAGCGAGGCCAAGCCGGTGTCGACCAGCAGCGCGTCATCGTCGAATGCCGGGGCGACGCCACCGCCGCGCTCGACGATCTCGACGATCGCGCGGTGAATGGTCTGCCGGATCTCTGCGGCATTGGGGTTTCCAGTCACGAGGTCAGGCCTCCATCGATGACGAGCGTCTGTCCGGTTATGAACGCGGCCGCCGGCGACAGCAGGAACAGTGCCGCGGCGGCGATTTCCTCGACAGTGCCGAGGCGCCCGAGCGGCGTGCTGCGCAAGATCGCGCGCCGCTGGCGTTCGCCGAGCCCGGCCACCATGTCGCTGTCGAAATAGCCGGGGGCCAGCGAATTGACCCGAATGTTGCGCGGCCCGAGCTCGCGCGCCAATGCCCGGGTAAACCCGTCCAATGCCGCTTTGGTGGCGCTGTAGACCGCGACCCCGGCGTTACCGCGCAGCGCATTGACCGACGAGATGTTGACGATCGCGCCGGCGCCGCGCGCGATCATCGCCGGAGTGCACAGCCGCGTCAGCACGAGGTTGCTGCGCAAATTGACCGCGAGGGTTTCATCGAGCTCGCGCATGCGCGTCAGAGCAAAGGCGCCAAACCGCCCGACCGCGGCGTTGTTGACCAGCGCGTCAATCGCCCCGAATCGGTCGCCGACCGCGCCGACAAAGCGGCTGAGCGCGCGATCGTCACGGCCGTCGATCGCGGCCCAATAAAAGCGCTCGCCGCTCGGGTCGCGCTGCTGCTCGGTCGCGACAAAGGCGGTCGCCGCGCGGCTGAAGGCGGCGACGACATAACCCGCCTCGCGGCATTGGCGCGCGATTGCCGCGCCCAATCCGCGGCTGCCGCCGCTGATTACGACGACCGGGCGGGCCATTGCCCTTCGCGGCGCCCGTCCGGCCGAATTTTCTTGAACCGCGGACCATGATGAGCGCCATCGACGATCTCGATGTAAAGCGGCACCTTGTGGGCGGCGAGCCGGCCGCGGCAGAAACGGTGGAGACGCTGTTCCAACGCGTCCGGATCCTCCGGCTGTGCCAGGCTCAGCCGCGCCGCCACGATTTGGCCGGTCACCGGGCTCGAATGGCCCCAGACCGTCGCCTCGCGCACATTATCCATTTCCAGCAATATGTTCTCGACCTCGGCCGGATAAACTTTCTGGCCGCCGACATTGATCAGATCGGTGGTCCGGCCGAGAATCCGCAGATAGGGACCGTCGATTTCGACCGCGTCCTCGGTGTTGTACCAGCCGTCCTCGTCGAACGGGCTCGGCGCGTTCAGATAGCCCAGCATCGCGGTTTCGGAGCGGATCCACAGCACATTGTCGACAATGCGGGTCGCGCAGCCGGCGCTGCCGACTTGCAGCCACAGCGAATGCGCAGCCTTCGACCGGGTCGGCAATACGCCGAGCTCCGATAGGCCATAGGTCTGCTTGAATCGCGTGGCCGGAAACGCTGCGGTCAAGGCCCTCAGCGTCGCCGCCGGCATCGGCTCGGTGCCATAGGTGATCAGCCGCAACGACGACAGATCGTGACGCCGGTATGCACCCGACAGCACCAGCATGCGCAGGAAGGTCGGCGTCGCCGGCAGCAGTTCGACCCGGTGCCGCTCGATCGCCGCGCAGACCGCGTCGGCGTGGCGGTCGTCGCTGATGACGAGGGTGCCGCCATGCGCCAGGGTGTGCAGCATTGTGTGGACGCCGCCGAGATGGTCCAGGCGCAGAAACAGCAAGGTTCGCTGCCCCCGCCGCGGCTCGCGATAGCGCCGGATCAGCGCGGTAAAATCGAAGAGGGCGGCTTTGCACTCGCCGGTCGTCCCCGAGCTGAACACCACCAGCCCGCCATTGCCGCGCTGGCGCAGGCGGCGCAGCGGCGGTGGCGGCTGTCTCGGATCGAGCGTGGCCCACAACCACTCGCCGCTCGGCTGCAACTCGAGCCGTGCGTCGGCACACGCCGGCCCGAGATAACGCTGCGGGTCTTCGCCGTCGCCCGGCAGCAATGCCGCGATGTAGCCGCCACCGACCAAGGCCAGCAGCAATGGGATGGCGGCAGCGCCGTTCGGGCTGACCGCGATGACCGCGCCGGGTCGAAACCCCGACGCATCAAGGTCGCGACGCCATTGGGCGACGAGCCCGTGCAATTGGCCATAGCCGATGCTGGCGGATCCACACGTGGCTGCGCCGCAAACAACAGCTTCGCCGCCGGCAAACTGCGCCATTCGCTGTGCCAGCCAATCGGATCCGAGAAGCGCCATGTTCGGCTCGCCTGCCGCTAGCCGGACCGGCCATCGGACTGGCGCAGCGAAGCTTCGAGCACGCTGCGGTACTGACGCAGCGCCTCCTGATGGGAGGTGAACAGTTGTTCGCCCAATGCGCGCTGGGACCGCAGCAATGGCAGCAGCGACGACATCATCGATTTCAGTGCTTCGTTCAGCTGCGCCTCGTCCCAGCTGCAGCTGGCCAGCAGCTTTTCATAGGCGTCCAGCACCGCCAGCTGAAAGTCGACCAGATCGTGCGGCGCCGCGGGATCGGTCATGCCGGCAGCACCCCCTTGAACAGTTCGAGAAAATCGATCGTCCGCTGGGGATTGTCGCCGGCCTGATGATAGCGGTATTGCTCCAGCCGCACCGGGTCGTCGAGCACTGCCGAAAATTTCTTGGCGGCGTCGTGGCCGACATGCCAAAGGGTCAGCGCATTCGCATAGCCCCATTCGAGAATGTGCTGCGCCTCCCAATCGGGAACCGGGAACGGCACCCAATATAATTTCGGCAGGACCTGTTTCGGCGCCGCCGCGGCATTGGCGCTGAATTCGAGCTGGCCATAGGCGGTGAGCACGGTCTCGGCCAACGCGACGATCGGGTCCATGATCGACATTTGCAGCGCGTCGTAGATGTTTTGCGGATTGGTCCACAAATTCGGGCCGATGGTGTCGAGTGCGATGATCATGTCGAGGTGATCGAGGTCGCGCTCGGCAAATCCCCACAACGCTTCAAGCCCGGAGGGGTCGTGCGAAGCGCCTTCGGTGTAGACACCGCCCGCCGCCGCGGTCGGTTCGAACAGCCATGGCATCGCCAGCGCCGCCCAGAACGCGTCGGGGTTCAGCGTGTTCTTGTCGAACACCTTCAGCCGCTGATTATTGAGGTTGAAGGCATTCAGATAGAATTGCTTCGGATAGTGCGGCAATCGCCCCCAGTCGACCAGATCGTCGGTGACGCCGATCCGGGTGCACACGCTTTTCGAGAAATAGTTGAGCGTGGTCGGCGTTAGCGCCGCGAACATGAAGTCGATCGCGTCATTGTAGAGCCGGGCCAGAGTGTCATGATTGCGGTCGTTGCGATCGAGCTTCCGGTGCGGGATCTGCTGACCCAGCTGCCAGAAGGCTTTGGTCAATGGCCCGCGCTTGAAGAACGCCTTGTAGTTCATCGGCAGGAGCTGGTAGATCGCGTCGGAGACATTGAGATCGACGGTTTGCTCCAATGCCGCGACCTGGCCGCCTGGGTGTTTCGGCACGGCGTAGAGCAGGCCGGCGAGCGCGCCGGCGCCGGACGCGCCGATGACGTCGAAGCTCCGCTTGTTCTCGTAAAACGCGCAGAGGGCGCCGGCGATCAAATGCAGGTTCGGCGCGCCGCCGCTGGCGAGAACCCCGATCCGGGAGGGTCGGGTCCACCATTCATCCATCGCGCCCCTCCCGGATCTGATCGAACAATCGGGCAAACGGCCGGGCAAAATCGTTCAGGCGGGGCTGGCGCTCGACAAAATTGATATAACGGTATCTGTCCTCGAACGCCTGCTGGTTACCCGCCTGCGAGGCCGCGGCGAAGGCAATCGCCGCGTCCCGGCCGATCTTCTCCAGCACGACCGCATTCGCGTGCGACCAGCTCAGCATGCGGGGATAGTAGCTGCGATCGATATCGAACGGGACGTAATACAGCTTCGGCAATCTGACCTGCGGCCGCTCTCGGCGCACGGTCTCGGCCAGCCGATCGGTTTTCGCGTACAGGGTCGAAATCAACACCTGCAGCGCGATGATCGGGTTCATCAGCATCAGCTGAAAGGCATCATAAATGTTGGTCGGTTCGCGCCAGATCGCGCGGGCCATCGGATCGAGCATGATGATCGCGTCAAGGCTATCCCGATGCTTTAGCCAGATTGTCTGCAACCCGGTCGGATCGTGCGTCGCCCCGGTGGTGTAGAGATCGCCGCTGGGCATGCGCTGCGGCGCAAAGAGCAGCGGCAGCGCCTCGGCCGCGCGATAGGCGTCGGCGCTCGTCGTATGGTTGTCGAAGATCTCGAGGGTGCGTTCGTCCAGGTTGAACGCATTGAGATAAAACCTCGGGGCGGCAGCCTTCAGCGCGGCGAAATCGACGAGCTCGTCGATTTCCGGGCCGGGGCTCATCAGGCCCGCACTTTTTGGTTCGAATGTCGATGGCGTCATTGCGCAAAAGGCGAGATCGACCCAGTCGTTCAGCAGCCGGCCGAGCGGGCTCGCGGCTTTCGGGTCGAGCTTGATCCGCGGGATCCGGTTGCGCAGATCGTGCATCGGCTTGGCAAACGGGCCGAATTTGTGGAACAGCTTGAAGTTGACCGGCAGGGCTGCGTAGAGAATATCCGAGACGAACAGGTTGGGCAGCTCGGCCAGCGCCTGTTCTGGCGTGCCGTGTTTCGGCGCCAAGGAGAGCAGCCCGATCAGAGCGCCGACACCGGCGGTGCTGATCACGTCGAATTTGATGCCCGCATCGCTAAAGCCGAGCATCGCGCCCGACATCAAGGTCAGCGCCGGCGCCCACCCGCTCAAGACGATGCCGATGCGCCCGTTCACCGCCAATGCCCCGCAGCTCGCCCTGAAGGCGCGCCGGCCAGTGCCGCTTCGGCGCGGGCCAGATCGGCCGGCATGCCGAGCCGGCGGAATATCTCGACCGCCTGCCCGAGCTGTGCCGCCGCCTCCGCGGCGCGGCCCCAGCCGCGCAGCAGCAATGCGTAAGCCAGATGCGTGCGGCCGAGCTCGGGTTCGCAGGCCATTTCGCGCTGCAGCCGCATCGCTTCCAGAACCGCGGTTTCGGCCTCGGCAATGTCGTCCGGCTGCAGCATCGCAGAGGCCTCGGCCGATATCCGGTGGGCCAGCGCATCGGCCAGCCGGTCGTGGCTGCGCTCGGCCAGCGCGATCGCCCGTCGGCAGAGCGATTGGGCATTCCCCGCATCGCCCAAGGCCAACAGGGTCATCGCGAGGAGTCCCTGGCCCCACGCCAGCAGCGTCGTTGTGCCAAGCTCCTCGGCCAGGGCAATGCTGTCCTCGAGCAATTCGCGGGCCCGCTGCGGATTGCCCGACATGGCATGGGCGCAGCCCTCATAGAATTGCACGAGGTAGATGCGATACCGGTCGCCGACCCGCTCGGCGATCCGCTTGGCCTCCTCGCAATCGGCGATCGCCGCTGCGGCCGATCCCTGGTAGCAATGCGCCACCGCCCGGTAATTATAGGCGGCCGCTTCGACAAACGGGTTTTTCAATTGGCGCGAGAGATGCAGGCCGTGATCGGCATAGGCGAGCGCGCGCTCGAACTCGCCGAGCGCCCCGAAGGTCACGCCGGCAAACCCGGCGGCAGTCGCCTCCTCGGTCGGATTGCCGAGATTGCGCATCTGCTCGACACTGCGCGCCAACAGCCGGCCGGCGCGGGCGTATTCGCCGATCAGGTAATAGCGCCGCCCCATCAAATTGACCGGCGGGGCGGCCAGGCTCTCGTCATCGAGGCGGTCGGCGATGACGAGGCTCTGCTCGGCATAATCGCTCGCGCGAGCAAACCTGCCGCGGACATAAGCGAGCCGGCCCAGCCAGTATAGCACGCTGGCCATGCGCGGCTCGTCGCCGAGCGTGTCGGCCAGGACCCGCGCATCTTCGAGATTGCGCTCGTCGGCTTCGAGCGCCTCGCGGGTCGTGCCGACACCGGCGCGCTTCAGCGCGGCGTCGATCTGGGCGCGCTGCAATTCGGGCGAGGGCGGCAGCGATTTTGCCAGCTCGAGGGCCTGGTCGTAATGGGCCGCGGCTTCGGCATTGGCGTAAAGGCGAGCGGCCTGGTCGCCGGCCAGCAGCGCGTACCTGACCGCTTTTTCCTGCTGATCGCTCAACGAATAATGGTGCGCGAGGATGCCGGCCTGCGCCTCGCGTCCCAAATGCTCCATGCTGCGCCCGATCGCGCCGTGCAAGGCCTGGCGCCGCGGGCCCAACAGGCTGCGATAGGCCACACCCTGAATGACGGCGTGCTTGAAGCGATATTCGAGATTGGGCAACAGGCGGGTTTGCTGAACCAGCTCGACCCGCTTTAGAGTTTCGATATGGCCCGGCACCTCGGCCGCCGCATCCGAGGTCGCGGTCACCAGCGGCAGATCGAATTCGCGGCCGATCACCGCCGCGATCTGCACGGTCTGCTTGACCGGCTCGCCCAAGGCGTCGATGCGGGCCTGGATGATGCCCTGTACGGTCGTCGGAAATTCGACCTCGGCGGTGCTCGCCAGCTGCAGCCGCGCGGGCTGGTGGATCACAAAATTACGCTCGACCAGGGCGCGGGTGACTTCCTCGATGAACAATGGGTTGCCGTCGGCCTTTTCGGCGATAAAGCGCAGCAAATCCTCGGCGACGTCCTGGCCGAGGAGCCCCGAGGCCATCTGGCCCATCTCGTCGTCGGCCAGCCGGTCGAGCGGGATTTGCACAAAGAACGGCATGTCCGCCCAGCGCAGCTGATAGCCCGGCCGGTGCGTCGTCACCAGCAAGACCGGCATCCGGGACAGGCTGCCGACCAGATGGGCGATGAAATCTTCCGAGCTCTGGTCGCGCCAGTGCAGATTTTCGAAGACCAGCACCAGCGGGCGTTGCCGGGCCGCGGCGGCGAGGACGTTGGCGATCGCCTGCTGGGTCCGCGCCCGCTTGTCCTTGGGTTGGAGACCGGCCAGCACCGCATCATCGCCCGGCAGGCCGAACAGCAGCTCGAGGAAGGGCAGCGCCTCGACCAGAGCCTGGTCCAGCTCGGCAACGCCCTCGCGCAGCTTTTCGGCGACCTGAAACGGGTTGTCGCCCTCCTCGAGGCGAAAGAGGATGCGCAGGATTTCGAGGATCGGTCCGTAGGGCAGGGTCAGCCCGCGCGCCCGGCAATGTCCTTCGAGCCAGGTCACGCGTTCGTCGGCCAGGGACCGGCGAAATTCGTAGAGCAGCCGCGATTTGCCGAGCCCGGGCTCGCCGACCAGAGCGACGGCCTGGCCCTGGCCGGCTTCGGCGCGGGCGAGCCGCTCTTTCAGTTCGGCCAGCTCGCGGCGGCGGCCGACCAGCATGCTCAAGCCCTGCTCGGATCTGATCTCCATCCGGTTGCGCCACGGCGCTCGCCCGGTGACCTTGTAGACGACCACCGGTTCGCGCTGGCCCCGCACTTCGACCGGGCCCAGCGGTTCGGCGCGCACCTCCTCGGCCGCGGCCCGGTAGGTATCCTCGGTGATCGCAATCGTGCCCGGCTCGGCCAGGGATTGCATCCGCGAAGCCAGGTGCACGACGTTGCTGTTGGCGGTGTAATCCATCCGCAGATCGTCGCCGATCCGGCCGACCACGACCGATCCGGTATTCAAACCGATCCGCAGCCGCACCGTCACGCCGTGCTCGTGCTGGATCTCGCTGTTGTAGCCGCGGATCGTCTCCTGGATCGTCAGCGCCGCATGCACCGCCCGCACCGCATGGTCCTCGAGCGCGACCGGCGCGCCGAACAGCGCCATCATGCCGTCGCCGAGATAGCTGTTGACCGTGCCCCCATAGCGGTGCACCGCGTCGGCGGCCAGTTGCAGCACCCGGTCCATCAACAGGTGCAGCTTTTCGGCATCGAGCTCCTGCGCCAGCGCCGAGGAATCGGCAATGTCGGCGAACAGGACGGTGACGAGCTTGCGTTCGCCTTCGAGCGCGCTGCGCGTGGTCAGGATCTTTTCCGCCAGATATCGCGGGGTATAGGTTTGCGGCGCCCGCGCCTCGCCGGCGTCGGTTGCCGGCGGCAGGGCGGCATCCGCTGGCGCACCGAGACGGCCGCCGCATTCGTCGCAGAACCTCGCCGACGGACGATTGACCTGGCCGCAGCTCTCGCAGCGAACCGGCAGTGCCGCGCCGCAAGCCTCGCAGAAGCGCGCCTGTTCCCGGTTTTGATGCTCGCAGACGAGGCACTGCACGCCCTGTCTCCCTGGCGGCCGCAGCGTTCGGATCAGGCTAGTCCCGAAACCAAAGCGATTATAGCGTGACTCTGCCAGATTTCCTTAATATTCCGACCGAAAACCTATCCGGAAGGGCTAAGGCTCGCCGCCGCGGGCGACACCGGCTCGCAATTTCCCAGCCGGCGCGGCGTCCTACACTCGTCGCGACCGTCAACCAAATGACGCGCGCCAGTGGCGTTGGCGAGGAAACCCGCTTCGCCACATCATCCAGCCCCTTCGAGGGCGACGGTTCGGGCGCCACCGGTCCGCGGCGCGGCGAGCGATTGTCATCGCCCGCGGCGCCGGCTACGATCGCGCGTCCCCACGCCGCTCAAGGACCGATCGCGATGCGCACCAGCTTCACCGTCGACGACATGACCATCCACCGGATCGTCGAGCAGGAGGCGGGGTTCACCCCGATCCTCGAATTCCTGCCGAGCCTTAGCCGCGAATTGCTCGACGAGAATCGCGCCTGGCTGGAGCCGGCGGCACTCGACCCGGCGACCGGCATGGCGGTGCTGTGCTTCCAATCCTATGTCGTCAAGACGCCGCACCACACCGTGCTGGTCGACAGCTGCATCGGCAACGACAAGGTCCGGCCGACGCGCGAAGCGTGGAACCGCAAGAACGACGATCATTACATGCGCGCGCTGGCGGCGGCCGGGGTCGGCGTCGACGACATCGATTTTGTCATGTGCACGCATCTGCACGCCGACCACGTCGGCTGGAATACGCGCCTCGACAACGGCCGCTGGGTCCCGACCTTTTCCAAGGCGCGCTATCTGTTTTCGAAGAAGGAATACGATTATTGGGCCGGGGAGCACGCCCGGACCCCGCTCGATGCGATCGCCGACAGCGTCTTGCCGGTGATCGAGGCGAACAAGGCCGAGCTGGTCACCAGCGACCATGCGCTCGACGACCATATCCGGCTGATGCCGACGCCGGGCCATACCCCGGATCATTTCGCGGTGTGCCTCGGCCGCGGCGGCGACCTCGCGGTGATGACCGGCGATCTGATCCACTCGCCGCTGCAGGCGCGCTATCCCGATCTGGTGATGCGCGTCGATTACGACCAGAAGCAGGCTTCGGCCACACGGCGCGGCTTTCTCGAACGCTACTGCGACACCCCGACCTTGTGCTGCACGATGCATTTCCCCTCGCCCTCGGTCGGCCACATCAAGCGCTGGGGCGACGGCTTCCGCCACGAAGCGGTCAGCGGCTGACCGGCTCGCCCGGCGCCGCCGGCGGCCCCACGGACGGCCAGGAGCGGCGCTGGTAG